>NZ_CP043449.1:0-4800000 GCF_003286435.2 Mucilaginibacter metallidurans
ATGGAGGGAAGCGTATTAACCATACAAGTACCAAGTTTATTCTTTTACGAGTGGCTTGAAGAGCACTATGTAGGGTTACTGCGCAAGACAATCAAAAAACAATTGGGCGACGAAGGACGTTTAGAGTATAATATAGTTGTTGAGCAATCATCAAGTAAACCATACACAACTAACATGCCTTCAAACGGAAATGGCGCTGATTCAAAACATCAGAGTATGCCGATACCTATTTCAATTAACAAGGATATTAAAAACCCCTTTGTTATACCCGGGCTTAAAAAGTTGAATGTAGATCCTCAGCTTAACCGTAACTACACCTTCGAAAACTTTGTTGAAGGTGATTGCAACCGTTTGGCCCGCTCTGCAGGTTATGCCGTTGCCGCTAAACCCGGAGGTACTTCATTTAACCCTTTAATGATTTATGGTGGTGTAGGTTTGGGTAAAACCCACCTGGCACAAGCTATTGGTAACGAAATTAAGCGCACCCTGCCCGATAAACTGGTACTGTATGTATCATGCGAGAAATTTACGCAGCAATTTGTTGATGCTTTAAAGCACAACAATATTAATGATTTTGTGAACTTTTACCAGGCCATTGACGTGCTGATCATGGACGATGTGCACAACTTTGCCGGTAAGGAAAAGACACAGGATTTCTTTTTCCATATATTTAACCACCTGCACCAATCTGGCAAGCAGCTGATCATTACATCAGATAAAGCGCCTAAGGATCTGGCCGGTTTGGAAGAACGCTTGCTTTCGAGGTTTAAATGGGGCTTATCTGCCGATTTGCAGATCCCTGACCTGGAAACCCGTATGGCTATCCTGAAGAATAAAATTTACCAGGACGGTATCGATCTGTCAAACGATGTGATCGAATACGTTGCTCATAACATTGATAATAACGTACGTGAGCTGGAAGGCGCCATGGTGTCATTACTGGCACAATCAACCCTTAACCGTAAGGAAATTGACCTGAACCTGGCTAAACAAATGTTGAAAAACTTTGTGAAGAACTCATCTAAAGAAATTTCGATGGAGTATATCCAAAGTTTAGTTTGCGAGTATTTTGAGGTCCCTATTGAAATGGTAAAATCACAAACCCGTAAACGCGAAATTGTACAGGCCCGTCAAATATCGATGTACCTGGCCAAAGCACATACCAAAAGCTCATTGAAATCAATCGGTCATTTCTTTGGCGGCCGTGACCACTCAACCGTGATCTATGCCTGCCAAACTGTGGAAGACCTGATCGATACTGATAAGAAATTTAAAGGCTATGTGGCAGATATTCAGAAAAAATTGAAAATGTCGTAATAAACGACTTCGAAGATATAAGGGCCCTGCATTTATGCAGGGCTCTTTTGTTTTGCAGGTATTATGAATTATCAAGCGTTATGCTGAGGCCTTGCCGTAAAGTGTTATGGATTTCTGCAACTTTATCTGTATGGTTGATAAGAGATTGAATCTTTTCTGCTGATGCATCTGCAATTACATGTGCTTTGTATCTGAAATTACTTCCGGGCTCGCCTTCCGCACCAAAATCGCTCGTGCACTCTACTTCAATAGTTTCAATTTTGATGTTGCGTTTATTGGCTTCCCGATATAAATCGTTACAAAAGCAGGTAGCCAGTGACAGCATTAATAGTTCGCCACCATTAATTGATGACCCATATCCGGTTGATTTCGGTTGAATAGTTATGTTTTTTAAATCGCCGTTAGTTTGTACATCGATGGCGTGATGATCATAGCTGCTTTTAATTTTTGCGGAAATATTCATTTTAATAAGCTTAGATAAAAGATTGCATTGCTTCTGTTATCGCAAATTAGCTATCTTTAATAATGAAAAAAACATTGTCGCTTTTAATAATTTGCTTCGGTTTTAATTCTTTTAAATCCTTCGCCCAGCAAACGGAGCAGGATGCTATTAAGCAAACCATCAATACTATGTTTAATGCCATGCGTAAGGGCGATAGCACGATGCTTAGATCCACCTTTGCTAAAGGAATCGCTTTTCATAGCGTCGCCAACAAAAAGGATGGAACCGTAACTTTGGAAATTGAAAACCCTGACGATTTTATCAAACTTATTGGCACGCCACATAAGGGTGTTTATGATGAACGTATAACCTTTGCCGATATTAAAATTGATGGTCCGCTGGCCAGCGTTTGGGCTCCTTACAAGTTTTACTTAGATGATAAATATAGCCATTGCGGGGTAGATGTTTTCCAACTGATGAAAACTGCCGACGGCTGGAAGATCATTTACATAGTTGATACCCGGCGAAAGGATAATTGCCCGGAGTGATTTACATCACTCCCAGCTTCATCATCCCATAAGATAACCCGGCGCAATGCATGGCCTGTTTTATCTACAGATATAATTCATATACACCCAAATTGTCGTCATTGATGAAATGAATTATTGATTCTTCATATTTTAATAACAGGTTGGCAATCGCCTGTGTGTTCACGTTACCAATGCGTAACCATATTATTTTAGGAGGGAAAGAATAAAGATTCTGTAGCTCCCAAAAGTCTTCATCAAAAGTTAAAATTGAATAATCGTTTGCTTTAGCAAATTGCCAGATCTTGAAATCGCTTAAGCGTTCTTGTGCCGTGATTTCATTTACAGGTAAAATATCCCATGATGAGAGCAACTTTTTTAACCGCCATGAGATATTCTCATCGACAATAATACGGGTGCTTTTAGAAGCAAGAACAGCCATCAGGCAACCTTTATTATTCTCTCTTTATTGGCCGCATACGCCAAACAAGCTAAAATATGATCTTCATTTAGCTGAGGGAAATCTTCTGTAATTTCTTTATAAGTTAAACCGGAAGCAAGCCATTGCAGTACGTCGTATACGGTAATGCGTGTACCTTTTATTACAGGTTTACCAAACCTGACTTCCGGATTAACTTCAATGAATTCTTTGTAATTTACCTGTGGCATATTCAAATTTACCTAAATATATTTAGATAAAAAATATAGATTATCTGGTGCCTTTACATCACTCCCAGCTTCATCATCCCATAAAATAACCCGGCGCAATGCATGGCCTGTTTTATTTCGTTGTTGAGCAATAATTGTTTTACCTCTTCAATAGTGTATTCTTCAACAATCAGTTCCTCCAGTTCATCGAGGTGTTGGCCCTGCACCTTTTTGCCACCTTTAGTGAAATAGGTAAATGTTTGATTGTTAGCAGTGGATGGGTTACCATATACGGTGCAGATCAGTTCAAATTCGTCAAACCGGTAGCCGGTTTCTTCCAGCAATTCCCGGCGTATTGCGTGTACGGGTTCTTCGCCGGCGTCAATCACACCGCCCGGAATTTCGAGCGAGATAACACCTGCGGCATGACGGTATTGTTTCACCATCAATACTTTATTGTCTTCGGTTATGGCTACTGCATTAACCCAGTTTGAATATTCAAGTACATAATAATCTTCAACAATTTTGCCGTTTGGCATTTCGCACTTATCGATGCGGAGTGTGGCCCACGGGCCTTTATGGATGTATGATGATGAAAGTAGTTTCCAGGTGAGGTCTTTACTCATAGTTTTTTTGCAGAAATTGATAGATAGCGTTACGCTTGTTTATGTTTTCGAATGATGCTCGATTGTGATTCTTCTCCAGTTGGTTAAATATAGAAATGATCGTTTGTAAGGCGGCCAAGGTTTCGTCATTAGCTTCAAAAGGTTCATAATACATATATAACAAATTAGCTAAAGCGTCCAGCTTTTCGGGCGAATAGTTTCTCTCGTTGAGTAAAATGTCAAAATCTTCGATGCTTAGTTCAAGCAGATCGTTCAGTTTTAGATCATACTCGTCCTGAAGCATTTGATCAGCATGTTGAATAAATGCTTCAGGATTTGCAGCGTTTTTTAAACCCGCCAGCCTTGTTATTGAATATACGATCTTTTCAATCTCGCGTAAGATGAAGTCTTTTTGCATTGGTTAAGATGTGTTATACCGTGAACGACTACCAGCTGCCGCTTGAGCCGCCGCCGCCGCCGCTTCCGCCGCCAAAACCACCAAAGCCACCGCCTCCGCCGGAAAAACCACCCCAGTCGCCACCGCCGCTCCGGCCTCCGCCGCCAAGCATGTTACCTGCCAGGAACCACCAGAATGGGCTTGCACCTCCACGACGGCCAATGATTTGCCTGCCGCCTCCGCCGCCGCGATTGCGGAATACCAGGATCAGGATAACTACGACTATGACAATAACTATAAAACCCGCCGGGCCGCCGTTACTTTGCTTTTGTTTTTTTGCCGCCTTATACTCGCCCTTCATGGCTTTGATGATGCTGTTGGTACCTGCATCAAGGCCGCCATAATAGTCGCCTTGTTTAAAGTGCGGTTTAAGGTCATTTTGGATAATATCCTGAGTAACGATGTCGGGCAAGGCGCCCTCGGCGCCGTAGCCGGTTTGGATACTCATTTTACGGTCGCCAATAGCAACCAATACCAATACGCCATTATTTTTGTCTTTTTGCCCTATACCCCATTTCCGTAACAGTTGAACGCCATAGTCATTAATATCATAACTCCCTGTAGATTTTAGGATCACCACTGCAATTTGCGTTGAAGTGGAATCATTGAAGGCTACCAACTTAGTTTCCAGTCGCTGTTTATCAGCCGGGTTTAGAGTGTTGGTATAATCTGTAACGAGAGTATTGGAGCGTTCCGGAAAATCCTGAGCAATTGCGGCAATAACGCAAAGTGTAAATCCGAAAAACAGTATAAACTTTTTGAGCATGTTTTTAATTTTTAATCGCCATCCATAAAGGCTATATCATCCGGAAGTTGGTTTTGATCGCCATCTTGATGAGGGAAATATTTTTGGAGCTGTTCGCCAGCAATTTTAAGTCCTGTAACAATTCCTTCAACAATATCGCCATATTTAAAATGCTGCAGCATATCATCGCGGGTGGTATCCCAAAAATCGGGGGGACAACCTGGTTAATACCGGCATCGCCTATGATGGCAAATTTGCGGTCGACGGTGGCCACATATACAAGCACCCCATGCCTGAGCTTGGTTTTATGCATATTGAGCTGCTGGAAATATTTTGCGGCACGGTCAAGAACATTTTCACTGCACCGCTTTTCGATGCACACCCTGATTTCGCCCGATGAGCGGTGCTCGGCATCTTCAATAGCTTTGCGGATGCGCTGCTGTTCCTCTTCGTTAAATACAGCCATATATTTTGATTTATGATTTCACCGATTCGTTATGATTTCACCGATTGTTTTCGATGTTACCGAGGGAAATCGGTGAAATCACCAAACAAACCAATCGATGTAATCCCATCAAATTAATTAAACTCTACTTTAGGGGCTTTGTCGGCACCCGGTTCGGCAGTAAAATAACCCTTTTCAGAAAAACCGAACATTTTGGCAGTTATATTGGCCGGAAACGAACGGATCTTGCTGTTATATTCCTGAACGGCATCATTAAAATCTTTGCGCGATACATTGATCCTGTTTTCGGTGCCTTCCAGTTGAATTTGCAGGTCGTGGAAGTTAGAGTTCGATTTCAGGTCGGGGTAGTTTTCAGTAATTGAAAGCAATTTACCAAGGGCCGCGCTTAGCTCACCCTGTGAAGCTTGGAATGCTTTTATTGATTCGGGTGTAAGCTTGTTGGGGTCAACTTGCACCGATGTTGCCTTTGAACGTGCCTCAACCACAGCTGTAAGGGTGCTTTTTTCAAAATTTGCTGCGCCTTTTACGGTATTAACTAAATTGGGGATCAAGTCGCTGCGGCGCTGGTAATCGCTTTGCACGGCACCCATTTAGCTTTAACAGTTTCATCTAATTTAACCATACTGTTATAGCTGCATGAACTTAAGGACATAGCTGCAGCTATGATTAATATAACGAGAATAACTTTTTCATTTGTTTTTCGTGTGTTTTTTTGTGACGTTTGGGTTAGAGTGCAAATCACGTACCGTTGTTACAAAGGGAGTGAGTTGCTGACAAGGTGTCAAGTTACGGCTTTTTGGTAAATTATAGAAGGATGTGAGACGTAAGATGTGCGATATGAGCAATAATTAATAGATTTGAGAGGCTGTTTAAAAACGATGATTTCCAAATGTAGAGACGCATCACATGCGTCTCCTGCATGCAATTTACGCTTGCTCGCCTATTCAGCATGGCTTGTCCTACGGGAGACGCATGTGATGCGTCTCTACAAAAAAACATTCATTTCATTTGTTTTTAAACAGCTTCTGAGATATGAGACGTGAGTTATGATAATGTTCTGTTCTTTTGCCCCATAAAAGCAGAAAGCCCCATCAGGGGCTGCGTCTTTGTAAATGATTTGTATAAGGTTAATAGCGAGACCGGCTTATCCCGCCAGGCAATGCTCTTCGCGCATGGTTAGTTTCGCTACCATATCTTTTAATAATGTACGGGCCCGGTGTAAGGTGGTACGCGATAATAGCTCGCTCATACCGAGGGATGAACCTATTTCCTGGTGCGAGTAACCTTCAATGGCGTACATGTTAAAAACAGAGCGGTATGTTTTTGGTAATTTTTGTACCAATTTCATCAGGTCTTTAGCTTCAAGTCCATTATCATTAAATGAGCTGCTGATAGGTATAGCGGCGGCTTCCTCTGCTGCAAAATCATCAACCAAAACTATTGGCTTTAACTTGCGATAACGTGATATGGCGCAATGTACCATGATGCGGCGGATCCATCCTTCCAAACTGCCTTCGCCACGGTAGTTTTTCATATTGCGGAACATTTTTATAAAACCTTCCTGTAATATATCCTGTGCCTCGTCTTTATCGGTTGCATAACGCATGCAAACAGCAAGCATACGTGGTGCTAATAATCTGTATAGTTGTTCCTGGCTCTTTCTGTCGTTACTTAGGCAGCCATTCCATATAGTGTGTAAGCGTTCGTCGGCGGTAGTCATTGTTTTGTTATTTAAATATATGAGCTGCATGCCAATCTAAGTGCCATTTTGTAAGTTATTGATTTTCAGAAATTTATTTTTTATCTGGTTTTAAAACTGTTCGATAGCGTACGGTCATTGTACAAACCCGAACGGTTTTGAGCGTATTGAGCACTAACGGAATGGGGGTAATAATTAAAATTTAGCCGATAATATTTATACAAAATGGGGGTTAACACTTTTTTGGATAAAAAACGACCAATTATTTGATTGTTAGATATATATATGCAAATGTTAGCCCTGAATTCTGTTAACCCCCATTTGTTAGCAGCGTCAATCCAACCCAAAACTATATACCGCCTAAAGCTTAATAAGAAAAAGAGGCTAATCTTGATTATGATACAGCTTCTGGGTGAAAATGAGCTTAGGTAAAAATTGCTGATCAAAGTCTCCCCCTTTGGGGGAGATTTAGAGGGGGTTTCTTAACTTTGCAGCATCCGGGATAAAAACCCGGCATCAGTCATGACAAAAGAAACAGAGATAGTTTGCCCTCCCGGGCAACAGGAAGATGAAGCAGTTTTAAAGCAACTGGCGTCAGCAGCCCTGAAAATTCCCCTGAAAAATATTACGGCATTAAAAATCTTAAAGCGTTCCATTGATGCGCGAGGCCGCCGTGTGGTTTACCGCATGCAGGTGAGGATTTTTATAGAAGAGGTCTACCAGCCTGAAATTTTTACTGTTAATTATCCCAACGTGCAATTTGGCCGACCAGTAATCATCGTTGGTGCCGGCCCGGCCGGGTTATTTGCTGCCCTGCAATGCATCGAACTGGGTTTAAAACCAATTGTTATTGAACGGGGCAAAGATGTAAAACAACGCCGCCGTGATTTGGCAAATATCAATAAACAAGGTCTTGTTAACCCCGAATCAAATTATTGCTTTGGCGAGGGCGGAGCAGGTACTTATTCAGATGGTAAGCTGTATACCCGCTCAACCAAGCGGGGAGACGTGAACCAGGTGCTTAAAATGTTTGTGGCCCATGGTGCTGCCGAAGATATCTTGATTGATGCCCGTCCGCACATCGGCACCAATAAACTGCCGCAAATTATCACTGCCATGCGAGAAACCGTACTGAACGCAGGCGGCGAGATCATGTTTGATACCAAAGTAACCCAACTGCTGGTGGATTTTGGAAAAATTAAAGGCGTAAAAATAGCTGCGGGCGAAAAGATTATGTCAGATGCTGTGATCCTGGCTACAGGCCACTCGGCAAGGGATGTGTTTGAAATGCTGCATAGCCAAAATATCCTGATCGAAGCTAAACCTTTTGCTTTGGGTGTAAGGATAGAGCATCCGCAAGAAATAATTGACCGCGCACAATATCATTGCGAATTGCGAGGCCCTGATTTGCCGCCATCATATTATAGCCTTGTTGAACAGGTTGACGACCGCGGTGTATTTTCCTTTTGTATGTGCCCGGTGGTATCATCGCACCATGTTCAACCGAGCCCGGCGAAATTGTGGTGAACGGATGGAGTCCGTCTAAACGGAACAACCCTTTCGCAAATTCGGGCACTGTGGTGCAAATTAATTTAGAGGATGTTGCCGGCGATGATAATGATCCCTTCAAGATGCTCAACTTTCAGAAGCAGGTTGAACAGGCTGCTTTTGCGGCTGGCGGTGGTAACCTCGTAGCGCCCGGACAGCGGATGGTTGACTTTGTGCAGAACCGTTTATCAAACGATTTGCCTGTTAATTCATACTTGCCCGGTACTAAAAGCGTTGAACTGAAAGAAGTTTTACCGGGGTGGATCAATGAGCGCTTACGTAAAGCGCTGCCTGTATTCGGTAAAAAAATGAAAGGCTATTATACCAACGACGCCATTTTGGTTGGTGTTGAATCGCGTACGTCATCGCCTGTTAAAATTCCGCGCGACAGGGAGACCTTACAGCACCCACAGGTTAGGGGTTTATTTCCCTGCGGAGAGGGGCGGGCTATGCGGGTGGTATAATTTCTGCTGCTATTGATGGATTTAACTGTGCAACTGCTGCTTTAAAAATATTATCATGACCACATCCCAAAAATTATTTAACCAGCTTCAAAGCGTTTTGTCGGGCCAACCATGGTATGGCCCCTCGGTTTATTCCATTGTTGACAATATCAGTTTTGAAGCTGCCTATGAAAAACCGGCCGGCTCAATACATAATATTGCCGCTATTATTTTGCACATGACCGGATGGACTGAAGAAGTAATGGACCGCATGAATGGCATGGACGCACAGTTGCCGGTTCGTGGTGACTGGCCTGAACCCGGCCTGCCCGACGAACAAAAGTGGAAATGGATTGTTGAAGATATAAAGCTGGTGAATGTAAACCTGGCAGGCTTTATCCAAAACTTCCCGGAAGAAAAATGGAACGAGCCTGTTACCAGAAAAGGAGACGAAACAGAAGCCGGAGAAACCTACGAATACCAGGTGGCCGGTTTGATACAGCATCATATTTATCATTCCGCGCAAATTGCTTTACTAAACAGGATGATCAATGGCTGATAAAAAAACATTAATATTAGGGGCAACGCCTGATACCAGCAGGTATGCCAATTTCGCGGCTACCCGTTTGGTTGAACGTGGGCATACCATTGTTAATGTTGGCATAAAAACGGGCGAAGTAGCTGGTGTACCTATTGAAAAACCTGAAATCATACATCATGATATTGATACCATAACGCTGTATGTTGGCCCACAAAATCAACCTCCGTTGTATGATTATATATTGAACACAAAGCCCAAACGGATCATCTTTAATCCAGGAACCGAAAATACCGAACTGAGGCGCAAAGCCAATGAACAAGGTATCGAAACCGAGTACGCCTGTACGCTGGTAATGCTATCGATAGGGGAGTATTAGATTTGGTAACCGTAATTTTGAATTACCGGCCGCCAATAGTCAAGGTTTTTATCCCAGGCATGGCAGCCAAACGGTAGTTTATTATTGTTTATTTTTATAGCTCGTTCGGGAAATAATTCGATTGAGAAACCCGTGGCTTTTTTATAAGAAGGGATATTAAGTACTTTTCTTTTCCTGTTAACTTCGATGCTCCAAAAAACATCTTCGTTGAAGTAATGATCATGGCTAAGGCTTAAATATCGTTTTGCCTGGTTTTTCATATTGATGCAGAGTTCATGAAATTTATTTACCCTGCGCAAGGAGAAACCACCGTTACCAACCCCGTTTTCAAATTGCATAGGTGATGGCCGGCCATCTTTTTGAACGTCGAACTTTAAATGCAGCCATCGCTGAAGTTTGGACTTTACAGCTTTAACAACATCCGGGTAGCCGTACTTATGGATCCATGGCGCACCTATATAATCATAGCCCTGTGTGCACCATTCCATTAATTCATCGCTAAATACAAATGCATCCAGTTGATGTATCAGCATGAAATCGTAAGTTAAAAAGCTTCGGTAAAATTCTTCCGAAAGCATAAGTGCATTATAGCCTTTAATATTTTTAAAATACCTGTCGTCGAAATTAATTACATTAGCTATGGCATCTAATTTGGCTTCATCGGGCAATATAAGGTTATGTGGTTTAATAACTATTATATCATGGGCCGATAATACTTTAGTTGCCTGTACAAGAGCCGTGTGTTCGAGATTGCTCATAACAGGCTTATAAAAAGGGATCACTACTGCTGCTTTCACGGGTAAAAAAGAAAAAAGTTGATGTTTTGTTTTAAACTTTAGCTGTTTGTGGCAGTTGCTGTGTTTAGAAAAAACTCCACACACGAATACTGTTGTGATAAAAACAGTTGTTCGTTATAACAATACTGCAGTGATATTAGCGCAATAATAACGTCGAACGCTACAGATTGTTATAAAAAATGTGTAACACTTAAGCTACATAAACAGCCTGCAATCTATATATGTACGAAATATCTTTAGATTTTTTTAGAATATAATAAGGGCAGGAGGTGCACTTTAGTTATAAGTAAGCATACCCTGGGTTTGCAAATCAAAAACCTTTCAGAGCAAATAAGAGCCTACGCCTGGGCATTAAAAGCCTGCATATCTATCAGCTTTTTATATACGCCATTGTTTTGAAGTAATTCTACATGTGATCCCCGTTCAACAATACTGCCGTTTTCAAGCACAATTATAATATCTGCATTTTGAATGGTGCTTAAGCGATGGGCTATGATAAGTGAAGTTCTGTTCTTCATTAGGTTGTTTAAAGCTTCTTGAACCAGCTTTTCTGATTCGGTATCCAGGGCTGATGTTGCTTCATCAAGTAACATAATCGGCGGATTGTTCAGCACCGCCCGGGCAATACAGATACGCTGACGCTGGCCTCCTGATAGTTTGGTGCCGCGGTCGCCGGTGTTGGTTTGATAACCTTTGCCTGTTTCCATAATAAAGTTATGTGCATTAGCTATGCGGGCAGCCGCTTCAACTTCTTCCTGGGTCACATTTGGCTTGCCGAATGCGATATTATTAAATATAGTATCATTAAATAAAATCGACTCCTGGTTCACAATGCCCATTAAAGCCCTTAATGATTCCATAGTAACAGTTTGGATGTTTTTACCGTCGATAGAGATCGTACCTGACTGGGGCTCACTGAACCGTGGCAGTAGATCCATTAAAGTAGATTTTCCACCACCTGAGGGCCCAACCAGCGCTACTGTTTTTCCTTTCGGAATTTCGAGGTTGATGTTTTTAAGTACGTATTTCTCAGTTTCAATTAGCTGTTTTTCGGTACCCGAAACCTGGGCAGCATCAGGTTTAATAGTATATGCAAATGATACGTTTTCGAATTTGATCCTATCCTCAAAACCAGTTAGCTCCGTGGCATTGGGGGCATTAACAATTAATGGCTTCTCATCTATGAGTGCCAATACGCGTTCACCGGCTGCTATGCCCGAATGGATATTGCTAAATGAATCGGATATAGCCTTGGCCGGGCGCATGATCTGCGAAAACATAGCAATATAAACTATGAAATTATCGGCAGATAGTGTACCCTGGTGACTGATAATTAACGAGCCGCCATATAATACTATTCCTGCAACCATTAATACACCCAGGAATTCAGATACCGGCGAGGCCATTTGCTGCCTCTTTGCCATAGAGCGGGTAATTCTTGAATATTCTTTGTTTTCGTGATCAAACCGGTTTTTTATAAACGAAACTGCATTAAATGCTTTGATAATCTTGATGCCTGATAAGGCTTCATCAAGATTACTGATCATGTTGCCGTAAGTTTGCTGTGATTCTGCAGCTTGTTCTTTCAAACGCTTAACTATCCTTGATATGATAAATGCCGAAACCGGGATTATCAGCATGGAAAACAACGTCAGTTTAACTGATATTACAAATAAAAATACAAGATAGGTTAAAAGCTGGAAGGGCTCTTTAAATGCAACCTGCAAAGTACCTGTTACCGAAAACTGAACAACCTGCACATCTGCTGAGATCTTTGAAAGGATATCACCCTTGCGTTCATTACTAAAATAACCCAGGTGCAGGTTCATAACATTGTTAAAAACAGTACGGCGCAGGTTAAGCAGGGTGTATATACGCAGGTTTTCCATAATCCGCTGTGAAAAATAACGAAACAGGTTGCTTAGTAATACAGACACAACTATAGCTGCGCAAACAAATTTCAAAGCTCCAAGCGGCCCGTAAGTTAAATTAGCTTCGTGGGCAAAATAGTCGAAATCTTTTAGGGGGTTCCACCAGTTTGCCGGTTTGGTAACCGCTTCGCCGGTTTTGGGGTCAAAAATTGTTTTTAGCAATGGTGCCAGTAAAGCAAGGTTAAGAGTATTAAATATTACCGAAAATAAAGTACATATAAAATAAGGGACCGCGAATTTACCTATGGGACGGGCGAAGGAAAGAAGCCTGAAATAAATCTTCATTAAATTTTATTATAAAATGCAAAGCTAATAGTAATTAGCCAATAACGTGTAACGTGGTCTAAAAGCATATCATCCTACGGGCAAATACTTTTGGGTTGCCTGCCAAACTTGCTCGATATCTATACCTGCAATGCATGGAAAAGATTCGTCACTTTGTACTTTAAATACGCAGTTCCAGTTGCAATAATAGCAATCCATTTTTTCGTAGATAAATGATCCGTTTTTGACGATGTCTTCAGGATAAGGAACAAAACGATCGAAATGACCACCACCAACAATACATACAAAAGGAGTGTCAACGGCCGCGGCTATGTGAACGGCGCTGCTATCATTACAGATTATCATAGCTGAATTTGCAACCAACTCGATAAGTTCGTTTAAATTGGTTTTACCGCTGATGTTGACGACTGATGCTGATTGCGATTGTTCCATTATATAATTGCAGAGCGGTATTTCAGCTTTACCGCCCGCCAGGTAAATGATTTCATTTGTGTTTTGCTCAAGCTTTTTAATTAAAAGAGCAAATTTTTCAGCTTCCCATCCCCGGCTTTTAAGTCCTGCTCCCGGAAAGACAATGATGCCACTTTTTGTTGTTCGGTTAGCACCAATAAATTGTTTTCGAATGGAGATAAGTTGATCAAGTGCCTGTTCAAAAAAATATCGGTTCCTGGCAAATTCAAAATGTATTAAAGGGGAATTGGTAATAATGTTTTATAAAATTTATCTGTTTTAACTTTGTATTTAGGTTCAATGCCTTCAGTATCGCTTTCAAAACCAATCAGGTTTGATGAACCCGAAAGCGCGCCGAGCCCATCCGTAATAAAGGTACGTGTACTGGTAGGGTTTAAAACTTTCTCATAACTTCTGCCAAATAACTGCAACCCTAATTTAAAAACTGCCCGGGCGAATAATAAAGATTATTTGCTTTTGTAAAGAAAAATTTTGTTATGTATTGTCCGTCATGCGTTGTAGCAATATCGCGCCATATTTCGTTACCTAATAAATCTATTTCGTAATCACGGTACTTTGTTGATTGCTTTAAGATCTCAATAAAATTTCTGAACAAAACGTAATCACCTATGGCATCGGCCTTAATGATTAGTATTCTTTTTTTGGAGGGTTTGAATAAAGCAAAAAATCGGAATACGTATGGTATTTTTAGTAAGATGAAGCGCGTTAGCCGGAATAGATTCCTGTTTTTTGCATTTAAAAACAACAGATAAAAGGTAATGTATTTGCCTTTATAATATTTACTTTGTACAATTAAATAATGAGCGAAAATACACAAAATATAACGTCAAAACAGGTAGATGCGTATGCACGGAGGCTCACAGTTATAATTGTTACTTATAATGCTGCCGCCACATTGCAAAAAAGTCTGGATAGCGTTTACATGCAAAGTTACCCTGATATTGAACTCATTGTTATTGATGGGAACAGCAACGATGGCACAAAAGATATATTGATTGCCAATAACGATAAGATCACTTACTGGAGAAGCGAACCTGATAACGGCATATACGATGCTATGACTAAGGCTTTAAAACAAGCTAAAGGCGATTGGATTTATTTTTTAGGGGCTGATGATGATTTATTGCCTGATTTTTCAAATATGGCTATGGAACTAAATGAGCCTAATACCATTTATTACGGAAGCGTATTGACAAGAGGATTAAAGCCCTTGGGCGAGGTATCTGATTACTATCTTGCCAAGCACGGCATTATTCAACAGTCTATCATTTATCCTAAAATCGTTTTTGAAAAATATAGCTATAACTTTAAGTATCGTTCCTCGGCCGATTTTGCGCTGAATATGCAATGTTTTGGCGATAAAAGTTTGAAGTTTGTGCATTTGAACCATGTAATAGCAAATTTTAGTCATGATGGTGTTTCAGGCCAGTCGCGAGATATGGTATTTGAAAAGGATAAACCTAAACTGATATTAAAGAATTTTGGTTTTAAATTCTGGTTTAGGTTTATGGTCAGAAAAATGCGAGGCAAATCATAATTACCTGCCTTTAAGTACTTCCTGATATAGCTCTAAATACCGCTTAGCTGTTTCATCCCAGTTAAAAGTTTCGGCGTGGGCAATTATCTTATCTGACGGTGAATTTTTATGAAAATCTTCCAAACCTACATTAAATACATTTTGCATTTCAGCAGGTTCAAAATCGTCAAAATAATAAGCATAATCTCCCGCAATTTCGGGTAGGGAGGTGCGGGTAGATACAAAAACAGGTTTGCCAAAATGCATAGCTTCAATTACTGGTAAACCGAACCCTTCAGCAATGGAAGGAAAAACAAATGCTTCACAATTTTTATAATACCAGGCCCTGTCATCATCTGATATCGGCCCGGTTATTTTAACCCTGTTTTCTACGCCATGTTTTTTTGCCTCTTCAATGATCTTTTCTTCATAGGGCGTTTTGATGCCCGAAATGACGAGTTCAAAATCATTATTTGCAAGTAAGGCAGGTAGTACGTGAAAGTTTTTTTTGGCTGCCACAATCCCAATGGTAAATAAAAAAGGTTTTTGAGGGAAGTAAGCCGGTTGGTGCCCTTGTTTTAATATCAATTTATCAGCACCATTATGAATAACTGTTAACCTGTTTGCAATATGCGGGAAGTAGGTTAAAACATCGTTAGCAGCAAAGTTTGATATTGTTACTATTTTATTACTTGAATTAATTCGCTCCCCCAGCTTTTTAAGGTACAGGTTCAGTTTTTCTTTGCCTACGTTTTCATGCACCTGGTTAATGTCATGTATAGTAAGTATCTTTTTGTATTTGCTCCGCACTTTTTTAGGCTTTAGCCTTGAAAACTGGTCGGTAAAATGGAATAGGTCAATGCCCTTGTTATTGTAGAAAAAAAACTTGTGATGCTTTTGTAAATAAGTTCTGTGTATTGCCGCATCCGCATCAAATTCGGTTACCGATTTGTGCAGAAAATATGTCAAATTAAAACCTGTGTTTTCTTTTGCCAGGGCTTTCCCAAGGCTTTTTCCAAAATGATATAGGCCGGTATTCGGGTACCTCATGGAGTCCAACGTTACCAATACGCGAGGTTTATTTATAGCCATGTTTTAACTTGTTCTGCCACCATAAACGGCGTAATTGTTTCTAAATTGTTTGTTCCGCTTTCAATATAGCCCGCCTTTTTGCCAATAGGTGCCCATCGGCCAGGGTGTATAGGCCTTAATGAGGGGAATAATCCAAGGGTATTGATCCCGGTTAGAGCGGCCAAATGCAGCGGACCTGTACCTGAAGCAATAAGCCCGCCAGCTTTACTTATGAAGGCTATCAATTGCCCCAGCGACATCTGCCCGGTCATATCCCGTACTGTTGTCGGGAGTGTTTTGATCCAGTTTGCAAGTAATGCTTTTTCGTTTTCAGACCCTGTTATGATAATGTTGAATTTGTCGGGCGGCAAGTTATTGATGAGCTCTGCAAAATTATCCAGCCCCCATTCCATACCGCTTCCGTGCGATTTGGGATGAATAACCAGATTAAACTTATCGTTTGCCAGTGCGGCATTTAAAGCCGGTGTAAGTTCAACCTTATTTTGAAAGTTATTATTGGATATAATTTCTATTAAGGACGGCACATACTTAAGCCCCAATGGTTTTAACAACACCAGGTTGAGCTGCGACTCATGCAGATCTGATTTTTTACGGCTTAATTTTACCAGCTTGTTACAGGTGTACCAATGAAAAACCCTGTTGGTTGTTCCTATCCGGAGTTTAATACCTGCCTGTTTTGCTATCCTGGCAATATGTTTATTGGGCAGCACGTGTATTACTGCGTCAATGTTTTGCTTTTGCAGATATTCAATTTGGCTGGTATCAGGGAGCGTTTTTAGTTCGTCGTAATTAACAAAAGCATCTATCGAAGCCATAGCGTTAATTACCGGCTGTGTATATGTTCGGCCCAAAAACGAAACTTTAGCGCCTGGGAATAATTGTTTAAGGTAGGATGCCACAGGTAATGTTAGTACAACATCGCCAATAGCATCAACCCTGCTTATTAAGATGTGCGGCGCTTCTGTATCCTGAAATTGGAACATGATTTTTATTGCAGATGTTGATCGGCTATTATATTTAACCAACGGCAATAATAAAGATTAAATTATACAATAGTTTTATTCTTGTATTTTAATTATATAAATAATTTAAATACGATGGATAAAATTAATACGATGGATAAAATAGCAAAGGTGTGCTCGTTATTATTCGATTACACACCTTTGCTACTAATTAATAACCTGGCTCTGTTTCTAATTTGATTGGGATCTCTTAAAATTAATATACAAAATTTACACCCCCGGTGCCTCCAGATGTTGTGTATAATTTGAAAAACGTACCATTATTAGGGCTTACTACTCCCCCAAATGTGCGGGTTGTCGCTAACGTTACTGTTACAGGACCAAATGTTGCCATTCCATCTGCAATAATTGATAAGTCTCCATCATTAGTTAAAACTAACATCGTGTTTCTTGGGTTTTTACTGCCGCATTTATAATAATATGTCTGAGATTCAAATACGGGAGGGCCATTTACCTGATAAAGCACCAAATTCAGATCGTTTTGTGCGTCTAATCTCGTTACTTTGTTATTTGTACCGCTTGCCCATAATACTTTGCCCGTGTTTTTTACATAGACAACAAGGTTTCCGTCATCCTGGTTATTGAATGCGTAGATTCCTGCTTGCCATGATCCTTTAGGAATTATTACAGACGAGGCTCCAGCCACTGGAAAACGTGAAATCACTGTATAGTAGCTTGACGGATACGGTGATGAATATGATTTTGAATAAGCACATGAAACATCACTGTTTATCGCGATTTTTTTAGCATTTTTGACACTATCGTTAATAAGCAGGCTATCGGTACCGGTACTTTTATTAAGATCTTTGGACTTTGTTTGTTTGGGTACAACTGTAAAATTGGTGTTGTTATTTTTGCTACAACCTAAGAAAATAAATAGGCAGGTTGTAATTAGAAAGATTTTTTTCATACAGATAAATTGGGTTATTTGAGCTAAGGTTATTAATCTTGTGAAGATATAAATAATATACATGTTGTAATATGCTTTATATATTATATTAATATTTAATTGAACGGAATACCTGATATCAATCTAAGTGACGATTTTCGTGTAATTGCGCGTGCGTTAACTATCGTTGAGAATGATCTTAATGGCAGCGGCGCATTGCTTAAAAGCCTTAAGTTTGATAAAAGCTGCCCGGTTATTGGTATTACGGGGCCACCGGGCGCAGGTAAAAGCACCCTGGTAAACGGTATTATCGATATACTTTTAAGAGGCGGTAAAAAAATAGCCGTGTTAGCTATCGATCCCACTTCACCATTTAATTTCGGGTCATTACTGGGTGATAGGATCAGGATGGCATCCCATTTTAATCATCCCGATGTTTTTATCCGGTCATTAGCCACACGGGGTTCTTTAGGAGGCTTGTCGGCAAAAACTATTGAGATGGCCGATGTGCTAAGGGCTGCAGGTTTTGATTTTGTGCTGATTGAAACAGTAGGCGTAGGGCAATCTGAAATTGAAATTACGGGGCTTGCCGATATTACGCTGGTTGTATTGGTGCCTGAGGCAGGCGACGAGATCCAGCATATTAAATCGGGCTTGATGGAAATTGCTGATGCTTTTATTATCAATAAAGCAGATCGGGAGGGGGCCGATGTGTTTGCCAATAACTTAAAAAAGATCATTGCACACAGCGTTAACGAGCAGCCGCCCATTTTTAAAACTATAGCCTCCCAAAACCAGGGGCTCGTGGATATAGCCGCCTTTATACAAAACGCCAATTTAAAGCAAAATAACAGGCGTAAATTGCTGCTGACCGAAAAAGTATACAAACTTATTCAGCAAAAAATGATGACTGGAATCGATAAAAAAAAGCTTCAGCTTGATATAGCTAAAGCTTTGGAGGCCGGAAATTTTAACCTGTATAGTTTTGTGGATACTTATGTATAGTTATTTGATAGCTTAATGTAAAGAAAATGAAGATTGAGCTTTTTTGTTTATATAAATTTAATGTGAGTTTTAGCTGTTCATAATTTCTTCAATGTGTTCTGTTTCAACCGGGATGCTGCCCATTAAATCTATATTACCGGTGCCGGTGATAAGGATATTGTTTTCGAGGCGGATACCCAACCCCTCAGCGGCAATGTAAATGCCTGGTTCGCAGGTTAGTATATTCCCAGCCTCAAAAGGTTTATACCTGCTGGCATAGTCATGAACATCCAGGCCCAGATGGTGCGAGGTGCCATGCATGAAGTATTTTTTATACAGAGGCGCGTTTTTGTCTTGTTTTTCAACATCATGCCTGTCAAGCAAGCCCAGGCCAATAAGCTCTCCCGTCATGATTTTACCAACTTCCTCCTGGTATTCATTCCATACTGTGCCTGCTATAATGAGTTTTGTAGCCTCCCGCATCACTTTTAAAACGGCATTATAAACCTGGCGCTGCCGCTCAGTAAAACGGCCGCTAACAGGTATTGACCGGGTCATATCAGCATTATAATTGCCATATTCAGCACCAAAATCAAGCAGTATTACATCGCCCTTGTTACATACCTGGTTATTATCATTGTAGTGCAGCACAATAGCGTTGGCGCCCGAAGCAATAATTGGATTGTAAGCATGGCCCGTAGCACGCTGCCTGATGAATTCATGAATGATCTCAGCTTCAATTTCATACTCGGTTACACCGGGTTTGGTATATTTTAAAACACGTACAAAAGCATCACGCGTAATGTCACAGGCTTTTTGCGTGAGCTGTATTTCAATATCTGATTTTATTACCCTGAGATCGCGTAAAATTGGCGCCGAACGGGTGTAATTATGAAGCGGGTACTTTAATTTAAGAGCTTCATACATGCGGTAATCGCGATATGGAACAGTATGAGCGTACCTGTCATTTTCATTAGTATTGATGTAAATATTTTCGCTATAGTTAATAATGCCATGGAGTATGGTATCATATTCATTCAGCCAAAAAATACTTTCAATGCCCGATGCTTCGCGTGCTTCCTCTTTAGTGTATTTGTGGCCCTCCCAAATAGCTATATGTTCGTTAGTTTGTCTTAAAAAAAGTACTTCTCTGTATGCTTTATTAGGACAATCGGGGTACAAAACCAGGATGCTTTGTTCCTGATCGATGCCCGTTAGGTAAAAAAAATCTGGGTTTTGTTTAAACATAAATGCCTGATCACCACTACGCGGGAACTCGTCATTGGCATGAAAAATAGCGATTGAATTGGGTTTTGTTCTTGAAACGAAATTTTTTCTATTATTTGTAAATAAGCTATTTTTTATCGGCAGATATTTCATATTTATCGGTTGAATATTTTATTAAATCATTTTTTTTTAGTTATTTGTGTAACTATTACAATTTTTGGAACAATGTTTGGTCATGGATTCAAACATAATTACTAAATTTGAAAAAAATCACAATTAAAATCGTTTAATCTTAAAAACTATGAATTATTCTACATTAAAGAAAACAGTCGCATTGTCTTTTGCTTCTTTGATGGTTGCAGGTTTGGCGAACGCGCAAACCGATTCAACCAAAACAACGGCAACTACAACGTCATCTGAAACCTCAACCGCTAAGGTATTTGGTGGTTTAGGCCAGTACAGGAAATTTAGCATTGGTGTAAATGGTGGTGTTACCTCACAATCATTAGCAACCGGTGGTTCAAGCGATTTCCAAAAGAAAAAACTTAGCCTTGGTTATGGTATTTCATTGAAAGAGCAATTAGCACATTCTTTTGCTTTACAATTAGATCTGAACGGCGGTAAAATTAAAGGCGAAAATGATGGTACCGGCGGTACTTACCGTAATGGTTATGTTAGCTATGATACCAAATTCTGGCAAGGAAGTTTAAGCGCGGTTGTTAACGTTGCTACTATCGATTTCATCCGTCGTAAAAATGCTGTTAACTTCTACTTCAAAGGTGGTTTCGGTTTAGCTATGTATGATCCAACTATTACAAGGATTAACGGTGGAACCCAAATAACCGGTCATTTCAAAAACAATGGTACTGATGGTACTCATTACGTAAAAGAACTGGTTATCCCTGTTGGTGCAGGTGTTAAATTCCGTTTAAGTGACGCTGTTGCCTTAGATTTGGGTTATACTCAAAACTATGTTGATGGTGATAACCTGGACGGTTTCAACAGGGCTTATCCTACTAAAGATCACTACTCATACGGTTACGCTGGTTTAGAATTTACTTTAGGTTCAAAATCGAAACCAGTATTAGAGTGGGTTAACCCGGTTGCTATGATGTATGACGAGCTGTATGATGCAGCTTTACGTCAGGAAGTAGAAGCTTTAAAAGGCCGTGTTGCTAACGTTGAAACTGCTGTTAACGACCTGAAAAAAGATTCTGACGGTGACGGTGTTGCTGATCAGTTTGACAAATGCCCAGGTACTGCTGCAGGTAGCGTAGTTGATGGTTCTGGTTGCGTTATCGTATTCCCTAAAGATACTGTTGCTCCAACTCCAGCTGCTGCTTACTCAAATATCCAGTTTGAATTTGATAGCTCAGTATTACGTACTTCATCTTACCCAGTGTTAGATGCTACTTCAGCTGACTTACGTTCATCTGGTTCAGCTGTTGAAGTTGATGGTTTCGCTTCATCTGAAGGTACTGCTGCTCACAACTTATCTTTATCAAAAGACCGTGCTAACTCAGTAAAAACTTACTTAGTTAACTCTGGTGTTGATGCTAAGAAAGTGAAAGTAAAAGGTTACGGTGAAACTAACCCAATTGCTGACAACTCAACTGAAGAAGGTCGCGTACTTAACCGTCGTGTTCAATTCAAAAAGAAATAATATCTGATTAAATATTATTTGCGAAGGCTCCGGATAACCCGGAGCCTTCTTTGTTTTATAAGGTTTTGCGTTAATATCTATACCTTATATAATAGGCATGGGTTTACAGCAGTAAAATTTTACTAAGTTTGTGTAATGTATTTCTTCAGGAAAAAAGATCCAAACAGGCCCGACAATTTTAACTTGCGGGTAATGCATTTTATAAATGCATTGGCTATAATCATGTTCCTGGCCGGGATTATCTGGAAACTGGTACAGGTATTTATACTTAAAAAATGAAAACAATCATCAATACCAACAATGCACCTGCCCCTATAGGGCCATATAGCCAGGCTACTTTAGCTGGTGGTTTTTTATTTGTTTCGGGCCAGATCCCTATTGATCCGCTAAGTGGCGAACTCATTAGCAGCGACATCAAAGCAGAGGCTACACAGGTAATGGAAAATATCAAAGCTATTTTAACCGAAGCCGGTTTAGGTTTCGATAATATAGTAAAAACCAGCATCTTCTTAACCGATCTGCAAAATTTTGTACAGGTTAACGAAGTTTACGGTACCTATTTTACTACCGATTTTCCAGCCCGCGAAACTATCCAGGTATCCGCTTTACCAAAAGGGGTAAACGTTGAGATCTCGGTTATCGCGGTTAAATAATATTTTGATTTCGAAATTCGGATTTTCGATTTCGGATTTTGTCTGAGCCGGAATTAAGCAGATTTAAGGATTTATTTAGCATTCTATAAATCCTTAAATTTTGTAAATACTGATTCAGACAAATGCGTTAGGGATAGTAGCGGATACCGACCCGAGCCAAATGCCTGCGGGCGTATGAGCGGATAGCCCGACTGAAGGAACGCCCAAAATTAAAGATTGGCGGTTAGAGGTTAGGTTTGCATATGAAATTCAATTAAGCAGATTTTAAGAACGCTCCATTTACCTTGTATCCTGTCCCAACCAGCGATTGTCTCGTTATATTTATAGATTAGTCGATAGTTATTATAGCCATCTGTTAATTTAAGAAAACCACATAAACTACATTTACTCTACCGCTATCAAGAAAGGTTAAAACAGTTAATCAATGAACCCTTTTCAAACGCCACTTGTATATTTAAAAGGTGTAGGCCAGTCGAGGGCCGAGGTTTTGAAAAAGGAACTTGAACTGCACACCTTTGAGGATTTGCTGCGCCATTTCCCGTTCAGGTATATTGACCGTACCCGCTTTTATAAAGTAAGGGAGATACGGGAGGAGCTGCCTTATGTACAGGTGCTGGCGCGTATTATCAATAAAGAAGTTGTAGGCGAAAAACAAAGCCGCCGCCTGGTGGTAAAGGCCAAAGATGATACCGGGATAATTGAGCTGGTATGGTTTAAAGGTATCAACTGGATTGAGAAAACCATTATTCCCGGTAAAGTTTATATACTGTTTGGCAAGCCTGGCTTCTTTAATATGATGCCGCAAATGGCGCATCCCGAAATGGAGTTGTATATGCCGGGCGCTCAAAAACAGGGTAACCTATCCTTACAACCTGTTTACAACTCAACAGAAAAGCTCAAACAATTTTCGCTGGATAGCAAAGGAATTCAAAAACTTACCGCGGTATTGCTTGATCTGCATGCTAAAGACATTCGTGAAAACCTGCCTTTATATATCACCAATCAGTTTAAGCTGCTCAACCGGGCTGATGCTTATCGTAACATTCATTTCCCGGCTGATGCTACACTTCTTAATGAAGCATTACACCGTTTGAAGTTTGAAGAGTTGTTTTTGCTTCAGCTTAAATTACTTAAAAATAAACTGCTTCATACGCAAAAGTTTAAAGGGAATGTATTTGATAAAGTTGGTCATTATTTTAATGAGTTTTATCATCACAAGCTGCCTTTTACTTTGACCGATCCGCAGAAGCGGGTATTGAAGGAGATTAGGCAGGATACTCAACGGGGCATACAAATGAATCGTCTGCTTCAGGGTGATGTGGGTAGCGGTAAAACCGTAGTAGCGCTGATGAGCATGTTAATAGCTATTGATAACGGTTTTCAAACCTGTATTATGGCGCCTACCGAGATCTTGGCCAACCAGCATTATCAAACCATTAAAAGCCTCGTAGGCGATGATTTTATTGAGGTCGCTTTATTAACGGGTTCAACCAAACAAAAGGAGCGTAAAGTGTTGCATCAAAAGCTTGAAGAAGGTACGCTTAAAATATTGGTTGGTACCCATGCCCTTATTGAAGATAAAGTACAGTTTAAAAACCTGGGCTTTGTGGTAATTGATGAACAGCACCGCTTTGGGGTTGAGCAACGGGCTAAACTTTGGCGAAAAAATGCTGTTCCGCCGCATATATTGGTAATGACGGCTACACCTATTCCCCGTACATTGGCCATGACATTATATGGTGACCTGGATGTGTCAGTGATTGACCAGTTGCCGGCTGGTCGTAAACCTATCCAAACGGTTCATTTTTATGAAAATCAGCGCTTACGGATGTTTGGTTTTATGAAACGGGAGATAGCATTGGGTAGGCAGATCTATGTAGTATACCCGCTGATCCAGGAAAGTGAAAAGCTCGACCTTAAAAACCTACAGGACGGCATCGAAGCCATGTCGCGCGAGTTTCCGCTGCCTGATTACCGGCTCAGTATTGTACACGGCAAAATGAAGCCTGCCGAGAAAGATTTTGAAATGCAGCGTTTTATTAAAGCCGAAACGCAGATCATGGTGGCCACTACCGTAATAGAAGTTGGCGTAAACGTACCGAATGCATCGGTGATGATCATTGAAAATGCCGAGCGTTTTGGCCTGTCGCAATTGCACCAGCTGAGGGGGAGGGTTGGGCGCGGGGCCGAGCAATCCTATTGTATTTTGATGAGCAGTCATAAATTGAGTCACGACGGCAAGATCCGTCTGGATACCATGGTGAAGACCAACAATGGCTTTGAAATTTCGGAGATAGACCTGCAGTTGCGGGGACCGGGCAACATAGAAGGCACCCAGCAAAGCGGCGTAGTTGATCTGAAACTGGCCAACCTGGCTACCGATCAGGAGCTACTCTTCAAAGTACGCAAATGTGTTGAAACCATTTTTGAAAAAGACCCTCAACTGGCACATCCCGAAAACCAGATTTTGCATCATGCCTTTGAAGTAAAGAATGCAGGGTTGAGTTGGGATAAGATATCCTAAGCCAAGAATACTACAGAATAATCCCGCGTCATTGCGAGGAACGAAGCAACCCCAGATGTGCAGAGTAGCTGTGCAGGTTCGCCCTGTAAAGTATGGGATGCTTCGTACCTCGCAATGAGGTCTTTTTTAATTTAGTATAATGCCCGTACCCCTTCCTCCTTTAGCTGTCAAATAGTACATTTGTTAAAACTGATCTTACTGTTTATATATGAAGAAATTTACTTTATTATTTTCTGTTGCTGCCTTGTTGTGCACACAAGTTAAGGCACAGGACTCTTTAACTATCCGCAAAATGTATGACGAAGCGTTGGTTAACGGCCAGTGTTATGAAAATCTCCATTACCTGTGCAAAAATATAGGTCAGCGCCTCAGCGGCTCTGCCAATGCTCAAAAGGCTGTCGATTGGAGCAAAAAACTGATGGATGGTTATGGTTTCGATAAAGTTTACCTGCAGGAAGTAATGGTGCCGCATTGGGTGCGCGGAGCAAAGGAGGAGGCCGCTATTATTGATGGTAAAACCCGCATCCCGGTACCAATTGTTGCCTTGGGTATGTCAATAGCCACACCTAAAGCAGGTATTACAGCTAATGTTATTGAGGTTAAAAGCATTAAAGAACTTGAGGGCCTTGGCGAGAGTGTGGTAAAGGGAAAGATTGTTTTCTTTAACCGTGCGTTTGATCCTCGCTTTATTGAAACCGGTGCTGCTTACGGTAATGCCGGCGATCAGCGTTTTATGGGACCGGCCGTAGCCGCCAAACTTGGTGCAGCCGGTGTAATAGTACGTTCGCTCACTGAAATCATCGATGATTATCCGCATACCGGCGCTACCCTTGCTGCCCCGGGCAGTAAAATGATTCCAGCTGCAGCCATCTCTACAAAAGCAGCCAATAAGTTGAGCGCTATGCTTAAGTTGAGGAAATTCCCGGCAGCAAAATTTTACTTTAAGCAAAATTGCGAGTTACTGCCTGATGTGAAATCATATAACGTTATAGGCGAAATTACCGGCTCTGAAAATCCTAACAAATTTATTACCGTTGGCGGCCACCTTGATTCATGGGACTTGGCCGAAGGTGCACATGACGACGGTACTGGCGTAATGCAGTCGGTTGAGGTATTGAGAATTTTTAAAACGGTTGGATACAAACCTAAAAACTCGGTACGCGCCGTGCTTTTCATGAACGAGGAAAATGGTCATAAAGGCGGCACTAAATATGCCGAACTGGCGGCCCAAAATAAAGAGCAACACATTGCTGCTATTGAAACCGACGAAGGCGGCTTTACACCCCGCGGGTTCAGCTTTGCTGATGTATCAAAAGATTTTATCAAAAAAGTGAATGATAACTTCAAATCAATCCTGGAGCCATACGATGTTGACAAGTTAACTATCGGGGGGCGGGTACGGATATTGAGCCGATGAAAGAAACGGTACCGGGAGTAGTATTAATTGGCTTCCGCCCGGATTCACAACGATATTTCGACTTGCACCATACCGCTAAAGATGTTTTTGAAAACGTAAACAAACGTGAGCTGGAACTTGGCGCGGCTGGTATGGCAGCGTTAATTTATTTGATAGATCAGCACGGATTGTAAAGAACCGAACCATGATTTTTAGGATTAAAGGATGATCCTGATGTGATACCATGCATAAAATTCATGGTAATCTTCTAATCCTAAAAATCAAGGTTCAAAAAAATAGCTACCTTTGCGGCACATCTAAAAATTAATAAATAGTGACCGAAGAAGGCGATAGTAAACCCCGGAAAATAGACTCCTTTGCAGCATTGCGTTATAAAGATTTCAGATCTTACATAGGCATGCGTTTTTGTTTCACTTTTGCATATTCCATGCAGGCCGTAGTACTCGGCTTTTATATTTACAGTATCACCCATAGTAAAATAGCCCTCGGCCTTATTGGCTTGTGCGAGGCTATTCCGGCTATTGGTATTGCTTTGTACGGCGGCTATATCGCCGATAAATCTGAAAAGCGAAAAATGCTTTTGCTGATCTTTAGTGGAGTGTTACTGACATCCCTGGTGATGTTTACCGTAACACTCAAAAGCATGAGCGGTATTATTCATACTGGTTGGATTGTACCTATTATGTACGCTATGATATTTTGTAATGGTGTGGCGCGTGCCTTTTATGGCCCGGCAACATTCACCATTTACGCTAACAGTATCCCAAAAGAATTGTATCCAAATGGCAGTACCTGGAGCAGTAGTAGCTGGCAAGTTGCATCTATTTTGGGCCCGGCAGCAGGTGGTTTAATATACGGTTATGCGGATAAGGTAATACCTGGTTTAAGCGGTATAACCGCTACGTTTAGCTGTATTCTGTTTTTGCTACTGGTATCGTTGGTGTTGGTGTACATGCTGCGTCAATATCCGGCGCAATATGTTCCTAAAGAAAGTATCTGGAAAAGCCTTTCGGAAGGGATTCATTTTGTGTTTGGAAACAAAATGATGATCGGCGCTATGAGCCTCGATCTGTTTTCGGTATTTTTTGGTGGTGCGGTGGCTTTGCTGCCTGTTTTTGCCAATGAGATATTAAAAGTAGGTGCTGAGGGACTAGGTATCATGAGGGCTATGTCGTCATTAGGGGCGGTATTGACCATGCTGGTGATGACACGTTTTTCGCCGATGGGCAAGCCGTGGCGTAACCTGCTTATTGCGGTGACCGGTTTTGGTTTGTCAATCATATGTTTTGGTTTATCAACTAATTTTTACCTCTCGCTATTATTTATTTTTACCGAAGGCGCTTTTGATAGTATCAGTGTTATTATCCGAGGTACGCTGATGCAGCTTTTGACACCAGATCATATGCGTGGCAGGGTATCGGCAGTAAACCAAATGTTTATCGGCTCATCTAACGAGATAGGTGCTTTTGAATCGGGCACGGCAGCGCAATTGTTAGGCACTGTTCCGTCGGTGTTATTTGGCGGCAGCATGACTATGCTTATTGTGGGCATTACTTATCTGAAAACTAAGAAGCTAATCCCATTGTCCTTGCAGCAGATCCATGCGCCGGGTGAGGGGGGATAAAGGAGGCGTAAAAATTCTAATATCCCTAAAACGGCTGTCACGCTGAGCCCGTCGAAGCATGGTGGGTAGGGCCTCTGCGCGCGACCCTTCGCCAAGCTCAGGGTGACAGGCCGTCGCTCTCCATGTGTTTACTATTTTGCGGACGATATCGCTTTTACAATCATGAATTTTTTATGTAGCCGGCATTATTTTTAATCTATCCCCTTGCTTTGCTGCATTATAAATTCACATCTTTACGTTGCCAAAAAACGGCATCATCAAACCAATAAACAATAAAACAAACTCACCCTTACAAACAATGAAAAAGGTAATATTAGTAACAGGAGCATCTTCTGGTATTGGCTTAGCTTGTGCCAGTGCACTGCAAGCGGCAGGCCATACGGTTTACGGGTCATCACGTAACCTCGACCGCATGAAATCTGTATCGTTTAAACCTGTTCAACTTGATGTTACCGACGATGCTTCGGTAAAGGCAGCCATTGAGACTATTATTAAAGCGGAAGGTAAAATTGATGTATTGGTAAACAATGCAGGTAATGGTGTAACTGGTCCGGCGTATGCTATGCCGGTAGAAAGCGCCAAGCAGCAATTTGAAGTCAACTTTTTCGGCGTGATCCGCGTTAGTTCGGCAGTATTGCCTGGTATGATTGAAAAAGGTCAGGGGCTCATTGTAAACATCAGCTCATTGGCCGGTTTATTCGGTTTGCCATACCAGGGTATGTATAGCGCTTCCAAATATGCTATTGAAGGCTACTCACAAAGTTTAAGGATGGAACTGCGCAATACAGGCGTTAAAGTAACGCTATTAAATCCGGGCGACTTTAAATCAGACTTTAGCCAGAACCGCGCTAAGGTTAAATTCCCAATCAAGAACGATAAACTCGAGACTGAATATAATGCCGCAGTTGCCGCTATGGAGAAAGACGAAAGCATCGCCCCAAGTCCGGAATCATTGGCTAAAAAGCTGGTTTCGATAGTAGCTTCGTCAAGTCCTAAACACCGTTATTTGGTTGGGCAGGTTGGCCAAACTATTGTGCCTACCTTAAAGGCAATATTGCCAGGCGGTTTGTTTGAAAAGCTAATGAATGACCATTACGGAATAAAATAAGATTTTATTTTACTTGATATGAAAAATGCCGCCCGGTAAGGGTGGCATTTTTGGTAAAATCAAATCTACTTCGGGTTTAGCGTAGCGTAACCCGGAGTGGGCATGGTTTAAGCTTTCAGCTTAAGGAGAAAAAGCTGAAAGCTTTTTGTATGTTATACCACGGGTTACGCTATCGCTAAACCCGCGGCAGTTTTTTGCTACGCCGTCAATTTCTTATACTTAATCCTTTTCGGAGCCACATCTCCCAAACGCTTCTTCCTGTTTTCTTCGTAATCAGAGTAGTTTCCTTCAAAGAAGTAGACCTGAGAGTTACCTTCAAAAGCCAGGATGTGCGTACAAATACGGTCAAGGAACCAACGGTCGTGACTGATCACTACCGCACAGCCGCCAAAGTTTTCCAGTGCCTCTTCCAATGCACGTAGGGTGTTTACGTCGATATCGTTGGTTGGCTCATCCAGCAGTAATACATTCGACCCTTTTTTGAGGGTGATAGATAAGTGCACACGGTTACGCTCGCCACCTGATAGTACACCTACCTTTTTCTGCTGATCGGCACCGTTAAAGTTAAACTTGGATACATATGCCCTTGAGTTAAGCGGGCGGTTACCCACCATAATAGTTTCCAAACCACCGGTTACGTTTTCCCAAACAGATTTGTTAGGGTCAAGATCATCATGCATCTGGTCAACATAACCTAAGGCTACGGTTTCACCCACACGGAAAGTACCGGCATCCGGCTGATCTTGCCCGGTGATTAAACGGAATAGCGTGGTTTTACCGGCGCCGTTAGGGCCAATAATACCAACTATACCTGCCGGAGGCAAGGAGAAGCTCAGATTATCGAACAATAATTTATCGCCGTATGATTTGCTTACACCATTGGCCTCAATTACCACGTTACCCAAACGCGGGCCCGGCGGAATAAATAGCTCCAGTTTTTCTTCGCGCTCTTTAGTCTCCTCAGATGCCAATTTTTCGTAATTGCCTAAACGGGCTTTTGATTTGGCGTGGCGGCCTTTCGGGCCCATGCGTACCCACTCCAACTCGCGTTCCAGGGTTTTCTGACGTTTACTCTCACTCTTTTCTTCCTGGGCCAAACGCTTGGCTTTTTGATCTAACCATGAGGAATAATTTCCTTTCCATGGGATACCTTCTCCACGGTCAAGCTCGAGGATCCAGCCGGCAACGTTATCAAGAAAGTACCTGTCGTGCGTTACGGCGATAACTGTTCCTTTATATTGTTGTAAATGTTGCTCCAGCCAATCAATAGATTCGGCATCCAAGTGGTTGGTAGGTTCGTCCAGCAATAAAACATCCGGTTCTTTTAATAACAAGCGACATAAAGCCACACGGCGGCGCTCACCACCCGATAATACCGAGATTTTGGTATCGGGTTCAGGACAGCGCAGGGCATCCATGGCGCGCTCCAGTTTGCTATCCAGCTCCCATGCGTTTACCGCATCAATTTTATCCTGTAATTCGCCCTGGCGGTTCATGAGTTTTTCCATGGCATCGGCATCTTCGTAATATTCCGGAAGACCGAATTTTTCGTTGATCTCTTCGTACTCCTTTAATAAGGCGGTAGTTTCAGAAACCCCTTCCTCAACTATTTCGCGCACGGTTTTTTCAGGATCAAGTTCCGGTTCCTGGCTCAGGTAGCCAACGGTATAGCCCGGCGAAAACACCACTTCGCCTATATTAGTTTTATCAATACCTGCAATAATTTTGAGCAATGACGATTTACCGGAGCCATTTAAGCCGATAACGCCAATTTTAGCGCCGTAAAAAAACGACAGGTATATGTTTTTTAATACTGTTTTTTGCGGGGGATAAACTTTGCTCACCCCGGCCATTGAAAAAATTATCTTTTCGTCTGCCATTATAATTGGATCAATAAATAGAAATTCAAATATGGCTAAAATAGATGAAACGGAGGTTGTAGATTAATGATTAGGGGGCAGTAATTTTAAGTTGTTTTTTGAGTTATAATGTTAATTTAAATTTAATTGAATCTTAAGCGAAGCGCACAACCATCACCGCGGGTTTCCCGTATATAAGTTATATGACGATACCTGCTGGCTAATGCCTAATTGTCATGTTTATGACGAAATGCCTTAAAAGGTGGAAATGTTATTAAATATTTGAAATTTGTTTAAACTTTTTTAGGATATTTATATCAAACAGGTAAGTTTCGTTCGTATATTGTAAAAAAAATGCTTGTTAGCGGGCTTTTCAGATAAAAACTGTTGATTGATGCCAAACTTTGATACATTGCGTATCATTGCAATGTCTGTTTCTGCAAAGCATTAAATGTTGGCAATATTGTTGATGAAAGTAAACAGGCGTCGTAATTTGTAAAAACATAATTTATACATTAGGGCGTTCAATAATTAGAAAGGTATATATGGAAGCTAAATTTTCGCCGAGGGTAAAGGATGTTATTCAATATAGCAGAGAAGAGGCATTACGCCTTGGGCATGACTATATAGGTACTGAACATCTTTTGCTTGGGCTTATCCGCGATGGGGATGGTGTAGCAATTAAATTGCTGAAGGGATTGAACGTTGATACCGCAAAACTTCGCCGCGCCGTTGAGGATGCAGTAAAGGGAACTATTGGAACAAACGTACATATCGGCAGCATCCCGTTAACAAAACAGGCCGAGAAGGTATTGAAGATAACTTATCTGGAAGCCAAAATATTTAAAAGCGATGTAATTGGTACAGAGCACCTGCTGCTGTCCATCCTTCGCGATGAGGACAACATTGCCTCACAGATCCTGGTACAGTTTAATGTAAACTACGAGGTATTTAAAGGGGAAGTTGAATCGCATAAAAATGATGTTACTGACGAAATGCCGGGATCACCTACAGGCGGCGACGATGACTTTAAAGAAGAAGAGTCATTCAGTCAGCCTAAAAAAGTATCCGACATTAAATCAAAAACACCGGTGCTTGATAATTTTGGCCGCGATTTAACCCGCGCAGCCGAAGATGGCAAGCTTGACCCTATTGTTGGTCGTGAAAAAGAGATCGAAAGGGTATCACAAATTCTATCGCGCCGTAAAAAGAACAACCCTATATTAATAGGTGAGCCGGGTGTAGGTAAATCGGCCATTGCCGAAGGCCTTGCATTACGCATTGTTCAGCGCAAAGTATCACGTGTATTGTTCAATAAGCGTGTAGTTACACTTGATTTAGCTTCGTTGGTTGCCGGTACTAAATACCGTGGCCAGTTTGAAGAGCGTATGAAAGCGGTAATGAACGAATTGGAAAAATCACCTGATGTAATTTTATTTATTGACGAGATCCATACTATAGTAGGCGCTGGTGGTGCTTCAGGTTCGCTTGATGCATCAAACATGTTTAAACCAGCTTTGGCGAGGGGAGAGATACAATGCATTGGCGCAACCACTTTAGATGAATACCGCCAGTACATTGAAAAAGATGGTGCTTTGGACCGTCGTTTCCAAAAGGTAATGGTTGAGCCGGCTACACCGACTGAAACTATTGAAATACTGAACCGCATTAAGGATAAATATGAAGAACACCACGGTGTTACTTATACTCCTGAAGCTATCAATGCCTGCGTTAACTTAACCACCCGTTACATTACCGACAGGTTTTTACCGGACAAGGCTATCGACGCGCTTGATGAAGCCGGTTCACGTGTTCACTTAACCAATATCCACGTGCCTCAAAACATTTTAGATATTGAGCAGAAGATAGAACAGATCAAGATTGAGAAAAACAAAGTTGTTCGCAGCCAGAAATACGAAGAAGCTGCTCAGTTACGTGATACTGAAAAGAATTTGTTAGTTGAGCTTGACCAGGCAAAAGCTGTTTGGGAAGCCGAAACAAAATCAAAACGTTACACTGTAACCGAGGATAACGTTGCCGAAGTAGTATCAATGATGACCGGCATCCCTGTACAACGTGTAGGTCAGGCCGACAGTCAGAAGCTGTTGCACATGAGCGATACTGTTGCCAGCAAGATCATTGGTCAGGATGAGGCTATCAAAAAGCTAACCCGTGCTATACAGCGTACTCGTGCAGGTTTGAAAGATCCTAAAAAACCTATTGGTTCATTCATCTTTTTAGGCCCTACAGGTGTTGGTAAAACCGAGCTTGCTAAAGAGCTTGCCCGCTTTATGTTTGACACTGAAGATGCCCTGATCCAGATTGATATGAGCGAGTACATGGAGAAATTTGCGGTATCCCGTTTAGTGGGTGCGCCTCCGGGCTACGTAGGTTACGAAGAAGGTGGACAGTTAACTGAAAAAGTACGCCGTAAACCTTATGCCGTAGTGTTATTGGATGAGATCGAAAAAGCTCACCCTGATGTATTCAATATCCTGTTACAGGTGTTGGATGAAGGTCAGTTGACTGATTCATTAGGCCGTAAGGTTGATTTCAGGAATACTATCATCATCATGACATCAAACATCGGTGCCCGTCAGTTGAAAGACTTTGGCCAGGGCGTAGGTTTCAGCACTAATGCTAAAACTTTACAGGCCGAAAGCCATTCACGCGGTGTTATTGAGAATGCATTGAAACGTGCATTTGCCCCTGAGTTCCTGAACCGTATTGATGATGTTATCGTATTTAACTCATTAGGTAAAGAAGAGATCTTCAGGATCATCGATATCGAGCTTGCCTACCTGTTTAGCCGTGTAAATGGCTTAGGTTTCAAAATTGAGCTTACTGAAGCTGCCAAGGAGTTCATTGCCGATAAAGGTTACGACTCGCAGTTTGGTGCAAGGCCGCTTAAACGCGCCATCCAGAAATACCTGGAAGACCCAATTGCCGAAGAGATCCTTAAAGGTGAATTAGCCGAAGGTGACGTAATGGTAGTTGATTTTGATACCGAAACCAAGGAGATCAAAATCACTGACAGGAAAGGCGAAAGCAAAAAACCTGAACAGGAAGAGCAGAAGTAATTTTGCAGTACTTGTAAGTAATATTAAAACCCCGTTTCGATTTTTCGGAACGGGGTTTTGTTTGCTGTCTGAACCGGGATTTTTGGATTTTTGGGATTAATCGGATTTTTGTCTGAACTCGAATTTTTTGAATTTATTTAATTGCCTTTTCATTCTGATAATTCACTCAATTCGTTTAATTCGAGTTCAGACAATATTCTGTAAATCCTTTAATTCTGAAAATTCTGATTCAGACTCATTTCTTTTCCACCACCGGCTCATAATCAACCGGTAACATTTCGGCAACACGACTTATGCCCCAGTCACCTTCATAGATTACGGAATGAGGATTAGCTACAATACCATTGTTGTCAAAAAAGGCATATGGCTCATCGAAAGAAATAATGGTTGTGGCATTGTTAGGCATATTAAAAGCCTGTACGGCATTATCTGAAGGGGCTCGGCCTTTTTTAGTATACATAACATATAGGCAATCGGTAAATCCTATAGCAAATAAGCCTTCCTGGTCTGTTAGCTTGAAAAAGTCGGCCCTGTCTAAGGGTTTATTGACAAGACTTTGCAAATATTTATTATTGGGGCCGCCGTGATAATTAGGATTGGGTTTACGGATCAGGCGCATCACAACAAAGTTTTCTTGTGTGAGACTGTCTTTTATAGCCGACCGATAGAAATGCATATATGAACCAAGGTACGCTGATTGTCGTTCTTTACGCCATTTACGCTTTTGTTTTTCGGTTCCCTTCAGGTCTTCGAAATTGGAGATCCCCTCATAGTATAGCATAGCTTTTGCCGGGTTGTAATTGAAGTTGGTTAGTTTGTACTTTATCCTATAGCCAAGAGCCTTGTTTTCAATCTCTAGGAAATCGTGAGAAGTAGCTTTTAGGATTCGGGTAGCTTCATCATAATCGAAATCAAGCACATCTGAGTTCAGGATTTTACATTTGGCGGCATTGTCCGAATAGCCTAAAAATTGCTGCCTGAAAATAGCATAGTATTTTTCACGGTTAGGATCAGGCCTGATCTTTACTTCATTTAACTGAAAAGTTTTGGGGATAATGCTGATGGTACCCAGGTTGATATTGGTACTGCCCGCCTGCAAACTATAAGTGTAGGTTTCATAACCTACTATAGATATAATGAAATCATACTTGCCGGGCTTTACGTTGCTGAGGGTGAAAGTACCGTCATCAGCCGTTTTGTTGCCTACCTGGGCATTGTTTAAAAACACACTGGCATTAGGCACGGGCCTGGTATCGGTCATGTTAATTACTTTGCCGGTAATTTTTACCTGGCCCATACAGTACGCAGGTATCAGTAACGATAAAAGCAAGAATAACTTACGCATGGTTAAAATTAAACTAAAATTTTAGTTTAAAAATATAGCTGCATGAAAATTTATCAGAAATAAAGATTCGAAATAAAATAATTTAAAAAACGTTTAAACCTTTGAACAATTTTTTGTTCAAACAGTTATATAACTAACGCAATACTTTATGAAAAAAATCTTGACTTTAATTTGCTGCACTATAGTACTTGCTGCAACATCGTGTAAAAAGGAATATGTAACTACCAGCCCGAGCGCTACCACTATTTTTGATACCACTCCAAATTTTGTGCTCGACAATAGTATTAACGGCTATACCACGACTTTAAATGTCCCGAAATTACTGACTACTATAACAATCACGGTGCTGTTTTGGTGTATTTAGAGGATAATGGTACCTATGAACAGCTACCGGATGTATATGGGGGATAAGTTACAGGTTTGTATATCAAACAGGCAAGCTATACATTGATGCTCAAAATTCCGACGGAAGTGTCCCTACAGGTAACGGTATCCCCGGCCCATTAAAAGTGAAAATAGTATTGGTGCCGTAATCCAATCTAACTCAAAACAAAAAGGAGCCTTGCAAACGCAAGGCTCCTTTTTGTTTAAGAACATTTGAAATTATTTCCCCATTTGATCAATAACCGCCTGGGTTACGCCGGTGAATGAGAAACCACCATCGTGAAACAGGTTTTGCATAGTAACCATTTTGGTTAAATCGCTAAACATAGTAACGCAGTAATCAGCGCACTGATCGGCATCAGCATTACCCAGCGGGCTCATTTTTTCGGCAAACTCAATAAAACCGTCGAAGCCTTTTACGCCCGAACCTGCAGTAGTGCGGGTTGGCGACTGAGAGATGGTATTAACACGTACTTTTTTAGCCATGCCGTACTCATAACCAAAGTTACGGGCAATGCTTTCTAATACTGCTTTGTTATCGGCCATGTCATTGTAGCCAGGGAAGTAACGCTGGGCAGCGATGTAGCTTAATGCCAGTACTGATCCCCATTCGTTAATGGCATCGTGTTTCATGGCAGCCTGCAAAATGCGGTGAAGACTTAACGCAGATATATCGAAACCTTTGTGGGTAAATTCGTAGTTGTTTTCAAAATAAGGAATGTTTTTGCGTACGTTAACGCTCATGCCTATTGAGTGCAGGATGAAGTCAACCTTGCCGCCAAAGTGTTCCATGGTTTTGGTAAACAGGTTGTTGATATCATCGCCATTGGTAACATCGGCGCCAATAACCGGCGCGTTGCATTCTTCGGCCAGTTTATTGAGTTCGCCCATGCGTAAAGCAATAGGGGCATTTGATAATACAATTTCAGCACCTTCCTGTACAGCGCGTTGCGCCACTTTCCAGGCTATTGATTGCTCATTTAGTGCACCGAATATGATGCCTTTTTTGCCTTTTAATAAATTATAAGCCATTTGTTAAGTTTTTATAATTGAAGCAAAGTTATAATTTTATTTCAGTTGCCGGTGAGCAGTTTGCAGTTGCTGATTGGTGGTTTAAAATAAGGGTAGTTATTGCCTGCTGCAAACTCAAAACGGCTAACTGAAAAGCAACTCCCTCGCATTCTGTAAAGCGCTCTCGCCTGGTTTATCCCCGCTTAGCATTTTGGCAATTTCCAATACCCGTTCATCATTACTCAGCTGTTTAATGCGGGTAAAAGTAGCCGCCTCGCTGTCATCCTTATAAACAAAATAATGGCTTTGGCCCTTGCTGGCAATTTGCGGCAAATGGGTAATGGTAATTACCTGCAGATTTTGGGCTAAGCGCTCCATGATCTGCCCAACCTTGTTGGCAACTTCGCCCGATACGCCTGTATCTATCTCATCAAAAATAATGGTAGGCAGGGCTGTATATTGCGCTACGATAGATTTAATGCTCAGCATCAGTCTCGAAAGCTCGCCACCAGATGCCACCTTGCTCATCTCAGCCAAAGCATGTCCCTTATTAGCCGAAAATAAAAATTTAATGTTATCAATCCCCGTGGCAGTAAGTAAGGGAGCTTGCTCAGTAGCTCCCCTTTAGGGGCGGGGGGGCGTTTGCTCAATGCTTAACATCGAGTTTCCCATCCCCATCTCGGCCAGTGTTACCAATATCTGTTTCTCAATATCCGGGATAGCTTTTTTGCGGTTGACTGATAACTGTGTCGCCAGCTTTTCAAGTTCGGCTTTATCGGCAGCAATTTGTTTTTGCAGTTTTTCGATGGCTTCGTCACCAAAAAGGGCTTGCTGCACTTTGTCTGATAATTCTTCCTGAATCTGCAATAGCTCGGCGATGGTATTTACCCGATGCTTTTTTTGCAGATTGTAGATCATGCTTAACCGGTTGTTTACCTCTTCGGCACGGGCTTCATCAATAAAAGTATGCTGTTCAATGGCATCAATTTCAGCAGCAATATCTTTCAATTCTATGATAGTGCTATTGATGCGCTGGTGCAATTCAGCCACAGCCGGGTTGTATTTTTCTATAGAACCCAAAGCCTGTCCGGCTTCTTTTAGCTGAGTCAACGCTGCAGCTTCGCCATCCTGTAAAAGATAGTTGGCACCTAAAAGGTTGCGCTTAATTTCTTCGGCATTGTTGAGGGTGTTCAGTTCCCGCTCCAAATGTTCCTGCTCATCGGCAACCAAAGCACTTTTTTCAAGTTCATCAAACTGAAACTGGAAATAATCAAGATCGGCTTTGCCTTTATCATTTTCGGCTATGAGCTGGTTCAGCTTGCTTAACGACTTTTTATATGCTTTGAATTTGGTTTGATAATCAAACAGCAGATCCGAATGACGGGCGACGGAGTCAACCACTAACAGTTGAAAATCCGGATCATTGATCTCCAGCGTAGCATGCTGGGAATGGATGTCGATCAGCTTTTCGCCCAGTTGCTTCAATGCTGTGAGGTTAACCGGCGTATCGTTTACAAAAGCACGGGATTTACCATCGGCAGAAATTTCACGGCGTAATACCGTTTCGGTTTCATAATCCAGATCGTTATCCTCAAAAAAATCGGCTAAATGAAAGCCACTGATTTTGAACGTGCCCTCAATAACGCATTTTTTTTGCTGGTTAAAAAAGTACTTGCTTTCGGCCCGTTGTCCTAAAATAAGTGAAAGGGCACCCAATATGATCGATTTACCTGCACCGGTTTCGCCGGTTAATATGTTCAGGCCGCTATCAAAACCTATCTCCAGGTTATCGATAAGCGCGTAATTATTAATGGTTAGCTTTTGAAGCATAAAAAAAGTGTCCTCATTTTATTGAGGACACTAAATTACAAATTAAGGTTCTTTAAAAAAGATTTTTAATGCTAATTGCTAATTTATTTAGTCTTGATGGACTAAGTCAAAAGTCTTAAGCCCAAAGTTCAAAGTAGAAGCCGGACTTGAGATTTAAGATTCCAGGCTTAAGACTTCTGACTTAGTATCAATTTGTAGCGCTATCGGCTTTGATTTCCTCTTTATCGTCGGTGTCAAACTTATAATCAAAGTCTTTATCCATTTTATCGCGGTAAAGTTTCATTTTTTGTTTAAACGCCGGGCTTTTCATATAGTCCCGCAGTTTTTTGCTGGCTTCTTTAAGCCGTTGTTGTGCCGCTCTAATTTCAGGGCTATCCTGGAAGCCGCGCATTTGCCGGCCAATGTCCCTCATATCCTCCTGTAGTTTTTTCATGTCGGGATTGTTGTAGGCCATCCTGATGCTATCGCCCATGGCCTGCATACGGTTTCTTTTGGCAATAAATTCCGGCGAGTCATAGCGGCTGCGGATTTTTTGGCCCAGGTTTTTCAATTGCTCTGTTTGCGCCTTCACATCGGCCGGGATCTTGCTTTGCAGTTCGTCCTGGTATTTTTTGTAGTTAGGGTCTCTATCGTCGTTATAACTACGATACCCACGATCATGCGGGATGCCATATTTTTTCTCCAGCTCTTCGTTCATTTTTTTAAACTCAGGACTGCTGTAATAAGCACCAATCTTGCGGCCTATCTCACCCATCTGTTCGCTGGTTTTTTTAGATTCGGATGTTTCGCCATATTCCTTTTGAAAATCTTCGCCCATTTTTTGCATTTCCAGCTTCATTTTTTCCATGCCCTCAGTGTTATAATAGGCCTGCAGGGCTTTACTTTTAGCTTCAAGCATTTCCTGTTGCTTTTTGAAATCATTGCTGTTGTAGTATTTACCAATCAGCTCGCCTTGTTTGTTTACTTCGGCGCTGAGTTTTTCAAGCTCAGCATCGTTAAAACCGTCGTAGTTAAAAGAATCATGGCGTTGTTTGGCTTTAACTATTTCGGCCTGGGTTTTCTTTTTATAGGTTACAGGCTTTTTAGTTTTAGGAGCCACCTTGCGTATGGTATCTTCCACAAATAGAGCATGTAAGGCGGCAGGCGCAGCAACTTTTTTAACTGAGAGCTTGCCATCTTTTATGGTGGGGTTTAGCCAGGCAATGCTGCTAACGCCGACAGCCATTATGGCAATGGCCACAAGCAGGTGGCGGATATTGCCTATAGGTTTCTTTGTTTTCATGATGCGTTCAATTCTATTTAATAAATGATATTTTTTGCCATTAGCAGCCAGGGCCAGCTGTAAATGCTGCTGCCTGGTTTGCTCAAGCTTCAAAAGCGCGTGTGCATAGATCAAGGGTTGCTGTGTTGTTTGCACAACAAGGTCATCGCAGCTGTTTTCGCGCTCCTGGTTAATAATGCGGTTAATTAATTGGGCAAAGGGATTAAAGAATAATAGTATGGAAATAAATTGCTGCACCAAGTTAAGCAGGTAATCATTGCGTTTAATGTGCGATAGCTCATGCAGTAAAATGGCTTCAACCTCGGTAGCCGATAAGTATGTAGTAAGGGTTATCGGTAACAAGATTATAGGGCTTAAAAAGCCAATCATGCAAGGGGCATCAACCATACGGCTAAAGTTTACCCACACACTTTTTTTAATGCCCAGCTTTTGGCAAAGCTCATCGGCAAAGTCCTGTAGCCTGTCGGCAGGTACCATGGTACGTTTTATCAGGCTGATCCTTTGCCAGCTTAAGCTTACTTTAAGCAGGTTAAACACCAAACCGGCAAAATAAAGAGCCGATATATAAGGCAGATAGCCTTTTATAACGTATTCGTAATAGTTACTTTGCGGTCTGGTTGCTACTTCATGCAGCGGCAGGTAGAAACGTGGTAATAAAGATGGTGCATTGGCGGATGCGTAATTGATCCACTCGTGCAGCCTGAATTGATGGATAAACGTGTATATAAACCAGGCGCTTAACGTAAGCATAGCACCCATAGCCCAATTATGCTTTTTAATGGCCGATAACTGCGGCGCGCAAATGAACACTAATCTTAAGGCAAACCATATCAATAATCCCTGCCATAACGATTGCAGAATGGTTACGCCTAACACCTGGCTTATATTATAGAATAAATTTTCCATCACGTTTATTTTTTATCCTGATCAAATTGATTCAAAAAGTTTTTAATAGCGTCAATCTCGTCTTTTGATGCGCGGTGCTGGCCAAGCGCCTGGATCACCAAATCGGAAGTGGAGCCTTTAAATACAGTAGACAAGATTTTATCCAGAGCGTTGCTTTGGGCCTGCTCCATTGTGAATAAAGCCTTGTAAACATGGGTTTTTGAAGTGGTGTCGCGCTCAACCATTCCCTTATCGTGCATAATCTGCATGAGTTTTAAGGTGGTGGTGTAGCCGGCATCCTTGTTTTTAGCAAGCTCTTCGTGAACTTCACGTACGGTGCACTGGCCCTTTTTCCAGATCACCTGTAAAATTTCGAGTTCGCTTTCTGTTGGTTTAATTTCCATCTGTTTCTCTATTACGAATTTCTTCGTACAAATATCTACGATAGATTTCGTATTTGCAAGAGGTTTGTGATTTTTTTAACAAATTTTAACGGTTGGGTGGGTAGTGAGTGGTTGTCTGAATCAGAATTTTCAGGATTTAAGAATTTACAAAAGATGGTCTGAACAGACAAAATTCCCCAAATCCCGGTTCAGACAAAATCACTATCTTTTGGTTACTTTTGCACTCAATAGATTCGGAAAATAAAAACTCCGAAATCGAATATCCCAAATCCGACATCAAAAAAACATGCTGCAAATACAAGAAAACGTATCCCTAAAAAATTTTAACACCTTCGGTATTGATACCAGCGCCCGTTATTTTGTAGAGATAGCCCATGAAACCGAACTAACAGAACTGTTTGCCGACCCACAGTGGCAGCAAACAGAGCGACTAATACTCGGTGGCGGCAGCAATATGCTTATGGTTGATGATTTTGACGGACTGGTTGTGCGCATGAACATCCGCGGTATTGAGCACCGGATTAGTCATGACGATGTTTATGTAGAAGCAGGTGGTGGCGAGGTATGGAATGACCTGGTTAATTATTGCGTTGCGCATGAATATGCTGGTGTCGAAAATCTGAGCCTGATCCCGGGTTCGGTAGGGGCATCGCCTATACAAAATATAGGTGCCTATGGCGTGGAGCTTAAAGATGTATTTCACAGTTGCCGCGCTTTTGAAATAGCGACAGGGACATTCAGAAATTTCAGCAAAGAGGATTGTAAATTTGGTTACCGCGAAAGTATTTTTAAAGCTGAACTGAAAGAACAGTATATTATAGTATCGGTAAAGTTCCACTTATCGCTGGTGGCAAGCATCAACACCAGGTATGGGGCCATTGAGCAAGAATTACAAAACAGGGGTATCTCAAACCCTACTATTAAAGATGTATCGCAGGTGGTGGCGCATATCCGGGTATCCAAACTCCCCGATCCGTCAACTATAGGAAACGCGGGCAGCTTCTTTAAAAACCCGGTGATCAGTGCCGAAGAATTTGCTGTGGTGCAAGCTAAATTTCCTGATGTGGTAAATTACCCTGCTGCTGATGGCGGCGTAAAACTGGCTGCCGGATGGCTCATTGAACAATGTGGATGGAAAGGAAAAACCGTTGGCCACACAGGAACATGGAAAAACCAAGCCCTGGTTTTAGTGAACCATGGAGGCGCTACGGGGCAGGAAGTGTATAACTTTTCGTCGCAAATCATAGACAGTGTGTACACTAAATTTGGCGTTACACTACAACGTGAGGTTAATATTATTAGTTAAATAAGTTTATTTAAAGTGAATTTTCATTTTTAATAAAATTTCTTCTGAATAACATTCCTGTTACAAATGTTCCCTAAATAAGTTTGATTTTCTGCTGTAAAAATTCATAACGTTCTGTTTTTCAGTATTGTATTTGTTATCAATGTGTGAATATTACACAATGGATAGGTTTCAATGCCGATGTTTAAATGTGGACTTTTTACTACACACTTTGGCTTAATGGCATCATGCTTGTCTAATTGTTAACACAAAACTTTAACAAAATGACAAAGATTGAGTTTAACACCCTTGTACTACGTCAGGCGACTTCTTTAAGATCATACGCTTTACATTTCACGCACGACGCAGACGATGCTAACGACCTTGTCCAGGATACAATGTTGAAGGCCATAACTTACTACAACAAGTTTAAGGAAGGCACCAATTTAAAAGGATGGTTATATACCATCATGAAAAACACATTCATCAACAACTATCGCCGTTTTGTTAAAATGAGCACTTTCGTTACCAAGAGTGATGAAATATCATCGCCCAACCTGGTATTTAGTTCAACCAAAAATCAGGGCGAAGCCAAATTTGTTATGGATGATATTAAAAAAGCTTTAGACAGGCTACCCGAAGATTATTATGTACCCTTCACCATGTACTTTGAAGGTCATAAATATCATGAAATTGCCGATCACCTGGATATCCCGATCGGTACGGTAAAAACCCGTATACACGTAGCACGGAAACTGCTCAAGAAAAACCTTAAGGCATATGATAACGGCATCGCCAAACCCGTTTACGCAGAGAATTAATATTCAATTAAACTCCATCATATATATAGAAGAAACCCGCCCATGAGGCGGGTTTCTTGTTTCAATCCAGGTTATTAACGGGGCTGTGTTATCTTAAAAAAGGTACAGCCGGCTGATAAAATATTTGCCGGGTATTATATACCAATACGCTGTTGAAAACGATATAAATAAAGTTTATAGCATAAAACAACGGCATACTCAATAATATAAGTTCGCCCACGCCAAGGTTCAATATAGATGAGGTAATATGAAAAAATTCGTGGTTAAAAAGAACAATAGCTGTTAAAACGATAGCTAAACACCATGATATTTGAAAATTGATAAGCCGTTTACAAGGTTTATCTATATCCTTTATTTTTTTTCTGTTGGATAACCACAAGGCCAGTGGCAATGCTATTCCCAACATAGGGAATATAATGAAGCTTAAGGCTGATAAATTGAATTGTAGTAAGAAGTTTCTGCTATGATTCAAAATTCCTGCCGGTTCGAAAGGCAATTCTGTTAAATCTTCAGGAGTAATATTTAGTGCTGTTGCCAGTCTTTTAAGTGTATCGCCCCTTGCGTCTGTTTCATCGTTTTCTATTCGTTGCACGGTTCTTAAACTTAGTTGGGCTTGTTCAGCCAATTCTTCCTGGCTTAATCCTTTACGGTTGCGCAATTCCTTAATCTTTTTTCCGGGGTTATAGGTTTTCATATTGATATATTTTGCTGAACAAAAGTATAACTGCCTAAAGATATTAATTGCCGACTTGTTTACGTCATGTTTACGACATTGCTGTTATTGCTAATACGCCAACTTCTTCATTGCCTCCTTCGCTACCACCTGCCCTGAGATAATTGCCGGCGGCACACCTGGCCCGGGCACAGTAAGCTGGCCAGTATACAACAGGTTGTTGATATGTTTTGCCTGCATGGCGGGTTTAAAAAAAGCAGTTTGGGCAAGTGTATTTGCCAACCCGTAAGCGTTGCCTTTAAAGGAATGATAATCGACTTTGAAATCATTTAGCGCATAGCTCCGTTTCACCACGATCGAATCCCTTATGTCATGCCCGGTAATCTGAGCAAACCTATCCATCATCAGGGTGAAATATTTTTCGCGGATGGTTTCGTCATCATTTAAGCCCGGCGCTATCGGCATCAGGAAAAACAGGTTCTCGCCGCCCTCGGGGGCAACCGTGCTATCCGTTTTTGAACTACAGCAAACATAAAACAACGGACTGGAGGGCCATTGGGGCGCAGTATAAATCTCCTTGGCATGCAATTCAAAGTCTTCGTCGAAGAATAGGTTGTGGTGCTGTATGTTCGGCACTTTTTTATTAGTGCCGATATAGAACAATAAGCTCGATGGCGACATCGTACGGCTATTCCAGTATTTAGTAGTGTAGTTACGATAGGGTTTTTCAATTAAATGCTGGTCAACATGTTGATAATCTGCCCCTGCAATTACCATATCGGTGGTGAATACGCCGTTATTGGTTTGGATTTTATCAACCTGTTTATCCTGTATATTGATTTTTGTAACCTCTATATTGAGCTTGATCTCAACCCCCAGTTCGATGGCCAGGCTTACCATAGCTTTTACTATTTCGTTCATGCCACCCATAGGGTACCAGGTGCCCAGGGCAAGGTCCGCATAGTTCATCATGCTATACATGGCTGGGGTATTTTGCGGGGTGGCTCCTAAAAATAACACGGGGAACTCCAGTAGTTTAATTAATTGGGGTTTTTTAAAATATTTGCGTACATGGCTGCTCATACTGGTAAGCAGCTGCATGCTGAAGCTTTTTTTGATAAGGTTAAAGTCGATAAATTCGGTGATGGAATGGGAGGGGCGGAAAACGTACTCACCCATGCCTACTTTATATTTATATGCCGCCTGGTTTAAAAAATCCCGTAATGCTTTACTACTGCCAGGTTCGGCTTGTTCAAACAGGGCTTCAAGCTCAACCATATCCGCTGGGACATCAAATATTTCATTTTTGCTGTAATAAACACGGTAGCCGGGATCAAGCCTTTTTAGCCGGTAATAATCGGAAGTTTTTTTGCCAAACAGTGCAAAAAAGTTTTCAAATACGTCGGGCATCCAGTACCAGCTTGGCCCCATATCAAACCTGAAACCATCCTGCTCCCAGGCCCTGGCACGGCCGCCAGGCTGGTCATTTTTTTCCAATATGGTAACTTTAAATCCTTCTTTAGCTAAAACACAGGCTGCTGATAAACCAGCAAAGCCCGAACCAATAACAATAATATGTTTGCTGCTCATGTTTAATGTGAAGCCCAAGATAAGAAAAATGTTTTAGGCCTATAAAAAACAATACCGCTTTGAATTTGTACTTTTGAAAAAATGACCACGCAAGTGCCGATGATGAACCTGTACGATGAAACTTGTTTTGAATGCAGTAAACTTATAACAAGAAAATATAGCACTTCCTTTAGTCTGGGCATTAGAACTTTCGATAAAAGTTTTCGTTATCCTATTTATGCCATCTACGGCTTTGTACGTTACGCTGATGAAATTGTAGATACCTTTCATGGGTACGACCAGCAGCAACTGATCAACAGTTTTGAGGAAGAAACCTTTAAGGCGATTGAAGAAAGGATCAGCACTAATCCTGTGATTCATTCTTTTCAACAGGTAGTTAACCGGTTTGAGATCGATCATGAATTGATCAGGGCTTTTCTGCGATCAATGGAAATGGACCTGCATAATAAAGCCTATGATGAGGATAGCTACCAAACTTATATCTATGGTTCGGCAGAGGTTATCGGCATGATGTGCCTGCGTGTTTTTACCAATGATGATATTCAATATCAGGCCCTTGTACCGAAGGCCCGAAGCTTGGGGGCAGCTTTCCAAAAGATCAATTTTTTAAGGGATGTTAAGGCAGATTATACAGAACGTGGGCGCTCATACTTTCCCGGGGTCGATTTTAATAATTTTACCGAGCATGATAAGCTTGCCATTGAGGAGGAAATTAAACACGATTTTGATGAAGCCTTTGAGGGGATAAAATGCCTGCCTGCCGGTACCAGGCTTGGGGTTTATATTGCCTATATTTACTACCTGCAGTTGTTTAAAAAAATAAGTTACACGCCTGCCAATGTAATACTACAAAAACGCATCAGGGTTTCTGATTTGTGTAAAATAAGTTTGTACATCAAAGCTGTTCTGCAGCAAAAGTTAAATGTTATTTAATGTTCAGGAAGATCTTTTTTATAGCCAGCATATTGGCATTGGTATTTGGGTTGAAAACGGCTGAAGCCGAAGAACCCAATCTGAAAGTACTGCGCAAGCAAATGCTTATTGCTATTGATAAAAGCAAAACCACCGATTCGTTGTTTAATAACCTTAATGCTATCAAAGAAAAGAGTGGGATAGTCAATGGTTTTATAGGCGGCCTGTTTGCCTTAAAAGCCAAACATGCCTGGAACCCATATTTAAAATTGAAATATCTTAACAGATCGGAAAAGGTATTTAGGCAGGCATTAATTGAAGATCCGCATAATATCGAGATCAGGTTCATGCGCTTTTCTGTTGAACACAACGTGCCTTCTATTTTAGGCTTTAATAAAGACCTTGCTGCGGATACTGACGATATCATAGCCCAACTGGGTAAAAAGAATTATGGCTCGGCCGATAAGGAATTAACCATCCAGATTATCAAATTCCTCCTTCATTCCAAACGATGCACTCCTGCCCAAAGCCAGGCGCTTAATAAACACTTAACCGAACTTACGTGAGATACACCTATTTACTAATCAACCTGCTAACGGTATTTTTTCCCGTTGTGCTTTCATTTGATAAAAGGGTGCAGTTTTACAAAAGCTGGAAATTTATATGGCCCGGCATGGCCATTACCGGTTTGTTTTTTTTGTTTTGGGACGTGCTTTTTACCATAAGAGGTGTTTGGTCGTTCAATCCGGCATACATCATAGGCGTTAAGTTTTTTGGTTTGCCCTTAGAGGAAATGCTATTCTTTTTAACGGTACCGTTTGCCTGTATATTCATTTACGCCTGCCTTAATCACTATGTTAAGTGGCTGATGCCTTTCAGGCTTACCGGCATTATAAGCAGTATGGTAATATTGCTGAGCATCCTGATGCTGATATTTTATCACGACCGGCTTTATACCGAGATTACGTTTGGCTTATTGCTACTGCTTGTGGTGCTGATTCAATACGTTTTTAAGGCCGATTGGGTTAATCGTTATTACCTTGCTTACATTGTGGCGCTTTTGCCTTTTTATATAGTAAACGGCATATTAACCTCTGTACCAATAGTGTTGTACAATAACGCCGAAAACCTGGGAAAGCGGGTTGGCACCATCCCATTTGAGGATCATTTTTACCTGATGGCTTTACTGCTCATGAACATTGGTTTTTTTGAATATTTTAAACAACAGAAGTTAAGTCAATGAGTGAGTTGCCAATATACACCAAATCACAACTGGCCTTACGCAACGGTCAGGATAAGCCCCGGATCTGGGTAGCTTATAAAGGTGATATTTATGATGTAACTGAAAGCCGCTTATGGCGAAACGGAAAACATTATGAGCACTGGGCCGGACAGGATTTGACAGATGAACTTGCCGACGCACCACATACCGAAACCGTATTTGAGAGATTTGTAAAGGTAGGCCGCCTCATCACCCCCGCCCTCTCTATTGGGGAAGAAGAGAAGGATTGATATGCTTTTTAAACAAAATGCTCACAAACCATTTTTAAATAGTTTCTGAAATATGGCGCCCCCCTCTTCTTTCTGTCATCCCTGCGTCATTTAAAGCCCGGATTGGTAGAGAATATTATGTATTAAATCATGTAAATATATTGTTACGTGGCCATTTCTCGCCGAAAAGTATGAAAAAATTAAGGTTTTTCATTCCTGTCATACCTTTTCCAACAGGCTATGCATGGTACAATTTATCGTTGTAAAAAGGGAGTTTTAGGACCGGCAAGTTGTGGTTTTTCTGTTGAATTTCTCGCGACAGTTAATTTTATTGTATTGTGATTTACAAGAGCTTATAAAACAAATTAGGAAAATGCCTCGCGCATTTTCCTAATTTATAATTAACAATATTAACTGACTTATTACCGGCCGGATCTAACGGCCATATGGTATTAACGATAGCAAAGGTAATTTCTTGTTGATTATTTCCTAAAACCTTCATTGTGGTTAAAAAAATTCATGTAAAAGAAATATTACATTCAAATGTTGTTTTATTTTAGCCTTCAATATTAAGTTTGCCAACTTAACTATTAGCTAAATTTTTTCTATGAAAAAACGACTACTACTAATTTTGTGCAGTTTCGTATTTGCTGTAACACAGCTTTTTGCGCAAAATCACACTGTTACCGGTACGGTAACAGCCAAGGAGGACGGCCTTCCTCTGCCGGGTGTATCGGTGAAGATAAAAGGGACAACTACCGGTACCCAAACCACCGTCGACGGCAAGTTTTCACTCAACGTTCCAAACAACGCTGTTCTATCATTTAGTTTTATTGGCTATGCCACACAGGATGTTCCTGTTGGCAGTTCTACAAGCCTTAAGGTGGTTTTAGAAGCGTCAAGTCGTGGTCTTAACGAGGTAATCGTAACGGCGTTAGGTATCACGAGGCAACAGAAATCATTGGGTTATGCTGCGCAACAGGTTAAAGGTGATGACCTTACCGTTACCAAGCAATCTGACCTTAACACCGCACTTGCCGGTAAAATAGCCGGTGTACAAGTTTTAGGTGGTTCTGGTGCAAAATTTGGTGCATCAACTATCCGTATCCGTGGTATCAACTCATTATCTGGAGGCAACCCAATTTATGTAGTAAACGGTGTTATTACCGATCCGAACGCGGTGAACAATGATGATATCGAATCAGTTTCGGTATTGAAGGGCCCTGCTGCTACGGCACTTTATGGTCAGCGCGCGTCTGAAGGCGCGGTTGTTATCACATTAAAAAAAGGCGCAAACAAAGGCGTTGGTGTTTCAATCAATCAATCAACTACTTTTGAAAAAGTCTATCAGCTACCTGACTACCAAAACGAATATGGTGGCGGTACAAGTGTAAAATGGGATACTTATCAGTATGACCCTGCTAATGGCTCTCCTGCTTCATACGCAAAATTTAACGGCGTAAAAATTTATGATTATGGTGTTGACGAAAGCTGGGGCCCTAAAATGGATGGCACACTTTACGCGCCATGGTATTTCTGGGATCCAACCAATCCAGATTTTGGTAAATTGAAACCATTTGTACCGCAACCTAATAACGTACGTGATTTTTACCGTACGGGTGTTACTTTCAATACCAACGCAGCTTTCTCAAAAGCAGGCGATGACTATAACCTCAGGGTTTCATACACTAACATAGATCGTACAGGTATCACTCCAAACAGTGATCAGAAACGTAATAACGTAAGCGTAAATGGGGAGCTGAAACTTACTAAAAAATTAACTGCGAGCGCCAACATTAACTTTTCGCAAATCAATTCATTCAACATTCCGCAAGAAGGTTATGGTACCCAAACCGCAGGCTCATTTAGCCAATGGTTTCATAGGGACGTTGAAATTAACAAACTTAAAAATTACAGAAGAGCCGATGGTACATTCACATCATGGAATATCACCAGCCCTGACGATTTAACTCCTCACTACTGGGATAACCCTTATACTGAGGCTTATGAAAATACGTCAAAATCAAATAATAATCGTGTTTACGGAAACCTGACTTTAAGTTACCAGTTTACGAAAGATATCTCTGCATCATTTATTGCAAGGCAGGATTTATTAACCCGCGACGCAAGTGCACAGGTTGGTTCAGGTACGCTTAATCCTGATGCTTACTCACAAAACCAATATACTTACAAAGAAAATAACTATGTAGGTAACGTAAGCTATAGTCACAACTTTAAAGACCTTTCTGTAAAGGCAGGTGTTTATGCAGAATCACGTCAGGACCGTTACACTTACTTATCAGGTGCAACAGTAGGTGGTTTAGCTATTCCTGACTTGTATACTTTAAGCAACTCCGCAAATGCCGCAACCTCATTTAGCTATAACGCTCTCTCAAGGGTAAACAGCTATTACGGATATACCTCATTTGGTTATAAGGATTTTTTATACCTTGATTTCAATGCCCGTAACGATAGGTCTTCAACCTTGCCGGTTAACCACAACTCATACTGGTATGGCGGTTTATCAGGTTCATTTGTATTTACCGAGCTGATGCCTAAAAACGACATCTTAACATTTGGTAAATTAAGGTTATCTGCAGCTAAATTAGGTTCTGACGCTCCTATTTACTCAACATACCCAACTTATAACCTAAGCACTACTCCGCATGGAAATGATGCTGTGCAAACAGTACCTAACACTTTGCCAAATGCAAATTTAACTCCAAGCCTTTCAACATCATATGAAATTGGTACCGAATTGCATTTCATCAAAGACAGGGTTAAGTTTGACTTTAACTACTACACACGTACTACTAAAGATCAGATCTTATCATTGCCTGTTAATGGTACAACCGGTTATTCAACGGTCGTAATCAATGCTGGTTCTATCCGTAATAATGGTATCGAGATTAGCCTTGGCGGCACCCCGATCAAATCGAAAGATTTTACCTGGAATGCCGATTTCAACGTTTCATTTAACCGCAACAAAATTGTTTCGCTTTACCCGGGTGTAACTAACGTAAAAGTAACTCCTGACGGTCTTGCCGGTTATGGCCCGGGTGGCGTTCAGGCGGCCGGTGCTCAAAGCTTTGGCTTTGTTGGTTCACCAAGCTTTGGTATCAACGGTTATCTTAATCAGTCTTATGGTCAGATCATTGGATCAGGTTTTGCACGTGATGGTAAAGGAAATATCATAATTGGTGCTGATGGCCTTCCGGTAAGGCAGGATAACGTTAACCTTGGTAGCATGTTACCAAGCTATACAGGTGGTTTTACCAACTCGTTTAACTACAAAAACGTAGTACTTGCTTTTTCTCTTGATTTCCAAAAAGGCGGTAAATTTGTATCAGTTACCCAGCAAAACCTTAACGGCTCGGGCTTAGGTATCGAAACCGTAGGCAACAATGCAAAAGGTAACCCGGTACGTAACCCTGTGTCTGAAGGCGGTGGTACCCTGGTGGCAGGTGTACATGCTGACGGTACCCCGAACACTACTTACGTAGAAACTCGTACGTTATATGAGCAATCATACAGCCAGATTTGGGAAAAATGGACTTATGACGCCTCATACATTAAATTAAGAGAGGTGAGCATTGGTTATTCGTTCCCTAAAAAGATGTTAGGCAGGTTACCATTCCAAACCGCGTACTTTGGTATCACAACCCAAAACCCATGGATGATCTATTCAAAAGTTAAAGGTGTTGACCCATCACAATTGCAGACTTCCTTTTATGAAGGTGGTCAATTGCCAAACACAAGAAACTTAGGTTTCAACATTAAGGTAACATTCTAACAAGTTCTTCATCATGAAAAAATCATATATCAGTAAATATATAATCGGGGCTGGTATGTTTATACTTGCCTCATGTAAAGTGGGTGGCGATTTAAACGTTAACCCCAACCAGTCACCAAATGCGCAAACAGGTTATCTGTTAACCAGTGCGCTGCAATACTTGGGTGGTGTAAACGGCGCTGGTGCAACAACTAACATCAACGCATTCACCGGCGAGTTATACTCTCAGTACCTTGCTGAAACATTTTATACCAACGAATCGCAGTTTTCGTTAAAACAATATGACTACCAGGGTTATTACACTGGTCCACTTGAGGATTTGAAGACACTGATCCAGTTTAATACGGATCCAGCTAAGAAAAGCCTGCAGTCGACTATTAAATTTGGTTCGAATGCCAACCAGATTGCAGCCGCGCGCATATTAAGGGCATTTATTTACCTAACCATTACTGATAGGTGGGGCGATATTCCATACTCTCAGGCATTAAACGGTGTATCTGGCTTAACTCCTGCATTTGATGCGCAAAAAGACGTTTATGCTGCCTTAATGAAGGAACTTGATGAAGCTCAGGCTCAATTTGACGGCGGTGCAGCTTTAAGCAATGATATTTTATTTGGCGGCGATGCCACTAAATGGAAACATTGGGCTAACTCTTTACACGCGGTTATGGCATTGAGGTTATCAAAAGCTGATCCTGCAACCGGTAAAACTGAATATGCAAAAGCAGTGGCGGGCGGTTTGATGACCTCAAACGATGATAACGCAGTTTATGATTACCTGGCTATTCAGACTAACGAAAACCCTTATTATACTAACTATAGGAGTCGTTACGATTATGCTGTAAGCAGCCTTGTGGTTAATACCCTGAGTGGCCTTAATGACCCAAGGTTACCGGTATATGCCGCTCAAACTGCATCAAAAACTTACGTGGGTTTACCTTACGGTACTTTTGGTGACGCTTTGGGTAATTATAATAAAGGTACTCGTAGTAAACCAGGTAACGTATCATTAATTGGTTTAGCCGTGTCTGGCCAGGCTTCACCAACAGTGTGGACATCATACGCACAAATTATGTTTACCCAGGCCGAAGCTGCTCACCTTAACTGGATTGCTGGTGGTGACGGCGCTGCTGCCGATTTCTATAATAAAGGTGTAGCTGCATCGCTGGAACAAAACGGTGTTAGCTCGGCAGATGAAAGCGCTTATCTTGCGCAGGCATCAGTTAAATTTTCTGCAGCAACTGCTATGAACCAGATCATGACCCAGAAATGGATTGCAGGTTTCTTAGGTAACGGTTGGGAGTCATGGGCAGAATATCGCCGTACAGGCTTGCCTAAATTACTTGATCCGGTTCCTGGTTCATTAAGCCCGGATCAAAAGATCCCGCGCAGGCAACAATATCCGCAAACCGAGAACGACCTTAATAAAGCTAATTACAACGCCGTAATAGCTCGTCAGGGCCCTGATGCATTAAATACAAGGGTATATTGGGATAAACAATAATTATTGCTTATAGATTACGAGAACAACAAAGGCTGCCATTGGCGGCCTTTGTTGTTTATAGTAATTATTATAAGTGTGTAATCCTCCAAAATGGAATAAAACAGATTTAGTACTATTTAACATATACTATTCATTAAACCGACTATCTTAGTTTAAACTGATAAGCCTATCATGAACATTAAACCGATCTTGTTTTTGTTTATTCTTTTTTTATTTCTCGATCGGGTTGCTGGTCAAGAAAAGCATCAAGCGGAAATTATCGTGGGGAAGCCTGCCGGGAGAAGCAGTGATTTATATCTAAAGCGATCCTTTATAATACATAATCAAATAGGTACTCGCACAGATACAAATTATGCGAACGCGAAATTGATCCGCACGGGATGGGATGATGGGATATTTAAAACAAATCCGGGCTTTTACCGGCATGATCTTGTAAGTAGGGTTCCTGCAGGATTTGCAGCGCTTTCGGAAACTGACAGGAGGATGTTTATAATAACTATTAATCAAGATTCCGTTAGGCAAATGAAAGATACCGTATGCTATAGCGATGGTAAGTTACACAGATGTCTTTATGCGGTAATCCCGGTAACTTTGAGCAATCAATCTCCTGATACATTAAATTATATCAATATGTCATGCTCGTGGCTTGATGTTTTTAAAACAGATTCCGGAAACGTAAAATTTTTACCCACGCCCCTGATGGAGGAATGCTGGAAAAATAACCCTGCTGTTTATACGGTTGCGCCCCATCAACAAAAGGTATTTCATATACCTACGGCTTTTTTAACGGATACGGGCAAAGGAGGATTGTTCGAATCAAAAGTTTTTAAGATAGGAATGTGTTTATATAAATATATTGAGGGTTCGCAGCTCCCTGTTGATATACGTGGGTTAACGCTTTGGCAGGAAACAGATAATATTATTTGGAGCAATGAGATTGCCGTGAGATAGTTAGCTGGTTTTAAATTAAAAAATAATTCCCGCTCTCTATTTGATATTCAAAACATTGTGGTTATCTTTGCCCTCCCTTGAAAGGAGGTATTTTAGGAATTATGATCATTATTAACGTAAAAGACGGCGAATCATTGGACAAAGCATTGAAACGCTTCAAAAAGAAATTCGAAAAAACAGGTGTTTTAAGAGAACTACGCAGTCGTCAGGCTTTCGAAAAAAAATCTGTAACCCGTCGTCATGTTGTTAAACATGCTATCTACAAACAGACTTTAAACCAGGAAACTGTTTAATTCTTTTTTGTTGAAAAGAATTAATTAATTTCTTGACACTATATTAAAACTATTTGTACATTCATAATCCCGGATGTATAAATAGTTTTTTATGTTTTTAGAGCGTTTTATCCAGTACATCAAGTACGAAAAACGGTATTCAGTGCATACTGTTTCCGCATATCAGTCTGATCTGGATCAGTTTATGCGCTTTTTAAATAATCCCGGCGGTGCCGATCCCGCGCCTGAGCCGGTTATTAACCATCCATCGCAGGTAAGCTACCATGACATCCGTAACTGGATGGTTGAGCTTATTGATCAAAAACTTACCGGCCGTTCGGTTAATCGTAAAATGGCCACGCTACGCAAATACTTCAAATTTTTATTGCAGGAAGGTATTGTTGAAACCAACCCGGTATCCAGGGTGCGGTCGCAAAAAGTTGCTAAAACGTTGCCCGTAGTGGTTGAAGATACGCGCCTCACAAAAATGTTAGATAGTGATGACATTTTTACAAATGATTTTTCGGGCCTGCGTGATAAGCTTGTTATTGAGCTGTTGTTTGGCACCGGCATGCGGCTTGCCGAACTGTTAGGTATTAAGCAACAGGATATTAGCTTTGAGGGGGGAGTGGTAAAGGTACTGGGTAAGCGTAACAAAGAGCGCATTATCCCTATTAATAATGAGCTGAAGGCCCTGCTGCCCGAATATATGGAGGTAAAGAAAAATCAAAATTTTGATAACAATTCCTTCACATTAATCGTTACAAATAAAGGAGCCGATGCTTATCCGAAATTGATTTATTTAATAGTGAAAAAATACTTATCTAACATATCAACCCAAAATAAACGGAGCCCACATGTGCTCAGGCACACCTTTGCAACCACAATGCTAAATAACGGGGCCGATTTAAATTCAATTAAAGAGCTTTTGGGGCACGCTAACCTGAGCGCAACCCAAATTTACACGCACAATTCAGTTGAAAGACTAAAATCTATTTATAAACTCGCCCATCCAAAGGCTTAAAAAGGAGGAAACATGAAAATTACAGTGCAGTCAATTCATTTCACCGCAGACAAGAAACTTTTAGATTTTATTCAGAAAAAAGCTGATAAGCTTGATACGTTTTATGACCATATTATTAGCGGTGAAGTTTACTTAAAGCTTGAGAATGTGGAAGATGAATGTAATAAGATAACGGAGATCAAATTATTGCTACCCGGAAATCAAATATTTGCAAAAGAGAAGTGTAAGAGTTTTGAGGAAGCTACCGACCTGGCGGTTGAAAGCCTGAGGAAGCAAATTGAAAAGCATAAACAAAAGAAAGCCCTTGCTGATGCTACAGCAAAAAAAGCTGTTTTAACGGCAGTTGAGGAGGGTTTTTAATATTATAAAAAGGCTTGTTTTAAGCCTAAATCGGCAGGTTTTTAACCTGCCGATTTTTTTTGATAAAAAATTTTGACGTGGCGTTATTTTTTGTAGATTTGCAGTCCCTTTCGGGGAGGTATTTAACGCCTCGAAAAAAAGTTAAAATAGTTCTTTAAAATATCAAAAAGCTTATTACTTTTGCGCTCCGTTATCGAAAGCCACTTTAGGTTTAGGTAATAGAAAGGCAAGATAAATATAAGCCTCCTTAGCTCAGCTGGTAGAGCAACTGACTTGTAATCAGTAGGTCATTGGTTCGATCCCGATAGGAGGCTCAGTTTTTTTCGGATTGAGGTATTTAGCTTCAATTTTGGATATCGCAAATCCGGAAACAACTACCGGGGGGATACCAGAGCGGTCAAATGGGACGGACTGTAAATCCGTTGCTTCGGCTACGAAGGTTCGAATCCTTCTCCCCCCACTTATTAAAGTAAGCAGTTTGTAGTTCGCCGTTAGCAGTTTTGTTAACCGAACTATAAACTGCTAACTTGATTAAAAGGGTTTGAGGAATGGGTGTCATGAGCGGTTAAGCTGCTAATTGAATACTGCAAACCTTAAACTGAATAAGCGGAAGTAGCTCAGTTGGTAGAGCGATAGCCTTCCAAGCTATAGGTCGCGAGTTCGAACCTCGTCTTCCGCTCGGTTGGTTCATTAGTCGGTTAGTTCACTTGTTCATTAGTGGCGGCTGCAAAGACCAATGAACTGATAAACGAGTGAACCAATGAACAAAAAATTAGCCGACGTAGCTCAGGGGTAGAGCACTTCCTTGGTAAGGAAGAGGTCATGGGTTCAAATCCCATTGTTGGCTCAGTGTTATAAAACATACATTAAAGTTAAAATTAACCTACAAAAATAATTTATAGATCATGGCAAAAGAAAAGTTTGACCGCAGTAAGCCGCACTTAAACATCGGTACAATCGGTCACGTTGACCACGGTAAAACAACCCTTACCGCAGCTATCACTAAAGTTTTGGCTGATGCAGGTTTATCAGAAGCTCGTTCATTTGATTCAATTGACTCGGCTCCTGAAGAAAAAGAACGTGGTATTACCATCAACACTGCCCACGTTGAATATTCAACAGCTAACCGTCACTATGCACACGTTGACTGTCCAGGTCACGCGGATTATGTGAAAAACATGGTTACTGGTGCTGCGCAAATGGACGGTGCAATCATCGTAGTTGCTGCAACTGATGGTCCGATGCCACAAACTCGTGAGCACATCCTGTTAGCTCGTCAGGTAGGTGTACCTGCACTTGTTGTTTTCATGAACAAAGTTGACATGGTTGATGATCCGGAATTATTAGAGTTAGTAGAAATGGAAGTTCGTGAATTATTATCATTCTACGAATTCCCAGGCGATGATATCCCAGTTATCCAGGGTTCTGCATTAGGTGGTCTTAACGGCGATCCTACCTGGGTTGGTAAAATCATGGAGTTGATGGATGCTGTAGATAGCTACATCCCAATCCCTCCGCGTTTAACAGATCTTCCTTTCTTAATGCCTGTTGAAGACGTATTCTCAATCACTGGTCGTGGTACTGTTGCTACTGGTCGTATTGAGCGTGGTGTAATCAACTCAGGTGAGCAAGTTGACATCCTTGGTATGGGTGCTGAAAACTTGAAATCAACTGTAACTGGTGTTGAGATGTTCCGCAAAATCCTTGACCGTGGCGAAGCTGGTGACAACGTAGGTTTATTGTTACGTGGTATTGAGAAAACTGATATCCGTCGTGGTATGGTTATCTGCAAACCAGGTTCAGTAACTCCTCACACCGACTTCAAAGCAGAAGTTTACGTATTATCAAAAGCAGAAGGTGGCCGTCACACTCCATTCTTCAACAAATACCGTCCGCAATTCTATTTCCGTACCACTGACGTTACTGGTGAGATTTCATTAGAACCAGGTGTAGAAATGGTTATGCCAGGTGATAACGTTACTATCACTGTAAAACTGATCAACGCTATCGCAATGGAAAAAGGCTTGCGTTTCGCTATCCGTGAAGGTGGTCGTACCGTAGGTGCTGGTCAGGTAACTGAAATCTTGAAATAATAATATTTCAATAAAAAGGTTAATTTGAAAACATAAGTTTAGCCTTCAACGGCAAACTTATGTTTTCTTATTATAAATAACACACGGGAATAGTTCAACGGTAGAATAGAGGTCTCCAAAACCTTTGATCAGGGTTCGAATCCTTGTTCCCGTGCTTAAGCACAATATAAAAATGGCAGGCGTAGCTGAATATATTAAAGAGTCATACATCGAGTTAACCGAAAAGGTTACCTGGCCTACATGGCGCGAGCTTCAAAGCAGCGCTGTTTTGGTATTGGTTGCCGCTATAATTATTGCGCTGGTTATCTTAGGTATGGACCAGATCATTAATTATTTGCTTAAACTGTTTTACACATCACTAACATAATATCAGGGGAGACGGAGATGAGTGATCAATTGAAATGGTATGTAGTTAGGGCTATTAGTGGTAAGGAAAAGAAAGTTAAACAATACATAGATGCCGAAATTAGCCGTTTGGGCATTAGTCATTTGGTACCACAAGTATTAATACCTACGGAGAAGTATTACCAGATGCGTGATGGAAAGAAGATCGCGAAAGAGCGTAACTACTTTCCGGGCTATGTGCTTATGGAAGCTGTTTTAGATGGCGAAACTGAACACATCATTAAAAATATAAACAGTGTTATAGGTTTTCTGGGCGATAAAGCCGGAAATGCTATACCGCTTCGCCAGTCAGAAGTTAACCGTATTTTAGGTAAGGTTGACGAGATGAGCGCACAGGGCGAAACCATGAATGTACCTTATTATGTTGGTGAGGCCGTTAAAGTTATGGACGGGCCTTTCAACGGTTTCAGCGGGGTTATTGAAGAGGTTAACGAAGAAAAAAAGAAACTGAAAGTAATGGTAAAGATATTCGGGCGCCGTACGCCGCTTGAATTGAATTACATGCAGGTAGAGAAAGAATAGTTTTCAAATAATTTCGGATGTCGGATTTTCGATTTCGAAATTATTGAATTTAAAATATAAGATGAAAGAAGCGGGAGTTAAATCCGAAATGGAAATTCCCAAATCCGAAATCGACACAATCTTAAATGTTACTTAGCTTCCACTTACTAACATTGAGTTTATAATTAAAGTAAATTAAAATGGCAAAAGAGATCGGTGCAATGGTTAAGCTGCAAGTTAAAGGCGGCGCCGCAAACCCATCACCACCAATTGGCCCTGCATTGGGTGCAAAAGGTGTGAACATCATGGAGTTTTGCAAACAATTTAATGCACGCACCCAGGACAAAGCTGGAAAAGTATTGCCTGTTTTGATTACTGTGTATGTTGACAAATCATTCGAATTTATCATCAAAACCCCTCCCGTTGCTATCCAGTTATTGGAAGCTACCGGTTTAAAGAGTGGTTCTGCTGAGCCTAACCGTAAAAAAGTTGCCAGTGTTAACTGGGAACAGGTTGAGACTATAGCAAAAGATAAAATGGTTGACTTGAACGCGTTTACAGTTGAATCGGCCATGAAAATGGTGGCAGGTACTGCCCGCAGCATGGGAATTACCGTATCAGGTACAGCTCCCTGGAATTAATTAATTTATACAAATCAGTTTAAAGACAGTGGCAAGATTAACAAAAAATCAAAAAGTGGCACTCTCCAAAATTGAGGCAAACAAATCGTACACATTACAGGATGCATCTGCATTGGTAAAGGAATTAACCCTTACTAAATTTGATTCATCAGTTGATATAGACGTTCGTTTAGGTGTTGACCCACGTAAAGCCAATCAGATGGTACGTGGTATTGCAACATTACCTCATGGAACCGGTAAAACTGTACGTGTATTAGTTCTTTGTACTCCTGATAAGGAACAAGAAGCTAAAGACGCAGGTGCAGATTACGTAGGTTTGGATGATTATATTGCCAAGATTGAAGGCGGATGGACTGATGTTGATATTATCATTACTATGCCAAGTGTTATGGCGAAGGTAGGTCGTTTAGGTCGTATTTTAGGCCCGCGTAACCTTATGCCAAACCCTAAATCAGGTACAGTTACCCCAGAAGTTGGTAAAGCTGTAACTGAGGTAAAAGGTGGTAAAATCGATTTCAAGGTTGACAAAACCGGTATCATCCACACTTCAATAGGAAAAGCATCTTTCTCTGCAGATAAAATTTATGAGAATGCATTAGAAGTATTGCAAACAATCTCTAAATTAAAACCTTCTGCAGCAAAAGGAACATATTTCAAGAGCATTCATATCTCTTCAACTATGTCGCCTGGAATTACAGTTGAAACTAAATCAGTAGCGGGGATCTAATCATGAATAAAGAAGAAAAATACGACCTTGTTGTAGCCCTAACTGAGCAAATCAAAGAGTATGGTAATTTTTATATCACTGATACCTCTGATTTAACTGTAGCCAAGATCAACAACATCCGCCGTAAATGTTTCGAAAACGACATTACGATGCAGGTAACCAAAAATAGCTTGATCAAAAAAGCTATGGAAGCTGCAGGCGGCGATTTCAGCCCTATATATGATGTATTAAAAGGTTCATCATCAATCCTTTTCTCAAAGTCAGCAACTGCTCCGGCAAAGTTGATCAAACAATTAAGGAAAACAGGTGAAAAACCAATTTTAAAAGCAGCTTATATTGATTCGGCAGTATTTATAGGTGATAACCAGTTAGATACTTTAACCAAACTGAAATCAAAAGAACAACTGATCGGCGAGATAGTTGGCTTACTACAATCACCTGCCAAAAACGTACTTTCTGCACTACAATCGGGCGGAACTACAATTGCAGGCCTTGTAAAAACATTACAAGAAAGAGGTTAACGAACGCCTCACAAAAGTTCGACGATAACAAACAAAAAGCATTAAAAGTAAAAATTTAAATAAAATGGCGGATTTAAAAGCGTTTGCTGAACAGTTGGTAAACTTAACAGTAAAAGAAGTAAACGAATTAGCTCAAATATTAAAAGATGAGTATGGTATTGAGCCTGCTGCTGCTGCTGTAGCAGTTGCTGCTCCTGCTGCTGACGGTGGCGATGCTGCTCCAGCTGCTGCTGAGCAAACTGCATTTGACGTTATCCTGAAAGAAGCAGGTGGCGCTAAATTAGCAGTTGTTAAATTAGTAAAAGACTTAACTGGCCTTGGTTTGAAAGAAGCTAAAGATCTTGTTGACGGTGCACCAAAAGAACTTAAAACTGGTGTAACTAAAGAAGAAGCTGAATCTTTGAAAAAACAATTAGAAGAAGCCGGAGCAGTAGTTGAGGTTAAGTAATTTAACCTACTGAAATATAGCATCAAGACTCCGACCATAAACGGTCGGGGTCTATTGCTGTTTATAAAGGTTTTGAATTAGATGTGAGATATTAGATATGAGATTTGAGATTTTTCAAATCGCTATTTCATATCTCAGATCTCATGTCTCAAGTCTCACATCTACAAAAATTAATAACTAAAATTTAAATACCTTGGCAAACAATAATAATCAAAGAGTAAACTTTGCAACCAGTAGAAAGGTACTTGATTACCCTGATTTTCTGGATGTTCAGTTACAATCTTTCCAGGAATTTTTTCAATTGGAAACCACTTCCGACAACCGTTATAAAGAAGGGCTGTTTAAAGTGTTTGCCGAAAACTTTCCTATTTCAGATTCAAGAAACATCTTTGTCCTGGAGTTTCTTGACTACTTTATTGATCCGCCCCGTTATGATATACAAGAGTGTATCGAACGCGGATTAACTTACAGCGTACCATTAAAAGCAAAGCTTCGCCTGTCATGTAATGATGAGGAGCACGAAGATTTTGAAACAATTGTACAGGACGTGTACCTGGGTACTATCCCATACATGACGCCAAAAGGTACATTTGTTATTAATGGTGCCGAGCGTGTAATTGTATCACAGTTACACCGTTCGCCAGGTGTGTTCTTTGGTCAGAGCCGCCACACCAACGGTACAAAATTATACTCGGCCCGTGTTATTCCTTTCAAAGGTTCATGGATTGAGTTTGCTACAGACGTTAACAACGTAATGTATGCTTACATTGACCGTAAAAAGAAATTCCCGGTTACTACGTTACTTCGTGCCATTGGTTATGACTCTGATAAAGATATATTAGAGCTGTTTGAACTGGCCGACGAGGTTAAAGTAAGCAAATCAGGCCTTAAGAAATATATTGGCCGTAAGCTTGCTGCAAGGGTACTTAAAACATGGATCGAAGACTTTGTGGATGAAGATACCGGTGAGGTAGTTTCTATTCCTCGTAATGAGATCATCCTTGAGCGTGAAACCTTACTGGAAGATGACCATATTGATATGATCATCGACTCTGGTGTTAAAACCATCATCCTTAACAAGGAAGATGCTTCAACCAGCGGTGATTATACTATTATATACAATACCTTACAGAAAGATACTTCCAACTCTGAGAAGGAAGCGGTTGAACATATCTACCGCCAGTTACGTAACGCTGAACCACCTGATGAAGAAACAGCTCGTGGTATCATCGATCGTTTATTCTTTTCAGATAAAAGATATGACCTGGGTGATGTGGGCCGGTACCGCATCAACCGTAAATTAAAATTGAGCACTTCGGAAGAAACTAAGGTTTTAACCAAGCAGGATATCATCGCGATTGTTAAATATCTGATCAAATTAATCAACTCAAAAGCTGAGGTGGATGATATCGATCACTTGTCAAACCGTCGTGTGCGTACCGTTGGCGAGCAGCTTTATGCTCAGTTTGGCGTAGGTTTGGCACGTATGGCCCGTACCATTCGTGAGCGTATGAACATTCGTGATAACGAGGTGTTCACCCCAACCGACCTGATCAACGCACGTACATTATCATCTGTGATCAACTCGTTCTTCGGAACAAACCAGTTGTCACAGTTCATGGACCAAACCAATCCACTGGCAGAGATCACGCACAAGCGTCGTCTGTCAGCCTTAGGCCCCGGCGGTCTGTCGCGTGAGCGTGCAGGTTTCGAGGTTCGTGACGTTCACTACACCCACTACGGTAGGTTGTGTACTATCGAAACTCCTGAAGGTCCGAACATTGGTTTGATTTCATCACTTTGTGTACACGCTAAGATCAACAACTTAGGCTTTATCGAAACTCCGTACAAACGTGTAGTTGAAGGTAAAGTTATGGTTGACGAGCCGGTTATCTATTTATCTGCTGAAGATGAAGACGGTAAAACCATTGGCCAGGCAAACGCTGTATACGATGATAAAGGTGAGTTTGAATTGCCGCGTGTAAAAGCACGTTTCGAAGGTGACTTCCCGGTTATTGAGCCGGAGCGTCTGGATTTGATGGATATTGCTCCAAACCAGATCACTTCAATCGCGGCTTCGCTTATTCCGTTCTTAGAGCATGATGACGCTAACCGTGCATTGATGGGTTCAAACATGCAACGCCAGGCCGTACCATTGTTACGTCCGGAAGCGCCGATTGTTGGTACCGGTTTGGAAGGCCGTGTGGCAAAAGACTCCCGTACCCTGATCAACGCCGAAGGCGATGGTGTGGTGGAGTATGTTGATGCTAACGAAATCCGTATTAAATATGACCGTAACGAACTTGATCGTTTGATCTCGTTTGAAGGAGATAGCAAAAGCTACCGCTTAACCAAGTTTAAGAAAACCAACCAAAGCACCACCATGAACCTTAAGCCTATTGTTAAAAAAGGCCAGAGGGTTGAAAAAGGTGAAGTACTTTGCGAAGGTTACGCTACGCAAAATGGCGAGCTTGCATTAGGCCGTAACCTTAAAGTAGCGTTCATGCCTTGGCAGGGATATAACTTTGAGGATGCGATTGTAATCTCTGAGCGTGTTGTTTCACAAGATATCTTTACTTCAATCCACGTTGAAGAGTTCGAGCTTGAAGTTCGTGACACTAAACGAGGTGAGGAAGAGTTAACACCAGATATCCCTAACGTATCAGAAGAAGCAACTAAAGACCTTGACGAAGACGGTATCATCCGTGTAGGTGCCGAGGTTAAAGAAGGCGACATCCTGATTGGTAAGATCACCCCTAAAGGTGAATCAGACCCATCACCGGAAGAAAAACTGTTACGTGCTATCTTTGGTGATAAAGCCGGCGACGTTAAAGATGCTTCATTGAAAACCCCGCCGTCAATTGCCGGTGTTGTTATCGATACCAAATTGTTCTCTCGTGCTAAGAAAACTTCAAAAGCTGAAGAAAAAGCACAGTTAGAGAAATTGGATAACAAGCATGATAAAGCTGTGAAAGATCTGAAAAATACTTTGATCGAAAAGTTATTTGAGATCGTTAACGGTAAAACTTCGCAAGGCGTTTATAACGTTTACAAAGAGTTACAGGTTCCTAAAGGTGTTAAATTCACCCAAAAGATATTAGTTGAGCTTAATTACGATAACATTAACCCAACGAAATGGACTACTGATGATGATAAAAACGATCAGATCAAGATCCTTCTTCATAACTTCAACATTAAGTACAATGAAGAGTTAGGTGCTTACCGTCGTGATAAATTCGCTATCAGCGTGGGTGATGAGCTTCCATCAGGTATCGTGCAAATGGCTAAAGTTTACATCGCTAAAAAGCGTAAGCTTAAAGTGGGTGATAAAATGGCAGGCCGTCACGGTAACAAAGGTATCGTTGCTCGTATTGTACGTGACGAAGACATGCCTTTCCTTGAAGACGGAACACCGGTTGATATTGTGTTGAACCCACTGGGTGTACCTTCACGTATGAACTTGGGCCAGATTTATGAAACCGTATTAGGCTGGGCCGGTAAAGAGCTTGGTGTTAAATTTGCTACTCCAATCTTTGACGGTGCAAGCCACGAAGAAGTGGAAGAGTGGATTAAGAAAGCCAACTTGCCTGAATCAGGCCGTACTTACTTATACAATGGTTTAACAGGTGATCGTTTTGATCAGCAAACTACTGTAGGTATTATCTACATGCTGAAATTAGGTCACATGGTTGATGATAAGATGCACGCCCGTTCAATCGGTCCATACTCATTGATAACTCAGCAACCATTGGGCGGTAAAGCACAATTCGGTGGTCAGCGTTTTGGTGAGATGGAGGTTTGGGCACTGGAAGCATTTGGTGCATCAAACATTTTGCAGGAGATATTAACCGTTAAATCGGATGATGTTATCGGCCGTGCCAAAACATATGAGGCTATTGTTAAAGGTGAAAACCTGCCAACGCCATCAGTTCCTGAATCATTCAACGTATTGGTTCACGAGTTACGCGGCTTAGGTTTGGATATCACATTAGAATAAGGTTAAAGCTTAAAGGCCAAAGGTGAAAGGTTAGGACAGGTTCCGAAACCTTTTACCTTTCGCCTTTTACCTTTCGCCAAAAAAATTACCTTTAAAAAATCAAAGTAGACTATGTCTTACAAAAAGGATAATAAAATCAAAAGTAACTTTACCACCATTACCATCAGTTTAGCCTCTCCTGAGTCTATCCTTGAGCGTTCAAGCGGTGAAGTTTTAAAGCCGGAAACCATTAACTACCGTACTTACAAACCTGAACGTGATGGTTTGTTCTGCGAGCGTATTTTTGGTCCGGTTAAGGATTATGAGTGCCATTGCGGTAAATACAAACGTATCCGTTACAAAGGTATCGTGTGCGACCGTTGCGGTGTTGAAGTAACCGAAAAGAAAGTACGTCGTGAGCGCATGGGCCACATCAACCTGGTGGTGCCTGTTGCACACATCTGGTACTTCCGCTCATTGCCAAACAAAATTGGTTATTTATTAGGCTTGCCTACAAAAAGGCTCGACCTTATTATATACTACGAGCGTTACGTAGTTATCCAACCGGGTATTAAAGAAGCAGACGGAATCAACAAAATGGATTTCCTTACTGAAGAAGAATACCTTGACGTATTAGATACCCTTCCAAAAGAAAACCAGTACCTTGACGACAAAGATCCTCAGAAATTTGTTGCCAAAATGGGTGCCGAGGCTTTGGAAGAGTTATTGAAACGCCTTGACCTTGACGAATTATCATTCAGCTTGCGTCACCAGGCAGCAAACGAGACTTCTCAGCAACGTAAAAATGAAGCCTTAAAACGCTTACAGGTTGTTGAGGCTTTCCGTGATGCAAAAACCAGGATCGAGAATAACCCTGAGTGGATGATTGTAAAGATCGTTCCAGTTATCCCGCCTGAGTTGCGTCCGTTGGTACCACTGGAAGGTGGCCGTTTCGCTACTTCAGATTTGAACGACCTTTACCGTCGTGTTATTATCCGTAACAATCGTTTAAAACGTTTAATTGAGATTAAAGCACCAGAAGTGATTTTACGTAATGAAAAACGTATGTTGCAGGAAGCTGTAGATTCGTTATTCGATAACTCACGTAAAGTTAACGCGGTAAAAACTGAAGGTAACCGTGCTTTGAAATCACTTTCAGATATCCTGAAAGGTAAGCAAGGTCGTTTCCGTCAAAACTTATTAGGTAAACGTGTGGATTACTCTGCCCGTTCGGTAATTGTTGTAGGTCCTAACCTTAAATTACACGAATGCGGTTTACCAAAAGATATGGCTGCCGAGCTGTTTAAACCATTTATCATCCGTAAAATGATTGAGCGTGGTGTGGTTAAAACAGTAAAATCTGCTAAAAAGATTGTTGACCGTAAAGACCCATTAGTTTGGGACATTTTGGAAAACGTATTGAAAGGACACCCTGTATTACTAAACCGTGCGCCTACGCTGCACAGGTTGGGTATCCAGTCGTTCCAGCCAAAACTGGTTGAAGGTAAAGCGATCCAATTGCACCCATTAACCTGTACAGCATTCAACGCGGATTTTGACGGTGACCAGATGGCCGTTCACGTACCACTTGGTAACGCGGCAATTTTGGAAGCCCAAATCCTGATGCTTGCTTCGCACAACATCCTTAACCCTGCTAACGGTACGCCTATTACTGTACCATCTCAGGACATGGTGCTTGGTTTGTACTACATAACCAAAGGCCGTAAAACTGATGAAACGCGCGTGGTTAAAGGACAAGGCTTAACTTTTTACTCTGCAGAAGAAGTAATTATCGCTTATAACGAGAAAAAACTTGATCTGCATGCGTTCATTAAAGTTAAAGCTTTAGTTAAAGAACGCGATGGCAAAATCGTAAACAAAATTATTGATACTACTGTAGGCCGCGTGTTGTTTAATCAGCATGTACCAACTGAGGTAGGTTATATCAATGAACTGCTTACCAAAAAATCACTTCGTGATATCATTGGTGAAGTAGTGAAAATTACCGGTATGGCGCGTGCTGCCCAGTTCCTTGACGATATTAAGGAATTAGGATTTAAAATGGCGTTCCAGGGTGGTTTATCATTTAACCTGAAGGATATCAATATCCCTGCTGAGAAAGTTACTTTGATCGAAACCGCTTCTAAACAGGTTGATGAGGTAATGAACAACTACAACATGGGTTTCATTACCAACAACGAGCGTTACAACCAGATCATCGATATCTGGACACGTATCAACAACCGCTTAACTGCTAACGTGATGGACATCCTGAGCAACGATAACCAGGGCTTCAACTCTGTTTACATGATGCTTGACTCAGGTGCCCGTGGTTCTAAAGAGCAGATCCGTCAGCTTGCAGGTATGCGTGGTTTGATGGCTAAGCCTCAAAAATCAGGTTCGGGTGGTGAGATCATCGAAAACCCGATCCTTTCAAACTTTAAAGAAGGTTTGTCGGTATTGGAGTATTTCATCTCTACCCACGGTGCCCGTAAAGGTTTGGCAGATACGGCGTTAAAAACAGCGGATGCTGGTTACTTAACCCGTAGGTTGCATGATGTTGCCCAGGATATGATTGTTGGTGAGGTTGATTGCGGTACCTTAAGAGGTATCTACACAACTGCACTGAAAGATAACGAGGATATTGTTGAGCCTTTATATGACCGTATTTTAGGTCGTACTACGCTTCATGATGTTCATGACCCTATCACTAACGAACTGTTAGCAGTAGCTGGCCAGGACATTACCGAAGAGGTAGCTAAAAAGATCGAGAATTCTCCGTTAGAAGGTATCGAGATCCGTTCGGTATTAACCTGCGAAAGTAAACGTGGTGTATGTGCATTGTGCTACGGCCGTAACCTTGCAAGCGGTAAACGCGTGCAAAAAGGCGAGGCTGTTGGTGTAATTGCTGCACAGTCAATCGGTGAGCCGGGTACACAGTTAACACTTCGTACATTCCACGTGGGTGGTACCGCGTCAAACATCGCTGCTGAATCTCAGATCAACGCTAAGTTTGATGGTATCATCGAGTTTGAGAACGTACGTACCGTTACTTATGAAACTGCCGAAGACGGCGCTGTTGATGTGGTATTAGGCCGTTCGGGCGAGTTCCGTATTATCGAAGCCGGAAGCAATAAAGTAATTGTTACCAATAATATTCCATACGGTTCATACCTGTATGTAAAAGATGGCAACAAGATCACCAAAGGCGATCGTATCTGTTCATGGGATCCGTACAACGCGGTAATTATCTCTGAATTTGCGGGTATTGCCCAGTTCGATGCAGTGTTGGAAGGTATCACTTTCCGTGAAGAATCTGACGAGCAAACCGGTCACCGCGAAAAAGTGATCATCGATACAAGGGATAAAACTAAAAACCCTGCTATCCAGATTGCTGATAATAAAGGTAACATCATTAAAGGATATAACATTCCGGTAGGTGCACACATCGCTGTTGATGAAGGCGACAGGTTACAAACCGGTCAGGTTATTGCTAAAATCCCACGTTCAACCGGTAAAACACGAGATATTACAGGTGGTTTACCACGTGTAACCGAGTTATTTGAAGCACGTAACCCTTCAAACCCTGCTGTAGTAACTGAAATTGACGGTGTGGTAACTTTAGGTGGCGTGAAACGCGGTAACCGCGAAATCACCATCGAATCAAAAGATGGCCAGGTTAAAAAATACCTTGTACCACTTTCAAAACACATCCTTGTACAGGATAATGACTTTATTAAAGCTGGTATGCCATTATCAGATGGTTCGATATCTCCGGCGGATATCCTTGCTATCAAAGGCCCTGCTGCAGTGCAGGAATATCTTGTTAACGGTATCCAGGAAGTTTACCGCTTACAGGGTGTGAAGATCAACGATAAGCACTTTGAGGTTATTGTTCACCAGATGATGCAGAAAGTATCTATCGAAGACGCGGGTGATACCCGTTTCTTAGAGCGCGAAGCTGTTGACGGTTGGGATTTCATGACCGAGAATGATGAAATTTACGACAAGAAAGTTGTTACTGATCCGGGTGATTCAACTACACTGAAATCTGGTCAGATAGTTTCATTACGCCGCTTACGCGATGAGAACTCGGTATTGAAACGCCGCGACCTTAAACTGGTTGAAGTGCGTGACGCTATTCCTGCAACATCGAGCCCGATACTGCAAGGTATCACCAGGGCGTCGTTAGGCACCAAGTCGTTTATCTCGGCAGCGTCGTTCCAGGAAACTACCAAAGTACTGAACGAAGCAGCTATCGCAGGTAAAAAAGACAACATGCTTGGCCTGAAAGAAAACGTTATCGTAGGTCACTTAATACCTTCAGGTACCGGTTTACGCGAATACGAGAATATCCGTGTAGGTTCACAGGAAGAGTTTGACCGCCTGATGGCTTCAAAAGCAGAAGAGTTGGAAGCTTAATTGCCAGCTACTTAAATAATTTATTAAGCCTCCCGGTTATCCGGGAGGCTTTTTTTTGTCTTTTTTTTAAATTGTTAAAACAAAAGTAAAACATCTCTGTTCTACGTTCGACCTTGCGCAAGGTCAATATGGGGTTGATCCAAGTTATCTAAAGTAAAACAAGGCTCAATAATCACCTCAAAAAAAGGCTGTTTATGGAGAACGTCTTTTTGTTATTTTAGTAGGATGGAAGAACAGAACGAAAATCAGCTCAACATTGAGCTTTCAGAAGAAATTGCAGAAGGTATCTACTCAAACCTGGCTATCATTACTCATTCAAACTCTGAGTTTGTATTGGATTTTATCCGGGTCATGCCAGGCGTACCCAAAGCCAGGGTAAAATCGCGGATCATATTAACCCCCGAGCATGCCAAACGCCTTCTTTCGGCCTTGGAAGATAATATTGAAAAGTATGAAGCCATTAACGGCCGTATCAAAGTACAGCCTGATCATCCGGGTTTTCCGATGAATTTTGGTGGTACAATGGGACAAGCATAATTAATAATATTATATTAAAATGCCATTTTGGTTAAGGAAAAGTTATGCTTAAGCCTTGTTTGTGAAAAATTTAATAATAAAGTGTTGTATTTGAGAAAAAAGTGTATATATTGCAACGTTTTACAACTTATACCTATAAAGACATGAATTCCTAAATTCTATGAGAAAATCCCATATTGTAAATTCATTTTTAATTCTGTTCATTTTATTCATTTCTGCGGGGCTGCTTTCTTGCAATTCGGCCAAAAAGGTAAAATATTTTCAAGATCTTGCTGACTCCGGTCAGATGAAAACGATCTCTAAAGCAGATTATCAACCTCCGGTAATTCAACCCGATGATATCCTAACAATTGTTGTCCAGACTATCGATCCTCAAAATACTGCAGCTATTAATGTTGGCAATCTTCCGTTTCCAAGTACGGGCACCTCATTAAATCCTACAAGTTTGTCGAGTGTTAGTCAGCAACCATCGTTAGGTATTTTAGTTGATAAAGATGGTTTTATCACCATTCCAATACTCGGGAAAATTAAAGTTGCCGGCTATACTACATCTGAAGCTACTGAAGTAATAAAGGCGGAGGCCGTAAAATATTACAAAGAGCCTACAGTAATAGTGCGTTATGCAAATTTCAAAGTAAGTGTAACTGGGGAAGTACTCAAACCAGGAATGTATGTTTTACCAAATGAAAAGGTAAGTGTGCTCGACGCTATCGCTTTGGCAGGTGATTTAACAATTTTCGCAAAAAGGGATAACGTATTATTAATACGTGAAAATAAAGATGGTACTAAAACTCCATATCGTTTTAATCTGAAAAAAAGCGACATAATGAGTTCTCCTTACTTTTATCTGCATCAAAATGACATAATTTATGTAGAACCCGGACCAGGTAAAGTTTCAACAACCGATGCTTCACAAGCAAGATATTACACCTTAGTTGGGTCCTTACTGTCAGTACTAATCGTTTTATTTACAAGAAAATAATATTCAGGAATGAATTTAAATAACCAAAGTCTTGAAAAATCTCAGGAAGAAGTAGGTATTGATTATAAGAAATACATTGCAAGGGTTATCACAAACTGGCCACTGTTTTTGATTTGTATAGTGGTTTTTGGCGCTGTGGGGTTAGTTTACAAAAGATACGCCACTCCTAATTACAAAGTTAATGCTTTAATGATAGTTGAGCCTGAAGATAAAACAGGGGGAGGCAGTTCTGCCGCAGGCGGCTTAAGTAATTTAACTGATATATCATCTTTATTCGGTATCCCTAATAACGCAGAAAATGAAGTTCAAATATTGAACTCAAGGCACATCGTAAGCAACGTAGTAAAGGCGTTGAATTTAAACGTTGTAATTAGATTAAATGGGAGAATTAAGAAAACCGAGCTTTTTGACGAAGCTCCTTTCACGATTGATGTTACCAATAAACGCGATTCTATTGATCTCAGAAGGTATAATGTAACAGTTAAAAATGATTTGATACATATACACAACAGCGTTGAAGATATCGATATAAATGCTAAGTATGGTCAGAAAGTAAGTTTACCGCAATATGATATTGTTTTCAATCCGACGGGAAACCCGGTGGACAAGATCGGTTACGTTGTGGATATTGCGTCTGTCGAGTCTTCTGTTGAAGCTCTATCTAAAGGTGTACAGGTAAGTTTGTCCAGTAAAACGACCACTACGATCAATCTATCTTTAGATTATCCCAATTCAAAAAAGGGTGAGGCCATCTTGAATAAAATGATGGAGATTTATCTGAAAGCCAACAGGGATAATAAGGTTCAGATTGCTGATAGTACCCTTACATTTATTGACGAACGGTTAGAATTGGTAGGCAAGCAATTGCAAGGAGTAGAACAGAGTTTTGAGCAATTCCGAAAAACAAATAAGATTGCCGATGTTGATGAACAATCAAAAGCTTTGATAGGATCTGCAAGCGATTTCCAAAAACAGATCAGCGCACTTGATGTACAAATCTCGGTAGTTCAGGATTTGTTGAAGTTTCTGAATAATCCAAATAACAAAAAGGTTATCCCTGTTACAGCCTTGGGATCTGATAATCAGACTATCTCTGATGTTGTAGGACGCTATAATGAATTGTTGCTTGATCGCGAGCGCCAAAGTTTGGCAAGCACCGAAAAAAACCCTTATATACAAGCTCTTGATAGTCAAATTGAGAGCCTACGCCTTATCGTACTGAAAAATATCAATTCGTACTTAAAAGGGTTAACCGTAAGCAGAGCCAATCTTCAAAATCAAAGCAATAATTCTTTAAATAAAATAGAAAATGTGCCCGCACAGGCAAGAATATTCTTAGATTATACAAGACAGCAAACAGTTAAGCAGGACCTGTATGTTTACTTATTGCAAAAACGGGAAGAAACAGCAATATCTAAAACATCAACCATTTCAACAGCAAGGGTAGTAGACCCGGCTAAAAGCAGCTATGAGCCTGATAAATCAAAAATATCACTGGTTTTTGTATTATGTTTAATAATGGGCTTTGTTTGTCCGTTAGTTTTTCTGGGGATAAGGGAAATGTTGAACGTCAAAATTATTTCCAAATATGACGTTGAGGAACATACTAAAATACCGGTTGTTGGAGAAATTAGCCATAATGACGAAGAACAATCGTTAGTGGTTACCAATAAATCAAGATCTATCATTTCCGAACAGTTTAGAGGATTGAGAACAAATTCTCAGTTTTTGTTAAATGCTGACAAACCACAGGTAATAATGGTAACATCAAGCATGAGTGGTGAAGGGAAGTCATTTATATCATTGAACCTGGGTAGTGTATTGGCTCTGAGTGGCAAAAAGGTTGTTTTTATAGAGTTGGATTTACGTAAACCAAAGCTGTCTCAAAACATAGGGATTGATAATAGTTACGGGTTTACGAATTACGCTATATCAAACACAGTTGAAGTTGACGCAATTATTAAACCTACATGGTTTAGCGAAGATTGTTTCATCATTAGTTCAGGCGCCATTCCTCCAAACCCGTCCGAATTACTACTCAGCGCCAAGCTTGGTACTATGATTGAAGAATTAAAGAAAAAATTTGATTATATAATTATAGATAGCGCCCCAGTAGGTTTGGTTTCTGATGCATTGTTAATTGAGAAATATGCCGACCTCACTTTGTATATAGTACGGCAGCGTTATACTTTAAAAGCTCAATTAGGTCTTATAAATGATCTTGTTGTATCAAATAAAATGAAAAAAGCTTATTTGGTCATTAATGATATCGAGACTAAGAAAGGCGGGTACTATGGTTATGGTTACGGCTACGGGTACGGCTATGGTTACGGTTATGGCTATGGTGATTATATAGATCAGGGAAACTCAAAAAAGGGCTTTTTTGACTTCATCAAGAAGAAGAAATAGCATTATGAGATCAACTATTTAGTTGATCTCATAGTACTATCTAACAATAATCAGCATCGAATTATTGATAACTAAAATTTATTTTTTATGGCAGGGAATAGGTATGAGCAGCTTGATTCACTAAGAGGGATTGCGAGTTCTCAGGTTTTTTTGATGCATTTGCTATCGATCTCATCGGTATTCTTTGCGGCTACTTACTGGGGAGTGCCCGATGCGGGCACTATGTATAGCACCTCAAAGTGGGCATATATCCTTACCTATACTCCGTTAGCGTTCTTTAAAGCTGGTAATGAAGCCGTTGTTTTTTTTTTCATACTAAGCGGGTTTGTTTTATCAGGAACACTATTTAACAGAGTTAATTATCTGTTATTTAAGCAATATTTAGTAAAGAGATTTTTTAGATTATGGGTGCCTTTTATTATCGTTATTGTACTCTCAATAATTTTAAGAAAGCTTTTTTACACCCCGGGTATTAGCAGCCACCCTGAAATTAGCTTTTGGTTTAAAAAAATGTGGGAGCACCCCGTTTCTGTAATCAATTTTATTAAATTTCTTTTTTTACAAGGCGGTACGCACAATGTTGATACTACATTATGGAGTTTAATAATTGAAATAAAGATATCTATATTATTACCGCTTTTTATTTTATTGATGGACCGGCTCAATAATGGATATAAAAACGCGGTGTTTTTAATAGTAGTAATCTTAGTATCGCATTTTTCTTTTTCCTTATTAAGCGATAACCCAAGATTATCTATGATGCAAAAGTTTTACATTATGTGTCTCCTTTTATTTTGGGTGCTTACTTAAATAAGTATCTGACATTTTGGGTTAATAAAATAAATAACTATTCAAATTTATCTGCCTGTGTTTTGTTCTTTATTATGGTTATCCTTTACTGTATTGATGGGCTAAAGCATTTTATTGAACCGGTGCCTGCCCTGTATTACATAGTTGATAGCATAAGTTATGAGGTGCAAATGTTTGCAAGTTTGGCCTTTATCATCTTGTCATTTCATAGTTTGTTTCAACGAAGGTTATTACATTCTGTTTGGCTTCGATTAGGCCAGATATCATATAGCCTGTACCTGATTCATCCCTTACTATTATTAAGTGTTACTTATTTGCTGTTGCAAAAATGGCAACTGTTTGAAATATGGGTGTTGCTTATACCATTAACACTGGGCTTGTCATATGTGTTTTATAGATATGTGGAAACCCCGATAAATGATTACGGTAGAGAATTAGCCAAAAAGTTAAAGGGAAAGAAAGCAGAGGTGGATAATAAAAAAAAAACTGAGGAACAAGTAAAAATAAAAGCCATATAAACAATTTATAATATTAAATAATTAAGCATGAAAGTAGTAATATTAGCTGGTGGATTAGGAACCCGATTATCAGAAGAAACGATACTTAAGCCAAAACCAATGGTTGAAATCGGGGGTATGCCAATATTATGGCATATAATGAAAATTTATTCTCACTACGGGTTTACAGACTTTGTTGTTTGCCTCGGTTATAAAGGCTACTTGATAAAGGAATATTTTGCCAATTATTACCTGCATAAATCCAACGTAACAATCAACCTGGCAAATAACGATGTAAAGGTTCACGATACCAAAGCTGAGCCATGGAATATTACATTGGTTGATACCGGTTTAGAAACAATGACAGGTGGCCGTTTAAAACGTGTAAAAGAATACCTAAACGGCGAACCATTTATGCTAACCTATGGTGACGGTGTTGCCGACATCGATGTAAACGAACTGGTAGCTTTTCATGAATCTCACGGCAAATTAATAACGCTCACTTCTGTACAACCCGAAGGCCGTTTTGGCTTGATAAACTTTGATGATAGCCAAAAGATTTTGTCGTTCCAGGAGAAACCGAAAGGCGATGGAGGATGGAGTAATGGTGGTTTCTTTGTATGTCAGCCTGAAGTTATCGATTATCTTGAAGATGATACTACAATATTTGAACGGGCACCACTCGAGAATCTTGCGAAAGACGGCCAATTGTTCGCCTACAAACATCACGGTTTCTGGAAACCTATGGATACCGTGAGAGATAAAGCGCAGCTCGAAGAAATGATTGCTTCAGGTACCGCCTCATGGATTAAATGGTAGTTTTTTCTATAATAGAATAAGTACTTATACTAAAAATACACTATGGAAAATTTGTTTAACGGCTTTTATAAAAACAGGAAAGTGCTTGTAACCGGGCACACTGGTTTTAAAGGTTCGTGGTTATGCTTAGTACTTAATAGATTAGGTGCCAAAGTTTACGGTTATTCGCTGCCTTCTCCAACAACTCCGAGTTTGTTTTCTATCGCTCGTGTGAACGAACTTGTAACTTCTGAAATAAATGACATCAGGAATTATAATGCCCTGGCGAAATTTATGGATGAGGTGCAACCTGAAGTTGTTATACATATGGCTGCGCAGCCCCTGGTAAGAGAATCATATAAAAACCCTGTAGAAACTTACGAGGTTAACGTGATGGGCACCGTAAATCTTTTACAAGCTATAAGGAACACAAAAAGTGTAAAAGCGGTAGTTAATGTAACTACTGATAAATGCTATGAAAATAAAGAATGGGTTTGGGGATACAGAGAAGATGAACCGATGGGCGGCTATGATCCATATTCAAATAGCAAAGGTTGCTCGGAATTAGTGACATCATCTTTTAGAAATTCTTTTTTTAACCCGGAGGCATATAGCCAACATGGAGTTGGCGTGGCATCTGGCAGGGCTGGGAATGTGATTGGCGGTGGCGATTGGGCAGTTGATCGTTTAATACCTGATTTTATTCGTGCTATCACTAATAACGAAAAAGTTGTAATAAGAAACCCTAATGCCATTAGGCCATGGCAACATGTTCTTGAGCCGCTTTCAGGTTATTTAACGTTAGCCGAAAAATTGTATCAGGATGGTGTTAAGTATGCTGAAGGATGGAATTTTGGCCCTGATGACTCTGACGCGAAGAATGTAGGCTGGATCATTGATAAGATATGTTCACTATGGGGTGATGGTGCTCAGTTTGGATTGGACACCGGCAATAACCCACACGAAGCCAATTATTTAAAACTGGATTGCTCAAAAGCCAAAACTTTGCTCGGATGGTATCCTAAATGGGGAATAGAAACCGCGTTAGGAAATATCGTTGAGTGGACCAAGGCTTACCGCGATAATATGGATATGAAAGAGGTTAGCTATAAACAAATTGAGCGCTATTTTTTAGGTTAAGTGTATAGTTATTTATATATAATAATAGAAAAATGATATTTACTGAAACAAAATTAAAAGGAGCTTACATAATTGACCTTTCTTTAAGGCAGGATGACCGCGGTTTTTTTGCCCGCGCATTTTGTGCTGATGAGTTTAAAAAGATGGGATTGAAATATAACATGGTTCAAAGCAATCTTTCTAAATCAATACACAAAAACACACTTAGGGGGATGCACTTCCAAATTGACGGCGCTGAAGAAGCCAAACTTATACGTTGTATAAGAGGCGCCATAACTGATGTTATTATTGATATCCGCCCTGAATCAGCTACTTATTGCGAACATATATCGGTTGAATTAACGGGAGACAATTACAAGATGATATATGTACCTGAAGGATTTGCGCACGGATATCTTACAAATGAGGATAATTCTGAGATCTTTTACCAGGTATCAAACTTCTATACTCCTGGCAGCGAAAGGGGCATAAGGTGGAATGATCCGTTATTTGGTATTAACTGGGGCATAACCGATCCGATAATTTCTGAAAAAGATAATTCTCATCCTGATTTTATAAAAAAATAATCAAGCATACCTATGAAAGTACTTATAAGCGGAGGCGGAGGCTATATCGGATCAAATTTATTAAATAAAATAATTGACAAAAGCGAAGCGGTAGGGGTATTGGGTAGAAAAAACAATCTTTCTGTTCAGTCAGAAAAAATTGATTTTTATGAGGCGGACATTACGCAGCCAATAAAAATAGAACTTAAGCATCAATATGACGTGTTTATCCATTTGGCTGCCGCGAATGATATTGATTCTTTGGATCCTAAAACAGCTATGCTCACTACAGTATTGGGTACTAAATACTGTCTTGATCTGTGTAAGGCCAACGGCATAAACAAGTTCATTTACTTTTCAACTTTCCAGGTATATGGAAAGGTAAGTGGAGTAATGAATGAAGAAACGGTGCTTGAGCCTGTAAATGATTATGCGATAACTCATATGCAGGCCGAAGATTATGTTAAGATGTTTAGCCGGACAACTTCAATAAAGCACATTATTGTGAGGCCTACTAATATTTATGGTGCCCCGGTTAATAAAGATATTGATAGATGGACACTTGTACCTAATTGTTTTTGCAAAGAAGCGGTTGAAAAGAAGACTATCACATTAATGAGTTCCGGAAAGCAAACAAGGGACTTTATCGATTTGAATGATCTTTCAAACGTTACTATTATGCTCTGCGAATCATTTGCTGATTATGAAAATACAATCGTTAATGGAGCATCCGGAAACAATTTTACCATAGTTGAGATCGCTGGAATAGTAAAAGAGATTTATGAGGATAAGTACAATGAAGAGTGCAAACTGGTAATAAAATCTGATCAGCCTTTAGAAGCAAATCAGGTTTCGATAAGTACGGATATGATTACAAAATCGGGATTCAGTTTGTCCGGTAAAGAATCTATCAGAGCCGAAATTTCGAGGATATTTAATCTGCTTAAATAACGTATTGCCTGGTTACAAATTAACATTTAAAATTCAGTTCTATTAACGTAACAACGTATGTTGCAAAAGATTTTCCGATATCTCAAGACACTAATCAAAATGGATTATTTTTCCAGGTTAATGTTAATCAGAAGAACATATCGTCACGTTTTTACACAATTTTATTTAAAGTTTTTTTTTAACGGTGTTGGCAAAAAGGCCATAGTTTTTAAGCAAAATATATTAGTGTTTGCTAAAGGAATTACATTAGGAAATAATGCAATTCTTTTACCTAACAGCCGGATAGAACTTTTGCCACGTTATGCGGGAGTGGAATTTGAACCTAAGTTAGTTTTAGGTGATAATTCTCAAATTCATCCAAACTGCCATATTACCTGTGCAGATTCAATAGTTATTGGTAACGATGTAATTGTCACATCAAACGTAACGATTACTGATATAATACATCCGCATGATGATATTAACATTCCGATAAATAAAACTAAACTCAAAACCTTTCCGGTAAAGTTGGGTGATCAAACTTATGTTTATAACAACTCGGTTATACTTCCGGGCACCGAAACAGGCAGGCATTGTGTAATTGCCGCTAATAGCGTTGTAAGTGGAAAGTATCCTGATTACTGTGTGATTGCCGGCGCACCTGCCAAAATCATAAAAAAATATAATGCAGAATCGGGTTTATGGGAAAAAGTTTAACCGTGTTTACAAGCGGCAGAAGTTGCTTAATACAATCTTTGTTTGGCTTTAATAATATTTAATGTTTGTTTCAAAATATCCTTATTAATAATAGAAAAATTATTTTATGAATAAAATCCTTGTTGTTACAACGGCTCATGATGAAGATTATCAATTTGACCAGTGGTGCAGTTTTTATAATGAGTTTAAAGATGAAGTGTATGAACACGTAATTGTTGATAACGGTTCAAAACCCGGCTATAAAAAGAAAGTTAGGGACTATTACACAAATTCAACAATTATTGAGCTTGAGAAAGATGGTGGTGTAGCAGGTGGCTTCAATGCCGGGATAAAATATGCCATGACCCGGGATTGTACGCACATCATTTTTATAATTCAGGATATGTACCTTCCAAAGGGCAGCCTTACCCGTATGGCTGAAATAATGGAAGAAAAGCCTGAATATGGAGTTATATGCCCGGTGATTTTTTATGAAAAAAGATCGCCCATAATTCGCGAATACGGAGGTGAGATTTCAACTAAGGATTTTGTGATAAAGAAACATTATGTAGGATCTAAACTTGATGCTTCTATCCCGGCTTATAAAGAGGTGACTTTTGTTTGTGGAGGAATGTATATGGTTAAAAAGGAGTTTTGGGAAAAAGTTGGTCTTTACGATGAGAAGATATTTTTATACGGCGACGAAACAGATGTATTTTACCGGGCAGTCAAACATGGTATTAAGATAGCGGTTACCACTGATGTTCATTGCTGGCATGAACATATATGGAAAGATGGCGCGGGTGAGAAAGGAAGGCGGTTCCCATCAAATGAAGCGTTGTTTTATACTGCACGTAATTATTTCTATCTGATTAAGAAACATGGAACCGCCAAAAACCTGGTTTATGGCATTGGCAAGCAATTATGGATGCTTCCTAAATTTGTATACAGGTACATTTTCAGAGATTATTTTCCTGATAAGGTTGGTGTATATATAAAAGGGCTAATGGTGGGGTTGTTTAAAAAGATATAGTGAATAGGTAGGGCGATGATCCATCCCATTTTTACAGCCTGAAAAAAGATTTTAATTTGATAATGGTTAGTTTAGTAGCGAAGTTTAAAAAAGTAGGCACCTTAAAAGTTGTAAAAAACTTTAGCGAGTTGGTTTTTGGTAACCTGGTTTATCAGGTTTTTAACCTTCTGAGCTTAATTTATATAGCCCGGAGATTAAAATCAGAAGGCTTTGGTGAATTTAGTTACTTACTTGTGCAGGGACAGTTATTTGCTACCATAGCTTCTATCGGGATTAAGAATATTTTAATTCGGAATATAGCCAGAGATCTGAATCAATCAAATACCATTTTTTGGGCTGGTATTTACCTGCAGGGCATAGGATTTATTGGATCTATTATTTTATTAGGCCTGTACAGCTGGTTGGTATCTCCTTATGATGCGTTTACGTTTGTTATTTTAAGTATTAATATAATGTCGTTGAACTTTTGGGATACTTCTGAAGCTGTTTATATGGCTCATCAAAGAATGCTTTATCCCGGAGTGTTAAAATCAATAACATTAGCCATTTGGGTAGTTTTCATTTTTGTCATAAGTAATAAATTGTTTACTTATCAAACTATGTTTATCACTTACACTATAGTGTTGTTTATAAACATAGTGGTTGCCTACTTTGCACTAAAACAAGCTAAATTGTTAGATAACAAGATAGTTGATTTTACGGCGACCGTGAAAAACATTTTTGGTCAGGCTTTGCCATACTTTATACTAATCGTGGTAAATCTTCCGATAAACTTTTTGGCAAACAACTTTTTGAAAATAAATAGTAGTAATGCGGAGTTAGGATACTTTAATACAAGCAACAGGCTTACGCAGCCCGTAAAATTAATTACAACTCTTGCACTTTCTTCTTTTTTTCCTAACGTAAGTGTGTTATGGGTTAACAATGCCGAACGTTTTAAAGATAAGATTCAGCAATTGATGCCGTTGTTTATTAATATTTTATTGCTGATATGCGTATTCTTTTCAATTTTTAGTAAGGAGATAATCCTCATTGTATTCGGAAAGGACTATCTGCCCGCTATTTTTATTTTTAAATATCAAATTTGGTTTGTTTTCTTATTTACTATCCAGGGTTTGGTCGGAACACTTTGGATGGCAGCGGATAAACAAAGGATTTTGTCGATATGCGGTATAGCGAACGCTATATTATGTACTCCTGTGTTGTGGTTTGGGTCGTACTATGGGGCAAAAGGCGAAGCGCTGGCATATTTTTTATCATATTTGATTATTACGCCATTATTGTTTTTTGTTTTCTACAGATCATTGAAGCTAACGTTTTCAGTTATGATAAAGCCTTCAATCGCTTCGCTTGCGGTAATAGCTATTGGTATATTTATACCAGATAATAGCTTGATCTTGAGAATAGGAGTTTGTGCATTGATATTCTTTGTGATACTGTACTTTAATAATGGTAGCATTAAGGCTTTTTTTAAACGAGAAAATCAATAACTGTGGTTAGTTTTTTTAATATAACAGTGCGTAGATGGCAGTGTTGGGGGGTAAACGGTAAATAGATGAAATTAAAAACTATTTTTCTTTCGCTTATACTTTTTATGGGATCAGGCTATTTCAGGTTGATCTTTTTTAGCGTGAATGTTATTGCCGTAAGTCAGGCGCTGGTTATAATTTATTTATTTGGTACTGTGTTAGCCAATTTGAATAAGTTAAAACTTACCATTTTTCAAAGACCGATATTTTTTATACTTGGTTGTGTTTTTATCAGTGCGTTCAATGCTATAATGTTTCATGATCAGGATTTCGCGACTACTTTTCTTGAACAGCGGTTTATGTACTTTTATTTGTTATATTTTTATCTGTTGGTAACAAAGCCGGATATAGATATGATGTATAACATCATACTGATACTGGCATCATTGGTTTCTTTGGTAGTAATCATACAGGTAATAGTTTATCCAATTGAAATTGTAAATAGTTCCAATTTTCTCGTTGAAAGATCAACCGTTCGTTTCAGAATCGACGGACAGGAATACATATATCTGGGACTGTTTTTCCTGATTGACAGAATGATCCGCCAGGGATTTAAGGTGTTTCAATTCGCATTAGTTATTCTTTTAACGGCAGGCTTGTTTTTACAGGGGTCGCGCTATATATTGTTTGCTTGTGCCGTTGGTATATTCCTTTTATTTATCAACTCTAAAGAAAAAGCAAGGGCAATAGTGGTAATGTTCCTTTTATTTGTCGCAGCTATTTTCTTAATCCCAACTAAGTATTATGAAGAGATAACGGCTTTAACAGCCGATCAGATACATCAGGGCGATAGCTACATCAGGGTAAAGGCCGCCAATTATTTCTTGTTTAATTTCTCCGATAATATTTCGGAGGTATTGTTTGGAAATGGACAGTATGATGCCAGTTCGGCATATGGCGCCAAAGTAACGCGATTAGGTGCATCTGAAGGGTATTTTTTATCCGATGTAGGTTTCATAGGAGATTATGCACGCTTTGGACTAATTTATCTATGTGTATATTTTTCCCTGATATACAAGACCATGCGAAAGTCAAAGAAAACAACTGAGTTTTTTTTCTTAATAACAATACTCTTGATGAGTTTACTCAGCTGGCCATTTTCTTATGCTGCGGGCGTTATCTGCTTTTCAATATGCCTTTACATAGTTAATGAAAAAGCCCGGTTAAAAAAGATAATGTTAGATAGTCAGGCAGAAACGCAACTTATTAAATCATGAAGGTAGCTGTATTTGCATTAAATTATAAGAACAACTACTCTGGAGGGCGAATCCACGCGCTGATGATGGCGCATGGCTTTGCTGCAAACGGTTATACGGTTGATTATTATACCAATTTAGCGCCGGTGTTTTTTGATGATTTTAACATTTACCCCGGAAGCGAAAATTTGCACTTAAAAGTGAGTAAGTATTTTAATTTTCCGCGTGTAAATAATTACGACTTATTACTGGTTGTTCCGCACCTGGCTTCAAAAAAATCTATCGTGTTTGATAGGTTCTTTTTCTATCCAACTGTTAAGAAGTTTCAAAGTGCTTCCAAATGTCAGTTGTGGTTTCTTGATTTCGAAAGTCCAAACTGGATTAATAAACTAACCCCGCAAAGCAGGCCGGAGAGTGCTTATAAATATAGCAATAAGATTTTGCCGTCAGTTGATGCGATACTGTCAACTACGAAGGAAGGAACAAAGTATGCTGCAGAATATTATGCCCGATTTAATCCTAACTTAAGTTTTAAACAACTGTATCTTAGTATTAACTCAAAGGTTGCAGATGGTTTTATCGATACTCAAAAAAGAAACCAGGTTATTTATTTCGGACGTTTTGGAGAAAAGCACAAAAACTCAAATGTGCTTAACGATATTATAAATGCTTTACCTGCCGGGTATATTTTACTTGTTATTGGTAATCCGGCAAAGTTAAATCCGCAGATATATCAGGCTTTGATCAATCAGGCAAAAGAAAACAGTATCGAGTTGGTTTTTAAATCGGGTATTTCTGAGTCCGAAAAATATAAGCATTTAGCTTCCTCAAAACTGTTGATTTACAGTTCGTCATTTGAAGGGTATGGCTTACCACCTATAGAGGCACAGTATGTTGGTACACCGGCGTTATGTTCTGATATTCCGGTATTGAGAGAAGTAAATAAGGGAGCTGAGTTTATCAACTTTGATGATAAAGAAGCATTAACCGCCAAAATTAATAGCATGTTAAACACAAACTATGACAAAGACAAGCTTAAAGCAAGTGTAAGTTCTTTTGCTGAGTTTGATAATTATGTTAAAAATATAAAATATTTAGTTGATTCAATTTAAGATAGAATACGTTGTAGAAATGCCGGGTAGTGAAATGGTAGCTGAAAAATTTTGAATTAATAAATGGCAACCCCATGGTATTATACACTATTGAAGCTGCGAAGGCATCAATATTTGTTGCTAAAAGTTTAACCGCAATAAAGCAACAATCAAAATAAGGATAATCTGATTTAAAAGTCAGTCGTTAATAATATTATAATCTCATTCTATGAAATTAGGAAAAGTAATAGCTCATATCCCCGCAAGAGGAGGAAGTAAAAGGGTACAGTCAAAAAACCTTAGGTACATGGATGGTAAACCAATGATTGCCTATAGCATTGAAAGTGCTTTAAGTTGTAACCTATTGGATGAGGTTTATGTGAACACCGATGATGATTCACTTGCGGCAATAGCTGAAAGTTTAAATTGTAAAGTATACCGGCGTCCCGCATTATTGGGTGGAGACGACGCAACTGGCGAAGATTTTACTTATGATTTTATTAATGCCAAAAATCCGGATACACTGGTGCTTATTAATCCTGTTTGTCCTCTGATCCGGGAAGCTGATATCCAAGGTGCGCTCGAGGCATATTCGGCATCAGATGCAGACACCCTTATTGGATGTACACAAACACAAATGCAGTCATTTGTTGATAATGAACCGATAAACATTGTAGTTGACGGCCCGCTTGCCCCGTCGCAGAATAATAGGGTGATTACAATATGTAATTGGGCTGTAACTGTATGGAACGCAAATGTTTTTAGAAAACTATACGAAAACAACCGAAGCGGATATTTTGGGGTGAACAGGCTTTTTTGGCCGCTTGACCCATTGGTAGCTGTGAAGGTAAGCGAGGAAAAAGATTTCAGGCTTGCCGAAGCGCTATTAATTGCCAGGAAATATCAGTCAACCCAAAATGCAACGCCCAAGTACTGGAGCAAGTAATTAAGGACACCATTGCATTTTGTCAACATAACAATTGTAATAAAAGAACGATAATTTATACTATGAAAATATTAACCTCGCCCTCGTCTTTTGGCCAAGTTGGAAATGAACCTGTAGAGCTGCTTCGCCAAAATGGTTATGAAGTAATCAATAACCCTTACGGCAGAAAGCTAACAGAAGATGAAGTTATAGAGTTGGCCGCAGACTGCATTGGTATAGTAGCCGGTGTAGAACCACTTACCGCCAGGGTAATGGATGCGCTGCCTAAGTTGAAATGTATTAGCCGCGTTGGAATAGGCATGGATAGCGTAGATTTAAAATACGCAGCCGAAAAAGGGATTATTGTATCCAATACCCCCGATGGCCCAACCAGGGCAGTTGCAGAATTGACACTGGCTATGACACTGTCATTATTGCGAAAAATACCACAGGCTCATGCTGATCTTAAAAATAAAGTATGGAAAAAGCAGGTAGGCAACCTTTTTCTTAATAAAGTTGTTGGAGTTGTAGGTTTAGGACGTATTGGTAAACTGGTATCGCAACTGTTCAGGGGGATAGGGAACCCGGTAATTGGTTATGACCCTTACGCTGATGCTGCCTGGGCAACAGATAACGGAGTTGAATTGGTTGATTTTGATACATTGTTAACCAAAGCCGATGTCGTTACAATTCATGTACCAGGCAATGAAGACGGATCTGCGGTAATAGGTGCTAAAGAGATTGATTTGATGAAAACAGGCGCGTTCCTGGTAAATATATCCCGCGGTGGTATTGTTGATGAAGAAGCTTTATATAACGCCCTTTCAGCTAATAAATTAACCGGAGCAGCTATTGACGTTTTCTCTTCTGAGCCATATTCAGGCCCTTTATGCGATCTGGATAATGTAGTGCTTACCCCTCACCTTGGTTCATACGCCGAAGAAGGAAAACTATTAATGGAAATTGACGCTGTTAAAAACTTAATTAACGCACTAAAATAATACATACTATGAATTACAAAATTGGTATAATAGGTTATGGTGTAATGGGAAAAATCCGGCACCAGGCTATCGATGAAATTAAAAAAGGCGTTGTAGTAGCTGTATCTGAGCCCAATGGAGAAACTGAAATAAAAGGTATCCCCAATATCAGCCATGAGGAAATTATAAATCATGCAGATATAGATGCGATCATAGTTTGCACCCCCAACTTTTTAAACAAAGATTTAACCATACGGGCCCTGAATGCCGGAAAGCATGTTTTTTGCGAAAAACCACCCGCGTTTACCGGTGCTGATATATTAGAGATACAAAAGGCCGAAGCAGCCAGCGGCAAAAAATTGATGTACGGTTTTAATCACCGTCACCATGATAGCGTTATGCATATCAAAAAGCTGATTGACAGCGGAGAATATGGAAAAGTATTATGGTTACGTGGCCGTTACGGAAAAAGTGTAACCAGCGATTATTTTAACCAATGGAGGGCTAAAAAGGAATTAGCCGGCGGTGGTATCTTAATGGATCAGGGTATTCATATGCTTGACTTGTTCCTGTACCTTTCAGGTGATTTTGATGTTGTTAAAGCAGAGGTTTCAAACCTTTATTGGCACATGGATGTTGAGGATAACGCTTTTGTAATCCTTAAAGAATCGGCAACGGGCAAAGTAGCTTCATTACACTCTACCATGTCGCAATGGCGCCATTTGTTTTCGTTAGAGATATTCCTTGAAAAAGGTTATATGGTATTAAACGGCCTTATAACATCATCAATGTCATATGGCGAAGAAACACTCTCCATTGCCAAAAACAGGTCGACGGCGCCTGCGGCTACCTGGAAAGATGAAATAGTAACCAAGTATGTTGATAACAACAGCTGGCGTTACGAAATGGATCATTTTTTTGATTCAATTACTGCTGATAAGCCGATAGCCATCGGTAATTCGGAGGATGCTTACAAACTCATGCGTATCATAGATAAAGTATACGAACAAAAAGAATTTTAATTAGTAACAATAAGATAAAAATCTATTACAATGGAAAGACAAGAGAAAGTTAAAAACTATCTGGGTGATTATATCGCCCGTTTGACTGATATTTTAAATAAAATTGAAGTTACAAAACTTGAGCAGGTAATTACTGCTATGATCACTGCCTTTAAAAACGGCAATACCATTTATGTTGTTGGTAATGGCGGGAGCGCTGCTACAGCATCTCACATGCAGGCCGACTTCAGGTTCTTTGTTCGTTATTTCTCAAAGTTCCGCCCTAAGATTATCGCTTTAACCGATAACGTACCTATGATTACCGCAATAGGTAATGATAATAACTTTGACGATGTTTTTGTTGAGCAAATGCGCGGTCAGTTTGTTTCAGGCGACATTTTGATCGCTATATCGGCAAGTGGAAATTCACCAAATTTGGTTAAAGCTGCCGAGTTTGCTAATGAATTAGGCGGTACTACAATTGCATTCGTAGGCTTTTTGGGTGGAAAATTAAATGAAATATCATCTATACCACTGTATACACCAAACCCTAAAGGAGATTACGGCCCGATTGAAGATGTGCATATGATCTTAAATCATATAATAGTAAACTACCTTTCAACCGACGAGGAATTTTTAGCACTTACTGCTAACTAATTATTCTTTATGGATAGCATATCTAACATAAAGATTGATCTGACTGGTAAAGTGGCACTTATAACCGGCGGTACAAGGGGCATTGGCAACGCAATAGCCGAACGCTTTCTTGAAGCCGGTTGTTCGGTAATTTTAACCGGAACCAATGCTTCCGAAATAGAGCGGTTAAATAATGAAAATACCGTTAAGAGGATCAGTTATTTACAGCTTGATTTCACTCGTCCGGAATCGGTTGAAAAGTTTTTGTTGAAACTGAATGAATTAGATAAGATAGATGTGCTTATCAATAATGCGGGGATTAACAAGGTTGCGCTCAACGTGGATACTACCGATGCCGATTTTGATTTGCTGCATAATGTTAACGTAAAGGGACCGTACGTGCTTTGCCGTGAAGTTAGCAAACTGATGAAAAAAAACGGCTATGGCCGCATTGTTAATATCACCTCTATCTGGAGTGCTATTACCAGGCCGGGGCGTTCTGTTTACACCACCAACAAAAATGCCATTGTTGGGCTTACCAAAACGTTGGCAATTGAATTGGGTAAGTATGATATCCTGGTAAATGCAGTTGGGCCCGGTTTTACGCTTACAGAACTGACAGCTACCACAAACTCGGCCGAAGATTTGAAAAAACTAACTGAAGTTATCCCGATGAACAGGATGGCTCAACCTGTGGAAATTGCTAACGTTGTACTTTTTTTAAGTAGCAATTTAAATAGTTATTTAACAGGTCAAAATATAATTGTTGACGGAGGATATACCAATGTATAATTTTAAAATAAAATCAATTGTTCACGATTACGGTGTTCAGTTTATAGATGATACGCAAGGAGTTTTACTTAAGGAACTCAAAGAAGGCGACGTAATTATCATTGATAACAAAATAAAGGAACTATATAAAGATCTGCTTCAGCCTGTACTTGATTTGTATTGGCACATTGGCATTGATGCCTCCGAAAAGGTTAAGAGTTACCAGGGGGTAATGCCTATAATTGAAAGCCTGATAGATAATGGGTTCAGAAAAAATCATAGGTTGATTGCCATTGGCGGCGGTATAACGCAGGATGCTACAGCGTTTATAGCGTCAATTATGTACCGTGGGGTTGATTGGTATTTTTTCCCAACATCATTACTTGCCCAGGGCGATAGCTGCATAGGAAGTAAAACCTCTATCAATTTTAATCAATATAAAAATCAGCTGGGAGGTTTTTATCCGCCTAACCAAATATTTATTAACCTTGAATTTTTAGATACCCTTTCATTGTGGGATTTGAAATCAGGAATGGGCGAAATGTGCCACTATTTCATTGTATCGGGCGAAGAGGATTTTACAAGGTTTAAAAATGAATATGCGCAGGCCCTAACAGATAAAAAAGTTTTAGCCGGTATCATTAACAGAAGCCTGGAAATAAAGAAAGGCTACATTGAGCGGGATGAATTTGACAAAAACGAACGCCTTGTATTTAATTACGGGCATTCATTCGGGCATGCTATCGAATCATTAACTAATTATCGGATACCTCACGGAATTGCTGTAAGTTACGGTATGGATATGGCCAATTTTGTATCAGTAAAGCTTGGATACATTGATAATTCGGTGCGTCAAAACATAAGGGAGTTATTAAAACAAGTATGGGAGGGAACTTCTATTACTGATATCTCGCTTGATAAATTTACGGTGGCATTAAGCAAAGACAAAAAGAACGTAGGTAAAACATTGGGCTTGATCCTTAATAAAGGTTACGGCAAAATATTCAAAGATTTAAGGCCGATGGATGAACAATTTGTTGGATGGCTAAACGAGTATTTTACAAACGAATTAAACTAATTATACAATGATAGTTGATAAATTAAAGAATATTGATACATATAAAGGCATTTCTGAGGATATATATGCTGGTCTTCAATATTTACAAAATGCCACTCCTGATATTGAAGTTGGTGTTTATAAAATTAACAATAACGTAAAAGCGATTGTTAGCGAATATAATACCGTTGAAAACTTTGAAAGGGGATATGAAGCTCATAAACACGTTATTGACATTCAATATCCTATAAGGGGCCTTGAAAGGGTTAAATGGTCGCCAATTGAAGGTATGAATGTAAATATTCCGTATAGCGAAGAGCATGACCGTACCTTTTATAAAGATCCATCAAGCCAGGGTACGCATGTTGATATAGGGAACGGAATATTTGCTATAATGTTTCCCGAAGACGGACACGGCCCTCAGCATTACGTTAATCAGCCAGAGTTTATTAAAAAAATTACTATTAAGGTAGCTATTTAGTGTGTTGGTAATCTGTTAACAGGTGCTATATATTAACCAACATTGTTGCTGCCCAAATTTCATGTTTAAAATAAATCTATCCTTATGAATATCCGCCTTTCACATATTATCTCACAAAATACGCCGTCGTACGGAAATAAGGATCGTATATTTATAAGGGATAATTCGTCAATTTTAAAAGGTGAAACAGCAAATACGGTTTGTTGGATATTTTCAAATAACCATATAGGTACCCATATCGATTCGCCTTTTCATTTTTGCCAGGACGGAAAAAAGACTTTTGAAATACCCCTGGAAGAATATTTTTATAAAAACGTTGTTACGGTAGAGATCCTTTGCAGCGAGGCAAAATTGATAAACATCAGTGATTTTGAAAATTTACCACCAATTAATAAAGATGTTGAGCTTTTGCTGATACGTACTGGATTTGAAAATTACAGGAATGACGATAAGTACTGGAACGATAACCCTGGGTTGGCGCCGGAACTGGCAGATTACTTCAGAACCGAATACCCTGAACTAAGATGCGTAGGCTTTGATTTTATATCCCTTACTTCATGGAAGTTCCGGCCACAGGGAAGGGAAAGCCACAGGCAGTTTCTTTGCCCGGGCGGTGATAAGAAAAGTATTCTTGTAATAGAGGATATGGCGTTAAATGAAGCATATCATGCATTTGAATGGGTAATTGTAGCCCCTTTATTTGTGGAAGATGGAAATGGTGGTGCTGTAACAGTTTTGGCAAAAAAGCGCGAGTCTTAAGCACTGAAAAAATAATTACAGCTTGATCAAACATTATGGCATTAGGAAATATTAAACGTTTATTAACCCTGAAAAGGAGCGATGTTACCCTATCACGGATAAGTAAAGCGATTTGGAGAAGGATTGCTGATATACCTCAAAAAGTTATTTGGGCTGCCCCTTTTCCATTCACAAAAGCAAACAGGAGCGGTATTGAGCAATTTAAAAATATACATGCCGGTAAACGGTGTTTTTTAATTGCCAATGGCCCAAGTTTGAAGCATATCGATTTTTCACTATTGAAAAATGAATATACTATAGGCTTAAACCGGATTTATTTAATGGAAAAAGAAACTGGTTTTTCGCCTACATATTTAGCGTGTATCGATATAGAAGCCCAGTTATCTCAATTTATTGATGACTATGATAATTTACAGTTGCCATGTTTTTTCAATTGGGATTATAGACACAAGTTTTCAAAAAGAAAAAATCAACACTTTATAAAAGATAAATTAACACCTGAATTTTCTACAAACATCGCCAGGCAAGGATATGGTACCGGCCAGTCAGTTACTTATATGGCAATGCAGCTGGCGTTTTATATGGGGTTTAACGAGCTATATATTATAGGAAAAGATCACTCATATAATACCAATGCAAAATCAGGGGCAACTATTAAAAGTACAGGAAAAGAAGACAATCATTTTATAAAAGGGTATTATAAACCTGGAATGACATGGTTTGCGCCGGATTTGCAAAGCGAAGAATTTGCCTATAAATTGTCTCGGAAGGCGTTTGAGCAAGATGGACGGATAATTAAGGATGCCACAATTGGCGGGAATTTGCAAATATTTGAAAAAATTGATTTTTACTCATTGTTTCCCTCAAGAAATAAAGGATAACACCTTACGGGGCATAAGTAGTTAACAGATTTATTACATTGGCAATTGCAAAAAAGATAATTTATCGTAAATTACAATGCTTTAATTTCAATATTTTCAGTGTTTTAAATTAAATTTGTTAAAAGTTTAATCAAATAAGGCGGCCTTTAGTAATAAAAAATAGCTGCATGAAAATAAATACCATATGAAAAATATATTCAACACTATAAGTTGTCTTGGCTATACTGTTTATGCTGACTCATTGAATAAGGTTTCTATAAAAGAGAAAGCCTTAATTTCAACCATTAATCAATATTCATATTGTATTGCTAAAGAAGATGTTGATTTTAAAGAATCTCTTAAAAAATCTGAAATACTGCTGCCTGACGGTGTTGCTATTGTTTGGGCTACAAGATTGCTGACCGGGAAACGAATAAAGAAAATTGCAGGAGCCGATATACATAGCTATTTGTTAAATGAGGCAAATTTGAATAATGGTTCATGTTTCTATCTCGGTGCAACAGATGAAACTTTAGGAAAAATCATAAAGCGGGTAAATGATGAGTATCCTAATATTAAAGTTGGGTCATATTCGCCCCCGTATAAACCGCAATTTAGCGACAGCGATAATAAGGAAATGCTTAAAGCCATAAATGATTTTAAGCCGGATGTACTATTTGTTGGTATGACAGCCCCAAAACAGGAAAAATGGGCCTATGCTTTAAAAGATCAAATTGATGCAAATGTAATTTGCTCGATAGGGGCAGTATTTGATTTTTATGCAGGAACGGTAAAACGACCAGGTAAGCTTGCAATTAACCTGGGAATGGAATGGCTGCTGAGATTATTGAAGGAGCCAAGGCGCTTATGGAGACGTTACTTATATTATGGGCCGATTTTTTTGTACGAAATATTTATGATCAAATTTAAAAGGAGGGTTATTCCTTCGTAGCCGGTTTCCTTTTGCTTAACTGTTTAATTTTAATTAATAGTTGCCTAACAGAAATTATGGAAATAGAGATTCCGTTTGTAGTATTTAATAAAAGAAAATATAATGAAGAAAATTGCTTTAATCACAGGGATAACAGGCCAGGACGGTGCCTATCTAACCGAACTACTATTGTCAAAAGGATACGTGGTACACGGTATAAAACGCCGCAGCTCGTTATTTAATACAGATAGGATTGATCATTTATATCAGGATCCGCACGATGATAATAAAAATATGATCCTACATTATGGTGATCTTAGCGACAGTACTAACCTTATCCGCATTATTCAGCAAGTACAGCCCGATGAGATCTATAATCTTGGGGCTATGTCGCATGTTAAGGTTAGCTTTGATACTCCCGAGTATACAGCTAATGCTGATGGTATTGGTACTTTAAGATTGCTTGAAGCAATCCGGATTTTAGGGCTTGAAAAGAAAACTAAGATATACCAGGCTTCAACATCGGAACTTTATGGACTGGTACAAGCAGTTCCTCAATCAGAAACCACTCCATTTTACCCTCGTTCTCCGTATGCAGTTGCAAAAATGTATGCGTATTGGATAACTGTAAACTATAGGGAAGCTTACGGAATTTACGCCTGCAACGGTATTTTATTTAATCATGAAAGCCCATTGCGTGGTGAAACTTTTGTGACCCGTAAAATTACCCGCGCAACTGCAAAAATTGCTATGGGGTTACAGGATAAATTATTTCTGGGCAATCTGGATGCTCAAAGGGACTGGGGACATGCTAAGGATTATGTGGAGGCCATGTACCTTATATTACAGCAGGAAGTTGCTGAAGACTATGTCATCGCTACTGGGGTAACTACCAGGGTTCGCGAATTTGTAAGGCTGGCATTTGCTGAAGTTGGTATCGAGATTGAATTTAAAGGTGAAGGTGTTAACGAAGTTGGATATGTTGTTAGCTGTAATAACCCTGATTTTCAGATCGAAATTGGTAAGGAAGTAGTAGCGGTCGACAAAGCGTATTTCCGCCCGACAGAAGTTGATTTACTTATCGGCGATCCAACAAAATCTAAAACAAAATTAGGTTGGGCTCCTAAATATGACCTGCAGGGATTGGTTAAAGAAATGGTTGCGGCTGATGTGGATTTATTCAGAAGGGAAAAATTATTGAAAGAATCAGGATACAGCATTAAAAACCAATTTGAATAATATGGATAAATCAAGTAAAATATACATCGCCGGTCACAGGGGGATGGTTGGTTCAGCCATTCAGCGAAAGCTCGAAAAGGAGGGTTTTACTAACTTTGTTACCCGTAGTTCATCTGCACTTGATCTAAGAGACCAAAAAGCGGTAGCTGATTTTTTTGAACAGGAAAAACCAGATTACGTTTTTTTGGCTGCAGCAAAAGTAGGAGGTATTGTAGCCAATAATGTTTACCGCGCCGAGTTTTTATACGATAATCTGCAAATACAAAACAACATCATCCATCAATCATACTTGAATGATGTAAAAAAGCTGATGTTTCTTGGTTCAAGTTGTATTTATCCTAAACTTGCTCCTCAACCATTAAAAGAAGATTACTTATTAACGGGTTTGTTGGAAGAAACCAATGAGCCTTATGCAGTTGCAAAAATTGCCGGAATAAAGATGTGCGATGCCTACAGGGCTCAATATGGCTGTAATTACATATCAGTTATGCCTACAAATTTATACGGGTTTAATGATAATTACCATCCTCAAAATTCGCATGTTTTGCCGGCACTGATACGTAGGTTTCATGAAGCCAAAGAGCAGGAAGCGCCGTCTGTAACCATCTGGGGGACGGGTTCTCCAAAACGGGAATTTTTATTTGCCGATGACCTTGCCGAAGCATGCTATTATTTAATGGAGAACTATAATGAACCCGGTCTTGTTAACATTGGCACGGGTGAGGATATATCTATAAAAGATTTGGCATTGCTTGTTAAAAAAATTATCGGTTATGAAGGTGAGATTACTTTTGATGTTTCTAAACCAGATGGTACACCAAGAAAATTAATGGATGTAACCAAGTTGAGTGAAGCCGGATGGAAATATCATACCGGCCTGGAAGATGGAATTAAATTTGCTTACCAGGATTTTTTGAGCAAAGAGGGTGAATTTGCTCAACGTTAAATGATTCCGTTTTATAACGCGCTTTAACTATATGCCGCTTGCGGCAGTTATTTCAAAAAAAGTTTGCCTTTTTACAGGGCAAACTTTTTTTTTGAAGATTTTGGTGGCTTTCGGGACTTGTTATTAGGAGGGCTATTATAATAATGTCTCCAAAATTTGCTAAAACGCCCCACGATTTCGTGAGGCGTTTTCTGAGGTAATAAGTTATTTAGATATGAGTTGCCGGGCAGCATTAACCATAGCGGCAACCGCCGGTTTAGGCTTCAAATTATCATCTAATATATTTGCGTGCATCTTGCCAAGGGGAACTCCTGTTAATTTGTTTTTGTATTGGGTATTTGTGGAGCTGGTTGGGTCCCATTCGCCCCATAATATTATAGCATCGCATTTTTGGGCTTTAATGCAGGCTGAAATTACGCCGGCAAATAATTTTCCTTGCTTATCAAAGTCAACCTGGGTTGGTGAACCGATAATTGTTGGCCTGAATAAAGGTGGGTCTACCGGTGATGTAGTTGACATAATTGCGTCTAACTCAGTTATTTCGCTTGTAAGGCCAAGAGCTGCAAATCTGTCCATGTTTTCAGTTAACTCACTAAATGGATGGTTATATCCCTGATACAAATGAGTTTGGAACCCCACGCCATTAATAGGAACGCCTTTATCTTTTAGTTGTTTAACGATATTAAACCATCTGTCCATTTTAAAACCTTTGTATTCAACGTTAAATTCCGTCCAATAAAGTTTCGCTGTAGGATCGGCTTCGTGCGCCCATTCAAATGCTAATTGAATATAATCAGTAGGGTCATTTGAACCGGGCTTGTGAATTACATTCCATATTGGTAAGTTACTTCTAAGGCCGTTTGGCAACGAATATTTTGGATTAAAATCGGGGCTGTCACTCATCGATTCATTAACAATGGCCCATGAAAGCACGGCTCCCGGATATTTATCCCTATAATGGCGCATTACAGCCTGGATATGATTTTTTAGGATATTTTTAAGCTCATCGGGCGTAAAGTTTCCTTTTTTTACCCAATCAGGCACATACCACCACACAGGGCTTTGCATTTGTATTTTGGCGCCATGCGCTACAGCAAAGTCTGCAACTTCATCAATGCCCCTAAAATCATACTGGCCGTTTTTGAGTTCCACATGATGAAACCAGGCAGGCACGGTATACAGATTAAAATACTGGTTAATTTGTGTTAAGAAGTTCGCCGGACGCGGAGCTGCGAGTTCAACATCTTCGTTCCCCAAAAAATCGCCAAAATAAATGCCTTTTTTTATTAAAAGTTTTTTCAGGGTGCTGGGATCTGAACTATCCTGAATATCTTCTTTTTTTGCCAGGCTTGCGATGGCATTGCGGATAGGTTTTTGTTCTGGTTGTTTTTGTTCTGGTGTGGTTGCACTTAATTTGTCATCCTTTGAGTTAACCTCGTTGTCTGCTGATTTTAATTCAGGGTCAGCTACTGTGCGCTGTTGTTGAACCTCTCGCTCTTTGAAATAAAGATTGATACAGAAGAACAACAAAAAAAGACTAAGTAATGAGATAATTATGTGGGAACGATATTTATTTATTTGCATGCTATCAATTAATTATTTGTTAATCCTTTTTCTTTTGTAAATGCCTTTATTTAAGACGTAATAAACGATTTTTGTATGAATTAATTATGAATGTTATTTAAGTATTTCGTGCAGTCTACTGTAGCCTGATTAAGAAAACGGTGCAAATTAACGTAACTTAACTACTTTTTTTTAACATTTGCGGCAGCATAATTTTTGCTATAATGAGAAACTTAAGTTTTTTGCCATCGTAAGAAGTATAACTATTATTGATGTAACCAGGGTTTTATTTAAGTCTTTAAAAGACTTTTTGAATAATTATCGGCTTTGATTATAGATCTATTAATTAATATTGCATAAATTTTAATGTGTTTTGTCAATTATACCAAATTATAATGACCACACATTACTGTGTTTATAAGTGAAACATATGACTATAATACCAACCCCGCTTGAGGGATGTTTATTAATAAAACCACGTATTTTTAATGATGACCGCGGTTATTTTTTTGAATCGTTTAATCAACAGCGGTTTGCTGATGCTACAGGCTTCAATGTCAATTTTGTACAGGATAATCAATCCTATTCAACGAAAGGTGTATTACGTGGCCTTCACTTGCAAAAAGGTCGGTTTTCGCAAGCTAAGTTGGTTAGGGTAACCAAAGGCGAAGTATTGGACGTAGCTGTCGACCTGCGCAAAGGGTCGGCAACTTATGGGCAATATTATGGAGTGCATTTAACCGAACAGAATAACGAGCAATTTTTTATTCCCCGTGGATTTGCCCATGGCTTTACTGTATTGAGCGATGAAGCTGTATTCCAGTATAAATGTGATAACTACTATAACAAAGAGTCAGAAAGTGGTCTGCATTATGCCGATCCTGATTTAAATATTGATTGGCAGCTCAGCGGGAGCGATGTGCTGGTATCGGACAAAGACCTTGAACTGCCCTTTTTAAAGGATGCTCCTGATTTTGGGTTCTAATTTTTATCCTGGTTTAATCAAAAAATAACACTTCTAAAAAATGCAAAATATCATCGTATTTGGAGCATCAGGGCAATTAGGTAATTGCTTAAAGAAAGTTGCAGGCGAAAGGAAAATAGATTATATCCATTTCCTGCCCGAAGAAGAGGCGGACATTCTGCGGGGAGATTTGCTGGATATTGTTTTTGAAAAATATAAACCAACGTTTGCTATCAATTGCGCTGCTTATACCGCTGTTGATAAAGCGGAAGACGAAGTTGACCTGGCCCGGGCGATCAATAAAACAGGGGCCGCAAATCTTGCCACGCATTGTAAAGCATATGGTGCTACCCTTGTGCAGATCTCAACTGATTTTATTTTTAAGGGAGACGTGGCATTGCCACTCACAGAAGAAGCCATTGCTGAGCCTATCAGTGTATATGGCCTTACCAAACTGGAGGGCGAACAGGCAATTGCGGAAATTCTTGATGAACACTATACAATTCGTACAAGCTGGCTATACTCCGAGTATGGCAACAATTTTGTAAAAACCATGCTAAGGCTTGGGGCCGACCGTGATGAGGTTAAGGTGATTGCAGACCAGGTGGGCACACCCACATATGCTATTGACCTGGCAGAAGCAATTTTAACTATCATAACAGCGGGCAAAAAAGCATATGGTATTTATCATTACAGCAATGAAGGGGTAACCTCATGGTATGACTTTGCCAAAGGCATCTTTGATATTTCAGGTACTGATGTTAAAGTACTCCCAATACGCACATCAGAATATCCAACGAATGCGCAACGACCGGCATATTCGGTACTGGATAAGGCTAAGATCAAAGCTACGTTTAATATAGAGATCCCTTACTGGCGCGACAGCTTAAAAGCTTGTATTAAAAAATTGGCCGCCGTACAATAAACAATGGTTTAAAAAAATAAAATGCCAGGCTTTTCTTACAAACCTGGCATTTTTTAGCTTTTTTCCAAATAGCTTACAGGAATGTCCCTGCTGCTACCGTTTCATTAGTTGATTCATCAACCAGGATCAATGAGCCGGTAATACGGTTTTTGCGATACTCGTCAAACACTACGGGTTGAGTAGTGCGTAAACGGATCTTCACCATTTCGTTCATCTTAATATCAGTATTTTCTTCCTGTTTTTCAAGCGTATTGATATCAAGTTTATAATAAACTTCCTTAATGATTGACATTACCTCGCGGGTGGTGGTTTTGAGATGATATTTAGCGCCTGGGCGCGGGCTGCGGGTTGCCATCCAGCAAATCATGGCGTCAAGGTCCTGGCTCACCTGCGGTTCGCTGTCATCTTTTACAATCATATCGCCGCGACTTACATCAATATCATCCTCCAAAGTAATGGAAACCGACATTGGTGCAAAAGCTTCCTCAACCGGACCCGAATAAGTATCGATAGATTTTATGGCTGATGTTAATCCTGATGGCAATACGGTGATCTTATCGCCAGGCCTGAAAATACCGCCTGCTATCCGGCCGGCATAACCGCGGTAATCATGATATTCATCCGCATGAGGACGGATCACTGTTTGCACCGGGAAGCGGGCATCAGAGTGGTTTTCATCACTGGCAATATGGATAGTCTCCAGTGTATGTAACAGGCTTTCGCCTTTGTACCATGGCATGTTTTCCGAATCGTTAACCACATTGTCACCGGCTAAAGCGCTGATAGGCACAAAACGGATATCAGTGACATCAATTTTTGCTGCAAAAGCTTCATATTGTTCAACTACTTTGTTAAAAGCCTCTTCGCTGTAATCAACCAGGTCCATTTTGTTCACACAAACAATAATGTGTGGTATTTTTAATAGTGATGCAATAAATGAGTGGCGGCAGGTTTGCTCAACCACGCCTTTGCGGGCATCAATGAGTACCAGGGCAAGGTTTGCGGTTGAAGCGCCGGTAACCATGTTGCGGGTATACTGGATATGGCCGGGGGTATCGGCTATAATAAATTTACGTTTGGGTGTGGCAAAATAGCGGTAGGCCACGTCAATGGTAATGCCCTGCTCGCGCTCCGAACGCAAACCGTCGGTTAATAATGAAAGATCAACATGCTGAAGCCCTTTTCGTTCGCTCGATTGTTTTACAGCCTCCATCTGGTCTTCAAAGATGGATTTCGAATCGTATAGCAAGCGCCCTATAAGGGTGCTTTTCCCATCGTCAACACTACCTGCTGTAGTAAAACGTAATAATTCCATTGTGGTGGTATGTTTTGCTCCCGGCTTGACTGCCTGAAGGCTCATTGAATCAAATTTAAAAATAACCTTGTTTTTTCCTGTCTTCCATTGATGTATCCGAGCGTTTATCGTCGCTTCGGTTGCCTCGTTCGGTGCTGCGGGTTGCTGATACTTCGGCAACTATCTTTTCCAGTGTATCGGCGTCTGATTCGATGCCGCCGGTGATTGTGATATCGCCCAGTGTACGAAAACGCATGAGTTTGTTTTCGATAGTTTCACCCTCCCTAAGCTGCAAGAACTCTGAAGCAGGCAGCCAGGTATTATCGCGGTAAACAGCGTTACGCTGGTGTGCAAAGTATAATGAAGGTATGGCTATATTTTCCTGCAGAATGTAGTTCCAGATATCCATTTCGGTCCAGTTACTGATCGGGAACACACGGAAGTGTTCGCCCATGCGCTTGCGGCCGTTAAAGATATTCCAGAGCTCGGGGCGTTGGTTTTTAGGATCCCACTGGCCAAACTCATCGCGGTGACTGAAGAAACGTTCTTTAGCACGGGCCTTTTCTTCATCACGGCGTGCACCGCCGATAGCGGCATCTATCTTATTGCTTTCGATGGTATCAAGCAGGGTTACTATCTGCAACTCGTTTCGGCTGGCGTTGATACCGCTTTCCTCAACTGCGCGGCCTTTGTTAATTGATTCCTGAACCGACCCTACAATAAGTTGTACGCCAAGGTTTTCAACCAGCTTATCCCTAAACTCCATAGTTTCAGGAAAGTTATGACCGGTATCAATATGGATTAGGGGCATTGGGATTTTAGCGGGCCAGAATGCCTTTTTTGCCAGGTGCGTTACAACAATAGAGTCTTTCCCGCCCGAAAACAGGATGGCAGGACGATCAAATTGTGCAACCACTTCCCTGATAACGTAAATGGCCTCTGATTCTAATTCCTGCAGATGAGTAAGATAATATTTATGCATGTTAACAATGAAAATCCGCTAAATCCACCTAAATAGTAGTTTTTAACGTTCAAACTGCAATAATAACAATTTTATGCTAATGTTGAGGGTATTAAATGGATTTTGCCAGGGCCGACGCATTAGAAATTTTTGTTAGCTATAAGTGTTAGGAGAAACTTGTGATTCCACCCAGCCATTTTTCTTTTGGCCTTTATGCTGGCTTTGCTGGTTTTGTCAGCCTTTAGAATATTTAAAGCTATCTTTCTGACTACAGCAAGATTTTGTGCAGCCTGACTATTTCGTGTGGTATTATAATCTTCGGCAAAACCAACATCCAGTTGCCAGTGCAACTGGTTTTCTATTCCCCAATGTGTGCGGATGGCTTTGTTAAAATAGGCAGCGTCTGCCTGAAGGCTGGAGATGTAATAACGATTTTGTGTAGTACGGCTGTCCCCAATTATGCGTTCGGAGGTGATTTTGATAATACTCTTTATTCCTTTCCAATTTTCCTTTTCGTCAATCCAGTTAAGTTCATGTATGACCTTGCAGGTTCTGATCTCAGACCGCCCGTGCCCTTTATCCAGATGCTGGCTGTAACTGTCTTCCCTGAAGTTAAACTGGTTGGTTACCTGGTCATAAAACGTTTCATGGTTTTGCTTCAGGGCCAGGATATAATCCCCTGACTTTCGATAATCTTTTCAGCGATTGCTTTTTGGGTGCCCATCGCATCGATGCTGACTACTGCCCCCTTAATGTTCAATAAAGATAGTAATGCCGGGATGGCACTAATCTCATTACTCTTGTCAGCCACCTTTTGTTGCCCAAGTACCAACTGATTACGGCCTGACCAGGCACTTACCAAATGTAATGCCCCAATCCCTGATGCTTGCAGGCGCTATTGCAGACGCTCTTTCCATCGATAGCAATCAGTTCCCTTTCGCCAGATGTACCTGTTGTTTGAAGGCTCTGGCCAAGTTCCGCCGTCCAGGCGCGGAAACAGCGTTCAAAAACATCCGCATCGATCATCATAAAAACGCGATTGATCGTATCATGACTCGGTATGCCATTTTCAAGCGGTAGCAACTGTTTTAAAAAGTCTTCTTTTTCCTTGCCAAACTCCTCCATTTCGTACCAGCTTTCCGCACCGCATACAACCGCCAATACCGATAGGATTATTACTTCCAGTAAATTATGTTTCTTATTATTGCCCGTGCGCGGATCGGGTATCCATCTGAAATGATCATGGAGTGAGGTTGTCATATTCTTTTTACAAAGAAAAAACTCTAAAAGGCTTTACCCCCCCCCCGAACATTTAAACTTATTCCCTCTTTACCAACATTTTGTTGGTAACACTACTCATTTTTACCGTTTCTTATACGTCAGCCCTGTGGATTTTGCCTTTGAAAAAGGCTTGTTGCCTGGTACATGGTTTATGTTCAAAATAATCAGATAAAATATAAGTTTGCATATTGAACAATAAATACCAACTTTATACCTGATAGCATTGTTCAACAGTACAATAATGGGCCCTGATATTACGGAAGCATTATTATATACTAACTTCGGGATGTTTATTTAAAAATTAGTATAATCAAATATGAAAGGCATTATTTTAGCAGGAGGGTCAGGCACCCGACTTTATCCTATAACCAGGGCAATCAGTAAACAACTGATGCCTATTTATGATAAGCCAATGATATACTACCCATTATCGGTTTTGATGCAGGCGGATATCAAAGAAATTCTGATCATTACTACAGCCGAAGATAATCCCGGTTTTAAACGGTTGCTGGGCGATGGCACAGAGTTAGGCTGTAAATTTGAATATGCTATACAGGAAAAGCCTAATGGACTTGCCCAGGCTTTTGTTATTGGCGAGCAATTTATAGGCGATGATAAAGTAGCTTTGATATTGGGCGATAATATATTTTATGGTACCGGATTTAACGAATTGATCCGCAGTTTTAACGATGTAGATGGCGCTGCTATTTTTGCGTATCATGTGGCCGATCCTGAACGTTACGGTGTGGTTGAGTTTGATGCCGAATTCAGGGCCTTGTCAATTGAGGAGAAACCTTTGCAGCCAAAATCGAAATTTGCAGTACCCGGCCTTTATTTTTATGATAATTCGGTAATTCAAATTGCTAAAGATCTTGAACCCTCACCCCGCGGTGAGTATGAAATTACCGATGTTAACAAGTTTTATCTTGAACAGGGTAACCTGCATGTTGGCGTTATGGATAAGGGAACAGCCTGGTTAGATACGGGTACGTTTGATTCATTGAGCGACGCTACCGAATATGTGCGCGTGATCGAAAAACGCCAGTCAACAAAAATCGGATGTATTGAAGAGGTTGCTTACCGCCGTGGGTTTATCAATGACGATCAGTTGCGGCTGTTAGTTAACAAGTATATCAAAAGTGGTTACGGCAAATATTTACAAAGCCTGCTGCCGCAATAAAATAATTATGCGGAAGTTTCAATGGCTTTGAGCATCTGGTCAATAACATCGGGAGCACCGGCATCAAACCAAACAAAATCTTTATCTTTTCTGAACCAGGTAAGCTGCCTTTTTGCAAAGCGCCTGGTATTTTGTTTTATAAGCAGCAGGGCTTCATCGAGGCTGGTTTTACCATCGAAGTAATCAAATAGCTCTGAATACCCCACTGTATTTAAAGCATTAAGCTCCCGGTAGGGCAGGAGGCTTTTTACTTCTTGAATAAGGCCTTGTTTAACCATCAGATCGACGCGAAGGTTTATACGTTCATACAATTTTCCGCGGGGCATATCAAGCGCCAGTTTGATAATATTAAAAGGTCTTTTATTTACAGTAGCGTTGCGATAAGATGAAAATGGTTTACCTGAGGTTTCAAATACTTCCAACGCCCTGATGATACGCTGAGGATTATTAAGGTCGACCTGGGTATAATAATCCGGGTCGACCTGTTGTAGTTGTTTTTGTAATGTTGTAATTCCTTCCCTTTCCAGTTGTTGGTTTAGTTTTTCACGTACCGAATTATTGGCTACGGGCAAGTCATCAAAGCCTTCACAAATAGCTTTAATGTACAAACCTGACCCTCCCGCCAGGATCACCTTATCATGTACTTTAAAAAGTTCATCTAAAAGCGCAAGCCCCTGCTTTTCAAAATCGCCAACAGAAAAACTTTCTGTTATGGAGTGCGAATTGATAAAGTAGTGTTTGGCCGTAGCCAACTCGCTTTCATCAGGCTTGGCAGTACCAATACTCATCTCCCTGAAAAATTGTCTCGAATCGGCAGAAACCACTACAGTATTGAACTGTTGCGCTAACTTAATGGCTGCAGCTGTTTTCCCTACTGCAGTGGGGCCGGCAACTACAATGAGGGTTTTATTAGCCTGCGTCATGTTCATAAGCCTAAGCTTTACTCATATCAAAAATGTGGGTAACTAAATATACTTCGTCCCGAACTTGTTCTTTACATCGGCCACAACCTGCTTGATGTTCTGTTCCTGGTCGCGGGGGCAAATGAGCAGGGAGTTGTTCGATTCTACCACGATATAATCATGCAGCCCCTGCAATATTACCAGTTTTTCGCCCGGCACGTTTACCATACAGTTTGAAGAGTCATACATGATCACTTTTTCGGCAGGGATAACGGCATTACCTACATAATCCTTTTCGGCAAGGTCATATATTGATGCCCAGGTACCCAGATCGCTCCAACCAAAATCCGAAGGCAATACATATACATTATCTGCTTTTTCCATAATGCCGTAATCTATCGAGATATTAACGCATTGCTGGTATACATTGTGAACGTGAGGTTTCTCTTTATCCGAATTGTACACCGGCTTCGCATCAGCAAAAATCTCGTGCATTTCGGGCAGGTACTGATTAAAGGCCTTAACAATAGTTTTGGCCGACCAAACAAAGATGCCGGCATTCCATAAAAAGTCGCCGCTTTGAATAAAGGTTTTAGCTATTTCAAGAGTGGGTTTTTCGGTAAAGGTTTTTACTTTATGAAACTCATCGTTGATAACGTTATCAGTGTATTGAATATATCCGTAACCGGTATCGGGCCTTGATGGTTTAATGCCCAGGGTTATCAGATAATCATTTGAAGCGGCGGTTTGCAATGATTTTTCGATAGCGGCAACAAAAGCATCTTCATCCAGGATCTGCTGATCGGAAGGGGCTACAACAATAGCGGCATCCGGGTTAAGGCTTTCAATTTTAAAACAACCATAGGCAACACAAGGAGCGGTGTTTCGCATTACCGGTTCGGTAAGGATCTGCTGATCCTCCATATCGGGCAATTGTTGTTTTACCAGTTTGGTGTAGTTTTCGTTAGTAACAACGTAAATATTTTCTTTAGGGCAAACTTTCAGGAAACGCTCGTAGGTATTTTGTATTAAGGTTTTACCGGTACCAAGTATATCGATAAACTGTTTGGGGTGCGATGTACGGCTTATCGGCCAAAAGCGGCTTCCAATTCCTCCGGCCATAATTATGGCATAGTAATTTTTGTTATTCATTGATAAATGGGGGTAAATTATTATGAGCTGGTTAAAGTAACAAAACAAGTGAGGCGGCCTGACATAAAAAACGAGTATATAATTTATATACTCGTTTTTTATGATTAATAATCGTCGCTACTGCCGCGGCCAGGCCTTTCATCATCATCAAAGCCTTCGTCATCGCTAAATTCATTGCCGAATTCATCTTCCTCCTCTTCTTCTTCGCCGCCGCTGTGTTTTTCTTCCGGTAGATCATCGGTATCTGTAACTTCCGAAAAATCTTCGGCGTCCTCCGGGTTAAAGGCCATTTCGTTCAAAAAGTCGAAGTCTTCGGTAACAGGCGGTAAAACGGTAGCGTTAAATGCATTGCCAAATTGTTTAGGCGCTTCGCCAACTGATTTTACAACGGCAGGGTAAGTTGTGCCCGGTGTTTCATCTAAAATGATCTTCATCAGTTCCACATGAAAATCAAATGGACGATCGAAATTGAATGTATAGTAAAATTTTTGGTGCGGGTCATCAATAAAACTCAACAGCTTTACTTTATTCATTAATGATACACCACGGTCAATACGCCTTTGGTTAGGCAGGTAAGTTATTTCTTCACCTTTGGTCCACTGATCATTACTGATATAAAATGATGAAGAAAATTCCGGATTGTACCCGGTTGACTGATGAATTGCGCGGTGAAGATCTTCGAAAGTTTGATTTGATTTTACATCAATTTCTCTCGTAACGTCATCGTAGTCTTCAAAAGTAACCCTGAACCTGTATACTGCCATTGTTTATTGTAGATTTTGGACAAAAATAATAATGTTTTAATTTAATTTGGGGTAGTCACAACTTTTAAGCCAATTTCAATGCCTTTGCTGATTGTAAAGGTTAACGCGGCCTCACGATTGTTGGGAATTTCGCCTTCCAATATGGCTTCGCGGATCTGATTTTTGATTATTCCTACCTCGCGGCCTTCTTTTATCCCAAATATGGTCATGATATCGTTACCGGTAACCGGCGGCTGCCAGTTACGGATGCTGTCGCGCTCCTCAACGTCTCTTAATTTTTGTTGAACAAGCTCAAAATTGTTACGATATTTTTTAACCTTATATTCGTTTTTGGTGGTGATGTCTGCTTTACACAACAACATCAGTGCTTCAATATCGTCTCCTGCCTCAAAAAGCAAACGCCTCACTGCCGAATCGGTAACTATGGATTGTGAAAGTACGATGGGCCTTAAATGCAGCTGCACCAACTTTTGAACCTGCTTCATTTTTTCATTAAGCGGCAGCTTAAGCTGGGTGAAGATCTTGGGCACCATGCGTGCGCCCCGGTCTTCATGACCATGAAAAGTCCAGCCGTGGCTGGGCTCAAAACGTTTGGTGGCGGGTTTTGCTATGTCATGCAGTATAGCAGCCCAGCGTAACCACAGGTCGTCAGTAGTTTCGCAGATGTTGTCAAGTACCTGAAGGGTATGGTAAAAGTTATCCTTATGGCCTTTGCCATCTACATAATCAACTCCGTAAAGGGCTACCATTTGCGGGAAGATCTTATGCAGCAGTCCGGTATCAAACAAATAATTAAAGCCTATTGATGGTACCGGCGATAGGATGATCTTGTTCAGTTCATCGGTAATCCGTTCCTGCGATATGATACTGATCCTGTCGGCAGTGGTTTTAATGGCTTCAACAGCGATATCATCAATCCTGAAATTAAGCTGGGTAGCAAACCTGATGGCCCGCATCATGCGCAGCGGATCATCAGAAAAAGTTTCGTTAGGATTAAGCGGCGTACGGATCAGCTTGTTTTCCAGGTCGGCAATACCGTTAAAGGGGTCAAGCAACTCACCAAAAGTATCCGGGTGGAGGGAAATGGCCAGCGCGTTGATGGTAAAATCGCGGCGTTTCTGATCATCTTCCAAAGTGCCATTCTCCACAATTGGCTTGCGCGAGTCGCGACGGTACGATTCCTTGCGGGCGCCAACAAACTCTATCTCCAGATCGCGGTATTTGAGCGAGGCCGTACCGAAGTTTTTATAAACCGCCAGTTTAACTTTAAGTGTATTGGCAACAACTTCGGCAAAGGCTATCCCATTGCCAATAATCACGATATCAATATCTTTCGACGGGCGGTTCAGGAAAATATCGCGCACAAAACCACCTATAGCAAAGGCCTGTACGTTTTGTTCGCCCGCTAAATGGGATATAACAGAAAATACGGGATGCCTGAGGTGTTGCTGCATAGTTGGATGCTTTAAAAACGCTAATAAGGGTACAAAGGTAAGATTAATTGGTAAAATGCCCCGGTAAAGTCGAAAGTAGTAAGTGGAAAGTCTTAAGTATCTTTCCACTTAATAAACAAAACTTTCAGACTTCAGACTTTGGACCTCATACTTCCGGCTTTCTGCACGACAGGGGGTTAACAGGGTTAACACAATTTTAATTATTTTGATTTAAATAATTGATAGTCAGTATATTGAATATGTAGAGGGGTTACACAAAAGATTTTATAAAAATGTTTCTGTTAAAACATATCTTCAAAAATACCTTTTTAACTAATCACTAATCTTCAACCTATAATCTCTCGTTAACGACGCAAAAACTCAAACCTGCCATCAGGGGCCAGCCTCATGATGGTTGATGGTGTTTTGATCTCCTTGCTATGCTGCTCCAAATCAACAACATAATCAACGCCATCAATAATTTCCTGGTCTATTTGCGAAAAATGCTGCGGCGAAGGTTTTCCGCTGATGTTAGCTGATGTTGACACCAATGGTTTGCGTAAACGCTGGATCAATTGCTGGCAAAAAGGGGTGTCTTTTACAACCCTGATCCCCACGCTGCCATCGGCGGCAATTAATGCCGGAGAAATGTTTTTGGCGCCCGGCATTACCAGTGTTAACGGGTTCTCGGCATATTCAATCAGTTCAAAAGCCAGCGGGTTTACTTCGCTAATATAGCTTTCCAGCTTGTTTTCGGTATCCAGCAAAATGATCATGCTTTTGGCCTCATCGCGCTGTTTCAGGCGGTAGATCTTTTGAATGGCTTCGGTATTGGTGGCGTCGCAGCCTATGCCCCAAATGGTATCGGTAGGGTAAAGGATGATGCCACCCTCTTGTACAATTTTAAAAGCCTTGGCTACTTCGTCTCTAAGCATGGTTCAAAATATTTTGGTAAAGCTGCATTAATTGCAGGCTCAGTATATTATTGGTAAAATTAGCTGCGTAAGCGCGGCCTTTAGTGATCATGGTTTGCCTTAAGCCATCATCACTAAGCACCTGGTTTAGTTTTTCGGCAAGACCCGTATCATCATCAGGGTTCACATAAAGGCTGCCTGGCCCGCCTGCTTCTTCAAGGCATGAGCCTGTTGCTGCTATAACCGGCGTGCCGGAGTTTAAAGCTTCTAACACGGGTATACCAAATCCTTCGTACCGTGACGGGTAAACAAATACCGATGCCAGCTGATAAACAGCAGGTAACTCTGCAAAGGTAACGTCTTTTAAAAATATTACCCGGTGGTTTAAGTTATTAGCTGTTATATATGTTTTAACCAATTCTGTGTATCGGGTTTCTTTGCCAATTACTACCAGCGTTGTGTCATCCACATTTTTTAAAGCCTTAACGGTTAGCAGCAGGTTTTTGCGTTCTTCAATAGTGCCAACACTCAAAATAAAGCGGTTGGGCAGGTTATATTTTTCTTTTACTGCCGATTTTTGCGCGGCGGTTTGTTCAATTGCAAATGAAGGGTCACATCCCTGGTAAACAACTTCTATTTTTTGGGGGGCGATGCTGAGCAGGTCGACAAGGTCATCCTTTGTTTTTTGGCTTATGGCGATAATTTGATCCGCGACGCGGCAGGCATGTTTAACCTTAGCGAGGTAAATACGGTAATTAACCGCACCAAAATGTTTCGGATAACGCATGAAGATGAGGTCATGCATGGTAACAACCGACTTAATGCCGGTATGTTCGATTCCCGAAGGCAACTCGTGACTTAAACCATGGTACAATTCAATACCATCACGTTTTAAATCTTTGATAATTCCTTTACTACGCCACCATGAAGTAAACCATTTGCTTTTTGGGGTAACAGTGCGGATATTGGGATAACCGCCAATAAAATTAAGCCGTGGATTGGCTTTGGCCTTTGGCGTATATAAATATAAAAGGTTGGATAGATTGAGCGACGCTATGCCTTTAATTAACCAGCGGCTGTAATTACCTAAGCCGGTATTATTGTAAAAAGCCCGTTTAGCATCGTATCCTATCTTCATGTTTTAGATATGAGATTTGAGATATGAGACGTGAGAAATGCTGCATTCTCAGAGGAATATAGCAGATGTGAAATAAAGGTATTGCCGGAATCTTTACCAAGCAAAATCTCATATCTCACATCTGATATCTCATATCTAAAATTACACCGCTACGTTGTTTTCACGCAGGGCGTCATTCAATGACGTTTTTTTGTCGGTTGATTCCTTACGTGTACCGATGATGAGGGCACAAGGCACCTGGTATTCGCCGGCAGCAAACTTTTTGGTATATGAACCCGGAATTACCACCGAGCGGGCAGGTACGCGGCCTTTATATTCAACCGGGGTGCTGTGGGTAACATCAATGATTTTGGTTGATGCGGTTAATACCACGTTTGCACCTAATACAGCTTCATGTTCAACATGTACGCCCTCAACAACAATGGCACGTGAACCAATAAAGCAGTTATCTTCAATAATAACCGGGGCGGCTTGCAGAGGCTCCAATACACCACCGATACCAACACCACCGCTTAAGTGTACATGTTTGCCAATCTGCGCGCATGAGCCAACAGTAGCCCAGGTATCAACCATGGTGCCTTCATCAACATAAGCGCCAATGTTTACGTACGATGGCATCATGATAACACCTTTAGCCAGGTGGGCACCGTAACGGGCAATACCATGAGGTACCACGCGAACGCCGGTTTGTTTGTAATCAGTTTTGAGTTTCATTTTGTCATGAAAAACAAAAGGGCCGGTTTTAACTTCTTCCATTTGCCTGGTCGGGAAATACAAAACAACCGCCTTTTTAATCCACTCATTTACATGCCAGCGTGTGCCAATGGGTTCGGCCACACGGATCTCGCCTTTGTCCAAACGGTCAATAACGGTTTCAATGGCGTTGGTGTATTCATTATAGTTCAGCAGGTTCCTGTCTTCCCAGGCCTCTTCAATCAGTTTTTTAAGATCTTGCATTGGTGAAATTAAACTTTTGGCAAATTAAAGGATTTTTAAGGAAATATGTTTTAAAAGATTGAATGTCATGAAAGACTGGCGGGAGTTGAAAGATTAATTACAACTAAGCGCAGGAAAGGCCTTGACAAAATATTATGGATTCTTTGAGAAAGCTTTGAGTATAATAACAAGTTGCGTATAGTATTTGGGCCTTTATGTGTTTGATATTACACATTTATACAATATGCGGACAATTAGCTGATACGACATAAAAACACATTAAGGAAACTTTAATTTTACATAAACGGAAACCAACGTTTAAACTAATTAGGTGTCAAAAGCCTTCCGGACAGCGAGTGTCGGGAGGCTTACTTTTTTTATTTCAACGGGCGCTTATAGGTATAATTCCGGGGGGGGATAATAGGATTTTTGGGTAATAACTTGATTTTAAAAAAGCGCTTATTTATTGTTATTTGTTAGTGTTGCTGGTAAATAAATTTATAAAGCAGTAAACATTAGTACTTTACTTATCGTATAACTGCTTATTATATCAATCTGTTACCTTGGATGAGTATTGGTATAATTGTTTTAACCTTTTAATTTATTACTATTACCAAATTATTCCCAGGTATGACCCCATTTGTACTGATTGCCATTATTTTACTTGGCCTGGCATTGCTGCTTATTTTTGGGGTTTTGTTTTTTAGCTTTCTCAAATACATCCAAAGGCGCTATTATCCACACTGGAAATTTCCTGATTATGTTAGCGTTGGTTATGCCGAATACCTTTATCATAAGTTCATTAAAAAAGACCTGCCAAGTAAGTTGTAAAAAGTACCGGATCATAAAAGGTTTTTGATAACTACAATAATCTCTGGCAAAGCCGTTTTAAAAGCCGTAAATTTGAGGCTTTATACTTATACCACCGTCGGGATAGCGGCGTGGCAAGTTGCGTTTCAGCTGTAAAGCATCTCCCGAACAGGGATGCTTTTATTTGTACGTAAAATGATATTGGTAAATTAGCCGGCCGACCGGATAATCGGTATAAAAGCAATTGAATATTATGGCCGAAAAAGAGAAACTGAGAATAGATAAATACCTGTGGGCCATCCGCGTGTTTAAAACCCGTACACTGGCTTCTGATGCCTGTAAGGCCGGCCGCATCAAGCTGGACGGTAAAAACATCAAGCCGTCATACGAGGTGAAAATTGGCGATGTTTACCAGGTAGCAAAAGGCATTGAACGCAAGGTTGTAAAAGTAACCGGCTTGTTGGAAAACCGGGTAGACGCCAAAACCGCTGTTAATTTTTACGAGGATATAACCCCTGTTGAACAAACCCAGGCCTTTAAATCAATGTTCCATGCCCCGATACTGAAGCGTGATCGTGGCACGGGCCGTCCCACTAAGGCCGACAGGCGCGAGATTGATGACCTGAAAGATAATTTTTTTGAAGAAAAAGAAGAGGAATAGCCCCACCCAACCCTCCCCTAAAGGGAGAGGGCTTCTGAAAGCCGGGTAATGTATTTTAAAAGTCTCCCCTTTAGGGGAGATTTAGAGGGGCGATTTAATAATGATCTTTATGCTCGGTTGTTTCCCAAAGTTTAAAGGCAGTTAGCGCTTCATCACGAAGGATTTGGACAAAAGGAAGCTTGCGTTTTTCCATGGTGCAGCCCAGTTCATCATAAATAAAATGATCGTCGAAACCTATCGCGGCGGCATCGGCTTTGGTATTGGCGTAATAAATTTTATCTATACGTGCCCAGTAAATAGCGCCCAGGCACATTGGGCAGGGCTCACAGCTGGTATAAATTTCGCAGCCTGATAAATTATATGTTCCCAGTTCCTGGCAGGCCAGACGGATCACCGAGACTTCGGCGTGTGCGGTAGGGTCATTAGTGGGTACAACACGGTTGGCGCTACGGGCTATGATCATGCCGTCCTTAACTATTACGGCCCCAAAAGGCCCGCCCATTCCGCGCTTTACATTGTCTTCGGCCAGTTCAATGGCTATGCGCATAAATTTTTCGTGTGCCGTATTTTCCATATTGCCCTAAATTAAAAAACCTCAACCGAAGTTGAGGTTTTAATTTGAAAATGTGTCAATTTGAGTATTTGAAAATGACTTGTAATGTTCAAATTACTACATCATCAAATTTTCAAATCATCATTCCCTGAGGTTTTAATTTGAAAATGTGTCAATTTGATAATTTGAATGCGATCAATAATTTTCAAATTGACACATCATCAAATTTTCAAATCAGGATATTATTTTTTGTCTTTAGCGTAAGCTTCGTTAAGGCGTTTGGCAACGTCAACGGTAACATCTAACGATGGATCACCATACAATACGGTTGGATTAGCTTTTGAATAGGTTAACACCAGTTTGTAGCCTTTTTCTTTAGCATAACCCTTTACAAAGTCGGCAATTTTATCATACAGTTTAGCATTTTCAGAGGCTTGCTCGTTTTGGAATTCGGCACCTGCATTTTGAGAGTAGCCTTGTAATTCCTGTTGTTTACGCTGTAACTGTTGCTCGGTAGCCTGGCGTTGATCGGCCGGCATGGTAGCCTGATTTTTCTGGTATTCGGCAACCTGGCGCTGAAAAGCCTGACCGCGGTTTTGCAGATCGGTTTGTGATGCTTTGCCTTTTTCTTCAAGGCGTTTTGACATATCCTTAAAGTAATCGTACTTGTTTAATAAAGAGTCGGAGTTTACATAAACAATAGTTTCTTTATCAGGAGCTGCTGTGGTTGCAGCAGCCGGTTTATCGGCGGTTTTATTTTGAGTACAGGCCGCAACGCTACCTGCAATTGCTAATCCTAAAGTAAGTTTGGTTAAAACTGAAGCACTGGTTTTCATTTCTGTCAATCTGAAAAATATTATAAAATTTTGACAAAGATAATCTTTCATTGCAAGTATCCTAATTTTAGATGCAGTGATTTTGGGGGCAAGCAGATGTGCAAATTTCAAATTATAAATATGCAGATGGGATTTATTATGATGGCCGGATGATTTAAATTTTGCGGGCAAAGCCGTAAACGGCAAAGTCTTTCTTATCCACTACAGTCCTCGTTTTACGGCATTTTGCGTTAGGGGATAGAAGCGGATACCGGCATGGCATAATGCCTGCAGGCGTATGAGCGGATAGCCCGGCCGAAGGCAACGCCATTAATGATTTTGAATATCGGATTTTTGATTTCGGAACTTATGAACTGGATTCTTTAAAACTATTAATGCATTGCCAGAGTTGGAAATACAACCAATCCTCTAAATTCTACAAAACTCGAGTTCAGACAAAGTATTCTGACAATTCTAAAATCCTGCAAATCCTGATTCTGACAACTCTCCACAACTGTACTTTTATCCACAAATAATCGTTAATTTGGGGTATTTTATGTAATTTTGAAGATTGTTTCATTAAATAAATATGAGCGAAGAAATTCAGGATAAATCCAATTATTCAGCAGATAACATACAGGTTTTAGAAGGTTTAGAGGCGGTGCGCAAGCGTCCGTCGATGTACATTGGCGATACAGGTGTTAAAGGTTTGCACCACCTTGTATATGAAGTAGTTGATAACTCTATCGACGAAGCCCTTGCCGGTTATTGCGATGATATAAAAGTTACTATACATGTTGGCAATTCCATAACCGTATCAGATAACGGTCGTGGTATCCCTACGGGTATCAATACAAAAGAGGGTAAATCGGCGCTTGAAATTGTAATGACCGTTTTGCACGCCGGTGGTAAATTTGATAAGGATACTTATAAAGTATCCGGCGGTTTACACGGTGTGGGTGTGAGTTGCGTTAACGCATTATCAACCCATGTGAAGACCCTTGTGCACCGTGAAGGCAAGATCTTTACCCAGGAATACGAACGCGGCAAGCCGATGTTTGACGTTAAGGAAATTGGCGTATCTGATAAAACGGGTACTATCCAAACCTTTCAGCCCGATCCGGAAATTTTTACTACCACTACCGAGTATAAATATGATACGCTTGCTGCCCGTTTGCGTGAACTGTCGTTCCTGAACAAAGGCATTCGCCTGAGTTTAACCGATGAGCGTGAAACCCAGGAAGATGGTACTTTCCGTAGCGAAGAGTTTTTCTCAGAAGGTGGTTTGCGCGAGTTTGTTAAGTTTTTGGACGGAACACGTACATCGATCATCCCTGAGCCCATTTATGTAGATGGTAATAAGGGCGGTATCCCGGTTGAGCTTGCCCTGCAGTATAATGATACTTACAGCGAGAATGTTTTTTCGTATGTAAATAACATCAACACCATTGAGGGTGGTACGCACGTAGCAGGCTTCCGTCGCGGTTTAACCCGTACCTTAAAAGCCTATGCAGATAAAGAGGGCTTGCTGAAAAACGTAAAAGTTGAGATCAGCGGTGATGACTTCCGCGAAGGATTAACTGCTATTATATCAGTAAAAGTGCAGGAGCCTCAGTTTGAAGGCCAAACCAAAAGTAAGTTGGGTAACAACGAGGTGATGGGTGCGGTTGACGTGGCTGTGGGTGAAATTTTGGGTAACTTTTTGGAAGAGAACCCTAAAGAAGCCCGGCTGATTGTAAATAAAGTAATCCTTGCCGCTACTGCCCGTGCCGCTGCCCGTAAAGCGCGCGAAATGGTACAGCGTAAGAGTGTAATGACAGGTTCGGGTTTACCGGGCAAACTGTCTGATTGTGCCAACAGCGATCCAACCCTTTGTGAGTTATTCCTTGTCGAAGGTGACTCGGCGGGTGGTACCGCCAAACAGGGCCGTAACCGCGAGTACCAGGCTATTTTACCATTGCGTGGTAAGATCCTGAACGTGGAGAAAGCCATGGAGCACAAGATTTACGAAAACGAAGAGATCAAGAACATGTTTACCGGTTTGGGCGTAAGCCGCGGTACGCCTGAAGATGATAAAGCCCTTAACTTAACCAAGCTCCGTTACCATAAGATCATCATCATGACGGATGCCGACGTGGACGGTTCGCACATTACCACGCTGATCCTTACCTTCTTCTTCCGTTACATGAAGGAGCTGGTTGAGGCCGGTTATGTATATATTGCTTCGCCGCCGCTTTACCAGGTTAAAAAAGGTAAGGAGTATGAATACTGCTGGAACGACGTACAGCGCGATGCCGCTATTCAGCGCCTTAAAGGTGCCGGCAAGGAAGACAGTGTGCACGTGCAACGCTATAAAGGTTTGGGTGAGATGAACGATATCCAGCTTTGGGATACTACCATGAACCCGGCAACCCGTACGCTTAAACGCGCTACCATTGAAAACGCCGCCGAGTGCGACCATACCTTCAGTATGCTGATGGGTGATGAAGTTGCCCCACGCCGCGAGTTCATTGAGCGCAACGCTAAATACGCTAAGATTGATTCATAAGCCCCCCGGCCCCCTAAAGGGGGAGGGATAGTTTTATAATTTTTTTTAAGGCCCGCTTTTTTTGAAGCGGGTTTTTTTTTGCAGGAGCTTGTCCACGCCCGGTTTTGGCAGGGCGTATTTAAATCCATTTTGCCGGAGTTGTTGTAATCGCTAACTTTAATTATGGAACATTACGATAGCCGGGTTGATGCCTACATCGAAAAATCACCCGAATTTGCAAAGCCAATTTTAAACTATCTGAGAGCTTTGGTGCATGAAGCCTCGCCTGTGATAATCGAAACCATGAAATGGAGCATGCCTTTTTTTGATTATAAAGGTGTGGTTTGCAATATGGCCGCTTTTAAACAACATTGCGCATTTGGTTTTTGGAAGGCATCGTTATTATACGACCCACAAAAGATATTGAGCCTGGCCGATCAGGCTGCAGGTAGCTTCGGCCGCCTGACCAGTATTGATGACCTTCCTCCAAAGGAAGTACTTATAGCGTTTATACAGCAGGCGATGACCCTAAATGAAGATAATAAACCCAGGCCGGCTTCCCAAAAGAAGTCGCCCGCCCAACGCGACGAGTTGGTGGTACCTGACTACTTCGTGAAATTTTTAGAAGCCCATCCGCAAGCCTGGCTAAACCTTAACCAGTTCAGCTACTCGCAGAAAAAGGAGTATATTGAATGGATAACCGAGGCCAAAACCGAGGCCACCCGGCTTAAGCGTATGGAAACTGCCGCCGAATGGCTTACTGAAGGTAAATCAAGACATTGGAAGTACAAATAAATTCCCAATACCGAATATTAAAACTTAACGCTTATGTTTTTCATCGATCTTAAGTATATAGCGCCCCTTGAAGAGATTGATGCTTATATGGAGGTCCATCTGAAGCATCTTAATGAATATTATGATGAAAAGGTGTTTGTTGTTTGGGGGCCTAAGGTGCCGCGCACGGGTGGGGTAATCCTGGCCTTTGCAGGCTCAAGGGAGCAAATAGAGAAGATCATTACCGAAGATCCCTTTTACAAGCATAAACTTGCTGAATTTACCGTCACCGAGTTCTTAACTCCTGTGTATCATCCAGATTTAACGGCACTGCTGGACGGTGCAGAATAGGTTTAGTTTATTTTATCCAGCCGGGTTGGTTTTTCATTTGGAAAGCTGAAAACCATGTACATTTTGTTGCCTTCTGTATGGAATGTAATATCGGCCCGTTCATTTTCGTACATAAAGAATGATGCTTTTGCATATGGTACAATTACCATAGGTATTGCATCATTTTGGACGAAGTATAGTTTGCCTTCAGCAACATAAGTCTTGAATTTGTTTTTTTCATCGCCTGCTATCTGGTAATTACCTGCATATTGTTCCAGTTGCTTTGCAGGTATATCAATAGCCTTATGCTGTTTACAATAGGCAAATTTTATTGCGTTTTGCATTACTTGCGCCAATGCTGCCCCATGCCCGGCATTTGGGGTGATTGCGGTACAAATATCAAGCACTTTACAAAGCTGGTTTTCCATGTAGATTTTAAAATCCTGAATATTTTTGCTGGTTAAGAGCTCAAAAGAACCTACGCCTAAAAACACCCTGCAGTTAATGTCATGATTATTGGCAAAGTATTTTTTAGCCGAAGGGATGAGTTCATTTCCTGCATTGCCGGGTGCCCCTATAAAGATCATATTAAATAGATTTGGATGCTCAAACAGTACCATGGTAGTGAACATGCCACCAAACGAATAACCGTATAGTGCTTTATTATCGGTTACGCGGTATTTACTTTGTATAAATGGTATTACTTCCTGCTCAATGAAGCTAATGAATTTTGGCCCTCCGGTTGCCGGGTTCAAGTCGCGGCTGCGCTGGTTTGGTTGGCTGCCGTAACCAATGCCTACAATGAGTGCTTCAGTGGTTTCATAATCCTGCCGGAGCATGTTGAAGCAGTTCATGGCAACGGTCATGTTCCAGTCGCCATCGGTCATGTATAATACCGGGTATTTTGTTTTGGTGGTATCGTATCCCGGAGGGAAGTGTACGTAGATGGTATAATCTTCACCAATAACTGTTGAGTGATAGTCCCATTGCACCATGTCTTTGTCCGTAAAAGGGGCAGGGGTATCGCTTTTAACCTGCGCTGCAGCAATGTTTGCGAAAAAGATAAAAGCAAGTAGATAGAGGCTGGTCTTGATACTTTGTTTCAACATGGCGTGTGGTTATATAAATTAAGATAGTCTTAATTTACAAAAGGTTACAGCGTTGCTGAAATAAAAAAGGAATGCCGGGAAAGGAATTTTCATTCCCTCCTTAGGGGGCAAGGGGGCTAAAAATCCAACGGCCCCAGCCTTTTCATATTTTTCATAATAAGGTATTGCCTGTGCCTTAAATATTTGGTTGGGTTGGTGGCCGACCATTTTAGCGGGCTTGGGAAAATCACCGCTATGGCGGCAGCTTCCTGCCGGGTTAAATCGGAGGCTGGTTTGTGAAAATAAGCCTGCGAAGCAGCCTCAACACCATATATGCCATCGCCCATTTCAATCTCGTTCAGGTAAACCTCCATGATGCGTTTTTTGCTCCAAAAGGTTTCTATCAATATGGTAAAATAAGCTTCGATACCTTTACGGAGTATGGAACGACCTTCCCAAAGGAAAACATTTTTGGCTACCTGCTGTGATATAGTACTGCCGCCAATCAGTTTTTTGCTGTGCGAGTTTTTTTCGATGGCTTTTTCGATGGCGTTAAAATCGAAGCCGTGGTGCTCTAAAAAGGTCTGGTCTTCGGCAGCAACGGCGGCGCGTTTCATATTGTCGGAGATCTCGTCAAAATCTTTCCATTTTTTATCTATCTTCCATTCCTTACCTGCCGATTTACGCTGGAAGCCGCGTTCGATCATTAACCAGGTAAAAGGAGGGTTTATAAAACGGTAACCAATTACACCCAAAAGGCTTAAACCAAAAAACAGGATGAATATCAGTTTAAAAATCCTGAATATCAATTTAGGGATGCCATAAAACTTTGAATCCGATTTTGAATTCCGTTTGCCCGACGTTGATTTTTGGTTGTTTTTGCCGAAGAATTTAAACACTGTTATAAAATATTTCCTGATAAAAGAAGAGGGTGCTTTGCTTTAGCAAAACACCCTCTAAAATTCTAAATTTTTTCCAGAAATCCGAAATCGAAACTCCGAATTCCGAAATATAATTATTCCGCTACTACTGCAAACGGAACCTGTACTTTAACTTCTTTGTGCAGGTTGATGTTGGCTACGTATTCACCAACAAATTTTGGCTCCTGGTCAAAAGTGATACGACGACGGTCAACTTCAAAACCTTCTTTTTTCAATGCATCAGCAATTTGGATAGTATTGATAGCACCGAAGATTTTGCCTGTTTCGCCGGCTTTAGCACCAATGTTAAGTTTAACACCTTCTAAACGTGCTGCAATAGCATCAGCATCCTTGCGGATTTTTTCTTGCTTAAATTGAGCTTGTTTAAGGTTTTCGGCTAAAACTTTACGTGCGCTTTCGGTAGCTAATATGGCGTAGCCTTTTGGTAAAAGGTAGTTACGGCCATAACCTGGTTTCACATTTACGATATCGTCTTTATCACCCAGGTTTTTTACATCTTGTTTTAAAATAACTTCCATTTCTTAAATCTCCTATTATTTTAATGAATCTGTAACGTAAGGTAATAAACCGATGTGACGTGCGCGTTTAACAGCCTGTGCCACTTTACGCTGAAACTTTAATGAAGTACCGGTTAAACGGCGTGGTAATACTTTACCCTGGTCGTTAATGAACTTCAATAAAAAGTTTGCGTCTTTGTAATCAATATACTTGATACCGTTCTTTTTGAAACGGCAGTATTTTTTACGGTTATCCTCCACTTTTGGAGCGGTAACGTATTTAATTTGTTCGTTAGCCATTAGTTTGCTGCCTCCTCTGCTTTAGCTGCTGGTTTTTTGTTAAAAGCACCACTGCGTTTTTTGTCATTGTAAGCAATGGCATGTTTATCCAAAGCAATGGTCAGGAAACGCAAAACACGCTCATCGCGCCTTAACTCTATCTCCAATTTGTTAATTAATTCACCCGGAGCCTTAAATTCAGTTAAGTGATAGTACCCTGTAGTTTTCTTTTGGATTGGGTACGCTAATTTTCTCAAACCCCAATTATCCTCCTGGACAATTTCGGCTCCGCCATCAGTAAGAATTTTGCTGTATTTGGCATTTGCCTCTTTAGCAGTCTCTTCTGAAAGCAACGGGGTTAGAACGATCACGATTTCGTACTGTTGCATTATACTTGATTTTTAATTATTTACCCGCTATAACGGGGCTGCAAATGTAGGGGTAATTATTGAAACAATCAAATGTTTTTAGATGAAATGCTACGTGTATAACAGCAAATTAGCCCGGCAGCGCTATATTAGCAGTCAAATTATTATTATGAAAAAGAACCTGCTCCTTTTTATCGCATTTTTTTTAACAACAACCAGCGCAATAAAAGCACAAACAATAGGGGCCGCGCAACAACGCCTGCTTGATTCGCTTTGCAAGGAACTGTCCAAAATTGACGTGGCAAAGATATCTACCAAACAGGCTGCCAATGATGCTTTTGAAAAGTGTTTTGAAAACCATGCCGACTTGCTAATGGATGTAGCCAAAGAGCAAAATGTTGAGGTAACCGATGAACCGGCAATGAGTAAGGTAGGCGTGGAGATCGGTAAAAACCTGATGAAGCAAAAATGTGGATCTTTTATGCAACTGGCCATGAAAATGGGAAAGGATGATGATGCTGAGGATACCGGTACCCAGGTTACTAGCGGCGTATTTAAACGGATTGATACAAAGGGATTTAATTATATTGTTATAACAGATAAGGCAGCGGCCGAAAAATCATTTATATGGCTCAGGCAGTTTTCCGGGTCTGAGAAATTTATAGATGCTTCACCGGCTAAACTTGCCGGTAAAAAACTCCAGATAACCTGGAAGGATATGGAAGTGTATCTGCCGCAAGCCAAGGGGTATTATACTGTAAAGGAAATAGTATCGATAGATATTCTGTAAACAAGGGAGAAATTGTGTTGATAAAAACAATATTTTTTCTAAAACTTATGGCATAGCTTATGGTTTTACTTAAAAACTCATAAGCTATGCAACCCGCAACTATTCAAGCCGAAAAAGGAACAAGCAATCCGCTTACTTTCGATGAGATCTTAATGTATGGCGGAGGGGATGATCCCCTTGAAGGCGACTGGGACGACCAGGAAGATGAAGATTTTGATGATATCCTTGAGGATAAAGAAGATCTGCATGAAATACAGGTTGACGGCAGTATTGGTGAGCCCGACCCCGAAGATGATGATCATTTGCCTGATGATGATATTTAATATATTATGTGTTAATTCTTGTTTGTTTGACCGCGACATATTAAGTTCCTTTTTTGCTTATTCCTGTTTATTTTCCGTTGTTGCCTTAAAAGGTGATCAGGGCAATTTGTTTCCCAAATTGAGTTAAAACAAAATTGCGTAACAATCATAGCACATATTCTTTTGTGTCTGTTTTTTTCTCCATGATTTAATTTTTTTCTACCTGAATCTCATATGGTTAAACATATAGTTAAATTTAATTTCAAGTTAAAATGCGAATGATGTAATTTATTTGCTACATTACAATTGTTTTTGTATTAGTAATGGTATTATAAATGTAATTTTAATAAAAAAATAATATTATTTTTAATAAATTATCATTTTTCGTTATTTGAAATTAATCGTTAGCCGAAACTGTCTGTTATGAAAAAATTAGTCGTCTTATTGCCGATATTATTATCTTTTTTTTTAGCAAAAGCACAAAATCAGGATGTGCATATTAGCCTGGAGGCCCAGGGCATTGTCACTACCAATAATTCAGTTCCATTTTGGTTAAGGGCAAATCAGTTTGGCAGTATTCCGTTATCGGGTGGGTCCGGTAGCTTAATCGGAAAAATTCGGAAAGATTATGATACAACAAAAACTTACGACTGGGCCGCATCCTTTGAAGGTAGAGGAAATGCCGGAAATAATAGCAAGTTTATTTTAGTTGAGGGATTTGTAAAGGCCCACGCTGGTATTTTTGAATTGAAAGCTGGCCGTTCAAAGGATATTGTGGGGATTGTTGATTCGACCCTTTCATCCGGGTCATTTTCGATTTCAGGTAATGCCTTAGGTGTACCCAAGATTAGTTTAAGCATACCCAACTATTATAGTATTCCATTTTTCGGGAAATTATTTGCAGTTAAGGGGACGTTAGCAAGTGGTTATTTAGGAAATGTTAAAGTTAGAACTGGTGAAAGGCCAACAGATTTCAAAGGTTATTATCTGGAAAATACACTGTATGTTAAAATAGGCAAGCCATCATGGAGATTTAAGTTTCAGGCGGGCTATAATCATGAAGCCTTATGGGGAAATGAAAAACGTGTGTTTAGCCGTTTTCAATTGTCGGGATCCGAAACGTATTGGTATGTGCTTACCGGTAAATTATATCAGGGAAGTAAAGTTGGCAATCATTTAGGTTCGTTAGACATGGGCGCTGAATATAGATTTGATGGGGTCACGGTATCAGTATATCGCCAAAATTTTTATGATATAGGTGCCTTAAGGTCATTAGCTAATGTCACAGATGGCTTAAACGGAATTACTTTGGTTAATAACAAGCCAAACTCGGATCATTTTTACTGGAAGAAGTTTTTATTTGAATTTTTATACACAGCGAACCAGGCTGGTAAGGCCGATTCAAAGAAAACAAAATCAGGTGCTGAAAATTATTACAACAATTATGAGTACGAAGAAGGATGGTCATATAACGAAGTTGGATTGGGTACCCCTTTTATAACTACAGTAAATGATGTAAGAGAGAGCCAAATAGGTAATAACAAGCAATTTTTTGTAAATAACAGGGTTTTAGCGTTGCATACCGGTGTGCAGTTTTATGCCTTTAACTGGCTTTATACAGGCAAGTTTTCCTATTCAGAAAATATGGGAACTTATGATAATGGCACTGAACTGTATAGATCGGTTGGAGGCAAAATACGAATCCCTGCCAATTATGGGGCATTTAAAAAGGTGCACCAATACTCAACCTATTTTGAGGGAATCAGGGCGTTAAAAAATGGTTATTCTGTTGGATATGATCTGGCATATGATCATGGGGGCCTGCTTTACAATTCGTTTGGTATTATTTTAAAGGTGTCAAAAACATTTATGTAATAATGCCGGGTTTAACATGGTGAAGAGACCGGAGTGTAAAAAAATTAGCAAAACCGCTCTTTCACCAAATCTAATTTCTCACTACCTTAGCACTTGTGGATAATTTCATTGTTTCGGCCCGTAAGTATCGCCCGGCTACTTTTGAAACCGTTGTTGGTCAGCAGCATATAACGAATACGCTCAAAAATGCTATAAAAAATAACCAGCTGGCACAGGCATTTTTGTTCTGTGGCCCGCGTGGTGTGGGTAAAACTACCTGTGCACGGATCCTGGCTAAAACCATTAACTGTACCAATTTGAAGCCCAATGGCGAAGCCTGCGGTGAATGCGCTTCGTGCAAGGCTTTTGAAAACGGAAACTCTTTTAATGTTCATGAGCTTGACGCTGCTTCAAACAACTCTGTTGATGATATCCGCAGTTTGATTGAGCAGGTACGGATCCCGCCCCAGGCGGCACGTTACAAGGTTTATATTATTGATGAGGTGCACATGCTGTCGCAGGCCGCTTTTAACGCGTTCCTGAAAACACTTGAGGAACCACCTCATTATGCCATATTTATATTGGCCACAACCGAAAAACATAAAATTCTTCCAACTATTCTTTCCCGTTGTCAGATCTTTGATTTTAACCGCATCAGGGTTGAGGATACGGCCAACCACCTGGCATCAATTGCCGGCAAGGAAAGCATAGGTTATGAGCCCGACGGCCTGCATATCATAGCCCAGAAAGCCGATGGCGGTTTGCGCGACGCGCTTTCGATGTTTGATCAGATTGTAAGCTTCTCTGGTGGCAAAGTTACTTATCGTTCGGTTATCGATAACCTGAACATACTTGATTACGATTACTACTTTAATATAACCGAGAGCCTGCTTAAGGAAGATACCGCTAAAGTATTATTGTTTTTTGACGAGATCCTTTCGCGGGGTTTTGATGGCGCGCATTTTATAGCCGGGCTTTCTGAACATTTCAGAAATCTGTTGGTGGGGAAGGATCAATCGACATTAAAGCTGCTTGAGGTGAGTGAAGGCATTAAAACAAAATACCTGCAGCAATCGCAGCAGGCATCTGTGTCGTTTTTGCTCTCGGCCATGAATATAGCCAACCAGTGCGATATTAGTTATAAGCTCAGCAAAAATCAACGGCTCCAGGTTGAACTGGCATTACTCAAGATGTGCCACCTGCCATCGGTGTTTAACCTGGCAACCACACCACTCACTGTAACTTCCGCGACCGACGGGGACTAAAAAAAAAACCTGATACCTCAACAGTAACGCCTGTTAACGGAGCGCAGGCAAGCCCTGCTGTATCTATAGTGAGCGAAGCCGCACCGGTATACAGTGCCCCACCAAAAGAGGTTGTAACGCCATCTGTACAGGTAAAAGAAACAATAACGTCGCCTGCTGAAAAGCCTAAGATAGTAATGCCTTTGCGAAGTACGCTCACCCCTTCATTAACCGGTGAAGTTAAAACGCAGGAAGAATTGCTTGAAGAAGAGGACCCATATTTAAAAGGAGAGGATAAAGAGGATTTTACCATGGACGCCTTTTTGCAATGCTGGAGCGATTTTGCTGCATTCGCAAAAAAAGAGGGTAAAAAAACTTTGTTAACCGTTCTTACAGCGGGCGCGCCGCGCATGCTAAAGCCCTATGTTTTTGAAGTAATAGTAGGCAATATGGTGCAGGAAAATATTTTCAGGGATGAAAAGCCCGTTATGTTGAATTATCTGCGCAGTACACTAAAAAATTTTACTATCGAGGTAAATGCCCGGGTTGACGAACAAAAGGTAGTACGTAAGCCTTATACCGCGCCCGAAAAGTTTCAGCATATGGCAGCCCGCAACCCGCAGTTGCTGGAATTGAAGAGCCGGTTTAATCTTGATTTTGATTAACCTGGTTTTGAATGCTGAGCTGCGGGCTTAATTAAAAACCCACAGCTCCGCAGTTAATAAATTATCTCAGGGGTTCCCTGTCATTTTTGGGGTATCCCTCTTCGTCAAGGTCGTCGCGGTCGTCTTCGGGAGTATGAGAAAGTGCGGCATCAACGGGATCAATCTCAACACTTTCTCCGTTGTCAATGTGCATTCCCAATTCATCTACATCGGTTTCAAGCGACCGGTCTTCGTCAAATTCGCCGTCGACATCGTAAGGGTTTGCTTCGTCATAGGTGGAGTTAAAATCCTCGCCGTTTTTTGCGGCAGTGTGATACGGATCGGGATGGTCATAATCCGGGTCATCGCTTTTAACATCGTATTCGTAGCTATTATCGTCCGGGTTATAACTCAGGTCTTCCTTATCAATGGTTTCGCCCAGTTCATCTTTCAGGTTTTCGTCGCGATCAGGCAGATCATCATTGAAACCTGCATCGTCTATTTGATCGTAGTTCATAGGTTTGTGCTTTTATTATATAAATATACGCAGTAAAAATCCTGCCAAAAAGCAAATCAATCAAAAAAGATTTAGCCTAAGCTTAATAATGGATCTGTTTCCGGTAAGATGTAACACCACCAATGGCAAATTTAAAACCTAAAGTAACCTGCGAATACGCGTCGTTATGAGCGCCGGCAACGTAGGCGTCCAGATTATCGCCCATAATAAAATTGTATTGGTAACCCAGGTCAATTTTAACTGCAGGCTGGTTGTAACTGTTAAACAGCTTAAACTCATAACCCAGCCTTAGTGGTATAAATATTTCATTTGTTTTGCGTTCGTATGGTAATTCCAGGCCCTGCTCTAATAAAAGCGCATCTTGTGTTCTGTCTACAACATTATTATTAATGTATCCTAAGCCCGATGACAGGTAAAGGTTTTTAAAAGCATTGGCTACAGCACTTCTCGAGTAGTCAATTAATTCGCCTGCCTGTACCTGCACCCTGAAAGAGTAAGCACTGAAATGGTTTTCAAATTGCCTTTGTGTACTTGTAGCCGGCGAACCGCCTTTTAAACGGCCTACCTCCACATTAAATACATAATTTACAAACGGGCTTTGATTGTAAGTAAAGTTAAGATTTATGGAAGGTGTTGTTTTTAGGGTTTGCACATCGGTAGAACTGGCCTGGTTGATGCCCGCGGCAAAGCCAACGTCATATTGTGCATAATCAAAGCCTATTTGGGCTTTAGCTAAAAAAGATACAGAACACAGCAGGATTATAATGGAGGCTTTTAGTATGGATTTTATCATAAATAAACGGCAGCACCTGTATAAAAGGAGCTTGTTTTATGGTAAGCGTTTTATTTTATAAAAATAGCACCAAAGTTTATAAAAACAACAATGCCGGTACTAATAATTGTCATTATAACGAAATCTATAATTTTTCATTGCGTTATTTGATAAAATTGATAAAGTCAATTTTATATATTTGGGCCGTTTGTATAACAAAAACCACATCAGGCATGTCAAAAATAAAAGTAGAGAATCCGGTAGTTGAACTGGATGGCGATGAAATGACCCGAATAATCTGGAAATTCATTAAAGACAAATTGATTACCCCGTACCTTGATCTTGATATTAAATATTACGATCTGGGTATAGAGTACCGCGACCAAACCGACGACCAGGTAACTATTGACGCAGCTAACGCAATTAAACAATACGGCGTTGGTATTAAATGTGCTACTATTACTCCCGACGAAGCAAGGGTGAAAGAGTTTGGGTTAAAACAAATGTGGAAATCGCCAAACGGTACTATCCGTAACATATTGGACGGCACTGTTTTTCGTGAGCCTATTGTTATGTCCAATGTACCCCGCCTGGTACCTAACTGGACAGCACCTATCTGCATTGGCCGTCACGCGTTTGGCGACCAGTACCGTGCTACCGATTTCTTAACCAAAGGCAAAGGTAAATTAACCGTTAAGTTTACTCCTGAAGATGGCGGCCCCGAGCAATCATACGAGGTATTTAACTTTAAAGGTGATGGTGTTGCATTAACGATGTACAATACCGATGAGTCTATCAAAGGATTTGCGCATGCCTGCTTTAACCAGGCTTTAATGAAAGGCTGGCCTTTGTACCTTTCAACCAAAAATACCATTCTTAAAAAATATGATGGCCGCTTCAAAGATATTTTTGAAGAGATCTATCAAAATGATTACAAACAAAAGTTTGAAGCAGCCGGTATAACGTATGAGCACCGCTTAATTGACGACATGGTTGCATCGGCCCTTAAATGGAACGGTAACTTTGTTTGGGCTTGTAAAAACTATGATGGCGACGTACAGTCAGATACTGTAGCACAAGGTTTTGGTTCATTAGGTTTAATGACTTCAACCCTGGTTACTCCTGATGGTACTGTAATGGAAGCTGAAGCTGCCCATGGTACTGTAACCCGTCACTATCGTGATCACCAGGCCGGTAAGCCAACCTCGACAAATCCAATTGCATCTATTTTTGCTTGGACAAGAGGTTTGGAATTCCGTGGCATATTGGATAAGAACACAGAATTGATCAATTTCTGCAAGGCTTTGGAAGAAGTTTGTATTGAAACCGTTGAAAGCGGCAAAATGACCAAAGATTTGGCCATCACCATTAAACCAAAAGTGGAGCATGGTACCGATTACCTGTACACCGAAGAGTTTTTGGCTGCAATTGACGAAAACCTGAAAAAACGCTTAGGTAAATAATTGCCAGCGATTTAAATAAGAGAAAGCTCATACATTATAGTATGGGCTTTTTTGTTGCAATAAGGTGAGTAAACCAATTTAGCATTTTCAATTTTCTATTTAACTCCTAACTTAGCGGGCAAAAATACATAACACTATGTCGGCATTATATCCATTAAAATTTGAAACCATATATAAAGACAAGATATGGGGCGGTCAAAAAATAAAAACCTATTTGCATAAAGATTTTGGCAGCCTGCCCAACTGCGGCGAAACCTGGGAAATATCAGGCGTAAAATCTGATGTTTCGGTTGTAGCTTCGGGCGCTTTAGAAGGTGAATCACTGGCCGACTTGTTAGAGCAATACAAAGATGAGCTGGTTGGTAAAAAGGTTTATGATCACTTTGGCAACATCTTCCCGTTATTGGTGAAATTTATTGATGCCAATGATGATCTTTCAGTACAGGTACACCCCGATGACAAGTTGGCCAAAGTACGCCATAACTCATTTGGTAAAACCGAAATGTGGTATATCATTGAAGCCGATCCGGGTTCGACACTGATTACCGGTTTTAACCAGGAAATGACCGAGCAAAAATATGTTGATGCTTTAAACAGCGGTCATATCATGGATATCCTTAACAAAGAGGATGCATTAGCTGATGATGTTTTCTTTTTACCCGCAGGCAGGGTGCATACTATTGGCAAAGGTTTATTGATTGCCGAAATTCAGCAAACATCTGATATTACTTACCGTATTTACGATTTTGACCGTGTTGATGATAAAGGCAATAAACGCGAGTTACATACCGAAGAAGCTCTTGCCGCTATTGATTACAAGCATTATCCCGAATATAAAACCCAATACGAACCTAAAAAGAACGAGACTGTAAAACTGGTTACCTGCCCTTATTTTACTACCAATGTGCTCGATTTTGACGAAAGTACATCGAAAGACTATTCGGCACTTGATTCATTTGTGATCCATGTTTGTGTTGAAGGCGGTTATACTGTAAAATATAACAACCAGGCATACGCGGTTAAAATGGGCGAATGTATTCTTTTACCGAAAAGCATCGATAAAGTTGAGTTGGAAACAACAGGCGGCTTTAAAATACTGGAAAGCTATATTGAATAATAGCATACGGTTGTTTCCTGTGTTTATGAAAAAACAAATATATTTTTTAAGCCTGGCCACAGTAGCATTACTTGCGGGTAATGCCTGCAAAAAAGAAAAGGGTGAACCTGTAAATGCTTATGCAGGTAAGTATTCGCTGATATCAGAAACGAATATAAACATCACCACCGGTCACTCAGATACCTATACAAACGCTGTATCTCCATGCATAAGTGATAACCAAACTAACCTGAAAGGTGATGGCACATGGACAGCCGCTTACGTAGGCGCTGAAGATTGTTATGTTTCAAGGACTGATAATAGTTACACTATTATTGGGCAAAAGGGGGCATCTGCTTCAGGTTCCTGGGTGCAAAGCGGTAACCGGATAAAGTTTACTTTGTCCAATAAATCTGTTTCATACGGCGTGGTGAGCAATGTAGGCGGAAAAGTTCAGCTTACATTTAAAGATACCTCCCAATACTTTATTTCTACTTCGGTATTAATGAAGCAATAATAAATACGGAGCCTTTTAGGTTCCGTATTTATTTTTTCTTGCTCGGTGACTTATAGTTAAACGTTGTTAAAAACCTCTTTTAAATGATTTATTCTTACAGGTTTGAACAGATAGTCAGAAACCTCAGAAATATTTTTAGCCCGATAGATATCGTTAAGATCAACTGACGAGCTCACGATATAAATAGCGATCTTTTTCCCCGTTTGGGGCTTTATTTTCGCAAATTCATGCATAAACTCCCAACCATCCATAACCGGCATATTAATATCCAGTAATATTACATCGGGTAGGTTATGATCTTCGTTTGCTTTTTTCAATGCGTAAATGGCTTCTTCTCCATTTACAAAATGGCTTAATTGGGTATTCAGCTCCTTTATGCTTATTAATTTTTTTAGGCCGTAAACGTAAATACTGTCATCATCCACAATCCAGGTGTTAGCCGGACTTCGCTCTGCAATCATCTCTTGGTAATTTTAATTATACCAATCTGATAGTAAATTTTGTGCCAACGTTTACTGTACTGTCAACTTTAATGCTTCCGCCTAATGCTTCAATCTGGTTACGGGTTATAAATAAGCCAATGCCTTTGGCATCCGTATTTTGATGAAATGTTTTATACATGCCAAAAATCTTATCGCCATAACGGTTAAGATCGATACCAATGCCGTTATCTTCAAAAATGAGATAAATATGTTTCCCTTCTGTAAAGGTATAGCATTTTATAACGGGCTGCCTGTCGGGGTGACTGTATTTTAAAGAGTTGGTAAGCAGGTTTTGTAAAATACTTTCCATGTAAGCCGGTATATAACTGATCTCGCGGCATTGCGTAAAGTCACTCTCTACGTGGGCGTTTATGGTCTCAATATTATTTTTTAGTGCCGAGCAAATGTTTTTGAACATCGGCTCCAACTCAACCATCTTCCGCTCTTTGGTAATTTCAGTTTGAATCTTAACTATTTCGTTGATGTGTTCGATGGTCAGATCCAGGCTGTCACTGATGGTTTTAATATGCGAAAAGATCTCCTCCCGTTCTTCAGTTGTTTCGGTTTGTTCAAACAGGTTTACCATAAATTGAAGGTTGCCCGTATGCGAACGAAGATTATGTGAAACAATGTACGCGAAGTTTTGCAGGCGGCGGTTTTGGTCGGTCAGTAAATTTATCGACTGTTCAAGTTTCAGCAACTTTCTTTTTTCGCTGTCGATATCCTGAATAACCCCTTTAACAGATGTGCATTTGCCCAGGTGATCAATCACTGGTACAGCCTTTACTTTTAACCATAACATATTGTTTTTGGCCGAACGTAAAAGCAATTCAATATCAAAAGGCCTGCTATCTTCAACGGTATGGTTAATAGCATTTTGTAAAACAGGCCGGTACGGAGGCTCAAAAAAACTAATAAACTCTTCAACGCTCAGTTTTAAATGATTTTGAAGATCAAATAAGTCATATACCTGTTTTGACAGCACAATGGTATTGAGGTTTTGAGGGTCAATTTCCCAGATGCCTAAGCGTGCTGTTTTAAAGGCATCATCATTGGTGATTTGGTTATTTGCTGATAATAAGTAGTCTTGTTTGTAACGGTTGATGTTTATAAGCGAGCCGTAAACCATACAGCCATGCTCATCGTCCAGTTTCCTGATAGCGGTTTCAAACCACTGGTACCCGTTTTTTTTTGTTAAAAAACGTAATTGAAGCGACGGTGTGTCTTCCGTTATCCTGTTGTTAATGGCGTTGAAAAAAAAACGGTTTATCGCTGTGGTAAAGCAGATGTTCAAAAAAAGTATAAGCATCACATTCAATTTCATTCACTTGATAGCCTAACAGTGTATAGAAGCCCGTTGACCATTTTACTTCCCTTGTATTGAAATTGTATTTCCAGATCCCCGTATCCAGATCATTGATCAAAGGGTAAGATGTACATCATCGCCGGAAAGTTTACCCTTTTCAAAAAAACTCATATCAACAATCTGTTCACTAATTCAATTTGTTTTTGACACGTGCATATGATTAAAACGTGTGCCATGATTTGAACTTTTTATAATTTATAACCATTAGTTGTGTGTCGTGGCTTCTTCTCAATCATTATTCCACATTTGCCCGGCTTCAAATATAATATTTTTGATACTTTATAATGTATTCTTTTACTGGTATTTACGGTTTGGAGAATATTTGACTATATCTACTACTAATTGAAGTAATATTTTACAAAAATATGCTCAGACTCTATTTTTTGTGTTGAAAAATGAAGGTATTCTTCATGAAATTGTTTGATGTAATTTAATTGTAAAAAATAGCGGGTACTAAGTTAATAAATATGGGTGAACTATTATTGGTTATTATAATGTCCTATTTTACAGGCAATTTGCCGGAGTTTAACTTTGTAGAAAAATATTAAATCATTATTTGCTTATTAGTTCATGAAGCGCGTTTTTTGCAATCCATTTGGCTGATTTGCTGGGCTGGCCATAAATATTTTGTGCAGTGTTAATGGCTTTAACTTTTAATATATTATTCCGTTTGCCTATTTGGCGTAAAGCCCAGTTAATAGCTTTTTTAACATAGTTCCGGTCATCCCAGGCTTCCCGCTCCATAATAGGAAACAGGTTTGTAAATATTTCGTCGGGCGCCGTTTTATTATGAACTGCATATTCGGCCATTAAAACAAAACCGGCACGTTTTACAAATTCCTGCTCATGACTGCTATATTCAACAGCTTTATCAATGGCAAATGGGGTGCGGTCAAAAAGATTACCGCAAACCTGGTCGCAAATATCCCATGAATAAAAGTCGCCGGTCCAGCTGTCCATTAGTTCGGGGGTAACCTGTTTAGGATCGGCTATCATGGAGGCCAGTAACCGGGCTTCATGTATTTGTGTATCCCAAAGTGCCAAAGCCAGCTCATGATCTTTTTTAATGATCTTAGCCAGTTTGCGGATCTCCGGCAATTTTACCCCTAAAGCCCTCGAATTATCAATACCAAAACGGGCCATGCCTTTTAAGCACGCAGCATCAGCTTTTTTTTTAAGCTGTTCAAGTACAAATAGTACGTCATCCATTTAATTGGTCATGCTTTTCTTTTGGAGGGTATTGTGAATAGGCACTACCTGCATCAGCGCCGCGCTGCAATAAAAAGGGTGCAGCTCCATAACTAAAGTTCCTGCTTTGATGGCTGGATCGGTTTCGGTGAGTTTTTGGGCTTCTTCTACGGTTTCTACATTAAAAATAAAGATGCCACGTAAGGGTTGGTTATCCAGAAACGGACCGGCCACAACTAACTTACCCTCGGCAGCAAGCCGGCCAATATTTTTAAGGTGCGCCATTTGCAGCTGCATATTAGCCGCCGAATCTTTGAGTTGAGTTGGCCCTTCTTTTAAAAAGGCCATTACATACTTTTTCATGCCGTAATCATCAGCCCCAAGCTTTTTGGCCAGGACAGCATCGTAAACAGGTTTTGAAGTAGCAGTATTCTGAGCTAAGCAGTTAAAGCTTAATGCAACAGCGGCAATGATGAGTAAAGCTTTCTTCATAAAAGTAATTATTGATTATATCAAATATAAATAATGCTGGCAAATAAAAAGCCGGGCAACCGCCCGGCTCCAAATCATAATTTCAATATTAAAAATCCGAAATCTAAATTCCGAAATCCGATATCAATCAAAGATTTCCCCTTGCTTCCTGCTCACGTTCAATGGCCTCAAATAGGGCTTTAAAATTACCGGCACCGAATGATTTGGCACCCTTGCGCTGAATAATTTCAAAGAACAGGGTTGGCCGGTCTTCAACAGGCTTGGTGAAGATCTGCAGCAGATACCCTTCGTCATCACGATCGACCAATATACCTAAGCGTTTTAATGGCTCAAGGTCTTCATCAATGTGGCCAACGCGGTCGATCAGGTCATCATAATAGGTTGAAGGAACAGTTAAGAACTCAACGCCACGATTCTGCAGCTCGGTAACGGTGGCTACAATATCATGCGTTGCAAGGGCCAGGTGCTGTACACCTTCATCCTCATAAAATTCAAGGTATTCTTCAATCTGCGATTTCTTTTTACCCTCGGCAGGTTCATTGATCGGGAATTTTACATAGCCGTTCCCGTTGCTCATCACCTTACTCATCAAAGCCGAATATTCGGTCGAGATCATTTTATCATCAAAGGTGAGGATATTACGGAAGCCTAATACTTCCTCATAAAAATTAACCCATTCGTTCATTTTATGCCAGCCAACGTTGCCTACGCAATGGTCAACATATAGCAAACCGGTATCTGTCGGATTGTAATTATTTTCCAGCTTTTGATATCCCGGTAAAAACAAGCCTTTGTAGTTTTTACGTTCAATGAACATGTGCACCGTTTCGCCGTATAATTTAATGCCGCTGGTTCGTACTTCGCCGTTTTCATCAGTCAGGGTTTGCGGTTGCTGGTAAGGCTGGGCACCTCGTTTGGTGGTTTGCTCAAAGGCATCGTAGGCGTCGTCAACCCAAAGGGCCAATACTTTTACGCCATCGCCATGTTTTTTAACATGTTCGGCAATAGGGTGATCAGAGTGCAGGGGAGTGGTAAGCACAATCCTGATCTTACCCTGCTGCAAAACGTACGATGCCCTGTCGCGCACTCCGGTTTCGGGTCCGGCGTAAGCCAGGTTTTGAAACCCGAATGCACTTTTATAGTAATGGGCAGCCTGTTTGGCGTTGCCAACATAAAATTCTACATAATCGGTGCCGTTAAGGGGCAGGAAATCGGTTGTGGTTGGTTGTTTATCTAAAGTTTGAGTAGTCATTTTAATTGAATTAAATATGTCATTGCGAGGAGGAACGACGAAGCAATCGCATGCTATACAGGGCGAATACGCCTCCGTGCGATTGCCGCGCTACGCTTATAATGACATGGTATTAGTAGTTAATATTGCCAGCTTTTATAATAATTTTCATCCTCTATCCTGATGGCATCCTCCGTAAGCATCAGCGGCCTGAACGGATCGATCATCACCGCCAGCTCATCTGTTGATTCTTTGCCTATTGATTTTTCAACCGAGCCGGGGTGTGGGCCATGTGGGATGCCACCGGGGTGCAGGGTGATCTGCCCTTTTACCACGCTTTTGCGGCTCATGAAATCGCCATCTACATAATATAACACCTCGTCGCTGTCCACATTACTGTGGTTATAAGGTGCAGGGATAGATAACGGATGGTAATCAAACTTGCGGGGCACAAAGGAGCAGATCACGAAGTTGTTACCCTCAAAGGTTTGATGTACCGGTGGTGGCTGATGTAACCTGCCGGTTATGGGTTCAAAATCATGGATGGATAATGCCCATGGGTAATGGAAACCATCCCAGCCAATAAAATCAAAAGGATGGGTGCCATAGATATAAGGGTAAATGAGGCCTTGTTTTTTGATCAGGATCTTGAAATCGCCATGCTCATCATAAGTTTTCAGATCGGCCGGTAGTTTGATATCGCGCTCGCAATAAGGCGAATGCTCCATCAATTGCCCATACTGGTTGCGGTAACGCTTTGGCGGCCGGATAGGGCTAAAGCTTTCCACAATGAAAAGCCGGTTCGCCTTGCCGTCAAACTCCATCTGGTAAATGGTGCCGCGGGGGATCACCAAATAATCGCCGTATTGAAACTTGATATTACCAAAGCCTGTTTTTAAAGTGCCTGTGCCTTCGTGAATGAAAACTACCTCATCGGCCTGGCTGTTCTTATAAAAATAATCGGTCATGCTTTGGCGCGGCGCTGCCAGCGAAATATGCAGATCGCTGTTTACCAGTACCGGCTTGCGGCTTTGCAGGTAATCATCCTCGGGCTGGATATTGAAACCTATCAGACTGGTATGCTTCAGGTGTTTTTCGCGTGCTATTTTGGGCTCCACGCTGTAGGGGTCGCCAAGGGTTTTTACAATGGTGGGCGGGTAGGCATGGTACACCAGCGAGTAAAGGCTCGAAAAACCTTCGGTTGATACCAGCTCTTCGGCATATAAACTACCATCGGGCTTACGGAATTGCGTATGCCGCTTAGGCGGAATTGATCCTAAACTATGATATAGAGGCATGGCTTGTAATGTTAATTGGTTGTAAGGTTTTAATGTTGCAAGGTTTGTTTTTACCCGATTAAAACTTTATTATTTATTGAACAGAAGCAAATGAAGATGGTTTTGATGAAAGGAGTTTAATGGGCGTTGTTTAGACAGAATTACACGTGCGCGTGCTTAGCTTAAGGTAATACCCAACCTTGCTACATTAAAACCTTTCAACAAAAAACAGATGAATTAGTATTGCGCCAACACGATCTTGGCAAGCATAGCGTCTCTGAACGATGAGGCATCGCTCATGGAGGTTAACCCCAATGAAAACAGAAAATGCATTTGTATGCGTAACATGATACTAAGTTAGGGGGATTATATTTAGGATGCAAATTTAGGTGAGTGGTTGATTGCGGGGCATTTGAAAAGATATGTCATTATAAGCGTAGCGCGGCAATCTCGTAGCCGATGCTCAGCGGCATTGCATATTGCGCGGCATAACGACGAGATTGCCACGTCGCCCCAGATGCTTTTTCCCATGCCGCTCCTCGCAATGACATGATTTTTATAACTCAACTTAATCAACCATTCATCTAACAAACCCTCAACCAAAATCATTAGCTTTGATCATACCAATTAAGCTACTCTATGAAATTAGTATCCTATAAAACCGAAGACCGCGAACATCTTGGCGTTTTTGTTAATGGCCATATCTACAATTTAAACTCCTGCGATAAGCTGATCCCCGACAATATGAACGAGTTTTTATGGGGAGGCCCCGAACTGATGGAGCATGCTGCACGGGTTAACGAAGATATCCGTTCGGGAGAAATAGAGGCTAAAGAGGAACTGTTTTTTGAGCTGATGGCCCCGGTGCCGCACCCAACATCATGCCGCGATGGTTATGCGTTCCGTCAGCATGTGGCTTCGGCAAGGCGTAACCGTAAGCTGGATATGATACCCGAGTTTGATCAGTATCCTATATTTTATTTCACTAACCATAACGCTGTACAAGGCCCCGGCGAAATTGAATGTATGCCCGATCATTTTCAAAAGCTTGATTTTGAGCTGGAAGTTGCCGTTGTTCTCAATAAAAAAGGACGTAACATTACCGCCGCCGAAGCCGATAGCTTTATTGCCGGTTACATGATCATGAACGATATGAGCGCCCGCACCCTGCAAATGGAAGAAATGCTGCTGAACCTTGGCCCAGCAAAGGGTAAGGATTTTTCGACGGTGATTGGTCCCTGGCTGGTAACGCCCGACGAACTGGAGCAATATAAAGTACCTGCAAAACCTGGTCATACAGGGAATGCCTATAACCTGGAGATGAAATGCGTGGTGAATGGCAAACAGGTATCGGCAGGTAATATGGCCGATATGGACTGGACCTTTGCCGAGATCATTGAGCGAGCTGCCTATGGATGCGATGTTTTACCGGGCGATGTAATTGGCTCAGGAACGGTTGGTACAGGCTGTTTTCTTGAACTGAATGGCGCCGGCGTACTCAATAATGCCGATTATGAACCACAATGGCTGCAGCCGGGTGATCTGGTTGAAATGGAGGTTACCGGTTTAGGGATGCTGGGGAATATTATAGAAAAAGCGGATAGTAATTTTTCGATCTTGAAGTTGAAGAAGTAAGAAAATAAAAAAAAATGTCATTGCGAGCGAAGCGCGGCAATCTCGTAGCCAATGCATGTTCGTCGTGCATTGGCTACGAGATTGCCGCGTCGTTCCTCCTCGCAATGACATGAAATAATGATACAACCTCCATGCCCACCATCCACATATCCGATCTTTCTCCCGTTCAACTGCAAAGCTACCTGAATTTTGCAATAGCGCCCCGGCCTATTTGCCTGGCCTCAACGGTTGATAAAGCCGGGAATGTAAACCTGAGCCCTTTCAGTTACTTTAATATTTTCAGCGTTAATCCGCCCATTTGTATTTTTTCGCCATCGCGCCGGGTAAGGGACAATACCACCAAACACACGCTCGAAAATATCAGGGAAGTGCCCGAATGCGTGATCAATATTGTTAATTATGATATGGTGCAGCAAACCTCGCTCTCAAGCGTGGAATATCCGCAGGGCGTTAATGAGTTTATTAAATCGGGTTTAACACCTGTGCCATCGCAATTGGTAAAACCGCCACGCGTGGCCGAATCATATGTGCAAATGGAATGTGTAGTTAAGGAGGTTGTTGAATTGGGACAAGGCCATGGCGCCGGCAATCTTGTACTCGCCGAAATCAAGATGATGCACATTAATGATGCCGTTTTAGACGCGGATGGTAAAATAAACCAGGCCAAAATGGACCTGGTTGCCCGGCTTGGCGGCGACTGGTATTGCCGGGTTACTAAAGATAACCTGTTTAAAGTAGCCAAACCCAATACCAAACTGGGCATAGGTGTTGATGCTCTGCCTTATGCTATCCGCAACTCAAGGGTTCTTACGGGTAACAACCTCGGGCAATTGGGTAACCTCGAAGCTATACCCGGCGATGAAGCTATCGAAGCCTTTGCGCTTACCCCGGAGATAAAAGAAGTACTTGATGCCACCATCGGCGACAGCCGGACCCGTGAACTACAATTACATTTGAAAGCTAAGCAATTGCTTGAAAAAGAGCGGGTTGAAGAAGCTTTGATGGTGTTGCTGATGGAATGATAGTTGAATATGTATTCTTCTGCCGGTGTATGACGGATCATCAGCTACATCCCTTTAAAGTCTGTTATAGTGTTTCCATCATACCGGTACACTCCACCTACAGCACCAAACCAAATATTTCCTTTATCATCTTCTAAAATCCCAAAAACCATTGGCTTATTAGTTATTTCGGTTACTGATGGCTTTTTATCAGACAAGGATTTTTCATCGTAACGGGAAAGCGCCCAGGCCGCTGTATTAGCGCTAAAACCAGAAAGTACCCTGTTGGGGTTATCAGCGCTTTCTGAACTTGTCCAAATGTTTCCTTTTTTATCTTCGTAAACGTAACCCGCAAATTTCCGGGTGAAATTGGTAAATAACCTACCATCATAGCGCCACAGTCCATCACTGCCGGCGAGCCAGATATTGCCCTTTTTATCTTCCATTACAGAACGAACATTGGTAAACGGTTTACCATTACGGCTGAAAACGTTAAATATTTTACCGTCGTACACAAAGGTGTTGCCTCTTGTGGCAAACCAAAGCTTGCCCGTTCTGTCTTCAATAATTGAATTAACTTCATAAGGTGCCCTATCCGGAAATGTTTTCCCTGTTGGGTCTTCATTCATCCCATATCCGTTTATGATATAATTCCGAAATGATATTCCGTCATACCGGCTTGTTCCCCCCCGAACGCCGAACCAGATGCTGCCTTTTTTATCTTCATAAATACTTACAACATCATTATTGAGAAGGCCATCCTTTATTGTAAAATTGCGAAAGGATTTACCATCGTAACGGTAAGCACCTGAACCGATAGAGCCAAACCACAGGTTGCCTTTCTTATCTTCTAAAACAGAAAAAAAGCGGGCCGAAGTCACTTTACTTGTGATATTGGTAAAAGATTTCCCATCGTACCGAAAAATACCATCAAATGCAGCAATCCAAATGTTGCCTTTTTTATCTTGTATGATATTACGGGTGATACGGTTAGGTCCGGCGAAAGGGATTACGCTTTCGGCATGTTTTTGCTGGGCTTGTACAGGGAAATAAATTACTCCTGCCAGCAGAATAATCAGGCAGGACAAGACGTTTCTTTTCTTATTCATATCATATCAAAGTTGATCCAGCGAAATTACTTTGATACCTCTCCGTCAGAAGAACCAGGATTGTAAATAAAAATGTAAATTTTGTAAATAAAGTCTCCATGTTATGCCTGGTGGCCGAAGCCTCCTCCCCGGGGAGTGTAAATCCTTGTTCGGATTGAAATTAAGCGTGTGTTAACGCCAGAAGTGTTCGGAAGAAATAGAAAAAGCGAGATACCTGATCGTTGCAAGGCGTATAAACCCCTCCCCACCACGAAATCCAGCCGCACCCCTCCGAAGGGAGGGAATTAAAAATCTTTCGAATACTTCTTGTGATAACACCGATCACAAGCTAAATATTTGAGCCCCATCCGCGTAATCAAAAAAATCAACGGTTAATAAGCGTATTCCTTCCCTTTAAGATGATAATCAACTGGTAGCTGTCGTTTTTCAAATACTTCGTAAGCCGGTTTGAGGTTGCGCCAAAAGGCATCCTGTTTGTAAGCCGCATAGCGCTTTAAGTTTGCATCATCCATCCGGAAAGGGAAAATATCAACACGAACTTGCCTTTGGCCGGCTATAAACGCTTCGTAAACCAGGGTATAAATTTCTTCTATCCGTGCATCGGTCATGGCATAGCAACCTATAGAAGCACAATGCCCATGTACCATGATGGCGCTGCCGGTATAACCTTTAGCTTTATCAATGGCATTAGGATAGCCTACATTAATAGCCAGGTAATAGTTGCTTACCGGGTTAAGTTGTTTGGGTTCTATGGTATATAAGCCTTCCGGGCTTTTACCATCGCCGCTGCGGGTTTTGGTACCTAATCCGCCTGAATATGTGCATACGTCATAAGTTTTAAAGAGTTGGTATTTATTAGCCGATTTTACCCATACTTCAAGTACGCTGATGTCTTTGATAATACGGAGGTACACTGAGCCATAGGGGGCAAAGCCTTTATCTTTAAGTTCTTTCTGAAGTTTAGGCCATATTTTAAGACGTACATCGGTGGCCCGTTTGCTGTCGGGGATTTCGGTTTTGTGAAGTGCTAATAATAGAATCAGCAACAACAACGTAATTGGTTTAGGCATTGGTTAGGTTTTTAACTATGATTATAGTTAACGGGGTTTTCGGGAGGAAATTATGTGGGAGGGGAGATTTTTTGTTGGCTAAAAATGCAGGTTATAATGTCCATGTCATTGCGAGCGCAGCGCGGCAATCGCACGGATGCATAGCCGCTCTGTTTAGCATGCGATTGCTTCGTCGTCCCTCCTCGCAATGACATTTTTTTGTTATAAGCAGTTGGTTCTATATCCCCAACACCTGTTTCAACTTCACATACCCTGTTTTACTTACCGGGATTTTGGCGCCTGATTTCAGTATGGCCAGGTGTGCATCTTTTTCGTATGGGTCGATACGGGTGATTTGTTGTATGGCTACGATGTAGGAGCGATGAACACGAACAAAATAATTAGGATCAAGGGTTTGCTCAAAAAAGCTCATGGTTTTGTTTTTGAGGTACGAGCCTTCTTTGGTGATCACACTTACATAATCATCATCGGCCTGCAAATACTCAACATCGGCAACGGGGATGATCTTTACCTTGGTGCCGGTTTTAACCACAATGCGCTCATGCTGGGCGGGCGACTGGGTAGCGGCGGTTTCCAGCAATTCTTCCGTTTGTTTAGGGGCTGGTTTTGGGGTGGCCGAAGCCAGGAATTTTTCAACTGCCTTATTAAAGCGTTCTTTACTGAAGGGTTTTAATAAATAGTCAACCGCGTGGGCTTCAAAAGCTTTGATGGCGTATTCGTCAAATGCGGTGGCAAATATTACGGCAGGGGGCTGTTCAACCAGTTCCAACATTTCAAAGCCGGTAATTTTAGGCATCTGGATATCTAAAAAAACAAGGTCAGGCTGGTGCTGCTGAATGGCTTTGAGGCCTTCAAAACCATCGTTGCATTCCTGTATCAGTTCAATGTCTTTAAAATCAAGCAGGTATTCCCTTACAACCATGCGGGCTAAAGGTTCGTCATCAATAATTAAAGCTCGCTTCATAGTTGCGGTATTTTTATAATGGTTGTGTACAGATCATCGCTCGCATGGGTTTCCATTAAATCATTGCGGGCATACAGCAAATATAATCGCCGTTGCACTCCCCGCAAACCAAAACCTGTACCTTTTTTTGGTTTGGATGTTTGTGGATCGTACGGGTTCTGTACCATTAAGTTCAGGTAGCCATCCTCAATCTCGCCGCGAATGCTCACGGTAACTTCGCCAATGGTATCGTAAAGGCCAAATTTAATAGCGTTTTCAACCAAAGGCTGTAACAACATGGATGGTAATATTGCGCTTCCGCATTTGGGGTCGCAGCTTATTTCGGTTTGCAAACGGTGACCAAAGCGTACTTTTTCTATATCAAGATATAAATTAAGATGCGCCAATTCCTCGGTAAGGCTAACCTGTAACTGATCATCCTTTTTAAGCGTTCCGCGTAAAAAGTCGGATAACTGGTGGATCATCCTGCGGGCTTCGTCGGGCTTAAAACCAATAAGCGCGTTAATCGAGTTTAAGCTGTTGAACAGAAAGTGGGGTTGTAATTGCTGACGCAGGTTATAAAGCTCGGCCTCGCGGGCCAACTGCTCGGCTTCGGTTTTGCGTTTCAGGGTTTCTTTCTGGTCGAGTTGCGAAAACCAAAGCAAGCTGATCATGGCCATCCATCCGATGGCTAAAAAGTCGGTAAAAAAGCGGATGGTTAACGACTGGGCCAGGAAACCGGTGTAAATTGTGTCGCTGTTAATTAACGGTAACAGGTAACGGCAGCCGGCGGTGCAGATACCCGCGAGTGCAACGCACCAGATAAACAGGTTAATATAGCTGCCCTTACCCGGCTGGTAGTAGCGTAAGTTATTGTTGATAAGCCAGCAGGCACATGAAAGCAATACGGCGCTCAACAGGCCATCTGTTGCGGCGGTGAACCATAAAAAACCAAAACTATGAATGATGTAAGTTTGTAATGCAGCCCAAACCAGGCCGCATATTACAAATGCCGCGTATAGTTTTGATGTTTGTATTGATGGAACTTCCAAAACGGTTGCTTTCTGTGGTTTTAAGGTTTAATTTCTGACGCCCAATAAGGCCGACTTATGATGCGCCCAGGCAATGTACAGGTCGGCATCGGGTGTTTCGTGTATGTTGTAATACAATTCGGCGCCGTCGGTAAGTTCGCCAAGCTGGTTAAGTTCGGCTACATCAATAAATTGCCATTTAACGGTTTGCTTTTCAATATTCTTGAAGCTATCCTGGTTGGCGTGACCTATCCGGTTAGCTTTTTCATAAGCCACCAGTTCATTATCTGCGCTGATCAATCTTAATTGCTCATCAAATTGCGCCTGATGGTCGCCATCCCCGCTTATCACCCTGAAAACTAATTTTGCTACGTACCAGTTCATGTTTTTATGCTTTTCGTAATTAGCTGCCTTGATTAATTAATAACTGCGGATATCCACCCCCGCGAATATGGATACGCCTTTAAGTACCAGCACCTTCTCGCTGCCTACACTTGCGGTGCTCCTGATGCGTTTATCATCAACACTGGCAAAAACCGCTGCCAGGTCAGATACTACCTGCCAGTTTGATGGCACAATAATTTTGGTGCCGCCGAAGATCTGGGTAATGTCAATGATAATGCGGCCGTTAATATCTGCCTGGGTAAAATCAAGCTCGGCCCCGCCAAATATGTTTACGATATCGCCACCGCGGAACTGTTTGGAAAGAATGGTTTTGTTAACCCCGCCAAAGATGGATACGGTATCGATATAATCGTCGCCGGAGTATTTGGTGTTGTATTGCTGTTGTTTTTGAGCGTAGGGATCAACCGGGGGGATCTCGCTGCCTTCTTCTTTTACGGTGTAGTCAACAGTTTCGGCTTTTTCAAATTGGAAGGGCTCTTTTTTATCCCAGTTGGCCCATTTTTCTCCTTTGAAATCGTTTTTCCATTGCTGCGGATCAAAATGTTTGTTGCGCCTTAATATCAGCCACATACCAAATCCAATTACAGCTAAAGGGCCTACTATCCGATCGGAGTTGTTAATGTTTTGGGTGATCAGGAATACAGTACCTAAAGCAACCAGCAATACCCACGATGCTTTTTTGTAATTATGTTTAGCACCTACATATATGCCCCAGAAAATAAGCCATAAGGGCCACAGGGAAAGATGAGCGGGTATGAAAAAAATTCGGAATTGCTGAAGCAGCAATATGCCGCCTACAGCAAGTAAAATGATCCCGGCAACAGACTTGCCTTTGTTGGGATCTTTTGGATGTTCTATATCGTTGTTCATTGTATTATCTGCAAATTGAAATCATATCCAAAACTAAGGTAACATTATAGTTGAGCCAAACAAAAACTGGCGATGTATTTAAAGAAATCGGTGAAGGGGGATGTTTTGGCGGTGAAAAAGTTGCGGTTGATTTTTTATCATCCGGCAAAAATAAAAATTTGTATGTTGCGACGGTTTTTTATCTATAAATAACCATACTAAACTTTATCACTAAAATGAAACAGGACTTTAGCCCAATCCGCGGCACTATGTTTGAAAAGGAATACAACCTCAGTATTGGATGGAAAATATTTTTATACATCTTTATTGCGGCGATGACCATCGGGGGGCTTATCTGACTTATACTTCTATCGCCGATAAAAGTTGGTGGCTGTCGTTAATCGGTATTGCGCTGATAGCACTGGGTATTTATTGTTATCTCGAATTAAAAGCAAGTAAGATAATTATATCCAATAACGGTATAAAAAGAGTAGGATATTTTAGCAGCCGGGAACTGTTGACGAATGATATTAAAGGTTACGATACCGCCCAGGGTAAAAGGATAACAATACGGCCTGTCGATAAATCAAATAAAGCAATAGTTTTAAGCGATTACAGCTACTTTTCTGACCATCGCGAGATATTGGAATGGATATTGGCAAATTGTAAGGATCTTGATGCCGAACAGGAACGGATAGGAATTGAGGAGATCCAAAACGACGATAGTTACGGCTACACCGGCGAAGAACGGTTGGCCGAGTTAAAACGGTTAAAGCGATTTTGCTCGTACTTTAATTATGCCGGAGCAGCTGTGTGCTTTTGGGTGTTTATATATCCCCGGCCTTATGATTTTGCTGTTTTAACAGGCATTGTATGGCCTTTAGTAGTGATGTTTGTGTTTTATTCAAAGAGAGATGTGGTTACGCTTAACAGTGCCGATAAGAAGAAACAGGCTGTATATCCATCACTGAACACTGCACTTATACTGCCGCCGTTTGCGCTTTTGGTAAGAACTTTTGTTGATTTTAAATTAATGCATTTAACAGATGCACTTTTGTCTGCAGCCGTAATTATGGTTGTTTTAGGCGCAGCTTTTATTGGGATAATAATGAGCGCGAAGGAAAAAGCACGTGCCAACAGAACTACCTGGTTCAGCGCTGTGATGTTTGTTCTGTTATATGGTTTTACAGCACCTATCCTGATCAATTGTAATTTTGATTACGCCGAACCAAAAGTGTACACAGCACGGGTGCTTAACCAAAGGGTATTGACGGGGAAACATACTTCATATGAATTAACACTAAGCAAATGGGGACCGAAAGAAAGCGAAGAAACCGAAGTATCCAAATCGCTTTATTACCAGGTCAAAGTTGGTGATACTGTATACATAAATCTAAAGCCCGGACTTTTTAAAATGCCATGGTTTTATGTCAGTAAATAAGTTGGTAAATTAAGGGCTCAAATCCGGTCAAACTCGATGAAAATACTGGCGTTATCAGCAGGCATATTAATAGCAATATTATCTGTGCTTGGAATGCTGAATTGTAAAGCACAGTTGCAGATACAAAATGAAGGAAGCATTGTAAGAATGAAAATAATTGAGCTTCCGGGCGTGTGCAGTGGAACTAAAGCTAAGTACTTTATGAAAGTATTTTATGAAGGGGCGACATACTCAAAGCAGATAGGCGCAAATTTTTGTGAGACGCACCGGATAGGGAAAAATATAGAGATGAAGTATTTAAAAGGGAAAGATCAGATTCTTTTTCCTGAAGAAGATGTAATAGGTAATTTAATTGCCGCCACCGCAATATGCCTTTTGGGTATATTTATTATAATATACGCACTGAAAACACTGCAATAAGCTCTACTTGCCCGCGGTTTATATATAACAAAAAGCCGGGGCTTTTTAAAAATGCCCCGGCTTTGATATATGATGGATGATTGAGTTTAAGCTTCAGTTTTAGGCTGCTCAAAGTCGAAATGTTGTTTAGCTTTTTCGTTCTTTTCCCAAAAGTCCCGGTCGGTTTGTTTGGCCGGTTTGATGGCTATCCAGGTGCCAAGCAGCATCAATGCAATTGGCCAGGTTATACGGTCGGCGTTATAAACGTTATCATTTACCAGGAATATGATGCCTAACAGTATCATAAAGATCCATGATGGTTTTTTGAAGTCATGTTTGGCACCCATATAAGCGCCCCATGCTATGAACCACATTGGCCAGCTAAAAAGCCAGTCGGGAATTAGGAAGGCATTGAGCTGATCTATCAGAAATAAACCACCGGCTGCCAGTAAAATTATTCCTAACATGATTTTGCCATTTCTTTTGTTTTCGGTGTTTATTATATCGTTGTTCATCGCTTTAAGTTTTAATGTTACCCAAATCTATAGCAACAGGGCAGGCTGAGCAATCAATTGTTGGCGATGTAAGGGGAGATGTCGGTAAAGTAGGGGATAAAGGCGGTGAAAAAGAAGCGGAGCGGCAAGAGCCAGGAAGTCAAGAGTCAAGATATAGAAAGCAGCAAGAGGTCAAGATGAAAGAAACAAGATAAGAAGAATGAGATTAGCTTTGATAAAATCGAATTGTTATTTCTGACGAACAGGTGGGGGAAGTGTAATGGCGTGAGGAGAACTTATAAGCCCTGCTATTAAACTATATACTGCGCTTTGCAGGCCGTATGACAACCTTTTTAATCTAAAAGCCCTCCCCGCCAACTGGCTGGGAGGGCTTTTAGTGCTGTTATTCCGGTTCTTGCTGGCTCAGGCAGTGGAAACTGCCGAGGCCCCAGATAATGTCGGTGCTGTCAATGCCAACAACTTTACGGTCGGGGAAGCATTGGGTAAGTATGTCAAGCGCTTTATCGTCATTCTTTGAACGGTATGTAGGCACAATCACGGCCGAGTTGGCTATATAAAAATTAGCGTAAGAGGCAGGTAAGCGGGTGTCTTCATAAATTACAGCATCAGGCATTGGCAACTCAACAATGTTAAGTTGTTTGCCGGTAAGCAGGCGCATGGTTTTCAGCGTTTCAAGGTTTTCCTGAAGGATGTGGTAATTCTCATCGTTCTTATCTTCCTCCACAACGGTAACTACGGTATCCTCATTTACAAAGCGGGTGATATCGTCGATATGTCCGTCGGTATCATCACCTACAATGCCATCACCCAGCCAAAGGATCTGTTCTGCGCCATAATAATTTTGCAGGTAGCTCTCAATTTGTTGCTGGTTAAGCTCCGGGTTCCGGTTTTTGTTGAGCAGGCAGGCTGTGGTAGTTAATATAGTGCCTTTGCCGTTAAAGTCGACCGAGCCGCCTTCCATTACAATGCCGGGATTAAATACCGGCAAACCAAAGTGGTTACCAATTTTGGTAGGGATCACGTCATCCAGGTCAAATGGAGGGTATTTGCCGCCCCAGGCGTTATAGCCCCAGTCAACAATGGCTTTTTGTTTAGTAGCAGGGTTGATCAAAAACGCCGGGCCGTGGTCGCGGCACCAGGCATCGTTGGTCGCAAATTCAAAGATCTCTATTTTGTTAAGATCAACCCCAGCGTTTTGCAGTTGGAAAATTACGGACGCTTTCATATCCTCGTTTACTACATTGATACGTACCAGTTCGCCTTCGGTAACTACCTTAATGAACTCTATATAAGGTGCGTAAATGGTATCGATCTTGCCTGGCCATGAAGCCTCTTTATGAGGCCAGCTAAGCCAGGTGGCGGTATGTTTAGCCCACTCGGCGGGAAAAGAAAAGCCTTGCGAGGCGGGGGTAAGTATAGTTGATATTTGTTGGCTCATAATTTGGTAATGCAAATGTAATAAACAGCATGTCATTGCGAGCGAAGCGCGGCAATCTCGTAGTTATGCCTATTCGCTAAGCATAGCTACGAAATCGCTTCGTGGTACCTCTTCGCAATGACATATGGGGTTAGTCCTCGTCAAGCAGGCGCTTGGTGATCGGCTGATATGAATCAATCCTTCTGTCGCGTAAAAACGGCCAGTGACTCCTATAGTAATCAGATTTATCCAGATCAAGTTCCTGTACTACAACTTCTTCATCGTCGTGTGAAGTTTGATGGATGATCGCGCCGAAAGGATTGGCAAAGAACGAACCTCCCCAGAATTTTACGCCGGCTTCTTCGCCTACACGGTTTACACTTACTACGTGTATGCCATTAGCTACCGCGTGCGAACGCTGAATGGTTTGCCATGCGTTGTATTGCTCAACGTTGGTGGCCTCGTCTTGTGTGGTAGCCCAGCCAATGGCGGTTGGGTAAAATAATATATCGGCGCCCATTAAGGCAGTAATACGTGCTGCTTCAGGATACCACTGGTCCCAGCAAATTAATACACCTACACGGGCAAATTTGGTGTTAAATACTTTGTAACCTAAATCGCCGGGAGTGAAGTAAAATTTTTCGTAAAAGCCCGGATCATCAGGAATATGCATTTTCCGATATTTGCCTAAATAGCTTCCGTCGGCATCAAGCACTGCTGTGGTGTTGTGGTAAACACCCTGAGCACGTTTTTCAAATAACGAAGCAATGATCACCACATTTAGCTCGGCAGCAACTTTTGAAAGCTCATCGGTTGATGGGCCGGGAATGGCTTCGGCCAGCTTAAAATTGTCGTAATTTTCTTCATCGCAAAAGTAAAGCGAGGTAAAAAGTTCCTGTAAACAAACTATTTGCGCGCCTTTAGCAGCCGCTTCCCTTACTTTAACAATTGCTTTCTGCAGGTTCTGCTCTTTATCAGCAGTACAGCTCATTTGTACTAAACCAACTTTTACTTTACTCATCTCCAAAAAATTTGCGCAAAAATAACACTTTGTTGTCAGGATTTTACCGATTTGATGTTATGATTACACAGCGTTGAATATTTGATTACAATGGCCATGGTTTAATTATTTGAGCTATGAATTATCCTGGTAAGAATGGCCCGTAATAATTAACTGATTTACTGGTTTTAATGTTTGTGAAAACAAAATGAAGAAAAATTGTTAATTGACTATCCCGTACATCCAAATAAAAAAATAACATAGCTTTGCAGCCGAATGACACAAACAGAAGACATCATTGACGAAGGTGCCGAACACAAAACCTGGAAAGGTAAGCTTTGGGGCGTTATAAAAGTAATCCTTATCATAGCAGTAACCGGGGGTTTGCTTTACTATGTATTCAGTAAGGTTCCGTTTGCGAAAATTAAATATCGCTTAATCCATGCCGACCGCGCCTGGTTAGCTGCCGCTATTGCCTGTTATATCGGGTCGATGTTTTTTTCATCATGGCGGTTATTAAGCTATTTCAAATCCATTGGTTTACGGTTAGACTGGCGCTTCAACCTGCGCCTGTATTTTCTTGGCTTGTGCTATAATGTGCTATTGCCAGGCGGTATCGGCGGCGATGGTTACAAAATTTATCTGCTGCACAAACGCTATCATTTGCCTACAAAAAAAGTGTTCTGGGCCATCCTGTTTGACAGGCTTAGCGGCTTTTGGGCCATAGGGGCCATTGTCGTTGGTTTGGTAATTTTAATACCAAGTTTCCCCTATCACCTGGCCTGGCCGCTTGGTATAGTATCGGTTGGTTCTGTGATCTATTACGCTGTAGCCCGCAAATTTTTTAAAGAATATACCTACAACTTTATACAGGCACATTTAAAAGCTATAGGTGTACAAAGCATGCAGTTGCTCGCCATTGTTTGCTTACTGCTTGCGCAGGACTTTAACGGTAAATTTGCTCCATATCTGCTGTCATTTCTTTTCTCATCTTTAGCTGCAATTATTCCGTTCAGTTTGGGAGGCGGAGGGGTCCGCGATGCATTGTTCCTTACACTGGCCCGTCAGTTTAACCTGGCCGAAGATATGGCAGTTTATTTGAGCTTGGGGTTTTACCTCATCTCAATTATCGTAGCTTTATTGGGAGTGTATTATGTATTAGCTCCTAAGCGGCTGGATGCCGGGCTTAAAAAAGGCGAAGAACCAAAATTGGAAAATCATCCAATAGGAGAATAATATTCTGCCTCTGTTTTAATTTCAGAATAATAAACTGAAACTTGTTTTCATGGCAACCATCTGCTAAACTTGGCGTTGTATTATAAATCGCAAGTTATCAATGAGCCATTTTAATGATTTTAATAATCCGCAGGTTGCGGCATTGCCCGGTCATTTAAAACAATTTATTGTCGACCAGCACTACGAGCATTATACGCCTATCGATCATGCGGTGTGGCGCTATGTTATGCGCCAAAATTATAGTTATCTAAAGGATGTTGCTTACTACCCGTACATTCCCGGCTTGCAAAAAGCAGGTTTAACTATTGAACATATTCCCGATTTACAGGAGATGAATGACGCCCTCGGCAAAATTGGCTGGGGTGCTGTTACGGTCGACGGCTTTATTCCGCCGGCAGCCTTTATGGAGTACCAGGCTTACCGGGTGCTGGTTATAGCTGCGGACATTCGCCAGTTAAAACATATTGAATACACCCCGGCGCCCGATATTATCCACGAGTCGGCAGGGCATGCGCCCATTATCGCCGATAAAGATTACCATGAATACCTGAGCTATTTTGGATCGATAGGGGCCAAGGCCATGTTTTCGGCACAGGATTTTGAGCTTTATGAGGCTATCCGGGCTTTATCGATATTGAAAGAAATGCCCGATGCCGATGAACAGGAAATCCTTAAAGCCGAAGAGCTGGTAACTTATTGCCAGGAGAATATGGGCGAACCATCGGAAATGGCCCTCCTGAGCCGTTTACACTGGTGGACGGTAGAGTACGGCCTGATTGGAACGCTGGAGCACCCGAAAATCTATGGTGCAGGCCTGCTTTCATCCATCGGTGAAAGTTCAACCTGTATGAATAAAGATGTTCAAAAGCTATGGTATACTATTGACGCTGTTAAATATCCTTATGATATCACCAAGCCACAGCCCCAGCTTTTTGTAACCCCCGATTTTCAAAACCTGATCAACGTGCTGGAAGAGTTTGCCAATACCATGTCTTTCAGAAAAGGTGGTGCTTACGGATTAAACAAGGCTGTTGAAAGTAAGAACATCTGTACGGCTGTTTACAGTTCGGGCTTGCAGGTTTCGGGTAACATTATCGATTTTAATACAGATGCAGCCGGCAAACCTTGTTTTATAAAAACCACCGGCCCCACCGCGCTGGCCCTGAGCAATAAACAGTTAAGAGGCCATGGTAAAGATTATCATAAAGATGGTTTCAGCTCGCCGGTTGGTAAATTGAAAGGCTATCACAATACACCTTTGGAGGATTTTTCGGAGGATGATCTTAAAGCAGCGGGTATGATAAAAGGGCTGGGAACCGAACTGCATTTTGAAAGCGGGATCACCGTAAAAGGCATTATTAAAAATATCCTTTCGGAGGGTGGCAAAATCTGCCTGGTCACTTTTGATAACGTAACCGTTACTGATGATAATGGAACGGTGTTGTTTGATCCGGCCTGGGGCGTTTATGACATGGCTGTTGGCGAAGAGATCATTTCGGTATTTTGTGGCGCGGCTGACAGGGAAGCTTATGAAACCATTGTTTATAAATCCAAAACAGAAACGCACCACGCCCGGCATGATCATAAAACCAAAGAACTGCACAAGCTTTACCAGCAGGTACGAAATTGCCGCACAAATCATGGCGATTATGGCTTTTTAGGCAATGTATGGCAGCAACTGCAAAAAGACCATCATGACGACTGGCTTTGTGCCCTCGAGATACTGGAAATACTTGACCATGAAGGTGTAGACCCGGTGTTAGCAGCCGGGATCAAGCATTTTCTTGAAGAAAAGGGCCGTAACGAGCCCGAATATGGTAAACTCATCAGTGACGGCTTTTACCTGATTAAGCACCCGGTTGAGCAAAAATTGGTAGTTTAGCGTTGATTTATCATCTTAGAGGATAAATCACGCGTCATTGTGAAGAACGAGGCAAGTACGCGTGGGAAATGAAATTAATAATAAATAATCATTCCCCCTTTAGGGGGTTAGGGGGCATATGAACATCATAATAACCGGCGCCAGCAGCGGCGTGGGCTTTGAAGCCGTAATTGAACTGATACTTTCGGGCAGCCATAAGGTGATAGCGCTGGCCCGTTCACAGGATAAACTGGAACGTTTGCTGGAGATAGCACATGGTTTAAACCCCGATTGCCAATTGTTTGCCTTGAAATTTGATATAGTGCATGATGATTATGAAGGTTTGCAGCAGTTTATCGCATCGCATTTTGATAACCGGGTTGATATTTTGATTAATAATGCAGGTGTGCTTATCAATAAAGCGTTTACCGAATTACGCGAGTCGGATTTTGTAGAGATGCTGCAAAGCAATTTTATTGGTCATGTACGTGCTATCCAGGCCTTGCTGCCTTTAATGCCTGCGGGCTCGCACATTGTTAATATTGGCAGCATGGGAGGATTTCAGGGGAGTGCTAAATTTCCGGGCCTGGCGGCTTACTCAGCAAGTAAATCAGCATTGCATACGCTAACCGAGTGTTTAGCACAGGAGTTAACCGAACAAGGGATCAAAGTAAATTGCCTGGCTTTAGGATCGGCGCAAACCGAGATGCTGGAACAGGCTTTTCCAGGTTATCAATCGCCCGTAATGGCGTTTGAAATGGGTAAATATATCGCTGATTTTGCTTTAACCGGGAGTAAATTTTTTAACGGGAAAATAATACCCGTAGCAGCAAGTACACCCTGAAATATTAGATAATATTGCAAACATTTTTTATAACTTAGTTATTATAAATATGTTTATGCCTGCTGCGTATGGACACAAGGTTTACGTCACTCTTTACTCATTCAAAAGATATTTTTTTTGTCATGGATATGAATGGCGTGATCATGCATACCAATCATGCTTTTCGTAATATCCTTAACTATAGCGATGATGAATTAACAGGCATCAATATCGCGGCCCTGTGCCATCCGGCAGATAAAGAACGCCAGGCAGAATCACAGGGCAGTCTTCTGCTTAATAAAAAATTAGTTGGTTACCAAAGCCGTATTAAAGCAAAAGACGGGTGTTACTTTAGTATTATCTGGTCGGTAATATTGAATGAGGATGATAACCTGATTTATTCGAGCGGTAATACACTTGCCGGTATGATTGCCCAATCGGCAGATGATATTGTTCAACATACCATTCAAAGCCTTAATGAAGGTTTTATTGTACTTGATGCCAGCTGGAATATAATTTCCTTTAACCCGGCCTTTCAGGCCATGACTAACCTTAGCTTAACCGAACTTGATCAGGCCAATTTTATGGAGATTAAAAGTCTTGGTTTAACTGAAAGGGTAGAGAACGAGTTTCAACTTTCATTAACCTGCAAAAAATCAACACAGGTACAATATTTAAATGCAAATTCAAACAGCTGGCTTCGCATCAATATATACCCATATCAGGAACATCTGGCTGTTTTTGTACGTGATATAACGGAAATAAAAATGCAGGAATGGGTGTTGGAGCTTGAAAAAAGGGTGCTGGAGTTAAATGCTGCATCGCAATACACACTGGCACAATCTGCAGGCGAACTGCTTATGGGAATTGAAAGGATTTTCCCGGATATGATCTGTTCTGTTTTGGAAGTTGATGATGCACAGGAAAAATTGCATACGCTTGCCGGTCCGCGCCTCCCGCAGGCTTATAGCGATCAGTTAGAAGGCTTATTAGTAGGGCCAAATGTAGGGTCATGCGGTACGTCGGCATTTCACCGCAAGCAGGTTATTGTAAGCGATATCGAAAATGATCCCCTGTGGGGCGATTATGTGGGGCTTGTTAAACCCTACGGCCTTAAGGCTTGCTGGTCATCGCCGGTAATGAGTTCAAAAAACACCAAAGTTTTGGCCGTATTTGGTATTTATTACCATACTGTACGTGAGCCAAATGATGACGAGTTGAGTATTATTGAACGCACTGTAAATATTCTGAGAGTGCTGATAGAAAGCAAAAAGACCGAAGATAACATACGGGAACAAAATCATAGGCTGCAAACCATAGCCAATATCAGCTCGCATGAGTTGCGCAAACCGGTTGCAACTATCTTAGGTTTAGTCAATTTGTTTGATAATGAAGATCTTCAAAACCCGCTCAATAAAGAGATTATCGGGCATATTGATACAACATCGCAGCAACTTGACGGGGTTATACATTCCATTGTTGAAAGAACGGCATATATCAGGGCTTCCGAGGCTGATATGTAAGTAGTGCTTTTAATCGGTAGTTGTATTTTTTATACCTTAAAGTAAATAATAATGTAGGGATTTCTTATATTAGGATTCTAATACAAAAACCTATGCGCCTTTTATTTACACTTATCACATTATTGACCTTTAATGCCGCTTTTGGACAAGCAGTAACCGAAACTTATCCCAAAACCCTGTTTTGTCCTGACGATTCGGTTAGGCTTAGTTTTTCAAAATTCCCCGGAAAAGCGGCTTACAGCGTCAGCGGCCTCAAAACCAGCCCCGGTACTGATGCCACAACTGGCATATATGCTACTTTTTACTACGGCAAAGATTCTGTCGAGATAAACTATCATAATAACCTGCCCTACGGTCAGGTAGTGTATATTAAGCTCGAATCGCCAAAGGGTAAAAGCACTTTAAGACTTCACTTTAACGAGATATCTAACTCTTTCCCGAAAGCGTATATGGCAAAAAATCTTAATAATATACAATTTGATATCCCCGAACCTTATGAACTGGCCAATATCATCTGGACACTTTCGCCTGCCGGGCAAAGAGCCACAGACCTGAACAAGGAAGGTGATTACTATAAAAAGATGGTAAGCTGGTTTAAACCTTATATAGATCACAAGGTGTTTAAAGCCTTGAATTTTCCGGATAGCCTTTACGGCAGTAAATACTATGAGTTTCGGGAAAATAGCTTTGCTTTTAATTTCCAGGATACCGTGCATGGTTCAAAAAATACAAAACTGCTTTTCAACGGACCTTACTATTATGTTTACGGTGATGAACTTGCTGATAGCAGCCTGTTTGGAAAGCTTAAGCCATTGGTTGAAGATTTTGCCGCAAAGTCAAATTTCAGGAAGTTCTATCAGCAAAATTTACCTTATTACCGGCAACAACTTGCACGGCAAAAAATGCTATTGCCAGTGAGGCAAATGTGGACCTGGCTTGAATACCAATTTCCGAAACGGAAGTACCAATCATACAGGATAGTATCATCACCGCTTATTGGCGGTTCGCACAGTACACAGCGTTATGCCACTTATGACTACGATGGGCAGAAATTATTTACCGAAAATGCGATGTTTATATGCGGCACAGACAGATATGACCGCGAAAAAGACCTTTCCGAAAAACAACGCGAAGGTTTAATGACAGGCATTGTATTTACGGAGATAGATCATAATTATATTAACCCTACAACAAGTGTATACGCTAAACAAATTGACAGCATATTTTTAAAGCGTTCTGTTTGGGCCAAGACAGGTAATAGCAGCGATTTTTATGGAAACCCTGTCAGCGTGTTTAATGAATATATGACCCACGCCGCTTTTTGTCTTTATATAGCTGATAATTATGATAAACAGGTAGCTGATTATGTGATTGAACGCCGCGAAGCACTAATGGTAGAGCATCGGAATTTTATCCACTTTAGAGAATTTGATCAGGAGCTGTTACGTTTACACCGCCAAAATAGAAACTTAAAAACGGCCGATCTTTACCCCATGATCGTATCCTGGTGTAAAACGCAGATATAAGTAATGAGCAAATGAGTGGATATACGCCTGTGCAGAATGAAATATTTGATTTGCATTAGTTTCTTCTTGTTTGTGCGTGCTGTTTCTGCTGCGCAGGTTACCTCATTCACCATTGATAGCAGTAAATTGAATAAACCTTTAATGGCTGTTCTGGATACCATTTTCCAATTAGATCAGTCGGTTAGAATAAAATATCTGCAGGCAAAAAGAGATAATGTACAAATCAATGTTGCCGATAGCCTGCAAGAAGTTATGCATAAAACCGACAGTCAAAATTTGATCAGGGTAAATGCTATACTAACAAAGTATGGTTGGCTGGGGCCGCAAAAAGTAGGTATTACGGGAAGTCAGGCACTGTTCCTGGTAATCCAACATGCCGATTTGCAAACGCAGCAAAACTATTTACAAATGATCGGAGCTGCGGAGAAAAATGGCGAAATACTTTCAAGCAACCTTGCTATCCTTGAAGACAGGATCAATATGCGGACCGGCAAGAAACAAGTTTACGGTAGCCAGGGATTTACAGATAAACAAACAGGCAAGATATATATCTATCCTATTGCTGATGTTGATCATTTGGACGAGCGACGTAAAGCAATGGGGATGCCACCAATGAAAGATTATGTTAAAAACTGGGACGCCGGGAAATATAAGAAGCAACTGCCCGAGATAGAGAAATTAGCCAGGGAGCAGGTTGTTAAATGACAATACCGGCATGGATGGAAATACATTATAATTAAAATAAGGTTTCCTCTAAAAATGATGCAAGTCTCTTAGTAATAAAGCAAGGGCTTTGTTTATATGCTATTTATTCGTTTGTTTCTTAGCTATCGGATATCCTCTGGAAATCCAATTAGTTTGTAAATTTGTAGGAAGATCGAGCACTTTAATCTGAGTGAAGCCATTTTTCGACAATTCTTGATAGGCAGGTTGAATGTTGGGGCATTTGGTAAAAGGACAGCACCCGCAGTAAATAACTACAGGCTTATGCTTAGGTAAGTTTACTAATAGGTGCCGCAGTTTTGTCATGTTCCGTTCATCGCTCACTGCACCTATATGTAAGGCTCCAGGCAAATCTTCAACTGCTCCAATGTTCAGGATTGCTATCTCTTCCTTTCCCGACTGTATAACACCAGCCAAAACAGAGGGTTCAAGTAATTCACTCTTTTTCCAGGGATATCCGATTTCGGGCATCTTTAAGGGTTGATTTGATATTTGCGCTTTGGTTTGGAAAGATATTGATATAAGGAAAAATAAACTTATAAGTGAGATGGAGAAAATGTGTTTCATTTTAATTATCCGATATTTGCTGTCAAAGTTCAGAATTATTTATGAAAGAAAATAGGCAAGGGCATTGGGAGCATGTCTATGCAACAAAATCATCTAATGAGGTAAGTTGGACACAAACCGTCCCACAAACATCATTAAATTTCATTCATAGTTTCAACCTTCCTAAAGATGCCAAAATCATCGATATTGGAGGAGGCGACAGCAACCTGGTTGACCATCTTTTGAATGAAGGGTATCGTAATATTTCGGTGCTTGATATCTCCGAAGCCGCACTAAACCGCGCAAAGATGAGACTTGGACCGAAGGCCAATTTGGTAACATGGATTGTTTCAGAAATCACCGACTTTAAGCCGTCAGAAATTTATGATGTTTGGCATGATCGCGCCACTTTCCATTTTTTAACCACGCAGCAACAAATTGCGTCATACATTTCCATTGCGCGCAACGCAGTTAAACGTAACCTTGTTGTAGGTACATTTTCAGAGAATGGCCCTGAAAAATGTAGCGGCCTTTCGGTAAACCGATATTCTAAGTTGCAACTGGAGCAGGTCATGTCTAACGGTTTTCAAAAACTAAAATGTATCAACGAAGATCATATTACACCATTTAATACGGTGCAAAACTTTACATTTTGCAGTTTCGAACGATGTTACACATGAAAAAGCTCTTTTTCTAACGCTATGTATATTATAAAATAAGTTTCCTCTGTGTGTTCGCAGAACAAACCTGGATGCTGTCTATATAGTTGGGCAACTTAGGTTACAGACTATTATTTCTAAAACTTTATCCGGCCTTTTAATATCGTAATTCATTATTCAGTCGATGGCCGATGTTGCTTCGTGCGGTGTCGAAATCTTAAAGCTGCATTTGTAGTTGCACCAGGTGATATGGTGCTACAGTTCCATCAAGCGCTTTGATCAATACTTCCTTCTTGCGTTTGACCTGCTCCCGGGCTCACTGCTCCTTATCTGTTGCGCCGGTAGCAAACATCCGTATCATATCCATTGCTGGCTTTTTTTTGATGCTGCTGACCGAACGCAGTTTGATGTTGTTGCTTTCAAAGATCTTGAGGGGCCGGTTCTGTGTTTTGTTCTGCTGTCGCATGTAAAACAACCGGCTGCGACAATGATCACGCAATATGCGTTGCTGGGGCGTCGGCATAAGCCGGGCCGCACCAATCCATTCAGCAACAAAGTGCAAAGCCATTTGGCGATTGTACTATTTGAAAGACATGGTCTTTTATAAAATAGATTTATTCCTCCTTTCGAGATACCAAACCAACCGCGTTCACAGGCTTTACCCGCCAATGCCCGGTAGTCTTAGGCGCCTCGCCCTTTGCTTTTCAGCCTTTAACGCCCACTTTTAAAAATTCGTTAACTATTACTTCAGATACGTAGCGTTTAATACCATCTTTATCGGTATAGTTACGATTGGCCAGTTTGCCTTCCACAGCAACTTCATCACCTTTTTTGAGCAGGTCTTCGGCAAGTTTGGCTTGTGTGCCCCAGAAAATCAGGTTATGCCATTGGGTATCGGTTATTTTTTCGCCTTTATCGTTTTTATAACTTTCGTTAGTGGCTATGGACAGGCGTACCATTTTTTTATTACTGTCGAATACTTTTACTTCCGGGTCCATACCTAAGTTACCTACAAGGCGTACACTGTTTCTTAATGAGTTCATAGTTTTAATATTTATTGCTTAATGTTTGTTTGAATCAACAATGCAAAGGTGGGGAGGCGAGAAAATTTAACCGGATATTAACCGTTTATAGGTAGCTATATACAATAGTGACCCAAAGGTTTATTGTTATGTAGTGTGTTAAAAATGTGTTGAAATAAGTAATAGCTTTGAATAGGCGTAATAATGCTGCTAAAATATGGGCAATGAAATTGTTAGAACAATAGACCAAGGCGCTATTGAGTTAAGTAATAAAGTTGAAAAAATAGCCAATAGCATATTACCACTACTTAACGGGCTTACTGCTTATGAGTGTGAAAGAGTGTTAAGTAAGGCAAAGGCTATAGTATTTGAGGAAATACCTATAAAAATTGAATGTGAGGAGATTTAATTTTTCCTGTTATACTTTCTATTTCGTATCCTAAATTAATTTCACAATCTTTCTTTAGATAGAGTTGGTAATCAACACCCGACAAATGTTTATAGGCTGCAATACTTTCTATTGGAATAAGTATTTCTGTTTGGCTGGATGATGGTAGGTTATTGGCCGTTTTTCTCTTAACAATAGCCCTTATTACATTAATTGGTAATCCCATGATTTAAAGTTTAGGCTAACAATATACCTGTTAAATTCAATTTTCTTTCTATTTTAGTGGTGATTAAAATATTGTAGTATTTAATTCTCTGCTTCACTAAATTACCACACGTTAGAATAAAGCAAAGGAGAATGATAATAGTACGCTGTTATGGCGTAACTGTATCATTTTGCTTTGTTAGGCCGTGGTAAGCCTTGTGATGGCGTGATATTAGTTACGCCTATTTTTATTAATACCATCACACAATTACCACAACAAATGAAATTACCTGAACTGGCCCGTAAGCAATGGATAACAATATGTGTTGCATTACTTTTCTTAATCACCAATCCCTCACCTAATACATTCAAAGATCACATTGGTAACCGTAGCCAGTATGGTATTCGCCGGGAATGTAATCTCTTTGTATGTAGTGTATATATAAACTTTGGCAGCACGTACTTAGGGCTGTTAGGTAATTTCATTAAGATTAGTTAGTGATGATAGTATTAGATTACCATTGGCTTATAGAGCGTGTACTAATGCTTATAGGCTATTTGCTGTGGTTTTATGTGGCTTATGCTATCACAAGGCAGTATTTGATTGTAACGCCCGAGGATCGGTTAATACAGATGCAGGTTAAACTATTGCTGTTAGGTTTGGTAGTAATGTTGGTAGTGTGTTTGTACTTTGGGAAGATACACTATTACGAGCAGTTGTTAATAAACATGGTGATAGGATATTCCGGGATGAGATACAGCATAAAGTTAAACAAAGAAATTAGAGCCTAAGTAATTAGGCTTTTTTTATGCAGTTATGATAATAGAGATAAAGATGGTGATATTAAAATGATAGATAGAACAAGTATAAGTATGTACTTTTATCTTGTCAAGTGTCAAGTGACAGTATTGTGTCACCTCTATTCCTATAGGAACAAATGTAGCTTACAATACATCTAATTACGTTAATTTACTGCACATTAAGTTACATTATGTCGTAATACACCCTGTTATGTATATTTAAATATACCTCTAATTTTTCTCTAAAATAAATTTGGAGTTATGCTTCTCAATCCTGTATATTTGACGTCATCAATCCGAGGCATTATGTACAACAATCAATTTATTTCAGAACTAAGGGCTCAAAGGCTAAATGTCCTTGAGCAATTAAAGCATATTGATGCTATGCTAAAGTTATATGGGGTTAATTTGGATGAAGAAGAAATACCTGCTTATAGTGGTATTGAGGCTTTGGTATATGAACGTCCATATAAAAAGGATGCAAGTAATAAAGAAAAGATTGCAGGCCTTTTAAAGCTAACTAATAGGTTTTTGAGTATTAATGAAATGACTTCATTAGTTATGGAGTTTGAGCCTAAATCTAAAGTTGAAGAGGTTAAAGCATCATTGAGTAGTGCTAAGAACATCTTATTAAAAGATGGTTCTATTGTTAAAGTTCAAGTTGGCACAAATAATAGCAATACTTTTTATGGTAGTCCTACATGGATAGATGAACAAGGATTTCCATTGCCTGAACATAAATATAGCGATGATGCAGTTCAGCTAAAGACAAAAATAGTGATATAAAAAACCGCTTCACTGATGTTTCCGAGGCATGCAAGCGAAGCGGTTTTAAAGATTTCAAGGTTAAGCTCCCGTAGTTCAATGGATAGAACAATTCCCTGCTACGGTTTTAATCTCGGTTCGAATCCGAGCGGGAGCTCTCTTACTTACTTCAAAGGTAAGTAGGATAATTAAATTATACAAATTAATTAGTCAATACTATTTATCATGGAGCAGGAGCACCCACCATTAGGTAAAACACTACCATTTAGAACCATAAATGATATAGCTATTCACTTTAGAGATAAAGCTGTATGTATTGAGTATTTAACTCAATTACGTTGGGCAGGTAATGTTAAATGCGCTCATTGTGGCCATGATAAAGTATATGAGTTAAAAGGTGCTTACAAGGGCTATAAATGCGCCAAATGCCGTAAGAAGTTTACAGCTATTAAGGGTACTATATTTGAAAACAGCCCTATTGAGTTAAGCAAGTGGTTCATGGCTATCTTTATCTTATCAACCCACCGGAAAGGTATTAGTAGTGTCCAGATTGCCCGTGACATTGGCGTAACGCAAAAAACAGCGTGGTTTATGATGCAGCGTGTTAGATATGCCTTTAAGATGAAATCATTTGAGAGTAATGAGAAAATTGGCAAATCTACATTCGATAATAAGGGTAACGAGGTTAAAGCCGTTGTTGAAGTTGATGAAACTTACATTGGTGGTAAGGTTGCCAATATGCACAAGCATAAGGCCGAGGCTATTGAGAAAAAAGGTTCAAGTAGTAAAATTGGCGTAATTGGGGCTATTGAAAGGGGAGGGAAAGTAAAGCTACAACCACTTAAAGCCACGGATCATGAAAACGTTATACCGTTCTTAGTTAAATCAGTTCATCAAGGCACAAAGTTAATGACAGATGAACATGTAGCTTATAACACTATGAATAGAGTTTACGAGCATCAAACTATTAAGCACATGCTTAAAGAATATGTTCGGGGTGAAGTACACACCAATACCATTGAAAACTTTTGGTCATTGCTTAAACGTGGTGTCTATGGTACGTACCATTTTATCAGTCCTAAACACGTTCACCAATATTTAGAGGAATTTGCATTCCGTTTTAATTCAAGAGAACTAACCGAGGCGCAAAGGTTCGATAAATTAATATCTTTGTCTAACTATAAGATTACTTACAAAGTATTAACGTATGAGCCAAAAGAAACGCAAGCAAACGCCTAAACCTAAAACCGATAAGATAAATCAAAAAATGGATGGATTGGGCATTGACTTTAATACTATGATGCAATCATTAGCCCAACCCACGAAAACAGTTAAAAACGAAAATAAATAAATTATTGCTGTTTCGATTTGTTATGAACAATGGAAAGATTTTTCATTGTTTCCTCATAGCCAGTCACTTTATTTATTTTAGAAATTTCAGATTTAATGCTTTTTAAGTTCATGTGAACATCTACAAAGTTTTCACCTGTATCTTTTGATAAAGCGTCTATTTTTTTATTGATTTCTTTAAAGTTGTCATCTATTTTATTGAGGCCATCGGAAAGGGTTTTTCGAGTAGCAGTAATATCTTTAATTAAATAAACAACAGCTTTAGACAAGCTATTAACAACTTCATCAAGTGATGGTTGGTTTGATGCGTTATCAGACATGGAGAGGTTAGGATTAAGTTTTAATCATGCAAATCTAAACAAATACTATTCCACATCAATAGATTTTAAAAAAGTTTTCAACAAATTATATGTTTTTAAATAGTTTTCATCTATAATATGTTGATAACTAAAATTATCTTAACATATACACATTCTTTTTACCCACTCTCTCAGCGGTTATCTTACCGCTCTTAAACATTCGGCTACATACATAGGTGATACGCTCAAACGCTCTCTTAGTGTCTTTAATGTGGCCGTCAATCCTCAATATATACTCTGTTATATCACTTGCATCACCTTTACCTATCTTACTCAAAGTAAATATTACTTTCTTCTCTGCCGTCATCTTAGGATTGTACATTAATGTTGATATTAACAAATCCTCATCAACTTCTAAATCCTCCATCATGTAGGGCATAGCATCCAGTATGTTTATCTCGCCTATATTTTCAAACGCTTTTATCGCCACTTCAACCCGGTCTAACTCCATTTTTAGCTTCACCCTACGCACTTTTAGTTGTGCTAAAACTTGTTCATCTGTTAAGTCCATTTTATAGCTAAAATTGATAAAAGCACAAGTTAATAATTCAAAATAGCATAACAAAACACAAGATTTTAACATGAAAATAGGGTCTAAGTAGTATATAAATGCCCGTTTATAGTCGATAGTATCCGTTTGTAAACGTTTGCAAACGGATAAATTAATCGCTATCTTTATGTCATGAACCAGGAAAGAGTATGCTTAGATTGTGGTACACCACTACAAGGCCGTGCCGACAAAAAGTTTTGTAATGATCTGTGCCGCAATAATTATAACAATCAGCTTAACAGTAACAGCTATAACCTGGTGCGTAATATCAATAATATCCTGCGCCGTAACCGCCGTGTGCTGGAAGAGTTGAACCCGACCGGCAAAACCAAAACAACCCGTAAAAAACTTGCTGCAAAAGGTTTTGATTTCGACCATATCACCAGTATCTATCAAACAAAAACCGGGTCGACCTATTTTTTTAATTATGAGTATGGCTACCTGTTATTAGATAATGATGAAGTGTTGCTGGTGAAACGGGAAGGGGAATAGCAGTTTGCAGTAAGTAGCAGTAGCAGTTGGCAGTGGCAGTTTGTATAGAGCGGCAATTTTTCAGTAAGTAGCAGTTGGCAGTGGCAGTTGCGGTGGGATAACCAATTTATAGCTTTAGGCTTTAGGCGTTCTGCATTCAGCTTTAAAATCTGATTCTCTATAGATTTAATAGCATTTAACAGTTTAATATTTTGATAATTAATACTTAACTGTTGTTTCATTCGGCGCTTTATGTTTTCAATAAATTTAAGTACGTTTGGGGAAATGTAAATTTTTAATTTTTGACTGATCTTACTAATTTAAAATGAAATTATTTATTAAGAAACCGATTGCTCAACTAATGGCTGCTTCGGCAGAGACGGAGAAGTCGCTCAAGAGAACCTTAGGCGTTGGCTCACTTATAGCACTCGGTATCGGCGCAATTATAGGTGCCGGTATTTTCGTTCGTACGGCAGCTGCGGCAGGTGAACATGCCGGCCCTGCGGTTACCATCTCTTTCCTTATAGCAGCCGCCGGTTGCGCCCTGGCCGGTTTGTGCTATGCAGAATTTGCCAGTATGATCCCCATCGCAGGATCTGCTTATACCTACTCTTACGCTACCATGGGCGAATTTATTGCCTGGATCATTGGCTGGGACTTAGTGCTTGAATACGCGCTTGGTGCCGCTACAGTTGCAATTGGCTGGTCGCAGTATTTTAATGAATTTTTAACCACTTTCTTTAACGTGCATATACCATACGCATGGTCGCACTCGTTTATGGAAGTCTCAAATACCACTGCAGGTATGTACGCCGCCGAAATGGGTACAAGAGGTATCGTTAACCTGCCGGCTATTCTGATCCTGTTCCTGTTAACGCTGTTATTGATTCGTGGTACTGCAGAATCGGCAGTTGTGAATAATATCATCGTAATTGTAAAAGTTGCCATTGTGTTGATGATCATTGGTTTAGGATGGCACTTTATTAACCCGGCTTTCCATACCCCATATACCATCCCTGCCGATGCAGGTAAAATTAAAGTGAGTGCCGGCGTAGTTGACTATGCCGATACCTTTAACCACGGATGGCTTGGCGTATTACGCGGTGCAAGCGTTGTGTTTTTCGCCTTTATTGGTTTTGATGCGGTTTCAACTGCTGCTCAGGAAGCTAAGAACCCACAGAGAGACATGCCAAAAGGTATTTTGATATCGTTAGTGTTTTGTACTGCACTTTATATTCTGTTTTCGCACGTGTTAACAGGTTTAGTATCGTACAAAGATTTCCTGATCCAGGGCAAAGAAGCTTCAGTAAGTTACGCTATCAAAACCGCTATGCCTGGTTATGGATGGTTGGCTTCATTTGTTACCGTATCGATACTTGCAGGTTTCTCTTCGGTGATCCTGGTGATGCTGATGGGCCAAACCCGTGTATTTTACACCATGAGCACCGATGGTTTGATCCCTAAGGTATTCTCAAAGCTGCACCCTAAATTCCGTACGCCTTACAAATCGCAATGGTTATTCTTTGTGTTTGTATCATTGTTTGCCGGTTTTATTCCTGATAAATATGTAGGCGATATGGTGAGTATAGGAACACTGTTTGCTTTTGTGCTTGTATGTATTGGCATCTTTATTTTAAGGAGAACCGACCCTGGCATTGAACGCCCGTTCAAAACTCCGGCTTATATGATAGTTTGCCCGCTTGGCGCCCTCATATGCCTGTGTATGATTGCCAGTGAGGGCTGGGAAAACTGGGCAAGGCTTATCGTTTGGTTACTGATTGGTTTTGCTGTTTACTTTGGTTACAGTATCAAACGTTCACATGTACGCCATGGTAAAGTTGAAGGTGCTAATAACCCTATCAACCCTAAATTTGTTGAGTAATCATAACAATATTATCATAAACAAAAAAGGTTCTGAATTTTCAGAACCTTTTTTGTTACATTCTCTTTTTATACCAGTAAACCAATAATACCGCTTCATGAAGGGCGATAAAAACCTGTGGGTATTAGTATTTGTATGTATCATCAACTCGTTAGGGTTCGGCATTATTGTACCGATACTTTACTCGTACGGTAAAACCTTTGGTGTAACAGGCGAGACGTTAGGCATCCTCACCGCTTCCTTTTCAATAGCTCAGTTTTTTGCCACACCGGTACTGGGTTCCCTTTCTGATAAATGGGGGAGGAAGCCATTACTGGTCATCAGCCTGGCAGGTACCTGTATTTCCTTTATTCTGTTTGCCGAAGCGCGGAGCATGATCATGCTTTTTGCAGCGCGGATTTTGGACGGGCTTACAGGAGGAAATGTTTCTGTAGCGCAGGCCATGGTATCGGATACCGCAAGACCGGATAACCGTGCCAGGAGGTTCGGCATCCTGAGTTCTGCTTTTGGGTTTGGCTTTGTGATTGGGCCGGCTATCGGCGGTTTTCTGAACAGCTATGGTATGCAAGTGCCTTTCTATTTCGCGGCAGGTATTTCGCTTATCGGTACGCTTTGCAGTTTGTTCTTTTTAAAAGAAACTAATCCGCCCGACAAATCAAAAAAGGATTCAGAGAAAACTAAATTCTCATTCGTGGCATTAATAACAACCCTTAAGCGGCCTGTTATCGGCACAGCGGTGTTCACGGGCTTTATGCTCACCATGGCGCAGTTTACTATGATTATTGCCTTTCAAACTTTTACTGTTGATGTATTAAAGATCAACCCTACGCAGATTGGTATTCTGTACGCAGGTTTCGGCGTGAGCGGTATTATTATGCAGCTTTGTGTACCGCTGTTTACCAAATGGTATTCATCAAAGTCGACGATATTGACGCTTTCTACATCTCTTTGTTTTGTGGCCATGTTTGTAACCGGGCTCACCAATCATTTTATTGCTTTTGTTATAGGTATTTGTATTTATGGCTTGTTCAACGGTCTGCGTAATCCTATGCTTAACGCAATAATTGCCGATCATATTGATCATCAAGAACAAGGCAAAATATTGGGGATCAATCAGTCTTACGCTTCCATTGGCCAAACCCTCGGACCTGTTACTGCCGGCTTTGCAGCTTTGCTATCTGTACATGCTATTTTCTTCTTATCTTCATGCTATATTTTAGCTGCGTTGCTGCTAAGTATCCGGTTAAAGAAAAAAGAATAAATTCAAGACACCATGCCGCACCCGTTTATATTTAAAGAGATCATTTCGGTTACGATGATCCTTTTTGCTATTATTGATATTTTGGGAGCTATACCGGTTATTATTCAGCTCAGGCAACGCGTAGGTCATATCGAATCGGAAAAGGCCAGTATAGCCGTGTTGGTGCTTATGGTAACCTTCCTTTTTATAGGGGATGAACTGCTTGCTGTAATAGGTCTGGATATTTCTTCATTTGCCATCGCGGGTTCATTGGTGATCTTCATTATAGCCATGGAAATGATATTGGGTGTTGACTTTTTTAAAGAGGAGTTACCACAGGCTGCATCCATTGTACCGCTTGCTTTCCCGCTTATAGCAGGTGCCGGAACCATGACCACGCTTCTATCCCTCAAATCGCAATATCAAACGCAGAATATCCTTGTAGGTATTGTACTGAATACCCTTGTGGTTTATTTAGTACTTAAAAACGTAAAATGGCTTGAAAGGCTGCTTGGTCCGATTGGGTTGAGCGTGCTGCGTAAGGCCTTTGGGATAATTCTTTTGGCGATAGCTATTAAGCTGTTTAGGAGTAATACGCATTTATAGATATCAAATATATACTACATGTCATTGCGAGGAGCAGCCGGGGAATGTGCGCAAAGGGCGACGCGGCAATCTCGTAGCTAATGCATATTAGATTGGCATGATGGTCATTAACGCGACGAGATTGCCGCGCTATGCTTATAATGACATATTTTTTATTAAACAATAGGAGAAGGGCTCAACCTCGCCACAAACATGGTATCTGCTTTACGCTCATAGCCTTTTAATACCGCTTTCTCTTCCAGTTTTAAACCAAGCTCGTTTACTAAATAATCAACTACATCTTCATTCTCACCTTTAAAGGCCGAGCAGGTGATATAGATGAGTGGCTTGCCGGGTTTAAGATATTTAACCACGTTTTGGGCAATGCTTTTTTGTAGCTTTTGGAAAAACTCAATCTTATGCACATCAAACTGGGCTATCATTTCAGGAGTACGTCCCCAGGTGCCCGAGCCACTGCAGGGGGCATCCAGGATTATCCCGTCGAAAGCGTAGTCATGCATCACTGAATCAATATTTTGGGTAAGATCGAGTGCTTTTTTCTGGTATTTGGTTAATCCGGCCAATTGAAAGCGCTCATCAAGGTTTGCCAGTATGGATTCGCGGATATCAGATACTACCAATTTAATATTAGGTTCGTCTTCATGCAGTAACAGCGATTTGCCTCCCGATGCTGCGCAGGCATCCCACCAACTGTCCCAGCGTTGCGGCTTAAAATAGTTACCTGTTTGTTGCGATGAATAGTCCTGAACCTCAAACCAGTGTTGTTTGGGAAATATGGTTTCAAGACGTGTGCCGTTAGGCAGCGAATAACAGCCGTTGCCCTCATCCTTAAAAACGACCTGTGCCTTGGTTAGCTCGGCTTTAACTAAATGGTCGTAGCCGTTTCGTACGCGGATAAACAGATCGGGCTGGCAAAAAAATGATTTTAGAAAAGCTTCTTTATCAATTCCTTCTGAAAGCTGGCTGCTCCATGGGAAAACATCTGCCAGTTTAAAATCAGGGTAGGCGGTTTTTACAAGGGCCAATTTATCATCGTCACTAAAACCAACACATACAGCCCACTCTGGTTTGAAGTGTTGCAGGTAAGAGTTGGTTTGGGTATTGCATAAAAATTCGGCAACCAGCAGCCGCTCATCTTCAGAAACATCAGGCAATGCCCTGCCCAGGCGAAAGTAATTGTATACTAACCGGTTGGCAACCCGCCTGTCGGTTGAGCCCATTTGTTTGTTTTGCCGGTAAAAGCCGGGTAAAAATTTACTTAGTGGCGTATCGGCAGGGTATTCACCCAAAATTCGCTGAAACGTTTTAAGCTGATTTATAGCCTTCATTCTACCTGTTTTAGCTCAAAGTTAGTGTACATTAATATATTTACGTGGGTGTTGATCCAGCCCTGCCCCGGCTTTTTGACAAAATGGAAGCCGTTGTGTAAGCCTGTAAAATCGGTTTCCTCTATGGATTGCATGCCTTTATCCATAAATAGCAGTTTTCCAAAATACAATCCTTCATCAAAACCCTTAATGGCGTATTCGGTCGGTTCAACGTGATAAGCACGCCTATAGTTACGTAAAAATGTTATTGTAGCCCCCGCTTTGTAATTTATTTTTTCGGTAGAGGTAATATGCGTATTCAACCGTTGTAAAAGTTGCGGTTTCAGGAAACTGAACTTCTCCCAGCTCGGGTGCCCAAACACCATAACCGGATAGTGTTTGTTCAATGTATCTAAAGATCGGAGGGTTACACCTAAAAATGCCTGATCGGTTGCAGGGATCACAAACACATTTTTTTCGGTTTTTGATAGCTGCGGCAGCAGGCTACTCAGTTTGCCCCGTATAACATATACGTTGGTGACCTTCACCTTCTTTTTACTTAAGCTGTCAATAGCCTTTTTAAAGTTAATAGCGTAATCACTTTCCTGGTTAAAGCCCGAGCGCAGAACGAAGATTTTTTTAGGTTTAACCGTTCTGTTAATGTATTCGGCAGCACCCCATGCGTGATATTCAAGCGGAGGAATAGCAGTGATTAAATTTTTGCTTTTAATTGTGCTTGGATTGGCAGGCGATAAAGGAGATAAAATTGGTCCCTTTGAATATGACAATGCGGCGGAGAAGGATTTTACGCCATCCGGAAAAACCGGGCCCACTATCAAATCGCTTGAACGTATAAACGCGTTTAAAGCCAGGTCATGTGCCTGCATGGCTTCGTCTTTCGAGTCAAAGATTTGTAGCCTATAATTATTTCCGTAAGCAGTAAGCGAATCGAGGGCGAGCTTAAATCCCTGGTAATATTCAACAGCGATATTGGCCTGGCTTAATTGTATAGGGCTATATTTTTGAGCCGGATTTAAATGCTCAAGATTCAAAGGCAGGATCATGGCTATAGTAGCCACCTTTTGCTCCGGAGCTTTGACTGGTTTTTCGGAGGTATTATCGGGCTTTTTTTCGGTATCAGTCGGTTTTTTTACGGTAGTTGCTACCGGCCGCGTTTTGGGTGAACACGCGGCCAGCAGCAAGGCTATGCAAAAAAACGGTAACCACTTATTCCCACTCAATAGTGGCCGGTGGTTTTGAACTGATATCATATACTACCCGGTTAATTCCTTTTACGTTGTTGATGATCTCGTTGCTGATCTTGGCCAGCAAGTCGTACGGTAAATGGCACCAGTCGGCGGTCATCCCGTCAACCGATTCAACTGCACGTAGGCAAATTACGTTTTCGTAAGTACGCTCATCGCCCATTACGCCTACCGACTGTACCGGTAAAAATATAGCGCCGGCCTGCCAAACTTTATCGTAAACCCCGGCAGCACGTAAATTGTTTATATAAATTGCATCAGCTTCCTGCAGTATCGCTACTTTTTCAGGTGTGATGTCTCCCAAAATCCTGATAGCCAGGCCCGGGCCCGGGAAAGGGTGCCGACCTAAAATATTAGGGTCGATACCTAAAGCTTTACCTACTTTCCTTACCTCATCTTTAAACAAAGTGTTAAGCGGTTCAACTACTTTAAGTTTCATAAAATCAGGCAGACCGCCAACGTTGTGGTGCGACTTGATGGTAGCTGAAGGGCCTTTTACTGATACCGACTCAATAACGTCAGGATAGATAGTGCCCTGGCCAAGCCATTTCACATCCTGTACCTCATGTGCGGCATCATCAAATACCTCGATAAACACGCGGCCGATAGCTTTACGTTTCTTTTCAGGATCGGTTAAGCCGGCAAGCGCGTCATAAAAACGTTGTTTGGCATCGATGCCTTTTATGTTTAAGCCCATGTGTTGGTATGAATCAAGCACTTGCTCAAATTCATCCTTACGCAAAAGGCCGTTATCTACAAATATACAATGCAGGTTTTTGCCGATAGCATGGTGCAGCAATACTGCCGCAACCGACGAATCAACACCGCCTGATAAACCAAGTACTACCTTATCATCGCCCAGTTTTTCGCGAAGAGCGGCAACGGTGGTTTCGATGAATGAATCAGGAGTCCAGTCTTGTTTGCATCCGCAAATATCAACCAAAAAGTTTTGCAGCAATTGTTTACCGTCAATACTGTGGGTAACTTCCGGGTGAAATTGGATGCCGTAAGTTTGGGTACCGGTAACCTGGTAAGCGGCAACTTTAACGCTATCGGTACTTGCAATTACCTCAAAGTTATCGCCAATGGTAGCAATGGTATCGCCGTGCGACATCCACACCTGTGAGCCACCGGGAACGTCCTTAAACAATGGATTATCTTGTTTAATGTATTCCAGATTAGCGCGACCGTATTCGCGGGTGCTTGATGGCAATACTTCGCCGCCATGAAAATGGGCAACGTATTGAGCACCATAGCAAACACCCAAAATAGGGCGTGTAGTATGAAATTTTTCAAACTCGAAATGAGGAGCATCTTCCTGCCTTACAGAATAAGGGCTGCCGGAAAGGATGATACCTTTTACAGTGCTGTCAATTTCGGGATAATGATTGAAGGGGTGGATCTCACAATAAATATTGAGCTCCCTGACACGGCGCGCTATAAGTTGGGTGAATTGCGAACCAAAGTCAAGAATGAGGATTTTTTCTTGCATGGGCAAAGATAGGATTTTGATTTCGGAATTGGGAGTTGGGATTTCGGATTTTTTTATTTGATGATATGCCGATGAACTTGCGCTCATTTGTGATGAGTGCTTAATATGGTTCCGCATTTGTAATGCGATTCGCGATGCAATCGCTAAGCCACGTTAAGCGCCCGTTGCAAACGGGCGCAAGCAGATTGAACAGCGAACATGAATGGTGTACGCATCAGGGTCTATCGCAGAGGACCCTGATGGGACGTTAAGTAGATACCTGATTTTTATAGACTGAACTTATTCTGAAAATTCTTTAATTCTGAAAATTCTGATTCAGACATTCCGGTTCAAACGTTCTGATAATTCAACATCCAGTTAATCCCAAACTTATCCGTAAGCTCCGCGAAGTATGCCCCAAAGAACATATCGCTCAATGGCATAGTAACCACACCACCAACCGAAAGTTCGTTGAACAGGCGCTCGGTTTCTTCGCGGCTTTCGGGTTCAACGTTGATGTGCATATTATTGCCGGTCTGCAGTTTAAAGCCCATACTCTCCGGCGCGTCGGTAGCCATCAGTACGTGGCCTCCCATAATGGTAAGTTCGCCGTGGATGATCATTTTTTTATCAGCTTCGTTCATCCGGACCTCAGCCGGCAACTCTATATCGCTGAACCGCGTGAGTTTTTTACCTGTAAACTCGCCCTTAAAAACCTCTTTGTAAAAGGTTAAAGCCTCTTCAGTGTTTCCGGGGAAATTTAAATAAGTGGTAACCCTTGCAGCATTGCCCGGTTTCAGATCTTTCCTGATCCTGAAAGCTGTGCTCAGGTAATGATCAAGGTTGCTTAAGCCGGCAGTGAAGCCTTCCTGGAAGCCCATACCAACAATGGTTTGCATATCTTCCACTTTGTCAAAATAGATATCGATGTTAACGGTAGTATGCTCACCCTCGCCTGTAAAGTTCTTTTCCCAGTTCATAACAGGGAAATTGGTATTGGTTACAGCATTTTCATCACAAAAGGAAACAGCATTGGCAATTTTTTGCGGAACTACGATGGTTTTATACTCTTCCTTGCACCATGTTGGATGTTCAGTATGCTCTGGGCCAACCATCTGGTACAGCCAGTAGCCGCCTTCCCTAAAATCCTGCGTTTTGGTTTCGGTACGATAGGGATGAGGTGCCCACCATTGGTCAAGGATCTCACTTTCGGTCCATGCCTGCCATACTAAATTGAGTGGCGCGTCAAAAGTTCTTACCACATTAAGCCTTTTGTTTTGCAGGTCTTTAGTGAATACAGTTTCGTTATTTGTCATGACTGTTTGTTTTTTAGGTTTTGTAACACGTTATCTAACTGGCTAAAACGGGTTTCCCACAGGGCACGGAACTGGTCCATCCAAACATCCACTTCTTTCATTTTTTGAGCGTTAAAATGATAGTAAATTTCGCGGCCGGTTTGTTTTTGATTAACCAGCTGGCATTCGCTCAGGATTTGAATATGCTTGGATACAGCTTGCCGGCTGCTTTGAAAATGTTCGGCAATGGCATTGGGTGTCATAGCCTGCAAAGCAAGCAAACTAATGATGGCCCTGCGGGTAGGATCGGCAATGGCCTGAAATACATCTCTTCTCATAAAATCTTTTTTGCAACCGTTTGATTGCAAATATAAATGCAATTAATCGGTTGCGGAAATTTATTTGAAAATGTTTAAAGCTGCGATTTCAAGCGTGAGATGCCGGGAATTGTTTAAAAATGAATTTTGTAGAGACGCATAATTGCGTCTCTCAGAGGACAGGCCGATTTCAAAAGCGTATCAGGTAGCATAAATTGCAAGCAGGAGATGCAATTATGCGTCTCTACATTCAAAAATATCGTTTTAACAGCCCAGAGGACGGGTTTTTAATTCATGGGTTGAATAAGCTATTTCTCGTCCGTAAAATGAACCTTGCGCTTTTCCTGAGCAAACTTATCTGCATTATAATTTTCAGACTGCCCTCTGGGAATGGATAATGAATGCCAGTTTTCATTGCAAAGCATCTTACCTAAAAAAACGATCTGGCCAACATGGTAGGGGTAGTGGGCCAGCTGCCGGTTAATGGCTTCCATAGCTGTATGGCCCTGGTTGCGGATATAGACGATCTTACCGAGATCGTCGGCGGTTAGTTTGTCAAGCGTATCAAAAAGGCATTGCCATCCCTGTTCCCAGGTTTCGGTAATTGTTTGGCGGGTGGGGGTAGAAGGGGTAAATTCAGCTTCCCGGTTACGGGTGGGTTTTTCGCCATCAGTAGTAAAAATATCAGTCCATCGGGAAATCATATTGCCTGACATGTGCTTCACGATCATGGCAATGCTGTTTGATTCGGGGTTGTATTGCCAATATAATTGTTCGTCGGTAAGCTGTTCAAACGTTTTTTCGCCGAGTGATTTGTAATAAGCAAACTGCTTTTTTACACTGGTTAGATAGTCGTTTTCCATAAGTTAAAGTTAGGAAGGGATGTTCTAATAAACAACAAAAAAGGCATCCCGCGGGATGCCTCAAATATTTTAAAAAGAAAACCTAACCTCTGATCTCCAACCTCTAATCTCTACCTCTTCTTCAATTCCCTGACCTCGGTTTTTAACTCCTGCAGTTGTTGCTGGCTTTGTCGGTTTTCAAGGTAAAAATATATCGCGAAGCCTAAAAAGATCTTCCCTATTACAAACACCGCTGCAAAGATCCAGCGCCAGGATTTATGCAGGCGCATATGGTTCGATTCCGATTCAATAGGGATGAACTGATCTTCGGGAGATGTTTTTTTATGCTTATTATGGCCATCGCCTGAAGTGCGGAATTTAATTGGTTGTGCCGGATTTCCCTGGTGGATAAGGCCGTCTATCTCATCTTCTATCTTTTCCCACATATGCGGAGGCGGTGCAATAGCCATTTCACCTGCAAGTTTTTCCATGTCAGTTTCCAGTTGCTTCAGGGCTTCCTCCACTTCCGGATGCTTGGCCTTCATGTACATTAGCTCCCTTACTTCCTCGTCGGTAGCTATGCCCATTACAAAAACTTCAAGAATGCCGCTATCAATATATTTTTTCATCGTTCCTCCTGTTCCTGATAATGGTAAAACATTCTTTCAACGTTTTTCTGATTTCTTCTTCTGTCTTATTCAGTTCTATAGCAATGCTTCCTGTCGATTTGCATTGGTAATGGATACCACAAAAAACCTGCTGTTGTAAGGGTGTCATTAAAGCTACATAACGGTTATTAATCTGTGGTAAATTTCCCCAGGCTCTTTTGTCCGTATCATTTTCTAATGCTTCAAAAAAGTGGCCCAATTTTTTGCGTGCCATGATTTGCAGCCGGCAAAGCCTGCCCGTTCTGTTTTTTGAAAACTCCTCAAGCTCGTTAGGTACATCGTTAAAAACAGCAATAAGATACTGCTCAGCTACCAACTGGTTTTGCACCACCTCAAAAATATAACCCAAAAGCGTTGCCGCATAGTTGTCATACAGGTTTTGTATAGCCGCCGCCTTGCTTTGGCTCAGGGGGGCAGGCGTTTGTAACTGCGGCTTCAAATCAGGAGTCAATTAAAGAATAGTATAAGTTCAATATTTAATCAAATATATAAAAAAATTATATTTTAAGTTAATGAATGATTTGCGCGGGAGTGTGAAGAGAGGTGGGGCCTACGTGATTAAACTGGTGTATTATTTGTGTTGTAAATATCATTGATGGTGACTATCGGGCTGCAACATGTTTCGCTGTTACTTGATTAGGAGCTGAGGTGAAAATAAAATATAAAAATCGGAAAGACCAGCGTTAACCGACTATATGACCGTAATTGAACATGATATGTGCAGAATCAGACACTTGGAGCGAATGGGTTTTTTGCTTAAGATATTGGTTTTTAATTATTTAAAACAATGGCACGATATGCGTGTATAATAAAGTACAGGCTGAGATTTAACCTGGTTTAGTTGATCGATATCAATGAGATGTTGTCGAGATTGCGTTCCGGGGTGAGATACGGAACGCATTTTTTAGCCTCACCTTAAATCCCTCTCCGGGAGAGAGGGATTTAAAAAGAATTGTATTTTAAAAGTCCCCCCCCCTCCGGGGGAGATTATTCGCAATTATTTGTTTTTAGTTTTTAGTGCTCATGAGGGCTACGCCGTTTAGAGGGGGGCTTACTATTTTCCCTTCAAACTATCAGCTTTTGCTTTTTCTTTCTTCTTGAAAAAACCTCTCAGGAAAAAGTTATGCTGAACGGCTTCCAGGTCATCATTTAATTTGATAGATGCTGCCTGCAGGTTATTAATGGCCGATTGTGTTTGTACTGCTGCTTTTTGATCGTTTAACAATACTCCCAGCGCATTATCTGTGCTATTAAGCTTATTGCTTGCTTTGGTAAGGTTGTTAGTAAGCGTTGAAGCATTTGCAGCGGTTTGCTGCAGTTGGCCTACCGCCTGTTTAATTTGGGCAAAGGTAGTCGTATCGGTAAGCATTTTATCGGCAAGGCCGCCTTTGGTGTTCATTTTACGGCTAAACTTGTCGAGCTGTACAGCCATTAAAGCCGTGCTTTGAGTGGTGGCCTGCAAGTTGCGCATAGCGCCTCGTAGCTGTATAGCCATGGTGCTGTCGGCTAATAATGCGCCAACGGTACCTTTACCCTGCAATATGTTGTGACTTAATAATTTAAAATCATTGGTAATGGCCAACAGGTTTTGGTTATTATCCTGCAGGGTTTTAAGCATGTCATCGGTCGAGAGCATTTTTTCGGATTGCAGTACGTCGCCATCTTCAATTACCGGCGCCTGTGCAGTTCCGCCTTCTATCACAATAATTTTATTACCTATCAAACCGTCTGAGCCTATTTTGGCCATCGCGTTGCGGCGGATGTATTGCTGTGTAGCCTCATCAACATTCATATACACCTGGACCTCTGACGGGCCGATAAATTTGATATTGCTGATAGTACCAACTTTAACTCCCGAAAACCAAATGGCGTTACCTTTCTTTAAACCGGCAACATCGGCAAATACGGCGCTTAACTTTATATTTTTAACAAAGGCTTTTTGCTGGCCTCCCAGGGTAAATACCCCCAATATAAACAATATGAGCCCAAGTGCCAGGAATATGCCTACTATGATCGATTTTCTTTTTTCTGCTGGATCCATGATAATGGTATATCTTATCTAATTGTTGTTATTCAATAAAGTTGTAATCGTAAAATGGTTTCACCCGGCTATCGGTGGTGTTAAACACCTCGTCGAAAGTGCCGGTTCGCTGAAACTGCCCGTCTAAGAGCATGGCTATCCTGTCGCCGGTTTGCTTGGCGCAGGTCAGGTCATGTGTTATGATGATGGATGATGTATTGTAACGCTGCTGCACCTCGTTAATCAGGTCATTGATTTCGATACAGGTGATAGGGTCAAGGCCGGCGGTGGGTTCATCATACAGCATAACCTCGGGGTTCAGGATCAGCGTGCGGGCAATGCCGATACGCTTACGCTGCCCGCCCGAAAGTTCGGATGGCATCTGGTTGATGGTTTGCGAAAGTCCAACCGCGTCAAGCACCGTTTCAACCGCGGTATTGATCTCACCGCGGGTAAGGTTACGTTTGTTACGCACCAGCGGGAACTCCAGGTTTTTACGCACGGTCATGCTATCGTACAAAGCGCTGTTCTGAAACGAAAAGCCAATACGGATCCGTAATTTCTGTAAGTCATCTTCGGTAATATGGGCGATGTCCTGGCCAAATACTTTTACCATACCCTCATCGGGTTTAAGCAGGCCCGATATGATCTTGATCAGTACCGACTTACCTGTACCTGATCGGCCAAGTACCACAAGGTTTTCGCCCTGGTAAAGGTCAAGGTCAATACCGCGGAGTACGGCATAATCCTGGAACGCTTTTTTTAAGCCCCTAATGCTGATAACCGGGTTATTATGATCTGTCTGTACTGCTGCCTTTTTCATATCTCCATAAATTAGCGGAACCAGCCGGTTATTTGTACAATAATAACTTCTTCAATAAACACCAGGAACATAGCGGTAATTACCGCGCCGTTTGCAGCTTTACCCACGCCTTCGGTTCCTTTATTGGAGTTATAGCCCTGGTAACAGCCCACAATGCCAATGGTAAAGCCAAATACAATTGATTTTATAAGCGATGCCACAAAATCGGTAAAGGTTAGCGGCTCAAAAACTTCCTGTATAAAGGTTGTCCAGGTGGTGCCTTCGTTCATGGTTACATTTAAATACCCACCAAATAAAGCCACAAAGCCTGTATAGGTTGATAAAATTGGAATAGTAAGCGTGGTAGCCAGTACGCGGGTACATACCAGGTATTTAAATGGTTTGGTGCCCGATACTTCCATCGCGTCTATCTGCTCGGTAACGCGCATGGACCCCAGCTCGGCGCCAATGCTTGAGCCTACTTTTCCGGACGCTATCAGCGCGGTAACCAATGGGGCAAGCGCACGCATAATGGCTATGGATACCAGCGATGGCAACCACGATTCGGCGCCAAACTGTGACAACGATGGCCTTGATTGCTTGGTAAATATAACCCCCACAATAAAACCTGTAACCGATATCAGGGTAAATGAACGTACGCCTACTTCATAACACTGGCGTATAACTTCCTTAAGTTCAAAAGGCGGTACAAAAGCTTCTTTAAAAAAACGGATGATAAACTGGTTTATCCGGTAAAGCGTTAAAAAAAAGTCGCTCAGGCTTTGTTTAAGCTTCACGAATCTTTTGTTTGTATGCCTGGTTATGCTTTGCGTATTGTCCATTAAAAATGTACTTGTATATGCGTATGGTAACTCTACAAAACCCGCAGGTGTTTGTTTGCCGTACCGTGTTTTATTTCATTAAGATACTTCGGATAACTTTTTAAATCGTTTTAAAAAGAGTTTGTTTGATTGATAAAATGACATAAAAGTATTAGGTACAGATGCTTTGTTTTGAGTGTTTACAGTAGTAATTTAAACGTTTTTGGTAATTTAAAACTAAATAATGAAAAAAAAGTATTATATCTTGCCCGTGCATTAAAAGTACATTTGATAATAAATCAATTATAAAATGCTGTAGCAAAAGGCCGGCCAAAATCTCTGCCGGCAAATTATCAATACAGTATTAATGACAGATTAAATTACGGCTAAATAAACCTTTGACCGTTTGGGTTAAATGTTTAAACCAATTTGTCTGCAAACCTAAAAGTTAAAATTTATATAGCGCAGTACAGCCCCTAAAATATTAGTTAATGAAGTGTAAAATTTTGATAAGTTGCCTTATATTATACTGTATTGCCGGGCATTTTAAAACTCGCTGCCAAATTCATTTGAGTTTTCACAGCTTGATATTAACAGCAATTATCAGATAGTGAGGTTAACTGTGATTTTGCCATACAACTAACGTTAAACCCTACAGGCACATTTTAATTAATTACGGTGCTGTAAGGGGGCATAATACACAATGAGGCAACGAAAATTAATAATTAATTGTTTAATTGACATTTTGAAAGTATAAAAGTGTTAAATTAGTATCATTAATTAGTAAACTTATTTTAGTGGGATTTTATGACTACAAGTAATGTAATGCGGGAGATAACTCCGCTAACGCCAAGTGATTGTTTTACTATTTTTTCGAGGGTAAAAAAGAAATTTGACTTTCCGCTTCATTATCATGACGAATACGAGCTTAATTTAATTATCAACGCCAAAGGGGCCAAAAGGGTAGTGGGTGGCCATATTGAGGTTATTGAAGAAGTAGAGCTGGCGCTGATAGGCCCAAACTTATACCATGCCTGGTTTACGCACCAATGTCAAAGCGAAGATATAACTGAAGTTACCATCCAGTTTCATAAGGATCTGTTTGATGAAAAGTTTCTGAAGCGAAATCAGTTAAGTTTTGTAAAAAGCATGCTCGAGCGCTCGCAAAGGGGGATTTCTTTCGCATCGGAAACCATTTACGCGCTTAAAGACAGGATTATGCAATTGGATAAAAAGAGCGGTTTTGACTCCGTATTAGAGCTTCTGTCCATTCTTCATGACCTGTCAATTTCCCGCAATATGAAAATGCTGTCGGATCCAAGCTTCACAAATGAGAAGTTTTACTACAACAGCCGCCGCATCGAAAAAGTGTTTGAGCACATGAATATTAACTATAACAAGCAAATCACTCTTGCCGAAGTAGCTAAAATTGCCAATATGCCCGAAGCTTCATTTAGCAGGTTTATCAAAAAGCGCACGGGCAAAACCTTTATTGACAGTTTGAACGAGATCAGGCTTGGGCATGCTTCCAGGATGCTTATTGACTCTACAACCACGGTAGCCGAAATTGCCTATAAATGCGGCTTTAACAATATCTCCAATTTCAACAGGATCTTTAAGCGTAAAAAAATGTGTATTCCCAAAGAATTCAGGGAAACCTATACCGGAAACCGCGTATTTATTTAACTGGTATTTATTTGGCTTTATGGCTGGTTGAAAATGTATCAGCCTGTCGATAAAGTTAAATATAAGGTTAAAAAAGTATTATAAAGTTGCTGATAATAAATTCATTTTTGAGTAATGGCCGTTAGGATCAGAATTTTCAAAATTTAAGAATTTTCAGAATGCTTGAACACCGCCCTATCAGCCTTTATGTACTGGATTATTTTAATTCTGTTAATTAAAAAATTCTGTAAATTCTGATTCAGACAAGATGAAGTTACACTTACTTGATGTTGCCATTATAGTTTTATACCTGCTGAGCACCATTTTTATTGGTTTATGGTACCGTAAAAAAGCTCGCGAAAATAAGGAAAGCTACATGCTGGGCGGCAAATCTTTACCCTGGTATAAACTGGGTTTAAGCGATGCCTCCGATATGTTCGACATCAGCGGTACCATGTGGATGGTAAGCCTCTGCTTTGTTTATGGTATGAAAAGCATCTGGATCCCCTGGTTATGGCCGGTATTTAACCAGGTGTTTTTGATGATGTACCTGTCGCGCTGGCTGCGCCGGTCAAACGCCGCTACCGGAGCCGAATGGCTGGCAACCCGTTTCGGTAAAACCGGGCCGGGAGTAACAGGTTCAAATGTGGTGGTTATCGCTTTCGCGCTTTTGAGCTGTTTTGGCTTCCTGGCTTATGGGTTTATTGGTTTGGGCAAGTTCATTGAAATATTTATTCCCTGGGACCTGGTTAAAGCTTACGTGCCCTTCCACGTGGCGCCTCAGTATGTACCGCATATGTACGGGATCATATTTACGCTATTCGCCATGTTTTATTCTATCATAGGCGGCATGCATAGTATTGTGCTTGGCGATATGATCAAATATGGCATCATGACGGTAGCCTGCGTGTGGATCAGTTTCATAGCTGCAGGCAAACTCAGCGGCAACCACCTCAATGTGCCCGATGGCTGGTATAGCCCTTTTTTTGGTAAAAATCTTGGCCTTAGCTGGACGGGGATCATCAACGAGGTAAATAACAAGATCAAAGAAGATGGTTATTCGCTCTTCGGCCTGTTTTTTATGATGATGACCTTTAAAGGCTTCTTCGCGGCGGTGGCCGGACCCGCACCCAATTATGATATGCAAAAGATCCTCTCCACCCGCTCGCCCGAAGAGGCCAGCAAAATGAGCGGCTTTGTAAATATCATCCTGCTGCCTATCCGCTATTCGCTTATTGTGAGTTTAACTATACTGGGTGTACTTTTTTATCACCAAATGGATTTGAAGGATGCCAAAGGGGCTATTGATTTTGAACGCATCCTGCCGGCCGTGATCAACAATTTTTTGCCCGTTGGTTTGGTTGGCTTGTTGCTGGCCGGTTTGCTTGGGGCTTTCATGAGCACCTTTAGCGGTACCATGAACGCGGCGCAGGCTTATATTGTGAATGATATCTACCTCAAATACATTAACCCAAAGGCATCTACCAAAAAAATCATTACCGCCAACTACCTCGTAGGCGTTTTCGTGGTAGCGGTGGGCGTGATACTGGGCTTTTTTGTAAAGGATGTGAATAGTGTGCTGCAATGGATAGTATCGGCACTTTATGGCGGTTATATAGCCAGTAATGTACTTAAATGGCATTGGTGGCGCTTTAATGCCAACGGTTTTTTTTACGGCATGCTTTCGGGGATTTTGTCAGCCATGATATTCTCGCTTATTATCCCATCGGTCCAACTGTTGTACTGGTTCCCGGTGCTGTTTGCCATCTCGCTGGGGGGCTCGGTTATCGGCTCGTACGCTACAGCGCCAACGGATATGACCGTGTTGCGGTCGTTTTATACCACCGTAAGGCCGTGGGGCTTTTGGGGGCCTGTCAAGGCTTTGGTAATGGAGAAAGATCCATCATTTGTGCCCAACAAAAACTTTAAGCTAAACATGTTCAACGTGGTTATAGGCACTATTACGCAATGCTGCCTTACCATACTGCCCATGTACCTGATACTGGCACAAAAAACATCGCTTATAGTTACCGTAGCTATACTGGTGGTAACTATCACCATACTGAAAAAAACATGGTGGAATAAATTCAAGGACTATTGATAGAAAACTATATGACGCAGGAATTTAACCAAAGGCTCATTCAACTACAGGCCGAACAAGCACAATTGATTAACCGGCAAAACCAGGTTGAGGAAACAGGCAACGGTATTTTTAGCCGGTTTAAATATCCTGTGCTTACTGCCGCCCATACCCCGCTTGAGTGGCGGTATGATCTTGATGCCAAAACCAACCCTCATTTAATGGAACGTTTTGGTATTAACGCCGTTTTTAATGCCGGTGCTATAAAGTTTAACGGCAAATACCTGATGGTAGCAAGGGTTGAAGGCGCCGATCGGAAATCGTTTTTCGCTGTGGCCGAAAGTGCTGATGGGATCAATGGTTTTAAATTTTGGGATTACCCGGTTGAGCTGCCCCAAACCGATGAACCCGATACCAATGTGTACGATATGCGCCTTACCCAGCATCAAGATGGCTGGATCTATGGTTTGTTTTGTACCGAACGCCGTGACCCCGAAGCTCCATCACATGATCAGTCGATGGCAATAGCGGCCTGCGGTATTGCGCGCACCAGGGACCTGGTAAAATGGGAGCGCCTGCCCGATCTGAAAACCAACTCGCCCCAGCAGCGCAACGTGGTATTACACCCCGAGTTTGTTGATGGTAAGTATGCCTTGTACACCCGTCCGCAGGATGGTTTTATCAGTGCAGGGACCGGCGGTGGAATAGGTTTTGGCTTGTGTGATACTATGGAGAACGCGGTTGTTGACCATGAAGCTATCATCCACAATAAAAGCTACCATACCGTTTATGAAGCCAAGAATGGCCAGGGCCCGGCGCCAATCAAAACGGAAAAAGGCTGGCTGCACCTGGCGCACGGCGTACGCAATACAGCTGCTGGTTTACGTTATGTGTTGTACATGTTTATGACCGACCTTCATGACCTTACTAAAGTACTTTACCAACCAGCAGGTTATTTTTTGGCCCCGGTTGGTGAGGAGCGTATCGGCGATGTATCAAATGTAGTGTTCTGTAACGGCTGGATAGCTGATGATAACGGATCTGTTTACGTTTATTATGCATCTTCAGATACCCGCATGCATGTAGCCACCACCACAATTGATAAACTAATAGACTATGCCATGAACACACCGGCCGATGGTTTGCGTTCGGCCTCATCGGTGCAAGCAGTGTACAATATTATCGATAAAAATAAAGCTTTAAGCCAATTGCAGGGAGCCGGCGCCTGAACGGGGATTTAAACATGCTTCAACTATCAAATACTGTTTCAAATCATCAGCTTGCTATCTTCAGCAATGAGCTAACAGGTGAGCTGAAAAATATCCTCAATTATTGGCTCAATCATACCGTAGATGATGTAAACGGTGGTTTTTGGGGCAAGATCAACCATGATAACCAGGTTACTCCCGGTGCCCCCAAAGGTTCGGTCTTAAACGCGCGCATCCTGTGGAGTTTCTCCGCTGCTTATAATCAAAATCCTGATGAAGCTTATTTACAGGCAGCAAAGCGGGCCTATGATTATGTCAAAGCTCATTTTGTTGATGATGAGTTTGGCGGCGTGTATTGGTCGGTTGATTATAAAGGCAATATGCTGGATACAAAAAAACAGGTATATGCCAATGCCTTTACCATTTACGCGCTGAGCGAATACTATATAGCTTCGAAATCGGAAAGGGTAAAAGCGGAAGCCATCGGCCTCTATCATCTTTTGATCAATAAAAGTTACGACAAGGATAAAACGGGTTATCTCGAAGCTTTCACGCGCGATTGGCAGCCGCTCGGCGATCTTAGGCTAAGCGCTAAGGATGCCAACGAGAAAAAGACCATGAACACCCATCTGCACATACTGGAAGCTTATACCAACCTGTACCGCATCTGGCCCGATGGCGGACTTAAACAGCAGATTGAAACCCTGATCAATAATTTTTTTGATCATTTTATTGATGCCGGAACCGGGCACCTCGTGCTGTTTTTTGATGAGGATTGGAACCGCCGGTCAGAAACCATATCGTACGGGCATGATATTGAAGCCACCTGGCTTTTACTGGAGGCCGCCGAAGTTATTGGTAATCAGGAAATGATCGGGAAGGTCAGCAGCACTTGCATCGCGATAGCAGAAGCAACCGTACAGGGTTTAGATGAAGATGGTGGCTTATGGTATGAATATGAACCGGCGGATGATCATCTCATCAAAGAAAAACACTGGTGGGTACAGGCCGAAGCTATGGTAGGTTTTTACAACGCCTGGCAGGTTAGCGGTAATGATAAATACTTTGATTTGGCCCTTAAAAACTGGGCTTTTATAAAAGATAGAATACTGGATAAACAGCATGGCGAATGGGTTTGGGGCGTTAGGGCCGATGGCAGCATAATGCCCGGCGAGGACAAAGCAGGGCTTTGGAAATGCCCTTATCATAACAGCCGTGCGTGTATTGAAATTATCAAGCGTATAGGCCCGATAAATTAGCGATAAAGCAAGGCTTCAAATGGTTTAACTTAGCGGCAGTGATTATGATAAAATTTTTTAGAAGGATTGCTGTTTTATACCTGCTGATCCATAGTTCAACCGCTATGGCGCAGCTGTTTGAACCTGCCGATAAGCACGCCACAACCGAAACCCGGCAGCTTTTTTACAGTATGCAGCGCCTCCTTAACGTGGGGGTAATATTTGGTCACCACGATGACCTGGCTTATGGTGTGGGATGGCGTAATGAACCAGGCCGCTCAGATGTTAAGAGTGTTACCGGATCATACCCGGCCCTGTATGGTTGGGATTTGGCCAGGATTGAGCACGACAGCATTCACGATATTAACGGAATCGCCTTTGAACAGCAGAAGCAGTTTGTTAAGGATGTTTACGCGCGCGGCGGCATCAATACATTTTGCTGGCATATGGATAACCCGGCCAATGGCAAAACCGCCTGGGATACCACGCAGCATACCGTAAAAGATCTTATCCCCGGCGGCGCGTTTCATAATGTATATGTTGAGTATCTTGATCGTGCGGCCAATTATTTAGCTGATATGAAAGGCCCGGAAGGCGAGGCTGTCCCGATATTGTTCCGGCCATTTCATGAGCTTACGGGCAATTGGTTTTGGTGGTGCAAAAACACCTGTACCCCCGATGAATTTAAAGCCCTGTGGTGTTTTACTATCGATTACCTGCGGGATAAAAAGAAGCTGCATAACCTGCTCATCGTATATTCGGCGGCTGATTTTGAATCAGAAGATGAGTTTTTGGAACGCTATCCCGGCGATGCTTACGCGGATTTTATAGGCTTTGATAATTATTGTACGCAAAGCGTTGAGCATTTTCAAGCTAAGCTGGATCAATGCCTTGCCATTGTTGATGGCATCGCTGCAAAACACCATAAAATAGCATGCCTGCCCGAAACCGGCTATGAAGGTATCCCTATGCCCAACTGGTGGACGGATATATTACTGCAAACCCTTGCTAAACATAAAGTATCCTACGTAATGGCATGGCGCAACGGAAACGATCATCATTATTACGTGCCATACCCCGGCCAAACAAGCGCCGGTGATTTTATAAAGTTTTATAATAACCCGCAAACCATTTTCCAAAACCGCATAACACCACTGGGTATTTATGGTAAGCCAAATTGGAAGCAGTAGCCTTGCGGTTCATGGATGATAGTTCATGGTTCATAGAGGAGGTGGATAATACATTTATTTTGGCTTTATGCTTTAAGCCTTCGGCTTTTTGCTTAAAACAGCTACCCCCGATATCCCGGCCAGCAAAGAGGCTAACAGTATCCCATATTTGGCCTGGTCAATCATTTCGGCATGATCAAAGGCCAGTGCCGATATAAAAAGGGACATGGTAAAACCTACGCCTGCAAGCAAAGCTACACCTGTCATTTGTTTCCAGGATGAGCCTGCGGGTAATTGTGCGCCAAATTTTACCATGAGCCAGGTAAAGAGCAATACACCTGTAAACTTGCCGGCAAGCAGGCCTATGGCCACACCCATGCTAACAGGATTGGCCAGTGACGAGAAAAAGTCATGGCCAACAATAATCCCGGCATTAGCAAAAGCAAATAGCGGCATGATGACGAAAGCTACCCAGGGGTGCAGGATATGTTCAATTTTTTGCAGTGGTGTTTCGGCATCAAGGCTCAACTTTTTTATTTTATCAATAATGTGGTACTGTTCGGGCGTTATAAGCGTGCTGTTGTTTGGCTGCTCGTTTTCAAAATCGGTAAGGTATTGCTTTACAGATTGGGTGTAACTGATCTCGCTGATGCGGGTACGGGCAGGAATGGTAAAAGCCACCAATACACCCGCAATAGTTGCGTGGACGCCCGAAAGTAAAAAAGCTATCCAAACAGCGAAGCCTATGATCAAATAAAAAGCAGTACTCCTGATCCCCATTTTATTACCGATAAGCAGCAGCACCAGCAGCCAAACCCCAAAGGTAAGTGGTACAAGCGCTATGTGACTGCTGTAAAACAGGGCAATAACTAAAACAGCGCCAAGGTCATCGGCAACGGCCAATGCCGATAGGAAAACTTTTACAGAGGATGGAATATGTTTGCCCGCCATAGATAATAAAGCCAGCGCGAAGGCTATATCTGTAGCCATCGGGATTCCCCAGCCATGGGCCGATGGCTTACCTGTATTAAAAAGGAAAAAGATGAAAGCAGGCACCAGCATTCCGCCCAATGCGGCAAACATGGGGAGTGAAGCTTTTTTTACAGAGGATAGTTCGCCGGCCATAAACTCGCGTTTTAACTCGAGGCCTATCACAAAGAAAAATAAAGCCATAAGGCCGTCGTTGATCCAAAGGTGCAGCGGATGGTTTAAAACATATTTATCAAAACCGAGCGATAGTTTGAGTTCCCAAAGTTGGTGGTAACTGAGCTGAAAAGGCGAGTTTACCCATACGATAGCCACAATTACGCTGATAAAAAGCACTATGCCGCCGGTATGTTCCTGGTTTATGAATTTGCTTACCGGCTGCGTGATTTTATCAATAGGGTAGCTTTGTTTCATAGATGCCTAAAATAGGGATTAAGTTTGATTTTTTGGTGAGATGATCTGCCGATTACATCGGATTAAAACAAAACCCGGCCATAAAACATTTATCAATGAAACCGGATATTATGAATAACTATCAGCAAAAATGGATAAGTACATTGAAAAACGCTCATTTAAATGGTTGGGAGATCAAGCCGCAGGGGGATGATATTTTTGTGGAGATGCCGCATGTTACAGACCTTAAACTAATCAGAGATAACCTGCCCGAAACACTTGCGCTGATGGCCTTGGATATTAATTTACCAAAGGAAAGGCTGAAGTTTATTTTTCACAATGGGTACGAGCAGTTTGAATACCTGCTTAATCCTGCCGCTGCGGATTTGGAACAGGAGGACTAAAATCAACGGTTGTTGTATCGTTGGGTAATTCCTCTTTGGTATTATCCGAATCAATTTTGGCCATTGTTGATACCACTACTACCGAAATTCCCATACAGGCAATCAGGATAAAAGAGGCCCTGAGGGTAGCAATTCCTGCTATAAAACCGATAACCGGCGGACCGACTAAAAAGCCCATAAAACCAATAGTTGATACTGCAGCCAGTGCAACGCCCGGCGACATAGTTTTTGATTTGCCGGCAGCGCTGTATACCATAGGCACTACAGATGATACACCTGCACCGACCAGTAAAAAACCGGCCATGGCTGTATAAACATAAGGGAAAGCTACCGCTATTAACAGGCCTGTAGCGGTCAGTGATCCGCTAACCTGTAAGGTGCGTTTTAAGCCAAATTTGTGAGCAAACCAATCGGCCACAAAACGGCCGCCTGCCATGGTGAACATGAAGGTAGTAAAGCCTATGCCAACCAACGCCTCGGGGGCCAGTACCACTTTTTTGAAGTAGATCACGCTCCAGTCGAACATGGCGCCTTCGCAAATCATGGAACAGAAGGCTATAATACCTAATTTGATGAGCGATTTATCGGGCATTACAAACACAGGTCCGGAGTCGGTTACTTGATCATCTTTCAGGTAACGGGCAGCTACGGCCACGCCAATCGCTATCACGATCAGCATTAACGAAAAATGATGAAAAGGGATAATGCCGTTGGCTATCATGAACGTACCTATACCTGCCCCGGTAAAACCTGCCAGGCTCCACAAGCCATGAAAAAATGCCATAATAGGTCTTTGGTAAAGCTGCTCGGTAGCTACTGCCTGTGTGTTTACCGCAATGTTTACAGAATTGCTTGCAAAGCCGAAACAAAGCAGGCAGATGATAAGCTGAAAAGTATTTTGTGCGAGGCCTAAACTTACCAATGCAGCAGAGTAAACCAACAGCGCGGCGATAACGAGTTTTTTACTGCCTATTTTGGTGATGATCCAGCCCGAGAAAGGCAGGGAACACATGAGGCCAACCGGCAGGGCGAATAACACGGCACCCAAACCGGCGTCTGATAAACCTAAATTTTGCTGAACAGTAGCAATGCGTGATGCCCAGCTGGAGAAACTTAACCCCGCCATAAAAAACATAGCACCCACGGCAATGCGGAGCGTTAACTTGTTAATGGTATCTGTTTTTTGTGGGATATTGTTCATGTTTTAGTATTGCCATAGTGTCTAAATGACACTATGGTTAATTGTCACAAATATAAGGCAATTAATTGTACTTTTAATAAGCTAAATCGTTTTTTACTTTTACGTGAATTAAACACTATATAAATGGAAAAGCGCTCGCTCAGCCTGTAATTGACTGAAAGCGAACGCTTCTATAATCTTGTTTTATATTATTAAGTTTTTACATTGAAGGAGCCAACAACGACATATGATATACCGGTATTCAGGTTTTTAAACTCAGCCCTGAAAGTACCTATTGCATTTCCTTTGCTTGCGCTTGAATGATTTAACGTTGTAAACTTAACTTTGCCACCAAAAAAAGTAGCATCTATATTTGTACCCAAATTGACATTCAAATCTATTAGATCATAGGTGCCTGCGACCACTGTATTGGCTCCTAACTGAAATATATCCGAACCATTACCATTGATGTACGAAATCATAGTAGTTCCGGTAGTAGATATCGGACTTTGATCTATAGATGTAAGCATAGGGCCGCTCTTTACAACCTTGGCACCTCCATCAACCTGGTAGGAGATGGTTCCCTGCGAAGTAGCGGGGTAATCAGATCCATCGTCGGCAGTGCTGGTCCCTGTTCCTGTTCCTGTGCCAGTTCCTGTTCCAGTTCCCGTGCCCGTCCCGGTTCCCGTTCCTGTACCCGTGCCGGTTCCTGTACCTGTTCCAGTTCCCGTGCCCGTCCCTGTACCCGTGCCGGTTCCTGTACCTGTTCCTGTTCCCGTGCCTGTTCCTGTACCCGTTCCCGTCCCAGTTCCTGTATTTGTAGTAGGAACAACGTCAATTGCTTTTGTTTCTTTATCCGGCCCGAGCGGTGGGTCAAGTTTGCAACTACTTACCGAAGCTGCTATTAAAAGAAGGGTAATTACTTTACAGTAAATTTTTTTCATATATACAAAGAGTGATAGTTTATGGTTTTAACGGTTTAAATATAAGTATTTTAGCTCTTTGTACGTAGGAGAAAAACTATTTGATACAAATAATGTTAAGAAAAGTTTACAATTTTTTTAATTATTTACAGTCGCCATCGGGGCTGCATGATTCACCTTCGATCGTATCAAATGCTGGTTTGGGGTTTTCTTCCTGCCAGCCGGTAAAGGCTTTTGCAAGGGTATCTTTAAATACGGCCACCTCCTGTGCCCCTGATACGGCATATTTGCGGTTCATTACAAAAAACGGAACACCGCGTACACCTAAATATTGAGCCTCGGCAATATCATGTTTTACATCGTCGGCGTAGGTGTCGCTTTCAAGCGTTTGTTTAATTTCTTCAGCGTTCAGGCCAATCGCCGTACCCATTTCAATAAGGGTTTCGGTATCATCAATATTGCGGCCTTCAGTAAAATATGCCCTGAACAAAGCTTCTTCGGCAGCGTCTCCCAATCCATGTTTTTTGGCCAGATGAGCTAACCTGTGCGCGTTAAAACTATTAGCTACAACCGATTTACTGAAATTATAGGTAAGGCCGGCTTGCGCCGCCATTTGGGTAACATGCTCGTTCATCTGTTCGGCATGATCAAGCGTCCATCCTTTTATATCGGCCAGGTACTGGTTAATGCTGATATTGGGATTGGTTTTAAGATCGGGATTTAGCTGAAAGCTTTTCCATTCTATCTCAATTTGTTCTTTGCCTTCAAAGCCGGCCAGTGCTTCCTCGAACCTGCGTTTGCCTATATAACAAAACGGGCACATCACATCCGACCATATTTCTACTTTCATCATTTCCATTTTAAATGTTTAAACAAATTTAAGGCCTGTAATTCTTAACCCCGTAAGGGCAAAGTAAAATTTAACAGGCTTTGTTAGATGCCAGAGTGATTTTTGAACTACTTTTATGGCTTTAAAAACACGTTCCCCTCATGAAGAATTTATGCCTGAGATGCTTTTTGCTCTTAATGATCTTTACATGCCTTAAAACATCGGCACAACAAAAAGTAGCTGATAAAAATTTATTCAGTGCAGGTTACGCGGCAGGTTTTATCGGCGGCTTGTATGATTCCTATTGTCCATATAAACAATTAAAGCAACATGGCGATTTTGGTTTGGGCGCCCCGGGCAAGCTTGATGGTGAGCTCATGGTGTTTAACGGCAAACTTTATCAAACCCAGTCAACGGGTAAAACAACCCAACTTGCCGATACCGGCAAAACCCCTTATGCTGTGGTTTGCTTTTTTCATGCCGAAAAAAAATATAAGTGTAATAAGCCTTTATCTAAATCGGCACTGTTTAGCTACCTCGACAGTATCTTAACCAACCAGAACGGGATCTACGCTATCCACATCAAAGGAAATTTTAGTACGGTTAAAACAAGGGCTTTCCCGCCGGTTGATAAACCTTATTTACCCTTGGCGGCGATGCTTGACAGGCAGCATTTTTTTGATTTTAAGAACATCAAAGGCGATTTCATAGGTTTTAAGATCCCCGCACTGATGGAAGGAGCGCATATCAGCGGTTACCATTTTCATTTTTTATCTGATGATAAAACCGGTGGTGGCCATATCATTGATTTGCTTGCAGATGATATCACCATTGAAGTTGAAACGTTGACAAGTTATACCATTGACCTGCCGCAAACGCCGGAATTTAACAGCTTTGACTTTAAGAAAGACCGTAAGGAAGAGATCAAAAGCGTGGAGAATGGAAAAAAGCAATAATGACTGATCGTTTTTATTTGGACGATAATTTTTTGTAATATGTAAATTTTTATAAATTAGGAAATTATAAACCAATTATAAACTTATTGAGGTAACAGCCCAATGCTGAGGATTTATTGAATAAGCATGAGATGGAACAGTGCTAAAATATTCTGGATAGGTATCATTTTACTGGTGGTACCCGGCCTTATTCATGCTTACCTGCTCATGCCATTTCCGGGCAGCCAGGATCTGAATGCCATAACCCTGTGTTACTATCTCGAAAAGGTGATCATGCCGCTGCGTTTGATTGGCTTGCTATTCATTGTTTGGTACTTATTTAAATTCTACGCTAAAAATACCTTTAAACAAAAGGCTGTTAAAGCCGCTGTTTTTGTACTTTGTATAGGCAGCTTTTACATAACCGATTATATGTATAAGGCCGAAACCATGTTTAAAGAAACCACAAAAGCTGTTTTTGCCAATGGATTAAAAAACAGGGTGCCGTTAAGCTACCTGGTAGTAGGTGTTGTAAACAACGGTGTCGCCAAAGCTTATCCGCTCATCTACCTGGGCTATCATCATAAACTGCAGGACGATGTAGGCAATAAACCTGTTTTGGTTACCTATTGCACCATGTGCCGTACAGGCAGGGTTTACAGTCCGGTTATAAACGGAGTAAGGCAAAACTTCAGGCTGGTGGGGGCAAGGCACTATAATGCCATAATTGAAGATGAAAACACTAAAACCTGGTGGTACCAGGCTACCGGTAACGCGGCTGTTGGGGAGCTGAAAGGAAAACAATTAACCGAGCTGCCTTATGAACAATTAACCCTCGCGGCCTGGTTACAGAAACATCCCGAAACACTCATTTTACAACCCGACAGGCTATACACCGCAGATTATGCCGACCTGAAAAACTACGACCGTGTGCAAGCTATCGATCGTGACAGCACTATAAAAAACAAAGACTCCCTGATGCGTAAAAGCTGGGTAATTGGTGTGATCATAAACGGCAAAGCCAAAGCTTATGACTGGCGCCACATGTACGCCAAACGTCTGCTGAATGATGAGTTGAACAAAAGTTCACTGCTTATTGGCATTGAAAAAGATAGCCTCAGCTATCATGCCTGGAATACATCAGTAAGCGGTAAAACCCTTCATTTTAAACTGGATGATAAAGGCATGCTCACCGACGAAGAAACCGCTTCGGTTTGGGATTGGGACGGCCTGTGCTTAACCGGTACACAAAAAGGGCAGCGCCTTGCTAAAATTCAGGCCTACCAGGAATACTGGCACTCATGGAAACATTTTCATCCCGGTACCGTGTTTTGGAAAGGCGATGAATCGCTGGAGCAAACGGCATCCATTTATCCGCCTTTTTAACAAGCGGCTTTAATTAAATAGCGGTTGCTATTTTGCTGATGTCATCGTCATTAAGCAGAGCTTCTTCAGAAATGTTGGGGTAATACTTATTTAGGATCTTTTGAATAAGCTGGTAGCTTTCGATGGATTGAATGGGGGCGGAAGCCAGTTCAGTGATGGTTGAACCAATGAGTTTAAGTTTTTTTGCCTCGTACTGGTTGATCACAAAGTCAGAAGTTTTTTTCTTACGGCTTTGTTGTATGAGATCATCAAGTTTCTTGATCTCTTCAACCAGGTCAATCATTTTTAATACTTCCACCTTTTTCATCAGCGCCAAAATTAGTGATTTATTTGTAACAGGGGGTATAACGGGATATAAGTTGTATTGTTTGTAAGTATGAGACGGGTGGAAGCTGTAATTGTTACCGATAGAAATTGAGCACGTTTTCTGTGTGCAAGATAGCAAAACAAAAAAGCGTCATTACGAAGCAATCCCCATGAGGCAGAGTGGTTATGCACGTTTCTCTGTACGGTTTGGGACTGCTTCGTTATCTTATAATGACGTGATTGTAAGTTGTTGGTTATTAAATATATTTTTTTGATCGATATTATAAATATGGGCGTTGCCTGTGGCCCGTGCTATACGCTCATACTGCACAGGCATTAGCCACAAGGCCGGTACCCGCTCCTATCACTAACGCGCCCCGCGCGCCATCTCTAAAATATGTTTTATACATCATTACTTTTTTTTTCGGGGTTTACCTGGTGTTTCCTTGCAATGACGGGTCAGAGGCAGAATTAAAACGATTATTTCTTATCCTCTGTAGTATCCCTTTCAACCAGGGCCATGCCGCATTTAGGGCAGGTGCCGGGTTTCTCAAAGGTAAGATCGGGGTGCATGGTGCAGGTGTATTTGCCTTTTTTCTTTACGGTTGAGGTGCTGTCGGTTTTGCCGGTGCTTTTAACCGCACTGTTGCAGGCGCCAAGGGCCATGCTGGCAAAGGCTAAAATGATAAAGCTTTTTTTCATTGATTATTTGTTTTTGATGAATGAGGCCAACCCGAACAACGATACTACCAGCACACCTAAGGCGGCCAGCATACTCACTATATCGCGGATATCCTTACCCGCCCAGGTCATGCCGAAATACTTGTGTAAAAATATAAAAGAAAGCCCTTCAATCCGGTCAATCCCTGCAACTTTTGCAGCCAGTTTTGATGAGGTAGTTTCAATATACCAATTGCTGCCGTCGGCGTAGCTTACCCGCTCAACCGGCAGGCGTTTGTTGATGAAACCGTACTCGTTATCAAACTGCTTTACCTGGTTAACTTTTACCCTGCCATAAAACTGGTCAGGATCCTGGTGGGTATGGTAATAGGTACTTAAAAAACGGGCATAATCCTCATCCCCGTTAATTTGTTCTATGCCGGTTAAGGTGTTAAAGTACGAGATCTGCTTTTTATCATCAGTTACCTGGTAATAAGTATTACCACCAAAGTTAACCACAGCTATCCTTTTGATGATACTGTCGGCAACAGGAAGCTGAAGGTTGGAGATAGCCAACTGTTTCCTGTTGATCACTTGCCCGTAATCAGGCTTTGGTGTTTCGGTATTGTGCAGTTTTACGACAAGGTGAAAAGCCCCGCTGATTACGAAAGTAAACATCACAAACGAAACAATAAGCCCTATCTGCCGGTGATAGCGATGAACGATGCGCTTGTCCTCATTGCCATTTTCTTTTCGCTTTTGAGTTACGGATTTAAACTTCTTCCACATTAAACCATAAACAGTTAAGCCGCTGATGAGGGCGAACAGCATTACCACCATGATGATGAGTAATATTACATTACGGAAAACATCGCCGCCGATATCGGCTAAAAACTGCCAGGTATGGAACTGTTCAAACAGCCAAAGGAAGGCCTTGCGGGTATTGTTGTTAAATGTACCCATGCGGCTCTGACTGGTTTCAATGTAAATATCCATACCATCGGGGCGGTCAAAACTGATCTTCCAAACAGGCAAAAGGTGATTGATGGGCTGGTATTGCCCATCAAACGTTGTTTGGAGATCGATCTTTTTAATGTTTGATGTCGAATCCTGCGTAAAATAGCGGGCAAGATAAGTGGCATATAGCTTATCCCCATCTTTTAACAATACCCCATCATTGGCCGAGTAGTAATTGTACACGCTATCTTTATCCAGCACCTGGTAATAAGTGTTGTGATTGAAATTAACCAGTCCGAAGTTCCGGATAACGGAAATGTTATTTTTATCCAATACCTGCTGAATGCTGAGCACCGGTTTCATCCGGCTTTGTGATAAAGGCTTGAATACCTCTTCGGCTATTGACGGCCGGAACCAGTTTGACATGAACGGGTGCGAGAGCCCGCTCAGTGTCCAGAAGATCACCGGGATGAGGGCCGTTAAGCCCAGCACCCGGTGCCATTTATAAAAGTTGCTTTTTACTGTTGCAGATGCCATTGATCAATATTTTGAAAATGAATAACTGATGCCCAGGGTGTAAGTACGTGGCGGCGCGGCGTTATAAGTATCGCCGTACCGGCTGCTGGTTACTGTTGTAGCGTAAAGCCTATTGGTTAAATTAAGCACATTGAACCAGATGCCCGCGCCTTTTAATACGCTGCTTTTTACATCATAACCCAGGCGCAGGTTGTAAATATCATAACCTGAATAGGTTTTGGTATTGGCAGGGTTGGTGTAGTATTGATTGATGTGCTGCCACTCTGTTGCTATCCTGAAACCGGGCAGATATTGCGGCTTGTAGCTGAGCTCGGAGTTGGCAACCCAGGCCGGCGCGTTGTTCATGCGTTTGCCATCATAGTTGGTAACCGTGTTGGTACCGGTGGTGTAATTGGTGGTCACTTCACTGTATTCCACATAGGTGTGTTTGGCATTGGTACCGCTAAACCTGAAGGTAAGCTCTTTAACCGGGGCCACAGTAAGCGAGTATTCAATCCCCCGGTGACGTGTTGCGCCTGCGTTTTGGTTCTGGGTAGTGTTATCCGGCAGCAGTTGGTTAATGATTTCGTTATGGCCTTCTAAATCAAACACACTCAGCTCAAAATATAGCTTTTTGTTAAAAGCGGAAAACCAGCCGCCGGCTTCGTAATTATCAAAAGTGGCCTGTTTAAGCTGGGTAAGCTGACGTGAGCTGTACAAGTCGCCGGTTTCTGGCGGTTGAAAACCTACGCTGTAGTTTGCGTAAAGGCCTTTGTTATTACCAAAGTTGTAGGTGATGCCGAGTTTGGGGGCAACGATATTGAAATTGTTGGTTTCCTGTTGTTTGTACTTGGTTTGCCCGGCGGGGATCTCATTATCAAAATTGTAATGCACCCTGTCGTACCGTAAACCGCCAACTATTCTTAATGCTTCCGTAGGCTTGACTTCATACTGGACATAAGCCGCTGTGTTGAACAACTTGATCTTGTAATTATCAATGTACCTGCCGGTATTGCTGAAGCCGGTGTAGTAGTTGTTAGCTACATCTTTGGTGATATCAAGATATTGGGCATAATATGAACTCGGGCTGTCATCCATGTAAACACCGCCAATCAGCCTCGAATGCAGAAAGTCAAAATCAACCCGGTGCTGTGCCAGTAAGCCATAGCTGTTGAATTTTTGATCGTTTACCTGGCCGTTGCTGCTTTTGTAAACGCCATTGTTGTCGCGTACATCGGATATAAAATAGCTTGGCAGCTGCGCAGTTGAGTTATTGCGGAAGAAGAGCGTTACAAATGTGCTGTTCTTATCATCCCACTGATGATCCAGGCGGGTGCCGGCACGAAACGATTTTACCTTGCGATAGGTGAAACGCTGGTTGGAGCCGTAACTGCGGTCGTAAAACCTGGCGCTGTCTAAACTACCCGGGGTTTGAGTGTTAAGGTAATTATAGGCAGCTGAAGTGGTAAGCTTTGTTTTGGCGCTGAAATCATAGGTAGTTTTAAAATTGGCCGAGTACTTATCAAAATCAGAATAGTCCTGCCAGCTATCTGCCTGATGGGCTATATAACCGCCAACGTATAAACCAAATTTGCCCTGGGTGAAACCTCCATCGGCATCAACACGGCGGTAATGATAATTATCCCCCTGAACAGAAACATTACCGGCGTAACCTGTAGGCGGGCCCTGGGTAATAAAATTAACCGCTCCACCAATGGAGTTACTGCCATAAAGTGATGATGCTGGTCCTTTGATCACTTCGATATCTTTAACGCCCGACATGTTGATCTCATACAGCGAGTTATGGTTGAAGATGCCCGTAGGGCGGATGGGGACACCATCTTCCATATACAGGTATAGGGCATTATAGGTAATAGGTTGCCTTATAGCCATGGTATGCTGCTCATTACCCAAATTCACCATGTAAACACCTGCAACCTTGTTCAGCAATTGATAAAGGGCTGTGGCTTTGGTATCCTTAATTTGGGTAGAATTGATTTTACTGATGGCGATAGGCGCGTTCTGCCTGGCCTGGCCTTCGCGGCTGGCGGTTACCACTACAGGTTGCAGATCAACAGTTGAAGGCTCTAAGGCAACATCAAGCTTTTGGCCTTTTATGGCAGATACTTCAATAATGCGCGCGCTGTAACCAACCATGGCAAATTTAAGCCGGATAATGCCTTGCGTATTGATGCTGAAGTGCCCTTTGGCGTTAGTCATGCCCAGTTTTTCGCCGGTCTTAGTATCGGCATTGCAAATTGATGCACCCGCGATGGCTTCGTGAGTATTGGCATCTGTTATGGAGCCTTGTATGTTTTGGCCGTAAGCCTGTGTTTTAGCAAGTATAAAAGTTATAAATAGGATCAGATATCGTTTCATTATATAGTATTACGGGAGTTGTTTCCCGGTGTAAAAATGGGTAGAGTAGGGTGTGGGTTGATTGACGGGAGAGTGCAAAGGTGTCTTCTACCCGTCATTGCGAGGTACGAAGCAATCCCCGATTAACAAGGGTGGCTATGCAAGGCTCTTTGTACAGTTTGGGATTGCTTCGTACCTCGCAATGACGGAATGTTTAAATCCGATCATCTGTAGTAGATACGATCCTATCGCAAAAGATAAAAAAGCTTACTCTGTAGAGCATGCGATTGCCACGCTTCGCTCAATGACATAGCTTTTACGCTATGCAATCAATCAAAACCAATAAAAATGAAATGATTATCCTAACTGCGGAGGCTGGAATATCGTAGCCGGGCGATCGGCCGGTACGGTGGGGGTGTAAGGGGTTGAAATAACCTGCAACAGGCTGGAGTGGAATTTTACATCAGTTGAGCTGATGACATAAACCTCCTGAAAGAGGCTCTTTTGCGACTGCCTTTCGTCGCTGGCCTGCTTGTCCTCTGCCTGTTTGATCTTTTTCGCGAAGTAGCATTTGCCATCGCAGTGCAGCCAGGGTTTGTTCCTGTTTTCGCAAAGCTTGGTAGCAATGTAATTCCTGTTCAGCTCAAAACCCGCGAAAATAAAAAAACGCGAGAAGTTGACCGTGATCAGTGAAAAGATGAGTAAATAGGCTGTAATACGTTGCAGCATGGCGCAAAGGTACGCCCTGTGGGTTTAATAAGCAACTTTAGTTCTAAGTCTTAAGTCGAAAGTACTAAGTCGGAAGTCTCAGTTTTAAGTCTTAAGTTCAAAAATCTAAATGCATAACCCGACTAAAGACTTTTGACTTAGTACTTTCGACTCAAGACTTGTCTCTTTTCAACGTAGCATGCAGGTGTTGGCCTTTGTAAACCAGGTCCATACCAATAGAATCCTGATAAACTTTACCCGTATGGGGCGAACTGCCTCCCGGTACCGGGATACTGAAAGAGAAATTATCACCGTTGATCATGCCGTCGGTAATCGCTACATCCCCTTGTGGCGCATGGGCGGTGCCGGTAAGCTTGCCGCTATCGATCCTGAAAGTGTAGCTTAATGGAAAATGATCATCTCCGGGAAGTTTTAATGAACCTATCCATCTGCCGTTAATATCGGCCATCGAAATAAAACTAAAAGCGGTAATGATAACAAACGCACTGATCACCAGGAACTCTTTTTTCATTGTTGATATAGTTTAAGCAGATGCCTATATGCCGTAATTTAAACTATATACAATTTTATTGCCTTTAAGTTTAAAAAAAAGAAAAACCTTACCGGACAGGTAAGGTTTTTCTTTTTTGATATTTAAGATACGTCATCCTGACCTTGTTTCAGGATCCCACGAGACAGGCAGGACCATGCAAGCTCGCTTAGCAAGTGGGGTGCTGAAGTAAGTTCAGCATGATTATCTTGTTATCAAGTAAGGTTATTTCTTTTCAACCGATCTTTTCAATACCGAGCTGCTTTTTGAGCCATTGATATCCAGTTCAACGCTAACCGAATCGCCCATGAATTTGCCTGTATGAGGTATCACGATACCGCTGGTGGCTACTGTAAATGAAAAGTCGGTACCATTGGTTTTGCCTTCTTTAATGTCAACGTCGCCTTCCGGAGTTAAGGCTGTGCCGGTCAGTTTATCGCCATCAACCTTAAAATTATAAAGCAGTGGATATTCCTGGCCGTCGCTTGTAACTAATTTGCCCGCCCATTTGCCGTTAAGATCAGCTATAGCTGCAAGACATATCATAAAGCAGCTTACCAATAAAGTAGTTGTAAAAATCTTTTTTTTCATAAATGTGAATTTTGGTTGAGATAAATATAACAAGAACTGTTGATTTTTTTTGATTGCGATGATTTGGTTAATTTATTATAACAATTTATAGTTAAACAACTATGTGAATATCGCATCAAACTCCCCTTTAGGGGTAGGGGGCATCTTTTTAAAGTGCTATGTACTTTTGAACCATTGGCTTCAATATCAACACCTACCGAATCGCCATAGAATTTGCCTGTATGGGCAATGTGGATATCTTCGATGCTTACGGTAAATTTGAAACTGTCGCCCGTTATTTTGCCGTCTTCAATCGGCATATCGCCTTTAGGTGTTTTGGCTGTGCCGGTTAGTTTGTCCCCATCAATCTGAAAATTATAAAGCAATGGATAAATTTCACCGGTTTCTGTTTTAAGCTTGCCTTCCCACTTTCCGGCAATTCCGGCAATGGCTGCAAAGCAAACCGCAATACAAACTGTTACAAGGGCTAAGGTTAAAAAAGTCTTTTTCATAGCTGTTGTTTTCATCGGTAAATGTAAAATCGATATTAAACCAAAACGTAAACTGTACATTAAATTTACTGCCGGCAGTATTATCGATTTATGAACAAAAACTGTACTATAACAGCCAGGTAATTAATGCCGGATTGTTTTTTTACTTTCATTTGTATTTAGGGGCATTTTTTGACTATCTCTAAATAAATGTTAATGATACATTTCCAATTATTCAAAATGATTGTACCTTTAAATCTGCATACTAACCGGGCGAAATCCTGTTTCGCTTTTCACTTTTAAACAACCTATAATAATGAAGAAAATTTTTACCGCATTGCTATTGTTGGGTGGTACATATCTGGGCGCTTCGGCTCAGGATGTTCAGCTTAACAAAGGCTGGAAATTTGCCGTGGGTGATTCTGCCCAATGGTCGTCCCCAACTTTTAACGATCAAAACTGGCAAAACATTGATGTCGCCCATTCCTGGGAACCGCAGGGACACCCTAATTACGATGGCTTCGGCTGGTACCGTATCCACGTAGTGATCCCTTCATCGCTTAAGGAGAAAGCCTATTTAAAGGATAGCCTCCGCTTAAGCCTGGCCAGTGTTGATGATAACGACGAAGTGTATTTAAACGGAAAACTGATCGCTAAATATGGCGGTCACAGCGGAACCATTAAAGATGGCAATTACGGGCCGCGCACTTATAGTATCCCGGCTTCAGATCCTGCAATTTTGTGGGATAAAGAAAACGTACTGGCCATCCGTATTTACGATACCGGGGGCGACGGTGGTATTTACGGCGATAACTTTTCTATTGCTATGGCCGATGTAATGGATCACGTTACAGTTAATACCGATGGCGATTTTAGTTTCCAGGAAAATAACAGCCTGGCCAAATCAGTTAAATTGATTACGACCAATAAATACCAATACCAGGGTACTTTAGCCTTTAAAGTTACCGACCCTGAAACCGGCGCGGTGATCTACGAAAAAACAAACCCGGCAAATTTTACTGCAGGAAAGCCTTTCACCTATTCGTTTGTGATAGCCCGGTTAGCCAAAAAATCGTATACCATAGCCTATACTTTTACAGATCAAAAATCTGGTAAAGAGATTGTTAAAACCGAAACTACGCCTTATGTACTTACGCCTTACCCATCGCCCAAGCCAAAAATTAACGGAGCCGATGTTTACGGTGCAAGGCCGGGTAACCCTTTCCTTTATCTGATCCCGGCAACCGGTAAAAAGCCGCTTACCTATAAAGCTGCGGGCTTGCCTGCCGGCTTAACGCTTGATGCTAAAACGGGTATCATTTCGGGTGTGGTAAGCCAAAAGGGAGATTATCCTGTAACGCTTACGGTTACCAATAGCTTAGGCAATAAAACCAAAACACTGACTATTAGCATTGGCGATAAAATTGGCCTTACCCCGGCCCTTGGCTGGAACAGCTGGAATGCCTGGGGCTTGAGCGTTAATGACGAAAAAGTGAAGATCTCGGCTAAAGAAATGTCGGAGAAATTAAGTGCTTATGGCTGGAACTATATCAATATCGACGATGGCTGGGAGGCGGAAAACCGTGCTGCCGATGGCGCCATCGTAGCTAACAGTAAGTTTCCGGATATGAAAGGTTTAACCGATTATGTACACAGCCTTGGCCTGCATACCGGGATTTATTCATCGCCTGGCCCGCGCACCTGCGGCGGCTTTTTGGGCAGCTGGCAGCATGAAGACCAGGATGCCAAAACTTATGCCGACTGGGGTTTTGATTATTTAAAATACGACTGGTGCTCCTACTCGGAAGTTACCCCACCGCATCCCGACCTGCCTGCACTTAAGAAACCATATGAAGTAATGCGGACGTCTTTAAATAAGGTAAACCGCGATATTATGTTTAGTTTTTGCCAGTACGGCTGGGGTGATGTTTGGAAATGGGGTGCCGAAACCGGCGGTAACAGCTGGCGTACCACCGGCGATATCCAGGATACCTGGAGAAGTATGAGTGATATTGGCTTTAGCCAGGATCCTGCTTCGCCTTACGCTGGTCCGGGACATTTTAATGATCCGGATATGCTGGTTGTAGGCAAAGTAGGCTGGGGGCCAAGCCTGCACAATAGCCGTTTAACTTATGATGAGCAATATACCCACATCAGTTTATGGAGCCTGCTGTCTGCGCCGCTGTTAATCGGCTGCGATATGGGGCACCTGGACAGGTTTACGCTTAGCTTGTTAACGAATGATGAAGTACTGGCCATTGACCAGGATGCCTTAGGCAAAGGTGCAAGACAGGCTTCTAAAACAGATGAGCAGCAGATTTGGGTAAAAGAGCTCACCAAAGGCGAAAAAGCAATAGGTTTCTTTAACACATCTGATAAATATCAAACTGTTAACCTGGAAGCTAATGACAAGCTGTTAAAAGGCTTTACCAAAGCCCGTGATGTTTGGGAACAGAAATACCTGATAGCGGTTAACCACAAATACACTTTTAAAATCCCACCGCATGGCGTAAAGCTTATTAGGGTTATGTAAGGATTTAGGGTAGGGAGATAAAAAACACGCGTCGTTGCGAGGTACGAAGCAATCCCCGATGAGCAGGGCCACCCTGTATAGTTTGGGATTGCTTCGTACCTCGCAATGACGCTTTTTATTTGATCATGTCCCCTCAGGGTCTCTCGCAGAGGACCCTGAGGTTCACCGCGTTTTGGTTAGAACAGCTGATCTGGCGTATATCAATCTGCATGGCGTATACATCAGGGTCCTCTGCGAGAGACCCTGATGGGACGTTGATAGCAAAAATGGCCTATATCTATTCGATAAAGGCCATTTTTATATAACGTAGTTTGAAAATCAATTTGGCACATCGTAATGATATACCGGCGAAAAAACTCCTTCACTTGTAGTGTAGTAGCCTTTACCATCGGGCTGAAAACCTATCGCCTCGCCCTGTTTTTCAACTTTGTAGGTAAGTTCCTGTGGCTTGCGTACCATAGTTTCCCATATGGGTTCGTTATGTTGACGGCGCCAGTAGTAAACTTTGTCGTAACTTTTTAGCAGGATCTGCTGCCCGTCTTTAGAGATATCGCCGGCTGTGATCCATTTAAAAGGTTTAAAACCCGCGAAGTACAATTTGCAGCGTTTGGTTAATACTGTTGTTGTATTGGCCTGGTATTTTAACGGACTGGTGTAAACCGCAACCGTATCACCCCTTTTGCTTACAATGATCAATTGCTTGCCTATGGGGTCAATCATCAATGTTTCCGCATCTTTAGGGCCATCCGGATATTTAAAATCTGCCCGTACAGCTTGTGTGTTTGTAATAGCCTTATCGCCTGTAGCCCATGATTTTTTTTCGGCCATGCGGTAAACTGTAATATATGGCCTGTTTTGATTGTTATCGCCTATATCGCCAAGATAAACGTAGCTTTTACCTTTTTCCGGTCCGGGGCCAACATCAATATCTTCACAATCCTGTACACCCAGTTTTTGAGTGCTGTCACCCTTAAAATAAATGGTTGATTTAAGTTTGCCTTCGGCTGTTATAGCAAAAAAACGGCTGGTATCGCCGCTGTCGTTATGTACATAATAGGTGTCGGGGCTAATGGATGACGCCGCAATACCCGACGTTTCATCCATCTCTTTATCATTCAGGGTGCCTGTAATGTCTTGCCTGTCGAGCAGCCTGTGCTTGGCAAAGGCCCCCATGAAAAGCAGGGATACAATGGGTAAGAGTATATTTAATTTTTTTGACCGGCTCATTCTGTTTCTTGCAAACAATAACGCAAATAAAGCGCATTAGTATGAAGTTGACATTAATTATTTGATTTTGTTACGACTATATGAAAATTAAGTAACAAACAGGGCAATCGTACACAATATTCGTACCACGAAACATTTATGCCGATTCAAAGGCATGTAATAAGGCGCTTTGTCGGTATATTTCGGCAGGGGTACGGTAATCGGCCAGTTCCAGTTCCCGAACATACTTGCAATTACAGGGATGCCCGGGTTCAATAAAAACAGGCATGTCATAGCCCAGTTGCTGGTAATAAGGGGTGATGAACGCCTTTACGGGCAGTTCGTTTGCTGCAGAAACAACATCAGGTGTAAGTTTTTTTAAGGGCTTTAAAAGTATTTTAATTTCACAAAGTTTAAAGTTGTCATAAAGCGGGATCCAACGTATTACATCGTCAATATTAACTGCTATGGCATTATGTTTTACTCCAGTAAGAACGCCAATATTGACTTCGCTATTGTTTAAAATACTAATGATCATAACCTGCTGACCGATATAACGACTAAAAATCATGAGCTGGGCTGCCACACTTATACGTTTCATTTTGCTAATTTTATTAGCAAAATACGGAAATTAGTTAGTGAGATGCAAGGGCGAATGTGAAATGTTTTTGGGTGTGGGTCGACAATGTGCTACCAACAAAAAAAGGCCTTTTTCAAGGCCCTTTCTTATTTTATTATTTCTCAACGTCTATAAGCTCCGGCTTTGTTGCTTCGGCTTTAGTGAGGTCGATATCTGGCTTTGAAATATCTGTTAGCGCTACACGGCCGCGGTCTTTACGCAGAATGCGGTTAAACAACGAGATCTCCCTGTCGAACAAAAACTGGAAAAACAGTTTGGTCCATGAGGTGTGATAGTATAATGTATCGTAATATTCCGGGGCAGTTTTCCTGATCTCGGGAAGTTTGTTCCATGGGATAGAAGGGAAATCATGGTGCTCATTGTGGAAGCCCACATTAAATGCTACCGCGTTAAAGTTGCCATAATAGCTGTATGTTTCCTGTTCTTCGGTAACGGTAAGGTAGTGTTCCTGGATCCAGCGGGCGCCGAGCGGGTGCAGGCCAACGGAAAACGAAAAGCTTAACAGCAGGAATGCTACGGCATGCCAGCCCATAAAGTAAGCGATTGCGGTTGTAAATGCTGCCTGTAATAACCAGTTTGTCAGGATCCAGCCATCAAAAGGATGGATTTCCCTTAAACGTGACAGGCGGAACAATTGAAATACCGGGAAAAACAGCAGCCAGATTGCTTTACCAAAAAATGAATTGCTGATCAGTTTTGCTTCCCAGCGGTTAGGCAAATCGGCGTCAAGCTCATGTACACCCTGGAAAGAATGATGCTTGATGTGGTATTTTTCGAACGAAATAGCGCTTGGCAATATTTGCGGTAAGTTGGCAAACATGGATGCCCAGCGGTTTGCGTTGCGGTTTTTAAACAGCAGCTGGTGCGTACATTCGTGGATCATTACAAACAGCGCATGATCGGCAAAAGCGCCAAGCAAATAAGCCGCTCCGAAAACTATCCACCATGACTGGTCGCGTACAAACCAGGCTAAAACAACCTGGAAAGCTACTAAACCAATAATGGCCCATATGGTTGCGGGGTTTTTACCAATAAGCTTTCGCAATTGCGGAAACTCCTTCAAGATTTTTTTTGTGCGGATACGATGAGGTTCAGACTCCTGGGAATAAACAAAATCAGTCTTTTTAATCATATAGTGTTAAAACGTTAAATATAACGATAACGTGCGCAAAAGTTCATTTTTTTGTAAAAATTAATTAGTAATATTAGGAATAAACAAAATCTTCACGATCATTTCATATAAATTTTATATACAATTTACGTTAGTTTTGCTTAAAAACAAGCACCTTAAAAGTATTGGGAATGGTTTTGCGCGTGCCGGGTTCAAACTGTGCAACGCTCAAATAAATTTTGTGGGTTTTGGCGTCAAGTGCCATGGTGCGTGCCCTTTCGGCGGTTTTTAAGGTTTGGATCACCTCATATTCATTAGCCGATTTTTGTTTGATGATGGTAGTGGTGCCATCGCCGCATGAGCAAAATATCAGTTTGGTTTCAAGGTCATAAACTACCGCGTCAACACCCGCGCCAATTGGCAGGGTAGCAGTCACTTTACCTGTTTTGATATCAACAACACTCACCCCTTTATTTTCGCGGCAAACGGTAAACAATTTCTGATTAGCGGCATCAAGCGCTAAGCCTGTTGGGCCGCCGCAGGGGGCAAGGGGATAGTTTTTAACCACTTTAAGGCCTTTGCTATCAATAACATTCAGGCTGCTTTTATCTTCAAGGTTATTGTAGATTTTACCTTTACCGTCCGATACTGCAAACTCGGGGCCGCCGCCAAGTGCAACCGTGCCAACCTGTTTAAGCGTTGCCGGGTTAATTACCGATGAATTATTGCTTTCGCCGTTAAAGGTAAACACCCGGTCGGAGTAGGGGTCATACATAATAGCGTCCGGGCCATTAGCATTGGTAAGGGCAATTGTAGTAATGGTTTTAAAAGTTTTTAAGTCAAAAACTACTACGCCATTTGCCTTGCCATCGCTGATGAAACCACGATTAAGTTTATTTACTATGGCTATGCCGTGAACGCCTTTCATGTTATCAATAACGCCAACCGGCTTTTCGGTATCCAGGTTAATGACATTTACAGCGGTGCCATGCGATACATACAGGTTGCGGTTGATCTTGTCGATAGCCAGGTAATCGTAACCACCGTCACCCGGTAGCGCGATGGTTTTATCGGCCACATAGGTTTGCGCGTTCAGTTTAAAAGGAGCTATACCTGCTATGAGCAAGGCTACGGCCAAAATTTGCTTTTTCATTTTTCGGGAGTGTTTATTGCCATGAAATTAAGTCCCGAATCTGTAAAAATGCTGTGTTAACCGTGATGGCTTTCATTAATTTCATTTAAATGGGTGTTAAACCCTTTGCGGTACAATATACGGAGCATTGCTGGTAAAACAATAAGCAGTAATGGCAACGCCGCTAAAAAACCCCCAATAACCGCAATAGCCAGTGGCTGATGTAATTGCGCGCCGGCACCTATGCCTAAAGCAAGCGGCAACAGGGCTATAATAGCGCCCAAAGCGGTCATTAGCTTGGGTCTTAAACGGGTACTGATGGCAAAGGTTATAGCGGCGTCAATGTTTTTATTTTCATTTTCGATAGCGCTTTCCTTAAACTGCAGGAAGGTGAAAATGGCGTTTTCGCCAATAATGCCTACAATCATAATCAACCCTGTATAGCTGCCCACATTGAGCGACGTACCGGTAATAAATAAGGCCAGGAAGCTACCGGCGATACCTAAAATGCCAATCATCAAAATAAGCAGTGCTATCCTGAACTGCCTGAACAGGAATAATATCACACCAAAAACCAGTAAACAGGCAGTTATCAGGATAATAAGCAATTCTTTAAATGACTGCTGCTGCTGGGCGTAAGCTCCTCCGTACTCCACATGGTAACCCGTTGGCAGGTTTACGTTGTCATGGATGGTTTTTTGAATGGATGTTATTACAGTACCCAGGTCGCTGCCTTCCAGCCGGGCGCTCACTACATTCATGCTTTGCAGGTTTTCGCGGTTGATCTCGGCATCGCCAGGCCTTAGCTCAACCGAGGCCAGTTCAGTTATAGGGATGAGTTTGCCGTTGGGTAAAAATATATGCAGGTTATGGATGTCATTCACGTTAAGCGAGCGGTTACCCGGGTAAACCATGCGGATGGGTGAGAGTTGTTCTTTCTCCAGTAAGCTGCCTATCACATTACCTTCCAGCGCGGTTTGGATCTGCATTTGCAGATCGGCGGCGGTAATTCCATACTGTGCGATTTTGCTGTAATGAGGTTGAATGCTTACCGAAGGACCGGCGATAACAATACCCGGCAGCACATCGGCAGTACCTTTTACTTTTTCAACCAGCCCGGCTATCTGCCTTGACAGGTTTTGCAGTGTTTGCTGATTATCACCGAATACTTTGATCTCGATAGGCTCGGCCGATGTGGTGAGGTCGCCAAGCATATCGGATATCACCTGGCCAAACTCAACCTGCAGCGCGGGTTGAGTTTCTTCAACCATTTTGCGCAAATCGCTGATCACCTCTTCGGTGCTTTTGGTGCGATCTTTTTTTAGCTGGATAAGATAATCGCCGCTATTAGGCTCTGTAATAAAAAAGCCCATTTGTGTACCCGTGCGGCGCGAATAGGCAGTTACATCCGGATGTTTTATGATCTGCTTTTCTATCTGGCGCAACATCCGGTCGGTTTCTTCCAGTGATGTTCCGGGAGGCGATTTGTAGTCGAGCACGATGGCGCCTTCGTCCATATCAGGCAGGAAGCCGGTCTCCAGCAATGGGGGGACAATCACAATTACGGCAGCCAACGCGGCAATAATAATAATGCTTACATAAGGACGCAGGATAAAGAAACTAACCCACTTTTGTTGTTTAACTGTGTGTATTTCTTCTGCGCTGGCTTTTGCTGTATTTAATTTAGGCTTGCGTGTTACGAGCAGGTAAATTACCGGCAAACCGATCCAGGTTACAAAGAATGAACTCAGCAAGGTAATGATCATGGTATCGGTAAGCACCTTGAAGTAAGCCCCGGCCACACCCGTCATCAAAACAAAAGGAATAAAAATTACGATAGTACTGATAGATGAGCCCACCATGGCCGGGAAAAGGTAATCAATAGCCTTGCGTACCAAATGGCTGCTCAGCTCGTCCGGGTGTTCTTCGTGTACCCTGTGAATTTGTTCAACCACTACAATGGCATCGTCAATAATTAACCCTATGGATGCTGCGATAGCACCCAGCGTCATGATATTAAAAGTATAACCAAGCCAGTATAGGATAAGCAGGGTGAGCCCAAGTGTAACCGGGATGGTAATCAATATGGTTATACTTGCCTTGAACGATCTTAAGAAGATAACCGCCACAATAATAGCCAGGAGTAAGCCTACCCAAAGGCTGTCACTCACGCTCCTAACCGAGTCGTTCACAAAATCGGCCTGAACATAATATGGCCGGATACTTACACCCAGCGGGAGTAGTTTTTTCAGCGCGTCAATCTTATCGGCCATATCGTTACTAACCGAAATTAGGTTGGCATTGGGCTGCTTTACTACAGCTATCAGTACCCCATCATGCCCGTTGGCGTTGATGCGGGTGTATTCAATCCCTTCGTTAACCTGGATGCTTGCAAAATCCTTGAGCCGTACTATCCTTTTACGGTTGTTGCTGATCACCAGGTCTTCCAGCTGATCTTTGGCGTTGATGGTAGCATCAGTAACAGTGAGGTACATGCGCTTATAATCAGACAGGTAACCCTCTGATTTTACGAAATTGGTAGTAGCAAGCGTATTGCTGATAATATCAGGCGTAAGGCCTAATGAGGTCATTTTTTGCTGATCGAGTGTGAGCCAGTATTCTTTGAGTTTACCGCCGATCACCCTGATCTCCGATACCCCGTCGACCTGTGACAGGAATGGTTTTACCGTGTAGGTTGCCAGTTGCCTTAGCTCTATAGGCGATAGGTTATGGCTCTCCAGGGTATAACCGCTCACCGGCAAAATAGAAGGGTTCATTTTAGCCACGCTGATGTTTACATCGGCAGGCAGGTCGTTTTTGATCTGGTCGATGCTTGATTGGATACGCTGCTGGCTCAGGTCGATATCGGCATTCCAGTTGAGCAGTGCTGAAATTTCACAGCTTCCCCTGCTGGTAGTACTGCGTACCAGTTGCAGATCCGGCACCTGCTTAATGGCATTTTCCAGCGGTTTGGTAACCGTAACCATCATTTTATTTACCGGCTGCAGGCCCTCGTCGGCAATGATCTTGATCTTGGGGAAAGTGATTTCAGGAAAAAGCGAAGTTTGCAGTTTTGAATAGGCAAACAAACCACCCATAATAATCAGGGCAAGTACCAGGCCTAAAGGCTTGCGGTGGGTTATGAAGTAATTTTTGCGCTGGTTTTCCTTCATCACTCTACAATTTTCACTTTAGCCGTATCTGCGAGCCCGTAATTACCTGTAACCACTATTTTATCATTTGCCGAAAATTTGGGGGTTAAAATTTCCACCCTGCCGCCGGCTTCAATGCCTTTGGTTATGGCAGTTTTTACCGCGGTAGTAGGATTGATCAGCTTCATTACCCAAAACTCCGTTTGTGTTTCATTACTTAGTATGGCCGATTTCGGAAGTGATAGCGTATGCGGGCGTATCGACTTAATGATCCGCGCTTTGGCTACCAAATTTTCGGGAATGGGATTGGCGCTGTTTACCTTAAGCACAATGCCCTGGGTTTGCGACAACGAATCAACAGCAGGCATTGATGAGCTTACCTGTGCCGTCAATTTTTCACCGCCGGGCAGTACAAGTTGTACGTTCTGATTGTTTTTTACATACCTACGCAGTTCATAAGGCAATTGCATCACAAATACAAAGCTTGAGCGGTCGCTGATCACTGCAAGTTGCTCACCATCCTGCACGTAATCGCCCTGCTGATGGTTGAGTTGGGTAACGTAGCCATTACCGGCAGCTTTTATTTTATTTACGCCCGAAAACTTGAAAGTAGTATCCAGCACATTGATGCTGTTACCAATACTCTGTGCTTCTTTAGTTTTTATGCTGAATAAAAACTCGCCTTTATTTACATAGTGCCCCGGCAGGATGTTTACCTTTTGGATGTAACCGTTAGCATTGGCCTTAACAATATTTTTTTGCTGAAAAACGGATGTGGCGCTAAGGTCAATGTAATCAACCATAGCACTATCGGCGACTGAGGTTACGGTTACAGGCGTTTGTGCGGCTGAACCTGCATCGCCGGCATCATCTGCAGGTTGAGTATTGCCTTTGCAGCTATACAGCAAGGTTAAAAGGCCTGCAAACAGGTATATATGTTTAAATTTCATATTATTTATTCCAGTAATTGAGCTGATTAATGAGCTGCAGCTTATTAATATTGGTTTGTGTTTTAAGGTTTTTTATAGCAAGGTAATTGTTAATCGCCAACACCAGGTCGGCTACCCGCACATCGCCGGTTTGCAGGAGTTGGGTGTCAACTTTTACCAGGCTTTCGGTATATTTCATCTGTTCATCTATCTGAGCTAACAGCTTTTCAGAACCATCAATCTGCTGGTTTAACTGGGCAATCTGCTGGCGGTATTGGGTATCAAAAAACGCTTTATAGCTGCGCCGGGTATCTTCTTCTAACGAAAGCTTGCGGTACTGGATCTTGCGCTGGCCTCCATCGTACAATGGTAATGTAAAACTAAAACCAATGCTGGCGCCGAAATTTTTATAGGCTGGTCCGCTCAAAAAATCAGAATTGTAACCGCCATCGGCCAGCAGGTTGATCTTGGGTTTGTAGGCAAAATCAACTAATGAACGGCTATTCACCAGTTTAAGGCTATCCGTTTTATATTGGTTGAAAAAGATGCTGCTACTAATATCGGCCCGGATAGTTTTCTGAATGCCGGGATCCTGTAATTCGATGTAACTGGTATCGGCAATGCCGGTTAAATAGTTAAGCGTTGTATAGTCGTTTTTATATTGCAGCCTTGCCTGCGACAGCGTTAGTTCCTGCTGCTTAAGGGTAACCAAAAAAGTAAGGTAATCGCTTTGGCGGTATACATTGGTGCGGGTCAGTTTTTTAAGCAGCGCTTCCTCCCGGTTAAGCAGGCTGATCACTTCCTGGTTGAATTTTACCTGCTGCAGGCTGCCAAAAGCCGCTATGTATTGTGCCGTGACTGCTTTTTTCAGATCCTGCTCGGAAATTTTAGCGGTATTAAGCACCGATTGCGATTGCAGCTTCACTGCGTCGATCTGCGCAGCGATATTTTTTTTGCTATCCAGCGATTGATTGATGCCCAATAGCGCATTAAGCGTATGCTCGTTGGTGATGGCAGGGGCATAGCCATAACCGCCGGAAACCGGGGCGTAAAGACCGCCACTGGTAGCATTTACCTGTGGCCTGTAACCTGCCCTGATCCGGAGGCTGTCCAGTTGGCCTGACGCAACCTGGTTTTGCAGGTCCTTTAACAGCGGGCTGTTGCTTTTGGCAAGCTCCAAATAATGTTCAAGATTGTAGGTTTGTGCCTGTGTAGCAGCACTAAACAGGCAAAATAAAAAGCCGAAAACCCATTTTATCCGGATGGTCAAAATAATGCGTATTGTGTTAAATAATAGCTAAGCTACACGATAATTCTGGAAAAAATTGGTAGGGGCAGTGTAACAAATTTAAAAATTAACCGTGAAGATATGGTAAGGTTCTTCATAACTGTAAACCAGTTGATAACCCAAACTTTCGCAGATCTGTTTGGAGATAGTGAGCCCCAGGCCGCTGCCTTCAGATGTGGATGCTTTATGAAAGCGGGTAAAGATATTTTCAGGATTCAAGGCTACTTGCTCACCGGTGTTTTTGATAGTTAAATTTTGGCTTGTGAGGCTGATGATGATCTCGCCGTTAGTTCGGTTATGCCGAACAGCGTTGATGATTAGGTTGTTTAACAATATCTCAATAAGGTAATTGCTGGCATCAATTTCCTTTTCGCCAATTGTTGAAATAACCGTTATTTCTTTGTCGTTGAAAATATCTTCCAATTGATACAGCAAATCATCTATAAGTTCCTGTAAATCCAGGTGCTGTCGATCGTTCAGTAGTTTGTTCTCAATCTTGACCAATAATAACAACGATTGATTAAGCCTGCTCAGGCGCGATACCGCGCTGTAAAGGTCATTGAGTAACTTGCTTTGATGCTCACTAAAGTTTTCTGTCTGGATCAGGGTGTCCAACTTGGAGTTGATCACAGCGATAGGGGTAAGCAGCTCATGCGAGGCGTTTTCGGTAAAGGTTTTAAGGTCTTTGTAGTCTTTTTTTACCCTTTCGGCCATGGCGGTAACTTCGGCCTGGAGTTCGTTAAACTCGTCGATAGTGGTATTGGAAGATGGCATTTCACGGCTGTCGGTAACGTTAAATAGTTTCAACTCGCTCAGGATACTGTAAAATGGCTGCCAAAGCCGGCTCAATATAAGACGATTGGTGATTACCAACACCAGCAGCAGTAATAAGATAACGCCTATTGTAATGCCGAAGATGATCTGGATCAAGTCTTCCGTTTCTACTTTTGATTCAACTATCAGAATTTTATAATACCTGTCGCCAACTTTTACCGAACTGACCAAACCGCGACCTGATTCCGGCCCGTCTTTTTCGCGGTAATAAGTAGTGTTAAAAAATTCGCGTTTAACGGAATTGGGTTCGGCCGAAATAAAGGTGATCTGCTGATCTTTAGAGGCGAAAACCTGGGGCAGGTGGTGATTGAGCTTTACGTAATCAAAAACTTCCTGCTCTTCAACCTTAAGTGAATTGTCTTTTTGATTAGTAAGGATGAGGCTGATGGCCTGGTAATATATAACGCCGGTTATCAGCATGATAACGATAGTAGCAATTAAATTTACCCGGTTATACCTTTCCGAAAGCTTCATTATTGATCGGCAAATTTGTAGCCCATACCATAGGCTGCATAAATATAATCCTTACCGCCGGCTTCCATTATTTTTTTGCGGATGTTTTTAATGTGCGAATAAATAAAGTCGAAATTATTGGCCAGGTCGATGCCATCGCCCCATAAATGTTCGGCAATTGCGTTTTTTGAAATTACCTTGCCTTTGTTGGAGATAAAATAGATGAGCAAAGCAAATTCCTTACGGGTAAACTTTACAGGCATGCCGTTTACAGCTACGGTTTTAGCCATCAGGTCGATACTGAGCTCGTTAAAGTTAAGTACATTGCTGCCATTGAACATTTTACGCCTGATGATGGCAGATACCCTCGCCTTCAATTCCGAAAGGTGAAAGGGCTTTACCAAATAATCATCAGCACCGAGGTCAAGGCCCTGCAGGCGGTCATCGAGCGAGTTTTTGGCCGATATGATGAGCACCCCATCGGTGTAGTTATTGGCTTTAAGATTTTTTAATATATCAATACCATTACCGCCGGGCAAGGTGATATCCAGCAGGATACAATCGTAACGGTATAATTCAACCTTTGCGAGGGCTGCTGCATAGCTGGCTGCGGTTTCGCAAATGTTGCCGGCTTCGGTAAAATATTCTTCAATACTTTCGCGCAGGCCTTCTTCGTCTTCGATGATGAGTATTTTCAAAACGTTTTTTTGATAAAGTTAAAACGCCAATTTGTACAGATTCTGGATTTTGAGTAGGGGCTAACAGCTATCTCACAGATTTTATACAGAATACCTAAGCAAATTTGCATTTAGCTTGTTGCAAGTTAAAAACAAAATTGGATCATTATGTGGTGGATCTACGCATTACTTTCGGCACTGTTTGCAGCGCTCACAGCCATTTTTGCCAAAATAGGGATTAAAGGAGTTGATACCGATCTCGCTACGGCCATCCGTACCGTCATAATCCTGATCCTGGCCTGGGCCATAGCACTTTTTAAGGGGAGCCACGGCGGTATCGGCAGTCTTACTAAAACCAACTGGACTTTCCTCATTCTTTCGGGCTGTGCAACCGGCCTTTCGTGGATCTGTTATTTCCGCGCCCTGCAGTTGGGCAAGGTAAGCCAGGTTGCCCCGGTTGATAAACTAAGCGTTGCTTTGGCCATAGCGCTTTCTGTTATTTTTCTGGGCGAGCCATTAACTTTAAAAAATGCCATAGGCGCGCTGCTTATCATCGGCGGCACAATTGTATTGATTTTCTAATCTTTTTGTAACATGCTCATATACAATGTAACAAGCATATATACATAACAAAAACATATTGTAACAAATACACTTCAATACCATTTAATTCAGATTTAATCCAATCTTTCTTATAAAATTTGTGGTTCCAAACACCCGTATTTTATAATGAAATCTGTTTTTTTGATAATATTTTCTTTTATTTTTATAACCACCTTACACGCCCAAACTGTCCCCGGAGCCAGGGGGAAAATCACCGGTAAAGTTACCGATGCCACTACAAAGCAACCGGTTGATTATGCCACCGTATCTGTATTTAAACAAGGTGCTGCTTCACCCTTCAATGGCATCAGCACCGATCCCAAAGGAAATTTTAGCATAAATAACATCCCCGCCGGGGAGTATAAAATAACCGCCGAATTTTTAGGTTACCAGAAAGCAACTATCGAACATGTAATGGTTAAAGATGGAGCCGTATCATTGGGTGAGATCAAATTGGCTCCGGTTGCCAATGAACTAAAAGGCGTAACCATAACTGCCAAAGTACCTACTGTTGAAAACCGGATAGATAAAATGGTTTACAACCCTCAAAACGATTTAAGTGCACAGGGCGGCGTAGCTATTGATGTATTGAAAAAAGTACCGCAGATCACGGTTGATATTGATGGTAATGTGGAGCTTCAGGGCAATGCCAATATCCGTTTTTTGATCAATGGTAAACCATCAAGCATTTTTGGGGCCAGCCTTGCCGATGCTTTGGCCAGCATCCCGGCCAGTCAGATCAAAAGTATTGAGGTGATTACCAGCCCTGGCGCCAAATATGACGCGGCCGGTACGGGAGGTATCGTAAACATTATCTTAAAAGATAGCAAAGTGCAGGGCGTTAACGGCAGTGTTAACCTATCGGCAGGTACCCGCCGCGAAAACGGTTCATTTAACCTCAATGCCCGTAAAGGCAATTTTGGGGTTAACGCTTTTTTTAGCGGTAACGCCCAGATCAACAGTAACGCACCCAATACCCGTAACCGCGTATCAACCGATTCGGCCGCTAACAGGACCACTCTTTTTCAGCAGGGCAGCAACAATTTTAAACGCAGCGGTTATGAATCGGGCATTAATTTTAACTGGGATATCAGCCCTAAAGATCAGTTGACCGCAGGTGTGGGCTTTAATCATTTTGGTAACCATGGCAACGGAATTACCAACCAGGATCAAAGCGAGGTTGATGCAGCGGGTAACCCAATATCTGATATCAGGAGCATCCGTAACTCAAGCAGTAAATTCAGTGGCTACTCAACCGATGTAAGTTTGAATTACAAAAAAACTTTCGCCAAAGAAGGGCAGGAGCTTGATGTATTATATTCATCAAGTTTTGGCCGTAACTCGTTCAGTTCATTTCAGCGGCAAGATTATGATTCGGGCATAACTTCATCCGGTATCTCCAACAACAATCCGGGTAAGGACAGGGAAACCGATATTTCCGTTGATTATACCCAGCCGGTAAGCAAAAACTTTACGCTTGAAACAGGTGGTAAGCTTGTATTTAACCACATCAATAATAATGTGGTGACAGATACCCTTTTTGGCGGTAATGCTTTTGTGCCCAACCAAAATCAAACCTATGGTTTTACTTATGACCGCAAGGTATATGCCTATTACCTATCAGCTTCAGCGTCGGTATTTGATAAATTTTTGGATGTGAAAGCAGGTTTAAGAGATGAGTATACTACTACTAAGGCCGATTTTCAGGGAGTAAATATTCCATCTTATAATATCCTTGCGCCATCGCTTGTGTTTTCGCACAAATTTGGCAATGGTGCTGAGTCTGTTAAATTGAGCTATACACGCCGCATCCAGCGTCCTGATTATGGCGATCTGAACCCCTTCCTGAACATCAGCGATCCGCATAATATCAGTACAGGTAACCCCAACCTGAAACCCGAAAAAGGCGACCTTTTTGAGTTAGGCTATAACAAATCATTTGATAAAGGCGCCAATATTAACATAGCAGCTTTCTACCGTCGTAACACCGATGATATTCAGCAGTTCACTACCTTCTATTCTACGTTTGATGTAAACGGCACTACCTATACCGGTGTGTCATTGAACCAGCGCTATAATATAGGTTCGGAAGAGCGCACCGGTATCAATATTTATGCTTCGGTGCCGGTAACCAGTAAACTAAGCCTGCGTACCAATATGATTTTTAGCGACAGGCGCAGCACCAACCCGGGTTTTGCCAATGTAAGTGCCTTCGCATACCGCCTTAACCTTAATGCACAATATAGCTTTGGTCATGATTTGAGCGCGGAGTTTTTTGGTAACTATAACTCATCGCAAAAGGGCATCCAGGGTACTAATCCCAAATTTGTATTCTACAATTTTGCCATGCGCAAAATGTTCATGAATAAAAAGGCAAGCATCGGCCTTACGGCTACCAATCCGTTTGCCAAATACGTGAGTCAAAGCTCATCAACCTTTGGCAGTAACTTTTATTCAACCAACCTGAGATTAGTGCCGGTACAGTCGTTCGGCATAAGCCTGAGTTATAAGTTTGGCAAGCTTGAATTTAAGAAGGAGCGGGAAAAAGAGAGAAACAATGAGCAGGATAATAATGGAGGTGACAATGGCCCTCAAACTGATAAGGGGAAATAACCTCACCTAAATCCTCTCCAAAGGAGAGGACTTTAAAAACAAAAAACGCGATGAGTTATCATCGCGTTTTTTGTTTAAAATATCTATTTAAAGCCCTCTCCTTTGGAGAGGGTTGGGTGAGGTCTTATCCGTTCTTGATCAGGATACTTTCAATGATCAGCGTTGTATCTTCACAGCTGTCGGTAGCAGTTTCCATGGCTGCAAAAACGTCGGTGTATTTAATTAATTCAATCGGATCTTTTTCATTATTGAGCAGATCGGCAAAGGCCTTATTATGAACTGCATCGGCCTGGGCTTCCAGTTTTTTGATGTTACTGCAAAGCTCAAAAATTTCGGACGATTTGTTCAGGTTGTTCATCGCGTTTACTGCCTTTTCAAGCTCGGTACTGGTTTTAAGGATCAGGGCAGCCAAATCTATCATGGGCTGGGTAATAACAGGTACGTTGTAAAGGTTTATCCTGCGGGCGGCCATGGTAATCCTGTCGGCTACGTCATCAATGGCTGACGCCAGTTCGCACATATCCTTACGGTTAAACGGCGAGATCAGCGTCCGGCCCGATTCGGAGAATACCCTGTGCGTTATCTCATAACTTTTAAATTTCAGCTTATCAATATGGGCAAAATTAAACTTCTGCTCATATGAGGTGGGGGCATTAACGGCTTCATCCAGTAGCCTGGCCATTTCGGTAACATTGGCTACAGCAGTGTTGAACAAATCGTAAAAAACCTGGTTTGAGTTTGGAAATATCGATTTTGAGTTAGTGCTCTTCATTGATCTGTCTTATCAGTCGTGAATTTACAGTAGTTATATTAAGTGGATTTTAAAATATGTCACTATAAATTATTCAGCGGATAAAAGTAACCATTAATATAATGCCAATTGTTAAGTTAATGTTAAGAATGGTTAAGCCAATGTAATAAAACGAAATTAGTGAGGTTGTAAGTTGCTGACTTAAAGTAAAAAGAAACCTGCTAATTGAATAAGGAAAATTGTGTAACATTTGAGTTTAATTAAAACAATCCTGCCATCTGCAGTATTGTATTTGTATTAGTCAATCCAATTATGAAAGCCGGGGAAAAGCATTATAAATGCGTAAACAGCAAAACAGGTTACGCCATTTATTACCATTCGCTGGGTAGGGAGCTCAGCAATGAAGAAGTGAAAGCCGAATTAGAAAAAATACGTGCGCGTGTAGCTATTCAAAACGGTATTTACCTTGAAACACTTTACTGGGAAGAAATGAAGCAGGATGCCGAACTGACGCAATAGCAGGCGCAGTTTTGTAGGGGTGTATAACTAATTTAAAATGAGTGTTTTTGCAAATAAATACTTATATTTAATTGCCATTATATAACCAGTTTTAACCTGCTGTCATTCCCGCTTATGAAAAAGATAGTTTTATCGCTGTTAGCGGCATGGTGTTGCTCTGTGCCTGTTTTTTCACAAAATAATAATCCGGTTTCACCTTCCGTTCCTTTAGACGCTGTGGTATCGCGTCTGCAAACTTTATCGGCCAATAAAGCAGTTGAAAAAGTGTACCTGCATTTGAATAAACCTTATTACAATGCAGGCGATACCATATACTTCAAAGCATATGTAACCCTGGGCGAACAGCATGAGCCTTCAAAGTTAAGTGGCATGTTACATGTCGACCTGGTTAGCCCCTCCGATTCCCTGCTGCAAACTATCTCGTTGCAAATGGTTAACGGCTTGGCCGCAGGCGATTTTAGTCTTCCCGGTATTTTGCCCGGAGGAACCTATCGTATCAGGGCTTATACTAAGTGGATGATCGATAACGGGCAGAGTTTATTTGGCCGGCAGGTAAACGTCAATGGCGGGGCATTTGCAGGCAATAAAGTGTTAGTGGTTAAAGTAGGTAAACCTAACATCGCTTTTTTTCCGGAAGGGGGAAGTTTTGTAAACGGTATACCAACCAAGCTGGCCTTCAAAGCGGTAAGTGCAAACGGTCCGGGGCTTGATGTTAAAGGTGTTGTGGTTGACAACACCAATGCCGAAGTAACCAGGTTTGAATCGAAACACCTGGGCATGGGGCTGATATTTATTACTGCTGAAGCAGGTAAAACTTATAAAGCTAATTTAACCTATGCCGATGGTACCAAAGCGATAGTGGATTTACCGAAAGCCGATAACGAGGGGATCACGTTGATGGTTAACAATGATAATCCCGATAAACTTGGCATTGAAATAAATGCCAATAAAGCTTATTACCTTAAAAATAAGAACAAGGAAATAGGGATAATTATTTATTCGGCCGGTAGTATCCGCTCGGTAAAAACCGTGCTTGATAACCAGGTGCTCGACCTAAATCTCAATAAAAAAGATTTTAAAACAGGTATAACCCGGATAACGCTTTTTTCGGAGCAGGGCGAACCACTCAATGAGCGCCTGGTATTTATCCAAAATCCCGACCTGTTAACGATTACATCTGTTAGCGATAAACCTTTATACCCGGTAAGAGGAAAGGTGCATATTGCTATCAATACTAAAAACAAAAATGGAGAGGCGGTAAAAAGCTATTTATCAGCATCAGTTATTGATGCCGGTAAAGTATCTGTAACCGGGGACGATGAAAATAGCATATTATCAAGTCTGCTGCTAACTTCTGATCTGAAAGGGGCAATTGAGCAACCCAATTATTATTTTGCTGATGTTAGCAATGATACCCAGTCAAACCTGGATGTATTGATGCTAAGCCAGGGGTACCGCCACTTTGAGTGGAAGCAAGTGCTCAATGATGCCAACACTACTGTAGCCTATACTGCCGAAAATGGTTTCGATGTATCGGGCCAGGTAAAAACAATTTCGGGAAAACCGGTCGATGGCGGTACGGTAACCCTGATGCCGCAGGCAGGCGGGGCTTTATTAACACAAACCACCGATCATGATGGTAATTTTACTTTCAAAAACCTGGTTTATGACGATAAAACCCCGTTCATGATCCAGGCTAAAACGGCCGAAGGGAAAAGTAATACCAAAATATCCATTTCTCAGGCAAAGGCATTAACAAATATTAAAACCGGAGATTTGATGAGCCCGGCACAGGGGGTAAACGGTGCGGGCTTTGATAAAACAACGCAACAGCCGGTTTATATAGTTGATGCAAATAGCAGGGCACTTAATGCGGTTACCATTAGTGAAAGAGGCATTAATGCCGGTAAGCTTACTACAGAGGTTTTGGGGAAAAATAACCTGCGAGACCAAAGCACCCTGTCAAACGGGTTGCAGGGACGTTTAAATGGTATTGTTTTGAGACAAGGTGTGCCCTACCTGGCCGACAAGGTGAACCCGGTCATGCAGGGAGGGCCAATGGTGATTGTAGTTGATGATACCGTATTGCCGGCCGGAACAAGTATTGATAATTACAATGCTGCTGATGTTGAAAGTGTAAATGTGTTAAAAAATAACGATGCTACCATATATGGTGTAAGAGGGGCAAATGGGGTATTGGTGCTCAAAATGTGGAAAACTCAAGCTCCGGTTGTTTCAAATAATGTGATTTCGCCAGGCTTACTGTATTTTACAGCAAGGGGTTTTTACAAAGCCCGTACCTTTTATTCGCCGGTTTATGAAGCATCAACAGGTGCTGATAAGAAACCTGACGCAAGAACCGCTATCTACTGGAACCCCGATATAGTAACTGATAAAAATGGCAATGCTTCAGTTAGTTTTTTTAATGCAGATAGCAAAGGTAATTACCGTTTGGTGATAGAGGGTATTGATGAAGCAGGCAATATAGGGCGGAGCGTATTAACTTATAAGGTACAATGATGCCGGCGCATAAAAAACCCTGCCATGGTAGGCAGGGTAAAAAAACCACAACAATTGTTTAACCTTTGGGCTATGAATCCCTCCGGTCTATTCCTAATTGCAATATGATCTTTCAATTATTAAACAATATAAAATCAAAATAGTTTAACCATCAGGTGTTTATTTTCAGTGTTTTATGTGTTAAAATCACCTCTCGAAGGTATTTAAACGAATAGTTGTTTTTAAACCAAATTTCAATCTATCTTTATATTAAATAAATTATGAGAAATCTTATGAAAAAATCATTTCAGCTTAAAGCAGCATTCCTGTTTGCTTTCGCCTTATTAGTATCAGCGGTAACCTTTGCCCAGGACAAACCAGCAAGCCCGCGCGATAGCGTTAGCGGTACAGCTGCCGGTTCAACTATTACTATTAACTATGGCAGCCCATCGGTTAAAGGCCGTAAAATTTGGGGCGGTCTTGAAGCTTACGGTAAAGTATGGCGTGCAGGTGCTAACGAGGCCACAACTTTTACAACTACAAAAGATATCAAAGTTGAGGGTAAACCACTGGCAGCAGGTACTTACGGCTTTTTCCTGATTCCTGCCGAAAACGGTACCTGGACAGTTATTTTTAACAAGGTGGCCAAACAATGGGGCGCGTTTAAATACGATGAGTCAAAAGACGCCCTGCGTGTAAACGTAAAAACCAAAGCCGCGCCAATGCACGAAAGATTAGTTTATACAGTTGATGCAAAAAGCTTTTGCATGTTCTGGGATAAGATCGTAGTGCCGGTGTCTGTAAGTAAATGATATTCAGTAACCTTGTTTTTCACAATTTTGAAAGCCTCCTGCCAAGGGGGCTTTTTCTATTACCCGGTTTTTTAGCGCGCAAAAGCATTCTTTTTTAAACCTGAACCCTAAAGCGCTATATTTACCTTTAGATAATGCGCTACCCAACCAAAAAAAAACCTGTACTAAAAAGGATCATCGCGATAACATTATTGGCATTGGCTATTTTTTTGCTGATGCTGTTTGCTGATCATCCGGTGGCTGTTGAACGTTATTATGCCAATGGTTTTTACATTATCATTTGCCGGGTTTTTCATTCCGTTTTAAACATATTTCCGTTTAGTGTTGGCGACATTATATATATAGCCGTGGTTATTTATTTGATTTATGCGGTGATCAGGCTAATTGCCCTGCTGTTTAAAAAGCGGTTTCAAATGGCTGGGAGACTTTTTTTAGGATTGGTTATAGGGATCCAGGCAGGCATTGTGGCTTTTTATCTTTTGTGGGGAATGAACTATTTCAGGCTGCCGGCCTCCGAGCGGCTTGGGCTCAGGGATACGGCTTTTACAACCGCTGATCTTAAAGCGGTAACCCGGATCCTGATTGACAGCGCCAACGTTACCCGTGCACGGCTTACACCGGCCGACTGGGCCCAAAGTAATACCCATATTTATAATACAGCACGGCATGCCATCGGTGTGCTCAGTAAAGATTCTGTTAATTTCAGGGCTTATAATCCCGATATAAAACCATCGATATTGACGCCATTATTAAATTATATCGGTACCTCGGGCTATTATAACCCTTTCACCTCCGAAGCCCAGGTAAATTACCAGATGCCCATTTTTAACCGGCCCTTTGTGGTATGTCATGAAATGTCGCACCAGATGGGGTACGGGGCGGAGGATGAAGCTGATTTTGCCGGCTTTGTCATCGCCGTAAAATCGCATGACAGGTTATTGCGTTATTCGGCATATCATCTCGCCGTGCAGGAATTCATGCATTCGCTTGGTGCCCGTGATACTGTTGCGCATAAAGAACTCAAAGCGCTCATCAGCAAAGATGTACGCGGCGATTATATCACCGAGCGCAATTATTGGCTGGCCTACGAAAACAAGCTGGGGGCCATAAGCAGTGTTTTTTACGATAATTTCCTGAAAGCCAACAACCAGCCCCAGGGCCTCGAAACCTATAACCGCATGGTGTTGTTAGCTATGGCGTGGTACAGGGATAAGTGGGTTCATTAGTAGTTCATTAGTTCACTGGTTCATTAGTTCATTGGTGAAAAGCTCGTGAATTTTGACCGATGATGGAGGAGTTGTAGTTGTAGTTAGTTTGCCCTCTTGCTAAGACCAATGAACCAGTGAACTAATGAACCAGTGAACCAACAAAAAAAATGCGTTCCGTATCTCACCCCGGAACGCACACAATATCACGTCTCAAATGATATTGAATCAACTAAATCTCAGATATCATATTAAATGTGTACCCAAGCTCTTTATATTCGGATACCGGAAAGGAAACCGATACAGAAATTTATCAAATGTTAACTATACAGTTTAAAAGTACAGCAAATAATTACCTCAAAAAAGCCGATTGTAAATATTTGAATAAAAACTTCGCTGCTATGTAATTATTATGAATTAATCTCCAAATTTACCTCAAAATCTTTAAAAAGCCTCGTTTACTTCACATTTATATGGATAAATTGTTTGGTAAAATTGCTGTTACTATAAAAGCAAATTTTATTATTGTTTCAATGTTTCTTCCTGCTTTGGTTTTTGCCCAAAAAATTAATCAAAAGGAAATAAAACGGGAGAAAACATTAGCAAAGTCAGTAACCATTATCAGGGATAATTGGGGAGTTCCTCACATTTATGGAAAAACAGATGCTGCTGTTGTTTTTGGATTGATGTATACCCAGTGCGAAGATAACTTTAAAGGTATTGAACGCAATTACCTTTACCAGTTAGGCAAACAGGCCCAGGTTGATGGCGAAATTAATTTATATACCGACGTGCAACTGCAACTGATTGCCGATAGTGCCGGTGCTATTAAAGATTATAAAACAAGCGCCCCCTGGTTCCGGAAACTATTGGACGCTTTTGCCGATGGCATTAATTATTACCTGTACAAACATCCCGAAGTAAAACCCAAAGTATTTAAACATTTTGAACCCTGGTACGCGTTGATGTTTACCGATGGCAGCGTTGCCGCTACCGAAACCGGGGGGATTAAACTAAGCGAAACCAAAGACTTTTATAGTACCGCCCCCGAAAAGCTTGGCGCAGTAACCAGCCAGCCTGCAAAAAATATTTATGATATGGTGAACGAGCGCGAAACCGGCTCAAACGGCTTTGCTATAGCACCATCCAAATCGGCATCGGGTCATGCTTTGCTGTATATTAATCCGCATGTGCCGTTCTATTTCCGCAGTGAGGTTGAGCTGGTAAGCGATGAAGGCCTTAACGCGTACGGGGCTGTTACCTGGGGCCAGTTTTTTATTTACCAGGGTTTTAATCAGCATTGCGGATGGATGCATACCAGTGCCTATGCCGATGTGGCCGATCTTTACGCCGAAAAGGTGAGCAAAAAGGATGGTAAATGGTATTACGAATATGATGGTAAGCTAAGGCCCGTTATCACCCGTAAACTATCTTTCAAAATAAAGCATAGCGATGAGATTGAACAGCGCTCCATAACAGGATATTATACCCATCACGGCCCGGTGCTGGGCGCCAGGGACGGAAAATGGCTGGCACTCAAAGCTAACAACCGCTCATATAATGCCCTGGTTGAGTCATGGCTGATAACCAAAGCCAATAACCTGGCCGAATATAAAAAGGCCATGAACATGGTATCAAACGCTACAAACAGTACCGTTTACGCCGATGATAAAGGGAATACCATTTTTTGGTACGGCAACTACATCCCCAAACGCAATCCCAAATATGACTGGAGCCTGCCTGTCGACGGCAGTACATCTGCTACCGAATGGCAGGGTATCCACAAGCTGAGCGAGATTATCACTATTACCAACCCCGCCACCGGGTGGATCCAGAACTGTAATTCAACGCCGTATACAGCGTCGGGCACGTCAAGTCCGGATAAAAGTAAATACCCGGTGTACATGGCCCCCGATGGTGAAAACTACCGGGCGGTAACTGCTATCAGGGTTTTAAAAGACGCGGAAAAGCTTACGCTTGATGGCCTGGTAGCCAAAGGGTATGACCACTACCTGGCCGCTTTTGATGATCTGTTACCCTCACTTTTCAAAGCTTATGACGCCGCTCCCGATTCTGTAAAACAATCGCTTGCTGAACCAATAAAGATCCTGCAGCAATGGGACAAGAGTACTGCTATCCATTCGGTAGCCAGTTCGCTTGCCATTGAATGGGGCTCCCTGATGATGAAAGCGCTGCCGCCGCCTCAAACCGATCAGGAAAGCACTTTTATTACCCGGCGCTTTCAAACGCTGGTTAAAACCATAAGTCCGGCGCAGCAACTGGCTTGGTTAAATGATGTACTTAAAAATTTGCAAAGCCGTTTTGGCACCTGGAAAGTGGAGTGGGGGGAGATGAACCGTTACCAGCGCCCGGATGATGGCATCACCTTTGATGATAACAAACCCAGTATCCCGGTTGGTTTAACAGGATCGGGCTTTGGACAGCTGCCATCGTTCCAGAGCCGTACCATGAACACCAACAAGCGTTATGGATATTCGGGCAATAGTTTTATCGCTGTTGTGGAATTTGGTACACGGTTAAGGGCCAAAAGCATCGTAAATGGCGGCAGCTCTTTTGACCCTGCATCAAAAAACTTCACCGATCAGGAGCAGGGCATTATTGACGGTAAATTTAAGGATGTGCTGTTTTACAAAAAAGATGTTTTAAAGCACGTGCAGCGCACCTATCATCCCGGCGACGGTTTTAAATAGTAAAAAGTATATTTGGTAAGTTAAAAAATGAAGAGAACCCTGTTAATTGCCTTATTGTTGTTTTGCAGCGCAACGTTGTTTGCCCAAAGCATAACCATTAATGATCTGGCAAATATCTCCAATCTTTCAAACGCCGAGGCACACAACTATCTTACCCTCGGGAAAAAATTCAAGCGCCGGTATCTCCAGGATGTTAACGGCAACAGCATTGAGCACCTGAACAGGATAGGGCCGGATAATAAGGAAGAAACCATTGTAATAGGCGTTAACAGCAAGCTTAGCAGCGGAGCTGTACTGCGTACCGTTACCTATACCACTTCTACACCGCAACACATCATTAACTTAATAGGCCAGGCTAAACACATGGGCCTGATCATGAAACTCCACGGCTCTGATGTGAAAAACGATATCTATCTTTTTGATAATGATTTTTTCCATATCGTAATATTCCTTAATCATGATAATATCTCCGGCTCGGTAGAAGTGCACCAAAAGGAATATTTAGGTTTTGATTGATTCTGAACCGTGATTTTCAGGATTTAAGGATTGCCGGGATGACAGTCTAAACGTCCCAGGCTATTTAAACCCCGTCCATTTAACAAATTCAAAAAACAGTTCAGACAAAAATCCCGTCCATCTAATAGATTCCTTAAAATCCCGGTTCAGAAAAAATCATGACAATCCTTAGATCCTGAAAATCATGGTTCTGATCTATGCCAAAATAGTTGAACATTTTGTTTAATTCCCGATAACTATTTACCTGCAAACCTTATTTCTTTGTATTACCGATATAAACTTTTTTGAGAGCTATTCTATGAGTCAGCGATACTGTTTAACCCTCGATCTGAAAGATGACGCGGCACTCATTGCCGAATACGAAAAATATCACCAGGCTATTTGGCCCGAAATTCATGACAGCATTATCGCCAAAGGAATCACCAAAATGGAGATCTACCGTTTTGATACCCGCATGTTCATGATTATGGAGGTTGATGATACTTTCAGTTTCGAAAAATCGGCAGCTTTAGATGCGGCGAACCCTAAAGTAAAGGAATGGGAAGATTTGATGTGGGGATTTCAGTCGCCGGTAAAAAATGCGCCTGCAGGTGCAAAATGGGTTTTAATGGACAAAATTTTCTCCTTATAAATAGAATAGTTATGCTAAAGAAACTACAATTACTGTTGATGTTTGTGTTGCTGATGGCCCCATCGGTATTTGCCCAAAAAATGATAGGCACCGAAACCGATGCCCAGAAAGAGAAACGCATGGAATGGTGGAAAGACGACCGTTTTGGTATGTTCATTCACTGGGGCCTGTACTCGCAGGCCGCCCGCCACGAATGGGTAAAGCATAACGAAAAAATTGATAACGCCGGTTACCAGAAATATTTTGACCAGTTTAACCCTGATCTTTTTGATCCGCAGAAATGGGCAAAGCAAGCCAAAGCAGCAGGGATGAAATATGCGGTACTAACCACCAAGCACCACGAAGGATTTTGCCTGTTCGATTCAAAATTTACTGATTATAAAGCTCCCAATACCAAAGCCAAACGCGATCTGGTACGTGAATATGTGAACGCTTTCAGGGCACAGGGCTTAAAGGTGGGCTTTTATTATTCGCTGTTAGACTGGCACCATCCGCAATATACTATTGACGAGATCCATCCACAGTCACCTGCTGATAAAAGCGACGCCTCTTACGCTAAACTGAACAAAGGGCGTGATATGGCCAAATACCGCCAGTATATGCGCGATCAGATCACCGAACTACTAACCAAATATGGCAAAATCGATATCCTTTGGCTTGATTTTTCATTCCCGCGCAAAGATGGGCATGGTAAAGGTAAAGACGAATGGGGATCAGTTGAGTTGCTTAAGCTGATCAGGAAGTTACAGCCGGGCATTATTGTAGATAACCGCCTTAATTTGGAAGAGTATAAGGACGGCGCCGATTTTGAAACCCCTGAACAGGTAAGCACTGCCGAACTGGCTAAATACCGTGGCAAAACCTGGGAAACCTGCCAAACCTTTTCGGGCTCATGGGGGTACTACCGTGATGAAAATACCTGGAAAACCCATCGTCAATTGCTCGATCTGTTAATTACTTCGGTAAGCAATGGCGGCAACCTGATCCTGAATGTGGGGCCAACCGCCCGCGGCGAGTTTGACTATCGTGCTACCCGCGCGCTGGATAGCCTGGCTTACTGGATGCACGCCAACAGCAAATCGGTATACAACTGTACATTTGCTCCTGATACTTATAAAATACCAGAGGGAACCAAGCTTACTTATAACAAAGCCGCCGGTAAACTGTATATACATTTGTTTAACTATCCGCAAGGCAAGCTGGTTTTACCTGGTTACAAAGGCAAGATCAAATACGCGCAGTTTTTAAATGACAGCTCAGAGCTTTTATATAAGGATGGCAGCGGTGACGACCTGGAGTTAACGCTCCCCGCACAAAAACCGCCGTATGAAATTCCGGTAATTGAACTTACGCTTCAGCAATAAGCAAAAAAATATTGTCCTTACTAAAAAAAGGACCGATCATATACAAATAATGTCAACACAAAAGGAAACATATTTAAGGATCCATCCGCATGATAACGTACTCGTAGCCTTACACGACCTGCCGCAGGGAACCGTTATCACGTTTGATGGACAAACTTTTACACTGGTAGATAAAGTAGCAGCAAAGCATAAATTCGCCATTAACGAATTGCCGGTAGGCAAGGAAATTTACATGTACGGCGTACTGGTAGGCAAAGCATCGGCCGTCATACCGCAGGGTGGTTTGTTAACTACCGAAAATGTACACCACGCGGCCGAAGGATTTCATCTTGGCGAGCGTAAACTACAATGGCACCAGCCCGATACGGCTCACTTTGAAGGCAAAACCTTTATGGGCTACCACCGTGCCGATGGTTCGGTAGGTACAGGTAACTACTGGATTGTGGTACCGATGGTTTTTTGCGAGAACAGGAATATCAACGTATTAAAGGAAGCACTGGTTGACAAGCTGGGCTATAAAAAAGCCAAAAGCTATGAGGGGGATGTTGAGCAATTAATGGAACTTTACCAGGCTGGTAAATCTGTTGAAGAAATTTTGAATGCCGATATCCAGGTATCCGAGGATAAGCCAAACTCTAAACGCCTGTTCAAAAATATCGACGGCATTAAATTCCTGAATCACAGCATGGGCTGCGGCGGCACCCGCGAAGATTCAGATACCCTTTGCGGATTGATAGCAGGCTACATTACCCACCCCAACGTGGCCGGAGCAACCATATTAAGCTTGGGCTGCCAGCATGCGCAGGTAAGCATTTTGCAAAATGAAATTGCCAAACGGGATGCTAATTTCAATAAGCCGCTGGTTGTATTGGAACAACAAAAAGTAGGTACCGAAAGCGAATTGTTAAAACAAGCTTTGAAGCAAACCTTCGCCGGTTTGGTAAAGGCTAATGAAACCACACGCCAACCTGCGCCATTATCAAAACTATGTGTTGGTTTGGAGTGCGGCGGTTCGGATGGTTTTTCGGGCATTTCGGCTAACCCGGCATTGGGTTATTTATCCGATCTGCTGGTTACCATGGGCGGTTCGGTGATCCTTTCAGAGTTCCCTGAGCTTTGCGGTGTGGAGCAGGAACTGAGTGACCGTTGTATCGATGTGGAAACCGCTAACCGCTTCATGCACCTCATGACTACTTATAATGCACGTGCCGAAGCTGATGGCTCAGGCTTTTATGCTAACCCATCGCCAGGTAATATCCGCGATGGATTGATCACTGATGCTATCAAATCGGCCGGTGCAGCGAAAAAAGGCGGTACCTCACCGGTAACAGCGGTATTGGATTACCCGGAAAAAGTAACCAAACCCGGTTTGAATTTACTATGTACCCCCGGAAGCGATGTGGAAAGCACCACTGCCGAAGTTGGCGCAGGCGCAAACATCGTACTATTCACCACCGGTTTGGGTACGCCCACAGGCAATCCGGTTACTCCGGTGATCAAACTATCAACCAATACGGCTATGTTTGAGCGTATGCCCGATATTATAGATATTAACTGCGGTACCATCATTGAAGGTACCGAAACCATTCACCAGGCCGGCGAGCGGATTCTGGATTACGTGATAAAAGTAGCTAGCGGCGAAGCAGAACCTAAATCGGTAAAACTTGGCCAGGATGATTTTATTCCGTGGAAGAGAGGGGTATCGTTGTAGGCAGCCCCACCCAACCCCTCCCGGAGGGGGAGGGCTTTTGATTTGCGTGGAGGCATAAAGTTGTAGGTGACAACACCAACAACGGCGAAAAAAAAGCGGGGGATTGTGCGATTCCCTCCCCTGGGAGGGTGTAGGGAGGGGTTTCTTCGATATGCTTAATCGGCAAGCATGGCGTATAAACCCTCCCTGCCACCGCATAGTCCAACCGCACCCCTCCCGAGGGAGGGAATTGAAAAAAGTTGTTGGTGACAATACCAACAACGGCGTTGAGAGATAAAATATTAATAACCATAAAACAAAAAAGTCTCCCCTTCCGGGGGAGATTTAGAGGGGGCCCGGCCCGTACTTATGTTCAAACTAACCAATAAATCAGTAATTATAACAGGCGGCGGCAGCGGCATAGGCAAAGCTATGGCCGTGTTATTTGCACAGCAAGGCGCCGAGGTTCATATCATCGAGTTAAATGATCAGGCGGCAGCCGATACCGTGACCGAAATAACTACGGCGGGCGGTAAAGCTACGGGCTATGCCTGTGATGTAAGTAACCAGCAGCAGGTAGTGGATACTTTTGCCAAAATAGGTAAGATAGATATCCTGATCAATAACGCAGGCATAGCGCATATTGGCAGGGCAGATAACACCAGTACCGAAGATTTTGAGCGCGTGTTTAACGTGAATGTTAAAGGCGCTTACAACTGCCTTTACGCGGCCCTCCCGGCAATGAAAGCCAATGGCGGCGGCGTGATCCTCAACACGGCTTCAATAGCAGCCAGCGTTGGCATTACCGACAGGTTTGCTTACTCCATGAGTAAAGGCGCCATCCATGCCATGACTTTATCGGTAGCGCGTGACTTTCTGCATGACAACATCCGTTGTAACTGTATCTCGCCGGCGAGGGTACATACACCATTTGTGGATGGCTTTATTGCTAAAAACTACGCCGGTCGTGAGGATGAGATCTTTGAAAAGCTATCAAAAAGCCAGCCGATAGGCAGGATGGGTAAACCTGAAGAAGTAGCAGCGTTAGCACTTTACCTTTGCTCGGACGAAGCCGGATTTATTACCGGCACCGATTATCCTATCGATGGCGGCTTTATCACCCTGAACAATTAAATCTGACTTGATATGATTAAAAAGCTATTATTAATGGGTATGTTGCTTGGCGCCGTAAGCGCGGGCGCTCAAACCTACACGCCAACGGCCGACAACCTTGCTGCAAGGCAAAATTTCCAGGATATGAAGTTCGGCCTGTTTATTCACTGGGGTATTTACAGTGAGCTTGGCGCGGGCGAGTGGGTGATGAATGAAAAGCATATCCCTTATGATAGCTATAAACGCCTGGCCGATTTCTTTAATCCGCAGGCTTTTAACGCCCACGACTGGGTGATGTTTGCTAAAAAAGCGGGCATGAAGTATATCATCGTTACCTCGCGCCATCATGATGGGTTCAGCATGTTTGGTACTAAAGCATCGCCGTATAATATTGTTGATGCTACGCCTTACCATAAAGATCCTTTAATGGAACTGGCACAGGAATGCGTTAAAGAAGGCATCGAACTTCATTTCTATTATTCCCTGTTAGATTGGGGCCGCAAGGATTATGCTTATGGCAGCCCGATAGTTGACGGCAAGCCCGCGAACGGCGATTGGGACAGCTATATCAATTTTATGAAAGCGCAGCTTACCGAACTCATTACCAAATACCCCGGCGTTAAAGGCATCTGGTTTGATGGCCATTGGGAGCGTGATGTTAACTGGCATTATGACGAGATCTACGGGTTGATCCACAAACTCAACCCCGCCATACTGGTAGGCAACAACCATCACCTTGAACCTAAAGAGGGCGAGGATTTCCAGATGTTTGAAAAGGATTTGCCCGGAGCCAATACTACAGGTTTCAGCGGTAAATCGAAAATTGGTGCCCTGCCCCTGGAAACCTGCGAAACCATTAACAACAGTTGGGGCTTTAACATTAACGACAGGAGCTTTAAATCATCCAAACGCATTATCCATTACCTGGTTAACGCGGCCGGTCTGAACGCCAACTTTTTATTGAACATAGGCCCGATGCCAAACGGTAAAATTCAACCTGAGTTTACCGATACACTGGCTGTTGTAGGCGCCTGGGTACAAAAAAATGGCGAAGCTATTTACGGTACCCGCGGCAGTGGTATCCCGGCACAGCCATGGGGAGTAATCACCCGGAAAGACAAAAAACTGTATGTGCATGTGATGACAGCACCGCAACAACCATACATTTTCATTCCGCAATTAAAAGGAAAAGTAACTAAAGCAGCATTACTGGCCGATGGTAGTGCGGTGAAATTTAAACAACAAACCGAGGGCGTGTTTGTATATCTTAGCGGCGTGGCAACCGACCCCAACGATACAATTATTAAACTGATAACAAACTAATACAACGACAATATGAAATTGATACGATTTGGCGAGATTGGGAAAGAGAAGCCGGGAATTATACAAAACGATAAAAGATATGATGTATCGGCCTTTGGCGAAGATTACACCGAACAGTTTTTTGAAACTGACGGACTTAGCCGCCTTGCTGATTTTATAAAAGATAACTTACTGCCCGAAGTTGCCGATGATGTACGCTTAGGAAGCCCTATCGTGCGCCCTTCAAAACTGGTTTGTATTGGCCTTAACTATGCCGATCATGCCAAAGAAACCAATGCGCCGCTGCCGCCCGAGCCGGTGATCTTTATGAAAGCAACCACCGCTATTGTTGGTCCGTTTGATGATATCATGATCCCTAAAAACTCTGTTAAAACCGATTGGGAAGTGGAACTGGCTGTGGTTATCGGCAAAAAAGCATCTTATGTGGAAGAAGCCGAAGCTATGGACTACGTTGCCGGCTATGTACTGCACAATGACGTAAGCGAGCGCGAGTTCCAACTGGAGCGTAACGGCACCTGGGATAAGGGTAAAGGCTGCGACACCTTTGCTCCGCTTGGTCCGTTTTTAGCTACACCTGATGAAATTGCTGATCCGCATAACCTGCGCCTGTGGCTAAAAGTTAACGGCGAAACCATGCAGGACGGTACTACCTCAAACTTTATATTTAACCTGCCGCACCTGATCTCATACGCCAGCCAGTTCATGACCCTGCTGCCGGGCGATATCATCTCGACAGGTACCCCCGCAGGGGTTGGCTTAGGCATGAAGCCGCCGATCTACCTAAAAGCGGGCGACGTGGTAGAATTAGGTATTGAAGGCCTGGGTGAATCAAAGCAAAACCTAATAGCTTATGCTAAAAATTGATGCACATCAGCATTTCTGGCAGTACAACCCGGTAAGGGACAGCTGGATCACTGAAGACATGCAGGTAATAGGGCGGGATTTTTATCCCGAAGACCTGTTACCTGTACTGCAAAAACACGGCATGGATGGCAGTGTCGCCGTCCAGGCCGATCAGTCGGAAAAGGAAACGGAATTTCTGTTAGATCTGGCATCCGTTAACCCCTTCATCAAAGGGGTAGTAGGCTGGATAGATTTGAAAGCCGATGACCTGGAAGACCGCCTGCATCATTTTAAAAAATACGAAAAGCTTAAAGGCTTCCGGCATATCCTGCAGTCTGAGCCCGATGAACAATACATGCTTGATCCGGCATTTAAAAAAGGCATCGCCGCTTTGGGCAAACACGGATATACTTATGATATCCTCATCTTTCCTAACCATTTGCCGTATGCCGCGCAATTGGTAGCTGAATTTCCGGATCAAAAGTTTGTGCTCGACCACATGGCCAAGCCCTACATCAAAGCCGGGAAAATAGATTGCTGGAAACAGGATATCGAAAAGCTGGCAAGCTATCCCAATGTATCCTGCAAGGTATCGGCCCTGCTTACCGAAGCCGACTGGGACAACACCCCGGCAGCTGATTTTATCCCTTATATTGATATTGTATTCAACGCTTTCGGTATCAACCGGGTATTGTTCGGCTCCGACTGGCCGGTATGTTTGCTGGCCGGAGGCTATGAAAAAACAATGGAAGTAATGGACCTGTATGCCGAAAGACTTTCTGCTACAGAAAAGGAATTGTTTTTTGGCGGGAACGCGGCTGCTTTTTACGGGTTATAAAGGCTAACGTGCCAATCTAAAAGCGTCATTGCGAGGTACGAAGCAATCGCGAACTATACAGGGCGGCCCTGCAAATTTGGGATTGCTTCGTACCTCGCAATGACGCATCTTTATTGTTGTCTGAGATGACAGTACCGTTAATCCAACCAGCGTCCGTGTCCTCGGGGACGCGTCGCAATCTCATCAAATTCCGCGTTTTTACGATACTTCGCCACTGTACTAAAATCACTAAACTGTACTGTATATTATTTATTTCAAAACGATAGGCTCTATTATCAATATGATAGCGCAGTGTTTGGTGCATTTAATTATAAATCAATTAAATATCAGCATAAATGTAATATTAAGGTAACACAGAGCGTCAGATATAAGTATGGCACACATTTAGCTATATGTACACATGATGGGTATAAAATAACATTAAAAAGGCGAACCATTTCTCTCCCAATAACGTTATATGGGTACCAATCAGACTTAAATTTTTATGTTAGACGTTATGTACACAGCCCTGTTACAAGTTGTAGTCCTGCTTGCGGTTTTCATTTTGCCGATGTTCATATTTGGCAAAAAGATCAGGAACAAAAAAGTAAAGACCGTTAATTATAAGATAGATACCGATACCTCTGAGGCCCGATATGCTATTAATGAAAATGGCTTCCTTGAAGAAATAAATACAGGTAAGCTGTCAAAGCACCGTAGTTGAGTGCAAAAACATACAAAAGCAAAGCACGCTTTTGCCTGCTTTGCTTTTGTATTTAAAAACTGATCTTATTACTCCTGTTTTTTCAGAAACCCTGCTCATCCGCGCTTGGGCCGTAGCTGCCCGGTATCGGGATATCCAGTAAACGTAAATAAACTCCCAACTGTGCCCTGTGGTGTACAATCTGGCAGTAAGTCATCCTGATTACCTCTGCTTTTGTACGTTGATTAAGGATTTGTTCGCCATTACGAAGTGTCCATATTTTATCAAACGTACTAACGTCAGCTTTTTGCAGGCTCGAATAGCCGTCGGCCAATGAATCTTCAAATAGCTTTAATAAATCTGCCGTGCCGCTCACTTTTTTAGGCTCGTAAGGTACAGTGGCAAAATCCAGTTCATCGGTATTTAAGGTAATAGTAACCCAGGTAGGCAGTTCGGCAATGTGGGTAGATAGTTGTTCAATGGTCATGCTTTTAGGATGCGGTTTCCACTGGTATTTATCGTCGGGGATGCGGCTCAGCATTTTTTCGGTGGTTTGAGCTTCCTGCTCCATCTCCTGCAATAACGATTTCAAAGTGTCCATAAGTGTTGTTGTTTTGTTTTATGATGTAAAGTAACGGAGCGGTAATGACAGCCCTATGTCAGCAGGGACAGATAACGGCAATATTATTTTTCTGAACCAGGATTTTTAGGATTTGAGGATTGATAGGATAGTTTATTTTGACTCCGCTGCTTTAATAAAATAGTGTTTCTCCGTCAGCAGATAAGTTTCGGGTGAAAACAGGCAGAACAATGTTGGGCTTGTGTGGTTGCAAGGGCATTAGCGAATTTTGCCGGGAGAGGAAATGGGTAAGGCCAGGCAAAATTTAGCAGCCGTGGTTCCGCCTGTTTTGCAGGGCAAAGGCATGGAGAGGGCATGGAGGGCAGACTGTGGGCAAAGAAACCTCTCTGCTGACTTGATTTATTCGTTAAGTATTATGTTTTAATAGGTATTCATGAGCTCGTTTCACTCGGTTTTTGGTTACTTTTGTATCAAGACAAAAGTAACAGCCACCGCGGCAATTGAGCGGCGAATGTATGTTGGTTAAAACCTAAGCCCAATTAAAGAATAATTTGGGCGTTGGCCGGGCTTTCCGCTCATACTGCACAGGCATTAGCCACAGGCCGGTATCCGCTGCAATCCCTAACGCTGGCTTTTGTTCAATTTAAATTATGAACTACACACCACCACAGCTCCGCACCGTTAACGTGATCCGTTACGTAACGCCTTTGCGCGAGGGCGGGTCATTACCGGCTATTGCCGAAGCCGATGACGAATTTTTATATGTACTGAAATTCCGTGGGGCAGGCCAGGGGGTAAAAGCCCTCATTGCCGAACTTATTGGCGGCGAAATAGCGCGCCTGTTAGGTTTCAAGGTCCCTGAGCTGGTATTTGCCAATTTAGACGAAGCCTTCGGCCGTTCGGAAGCTGATGAAGAGATCCAGGACCTGCTGAAGTTTAGTGTGGGGCTTAACCTGGCGCTGCATTATTTGTCGGGCGCTATTACTTTTGATCCGGCAGTAACTGTGGTTGATTCCAAGCTGGCTTCGCAAATAGTTTGGTTCGATTGTTTGCTTACCAATGTGGATCGTACCGCCCGTAATACCAATATGCTGATATGGCATAAGGAATTGTGGATGATTGATAACGGCGCCGCGCTGTATTTTCATCACTCATGGAACAACTGGCAGGAGATGGCTACCCGTCCGTTTTTACAGGTGAAAGACCATGTGCTGCTACCACGCGCCAATCAACTGGACACGGTTGATGCTGAATTTAAAGCAATCCTAACGCCCGAAAAGATCCGTGATATAGTAGCGTTGATCCCCGACGATTGGATTACTTACCGTGATTTTGAAGAAACGCCTGATGAGGTACGAAATATATACGCCCGGTTTTTAATAACCCGGCTGGCCGCTTCAGATGTATTTGTTAACGCCGCAAAACAAGCCCTATATGCAGGTATTTGAGTACGCCATAATCCGCGTTGTACCAAGGGTGGAGCGCGAAGAGTTTATCAATATAGGGGTGATCCTGTTTTGCCCTAAACAAAAATTTTTAAAAGTATTGTTCAAGGCTGATGACGCAAGGTTAGCTGCCTTTTGCGGTGATTTGGATCTGGATTGCCTGAAGGAAAATATCAATTCGCTTGAGCGCATCTGCAATGGCGAAAAAGATGCAGGGCCAATAGCACAGCTTGATCAACCGTCACGTTTTCGCTGGCTTACTGCTACGCGCAGTACGGTAGTACAGGCATCAAAGGTGCATCCGGGCATGACTACTGATGCGGAGGCCACGTTGAACCGGTTGTTTGAACAGATGGTGTTGTAAAGTGCATACTACCCGTGGGACGCGGGGCAACGGGATAAAAACCATGTCATTGCGAGCGTAGCGCGGCAATCTCGTAGCCAATGCATATCCGATCTGTATAGCTACGAGATTGCTTCGTCGTTCCTCCTCGCAATGACATTTTTCGACTATGTTATGTTGGTGTTGTCCCAAACATCCTTCGCCGATGTTGGTGTTGTCACCAACATCTAATCGCCCCTACATTACCTCTCATCACACCATTTCTCCATCATCATAAAATCAAATCCATTAGTTTTATAAGCACAATTATAAACAGGGATATGAACATCAACCGAAATCTGATCAACAGGGCCATGCTGCTTGCTGTCATTTTCATTATGGCAGTTTTTACAGCAGTAAACGCTAATGCCCAAAACCATAAAAAATTCAAAGTAATAGCCTTTTACACCGGCCGGAGCGACCTGGCGCATATCAGTTTTATGCACGAGGCTAATCGCTGGTTTCCTAAAATGGCTAAAAAGTATAATTTTACCTACGACAGCACCAACAACTGGGCAAATATGAACCCGGAATTTTTGGCCAAATACCAGGTAGTGATATTTTTAGATACCCGCACTGATAACCCCGAGCAGCGTGCAGCTTTTGAACAGTATATGAAAAAGGGCGGCACCTGGATGGGATTTCATTTTTCGGCCTTCGCGCTTACACCTTCGGACTTTCCGCAAAACTGGGACTGGTACCATAACGAGTTCTTGGGGTCGGGACAATATGTGAGCAATACCTGGCACCCAACTTCGGCCATTTTAAGAGTTGAGGATGCTAACCACCCGGTAACCAAAGGCCTGCCGACCACTTTTAAAACAAACCCTAACGAATGGTACCGCTGGGAACACGATCTTCGTAAAAATCCGGATATCGATATCCTGCTGGCGGTTGATTCAACAAGTTTTCCCTTGGGTACAGGCCCAAAGCAACACGAGATCTGGCATAGCGGTTACTACCCCGTAGCCTGGACTAATAAAAATTACCGCATGGTTTATTTCAACATCGGTCATAATGATATGGACTATGACGGCGGCACCAACAAAGAGCTTTCTCAAACTTTTGAAAATGATAATATTGATAAGCTCATCATCAATTCGCTTCTTTGGTTAGGCAGAAGGAAATAGTGTCACCAGCCCCTGAAGCGGACGTTTTATTTTTACGCGGGTTTAGGCGTCCACGCTTGAACCTTGCCAGTGAAGGAGCGTCCACGCCCCCGGCCACAGGCAAGAAATTACTGCGTATCCGGGCGCAAAAAACTATCGGAAAAACAGGGTATAAAAATGGTGTCGCTACTTTGTCAGTATGTAACATAGGTAAAGCCTTCGTTGGTTTTTTTTCTCAAAAAACGCTAAAAAACCAGCAAAAATTGCACTTTTAAATGCGTTTTTAATCTTTCGCACAAGCGCGTTTTAAACTCTTTATAGTTTTAATCGTTGATTATCAGTGTTTTAATAATGTTTCAGGAAAATGGTTAAAATATTGAATATCAACGTGTTTCATAAAATGGGTGTGCCGCGTTTTTACATTCAGAATTTGGAACACCCCTGTTTTTCCAAAAAAGAACGCCGGAGGATTTTTAATTTTTTATGGAGAATCAAAAAATTGGGACTCCCGTTTTGTTACAATCGGAATGCAAGACTTCGTCGGGACAATGTAAATAAAATACCTCTCGGTATATTTCAAGTTGCTTTTGTTTATTTTGCCGGCGAATCCTGCCCCGCTTATGAAAAAGTTAAAAACGGTATTTAACCAGGTAAAATCTCTTAATGGCGCTGAAGCACCTGGTATGGTTAACTTGCTATGGCAATTGATCTGTTATTCGCCAAAAATGCCGGTACGCCTGCAGCAGCAACTTTTGCTTGATGAAGCCAATGCATTTACGCTTGAAGTAGACGATCCTCATTTTGCCAAATCTACTTTAAAGTTCAATGGGTTTACCTGGGGAAAGGGGAAACGCAAAATACTTATCACCCACGGCTGGGGCTCAAAAGCCGCCGACTTTGCCGAGCTCATTACGGCTTTAAAAAATATTAATGATGTGCAGGTAATAGCTTTTGATGCACCGGGTAATGGCAGCTCGGAAGGGGGGCTGTCAAACCTCTTGCTCTTTGCCAAAGCAGCGACAACGGTAATCAAAACCTTTGGGGCACCCGATGTGCTCATTGGTCACTCGTTAGGGGCAATGGCCAATGCCATCGCTATTAAGGAAACAGCTATTAAACCTGGCTTGCTCATCAGCATTGCCCCGCTTATTAATCTGAAAGAGAATTTTATAGCCAGCCTGAACGCGGCCGATGTAGCCCAGGGTTTACAGGATCAATTCTTTACTGATTTTGAGTCATTTTTTGATATGGAGGCTTCGGATTTTACACTTCATAATTTATATCCTGCCGGTTTGGTCAGGAGGCATTGGTTAGCCTATGATCCGGAAGATAAAGTCGCACCCTTCGCATTCCTGGAAAACTTCCTTATCGCTCATCCCGAAGTTGAAACCAAAGTATACCAGGGCCCCGGTCATGAACGCATTATTAAAGATGAGCTTGTTATATCAGATCTCGTTAGCCTGATAGCTTAATTTTACATAAAATGCTTTTAGCCTTCTGCTTTTAGCTTTTATAAAACTATTTAGCGGCCATCACCTCATCCATGGCTTTCATAAAAGTTGTTACTTCAATTTCGTTCCGGTGCGCCTTTAAATAAGCTAACAGCTTCCTGTGCGCATCTGCGGGTGTAACCAAATAATCGCCGCCTACGCCGTGAAACATGAAGATGCCCAGTCCGCCGCTTTGTTGTACTTTCTTTACAAAATCTATCAGGGCATCGCCGGTTACCGGGTTGCCTGTTACGCCCCATGAAGGTACTTTTAACGGGTCGAGATTTTTAAAATCAGTGATCACAGCATCCGGCCCGCCGCCTATACGGGCGTATTTTGCGAGGCCTGCTTTACGCAGGGTATCAACATAGTTTATACCGCTAACCTCAACCTCGGTGCATGGATAAGCATAAGTGCGACCGCCGGGTTTACCATCAAGTGCGAATAACAACGTGTTCATTTCGTTGATCTCACGCAGCATCATAAAAGGTGTATAAATAGCTGAATTATTAGCCGGATTAGCTTTTACATTAGTTAACAGGCAGGGGTGGTATAAAGTGTGATTGGCCAGCTCATAACCTTTTTTGCCTACCTCGCGCCAGCGCGGCAAAGTGGCTTCGGTCATGTTGCCCATTAAAAAGAAGGTGGCGGTAAGGTGTGCAGAATCGAGCTGTGGTATGGCTATGTTTAACTGTGAATTGATGCCGTCGTCATAAGTAAGCACAATAATGGCTTTTTTATGCTTAGCTTGTTGGGCGTTGGCAATAAATGCAAAATTGAGCGATAACAGAAACAAAGCGAATCTTTTCATGAGAGGGTTTTTGATTGGTTGCCCTAAAATAAAAAAATCCGGCTGATAACCGGATTTTTAAATAAGAGTTTCGTTTATAAAAATGTCATTTCGATAGAGCTGGAACGGATGGTGTGCGGGCGCGAAAGATAAATCTTGTACACCTTGTTGAGCCTAAATGCATGGCGTATAGGATTTCTCCTCACCCCAACCTTTAGTCCTCCGCCATTCGTTCGAAATGACATCGGTTTTTACCGAAATAGAGCTATACAACCTCGCTCTGCACCCCCGAATAATATTTTAGTTCGATCAGGTCATGCGGCAGTGTTTTGGTATTCCAGGCATGATGAATAGCCAATGCCGTACCTACGGCAGTTGCCTGCGCCATCGATGCGGCGTAAACTTCCAAATGAGGGAAGGACAGCGCCAGCAGGTGCATGAAAACACTGTTTTTACTAAAGCCGCCATCTACAAAAATGCGTTTTACCGTACAGCCGTTTAAAACATAATTGGTTGAGATGGTTTGCTGGGCAACAATATCAATCATGAGTTGGTGATAAGCTTCAACATCATCAGCAAAATTGTTTAAGTCGCGCTGCTCAAATGCCGATTTCTGTAACTGGCCTTCATTTTCGTCGGCCTTTAATGAGGGTTGATTATTTAGCCGGGCTGCAATTGCAGGATCATAATTTATGGTACGATACCTGATCTCGTCCTGGTTAAAGTGGGCGGCTATTCTTTTTACTTGCTGCTCATATTCATAACCCGTAAACAAGCGTGAGGCTTTTACCGGGCTGCCTTTGTATTGCAGGTAGTTAAGACAATCATGCTTCAGTTCATCAGCCGTAAGCGGTGTTTGGTTAAAAGGGTTAAGACTGATTGACCAGGTACCCGTCGAGATCAGCACAAAGGGCATATTAAAGCTTACCAGGTAAGGGATGAGCGCTGCCGAACTATCGTGCAACCCAATACCAACCTTATAAGTGCTGCCCGGAAACTCGGCCGGAAGTACGCTATCCGCGGGATGCAGAGGTGCCATCTTGGACAAGACCCCTTCATCATTAAGCCAGTTGTGATAAGTGCTCTTAGCAAAATCCCAAAGGGCGGTATGACAGCCGATGCTGGTAAGGTCGCTCACCATTTGCCCGCTGATGAGGTAGCTCATATATTGGGGTAAGTGTAAGGCATACTTTATCCGCTTAAACACTTCGGGCTGTTGATATTTAAGCCTGTATAACTGCAATCCCGAATTAAGGTTGCCCAAAATCGGCGAGGCGGTCTCTAATACAAACCTGGCTTCGTCGCCATAGTTTTCATAAAACTGCCTGCCCAGTTCAGCCGGATATGGTTTAAGGTAATTATACAATGGGGTAAGCGGCTTGCCGTGTTCATCAACATAAACAAAGCTGGCGCCGTAAGTTGAAAAGTTGACCGCTTTAAGATCAAACTCCTTATGCTTAAAAATTTCGCGCAATGAGTCAAACACCGATAACCTGAGGCTGTCGAGGTTTTCACATGCGTCGCCATCTTCGTCGTGGGTTTCCAAAAAACGGGCTGTCCGTTCAAAAACTATCCTGTAGTTCTCATCAAACAGGAACAGCTTCTTGTTGGTTTTACCCACATCAAAAACGGCTATAACAGGTATCGGCTCCATAGGCTTACAATCCGGTTGATACTGCTTTAGCTCCTCTTTCGTTTATCAGTTGCTGCCTGATAGTTTGTTGCCTGTAAACAGCCAGCGGGTTGAGCGCACCGCCTGCTCTTAAGCGTGCTTCGGCCAATAACGAACGGACGTCGGTACGGTATGCCTGCTGCAAAATTTCTTGCGCAAGCACTACATCATTATCCTGTTGTGCCTGTACCAATGCTGGAGTATCTACTAATAATGCCTGTGCATAGGCTATCTTAATGGCTTCTACTGATTGTAACAGGTCTTCAATTGGGTCTTTTACATTGTGTGAAGCATCGATCATCCAGCCTATAGAAGTGGCGTGTGTCATGTCGCGAGCGTCCATACCTTCAACCAGTTCGTTAAAGATCAGGAACAACTGGTATGGGTTGATGCTGCCAACGGTAAGGTCATCATCACCATATTTTGAATCGTTAAAGTGGAAACCGGCCAGCTTGCCTTCCATCAGCAGTAATGAAACTATCTGCTCAATGTTTACCCCCTGTAAGTGGTGACCAAGATCAACTAATGTCTGCGCTTTTTGACCCAGTTTTGATGATAGCAGGTAAGATTGACCCCAATCGCCAATAGTGGTTGAGTAGAAGTTAGGCTCATAAGGTTTATACTCAACCCAAACTTTCCAGTCATCGGGCAGGGCCTCATAAATTTCCTGTAAGCTTTCTAAAGTGCGTTCAAACGCGCCGCGCATGTTCAACTGACCGGGAAAGTTTGATCCGTCCGACAGCCAAACAGATAATGCTTTTGAATCAAGTTCAACACCGTATTTGATCACCTCGATATTGTGGGCAACAGCTTGTTTACGTACCGCTTTATCTACGTGGTGTAATGAGCCGTATTTGTAGCTCAATTCCTGGTTGGGCTGATCCTGAAAAGTATTGGAGTTAACCGCATCAAAATGCAAGCCCAACTGCGCTGCATGAGCTTTTATAGCTGAAGCGTTGGATGGGATATCCCAGGGAATATGTAATGATATAGAGTTGCTGCTACGGTTAAGTGCATGGATTAAACCTACATCTTCAATTTTTTCTTCCAGGCTGCGGGGTTCACCACCGCCCGAAAACCTGCCGAAACGTGTACCGCCGGTACCTAAAGCCCAGCTTGGTATAGCAATATTAAAATCAATCAGTTTTTGCAGGATGGTATCCAGATTTTTCACATCACCGGCAACAAAATCAAATTTGCGCTGGTGATCTTTCAGTTGCTGATGATTGGCTTCATCAATTTTATATTTTTCTAACTGCATAATTGGTATTGGTTATGATTTAAAAGAGATACGTCATCCCGAACTTGTTTCGGGAACCCACTTGCTAAGAATCTGCGTGACGCAGACTTTGCAAGTGAGGTGCTGAAACAAGTTCAGCATGACGGTTTTATATTGGTGATTAGCCAGACTTACGAAGTTTTTAAAACTTCGTAAGTCTTTAAGCGATGACCATGAACTATGATCCATCAACCATGAACTAGCTATCTTACAAACGCCATCGCTACACCACCATCAACATTCAACACGTTGCCGGTTGATTTGTTGAGCAAGCCGCCGGTGAAGGCGAAGCAGGCATTAGCAATATCGGCAGGTAAAATTACCTCGTTCAATAATGTGCGTTTTGCATAGTAAGCTGGTAGTTCATCCACGGTAACGCCGTAAGCTTTAGCACGGCCTTCGGCCCATCCGCCGGCCCAAATGTTGCTGTCGCTGATTACGGCATCCGGGTTAACAACGTTCACACGGATTTTATCGGTGCCAAGCTCGGCCGCGTTCAGTCTGCTCAGGTGTAACTGGGCAGATTTTGCCGAGCCGTAACCGGCGTTGTTCGGTCCGCTCACTAAGGCGTTTTTGCTTACAATGTTGATAATGTCGCCGCCAATGTCTTGTTTTTTCATCACAGCAACTGCCGCCTGGGTAATAAAGAACTGGCCTTTAACCAATACATCGTACAATAAGTCCCAGTCTTTTTCAGTATGGTCGGCAATTGATTTAGAGATAGACAAGCCGGCATTGTTCACCACGATATCAACGCCGCCAAAAGCTAAAGCAGCAATTTCAAGCGCTTCGTTGATCTGATCGGCTTTGGTTACGTCAAGTACGGCTGTGGTGTATGAATCTTTGCCGTATTGTTTTTTGAACTCTTCACCTGCACCTTCCAAACGCTCGGCGTTCATGTCATTCAGAATAACTACAGCGCCTTCATCAACAAATTTTTTGGCGATAGCTTTACCTATGCCGCCTGCGCTGCCGGTGATCAGGGCAATTTTACCTGATAAAGCTTTTGGCTTAGGCATACGCTGTAGTTTGGCTTCTTCCAATAACCAGTACTCAATATCAAACGCTTCCTGGCGCGGGAGGGAAGTGTATTCCGAAATTGCTTCAGCACCTTTCATTACGTTGATGGCGTTGGTATAAAACTCGGCAGCAACACGGGCAGTCTGTTTATCTTTTGAAAAAGAGAACAAGCCTACACCCGGATACAGGATGATAACCGGGTTGGTATCCCTGATGGCCGGGCTGTTATCATGCTTGCAGGTATTGTAATAGTCAGTATACATTTGGCGGTAAGCCTCAAAGGCAGGAGCCAAACGTGCTTTTAACGCGGTAACATCGCTCAGGTCTTCGCCCGGTGCAAGGTCAAGCACCAGCGGACTGATCTTAGTGCGAAGGAAATGATCCGGGCAACTGGTACCCAATGGAGCCAGGCGGTCAAGATCATTGGAGTTGATAAATTCCAATACACGGGCATCATCCGTAAAATGACCAACCATGTGCCTGTAGCTTGAACAAAAACCGCGCAATACCGGTGCAAGGGCAGCAGCCTGTTTTTTACGGCCTGTCTCGTCAAGGCTTTCCACTTTTTGGCCGCCGAAAACAGGTCCCTTTTTGCCGTAGTTTTCTTCCAGGTATTCGGCACAGCGCTCAATAACTTCAAGCGTGTTCATATAGCTTTCGTAAGCTGTATCGCCCCAGGTGAATAAACCATGCGAACCTAACATAATACCGCGGATGCCTGGGTTTTCATCCAAACATTGTTTTAATTGCAAGCCTAATTCAAAGCCTGGTTTTTTCCATTCAACCCAGCCGATGGTACCGTTAAAAAGCTCCTGGGTTATTTTTTTACCATCTTTTGCTGCCGCGATGGCGATGGCAGCATCAGGGTGCAGGTGATCAATGTGTTTGAATGGCAGGAAGCCGTGAAGCGGCGTATCAATAGATGGTGCTTTCGAGTTAAGATCGTAGATGCAGTGATTAAACAACTCAACCATTTCATCTTCAAATTCAACCCCGCGATAGATGTTTTTCAGGCTGCGTAAACGATCAACATAAAGGGCAGCCAAGCCGCTCTTTTTCAACGTGCCAATATCACCGCCCGAGCCTTTGATCCACATTACCTCAACATCATTGCCGGTAAGCGGATCTTTACTCATCAGCTTGCATGATGTGTTGCCGCCCCCATAGTTGGTAAGGCGCAGATCGGCACCCAAAAGGTTGGAGCGGTATATGAGCAGGGCTACTTCATCGCCCGCCAGTTCGGCGGCTTTTGCTTCATCCCACAAATAGCTTACGTGTTTAAATTCAGTTGTTTTCGACGACATATATTTTAATTGTTGAATTATTGAGTTAATGAATTATTGATTTGTTTTTATCGTTGGCTTATTTAGCTCGGCTTTTACCGTTGGTTTTCCGGGTTTTATCTTATTCCCATATCCCACAACCAGTACCGATATTACAATTACCGCTATACCGGCTATTACCGTTGCGAATGCTTTTTTACTTACACCTTTCCACTCTTTAAGTACCAGGCCCCACGTATTAGCTATCAGGATAATGAAAGCCATGTGCAGGATCCAGGAGCTGGCGCCATTACCCATTTTGCTTTCGCCCATACCGTAAAAAAAGAACTGTAAAAACCAGGTCGTGCCGGCCAGTGCCGCAAACAGGTAGTTTTTAAGCAGGGGTGTTTTTTTATCGGTATAATTATCAAACGTTTTATTGCGTGCGTTTAGCACCATACACCATATAAAGTTAGTGGTTAAGCCGCCCCATAGTATAATAATGTAGGTTACATTGTTTGAAAACAGGAAGTTGCCTTGTCCCGGATGCGCCGCCTGCCAGATCTGGTTAGCGGTATCGGCCATTGGTTTTCCGGCTTCAATACCGAAGTTGAAACAAGCGCTCAGGATCCCCGAAACTACCGCCACCATTATACCTAAACCAAAGCGGTAATCCTTATTTTCCTGGGCTATGGTTTTATCGGCCGACAGTTCTTTCTCTTTCATCATACCTGCTTTACCGCATATAATAATGCCCACTACACAAAGCACAATGCCCAATAAAACCATCTGCCCCCATTCGCTGTGCAGCATCAGCGTAAAAGTATCTTTCCCTTCTTTCGGGAAAAGGTCATAATACACCGACGGAATTATCGATCCAAAAACCGAGCATAAGCCCAGTATAATGGTGCTACCCAGCGATACTCCCAGGTAACGTACCCCTAATCCATATGTTAAACCGCCAATGCCCCACAGCAGCCCCATAAGGTACGTCCAGCCAAGGGTAGCAGTATCCGTATGGCTTATAATATCGGCAAAGCTGGGAATAGTAAGCCATGCTGCCAGCGGTGGCACAATGAGCCAGGAAAAAATGCCGCCTACTATCCAGTAGCTTTCCCAGGCCCAGCCTTTTATTTTTTTGTAGGGGATGTAAAAGCTCCCCGAAGCAAAGCCACCGATAAAATGGAAGATGACCCCTAAAATTACTTGCATATTCTCTGATTGGTTTATATTGGTAAGGCTAATGTAGATAATATATAATATGGAACTGTCCTTTGCTGTCATGGATGTGACCGTAATTTCGTCTGAATCAGAATTTACAGAATTATAAGATTTTCAGAATAGGAAATCTCTGCAGAGTATTCTGCTAATTCAAAAATTCCGTAAATTCTGATTCTGACAATCCCGGTTCTGTTTATTATTTTGGCAATCAAATACATCTCCATGCAGGCATATATTTTAGGCATTGATATTGGCACCGGCAGTACAAAGGCCGTAGCGGTAAGTTTAACGGGCGAACCATTAGGTACAATATCCAATCATTACCCCATTAATAGCCCGGAACCCGGTTACAGCGAACAGGATCCGCTGTTGATTTGGGACGCTTTTGTAAAATGCCTTGCTGGTATTACTGCCAAATTGGGCGCCGCTCCGCAGGCCGTGAGCCTGAGCAGCGCTATGCATAGTATTATTCCGGTTGATGAGCATGGCGAAGCGCTGCTGCCTATGATGACATGGGCAGATGCGCGGAGCGAGAACATCGCGCAGGCATTGCGTGCAACGGAAAAAGGTGAACGCCTTTATCATAACTGCGGCACAGCGATCCATGCCATGTCGCCCCTAAATAAGTTGCTGTGGCTGCGCGATAATCAAAGTAACATCTTTGAAGCCGCCCATAAATTCATTTCGATAAAGGAGTTTATCTGGTTCAAGCTTTTTGGTGTTTTTGAGGTTGATTATTCCATTGCGTCGGCTGCGGGAATGTTTAATATTGTAACGAAAGAATGGAATGATGAGGCTCTTACACTCACCGGTATCACGGCTTCAAAATTATCAACCCCGGTTAATACCACTTATTACCGGAACAGTATAAGGTCCGAAGTAGCTGTGTTAACCGGGATAAATGCCGTTACCCCTTTTGTTATAGGGGCAAGTGATGGAGCCTGTGCTAATTTAGGCAGCCACACAACCGGCCCGGATGTAGCGGCGCTTACTATAGGCACCAGCGGCGCGGTGCGCATTACCAGCCCGAAGCCGGTTTACAATTACGAAGCCATGGTTTTTAATTACCTGCTTGATGAGCAGACTTATGTGTGCGGCGGAGCGGTAAATAACGGAGGTATAGCGGTAAACTGGCTGCTCAAAAACTTTTTGCAAAAGGATAACCTTACCGCTGCTGATTATGACGCTTTATTTAATGAGATAGCAACCATGCCTGCCGGCAGCAACGGGCTTATATTTTTACCCTACCTGTACGGCGAACGCGCCCCGCTCTGGGATACCAAAGCCTGCGGCACATTTTTTAATATCAAGCCGGCCCATACCCGGTCACACTTTTTACGTGCGGGGCTTGAAGGTATTTGCTTTGCACTGAATGATGTGCTTAAAACATTGGAAGATGCGTCGGGCGGGATTACACAAGTTAATATTAGTGGTGGTTTTACCAGCTCGGCAGTATGGACACAGGTACTGGCAGATATCACCGGGAAAAGGCTCGCAGTGCTTCAGTCTGAAGATTCATCGGCGCTCGGCGCTATTTATCTCGCAGCACGGGTATTATATCCTGAAAGTTATGGCAAGCTTACCCGTGTTGAACAGCAGGATTTTATCGAACCAAGTGCTAAAAACCATGAGGTTTATAGCAGGATGTTTCCTGTGTTTAAAAAGCTGTACGGTGATTTAAAGGTCAGCATGCATTTGGTGGATGGATGGGAGTGAAGCCGGATTAAAAAAGTTATCATTCCAGCCCCAGCCATTTAACCAATCTCCAGCAACCATATACAAAAAATGGCGCGGCCACTACATCAATAGTATAATGAATATGCTGTATCAACAGTAATACAACCAATACTATCGCGCAAATTAATGCGATCAGTTTGTCTGTTCGCTTTTGCAGGTGGAGGTACACAAGTACCATGGTTGCCGTGTGGCCCGAAAAAAACAGGTCTTTGGTGATAAACGTATGCCCGTAAAACACGCTTGTGCTTGGGTCAATAAGCGGGACAAGGCCCACTGGCGGATTGAGCTTGACCAGGCCGATGGTAATAAACCGGGCAATACATACAAAATTCAGTGTCCAGATATAAGTGATACATATCCTCGGGTTATAAAGCGCCCGCCACATCATCAGCACGCCCATGCTCCAAATGAGTATAAAAATCGGGACTGAGAGATCGTAAGAGGGTAAATGGGCCAATACCCAATCATTAAGTACAACCCCGTCCTGCCTTTTTTCGATGTATTTAAAAAAAGAGGGTAACAGGTTAATGATGATGACTATGACCAAAGTGGCGCCCAGTAACTTGAGCCTGCTGGCCTGGGTGTCGTAGGCGCTCTGCCAAAGCTGTTTTATATGATAAATGGAAGCCAAATTCAATCTGTGTTTTTTTATAAAGCCTGCAAAAATACAGTTTGCTGGTTAATATTAAGTAATTGTCAGGTATTTGTTAATTTAATAGATGTAGATATGGATAGTGAAAACAAATGCAATTGTGTTGCATTAACTTGTTTATATTTGCGGCATGGATTTTCAAAAGCTTTCACCCCGGTTGGATAATATTGGTATCACCGCTTCAACGCTTTGTGCTATCCATTGTGCGGTAGTGCCTTTGCTGTTTACCAGTTTGCCGTTGGTGGGCCTTGGTTTTTTGGCTAACGTCTGGGTAGAGTGGGGGATGATCATTTTCGCCCTGGTGATAGGAGTGTATTCTATAGGCTTATCTTACCGGCGTACGCATCGCCGTTCAGTTCCACTATTTATGCTTGTATCAGGTTTTATTATCATCATGGGAGGGCACGCGTTTACAACAACAGGAAAATACGAGGCTATGATAGTTCCTGTTGGGGGCTTGCTGATAGCCGCCGCGCATTATATAAATTATAGGTATACCGGTGCCTGCAATCATGATCATAAAACATATAAACTTGAAAAGGTTGAGTAATGGATAAGCGCCACAGGAAATTCTTTTATGCATTTTTGCTGTTCAACTGCTTTTTGAGTCCGGCTTGTAATCATGAAAAGCATGGTGCCCCGGCTGTATCAAACCGCCATACTAAGCCGATAAAAAATACCGTTATAAAAGCCGGCAACTAATGGCGTATATTATACGTACCATTATTAAATTAGCGGCCTTATAATTATTACCCAATTAATACATGACACAAACCCGCGATATACATCATTTTGAGCACCTGCTTGATAAACATCACCTGAAAAAAACTGCGCCCAGGCTGCGGGTTTTATCCATGATGTCGTCAAGGCATTCGGCTACCTCGCAGCCCGACCTGGAGAACCTGATGCATGATATCGACAGGGTTACCCTTTACCGGATCCTCAATGCTTTTGAAGAAAAAGGCATCATCCATAAAGTATTTGATTTAAACGGTACAGCTAATTATGCCCTTTGCTCATCAAGCTGTAATGAGCATGACCACCATGACGAGCACCTGCATTTTAATTGTACCCAGTGCAAAAATGTATATTGCCTCAATGATATGAACCTGCCCGCGATAGATCTTCCAGCGGGTTTTGAGTCGCATGGCTTTACCCTGTATGCTCATGGCTTATGCCCCAGGTGCAGTAAAAAGGCGGTGAAAAAATGAAATACGTCGCTTTGCCCGGGATGATCATCCTGGTGTTCCTGTTTCAAAATTCATTCGCGCAGCAAAAAGATACTATACCTGCTGTTACAACTTTTAGGTTTAAAACGGTTGTTATTGATGCCGGGCATGGCGGTAAGGATGCCGGGGCGCGTGGTTCACATTCGTTTGAGAAAAATGTAACACTGTCCATAGCCCTGAAGCTCAAGGCAGCTCTTGATACGGCCATTACTGATGTTAACGCTATCCTTACCCGTACCGATGATACCTTTATCCCGCTAAACCAGCGCTCGGCTATTGCTAATCAAAACCATGGCAACCTGTTTATTTCCATTCACTGCAATTCATCGCCAGAGGGCACTGCCGCACGTGCACACAAGCAAAAAGGTGTACTGATGCTTGTATACGGTTTCCACCGCCTTAAGGAGCAGGAAGAGGCCGTACGCGAAAATGCTTCCATTTTTCAGGAAAAGGATTACAAGCAGAACTACGAGAGCTATGATGAAAGCGATCCTTCAAACCTGATCGTACTGAATGCTTATATTCAGAAATACCGTAAGCAAAGTATCCGTTTTGGTGATTTGCTTGACGACGAGTTTACCGGGGTAGATGGCCGCGAAAGTAATGGTGTGAAAGAACAGGGGGTATTGGTACTGGCCCATAGCGCGATGCCTGCTGTATTGATAGAAACCGGTTTCATTAATAACCCCGAAGAGGAGGAGTACCTTAACTCGGACGAAGGGCAGCACGAAATTGTAATGACAATCATCAGGGCACTTCGAAATTACAGGAAGGCAATAGGGGCATAAAAAAGCTTAAAGCTGAATGCCTAAAGCTGAAAGCCCAACTTTCCATTACGGTAAAACCCATTTGTCGAGTAAATGGTGAAAGCAGGCCGATACGGTGAAAGATCTTATACATCACAAGCATGAACGAAACGCATGGGTTATAGGATTTTCGCCTCAATCCGGCGCTCTGCCCCCGCTGGTCCGTCGAAATGACGTTTCTTATTAAAATATGTTTAGCTTATAGTTTATTCAACTCATCCATCAGTACCTTGCTGTACTGGTTAAAATAGCGCCTTACCCCAAAACCCATAACGGTTTGGATACCGCGGGTGGCGTTGGTTAAAAATACTTCATCAGCCTCGTATAAAATATCAGGATTGATCTGGGCTTCGGTGATATCAATATTGTTTTCCTTTGCCAGTTTGATCACTACCTGGCGCATTACACCTTCAACGCAGCCCTCGCTTAGCGCCGGGGTATATAAATGATTTTGGTAATTGATGAAAATATTGGAACTGCTGGCTTCGCACAGGTTACCGCTTTGGTTCAACAGAAAAACATCATCCAGCTTGTTTTGAGTTTTGTACAAACCCGCCATTACATAAATAAGCGAGTTGCATGTTTTAATGTTTGACAGATAGTTGGATGGTTTGGGCAGTTCCGTAAACACATCCATGATCAGGCCTTTTTCATTCAAAAAATACCGGGGCTCTTCGGATGGGGTTAGTTCCAGGCAATAACCCATTTTATTTTGAGTAGGGGTATACAAGCCTTCGGCATCGCGGTAGACGGTAAGGCGCAGCCTGCCATGTTTAACTTTATTCCTGCGGGCAAGCTCATTAACTATTTCGTTCAGGAACCAGGTGTCCATTTGCGAATAACCATCAATTTTAAGGGCTTTCATGCCCCGCTGTAGCCGGTCGGCATGCAGCTCGGCAAATTTCAGTTTCCCTTTCATTAGTCGCATGCTTTCAAACAGGCCATCGCCATATTTAAAGCCCCTGTTACCAATGGTAAGCAATGGTGTGTTTTGAGGGAGATATTCGCCGTTAAAATTGATGAATACGGGCATCATAGGACGGATAGATATTATAATTTGATCGTGTTGTTAATAATTACCGGGTATTGTTGCTCTTCTATCTAACGTCTGTTATTTCGTATCTGTATCGCTGTACTTTCGCCATTTTGCAAGTACGGCCTCAAAATCAGCCGGCAGCGGCGATTCAAAATGCACCTGCTTTTTTAATGTAGGATGTAAAAAGCCCAGTGTTTGTGCATGCAGGGCTTGTCGCGGCATCAGCTCAAAACAATTTTCAACAAACTGCTTATACTTGCTGAACATGGTGCCCTTTAAAATTTTATCACCACCGTAAGTGGCGTCGCTAAACAAGGGGTGACCGATATGCTTCATGTGCGCCCTGATTTGATGGGTACGGCCGGTTTCCAGCTGGCATTCAATCAGGGTAACGTAACCCATTCGCTCTAAAACTTTATAGTGCGTTACAGACCATTTTCCTTTTTCGGGGTCATCATATATCGACATTACCCGCCTGTCGGCAACACTACGGCCAATATAGCCGGTAACGGTGCCGTCTTCCGGTAAATCGCCCCAGGCAAGCGCTATATATTTACGGGTGATGGTATGCTCAAAAAACTGCTTAGCCAGCCAGTTCATGGCACGCTCATTTTTGCTGATAAGCAGCAGGCCTGAAGTATCCTTGTCAATGCGGTGTACCAGCCCCGGCCTGCCATCGTTGCCCGGTAGGGTTGGCAATTGCTGAAAGTGATATACCAGGGCATTCACCAACGTGCCCGTGTAATTGTTATAGCCGGGGTGAACCACCATACCCGCTTCCTTATCAACCACCAATACATCATCATCTTCATAAATAATATTGATGGGGATGTTTTCGGGATATACTTCCGTATCGCGCGGCGGGTGCGGAAGCACTACCGAGATCACATCAAGCGGTTTTACTTTATAGCTCGATTTGATGGTTTTATCGTTCACGAGCACATTGCCCAACTCAATAGCATTTTGAATACGGTTGCGCGAAGCATTCTCCACGCGGTGCATCAAAAATTTATCAATCCGCAAAAGCGACTGGCCCTTGTCAACCACTACGCGTAAGTGTTCGTACAAGTCCTGTTCTTCCTGCTCAATAAGTTCGGGTTCGTGTGCCATTTGAGGCGCAAAAGTAATCGTTTTTTGTGGTAGGTTAAACGTAATATTGCAATAGCATTAACGTCGTATTATTTTATGAACATTGAGCTTGAAATTTTTAGCCCGGTACAGCAAATCAACAGCTCATTGTTTGATAGCCACGGCGTAAAAGTTTTCATCAAGCGCGATGACCTGATCCATCCAATGATATCTGGCAATAAATGGCGTAAGCTTAAATATGTGCTTAAACAGGCTCAAGCCGAAGGCAAAACACACCTCGTTACTTTTGGCGGAGCTTACTCCAACCACCTGATAGCTACAGCTGCGGCCGCTGCAAAGTTTGGCTTTAAATCAACGGGTATTGTAAGGGGAGAGAAAGTTGATAATGATACCCTGTTTTTATGCCGCCTGCATGGTATGGAACTGCAGTTTACCGATCGTAACAGCTATCGTGATAAACTTGCACTGTTCAATCAGTATTTTGGTAATGATGAACAGGCTTTTTTTATTGACGAAGGGGGTGCATCTGCCGAAGGTGCCAAAGGCTGCAGCGAACTGGTTAACGAGTTAACAGAAAGCTATGACTATATCTTTTGCGCCTGCGGTACAGGTACAACAGCGGCAGGTATCATTAACGGATTAAATGGTCATCAGCTTAAAACAAAGTTCAACGCGGTGCCGGTATTTAAAAACGGTGGTTTTATTAAAGAGGAGATAGACCGGTTCTTAACAGCCCAGGCAGATTATAACATACATACTGATTACCACTTTGGAGGCTATGGCAAAGCGAATGACGAGCTTATCAGTTTCATTAAACAATTTGTTGCTGCAACAGGGATATTGATAGAACCTGTATACACCGGTAAAATGATGTATGCCCTATATGATTTAATAAGCAAAGGGCATTTTAAACCGGGCAGTAAAATCCTGGCTATTCATAGCGGGGGCATTTGGGGATTATTGGGGATGAAAGAAAAGTTTAATCAACACTAATTAATCAACACCAATTACACGAATGAGGTCGAATTTTCGCGAATTGGAATTAAATAGCACTAATTTCACAAATGCGTCCGAATTTACACGAACCAACTAATTCGTGTAATTCGTTCTAATTGCTCAATAATACGCTAAGCATTCGTGCATAAATTTCAATTCGTGTTTATCGGGATCTCAAAATGGAAGGTTGACCCTTCGCCGTAAGTGCTTTCAACCCAAAGCCTGCCCTGGTGACGGTTAACAATTTCCTGGCAAATGTACAGGCCAATTCCTAACCCCGACATGTGAGAGGCGAGGTTCTCAACGCGGTAAAAACGTGAAAACACCCGATCCAGTTGATCTGGCTGGATCCCGATGCCAAAATCCTGCACTGATACCTTGAATTTGTTGTTGATAACAAGGGCTTCGATGATCACTTTATCTGCCTTTGGCGAATATTTAACGGCGTTGGTTACCAGGTTAATGACAACCTGTTCAATACGCTGGCTATCGGCATGGATAATTAATTCCCCCGCAGGTAAGTTTAAAAGGAGCTGATGGGAGGGGCCGGTTTGTTGCAGGATCTCCCTCAATTCGGTAAGCAGTTTGATCACATCAAAATCGGTATAAGTAAAAGGCAATTTACCGGTCTGGATTTTGGTAACATCAAGCAAATCCGATATCAGGGTGGTTAATTTGCCTACTTGCTCCAAGGCCCTGTTGGCCAGTACTTTGCTTTTATCATCTGGTGGGAGGTTACGGGCAATGATTTGCAGGTAACCCTTTAAACTGGTGACCGGTGTTTTTAACTCATGGCTTGCAAGCCCTATAAATTCGTCCTTTTTTTCATTAAGCTCTTTAATATTTTCATAAAGCTTGGCGTTATCAAGTGCTACCGCGGCCTGGGCGGCAACAGCCAAAACAAGTTGCTCGTGCTCCCTGGTAAACCTGGCCGGTTGTTCGTGCCCAAAAAATAACCCGCCAATCACCTCGCCCGATTTGCCCCTTACCGGAACCGCGAGGTAGCTTACTACCGGGAGGTGCCCTTTAGGCTGGCCAAAATGTGGTGCATTTTTTCCGTAACGCGGGTCTTTGGTTATATCATCAACCCTTACCGTTCCCTCACCACTGAAAGTGGGGTGAAAAACTGCCGTATTACGCGGCATACCAAATTTTTCAAATGCCTCACGCGGCGCGCCCGAAAGCGTGAACAGCATATATGATTCGCCCTGCTCGTTAACCTGGTTGTGAAAAAAAGCGCCAAACTGCGCTCCGCAAAGCTGGGTAGTGGCATCGGTAACTTTTTGCAGGATATTTTGAATATCCAACTCGGCCGAAATAACCTGTCCTATGGAGTTTAAGATCTCCAGGCGTTCGGCATACTGTTGTAATCTTTCTTCTGATTTTTTTTGCCGGCCTATATCGCGGATTATTTTTGAAGCCCCTATTACCTTATTGCTGTTGTTTCTTATAGGAGATATGGTAAGCGAAATTTGTATTTCCTCGCCGCTTTTTGTTTTACGTATGGTTTCAAAATGTTCTATCCGTTCGTTGGCCCGTATTTTATTAATGATCATTTCTTCTTCATTATAACGGTCTTCCGGTATCAAAACCGTGATATGCTTGCCTATGATCTCATCTTCTGTATAACCAAATAAACGTTGGGCCGCGCCGTTCCAGCTGGTAATTACACCATCAAGGTTTTTACTTACAATGGCATCTTCTGATGATTCAATGATAGAGGCCAGCATCCATTGCTTTGACTCGGTATTTTTTTGTTCCGTAATATCTATCAGCGTATTGGCGGCGCCTGTCAGTTCGCCATTTTCATTAAAACGGGGTTTAGGGTTGGATAATATATAACTTACACTTCCATTGGGACGTTTAATAAGCATTTCCTGCTGCTTTACAGCCTTGCCATATTTTAATACTTTGCCCGTTGGTGTTTCATCGGGAGTTAACAGTATACCATCGGATGTAAATATCTCCCAGTTTACATACCACTTGTCTTTATTAATGTGAGGCGTTTTGCCCCAAAGCGTTACCGCCGCTTTGTTAAATGAGGTTATGTAGCCCTCTTTATCGCAGGTGTAAACTGCAACGGGCAGGTTTTCAAGTAAATCCCAGTCGGTACTATTGTTAAATGTTAATTTTGGGACCGGTTTTGAGTTGCTGGCAGATAATGGCTCTTCTCCCATAGTTATAAATATCCCCTTTGGTTGTATCTGCCACTAATTTAATATTAAAATAATCAATCTATGTTAAATTAATTAAAAAGAAAATTTTATCAAGCTACCCCGGTACAATTCAGGTTCGCAGGAGGAGGAATTTGATGTTAACCGGGCGGAAAATGTAAATTTCGGCTGCATTTTTTTATGAGTACGGTGGTTGAAGCAGGTGTACCGGTTTTGAGTTTGGTACAAAAAGTAACTTTAAACAATTTAAAGTTACTTTTTTGTCAATCGGTTCAAAAACCGCTTAAATTTTGATTTTAGGCGGTTTTTACTAAATTTGTAATAAACCAAATTAATATGTACAACCTACTTGTTTCTCCGCAGGATGTCCAGGCATCGCTTCAAAAGCATGTACTGGCCGATGGATTCGACCTCACTTTTGATATGGAAAAAAGTAAGGGTGTTTATATTTATGACGCAAAATATAACCGCACACTGCTTGACTTTTTTACCTGCTTTGCTTCGGTGCCTTTGGGCTATAACCATCCCAAAATGCTGAATGATGAAGAGTTTAAGAAAAACCTCATGCTTGCAGCATTAACCAACCCGTCAAATTCAGATATCTACACTACGCAATACGCCCAGTTTGTTGAAACATTTGACAGGATAGGGATCCCCGAATATTTACCGCATGCTTTTTTCATTTCCGGTGGTGCGCTGGCTATCGAAAATGCGCTGAAAGTAGCTATGGACTGGAAAGTGCAGAAAAACTTTGCCAGGGGCTATACTAAAGAAAAAGGTTTTAAAGTATTGCACTTTGAGCATGCTTTTCACGGCCGCTCGGGTTATACCCTGAGCCTTACCAATACGCTGCCTAATAAAACCAAGTGGTTTGCCAAGTTTGACTGGCCGCGGGTATCTGTGCCTTATATGAATTTCCCTTACAGCGATGCCAATCATGAAGACCTGCTAAGGAGAGAGCAATTATCGGTAGCACAAATCAGGAAAGCATTTGAAGATAATAAGGATGATATATGCGCCATAATAATTGAGCCTGTACAATCAGAAGGCGGTGATAACCATGTACGCAAAGAGTTTTTAGAGAAGCTGCGTGAACTTGCTGATGAGTACGAAGCATTGCTGATTTACGATGAGGTGCAAACGGGAGTTGGTTTAACAGGCAAATTCTGGTGCCATGAACACTTTGGAGAAAAGGCGCGCCCTGACATCATTGCCTTTGGTAAAAAAATGCAGGTTTGCGGCATATTGGCTGGCAGGCGCATTGACGAGGTTGAAGATAATGTATTTAAAGTATCATCGCGCATAAACTCAACCTGGGGGGGCAGTTTGGTTGATATGGTACGTTCGTCAAAAATAATGGAGATTATTGAGGAGGATAAGCTTTGCGATAATGCGGCAGTAATGGGAGAATACCTTCAAAATGGCTTGAGCGAAATTGCCGAACGGCACCCCGTTATAAGTAATGTACGGGGAAAAGGACTGCTTACTGCCTTTGATTTTCCGGACAAAGCAATAAGGGACAGCTTTATTAAAAAAGGTTTTGATAATAATATTATGTACCTTGGCTGCGGCGAAAGTAGTGTGCGTTTCCGCCCCGCGCTGATCATTGAAAAAAGCCACATTGATACAGGTCTTGACATGCTTGAACAGCTTTCGGTCACTTTATAACACAGTAAATAAAGAAAATTAATTCCGGCTACGGCCAAATCCGCTCATGAAACGGACGAAATTAACTAATATTTAATAAGGTAAAATCGGCATCTATTATTTGCAAAAATAGAAAGATATTAATATACGCTACTTTTTTTCCAAAATCCGCTATATTTTTTGTTATTATTCCGATTAGATTTGTTGCAACCCTATTAAAGTAACGTAGTTCTATTTCAAGCACCATGAGCAAACACATAGAGAAATTAAAGAAACAACTGGTTGAAGTTGCCGAGGTTGTAAACTCATTCAAATCTGAAGCCGTGCAGGTTCGAATAATTGACCGTTTACTGGAGGTTATGATCGAATCGGAGAAAGTAGATGCCGAGGGTGTTGAAATGTTTGGTAAAAAAGTAAGGAAATTACGCATTGAAGATGAAGGCGGAGGTGTTTCAGGACGTAAAAAGCCCGGCGCTACCAAAATACTTAATCAATTGCTAAATACAGATTTCTTTGATAGTCAGCGATCTATTTCATCAATTGCCAATTACTGTAAAGAACAGTATGACTCTGACTTTAAAACATCTGAACTTTCAGGAATCCTCTTAAAATTAGCTAATGAAAATAAGCTCAGAAGGGAGAGGAGCAATGAAAACAATCGCTTTGAATATATTAAAGCATAAGTATCATCATACTTGCTAAAATAAACAGGGAGCCTGAAAATCAGGCTCCCTGTTTATTTTAGCAAAATTTATTATATATAACTTATAGTTAAGTATAAGTATTATTTAAGGTTAAATAAATTATCTACTCCTAAAATTTTTCTGCTCGTAAAGCCCTCGGCGTATTTAACCTGGATGCTTTTACCAAACTCGCGTGCCCGGCCGGTTACTATTTCAATAAAATTGGATGTTGAAATATAGGTTTGAGGTTCATCTTCCCAGCTTGGGTTATAAAACTGCGATCCGTAAGCATTAATACTCTCTATCTTTTTATCCCAATGTTCGGTTACATCAATTAATATATCAGGAGTAATATAGTTATCCTGTATAAAATGCAGCACCATGTCTGGCCGCCAGGCCTCTTGTGGTGTGCCATCAATATCAAATGTTTCTATTTTGCGAAGGCCCGCTAAAAATGCCGAGGCTTCAACAAGTTCATTTGCCCGGCCATGATCGGGATGGCGGTCATGGTAAGCATTGGTTATTACAATGGAAGGGCGAAATTTGCGGATGGCTTCAATAACCTTTACCTGGTGTTCGCGGGTATTTTCAAAAAGGCATCGGGAAGGCCAAGGTTTTCACGTATAGCTAAACCTAATATTTCCGCAGCGGCGGCAGCTTCCTGTTTACGGATCTCGGCCGAGCCGCGGGTGCCCAGTTCGCCGCGGGTAAGGTCAACAATACCAACTTTATAGCCAAGGCAATATGTTTTAAAATTGTACCTGAACAACCTAATTCAGCATCATCAGGATGTACCGATAAAACTAATATATCTAATTTAAGCATGCGCAAAAGTAATTCATTGGTTAGACGCCGCTGTCAGCAGGCGGTCAATCTTTCGCCTGATTTTTGAGGAGTTTGGTTTGGTGAAGGGTAGTAAAAATCAACTACATGCCCATTCTTATCAATCAAAAATTTATGAAAATTCCAGCGCGGAACCGACCGCACATTGCCATTCTCCTTTTTATCGGCAAAAAATTGATACAAAGGGTCGGCATAGGGGCCGCGTACCCTTATTTTTTCAAATATGGGATAATTTGCTCCATTGGCTTCACAAAAAACGGCAATAGCCTCACCGTCTAAAGGTTCCTGTCCGCCAAAATCATTTGAAGGGAATGCGAGGATTTCAAAGTCCATACCGGCAAGCTGAGTTTTTAAAGCTGCCAATTCTTTTAGCTGAGGTGTAAAGCCGCATTGCGATGCCGTGTTTACAATTAAAAGAACTTTGTTATTATATTCGGAAAGACTGATCTCTTCACCGTTTAACTTTTTAACGTTAAACCGGTAAATGCTTTTGTTATCCATTAAACTAATTGCTGTATGAATTATATCCGGCCTGATTTAATATGGCCTCGATATCCTTCTGTTCTTCAGGGTCGTAGGTTTCTTTGAGATTATGACCAAATATGCTGGCTACCGACTGGAACATGAAAGCCTTAAAGCCGCCTTTTAATTCTTTAACCATAGCAAAGCTGGTTTGCCCGGTTTCACGGTCAATAAGCTTAATTAAAACTTCGCCCTGACTAATTGTCAGGTTCTTGATCTCTTTATTGAACAGGTTTTTTATTTCACCCTCGCAGGTGCTTACCAGTTCTTTTTGTTTTTTCCTGTCGGCGGTAACGGCAAGGTCGCGTTGTAACTGGCGGTACCTTTGCCCCGCAAAACGTGCGTAAGGCAGTACTTTCATTACATTATAACGCAAACGGCGGTAGTTTAGCCTATCGGCCTCGCTCGCAAAAATACGGGTATCTACAATTCTAACCTCCGGCTCAACTATCCATGGTACAAGCTCACCGTCAAGGTTGGTCATGGCTGTTCTGATGGTATCATTTTTGCCAAGAGTTACGGATGCAGGCGTAGCTGTTTGGGCCTTTGCAGCACCCATTAAGCAACATAACAGCAGCGTAAAACCAATAAATTTCATATTTTTACTTAATACAAAAATAATGTAATTTTTTTTGGTATTTTACTAATACCTGCAATAATATTTATTTGCTGCATGTTTATGATTGAATACCGCTAATACCCCGTACATGAAAGACTTAGTGATAGACCTGGAAGCCGAGAAGAACGAGATACTAAAAAGATACCGTGCTTTGTTGCGTGCCTGTAAATCAACCCTGCAAAAGGGCGATAAACGCATGATACGCAAGGCATTTGATATGGCCCTGGAAAGCCATAAGGATATGCGCCGTAAAAGCGGCGAACCTTATATATATCACCCTATTGCTGTTGCCCAGATAGCCGCCGAAGAAATTGGCCTTGGTACCACATCAATAGTGTGCGCCCTGCTGCATGATGTGGTGGAAGATACCAACATGACGCTTGATGAAATTGAGATGGAATTTGGTAAAAAGGTGGCCAAAATTATTGACGGCCTTACCAAAATATCAGGCGTATTTGATACCAACAGCTCATTGCAGGCCGAAAACTTCCGCAAAATGCTGCTTACCCTTGCCGATGACGTAAGGGTGATATTGATTAAGCTTGCCGACAGGCTGCATAACATGCGTACCATGGAGTTTATGCCCAGGGACAAGCAGCTTAAGTTATCATCAGAAACGGTTTACCTGTATGCGCCCCTGGCACACCGCCTGGGCTTGTATGCCATAAAATCTGAGCTGGAAGACCTTTCCATGAAATATATGGAACGTGAAACTTACCAGTTCATCAAAAATAAACTGAACGAGAAAAAGGCCGAACGCGAGCGTTTTATCCGTGATTTTATCGAGCCAATCAATAAATCGCTGCAAAGCCAGGGACTTGAGGCTGATATTTTTGGCAGGCCGAAATCAATCCATTCTATCTGGAATAAGATGAAAAAGAAATCGATACCTTTTGAAGAGGTATATGATCTTTTCGCCATCCGGATTATATTGGATAGCGCCCCTGAACATGAAAAGGCCGACTGCTGGAAAGCCTATTCTATAGTAACCGACCAGTACCGCCCCAATCCCGATAGGCTGCGCGACTGGATTTCATCGCCCAAGGCCAACGGTTATGAGTCATTGCATACCACGGTAATGGGCCCCCGGGGGCAGTGGGTTGAAGTACAGATCCGTACCAAGCGCATGAACGAAATTGCCGAAAAAGGTTTTGCCGCGCACTGGAAATACAAGGAAGCCAGCACCGACAGCGGCCTTGACCAATGGGTACACAAAGTGCGCGAAATGCTCAAAAACCCGGATACCAACGCGCTCGACTTCATCGATGATTTTAAGATGAACCTCTTTAGTGATGAGATCTTCATTTTTACGCCAAAAGGAGCGCTGATCCAATTGCCATTGAATGCTACGGCGCTCGACTTTGCCTTCGAGATCCATACCGATGTAGGCGCAAGCTGTATCGGTGCCAAGGTAAACCATAAGTTGGTGCCGCTAAGCTACAAGCTCCAGAACGGCGACCAGGTAGAGATCATTACCTCAGGCAAGCAAACCCCTAAGGAAGACTGGCTTAATTTTGTAGTTACCGCAAAAGCTAAGGCCAAGATCAAGTCGGCTTTAAAAGAGGAGAAACGCAAAATTGCCGAGGATGGTAAAGAGATCCTGGAGCGTAAAATGAAATCGCTTAAGATCACTTACAATTCCGAAAACCTGCAAAAGATCAGCTACTTTTTCAAGCTGCAGGCCACTCAAGACCTTTTTTACAATGTTGCCAAGGGAATTATTGATATGAAGGACCTGAAAGAGTACCAGGCGTCTGAAAAAGTGATTGACAATAAGCCGCAGGATAAAATTGACCAGGAGCAGGTTCAAAACCTCATCAAAAATATCAAGGCTAAAGACAGTGATATCCTGCTTATTGGCGAGGATATGCAAAAGATTGATTATAAGCTGGCTAATTGCTGCAATCCTATCCCCGGCGATGATGTTTTTGGTTTTGTTACCGTAAGCGACGGTATCAAGATCCACCGTACCAATTGCCCTAATGCAGCTAAGCTCATGGCCAACTATGGCTACAGGATAGTGAAAGCCCGCTGGACAAATCAGCAGGAGCTTGCCTTCTTAACCGGTTTGCGTATTACCGGTATTGATGAGGTAGGGCTGATCAATAAGCTTACTACGGTAATATCAAATGATTTTAAAATAAACATCAGATCTATCACTGTTGATAGTGATAATGGTATATTTGAAGGCTCGCTGATGTTGTATGTGAATGACACCAGCCACCTTGATACCCTGATTAAAAACCTAAAACAAGTAAAAGGCGTAACCGCGGTTAACCGTTTTGATTCGGCAATTGAAAAAGCTTCTTGAGGTGAGTAGTTGATTGAGTTGATTAGGAGAGTAGTTGTTTTTGCGATGAACCACTCACATAATCAACCATTCAGATAATCAACTACTCACCACTTAACAAATTATTAATAACTTTGCCCCGTTAATACATCATTATGTCACAGCAGGATACCATACCAATGGTTAAAAAAATTTTTGAGGCCTACCTCGAAAATAAAAACCTCAGGAAAACCCCTGAACGTTTTGCTATACTCGAAGAGATATATTCCCGTACAGATCACTTTGATGTGGAGTCGTTGTACATCCACATGAAAAATAAAAAATATCGTGTAAGCCGTGCAACGGTTTACAATACGCTTGAGCTGTTGGTTTCGTGCGATCTTGTTACTAAACACCAGTTTGGTAAAAACATGGCCCAGTTCGAAAAATCATACGGCTACAAACAGCATGACCACATCATCTGCATCGACTGTGGTAAAGTGGTTGAGTTTTGCGATCCGCGCATCCAGCAGATCCAGAGTATGATGGGCGATATATTAAAATTTGACATCAAACACCACTCTTTAAATCTTTATGGTAATTGTGCCAAATTAAGAGAGGGTTTTTGTGACAGAAAAATTTAACTTTGCCCCCTTTCATAACACATATTCTTGAACTTACGATAAATTAATGGCTGTTGACGTATTATTAGGCCTCCAGTGGGGCGATGAAGGAAAAGGAAAAATTGTTGATGTGCTTAGCGCGGGTTACGACCTGATTGCACGTTTCCAGGGCGGACCAAATGCAGGTCATACTTTAGAGTTTGACGGTAAAAAGTTTGTTTTAAACACCATTCCTTCAGGTATATTTTTTGAAAACACCATGAACCTTATTGGTAATGGTGTGGTGATTGATCCTATCACCCTGAAAAAAGAACTGGATAAATTAAAAGATGCCGGGCATGACCTGTTGGCCAAAAAGAACCTTTTAATTGCTAAAAAAGCACACCTGATATTACCAACTCACCAGTTGCTTGATGCCGCTAATGAAAAAAAGATGGGTGAAGGCAAAATTGGTTCGACCTTAAAAGGTATTGGTCCAACGTATATGGATAAAACCGGTCGTAACGGTTTACGGATCGGCGATATTACCCTGCCCGATTTTAAGGAGCGTTACCAGAAACTGGTTGATAAACACGTATCAATGCTGCAGCAGCTTTACGGTGAAGTAGCAGATTTTTCAGAACGTGAAACATTGTTTTTTGAAGCTCTCGATGTTTTACGCCAATTCCCGCTTGTTGATTCTGAACATTTGGTTAACAACTATATTAAAGAAGGCAAAAAAGTTTTAGCAGAAGGTGCTCAGGGCGCTATGCTTGATATTGATTTTGGTTCATATCCGTTTGTAACTTCATCAAATACTACTGCCGCAGGCGCTTGCACAGGTTTAGGTATTGCCCCGCAGCAAATTGGCGAAGTGATAGGTATTTTCAAAGCTTATTGCACCCGTGTAGGTGGCGGTCCGTTCCCAACCGAGCTGGAAAATGAAACCGGCGAAGAATTACGTAAGGTAGGTCATGAGTTTGGCGCAACTACTGGCAGGCCACGCCGCACCGGCTGGATCGACCTGCCGGCTTTAAAATATGCGATTATGCTCAATGGCGTTACCCAACTGGTAATGACCAAGGCTGATGTTTTAAGTGGTTTTGAAAAGATTTACGCTGCTACTCATTATAATTATTTAGGCGAGCAGATTGATTATATGCCTTATGATATCTGCTCGGTAAAACCAGAGCCGGTATATAAGGAAATTGATGGCTGGAACGAAGACCTGACCGGCATTACCGAGCTGTCTCAAATCCCGGCTAAACTGCAATCATACATTGATTATCTTGAAGCTGAACTTGGTGTGCCGGTTAAGTATTTATCAGTAGGCCCAGACAGGAAGCAGACTTTGGTATTGCACTAAGAATAAAAAAGCGTCATGCCGAATTTATTTCGGCACCCCACCAGCAGGGTGTACTTCATGTGTAACCTTCTTGTAGGATCCTGAAACAAGTTCAGGATGACATAGTTATAAATAAGAATAAAAAGGCCGGAACGTCCGGCCTTTTTTCATTTACTTGGTTATTTTTGCAGGGTGATAGTACAGGTTAATGATCTGCCGGGATTCAGAAAGAAGGCGTTACAATGGGCCGCAACTTTTGATACGCTGTGTTATCTTGATTCGAATGGATTTAATGATCCCTATTCCAAATTTGATACGCTGATAGCGGTCGGCTCCCGTACCTCTCTTAATGCTAACTCAGGTAATGCTTTTGATAAGCTTGATGACTTCAGAAAAAGTAACCCCGGATGGATGACGGGTTTCCTGGGATATGACCTTAAAAATGAAATTGAAGCGCTTACATCAACTAATCACGATGGCTTAAAATTTCCAGATTTGTATTTCTTTGTTCCTCAGCATCTGATTTTGATAAGGGGGGAGGAGGCTGAAATTATTTCAGATAATCCCGAACTTGTCATAAGATCAATCATTGAGCAGGGTTTAATCGAACCTGTACAGCAGGCTAATATCAACCTATCCCCACGCTTCAGCAGGCAGGAATACATTGACACGGTAAACAAAATAAAAGAGCACATTACCCGCGGCGATATTTATGTCACTAACTTTTGCCAGGAATTTTTTGCAGAGGATATACTTCTTGATCCGCTGGAGATTTTTACGAGACTGAACGAAGTTTCGCCCAATCCGTTCTCCACTTTTTTTAAATGGAATGGTAATTATATTCTCGGCGCCTCGCCCGAACGATTTTTGGCTAAACGGGGAAGTAAACTCATCTCGCAACCCATAAAAGGTACAGCTAAAAGGATGGATGATGTTGAAGCCGATGAACAGGCTAAACAGAGCCTGCGCAGCCATCCCAAAGAACTGCAGGAAAACGTAATGGTTGTTGACCTGGTAAGAAATGATTTAACCAGATCAGCTAAACCCGGCACGGTTAAAACCGAAGAACTTTTTGGTATCTACAGCTTTAAGCAGGTACATCAGATGATCTCGACCGTGGTTTGTGAAATACAGGAGGGCTTATCAAATGTGCAAGCCATCAAAAACACTTTCCCGATGGGCAGCATGACCGGAGCGCCAAAAGTGAGCTGTATGCAGCTGATGGAGCAATATGAGCGCAGTAAACGTGGCTTATACTCAGGTGCAATAGGCTATTTCAGTCCGGATGATGATTTTGATTTTAATGTGGTGATCCGGTCATTACTCTATAACTCTTCTAATAAATACCTGTCGTTTCACGCAGGTGGAGCTATTACTTACCACGCAATCGCCGAAAACGAATATGAAGAATGTTTGTTGAAGGCTGCTGCGGTAATGGAAGTTTTGGGCGGAAATTGACTTGACGTATTTTGCAGAATCCAGACTTACGAAGTTTCAAAAACTTCGTAAGTCTTCACGTTATTGGCGCAAGTGTTGTGCGGTTGTCTGTGGGCTTGCTCACTTGTGACTCTATAAACTTACAACAGGATTTAACATTTAAACTGAAAACTTTTTTAGAACGAGACGGGGGAAGAAATTGAGTTATATTGAGCGGAAAGCATAAGTCTCCAAACACACTGCCTCGCAGCACAAGACAGACTTTTGCTATAGCAAATCATCAATTTTTTATTATATTGGCTGTGAAAGTACTATCACTATTCGCTTCTAATTATTAATATGTTAAGACCCCTACAAAACATAAAGCTAATTATCGTTTCCCTGTGTTTATTAGCAACCGCTATCTCTTCAGCCCAAACTAAGTATCATCCTTCAGATTTATTCCCGGCGCAGCCCTTATTACCCCCGGGCAACTCATATCGTACCGCTGCCGGTGAACCTGGCCCTGCCTACTGGCAAAACAAGGCTGATTATCTAATTGATGTAGCGCTTGATGATAAAACCAACGTCATAACCGGCACAGCTACGGTTACTTATACCAATAATAGCCCCAAAGCCCTTTCGGCACTGTGGTTGCAACTGGAACAAAACGTGTTTAAAAAAGATTCGCGGGGGATTCAATCCAAGCTATTTCTTTACCAGGATCCTGAAAAAACTACTCCCGACGGCGGATACCAGGTAGAAGGCGTGCAGCTTGCCGGAAATAAAGCTGGAAATATCAAATACCATATTTATGATACACGCATGCAACTGGAGCTGGCACAGCCGCTGTTAAGCGGGCAGGCCATCAGTTTTAGTATTCGCTATCGTTATAATTTCCCGGTGAATTATAAAAATGCTGATTTCCTGGTTAACCGTACCGATATCCTCCCTACAAAAAATGGTAATATTTATGCTGTAGCGCAATGGTACCCAAGAATGTGCGTACTGGATGATGTAGAAGGATGGAACACGCTGCCGTACTTAGGTAACGGTGAGTTTTACCTGGAGTATGGTAATTTCAGGGTTAATATCACAGTGCCATCGGGACTTATTGTGGAAAGCTCTGGAGATCTGCTCAATCCTGAAGAAGTACTAACACCAACCGCACTCAAGCGCTGGCAGGCTGCCAAACAAAGTGATGTGCCGGTGCAGATTCGTACAGCAAAAGAAGTAACCGACCCTTCATCAAGGCCTGCAAAAGCTACCTGTACGTGGAAATTTAAACTGGATAATGCAAGGGATTTCGCGTGGACGGCCTCGCGCTCATTTGTTTGGGAAGGCTTGAGTTTTAAACTTGCCGATGGCAGGCGGGTAATGGGTAGCTCGGTATACCCGGTAGAATCAGAGAAACAAGGTAGCTGGAAACGCTCGTCGGAGTATATCAAATTTACCTTGCAGCATTTTTCCGAAAAATGGTTCCCATACCCTTATAACAAAGCAGTTAACGTGGCTTCAAACCTGGATGGTATGGAGTATCCCGGTATGGTTTTTTGCTCGGCAAAGGATACCGGCAACATGTATTTTGCTGTAGTAAACCATGAGTTAGGGCATACCTGGTTCCCGATGGTAGTGGGCAGCAACGAGCGTAAATACGCATGGATGGATGAAGGGTTTAATATGTTCATTGACAAAATTGCTGCCAAAGCTTTTAATAAAGGTGAGTTTATAGGTTATGTAGAGATCGATAGTCCGCTCGATTCCCTGTTTGCGGAAAAGTTATTGCCTATTGTTACCCGCCCCGATGCTTTGCCCGGTAACCAGGTATATCCGTTGCAGTATCAAAAAGTGGCTTATTCTTTAGCTCTTTTGCGTAATCAAATTTTAGGTGCGGAACGTTTTGACCGCGCTTTCAGAAAATATATCCGTGATTGGGCCTATAAACACCCAACCCCATGGGACTTTTTTAGGAGTATGGATAGTTCGGCCGGCGAAGACCTAACCTGGTTTTGGAAATCGATGTTCCTCGAAAACTATCGCCTCGATCAAAAAATTGTTAAAGTAGAAAGTTCGGCGGGTTCCCAACCTATTATTACAGTCGAAAATATGGACAAAGCAGCCATGCCTTTGGTTGTTGAAATAACCTACGCTGATGGATTAAAGGAGCATCGTGAATTCCCGGTTGAGATTTGGGAGTACAGCAGTAGGTATTTCTTTACAGGCGATAAAAAGGTTGCGGTTACCAAAGTGGTTATCGACCCTGAAAAAATTTATCCTGATGTGGATAGGGGGAATAATAGTTATGAAGTAAAAAAGTAGACCGTTTTTCATATAGGAAACGAAAGGTATTCCAACTCATTCTCCATCATGTCATTGCGAGGAACGAAGAAATCGCGATCTGTACAGAGCCACTCTGTAAATCGGGGATTCCTTCGTTCCTCGCAATGACGATTTTATACGTTTTGTCTCATCAGGGTTTCTCGAAGAGGGCCCTGATGTTCTGCGAGGACGTTCTTACAACTTCACACCCCTTAAAAAGTCCTCAATACCCATGCGTTTCTTGCCTTCTAACTGGATGTCTTTTAACAATACAAAGCCATCTTTGGCTGCAAATTTTAAATAGGTTTTATTGTCGGTTAAAAAGCCGCCGGGTTGTATGGCAGGTTCTGATAATTGATATTCAGATGCATAAACTTTTAGGCTTTTGCCGTTAAGCTCGGTGTATGCGGTGGGTACAGGGCTCAGGCCGCGAATTTTGTTATAGATTGACAAAGCTGGCTGTATCCAGTCAATCCGGCAATCATCCTTAAAAATCTTTGGTGCGTGTTTCAATTCTGTCCCCTCAGCCAATTGAGCTTGCGGGTGTTCGTTGTAACGTCCGCTCTCAACCGCTTTAACTGTTTTAACCAGCAGCCCTGCACCTTTGTTCATGAGGCGGTCATGTAATTCGCCGGCATCTTCATGGCCGGTAAGGGTTATTTTTTCGGTGAACAGGATGTTACCGGTATCAATATCGTGTTTTAAAAAGAAGGTGGTTACGCCGCTTTCTTTTTCGCCGTTAATCAGCGCCCAGTTAATGGGGGCGGCGCCGCGGTATTGAGGCAATAATGAGGCGTGTAAATTTATGGTACCTTTGGCAGGCATGTTCCAAACAGCTTCGGGCAGCATCCTGAAGGCTACCACAACCTGCAGATCGGCTTTCAATGCTTTCAATTCGGCAATAAAATTCTCATTCTTAAGTTTTTCGGGTTGCAGCACTTTTAAGCCGTTAGCTACGGCATACTGTTTAACAGCCGACTCACTAACTTTTTGTCCCCTTCCGGCCGGTTTATCGGGCGCTGTAACAACAGCAACGATATCACTGCCGGCTTTAATTAAAGCGTCTAATGAGGCAACGGCAAACTGGGGGGTACCCATAAATATAATTCTCATAGTATGTTTAGGTATTAGATGTGCTTTATTCTGTTATTCGTATAGTAAGTATTTTTTGCGTGTGGCTTTAAACTTAGTTAGTCCGGGTTGCCAGCCGGCACGGATCTCTTCTTCGGTTTTGCCGGTTTCAATTTGTTTCCTTAGTTCGGCTGTACCTGTAAGCTTTATAAAATAGGCATTAAAGAAATGATCCTTGTCGGGAAAGGCGTTGTATAACTCCAGGAGCCATTTCAAATTAATAACACCTGTACCGGTGATATCAGTTGGCGAAATGTTTTGCAGATTAATGCCAAAACATTCCTGGTCTTTCTGCGGCGGGCTCTCACTCATACCCGGAATACTTTTGGGCGTAAACGAAAAACTGTATTTACCTTTCAACGCCGGATGCCCCAATACGGCAAAGGGGAAGAGCGTACCCCTGCCCAAACTAAATGTTGTGCCTTCAAATAAGCAGGTACTCGGATATAATAAAATTGATATAGGCGTATTTAAGTTGGGCGAAGGGTTTACGGGTAAGGTATAAGGCAAATTATGCTTGTAATTAGCCACTTTAATAATCTTCAGTTTACATTTAACCCCATTTTTTAACCAGCCTTCACCGTTTATCATTTGGGCATATTCGCCAATAGTCATACCGTGGGCGATGGGGATGGGGTGCATGCCCACAAATGAACGGTTAACCGTATCCAGAACAGGGCCATCAATTAAATAACCGTTAGGGTTTGGACGGTCAAATATCATGAGCTCTACATCGTTTTCGGCACAGGCCTCCATTAAGTAATGCAGGGTTGAAATATAAGTGTAAAAACGTACGCCAACATCCTGGATATCAAATATCATGAGGTCGATGCCCTTCAAATCGGCCGGGGTTGGTTTATAATGTTTGTTACCGTACAGCGAGATCACAGGTAAACCGGTTTTAGGGTCTTGAGTGTCGCCAACAGTAGCGCCATTACTGGCATTACCCCTAAAACCATGCTCGGGGCCAAAAATCTTTTTTACGTTTACGCCTAAATGCACCAAACTATCTACACTGGCAGTTAAATTTTTACTAATAACCGAAGTTTGATTAATCACCATCCCTATATTTTTTCCCTTAAGATAGTTAATATACAGCGGAATCTGATCAGCTCCGGGAATAATAGGGCTGTTTTTTTTGTTTTTTGAGATGGATGCCGTCTTGCAGCTTTTATAATTGGTTGCCTGGCTGCAGGCCGTGTTTGCAAGTAAAACTGTTATCAGGGCAAATCGTAAAAAAGCACAAATCTTATTCATAAAATTTTGAGTTGAAACAATTTTAAAAGTAGCAGGTTTAACAGCAAAACCGCATATTTGCGAAGGTACAAAAAATCAGTCTGCCATTGAGTTTCGCCTCCTTTATATCAGCCCGTATAACATTTAAATCAAAACGCACATTTTCAAAACTGATAGTGCGTATTGCAATAATAGGCATTATGCTGGGCCTTGGTGTAATGATACTGTCACTTGCTATCGTTAAAGGGTTTAAACACGAAATCCGCAATAAAGTTCGGGGCTTTGCCGGAGACATCCGTGTGGTTAAGTTCGACCTGAATAACTCTTACCAAAGTTCCTCATTTCCTGCTGATAGTGAATTTGTTAAGCGCGCGCTTAAAAGCCCGTTTATTACCCATGTAATGCCGGTGGCCACCAAACCGGGCATTGTTAAGGCTAATAATGAAATTGAAGGAGTGGTACTTAAAGGCGTTGACAAAAATTACGACTGGAGCTACTTTAAAAAAATGATGGTAGCCGGCGAGGTGATCAGCTTTGCCGATTCGGTTGAGGCGCAAAAGGAGATCATGATTTCGCAAACAACGGCCGACAGGCTTAAACTGAAAGTAGGGGATAAGCTGCTGATGTATTTTGTGGAAGATGATCTGCGCAGGCGCCAGTTTAAGATCAAAGGTATTTTCAATATCGGGGTTGAAGAGGTTGATAAAACCTTTGTGATAGGTGCCTTATCGCTCATTAACCGCCTTAACAACTGGAAGCCGAACGAGATAGGCCAATACGAACTACGCGTAGCCGATTTTGATCATATTAATGAAGCCGCCTATGCGCTCGAGACTGTTTTGCCGGTAAAATTGAAAGAGTATACCATTGAAGAAGATTATCCTACCATATTTGAATGGCTCAACCTGCTCGATGTTAATTCGGTAGTGATGCTGGTATTGATGGTAGCGGTTGCTGTAATCAATATGATATCGGCCCTGCTGATCATGATCCTCGAACGAACCGCTATGATCGGGATGCTCAAAGCCATGGGGGCATCTAACTGGGCTATCCGCAAAATATTCCTGATCAATGCCAGTTACCTGATAGGATTAGGGCTGCTGCTGGGTAATTTACTGGGGATAGGCCTCGGCTATTTCCAGATGTACACTCACTTTTTCCAACTGGACCAGGCTTCCTATTATATGACCTTTGTGCCGGTTGAGTTTAATATTTTTGATATTGTTGTCCTCAATATTGGTACTCTGATCATTTGCCTCCTTGTACTTATTATACCATCAACGCTGGTAAGCCGGATCTCACCGGTGAAGGCTATCCAGTTTAAGTAAGTTTTAAAGCAACCGGTAACTTAATCCCAGTCTAAAATATTCACTATGCGCGTTAAAGGAGGCATCACCTACCATATCTTTCATATAGTTGGTAAGGCCGTGGGCAAAGCTTGCATTTAAGCCATAGCGGCCGTAACTGGCGGCCGCGCCAAGACGCAACCGAACATCGGTTGGGGCCTTGCTTCTTTTGTAGTCAACTTTATAAATCCTGCCTTCTTTGTCTTTTACCTCGCCTTTATCCCTGGTATCCAGTATCAGACCAATATCCATCCCCGGTAAAATATCAAGCTTAACTTTATTAAGCTGAAAGCGATAACCTATATACGGGTTAAGGTTGATACTCTGGTTTTGGAAAGCAACATGACCGGTTACTGCAAACCTGGGATCATTTGCTGTTATAGGTAAATAGTCACCGTACAAGACAGTTGTAATCGGTGAGTATTTATCGATATTAACTTTACTTCGTAGTAATTCATATCCCCCCTGCAGCCCGACTATAAACCCGCCTTTTGACACGGTTTGAACCTGGATACTACCACCATAGCTAAAGCCATTTTTGCTGCCGTATGGGTTATTGGCACGGTTCATCGGATCTCCAGTGATTGAGCCTTGTAATACCTGGGTGGTAGCCGATGATGATTTACCCGCAAAATGAAATAAACCGGTGTTGGCCTGTACTGTAACTTCTAACTTTTGAGCACGGAGCTGCAACCCACTAATCAACAATGGGGCAAGGATAAGGATGTACTTTTTCATTTTTTATGTGTTGTAAAGTTCAGTTTCAGGTTTAAGCCGCCTGCCCCAAATTTTATCTGCTGCGAGCCAAGGCCGTCAAGCGGGTATTTCAAAAATGGTTCAATAATTATCCTGTTGCTTTTGCCAAGCGGATAGCCAACACCAAATGCTACGTTGAGGGTTTTGGCAAAATAAAAGCTATTGAAGCTTTTGTGCGTTGTTTCATCGGATGTTTGCGGTTGTACACCTGCAGCCTGTGCCAGCCCCGGGTAACTGTAACTTGCCGTGTAGGCTTCATTTATAAATGTGCCCGAACTTAAACCTGCAGAAATATAAGTGTCATTTTTTTGCGGATTAAATTCATACTTAAGGTTAACAGGAATATCCAGGCCGATCAGGTTAGCACTGTAGTTTTTAAATGAAGGTGTAGACGATACTTTATTAAAATCGGCCAGCGTGTTATAGGCTGTGCTTAATGATGGCGAAAATGACACAGCAGCCGCAACATTTGAGGGTTGGTTTTTATTGTAATTAAGCGTGTTTTGGGCCAAAGCTAAACCGGTAGAAAGCTTGAGGTTTTTGCTTAGCTTAATATCAGATGTAAAGCCGGCGCCGGCATTTACCTGGTTTTGGCTGCCCTTAGCGTAGTTAAAGAATGTAGCCGCGTAAACACTGAATTTTACCCTGCGTTCGTTCATGTCCATATCAGGTTTTTTAGGCTGATCCTGATCGCTGGCAAGTAAAGATTCCATGGAGTTGATCTTTGGTTTTACTTTTACTACTGATGGAACAGCAGGCGGGTTTGCAGTAACAGGTTTGGTATTTGCCGGAGGCTGTACAGCAGGGTTATTAGCGTATTGCTGCGCGCTGGTTTGCTGCAATATAGATTTTACACTATCAGCTTTTTTAGCCGGAGTTACGTTGATTACACTGTTATTAGCCGGTTGAACTGTAGAGGACACGTTGGTTTTGGCAATACCGTTAACCGGGTTTGCAGTTACAGGATTTGCTGGCACAGGTGTAAATGCTGGTACGGTTGCAGCCGGTTGATTTACGATTGCGTTGCCCGCCGGTTTATTTAAAGCGCTATTGTTTGCAAGTACGTTTGATTTATTTGCCGGGGTGTTGCCTGCCGGATTCAGTTTTGTTGCTGAAGATTGGGTGCTATTGTTGCCCGCAAGGTTTGTTGCAGGTGATTGCTTAGTTGTTACAGGAGGCTGTGCCGGGGTAACGTTTTGAAGATTGCTATCTGCCGTGTTGCTTTGCGGCAGCGCAGGTTTTACCGGTTTAGCCGAAAATGTTTCGCCATCATTAACATTATTTTTGTTCGATGCTATCCATAAGCCTATACTCAAAAACAACAACAGGACAGCAGCGGAGCTTGCCCACCATAGGTAAACCGGGCGGCGCTGTTTTTCCTGAACGGGGAATTTCTCCCTGAGCAGCAGCCAGCCTTCATCAGCAGTAGTGTCTTCGTAATTATCAAACACTTCCCTGATGCGGTCTCTTAAGTCGTTATCCAACTGGTCATCCATGGTTTTGTGCTTCTTTTCTTAATATACTTCTTAATCTTTCTTTCGCCCTGCTCAGGTAAACGCGTGATGAGCTTACCGGGATGCCGAGCGTTGTGGCTATTTCGTCATGGTCATAGCCGTCTATCTCATACATGTTAAAAATAGTTCGTTGTATAGCCGGGAGTTCAACCATCAATTTTAAAATATCCTGTACGTTTAAATTATCAACCGGCCCCATATTACTCCTGATGGGGGCGGCATTTTCCAATTCAACATTAAGCTGGAATTTAAGGTCTTTGCGCCGGCGGTCAATGGCCGTGTTAACCAAAATGGTGCGGAGCCAGGCTTTAAACGGCTTATCGATATTGTAGCCGCCAATAGCGTTAAACACTTTTATAAAAGCGTCATTTACAGCTTCAAGGGCATCATCGCGGTTTAAACTGTAACGCAAACTTATACCCATAGCATAGCCATAGAACTGCTTATACAGCAATTCCTGATGTTTTAAGCTGCCTTTTTTGCATTGCCTTACGATCTCTTCTTCGGTAATGCGAGGGGGTGGATGCATTAAATGTACTTAGTTCCGCTAAATGTTGTTTTAAAGCCTTTACGCAGCAAAAGAGTTAAATGATACAAAATAAAAAAATTCTGCCCGGATTATTTGCTGTAGTAATCAAAAAAAGCCGGTACCCTCAATGTGGCACCGGCAACATAATAAAACAATAAAAAGTAGTTAATTAGTTTTCTTCAAATTGTATTGAACAGTTAATGTATCGCCGTTGCTGTTACGCTGCATTTGAAGTATAGTGCCATCATAGTAATACTGGTAAACACTTTTAAGGTGAAATTTATTAACACCCGGTACTACTGCTGATGAATCGTTAAACTGGATATAATATCCGTTGTAAGCAAATGAGCCGTAGCTTGCTACATGTTTCCTGGTATCGGCAGCTACTTTAAATGAAGTTGCAGTAAGTTTTAAAGCTATGGTATCCCGAATGGTATCATAACCGGTACCAGTTGTTTTTTTAACAAGCGCGCCAAATACGCCTGTAAAATTACCTTGTGGCTGAGCAACCGGAACAACCTCATTTTTAGGAGAGCAGGCTACGCCTAATGTTAACAATAATGGAAGCAGGTAAAATAAATTACGTTTCATATAATCTTATCTCGTTATCAATTTTTAACCATTACGCACGTTTTTAATTAAACGCTACAAACGGGCTGCATTATTTTACAATTTTTTTGCCTCGTCCCAAAAAACATCCATCTCGGCCAGGCTCATATCATGCAGTTGTTTGCCGTTTTCCTGCGCTTTAAGCTCCAGGTATTGAAAGCGCTTAATGAATTTTTTATTGGTTTTTTCGAGGGCGTTTTCCGGGTTGATATTAATAAAACGGGCGTAATTGATCAGAGAAAACAGCAGGTCGCCAAATTCGGCTTCGGCCCTTTCATGGTCAATAGTGCTTTCATCTTCGGCATTAAATTCGTTTTTAAACTCCTGCATTTCTTCCTCAACTTTTGCCCAAACCTGGCTTTTCTCCTCCCAGTCAAACCCAACGCCGCGCGCCTTTTCCTGTATGCGCGATGCTTTTACCAGTGCCGGCAATGAAGAGGGTACGCCGCCTAAAACAGATTTATTGCCTTCTTTAAGCTTGATCTGCTCCCAGTTGCGTTTTACATCTTCTTCGTTTTGCACCTCAATGTCGCCATAAATATGCGGGTGGCGGTTAATGAGTTTGTCGCAAACGCTGTTCAAAACATCGGTAATGGTAAAGTCGTTGGTTTCGGAAGCTATTTTGGCATAAAAAACCAGGTGCAGCATAATATCGCCAATCTCTTTTTTTATTTCGGGCATATCGCCGCCTAAAATGGCATCGCTTAGCTCGTAGGTTTCTTCAATGGTAAGGTGGCGCAGGCTTTCCAGCGTTTGCTTTTTATCCCATGGGCAATTGGCCCGCAGGTCGTCCATTATTATGAGTAACCTGTCGAACGCGATGGAGGCGGTAGGGGCAGTTTCAGGGGCTTTTAGAGGCATAAATTATTTATAATGAATACTTATGCTGCAAAGGTATGATAACATCTTTAATGAAAACTTACTGTATCATTAATTTTAAACTAACATTAATTAATTTTATTAGCCAATTGTTAATGCTACCCATAAGCACATTTTACCATGAAAAAAACTTACCTGTTTATCCTTCTTTTTGTTTCGATAATTAAAGCAAGCTATGCTCAACAGCAGCCTGCCGGCGATGTGGCCAATAGCACCTTCAGCCAACCGCAGCCTTTTTTGTTTACTATAAGCACACTTAATCCGCAAGGCCGCAACTGGAGCCTAAATTACTCGGGCGGATATGGTGAGCGCACTGTTACACCGCTTGGTTTTGATGGTGTTGATCAAAATTTTTCGGCCAAAGGATACTTGGGTAATAAGTTTACATTGATGGCCATGCTGGGTACAGGTTTTAGCAATAACGGCGGCGTGCGTACCCTGCAGCAAGCCGAGGTACTGCGTGATTTTATTGGCGGCACTCAGCCTATGGGGTTTAGGGCAGGGGCAAGCCTGGGCTTCAGAAGGGAGTTTAACAGTGATGCTGTAGCGTTCAGCCGTATAACCGCGGCATATGAGGTATCAAAATGGAAGCTTGGCGCTAACCTTCGCTTTGAAAAAGCGTTTTCAACCCACCGCGATGGTTTGGATTTGATAACCAGCCTTGGTGTGCACCGTCATATCTCGGGCCAGCTTTTCGGCGGCTTCGAAGCGGTAGGGCAGGACCTGGAAGGTTTTTGGGAAGCCGATGAAGCCGAAGGCGGTGCCCGTTTATTGATCGGTCCATCGTTAAATTACGCTCCTGTAAATTCACGGCTGGCGTTTTCACTTTGCGGCGGCCCCATTATTTACGCTACCCGCAGCGCGGCAACCCAGGGCCAGTTTGCTTATCGCGAATTGCCGACTACCAATGGTTTCACACTGAAATTCAATGTAGGCTTCCGGTTTTTATAGCAGGAAGATTAAAGTTTTACTGCCCTGAGCATTTCGCGTTTGCCGGGTGCTCCGGGTGCTTTCTCTATTTTAAAGCCCTGGCTTTTGAGCATGCGTTTCAGGTTGCCGGTAATAGCATAGGTAACAAACACACCACCCGGTTTTAAAAAGCTAACAGTGTGACTGATGGCCTCTTCATCCCACATTTCGGGTTGATGGGCGGCGGCAAAGGCGTCGAAATAGATAATATCAAACTGCTCGTCTGTGTTAAAATCCAGCAGCTTGCTGTGAGCGATACATAGCTGGTTTGTGGCATCGATTTGAACTCTATCTGTTAATGCAGCAGAATAATTATTGTTGAATTGTTCCCAAAGCAGCCCCGGGATGTATTGCTGGTAGCCGGTTTGCGCCATCATTTCGGCGCTTACGGGGTAAGCTTCAATACCGGTGTAATCAAGTTTTATTTGCGTGCCGGTACACGCATCGGCCGTTAACAGAAAGTTGAGCCCGGTGCCGAAACCAACTTCGAGGATACTTACCCCGCTGGTGTTATTCCGCTCCAGGAAATATTGTAAGCCCGATTTTACGAATACATGCAAACTCTCCTGCAAAGCTCCGTGGCGCGAGTGGTAATGCTCACCAACTTCGGCATTGTAAATGGTATTGGAGCCATCGGCAGTAGGGACTATGGTTAGTTCATGGTTCATGGATGATAGTTCATAGTTTTGGGTGGCATACTTAGTTCATGGTTTATGGATGATAGCTCATAGTTCATAGTTTCCAAGACCTTATTGGCCATGAACTATCATCCATAAACCATTAACCATTTACTTCCTTCATCATTTCCGTCACAACTTCGCCCAAATCATAAACCGGTACGGCATTTATTGCAGCCGAAACAATGCTCACACCGGCAGCCGAACGATAACCTGCAGCGCAATGCACTACGACAGGTTTATCGGCAGGGATCTCACTAACGCGTTCGCGCAGTTCGGGCAAAGGTATACTAACGGCATTTTTAAAGACCTTGCCTGCCGCAACTTCTGCCTGATTGCGTACATCAACTATCGTGTAATTATTTTCATTTGCCCTGAATGCGTCTAAATCAAGATCGGGGGATACTTCATTGGTGTTTACAGGAACCAACAATGCGCCTTTGATATTTTGTTCGTAGCCTATTTTGGCTGCTTTTTTAATCAGGATATCAAGCTTATCATCATTTTCGGCAATGAGGTAAAACTGCTCATCAGGGCTGATAATGGAACCCAGCCATGTTTCAAATTTTTCGCCATCCTGCAGGTTAATAGCGCCATGAAGGTGACCGCTCCTGAACTGTGCTTTGGGACGGCCGTCAACTACTAAAATGTCAGCTTCCAACGCGCTGCCTTCCGCCATACGGGGTACAGCAGTAATGCTGTCCTCAAAACCTGGTACACCATTTTTATTCAACAGCACATCACGGCCAAAGTATTTGGGCATAAAAGGCTGATCGGTGGTAAGCGTTTTAACAAATTCCAGCTCATCCATCAGTTGTAAGGCATAATTTTCGCGCAGTTCGCGGCCAATGGTGCTTTCCAGCTCGGGGCTCATGTTTTTACCGCATAACGAGCCCGGGCCGTGCGCCGGGTAAACCACTACGTTTTTGGGCAGGGTCATGAGCTTTTGCCGGGTGCTTTGAAACATCTGGCGGGCAAGTTCCTCTTTTTTTGCAGTAATGTTACCCACATTTTCCCGCAGGTCTGGTCGGCCTACATCCCCAACGAATAGCGTATCGCCGGTAAAGACGGCGGTTTCGCGGCCTTCTTCATCTACCAGTAAAATACAGATAGAATCGGGCGAGTGACCGGGAGTATTGATGGCTTTTAGTTTAATATCATTAAGCTGGATAACGTCGCCGTCATCAAACGTTTCGTGAGGATATGTTGCGCCGGTTAACTTGCTGCAATAAATTACAGCGCCTGTGGTTTCATGAATTTCGAGGTGCGAACTTACAAAATCTGCATGCGGGTGGGTTTCAATAACACCTACAATATCGGCGTCGTGTTGGGCCGCGAAATCATAATAAGGCTGCGGGTTACGGGCCGGGTCAATAACTATCATTTTGCCCGTGCGGATCACGGCATATGAACCATGCGCCAGGCCTTTATCGTAAAATTGTTGAATGATCATATTTTGCCTGCAAAGATAATGCTTAGGCGGAATGTTTTATTTGTGCAATGTTTGGGTGGTGTAAATATTGATCGCTTTGTGTAAATCTGTAAAGCTTTATTATCTACATAAATCACTAAATTTGAATATGGCAGCAACTGAAATAAAAACAGAGATCAATAAAGTACTCGAAAACGTTCCGGAAGATGCTTTGGCAGATGTGCTTTCATACCTGAAACAACTGCCATTAAAAACGCTGGATGATATTAAACTAACTGCTCATTTAAGGCAGATACTTACCGAAGATAGTGAATTATTGGATAGGCTCGCACAATAATAAGTGTTGAAAACGACATGTTATCACAGATATTCTCCGATTTTGCAAATGAATTTAAATTGTTGGATTATCTTCCAACACATAGCCAATTATTAATGAGGAGCATGAGAAGTCGCCAAAGAGAATACAATATCGATATCATTTTTAAAGGGGTGAGAACACTGATTATTGATTCAGTTTTTGAAGGATTGGAAATATCATTAAGTGATGAAAATCAAAACATTAAATTAATTGAAGATCATGGTTTTGTAGTAAATCATAACTATAAAGTGTTTTTATTGGAAAATGGAAGCGGACAAAAACATTTTATAAATGCGATGGCTTTCGGCATATTTCACAATAAGCTGGATATCCTTGAAACAAGTTTAGGGCGGTATGATTGGGGCGAATTAAATGATGAAATGGTTTTATGGTATAAATAAAACAGTATGGTTTCTTAGTCGTGTCGTAACTATTTCCTCCTATCTGCCCTTAATTACTAAACTGCCTCAAATGATGGTCAACATGTTTATAAGCTAACTGACCCATTTGTTCCCTGGTCATTTTGCCAAAAAAAGTATGCTCAAAATCAGTTTTTGAAATTTTGCCATATTCCTCAACCAGTTCAATCCATCGTTTTTTTTGTGCTTCTACATCGCCTCCTGTTTCAGTTACTTTACATTGCGGAACAGTAGGGCTATTTTTTGCTACGGGGCTATCATCCTTTATCATGCTTTTCAAAGCTACCTTACCAAACAGGCGACCGATGAACGAGCGTTTATAGACTGTTATGCCCAGGTACATTTCGTCCGAAAGGGTGCAATGTTTCAGCATTTGATAAACATTCATTTTACCCCATTGTGGCTGGCTGTTTTCGTTAATTAAATTGATACGGGTTATGAGGCCATCGCGGGTTTCTTTATCAAATATTGTTTTCATTGTTTTAAAAGGTTTATAAGATAAAGCTACTGCAAAATTACAAAACAAGCACAGGGGTTCTTGAGCCATAAACAGGGAGGGTTTACGCCAGTAAAGTAACTTGTAAACCAAACCGGCCCGGTTATAAAACCGGGCCGGTTATAAAAAAACAAAACTCTGCTTACCAGATCTTTGTCCTGTCTTCAGGTTTTTTATACATTTTATCGCCGGGTTTCACGTCAAATGCTTTGTACCACGCGTTGATATTGGTTATAGGCGCATTGGTGCGGAACTGCTCGGGCGAGTGCGGATCGGTCAGTATCCTTTGCGCTGCCGACTCCGGAGTTTGTGATGAACGCCATACCTGTGCCCACGACAAAAAGAACCGCTGATCGGGTGTAAAACCGTCAATGGTATTAGCCGACTGGCCTTGTTTGGTTTTGCTGAATGCCTCATAAGCAATGTTCAAACCACCAAGGTCGGCCAGGTTTTCGCCGAGGGTAAGTTTGCCGTTTACATGCAGGGTGTCAAGAACGGTAAAGGCATTGTATTGTTTCACCACCTGATCTGCGCGCGATTTAAATTTATCGGCATCTTCTTTGGTCCACCAATCGCGCAGGGTGCCGTCGGCATCGTACTGGCGGCCCTGGTCGTCAAAGCCGTGGGTCATTTCATGGCCAATTACCGCTCCAATACCTCCGTAGTTAACGGCGTCATCAGCCTTAAAATCAAAGAACGGGAATTGAAGGATCCCGGCAGGGAACACAATTTCGTTATTAGTTGGGTTATAATAAGCGTTAACGGTTGGCGGTGTCATTCCCCATCGGGTTTTATCAACAGGTTTGCCTAAACGGCTAACGTTAAAATTATAGCGCCATTTTCCGAGAGCGCGCAAATTGCCGAAATAATCATCGCGATTAATCACTATGCCATCGTACTTTTCCCAGTTATCAGGGTAACCGATCTTTACCGTAAAGGCATTAAGTTTTTTAAGCGCGCGTTCTTTTGTTGCCGGGCTCATCCAGTCAAGACGTTTAATCCGATCTGCGAGGGTTTCCTTAAGATTATTCACCAAATCAACCATGTATTGTTTAGCGGCAGGTGTGAAGTATTTTTCAACAAAAAGCTGCCCAAGTAATTCGCCGAGGGTAGCATCAACAAGGGTACTCAAACGCTCAGTACGTGGTGTTTGCACTTTTTGACCACTCAGTGCACTGTTGAAAGCAAAACTGGCATTAACAAAGTCCGAGCTTAATGCATAAGCAGATCCCCTGAGCATATTCCAGCGCAAGTATACTTTCAACTTGGCAATCGGAGTAGCCGCAAATAAGGAGTCGGTAGCTCTGAAAAACGACGGCTGACCAACAATGATACTGTCCTGGCCACCAGCATGAAGGGCCGGTAATATTTTCGACCATTTTAGGTGTGGAGTCTGTTTTTCAAAATCAGTGATCAGAAATTTGTTGTAAGTAACGTGCGGATCGCGCATAGCTACGCGGCTTAATTGTGCTTTTGCCCATGTATATTCCAGGTCGTAAACTATAGCAGCGTTTTTGGCTGCTTCATCGGCATTGCTGCCACTAAGCATAAACAGCGTTACAGCCAGCTTTTTCAAAGCCTCCTGTGCCTTTTTTGAACGCGGATCGTTTTTGAGGTAGTAATCCCTGTCGGGGAGGTTAGTGCCGCCCTGGCCAAGGGTTATTACATATTTGTTTACATTCTTTTCGTCCTGCTCAACCCCAAACCTGAAAATCAGCGCCCCAACTGCGTTAACGCGTTCATAAATGAGTTCATTAATAAAATCATCTAAGTTTTTTATCTGATCTATGCGTTGAAGCCCAGGTTTAATGGGATCATAGCCACGTTTTTCGATAGTGAGACTATCCATACCACTGGCGTACAAATCTCCTACAAGTTGTTTCAGGCTGCCTTTGGGTTGCGACGCGGATGTCTGGCTTACTTCATTCAGCAAGCCAATGAGCCTATCTGTATTTTCCTGGCGCAAAATATGGAAACTACCCCAGCGGGTTTCTTTAGCAGGGATGCCGTTTTGTTTTAGCCAGCCGCCATTGGCATATTCAAAAAAATCATCGCCGGGCTTTACGCTCAGATCCATGTTGGCGGGATCGATAAATTTTTTAGGAGGGGCGGAGGTTTTGTGCCTGGATTTTGCGGGTTTTGGGCCATCTACAGCAAACACATTTACCGACATGCCAAGGCAGGCAGCCAGTAATAAACAGTTAAACTTTAATTTCATGTCAATACTTAAAAATTAAAGTTAATAAATAGCGGGTATTAAACACAAGTGGCCGGGGGCAGGCCTTTAGTGATTGAACCAGTTAATGATGGCCTCGAGTTTTGTTTTTTTCAAAATATCAAGCCAGAAACGGTGTAAGGGTATTGTTTTCATGACAATTTGAATGTTACATATATAATAACTTGTTAATTGTAAAAATATTGTGGGAGTGGGATTGTTCATGGTTGGCAGTGTTGGTTTGGTGGCTGGTAGTTCATGTTGATCGATTATTATCAGGCAAAGGGATGGATTTTCATGGCTAATGTTTTAATAATTATGGATAGGTTAATTATAGTTTATAGATCACTCAGAAATTGTTGTATTGACAATGATTTTATTAAAATATTTTTTGCGTTAGGGATGGGAGCGGATACCTGCCTTGTGGTTAAGGCTTTGTGTAGTATGAGCGTACAGCCCGGCCACAGGTAACGCCCTAATTCTGAACAGGAGTTAAGCTGATCTCTTTGATTTTCGGTGTTTTTGATTTGAAAATTTTTAGCTCTATAAGTTCAGGCTCCAAATAATAATGATACCTGCCTGAAACCTTAAGCTATATACGAAGCAACTAAACTCTAATCTCTTTTTACGGGCGTTGCCTGCGGCCCGGGCTGTACGTTCCAAGTCCTCGCCTTTCCTGCCCGTAATCCCCATGCGCGCTGTGGGCTTTTCACTGCCATCCCTAACGCGGGCCGGGGCTTGTACCGCCGTTTATCGTCAAAACTATGAGCCGCCAAACCTTCTGCCATGAACTATGATCTCTCAACCATGAACCAGCATAAAAAAATCCCTCAACCTTTGGCTATGAACCGTTAACTATCGTATTTTTGCGCGTTATGAGTATTGCTAAAACATATATCCCAAAGGAAACCGAAGAAAAATGGTACAGTTACTGGTTGCAGCACGGCTTTTTTAAGTCGGTGCCTGATGAGCGCGAGCCTTATACCATAGTGATTCCGCCGCCAAACGTTACCGGGGTTTTGCACATGGGCCACATGCTTAATAATACCATACAGGATGTGCTGATTCGCCGTGCCCGGATGAAAGGTAAAAATGCCTGCTGGGTTCCCGGTACCGACCACGCCAGTATTGCTACCGAGGCCAAAGTTGTTGCCATGCTTAAAGAGCGCGGTATCAGCAAAAAAGACCTTACCCGCGAAGAGTTTTTAAACTACGCCTGGGAGTGGAAGGAAAAATACGGCGGCATTATCCTGGAGCAGCTTAAAAAATTAGGTGCCTCCTGCGATTGGGACCGCACCAAATTTACCATGGACGAGAACCTTTCGGAAGCGGTTATTGATACGTTTATCCACCTGTATAAAAAGGGTTTGATCTATCGCGGTATCCGCATGATCAACTGGGACCCGCAAGGCAAAACCGCGGTAAGTGATGAGGAAGTAATCCGTAAAGAGGTTAATCAGAAGCTCTTTTATATTAAGTACAAAGTCGTAAATCTGAAGTCGGAAGTTGAAAGTCAAGAAGCCACTTCAGACTTCCTAACCATCGCTACTACCCGACCTGAAACCATTATGGCTGATGCAGCTATCTGTATCAATCCTAATGACGAGCGTTACCTGCACTTGCACGGTAAAAAGGTTTACATCCCGCTGATCAACCGTGAAATACCGGTGATTCTGGATGATTATGTGACTATGGATTTTGGTACCGGCTGTTTGAAGGTTACCCCTGCACACGATTTAAATGACTACGAACTGGGCCAGCGTCATAACCTGCCGGTTATTGATATCCTGAATGACGACGGCACCCTGAACGAAAAGGCGCAGATATTGGTTGGTGAAGACCGCTTTGCCGCCCGTAAAAAAATAGCTGTGTTGCTGGAAGAAGCCAGCGTACTGGAAAAAGTTGAAGAATACAAATCTCAGGTTGGTTTCAGTGAACGTACCAACGCGGTTATTGAGCCAAAACTATCCATGCAATGGTTTTGCAAGATGGGGGAGCTGGCTAAGCCTGCTTTGGATTATGTACTGAACGGCGAAATAAAACTGATCCCCGAAAAGTTTGTGAACACTTACCGCCATTGGATGGAGAATGTACGCGACTGGAACATCAGCCGCCAGCTGTGGTGGGGACAACAGATCCCAGCATGGTATTTACCTACAGGCGAGTTTGTAATTGCCAAAAACGCTGAAGAAGCATTGAAGGAGGCGCAACTTAAAAATCCCGCACTTACCGCAGCCGATCTTGTCCAGGACGAAGACGTAGTTGATACCTGGTTTTCATCTTGGTTATGGCCCATCTCGGTATTTGACGGTTTTAAAGATCCGAATAATGCTGATATCAATTATTACTATCCTACCAATGATTTGGTTACCGCACCGGAGATCTTGTTTTTCTGGGTTGCCAGGATGATCATGGCTGGTCATGAGTTCAGGGGCGAAGTACCATTCAGGAACGTATACCTTACCGGTATAGTAAGGGATAAGCAAGGTCGTAAAATGTCAAAGCAATTGGGCAACTCTCCCGACCCGCTTGACCTGATAGCTCAATATGGTGCCGACGGCGTACGTGTAGGTATGCTGTTATGCTCGCCTGCTGGTAACGATTTGATGTTTGATGAAAGCTATTGCAAACAGGGAGCTGGATTTGCCAACAAAATATGGAACGCCTTTAAACTGGTAAAAGGCTGGGAAGTTGACGAAAGCCTTGCCAACCCTAACGGCGTAGCCATTGAATGGTTTGCCAACAGGTTTAACCAGGCGCTAACCGAAATTGAAGCCAACTTTGCCCAGTACCGTTTATCAGAGGCCTTAATGGATACTTATAAACTGGTGTGGGATGATTTTTGCGCATGGTACCTGGAAATGATCAAGCCGGCTTATCAGCACCCTATTGATAAGGCTACTTATGCAGCTACTATTCAGTTCTTCGAAAATATTTTGAAGGTATTGCACCCTTTTATGCCGTTCCTTACCGAAGAATTATGGCATGATGAACTGTTTGGCGAACGTACTGAATTAGACTGCTGTATTGTAGCGCAATTGCCCGCTATTGGGGAAATTAATTCACGTCTATTAAATGAAACAGAGCTTGTTAAAGATGTTGTAACCAACATCAGGAACAGCCGCAAAACAAAACAAATTTCTGACAAAGAGCCGCTTGAGTTATTTGTTAAATCAAATTCAGGGATCAATTACGGCCAGTTCGAAGCTATCATTACAAGGCTTGCCAACATCAGCAAGTTTGAATCAGTAGCCGATAAAATTGAAGGGGCTATTAATTTCTTAGCCTCAACAGATGAGTTTTATATTCCGTTCAGCGAAGAAATTGACCCGGTTGCCGAGTGTGCGAAACTGAAAAAAGAGCAGGAATACCTGTTAGGTTTCCTGAAATCGGTTAATGCAAAATTGGGTAATGAAAGGTTTATGGCCAATGCAAAACCCGAGATTATTGAGGTGGAGCAAAAGAAAAAGGCCGATGCCGAAGCCAAATTAACCATCATCGAAGAAAACTTAGCAGCTTTGGCTTGCTAATTGCAGAACTTACCGGCTTTGCGTAACAAGCTACCGTACAGTATTTTGATTGCTGTAAGGTAGCTTGTTCAATTGCAGGGCCAATGTTAAGTTCTGAATATGAATAATAAAGTAAGTTTTTTTAACTTATCAATTTATAAGATTTTGTCGAAGGAGCAATCGTTCCTTGACCAGGCCCGGATTCGTTTATTGTATTATGGGTTCTTCCTTATTTTTGTTGCCCTTGGGGCACTTTACCTGAATGTTTATTTCCAAAATCAAAAGATGCTTGCTGATACCGCCCTGTTTTTGATGGGGTCGGTAGCTGTATTATTTAAATATTTAACCTGGCGGCCCGACTGGCGCAGTGCAGCACATGCCCTGCTTATTATAGGTACCCTTGTTAATGCCAGCCTGGTTTATGCCTCTATGCAAACGGTAAATATCATTACCGTGCAGGTAATTATAATCGTGATCGTATTCAGCTATTATATGCTTGGCCAGCAATGGGGGCTCATGTACTCGTTGCTCAATACAGTACCGGTTTTGGTATTTATGATCATTGAGTACAACAGCGGGTACATTATTAGTATAAAGCCTAACAAAGTTGACCAATCCACCATTATCATCAGCTTGTTCGCCAATTTTATATTGCTTATTTTTATCCATAGCCATTTTTACACTGCTTTCTTAAAAAACATCAGGCACCTTAAAAATAGTAGCAGGGAGCAGGCCCGGCTTTACAGTAAGATGGAAACGGCTATTGAAAAGGCAGAGAAATCGGCCCAGGCCAAATCAGAGTTCCTGTCAATCATGTCGCATGAAATCCGTACGCCGTTAAATGCGGTGATCGGGATGAGTAATTTGCTGATGATGAGCAACCCGAGGCCCGACCAGCGGGAGAACCTCGAAATTCTTAAGTTTTCGGCCAATAACCTGTTAGCTATTGTTAATGACGTGCTTGATTTTAGCAAGATTGAATCGGGGAAGGTAGTATTTGAAAATATCCGCTTCAACCTTGTTGAGCTGATGAACAATATTTGCGGCGGGCAGATACTGAAGGCCGAAGAGAAAGGCCTGCTTTTTAAGCTTGATGTTGATAGCTCATTGAGGGATAAGGTGCTTTTTGGCGATCCTACCCGCATAACCCAGATCATTTTTAACCTGGTTAGCAATGCTATAAAATTTACTCCCCAGGGAAACATATGGGTAAGGGTTACTTGTGTGGAAGACCGGCATAATACCGTTACCGTTAACTTTTCGGTAAGGGATACCGGCATCGGAATAGAAAAAGAAAATCTTGAAAGTATATTTGAACCGTTTACGCAGGAATCATTAGCTACTACCCGCGAGTATGGCGGCACAGGGCTTGGCCTGGCCATAGTTAAGCGTTTGCTTGAGCTGCAGGAACTGCAAATGACCGTTAACAGTACAATGGGGCGCGGGTCAGAGTTTTCTTTTCATATGGAATTTCCTGTATCTACAGAGGTGTTGCCAGTTGTGGTAACCGCTCCCGAAACCAAACAATTTTCAGAAAACCCGCTGGCCTGTTTACGCGTGCTTATTGCCGAAGATAATATGGTTAATGTGATGCTGATGAAGAAACTGCTGAGCAAGTGGAGCATTAACCCAACCATTGCCGAAAACGGGGAACGGGCAGTTGAGTTTATGCAGTACGGCAATTTTGATATTATATTAATGGACCTCCAGATGCCGGTGATGAACGGCTTTGATGCAGCTAAAGAGATCCGTAAAATGGCCGATCCTAAAAAATCAGGCATACCGATCATCGCGCTTACTGCTTCTGCACTTTTTGATATCAAAGAACAGGTATACGAAGCCGGCATGAATGATTATGTATCCAAGCCATTCAAACCGGATGAACTGCTGGAAAAACTTAATAATTATACATTGAACAAGGTGGGGTGAGCCCCACCCAAACCCTCCCCGGAAGGGAGGGCTTTAAAAACTGCTATCGCTAAACTTCAACCAGTTCAAGCTGCCAAGCAAAAGGGTGGAGCTCGTGCGATTCCCCTCTTGAGAGGGGCGGAGGGGTTTGTCTCTCTGCTTTGATATTCAAATCGTATAAACACACCCCTGCTCTTGCTCATGCCCTATGCGCCCCCTCTCAAGAGGGGATTTTAAAGCGCTCACCTAATGGCCTATCTATTCAACTTATCCCCCTCTTTAATCACCACCTGGTTTACTTCCCCTACTCTTTCAATATCCATTTTTTCAACGGCCCTGTCGTAGGTTAAAACGCCGTTTACTTCGTGTTCAACGTCGGTGGTTTGGGTATATATGGCAACGCTCAATCCTTTATATTTCATAAGCTGTTCTGCTTCATCCAGCAAAAAAACATAACGGTCGGTAAGTCTGGCTTTGGTTGGCTCATAATCATAGGCATCGTTATGCACCGGCCACATATGACCGCGAACAAACAGGCCAACGCCGCCAAATTCGCCCAACGAGGCCGCCCGGCGGCTATCAGGAACAGAAGCACCGTAAGGGCCAACATAAATATGTGTGTCCACGTAATCGCCATTGCCCGGATCGCCGTAAGGTTTTTGGTAGCTGGGATTATTGTTAAAGCCCGAATTGCCATTAACTAATCGCGACGGATCATATTGTTTAACCCAATTGGTTATGTTTTTTACATCAAAAGCACCCCAGTTTTCATTGAAAGGCACCCATGTAATAATGGAGGGCGAATTATAATGATCGTCGATTATAGCTTTTAACTCCTGCCTGTAAACACGCCTGTTCTTAGTAGTATCTTCATTCTGATACCATATAGCGGGCATATCCTGCCAAACCAATAAGCCCATTTTATCGGCCCAATAATAAAAACGCTGCGGCTCGGTTTTCATGTGCTTACGGATGAGGTTGTAGCCCGCTTTTTTGGTGTATTCTATATCAAATTTAAGGGCTTCTTCCGTAGGTGCGGTTAAAACACCGTCGGGCCAGTACCCCTGGTCAAGCAGGCCAAGCTGCATGATGAATTTGCCATTTATAAGCGGACGGATCACGCCGTTAAGCTTACCCAATTTAATATCACGCATGCCGAAATAACTTTTAACCTCGTCGGCTTCGTTGCCATCAGTATTGTATAGGGTAAGCTTCAGGTCATACAAAAACGGAAAATTTGGTGTCCATAAAACCGGGTTATCTATTGGCAGATAGAAATATGCTCCTCCGGTTGCATCAACCTTTGAAACCTCTTTACCATTGTTTAAGGCAACTGCTTTAACCTTGCCTGCACCCACGGAATTAACAAATACTTTTAAGCGTTTACCTTCCAGATCGGGTAACAGGCGGATGTTTTTAATATATGATTCATTTACCGGCTCCAGCCAAACGGTTTGCCAAATGCCCGACGAAAAAGTATAATCGCCGCGGGGACCGTTTTTACCCGATGGTGTTTTGCCATCATTGGGGTCATGGGCAGCTACAACAATGGTGTTGCTGCCTGCAGTAAGATATGGGGTAATATTAAAGCTGAAAGAATCGTATCCACCCGAGTGTGAGCCCGCTTTTTTTCCGTTAACAAAAACGGTTGCATCATGATCAACCGCACCAAAATGAACAATAACCTGTTTGCTTTGCCATTTTTCGGGCACTTCAAAACTTCGGCGGTACCACATATTAATCTCCTGTTTACGCTGCACGCCGGATAACACCGATTCAGGGCAATAAGGCACCAGTATTTTATCCGGCTTGTCATCAAAAGACGCGGGCGTTTGAGGGTTCAGGGCATTAGGCGCGTTTTTACCACCCTGGTAATCCCATTTACCATTTAAGCACAACCAGTCATTGCGCTGCAGCTGGGGACGGGGATATTCTGATAATGGCACTTCGGCCTGCATGGCGGTATTGGTCCACTGAGTAGGAAGTTTGGCTTCCTGGGCAAAGGCGGCGCATCCGTATAATACAGCGGCCAAAAGCAGGGCTTTTGCTTTGAGATAGGCGTTCATAAGGTAATGTTATAATTGATGAGGTTATGAACGCCAAAATAGGGAATTGATAACTGTTATCATAACATTTTATAATCTGAATCAGAATTTACAGAATTTTAGAATTAACAGAATTCCGGGCATATATGGTCGCCTCAGAAAATTTTCTATCTGGCAAAAAAGGAAACTTGCCCCGGTAGTCTCCCGACTAATAACCAGATTCAATCCCTCTGAATTCCTGCTCAGATAACTATTCTGCTAATCCTAAAATTCTGTAAATTCTGATTCAGACACTCTTAACATACCCAGGCAGTTCTTCAATAAACTGGTAAGTACATTTTTCATGATCTATAGTACAATAATAGTGTTGCAGGCCATTGCTTACTGCAAGTAATGACACCTTATGCACCATGTTATACCGGGCAATCTGATCGAAGGTTTTTTGATCGATAGTTACTGAGGGGGCTTTGCATTCCACCATTAAAATGCGTTGTCCGGCCGGGTTAAATACCACAACGTCGGTACGTTTTTGCAGGGTGTTGAGCTTGAGGCCGCCTTCCAGCTTAATTAATGAGCGGGGGTAGTTTTTTTGTTTGATAAGGTATTGTACAAAATGCTGGCGTACCCACTCTTCGGGTGTAATGACGATGGTTTTTTTGCGGATCTCGTCAAAAAGCGTTAATGTTCCGTTATCGTCGCTTATTTTAAAAGGGTAGGGTGGCAGATTAAGCGGTTGGAGCATTTTTGAAATCGGTAGTAAACAATAAGTAGTTTGTAAGCAAAGAACATTGGCCCGCTCAATTGCCGCGGGGGCTGTTACTTTTGTCTTGATACAAAAGTAACCAAAAACTGAAGCGTAGTGAACTCATGAGCACCGATAAACAAAAATAGTTGGCGAATAAATCAAGTCAGCAGATAGGTTTCTTTGCCGCACAATGCCCGTGCTGCAAAACATGCAGAACCACGGCTGCTGAATTTTGCCCACCCACACAATCCTTTGTAGCAAAATTCGCTAATGCCCTTGCCATCACACATGGCCATCATTGTTCTGCAAGTTTTCGCCCGAAACTTTTCTGCTGACGGAAATTTAAGATGTATCAATATCTTATCGCTCTAAATAAAAATACATTCCACTTTTGACTTTTGACTTAGTACTTTTGACTGCGAAATATGACTGCTGCCGAGATATTAAAGGACCTTAAGAACCGTAAGTTTAAACCGCTGTACCTGCTGCATGGTGAGGAACCTTATTTTATCGACATGGTAAGCAATTACATTGAGCATCACTTGTTGCCCGAGCATGAACGCGGCTTCAATCAAACCGTGGTTTACGGCAAGGATACCGACATCATGACCGTGCTCAATGCCGCCAAGCGTTACCCCATGATGGCCGATTACCAGGTGGTGCTGGTAAAAGAGGCACAGGACATGAAATGGGGGAAGGACGATGATAACAAGAAAAGCATCGACCCGGTATTGAGCTATCTCGAAAACCCGCTGCCAAGTACTATTCTTGTTTTTTGCTACAAATACGGCAAGTTTGATAAGCGTAAAAAAACCTACAAGGCCATTGAAAAGAACGGGCTTATTTTTGAATCGGCTACTTTATATGATAATAAGGTGCCGGCCTGGGTTGAAGGTTATGTAAGCGAGAAGGGCTACAAAATGAACCAGCAGGGATCGGCCATGATTGCCGAGTACCTGGGTAACGACCTGGCTAAAATTGCCAACGAGCTCGAAAAACTGATGCTGAATGTTAGCGCCGGGCAGGAGATTACCCTGAAGCATATCCAGGATAATATTGGTATCAGTAAGGAGTACAATGTATTTGAGCTGCAAACGGCCCTCACCAAAAAAGATGCTTACAAGGTAAACCAGATCATCAATTACTTTGAAGCCAATCCCAAATCAAATCCCATTGTTTTGGTGCTCGGCAACCTGAATAACTTTTTCAGCAAGGTGCTGGTGTACCATTACGTAAAAGATAAAACCCCGCAAAACCTTGCCCGCGAAATGGGCGTTAACCCATACTTTATTAAAGATTATGAGCAGGCCGCCCGTAACTACCCACTTGGTAAAATTTTCCAGGTGATCAGCTACCTGCGCGAATATGATCTGAAAAGTAAAGGTGTTGAATCAAACGCGCCACATGGTGAGTTGATGAAGGAGCTGATGTTTAAGATACTGCATTGATACCGATTTCGATTTTAACAGTTATGACCCTATCCTCGCAATCAAAAGTTAATATAGCATCCGGCATGATCCGCGTATCGGCGGTTTTGTACCTGGTTTATTATTATTTGAACGGCGGAAGGTCGGCTTCTTTTCAAATCGCTTTAGCAACGTGCATAGCGCTGGGCATTTTACTTTTACTGGCTTTATTTATCAGGCGGGGTTATAAATGGGCAAAATGGCTGCTATTAGGCTTGTTAATCTTAACTATAACGCCTGACGCTATAAATCTGCCCGCAACTTTTAATGCAAACTTATATGCAGGTTGCATCGCTGTTATAATTGACCTGTTACAAATAGGGGCGCTTGTTTTACTTTTTATGCCGGATAAAGAAGAGCCTGTTGCAGACGATGTTGAATAACTTATGATTATTTAATAATAGCCTTACTACTTATAACGGTAACCATAATGCTGCTTATCAGGGTCAAAAGCAGTATAAAATATAAGGATCTTTTCATATCATTTATTTGCCTGTCCTCTTTCAGCACTAATGTTTGAAAAGGGGCAGAAAAGAGTGTTAGTGCAGCCATCAGGAAAAGAAACAAGATTGAGAAGCGTGAATAACTGAAGGTACGGCTAACATCCTCCTGCACTAAGCCTGTAATAAATGGAATATTCCAGCCTGCTAAAAACGCAGCTATCGCAGCAGTTTTAAATGGTATTCTGCCCTGCCCCTGCATTTTCTTAACCTGGTAATATTGTACCTGGTTATTGGCGGTTTTATTAAAGAAACCCGTTGCTTTTATGTTTTCAATTATGTCATTGTAAGGCATGTTTGCTGTAAACATAACTCTTTTTGGGTATGACGATACGTTGTGTATTATCTTGATGCCGCTGCCGGCAATTGAGGATGCATATTCGATTTGAACGATATCATCAGCGTTGAAAAATAACTGACCTAACAAACCAAGGTTAATCTTGAGTACAGAAGTATCAGCTTTCAAAGCTGCAAAAGGTTTGGAGACTTTGGTATTGCCAACATAGGCACCCCCGTTAAGTAAAAATTCGTTCATATTATTGTGACAGGTTTTTAGCCCGGCAGTAAAGGTATCATAAAAACGGTTCCTCAAATGGTATCCAAAATCATTTTTGATAAATTAAATAACGTAACATTTTTGTTAAGTGTAGCGTTGGTTAGTGTTTGACCGTATACATCCATTTATTCATTAAATCTTCATTTTTAGCCGGTATTGGTTACTTTTTTCTCCTGATTTTCCGTTGTTCAGTGTTGCATGTAATTGATTATTTACAATGTAACAAAATTTATCAGCCAATTAATTTCCTAAGTTCACTTATCCTAAGCAATATGTTAAGCTGATCAATAAGGCATATTAAATAAAAAAATTAAGGCATGATACTTTTATTTTGCGGATTATCAGGTGCGGGGAAAACTACTTTGGCAAAAAGTGTGGCCACCGAATTAACAAGCCTGGGGATTAAAATTGAGATCATTGACGGTGATGAATACCGCGCGGCACTTTGCCGTGATCTGGGCTTTAGTAAGGAAGACCGGAACGAGAACATCCGCCGCCTGGGCTTTGTAGCTAGTCGTTTCAGCGCTCAGGGTATTGTTACCATAGTGAGTGCTATAAATCCATATGAAGATGTCAGGCAGGAACTTGCCGAAAAATATGATCATGTAAGTATTATCCACGTAGATTGCCCGGTGAACAAGCTGATAAGCCGCGACACTAAAGGTTTGTACAAAAGGGCGTTGCTGCCGGATGGGCATCCTGATAAGCTACCCAACCTGACAGGTATTAACGATAGGTTTGATGTACCCGTTAAGCCCGACCTATATATTGATACCTGCAATTATACCATACAACAAAGTACCTCATCACTGCTCTATTATATTATAAATAACCTGCATCCTGTTAAGCAGACCAATAAGATACCAAGCTACTCCTGATAAAAGGACGCCCATAACAGATTTATGCAAAAAAGAGTACTGATCATTACCGGGATGCACCGTTCCGGAACCTCGCTTATTACCCAGTGGTTGAGCAAATGCGGTCTGCAAACAGGCGAAAAACTGGTACCCGGCGGCCATGGCAATGTGGAAGGGCATTTTGAAGATATTGAATTTTTAAAAATGCACGAAGAGATCCTGGCTGGCCATAACCTGCCCAAAACCGGGCTTACGGTTGAGCATGTGGCCCAGTTTACCTTGTACGAAAGGGAAAAGCTTAAAAGCATTATTAAAGTTAAACAACAGTTATACGACCAATGGGGCTGGAAAGACCCGCGGACCTGTCTGTTTCTGGATGTATATAAAGAACTGCTGCCCGATGCCTGTTACCTGGTTATCCTGCGCGATTATCAGTCGGTAGTTAGTTCACTTTTACGGCGTGAATTTAAGTGGGTGGAAAACAGGTACATAGCGCGTAAATATTTTTCAAGGCTGGTATGGAAAAAATTTCGCCGCGGCCGCCGCATGGTGCAGTTTTATAATGATCATGCTACCGAATACCTGAAAGTTTGGATAGCCTACAACCAGGATATTTTGAAATGTATTGAAACGCTGCCCCGGGATGCTTTTGTAGTTGTTAATTATTCGATGCTGAAAGACGCGGATGAACAGGTTTTTGAGTATCTGAAAGACAAGTGGAACCTGGCATTAAAGTACTCCAGGTTTAAGGACATTTTTAAGGAAAACCTTATCGGCCCCGATGTCGCTTTTGAGCAATACATCAATGATAAAACCCTCATTACGCAGGCCATAAAACTACAGGCCCGGCTTAAAGAATATATGCTGACTGATTAGTATCAAAAGTTTTTTGAGGTTTATTATACATTGTTGCGAAAGAAGTAAACAAGTATCTGTGCAATAAAGTGTAAAGGTAGCTCAATTTGTGATACAATCGTTATTATGGTTTGATAATCAGCTGATTATTTCTCCAAATTCGTTTTACTCAATGGCTTAAGTACCCCTTGTTACGGTGCTGATTTAGCCGTTGTAAAACGAAGGAGGAGGATATGAAAGCTAAGCTTTTTTGCTACTTGCCCTACAGAGTAGTTATGGGGCTTTTGATCATCATGTGTTTACATTCGCCGGGTTTTTCACAGGCAGGGAAAATTGGGTCGCTGGCATATTTAAGGGCACGCAACGGAATTGGCGGGTTTAACCTGGGCGGCTTATTAACCGGCGAGCAGGAGCAGGCTTTAACTTACATTGATGGTGAAGGCAGCAAGCCTGATGCTGATAGCTGTGTTACCTATGAATATCATCCGGATAAGCAGCTGGAACTGGAAGACGGGCTAACCGCAACTCATATTTGTGTACGTACATGGCAAAATAAAATAGTAAATATTTATGTTTTCTTTAACCGTAACCAGGGCTATAAAATGCTCAGTAAATTTTTGCACTGGTACGGTACCTTCACCGCAAAGCCAAATGATTACCAGGACGTTTATCTGTGGGATTCGCGCACGGTAAAACTATTGTTGAGCTATCACCCCGATGATGACCAGGGCATTGCTGTTTATACTTCTGTTCCTTTAACAAACACTATCAATGCGCAAAATGCTAAACGGCTAACCCAGTTGCTGACCAGTAATGAATAAGTAAATAGTTTATTAGCCACTACATCACCACTCCACCCCGTAATTTCATTGTAACAATACCCTGTATTGCCTGTAGCGCATTTTAGTTTACGCTCCCTTTTTTACATTTTTACGTTACAAAAAATTATACCGTACAAATGCAACATTGGTTAGTAAAAAGTGAGCCCTTTAAATACAGCTGGGAAAAATTCAATAAGGATGGTCGTACCTTTTGGGATGGTGTGCGCAATTACCAGGCACGCAATAACCTGAGGGAAATGAAGGAGGGCGACCTGGTGTTATTTTACCACAGCAACGAAGGAAAAGAGATTGTAGGCATAGCCAAAGTTGTTAAGGAAGCTTACCAGGACCCCACAACCGATGATACCAATTGGGTGGTGGTTGACCTTGCCCCGGTTGAAGCCCTGAAAACCCCGGTGACCCTTGAGCAGATCAAAGCCGACCCTAAATTACAGGATATTGGCCTGGTAAGACAGGGGCGTTTATCGGTAATGGGGGTAAAGCGCGAAGAGTTTGATTACATCTTAGCGCTGGGCAGTAAATGAAACTGAGCAACATCTTTGACAATTGTTTTATTAAGCCGGGCCTTACAGCCGCTTTATTTATACTCCCGGGATTTGTAAAAGCACAGGACGCGTTTAAAGAATTCCCTGATCTGTTTACCACCCCTTACGGCTATGTTGCGAAATACGTAAAGCAAGCGCCGGTAATTGACGGCGATGTGGAAGATGCTGTATGGCAGCAGGCCAAATGGACCCGGGACTTCCAGGATATTGAGGGCCACCTTAAACCGCAGCCTCCGCTGCAAACCAACGTTAAAATGCTTTGGGACGATAGCTGCCTGTATGTAGCAGCCCGGATCAGAGATCCCCATGTTTGGGCTACGCTTAGCCATCATGATGATATTGTTTACAAGGATAATGATTTTGAGCTGTTTATCGATCCCACAAACAGCACACATAAATATTTTGAAATTGAGGTGAATGCCCTCAATACCATTTTCGATTTGTTTTTGACCAGGCCTTACCGAAATGACGGCGCCGCGGTAACCGGTTGGGATACGCATGGCCTGCGCTCGGCGGTAAAAGTTGAGGGTACGCTGAATGATCCTACGGATACTGATAAAGGCTGGACGGTTGAAATGGCTATCCCATTTAAAGCCATAGCCGGTGGCTTTAACCGCGCTGTGATAAAGGATGGTACTTTATGGCGCATCAATTTTTCGCGGGTGCAGTACGATATTAAAGTGCAGAATGGCAAATATGTAAAGCTGCAGGATAATGCCGGGCATAATTTGCCCGAGCATAACTGGGTTTGGAGTAACCAGGGACTTATCAATATGCATTACCCCGAACGCTGGGGCTACCTCCTTTTCAGCGATCATGAGGCTGATGACGGGACGTTTAAAATGCCTTACGCCGAAGAGCAAAAGAAATACCTGTGGCTGGTTTATTACAAGCAAAAGCAGTGGTTTAAAGATCATCACGAATACTGCACCTCATTAAACAACCTGGGTGTTGAAAATAAGGTAACCGTAACGGGCCATGCTAACGAACTTAAGCTGGAAGCAACTGCCCATCAGTTTATAGCTTATGTTATCGATAACAAAAACCAAACAACCTATACCATTGACCAGGATGGCCTGGTACAGCACAGATAATTCCTAAAACTCCATGAATAAGCGCGAATTTTTAAAGGCCGGTTTACTGGCTGGCGTGGCTGCCCAGTTGCCCTTAGCAAGCAATGCTGCTGTTGACGCTGCCAAAAGCAGCAAGAAAAAAGCCATGAAAAACTGGGTGTGGATCAACCCTAACCCCAAAGATACAGATGATGAGCTGGCCACCCGCTACGCTTCCTACAAAGCATCGGGGATAACGGGTATTTTTTTCGAGAACGACAGCGAGCGCCATTTCCGTGCCGCTAAAGCTAAAGGCCTGGAGGCCCACCGCTGGATCTGGACTTTTAACCGTGCCGAACTGGTAAACGAAAAGCCCGAATGGTACAGCAAAAACCGCAAAGGCGAATCATGTGCAGATCATCCGCCTTATGTGCAGTATTATCGCTGGCTGTGTCCGTCTCGCCCCGAAGTGCAGGAGTATTTAACCAAAACTGTCGATGATATTTTGGCTAAAGATTATATCGATGGTATCCACCTGGATTATGTGCGTTATTGCGATGTGATATTGCCTGTAAACCTTTGGGACCATTACAAGATCGATCAAACCAAAGAGCTGCCCGAATATGATTTTTGCTACTGCGATGTTTGCAAAGCCAAATTCAAGGAAGAATACAACCAGGATCTCGATCAGATCCAATATCCTGAAGCAAGCCTTTCATGGCGATTGTTCAGATATAATAATATTACCCGCGTAGTAAACGGTATTTCGACTGTAGCCCATCAGCATAAAAAACAGATAACAGCGGCCGTATTCCCAACACCCGAAGTTGCCCGCCGCAATGTAAGGCAGGACTGGACAAACTGGAACATGGATGGCATTTGCCCCATGATTTACCACGGTTTTTACAAAGAAGGCGTGAGCTGGATAGGTAACGCCGTAGCGGAAGGTGTGCATTTCCTGGCCGGAAGGTTCCCGCTGTACGCTGGCCTGTACCTTTCAGATTTTAAGAGTGATGATGAAATCCGCACGGGTATACAGGTGGCGCTTAAAAATGGCGCGATGGGCGTGTCTTTCTTCGGTAATGTAAGGCCGGAAGTGCTGGCAATACTGAAGGATGAAGTTGCGGCTTTTAAGGCTTCGTAACCAATTAAAGTTTATACATGATATGGCATTGCGAGGAGGAACGACGAAGCAATCTCGTAGCCGATGCAGATCGTACATGCGTTGGCTACGAGATTGCCGCGCTACGCTCGCAATGACATGTTTTTATTTTGAATTTAAAGGCAATAAACCTTTCGCCTTTTCCCTTTCACCTAAAAAATCATCCCCGCATTTTGTCCAATAGATCGCTTAGGGTCGCGGCTTCATCTTCGGTGAGGTTATTGCTTAGGATTTCTTTGGTTTTAAACTCGGCGTCCATTTTTGAAAGAGTTGCAAGGCCTTCTTCGCTGATGCGGATATCTACGGCGCGCCTGTCTTTATTATTGGTGCAGCGTGATACCAGTCCTTTTTGAACAAGGCGGTCAACAATGCGCGATGCATCCGACATCTTATCGATCATCCTTTCCTTCAGCAAATTTATGGTAGCCGGTTTAGGATATTGGCCGCGCAGTATCCGCAGTATATTGAATTGCTGCTGGGTAATATTATGTTTTTCAAAATGACAACGAAAATAGTTAGCCAGCCAACCTTGCGTGTACGCCACGTTAATGGCTACTTTGTGGTAGTTGTCTTCAAAATTGGTACTTTGTATTTCGTCTTCTATTCGCATAGTAATAGTAATGAATTGGATGCAAATATGTTTAATTATTTTTAATTTAACATTGATTTATTTATCGCTACCGTCTGATTCAGTGTCATTTCCAAATAATTTTACCTTGCCATAACCCCAGGGGCAATGCAGGCACTTGTTTTTACAGCAATTGCCCCGCTTTAAATGGTAGGCTTCGGTAAAAACGAAATTGCCATCTTCGTTGATATAATAATCAATGCCTTCCTGTAACATCAGTTCAGAATTTTTACAAAGATATCATCTTTAAAATAAGCTTTCAGGTACTCGCCTTTACCGTGAAGTGTCCACACCTGTTTGGGTTTGGTGTTGGCGATGGTTTGCAGGATATCGTTCCAGTCCACATGGTCGGATATAAAGAGGGTATCCTGGTTGTTAACCTGCAGGTTTTTCCATCCCGATGCAAAAAGGCGTTTTACTCCCGTGGCCCTGATGTAACTGTCGAAAGTAAAGGGCGGTACAATGTAAACAAACTCATCCTGCACCTTCATCAGTTTGCGTCCGTAAATCTGGTATTTGCCGGGAGGGAAGCCCATCTTTTCATAAATAGCATTGATGGGCATTATTTTATGATGTACCAGGATCTTTTTTTGCGGTGCATGTTCGGTAATGAGGTTGATCAACCGCTGACTTTTACCCAGCGCATATGCACCAAGTAAAATATTGCTTTTAATATCGTTGATCTTACGGATCTCGCTCACCGGATCCGGGTGAATAACAGCCGGATTGGCGAAAGTGCTTTCGGTGATCAGCACATCGGTGGTAACCCATTCAATAGGTTCGCAGGTAGCATCGGGTTGCAGTTTGTAGTCGCCGGTGTATAAATACCTTGCGCCATCATACTCCATCAGTATTTGGGCCGAACCAAGCATATGCCCCGCCGGGATCAGTGTTACCGTAACCCGGCCTACTTCAAATGGCTGGTTAAAGGCAGCTATGTTAAAAACTTTGGCGGCGGTACGGTCATACCTAAGCTGCATAATGCTTGCTGTGGCACGTGTGCAGTAAACGTTGTTGTTGCCACTTATAGCATGATCGGCATGGGCATGGGATATTACAGCCGTTTTTACCGGCAGTTGCGGATCGATATAAAAGTCGCCGTATTTGCAGTACAGCCCTTTTTCGTCAAAAGAAACAAAATCGTCAAGTATCATTAATGCTGAGCGAGCGATAAATAAAGTTCATGCAGGGCTATTACCTGCGGTATAACCAATTGTTTACCATCGTTAATAATTACATCATTGGCCAGTTTCAGTTTTTCCTCCTGCGATAGCTGGCGGGCCTCGCGGCTTTCAACATCGGCCCGGCTAATGCCGTCGCGCTCCATAACGCGGGCAATGCGAACTTCAAGCGGGGCGGTGATCATGATGGCCCTGTCGCACATTTTGTATGAGCCACTTTCAAATAAAATGGCCGCTTCCCGGATCACGTAGGGAGCATCCTTGTGCAGTTGGTCAAAACTATCAAAAGCCCTGAACACGGCAGGATGTACCAGGGCGTTAAGCTTTTCAAGTTCGGCTTTATTGTTAAAAACTATCCCCGATATATATTTGCGGTTCAGGCTGCCATCATCAAAATAAGCCTGCGGACCAAAAGTTTGTTTAATACCTTCAATAAGAAGCCGGTCGGTAACCATTACTTTTTTGGCTTCGTCATCGGCATAAAAAACAGGGATGCCAAGCAATTCAAATACCTGGGCTACGGTAGTTTTGCCGCTGCCTATGTTACCGGTTAAACCTATTTTAAGCATTATTTTTTTATGTAGAAGTCAATATTGGCAGGGGCAATCTTTACTATTTTACAAAAGGGAGGCATATGGATAAGCTTTACCGGCAGGGCCGTATAACCCTTATCGCGCCAAAGATTAAGATCGGCAACAGCCTCAAACAGGTCTTCATCAATATCGGCATACCGGCTTAAAGACGTAGTAAAAGTTACTTTAATTTTTTGCGGAAATACTTTTACGGTGTAATAGTTATTGTTATTGATCAACTTCACGGGGATCTCCAGCGTTTTCTCAGTAAATTCATCAACCGGGACAATAGCCTGTACCGAGCGTGGATAAACATTCAGGTTGCCTTCATTGCTGGGCTTTAAGTTGACCCTGGTATTAATGGTTTCATTAACATTACTGAATTTAAGCGAGTCTGTTTTCCACGAGGTGATTTGCTTCAGGCGTTCAATAGGGCCGCTCACGGTAACATAAGCAGGCCTCACCGTTATGTTACCCGATACGGCAAATTGCTTTTGATAGCTAACGCCCATGGTAAGCTGAACGGGGACCTTTTTGATAAGGCGGTTACTGAAATCAAAATAAAGCGTATCCGGGTCAATAGATGAAATGCGGTTAGCCGGATCTTTCCCCATATTCATCTGCTTAAGCTGCGTGCTGTCGATAACCACATAATTGCGGGTTTCGAGCGAGCGGAGGTCAACAGTTAGTGGCTTATTATCGCTGTTGAGCCTGGAGAACAGCATTTGCCAGCCGGTACCCTGTATGGTAGCATCAACAGTATCGGGCTGCAGCGAATGAAAAGCCCGCCTTTGCGGCGCGTTTTTAAAAGTTAAAACCTTTTTTACCTTATACGGAAGCGGATCGGAAAGGGTAGTAAAAATCCAGGCAATGATAGCCAACGACAAACAGGTAAAAAATACCGAGAGCCGCCTGCGTTCTGTTGCCGATAATTTTACTATTGCCATATTTTAAGCTGAAGGCTTAATGCTAAAAGCTGAAAGCCGAAAAATGTATTGCTCATTTCTTAACCTTCAGCTTTTGCTGTTTTATTTATAAGTATATTTTGCTTTCGGCTTTAAGCGTTCCGCTTTAGTTTAAACTAAGGTTGTTTTAGCTTTCGGCCTTTAGCTTTATGCTTTAAGCTCAATTACGCTTTCTTCTCAACCGCCGGTGTATTCAATGCTTTTGATGCATCAAGCGATATGGCCGATTTATCAAAGCGGATCTTGCCGTTTTCAACCTCAACCAAAAATGTGGTTTCGTTTAAATCAACGATACGGCCGTGGATGCCGGCTGTAGTTATAACCCTGTCGCCTTTTTTAAGTTCTTCAACGTATTTTTTTTGATCTTTTTGCTTTTTAACCTGCGGGCGGATCATAAAGAAGTAAAACACCACGATAATCAGTACCATTGGTACTAATGAACCGTAGCTGCCTAAGCCGCCGCTTGAAGCCTGTAATAAAATAGTAGCTATCATTTGTTTAAATTAATTGTTATTTTTTTAAAACCTCGCCAATTAAATGTACCATAGTTTCGGCAGGCTGGGTGTTTGCTGTAACGGTTATTTGTTTATCCTGTAAACCGCTTTTACCGGCACTGTTAAAAGTAACGCTGATCACGCCGCTTTCGCCGGGTTTAACTGGCGCTTTTGGCCAGGTAGGGGTAGTACAGCCGCAGGTAGCACGCGCGTTGGTAATAATTAACGGCGATTTACCTGTGTTGGTGAACTTGAAATCGTACGATACTTTGTCGCCTTCTTTGATCTTGCCGAAATCGTGGCTTTCCTTTTCAAATTTAGCTACCGGCGCGTTAGCCGCGGTTGCGGCGCTATCGGCATTAGCTTTTGAAGCGTTATCGGCTGTGTTGCCGTTGCTGCTGTTGCAGGCCGATAATAACATGCCTGATGCTACTAAGCTTAAAAATAGTTTTTTCATTTTTTAATATTATTCTATTAAGCCACGGCCTATCTTTTTGATTTTGTTTTCGGCTTTAAGCTCTATTAAAATCTTGTCCAAGATACCGTTTATAAATGAATTACTCTTAGGCGTGCTAAACTCTTTTGATATTTCAAGATACTCGTTTATAGTAACCTTAACCGGGATAGAATTAAAGTTAATAAACTCAGTTATAGCCATTTTCATTAACAGGGTATCCATCATGGCAATACGCTCGGGCTCCCAGTTTTGGGTTTTAGCGGCTATCAGCTCATGGTAGGCCTCATTGTACCTGATGCTTTGCTGAAACAGGTTTACCACAAACTCACGGTCCTCAACCCAGTTGCCGGTAATTTCGGCAAGCTGGTTAAGCTTGTAATCATCATGCGAAAAGTTTTTGAACGTTTTGGCAATAAGCGCCTGGAGCACGTCTTTATCAACAGGCCAAAAAATAAACCTGTCTTCAAAAACCTGCTCGGCTAATGATGATTTAAGGATAACCTTTTTGAAAATGAATTTGATGATATCCTTGTCTGTTTGCAGTGTATCGTCTGTTTTGGCAAGATACTCGGCATACTCGGGCGAGTTTTTAAGGATAATGAAAAGTGATTTTGCAAGTTCGGGCTCAAAGGTCCAGTCAACTTTGTACTTTTTCCAGGCTGTAATGTATTCCTTATTATCATTCAGGCTCAGGATAAACCTGTTGGTGAGGATCTTTAGGTTTGCATTTAAGTCATCGGCGGTAGGGAGGTGTTTGTTGGCGCGTTCCTGTGCGTCATTCGCGGCAAAACTTACTACTTCATTAATTAATGATAGCATCCAGATATACATTTCGTAAACCTGGTCAATGCTGCTCAGCATGTTTTTCTCGAATAGCTTAACATCTTTCGTGTCTGATTGATGATACGCGTACAGTGCCTGTAATACCTTTACCCGGAGGTGCCTTCTGTTTAACATTTTTGTAAGAACGATTTGGTTTGCTTATGCAAACGGTTTATATAAAAATTAATTGTTTTAATAGGATGATTTTACTTTTCTGATGTCTTCAATGCGTTTTTCGGCTATTTTATTGGCCGCGCTAATGGTTGGAATGTTTTCGGCCTTTGACAGCTTTAACACATTGCGCGTAGCATCATAAATATTTTCTGTAAGCTGTAAGGTACGCTTTTTATTGAAATTCATCAACTCCGAATAACCGGTAATAATACCCCCCGCGTTGATCACATAATCGGGGGCAAAAAGCACACCTTTATCAAGCAGCATTTGCCCGTGCACATTTTCATCAAGCAGCTGGTTATTGGCCGAACCTGCTATAATGCCGCATTTTAATTTGGCAATGGTTTGCGAATTCACGGTACCGCCCATGGCGCATGGCGCGTAAATATCCGCATCGATATCAAAAATATTATTATTTGATACCGGTTGGGCACCATATTTTTTGGAGATTTGGCTTACGCGTTCCTCATTAATATCGCTGGCGTAAACTTTTACATTTTCGTCCCTTAGCAGGCGTACCAGGTTTTCGCCCACATGGCCAATGCCCTGTACAATAACCGATTTGCCTGTTAAGCTGTCGCTGCCATACATTTCCCTTACACAAGCCTTAATGCCCATCAAAACGCCCAGCGCTGTTATTGGCGAAGGGTCGCCGCTGCCGCCGATGTTTTCTGGAGCGCCGGTAACATGGTTGGTTTCCATTTTAATGTACTCCATATCGCGCGGACTGGTGCCTACGTCTTCGGCGGCAATAAATTCGCCGTTAAGGTTTTTTATGAACCGGCCAAATTTACGCAGTAAAGCTTCGTTTTTGTCCTGGCGCGAATCGCCGATGATCACCGAATAGCCGCCGCCAAGATTAAGGCCGGCTATCGCTGCCTTGTAGGTCATGCTTTTGGCTAAACGCAATACATCATTAAGGGCATCACCTTCGGTTTTATAGGCCCACATACGTACGCCGCCAAAAGCAGGGCCAAGCGTTGTATTATGGATCGCGATAATAGCTTTCAGATGGGTATCAGGATCGGTACAAAAAACAACTTTCTTGTGCCCGAAAGCGTCAAGTTGGCTAAATATAGATTCCGGTGGATGTTGTTCAGGCATTAGTACTATAAGTAAATGTCTTTAAGCGCACAAAAGTAGAGGTTTTTTTTAATACTGACAAAGATATTAAGTTGGGAGTGCGTATGAAAACGCCATTAAATATGTATCAACAACCTTTAGTTCGATATTAAAGGCTTAATGATTATAATGGGATTATGAAAACAAATTTGATTTTGAGGGAATTTTCGGGTTTAAATTTGTGGCTTATTATAAATGAGCGCATTTATCGCAAAGTATGGCCTTGAGGTAACGGACATATATCATATTCATATTATTTAGCATCAGATATAGTTTTAGCAAAATCCATAGCTTTTTGCATATCGGCAAGGCCATAACCGTAAGGCATAACCGGGTTATTATATTTGTTAGCTGATTTTCTGAGCACCGCAAGCAAATCTCTATTAGTTAGTTTGGGATAAGCCTGCCATAAACAGGCAGCCAGGCCGCACATAATAGGGCTGGAATAGGATGTGCCCATTCGTTCTTCCGAAACCCCCATCGGGTTAATCACACCGGCTCCTATGCCCACCGCTACAATATCGGGTTTAACACGGCCATCAACTGTTATTCCAAACGACGAGATAGGGACAATAATACCTGTATAGTTAACTGCACCTACCGTTAGCACATCAGGCGAATCGGCAGGAGTACCTACCCATTGCTGTTCGTTACCTGCACAGCATACAATAAAAATGCCTTTGTTAAACGCAATATTGGCTGCCCTGGTAGCCATTGCCGTTTTTCCGTCCATATCCTCAAATTTATAACGGGCCTCGGTCAGGTAATAACCATTTGTATAAGTAAGCGACGAATTAACGATATCTACCCCAACGCTATCGGCGTACTCAATGGCGTTAACCCAGTAATCTTCTTCAATAGGATACTCTGTAGATGCATCCTCGGTATGGAATAACCAGTAATTTGCTTCGGGTGCTGTGCCTACGTAGGTGCCAGGTTTGTTTACAGCCATGCACGATGTAACCCATACACCATGGTTATCAATAGCATAAGGATCCGGACTTTCATAAACAAATGATTTTGCGCCCTTGATGCTGACGTTGTTAAAAGCCGGGTTAGTTTTCAGGTTGATAAAGCCTTCGTCAATAACGGCAATATCAATCCCGGCGCCTTTAAAGCCCTTGTTGTGCAGGGCCTGTCCATTGGATGTGCTGATATTTGCTGTCGCCGCGCCGTAATCAAGCGGCGTATTGGCGGTTTGGTTTGAACCTGGCTGTGGCGCATCTGTGTATTTGGCAGGTGGGGAGGTAAGTCTTGGCCCTTCCCACACCAATATCACATCTTTTACAAATGGTAATGCTTTGTATTTATCTACCAAAAACTGATCAGATGTGTTTACGCTAACCGTGTTAAGCCATTTGCTTTGTGCTACTATCACACCGCCTACTTGTTTTATCGCTTTAATATAATCGGGAGAGATCGGGAGGTCTGTTCCATCAATTGGAATATTACGTTTCCGGCGGCGCTCAATTGCTCGCGCCGATAAAAATTCGGATGGTTTATTTATCGAATAAGCAGATGTGCCCTTGTCTTTAAGTATGAGCCTATATTTGTAATCGTTTTCGTCGGTAATGGTCACTTTACATTTAGCAAAGGTTTTTCCATCTGTAAGGGTAGCAACAATATTGGTTTGCCCTGCCGCTAAGCACGAAACCAAGCCATTGGCAGTAACTGTTGCTATCCTGGTGTTTTCGGAGCTCCAGGTTATTTGCTCAGATCCCGAGCCATTGCTAACCGTTGCTTCTAACCGGTAAGAATAGATCGGGTTTTTAACTACATTTAACGATGAAGGATTAATAGCTATTGTTGTAGTTGGCTTTGGTGGACTGTCGGTCTTTTTACATCCGGTTGCAAAGAAACATATCAATAATAAGTATAAAGGCAGGGTACATAGTTTGGTGGTCATCAGTAATGAAGAAGGTCTTTTGATCAAAGGTTAAAGGTTTGACTATAAATTATCGAAGCACATTTTAACTATCCGCTTCTTTTTTTTAACGTCGGCAAAAGTAATGTTATTGCCGGGAACGACAAACATGTTGTATTTATAGAATATTAATATCAAAGAATAGGTAATGCCTGGCTTTCGTCAAAAGTGAGCTGCTGCTTTACATTCCGAGTGTGATAGATCCCCTTGCTAAAAATGTGCTGATAAATCCCATGCACCATAATACTGCGCTGTTGAAAATTGATGAGGTAAGGCCTTTTGCCTTTGATAAACGATTGACTAAAAAGGACTGATCATACTGACAAGATCCTGTCAGTGTTCAATTTTTAAAAAACGGGTGTTCAACTTTTTACTTCTTGATTTTGTAACTGATTGATTATTAGGATGTGTGTGTTCAATTGGACTTTTAAGGGCGTTTGTGTTGTTTGTAACGCATTGATTGTCAATGGTGTTTATTTTAGAAAAATATGCAAGTGTTCACACTTTTAAAAATTGAACACTGATGGGATTGTAACAGATGGATCAATATAACATTCTTACATCCGGCCGACTTTTCCATTCCATCACTCTCCCCAAATTTTAATACTTTTGATCATAAGGTCAGGACTTGCGGACTTTTCCGACTTCCCGGCTTCCGGACTATAATAAATGAAAGACCTCGCATACCTTAATAAGTTTTTTTACAAATACCGCTGGCGGCTCATCCCGGGCGTGTTGTTTGTAATTATATCAAATGTTTTTGGTGTGCTGCCGGCACAGGTTATCCGCGTAGCTTTTGACCTGGTTACCGAAAACATAGGGGCCTACCAGCTTTTTTCGGGTTTCGACAGGCAGAGTTTTATTTATGATATTTTCGGTACCAGCTTATTCCTGTTTGGTACACTGGTATTGGTGCTGGCCTTGCTGCGGGGCCTGTTCCTGTTTTTTATGAGGCAAACCATCATCCTCATGTCGCGCCATATCGAGTACGATTTAAAAAACGAGATCTACAACCACTACCAGGAACTTTCTCTCGCCTTTTATCGCCGCCACAACACCGGAGATTTAATGAACCGGGTAACGGAGGATGTTAGCCGTGTGCGCATGTACCTTGGGCCGGGGATTATGTACTCCATCAATACCGTAGTATTGTTTGTTATGGTAATATATGCCATGCTTACAGTAAACGTACAACTGGCCATTTTTTCGGTATTGCCATTGCCTATTTTGGCCGGTGTTATTTACTATGTAAACAATATTATCAATCACCGCAGTGAGATGATCCAGGAGCGCCTGTCTGGTTTATCCAGCTTTGTGCAGGAAAATTTTTCGGGCATCAGGGTGATCAAATCGTACGTGCGCGAAGGCTTTGTGCGCGAAAACTTTGCCAAGGAGAGCGAAGACTATAAAGTGCACTCTATGGAACTGGCTAAAGTACAAGCCCTGTTTTTCCCGATCATGTTATTGCTGGTAGGCCTGAGTAACGTAATAACCATGTACGTTGGCGGGGTGGAAGTAATAAAAGGTAACATTACCCCGGGCAATATTGCCGAGTTTATTGTTTACCTCAATATGCTGTCGTTCCCGGTTATTTCGCTGGGATGGGTAACCTCACTGGTGCAGCGGGCTGCGGCCTCGCAAAAGCGCATCAATGAATTTTTGCACGAAAAGCCAGAGATCATTTCGCCGCTTGCAGAAAGCCACCATGTTGAGGGATTGATTAAGTTTGATGATGTATCATTCATTTATCCCGATACCGGCATCCAGGCTTTAAAGAATGTTTCGTTTACCGTAGAGCCTGGGCAGATGCTGGCAATTATAGGTCGTACGGGTTCGGGTAAATCAACAATTGCCAACCTGGTGATGCGTATGTACGATACTACGGGTGGGGAGATCTCCATTGACGGTCGGCCGATAAAATCACTTGGCCTCGAAAACTATCGCTCGCAGATAGGTTTTGTACCACAGGAGGTTTTCCTGTTTTCGGATACTATTGCCAATAACATTGCTTTTAGTGCCGATGTACTGGATATGCCGGTTGTTGAGCAGGCTGCCAAAGATGCCGCGGTATACAATAATATTATTGAGCTGGAAGAAGGTTTTACAACACTCATCGGCGAACGCGGCGTTACCTTATCGGGCGGGCAAAAGCAACGCGTATCCATTGCACGCGCCATATTTAAGCATCCTCAGGTTTTGATCTTTGACGATTGTCTTTCGGCAGTTGATACCCGCACGGAAGAGGAGATCTTGAATAACCTTGGCCGGGTAATGCAGGATAAAACAAGCATCATCATAGCCCACCGCATTTCCACCATAAAAAATGCCGACAAGATCCTGGTAATGGATAACGGCGAAATTGTTGAGCAGGGTAACCATGCGTACCTCATGCAGCTTAAAGGCACCTACTTTGAGCTTTACGAAAAACAATTACTGGAAGAAGAGCAAAACGCATAACGAATGGGCACAAGTGAGCATTCCCGCAACCTCCGCACAACACTTGTGCCAGTAGGGAGATGAACTGGTGTGCGCTCTCTTTTCACAGCCCACCTGTAATTGGTCATCCACACAAAAAAATGACGCTTTTGTTTCAAAAAACTCAATAATAACGAATAAAATACTTGCACTTTGAAAATTTATTTATATTTATGCCAACCAAAACTAATTACAGGTAAATATATATGGGAGATTTTGACAATAGAGAGCGTGAAGAGGTTTATTCGAAGAAGGTGAGAGCCGGGAAGCGGACCTATTTTTTTGATGTAAAAGCAACCCGTTCAAACGATTATTATGTTACTATTACTGAAAGCAAAAAACGTTTGGAAGATGGGGTGTTTGTAAAACACAAGATCTTTTTATATAAAGAAGACTTTGAAAAATTTGCCGAAGGTTTGAAAGATACCATCGACTACATCAAATCAAACCAGGAGGTAGTTGAAAAACGCTATGAGTACAGCGAAAACCCTGAAATTGCCAGGGCATCTGCCGATGAAGATTTTTCGTTTGAGATCTAATTACTACAGAACAATACTAAACTAAAATAATTAAAGCCCTGCTTCTTATTCAGAAACAGGGCTTTTTGCGTGTGTTATATTTGAAAGCGAGGATTACAATAATATACCCCGCATAAATATTACGGCTATAGTAAAGTAAATAATCAACCCGGTAACATCTACCAGGGTGGCTACAAACGGAGCCGACGAGGTAGCAGGGTCGGCGCCAAGTTTTTTAAGCAAAAGTGGCAGCATCGAACCTGACAAAGACCCCCATAAAACAATACCTATAAGAGAAGCACCTACAGTAAAACCTACCAGCATCCAGTGCGGGCCGTAAATATTGCTGAACATGCTCCAGGCCGCTATACGTAAAAAGCCTATCAAACCTAAGCAAACACCAAGCATTAAACCCGAAAGGATTTCCCGGCGCATTACCCGCCACCAGTCGGCAACGGTAACTTCGCCCAGTGCCATGGCCTGAATAATGAGGGTTGAAGCTTGCGAACCACTGTTACCTCCGCTTGAAATAATTAGCGGAATAAAATAGGCCAGCACGACCACTTTGGAGATCTCATCGCCAAAATAACCCATAGCGGTAGCGGTAAGCATCTCACCTAAAAATAAAATGATGAGCCAGCCTACGCGTTTTTTTATAAGTTTAAAAAGATTGATGTCCAAATAAGGTTCATCCAGTGCTTCGGTACCACCTATTTTCTGGATATCTTCGGTATATTCTTCGTTAGCTATCCAAAGGATGTCATCAACTGTTACTATGCCAAGCAATACGTCATTATTATCAACAACCGGCAGGGCGGTGCGGTTATTCATCCTGAAAACGTTGATTGCTTCTTCCTGCGGATCACTGGCGCTAAGGGAAATCAAACGACCGTCCATTAGCTCACTCACCTTGGTTTCGGGCTTTACCAACAAAATCTCGCGGATCCGGATGTCATCAAGTAAAACACCGTGCTCATCAATTACATAAATAACATCGATGGTCTCTGAGTTTTTACCATACCGGCGAATGTGCGAAAGTACACGGCTTACATCCCAGGTGCGTTTAACGGCAATATAATCGGGCGTCATTAAGCGACCAACGCTCTCTTCTTCGTAACCTAAAAGTTTTAAAGCCTCCTCGCGGTTTTCGCGTGAAAGTTTTTGGATAAGTTTTTGAACGGCGTCACCATGCAATTCGCTGAAAAGTGACGTACGGTCGTCAGGAGGGAGTTCGTTGATCAGATCTTCAAGCTTTTGACCCGAAAGTTTTTTGATGATCCGCTCCTGGACAGGGAACTCAAGGATCCGGAACACGTTAACCGCGCGGTTAAGCGAAAGGGTTTCGATGAATTTGGGGCCATGTTCAGGAAGTTCGCCAATCAGTTCTTCAACATCCGATATGTTAAGGTTGTTCAAATATTCCTGTAATTGGGTGTCGTCTTGTTTTTCCAGTAACAATTCTACTTGCTCAACCATTTCTTCCATATATAGGCCCTCCTTTTTTACATCGGTGTATTAATATTTAGCTTCTTTTTTCCGAGCGCAAAAGTCGTTTATTTTTTCAAATTATAAGGCAAAATTTTCTGTTATCTTTGCACGCTTTTAGTTCATGGCTTATTGTTCATGGTTTATAGCCTTTTAGGTATAATTTAAGAGGATTTAAGCTATCATCAATGAACCATCAACCATGAACCTGCAATATAAATTAGATAAAAACAAACAATGGGTTTACAATGTGGTATAGTAGGTTTGCCGAATGTGGGCAAATCGACACTTTTTAATTGCTTATCAAACGCTAAGGCACAGGCGGCTAATTTTCCGTTTTGTACCATCGAGCCAAACGTGGGTGTAATTACAGTGCCGGATGAGCGCTTAACAAAGCTTACCGAAATAGTACAGCCAAAATCAATTGTACCAAACGTTATAGAAATAGTTGATATTGCCGGCCTGGTTAAAGGGGCCAGCAAAGGCGAAGGTTTAGGTAACCAGTTTTTGGCGAATATTCGCGCTACCAATGCTATCATCCACGTATTACGTTGCTTTGATAACGATAATGTGATCCATGTTGATGGCTCGGTTGACCCAATCCGCGATAAAGAGATCATCGATACTGAACTGCAGCTAAAGGACCTTGAATCTATAGAGAAAAAGATTCAGAAGGTTGAAAAGATGGCTAAAACCGGCGGCGACAAAGAGGCCAAAAAAACCTTTGATGTTTTAACCGTTTATAAAAATCACCTGCTGGAAGGTAAGTCGGCCCGTACCGCACCTGTTGAGGAAGAAGATAAAGAATATGTGGCCGACCTATGGCTACTTACCGCTAAACCGGTATTATATGTTTGTAATGTTGATGAAGGTTCGGTAAGTACCGGTAATGCTTATGTTGAAAAAGTAAAAGCAGCCGTTAAAGATGAAAATGCCGAAGTGCTGATCATTTCAGCTCAGATTGAATCTGAAATTTCACAACTGGAAACCTATGAAGAACGCCAGATGTTTTTGGATGACCTTGGTCTTACCGAATCGGGTGTTAACAAGCTGATCAAAGCGGCATACAGGTTATTAAATCTGGCTACTTACTTTACTGCCGGTGTGCAGGAAGTTCGTGCCTGGACTATTACCCAGGGTTTCACCGCGCCACAAGCTGCAGGTGTAATCCATACCGATTTTGAAAAAGGCTTTATCCGTGCCGAAGTAATTAAATACGAAGATTTTGTGAAATTCAACGGCTCTGAAGCTGTCATCAAAGAAAACGGCAAGCTGGGCGTTGAAGGTAAAACCTACATTGTGCAGGATGGCGATATTATGCACTTCAGGTTTAACGTTTAGGGAATAGACCCCAGATGGCAAGAGTCAGGAATTAAGAATTTAGAGTCAAGACAAAATTTAGAGTCAAGACAATAAGATACAAGAGCCAGGAAATGAGATCTAATCCATTCCTGGCTTTTTTATGTCTTAGCTCTTGACTCATGATTTCTTGACTCTTTTTCTCGTCCTGATTCTTAAGTCTCGACTTCTTGTTTCTTGAATCTTGATTTCTTGACACTACCTCAGCGGTTACACCGCCGATGGCGCTACCCCGTAAGCTTTTTTAAAGGCGAAGGAAAAGTGGGAAAGATCTTTAAAGCCCACATCCATATAAACATCAGATACCTTCTGCTTCTTTTCTTTGATCAGGAAATAAGCGTCCTTCAATCGTTGCTGTTGGATCCACCGGTTGGGTGATATATTAAAGATCCGTTCAAAATCGCGCTTAAATGTTGCCAGGCTGCGACCGGTTAGGTAAGCAAAGCGGTTCAAGTCTACATTAAAACGATAGTTTTGAGTCATGAAAGCCTCCAGGTCTATTTTGCCGGGTTCACTGAAATCAAAAAGGATATTTTTGAGTTCGGGGTTTGTTTCCAGCAAAATCATTACAGCTTCCTTAACCTTGTGCAGGGTAAGTGCCGGATTGATCTCATCGCTGCTTTTATCTATATAGGGGCTTAACGATTTGATGTAATTGCTGAACAAGTCGTTTGGCTTTAAGAATAAGGCGCTTTCGCCTGAATACGGGCCATCTGCATGCAAATCAAGTTCGGCACTCATACTTTGCAGGGTAGCCTGATCCATACCAATGGTGATGGTTTTAAATTCGCCGCCTGGGGGTGGATGCTTTACAAATTTTGCCAGTTCGTTCCGTTTCAAAAAGCGGTAATCGCCCTGTTTAAAATAATAGTTTTTACCGTTTACATAAAGCTCCGAATCGCCGGAGAGGATATAGCCGAATACATGGTCGGCAATAAATTGCTCGCCGGCCCTGCTCACTTGCGAGTAGCAGGAATAAAGTATCCGCGGCGACGTTTTTGTATTTGACACAGGCATGTTGTTCAAATTTAATAATAAAGAAAGACTTACGAAGTTTCAAAAGCTTCGTAAGTCTGATATATCCCGTGGAACATGTCCCCACAACCGAAATTATATTATGCTTTTTGAGCGGTTATTGATTTCCCAAATTCTGTATTCAGAAAATCTTCCGCTTCGGCATGATCAGTTGAAGTTGTAACAGGGAGCCATTTTTCAAATTCGGCTTTGCGTGCTTCATCGGCAGCTTTTAATAAGCCAGCGGCTTCGCTGCCCAATATAAGGTGCACAGGAGGCTCCGGATGTTCAACAAGATCAACCATTACCTTCGCTGCTTTTTCGGGGTCACCTACAGGAATAAATTTGCCGCTCGATAAATAATCGGCACGTGCGTCAACCGTTTGTTCATAGCCTTCAACTTTTGGTGCGTAGCTCATCGAGTCGCCGGCCCAATCGGTACGGAAGCCCCCAGGCTCAACGCTGGTAACCAGTATGCCAAGTGGCTTTACTTCTTTAGCTAAAGCTTCGGTGAAGCCGCTCAAGCCAAACTTAGCTGCCTGGTACATGCTTAAACCTGCATTACCAACGCGACCACCAACCGAGCTGATCTGCAAAATACGGCCCGAGCGTTGCTTGCGCATATAAGGCAAAACCGCGCGGGTGATCTCGATAGGAGCATAAAGATTTGTTTCCAGCTGACTGCGTACCTGCTCATCAGTGAACGCTTCGGCGGCGCCAACGATACCGAAACCAGCGTTATTTACCAATACATCAATTTTGCCAAAGTGGGCTACCGCATCGGCAACGGCTTTATGTACTGCCGGGTAATCGGTAACATCTAATTTTATCGGATATACCTGGCCGGGATATTTATCAGCCAGATCTTTTAATTGCTCTGGGTTACGTGCTGTAGCGGCAACATTATCGCCTGCTGCTAAAACTGCTTCTGTAAGGCTGCGGCCTAATCCGCGGGCGCTGCCTGTTATAAACCATACTTTTTTCATAGTCTTATCTTTCTTTTTGATAACACAAAGTTAGGTTGAAAGGCGGCGCGGCGTTTTGTTAAAAAGCTCAAGTTGCTTTGTTGAAAAGCTCAATTAAGGGGTTCTGTTTTAATGTCATTCTTACGCTAAAAGTGATTAAATTAGGGGCTGGGAAAATAAATAGTTGAATAAAAGAATGGCACTATGGGAGCCAAATACCTAAAATATATAGATAACGGCAAGGAAGGCCGTGTTATTTATGGAGACGGCGAGATCGAGTTGAAGTTTTTATATGAATTAGCTGGCGGTAGATCTATTGCAGTAATCTATATACCAACTGTTGACAGTTGGTATAACAAAACAGGAATAACAACGAGTAAACGACAAGAGATAATAGAATTTATAGCTAAACAAGCAGCAAAAGATCAGACCCTAAATGCAACTTACGAATTATATGATGATTGTATAAGTCTGTTACAAGAAACCGATCGGTAAACTGTAAGCCCTTAACGCTGATAATAGTAATTGCCCCAATATGCGAGCGGGTTTATTAGGCTCGTTTTATCAGGGCAATCCCAAAATCTTACAAATCATGGTTAAAAAAATGTTGCCATCTTATCCATATATTCCTCAATAGGCATAGTGTTACGCATGTTCATCAGCATGTTACCCATATCGCCTATAACGGTGCGGAACTTGTCGCTTTTGCCGGTAGCAAGATCATCAATAGCGTTAACAATAAGCATCGGATCATCAAGTTGTGATTCATCGCGTGAGCCCATCAGGTTTTGCAGTTTGTTGGTAAGCTCGTCGTAAGCGGTTATATCCGGGTTTTGGTTCCAAACCACGCTTTCAACAAAGTTGTTGCCTTTGGATCCGCCTTGCTCTATCAGCCTTAAATGAATATTAAGCGGCTTTAGTTCGTAATACAATCCTTCGGTTAGGCCTTCCAACGCGAATTTTGACATGTTGTAAAGCGAGCCAAGCGGTACAGCGGTAGTAATACCCATAAAGGAGCTGATGTTGATGAACATGCCCCCGTTGTTTTGCCTGAAATGGGGCAGGAACGCACGGATTACGTTGATAGGGCCGCGGGCATTTACCGCAAACTGCCAGTCGATGTCTTCTTCTTTAGCAAGCTCCAATGCGCCATACGTACCCATACCTGCATTGTTTACCACAACATCAATTTTGCCGAAAGTGGCTATCGCCTGTTCGGTTGCTGTTTTTACCTGTTCAAGTTTGGTAACATCCAATTTAAATATTTTGATATTAGGATATTGCGTTAGTTCGGTTTCCTTTTCGGGTGTACGCATGGTGGCGGCTACATTCCAGCCTTGTTGTGCAAAATGTTTAGCGGTTAATTTGCCCAGTCCGCTGCTGGTTCCGGTTATAAAAACTGCTTTTGACATGGTGTTTTATTTTTTTATGCAAAAGTATACTGGAATTGATATAATTTTGTAACCAGTTACACAGAGTATACCAGTATGGAAGGGGGAATAACGTCACACCAACGTAATCATGCCGATGAGCGGCAGGCTTTACAAGATACCATGTATGTTATTGGCGGTAAATGGACATTGCCAATCATTAATTCCATTTGTAATGGAAACAAACGTTTCAGAGAAATTGAGCGGAGTATTCCCGGCATCACCACGCGTATGTTATCGCGCGAGCTGAAAACTATGGAAATGAATAAGCTTGTTAAACGGACCGTAACCCCAACTTTACCGGTCTTGATCGAGTATGAATCGACAGAGTATTGCCGGAGTTTTGGCGGCATTATTTTAGAAATGATAAAATGGGGCAAGGAGCACAGGGAGATGCTGCGCAAGGCGGATAAATAGTAGTTTATAAAAGCGGGAAAAGCACGATTCCCCTCTTGAGAGGTGCGGAGGGGTGTGTCTCAGCTTTTGATAAACATGCCGCAGAAACACACCCCTGCTATCACTCGCTCCATCGCGCCCCCTCTCAAGAGGGGATTTGAAAAACATTATTCAAATAGTTATTCCATTCCCCATTGTAAAAGTTAAGTTATCTTTAACGGTCGTCCGTTATAAAAAACTATTTTCACGGGGTAATGAAATATCTAACCAAATTAACCTGCAAAGGCCTTTTTCTCTTGTGCCTGCTATTTTTAATTGAACCAGTTTCGGCCCAGAAAAAACAGCTGCCTAATATCATTTTTGTTTTGGCCGACGATATGGGCTATTCCGATTTAAGTTGCTATGGTAACCCGGTGATCCGTACACCATTTTTAGATAAGATGGCGCAAAAAGGGGTGAGGGCAACCAATTACGTGGTTAGTAGCCCAACCTGTACACCATCGAGGGCTTCATTGCTTACCGGGCGCTATGCTTCAAGGATGAACCTGCCTTACCCTATAGGCCCCGGCTCGTCGCTTGGGATTCCTGATCAGGAAATTACCATTGCCGAAATGCTGAAACAAATTGGCTATAAAACGGCCATGATAGGCAAATGGCATCTCGGCGATCATGCAGCTTATAACCATCCCATGGCACAGGGTTTTGATTCATACTATGGTTTGCTGTACAGTCATGATTATCGCTCGCCTTATGTGAAAACCGATACTACCATTAAAGTATTCCGAAACCACAAGCCCGAAATTTTAAAACCTGCCGATTCATCACTGATTGAGTTATACAAGCGCGAAGCCATCCGCTTTATTAAGGAGCAGAAAAAGGGTGATAAGCCGTTTTTCTTATACCTTGCTCACAACATGCCGCATCTGCCGGTAGCCTTTGCATCATCGGCGAAAAATAAAAACAGAAGCGATGGCGGTCATTTAGGTGATGTAGTTGAACAACTGGACGAAAGCCTTGGCCAGGTTTGGGCAGAGCTTGAAAAACAGGGACTGGCTGATAATACAATATTCATGTTTTCGAGCGATAATGGTCCATGGATAGATTTTCCCGACCGGATGCTGGGCGATAGTGCTACCAGGCGTTGGGATGCAGGTACCGCAGGTGTATTTCGCGGCAGCAAGGGATTAACATACGAGGGCGGTGTACGCGAGCCGTTCATCGTTTACTGGAAAAACCATACCCCAGTTGGCGCAAGCATTACCAGTATGATGAGCAACCTTGATGTGTTGCCTACACTTGCCAATTGGACTGGTGCCCCGCTGCCGAAAGGCCGTACACTTGATGGACAGTCGATAGCCGACGTGTTAACAGGAAAAGCGCCTAAACATCCAGAACACAGACCTATTTACTATTACAATAACAGCGTTTGCGAGGCTGTGCGCCTTGGCGACTGGAAGTATCGTGAAGTAAAGGCAAATAACAACGTTGGTGGCGTAGCAGGTTCACCGCTACTTGCAAAAACCGAACTGTTTAACCTGGCTTATGACCCCAGCGAGCGTACTAACGTAATAAAAGAATACCCTGAAATGGCCCAAAAGTTAAAAGCTCTTTTTGACCAGTATCCGGGTATGAAGGAGAATTAGGAATGAAAATAAAAATAAAAGTCATGTTGAACTTGTTTCAACATCCCAATAGTTAAGCAACCGTGCTAAGCAAATCGGCTACTTGTTATGTGGGGTGCTGAAACAAGTTCAGCATGACTTTTATTTATATAAGTCCGGAGGAAATCAACTCTCCCTTATCGTCGTCTTATCCTCCAAAGCCATTTTAGCGATCTCATCTTTGCGTTTAAAACTTACGCCTTTGTGCTGCTGTATGTATTTTATCAGATCATTGGCGGCCTTAACCATTTGAGGGGTACCACCAATACGATCGTGAAAACTGATTGACATTTGCCGGCGTTTAAACTCAGCCTCGGCATAAAGCTGGTCGAACTCCATTTTTACCTGTGTGAGGAATTGATCTGGCGAGAAATTTTTGCCTTCAATCAGCACAATATCGTTGTTGCGGATGGTGTAAGGCACCACCACAAAATCCTTCTGATTAACCGGGATAATAAAAGGCTCATCACGGCTCAGGTCGTCAATGTGGTATACGAAACCAAGTTCCTGTAGTATTTTCAGTGTGTTTCCGCCGCGGCGTAGCCAGTTGGCATTGTAGCCTACCGGGGTAAACCCGGTTACTTTTTTAATGGCATCTGCACCGTCTTTTATAAACTGCTTTTCCTGCTCGTAGGGCATAGTGTATTGCGTTGCCCAGTTCATACCATGAGCTGCTGCCTCGTGCCCGCGGTCTACAATTTCTTTAGCTAAAGCAGGATTTTTGAGCACTGCCGAACCAACCATGTGCGATGTTACTTTAATGCCCAGCTTGTCCCAGTTATCCAGCATACGGGGAACCCCTTCTTTATAGCCGTATTGAAACCAGGTTGCGCCGGGCAAATCAATAAAGCCTTTTTGCATATTCTGCGGAAATGGGCTTTCGGCATTATCCGGCTGACCGCCTGCTTCAAACTGCATGGATACTGAAACCACCAGCTTTGAACCATCGGCCCATTTTGAGGTGTTAAAGTTGTTTAAAGGTGTGCTTTGTTTAGCTGATGCTAAATTACTGCCTACAAGGCCGGCTAAACCTAAAAGCCCGCCTTGTTTTACAAAATCTCTTCTTGAGCTCATGATATTATTTATTGAAGAAAAGGTTATCTAATGAATAGGTATTGTTAGCTGCAAACTGAAGCAGCACGGCAAAAAAAGCAGCATGGATCAGCTGTGAAGGAAGGATCTCCCAATTTTCAATCAAACAGCTGCCTAATATTAATATCATCATTACTGCGCCGCCGGCAACTAAAGCAGGCTTGGTGAATAATCCGGATAGGAGTAACACGCCTATAGTAAATTCGGCAATTGGTAACAGGTAACTGAAAGGTGTTACCATAAATTTAGGCAGCATTGATTTTTCAAAAGTGCCAACCATCCATTGGCTAAAGCCATTCAATTTAGGTAAGCGAACCAGGCCGTGACCAAACATGCTGGCTCCAATTGCCAGTCTTAGTATTACAAATGTTAAATCGTTCATGATGTGTTTGTTTTGATAAGTCAAAGTTCTGTATAATCAGGGCCTTGGTCTTGTACATTCAGGGGGATGATCTGTAACTTTACGGGTATGGAAACCAAAAACCTATACCGGCCTTATGAACTGGAATTGCTTGAAACAAACCAGTATACGGCTAAACCGCACCGCAATACTTTTTTTGAAATGGTATTTACGCTGGAGGGCAAGGGGATCCAGATCATTAACGGGCATGAACTTCCTTACGCTGCTAACAAGTTCTTTTTGATTTTTCCGGAAGATCATCATGGCTTTGAGGTGCATGAGCTAACCCGCTTTTATTTCATCCGGTTTACCGATAGCTATCTGAAAACCCAAAGCGATCAATGGGTAAAGAAAATGGAATTCATTTTTCATAACCATAACCATTTGCCAGGTTGTATCCTTAAAACAGTTACCGATAAACCGCTGGTTAGGGCGCTGATAGAGGCTTTACAACGAGAAACATCAAACGAGTTTCCTCAGCATAATGAGGTAGTTGAGCAATTGATGAATACTATTATAACCATTGCCGCCCGCAATATCACGCTACAGCAGCATGCTAATATTTTAAAACAACCTTCAACAACTACGTTGCCGTTACTTAACTATATCCACGAATATATTTACCAGCCCGACCGCCTCAAGGCCGAGTGTATAGCCTCGTCATTTAACTTTTCGCCAAACTACATCAGCGAATATTTTAAGAAAACCACCGGCGAAAGCTTGCAGCAATATATCACCAGCTATAAACTGAAACTGATAGAAACCCGCCTGCAATACACCGATAAACGCATGAGCGAAATAGCCTATGAGTTTGGTTTTACAGATGAAAGTCACCTGAATAGGATTTTTAAAAAATATAAAGGAGAGAACCCCACGGCGTTTAGGAAAAGGTATGCTGAAGTGAATAGGTAAGCTTATATTGTGGTCATGACAAGATTTTGAACTATTTTTTTGAACAGCTGAGAAGAATTGCAGAATGGAAAAGTTGAAAGTGATAAAACGTCAACTAATTATCCATGCGTACATCTTTATACCCAAGAGCAAGGCTTTGTTTTATACGGGGAGCCCAAAATTCGTCTGAATAAAAATCGACAATAGACTCTTTGTTAGTTAATGAATTAAATTTCGGTAAAATGAGTAATTCAAAATCAGCTATAATCTGTTTGGTAAACCTATCCAGATCGGTAATATCATCAATGTGATATCCATTTGCGCCTTTCCAATACTCATTTTTTTTGACTTCAAAATAACTTTCTCTTATGTGAGGGATCCCATCGTGAATTGTTGGTTTGTTACCATTTTTAATATCGGTTGTTAACCCGGTCGTAAAGTTGAAACAAAAATCAACCGAATTCATTGAATTCCATGAAAAGTTTTGTAATTCAATAAAATTAAAAAATGATCCATTAAATTTCCACCATTTATTCCCAGCAGTCTTATAACCTTCGGCTTTTAAAAGTGGTTTAAGGGAGTCTCTAATAAAAGTTAATTGCTTTTCTTTACCACTCCTGCCTGGTGCGGCTTGAAGAGTAGGATCAATTGATGGCTTAAGACGAAAAAGATTAGAAAGAAAATCCATCGAAAACTATTTAAATCGAAAATAGTGAAAAGCCTGAGATACAAAACACAAAACCCACATTTCTGTGGGTTTTGTAGTGCTCCCGACGAGATTCGAACTCATATCGATGGTACCGGAAACCATAATTCTATCCATTGAACTACGGGAGCAGACAGGGGCAAAGATATAAAATTGATTTAAACCAAAAGCATTGTTTGATATATTAAGATGTCGTAATAATGCACAAGTTTAGTAAGGATTATTATCAACACTATCTGCGCTACGTAAACGTTTACGTAAATAAAAAGTATGTCTTCGTCGCCAATTAAATTTAAAGTTTAATAGTTTAGGTGTTTAATGTACAATTAAACGCTTCATTGTTCGTAAACTCAATAAGCGATAAACCTGCTTAATTTTTCTTTTAATTATAACTTAATAATGAAAATCCTTCATTTTTTAACGTTGCTTATAACGCCATTTGCCGGTTATGCGCAACAAAAAGTTTTTAACATTACCGATTACGGTGCTAAAGCTGATGGTATTACCAACAATACAATCAGCATTCAAAAAGCTATTGATAATGCAAGCGCACAGGGCGGAGGTACGGTATATGTTCCCGCAGGGAAGTTTCTAACAGCTGCTATCAGCCTAAAATCAAATGTTACCCTTAACCTTGCCAAAAATGCTGTATTGCTGGGCAGCGCAAAAAGAATTGATTATGGCGAAGGCCATGCAGCGCCATTGATAGCCGCCAACAACCTGCAGCATATTGCCATAACAGGTAAAGGCGCCATTGATGGAAATGGAGAAGAGTTGCTGAAAGACCTTTTTGCGATGCTGAAAGCGGGTAAATTAAGGGATTCGTTATGGCAAAAACAAAACCCCTGGGGGCAAACTCAGCCCGAGGAACCTAACCGGCCTAAATTGATCCATTTTTCAAACTGTACCGATGTGCTGATAAAAGGTGTAACCATGAAAAACGGCTTGGTGTGGGTGCAGGATTATACCAAATGCCGCGACCTGGTTATCGATAGCATAAAAGTAGAAAGCAACACGTATTGGAACAACGATGGTATTGATTTAGTTGATTGCCAAAATGTAAAGCTTACCAATAGCTTTTTTAATGCCGATGATGATGGTATCTGCCTCAAATCGAGCGACAGGAATAGTAGCTGTGAAAATATCTATGTGGCAAACTGTACCACCAGGTCAAGTGCCAGCGGCATCAAATTTGGCACGGCTTCGCATGGAGGTTTTAAAAAGATAACCATAAAGAATGTGAAAATTTACGATACCTACCGCTCGGCCATTGCATTGGAATGTGTTGATGGTGGCGTGATGGAAGATATTGATATCAGTAATATCAACGCGGTAAATACGGGCAACGCCATTTTTATCCGTCTTGGTCATCGTAATAAGGATATTGTAGTAAGCCGCATCAATGGTATCCGCATCAGTAATGTAACTGTAGATGTGCCTAAAGGTAAGCCCGATAAAGGCTATCCGATGGAAGGGCCTTTGGTTAAAGGGAACCACAATACATTTCCTTCGTCAATTGCAGGTTTGCCCGGGCACCCGGTTAAAAATGTAATACTCGAAAATATTAAGATAGTGTACCACGGCGATGCCAGCAAAGCTGTAGCAAATGTCAGCCTTGATTCGTTAACAAAGATTCCCGAAAACCCGCATGATTACCCCGAGTTTTCAATGTTTGGCGAACTGCCGGCCTGGGGTTTTTACACACGGCATGCGGAAGGGGTAACTTTTAAAGATGTAACCCTTAGCTGCCTGGGGAATGATTTCAGGGCTGCCGGTGTGTTTGATGGTGTGGATAGGTTGACTATTAATGGCCTCAAAATACCGCAGGTTAAATCACTGCCGGTGATTGTGTTTAACAGGGTAAGCAAATCTTCGGTTAAAGGCATTCAGATTCCCGGAACGAGTAAAAATAAGATCCTTAAGAGGTAATTTCATTTCACATCAGGAATCAGCCTTGCTAAATCAATTTAAGGGCTTTTAACGTCGTGTGTGCAGCTTTTAACGTTAGTGTAACTTAATCGTTTACGTAAATAAATATTGCAGTTAATATAAAAGGACCGTTTTTTTTATCAAAATTTAATCATTATAAAACTAAACGGAGCATTGGATTGCAGCTCCAGTAAAACGTAAAGCCGCAATAATTAATTGGATTTTCCTGTGGTATTTGGTTTGGGAGCGCAATAAATATCAAGGTGCTTAATATTTAATAAAAGGTTTACAATATGGAAAAGTTAACTGAAAAAGAGATATCGCCATTGCCGAGTCTTGACGTATGGGAAGATGATGTATTGAGCAGGTACCCGGAACCAGGTACTGAGAAGGCCAAAGAGGAGTTCAGGGTTTATAACGACGATGAAAATAACCCGGTGCGGGAATTTTACAGGCTTAACCATACTTATCAAACCTATGGCAACGTACTGGCCAAAAAGGCAAACTTTTTACAGTTTGATAAAAAGGAAATGCCATGGTGGTCGGCAATGGAATATCTGAACACCCTGGTTGATGAATCGGATCCGGATATTTCGCTTGATCAGCTGCAGCATTTATTGCAAACATCTGAGGCTATCCGCGCCGATGGACACCCGGATTGGTTTGTATTAACAGGCTTTATACATGATTTAGGCAAGGTACTTTGCCTTTTTGGCGAACCGCAATGGAATGTAGTGGGCGACACGTTCCCGGTAGGCTGCAAGTTTTCGGATAAGATAGTTTACCCGGAATTTTTTGCCGCAAATCCTGATAGCTACGATGAGCGTTACAATACCAAGTATGGCGTTTATACTCATAAATGCGGGCTCGAAAATGTGCATATGTCATGGGGACATGATGAGTACCTGTACCATATCACCAAAGATTACCTGCCCGAAGAAGCTTTGTACATGATCCGCTATCACTCATTTTACTCACAGCACCGCGAAAAAGCGTATGACCATTTGTTGAATGCGCATGACCAGGAAATGTTTAAATGGGTTGATAAATTTAATCCGTACGATCTGTACTCTAAAAGCCCGAAACCGCCGGTAGTATCCGAGTTAAAACCTTATTATGAGGATCTGATTGCCAAATATCTGCCTGCAACAGTTAAATTGTAATTTAACGGGCTGTAGTTTTAGTCCCGTTTTTATATATTGGTCATTCCAGTTACCTGTTTAGCCCAGGCTATAGAAGATAAGTTTATAGTCTGGGTCAAGCTTTACAAAAGGCGATAAGCCTCCTGCCTGTTACTGAATAATAATTAATGGCGCTGCTATGGCGTGGCTTCGTTGATTGAAAAATAGTTGTACTTTTAACAATAATTCCTGCCTGTTGATTAAAGAATAAATAGATAATTATCAGTTTTTTATGGATTCAAATGGAGATAAAGATTTAGTGTTTCGCTTACACGATGATGACATCGGTGCATTTGATATGCTTTATCAAAAGTATCATCAGGCTATTTATCGTAACATATTCAAACTCACTAAAGACGATGATATCGCCCGGGATATTTTGCAGGATATTTTTGTGGCCCTATGGGAAAAACGGGCCGATATTAACCCCGATCAATCGGTAAGCGGCTGGTTGTTTGTATTGAGCTTCAATAAATCCATCTCCTATCTCCGCAAAAAAGTACGCGAAACGGCTGTTGTTAACACCATGCATTTTGCCGAAATGGAAACCGATAACGGCGACGTACAGTTAATGGATGAACAATATTATTTATTACAACAGGCTATTAACCAATTATCGCCGCAGCGAAAAAAGGTATTTACCCTTTGCAAATTGGAAGGGAAAACCTATGAAGAGGCTGCCGAGAAATTGAACCTTTCTAAACATACTGTTAAGGAATACCTCGGACATGCAGTTGTGGCAGTTAAAAACCACATCAAAGAGCATCAGGCCGAATGGAAAACCGCAGGGGTTATAATGGTTTGTTATTGGATTGGAACAAATTGATGATGGGGATTTATTTTAAACAATTGCTCCAACTAATTTCTTTCTTCCTACAAACCGGATAACCGAGCCTTGTCCGCTGTGATAAGGCCCTTCATTTAAATGGATCTCCGTTTCCAGAAGTTCTAAAATCTCGTAATTATTAAAATCTATTTTAACTTCCTCTAAAGAAAATAGTGATTCGATATCTCTCGGACCGCCCATTTTTTCATCTTTTGCAAGGTAGTCAAGGTGGCTTTTACTAAAAGCCTCAAAAATAATAAGCCCTCCGGTATTTAAATATTTGTCAAGGGTTTGATGTACAAATGATTTGATATTGGGAGGGAAGTGCGCATAAATCAAGGCGATCACGTCAAATTGCTCCTCTGTATAGTTGAGTTCCTGCAATTCTCCAACCCGATAATCAATAGCTACCTGTTTTTTTTCTGCAAGTTTCAGGGCTTTCTTTTGACCCTCAATACTAATATCGAATGCAGAAACCGCCCAGCCAAGCCCGGCGGCAAAAACAGCGTTTCGCCCTTCGCCTTCTGCAGGGAAAAGAATTTTGCCTGGTTTTAAAAGTGACAGTTGTTGTTGTAAAAAATTATTAGGCTGTTCACCATAGGCAAATTCTTCTTCAGCATATCGTTGGTCCCATTTTTCTGTCCAGGCATTTTTCATACAAGGGGTAATTACTTATCTATTTATTGATGATAAAGGTAGTATTTAAGTAAGTTAACACAAGGGCTGCAGTACATTGATGACAATAATGTGGCTGTGAAAAAAAATTAAATGCAGCTCAATTTTATGAGTTTTTATTTTTGTATAAAAAGATTAATATAGCCAAAATTGGCTAATAAAGAGCAGTTTACAAAAGTTGAAAACCTTATCGGTAACGATTTAGTAATGGTGCACACTGCGCTTACTTTCATTGAATTACCTTGTAAATCATCTTTGCAAATTTAATAAATAAAAGGGTAAAGTCTATAAGGCTTTACCCTTTTTGCACACAATATTCAAAAAAATCTTTCCCAATATGGGGGAACCTGTGGTGTTGGTTTCAATATTATTTCCAAATTTTGGCATACCAAGAACTAGATGAGTTCTGAATAAAATTCTGTAAACTTTAAAAACATCTATGCTATGGAAATTATATTGAGTAAAATATTATCAGAAATTCGGCATAAGGAGGACAAAATTTCTTCTCAAATGATAAGGTCATCTGATGAAGCATATCAAATGACTTTGTTTCTAAATGAAATGTTGTGTGCTATTAAAACTGAAGTATTGCAAGTTGGATTTTTAAATGAAGATCAAGAGGTTGATTTCTTTAAGAATGTTAAACCGCAAATCCTTGGAAAACTTATTTATTACAATAAAGTATTTCGGATAGAAACTACCTGTCCCGTGAGTAATGGTAAAATACATCAAAGTTATTATGAAAATGTTTTAAAAAATCTCAAGTTAGAATATAAAGAAAGTATTTGCAATGAAGATTTCTACAGATATTACCGTGCTGGCAGAACCGACCGTGATCACACTTATTTCAGGCTCGGAAAGATTAACTATCACGATGGATTAAAGAGTGGCGTATTTGAAATTGACCTTAGCTTCTCCACATATTACGACAACAAAATAGCACATATTATTGCCAATGAACTACTTTATACTTACACTCTTACTAAAATAAATCCTGAAGAAAATCCCGATACAATATTACAAAATTTAGATACAAACAAGGATATTTCGTGGACCAATTCTCAAAATGCACTTATCGAACTGATATATGCTCTGTATGCTTCAAATTCCATTGCATACGGAAAAATAGGCATCCGAAAATTAGCTTTGATTTTTCAAGTGCTATTCCGAACTCCCTTAAATGATATTCATCATTCTTTCCACCGAATGAAAACAAGAGCAGGTTCAAGAACTGCATTTTTAGACCAACTCAAAATATCCCTCGAAGAATATATGGATAAAGACCTTTAGCTATATCAAAAATAACCGTTTGAAAGCAGTACCAAAACGTACTGCTTTTTTCTTTGCCCATATCTGCCAATTGGCAAATGCTCTCAAAACTTCATTACAAAATATCCAAAATCCCATAAAAACCTTGTTAAACAAGGGTTTTCCCTAATTGTAAAAATTTTAAAAAAACAGACAAACCAATTGGCAAGGCTTGGCAGACAAACACTGCCACCTTTCACAATTTTGCATAGTGAACTTTAAAAAGCTATGCAATGAAAATAATAACCATCGAAGAAGACGTGTGGATACAGCTAAATAGCCGTATCAATGCCATTGCCGACTATTTGAAAAGACAGGAAGATAAAAGCTATGATGACCTGTGGCTCAATAACCACGAGGTATGCCAATACCTGCATATCAGCGAAAAAACCTTATGGCGTATGAGAACCAAAGGCGAGATTAGTTATTCAAAAATCTACGGTCAATATTTCTACACCATGGGATCCATAAAAGATATGCTTAATGCCAACGCCATACAGAGTAGTGAGGAATTTGTACAGGAGCTTATGGCAAAAGGTAAAAGCTATATAGAAAAAGGCAGAAAGCTAAAGACAGATAAAAAATAGGTATGAACCCTTAAAAATATCATTATGAATATTGACAGAATGGAATTTTTGGCGTGGATGGAACGCTTAATGGGACGTCTTGATATGCTGGGCGATAATATAGATGATTTACAGAAGAAACGTAATAGCATAGATGGCGAGGAACTGCTCGATAACCAGGATTTACTTCAGATGCTGAAAATCAGCAACCGTTCCCTGCAACGGTATCGCTCCATCGGCAAACTGCCCTATTATACTATTAGTGGAAAGCTTTATTACAAATTGTCTGATGTTCATCAATTCATCAGAGATAGCTTTAACCCACCCACAATTAAGATGAACGTCAATAAGTGACAAACACTGCCTTTGAGTGCCAAGTAATGCAATTCAGTGAAGGCTTCCTTTACATTCGGCATTGAATTTTAAAATTTTCAGACTATGAGTGAAGAAACAACAAATAAGCAGGAAATGCCCGAACAGTTATCGGACATATTGCTGGTGCTGGATAAAGAAAAAATGAAAATCCAAGCCGTAAAGAGTATAGACGAAAACGGGAAAATGGAAACTGTTGATCCCACGAAGAAAAACCAAAACCAGTTTATGCGTGTGGACAAAAGTGGTGATTTCTTTTCGAACTTCTTCTCCAATTTTTTCAGCCAGCTAAAGAACCCTACCAATTTTTCATTCTTTAAAGTGCCTTCACCTGTCGCTGTTGAAAAAGCACAGGAAATGCAAAAGCAGGTTGACAAGCCAACTCCTGAAGGCGAAAAAATAATGAAAGATCACGAAGTAAAAATAGAACAGCAATCGGATAAAAAACAAGTAAATCAAAATAATATGGCAACAACAGAAACAACACAGCAAGCAAGCGAATACCGCTACAAACCGGAGCAGATTGATTGGGATACTATGACCAATCTCGGATTAAGCAAGGAATACCTTGAAAAGAGAAACCTACTTGAACCTTTATTGAAAGGTTACAAAACGAATGAACTCTTACCGATTGGTGTCAACCTCGGTGGTACAATTCTTCGTACAGATGCCCGCTTGTCTTTACAGCAAGCCGAAGACGGAAAAGTTGTGGTAGGAATACACGGCATCAAAAAAGAACCCAATTTGCATTTTGAATTTTTCGGGCACAAGTTTACGGATGAAGACAAAAAGAACCTGCTCGAAACTGGTAATATGGGGCGTGTGGTAGATTTGAAAAATTCCAAAACTGGCGAACTGATGCCTTCCATTATCAGTATAGACAGACTAACGAATGATGTAATTGCATTGAGGACGGATTTTATAAAAGTTCCAGATGAAATTAAAGGCGTGAAATTGGACGATGCCCAGAAACAAACCTTAATGGAGGGTAAACCGCTAAAGTTAGAGGGTATGATTTCTACCAAAGGAACAGAATTTTCGGCAACAGTACAATTCAATGCAGACAAGCGATATGTGGAGTTTCTGTTTGACCGCAACAATTCTAACAGGCAAACCCAAAGCAATGGACAAACTCAAAACAATCAGCAAAACCAATCTCAGGAAGCTCCAAAAACATTCAGAGGTAAAGAATTGACCGATGATCAACATAAGGATTTTAAAGCCGGTCAAACCATCTACATTGATGGATTGAAAGATAAAAAAGGGCAACCATATCAAGGTTATATCACTTTCAATAAAGAAAATGGAAAAACCAATTTTGAATTTCCAAATCAATACAAGGAAAGAGTAAAACCAACCGAAGCCCATAAAACGCAAACTGCTGTCAATTCGGAGGGCAAGACCAATGAAGCGACCAAAAATATCAAAGAGCCTTTGAAGTCTGGTCAACAAACACCGAAAAACAAACAACAGCAGGAACAACAGGAAAAGCCCAAAGCTCCAGCAAAAACCAGAGGCAAAAAAATATCTTAAAGTATGAAAACAATCATTGCAGAAAAACCAAGCGTAGCAAGGGAAATAGCCGGACTTTTGGGAGCATCTGATAAAAAGGAGGGCTACCTTACAGGCAACGGCTATTTTGTTACCTGGGCATTCGGACATTTAATAGGGTTGGGAATGCCCGAAGATTATGGAATTTCGGGATTTGATAAAACAGCGTTACCAATTTTACCCAATTCTTTTTTATTAACTGTTCGCAAAGTAAAAAAAGATAAAGGCTATACAGCCGATACAGGAGCGTTAAAGCAACTAAAAATTATTGAACAGCTTTTCAATAAAAGCGAGAGCATTATTGTGGCTACCGATGCAGGCCGTGAAGGCGAATTGATATTTCGTTACATCTACGAATACCTAAAATGCAACAAACCGTTTGAACGGCTTTGGATAAGTTCGTTGACCGAAAAAGCCATCAAGCAAGGATTTGAAAACCTAAAACAAGGAAAAGAATTTGACGGATTATACCAAGCAGCACAAGGCAGAAGCCGAGCTGATTGGTTGGTAGGCATTAATGCAACACAAGCATTGAGCATTGCCGCAGGAAATGGTATCTATTCCCTCGGAAGAGTGCAAACGCCTACCTTGGCTTTGATATGCAAACGTTATTTGGAAAACAAGAATTTCAAGGTTAAGAATTATTGGCAGATACAGCTATCGCATAATAAAGAGTTGATAGATTTTAAAAGTATTTCCAAAACAAAATGGGAAGACCAAAAACTTGCCGTTGATACGCTGAAAGCCATTCAACGAAACGAAACTACAACAATTACATCAGTAGAAACCAAAAGCGTTACGGAACAACCGCCTTTGCTATTCGATCTTACCGGATTGCAGAAAGAAGCCAATAAAAAACTGAATTTGTCTGCTGACGAAACCCTAAATATTGCTCAAAGCCTCTATGAAAAGAAGTTTATCACTTATCCACGTACCGGAAGCAAATATATTCCTGAGGATATGTGGGCAGAAATCCCCAATCTTGTAAGGGCTTTACAGGACAGAGAAAGCTGCAAACAAGCGATTACAAAAATGAAATGGGGTCGCTTCAATAAACGTATTGTGAACGATTTGCGTGTTACCGATCACCACGGTTTGTTGATTACAGATAAAATTCCTTCAGCACTGAATGCAAAGGAAAATTCCGTTTATGATATGATTGCCTTTCGATTGCTCGAAGCCCTTTCACAAGCCTGCATCAAGGAGATAACCGATGTTGCTTTACAGTCATTGCATTATGATTTTACCGCAAAAGGCTGTAAGATAATTGAACCTGGTTGGCGTTCCATCAAAGGGAATTTCTCCGATGATGATATTGAGCCTGTACAGGATTTACCTGAACTAAATAAGGGCGATGAACTCAAAATAAAAGAAGCTTCCGTTCTCGAAAAGAAAACCAAACCACCTGTACTTTATACCGAAGCAGGACTTTTATCAGCTATGGAAAGTGCTGGAAGAGAAATAGAAAATGAAGAAGAACGGAAAGCGTTGCAAAACATCGGTATCGGCACTCCCGCTACAAGGGCCTCCATCATCGAAACCCTGTTTACTCGAAATTATATCCAACGAGATAAGAAATCTTTAATACCAACTGAGAAAGGATTACAGGTTTACGAATTAGTCAAAAATCGCAAAATTGCAGACGTGGCAATGACAGCCGAATGGGAACTCACATTGCAGAAAATCGAAAACAACGAAGCAGATGCAAGGGTGTTTCAAAAGGAAATGGAAAATTACGCCTCATCTATTACCAATGAGCTGTTGCAGACTTCCATTGCCCAAAACAACTTGCCAAAACTCATTTGCCCGAAATGCAAAAGCCAGCAACTCATTATCCGTGATAAAATCGTGAAGTGTACTGATGAGGCTTGTAATTGGGTTCAGTTCCGTAATGTGTGTGGTATACAAATCGGCATAACCGATATTGAAAATCTTGTCAATAAAAAGAAAACTTCACTTATCAAAGGAATGAAAAGCAAAGCAGGAAAAAAATTCGATGCTTATATCGTGTTGAATGAAAATGCCGAAAGTTCCTTTGAGTTTGATAAAAATAAAAGCTACAAAAAGTGATGGAAAATAAACTTATCATTACCAGCAAGGAAATAGAAAACCAAATCTATACTGTAAGAGGGCAACAAGTGATGCTCGACAGCGACCTTGCAAGGATTTATCAGGTAGAGACCAAAGTCTTCAATCAGGCAGTAAAACGTAACGCAGGTCGTTTCCCTGAAAACTTTCGTTTCCAATTGGCACAGGAGGAATTTGATGCCATCAACTTGAGGTCACAATTTGTGACCTCAAGTTTGAATTATGGTGGCAGGCGTTATCTGCCCTACGTTTTCACTGAACAAGGTATTGCAATGCTGGCTTCGGTACTCCGCTCAACGGTAGCTATAAAGGTCAGCATTGAGATTATGAATGCTTTTGTTGAAATGCGAAGAATGCTAATGAGCAATGCTTCGCTTTTTCATCGTCTGGATAAAATTGAACTGAAACAATTAGAAGCTGACCAAAAATTTGAAGAGATTTTTAAGGCTTTGGAAAGCGATAAACTCCACAGCGAAAAAGGGATTTTCTATGATGGACAGATTTTCGATGCTTATAGCTTTGTTTCTGATATTATACGAAGTGCCAAAAGTTCTATTATCTTGCTGGATAATTATGTGGACGATACGGTGTTGACTTTATTAGGTAAACGGAATAATAATGTAACGGCAACAGTATATACCAAAAACATCAGCAATCACCTACGGCTGGATGTACAACGGTACAACAGCCAATATCCTCAGATTGAAGTTAAATTATTTGCAGATGCCCACGACCGGTTTTTGATTATTGACAGTACGGAACTTTATCATATTGGGGCATCACTCAAAGACCTGGGCAAGAAATGGTTTGCCTTTTCGAGAATGGATATTGAGGTTGGTAGGATGTTACAAATTTTGAATGATCAATAACCCCTCCAATTTGGAGGGGTTATTGATTATATTTGTAATTGAGCAGTAATGCTCTTATAATAAACTTTTAGGGCATCCCGCTCATCTTTTCCAACATAACTATTGTGAGCAACCAAACAACGTATTTTGTATAATTCATCAACCATTACGTTTAGCCAATGTTCATTTTGCTTCGGAAAATACTTTCCAAAGACTGACCAATTTCCAACTATTATTTTACCTAATTCAATAAAATCACAATAAAACAAATCATTACCACCTCGTAATGGTAAATATTTACTTTCTTGTTCGCTCTTTTTTAATTTATCTATTGTGTCTTGTACTTTTCTTGGAATATTTACAGTTTCTGTCTTCATAATCTCTTCAATGAATTTTCTTAATGAATTTTCAATACAATATAAATACAAGTAAACTTCCGACATTTCTCTTCCTTTTTGTTGAATATCTTGAGGTAAAAGATTTAGATGGCCAAAGTTTACATTTTGTTGTATTTCTTCTATACTATCCATTAGAGAATTTTCATCAGAAATTAGTGGATAGAATATCTCATTAATATATTTTCTGCGCTCAGCATATCCTCCTTTAGCTTGCATCTCTCTTCTAAATTCTTGAAGTGTAACACAAGTTTTAAATTCTCTCGGTTGGTTAGAAAGAAACTTGGTCGATTGTTTAAGTTCATTTTTTAAACTTTTGTATTCTGCTTCATTTTCGCTTGATATAGAAACATCAGTTGAAGCACCGGTAAGAAGTATTTTTAAACGCTCAATATTGTCTGTGTAATTCATTTTTTTGATATAATCATCAATACTTTGAAATAAGTTGTATTAATGAGTGGTTCTATGGTTACAAAAATACAAATTAATTTCTCCTGTATTTTATAAGTACACGCCAAATCCATCCTCTCGAAGCCAAACTCTACCACTTATACAAAGGCTCTTCTAAACTGTTATAATTTTAAAACTCTAATAAATTATAGTATGGATACACAACAAAAAGACCTATCATATTTCAGGTTACGACTACAAGAATTATTAAATACCAGCTTCCCAGAAAAAGCAAACGACCAAAAATTTATTGAACAACGTTCCTTGTGGGCTACTAATGCCTACGAGGGCGCTTTTCGTTCGGGAAATACTATTGAACAATGCAACGAAATAGCCAATTACATTCTTTTTGAGGGCTTGCACTTCTCCAAATTCGATACAGTTTTCCAAGTCGTATGCAATGAGTTTGATACCATAATGGCGGATCAGGAACTGCGACCGTTCGCTCTTAAAATGTTCCCTGTTTGTGAGCCGGCTTTCTCCGGCTATCAACTAACCGATGATTTCGCTTATAACACAGAGTACGACCTACTCTATACCGAAATAACAGGAACCATCGCAATATGGATAGAGGAAAATGGGCTTCAGTAAGAAGCAACATCTCCAAAAGAACATTGATGCCCTGCGAATTGCTTTTAGACTAGAAAAGGAGAAACGACAAGCCACAGTAGGCGAAAGACTGCTAATGATGCAATACAGCGGATTTGGCGGTCTTAAATTCGTGCTGAACCCCATAGCGAACGAAATAGACATCAATCATTGGAGAAAAACGGAACATGAGCTTTTCCCGATTACGCAGGAACTCCACCAGCTACTCAAGGAAAATTCCGAAGACGAAAAGCAATACCGCAGGTATGTGGACGGTATGAAAAGCTCTGTTCTGACGGCTTTTTATACACCACCACAAATCATTGATACGATTTCCGCAACCTTGCGTGAAAGCGGTTTAAACATTAATAAGTTCCTTGAACCCTCCGCAGGTATCGGCTCATTTATACAATCCTTTTCAGAAAATCAAAAAGCCAGTGTTACTGCCTATGAAAAAGACTTGCTCACAGGCAAGATTTTAAATCAGCTTTATCCCGATAGCAATATCCGTATAAGTGGTTTTGAGGAAATACCCGAAAAGGAACAAAACAGCTATGATGTAATCGCCAGTAATATTCCATTTGGCGATACTTCTGTATTCGACCTTTCCTACTCCCGAAGCAAGGACAGTGCAAAAGTGCAGGCTTCCCGAAGCATACACAATTATTTTTTCCTGAAAGGTGCTGATATGTTGCGTGAGGGTGGCTTGTTGGCTTACATTACTTCGCAGGGTATTCTCAATAGCCCAAAGAACGAACCGATACGCAGGGCGTTGATGCAGGATAACAATTTGGTTTCAGTCGTTCGATTGCCCAATAACCTGTTTACGGAATATGCAGGAACGGAGGTCGGAAGCGATCTGATTATTCTGCAAAAGAACACGGCGAAACAAAGTCTGACCGAAAGGGAAGACCTGTTTTGCCAAAGCAGGCAAACAGAATACAATACTCCTGGCAATGCACTCTTTCAGGATAGCGCAAGGATTGTACATACCGATCGGAAATTAGATACCGACCCTTATGGACAATCTGCACTAATTTATACACACAAAGACGGGGTTGAGGGAATTGCTAAAGACCTCAAACAAATGCTTATCAATGATTTTGGGAAGCATCTTAATTTGAATTTATACAAAGGCGAACGGAACGATGAACCTATAATACAAATTCCCGCTACTCCAAAGGTAAAGCCTCCAATTGTCGAACCCGTAGCCATTCAGCCACAGCTTGTACCAACTCCTGCAAGTAATCAAGACACTACACAGGAATTGAAACAGCTAAGCATTTTTGACCTGTTTGAAAATGCGTACGAACCTGTTATGGTTGTTGCTCCGCCCAAAAGAACAACACAAGTTAAAAGGCAAAGCATCAACAAAATTAGCCGTGCAATAGGTCGCCAACCTGACCTGTTCGGTAGTTCGATGCAGCAGCCTTATGCGCCACCTGTTACTAATAGTGTCACCAATGGAAATACATCTACCAATGGCAAAAAACAGGAAGCTATTGGCGACCTGTTTTCAACAATAAACGGGAATGGTCAAACTGATAAGCCAGTCGTTCCCGATACTATTCCAGAACCTGCTCCTTATAGTGGCAAACTGCATCCATTCTACCGTAACGATTGCCTAGTCGCAGATAATGGTTGGGTCGGTCATCTGCAAGATATAGATACATCAAATGAAAAAGCAATTTTTCATCCTTTGCAATTACCGACTTCACAGAAAGCAAGAGCCGAAGCATACATTGCGTTACGTGATGTTTACCAAGAGCTTTACAACAAAGAGGCAAAGTTTCAGACCGAACACAAAGGAGAAAGGGAAAACCTTAACCGTCTTTATGATGAGTTTGTCAAAAAGTACGGTAACCTCAACAGTGCCGATAACATCAAACTCATAAAAACGGATAGCTCCGGTAAGGAGATCCCTTATCTGGAGCGTGTGGTTGGTGGTGTGGTACACAAAGCCGATATATTCAGCCGCCCTGTTAGTTTTTCTACCATAACCATAGCAACGGACAATCCCGAAGAAGCGTTAGCGGCTGCGCTGAACAAATACGGAAGCGTGGATTTGGACTATATGTCCGAAATCAGCGGTATGACGGACGAGGCTTTAAAAGAAGCATTACACGGTCGTATTTACTACAATCCTTTGCAAAAAGAATATGAAATATCTGAACGCTGGATTGCAGGGAACGTGGTAGAAAAAGCCCAAGAGATACAGAACTACATTGAAAACAATCCCAATGATATCGAAGCCAAAACAAGCCTTACTGTTTTGGAAGAAGCCCGACCAAGACGAATTGAGTTTGAGGAACTCGATTTTAATTTAGGTGAACGCTGGATACCCACTGGTATTTATGCCCGTTTTGCTTCACATCTTTTTGATACGGACGTACTAGTTCATTATTCTGAAAGTTCGGATGACTTTTCCGTAAAGTGCGACCGTAAGAATTTGCATATATGGGAAAAATACGCTGTCAAAGCTGAAAGCCGGACGTTTGACGGTATTGCCCTGCTTAAACACGCCCTTGTCAATACCACGCCTGATATTACTAAAAAAATTACGGTTGGCGACCAAGAAGTCAAGGTACCTTTAGATTTGCTTTGTGATTATTATTGAAAGTATCTTGCTGACAAAGAATAGGGTGAACCAAGTCAAGGCCCAGGCTAAAGACCTATGGCCCGTATTAGTCCCTGTTTCGAGTCACAAGTCGATGTCAATGACAAGTTAGAATTTTAGACACCAGGTCTTATAAAGGTTTTAGTCTGAGTACATCACATTAATTTATTTAGTATGAAATACAAAGTATTTATCGGCATCGATGTATCAAAGCTTACTATTGATGTCCACCTGCACGGAATCGGTGCCTCCAAAACATTCAGTAACGAGGAAAAAGGATTTGCTTTATTTTTAAGTTGGGTAAAAAAGCATAGTAAACAATCGGAACCGGCGGAGATGATCATATGCTTCGAGCATACCGGTATGTATTCAATTAAACTTGCCACTTATCTAAATGATATTGGAATCCCATTCGCCATGCTTCCTGCGCTTCAGATTAAACAATCTATAGGGATCAGAAGAGGAAAGAATGACCAGATCGATGCACAAAGAATCGCTGAATATGCTTGGCTACACCGCGAAACCATTCAGGCAACTCTATTACCAGCTAAAAGTATTCTCAAACTTCAGTCGCTGCTTACATTACGAAATCGCTTGGTATGTGATCGTGGAGGGTATGAAGCCACATGGAAAGAACAGAAAAAGGCATTGGAAGGAAAAGAGCACAAGGGGATATTTCAAGTTTATAAAAGCCTGATAATGAACCTAACGGTTCAAGTTAAAAAGATTGAAGAACAAATAAAGGCGGTTATAGAAAGTGATGAAGCAGTTAAATTAAACTATCAATTACTGACCAGTATTAAGTGTGTAGGACCTGTACTGGCCGCAAATATGATTGCTTATACGCACAACTTTACCCGTTTTGCTACCTGGCGAAAGTTCGCCTGCTATGTGGGAACTGCTCCTTTTGAACACCAATCTGGCACGAGTATAAAAGGAAGAACACGAGTCAGTAGTTTATCCAACAAGCAACTAAAAAAATTAATCCACATGGTGGCTATATGTGCTTGCGCATATAATCCAGAGATGAAAAGCTATTATAAAAGAAGAGTGAGCGAGGGGAAAAATAAGATGAGTACACTAAATGTTATACGCAACAAGATCATTTCCAGAATGTTTGCTGTTGTCAATCGCGGCTCGGGCTATGTAGATCTGATGAAATATGCAGCTTAGGGCTTATCATCTTAACTCTTAAACAACTCCCCTTATTTTGGACGGGTTCTGTCAAGGGCAGCGAAGGGCGGGCTTGTGCGGCTGCGCTGTTTATGTACCCTTGACGGGTTCCGGCCAAAATGAGAATTTTGTTGTCGAGTTAAGATGAAGAAATATTATTTGGAAAAGTCTTAGAATACGGGATATGGAAGCCATACAAATGGCGAACACCAAGATTGACGAAATCCGTACCGCATTTACCGAATGGCTACACGCCCAAAACGATGAGTTTAAAAACAGGCTGACCGACCAATACAACGATACTTTTAATTGCTTCGTTCGACCGAACTATAACGGAAGCCATCAGGACTTTCCGGGTTTAGACCGTAAGGCATTAGGTATTGAAGACTTGTATTCGAGCCAAAAAGACACCGTTTGGATGATAAAACTGAACAATGGTGCTATCTGCGACCACGAAGTAGGTGCAGGAAAAACGTTGGTAATGTGTACCGCAGCACAGGAAATGAAGCGTTTGGGCTTAGCCCATAAACCTATGATTATCGGGCTGAAAAGCAATGTTCACGAAATTGCCGAAGCCTACCGCACTGCCTATCCACACTCTAAAATTCTGTTTCCAGGCAAAGAGGATTTTACACCTCAAAAGCGGATGAGGATTTTCGGGGATATTAAAAACAATGATTGGGATTGCGTAATCCTCACACACGACCAATTTGGGATGATACCGCAATCGCCCGAAATACAAAAGGAAATTCTCCAAATCGAATTGGATAGTGTAGAACGAAACCTCGATGCACTACAATCACAAGGCAAGGAAGTGACCAGGGGTATGCTTGCTGGAGTAATCAAGCGGAAAGAAAACCTCGAAGTTAAACTCAAAACCCTGCAACACGATATTGAAAATCGCAAAGATGACGTAGTGGATTTTAAGATGATGGGCATTGACCATTTGCTTGTGGACGAAAGCCATCAATTCAAAAACTTGATGTTTAACACAAGACATTCCAGAGTTGCAGGATTGGGTAATGTTGACGGAAGCCAAAAGGCAATCAACCTTTTGTTTGCTATCCGCACCATTCAGGAACGCATTAATGCGGATATGGGAGCAACTTTCCTTTCCGGAACGACCATCAGTAATTCGTTAACCGAACTGTACTTATTATTCAAATACCTGCGACCAAGAGCAATGGAAAAACAGGGCATTCATTCCTTTGATGCCTGGGCTGCTATTTACGCAAGGAAAACGACCGATTATGAATTTTCGGTAGCGAACAATATTGTAGCTAAAGAACGTTTCCGCTATTTTATCAAAGTGCCGGAGCTTGCCCAATTCTACTCTGAAATCACGGATTACCGGACGGCAAAAGATATAGGTATCGATCGCCCCAATAAGAATGAGGTATTGTATAATATACCGCCCACTCCAGAACAGGAAGAATTTATTAAAAAGCTAATGGAGTTTGCAAAAACGGGCAATGCTACCTTATTAGGAAGAACACCTTTATCACAAAGTGAAGAAAAAGCTAAGATGCTTATCGCTACAGACTATGCCCGTAAGATGTCTTTGGATATGCGTATGGTAAGCGGTAGCTACGAAGACCATCCCGACAATAAGGCTTCACATTGTGCGGCGAAAATTGCTAAGTATTATAATCAATATAATGCACAGAAAGGAACGCAATTCGTTTTTTCCGATTTGGGAACCTACAAACCAAACGAATGGAATGTTTATTCAGAAATCAGACGCAAACTTGTGGAAGACCACGGTTTACCTGCATACGAAGTCCGTTTTATACAGGAAGCCAAAAATGACAAGCAACGCAAGGAACTTATCAAAGGAATGAACGAAGGGAAAATCCGTGTGCTGTTCGGTTCTACAAGTATGCTGGGTACAGGTGTCAATGCACAGAAGAGAGCCGTTGCCGTTCATCATCTGGATACGCCGTGGCGACCAAGCGATCTTGCCCAAAGGGACGGCAGGGCTGTTCGTAAAGGCAATGAAATTGCCAAGTTTTTCGCAGGTAATAAAGTAGATGTCATTATCTATGCCGTAGAAAAATCACTGGACAGCTATAAGTTTAACCTGCTATACAACAAACAACTATTCATAGACCAGTTAAAAAATAACAATCTCGGCAAACGAACGATTGACGAAGGCAGTATGGACGAAAAATCAGGAATGAACTTTTCGGAATATGTGGCTATCCTGTCAGGAAATACAGATCTACTGGATAAAGCCAAACTGGAAAAACAGATTGCCGGATTGGAAAGCGAAAAACAAGCGTTTAACCGTTCAAAGTATAGTGCAAAATACAAATTGGAAGACTATACGGCAGAATTGGATAAAGCCCAATCCCGCTTTGACCGTATGAACCTTGATTGGAATAATTTACAAGGGCGTATCCAAAAACGTTCGGACGGCACAATCGCAAATCCTCTGCAATTGGATGGCTTACCGCCAAATGCGGACATCAAACAAATCGGTGCAAAGCTCAACCAGCTTGCCGACAAATCTCGTACAGGTGGGGATTATGAAGAAATCGGAAGCCTTTACGGGTTCCAACTTTTGGTAAAAACGGAAATTTCGCAAAAAGACGGCGTGGATATTCGTATAAACCGTTTCTTGGTTCAGGGGGAAGGAAACATAAAATACACATACAACAATGGCCTAATCGCTAAAGACGAAAAATTGGCTGCTATGAATTTCCTTAATGCTCTGGAAAAATTGCCTAGCTACATCGAGCAGGAGCAAAAGAAAATTGTAGAAATACAAAAAGACTTGCCAGTTCTTCATGAAGTGGTAAACGGTAATTGGAGTAAGGAGATCCGGTTGGGCGAACTCAAAACGGAGTTGGCTTCTGTGGAGCGAAAAATACAGTTATCCATCACGCCTGAGCCTAAAGAAGAACCTTCGGAACAAACCGAAAAGCAGAAGCAAACTATAAAAATTTCAGAAGAGAATGAACAAACAAAAGCTATTCATCTATCAAGGGGAATTTAATGAGTATTTACTTCATCCTCTTCATCCATTTTATTGATCAAGGCATCACGCAAGCTGTCAAGGAACTTGGTTCGGTTTATTTTTCGGGCTTTAAGTTCCATAAATGTATGATAAAAATCGCCCAAATCAACATTAAATGTAACTTCTAACGTTTTAGCAATCAATTTTATATCAGCATTGCCATTATCAAATACTCCTTGTGAATATAGAGCGTAAACCAATTCGATTAAAGCAGTTTTACTTCCTGTCCAATTTAACGAAGAATAATCAAATACTTTTTTCTGATTTTTATTATTCAGTTGGTCTTCGAGATATACTTGTATCAAATCATTAGCAATGATTTTAGCTACTTTATAATCGTGTGAAGTTGTAAAATTATGGTCGGTTTCAAAATAATAGGTGTCTAAACTTAACCTTACATCATAACCACCTCTTACAAAATACCTCTCATCGAGATAGGTACTATTGGTTCTATAGTACTTATAAAATTCGAGATTGTTATCAAAAAATCTTTTCAGTTTTGCTAATTCATTGTCAATATACTTCTTTATTGTTTTCCCTTTTCCATAAGGCTTCTTGGTTTCTATCTTATAAATAGCATTGTAATAAATTAATTTGGAAAGAATAACAGGTTTTAACTTTTTGAAGAAGTAAATTTCTTCTTTTTTATCTTTGAAACCTTGTTTTAAAACAAACTCTTTTAACTTTGATAAACAATCTATTATAAGACCAATAACTTCTTGTGGCAATAAGATTGGGTCATCTACTTCCAATGTAAGTTCTTTGATTTTTTCTTCCAGTTTCTGTACGCATTCGTTATAGTATTTTTCCATAGATTTTAGTTTAAGGTTAAAATCGTCATGGGGTAAAAACCCGATATAATTTGTGCTATGTGGTTTTCATTGCAAAAAGGTTTATGGTTTTAGGAGCTTGTTTTTAAATAATCAACAAGAGCTTGTATCGCAGTTATTTTTAAATGTGCCCTGTTGGTTCCGTATTTGTCTGACACACCTTGTTCGGTGATATAGGCAACCTTATATGTTTTTTCTTTTATTAAGTGATCATTCTCGTAGTAAATCTCCTCTATGCGATAGCCATACGGATTTTCAATGTGGGATTTGATCTGTAATCCCACATAGCGTTTAGAGTAACCGCCCATTTGTTTCATCGGATTAGCTGAAAAAGTACGTTCAAAGTTTTCTTCCAACATATCAATGATCTCCTGTCCTGTCATATCCACAGTGGAAATAACCGGGTTCATAGGAACCATATTATACAAATCCCACATCGTAATATTTCCTTTATCAATAGGCGCACCGTAACGCCATCCGTTAGAAAATGCTATGTTTACACCTGCTGCCTTGCTAATTGCTTTCAATAACAGATTATCCATTGATGATGAGAAAGCATCATATCGATGTAGTATAGTATCCGTTCTGCCAACAACATCTTCTTGCAAGTTTCTGTATGAAGCCATAATACCATTTACAATATTTTCTATTGGTTTATGGCTCGCAACATCTTCGTTCACTTCTATAAGCTTGTATTGATAATTTGTAATTTTATTATCTACGATTGAAAGTTTGAGATGTCCCACAAAAGAGCCGTGGCAACCACACTGTATTATTATGGTATCTTTTACTTTTACTGGTTCATATATTCTGTTGTGGGTGTGCGCACTTAAACATATATCAATTCCTGTTGTGTTTTTAAGTAATTCAATATCCTGCGGGTAGCCATTGTGTGAAAGTAATATGACTAAATTTGCTCCCAATCCCTTTACTTCTTTTACATAGCCGTTTATTTCATCAATTCCGTCGGTCACATAAATTCCTTGTTTGAATGCAGCGGGCATCGTCTTATCGATGATATTGGCGCAGATACCGATTACAGCAATTTTTTGATTACCTACCTCAATAAATGAATACGGTTTCAGTAGTAGAGTACCATCATCCTTATAAACGTTAACACCCAATATAGGATAATTAAGTAGTTTATCTAATGCTAAAAGATGTTCCGGCCTATAGGCAAAATCCCAATGTCCCACCATTGCACTAAAACTAAGTTTGTTTAAAATTGGAATTAGTACTTCGCCTCTGGAAGCCACTACAGGTAAGGTTCCGTGAAAGGTATCGCCTCCGTCAAAAAACAAGGTGTGTTCATTCTCTTTTCTTATCTTCTCGAAAACAGAGGCGATTTTTGCATAGCCTCCTGCTGTTTTAATAAATTCCCCGTCCTTACCATAAAATAATTCTGGGTGTGGTTCAAGATAACCGTGTACATCATTTATAAATCCTATTGATAATTCCATAATATATAATTTAAAGTTTTAAAACGTTTTTGATTAGGGATGGACAATTGCCCAGCCTTCGTATTGCCTTAATATAATTTCTCCGTTACCGGTCGGAACATAGTTCACAAAATCAAACAATTCGTTCTTGTCAATTTTTCGTTCTTCCATTGTTTTAGAACACTGGACAAATACAACGCCCTTATCTTTGAGTGCAACCAATAATTTTTGGTAGCTGTTAGCTTTTTTATACATTTCCACACCGTCAGAAAACGCAAGGACTTCTATCTTTAATTTACCTATCAACCGTGGGTCACTTAGTACATTATTGATGTTGCGAAGGATGCCCTTTATTTTTTTATCCTCTGCTTCGTTCAAGATATAAAGGGCATTGTAATGTTTTTTGTATGCTTTCGCGGGCTCAAAAGTGGTATCTGGTTTTTGTTGCGCAAAAATGCTAATAGACATAAAACATAGTACGGCTATTAGCAAAGCTTGTAGTTTTTTCATTTTATTGTTTTTATTGTTCATTTATTAATTCTTCTATTTCCTTTACAAATTTTTCAGATGCGTAATTGGCAAATCCGGTATGATGAAGCCTGACTTTTCCATTCTTATCCAGTACAACGGTTGTTGGTAATGAACCGGAAAACACTTCTGTTGGGACATTACCGCTGGACTGATACATTGGAACTGAAAAATTTTCTTTTTCCAGATATGCCATTCCTACAGCTGGGTCATCGTCCTCGTTGAGGGTTAGAAAGAAAATATCAGGGTTATCCTTAAATTGGGTATACAGAGTTTCAATAGATGGAAATTCAGCCCGACAGGGTGGACACCAAGATGCCCAAAAATTGATAAACACTACTTTTCCTCTTAATGATGAGGTATTTTGTATGCTCCCTTTTCCGTCGGTAAAAGTAAAATCAGTATTTGTAAGGCTTACTGTATCCGCATCCTTTTTATCTATACTCGCATTAAAAATTCCTGTCGCCATTAACTGTCGTAGCACAAATGATTTTGCATCGGGGCTTACAAGTAATATCACGACGGCAATTACCATAAATATAGTAAAGGCATTTTTCTTAATGTACTGTAGCTTTTTCTGTGGTGGTTTCTTATTAAAAACTTCTTTATTGTTAGTCATAATTCATTCTTTTATCAATTAGTTACTATCTACAAGTTCATTCACAACTTTGATGATCTCGGGACTTGTATAATCCCTACCACCTTCGATACGGGCAATCATATCTCCGCTTTTGTCTAGTATGACCGTAGTTGGAATTGAACTGCCTAAATATTCAGAAGGTATATTGCTGGCTGGAACATATACAGGCAAATCATACTTATTCTTCTCCATAAATGCAGTGGATTTTTCCATCTTGTTGTCTACATCTACCATCAGGAATACGATGTCGTCATTGCCTTTGTACTTTGCTTTTAGTTCGTTAATGGTAGGCATTTCCTGAATGCAGGGCGGACACCATGTAGCCCAGAAATTAATGAATACGACTTTACCTTTTAATGAACTTAACGATACAGTTTCTCCACTTTTGTTTTTAAAGGAAATAGCTGAAGTTGCTGGAGCTTCCACCTCTATAACTTCTTCTGTTGTGATTTTTTCGTTATTTATTTTATTCTCTTTGTTCTTGTCTGTATTTCCGCAAGCTGCCAGCGAGACGGCTGTGATTATGAAAAGACCAGAACGAACTGCCAAATTTTTAAATTGCATTTTCATACTAAATGATTTTAATTAATTATCCTATAAATTTGTACTCTTGTATTTGTTTATTGCAGATTGAATAAAACCGTAATAGCTTTTCGGATTGTAATCTGCTCCAGTAGGTTTGATCAGTATTTCCTCGTTAGATGGGTCTAAAAGTACATAGTGAGGTTGCGAATTGGAGTTAAACTTACTCGCCTGAAAATCGCTCCATTTATTACCTATGGTACGTATATTTTTGCCGCTAAAGGATGATACAAATTGTTCTGCCTGTGGTAATTCTGTTTTATCGTCCACATAAAGTTGGATGATGATAAGTTCTTCGTTCAATAGCTTGTGTACGTCTTTATCAGACCAGACGGATGCTTCCATCTTACGGCAATTAACACAGGCATGCCCTGTGAAATCGAGCATGACAGGTTTGCCCACTTTCTTTCCATATTCTATTCCCTCCTCGTAGTCAAAAAAGACATTAAGGTTTAAGGGTGCGTGGAATATATCCGAATATTTGCGGGCTTTGCCATCGACGGCATTATTTGTCTCTGTCCTACCAAAAGAAGAAGTATACAGGTCAAAATCTTGTGTTGTCTGTGGTGGTAAAAATGCCGAAATGGATTTTAAAGGTGCTCCCCACAATCCAGGAACCATATACAGGGTAAACGATAGTACAAGTATTGACAGTACCATTCTCGGCAGGCTCAATTTATCCATTGGACTATCATTCGGAAACCGAATTTTTCCTAATAAATAGAAACCTAAATATCCGAAGATTATAATCCAGAGTGCTAAAAAGACTTCTCTATCGAACCAATTCCAATGATATGCCAGATCCACATTGCTCAAAAACTTCAAAGCAAGAGCTAATTCTAAAAATCCGAGTGTGATTTTTACGCTATTCAGCCAACCTCCCGAAGATGGAAGGCTTTTCAAAAGACTGGGGAACATGGCAAAAAGCGTAAATGGTATTGCCAATGCCAATGCAAAACCTAACATTCCAATGGTTGGACCTAATAGTTCTCCCATTGTGGCAGCCTGTACCAACAATGTTCCAATAATGGGGCCGGTACAAGAAAACGACACCACTACCAATGTTGCTGCCATAAAGAAAAGCCCCAGCAATCCTCCGCGGTCAGCCTTACGGTCTAACTTATTGGCAAGCGAGGCAGGTAAAGTCAATTCAAACGCCCCAAAAAAGGAGAACGAAAATACCACTAAAAGGACGAAAAATGCAAAATTGAATATTCCGTTGGTAGAAAGGCTATTGAGTGCATCCGCACCGAAAATAACCGTAATCAAAATACCTAACAACACATATATCACTATGATAGACAAACCATAAAGTATTGCCTGGGTTGTGGCTTTACGTTTAGAATATCCGCTTTTGGTAAAGAAACTGACTGTCAAAGGCAGCATCGGAAAAATACAGGGCATAATCAAAGCGGCAAATCCACCAATAAAGCCTGCTATAAAAATTGTCCATAACGAACTTTTATCCGTTTCGTTTTCATCGGTTAGTATCGAATTGGCAACTTCCGATGTTTCTTTGTCGGAGGATTTAATACTATTATCTTTCTTCTCAATGGGTTGTTCTTCTGTTATTTCGGTAAATTCTACGTCATCAAACGATAGGAGACTGTCGGTCTGTGCATTTACAGTAACAGCCATCAATCCGCTGATGAGTAGTATTGTGAATAATCTAACTATTAATTTCATATTTTATTTAACTGGAATATTAAAATATACTTCTTCTGGTGGCAAACATTGCAGATCATTACACACCATATAGGTAAGTGTTCCTTTTACAGTAGGTGCATTTTCCGCTAATTTTATCTTTTGTTGAAATACCACTGAGTTTTTATAGTATCCAACGTCCATATTAAAGGTTTCATCGTGTTTGACAACAGGTTTTGCTGCCAGTACCTTTCCGTTCAATTGATATGACTTCGATGTAGTGAACGAAAATATCGTTGGCTGAGGTCCATTTTCGGGAACGGTCTGCGAATAGATGTGCCAACCGTCATCTATTTTAGCTTTTATAAATAAAACAGCTTCTTTATCGCTGATACGTTTTGATGCATAAGACCATTTTACTGGCTTTAGCATTTGTCCGAATGATGCAGCACTTATGAGTGAGAATGCTACGAATAATATTATCCTTTTCATTGTATTAAATTTGCTTGTTACTAATTATTTTTCATTAAGTAGTTTTGTCATCATGTCAATGACTTCCTGTGACGAATAATCTGCACCACCGACATGTTTGGCTACGATATTATTTTGCTTATCTACTATAATGGTAGTTGGAATAGAGCCTTTGAACAGCTCACGGGGAATTTCGCCATCAGGAATGTATACAGGTAAATCGAATTTTTTGCTTTTCATCCATTTGTTTGACTTTTCGATATTACCGTCCACATCGACCATAAGGAATACCAAATTATCGTTATCCTTAAAAGTCTTTCGCAATTTATTGATGGATGGCATTTCTTGAATACAGGGTGGACACCAGATTGCCCAAAGATTGATAAATACTACCTTTCCTTTTAGTGAACTTAACGTTACAGTTTTGCCGTTTTCATCCTTAAATTTTAAATCTGGTGTTTGCTGAACATTAGACATTAACGGTTTTTCACCGTTAATGCTTTTGTCTGCGATCATATTCTCATCAACATTATTTTTCATTGATGCGTATGTTAATCCCGTAATGACTAATAGTGGAATTATGATTATTTTTTTGATATCTATTTTCATATTACTATTTATTTATTTTACCTTCTTTGATTTCTTCAGATGGTTTTAAAATGATATTGTCTTCTGGAGAAAGATTACCGAAAATTTCTGTAAGTGTATCTAAACGGATACCTTCCTTTACAGCAATTCGTTTTACTTCGTTGTTATTCAATGTTAGTACATACGTTCCAGATTGGGTGTTTAGTACACTCTTGCTTTGTACCCAGTTAGACGAGTTTTTACGCTTTAATTTCAGCTTGACCTGTGCATAATCGCCTCCCTGCAATTCACTGGATGTATTGCTTACGTCAAACTCCAATGTTAGCGAACGATCATGCTGGTCGAGCAATCCAGATGTTCGAGAAAGTTTGGCATCAAACGTCTTACCTGGCTGCGAGCTTACGGTAAATGAAGCAGACATACCGTCATAAACAGATGATGCGTGTTTTTCTGGCAGAGATAAGGTAAGGCGGAGTTTATTACTCTGTGCCATCATAAACAAAGGTGTATTACCTCCTGTTCCGGCCAATGCTCCAACAGAAACATTCCTTTGGGTTATTATGCCATCAAACGGTGCTGTAAGGCGAAGGTACTTTTGTAACTGTGAAGAATGTGCCGTACCCGCTTTAGAAGCATCAAAAGCAGACTTGGCACTTTCCATTGCACTTTTAGCTCTGTCTAGTTCAATATCCGCAACTGCTCCCGTAGTTTTAGCAGCAGTTACCAATCTATCGTAAGCCTGTTTTGCATACAGATAATCACTGTAAACCTTTTGCTCTGTCGATTTGTCGGAGAGGTACTGTTGTTGCATTTCAGGAGCTTCGAGTACTGCTAAAAGCTGACCTTTGCGAACCCGGTCGCCTCGGTCAACATACATTTTTTTTACAAACCCGGTAACTTTTGCATACACCGCTACCTGTTCGAAGGGTTTGAGTTCTGCCGGAACGGATATTTCGTACTCGGGATTGATTACCTGTATAGGAGCCGTTTTATAGTTTACAGATTTTGCCTGATCCTTTTGCGTTTGTTCTTTTTTCTGCTCTTTTTGTGAGCAAGCGGAAAGCAAGAATACCATTGATGTAGTAAGTGCCAGTATGGTTGTTGATTTTTTATTTATTGAAATGCTGTGATACATTGTTTTTTGTTTTTAAAGTTTATTATATCGTTTGTTTATCGGACTGTTCTGCATAATACCTACTGTCTGCATCATCAGGGTCTAACGATGGACTGATTATTGAAGTTCTCGACATTAGGGAAGAAAAGAAATGCGGAACTAATAACAAGATGGTTACAGTGGAAGCAATCAGCCCTCCTATAACAGCTCTTCCCAAGGGTGCCACTTGTTCGGCTCCGTCGCCTAAGCCCATTGCCATTGGTAACATTCCGGCAAGCATCGCCGCTGCTGTCATCAACACTGGTCTTAACCTCGACGAAGCAGCGAGCCTTGCTGCATTAGCAGGCTTAAGTGCCAGTTTTTTTCGATAATGTTCGGCTTGATTAACCAATAATACTGCATTAGAAACCGATACACCAAGCGACATAATAATACCCATATAGGATTGCAGGTTAAGCGTACTACCTGTGAGGAATAGAATGATAAGACTACCGGCAATCACAGCAGGTAATACCGATAGAATAATAAGCGGTACTTTAAACGATTGATAAAAAGCCGATAACATTAGGAATATAGCTATAATTGCTACAGCTAAACCTGCCAAAAGACTACCCAAAGTATCATCTAAAAGCTGTAGTGTACCTTCTGTCCAAACAATAGTTCCACGAGGTGGCTCTCCAGCATTTTTGATAGCTTGTTTAACTGCTCGTGAAGCTGTACCTAAATCTTTTCCGTAAAGGTTAGCCACAATGGTAACGTAACGGTTAGGTCCCTTTCTGTTTACTTGAGCTGGAGAAGTGACCCTTCGTATGGTTGCTACATCTTCAAGTACCGGGCGAAGACTTCCAGCTTTTAATGGAAGTGATCGAAGTCTTTCTTCCGACATAATACCCTCGGGGATTTGTACCTGTGTTTGAAAAACCAATCCTGACTTGGGATCAATCCATAGGTTCTTATCCGTAAAGCGGGTTGATGAAGTAGCTGTAACGAGACTACGTGTAATATCCTGCATCGTCAATCCGAATTGTCCAGCAAGATCTCGGTTTACGTCGATTTCCATTGTCGGATAGGCAATAGGTTCGGCAATACGCACATCACGCAGATATGGAACTTTTTTTAAATTGGCTTCAATTTTTGATGCATGGGCAAAAGCGCCTTTTATCTGATTGGCTCCAACTTTAACTTCAATGGGCGTCATCGCTCCTTGCCCCATAATCTTTTCTGTCAGTTCCATCGGTTCAAAATTGAAAGAGACTTCGGGGTGGTTCTTGATAATCTTATTACGGACTTTCTCTTTGAAATCTTCCATTGATCCATCATACACTTCCTTATTGACAGATATTTGCAGTATAGCTTCGTGAGAAGAATTACTGAAAAGGAATATCGGATTTATTGGAGATCCTGCGGGGTGCATACCTACAAATGCAGAGGTAATATTTAAACCGTTGTCAGGCAGTTCTGATTTGATATCTCCTGTAATATCCTTAACAATCTGTTCTGTTTTTTCTATTCTGCTTCCCTGTGGAGCCTGTATGCGTATCTGAAAATCTCCATTATTGGAAACTGGCATTACGTCCGTACCAACAACTGTTAATAAAACCCCAGCAACTGCACTCGCTACCAGCACATAAACAACAAAAAGTGGGATAGCTTTGGTTGACCATTTACGCATCCTGTAAGAATAGTTTACTCGGAATTTTTCAAAAAAAGCTCGCTTTCTCGGAGTATTGGCTTCTGTATTGTGCTTGTTCTTCATCATCCAGTTGGCCAGTATCGGTACAAAGGTCTGTGAAGCCAAAAAAGAAGCAATCATTGCAAAGGCAACAGCCATCGATAGAGGCATAAACATATCTCTAGGAATGCCTGTCATAATTAAAGCAGGAGTCAATACAGCAAGAATACATAGTAAGATCAATAATTTCGGTATAGAAATTTCGATCAAAGCATCTATAATTGCCCGTTGCTTGGGTTTACCCATTTCCATATGTTGGTGGATATTCTCTATGGTTACTGTGGCTTCATCAACGAGAATACCGATGGAAAGAGCAAGACCACTCAATGTCATGATATTGATGGTTTGCCCTAAGAGATATAAAACAGTAACTGCTGTAAGAATGGCAATGGGGATGGTCAATACCACAATGATAGCTCCACGTGTGTCTCCCAAGAACAATAGTATGACCAATCCCGTGAAAACAGCTCCTAAAATACCTTCGTGTATAAGGTTGGAAAGGGAACGTTCGATATAATTTGATTGGTCAAATTCATAACTGACCTTTACATCTTCAGGTAATTGGTCTTTCAGCATCGGAATGGCAGCTTTTAGGTTCTCCACGGCATCCAATGTGGAGGCATCTGCTTTTTTGATAATAGGCAGGTAAACAGAACGTTTTCCGTTTATCAAAGCGTACCCTACTGTTTGATCTGCTCCGTCCTCCACACGGGCTACATCGCCAACATATATAGTACGGTTGTCGCTTGTTTTTACAGGGGTCTTCAATAGTTCTGCAGGTCCTTTAGCGATAGAGTTTATAGGAGCCATCAAGTTTTCATCTCCTATGCGAATATTTCCAGCAGGAGATGGAAGACTATTTTTAGTGATGGCAACGGTAATATCTTCGGGGCTTAATCCATTGGCTTGCATTGCGTCAGGATCGATATTGATCACGATGGAGCGTACATTTCCGCCAAAAGGAGCGGGAGAAGTAATGCCTGGGATTTGTACGAACATTGGTCTGATTTTGGTCAATGCCAATGTCTGTATTTCATTTACGGAACGCTGGTCGCTTTCAAAAACAAGGTTACCTACTGGAAGCGAACTACCGTCAAATCTTACTACCATAGGTGGAACTGCTCCGGGCGGTAGGAAACCCATTGCCCTTGAGACCGATGTTGATACCTCTCCAGCAGCTTGTGCCATATCTGTTCCGGGATAAAAGGTCAGCTTCATCAGGGTTAGCCCCTGTACGCTTTTAAAATCAATGTTTTTTACTCCACTCACAAAAAGAAGTACCTTTTGGAACTCATTAGCCATAAACCCGTCCATATAAGCTGGGGACAGTCCACCATAAGGCATAGCAACATACATCGCAGGCAATTCCACTTCGGGAAATATATCTACGTTTATTTTTTTTACGGTATTATAGGAAAAGAAAGCAATTGCTAGTACGACAACCATAATCGCAATTGGTTTTCTTAACGCAAATCTTATAATGTTCATATACGATTATTTAAAGGTTGTTGAATAAAAAGTCGAAATCTGCAGTTAGCTCCGCTTCATAAGCTAGCAATCCCCAATATTCACGGGAAGCCTCGATATGTGCATTCTCTGCCTGTTCCAGCAAAATGCGTATTTGTAAAAGTTCGCTTAGCGTAATTAAACCGCTTTTGTACCTTGCGAGGTACATATTGTACGCATCTTGCGACTGCTTTACGGCCAGCTTCGTTTTCTGAAGCTGTTGGTATTGCTGAACAACTTTTGCCTGCGAAGCTGATAAATCTGCTTGCATTGCCTGCTGGTACTGTGATTGAAGTAGCTTCGTACTTTCGGCTTCTTTGAACAGTTGTTCGCTTTTCATTCGGTTAGTATGCAGGCTAGTCAAATTCCATGTAATTCCAATACCTGCCAAAAAATTATTTGTGGTATTGCTGAACCCATCATTCCATGCTCTTGATACATTTCCGTTAGGGCTGATACCCGTTCCCCGATAAGCATAACCACCTAACAGGTTGATAGAAGGAAGAGAAGCTCTTTTTTGTGCCTCGCCACTTAAAGTATAATACTCCGATTGCTTGTCTAGCGCATCTAATATGGGGTGGGAAGGATTGATGGTATTTAACTTATTTAAACCACTTTCTATGGGATTACCGAAACGGTTGATAGATGCTGTGAAATCTATGGTATCATTGCCATACAACTCCAATAATTTAATATAAGAAGCATTTTTAAAGCCATACCATTTATCATGCTCACCCATTGCTTGTACATAGGATGACGAGGCGAGCAAGCTGTCTGCCGCAGGTCTTAGGCCTGATGCTGACAAACCCGAAGTTATTTTGCGGATGTCGTCAAGACGTTCGGCATTCTTTTGGGTCCATTGCAACTTAGCATTGTTATAAAGAAGAATGATGTACCTTTCCGATAATGTCTTTTTCAGGTTGAGCAGGTAAGCATCTTTATCGCTGACCGATTTGTTATATAAAGCACCCGCAGCCTCGTTCTGCTTACGGAGCTTTCCGAAAGAGAACATTTCCCAATTCACAATAGCGGAGCCAAAGGTATTGGCTGCGGTAGAGCTACCATCTAACGGTACTGGGCCATTTACGTTAAAAAAGCCAGGCTGCGGAAAGAAACCACCTGCACTACCTTCATAAGTTCCATAAGTATTTTGTGCCTGTGCGTTTATCTGCGGTAGCATATTGCCTTTTACTGCCCGTTGGTTGAACTTTGCGGCATCAATGTCCGATTTTTTAGCACTAATACCCGGATAATTTTCTTCTACTTTAGGCCATAAACTGCCTAAAGTTTGTTCTTTTTGTTGCTGTGCATATAGCGGAAAAGCAGCAACAACGGCTAGCCACAACAAAGTGGCCGCCATAATATGTTTGATCATATTGATGTACGATTTTAAAAGCCGTCATGACGACTTCAGTTTATTTTTTAAAAAGGGAAAAAATAGAAATACATCCTAAATGAGACATTGTGTTCAAATTAGGAAAAGAAACTAAAGGGAGAAATGAATGAGAAGTTTTCGATATTCTAAAAAGATAGAGATAGAATTACGAATTTTTCCACTACCACCATAAAGTGGGTGTTTAGTTTCTTTTCTTTCTTGGCGGATACCAAAAAAGAAAATAGTAGTAACTGCAAGAAGAATTACTGGTAATAAATCGTGAGGACTATACGATGACTTATTATCAATTTGATTATCGACAACATCAATCTGCGAACATTTTTCAAATGTAGATAGGGATGAATTATGATTGCCTTTAGGTAAACCTTGTTCTGTTTTTGGAGGAAAACCTGCAAGTGTTTTAATACTGGCCTTAACTGAGCAAGATGAGAGAAACATCACAAGAAATGCAGCGAATACAAATAGGTATCGCTGAAAACTTTTTAGAGTATGTGACATTGTATTATTCATCAGTTCGCTAAAATACTTTAATTTGGCTAACAATCCAAACAGAACCTCGTGTTTTAATATTTTTTAACAACAAGTACTAAACTATTTGCAGAGTCAAATAGTTTAGATTATCTCGTTAATTCATTGTTTTGTTCTGTCCACTCGTTAATACCTCCTAAGTAAAGACTTAGGTTTTTAATTCCGTTTCTTTTCAATATAGAATATGCCATTGCAGCTCGTACTCCACTTTGGCAGTGAACAATAACAGGTTTATCTTTGCTGATTTTTTGAATATTTTTTTCTAATGTAGTGAGAACAATATTTTCCACACCTTTAATGTGTCCGTTGTCGTATTCGCTTTCGGTTCGAACATCTATGATTTGAACATCTTTCTTGTTCAAGTACTTTTTCAGTTCCCCAATGTTAACGAGATCGGATTTTTCCAGTGCCACATTCATCTTATTTAAGCTGATTACGAACCCATAGATGTTGTCCATCCCGATACGCATTAGCTTGCGGGTTAAATCCTCCATTTCGCTTTCGTCTGCAATCAGGACATATTGCGTTTGGTAATTCAGCAACCAACCCATAAAGGTTGAGAATGATTTGTTACCCTCAATATGCAGACTGTTTGGAATATGACCTTTGGCAACTGTTTCTAATTTCCGTGTATCAACTATAGTTAAACCATTTTTCTGTGCTGTAAGGAAATCACTCGTGCTTAATTTGTGGCGTTTTGGAACTTCAACCAACAATGGGCGGGGTATTCTGTTCCATTGTTTCATTGTGGCAAAATACTTGGGTGGTTCGGGCTGTCCGTCAAGGATATACTTTACAAAGCCTTTTTCATCGTTTGCAAACTGAAATGCTTTGCTAGTCAATTTCTCGTGCTTTAATGTAGAGTGCGGTTCATCGCTTAAAGATTTGCCACAAAACGAACCTGCTCCGTGAGCCGGCCAAATCTCTAAATCATCAGGAAGTTTTGAAAAACGCTGGATGGAAGCATATAACTGTTTTGCTCCGGTGTCCTGTGAACCTACCTGACCTGCAACTTTTTCTAATAAATCGGGACGACCGACATCGCCTACAAAAATAAAATCGCCTGTTAATGCTTTTTGCGGTTTGTTGGAAACAGATAAGTCGGTCAATAAGTAAGTCAAACTTTCGGGCGTATGTCCAGGCGTGTGCATCGCTTCCAAAATGATGTTGCCCATAGCGATTTTGTCACCGTCTTTTATTGCATTGTGGGGGATTTCATATTTCCAATTTGGGTCAGTTTCGCCTGATAGTATCAATTTTGCTCCCGTAGCAAAAGCCAATTCAGGTGCACCGCTCAAATAGTCAGCGTGGATATGGGTTTCCGTTACCCGTGTAATTTTCAGATTATTGTCTTCAGCAATCTTCAGATACGTGTCGATATCACGTTTCGGGTCAATCACAATGGCTTCATTACTTTGTCTGTTGCCGACAACATAGCTGGTCTGTGCAAGCGTGGGGTCAAATACCCTTAAAAAAAAGAGGTTACCTTCCGAATAATGATCAATGTTATTCGGATGCTCCGTTTCTTTCTGTCGTGGGTCTAAGCTTACCAACGGTGAAGCAATCAATGGTGAAGTGAGGCAAGCCGCACCAAATAAAGCTCCTGTTCTTAAAAAATTTCTTCTGCTTTCCATTATATATTTTGTTTTTTCAATAGTTAAACTTGTTATTTTTCCATTGTTTCTTTCATCCTTACCCAAACGATAATACCTGAAACAAATGTGATGATACCTGCAATGTGTACTGCCCACATAAGTCCAAAGAAATTACCGACAATACCTGCCATTAAAGCACCTACTGCGTATCCCATATCTCTCCAAAATCGGTAAACACCAAGAGAAGATGCCCTCCAACTTGGATGGGCAGCATCACTTACAGCGGCCAATAATGCGGGATATACCATTGCCGTGCCCAATCCCAACAAGACGGAACCGATCAAGCCTGCAGTTAATGGGTCGAAAAATTCCAAACCGATAACGATATGACCTAAAACCTGTATGAACATCCCCCAAACAATAAGGGGTTTTCTTCCCCATTTATCGGCTAATGGCCCGGTAACGATCTGCCCCACGCCCCAAACCACAGGATAGACGGCTTTTATCCAGCCGACACCCTCCAAACCAACGCCCATTGACATGAAGAGCAGTGGAAACACGCCCCAGGACATACCGTCGTTCAGATTGTTGATCAGTCCTGCCTGCGAAATGGAAAATAAGTTTTTGTTTTTGAACAATGTTTGTTTGAATACCCACCACAAATTGGGCTTGTGGACTTCTTCGCCCGAATTTGCAGCCTGAATTTGGGATGCTTCTAATTCGGCGTGTTTGCGTGTATCTTTTATAAAGAGAACAGACATTAATATCCCTACAATTGTGTATGCAATCCCAATATAAAATGGTTCGGGTCTTAATCCGTAATACGAAGCCAAATAACCCGTTAATAAAGCGGTTAGTCCAACTGCTCCGTAACCAGCGGCTTCATTCAATCCCATTGCCAGCCCCCTGCTTTTCTTACCCACCAAATCAATCTTCATATTCACGGTCATAGACCAAGCTAATCCCTGGCTGATGCCCAGTAATACATTGGCAAACAAAATCCAATTCCAAGAGGGTGCAAATGCCAATAAAAAGGGAACAGGAAGACCAACTAGCCAACCCCAAATCAATACTTTTTTTCGGGTATACTTGTCTGCCAAGACACCGGAAATCAAATTGGTAAATGCCTTGACCAAGCCAAATGCGATGATAAAGGAAAAAACAACAATATCCGATTGTATGTTAAATTCTTCTGTTCCTACCAATGGCACCAAGGTTCTTTCCAGACCGACCATACCGCCGACCATCATATTGACGAGGACAAGCAAGGTAAATTGTTGCCAGTTTTCTTTTAATCCTAATCTTATACTACTATCCACTTAAGTTACTATTTTAAAAGGTTAGCATTTTGGTATGCCTTCGCAATCCAATTACCTAATTCCTCCATATTACTCATTATTTTTTCTTTTAGATACAACAAGGTAGTGATCAGGAAACCGCACACCTGTTTGCCCCAGCTTCCAAATCGGCAGGATTAATGCCCTCATAGTTTCCGCTTTTATTAAGTGTTGCAATCTGTATGTAGTTGGGCGGTGTGGGTGGAATGCGTTTCATTGTCTGCGCTATAAATGCTTCTTTCTCCAATTGAAGTAATTCTATCTTTGCGGAAAGGTTAGATAACTTATCCCCGATAATTTTTCCGTCAAATGCTATGGAACTAGAAGTATGGGCTGGCAGAATAAGAAGGTCATTATCGCTTAGGACTAAAATTTTACCCAATGAAATAAATAACTGCTCTGCTTTTTGTAATCCTTGCTCATAATCCGCTTTTAAATCTGGTCTGCCTACGCCGTTGGTAAAAAGGGTATCGCCTGTTAGCAAATAATCATTATTTATCAGGTAAGAAATACTTTCGGGGGTATGGCCTGGTGTAAATATTGCCGTTAGATTAGCCGAACCAAAAGGCACAATTTCCCTATCGTTTAGCGGTACAAATGCATAACTCACGCCTGCATTTTCCGTAAACAGGTGTGTGGCTCCCGTTGCTTTTGCCAATTCAATGGTTCGGGAAATGTAATCTGCGTGGACATGGGTGTCCATTACATATTTTATCGTCCAACCGTTCTTTTGGGCTAACTCCATATAAACGCTTGGTTCTAAAGAAGCATCTACCACGATAGCTTCCTTATCAGAGCCAATGATATATGAGATACAGCCTTTAGCCACACGTCTTACCTGTACAATCGTTACCTCTGTATGTTTGATTTCTGCGGTGTTCCAAGCATAGTTCCACGCTTTCATTCCGCCCTGCAAGGATAAGACATTGTAGCCTTTTGTATTCAGAATATCGGCAGCGATAAGGCTCGTTTTACCTCCAGCACATACAGTTACAATTGGAGTTTCTCTGTCAAATTTAGTATTATCGAATACTGTTTTATCTCCGGCGATAAGACGATCGTAAACATTATTGTGAATGCTTCCTGCAATCTGCCATTCTTCTCTCTGTTCTTGCGGTCTGATGTCTAATACAACCATTTCTTTACCGTTCTCAAACATTTTTTGCAATTCTGTTGCTGTTATTTCCTGTGTATTCATAACTGATCTATTCTGTTAATGCAAAGATACAGAAAAAAACAAACTATTCAATAGAATTATTGAATAGTTTGTTTAAAAATTATGTAAGCCATCTAAAGTCTTGCAAGAGTGATAAAGATGAAAAGGGGTATCTTAATTTAATTAGATACCCCTTTGAGAACAGGTTTATTGTTTTTCTTATGAAACTTCGCTGTGTTCGACAGGATAACCTTTCAGCGCCCATTCAGGAAAACCCTCGTATAAGCGAATGGCATTATAGCCCCTTTCGGTAAGCATCGCAACGGCTTCATCTGCGTAAACACAAAAGGGACCTCTGCAATAAGCCACCAACATTTTTCTCTTTGGAAATTTTTTCAAAGAATTTCCCAATTTTTCCAATGGGGTTGATAGCGCCTTGTGGATATGCCCTCTGTTATATTCTTCTTCTGGACGTACATCCAACAAAATCACTTCGTCATTTTCAAGCATTGCTGCCAGTGTTTCTACATCTATAGCCTGCATATCTGCACTTTGACCACTGCGAAAGTCGCTGATAACCTTTTCTACCTCGGCATTGAAGGCCATACCCAATTCCCGAAGCGATACCAATGTACCATACACGCTTTCGCTAGCAAGTGAATAGTTAATAAAATTGCCTCTACGGCTTATTTTAACGAGCTTCGCATTTTTTAGGTTCTGCAAGTGCTGTGATGTATTTGCTATGGAAAGCCCCGTATTCTTTGCAATCTGCTCTACACTAAACTGACCCTGTGCCAACAGGTCTATGATTTCCAACCTGTGAGGATTTGCCATCGCCTTGACAATTTTAGATAATTCTGTATATACTTTGTCTTTAAATTCTCGTTTGTTCATTTTCAATATCAATTATCTAATGAGGTAATTCATAAATAGGTCTCCTTATGCAAAGGTACACAAATCTATTCAATAAAATTATAGAATAGCTATGTTGTTATTGCCCCTCTTGTAATAAATGCTTTAAGTTCGGGTCATTCTTGATACGTTCCAATTCTGTTTCGATAACCAGAACAATGTCTTGCTTTATCTGGCGATAATTGCTTTCGATCTGCTGTTTCATTTTATCCTCGCCTTTTTCGTTTACAAAAGATAAAATTTGCGGTATTTGCTGATAGGCTTTGGTTTCGGCTGAAACCTTTTCATTATCTACCACAATTTCGGCGTGGAAAATCTTTTGCTCAATGCGTTCATCAAAATTATCAGATACGGAACCAACAAAAATCCCCTGTGTAAGTGTTGAGATTTTGGAAGCCGGAATAAGGCTGTCTAACTGTGTGGAAATAGAGGTAGATTTATCGTTGCGGTTAATGGTCATACTTTGGCGTTTTTGCAATACTTTGCCAAACCGTTCCGATAGGCTCTTTGCTGTTTCTCCAACCACCTGACCACTAAATATATTACCAACGGTATTTTGTATTACTTTACTCTCTTTGTCACCGTAATCTCTCGTTAATTGCGAAAAATCCTGAAAGCCCAAGCAAACAGCTACCTTATTGCTTCTCGCCGTTGCGATTAGATTGTCCAGCCCTCTAAAGTAAATCGTAGGTAACTCATCTATGATAACCGAACTCTTTAACTGTCCTTTTTTATTAATCAGTTTTACAATCCTTGAATTGTACAAACCCAAAGCTGCGGAATAAATATTTTGACGGTCGGGATTATTGCCTACGCACAAAATTTTCGGCTCTTTCGGGTTGTTGATGTCGAGCGAAAAATCATCGCCTGTCATTACCCAATACAATTGCGGGCTAATCATTCTTGATAATGGGATTTTTGCCGATGCAATTTGTCCCTGTAATTGATCTTGCGCTCCGCCTTGCCAAGCATCCATAAACGGCGACAAATAATTTTCCAAATCGGGGTATGATGTCAGAATTGTAAATACATCTGAATACTTTTTGTTCAATAATTCAATAGCGTGCGGAAATGTACAATACTTTCCATCTTCATAAATTTTCAGATACCAGATAATCGCCGCCAATAAGATAATTGGGCTTTCCACGAAAAAATCCCCTTGCTTCTGTATCCAGCTTCGGTTGAGGTTCAACATTATGGTATAAGCCGCTTCGTAAGCATCTGAAATATCCGTCATAAAATCGGGATTGAGTGGATTACAGCGGTGGCTCTTGCGTGGGTCGTCAAAATTGATGACGTAGAATTTGGGCTGCACTTTGTACTTATCCCGATGCTTTAATAAATGATTGTAGGCAATCGTGGAAAGGTCATCAAATTTGAAATCGTAGATGTACATTGAAAAGCCTTTCTCAATCTGTTGTTTAATATAGTTGTTTACAATTGCATAGGATTTTCCAGAACCTGGTGTTCCTAAAACAATCGTTGCCCGAAAAGGATTGACGATATTTATCCAACCGTCATTCCATTTGTTTTTATAGTAAAATTTAGTGGGAAGATTGACTGAATATTCGTTTTCCATCAACTTTGTTTCCTGTTGAAAGCTCTCGTTTTCATTATTGAAAACATCATCCATCAAATTGGTACGGAGCAATCGGCTCATCCAAACTCCGGCTACCATTAAAGCAACATAACCTAAACCTGTAGAAAGAATATATAGAAATGTGGCAGTAAGTAAAGGTAACTTCAATAATGGAAAGTTTAGAAAAAATAGGACAAAGCCAATTGCCAAAGCCACATAGATTTTAGTCCAGGTTATCTTCTCATTTTTTACGCCTTTAGTTCCCAGGCAGCTTAAAGCCAGCAATACCAACGCAAATACTTTGGTGTATAAATTTTGCGAAAACAAACCCGCAGTTCTGTCGAAATTCCCTAAAATTTTGTTGATTATTTCTAATGTCCATCCACGTTCCATAAAGAAACCGTAACAGAACCAATAAAGGTGCATCAGTACCAAAAGAATACTAACTGCCCGCATAAAAGCCATTATCTTGGCAAGCCCTCTTAAATCGTCTTCTCCCTGCATTATTTTAAGTTTTAATGTTCGGGCGTTAATTTAAAGGCTCTATATATCGGCAGTAAGAATGTGGCAGGCATTGGCAGTGCGTGGCAGTGTTTGGCTGATTACTATTTTTGACCTCTTTGGCGTTTCCTTTTCTTCTTCATTTTATTCGCAAAATCCTGTTCCTCATAATCTTCTCTCTGTGTTTCGGGAAGCAAACCTCCCAATGCTTCAATCAAACCGTCTTCGTGTTTTTCCGTATTCAAGAAGTCGAACAAATGATGTGGTTCTTCCGCAGGAAGATCTGCAACATTTGATGTAGATCTTTTCGGTTGTAATTCTACTGGCTCTTTAATCTCCGGTTTGATGTTATTGTTCCAATAATCATTAAAGGTATTGGCAGAAAGTTCTTTGCTTAAACGTGAACCATTCCAAACACTTTTAGAATTGTGGTCAATAAATGTGATACCATAAATTCGTCCTGCATCATTTCTGCGAACCACCACATTAATTCCTTGTTCGGTTAACTGTTTCTTAAAGTTCAATTCATCAGTTGTTGATTGCAACGCAATGGTAACGGCTGATTGCAAAGTTTTTTGGCTTGGATGGTTTTTCAAAGCGGTTTTGCTCTTCTCAAAATGCAATTCTAAAGCAGGAAGTCCAGCACTTTTTCCGAATAAGGAAGCCTTGAATGGATGCCCGGCTCTTTCGCCTTTCTCATTTAACGGGATGTACAACAAACCCTGTTGCATTTTCCCTAGCAATTCGCCCTCCACTTTTTCGGTGGTAATATTGAACAGGGAAAGCAAAGCATTATATTCACCCAAAGTTTGGTACTGGTAGTAGTTAGGCAGGTGGCGGACAACCGAAGCGATTTGGCTTTTTACATCTCCAGCTTTGTAATCTACCGGATGGAAAATCTTGTCGTTCTGTTTATGTTCTTTATCAGGTGCGGTTATCAATCCATATTTCCTTTCCAGTTCACGGCAAATATTCATAGACCGCATTTTCTCGAATTTATCTGAAATCTTTTTGCCTTCTTCGTCCACGCAAACCGATACGATATGAATGTGACTGCGGTCAATATCGGTATGTTTAAATACCACAAAAGGCTGTTCGCCGTAACCCATTTCCCGCATATACTGCTCTGCCATTACCCGATATTTATCATCGCTTACCTTATCTTTCGGGTCAGGATTGAGCGAAATATGCAACGTATGTTTTTCTGTATTTCGGTTCGCTATCAAATAAGGCGCAAAAGATTGGGCTAATTGTGCCACGGAATAATGCCCGTTAGCAGTTTCAATCATCTTATTGGCAAACAAAATTTTTCCATTTTCATTCTCCACTTTGAGCTGATTGTATGCAAATGCTCCGTATAAATTTCCACTTCTACCGATTTTTGCTATCATTTCTAAGACTGTTTTTTCAAATGTTTTGCTTCAAATTCTTCAGTTATCTGAATAATTTTTTGGCATAGCATCGCCATTTCAGCCGTCTGTTTTTCCAATTTGTAAAGGAACGCTGCGGCTTTTTTCTCGGAAAAATTCTTGTACAATAGCTTTACAATCTGGTTATAATTTACTCCTACGGAGCGAAATTGACTGTGAAACGAGGTCAATCGCATATAAAAATCAACCGTTCCCTTGTCAATTTTAACCGATTTCATTTCCTTACTGAACAGCAGGGAAATGATAAACTTTGCTTTATTGGGCATTCCCGATGCTTCAAAAAGCGATAAAAGTTTGGCATTTTCTTCGTCTGTAAGACGGAAAACGTGGCGGTAGATGCTTGGATCGGTTTTCGGTGTCCGTCCGCCCTTATTCTGTTTTTTGTTACTGTTCTCGTTCATCACTAATCCATTTTAAATTCATACAAAAACGCTGACTTCGGAAGACGTTTTTTAAGCTCCCAGCAGGGCAAGTTGTTTTGAGGCACTAACTCGGTTTCGAGTGCCTCAAAACACAACTTGCCGTGTTCCGGTGAACACAAAAATCCGCCCTGCGGGACGGATTGAATGTAACAGGGAAAAACGGCTCAATGCCGTTCCCGTTACCTCCTGATATGTCGAAAGACTTTTGCATAAATCCGTTAATAAAAATCACAATACAAAGTAAAGCCCTGTTTACGATAGCGTTGCACTGTACCACAGTGCCAAATGCTGCCTCTGAACGCCAAACACTGCCACCGCTATACAACCGAATGAATTTGATGAGTTCTTTGTCCCTGAATGTTGGCGGGCATGCAGCCCGTACTTCAAGACGAGCAGACGGCACACATTCAAGACGGCAGGTTATCCTGCCTGCAAGATTGCAGGAATGCAAGAAAGCAAGAGCGCAGGAATGACGGAAAGCGTGACAGCCTGCTATCAGGCAATCACGCCTGCGTGACGGATGGAACGAATGCAAGAATGCAATCCAGCCTGATAAGATGCCTGAATGAAAGCATTGCTGCCGTATGGCAAGAAAGCAGGCAATCAGTAATGCCCGCAGGCAAGCCTGATAACTATCCTGTAAGGAAGACAGCACGAAATCAGGGCTGCACGGCTGAAAGCCTGAAAGCCTGCAAGACTGAAAACAGGAAGTTGCAAACTTTAAATTTTAAAAATATGGACACAAAAAAGAAACCTCTGTTCGTTGCCTTTTCTTCTCAAAAAGGCGGTGTTGGCAAAAGCACATTTACCACGCTTGTCGCCAGTACGATGCACTATCGGTTGGGCTACAACGTAGCCGTATTTGATGCGGATTTTCCGCAGCACAGCCTGATGAAAATGAAAACCCGTGATTTGGCAATGGTAATGGAAAATGAGGCGTTGAAAAAACTGGCGTATAAGCAGTTTACCACCATCAACAAGAAAGCCTATCCCATTACACAGCATAAAGCAGATAGCGTACTGGATGCTGCACACGAATTTGTAACGGCTTCCGCCGTTCCGATCGACGTGGTGTTTTTTGACCTGCCCGGAACTGTGAACACGCCCGGCATTCTGAAAGCACTCGCAGGAATGCATCATATTTTTACGCCTATTACCGCAGACCGTGTGGTGATGGAAAGTACGCTCATCTTCACCCAGCTTTTACAGGATGTGATTATGAAAAAGGGCGAAACTTCCATACAAAGCATTAACCTATTTTGGAACCAGGTGGACGGCAGGGAAAGCACTCCCTTATATGACCTGTACAATCAGCTTATTGAGCAGCTGGGATTAAGCCTGATGCAGAGCCAAGTGAAGAACAGTACCCGCTTTCGCAAAGAAAGCGAAGCCGACAGTAAAACGGTTCTCCGTTCTACCATAATGCCACCTGATGAACGTTTAATGAAAGCCTGCCAGTTAGACCTGTTCATCAATGAATTTTTAAAAATCGTTCAATTATAGCCTTATGGAAAAAGATAATAAAAGGAAAGCCACGCCGGACATCAACGAAGAGTTGATGATGAACCTGATGGTGGACGGCGTTAAAGAAGAGGGTTTGCGTTTACCGCCCGAACCTAATGAAGAGCGGGAAAAGGAGGCGACTAAAGAGGAGGTAAAGCAGGATGAGTTATCAAAAAGCAAACCTGTACAGAAGGAACGTAACCGCACCAAGAAAAATCTTGACGGCAGCTACGGCGAACACTTTTTGAAAACCCACTCGATGACAAAGCGAGGCGATAAAAGCATTTATATCCGGCAGGAATACCACGAACGGCTGTCCCGTATCGTACAGGTAATCGGTAAAGATGCCATACCCCTGTATGCTTACCTCGACAATATACTGGAGCATCATTTTGAACTATTTGAGAAAGCCATTACCGATGATTTCAACGAAAAGTTTAAACCCATTTTTTAAAATAGCTGATTATGGAAATAGTAATTGTGATTTGTCTGCTAATCGTTATTGTGCTGCTTTTGCAGGATAAGATTGTCATATATAAAAGGTCGGAGCAGAAGCCCATGCAGGAAAAGGTTAACCCGAACCTCCCCGATATTATGGGACAGCCCAAGTCAATAAAGAGCCACTTAGTGCCAAAAACTGCCAATGAAAGCCAAATAACGGAACCGGAGATGAACCCTGATAATTTAGACATCGAATACGACGAAAACGAAAACGTCAGCATTCAAATTCCGCAGGAAGAACTGGACGAAGTTTTCAGCAATATGCCAAATTTGGACGATGAGGAAGAAGAATGGAACAGGTACGGAATATCCGGTGACGATAACGGTTTTGCCCAAGGGGTTACCTACGACGAACTGAGCTCCGTAGGGACATTGGTCCAAAAAGAAAATTTGGACCAATCCCAAAAGGAAACAGCGGTAGCAATAGTTCAGAAATTACAGGGAACCGAATTATTCAGCTTACTGGAAAGTTCTATTGAGGGTGCTTCCCGAAAAATTGCCGAGCTTTTGGATAGCACACTTTCATCTGAAAGCTACGACGGTTCTTCCACCTTGCGGAAAAGGGATTTGAGTGATTTTGACATTGGGGAGTTTGTGTGAGCGAACTCCCTTATTTTATTTGAAATTATTTCAAGTTTTAATATGATGTAAAAAGGTTATTTCTTGTCTTTTAATAACGATTGTAAGTATAAAAATGACATAGTTTGTAATTTTTGAAACGATTTATTTGATTTTTATAACGATTTTATTGCTTTGTATTCTATTTTTGTGTACGTTTGTAGCACGTAAACTATAAAAGAAATGTACACGGAGATAATTAAGATAATTGAAGGGGGTTTAAAAAAAGAGCCGGCTAAAGTAATTCAATACGCTAAAAAGCTTATGGAGAAGCTAACTGAGGAGGGAAATCTTCAATTGGCTAAGGGTATAAAAAACATATTGGAGAATAAAGGAACTACTACATTGGCTATGGAGCAATTGATCACTTCGGCACCTGTTGATTCTGAAACAAGGATGAGCATTGTAGATATATTCAATCCTGCTACGGTAAAATTAGATATTGTTCTCCCTGAAACTATTGATAGAAATGTAGCAGATTTCATAAAAATCATAAATAATAAGGATAAGATCAAATCTCACGGACTGCCATTGCAATGTACTTTATTGCTTTATGGTATTCCGGGTGTAGGAAAGACAACTATTGCTAAATATGTTGCTGCACAAACGGGTTTACCTTTAGTTACAGCCAGACTTGATGCATTAATATCCTCTCTATTGGGAAATACTTCAAAAAATATTAGAAAAGTATTTGAATTTGCTGATAGTAAGCCATGTATATTGTTTTTAGACGAATTTGATGCAATTGCTAAGGCACGTGACGATCAACATGAAATGGGAGAACTAAAAAGGGTTATAAATAGCCTGTTGCAAAACATTGATGAATTTTCGCAGAATAATGTTTTAATAGCAGCGACCAATCATCCTGAATTATTGGATAAAGCCATCTGGAGAAGATTCAATAGCGTGATTGAGGTAACTCAACCAAGTGTTGAAAATATATCCAAAATTATAAGTCTTTATGCAGGAGAATTTGGAAAGGATTTAATCATCGACAAGAAGAAGACTGATAAACTTGTTCAACTTCTTTCACAAAAAACGCCGTCAGATATCAGGACGATTATAAATAATGCTCTCACACATGCAATTGTCCAAGAAAGAACCGCATTAACTTTAGAGGACTTGTTGATAGAGATTTTTCAATTTGAAAAACATGGCAGCTACACAACTGATGAATTAGTAAAATATTTGAATGACAACGGCATTCCTCAAATGCAAATTGCCGAATTATTGAGTGTATCCATTCGTCAGATTAGAAACAATTTAAAAGATTAGTGTTATGGGAAAGAACTTGCCAATAAAGCTATTTAAAAAAAGAGATAATGATAAAGCTTTAAATAATCTTCCAGCCGGTTTTGACAACCAAGGTGCAAAGTTTCGTTTGGAAGGTGATGAACTAACCGAAAGAGTAAACTATTTCAAAGGATATTTTGGACAGTTAAAATCCAAGGTAGCTCAAAAAGCCGCCAGTGATAATTATTTGCCAACTGTAATCAGATTAAAAGTAAATGAAGATGCCCTTGCCAAAACACACAGGAGTTCCATTGGAAAAATTTTCAATAAAGGTAAGAAGGTTAATATTATAGGTATGGTTGGTGATGATGAATTACTAGTTAAAATTGATGGACCTGAAGATATCGTTGATATAGAGAAAAAAATACAGGATGTGGATAAAAACATTGTTGGTATTTCCGCTATAGAAGCGGCTGAAGACTTTGCTCCTACAATTGATCTTGAAGAGTCTGAAGAAAATGATTTAAAGATTAAGCTAATAAACTATGGAGATTATAAGCTTAATGAAATAGCAGAAAGGAGCTTTGAAAATCTTTGTGAAAAACTCAACATTGAGTATCAAAAATTGCAATACTCCAAGGATCTTATACTTTATAGAGTAAGATCAGTTAAGCCGCAATCTTTGATAAATTTTAATGAAAGTGAAAGTATTTTCTCTATTAGCAAGGTGCCTATTATTTCTTTGACCAAAAGCGGCCTTATAGAAGAAGATATAATTGAAGTTAAACTACCAGAAGAGGGCATTGATTATTTTAAAGTAGGAGTTTTTGATGAAGGCATAAGTGATATTGACCATTTAAAACCATGGAAAGAAGGAACCTTTGTTGCTTTTGGATCTGATGAATTTGATAAATCGCATGGTACATTTGTCGCTGGAATAATTAATTATGGAGATATATTAGAAAACAAAGACTGGACAGGTACAAAGCCGTTTAAAATTACAGAGGCAGTAATTTTTCCAAACGGTAATTTTGGTTACATAGATGAACCTATGATGGTGGAGTTTATGCGAGAAGCGGTTAAAAAGCATCCTGATGTAAAGGTATGGAATTTCTCAATTGGTAATGAAACTGCAATTGAAGACAATAAATATTCAGACTTTGCGAAGTATTTGGATGATTTACAATCTGAATATAATATTTTGATTGTAAAAGCTGCGGGCAATTGTTCCAATTTTTTAAAAGCGGCTCCTCGTGGGAGAATCACAGAGGCATCTGAGAGTGTAAAAACTTTGGTAGTAGGATCTATTACTCATGATAAAAGAGAACACGATCTTTCCCCCCTCAACCATCCATCTCCTTTTTCAATGGTAGGCCCCGGCTGTTCAGATGTAATAAAACCAGACTTAGTCCATTACGGAGGAAATGTCGGATTCTTAAATGGCAAATTAGATATAAATGGCGTACGTTCTTTCGCAGAGAACGGGAAAGTATGCAAGGCAGTGGGGACAAGCTATAGTGCTCCAAGGGTTACTGCTCTTGCTGCTGAACTTGCCGGCTCTATAAAAGATGAGTTTAACCCGGATTTTATTAAAGCACTATTGATACACTCCGCAAAGCATCCAGAGGAATTTGATGAAAATTTCTTTGATCGCATCAATCAGATAGGATTTGGGTTGCCATCAAGAGTAAATGATATTCTGTTTAACGATCTAGATGAGGTAACTTTAATTCTAATGGATTCTGTGGACAAGGGGTCTAACATTAAGATAATGGATTTTCCGTTTCCCAAATGTTTAGTTGAAGACGGTCATTTTTATGGACAAGTGAAAATAACTTTGGTAACCTCGCCAGAAATAAATTCATATCATGGGGCAGAATATATTCAAAGTGACGTAGATGCATCTTTTGGTACTTATAATAAAAAGATAGAAGTTATAGATAGTAAAATAAAGAGAAACCCAATTGATATGGACGATGCTCAAAATCTTCTCGTTTCTTCAAGATATAGTAGCCGAAAGCAAAAAGCGGCATCTCCAACTTTTAAAACTGAACGCTTTCTGCATAGTTATAGCGTTGGTCACACAGAATTATTTTTACCAGTGAAAAAGTGGTGTATAGATCTTGAAGAGCTACAAGAAAGCCATAAGCGAACGTGTTTAGATATGGATAGACTTTGGTTTTTGCAACTTAAAGCTTCATATCGAAACAATTACGAATTACGAGTGAAAGATAGTAGAGATATTAGCCAGGAATTTGTCGCCATCATTACTATAAGAGATACAAGAAAAAAGGGAAAAGTATATAACGAAGTAACCCAGCTCCTGAATCAATACAATTTCCTACATGAGAATGTGAAGGTAGATGAACGTATAGTAGTTAGGTAAGTTCAATTGCTAGTAAATAAAAACAATATAAAAATTATAATTATGGCAAATTATCATGTAACACAGAAAAAAGGACAAGACGGGTGGAACGTCCAAAAGGAAGGCGGCAAGAAAGCATCAGCAATTGTCAGTACTCAAAAGCAAGCTGAACAACTTGCAAAACAATTTTCATCAAATAATGGCGGAGGAGAAGTTAGAATACATCGCCCGAATGGTGGACCTATTAGAGATAGCGATACTGTTAAACCCGGAAACGATCCGAAATCAATAACAGACACAAAATTTTAATGAAAAAAGGCAGGTAAGAAAATAAAAAACCAGGCGAAAATCACCTGGCTTGATTCCTTAAAGGAAACAAAAGCCCTTGCAAGGCTCTTGGTAGTAATGTTTTTGCACTTCAAAACTACTTCCTTTATTTGTAATAAACAAGCTTTTCGTGATTTTAACCTGCTGTCATTGTAATTCAGGCAGTAGGGCTTGGTATTAATAGTATAAAATTTCAATTGCATCAGGATTAAAACTATCGTAGGGCAAGCCCTTATTTATTGCTGAAATGATAGGCAATAAGCAATTATTTATTAGTTAATATCAAAATTTAATTTACGATGAAGTTAGATAATCATCAAGGGGATTTGCATTCCCATAGCCCAGAAATACCCCTAAAATTTGTAATAGAAGGCAAAGAATATGAGACTTTTGACCAATACAAAACAGGGGCAGAATTAAAACAACTTGCTGGGATACCTTTAGATACCGAGTTATTTTTATCAATTAGTAAACCTTATCAGGATGAGCTTATTGAAAATGAAAAGCAGGTAAATCTGGCTCGGCCAGAAACTGAATATTTCTTTGTAAAGAAAAAACTCCAGTTTTTCATTAACGACAAGCCTTTTACTTGGTATAAGCAATACATCAGAGGGGCTCAAATCAGAGAGCTGGGCAACATACCTGCGGAAGATGATATCTTCCTTGACATCAAGGAAGGCTGGCAAGACGATCAAATATTCGATGATGAAGTAGTTGATTTAGCTCGTCCGGGTAAAGAGAGATTCTTTTCTAAGCCAAGACCAACTGAAGTAACCATCATTGTGAATGCACGTCCGCACATATGGAAAGAAATAAACATTTCTTTTGAGCAATTGGTTGTTTTAGCCTTTGGATCATATGATAATAACCCAAACAAAGGTTATACAGTTACTTACAGTAGAGGTTGGGAACCTAAACCAGAAGGCACTATGGTTAAAGGTTCAGTTGTTCGTGTCAAAAATAAAATGATCTTCGATGTCACAGCAACTGATAAATCATAGTCCCGACCTTAAACGTCTAAGAGACGAAGGTTATGAGATCGAGGTACGTGGTGGATATTTACTTATCCACCATATACCCTTTGTTGATCAAAACAAAAATCTACAATACGGTATATTGGTAACTACATTACATGATATTCAAAACCATGTTATTTTTTTTATAGGAGATAATCCCTGTGAAATCGACGGCAACGTTATTACCGCTATTCAACATGGCAACAGTAATTCTGTATTAAACAATCAGATTACCGTAAATAGATCATTTTCTAATAAGCCTACTGGTGGATATCCTAACTATTACGAAAAGGTCAAGAGGTATGCAGATATCATTTCCGCTCCCGCCAAATATTTGTATCCGTTAGTTACGGAAAAGACTTTTAAGCTGATAGCAGACAGCTCTAATGAAACAGTATTCCAATACATTGATACTAATTCAAGCCGTGCTAACATAGAAGCTATTAATTCGAAATTGGAAAATCAGAAAATAGCAATTGTTGGTTTAGGAGGAACTGGAGCATATATTTTGGATATGGTGGCCAAAACACCGGTAAAGGAAATCCATCTTTTTGATGGGGATAGCTTTGACCAACACAATGCATTCCGTTCGCCTGGTGCTGCATCAATGAGTGACCTTGATGAAAATCCGAGAAAGGCTGCATATTATCAAAAGTTGTATTCTAACATGCACAAATACATTTATGTCCATGACTACTATGTGAAGAAAGAGAATCTATTAGAGTTAGATAAAATGGATTATGTATTTATATGTGTTGATAAAAATACTGTCAGGAAGATGGTAACAGATTATTTGGCTAGCGCAGGTATTCCGTTTTCTGATGTAGGTTTGGGTGTGAATGTCGTTGAGAACAAGCTTACGGGTGCTGTAAGAGTTACTTCTGCCACCCGTGACAAAAATGACCATTTACCTCTTCGTATTTTTTCAGAAGATTCCGATAATAATGAATATGCTACTAATATTCAAATTGCGGAATTGAATGCATTGAATGCAATTTTTGCTATCCTGAAATGGAAGAAGCTATCTGGAATTTATGTTGATTTGGAAAATGAGCATCACAGCTCATATGCTATTAGCACATCTAAAATTTTTAATGAAGATGTCGTTACAGTATAAGTTCGTTGAGTTCATTCCCGAAAAGGTTGAAGAAGGTATTTTATACGTCTCAATCGAATACTGCACTGCAATACATAAATGTGTATGTGGTTGTGGTAACGAAGTGGTAACTCCATTGTCTCCGACAGATTGGAGGTTGACATTTAATGGCAAATCAATTACGCTTTATCCGTCTATAGGGAATTGGAATTTTGAATGTCAGGCTCATTATTGGATAAGGAACAATAACGTTGAGTTTGCTGGTCATTGGACAGAAAAGGAAATCCGTCTAGGTAGAGAAAATGACTTAGAACGTAAGACGGAGTATTTTGACATGCCGGATATTCCAAAAGAAGAACCAGTTATTCAAGAAAGTCAAAAATCTACTATTTGGCAGAAAATCTCCAAATTTTTCCGATTGTAGAACTTTGATTTTTATTTCTATAAAGCCGAAGAATTACCTTCGGCTTTATTTATATATTGTCTTTGGGTTATCTAATACTAATTAAGGTTGTTTTCCTGCAATAATTTTGCATAGCTCCCCAAATTTCATTACCTCTTCATAACTATCTGTTGCGTGTAGAAAAGCAGGATTTTTATGGTCTGATTTATTAATAATATCAATAAATAACTTCATATTTTCTAATTGTAAGCCTGAGAAAGAGTCGATATCCGCTTTAATTTCTTCCATAGTATGCGTATTCCTGTATTGGGTATATTTACCCATGAAACCAATAAAAATATCACATAGTTGCGTCAATTGGCTGTCCTGAGAATCAACAAAAGAATAGTTTTTAAACTCTACTCCTTTATCTAGCATTCTATATTCGTTCAAAGCTTCTCGGATAGAATCCTCGTTGTCGAAAATATGAGTTGAATTCTTGAAGGTATAGATAGGTCTGAGATAAAAGTGTGTCAAATCTGCTAACAGTACGTGATCTTTTTCATCCATAACAAAAGCTAGCTCACCTTTCTTTTTAGACTCTTTCAATATCTGCCGTAAAGATTCCAACCCAAAATGAAATTCTTGTAACGGAAGATATTCTTCAAAAAGATTGCTCAATGCTTCTATGAAATCACCAATTTTCTCAGGTTTAACATTAGGATATTCGAAAGCATAAAAAAGTTGAACGACGGCATCTATTTCAAGACGACAGAGTTTGTACAGGTCATTCTTCATTTGATTGTTAAATCCAGGTCCTAATTGCATAGCTGCGTCAGAATTCATTATCGCAGAATCTACAATATCAACTACAGACCAGTACAAAATATTTATACTTGAATAATGGACATAAAGATCGCTTTCTTTTAAAAAGCGAAAGAAGAGGTTTAGCTTCTGGGATTTTAGACAATCAAGAAAATCTCCAAATGCGATATGTTTAAATTTTACTTCCTTGGCTGTCTTCTGTAATTTAAAACTATCTATCAATGGCTGTACATCCAATACTGCTCCTTCATGTAGAACTCCTCCCAAAACAAAATTAGCTGTAAACGTATAATTGAAATCATTTTCTCTTACATAGAATGTTTTGATATTATTGGTTTCATCGTAAAAGAATACGTATGGTGTTGCAAAATCTACCCTTGGGTTTAGCAATTGGGCAAATTGATTAGCAGCTTCAATTTCTGCTATTTCAAAATCAATCATAATGTTAGCGTATTAAAATAAATAGATGCCTAAGTTATAAAAATACCTTTTACAACCGCCACTCACCGCCAAACAATTCCACTGACTGCCACTTTGTTATAACGCCCTGATTTCTGAAACACCTTTGTCCCGAAAGCTCGCAAGGTGCGGGATAAACAGTAACAAATTAATGTGTTTCAATTATGGAAAAACAGAGAAAAAAAGTGTCACGTCCTAAAAAAAGTTTACACTTTTTATATTAATACTAAAATTCGTTTACAGTTCAAATATAATTCTAAAATATATTTACAACCTCCTTTTTTTTGTAATAATTTTTCCATTTACAATCTCCCTTTTTAAGTTCCTTTGAGTGAACTTTTTCTGGAGTTATATATCCAATGCTCATATGAGGTCTTTCATTGTTATAAATTCTAATTACAGCATCTAGTAATTCTTTTGCTTGACTATAGTTTTCAACCTCATAATTGTTTAAATATTCTTCTTTTAAAATTCCATTTACACGTTCTGCAATAGCATTTTCAAGAGGGTCACCATTCTCCGTCATGCTAATTTGTATATTATAATCCTGTAATAGGTTTACATATTTTTGGCTACAATACTGTACTCCTCTGTCTGAATGATGCGTTATGGGCAAATGGCTCTCTGCCCCTTCAAAGGCAGAGAGAGCCATTTGTAATGCTTTTACACGATGCTCTGCTTTCAGTGTTTGAGACAAACAATGTCCAACTATTTTCCTACTGTAAGCGTCTGTTACTAAATGAATATAAAGTACCTTATTTTTTGTTTTCCAATACGTTATATCACTCACAAACAATTCATTAGGTCTAGAAGCGGAAAATCCTTTTATTAGATTTGGATATTTTTTTAACCAATGATGAGATTGCGTTGTTTTTATTAACCTTTTTCTGCGTCTAATCAACAAATTATTTACAGATAATAAATTAAATAAGGCATCTCTTCCCATTTTGATTTGATGCTCATGCATAAAACATTCCAACATAACATAAAGCTTTCTAGTTCCTATTCTTGGGTTCTGTCTTCTTATTTTAAGAACTTCTGCTATAATCAATTCATGTTCTAATTCTGTGTCAATATTCCGCTCAAAATATTGGTAATATGCCTGTCTTGTTACACCAAACAATCGGCATATTTTGCTTAATCCTAAGTTAGGTTTACGCTCTTTCATTTTGAAGATGGTTTGGTATTGGACTTTTTTCTTATATTGATTTTTAGCTCTTTTTCAGCAACTTCAATCATCATTTCCAAAGCGGTAGCTCGTAATTCTGAATTAACCAATGCCTGTTCTAAGTGCTTGATTTTTTCTTTCATTTGAAGCTCTTCTATAGTTTGTTTGGAATCTCTTTTAGCCATAATATCAGTTTTATTTATAGCTAATTTACTGTATTTTGGTTCAATTTCATAGCCTAATTGACGCATCCATCGTAATATCTGACCGTGTTCCTCTTTCTCGCCTGTATATTTTTCCCAAATATCTCGCTTTTTGCATTTTGTTAATAGGTACTCTTCAACTATTTGTTGTCGCTCAGATAAAGTAAATTCACTAGGCCTTTTTAATCCTAAAATAATTTGTCGTTTGTTCATTCTTTTACACTTTTTTGTGTAAAGCTATTTTAGGACAAGACAATTCGTTTTTTTTATTGGTGTGTGTGTGCGGTGGCTGCCCGCTATAACTTAGCTGCCTTTTTACCGGTTGATTGTGGAAATTTTCTGTTCTAAATTTTTATGGCATTAATGACCAGGCTATGATAGCCTGCAATAGAAATTTGAAAAATGGAATAGCAGGGAGCGTTAGATAAAGGTTTCGTTTTTCAATTTTCTATTTCTGAAGTAGGTAATAAGCTCTTTTACAGCGTTGGATTGCATAGAGGAAAGTAAATGTGCTTTACCTACACAAAAAGCATAGGCATAAAAAAAGCAGAACCGTTAAGTTCTGCTCATTGTGATTAGATAAAAGCCGATTATATTGCCATCATAAACGCTTCTTCCATTGCTTTGAATTTAGGGGTAACTAAATCCATATCCTTACTGATTTTTTGGCTTGTGATTTTAGCATAAATCTGTGTGGTGGAAATGTTTTTATGCCCCATCATTTTGCTAAGGCTTTCAAGCGGTACGCCCTCGGTCAAAAACATTGTTCCGAAAGTATGCCTTGCCGTGTGAAAGGTTACTTTTTGCTCGGTAATAATTTCTGCCTTTTCAACCAATTTACCTATGTGAGTATTGCAGGTGGCGTTGGTCGGAACCGGAAAGATAAATTCATTCCTTGTCGTACCCTGATATTTCTCAATGATACGTTTAGGGATTTCCATTAACCGAACATTGGAAGCAATATCTGATTTCTTTCTCCTGCTGATAATCCACTGATGACCGTCAAAGAATGATTGAATGTTGTTTCTTGTCAATTTCTTAATATCCGCATAAGCAAGTCCGGTAAAGCAACTGAAAATAAACAAGTCTTTTACCAGTTCATACCGTGGGTGCGACGGAACGCACATCATCAGCTTTTCTACATCTTCTTTAAGGATATAACCCCGGTCGGTTTCTTCCATATTGATTTCATAATCCTGAAAAGGATTATCACGTATCAAGCCCTTTTTAATAGCCAGTTCCACAAGACTTAATACAGGCATCGTATAAACCCAAACCGTATTATGCGAAGATTGTAAATCGTACCGGAGGTAAAAATCAAACTCCCGGATAAAATCGGCAGTCAATTCACGAAAAGCCATATCATCACGATGATAGCGTTCTTTTATAAACGTGGTAAGATGATTGTAAACTGTGATATATTTGTTGTAGGTGCTTTGTGAGCGTTCTTCCTTTTCGACCAGTTTTTTAAAGTTCTCATTTTGGTCGTTGAAAACTTTAAGGATAGCATCATCCATTACCCCAACACCTAAAAACGATAGCTTTACTTTTTGGGCGGTCGCAAAGCCCTCGTGCTTCAGCATATCTTCATAAATCTTGTCGATACGCCCACGTATGTTATCCAGTTTTTTATTGATGCTTAATGCCTGCGCACTTTTGCCCTGAACTCTTCCGTGTTTTAAATCCCAATTATTGGGGTCAATTTCTAACTTTGTTCCGAAAGTTTTCGGGGTTCCGTCAATGGTAATACGTGCCATAATCGGGGCATTACCGTTCTTTTTCAGTTCGTTCTTTTTCAAATAGAAAAGCAGTTTGAACGTCGATTTTTTTGTCTGTTCCATAACTCAAATGTTTAATGTTTAAAATTAAATTACATTGAGTTACAAGGGAATGTAGAAAAGGGCGCAAAAGACTGAAATATAATCAGTTAAGCCATATCATTACCTTTGTCAATCGGTAACGAATTAGTAACCTAACCTTGTCAATTTAAGCCCCAAACCTATCAGACACCGACTTCCGAACTAAGACTACTCTTTTTATAAAGCCTTGTATAGCAAAGGTTTTAACCGTTTTGCTTATTTTTGCTTTTTACTAATCTTTTTTTTTTAAAATAATTACAAACCCATCCCCCTGTTTTAAAGCTCTCGGCGTATTTATATAAAAATAGCTTGTGGAAACTATAGTCAAACGCTTAGAAAGGCTTTATAATACCGAGAATTTAACTCCTGAGGACAGGCGCTGGCTTGCCGAATACCTGCAAGGAGATGTTTCAGAATTATACCTTGTAGCGCTTGAAGGTTTCAGTAAGGATGCACTGGAAAAGAAGATCTCTCTGAGTGGAGAGGCATCTGATCAGATACTTAACAATATCCATCAGCGTATAATTAAGCCTCCGCCCAGAAAGGTGTTTCCTCTTTGGCGTTTGCTGGTAAAGCTGGCCGTTGCCGCCTCTGTAACCGCTATTTTTAGTGCCGGCTATATTTTCAGAAAACAGTTGGACAACTGGTTGAACCCTGTTACTTACCAGGAAACGGTAGCACTGAATGGCGAAATTAAACTGATCACCTTGCCCGATGGTACGAGCATTTGCCTTAATGCCGGCAGTAGTTTAAAGTACCCGGATAAGTTTAAAGATAAAACGAGAGAGGTTATACTTACAGGCGAGGCTTTCTTTAAAGTAGCGCACGATAGCAGCAAACCGTTTGTTATTCACTCGGGTAAAATTAAAACCACTGTTTTAGGTACCAGCTTTAATGTTAAAGCTTATACCGAAGATAAATCGGTTAAGATCACCGTGGTAAGCGGAAAAGTAGGAATTGTTCCAACGGCCTCAAAACATCCGGCTGTATTACTCACAGCGAATATGCAAATGGTATATAATAAAACCAGCCAAAAACTGATTACCGAAAAAATTGAAGATGCTTCGTCTGTGATCAGTTGGCAGCAGGGCAAGCTGCAATACCATAACACCCCTTTATTTGATGTTTTGGCCGATGTGCAGCGAAAATATAATGTAACAATCAGGGCCGACAAAAATTTACTGAACTGTACGCTATACGCCGATTTTAACAATATGCCGTTAGAAAAAGTATTGAAGCTGACGGAAGCCCTTATAAATGCCCATTTTAAAAAGGCAGGCGATGCTTATACGTTAAAGGGCAAAGGCTGTAATTAATGTACCCGATATACCAATTATAAAAACAAATAAATGTTTGACAACCTAAAAAAATGAAATTGCTATGAGTTAAAACAAGGAAAAAGAAAATGATCCTCCAAAATGGCCGGGCCAGTTTTGGAGGAATAAAATGTAAAGATTTTTTAATGGACCATGCACAGGGCCTCTCACAACCGCAGCACGTTCCAGCTTGACCTATAACACTTTAATATAGCAAAAATATGAAAATAAACATACCCGAAAGAGTATTTCGAGCCATAACATATGTTATGAAAATTAATGCGATCATTTTATTAGTAGTCTGTTCCCTGTCAACCATTGCCATGGCTGATAACTCATACGGACAAAGCGTGCTGGAAAAGCCAGTTACCGTTAAATTAAAAAATACCCCTCTTGCTGATGCACTGGAGCGGATTTCGGCCAGTACCGGCGTACGGATCATGTACACCGGGAATAACATTGAAAGCGATGTTAAAGTAACCCTTACAGCTCATAATGAAAAGCTGCAGGCTGTTTTGAAAAAAGTTTTATTGGATAACCAGTTTACCTATACCGAAGTTGAAGGAAGTTTGCTGGTTAAACCCGCGCCAAAGCCACCGGTAGAGAAGAAGATCGAGCTCCCGCCGCCAGTTATTGTTACCGGATCTGTTGTTGATGATAAAGGGCAGCCCTTAATAGGTGTTTCTGTTAAAATAGAAGGCCTTGCAACGGGTGCGGTAACCGATATAGATGGTAAATTCAGGGTGCAGGTTGCCAACGAAAAAGCTGTGCTGGTGTTTTCTTACATAGGCTTTGAAACTCAAAAAATAGCCGTAGGTAAACAAACGTCAATAAAAGTTATTTTGCTGCCATCGGCTAATTCATTATCTACTGTTGTGGTAGTGGGCTATGGTACTACCAGCAAAAAGGAACTAACGAGCGCCATCGCAACAGTAAAGGCCGAACAGTTTAACGCCGGTGTAGTAGCAACCCCTGCCGACTTATTGGAAGGTAAGGTAGCAGGCTTAAACATCACTAACGACGGTAACCCTAACGGTAAGGCTTCTGTAACATTGCGTGGCCCGTCGTCATTAAGAGCGGGGGCTGCATCTGTACCTTTTTATGTAATTGATGGTGTGCCGGGGGCGGATTTTAATTTGCTGGCACCATCTGATATTGCTTCTATTGATGTGCTGAAAGATGCTTCGGCAGCAGCAATTTATGGCAGCAGGGCTACTAATGGTGTAATCATCGTTACCACTAAAAAAGCTAAGGCCGGTCAGTTAAGATTGACTTATAACGGATACGGATCATTTGAAAAGGTATCTAACCAGTTTAAGGTTGCCAGTGCCGACCAGTTAAGGGCTTATGTAAAAGCTAACGGACAAAGTTTTACGCCCGCAAATGATAACGGCGGCAATACCGACTGGCAAAAAGCCGTTGAGCGCAGTACCGGATTCTCTCAAAACCATAACCTCTCTTTCGGCGGCGGTACCGATAAGACTACCTATAACGGAAGCATCAACTACCTGCAAAATCAGGGTATTGTTAAAAGCAGCGACATGAAGCGCGTTATTGGCAGGCTTAATATCACCCAAAAAGCGTTGAATGATAAACTAAAACTGGACTTTTCATTAAGCAATTCGGTGACCAATGCTAATTTGTTAGTTAATGATATCCCGCTGTCATCTGCAAACGGACAAAGCCCCGGCTTGTTTAAATCAATAGTTCAATATTTACCAACACGCACTATTTACAATCCTGATGGTACTTTTTACAACGATCCTACTTTAAAATTAGGTTATAACCCGGTAGGGCTTATCACCAACGATAGCTACAAACAAAAAGTTAACTTATTGCTGGGGAATGTACGCGGCGAGTTGATATTGCCTGCAGGCCTGCTTTACAATTTTAACTTAGCTTACCAGGAAACAAATACCGATAATAATACCTATTACAACTCGGCATCAGAACTTGCACCGGGCCTTAATGGTAAAGCTATCCGTTCAACTTATGAGGATAACAAAAAGCTGTTTGAAAACTATTTGAGCTACGCTCATAAATGGAATGATAAACACGATTTCAAAGCTTTATTTGGTTATTCGATAGATCAAACAACAACCGGTAATGGTTTCCAGTCAACCAATCAAGGTTTTATTTCGGATGCTACAGGTTCAGATAATCTTAGTTTAGGTACACCTACCGGGAACTACCGCGTTGATTATGGTAACGTTAACGTAGAAACTTTACGTTTAATATCTTTTTACTCTCGTCTTAATTATAGCTACGCGGGTAAATATCTTTTGCAGGCATCTTTACGCCGTGACGGTTCAAACGCCTTTGGTACCAATAAGCGTTGGGGCTATTTCCCTGCTGCTTCGGCCGCGTGGCGAATCATTGATGAGGGCTTTATGAAATCTCAAACTCTGTTTGACGATTTAAAATTGCGGGTTGGTTATGGTAAAACAGGTAATTCATTAGGTTTTTCTCCTTATACGCCTCTTACTCTTTATGGCACTACAGGTAGCTTCTATTACAATAACGCTTATATTGGTGCAATTGGTGTAATACAAAACCCTAACCCCGATTTGAAGTGGGAGAGTACAGCTACGCTGAACGGCGGTGTTGATTTCTCCTTATTTAAAGGGCGTTTGGGCGGCTCGGTTGATATCTATAATAAAAAAACAACCGATATGATCACCTCGGTACCAGTGTCGCTTATTAACAACTTTGTTAATACAAAAGTTGAAAACGTAGGCAGTATGACCAATAAAGGCGTGGAGATTGCACTTAACGGAACGCCGGTAAAAACAAAAGATTTTACCTGGAGCAGCTACGGAAATATTTCATTTAATAAAAATAAGATCACCGCATTAGCACCAAACCTTTCAAAAATCTATGCAGGTGATCCTGAAGGTCCCGGACAAAGCGGTATACAGGTATCTATTATCGAGGCCGGTTATCCGCTCGGCGAGTTTTACACTTTGAGATACCTTGGACGTACCAATGGCGTATCTACTTTCATGGGTGCAAATGGTCAGCCAACAACAACCCCTCAAAGTACCGATCAAACTTATGCCGGTAATGCGCAGCCAACCTATACTTTTGGTTTTGGTAATGATCTTACTTATAAAAACTTTAGCCTTAATTTCTTTTTTAGGGGACAAGGCGGCAACAAAATTATGAATGCCTCGTTAGCCAGCTTTAACCAGCCTACCCAGGCTTCGGCGCATGGCGTGCCAACATTAACCCTAAGTGAACCTGGTAATGATGTTAACGCAAATTTATATTCAACACGTTATCTCGAAAGCGGTGCCTTTATCAGGTTAAGCAATGCTACGCTATCATACAAAATAAATGTTCCGGGCAATTATGTGCATGGTATCCGGTTGTATGTTACCGGTACCAATTTATTTATCATCACCAAATACAAAGGCGTGGATCCTGAATTGAACCTGAATATTAATAACCAGTCGAGCGGCCAGTTTATCGGGGTAGACAGCAATAATTTCTATCCAAAAACAAGGAGCTTCCTTGCCGGTGTACAAGTTGATTTATAATAGATTTTTAACCTAACAGACATGAATAATTTAAAAAGATATATAAAACCTGGCCTTATTGCCACGTTTATTGGAGCAATTTACCTTTCGGGTTGTACAAAGCTGGATATAACGCCTAAGTCGGCACTAACACCAGCTAATTTCCCTACCACACCTGCGCAATACGTTGCTGCCACAGGGCCTATTTATACCGCGTTTCGCGGTGCGCCCGGCAGGCAATACTGGCTGTTACAAAACTTAAGTACCGACGAATGTGTTTTGGTTGCACGCGGTGGTAACTGGCTCGACGGCGGTACCTATTCAACCGTAAACCTGCATACCGTTACGCCCGACAATGGCATGATCGAGACCTGCTGGTCTGGCGGGTACAGTACTATAAGTTTATGCAACCAGGTGCTGTCGCTATTAGCACCTACGCCAGAAAGCGATTCAAAAAAACAAACCATTGCCGAAATTAAAACCATGCGCGCCCTGTCATATTTTTACCTGATGGACCTGTTTGGTAATGTGCCTATCAGCAAAACTTTTGGCGATACTACCAACCTGGGTACCCAGCCAAGGGCTGCAGTATTTGCATTTATTGAAAGTGAATTGCTTGCGCAGATTCCTGATCTGAGCGGTACAGCCGGAGTAGCAACCTACGGCAGGCCAACCAAAGGTTTAGCTTATGCCATACTTGCCAAAATGTATTTGAATGCGCAATATTATATTGGCACAGCGAGGTACCAGGACGCCGTTACCATGTGCGATAACGTGATAAAAAGCGGCCAGTATGGTTTAGATGCAGATTATTTAGGCATGTTTAAACCTAATAACGGCCCGGGTGTTAAAGACTTTATTTTTGCCATACCTTATGACGGCATTTTGGCACAGGGACAGTACTACGCCCGCTGGACACTGAACCCGAACCTGAAAAATAAATATAAAATGCCGTACACGCCGGATGGACCTGTGTACACCTACAAGGAGTATTATGCCCTGTTTAATGATGCAAATGATATTCGCAAAAAGCAATTTTTAGTTGGCAAGCAGTACAACAATGATGGCTCTCCAATATTAATCACAACAACTAATATCGGACTGGATGCAAGCTACTCGGGCCCTAACCCAAATGCTACTGTTGTACACCAGTTAGAATTTACACCAGATATCGTATGGAAAAACCCGGCAACTTTTGACATCGGTAATGACGAGCTTGCTAACGAAGAAGGTTACAGGAACAATAAATTTTATCCTGATAGCTTAAGTAACGATCGTAACCAGGGCAACGATGTGCCTATGTTCAGGTATGCCGATATTTTGCTTGAAAAAGCCGAGGCTATTTTACGCGGCGCATCAGCAACCAATGGCGATTCGCCTTTATCATTGGTTAACCAGGTGAGGGCGCGTGCAAAAGCTTCGCCTTTAACTTCGGTAACACTGTCTGATATATTAGATGAGCGCGGCCGCGAGTTCTCGATGGAAACGTGGCGTCGTAATGACCTGATCCGTTTTGGCCAGTTTGAAAAGCCTTGGGGCATAAAAACTGATGCTAATCCTAATAAACGAATTTTCCCGATCCCAAGACCGGAAATGCAGTTGAACCCGAAACTGGTACAAAATCCGGGTTATTAATTTAGTTCTATTATTTATTTAACAAACGCAGGCCCTAAAAAGCCTGCATTTGTTTTTTTAGAAGGACTTTAAAGATCTTAAAACTCCCTGAATTTTCTCCGGTATTCCATTGGCGTGCTCCCGGTAGCTAATTTAAAATACCTGTTAAAATTTGAAAGATTGTTAAACCCCGAATCGCGGCTGATTGAATTTATATTTTCATTGGTCTCCCTGATCAGTTTACACGAGTTTTCTATTCTTACCGTCAGTAAAAAATCAAAATAGGTTTGGCCGGTACGCAATTTAAAATAATGGCAAAATGCTTTCGGTACCATGTGTATGATGTTTGCTATTTCCTTAAGCTTAATGTCTTTGTAAAAATTGTCCATGGTATACAGATAAATCTTCGTTAGCCGCACTTCATCTATCCTGTTAAAGATCTTCTTCTCCGTTTCACCGGCAAGGTTTGAGACCCGTTCCCCCTCGGCAATTTTATTTAACAGTTGAAGCAATAACGGAAGCTGTTCATACCTGGCCGAATTTTCTATTCGGTGGATAAAGTCGACCGCAACAGCTTTAGAATTTTCATTGATCAGTAATCCATTCTTGGCGCCATTTAAAAGATTGTTTATCAGGTTGTTTTCTGGCAGCGTCATGAAAGTACTTCCCAATTTATTGGGATCAAAATGAAGGGTAAGCAACTGTAGCGGTTTGGGTATTTTACCGCTTTTCATGGAGTAATCATAGTAGCGGTTAGTTTCAAACTTAAACATATGGGGCACGTTGCAGCCTATGATGATCATGGTATCCCCTGAAATTCTTTTTGAAGTATTTCCTATCGAAAAAGTGCCTTCACCACTTATAATATAAATAAGTTCGAGCTCGGGATGGTTATGGAAGTTATTGATAGCATGGTAGGTTTTTGCTTCGGCTATTGTAAAAGCTGAATTGTCGACTTTCAGGACCTGCTCGAAGAAATCTTTCATTTTATACTATAGTGATATAAAAAGTTAAAAATAGACAATATGTTATGAATATAGTATTACTTGTTGTGAATATTTAAGCATTGGGCAGTTTGTTAAGCGGCTAACTTCGTTTTATAAAATTTAAGCCATGAAGGAAAAGAAGTTTACTATGAAACTTATTGAAGCTTCGATAAGTGACATTGAGTTAGTAGGAGGTAAAAATGCATCGCTTGGAGAAATGATGCAGAACATCTCTCAATTTGGAATTGATATTCCTGACGGGTTTATCATAACAAGTAAGGCCTATTACCAGTTCATTGCAGATAATCAGCTTGACAAAATGATCAGGGATATCCTTGAGGATAAAGACCTGTCAAACTTGCAGGTTCTGTTATCCTGTGGCAGTAAAATACGAAAGCTTATACAAAACGGCCGGTTTTCTGTTGTTATGCAGAATGAGATCCTCGAAGCTTATAAGGATCTGCTGATCCAATATGCAGATAACGCAGCCGACGTTGCAGTCCGCTCATCGGCTACTGCTGAAGACCTGCCCGATGCATCATTTGCAGGCCAGCAAGACACTTATTTAAATATCAGGGGAGAAGAAAACCTATTAACAGCGATAAAGAATTGTTTTGCCTCATTATTTACCGATAGGGCAATCAGCTACCGGGAATCATTTAATTATGATCATTTCAATGTCGGCCTATCTGTTTGCGTTCAAAAAATGGTACGCTCTGATATGGGCGTTTCGGGGGTTGCGTTTTCGTTAGATACAGAAAGTGGTTTCAAAGATGTCGTAATCATTAACGGATCGTACGGCTTAGGCGAAATGCTGGTACAGGGATCGGTTAATCCCGACGAATTTATCGTTTATAAGCCGCTGCTTAAAAGCGGTTTCAGGCCCATCCTTGAAAAGAAATTAGGCAAAAAACATAAAAAGATGATTTACGGCAATTCCGGAGAAGAGGCTGTAAGAGTCGTTGATACTCCTGTTGATAAAAGCTCAAGATTTTGCCTGTCGGATGATCAGATTATCCAATTGAGTAACTGGGTAATGATTATTGAGGCCTATTACACTAAATTGAAGGGTAAATGGTGCCCGATGGACATTGAATGGGCTGTTGACGGAATCACCGGCCGGCTGTTTATAGTGCAGGCAAGGCCCGAAACTATCCACTCCCGCAAGCAGGTAAACCTGCTTACCGAATTTCGTATTAATGACCCGGACAGAGCGGACAGGATCTTGCTGAAAGGTATTGCTGTTGGCGATAAAATAGCGACAGGCAAAGTGCATAATCTCACCGGTATCGGGAAGCAAAATATCCACGAAATCAACTTTTTACCCGGCGATATCATGGTAACCGACATGACCGACCCTGACTGGGAACCGGTAATGAAAAAAGCATCAGCTATCATCACCAATAAAGGAGGGCGAACTTGCCATGCTGCCATTGTTGCCCGGGAGTTAGGCGTTCCGGCTATAGTTGGCTGCGAATGCGCGACTATCATCCTGAAAACCGGTGATGAAATAACCGCTTCATGTGCAGAGGGAGATGCCGGAATTATTTACAGCGGCATAGTAGCGTTTACTAAGCGGGAACATGATCTTAATGACCTGCCTGAAATTGAAACCCCGCTGATGATGAATATCGGATCGCCTGAAATAGCATTTAATTATGCGCATTATCCAGGAAAGGGTGTAGGCCTTGCCAGGGAGGAATTTATTATCAATAATTATATAAAAATTCACCCGTTGGCCCTGCTCGAACACCGAAACCTTAATGATGCTTCGTTGACCGCACATATTGAGGAGGTTATGCTGGGTTATGAGAGTGAAGAAGCTTATTTTATTGAAAAGTTATCCTACGGAATAGCCAAGATAGCCGCTGCATTTTATCCCAATAAAGTAATTGTACGTTTCTCGGATTTTAAAACCAATGAATACTATAATATGCCCGGCGGCAAGTATTTCGAACCGAATGAGGAAAATCCAATGATCGGTTGGAGGGGAGCGTCCAGGTATTATTCAAAAGTATATAAAGATGCTTTTGGGATGGAATGTAAAGCTATTAAGAAGGTACGCGAAATGATGGGCCTTGATAATGTGGTGGTGATGATCCCTTTTTGCCGCACAGTGAATGAACTTTCATTAGTATACGAAACCATGAACGAGTATGGCCTGAAACGCGGGGAAAACGGGCTTGAAGTTTACCTGATGGCCGAAGTTCCGTCGAACGTGATCCTGGCCGAACAATTTGCCGATCATGTAGATGGTTTTTCAATTGGCTCTAACGACCTAACCCAGCTTGTACTGGGGCTCGACCGTGATTCGTCTTTAGTGGCGGGCTTATACAACGAGCGTAATGATGCGGTAAAGTTCATGATCTCATCGTTAATAAAAACTGCAAAGAAAAAAGGCGTGAAAGTGGGAATCTGCGGGCAGGGGCCATCCGATTATCCTGATTTTGCCCAGTTCCTGGTAGAAGAAGGGATTGACAGCATCTCCGTTACTCCCGACTCATTTTTTAAAACCGTAATGGCTATCAGCAAAATAGAGGATGAGATTGAAGCGGCAAAACGGCTCTGCCTATCTGCCTGATACGAACGATTTATTAACTAATGCTAAAGCCGCTACTCAATCCGGGTAGCGGTACTAATATTAAAATTTTATTTATATGAAAGCGGTAAAAACTTTAGGCCAATTTATCATCGAAAACCAAGCAGAATTTCCATACGCCAAAGGCGAACTATCCAGGTTGCTGAGAGATATAGGCATTGCGGCAAAGGTTGTTAACAGGGAGGTTAACCGGGCAGGATTGGCTGATCTGACCCTCGATAACGGTTCGGTAAACGTACAGGGAGAAAGCCAGAAAAGGCTGGATGTTTTTGCCAATGAACAGTTTATTTCGGCCTTACAGCAGGGGGGCGAATGTTGTGTAGTAGTATCCGAAGAAAGTGATGAATATATTGATATCGACAGTGAGATCTCAAAAAATGCTAAATATATTGTAGCGATAGATCCCCTGGATGGCTCTTCTAACATCGATGTAAATGTAAGCGTAGGCTCTATTTTTTCCATCTACCGCCGGAAAACAACAGACGGGCGGGCGTCGATTAAGGACGTTTTGCAAAGGGGCTCGGAGCAGGTGGCAGCGGGGTATGTGATTTATGGTTCGTCAACCATGTTGGTTTACACTACAGGGAAAGGGGTGAATGGTTTCACCTTAGACCCCTCACTCGGTGAGTTTTGCCTCTCGCATCCCAAAATGCAAATCCCTGATGATGGCGTCATCTATTCTATAAACGAAGGCTATTATTCTCATTTCCCTGATGGTGTGAAAAAGTATATCAAATATTGCCAGGTTGAAGATGTTTCAACAAACAGGCCGTTTAAAGCAAGATATATCGGATCGATGGTGGCCGACCTGCATCGAAATATGATAAAAGGCGGGATTTTTATTTACCCGGCCAACGCAAGCGATCCGAAGGGGAAACTGCGTTTAATTTATGAATGTAACCCCATGGCGTTCATTATTGAACAGGCCGGAGGCAAAGCCAGTAACGGATACGAAAGTATTTTGGACCTGGAAGTTACAGAACTTCATCAGCGTTCGGGGATCTTCATCGGCTCAAAAAATATGGTGAACAAAGCCGAAGAAATGATGAAGCGCTTTTCGCCAATTACAACCAATGTTGACTATAGTTATATGGAGTTAATATAATGAAGCTAAAAGCAGAAAGCACAACGCTAAAAGCTATAAATTAATTTAAAGACAACTCCGGGGAGTGGGGGCGCGATTTACATTCACCCGGATTGCTAATTAAAAAACTGTAGCTATTATTTTACATGTTAAACACGTAAAGTAATAGCTCACAGTTGTATTTATAAACCAACGCTATACTTGTTTTGCAGCGCTGGCTTTAATATTAAGCCAGATCAAACCTGTCGAGGTTCATTACCTTGGTCCAGGCAGCTACAAAATCTTTAACAAATTTGTCTTGTCCGTCGGCGCTTCCGTACACTTCGGCAATAGCTCTTAGTTCGGCATTGGAGCCAAACACAAGGTCTGCGCGGGTTGCTGTCCATTTTATTGCACCGGTAGCACGGTCGCTGCCTTCGTAAAGTTCTCTATCGGCAGCTGTGGCTTTCCATGCAGTGCCCATATCAAGCAGGTTTATAAAAAAATCGTTGCTAAGCACACCTTCGCTCGCGGTGAATACGCCGTGTTTCGATCCGTCAAAATTAATGTTCAATACACGCAGACCACCTAACAACACGGTTAACTCAGGAGCGGTCAGGGTGAGTAGGTGCGCTTTATCAATCAGCAATTCTTCGGTAGAAACAGGATGTTTTGTTTTACGATAATTGCGGAATCCATCGGCTGCCGGTTCAAGGTAACCGAATGACTCTACATCAGTTTCCTCCTGCGAAGCATCGGTACGGCCCGGAGTGAACGGAACGGTGATATGATGACCCCCATCTTTCGCTGCTTTTTCAACGGCAGCACTTCCTGCCAGCGCAATCAGATCGGCCAGTGAAACTTTTTTGCCATCGGTTTGAGCACCGTTAAACTCTTTTTGGATGCCTTCAAGTACGCTCAATACTTTTTGCAACTGGGTTGGGTTGTTTACCTGCCAGTACCTTTGCGGGGCCAGGCGAATGCGGCCACCGTTTATACCACCGCGCTTATCAGTACCGCGGAAGGTAGAAGCAGCAGCCCATGTTGTTGAAACCAACTCAGATACGCTTAAGCCTGATGCCAGTATCTTTCCCTTTAAAGCAACAACGTCGCTTTCAACTATCGGCGCATAATCAGCAGCCGGGATAGGGTCTTGCCAAAGCAATACCTCTTCAGGCACATCGGCACCAAGGTAACGTGCTCTTGGCCCCATATCGCGGTGTGTTAATTTATACCATGCGCGTGCAAAAGCATCCGCAAACTGATCAGGGTTTTCCAGGAATCGCCTTGATATCTTTTCATATGCAGGATCAAACCTTAAAGAAAGATCGGTGGTGAGCATGGTTGGTAAATGCTTTTTCGAAGCATCATAAGCATCGGGGATGATAGCTTCGGCGTTTTTAGCTACCCATTGGTGCGCGCCGGCCGGACTTTTGGTTAATTCCCATTCAAAGCCAAACAGGTTTTCGAAAAAGTTATTGCTCCATTTGGTAGGGGTTGTGGTCCAGGTTACTTCCAGGCCGCTGGTAATAGTATCGGCACCTTTGCCTGAGCCATAACCGTTATGCCAGCCAAAGCCCTGTGCTCCAATGTCAGAAGCTTCGGGCTCTTTCCCTACATTATCTGCAGATGCAGCACCGTGGGTTTTGCCAAAAGTGTGGCCGCCTGCAATTAACGCAACGGTTTCTTCATCATTCATCGCCATACGGCCGAAGGTATCCCGGATATCTTTAGCTGCCATGATAGGATCAGGATTGCCATCGGGGCCTTCAGGGTTTACATAAATCAGGCCCATTTGCACGGCTGCAAGCGGTTTTTCGAGGTTTCGTGTATGAATATCGCCATCGGCATCATCGTCTGATACCAGTACACCATGACCTTCCTGCACACCCGGCGAACCATGTGCATACCGCACATCACCGCCCAGCCAGGTGGTTTCCGACCCCCAGTATACAGATTCATCTGCTTCCCAGGCATCTTCACGGCCACCGGCAAAGCCAAAAGTTTTAAACCCCATTGATTCAAGCGCTATATTTCCGGCAAGGATCATAAGATCGGCCCACGAAATTTTGCGGCCATATTTTTGCTTAATAGGCCAAAGCAGCCTGCGGGCTTTATCAAGGCTCACATTATCGGGCCAGCTGTTGAGCGGGGCAAAACGTTGTAAACCTGCTCCGGCACCTCCGCGGCCATCACCTACGCGATAGGTGCCGGCACTGTGCCAGGCCATGCGGATAAACAAGCCGCCATAATGGCCAAAATCTGCCGGCCACCAATCCTGCGAATCGGTCATAAGCGCGTGTAGGTCTTTTTTTACAGCTTCAAGGTCAAGGCTTTTAAAGGCTTCAGCATAATTGAAATCTTCATCCATAGGGTTTGATAATGAAGAGTTCTGCCGAAGGATATTAAGCTTTAACTGATTAGGCCACCAATTTTGGTTGCGTGTACCGCCGCCGCCAACGTTGTGCTTCATTGTACCGTTGTGAAACGGGCATTTACTGATGTCATTTGATCCGTTTTCCATAATTATAGTTATAAATTGAATAGACTGCTTAAACCGTCGTTGGGTATTAAGTTTTATAAAAGTAGGATGTTAATAGCAACAATCACAATCAATTAATTCTATAAGCGGATAGCTAAAAGCTATAACATAGTTAATGATGGCCGGGCTTAAAAAATGGTAAAAAGATGTGGTTATATCCGCCAAATTGCATGTGCCGGTAACTGTAACTTATAATCTTTATATTAATTAATAGGTAAAAACACCTTTTTTACATCCTTCTTAATCTTTTTATTAACGAAATGTTTAGTTTTGTAGCAACCCTAAACTTATCAGTATTGAAAAAATATCCCATCCTGTAACAATAACCCTATCAAATTCGTCTTCTTGAAATATGAAGATGTTAACGGCTGTGTCCGGTTGATTGGTTTAACGATGTTTTTTGCTGAAAAATTTACGGTATAATTTAAACATAGCAGGCAGCGTTTAATGCTGCCTAACGATATTCCCGATAGTTCTTTAATGGGTATTTTCATTGTAAAATACAGTTTTAGTTAAAAAACAATGTGTTAGCCAGGGATAGCACATTGTTTATTCCCCTTCCGGGCCAACTTATTTTATCCAGGCGCTTTCTCACATTATTCTTCGAAACTTATAAATGCAAATCGCTTTTTAGGTATTTTATATGTTGCGTTCATAGCCTTACAGAAATGAATTGTTTGTTAAATGTTGCCAGGACGTTTTTTAATTTGTCAATTACAGCACTTAACTTTAGGGCCAGTCAATTCATCAATAACTATAGTATTAAACCTAAATTAATGAACCTCAAAAAGTTTTTACCCATACTAATCGGAAGTGTATTGCTTAATGCCGGTGCATTTGCCAAAGTGATCATGCCGGGTGTTTTTAGCGATAACATGGTTTTGCAGCAAAAAACCATGGCTCGGGTTTGGGGCAAGGCAGATGCCGGTAAAACTGTAACCATTATCTCATCATGGAACAACAAAACCTATACAACCATTGCCGGTGCTGATGGTAACTGGAAAACGAAGATCAAGACGCCATCGTACGGAGGGCCGTACCAGGTAACTATAACCGACGGCAGCGACCCAGTGGTTTTAAATAATGTATTGATAGGGGAGGTGTGGATTTGTTCCGGCCAGTCGAACATGGAAATGCCAGTGGCCGGTTGGGGCCAGGTAAATAATTATAAAGAAGAAATAGCCAATGCAAATTATCCGGAGATCCGTTTGTTACAGGTATCGCAGGCAACGAGCTTTACCCCGCAAACCAATATTAAAGTTGCCAATAACGGCTGGATGGTATGCTCGCCTCAAACTATCGGCGAATTTTCGTCGGTAGCTTATTTTTTTGCCAGGGAGATCAATAAACAGGTTAAAATTCCTATCGGCCTCATCAGTTCAAACTGGGGTGGTACTATGATCGAAGTCTGGAGCGATGAAAACACGCTTACTAATAACCCGGTTTTCAGCGCACAGATCAAACAGCAGCAGGAATCTGCTAAAACAGAAACGCCATTAACCTTTGCACAAAAAATGGATGCTTGGAACAAACTTGCCGCCGCTGCTGATTGGGGGTATACCAATAATAACGCGTTTAATCCTGATACTGCCGGCTGGCGGAGCATGTTGCTGCCCCAGTTTTTTGAAAAAGGCGGTTTAGGAGATTTCGATGGCGTTGTTTGGTTCCGTAAAAAGATCATCATTCCTGCAGCCTGGGCCGGGCAGGATGTGAAGATTAGCCTGGGTAAGATAGATGATAATGAAATAACATTTTTTAACAGTGAAAAGATAGGCGCTACGGATGGTTACACACAGTCGCGTAATTACATTATTCCTGCTACAAAGGTAAAGGCCGGGGAATCGGTGATCACCGTGCGGGTTTTTGACAGCGGCGGTGGTGGCGGTCTGTATGGCGCCGATGAAATGCAGTTGGTATCAGCATCGGGTGAAAAGGTCTCCTTAGCCGGTACCTGGGATTATAAAATTGGTTTTAATATAAAAAGCCTGCCGCCAATGCCTGTTGCCAATAACCCGAACCGGTTGGCTGTGTTGTATAATGCGATGATCAATCCGCTTACACCTATGGCTATCCGTGGCGTAATCTGGTACCAGGGCGAAGCCAATACAGGCAGGTCGGGCCAGTATAAAGAATTGTTTGAGGGCATGATAAACGGCTGGCGTACCATTTGGAATGAAGGCAATTTCCCATTTTATTTTGTACAGTTAGCTAACTGGCAAAAACGTGAAGCCGACCCCGTTGCATCAGGATGGGCAGAGTTGCGGGAGGCACAAACAAAAACGCTTGAGCTACCCAATACAGGTATGGCCGTAGCTGCCGATCTGGGTGAAGCTGATAATATCCACCCAAAAAATAAACAGGAAGTTGGCCGGAGGCTGGCATTGGTCGCGCTTGATAAAACCTATCATAAAAAACAGCCCTATTCCGGGCCGATGTACAAATCGCAGAAAATTGATGGTGATAAAATTGAATTAAGCTTTAATTATACCGATGGCGGTTTAAAAGCACAGGGAGGCGACAATATGCAGGGTTTTGCCATAGCCGGTGAGGATAAAAAGTTTTACTGGGCTACTGCTGTTATAAAAGGCAATAGGGTTATAGTAAGCAGCCCGGATGTTACAAACCCCGTTGCCGTAAGGTACGCCTGGTCCAATAACCCGGTAAGTACGTTGTACAATGGCGTCGGATTACCGGCTTCGCCTTTCCGTACAGATAATTGGGAAAGGAAGTAAATAACAGAGTATAACGTAACCATCTTCTAAAATCCAGACTTACGAAGTTTTAGAAACTTCGTAAGTCTTCAACTGTTTTATTACTTACAACAATGGTCTCGGATCAAATATTACCCTGATGGAGTTTATCTTACCATCAACCACATGATACCACCCGCAGCTGAATATGGTGGCGCGGTCCATATCAATATCATAAAAGATACATACATCATCGCCATCGCTAAACACACGTTTAATATCATATTTTAGCTTCATGTGCTGCATATCAGTAAAATAGGCATCGGCACCGTCGCGCTGGCCAAGTACGCCTACAAATTTCAAGTCGTCTGCCACGCAATTGCGGGCCTCTGCAAAATTTTCTTCGTTTAATGCTTTTATGAAGGAAAGCACCACGTCATTGGCGCTGCCAACTGTTGCACCTGCTTCTGTTGTCATAGGAGTAATTATTTAAGGTGACAATGATTTATATATAGCTATCAATAATTATTCCTTTAAACATCATTCAGTAATAATTATTAAATTTATTAGGATGAAAAAGCATTTCGTAATAAAGCTGGTGGGTAACCGCCCAACGTTTCCTAACGATATGACCGATGACGAACGCGTTATTATGCAAGCTCATTCCGAATATCTGAAAGGGAAAATGAAAGAAGGCCTGGTGCTCATCTTTGGCCCGGTTTTCGACCCGAAAGGCGTTTATGGTCTCGGGATTTTGGCTGTTGATGACGAAGCCCAGGTACACGAAATTATAGCTAACGACCCGGCCAATGTTTTAGGCACTTATGAAGTGGCATTGATGATGGCCTGGGGCGCAGATTAGTTATTAATTTAACAACAAAGCCGCCCGGTACTACGCAGGCGGCTTAAAATCAAAACAACAAAATTAAAAAGGATTAATCGAGTGATGGCTGAAGTTGGGTAGTTACACCAATGCGGTTCCAGGCATTGATGGTGATGATAGCCATAATCACTTGTGCCAGGTATTTTTCGTCAAACAATTCTGCGGCTTTTTTATAGGTTTCGTCAGATACGCGGCCGGCGATCAGGGTTACTTCTTCGGTAAGGGCTAATATTGCACGTTCCTGCTCATCAAAGAAAGGTGCTTCGTGCCAAACGCTGATGTTATAGATGCGGCGTTCGGTTTCGCCGGCTTTGCGTGCATCTGTAGTGTGCATATCCACGCAGTAAGCACAGCCATTAATTTGTGAAGCGCGGATCTTGATCAGGTCTTTATGACGGGTGGTTAACTCGGTGCTTTCAATGTATTTTTCAAGGGCAATCATGGCCCTGTATCCAGCTGGTTCGGCGGTGTTTATTTTTAAGCGGTTCATGTTTTTTTCTTTTTTGTTAATACAAAGTTGGGGATAAACATGCCCTCAAAAAATGAACTGAGTTTAAGAAAATCAGATTTTTTTAGCCCTTAACCTGCTCAAAAATTGTGGGGTGAAGCCTAAATAGGAAGCAAGCATATATTGGGGTACCCGCTGCACAAAAGCCGGGAACAAACCGGTGAAGTGACGATAACGTTCCTCATCGTTTTGATTAAAGATATAACCTATACGTCTTTGTGATGCAATGAAGGCCTTTTGCATCATGACGCGGAAATAGCTTTCCATCTGTGGAACCGCTTCAAATAATGCTATACGGTTCTTTTCGGTAAGCAATAGCATTTCTGAAGCCTCAATGGCTTGGATATAGGTTGTGGCGGGCTGGTGATTAAGCAGACTGTCCTGATCGGCTATCCACCAGTTTTCCAAACCGAACTGGATGATTTGCTCATTGAGCTTGTTATTAACAAAGTATTGCCTCACCAGGCCTTTAGTTACAAAATAGTTACCAGCACAAAGTTTGCCGGGTTCTAAGATGAATTCCTTCTTTTTAAAGTTCTTAGGCTCAAAATGTCTGCAAATGGTTGCCTCATCAGCCTCTGATAGCTGAACATATCGTTTAATGTGGTTGATGAGTTCGGGATACATAAATCAGGCGCGATTTGGTTAGCGCAAATCTCACGATTTGGATTGAATTACGCTATTAGTTTTATGACGTACTCACAAATTAACCGGGTTATGTATCGGCCATAAGTGTTCGGAGGATGCAAATCAGTTGGAAAGGTCGTTTTAAAAACCGTGTCATTGCGAGAAGAAACGACGAAGCAATCTCGTAGCTATGTGTCTTCGATATGCATTGGCTACGAGATTGCCGCGCTACGCTCGCAATGACATGATTTTTATTATAGAAAGAGAAAGTTTTAACTTCTGATGCCTATTATGTTCCAACTTGCCATCCATCCAGTCTGCAATCGAATTTATAGCCAGTATTCCACATTGTCGAATTCCAGTCATTAATAGCCTGCAACTCCATTTTGATAGGTTCGGTAGTACCTGAAATTTCAAAGTCACCGTCGTAATCAGATATTTCAATATCCTGATAAGTCGGGAATGCTTCCTGAAGATGATTCCTGAAATTATCGGCCTTTGTTTGGCTATCAGTAAGGAAGAAAAATTCTATTGGCAATTCATCAGTTGGTGTTACGCCATCGTTGTATATCCGTTGTAAAACATCTTCATTGGTTTCAAGGTCTATCTCGTTTTCGTGAGTATCCTGGTCAAAATAGGCATTCATATAAGCAGATTTAGGTGTGATTTAAATGAATATCATTAATAAATTTTATCAGTTCCATCAAGTTCTGCCTTTTCCTCATACCCTAAATTTAAATCATCTTCAATTTTTTGCTTTGTCGGGCGCAGATAAATAAAGTAGGCTATGATAGCTCCGGATATGCCCAAAAAAATCAGGTTGCCGGTTAGCATGAAGCTCACAATAGCAAAAAGGGAAGGCCCCTCTAATAAAGCAAACCTCACGATCAAGGCAGATTGATAAGCAGCGAGTTTAGTCTTCAACGGACTTTGGCCGTCAATTTTGCTCACCATTGTTTTAAATAATATGTTGCTTACGGCAAGACCAGTAAAGGCCATTATGGGTACAACATAAATGAACACATTATCACGCTGTCCAGTAGTTGTTTTGTTAGTTATCATGAAAGTTACTGCGGCAAACATAATTTGTCCGGCTATCAGAGCGAGGTGGATTATTGATATAGTTTTCAGGAAGGTATTGGGGCTTTGAACTACCGGCTGTTTATTGATCATGTTAAGGTTGGTTATCTTGAGGCAATATAAATAATAGAAATGATTTGGAGGTTATTTGTGATGGAATAATATCAATTGAAGAATTGTACTTTTTGAATCATATAAGTCATATAGCACCCTGATAATGTCATTTTTGCCCCTCTTCGCCAGGCCATATTAGGTTTAACTTTATCTTAAACAAAATCAAACTATCATGGCAACTAAAGAAATTGTACAGCATGTTATCGACGCTTTTGATAATAATGACGTTGAAAAGATCCTAAGTTTTTTTGCCGACGACGTAAAATGGACTATGAAAGGCTCATCCGTAACTATTATGGACGGGAAGAATGAAGTGGAGCAATTTTTAGGCGGAATGGAAGATGTAAAAATGGTTTCATCAACCAAGGATCATATTTTAGTGGAGGGTAATACCGCGGCTGTTGACGGCCTTGTTCAATGCAAAGACAAAGATGGCAAAGACATGGCTATGTACTATGCCGATTTTTATGAGCTGGAAAATGGCAAGGTAAAACAAGTTACATCGTACATAGTTGATAAAAAGGAATAGATTGTTTTTGAGTTGAAAGGGAAAAGGTTAAAGGAGAAAGGTTTTAACCGTTGCTATCTAAACTTCTTCGAGCGTCAGCAGGTTATCGATACCGGCCCTGTCAATTAGAGATTGGAGATGTTTTTTGCCACCGTTTTCGGGTTTTACTACGGTAAGATAGGTTTTGCCTCTTTCGGTGCTTACATAAAAAGCCTGGCTGTTGGCTTCGATACGGGCTATGGCTTCGGCAACGGAAATCACTACCCTTGGCCGGTCTAATGATTCATAATAACCGATGTGTGTTATTTGTTCGTGTGTACTTGATGCTTTGGGTTTATCAATGCAGTTTACCTGGTAGCTTGCCATAAAATATTAATGTGGTAATTGTAAAGATAGGGTTTATTAGGTAATTACAAGGTTAAAAAGGGCTGTTATGCTGAGTAGGAGATCCAGGCCTCTGAAGGTAAAATGAAATTAACTTTTATTGTCATCCTGAGTGATTTAAATCCGTTGGATTCTGAAGGAGCAATGACATCTCCTCCACATCATTGCTAAGTTACGAAGCAATCTCTTATAGGCAGACAAGGTACTTAGTGGTATTGAACTTGCATCGTCGCGCTCTTGGCCGCGCGGAGCCAGATACTTTTGTCTTGACACAAAAGTACCCAAAAAGTCAAGTCAGCAGATAGGCTTCTTTGTGCTCATCTACTCCACAACCCGTCGCGCCGGCCTTTGCCCTGCAAAACGGGCAAAACCACGGGCTGCAATTATTTTGCCCTGCTACGCTTACGCTTTCCCAATGCTTCTGCAAAAACTTGCTATGCCCCTTCCAACGCTCAAGGCCACCATTGTTCTGCCCGCTTTCACCCGAAGCTTACCTGCTGACGGTAACATTCTTTATTTATTATGTCATGGGTAGGAACCAAAGATCTTTTTCGCCCTGTATAGTGCCTCTGCATTAATGAAAAAGATTCTTCATTATCGCTTAGAATGACATGTTAAAACGGGTGTCGTGCTGAGCCTGTCGAAGCATGGCGGGCAGGGCCTCTGCGCACGAGTCTTCGACAGGCTCAGACTAACAGCCCTTCTTTTGTTATATCGCCTTTGGCGTTCACCCTGTTTCAAACTCAGGATTACGGTTTCCTCCATTTAATTTTAAAACCCTTACTTTTGCCTCTCATCAATCCCGGTAAATTGTACTCAAAAGAACAGGCAACTCAACTAAAACAGGCGTTCTGGACAGCGTTTGGACAATACCTCAAACCCCAACTTTCGGCCGATGGCCTGCGCACTAACTGGGTTAATTATAAAACTGGTATCAAGCACCTGTACTTTAAAATGGAAGCTGATAAAAAGTCTGCCTTTATAGCTATTGAAATGAGTCATCCCGATGCTGATATCCAGCAATTAATGTTCGATCAGTTTGTTGAGTTAAAAAATGTCCTGAGCAGTCAGCTTGATGAAGAATGGGAGTGGGAGTTGCATACTACCGATGAGTATGGTAAAACAGTGAGCCGCATTATTAAAACCCTACCCCATGTAAGCGTATTTAAGCAGGAAGACTGGCCTGCATTGATTTCTTTTTTTAAACCCCGCATCATTGCGCTTGATGAGTTTTGGAGCGTAGCGCAGTATAGTTTTGATTTGTTTAGATAAAGTATGAAATAGAGCGGAGAGGAAAACTTACGAAGTTTTCAAAACTTCGTAAGTTTAAAATCCTCAAGCAGAAAATCTCAGGCCATATGAGCCACATCATCGCCGGCCGTTAAAAAACAATGGTTAACCGTGTCAATAACGTCGCTCAGGTTAAAAGGCTTGGCAATAAAAGCATCGGAGCCATAATTGCCTAAGGATTCCAGCACACGCGGATAAGCCGATACCATCACCACCGGGATGTGCGCCGTCGCCGGGTTGGTTTTTAACATATGGCAAAGTTCGCCACCGTTTATACCGAATAAAATGTAATCCAAAATCACAAGGTCGGCATTGGCTGATAGCGCCGCCTTGCATATGTCATCAGTATAATTCAGTACCTCAACTTCATAGTGCTCCATTTCCAGAGCATCTTTCATCACTTCCAAAATATCCTCGCTATCATCAAGGATCAAGATCTTTTTCGACATAATTAATAATTGGTAAAGAAGATAACACGGGGAGCGTTTCTTTGTTTTCAAAGTTATATCCAATTATTGTAACAATCAAGTAACAGCCTGTGGCTCTAAGATATAGTTATTATTTACAGCTTCAGGTTATCTACGAGGTTATGAACAGATGCCAAAATGATATCCAAATTTGCAGGAGAATCTGTCACTTTTGAGATCATGATACCGCCCTCAATAAGCGCTATCATGCTTAAGGCCGTTTCTGTAGTATTAATACCAGGTTTCAGTTCCCCTGCTTCAATGCCTGCCTTAATGAGGTTTTCAATACCTGTTTTCCAGCGGATCACTGCCCTGGCAGCTTTATCTTTCAATAATGGGTTAGTATCGTCGGCATCAACAGCGGTATTCAGGATAGGGCAACCACCGGGAATAAAATCACCCCGGGTAAAACTGTGGTATACCTGGGCATAAACCAATAATTTATCATGATAGCTGGTGGCCCGCTGAATCCGTTCCTGGATCTGCTTGCGCACCTTGCCCGAGTTGTATTCAAATACTTCGGCAGCTACTTCTTCCTTGTTTTTAAAATTACCGTAAATACTGCCTTTGGTTAGTCCGGTAGCTTCGGTAAGGTCGGAAAGGGATGTGCCGGCATACCCCTTTTTATTGAACACGGGTGAGGTACGCTCAATAATGAATTGACGTGTACGTTCGGCTTTTGAAAATTCGTTTTCCATATTACAAATATACCAATTGGTATTTAATTAGTGGTCATTTATGATAACAACAGCCCGGGCTTGTTTTTTACGGTTGATAACAAGGAATAAGAGCGGCATAGCCAGTAAAAATATCAAACCCGAAAACAGGTAGGCATCCAGGTAACTTAATAAAAATGATTGCCTGTTAAAGGTATTATCAATAACCGCAATGGCCTTTTTATGAGCGTCAAATGATGAAAAACCCCGGCTGCTGAAATAGTTGCTAAGCTTGGTGATCCTTGCTGTAGTTTGATCATTGAAAATATTGATATTGGATAACAGGTCATTGCGGTGTAATCCGAAACGTTGGGCTACATATGTATTAATTACGGCGATACCAAATGAACCACCTAACTGCCGCATCATATTATTTAAAGCAGTTCCCTGTGGAATGTCTTTAGGTTCGAGCCCCGATACAGCTAAAGCGGTAAGGGGTACGGTTAATAAGGCAATACCCATGGCACGGTAAATTAGTGGGCCAACCAAATCACCAGGCGCTGCCTCCAGATTCATGTGCGACATTTGCCAGGTAAAGCTGATGAAGATAACGAACCCCGCAGTAATGATAACCAATGGAGATACACCTTTTTTTAACAATGTGGCCGAAAATAACAAGCCCACAATGGCCAGTACCGCGCCTGGCAACAGAATAAGCCCCGTAATAGTTGGCGGGAACAGGAGCACCCTTTGGGCAAGCACAGGTGTGAGGAATACAGACGTAAACAGGCCAAACCCGGTTACAAATGTCAGTATAGCCGCTACAGCGAGCGACTTGCTTCTCAGTACCCGTAGATCAATAACCGGGTTAGGGGTTGTAAGCTCCCACCAAATGAAAGTACTAAGACTTATAACGGCTATTATAGTAAGCACTATAATGTAACCGGCGGCAAACCAGTCGTCAGTTTCACCGCGTTCTAATACAGTTTGAAGCGAGCCGATGCCTATAATCAGCAGAAGGATGCCCCACCAGTCCACACTTTTTACTTTGGCTTTGATCTCCGGTTCGGTAACCAGCAATAAACTTGATATGGTTACAGCAATACCGATTGGGATGTTGATATAAAAGATCCATGGCCAGGTATAGTTTTCAGTAATGAAGCCGCCCAGGGTGGGGCCGATGGTTGGACCTAAAAATACACCCACGCCAAATAGCGCGCTGGCTATACTTACGCGGTCTTTACCATAAACTTCAAACACAATGGCTTGAGATACTGACAAAAGTGCGCCGCCGCCAATGCCCTGTAAAAAGCGGAAAGCAACCAGCGTCCAGATATTTGAGGCAAACCCGCACATGGCCGAAAAGAAGGTAAAAGCGATAATTGATCCGATATAATAGTTACGGCGGCCAAGTTTCGCGGTTAAAAAACTGGTCATGGGTATAACGATGATATTCGCTATAGCGTAGGCGGTTATCACCCAGGAAGTATCTTCGAGCGTGGCGCCAAGGTTACCGCTCATGTGCGAAAGGGCAACATTTACTATTGAGGTATCTATCAGTTCCATAATAGCGGCTGCTATAACGGTAATGATGAGGATGCTTTTTTTCATTGAAGTATGAGTTAGAAACTAATAATTACCCTAAAAAATACCAATCGGTATTTTTTAGGGTAAAAAAATTAAGCCAGAGAATTATCTCTGGTGAAGGGCTTTCAATGCTTCGGCTGGGTTTGACAGGAACAGACGGTAGAATGGTTCGGTACCACCAACGTGGATCTCGAAGTTGTCGGTTTCAAAGCCTGCAACAAATTCATCAGCAACCTGCGATGCAGGGATACCATTGTGCCCGCCAATCTCTGCCGAAAATTCGGTATCGACCAATGGAGGCATTAGCTCAAATACTTTAATGTTAGTATCTTCTAAAGCGGCCCTTAATGAAATTGTATAAGAGTGCAGGGCGGCTTTAGTTGCTGAGTAGGTGGCAGTTTGCTTGCCAGGCAAAAAAGCAACTATTGATGATACGTTTACGATAGCCGCTTTGCTTTGCTGCTGTAAAACCGGCAGCAGTTTTTCGTTAAGGCGGATTACTGAATATAGTTGGTAAACATTTCAGTCTGCGCGTTTTCAAAAACATTAGGCGTGGTGAGCAGGTTGTTAATTGAAGCTGCACCGGCGTTATTGATCACCACGTTTAACTGAGGGAAATCTTTTTTCACTTGCGCGGTTAACGCTTCCACGTCTTCGGCGTTTGAGATATCGGCTTTAATAGCGGTTACATTTTTTAATTGAGCGGCGGCTTTATCCAAACGTTCCTGGTTGCGACCAATAATAATTATATGGTTATTTTTAGCTGATAGTTGTTTGGCAATTTCAAAACCTATACCGGCACTGCCACCGGTGATCAATACTGTATTTTGTGAAGTTTTCATATTGTTGAGTGTCATTTAGCTTTGACAATACAAAAATATACCAATCGGTATATTTTTGTATCATCCATTTGTCATTGTTGTAAGTTGTTGATTTTTAGGATAGATGAGGGGGCATTGCGAGGAGGTACGACGAAGTAATCGCATGCTTTACAGAGCGGCTATGCTTCCGTGCGGTTGCCGCGCTGCGCTCAATGACATTTTTCTTATTGCCATTGCGAGGAGGAACGACGAAGCATTCGCACACTATACAGGGCGGATATGCTTCCGTGCGGTTGCCGCGCCGCGCTTATAATGACATGAACTTTTTAAGTGGTTTTTACGAAAGTATAAAAACAGATAAACTCCTTGGCCCATGCGCACCAATCACCAATGATTGCTCAATATCTGCTGTTTTTGAAGGGCCGGAGATAAACGAGCCATAGCCATAATCAGCATCGGCAATTACCTGGTAAGCCTGCGCCATGGTAGGTACAAAATCATCTTTACTGATCACTACTGCCAAATGCTGGGCAATAAAAGGTAATACCCGGCTGCCCATATCTTTTTCGGTAAGCCAGAGGGCCCCGTTTTCGGCAACACCAAGTTTAGTACTAAGCACGGTTAGCTCCACATCGGCAAAGTTGTGGCCGTCTTCGTGTTTCACGTTTTCGGCATAAATGTAATCGCTCAGTTCGCTAAGGGCAGATATGATCTTAACGCCGGCTTTAAATTCGTTATTAATGATGGTTTTGATCTCATCAAAGTCACTAACCTCATAAACAAAGCTGCCGCCTGCTGTAGCGATGGTTTTGTATTTTGATACCAGATCAGTTCTGACATCGGTTAGCGTATTCAGCACTTCCATATCTGGCAGCGGCATAGCAGCGGGCTGATTAAATTTTACAGCAGCTAATATTTTTTCCCGGCTCATGAGTTTTTTGCTCCTTTCCTTTTGGCATACCATTCGCCAAACGATTCATCGGGTGCTTTTGGCATTTCGCGTTGATTGTACCATGGGTTTAATTTATTGTTTACCGCAAATGGCGCATATTTAAATACCAGTCGCCCGGTTTTGCCACCCATGCGGTATAAAGTTGGCGATGCCAGCGTCAATGCCATGGCCTTCATGGCCATAGTTTTGGCTTTGGGCGAATATCCTTCCTTCACAATCACCTGCCGCCATTTATACAGCTGGTCATGAATATCTATCTTAACCGGGCACACGTTGCTGCACGAACCGCAAAGGGTAGAGGCAAAAGGCAAATCAGCATATTTTTTCATGTCGAGGTTTGGCGCCAGGATAGATCCGATTGGTCCTGCAACGGCAGTATGGTAGCTGTGCCCGCCGCTTTTGCGATAAACCGGGCAGGTATTCATACAAGCCCCGCACCGGATACATTTCAACGAGTTGCGAAAGTCCTCGCGACCCAGCTGTATGCTGCGTCCGTTATCAACAATAACAATATGAATTTCGGTATCTTCCTGGGGTTTGCTGAAATGGCTCGAGTAAGTCGTAATAGGCTGTCCGGTAGCACTGCGGGTAAGCAGGCGCAAAAACACACCGAGGTGTTTCCTTTCTGGAATAAGCTTTTCGATGCCCATGGATGCGATATGGATCTCGGCTAAATGCGCCCCCATATCGGCGTTACCCTCATTGGTACAAATCACGAACTCACCTGTGTCGGCAACCGCAAAATTAACGCCGGTAAGCGCCGCGCGACGGGTTAAAAATACCTCGCGTAAATGCTGACGGGCAGTTTCAGTCAATATTTTAGGGTCCGATTCGCCTTTGGCTGAGCCTAAATGTTCGTGGAAAATATCGCCTATTTCTTCTTTCTTTTTATGAATACAAGGCAGTACGATATGGCTTGGCGGTTCATTGGCCAACTGTACAATGCGCTCCCCAAGGTCGGAGTCAATTACATCAATGCCCTGCTCTTTCAGGTATTCATTTAAATGGCATTCCTCGGTAAGCATGGACTTGCTTTTTACCATTTTGGTAATGCCCTTTTGTTCAAGTAAGCTGTGTACAATTTGGTTATGTTCTGTGGCATCTGCCGCCCAGTGCACTATGATGCCATTTTTGGTAGCATTGGCCTCAAATTGCTCCAAATATGCACTCAAGTTTGAGAGTACGTTGAATTTTATTTGCGATGCCGTTTCGCGCAGCAACTCCCATTCGGGGAGTTTATGAGCGGCAATATCCCGTTTGGCACGTACCCACCACAGGGTTTCGTCGTGCCAGTTTACACGGGGCTCATCGCGGTTAAATTCGGCAGCTAAATGCGGGTGATCTTTGGTAGTAGCGGTACTCATTACAGGCTGTTGTTTAAAATTTCGGCTACGTGAATTACTTTAACATCGCTGTTTTGGCGGCGCAGAATGCCTTCGAGGTGCATCAGGCACGAAAGATCGGCCGAGGTGATGTATTGTGCCCCGTGCGATATGTGATCGGCCACACGGTCTTTCCCCATTTTGGCCGACACTGCCTCCTCGACTACACAAAACGTTCCTCCAAAACCGCAGCAATCATCCTGACGGCTGAGTGGTACCAGTTCCAGTCCATTCACCAGATCCAGTAACTGGGCCGGTTTGCTGAATGGTTCGGCAACCAACTCGCTCATCTGGGCTATTCGCAAACCACGTAAACCATGGCAGCTCTGGTGTAAACCAACCTTGTAAGGGAAACTGGCCGAAAGTTGTTTTACTTTTAAAACATCAACCAAAAACTCGGTAAGCTCATAAACTTTTTTACGGATCTCAGTTGCCTGTTCCTCTTTTCCATCGGCGTGTAAATGCTCTTTGATGTGCAGGGTACAACTCCCCGAAGGACAAACGACATAATCGTATCCCGAAAAATTATCGACAAATAGATTATTGCAGCCGCCGGTTAAATGCTCATAGCCCGAATTAGCCATCGGCTGTCCGCAGCAGGTTTGATTTTTAGGGTAGTGGACCTCACAGCCAAGTTTCTCCAGTAACTCCAGCGTGGCAATGGCCGCTTTTGGGTAAAACTGGTCAACATAGCAAGGAACAAACAAGGCAACTCTCATCGTTTACACGTTTACTTTATTGGTTAAAGCAATATTAGCGTTTATCATTTGCACAACTATCCCCTGGTATCCTGCCGGCAAATTAAACGGTTATATACTAACACCGAAAGTACAGCTAAGTGTGATACGAGTTTTCAATTTTATTTGCAAAATGTTGACGTTTATTTGCAGATTGTCTTAACCAGGATTTGGGGGGATTTTTTTGAGGACAGGATTTGTCTGAACCAGAACGTTTGAAATTAGATAATAGACAGAACCTTATACGGCTATATACTTTTTAAGGTAGCCTTAATATTACTGGCCGAGAATAAAATCCAATAAATCTCTTAATCCTAAAAATCCCGGTTCAGAATATGGGCGTTGCCTTCGGCCAGGCTTTCCGCTCATACTGCGCAGGCTTTAGTCACAGGCGGGTATCCGCTGCAATCCTTAACGCGAAATTTGTTTTCAATTATAAATTCGTTGCTAAACGCTCCCCCCTTTAGGGGGCTGGGGGGCTACTGCACATACGCCAGCTTCACATCCTTATAAGCCGGTTTCTGCAATTGTTTTTTCAAGCCTTTAAAACTTTCGATAGGGCCTTGCGCTGCAAACATGTTGATAAGCCATGCGGGTACCGAGCCTCCCGGATCAAGGTGCAGGGTGTAAACGATACTTACATGATTGCCATCAACGGGAGTGATAACCCACCTGCCGGTTGAGTTTTCAACTCTTACGATGCCATCTTTCGCGGGTACCATATTTGAGATAACCGGCGCGTCGATGGTAACCACTTTGGTTTTAGGGTCTTGCGTAACTTTTAAATGTGCCACAAAATCACGGTTATGAACCGGCCATGGTATGTTTACTTCCGAGTAGTAATAAATATCTGAAGGAGAAACTTCTTTAATAACAGTTGCCGACTTGGTGTGGTAAACCCATTCGCTGCAGGTTTTGATATCCATAAGAACCGCCACCAATTGTGCTGCTGAAGCATTAAATGTGCACTCTACTTTTATGGCTTTGATTTTTGAATTTGCAATATGACGGGTGTAAACCCTGATGCCGTCTTTGTCGGTGCTTAATGACCATGGCTCTTCAGGGCCTGCCATGGCAAATTTGGCAACAAATAATAAAAATACGATAGTAAATATCCTGTGCATGGTATCAGTGATTGTAAATAAGGTGAGGCAAATTTATATACAAAAACAGGCCGTGGTTGCCCCGGCCTGTCAGTAAATGGTCATTTGATATGCGCAGATATTAAAATATGAAAATACTATGGCATTTGCGGTGATATTATTTTACCTCGAACACATAGCTGCCCGCATTTATTTTATATAACGCAGGGTTGTTGATTGCTTTGCCCGCAAGATAAACTTTACCAGCCGGGAAGCTAATTGTTGCACTTGAGTTTGCAGGAACGGTTACTTTATAAGTTACACTGTTACCGGTGCGTTGCCATGATGAAACAATATTACCATAAGGCCCTTTGTGGGTAGCCGTAAATTCATTTAGGTTTGGTACAAAATGAGGCTGAAGCAATACATTTTTAAAGCCAGGATGTTCAGGATCAGGGTGGATACCTGCAATGCCTTTGTATAACCATGCGCCGATTTCGCCAAACATGATGTGGTTAAGGGAGATATCGGATTTGGCATCTATTTGCCAGTTTTCATATAGTGTGGTAGCGCCGTTAACCATCCACCATCCCCATGACGGGAAGGTTTCCTGCGAGGCTATTTTGTAGGCAACATCCGGATAACCGTTATCGCTTAGTGCACTCAAGATGGCCTTGGCACCCAAAATGCCTACATCCAAATGGAAGTTATCGGCTTCAACACGTTTAGCCAGGTTAGCGGCAACTTTACTTTTCATGTTATCGGGCACTACACCCCAGTAAAGTGGTACACTTAATTCTGTTTGTAAGCCCTTGCCATAAATGCCGGTTGTAGCATCCAAATATTTAGCGTTGATGGCATTCTTAATCTTATTGGCCAATGCCGAATATTTTACATAATCGGCTTGCTTGCCTAATATTTTAGCTGCTTTGGCCAATATACTTGCATCGGTATAGTAATAAACAGATGAAGTAAGTTCAACCGGCGAAACTGATTTTACCGGAACCCAATCGCCCAGGCCCCAGGTGGTAAGGCCGGTTGGGTAAAGCTCATCAATGTGGTTCACGTATTTTTCAATGGCGTTGTAGCTATCAGCCAGCAGTTTGCTATCTCCATAAAACAAATAAATATTGTACGGGATAATGGCGATGGTACTTGTCCAATCGGGGCCATTACCCCATTCGTAGCCCCAGCCGCCGGTTGGGATAATTGAAGGGAGTACGCCGTTGGGCTGCTGCTCATCGCGGTGGTCGGCCAGCCATTTTTCGTAAACGGTAATGCCGTCAAAGTTGTACAGGCCCGTTTCGCTCGCAATGTGGGCATCGCCGGTCCAACCGTTCTTTTCACGTTGAGGGCAATCAGTGGGATAGCCGAACAGGTTGCTGAGGTAGCTATTGTTGGTAGCCGTCCAGATCTGGTTAATGGTTTGATTGGATGCTTTAACGGTACCAATGGGCTCTACATCGCTGTGCATAAAAAACGCTTTGATGTTTTCTTTGCCAATTTGGATGGGTTTGCTGCTACTTACTTCGATATATTGAAAACCTTTGTAGTTAAAACGCGGCGAAAATGTTTCTTCGCCCTTGCCGCCTAAAATGAAAATATCGGTCTGGAATGGATCTTTATCATCAGTAGGGCGGTAATGCAGATCGATGTTTGATTGATCAACATGTCCGTTTTTGTTCAATCTTTCGGCGTGTTTAAGGCGGATCACCGTGCCTGAATCACCCTTAACAGTAATTTGGCTTACGCCCGAAATATTTCGGCCCATATCAAACACCCAAACATCGCTGTCAATTTTGGTAACGCTTTTGGTGCTGATGGTATCAACCGCACGAATGGGTTGCATGGCCTGTGATACAATGTTCATGGATGGGGCCGAACGGTTAATAACCGGCTTCCATTTGCTATCGTCAAAATTGGCGGTGTTCCAACCCGGTTGTTCCAGCCTGCCATCGTAATGCTCTGCAGTGTAAATGCTGTTGAAAACGACAGGGCTAAGCGAAGTTTTCCAGTCGGTACCCGATTTTACAGTTTCAACGGTGCCATCAGTATAGGTTATCCGCAAATCCATGCAAAATGCCGGGCGACCGCGCCATGGCGCCTGATGAAAAAACCAAACAGCTGTGCTCTGGTGGTTATACCAGCCGTTACCCAACAATACACCAACCGCATTTTTGCCACTTTGCAACTGAGCGGTAACATCATAAGAAACATAAAGCGTACGCCTGTCGAACCGGGTATACATAGGATCGAGGCGGTGATTGCCTATTTTTTTGCCGTTGAGATATAATTCATATAAACCAGCCACAGCAATATAAGCCCTTGCCGAGCGGATTGGCTTAGCTACCTTAAATGTATTGCGGAAATAGGGAGCCGGGTTAACAGCTATACCTTTGTTATCGCTTATCCATGAGCCTTTCCAGTTTTGCATGCCCATCATTCCGGTTTCAAAACTGGCTACCGGCGCTGCAGGGAGTTTTTTACCTGTCTTATCCCACAGCTGAACTTTCCAGTAATATTTAGTAAAAGGTTTTAGTTGTTGGCCACGATAAATAACAAGATTATTTGATGAAGCAATTTTGGATGTAGTCCATGCGCTGCCTTTGCTTGCTGAAACAGCAATAGAATCAGTCCCCACATAGAGTTGATATGCGCTTTGAGCTGCTGCCTGCGTTTTATCATTCATTAACCAGGTTAAACGGGGACGCGTATTATCGATACCAAGAGGGTTTACAAGATACTCGGACTTAAGACCTGTAGCCCCGGGCGTTTGGGCATGTGTTACCGAATAAAAGCAAAATGATAAGGCAATGCTAAGCAATGGCTTACATAAAAGGTGTTTCATGTGGTTAAGATAGCGGTTTGTACGTTATTGGCAAATGACTATGATATATTGTCACAATCAACAATATTAACCGGATAGATCGGGATTGGCATCCTGAACTGTCTGAACCTGGATTTGGGGAGATTTACCGGATAGGCAGGATTTCCTCGTAATAGTGGAGATAAAAATCTTTTTTACCCCAAGGTCGTGTCCTCACGACCGCCTACACGAATCCCTAAATCCTAAAAATTCCACCTAATCCAGGTTCAGACAAAAAATCCTACTAATCCTTAAATCCCATAAATCATGGTTCAGATAATTTATACATTTGCACCATGAGCAAGCTATGGCAAAAAACTACCAACGTTAACGAACTGGTTGAAAACTTTACTGTTGGTCGCGACCGTGAATTTGATGAGCAAATGGCGGCGTTCGATGTTTTAGGATCGTTGGCCCATACCCGGATGCTGCAAAGCGTAGGGCTAATGGACAACACTGATTTGGAGCTTGTTCAGCGTGAGTTAAAAACCATTTATGCCGATATTGCCAAAGGCGGTTTCAAGATCGATGAGCATGTGGAAGATGTACACTCACAGGTTGAGTTGCTGCTTACCCGGCGTATTGGCGATGCCGGTAAAAAGATCCACAGCGGCCGTTCACGTAACGACCAGGTTTTAGTCGACCTAAAGCTTTTCTTCCGTCACCAGTTGCAGGAAGTTGTTGAAAGCACCGAAACCTTGTTCCGCCAGCTTATTGAATTGAGCGATAAATATAAAGATGTTTTATTACCGGGTTATACCCACCTGCAGGTGGCCATGCCTTCATCATTTGGCTTATGGTTTGGCGCCTATGCCGAAAGCCTGGTTGATGACCTTGAACTGGTTTTGGCTGCTTACCGCATTACCAATAAAAATCCGCTGGGTTCGGCTGCCGGTTATGGCTCGTCGTTTCCGCTTAACCGTACTTTAACTACACAGCTTTTAGGTTTTGATAACCTTAATTATAACGTTGTTTACGCGCAAATGGGCCGTGGTAAAACCGAGCGTATCATTGCACAGGCTATATCAACCATTGCGGCTACACTGGCTAAAATGGCTATGGACCAAACCCTGTACCTGAGCCAGAATTTCTCGTTTGTAAGCTATCCGGATGCGCTAACTACAGGCAGCAGCATTATGCCGCATAAAAAGAACCCCGATGTTTGGGAAATTATGCGTGGTAAATGTAACCGCCTGCAGGCCCTGCCTACCGATGTGGCTATGATGATTACCAATCTGCCATCGGGTTACCATCGCGAACTACAGCTATTAAAAGAATTACTGTTCCCTGCCTTTGCCGACCTGAAGCACTGCCTGCAAATGGCAACTTTCATGCTGAAAAATATCACTGTTAAAACGAATATTTTGGATGATGCCAAATACGCTTACCTGTTTAGTGTAGAGGAAGTAAACCGTTTAACATTAAGTGGTACACCATTCCGCGATGCTTATAAACAAGTCGGTTTGGCGATAGAAGCAGGTAATTTTAACCCTGATAAAACGGTGAACCATACTCATGAGGGTAGCATCGGCAATTTGGGCAATGAGCAGATCTCTGCTTCGTTTAATAAACTGATCAATAATTTTGATTTCGGAAAAGTAGAGCAGGCAATAAAAGGACTGGTTGAATAGTTATCTTAGTAGCGGGAAACTCTTAAATTCCTGATACTAAACCTATGAAGAAGCCTTATTACCTCATTCTGTTGATACTTATTAGCTTATTTTCGTGTAAACGCAATAACGGTGTAACTATCAAAGGCGACATACGTGGCCTTAAAAGTAAGTGGGTTTATTATAAGCCCGTTTTTCCACAGATGGTCCGACCTTCAGACTCCGCTAAAGTTACAGATGGGAAATTTGAATTTAACTTTCAGTCGGATACTGCTTTTTTTGCCAACCTTGTTTCTATAAGTTATCTGGATGAAAAAGGGCTCAGGAAACCTATAGTTGTTGCTAACCCTTATGAGCCCGCGAAGAACCACTCCAGGTATACAGATTTCGTTTTGGGGCCAGGATTGACAACCATAACCGGCGATTTTTCTAAAAACACAGGTGCTATACTGAATGGTGGTACGCAGACCGATTTTTATCTCAGGAATATCACCTTACCTTTCATTCAGATGAGCGAAGACAGCGCCGTTAGAAATAAACAGGCAGCACGGGTCGAAAGAATAATCAAACGGGTGCCTGACGCATATTGGACTTTATATGCATTTAATAATCTTAGATTTTACTTTAATCAGAAAGAGTTGAAAAGCTTCTACGCCATGTTTGGCAATGAAGCAAAATCATCATATTATGGTAGACGGCTTAAACTATTTATAGATAATCAACCTTTAAGCCAAAATCAATTCGTAAATAGTATTTTCGCCGATCAGGAAGCAAAACCGGTTACCCTGATAGATAATACGAAAAAGTTGAACATGGTGATATTCTGGGCAAGCTGGTGCGGGCCATGCAGGCGGGAAATTCCATCATTAAGGAGAATAACAGAGCAGTTTAGCAAAGATGATGTGAGGTTTGTGAGTGTATCATTAGATGCGAAAAAAGAGAATTGGCTACAGGCACTAAAAAAAGAAAACATGTCATGGCAGCAATTGATTATCCCGCAACAGGAATATGTAAAAGCGCAGGCAAAATACAATTTGAGTTTAATACCAAAAATATACCTGGTGAATAACAAAAACGTGATTGTAAAAAAAATCGACGGTTTTGATGATGGTAATGAAGATCGCGTTAAAACTTTTATAGCCGATTATCTTTCGAAAAATTGATATTTGCTTTTTCAGGGATATCATCGATCTCGTTAAATCGGTGAAATCAGACAAAATCAAAAAAATAAAATCAGCGAAATCAACGTAATCAAATAAATCAACGGTCATGAATGGACAAAACAGAAGCGATATATACCCGGGCCTTGAGGTTGATATCATACTAAAAAAAGATCAGCGCACCGGTACGCTAACCCGGGGCTTTGTAAAACGGTTGCTCACCAGCGCGGCTTACCACTCGCGCGGAATAAAAGTGCAGTTGGATGACGGGCAGGTAGGCCGTGTTGCCTGGATTGTTGAGGAAGACGATTTTTAGTATCTTCATTTAATCTACATCAAACATTATCATATTTATGGTGTAGCTTAAATTGTATGCCTCAAAAAGCCAAAACAAAAACCAAAGTCTTTTTTAGTCTTGATGCCCATCACCGTCTCCTGATCTCGTTAGGGGCCGCAGCAATAACATTGTTTTTCTCCTGGGCTCATTTTTCGGTGCCAACGGTTGCTTTGGTAACCTGGATCGCATTTGGTTTATGCATCATTATTATGGATTGGATCATTATCCTAACGGCTAACCCCGCCGAGATCCGTAAAATAGCCAGTATCGAAGACTCAAGCCGCACGCTGATATTTTTGTTTGTGATAGTATCATCGATGATGAGTTTGCTGGCAATAGTATTTCTGTTGTTATCCACAAAAAACCAGTCAGATGCGGTTGTGACGGCGCGGGTTTTATTGGCCATGGCATCGGTTATTGTTTCATGGTGGCTGGTACACACTATATTCACTTTGCGTTACGCCCATATGTATTATACTACAGATCCCGATGATGATAAAAAACTCAAACATCTCGGCGGCCTTGAATTTCCGGGCGATGAAAAAGAACCGGATTACCTCGATTTTGTATACTTTTCGTTTGTAGTAGGCATGACTTTCCAGGTATCTGACGTGGAGATTTCCGCACGCTCTATCCGCAGGCTGGCCTGGATCCACGGATTGATCTCCTTTGCGTTTAATACAGCTATTGTGGCATTGAGCATTAATGTGATATCGGGGATGATATCGAAATAAGGGTAAATAAATAAAAATAGGGTGTCATGCTGAGCTTGTCGAAGCAAGGCGGATGGGGCCTCTGCGCGCGACCCTTCGACAAGCTCAGGGTGACGGGGCTTTCTCCGTATATGATAATATACCACCCCATTGTAACATTTAACTATCTCCAACCTCCACAATTTTCAAAGTAGTTAAATATTTTGTTACTTGTAATGCCTTTTATTTAAACAGTTATGCACAGAAGAAATTTCCTCAAAACCGGTTCATTAGCTGGGTTAACGATATCTACTTTAGTAGCGGCTTCCTGCAATCAGCCATCTGCCGAAAATAAAGCCGATGAAACTGCCGCTGTCGATAACAGTAAGGACGATATATTTGAACTGAGCGAAATAACCATTGCCGATCTGCAGCAAAAAATGCAGAGCAAGCAGTTTACTTCAAGGCTGATTACCGAGCTGTACCTGAAACGCATTGATCAGATAGATAAAAAAGGTATTATGCTTAACTCGGTTATCGAGCTTAATAAAGATGCTTTGAACATGGCCGATGCGATGGACCGGGAACGTGAAAAAGGTAAGGTGCGTGGTCCGCTGCATGGTATACCTGTGCTGATAAAGGATAATATTAATACCGGCGATAACATGCACACCACGGCGGGCTCGTTAGCTTTGGCCGATAATTTTGCCAAGCAAGATGCTTTTATAGTGCATAAGCTTCGTGAGGCAGGTGCTGTGATATTGGGCAAAACCAATTTAAGCGAGTGGGCAAACTTTCGGTCTACACATTCAACCAGCGCCTGGAGCAGCAGGGGAGGGCAAACTAAGTGCCCTTATATTTTAGATAGAAACCCCAGCGGTTCAAGCGCCGGTACCGGAACGGCTGTAGCAGCCAATCTTTGCGTTATTGGCATTGGTACAGAAACCAACGGCTCGATAGTGTCGCCGGCATCGGTTAACGGCCTGGTGGGCATTAAGCCAACTGTGGGCTTATGGAGCCGGTCGGGCATTATTCCGATCTCCAAAACACAGGATACTGCCGGGCCGATGGCTCGTACGGTTAAGGACGCCGCCATACTGCTTGGTGCGCTGACCGGTATTGATACGCTCGACCTGGCAACGCTTGGTAGTAAAGGCAGGATTGAGGCTGATTATACCAAATTTTTAGATGTTAATGGTTTACAAGGTAAGCGCCTGGGCATTGAAAAAACAGCGTTTGACGATAAGCCGGACGTTGCTGCATTATTACAGGATGCCATCAAAACCCTGAAAAGTAAAGGTGCTGAGGTGGTTGAGATAGAACTGAACAAAGAGCTGAAGACCATCAACAGCAACGAATTTACAGTGCTGCTTTACGAATTTAAAGATGGCCTTAACCAATACTTCAACAATGCCAACAGCAAGATAAAAACGCTGGCAGATGTTATTGCTTTCAACAAGCAGAATGAAACTAAAGCAATGCCTTTTTTTAAGCAGGAGATACTGGAGCAGGCTCAGGCCAAAGGTGATTTGAACAGTAAAGAATATCTTGACGCGGTTAAGCAAACCAATATGGGTACCCGTAAAGTTATTGATGGTATGCTTACCAAATATAAACTTGATGCCATCATAGGCACTACTAATGGCCCGGCTGTATGTATCGACCTGGTAAATGGCGATTATGACAACGGTTTCAGCTTTTCAGGCCCTGCAGCTATGGCGGGGTATCCGCATATTACAGTGCCCATGGGATTGGCCCATGGCCTGCCGGTTGGATTGTCGTTTTTTAGTACAGCCTACAAAGAGGGCGACATCATAAAATTGGGATATGCTTATGAGCAGGCATCTAAAAGGCGGGTAGCACCGTTGTTTAAACCCGATCTGTTTGCTTAATTTTGTATGATGGAAGCAACGCTTACTGTTCCGAAAAAGATACTGGCCCGTCAGCATGAAATCACTGCCGACTATCTAAAGGCCATTGACAAACACCTTGAGGATGTGCTGAACAACCGAGTATTGGACATGTACGAGATCCGCGACTTTGCCGATGAAATGCACATCCATCCTACACATTTGAGTAACACCATTAAACTCACCACCGGCAAACACCCTTGTTTCTTTTTCGAAGAAAAGATTATGGAAATAGCCAAAGCAATGCTTCAGAAAAATACCGTAAGCGTAGCCGAAATAGCTAACCGGCTTACTTTTGATCCGTCGAACTTTACCAAGTTTTTTAAGCGTTTTGAGGGAGTTACACCAAAACAGTACCGTGAGCAATGGCTGGTAAGGAACCTTGATTTGCAGGATTAATTTCACTTTATGTCATTGCGAGGAGCCAGCCATGGGTTTGGGAGGGGGCGACGTGGCAATCGCACGGAGGTATCGCTGCTCTGTAAAGCATGCGATTGCCGCGCTACGCTCGCAATGACATGTTTTTTATTCTATAACAGCTATCTTAGCAGAATAAATTATTGCCTGCTGTTATCCCTGAAATTTTGAGTACGTACGGCAATTTGTTCTAAAGTAAGTTCGCCGTATTTTTTAGCGCGATCTGCCCATTCGGGGGCGTTGTCAACCAGGTTATCGATAATTGATTTACCGTCGGGTCCTTTTTTGGTTACGTAATTTATTCCGTAAGCAACTGCAGCACCTATAGCAAGAGTTTTGATAAAGCCCATAATTTATTTTTCTTTTCTGATATATGACAATGATAATGCCAGTTTGTTACTTCACCTGATAAAAGCTTCTATATTTGAAGTACTTAAACACCATAACCGCCATATGTTTTTTATTTTTTCAAAAGTTCTTTCGTTTTTAATGAATTTGCTTCTATGGGTATTCGCAATTTTATTGATCTCCCTTTTTTTAAAGAACGTAAAACGTAAACGGAAATTTTTGCTTGCAGGTATTATTGTGCTTTATATTTTCTCTAATTCATTGTTACTTAACCTGGTTAGCTGGTGCTGGGATATCAGGGAGATTGCTGTACCAGCCGATAAAAAGTATAACTGTGCTATAGTGCTGGGTGGTTTTAGCTCGGATGATGGCAATGGCGGCGGTTTCTTTAACTCTGCTGCTGATAGGTTTATCCAGGGTGTTCGTTTGCAAAAAACAGGTAAAGTCAGCCATCTTCTTATCACAGGAGGAAACGGGCTTTTGAGGCCATCGGGTTTTAGGGAGGCCGATTGGGTAAGGGAGCAACTTAGGGAAATGCAGGTTCCGGACAGTTGCGTACTAAGCGAACCGAAATCCCGCAATACCATTGAAAATGCCGCTTTTTCAAAAGAACTCTTGCAGCAACATAAACTTAAAGGGCCTTATTTACTGGTTACCTCGGCATTTCATATGCGCCGGTCCCTGATGATATTTAAAAAACAGGGTGTTGACGTGGTTGCATACCCCTGCAATTTTTCCAGCCGCAGGTTTTCGGTATCTGCCGATGATTTCCTGCCTAATGCAGGTGCTTTAGCAGGTTGGGGGACCTATATAAAGGAAGCCATCGGCTATGTGGTAACCCGTTATTTTAAGTGATCAGCCTTGTTTAAGATGCCCTATATTGGGGGTAAAACCAGGCTCCCGGCGGTTGTGTTTATTCCAATTGGCTATATCCACCATTCCGGGCGGCGTTTGATAATGATTTGCGTTGGCGCCGCATCTTACTATAAATTTACCTTTAGCCTGTGCAATGACAGGCCTGCTGCCGCAGATAATGCAAGGCTCGCAAAAGATGGATACCTGAATTTTAATGGGTTCGCTCATAATTAAACTAAGGTGCTATCAATCGCGTAAAAATTCAATACCAAGTAGTTGGTATTTTTAGCGGTATATTACCGATGTTTTTTAACAGGCTCGTGCATCATCAATTGTTCAATGCCCTTTGCAATATCCCCGGGCTGCATGGCAAATTGAAGATATAGAAACCGCTCTCCCGGTACCACTACATCGGTACCGTTGTCCTTTATTTCCATGTTAAGTTTGCGATAGGTAAAATAAGGTTTGGGCCCCCTGACGGCTGTTAGTACGGCGGTTCGTCCCAACTGTTTCGGCCGGTTGTGTTGTTGTCTTTTGTAAGCGCTATCTGGAAGGCGTCTTTTATCGGGCTATTTTTTATTGATGTATTGTTGATCAGGCGGATTCCGGTCAGGATTTTTTCACCTATTTCAAAACCGCTAAGGGTAATAGGTGTAGGCCAGTCTTTAAATACTTTTTGCGCAGAGGCTGCGTCCACATTGACATTGTATTCGCTAAAGGTTTTACCGTCGGCACCTATTCCCGTAGCCATGGATACCAGTTTTTTTACTTTCTTTTTCACCAGTTGTTCTCCATCCAGCTTGCTGTATTTGTCGGCTCCTGACCGGAGCAGATCGGCCAGGTTGGTGAAAAATCCAACCGAAATAATAGTTACGCTGCCATCGGCTTGGCTTGCCAGGATCTTACGGTACAATGCCACAGCTTCAACTGCCTGGCTGTTTGATTTAATTTTGTGCGGATACCCGGCAATAATAGCCTGCGCCCATCGCTGCGCACAATCCTTATTAGGCTTATCTTTTTTTACAATTCCTATCGGGATTTCTGGCCTGCCAAAATATGTATTGATTACGCTGATGGTTGGCGCGGTGGTTTCAAAGGCATTACATGATATGGTAGCCAGTATTTTAGCTTCGCCCTTATCTGCAAAGGCATGCAGCAGGGCCATAGCACCTACATCGTCGTAGTCGCCGGCAATATCCGTATCGAAAATAACAGGGATGGGATTGTGTTTTTGCGCTTTGGCAACGCTTAGGTTAAAAATCAATAACAGGATGGGAAGTGCTGATTTGAAATTCATTGTATGCAATAAAATAAAAGGTAGTTAAGCCCGAAAAAGATTTATCGGCAAATAAATGGTTTATGAATAACCGGTAAATAAATCTCGCATTATTTAATTACTTTGGCAAGTATTAATTTATAACGAACGACGCTAATCAAATGACTTATTGCCTGGGAATTAAAGTTAAAGAGGGTTTATTGGCCATTGCCGATACCCGCATAACTTCGGGGACGGATACCACTGTAAAAAAGAAGATCACCATTGAACAAAAGGATCATTTTTCACTATTTATCATGACCAGCGGCTTGCGCTCGGTGCGCGATAAGGCTGTGATATATTTTAATGAATTATTGGAGACAGCCGAGTTTAATAAGATGTACAAGGCTGTGAATGCATTTGGCGAACAGGTAAAGCGTGCAGCACAAGAAGATAAAGTGTCGCTTGATGCCGCCGGGTTACGATTTGACCTGAATACCATCATCGGCGGGCAACTGCGCGATGACGATGAACACAAGCTTTTTTTGCTATATCCCGAAGGAAACTGGGTGGAATTAGGGCAGGGGGCGCCATATGTGGTTATCGGCAATTCGGGGCATGGTAAAGCTATCCTTAACCGGATCCTTAATGAAGATTCGAGCCTGAAACTGGCGCTGAAAACAGGTTTTCTTTCCTTCGATTCAACAAGGGTAAGCTCGAACAATGTCGATTTCCCGATAGATGTGGCTGTTTATAAAAAGGATAGTTTCAATATTGTTGAACAGCGTTATAATAAGCAGGACCTGGAACATATCTCAACCCAATGGGCCGAGGAACTGAAACTTGCGCTTGAGCATATTTCGGAGGATTGGATGGATGCCACATTTAACAAATTAGAAGAAATAAAAACAGAAAGCTGATAACATGAAATTCGATGTGTTTACCCAAATGGAATATGTCGTACGGTCGCCGGGCACATTGATTTTAAACATACACGCGTTACGCAGCCCAAATCAAACGGTAATAAGTGAAGAATTTGGCCTGGAACCATATATTAAGTTTGAAGAGCTGCAAACCCTGCAAGGCGAAAATCGTTTGGTACGTTTTGATGTAAGTGCCGATACGCCCAATGTTAAAGTTACCTACAAAGCTACGGTTGATAATTATTATGAAATAACCGATTTCGGCAATTTACAGGAAACCCACGTTTCGGAGCTGCCCTCGCCGGTGCTTCCTTATTTAAATCCAAGCCGCTATTGTCAGTCGGACAAATTATACCGGCTGGCACATAATATGTTCGGGCATATTACCAATCCTTTTGAGCAGGTGGTTGAATTGACCAACTGGATCAACAAAAATGTACAATATTTAAGCGGATCAACCAATTCACAAACATCGGCTTTTGATACTGTTACCGAACAGGCCGGCGTTTGCCGCGATTTTGCACATTTAGGCATAGCCCTTTGCCGTGCGCTTACCATACCCGCCCGCTATTTTACGGGTTATGCCTATCATCTTAAACCAGCCGATTTCCACGCCTGCTTTGAGGCTTATCTTGGTGGTAAGTGGATCCTGTTTGATGCAACACGGCTGGTACCTTTAAACGGCCTTATCAAAATAGCTACCGGCCATGATGCTGCCGACTCGGCCATAGCCAATATTTTTGGCGATGTTACTTTTACCACCATGCAGGTAAGTTGTGAACTTGCCGAAGACGGTTTTGTGCCCTTTTATTATATTGATGGGGAATTTAAGGGATTGTCATATTTGTAGCTTAGCCTGACCTTAACCCCTATGAAAAAGATATTTTTACAAGTCTCCCTTTCCCTGGGGAGATTTAGAGGGGGCTTATCGTCTCCGCTTTTTTACCGGTACTTTTTTGTTTTCTCTTATAGCATAGATCCAATTAATTGCCAGTACTGCTACACAGATCAGTAACCCGAAAAACTCACGCACTTCTTCAATCCAGGGCTTTTCGGCTTTCATGGTTTGCACAAGACTTTCGGCATGATGGAACTTAAACCAGTCGATCAGGCCGTTGTTATCAAATATCTTATAAATGGCATAACCTGTAAAAATGATTATGCCGGCTGCATAGCCAATGGGGTAAAACTCTTTTTTTGCTGCCAGGTAGCAAAACCAGGCACAATAAAGGTAAATGGGCATCCAAAGGTAAGGATCTGGATCGTTATACTGTAAACCTGCAAATGTGACAAAAAGTACAACCCATATGATATTGAAGATCTTCATAAGTAAAAAACAATTGCAATAATTTATACTGGTTATGGTGCTTAATATACAGGTTAAGCAATGCTAAATATATGAAAATATGTTTCAGTACTTAAATAAGGAAATAACAATTATTGGTACCCATTACCGCCCAATGCATTATCAAAATTATATCCGCTTTAACATTAATTAAATATTGCTCAAACATTTTTTAACCTAATTCACTTCATCCTTTATAACTTTCGTAGCTGTATCTTTTAAATTGTTAGTGTATATGACTTTAACGCTTTACCATTTTACCAGAAAATACTCCGGAAGGTTAAGGATTATACTGCCGCTTTTACTGTTCATACTTTTCTGCAGCCAGCAAGTAGGGGCCCAGGTTAATATTTTTGACCTGCGTAAGCAAAAAGATACCATAACACGATTTTCAGATCCGCCGGCAAAACAGAAACGTTTTGGAAGGGCTGCTTTAGAGCTTGGCCTCGCCGAGATTGCGCCCTGGACATATGATCGCTATATAGTCAACGTTGATTACGCCCGGATTTCCTGGAAAACAACAGGTCATAACCTGAACCCGGGCAGTTGGACCTGGGACAATGATCCGTTTCAAACCAACCAGTTTGGACATCCATATCACGGCAGCATGTTTTATAGCGCCTTCAGGAGTAATGGTTATAGTTTTTGGCAATCAGTACCGGCTACTATGGTGGGCAGTTACCTGTGGGAAACATTTGCCGAAAACCAGGCACCCGCTCCTAACGATTTTATCAACACCAGCTTTGGCGGCATAGTATTGGGCGAAATGACCTATCGGCTATCAAATAAGATCATTAATAACCACCGCCGCGGTTTTAAACGGCAAGCCAGTGAGGTGCTGGGTTTTTTGGTTAACCCGATGAATGGCCTTAACCGCATTATTGATGGAAAATGGGGAAAGGTTGTTGGGCCGGCAAATAGGTCGCAGGATGATTCATCAAAAGTGAGTGCCGAATTTGATCTGGGCGCGCGTAAGTTTAACAGCGGCAACCAGGGACTGTTGACCCACGGACGGTTTGGTTGGTTTGGCAGGGCGAAGCTGCTTTACGGCGCTTCAAACGAAAATTTGCACACACCTTTCAGCAATATTTCCATCACAGCCGAGTTTGGGAAGGACGATAGCAGTGCGGTTAATGTGATCAGTGTTTACGGATCTCTTGCAGGATGGGACGTTTCGTTATCGGATAGCGTGGAGAACCTGATCATCATATCAGCTAATTATGATTACATACGCAATGCTGCGTTCTTTTACGGAGGGCAAAGCGTAAAGGCTAATCTACTATCTGAATTTAAATTATTGAATGGCTTTAAAGTGAATACCGCGGTGGGTGCGGGGCTTATCATTTTAGGAGCCGCTCCCGATCCCTACCTGTATAGGGGGCGCAATTATGATTACGGTTCGGGTTTCGCCATAAACGGCAGAGCCGGTTTTAATATAGGTAACAGATTTTATTATAGTATTAATTATCGCGGTAGCTGGCTCATGACTATTAATGGTAATAAGTCGCATTATTTTTTACATACCATAACCAATGAGATAAGTTACCGCGTGTTAAAAGATCTCTCGATAAGTGCCGAACCCGGATATTTCAGGCTGGAAGGCAACTATAAAAATCACCCGGATGTAGACAAAATTTACCCGTACCTGCGGATCTCAACAAGGTACAGAGTTAACCTGTAAGCTATAAAAAAAGATTGGAAAAATTTGATGTCGCGGGCAGATTCGAACTGCCGTTTAGGGTATTGCGGACCCCCACCTATCCTCTCGGTCACGCGACTTGAAAACCATAAAAATTCACTTAATCAGATCGGTTGTGGGGTGTAGATATAATTATCTCTCTCCCGTTTTGCACAGGAGCAGGAATTAGCACCTTTTACATTATGCGGATGTACAGGTTGCTAAGACGTCTTTGGGCCTTTCCCTCAGTCTTTCTTGATAAGTTATTAAAGAACACTTTGTCGTTGTTGACAATGCAAATGTAATAATAAATTATATAATTCCTATAGTTTTAGTAGTTTAATTGATTTTTATTTCTTTTTTGTTGATTTTGAGATGGATAAATTTATTGATGCTGTCTCAGCCCAATACTTTTTGGGAGATTTCCGATAGAATATTTGGAAAAAAACTGAAATGGTCACCATTTAATCTGAAGTAGTCACCATAATTTTCATTCCTAACTATTGCACCTTTGTATTGTTAAAACATTAAAAAAACATCACAATGGGAACAAATAAAATTGCACTGATAACCGGTGGAAGCCGCGGGCTGGGTAAAAATGCTGCATTGCACCTGGCTAAAAAAGGTATTGATGTAATAGTTACTTATCGCAGTAAAAAGGGAGAAGCTGAAGCTGTAGTTGCAGAAATTGAATCGACAGGACAAAAGGCCGCTGCTTTGCAACTGGATACAGGTATTGTATCCACCTTTGATGCTTTCATTACGAAACTAAAAGCAATCCTGAACGAAAAATGGGGCCGTGATACCTTTGATTTCCTGATTAACAACGCAGGTATCGACGCTGCCTCGCCATTTGCACAAACCACCGAAGAGGATTTTGATAACTTGTTTAATGTGCATTTTAAAGGGGTTTATTTTTTAACTCAGAAAAGTTTACCTGTAATTGCCGACGGCGGCCGGATCATTAATTTTTCGACCGGGCTGGCCCGTTTCTCAACTCCGGGGTATGCCGCTTATGCCTCCATGAAAGGTGCTATCGAGGTATTTACCAAATACCTGGCAAAAGAATTGGGCAGCCGTGGCATAGCAGCAAATGTGGTGGCTCCGGGTATTATTCAAACCGACTTTACCAAAGCGGCATTTGATTCGCATCCCGGTTTGGAAGAAATGATGTCCAAGTCAACAGCTTTGGGCAGGGTGGGGCAACCTGACGATATTGGTGGGGTAGTAGCTTTCCTCTGCACTGAGGATGCCCGCTGGATTAATGCTCAGCGTATTGAAGCTTCGGGCGGGATGTTCTTGTAGTTAATTGTCTGAATCAGAATTTTTAAATTAACAGAATGTAATGCAAACAAATTATTTATTCTGAAAATTCATTAATCCTGTAAATTCTGATTCAGACAATTTCCTATCTTTCGCACAAAAAAGCAAATGGAATTTGGTAGAGTAACGGACGAAGAATTATCAAGGGTTGATTTTGCCTTGCCGGCCGATCCGCAGATAACTGTTGAAACCCTTGCCGCTGCAAAAAATGATGTGCCCTTACAGGTACATGTTGGCTGCGCAAAATGGGGGCGCAAAGAATGGATTGGGAAAATTTATCCGCCAAAAACCAAGGATGCCAATTTTTTAGATGAATACGTTAAGCACTTTGATTGCATTGAGCTTAACGCTACCTTTTACCAGGTTTACGGTCCGGATACCATTTCCAAATGGAAAGAAAAAGCCGATAGCAATCCCGGTTTTAAATTTTGCCCTAAATTTTCTCAAAGCATCAGTCACATTCGCCGGTTGAAAAACGCGGAGGATATCACGACCACATATTATGAAGGCATTTTGGCCTTCGGCGATAAGCTTGGTCCGCTGTTTTTACAGTTGAGCGATAATTACACACCAAAGAGTTTTCCGGAGCTTAAAGCCTATCTTGAACAACTACCAAAAGATATTCCTGTATTTGTTGAACTGCGCCATAAAGACTGGTTTGCCGTTGCCGAAAACCGCGACAGGGTATTTAATCTTTTCCGCGATCTCAATATTGGCTCTATCATAACTGATGCCAGCGGCCGCCGCGATGTGGTGCATATGGCATTGCCTACACCCCACGCCTTTATCCGCTTTGTAGGCAACAGTCTGCACCCAACAGATTATGCCCGCGTTGATGAATGGGTTGAGCGGATCAAAAACTGGAAAGAGCAAGGCCTTAAATCGGTATGGTTTTTTATGCACCAGCATGATGAGCGTTACTCACCAGAGCTTGCTGATTATGTGGTTGAAAAACTAAATGACGCTTTGGGCACCCAATTAATGCGCCCTCAATTTATCCAGAGAGACAATAATAAGCCAACCGCCCAAACCTCGCTGTTATTGTAATGGCTCTGTAGTAGCCGGCGGAATTTTCATAGCCGGGTTAAAGTTGGGGATCAGTTGCCTTACCTTATCCGCGGTTGAATTGTTCATATCCAGGAACGACCAGTTTTTGCCACCATCGCCGCTAACCGCCAATAAGTTGCTGTGCATGGCCATACGGCCTTTTGGGCTTGCCATAATGATAGTTTCGGGCAGCAGGCAATGGATTTCCTTCCCGGCTTTATAAAATTTACCAGGGGTGCCAACTGTAATGTTTTCAAAGCTGATGCCCGCAGTTTTCATTTGCTGCATAGCTGTACCAATCATATCGGCCATTTTTTCTTTGCCCCCGGCCATTTGCACCGCTTTGGGATAAGTATAATTAACAATACTCTTATAGTCGCCTTTGGTCATGCTTTGGGCCATCAGGGTAGCCTGTTGTTTTACAACTATCGGATTTTGAGCATGTAACGCCAGTGGCGATAATATGAAGATCAGGAGCCTGAATGCGTTTTTCATGGGATGTTTTATTTTTTTGTAAGGTGTTATCAGCAAGCTGACCGGTACCATCAACCTTGCCATTGTATTTAAGCCCAATATGCAATTTACTAAATTAAAAACATCAACATTTTTAAAAGAAGGTATTTGCCTACCGGTTTTAAAGGCGTGTCCCCAGCCTATGTTGTAGAAGACAGACTTGCGAGGTTCTTAAAACTTCGCAAGTCTGTCCCGGCTTTATCATCGTACCTCGAAAGTCCGCCGGATTTAAAAATTCTGCAGCACCTTGTCGAGGTTATCCAGTTTACTTTCTTTTCAACGCTTCAGCAATACCCTTTTCAACCAATGGGCCCATTACCCTGTATCCTTCAACAGTGGGGTGCACGCCGTCAGCGGCTAAATTTTTCGGCAAACCCTTGCGCTCGTCGGCCATGGCGCTATGGTAATCTACATAAACCATTTTATTGGCATTGGCGAAAGCTTTGATCATGGCGTTAAGCTGCACCACTTTTTGCGCAGGTTCCATACCTGGGCGCCATGGAAAGGCATAGGCAGGCAGTACTGAACATAACACCACTTTAATATTGGCAGCTTTGGCCAGCAATGCCATGGATTCGATATTGCCAAAAATATCTTCAATAGCTATCGGGCCGTTATTTTGGGCGATGTCATTTATTCCTGCCAGGATCACCACGGCGCCGGGTTTCAGATCTATCACATCCTCACGGAAACGCACCAGCATTTGGGTGGTGGTTTGTCCGCTGATGCCGCGGTCAAAATATGGTTTACCGCTCCAGAAGGTTGAATCCCTGCTGATCCAGAAATCGGTAATGGAATCGCCCATATAAACTACACTTTTAGGGTTTGGGGCCGATGCTTTTACCTTTTCATTATCAGCCTTGTAACGGGTCATGTTTGCCCAGTCTTTATGAAATGCATCTTCCCATTGCTTATGGTAGGCTTCCCATTGATCGGCCCTTTCTTTAACTGATTTTACTTTAGGGTCTATGGGTTTTAAAAAACCTATCAGATCGAGCCACTCGTTAAAGCGGTCTATCCAGTTGTCGGTAGGCAGGCTTTGTTTGCGCATGCCAAAACCGTGGCCCCCTTTAGCGTACATATGCAGCTCGGCGCTATGTTTTGATGCCAGCCATTTGCTATAAAGCTCAATACTGTGCGGCGCAAGGCCAAGCTGGTCATCAGTGGCTGCAGCTATAAACATCGGCGGCGCGTCGTCAGGGATTTTTGAGATCAGTTCTGGAGGCACGTATGCATAAATAGGCGCGTCAAAATCGGGTTTGTTAGCTGCTGTGTAATTGAAAGCTGCGGCACCGGCCAGTGTGCCACCTGCCGAAAAGCCCATGATCCCGATTCGTTGCGGAGAAACATGGTATTCGGAGGCATGTTCACGTACATAGGTTAGGGCCGCTCGTGCATCAGCAATAGCCAGCGGAATAACCGGCGCTACCTGTTTAGGGAAATCCTTCTGACTCATTTTGGCTACCAATTCTTTTACCGGATCGTTAGTTAAACTGTGAGCCAGCCTGTATTTCAATACAAAGCAGGCCACGCCCTGTTTATTAAGCCATTTTGCTACGTCATAGCCCTCACTGTTGATTGACAGGGTATGGAAGCCGCCACCCGGGCAAATAACCACCGCGGTGCCGGTGGCGATGGATGAATCGGGCAGGAAGACACTCAGGGAAGGGTGCGTAACGTTGTAAACAACTTTGGTATTAAAGGCGTTGTCGTCGCTTTCGCCCTCATTCCAGGTCCAGTTTTCGGAACCGGGAGCTGCGCCGGGGTAAAGGGAGATAACTTTTTGCTGGGCCTGTACGCCAAGGGCCGACAATAGGAGTAAGGTGCCTATCAGTTTTAATTTCATGGGTGGTTAATTCAGGTTAAATGTTGATGTACAAAAATAACAGCAATAAGCTACGAAACAAGATGCCTAAACGTTTTAGCAAAGATAAATTCCATTTTAATTATGACATCTGTAACCTCGTTGTAAAATATCTGTTATCAGGATTATTGACAGATATTTTCACTATCTTAAACACTCCTGATTTGAATGACCGTGGTATTTATCTATATCAAAAATTTGCTTCGGATTTTGCCGCTGTTGGTTTTGCTTGGTGCTTGTGCCAAACAAAAAAAAGTTTTCCAAAGCGATTGCAATAGTTCAAAAGATTATAAAAAGATTTCATTTACAGAGTTGGCTAGTCATATTGAAAAATATGATAAACAATATGTTGAAGTGAGCGGTAAATACAAGGAAGGGAACGAGCAATCCGCACTTTTTAATGACAGCCTGTTCTCGAGCCACGCTTTACATAATGCCATTTGGGTTGATTTTAGCCAGGACTGCCCCCTTTACCTGCCGGGCACTCATATAGGTTTGTTTACCTATAACGATGGTCAGTTTATCCGTATGAATAAACGTAAAGTAACCATTCGCGGTGTAGTTGATGCCAGCGATAAAGGCCATTTAAAACAATACAGAGGTACCATCGACAGGGTGAGTTTTATCGAACTGTGACCTTCAATGCTTTTGAAAATAAAAACAATGCGCCCCGGTATCAGTTGTAATTATAAAAACAATAGTTATGGCTATCAACCCCAATGATGCACCCGACAATGGCTTTTTTGATGAATCAGATGATGAGGAGATCATCAATCAAAATCAAATAAAAGGTTCAAATATGGTAAAAGACCCTGATGAATGGTCAACAGGTGATGAACCCATGACCGGCGCACAGCATTCCTACCTCAAAACATTATCTGACGAGGCCGGTGAAGAGTTTGACGGATCGCTTACCAAAGCCGAAGCATCAAAACGGATAGACGAGCTGCAGCATAAAACAGGCAGGGGATTGAATAATTAATTAAAATAAGCAATATTAAAACCCGTTGCTTGCAGTAAAGACTCGAGTTCTTTTTAAATGTATGCTTGCCGTTTAAAACCGTGGGTTGATATCGATATTAAATAGTCAGTTTCAGGCCGTCATACGCCAGTTCAATGCCGGCAGGCAGCTCTTTGGCAACGTCAGCATGTTTGCCCAGCCTGTGGCTGATATGCGTAAAGTAAGTAGTCTCTGCTCCAATATCGTTAGCAAAAGCTACGGCTTCTTCAAGCGTAAAGTGGGAGATATGGGTTTCCTTTTGCAGGGCATTGATCACTAATATTTTTGTGCCTTTTATTTTTTCCCTTTCTACATCCGGAATTGTTTTGGCATCGGTGAGGTAGGTAAAATCTTTAATCCGGAAACCTTTTATAGGCAATCTGTAATGAAATACCTCGATAGGAACGAACTCAACATTACCGATCATAAAGGGATCAAGCGCAATAATGTGCATGTTTACCTGCGGAATGCCCGGGTAACCCGTGCCATCAAAAATATAGGGAAATTCACGCACCAGGGCTTTTTGCACCCTTTCATCAGCGTAAATATCAATCGGGGCGTTTTGTTTGTAATTAAACGCGCGGATATCATCCATACCGGCAATATGGTCTTTATGCTCATGCGTAAAAACAATGGCATCAAGGTGCTGTACTTTAGCACGGAGCATCTGGTACCTGAAATCGGGGCCCGAATCAATGGCAATTACCTTATCCTCGGTTTCAATTAAAACAGAGCTGCGCAGCCGCTTATCGTGCTTATCTGTTGAGAGGCATACCTCGCAGTTACATGCTATAACAGGTACCCCCTGCGATGTTCCGGTTCCTAAAAATGTTATGGTCACAGCTGCAGTTTAGTTTGTTTAATTTCCTGCAAAAATGTTATCTGTTTATCATCAAGCAGCTTGTAATCTACCTCAAGTTCGCGCAATAGCTCAACCAAAGCAAGGATCTTACTTTCCAGATTAGAAAAACGGTTTACCACAATCATTTTACTGTTAAGCAGCAGGCAGGCACCGGTTTTAAAGTTCCCCTTTTCATAACGCACTTTATAACCGGCTGTTTTTAACAGCATTTCCAGTTTCTCGAGTGTATGGTTAGTTGCGGGAAGCATTAATTTCAAAAGTAGTAAAAATGGGTGTATTTGCAGGGCTTAAATTGGCATTTGCATGTCACATTTGGTAATTAAATTTCTATTTTTATTTACCTTTTATACCCTAAAACCATCCGGATGAAGAACTTACTACTCACAGCAACATGCATTGTTTTTAACATTGCCGTTTATGCACAGCAAACCAAAACCTATGCCGAAAAGCTTGGCTGGCCTAAAGGCGCACGTGTAATTATCCTGCATGTTGATGATGCCGGCATGTCGCATGAATCGAACGAAGGGGTTGAAAAAGCTATTGGTGAGGGTGTAGCCACTTCAACCAGTGTGATGATGCCCTGCCCCTGGGTACCAGATTTTAAGCATTATATGGATCAGCACCCGGGAATTGATGCAGGGCTGCATTTAACCTTAACTTCCGAATGGAAAAATTACCGATGGGGGCCGCTTGTGGGAAAAAGTTTAGTTCCGGGGTTGGTGGATAAAGAAGGCGCTTTCTGGCCCGGAGTAGTCGCCGTTTATTTCCATGCTACTGCCGATGAGATTGATAAGGAGATCCGCGCCCAGCTTGACCGTGCCTTAACCATGGGCTTTATACCAACCCATCTCGACTCGCATATGGGTACTTTATTTGCCAAGCCGGCTTTTCTCGAAAAATATATTAACCTCGGCATTGAAAAAAAGATACCGGTAATGCTGCCCGGAGGCGAGGATCTTTTTTACCGCGAGGAAGCAAAGAATGCTACGATAGCACAGCTTAAAAAAGATGGTAAATATACTGAAGGAATGACGATACCCGAACCTGCCGAACTGGCAAAAGCGCGTGAGCTTGGCGACGTAGTCTGGAAAGGAGGTTTGCCGGTACTGGACGATCTCGATAATTCAAGTTATGACTGGGTAATGCCAGAAATTGACAAGGCTACCGATAAGGAACTGCAAAAATGGTATACCGATCATTATATCGAAAACTTCGACCGTTTTTCGCCGGGATTAACGGTGGTGCTGATGCACTGCACACAACCATCACCGCAATTTAAAAATATCTGTAACGAAGGCCAGAAACGGAAAGGCGACCTGCTGGCCATGACCGATCCTCGCCTGAAAGCCTATCTTAAACAAAAGGGTTTCATTGTAACTACATGGAAAGAGGTAATGGAGCGGAGGGTTAAGGTGAGAAATGAGTAAGTTTGTTTTATGGCTGATGATAAACATGTAAAAATACTATTTAGGTTATACAGTAGCATTTTAGAAGAGATGACAGTAGAAACCATGTGGGCTAAAGTGGTTAATGAAGAGCAAGGGCTTTATGCGTTGGATAATATCCCTTTTTATCTGCCGGTCATAGCATCCGGTGATATAGTATTTGCGGAATATGATTCAGATGAACAAATGCTCGCCTACCGTGAAACAAGGGAATACTCCGGTAATTCAACCATTCATGTGATTTTAATGAACGATGCCGTCGATCTCAAGAGCATTGGTAAATTATTTAAAGAAATGGGATGTAACTGGGAGGGTATGGGTGATAAATATTTTGCCATGGATGTACCAGCTTCGATTGATTACCGCTTAGTTAAAGCCCGACTAGAGGAATTGAGCAAACCGGAAATTATCGGATATGCAGAATCGTGTTTATCGGGAGGGCATCAATATTAGCCACCTGATTTTTTACTCAATACGTTGAGTAATTTTACTCAGTGTATTGAGTAAAATATAAATTACGGCAAGGCAGGCTGGTTTTTAGTTCGTTTTTGGAATTTCATTTACCCTGTCTTTAGTGAATATTTAGTTATTTGCAGAACAATCTACCTGTTTTATGCACATCAACATCTTCGGCGCTTCAGGCTCAGGAGTAACTACACTCGGCAATGCTTTGAGTGAGAAGCTTAACTACCCCTATTTCGACAGCGATCATTATTTCTGGTTCCCTTCCGCTCCTCCTTTTACTAACCGGCGACCGCCTGAAGAACGAAATGCTATGATTAACAGAGAAATGGCCGGTAATGAAAACTGGATCCTTGGCGGGTCCGTCATCAACTGGAACAATAACTGGCGATTTGGCCTGTCGGTATTTTTATATATCCCGCCAGCCATCAGGATTCGGCGTTTGCAGCAAAGAGAGCTTGAACGTTATGGAGATATTATCTATACCGATAGGGAGCGAAATAATCTTTATAATGAATTTATTGATTGGGCACGCGGTTATGATGAGCTCATCACCAACAGCCGAAGCCTGCATTCGCATAAGAATTGGATGAATAAGCTCACAACTCCTTTGCTGATTATAGAAGGGGATACTACCGTGGAGGAAAGGGTGGAGGCTGTTTTAGGGAAGATTGGAGAATTAAGTTTTAAATAAAAACAGAGCGGTGGCAGGTGGAATAAAAAGTCATGTCGTTGCGAGCGTAGCGCGGCAATCTCGTAGCCAATGCATGTCCGATTTGTATTGCTATGAGATTGCCACGTCGCCCCAAATGCTATTGCCCATGCCGCTCCTCGCAATGACATAGGTTTTAAAGCGGCGGCAAAAACCAATAAAAAAAGCGGAAGGTAAAACCCCCCGCTTCAAAATATCTCAATTCTCATGTCTCAGATCTCATCTCTAAAAAGACTACCTCAAATCTACCACCTCAACGCCCGGATGGCCTTTGGCATCCCAGGCAAAAGTTGCATCAGGAGCGGGTACATTGGGAGTAAAGGTGCGTACCGTGTACGTGTACCTGTTGCCGTTTTTATCAAACAATAAAGCGCTATAGAGCTGTTTTTTTGCTTTATCGATAGTAAGCTTCACTTTAAAAATGGCTTTTTTATCATCTTCGGGCGTAAGCTCAATATTTTGGTAAGCTTTACCGGCAATTTTTTGCTCGCCTGTATACAGGTATTTAAACCCTTTTTCATACATGGTAAAAATCTGGGCAGGGTTGCTCAATCCGTCGCCGCTTTTGTCAGCGTCACTTACCTGTACTTCTTTATCTTTTTTAAGGTATGTCCACTGGTTTTTGCCGTCGCTCAAAATTTCTTTGTCTACTTCGGGTTTTGCGGCTGCGCTGTAAAGGGTAACGCGGTATTTACCGGTTTTCGCCCTTGATATCAGGGTGCCGGTTTGCGTTTCTTTAATATTGGCCTGTTGGTTATTCAGGCTAAAGGTAAAATCAGTTTTAATAACATCGTACGACCGGTATTTTTGGCTTACCTGGTTTAAAATCGCTTTTGCCTGGCTGTCTTTTTGTGCAAAGGCAGTGCTGTATGTACTTATTGCTAAAATGGTATATGCTATGATCTTTTTCATTCAGTTTTATTCAACAACAACTATTGTTATTAATAGTTATTGGATTAGAGTAATTAAATTTTGCTTGGTTTAATCTTTAATTGGTTTTTGCAGTGTTTCGAGGTAGCGCTCAAGGCTGTATTCGTCGGGATAGAGTACATCACGGGCCTTGCTGCCTTCAAACGGGCCTACAATTCCGGCTGCTTCCAACTGGTCAATGATGCGGCCGGCGCGGTTATAGCCGAGTTTCATTTTGCGTTGGATAAGCGATGTTGAACCCTGCTGATGCAGTACAATTAAACGGGCGGCCTCCTCAAACATCGGGTCGCGGTCATCAGGATCATATTCTTTGGTGCCGCTGCTGGCTTCACCTTCTCCCACATATTCGGGCAGGTACATGGCCGATGGATAACCTTTCTGGTTGCCGATAAAATCAGATATAGCTTCAACCTCCGGCGTATCCACAAATGCACACTGTAAACGGATCAGGTCGCTACCTGTTGAAAATAGCATATCCCCGCGACCGATCAACTGATCAGCGCCGCCAGCATCCAGAATGGTGCGCGAATCGATCTTAGAAAGTACCCTGAAGGCCAGCCTTGACGGGAAGTTGGCTTTGATAGTACCGGTAATGATGTTAACAGAAGGGCGCTGCGTTGCAATAACCAAATGTATACCCACCGCACGGGCCAACTGTGCGATACGGGCAATAGGCATTTCTACTTCTTTCCCAGCAGTCATCATCAAATCGGCAAACTCGTCAATTACCAAAACTATAAATGGCAGGTAACGATGTTTTTCGGGGTCGCTGATTTTGCGGTTCACAAATTTGGCGTTGTACTCTTTCAGGTTGCGTACCTGCGCGTCTTTCAGCAGGTCATAACGCTGGTCCATTTCAATACAAAGCGAATTGAGCGTGTTTACTACCTTTTTGGTATCGGTGATGATGGCATCGCCATCATCAGGCAGCTTAGCCAAAAAGTGCCTTTCTATCTTACGGAAAAGCGTAAGCTCCACCTTTTTAGGATCAACCAGTACAAATTTGAGCTCGGCAGGGTGTTTTTTATACAGCAGCGATACCAGGATGGCGTTAATACCAACCGATTTACCCTGGCCGGTGGCTCCGGCAACCAGTAAGTGTGGCATCTTGGCCAAATCGGCAATAAATACTTCGTTAGATATGGTTTTACCTAAAGCGATAGGTAGGTCCATCGTAGTATTCTGATATTTTTCTGTGGATAGGATAGAGCGCATCGAAACCATCTCAGGATTTTGATTAGGCACTTCAATACCGATGGTACCCTTGCCGGGCATAGGGGCAATGATACGGATGCCTAATGCGGCTAAACTTAGTGCGATATCATCTTCCAGGTTCTTGATCTTGCTGATCCTTACACCCGGAGCAGGGATGATCTCATATAAGGTAACTGTTGGGCCAATGGTTGCCTTGATCTTATCAATTTCGATATTATAGTGGTTCAGTGTTTCAACAATTTTGTTCTTGTTGGCTTCCAGCTCTTCGGCATTAACCGAAATTTTGTTTGATCCGTGGTTTTCTAATAGCTCCAGGTGAGGCAACTTGTATGAAGCAAGGTCGAGCTTATGGTCATAAATGCCAAACTTGCTCAACAGGTCATCCTGTTTGGCTTCATCAGCCTGTTCAACACTTAATTCGGGCAGAGGCCTGTTGGTATCAATGGTGAGCGGGATTTCTTCTTCCTCTTCGGGTTCGTGTTTAATTGTATTTTCAGGACGCAACACCACAGGTTCATGATATCCGGGCATTTGTTCCATAGGAGGGTGCCGGAGTGGTGATGGAGGTATAAGCGGTTCCTGTACCATGGGCTCGGGCATGATGCTGCTTACATGGGTTTCGCGGATGTTGTTATTGCCCCGGGGCCATTCAAGCGGCATTGATGGCTCTTCATCAATCAGTTCAACAGGTTCAGGTGCTATCTCATCAACGCTCATAGCTGCAACCGGGCGATTTTTACGCTGGGGTATTTTAAAGTCGATGTTATAGGCTATTACCAATACGGTAAGTGCCAAAAACACCAGCAATCCGCCGGTACCCGCTTCACCTATCTGAGCCGCAAGTAAGCGGTTAGTCCAAAAACCGAAACCGCCTTCAAGGTAGTGGGGATAATCAATCACAAATGAATGAAAATAAGCTATCGACACAGAAATAAAAACAATGCTGAATAACGAATATGCAAGTGTTTTACGTATAGAAAATAGCCGCGCTTTAAACAGCAGACGATATCCTACAACAAAAAACACAAAAATAAAAAGGAATGAAGCTACGCCAAACCACTCATAAATAAACTGATTGGATAATAACGCGCCAAACTTGCCCAGCCAGTTTTGCGCCCTGATGGTTGGATCGCTCAGGTCGGCAATTTCATGAACGGTAGTGCCTGTTGAAAGGTTATGCCAGCCGCCGTTTGTTTTGGAAATATAGCTTTGGTCTTCCTGCCAGGTAAACAGGTATGATGTAAAAGCAATGAGGAAAAAAATGGATAATAGCAGTGAAAACAAACCTGCTATTTTAACAGCCTTGCCGTTTTCATAGTCATAGTCAAAGCTGGGCAGTTTAGGTAATTTCCTGCCTTTCGCCCGTTCCTGTTCGGCCTTGCCGCTTTGGCGAGGCTGATTTTCTCCCTTGAAATTATTTGATCTAAACTGGTTTCCTTTTGCCGGCATCCTGATGTAACAATCGTTTATGTGCAAACTTACGTAAAATTTCACCTATGTGAACTTTGCAGTTACACCCGGTAAATATTTTATATAAGATTCAGTAACCTGCAAAAAATTACAGGCCGAATGAATATAAAGTTAACAGATTATATAACTTATTGGCAACATTTTTAATTTTTTAGTATAATTGAAAAACAACATTTACCCGTAACATAAACGTAAATTTAACAAAGTGAATATAATAGCGCCGTTAATAGTAAACGCTTTACTTAACTAAGTAATGAGCATAGAAAGACTGGAAGAATATATCGCATCCGCCGATTTAGATAGCATCAATACCCTGCTTGGCCGAGATCCTGCGCTGGCTACTCAAAAAACAAGCCTCAGGGTATCGCCGCTTATGCTTTCGTGCTATTATAAAAAACCGGAGGTTACCGGTTTGCTGTTAAATTATGTAAACGATATCAATTTGTTTGAAGCGGCTGCGGCAGGCAAATTTGATACGGTTGCCCACCTGGTTACTACTAACCCAAATACTCTTGATGATTACGCCGAAGATGGCTTTACTGCTTTAGGGCTTGCCTGTTATTTTGGGCAGTTTGATGTTGCGCGCTACCTGGTGCTCAAAGGCGCAAATGTTAACCTGCAATCAAATAATGGTTTCAACGTGTTTCCAATTCATTCGGCGGCAGCAGGTAATTATACTGAGATTGCCCGTATGCTCATTGAAAACGGTGCGAAGGTAAATGTGATACAGCAGGCCGGTGCCACACCGCTGCATTCGGCTGCACAAAATGGTAACCTGGAACTCATTATCCTGTTGCTGGAAAATGGTGCCGAGCTTTTTATACGCATGGAAGGCGGCAAACTCCCCGCCGACCTGGCCCGCGAAAAAGGTTTTGAAGAGATAGCTGAAATTTTGAGTTGATGTTTAAACGCTTAATTTTAAACTGGTTAAGTGATAGCTTTTTATCAATGATCCGCGTTTTTTAAGGCTTATCGCATGTTTTTGTGCCGGGTGCTTTTATATATTTGTAATAACCTGAATTATAACAAATGAAAGAAATAGCGCTGCTTATTCACGAAGACATTAATCTTTCAACCATATCGGGCGTGTTGGATATGGTGAGGCATACTAACCGTTTTTTGGTAGAAAGCGGCAAAACCGAGGCCTTTAGTGTAATGCTTGTAGGCGAAAAAATAAACAATAACCTGCTTTATTTCCCTGCCCAGTTTACCGGTTTTAAAACCATTGATGAGATCAAAGATATCGATCTGGTAATAGCCCCTGCGTTTTATGGTCCGCCTGATTTGGTGATGCGTAAAAACAAAAACCTGATCGACTTTATTAGGAACATGTACAATAAGGGCGCGGAAGTGGCCAGCCTGTGTTTCGGCAGTTATTTTTTGGCCGAAGCGGGTGTGCTTAACGGAAAACCGTGTACTACACATTGGGTTGCTGTTGATGATATGAAACGCCGCTATCCGGATGTGAATATTTTACCCGATATGGTAACCACCGATAAAGACGGCACTTATACCAGTGGCGGTGCTTTTTCAAGCATGAACCTGATCCTGTACCTGATTGAAAAATATTGCGGAAGGGATACCGGCATCTGGGCCAGTAAAATGTTTTCGCTGGATATTGACCGTACCAGCCAGGCGCACTTTAAAGTGTTTGAAGGGCAGCACCAACATGAAGACCAGGAAATTATGCGCTCGCAGTTATTTATCGAAAATAATTACCACCTGCCTATTTCGGTAGAGGAGATTGCCGGACAAACCAATATGAGCAAGCGTAATTTCATTCGCCGGTTTAAAAGCGCCACGCAGAATACACCAATGGAATACCTGCAGAAGGTAAAGATCGAATCGGTAAAAAAAGGATTGGAGAAAACCAATTTCAATATCAGTGAGCTGATGTATAAAGTTGGTTATAACGACCTGAAAACGTTCAGGAAGATCTTTAAACGGATAACAGGACTAACCCCGCAGGACTACAGGAGTAAATATTGCAGGAGGGCGGTGTTGGAGAATTGAATGCCCCTCTAAATCCCCCCCGGGAGGGAGACTTGAAAAACTCTTAAGCCCTCTCCTTTGGAGAGGGTTGGGTGAGGCTCGTTGTTTCGTACCTCAGTGACACTTTCATAGTATGGGTTTTAAACAACTTCAGCTTTACTTTCTTTTACCTTATTAGTTTTTTCTTGCTCCTCAAGCGATTCAAAATAGGCCTTTTTAACCACAGTTGTCATTTTATGATCGCCGGTATGGCTCCAACCGGGGGGCATTATAACGTACAGAAACTTGTTTTTAATACCGGGCGCCTTGCGTACATCTTTGGCCAGCGCTATGATCTCGCCAAAATAAGCATCCAAAAAGCTGTTTTTAATCATGGGGCGACTGATGCCATATTCAATAGGGATCTTGCGGTCTTCATTTTGGAAGGTGCCGAAAACTTTATCCCATATCGGTAACAGGTTACAGAAATTGGTATCCATATATAATGGATTACGCGCATGATGTACCCTGTGATGCGATGGCGTAAGTACGATTCTGTTGAGGAAGCCAAGGCGTCCATCCTCTATAAGATTTTCACCAATGTGGATCATTGATCCCCAAAAACCATCCACAAACATGATCACAAACAACATCGGCGGGTTTACACCCAATAAAATACAGATGCTGGTACGTATGAGATCTGCATAGGGACCTTCGAGAAAAAAATGGGCGTACGTAACCGAAAGGTTCATGCTTTCGGGCGCATGATGGGTTGAATGCAGGCACCATAAGATCCTCACTTTGTGTGCAAGATAGTGGTACCAAAAGTGCGCAAACTCCCAAACTATGTAGCCGTAAATAAACCAGTACCAGGTAAACGTGGTTTTGAAAATAGCAAACCGCGAAAAAAAGCCGATACAAAATCCCACCATGGCAATGGAAAGTACGCTGCCTATAAAAGCATTTAGTACATATGTCCAAAAAGAAATCTTGTAATGGATCACCTTAAATTTTTTGTAAAAAGCGCCCCTGATGATCTCAAACACCAGCAATACAGGTAGCATTGGGCCTAACAAAGCCGTAATACCATCATAGGTAAGTAGTTTGCCATAATCGCCCGATTTGATGATGGTATACAATCCGCCGAGGCCGAAAAATCCAGTAATATGCTCGTATATCGCTTTTAAAAAATCCATATCAAAAATTAGGTTTACCGGTAAAATGTTTTATTCAAATTTAGGAAAATTAATTGTATATATGTAGGTACATGTAAATTCTTTGAACGAGTATTAACATCACGCATCACGGCTGACCTGCCTGTGCTCTTCGGTCCTTTTTATTATCACTGATAAATTAGCTTATTAAAAAAATGAAAAGAAATGAGGGAGCATCAAATAAAAAGGTAACGAGTGTAGTGATACCAGAAGTGAGTAACTCTGCATCAATCCCGAAACAATCCATTAACAGCAAGGTTATTTCTCTAAATTTGCCTCAAAAAATCGTCTGATATGAAATTATTTAACCGCGCTTTTATATTATTTTTAGTGTGTATGATCCGGTACAGTTTAGTTAACGCCCAATCAACACCTATGATCCAAACTTCTGCCAGCAATCCACTACAAAACAACCGGATCAAAATTGATTCCATCGATAAAAAATTGATAGCCTTACTGGGCGAACGCGAGAGGGTAGTAAAAGAGATAGGTATTTACAAAGCAAAAAACAATATACCGGCTCTCCAAGCCGACCGTTTTAAACAGGTACTGGAGAAAACTGTCGAAGCCGGAAAACAGGAAGGGCTCTCCGCCACATTCATTACCGAACTTATGAACGCTATCCATAAAGAAAGCCTGCGCATTGAGGAAGAAATTAAGGCCCAAAAACAATAGCCGGTGTAAAAAATACACCATACTTTAAAATGCATTTTAGCGCATCAAATCTGTAAGCAATTCGCTTGTTTATTATGGCATAATATTCTTATTATCAATTTATTAAAATAAAATAAAATTTGGTATTAAGGCGTATCAATTTTCCCGGAACGACCTTTTGATGTGATAATTTATATCGGGATTTTTGCTTTTTTTTAATTAAGTTTAATAAATTTGACAACTCCGGTTAGCCACAGTCCAGGCTTGTAACCAAGCCGGTAAGCCTATTAATTAAACTCATGCAAAAAAAGTATTTAATTGCCTGTTTCATCGCGGGCGGATTATTAAAGATTGGCTTTGTCAGCGCCCAGGGTAAAGCGCCTTATTCGGTAATGGGTAAATCGGTCAAGGTGATTGTCTCTGAGCAAAAAGCCGGATATAAATTTAAAGAAACCGAAACCCTGAAGTTTGCAGATAAGTCTCAACCCGCGGAAACAGAGGTGGCAGTTTTTATTGATCCGTCCAAAACATTCCAAACGATGATAGGAATTGGCGGTGCGCTTACAGATGCGGCAGCCGAAACTTATGCCAAACTGCCAAAAGATAAACAAAAGGAATTTTTAACTGCTTACTATAATAAAGCCAAAGGCATTGGTTACTCCTTTGGCCGCACCAATATTCAAAGCTGTGATTTTTCGAGCGATAGCTACAGTTATGTAAAATATGGTGATAAGGAATTAAAAACCTTTGATATTAGTCATGATAAAACCTACCGGATTCCTTTTATTAAAGCGGCCGCAGCGGCTGCGGGAGGTAAACTGACCATGTTTGTATCACCCTGGAGCCCTCCTGCTTTTATGAAAGATAATAACGATGTACTGCATGGAGGTAAGCTCAAAAAGGAATTTGATCAAAGCTGGGCCAACTTTTACGTTAAGTTTATTAAAGCTTATGAAAAAGAAGGGGTTCCTATATGGGGCCTTTCGGTACAAAACGAACCGATGGCTAAGCAAACATGGGAATCATGCATGTATACTGCCGAAGAGGAGCGTGATTTTGTAAAGAACTTTTTAGGCCCAACCCTGCAAAAACAAGGCCTGGCCGATAAAAAACTGATAGTTTGGGACCATAACCGAGATTTGCTTTACCAACGCGCCAGCACTATCCTGGAAGATCCTGCAGCGGCCAAATACATCTGGGGTATCGGTTTCCATTGGTATGAAACCTGGACCGGGGCAGGCCAAAATTTTGAAGCTACCCGCCGTACCCATGAAGCATTCCCAGGCAAAAACCTGGTATTTACCGAAGGTTGTATCGAAAAATTTGATTTCAACAAGATCAATGACTGGTCGCTTGGCGAACGTTACGGCCTTTCAATGATCAATGACTTTAATGCCGGTACCGTTGCCTGGACCGACTGGAACGTATTGCTTGACGAAAACGGCGGGCCAAATCACGTAGGTAACTTTTGCTTTGCCCCGGTACATGCCGACCTGCGCAACGGAAGCCTCATCTACACCAGTTCATATTATTACATCGGCCATTTCTCTAAATATATTCACCCCGGTGCGAAACGCATTAGCGCGGTAGCCAGCAGGGATAAGCTGTTAACAACCGCTTACCAAAACCCCGATGGCTCAATTGCAGTGGTGGTAATGAACAAAACCGATGAAAAAATAGATTACAGCCTTTGGATAAAAGGAAAAGCGGCAGGCACTACTGCCCTGCCGCACTCAATTGCTACACTTATAGTGAAGTAATCTTTATAAAAATCTTTAGTTTAATCAATCAACTAAATCTCTGGTATGGTGGGTCATTTATGATCCACCATTATCATTACCGGGAAATGGTCGCTGGGCTCCTTAGCCTCATATTTATCCGATCCTTTAGCCTTTGCCCTGTAGGTATCCGTTAAGATCCCGTATCTTTTTACCGTAAAATCTTTGGTAACAAAAATATGATCGATGCGGCCGCTGGTTTTACCATTAGCATCAAAATCATTAAAAGTACCATTGGTAGCATATTTTATGGGCGATAGCTCATAGCTATCCTTCAACGTCCCCGAGTTATTGATCACCGCGTAGCTGTCAGACGTTTGATCAACATTAAAATCGCCTGATAAAATAGCAGGCGAGTTACCGCCTAAGTCTTTCACTTTTTTCAATACCAGTTTTGCGCTCTCACGGCGGGCAACAACACCTATATGGTCCATATGCAGGTTAAAGTAGTAAAACTTGTAACCGGTTTTTTTCTCCTGAAAATATCCCCATGAGCATATCCTTGGAAGTGCGGCATCCCAGCCTTTGTTGGGCTTGTTGGTAATCGGCGCCATCCAGAAATCGCCATGTTTCAATAGTTTAAATTTATCTTTTTTATAAAAAATGGCCGAGAACTCGCCGGCAGTTTTACCATCATCACGGCCTATGCCGGTATAAGCGTACTGCGGCATGGCCTGTTTTAAACTATTAAGCTGGTGTATCAAGCCTTCCTGGGTGCCAAAAATATCCCAGTCATGAAAGCGGATAAGCTGTGTTATAACCGGTTGCCGCTGTTTCCAGCCATTGCCTCGTACTGAATCATCGTTTGTAGCATTGTCATTACGTAAATTATACGTGGCAATAGTAAGCTGATGTTGGCCATAACTTGCTGAAACAGAAAGTGTAACCATAAACAATAAAGAAAGTAGTTTTTTCATAGTAAATTTTTAGATAAGATGCCAACGGCACTTGAACAAAGTTAAAAGTAAATATTACGTTATAACATAAGTTATACACTGAAGAGTATTTAACCGGCGAAAACTTACGGGGGGGCAAAATTTTGTAAGCCAGGAGTAATTCTATTCAGAATTTAAAGAAACATGCAAGGACGCCGATAACAAGCTTAGCCTGGCATTAGCTGGTATCGCTACTATCCCGAACATTGGCGGGTGAGTTTACTCAAACACTACCGTTTTGTTCTTATACACAAATACCCGGTCTTCAAAAACAAGCTTCAACGCTTTGGCTAATACGGCGGTTTCCACTTCCTGGCCGGCTTTTACCATGTCTGTCCAGCTATATGAGTGGTTTACCGGAACAATTTGCTGGGCAATGATCGGCCCTTCATCCAATTCATTTGATACGTAGTGCGCTGTTGCCCCTATGAGTTTCACACCCCGTTCAAACGCTTGTTTATAGGGATTGGCGCCTATAAACGCGGGTAAAAACGAGTGATGGATATTAATGATCTTCATTGGAAATTCAGCCACAAACCGGGGCGACAGGATCCGCATAAATTTAGCCAATACCACATAATCAGGAGTGTATTGCTTAATGGCACCGATCACCTGTTGTTCAAACTCAGCCTTGCTTACCTGTTCATGGCTGATATGATAAAAAGGAATGTCAAATCGCTCGCATATGTTTTGCAGCTTGGCGTGATTACCAATAACGCATTGCACGCTTGCGCCCAGGGTATTAAAGTGGTTACGCACAAGGATATCGCTCAGGCAATGATACTCTTTGGTAGCCAGTACAATCACTTTCTTCACGGGCTCAGGATTTACTGAAATATAAGCCCCTTCGGGCAGTATCTTACGTAATGAATCTTCGAGGCCGGCGTCGTCGCCTTGTTCAACTTCCAGGCGCGTAAAAAAAACATTTTCGTTATGATCAACATGCTCACGCATGGAAACTATATTGAGCAGGTGTTTGGCTAATGTTGCAGATATGGCCGCCACAAGGCCCACTTTGTCTTTACACTGTATTACAATAATCATGGTTTAATGATACAAAGAATTTTGCTGAATATACAACAGGCATTTCCCTTTAAGTTATTTTACAACTTATTGTAGCAAAGCCATGTGCTGTACCGTAAGGTATCTTATAAACCCATAATTATGAAAATTATCCTGTTAGCAGCATCCGTAATTTTATTATGTAGTATAACCGCCTGTAATAAAAGCGACCTTCCGGGGCCGGGCAGCAACAGTATAGTTGGCAAATGGCGCTGGGTAAAATCAGTTGGCGGTATTGGCGGCTTTACCGTTACGCCACAAAGCAGCGGCTACAATATTCGAAATGAATTTTATGCAGACAGCAGTTTCAAAAGGTTCCAAAACAACGTGCTACAGATTAGCGGCAATTTTCGCACTACTCCAAACTATCAATATAGCCCAACAGAAAAGGCAGACATATTATTGATCTCAGGGCCTACGCTTGATACTCGCCCGGTTTCATACCTCATAAGGCACGATACGCTTTACCTGAACGAGATTTATATAGCCGATGGGTATAATGAGGTATATGTACGGATGAAATAATTGCCGTTACTCCCCCCGGCACCGCTATGCTCGTTACCTCCTCTCTAAATAAGCATAAAGAGAGGAGGTGTTTTTTTGCCCTCTTTGCAACGCAGAGAAGAACACCGACGGGGTGCGTAAACTATAAACTACGCTCACCCTATATAATAGTTACTTAGCGTAATGCCCTATCTTCATCATATCCCGTACGGCACTCGCTAATGAAATCTTTTCGTTATTATCAAGTTCCTTTTTCTTTTCGCCGTCATTAAACTGATAGGTAATACGCCCGTTGTAATCGCTTTCGGCACTTATTTCAAAGTCATTGTTTTTGTATTTCACCTTCCCATTGGGCGAGATCCTGCTGATGCCTGTGCTATCAGCAGTAAAATACACGTGCCCCCAGTATTCAATCCGCCTCTCCCTGCCATCAGCATTTTCGGAAATCACTGTATGCCTTCCACCTATGTGGCAGGCATCTAATAAGGCTATCAAACCTATGACAACCAATACATAACCTAATAATTTTTTCATGTTGTTGTTTTTTAATGTTGATTATTTTAATTGATGCTGCTCTTTGGCGTTGAGCAGTTTTATAAAGCAGGAGCCGAGCGATATAAACCAAACCGACCAACCCAGGTGGGCCAATCTTTGAATAAGCCCGGTATAATTGTTTTGAATGGTAGCTGAAGGAATGAAGCGGATAAAGATGAGCAGCATAATACCCAGGCTTAATAGCGAAAGTTTCCTGATCTGCCTAAACTCCTCTCCCCGCCATAAAATAGCAGATAGCAGCGCACCGATATAAAGCGTCAAAAACACCGGCCCGGATGCCGAATGCAGCGGGTTGCCTGCGTGAAATATAGCCGCCCAGCCAAACATGATAGGGAAACCTATCACCCCAAACACGGGCAGGATATTAAGCTGCAACTGGCTGCACGCAATAAACAGGCCCGCCATAAAAAACACACTGAGCACTGTATTAAGCAGCGTAAATGTTTCCATCAACGTTTCAGATTTTGTGCCGATAGCGCCGAGCTCACTGATAGTATTGCTGAAATGATTGTAATTACCATGCACAAACCCACAAACAATGGTTGAAAGCCAAAATATAATGGGAATAATGATGCCTGTATATAGGAGCGGTTTAGTATCCATTTTAATAATATTTCAGATTGTTTTAGTTCGATTAAAACAAAGGTAATATTAAACATGGTACTATACAATACATAGTACTATGTTTTTTAATTTATTTTCCAAGACTGTTTAATGGCTTGGCCGAATGTGTTAGTTTAAAAATGGATTGATGCACTTCGCCCTTGTCAGGCAGGGAGGAGGAAACACAGCGTAATATCACAGAGATGAAACAGAAGCCGGTTATACCCATACATTTATTCACCGTCGCAAAAATGTGCTAACTTCGCGGCATGTATCAGTTGATAAAACCCATCCTGTTTAAGTTCGATCCGGAAAAAGTGCATTACTTTGTTACCCGCAACCTCAAACGCTTTAATCGTTTTCCGGGCGGTGCATCGTTAAGTAAAGCGATGTGGGATGTAAAAGATCCAAAGCTTGAACGCGAGGTTTTTGGCCTGAAATTCAGGAACCCGGTTGGCCTGGCTGCGGGTTTTGATAAAAACGCCGAAATGATGGGCGAAATGGCCAACCTTGGTTTCGGTTTTGTTGAGATTGGCACTGTTACACCGCTGCCCCAACCTGGTAACGAAAAGCCACGCATGTTCCGCCTGCCGGCAGATAGCGCGCTTATTAACCGCATGGGTTTCAATAATTTTGGTGTAGACATAGCTGCCGAACGAATAGCCACCTTCAGGCGCGATCCGAAAAATATCAACAAACAACTGATCATTGGTGGCAATATCGGTAAAAACAAGGTTACCCCTAACGAGGATGCTGTTAGTGACTACATTAAATGCTTCGACCGTCTGTTTGATGTAGTTGATTATTTTGTAGTGAACGTAAGCTCACCCAATACCCCGGGTTTGCGCGCCCTGCAGGAAAAAGACCCTCTGATGGAAATTCTGAATACATTACAGCAACGCAATAATAAAGACGGTATCAGCAGACCTATCCTGCTAAAAATAGCACCAGATTTGACAGATTCCCAACTGGATGATATTGTTGACATCGTGCAGCAAACAGGTATAGCCGGGGTAATAGCCACTAATACCACTATCAGCCGGGAAAACCTTTCATCTCCATCGAAATTAAAAGAAGAAACCGGCGGTTTGAGTGGTAAGCCACTTACCCAACGCTCAACAGAAGTTATTGCTTATCTGCATAAAAAATCTAACGGATCATTCCCAATCATCGGAGTAGGAGGGATTCACTCTGCGGAGGATGCCATTGAGAAACTAAACGCGGGTGCTTCATTGGTACAATTGTATACCGGTTTTATTTATGAAGGACCTGGCTTGATTGGCAGGATCAATAAAAAAATTCTAAACCATGATTTTTAGGATTTGAGGATTGCCCTGAAAGATACATTTTGATGCCGAATATTCCGTTTCCGTGTCCTCACGGAAACGTTAACGCCTTTTAAGAACGATATTTTGTCTGAACCCGTAAGGGCGTAGGCTTTGGAAGAAGATATCAAGCCCATCCTCAAATCCCGAAAATCATGGTTCAAAATCATGCCTAAACAAAAAAGCCCCGCCGGAAACCGGCAGGACTTTAAATTTTTTTCTTCCGATGAAAGAGAGAATTATTTGCCTAATGCGATATCTAAAGCTGCATTGTTTTTAGCTATCTGGCTGTGTTTTGACTCAGCAGAACGGCTTCCGTATTCAAGGTTAGTAGCCAGTTTCAAGAACTGTACTTCTAAGCGTGAAAAAGTTTTATTTCTCCTGTCTTTTCTTTTTAAACGAGTAACGCCCATTGTCTTTTATTTTAAATTTTTTTAACCCTGAGGTCGGAAGCGGATTCGAACCGCTGTAAAAGGTTTTGCAGACCTCTGCCTAGCCACTCGGCCATCCGACCCTTTTTTAAGGACTGCAAAGATAGTAATTATTTTTAGCGGGCAAATTTATTTGAACGAATTTCTTTTTATTTCTGAACATAATATGGCTGTGGCTATGGCTACATTTAATGATTCGGCATAACCTACCCGGGGTATAGTTACTTTTTTATTTATTAACTGCTGTATTTCAGGGCGTAAGCCATTACCCTCGTTGCCCATAGCCAGTAAACCTTCATAGCCGAAATTGGTGCTGTAGATATTTTCGCCATCGAGCATGGCACCAAATAAAGGAAGCTTTATTTCGGGGAGGATAGTTGTTAAATCGCCGTAATGCACATTTACCCGTGCTAATGAGCCCATGGTAGCCTGCACCACTTTGGGGTTATAAACATCAACGGTATCATCTGAGCAAATAATATCGGTAACGCCAAACCAGTCGGCCGTGCGGATAATGGTGCCCATATTGCCGGGGTCCTGCACCCCATCAAGTACCAGCGAGAACTTGTTTTTCAGTAAGTTATAATTTAATCGGGGCCATTTTGGTATTTTAATCAAACCAATTACATCCTGCGGGGTTTTCAAACTGCTGATCTTTTCCAGATCGGTCAATGAAATTTCCTGAAAATTTATTTTTCGGGATAAATTCATCATTTTTGGAGCAATTTCGGATGTATGGTATATAGCATCAACCTGGTATGCAGCGTTTACAAATTCAACAACTGATTTGTAACCCTCAACCAAAAACAAGCCATGCTCTTTACGGAATTTTTTATGTTGTAAGGATTTTAATAAACTGATCTGTGATTTTGAAAGCATATACTAAGCCTGCTGTTTACCGCCTTACAATATTAAGTATTTTACTGGTTATTATCGGTTCGGGCTGCAGCATTACCCGTGGCATCCGCAAAGACCAGACACTGGTGCGCAAAATTACTATAAAAGGTATTGACGAGCAATTTGCGGAAACCGCTATAAATTATGTGGATAAGGAGCAACAACCCAATAACTGGCTCAATCTGCAGTTGTACTATACTTTTAGCAATAAAGGTAAAAAAAATATAGGCGAAGCCCCTGTTGTTGTTGATAGTAACCTGATCGAGTACTCGCGTGTACAGATGGAAAAATACATCCGCAGCCGTGGTTACCTCAAAGCAAAGGTCACCGACAGTGTAGTGATAAAAAAGCAAAAGGCTGAGCTGATTTTTACTGCTAATGAGGGACCTATGTTCCGCATCCGCAAATTTACTGATAGCATTGCCGATAATAATATTAAAGCATTGTATAATGGTAACCGCAACAGGATATCACATATACAGCCGGGCGGCAGGTTTGACACTGATAGTTTAGCTTACGACCGCGATCAGCTCTATTTGCTGATGAAGCATAACGGCTACTACGACTTTTACAGGCAGTACATCAATTTTACCTATGATTCTACCTTTAACAGTAGTGTGGTTGATGTAAAAATGATTATTGATAACCCGGCGGGGAAAACACAGCACCCGGTTTATACTATCAACAATACATTAATTACGATATCAAACAGCCAGGGGCGTACGCCGGGTAAAGTTGATACGATACAGGTTGATTCACAATTCAGGTTTGTTGACTACTCAAAAAGGTTTAAACCCAGGGTAGTAACCGATTACGTTTTTCAGAAAAAAGGCGAAATATACGATATTGATAAGCAAACACGCACCACCACTCGCTTATCCGAATTAAATGTTTTCAGAAATGTGCCCAACCCTGTTTACGAAAAACTGAAGGATAGCTCTAACAGGCTTAATACCCGGATAGATATTGTGCCGCTTAAACGGATGAGTGACCGTGTAGAGGGTGAGGTGCTTTTTAGCGGCGGTCGTTTTGGTTATAACGTGGGTAATACTTTTACCGACAGGAATTTATTTAAACAGGCTGCTATATTGCAGCTAAAAGTTAACTGGAGTATCCTTTTTGATAATGGCAATACTGTTGGTAATGATCACAGCAGTATTCAAAACCAGGAGTTTAGGGTAGGGGCACAGCTTGTCTATCCGCGACTTTTGCTTCCGTTCAAATTTCCGTTTCTTGGTAAATTTGCGGTTCCGCACACCACGTTTTCATCAAACTATTCATTGTTTTACCAAAAAGATTTGGTTAAGCGCGAAAGTTTTATCAATTCCATCACTTACGACTTTTTTGATACGCCGTATAAAACGCATACCATTACACCCATTAACATTGAGTTTTCGAGAGGTATAATTGATCCGGCTGCAAGGGCGGCGCTGCTTGCTCAAAACAGGTACTCCTATGTTTATTTAATCGGGCGTACGGTTTTCACATCCGGTAGCCAATACACTTACCAGGTTAACGCCATAAAGCTTAATGGTTATGAAAACTTTACCTATTTCCGGGGGAGTTTAGATATTGGCGGAAATTTTCTTAACCTGGTTAGCAATCTAACAAATGCTCCTAAAGATACTCTTGGGCAACACAAGCTTTTTGGATATACCTTTGCGCAGTATACCAAAGTTGAGCTTGATACGCGCATCTACCGAAATTTTGGCGGCGAAAAACAATTTGTTTTCCGCATAAACCCGGGTATAGGCATCGCTTACGGTAATAGCAATCAGCTTATTTTTGAAAAGAATTTTTACGCAGGCGGGGCCAATGATATCAGGGCCTGGCTGCCGCGCACATTAGGCCCGGGGCAATTTAACCGCGCTTCATTTTATGGAACTGATGTTAATACCCGTGCCCGCTTGAAATATCTTGATCAATTTGGCGAGATCAAATTTATTACCAATGCCGAGTACCGGTACCTGTTGGCAAATAACTTTTTTGGTGCAAAACTTAAAGGTGCGGTTTTTGTTGATGCCGGGAATGTGTGGCGCTTGCATGACGAGCCTGATAACCCCAACGGGCAGTTTAAACTGAACAATTTTTTAAGCTCAACGGCTGTAGGTATTGGCACTGGGTTGAGGTTTGATTTAAGTTTCTTCGTTTTTAGACTCGATGCAGCCTTTAAACTAAAAGACCCGCAATTTAGCGGAGCTAACCAATGGGTGCTGATTAACCATGCCGGCGAACTGTTTAGCAAAGGTTCATTCAAACAAGCTTACAAAGCAGCCAACGGAGAAGATTACAACTTTATGCAGTTGAACTTTGGTATTGGATTACCTTTTTAAAATTTTTAGGTAAAAGGATAAAGGTGAAAGGCAAAAGGTAGCTGTAGCTTTACGTTTGCATCTGTTTTTAAACCTTTTACTTTTCGTTTTGCTTTCACCTCTCCCTAAAAAAACTTTAACCTTTCGCCTTTGACCTTTTACCTTCCTTCTAAAACATATTCTTCAACCCGTCAATAATGCTTTCAAAAAAGGTTGGGATACTTAATCCGTTATGGTAGTTGAAATACAGGAAGATACAAAATATTACTACAGCAATAATGATGAACCGCTTAAACATATAAGCCAGTAACACCAGTAAAAGAGGGATAGCTATCAGTAATACCCAGCTGATATGGAATGGACTTAGTTTACTGTCGTGCTTGTAAATGTAGTATAGTATGGCGTGTGTGCCGGAATCGTTCATGTGTTTGGCGTACAGGAAGGTTGAACGATCAAGCTTGTGGCGGTAAAAAGCCGTGCCTTTGTCAAACTTAAGTTCTTCGGTAAAACCATTCATTACAAAGGTAAAAACGCCGTTTACATTTTCCTGTATCACGCCTGCCGTATCGGTTGCAACTACAGCTACCTCGTCAACCGCAAAGGGGTTTTCTTTAACTACAAAGTTGTTGATAGCGGTTTTATCGGCAAATGCAAAGCTGTGCGCCGCTGTAATAAGGCAAAAAATAAGTAAAAGTTTTTTCATGGCTTGATAGAGAGATTCTTTATCGGTGCTGTAATTATCTGCAATAAAAATAGTGTTTTTTATGAGCTATCGGTTAAGGAAATAAATACTCATGTTAAGTATGCTGGCAAAGCTTACCCATAATAAATAGGGCACAAGCAGCCACGAAGCAGTACGGCTAAATTTATTAAACCAGTTAATGTTTACCACAATACTGAGCCACAGTAAAATGATTACAACCGCAGCGGCGGCTATTTGATGCATGCCAAAGAATACTATCGACCACGAAAAATTTAAAATGAGCTGAATAAAGTATATCGAACGGGCAATAATGTAAACCGGCTTACGGCTGCGGTGTTTCCATACAAGATAAGCGGCGGTCGCTATCATAATATAAATTGCAGTCCATACCGGTGCAAACAGCCAGGGTGGTGGGTTAAACGATGGCTTTTTGAGTGTGCTATACCAGCCGGCAATTTCGGGCCGGGTTACCAGTGAGGCAACAAAACCAATAAATAATACAATCAGCAAACTGATGAGGTATGGGAAAAATTGAAAACGTTTGGTAGATACAGCTACGGACATAATATTATCTGAACCCTTAAAGGAAGCCTAAGTTTTACTGTGAATGAATAATCTTTAAAACTAAATAAAATAAACATTAATGCTCAATAAAGCAACTGTTTTGCAATAAATACACAATGGGCAGGTAGTATTAACAGTTAAATGTTAGTTTAGCCTGTATGATAAAAGCCTACAGGTTATATACCGGTGATGATGGTCATTCACATATACAAAAAGGGATGGTTGATTTAGGGACACTTAATGAGGCCCTTGCGGTTAGGTTTCAGGAATCGGAACCGCATGCATTTTATGATTACCATAATGCCCCTACAAATCAGTACGTGATAACCCTTACCGGTACGCTTGAATTTGAAACCTATCCCGGCGAAAAATTTATACTTAAGCCTGGCGAAATACTGATAGCGCAGGATACTACGGGAACTGCGCACAAATGGCGGTTGATGGATGATGAGCCCTGGAAACGGGTGTATGTTACTTTTGATCCGGCAAAGCCGATAAATTTTGTGGCTGATAAATAAGAACCGTTGCTGCAGTAGTGATGCACGTAATATTCCTTTTACAAATACTGGTACAAAACCCAACAAAATTTTGATAGTTACACTAAATCAGTATTTTCGGCAAATACCTTTATAATCCTCAAATGAAAGATACCAAACAAAACTACCGTCGTCATTTTTTAAAAACCACTGCTGTAGGCACGCTTGCAGCTATGGGCATACCATCAATTGTTTCATCGGCTTTAGCTGCCGAAAAACCTGCAAAAAAGCTAACTTTTAACCAGGGCGATGTAGTGCTTTTTCAGGGCGACTCCATTACCGACTGGGGGCGTGACCATAGCAAAACCGAACCAAATACTACCAGTGCTTTAGGTTCGGGCTATGCCTTGCTAACTGCTTCACAACTGCTGCTTAAACATGCTGATAAAGGTTTGAAGATTTACAATAAAGGTATCAGCGGCAATAAAGTATATCAGCTTGCCGAGCGCTGGGATATCGATTGCCTTGCCCTTAAACCAAACATACTGAGCATTCACATAGGCGTGAATGACTTTTGGCATACCCTTACCAGTGGTTACAAAGGCACAATAGATACTTATATCGCCGATTACAGGGCGTTGCTTACCCGTACCAAACAAGCCCTGCCCGATATTAAACTGGTGATCTGCGAGCCCTTCGCCGAAAAAAATGTGAAAGCTGTTGATGATAAATGGTATCCTACATTTGATTTGTTCCGCAAAGCTGCTAAAGATATTGCTGCAGAGTTTGATGCGGTATTTGTGCCTTACCAATCGGCATTTGACAAAGCCGAGCAAACAGCACCAGCCACCTATTGGAACCTTGATGGTGTACACCCCAGTGTAGCCGGCGAAGCCCTTATGGCACAAACATGGTTAAAAGCGGTGGGAGCCTTATAAGAAGCTTAAAGCCGAAGGCTTAAGGCTCAAAGCTTTTAATATCCTATAGCATGCTTAAGCTGTCAGGGATTAAAGGCTTTGAGCTTTTTGCCTTAAGCTCATAAGAAGCTATCAGCTTTCCACTTTCTGCTTTAAGCTTCAAAATGCTTTCAGCTTTGAGCCTTCGGCTTTAAGCTCAAAAAACAGTATCTTTGCGCGTAAATGATTGCTATAAATAACCTTACGTTCGAGATTGGTGCGCGGGCTCTTTATGATGAAGCCAACTGGCATATTAAACCCGGTGAAAAAATTGGTTTAATTGGTGCCAACGGTACAGGTAAAACTACCCTTTTAAAAATTATTGTAGGCGACTATAAGCCTACCTCCGGAACTGTTTCAATGGCTAAGGACCTTACCATGGGTTACCTTAACCAGGATCTACTTTCTTATTCATCTGATAAAAACATTGTGCATGTGGCAATGGAAGCCTTTGAGCGCCAAAACCAACTGCACGACGAGATCGAGAACCTGCTTAAAAAGCTGGAAACGGATTATAGCGAAGAATTGTTAAATAAACTGAGCGACAAGCAGCACGAGTTTGAACTGCTTGACGGTTACAATATCGAATATAAAGCCCATGAGATTTTAGCCGGTTTGGGTTTTAGTGATGAGGATTGCAAACGCAAGCTGAGTACCTTTTCGGGCGGTTGGCGCATGCGTGTAATGCTGGCCAAGATCCTGTTGCAGGCACCCGATATCCTGCTGCTGGATGAGCCTACCAACCACCTTGACTTACCGTCTATACAATGGCTGGAAGATTACCTGAAATCATTCCCTGGTGCTATCATCATCGTATCGCACGACAGGTGGTTCCTGGATAAAGTAATCAATCGTACGGTTGAATCGAGGAAGGGCAAGTTGACCGTTTACGCAGGTAATTATTCTTTCTATCTCGAAGAAAAAGCCCTGCGTGAAGAAATTCAGCGTGGCGAGTTTAAAAATCAGCAATCAAAAATTAAACAGGAAGAGCGTTTGATCGAGCGTTTCCGTGCCAAAGCTTCTAAGGCTAAAATGGCGCAGTCCCGCATCAAAATGCTGGATAAAATGGAGCGTATTGACGATGTGGATGACGATAATCCATCCGTTAACTTCGCTTTCCGTTTCAGCAAACAGTCGGGTAGGCACGTGATCACTTTAGAGGATATCACCAAAAAATACCCTGCTATCGATATTCTTGACCACGCCGAAGCTGTAATTGAAAAAGGTGATAAAATTGCACTCATCGGTGCCAACGGTAAAGGTAAATCAACCCTGTTGCGCATTATTGCATCTGCCGATAAAGATTACACTGGTACGGTAACCACTGGCCATAACGTAACTACTACATTTTTTGCCCAGCACCAGCTGGAATCTTTACACCTCGAAAATCAGATATTGCAGGAACTGCAATCATTTGCACCTAAGCATACAGATACCGAGCTGCGTACCATTTTAGGTTCGTTTTTGTTTACCGGTGATGACGTTTTCAAGAAGATCAAGGTGCTATCGGGTGGTGAAAAATCACGTGTAGCACTGGCTAAGGCGCTTACTGCCGATGCCAACTTCCTGGTACTGGATGAGCCTACTAACCACCTGGATATGCAGTCGGTTAATATCCTGATCCAGGCGCTTGACCAGTATGAGGGTACTTTCATTGTGGTATCGCACGACAGGTATTTCCTTGATAACGTAGCCAACAAGATTTGGTTTATCGAAGATCAGAAGATCAAGATTTATCCGGGTACTTATGCAGAGTTTGATGAATGGTATGCCAAACGTAAACTGGAGCCCAAAGCTGCCGCGCCGGCACCTCAACCCAAAAAAGAAGAGAAAAAGCCAGAGCCTGTTAAACAGCCTCAAGGCGAAAATAAGCATCAGCAATTAAAGAAACTGAACCAGGACCTGGCCAAAATGGAGCAGCAAATCGCCGACCTCGAAAAAGAGGTAAAGCACTTTGAAACCCAGTTGGCCGACGAAAAAATATACAGCGATAACGGCAAACTAAAACAAACCAATGCTGCCTATAGCGCTAAACAAACCGAACTGAAACAAATGCAGGACAAATGGGAAGCACTGGCCGAGCAGATTTTGGAGTTGGAATCGTAGGGTAAAAAAATAACGTCATCCCGAACTTGTTTCGGGAACCCACAGGACAAGCCGCATGAAGTATACTTAGCAAGTGGGGTGCTGAAACAAGTTACCCATGACATAATTAAAAAATGGGTGTCATGCTGAACTTGTTTCAGCACCCCACTTGCAAGGCCGCTTGCATAGCCGCTCAGCGCGTGGGATCCCGAAATAAATTCGGGATGACAGGTAGTGTAAATGTCATTTCACCTTCAGAGGCCACCGGATTTAAACACTCAGCATGACGGATGGCGGAGATATCATTTTAACGTCCCATCAGGGTCTCTCGCAGAGGACCCTGATGTATACGCAATGCAAGACCGCCCTGTATAGCATGCGATTGCCACGCTATCGCTCGCAATGACATGGTTATTTTGACATGATAATATAATCCCCGTCATTGCGAGGTACGAAGCAAATCCCCTATTAGCAGAGCAACCATGCAAGTTTCTCTGTACAGTTCGCGATTGCTTCGTTCCTCGCAATGACGGTTTTAAGTGTAATATGATATTTCAACCGAATTAACAGGTTTATATGAAAAAGCTTTACATCATCCTCTTCATCCTCCTGTCACTAAACTCCTTCGCCCAATCACCCTACAACAACAACGTTTACTCGCCGGCTATAAAAAGCGTGGAGTTTTATAATACTGCCAAGCAGGGCACTTTCCCGGTTATTAATTTGGGGACTGATGAAAAGGTGCTGTTAACCTTTGATGACCTGCGCGGGGGGAGTCGTAATTACTATTATACCATTGAGCATTGCGATGCCAACTGGAACTCGTCAAACCTTTCATCTGCCGAATACCTGCAAAGCTTTACCGACGACCGGCTGTACAATTACAGCTACTCAACCGGTACCATGCAAAAATATACCCATTATGAAATTTCGTTGCCCAACAATAACATCGCCCCCAAAATATCGGGCAACTATGTGCTGAAGGTTTATGAAGATGGCGATCAAAGCAAAATGGTGCTTACCCGCCGCTTGTACGTGCTGGGCAAACGCGTTTCGATAGCTGCCGATCTGGTAGCTTCGGCCAATAATGCCACCCGGCAAACCAATCAAAAAATCAATTTTACGGTTGATTATTCGGGCCTTGTTGTGCAAAACCCGGCTTATGCTTTACGTACTTTTATTATGCAAAACGCCCGTACCGAAACGGCTGTGCTTAACGGGCAGCCAACCTATATCCGTGGTTCGCAGTTAATTTATAATGATGTAAGCGTTAATGATTTCCCCGGCCGTAATGAGTTCAGGCTGTTTGATACGCGTACGCTCAAGCTTAATTCGCAAAGGGTAGCCAAAATTTATAAGGATTCTACCAACGTTGTTGTACTGCTTGGCGACCCCGTGCGCGACCAGCCCAACTACATTTTTCAGTATGATAACGACGGCAAGTTTTACATCCTGAATAATGATGGTACCACGCCAGCCACCGATGCGGATTACGCGCATGTATACTTCACCCTATCAACCAATAAAGACCCTAAAGAGGGCAGCCCATATGTAGTTGGCCAGTTTAATAATTACCGGCTTGATGATAGCAACAAGCTGCACCCGCTTGATAATGGCAGGTACACCGTAAACATGCTGCTAAAACAAGGCGTTTATGATTATGAATACGTTTGGGTGGATGCCAAAACCGGCAAAGCTGATGATATCCCTTTTGAAGGCAGTCACTTTGAAACCGAAAACGAATACCAGGTGCTTACCTATTATCGCCCCCCCGCAGCCCGTTGGGATGAGCTGGTGGGTTTCAGGGAATTGGTGACGAAGAGGTAGATGCCCCACCTAAATCCTCTCCAGAGGAAAGCAACTCATGAGGGCAACAAGGTGGCAAAGTGGTAACCATCAGCTCCACCTCGCAATGACGTGATTGTAAGTTGTTGATTATTAAAGGTGATTTTAGTTTTTAATTATAATATGGGCGTTGCCTCCGGCCCGGGCTGTACGCTCATACTGCACAAGGCCTTAGCCACAGGCCGGTATCCGCTCCCATCCCTAACGCAGTCCCGTGCTCCATTTCCTGAATCTCTTTTATGTCCGTTGTCCGTCCGTCCCCCTGTGTCCCATCCCTTAAAAACATACGGACAATCAGTATTTTCTCATTTATTCTTCAGTAATTCTTTATTTTAAAGAAATTTCTGTATAATTGTATCGAAAATAAACCTCCGGGCAATTTTGCCCCTTTTTAGGTTTGTCCGCAGCCTGTCCGTAAATACATGGACACACCCTTGCGGACGGACGCACACAAAGCATAGCAATTGCACAGGCAGCTACCGGTAAGGTAGTGGTCAAAGCCCTTTATCTAAATAGGCTATTGGAGGGGTATTTTTTAATCCTGCGGATTGGTTTGTTGTGAGTGGTTGATTAGGTGGGTAGTTGTACGAGAAGATAAAACAACCATTCACTCAATCAACCAAATCAACCATTCATCAATAACCAACCATTCACCAAACAAATAACATGATAACACAAAATTTAAACAACAGCACTGCAACGTGCATTACCGCAGGCTCACTGGCACAACAAAGCCTGCAACAAATGGATGAGCAACAATTGCCCCAAAACAATGATGATGTACTGATGGTAAGGCATGCCGACCATTGGATGGCCGAAGCCCACGAAAGGGCAATCCCTTTAATGCTTTTTGGTAAATTTTGGCACCAGGGCGAAGTATGTATCCTTTTTGCCGATAGTAACCTGGGCAAAAGTATTGTAGCCGTACAGGTTGCTGATGGTGTAAGTAAAGGTTCGGGTAAATATCCTTTTGATGTGGAAGCACCCGCACAACCGGTTTTATACTGCGATTTTGAACTTACCGATAAGCAGTTTGAAGCCCGCTACTCGGTAGATTACGAGTACCATTACCACTTTGGCAAAAACTTTTACCGTGCCGAGCTAAACCCCGATATGGAGCTACCTCACGAGTTTGCCGATTTCGACGATTACCTCATCTACTCGCTCGAGCGATCAGTTTTACAAACCGGGGCAAAGGTTTTGGTTATTGATAACCTAACCTATCTGCGCAGCGAAACCGAACGCGCCAAAGATGCCCTGCCTTTAATGAAACAGCTTAAGGCGCTTAAAAACAAGTATAACTTAAGCATACTGGTACTGGCCCACACCCCTAAGCGCGATATGGCACAACCCATTACCCGCAACGATTTGCAGGGCAGCAAAATGCTGATGAACTTTTGCGATAGCGCCTTTGCCATTGGCGAAAGCAAAACCGATGTAAACATGCGTTACCTTAAGCAAATAAAACAGCGCAACACCGAGCAGCTTTACGGCGAAGGTAATGTTTGCCTCTGTCAGATAGGTAAGCCCTATAACTTCCTCAAATATGAGTTTGTAAGCTTCGGCAAAGAGTGGGAGCAGCTAAGCCCCCAAAACGATCCCGAACAGGAGCAGATCATGGCCAATGCCAACGAGCTGAAACAACAAGGCCTAACTTTAAGGCAGATAGGGCAAAAGCTGGGCATATCGCACCAAAAAGCCGATAGGTTGCTTAAAGCCTACGCAAAACTAAACGCAAACGTTTAAATAGCTTGCAAGCGTCCGTCGTCCGTCCGTCTGCCGGTGTCACACTCTTTTCGGTGGACGGACAAGAGGGGAGTGAAGAGAGACTCAGGACATCAAGAAACAGGAGGGAAGATTTTTTTCCAGAGCAGCTATGCAAGCCAAGGCCCCGCGCGATTCCCTTCTTGAGAGGGGCGGGGGGCATCACTTTGCTATTTCGGTTGTATAAACACACCCTTGCTACTGCGCTTTCCCCACGCGCCCCTCTCAAGAGGGGAAATTAAAAACTCAAACCTCATCACCAACCATGAAATACCAGTTACAGCCCTACCAGGGCATGCAATCGCGCTATAGCTGCCCGGTTTGCAATCATCACAAATGCTTTGTACGTTACATTGATATCCAAACCGGGCAGCACCTTGCCCCGCATGTGGGCCGTTGCGGCAGGGAAGATAAATGCGGCTACCATTTAACACCCCGCAATTACTTCGCAACCCTGCCGGGTTACAAGCCTTACCAACCTAAACGCAGCAGGTACATGCCCGGCAAAAGCCCTGCGCAGCCCGCTGTAAACCCTGCACGCTCCCCCCGGCCCGAACCTAAATATATCATCAACCCCTATTGGGTATCGGCTACGTTATACAATTACCAGGATAACAACTTTGTACAGTACCTCATTAAACGTTTAGGGCGGGATATTACGCAAGCTGCTATTAAACGCTACCACATTGGCACGCATAACCATTGGCCGGGCGCATGTGTTTTTTGGCAGTACGATACCGAAGGCGATGTGCGCACCGGCAAAATAATGCTGTACAATAAAGAAACCGGCAAGCGCGTAAAAGTGCCCTTTAACCACATTACCTGGGCACACACCTTAGCCATAAAAGAGGCTGCCACCGCAGGCGATGATACCACTTTTATACTGCAACAATGCCTTTTTGGCGAGCATTTGCTCTCCGCCAATCCCGCAATGCCCGTAGCCATTGTCGAAAGCGAAAAAACGGCCATCATAGCCAGCGCCCTTATCCCCGACTTTATATGGCTGGCCAGCGGAAGCCTGCAAGGGCTAAACCCTGCTAAATGCGGCGTATTAAAAGGCCGCAGGGTGATGCTTTTCCCCGATGTTAACGCCTACGATAAATGGAAGCTAAAAGCCCGTGAGCTTCATACAGCACTGCCCAATACGGCTTTCTCCGTTTCGGCAGTGCTTGAAGATATAGCTACCGATGAGGATAGGCAAAATGGAATTGATATTGGAGATGTGGTAGGGTGGTAGATATTGTCCGCCTGTTGTCTGTAAGTACAGTGATACAGGTATACGGACGGACGGAAACTCACCACCACGTCATTGCACGAAGCAATCGCGAACTGTACAGGGCGGCCTTGCCCTGCCCTTCACCACCACGTCACTATAAGGCACGAAGCAAGAGCCCCTCACCATCCGTCATTGCGAAGCAATCGCGAACTTTACAGGGCAAACCTGCACCACCTCAAATAGCAATTAATCCTTTATTAAATCATCATACAAATCCCTCCATTCAGGATTTAGCTCATTGACAAGCTTAACCTTCATTTGCCTGTTTCCGCCTTTTAGGGCTTTTTCGGCAGCTATTGCTTCCTCAATATGGGAGTAAAATAGATAGTAAACTAACTTAACGTGAGTTCGGGATAACGAAAAGAAGATTATGGAAAAGATTTAGATATATAATAAATTGAATATCAATAAGTAAGCATATTTTATTATATTTAAGTGTCGAATCTAAATGATAACAATCTATGCTTACTTCTGATAAAATTATTGAAATTTTCGTTAAAGTGGATGACTTCTGCAAAGAATGTGAAGAACAAATCGCTAAACACAAGCTTGATGCAGGGAATTACAAGGTCAGAGATAGAAAAGCATCACTTGCGGACAGCGAGATCATTACTATCGTAATCGCTTTTCACAGTGGGCACTTCACCAACCTCAAGCATTTCTATATAACGCATATCTGCTCGCACTATAAAGATTTCTTTCCCGGGCTGGTGTCATATAATCGTTTTGTTGAATTGCAGCAACGGGTAGCTGTTCCGATGATGTTATTCCTGAAAACGCACTGCCTTGGACGTTCCAGGGGCATCAATTTTATAGATTCCACGCATATCAAAGTATGTCATAACCGGCGCATTCATAACCATAAAGTCTTTGCAGCGACAGCAGAAAGGGGGCAATGTTCCATAGGTTGGTTCTACGGGTTTAAACTACACCTCATCATTAATGATAAAGGGGAAATACTGTCTTTTTATCTTACCAAAGGCAATGTAGATGACCGCAATGTCAAATTGATGACTTCAATGACAGAAGAAATATTCGGGAAACTGTTTGGTGACAAGGGCTATATATCTAAAGCGCTGGCCGATCTGCTTTGGGGAAATGGTATCCAGATGATTACTAAGCCGCGCAAAAACATGAAGGACTTCAATATTTCACAAGCCGATAAGATCATGCTCAGAAAAAGAGCGATCATCGAATGTGTCTATGATGAATTAAAGAATATCTGCAAACTTCAGCATACCCGACACCGCTCCGTCAACAACTTCTTAATGAACATAATGGGGTCCCTTTGCGCTTACCACTTCTTCCCTAAAAAACCTTCCTTAAATATTGTTTTCGAGGAACAAGACAATCAATTGCTTTTAGCTGCTTAAACCGAACTCACGTTAACTTATTACAATTGTATTTAGCAGTAAAACTTTGCGGATAGGTTTTGTTTTTGTGATCGAATATTCTACCTATAATATCGGATGTTACCCCGGTGTATAACACGGAGTTATTTTTGTTGGTGATGATGTAAACACATCCGCCGCGTTGCATAACCATAAGCGTAATATTAAGGAAGATTTGTGTGTTCAGGAAGTTGAATTTTGAAAAACTTCCTGCTTTTTCACCACCCGTCATTGCGAGGGACGAAGCAATTGCGAACTGTGCAGGGCAAACGTGCAAAGCCCCCTCACCACCCCGTCATTGCGAGGCACGAAGCAATCGCGAGCTGTGCAGGGTGGCTTTAGTTAAAAAAAGTCACGAGTGCGCTACGCTTTTCCCAACGCTGCATACTCGCGCCAGTTGGGGGTTGCGTACTCGTGACCTTCACTTAAAAAGTCACGGAGTAGGCCATGCTTTTCCCAGAACTGCATACTCGCGCCAGTTTGGGGGATGTACGAAGCAACCGCAACCTAATTATTATATTTACAGAGAAAGTAAAGCTAATAGGCTGCTTTGTAAATTCTGACATAATACTAAACTTGATAAACTTGATATGCTTAAAGTTGAATATGCTAAACACGAAGATGATCAAACTTACTATTTAGTTGTAAATGATATCCCTTATTATCAGTCGAGTTATAATGATCGTACTTATAGGAGTGCTTATATAAACGAAATTGAATTAGGTGAACTTCTTGCATCTTATTCATCGAAAGAATTAAGCGAATTTTTTGATAGTCTCAATATGGGAGATTACGACTTTGATGCTTGGCCTCTTGGAGTTGATATATCCTTTTCATTTAAAAAAACATATAAAAGTTCAGACTATCCCAATTTTAACGTTGAATTAAATGTAGATACAGAAGATTGGGCAAGCGGATGGAGTATTAAAAGTTTTTCGGAGGCGCTAAAAATAATCATCAAAGATAGGGACAATAAAAATGTTAGATATTTCCAACTTGACGATGACTTCGTTAGTAACGGCTTGGGAATAGCCGTAGCAATTAATGATTTAGATACGCCAATTGGAACGTTGATAGATAACGCTTTCCCTGAATTTGAAAGTATTATAAATGATGCGAATCTTTATTTGGCATCTGTCGTGGATAATCAATCAGTAATTTCCTTTTTCAATTTTCCCGATTCGATAAAAGGTCCTTGTCAACAATATTTGATGTATTTTGCTCAGTTTCTTAAGGATTTAGGGATAGAAGCCGAAACAGAAATTAAAGAGCAAGCTCATTCTACTTTATTTAAAATAACACCTAACAATAAAGACGAAGCATTGGACAAAATTAAGGATGCTTTGGAAATTTATACAAATGCCCCTGCGTTAAATGACTTGCAATTTCAAGGTATGAATAACGGAGATATCGCTTTTATGCAACTTCAGGCAAATGTCATGCATTTAAAATCACAAATAATGCTTAATAACGCTGCTTTGCAGATGAAAGATGCCACTATTGAGGCTTTGCAGTTATCAAACTATCAGTTGAAAGCAATTGTAGTAGAAAGTAATGAGAAATTAAAGCAAGAAGAAGAAATTATACCCGGTATTATGTCAATAAAGAAATACGACGGCGAATGGTTTTCTTTGAATTTGCCGGAAATGTTAAATAGATTAAAGCGACGTTTTATCAAATAGACCTGCTATAGTATTAAGGATACCGTCCACCACCCGTCCCTAAACATGGTAACACAGGTATACGGACGGACGGAAAACGGGCTTGAGCGCAGGCATTGCGGGCAGGCAAGGCGAGGACTTGCAACGGAAAGCCCGGGCCGGAGGCAACGCCCGTGTTGAGAGGTTAGTGATTGGAGGTTAGTTGATTAAGGGGTTGGGTTATGCGAATCCTCCCTGTATAGTTCGCGATTGCATCGTGCCTCGCAATGACGTGATGGTGAGGGCGTAATGGCTATGCGGGATTACCCTGTACAGTTCGCGATTGCTTCGTGCCTCGCAATGACGGGTTGGAGATGAGGGTTGCAGGCGTCCGCCACCCGTCCATAAACATATTGACACAGGTACACGGACGGACGGAAAGCCATAGCACACAGGCCGCGTTAGGGATTGCAGTGTAAAGCCCACAGCGTGTGGAGGCCTTGCGGGGATGACAAAGCGAGGACTTGGAACGTAAAGCCCGGCCCGTTGGCTAACGGGAACGCCCGTGTTGAGAGATATTATCTAAAAAACGTCATTGCGAGGTACGAAGCAATCGCACAGAAGCAGAGGCGCTGTGCAAATCCTCCCTGTACAGTTCGCGATTGCTTCGTGCCTCGCAATGACGGGTGGAGAAGGGGGGCTTTGCAACTCCCCCTGTACAGTTTGCGATTGCTTTCCCGAAGCAAATTCGGGACAGGCAGTGCCTCGCAATGACGGGGTGGGAGAACATAAAAAACGCCCTCCGGCTAACCGAAGGGCGTTTTTATATCTGATAAAATCAGCAATTATAATTTGCCAAGTTCCTGAACAAGGTCAATCAGTTTGTTTGAGTAACCCCACTCGTTATCGTACCATGAAACAACTTTTACGAAGTTTTCATTCAGGCCGATACCGGCTTTAGCGTCGAAAATTGAAGTGCGTGAATCGCCTTTAAAGTCTTCAGATACTACTTCGTCTTCGGTGTAGCCAAGGATGCCTTTCAATTCGCCTTCAGAAGCTTCTTTCATTGCAGCTTTGATGGCTTCATAAGAAGCACCGTTTTTCAAACGTACAGTTAAGTCAACTACAGATACGTCGGCAACCGGTACGCGCAGGCTCATGCCTGTTAATTTACCTTTTAACTGAGGTAAAACTAAACCAACTGCTTTAGCTGCACCTGTTGATGAAGGGATGATGTTTTGGTAAGCACCACGACCACCTCTCCAATCTTTTGCAGATGGGCCGTCAACTGTTTTTTGAGTTGCAGTAACAGCGTGTACAGTAGTCATCAAACCTTCTTCGATACCAAATTTATCGTCCAATACTTTAGCGATAGGAGCTAAACAGTTGGTAGTACAAGAAGCGTTTGAAACGATGTTTTGATCGGCTTTTAACGCTTTGTGGTTAACACCCATAACAAATGTAGGGGTATCATCTTTTGCAGGAGCGCTCATTACTACTTTTTTAGCACCGGCGTCGATGTGTTTTTGAGCAGTTTCCTGAGTTAAGAACAAACCGGTTGATTCAATTACAACCTCAGCACCTACTTCATTCCATTTAAGGTTAGCAGGGTCTTTTTCGGCAGTAACGCGGATGGTTTTACCGTTAACAACCAAATGACCGCCTTCAACAGCAATAGTACCATTGAACTGACCATGGGTTGAATCGTATTTTAACATGTAGGCCATGTAATCTGGCTCAACAAGGTCATTAATACCAACAACTTCAATGTCTGGTCTTTCAATTGCAGCCCTGAATGCCAGGCGGCCAATACGGCCGAAACCGTTAATTCCTATTTTCATGATTTTTTAATTTTTACTTGAATAGTAGGTTAATAAATTATTTATGGGTTCTTTAATTATGTTAGTGATTTGCAGATCAGCTTCGGCGGCAGCTTCATACAAGTGTTCCTGAAAATTAAAAGCAACAGAGCCTGCAAAGTGAACAGACGTACCCGGGTGTTGCTGATATAAAGGTAACAAATATGTGGAAATTAGCTTGCTAAATCCTTTTTTTATGACGTTTTGCAGATGATGATCGTTTTTATTATCGAGATAAAAATCGGTAAAAGAGCTTAAAAATAAAGCAGGCTGTTTTTGCCGGTAAACCTTTTCGAGCAGGTTTTTACGGTCGGCATCGTATTTATGAATAAACTTTTTACGGATAGATAGAGGCAGGGTATCGTTCATGAATTCCTTGATGAGCTGCCTGCCCAGCCAGTTGCCCGAGCCTTCATCGGCCAGGATATAACCCAAGCCATAATTGTTTGGCCAAACTCTTTTTCCATCATACCAGGCGGCATTGCTGCCGCTGCCGCAAATGCTCACAATGCCGGGTTCGTTTTTACAGCAGGCAATAGCTGCGCCCGCAATATCATGTTCGATAGATATTTTGCCGAACTTGAAAAAGGTTGAAAAAGCACTATGTACTATCTTCTTCCGCTCGTCTGACGAGGCACCCGCACCAAAAAAGTAGATGCGTCTGATCACCTCGGCATGGTGTATAAGATTGATGTTTTTGTTGAGAAGCTGAAGGATATGTTTTTCGTCGTTAAAATAGGGATTTATGCCATTGGTTTTAAAGGAAGCAACAGTTCTTCCCTTATCAGTAAGCCTCCAGTGTGCAAAGTACGATCCGCTATAAACAACTGCAATCATTAATAATCTATATCGATAATATATCCATCATTTGTAAAAGGTCTTCTTCAAGCTTAAACTCATGGTGGTTAAGTGCTGCTTCCAGGTCTGTCATCATGATCTGGTTGGCCTGCAAACCTACCATTTTTTGTGATTCGCCGGCAACCAAAGCATTAACTGCTGCAAAGCCAAGTCTGCTGCCCAAAATACGGTCAAAGCTTGACGGTGCACCGCCACGTTGCAAGTGGCCTAAGATAGTAACTTTTATGTCGTAATTTTTAACTTCTTGTTGTACAGCCTTTGCCACGTCATAAACACCGCCGTTTTTATCACCTTCGGCAACAATTACAATGCTTGATGATTTTTTGTTCATGTGGCCCTCTTTAAGGTTTACGATCAAATCATCAATAGCGGTTGCGCGCTCGGGTAGTAAAATAGCCTCGGCACCGCATGAGATACCTGCACGCAAGGCAATAGCGCCCGAATCACGGCCCATTACCTCTATAAAGAAAAGGCGGTCATGCGCATCGGCAGTATCGCGGATTTTGTCGATAGCCTGGATAACCGTATTGGTAGCGGTATCAAAACCAAGGGTATAGGTTGAACCGCAAAGGTCATTATCAATTGTACCCGGTACGCCCATTACTGCAATGTCGGGATACTTACGTGAAAAACGCAGGGCACCGGTAAAAGTACCATCACCGCCAATAACCACAAGGGCATCGATACCACGGGCTTTGGCGTTTTGGTATGCTATCTCCATGCCCTCGTCGGTTTTGAAAGGCAGGCAACGCGCGGTTTTTAAAATGGTGCCACCCAAATTAAGGATGTTACTTACCGAGCGTTTATCCATTTCATACATATCGTTTTCGATAAGGCCTTTATAACCCTGCCTTATACCTACAACTTCCAGCCCGTTATACAGTGCGGTCCTCACAACGGCACGGATACAAGGGTTCATTCCGGGGGCATCACCACCCGAAGTTAAAACCCCTATTTTTGAAATTTTACGCATCTTTCGCTCCTTAATTTTACGCTACGAAGATAGTGTGTGTAGATTACACCATTAAATTTTATTTATTTTTTTTTGGATTAGGAATTAAGGCTATATATTTAAACTTATTAACTAAATCTCACTAATAGTTTGGAACTAATGTTACCCAAGTTTGATTCCGTATTCTCGATTGACTGCGTGATATTCGGCTTTGAAGCCGGCGAGCTTAAAATTTTGCTTATTGAGCGAAACGAAGAGCCTTATAAAGACTGGCTTGCGCTGCCTGGCTATATTGTTGAGCAAGACGAGAGTATTGATGATGCTGCCGAGCGGATCCTGTATGAACTTACGGGCTTGCGCGATTTGCACATGCAACAGTTTCATACTTTTGGCGAAGTAAACCGCCACCCCCAGGGTCGTGTAATTACGGTTGCTTACTATGCATTGATCCGCATAAACGGGCAAAAGGAATTACGACCAGTTACCCAATATGCCAAAAAAGCGTTCTGGCACCCGGTAAGCGAACTGCCTAAACTGGCGTTTGACCATAGTGAGATCTTTAAAACAGGATTCAATAAAATAAAGCGCCGGCTACACTACCAGCCGATAGCATTTGAGCTGTTGCCCGAAAAATTTACGCTTACACAGCTGCAGTCGCTTTATGAGGCTGTTTTGGATAAGAAGCTTGATAAACGCAATTTCCGCAAAAAGATGCTCAGCTATGGCTTTTTGAAGGAGCTTGATGAAAAGCAGAAAGGTGTATCGTACCGCGCCGCTAAGCTCTACAAATTTGATAAACGCAAATATGGTAAGATTTTTCAGGGAGAGATGAATTTGGTTTGATTTCTAGAGAGTCAAGAAGTCAAGATTCAGGAATTAAGACAGAAACAGGAAGCCACGATTCAGGAATCAAGAATTTAAGAGATAAGAAAGGGTTGGGTGATTTTCCAGCCCTTTTTAGTTTTAATATCTGAGACCTCTCCGCCGCGTCATTGCGAGGTACGAAGCAATCGCTAACTGTACAGGTATAACTTGCATGGTTACTCTGTAAGTAGGGGATTGCTTCGTGCCTCGCAATGACGGGGAGGGGCTATGCAAGTAGCCGCCCTGTAAAGTTCGCGATTGCTTCGTACCTCGCAATGACGTGGTAGAGAGAGCAGCGTCCATACATGTCCAAAGATACAGTGACACAGGTATACGGACGGACGACAGTAATCCTTATTTACCCTCTCCTCGCAATGATGTGGCGGATGGGGAATACATATAAACAAAAAGGACCGGAAAAATCTTCCAGTCCTTTTGTTTATATATAAACTGCAAACTGCCCAATGGCAACTGCAAACTGCTCTTACAAAGAGCTTGGTGCTAATTCCAAATGGTATTTCACCAGGTTATCTATAGGCGAGCGGATGATGTTGCCAACAACCATGCCATTTTCAGTAACTACTTCTTCCAGCACGTTACGGAAGTTATAACCTACCGAACCGATGCAGTTGAAAGTGTATTTTTGGTAATCAGGGTAGTGGGTTACCAGGTTGCGAAAGAAATCTTCGAACGAGGTACGCACCAGGTTGCGTGAGTATTCGATGTGTACGTTGTTATCGTAAACAAATTTGCTGAAGCTTGCGCAAAAACGGTTAGCACGGGGCTGGGTGTATACCTGCTCGTTGATATCATCAGGAGTAAGTTTATAAGTTTCCCAGAAAAGGGCACGTACAGGCTCAGGCATGTATCCGCGCAGGTAATCTGTTAACAGCTTTTTGCCAATGTAGCAACCGCTGCCTTCATCACCCAAAATATAAGCGCCCGAATCAATATTGTGTACAACTTCTTTACCATCATAAATGCAGGTATTAGTTCCGGTACCTAATATGGCAGCAAAGCCTTCGGTGTTGCCGAGCAGGGCACGGGCAGCAGCAAGCAAGTCATGACCAATATTAACCTTTGCGCCAACGAAAACCACTTTCATGGCTTCCTCAACAATCTTACGCATTTCGGGGGTTGAGCAACCTGCACCGTAGTAATTTACCTCGGTGATCAGATTTTTTTCAAGATCGGTAGGCAAACTTTCGTTCAGTGATTGTATAATATACTCTGTACTTGAAAAGTATGGGTTATAACCCTCGGTATTGAAGTAAACTTTTTTTCCCTCTTCGGTAACCAGGCACCAATTTGTTTTGGTTGAGCCACCGTCAGCAATTATGATCATAAATTTTTGTTTTTTTAAAAATCGGTTAAAAGTAGGATTTACTTATTGTAAAAAAAACACTTAGTATTTTAAAAATTGAAAATTGCGATTTTTACTTAAATTATAGCTACTTTTTTGTATAAATTAAACTTTAAATGGTGCTTTTATACCATTGTTATCAATAATTAATCAGGTCAACTATACCTTTTTTTAAATGTAAAGTTTACAGATAAGCAGTGCGCCCTACAATTTAAAAACAGAGTAATTTACAATTGTACGCAATGTTACATTATTAAGCAAAATATTGGCTTTAATTAATGCTAAAACGTGTATTTTGTATTACAAACTCATTACATAAACGCAAGTGAATTGCCCGGGTGAATGTGTGTGGCTTTAATACCTGGCACGTTTTGCTTTAGCCAACCTGTCATAAATTCGGAGCCGGGTTCTTCGCTGGCAATATGCCCTAATACAATTAATGAAAGTTTATCGCCTTTTGCTTGGGCATCTCTTACATATTCGGCAGTTTCCCATTCCGAAATTTCACCGCAAATCAGTACATCGGGTTTTTTGGTGCTCATTTCGGTGATCTGTCTTTTACCGCCGGCCGCTCCAGGTAACAGCAGCACCTTTTGGCAGCTTTGTGATGGATCGCCAATGTAGCGTACCTTCTCAATTTTTAGCTTCTTTTTAAGTGTCTCGATAAGCGAACTCAAGGAGGTAGACGGAATGGTTAACAGGTTCCCTGTTTCGGGTTTGTAATAGCTTACCCAATCAAGCTGCTTTAACAAACCAATGCCAACGCCATCGGGTTTAAGGCTATGTATGGTATCATGGTTGCGCCAAATCACAATGTTGTGCTTGTCGAGCAATTGTTTTTTATACTGAAATATGTCATCGCTGGCCAGCCAGGCGGTTTCATCGGCATGGTTATAAAAAGTTGGCTCGTGTGCTATGATAAAATTAGCGCCTAAGCTGATTGCTTTTTCAATAATGCCAATGGTTGCAAACATGGTGGTAATTATGCCGGTAACAACAATATCGCGGTTGCCTGATTTTAGGGTATCAACCGTATTAGGGAAGGGTGCGCCCGGCACCTGTTTCATAAACAGATCAATGATTTGCCCTACCGTAATGTGTTCATCAGGATTAGTAAAGGTGATGGCATCTACAGCAAACGGAGTTGATAATAACGCAGCGGTGCCTGCTAAAGCACTTAACTGGGTAATGAACTTACGGCGATCGGGATTATGATTAATGGGGGAGAGGTTTGAATTCATGGTATGATTGGGTTTGTTCAAAGATAACACAGGGTAAGTTAATTTCAGATTTGTAATAATTGTGTGACATATTTATATCTTCGCATAAATTTAAAGACCCCTAATCCGTGCAAAAACTTGCTAAGCTTATCACCAACAAACCTTTTGTTTATTCTTTATGGTTTGGCCTAAGTCTGTTTCTGGTAATTAAAGGTGTTTTAACCCACCAGGGGTTTAACAATTATACCATATTTAAATACAATTTTTTAAATACCATCCATCAGCATAACCTATACGCTTATCAACCGGAGCATTATTACGACCTGAACCATTACGGGCCGGTATTTTCAATAATCATGGCACCTTTTGCTATTTTGCCAGATAGTATAGGCGTTATTTTATGGGTGTTGTTTAACGCGTTTATCCTGTTTAAGGCTATTCAACTATTGCCACTAAAAAAAGATCAGTATGTTATTGTGCTTTTACTGTGCGCCCACGAACTAATGACAGCATCAGCCAATGTGCAGAGTAACCCGATGATAGCAGCGTTGATTATATTAGGTTTTAATTTTATAAAACGTGAACAGGATTTTTGGGCTGCATTAATGATAGCCCTCGGCGCATTTATTAAGCTTTACGGTATAGTTGGGTTGGCCTTCTTTTTCTTCTCCACAAATAAACCAAAGTTTGTGTTAAGCTTTATTTTTTGGTCGGCAGTGTTGTTTGTTTTGCCTATGGCCATTTCATCTCCCTCGTTTATTATACAAACTTATCACGACTGGTATACCGACCTGGTGATTAAAAATTCGGATAACCAGCAATCATATATGCAGGAAATTTGTGTTACTGGTTTTATACGGAGAGCGTTTCATTACCAGGATCTTAAGAATATGTACGTAATAGGACCTGCACTGGTGTTGTTTGGCTTGTCGTACCTGCGCGTTAAGGCTTATAAGGTTTTGGAATACCAGCGCCTGATCCTTTCATCGGTATTGATCTTCGCTGTGATATTCAGCAGTTCGGCCGAGTCATCAACTTATATTATTGCTTTTGTAGGAGTTGCCGTTTGGTTTATGAATCTGAACCGCCCGGTAACCGGCTTCGAGATTTTTTTGCTGGTTTTAGCATTGTTGATCACAAGTCTTTCCCCTTCAGATCTTTTTCCGTCTTTTATCCGCACCCAATATATCGTTCCTTATAAACTAAAATCGATACCCTGCTTTTTAATCTGGATTAAAATAATTTATGAAACGCTCACCAGGGATTTTGTTAATGAAAAGTAAGGTGTATTGACCCAGGCAGCAGTTTAGAGGATCACCGGTTTGAAAACAGTCTTGAATGATTATTTTTTACTGTAGAGCCCCGAAAACTTGCAGGTTAATAGATAATTATTATTTATGTTTGTAACTGGAAAGTTACATTTGAGAGCTTTGGCACCTTTTATTAAAACTTGATGACGGCAGTTACATTTTGTAACAATTTATCGTAAGGTTATTTTATAAAAAGGGTACATGAGATTGTAATCAAATATAAGCTTTAATTATTAATACCGCCTGTTACAATTAAAATTTTCCATAGTATAACTATGACATACCTTGCTGATAAAAAGATCTCTATTGTTATACCATCCCATAACGAGGAAAAGAATATTAGTTATTTAATTGAGCAACTCCGCGAAACGCTTTCGCCCACAGGATATGCCTATGAGTTGATATTTGTTGATGATGGTAGCCGTGATAACACCTTAAATGAATTAAAGATCAATGCCGAGTTGCATCCCAATGTTTTTTATGTAGAGCTTTCGCGCAATTTTGGTAAAGATTATGCCCTTAAGGCTGGTATTGCAATGGCGCAGGGCGATGCCGTGATAACAATGGATGCTGATTTGCAGCACCCGCCACAACTGATCCTGAAGATGTTAAACCTTTGGGAAAATGGCTATGATATTGTTTATACCTATCGCGAAGGCGAAAACCCTCATGGCAAAGGTTATCAGAAAGTTACCTCAAAATTGTTTTACAAAGGCCTTAACATGCTTTCGGATATCAAAATGGAAAATGGCACTGCCGATTTTAGGTTGATTGATGAAAAAGTAGTAAAGCAGCTTAAACTGATTGACGAATACGAAATCTTTTTTAGGGGGATAATTAAATGGGCAGGATATAAACAGGTTGGCATTCCTTATGTACCATCAAAACGACATACAGGCGAGGCAAGCTATTCTTTTTCGAAGCTGGTTAAGCTTGCTGTAGGCAGTATTGTAGCTTTCAGCGCGCGCCCGCTTTATATTGTATCGATAATTGGGCTATTGGTTTCATCACTGGCTATTTTGTATATCCCTTATGTATTAGTAAGCTACTTTTTAGGTTACGCAGTTTCGGGATGGGCATCAATTATTGCTACCATAGCCTTTTTTGGCGGCCTTCAGTTGCTTGTGATGAGTGTTATAGGGGTATATGTGGGAAAAATTTTTATGCAGTCAAAACATCGCCCGCATTATATTATCCGGTCATCAAATGTTGTTATTGTAGATAATGATTTTATTAGGGTTTGATGTTGAGGAGTTTGATATGCCGTTTGAGTACGGCAAATCAATACCATTTGATGAGCAGCTTGAAATTTCAACAAGGGGTACCAATGCTATACTCAAATTACTGGAGCAGAAAAATATAAAGGTTACTTTTTTTTGCACTGCCAATTATGCCATCAATAGGCCGGATGTCATCAAACAGATGGTGACCGAAGGACATGAAGTAGCCTCGCACGGGTATTATCATTCCGATTTTAAGGTTGAGCATTTAATGCAGTCAAAGCTGGCTTTGGAGAATATTTCCGGAACTGAAGTAACAGGTTTTCGGATGGCCCGGATGATGCCGGTGGATGAGGCTGAGATTGCGAAAGCGGGTTACGAGTATAACTCATCCATAAATCCGACATGGCTGCCAGGAAGGTATAATAATTTTGATAAACCACGTACCTGGTTTTATGATCATGATGTGCTGCAGATTCCGGCTTCGGTTTCGCCGGTAATACGTTTTCCGCTTTTCTGGCTGAGCTTTCATAATTTGCCGCTTTCTTTATTAAAAAGGATGGCCTCGGCAACGCTAAAAAAAGATGGCTACCTGAACCTTTATTTTCACCCCTGGGAATTTACCAATCTGCACGATAAAGAAAAGTTCGGTTTCCCGGGCTATGTTTCCAGAAACTCGGGCGAAGCTTTTGCACGAAGGATAGCTGATTTTATTGATTGGGCAAGTGACAAAGGTTACATCTTTAGACGGACGGACGGATTTTGTGAAATAATCAAAAACAAAATTAAACAAGAGGCCGTATTACATTAACGAGCTGTTAAACAGCTTATAGCAAATCAATTACCAAATTGATTGTTATTTTCAGCATAATTTTGCATATTTGTACCGCAAAAAAATATACAGTATACCACGGGTTCGAAACCATGCTTGTATTTGTAGTTTAGATGCGATGGTCCTATAGCTCAGCTGGATAGAGCAACAGATTTCTAATCTGTAGGTCTTTGGTTCGAATCCAAATGGGATCACTGAATATAGCTGGATACATTGTATCTGGCTATATTTTTTTAAAATGAATTGCAAAAAGCCTTATTGGTATATTAGAGCGATATAATTTTACCCTTGTAACCAATATGAAACCTTATTTCAAAGTAATTACGACACTCTTCCTAATTAGTGTAGTAAAAGTATCTTTCGCTCAGACGCCTTCATTTGGCAATTATAAAACAAAAATATTTATTGGAAGAGCTGCCAAACTTAAAATCAAAGGTAATGCATTGGCAGAAAGATATAAGACAGCAATTTCTAATTCATATAATGACGATCCATATATCAGAAAATTCCATGGTAAAGGAGGGCTAAATTTCGCTGGTCATTATTGTTTCGCGTATTGGGGGTGCGGATCTGATTGTCAACAAAGCGCGATTGTCGACTTGCAAACGGGAAAGGTGTACGATGGGCCTACGGCTGCTCGTCAGTTCGAATATAGGCGCTGGAGTAGATTGCTAATTGTAAATAGACCAGGTGATAAAAGTGATTGCGCGGTTTGTCAGCCAGAATATTGGATACTTAATGAACAAACTAAACATTTTGTAAAGATAAAATGATGCCTTCATTTTGCTATTAGCATTCATACTAAAATCAACTATCGCTAATCTCCATACACCACACCTTCCGGAATTTTGAGACTTGCAATCGTCTTCAAAATATCAAAAAACTGGTTCGTATGGCATCCAGTTGCGCTCACTTATAAGAAAAGCCGTTTCATATACATAGAAACAGCTTTTTTGTACATGAGGGTACTTTTGAGGGCTAGCCCCATATCTTGAATAGACGCTCGTCGTATCAGCTTGTTCCGGAACACAGTGGTCAAGTTCAACAGAATCTCCACCTATCAACGAGTATCGTATTGACTTTATAGCCAGTTGTAAAAGTCATTGCTAAGTGAGTTTATGTGTGCTATTTCCCCGGTATGCGAGCTATAGACTATACGAAAGTCTGATGCTTTTTTCAGTAAAGCACAGCAGTCGGCGCAAGCCCGAATTGCTTTTTAAAGGCAAAGGAGAAATGGGACAGATTCTCGAAGCCCAGCTCAAGATAAATGTCTTTGGGCTTTTGGCTTTGCTGGTGGATGAGAAAGTAAGCTTCTTCCAATCGCTTTTTTGTCAGCCAGCGTCCGGGCGTGTCGTTATAGATTTGTTGGAAGTCACGCTTGAAAGCGGATAAGCTCCTGCCTGTCAGAAACGCGAAGCGCTCTAAAGGGACATTGAACCTGAAGTTCCGGGTCATGAAGGCTTCGATGTCTATCTTTTGCGGCGCACCGAAGTTGAACAATACGGCAGCAAGGCCTGGGTCGTTTTTGAGCAGGATCAATAGCAGTTCTTCCCGCTTGAGATCTGCAAAAGCTTCCTCGATCTCGGCCTCGCCCCTATAATAGGGTTCGAGGGAATGGATGAAGCTGGTGAGTAGCTGATCGTCCTTGACCGGCCGGATGGAATAGTCTGACGTGGCAATGCTGGGATCTACCCGGTGCCGGGCTAAAAACCGTTTTAAAAAGGCTTCATCCAGGACGATAACGATCTTTTTAAAGTCACCGTCCTGCTGCTGCTTGGTGTAGCGTAGCAAATGGTTCTTACGGGCGATGCAGCTATCGCCGGGATGAAAGTGGTAATGCTTGTCTCCACTATATGCCAGCATAGAGCCTTTTAAGAGGTACAGAAAGAAATGATCGGATATGACCTGTTCGGGAGACATTCCGGGACCTAAATGACAGGATTGCAGACTACTGGTGATCATACTCAAAAATACTTAATTCAAAAGACTATCCACACTTGCCAATATCACTTCTTCCTTACTGCGAGGATACCAATTCAATACCCGCTGTGCCTTTTCGTTGGAAATGGCAATATAGAAGGATTCATCCAGCGGCTTCAGGTTGGCGATGTTTCCGGCGTATTCGGGTCTTTCTTTCCGGATAAGCTCAGCCACGTCGTAAAGGCTCATGACCCCGGTGGCTGTTGCCAGGAAGCGCTCACCCGCTGCGGCCGGATGTGTCATTGCTTTGAGGTGAATATAGGCTACATCACGCACATCCACCACGCCAAAAGTGAAGGGCAGCGTTTCTTTGATCTGGCCATCCAATACGCCTTTCACAAAGCCGATGGAGGTGGAAAAGTCTTTTCCCAGGGCAGGGCCGAATACGCCAACCGGGTTTATTACGGTGAGTTCCATGCCGTCGCCCTCGCTGTTAATCCAGTCCCAGGCAGCTTTTTCGGCAATCGTTTTTGATTTAATGTAGGCGCGGTCTGTCAGTTCGGGGTCTGTCCAGTCTTCTTCGGTAAAGGTGTAGCCTTTGGGATCTTTGCTGTAGCCGATGGCAGCAAAGGATGAGGTTAATACCACGCGTTTCACACCGGCATGGCGGGCGGCTTTCAATACCCTTAATGCGCCATCCCGTGCGGGTATAATAAGGTCGTTGGCATCTTCGGGTTCTTCGGCAGGAAATGGGGAAGCTACGTGCAGCACATAGGTGCAGCCATCAGCTGCCCAATTCCAGTTCAGGTCATTAGTCAGGTCTGCTTCCACAAAGGCGAGGTTTTCAAAGGATTTGATTCCGGCTCCTTTGAGCAGGTTAATTACTTCGTCTTTTCTTTTTAAGGAGCGAAGGGTTGTTTTAACAGTGTAGCCTTGTTGTAAGAGTTGAAGGATACAATAGATGCCAATGAAGCCTGTGCCGCCTGTTACTAATACGGTTGGCTGTTTGATGTTATTTTCCATGTTGAATTTTCTTTTGACAAAGATGGCGCTAATGCGGCTTGCCTGTTTTGTTTAGAAGTTCAACTTTGTTTTGTTTAAAAGTCCAGGAAATTTGATTTTGCTTTAATCCGCTGACTATAAGGTTTAGCACATAACTGTGTTATTTACCAAGTGAATAAAGCATCTTAATTCCAATCTGTCTTTTTATTGATGTTAAAGTAACACTTAAAATTGCACTGAATTCCTTATGAAAAATTCTCATATCGCTGGCAAGTAAATATTAATATTTGTTTTTTCGGTATATCTATCGAACTTGAAATGAATGTTTATTTAACAATTAATTTAAGTTTTTATTTGATTATTGATTTAATTGATTTAGATTAGTAATACAATTAAAACCTAATTATAGTTCCCTCTACACGGTGAATTTTTATTGACTGGTAAACAAATTAGTTGTTTTCAATGAAGACGGACTGTAACTATTATAAACACCAAATTTATAATGAAGCCAATTGAGTTAAATCATACTGACGACGTTTTATTATTGCAGCAAATAGAACAGGGCAGTCAACATGCATTTAATTTATTGTATGAAAAGCATTGGGGAAACGCCTATTCTGAAGCCTATAAACGTTTAAAGGATTCGGATCAGGCAAAAGATATAGTCCAGGAAGTATTTACCCATATTTGGCTCAAAAAAGAAAGTCTCCGTATTCATAATCTACCGGCTTATTTAACAGTAGCTATACGTAATAAGGTGTTTAAACTGGTTGAAAAGCAGAAAATCATTCATCCATTCTTTGATGTAATTGATGACCTGCCTGCATCTTGTCAACAAGCTGACGACAATTTGCTTTGGAAAGAGTTTTTAATATCTTATGAGGCGCTTTTAAATACGCTTCCTCCCAAAAGACAAATTATTTTCCGCCTTCATTATCAGAACGATTTACCAACCAAAGAAATCGCGGCACAATTGGGTCTCACAAGAAAAACAGTTCAAAATCAGCTCCTAAAAGCTATTGAAAAATTGAAAGTGTCATTATTACCCTTCCTTTCTTTATTGATCATTTTATTTGGGGCAATAAAATAATTAGGCCTGTAAAAAATAAATTTTTTAGTAGAGTGGGACTTTTGTTTGTTTATAGGTCATATCTATAATCAATAGTACAACCTATTTTAAATGGACAAGCAATATTTTCTTGAACTGTTGCATAAATATCTCAATAATGAAGCAACAGATGAAGAACAGCAATTTTTAGTTAAATATTACGAGTTGTTTTCTGCCGAGCCAGATATTATTTCTCTATTGAGTGATGAGCAGAAGAACGAAATCAAGGAAGAAATAAATGCCTCAATTTGGGAAAACATCGATAAACATACCGGTGTTGATAAAAAAATAATACGCCTGAAGACCTGGGTCAACAAAATAGCTGCCGCAGCGGCAATCATTGGGGTTTGTGGCATAGGGTATTTGTTTTTACACAATAAATCGGTTGTTAAACCGCCCCAGTCATATTCGGCCCATCGGCCAAAACCTAACCTGTTTCTGGTACTGCCTGATGGAAGCAGGGTAATACTCAGCTATGGTAGCAAACTTAGTTATGCTTCATCATTTGATGGCCTTACGAAACGCGAAGTATATCTTACGGGTGAAGCCTTTTTCGATATAAAACACAACAACTTAAAACCGTTTGTTGTACACACCGGTAAAATAAAAACAACCGTGTTGGGTACTGCATTTGATGTAAAAGCAGTGCCCGGTGATAAAACCATAACAGTCACCGTTACCAGGGGCAAGGTAAAAGTCAGCAATAATAACAAGCTCCTGGGCATTATTGTTCCCAATCAGCAGATCACCTTTGACCGGCAAAAATCTATTTCAATGCAAACTAACATAAATGCAAAAAATTATACAATCTGGACGGCGAAGGATGATTTGTATTTTGAAGATGTAACTTTTGGGGAAGCAGCCAAGGTATTGGAAGACAGGTTTAAGGTTAAGATATTATTTACAGATCAGTTGGTTCGCTCAAAACACTTCACCTCTACTTTCAATAAATCTGCCAACCTGGATCAGGCATTAAAGAGCATTTGTGAGTTCAATGACGCCACTTATTCGTACGATAAAGCGAAGACTACCATAACCATCACCACTAAATCTCAAACCAATTAAACTTAAAGTATATGAAGAAAAAGTACCTCAAAAATCACAAACAGATCCTGTTTAAAAGAAGTCCGGGTAGTTCTCCGGCATAAAAAACCCTCTGAACCATTTCCGGGAAATAACCTCAGAGGGTCGCTAACACTATTCGACTGCAATCGATTGTATTAGCCGGGTGTTTTAAATTTTAACATTCAATCGAAGACATTAATCACTTAAAACAAACTAAATTATGAATTTTTCCATAATTCTGGCAGAACCGCGGCATTTTGTTAAATACCCGCTCAGATTTCATCTGCTAATTGACTTAAATTTTAAACAGTGTATGAGAATCGGGATAATTTCAATGTTCATATTAGCTACTTCAATTCCTGTATTTTCAGCAGCCCCTGTAAAGAGTCAGACAATTGACCAGGTAGCGGTGAGTCTTACACTCAAGAATGAATCACTTGTAAAAGCTTTTCATAAAATCGAATCACAAAGCAGTTTTCATTTTATGTATCGCAATGATGATGTGAAGGATATTCTCAACCTGGATATTGCTGCCAGTAATAAATCGATAGCAGTAGTTCTGAAGGCCATTTTGTCTAACACTTTACTCAAATTCAGACAGATTGATGACCAGATATTAATTACAAAATCAAATCAGGATAAAGCGGCAACCGGTGAAAAAGCAGATGTCACTACTGATATAGTAGCATCCAAAGGCATAATTAAAGGAACGGTGACCGATTCAAAGGAGAGTCCGTTAGCGGGTGTTACGGTAAAACTGGATGGCGCAATTTCATTAAATAAAGCAACAGACGTTAACGGCAACTATAGCTTCGCTAATTTACCGGCAGGTAACTATACGCTCACTTTTACTTTTGTTGGTTTTAAATCGGTAACAAAAACATTAGCATTAGGAGAGGATCAGCAAAGTGTAATTAATGTGGTGTTAACGGAAAGTACAAATGGCCTGGACGAAGTTGTTGTAACTGGTTACGGAACTCAGAAAAAGCGGGAAGTAACCAGCGCAATTACCTCTGTAAATGCAGCACAGTTTAATAAAGGTAATATCAGTGATGTTGCACAGTTATTACAAGGTAAAGTAGCCGGTCTTTCTATCGCACGCCCTGGTGGCGACCCTAACGGTGGTTTTGCCATCAGGTTAAGGGGACTTTCTACTTTAGGAGCTAACACACAGCCGCTAATAGTGCTTGATGGCCAGGTGGGGGCTGATATTAATACAGTTGATCCAAATGATATAAAAAGTATTGACGTACTGAAGGATGGTTCGGCCGCTGCCATTTATGGTACACGCGGTTCGGCTGGCGTTATCATTATAACAACCATCGCAGGAAAGAGAGGGATGTCAAAGCTTACTTATAACGTTTCAGGTACTGAAGAAACCCCTGCCAAATTTACCAAGCATATGACAGCCGCCGAGTTTGTTGCGCTTGGCAAAGGGACAAACTATGGCTCTTCTACCGATTGGAATAAAGAAATAACACGTTCGGCTTTTTCACATGTACATAATTTAGGTATTTCGGGAGGTGATGAGCGTACTGTTTATGATGCAACTTTAAACTATCGCAATAGTCAGGGTGTTGCAATCAGAACTGGTTTTCAGCAATTAAATGGCCGTTTGAATATCACACACAAGGCGTTGGATAACAAATTGGTCCTCAATTTAAATATAAATACTACTAACAGAAACTCACAATTTGGCTTTCCCGATGCTTTCAAATATGCAACCATTTTTAATCCTACAGCACCGGTGCATTCTACAGATCCTTTATATGATTTAACCGGCGGTGGTTTTTTTGAATCCAACTTCGTTGATTATTCAAACCCGGTGGCAATGTTGGTTCAAAATACAAACGAAGCACGGAATAAGAAATTTAACATTGGCGGAACCGCGACGTATGAGCTAACTAAGGGATTGAAGTTTGCTACTAAATATTTTAAACAAACAACAAGCATCTATCATTCAGAGTACTCCCCAACTACAGCCTTTATTTCCAGGGGCTTTCCGCTGGGCAGTGGTTTTGGCCGTTCGGGTATTTCTGCAAAATTTGATGATGAATCTGAAAATAGCTTGCTTGAAAGCACCTTGTCTTATGACAAAACAATACATAAACTGGAGATTGCTGCTGTCGCTGGATATTCGTATCAGGATTTCTTCTACCAGGGATTTGATGCCCAGGGCGGTAATTTTGTAACCGATGCCTCAGGTCAGAATTTTGCCGCAGCGCTCGACTTTAAAAATGGTATAGGCGTAGTTGAAAGTTATAAAAATGAGAATAAGCTGATCTCGTTTTTCGGGCGGGTAAACTTAAACTATGATAATATCGCTTTCCTTTCTGCCAGTTTAAGAAGAGACGGTTCAACAGAGTTTGGTGTAAATAACAAATGGGGCTTTTTTCCTGCTGTTAGTGCAGGTTTTGATTTGAGCAGAATATTAAAGATTCAAAGTATAAGCAACCTCAAATTGCGTGGCAGCTATGGGGTTACCGGTGCATTACCACCGTTTCCGTATCTTTCATTGTCTACTTTATCAAATAGCGGCGGTACCTATTATGCCGGCAACGGTGTATACCTCAGTACCTACAGTGGCACCAGGAACCCTAACCCTGGTCTGAAATGGGAGAAAAAAGCTGAAACAGATATCGGTTTAGACTTTTCACTGTTAAACGGAAGGTTAACCGGCACATTTGACTATTTTAACAGGAAAACTACCGATTTGATTTTTGACGTTACGGTGCCTTCGCCGCCGGCGTTATTCAACAACACATGGGAAAATATTGGCGAATTGAGTAACTCGGGTGTGGAATTAGCTCTAAGCTATGAAGCTATTAAAACACCTGACTTCAGTTGGACTACCGGTGGCAATATTTCAAGTTACCACGTAGTTTTAACAAAGCTGATTGACGCTTTAAAAGGTTCGTACGTAGGGGCTACCAACCTTGGCACTCCTGGCCAGGAAGCCACGCAGTTAACGAGGGCGGTTGAAGGCCAGCCGATCGGTATACTTTACGGGCCCAAATATGTAGGTGTTGATGCAAATGGTGTATACCAGTACTCTGACGGTAAAGGCGGCACTGTTGGATTGGCAAATGCACCGCGTCAGGTTATTGGTAATGGCTTACCTAAATTTGAATTTGGGATTACCAACGCCTTTAGATACAAACAGTTTGATTTTAACTTTTTCCTTCGCTCATCTATCGGTCATCAGTTAATCAATACTTACCGCGCGTTTTACGAAAATCCAAATGTTGCAACCAGCTATAATATAGTAAATACCAAATATTTCAATCCCAAAGTTACCGATGGTGCCGCATACAGCAGTTATGACGTCGAAAAAGCATCTTTCCTGAAACTGGATAACGCAACGCTTGGCTATACTTTCAAGATTGCCAAGAGCAGTAAACCGGGGATGATTAGCAGTTTGAGAGCCTATATTTCGGGCCAGAACCTTTTCACTATTACCGGTTATACAGGTGTTGACCCGGAGGTTAGGTACGCTGACTCTGGAAATGTGTTAGCTCCGGGTATCGACCGCAGGGAGACATGGGTTTATACAAGGTCATTTACCCTCGGCGTTAATTTGGGATTTTAATTAAGGTATTTCAAAGTTTAATATATACAAATTATGAAACATAAATCATTAACAAGATATTCGTTGCTGGTGTTTCTTGCTGCGGCTTCATGTACAAAGCTGGATGAAAAAGCATTGCTCTACGATCAGGTAACTGAGGATAGTTTTTATAAAACAGACAAGCAACTGGCGGCCGCTGTGGGCGCTGCATATTCTTCTATTTATGGTTATAACGGTGCTTTCTTTAACTTAAATGAGGTTACTACCGACGAGGTTGTTGTACCAACACGGGGCGCTGACTGGGGTGACGGTGGGCACTGGGTACGTTTAAAAACACATAAAACTAACAGCACCGATTCACAACCAGCTAATGGCTGGAGCCTTGGTTTCGGCGGGGTTACCACTTGTAACAAAATTTTAGCCGCCCTGGCTGTAAGTAAATCACCAACAGCTGCTACTTATGTAGCAGAATTAAAATGTTTAAGGGCCATTTACTACTACTGGCTGCTTGATTTGTTTGGCAACGTGCCTATCACTACTGATTTTTCGGATACCAAACCCCCAGCAACCAAAAGCCGGGCCGAAGTTTACGCTTTTATTGAATCAGAATTACTGGCAAACATTGAAAAACTACCCAAAATAGGCACGGGCGATGGCCCATACTATGGCCGTGTTACTTATTATGTTGCTGAAGCAACTTTGGCCAAGTTATATTTAAATGCCCAAACTTATACCGGGACCCCACAATATGATAAAGCATTAGCTGCATGTGATGTAATTATTAATTCCGGTAAGTATACGCTGATGAATAATTACGCCGACAACTTTTCAAGGAATAATACCAGCTCAACCGAGTCTATTTGGGCGATACCGTTTGATGGGGTTAAAGCGGGCGGCTTTAATATGAATATGGAGACCTTGCATTTGCAAAGCCAGAATACTTATCAAATGAATAACCAGCCATGGAATGGATTTGCCTCGGTACAGGAATTTTACCAATCCTATATTGACCCTGCGCAAAACCCCGGCCCGCAGGGAACAGTTGTAGGCCTTGACCCCAAAGGTACACCTACTACCGGTACCCTCGATAAGAGGATGCTGAATAATTTCCTTGTTGGACCTCAATACCAGGCTGATGGGGTAACCCCGTTAACAGACGGCGGTGCAGATGTGACGGATCCTAATGGTCCGCCTATTACCTTTACCCCTTACATTAACGAACTGCAGCCCAATGCCTGGAGACAGGCAGGTGCACGTATTGGTAAATGGCAATTTTATAAAGGTATGCAGACAAGTTTGGATAATGATTTGGCAATTTATAGATACGCCGATATTTTGCTGATGAAGGCCGAATTATTAGCCAGAAAAAGTGGCAATTGGAACGACCCGGTTACGCTTGCACTGGTTAATCAAATCCGAACAGTACATGGAGGGGTTGCACCATTCACCAGTTTAACTCCTTCAATATTTTTAGCAGAGCGCGGCCGGGAAATGTTCGCAGAAAGCTACAGAAGGCAGGATATGATCCGTTTTGGTGTTTATAATGACGCGTACCGTTTCCACCCGGCCGATCCGGATGCTCACGTTAATATTTTTCCGGTACCCGAACCTCAAATTAATGCAAATCCAAACCTGAAACAAAACCCCGGATATTGATAAAATACCTGAGTTAGTAAAGGTGCTCTTTTAAGGAAAGCAAGTGATTTATTACTTGCTTTCCTCATTAAATACCACGGGTTTACCTAATTGACCTGGATGTTGGTTTAATTATTTGATTATTAGTTGATTGTGTTTTGCTGTTTTGATTGAGTTGTTGTCAGCTCATCAGGTTTAGAAATTGCGACGGCTACAATATTTGAACAAGGTGAAAAGGAACTTATTTTATATAAAGTGAATGATTAAACGGGTACTTAATATTATTCATGAGCTAATTGTATTATTGGTTTATTCTCCAATAAAACATAGCTCCCCAAAGGTCATTTTATTTTTCAAAGCCTTTTGGCGTTCCCTTATGGCGGCAAAGATATATGCCTCATGCACCGGGGCCAGCTATATTCGGCAGGTGTTGTTTTTTGCACCTTTATTTTTGATGGGCTGCAATACCAGTGAGCCTAAAAAAGACGAGGGCAACAAACTTTTTTCACTGCTTCCTTCATCATCCACAGGAATAAATTTTGCCAATGATGTTAAATATACCGAACAACTGAATGTTTATACCTACCGTAATTTTTATAACGGTGGGGGTGTTGGTATTGGAGATATTAATAATGACGGCTTGCCGGATGTTTTTCTTTGCGGAAATCAAAAATCAAACAGGCTTTATTTAAACAAAGGCAACTTTCAGTTTGAAGACATAACCGATAAGGCCGGACTCTCTTCTGCAGGTGTCTGGTCAACGGGCGTTACCTTTGCGGATGTCAACGGCGATGGGTTGCTGGATATTTATATATGTAAGTCGGGCGATTTTTCCGGAAAAAACAGAAGTAATCAGTTATTCATTAATAATGGTAACCTCACGTTTACCGAAAAAGCGGCCGAATATGGGTTAAATAATAAAGGCTTGTGCACTCATGCTGTTTTCTTTGATTACGATCACGACGGAGACCTGGATTGCTACCTTCTTAATAATTCGTTTCGTTCGGTAGGGAACTATGATTTGATCAAAGATCAGCGCAATATTCCTGATCCCCTGGGTGGGAATAAACTGTATCGTAACGACGGTGGTCATTTTAAAGATGTGACCCAACAAGCAGGAATATACAGCAGCAAAATTGGTTTTGGATTAGGTGTAACCATTTCTGATGTAAACGGGGATGGCTGGGACGATATCTATGTTTCCAACGATTTTTTTGAACGTGATTACCTCTACATTAATAATCGCGACGGTACCTTTAAAGAGTGCCTTACCGACGCAATTAGGGAATTGAGCCAAAACTCAATGGGAGCTGACATAGCCGACATCAATAATGACGGCTATCCTGATATTTATGTGACTGATATGCTTCCTGAACCGGAATCAAGGTTAAAAACAAAAACAGCTTTTGAAAACTGGGATAAGTATCAGTCCGACCTGCAAAATGGATATTATCAGCAATTTCTTCGCAATGTTTTGCAGCTGAACCAGGGCTCGGTTATGAATAAAAACTTAGCCCAAAATAAGATAAACTTCAGCGAGATAGGCCGGCTTTCGGGAGTTCATGCAACCGATTGGAGTTGGGGCGCGCTGATCTCGGATATGGATAATGATGGGTTTAAAGACATTTTCGTTAGCAACGGTATTTATAAAGACCTAACCGATCAGGATTATATCCAATTTATGGCTAATCCGATACAAGTAAGAAAGATGATGGGTAGTGAGAAGGAGGTAATTAAGAAGCTAATAGATAGCATGCCATCGGAGGCTGTGCCTAACTATGCCTACCGAAACAATGGGGACCTGACATTTACCAATAAGGCAGCCGAATGGGGCCTTGGTGATCCGGGTTTTTCGAATGGCTCGGCGTATGGTGATTTAAATAACGATGGGGCGCTTGACCTGGTGGTGAACAATGTAAATATGCCGGCCTTTATCTACCGAAACAACAGCAGGAAACTGAAGCCGGCGAATAAATATTTGAAAGTAGTATTGCAGGGCGAGGGGAAGAACCGCTTTGGCGTAGGGGCGCAGGTAACGTTATACTATAATCATACCTTAAACTACCAGGAGCAGGTTCCGTCGCGGGGATTTGAATCGAGCGTAGACACCCGGTTGAATTTCGGTTTAGGTAAAATAAAGGAGATCGATTCGATAGTGGTAAAATGGCCTTGCGGTAAGCAGAAAGTATTAAAAGGAGTAAAACCGAACCAGACAATCACGGTAAAGGAGGCTGAATCGGGACTGCCCGGGAAAGCAGTGAGGGGGGCAGCCGGTGCAAAGCCGGTGTTTGAGCAGAGTAGAGATAACCATGGGATAGACTTTGTGCACAAGGAAAATGACTTTATAGATTTTGACAGGGAAAAGCTGATCTTCCAGATGCACTCGACGGATGGTCCGCGGATAGGTAAAGGCGATGTCAACGGCGACGGTTTGGAAGACTTCTATATCTGCGGGGCCAAGGACCAGCCAGGCGCATTATATATCCAAACCCGGGCGGGTCGTTTTAAACGGAGCAACGAAAAGCTGTTTGAGCAGGATAAGGCCAGTGAAGATACAGACTGTTTGTTTTTCGATGCGGATGGCGACGGGGACCAGGACCTGTATGTATGCAGCGGGGGCAACGAGTTCTCGGCTAACTCAACGGATCTGATCGACCGGCTATATATCAATAATGGGAAGGGTAATTTCAGCAAATCGCAACAGGTGCTGCCGTCATTTCAGTTTGAGAGCAGCTCCTGCGTAACGGCAGCAGATGTTGACGGGGACGGGGACCAGGACCTGTTTGTTGGAGTGCGTTTAAAGCCGGGTGAATATGGCTACCCGTGCAAGGGTTATCTCCTGCAGAACAATGGCAAAGGCTTTTTTACAGATGTAACCGAGGAGAGGGCCCCGGGCTTAACGGAATTTGGTATGGTTACCGATGCCAAATGGTTTGATTATGACCGCGACGGAAAACCAGACCTGGTGGCCTGCGGGGAGTATATGCCGATCCGGCTATTCCATAATGAGGGGGGGCGTTTAAAGGAAGTAACGCGCGAAGCGGGCCTGGAGTGGAGTAATGGGTGGTGGAACCGTCTGGAGATTGCGGACATAGACGGCGATGATTACCCGGATATAGTAGCCGGTAATCACGGGCTAAACTCCAGGTTTAAGGCAACCCGAGCGAAGCCTGTAAGTATGTATGTAGGGGACTTTAGCGGCACGGGCAGCATAGAAGATATAGTATGCACCTATAACGGCTACAAACAATACCCGATGGCATTGAGGCACGACCTGGTGGGCGAACTTCCTTACCTGAAGAAGAAATACCTGCGGTATGCCCAGTACAAGGAACAAACGATGGAAGATATATTTGGTAGGGACCTGTTACAAAAGATGGTTAAGCTGGATGCCTGCGAAATGCGGAGCAGTGTGCTGCTGAATAAGCGGAACGGTAAGTTCCTGATGAAGCCATTGCCGGTGGAGGCGCAGTTTTCGACGGTTTTTGGGCTGGTGGTGAAAGACTATGACGGGGATGGCAAAAAGGACATTGTGCTGGGAGGCAACTTTTACCAGTCAAAACCGGAAGCAGGGATCTACGATGCCAGCTATGGATTGCTGCTTAAAGGAGACGGGAAAGGTGGCTTTACGGCAGTTAAACCTCAGGTAAGCGGCATCGTAATAAAAGGGGCCGTACGTGATATGAAAGAGATTAAAGCCGGAAACAATAAGCTGCTGATTGTAGCTAAAAATAATGATAAAACAGAGGTGTTAAGTTTTAAATAAGATGGTGGTTAACTATGAGATATTTTAAAGGGATCCTGATTGTTGTATGTCTCATTTCTGTATTTTCTTGTAATTCAGACGACAGAAAGTATGAAAACGCAGTAGCGAGTGAACTTTCGCGGGGAGTGAGAAGAGATAGCCTGTTTCAGGGAATAAAATTAGGGATGACCTCAAAAGAGTTTTACACCCACTGTTGGGAAATGAATAAAAAAGGGATCTTTTTTGCAGGCCCCGGCAATACAACAGTTTTATATAAACTAAATAAGGAATTGAAATATCCGGCTTCAATGAATTTCTACCCTGATTTTCGGCAAGGTAAGATTAGCAAAATGAGAGTGAGTTTTAGTTACGATGCTTTCGCCCCTTGGAATAAACAAATGTTTGCTGATAGCCTGCAGTTGGATGTACTAAATATGCTGAAAAAATGGTATAACGAAAAGGACTTTATCTGTATAACGGACCCGGCTAAAGGGACGATTTTTGTGCAGGTAGATGGTAACCGCAGAATTATCATCGGGAAATATGATGACGCCCACGTAAAAGTAGATTACACTGATTTACTGACAGATGAAAAAAAATAAGGTGAATTTTACTTTTTTGACAGAAAAAACTATTCATGATGTTTTTAGCATCAGGTACTGTTTTGTGTTCTTTTTATTGGCTTTAACCAGCTGCCAAAAAAAACAAAGCGGGGGCGGCAATAAGCTTTTTGAACTTTTAAATTCCAATGAAACGCATATCGATTTTGTTAACCAATTATCGTATGATGCTAATTTCAATATTTTTACTTACCGTAATTTTTATAACGGTGGCGGTGTAGCCATCGGCGATATCAATAATGACGGATTACCGGATATTTTTTTGGTGGGCAACATGGTGCCCAGTCATCTCTATTTAAACAAAGGCAATTTTCAGTTTGAAGACATAACCGGGAAAGCCGGAATTACTAAGCTCGGCAGATGGTCTACCGGTGTTACTATGGCCGATGTTAATGGTGATGGGTTGTTGGATATTTATGTTTGCAATAGTGGCGATGTTAAAGGCGATCATAAGCAGAATGAATTATACATCAACAACGGTAATCTCACCTTTACCGAACGGGCAAAGGAATATGGAATTGGCGTAAATGGATACTCAACCCACGCTGTTTTCTTTGATTATGATCATGACGGAGACCTGGATCTCTTTATGTTAAGCAATTCTTTTAAGGCAATCGGCAGCTTTAATATTCAGAATAATGAACGGAATAAAAGAGATTTATTGGGAGGGCAAAAATTATTCAGGAATGATAACGGCCATTTTACCGATGTGAGTGAACAGGCCGGTATTTATGGTAGTGTGATTGGTTTTGGTTTGGGGGTAAGTGTGGGAGATGTAAATGGGGATGGCTGGGACGACATCTATGTTTCCAACGATTTTTTTGAACGTGATTATCTATATATTAATAATCACAACGGTACGTTTAAAGAATCGCTTGAGGATAAGATGAAAAGTATTAGTAATGCATCAATGGGGGCCGACCTGGCCGACATCAACAACGATGCACATCCTGATATTTTTGTGACGGATATGCTTCCGGCATCAGAATCAAGGCTTAAAACAAATACCACTTTTGAAAACTGGGATAAATATCAGCTTGATTTAAGATATGATTATTATCACCAGTTTACCAGGAACACGCTCCAGTTGAACAATGGCAACGGAACTTTTAGCGAGATAGGCCGGCTTGCAGGTGTTCATGCAACCGATTGGAGCTGGGGAGCGTTGATCACTGACCTTGACAATGATGGATTCAAAGATGTTTTTATCGCTAACGGTATTTATAAGGACTTAACAAACCAGGACTATATTCAACGTTTATCCGATCGGAACGTGATGGGAAGTGTTTGGACAAATAAAGGCATAAATTACAAGAAGCTGATAGATAGCATGCCATCGGAGGCTGTGCCTAACTATGCCTACCGAAACAATGGGGACCTGACATTTACCAATAAGGCAGCCGAATGGGGCCTTGGTGATCCGGGTTTTTCGAATGGCTCGGCGTATGGTGATTTAAATAACGATGGGGCGCTTGACCTGGTGGTGAACAATGTAAATATGCCGGCCTTTATCTACCGAAACAACAGCAGGAAGCTGGAGCCGGCGAATAAATATTTGAAAGTAGTATTGCAGGGCGAGGGGAGAAACCGCTTTGGCGTAGGGGCACAGGTAACGTTATACTATAATCATATTTTAAACTACCAGGAGCAGGTTCCGTCGCGGGATTTGAATCGAGCGTAGACACCCGGTTGAATTTCGGGTTGGGTAAAATAAAGGAAATCGATTCGATAGTGGTAAAATGGCCTTGCGGTAAGCAGAAAGTATTAAAAGGAGTAAAACCGAACCAGACAATCACGGTAAAGGAGGCTGAATCGGGACTGCCCGGGAAAGCAGTGAGGGGGCAGCCGGTGCAAAGCCGGTGTTTGAGCAGAGTAGAGATAACCATGGGATAGACTTTGTGCACAAGGAAAATGACTTTATAGATTTTGACAGGGAAAAGCTGATCTTCCAGATGCACTCGACGGATGGTCCGCGGATAGGTAAAGGCGATGTCAACGGCGACGGTTTGGAAGACTTCTATATCTGCGGGGCCAAGGACCAGCCAGGCGCATTATATATCCAAACGCCGGCGGGTCGTTTTAAACGGAGCAACGAAAAGCTGTTTGAGCAGGATAAGGCCAGTGAAGATACGGACTGTTTATTTTTCGACGCGGATGGCGACGGGGACCAGGACCTGTATGTATGCAGCGGGGGCAACGAGTTCTCGGCTAACTCGACGGATCTGATCGACCGGCTATACATCAATAATGGGAAGGGTAATTTCAGCAAATCGCAACAGGTGCTGCCGTCATTTCAGTTTGAGAGCAGCTCCTGCGTAACGGCAGCAGATGTTGACAGGGACGGGGACCAGGACCTGTTTGTTGGAGTGCGGTTAAAGCCGGGTGAATATGGCTACCCGTGCAAGGGTTATCTCCTGCAGAACAATGGCAAAGGCTATTTTACAGATGTAACCGACGAGAGGGCCCCGGGCCTAACGGAATTGGGTATGGTTACCGATGCCAAATGGTTTGATTATGACCGCGACGGAAAACCGGACCTGGTGGCCTGCGGAGAGTATATGCCGATCCGGATATTCCATAATGAAGGGGGGCGTTTAAAGGAAGTAACGCGCGAAGCGGGCCTGGAGTGGAGTAATGGGTGGTGGAACCGTCTGGAGATTGCGGATATAGACGGAGATGGTTACCCGGATATAGTAGCCGGCAATCATGGGCTAAACTCCAGGTTTAAGGCAACCAGAGCGAAGCCGGTAAGTATGTATGTAGGGGACTTTAGCGGCACGGGCAGCATAGAAGATATAGTATGCACCTATAACGGCGACAAACAATACCCGATGGCATTGAGGCATGACCTGGTAGGCGAACTTCCTTATCTGAAGAAGAAATACCTGCGGTATGCCCAGTACAAGGAACAAACGATGGAAGATATATTTGGTAGGGACCTGTTACAAAAGATGGTTAAGCTGGATGCCTGCGAAATGCGGAGCAGTGTACTGCTGAATAAGCGGAACGGTAAGTTCCTGATGAAGCCATTGCCGGTGGAGGCGCAGTTTTCGACGGTTTTTGGGCTGGTGGTGAAAGACTATGACGGGGATGGCAAAAAGGACATTGTGCTGGGAGGCAACTTTTACCAGTCAAAACCGGAAGCAGGGATCTACGATGCCAGCTATGGATTGCTGCTTAAAGGAGACGGGAAAGGTGGCTTTACGGCAGTTAAACCTCAGGTAAGCGGCATCGTAATAAAAGGGGCCGTACGTGATATGAAAGAGATTAAAGCCGGAAACAATAAGCTGCTGATTGTAGCTAAAAATAATGATAAAACAGAGATACTGGTAAAGGCTCCGGATAAAAAAGGAGCAAATAAATAAAATTTTTAATCCAAACTCATGAAAAACCATTATTCGCTACCTGTGGAAAACGGGGCATTCCAGATGATTTTACCGCATAAAAAAAAATGCAAAAGAAACCGCGGGCGAATGGAATACAGTATAGGGAATAGTGATAAAATAAAATTACCTGCATTGTAAATAGGGTGGTAGTAAAATACAACCGAATCACCATCGTTGAATGATGGGCGGATAATTATACAATCCGAAGAAGCAGAAATTTATTACTGAAAAATAGAAATTGCCGAACTATAATTTAACCGAATACCATAAATCTAAATATAGTCACATGCCAATAGATTCATTGAACGTAAATACCAAAGCTAAAATTCAAAACACCTACGATGCTATTGTAATCGGCTCGGGGATTAGCGGCGGATGGGCTGCAAAGGAATTAACCGAAAAAGGGCTGAAAGTATTAATGCTTGAACGCGGTCGTAATTATGAGCATATAAAGGATTATGTTACCGCTACAAAAGATCCATGGGAGTTTGAACACCGGGGCAATGCTACCTTACAGCAGAAAACAGATAACCCTGTTATATCCCGGGATTGGGCCATGTACGGGACCGCGGCCCAGGAACCGCTGATGAAATCATGGGTAAATGAAAAAGATTGTCCCTATGTGGAAGTTAAACCGTTTACGTGGTGGCGTTCATATCAGTTAGGCGGAAGGTCTACTTTATGGGGGCGGCAAAGCTACCGGTGGAGCGATTTTGATTTTGAAGCTAATGCAAAAGATGGTATCGCTGTTGATTGGCCTATTCGTTATAAAGAACTGGCGCCATGGTATGACTATGTAGAAAAATTTGCCGGAATAAGTGGATCGACGGAGGGCTTGCCCCATTTACCCGATGGGCACTACTTGCCGCCTATGCAACTAAATTGTGTGGAAAAAGATGTGGCATCAAGAATAAAAGCTTTTTACAAGGGGCAGCGCCACATGTTTATAGGCCGTGTGGCCAATCTTACCGCGCCTATCCAGGCAAGAACGCAGTGTCAGTTTAGAAACCGGTGCTGGGAGGGTTGCCCATTTGGCGGTTATTTCAGTACACAATCTTCAACGCTGCCCGCAGCAATGGCAACGGGTAACCTTACCGTGAGGCCATGGTCAATCGTAACCAAAATTTTGTACGATAAAGACACCAGCAAAGCGACGGGTGTTGAGGTGCTGGATGGCGAAACGAATAAAACCTATGAATTTTATTCAAAAATTGTATTCCTGAATGCTTCTGCACTGAATAGTGCATGGGTTTTGATGAATACGGCAACAGATGTATGGCAAGGCGGATTGGGCAGTAGCAGCGGCGAATTAGGGCATAATATTATGGATCATCATTATATGCTCGGCGCACAAGGAACAATAGAAGGCTTCGAAGATAAATACTATTTTGGCCGCAGGGCGAATGGTTTTTATATTCCCCGTTTTGTTAACTTGTTTGGTGATAAAAGGGACTTCCTGCGAGGCTATGGTTATCAGGGAAGCGCCAGCAGGGACGGCTGGAGCCGGGATGTTGCGGAAATGAATATTGGTGCTGATTTTAAAGATGCACTTACAGAACCTGGTGCATGGCATATCGGAGCGACAGGTTTTGGTGAAATTTTGCCCTATCACGATAATAAAATAACGCTTAATAAAGATGTGAAAGATAAGTGGGGGCTGCCTGTACTTTCAATGGATGCGGGTTTGAAAGAGAATGAGCTAAGTATGCGTAAGGATATTATTAAAGAATTGGTGGCCATGTATGAAGCGGCCGGGGTAAAGAATATCACAATCTGGGATAAAAATTATGCAATTGGTCAGGGCATTCACGAGATGGGGAGTGCACGTATGGGTAAAGATCCAAAAACATCGGTACTCAACGCGCACAACCAGGTTTGGGACGCGCGAAATGTGTTTGTAACCGATGGGGCCTGCATGACTTCAAGCGCGTGTCAAAACCCGTCGCTCACCTATATGGCGCTTACCGCACGCGCGGCTCACTATGCTGTGGATGAGTTAAAAAAAGGCAATTTATAAGCGACATATTTAAGCTTTAATGATAATTAATCAGACGAAATACAATTAATACATACAGCAATATTGGTAAGCAGCTGTTTTATCGCAAAACGCAGCAAATTGCAAAGCCCGAAGATACCGGGATAATAGTTCCGACTAATTACCATGGGCCGTAGATTTAAATGTCGATATCATTTTTGGATAGCGACAAGACTTTTTAGAGCCAATGACTATTATCAAATAAAAAGCACCTTTTTATATAGGAGCTATGCTGCGTCACAATTAATAAATTTCTATGAATAGTTTTTTACTTTGGCTTTCAGGGATTATCATTTTGCTTAGTTCCTGCAAAAAAACTGATTATCAAAGCTTAACTGATAACCCGGAATTGTACCGTATTACGGAAAAAAAATTAAATGACATTATACTTGAAAATAATTTCCCGCCGGTCATTGCCTCCCGTAACTATGCGTATGCTAACATTGCCGCATACGAGGTAATATCCGCCCAAGACCCTAAAAAATTCCGGTCATTGGCAGGTCAAATCAGGCATTTAACCGCTACGCCAAAACCTGTTCCGGGTGTTGAAATTGATTACCCGTTTGCATCCTTGCTTGCCTTTTGCTATGTAGGGAATGCGGTTACATTTCCTGAGGGCAGTATGGATGAATATGTCGATGCATTAAAAAAGAAAGCAAAAGATGGCGGAATGCCTTCTGATGTATTTGAGCATTCGGTGAACTATTCAGATGTAGTTGCAAAGCACATTATGAAATGGAGCAAAACGGATCATTATGCACAAACACGATCCGCCAACAAATACACGGTTACAAAGAAAGAAGGGCGTTGGGTACCTACACCACCGATGTATTCACAAGCATTGGAACCACATTGGGGAGAGATCAGGCCTTTAATACTCGATTCTGCTTCGCGAGTGGCACCACCACCACCTCCTTTATTTGATATGAAGGACATAAATAGCCAGTTTTATAAAGACGTATTAGATGTAAAGTCTACTGGTACAAATCTTACCAAAGAGCAAAAACACATCGCTGATTTTTGGGATGATAATGCCTTTAAGTTAAACGTTGTGGGACATGCCACCTTTGGAACTAAGAAGTTCTCACCAGGCGGGCATTGGATGAATATCGCGGGGATAGCCTCAGAAACGTGCAAGGCCGATTTTAGCAGCACAGTTTGTGCATATGCTGAAACATCGATTGCTTTATTCGATGCATTTATCAACTGCTGGTATTTTAAGTATAAATATAATTTAGTTCGCCCCGAGACTGTAATAACCAAATATTTGGACCCTGACTGGAAAACATATATTCAAACGCCCTCATTCCCCGAATATGTAAGCGGCCATGCTGTAATCTCGGCAGCAGCAGCCGAGATTTTGACCGACCAATTCGGAGATAATTTTGCATACCGGGATACATCAGAGACTGAGTTTGGAATAGCACCCCGTAGCTTTAAATCTTTTAGGGAAGCAGCAATGGAAGCGGGCATATCGCGCGTTTATGGCGGTATACACTTTAAAAACTCCTGCATAGTTGGAACAGAAGAAGGTAAGCAGGTTGGGCAACTGGTATTAAACAGGTTACATATGAAGATTAAATTGCGTGAAAAATGAGTTTATATCTTAAGATCGATTCAATTTTCGCTTGTTGCCTTTAATATACATTAATGTTATACTGAATTATGCTCAACCATTGCATTAAAAAGGATAATCACCAAGGGGGGCGTGACAATCTTCTGTATAACATATGAATGTAATATAAACAGCATTTACCGGTTAGCCCGCTTGGTTGAGAAATGTTCGGAGACGGGAATACCGGCCTGCAGCACGTGACTGACATTTTTTAATACGGCCGCGTCAAACCCGCTTTTGTCAACCATTTCCACAATTTTGAAACTATAGAATTGCTTTTTTAATACATCATATTCAACAGATAGTGCCAGCGCCAGCAATTGTAGCTTCCCCGGAGGAAAGTCCTTTTTATTTGATTCTATCCTGCTTAAGTCGCTCCGGTTCATTCCAAGTTCTGCGGATAAATATTCTTGCGAAACCTTTAATATTGTCCTGTACTTTTTAATCAATCCGCCAAAATTCAAAGCGGCGGATGAGAGGTTCTCTTTCCCGGAAGCGACGGTGTTAGGTTTTAGTGGCTCAATAGGTGCGTAGCTGCCGATGATTTTGAAAAGATCGGCGAACTGCCTGGCAGGGCGGTTTATATCGGATGTTTTAAGCTCATATCTGATCTTTCTATTCTCGCGTCTGATGGTTACAAAGCCTGCTTTTTTAAGATCAGTGATATGCTTCGTTAATTGCCCTGGGTTAAAAGGAAGAGAAAGTAATGCCTCGTGGGATAGTATGTTACCATTCGCGATAAGCGCTTTGAAGATACACACCCTGATCGGGAGCGCCAGCAACCTGGCAAAGTTGCAAAGTTCCAGATCTGCTTTATTGATATCCATATTTGAACCGGGCATAGATACGAAATTATCAAATATAAATTAATGTTGTTCCGGTTCAGCTTCGTGGGAATCCGGTATGCCCAGTTCTTCTACGAGGCGACCATAATGTCTGGCGAATCTGCTCCACATATTTTCATTTAATGTATACAAAGATCTTTTTCCATCGATGCTAACCGAGATCAATTCGGTTTTGATCAACTCCTTCAAATGGTGGGATACTGTAGATTGTGCGAACGGTAGAAATTCCACGAGCTCGCCTGTGGTAATCCCAGGTTTCCTTGCAATGATACGGATAATAGAGATCCTACCGGGGTGCGACAGTGCTATGGATACATCTGAGATGAACTGGTCGGGATAACTGAACTCTTCTGTTTTCTTTTGTGCCATCGCTGTTTACAATTATTTGATCGTGCTAAAATAGAGTTTGTTTTTTGAATGTTGGAAGCTTCTTAATCTATTTAAGATTGTCTATAATATCGATTATTCAATATATTCTTTTTGATAATATGAAGTTAACATTGGCTTAATTTATCGCCGATAATTTTGAGCGTCATTTAAGATTATGCAAAAGTTTACTCGGCTCTTTCCTTTCATTATTTTAAGTTTTTTAATAAGCTCCAATTCATTTGCTCAGTCATTAGGTAAAATTGCCGGTAAGGTAATAGACCAGAAGACTGGTGAAACACTCATAGGCGCGACAGTTGGCTTACAGGGCGGCAGCAAAGGCGCTGCCACCAATGTGGAAGGCCGGTATATATTGAGCGGACTTCAGCCGGGCAAATACAGTATCGTTGTTAAATACATCGGTTACCAGAGCAAATCGGTTTCTGATGTGGAAGTTCAGGCAGGTGCAGTAACCTCGCTGGATGTCGCTTTGACCCAATCTTCAACGCAGGCTCTTAATGAAGTTGTTGTGAAAGCTACTTACCGCCAGGCTTCAGTAAACGCCCTTTACGCAAGGCAGAAGAATAGTATACAATTAAGTGATGGTATATCTGCCGATATGATCCGTAAATCCCCTGACCGGAATACTGGTGACGTTTTGAAACGCGTCAGCGGAACAAGCGTGCAGGAGGGTAAATTCGTTGTTATCCGTGGTTTATCCGAAAGGTATAATAATAATATGATGAACGGGACAACGCTGCCAAGTTCCGAACCGGATAAAAAAGCTTTTGCTTTTGACATCATTCCTTCAAGTCTTGTCGATAATATTATCGTGTACAAAACGGCGACGCCCGATCTGCCCGGTGATTTTGCGGGTGGTACAATCAATACTATTACCAAAGATATTCCCGACAGCAGGTTCCTGGAAGTGGCGTTAAGCGTTGGCTATAATTCCAAAACTACCCTTAAGAATAACTTTATTGATGCGAGGCCTAACGGGAAATATGATTTTCTTGGATTCGATGACGGTTCAAGAAAGCTGCCTGCGGCTTATTCTAATGTGAAAAAAGACTATACATCCGGGACAACAAGTGCCGAAAAAATCGCTATAGCGCAGCATTTTCCCAATACTTTTTATTACAAAGAAGGGCAAATGAGCCTTCCCAATATTGGTTTTCAATTTTCCACGGGCAACTCCAAAATCAATACAAATGGCAATCGCCTGGGTTATAACTTCAGTCTGAACTACAGCAATGGGCACCGTGCATCATTTGGTGACAGAATTGGTTATACCGGGTTCAATGACGCATCGAAAGAGCTTCCCCTGTACAGCTTTGACCGTAATACCTATACCAACTATAAAAGCCTTGGCGGTTTGCTGAATTTCGCTTATACATTTGGAAAAAACAAAATTGCCTGGAGAAACCTTTACAATAACGATTTTTCTGTTGACTTCGAGCAAACCAACAATGCCCTGAATTTTGAGGCCGGTCAAACAGACCCGCTGCGCTACAAAGGCTACTCTGTGGAGACAACTCAAAACGGCATTTATACTTCCGCATTGGAAGGGCAGCACACGCTGGGAAAAAAGAATATTATTTTTGACTGGAATGCTTCCTACGGTTTATCATACCGGAACCAGCCCGACCAAAGGATCGTAACCATCTATACACCTTTGAACCAGCCCGAATATATCTCATTATCCAGCGAAAACAGCCCCAAACCTAATGACCTTGGCCGTGTGTATTCAAAATTAAATGAAAATATTTACGGCGCGAAAGCAAACCTGGCAGTTCCGTTCAAGTGGCTTGATGAGTCGCAGAAATTGAAATTTGGTGGGCTTATTTCTCATCGTGACCGTGATTTCAGCATTGACGCGCTGGGATACACTGACGCCATAGGCTTCGGAAACAAAGCAATCCCGCTCACCGGCGGTTATACAATCTTTAATGTGTTCAGTCCTCAAAGTATTGCTCAAAACGGGATCGATCTGTCGCGCCTGGACCTTAGCTCCACCGATTACAAAGGAAAAGCCGATCAGGACGCGGGTTATGTGATGCTGGACAATAAGCTGAGCAAAAAAATCCGTTTGGTTTGGGGGGCACGTGTTGAACGGTATGCGCAGTCGCTTAAACCGCTGGGCCAAACCGAACAGAAATATAATAATACCGATGTCCTGCCTTCGGGTAACCTGACCTATAGTTTATCGGAGAAGGTCAATTTACGTGCGGCATACTTCAGGTCAGTAAACCGTCCGGAGTTCAGAGAGCTTGCCAGTTTTCGCTATTTTGACTACCAGACTAACTTTATCGTCAGTGGTAACCCGGACCTGCAGCGAAGTATAATTGATAACGCAGACCTTCGCTTTGAATATTACCCGTCAGGAGGGGAGATCATCTCGGTTTCGGCTTTTTACAAGAAATTCAAGAATCCGATTGAGCAGATCAATCAGGGTAACGATATTTTGACTTATCAGAATGCGCTCAATGCCAAGGATTTCGGTTTTGAAGCCGAGATGAGGAAGAAACTGAATTTTATTGCTGAGGGAAGTTTCTTGAATGATGTAACATTTTATGTGAATGCTTCCTATATCAATGCCAAGGTAAAGCTGGCTGATGGCCGTAACGCGTCTACCCCCCTTCAGGGACAGTCACCCTACCTGATTAACTCGGGCCTGTATTATACACCCGAAGGTACTGATTTTTCTTTCAACGTGCTTTATAATAGGATAGGGGAGCGTTTATGTTTCAGGGCCGTTACCGGTGGCGTGGATATCTATGAGAAGCCGCGGAATGTGATCGATATGCAGCTAAGTAAGGCTTTATTTAAAAAGCGTGCCGAGCTTAAACTGACCGTATCCGACCTGCTTGCGCAGCCTTTTGCATTGTATAATAATTACGGAAGCTCGGGGAGTACCGCATATAATGCTAAAGAGGATAAAATAATCCAAAGCCGTTATTCGGGTTTTGGAACAACCCTTTCGTTTAAATATAATTTCAGTTTCAAAAAATAATCACGCTATACAGTAAAAGGCATTGCAATTTATTATCAATTATTATTAACAATTATTATGAAAAAAACGTTGTATTTACTTGGCTCATTAGCCATGATAGGATTAGCTTCCTGCTCAAAAAACAATGACCCGGGTACAAATCCGCCGGTTAATCCTCCTGCTGTTACCAAAATGGATGTTAGGGGAAAGATTACTAAAGACACGCACTGGACCGCCGATATTACTTACAGGCTTCGCGGTTACGTTTATGTGGATAATAATGCAACTTTAACCATCGATCCGGGAACCAAGATTGTGAGCAATAAAGACTCAGCCGGTGTCCTTATCATTTATAAAGGAAGCAAGATCAATGCCGCCGGAACTGCTGATAAGCCAATTGTTTTCACCTCGGCGGAGGCTGATCCGAAACCAGGTAATCTCGGTGGCCTTGTGATAGTTGGGTCGGCTACCGGTAATGGCAACCACGCAGTTCTTGAAGGCGGCGTAGATACCGAGCACCAGCCATTCGGCGGCACAAACGACGCTGATAATTCAGGTGTTTTACAATATGTACGTATTGAATATGCCGGTAAAGCGGTTAATCCAGGTGATGAAGTAAATGGCTTAAGTATGTACACTGTTGGCAGCGGTACCAAAGTAGATCACATTGAAGTGCTTCGCGGCCTTGACGATGCTTACGAGTTTTTCGGCGGTTCATTTAATGCTAAATACCTGGTTGCCTATAACAATGCCGATGATGACTTTGATTTTGATGATGGATACCATGGTAAGATCCAATACGCGATCTCTGTTAAAGATCCGGCATTTACTGATAATAAAGGTACCAGCGGTGACATCTCCAACAATTTTGAAGTGGATAACACAACAGATGCTAAAGGCTATTTATTAACTCCTAACACATTCCCTTTGTTGTCAAACTTTACTGCTGTAGGGCCTAATAACGCCACAGGTGTATCTGCGGATTACGGCTATGGTATGCGCTGGAGAAGAGGTGCAAAATTTATTTTGGCTAATGCCATCGTAATGGGGGGGCAAAAAGCGGGCTTAGACCTGGATAATGACCCAACCGCACAGTATTATATTGCCGGGACAAGCGGTTTAAAAAACAGCTTGCTGCAGGCGGTAACTTCACCTTATAAAGTTGACAAATTGGCTACAGCTGGTTTACTGGACGCAGCAGGTTTAAAAACTTTAGTTGAAGGCCGTGATGGCACAAAATCATTCACTGCTGCAGCAGATATTATGTTGACCGATCCGTTTAACAATGCTGCTCCGAACCTATTGCCTAAAGCAGGTTCACCGGCAATTGTTGCAGGCAAGTTTGATGGCTCCTTATCCGATTCGTTCTTTGATAAAACCAACTATATAGGTGCGATCGATCCAGCTAATGACTGGTCGAAAGCTTCCTGGATAGTTTACGGAAAATAATCCGCAGCGTAATTAAAGAAAAGACCTTTTCAGTAATGTGGCCGTTGCGCAACTAAACTGAGGTTTTCAACTAACCCAGTCGAATAAAGTTCGATTGGGTTAGTTTTTTTATAAACATTTGACAATCAGATATTTGTTTTGTATATTAAGGATATGCAAGGCAAAAAAGATTATCAGGAAAAGCTCTTTATCCGGTTTCAGCTTTCAGACTACGTTCCAGCAGATAACTTCTACAGGCGTTTGAAAAGTATACTCGATCTGAACTTTGTTTATGATACGACCAGCAAATATTATGGTACAGAGGGTCAAAAGAGCATTGACCCGGTTGTGTTTTTCAAACTAATGCTTGTTGGTTATTTAGAGAACCTGAATAGCGATAGGCGCATTATTGCTACCTCACGTATGCGCATGGATATCCTCTATTTTATAGGATATGATCTGGATGAAGAACTTCCCTGGCATTCGACATTAAGCCGCACACGCCAGCTTTACGGAGAAGAGGAGTTTACAGCTGTCTTTAAACAGGTTCTGAAAAAGTGTATTGATGCAGGTTTGGTAGCAGGTAAAAGACAGGCTATCGATAGCGCATTTGTCAAAGCCAATGCAGCTATGTCAAGTTTGGTAGAACGCGAGATCATGAATGATGCGGCAACTTATGGCAAGCAATTGGACGATCATAATGATGAAGCCCCGGCTGGGGACATACCGGATGAAAACACTAAGCCTAAGCCGAGAAAGAATGCTAAAGTTGATAAGAAAGCGAACAGCAAGCGTTACAGCCCATCAGACCCTGATGCCCGGTTATCGGTGAAACCCGGAAAAACAACACGGCTGAACTATTCGGCTCATGTAAGCGTAGATACACAAAACCACGTTATTACACACATCCAGGCCTTCCATGCAGATAAAGGAGATGCACCATGCCTACCTGAGATCCTTACCCATGTCGCCGGAAACCTTAAAGATAATGGCATGGAAATAGAAGATGTGCTTGCCGATACAGGTTATAGCGGTGAAGCGGCGCTTCTGTTTTTAGCTGGTAATCATATTAAAGGCTTCATACCTAACAGGCCAGGATGTCAAAGCAGGGAAAGCCGGCAGGGCTTCAGTTATGACGGGGAGCAAGACCGGTATGTTTGTCCTGAAGGCAAATACCTTACTTTTCACAACTTCAAAAAAGCAGAGAACGATAATACCCATAAGATATATCGTACCAGTGTTAAAGATTGCAGGGACTGTCCGCTTAAAAGCACCTGCGCTAATCTGCAAGGCTTTAAAGTGTTTAAGGATTCCGTAGCTAAAGACCTTTATATAGAAATGCATGAACGCATGCAAACCCGACAAGGGAGCAAGGCCAGGAAAGTAAGACAAAGTACGGTAGAACCGGTACTGGGCACCCTGATCAATTTTACAGGCATGAAACAGGTAAACACAAAAGGGCTCGAATTGGCCAATAAATGTATGATCATGGCCGCCATTGCATATAACCTTAAAAAACTTGTCAATGGTATACCTGCAAAAATCAGAAGAAGAAAAAGAAAGCTACCGGGAAACCATTCTGATGCCGTAATCAATACATTATCGGCCTGTTTATTGAAGATAGCAAACATACTAACTGCTTTCAGCATTGACTATAAAAGCAAATGGCCGAATAATCATTTGCTTTGCAATTTAATTATTCAGCCATTTTAAGCCCTGTTGCGCAACGGCCACAGTAATGGAAAGGTCTTTTTTTGTTATATGAGATAGTCAGCTTTGATTGGATCGCTAAGCTAACATGTAGTTAAAAGTGCCCTGCTTCATTGGCGGAATTTAGTGTTAATATCCAATTTCAATTGTTGCCTGGTATGTATCCCTGTTAGCAATGTTATTGATGATAAAGTGCGCAACATCGGCCCTTGATATTTTGAGGCAGTTTTTAAGAAATGCATTAATAGCTATGCGATATGTGCCGGCAACAGCCTGGTTTGTAAGCTGTGGAGGTCTAATGATAGTCCAGCTAATGTTACTGCTTTTTATCACTGCCTCCATTTTGAGCAAATCGGTATACATGTGTTTCAGCAGTTTTTGAACTACATATTTTTCAATAAACCTGATATAAAATGGGAGCACGGGACTTATTTCAATTGCACTGGCCGAGATCAGAAACATGCGTTTTATGCCTTTTTGTTCCATCGCTTTTAAAACATTGGCATTGCCCTGCGAATACAAAGTTGTGGGTTTATCTGATCCGAAACCACCGGCTACGCCTATTGCCGAAATTACAGCATCCTGGTTTGCAAAATTATTTTCAAATGCGCCGGGTTGCATAACATCGCCGCTTACTTTTTTTAGATTGGGGTGCTCGATTGCTAATTTGGCCGGGTTTCGTAATATTGCGGTAACCAGGTGCCCGGCCTGAAGGGCCTGTTCAACGCATTGCCTGCCAATGCCGCCGCCTGCGCCTACAATTACCAACTTATAAATAGGCATGTTTTGTTGCATTCTCATTTTTTTGGTGATTAACTAAATTTGAAAACACTTAAAAAAACTATGCTGAAAAACAATATCAGTTGTACTGTAAAAAAGATATTAAGGTTCACCTTAATTTGGTCAACCTGTTCTGTTAAGTAAGCACCGTTGTTATTCATAATCATCCGTAATTTTTGGCCTTGCCTTCTGCCAAAAATTATCCCGTTCAGCATTAGAACCAAAACAATTCCTATTTTTATTCTAAACCATAGCTGTTCACCAAATACGCCATGGGTTAAGGCCATCATGCCAATGCCTGTTATAACCAGTAGGGCGGCACCTATTCCAATCAGTGTTGATGACTTAGATGTACCTGCCAGTATACCTTTTGATTTTTCTGTATTATCATCAAAATGCTTCCAAAAGGTTTTAAATACTGTAAAATCAACAATGGTGGTGCCCGCCATTATTGTTAGCCCTGTTAAGTGTAGTATTAATAGTGCTGGTAAAAAGAGTGAGGTATTCATTTGTTATGATTGATTAAATTTATAAAATATACCATATGGTAGTAAATTAATACAATATTATACCAAAAGAAAGTAAATAGCAAATATTGGAGACATTTTTTTTAGATTTGATACCAAAAGGAAATTACACGTGAATAAAACAGTTGAATTGGTTAAGCTTTGGGGCGATTATGAGGAGAAAAATCCCGGTTGTAATTTGGATGATTTCTTCCGACATCAGCTAATGGCCAAGGCAGCAGATGAGAAGAAAGCGACGCCCGACTGGCAGTTAAGGCCGGGAATTAACGGCAAGCTCATGATTTTGATAAGACGGATAGGGAAGTACCATATGGTATATTCAAACAAAGCGCTTGAAGGTACAGGGCTTGATCAGATAGAGGAGTTCGGTATATTGGTTACTATTTTTAACCAGGTTAATCCAATAAAATCTGAAGCTATTTATAATAATATAATCGAACTATCAAGTGGTACCAATATGCTTAACAGGCTAAAAAAACGCGAACTGATAACCGAGTATGAAGATATTGATGATAAACGTATTAAGCGTTTAAAATTAACAGCCCTTGGAGAGGAAACTCTTGGAAAAGCCAAAGTACGTGTACTTGAAGTTGCGCGAATGATGACCAGCGCATTGAGCGAAGAAGATAAACAGCTTTGTTTTCAACTGCTTAACCCCGTTAGCGAAAAGTTTGACGGAACCTTCCAAAAATTTAAAAGCAAAAGTTTTGATGAAATTTTTGAAGCTATGATAAAGTAGTTTATTGGCTTTTTTAACGGAAAGAAAAGTTTTGTGACCGTAATGCGGCAAGTGTTAATATTTGTTAAAAGCGTAAAGGTTAATAATTATGCGTATATTTAGTTAACCTGCTCACCTGTTAACTGAACCCGTCATGAAAACATTGAAACTTACCTCAACAGTAATATTGATGCTCTTGTCAATAAATCTGTTTGCCCAGCGTGTTAAAGGTATCGTTATTGATAAAACTACCTATTTGCCGGTGGCAAATGCTTTTATTAATACACCGGCATCAAAAAGCATAAGTAATGCCGAAGGGAAATTTTTGTTAGCCAACGTAAAGCCCGGTGACACTTTAAGGATCACCAGCATAGGTTACAAGCCTTTTAAGCTTATAGTCAGTTTTTTAAAATTTGATACCTTAAGATGTTACATTGAGCCTGCGGCAACTGTTTTAAGTGAGGTGAAAATCAGGGCCAGGCGTAATGCCAGGGCCGATTCATTACGTAACAGGAAGGAGTTTGCCTCTGTTTTTGCCTATCATAGCTCAACCATAAAAGATGCGTTTATAGCCCGGCCGGCTGATCTTGATTTTGGTAAGCCCGGCAATCACATAAATGCGGATAAAAGTACAGCAACTATCTTGAGCATCAACTTGCTGTCGGTGATCGACATGTTGAATAAAAACAAAGCTCCGCAATCAAAGCTGCAAAAGATTTTGCTGAAGGATGAAGAAGATGAGTATGTGGATCGGTTTTTTTCGCCGGAAAAGGTGAGTTCAATAACTAATCTTAAAGGCGATTCGCTGCAAAATTTTATGAATCAATATCACCCCGAAATTAAAAAAGTGAAAAAGATGAGCGATTATGATATGATCAGTTATATTAAAAAAAGCTACGCTGAGTATCTCAAATCGGGTAGTAGGCAAACGGCTCTGCTTTTTGCAAAGTGAAATGGTCTTGTATTATTAAGCGATACTATGTTTTGAACAATAGAACGTGTATTGTTACTGAACGGTTTCGTTACCTTTCAATTACCAGGTATTTTTTGTTGCAGCTATAACAAAAATACCTTTTAACCGGCAACCAAAATGTCAATAGCTTTAACAATGCCGGCCGGTGAATCCTTTGGCCGGTATTAGTTTGGCACTTTGGACAAAATGTATAGCTGTGCCTTTTTTTTGAAGGTTCATTTTCAGTATCTACAATATGCATAACATGAATACAATTAAACCCATTGTATCCTCATAAGCAGGCTTTTATTGATTAAATACCCAAAACTGAAACTATTACTTTATGGAATAGTTTTTATGAGGCTTTGCTTTTATATTGTGTGCCTGTAAGCACGGGTGATTTTTGGTTAAACCTGTTCCATTCATCAATATTCACCATACCAGGAGCAGTTTCATAATGCTTTTTATTTGTTGGGCAGGTAACCACAAAACCTTTACGGGTTTGATTAATTACCGGACGTGCACCACATTCTTTGCAAGGCTCACAATGGATATTGGGTTGAATTTGAATAGATTCGGACATTACGTTTTTTTAAAGGTTAAATGAACCCTTGCTGTTGAGCAAGAGAAGTTTTTTCATTATGAATTAGGGTTAGGGTTGTGTTGCTACAAAGATGCAAATAATATTTTTATTAAAAAAATGCAATTTGTGAAGCGTATTTCACAATTATATAACATGTTTATTAGCAAAAGTGTAAAGTTGAGGTGTTTTGTGTGCATAATTGTATAGCTGTTAGTTTACAACAGGCAAGTTTAAGTTGTGAGTTTTTTGTTTATTAACAACTTTTTTACACTTTGAGATATTGAATTCCTCCTCATGAAAAAAATCATAAGCATACTGTTATCGTTATTAGTTTGTATTCATTTTGCATTTGCACAACCGCCGTCTTCTTCGATAAAGCAATGGCAAGATCAAAAGTTTTCCATGTTTATCCATTTCGGTGGTATTTATTCAGTTTTGGGTGGCGTTTGGGATGGGAAGCCGGTTACCCGCGGCTTAAGTGAGCAAATTCAGGCCCATGCTGGTATTTACAGTGATACTTACGCCAACCTGGCCAAAAACTTTAACCCGATAAACTGGAATGCTGATAGTATTGCCCTGCTGGCTAAAGCGGCTGGGATGCGCTCTGTTGTACTAACTTCAAAACATCACGACGGATTTTGCATGTTTAAAACTGAAACTACCGATTTTAATGTGGTTGATGCTACTCCATTTAACCGTGATGTGGTAAAGGAAATGTCCGAAGCTTGTAAAAGGCATGGTCTAAGGTTTGGTTTGTATTTTTCGCTGATAGACTGGCATTATCCGCAGGCGTCACCCATATCAAGTCATAATTCTGATTATATAACACCCGAGCATCATGAATATAACAAGAAGCAGGTAACCGAGTTACTATCAAACTATGGCACTATATCCGAACTTTGGTTTGATATGGGGTCGCAAAGCCCTGAACAAAGTAAAGAGCTTTATCAATTCGTGCACCGCTTGCAGCCTGATTGTATGGTGAGCAGCCGTTTGGGTAATGATCAGGGCGATTTTGCCGTAATGGGTGATAATCAGTATCCCGATTATTCCATTGGAGTGCCCTGGCAGTCGCCTGCTTCATTTTTTGACGAAACCTGGGGCTACCGATCATGGCAAAAACGCGGAAGCAAGGATGAAAAGTATAAAGAGAAATTGGAAAGCCTGATCCGTGTGATTAGCAGGGGAGGTAATTACCTGCTTAATATCGGGCCCAAAGGCGATGGCTCAGTAGTTGGTTTTGAAAAGGATGTTTTATTGAAGATAGGCGCCTGGCTCCATAAAAATGCCGAAGCTGTTTATGGCACAACTGCCGATCCATTTTTTACCCCCTTTAAATGGGGTAATATAACTGCTAAACCCAATAAGCTTTATCTTTTTGTAACTTCGGTGCCCGCTGATGGCTTGATTACTTTACCCGGTCTGGAAGGCAGGATCAGTAATGTTTCTGTTTTGGGTGAACAACAATCGCTTAGCTTTAAACAGGCAACTGATGCCGCTGTGATAACCTTACCCGCAGGTTTTGACAGTGAAAAACAAATAAAAGTTATAGCGGTTGATGTTGCCGAAGGTTACAAAGTGCAACCTGTTCATATCCTGAGCAGCAGTTATGACCACATAAAACTGAATGAGCACAATGCTTATAATTATTATAGTTCATCGGGCATTGATTACAACAGCAATTATCAAAGTACGGTAAAGCAAAGCTGGACAATTAAGCCTAAACACAAAGGCAAGTACCAGCCTGCTATACAGTATACCGACGAAGAAAAAGGCAGCATTATTGACCTAAATGTAAATAATGTAACCACCACGCTCAAGCTCGACAGCGACAGGAAGATGAAGTATAAACCCGATACGGCTAAAATAAAATGGGGTCCATTGTATATAACCGGCCCATACTCCGCGGGCTTAGGAGGTTTAAATGGCAGCGCGGATAAAATCGATATCTCAGAACCTTTTACCAAAGACACCGATAAATCATGGCGGTCTGTAAATGAATATAAAAATGGGCAGCTGATTGATCTGCCTGCAGGCATGGATAATGCTTACTACATTTTGCAAAACATTAACGCAGGTAAGGATTTAATTTACGCGCAGGTTAAGGTTACCAGCGGCGATGGTATAATTGTTTTGCTGAATGGCAGGCAACTGCTCATCAATAATAATCCGGGTAAGGCTGCCTCTGTAAGTCATGTCATCGGTTTGGATTTGATGCCCGGCAATAACCAGTTACTGATAAAAGTGTTCAACAACTTTAAAAAGAACATCCCTTTTGCGCTCACACATAGTATTCCACAAAATATCTATGTTAAAGATCTTGAACCTTTAACGTTTGAAGCAAATGAACTTTACCCGGTGAGTTTAAAGTTACATGATCCGGCATCGCCGCATCAAACTTTAAAGTTGCCTAATCTTGAAATCTGGTTTGCGAAAAAATAAGAGAAAAAACCACCTTACGAAGGTTTCAAAACTTCGTAAGGCTTACTTACTGTCGTAAATTGTTACTTCAACAACACCTTGGTAGCGCCGTAACCAAATTTTTCTTTACGGGCATCCATAAAGGTTTGTACTTTTTTATGCCTGCCCAATTGTTTGTGCAGCTCATTACGCAGTGTGCCATTGCCCGCGCCGTGTATGAAAGTGATATCGGGTAATTGATGAACAATTGCCGCATCCAATGCTTTGTGAAAATGGGCCAGTTGAATTTCCATAATCTCAGCGCTGCTTAAAAACTGGTAATCGTCCCGCAGCTTTTCTATATGCAGGTCAACTTCGCTAACCGGCTTTTCAATCACTATTTTTTCGGTAGGGCTTTCAAAAAAGCTTTCCTTCAGTTTTTGAGCATCAATAACCAGTTCAGGCTCGTCGAGCCTGATGAGCCAGCCGGCCTGGTTAAGTAATGGAATGTTCTTTTTAGTGGTTGAGAAATCCTTGGCCTTAAACTTTTCATGTACAGCCAACGGTGCCGGTGGTTCAACATTTTGTTTGGTGCTGAATAAAACGCCGAAAATAAATTTTGGCCAAACCTGCAGATCGGCCAGTTGGGCGGAGTAGATATTTTCGGTTGATTTTGACGCAATAATCCCTGCAAATTCGCCTTTAAATATCTGTTGCTTATCCGTTGTTAAAGTAGCGAGCAGCTGAAACGAAGTTTCATTGATTAAATGAAAATGTACGACAGAACTTGCCCTGGTATCAGTAACCACACCTATATAAACGCCTTTTTTAACAAATTCACCTGGTGTTACGAGCTTTTCATCCGTTGTATTGTTGCTTTTTGTCGCCCCTGCCGGTTGGTAACCATGAATGTAAGTTACTTTGCTGGCAAGTACCGGAATCTCAAAATCGTCGTCGCCGGTAACACCTATCATCTGTTCGTCGATGATGCGCGTTACAAAACCTTCCATTTTTTCATCAACAAATCGAACAAAATCGCCTAATTTATATTTCATAGCATTATGTTATTGCAATGCAAAGTTAATTTATCTCGGCACATCTGTCCGGGTAATAAAACTTAGTTATTTTTAAGGTAAGTTTGATAAGCAATTGCGTGAAACAGCTTTTAAGAAATATATAAACCCTAACTATATACTTTTAACTTCATACCATGAGCAACAATACCCCTAAAACACTGGATAACGATTTGTTAAAACAGGTATTTGTCCACAATCTTAACCGTATTTATTTTGGTAAATGTTACCTTGATAAACATCTTGCACATTTGAAAAGTCTCGCTTCGTTTACTGCATTGCAGCAGGCTATACAGGAGTTTTGGGACGATATAAAAAAGCAGATAGAACGGATGAAGAAGGTGTATACCCTTATTAATGAAATTCCGTCGGATAAGAACTGCAACCCTATAAAGTCAATTGTTAAGGATGAGTTTTGCCTGGATGAAGAGCAAACTATACCTGTATTGCTGGATATGGATATTATGTTGTATCTGCAGTTACTTGAGCATATTAATATTACATCGTGCCATATGTTAATAATGGTGGCCCAACAGCTTAATTATACTGAAGCTCAACAATTACTTACCGAATGTAAAGATGAATCAATTGACAACGATGAGCTGTTTACGCTTATTAGCAAAGAATATATAATTGCAGATTAAGTACCTATAAAAAAAGAAAGCCATCCGCATAGCGCAGATGGCTTAAATGTTAGTTATTTAATACCCCTATTAAAATAACTGGTAACAAAGTAAAAAAAAATATATCCGATACCGCAAAATATTTATTTATAAATAATCTTTGTGACAGCTTTGTTACAAAATAAGCTCTGATATAGCGATTTATCAAGCGATTTTTTGTTTTAAATTTTCCGATTAATGTTTCCTGCATATCGTTATTTAGTCCAATTAATTTAAATTGGCAAAGAAATTTAAGACATATGACCAAACCCTTTATTTTATCTGCATTAGCCTGCATTGCGTTTATACAGGTTAAGTCCCAAACCTTGTATATGCCCCGCGATATACAAAAAGCATTCAAAAACGAAACGCGCTCGGCTGATGGCCGCCCCGGCAAAAAGTACTGGCAAAATTATGGCCGTTATAATATCAGTATTACGGCTGTGCCTCAAAATCGTACTGTGAAAGGCACAGAACAGATCACTTATGTTAATAATAGTCCGGATACTTTAAAAAGGCTTAACATGAAGCTCATCCTGAACATTCATAAACCGGGTGCCGCCCGTTTTGGCGATGCAGGGGCTGACTATCTTACACCGGGCATTCAGTTTGATAGCTTTTCAATTAATGGCGAAGCAAAAAAAGTTGCATCAGGTTCAACAAATCAAATGGTTGGTTTAAGTAAGCCGTTGATACCTCATGATTCTGTTAAGCTTGATATTGGCTGGCATTTTGAAATTTCGAAAGAAAGCGGCCGCGAAGGAATGATCGATTCAACTACCTGTTACCTGGCTTATTTTTATCCGCGTGTGTCGGTTTATGACGATTACAATGGCTGGGACAGGCTACCTTTTTTAGATGCCCAGGAATTTTACAACGACTTTAACGACTATACGCTGCACGTTGCAGCGCCTAAAAACTACGTAGTTTGGGCTACCGGTACCCTGCAAAACCCTGATGAAGTACTTCAGCCTGAATATGCAAAACGATTGAAGGCTTCATTCACCAGTGATTCAACTATCAATATTGCATCGGCTGCTGAGCTTGCCGCCCATAAAGTAACGGCTCAAAAGGAGATGAACACCTGGACCTGGACCGCTAACGATATCAGCGATATGGCTGTAGGCATCAGTGATCATTATGTATGGGATGCGGCCAGCGTTGTGGTTGATGATGCAACAAACCGCCGTGCCAGTATGCAGGCCGCTTTTTTAGATAGCTCGGAAGATTTTCACCATGCGGTACAAAACGGCCGTAATTCATTAAGCTGGTTATCCCACAACTGGCCGGGCGTACCTTATCCGTTCCCCAAGATGACATCTTTCCAGGGCTTTGCAGATATGGAATACCCTATGATGGTTAACGATAGCCATACTAATGATGTACGCTTTTCGCAATTTGTGCAGGATCATGAAATAGCGCATACCTATTTTCCATTTTATATGGGTATTAACGAAAGCCGTTATGCATTTATGGATGAGGGCTGGGCAACCACATTTGAACTGTTGATAGGAACATCAGAAGTTGGCAAAGAAAAAGCTGAAGCACTGTACAAAAATTTCCGTGTTGACAGATGGATCCATGATGCCTCAACCGCCGAAGATCAGCCGGTTATTACACCATCGAGCGAATTGAGGGGTGGGTACGGTAATAACTCATATGGTAAGCCATCATTAAGTTATTTAGCCCTGAAAGACATGTTGGGCGATCAACTATTCAAAAAAGCACTGCATGGATATATGGACCGCTGGCATGGCAAACACCCAATACCATGGGACTATTTTAACTCTATGAGTAATATTACAGGTAAAAACCTCGATTGGTTTTTCAATAACTGGTTCTTTACTAATTACTATATTGATTTGTCGATAAAAGGTGTAACCAAAGCAGCCGGTGGCTATACAGTAGCAATTAAAAACGTGGGCGGTTTTGTAATTCCGTTTGATGTAAAAATTACTTATGCTGATGGGTCGGGCGAGAGCATTCATCAAACCCCCGTGGTTTGGGAAAAAAATCAAAAGCAAATTGCAATAGATATTAAAACCACTAAGACCATTAAATCAGTTACTTTAGACGGCGGCATATTTATGGATGCCGATGAAAGTAACAATACATGGAATAGATAATAAAAAAGCTTATAAAATAATAAAACCCTGCTAACTGGCAGGGTTTTATTATTTTATAATAGTACTAAATATTATGCGTTCTGTACAGAATTGTTCCAGTCATTGGCAGTCGCTTTGACTTTTGATTTCGCTTCATCCGCGGCGTCACCTGCTTTGACTGCAAGGTCGTCGGCTTTTGATTTTGCAGCATCAACAGCTTTATCTTTAGCGTCCCAAAGGTCGCTAACAGTTCCGCTAAACTTGGTTTTAGCTTTGTCAATCACACTATTACTGTAATCTTTAATATCTCCGGCTGTTGTTTGCGCTTTAGTTTTGGCAGTATCAACCAGGTCGTTTATATAATCTGCTATATCGCCTCTTAATTCTGTTCCTTTTTCAGGAGCTAACAATAAACCCAAAGCCGCGCCCGCCGCTGCACCTACCAATAGTGCTGCTATAATTTTTGCTTGATCTTTCATGTTCTTTTCTTTGTTTTATGTGTAGTCGATTTATGATATTATTGGAATAAACAACAACAATGCCAGTTTTTATTTGAAAGTAACATTCAAGTATTAAGCTGGTGTACGCAGCAGGTTAACAAAAAAATAAAGCAAAAAAAAGGCACTCAAACTTTGAGTGCCTGGTAGGCTTAATGATTATATTATAATTATATAACTTTTACATTTACCGCGTTAAGACCTTTACGGCCGTTTTCAACTTCGTATTCAACGGTGTCGTTTTCACGAACTTCGTCGATAAGACCTGTTGAATGAACAAAAATATCCGGACCACCATTGCTTGGTACTATAAATCCGAAACCTTTTGTTTCATTAAAAAATTTTACTGTTCCTTGATTTTGCATTCTTTTATTTATTAATGCCGCCAAGGTAGTTATAATTTACCGTAATCAGCAATAGCCAAAGCGTAATTTAGGTGTAAACCAAATCTGTGGGATGGTATTTAGGTTTTAGATAATTGATGGTCAGGCTACTATTGCCAAATGACCTCCCTGTATGGTATCTTCCGAATCTTTTACTATTCCCCGTATCTTTTCATCCAATTCGTTAACGGTATGTTCTATTATATTAAAGTAACCAAAATCAATATTTTCCATTCGCATGAGGTCTAATATGCCAAGCAGTGATGCTACCGGCCTCCGCAATTCGTGCGATTGTATGATAGCTATACGGTTAAGCGCCTCTTTTTGAATATTGATTTGTTCCTCGTGTCTTTTGCGTGTAGTAATATCTGTCGAGTTAATAGCTATCCCGATTACCTCGCTGCTATTATTTTTTACAGGGATAAATGAGGTTTCTTTCCAGCAGGCATTTGGCGTTCCGGCCAGCAGTTCCCACTCACGTTTTATGGACCGGCCGGTTAATGCAACCGCAAAGTATTTCGAAAACGAATTTACCAGGGACGGCTCTGTATAAGAGATAATATTATCCCCATTGGCCAGTTTTTTATTGTATAGGCTTTTGATAAATACCGACGCAGATTTATTAAATGCCATAACCTCAAGATTACGGCCAACCAGGATATGGGTATCTTTTGAACTGTCGAAAATTGCTTTCAACTTCATTTCCGATTCGCTGATAGACGCTTTTTGTGATTGCGACTGCTGGTGCTGCTGCTCAAGCGAACGTAAACTTGAATTAAGTTCCATGAGGTTTACAACCTGCCTGGCCAGCGTTTTTAATGATTTAATCTGTTGCTGGTTAAGTTCATGGGGCTTAAAGTCAATAACACACAGGCTACCAAGGGCATGGCCATCTTTAGTAATCAAAGGGGCGCCTGCATAAAACCTTGCTTGTGGATCCTCAATAACAAGAGGGTTGGTGTTAAAGCGTTTGTCATTAAGCAGGTCGGGCACAACCAACACCTGTTTTTGGATAATGGTGTGATTGCAAAATGATAAATCACGTGGGGTACAGCTGATATTGATGCCGGTAGCGGCTTTAAACCACTGCATGTCGGTATCGAGCAAAGTAACCAGGGCGACGGGAGTGCCGCAGATCTGAGCTGCTAATCCTACTATATCATTTAAATCAACCGCTATGTCGCTATCCAGATCCTTAAATCTCTTAACGGCACGCAGGCGCAGGGGTTCGTTATTCATTGTATATTGTATAAGGATTAGTAGTTTTTTTATATATCCAACACGGAGCTTACGCACACTATAATAATAATGGGCTTATTAAACACATACGCAATAGTTTAGCTAATAGTTGTATAAATTACAGAATAAAAAGATATAATGGCAATGATTTTAATACAATTTAACTGGTTAATTATTGTTTAAGGTGGAAATTCACTATAGATAAAATCTTTCGGATTAAGTACCTTTTTTATCGGATGGATTGAGTACATGAAAAGACTAATGTCCCGCCAAAAAAATCGAACAATATTATTCATCCATCGTGCAGCTGTTAAAAACTAATCGTTCATGTGTTTAAAGAATATGTGGCATAATTCAACTTTTAGTTTTTTAAAGGTTTAAGTTTGCCAAAAAACCGAGCTCGGTTTATCTCATAAATTGAAAATTAATACATGAAGGCCTTTATATTCGACCTCAACGGCACTATGATCAATGACATGCCTTATCATACCAAAGCATGGCAATATCTTTTAAATACCGACCTTGGCGGCAGCTTTACCTGGGATGAAGTAAAACCACAGATGTACGGCAAAAATCAGGAAGTACTGGTACGTATGTTTGGCCCTAACCGCTTTACTAACGAGGAAATGAACAGGCTTTCGTACCTTAAAGAACAGCGCTACCAGGATGAGTTTTTACCCCACCTGGCACTGTTGCCCGGTTTGCATGAGTTTTTGGAAAAAGCTTATCAAAACGGTATCCCTATGGCTATCGGTTCAGCAGCTATTCCTTTTAACATTGATTTTGTACTGGATAACCTTAACATCAGGCATTATTTTAAAGCTATAGTAAGTGCCGATGACGTGGTACTAAGTAAACCCCATCCAGAAACATTTTTAAAAGCTGCCGAATTACTGAATTCCTTACCTACAGATTGTGTTGTGTTTGAGGATGTACCTAAAGGTGCTGAAGCTGCCGCTAATGCAGGTATGAAAGCCGTTGTACTTACTACAACGCACCAACAGGATGAGTTTGAAGCATTGCAAAACGTAATTCATTTTGCCGATGATTTTACGGATGACTTTATTGGCAGCCTGGTATAATAAATAGCCAGGGTAAATGTATAACATTTGAATGCGTTAACTCATGTTACCCCCATTTAAATGCGTTTGCCCAGAATAAACAGTAGGGTGTGTTATTTTATTACTTGTTTTAGCGTATAATTGTTCAGTATCCAGTTTATAAACCCGATCCGGACCTTTTACAATGAAACTTAAATTCAGCCTGCTTTTGCTCCTGGCCAGTATGATCATAAGCTCGTGCAGTGATCATATTTATGCGCCGGCCATGCACCATAGCGATATTGCTTATCTGCCTAAACCGGTATCTGCCGATGCTGTTAAATCGGCAAATTATATTTCGGGGGCTTTAGTAGTTGATGAAAGCCCTAATTACTCAGACGAGCTGGTTAGCGCACAGCTTAATTTTAGCCGCGCACATGTATTTGATCATTTCAACCTGGCTTACGGCGCATTTGGTACATTAGGTAATTATCATAACAGCGAATTGGAGCCGCAAGATCCCAACTACTTTAAAAATAAGTTCTTTGGAGCGGCAGGAGGAAGGTTATCGGGAAACTTTTTTGTGAGCAGCGGGCATATTGATTTTCGCTTTATTGGCTTTGAAGCGGCCTATAGTCATGAGTTTGGCGATTATCTTAACTTTAGGAAAGCTGTCACCAATAAACCGGGCTTTTACACTGATCCGCGTGCCGGTCTGTTTACATTAGGTGGCACAACTGAAATTATATTTCATACCAATAAAGTTGCCAATCAGTTTGGTTTCCGGCTTTTTTGGGGCGGTACATTTGGCAACGACAACGCATACCGAAACAAAAACAGCGATTACGTTTACAGGGCTTATAACCCAGGTTTTGTAACCGCTGCTTATTTTATGCAGATTAAAAACTATATGGCCGTTGTTGAAGCTGGTACCTATGTACAGTTAAGACTTGGCTACCGGTTCAGATAGCTTATTCAGAATAAACGCTGCCAACCCTGTCGCGCAGGTTATAGCCTGATGCCATCACCTCGCCATAAGCACCTGCGGTACGCACCGCTATCAGGTCGCCGCGAAATGACTCAGGCAGGCTCACATCCTTCTGAAAGCAATCCGTGCTTTCGCATATCGGCCCAACAACGTCATACTTTAAACTTTCGGACTTTCCTGCTTCCGGACTTTCTGACCTCCGGCTTAAATTTTCTATCTGGTGATAAGCCTGGTAAAGCATCGGGCGAATCAGCTCGGTCATGCCGGCATCAAGGATCAGGAAGTTCTTTTTCTGTCCGTTTTTAACATACAATACACGCGATATAAGTGAAGCACTTTGGGCTACGAGTGCACGGCCAAGCTCAAAGTGAACTTCTTGCCCCGGCTTAACATTCAGAAAGTTTTTAAACACCTGGAAGTAGGCCTCAAAATCGGCTATGTTGTTATCCGGGCTGTAATAATCAACCCCCAGGCCACCGCCGGTATTAAGCACTTTTATCGGGAAGCCACGATCTTCAAACCAATCCTGCATTTCATTAATGCGGGTACACAGGTTTTTGTAAACTTCAAGGTCGGTAATTTGTGAGCCGATATGGAAGTGGATCCCTAAAAACTGCAGGTTATCACATTTGCGCAAAGCAGCGGCAACATCAGGTAATTGCCAGGTATTGATCCCGAATTTATTTTCATCTAGTCCGGTGGTGATGAAATGGTGAGTATGTGCATCAACATTCGGGTTAATGCGGATAGCCACACCAGCTTTTTTGTTTTTTGCTTTAGCAAGCCCATCAATAATAAAAAGCTCCTGGATGGATTCGACATTGAAGCAGAAGATATCCGCATCAAGGGCCAGGTTTATTTCACGGTCTGATTTGCCTACACCTGCAAATACCACTTTGCTTTTATCAAAGCCATGATCAATAGCTGCCTGAACTTCATTGCCGCTCACGCAATCGGCGCCAAAGCCATAGGTTTGTATGGTGTCAATAACTTTTGGGTTAAAGTTGGCCTTCATGGCGTAATGCACATGGAAGCCGTGCTTTGCAGAAGCATCGCGGCAGGCACTCAGGGTGTTTTTAAGCACCTCGAGATCGTAGTAATAAAACGGAGTTTCTAAGCCGTTGAATTTATCTATAGTTTTACTTGTGAACATGGGTGATATTTCATCAAATCATGCTGAACTATTGCATATCAGGGATTGCTTCGTTCCTCGCGATGACGTTTTAAATTAAAAATTTCAAATAAGGCAATTCCGAAATCGAAAATCCGATATCCGGAATTAAAACAACCTGTTATGTAAACTCCTTAAAGCCTCAACCTTATCCTCTGTTTTTACCAGTAACGACAGGTTGTGATCACTGCCACCGTATGATATCATCCTTAAAGGGATATGTTTAACAGCTTCAAGCACACGTGCGGCATACCCATGTTTTTCGGCCCCGAAATCACCTACCACACAAATAATGGTTTGGTTTACATCAATTTCTACCGAACCGTAAGCGTTTAATTCTTTGGTGATATCGCCCAGGTAAGTGGTATCATCGATGGTAACAGAAACACCAACTTCTGATGTGGTGATCATATCGATAGATGTTTTATAACGTTCAAATACCTCGAATACCTTGCGTAAAAAGCCATGTGCCAAAAGCATCCTGCTCGATTGGATCTTGATAGCCGTAATGGCATCCTTAGCAGCTATAGATTTGATCTTGTCCTTTTCGCTGGTATTGGTGATCAGGGTACCCAGCGCTTTAGGATCCATTGTGTTTAATAAACGAACCGGGATCTTATATTTTTGAGCAGGGAACACGCTTTGCGGGTGCAGAATTTTGGCACCAAAATAGGCAAGCTCAGCAGCTTCATCAAAAGATAGCTGAGCAATAGGCTGCGTACCCTTTACAATTCGCGGATCGTTATTGTGCATGCCGTCGATATCTGTCCAGATCTGTACCTCTTCGCTGCGGATGCCGGCACCAATCAATGAAGCGGTATAATCGCTGCCGCCGCGGCGCAGGTTATCTATCTCGCCATAGGCATTGCGGCAAATGTAGCCCTGGGTAATAAACAAGTTTACTTCGGGGTGCTTATCAATCAGGGGGAGCAGGTTTTCGGTAATATGATCAACAATGGGCTCATTATCCTCATCTATCTTCATAAAATCCAGGGCAGGCAGCAATACCGATGGGATACCTATCTCCTTTAAATAAACATGATAGAGGGTAGTTGAAAGCAGTTCGCCCTGTGCAACGATGATCTTATCTTCAATATGGGTGAAAAGATCATTAGCAAGATTGCTGAGCAACGAAAAATGGTAGTCGATAACCTCTTTGCCCTGGGCTAAAAACTCGGGCTTCGCAAACAATTCCTTAATAAAAATTTCGTACTTATCCTTTAGGATAGTAATAAGCTGCACCGCCTTCTTTTTATCACCGGCGAGGTATGCTTGTCCAATTTCTACGAGGCTGTTTGTTGTGCCTGACACTGCCGATAGCACCACTACCTGGCGCTCGGCCGGGTTAATGATATCAAGCAGCGCTTTCATCCGGGCGGGGCTACCTACTGATGTCCCACCAAATTTTAAAACTTTCATTTTTATGTTGCTGTTAACCGTATATGATCGGTGTTCCTGAACATCATTTTACTGATATTCAAGCACCAATATTTGAGGCGCTAAAAATAGTGTTTTAAAACGCTTTAATGTAATGTGATTAGAATTTAAATTTGCCAGGCATATCGTTTCTGAGTTTTGAAATTTGGTGGGCTTTGATTGAGAAATGACATCTGCGTCTCGTCATTCCCGGTAATATGCCGCGATCATTGTATTCCTCTGCCTAAACTATCAGGTGAATAAAAACTTTCCCGCCGGTAACTACTGCTCTGTACAACTGTTGCAAACAATCACAACAAAAAATGGCATATTGCATTACCAATTTTAACACCTATGAAAAACATCAGCCGCAAAAAATTTATTGCTTCGGCCGCAATAGCTGCTGCCGGTTTACCTTTTGGTTTAAGTGCTTTGGCTAAGCAATCACCCTTAAATACTGACGTTGCTACAGGTAACCCTTCTGCGGGTGAAAAAATAAAAGTGAGTATATTTTCCAAGCATATGCACTGGCTTAATTATGCCGATATGGCCGCTTTAACGGTACAGCTTGGTTTTGACGGAATTGACCTTACTGTAAGGCCCGATGGCCATGTGCTGCCCGAACGTGTTGCCGATGACCTGCCTAAAGCGGTTGATGCTATTGAAAAAGCCGGACTCAAGGTTTATACCATAGTAACCAATATTAAAACTGCTGATGAAAAATACGCCGGGCCGATCCTGAAAACGGCATCGGCATTGGGCATTAAATATTATCGTACCGCCTGGTTTGATTATGATAAGGCTACCAGTGTACCTGCCAATATCAGGGCTATCAATAAGCAACTGGCCGGTCTTGCAGGGCTCAACAAAAAGTATGACATACACGGCGGCTATCAAAACCACTCCGGCGACTTGTTTGGAGCATCACAATGGGATTTATGGCTGAGCCTTGAAGGGCTTGATCCTAATAACATCGGTTGTCAGTACGATGTAAGACATGCCACAACCGAAGGTGCCGATACCTGGCCTGTTACACTTGATCTGTTAAAGGCTTATTCCAAAACAATCAATGTAAAAGATTTTTACTGGGAGAAAAGGGGCGACAAATGGCAGGTGAAAAGTGTGCCATTAGGCGAGGGGATGGTTGATTTTAAGAAATACTTTGGCCTGCTGAAACAGTATGATATCAATGGCCCCATGAGCCTGCACTGCGAATATCCCTTAGGCGGGGCAGAGGATGGTAAACGTGAGCTGTCTATTAGTAAAGATGAGTTTTCGACCGCTTTAAAAAAAGATTTGACCAGATTGCGGGGTTGGCTGGCAGAGTATGATCTGTAAGTGCCGGTCAACGCGATTACAGGTTTAAGTATCCGTTCTTGAGTCTGCGAATCTTTTTTTCCTCTCCTTAAAACTTGTTTTATAACAAACTTGTTACTAAATTTAGTAGCAGCATCCCGGTCACTTGATCCCCCCTGATCGCCACCGGGTTGCTGATAACCAATTATTAAACTAAAAGGAGGCCTTTATGAATCTGGTTCATAAAATTGAACACTGGGGTGATACTCATCACCCTAAAGTTTTGGATATTGTGCGTATTGTTCTTGGTGTATTTTTATTGGTGAAGGGCATAACTTTTATGGAAAATACATCATACCTGCGCGGTATTATTACCGATCAGGATGTTATTGATGTATCGCCTGATATGCTGATGATCCTGGTATACTATGTGTCATTTGCCCACATGGTTGGCGGTATACTCATAGCTATGGGTATATTAACCCGTTTGGGCTGCATTATTCAGATCCCTATATTGGTTGGCGCGGTATTTTTAACAGGTATTTTCCAGGAGCCTATCAACACCATGTTATGGCCATCAATTACAGCCCTGGCTCTCCTTATACTATTTGCCATTTTAGGCTCCGGCCCATGGTCGTTAGATAAAGTACTGTCGTTTAAGGGATAGTGGAGAGATATAAGAGATCAAGAGCCGGAAACCAAGAAAGGAATTGCTTTGAACTAACGCCAAACTCTAAAACTCCCGACTTAGGGCTTAAAACTTAGAAATCAAGACTTCTAACTTCTAATTAATATCCTTTAACGGCTTCGTCCACATAACACCATAGCCAGCGCTCACCCGGTTCGGCAGATATAACTACCGGATGGCCGGCAGCGTGGAAATGCTTGGTCATATGTGTATTAGGTGAACTATCGCAGCAAAGCGTAACGCCGCATGTTTGACAGGTACGCAAATGCAGCCATGTACCATGGTGCTTTATACATTCTTCGCAAACATAATCCTTAGGTTGGGTTATACTTTCAATAGCTTCGATATGGGCGCAGGTTTCTTCCATAGGTATAGGTAGTTGATGATTAAACTTCGGCCAGGTATTTATGTACAAAACTTATCGCCATCGAGCCTTCGCCTACGGCAGATGCCACACGGTTCATGGCCCCGGCACGCACATCACCCGCGGCAAAAATACCGGGGCAACTGGTTTCTAACAGGAATGGATCTCGTTTAAGCTTCCAAACTTTTCCAAAGCTTTCATAGCTGCGCAACTCGCGGCCGGTTTCAATAAAGTCTTTACTGTTTTTAATAATATCCAGCTTTATCCAGTCGGTATAAGGTTTAGCGCCAATAAATATATATAATGCGTTAGCCGTTTTAACCACAGATTCTTTGGTTTTACAGTTTTGTATCGTAAGCTTTTCAAGGCAGTTGGTACCTTCGGCCTCAATTACCTCGGTATTTGGCATAACCTTTATATTGGGCGTATCGGCAATCTGGTTGATCAGGTAGGCAGACATGGTTGCCGTCAAATCATCCCTGCGGATAATAATATGCACGTTTTTTGCAAATTTGGAAAGGTACATAGCTGCCTGTCCGGCCGAGTTACCTCCGCCAATTACAAACACCTCTTTACCTGTACATGCCGAAGCTTCGGTAGTTGCGGCGCCATAATAAATACCTGCCCCGGTAAAGTTATCAACGCCTTTAACTTCCAGCTTGCGGTAATCAACCCCGGTGGTAATTACTACTGTACGGCTGATGATCTCGGGCCCATCATCCAAAATAATGGTTTTGTAGCCATCTTTTTGTTTGATATCGCTAACAGATTGGGGTGATAAAAATTCGGCGCCCAAACGCATAGCCTGACTTATGGCGCGACGGGTAAGATCGGCGCCGCTTAAACCTGCCGGGAAACCCAGATAATTTTCGATACGGGAACTGGTACCGGCCTGTCCTCCCGGTGCTTTACGCTCAATCAATAAAGTTTTTAAGCCTTCTGATGAACCGTATACAGCGGCGGCTAATCCTGCCGGACCTGCACCAATGATCACCACGTCGTAAACATCGGTGAGCTGGGTTGGATTTTTCCCCATTTTATCGGCAATATCCCTTATGGTAGGTTTTGTTAAACAACTGCCATCCTCAAATATCACCATCGGCAAATCATCGGTTGTGCGATTATTGATGGTAAGCAAACTGGCCGAATCGATATTTTTTTCGATATCAAACCAGCGATAAGGGATCAGGTTACCGGCTAAAAAATCTTTTATCACATGTGATTGCGGCGAAAACTGGTAACCTACCAGCTTCATACCCACAAATTCGGGGATGTAGTGGCTGTGCCAGTCGCCAAGCAGGTCATTAATTACCGGGTAAAGCTTTTCCTCGGGAGGATTCCATGGCTTCATCAGGTAATAATCAAGCTGCACATCGTTGATGGCTTTAATGGCGGCATCAGTATCGGAGTAGGCGGTCAGTAGTACACGTTTAGCTTCGGGGAATACTTTTTTCGCTTTCTCCAGAAATTTAACGCCTTCCATTTCGGGCATGCGCTGATCGCACAAAAATAAGGCGACCACCTCCGAACTGTTTTTCAGTTCAATAAGGGTATCATATGCCTCATTTGCCGATGTTGTGCTAAGTATTTTATATTCTTTGCCATACTGCGACTTTAAATCGCGGCTTATTGACCGCAGTACCTGCGGATCATCATCTATGGAAAATATTATCGGACGGCTCATAGGGTAAATATGCAGGCAAATTAACTAATATTTTTGGTAAAATCAGTTTTTTGCTAACCATTTATCGGGAAGCAAACTATAAACTCGGTATGCCCGGGCCTTGATTTTACCTTTATTGAACCGCGGTGCTGCTTCACAATACGCTGCACCACTTCAAGGCCCATACCAGTACCTTTGCCCATTTCTTTAGTGGTAAAGAAAGGGTCGTATATACGGCTAACATTATCTTCCGGTATACCGGGTCCATCATCAATAATGGTTACCTCAACAAAGTCGTTATCTTTTTTAGTGCGGATGGTAAGCGTCCCTTTCTCATTCACTTCCATAGCATCAAGAGCATTATCAACCAAATTGGTCCATACCTGGTTAAGTTCGCCAATGAGTGCTTTAACCTCTGGCAGCGTATCATCAAACTCCTCAATCACCGTGATATTCTCCTTCCTGATCTTGTAGCCCAGCATGGTAATGGTATTACGGATACCCACATGAATATCGGCATATTGCTTATCCTGAGCACGGTCCATATGGGTAAACGTTTTAACTGAGCTTACAAGCTCGGCGATACGGCGTGCCGATTCCTGGATATCCTCGATCATTTTTTCGCCCATTAGCTTGGCGCTAAGCCAACCCATAATAATGGATACCGCATGTTCGGGTATATGCGCTTTCAGGGCCTCCAGGTTTTCGGTGGTAAAACTAAAGTCTACAAAGCTTTCGGCTATATCATAGGCGTCTTCAACGCCGTTATCTTCCAGCCATTCAGATATTTCATCTTCAAGCTGCGTGCGTTGTTTAAGCGTAAGACGGGTATAGCATTCTTTTTTGTTCAGGATCCTGAACAACTCGTCGGTAAGACCGTCAACCTGTTCATCGCTGGCCCTTATGGCAAACATATTTTTTAGGTGGGCAGGCACCATACGCAGGTGTTTTCTTAATGATAACGAGTCGCGCACGATGGCCGATGCCGGGTTGTTAAGCTCATGCGCCAAACCTGCAGACAGCTTACCTAAAGCCATCATTTTATCGTTTTGCTGCTGCATGGCCGTAAAATCGCGCACGCGGGTAGTCATGATGTGAACCAGCGCCTGGGTAAGTTCAAAATGATTTTGGATCATCTCCATGATCTCGCCCGTAGGATAGCTCAATACCGTTAGTTCACCAACAGCCTGAGCATAACCTTTGGCTATGAGTCCGCGTGAATAGGGCATATAACCGGTGATACTTCCTTTTTCAACCAGGGTATAATCACGGCGCGAACCTTGCTGCATCATAAAGAAGCGCATATTGCCTTCGATGATAAAATGCGGTCCTGTAAGGTCCTGCCCCGGCTCCATCAGGTATTCACCATCTTCAAATGTTAAGATCTCGCTTTTATCAATCAGCCACTGCAGCTGATCATCGGGTATATTGGCTAAAGCTTCAAAAGCTTTCAAGTCTGATACGCTTACCTGTAGTTCACTTACCTTTTGCATAATTTAAAAGTAGGGAATATTATTTAATGATGTAAAAATGAGGTGAAAAATTGCAATAGGGTTAACCTGAACGCTTATTTCTCTGATTGCGTTGATTCTATCAGTGTTTGGAATAAATGGATTTGAGGATTTATGATATTGACTTAAAGAATTCAAGGAATTAATTGATGTTGAGCAATTCTATAAAATCAAACAATGGTACGGTGATAGCATCCACCATAAGCTTAATCCCGGTTCAATTCCACTTACTCAAAAACACCCCGAAAGCTTCTTTATACTGATCGCCAACGGAGATATTTACTTTGCCTATCTGTAAAGCGTTGCGGGTAATGGAGTTAATTTTATTGAGCGAGACAATGAATGAGCGGTGTACGCGCATAAACCGTTTGGATGGCAGTTTTTCTTCTAAAACCTTTAAACTGGTGAGGGACAGCAGCGGCTTTTCTTTATCCTGCAGATAGATTTTCACATAATCTTTTAAACCTTCAATATAAAGAATTTCGTTAAGGGCGATTCGCACCAGTTGATATTCGATCTTTAAAAACAGGTATTCCTCTTCTTCCGGCTTTGCGGCGACTACGGTTGCAGGGGTGTTTGAGCGGTTCACCAATTCAAAATAAGTTAAGGCTTTATTTGAAGCATGCAGAAACTCTTCGTAGTTAAAAGGCTTGAGCAGGTAATCGAGTGCGTCAACCCGGTAACCTTCTATAGCAAACTGGTTGTAGGCGGTGGTAAAAATAATGCGGGGTTTAGTTGCTCCGCGGCTGTCAAGCACCCGGGCCAGCTCCATGCCATTAAGGTTAGGCATTTGGATGTCCAAAAAAATAAGATCAACCTTTTGATCCTGCAAACCGACAAGCGCCTCTACTGCACTGCTATAACGGCCAATGAGTTTCAGGAAGGGGGTTTGCTCGATAAAAGCACAAACCAGGCCAAGCGCAAGCGGCTCATCATCAATAGCTATGCAGTTAATTATCATGACAGGTTAAGGGTTAAGTGGACAGTATAGATATTAGCGGTTACATCTTCAGTAATATCCAGTTTATATTTTCCTGCATAGAGCAAATCAAGCCGGCGAATGGTATTGGTTAAACCGATACCTTTATTTTCGCCAATGCTTGGGTTATGATCTTTATAGATACCATTCTCTACCTTTAACTCCAGCAGGCTATCATGTTGATCGATAATGATGCGGATAGCACTCGGCTCTGTAGCGCTGATGCCGTGTTTAAAGGCGTTTTCTACAAAAGGTAAAAAAATCATTGGGGCCACGGTTACATCATCAGTATGTGCAGGCGGTGTAAATGTAACGGTTACTTTTTGGGTAAGGCGCAGTTCCATAAGGCTGATATAGTCTTTAATGAAAGCTATCTCCTGGCTTAATAATGCGGTGCCATGCTGCGTATCATATAACACATACCGCATCATGCGCGAAAGCTGGTGCAATGCCTTGCGCGATGTTTCGGCATTAACATGCGTAAGAGCATAAATGTTATTAAGCGTATTGAAAAAGAAATGAGGGTTGATCTGGGCTTTCAGGAATGATAATTCTGAACTGATCTTATCCTGCTCCAATGCCTGGCGCAGGCGGATATCCATTTGCCATTTTTGGATTGCGGTAATACTTGTGCTGATCCCTAAAACCAACGCTACGATAACTGTACCAAAAAAATCCCATCCTCCGCGGTCCCTTGGTTTTGGCGGGCGGTGCTGCCGGTGAAAAACAGCTTCCATATGCTCATGCATATGCAGCACCTTATCAGCCCAGCTATTGAGCATTAAAAAAACAATTACCACCCCCACAACAGCCATAAAGTACATCCCTATGCGATCATGTAATAAAAACCGTGGAACAAGTAATTTGCTGTTGAAGTAATAAGCAGCAACAAGTATAAAAAGAGTAACCGCCTGTTTGACCCAGAACTGGTACGGTATTTCAACATTCCAGCTAAGGGGCTGGTAGAAGAACAACAGCAATCCAAAAACTACCCATATTAAAACATGGATGAGTATTGTGATGGTGTTGCTTTTTGACTTAAGGCTCATTGAAAGAGTTTACTATAGTGCACGAAAAATAAATTTACATATATAATTCAGCAATATTACAAATCAATAAAGCTTTAGGACAATCATAATCGCCCGGGAGGCAAAAAACACCGATGAGCGCTTTGATCTGATCTTTAAAGGCTGCTAAAAGCTTTATACAGAGTAATTATCCGTTTTCATGGGCGAAAAGTGGTGCCCTGTCTATACATTAATAGTGCCTGTCCATTATGTTTTTTACACTACAAGCAATGCTATTGTTTTGTGGCTGTTAAACAGCACAAAATGAAAATCCTATACTCCTTTGCAGTAATAATTGCCTTAGCGCTTGTATTACCATTTAACGCAAATGCCGAAACCGGTCGTACGGTTAAAGGTGTCGTAAAAGACTCTACCGGTTACCTGGTTGCGGGTACGAGCGTAAAAATGCTTACCGGTACCGACAGCACTACCGTTATTACGGGTGCCGATGGTACCTTTACATTTAACAATGTGACAGTAAGCCAGTTTAGTTTAGTTTTTAGTTCGATAGGTTATGAACCACTCAGGCGCAGGTTTGTGTTGGCTAATGATAACAAGCCGGCTAATTTGCCGCCGGTTATCCTGAAAATAGGAACTACGATGTTAAAAACCGTAATTATTGCGGATGTGAACCCGGTAAAGCTTAAGGAAGATACTATTGAATTTAATGCCGATGCCTATAAGGTGCGCGATAATGCCCCTGTTGAAGATGTGATTAAAAAGCTGCCCGGCATGGATGTTGATAAAGATGGAAACATCACCGCCCAGGGCAAAAGCGTGACTAAAGTGCGTGTTAACGGCAAGGATTTTTTTGGAGGCGATGTTAAAACAGCCACTAAAAACCTACCTGCCGATATCGTACAAAATATCCAGATCATTGATGACTATGGCGATCAGGCAAATCTCACCGGTGTAAAAACCGGTGAACCGGATAAGGTACTGAACATTACCATTAAACAAAATAAAAACTATGGTTACTTTGGCCAGGCCAGCTTAGGAGGGGGCCGTGATGCCATTCCCGGTGTCTCAAGCGATAAGGAGAGCAACAGGTATGTGGCATCGGCCAATGTATTCAGCTTTAATGGCGACAGGCAATTGGCATTTTTAGGTAACCTGAATAATACCAATACCAACCTGTTCACCTTTGGCGGCGGTGGCCCGAGGGGTGGCGGCCCGGGTGGGCCTCCGGGAGGCAATAGCAGCTCATCGAACGGGATCACTACCGCACGTTCATTTGGGTTCAATTATCGCGATAGCTGGGGCAAGAAGATTACCGCTTATGGTAGTTACAGCTTTGCCGATAATTCGGTGAATACCATCAGCAGCACTATTCAAAATAACCTATCGTCAACCAACCCGAGTACAAATAATCAAACCAACAACCAGCAGGACGAAAAGCTGAACCACCGGGTAAATTTCAACATCGAATACAAGCCCGACACGGTGAATTATGTAAAGATTACCCCTACATACGCTTACGCCAGTACCAACACCAGTTCTGATGCAACCAGTTTGCTGCTCAGAAATTCGGAAACAGTATCAAACTACAGTCTTGCAAACCTTAGTAAATCAACAGAGCCCAACTATGGTGTTAATGTGTTGTTTAATCATAAATTCAACACTCACGGGCGTAACTTCAGTGTAAATGTGGGTGCAGGCAGCTATACCATTAACAAATATCAAAACCCGGTTTATACCTATATTGATGGCGCCCGTAATGCCCCTCTTAACCAGTTCATCAATACCGATAGCCGTACCGATAGCCTGGGGACTACTGTATCGTACATGGAACCGATAAGTAAAAAGGGCTACGTGGAATTGAACTATGCCTACCACTACGCCTATACCACTGCTGATAAAGCTACCGACACCCTGGCCGATGATGGAAATATAAACAGGTACGATTTGTTGAGCAATAACTATAATTCAACCTTCGTTACCAACCGGTTCGGGCTTAACTATCGTTTTATCGATAAAAAATACAACTACACTTTGGGCGTGGTAGCACAGCCTACGTTGTTGAAAGGATCGTCGATAGTTGATGGTACACCGTTTACAACCAATAACAATACCTTTAACTGGGCACCTACTGCAAGGTTCATTTATAACTTTTCGCGTAGCCAATCGCTTAGTTTAAATTATAACGGCAGCAGCAATCAGCCTACTTATACAGAATTGCAACCTGTTACAGATTTCAGCAATGCATCATACCCGGTACAGGGTAACCCCGGTCTGAAACCGGAGTTTAATAATACACTTTCGTTAAAATACAATAAGTTCAATTTTGAAAGCGGCAACGTATTTTTCAGTAACCTGTCGTTTATTAAAACTGATAATAAAATAGTAGCCAATACCATTACCTATCCTAAAACCTATACGCCCAACAGCAAACTGGCCGGAAGTATTTTAACCCAGTATTTGAATGCCGATGGCTATTACTCGGCACAAGGATTTTATGTGTTTGCTAAGCCATGGCAAAAAAGAAAATATAATCTGTTCATGATAGGTAACATTTCATACAATAACAACGTCTCATATATAAGTAATGTGGATTCCGCTACCTATAACATGACAACCGAGAAAAATATCGCCAAAAACCTGGTGTTATCTCAAGGCGCACGCTTTAGGGTAAGCATTACCGATGTTATTGATGCCGAAGCAAGTACTACTTATAGCGTTAATACCTCAAGCAACTCCATCAAACAGGCAAACGTTAACAGCAATTTCCAAACCCTTAACCTGGGCGTTAATGGCAAAAGCTATTTTAAAGACTGGACATTGAGTTATGATTATTCAAAAATGATCTATTACGGCTATACCGGTGCTACTAATCCTAATATATTGAACACCTATGTAGAACGCCGGTTTTTGAAGGGCAATGCAGGCACCCTGCGCTTTTCGGTCATGGATGTGTTTAACGAAAACACCGGTTATACAACCACTCAGAACGGCAGCTATATCACTCAAACCAACAGTAACCGTTTGGGGCGTTACTATCTGCTAACTTTTACGCTTAAGCTACAGAAATTTGCCGGCAAAAGACCAACTATGGAACGTGGCGGACCAGGTGGTCCACCTCCGGGCGGCGGTCCCGGCGGACCGCCACCGTTTTAATGAACGGCAAGGTTCATAAAATATTAAAAACCTTCCCATCCCTGAGAAAGATGGAGAGTTCAGATCAAAACATGATGATCTGAGATTTAGTTGATGTTATCATCAGATAACTACAGGGCGTTCCGGGGTGAGATACGGGACGCCCCTTTTTTTATTAATTATACGTTAATGAACTTATTAAGGTTTTGATTTTTCCGTTAAATTCACTTATTATTTAATCAATCTGTATATCAATCCAATAACCATGAGGTATTATTCTCGTTTTTATTATTATTTAATTAAGCTACACAAACCAAGATTAAACTTTTATGTATTGATTTACCCGGGCCGTTTTTGCGGGGCTTCGCAGCTCGAATATTTTGTTAATTTAGCTCCTTATAAAAAATAAGCTTTTTTTACAGTTTTTAACTACATTTAGCCCGTTGTTTGTAAATAAAACTGAATGAAGCCGCTTTTACTTAAAGTTTCTGCCGATCCTGCGCATTCCTTTAGCGTAAGGCATGATGTATCACCGGATATCAATAATCGCTGGCATTGCCATCCCGAACTGGAGTTGATTTATTTCATCAAAGGTGGCGGAACGCAGTTTATAGGCGATAGTATTAAGCAGTTTGAAGACGGCGATATGGTATTGGTTGGATCAAATTTGCCGCACTATTGGCGTTTTGACGACATGTACTTTAATAATGGCAGCGGGCAGGTGCCGGTTGATACAATCGTGGTACATTTTTGCGAAAACTTTTGGGGTGATCAGTTTCTTCAACTTCCTGAAAATAAGCTGATCAAGGTACTGCTTGAGCGCTCAAAACGCGGCTTACAAATAACCGGCGAAACAAAAAAAAAGGTGGCCGGCATTTTAGCTGACATGCTCAATACCGATGGCGCCGAAAGGATCATCATGTTGCTCAAAGCATTGAATACCATAGCGGGCAGTTCGCCGCTTAATTATTTAACTTCTATAGGTTTTAAGTACGATCATAATGAATCGGAAAGCGATAGGCTCAATAACATTTATGAGTACTCGGTACGTAATTTCCGTAAAAAGATCTACCTGGAAGAAATAGCCGATATAGCTGGCGTGAGCGCTAACTCTTTTTGCCGGTACTTTAAATCAAAAACCCGTAAAACCTACTCACAGTTTGTAATCGAGATAAAAGTAGGTTACGCTTGCAAGCTCCTGATTGAAAACAAGCTCAACATTAAACAGCTTTGTTACGATAGTGGGTTCAATAATTTCTCCACTTTTCACAAGCATTTTAAACAGGTAACAGGTAAAAGCCCACTCATGTACCAAAAGGAGTTTACGAAGAAAACATAATTTTTTGCTATCCCCGAGTGGTTTTAATTGTATTGAAAATAACTCGGGATGGGATGACCTTTAGAAAAAAGGCAGTTCATGACAGAACAGGAGTCCCTTCAATATCCTTTTCCATAAGGATGAAAATAATTCTATTATCCTATCCCGGGAATAATTTTTTAAATTCACGGTGATATATCTCTCGTTTTGCGCACTTATTATTAAACGCATTGATCATGGCACATGAGATAGTTTTTGATAAACCGGCCGCCCAAAGGGAACAACTCATTACGGAGCTTTACCAAAGCGCTTTCCCAACAGTGGCTAAATATATAAGCAAGATGGGCGGTTCCTTTGACGACGCAAAAGATATTTTTCAGGATGCCCTTGTTGTTTATTATGAAAAGGCGGTGAACAGTGATCTGTTCCTGCATAACGGTGAAAAGGCTTACCTGCTGGGTATTGCCAAAAATCTTTGGCTTAAAAAATTTAGGGATGACCGCCATAACCTGCCCCTGGATAATTGTACTAAAGATTTTGATGTTACAGATGAAACTGAAGATCAGCCGTCGGCAGTTAAACTAATGAGATACCTGGAAACGGCCGGTAAAAAATGCATGGAGTTGCTAAGTGCTTTTTATTATCATAAACTACCCATGAAGGAGCTTGCGGATTTGTTTGGTTACGCGGGCGAGCGGTCTGCTACTGTACAGAAGTATAAATGCATTGAAAAGGTAAGGGAAACAGTTAAAGAACAATCACTGGCTTATGAGGACTTCATTGAATGAGATCAAAGAAATTGACGATCATGTGCTTGGACAAACTGCGCCTGATGAGGCACTGCTGTTCGAGGCCAAACGGATCATCAATCCAAGCCTTAAGTATAAGGTGATGTGGCATAAACAAACTCTGGCCCTGGTGCAGCAATATGGCCGTAACAGCCTTAAGGCCGAAATTGAAACCGTACATCAAAAGCTATTCAGCTTGCCTGAGCATGCGGGTTTCAGGCAAAAGGTCATGCGTTTGTTCGGTAAACGCTAAACATCAAATTTTATGAATATCAATCAAAACGAGTTCCGCAAATATGCGGTGAGGCATCGCCGTGTCCAAAGTTTACATGTCGACAGGTTTATTTCGCAGGTAAATAACAGCCAATTAAGGATGGGTATGACGCCCTATATTATGGAAGAACGACAGCTCAATATCTCGCAAATGGATGTTTTTTCGAGGCTGATGATGGATAGGATTATTTTCCTGGGCACTGCGATAGATGAGCAGGTGGCTAATATCATCCAGGCGCAATTGCTGTTCCTGCAATCGGCCGATGCTAAAAAGGATATCCAGATCTATATCAATTCACCGGGCGGTTCTGTATACGCCGGACTGGGGATTTATGATACTATGCAGTTTATATCGCCCGATGTGGCTACTATCTGTACTGGTATGGCTGCCTCAATGGCTTCGACATTACTTTGCGCCGGTGCCAACGGCAAACGGGCTGCGTTGCCGCATTCACGCGTTATGCTGCACCAGCCATCAGGTGGAGCGCAGGGGCAGGAATCGGACATTGAAATTGCTGCCCGGCAGATTTCTAAAATGAAGAGAGAGCTGTACGAGATCACAGCCAAACACAGCGGGCAAAGCTACGACAGGGTTTATGAAGTATCCGACAGGGATTACTGGATGATAGCTAAAGAAGCGAAAGCTTTTGGGATGATAGACGAGGTTTTGGGAGCTAAGGAGGACTGATTAGCATATTGAAGACTTACGAAGTTTAAGTACTTCGTAAGTCTGGTTATTTAGATCACTTATTCAACGCATCTACCTTATCAAAAAACTCATTTTGCAATTTGATGGTACTGGTATCGGCCTTAATTGCTTTGAGCGCTTGTACAAAGCTGGCTATTTCATGCTCTGCTATAAATTTACCAAATTCGGGCGTAGCTTTAGCACCTTCACCGGCATAGTGGTTAGGGTAAGCGGCATACCACCATATAGGTGTATAAATATTGGCTAGGTTTAAACGGTGCTGATTATCGCCCGATTGCGATGCCGCTCTATCCATCTTCATCAGATCTGGGCGATAGTAAAGCATCGACGCGGTTTCACTTTCGCCGGCATGCTGATCACCTTCAATAGCTGATTTATGCATTTTGCGGTATTGATCTGTGTATTCCTTATCTGCACCATGCGGGTTATAAAAATATACTGCATAGTTGTGACGTTTGTTGAGCAGAGATTGCATAAAGAACTGGATAAACTCGGGATTGCCGCCATGTCCGTTCAGTATTACTATTTTATCAAACCCGTTTCGCGCAATTTCATCGCAGGTAGCTTCCAGTAAATCCCAGATCACTTTGCTTGGCAGGGCAAATGTTCCGGGCTGATGACGGGCCTCATTGATCTGTCCATAAAAATAATCGGGAAATACAACAGCATATTCCGACTTAACAGCATGGGCAGCCCACTCACGTACGTGGATCAGGTCGGTGCCTAAAGGGGAGTGGGGGCCGTGTTTTTCCAGGATCCCAATGGGCAGGATACAAGTTTTCGACGATTTTGCAAGCGCAGCGGGAAAATCTGAGGCAACAAGCTCGTCCCAGCGGGCAGGTATTTGCTGGGCAAAGGAATAAGCAGAAAGCAGTAGCGCTGCAAACAGTAATAAATAAGTTTTCATAAATTATAGGTTTAATAACAGGTTATAGCAAACTGTATTTGAACTGAAATTTACGAACTTAAAATATTGTTTTTCAACAGGTAATTTAAAAATTACAATGAATAGGTTAATGGATATTGGGCAATGAGTAGCAGAAAATAGCCCCTTTTTCCTTGTTGTTTTCAACCCAGATCCGGCCATTCATTTTTTCGGTAAAATCTTTACAGATCATGAGCGCTACGCCCGCGCCTTTTTCCTTTTCGTTACTGTACTGCATGTTGGCTTTAAAATTAAAGAGCGACTTCAGCTTATCGGGCGAAATACCTTTTCCCTCGTCCTGTAAACAAACAGTTACATCGTTGTTATCGCTTGATGCACCTATAGTAATGGTTGAATTATCTGGCGAAAACTTAATGGCGTTATGTATAAAATTGCGGTGGATAAACTGTACCAACTCTTTGTCGGCGTGAATAACAATGGCCGGGTCCACTTTGATTACGAACCTAAGCCCGCGGTCTTTACCCATTAAATAAAATGGTTGTATTGCCTCATCTATCAGGTCCTTTAAAGGCAGTGGAACAGCTTTGTAATTAAAGCCCGACAATTGCTGTTTGATCCATTGCAATATGTTTTCAAAAATCTCCAGCGAAATATTTGAAGAATGCTCCATGGTATCTACCAATTCCATCAATTCTTCCCGTGTAAAAGTATCGGCGTCTTTAAGTACTGTTGCCAGTGTTTTGAGTGCTCCTATTGGCTGCCTGAAATCATGCGCAAGAATAGATACCAGCCGGTTGTTGAATTCATGATCTATTTGCAGTTTTTCGTTTCGTAGCTGTACGGTGTGATTAAGCTCCTCCAATGTTTGGCCATGCTTTTTCTTCAGGTTGTAAAGGCGGTAAGTAAATATTACGGTAATGGCGGTTATCATAAATAAAACACCAAGTACAATCGCAAGCACCTGCCTGTTTTGGCTCCGGATGGTTATAGCTTCCAGTTCCTGGTCTTTCAGTGCATAATCAATATAATCAAAGCCTGTTGTATTGGTGTATTTCTCCTCGTCGTCATATAGTTTCAGCAATTTTGAACTGTAGCGCTGTACTTCGGGCAGATTATTTTGAGCAATATAAATATCATATAATTTTTTCCCGAAGATTTTTTCATAATAGTGATAGCCGCTTTTTTCGGCGATAGAAAGTCCCTGTTTGTAGTAATCAATAGCTTGGGGAACATTATTTTCGAGGTACAAGTCGCCAAGGTTCATGACTATATCAAGGCTCAGGTAATAAAGCTCCATGGCCAAACCATTATCTACTGCTTTTTGTAAAACCGCCACACCTTGTTCACGGTTATTGCTTTGAAGGTATAGCAATCCCTGTACCTGGTCTGCTTCAACGAGCATACGTTTATCTTTATACCTTGTGCCAATTTCGCGTGCTTTATCAAGGTAAATTTCAACCGAATCTTTGGGGATTTGCCCGGGGTATAAGAGCAGGTAATTGCACAGCACCAACGCCACGATAGAGTCGCGCTGCAGGGTTTTACCAATGTTTAATGCCCGCTTAAAAAAGTTTATCGCTTTTTTATCTTCCTTGTTCTCGTTAAACACAAGGCCAATATTCATTAACCCCTGTACAACGTTTGAGGTATCATTTAATTCTTTGTACAGGTTATAAGCCTCGTTATAATAGCGTAGTGAAAGTTGCAGATTGCCTTTAAGATCATAAACAATGCCTATAACATTTAGTGCATCGGCCTTTCCGGCCTTATAGCCAAGCCGTTCAGCTATAGTTCTGGCCTTTTTAGCATAATTGAAAGCACTGTCGATATTTTGCTCATACATAAGCATCCCCAGCCTGTTAAGCGTATTTACATACTGTATGCTATCATGAGTTAAGGGCAAGTCTTTTTTTAGTTTATTAACCTCCCTGAATTGGCCGAAACATTCAGATACAGCAAGCAACAGTAATACTAAAAGGCTTACGTTTTTTTTCATTAATTAATATTTGCAAAACGGGCTAACGGTTCATGATATAGCCTAAAGCTATTATACGGATAAAAAGATGTATGGTTGAAGAATGTTAAATAAAAAAGGCTCAGGTACAGTTAGTTTTAACTGTTATTCAAAAATATTAAACCTTCTGCAGGTAATACCGGCATAGCGGCTCAAATAAAAAATGATTCAAAGAACTGTTATAACGAATCGGGATTAGGAATAAAGTTCATAAATGCCTGAAACTTGGCATAATAGTTTTGCATGTTTAACTGGTAATAATAAGCACCGCGTTTTGAGCCTGCTTTATCCTTATCGGCCAGTTTAATGAGTAAACCGGTTGCCAGCACCCTTTTACTGAAATTGCGTTTATCAATAGTGGTATTAAACACGCTTTCGTAAAGAGTTTGCAATTGCGGGATGGTAAACTTGGTAGGCAAAAGCTCAAACAGGATAGGGTGCATAGCTGCTTTGTAGCGGATGCGTTTGCGGGCCTGCTCAACCATTTCCTGCTGGTCAAATATCAATTTAGGAGCACGTTTAAGCTGAAACCATTCGGCATGGTAATCATCACTGATCTGGGCTTCATATTTATGGATATCAACCAGTGCAAAGTATGCTACAGATACTGTACGCTCAATAGGGTCGCGCTGGGGTTGCCCAAAAGTATATAATTGTTCAAGGTACACGCCCTCCAAACCGGTTAGTTGCTTTAAAATACGGTTGGCACTTTGATCAAGACTTTCATCTGGCTGAACAAAGCCACCCATCAGGCTCCAGTTTCCCTTTTCGGGTTGAAAGCCTCTTTTTATCAATAGGATCTTTAAAACTTCGCCATCAAAGCCAAAAATGATACAATCAACAGCTAATAATAACCTTGTTTGCTTGGAGTACTTGAGCATTTATAAACAGTAATAATTTTATGGTAAAAACAAATATAGAATAACATTCGATATAAGCTTGCAAATTTGCTGTGTTACACCCGTTAAAAAAGCATTAATTTACAATTGTTAGTCAAATGTGTAAATTAATTGTGCTTTTTACAATAATAATTGACACTTATTCACTATTTATTCGCCCCATGCCGATATTACCAGCATGCGATTGCCGCCGTGGTTACGATGCTCGCACAAATAAATTCCCTGCCACATTCCTAAAGCCAGTCTTCCATTGCGGATAGGAATAGTTACAGAACTGCCCAGCATCGCAGCTTTCAGGTGGGCAGGCATATCATCAGGACCTTCATCATCGTGTAAATAATCCGGGTCATTTTCGGGTACGGTTTTACTGAAATACATTTCAAAATCCTGCCTTACGGTTGGGTCGGCATTTTCATTAATGGTTAATGATGCCGAAGTATGTTGGATAAATACCTGGCAAATGCCGGTTTTTAACTCGTGTATTTGAGGTAGGGCATTAATTACTTCGGCCGTGATGAGATGAAAACCTCTTTTGCGCTCCCTAAGCTGAAGGATTTGCTGAAATATTTTCATAAACAGTTTGCTTTATAACAGTGTTGCAAACATATCTATAAAGATTGTTCCGTTTTGTTTTGAATGGCGTGCCAATTAAAAATTGTTTGCAGGTTTACATTACTTATGCAGCAATGGCCGGATTAAGATCATCGCTTTGAACTGCGAACAAGCGATCAATGAAAGCTTTTATCTTTTCGATGAAACTTTTCCTGACCGGTTTTTCAACCATTTGAATTTGATTATCGTCCGGAAGCTTTGGAGTATCGGCGTCCTGCATTTCCTCCAAAACAATTTCACGGATCTCAGGGTCACGGTTTACGATCTCATCCAATTCGGTGAGCTCGTTAAAGGTGGCTATACCGTTTTTTTGCCGCTTAATAAGTATTTCAAAACGGTCCTGGTTGAAAGTACGCCTTTCCAGTTGCTTGCCGTGTCTCATGATATATACAGTAATCTTTATTAAGAAGTCAAATTAAGTGCCATGTATTTATAATATTGATATTCAATTAATTGCTATTGTTTTTAATGTAATAATGTGCATCGTTATGATACATTTATTGTTCGTTTTCGTGCATGGGTATCTATTATTTAAATAGGTTTTGATGAGCAGTATTGGTACTTTTAACGTAAATATCTATTAGTTATGAATTGGTGGCCATATGAAAAATTTTCCATTATAAGTCTCGCTCAACCCCGAAGAGGTAAGATTAAGATTGACAGAACAAGTAAGCCCTGCTTTCACAGGAAGTTTCTTTGAACAATTAACCAACAGGTATCCCACTCCTTTTAAAGGGTATGTAAATATTAGTGAGTTTAAAATTGAACCCGTAGTTGTTGGTAGGAATTCGTTTATACCTTTGATAAAGGGGCGCGTGGAGTTTGCGGAAACGGGAAGTTGTCTTTATATAACCATGGCTATGCACCAGGAAATAGAATATATTATCATTGGAATGGCTGCTTTTTTAATGGTCGCGGGTTTTGGCGGTTGGATACATTCTTCAATGTCTGATAGGTTTGATCCCTTATCAATAACTCCATTTGGTATGTTGGTATTCATTTATCTTATTATGATATATGGCTTCAACTCGGAAAGTAATAGCTGTAAATCTTTTTTATTAGAATTATTAGAAGGAGATTATGAGCGATAGCACTACCACAAAACAAATACAGGGCATAGCCCCCTTGCTTCAGGTTTTTGATATGCCCGTGGCCTTAGGATTTTACCGCGATGTGCTGGGTTTTGAAATAGTGCAGGCATCGGGCGAAGGAGATGATGTTGATTGGGTTTTATTGAAACTTAATGGTATAGAACTAATGCTCAACACCGCGTACGAAAAGCCAGGCCGCCCTTTCGAGCCCGATGAACAGCGTGTTTCTGCCCATGCCGATACTTCACTTTATTTCGGCCACCCCGACATTGATATGCTATATAGCTATTTATTAAGTAAGGGCATGCACCTTAAACAACCTCAAATTACAGGTTATGGCTGGAAAGCCATTTATCTGCTTGATCCGAATGGATATCTGTTGTGCTTCCACTGGCCTGTACCATAATATTATAACCGCTCATAGTGAGATTCCGGCCCATCTGCTGCAAGGGGCACTGTTCCGTAAAAAGTGAGTATTTTACCATCTATCTTAAAAAAGGTAATGCTATTGGCTGAGGTATCTTTGTCGAACATGATCTGCTCATGTGCATTATCATATCTGCGGGTAAGGTAATTGCCGCTGTTTATCAGGGTGTCTTTTTTAAATCGTTTGTAGGTACTGGCAGTAAAAACAATAATGTTGCCGTTGCCTGTCTTTATCGAATTGGGATCTTTGGGAGGCTCACAGTAACAACTGGTGCCGCGGTACTCCCACCTGCCAATCAACTGATTATTATTAGGGGTATCGTCTTTTTTACAGCCTGACAAAATAGCGAGTATGCCAAATAAAAACAGCTTTTTCATACCATAAGGTTTATAATACTTTACGTTAATATCAGGCAAAACGCTACAAATTAACTTTGTTAGTAACACTTTCAATACACAATTTGCAGGCATCAATTAATTGATAACTTTGGTGTAAACCAATGTATTTCCTATAAAATTTATGAAGCAGCATAACTTATCAAGGCGCAGGTTTATTGGCAGCAGCGCACTTGCCGCAGCGGGGCTTTTAGCATTTTCAAAATCATCATTCGCCGGCGTGGTTTCAGGCCGGACTGATAAACCCAACTCGCTTATCAACGGCGTACAAATAGGCGTTATCACCTACTCATTCAGGAGCATGCCGGGCACAATTGAAGATTTACTGAGATACTGTATCGATTGTAATATTAACGCCATTGAACTGATGGGCGATGCCGCCGAAATGTATGCCGGTGCCCCTAAACATGAAGCTGGCGAAGACTGGGCTGCATTTGGGAAAAAGATGGCCGAATGGCGCGTCTCCGCGCCAATGGATAAATTTAAGGAGATCAGGAAGATGTACCATGATGCCGGTGTCAATATTTATGCCTGGAAACCCAATGCCCTCGGTACTAAAAACAGCGATGCCGAAATTGATTATGCCTTTAATGCAGGGAAAGCTTTGGGTGTAAATCATGTAACTGTTGAGTTGCCTGATGAGGTTCAAACCAAACGCCTTGGTGATATAGCCGCCAAACATAAAATGATGGTTGGCTACCATGCCCACACCCAGGCCACGCCAACCCTTTGGGACGCGGCCCTGGCCCAGTCAAAGCATAACGGAATTAATTTGGATATCGGCCATTATGTGGCAGGTACCAGCAGCAGCCCCGTTCCCTTTATTGAAAAATATCATGACCGTATAACCAGTATGCACATCAAAGACCGCAAGTTTCATGACGGTCCCAATCAGCCCTGGGGGCAGGGAGATACCCCGATAAAAGAAGTGCTGCAACTGCTTAAAAATAACCATTATAAATTCCCGGCCACTATTGAGCTGGAGTACAAGATACCTGAAGGATCAGATGCGGTAAAGGAGGTGAAAATTTGCAGGCAGTTTGCTGCTGATGCACTGGCATAAAGTATTGTATTAGTTTATCCGTGATTTGTAAATTTATATTTATTTGAATATAGATATGGATAACTCATGTAAACTAAAGTTGGAATGGATTCCTGCCGCCTATAGCAGAATAACAGACCATAGTTTTAACGATACATCGGCTGATAAGCTTAAACAAACGCAACCTGTAAACGGGATTTATCAAAGCGGCAAAGGCTTTACAAAGCACAAGATTTACCGGCGGAAACCATAAAAAGTTGCTTTGCTGATGTTCGGGGTAATAGTCTATCTTTATCAAATGGAATCTAAAATATTTTCATACAAGGCAGATGGTATTATACTTACCCCGGTTGACGATCAATTAAGTATCAGCCCAGTGTTTGATCGCAAAGAATTGCTGAGCAAACTGAAGGACCTTTTTCACCATGATGACTATAAAGTTGATGACCGTACCCTCGATTATAAAATTAAGGATGGTCAGCTTTACATTGAAGGCGTAGTAACGAAACACATCCCGGCAAAATCGATAGGATTTATGGGCTGAAAGTAGTTAACTGCAATACTCCGGCCTTATTTTTATGCTTGTTTTTTTTTCGGATCAGTAAAAGGTGCCCTTTCCTAAGCCCGTTTAATCGAGCCTGTCTACCCTGTAATTTAATGCAGCAGTTGTGCCCCGGTTACGTCGATGGTAACGCCTGTAATCTGGCCAGCCAGATCCGATGCCAGAAAAACCGCGGTATTGGCAATATCGGCCATTAAGGGTAGTTTTTTGAGCATGGTGTCAGCTTCCATTTTTTTAAGGATAGGGTCCATAACATCGGGCATGGTGTCAATTGCGGTTTTAAACACGCGCGAATCGGGCGAGCCTCCCGATCGGATATTAACCACGCGGATGCCGTAAGCACCCAATTCGGATGCCAGTGTGCGCGAAAAACTTTCAACACCGCTGCAAGCAGGGCCAAAGCCACCTGTGTGAGGATAGCCTATACCTCCTGGCGTAGCTGTAAGCGATAAAATTACCCCCGATTTTTGTTTCATCATCATCTTGCCAGCTGCAATGGCTGTCATGAAGCGGGTTTGCATCGTAAGCGTAATCGGCTTTACAAAATCTTCGGCCGATATTTCGGTAAGCGGTACGTTCTGCACCACATCAACTCCAACAGCGTTAAATGAGATATCAATGGTCCCTGCGCTGCTTACCACTTGCTGTAAATGCCGATCAATTGCTTTTTCGTCAAATGCATCTACAATTGCTATTTCAGCCAGGCCCCCTGAAGCAATAATTTCATCGGATATCTTTTTAATTGACCTGGGGTTAGGCCCGGTTAAAAATACGCGCGCGCCGGCGCCGGCCAGTGCCTTTGCAACTGCACCGCCTAATGAACCGCCCGCACCGTAAATTACCGCGTTTTTATTTTGAAGTGTCATCATTGGTTAGTTTTAATAAAGGTAGTCCCAAAAATGCCAGGCTGCATGACAAACATAATTGTAAATGTTGTTTATGAGAAGGAGCAAAGATGACAAATGAAGGGCGTGTTTAGGACAGGTGTTAAATTCATACACTTCCTACAATTAATTCAACCTGATAACTCTTTGCTTTATATCCTAAAATCCGGCTTAAACTCAACCTTTAATTTGCCCTCCGATAAACCGGGTACGTTTAGTTTTTGAAGCAGTTGGATTATACCCAAACTGCTTTTTAAAAGCATATGAAAAATGCGATAGGTTTTCGAAGCCTAATTCAAAGTACACCTCAGATGGTTTGCGGTTTTGTTCAACTATTTGGTAGTGGGCAGTTTCGAGGCGCTTTTTGGTGAGCCATTTCTCGGGGGTGTTGCCGAAGGCCTTTTTGAAATCACGTTTAAAAGTAGTTATGCTTCTACCGGTAAGGTAACCGAATTTTGCCGCTGTAAGATTAAACATATAGTTCTTCTCCATAAAGTCGGCAAGGTCAATTTTGCCGGGACCTTCAAAATGTCCCAGTAAGTTGTCAACCGATTTATCGATAGCGCGAAGTACTGCAATAGCCTCTGTTATTTTGATATTTGCTATCTCTTCAAGTAAATCATCAACTACTTCAAAATAAGGCATTAAAGATCCAAACAGGCTTTGCAGCAGCGGATGCTGATTGAAGTATTTAACATCCGGAGGGGCCGGAGCAACCTGAACCTGGGGAAGTGCCGCGTAATACCGTTGTAATGCTTCTTGCGGAAAACAAATGGATATTGATTTAAAAGGCTCTCCGTTTAAAGGTGCCTTGTTCATTCTGCCCAACTGGTTTCGCGGCAGTAATACGATATCTCCCGTATGAAAAACAAATTGCTGGTTGGCCGAAGCGATCCTCATTTCACCCGAAAGCACACATACCAATGCGTGCCACGGAAGGATCATTTCCCGACTGTAATGCTTTTCCCGCTTACACGATACAAATATCATTGACCTGCTGGCCGCTCCCGGTTGTTCCATCAGTGTAAAAATAATTATTTAATTATTCCTAATTGAATCAGGCTTTGTGCAGTTGCAACAATTGCTTCTTCTGCAGATCGTGGCGTCCAGCCAAGCATACGCTGAGCTTTTTCGCTGGTGGCGTTCATGTTTTGGTCGAGCATTGGGACAATAGTTTTAGCGGTCGGGTTCCAAAGCGCAGTTAAACGCACCAACCAGTTAGGCACATTTTGGGCTTTAACTTTTTCCGCATAATTACCCATACGGCGCTTCAGTATTTTAGCTATGTCAATCATCCATAAGCTTTCACCCGAAATAGCCAAAAAACGTTGACCTTTTGCTGCCGGGTTGGTCATGGCGCGTAAATGCAGATCAGCTACATCGCGTACGTCTACCAGGCCGGTATTGATCCGCGGAGTGCCTTTTAGCTTGCCGAACAACATGCTTTGCACCAGCTGAATGGAGTGCGAATAGTCAGTACCTAAAACCGGACCTGCAACTGCAACCGGGTTTACTGTAGCCATTTCCAAATCGTTGCCTTCAGTTTCAATGAACTTCCATGCCGCCTGCTCCGACAGTGTTTTTGATTTTTGATAGGCCGGTACGCGATCATCTATCGGTGTCCAATCGGTTTCATTAAATGGTGTACTGCGGGTTTGTGACCAAAACCAATCGCGCCGAAAGCTGAAGTAAGTACAACCCGCTTAACGCTGGCATCTCTGGCTGCTTTTAGCACCCGTAGCACACCTTTACGGCGGGTATAATCATCTCATCTTCATGCTTATAGCCTTTTATGGGGTAGGAGAGGCTACGTGCAAAACATAGGTGCAACCAGCCACAGCTTCTTCCCAGCCCGCGTCAGCAGCCAGATCAGCAGCTATAAATGATAGTCGGTCGCCTGCCTCAACGCCGCCGGTTCTGAGCATGTCCGCACTTCGGCTTCGCGGTTTAATGAACGTAGTGTTGTTTTTACCTTATAACCCGCTTCTATGAGCTGCAGGATACAATGCACCGCGATAAAGCCTGAACCCCTGTTACCAGTACCTGGATATTGCCATTTGAATTTGTTGTTGTCATTGCATTAGAATTTATAATGCAAAATTGCTGCAAATAGCTGTTGGCAGATTTGTTTAAAAGACCGAAGATACTTTGTTTAAAAGATCAATTTATCAGTCCAAAAGCAGAATGAACAAAGCCTAAACTATGACCCAATCCATTCGCCTACTCCGTTCTTAGACTTTTTATGGGTTCATTAACGCGGCTTTTATAGCCTGAAAACTAATGGTTAGTAGCATTATTAGAATGCCCCCTGTTCCGGCAGGCATAAACATACCCGGTTCTACAGTAATTCGATAAACGGCAAATGAGGAGAAAGGCTTAAGCTGTTAATATAACCCTAAGCCCCGGTCTTTTTCCTGATCCTTAACAAGCCATTAGCAGTAGTGGCGTAAATAACGCTTTTGAATCCTGAACTATCTGGTAAATAGTAAAACCTGGCAGCGGCGAATTGTTGTTGTGGTAATTTTCCCAACCATTATTCAGGTCAAACCTGGCAATACCCGACTCATCTGTACCCAGCCACAAAACATGCTCAAACTTATCATACAACATGGTATTAACATGATTAGCAGGCATGCCGAGTTTTTATCATTATAATGCAGCCAGTTACCATTAAACTTTAGCACGGCTACACCTTCTTTATCACTATCATTTTCACCAGTTTGTTTATTACAATCAACCAGTGAGAAGTAAACATTTCCTTTTTCATCCTCCACCGCGCCCGAAATACTGGCATTTTTCAGTGGAGTGTTAAGGCTATTAAATGAGGTGATAACGCTTTTATCAATCATGATGGTGCCTTTTGACGTACCTATCCAAAGCCGTTTTTGACTATCTACATAAGCAAAAAGTACATTGCTTGAGGGCATTTCAGGCATCGATTTTTTGTTTATCACTACTACTTTATCTTTCCTTTTTACAACAAGACCATTTTGAGTGGTGAAAAGCAATTCGCCATTGCGGCTGTTCAGCACCTGGTTAACTCCGCCTGCCAAAAACTGCTTAAAATCAAATAACTGCCAGCCACCGCTGCCGTACATAAATATTTTATTATCGTAATAAACCCATTTATTATTATCCCTGTCGATGGTCACTTCCTTTATGTTAGCATCTGACGGGAATGGCGAATTATATTCATTAACCGGGATAAACGTTGTTCCCTCAAAGCGGGTCATCCCTTTTTCCGTAGCATACCATAACAGATCCGACTGATCCATAGCGGCTGATTTGCCGATGTTATCAACGAGGGGCGAGTTATATTTTGTCCATACCGTAAAGTCGTAGTTTTTTAATGATGGATTGGCGTAAGTTACAGTCTTATTGTAAATGATCGGATCACCTGGCGGCTTCATTTCGCTTAGGTCCAGCCTTTGTACCTGACCATAAACGCCGCCGCTTATAAAACGAAAGATCACATTTACAGATGAGGCTACCGGTTTGCCGTCTATTTTGGCAGGTTTCCAGATACAGCCGTTCAGATAGGTAATCAACTCGTTGGTAAGGGCACTTTTAGAAGCATCGTTATGGCTAAGCACGCAGCTGAAACCCCGCTCATCCACTAAAACCTGGAACGTTATGGAACCGGTAGCTTCTTTTAGCAGGTATCGGTTATTGATCCTCGCAGAAACAAAATCAATGGCAAGCTGATCGCAGCTGGCCTTGGGATCGCCGCAGTCCATGCAATAATTGGTGATATTGCACATCTCAACCTTTTGCAAAAAAAGATTTTGTGCAAACAGGGCCGATGGTAAAATAAAGATAAACAGGCAGATAAATAAAACTCTGCGGATTTTAGTTGGGGATAACAATGCCAGCATTACGCTTATAAATAAAAGAAAGCAAACCCGAAACTCCAAGCGAATGATAGTTAAATAATGTTAAACAAAGATACAAATCCTAAATGAGGATAATATGAAGCAGTTTGTTTTTAGCGTGTTTATTACAAACGTTTAAAATAGATGATCTACACGTTTAAAAACTATGAAAGTAAAGTGACGGCCTGGGTTTTTTAAAAAATCTTTTAAAATCTTTTACTTTTGCACCATGAGCTACGAAGAATTGAGTGAATACTTTAGTAATGTTACGTTACCCCAGGAATTAAGGCTTGACCGCGCTACAACTCAGCTCCATGTTGCCGATTTTGTTAAGCAATTATTGAAAAACATGAAAAACTATCCTGATAATTGGCGTCACCAATACCAGTTAATGAGGATCAAGAATGCCCTCGAAAATCCATATAACGGCCCGGAAATTCCGAGGTTTTAAATACCCAGCTTAAGAAAACAGGTCATTTTCGCCTAAATAACTCCTGATCATTTTTAAAATGGGTTTGCCTAAGTCTGTTGCTTTTGCATCACCGAAACTTTTTAACTGTGAAAGCTGGTTTAATGACCTTGGTAGCTTAGCAGTGATATCGCGCAGCATATTTTCAGACACCAGCGTATGTTCGGGGATTTTACGTTCGAGACTGGTTTCTTTACGCCAATTGAGTAATTGTTTGTATAATTCGGGATTAACAATTTCCTTCTCTTTTGGCAGTGCTTTAGGGTTCCAATTTTTATATACGGGCTTGTAACTTATCCCTGCTTCCTGCACCGACGATAAAACATCCCTGCCCGATGTGGCAATGGGCAGACGTACAAATGCTGCCGTTTTTGCTTTCAGATTAACTAATAAATGATTTAAACTGTCGTAAAACTCGGCAGGAGGGTTGGTGTTGTTTATAGCGGTATAAAAGCTGTTAATAGCTTCCGAGAAAGCGTTTAATTTAGGTAGAAAATAGTTGGCAGCGTTTTTTAACCTGCTTATAAATGGTGTATTGTTCCAGACAAGTTGGTCATCAGGTAAAGTGCCCAGTTCCTTCCTGATAAAACGGTCGCCGATAGTTTTAATTTCAGTTTCCCAGCTGTGATCGGTTTTGCTGATATGTTCGGATAAGAGGCTATTTTTAATCGCGCCGTTTAGCATGATGGTTTTAAGCTGTCTCCATGCACCGGTGAGCATCGAAAAATCAAAGACATCTTTCATCTCTTCCAGAGCTATTTGCCGGATGGTGTTTTCAAGCAATTGCTCATCAGGCACGGAGATGGCTGCATTTTGCATAAAGCTGATGATCTCCGGATCGGTACGGATATTTTCGGGACGTACAGGCGATTTCAGGATCATACCTTCAAGCGAGCGACAACGGCTTAGCGCAACATAAGCTTGCCCGAAAGCAAAGGCGGCGTCGACATCAATAACCGCTTTTTCAAATGTAAGTCCCTGGCTTTTGTGTATGGTGATGGCCCAGGCCAGCCTAAGCGGGTATTGGCTAAACGAACCGTTATTTTGTTCATTTACTTTCTGCTCATTTTCGGCCAATGCATATTTTACGTTTTGCCAGGTTTCTGGGATCACTTCAAACTCGGTGCCGTCGTCAAGGAAACTAAGGCGAATATTACCCGGTCCCATTGCAACGATGCGCCCCGTGCGGCCGTTATAATATTGCTTTTTACCAGAGCTGTCATTTTTAATGAACATTACTTGTGCCCCAACTTTCAAAACAAGCTCATCTTCGGCGGGGTAGGCATCTTTGGGGAAATCGCCGGTTACGGTGGCTTTAAAAGTGTGGGCTTCACCATCAAGCTCCATTAAACGCTGCTGGTTAATTTCGTTAACAAGTTGGTTATGGGTAGATAGGGTTACATAATCTTTAAGCCAGTTGGCATTCAGATTAGGGTTATAATGTGCGTTAAGCTTGTCCAGCATTTCGTTGTTGGCGTAGCCATTGCGAATACTGTTCAGGATCTCCACAAATACCGGATCTTTTTGGCGGTAAACCTGTGTAAGTTCAAATGTTAACACCGGAAATTTTTGGAATGCAAGGCTATCAAAAAAATAAGGCCCTTTGTAAAAGTTTCTGAGTACCGGCCAGTCTTTTTCATAAACAGGGGGGAGCTGAAACAAGTCGCCGATCATCAATAACTGTACACCGCCGAAGGGGCGTGCTGATCCTTTAACCTGGCGTAATACGGTATCAATGTAATCAAGGGTATCGGCCCGCACCATACTGATCTCATCAATAATAAGCAGGTCGAGGCATTTTAATATGTTTGATTTTTCGAGGCTTACCTGCCTGAGCAAGGTGCTGTGATTGTTATAATCGGTTACAGGCACCTGCGGCCCGAAAGGCACCTGGAAAAAGGAGTGAATGGTTACGCCGCCGGCGTTAATAGCTGCTACTGCGGTAGGGGCTACAACCGCCAGATTTTTGGTAACGTTTGCCCTGATCCAGCGGAGAAAAGTGGTTTTACCGGTGCCTGCCTTACCTGTTAAAAATATCGGCCGGTTAGTATTTTCAATAAATTTAAGGACGAGTTCATGAAAAGGCTCCAACACCATACACTTGTTATATTATCGATTCCCGGATCGGGAAATTATCTTCAAATTTAATAATTAGGTGCGATAGTGCTGGAAACTGTTTGTCAACATATCAGAAAACGACTTTAAATAAAACACACCCAAACGGATAAATTAATTACCTTCTTTGCCGTTTTTTAAGCGCCTGTTTCTTACACGGACATCAATTACAAACTATAACAGGTCTGGCGCCTGGTGTAAACAATTGATTAAAAGTGTGTTAAATTTAACGTGCGAAATTTCAAAAAATATTTTGCCAGCACCTGGTGGAAGTTATATATTTGCGGCCACCAATGCGAAAGTAGCTCAGTTGGTAGAGCACGACCTTGCCAAGGTCGGGGTCGCGAGTTCGAATCTCGTCTTTCGCTCTTAAGCCTTTCCTGTTCAGGGAGAGGCTTTTTTTATACCTCTATATCATCTATTCAACCACCCGATGAAGGAATAATTGGAGATCAGGCAGAAATTTGAAATGCTTAAATTAACCCAAAGCAATAGCTGCGTTTTTACTGCTTCCAATTGGGTTGAGATCATTTTAGTAAAAGCCTATCTGTAACAATATCAATACAATGAAGATAGATAGTGAGGGTTGGCCGAGGCAATGTCATGACAGGGTTAATTCTTCCCCGGTTCGGGAAAGTTTGTATACGCTAATTGAGCTTATGGGCGGGTGTAAAAGCTGTTTGCCTGTAAAATCGCCTCAATATTTCAGGAAAAAGTTTTGCGGTAACTGTACCAGCGGATAACTTTTAATAGCTCATCTTCTGAAATAATATTATTGCCTGTGGGCTGGAAAACCAGTTCTTTATCCAGTATTGTGGCCCGCAATGGTTGGGACGAACCCGTACTGGTTTGCGTTTCCGGTTCGAAAACGCAGACGCTACTGCCTGAACCGGGAATTAAGATAACGTCGACCCCATCTACGGAGTTCAGTAAATAATTTTGATCCATGCTATACCTTTTGCAAAAAGTATACCTGTTTAGTAACTATTTCTATCAACGGGGATGACCGAAAAATAAAATATAACCATCAGCGTCTGCCAATTCAAAGCCGCGCAAGCCATCAGGAGTATTTTGTAGCGGTACAGTGAAGCTAACACCGCGCGATATAAACTCTGCGGCCAGCGTATCCGGGTCAGGTACACTAACATACGCGTCCCACCGGGCATCCGGGGCTTGCTTGTAGTTCGGAAGCGGATCCCCGCTTACAGATTTCAGGAAGATCATTGCCCCATCCCGCTGTACAATAGCAAAAAACGGATCGTGATCCGGCTCCTGGAAAACGGTATCAAAACCGAGTTTCTCCCGATAAAAGGATATTGCCGTTGTGACATTGCCTACAATGAAGAATGGAGCAATGCCGGCTATATGTGGCTGATTCATAAGTTGATTTTATAAAACTACAGATATAAATATATGAAGCAGGTACTGGATTGGCAATATGTGAAATATGTTTCTCTTTACTGAATAATGTGAATATATAAATAAGTCTGTCGGATATAAGTCTTATCCGACAGATTTGCATCATAATGTCCTTTATGGCCCATTATAAATAATTGTACAAGACTACAATTGTATGGTGCTAATGATATTAATTTTTGACTATAGTAGATAGTCTTGCTAATGTGAAGGCGCCGATGGCCATTACAATATCACGCACAGCCACATCTAAATAATTGCCGCTTGCCAATAAACTAAGTGCGATTAATACTAACCAGGCACTAACAAGATAAGCTCCTTTTTGGGGATTAAAAAGCACTAATATTCCGGCCACAATTTCAATTATACCAACAATCATCATAAATGCATGTTCGCCAAAAGGAAGCATGGCTTTAATTGTTGGATTGAGATAATGTGACCAATCAGTCAATAGGTTGGTGAATTTGTCGGCTCCCGCTACAACAGGCACTAAACCATAAGTAAACTTTAAAAGAGTTTGAGTGTTTTTAGTTTGATCTTCCATGATTATTTTGAATTAATATCCATTAGAGATTGCCTTTTAACAAAGGGTTACAAAGTTTAATTAGAGGTAATCTGTAACCCTTTAGCTTTACAGTGCTCTATTATATAAATCAGATTTTATGAACCCACCTGCCGATCATATAACAGATACTTTCAGTGACGAGGAGATTGTAAAACGAGTAGTTAATGGCGAAAAGCATTTGTACGAAAAACTAATGCGCAAATTCAACGAAAGATTGTATAGGATCAGCATGTCCATCATTAACGACGATAAGGAGGCTGAAGACATTATGCAAACGGCCTACCTGAACGCCTATCGCCAGTTGTCTAATTTTAAACATCAATCAAGTTTTAGCACCTGGCTAATCCGGATCCTGATTAACGAGAGCCTGTTGCACAAAAAGAGGAAAGCTCAATTAGAAAAAACACTTACCGAACATATTCGCATTGATCACCAAGCTGAAACACCTTTAGATAATCTTATGAACAAAGAATTAAAAGCTATTTTAGAAAAGGCGGTATTAACGCTCCCCGAAAAATACAGGTTGGTATTTGTAATGAGGGAGATACAGGGAATGACCACTAATGAAACAATGGAAGCGCTGGAAATAGGGGAGTCTAATGTTAAAATAAGATTGAACCGGGCTAAAGAAATGTTACGCACCGAGTTAAATAGTTATTGGCAGCCCGGAGAACTTCTGGAATTTAACCTTACTCGTTGTGATGTGATCGTTAATTATGTGATGCATAAAATCAATGCAGGTTGATAATAATGTTATCAGAAATTTGGGTTTTACTATAGTTAATCTATTAAAAACAAACCGCGATGGGTAACAATCTGGTCTTCGTCGATTTGTTTGCCAATGGCGGAGATAGCAAAGCCGGGATCAGTATATTTGTTTTAAGGAGAGATCACTCTTAATGATCGGCTTCGTTACTTTTAAACGACTTATAAACCGCCCTTCAATTAGTAAACCGCATGAATAAGACAGCATTCGCCCCCAATTTTAAAGCGATGAGATTTGACATGGTCAAATTACTCGTCGTGAGCATATTATGGATCCCGGTGGTTTTTATTTCAAACAATTGCTCGGCGCAGGCCACGCCCTCGCGGGTTTTGCTTGCACTTTCAAAAAGCGATCATAATTTGGCGATCATCAACCCGCTGACTTTAAAGGTTATTGCACGCGTGCCCGTGGGTTCCGATCCCCATGAAGTTATTGCCTCTGCGGATGGAAAGACAGCTTATGTTTCCATCTATGGAGGTGGAAGCCTGCACGAGCTTAGCGTAATTGATCTTGTAGCACAAAAAGCCCTGCCTGCCATTGATACTAAACCATTGATGGGGCCACATGGGTTAACATTTGCAGGAGGAAAGGTTTGGTTCTCGGCCGAGGGCGCTAAAGCTGTTGGCCGTTACGACCCGGCTATCGGTAAATATGACTGGGCTATGGGAACAGGCCAGGATAGAACGCACATGATCTATGTAACCGATGATGGGAAAAAGGTGTTCACCACAAATGTATCCTCAGCAACGGTAAGCATTTTGGAGGATAGTTTGCTGAAGCCAATGGGGCCTCCGGGCGGTTTTGCACCTCCGCCACGTCATGACTGGGTACAGACCGTTATCCCGGTAGCTAAAGGTTCTGAGGGTTTTGATGTATCACCCAATGGGCGCGAATTATGGACTGCAGGTGCTGAGGATGGCAATATTTCAATCATCGATATCGCCGCCAAAAAGGTAACTGCCACAATTGATGCAAAGGTAACGGGTGCCAACCGACTTAAGTTCACGCCGGATGGTAAACGTATTCTGGTTACGAGCCTCCGCACTGGTGACCTGTTTATTTTTGATGCAGTATCGCACCAGGAGTTGAAACGTATAAATACAGGGCATGGCGCGGCCGGCATCCTGGTTGATGATGACGGATCACGTGCATTCATAGGCTGCACCGGCGATAATTATGTGGCAGTGATCGACCTCAATAAATTAGAAGTGGCCGGGCATATTGATATTCGCGGGGCTGATGGTTTGGCCTGGGCGGTGAGGCGTTGATGCCGTGATAATTTATTAGCTTTAGGCTTCGTATTCTGCTTTTAGTCGTATAAAAAAGTATTTGCAATCAAAGGGGTAAGTAAGGGACAGTTAAGTATCATTTTATTAGCATATTGCTTTACCAATTATTTTTACTGTAAACCCAATTATGACAAAAAATCCTGCCCCGATAGTTAAACTGGCTATCCTGATTTTATTACTGTTATTTTCATTTATACAAATTAACCTTTACGGTGCTGTAAAAGGGACCCGGATAGTTAACCTGCAGGTGGAATATACTGACCATCCTATTGGGATTGATGTTAAACTGCCCCGGTTTAGCTGGCAAATGCTGGCCCCTGAAGGATCGAGAGGCTATAACCAGGTTGCTTATCAGATTATCGTAAAAGATACACAGGGAAAAGTGGTATGGAATAGCACCAGAATAAAAAGCGGAACAGCCTTAGCTGTGGTTTACGCAGGCTCGCCGCTTAAAGCCGCAACCCGCTATAGCTGGACGGTAACTGTTTGGGATCAGGCAGGCGGTGTTTCTTCCTCGGGCTCCTGGTTTGAAACGGGGCTCATGGACACGGGAATGTCGGCATGGGATGGCGCGCAATGGATAGGGGGAGGAGATAATGACCTGGTGCTTTATGCACATTACCTGCCGCTGTATAACCTGAAATATAAAGTGGCTATCGCTCCGGGGAGCTCCAGGGCAAGCCTGATTTTTGCCGCTAATGACCCACGGCTGATGGACAGTAACAGGAATATTTTTCAGCTTGCCAATAAAAAGAACCAATCTTATTTTAAAGTAGAGGTGGATATTTCAGGGCTGGATCAGGGAGGCAATGCACGGATCAACGTATACAGAGCAGGGTATTCGGAAAAAGATACATTGGATAAAGTATTTAAAAGCTTCCCAATAAAAACCGACCTGATTGGCAACGGTAATAAGAACAAACAACACTCCATATTGATCAATAATGAGCTTGGTACACTTACATTCACTGTTGATGATAATAAAACATTTTTAGCCGATAAGAAAGATGCAACTGCTATAGCCCAGCCTGTGCCTGCAAACCGCGACGCCGTGATAACACTTAATCCGCTTGGCCGCCGTGATGTAATCTCTTTTGGAATGCTTGGAGAGATAGGTTTTTCTGTAGATAAAGGTCAGAAAGCCGAATTTTCTGAGCTGACGGTCTCCAATTTCAGGTCGCCGCGCAACAATTTATTCAGCGAAAAGCCCGAAGAACATAATTACAAAGGGATTTTTAAAGAAGCTGTTATTACTCCTTCATCCGGTTTAGTTATAAAAGATGGGAAATATGAGGTAGACGGCGGAAGTGCGGGCGCATTTATCCTTGCCGATCCCAGTCATAACGCTATGCCTATGCTGCGCTCGGTTTTTAATGCTGATAAAGGTATTTCGCAGGCAAGGCTTTATGTAACGGCAAGGGGGATTTATGAAATCTATCTTAACGGTAAACGGGTGGGTAACGATTATTACAACCCCGGCCTTACACAATATAACAAAACTCATCTTTATCAAACCTACGATGTAACCGGTATGGTAAGTAAAGGGAAAAACGCTATTGGTGCTATGCTCGGCGAAGGCTGGTGGAGCGGTTTGTTGAGCTACGGCTCGGTCTGGAACCATTTTGGCGACAGGCAATCCTTGTTAGCCAAGCTGGTTATTACTTATACTGATGGTTCGCAGGAGGTGATCAAAACCAATAACAAAAACTGGAAATATTTTAACGATGGTCCTGTTGTTTACAGCAGCCTGGATATGGGCGAGGTTGACGATGCCACAAAGGAAGTTGCAGTTAAAGACTGGAACACGGTAGCTTATGATGATCATAACTGGCAAAAGGCGCAGGAAGTATCTCTAAAAGGAACAACATATACGGGGGATGACGTTGACTATTTCGGGAAAAAGATCCCGCTGGATTTTGATCATATTTCGATGATCGGGCAGATCGGAACATCGGCAGGAATTTATAAAACCCTTACTGCAAAAGGAGTGAGGGAAGTTAGAAAAGGTGTTTATGTATATGACATGGGACAGAATTTTGTAGGTGTGCCCAAGATCAGCATCAAAAATGGTATCGCCGGAAAAAAACTGACCTTGCGTTATGCCGAAATCCTGTATCCCAACCTGAAGGAGTCTGGTAAAAATGTAGGTATGATTATGACCGAAAATTACCGCGCAGCGCTGAGTCAGGATCTTTATATCATGAAGGATGGCGATCAGGTGATCCAACCGCATTTTACATCGCATGGTTATCAATATATCGAAATTACCGGCATTGACAAGCCGCTGCCGTTAGAGAATGTACAGGGCCTGGTTATAAGTTCCGTAAAAAAACTCACTGCCAATTATACTACCTCTAATCCAAAGGTGAACAAACTATGGTCCAACCTAACGTGGTCAAACATCGATAACTTCCTTACTATACCAACCGATTGCCCGCAAAGGAATGAGCGGATGGGCTGGTCGGGCGATATCAGTATTTTTTCGCGCACAGCAACATATGTATCCAATGCCGATCAGTTTCTGCGCAGGCACATGCTGGCCATGCGCGATTTGCAAACTGAGCAAGGGCGATTCACCGATATAGCACCAGTTGGCGGCGGCTTTGGTGGTGTGATCTGGGGGAGTGCAGGCATTACTGTAGCGTGGGAAACTTACCAGCAATATAATGATGTATCATTACTTGCCGAACATTATGATGCCATGTGCAGGTACATGGATTACATCGACTCAACTATTGATCCTAAAACCGGCTTCAGTACGGATGGTGTGCTGGGCGACTGGCTTGGGCCACAATATATGCAGCTTGGCGCTGCTTTCCCGGTTACGGCCTATCATGTTTATGATTTGGGCATTATGACAAAGGTGGCCGCTATTTTAGGAAAGAAAGATGATGCTGAGAAATTCAGGAAAAAATATGAACAGCGAAAAGCCTTCTTCAACAAAACATTTGTTAACGCCGATAAAAAGGCGGTAGGCCTCATTGGTGGTGGGATGTTTGGCGAGCCCGGCAAAAAAGAGTTTAAAGTTTCGGATACACAAACCGCCTATGCAACAGGTTTGGCCCTTGGTGTATTCAGCGACGAAAATGTCAGTTATATGGCAAAGAACCTTGAGGCTGCGGTTGAACGTGAGAATAAAGATGATCAGGGGATCGTCCGTCCGGCTTATTCCCTCATGACCGGGTTTGTAGGCACAGGGGGTATCAGTAAGGCGCTTTCAGATCATGGGCACTCGGGCCTTGCTTATAAAATGTTGCAGAACGAGCATTACCCGTCATGGCTGTATGCTATTGACCAGGGCGCTACAACTATCTGGGAAAGGCTGAACGGATATACTGTAGAAAACGGCTTTGGCGGTAATAACAGCATGAACTCTTTTAACCACTATTCATTTGGTGCTGTTGGTCAATGGATGATTGCTTATTCCATCGGAATCCAGCGTGATGAACCTGGTTTTAAGAAATTTATTTTGCAGCCTGAGCCCGACCCCACCGGGGAGATGACCTGGGCTAAAGGATCTTATGATTCGCTTTATGGGCGCATAAACAGTAGCTGGTCCGTAAGCGGTAAAACATTGACCTATGACGCAACTGTTCCGGCGAATACCACAGCTACATTGTTTCTTCCGGCAAGTACTGTTAAAGGGATAACAGAAGGTGGTAAGCCTGTGGCAGGGGCAAAGGGTATCAGCTTTATCAGGTTTGAAGGAAACAAAGCAATTTATCGCTTGATGCCGGGAGCTTACCGGTTTACATCAAGCTTATAAAGCTATGCCCGAAGCAATTTTGGAAGTATTGATCGCAATGATTATTGATCAGGTTGGGGATCGATACTTCCAAAATCTATAATGAACCTTACTTGATCAGTGTAACAAGTGGTTTATCTTTTTCAACAATATAGGTGGCAAGCTCACTCGCTTTGGTGGTTCCTACATTTTTCACCGAATGCACGGTTCCGTAAGGGATAAATAAAACGTCGCCGGCTTTAAGCGTCACCGGTTGTTGGCCTGCTACTTGGTATTCCAGTAACCCATCAAGTACATAAATAATTTCTTCGCCGAAATGTGTATGCTGCGGGAATGACATTCCTTTTTCAACATCTACGCGTACCTGTACCATTTCACGGCCGGGAATACTAAGGTCATGTCGCTGTAACTCTGTGCGGCCTGCTACGGTTTGCTGTGCCAGGACAGATGATGGAAGTGTAAGTACTGCAAGAGCTGCGATAATAATGGCGGTAGCCAGTTTGTTCTTATTAGTTGTCATAGCTTTTGGTTTTAATTTTTAGTAAAACTACAGCCTCAACCCATCCTTTAGCAATTGCCATATCAATGAACCGGACTAAATCATCGTTCAGGCAGACATTCGCTGTCCCGAAATAGCCGTTTCTTGAACTCGGATTTGTTTTGCAAACCAGCTTAATGTACTGGCGCGTTTTTAACAATGTTTCAACCAGGATAGTTAATATTTTGGGGAATCGATGCTGTTTCATAAAAGATCAGTGCGAAAGCAGGCATGCTGCGTAATGTTTAAACCAAAATAAAATAGCTATTGTTTTAAGTCCAAAGAACGAAGAGAATTTTAATTTACCGCAATTCTACCAATGCTTTTTTAGCTTGAACAAAGCGGCACACGTCGTAAAAATATCAACCATTATTGCTTTGCTTTAATACGAATGTTAAAAAGCAATGGCATATTGAATATTTGTCAGGTCGAACTGAAAAAAAAGCATTTTTTGTGAAATTTTTTCATTGATCTCAAGTATTTATTCCACTGGCATTAGCTTTGAATTGAATGAACCGGTTTAATTAATATAAGTTTTAATCATTAATTTATTTAAGGAGGAAGACCTATGACATTGGTTAAATTTAATGCCGACAAAAAGAATAACAGTTCGTTATTACCGTCATTTAATGATGTTTTTGAATCAATCTTAAACGATTCTTTTTTCAATGACCGCTTGGTAGCGCGCGTTCCCGCAGCTAACATCAGCGAAACCGAGGATCATTATCATGTTGAACTGGCTGCGCCCGGCCTAAAAAAGGAAGATTTCAAAATTAACCTTGACCGCAATGTGCTGCACATTTCGGTAGAACGTCAAAATGAAAGTAGCGACGCTCAAAAAAATTACAGCAAACGGGAGTATAGTTACAGTTCATTTGTGCGTTCGTTTACGTTGCCCGACAGCGCCAATGCCGAAAATATTGAGGCGTCTTATACAGACGGCGTCCTGAAGATCGATATTGCAAAACGCGAAGAAGCTAAGGCTATACGCAGGCAAATTGAAATTAAATAAGTGGGATAGTTTTTTAAATGAGGCTCCTGTTAAAGCAGGAGCCTCTTAATTTATGGCTATGGAACTCGGGTTTTATATTTTGCTGAGCGTTAGAACACCGGTAGGATTTGATAGGTATGGACAGTATTTTTTGGGTAATGACCGAAATTTCGCCGACCTGCTTTTTGACAGCTTTAAGGGTAGGGAACCTTTGGGCTCCGATTTACTTCATATCGACCTGGTGGAAACAACGGATGAAATCCCGGTAAAAATCAAGTCGATATCCTGTACACTCGAGGAGTTAACCTGTAATATCAAATTGATTGTCCGGGGTATCTTCCGGCAGAAAAACCTCACAGAATTTAACGGATATGGACAGGCAACAATGGAGTGAAATGCTCATCGGCGTGCTCACGATACTGGTGTTATTGACAGAATTGTTTTTATGGTTAACCAGCCCTGGTCACCGCTTGCCCGAAATGAATCAGAAATTATTGCTCACCGGCGCCTTGCTTTGGATATCGGGCATTCTTTTTCGTATAAACAAAACAGACAGCGATGACTGGGCGATATAATATTGAAACGCTTGTTCTGCTCTTAACTTTGTGAAATCGTATTTTTTTCCTGATTGCGTGCAGTCTTCGTATACCAGGTTTCCACGGGGCATTTTTGCAGTAAGTGGATTAAAAACGGTAGCCCATACCTACGCCGATGATCCAGGGCCTGATCTTTACATCTGCCGGTATGTTTTTCAAAACCGGCGCAAGTTCGGGTTTGCCCGCAGGCGTTAAATTGGATGCATCAACCTTTACATCGGTAGAGAGAAATATTTTCTTCAGATCAATATTCAAGAATACTTTTTTACTGATATCGAAATCAGCACCCAACTGAGTTGCAAAAGCAAAACTGTTGTTGTAATTAATGCCGCCTACGGTTGGACCTTTATCGGCATTGTAAAAAATAGTGTAGTTAAGCCCCGCGCCGATATAGGGTTTAAAAAGGGTACCTGTGGGCAAATGATATTGCAAAGTAAGCGTAGGCGGAAGCAACCATACTTTACCCAGATCAACATCGGCCGAAGAGCCGGCACCAATAGCACTCAGGTTGGAGCCTTTTGTTTTTACCTGGTGCTTTGTTGTCGCCAGGATTAATTCTGCAGAAAAGTTTTTGGAAAAAAAGTAGGTAAAATCGAGCTCGGGAACAACAGTATTGGAAATGTTTATGTCTCCGCCGATGACGCCTATCGTTGCGCTTTCCTGGGGGATAACCCCAATTGCCCTGAGGCGGATATCCCATTCATTTTTTTGCTGAGCGAAAGCGGTTATCCCGCTTAATAAAAATAAGATCAAAGTAGTAAAGAAAATCTTTTTCATAATGATTTGTATTAAATTATGGGTCAAATGTATCCCGCAGGTGATAGACTTTGCCTGACAGGAAACAGTTGTTCTCATGATACTTATCATTTTGCGTTTACCCGGGTTATTACTGGATAGCAACCCGGAAGCGAGCATAATGCTGACGCTGCCCGCAATAAAAAAGATCCGCCCAGGGAGCGGATCTTTTTAAAGTAATTTAGTTTGGGGAAACGCTTAGGCACGGCATACAGCATCACTGAACACTTTTAGCCGGCCTGTAGTAAAAGTTTTTGTTATTTGCAGATTAGGGTTTAGCTATCTCAAGTACAATCCGACCGTCTACCTTACCATTTTTCAGGTCGGCCAAAACTGTATTGATATCCTCTAACTTCGCGGTATGTATGGTGGCTTTAACTTTTCCTTCCACGGCGAACTCGATAGCTTCCTGCAGGTCTTTACGAGTGCCTACAATTGATCCCCTGATGGTATAGCGGTTCAGCACGGTTTCAAATATGGGGAGGTCGAAACTACCGGGCGGTAATCCATTCAGCGCGATAGTCCCTTTTCTTCTTAACGCGGATATACCTTGTTTAAACGCGATGGGTGATACAGCGGTAACCAACACGCCATGCATACCCCCTGTTTCTTTTTGTAAAAACGCGCCGGGGTCGGTAGTTTTGGCATTAACGGTCAGCTCGGCGCCAAGGTTTTTAGCTAATTCCAGTTTTGTATTGTCTACATCAATAGCCGCAACATGCATGCCCATGGCTTTGGCATATTGTACAGCTAAATGCCCAAGGCCACCTATGCCGGAAATAGCTACCCATTCGCCGGGTTTGGTTTCCGTTTCTTTAAGGCCTTTGTAAACGGTAACACCCGCGCAAATGATCGGTGCCATCGCGGTACAATCCGACCCTGCCGGGAAATGCCCAACATAACGGGAATCAGCCACTACATATTCTGCATAACCGCCGTCAACGCTATAGCCGCCATTTCGCTGGTCGTTACATAAGGTTTCCCAACCGGTAATACAAAACTCGCAGCATCCGCAGGCGCTGTACAGCCAGGGTACACCTACAATATCACCTTCCTTCAGGCCTTTAACATCAGGACCAAGCGCTACTACATAACCAATAGCCTCATGGCCGGGAATAAGCGGCATTTTGGGTTTAACCGGCCAGTCGCCGTCTGCCGCGTGCAGATCGGTATGGCAAACACCACTGGCTATTACTTTAACCAGTATTTCATGTTGGCCCGGCTCGCGAACCGGCATTTCTTCTATTTGCAAAGGCCGGCCAAATTCGTGCACTACGGCGGCTTTCATTTTTTTAGGTATCATATTTTCAATGGCTTATGACTAATGATTTTTTTATTAATACAAAGCTTGCGGAATTTAGTGGCTTAAATAGTGATCAAAATCACCTGCTGTTGTGATATGGCACATACAACCTGGGGGGAGATTGCATGAAAATACAAGATGGGAAAGATAACTACGCTATTTTCCTTCATAAATGACCCCGGATGTCGGCGTTTCTTTCAATTCAATTTTTTTAAGCCCATCCAATTTGCCGTTTATGCTTTTCCAGATCCATACGGCCAGGTTTTCGGCCGTGGGGTTTTCCAAACCAGGGACTTCATTCAGAATGGTATGGTCCAACTGGTCAACTATGGGTTTAACCGCGTTTTTGATCAGGGCGAAGTCAAGCACCCATCCTTCGGGGCTTGTTACCTCGCCTTCAAAATAAACTGTTAAATGGTAGGTATGGCCATGCATGTTCCTGCATTTGTGGTGCGGCGGAACGTTGGGTAAAAAATGTGCAGAATCAAAAGTGAAGCTTTTGTAAATGATCATATAATACGCTTTTTGCGGTTTTTAGTTTGCGGGCAAAAGAAGCGCGGAAAGTATTTTAATAAAATGATCTGTATTTCTTTATTCGTTGATTGAAATCACTCGCGCATTGGTTAAAATATCTCTGGGTTATATTTACTATACCGGCAGTAATGATTTTTCGTGGTACTCGCCCGTGTCCACAAGTTCAAAATTTGGTACAAGTTTTTCACGCTGGTAAATAGTTTTTTCCTTATTAGTTTTTTGGGGTAGATGTTGTTTTATAGATGTTGACAATCAGATTGATAAATGACAATCGTCACTATTTTAACACCCGGTACGCTCCAATTTTGCATTATCAATAACGATATTATGAAAATATATGAAAGCGGTAATAGACCTGTTGTTTTTAGAACACCCTGCAAAAAATGATGATAATACAGCGGCTATTGTCGACGGGCAGTTAAATATAGCTACATATAAGCTTAATAGCCTGGTTGAAAGCCAGCTCTATAATAGCGAACCACAACATAAAAAATATCAGCCATATCAATTAATCAATCCTTTAAACATGAAAACAATCTTAGTACCCACCGATTTTTCGGCACCTGCAAAAAACGCGGCGAACTATGCTATAAACCTTGCGCAAAATATCAAAGCAGGTTTAATATTATGTCATGCCATCAAAATACCTTCTGAAACGCCCATGGCAGCGCAAGTAGCTTGGCCTTTAGAGGATTATACGTCGCTCAAAGCAGATGCAGATAAGGAATTGGAGCAACTTTCTGTAACCTTACAACAGGAAAGCCCTTACGCTAAAGCGGGGTCAGGCCATAATGTTATTACTACGTACTGCGACGTAGGCGAGGTAGTTGATGTAGTAACAGGCAAAATAGATGAAGAAAAAAGCGTAATGGTTGTTATGGGCATGTCGGGAGCAGGAGCTATGAGCAGATTTTTTTTAGGCAGCAACACACAGGATATGATCAGCGATGCCGCCTTCCCGGTTTTACTCATCCCATCGCAAGCAAAATATCACCCTGTAACCAAAATAGCTTTCGCTACCGATTTGAACAGCAGCGATATAGAAATGATCCATTCGGTGGCAAGCCTGGCACGCTATTTTAATGCAGAGCTATTGATAGCCCATGTAACCGACGAGAAGTACGAAACAGGAGATGAAAAACAGCAGGTTGAAGCTTTTTTAAATGAAGTTACCTGTAAAGCCAACTATCCTAAAATTTATTACAGGCACATTAAAGGTACGGGTATAATGCGCGGGCTCGATTGGCTTAGCGAGCACGGAGTGATTGATATGCTGGTGATGGTACACCGTAAAGTTAACCCGCTTGAGCGCCTGTTCGGCATCAGTTACACTAAAAAACTTTCGCATCATATTGAAATACCTCTGCTGGTGTTACCGGAAGGGCTTCCGCCGTTGCATTTCTAAAACAGGAGATGGGAGGGAGCGCATAAGATCACATAGCAACGCGTGTTACTCTTTGTTTTTAGCTGTGAAAAATGATACTCATCACTTTTCCATCCAACAGCCATCATTTTTCAAGTGGTGGATTACAGCCATTTTTGATCTTATAAATAGATCATCAATGGCTGTAAATATACTTACCCAAACTACCTGCTACCACTGCGGTAACGATTGTGATAAAGATCATTATGTATTGGATGACAAAGATTTTTGCTGCACGGGCTGTAAAGGTGTTTACAAGGTGCTATCCAATAGTGGGTTATGTAACTATTACAGCTATAATGAACATCCCGGCGCAACACGTACCCACGTGGAAAAGCGGTTCGAATACCTTGATGATCCTTCGATCATAGCTGACCTGGTTGATTTTACAGACGAAAACATTACCATATTAACGCTTTATATCCCTTATATCCATTGCAGCTCATGTATTTGGCTGCTTGAGCAGTTGAATAGGTTTAACCCTGCCATTTATTACAGCCGGATTGACTTTTTAAAGAAACAGGTAAACCTGCGCTTTAATAACAAGGAGATAAGTTTAAGACAGGTTGTGGAACTATTGGTTGATATCGGTTATGAGCCACTTATTAACCTCCAGGATGTTATTAAAAAACAACAAACCGGTGCTGGCGATAATCTTGTAAAAAAGATAGCGGTAGCCGGGTTTTGTTTCGGTAATGTGATGCTGCTCAGTTTTCCGGAGTACTTAGGATTATCGGAATATGAGCAAACTTTCAGGCATTTTTTTGGCTGGTTGAATGTGCTGTTTTCGCTGCCGGTTGTTTTTTACAGCGGGAGGGAATATTTCCAATCGGCCTATATAAACCTCCGTAATAAAATATTGAATATCGATTTTCCGCTGGCGCTGGGCATAGCCGTGCTTTTTTTGCGTACGCTGATTGAGGTACTAACCCATGCGGGAGCCGGTTTTGCCGATACGCTTTGCGGACTGGTGTTTTTTTTACTGGTGGGTAAATTTGTTCAGCGAAAAACCTATTACCATATCTCTTTTGAGCGTGACTACCGTTCGTTTTTCCCTGTTGCCATACAGACTGTTGAGAACGGTATTGAAAAGCCGCTGCCCTTATCAGCCCTGAAAGTAGGTCAACGGATCCGCATTCGCAGTAATGAGATTATTCCGGCCGATGCGATATTACTAAATGGCGAAGCGCGGATTGATTTTAGCTTTGTTACCGGCGAGTCAGCTCCCGTGACAAAGGTTTGGGGTGAAGTGGTTTATGCCGGTGGCCGGCAAATGGGCGAAGCTATTGAATTGGAGGTAATTAAACCAGTATCACAAAGCTACCTTACCCAATTGTGGAACAATGAAGCTTTTAGCCGTAGCCAGGACAACCGGATGCAAACCTTTAACCAAAAGGTAAGTAAGTATTTCAGCATTGTTTTACTGGTGATTGCATTGGGTTCATTAGTTTTTTGGCTGCCGGTCGATGTTTACCGTGCCTTTTCGGCATTTACAGCTGTGTTGATTGTTGCCTGCCCTTGTGCATTGGCCTTAAGTACTCCGTTCACTATGTCAGCGGCGCTCAGCGTTTTTGATCGTAATTTTTTCTACCTCAAAAACACCGCCGTTGTTGAACAGCTGGCCCGTATCAATACCATCGTTTTAGATAAAACCGGCACCATTACTATTGGCGGCGAAAACGGTGTAAGCAACAATGCACAGCTAAGCAGTTACGAGGAACAGCTCATATACAGTATTTGTAGTAATTCGGCCCATCCCTTAAGCATTCAGATTTGCGATTACCTCCAGGGGGCGGATAAACTTCGGGTAAGTAATTACCGGGAAATAGCCGGAAAGGGGATTACTGCCTGGGTTGATGGGCATAATGTTCAAGTCGGCAGCCAGTCGTTTTTAACGGGAGGAGTAGATATCGCAAAATCAACTGAAGTACACCTGATGATTAACGGGCGATACGCCGGTTATTTCAGCTTTGCAAACAAGTATCGCGAAGGGCTTGAAGATATTGCGCGGCTGGCCGCGGATTATAAAATTTACTTGTTATCAGGCGATCAGGACCGGGAGCGGAAAAATTTACTGCCTTATTTTGAGGGGGAGGGATATATGCTGTTTAACCAATCGCCGCAGCAAAAGCTTGATTTTATAAAGGCTTTACAGCTGGCCGGTAAAAAGGTAATGATGATAGGTGATGGCTTGAATGATTCGGGTGCTTTAAAACAAAGTGATTTGGGGATAGCTATTACGGATAACGTTAACAATTTTTCGCCCGGCAGCGATGCTATTTTAGATGGGCGTTCGCTCAGGTTGCTGCCTGCATTTCTTAAATTCTCAAAGGATAGTATTACCATTATCCACATCTCGTTTTTTATATCGCTTTGCTATAACCTATTAGGATTAAGCTATGCAGTAAGCGGCAGGCTTTCACCGCTCATAGCGGCCATATTGATGCCTTTAAGTACTGCAACCATTATTTCGTTCACCAGCATAGCAACACACCTCGCCGCTAAAAAAAGAAAATTATCATGAACATTATTTATTTCCTGATCGGGTGCAGCGTGCTGCTTGCACTCGTGTTTTTAGGCGCTTTTTTTTGGGCGCAGCGTAACGGCCAGCATGACGATCTGTATACCCATCGGTAAGAATCCTGCTGGATGATGAACCAACTGATAAAGATAAAAAATGACCAATGTCATTATTCGGGCAAACCGTCATCATTCTGTCGGCGGCAGCCCTCAATACTTTTACACCATCAAATTATTTAATATCATATGCAGCCCGAAAATTTTTACTATGACAACAAGATCGTCCGTAATTTTGGTATCGCCACGGTGATCTGGGGTATAATTGGGATGACCGTAGGCCTCATCGTAGCCATACAATTGTATAGCCCGGGGATGAACATGGGCAACCAATACACTACATTTGGCCGCATCAGGCCCTTACACACCAACGCGGTGATTTTCGCTTTTGTGGGTAACGCTATTTTTATGGGTGTTTACTATTCATTACAGCGGCTGTTAAAAGCGCGGATGTTTAGTGATGCCCTTAGTCAAATTCACTTTTGGGGCTGGCAGCTCATCATTGTTTCGGCTGTTATTACGTTGCCCTTGGGTTTAACCACCTCGCATGAATATGCCGAACTTGAATGGCCAATAGATATTGCCATTACCCTTATCTGGGTGGTGTTTGGCATTAATATGTTTGGAACCATATTTAAACGCCGCGAACGGCATTTATATGTTGCCATATGGTTTTACATAGCCACCTTTGTCACCATAGCCGTATTGCACATTGTAAATTCATTTGAACTGCCGGTATCAGCCTTTAAAAGCTACATGGTATATGCCGGCGTACAGGATGCACTGGTACAATGGTGGTATGGCCACAATGCGGTGGCATTTTTCCTGACCACCCCATATCTGGGCATGATGTATTACTTTTTGCCCAAAATGGCCAACAGGCCTATCTATTCCTATAAGTTAAGTATTCTGCACTTTTGGGCGCTCATTTTTATATATATCTGGGCTGGCCCGCACCATTTACTGTACACCACGCTTCCCGGTTGGGCGCAGTCATTAGGTGTGGCCTTTTCTATTATGCTGTTAGCACCAAGCTGGGGCGGCATGATCAATGGCTTGCTCACCTTGCGGGGGGCCTGGGATAAAGTTCGTGACGACGTGATTCTGAAGTTTATGGTAGTTGGCCTAACTGCTTATGGTATGGCCACTTTTGAAGGCCCTATGCTTTCATTAAAACAGGTGAACGCCATAGGCCACTTTACCGATTGGATAATTGCCCACGTACACGTTGGCGCTTTGGGCTGGAACGGCTTTTTAACCTTTGCCATCCTTTACTGGCTTATTCCGCGTATTTATAAAACGCAGTTATATTCAAAAAAAATGGCCTCGTTCCATTTTTGGATAGGCACGCTCGGGATCCTGTTTTACGCCATACCAATGTATTGGGCCGGTTTTACCCAGGGTTTAATGCTTAAAGAGTTTACACCCGAGGGGATACTGAAATATCCCGCTTTTCTGGAAACAACGATGCGCATATTGCCTATGCATGTTATGCGTTCTGTAGGCGGTGGATTATACCTGCTGGGCGTTATTGTAATGGCATATAACCTTTGCCGCACCGCGCTGCAGGGCAAACTCGTTGCAAATGAGCCTGCCCAGGCTATGCCGTTGCCTGCTTTAAGCACAACCGGGCATGAAGAAACATGGCACCGGGTATTGGAACGCCGACCAATACAAATGATGATAGCCGCATTGCTGGTTATACTGGTAGGTACTTTTATTGAGTTGATGCCAACGCTAACCATATCATCTAATATCCCCACGATAGCGGCGGTAAAACCTTATACTCCGCTTGAGTTGCAGGGACGTGACCTTTATATCAGAGAGGGCTGCTCAAACTGCCACTCACAAACGGTAAGGCCTTTCCGCTCAGAAACCGAGCGCTATGGCGAATACAGCAAGGCGGGCGAATTTGTTTATGATCACCCGTTTTTATGGGGATCAAAACGTACCGGGCCCGACCTGGCGCGCGAGGGCGGCAAATACGGCAATGCCTGGCACTATAACCACTTGATGGACCCACGCCTCATGTCGCCGGGGAGTATTATGCCAAATTATGATTGGCTGTTAACCCAAAACCTTGATACGGCTACCACAGCCGCCAAAATAAAGGCCATGCGCACACTGGGTGTCCCATATCCCGAAGGATATGAAAAAATAGCCAACAACGATCTTAGTAAACAGGAAAAAGAAATTGCCGATAACCTGTATAACGATCATATAAAGGTTAAAAACAATAAAGAAATAGTAGCCTTGATAGCTTACCTGCAACGTTTGGGTACCGATATCAAAGCAAGCAAAACCGCCGCTAAATAACAAAAGCAATGTTTAAGCAATTTACAGAACACATTTCGGGTGCCCAGGGTTACCTGTTATTTTCTCTGGGGATCTTCCTCGTATTTTTTATTGTAGTAGCTATCCTGCTTTTCAGGCTCAGGAAACAGCATGTAGATCATATGCGTAATCTGCCTTTGAAGGATAGTCATGGTGAATCCCTTAATTCTTACAACTTATGAAATACCGCCGCCTGTTAATTTTACTTGTATTGATGATACCGTTACAACCGGCAATGGCCGCCGATGACAGCCTGATACCGGGCGATTTGATGAACGAGATAGGGTATGGAGCAATTATAGCCATGCTGGCATTGTTTATTGTAGCCATGCTGGTATTGCTCAGGGCGCTTAGGGTATTGACAAAAATAACGCTCCGGGCGCAGGGGTATACAGAAGAGCAGATCATAGCGGAGATGAAACCCGTCAAAAAAGTTAAAAAGCCTAAAACAGAGGTTTGGAACAAATTACTGTCGCTAAGACCGATGTCTGAAGAAAAGGAGCTGATCATAGCACATGATTATGACGGTATCCAGGAGCTTAATAATCCTGTTCCTGGCTGGTTCAGCTACCTGTTTTATATCACCATTATTTTTGCAATTGGTTACATACTCATTTATCATGTATTTGGTGTTGGGCAGTTGCAATATGATGAATATAAAACGGAGATGGCCCAGGCAGACATTGCCAAAAAAGAATACCTGAGCAAAGCCGCTAACCGGGTTGACGAAACCACAGTTAAACTCGTTACCGATCAGGCTGTACTGGCTTCAGGGCAGGCGGTTTTTAAACAAAGCTGCGTTCCTTGTCATGGCGATCACGCGCAAGGGGTAGTTGGCCCCAACCTTACCGATGACTACTGGCTGCACGGCGGTAAGATCAATGATGTATTTAAAACCATAAAATACGGCGTACAGGCCAAAGGGATGCCCAATTGGGAGAAACAGTTATCGCCCAAGCAAATCTCGGATGTGGCAAACTATATAAAATCATTGCATGGCAGCAATCCGGCTAATCCTAAAGAACCGCAGGGCGAAAAAGATGCAGATGACGTTGCGGCAAAAGGCAAAAAGATAGCAAAAATATAACGATTATGGACGGCTTACTGGCGGCAAAAGAAAACGGGAAAAGGCAGTGGATGTATCCGCTGGTACGTAAAGGCAGGTTTTATAAATGGAGAAGCTGGTTAAGCTATTTTTATCTCATTTTCTTTTTTGCCGGGCCGTTTTTACGAATCAATGGCCAGCCGTTGTTGCTGCTCAATGTGATAGACCGGCAATTTGTACTGCTGGGGCAGGTGTTTTGGCCGCAGGATATTTTTCTGTTCATGCTGGCTTCGCTTGTTTTTTTGGTTTGCGTGGTAATATTTACTATTGCTTTTGGTCGTATTTTCTGCGGTTGGATCTGCCCGCAAACCATATTTATGGAAATGGTTTTCAGAAAGATAGAGATTTGGATAGAAGGGGATGCCAATAAGCGTAAAAAGCTTGACGCGGGCGCCTGGACACGGGAAAAAATCATCAAAAAAACAGCCAAACATGCTTTGTTTGTATTGGTATCCTTTCTTATCGCCAACACTTTCCTTGCTTATATCATTGGCAGCGAAAGCCTTGTTAAAATTATTGTTGAGCCTGTTACAGCCCACTGGGTTGGTTTTATCAGTATATGGGTATTCACCATTGTATTTTATTTGATTTACAGCCAGGTACGTGAGCTGGTTTGCACATTGATATGCCCTTACGGGCGTTTACAAAGTGTATTGATTGATGAGCATACTTTAGTAGTAGCTTATGACGATGTGCGTGGCGAACCACGGGGCAAGTTAAGCCGTAACGCGGACCCCTTTAACCTTAAAGGCGATTGCGTTGATTGCAGCCTGTGCGTTGCTGTTTGTCCTACAGGTATTGATATTCGTAAAGGAACTCAAATTGAATGTATCAACTGTACTGCCTGTATAGATGCCTGCGACCAGGTAATGGACAAGATAGGAAAGCCCCGCAACCTGATTGGCTACTTCTCCGAAAATATGATCAGGCTGAAAGAAAAGCCCTCGTTTACCGGGCGCATGATGGGATATACCGCGGTAATAACCGTGCTGGTGGCTGTACTTGGTTATTTTATTTTCAGCCGGAGCGATATGGATATCACCGTTATGCGCAGTGCGGGAATGCTTTATCAGCAACAGCCGGGCGGCTACATCAGTAATATTTATAATGCCGAAATCATTAATAAAACCAATCAGGATAAAGTGATCAGGATAGGGGCGGATGATCCGGCTGTTAAGATCAGTTATATCCAGGCGCCCGGACCGGTTGCAAAGGGCGGATCGGCTAAAACGGTGTTTTTTGTCATGCTCCCTGCATCAAAAGTACATGCCGCCAAAACTACCATTAAACTGAACTTGTTGCTTGGCGGTAAGGTGGTTCAATCTGTTAAAACCAATTTTATAGCACCAACAAATGATTAAGCATATGAACTGGGGAAAAGGAATAGTAATAGGCATGCTGGCTTTTATGAGTTACATTGTAGCCATGGGCGTTGCCATGTTCAGGCAGCCCGACGATGTCGATCCGCATTATTACGAAAAAGGGCTTGCGTTTAATGCCGATTATGATAAAGAGAAGCAAGTACTTAGCGATAAAGCACAGCCATCAATCAGCATTAACAACAATATCCTTTTAGTAAAGTTTACAGGTCTGGTAAAGGGAACAGCAGATTTGAAGCGCCCGGATGACGGCAAAATGGACAAACATATCAACCTGGAGAGCAACCTGGCCGGTAATGTTAATATTCCGCTGACTGATGTAAAGCCAGGTAGGTGGCAGCTGGTTTTTAATTGGGAAAGCAACGGCAAAAAATACCTGTATACCAAGGAAATATTTATACCATGAGCACCAGTCAAATCGCTTTTTTTATAGGCTTGTTTGGCAGTGTTCACTGTATAGGAATGTGCGGCCCGCTCGCCTTCGCTATCCCATTAACCACAGTAGCTTTTGGCTGCTCTTGTGGGATAAGTTGGTATATAACCTTGGGCGTACTATAAGTTACGCAACCCTCGGGTTAATAACCGGGCTTATCGGTAAGCAATTATGGCTTTCAGGTTTGCAGCAGGGGGTAAGCATCATTAGCGGATACTGATCCTGCTGGCGGCCGGTTCAAGATTGTGGAAGTTGAAAATTAGTAACAAAAGTACTGGTAACTGGCTGCTGAAGCCTTTTAATGCGTTGCTTACTTACGCGTTACAGCATCGGGCCGGCCATTTGGCCATAGGCTTGTTAAACGGCTTTTTACCCTGCGGTTTTGTTTACCTGGCGCTAATAGGTGCGGTAAACACTTCGTCAGTGGGTGCTTCCGTGCAATATATGATTTGGTTTGGTTTGGGTACCCTGCCTTTAATGCTGGCAGTCACTGTTGGCAGTGGATTTGTTAACCAGGGCATCCGAAGAAAGATGAACAGGGTGGTTCCCTATTTTATGCTATGCCTTGGCGCCTGGTTTTTACTGCGCGGGCTCGCACTTGATATTCCTTATCTGAGCCCGCCATCGGCCAGCGGAACTGTTATTTGTAAGTAACACCGTAGGCAGATTGATGAGCCTCATGTTTATTCTAAATACATAATATTAAATTAATTATATGCACAGCTTTCATATACCTGTTTTAGGTTTGGGATACTCTGTTGATACACCGCTAAAAGTGGCCCGGTACGGTATCTCGTCCGTTGTTTCAATTGTTGATGATGAACTCGTTGAGCGTATGCGGCAGTATCATTCAACTCAAAATGGTTTGCCATTTACGCCTATTTTAAAAAGCGGCCCCGACAGCCGTTCAAAACGGATTACAGCCTATCTTAATTTATTAAACGAACTGGTAAATAGGCAGTTTGAAGAACTTAAACAAATGCCATTTAACCAGGGAATGGACATCGACCGTTACTTTAACCTATTACCTGAGGCTTCGGCTTCAAAGCAGGGTTACGAACTGATGAACGAGTATCCTGAGGGGGAACGTAAACAGATCTTTCAAGATCTTTTGCGCGCCAGAATGAACAAAGGCGCTATTGATGTAAATATCATGGCTAAAGTTGATAAAATGAACTTTGACGCAGACGGCAATTATACCGGCGATACCCATACCGACGCGCTTGCTGCTTTAAAAGGCTTTGCTGAAAGCGATCTGGATTCATCAGTGGTACTTTCGGCGGGAATGAACCCGAGGCTGTACAGTTACCTGGAAACTTTTAAGTGTTTTTATCCTGATGGCAATAACGAGCTTCGTAAACGGATCGTTTTAAAGGTGAGCGATTTTCGTTCGGCGCTGATCCAGGCTAAGTTTTTAGCAAAGAAGGGGCTGTGGGTATCAGAGTTCAGGATTGAATCGGGCCTGAATTGTGGAGGGCATGCTTTTGCTACTGATGGCCTGCTGCTCGGGCCCATCCTGGAAGAGTTTAAACTGAAAAGGGAAAATATGATACGCGAGCTGCTTGACCTCTATCAACCTGCACTTGCCGAAAGGGGGTTTACAGAGGCCAATCCGGCACAAAAGATCAGCGTACAGGGTGGGATAGGCACTATGCAGGAAGATGTTTTTTTGCGGGAGCATTATCAGATGGATGCTACCGGTTGGGGCAGTCCGTTCCTGCTGGTACCAGAGGCCACCAATGTTGATGAACATACGCTGCAACAATTGGCGGGCGCCGGCCATGATGATTTTTATGTAAGCTCGTCATCCCCGCTGGGTATCCTGTTCAATAACTTCAGCAAAAGCTCGGGCGAAGAGCAAAGACTTAGCAGGATAGCAAATGGCAGGCCGGGCAGTCCCTGCAATAAAAAATATTTAGTATCAAATACCGAGTTTACCGAACATCCAATTTGCACAGCATCACGTGAGTACCAGCATTTGAAAATAAAGCAGCTAAAACACAGTGAGCTTCCGGCAGCTGAAATTCAAAAACAGATAGATGCTGTTACCGAAAAGGTTTGCTTATGCGAAGGGCTTTGTGCATCTGCTTATATCAAAAACGATATTCTGAAAGCCCGGGAAAACAAGGCGGTAACCATTTGCCCTGGACCAAATATCGCCTTCTTTTCAGGGGTTTATACGCTTGATGATATGGTTAGCCATATCTATGGGCATATCAACTTGCTTGAGGCAACAACCCGCCCTAATATGTTTATCAATGAGCTAAACCTTTATATCGATTACCTTAAAAAGGACATTTCGGGCTATGTAGCAAACCTCAACGAAAAGAAAGGAAAATACCTGCTCAAATTTAAAGACCAATTACAGCAGGGCATCACATACTATAAACAGCTGATCCCGCAAATAAGCAACCAAACCCAGGATTACCTGGAGCGGATGCTGAAGGACCTGCTCTTATCAGAAGAGAAACTGCAATTGCTAAATATCTAAAACAAAGAAACCGGGAATCAATCCCGGTTTCTTTGTTTAACTGATAGTTGGTTTTGTCAAAGCCTTATCCAGTCATGCTGAATAACTGCGTAGTAGGCTTGTCGGCCCATAGGCGGGCATCAAGCGCCATACATATATTGCGTAAAAAGCGTTTACCCATGGGGGTAACAGTAATGCACCATGAATTTAATTCAACCAGCCCGTCCTGCTCAAATTGGCGCATACGTTCCAGCCCCTCTAAAAAAGCTTCACTTGTTTCATTATGCAGGTTCCAGCAGGTTTTGCCGTTACACATGATATTTAAAATATGCCTGCGAATGCTCAGGTCATCGGCCGTAAGCATATGTCCTTTAAATACCGGTAGCTGGCCGGCGTTAACCAATTGCAGGTATTCCTCTACTTTTTTTACATTTTGGGCAAAGGCATACCAGCTATCGCTTATGGAAGATACGCCCAAACCAATCATTAATTGGGTATATTGATGGGTGTAACCCATGAAATTACGGTGCAGCGTACCATTTTGTTCGGCTAAGTAAAGGCTATCCGTGGGCAAGGCGAAATGGTCCATACCAATTTCATGATAACCCAATGCTGTAAATAATTCGCGTCCGCATTCATACAAAGCCCTTTTTTCATTGGCATCGGGCAGGTCATTTTCGGTAAAACGGCGTTGGCCGGGTTTTATCCAGGGTACATGGGCATAACTGTAAAAAGCGATCCTATCGGGCATTAATTTCGCCACCTGGGCAATGGTATCCTTTAGCCCGTTGATGGTTTGAAGCGGGAGGCCATATATCAGATCGAAATTAACGGATGTATATCCGATCCGCCGGGCTTGCTGCGTAACCAGTTTTACCAGTTCAAAACTCTGGATCCGGTTAATGATAAACTGAACCCTCGGGTCAAAATCCTGGATGCCAAGGCTTATCCTCCTGAAACCAAGATTGTATAAAACCTGTAAATGATCAACAGTTGTATTGGCGGGGTGCGCCTCAAAACTAAACTCGGCCCGGGGATGAATAGTTGATGAATTTAATATACCATTGATCAGTATGGCCAGGTGTTCGGGTTTAAAAAATGTAGGTGTGCCGCCGCCAAGGTGTATTTCCCTGATAACGGGTTTGCTTTCAAAGGTATTGACGTACATGGCCCATTCCATTAAAACAGCTTTAATGTACGGCTCTTCTACCCGGTGGTTTTTGGTGATGCGGGTGTTACAACCGCAATAGGTACACAGGCTTTCGCAAAATGGCAGGTGAATATACAGGCTGATCCCGTCACGATCGTTACTCTCCTTAAAAGAAAGCGATACTGATTTTCGCCATTCCTCTTCGTCGAAGTTTTCAATGTTCCAATAAGGTACCGTAGGGTAACTGGTATAACGGGGAGCAGCAACGTTGTATTTATCAATAAGGTGCTGGGGAATTTTCATAAATATTAAGCTTTGGTAGTATCAACCGTTGATAGCTCACCGGTCGCTTTGCAGTTTTTTGCACACACACACGCATTTCCAACGCACTTTTTAGCCTGCCACTGATCAAGATTTTTTATGGTTTGATTAGCAATTTGCTGTAATGCCTCACTGGTTAAAAAAGCCTGATGGGGGGTGATGAGGACATTTTTAAAGGTCATCAGTTTTTCTAGCAAAGGGTCCCTATCGGTATCATGTTGATGCTGCTCAAAAAACAGGCCTTTTTCTTTTTCATAAACATCAAGTCCTAAATAACCTATTTTACCGGTTTCAACGGCCTGTAATGCTGCTTCAGTATCAATTAACCCTCCCCGCGAAGTATTCAGGAGCATGACTCCATCTTTCATCAAAGCAAGGGTCTCATTATTTATCATATGATAGTTTTCGGGGCAGAGGGGGGCATGTAATGAAATTATATCGGCAGTAGCAAGCAGGTCATTCATAGCCACTTGTTCAATTCCTGGCAAGTTTGATTTGGCAAGCGGATCGTATCCAATAACACGACAGCCAAAGCCGTTAAAGATAGCGGCAGTCGCCTGCCCGGTATGTCCCAAGCCAATAATGCCAACTGTTTTGCCGTATAAATTAAACCCCATGAGGCCATTCAGCCTGAAATCAAACAGGTGGCTATGGGCGTTTGATTCGGTTAAATGCCTGTTTAGGGCAAGTGCCATGGCAACGGTATGTTCGGCAATAGCCTGCGGCGAGTATTCAGGTACGTTGGCCAGTTTTATGTTGCGCAAAGCTGCTGTTTCCTTATCGATATGATCTGTACCAACCGACCGGGTAGCAATATATTTAACGCCAAGATCGGCCAGTTGGTTGATAACATAGGCAGATACATCGTCATTGGTAAAAACAACCACCGCTTCCTTACCTTCGGCATAAACCGCGGTTTCAGAATTTAACGGGTTAGAGATAAGGGTAATATCATGTTTTTTTTGGTTCGCTCTGGCCAAAAATTCCTTTTCGAACGCCTTGATACTGTAAGCTACAACTTTCATCTATACACATTTATATTAAACAAAACTACCTGGCTGGCATCATCAAAACCATGAGCGCGGTCAGTGATAAAAATGACCTTTATCAGTTTCTCATTTTTACCAGTTTGTTAAGGTCTGTTATATTGATGGTTGCACCTTTCTTTTCTATCAGGCCTTCCTCTTTAAAATCAGAAAGCGTACGGCTTACCGTTTCGGTAGCCATACCGGCCATTGATGCCATTTCTTCCCTTGATATTTTAAATTCCTGCGTTTCGCCGTTTTGCTTGTTCAGCCTTACCAATACCTGCGCCAGCCGTTTCCTTACCGAATGGTAGGCCAGCTCGATTAGTTGTTCTTCCTTTTCTTTGATATTGTTTGACAGTATTTTCAAAAATTGCCGGCCAACGTCGGGATACCGGTCAAGCATGGTTAAAACGGTATCTTTCGGCAGCAGGCATATGGCCGCGTCTTCGGTTGCTTCGGCAGTTTCGCCGTAAGCATCATCAAGCAGCAGGGCATGTACGCCAAGGTAGTCGTCGGCTTTGTATAAGCCGGTCATCAGTTCCCTGCCGTCTTCGGCCAGTTTAAATGTTTTTATGCTGCCTTCCATCACCAGGTAAATTCCTTGCGGGCTATCCCCGTCATAAAATAATACTTGTTTTTTTCTTATCTGCCTTATTTTTCTACTGGCTATCAGTGCGTTTAATTCGGCTGCTCCGTTGCGCGAATTGATGGCCAGGTGCTCTATTTTTTGCAGCGACCTGCTAAAAAATGCCTGTTGTTTTTCTTTTTTGCTCAACCTGCTATCAATGGCATTAAGCAATTCTATATCGTCAAAAGGTTTGGTCAGATAATCATCGGCACCCATTTCCATGCCTTTTCTAAAGTCAACCCGTTCGGCTTTCGCGGTTAAAAATATAAAGGGTATATTATCCGTTTCGGGCGATTTGCTGAGCATGAATAATACGCCATACCCGTCAAGCTCGGGCATCATGATATCGCACAAAATAAGGTCCGGTTTATGCTTTATAGCTAAGTCGACACCAATTTTGCCGTTGCCGGCCTGCAATACCAGGTAGCCGGAAAGCTCCAGTATTTCGGCGGTGCTTTCCCTTATATCGGTATTGTCTTCAATAATGAGGATACTTTTTTTCATGATTGCGAAAATGTGAGCGTGAATGATGTTCCGTAATTAACTTTGCTTTCAAATTGCACCGTGCCGTTGATCAGGCTAACGTAGCGCGCTACTATATTAAGGCCGAGACCAGTACCTGATATATTGCCGGTATTATGTGCCCTGAAAAACGCTTCAAACAAGTGCTTCTGGTCATTTTCAGGGATTCCTATACCATTATCCTTAACCACAACAACCAACTGATCGCTGGCTACCTCCGTGTTAAATTCAATAAAGGTATTTTCGCCCGAGTATTTGATGGCGTTGCTGATCAGGTTAATGATGCAGTTTTTTAATAATGCGGGATCCAATTTAAAAACACTGGTAGTACCGGTATGCTGATAAATGATATTTTGGTTTTGTTTGGCTACCAGTTGCATTTCTTCTGTTATTTCCTCGCCAAATTTTACCAGGTTAAATTCGGTAAATACGGGCTCGACCTTGCCGGCTTCGAGTTTTTCGAGCGACAGAAAATCATTCAGGATACCCGTAAGGTTACCTACCGACGTTTTTATTTTGGCGATGTGTTTGCTGATGTTAGGATTGCTAAACTCCTGCGCATATTTTTCAACAAGAATGGCCGATAACTGGATGCTGCTCAGAGGGGTCCTGAATTCATGCGAGGCCATTGATACAAAACGGCTTTTCATCTGTCCAAGTTCTTTTTCTTTCTCTAATGACAGGCTAACTTCTTCTTTAGCCTGCAGCAACTCGCTTACCGAATGCTTTAAAGAAATTGTACGCTCCTCAACAAGCTCTTCTAAATGGACGGCGTAGTCCTTTAATCTTTCTTCTGCCTCCTTTTCGCGTGTGAGGTCATGAATAAAACCGGTATAGATTTTTCGGCCTGAAAACTGTACTTCACTTACCCCCAGGCGGAAAGGAAATACGGAGCCATCTTTTTTTAAACCCTTAACTTCGCGGCCAAAACCTATAATGTGCGCCTTGCCTGTGTTTTGATAACGGTTTATATAACCATCGTGCAGATCTTTATCGGGCGGGGGCATTAAAACAGATACATTTTTACCAATTACTTCGCCGGGACTGTATTGAAACAGATTACATGCTGCCGGATTGATAGATTCGATAATTCCGTGGCTGTTTATGGTAATAATGCCGTCTATGGCATTTTCAATAATTGCTTTTAGCAGCGCGGCATTCTCCATCAGCGTTTCCTTGTTTAATGACAAAGATCACGAATGGATTTAGTCTTCAATATGATGTGCCTCACCATAAAAAGTGATCACAATCACTTTTTATGGTGAGGCACCAAGTAAAAGGATGGTTGAGTGTAGAGCAACCATCCTTTTTTTACCTATTTTTAAACTCTATTCGATCTGTTAAAATAGAAAACAAAATATATGAAGTATACGGTACTGATCCTGATCTTATCCATGTTTTTCAATAACGAGGCACGGTCGCAAAACATGATTTCGGGCGAAGACTTTAAGGACACTGACGGAAATCAGATTAATGCTCATGGGGCAGGGGCGCTTTATTATAATGAGACATATTACCTGTTTGGCGAAATCAAAAAAGGTAAAACCTGGCTGGTCCCCGGGCAAAGCTGGGAAGATTACCGGGTCCCTGCAGGCGGGGTATCGTGTTATTCGTCTACAGATCTGAAACATTGGAAAAATCTCGGAACTGCATTAAGATCTGTGACAGGTGACCCGTCAAATGACCTGGATACCGGTAGGGTAATTGAACGGCCTAAGGTGCTTTACAATGAGAAGACCAATAAATTTGTGATGTGGTTCCATAATGACAGAAATGATTATCAGGATTCAAAGGCCGGTATTGCCATAAGCGATTCGCCCGAGGGGCCATATACGTACCTGGGCAGTATCAAACCAAACAATCAAATGCTTAGGGACATGACACTTTTTAAGGATATCGATCGCAAAGCCTACGTTGTTTATTCATCCGAAGATAACAACACTATGCATGTTTGCCTGCTGACAGATGATTATTTGAAGCCAACGGAACATTATACCAGGATTCTGATCGACAGAAACCGCGAAAGCCCGGCACTTTTCAAAAATAACGGCAAATATTTCCTGATCACTTCGGGATGCTCAGGTTGGAGCCCCAATGCGGCATCTTATGCAACTGCCAATAGTATCATGGGGCCGTGGACTGAGATAGGCAACCCCTGCAGCGGTACCAATGCAGAACAAACGTTCTTTGCACAGGGAAATTATGTTTTGCCGATAAACGGAAAACCTTCAAATTTTATCTTCATGGGAGATCTGTGGAATAAACTTGACCTGGAGAAATCCGGTTATCTGTGGATTCCTTTTGAGGTAATAGACGGCGAAGTGAAAATAAATAACTGATGTGGTGATGACGATAAATTGGTGTTTAGTCCTTAGCCGAAAGTCATAAACACTAAGTAACCCAATAGCTGAAAACGGGAAAGACAGCTATAATTTCCGTCTTTCCCGTTATATGCCCGGAATCGGGAGTTGCGTTATGGTTTTAATTTATTTTAAGTCCGTATCTTATGTTGGTGATTGAACGTTGCGCAATGAATCGTTTATCCCTGTTTTTTGCAATATTATCTGTATATCACCCGTGCTTAAAGTTTAAAAATCTGTTTCATGATCACCCATTTTTCTCCTTCTTTTGCCCAAGGGAGGGGCTGTTGAAATAGCCACATAAGTTGCTCCCATTCCTGTACTTTAGGATTTAGCGCATCCATTTCTTCTTTTTTCTTTGACTCAAAATGGTCGCTCGTTTCCATGATCATAAACAACCGGTTTCCCGTGCGATAGATCTGCATATCCAGAATTTCCGCGTCCAGTATGCTTTTGCGTACTTCCGGCCAGCTATTTTCAGCCTTATGCCAATGTTCATATTCCGCTATCAATTGCGGATCATCCTTTAAATCGAGGGCCAAACAGTATCTTTTCATAGTGAGATTAAATTTTTACAGATAGGCGGAAGCGTAAGATTCGTCAACTAAGCCATATTCTTTCATTTCTTTCCAAAATTGTGTTGGGATCTTTAATGAAGCCAGCGAAATATTTTGTGCAACCCTATTGGGATTTGTGGTATTCAGGGCGATACTTTTAACGCCTGGACCATTTAACCCAAAAGCCACGCAGGCATCCGCCGGTTTTATTTTATAATTTTCACATAAGCGATAAAACAACTCTCGCCAACGATGTAAATGTTTGTCTTTTACAGGATCAGTTAACCGATAGTTATAATAATCAGACCCGGTTAAAAAGCCGCCGTTAAAAACGGCGGAATTAATGATCAAAGTTCCTTGCTTTTCAAGCTCCTGCATAAATTCAATTAATTCTGGCGGATGGCTATGAATTGTCATGCTATTGGCGATCATTACCCAATCCAATTTTACATCCTGCGTTATCATTTTGATGATCCGCCAGTCTTTCGAACCTACACCAATACCTTTTACTTTGCCATTGCGTTTTAATTCAATCAATGCCCGGTAAGCGTCCAATATGTCCCGGTAGCGTTGTGCTTGTTCCTGTTTATCTTTTGCTGCATTAAGGTATTCATCGGGGTCATGTACAGATACCAGTTGTGCACGATAATTGCCCAGCAACTCATTTCCCTGTTCATAACATTCCAGGATGCCTTCATAACTTATTCGCTGAACGGCGTCATATTTCAGGTCGCGCCAAACACCCGGTTCAAAAGTAGGTTCGGGACTTTTTAACGCCGTACGCAGCCAGCCCAATTTATTACTGATCAGTACCTCCGATGGGGAGACATTTAGTATTGCCAAAGCCTTTCCCAATGATTCGAGCGCGAGCCCCGCGCCGTATTTCCCTGCTGAGTCAAATACAGCCGGTTTAGGAGAATGCCTGATACTTTCGGCAACAATAGCACATTTAACATCGTCTGGAAGTGCTACATATAAATTTCCTAATCCGCTGGTTCCAAAAATTACTTTAGGTAAATTAATTTCCTGCATATTGAAAATGGAAAATTGTTAAAGGATAGTTGAAACCGGTACATTTTCCGGCCCCACTTTTACACGATGTCCTTTCAATCCAAAAAGGGCCACTATCGCAAAGCATACCAACGGTACCACATAACCATTTTGAATATTGCCAGTTACATCGCTGATATAACCGAATGCCCTTGGCAACACAGCACCACCAACGATAGACATAATGATCAGGCTGCTGCCAAATTCCGTATCTGCCTTCAGATCTTTTATACCCAACGCGAAAATGGTTGGAAACATAATGGACATGAAGAAACAGATCCCAATTACTGTGTAAACCGTGATCATGCCGTGACCAAAAATGGCGATTGCGGATAGCAAGATATTGATACCCGCATAAACTGCAAGTAAAACAGCCGAGCTATAATACCTCATCAGGAAAGTACCAATAAACCTGCCTATTAGAAATGCAGCGCCGCACAAACTGAGATAGTAGGTCGTTTGCACCTCCGTAAGTCTGGCAGATTTCGTGGCATAAAGAATAAACAAACTAAATACACAAACTTGCGCGCCAACATAGAAGAACTGGGCAGCCACACCCCATGCTAAATGACGATGCTTCAGGGCATGGAAAATGTTTTTACTGGCTGCGTGTCCTTCATGCTGCTGGATCCTTGGCAGCCGTGTAAACGCAAAAAGTATGGCAATAAACACCAACACGCTGCCTAATATAAAATAGGGGGTTTTTACTGATGAAGCTTCGGCGGCCAGCGCCAGTTTACGGCCCTCTTCTGTCATTGCGCTTAATTGTGCCGGAGTATAACCTTTTGTCAATATAATACGCCCGCCAATTATAGGCGCGAGGGTGGCAGCAAGCCCGTTAAATGATTGCGCAAAGTTAAGCCTTTGTGTAGAAGTTGCGGGATCTCCTAATGAAGAAGCATAAGGATTGGCGGCAGTTTCTAAGATGGTTAACCCGCAGGCAATGATAAACAAAGCTACAAGGAAAAATGTGTACTGCTGCGTATTGGCTGCAGGTATAAATAAATAGGAACCAAACGCGAAAATTAGCAGCCCTGTGATAATACCTGTTTTGTAACCGTATTTTTTCATAATGAAACCTGCCGGTAAAGCCATCAAAAAATAGGCAATAAATACCGCGGAATCCACCAGAGTTGCCTGCACTGTGGTAAGCGTAAACGACTTCTTTAAGTGAGGTATCAATATCGGGTCGAGGTTATGTGCAAACCCCCACAGAAAGAATAAGCTGGTTATTAATATAAATGGGAAAAGAGTTTTATTCTTGGTCATGATCTGATCATTGTGTTAAACTTTTGTATGCCGGGTTAAAGGTTCTCAATTAATTACTGGGCAGTTATTTTAGCTGCCCATCCGCCTGCTGTATCCATATGGATGTTGATCACCGAGTTAGCCGATATCTTTTTTTCAGACCGGGTTAGGTCTTGAGGAGATGATAACACGTCGCTCCATGATGATAACGTATAGTTACCCGCCGGTAAAAAATCCATTTTCAAGTGTACAGTTCTTTCAGAATCGTTTGTCATCGCGCCGATATACCAGTCTTTTCCGCTTCTTTTGGCAATAATGACATATTGGCCCGGGTAACCGCCGAGTACCTTTGTATCATCCCAAACGGTTGGTATATTGTTTAAAAAATCGGCTCCGGGCTTGCCTAAAATGTTTTCAGGCGCATCGCAATAAACCATAAACGGACTTTCGTAGATCACGAATTTTGCCAGCTCGGCACATCGGCTGTTCATTACCTGGGTAGGGCTTCCCTTTCTGAAATCGCTTTTCTTTACATTCAGGAATCCGCCGGGAGTATAATCCATTGGCCCGGCCAACATACGGGTGAATGGCAATGTGGTATTATGCCCGGCTGTTATCCTGGTCGAAAATTTGGAATATTCTTCTCCTAAAACTCCTTCGCGGGTTACCATGTTGGGATAGGTCCGCTCAATGCCGTCGGGTTTAAAAGCGCCATGAAAATCAACCATCAAATGATACTTTGCAGCCGTTTGGATGATACGACGGTACCAGTTCACCATTTGCTGATCATCGCGGTCCATGAAATCAATTTTTATTCCTGCAATACCCCATTTTTCGTAAATCGGAAATGCTTTTTCAAAATTGTCATTCCGGTTAACATCCGAGCTATATAACCAAAGCCAGCATTTAACCTTTTTGGCTTTAGCATAGGCTAAAATCTCGGGCATATTTAATTGCGGGGCCACTTTGGTAATATCTGCTTCAGGCTTGTTAAATGGCCCATACCATTGCCAGTCAATAAGCATGTAAGGCCAATGTTGTGCCGATGCCAGGTCTATATACTTTTTGATCGTTGGCATGTCAACCTTTACGTCTCCGCTCCACCAGTTATCCCAGGCGCTCATGCCTGGTTTGATCCAGCTGGGATCTTTCAATACGTTAGGTGGGTTCAGGTTCTGTATCAGTTCCGATTCAATTAATTTACCTGGCGAAGCAGCCAGCATCACTACGCGCCAGGGTGTAAACAAATTATTAGCGAAGCGTGCTTTAACACCATTTTCACCTTCACCGGGTAGGGGCGATAGTTTGGTGATCAGGCTAATTTTGTCGGTAGTACCAGTGTCAGTTTTTGAGGATCCTATATAAAACCCCGGATAGTTATCAATATTGGCTTCAGTAAAAGCCGCATAATGATGCTGATCTAATTCTACCAGCAGGGGTAAGCCAGCAATTGTTTTATCAGTAATATGGTTTAGGTTTTTCGGTTGAAATTCGGTTTCCTGGGATGAGGTATAACTACCATAGTCTGCCACCCAGGTTTTTGCTTTTGCTGTTAAGCTAAAAGCGGTGAGCTCCTTTACTATCTGCCGGTCGCCGATTTTATCAGCCCCGAACAACTGGTAGCGAAAAGCAACACCATCGTTATAAGCTCTGAACAATATGTTCATGCGGCGCATTGGCGCTGATTTTTCAACCAGTGATAATTCCAGTTCATTGTAATGATCGGTTACGATACTGTGTTTAGCTTTTACTATCGGCGCCCACGTTTGGTTAACAGAATGCTCCACATGACCGGTTACGGCCATACCGTTGCCAAGAGCCGGTTCATCTTTAAACTCGAAACCGAGTGATGAAGGATGGACGATTGTTAAACCATTGCTGGAAACTGTATATTTCAGGTTGCTGGTGTTGTTTATTTCCACAACGGTTTTTTTATCCGGCGATACCAGCTTAAAAGTTTGCGCCAAAGAAGGAACTGCCAGTGAAACGGCAGTGATCAGGGCGTAACAAATTTTCAGGTTCATCATATAAATTAAACAGCTCCTTCTATTTTTAAAACAAACGCATCTTTACCGGGTGCCTGCTCAGGTAATTTTACTTTAAGACCGGCCTCAGTCTGCTCAAAAGTCAAATTGCCGTTTCCGAGCAAGCTTACACTGCTTATATTGCCTGCTTCATTACCTTTTGCTAACTTTTTAACAACGGCTTCATTCCCGGTTGGCCAACCCAGCATGGTAGCGTAAAGGGTTTTGCCTTTTACGGTAAACCGGATATCTTCGGCTCCGAATGGTTTGCCTTTGCCTTCATTAAAGCCCTGCGCGCTAATTGGAGCCGGTGAATCTGTTGCGGGCCCCTCTCCAAACACTTTCCAGGGGCGGGTGCCATAAATTGCCTCGCTGTTAACCTGCATCCAGGCTCCTATTCCCTCAACAACAGTTCGTTCTTCGCTGTCGATACTTCCGTCTCCCCGTAATGGGACATTTAAAAGCAGGTTGCCGTTTTTACTTACAATATCAACCAGGGTATGTACCACTGTTTTGGCACTTTTGTAGCCTTTATTATCAAATATGCGCCGATCATAATGCCAGCCGCCAATACAAGTATCGGTTTGCCACGGTAAAGGTTCTATCTGGTTACTTTGGCCACGTTCTATATCCCATATCATGCATTTACGTTGCTGCTCATTCAATACTTTAGCAAACAGTGCGGCCTGCAACTTTCCATGCTTTTTAATGCTGGTATTGTACATATGCGCCGCTATTTTTAAACCGGCGTCGCTCACCGGCCATAGGGGCAAGGCTGTATCATCAAAATAAATCAGTTCTGGGCCGTATTTATCTATCAGCTCAATGGTTCGGTTCAAAAACTTATCGCAATAAGCCTTGCTGGGCACGCTTGCGCCGTTGCCCCAGTCCCAATGGCTACCCATACTGTTGTTATCGAGGCTGTCCTTACTTAACGGATGGTTTTGTGCATATAATTCCTGTGGGTCGTAACCGTTCCACCATTTACCTGCACCATCAGCTTTGGTAAGCTTGCCATCATAAGGTACGCCTGCCAACGGGCCGGTTTTATCCGCGCGCTGGGCAACCTCGTACCAGGTCCAGGGGTGGGAGGCGTGTACAGTTACGCCAAAAGGCAAACCATGCTCTTTAGCTGCTTTGGCCCAGCCGCCTATCAGATCTTTTTTGGGGCCAAGTTTAGTGGAGTTCCAGCTTTGGTATTTGCTGTCATAAAGGTCAAAATTATCATGGTGATTGGCCAGTGCCATAAAATATTTGGCGCCGGCTTTTTTATATAGGCCAACCAACTCGTCAGGGTTCCAGTTTTCGGCTTTCCATTCATTAATAACGTCTTTAAAACCGAATTTGGAAGGATGCCCATATTTTTGGACGTGATATTTATACTGATCGCTGCCTTCCTGGTACATGCCGCGTGCATACCAATCACCACGTTCCGGTTGGCATTGCGGGCCCCAATGCGCCCACATCCCAAACTTTGCATCGCGAAACCAGTCCGGCACTTGGTACTGAGCCAATGAATCCCAATTTGGTTTAAACGGCCCAGAAATAGTTTCAGTGTTTGTTTGCAGTAAACTGCTACCAAATACCTTTGACAGATACAGAGATGAGAGTCCCGTGGCCATGCCTTTTATTAATGTTCTTCTTTTCATAATTGAGTTTGGAAGTTTTGAAAAAGTACCTATCTGGATCAGCTATGCAAACGAGCAGCCAGGCCTTTAAGTAAATTTCTATATGTCATTATCTATAATTGGTTGATGAGCAATTCACGTTAAATTGATCATCAATCAAATTTCTTTGAAATAATATTCAAATAGTTGACCTAATGGGACTTTTTTTTATACAAACCCGACTTTTTGAGTGGTTGATATTACGATTGAAGTTGAGATTTATAAAAGGATCGGATACTACTTAAATCATATTATTTTTCAGGTTTGCCTATAAATAGCTTATTTATTGAGAATTACTTAATAATGGAAATTAAGCGTTTGTTTACGCCATATCAGAATGCGTAGTGAAGGAAGGTTTGGGAACGGGATCGTAAAAATGAAATCATTGGCTGTTTCAGACCATGCTGTTCTCGGGTTGTGGCATTATTGGTGAAAAAAAGCGATAATGATAAGTAGGTATGAATACTAATGATTGAAGCCAACCTGGTACATCTGTTTTTTATATTCACTGGGCGACATACCGGTTAGCTTTTTGAATGTTTTGGAAAAATAAGAAAGGTTATCAAACCCGGTTTGTGTGCAGATCTCTGAGTAAGCCATTCTGCTTGTTGCCATCAGATATTGTGCACGTTCAATTCGTTTTTCATTTATATAATTTAATGGCCTGGTTCCTGTGTGCTGCTTAAATTGCCTTGAAAAGTAATCGACATTTTGATTTGCCCGGGATGCAAGCAGGTTTACGGAAAGATCCATATGTAAATTAACAAGGATATAATTTAAGGTTTCTGCAATTTTAATGGGTATAGATTTATGTTCCGGATGTTTAAATAATTGTGGGTTAAGGAATTTTGCGGTTAACATCATGAGGATACCCTGGGTTTCCAGGTACACGGAAGTGTTTTGTTGATTATTAAGTTCCTGATATTCCTTATAGTAGATATCTTTTTCATACACCTTAGGATTGTCTGACCGGTTAATTCCCCTCCCCGGGTTAATTTCAAGCAGCCTGTTAAAAAGGTTTATATCCATTTCGGTGGCCCTTGTTTTCAATACAACCCTGTGATTAGCAAAAAGCGAACTTCCATCCATAGAATCCTCAAAAAACTGAACAAAATACTGACCCAGATAATCGTTGCAGCTTAAATTACATAGGGTGAAGCTTGGAACTATGTACAAATAACCCGGTTCAAGTTTTAGCAAGCTGGCTGCATCTGAAATTTCACCTTCTCCATCATCTATATAATAAATGCGATAGTAAGGACTGATCACATTCCTGTAATTCCATTTTGGGTTTAACCTTACGTAATCAACGTTAAGGAGCGAGAAAGTATGCTTTAAATTCCTTTTAATCATCTGAACTACAAATATGCAAATTGATTTGACACACCTAAAAGTATATGAGTGGTTTAAAGATAATGAAGTCGGTTTTTTACAAAAAAAAGTCCATTTAAATCAAAATTTGAATGCTTATTTTACTGTAGGTTTGAATTAACCAATATAAGCGGTAAAAGAATAGGCTTTCCTTTTTAACGGTTGGTGGAAGTTTGAAAGTATCCTCATAATCGGGTGTTTTTGGATTTATACGTTCAAAATAGGATATTTACTAAAGCCATATTAAAAAAGACTTGTTTTTGTGAAGATAGTCTAACCTATTGATCGAACTTTATGAGTACCCCTATCCCTAAGCTATGAGATATAAATTATCCATAAGCATGCTTGTTTTACTATTGACGCTGCGTGTCGCTTTTGCACAAAATGGTAAATATCAGTTTTCGCAGTTAAACCGAAGTAATGGCTTATCGCATAACCAGGTAAACTGCATTTATAAAGACTCCGAAGGTTTTATGTGGTTCGGAACTGCATCAGGGCTTAACCGTTATGATGGCTACAGTTTTAAAATATTCAAGCATGACGCAAATAACAAAAAGTCGCTTAATGATGATTTTGTAAGCGGTATTTTTGAAGGACCCGGCAAAAAATTATGGGTATCAACCCGCGGAGGATATTGTTTTTATGATCCGGAAACGGAACAGTTTGACAGTGATATGTCGGTAATGACGCGCTCGTTAAAGGTTCCCGGATATCCTAACGTATCTAAAATAATTCGCGGTGGTAAGGGCGAGTTTTGGCTGGTGTGCCCGGATTCCGGTCTGTACAGGCATAATGAAATAAACAAAACAACCCGTCGGTATTATCATCACCGTTCAGGTGCGTCATTGTATTCAAATTTTATCTCAGATATAACACTGGATGCAACCGGCAATGTTTGGGTGGTGTACCGTAACGGCATCGTTGAGATGTTCGATATCAAACAAAACAAAATTACTTATCATACCGAGGTATTTAATAAAGCCGTTAATAACAAAGATGCTTATTACGCTATTACTGTGGATAAGGACAATGATTTATGGTTTTACACACCTGGTTTTTACGCCAACGCGTATTATTACAGTCCCTCAAGCAGGGCGTTCAGGCCTATCGCTAACGAACCTTCGGGGCTCAAATTAAAATCTAATATCATCAGCAACATTATCCAGGCCGATGACGGCCTGATATGGATAGCAACCGACCACGGCGGTATAAATTTGTTAGATAAAAAAACTTTCACATTTACCTATTTATTGAACAGGGAAGATGATGCCAAATCATTAAGTCAAAACAGCGTTATCAACCTTTATAGAGACGATTCGGGTATTATGTGGGCAGGCACCTTTAAAGAAGGTGTAAGTTATTATCACAAAAATATTATCCGGTTCCCATTGTACAGGCATTTCGCTTCAGATCCTAAAAGTTTGGGTTTCGAAGATGCTAACAAGTTTGTTGAAGATAAAAACGGGAATATTTGGATTGGTACAAACGGGGGAGGCTTAATTTATTTTAACCGTGAAACCGGCAGTTTTAGGCAGTATAAGTATGAACCAGGAAATGCAAACAGTCTCAGCAACGATATTATTGTCAGTTTATGTATCGATCATGATCAAAAATTGTGGATAGGGACATATTTTGGCGGCCTGGACTGCTTTGACGGAAAAACGTTTACCCACTATAAACATAACGATAAGATAGCCGGGAGCCTTGCCGATAACCGGGTGATGAGTATTTTCGAAGATTCATCGCATAAGTTATGGATAGGGACATTTGCAGCCGGGCTCCAGATATTTGACAGAGAAAAAAAGAAATTTTCCCCTCCCTTTAAACAAACAGATATCAGGTGTCTTTACGTTTCTGCTCTGTTTGAAGACCGCAAAGGCAATATTTGGGTTGGAGGATACTTTGGTATCGATGTGATTTTAAAAAATACAGGCAGGTTTATTCATTACAGCATAAATAAAGATGATCCTAACAGCTTAATCAGTAATACAATCAACTGCATTAACCAGGACAAGCACGGCTTGATCTGGATAGCTACACGCTACGGATTAAGCATACTTAACCCCGAAACCAACAAGTTCACATCACTAACAAAGCGAAACGGGTTACCAGATAATGCCATATTGCAAATACTGGAAGATAGCAAAGGAAGAATGTGGTTTAGTACTGCTAATGGTTTAAGCAGGGTAACGCTTATTGCCCAAAAGGCTCCTTACGCTTTTAGGTTTGAGAATTTTGATGAAACGGATGGTTTGCAAGGCAGGGAATTTAATGACCAGGCAGGGCTCAAAACCCGCAAGGGCGAACTTATATTTGGCGGCGGGCATGGTTTCAATATTTTCGACCCGTTAGCCATACATGCCAATACCAACAAGCCTAAACTAACTTTTACTGATTTTTTGCTGTATAACAAAAGTATTAAAGCCAATGAAGAAGTTAACGGACATGTGGTATTGTCAAAAGCTATTTCGGCAACCCGCGAGCTGACACTGACACACAGCGAAAATGTATTTACCATTGAGTTTGCCGCACTTAATTTCTTTAATCCCAACAAAGTAAAACATCAGTATATGTTGGAAGGCTTTGATAAGGATTGGATTGATGCCGATAATGCTACGCGAAAAGCAACCTACACCAACCTTGATGGCGGCGATTATACTTTTAAAGTACGGGCGGTTAGCCAGGAAGGGCGGTGGGACCCTGATTATATCACATTAAAAATTAAGGTATTGCCCCGTTCTGGAAATCGACAATAGCTTATTTTATTTATATATTACTTTTATTTGGGATCCTATTTTCCATGCGCCGGCGCGGAATTCAAAAAATAAGAAGGCAGTTTGAAATCGAAAAGGAGAAACGTGAGGCTAAATTGTTAATTGAAAATGAGCGGCAGGAGGCCAGGCGTATGCATGAACTTGATATGATGAAAATTAAGTTCTTCACCAATGTAAGCCATGAATTCAGGACTCCTTTATCATTGATCATGGCACCTGTTGATAAGATTTTAAAGCAAACCGAGGCCAAAGAGCAGAGAAATCAGTTGCAATTAATTAACCGTAATGCCAAACGGTTACTAAATATGGTAAACCAGTTGCTTGATTTCAGGAAAATGGAGGTGCAGGAACTTAGGCTGCATGCACGGAGTGGTGATATTATCAATTTTATTAAGGAAATGGTTTATTCGTTCTCGGATGTTGCTGAAAAAAAACATATCAGGCTGGTATTCGATTCGGAAATTCAAAACCTGATTGTCAACTTTGACCACGATAAAATCGAACGCATCATCTTCAACCTGCTTTCTAATGCTTTTAAGTTTACACCTGATGGCGGGCATATAAGCGTTTTATTGGCGATACTCGAAAAGGACTCCGGAAAGCAACAGCTTGAGATAAAGGTTATTGATACGGGTATTGGTATTCCGTTAGATAAGCAGGACAGGATTTTTGAACGCTTCTTTCAAAACGAGGTGCCGGGCTCTATGGTTAACCAGGGTAGTGGGATAGGGCTGTCGATAACCAAAGAATTTGTAAAGCTGCACAACGGTGAAATATCAGTTCAAAGCGAACCTGGCCAAGGCAGCTATTTTACCATACTCTTGCCGGTTGATTTAGCTACAGAAGAAGAAGTATCGATAAATGAACCTGATTTTCACCGGACAGCAGTATCCGAAAACCCCGATTGGGTACAGGCGGGGGGCGGCAATTCAATTAAGAAGCTTTCTGTTTTACTGGTTGAAGACAATGAGGATTTTCGTTTTTATTTGAAAGACAATTTAAATGAAACTTTTAACATCATCGAAGCTGCTAATGGAAAGGAAGGATGGCAGAAAACCCTGGCCCTTCATCCTAACCTTGTAGTCAGCGATATTAGCATGCCTGAGATGAATGGCATAGATTTATGCCGCAAAATACGAAACGATAAACGTACATCACATATACCGGTTGTTCTCCTTACTGCTGTTACAGATGAAGAACAGCAATTGCAGGGACTTGAAACGGGCGCCAATGATTACCTGACCAAGCCTTTCAATTTCGAAATCCTTACTTCTAAATTAAAGAACATACTGACCATGCAGCAAGATATGCGTAAAACTTATCAAAAGCAGCTTGATGTTAAACCAACTGAAGTAGAAACCGAATCACTTGATGAAGCGTTTATAAAAAAAGCAGTACAAATAATTGAAAAAAACATTGACAACGCCGAATTCTCGGTAGAGGAATTGAGCAGCGAATTATGTGTGAGCCGCGTAACCCTGTACAAAAGAGCGCTGGCTTTAACAGGAAAATCTCCCGTAGATCTGATCCGCACCATCCGCCTCAAACGTGCCGCACAGTTGCTTGAGAATTCACAGTTAACTATATCACAGATCTCCTACAAAGTAGGCTTTAAAAGCCAAAAGTATTTTGTACGATGCTTCAAGGCCGAGTTTAATTGCCTTCCATCTGCGTATGTCAGCAATAAGAACAAATAGTGTTTTATAATCGATTTTACCGCAAGCAAATCGCTTTTATTATTTTTAAAAAAACGATTTACCTGATTTTGTTATTGGTTTAACTTGATGCTTTTTGGGTCTTTTTGTTAAATTTAGTACAACATCTGTTTCAGTTACGACCGATTATTAGGTATAAATTCACTTTAACATATTGTAAATAAGTACAGTATGTGGTTTTAACATTTGTGTCCCCATTTGTGAACAATCGATTGCACCCCGGCATTTAGATTAGCAGCGTAATTCAATGTTTCTTTATTGTAAAACGCAATTAAAGTTGGGCATTGCTTAAGCCAATTTTCAAACCTGCTTAATTTACTATGATGCTAAAACGTATACTTTGGTGTACTACTGTTATTTTTTCGATTGCTTCTCCGCTCAAGGCCGCTTATTGCAATAGTCCTCAAAAGGCAATAAAAGATACAGCCGTTGTCAGAACAATTTATCCGTCATACAATATATCGCCCAAAGCCCCCGATAAAACGAGAATGGATAACACGGCAGTTCAACAGGCAGCAAATATCACATTGGGCTGGAACATCGGCAACACAATGGAAGCGCCCGGCGGCGAAACTGGCTGGGGCAATCCTTTAATCACAGAAGATTATATCAAGTTGGTTAAGCGGAGCGGTTTTAATGCTATTCGTATCCCTTGTGCCTGGGATCAATATTCAGATAAAAAAACTGCCAAAATACAGGATGCCTGGTTAAAACGCGTAAAACACGTAATACGATATTGTGTAGAAAACGATATGTATGTGTTGCTCAATATTCACTGGGATGGAGGTTGGCTTGAAAATAATATTACTCCGGCAAAACAGGATTCTGTTAACGGTAAACAAAAAGCGTTTTGGGAACAAATTGCAACGGCAATGCGCGATTTTGATGAACATTTGATGTTTGCCAGCGCCAACGAACCCAGTACAAATGATGCCGCCCAAATGTCGGTACTGCTTTCATATCACCAAACGTTTGTGAACGCGGTGAGGTCAACAGGTGGCAGAAACAGTTAACGGGTGTTAATTGTCCAGGGCCGTCGACTATCGAAATCATAGCCGCTGATAAATAATGTTTAACAAAGGATTTAAAGAAATAATGTTTATGAAATGCATAGTTACTTGTTTTATTGCTCTTCTATTTTTCGGCAGTGTATCTGCACAAAACAAAAACGAGGCTGCCCTTAAATTAAAGATCAATAGGATCATCAAAAAGATGACACTTGAAGAGAAAATAGCAATGTTGCACGGCAACGCTTTATTTTCTTCGGCAGGTGTGCCCCGTTTAGGTATCCCTGAATTGACCTGCGACGACGGGCCATTAGGAGTACGCGAGGAAATTAAACGTTTTGACTGGGCTTCGGCTAACTGGACAACCGATTCGGCTACGTTCTTACCCAATGGTTCGGCAATAGCTGCCACCTGGAACCCTATAATGGCCAATAAATATGGCGTGGTAATAGGAGAGGAAGCGAATGCCCGAAAAAAAAATGTAATGCTTGCACCGGCATTTAATATCTGCAGGATGCCTCTTTGCGGCCGTACTTATGAATATTACTCAGAAGACCCTTATTTAAACAGCCAGTTGGCCATTCAATCTGTAAAGGGGATTCAAAGTCAGCACGTGGCTGCCTGCATTAAACACTTTGCAGCTAATAACCAGGAACTCGACCGCGATAGTGTAAATACAATAGTTGATGAAAGAGCTCTACAGGAAATCTATTTCCCGGCTTTTAAAGCCGCCGTTCAGCAGGGCAATGCTTATACCGTTATGTCGGCTTATAATAAGTTAAATGGTTATTGGTGTTCTGAAAATGGGTATTTATTAAACAAAGTTTTAAAAGGAGACTGGGGCTTTAAAGGCGTAGTTATGTCTGACTGGGCCGGCACACATCATACCGTCGCGGCGGCAAATAACGGCCTGGATATTGAAATGGGTTCAAGCGGACCTTATGATCAATGGTATCTGGCTAAACCATTGCTTGCCGCTGTTAAAGCCGGGGAGGTTTCAGTAAAAACTATTGACGATAAAGTGGGCAGGATTTTATGGCTCATGTACCATACATCTATGAGTACCAACCATCCAAAAGGGGCTATCGCAACACCGGAGCACACTAAAGCCGCATATGATATCGCCTCAGAATCCATAGTTCTGTTGAAAAATGATAAACAATTATTGCCGTTAAAAACAAGTGAGATCAAACGCATAGCAGTTATAGGGGATAATGCCGTACGCACTTTCGCCTTAGGAGGATATGGCGCGGGTGTAAAGGCTAAACAGGAGGTTACCGCATTAGAAGGTATAAAATCAAGGTTCGGCAAAACTGCCGATATCAGGTTTGCACAGGGTTACAGGGCAAGTTATCTGGCAAGTAAAACTGCTGAGCAAAATGGCGACTATAATGAACCTGATCAGGACCTGATTAATGAAGCCGTAGCGCTCGCTAAAAGCAGTGATGTTGCCATTTTGTGTATCGGTTCAAACCGTGAATACGAAAGTGAAGCCCATGATCGCAAAAGTCTGGAATTGCCTTTTGGCGAGCAGGCTTTGGTTAACGCTGTAAGTGCCGTTAATCCTAATACCATTATTATAGTAATGGCTGGTGCGCCATTTGACCTGAACGAAATCAAGAAATCAAATCACACTATTGTTTGGTCATGGTTTAACGGCTCAGAAGCCGGCAACGCGCTTGCCGATGTGTTAAAGGGTACTATAAATCCATCCGGCAAATTGCCATTTACCTTTCCTGCTTCGTTAAATGATTCACCTGCGTTTAATTTAAATACCTATCCGGGCAACAATCTCACAGCCGAATATAAGGAGGGAATATTGGTTGGTTATCGTTGGTATGATACAAAAAATATAGTGCCGCTGTTCCCATTTGGTTATGGCCTTTCTTATACCGATTTTTTTGTCAGCAAACTTTCCACAGATAAATCAATTTATAAAAAAGACGAAACGATCCATGCGAAGTTTGCGATCAAAAATACAGGAGGAAGAAATGGTGCCGAAGTTGTGCAGCTGTATGTGAATGACCCGGTTTGTTCGGTACAGCGCCCTGAAAAAGAGCTCAAAGCATTTAAAAAGATATTTTTAAAGGCCGGCGAAACAAAGACGATAGAAATGCAGGTGAAAGCTGCAGATCTGGCATTCTATGATGAAGCAAAAAAAGGCTGGAACACAGAAGCCGGCGAATACGTTCTTGAGTTAGGTAATTCATCCCGTAATATCATTCTTAAAACAAAAATTGCAGTTAAATAACTGTGTTAAGCATATTACTTTTATGAAAAGAATAACAATAGCCACCTTGCTTTTGGCTTATAGTGTTCTAAGTTTTGCCCAATCTTCGGTTGGCTCCGGGCGAAAACAATTGTTTGATTACAATTGGAAATTTAACCTGGGCGATGATTCGCTGGCGCGGTTACGGGATTTTAATGATAATGCCTGGCGTAACCTTGACTTGCCGCATGATTGGAGTATTGAAGGGAGCGTAAGCCCCAAAAATCCAACGGGAGGTGCGGGCGGTTATTTCCCGGCGGGTATTGGCTGGTATAGAAAAACGTTCAAGGTAGCCACTGAATGGAAAGGAAAAAGCGTTTCCGTTTATTTTGAGGGCGTTTACATGAACTCGGAGGTTTTTATCAATGGTAAATCCCTTGGTATCCGGCCTTATGGTTATTCGTCATTTAGGTATGATCTTTCGCCTTACCTGGATTTTAACAAAGAGAATGTGATAGCCGTACGTGTGGATAATTCACAGCAAATAAACAGCAGATGGTATAGTGGTTCCGGAATCTACCGCCATGTGTGGATTGACGTTACCAATCCCTTACACTTAGCCGATTGGGGAGTAGCCATTACAACGCCCGAAGTCTCTTCAAAACAGGCTTCGGTACAGGTTAAGGCTACTGTAAAAAATGAAACCGACTTTCCGCAGCACATCGCTGTTAATACCCGGCTGCTGTCCGGTAGCTTTAAAGATGCGGGAAATAATACAACAAAGGTCGAGTTACCGGCACACAGCGAAAAAGAGGTTACTCAAATTAAAAAAGTATCGAAGCCATTATTATGGACACCGGAAACCCCTTATTTATATCAGGCTCAAATCCAGGTATTAAAAGGCAATGAAAAAATAGATGAGACAAAGACCTCTTTTGGTATCCGCTCGGTAAAATTCACGCCGGAAAAAGGTTTCCAGCTTAATGGTAAAACCGTAAAGATTAGCGGCGGATGTGTCCATCATGACAACGGCTGCCTTGGCTCCGCTGCTTTTGACCGGGCCGAGGAACGTAAAGTTGAGTTAATGAAAGCTGCCGGTTTCAACGCTGTACGCACATCTCATAATCCCCCTTCCGAAGCTTTTTTAGAAGCTTGCGACAGGTTAGGTTTATTAGTTATTGATGAGGCTTTCGATGGCTGGAGAATTGGTAAAAACAAACACGACTATTCGGTATATTTTGATAAATGGTCGAAACGCGACCTGGAAACAATGGTGCTGCGCGACAGGAACCATCCTTCAATTTTTATGTGGAGCATCGGTAATGAGGTTGTTGAGAGAAACAAGCCGGAGGCTGTTGTGACCGCTAAAATGCTTGCAGGTATTGTTAAAGGTATAGATAGCACACGACCGGTAACATCGGCAATTGTAAAGTGGGGCAATGACTGGGAATCTTTAGATCCGCTTATGGCAGCTCACGATGTTTGCGGTTATAATTATCAACTGCAGGGTGCTCCTGCTGATCATAAAAGGGTGCCCTCCCGTGTTATTTTTCAAACGGAATCATACCCGCGGGATGCTTTTGCCAATTGGAAGCTGGTACAAAATAATAATTATATTATTGGCGATTTTGTATGGACAGCGATAGATTACTTAGGCGAATCGGGAATTGGCCGCTGGTATTATTCGGGCGATGTGCCCGGAGAACATTGGGAAAACGATTTTTTTCCGTGGCATGGTGCGTATTGCGGAGATATAGATTTAACCGGATGGAGAAAACCGATTTCGCACTACCGCAGCATGTTGTACAACGATAAGGAAAAGCTGTACATGGCTGTCCGCGAGCCAAAGCCCGAACCATTGGAAATCAAAGAAACCTGGTGGTCGGTATGGCCTACCTGGGAAAGCTGGACATGGCCAGGCTTTGAGGGAAGAAAATTAGATGTAGAAGTGTATTCCAAATATCCTAAAGTAAGACTTTACCTTAATGACAAACTTCTTGAGGAGAAGCCTGCAACAGTAAATCAGGAATTTAAAGCTACTTTCTCAGTACCCTATACGCCAGGGACCCTCAAAGCAGTGGGCGTTGAAAATGATAAGGAAATTGAATCAACTACGCTGCAAACTTCGGGCTCCGCTGCTAAGATCAGGCTCATTGCCGACCGTAAGCAGCTATTGCCGAATGGGCAGGGCCTATCCTATGTTTCAATTGAAATCACTGATAAGGATGGCGTACTACAACCAAATGCATCAAATCGCCTTCAATTTAAAATTGAAGGGCCTGGTGTAATAGCCGGGGTGGATAATGCGGACGTGAAGGACACTGACCAATATACAGGCAATTCGCGCAAAGCCTGGCATGGCCGGGCCATGGTGGTAATCAGGAGTACTCATAATGCCGGCGATATTAAGCTTACCGTTAGGTCGGCGGGGTTATCTGATGCAACTATCGCCATTAAAGCGCTCACACATTGACACAGGGGAAACATGCAGGGAACGCGCCAATTATTGATATATCAAAAAAGAACATGAACGTCCGGCCAATATTATGGCTGAAATCAAATAAGAATATATTGTTTGATAAGGACTATGCCGAAAGTTTTTCGCTTGGGCTGTATGAGCCCGAGTTTATTGAACTACGATAGATTTTCTGTTTACATATAAATACCTGAAAAAATGATAACTAACCTTAAAAAGATTTTCGCACTTAGCTTCGTCCTGTCGGGGATGTCGTTGATGCTGCATGGACAAGAGCTGTCCGTTAACAATGGCCCGTTCAAGCCTTCCGATACCTCTTTTAAACAATACCAGTATCCTGCGTGGTTCAGAGATGCCAAGTTTGGTATTTGGGCGCATTGGGGGCCGCAAGCGGTGCCGCGCCAGGGTGATTGGTATGCCCGTAACATGTACATTCAGGGCAGCGAACAAAATAAATATCACGTTGCACATTACGGGCATCCGTCAAAGTTTGGTTATAAAGACATTATACCATTATGGAGGGCGGAAAAATGGGATCCTGAGAAATTGATGGCGCTATATAAAAAAGCCGGGGCAAAATATTTTGTTAGCATGGGTACCCATCATGATAATTTCTTTTTATGGAACTCTTCACTGCACCGGTGGAATGCCGTACAAATGGGCCCTCATAAAGATGTGGTTGGCATTTGGCAGAAGGAGGCTAAGAAGAACGGTCTTAAATTTGGCGTGTCGGAGCATTTGGGCGCAAGCTTTACCTGGTACCAACCTTCACATAGTGCCGACACCTCCGGCGCTTACAAGGGTGTTCCATACGATGCGAATGATCCAGCTTATGCTGACTTATATCACCCGAAAGCGAAAGCCGATGATCGCGGCTGGTATACTACAGATCCTGAATGGCAGCGTACCTGGTATAAATCTATTAAAGAACTGGTAGATACTTATCACCCCGACCTGCTTTATTCAGATGGCGGCTTCCCGTTTGGGGATATTGGCCGTGACATGTTAGCTAATTTTTACAACGGAAATGTCGCCTACAACAATGGGCAGCTCACCGCTGTTTATAATTGCAAGCAACCTTCGCAGGGTATGTGGGTACAGGATCTTGAAAGGGGCGTGCAGGATTCCATCAGTCCGTATCCATGGCAAACGGATACTTCTATAGGCGATTGGTTTTATCGTACCGGCCAAACCTACAAAAGCGGTACCGATATCATACGGATGCTGGTAGATATAGTGAGTAAGAATGGGAACCTGTTAATCAATATTGTGCAAACACCTGAAGGGGATTTGGAGCCCGATATGTTGAATACGCTTGATGAGATAGGTAAGTGGACTGCCGCCAACGGTGAAGGGATCTACGGATCACGTCCATGGAAAATATTTGGAGAACGCCCGGGGAATGCAGTAAAAGTTAAAACCGACAACTTTAATGAAGACCGGATGAAATACACGGCAGAAGACATCCGCTTCACAAGTAATGGCAACAAGCTATACGCATTTCTGCTTGACATACCTACCGCGGATATTCGAATTAAGTCGCTGGGTAAATCATCGACAGTAAATACAAAAAAGATACGCTCCGTGAAACTTTTGGGCAGTAAAGAAAAGATACAGTGGCTGCAGGAAGCGGATGCGCTTGTTATCAAAAAGCCCGTAAACTTGCCAGCCTGGAAGGTGTCAGGTTTAAGGATTGATCTTGCTGATTAAGGGAATCTGCTTAAGATAAACAAATTAAATGACAGGCCTTCCCGCTTCAGCAGGAGGGCCTGTCCATTTATGTACTTTCCATTTTGGTATTTGATTTAATGTTCCTGGCTGCCAAAAAGGATTGGGCTATAAATATCTATCAGCTTTGCAGCCGCGTAGGAAGGGTATGCAGCTAACAGGGCCAACTTGTAGTCTTCAGCATTGTTTGATTCGGAGAAGATTTCGCTGCTTTTGTCAAGATAGACCAGCGCGTTGTCAATGGCAGCTTTATCGGCAGGAGTGCCGTGCCCAGGTAAGACGATGTCATATCCCTCAATTCCTCTGAGTTCCTTCAATACAGTTTTCCAGCCTTCAACAGAACCTGTAATAAAGGCGTGGGCATTGTGATAAAGAACATCCTGGGCAATTACAATTCCTAATTCCGGAAGCTTAATTACCAATGCACTCGGCGACTCGGTATTTAAAACACGTTCAAAAACGAACCTGGTTCCGCCTATAATTTCCTCACCTGGTTCAACAGCTTCTGTAGGGAGCGCGAGCTTACCGGCAATAAGGCTGCCCATTTGTTGTTGTTTTTGCTGTAATTCGTGCGGGCCGTGTACTAACAATGATGATATGATCTCGGGCAGCGCGTAAACTTTTACGTCTGCAAAGGCATCGCCCATGCCCAGGTAATGGTCGGGGTGATCATGCGTTACATAAAAACGCGATATCGGTTTCTGAAGGCTATCGGCCATTGCGCGGAATTCCTGCCCGTATTGCGCGAAAAACTGTCCATCCACCAGGATTAGTTCACTGGGTAATTCAATGATATGCGTTGCATTAGCAAACATTGGCGCCGGTGATACCAGCGTATGGACTTTTACATTTCCATTATCCTTTACCATGTAAATGGTTGCTTTGGGAAGTTGATTTGTCATCGTTTTATTTAGTTAAATATTACGATGCAAAGCTATTACCGCAAAAACGGGCGATACTATCAGTATGCTTTAGTTATTATCAATTTGCATACTGCTGACGATAACTGGCAGGTGATATTTGAGTTAACGATTTAAAAAAGCGAACGAAGTTAGATGGCGCGGAAAAGTTATGCTCATAACTGATTTCCGAAATCGTCTTGCCGGTGGTTAATAAATCACTTTTACAGGATTTCAGCAGTTCATCATGGATTATGGAGAGGGCATTTTTTCCGAAGGTTTCCTGGCATAAATAATTAAGACGGTTTCGGTTAACGCCAAGCAAATCTGCATATTGTTTAACTGTTTGCTTCATCCGGATATTATGCCTCAATAACTCTCTGAATTTTAAAATTTCAATGTTTCGATAGAGGTTCCCCTTCAATTGATAATGATCTGTATAGCTTCTGTTAACCAGGATAAGCAATTGATAAAGATATGCCCTCAATAAGTGATAGCTATCAGTGCCAAGCAGATCAATCTCATGTTTAATGCTTTTCGATAACTCAAGCAATATATTTGTTTCTTCTTCTTCTAAGGGTAAAGTGGCTAAAGCATCGTAGTTGCCAAAGTAATAAAGCCGGTTCAGGAAATAATTATCTTTAAGAAAAGCTTCCATAAACTCCCCTTCAAATATTACAACCATACCTTCGGGAGAACCTTGCAGGTGCCATTGCCTCGGTTGGGCAGGGGGTAAGAGTTAAGCTACCGGTCCGGCAAGTTCCAGTTTGGTATCTTCCAATAAAATGTGGCCGGCTACTTCCTTAAAGAAAAACATCTCATAAAAGGAAGTTGCGTGAAGCTCCTGCAATGATAAACTTCGATGGGCTATTTCGGCCACGTTAAAGCAATCAATGAGCAGCTCTTTACCATATTTATTTTTATAAAAATCAAACCGGATCATCTGTAAATTAATAGAAGATTTGTCAATTTAAGAAATCCGGATGAAGAAGGAAAGAAGTAATTAGCCCGTCACTGATGCGGGGGGGTATTGATTTTTACCTTTAGCAAAAAAACTAAAAGGGTATTGAATCCGGCGTTTTTGAAATTAAGTGCTCTAATTTATGTTATACACAAAAATACCCGGGGCCAGTGGAAGCCCCGGGCGTTTTTTTTAATTTGCGCCTTGCTTAATAGCGGTTATCGTACGCTGATCTTTTACAGTATAATTTCTTCTATCCAGGGCACCGCCTGTATCCCAGTAAAATGGCAGCATGCCACGTGTTTTCGCTTGTTTTGTAACATAAAAATTCCAATAGTCTACCGCATCCTCGTGTGTCGGTAAATCTAAAGGAACATGCGCCGTGTTGTCGCGCCTGTAGGCACCATATTCGCCTAAAACAACAGGAATCCCTTTATCAACGAAGTTTGTCTTCATTAGGTTGAATGAGGCGTCGACGTCGCTTTCTTCGCCCCAGGTGGCATTTCGTTCAGGTTCAATAGCCGAGTGGTGCCCTGAGCCCCAATAATAAAACATTTTACCCCAGCTTGCATCATTGTCCAAAAGGCAGCAGAACTGAAAAGGAGAGTAGTAATGTACCTCTACCATCAGCTTGTTTGTCACCTGATCTTTCGGGAGATTGGTCATAAAAGCACTTGTTTTCTCCATATTAGTAGAAGGGCCCTGAAGTACCAATACACGATAGGCATTTTTGCCACCGGTTGATCTGACCGCGTTAATAAAGGTTTGATGATAGGTAGAAAGTATTGCTGTTGCTGCGGCATCATCTGCTGCTGGCTCATTGGCACTGGCAAACATCAAATGCTCGTCAAAATCGCGCATGGCCGTTGCAATTTGTTCCCATAATGCCTTTTGTTTAGCATTAACTGAATCTTGTTTGGCTTGGGTAATGTTATTTTCAAGCCAGCCGCCATCCCAATGGATGTTAAGCAAAACGTACATGTCATTGTTTACGCAATACCCTACTACTTCTTTTACCCTTTTTAGCCAGTTTGGATCTATTTGCGCAGTTGCCGCATTACTTAAATGCCCCATGTTCCAGGCGCAGGGAAGGCGTATAGCATTAAATCCCTGCTGTTTTACAAATTTTACATAATCTTCAGTGATTAGCGGATTGCCCCAGCCTGTTTCGCCGCCGGAAGCTTCCAGGGTATTGCCAATATTCCAACCCAATTTTATTTTCGCGGCAAGCTGAACAGCGTTACTGGTCATCCCGGTTGCATCAGGAGCTATTGGCGAAGTATTGTAATTGGGGAAAAGGTTAGATGTTTGAGATACTTTTAAGGTTCGTGCCTGTCCGTTTGAGGAGTTTATGGTCAAGGTACTGGAACGTGTTGATCCTGTACCGTTTTCTGATAACGTTTTGATATGAATAACAATATTGCCGCTGTTGCCTGAGGTGGTGCTTAACTGCAGCCAGGTAGAGCCTGGATTAACGATATCCCATGTTGCATTACACGAAATAGAAAAATCCTGCGTACCGCCTTCGGGCGTAAAAGTTATTGCTGTTTGGTTTACGGTAAGTTCCGGCGGTGCATTATTCGTTTTTTTACACGAAAAAAACGAAATCAATGCGATTGCTATTAAAAATACTGGTTTTAAGAAAAATGTTTTTTTCATTTTTTAACTGGTTGGTAATAAATTCTTTGTTTGTTTTTGCATGCGATTATTGGGTTAGGTAAGTATTGGAACAATTATGATATGGTCATTTGATGTATGCGGAACAGTTTTTAAAATTTCATGCCGCACATAACATTGTTAGCTTATGTTGTTAAAAAATGCCGGGGCCCTGCTACAACCCCAGGCATTCACTTATTCAACTAACTTTTACTTTTTAATTTAAACTGCTATCAGATTATGAACAGTTATATTAAATTCTTTACCGGAGTTTTCTCCGTATCTCAGCTTTCAGAGTTTTAATATCCAGGCATCAGCTAAAAAAATGCCGGGGCTTGTTAAGACCCCGCGCATTCATTTATAATCAACTAACTCTCTCGCTTATTTAACTCTTACTACTCTGATATTATCAATAGCCGCTTCAAAATTTTGAACAGTACTTGAGCCATCATTAGTAAATGTAACGTTGATGGCCCCGGCTCCTGCTGAACCAAGCAGATCTGAAAGCGTTGGTGCCGGAAAGCCTTTACTGTCAACAAAATTTGACAATGGAATAGTAACTGTTTGCCAGCCCTTGGTAGTAAACGGAACTGTTGCTCCTGTGGAGGTTTTCCATGGATGATAAAGGGCTGAATAATTCCATGAGTAATCTTTTACTATTTGGATAGAGCCGTTTGTCCATGGCTTGGTAACCGATATCTCGAATTTTAAAACATAATGGTTTAAGGTATCTTTCATGTTGGCCTGAGGTATCCATTGCGCCGAGTTTGTATTGATTGACCTGCCGTCATTCCACCAGGATCCATCGCCGGCAGGAACATTTGATGCTTTCATGATCCCATAATAACCGGTGTTGCCGGGGTAGTTTGCCGAGCTGTTGGAAGTGCCCGAACCCCACGAGAAATTATTAATGTTATCATAATTATTCAATACCCCGTTTACAAAATTGTGTATCGAATAAACAGTTGCGGCTTTACCTGATTTTGTTTCAACGCTTACAATACCACCCGTTTGCGTAATGCCTGCAGGCACCGCAAGACTAATGCTTGTACCATCATTTGACGATTTAAAGTTGGTGATATTAATTCCGCCGTAAATGACGCTTTTAACAAAGAAGAAGCTAAGCCCGTTTATTTTAACCGAATCGCCCGGGTTAGCGTCTTCGTTAGAAACGCCTGTAATAGTAGGGGCGGGCGCTACAATAGGGAACGAAAACGTAGTTTGACCATGATTGGTGATGTATTGGATGGTATTCAGCTTATCTGAAGGTACTGTCGGGAACGCAATAACAGCCGGAATGAGGGCGATAGCGCTGGTGTCTGAAAACCAGGCGTCATTAAAAGAGCCTTTTACGCCATCAAAATTGATAGCAAGTGCACCTTTTAAATTTTTACCCGAAATAACTACCCATTGACCGGTACCCACACTGCTCAGTAGCGAATCCCCGGGATGGGCCACATAATTACGGATAGAGGTAATCACAGGAGTCCCTTTTGATGATGATGTTGCATCCTTTTTACAGCCGGATTGCATAAATGCGGCCGCAACAAGCAAGGCAAGCAGCAAACAGCTTTTAATATGATTTAATTTTTTCATGATTTTAAGAATTATCTAAACGATTCTGAATGCAATTAATAATAGGGTACAGGAGCCTCTAACAACTTAGGGTCTGCCGTTTGCTCATTTGCCGGTATAGGCAGCGTAAATGTGTTAACGGTCGGCGGGGTTATGATCAGGCTATTATTAGATGCTTTTTTTACTCCAGTGGCCGGATCATAGCTAAATTGTGAACGCGGTATATATCTGTTATTAGGATCAGGGTCATTTGTAAGGGTTATTTGCTTACTAATTATCGAAATTGCCTTATTAGGGTCGTAATAAGAAAGGCGCACAAGATCAAACCAATACTGGCCTTCAAAGGCCAGCTCAATCCGTCTTTCTTTCATGATGATATCGGGAGTAAGTTGGGTAACAACATCAACACCGGCCCTGCTGCGTACCTGATTAAAGTACAGCAATGCATCCGTGTTAGTGGTTGATGCGTTGTTGCCTAATAAAGCTTCGGCATAAATTAAATATACATCGGCAAGGCGTAATACAGTATTATGCTCGATAGATGACCAAAGGTCCATAGTAGGCGAGTTGTTATCGGCGGCGGTACCTACTATGTGTTTTTTAACGTTTACACCAGTTGCTGTGTAACCTCCACCTGCCGCGTTAAGCTCAGGGTATTTATCACCGGTAAGCATAAATGTAGCTTTGCGGCGTACGGAGTCCTGGGCAGTATACTGGTTTGCAAGATCTATCGTTGGGCCAATTGCGCCGCCCCAGCCGCCGCCGCCGGTAACAAGGCTGCCGCTTGGTGCAAATTGGGCTTGTATGGAATTACCTTGCCCGTAAGGTACTCCAGGCGCCCATTGATAGGCAAATAATGATTCAGAATTGTCATTATACTGTGTCCTGAAAAGATTGTAGTAGCTTGGTAAAAGAGATAAACCGCTGGTTTTGCAAACATTACCAGCATAGTACGCGGCGCTATCCAGATCAGACTGGTTGCGTGAGCCTTTTTGATTTAAACCGGCCCGGGTTAAATAAACTTTTGCCAGCATACCCTGCGCCGACCATGTAGTAACACGGCCAGGCTGATCGGTTCGGGGCAAATTAGCAACGGCGTATCTTAAATCATTGATAATAAACTTGTATACATCCTCAAGCTTATGGCGAGGTACCAGCGGGTTAGCTATCAACTTATCGTTATCTTCTACAATAGGTACAGGCCCCCATAACTGGGCAAGATAAAAATAGGAAGTAGCACGAATAAACCTGATTTCACCAAGCGCGCTTGTTTTACTTTTTACGGCTACGCTATCGGGCATTTTGGTATAAATGGCTTTAAGATTGATGTTGCAATGCGCTATAACGTTAAAAAAGCTTTGCCATGCCGATGTTAGCGTTCCGTTTTGCGGCGTGATGGAAAAGGTAGTAAGCTGAACAAGATCGGCATTGTAAGGCTGTAACATGTTGCCGCTCATGATATCCCCCATACCAAGCAATGGAAAGTTATTCCAGGTAGCCCAGGGCTGTGCGTAAAGTGTAGCTGTAGCCAATCTTAAATCAGAACCGCTTTTGTAAAAGTTATCAGTAGTGATACCGGTTAACGGGGGGCGGTTAAGGTAATCTTTTTTGCAGCTGGTTATCATAATTATGCCGATAACCAGCAGCGCTATATTTATTTTGATACGTTTCATAAATCTTGATTTTAATTGTTTAAGGATACATTAAGGCCAAATGTGTAAACGCGCGGCTGTGCATAATATCCATTATCGATACCGGCTGCTAACGGGTTCCATGAGCCAATCTCAGGATCGTAGCCGGTGTATTTGGTAATGGTGAACACATTGGTTACGTTAACATATACCCTCAGCGATCTTAATTTGATCTTATTTAAAAGGTTATTTGAAAAACTATATCCTAAAGCGATACTTTTACACTTTAAATAGGAACCGTTTTCGACGTATTTGTCGGAAAAGCGCTGGTTATCATTACCACTGCTTTGGCTGATCCTGACGATGTTGGTTGAAGGGTTTGTAATGAATACATTGTTGATATCCGAACTGGAACCGGTTGGATTAATCAAACCGATTTTAGCATAGTTGAAAACAGATGGAAAATAGCCAAAGTTTTGATTAGGGTTATCGCCGTTAACCTTTAACTGGTTATAAACTTTATTGCCATAATTGCCGGCCATAAAAACATTCAGGTCGAAATTTTTATAGCTAAAGCTGTTATTGATGCCAAATTGAAATTTAGGCATGGGCGAACCCAAAAAGGTTTGATCGTTTGCATCAATTTTACCATCGCCGTTAATGTCTTTAAAAATAACATCGCCTACCCAAACACCACCTGAGCCTGGCGTTATAGGTATAGGGCCGCTGCCATTTTGGGGCAAGGCGGTGTATTTTGCAAAGTCGGCGGCGTTTTTGTAAATACCCAGTACCTGGTATCCGTAAAATTCGCCGATTGAACGGCCAACAACAGTTTTGGAAACAGATCCGTAAATTGCCGGGGTGCCGTCAACCAATGCAAGTACTTTGTTGATATTTCGGGTAAAGTTGATGTTGGTGCTCCAGTTAAAATATTTTGACCGGATATTTTGTGTATTAAGTGAAAACTCGAAGCCCTTATTGCTCACCGCGCCAACGTTTACATATGGAGCTTGCACTGCGCCGGGTGAATATCCACCGGCAGCAAATGTGCCTGAATAATACGGTAAGGTAAGGCTAAGCAAAAGGTTGTTGGTTTTGCGGTAATAGACATCGCCCGTTAAACTGATCCTTCCGTTTAACACTGTTGCATCCAAACCAAGGTTATATGATTTTGTAGTTTCCCACTTGATGTTCGGATTACCAGTTGTAGTAGTTATTTGCGAATTACCTGATAAACCGGTGGATATTGTACTTAGAGTTGAACCATAAGCATATTCAGCAATATTTTGATTGTTTACCAATCCGTAACCGAGCCTGAGCTTAAGATCATTAATCGCTTTTACACTTTTAAGAAAGCTTTCGTGGTTAATCTTCCAGGCAAGGGCACCTGAGTATGTGGTATTCCACCGGTTGGCTTCAGCAAATTTCGACGAACCGTCATGGCGGACAGTTGCGGTTAACAAATAGCGGTCGTCATAAGTAAAGTTAGCCCTGCCAAAATAAGCCTCTAATGCGCCCTGTCCCTTAACACCGGTATTGGTTGCAGTTGTGGCGTCGCCGCTGCTGATTGTTTGTACGTTATTACTTGCAAAATTGGTTCGGGTAGCAGATATGCCGCTATTTTTAAGCAACTGGGCTTCATGGCCGGCCACCACATTTACCCAATATTTTTTTGCAAATGTGTGCTGGTAGGTTAAATAATTCGAGATTGAGTTATAGAAATTTTGCGCGCTTGAAGCAGTACCACTGTTATTGCTCTTGGTATAAGCACCCATAACATAACTTGGATTAAAGTAATCTTCAGTTGCAAAGTCGAAATTTCCGGCAACCTCATTGCGCAATGTTAAATCCCTGGTGAATTGGATTTCTGCATAGGCATTGCTGAATAGCTGGTAACGGCTTTTAAAATCTTTTACAATAGTTGCTATTGCAAACGGGTTAGTGCCCACGGCGCCATAAATATTGGGGTCATTACCTCCCCATGTACCATCAGGGTTTTTTACAGCTACGTCGGGCGTTTGATTAAGCGCCTGCAAGATCACACCTGTATTGGAAGTGGTAACATTTTCGGCCACATGCGCCATATTCAAGTTGATACCAACCTTTAACCAATCGGTGGTTTTATTATCGATATTTGCTTTTACCGAAGTCCTTTTAAAATCTGAGCCTAATGCTATCCCTGTTTGTGAAAAATAGGTGCCTGATATATAATATTTTGTCCTGTTATCACCACCGCTGATGGCTAAATTATGGTTTTGCATAGGAGCAGTACGAAACAGCGCTTTTTGCCAGTTGGTACCAGCACCCAGGTATTGAGGATTTGCAAATTGCGGCCGCATATCATAACCGATAATTGCCGATTTTTCATTCATGAAAGTGGCGTACTGCCTTAAATCCATTACATCATAATACTTGGGTAATTTTTGCCAGCCCTGGTATCCGTCATAACTAATTAGCGGAGGGCCTGTGGTGCCTCTTTTAGTGGTAATAATAATTACACCGTTAGATGCCTGCGAACCATAAATAGCGGTTGCTGAAGCGTCTTTTAACACATCTATCGAAGCTATATCTGAGGGGTTGATGCTGGATAAAGGGTTAGTGCCATTGCCTGCAATAGCCGACTGTCCATTCGGTGGGATCTGCACCCCGTCGATCACATATAGGGGAGGGGCGCCTGTAAAACCACCCAAACCGCGGATCTGCACGTTAACGTCACCACCAGGCTGGCCTGATACCTGTTGCACAACTACACCCGCTACCCTTCCCTGTAAGGCCTGGTCAAATGTGGTAGGTTGCGCTTTTAATAGGTCTGCCGCTGTTACTGACGATATAGCCCCGGTAAGGTCATGTCTTTTCCTGGTGCCATAACCAATTACAACAACTTCGTTCAAGTCGCTGGTTGCGGGTTTGAGGGCTACGTTTATAACAGTAGATGAGCTTACGTATATTTGCTGGGAATTATAGCTTATAAAGCTAAAAACCAGCACATCCCCATTTTTTGCATTGATACTGTAGCTGCCATCTGCACCAGATAGTGTGCCCGTTGGCGAATCCTTTACTTTAATGGTTACACCGGGCAGCGGCTGATTATTGTCTGCACTGGTAATTTTACCTGTAATTTTAATACTTTGCGCGTAACCTGTAAGGTTTAACAACAACAAAGTTGTAAACAGCAGTACTACATGTCTTAATCTTTTTCGTAAATCTTTTTCCATGTTAATTGGGGTTCATAATTGTTTGGTTATTTGGTTTGTTTATTTGATTGGTTCGGATATTGATTTATCCTGTCATATTCACATTTTACTCAGTGGAACCGGCGTCGGGGACAGCATCGGGATTTTTACACGAAAGCAAACCGACGTAATGCGGACGGGATATTTACAATAAATCCTGAATTGATTTTTTTAATGGGCTGCCTCGTGAATGGCACAGGCATTAATAATTACGCGTTTTGGCATAATGCTTTAGTTTAAATTAGGTTATTCATAAAATTGGTTATCTCATCTGTCCCTTTGTTCGGGCATCAGACTACGGCATCGGATAGAAGATATGCCGCTTTATGGAGGATGAAATTAGATGGTCAATCGCAATCGATTGTTTACAAATGGGGGTACAAATGTTAATTGAAGTTAACAAATTGATTATGAGGTAATTAAAGTTATTATTATCAATAATATGTGGCAAAACGCCATTGCAGAGCCAGTAATCTTATCAAAAAAGGTAAAAGAGACACGTTTAAGAACAGCTATTGACATTTAAATTTGAAGGTAAAATCGCCGAAAAGTACTAACAAATGCGAAAATAATATCAATTTTAAAAACTGTTGAAGAGACCGGCGAAGGTCATTGCAGATACCATCATCAAAAATTAACATTTGTATCCCTATTTACCAACAATAAGGAGCATGGTGCAACATAAATTTGCAGCCTCTGATATGATATTGCTTAGCTTCGTTTATTGCTGCGTACCAATATTGTAAGCTGAGATATAAAAATCAATATGAAAATCTTACCCATTATTTTAGGAAGCCTTTTTTTTAGTAACGTTTTTGCTCAAGGTAACAACCCGGAAAAAGTAAATCAAGTTAAAAGGGTTATCAACATCGATTTTAAAAAAGAAAAAGGACGTTTTAATAGGTCATTTAATTTTTGTGTAGGAGCAGGGCGCGCAAATGAAGGCTTGCGAGCCGACTGGCAGCAGCAATTGGCCACTGTACAAAAAGAATGCGGTTTTAAATATATCAGGATGCATGGCCTGCTTACAGACGATATGGCTGTTTACCGGGAAGACAGGAATGGTAAGCCGGAATATAATTACCAATACGTTGACGCTTTATATAATTATATTTTAAGTATAGGCATGAAACCGTTTGTTGAACTGGGGTTTATGCCGGGAGCGTTGGCAAGTGGTAATAAGACAATTTTTTGGTGGAGGGGAAATGTAACACCCCCGAAAGACTATAATAAATGGGAAGGTTTAATCCGTAACCTTACTCAGCATTTTACCGAGCGGTACGGAATTGACGAAGTTAAAAAATGGTATTTTGAAGTTTGGAATGAGCCGAACCTCAAAGATGGTTTTTGGACAGGTTCGCAAGATGACTATTTTAAATTGTATCAATACAGTGCGAAAGCGATAAAAAGTGTAAACCCAGCCTATAAAGTAGGAGGGCCGGCTACTGCCGGTGCGGCATGGGTACCTGACATGATAGATTTTTGCAGTAAAAATTCAGTTCCTATTGATTTTATAAGTACCCATGCTTATGGTGTAAAACAAGGCTTTTTGGACGAGTACGGTTCAACCGGTACCGTACTTGACAAAAACAAAGGAAGCGTTAGCGGTGATGTTCGGAATTCACGCAAGCAAATAGAAAACTCCACAATTCCGGGCCTCGAATTACATTATACCGAATGGAGCTCATCTTATACTCCGTCAGATCCCATACACGATAGTTATCACGAAGCGGCATATATACTTGAAAAATTGAAGCAAACCGGATCTGCAGCCAATTCCATGTCTTACTGGACGTTCACTGACATCTTTGAAGAGGCCGGACCACGGTTTACGCCATTCCACGGAGGTTTCGGTTTACTCAATACTCAGGGGATAAAGAAGCCGGCTTTTTTTGCCTATTCTTTTTTAAACAAATTAGGTGAAACAGAAATAACAGATCAGGATAGCTCCTCCTGGGCCTGTAAAAATAAAAAAGGGGATGTTCAGGTGTTGCTTTGGGACTACACTTATACTTTGCCTGATTCTGTCAATAACCAGGCTTACTATGTCCGCGACCTGCCTGCTAAATCAAAAGGAGAGGTTGAATTGGTAATATCCGGTATGCCCAGCGGCAAATATCGGATGGAAATCTATAAAACGGGATATAAGGTAAATGATCCGTACACAACGTACCTGTCTTTCAATAAACCTGATCAATTGACAAAAGCACATGTTGATAAACTAAAAAAGGAAAATAGTGGTGCAGCCGTCTGGCATGAGGATATTACAGTAAATGCATCAGGTAAGGCGTTTAAGAAACTTCCTGTCAGGGAAAACGATGTTGCTTTCATTAATATTGTTAAACTTTAGCAGCCTTCAGTTATCTCATTTTAATACGTCAGCAGATGATACTCATTTAAAAGTATCACCTGCTGGCGTATGCCCGGGTAGTTTGTTAGTTAATTAGCAAAGCTAAACCTCTTACACAGTTATTTTCATCTTCGGCAGCTCAATTAAGCTGGCACGCATATTTATTCGTTTTATATACCGGTTAAAATTCACAATATAGCCTGTCCGCATCGAATTTGGCAATTGGTTTGGCTAATTGGTGAGCAACATTTATTACTGATCGGATATTTTATAAATATCCTTATGACTACTTTAAATAATATTCAGGGTTTCTTTTTTTTTGTTGTATACCTGATTTGAACAATCACCATAGCCATTAAGAAAGTAAGGGAGGTATAAAACCCCAAATTTTGTAGCGGCGAACCCACGGACATGGTCACGGCTGTTTCTTCTATTTTGCTAATCATTTAAAGTAGGTTGAGGTATTAATAATATTACTAAATTACTATTATTTACAACTTAAAGGAGTGAAATGAATTAGTTTTATTTAAATTACTATAGTAGGGCTTAATCTCAGTTGATAATAATTTCCGTTATATTTTATCTTGAATTATATCTATAGTATTCAAGATTATAGTCACCAGTATCATATTTTCTTTTAAATTAAACATTCAGTACCCTATTTATTTACTTTTGTGGCCTTTTCGGCCTATATATTTGGCTCCCAAACCAATAGCATAAGAGAGGCTTTAACCAAAAAATAACCTGCACTGATTTAAAACAGAAGCGCAATCGCTAAAATGACGTTTGTTTATGCGCTCTGTTTAATTGTTCTTTTTTGCTATAAACCAATTAATATTAAAATATGAGAACACTTAACTATTTTTTCGGCGTAGCCGCGATTTTATTGTTTACCCGGTGCCAAAAGCAACAAATTGCCAGTCCGGTTGTTAAGCCGCCTGTTTCCAAAGCAGTTAAAACATTGGCTATAACCAGTTATCCAAATTACGATACGTCGCCTCTTGCGCCTGATCAAACGGGGGTAACCAGTACAGCCGCACAGCTTGCAGCAAAGTTTCAATTGGGGTGGAATATAGGTAATACGCTGGAAGCAAGTGGATCAGAAACTGCCTGGGGCAATCCATTAGTTACACAGGCACTTATCGACGGAGTAAAGAAAGCCGGTTTTACGGCAATTCGTATTCCCTGCGATTGGGATCAGTATTCTAACCAAACCACGGGGCAAATTCAGCAATCATGGCTCAACAGGGTGCAGCAGGTTATTCAATATTGCGTTAACGACGGTTTGTATGTGATATTAAATATACATTGGGACGGCGGGTGGCTGGAAAATAATTGCACTACTGCAGCACAGGCCGCAGTTAATGCCAAACAAAAAGCTTTTTGGGAGCAAATAGCCACGCAAATGCGCGGTTTTGACGAGCATGTGATATTTGCCAGCGCCAATGAACCCAACGTATCAGATGCTACAGGAATGAGTGTGCTGCTTTCATATCATCAAACGTTTGTTAACGCGGTCAGGTCAACCGGGGGGCGTAACAGTTACAGGGTGCTCCTTATCCAGGGGCCGGGTACTAACATTGATAATACCAACAGTTTAATGAATACCTTGCCTACAGATCCGGCATCCAATCGACTGATGGTCGAAGTGCATTATTATACTCCCTTTAATTTTGCCGGTTTGTCATCAGATGCAAGCTGGGGCAGCATGTTCTATTATTGGGGCAATGGCTACCATTCTACAACGGATGCTTCAAGGAATCCCACCTATGGTGAAGAGTCGGATGCCGTTGCGGAGTTTCCTTTGATGAAGTCTAAGTTCATTGATAAGGGCATTCCGGTGATATTGGGCGAATATGGAGCTATCCGCCGGTCCACAACACTGACGGGAGATGCGTTAACATTGCATCTTGCAGGCAGGGCGTATTATCTTAATTATGTTACCCATAAAGCATTACAATATGGCTTGCGTCCGTTTTATTTTGATGACGGCGCGACAGGTAATAATGCATTCAGGCTCATGAGCAGGCAAACTAACGGAGCGGCCGATCAACAAGGTTTAGCCGCAGTAATACAGGGCGGGCAAAACAATACATCTTCATCGATCCAGGTTGGGCAGGTTTACCAGATTTACAGCAGAAACAGTTTTAAAGCCCTGGAATTTGCCGGCTGGGGCACTGCAAATCAAACACAGGCCGACCAATGGGACTATTTAGCAGGGGCAAACCAGCAATTTAAAGTAGAAGATGCGGGAGGCGGTTATTACAGGCTTACTCCAATGCATGCAACCGAAAAATGCCTCGAAGTTTATGGTTTGAACACAGCTGACGGAGGACAGGTAGACCTGTGGGATTACTATGGCGGCGCAAATCAAAAATGGTCAATTCAGCTAACAGACAATGGATATTATAAAATCATCAATGCCAATAGTGGGAAAGCTTTGGATGTTAACGGGGCTTCGCTTAATAACGGTGTAGCTGCTGTTCAATGGACCTATTCTGGCGGGCGTAACCAGCAATGGGGCTTTGTGAAAATATAATGTAACCCTTAAAAAAACTTATATCTTTTTCTTTCTTCACAAAAAGCATGAAAGATGCGCCGCGATATAAGGGTAGTTGACATTTAAAAACGAACAATAATGTAACGGCCTTCAAATTAGCGATTTGAAGGCCGTTTATCTTTTTATTGTTATTTCAACACTTAATGATGTATCTTGCCGATGAAAACCCAATTATGAAACGCGTCGCTTTTTTATTAATTCTTAGCCCATTTTTGCTGTGGGCGCAACAAAAGCAGGTTGTCAAAAGCTTCCCTCTACAAGATGTCAGGCTATTACCGGGGATTTTTAAAGAACAGGAGCGGACAGACCTCAACTATATGCTTGCCCTGCAGCCGGACCGCCTGCTTGCACCTTTTAGAAGAGAGGCGGGGCTGCCACAAAAAGCCAAAAGTTATACAAATTGGGAAAATTCGGGCCTGGATGGGCATATCGGTGGCCACTATCTTTCTGCCCTGGCCATGATGTATGCTTCCACCGGTGATAACCGTATGCGCCAGCGCCTTGATTACATGATCAATGAGCTTAAATTGTGCCAGGACAAAAACGGTGACGGATATTTGGGTGGCGTGCCTGGAAGCCGCGAACTTTGGCCCCTGGTAATGAAGGGTGATTTTACAGATTTCAATAAGAAATGGGTGCCTTTCTATAATATTCATAAAGTATTTGCCGGGCTGCGCGATGCATGGCTGTATGAAAATAATCAAACAGCAAAAGTCATGCTGATTAAACTGGCAGATTGGTTTTACAATATCAGTACAGCACTTAGCCAGTCACAAATGCAGCAACTGCTTGGGAATGAGCACGGAGGTGTCAATGAGGTACTGGCAGATGTATACGGCATCACCGGTGAAAAGAAATACCTTGACGCGGCCTACAGTTTCTCTCACCAGGCTCTCCTTCAGCCGCTTGAAAAAGGTCGGGATAAACTGGATAATTTACATGCAAATACGCAGATCCCCAAAGTGATAGGTTTTAAGCGGATTGCTGATTACAGCGGTGATACCGCTTACAATCATGCTGCGACGTTCTTTTGGCAAACCGTGGTACATCATCGGTCGGTAGCAACAGGTGGTAACAGCGTAAGGGAACATTTTAACCCTGCTACAGATTTCTCAACCATGATTTCCGGTGTTGAAGGACCTGAAACATGCAATACCTATAACATGCTTAAGCTTACCGAAGATCTGTACAGGTCAGATCCGGATATTGCCTATATCGATTATTACGAACGGGGGTTGTATAATCATATCCTTACAACCCAGCGGCCAGGCAAAGGCGGTTTTGTTTACTTTACACCGATGCGCCCCGGGCATTACAGGGTGTACTCCCAGCCACAAACAAGCATGTGGTGCTGCGTTGGCTCCGGTATGGAAAATCATTCAAAGTATGGTGAAATGATCTACAGCCATTCAGATAACGAGCTATATGTTAATCTGTTTATTCCGTCTCAGCTTATATGGAAGCAAAAGGGCTTGCAACTTAAGCAGGAAACCGTGTTCCCTGACAAGGAAACAACCACGCTGAAGATTTTGAAGACTGGCAATAGTGCATACGGGATAAACATCAGGTATCCGTCATGGGTAAAAACCGGTGCACTTTCAATTAACATCAATGGCCGGCCTGTTCAAGTTACAGCGCAGCCGTCATCATATGTGCAGCTAAAAAGAAAATGGCAGAGAGGGGATATCATCACCGTCCAATTACCGATGCAGACGACGACGGAGAAACTTCCCGACGGCTCCAATTATGAAGCCGTATTGCATGGCCCGATCGTGCTTGCTTCAGTGATTGATACAATTGCCCAAAAAGGCCGCGAGGCCGATGATAGCAGGATGGGCCACGTTGCTGGGGGCAACCTGTATAAGCTTACAGATATGCCGGTTTTTGTAAGCGATTCTGCTAATGATGCCCAGATGATAGTTGGTGATAAAAATAAGCCGATGTCCTTTACTGCCGAGCGGCTAATATACCCGGTTAAATACCGAAACCTGAAGCTGGTGCCGTTTTATAAAATCCAGGATGCCCGTTATGTAGTGTACTGGCGAAAAGAATCGGCCAGGGGCTTTGACGAATTGCAGGCTAAGTTAGCGGAGGAGGACGCGAAGGAAGCAAAACTGGCTGCCAATACTATCGATATGGTAACTCCGGGCGAACAACAGCCCGAATCAGATCATTTCATGGAAAAAGAGAATTCTTTTGCCGACGTTAATTTCAACAGGCACTTCAGGGCTGCTACAGGCTGGTTTAGCTATAAGCTGACTGATAAAGATAAAGCAGCAAAAAAGATTAGTGTTACGTATTTTGGGACGGAAAGGAACCATAAATTCACCATTTTTCTAAATGAGCAGGAACTGGTGAAAGTTGATTTAAAGGACGGTAAGCGTGACGCTTTTTATACCGTTGAATATGACCTGCCTGTAAATTTGAAATACAACGCAGACCAAAGTCTTCGGGTAAAATTTCAGGCGGATAAGGGTGCAATGGCCGGGCCTGTTTATGAAATACGACTTTTGAATAATTGAGGACTTAAAACCATTCCAAGCCATTGCAATAACAGGATCGGTTCACTATTGTCTGGTAAAATGTTTTCGATACATATAAATACTATTCAGGGCCTCAAAAAGGCCCTTTTTTGTGTGCTTTTCAGAAGTATGCCCCTGTTTTACCTAAAATTATTCTTGCCTTTAGAACCCGGCTGTCCGGAACCTTACCACATAATATTCATCACGTTTCTTGTAAAGCGTATAGGACTAAGTAAGCAGTATTGTTTTGCTTTTCCGTCGGGAAACGGTTTACCGGGCGGCTTTTATCGCGATATTTCTTCAAAAAAAGTAAAGTATAATCAAACGCATATGAGCGGGGGATAGGTTTAAAATAGCCCAATAACTACCGGCTAAGATTAAGTTTAACTTTTTTAAAAAGGTAAACAAGGCAGGTATTACAGGTTTATTTTTCTTTCGGCCCCTGATTAACCATGGCGTTTTTAAAATTCTTCCTGAATTTTTTGATGTATTCAGATGGTTTTAAATCAAACACCTTTTTAAACTGCTCACGAAAATATTTTATATCTTTTATTCCAACAGCATAAGCGGTTTCCAATATATTTAAATCGCTGTGAACAAATAGCTGCGCGGCTTTTCTTAACCTGATAGCTCTTATGAAGCTATTAGCTGGCTGGCCTGAAATCATTTTGATTTTTTTGTAGATACCCGAATAAGACATATTTAATTCGGAGGCTAAGGATTGCAGATTAAAATCAGGATCAGTTATATGATCTTCCACAATACGGATACAGGAATCCAGAAATCTTTTGTACTCGATAGAGATAGTGTGCGGGTTATTATTCAGCGTAATTTCATTATAAAAGTATTGCTGAAGTGTATTTCGGGTTTTAAGCAGCCCGCTAACCCGTGCTTTCAGGATATCTTTATCAAAAGGTTTTCCAATATAATCGTCGGCCCCCCCTTCAATACCTTTTAATTTAATTTCATTTGATGCACTGGCGGTTAATAAGATCACGGGAACATGAGATGTTGTTATGTTCTCTTTAATAGCGGCGCAAACTTCTATCCCGGTCATGCCCTGCATCATCACATCGCATATGACTATATCCGGCCACTGCTCATTAATAATTTTGATTCCATCCTCACCATTTGGCGCTACAAGAACATTATATTCAAGTTTAAATATCTGGCGGAGATACTCTCTCATATCCTCATGGTCATCGATGATTAACAGTGTTTTGAGGTCAGACACTATTACTTCCTCTCCCGGCTCTGCTGCGGGTACTATATCATTGGCTGTAGTTTCAGAATCGATCAACTCTTTTAAAAACTCAGAAGTAGCTGTTGGTTGTTCTGAGATGACCTGATCTTTTAAATGCGATTTCCCTTTTTTTAAAGTGATTGTAAAAGCTGTCCCTTTTCCCGCTTCGCTGTGATATTCAACAGTTCCGGCCTGACGCTCTACAAAATTTTTAACAAGATAAAGTCCAAGGCCAAACCCTCCGTTTGACGTACTGGCCAAATCAGACACCTGGTAAAACCGGCTAAAAAGTTTTTCGCCAACTTCAGGTGGGATTCCACAGCCGGTATCTTCAACGATTATTGAAACTGTCTGTTCAAATTCCCCTGCACAAACACGAATTGTACCGAGTTTTGGAGTGAATTTCATCGCGTTTGAGAGCAAGTTAAACAGCACGATCTCTGTTTTTTCCCGGTCGATATAAACATTCAAACAATCGGTTGGTGATATGAATTCAAGTTGAATGTGTTTTCTTTTTGCTTCATGTACAAAGCATAAATAAACCTCCCTGCATAAATCGATTATATTAACATTACTTATCCTCAATTGATCAGATTCCGATTCGGCCTTTTTGAAAAGCAGCAACTGATCTACTAAACCTAATAACCGGCGTGCGTTCCTGTAAACGATGGTTAAATTGGAGGTATCTACCGTCTTCTTTTCATTATATAAAAGTTCCTTAATAGGATTAATGATCAACGTTAATGGTGTTCTGAACTCATGCGAAATATTGGTAAAGAAGGCGAGCTTTCGCTCGCTGAGCTCCTTTTCCTTTTCGCTTTCATAATGTGCTATCTGGATTTCATATTTTAATTTAGCCTGACGGTCCCGGTATAAAAGATACAGGTAAACTACCCCGCCAATGATTATGGCATAAATTGTATATGCCCACCAGGTACGGTACCATGGCGGCGAAATAATGATGATCAGGGATTTGGGCGTCTTGTTCCAGATACCATCATTATTACTTGCTATAACTTTAAATATATAAGTTCCGGGATTAAGGTTGGTGTAAGTAACCCTTCGTTGGTTACCGTTAAAATTCCATTTTTCGTCAAAGCCTTCCAGTTTATACCTATAACTATTTTTTTCCGGATGAGTATAATTAAGCGAAACAAATTCAATTGAAAATACATTTTGATCATAATTAAGAAAGGCAGTATCTGTTGTACCAACAGGTCTTTTCAACGGTGAATCAGTACCCGGTTTTACAGATTTATTAAACACCTGAAAATCGGTAAAGTAAACCGGTGGGATTTTATCGTTCAATTCAATTTTTGACGGATCGAATACCACGACACCTGAATTTCCCGCTAAATAAATTTGCCCATCTGCAGATTTGTAAATAAGCGAATGCGAAAATACGCCGTCGCCCTCATCAAAGTTAGTTATGGCTAATGTTTGGGGTGTAAACTTTGATACCCCCGTGGCAGAATTGATCCAAAGATTTCCCACCTCATCTTCAACTACACTGTTGAAAACGTTGCTTGCAAATCCATTTTTACGTGAATAAACAATAAAAGAATCGGTTTCCGGAGCATATTTGTTTAATCCGTCGGCTGTGCAGATCCAGATGTTCTTTTTGCTATCCTCAAATATGCAATGCACAATATTATTACTGAGGCTGCCTGCAATTTTATCATTATAAGTATAGTGGTGAAAAACCCCGGTTTTAGGATCAAAACGATCAACACCGTTTCCGCTTGTTCCGATCCATACATTGCCTTTGCTATCTTTTAAAAGATTATAAATATGGTTACTCGCAATTGAATTGGGGTTCCTGTCGTCATTATAATAATGTTTAAATTGCCGTGTTTCTTCATGGTAAATCTTTAAACCGGCATCTGTGGCGAGCCAATATTCGAGAGGCCTTACTTCAAGAATATCCCTGAAAACATCTTCATTAAAAAAATTACTCAGGGCCGAATGGTGAAAATGATGGATAAACCTATTGTTGCTGCTGTCAAATTTATCGAACCCATTTTCGGTTGCTGCCCATAGCGCCCCCTCATTGTCTAAATATATTTTACCAACCTGGTTACTGCTGATACTTGAGGGATTATTGGTATGTTGATATAACTTTGTCGTCTTCTTCAGTAAATCAAACTTATAAAGCCCTTCGTTGGTAGCCAGCCACAACATATTGCCTTGCAATAACATACTTTTTGCTTCGCGGGGCGCGATTGATAAGGGGATGAAACGGAATTTATATTGTGTAAAATCAACTTTTGTTAAGGCGTCTTTGCCACAAAGCCACATAATACCGGCCCCATCATTATAAACATATCCATCCGCAGTACTATTAATATCGCCAATCTTTCGCCATTGGCCATTACCCTTATTTATAAAATAGAACCCGCCGTTACTTCCAACAACTAAGGTGGAGTCATTAGCCTTATCAATGCTAAAAGCTCCTACGTTGATATTATCGTGACTTGAAAACCGGGTATATTGCTGGATTTTAGGATTAAAACAAAAAAGGCCGCTCCAATAGGTACCCACCCAAATGCAACCTTTTTTTTGATCGTAAAAAAGGCTCCAAATATCATTGGGGCTTTTTTTAAGCTGAGATTCAGTCTGCGGATAATTGCTGAAATGTTTACTTACCTTATCGAATTTATTTAATCCACCATTCCAGTTTCCCAGCCACAGGTTTTTTTTATCATCCTCAACAATTGCATTTACCGACTTGCCTTTTATTGAAAATCGATCATTCTGATTGGGTTTATAACTAACAAAAGATCGCTTATTTGACACGTATTGATTAAAACCATCATCCGTCCCTATCCATATTGTTCCTTCTCTGTCGCAGAAGATCGAAAAAATCTTATTATTACTTACCGACTCTTTGATCTTATCGCTATGATAAAATCGTTCAAACTTCTCAGTATTGGGATCTAAAATGTTTAAGCCGTCCATGGTGCCAACCCATATCTTTCCGTTCTTGTCTTCGGCCAGCGCACTGATAAAATTTGAACTTATACTCGCAGTGTTTCCTGGAATATTCACTAAACTTTCAAAAGTGTAGCCGTCAAACTTACAAAGCCCGTTATCCGTCCCTATCCACATATACCCCCGGCTGTCTTTAAGTGCCACTGTTACATTTTCAGATGGCAGGCCATCATGAGTGGTATATGATTTTAATGCAAAATTCCTTGCATCGTTAGTTGGAAAAGTTACCGGAGCCTGCGCGTTCACAACACTGACAAACAGAAGATTAATCAGAAAAAACAAGACAACTTTACGCATAAATCCGTTATCATTTTTAATTAGGCAAATTTTACACTATAAACCAGTTATCGCCGCTTGGCTTAGGCAGGCCATGCATTTAATATTGTACTTAATACACTTGTAACCTTCAACAATTCGGCAATGTAAAAACAGAGTTTGTTGGCTGTGCCACAAGTGCCTGCAAATAATTTTCTAATATCCAGGTATTAGATGTTCATTTGATGAATTTTCCTGTAAGGCCAATAGGCATCAAAAACTCATTTAATGCTCATTAAAATGATTCATCAATTCGCTTAACTTTTGGCAGAGCCTGTCATATAATGCTGGAATACTAAGTTTATAAGGCATCCAAATGTAAATAATTATTAATTGTATTTATAACAATAATTAAGAGCAAAAGGCATTCGTTGAATCGGCGAAAAGGCAAATTAAAAGCTGTGCTATTGTAATAAACCCTGATAAAATGCCACTTTATCCCCTCAATATTGAGGCTTTACCCCCTTTTCAATTCCTACTTTTTAAAAGAAATTTAGGACAACCATATAAACACGGATTTTCATCCTCCGACATTACGTATAGCCATTTTTAATGGCTAATTAAATTACTGACGGTTACATGCCGCAGTGATTGACAGTTAATTATCGGCAGAAAATCTATTGTTCAAAACATCTGCCATGATAATATTTGATTTGAGCCCGAATATGCATTCGGTCAGTTCACTGCCGACCGATATAATTCCCTTCATATTAACGCTGGGAAGGGCCCCGCCGTAATTAAAAATTAAAACCGATTGATCAAAAGAGCTACTTATTTAACACCTGATATAAAATTATGAGAAAAAATTTAACTACCGGGGCATTATGCTGCCTGTTAGCCCTGGCCATGGGTTGTTCTAAAAACCCTATTCAAAAAGGCGCTGACCTATCAGGCCAGAAATTTGGAAAACAATCATTTGCCCTTTCAACTACCAATACAAACGGTTTCAGGGGTATAAACTGGGCCGACCCTAACGGAAACGAGGGAGATGGGAGGGTTGTATTGCCCAGTGGTATGACAACATCGCTTACCGCTACACAGGCTGCTACGTTGGCCACTAATATATCCAGTGCCGTTAAAACAAGCGGCGGCACCACCATCAGGATGCCGATAAACCCCTGGACTGCCTCAAGCTCAACTTATTGGCCGGTTTACCAGGCTGCAATTAACGCGGTTGTGGCAAACGGCTGTAAAGTAATACTTTGTTACTGGCCGGTTGGGGTACACCATGTACCTGATACTGCACAATGGCATACCATGTGGGCAACAGTTAATAATGTATATAAAAACAATACATCGGTATTATATGAACCTATCAACGAGCCGGTTGATTATTCAAGTACCGACCTGAACAACTTATATGCTGGTTTCTTAACCACTTACAGCCCGGCCGATGGAAAATGTATCCTTGATGGTACCGGGTATGCCGCCGACGTAACTGCGGTTGGTGCCGATTCAAGGTTAGCCAACCAGTATCTTGGACTGCATTGCTACTGGTGGTTCTGGGGCTCATACAATGTTTGGTCAAGCTACTATAATATCATGTCGGCCCGTACAGGTTCATACGCATCTCGTACTATAGTTACCGAGGTTGGTATTGAAACATTCAGGAACATGAGCTTCTGGTGGCAATGGGATACCGGCGTATATGTTGACCAGGCATTCCTGACCGGATCGCTTGCCTATGCCAAGGATAATTCAATGGGAACAATAGCATGGTCCGGAGTTAATGACATTGATACCTATCGCTGGTATACAGCAAATAATAACCTTACCGAGGTTAGCCCAGGTACTGCCAATATGTTCAGGTGGTCATGGAAGCTTACCGCTGCACCCGTATGGATAGGGCCGGTTGCCGACGGGCGATATCAACTTCAAAACCGCGCATCGGGCCTTATGCTTGATAACCTGGGCAGTACAACAGATGGCGCAGCTGTGGCTCAATGGGCATCAGGAACAAGCAATAACCAGAAATGGAATATAAGCTACACTGCCGGTTATTATACTTTAAGTTGTGTTACCGGAAAAGAATGTCTTGATGTGGGTACTAATACCTTAGATGGATCAAATGTTTTACAATATGTAGTAGGCACGAGTACAAACCAACGTTGGTCGTTTGTTTCAACCGGAGATGGCTATTATAGGGTAATTAATCTAACCACAGGCAAATGCCTTGATACCGGAGGTTTAACTGCCAATGGATCAGCTGTACAGCAGTGGCCACAGGGTTCAAGTTATAACCAGCAATGGAAACTTATTGCTCAATAGAACATATTTAATTGCCAGGGTAAGCACTCCGCTTTAGTTTAGAAACACATTGTTGAAGGCTGTCTCAAAAGGACGGCCTTTTTTAGTTTTCAATCAATTCATAATTACAGAGATTCTAAATTCGTCGGGCTTTCAAAGCCGTTTCTTAAAATAAGTGAAAAGTGTGTCCATCATATCTCAATGGCTGTTTAAATTTTGTTTGAGAAGGCTTTACATAGAGCGGCATCACATTCGGAAATCATTCTTTTTAACCTGCCATACTCCGATCTTTCACTAACAGGGCGTAGAATTTTCAATAAGATACAAGATAGATGCATTATAAAAGCATTTATAAAACGAAAACCCTCGATAGGTTGCCGTAACCGGTAGTCCTATCGAGGGTTGTATAGTTAAAGAGGGGGGGCAATCACATCATTTAATGATGTAATGTCCGGAGTCCTAATATCCCGGATTGTTAGGCAACAATTTTTTATTAATATCAATATCAGCCTGAGGAATAGGCCAAAGCCACCCTTTACCAGCGTCAAATGTCCTGGTCTCTAACTTAACCTGGCTAAATTTCCAGGTAGATGGGCTTGCCGGGTTCTTTAACAACGATTTGTCGTAACCATACACGTCATGAACAAGGGATTGATCTTTCCATCGTAACATATCTGCATACCGGGTGCCTTCCATAAAGAACTCTACCCTACGCTCGTGGCGCAAAACGGCACGTAATTGTGCCTGGCTTAAACCGGCTCCTTCCACACTTTCTACCGTTGGCATATTTACCCTTGCCCGTACCTGGTCAATGAGTGTATAAATTTCGGGTGCAGTACTTCCGGATTCAATCAAGGTTTCTGCACGGATCAGTAGTACATCTGCATAACGCATCAGGATTGTATTTAAAGAGCAATTATTCGGGTCGGCAATACCAATTGCTGCGTATTTACGCGGACGGGCCCCTGACGGAACTACATCAGTGGCGGGGATGTAAGTAGTTGAACCCCACTGAGAGCCGGGCAACACCACTGAAGCAGCCAGTCTTGGGTCGCGATTAACATAGGGATTTTGCGAATTGTACCCAGAAGCCGAATTGGTAATTGGCAATCCATTGGTCATGTAATATGAATCGATCAGATCGGTGGTAACATTTGGTGTTGGCCAAACGCTCAAAGATAGGGCAGATGATGGCCAGGGTTGTGGCTGGGTGGTTGGAATATATTGGATATCAAAAATTACCTCGCTGTTATTTTCATGCGCTTCATCAAATAATAAACCATAATTTGGATATAAACTATAGGCTTTAAGATCAATCACATCCTGCGCTGCCTGCGCAGCATCGGCCCATTTTCCGTTATACAAAAGCACTTTTGCTTTATAGGCCAGGGCAGCGCCCTTTGTTGCACGGCCCACATCAGAACCCGAATAAGAGGTTGGCAGTGCGGCAGCTGCATCTGTAAAGTCGGTTACAATTTGGGTAAGTACAGTGGCTTTGGCCGTTCTTGAAACATATGCATCTGAAAGTGTTTGAACCTGAGTAATTAAAGGTACATCGCCGAAATAAGCAATCAGATCAGCATAGGCATATCCACGTAAAAACTTTGCCTCTCCCGCCATCTGGCTTTTTACAGTAGCATCAATGCTTGCAGCAGCAACATCCTTAAGGAACTCGTTGGCCCTTGAAATGATGGCGTAATCCTGCGTCCACTTAGCGTATGGGGCCCAACTGTTGGATGTTGTTTGCCATTCCCCCACTTCCTTCGAACCCTGCCACGCATCCTGGCAATAGGCATTATCGGATTCAAAATCAAACTGAAAAAATTGTGCCGGCGTTGCATTGGGCTGTAACGCATTGTAAATACCCACCAGGGCCATTTTTACCTGGGTTTCATTCTGGTAGAATGTTGATGGTGATAAGCGGTCATTTGGGGTCTTGTCCAACAGACCTTTCTTGCAGCTTGCAAGATTAATAACAGCTAATACGGTTAAGACTTTATATATACTTTTCATGATTTTATCATTTAGAAATTAACATTTACACCTGCAGTCATCACACGGACCTGAGGATACGCTTCGGCCCTTGTTTGGTCTGTAGTTTGTTCCGGGTCAAAGCCTTTGAATTTGGTGAACGTAAAGGCGTTTTGCACATTGGCATAGATTCTCAAAGAGCTTAACCCGATCTTTTTAATAGCAGCCGGACTTAAGGTGTATCCTAATTCAATATTTTTTATCCTCAGATAGGATGCATTCTCTACATAAAAGGAAGAGTGAATATTGTTTCTAACCCCATCCAATGTAAGGCGCGGGTAAGTATTGGATGGATTTTGAGGCGTCCACCTGTTTAACCACCAGGTACCAAGGTTGGCAAAGCCGCTGAAAGGTGAAGCAATTTCATAATAGGTATAACCCTGCATGCCTTGTACACCTTGTAAAAACGCCCCAAGGTCAAAGCCTTTCCAGGCCACATTGAAATTGAAAGCATACGTTACACTTGGAAACTGCTTCCCTATAACTTTACGGTCATGATTTTGGTCAACTATACCATCGCCATTAAGGTCGGCATATTTAATATCCCCCGGTTGTGCGTTGTAATCGCTTACTTTAACAACACCTGGTTTAAGTGTGTAAGTACGATTTGCGTAAGGGATGGACGCATCGCTATTGTTTTGCCATGTAAAGTCGGAAATTTGGTAGATACCGGTCATTTGGTATCCGTAGAACGAATTAATAGCGGAACCAACAACAATCGCCTTTGGAGATGTAAACTGCTGTGGCACGTTCATGGACAGGATATTGTTTACAATGTGCGAAACGTTCAAAGCTGTTCTTAATTTAATACCATTATCAAATGCCTTTTTATAGGAGATACCGAGCTCAAAGCCTTTGTTTTGTACTTCGCCTGCATTAGCCATTGGCGCCGACTGTGCGATTGTTAGTGGAATTGGCTGAGTCAACAGCAGGTTCTTAGTTCTTTTATCAAAATAATCTGCCGTAATCTCAATGTTATTATGAAGAGATATATCAAGGCCCAAATCCAATTGCTGAGCTGTTTCCCAGGTTAGGTCCTTGTTGGTCATCGCTGTAATAGCAACGCCGGAATAAAGTGTTCCGCCAAACGAGTAATTCTGACCAGAGCTTAGGATATCGCTGCCATTATAGTAATTGCTGATATTTTGATTACCTAAAAGCCCCCAGGAAGCACGAACTTTCGCAAAATCAAGCCAGCTCAGGTTTTTCATAAAGCTTTCCTTCGATATTACCCACCCAGCTGAGAATGAAGGAAATGTACCCCACTGTTTGCCTTGTGCAAACCTGGAAGAGCCGTCCCTCCTGATATTGGCTTCAAATAAATATTTTTCATCAAAAGCATAACTGAAACGGCCAAAGTATGAGCGAAGGCCAAGAGCATAGCTGCCGGCATTATTGGTCTGTGTAGCTGCATCGCCCAGGTTTAATACACGTTGTGTGTTGTTTACAAAATGTGCACGATAGCCGCTTTGCCAATCGTAGGTAAACTCCTCTTCACTGTAACCGCCTAATAAATTGAATGAATGATGGTTGATGGTTTTATTATACTTTAGTAAACCTGTGAGTAACGAGTGACCGTCAATCTCGCTTGACGTAGTCAGATCGGAAGGTAATTGCGTAATCGTTCCGTTTTGATTTTGTAAGGTTACATTGGCATGAAAGGCATTGCCATTAGTGGAGATAACGTTATAACCGTAGGTAAGCTGCGCGCTTAAACCTGGCAGAATTTTATATTCAGCTTCGGCCTGTCCGCTAAAATTATAGCGTTTTGTAAGGTTTGTACTCCCTTCTTTAATTTCACCGTAATAGTTGCGTTCGCCGTTAACAGAAACCCACTTGCCGTTGGCATCCTTAAGTGGATGTATTGGCGCTAAAGTTGCATACCATTCGGCGTTCCACAGGTCTGTCGGTTCATTTTTTATCCCCACGTTTCCAGATATATTGCCCGAAACACGGAGTTTTTTATCTTTTAGATGATAACTGTCAAGATTAAGGCGGAAGTCGGTTTTTTTATAATTGGTTTCAACCAATATACCGTCCTGATCCAAATGTCCCAGCATAAAGGAGTAGTTAACATTATCACTCCCCCCCGTTGCGCTTACCCGGTGATTTTGCATGTAAGCGTTACCGTAGTATACGTCGAAATAATTGATATCGGGGTATAATGGGTTGTTATGCGCCGCATATTTTTGTATTATCGAGTCGGGATATGTAGGAGGCGCGCCACTATTTATATCAGCCTCGTTATGCAGTGTAGTATATTGAACCGAGTTTAGTACTTTAGGTAGCCTTGTCGGGCTCTGAATACCTGCATATCCGCTGTAATTAACACGGACTTTGCCTGCAGATCCTCGTTTAGTAGTAATTAAAATAACGCCGTTTGCAGCACGGTTACCGTAAATAGCCGATGATGCCGCGTCTTTAAGCACCGAAATTGATTGAACATCATTAGGGTTTACATCGCCGATTGCCCCGGGGAAACCGTCAACTAATACTAATGGGGAATTATCTCCAAAAGTTCCAACGCCGCGGATATCTATGACTGTATTATCATCTCCCGGTTTACCCGAACTTTGCAGTGCAAAAACACCGGAAACTGTACCTTGCAATGCCTGGCTGGTATTTGTTAAGGGTCTGCTTTCCAGATCCTGCATATTTACAATACCTACAGAGCCAGTAAGGTTTTCTTTCTTCTGCGTTCCATAACCTACTACTACAACATCGTTGAGCGTTTTCATCGATGGCTGAAGCTTTATGGCGATATCAGTCTTTCCGCCTACGGCTATTTCAACTTTCTCGTAAGAGATGTAGGTTACAACGAGCACGGCATTTTCCGGCACATTGTTAAGTTGAAAGTTTCCCTTTATATCACTTAGCGTACCTTTATTAGTTCCCTTGACACTGATAGAAACACCTACCAGGGGCTGGCCGTTGGAGGCGTCTATGACGGATCCTTTTACCGTAATCGCAGCTTTATCAGGAGCTATTTTAGCGATTATAGGGCCGCTTTTGTGAATTAAATTTGGAATTGACGCGTTAGCACCGATTGGCAATATAAATAATGCCAAAGTTTTAAGTGTGGTGCGAAAACCCCTGGAATACAAATAATTTGAAATAAGTAATTTTCGTTTCATAATTGGGTTATTAATAATTTAGATTTTTGGGTATTGACAAAAGACAGTTATGTAAACGCTGTTGGCATGTCAGACACCAACAACCGAAAGGCATAATTTAAATGAAGCTTTCAGGGTTAACAATAAAGGACAATTGCCCGGGCAGTATTTATCCCGACATTTCTCGAGATCGTTTTCAGTTAAGATGCATGCGGCTTCTCTTTCCAGGGAGCATGCGCTGCGTTCGGTTTTTTTTTCATCATGGGTTTTAATTAACAGTATGTTTGGTTGCACGAATAGTCATCTCTGAATGACCATTCGGGAGATGCAAAGTCTTTGAAAAACACAGAAAACAAAAGGGGCTAACCAGCAAAAAAGAGGGGACAAAAGGGGAGTTTTTAGTTGAAAAAAGCACTTAGTGGATAAATCACAGCATATTGCTCGAGGGAGGCAATCATCTAATGAGAACGCGTTTTGTAGCACTTATAGTCTTCAATTGCCACCGGTTTCGCCATTCAATTCGCATACCTGGCAACTGGGCAATGTAAGGCCAGCGGTTAAATGAACTGCACTTCCTGTAGTAATGATCGCGTTGAGTTACACTGTACCAGGGATTAAAGGCTTTGATTGATGATGCCAAGCTGAAAATAGCCAGTACAGATAAAGCTAAAGCCAGGTCAGCATGGACTATGCGGACTGGCTAGGAAGATCGCTTCAAACGGTACAATGGAAAGCGTCGCCAGTTGGAAAAGGCATCGTATCCCGTTTTGGAAGATCGATGGAGGACATACTATTACACAAAGTTATTCGGTAAATACCGCTGCTAATGCCATTAGGCTTTGGGTGATAAGTACAGCTATTACCGTGGCCTCACAAAGCTCGATTTATCCGACCAGAGGTCCTACGGTGGGCATACAGGCGGTGCATTTGTTTCAGCTAAAAACGAAGTGATTAAAAATATACCTTTTACGTTATAAAGAACGTTAATGCCCTAAATAATACGATTGGGGGCGACCTGCGATACTCAGAAAATTGCCAACCTGTTGCTGGGAGTGAACCTCAGGCGGAAGGTTAAGCAGCAATCTGAAGTGACCTTTCTGAATGCAAATTCAGATTAGTGCCCAGCCCAGATTTCCTGAACCTCCTCCAACGATTTTCCTTTGGTTTCGGGAACCATTTTATACACAATCAGTAAAGAAAAAAAGCAACACGCCGCAAAGAACCAGAAGGTGACCGCCGGCCCGATTGAATTTAAAAACATAGGGGTTAGCTGCCCTACGATTGTATCTGCCACCCACATGGTCATGATGCTTAAGCCTAAAGCCCGACCTCGGATCCTTGTTGGATAAATTTCGGATGCGATAACGAATTTTAACGGCCCTATCGAGAACGCGAAACAAGCTAAAAACAGGATGATGCTAACAACTAATGCAATGCCGGTTGTAGCACCTGTATAAAAGCAAACGCCGGTAAAAATAAGGCAAACCGTGGCACCTAAAGCACCGGCTATATATAAGGGCCTGCGCCCCATCTTATCAACTTTCCAAATAGCTATTAGCGTAAAAGCAAAGTTAGCAATGCCAAATATGATTTGGCTAAGCAGGGCGTTGCTGATATTGATGCCTGCATCGCTCAATATTCTGGGGCCATAATAAATAACGGCGTTAATACCACTGAACTGAGAGAACAGCGGCAGTAGCAAGCCAATTAGGAATGGTTTACGCATAGCTGGTGCAAATATCTCGCGGTAGGTGCCTATGTCACGGCTTTGGGTGTTCTTTATCAGTGTTACGTCTTTTAGAGCCGTTGCATAGTCGGTTACTTTTGAGAGGACGGCAATGCCATCGTCGGTTTTTCCGTTTTGAATAAGCCAGCGTGGGCTTTCTGGTACAAAGCACAGGCCAACAAAAAACAGCAGGGCAGGGATGGCGCCCAGGCCAAGCATGCTGCGCCAAACTTCTTTAACCAACACCAGATCGATAATTGTACCTAAGTAACTGCTCTTATGGTGTAATGAAAAATTAAGTAAACCGGCATTGGTAAGGTAAGCTACAAGAATGCCCGCGGTGATAGCCAATTGATAAAAAGTTACCAGGCGGCCGCGTATCCGTGCCGGGGCAATTTCTGATATGTACAGCGGTGCCACAATTGATGCTACGCCAACACCCATACCGCCCAGCATCCGGGCTAAGATAAGCAAGGTAAAGCCCGATGACAAGGCCGATCCCAGGGCAGAAAGTAAGAAGAGCACCGCCGATAACATCAGCATTTTTTTACGGCCTACCCGGTCGCTTAAGTCCCCCGAAAAAGCTACACCGATAATACACCCAATGAGTGCAGATGATACGAACCAGCCTTCGGTAGCGGCCGATAGTGCGAACTGGCTTTTCACAAACGGGAGCACACCCGAAATAACGGCCATATCAAAACCAAAAAGCAGGCCTCCTAATGTGGCTATAAGGGTTACAGCGGTTAAAAACAGGGCGGAGGTTTTGGTTTCCGGCGATAGTTTTTGTTTCATGGCGATTTTATTTTTCGATGCGTACAGTGATTATTCCTTTTGCCGGAATCTTAAAATTGTTATCAAGTGCGGCCACCTTTTCTTCGGTCAGATTGCTTTTCCATATCTTTATCGTCGCTTTTGCTTTCGGAGTGATGCTCACTTCACTATCGCCGGTGCTCACTATCTGCGCAATAACGCCATTGCCATCATCGGCAGGTTTTAAGGATTCTACATAGATCTGCCTACCACCGATATTAAAAAACAGTTCGTCATCCTGATTGTCCGAAGCGGAAACTACTAAAGGCTGATGATTATTAAGGCCAAACCGGTTGGCATCAAAACTATCGTATCCTAAGGCGTGTGAACGGAAGATATAATGGAAGGTGGCCGGCCCTTTTTCCTGTTCGGCGCGGAAATTGGTATGCCATAAGTTGTTCATTACCCACGAATAAATCTTTGGCGACTGCGCAGTGAATGTTAACCACTGCGGCGCGTGATGCAAACCACCAAGCAAATCGGCAGTTGTGATCTTGCCTATCTCAAACAAAGGCGCATCCGGACTTGACCAGGTAATACCGAACGCCGCGTTTGAAACATCAACCCAGCGCTGCATGGTAAACCAATTTTTATTGGCGTTAGGGAGCTGGTCGGCTTCGACAGCAGCACTCCCCCATGGAATACTATAACGTACCTGCGCACCTGGAACACTAAACGGAAACGCGAAGTGAACGCTCTCTTTAGAGCGAATACTTTCCTTATCAATGGTATTGATCAGCTCAATTTTATCAAGCCCGTTAACCAGCCTGATTTCGCGGGTTAAGCCATAGGCTCCGGGCGCTTTTGAGGTAACCAAAAGGCTCACCACCAATGGCCCATCTTCTTTAACGCTAATGATGGCGTCGGTACTTGTTCGCTGGCGCTGCAGCGAATCGCCGGGCATATAAATGTATTTGTTAAAACCGGTGCTATCCACCAATACCTGTTGTTTGCCACCCCCGGTCTTTACCAGTTTGCTTATATCGCCGGTTTTACTGTCAACTGTAACAGTGTAGATGCCGTTAGTCAATCCGTTTAACGAAATGACAGCTTTGCCCTTTGCAAAAGCTTTACCACGGTTAATAGTGTAAGTTTTTTTACCAAACGCCGGTACCCCTGTGGCAACAAAAGCCAGCTCGCCCGAGCTTAAACGTTGCGATGGGATGGTATTGCCTGTTGCATCTTTAACCAGGTCGCCCGCTTTGCTTAAACCGGCCGGTACATAAACAACATCGGTACGAGGCCATGATAGGGTATTGTAAACGTCTACCTTATTTGCTGCTGCTGTTTTTATAGCCAATATCAAATTGCTGAGCGAATCGGTTTGTTTTTGGGCGCTTAGTGCATAGCCTTTTTTAATAGTCCACTCGCTTTTAACTTTTGCATCTTCGGGGTCGTCAACGCTGTTATATGCGCCCCAGGTATGTTCATTGTAAAGCAGCAGGTTTTCCCAGGTGTCGTCAAAATCATCAACAGGGTAGGCTCGTTTATTACGGATGGCCGAGAGGGCCGATGCCTGTTTCAGCTTATCAGATGTTTGGCGGCTGATGGCTGTTTCTTTCGCTGCTGACGACACGCCGTCCGTCCAGTACTCAGTATAATCGCCTGTGAACGACGGGATTTTGTCTTGATATTGTTTCTCGAAATCCTGGAAAAATTGTTTTACCGAGGTGATCACCAGTTTTGGCGAGGCAAAATGCTCGTTCCAGCTTTTAACAGCATCGGGAAGTTCAGGATCGATAGGAGCGTTATCGCTCATAGCCCAGGTTAACAACGACATGTTATACGGGAAGTTATTTTGTTCAAGGCCGCCGAGATATTGGAAAAGGTGCGGGTTTAGAAAATTATCCGATGGGTGACCAGTGTAAAAAGGTTTAGGATCGTCTATAGTAAAAAAATTAGGGATCCTGGTTCCTTTTAGCGCATAGCCTATCGAGTAAGGCTGGCATTGCCAGAACAGTAGTTTTTGTTTACCCGATGGCGAAATCCAATAAAATGGTTTATCCTGCCATTTGGCCAGGTTGCCTATCCTGTCGGATGCGTTTGGGCCTGATAAAAAGTATTTGATCCCGGTTTGTTCGCTTTGCGCAGCAAGGCCCCAACTGGCGCCCGGCACATCGCCCTGGAACATGGTATGGATCTCAACCCCATGAGTCTTAGCCAGTTTTTGCGATTTGGCGAACATTTGCATCAACTGGTAGGAGTCTGTCATACTGGTATTGATATTACCGTAAGCGCCATCCAAATTAATCCATCCTTTTTTCACCGCGTCCCAAAAGCGCTCTTTTTTAGCTTCATCTGCCGCTTTCAGGTAATTATCAACTACCCAAATGGCTTCTGTTGTCCATTTATAGCGGGCTTCCACTGGGTAATTGGCCGTTTTTTTAGCCAGATCAATAGCCTCATCAATATTATCCATGTGCAGCTTCAAAACCTTTGCCTGTGTGTTGGTGTAACCGATATCTACATGCGAGTGAGGGAGGATATACATGGTCCAGTTGTTACGGGCCGGTTCAACAATGCAGCGGGCCATATAGGTTTGCCCGCCGGAATTTAAGGTAACAGTAACCTGTGCTGCAGAAGTTATTGGCGAGCCGGGAAGCGGAAGCTCAAATACATCAGTGCCCTCTTTACTGGCCGGTATTATAACATGATCGGTTATGCCATTGAAGGAAACGGTGGCCTCTGTGGCTGCGAAGTTTTTACCTTCATGAAATAGCAGCCGAGCCATTCTGCGGGGCTGGCCCTGGTAATTGATATAGGCAATTGTTGGTTGCAGGGTGATTCCATTAAAATGCTTACCACCTGTTTGCGCCATTGCTGATGTGCATATGAAAATGAATGCCGACAGGATGGAAAAAATCTTATTCATAACTTAGAAGGTTTTAAGAGGATGCGTTTTTGAGTTTGACTTAAGCAGAGATATTAACAACATTCGTCTTTAACAAAAGCTTTGATAACCTTAGCCCTTGTTTTGCCCGTATTTTTAAGTGTATAGCTTTTAGCCGCGGCCGGAATAATAAAGGTTTCGGCATAATGAATAACCTGTTCACGACCGTTAGTGATCACCGCAATGCTTTCGCCCTCAACCAGGCTCAATACATGGCATTGGTTATTGGTATCTTCAGTTATCTCGGTATCAAACTCTAAGCGCTCAACAGCGTAAAAGTGTTCAGGATGAGTTGATAGGTTAATGATTTCCCAGTCATCGCCTTTTTTTAAGGTGGTTTGTTTGGAGATGAGAGTTTCGGTCACTACGTCACCTTTCCTTTCGAAATTGAGGTTTTCAAAGGCCCGGTCGATATTCAGCGTTCGTGGATTTCCGCTTAAGTCGGGACGGAGCCAGTCGTACATTTTAAAGGTAAAGATGTACGGCGTGGCGCTGATCTCCAGTACCATATTATTTTTTCCCGAGCAATGTACCGTACCATTCGGGATCAGGAACAAGTCGTGCCTGGTTGCCGGGAAGGTTTGTACGTAGTCTTTGATCTCTACCGGTTCGTTTTGCTCAAAACTGTTCTCTAAAACACTCCTGAATTGTTGTTTATTGATAGTTTCCTGGAAACCAAGGTAAACTTCGGCGCCTGGTTTTGCATCGAGGATATAATAAGTTTCATCCTGCGTAAAATCTTCGCCGAAGTTATTTTTAATATATTCAACAGAAGGGTGGCATTGTAATGAAAGGTTGCCGCCGTCAAAAGTATCCAAAAAATCAAACCGGATAGGAAAAGCATCGCCAAACCTGGCTGCCGCTTTGCCTAAAATGGCTTCGTTATCCAGTAATAGCAAGGTATCCAACGATACCTCTAACATATTGTTGCCGCTTTGCAGCAGGATGCCGTTTTCCGGGGCGATAAGTTCAAATGACCAGGCATAGTTTACAACATCTTTGTTCAGCCCATTGATGTTGTTTTTAATCCATTGGCCTCCCCAAATCCCGGGCTCAAACCATGGCCTGGCCCTAAACATGTGACTGGACATGGTTTTAAGTCCGTTTCTTAACGCATCGCCAGTTGTCCACGATATTTCATTGATCCTTTGCTCATCGATGATTGCATCTATCGCAGGCAAAAGCTGTTTTTTATGCTTGTTGAGTACTGGCCAATCTATAAAGTAAAAACGTTTGTATTGATTTTTGGGATCGGAAGGCTGCTTTTCGCCAAGGTTGCAGATTGCGTTGGCCCTTGACCGGAACTGGATCTCATTTTTAGGAACATCGATATATAGCAATGTGCATTTCCATCCGGCAAGAGCGGCACCCGCACCATACAATATGTTTAATTTGTTTGGTTCGGGTTTAATACTTTGAAGCTTTTCTACGTCAAAAAAATCGCTCAGTTCTCCATCGTATAACTTACCAAATAACGGGTCATCGCCACCATCGTAATTAGCGGTTATTTCATGAATAATGCTTTCCGGTTTTAATGTTTTATTTACATTAATCCAATTGGCCTGGATGCCTAAAGCGGCAAATTCATCGTTCAGACAGGAGATAAGTACATCCCAATATACGCCCGAATAGCCATCTATAACGATATCATGGTTGCATGTAACGATCCAATTGGCTAAAGTTTTATAGCCGGTATATATTGGCCCGTCAATGTCGAAAGTGGGGTAAATGTCATACTCCTGCCTTTTCGCAGCCTTCTTCAAATCCGGAAGCAGAAACTGTTTGGTGTTCCTCATTGTTTCGATATTAACCGAGTTCAATAAAATAGATTTATTCATGCACTTATATGTTGTAATGTGCAAACATATTTTATTTCGTTTATATTTCAAATAAGTCAAAAAAATAAATTTAGGAACTGCGCCTGCTTTCTACCGTATAAACAAAGCTTTCGGCTTTATAATAGCCCAGGTTATACTCCATCGGCCGTTCGCCCTGATCGTAAACAAATCGTTTCCTGATCAAAACAGGACTGCCCGGATCTATCTCCAGTTTGCCTGCTATGAATTTATCGGCTGCCTTGGCGCTTATTTCTTCCTTTGACAGGTCTGCAACTACAGAATGCTCACTCTCAAGCATTTCGTAAAGTGGTTTCTTGAAATCTTCTTCGCCTGTAAGCCCGATCCTTGGATGAAAATACGAAATAAAATATACAAAAGCCTCTTCGGCGTTTCCCCTTAACCTTTCCATTTTCAAAATTTTCTTATCTGTTTTGATATCGAAAAAATTCGCGATATGATCTTCGGGAAAGACCCAGCTAATATGAAGCTCGTAATTTTTTATGGGGATGCTGCGGGCTTCCATCTCCTGTGTAAAGCTCAACCAATTCATTGATTTGGAGCTCATTTTGGCATGGGCCACTTTGGTTCCGAGCCGTTTTTTTCTCACCAGTAGCTCTTCGTAAACCAGTTTGTTAATGGCCTGACGTAAAGTGGTGCGCGATATAGCCAGCTTTTTAGCAAGGTCAACCTCATTAGGCAATAATTTACCTGCCTGATATTCAGGCTCGCGGATGAGCTCTCTTAGCAGGTTCTCTGCCTGGATATGTAAGGGTACGGCGCTTTTATGATCGATGGAAATTTTCATAATGAATTAAGTGGCAAGGTAGTAATTTATCAGGAAAACGGCAGGAGCCGGCATGTAGTGGTATCACTTTTGGAGGAGGAACATCTACGGAGTAGAAAAAGGTTGAATTTTTTTATAATACGGTTTTGGGGTTCAGTAGCAGCTTCCTTTACTAAGGTAATTTTCTGACCTCTGTTCATTTTTTATCATAGTTAATAAAAAAACTTTGGAAAAACTTTGGAATATAATATTATGATACTATGTTTGTACATACTATAACAATCTGTCTCCATTTCTATCTGGTAAGGCAGTAACCTAATTACATATTTACCTGCATGAAAAAACGTTTACTCATTTCTACGGCATTGTCTTGCTTTATTTTTTCCATTGCCGGAGCACAACAGTCCTCCAACAAAGCTTTGGCGGGGAAAATTCTTGCCGATATCCGGCTTGATACAGTCCAGGCGAAAGCTTTACAACTGTTATCCGGTTTTTCTGCAGGTACATCCTACAGCGAGGTGTGGATCCGCGATTTCAACACTTTCATCAATGGCTCATTAAAAGTACATCCCAAAAAAGAAGTAAAAACCAAACTATTAATGTTTTTCCGCATTCAGGGCCAGGGCGGGGATATTGTGGATGGTGTAGTTGACAGCGCTAAAGCCAGTGTAGGTTATAAATATCGCTACTCATCCTTATTGCCGGGTTGGGCAGCGCATAAAAACACGGTAGAGACCGACCAGGAATCGTCATTGATCCAGGCTGTGAAAAAATACATTGATTTTACCGGAGACCAATCTATTTTAAACGAGTGTATTGGTGGTAAAACGATTTTGCAACGAATGGAGGCGGCGCTGGCCTATCTGCATAAAGATCGCTGGTCGGAAAAATATGGTTTGATAACCGGGGCCACCACTATTGATTGGGGCGATGTGCAATCCGAAAACGGCTGGGGCGTGGCCATTAATGATAAAACCAAATGGGCTTTGGATATTTATGATAACGCCATGTTTGTGAAGGCAGTTCAAGATTTCCTTGCGATGGCACCTCGAGGCTACAAAGCCCAAACTGATTGGAAGGCCGTTGCCTCAAAAGTCACTGCCAATGTTCGTAAATACCTTTGGGATGCTGCCGCTCAAAAATATATCCCACATATTTACCTTGACGGCAGCCCTTTCTCATCGGATTTTAATGAAAAAGAGATCTTATACACCGGTGGATCCATATGTGCTATCATAGCGGGGTTTAACACTCCGGCTGAAGTTTTGGAAATAAACAAACAAATGCTTGCAGCCGCGGCTAAAGAAAAGCATGCCACTATCGGCATCACAGTGTACCCCCCTTATCCTGAAAAGCAATATCCAAACATGAAGCCTTATAGTTATCAAAACGGCGGCGACTGGACATGGTTTGGCGGACGAATGATAGCACCGCTCATTATCTATGGTCACCCGCAGGAAGCTTACGCCGAGTTGTCACCGATGCTCGACAGGATGCTTGCCAACAAGGGCTTTTTTGAATGGTATGATGTGCAATCCGGCGCACCAAAAGGCTCGGGCGATTTCAGGGGTGAGGCAGGTGTTTTATATGATGCCATTACGGCACTAAGGCAATGGGCTGCAAAAAACCGGTAGTCTGCCAGCCAACAAGCTGGACGTAAACTAAAGCAAACTATAATCCAAATTCATGAAAAAAAATGATGCCATAAAGGCAATCCGGACTTTTTTGCCCTTTCTGAAGGGCAACTTCCGGCCTTGCGGCGGTTATAAACCGCCATGAATGCTTCGCAGAGAAGTGTCCCTATAATTGCCAGTTTAAAAACAACCTACTAAACAATGTTATGAAGAAAAATCTTATCTACTCAATTCTGCTCACCTTGCTGTCGCTGCACACGATGGCGCAGGTTAAGATCAGCGGCAAGGTAACCGATGCTAAGGATAATTCAGCTTTACCTGGTGTAAGTATCAAAATAAAGGGCACCCAGGGTGGTACCCAGACGGATCTTAACGGAAATTACACGATACAGGTAACCAGTGCCAAACCTGTATTGATATTTTCATATACAGGTTATGCCAGCCAGGAAATATCAACCGTTGGCAAAACTGTCGTTAACGTGCAGTTAGCTGGCACGTCCAGCGCCCTTAACGAAGTTGTGGTGATCGGCTACGGAACTGTTAAAAAATCGGATCTTACCGGCGCTGTTACCGGCATCAAAGGCGATCAGTTAAATGATAAACCCGTGGCTAACGTAACTCAGGCCCTGCAAGGCAAAATAGCCGGTGTGGAAGTTAGTGTTAACAGCACGGCCCCCGGCGCGGGCGCTAAAGTGAGAATTAGGGGTATCGGATCCATCAACTCCAATGTTGATCCATTATATGTGGTGGATGGCGTGGTTGGAGTTGATCCAAACTCTATCAACCCGCTGGATATAGCCTCGGCCGAGGTGTTAAAAGATGCTTCGTCCACAGCTATTTACGGTTCGCGTGGTGCCAATGGTGTAATTATGATCACTACAAAACGTGGCCGTACTGGTGCTGCAACTATTACTTATGATGATAACTTTAACGTAAGCGAACTGTATCGCCATTTACGCACTTTAAACTCGGCCGAGTTTGTTAAAGTTTACAATGAATCATTCGCCAACGGTCAAAAATTTGACCCGGCTGGAGGGGTATGGGCACCACCGGTTGCATTAAACCATGCTAATTTCCCTAAGCTTTTTGACGCTAATAATAACCCAATTTATGATACCAATTGGGAAAAGGAAACCTACAAGCCAGCATTTTCTCAAAGTCACCAGTTAAATATTCAGGGTGGCAGCGAAAAATCGCTTTACAGCTTATCGCTTGGCTATTTTAACCAGAATGGTCTTGCGCCAACATCGGCCTTTAAAAGATATACCATCAAAATGACAATGGATAACGACCTGAAAAGCTGGTTGAAAGTGGGCGGCAGCATCAACCTCATCAGCAGCAGGCAACGTTTAGTTACCGATGGCAACGGTGGCCTGAACGTGCCAAGGGACGTATCAGAAGAGGTGCCAATAGTACCTGTTAAATATCCTGATGGCGCGTGGGCTGGTAATTATGACATTGCCGGTCTTGAGGGCGCGCCAAACCCGGTGCAGGTTGCCAACGAGCGTTATACGCTTAACAATAACCTGCAAATGTTAGGTAACATCTATTCCTTGTTCCACATTACAAAAGAGCTGGATTTTAAAACAGATTTCGGCTATAACTTAAGCGCTCAAAAAAATAACTTCTATTCAGCAGGCGATCTGCCGCACTTATCACAGGATCAGGGAGGTGTAGCTAATGTAAACGCTTATAATAATTACTACTGGCAAACAGAAAATTACCTTACCTGGAACAAAAAGATCAACGAAAGCCAGCGCTTCACCGCCTTGTTAGGTATCTCGTTCCAGCAACAAGGGTATGCGCGGGTACGCTCAGAAACGCAGAATTTTATTGATGATATTTTTCAGTACCACTACGAGCAGGCCGGTTCTGTAAGGAGCGCCAATGAAACGCAGGATGAAAAATCATCATTAAGTTCATACTACGCCCGTTTAACTTACAATCTGGATGAAAAATACCTGTTTACCGCAACCGGCCGGTACGATGGCTCATCGCGGTTTGGGGTGAATAATAAGTATGCATTCTTCCCTTCGGTGGGTGCCGCCTGGCGTGTATCGCAGGAGAATTTCCTGAAGGATAACCATACCATCACCAACATGAAATTGCGGGCCAGTTACGGTACTTCGGGTAACCAGGAGATAGGTAACTATCGGTCGCTGGCACAGATCCAGCCGAGCACCACGGTTTTGGGTGGGGCTGCTCAGTCAACATTGTTGCCAAGCTATATTGGTAACCCTAACTTAAAGTGGGAACGTTCCGTTCAGTTTGATGCCGGTTTGGAGTTAGGTTTATTTCATGATCGTGTAAACCTTAACCTTGATTATTATAACCGCACAACTAAAGATCTGTTGTTGCAGGCGCCTATACCATGGTCTGCCGGTGAAACCAATGCCAATGTATATAAAAACGTAGGATCGGTGCGCAACTCAGGTGTCGAGGTTAGCCTGAATACCCTAAACGTTAAAACACCCGATTTTGAATGGAGCACCAATTTTATATTTACTACCAATAAAAACAAAGTTTTAAAACTAAACGATAACGGTGCGGACATCTTCCCAGGCCCTAATTTTCTCGGTCAAAACTTTGTGATCAGGGTTGGCGAACCTATTGGTTCGTTTTATGGTATGACAAGGCTTGGTACCTATAGCACTTCGGCCGAGGATGTAGCCGAAGCCGCTAAACACAGTTTAAAGCCCGGCGACAGGAAATATATTTACAATCCGGATGGCAGTAATTATTATAGTATCATCGGCCGCGCTTATCCTAAATGGACGGGCACTTTCAGCAGCAGCTTCAGATATAAAGCTTTCGATTTTTCGTTCGATATCCGCTTTGTTCAGGGAGTAAATACTGCCGCCAACTTTAAACACTCGGTTGAAGACAGGCAAACCCTTTCAAACAGTTTGGCCAGCGTGCTTAACGCCTGGACACCTAATAACCAGAATACATATATTTCGCAGGTGCGTAATTACAAATTCGCGCAGGATTCGCATTTCGATACATGGTGGGTTGAGGATGGTTCGTTTATTCGCGGCCAAAACTTTACGTTGGGCTATACCTTGCCACAGCCGGTGCTTAAAAAGCTTCATGCCAATCGTTTCAGGATCTACGCAAGTGTTCAAAACGCGTTCATCATAACCAAGTATACCGGTTATGACCCGGAGGTGGATACCTTCAATTCAAGCTACGGGTCGAACGGTTCGTTCTCGCAGAATTTAGATTTCTTCTCAAACCCTCGCCCCCGTGTATGGAACCTTGGTTTACAGGTAACTTTTTAAACAGGGGTAGAGGATCGATTGATAGTTTAATTTAAATTATATAAAAATGAAAACCATAAAAAATATATTGCTTGTAGGGCTGGTGCTGTTTGCATGCTCCTGCAAAAAGTTTTTGAAGGAGGAGCCTACCAGTTTCCTTACGCCCGAGTCGAATGTATCGAGTGTTAAGGTGGCCAGGGCTTTTGCCAATTCGGGTTACCAAAACCTGCAGGGCTTTTTATCGGGCCAAAGTGGCTCGTACGGTGGTAATACCTGGAATTTGATGGAATTTATGACCGGCAAATCGGGCAGCGACCTTGGGCAAACCGGTTACGTAAATTACCAAAACCTAACTTATAGCACCACCTCATTTTATTTTGATACCTGGTGGCAGCAAATGTACCTTGGTATAGGTGCCTGTAACCTGGCTATTGGTAAAATACCTGCTATCAGCGCCCCCGGCCTTACCGATGAGGTAAAAAATAACATGCTTGCTGAAGTAAAAACCCTGCGCGCGCTTTATTACTTTCAGTTGGTACGTATGTACGGCGCGGTGCCAATGGTTACCGAAACGCCTAAAGACCTTAACCTGAATATCCCGCGCACCGCAGCTAAAGATATCTATGATAAAGTGATCATCCCCGATCTTTTAGCTGCCGAAAAATCAACGCTGCCATGGAAGGATAACACCGGCAAAGTATCAATGGGTGCTGTTGAGGCCTTACTGGCCGATGTGTATTTAACCTACGCAGGGGCTGCGATCAATGGCGGTAAAACATTCTACGCCGAATCGGCCAAGCGCTCACTTAACGTGATCCAGAATGGTGGTTATACACTATTCCCGGAATATACCGACATGATCAAACCAGCAAATAAAAATACAGGTGAATTTATATTCCAGGTGCAATATGCGGCGGCGGTACCATCGTCAAATCCGCTTACACCGCTTACTATTCCAAATTTTTCGGGTGTTTCGCAATATTCAGATGAGTATGGCTCGGTTTATCCTACAACTCAGTTTTTAGCATCGTTTGCTGCTGGCGATAAACGAGTACAAGAAAAGCAGTTCTTTTACTCCAGCTATACCAATACAAAAACGGGCAAAAAAATTACTTTCCGCAGCCCCTATATCTACAAGTGGTTTGATTCTACCGCAGTTAATACCACGTTAAAATCTGATCTTAACTACACCCTTTACCGTTTGGCCGATGTTGAGTTGATGTACGCCGAAGCATCAAACGAAGCCGAAGGCGCACCAAATGCTACGGCTATATTGATGGTTAATAATATCCGCGCAAGGGCTAAGCTGGCCCCGATAGGGGCGTTAACTCAATCAGTATTTGAGCAGGAGGTGTGGTTGCAGCGGTATTTTGAGCTCTGCTTCGAAAATAAAATGTGGTTTGATATGCTCCGAACCCGCAAAGTTCATAACGATGTTACTGGTAATTGGGATAATTTTATAGGCCATAAAACAGTATTTGGCGCCACGTTTACCGATAAACAGCTGCTGTTCCCGCTGCCTAAACAGGAGACAGATGTCAATCCGAAATTGTTACCTAATAATCCGGGTTTTTAAAGGGAAAGTAATCTGAAATTTATTTATAATACAAACAGTAAAAGGCCGCGCACGCGGCCTTTTACTGTTTGTGAGTTTGACTCATAGCTGCTTCTCAAGCATGCAATTTACAAAGGTAGGATAACCTGCAACGTGGTTTGTCCTGCTGAAGATGCCGTTGCACGCCCCTACATAAAAAAACTTCATCCGCTTTATAACAGCCTCTTGCAAAAAATCAAAATCTATCCTGTTTAATAAATTGACCATACATAATTTAAATGTTTGTACAATTTTATTGATTTTAATTTTATTTATAAAAACCTCTTAAATTAAGAATTGAAGCCTAATAAGGCTATTTTACTATAATGTACTTAAAACAAGCCTGTTGTTGAATAAATTATTAAACTGCATAATTTGTTAATTTAAATTTAAATATGTAATTATGTATGTACAATATTATAAAAAATTAATACTAAACCAAATCATTCTATGGTTCAAAGAATCTTTACCTATCAAAATTTAAAATTCCTGGGTTCTTGTGTTCTTTTAATGTTCCCGATCGGATTGGTGGTACACGGCCAAACTTCGTTTACGGTTAAGGGAAAAATAACGGATACCAAAGGCGTAACCATGCCGGGAGTTAGTGTAACCATTAAGCACAGCCCGCGAGGGGTTGTAAGTGATAACGCAGGCGACTATGTGATCAGTTTACCAAAGGGCAGGGATACACTGGTGTTCTCCTTCCTTGGGTTCGTTAAACAGCAAATTGTGCCTGGCGACCGCCACACCATCAACGTCGTATTACTTGATGATAAAAACGACCTGAACGAAGTAGCGGTAGTAGCCTACGGCACGCAAAAAAAGGAGAGCATGGTAAGCTCCATCACTACCATTAACCCTAAAGAGATCAAAGGCCCTACCAGTAACCTTACCACCATGCTTGCCGGGCGCATTTCAGGTTTAATATCCTACCAGCGTAGCGGGGAGCCAGGCTATGATAATGCCTCGTTCTTTGTCAGGGGAATTACCTCTTTTGGTTCCGGTAAAATCGATCCGTTGATATTAATAGATGGTATGGAATCGGCAGCGAACGAGCTTGCCCGTCTCCAGCCGGACGATATCTCGGCATTTTCGGTTTTGAAAGACGCGGCTGCATCATCATTATATGGTGCACGCGGTGCTAATGGCGTAATTTTGATCACCACTAAAACGGGTAAAAGCGGCGATACACGGTTTAATGTGCGCCTTGAAAATTCAACATCAACCAATACCGAAAACTTCAGGCTCGCCGATAATATCACTTACATGAACCTGGCCAACGAAGCCGCCCTTACCAGGAATCCATTAGCACCTTTACCATATTCGCAAAACAAGATAGATCATACGGTTGCAGGTGATAATCCGCTTTTATATCCTAATAATGATTGGATTGGTTCGCTGATAAAAAAATACACCAATAACCAAAGGTTTAACTTAAACCTCACCGGCGGCGGCACTAAGGCGCAATACTATATAGCTGCTACCGCTAACCAGGATAACGGTGTTTTAAAAAACCAAAGACTCAATAACTTTAGCAATAATGTTAAACTGAAAAGTTACGAGATCCGGTCCAACATCAACGTTAAGCTTACCCCCACTACCGAAGGCATCCTGCGTACCTCCGGCGATTTTGATGATTATTCTGGACCAATAGGTGGTACAGATGCTAATGGCAACACCGTTAGTGGTGGTACAAGGGTTTTTAACAGCACGCTTAATGCCAATCCCGTATTGTTTCCGGCTATTTTCCCGGCATCAGATCTGCCTTATGTAAAACACCCGCTTTTTGGCAATGCCGCTCGGGGCACTAATGGCGAGGTGTATACCAACCCTTATGCATCCATGGTATCGGGGTTTCAGCAATACAGCACATCAACGCTTAACGTTCAGCTGGAGTTAAAGCAAGACCTGAAGTTTATTACCGAAGGTCTTTCGGCAAGGGGAATGGTTTATACCAAGCGCTATTCATACTTCAACTTAAGCAGGCAATACATCCCATTTTATTATGCTGCAAGCCCCTCGGTAAGCGATCCTAAAGGTTATACCATTTCTCTCCTGAATGAAGGCACCGCTACTGAGTACCTTAACTACACACAAGGCGATAAACTGGTAAACACCACCACATATGGCGAGCTTGCCTTGAACTATAACCGCACTTTTAACAAGCTGCACAATGTAAGCGGTTTGCTTATCGGCATCAGGCGCAACTACCTTAACGGTAACGCCGGCACCCTTACATCATCCTTGCCTTTCCGTAACCAAGGTTTATCCGGAAGGTTTACTTATGGGTTTGATGGTCGCTATCTTTTTGAAACCAACTTTGGTTATAATGGCTCAGAACGTTTTGCTCAAAATAACAGATATGGTTTTTTCCCGTCTGTGGGCGTGGCATGGAATGTAAACAACGAGAAGTTCTTTAAGCCGCTTGAGCATGTTATTAATAAACTCAAGTTCCGCGCAACCTACGGCCTTGTTGGTAATGATCAGATAGGCAACGCCGGCGACAGGTTCTTTTACTTATCAAACGTAACGTTGAATGATCCGGCTTATGGGGCCACTTTTGGCGAAAACGGCGGATATACAAAAAATGGTGTATCTATTTCAAGATATGCCAACGAAGGTATCACCTGGGAGAGGTCGAAAAAATTAAACTTAGGTATGGACTTAGGTTTATTTGATTCCATGAACCTTATTGTAGATGCCTACAAAGAACGCCGGAGCAATATTTTGATGGATAGGGCATATATCCCAACCACGCTCGGCCTTACCGCCCCGGTTAGTGCCAACGTTGGTGTTGCTGAGGCAAAAGGCTTAGATGTTGCTATGGATTACAATAAAAACTTTGGGAAATCGTGGTTGCAAATGCGGGGTACTTTCACCTATGCCACCAGCAAATTGCTGGTTAACGAAGAGCCGCAGTACCCATCTAACATGCTATATCTTTCACGGGTTGGCCAGTCGCTTACACAGGCCTACGGATTGATAGCAGAGCGTTTGTTTGTGGATGATGAAGATGTGAAAAATTCGCCCAAACAGAACTTTGGCGAAGTAAGGGGTGGAGATATCAAATACCGCGACCTGAACGGCGACGGGCAGATTACCAACCTGGATATGGTGAACGGGTTAGGATACCCAACCACTCCCGAAATTATTTATGGTTTTGGCTTTACCTATGGATATGGTAATTGGGAGCTTAGTTCGTTTTTCCAGGGTTCGGCACGGTCATCGTTTTTTATCAATCCAAGCCAGATCTCGCCATTTGTGGCCAACGGGCCCGATCAGCATGGTTTGTTGGATGTGATAGCAAAAGATCACTGGTCGGAAGATAATCGGAACCTTTACGCTTTTTGGCCAAGGTTAAGTTTAACACAAAATAGTAATAACAATCAATCATCAAACTGGTGGATGCGTAACGGATCATTCCTGCGGATGAAGAGCACTGAACTGGCTTATAACATCAGAGAGAAAACACTTAAGCGGTACCATATCTCTTCTATCCGCCTTTATCTCAATGGTACCAACCTATTCCTGCTTAGTAGCTTTAAGCTGTGGGATCCCGAGCAGGGCAGCAATGGCCTTGGTTACCCGGTACAAAAGGTGTTTAACATCGGCGCGAACATTACATTTTAAACCAATTCAAATCGCATGAAAATTTTATCTGTATATAACCAATATTTCGGGCATATCCCGGGGAGGATGGTAAAGCTTTTGCTATTAGTTGTATTGCTTACCGGGATAGCCTCCTGCAAGAAAAGCTACCTTGATGTAGTACCCGATAATGTGGCCACGCTCGATAACGTATTCGCTAACCGTACCGAGGCCGAAAAATACCTGTTCACCTGCTATTCATATCTTCCGCAGGAGGGCAACCCAGATAAAAATCCCGGCTTTAGCGGCGGTGACGAGGCCTGGACCTATTGGCCCATGACAGAGGATTACTTTTTCCTTGACCCTTACAACATTGCCCGAGGCGAACAAAACAGGGCAGACCCATACATGAACTATTGGGACCAGTTTGATAACCGTAACCTATGGCAAGGCATCAGAACATGTAATATATTTTTGGAGAACATCGACAGAGTGGCGGATCTGCAGCCTTATGTAAAACTAAGATGGATTGCCGAAGCCAAGTTTATCAAAGCTTACCTGCATTGGTACCTGTTCAGGATGTACGGGCCAATACCTATCCTTGATAAAAATCCGCCGATAACAGCCAACCCCGGGGTGTTTAAAGTGTTCAGGCAGCCGGCCGACTCGGTGGTGAACTACATTGCTAAACTGATAGACGAGGCCGCCGCGGGTGATGCCAATACCGGCTTACCAAGCACCATTACCAGTACTACTACCGAATTGGGCCGTATTACCAAAGTTGCAGCTTTAGCTATTAAGGCCAGGGTGCTGGTAACAGCTGCCAGTCCGCTTTTTAATGGTAATAACGATTTTGTCGGGTTTAAGGGAGTTGATGGCAAATTGCTGTTTAACCCGCAATACGATGCTAAAAAATGGACACGTGCTGCCAACGCCTGCAAAATAGCCATTGATGCTGCCGCGGCCGCGGGCCGTAAGTTGTACTATTTTTCAAGTACAGATGTAGCGGTTGATGGTGCTACTAAAATTGAAATGAACATTCGTAATGCCATTTGTGAAAAGTGGAACAACGAACTGATCTGGGGTCTTACCTCCGAGGCGGCAGCTTCAACCTTCTGGTTGCAACAATATGCCTGCCCGCAAATTGATCCGGATAACATTAACCTCAGTTTGAAAGGCAAATTGGCCCCGCCGCTAAAAATGGCAGAGCTATTCTATACCAAAAATGGTGTGCCGATAGAGGAAGACAAGACCTGGAACTATGCCGATAGGTTCAAACTGCGAACCGTTACCAATTTGGACACCTGGATGCAGGAAGGCTATCAAACTGTAGGTCTTCACTTTGAACGCGAGCCCCGTTTTTATGCCGATCTGGCTTTTGATGGTTCAACCTGGTTTATGCATAATGGCAACTATAATATCCAAAGTAAGTCTGAACAGTACACCGGCAAAAAGCAAAGTCGCCTGTATTCGGTAACCGGGTATTACACCAAAAAAGTAGTTAACTGGAACCTTGTTTATTCAAAAACAAATGTCACTATCGAATCATATCCATGGCCGGTTATGCGCCTTGGCGATCTGTATTTGTTATACGCGGAAGCATTAAATGAAACAGGTAACCCCGCTGCCGCATTGCCTTATCTTAACCAGATCAGGGCAAGGGCGGGTTTGAAATCGGTTGAAAGCTCATGGGCTACTTATTCAACCAATCCTACCAAATACACTACGGTTGACGGCTTACGGGATATCATTCGCCAGGAGCGCGGGATAGAAATGGCTTTTGAAGGCAGTCGCTTCTGGGACCTCCGCCGCTGGAAAACCGCGCCACAGGTATTAAGCGCGCCAATATACGGCTGGGATATTATACAATCCACCTACGAGGATTATAACCGTCGGGTATTACTGTTCACGCCGAAGTTTGTTGCCCCGAGGGATTACTTCTGGCCGATAAAAGAAACCGATTTGCAGGTTAACCCCAATCTGGTACAAAACCCAGGATGGTGATTGGCTTAAACGACATTAAAAATGGAGATCATTTTAAAATATAAGATAATGAAAAAGATATTGTTCAGGTGCTGCATCGTCCTGATTGTATTATTGGCCAATTCCTGTAAGCAGGATGAGCTTGCGCCTATTGTTAATGACCATACCCCGCCCGGCCCGGTAAGCAAGGTTACGGTGATTAACCTGAACGGTGCCGCCAAAATAAGCTACACCATACCCACCGATGGCGACCTGCTTTATATTAAAGCGGTATACGCTATCAAAAAAGGTGAGGCCAGGGAAACAAAAGTTAGCCGCTATAATAGCGATCTGACTGTGGATGGCTTTGGTAACAGCATGGATTATCAGGTAAAATTATACGCTGTAGACAAAGGTGAAAACGTATCGGCTCCGGTAGAGGTAACAGTACATCCGCTCACCCCGCCTTTAAAACTTACCCGCGATTCGTTAACTGTAACGCCAGATTTCGGTGGTATTAACGTTAAGTTTACCAATAGCACTAAAGCCAGCTTGGCTATCGTGGTGTTAGCTACCGATTCGTTAGGCGAGTTCGCACCTATCCTTACCAACTATACCAACCTGCAAAAAGGTAATTTCTCAACCCGCAACTTACCCGCCAAGCCAACCAAGTTTGGTATTTACACCCGCGACAGGTGGGGTAATTTATCTGATACCCTACTGGTAACTGTTACTCCCCTGTTTGAAGAACTTTTAGACCGGACGAAGATCAAAGGCATAGCCCTGCCAACCGACGCGCCACTTGGCCCACAATACGGCGGCGGCATTGATGAACTATTTGATGGCGACGTAACCAACGCCGGTGGCTACTACCACACGGGCGATGCCTCTAAAATGCCGCAACAGTTTACTTACGATATGGGTGTTACGGCAAAACTAAGCCGCTTAAGTTATTTCATGAGGGAGGGGTTCTTCTACTCGTTACACAATCCGCGTGTAGTAGAGATTTGGGGCACTAACACCATTAATCCCGATGGCAGCTATGACGGCTGGACCCTTTTAGCATCACATACTCAAATAAAACCATCAGGACTGCCTGAGGGCCAGCTATCGCAGGAAGATATTGATGCCGCACGTGCCGGCGAAACCATCACATTTCCACTGGATGCCCCAAAGGTGAGATACATCAGGTTCCGGACGCTGAAAAACTGGTCGAACGGATCGTATGTGAATTTTAATGAAATAATGATGTGGGGAGATACTAAATAAAACCAACTGATCAATAAAAGTTTATGAAAGTAATAAAATATTTTGCGGTGCTGTGTCTCGTTGCCTTTATCGCAATATTAAGCTCATGCACTAAAAGCGGCGACGCTTATAAAAAATACATGGCGGGCGGTGAGATCACATATCCCGGCAGGCTGGATACTGTACTGGTGCATTCTGGTTACAATAGCGTGCAGTTATCGGCAACGCTTGGTAATGACCCGCTGGTAACCAAAATGAGGGTGTTCTATAATAACCATCATGATTCAACAGAGGTTGCTATTACCCACGCTCCTGGCAAGGATACAGTAAATGTGATCATCGATAAACTGACCGAGGGTAACTACAGTTTTGATGTTTATACCTACGACGCGCAAGGTCGAAAATCTGTAGGGGTAAACGTTTCGGGTGTAGTTTATGGGCCGAGTTATTTAAACTCCTTGATTAACCGGAAGCTGAAAACCGTAGAACAATCACCCGATGGAAACAAAATAGAACTGGGCTGGGGCGAACCTGCAAATGGAGAGCTTGGCGTAGAGATAAATTATACGGCGGTTAATGGTTCTGCCAAAAAGTTCATCGTTCCGGCAAATCAAACCAATACCGAACTGCCTGATTATAAAGAAAGCAGCGTGCTTACATTTAAATCCTTATTCAAGCCTGATACCACGGCGTTCGAAACATTTTCGCCAGATCCATCATCGGTCACCTTGCCCAAGTTTGAAAGGCAGTTTGATAAATCTAAATTCGCGGTAAAGATCTTACCTACAGATGTGCTTGAAGGCGGCTATGGTTGGCTGGAAGAGTATTTATGGGATGAAAGTTATAACCCGCCGGGCTTCGCAACAGAATCTACAATTCCATGCTGGTTCACTTTTGATGCCGGTACTTCTACCTCCTTAAGCCGGTTTAAAGTTTGGCAAGCTAACGATAGGCTTTATCAATTGCAAAGCGTAAAAACCTTCGAATTATACGGCAGTAATAACCCCAACATGGATGGAAGCTGGGCAAGCTGGACTAAAATAGGATCCTATACTTCGGTAAAACCATCCGGCCTCCCCGTAGGTCAGAACTCTGACACGGATGTCACTTTTGCCTTGGCGGGTGAAAACTTTTCTGTTCCAACCTCAACTCCAAAATTCAGGTATTACAGGTTTAAGCTTCTATCTAATTATGGTGGGGATTTTATGACCTTGGAGGAAATTACTTTCTACACGCATGAAAGATAGCCTAAACATAGCAATGGTTATTTATATCAAAAAAACTGTGTAAGCCAACATGGATATCGGTATCGACATAGTAGGCTGAGGTTTATAATTCATGCCTGGTTTTACTGTTTGACTAATCATTATCGTTGGATCGTAATTCTTTCGATAAGTGTAGAACTGAACAAAGGAAAGAACACTAACGGGATTAGTTGCTAACGGGTACCTGATCGAAGTAATAAATTTTTAATGACAATGGGTTTTTTTCATTTACAGAAATCGTGTAAAAGACCGCTTTGATGAAAATAATTACTGACGTTTCATCAGTGCCTGGATCTGAGATATACTAAAATAATAGAAATGAAAAAGTCTGCTCGATATCGAACAGACTTTGCTCGGATTTGTCTATAATCCCATATGTACCGGGACTGGGAAATTAATTGAACACATTTATGGCTTCCTGATGATGATAGAGCGGATTTTGGAGAAATATGAGGAGAAAAAGTTGAGTGAAAAACATGAATAATTGAGCCATTTTTCTTTGTAAAAGGTGTTCAATAAATCAACATGGTGGATTTATTGAACACCTAATTATTTTAATTCAAAAACTGACTAAATTTATTGCGGCAATACTAAACGCTAAGCTTGCCTTTAGTCGAACTATTTTATTAGTTCCGATATATGCTGTCTTATTTTGTTACTTATTTACGGTCCGCAGTTCATGCGAGATTGAACAACGGAAAAAGTAAGGAGCAATTACCAGGCACTGTTTTGTTTGAGTACGCCATTTGACGAAGTAACAAAAGTTTGCGGAATCGGAAAATGGCTGAATTTGGCATAATTAAAATTAGTTCTCCCATAAACAGTCTTCAGCAGGTTTTCTGTATAGCCGGTGCCTGAACTGCCATTGGGGCCGGCCACTTTGTTATATCTTACCAGGTCGTACCAGCGATTAAATTCAAGGGCCAGCTCTATCCGGCGTTCATGCCAGATAGCTAAACGCAATGTTGTTTTGTCTGTGGTTATGATTTGTGGAAGGATACCCGCTCCATCATTTTCGCCTGCTGCGACTGATGCCGCGAATGTTTTATTACCACGGGCTCTCGGATCACCTTTTTCATAACTGCTAACCAGGTTAGGTTTTGATCCATCGACGACAACCTAACCCAACTGGAAACATTAACCCAGCAACTGACAGACTGGAAATTGAATTGTACGATTACCCAATCTCCTTTGCAGGCATTGCAGATTCTCCCTGAAAGCGAAGCCTTTGATGTGGTGATTACCGATTACAGTATGCAGGAAATGGATGGATTAATCCTGTCGTCGAGGATCAGGGAACTTTACCCGTAGGTCCCGGTGATATTGTTAAACCCTTTAGGTGGTCAGACTGGCAAAATAAGCATGGCTCTTTTTTCCGGTATAGTCAGCAAGCCTGTTAAACAGCACCAGCTCTTTAATATGCTTGACAGGGTCCTAACAAAGTCTGCGCCGAACATCCTGTCTGGCGAAACTGATAGAAAGCGATTGAGTGAACCTTTTGCAGTGGATTACCCCTTTGATATTCTGATCGCTGAGGATAATGTCATAAATCAAAAATTAATCGTTAGAATCTTATCAAAGGTGCGCTATAGTCCTGATACTGCAGCTGACGGTGTTGAAGTATTAAACATGTTAGAAAAGAAAAGATATGATTTAATTTTAATGGATATCCAAATGCCTCATATGGATGGTATCGAAGCGACCGGTGCGATTCGCCGGCATTATGCACAAATGCCTTTTATAGTAGCGATGACTGCGAACGCTTTTGACGAAGACAGGGAGCATTGTCTGAACGCTCGCCTGGACGACTATATAGCAAAACCGTTTAAAATAGAGGTGCTCTTAACTGTGCTGACAAGGTTGGCGCTGAAAAAAAATACTATATATGTAAAATCCAGTCCCTGATCCGGATATGGCTGTCGCCAACCCTTGTTCTCATGGGGTGTTTAGTTATTTTGGATGAGACAACGTTGAAGCGAATGGATACGATAAAAAGAACATGGGCCGCTGCCTCGCGCCCGGCCGCTGTAACCTAAACCTTATTATAAATCGGGCCGGATGGCCCTTTTCTTTCGTTAAAATTTTATCCGCAAGGAAATTGACGGTTGCGTTATCGGCTTCATAGATGTCATTGTGATAATTTAGAAGTTTGAACTCCATCCTGTTTTATTAGAGATATTTTATTGAATGCATCGAGAAATGAACTCAGGTTAACAGATGAATTTTTGGGAGCGGCAATAGAGCAAGCATAATCTCCGGCAATAAAGGAAATCGCTTTATATTGATAAAAACTACGAAAGGTACTGATATAAAAACCTTTTTCTTTTTTCACCTCATCGACTTCAAAAAGATGTAGTCCATTTGTCATGCCAACTTTTAAAATTTTTGACAAACTTTCTTTGACTGTCCACAAAATGGTGCACCCTTGAAGTAAGGATAGCTCAAGATCTCCGAAGAAAACCAATTCTCGGTCGGAAATTTGCGTCTTCATTGCGTCCAAATCAGGTAGATTGATTTTTTCGATATCAACGCCAAGTGGATGATTTTCAGGATAAACCATAGCGATACCGAAATCATTGCAGTGGCTTATAGAGACTTGGACATTGTTCGCCAAATCATAATATATGACCGGATATTGAAACACACCAGTTCCAATATAAATATCTTCGCACTTTCCAGTGCCTAATAAATCTATCAGGGCATTTTTTGCAGCGATTCTTCCCAATAAATAACTGTGTTTTCTTCTGGAGGCTTTCAACGATTGATAATACGCAATTTCTTCCTTATGAAGTAAACATGTCTTGTTTTCAATGTTATAAAATGATTCTTTTACTAAACAAAAGCTGGCATAAAATGATTGTGTATCCCGTGTTATCTCAATTTTGTCGCTAATCATTTGATTGAAAGTTAAGCCTGGAAAAACCGCAGCTGATATGTTTTATTATTTGATAGATTTAGTTATTCCTTAAATTAGTTGCCGGTTTGTAAAATTAAACAAATGAATGGGTAAATCGAATTCGCAGCCTTCACCACAATTTATACCCGGAGTTGACAACGCAGATGGGTAAACTATGACGAACCACTTATCGAAAGTTGCTGAAAAGGTAACAGCTTAAAGACGATTGAAAACTTGCAGGATATGGTGATTGCCAAGTTTTTCCACATATAAGGACGTTTCAAACGCGCCAATAGCGGAAAAGCATCAACTAATCGGATCGATATCCCCTAAAAATCCATGTTTTGATGAAAGCGGACATAGAACCCATTATATCGTATGCAGGCGTTTAAAATCTTATCACGATGTCTTTGGCCTCGGCCCTCAGAATATTACCTGTAAATTTTCACGCCGTTACCCACGGCCCGGGCTAATACGTTGCAATCTTTTTTCAAATGGATTTGCAAATTGACCTATCCAAGCAGCAATGGAAACGCCTGATTTTCCTGAATATGAAAAGATTTGAAATCCCTTTGTTAGCGAAATTAATCTCAACTGTTGAGATAGCTCAAGCTGTGTCATTATGGTTAATGCTGTGTTTTTGAATATTCTTCAATTATTATCAAAAAGCATAGGTCCCTTTTCTGATTTGAAAGGAAAGATATTCAAAATGCCACTAAATCAAACAATTTTTAAAAGTTTGAATTGTGTTGGTATATGATTACATCTAATATCTGCCAAGCCAAAAAACATATTTTTTTTCATGGATCCATTTAACGCCCGATTTATACGAAATCAAAAAAGGTGGCCATGGATCGATTACGACAAGGGGATAAGTATTATACTTGTAGCTTATGGTCATTGTTACGAGATATTAAAAGATCATGGACTTGCACTTGATCAATACCCTGTTTTGAATTACATCGGTGTGTTCCTATACGGATTCCGGATGCCCTTGTTTTTTATCATTTCGGGACTGCTGATTGTAAAAAGCCTGAATAAAAAAGGCCTGAAATCATACATCGGTGACCGTGGTAATAATATTTTGTACCCATTGCTGATGTGGGGCATAATCCAGGTATCGTTACAAATTGTAATGAATAGGTTTACACATAACGGTTATACGCCTATTGATTATTTAAACCTGATCATTAACCCGCGAAGGACGGGTATTTTCTGGTACCTTAATGCCCTGTACTGTATCGGTGTAATATATTCATTTTTACATACTAAGCTGAGGCTGCCTTCCTTAACGCAGTTTTTTTTCGGCGTGATACTTTATGCGTTATTTCCGCTCATGTACGAGCTAAGAGCAGGCTTGTTCACCGACATATTCGAGTATTATGTGTTTTTCGCCTTAGGTGATCTGCTTTCGCAGGTAATGCTGGACGACAGAAAAATGCAATTATTTACTTCATGGAAATTTTTCGTTCCGCTGCTTTTAGCTTTTATAGCAATCCAATATTACTGTACGCCCATAAACCTTCAGGCTTCTGATTTTGGTATCCGTAACGTGGAGATCAACAGGCATTATCTGTTCTTTTTGCAGGCTCTAATCGGTTGTGCGTTATCAATAAACTGCTCCTTCTTCCTTCAAAAGCTAAATATTCTTAATTTTCTCAAAATAGTAGGTTATCATTCATTATACATATACTGCGTTCAGATAATTATGATGACAGTAGTGCGTACGATGATGATGAGTATTTTTCACATTACTAACGTGCCGTTATTGGTGCTGGTCATTTGGTCCGCCGGAATAGTATTACCAATCTTTTTTTATAACTTTTGCCTGCGCTTTAACTTTTGGTGGTTGTTCAGCTTTCGAAAACCGGAAAAGCAGATAACATGGATAAAGCAGGCGAACCTTTTCGGCTATACAAAAAGCAGGAGCTTGACCACCGATAATAAGAACGCTTAAAGTTTACTGATTTCTTTTGTAGAAAAGTGATTACGATTTCATAAAACAGAGGCAAGTTTTCTATTGCTTGCCTCTGGGATACGTAATTATACGTCCCAGCAAATTAAACGCGGCTTAACGGCTCATGCTTTTACTTAATATAGCAGGCTTGGTATATTGAAGTTTGTTACCCGCAAAGGTAACTGCCAATGTTATTATCCAGGTTAGGGTGAACAATATGTAAGGGTTAATCGCTTTACTTAGCAAAATGTAGCCGCCCGTAAACGCGGCAGAAATTATATAAAATTTGAGAACCGAAAGCAACGTTGTCATTTTGCGGCTCAGCAGTAAAATATCCTGAGCAATGTGAAAAACCAGGAAGGACACAAAAATAGAGTAGTTCACCACGGCCAGCGATTTGATATAAAGTACTCCCAGTAAACATACAGACAGGTTTACAACAAGGGCGATGATGTTAAACAGCATATCTTGTTTTTCCATTTTCATGGCTATTAAAACATTGGCCTGTAGTAGTGCTGTAGGAAAAACCAGGATGGTTAAAAACATTTGGCGTGTATATTCTGCGTTGTTTAAGTAAGCATTGCCAAATGCAAGCGGAATAAGCTTATTCGAAAATGAATAAATGAAGGTATATGCCAGCCAGCCAAAAAGCAGGTAGTACACATGCATCTTTTTATAAAAGGCAAAAAAATCGCCTTTGTCGTGTTTGGAATAGTGTTTTACCAGTAGCGGAAAAACAGAAGTTGAAATAACAACCGGCAGGATCTGGGCTATCGAAAATATCTTAAAAGAAATTTCATAGTTGGCTACATCAAAAGCGGTTAGAACTTTTGAAATGATGATATTAGACATGCGCCAGTTGATGATAGATACCCCTCCGATAATGACAAATGCCCAGTTCATAATCACCATAGCTTTTAAGTCGAAATAGCTAACTGAACAGCCCCAGAGAGTTTTTATAGTAATCATGTTCGATGACCCAATGACAAGAAACAGGTTAAGCGTTAAAAAGCGGATGGCAATAAGGATTACAGACAGCGTAATGATTGAAAACGGGTATATAAATAAGACACAGCCTGCCACAAATTTCAACACAGATTCGATAGTTAGGATGATGGCGGTTTTCTTTTGTTCGAAGTTCGCTATGTTCAATGATTTTATACCGTTGATCAGGTTGTCAAAAATTACGTTTACGCCCATTAAAATAATAAGTACCCGGGTAAACTGATCCCCATAAAGCAAAAACGCCAAACAGATATTTACAGCATAAAAAATCAGCCCGAAATAGATCTGCATTTTTATGAACTTACTGATCATCTTGGGCTTATCTTCGGTATGCATATACTCCCTGATAAACCACTGGCTTAAGCCCATTGTTGAAAATGCAGTTACCAATTGGTATATCGCATTGGCAACAATGTATTTAGCAAAAATCCCTGTCGGGTACATCCTGGCCAGGATCACAAAAAACAAACTCAGAAACAACGTTTGCGACATTTGTGAAATTATCCCCCAACTGCTGTTTTTAAAAAGTGAACTTTGAAATAAACCGGAAACTTTAGTTTTAACTGAATTATAGGTGATGTTCATTTACTCAGCAGTGTATGCGTTTGTGATTTGTTTATCTGTACTATTGTAATAAGTTGCGGACGGTTGCGGCTGTAATGAATCGATAAGCCTGGTGTAACTATTCACCATAGCATCATAAGTAAACATCGTTTCATATCTGGCACGGCTGTTAACGCTCATTTTCGTGTATTCTTCTGTAGTTAGGTGTACAAGACTATTCAGCTGATCGGCAAATATGTTCCAATCTTTTTTTAGTTCAATCCCGTTAACACCAGGAACACCTATTTCGAGGTTGCCGCCTACATCATTTATTAATAGAGGTTTTCCGTACATTGTTCCTTCAATTAAAGATATTGGTAGCCCCTCCTGAATAGAATATAGCATCAGAAAATCGGCCTGTTTTACCAACTCATTCACTCCGTCAACAAAACCTAAGGCCTTAAAGTTTACAGAATCCCTGCATTTTTCATAGAGCAGGGCCAAATCAGGCCCATGCCCGGCAAAGTGAATTTCTATATCAGCATGTAGCTTACCATTAAGCTGATCAACAATGAGTAATTGCCGTTTTACATCAATTACCCTTGCCGAATATAGTATCCTTATTTTGCCATTCTGTTTAAATGATATTTGAGGTTTGCCTGCTGCCTCATCTTTGATCCCGTTATAAATAACAGTGATGTTCCTGTTTTTTAAACCGAAGTATCCTAGCAGGTTTTCGGTAACTTTTTTGGAAATAGAAACAATGTTGTACGGGAAGAAAGAGATGTTTTTATGAGTGTCATATACATTGTGGGCGATATATATGATCCGGGTGTTTAGAAAGAAGATGCGTTTGATCACCATGATTACCGCCATAACATTACGGGCGTGTACCAGTAATATCTTGTTATTAAGGTAAAATGGATTGCCAAACTTTACATATTCAGATGCCGGGATGTTGTATTTGGGATGCACTTTCTCATAAGGGATAAAGCCCAATACCTTGCAATTGTATTTGTGTTTAATGCCATTATGAATATCTAAAAGAACTTTCTGCGCACCTGCGTATTCATCAAGATTAGAGGTGGTTGCAACGATGTCTAAAGCCATTGTTTGAATATTAAGTCAATTTTTGGCTTTATTTTCATAAAAACCATATGATATTTGAAATTTTTACGTTAAGACAAACTAAAGATTAAAAAGTTTTCAAAAAAATGCTATTTTTAGTCGCTTTATTTAATTAATTATTATTTAATGTAATTTAAACCCCTGCCTATGCGAAAAATTTCCGTGTTTTTAGCCGTGCTATGTCTTTTTAGCTGCAAAAAGGAAGCCAATTCATCACATTCAATTACCGACACTTCAAAATTTAGTAATTCCTTAATATTGAACTCACTTGCGGTATCTGTTAATTCAGATCGTGTTGATGTTAAAAGCTATGGTGCCACAGGAGATGGTGTCACTGATGATACGAAAGCTATAGTTGCTGCCCTGGCCGCCGCAAAAAAAGCCGGTGTCGGTAATGTCTATTTTCCCGATGGTAGCTACATAATTGGTGAAACCGGCGACGGGGGAGGGGTTATTAAACTTGTTGATGGAGTGGGGCTGATGGGAAACAGTCCTGCAACCTGTCATATTAAGCTGAGCGGCGGCCGGCATAACCCCAATCCCCTTTTTTGCCAGGACTATACAAGTACGCCGGCCGTAAGTAACCTGGTTATCCAGGGCATTGATTTTAATGGCAATTCAGGGTCGCAAACATTTGATAGCAGTTATCAGTATTGCACGGCCTTTAATTTTCATAACGGGAAGAACATTGAAGTAAAAAACTGCAAGTTTCAGAGCTTTAGAGGGGATGGTTTGCTTTTTGGCGACGTGTTTGAGCCGTCATTGAACGCCAGGATAGTTACCAATGTACATGTACATGACTGCGAATTTTATAATATTTACCGTGAAGGCACGATGTTTTGCGCGGTGAATGGCGCTGCGTTCTATAATAATAATGTGCACGGTGATGGCTACCTTGTAGGCGGTGTAGACATTGAAAGACACAGTGTAAACGAAACGGTATTGAATGTGTCGGTTTACAACAACACTTTTAATTTTACTGATGGCTATGGACCGGTTGAGCGCGGTGGACCTAAAGTTCGTTACCGCAGGGCGGTTACCATGGGCTTTTTCTATGACGGTTATAAAAATGGCGTAGCCGATTCATTAAGCGGCCATTATAAAGTCTACAACAATAAGATTTACCAGGGCCAGATAGATTGCTGGGGAATGCTCAATGTGAGTATATCAGGTAATAGTTTTAAAAATAGCTATGAGAACATTGCAGGTGTTGGTTACCTGACAGCCCCGGTGATTAATATTTCGGATAATGTATCAACTAAAGGGCTTACTAACGTTTCGGTAGATAATAACATTATTGATAGTGGTATTGGCAACGGTATAGCATTTAAAAACTACGCGAAGGTAACCGCCAATGCTAATAATATTACAGGGACTCCTTCGGATGGGATTACTGTATTAGGTACAAGTGGTTGTTTTTATGGAAATACGATAACGAATGCTGGCTCGGTTAGTCAATCGTGTTCAGGCATTTTAATTAACGGCAATGCTTCGGGCTTGTACGTTTCAACTAACGAAGGTATTAATACCGCAAGCGGCACAAGTCGTACTATGGATTATGTTATAAAAATTGCCAGTGCAAACAATGGCGCCATTGCTCCGCGGGTTTTAAACAACAAAGGCAAAAATATGCTCAAAGGCATTGTCTCAGAATACTACTATCAGCCAAACTACGTACTTGCTGCTAATAATTCGGCGTTATAGTTGATAAAATTCCATCTTCAAAAAGGGCATTTGTTTTATTAGCAAATGCCCTTTTTTATTAATTATTTATCAGCGGAAATGGGATTTGATTTTCCCATTTTTCCTCATTTTTCTACACTTTTTCTACAATTCGTGAATTTTTTTCTATATAATTATCGTGCCATAAATTAAAACATTGAATATTTTTTTTCTTTATATGTAACATTTTTGTCACTTATGGTGTAAAAGTGTATATTTTAATTAAAATAACCATAATGAAACTGAATTTATTTATTTTGGCATTGTTTTTATTATCGTCTTGTAAAAAGGACGATGTAGTTATTGGAACGCAGTTAAATAACGGAATAGGAGTAACATCTCCTGTCAGGTCACTGGCAACTACAGTTACCCCGGCAAACGCGGTAAATGTTAAAGATCAGGGTGCGAAAGGAGACGGAGTAACCGACGACACCAAAGCGATAACCAACGCTTTGGCGTATGCAAAAGCCCATGGTGTAGCTAATATTTACTTCCCAGATGGCAGCTATATGATTGGTCAGATTGGTAACGGTGGCGGTATTATCAAATTAGCCGATGGTGTAGGCATGATGGGTAACGGTCCGGCAACCTGCCATATTAAATTAACCGGCGGCCGCAAAAATCCTAACTCCATATTTTACCAGGATTATGTTGGCATGCCATCTATAGGTAACCTGGTAATACAGGGCATTGATTTTAATGGCAACCTGCCGCTGCAAACTTATGATGCTGATTACCAATTTTGTCATGCCTTGAGTATTAACAATGGTAAAAACATTGAGGTTAAGAACTGCAAATTTCAAAGCTTTAGGGGCGACGGATTATTATTTGGAGATTGCTTTGAAACAACCTTGAATCAGCATATAGTTACTAACGTAAATGTTCACGATTCGGAGTTTTTTAATATTTATCGCGAAGGCATTATGTTTTGTGCGGTAAACGGCGCTTCTTTTTATAATAATAATGTTCATGGCGACGGATACCTGGTAGGCGGTGTTGATATTGAAAGGCACAGCGTTAACGAAACAGTTTTGAATGTAGCTGTTTATAACAATACTTTCAACTTTGCCGATGGCTATGGCCCGGTTGAGCGTGGCGGACCAAAAGTGCGTTACCGCAGGGCGGTTACTATGGGCTTTTTCTATAACGGTTATAAGAATGCTACCGCCGATTCATTGAGCGGCCATCACAAAATTTACAATAACAAAATTTACCAGGGCCAGATAGACTGCTGGGGTATCATAAACGTGAGTATATCAGGTAACTGCTTTACAAATACTTATGAAAACATAACCGGCGTTAACTTTTTAACCACATCAGCAATAAACATCGCCGATCCGGCAACTACCAAGGGCCTTATTAATATATCGGCCGATAACAATATCATCAATTCTGCTATGGGCAATGGCATTGTGTTTCATGGTTATACCCGGGTACAAGCCAATGCCAATACGATTACAGGTACCCGTACCGATGGTATAAACCTGATTAATACCAGTGGCTATTTTTATGGCAACACTATAACTGACGCCGGAACTACAACCCAAAAGGCCTCAGGTTTTATTGTTAGCGGCGACTCATCAGGCCTCATAATCACAACCAATCAGGCTGCTAATACCACAGCAGGTACCTACCGTACAATGGATTATGTAGTGAAAATAGCTGGTGTTAACAATGGCATGGTTGCTCCTAAAATTCAGAATAATAAAGGCAAAAACATGACAGCTGGTATCATATCTCTATACTGGTTACAATCGACATTTGCCGATTTGCTTAACAACCTGGCCGGCTGATTGATTTAACATATTAATTGCTGGGGGATTCAGTAATGTTTCCCCTTTTTTCCGTATTGAGCTAACAAATATTAAAGTAAACCAAACTTTTTTGCCCGGTAATCATTATACCTTGGATCCGGCTTTAAATCCAGTTTGAATATCTATACGGATAAAGCCGATGATGACAGCTTAACTGAACTATGCTTCTTAAAATTCTGACCTTTTTTGTACTTACAGCTATTTATTTTATTTGGTATGTAGTCAACCTCATTCAAAAAAAAGATTCGTCGCATCTGCTTTTTAGCTTTATAGTCACCTGTATTCCTTTTCAGATGTCTTTTCCGGTTTACGTACCTGCTTATCTGTCTGTCGACGGTATCGGATCTTTTACCGGTAAAATCTTTTTAATGCTACCGCTGATAGCCTCGCTTGCGTTGCTTGTGATGCAAAAAAATAGAAACTTGCTGTCCCGGTACAGGAATGAACGGTGGTTGACCTGGATTTTGCTGCTTATTGCCATTTCTTTAGCCAACCCTTTCAACGTGGCCAGATGGGGCACGGTGGCGTTTGCTGTAACAGTGATATCATATATACTGTTTTTTAGGTTAATTTATAATAAATTAAATCCTTTGCAGATATTGAACGGCATTTTTGCCAGTTTTTTATTTTTGTGCGTACTGAACTTTTGCCTGGCGGTGTTATACCCTGTCCTGGGCATTACTTTTGTAACAACAATTTTTCAGGCGGGAGGTGATATCTGGGCCACCCGTAATGGCACCCGGGCGGGGGCAATCGGTATTTTTGTAACCCCTGCCAACCTTGGATTGTTTTCAGTGATTGCTTCGGGCTTTTTCTTCGCGAGTTACCTCAACGGTATTAAAAAGAGACTGAGCATAATTGTACTTATTCTGACGGGTATGACTATCATACTTACCTACTCCCGTACATCATACATAACCTTTGTTGTGATATTGATTACATTGTTATACTTATCCAAAAATGCAGGAAAGCCCCTGCTGTCATTAAAAAGTTTTTTTTTAGGTGTGTTACCGGCTGCAGTTGTGTTATACTGGTTGGTATTTCTTTCGCCGTTCAGCGCCACCTTTTTAAAAACAGATGCAGATGACATGTACCAGGCCCGCCTTGATCACTGGACTATGGGAATGGATATATTTCGTCGGTCGCCGCTTATCGGTGTGGGCATAAACAGTCATCTCGAGTTTGTCAACAGATCGCCGGAAATGAGCAAGGTGATCCATAATGATTTTTTAACCTCAAACCCCATACACAATACGCACCTAATTATCCTTGCAGAAACAGGCATATTGGGTTTTTCATTATGGGTAATTTTTATACTGACCACGATTAACAGGGCGAAAGTCAATATTGCACAAAACGTAAACACGATATTAGCACTCTCCGAAATCGCCCTGATCATCATTTATATCATTTACGGGTTTACTGACTGGGCGCCGGTCTCTCACTCTACCTTTCCGATATTCTTACTTTTTACTTACTTTTTCTACAAATACAGTGGAAGTACCCGTCCTGCTCATGTAGTCGTTCAAAGCACCTGACGATGTTAATATGTACCCGCTGTTGTAAAGTAGTGAAAAAATAAAGTCGTTTTGGTTACTGGCTGAATATCAAGTTTCAGCGAATTCAGATTTGTCTATTACTACCTGCTTTAACAGCCTAATCGGAACCTTATAGCGATACATCCGTATAAGACAAACATTGGTAAAAACCAAGTTTGAACATGAATGATAGGAAGTTTAAGTTTTTGCTCAAGTTAATTAACTTTTTGAGTTTTGTGACGATGGAGAAGTACTGGAAAAACGGCATCAGGATAGTTTTCAAAAAAAAAAAGAAGAATAACGAGATACGATATCCTTCTTCTGAAGTTGAATCTGTCTCATTCCCGGTGTCAACCGAAGAGTCTGAAAATGTAATTTGAAAATGCAGGTCTTGTATATCGTGTGTGTGCCTTTGTCTTTATTTTAGATTGGCTAAACGATCCCCGTTAAGGTCAAGTAATGTTTCGTCCGGAGTAGCGACGACTTTCATATTTCGCCTTGCCTCTTTAATTTTAAAGCTTTTGGCGGCATCTTTTGCCGTAGCTGTACTGCTCCTTAATAATCGGCACACCATAAGGTAGCAAAATTTAGGATACGTTTTTATCGATCTTTTTAAAACCCCTTGTTCCTTAAACGCCCGGTAAAAAAACCTTAGGTTTAATTTATCAATAAATTGCGGGTAAAAATTAATTTCGTGTTTGGTTTGATGTAAGAAGCCGCCACAGGTATAAACAGCGCCCTGGTATCCTGCTTTTCTGAGATCCAGTACCATGGTTTCCTGCAGGATGGTCCCCATTCCCACAAATATGATATCGGGCTGCAGTCTTACTATGTTCAGTATTGCTTCATGCCGTTCTCTGCCGCTTTTAAAATATCCGTTTCTGTATCCTGAAATTCTCAATTCCGGATAACTTTTCCTAAAAACTTTTACTGATTGCCGGATACCGCTGGCATCGGTTCCAAAAAAGTAAGTGCTGAGCTTGTTTTCGATAGCTATTGTAAACACGTAGGGAACGACAGAGGTCATATCGCAGGAAAAACGCGTGATCTTAAAAGCAACAGCTTTCAAAAAATTTAAAACAGCTACAACCAATATCCCGTCTGGTGCTATAAGGTCAAAAGCTTCAAACAATTCTGCTTTCTGTACTGCCAGTGTGTAAGAATGAGGGTTTAAGAAGGTGATCAGTCTTTTTTTTCGTGGGTCAAAATCTTCGATAGAACGTGGTATCCGGGAGATAAAAATGTTGTAGATGTCCATTATGACTTGAATAAAGGTTTTGAATTAATTATAGGATCTGTATACACAGCCCTTTCTTCTCAAACCAAGAGCCAGTTTAATGGCACCTTCCTGTCAATAATTAAAAATACTATGGGAACTTCCACTCTGTGAGGTAGGCTTAAAACCTGACGGAGTAATTTTTTTTTATTTGTAGCATATTACTTATCTGTTAATTGAAATAATTATCTTTAAACGAAATTGAATTATACTACTATCTAAAATTTTATACATTAAGTGTCACTAAAAACCTACAAACGCTATTGTTTAATTTTACTTCAAACGAAAAATTTCTCATTATTCCGATAGGTAGTGAAAAATTCTGTAACAAAACTGTGGCATTTTGATCGGTAATTAATCAGATGGTTTTAATCAGATTTTTTAGTTATTGATTGTAAAAATGTTACCAAAAGACGAGTTCAATTTCGGAGTAATTTGTTACATGTCTTAATCCCGGCCAAATATTTTCAAAAAAAGGAATTTTTTTGGCATCCTTTTCAATTGTGTAACAGCATTAAAAAAATCATGGCTTATATAACGCTGGTATTCCAGTCAGAAAATCAATAACCTCTATAATCACTAAACATGCCCTTGTTACTATCTACCGAAACCGAACCCTTTAACCTCAGTTTCTTTCAAAAAAGCAATTCAACTATTAAGGACACTTGCCACGGTGATTATTTAACTGATACAAAAAAAAGCCCGCGATCTTATGGGACTTTTGATTTAAACATCGATGCTCAATTGATAAAAGCTATGTTGAAGGTAGCCCATGAAAATGAGATAGAATTTACATCATTTTTAATTACTGCTACTAATGTTGTTTTACAAAGATATACCGGGCAGCAGAATGTCTTGTTAGGACAGGCGTTTATAAAAGCGGAAGCGGACCGTGTATATCTGGCAGAATTATGGAATGAATTAATTAGTGCCAATCTGCTTTCCGAGGCATTACAACAGGTAAATGACGTCGTCACCGCCAGGCCTGATTTCATCGACCTTCCTCAGAGCCTTGATTTATCAGACGTTGACGTCAGTATGGATTTGTTCCAGATCTTTTTTATTTCAGATAGCGCTCCGCGTGATAATTCATCAGCAATTATCAATGCTCTTGTAAGCCAGCTGAATGATTTTTACTTCGGTGTACATATAAACGAGCATGAACAAGGTTATCAGCTATCATTTTTTTATGACACCAATAAGTTTACTGATGAGTTTTTCAATGTGTTGGCTATCCGGCTTCATACTTTATTATGGGAAGCTGTCAACCGCCCGGACCTTGAACTTGGGGAGTACAATGTATTAGGGAAAGAAGAATACTCGCTGTTGATAGATAAATTTAACGACACCGTTACTCCATACCCACGCGAAAAGACCATTTTTGATTTGTTTGAGCGGCGGGCGGCCGAAATGCCCGCCGCTACAGCGCTTATCAAAGGCGAAAAACAATTAAGTTATGATGAATTAAACAGGCAGGCTAACCAACTTGCGCGCTACCTAATCTGTGAAGGCATTACGCCCGGCGATAACGTGGGTTTGCTGACCGGCCGGGGCTTCGAGATGATTATCGCCATGCTGGGCATATTAAAAGCCGGTGGTGCCTACGTACCGATAGATCCGGATTATCCACTGGATAGGCAGGAGTACATCTATACACAGTCGGCCGTCAAAATGGTGGTTGCTGATCGTGATTACCCCTTAAAGGTTATAGTCGGTGAAAATAACTATAAGCTTATTGATCAGCCAGGTATTGAAAAGTATGACAGCGATAATCCTGCTTTAAAAATCAGCAGTGATCAGTTGGCATATACTATTTACACATCTGGCTCTACCGGAAAGCCCAAGGGCGTTATGATTGCTCATCACTCTGCCGTGAATTTGTTGCTGTGGGTAAATAACCGTTTCAACATTACCGGAAATGACAGGCTGCTGTTCATCACATCGATGTGTTTCGACTTATCTGTATATGATATCTTCGGTATGTTATCCGCCGGCGGGGCCGTTGTTATTGCCGAAAAGAAAGAGGTACAAAATGTACACATATTGGCAGAGATGCTCATGGTACACAAGATAACGTTTTGGGACTCAGTACCTACAACTTTAGACTTTTTGGTTAAAACGCTGGAAAACGATAATTCCAGGTACAGATACAACGGCCTGAAAACTGCTTTTATAAGTGGTGACTGGATCCCAGTGAGCCTCCCGGATCGCATAAAGGTATTCTTCCCTGGTGTACAGGTAGTAAGCCTGGGCGGAGCGACGGAAGGAACAGTTTGGTCTAACTATTTTATAGTGGATAAAACAGACCCGGCCTGGAACAGCATACCTTATGGCAGACCTATTGCCAACAACTTTTTCTACATACTGAATGATCATTTACAACCGGTGCCACTCGGTACAGTAGGAGACCTGTATATTGGCGGCGCAGGGGTGGCAAAGGGCTACGCTAATGACATTGGGAAAACAGCACGCTCGTTTATTCCTGACCCTTTCCATCCGGGCTGTGGGGGGATGATGTACCGCACCGGAGATTCAGGCAGAATGATGCCTGATTTTAATATGGAGTTTATAGGGCGACAGGATAATCAGGTGAAAATTCAGGGCTTTAGGGTTGAACTGGGGGAAATCGAAAGTGTACTGAACGGGAGCGGCATGTTGAATTCTGCAATCGTTTTGGCCAAACCTGATCGTGACGGTAATAAAAGGTTAGTAGCCTATGTAATCAACAACGCGCACGGCCATAATCCGGAAGCACTTAAATCATACCTGCATAAGTTTTTACCGGAATACATGATCCCTTCAGTTTGGATTGCACTGGAAACTTTGCCGCTAACCGGGAATGGGAAAATTGACAGGAACGCCTTGCCCGAAATTGATGACCTTAAAAAGTTGAAAAGGGAATATGTGGCTCCGGCAACAGAAACCGAGAGAATGTTGGTAAATATCTGGAAAGAGAATTTCAGGAGCAAGGATATCGATGTGTTAAGCAACTTTTTTGATATAGGGGGGCATTCTCTGATGGCGGTGCAAATTTTATCCAAGCTCAAAAAAATCACCGGAAAGAACCTGCAGTTGTCCATTTTTTACAAATACCCGAGTGTGAGGCTGCTGGGGCATTTTCTTGATAAAGAAAACGAAGACTACAATTTCAAATCGTTGGTTGCTATTAAGCCTTCCGGCTCAAAAAATCCGTTGTATATTATTCACGGCGACGGTTTAAACGTGCTCAATTTCAGTAAGCTCGCCGATCATGTAAGTAAAGACCAGCCAATCTACGGATTGCAGGCACTTGGCCTTAACGGTATTGATGAGCCCATCGATAACCTGCCCGTTATCGCTCATCATTATATGCAGGAAATCATTCAGCATAACCCGCATGGCCCCTATTTACTGGCCGGTTATTCATCGGGTGGCTATGTGGCTATGGAAATCAGGAAACAGTTGGTGGCACAGGGTAGGGAAGTTAAGATGTTAATCATTTTTGACACCGATGCCGAAAAAACCGAGTATAAAGACTGGTACTCGCTGTTGCCTAAAAAGGCAAAACGCCACGTGCCGCTGATATTGCGGTCGATGAGGGTTTCCATAAACCAATGGTTTAAAGGCAAAGCCCTTCAACTCGAAGTTCCTGTGGAGAAAAAAAAAGGTTCAAAAGAGTTTTACAAGCTCATTCAGAAGATCAAAAACAAGCATATAACCGCATTTAGAAATTATCCGCTTGAACCCTTTGATGGAAAACTTTACCTGTACAGGGCAAAAATCAGCGTGCATTATGTTGAATATGGAAAATACTTGGGCTGGGACAAATTCGCAAAGGAAGGTGTTGAGCTTTTCGAAATACCAGGCGACCATTTTTCAATGCTGCAGGCTCCGCATGTAGCTGAACTTGGCGAGGTTTTACAAAAAAACATAGATGATGTAACGTCGGTTTAAATATACAGTTACCCGGCAGGCGGCGATGGGTTTGCTTTAAAGTTAATCTTAGTCGCCACTTTACACCCGCAGGTTGTTTTACCTGCATTATTGGCAATCGGGCATAGATATTGCAAATCTGGCAGCAAGCTTTAACAGGCGCCTCGTTTGGTGCCAACTATATACGTTATAACATTAAACACATATTATTCTATATGAAAAACTTCCTTTTAATTATTATCGTGGCCTTAGTGACCTTTTCATCTTGTAGAAAATTATCAGGTACTGACAATGCCGCACCTGGTAATAACAATCCGAATTACGATGCCAATAATAGGATATTCAGGGTTAAAGCTTCTTCAACAGCCGCATTCAAACTGTCTATTATTGAATATGGAGATGACGGGGTAACTCCTTATAATACCCAAAGTGCTGATCAGTCATCGGCATTTGATTATGGTTTTACCCCGGTTATCGGTCATAAAATATCGGTATCTATTCAAAGTGCCAATGGCAAGATCACTGCATTCGCCCTGTATAAAAATGAATATCTCGATCCAATTGTTATAAAAACCAATGGCTCTGGATCTACCGCAGATTTTAGTTACACGGTTAAAAATTAATCCGCGCAAAACCGTCATCACCCATTTTATGTTTAGCCATTGCTCAATATGTTTTATACACTGCTAATACAAGTTATGCTTCAATTACTTGCTGTTCAAAAACCTGCAGCAGATCAATTAAAACCAAACGTTGTATCGGCTGTTGCAAAAGATTTGGATGGCATTAATGTTAAAGATCATGGCGCTAAGGGGGATGGTATTGACGACGATACGCAGGCGATAAAAGATGCTATAGTCTTTGCCCGGGCAAATAATGTTTCAATAGTTTACCTTCCTGAGGGGCGATATTTGATAAAAGATGCCGGAACCAAGCCTGGTGTAATAAAATTGGCCAACGGAATCAGTTTAGCAGGCGATGGGCCGACTAAAAGCCATATCGTTCTTTCGGGTGGCAGGAAAAACCCTGTCTCGATTTTTTACCAGGAATGGCGTGAAGAGCCGTCTGTTGATAATGTCACTATCCGTGGCATTGATTTCGACGGAAATTTAAGCAGGCAGAAATTTGACGCCGAATACCAGTTTTGCCACGCGTTAAGTATTAATAATGGTAGAAACATCGAGGTTGAAAACTGCAAATTTCAAGGTTTCCGGGGGGATGGCCTGCTTTTTGGCGATACGTTTGAGCAAACACTTAACGCTCGCATAGTTTCAAACGTGCGTGTTCATGACTGCGAGTTTTACAATATCTACCGCGAGGGAACCATGTTCTGCTGTGTTAACGGGGCCTGGTTTTACAACAATTGGATACACGGCAGTGGTTATCTGGTGGGAGGAGTAGATATTGAACGTCATAGCGCAAACGAAACTGTCACCAACGTATCGGTATACAACAATCTATTTGATTTTAGGAACGGCTTCGGACCCGTTGAGCGTGGCCGTATCATCAAATACAGGCGCGCTGTGACCATAGGTTATTTTTATGAGGGTTACTGTAACGGAACGGCTGATTCATTAAGCGGTCACCATAATATACATAACAACAGGATTTACCAGGGCCAGATAGATTGCTTCGGACACCTGAATGTTAAAATTAGCAGGAATACGATAATTAACACTTTTGAAAAACTTAAAGGTGTACTTCATGTTAGTACACCGGCAATAAACGTTTCTGATGCCCGCTGTACAGTGGGCCTCAAAAATGTCGCTATCGACAGTAATTACATCAGGTCGGCGATTCCGGGTAATGGAATTGTGTTTTATAAATACAAACAGGTCAATGCCCGTTACAATATTCTTAAAGGTAAAAACTTGGAAGGGGTAATGCTCATAAATTCAGAAGGAGCTGTTCATTCCAATATCACTCAAAATAACTAAAGCAAAAATTAAAAACATCACTTGAAAAAATCAATGCCAATCCATAAAACAGCAAAAGCTTTTTTGATACTACTGCTTGCAGCCTGTGCATTATCCTCATGCCAATCGTATAAAAATGTCCCTTATTATAAAGACCTCGATAAAAACGGTGTGGTCACCGAAAAGATAACCAATAGTACAGACTATGTTATCCGTACGGGCGATATATTGGGGATCAATATAACAAGCCGCAATCCCGAATCAGTCGCGGTATTTAACTATAATCTTGCCCGTGTAAACGGTAATGCATACAATACATCTCCCGATAACCCTGTGATAGGCTACCGTGTTGATGAAAATGGCAACATTCACTTGCCCCTGGCCGGAGATATTAAAGCATCAGGCTCAACCACACAACAACTGACCGAAAGTTTAGGCAAAACCCTTCTTACCTATTTAAAAGATCCGGTGGTTAATATCAGGGTAGTGAACTTTAAAGTATATGTTTACGGCGATGTTGCGCGCCCTAATGCTTATACGATATCGGATGAGCATCCGACCGTTACACAGGCGTTAACTATCGCTGGTGATTTAAATATCACCGGCTTGCGCAAGAAGGTTTTGTTAATAAGAACGGAAGACGGCGAACGAAAGTACATTCCGCTCGATCTCACTTCCAGAACCATTTTTCAATCACCTTACTTCTATTTGAAAAATAACGATGAGATATATGTAACACCTGGAAGGGCCAAGCTTACCGCAAACGGTTTACCTGTTTTAGGTATCGTCATATCGGCCTTATCGGTTGTTGCCATATTGTTAACACGTAATTAGTAGCTTAATGAGTACAAATCAAACACAGTTTTTAACTTTTGCCACCGAAAAGGAAAAAAACTCATCTGTTAGTTTAAAATCGCTTTTTGCTAAATATCTGTACAATTGGCGCGTTATTGTGGTTACAGTAATTGTGATGCTGGCTATAGCGTTCGCCTACACGCAACTTGCGGATCCGGTTTACCAGGTTAAAGCCACCTTACTGGTCAATACGCCAAAAGACGCCGATAAACCGGCTGCAAATCAATCCGTATTGGACAAAATTGATTTACCCAAATCTACGGATGCGGTTGAAAATGAAATAGCTAAACTAAAGTCGGCTAAATTGATTAATCAGGTCATTGCCGATCTTCAGCTTGACGTGCGCTACGAGAAAAAAGATGGGTTGCTTTATAAAGAATTATATGCTACGCGTCCGTTCAGGGTACTGATTGTGAAACGAAATGCTGAAGCCGACCCGAAAACAAAGGTTTTTATCCAGATAAAGGACCACAATTCTTTCGTGCTTAAAACCGATGGGGTCGATAAGCTGCAATCGTTCAATGATGTTTTGCATACCGAATGGGGTACCTGGAAGGTCATTCCCGCGTCCGATGTTTCGTCTTTTGTGGGGAAGCCGGTAAGGGTATCCTTACTTGACGCTGATAAGCTGACAGAATATTACCAGAAAAATATCGATGCCGCCCTGGAAGATAAACTGGCCACAGCCGTAAATCTCTCTTTTAATACAAATGACAAGCAAAAGGGCAAGGACATCATTAACCAGCTTATTAAAGTATACCACGATGATGAAATAGCCGATAAAAACAAAGAAACCCAGAATACGATCAACTTTATTGACCAGCGTCTGGCTTCATTAACAGGAGAACTTTCGGGTGTTGAAAAAAGTATCTCTGATTTCAAGAGTTCTAACCGGCTTACCGATATCACGTCCGATGCTAAATTTGAACTCGAGAAACTTCAGAACAATGACAGCCGCTTAAGCGAAATCAATGTGCAGCTAAGTGTCATCGATGGTATCGAGTCCTTTGTCAATTCGCCGCATACCGGGGATAAGGCTCCCGCTGTTATTGGCATAAATGATCCAGCGTTGGTAAGCTCCGTCGAAAAACTTGCCCAGTTACAATTGCAGCATGATCAGTTAGCTGCGACAACTCCCGAAACTAACCCGGATTTTGAAGAGATCAATGCACAGATAAGGACTACTAAAGCTGCTATAAAAGATAATGTTAAAAACATAAAGGCATCGTTACTTAATGCCCAAAGCAAGTTAAGGTCGCAGAGTTCTTCGTCAGAATCATCAATTGCCAGCCTGCCGGGCCAGGAGCAAAAATTCATCAGCATAAAACGCCAGCAATCTATAAAAGAGAATCTTTATATATATCTGCTGCAAAAACGCGAAGAGGTTTCCATGAGCTATGCAACTACGGTATCAAATTACAAGGTGCTTGACGCTGCCCATAGCCTTCCTTCAAAATGGCCTAATAAAAAGATCATATATCTGGCGGCTTTTCTGCTCGGTATTATGTTGCCGGCGGGAGGTATTTATTTGGCGCAGCAATTTAAAGGCCTGATTCTTGATCCAGCAGAAATAGAGAACGCTACCGAGATGCCTGTTTTCGTCGAAGTTGCGGCAGCGCCGGCGGCCGGACTCGCGAGGGGAGGGTTGGTTGTTGAGCAGTTGAGGAACCTGAGAACCCGCCTGTTCGACCTTCACAGCGCAGGTAAGAAAAGTAATGTAACACTCATTACCTCCAGTATTTCAGGGGAGGGCAAAAGTTTTATCGCAGGCAATATTGGTAATATCCTGGCAAACACGGGTAAAAAGACCGTAATACTTGAGCTTGATCTACGGCGTTCGGCTATTAAGGATATTTTTAAGCTATCGAAAAAACAGGTCGGCATATCTGATTATTTACGCGGGAATGCCGAATTGACAAAAATTATTCAGCCCTCCGGTGTTAATGAATCACTCGATATTATCAGTAGTGGTTCCGCGGTGTCAAACCCTACCGAACTGTTGGAGAACGGAAGACTTAGTGAATTGATAGCCGAACTTGAACATTCGTATACCAATATTATTATAGATAGCCCGCCCGTACACCTGGTTGCAGATGCTTATGTAATTGCAAGAGTTAGCGATGTTACGCTATATGTCGCACGGCAAGGCGTTACACCTAAAAGCGAGTTGACGTTCATCAAAACTTTGCTGAAAGAAAACAAGCTTCCCAATATGCAAATTGTGTTTAATGGTGTCAATGTTAAAAAATTTGGGTTTGGCTATGAGTATGATAACTCCTATTATCAAACTACTTCGTTGCCCGGGGAATTATCCGCTTAATTATTGATCTGGTAAAAAATGATCTGTTTTAAATGAAAAAACTATTTGTTTGTTCGGGCTTTTACGCCGGTCTGTTACCATTTGCCGCAACAATTGTCAATGCCATGCGCGATGATAATACTTATGGTATTTTTATGTGCAGTGCCAAATGCGATTATCGCAAGGCTCTTGTACCTAATGGTGATAATTACATATTCCTGGATTTCCCTGAAAGCAGGTTCAGCGCATTGGCCTTCAGTCTTTATCCTGCAATATTATTAAAAGCTATACAGCAAGTCTGTAAGAAACACGATATCGAAGTAATGCATCTTCTGACAGAGGATTCACCACTTGCATGGCATATCAACGGTTTAAAAAAACTGGCTAAAGTGTATTATACGGTACATGACCTGTTTTCTCACGAGCAGGTTTATAAAAACGTATTTAAAAAGCTAATGAGAACGTTTCTGGTAACTAAGCGCGTTAATTATTTAATCAAGCATACGGATAATCTGGTAACCTGTAGCGAAGATCAATACAGCTATATGAAAAAGTGGTTCGGGCGCCAGCATATTCATTTTCACAATTTTCCAACTTTAGTTACCGATGTAATCAAATCCGGCAAAAAAAACGCGCCCGAGCTTGCCGGTATTGACCGGTATATCTTGTTTTTTGGTCAGGTAGAACAATATAAGGGGGTTGATATATTATATAACGCTTATATAAATGACACCAGTGGCGTTACCAAAAGGCCGCTGGTGATCGCCGGAAAAGGCTATATCTATTTTGATAGGCATCCGGGGAAGGAAGAAAATGTGGTTTTTGTTAACAGGTACATTGAGGACGAAGAGATCAGGCAGCTGTTTCAAAATGCCTTTTGCGCGGTTTTTCCATATATCTCCGGAACTCAATCGGGGATATTATCCCTGCCATATTATTTCGGCGTGCCTTCACTGGTATCGGATATCCCTTTTTTTAAGCAGTTTTCGATAGAAAACGTGACGAGCATTAGCTTTAGCAATGACGCACCTGATCAGATAATGCAAAAAATAAAGGATCTTGAAAACGCCGGGCGGCAAAAGATCTTGGAAGCCGGGAAGGAATTCTATGAACGCGTTTATGATCAGCGGGCTTTAAGAAGACAATTGTCAGCAGCCTATTCCGAAAACCTTAAACTTCAGTCGCGTGCGGTTAGCTGAAAAGAACAATAACATGGAAATTATTTCGATAACCGATCACCATCTGTCACATTGCGCCGCCATACTGGTTGATGCATATAACGCCTCCCCCTGGAACTGCCTGTGGACAAGCGAAAAGGCGTATCAGTATCTGGCTGAATTAGTTGCTAACCGGGATTTTGTTGGATTTGTTGTTTATGATAACGACGAACCGGCAGGCGCCGTTTTAGGGCATAAAAAAACCTGGTGGACCAACAGGCAATTAATGATTGATGAATTGTTCGTTTCGCCTGCTTTTCAAAAAAAAGGTTACGGGAAAAAGCTTATGCAGCATTGCGAGGATTATGCAGCTGTTAACGATATTGAATTATTGGTCTTAATGACCAACAAGTTTCTACCGGTTTATAACTTTTATGAAATGATGGATTATACCCTTGCAGATCAGTACGTGTTTATGTTTAAGCAACTGAATTTGTAACGTTCACTGCCGGATCAGCAGGGGGCGTTCGATCAATCGGTAACTTTTAAGCGAAGGATAGTAAACTATGAGCGACGAATAAGAAAATAACCAGAAAACGTAATTTAATCATCTCCAAAAATAATTTATTCTCAATGCTTAGTTCGTTATAACTTTAATGGGTTCTCAATTGATCAACCTAACCACATTCCATTCACTTGTCAGACTCCTATAAATAAAAGCATCCATAGCAGTCATGGCAGCTTGAATGGAACATGGATTCGGTCCTTGGTTCGAAAAATAGGCAATTATCTTTTCAATAAATGGCTCCTGCGCATTTGGAAAGGGGGGCAATGATGATCAAACTTTCTTCTCACAGGTGCCTGTAGTTTGACTTTTCGCCCAATAAGCCGCTATTTTACCACCGGAAAATTACCGCCGTCAATGAAGTAATTCGCTCCGCTGATATAAGATGCTTTTGGCGATGCCAGGAAGTAGATAAGTTCGGCCGTTTCTTCCGGTTCTGCCATCCTGCCCAGCGGTACCCCGCCAACGCGGTCAAAGAGCTTTTGGGTCATCTCATCAAACGTGATGCCTTCTTTGGCTGCCAGCTGACCCAGAAAATCTGACATTGCTTCCGTTTTATTAAGTCCGGGGGAAACAGTAAGTACACGGACGCCATGCGGGCCTGCTTCATCAGCGAGTGATTTACTGTAAGAGGCCAGCGCCGCTTTGGCCGCACTATAAGCCATGGTTGATTCCCAAATCGGGTACTGGCCGCTCGTGGAAGAGATGTGGATGATTACGCCGCTTTTCTTTTCCAACATTTTTGGCAATAAGGCCCGGTCTAAACGTACCGATGATAGCAGGTTGATCTCCAGCGCCTGGTACCAATGCTCATCAGCAAGCGTACTGAAACCGCCACCGGGAAAGGTGTTCGCCCCCATGTTGTTGATCAGAATATCAACCCCGCCATATCTTTCGCTAATCTCTGCCGCGACTTTTTCTACATCCTCACGCTTAGCCAGATCGGCGGCAATAAAGTGATATGGCTTATTATGCTCATCCGGCTTGTTTCGTGCCGTAACGATGACCGTTGCGCCGGCCTGTGATAATCTCGCGGTTACCGCTTTACCTATGCCTTTGGTGCCGCCTGTTATCAGTGCTGTTTTTCCTTCAAGATCCCTGATCAGTTGCTGCTGTATTTCCATTTTTCTATGTTATTAACTTTTGTTTCACAAAGAAACTAAAGCAGATGAACTATATTTGATGATACACTGCTATTAGTGGTTACAAGCTGGTAACTAAAGCAAAATAGCAGTAACCTATTGGTAACTAACAAATGAGAAAGATGCTGCAAAATCCCGAAAACTGCGCTGTTGTAAGAACGGTGGGTTATATCGGGAACAAATGGAAACCCATCATACTGGTGCGCTTGCTGAACGGAGGAAAGGTTCGGTTTGGCAAGCTTTGTGTGCAAATGGCTGATATTTCACGCAAAATACTTAGTCAGCAATTGAAGGAGCTGGAAGAGGATGGACTGATCATCCGTCATACTTATATGGAAAAGCCGCCACGGGTAGAATATGAGCTCAGTGAACTGGGCAAAACGCTTATTCCGGTGTTGAAAGCCATGTATGACTGGGGAAATCAGATCGCACTGCCGGAACAGCAGGGGACCTGGGATCCGGTAGTGAAATGATAGCATAGTTTTTCATAACAAGGCGATCCTTATCAAATCACAACAGTACTTTAATGGTCATCGACCGACTCTTTTAATGGCATACAAGAAAGCATCACTCAGAACAGGTTTCCTGCATGAGGCGGTTTTGTTGGATTGGATCAACCACAATTAACAGAACGATCAGTTAAAAGATTGCCGGAATTCCAGTGGCGAGAGGCTGGTTTTGGTCTTAAACAGTTTACTGAACGACTGCAGGTGTTCGAACCCGAGTTCATAAGCGATCTCGCTGACCGTAAGGTTGGTCGTGGACAATTTTTCCTTGGCCAGCTCTACCAGCTTATGATGCAGGTGCTGCTGCATGGTTTGCCCGGTCAGTGTTTTGAGCAGGCTGCTAAGATACCCCGGGGAAATATTCAGTATTTCGGCGATGTGGGTTACGCTCGGCAGACCCTGCTTCGCTAAGGTTCCGCTGTTAAAATAACTGTCCAGATGATCTTCCAGCCTAGTCAATAGTTCATGACTGGATTTTTTACGGGTAATAAATTGACGCTGGTAAAAACGTTCCGAATAGGTGAGCAATAACTCCAGTTGCGCAATGATGACGCTTTGGCTGAAACGGTCGATAGCGGTGTTATATTCCTGTTCTATCTGGCCCGCGATCGCGGTGAGCATTGTCTCTTCCTTTTCGGACAGGTACAGCGCCTCGTTCACCGAATAGCTAAAGAACTCATACTGTTTGATGTTTTTGGCCAGCGCCGTGTTCCACAGAAAGTCCGGGTGGATCAGGATCATCCAGCCTTCAGGCTTTTTTGTTGCATGCTCCACACTTTTCACGCCAAACAACTGACCGGGCGACATAAAGAAGAGCACACCCTCGTCAAAGTCGCTGTTTTGCTGGCCATAGCGGAACTTGACATGCTGCATTTTCTTCATCGAGATCCAGTAAAAGTCCCCCACCAGGCTAAACGGCACCTCGGCGATCGGCAGGTTAATATTTTCCATGCGGACCACACTGATCAGCGGATGAGCTGGTTTGGGCAAGCCCGCAACACGATGATAGTCGCTGATGGTGCTGAAACGGAAAGGCGTTGAATTGCTCATCACACAAGGTACTTAATTTTGATGGTATACCCGGGCAAACTCCTGGGTAAAATTTGTGAGCTTAACCTTGCCCATTTTCGGGTGATTACGATGAAAGTTTTCCAGCGGTTTACCACTGTGCATAGCGGCCTGCATTTCTACCAAAGTTTCCGCGAGTTTTTCGGGTACTTTAGCCATTTTCAATCCCTGCAGCATGGCTTTATCGCTCAGCAACACCCATTTCAGCCAGGGCTTGCCTACCGCCGTGCCGATGATCCGGGCCGCTTCGTTGCAGGTCAGCTCCTCACTGCCTACATAGCGAATGGTGTTTTGCTCAGTCATCAGCACCAGCTCTTCCGCGACTGCCACGGCAATATCTTTGGGCGATACGAAAATAATGCGGTCGGCACCGCCACAATTGCCCATCAACAGGCCGGTCTTCCCCGTCAGCAATGCCCAAAAGCCGGAGTAACGCAGTGTGAGTAGTTTGCCCATCAGGCCCCTGCCTTTGATCATGTCGACATGCTGATAAAAGTTCGTATAAAATGATCCGGGGCGCATAAAAGTCACGGAAGCTTCCAGGCTGTTAAACTCGTTCTCCAGGTTTTCGCTTTTGATCAGGTCGGCGACCCAACCGCTCATCACGACTACGCGCTTGACCTTCGTTGTATTTAAAGCTTGCACGTAGTTTTTAGCTATCCGGCGCAGGTACGTGCCCAGGTCCGGCTCCGTAAAACTGAGCGGAATCATGGCGTAAACCGCATCTGCCCCCTGAAAGGCTGCTGTAAGGAAATCAACATCGGCAATAGAGCCTATGGCAGCCGAAGCGCCCAGCGCTTCAATGGCTGTTTGTTTTTTTACATCACTGCTGATTACAGTAACCTCGTGTTCCAGAGTTACCAATATTTCTGTCAGCGGTTGGCTAATGTTTCCTAAAGAACCGGTTACAACTAACTTCATCTTATTGGGTGTAAATGCCGTTTTCTATATCGGTTAACAGGAAAGGACGTGTTGGCTGCCAGTTTAAGTGTTCTTGGGTCCACGTGCTCGAAGTCGGGCAATCGATCGCCGCCATGTGGGCAAACCAGCCGAAATGCCCGGCTGCTTCTTCGCTGGTAATCGATCTGACCGGTAGGTTCAATTGAGCGCCAATGGCCTCGGCGATGCTTTTAACGGTTATGCCTTCTTCTGTATTCGCATGGAAACGCGCTCCGGGCGTTGCCTGCTCCAATGCTAAACGGTACAATAACGCAGCGTCCAGCCGGTGTCCCGCGTTCCAGCGGTTCTGTCCTTCGCCAATGTAGGCAGAGAACCCTTTTTCTCGTGCCAGATTCACCAGGATAGGGATAAAGCCGTGTTTGTCCCCATCGCCATGCACTGAAGGCGGCAAACGCACAATGGCGGCACGGACGCCGGCGGCTGCGGCAGTTTCTGCTGCCCGCTCCGAGGCGCGCGGCCAGGCAGGGTTGAATGGTGATGGCATATCTTCGACAGCCAGACTACCGGGATTTACCAGGGCGGTCCCTGAAGTAACGATCAGTGGACGGTCTGAACCGGCCAGTACACTGGCTATGGTTTCTATGGCCCGCTCATCCACCGCGCAAACCTCGGCAAAGCGTGTAAAGTCGTGGATAAAGCCGCAATGGATCACCCCATCGCTTTCGACGGTGCCTTTACGCAGGCTATCCAGATCTTCCAGATCGCCGTAAAACACTTCGGCCCCGGCTGCTTTTAATTTGGCTGCTGATGCTTCCGAACGCGCCAGCCCCAGTACCTCGTGACCGCCCTTTAATAATTCCTGCACAACGGCAGCACCTACGAAGCCTGATGCTCCGGTAACGAATACTTTCATATTGGTTCTTTTTGTTAATACAAAGAACCGCCGTTACAGTGGGAAAGATTTATCCAAATCCATGTTTGGTTTAGCCGAAACCGGGATGCTACACCTTTCCCATTACCACACCAATCAGGTTTGATTTTGTTAAACTTTATTAGAAAAAGAACTCATCTAAATTTGGAATTAAAATGGAGATCAGGGATTTTACTGCAATATGTATAACAAAGTAGCCAAATACGTTGTATCTGGCTACTTCGGTGATCCCGCTGGTACAAAACCCGAACCATTTGGATAATGATTTGAAGTTGTTAGCTTTAATAAATTCGATTACCCGGTTGGCAATTTTTTTCAGTCGTTACTTAAGGTTATCGCTGTTTAAACCAATTTAGCGGATTCTTTCGGATATATTTAATATCCGGGATTTTGTATCAGTAAATTGTTCTTATTTACTTCGTCGCGCGTGATTGGCCTGAAGTAAAGCGCATTATTCCAGGCCCGGTTTTCCAATACATTATATTCAGACGGCGTGTAGGTATAATCATAAACCGATGGGTCATAATGGTAAGGAGAGGATTGCGTTTTTCCCGATTTGAATTTTCCGGTAACAGTTACTATGGTTACCTTCCTGCCTACGGTTTCGTTGGCTATCAGCCATCTGCGTACATCATGATATCGCTGTTCTTCATAGGCCATCTCAATCCGGCGCTCATGACGGTAAATGGTTCTCAGGCTTGTTTGATCTGTGGTTGTAACCGCGGGCATACCAACCCTGAAGCGGACCTTGTTTAACCATTCTACCGCCGGGCCTGTGTCACCGAGTTCGATAGACGCCTCAATATAATTCAAAACAGCTTCTGTATACCTGAAAAAAGGCCATGGAATAGTTTGCGGCATGTTTTGGTCAATGATATTAGGATCCGGATCGGTAAATTTATGATAGTAATAGCCGGTATAGGTACCGTTCCAGTTTTCTAACGAGCTGTTGCGGGTGTCCAGTCCGCTGAAAGATGTTAGTTTGCCGCTCACCATCAAATCATAAGTGCCGGTTTGAATTTGATTGGCGGGGTCAACATTGCCAGATACTTTATCGCGGGGTTTCCAATCCGAGCCATCGTACAACACCGTTGCATAAAATCGGGGGTCGCGGTTTTTATAGGGATTAGCTTTTTCTAATGGGTTCGACCAGCTGAATGGGGTACCGTCCTGCATATCGTAATCATCAACAAGTAAGCCAATCGGAGAGTTCCCCCCCCAGTTATGATAACCGTTAGGCCCGTTGTAAAGGTTTGGTGTTACGGCATAGTTTGGCAGCAGGAAATACTTTGCAAAGATGATTTCTGAAGCCCCGGCGGGGTCAATATTGGGCGCTTTACTGCCTCCGCCCATTGCGATACTCGCATAATTGATAGCGCCCTGACTGGCTGAAACAGGAGCTGATAAATTTAGTTTATAACCCGTGCGCGGATCAGCATCCATTACCGCCTTTGCCGCGGTTTGTGCCAGGCGGTAACGATCAGCCTGGTTGCCGCTTGTGTAACACAGCAGGGGAAGGGTTTGATCCGGAATACCACTAACTTTTGCCGTTAGTTTGGCTTTATCATGCAGGTCACTCGCTGCGTAAAGTAATACCCTCGATTTAATGGCCAGGGCTGCAAGCGCCGTAGCACGACCCTGGTCCATTGTTTTACCTGATAATAATTTGTTCGCTTCATCGCAATCTTTTACAATGAAGTTTACGCACTCCTCGTAGGTATTACGCTTTACCTTAAGGTCATCGGTAATGTTATATACTTTGGTGATGAGGGGGACACCGCCGTAAAAGCGTAATAATTGCTGGTAGTAATAGGCCCTCAAAAAATAGGCTTCACCTAAAAACTGGTCTTTTTTGGTCTGGTCGGAAATACTATTTTTGCCGCTTACAATTCTGTCGATAGCCGTATTACAGGTTCTGATATACAGGTACATCCTGTCCCAGTTCCACGAATCGTCAATCCAGCCGGTAGTGGTGGGGCTAACATTGCCTGTATTGACGATATCGATACCGCGTCCGGTATGGTTAAACAGAGATTCGTCGGATACGGAGGCGAGCATTTGCTCAGATAATCCACCGTTTATCAGGCCTTTATAGGCATCGTTCATATAGGCTTCGGCCAAGGTCGGGTCGCTCCAAACCACATCAGCAGATAGTTGGTTGGGTGGCGTAATATTCAGGAAATCCTTTTTACAAGCCGCGCCCATTATCATAATGAACACCAGCAGATACAGGTTTTTATTTTTTAATGTCGTTTTCATATCAATTCCTTTCATAATGCGTTTTCTTACGCTCCTTAAAAAGTGACTTTAACACCCATGTTAATTACCTTAGCCTGCGGATAATACTGTCCGCTGGTATTGGTAGATTCGGGGTCCCAAATTTTGATCTTATCAAAAGTGGCCAGGTTGATGCCATTAGCGTAGATCCTCAATGAATTGAGCCCTAACTTTTGTATCCATTCTTTCGGAAGTGTATAACCCAACTCCACATTCTTTATCCGGATGTAATTGCTATTGATTACATAATAGCTATTGTCTGACGCGCTGGAAGTGAAGTAGGTAGCGCCGCTATTAGAGTCAGATAACCGCGGATAAAGGTTGTTAGGATGATCAATACTCCAACGTTTTTGATATGACCATTCCAGGTAGTTACCGATACTTCCTGATTCGGTCAGCCCTATTTTTTGTAAGCCGCCGGTAGCTCCCTGAACCAATACGCTCAGGTCAAATCCTTTGTAACCCAGGTTGATGTTCACACCACCTGTAAAGGTAGGAGTGCCGTTTTTATCCATCCGTATTTTGTCATCACCATTAATTTTACCGTCGTGGTTTACATCTTTAAATTTCATATCTCCGGGCCTTAAGCTCGAGTTTGAAATGCCTAATCCGCTGTAATCAAGCTTGTTGTTGTCGATGTCTGCCTGGTCTTTGAAAACGCCGTCATATTGGTATAACAGCCAGGCATCTGTTGGATGACCGGTTGCCCGCTGCCAGTCTGGTGCGCCCGGGTTTCGTCAAAATACAATACTTTATTTTTAGCATATCCGGCGTTTACACTAACACTGTAATTAAAATCGCCGGCGCGGTCACTGTAGTTCACGCTGAAATCATACCCGAGTTTTTCAACCTGCCGAGGTTAACAGGAGGAAAGTTGTATACAGGGATACCTGCGCTTCCCGGTATCGATCCGGTTTTAGGCGCCAGTACATTTGAGCGGAGGTTATAAAAATAGTCGAACGTTACTGATAACCGGCTGTTTAAAAAGCTTGCTTCAAGGCCAACATCGGTATTGTTTGCAACTTCCCAGGTAAAATCATAGTTAGGTACGGTGCCTTCATAAACAGTCGCAACGGGCTGCCCGTTAAACATGTTATTGCTGGTGGCTAATAAAGTTAGGTATTGGTACTCTTTAAGCGCACCGCCATAATATGCTTCGGCGCCCATGCGGCCCCATGAGCCCCTTAGCTTCAAATTATCGACAAAGTGAATGTTGTTTTTAAAGAAGCGCTCTTCCGAAATGCGCCATGCTGCCGTAACGCCCGGGAAAAAGCCAAACCGGTGGCTGGGGGGAAAGATATAGGAGCCATCTACACGCCAAAGAAATTGCGCGATATATTTTTCTTTATAGTTATAATTGGCGGAACCGAAATAGCTTAAGCGCGCACTTTTAAATACATCATTGGCCCCGTTTGATTGTCCCAATTCCTGGCCAAATGATAACTGCGGGATTTGCGAGGATATAAAGTTGGTTTTAAAAGCTGTAAAGCCGCTGCTATTAGCAGTTTGGCGCTGTACACCGGCCATTAATGAAACCGCATGACCATTAAAGTTCCGGTCATAATTGATGATTCCGGTTAAGTTTATATCCAGCTCATTAATGTTTTTTTCTGTAAGATTTGGTGTATGAAACTGGTCAGGGTAAAAGTTTTTAACCTGTAATTGCGGGCTGCCATCATTATTTAAGGTAGTTTTATCCCACGAATACAATTTATATGGTGTTCTCCAGGTACTTTGCCTGTCCCAGTATTTATCCAGCGACGCTGTACCGGTTAATTTTAGGCCTTCTACGCCCGGCAATTTAATTTCTATTTTACCGGTAGTCTGCAGGTAATCTTTAGTATTTTTATCATATCCGGTTTGGTTAGTTGTAGCCACAACCGGGTTAATACCGTTTTCAATATCCGGACCGGCCGAACCGTTGGGCCAAATGGCTACATCCGTTGGCCTGCCACGCATAATAAACCTGAAAATGTTGGCGGCACTCACTGTTGGGTAGTTAGGGTTTTCTTCCCTGCCGGTAACATTTAAACTGGTGGTGATATATTTACTAACTTTAGATTCTACATTGATTCGCAAATCGTACTGCTTGTATCTGGTGGCCGAGTTCTTATAAAAACCGTCCTGGTTTAAATAGCCCAGCGAAACAAGGTATTTGGTATAGTCGTTACCGCCCGTAACCTGCAGGTTGTGCCTTTGTTGCGGCGACCATTTTTGAAATACGGTGCCAAACCAATCGGTATTGGGATATCGGAGCGGGTCAGATCCATCCCTGAATTTCTGCATAGCCTCCGGCGAAAAAGCAGCGTTTATGCTGCCGCCATCAGGCCGGGTGTACGTGCCTGTGTTTTTTAAAGCTTGCCAGGCATCGTTCCAGCTGCTTTGATTTAAGCCCGAGTTGAATATTTGTAATTCGTTCATGATCTCGGCATATTCCGGTGCGTTTGCCATTTTGGGTACACGGGTAGGACGCTGCAAACCATAATAAAAATCATAACTGAATTGTGGCTTACCCGATTTACCTTGCTTGGTAGTAACCAAAATTACACCGTTACCGGCCCTTGATCCATATATTGCGGCAGACGCATCTTTCAGAATTGATATACTTTCTACGTCGTTAGGATTTATCCTGTCAATACCACCGGCACGTCCCGGTACCCCGTCAATTACAATCAGCGGATCTGTGTTACCGCCTGATAAGGAGTTGATACCGCGGATGCGAATAGTAGAGCCGTCACCACCAGGTTCGCCGCTGGATTGGATAGCAACTATACCCGACAGGCGGCCACCAAGAGAGTTGGAGAGGTTAACAGAGGCCGATTTAGCCAGTTCTGAACCCTTTACATCTGATACCGCGCCCGACACAACGACCTTTTTCTGCGTGCCGTAACCAACTACAACAACCTGGCTCAGGTCTGAAGCCAGAGGAACAAGCCTGATATTATCGAGACTTTTTTTTGCCGGTACTTCTAAAGTAGTAAATCCCACGAAAGAGATAACCAGGATACCGTCATCCGGAACGTTGCTTAACGTAAAACGCCCTTCGGTATCGGTTTGTGTACCTAAACTTCCGCCTTTTAATTTTACCGATGCGCCCATCAGGGGTTTTCCGGTATCATCAACAACCTTTCCCTTGACAGTGATCGGCGGCGGAGTGTTTTCCTGCTCAGCTGTTTGAGTATAAGTTGCTCTCAGCAAAATATTTTTACCGGTGATTTTGTAGCCGATCTGCGCGTTTTTAAAACAGGCGTTCAATGTTTCCTCAATCGAGGCGTCTTTAACATTAACGCTGATGGATGTATTCACCAGGTTTTGATCGGTATACAGAAAAACATAACCTGACTGGTTTTTAATCAGGGATAAAACTGTTTGCAGGGAGGCATTTTTTTCGTTTAGACTGATCTTTTGACTATAGCTTTTAGCGCTTGCCTGTAATAGCGTAATTATTAGTAGGAGAGTGGTTAGTTTCATAACCATAATAAGTTTATGGGCCAGCGAGCCTTTTTTAGGGCATATCACTGTTAGGACACCTGTAAAATTCATTACATTTGTTAGGTTTGAGGTTAACACATAAGATAATACTCCATTTGTTTTACCGATTTATTCGGAAGGGTTGACTCAAGCTTTATCGCAGAAGTGCTTCGAACCACTTCTGCGTTCTTTTAAGAACCCTGTTTTCTCTGATCAGGTTATTTGACGTAATATTTTTTTCATCGTTTTTAGGTTAGCTGTTAAATAATTGGTTACTTATTTAGTGTAGGTTTAAGGTTTAATGATAATTTTCTTTTCTGAGCCTTTGGTTTGCTGTACAATTTCATAGTTTACTTTAAAATAAGCCAGCATATCCAGTATCTGTGAGGCGTTCGCATCTTTGATCATTTCGCCAGAAAAAACGGTTTTCGGAATACCATACGGGTATGAAACATCAACGTTGTACCAACGAGATAACTGCCGCATAACATCCTCAATTTTTGCTTTTTTAAATTTGAACAGCCCGTTTTTCCAGGCCGTTGCCTCGTTAATATCCGCGTCTTTAATTTCAATTGTTGTGTTTGATAAAGACGTTATACTTTGCTGTCCGGGGCGGAGTAGTACACTCCGTGAATCTCTTGATAATTTTATGCTGCCTGCCACCAGTGTGGTTTTTATTACCTGTTCATCATCATAGGCATTTATATTAAACTCAGTACCGATATCTTCAATAGTATGCCCTTTGAATTTTACCCTGAATGGCTGTTTCGCATTATGTACAATTTCAAAATAAACTTCGCCGGTAATATTTACGGTGCGATCATTTCCTTTAAAAGCCGTGGGGTAAGTGATGGATGATGCAGAGTTTAACCATACCTTGGTACCATCAGCTAAAACCAGATTATATTTTCCCCCGCGGGGGTACTCAAAGTATTGTAAACTACAATTGAAGGATCTGTATTGTCGGGTGCATACGCCAACTTACCGTTAGCCGTTTTTACAATTCTGATATTGCCTTGTTTAGCTATTGTGCCGTTTATCTGGCTGTTTAAATTAATCTTGAGGCCGTTGTTTAGTACCAGGACCGCTTTATTACCGCCAGGGCAATGTCTGCCTTTTCAACCTTTGCCGTCATTTGCTGCTGACTGACTTTTGAATTTGAAAGATAATAGTAGCCCCCTACTGATAAACAAAGTATCACAGACGCTGCTAATGCTAATCGTGGCCATAGCCGTTTGGTTGCAGCCGGCAGTACAGTTACATTTAACGATTGCCAAACATCCGCTTTCATCTGGTCAATTTCTTCTGATGAAAGCTCTTGTTGTTCAGGTCTCCATCGGGTGTACCATTCCTCCAATAAAACGCGCTCTTCGTCGGTTATTGTGCCGGCGTGATATTTACTTAATAACTCCTGAAGATTGATTTTTGGGTTCAACTGGCTAAGTATTGTCTTATTTATTATAGACAAATAGCCCGGTAGGTATGGGGGTAAAAATTATTTATCGAATAAAATAAAAATCAAAAATGTTATGAGCCCCAATTTAACCCTCAATACTTTAAGCGCATTTTTTACATGGCTTCTTACAGATTGTTCGGTAATATCCAGCTTACCGGCAATCTCCTTATGGGTCATATGATACTTGCGGCTCATTTCAAAAACTATGCGCATTTTAGGGGGTAAAGCCTGTATTTCTTTGTTAATGATCTCGGTCAGTTGCCGTTCACGCACCAAGTGATCGGTCATGACAGGTGCGATGAGCTGCTCGGGAAGCTTCAATCTATATCTTTCATGGATCTGTTTACGCCCTATTACGTTTAGGATCCTGTTTCGGGTAGCAGTATACAAATAATTTGACAGGTTGGTTTTAAATTCAATGGAACTATGATTAGCCCACAAAAACGCGAATAACTCCTGCACTACGTCTCTTGCTTCTTCTTTATCCCTTACGCGGTTGAATGCGTGGAGATACAATAAACCGAAGTATCGGTCGTATATCTCTGCAAAGGCCAGCGGATCATCCAGCTTGAGCAGATCTGTTAACTCGGAATCGCTTAATGTGTTATAATTGACCATCGCGACTATTTAAGTTACCTAAAAAAGCACACCTGCCTGATGCAAGCAGCCATTGCGTGTAAATAATCAAGTTATTAATTGGCAGATGTATTAAATGTAGTTTTAACATTAAACGCAATTTGAGTAAAATGGCCTGTCAACTCCTATAAAGATGTACTGAAGATCTTGAAACGAGTTGGCTGGCGTTATAACTTAAATTTCGACTTAAATAAAGTACAATAAAGCAAATTTATTTTTATGCAGGAAATTTATTTCGTTATGCCGGAGGCGGACATAGCCGGCATCAATTCATGGCGAATTGATGTCGGGAGCCTTGGGGCCGGTAAACATATGCGGTTACGGATTATCTGTGAATCCGAATATATTTTGCTCATATATTGGATAAACCGGTAGTACTCACCCCTTATTCGCCAATTAGCTTTCTCGTCATAAAAGCTTGAAATTAAGGTAGTAAGCAGAATTGTAGTGGGGTTAGGGAAAAAGTATTTGCTTTGCATTAGTTGGAAAAAACATTTTGGTTGACCCCACCTCGCCAATTTTGTTTGCATTTCTAACTGCTTGATTACAAAAATAGAAAGTGGTCAAAGACAAATCGGCCGACAGGGGTCAATATACTGTGGTTCATCCAGCAAGTCCTGAATATTGGTTTCGTTCATACTGATATCCTAACATCCTGGGATGCTTCCCAACTGATGCGTATTATTATAATTGGTTATAGTGTTGGTTTTGGCAGAGTCTGACCTGTGATTATTAAATAAGACAGCAGAACAGGATTGTTATACTCAAAAATTTCAGGAAGATTTAACGAGGCATTGACGTGGCTATGTCAAATAAGTAAATCAACTGGCTTTTAATCAAGGGATTTCGCACGAATTATATTTAACGAAGATTCGACCAAGCGGCAAAATACCTTTGATAGATGTATACATAGTCGTTGCGATTCAATATTGAAAGTGGGCATCCACCTGTAGTTTCAATAATAAATGAATTGCAATAGAAATTTATATATATAGTTTATTAATTGTTGTATTTACAATTAATAAAGGCTTGAAGTAAGTTGTTACTGGCCTTTCATTAATTAGGGAGTGTTAAAACACTCCACATCCGGGTTATCGATCTGGACATAACAATTCCGGACAAAGCCCTGCACGGCTTCTCATATTCGTCCTTTATGTACCGGGATATTATAAATGACCTCGCAGCCGACTAAATTTAATAGCACCTGATTATCCGGGCTTTGGCTTAAGCTGCCGGCCACCGATGTATGCGTTTGATTACTCATTTGGTCACCTGGCCGCTGTGATGGAGGATTTTTATCAGCCAAATTAACCTAAAACACTGTAGTTTATACATACAGGATTATGGGGCGCCTATAGGTTTCCGTTTGGCGGTAGAACATCCGGAGTGGATAAGCGCGCTAATTGTTCAGAATGTAAATGCTTACAGTGAGGGATTAGGCAGCGGCTTTAAAAAGATAATGACAATGGAAGATGTTGGCGATAAGGCTGAGGTTGAAAATATCCTTAAATCCATCATTTCATCTGAAGGCATCAAGGTACAAAATAAACCGAGGGTGCAGCTAAGCCCGCTCATATCAATCCCGATGCTTATTTAATGGACTATCAATTTATCAAAGGGGAAGAAAACGAGCCCATCCAAAATGCGCTGTTTCAAAACTACCATACCAATTTAACAAAATATCCCGACTGGCAGCGATACCTTCGCCAGCATCGGCCGCCTGTGCTAATTGTAGGGGGCAAAACGACCCGATATTAATCTTTCCCAAGGCTTTAGCTTATCTAAAGGACCTGAAAAGCGCGGAAAAGCATTTATTGAATGGCGGGCATTTTGCACTGGTGGAATACCATACCGAGATTACGGCTTATATCCGGTCGTTGTTACCAAGTAAGGGCATCAGGTAAACTTTGTTTTTAAATGCACAGCCCTAAAATAACCGGCTGCGGGCTGTGCATCTTGCTGAGATGCTTTGTGAAGCTATCGCTTGATGAATTTGTCCCTTAAGAGACGCTGCATTACTGCGTCGTGAAAGTTTAAACCAATTGTGATTTTAACCCCACCCAGCCTTAGCATATTGCCTTCAATGGTTTGCACGTTATTTAGGTTAACGATATGGCTTTTGTGCACCTGCATAAATTTGTCGGCCGGCAGTTTCTCCAGGATGCCTTTAATGGTGAGATACACAACAAATTTACCTCCGTTAGTATATAGCGTAAGGTAATTTGCCATCGCTTCTATATAATTCAGCTCGGCATATAAAATTTTTTCTATTTTGCCTTCACACTTAACAAAAAAATGATCTGGCTTCGCGTCTGTATAAGACGTCTTTTTTTGTTTAAGCGATTTTAACTCCAGCGCTTTTTGAGTGGCTTTTAAAAAACGTTCGAGGCTAAAGGGCTTTACTAAGTAGTCTACCACAGCCATTTCAAATCCATCCAACGCATATTGGCCGTAAGCCGTGGTCATGATTACCATGGGTAAATTTACGGATGACCGTAAAAAATCTAACCCATTCATTTTGGGCATATTGATATCCAGGAATATCAGGTCTACCTCCAGCTGGTTAACCAGTCCTGCTGCCTTCAATGGATTTTCGGCAGTACCCACCAAAACAAAAAAATCTGTTTCTTCGATATATTCCTGCAGTAATTTACGGGCAATAGGTTCATCGTCAATGATCAGGCAGTTAAGTTTCATAGATCGAAAAGTGTTAGAATAATTTCATAAGTGTCTTCTTTATCCACTATAAGCAGTTCATGTTTGCCGGGATAAAGCAGTTCGAGGCGCCTTTGGGCATTGGCTATACCTAAGCCGGAGGCAACCGTTGGCGCCTGATTGATGAAGGCATCCCTGGTATTGGAGATCGAAAATATCAACCTGCCACTGCTGTAGTTTAAATTGATGTCGATGCGGTTAGCCGTGCACTCGTTAAAGCCCACGTATTTGAACGCATTTTCAATAAAGGTGATCAGCAGCAAAGGCGCAACCTGAATATTACCGTTGATTTCGCCAATGTTGAAGGAAACGGCGATCCGCTCATCAATCCGGCTTTTTTGCATAGCGATGTAATTGCGGATGTAGTTCAGTTCCCTGTTCAGTTCTATTTGCTCTACATTACATTCATATAATTGGTAGCGCAGCATTTCAGAAAAAACCAGTAGCATACCTCGGGCATCTTTGTTCGATTTATCGATATGACCGTAAATAGAATTGATGGAGTTGAATAAAAAATGTGGATTAAACTGAGCCCTTAAAAAATTCAGTTCATTGGTTGCTTTCTCTTTCTCTATCTGCTCGATATAGATCTGAGAACGTGTCTTTTCGATCACCATTTTTGCGGCGAGTATACAAAGTACCCAAAACAGGATATTGATGAACGAGTCAACAAAAATGGTCAACAAATCGAAATGTGGGGTTGGCACTTTAAAAATATAGGTAACCACCAGCATGGATACTGGTATGCGGATAAGCGCAGTAAGCACGATGCCACCAATAAACAGGATACCGAATTTTACATACCGTTTGTTGTTAAGCAATCTGGGTATGGTGTACAGCGCGTTAAAATAGTAGTTTGCCGATATAAACGCCAGATAACAAAACTGTATGGTAATGGTATGGATAAGCACCAGCGCCCCGTTTCTGAAAATAAATATCCAAAAAAAGTAGGCCAGCGCCCAAAACAAAAGATGATATATTATTTTACTGATCTTCAATACCGGGTTCAAATTACAAGTAAGGTAACAAAAAGACATTTAATTTTTCTATTGCGGTTCTGCCCCATATGGGAAGGCCTGCCCTTTATGGCAGGTGCTGCATTGTACAACAAGAGCCGGGTCTCCCAATCGCGGGTGTTTGTTTTGCAGCCAGCGCTTATTCAGGTCGAGCGTCATGCGCATCATCGTACGGGTTATGGCCTTTTCGGGCTTGGTATCACTGGCAAAATCAAGGCCATGTCCATCCGGGGCATTAGCATGGCAAAAGCCGCAACTTACACCCAGACCATCTTCAAAATCGTCAGCCATGATACTTTGCAAGTCTCGCGAACTGATGTTCTTAGGCAGGACTTTCAAATTGGTATATTTAGCACTATCGGAAGACCTGATGGTGGCCGCAGCGGTTAAAAACACGGGCAGGGCAAGGCTTACTATCGTTAGGAATTTCTTCATTTTTTTGCGATCAGATTAATGTTTACCTCCACCTCATCAGACACGGTGCTTGTTCCTCCCAGGCTAAAATCTTTCCGTTTCATTTTAAACGAACCCTTAAAGGCATAACCATCTCCTAAAGGTTCTGCCATGAATGGGAATGTTACGGTTTGCGATTTTCCTTTTATCGTCAGCAAACCATTAAACTGGTATGTGGCTTTCCCGGTAGCCGTGATCTTGTTAGATTCCATTCTGATCCTCGGGTTATTTTTAATGTCAAAATAGCCTTCCCGTTTCAAATGTTCGTCCCGCAGACTGTTATCTGTATTTACAGTAGCAGCGTTAATGGTTACGTCGATTTTGCTGCCCGACGGGTTTTGAGGGTCGAAGTTGATGGTCCCATCAAAGCCACTAAAAGTCCCCTCAACGCTAAAGCCCAGATTTTTGATGTTAAACTTTAAGGATGATGCTGCTTCAACGGGTTTGTATTGGGCCAGGCTGGTTTTTGACACACCGGCTATCAGTATCAGTAATATGATTTTTTTTATCATCTCAGGTTATTTCTGTTCGATCATGGATTCTGCCAATATCAGCGGCGTATCTGTTATAGCCAGGGTATGGTTGTGTTCCACATAATTAACGCTGGTTAAACCCAGAAAGCTACGCAGTTTATCGGCAGGAACTTTCATTGGCCCCGGTGATGGTGCCGCGCCGGGTGCGGGTTGCGGGAACGCGGTAGAATTGGCCGTATGAAAAGTAATATTACCTTCAACTTTTTGAATGGTTTGATGGATATGTCCATTCAATACCGACACCGAACCGAAGCGTTTTAATAAAGTCAGGGCCTGTCCGCTGTCATCTGTTCCCCAACCCCATTGCGGATAAATGGCCCAAAGCGGAATATGGGCGAATACCACAATAGGCGTACTGTTTGATAGCGGCTTCAGGTCTGCCTCCAGCCATTTTAACTGGGCAGCACCGATATAACCCAATCCGCCATCTACATGGTTAGTTACGTTATTAAGGCCAATGAAGTGAACGCCGTGCGAATCAAAGCTGTACCATCCGTCGCCAAGTGTGCCTTTACCGTAGCGTTCCAGGTATAGCTTGCCGTTATCGGTAACATCATGTTCGCCGGGCACATAAAAAACCTTTTCAGTTTTTACGCTTTTTAACGATTGTTCGAGCGTATCAAACTCATCAGCCTGTGCCAGATGGGTCAGGTCGCCGGTATGTAATACAAAAGATGGCGTTACCGGCATGGTATTGATTTTGGAGATGGCCGCATTTAGTGTCCCTACCACATCGGTATTGGCCGGCTTGGTAAAGCCGATATGGCTGTCGCTGATCTGCACAAAACTGAAATCAGATTTCGGCATAGCAAGCCCTTTTTGCAAGGTCCCGGTCGTTTTATCTATCATCTGGCTCATCCCATACGATTTTAATATGCCGCCCGACATCATCCAAAGCACACCGGTACCGGCCCATGCCATGCATTCAAGGAAACCTCTGCGGTCAATACCATCGTTATTTGCTTGCGGGGTGTGCTCATTCTCGTTGTGAAAATGGTTTTTCATGATCTTTGTTTTATTTATTTTGTACGAAGTACCATCAACAAAAACCACTTTCGCAAAATTTTACACCAATCGGGAAATATTCTTGATGAATACAGTTTTTTTAATATTCCCGGATTGTTATCTAAAAGGAAATTACTGCCGTAAGGTGATTAATGAAATTACTGACCTTTTAGACAAACGACACCTAAGCAGCGTACAAAAATAAAAAAAAAATACAAACCTGTCTGTATGTTAAAATTAATTTTTACATTTGTGCCATGAAAGCAAGTGCCGTAAGAAACCAGATCGTAGAAACCGCATCCAGATTGTTTTATAAGCAAGGCTATAATGCCACCGGCATTAACCAAATTATTGAAGAGGCAGGGGTTGCGAAAGCATCCTTATACCAGCATTTCCATTCAAAGGAAGATTTGCTGGTAGAATACCTCACTGTAAAGGGGGCAGAAACCAATGCTGCACTGAAAGCCGAAGCTGAAAAATTTGGAGCACCCAAGGAAAAGGTACTCGCCGTGTTTGACTTTTTAGCGGAGGTATCCGCGCAGCCGGAGTATTATGGCTGTAATTTCCTGAATATTGTTTCGGAACTGCCGGTTGACAGCGAAAGGGTACGGGAAATCATACGCAAACAAAAAGATGGTGTAAGGGCCATGTTTGCAGATATATTGAGGCCCGTACATAAGGAAAAACTGGCGGACGAATTGTATATGCTATTCGACGGTGCACTGATCACCAACAAGGTACACGGCAATGCCTGGCCAATTCAGACAGCGAAAACACTGGTAGAAAAAATCTTATAACTAAACATCAGCCAACTACGGCAGCCGAATTGAAAAAAATTTAACTTAATTAAAACAGACTTGTCTGTATGTTATTATCAATAAACAAATAAAAGATGAAAACAAAGATCATCGTCGCCTCGCTATTGCTGGGCAGTGTATTTAATTCAAGCCCTGTAGTACATGCAGCAACTCAAGCGAAACAGGCGGCTCATCAAGCACCTAAAGTAAATGGTACTGCAGGCGTGTATTTCAGGACCATAAAAGTGGATGGTTTAGACATCTTTTACCGGGAGGCCGGAGATAAAAGCAAACCCACCATTTTATTGCTACATGGCTTTCCATCTTCTTCCCACATGTTTCGCGACCTGATCAGGGACCTTGCCCCTAACTATCATTTGATCGCGCCGGATTATCCGGGCTTTGGACAAAGCAGTGCGCCGGAGCCAACAGCATACAACTATACGTTTGATAACCTGGCTGCAACCATGAACCATTTTATCGACGCGCTGGGTTTAAAGCAATTTAGCCTTTACGTGCAGGATTATGGCGGCCCTGTAGGCTTTCGCATCGCAAGTGCAAGGCCCGGATTGATCCAGTCCATCATCGTGCAAAATGCTAACGCCTACACCGAAGGATTGGGTGATGCACTGAAGCCTTTAGTGGCCTATATTCAAAATCCCGGCGAATCCACTAGTGGCCCGGTTAAAGGGTTCTTAAGCATAGAAGGAACCAAATGGCAATACACCGATGGTGCGGAAGATGTGTCGGAAATAGACCCCGACAGCTACATCACCGATCAATATTATTTGAACAGGCCCGGCAACCAGAATATACAGCTTGCTTTGTTCCGAAACTACGGTACTAATTTGCTCTTATATGCAACATGGCAGGCTTATTTTAAGAAATACCAGCCATTGACCCTGGTTATTTCCGGTAAAAACGACAAGCTTTTTGTAGCCGCGGGGGCAATGGCCTATAAAAAGGATCTCCCGAAGGCAGAGATTCATTTGCTGAATGGCGGCCACTTTGTGCTGGAAGAAAAACATGAGGAAGCGGCCGGCCTCATCAGGTCATTTTTGTTAAAAAACAACATCAAATAATTTATTTGTGAAATTAAAACAGACTGGTATGTATGTTATATGAACGAATACATTGCATTTTTCCTGTTAAGGGCCGGGTTAGGCCTTAAGATATTGCTTCACGGGCTGGTTAGGCTTAAATGGCCGTTCATTATTCGTAAACGCACTGGGCAGGGAGTTTGAAGGCTCAGGCTTGCCGTCTGTTGTCACAAGAGCCACCGGCAACAGCCTGCCTTACCTGGAAATCGGTATCGGCTTGCTACTGGTATGCGGGTTGGAAACTCAGGGTGTATTGATAGCGGGCTGCCTGTTGATGTTTCTCTTACTTACCGGCAAAAGCCTGGTTTCGGATTGGGTCACGGTTACTTTTCAAATGATTTATATCATGATGTACAGCGTCCTACTGTTTTACCTGCAATTGAACCGTATTTCAGTGGACGTATTTTTCTCGCTGAAACCTTAATTCCTGTAAATATCAAACCATTTTAAAATGAAAAAAACAACAATTTACTACAAAAATGAAACCGTAAACGGCGTCAACATTTTTTACCGGGAGGCCGGGAGCAAAGAGAATCCTACGATATTACTATTGAATGGGTTCCCTTCATCATCTATTTCTTTCCGCGACCTGATTAATGACCTGGCAGGCGATTACCATTTGGTGGCACCGGATTACCCGGCGTTTGGAAACAGCGACGTACCATCTCGAGATGAATATGAATATACGTTCCATAACCTGTCAGTCACGATTGAGAAATTTATCGACCAGATCGGTTTGAAGCAATTCAGCTTATACGCTTTTGACTATGGTGGCCCGGTAGGTTTCAGGATCGCCGCCCGCAGGCCCGAGTTGATCCAATCATTGATCATCCAGAATGCGAATGCTTACATGGAAGGTATCGGCCCGGCTTTCGGATTGGCGATGCCGTTTTTACAAAACCGCAATGCTGAAACAGAGCAACCGATCAGAGGATTAATGACCCTGGATGGCATCAGGATATTCTACTTTGACGGGGCTGAAGACCCGGAAAAAATAAACATGGATGGCCCTATGATGGACTTGTATTACCTAACCAGGCCGGGTCTGATAGATATTCATTTAGACCTGTTGCATAACTATTCTACTAACGTGACTGAATATGCGAACTGGCAAAATTATTTCCGCACCCATCTGCCGCCTACTTTGCTCGCCTGGGGTAAAAATGATCAGTTCTTCCCGCTGGCTGCTGCTGAAGCTTACAAAACAGACCTGCCGCACGCCGAACTGCATGTTTACAACACCAGTCATTTTGCCCTTGAGGAATATCATGCGGAGATTGCGGAGAATATAAGGGAGTTTTTAACCAGGAATAATATCCGGTAGATTAATTAACCTGTTTCCCGTTCTTGTCAAACCTAATGATGAGTGCGGGAAACTTTATAAAAGTAAGTTATGAATAACGTTTCCTATATAGCGGCTACAATGATGGTTGGGATGTGCCTGCCGGTTATGGCATCCAGTAACGGCGCATTGGGAAAGACACTGGGTAGTCCGTACTTGGCGACTTTGTGCGCCTTTTTAATCGCGGCGATAATAGTAAGCTTGGTGATAACCGTTACCCGCACGCCTTTGCCTGGTATCGCGCAAGTGTTAAGTACGAATTGGGTGATGTGGCTTGGCGGAGTTATCATCGCCATGAACATCTTAACCTTCAGTATTGTACCCCAGAAGATTGGTGTGGGTAATACCATTATTTTTTTTATCGCCGGGCAAATCATCTCATCGGTGCTTATAGAACATTATGGCTGGCTGCATTACGCTGCGCACCCTGTAAATTGGGCTCGGGCGGGTGGTATCGTACTTTTGGTTACCGGCGTAATACTGATCAAAAAGTTTTAGGCTTCGCAAAATTTCAACTTACAAAATAATCTTATAAGTATGGCAAAGAAGCAAATAATATCAGAAAATGAGTTCAGGAATGTGTTTTCCCGTAGAGGGTTTATCGCAACTACCGTTACCGGCTTACTTGCCACACAAATCCCCTTAAAAGCGGTAAGCTCCGGGAAGGGATCAAGACCAAATAGCGTGAAGAAAGCAATTTTATTTGATGGCTTTGTGATTTTTAACCCGGCACCAGTATTTGCGCTTGCCGCAGAATTGTTTGGAAGCCAAAGCACTGAATTAGTTGCCCTGTGGCGAACGAAACAATTTGAATATTCGTGGATATTGACTGCGGCCAAACAATATAAGGATTTTTGGCGGGTGACGGAAGATGCCCTCACGTTTGCAGCAGCAAAAATAGGCTTGGCCATGACTGATGAGTACAAAGCGCGGTTAATGAACGCCTATTTAAATCTCGACATCTGGCCTGATGTTGTTGCAGGGCTGGAAACTCTGAAAAAGATGAATATCAGCTTGTCCTTTCTATCCAACTTTACGGTGGACATGCTTAAGTCTTCCTTGAAGAAAAACAATATCAGCCAGTATTTCGACCATTTGATAAGCACCGATGAGGTACGTGCTTTCAAGCCGAGCCCCGCTGCCTATCAAATGGGAATCGACACTTTAAAACTACCCAAGGACGACATCGTTTTTGCGGCCTTCAGTGCCTGGGACGCCTGCGGCGCTAAATTCTTCGGTTTCCCCACATTTTGGGTAAACCGGGGCGATAGCACTGCCGAGGCACTGGGGGTGTCTGCAGACGTAGTCGGGCGGGCACTGCCGGAACTAATCGCGTATATGAAAAAATAGTCGCTCCGGTCTGCCTTTTAGTAAAATGTAGATGACGTGTACAGCAGCGGCCAATAGGGCGAATTATAAAAAAACGGCTTCCTGCCGGTTGAGTGCCCCACCCAGTGTGGATGCATCCTGTACCAAAACAGGCCTGCTTTACCTCAAATAGAATAAAAGCCTATCGCTATTTTGCGAAAACAATGTCAGAAAACAAAAGGAATCGAACAAACTGGGAAATCTTCTATATTAAATTTTAAGATCAAGTAAAATAGCCTTTGGTACCTTGATGATTCTTTCTGTTCTTGCCTGCAGGAAAAGTGAAAAATCTACGTTTTCTGAAGAACAGCGAAACACCATTACGGTAGAAACTGTACTGAATTCCCAGCCACTCGTAGGATCCGGGACCTTCCAGGATTAGTACGCCTGCGCTTATCCGGCTTGACCAATCGACGACTAAGTAATGCGGCAGTTGCTTTAGCCGGCATCGTGAATTATCGAAGGTACATAATCGATGCTGATTATTTTAACATTGGCCGCATGACTGGTGATTTCTTATAAATTGATGTAAGGTTTCCAGGAATATGTCGTCTAAAATGCTAAAACCATAATTATTAATCATCATGAAAGCACCAAATTTATTAAAAATAAGCATTATCGTGCTCTTGACATGTACGATTTTGGCGGGTTGCAAAAAAGAGAGTACGCCAACCGCTACTTTGAATGAGAGGATTGATGCGTCCCAATCTAAACCTGCAAGCAATAGCGGTGATTTTAGCAATGGCCCATACGGCACCGTCACGGGTACTGCCAGGGTCTTTTTAACGGGAGGCAAATATAAACTGGTCCTGGAGGGTTTTTCTACCAGTAACGGGCCGGATCTTAAGGTTTATATCAGCCAGGAACAAAATCCGGTTCATTTTGTAAACCTTGGGTCGCTAAAATCTACTTCCGGCAACCAGGTGTATGATATCCCTTCGGAAGCGAACGTGAAAGATTACGCATACGCTTTGATCTACTGCCAGCAATACCACCATTTATTCGGTTATACACAACTCACTTTTTAATCGGGGCATATCATGAAAACTATATATATATTTGCTATTGCCATGGTAATAGCCTTAAACGGGTTTGCACAGGGCTGCAGCGATGCCGGGTTTTGTAGCCTTGGCGTATTGAAAAATAATATCGAAGATACAGTAGGCACATTGCCCAAAAAACATGCTATTGACTTTGGCATAAATTACGGGTTAGGAGAACAGAATACCAGCACGATCAATACTTATGTCCAATACCAGGTAAATTTAAACAATCATTTTTCTTTTCAATCAAAATTAACCGCAACGTATGCTACTGGCTTTTTAGGGCATGCATTTAATATCGGCGATGTGTACGGAACGCTCAATTATACACCTCGTTTAAATTCGGCCAATAGCCTTAATTTCATTGGCGGCATAAAGATCCCGGTGAGCACCGGGAACGATAAAAATAACGAGGGCAAGCCTTTGCCTTTAGATTACCAGGCAAGTATCGGCACTTACGATGCCATTGCTGGTGTTAACTATATCGTAAACCGGACATGGGAATTCGATGTGGCTGTACAGTTGCCTGTCATACAAATAAATAAAAGCACGTATTTCCCTGATGAATATAATGACCCGAGGGCACTGGAATTCGCGCCAACCAATAATTTCAGGCGAAAAAGCGACCTGCTTGGCCGGATTGGTTATTACATCCACTTACCACAATCTTCCGTTACGCTTAAACCCAGTCTTTCAGCGGTTTATCATATTGGAGATGATACCTATGAAAATAAATTCGGTTACAAGACTTCGATCGGCGGATCACAAGGGCTTACGTTAAATGGCAGCGTTGTCGCCACAAAGACTTTCAAAAATGCGAACCGTTTTGAAATTGTTGTCGGAACGCCGTTTATTGTGAGAAAGATAAGGCCGGATGGATTGACCAGAAGCGGGGTGATCAATTTTCAATACACAATTGCTTTTTAACTTAATGATGATCCAACCATGATTGATCAAACAGCTATCCGGCTATTAAAAAAAACAGATGCCGTCCCCTACGAACTTTTATTGCTTGCAGATGAGGAAATGCAGGCTATTGAGCATTATATATTCCAATCGGCTATTTATGTGGCTGAAACCGGCGGTATCGTGATTGCTGTTTATGCACTTTATCCTATTGACGAACACAGCGCAGAGATAAAAGCCATCGCTGTAAACGAGGCTTGGCAGAACCAGGGGATCGGCAAGCTGTTGCTCAAAGATGCCGAGATCAGGGCGACGGAGCAGGGTTTCCGCGAACTAATCATTGGTACACCCACCATAGCCGGAAAGCAATTAGCCATTTACAAAAGAGCAGGTTTTGAATTATTTGAGATCAAAAAAGGATTCTTTTTGACCTATTATTCAGCACCGATATTTGAAGATGGCGTCCGGCTAACGGACATGGCTATGCTGAGGAAGCTGCTGAGATAAATTGGGCTTATTTTTTTTAAATACTGTAAGCATTCCGGCTCGTTCACGACTAAACTCGTAAAAACATCGGATGGAAAAATTAGGAGTGTTGGTACGCCTTGAAGCAAAGCCGGCAACATGATCAAAGCGGTCAGACGGCGCTTCAGTAATGCCAGCCAGGTGAAGGACCGGTTCCATGTACAAAAGCTGGCTTATGATGCTGTACAGGAAGCAAGGATAAAATATCGGTGGGAAGCATCGGATGCGGAAAGTAAAGCGATTGAAGAAGCCAAAGGAAACAAACGATCCTATCAGCCGGAAGTATTCGGCTGGCCATTTGGTACAATGATGTAGAAGCCGCGGGTATCGAAGCCTTCAAAACCGTAGCAAGGTCCGTTCAGCAACATTATGAAGCTATCCTGAACCCTAAAACATGCGGTTGAATGAATCTTTTGGAGGGGTTTTAAGAGAAAAAGCCCCTAAATCGTTTGATTTAAGGGCTTTTGAAGCGATTTTACTCTGCTTTTGTACTCAGAGCGGGAATGGAACTCTGGTATTAATTGCTTTAAAATCAATATTTTATGACGATGCGTTTTTCCTACTCAATGGATCGCTCACTATAAATAAAACTGGCTTTACCAACTCGCTTATAAAAATAAAAATTATTTTGAAAAATAAAAAGGTTGACACTGTATTTGCATATTATCTTTCTAACATAATCGTCTCATAAACGATGTGATACCGTCACTGGTTTACTCGTTTTGAGGGTATCGGCGCTGATTAGCCGGATGTGCATTCCTGCTGTTCTGCATATGGCGCGGGCCAGACATTTGTAGGAAGGTATAGGGCACTTCCTTACGGAGCATGATCATGGAATTCCACCTCTGTGCGTGTAGCGATCTTTGTCAGCTTTAATATCACAAAGCTCTGCTTGACATAATTGATAAATCGCTTAAGGATCTACCAAACGGCCGACCGCCGAAAGACCGAGGCAAAGTTTAAACTTGACCGTACCAGGTGGGTATGAACATCTATAACGACCCGTCAAAACCACTTTACATTTACCCCTGATATACTTATCAGCTTGCATATCCTGGCAGATCAAAATAAGATGCCATATTCAGAAACGGGCAGATCTACAACGCAACAAATTCAAAAGCATTTGTAACATATACGAAAGTAATTTTTGGATGAGCTACGTTTCTTTGTGAAGAAATTGTACCGGCCTTACAATCTGTAGTGATCATATTGGCTGGTTTCAAAACAACATTCTTAACTTCAATGAAAAACCTAAAAACAACCTTAGCGATACCGCTTCTCATGCTATTAAGTTGTATGATATTTGTCGGATGCAACTATAGTAAAGGCGCAAAAAAGGACTTCCGCACCGGTTTATCTTTCAGCTACAATGGCTTTATCGTGCGCGATGTTTTATTGATTGACCCGGCCAATAAACGAATGACCGATAATAAAGTACAATTGAACACCCGAATAGCTATTGTAGCGCTTGGCCTAAACAATTATGGGCTTAAAGAAGGAAAGGTTTTCCCGGGGATGATGCTCTTGGTAACTGATAAAAAGGGAACAACGGTACTTAATGCTGCCGACCTGTTTGCAGGTGCTCAGGGCTATCCGCCGGCAAGCGCTACCGAACTGCGCGGTGATATCACCATTGCAAGACCGATGGAAGCAGGGGAGACCTATCACGTAAAAGTACACATTTGGGACAAGGTGAAAGCGGATAATGAATTAAATATTGAAGCAGACCTGGTTATACAGTAAATTATTATACACCGCAAAATTTGCAAACCAATTAAATTATTTACCATGGCCATCTTATTGCCGCGAAAACCGACCCTTATTTGCCTGACAGTGCTGGGCCCCATTTGCATTGTGGACGGCATTGTCAAAAAAAACACACAGGAGATCCTGGCCATGTTGGCCGTATTTATATATGCTGTAGTAACCCTGGTTATGGACAGCAGAAAAAAGAAAAAACTTATAGATAAAAATAACCGGGAACAAAACAATCCCGTTAATCCGAACAGATAAACGTAAACAAACACCATTGTGCCCGATGGGAAAAACTTTTGGGACCGCCGTTTCAGCACCGCCTGATAAACACAACTTCCATTACCACCGAAGGTTTTTTGACTTGTACCTCTCCAATTCAGTTACGTATGCTTCGGCGGACTCACCTCTTTTATAATAATCTACCTACAATACCAAATAGTTTCAAGTCTACATCGTCCCAGGTTCCTGATGAACAGGTCATCAGTCTTGTTAATGAGAACGCACACCGCCGCAAATTTTAGCAAGTATTATATTCAGCCGTTTATATGCTTCCTGCATCACCAGGCTTTTTTCCTGACCATGAGGCGCTGCTCCTTCATTAGTAATCATCTTTGAAATACGTTCATTAAAGGTTTCGCCCGGGAAGGCTCCTTTGCTGAAAATAGTTGTTTAACCAATCCGGGATTGAATGTTCGACTGAGTAACTGCCGGGGATATGGAAGCGGAAGAATGACCAGTGCCCGATACATTACATTCAATGTCTTCCGGTCGAAGAAAACCGCTGATACGGTGTAATAATCTATTAGTATAAAAGATGTTTTTTTTCCCTTTTATATTTTATGAGCATAAGCTTGACGTCCAATATCCCAAGCGAATTTGTCATTCGGTGTTTCGAAAAAATAATGTAGGCGGTAGCCACGCACCTCTTGCTTCGCCAAATGTCCAGGACGGCATAGCGCTGAAGAGCGCCACTTGCTTCAAAATGTAACGAAAACGCAAGTATCTGCAACAAACTCGAAAGAGATTCTTAGTCTCACCATGTTTATTTGTAAAACGGATTTCGCATAACTGCGGACTGTAAAACCATAAGCTATCACTATAAATATTATTAAAACCAACACCTATGAAACAGTTCACTAAAACAGTAATATATATCCCAAACGGCGATACTACATTCTGAAAAGCCATAAGTAACAAAGCACCTTATCACTCATATCTCATTTAACTCATTGACCGCCATTTAACCGGTTGGTGGGTTGAGGGTATCAACCTAACTGCAATGAAAAAATACCTGCTGTTAATGGCACTTATTTATAGTGGATGCTGCTGCCTTCACGCTCAAGATCTTGAAAATATCGCTCATCAAAAGCCGGTAACCTTCTCAGGCACTATTCAGGCTCAGGGTATTTTTTATAATGCAACGGGTATCCAGGATCGCCGTGCACCTTTTACTTACTATTTTTCGGGTAATCCAACCATTAGTTTTTACGGTTTGGATGTACCGTTGTCTTTCAGTTTCAGCCAGTCTGATAAATCATTCAGGCAGCCATTTAACCAGTTTGGAATAAGTCCTGCTTATAAATGGGTTACCGTGCATCTCGGTTACCGGGACATCTCTTTTTCGCCTTATACCCTGGGCGGTCATACCATGCTTGGAGCGGGTTTTGAATTAACCCCTGGCAAGCTGCGGGTTGGCTTTATGTACGGTCGTTTGAACAGGGCCACCACCATTGATACGACAACACAGGCTTTGGTACCGTTTTCTTTTTCACGAAAAGGATATGCCGCTAAACTTGGTTACGGAACAGATCGTAACTTTTTTGAATTGAGTTACCTGAGCGCCAAAGACGATACCATCAAACCAAAAGGTGTTACCCCGCAGCAAGACTATATAAGCCCGGCCAGAAATGATGTGATGGGTTATACCTCAAGGTTTAGCTTTTTTAAGTATTTTATGTTTGAAAGTGACGGCGCATTAAGCTTGTATACTAATGATGTTAATTCGCCAATCTCGCTTGATAATGGAAGCAGTACTTTATTGAATAAACTCCGCACTACCTTTGGGCTAAATGGTACATCCGAATACTACACCGCTTTTTCGGCGGGGCTTGGTTATAAAAGCCGGAACTATGGACTCAAACTAAAATATAAGCGTGTCGACCCAGATTTTCAGACCATGGGTGCCTACTATTTCAGCTCGGATTATGAAAACTGGACGGTAAGCCCTTCTGCAAATCTTGCCAAAGGAAAAATAAGGTTTAACGGTAGCCTGGGCTTTCAGCACGATAATATAAAAGATCAAAAACGAGCGACCAATCACCGGGTTATTGGCGCGTTTAACGCGGGCGTTGATATTACCAAATCACTGTCGGTAGATGCGGTTTACACCAACTTCTCCGATAATCAAAAGGCCCAAACCGTTTTATTTGCCGATTCGCTTAAGATTGTACAAACCACCCAAACCATCACCATCATGCCCCGGTACATGATCATCAGCACCGATGTGATCCATATGGTCTCCGGCTCATTTACCCGTAATAGTTTAAATGACTATAACACTTTTTATAGTACCGATGCCGTATCGCGCAGCATAAAAACAAACCAGTATATGCTGAGCTACAATATCAACTTCACTAAAAGGATGTTGAGCGCCTACGTCAATATTTCGGATACCAAATTGAGTGGGCAGGGCATGAGCAACAGCTTCCGGTCGGCAACGGCAGGGGCAAACAAGGTCTTTTTTCAAAAACTGCAAACCGGCCTTAGCAGCACTTTTACCAGCAGCAAGTCATTAGGCGGAGAGGATACATTTATCATTAACGCTACCGGTAACCTGGGTTACCGGGTGACTAATAAACAATTGATATCCTTCAATTTATTCCTTACCAATAACAAAGTGAAAACGGCAGGGCCTCAGCTGCAGCCAAATTTTACAGAAACCCGCGGGGAATTGAGTTATCTACTAAGCTTCTAAGAATATGAAAAAACTGTACCTCTTTTTACTCATTTGTGTTGCCTGGTTGCCCTTAAAAGCACAAGTAAGCGTATCGATACAGATCTTGCCGCCTTATCCGCGTAAGATCACCGATTATGCATCGCAGCCCCAATTAATGGTGATCGCGGTCACCAACGTATCAACCAAAAGGCAACGGATCCAGTTACGGGGAACGGTTACCGGCGATAACGGTGTGATACTTGCTGTAAAGCCAAATTACAAAAGTCCTGTAGCCATTGAGCTTGATCCGGGCCAAACCCGCAGCCTTAACGGTAATGACATCAGTAAATTTTTTGATTATACCCAGGTGAAGTACACCGGTATAACCCAAAGCGAATTCATTAACAAAAATGGCTTGCCCGAAGGCAGTTACCGTTTTTGTTTGCAGGCGTTTGATTATGATACCAATGCCGTCATTAGTCCAGATGAACCGGTAGGTTGTAGTAACACGTTTACTATAAGCAGCCTGGAGCCGCCCACCATCATTTCACCCGTGGAAGATGCGCAGGTATCAGCTACCGGCGCCCAGGTTGTGATCATGCAATGGAGCACGCCGCCGGGTACGTCATCGCAAATCATGTCGGCTGTAAGATATAAGATCAGGATGGTAGAGGTACTTGGCGGTAGGAATCCCAATAATGCGATCATGTCGGCAACGCAACCTTATTTTTTCGAAAAAGAGGTTGTTGGTAACACTTATGTATATAGTCCTTCGGATCCGCAACTTACACCAGGCAGGCAGTACGCCCTCATGGTTGAGGCATATGATCCGTTTAATCACACACCTTTCCGTAACAATGGACGCAGTGAAGTAAGGGCGTTTACGTATGGCGGGCCCACTACAGCAACGGGTGTTACCTTAGTTAACGGGCAAGTGCAGGAAAAACCCCAAACGGTACAATACGCCACCAATACCATAAAAGGCAAGCTGGCCTGGACCTTTAAGAAAACTGAACCTCAGTATACAGGCTCAGTACCTTACGGCGGGGTATCGGCTGACATTCCTGTTCCGGTCAACACAATAGTAAAGGCTAAACCATCCCCAATTGTATTGACCGGTGGACCTATACCAGGTTTGTCCTCGAGGTCAATATCGGGTATAAGGATCCCTATATTTAATGCCCCTAATATTTTAAATGATTCAAGAATAGCCGCCGCAGCGCAGGTCGATCCTACGCTGATCCCTAATTTGCCGCCACCAGCCGTAACCCCTGACGGGCCGGCGGCCGCCGATGTGATCACTACATCGGGAGGTACTTATCTTTCTTACACTAAAGATCCCATAACGATTGATACCGCCACCGAGCGGTACGCCTTACCCAACACGCAGATCACTATTAAAGGTGTTGTTGACCCAAACTGGAAATCGACGAACCAATTTTCGGCCACGACAGCGGCAACGCAAGCCACAAATTTCACAATGGATTTTTCTTATATGGGCATGTATTCAGCCCCGTCGTTTGCTATAAATCCGATGTTCGACTTTAGTTTTGGTTTCCACAACAACTATGATCCGCCTGTAGAGGAATTGATAACCAGTGGTAAAACCGATGGCGCGGGAAATTTCTCTATTGATTTTACACACCCTTCGTATATGGGTTTATCCAAATACTCTAAACTGATTATCGGAATCGAGTCGAACGATTTCGAGACGAAAAGCGTCGAGATTCCGATAAGCAAACTGGATTCAACAGGGACGCGCGACATAGGGCAGATCCTTTTACTGGCCCGTACCATGCGTTTTACCCCAAAGCTTAGTATCGATAATGTGACCGATGCCGGTGCGGAAGATAAGGTAGCGATCGTACACATTTACCGGGATAAGGTAGACTTTGAGAGCGCCAATTATCTGTACCAGGAAGGTAATATTCCTTTTGATACCAAGCACGCAGAAGTTATAAACGGGCGTAATGTGGTCGAAGTTGCAGTTGATAGTGTAAAAATGGGTACCGGAGGCGGGGCAATAAAGTTCGGCCGGTTATTTTACGGTGGGCGTTTCACTGTAATTATTGATAGCCACAACCAGCGCTTTAATGGCAAAACTACCGATCTGCAGGCCCATAACCTTAATCTTGCATCTAATTTGGTGCTTAATGTTAGCGCCGATTACCGGTTAACGGCCACACCGGCATACGTATTTGGAGAAGTAAGGATGTCGCTGCCAACGGGCTTTGTACCGGTTACGGGTGCCATAGTTAAGATTGAGTACAATACGAGCGATTTATTGAATCCCGGGCCACCACCGCTCACGGGGTCAGTAATTGATTATTTCAACAGGCAGGCATCAAGAACAGCTATCCTTCTTGGCGGCAATAATAACCAGGTGCCTGTTGTCAGTGGGGTTATCGCAAGGCCGTTAATCCTAAACACGCTTTCACTTGGCGGCGCACAATTTAACGGCCCGGCAACTATCCGCCCAATGCCTGCCATTGCAGGATTACCTACCGCACCCTCGCCAATATCGAACACTGTTGTAAGTAATGCGAATAAATCAACCATTTTGGCGGAGAGTGTTTTAAGCAAGATAGATGAACTGAACCTTGTAAAAGTTTTAACTGCTGACTACGGCCCCTATAGTGCGAAGACCGATTCGCTTGGCAGGTTCACGATCCCGAACTTACCACAGCTAAAAGATCGCGCGAGCTTTAAGGTAAAATTGATTAAAGTAAGCAGTGAATTTCAGGACCTGGAGGTAACTCCCGATACAGTGCAAATCTTCCAGGCGTTGGCCAAAGGATCAAACAAGGAAGTGATATTCAGCATCAAACCGGATATTGTGAGCGTGGTGGGCAGGGCTGTATCTTCAACAAAAGAAGCAATTCCAAACGCGCGTTTGCACTTTGTTAACTCAACGGTTTATTTTAACTCGGGCGAGGACGGGCTTTTCCAGACAAGCTATTACCAGGGCAACCATAAGCTGATGATTGAAAAGGAGGGATACATTTCACAAACCATTGATGTAGTAATCCCTGCACCGCCAAAGGCAAATGCTAACCCTGCGCCTGGCAACGGCTCGGTGTCACAGAACCCTTCTAATGTGATATCGATAGCCAATAGGGTAATTAACCCGGTAATCAACCCCGGCGATAATATCGCAAAGCTTAACCAGCTTAATGCTAATATTCTTACTGCCAATAGTATCCAGGGATCAATTAACAGGGGCTTTGTTTATAATACACGCATGTTTGGTTTTGCCGGGCCAACAGTGGCAAGTGCTACGTCACCGGCAATAGGCGATGTAAAGCCGATAACAAATGCCATAGTGCTTGACAACAGCACACCGCAAATTGCATCGCCTATAGCTAATATGGTGGGCAATAACCCCGTACTAACCGGACCTGTTAACGATCAGGCCTTTATCAATAGCCCGGCAATGAGGGCCTCGGCCATTCAGTTTGCTGATCTTTATTCAAAAAACCTCCATAATAATCCGCTGGTGCAATCGGCGGTACGTACTATTGATCTGGGCGATTGCGGTAACCTGGTACGCCGGACAGGCAGGATAAGGTTCAGGATTTTAGACCCGAACGGTGCACTGGTAAATAATGCCACCATCACGCTGTTTGATACATCACACGTAGCCACAAATGGGGAATGGTTTTACGAAGGCTTTGGAGGTAATGCCAAAGTAAGCGTAAAGCCTCCAGATGGTTCCGGACTGGTAGCTGTTGAAAATACAGTGATTGTTCAGGAAAACGGTATTGAAAGTCCCCAAAACATTACACTTGCTAAAGGTACCCTGGTCAGCGGTGTTGTTACCGCTGCCGGGAGCAATATAGGCGGCGCTGTTGTTGAGGTTGAAGGTCAACCGTATCTTAATACCGTTACAGGGGTTGATGGACGGTATCAAATCAGTCTTCCAGCAGGAAAAACCTTCCTTAAAGCATCAAAATCTGGCTTTATATCTTTAACGCAAGAGGAAAACCTAACCTCCGAACCGGCTACCGTTAATTTTACCCTTGGCGATGGCGGTGGTAAAAACATAAGCAAGTTACTGGGCTTTCCGGTGGCGCTCGATCAAATGACACCCGATGGCCTTAATTCTTATCGCGTAACCGGTAAATTCAGTGATCTTACCCCTCTATTTTCAATATTGAGCAGCCATGATAAAATTTCGTTGAAGTTTACTAACATAAGAGTTACGTTTGATGCATCAAATAATCCGATACCAGAGGGTAACAAGGTACAGACCGACGATACACAGCTCTCGCTTAAATTATTTAACTTTTTACCGCTTATACTTAAACCCGACGGAGAAACCCTGGTTGTTACAGGTACAACGGGTGGTAAAGGAGAGATAAAAGGCAAGCTGCAGTTAGATATGACCGGTGTAACCGACAGCCGGGGGTACCTGCTGGCCAAAAGTTATATACCGCAGTTAATACCTGACAACACCTCATCGCCCGAGGTTCCTGTTTTCAGCTCAGGCGGGGTGCCGTCGGCGCTTACCAGGCTGAAGTTTACGGGGGGAGACACCGGCATGACCGATTGGGAAGCCGAAGTGTACGGTTTTAAAGCTAAGATAGCTTTCGCGGGCAGTTATGTTGATCAGCAGGGAATTCACCTGCAAGGTTCGGTAAGCACACCTGATCTGGGCGTGATAAAAACTATCAACTTAAAAATTGAAGATTTTGTGCTGAACCCGCAATTGCAGATCAGTAAGTTGAAAATAGTGGCTACCGATTTGCCCAAACTGTCCATCGGCAGTTGGGAAGCTTCACTGGCCTCCCTGGTGTTTACGGAAGACGGCTTCAACTTTGGGGGCAGTATTACGGTGCAGATCCCTAAATCCACACCATCTACCGTAAGCTTTTCAGACCTGCGCGTTGGCAAGGATATTTTTTATGGAGGCAGCTTTAAAATCCCGGATGAAGGCTTGAACCTGCTGAATGTAGTAAAACTAATGCCGGGCAGCACGCCGCTTAGCTTTGGTAAAGCACCGGGCTCATCAGCCTATAAACTGGCCGGATCGGGTAAGATCAAGTTTGATACTTTTATTACTAAAGAGATCAACCTGCCTGTTTTTGAAATACAAACCGACGGGCGGTTTATGATAGACGCGCCCACCGATTTCTCGGCCGATTTTGCCTTTGCCAAATTTAAAGTGCAAAGCATCCAGTTTAACACTACCGATCAAATCCCTTTTATTGGTGTACAGGGCGAGTTTACGGTAGATGTGCCGATGATCAAATTTACCGCGGGCGATATCCGCTTTAAAGCTAAAGTTGGCGGCGGCATAGAAGCCTCGGTAAGTAAGCTTGGTGCCACTATCGATATCCCGGTAATGAAATCAGCGATCGAGGTGGGGATCAAGGATAATGGTTTTGACGGTGCGGGGGCATTATCGATACCTGGTACGCCTATAAATGCCTCGGTTAACTTTCACTATTACAAGGTAACCGGAGGTATTGATGTAGGGGCAGCTTTCAGCGCCGGTACAGTAATTCCTGTGGGTATCATTACTATTGATCGCGTAGGTGGTGGTTTCAACTACAACAGTGCCGAAAAGAAATTTAAAATAGATATTAACGGAGGATTATCATTTACCGGCACCAGTACATTGGTTAAGCTCGATCCTATTGGCCTAACGGTCGAGAGCGGCCCCGTTATAAGAGGTTATGCTACCGTTCAAGTGGCCGATTACCTGAACCTGGCCCATGCCGATCTGGTGTTAGATATACCTAACCAATATTTTACGGTAGGTGTCATTTCAGATATTGAGCCGATAAAAGGCCTGGTAAAAGCGCATATCCAAGGTGATTTGGTGGTAAGCGGTAAAAGCACCGACAAGTATGTGTTTTTGGGATGCGGCATGGACCTTTCACTGTTAGGCCTCATCAACGCCCGGGCGGATTACGCTATGGCTATAGGCCTTAAAAACCCGCGAACCCGTACCGACAGGCTTTCGTATTATTTTGCCAATGCAGCGCCGGAGTATATCAATACGGAGTTTTCAGGGATCTACCTTAATAGTACCGCTTCGCTTGGCATCCCCGAAAATAGGGCTATTGGTTTTGATGTATACGTAGCCAGTGCCAGTGTATGGTTCTACACTGAATCGAAATCAACGCTGTTGCTCAATTTTGCCGAAAATAGTTACCTGCTTGGCTTATCAGGCAAATATGGCGGCGGAGCCAAAGCTTGCGCTATTGGTTTATGTGTAAGCGCCGGTTTCCAGGCTTGTTATGATATCCGGGGCGGTCGTAATGATACGGATGGCTGGTTCATTTCAGGATCTGCCGGTGGCCGGGCCGACTTTAGCATAGGCGGCTGTAGCCCGGGCTGTAACTCGATAGATACGTGCTGGGACTGGCCGCCGGCCGGGGCCAAAGTTTGCGCTACTGCGAATGTAGACCTCGGGTATGCGCAGCACAGAGGACTTAATTTTGGTATCCACGTGGGCGGCGACCGTTCAGTATGCCCTTAATTTAAAAACAGTATGAAAAAATTTAATTTAATAATATTACTACTGATAGCGGCCACAGGTGTAAATGCGCAGCAAATACAAACCGGGGTAGTGGGCGGCCACCTGCTGCCGTCAGACAAGCAGGTGATCATTATGGTGAACGCACCGGATGCCGGTACCAAATCTCTTAATATTTTCAGAAAGTATAAAAGCTACGAGGTAAGCAAAGACCAGAGTGGAACAGGCGATTTTAAAAAACAGGTAGTGGTTACTTTTCCGGCTTCCTATTCCGAATTTAAAAAACGCGCGGGATCATCGGTAGCCGATGAATTTAAGATCAAGGTAAAAGCCAGGGATGATGCCGAAGCCTGGGCCACCTTGCAAAGCGGCGATGTACAAAAAATTGGTTATTTTTTCCTTTCCAAAGAGTTTTTGGAAGGTATCGGGATGATGTGGACCGATACTGACATCAAGGGCAATTCGGCCGCTACGGTTTACCGAGTTTCGGGTATTGACGCTGCGGGGAAAACGGAGGTTATTTATACAGAAGCAGTTTCGGCGGTAAAGCGGGTGCCTTTCCCCAAGTTTAAATTGAACAGGGCTTTGGTTGCCGATAGTGTGGTTCAGTTTACCTGGTCGGTTCCGGCACCGGCTGCAAACCCTGCCGTTTTCGCATCGGTATATAAAAAATCTTCAATCTCAAAACGCTTCACTGTGGCCGCCGAACGTTTGATAGTTTATAACCGCGATGATAGTTTGCATGTTTATTTTACAGAAAAGGTAAACCCCGGCGAATTGCTTACCTATTATATGCAACCTTATGATATGGCCGGCAACAAAGGTGCAAGTTCTGATCCCAGCAGCCATCTTACCAAATCATTTAAAAGCATCGCAACCATTACCGGTCTTAAGGTTAAAGATACCACCAATGCGTTGTATTTAAGCTGGAACGCCTTGCCACGGCAGGCCGTTTACTCGGGGATCCAGATTCTTAAATCGCGCTCGGCGCAAAAGGATTTTGTTGTTGCAGATACGCTTGCACCAAACGCAGTTAATTACCTCGACCGCAAAGTGTTGCCCAATATGGTATATTATTACCAGGTGAGGCCTTTGCTGGTACCTTATCCGGGCTTTAAGATGCTGCCAACCGCTACCGCGAATGGCTCAATGCAGGTAAAAAATGAGAGGCCGTCAAAACCGGGCGGGCTAACCGCCAAACAGGATAGCACCCGGTTTATTGTACTTAGCTGGGATAAAAACCCTGAGCTTGATCTTTTTGCTTACTATGTGCTTCGTGGTACGTCTGCTAAAGATATGCAGGTCATTTCACCGCCAATCCGTGATACCGTTTACCGCGACTCGTTAAAATACCTGAACGGGGCAACACAATACGTATATGCTGTGCAGGTAATGAACCTGGCGCAAAACATGAGCGATATATCCGCACCGGTAGGCATCCGTCCGTTAAAAGCCCAGTATGTAGCATCGCCTGCAGGAGTGCAAAGCCGCTGGGCCGATAGGGCTGTGAGCCTTAAATGGGAAAACACTGTTGCGGTGTATGACAATGTGATTGGCTATATCGTATTCCGAAGAGAAAAAGGGCAGCCTTTTTTTAAGATGATCTCAAAAGTGGAGCGCCTTCCGTTTTTCAGGGATACACTCGCTACGCCGGGCAAAACTTATGAATATGGTGTTACCTCCGTTGATGCTTTTGCTAACCAAAGTTTGCTGTCATCGCTTACTGAGCTAACAGTACCAACCTATGATTTTATCTCCCCGCCTTCGGATTTTTACCTGATCAACAAAACCGATGGCATTCAGCTTACCTGGCCTGGAAATGACAAGGGTAATGATTACGTAGTTTACCGTAAAGCTGTTACTGCGAAAAGCTTTAGCAAGGTATCTGACGTTAAAAATGCGGTTACCTACGTAGATAAAACCGTACAACCAGGAGTATTATACGTTTATAAAATAACAGCGATGCTTAATAAAGTGGAAAGTAACGCGGGGCAGGAAAAAGCCATCAGGCGGGCAAAGTAGTATAAAACTATTAATCGCAAAATATTAACAAATGATATATCGATAACCTGTAAAATCAAAAATGAAATAACAAAAGATTTTTGAAGGAACTGTATGCAATTTGGAAAAAACATTTTGGTTGACCCCACTTTACCAATTTCGTTTGCATTTCTAACTCCTTGATAACGACAATAGCATGTGGTCAAAGTTAAAATGGTCGACAGGGGGCAATATGCTGTGGTTTATCCACCTTTTTATCCAAGCCTATTGATTTTACGAAAATTGAAGCCGTTTCCTTGTCAAATTAGGCCACGGCCGCGGACATGCACATTTTCTTTGTACCATTATAGGGTTTTTACCTATCCGAAAACTAACAATTTACTGACGACAATTTTCGCGGCGAACCCGGGAAACTACAGTGCTTTCCTACGCATTTTGCGATTATTCTGGATCAAGCCCCAATTAAAGGCCGATCCGTAACTTACCCGGCCTTAAAGTTAAAACAGGACATAGTCTCGTTTAAACAGGACAATAAAAATATATTTCAATCGATAACTGACTATAACGATAGGTACCGCTGAATTTGATGATGATAAGAAAATCCGTCTTATACTGCAAATTAAAAAATGTTGGAATAAGCCTTCTTTTGATCACCGCGGGTATGGATATTGATATCATTTAGATATGAACAAACGGATACTTATCATTGATGACGACGAAGACATTTTAGATATCCTGCATGTGATCTTCCGGGATGAGGGTTTCAACGTTGTAGTTTCAAATACAGGTGAAGCAGCTAATAACATTCACATAATCAATCCTGATCTTATTTTGTTGGATGTACGCATAGCAGGATCAGAGAAAAGAGGAGATCAGATCTGCGCTGAAATCAAAGCTAATTATCCTGAAAATAAATTACCGGTTGTGCTTGTATCAGCGGAAACCGATCTCGAGATGATTGCTAACCAATGCGGAGCCGATTTTTATATCAAAAAGCCTTTCGATATTTATGACCTCTTATTAAGAGTAAAAACGCACCTCGCCTGAAATAGATTTCTGAAAATTTCATCCTTAGCGTTTAATGCGATATGATATTAGTAATTTAGTTGACCGTATGGAAGAAAAATCAAACCAATTCAAACGTGGTCAAATTTTTGTTGGACCGCAAAAACTGAGGGTTTATTTCATCAATAACCTTAACAAGATTTACGCCGCCAAAACGCACCTGATTAAACATCTCCCGCAGATAGCCGGGGAGGCTCATTTCGCAGACCTGCGCTCTGCAATCCTCGAAACTTTAGAAGATGTGGAAAAGCAACTGGCCAGGATGGATATTATTTATACATGTTGGAGGCAGATCGCGAAGAAGGTAATTTCAGCGGCCTGTCCGGGCTGATCGATGACGCTTTTGAAGACATTAAACTGCACAGTAAAGATGCCGAGTTGCGGGATCTTTCGATCGCGTTTTATCTCCAGAATATTGAAAGCATGGAAATGGCATCGTTTCAGGTTCTGGAAATGGCCGCTGTAAAGCTGAAAAATAAGCAGATTAAGCAACTGATTAAAGAAAATTATGATGAAGCAAAAGCTCACAGAACATTGTTGCTGTTAATTACTGCAAAATATGTTACCGCGAAATGATGACCATAGACGGTTGAGAGTTGTAAAGATATCCGGGAGAATTACGGTTTGGATAGTTCTTGGTTTAAGGCTCCGAATAACCAATATGCGCAATATTATACAACAATTGTTCTGCAAACTACAGCCAGCTATTAATGATTACCGTTGTCCTGCCCAGTCATCATCGCGATCGCTTCCCAGGAACAGTAAAATGACCCATAGTAATAAGCCGATCAGCAGCACTTGTCTGTGGCTACCGGGAATATGGTGAATTCTGCCCGTTAGCAATAAGATACTATCAAACAACAGCACGCAGAACAACAGCGAGAAAAGCAGCGAACTATAGAAGCCGAAATTCTCTTTCATGGCAGCTCCTCCAAATTCTTTAAACGAAAGATCTCCTTGGCGATAAGTTGGCAATTGAAACCGAGTTCTTCCAATGTGCAGCAAATACTTTTAATTTTTACCGGCAGGCTATCAACCGTCTCCATGAGATCGATGTGTAGCGGGCAGTTGGCCATCATATCGGGGTCGCCCTTAAGCTGCCGGAACAAATCGTACGCCGCCTCGCGCTCATTCCCGAAGAAGTACTGCCCGTAATCGACAAAGCCTTGTGTGGTTTTAAGGCTTAACAGGATGTAAAACTGTGTTTCCATAATGATGATAAAATCAAAATGGGCCCCCAACCAATTGGAGCCCATTTATTCAATGAAAATTATCAAACACTTATTTGATCTCAATCTGGCGACGCACCGCTTTGGCTTCTTCGCGCTTAGCGATATCGATGCGAAGGATACCATCAGAATAGCTGGCCTCGATCTGGCCATGATCGGCGCTGTCGGGCAACGTAAAGGAGCGCACAAAGGAACTGTAGCTGTATTCACGCTTACTGTAATTCTTTTGGTTATCTGCTTGTTCCGGGCCTTGCTCTACAGAGATGGTAAGCAAATTTCTTTCCAGGTTAAGTTTGAAATCACCCTTCTTCAAACCTGGCGCTGCTAACTCCACATGATAGCAGTTCTCGCTTTCGCCAATGTTCGCAGCAGGTACACGTGTCACCATTCTGTCGCTGAAAAAGGTATCGTTGAAGATTGAATCGAAAACGTCATTAAAGCCCGGCATTAATGAGTTGTTTGCGTTGTTGTTGAATTTAACTAAGGTCATGGCCTTTTCTCCTTTAAATTTCACTTTAAAAAATAATTGAACAAAAGATTAATTAAATTAAACAGTTCATTACAAGCTTTATGCCATGGCTGTAATTCTGAAATTTTTTCAGTTTTCAGATGAAAAAATTTCAGTTCCGGTGTCAGTATTCCAGTGATAACATATAAGCCCCTGTGGAGATGCTTTCCATTTCTTCGGCGCACATTTATTTTTATACAAATGCCGGGGTAACTTGTTCTCTTAACACCCGTTCCTTATGCCCTGCTCAACACACGTCAAAAGTTTCCTGTATATTCATTGGTTTTGTCCCGTTTGGATAATAATTCCCCTAATTATTATCTTCAGGGGATCAGCGATTATCATCAAATATGACCAACCCTTTAATAACTACATTAAATCCTTTATAAGAGACGCTTTTATTTAATTGTAATACAGATAATTAGGTGTTATAGGCAGGAAGGTTATGGAGCGGTTATTGTACTGTACCTTATGCTGAATTACAGCAGATAATCAAAAAACAAATGATCAAATTCAACAAGGCAACAACCGCATTTTGCGTGTTCGCCATGACTACCTTAGGCTTTACAGTTTCTGCCTCTGCCCAGAAATATAAAACCGCGGCCGATACGGTTAAGTTAAATAAAGAATACGGAGAAGTGACGTTAGAAATTTCCAAACTGAACAGCAAGCTGATCGCACAGCAAAATCAAACCGCCGGTTACCAATCCAAAAGCGCTTCTACGGCACAGGATGCGGTAACCTCTGCGCAGGGGAGTAAGGAAACGGCCAGCACGGCAACTAACGGCAATGTCGGTGATGCCAAAAAAGCAATGAAGCAGGCAAGAAAGGCGAACAACCAGGCCAATGATGCCAAAGATGCAATGGATAATCAGAAAGATAACGTTAAGGACATGAAAGACCTCAATGAAAAGATTGATAGGAAGAAGCAAAAATTAGCTGACCTTGATAAACAAAGGGCGGCGATCATGGCTTTAACAGCGCCTGTTGTTAAACAGCAATAATTGTTGTCATTTAGAAAAGCGCGCTAAGACAGCGCGCTTTTTTGTTGGCACAAAATCTTGAAACAGAAGGAGACCTGTCCGATCAATTGACATATTGCTGAACTTTCTGCAGTAGAAAATCCAGGTCAAATGGCTTGGCCATGAAATCGGTCGCACCAGCATCCGCAGCAATTTGCTTTCCGTCACGGCTGGCCGATATGATGATCACCGGAAGTTCATAGGTCTTCGGGTTCTTGCGCAGGCTTTTCAAAACCTGGTCACCCGACAATACCGGCATCCATAGATCCAGCAATAAAAGGTCAGGATGCTCCCGGTCGATCACATCGTAAATGTGCAGGCTGTTTTGCACGGGTATAATCGTATAACCGCTGCCTTCCAAGGCGATCTCCAGCATATCCAATATGCCTTCATCGTCATCACATATTACTATCCTTTTCGTATCCATCAGGTTGCCTGTGTGTTTAAAGGAAGTGTAAAACTAAAGGTTGATCCCTTGCCGGGTTCACTTTCCACCCAAAGGGTGCCGCCGTGGTTTTTAATGATCTGGTCGCAGATATACAGGCCGATCCCCATGCCCGGGAAACGCTGTTGTATCTCACCGGCGCGGTAGAAACGGTCGAAGATCTTTTTATGGTCCTCCATCCGGATGCCCATACCCTGGTCTTTCACCGAGAATTTAACGAAATTGCTTACCTGCGAAAGGTAAACTTCGATTTCTCTATGGTCCGGAGCGTATTTGATCGCGTTGGACAAGAGATTATTAATGACCTGCACAATGTGCGATTCATCAGCAGATATCATTTCACCGGTATTTCCGCTTACCTGGATCTGGTGGGATTTGGTGGCCGCCTGAATAGTATCAACCGCTTCATGAACGCTTTTATCGAAGTCGAACAGGTCTTTATGCAATTCGATATTGCCGGTCTGGATACGGGAAACGTCCAGCAGCTCCGCGATCAGGTTATTTAACCGATCCACATAGACGCCTGTTTTTTCCAAAACAGATCTGAACTTTTCACCGAGTTCCGGCGGTACCGTGCGCTGCATTATCTGCACCAGGCCTTTAATCGTGGTCAGCGGTGTTTTGAGTTCATGGCTGGCTATCGAGAGAAAATCATCTTTCCGTCTTTCGATCTCGCGGCGGTCCGTAATATCTTCAATAGCGATCAGAATGCGATCCTTGTACTGGCCTTCCAGCTCGATCCGGTGGGCATTCAGCACCATCAGCTTCCTGCCAATATGCGGAAAGTCATGTTCCACTTCAAATTCTTCGACGGGATTGTTGGTCGGTAAAATATTTTCCAACAGTTCTTTCAGTGAGGCAATGTTCCATTGACCATTACCGAGGTCATAAAGCAATTTTCCGATTGTATCGCCGGTGGTTACTTTAAAAGTTTTCAGGAAATGATCGTTAACGCTCAATACCCGGAAATCAGGATCCAGTACGATCAGGCTTTCCCTGACGGTCTGCACGATACTGGCGAGATAATCTTCACTTTCTTTCAGGCTTTGCGTACGTTCCGAAATGCGTTTTTCCATCAGCTGCTGCTGATGACGGAGATCGAGCTCCGCCTTTTTGCGGTGGGTTACGTCATTTTGAACACCTATAAAATAGCTGACCCGGCCCTGATCATCTTTGATGGGCGACATGTATAGTTCATTGTAGAACAAGGTGCCGTCCTTGTGATAGTTCCGAATATCGACGATACAGCTTTCGCCGTTGCGTATCGCGTTGCGCAGCTTCTCGCGCTCTTTCTGATCCCGGTCTTCCTTCTGCAAAAAACGACAGTTGTGTCCTATAATTTCATTCCGTTGATAACCGGAAATGGTTTCGAACGCTTTGTTACAATAGATGATCGGATTGTCCGGCAAGCGGTTATCCGTTAAAATAATTCCGGAAATTGAAGCATCCAGTGCCTGTAAAAGCAAGCTGAAATCTTCTTTCGCCGTTTCATGAGAAATGTTAAACTCTCCGTTGTTTAAACTGTTCACTGCAAAAAAGTTAATACTTAATATATCGCCGGAACTACACAAAATCCTTGCCAGCGATGATTTTTCCGGTATAAACGATTGCTAAGATTGTATCTCAGCGGTTATATTTTTTTACGAGCAGTTGAGAATTGCGGCTACCCCATCGGAGCACATATCTCCACCTCCAGTTACCTTTTTTTCGAAGCGGGTACGTTCATCCGGCTTGTTTGGTCAAGGCCCGGAATATCCTGCAAAGGAGTTATGGTTATAGCTGCCACCGAGCCATAGCAAGCTCCCAGCATCAGTTGCTTTATGTTTCTGCTGTTCACATGAACCCTGAAAAAAGCGTTGAGCTGTTTGCGCTCTTCTGCTGAAATATCATTTTTAAACCAGCCAAGCATTGTATTTTTGGCTGAGGCTGCATAATTAACTATGCTTGTATTACGCGCCGAATTTTCCGGTGAGTGCTAATACATACCTTCATTTGTTAAAAAATGTTAAAGGTATTGTATGAGTCTAAACAGCTTTTTTTATTTGAACCATCGATTTTTAACCCTTAAACCAATTTTTGAAGCATTTTTTAAAAGCTATTATTAACCATTTTAGTCGTTGAATCATGTTATCCAGATTATCTACAACACCCTTAAGCGTACTACGCCGCACTATTCATTTCTTTTGCTTCCTTGTTTTATGTGCAAACGCCCATGCACAGCAGTCCGGATCAAAAACACAATCTGCGTTCAATGCGAAACTCATCAACATAGAGGCCGCAACTAATGAAACATTCCGTTACAGTACCACATTACAGAACGGATCAGCCGAAGCGCACACCTATGATTTACAGACCAGTTTGCCGCCAGGCTGGATAATAACATGTAAGGTCGATGGCATCCAGGTCACCTCCATCAATATTGAGGCCGGCAAATCACGGGATATTTCGGTTGAGGTAAACGCCGCGCCGGATTCCAGACCGGGAAAATATAAAATTCCGGTTCGTGCAATATCAGGCATGGACAGCCTGGCGCTAACACTTGAAGCGGTGGTCAGGGGCACGTATAATATTACTTTAACCACGCCGACAGGAAGGTTAAGCGAGGATGTTACTTCAGGAAGCCAGAAGCAGCTTCAGTTAATTGTAAAAAACTCGGGCTCCCTTCCCCTGAACAATGTACAGTTGACCAGCCAATTGCCGCCAGGGTGGGAAGCTACCTTTGAACCATCGGCTATTAACGATCTAAAGCCTGCCGAATCGCAAAATGCTGTGGTGACCCTTAAAGTTCCGGATAAAACACTCGCCGGCGACTACGCCGCTACTTTAACCGCGTCAAACAGCAGCGCAAATTCGCAGGCTGCTTTCCGCCTGGCCGTTAAAACATCGCTGCTGGCCGGTTGGTTAGGCTTACTGGCTATTTTCATCGCCATCGGCATTGTTTACTTCCTTATCCGCAAATACGGCAGAAGATAATTCCAGATTACCAATGAAAAATCCTATTATTCAATTGAAGGGCCTGACAAAAAATTATGGCCGTCAAATAGCTGTTGACAACCTGAACCTGGAGGTATACGAAGGTGAGATATTCGGACTGCTCGGCCCTAACGGGCAGGCAAGACGACGAGCATCCTCATGATGCTGGGTCTTACGGAGCCGACCAGGGGAACAGCAACGGTTTGCGGATATAATGCAACCCGCGATGCGATAAAAGTAAAAAAGAAAGTTGGTTATATGCCGACAGCGTAGGTTTTTATGACCATATGACCGCATTGGAAAATCTGGTATATATTGGGAGGCTGAACGGCTTGTCCGGGACGGAGGTTAAAGAGAAAGCTGTCCGTGTACTTGATCTTGTGGGGTTGACCGCAGCTGAAGATAAAAAGACTTCGACATTTTCCAGGGGCATGAAACAGCGCCTGGGCCTGGCCGATGTACTCATTAAGGACCCTGATTTGATCATCCTGGACGAACCTACGCTTGGTATTGATCCGGCAGGTGTTAAAGATTTCCTGTCGCTGATCAGGCAGTTAAGCCGCGAACAGAACCTTACCGTGTTGCTTTCTTCGCACCATTTGCATCATGTTCAGCAGGTCTGCGACAGGGTAGGGATATTTGTGGAAGGCCGGCTTTTGGCAGAAGGTAACCTTGAAACATTGTCGAAGCAGCTGTTCGGAAAGAATGGGTACACTACCGTCATAAATCTCGAACAGGCATTGCCGGAACCATGGCCACATCAACCGGTGCTAGCGGCGTGGGATTTCATCGATGATATTACCAGTTATGGTCATACCGTTGAAGTTACAGGCAGCCAAAATATCACGCCGGCGCTGGTGCGCTTTTTTGTAGAAAACAATTATGATATTATAAATGTAAATCAAAGGAATTATGGACTTGACGATATTTACCAGAAATATTTCGAATCCGGTACGGGAAAAGACAATTATAAAAAAACGGCCTGATACGGGTGCTTTTGCGGTGATGCTGCAAAAGGAAATGGCTGATCACATACGCAGCTGGCGCTTTATCATTATGATTTCGCTGATTGTACTCACGTTCATCGCAGCTATGTATGCTTCCCTGTCTAATATCAAATCGGCGACCGGAAATTCACATGACCCCAACCTCAACTTTCTGTACCTGAAATTACTGACGGCAACGGATAATTCCATTCCGCCTTTCCATATTTTTCTAAGCTTCCTGGCACCACTGCTCGGCATCAGCCTTGGATTTGATGCCATTAATTCAGAAAGGAACAGCGGGACGCTTATTCGCCTGATGGCCCAACCGGTTTATCGGGATAATCTGCTGCTTGCGAAGTTCAGCAGCGCGTTGCTGATCATAGGCTGCTTATTTGTAACCCTTACCTTGCTGATGATCGGCGCTGGCCTGTTGCTAATGGGGGTGAGCATGGAGCCACAGGAATTATTTCGGATCATGGGGTTCGTTTTTGTGACGATCACATATGTTGCTTTCTGGCTATGCATGTCCATGCTGCTTTCGATAGTATTCAGGCAGGCCGCTACTTCGGCGATCACAGCTATAGGCCTTTGGCTTTTCTTCACTATTTTTTATCAGCTCATCGTAAATTTGGTCCTGAAATCTGTTTTACCCGATGCTTCACAATTGACGCAGGAGCAGGCGATCAGTTATAATGAGATGGTACTGAATATCCTGAGGGTATCGCCAAACCAGCTTTACACAGATGCAGTTACGACCATGTTGATGCCATCGGTACGCAGCCTCGGTCCGCTGACCATGGAACAAATGGCAGGGGCCATCCCTTCACCGCTGCCGTTCGCTCAAAGCCTGATGCTCGTTTGGCCTCAGCTCAGCGGACTTTTAGCGGCAACGACCGGTTGTTTTGCCCTGGGGTATTATCTTTTTATGCGCAGGGAGATCCGCAGTTGATTAGCCTTACTCGATGAGGCATATCGGCCTCATTGAATAAGGCTGACATAGGACTCAGTTTGGAGATTCCGGCATGCTTGACCGCACTTTTGGCAGCTTATATCCTGTGTGTTTTTTATGTGCTGATATATTTTAATGTTTTAACAGGAGTAAGCTTATATGGGGTGAATTAAACGATAGATTTGTATCTTTATATGTTTAATTTAAATTCAAGGATTTTTATACCTGTAACCTATATAAACCTGAGCCGGCGAACCAGTTCCTGTTGTATTTCCGGCAGAGCGATGGATGACTTTGACGCGTTTTCCCCGGTCTATTCCCTTTTTCGCCTCAACAAAGCATCGTTACATCTGCCGGTTTTGCAGCTGTTAAGCTCTATACCAGATTTGTAACTGCGTAAAGTCCGATAAAGGATAAGGCCGTAACCACCCTTTCCTGAAAAGCTCAATGACAACTATGGATGCATATTTCTCATCGAGGCTGGCGATGACCTGGAGCAAGATGGGGTAGCCAACGCTCACCAGCGCAATTATGAAATATATACACAGGTCCGGAATGTTCATTTACCAATATTTAGTAGCAAATCAGTCAAACCAGGCTGGCTGTGTAACCGTCTGTTTCTGTCATGATAAACACCGACGTTGACAGCGGAAACATGTGTAATAACGATGGGCTGAAAAAAAATAATACAACTGCTTTTTCTCATTTCGTTGTCGGCGGTACCAACTACGGCCTGGATTGGGGTTGAATATATCGCTCTGTTCAATCAATTCATTGGCTTGATATTGGGGTATGGTGGTTTGGCACAGGGGGGCATAGCGACCGTTGGTCAGTTACAATTATTGCAACGATTTTTCGGACTCACTATTGCGGCTATTTTTACGAACTGGAGATCAATTAAAAAATATCGACGATTGCTTATCCCAACTGACTGAATATGAGGTCGACCGCAGGGCAATAGCACCATTATATTACCGGAATAAAAAATGTAACGCGTTGCTTAATGTGACAACGATCAGCAAAAAGGGGGCCTGGCGTCATTGAAATGATCGTGAAATCAGGGTCAATTTGTTCCTGAGAAATGACTATTTATAAAAATCAAAGAAATTATGAAAACGGACAATCAAATCCAAAGAGACGTCATGGACGAATTGAAATGGCAGCCATTTTTGAATTCATCGGAGATCGGTGTCGCGGTTAAGGACGGCATCGTAACCCTTTCCGGTATTGTGGATACCTATACTAAAAAACTCGAAGCTGAAAAAGCGGCCAAAAGTGTTGCTGGTGTAAAGGCGGTGGCCGAAGACATCCAGGTAGGCGTATCGCCCGGTTATCGTAAAACGGATACTGAAATCGCCGCAGCCGTTGTCAATGCACTGAAATGGCAATCCACCGTTGATGAGAACAAGCTCAAAATAAAAGTTGAAGACGGTATTGTGAAACTGGAAGGTGAGCTGGAATGGGCTTATCAACGGAACATCGCTGAAAGAGCTATTCAAAACCTGACCGGTGTCCGTTCTGTGCTAAACCTGATCTCACTTAAACCCAGTGTTACGGCAGATGATATGAAAAGAAAGATCAGCGCTGCATTCCAGCGTAACGCTAGCCTTGATGCTGCAAAGATCACCGTCATTGTTAATGGCGAAAGGGTTACCCTAACGGGTACTGTCCGTTCATTCACTGAAAAGGAAGATGCAGAAAATGCCGCCTGGGCGGCTCCGGGCGTTTTCAGCGTGGTCAATAACCTGCAGATCGAAGAACCGGAATACGCTTTTTAAAAAAACATCTAACAGGAGAAGCCCCGGTTTCGATAAAAGAACCGGAGCTTTGTTTGGAACAGATCATTTTTTTAAGAGACCTTCGTCATTTCCTGCAGGCGCGCTGCTGACCACCTTTAGGTTATGAAAAATGATCAGCCGGCAAAGCCGAAAAAGTCCGTTGAAAGAAAGATCAAACCTGCATTCAGCTGGGTTTGGGTCTACGTGATCATTTTACTGTATGTGATCTTATCGCCCGTATGGAGCGGCTCCTATAACGTGAAGGAGACCACCTGGCAACAATTCTCCACGACTATATTAAACCGTAACGCGGTAGAAAGGCTGGAAGTCGTCAACAAAGAAAAAGTTAACGTCTATCTCAAGAGCGCTTTTGCAAAAGATACGGCATTCAAAGAAGTTTTTACACCCGCCTTTGGCAAGGGGATCAATGCAGGGCCGCATTATAGCTTCACGATCGGCTCGGTCGAAGTCTTTGAACGCAATATGGAGGAAGCGGAAAAATTCTTTGCCGCGAACGAAAAAGTGCCGGTGAGTTATATCTACCAACGCAACTGGCTGATGAATATCCTGGGCTGGCTTGCGCCTTTTATCCTGCTGATGGTGATTTGGAATTTTATGATGCGGCGGTCCGGTGGCGGTATGGCTGGTGGAAGTGCCTCTTCAATCTTCAATTTCGGACGATCCACCGCCACTTTGATTGAAAAGGAAAGCGGCACAGTGACTTTCGCCGATGTAGCCGGTTTGGACGAGGCTAAAGTAGAAGTGCTGGAAATTGTTGACTTTTTAAAAAAACCGGATTCGTTTACTAAACTCGGCGCGAAAATTCCCAAGGGCGTGATTTTGGTAGGTCCTCCTGGGACCGGTAAAACCTTGCTGGCTAAAGCCGTTGCGGGCGAAGCACAAGTTCCTTTCTTTTCCATTTCAGGCGCTGCTTTCGTAGAGATGTTTGTCGGCGTGGGGGCTTCCCGTGTGCGCGACTTGTTTCAGCAAGCCAAGGAAAAAGCACCCTGCATCATTTTTATCGATGAGATCGACGCCATTGGCCAGTCAAGGGGAAGGGGCGCTTTTTCAGGCGGCGCCAATGATGAACGGGAAAGTACGCTGAACCAGTTATTAACCGAAATGGACGGCTTTGGCACCAATACAGGCGTTATTGTTTTAGCAGCTACCAACCGGGCCGACATGCTCGATCCGGCACTGGTGCGGCCGGGCAGGTTTGACCGGCATATTTACTTGGAACTGCCTAATATGAACGAAAGGGCCGCCATTTTTAAAGTGCATGTGCAGGGATTGATAATGGCTGAGGGTATCGACCTTCGAGCACTTGCGGGCCAGACACCGGGATTTTCGGGGGCGGATATTGCCAATATCTGCAATGAAGCGGCGCTGATCGCCGCCCGGAGAAAGGCTGCTAAAATAGAAAAAGAGGATTTTATGGATGCCATTGACCGGATTGTAGCCGGCCTGGAGAAGAAAAGCAAGATCATATCGCCCGAGGAAAAAAAGATCATCGCTTTCCACGAAGCTGGCCATGCCGTGATCAGCTGGCTGTTAAGAAACGTGGATCCTTTAGTGAAGGTCTCCATCATTCCGAGGGGGCAATCCTTAGGTGCGGCCTGGTACCTGCCGGAGGAAAAACAATTACGCAGCGAAACGGCATTTAAAGAACATTTATGTGCCACCCTGGGCGGCAGGGCCGCTGAAGAAATTATTTTCGGCGAGATCTCCTCCGGTGCACTGGATGACCTGGAGAAGGTGACCAAAGAGGCTTATACCATGGTTGTTTATTATGGTTTCAATAACGTATTGGGAAACGTAAGTTATTATGATTCTACCGGCCAGCGCGACCTGACTATTCAAAAACCTTTCAGCGAAGCTACGGGTGAACTGATCGACCAGGAGATCCGCAAACTGGTGGCGCGAGCTTATGAGGGTGCGAAAACCATCCTGGAGGAAAACAAAGCATCGCTGGAAAAAGTTGCCGGCCTGCTGTTAAAAAAGGAGGTGATTTACAAGGATGACCTGGAAAATATTTTAGGCAAGCGCGGCCCTGGGTTTCCGGCTATTGATCTTAAAGTGAAGGCACTGGCATGAAAAATAACATCGCCATCGTTGGTTTTTACGCGGCTATGGCCGCATTTCTTGCCATGGTGGGTTATGGCATTGTACAGATCCTCCAGGTCGCCGGTGTGACCGGCTATCCTTTGGATGACATCCTGATCTATGGTTTTTCCCTGGCCATCGCTCCGCCATTTTTGATCGCGATACTGGCCTTACATCATATCGTGCCCGGCGACCGGAAATTCTGGAGCCATGCCGCCTTATTATTTGCCCTGTTGTATACGGTTTATGTCGTGATGATGTATTCGGTCCAGCTGGCAACAGTTATACCGGTGTCCTTGCACAATCCTTCGGTTAATATCCTCACGGTAACACCGCATTCTTTTTTCTGGACGCTGGACGCGCTGGGTTATATCTGCATGAGCCTGTCCACTTTATTCGCTGCCTTCGTGTTCAAAAGAGACGGGGCGCAAAAATCGCTCAGGCGGTTCCTGATCGCCAACGGGTTGATGATACCTCTGATCAGCTTCGCCTATTTTTATCCGCATTTCTCCACCTGGGTGTTATTTATAGGCACGCCCTGGCTGGTCACCGCGCCGGGATCGGTACTTTTACTGGCGGCCTTTTTCAGGAGATCTTACCTCACAGAACTTACTTAATCAAGAAATCATGAATGGCAATCCATTAGCAGTTTTTGAACAGGAGGCTCCCGAAGTCGCCAAAGCTTTTAACCTATTGGTCGAATCGTTAAAGCAGACCGATGGCCTGGAGGCAAAAACCAAGCAGCTGGTCTATATCGGCATTAAATCCGCATTAGGCGATCCGAAGGCGATCTATTACCATGTGGCGATGGCAAAGGAGTTGGGGGCCTCCCGGGCGGAAGTTCTTGATGCCATTTTAATCACGTTAACGGTATGTGGCCTAAACGGGGTAGCCGGCTGCTTACCGGTGGCTTTGGCAGTTTACGATCAAAAACAAGGCGATGGGTTTCAGTAACCCTAAAACCATACTGATCGCCGCGTTTGTTTCCAATTTTGCGGGATTGCTTTTTTTGCTGGTGGCCATCGGGCAGCCGCGGTTTGCCCGTCTGTTGTTTTTTTACTTTTCAGCCGGGCGAGCCGGACCTGTTACGCCCCCCAGTCACCAGCATCCCGAATGTTATTTAGTGTACGCCCAAAAATCAATTTCCCTCTATAATGATTTTGTCAACGACTCTTTTAAACTGCATAATACCGTCTTTGTCAACAGCATTCCCTTCGGTCAGGCGCTTATCGCCGTCGATGTTATTAAAAGGCACCTGGGTGAAGATAGCGTGTATGGTTGCCATTATTTTTCTGCCGGGCATTGCACCGATCGGGATTTACGCGGCATTTCCATTTTCGCTGACCGTAGCGGCCGCTGCCTATTTTATCAACAGGTACGATGGCCTGAATTATCTGTGGAGATCGGCGCGGTCCCGCTTTAATGCCTATATTGAATTTTTTTCCCAAATCAGCGCCGCGAGCATGGGTTGTTCGTCGCCACTCCTTTGGAATTTAACCCACTATCAATCTAAGGAGAAAGCAAGATGTGTTTTTCAGCAGCAGTAAGTTTTGGCGCCAGCGCGGTTCTTTCTGTAACCGGTATGGCCACCCTCCGCAAATCCGGTAAGCCGGCGCAAATAATGTTTGCCGCTATCCCTCTCATTTTTGCCGTCCAGCAGGCATCAGAAGGACTGGTATGGCTTGCATTATTACATCCCGGCTATTCCTTATGGCTGAAGCCGGCAACTTATACTTTTTTGACGTTTGCCCAGGTCATCTGGCCATCCTGGGTGCCCTGTTCTATCTTATTACTTGAAACAGACAAGCCCCGAAAAAAAATATTATATATAGTATCCGGGCTTGGTTTACTGGTTTCATTTTATCTGGCTTACCGGCTGATGACCCAGCCTATTCATGCGGCCATAGCCGGAATGCATATTTTTTACAGTCTGGGCGACATGAATTCCGCGCTGCACGATTCTGCTGTTTTATATTTTATAGCCACCGTTATTCCCCCGTTTATTTCGAGTGTAAAAAAAATGTGGCTTTTTGGCCTTTCAATAGGAATAGCTTATAGCATTACCCATCTCTTTTTCGAGGATTACGAACTATCGGTGTGGTGCTTTTTCGCAGCGATCATCAGTATTGTCGTTTTCATCGTTTTGTTCAGGCGTCAACAAACGTTGCCCGGAATTGCCGGGCCGGAAGCGTTGAAACCCAGTGTAAAGTTATCGTAATGCTGAAGCGGCCTGATGCGTGTCACCACAAAACCGGTGCAGGTTCATCCTTGTCAATGACCTGCGTCGAAGCTTTGCACATGAGGTAACTATGGAAACAGAAAAACAACAAGGTATTGAAATAATGCCTGAAGCGATTCAAAATCTTTATGCGCTATGTTCTATACGTAACTACGATGACCGACCGTGACATGAGAACCGATCGAAAGGTGCTCGATGCAGGACAGATGGCGCCTGTAGCAATGATCAAGCAACTATGGAAGTGCTATGTGCTGACCCAACGTTGCTCGATCAATGAATTTTCCAGGGCGATTATTGAGGGATTGTTTATAATTTTTAAATCAATAGGAAATACCATACGTTATAATTAACTTTATTTATAATCAGAAGCCATTATTTAACCTGAGCTCGAATGCCGAGAAGAAGAAGAAGCTAAAATACTAGATGGGATTAGGATTTTAGGAAGAATAGTTCTACTACTGAACCGTGTCCAGTAGTAGTTTTTTAGCTTATTAACTTACAATGAAATGGCAAAATTCTTAAAAGCTGAAATTGCTGCTATTGCAACAACTGAAAAAAATCCAGAGCGACACCGCGGTAGAACTGTAGAGTACGTAGTCCGGCGAAGTCCTTTAGGAATAAGTGAAATTTCACGCAGAATCGGAATCAGCCGGAGGTCATTGTATAATTGGTTTGAAAACGAAAAGCTCGATATAAACCAGATAACCCAGGTTGGAGCTGCAATCAATTACGATTTCTCGAAAGATTTTCCTGTTGAAATATATGAAACGGAGCTATCGCTCAATGAATACCTGGAAGTTGCGCCGAGCCCGGCAAACGGCGAAATTAGCCCTGTTTATTACTGGATGGAAAAATACATACACCTCCTGGAAGAATTTAACAAAAGGCTGCACTTAAAGGGGCGAGATACGTCTTCCGGGATATCGTCGAATGAATGAAATCTCAATAGCAAATGGTGCCGTCCTGCATTTCGCCAAGTGCCTGCGGAACTTGTGAAAAAATTGCAGATTATGCCTGGTTGCCCCGTCATCAACGCCCCCCACCATGCCGACCCGATCGAAAATATTCTGTTCGCTTACGGCGGGGTAGCTCACGATTTACGGGATTAGGCAATTTACTTATTTATTCCCGGAGCTAAAGAATGCCGGGCATTACAGCAGGACTGATTTTAAGGGCCCAAACCAAAAACTGTAGTATAATCTGTTCGATTACAGGTTGCAGGCGCAGCGATTTTGGTAAATTGCTTCCCAGCGTTTAACACTCCCAGAAAAGTTCCGTCGCGATACAAAATCATCAACATGAACGACCTTAATTTATTCCCCGGCAGTAATTGCAGTCCTGTTACTGAAAGCTTGCTCGGCCTGTCAATTTTAAAAAATCCAAAGTAATAAGGGCAGTATCAATATATACCACTCATTTGCCTGCCTGCCCGTGCCGGATAGCTCCTGCTATTGCCATGAGATGCTGACGGGAAGAACAAGGTAGCGCTGACCGCCGGGCTGGAAAAGCGCTGGATCGCGCTTCAGACAAATTGTCCGGGCCTGTAAATTCTTTATTCAATGCAGCTGAGGGATCGGGTATGGGTTGCAATTATGCCGCTTGTGTTTATGCCCGGGGATCGTTTATCACCGGCTTGGCCGGGACTGGTACGCCCGCTATTTTTGCTTTAGATATGTCACTCCATTTTGGGTTGTATTGGCAGCAGTAACACAGGGTTGCATTTTAAAAAGGGCAAGCAGATCGTTAACCTGATCGGGCGCGGGGCTATTAAGGCGTCCAGTTCATTATATGTGTGATATCAGCGTCTGTATCGCTGCCCAGGCCATTTGCTGTTATTTCGAAACCAGCAGAATACCTATGCTCATCTTAAACCCGCGGCCCTTGCGCGGTAATTTTTTTATAAATGACAATTATGGATACAATCGTCTTTTCTGCTGCTATCTTTTATTTTACAACTTATAGAAATATAATGTTTAGCTTTACTAGGCGCCAATCGAAAAACGATTGTTGTGTAAATCCCCGTGAAATGAATGGGCAAGAAACGATATCGCCTGCAATTAAAGCAGGATTCAAGGCAATGTTTCAATATGTCACGATGGGTGTCCTGGTCATCAGCGGCGATGGAAGGATAGCTTTGGCAAATCCCTGGGCAAAAAAGCTGTTTGGTTATCAAAAGGAAGCGCTAAACGGTCAATTGGTAGAAATGCTGATTCCGGATGGCTTCGGTAAGAACCATGTTAAACACCGGGAAGGTTATTTTAAGCGGCGAAGGGCCCGGTCGATGGGATACGGACTCAGCATGTCTGGCCGGAGAAAAGACGGTAAAGAACTCCCGTTGGAGATCAGTCTTGGGCATTACCTGCCAGGAGAGGGGCAACTGGCGCTAATTTTTATTACCGATATTACAGAGCGGACACGGTCCAGTGAAGAATTCGATGCGAAAGTCCGCGAACGGACCCTGGAACTAACGCAATCACTGGCCAGGGAAAAAGGTTTGAACGAAATGAAATCCCGCTTTGTGGCCATGGCTTCTCATGAATTTCGTACCCCGCTAAGCGCCATACTGTCCAGCTTATCGCTGGCTGAATCCTATCGTAAAATTGATGAGGAAGAAAAAAGGTATAGGCATATCCAGCGGATCAGGGCATCGGTAAAAAACCTTACCGGCATCCTTGATGAGTTTCTTTCGCTTGACAAAGTCGAGCAGGGCAAAGTGGAATTGTTGAAGGAGGATTTTGACTTATGTGCTTTCGCCGAAGATATGATTGAAGAGGTCAACGGTATGCTGAAAGCAGGGCAGCATATTGATTTTGACTATAAAGGACAGCGCGGTATTTTCCAGGATAAAAAGATTCTGAGAAATATCTTTCTCAATTTACTCACCAATGCCATTAAATATTCTGCTGAAAAGCAGGCTGTGCATTTAGACATCAATGCTGGGAAAAAGCGAGCAGTCATTGAAGTACGCGATGAAGGTATCGGGATTCCGGCTGACGAACAAAAAAAAATATTCACTAAATTCTACAGAGCCAGAAATGCGACTAATATTCAGGGGACCGGCCTCGGCTTAAATATTGTTAAACGTTACGTCGATCTATTGGATGGAAGTATCAACTTTCTGAGTTTAGCGGGGCAGGGAACGACGTTTACTATTGAACTTCCATTAGATCAAGGCTTATGAGAACGATATTGTTGATAGAGGATAATGATGATATCCGTGAAAATACCTGCGAGCTGCTGGAGTTGGAAGGCTACAAGGTTATATCGGCGCTAAATGGTGAAAGGGGTATGTTGCTGGCCGCCCAGCGTCTGCCGGACCTGATACTTTGTGATATCATGATGCCTGGCCCGGATGGCTATGAAGTTTTCAATGGACTCCATGCTAATCCTTTGACCGCGAATATTCCCTTCATTTTTTTAACAGCCAGCGCGGAAACAAAGGAAGTCGCGGCTGGACTGAAAATGGGTGCCTGCGGATACATTCGTAAGCCTTTCGGACCGGAAGAGCTTTTCGAGGCGATCAACCTGTGTTTTGATGGGCCGGCTGTTTGACAAACACAAAGAACCCTCCATAAAAACTTTAGTCACCCAAACGACCGCGGATAGCTTGCTGGCATTAACGCTGGCTATCATATGACTTTTGCCGCCACTAAAGCTAATAGCACCTAAGCCTGCTCCGTTAGATGCCAACATAATAGAATACCTCAAATTTTTTGCGGCTATCTTGGTGGCCTTAAACATTCTAAGTATTACGCTATTAATGGTTGCAAGCGAATTTATACTGATTCCGGTTGTCTGAGCTTCGCTCTTGAGCGCCATTCCTTTTTTTAATTGCAAGTTTTGGTTATTTTTCTCCAACAGAGACAGCAATTTTTGATTCGAATGCGATTGGTTGAATAAATAGCCGGATGATATTTACCTGCCATTAGAAATATATTATAATTATCACCTTCTTTTGTAGTCCGGTATAAACCATATTATCGTTTTCTCGTTTGTTTCGACCACGGTCTGGATATTACGGCCGGCCTGACCATATTATTCCGCGCTTTTTAGAGCAACGAATTGTGTTAATGAATTTAAATTTAACAAGCTACGTGAAGAAAATAGCATGGTCAGCGTGTAACGGAATGCCTGCCTGTTTTTCGGAATGAATTGGTCAACGGTTTCAGAATATCCACCTGCTGGTACTGATTTTTCCAGTTTGTACGGTAAAAACGTCAACTGGTCGGATCATATTCCTTAAAGACCAGCTGACATCCCATGTCTTTAAGTTACCTAAAATCCAACCTGAAACAAAAAAAACGTCTTATGAGACAACCTCTATATCATTCTTCAAACTTCAAATTCGCAATGAGGTCGCTGAAGTATTTCGGCCCCCAGATTTCTAAAACCCTGTCATCTGCAATGAAGCGTACCACGTCATCCTTAACCCTATCGAAATCCACGCTGTTGATCTTGTCCCGTAAGCGTTGCAGAAACTGTTCTTTGGTGATCGTTTCTTCGGTCCAGTCGCCGCTGTCCTTCGCTCGCAAAAGGAAGTGCCCCAGGTCAAGTTTTACACCTTTACGGATATACCATTCCAGGTCGTACCAATCCCTGCCTTTGACCCGGTTCTGCCATTTGCGGAACAACAGCGCATGCATCTTTCCTGCAAAAAGGCTCGGCAAGGTAAAGGTTTTCGCATAAAATGAAAACGGCCGGGTCAGCAGCTTTTCTTCCGTCTGAAAGCCGAGCGGTGGCTCGGTATCCACCTCGATTTTTATCTTCAGGTTCGGTATCATCTTCAGGCCGGTCTGCGGTACCACACCTTCCAGCACCAGCTCTTTCCAAATGGTATCGGATTTTAAAAAAGCCGATTCGACGTTGGACCGCTTCGCCTTAACCTTTTCATTGATGCTGACCTGTACGCCGAGCGCTTCGAACTCCGCCTTAATGGCATCGAAATAAGGCTCCAGTGAAAATTCAGGATCGGCAGCCAGCAGCGAAAAGTCCAGGTCTTCCGAATAACGGTTAAGCCCGTAGAAGATGCGGAGTGCCGTGCCGCCATAGAAAGCGGCTTTTTCAAAAAAGCCTGCGCGGCTGAGCCCGGCTAACGCGATCTCCTGCATGATCTCGCGCATGGCGTCAAATGCCTCCTGCTGATTCTGCGCGTTATATGCTTTTAACCAATCTGCTATCATATCGTATTTAATGCCTTTGTTAACATCTTTAAACTATCCCGCTTGGGCGCATCGGGAATCCAGGATGCCAGCATTTGGTTATTCAATCCCCTCAGGCGATCCTCATCGATACGCAGGTCTTCGGTCAAAAAGGAAATTACCTGCGCCGGGCTGCGGAGCTGGATGCCTGGTGTCATCACAATCTTATCGCAGATTGCCTTTTCCGGTGAAGCGATCAACACTACCTGCTTTTCCGATAAGCTTGCATTCTTGATCCCAAAAGTATAGTATGGCAGAGCTGCATGCCGGTAAGTAAACCTCCCAGCCTTTGTGCGGTATTTCCTGGATAGCTTCGTGGTGACGGAGCTGATCTCGTACACCTTTTCTGGTATGAAGCCCCAATAAGACAGTGCGGTTTCAAATGAAACGTAACTGGGCCCCCAAAGATGATTGGCGATCAGCATGGGTTCCGGCTTGGCAATCCTGCTCTTCCGGCCCGGGATGTACAGGCCATTCTTCACGCTGGTCAGTTCTTCGCTCTTCAGCAATTCACCGATCTTGTCATTTGGTCGCTTGTAATCCTTTAGTAAGGCGAGCATCAGTTGCCGGGTAAGCGGTTCCTCTGCGTACATTTCCAATTGTTCCTGAAAATTCATCATGTGAAATTATGAATAAAAAATCGGATTTATTCCGTTTTTCTATAAATTATTTTACAAATAATGTAAAATTATAATGAAGTAATCGGTATTTATCCGATTTAATATAAGCTATTTTACATGTTATTAAGTTGGCGACCCTGTGCCGCAATATCGCCCGAGCCTTCTCCTTTGTTAATTATTGTTGGCAGCACCTGTTGAATAAATTGGATCAAGCTTTCTTTGGTCATTAGAGAGTTACACTGGCCCTACGAAGATAAGCATTCCCGCAATGTGCCTGTCACTTCTTTTACCAGCCATGCGCTGACCCTGTTTATCTCGACCATCCGACCTAAATTGTTTGGATCCGGCCAAGCTTTCAAAATCGCAGTTTGTCTAAAAAAGTTTGGAGAAAAAAACTATTAGTAAGTTTGTACTAACGGTTGGTTTTAACTAACTATGTAAATTATGATCAGGCATTGAATGCTTTAGGCGACCCAACCCGGAGGGCTATTTTTGGGAAACTGACAAAAGGACCATTATCGGTGGTGCATATCGCAGACGGAAAGCCGATCCGGCCTTCGATCAAAAAATTGTTTAACTATTTCATATCATACCCGTACTCACTCAGTAATGGTATCCGAGAACGTACGGAAGAATCAGCGTTCTACAAGAAATGACCCTATTAACGAAAGACACGCAAATCATCGTGGTTAACGATGACAACTTTAAACTGGTGCGCGAACTGCTGGCGCCATCGATAAAGGAAGGTTATGCATTTGTACAAAAGACCATGGAGGAATGGGAAAACGGTGCCAGCCGCTTTAACAGACCCGGGGAACAATTATATGGTTTGCTCCGAGCCGGCCAATTGACGGGTATAGGCGGACTGAGTTACGACCCTTATATTGAAAACCCGAACGTTGGACGGGTCAGGCATTTGTATATCCGGCAGGAACACCGCCGGAAAGGCTATGGTAGAATTCTTATGGAAAATATCATTCATCATGCGCGCCAACACTTTATCACCTTAAGACTATTCACTGATAATCCCGACGCTTATTTATTCTACGAAACTTTAGGGTTCATGCGAACTAACAGCTACAAAGTAAGCCACATCCTTCATTTATAACTGTCATAATGCCGCAGGTTGGGCGAAGGATATCAGCACCAATTCCACAAGGTTAAATGATTTTTGATGTTTTTATCGATTGAGCAGCCATCCCTTGGCTTTTTGTATATCATCAAAAAAGGCAACTTGTACAGCATCGTATTCCGATGGCAGGCTCTTGCCGGCCGCAATCCTACTGAAGGTGCTGGGTGAATAGATCCAGGCGAATTTCTTTAGACCGGCTTTGGCCATTGCCGGAAACCAAACTTCTGCACCCCAGTCGGATGCTTCCGACCAGTTACCTTTGACCAGGGTATTATTGTTCAACACCGGCGAGCAGCGGTTCTTTTCATCAGGTCGAGCATGATTTCGCACCCTTTGACTACAGAGTCATAGTTTTGATAGCCTCTCCAATCCACGTCAAGGTAATGACCATCGGGCTGATAGCGAATGGAAATAAAACTGCCCTCATAATAGGTTTGTTGATCCGTCGAGATGTCTGTGAACAAAAAAAAAGAGGCCTGAAATTGTTCGTACACCAAGCTTGGCGTTTTTGATAAAAGCGCATCGTCAGAAGGTTAAAGGTTACGGGAAGATACGAAAAACATTACAAAATACTCAAAGACAAGCTTTTATTGTAACATGGCTATCCGGAATCGGATTACGGATACAAGGAAAAAAATTACTCACGCATAAAATTGAATTCTTGAAAGGTTATCCATGTATAAACATAACCAGGCTGAAGTTAGCATTCACAAAAAAAACACGCTTCCAACGAAGCGTGGCTGAAATTTTGTTATTTAATACCCCTATTAAAATAACAATGAAATTAAAAGTAAAAATCCTCAGTAAAGTTTCCAAATAGTAATATGAAAAATACAAAAGCCCGTCGGGGGACAGGCTTGGGTAGAGTAAGGAGCTATAAGGGTATTAATATGCTAAGTGATGGCTTAACAAATATAAATTAATAAGATAGAAATTAATGGGCACAATAAATTAAAAAAATGTAACAGCTTTGTTGGATCGTTGAAAATTCATGAATTTGCCCCTTATAGTACCGCTCCGATATACTTTTATCAGCTAACATCGTTTTGGGATTTCATCCCTAAAGAAATGACTCAGCTTTCCGGGAGATAAATAATAAAACAATTTGAAACCTGCTTCGCGGTACGCTAACCGGTTGCAGGCTTTTGTTTTATAAATAACAACCGGTCAACGTTATCAAAATAATAAGACGGTTTCTCTAAAAATAAGATAAATTAGCTTTCAGGAAACTTATTGCCTTATGGATAATGTTTACGGAATAAACCTGATACCTGATAATGACGCTGAACGCGTCGCCGCGCTGGATCGTTACCAGATCCTCCATTCACAAAAAGAGAAAGCTTTCGACAGCATCTGTGAACTGGCCTGCGACCTGTTTGACTGCCCGATCAGCCACATTTCTTTTTTGAATGCCGATACCGAATTCATTAAAGCTGAAGTGGGCCTGAACGGCCTTCAGTACGTAAGCCGGGGTGTCGGCTTCTGCGCTGTCGCTATCCTTGAGCCGGAACTGCTGCTGGTAGAGGATACCCGTAAGCACGAACTTTTTGCCAACCACCCCTATGTAAAAGATTTTCTGAAGATCCGGTTTTACGCGGGTGCTCCCATCGTAACGCCTGACGGTTACATCATCGGCACGATGTGCCTGATCGATACGGAACCGCGCAAACTGAATGAAAAAGAACAAAGACTTTTGAAAAAGCTTGCCGATGTGGCGATGGAACAAACGGAACTCCGGCAGCACAACCTTTCGCTGCTCCAGGAAAGGGAGGAGTTTATCGCCATCGCAAGCCATGAGCTGCGGACGCCCGTTACCGCCCTGAAAGCTGCGGTACAGGTCTTGCATACGCACCAGGGTAATGAAATGCCCCCTTTACAGCACAATATGATCGAACAGGCGAACAGGAGCGTGAACAAGCTCACTTACCTGGTCAACGATCTTTTTGACGCGAGCCGCCTTGCCGCCCGGAAATACACCCTGGAAAAAACCGTTTTCCGCCTGGGGGCGCTCATGAAGGACTGCTTCGACTTCCTCCGGGTACCGGGCAAACCAGAACTGCTCATGGAAGGCGACCTGTCCGCCGAAGTATATGCGGACGAAAAAAAGATAGAACAGGTACTGGTAAACCTTGTGGAAAACGCGGTGAAGTATGCGCCGGATACGGGTACCATTCAGGTCCGCGCGGAACACATGGAAAATGTTATCCGGATCAGCGTAAAAGACAAGGGACCCGGTATCCGGCCGGACCAGCTGCCACATATCTTCAAACGCTACTTCCGTACAAAAAACGGTGCCTTACAGACCGGCCTCGGTCTGGGCCTTTATATCTGCGCTGAGATTATCAAGCAGCATGGCGGCGAGATCGGGGTGGAGAGTGAGCCCGGAAAAGGCAGTACATTTTGGTTTACGCTGCCGGTAAACGGTACTTAGTACCATGTAAATTATTCTACACTACATAATTAAATTTGACGAACGCAGTTAATCGGGGGAAACAGGGGGATAAAGCAATAGCCAACAATGGTGCGGTGAAAACACCGACCACGAGCTAAGAGAACATTGATTTTGTAATCCAATATCATCACTGCTCAATTGAGTATTAGATGTTCGACTATAGTCAAAACCAAATCAAGCACTGCATACAACAACCACAACCATATCTTTGCTACAGAAACCAATTGCAGTAATGCGCTGTATTTACCTTGGTGCTGCATACTCATTTGATAAGATGATTGTGTGCTATGCACCACGACGCAATACGGCGAAGTATTTCGATTACCGCACCAATGACAAGCAATCCTCCAAAAATTGACTGCAATCAATACTCATAACGTCAGTCTTGAACGGGCATAATCAACTTTTTGGTTCCTGCGAGGTGAAGTCGACATTACTCCTGTTAAAGTGGATATTCCGGAAGTCTTGACCTTAATTATCCTTGGATTTTAATATTTTTGTTGAATTATCGAAACGATTCGAGAGTATGGTTTTCAAATATACCCTTATTCAATAGACATGCCGAAGAATAAGACCAAGGTTTCCATACGGCCATAATTCTCTGGGGAGCTGATTTGGGATTTATCCATAACGTTAAAAACCGCATTGTTTTATTCAAATGGTTTGAAATTAGTCCTGTTTGAGTTAATAGAAATAGTGCTCATAGTGGAGTCGCCCCCTTCTATTCCGTATGTAAATCATTTAAATAAAGTCTTGAGTTGCCTCAATAAATGGTTCGAATTATATCCAGTCTGGGGAGCCAAAAGGGCAAGCACGGAAATCCGGTCGCTTGCCCTTCTTTTTTACCACCAATCTGCTGTTGATCAAGCTATTTAATTGAATAATTCGATGCGATCTGGTTTTCTTTTTTTCAGTACGTATTTCACCTGAAGTTCTCCTGGTTGTTAAAGTTTATATCTAAGCTTATCGCAGATAAGGAAAGTCATCTTCCCGGCAGATACCCGAATGTGCTTACCGACCAATACCATTTGCTATCCAAATAGATCAAGGTTCCTGCGATTTCATTCATTGATAGTTTTTTTGGTGAAGACGACCAAATAGGGTTTAGCTAAGAAAAAAGGCATTTACAATAGCCATTTTTGAATTTTCGCCCCATTTCATTAAAATAATACCCCCTCCAAACAGGTCATTTAAGTCAGTTTTGTTTAACCAAAAATAAATGAACCATGAAAGAAATGATAATTCATTGACCTGCCTCATGATCTTGCTTATTGACTACATGCTATACCAAATAGCGTTACCGGATCAATAAGTGCCTGATCTCCATTTTATTTTAAGCAATCACAATAAATAAAACAACCAAATCAAAATGAATCAAAATGGATAAAATTTACTTATGCAGTTATTTTAAAGTAAGTATTGCAAAAAAGGGCTTTAAACAAGCCCTGGGAATTTTAGCAATACTCCTTTTGCTTATTCCTAATGCCTATTCGCAAATTGGAAAGATCACCGGTACAGTAAAGGACGCTAAAGGCCTTAACATACCTGGGGTAAGTGTTAGGGTAAAGGGAACAGCTAACGGTGCCATCACCGATAGTAAGGGAACTTATAGTTTAAATATACCCAACAGCAATGCCGTATTGGTATTTTCCTGTATAGGTTTTGTAACTAAGGAACAAACAGCCGGCAATGCTTCGGTAGTTGATATTATTCTTACCGAGCAAAACACGAGCCTTAACGATGTCGTAGTTGTAGGTTACGGAACACAGAAAAAAGTAAATGTTGTTGGCTCGGTAGCTACCATCAGTGCAAAAGACCTGGAAAACCGCCCTGTAACCAACGTTTCATCGGCATTAACCGGTTTAAGCTCAGGTGTGTCGGTGATGCAAAGTTCAGGAAAGCCAGGCGCCGATGGTGCAACCATCCGCATCAGGGGTTTGGGTACGTTAAACAACAACAACGCGCTGGTAGTGATTGATGGGATCCAGGGCACGCTTGATGCTGTAAACCCCGACGACATTGAAAGTATTTCAATATTGAAAGATGCTGCTGCGGCCTCTATATATGGCTCGCTGGCCGCAAATGGTGTTATTTTGGTAACCACTAAAAAAGGGAGTAAAAACAAAACCACCATTACTTACAGTGGTATAGCATCTAAAACCAATCCTACTAATATGCCCTCGTTTGTAACTGACTATGTAAAGCATATGCAGTTGGTAAATGAAGGCTATAGAAACCTTGGCCAAACACCGGTTTATACCGATGCAACCATAGCCCTGTGGCAAAAAGCCGACGCAGATCCTAATGGGTTAAATACTATCGGCGTGCCTAATTATATTGCTTATCCTAATACAAACTGGGCGAAAACCATATTTCAGAACAATGTACTGCAAGACCATAACATTGCTTTGAATGGCGGTAATGAAACCACACAGTACTTGCTATCGGCCGGATATAATGGCAACCCGGGCACCATGCAAAATACCGGGTCGAACAAATACCAGTTCAGGGCGAACCTGCAAACAAAGGCTACCAAGTTTTTAACTGTCGGTACGCAGACATTTGCATCGTTACAAAGCTATGGGTTGGCCAGTACAAGCAATGCCTTTAATTATTTAAGGCAAACCACACCCGGCGTATATCCATATTATAATGGTAAATATGGTTTCCCATCTGCACCTGAAGAATCATCAACAGCCAATAACATCCTCACCTATTTAAACAGCACCGGTGGCAGGGATCAGGAATCGAGGTTTAACAGTACCATTTTTGCGAATGTTAATTTGTACAAAGGTCTGGTGCTCGAAACAAAATTCAACTATCAAACGCGTTTTGAGGAGAACAATTCCTACACCATTCCATTAGAGCGATGGGATTTTTCAACCAACACTTTAAAATCGGCAGCAACGGCCCCGGCGCAGTTGAGCACCTATTACGATTTTAATAAAAACTACCTGCTTACCTGGGATGCTGTTTTAAGGTATAATACCACCATCGCCAAAGATCATAATATTGGCATATTGGGCGGTTTCGACCAGTACTATTATAACTACTATTATTTTGATGCCACCAAGTTAGGCCTTATCGACCCTACAATAACTACTTTAAGCTCGGCTACAACACCAACGGCTGCCACAGGTGATGCATATGATTATTCGCTGAGATCTTTCTTTGGCCGGTTGAACTATGATTACAAACAGCGTTATTTATTGGAGGCTGTGTTCAGGTATGATGGTTCATCAAAATTTGCACCTGCAAACCGCTGGGGCTTTTTCCCTGCCTTTGCTGCGGGATGGAGAATTTCTGAAGAGCCTTTCATGCAAAACCTAAATAATTATGTAGGCAATTTAAAATTGAGGGCTTCATGGGGCCAAACCGGTAATAACGTGCTAAACTCTTCGGCTTCCTTAGGCAATTATGATTACATGGCTACCTATGGTACAACAGCCTATTCATTTAACGGAGCGGCTGTAACCGGTTTGATCCAGTCAAAAACAGCTAATCAAAATTTAAAGTGGGAAACTACAACCACTACCAATATCGGTTTGGATGGATCGCTGTTTAAAGGCAAAATGAATTTTGAGATAGATGCCTATCGCAAATATACCAGCGGCATTTTATTTACGCCGACAGTGCCATTAACAGTAGGTACAGCAACGGCTGCAACGCAAAACATTGCCGAAATATCAAACCGCGGTATCGAGGTAACATTAGGTTACCATGGCAAGGCCGGTGATTTAAGCTTCAACGTATCGGGCAATTTTGCTTACAACTTTAACCGGGTTGAAAAGTACAAAGGCACTTTACAGGAAGGGTATGCAACTGATGCAACAGGTGCTTCGGTGTATTCATCAAATATCGGGCAGGTATCAAGCGGTGGCACAACAAGGGTGATACAGGGACATTTGATCAACGAGTATTACCTGTACCCGGTGTATAAAGGCAATGGCAACTATTTTAATGCCGATGGAACCGTGAACAAAAACGGTGGCCCTAAAGATGGCATGATCCGGACTGCGCAAGATATGGCATGGCTGCAAGGCATGATAGATGCAGGCTTTAAATTTCAGCCGGGTAATGGCATCGGCAAAACCAAGATCTATTATGGCGATTTAATTTATGGCGATACCAATAACGATGGTATTTATGGCAATAGCTACGATGCGCAACTGACAAAAAAATCGTCAGTGCCGAAGTACAACGCAGGTTTGCAGTTCAATGTAGCTTACAAAGGCTTTGATTGTTCTATGATATGGGCGGGCAGTTTTGGCATGTACTATTACTGGAATGATACCGGTTACAATAACTCTATTGTGTCATTGGGTAATGCTGTTAGCACTTTGATAGCAGACAATCACTACTATTATAATGATGCCAATCCTTCCGATCCGGCGAACAACACAGGCGCGCATTATCCAAGGTTAAAAAACACATCTGATGTGCAGAATGCTGCGGTTGCCAGTGATTTCTACTTGTATAACGCGTCGTATGTGAAACTTAAAAACGTTCAGCTAGGCTATACCATTCCTAAAAGGATCTCGGAGAAATGGGCTTTAACTAAAATAAGGATCTATGTAGCTGCCGAAAATTTGCTGACCATTACCAAGTACCCAGGCCTTGATCCGGAAATAGGGGCAAATGTGGGCTACCCTACCATGCGTCAATATTCAGTTGGTTTAAACGCTACTTTTTAAAGAGAAAAAATAATGAAAAAGATATTTATAGCTTTACTTACCGTAATTATTGTAACAGGTTGCAAAAAGAACCTGCTTGATACTTCACCATACTCGTCTGTGGCTTCGGCTACCATGTGGACAACCGATAACTTTACCGATCTGGGTGTTACCGGTGTTTACCAGGCCTTGAGACTGGGTGAAAACACAGGGGGTGACAGCGAGCTGGAATTGTATATGTTTGACAGATTTGCATATACCGGGCAATACAGGAGCCAGGAATCCATGCTGTCGGGAACTATCACTACCGGGAACTCGCTTTTCAGCAGTACCTGGCAAAACCTTTACGAAGGTGTACAGCGCGCAAATGACGCCATTAAAAATATACCATTGAAATCGCCGTCGGATGCTGCTAAGAAAAGCAGGTACGTTGCCGAATGTAAGTTTTTAAGGGCTTATTTTTACCTGAGGTTAAACCAGTTATGGAAAGGTGTGCCGATATACCTTGAACCATTTACAGCAGAAGAGGCAACAAAACCACGCTCAACAGAAACGGAAGTATGGAACCAGGTAGTAGCGGATTTAACTGCTGCCATTAACGAGCCGGCCTTACCGCAGATATATGCCGCAGGGGCAGCCAATTACGGCCATGTTACCAAAGGTGCCGCATACGCATTACGTGGTAAAGCCTACATGTATTTGAAAAAATGGGATTTGGCTGCCGCTGATTTTAATATGGTAAAATCAGCCGGATATGCGCTCTATTCAAATTATACAAACTTATTTAAAGCCGCCAATGAGCAATGCAGCGAAATGATATTTTCTATCCAGAATGTTGCTGTTGCCGGTGGCGGAACCACTGGTTATGGTTCAACTACACAATGGTTTTGTGGTACCCGTTCATCTTTTGGTTCATGCTGGAACCAATACCTGGTATCGCCAAATCTTGTTGATCTGTATCAAAATCTTGATGGTTCAACTTTTAACTGGGATACGGTACTACCTGGTTATTCGAGCCTTACACCTGCACAAAGAGAAGTTTTCTTTTTAAGGAACAATCTCACTGCTGCTGAAATTACTGCAGCCACAACCAGGGGCGCGGCAATGAATTTATACCTGCCAACCGGTAATGAAGAAAGGATCCTTAAAGCTTATGCTAATCGCGACCCGCGTTTGGCCGCCAATGTCATTACACCATATTCTACTTATAATGGTGCTTATAATTCACTAAATGCTACAGTAACTTCACGCTGGCCTTACCGTGCAGAAGCTGCAATAGGTGGTGACCTGCGTACAGATACACAAAGCTATTTTTATTATCTGTACAGGAAATTTGTTTATGAAGGGATCTCTGAAACCATCAACCGTGCCTACGGGCCAACAGATTTTCCGATCATCAGGTACGCCGATGTATTGTTAATGTGGGCCGAAGCGCTGAATGAGCAGGGTTCAACTTCAGAGGCCGTTGCCAAAGTAAACGAAGTACGGGCAAGGGCCGGCGTCGGTTTATTAAACTCAAATGCCGCCACCGCAGTAGCCGGACAGGATGACCTGCGTGAGCGCATCAGAAACGAGCGCAGGGTGGAGTTCCCGAACGAGGGCATCAATTACTTTGATGAACTACGCTGGAAATCATGGAAAGACAAAGTATTTTACGCAGGCAACGGTGTAAAGCAAGTTTGGGGAGCCAACGTATACACCTATTCGTTCCAGGGCGATTATATTTACAACTGGCCTATCCCATTGGTTGAAACGCAAAGAAATCCCAACCTGAAACAAAATGATGGATGGATTAATTAAATAAATTAGAGTTTTTACCGTGTGCCATGAAAAGACGGCATGGCGCATAGTTAACTCACCCGGTCTGCGCTGGACCACCCTCTCTTCGCCTTTGGCGGAAAGAGGGTAAGGAAAATTGTAAGAATAAAATCCCGTCTTTACGCTTGCGTAGAGAGGGGTGCCAAGCGCAGCGATGGCGGGGTGAGTCGGTAAGGCGTTATTACTCCTTGCAAAAGGCATACGGTAAAGCTTTAAAGTAATTTGATCTCATATTATATGCCATTTTTAAACAAACTGATTTTTCCTTTACTGCTGCTGGCTGCTTCCGCAAAGGCGCAAAACAATAGTTTTACAAGTATTTCGCCGGGCGATACAGAGCAGGACATTATTTACAAGGCTGCTCATGTAACACCATCCCCAAGGCAACTGAGGTGGCAACAATTAGAGTTGACAGCGTTTTTCCATTTTGGCATCAACACGTTTACCAACGAGGAATGGGGCGATGGAAAGGAAGATATCTCACAATTTAACCCTACTGAGCTTAGTGCAGAGCAATGGGTTAAAACCGTTAAGGATGCCGGGATCAAACAGGTGATCATTACTGCCAAGCACCATGATGGCTTTTGCCTGTGGCCAAGCCGGTTCACTGAGTATGGCATTAAAAATACGCCGTACAAAAATGGCAAAGGCGATATTGTTAAAGAGGTAGCCAATGCCTGTAAAAAGTATGGCGTAGGGTTTGGGATCTATTTGTCGCCCTGGGACAGGAACTCTGCATATTACGGCGACTCGGTTAAGTACAATACCTATTTTGAAAACCAGTTAACCGAGTTGCTAAGTAATTACGGTAAAGTTGACGAAGTATGGTTTGACGGTGCAAACGGGGAAGGCCCCAATGGCAAGAAACAGGTTTATGACTTTAACAGCTGGTATAAACTCATTCGCAAATTGCAGCCGCAGGCAGTAATTGCCATACAAGGGCCTGATGTGCGCTGGGTTGGTACAGAAACCGGCAAAGGCAGGTTAACCGAATGGAGTGTGTTACCGGTTGATGAACAACAAGAAAAGAAAATAGCCGATGCATCGCAAAAAGATGTAATGGTAAAACCCGTTGTTTACAAAGCGGGTGAAGATCTCGGCAGCCGCGACAGATTGAAAGGAGCAAAAGGACTGGTTTGGTATCCCGCAGAAACTGATGTCTCCATCAGGCCGAGATGGTTTTATCATCGGGCAGAAGATGCTAAAGTAAAAAGCGGACAGGAGCTCCTGAATATTTACTTCACCTCGATTGGACGGAATAGTTTATTGTTGTTGAACATCCCACCGGATACACGGGGCCTCATCAGCGATAGCGACGTGAAAGCCCTTAAAGATTGGGCGCAATTACGTGAATCACTTTTTAAAAATAACCTGCTGAAAGAATTTACGGTACAATGTACAAACGGGATCAATAACCGGATGCTTGTGGGTGATCAGCGATCCTTTTGGACAACTAAAGGCAAGGACTCTACCGCTGTAATTGAATTTGATTCGTCTGCTCCTGTATCTTTTAACGTATTGCAATTGCGGGAAGATATCACTAAAGGCCAGCGGATAGAGAAATTTTCGCTGCAATGCCTGAAGGATGGTAAATGGATTGAGATCACCGCCGGCACTACGGTAGGTTATAAGCGCCTGTTAAGCTTTAAGCCGGTTACCTCCGGTAAAATACGGTTGCTAATTGAGTCATCGCGCTTTAATCCAACGCTTACAAATGTGGGCTTATTTAAAAGCGATATTACGCCCTGATAGCAGGGCTAAAATAACATCAGATGAAAAAAATATTTCTATTGATCGCCCTGGTTTTATGCGGGGCATCCACATACGCCCAGCAAAAAAGGAAACTGGTTTGGTCGGATGAGTTTAGTTATAAAGGTCAGCCAGATCCTCAAAAATGGGATTATGAAGATGGATTTGTACGCAATAACGAGCCTCAGTATTATACCACCAAACGCCTCGAAAATTGCCGTGTTGAAAACGGAACATTGGTTATTGAAGCCAGGAAAGAGGAATTTCCAAATGCCCGCTACAAATCCGGATCGACCAATTGGGCCGAAAAGGAACAATTTGCACATTATACTTCGGCCAGCCTCATCACCAAAGGGAAAGCCGACTGGAAATACGGGCGCATGGAAGTCCGCGCCAAAGTAGCTACCGGTGCAGGGGCGTGGCCGGCTATCTGGATGCTGGGAGCAAACCGTGGTGCGGTAAAATGGCCCGATTGCGGCGAGATAGACATTATGGAATACCTGGGCCGTGATCCTTCAAAAGTATACGGTACTGTACATTATGCCGATTCGTTAGGGAAATACCAGCATCAGGGTGAAAGCCCCATAGTAGGTGCACCTGCCGATGGTTTTCATATTTATGCTTTGGAGTGGTATCCCGACAGGTTTGAATTTTATTATGATAACCTGAAATACTTTGTGTTTGATATCAGCAAGGCGCAGCAAAAGGAGGGCAATATTTTTCAGAAGAACTTTTACCTGCTGCTAAACCTGGCATTAGGCCATGAGGGGTCATGGGCGGGCCCGTTTAACGACAATCTTTTACCACTAAAATATTATGTCGATTACGTGCGTGTTTATCAATAAATCAACAATCAGCTAAAATTTTCACAGCCAAAACAGCAACATTAACTGGTCACCGCTGATCAGTTTACTTCCTTATGCTTTATGAATAAACTACTATCAAAATATTTATACTTTTTTTCACTGTTATTGATCTATACAAATTACTCATTTGCTCAAATCGGTGCTCCTGATAGCCGTCAGGTTATCAATTTTAATAGCGACTGGAAATTTCATTTGGCTTATGATATCAGGAAGCAACCCGAAAAGATCAATGTAATATTGCCCCATACATGGAATGCCAGCGATGTGCTAAAAGGCGAGGCTAATTATGCCAGGGAGGCTGGTATTTACGAGAAAAGTTTCATTGTAAAGGAAAGTTGGAAAAATAAAAGGCTGTTCCTGTATTTTGAAGGCGCCAATAGTGTAGCCTCAGTTTTGATAAACAAACATTTTATTACAGAGCATAAGGGAGGTTATACGGCTTTTTGTATCGAAATAACTGATTCTATTAAGCCGGGTGAAGTAAATAATATAGAAGTGCAGGTAAGCAATGCTTACCGAACAGATGTGCTGCCTCTCTGTGGCGATTTTAACGTTTATGGCGGTATCCACCGGCCGGTTTCCTTGCTGGTTACATCAAAAAATTGTATTTCTCCTTTAGATTTTGCCTCATCAGGAGTTTACCTAACGCCAAAGGTTTTATCTGATAAAACAGCAGCAGTGAATATTGTAACCAAATTATCGGTAAATAACATAGCAGGTTTAAAAGTTAAAGCTGATATCCTGGATGCCGGTAAGAATATTATTGCCTCAGTTACAAGCAGCGTAACCAATAATACACAATGCAAACAAACGGTAAATTTAAATCAACCACATTTATGGAATGGCAAAGCCGATCCCTATTTGTACACTGTTGATGTTAGCTTAATAAGCGATGCGAAGATAATTGACCAAGTTACACAGCCTTTAGGGTTCAGGACTTACCGCGTTGATGCTGATAAGGGATTTATACTAAACGGTAGATATCTCGACCTGCATGGTGTTGGATTTCATGAAGATGTGGAGGGCAAAGCATCGGCAGTTGACAGCGCCGATCTGAATAAAGATATGGAACTTATCAAAGAGATAGGAGCTACGGCCATTCGTTTAACCCACTATCCGCATGGTAAATATTTTTATGACCTCTCCGACAGGAACGGTCTGGTTGTTTGGTCGGAGATTCCGTTTGTTGGCCCGGGAGGATACACTGGTGCCGGATATCTGAAAAACCAGGCATTGGAAAATCAGGTAAAGCAGGTGCTCACAGAAATGATCCGGCAAAATTATAACCATCCTGCTATTTGCTTTTGGGGTTTATTTAATGAGCTAAAGCTTGATCACGATGATCCGGTGCCATTTTTAAAGCAGTTGAATGAAGTGGCTAAAAAGGAAGATCCTACCCGTTTAACTACTGCCGCTACCTTTTTAGATGGAAGCCAGTTTAACCAGGTATCAGACATTATTGCCTGGAACAAATACTATGGCTGGTATGATGGCGAGTTTAAACAAATTGGCTCATGGGCCGATAAAACCCACCATGATTATCCGCGGAAGCCATTTGCCGTGAGCGAATACGGGGCCGGCGGCAGTCCGTTTAAACATGCAGAAAATGATGATAAGCCCGATGCTGATGGAAGGTTCCATCCCGAAGAGTGGCAAACACGCTACCATGAGGCTAACTGGCAGGAACTTAGCATGAGGCCATTTATATGGGGAAAATTTGTATGGGCGCTGGCAGATTTTGGTTCATCTATCCGTACCGAGGGTGATGCCGGCGGGATTAATGATAAAGGCCTGGTAACGTATAATAGGGCAGTTAAAAAAGACGCTTTCTACTTTTATAAAGCTAACTGGAATACTGAGCCTATGTTATATATTACCGATCGCAGAAACACGGTTAGGCATCATCAGGTAACTGTTGTGAAAGTGTACAGCACTAATCCAGATGTGAAACTGATGGTGAATGGTGTTGCGGTAAAAGGCAGTAAGGCCGATGATTTTCACACAATAAGGTGGGATAATGTTACCCTGCAAAAAGGAAAAAATAAAATTGAAGTAAGCAGCAATATTGACGGGCGTTTGCTGGAAGATTCCTGCGATTGGACATTGGAGAATTAAATCGTTATATATATAAATTGTATGAAGCAATTACTAATGCTGTTTTTATGTTGCAGCGCTGTTTTAAAAGTTTTTGGCGGTACCTATTATATCGATGATAAAAAAGGCGATGATACGTTTGATGGCCGAAGTGCGGGCAAGGCCTGGCGCTCGTTAAACAGGGTAAATAAACAGGTTTTTGAAGCCGGTGACAGTATCTTGTTCAAAAGGGGAGGAGTGTGGGAGGGCCAATTAGTGCCGATGGGATCCGGAACTGTGAAAGCCCCGGTTGTTTTTAGCGCTTTCGGATCAGGTGCCCTGCCCGAAATCAAGGCAAACGGGCACTTTAAAGATGCAGTTTTGCTGAAGAACCTTCAAAATATAGTGGTGGAGTACCTGGCGCTATCAAACTTTGACAGCACCGTGCCTTTCCAAAAAACGGGGCCGACCGGTGTAAGGGTGTTGGCTGAGGATATAGGCACATTGCACAACATCAGGCTTGCCAATTTGTATATTTATGATATTAATGGCGACAACAAAAAAGGATCGGCAGAGGGCTATGGCATCTTTTGGGATTGCCAGGGGCCAAAGCCAAGTAATATAGAACATTTGCTGATCGAAAATTGCAAAGTGGAGCGGGTTGACCGTAACGGTATCCGCGGTAATGGTACATTTTCATTCAGGACCAAATGGTTCCCGAATAAGTACTTGGTGATCCGTAATTGCCTGCTTGATGATATCGGCGGCGATGGTATTGTGGTTAAAGCTTTTGATACTGCCATGGTTGAACATAATAAGCTATTCCATATCCGTACAAGGGCGAAGGATAACGCGGTAGCCATATGGCCGCACAGCAGTGATAACACGGTGATTCAATACAATGAAGTGGCATATACCCAGAATGATAACTGGGCTAACGACGGGCAATCTTTTGATATCGACGGCAACAGCAGGAATACCATCATCCAATACAATTACAGTCACGATAATGAGGGTGGCTTTATGCTGGTTATATCCGATCTGATCAATAAGGATAATGAAATGACCACCGGGAATATCATTCGTTATAACTTAAGTGTAAATGACGGTCTGAACCGTAAACGATTGTTCAATTTTGCCGGAGTAACAGATAGTACGATAGTAAAAGGGAATATCTTTTATAATGACGGTTCAAAATCATGCACTGCCGAGGTGGCGGATATTGAAAACGGTATCCCGGATCATGTAAGCTTTGATGATAACTATTTTTTATTTGCCGGTAAAAACGCCGCTGTTTTTTCCAAATCACCCAAACAATATAGCAAGGTGGTTTTCAATAATAATGTATTTACGGGTAATATTATTGGCATAGATAATTTGACAAACGTAAAAGGCTTCCCCAAAACAAGCTCCAAACGTGCTAAAGTATTCCCTATGAGTAAATTATTCCCGTGGATGTGCCTGCCTGAAAAGCTCAGGACGCTTGTTCCTGCTTTCCCTGAAAGTTTATACCAGTCATATACTTCAAACGGATCGCGATGATAAATGCATAAGTGTTGGACAAGTAAGATAAATTTAATTAGTTTTATTTTCCGGGCGGCGAGATGAAACTAATTATAACCACATTCCTGTTTTACATATGTATTTCGCTATCTGCTTACGGTCAGCGGATAGCATTTGAAAACCTGACGGTGGATAATGGCCTGTCTCAAAATTCTGTATTGGCCATTGTTCAGGATAGCCGGGGTTTTATGTGGTATGGTACCCAGCATGGCCTTAATAAATACAATACGCGGAGTTTTAAGATCTATAAAAATGATCCGGCAGATCAGTCGAGTATCTCGTCTGATTATATTACTTCACTGGTCGTTGATTCGCACCAGGTGCTCTGGGTGGGCACACGCAATGGTTTAAATAAGTATAATCCCGAAACTGACAGTTTTGAACGGGTTAAGCTATCGCCCCGTACTTCTGGTGCTGAAATTATAAGTGGTGTTTATGAAGATAAACACAAAAATATGTGGATCTGGTCGTCTGACGGGCTTTACCGCTTTGTGAATACGACCGGGAGGTTTAGCTCTATTTCGGTTCCCGATTCTGTTGCCGGTTTGTATGGCACCAATGTTCACGTTATATACCAGGACCGCAGCAATGATTATTGGATAGGCTCTTCGGCCGGGCTTACCAAAATGCAGGAGCACAATGGCAGGTACAGCTACCAAATGTATAAGCACAATGATAAACTGCTTAATAGCCTGAGTGATAATTATGTAACCACCATTACCGAAGATGCCGCAAATAATTTATGGATAGGTACATTGCACGGTGGTGTAAACCTCTACAATAAAAGTTCAGGGGCCTTTACCTGTTTCTTAGCTAACAACGGCCCTAAGGGCCCTGCAAATAATAATATCAGGATCCTGCAGCCCGAAAAATCAGGAAAGATCTGGATAGGCACACAAAGCGGGGTGAATATCTTAGACCCGGTTACAAGGCAATTTGTAACCTATAGGCATGATCCCGAGGATAAGAATAGCTTAAGTCAAAACTCTATTTACAGTGTTTTTATCGATAATTCCAACACGGTTTGGATAGGTACTTATTGGGGGGGCATCAACATGGTATCCAATCCAAATACCACGTTTTTGACCTATCAAACTGCCCGTTATCACTCGGCCATTAATAATAATGTAGTAAGCGCTGTTGCTGAGGACGATAAACATAACCTGTGGATCGGTACGGAAGGGGGAGGCCTGAACTATTTCGACCGGAAAGCCGACGTTGTTACCACCTATCAAAACAAGATAAGCGATCCCACATCGCTCGGATCTGACCTGGTGAAAGTGATTTATATTGATAAAGACCGGACTGTATGGATTGGTACCCACGGCGGCGGCTTAAATATGTTTAACCCTGGAAACCATAGTTTTAAGCGTTTTCTGTATAAGGAAAACGACCCGGTAACCTTAGGCTCAGAAGTGCTGAGCATTTTGCATGACTCGGAAGGCAATCTTTGGGTAGGTACACAAAGCGGGCTGCTCGCTTTTCGTAAAAACGGCTCTTTATTGGAGCACGAATATCAGCTTGTTATCAGCAAAATCGGCAAAAAATCTGTCATGGCCCTGATGGAAGATAGCGGGAAGAATATCTGGATAGCTACTGTCAACGGCTTGTATAAAACCGATCGAAACCATACCCATATCAAGTTTTACAAAACTGAAGATGGCCTTAAATCAAATGATATTAATTGTATTTACCAGGATACCAAAAAGCAAATTTGGGTTGGCTCCTATTATGGCGGCCTTGCCCAATATGACGAGGTGCGTGAAAAATTTACAACTTATACCGAAAAGGAAGGCCTAACTAACAATAATGTACTCAGTATTTTGGAGGATGAAAAGAATAACCTGTGGATGGGTACGGGTAACGGTTTGTCTAAATTCTCCATCGCTACACAAATCTTTAAAAACTATAGCAAAAACGATGGGTTAGGGGGGAACACGTTTAATATCAATTCCTGCTACAAAACGAGTGATGGCGAAATGCTTTTTGGCGGCCTTAACGGCTTAAGCAGTTTCTTTCCATCAAAAATTGAGGATAATACTATCCCTCCGCCGGTAATTATTACATCGTTAAAGCTTTTTAACCAATCGGTAGGGATCAAACAGCCGGATAACCTGCTTTCAAAAGATATCAGCCTTACGCGGAAGGTTGTTTTCTCGCATGCTCAAAATGTGTTCACTATTGATTTTGCTGCGCTTAACTACATCAAATCGGACAAAAACAGGTACGCCTACAAACTGGATGGTTTTGATAAAGACTGGGTACATACAGATGTTCCATCCGCGCCATATACCAACCTGTCGCCGGGAAGCTATACCTTTTTCGCAAAAGGTTCAAACAATGATGGCGTTTGGGGTAAAGCGGTTACACTGCATATTAAAGTATTGCCGCCTTTTTGGGAAACCACCTGGGCTTATTGCTTATACGTGCTTTTTGTAGGAAGCATTGTATTCCTGCTGGCGCGTTTCTTTATTTTGAGATCTTTACTACGGCGCGATAAAGAGCTCACACATTTAAAGCTGAATTTTTTTACCAATATCTCTCACGAGATCCGTACCCATCTTTCCCTGATATTTGGCCCGGTCGAAAAGCTGATCCTTGAAGAAAAAGGCGGTTCGCAAGCCCGGCAGTTGCAGATCATCAAAAAAAACTCCGATAGCCTGCTGCAACTGGTTAATGAATTAATGGATTTCAGGAAGGCCGAAACCGGGAACCTGAAACTGCATATTTCAGAGTATAATGTGGTTACTACGATCTCCGAAATTTACAGTTCTTTTTATGATCATGCCGTGTCGGTTAATATCACTATCGACCTGGTTACCTCTGCCGACTATATCCCCCTTTATTTTGATAAGACACAATTAGAGAAAGTGTTTTTTAACCTGTTACATAATGCTTTCAAGTTTACCAATAGCGGAGGTTACATCAATATCCTGGTTGAGGACGGGAAAGATAATGTTACCATTACTGTAGCAGATAACGGCAAAGGAATTGCCCCCGAAAACCTGAAGAATTTATTTGAAAACTATTTCCAGGAAAATGATCATGGCAAACAAAATACAGGTTACGGCATAGGGCTTGCGTTATCAAAAAGTATTATCGAATTGCATAAAGGTTCTGTTTCGGTAGAAAGTAAAATAGCCCCTTCGGGTAACAGGACTTCCTTTGTAGTAAGCCTGCGCAAGGGTGCCGCTCATTTTAGAAATACTGATTTGATAAGAACCCCGGTAAACGACTTTCTGAACATACAAAATCCGGTGTTAGATTTTGTGCCTTCCGTAGCGCCGGTTATTCCACCCGAATCCTTATCGAGGGATAAAAAGCGCACCATTTTACTTGTTGAGGATAATTCCGAGGTACGTTCATTTATCGCCGAGTTTTTGCAATATCATTATGAAGTTATAGCTAGTGAAAACGGAGCCGAGGGGTGGGGGGCAGCAAAGGAGCATATCCCGGATGTTATTATAAGTGATGTAATGATGCCCGAAATGGATGGTTTCGCGTTATGCAATAAACTCAAAGCAGATGAACGGACCAATCACATCCCTGTAATTTTGCTAACTGCCAAAGCATCGGGCGCAAATCATATTGAGGGCCTTAAAATGGGGGCTGATGTTTATTTAACCAAGCCTTTCAGTATTGAGGTGTTGCTGCTGCAGGTTGCCAACCTTTTAAATGCGGGTGAAAGGATCAGAAAGTCATTTAAACAACAGATTACGGCTGCAAACGGCCATGTTTTAAATGTAATTGCAGAGAAGAACATCCAGGCCACACAGGAGTTGATAAGCACAATTGATAATGAGTTTATTAATAAGCTGGTCGGTATCATCGAAAAAGATATCGATAATTTAGCATTTGGTGTTCCTGACCTTGCGCGTGAGATTGGTATGAGCCAGCCTGTATTGTATAAAAAGTTGGATGCCCTTACCGGCATGTCGGTCAATGATTTTATCAAATCTGTAAAAATGAACAATGCCGGCATATTGCTCAGGACCAAACGCTATACCATCAATGAAGTAGCCTATATGGTTGGCTTTAGCGACAGGAAATACTTTAGCAAAGAGTTCAAAAAACAGTATGGAAAAACACCTACTGAATTCATGGAATAGTTAAAAATAGTCTCAAACAACCACAGGTGGCTATTCGCCTCAAAGTTTTAGTATACAGAGAAAAGTTGTTCTTTAGTTACGCAAACGTTTGTTTGAAGTTTGGGGCATTACATTGCCGGTAAACTTAACTATAAATGTAATAGCAGGATGCGCTAAGCTTTACCGGTTGTCTTAATATTCAATAGTTGTATGATTTTTGCTTGGCAAAACAAATAATAGACATTTAATGATGTTTATTTACTCCAACTCGGCAGCAATCAGCTTTCATTAATCAAACGTTTGCGTAGTCTTTTAACTGCTTCACATGCTCAAAACAGGCGCCTGATAACCTAACTTCCAATATTCTTAAAGATTTGTTTAAAAATCCTTAAGGATTTGATCATGTTTAATTTTACGAAAACGCCTCTGGTCACCGGTTCTGAAGCAGACCGTCTTTCGGGATACTGAAATAATGGAACATTACAGCAAATTAACCGATGAGAAATTGATCCTTCTTTTAAAGGAGAACGACCATAAAGCTTATGCCCAAATTTATGACCGCTATAAATTTATCCTTCATGCGCATGCGATTAATAAATTGCGCGACCGCGAAGAAGCCAGAGATATTATTCAGGAAGTTTTTACCTATTTGTGGGCTAAGCGTGAGCAGATTGTGTTTACTGGAAATTTGTCGGGTTATTTGTATGGTGCCGTCAGGAACGCCATCCTGAATAAAATGTCCCGTAAGCGGGTTCATGAAAAATATCATGATTCTATGAAAGCATTTGCATTACCGGAACAGATAGTAACTGACCATCGTGTAAGGGAAAACCTGTTACGAGAAAATATTGAACGGGAAATTGCCATGCTGCCACCCAAAATGAAAGCGGTTTTTATAATGAGCAGAAAAGAGTATCTAAGCCACAGGGAAATTGCCTGGAAATTGGAGATATCGGAACAAACCGTAAATAAACAAATCACCAATGCTTTAAAAATTTTAAAGGTAAAATTGGGTATAGTTATATACCTATTGGTGTTCCTGCATTTGTAAACCAAACAGTAAAATATTTTTTTATTTCATCTACCTGTATCGCCCCTTAATCTTTCCTTACCATTAGTTAAAGCATTAATAAGCTTTTAATATAATGGAAGATAAAGAACTAAATGAATTATGGGAACGTTTCAGATCCGGCCGGGCTACTCCGGAAGATAAGGCGTTTTTAGAAACCTGGTACTTAAAACATAACCAACAAGCTCCATTTGAGGTAAATGATCAGGAGCGCGTGGAAGATGTTGACCAAGTTTGGGATAACATTCAAAAAAAGCAACGTTCTAAAAGACTGAATGGGCGATATCGTTTAACCGCTGCAGCCGTATTGCTGTTTGTATTTACAGGTACTTATTGCCTGCTACACCGAAAACCGCAGTATGCAGCACCCCGTATTAGTAAAATTGATATAAAACCGGGTAAAAACCAGGCTACGCTTACCCTGGCCAGTGGTAAAAAGCTAATTTTAAATAACGCGCTTACCGGGCAGCTTGCCAACGAAGCGGGAGTTACTGTTAGTAAAAACTCCAAAGGCGAACTTATTTATACAACCCAGGCATCCGGCAACACCAATCCATCTGCCGGCCGGATCAATACTCTTGCTACTTCCAAAGGCGAGCAATACCAGGTGATATTGCCTGATGGATCACATGTATGGTTAAACGCCGCGTCTATACTTAAATATCCGGTGGTATTTACAGGTAAAGAACGACTGGTAGAGCTTACCGGCGAAGCATATTTTGAGGTGGCGCATAATAAAGCAATGCCCTTTAAAGTAAAAACCAGACAGCAGCAGGTAGAAGTATTAGGGACTCATTTTAACATTAACGCTTATACGGACGAAAGAACAACTGCCACTACTTTGTTGGAGGGATCGGTAAAGGTCACATCAGCGTCGACTAATCAAAACATGATCATTAAACCTGGAGAGCAATCCACCGTGAATGGTGATGCCATGAATGTTCAGGAAGTGGACACAGATGAGGCCATAGCCTGGAAAAATGGCTATTTTCTTTTTAATGATGAAAACCTGGCAAGTATCATGAAAAAAGTATCCAGGTGGTACAATGTGGAAGTGGAGTACAAAGATGTCTCAGTACAATCCCTGGTTTTTAGCGGTACGGTATCTAAATACCAGAATGTATCGCAGGTTATTAAAACGCTGGAATTAACCAATGCAGTTCACTTTAAAGTTTTAGATAACAGGATAACTGTATCCAATTAAATCACCCGAAAATTTTATAAAAACTCTGAATAATAAACTAAACCAACCCGAAATGAAACCCCATAAAAAATATCCGTAGCAGAGCCGTCAAAACCGGTGATCGGGTAAAAAATACCAGGAGTGTTGGACGCACCCCTGGTAATGTTATCTGATCAAACCGAATGAGTGTGTTGAATACCATTTCTAACTTAAACAGATACCCAAATGTATAAATTTTACATCGAGATTTTATGTTGGCCAAAGCGCCGCGTGCCTAAATTACTGTTGATGATGAAACTCACCATCCTTTTATTAACCGTTACCATGTTGCAGGTAAGTGCCGCAACATTTGCGCAAAAGCTTAACTTAACGCAAAAGAAGGTAACGTTAAAGCAGGTTTTTAAAGCCATTAAGAAGCAAACCGGTTATGATGTACTTTATCAGCCCGGCAGGCTCAATGCTTCCGTAAAGATCAATGCCAATTTTATCAATACCCCTTTGGATGAAGTAATAAAAAACTGTATTGACGGCAAAGCCTTAAGCTACGTTTTTTTTGAAAAAACAATTGTTATAAAGGCTGCTGAAAAAGGGGTAAATAATAATTCGAATGCCGGTGCAGGTAGTGTGGAAGTTTCAATAATCACGGTTAAAGGCATTGTCATTGATTCAGCCGGGCGACCTATACCCGGAGCAACAGTAATGCTAAAGGACGGCAGCAAAGGAACGATGTCTGATGCTGATGGTAAATTCGAGTTGAAAGATGTCCCATCTGCCGGGGTGCTGCTCATTACATCAATAGGTTATCTTCAACAGGAAATTGTAGTAAATAACCAAGCAACGCTGCGTGTTGTATTAAAAGAAACTTCAAGAGAGTTGTCGCAGGTTGTGGTGATAGGTTACGGAAGTCAGAAAAAAAGTGACGTTACCGGTGCTATTATTTCTGTTTCTAAACAACGGCTGGAAAATTTGCCGGTAACCAATATCCTGCAATCAATTGAAGGTGCTGTTCCGGGAATCAATATAACATCCGGTTCATCTGCACCTGGGGCGGTAAGCTCAATTTATGTTCGTGGCCTGCATTCTATTACAGCCAGTAATTCGCCTTTGGTTGTGTTGGACGGTGTACCTTATAATGGTTCGTATAATGATATCAATACCAACGATGTGGAGTCTGTTCAGGTACTGAAAGATGCGTCGGCTACAGCTATTTATGGTACAAGGGGTTCAAACGGAGTAATCATTGTTACCACTAAAAAGGGCAAAACGGGTAAACCTTCGGTTCAATACAATGCCTGGGCCGGGCCCGAATACATGTCGCACGAGGTGAAACCGATGGGCGGGGCCGAATATGTGCAAAAGAACCTTGATTATGACGAACAGGCTGGCAAAACGGCCGCTCCGGTACCAAACCTGTATGAGCAGGACAATTATAAAAACGGTAAGGAAACCGATTGGATAAAAACGATATCACAACAGGGTTTCATCCAAAATCATTCTTTAAACCTATCCGGCGGCACAGCCGATGTTAAATACTACGTTTCGGGGGATTATACCAAGGAGAAAGGTATTTTGAAAGGATACCAGTTTAATCGCTTCAATGTTCGCGGAAACCTTGATGCTAAAATTACCGATTGGCTGAACGCCGGTACCAACATGTTTTTTAATAATAATAACTACGATGGCGGCAAAAGTAATTTGTACATGGCTACTGTGATGAGCCCATATGGCCAGGAATATAATGCACAAGGAGGCTACCAAATCTATCCGATGTATCCTGATGCGCTTTATACCAACCCGTTATTAGGTCTTTATCAGCCCACTGTTAGCAAAAACAGGACCTGGAACGGCAATTTTTATGCGGAGCTTAAACCCGGATTTATTAAAGGATTTAAATACCGGCTGAATACCGGTTACGCTTATAACCCGGCTATGACAGGTGATTATACCGGTAGAAACACGGGCGACGCTATCGGTCACGCTACCATGACCAATGCCGAAAGTAACCATTGGCTTATAGAAAATATTGTGAATTACAGCCGCAGCTTCGGCAAACACAGTATTGATTTTACAGGGTTATACAGTTCGCAAAAGGATTATACTTTGAGCAATGCTTTAAACGCCAACACCTTTATAAATGACCTTACCAACTTTTACAATTTGGGTTCGGCCCAGATACAGCAAACCAGTTCAAGTTATACCCAAAACACCCTGTTGTCGCAGATGGCGCGGATCAACTATTCTTACGCCGGAAAGTATCTGCTTACCGCTACTGCGCGTCGAGACGGCTTTTCCGGGTTTAGTGCCGCTAATAAATATGGTACATTTCCATCGGTCGCGGTGGCCTGGAACTTGACTGAAGAGTCGTTCATGAAAGGTGTATCAGCAATATCAGCATTAAAATTGCGGGCTTCTTATGGTATTTCGGGTAACCAGGGTGTATCTTCTTACAATACCTTAACAACGCTTGCATCAACACAATACATATACGGCAGCACTACAACCATCGGGTTAAACCCAAGTGCCATCGGTAACGGAAATTTAAAATGGGAGAGTACCAAAGGATTTAACCTTGGTATCGATTTTTCCATTTTGAAAGATCGCATCAGTGGCTCTGTTGATGCTTATGACACTAAAACGTACAATTTGCTATTATCGCGCAAAATACCTTACATCACTGGTTATACCAATATTTTGGATAATATAGGTAGAACAGCAAACAAGGGTATTGAATTTTCCATCACCAGTCGCAATATTCAAAACAGCGACTTCAGTTGGGAAACCAACGTCAACTTTTCTGCCAACCGCAATAAACTGGTACAACTTTATGGTGATAATAAGGATGATATCACTAATAACCTATTCCTGGGTAAACAGATGCAGGCAGTATATGATTATAAGCTGATTGGTGTTTGGCAAAAAGGTGATGACTTTACTGTTGACCCAAGCGCCAAGCCCGGCGACCTGAAATTTGCCGATTTAAATGGCGACCGTAAGATCAATACCGCCGACAAAACTTACCTTGGTTCACGTCTGCCCAAATACATTGCCGGCATGACCAATACCTTCAGGTATAAAAACTTTTCATTGAGTGCATTTATCCAAACTTTTCAGGGAGCGCTTAAACCTAATCCTATTTATGATTACCGGGATCAGGCTGGTCGTATCAACCTGCCAGCCGGGATAGTTTACTGGACCGCGGCAAACCAAAGTAACACCAGGCCATCATTAAGTTATACCAACTCAAGGCAATACACGTACCCCGTTTCAGGTTCGTACACCCGCATTAAGGATGTTACTTTAAGCTATAGTTTCTCCAAAGAGATACTGCGAGATTTAAAGATTTCCAACTTACAAGTTTACGCCAGCGGTCGAAACATCGCGACATTCTCGAAATGGTTAGGCTGGGACCCCGAAACCGATTTTTACAACTACGCCGGAAATCAAAGCAGTTCGTTTTACCCGCTGGTAGCCACAGTTGTGGTAGGTGTTAACATTACTTTACAATAATTAGAACTTAGAATCATGAAAAGTATTTATTCATTAAGCTTTATAAGTCTGATAGCTTTACTCACATTTAATTCTTGTAAAAAGAGTTTTCTGAATGAGGATGTCAGAACTCAGTTTACGCCGGCCACTTTAAAAGACGCCCTGAGTTTTGAAGCTGCAGTTGCAGGTTTGCAAAAAACGGTCCGCGATCAGTACGAAGGCGATCAGGGAATTATAGCGTTGTTACAAACCGGTACCGACGTAGCCCGTAACGGGCAAACCACGGCGGCCATGGCCCCTTATGAAACTTACTCGCAGTTAAATTCGCAGGATGTTGCTGCCCTGGGTTTCTGGCGCTGGGGTTACCAGGTTATCAATGCTTCCAACGTAATTATACAAGCGGCTCAATCCGGCAATACAAGTTTAACACCGGCCCAGGTTAATGGTTATGTGGCCGAAGCCAAGTTTTTCAGGGCATATGCCTATAATTTTCTGTCAACATTGTTCGGCGGTGTGCCGCTTATTACCGTACCCGTTACCGCGCCTAAAACAGATTATGTGAGGGCGCCGTTAGATACGATCATTAATTTGCAGATCAACGATCTCGAATTTGCGGCAACGAACCTGCCTGACGCTGCGCATGTTGTCGCCGAAGGAAGAATAAGTACTGCCGCCGCTATGCAGCTATTGGCAGTAACTTATTTAAGGGCCAACAAACCAGACCTTGCCGAAGCCCAGTTGAACAAGATCATAGCAAGCGGCCTGTATAAGTTGGTAAACAATCGCTATGGCATAAGTTCTCTGAAACCGGGTGATGCTTTTTCTGATATGTTTATTTACGGTAATATGCGCAGGAGCCAAGGTAACACCGAAGCTATTTGGGTAATTGAAGAGGCCAATATACCGGGTGGTGTAAGCCCAACAGATCAGCACCGCAGGGTTTGGGTACCGTTTTATGTAAACATCCCGGGCATGATCGTAGCCGATTCATTGGGCGGGCGTGGCATAGGCCGGATAAGGCCGACCAACTGGTGGACATATAACCTGAACCTGAGTAATGATATGCGGAACTCCAGTTATAATATCCGGCGTAAATATTACTATAACGACCCATCATCTGCCAATTATGGCAAGCTGGCGGTAGTTACTTCAAACACAGATACCATTCAAAATATGTATGCGCATACCACCAAGTGGTATTCATACACCAGTGCCGATCCATTCGGCACCCTTACGTATAAAGACAGGATCTATATGCGCCTTGGCGAAACATACCTTTTGTTGGCCGAAGCGCAATTTAAACAGGGTAATTTAACCGGGGCAGCCAGCAATATCAACGTGCTTCGTGCAAGGGCAAACGCCCCACAGGTTCAGGCATCAGACATTAATATGGATTTTATTTTAGATGAGCGCGCCCGTGAGCTTATTGGCGAAGAAGACAGGCGCATTACCTTAATGAGAACAGGGACACTGGTTGAACGGGTGAAGAAATTTAACCCGACTTCGGCCGGCTCAATTAAGGATGTCAACATGCTTTTGCCTATCCCACAATCAGAAATTGATGTGAATAAAGGTGCAGCGCTAACACAAAACCCCGGATATTAAAACTTACCTGGGGTTGACTAAAAAGGTAAAAAAAGCAAAGCCGATACTTTTTCAAGTATCGGCTTTTTAGTAAATTTAAGTGCGAAAGAAATTTACAATATGTCTAATATACAAAGTTCGGCAGAATTTAAAGACTACGGTCAGCAACAAATATTGTTGTTACCACCGTCGCTTGAAGAGTTAATAGAACCTAATCACTTGGTTAGGGTTGTTAATCAGGTAGTGGATTCGATGGATGTCAGCGGATTAATTAATCAATATAAAGGTGGGGCACAACGGCATATCATCCCCGGATGCTGTTAAAGATTCTTTTGTACGCATATAGCGTAAAGGTTTATACAGGCAGGAGAATAGCAAAAGCCCTTCGTCAGGATATCCACTTCATGTGGCTTTCTGGTATGAGCCGTCCGGATTTTCGGACGATCAATAACTTCAGGAGTTCCAGGGCAAAGGAAGTGATAGAAGCGTTGTTTGAACAGGTCCTTTTGTTTTTGGTAAAGCATGAGCATATTAAACTGGAAAACTACTTTTGTGATGGCAGCACACTGGCAGCAGATGGCAATAAACACAAAATAGTATGGAAGAAGAACGCTGAGCGGTTTAAGGACATGGCCGGGGAGAAGTGCCGGGAACTGTTTAAACAGATCGATACCTTAAACGCAGCCGAGAACAAGCAGTACGCTGGTTCAGATCTGGAAGAGCGAGGGCTGTCAGCACAGGAAGTGACGGCAGAAAGCATCGATGAACAGGTAGAAAAGCTGGATGCTATCATCGCATCAGGTACAGGTAAAAAGCATCAGCGCAAAGCAAACAGCCTGAAGAAAAAGCTGAGGGAGAAACAGGCAAAGATCGTGGGCTATGAACAGCAGATCGCTATAGCGGCAGAACGCAGCGGGTACAACAAAACAGACACAGATGCTTCAGCTATGCGGATGAAGAATAAAGAGCTGTTGCCTGCTTATAATGTACTTGCAGGTTGTGAAGATCAGTTTATTGTCAGCGTGAGCATCCATCAAAATACGAATGATGGGTCCTGCTTCAATGATCACCTGCAAAAACTAAAAACACAAAATCACGAACTGCCTAAAGCGATCATTGCAGACAGCATCTTTGGTACCGAGCAAAATTATGAATTGCTGGAAAAGGAAGAAACAGTAACCAGTTATCTTAAGTTCCCATCATTCCATGCTGAACAAAAGAAAAGTTATAAGCAGAACCCCTTTAATAAAGACAATTTTGGATATAATTCGGAATCGGATAGCTATACCTGTCCGAATAAAAAACAGCTGACTTTTCAAAGGGTTTATCAGCAAACCCATAAAAAAACAGGGTATCAATCTACGATCAAAGAATACCAGTGCCAGGATTGTAGTGGCTGTCCGTTTTATAGCAAATGCTGCAAATCTACTACCGGAGAGAACAGGCTGATCAAGGTAAACGAAAAGTTAGAGGCTTATAAACAGCAGGCCAGAGAGGCACTCAACAGTGAACGGGGAGTTTTGCTCAGAAAGCAAAGAAGCATTGAAATTGAAAGCTGTTTCGGGGATATCAAACATAATATGGGCTTCAGAAGATTTCACCTTCGTGGAATCAAAAAAGTCGAAACAGAGATCTCTATTGTAGCTATGGCACATAACCTGAGAAAAATTCATCTAAAAGGGATAAAAAAGGCTGCTTAAAAGCATTTTTTATCCCTTTTCTTTGTTTTAGCAGCGAAAAGAACTCAACAAGTAAACTGAGTTCCCCTAATTTTGAACCAATTGCTAAGGATTCTCATTATTCTGCCTTAATAACATTCCTCCTTTTTGGTCAGCCCCAGGTTGATTTATTACAAAGAAAACTAAGTATGATAAAAAAAGTGATCCTGATTACAGCGATTGTATGGAGCTGTATAAACACTGCAAGTATAAACGCGCAACAGGCGGCAACTACTGCACAAAAAACTATAGCCCTGCAGCATGGCGCGCACGGTGTGGGGCGCAGAAGAGATGCCGCCATGGAAAAATGGCGTGCTTACGGTTTGGGGCAGTTTGTACATTGGGGCTTATATTCTATCCCCGCAGGTGAATGGAACGGTAAACAATATAACGGCGCTGCCGAATGGATAAAATCATGGAAGGAAGTTCCGGCCACGACCTATGATTCATTGATGTATCAGTTTAATCCAACCAAATTTAATGCAGAATCATGGGCTGCGACAGCTAAGCAAATGGAGTAAAGTATGTAACCATCACTACAAAACATCATGACGGGTTTTGCCTGTGGCCAAGTAAGTACACCAATTTTACTGTTGCTAATTCTCCATATAAAAAGATATTATAGGCCCGCTGGTAAAGGCTTATGACAGGCGGGGTATCGACGTGATATTATACTTCTCCATTATGGACTGGCACAATCCAGACTGGCGGTATGATATTAAAACCCGGGAGGACAGTGTAGCTTTTGACCGTTTTAAACAGTTTACGCGCAACCAGCTGCTGGAACTGCTTACACTATATCCCGCCGCCAAAGGTTTATGGTTTGATGGCACCTGGGATAAATCATGGGTGAAACAAGCCGCCTTTGCCGATTCGCTTGAAAAAGAGATGAGGGCAATGCGTCCTGGATTGATCATTGGCAGCCGCTTCAGGGCCGATGAGTATGGTAAACGACATTTTGACTCCAATGGAAATATGATGGGAGATTACGAGCAGGGCTGGGAGCGCAAAATACCGGAGAAGATAACAGATGTACACGGAAACGATTGGGATTGCGTAATGACCGTGCCCGAAAACCAGTGGGGATACAGCAAGATATGGAAAGGCCACATTAAAACTACGGATGAGTTACTGGAGATGCTGGCCAAATGCGTTTCTCTCGACGGTAATTTTGTGCTCAACTTTGGGCCGAAGCCTGATGGTACTTTAAGAACCGAAGAGCTGGACCTTGCAAAGGGAATAGGGGCGTGGATGGATACCAACAGCGAAGCTATTTACAACGGTGAATACGCCGGTCTTGTTAAACAGGATTGGGGATATTACGTTAAAAAAACAGGTACTAATAAAATTTATATGCTGGTATTTAATGTGCCTGTTTCCGGCGCGTTAAATGTTGTATTGCCATCACGTACAGCGATTAGTAAGGTGTATGATCTTGGGGGCCCGGGACTAAGTTATGTGCCTGAAGAAATCGGTACTTCAACTTATTTCATTCACCTGAAACAGCAAACTTTCAAACGTCCTTTCGTACTTGTTTTAGAAACGGCAGATAATAGTAAAAACAGCGGTGCACAGTATCAAAAGGCCAAAACATAAATCATACATTTTATCAAGTTTACATTTATGCGTACTACAAACATCATCCTGTTTTTAATAATAAACCTGTGTTCTGGTTTAAAAGTTAATGCATTTCAAAATGCTCAGGGTGTAAATAGTTCAAACTCTTCCCGGCAAGTTATACCCTTTAACCAGGACTGGCAATTTAAAAAGGCAACTTATAAAACCAACATCGCTATTGCCGGTAACGAGTGGGAAAGCATCACCGTGCCCCACACCTGGAATAACAAGGACATTCAGAAAGGAAAAAACTTTTATACCGGCGATGCATTTTACCGCAAAAACCTTGTAGCCCGGGAAGAATGGAAAGACAAACGGGTGTTCATTCGGTTTGAGAGCGTGGGAACTGTTGCCGACGTATATATTAATAATAAACTGGTAGGTACGCATAAGGGCGCTTATTCGGCATTTTGTTTTGAGATCAGCAACTCGTTAAAATACGATACTATTAATACCGTCCTGGTAAAAGTAAATAATGACGAACGGCCGGATATCATCCCCATCAATAACAAACTGTTTGGCGTTTACGGTGGTATTTACCGTCCAGCAAGTATTATTGTTACCAGCAAAATTAACGTAACCACAACAGATTACGCGTCGCCCGGTATTTATATCAAGCAAGATGTAAGTAATAAAAAAGCAGCCGTCTCGGTAACGGCTAAAATTGAGAATAAAGAAGGGAAGGTACAGCAGATTACAGTAAAGACCACCATTCGGGATAAAAGCGGCGCCATTATTAAGCAGGTACAGCAACAACAAAATGTACAGCCCCAAGGATTAAATTTTGTTGATCAGCAATTACAGATAAATAATCCGCATTTGTGGAATGGCCGGAAAGATCCTTATCTGTATTCGCTTACTACCGCTATTATTAAAGATGGTAAAACAATAGATGAGGTTACACAGCCCCTTGGTCTCCGCTATTTTTCGATAGTTCCGGGCAAGGGTTTTTACCTGAACGGGCAGCCCTACCGCTTGTATGGTGTTTGTCGCCACCAGGAATGGCAGGACTATGGAAGTGCCCTGAGCAATGCTCAGCATCAAAGCGATCTTGCTATGATCTACGAAATTGGGGCCACTTCTATACGTTTTGCGCACTACCAGCAAGCCGAATATATTTATGCTAAATGCGATAGTATGGGTTTTGTAATATGGGCCGAAATCCCATTTGTGAATGCCGTTTCTGCACAGGAAGGGGATAACGCCAAACAGCAGTTAACCGAACTCATCAGGCAAAACTATAATCATCCGTCCATATATAATTGGGGTTTGCATAACGAAGTGTACTCCGGTTCGCCCGATGGTTTTGTGCCGGTGTTAACAAGGGAACTGAACGATATTGCCAAAACAGAAGATCCAGGCAGGTTTACTGCCAGCGTAAGCGGTTACGGCGAAATAAACCGGCCATCAAACCTGGCTGCAGATATACAAGGCATGAACCGGTATTATGGTTGGTATGAAGGGAAGATCCCCGATTTGAAAGAATGGCTTACCGGGCTGGAAAAAGACTATCCAAATTATAAAGTTGTACTTTCTGAGTATGGCACCGAGGCCAATGTTAACCAGCAGCAGGAAAATGTAGGAGATAGTGGTGATCCGTCGGGTCAGTTTTGGCCCGAAACCTTCCAGACAAAGTTTCACGAGGTACAATGGGGCATTATCGAAAAGCACCCATACCTGGTAGCCTCATATGTTTGGAATATGTTTGATTTCTCGGTACCATCGGCCAATGGCGGTGGCGTACCGGCCCGTAATATGAAAGGTTTGGTTACTTATGACCGTAAAATCAAAAAAGATGCCTTTTACTGGTATAAGGCCAATTGGAGCCAGGAACCTGTACTCTACATCAGCGGCCGCAGAAATGCGGATAGGATAGAAGCGGTAACTACAGTGAACGTATTTGCCAATACTTCAAACGTTACGCTATATCTTAACGGTAAAAAAGCGGATGAGCCAGAAATGGGTACAACTAAACATGATTTTGTATTTAAAAACATCCACTTAATTAAAGGCGTGAACCAGCTCAGGGCCGAAGGGTATTTTAAAGGGAAATTACAAAGTGATTCCATTGAATGGACGCTGAAAAATTGAGGATTGAAAACGAGTTTCGATTAAAATATCTAAATCACAATAATACTTATGAGCGATATAATTAATCCTGAAGCCTATAGGTCGTGATAGATACGACTCTGCAGGCATTATTTATTTTAGAACGACTTGCGTTTTTTGCGGTATAAAATTAGTCCATAACCCAATATCCATAATCCGCTTTAATTTTTCTTTACGAATGCGTGCCGCAACGAAAGAGATCCCGGCGTATGGCTGGACGCGTATGTTAAATAATACGGTGGACACCTTTGGCGACGATTAACAACCCGTCCCGATGCAGGCTGCTCCGGCCCGGGCTTCTGATAAATATATCAGCTGCTGGTGCTCATTTCCGCGTAAAATCCAGTTCCCTGACTTTGACAAATTCATTATTGCGCAGTTCATAGAATACTTCGGTATAATGACTGGCATCATTAATCGTCAAAATACGACGGTTTTTTTGGATTTGTCCGGGGATAAGCTCATCATCCCATTCATAAGTGAATACTTGCTTTGCAGAATCAAAATTGCCGCTTTGCATTTGAATGTCACTGCCAATATGATTATTGATCGATGTGGTGACATATTTCATTTTGGGATTATCAAAACCCTCGATTTGTATGCTCTGGTAAAATTCTTCTTTCATTTGTCCGTCAGCAACCGGCACCGGCAGTTTTCCCCCGGTCATTTCAACACTGTAAAACCGGCCGTTATAAATGGGCTTGCGCACAAGTGTGCCCTTAACAAAAGCCAGTCTGGCATCCTGAAATGACCACGTACCCGCAAGCTTTCCCAATGCTGCGTGCGCCTGCCCCGGCCTGGAATAGTCAAGCAGTTTGTCCATAGTGTCGGTCTGTTTATCCGCCTGCGCCATCGACGCAACACTCAAGACCATCACAAAAACGAAGGAAAGACAAGCGGTGAATGATTTCAATAGCAATGATGTTTTCATATGGTGTAGATATTAATTTGTAAAATGCCGCAGTTTTTTCAACCGCCCTGCGAAACGTTTATCGGTTAGTGAAACCAGGAAACTCTCCAGGTCGGTTTTTTCCTGTTCAGTCAGGCTCATTGGAGTATTGAGCAGGGTGTCGCGGTTAATGGGATGGGATACTATTTTATCCGGATCATTATAATAATCAATCACCTGGCGCAAAGTCCTGAACATCCCGTTATGCATATAGGGGGATGTAATGGCGATATTCCGTAAAGCACCGATCTTGAACCTCCCCAGGTCATTTTCCTTTTTGGTGACACCGGCACGGCCGCTGTCCCTTAACATTTTGCCATCATAGAGCCCGATGGAGCGAAATTCGACATCATTGAAGTCGGGCCCGAAATGGCACTGGATACAACGCCCCTTGGAATTGAAAATCGCAAAGCCCCTTTTGGCCGATTCGCTGACCGCAGCTTCATTGTCATTCAGGCGCCAGTCATCAAACGGCGACTCTCTTGTCTCTAACGTTCTTTCAAATGCAGCTAGGGCTTTGGCTAAATTAGCTGCGTTGGGCGCCTCATGGAAAACAGTTTGAAAAGCTGCACTGTACGATGTATTGTTTTGGAGTCGCCCTATCGCTGTAGTTATGGGCATGTCCATTTCAATAGGATTTTGTAGAGGGATCAGCGCCTGTTGTTCGAGTGTAGTAGCACGTCCATCCCAAAAGAACGCAACTTGCAGGCTCATGTTCATCGCCGAGGGCGTGTTACGCTGGCCTTTCCGGTTGTGTACCCCTAAGCTGACTGCAGAGGTATCGGAAAACGCAAACTCTTCTTTATGGCAGGATGCGCAGCTGATCTTTCTGGTGCGGGACAATATCGGGTCAAAAAATAGTTTCCGGCCCAATGTTGCAGCGGTTAGCATTTCTGTATTTCTAAAGGCGCTTTGAGAAAAGGCCAGGATGCTACCGAGCATGAATAAAGTGATGCCTAACTTTTTCATCCCTGAAATTGCTATTTAACTTTACTTACATTTTTGAACAGGAACCCGTCTGTCCCTTCCCTGCGGCCTTTACAGGTATCCTGTACAACATGGAATTTAAGCGAATCACGCCTGCTAAAAAATTCAACCTTGTAAATGCCTTCATACCGGGCGTTACAGGTAGGGTCGGAAATGTAAAGCGTATCCTGCTTCATACGATAGGTACCGCTCACGAATTCTTTTTTGTTGATAAATCCGTCAAAAGTGCCGTTGGCCCTGAAAATGGCCAGCAACTTAAACGGGCCACCGGGTTGTGTGCTGGAATATTCCCATTTGCCGACGAGGGGATTACTGTCAGCAGTAAATGATAAAACCGCAAATAACACGGTAGTAAAAATGCTGAATTGACAGAGTTTTTTCATGCTGATGCTTTATGACTAAGGTATCTATCAAAAGAAAGGTATTTTACCCAACCTGACATTCGCTTATGTTGCAAATACATTCGTATTTGTTGCATAGGCTGGTTCGACCGTTCAAAACTTGAGTTAACGATAAGAGGGGTTAGAATAAAAGTTAACGATTTAGGTTTTTGAATAAGCTGCCAATAACATTTCTCTATTATTTCATATATCATTTTTTTGTCTTAATAGTTTATTATATATTTAATTATTAAACCTAATTAGTATGAGAAGCCTTAAACACACCCAGTGTTTGGTTTTTTCAGGTTCCCGACTGTCTGTAGTCGGGAAAAGACGAAAACCATGCCCATTTTAAAACTGAATTTTAAAGACCGGCAAGTCCCGATCGTCATGATTAATCATGCGTCACATGCTTCTCATCATTCGCATCATTCCCATGCCTCTCATCATTCAAGACACTTTTGATAGCATATGATCTATAGAAATCATATCGCCGGAAATGAGATAATAGTTTATGCCGATACCGCGCTGTACAGATAATAAATAGTTATCTGTTGTTGATAGTGCTTCCTCAGTATTATACCCCTTTGATGCGATATTATTTGTCAATACCAACGATATAAATTAAAGTCGCGACTATCAACAAGCCGTTTTGTTCGAATTAAAAGGTGATCGAAAACTTCTTCAAAGTCAGTTCCTGTGATTTGACAAAGTTCTATTAATAACGTTTGATCTTTGCTGCCAGCGAAGCATAACGCCAGTGGGCTCGATCCGGCGCGCAAGTTGAACTTAAAACATCACTGTCCATTGTAATGAATTGTTCATGAAACATGAACATTGAAAAAAAATGAACAAACTGTCTTGTGGATCTTAAATCCGTTCAGTAAATTTTTGTGTTCATGTTTCATGAACAACTGAATTATATGAAAACTAAGGAAAAGCAAATACTTTATAAAGCTACGGAAAGCTTGAATGAATTAACTGGAATAGACGTCCATCCAGTCCGGAGTGAATATCAGAAGGAAGGATTGGAGTACGACGGTATGGTCGATCTGGTGGTGGGGAAAAAAAAGCAACGATTTATCGTGGAGATCAAAAATGAACTCCGCGCTAACCGGCTGCCTGCTATCCGCAACCAGCACCAGGCGGCCAATGAGCCGTTCCTGCTGATCTGCCAATATATCCCCATGCCTTTAAAAAAAGAGCTCAAGGATCTCCAGATCAACTATCTGGAGGCAGCGGGCAATTGTTTTGTTCATACAGATGACCTGTTCCTATTTATTAATGACCAGCAAGTAACCCCTGCCAGGCTACCTGCTGAAGGAAAGCTCTGGAAAGCAGCAGGGTTGAAATTCCTGTTTGACCTTCTTCGTCATCCAAAATTACTTTACGGTCCTTATCGGAGGATCGCAGAGGAGGCCGGTATCGCCCTGGGCAATGTAGGCGGCTATTTCGAAGAACTTCAAAAAGAAGGATTTTTGAAAAATGGAGTAATCGACCAAAGAACAGGTGTATTTATTGAAAACAAACAAAAATTGATCCAGCGCTGGGCGGATGCCTATCAAACCAACCTCCGCCCTAAAGAATGGGTAAACAACTTCAGGTTTATGAACCCGGCAAATCAAAAAGACTGGCGCAGCATTCCGACCAAAGGGTTCAAGTGGGGAGGTGAGAACGCAGCTGCGCTGCTAACGAACTATCTGCAGCCTGAGAAATTCACCCTTTATATAGCCGGCAACCGGCTGGAACTGATGAAAAAACTCCGGCTGGTACCAGATCCGAACGGCAATGTCGAAATGGTCGAACAGTTCTGGCAGGATAAAGAAAATGACCAGGGAGCGGAAGGAGTCGTTCCACCGCTACTGGCCTATGCCGACCTGCTCGCCGCCTATGACAGCCGAAACCATGAAGCCGCTGAACGAATTAAAACGCAATACCTTGACTGAGCCATTACTACACCCCTCGATTGTAGAAATGTTAAAAGACATGGTGCCGGTCTTTGCTGCTTTGGAAATCGACTATTATGTGGTCGGCGCGGTGGCCAGGGATATCCATCTGAGCGCCGAAGCAAACTCCATTGCGCTCAGAAAGACCAATGATGTAGACCTGGCCATACTGGTCAATGATGATGTACAATTCAAACAACTCAAACAGGCTGGAAGAAACCCTCGATTGTAGAAATGTTAAAAGACATGGTGCCGGTCTTTGCTGCTTTGGAAATCGACTATTATGTGGTCGGCGCGGTGGCCAGGGATATCCATCTGAGCGCCGATGCAAACTCCATTGCGCTCAGAAAGACCAATGATGTAGACCTGGCCATACTGGTCAATGATGATGTACAATTCAAACAACTCAAACAGGCTGGAAGAAACCGGGCACTTTTCACAGCATCCGACGGAGAACATCAAACTGTATTATAAAAATGCTATCGAAGTGGACCTGCTGCCGTTCGGCGGCATTGAGCAGGAGAACCGGAACGTCCGGTTAACCGATCCGCTGTTCGTTTTAAATATGCCAGGATTCAAGGAGATCTATCCCAATGTGGAAGATATGGTGGTGAGTGAGGATCTTTCTGTTAAAGTATGCAGTATGGAAGGTATCATACTCCTAAAACTGGTCTCCAATGATGACCGCCCGCAAAGGACAAAAGACATTACGGACATTGAGCATATCATCAGGGTTTATTTCGACCTGTATGACGGGAGTATCTATGATGAACACTTCGATACCATGGATATGTACGACGCCAATGAGAAGGATTACTTACAACTTGTCTGTGCGCGGGTGATCGGCCGCAAGATCAAGATATTGCTCGGTGAGTCAGAAAACTTAATGGCTCGAGTTAAAGGCATACTCGCGAGGCGTCCAACCACTTGGTGGAATGCGATGCTTGATGGCATGAATGATGCATAAGAGTCTCAAACTAAAATTTGAGTAAATGCCATAGACTTTCAGTGAACAAAGGGGGCAAAACTAAATTTACTTTTAGATTGAAGCATATAAGATAGTACCGGTGGGTAAGTCCAAATAAACGCCAGATCAACCGCGATGAGCGTTTAAAGTAGTTACCGGTATTTCTTTATTGTATCAAAAATATTGGCTTTTCACTGTTTGAGAAAATTAAGTTTTTATCTTAAAATCATTGGTGTTTTCAATAATTTTCTTCGCAGCAACGTTTGTCTCTATATCGCGGTGAAAGTTAGAACTTTTGCCATCCACTGATGAAAGAAAATATACGCCAGGGCATTCAGGAAGGATTATATCGGGACGAGTTTATCCAGAAGCTATTGCAGCTTTCTTTTAAAAACTTGAAGAACCTGTTTGGTGCGGAATCTACGCCATTAATAAAGCGTTATACGATGAAAGGTTCGCTCCTATTTGTTGTCAGGCGGAAACCCGGGTGCGTGCAGGCGCTGTTCCGGTGTATTTTTTAAAGAAATTGGTAAAGTATGCTGGTTCTTCGAAACCAAGTCCACCGGCAATTTGTGCAATGCTCCAATCGGTATGCTGTAGCAGCGCCTGGGCTTCTTTGATCATACGGTCTGAGATCACGCGGCTGGTGGTGCGCCCGGTGATCATTTTAACTGAACGGTTCAAATGATTGGTATGAACAGCCAGCCCCTGGGCAAACGCTGCCGGGCTGCGTAAGGTCATCGACTGTCCGGGCGAATCGATGGGAAACTGCCGCTCCAGTAAGGACAGGAACTGTGCGGTGATACGCGCCGCGGCCCCAGCATGGCTGTCTACCGGAACAACCGGAAGCATGTTGAGTGATTCGTGCATGAGTATGCGCAGATAACTGCGCAGCATATCATATTTAGCCCGGTAATCGGAAGCCATTACGGCAAGCATACGGTTCAACAGGCCGGAGACCAGCGCTAATTGGGGCTGGTCAAGTTCCAACACATGCCCCTTATCTGCCTGGAATAGCGGAAACTCCGGTAAGCGCCCCTTGTAATCGACAGATTCGATAAAGGCCTGCGTAAATAGGCAAAAGTATCCGCTTTGCGGACCACCGCCTGATTCCCAGGCTGAGGGCACTGCCGGGCTCGAGAACACCAAGGCCTGGCGGTCGATGACAACCTGCTTATCCGCGTAGATCATTTTGCCCTTGCCGATAACCAGCGCTACCTTGTAAAAATCGCGTCGGCCAAAAGGTGAGCGGTTTAAACACGGCTCCCGCAGAAAAACATTAAAATGCCCCTGGCCGGTATTGTTTTCCGGAAATTCGGTTTTATCGCCAACCGGGTGCCGGCGGTAGAAATCAGCGAGGGTTTCGATCGGTTCCATGAGTCAAAGATAATTCCTATTTGAATATTATAAATCAAAATGACAGATAAATGATTAAAAACGCCATTGGTGTTTGATAGTTATAATTTGTTGTTTGATAGTTATAAGTCGCCGTTCGATAGTCCGGATTAATTTTGCGGCATGGAAACCGGATTCAGAAAATGGATCATCGTTATTACGATCATCACCTCGACTATCATAGAACTTATCGACACCACCATCGTTAACGTATCGATTAATACGATGAGTGGCAACCTGGGTGCTTCATTGGAAGATACGGCCTGGGTTATTACTTCTTATGCCATCGCAAATGTGATCATTATTCCCATGACCAGTTTTTTGGCAGAGAAAATAGGACGGAAGCAATACTATGTTGGTTCTATTTTATTATTTACGCTGGCCTCGGCAATGTGCGGCTTTTCCACGAACCTATGGGAATTAGTGGCCTTTCGTTTTATCCAGGGGGTTGGAGGCGGGGCCTTATTGTCAACCTCCCAGGCCATTTTGTTTGAGACTTTCCCGCCGAAAGAGCGTGGTATGGCAAGCGGAATTTTCAGTCTGGGCATTATTATCGGCCCCTCTATAGGCCCTGTTATGGGTGGTTATATTGTAGACAATTTGAGCTGGCAGTGGATCTTCTATGTGAATATTCCAATTGGCCTGATGGCCGCCTTACTTTCATTTATATATTTACGTCCGACCAAAGGTGCTGTAGATGGTCGGCGCATCGATTGGCGCGGCATCTTTTTGCTGGCCGTTGGCGTGGGTGCTTTGCAGGTCGTTTTAGAACGCGGTGAAACTGATGACTGGTTCGCGGCAACATATATCGTCGTGCTCAGCATGATGTCGGCGATCGCTTTGATACTTTTAGTTTGGTGGGAGTTAACCACAGCATATCCGGTAATCAATTTCCGGGTGCTTAAAAGTGCCACGCTGTCGATCTCCGCAGTGATGACTTTCGTTCTGGGCTTTGGTCTGTTCAGCGCGGTTTTCGTGTTCCCGCTATATGCGCAGCGTATTATCGGTTATTCGGCGTTCCAGACGGGCACGATGTTATTGCCCGGTACACTGATGGCAGCTATGATCTCGCCGTTTTTGGGGCGTATGCTTCAAAGCGGTTTACGACCGCAGTATCTGATCATCACAGGATTTTTGTTTTCGGCTATTTTTGGATTTTTTATGTCAAAATCGAACCTGTCCACCGGAAGCGCATACTTTTTTATCCCGCTTATATTCCGGGGGCTGGGTGCAGCCTTGCTTATCGTACCGTTAACCGCTTTGGCAGTGTCCGAATTGAAGCCGCAAGACATCCCGCAGGGGGCAGCACTTAACAATATGATGCGTCAGATGGGTGGCTCATTCGGTATTGCGCTGATCAATACCTATATCGCCAATCGGGCTGCGGTTAACCGGACGGCACTGGTCGCACATGTTACCGCTGCTGATCCGGCGACGCAAATGCGGCTGCAGGGCTTTGTGGAAAATTTAATGGCGCATGGTGCGACTTATTTGCGGGCGATGCAGCAAGCGATCGGCGGACTGGAAAATACGGTGGATCGGCAAACCTTCTTATTGAGTTATATGGACGCTTTTTTGTTGCTGGCTTTGATGAACGCGTTTTGTATACCGCTGGTGATCCTAACGATCAAAAAGCGTAAAGCTGGCGCTGCGCAGCAAAAGCCGGTGGTCGTTTCCGATCATTGATTTCCAGTCAGTCTTTGAAAAGTTTGGTTGAATACTTCCTTTCACTCGCTTGTATTTGAAATTGTATTTGACGTAGCTGTTTTCGTTATATGGTACCAATTTTACTAACTATTGGGTTCCAGCCAATGCTCATCATACCCGTCACCCAGGCGCACTTAGATGGCCATGCGATCATCACACGTACCTATGACATTTATAAGCAAAGCGGCATTTTGATCAATAACGAATTGTTCGGCCAGGAAGAAAAGCGGGCTGCACCCGATAAGAATAATCCTGATAACATGGGCTGTATTGTAGTTGGTGTACCAGGAAAACTGTTTACCTATTTCCCGGAGGGAAAAACCAAACTGGATAGTGATGCCCTTACGGAACTCATCGAAAATCTCAGCCATTATCGGGACAATCCTGGATACTGGCCACAAGCCTGACGGGCATGGTTTTTAAAGCAGGAAGCTTATGGGACAGTTTACCGGCAGCATTATTGGCGGCCTCGCAGGCGCGGCAATTTGAAGCGGGGAGTTTCTGTAAAAATGTAAAGCCTTCCATAAAGTGTCCGCTTTTTTAAATCGGGGAGGCTGCTATTTTACCTATAACCCAAGCTGGTTGTGTAAATGGATCAATTTTGCAGCAAGTATAACCGTTGGATAGTGTTTAAAATGAGGCTTACCAGCAGACCGTGGACGGAATGTTGCACCGGTACAAATTAACCATTACTGCTAAAAAAGAAGTGAGGCTATTTAATTTTTTTTTTGGATAAATGGTTTTTTCTGGATGTTACAAAGGTTTAAAATTCGGGATCGGTCAACTTTACTCCAAGTGATTTTCTATATCGGAAATTATATTTTTAAGTTTTATAACCTGCGTTTAAGACAAGTTAAAGAAACAATGAGGACTTGTTGTGGATTAAACAATCCGTTTTAAAAATAAAAGGCATACCTGAAAAACTGTACTTCTCTGCTAACTTTGCATAGATGAACGATGTTAAAACCTTTTCGCTTTCAAGGCACAGCAGGCTCTTTGCTGTGCCCGATAGTTATAAAGATTATCTTTTTGTGAGTTCCGGCAATAGCCCGTATCATGAAGAGCCTTACCGGGCCGAAAGTAATGCGATAGTTTACATAAAAGAGGGTGGCGTAAAATTGAATGCCGGTCTTGCATCATGGGAGGTACAGGCACCCTCAATTATTACCTTAGGAGCGTCCGTTATCCGGTATTTTACCAAAAGCAGTGACTTCCTGAAAATGGATGTCATTTTTTTTAAAGATTCCTTTTTGTTAGAAAGGCATGCCGACCTTTTTTTTCTGAATAAATACGATTTTTTTGAAAACAACGACCTGCATGTTTTATCGCTGGATGAACATGGTGTTGACAAATTCAAAAAAATCTATGAGTTAATTCAGCTAACACAATCCGGGCCCGGTTATAACCAGGCCGAAATTGTCCGGAGTTATATTTTCGCCCTTATTTACGAGGTTGATGCTTATCACTGGCAACACCTGTCTAAAACCTCATCATCTGTAAAATCTCACCCTCTGTTTGCAAAATTCAGGCACTTGCTAAGCAAAAACTACAAACAGGAACATCGGCTTGAGTTTTATGCAGATCATCTTCATTTAACACCAAAATCCCTTTCAGCGGCCATAAAGAAACAAACAGGCAAATCTGCCGGAAAATGGATAGATGACGCTATTATTCTTGAGGCCAAAGTCCTGTTGCAAAACAAATCACTCTCTGTATCGCAAATAAGCGAAATACTTAATTTTTCTGATCAATCTGTTTTCGGAAAGTTTTTCCGGTCCGCTACCAAAATGTCACCGGTTGAATACCGGCAGAAATTCGATTGACCTTTATTGCTTCTTTAATATCTATATGAGCTATTTCGACGAATATTGAGGCAGTATAGCCTACTTTAATCCATGCTTTAAAGGGAAATTTGTCTTATCAAAACTTTAAGAGGAGTTTGAATTATGACAATTTCAAGAAAATATGGCCTGGTAGTTTTCGTTTTTGTGTTAACTGTTTTTATCCTGAATCCGATACTGGCGGCAGCCCAGAAACGCAATTCGGGTTATAAGCTTACACTTGCTGAAGCTGTCCAAATGGCCAAAAGCCAGAATAAATGGGTACAGGCTGCCGGTATCCAGGAGAGCGAAGCATTGGAGGAACGTAAAGATGCGTTCACCGCTGCATTACCCACTATTAACCTTGGCGGTTCGTACCAACGGTTCTCTAACCTAACCCTCTTTTCTGAAGGGCTTAGCCATGCTACAACTATATCCACTCCGCCAACCCCCAATGCTGCTAACCTGGGCGTCGACGCATCTTTTAACATTTACAGCGGCGGAAGGCTCAGGGCTTTGCAAAAGGAACAGTCGTCACATGTAAATGAAGCAAAGTTGAATTCGCGGGATAGATCTGGAAATGTTGCTTTGCAAACCGCGGTGCAATACCTTGATATGGTGAAGCTTAATGATCTTAAAAGATTTATCCTTGATCAGTTGAAAAGAGCACAAACCCGGCTCAGCAATATCAATGCACTTTATAAAAATCAAAAAGTAACCAGGAGCGATGTTTTGCGGGCAGAGGTTACCCTCGCAAACGTTCAGCTTTCGCTCCAACAGAATGAAAACGATATCTCCATCGCCAATCAAAGGCTGGATATCTTGATCAATATGCCTGATTCGGTGCAGATCTCGCCGGCTGATTCTGCAGGGATGCCAAAGCCCGGCGTTGGCACGCTTTTGCCATTTGTTGAGGCCGCTTCAGTGTCCTCTTACAGCGTACAAAAAGCTACCGAAAATATTGAAACTCAAAAAGCCAAATTAAAAGCTGTGCAAAGTAGCAATATGCCAAGTTTAAACTTTTATAGCGCCTATGGCATCAATTATCCCAATTTTCTGGTCTTTCCACCGGTTAACCAGGCATATGCCCTCGGGTTTGTAGGGCTGAGAGCGCAGTATAGCATTTCATCATTATACCATAATAAAAGTAAGGTAGCGGCAGGTAAACTTAAGGTGAAAGAGCTGGAAGTAGAGCAGGAAGCCTATAAAGATAATGTGAATACGGAGGTAAAGTCATACTACGTAAAATATGCTGAGGCGCTAAACCGGATCTCGGTCAATGAACACTCTGTTGAACAGGCCCAGGTGAATTACCGGATCGTGAACACAAAATATTTAAATCAACTTGCTTTATTGACCGACCTGCTGGATGCCGATAACCTGTACCAGGAGTCACGGTTTAATTTGGTAAAGGCGCAAACGGATGCACTTGCCATTTATTATCACATCCTGTATACCAGCGGAAGCTTATAATCAACACATCAAAAAATGAAAAAAGAAAATCATAAAACGCACCCCGGCAATATTGTCATTTCGGTTGTTGCTGTGGTGTTATTAATCACCGGGGCAGTATATTTTTTCCGGTACCTGAGATACAGTGAACACTACGAAGAAACCAATGATGCCCAGGTCGAGTCATACATTAACCCCGTTTCGGCACGTGCAGGCGGGTATATTCAGCATGTTTACTTTAACGAACATCAATTGGTCAAACGGGGTGACACATTGCTTACGCTGGATGATCGGGAATACCGCGCACAGTTGGAGGCTGCAGAGGCTGCCATGGATGATGCGCACGCGCAGCTAACAGTGCTTGAAGCGGGGATTCGTTCGGCCAAAACCGGTACCTACATTAACCGGGATCAGATTAAAGGTGCGCAAGCCAAATTTGTACAGCAGCAACAGGATATCAGGCGTTATACCAACCTCGTAAAGGATGAAGCTGCAACCGGCGCCGATCTCGAACTGGTAAAAGCACATTACGATGTTGCCGAAAGTGACTACAGTGCTGCCATAAATGGCCTGAAAACAAATGAGGCACGGATAGCCGAACTGAAAACACATTTTGGAGTATTGCAGGCAGATGTAAAACGAAAACGGGCCGCGCTGGAGCTGGCCCGGCTCAATCTGTCTTATACCGTAGTTCGTGCGCCATACACCGGCCGGCTTGGGCGTAAAAATATTTTGGAAGGACAGCAAATCGCATCAGGGCAACCATTGGTAAGTATCATTAACGAAAAAGAAAAATGGATCACAGCTAATTATAAAGAGACACAGGTGGCCGGTATGTACATAGGACAACCCGTTGAAATTAGGGTAGATGCTATAAATGACAAGGTATTTAAAGGAAAGATCCTGGCTATTGCCGGTTCCACTGGTTCGCGCTTTTCGTTGCTGCCACCGGATAATTCAACCGGAAACTTTGTTAAGATCATTCAACGCGTGCCCGTAAAAATTGAATTTGCCGATGAGCAATCTGCTAATGTGGTGCCCGGTATGAACGTAACCGTAGCAGTTAAAAAAAGGTCCTGATCATGAAATCGATATACTTTAAAGATTGGGTAACAGGCTGGCACTGGGGGGTACGTATAGCATTGTTTATGATCCTGTTGTCTGCCCTGGTACAACTGGGAATGTTTGTACTTACCCAAAATTATGTGGTTGGTTATCTGGGTGCGCAGCCCGAAGATATCCAGTTTGCTGTAATGTGTACCTATGCCGGCATCATTACGGTAATTCCGGTGCAGTTTAGGTTTTTTAAATATTTCCAAACCAGGAGCTATTTGTTGTTCAACATCATGCTGTCTATAGTGTTGAATTTGATTTGTTTAAGTTGCCGCGATGTTGATCTGTTCCTTTTTATCAGGTTTTTCCAGGGGATAGCAACAGGCAATACCATTGTGTTTGGATTGTTGCTGATATTTTCCCGTTTACCGTCAGAACGGGTACAAACCATTGCACCGGCTGTGTTTTACGGCACATTGCTCAGCAATACTGTACTGATAGGTTTTGTTGGGGGCGTGGTAGTAGAATCAGCAGATTGGAAGCTGACTTATTATTACCTGATAGCATTTCAAATGGTAACACTGCTTTTTACCTTGCTGATGCTTAAGCGCACATCGGTGCATAAACGTTATCCGCTATATCAAATTGATTGGGCGGGCATGGTCATATTTGCTTTCAGCGCGCTATCCCTGGCTTATACCATTATTTACGGATCAAAATATTACTGGTTTGACGATGCCAGGATCAGGTACGGAGCTTTGGCCGCGGTTTTGGGTTCTGCAATGTTTTTATACAGGCAGCATCTGCGTAAAAGGCCGGTGATCCATCTCCATCTCCATATGTTTAAATCCCGAAATTTTGTGACGGGCGTTTGTTTGCTTGCCATTTACTACGGTTGTAAGGATAGTATAAACCTTATTTACGGCTATGCAGGCGGAGTGCTTAAGTGGAGCGCATTACAGGTAATGATACTTGCTATGTGTAACATAACCGGGATGGTTAGTTTGCTGATTTTTGCAGTACGCCTCATGCTTGCCCAAAAAATAACGATAAACGTGCTTCTGATAATTGGGTTTGCTTTGATGGGGACGTTTAATGTATGGATGAGTTTTTTATTAACGCCCGACCTGGCATTTACGGATCTGCTTTTGCCGGTATTTGTGCAGGGGGCTGCTTCGGGGCTATTGTTTGTGCCTATTATGATATTTGTGCTTTCGTCGGCTCCGGCCTACACGGGCACTACAGGTTTGGTGATAGCAGCCTGCACGCGTTTTACAGCTACGTTAAATTCATTTGCCGGCTTCTATAACCTGCAATTGTATTTCAATCAATATTTTAAAGAGGGCTTTCTTGGCTACCTGACTTCTGATAATCAGAACACAATTGCGCGTTTGAATAACTATCGTACGCTTTATCTCTCAAAGGGTTTTGCGCCCGATCAGGCTTCCGGTTTAGCTAACGCAGCTATTTGGCAAAATCTCAATCAGCAAAGTCAGCTTTTAACAAACAGGGCAATGTTTATGGTTTTTGGAGCAATAACAATTGGTCTTGCGATAGTGCTGCTGGTAATCCCTGCAATTGGCAAAACATATACTCACTGGAACAGACGGGTAATAGCACCTTTCAGAAATCTGTAAAATGTATGCAATGGCCGGAATGATCAAAACTTTGGCTATGTCTGAAAAAAGATACCGGAATGAGCGATCTAAATTTGTAATCCCGGTTATTTCAAACATTTGCCAGATGCAAACGAAGATGACCTGGTGATCGATGGGTGCTCGTTCCCGATACTACAACTTAAATAGTGCAAACTAAAAAAAATTAATACAGCATGGAAACTGCACAACAACAACAACAACAAGTAACAGCCATTTCGAGAGATGAAGCAAAGGAGATCTCCGGATCAGTTGCCATATTGGAAGCATTGGTTGCCGAAGGAGTAGATACTTTTTTCGGTGTACCCGGAGGGGCTAATATAGCTATCTATGATGCATTATATTATTACAATGAAAAGCTCGAACATATATTGGTGCGTCACGAGCAGGGTGCAATTCATGCAGCACAGGGATATGCCCGTACGTCAGGAAAAGTAGGGGTGGCGCTTGCCACAAGTGGGCCGGGAGCTACCAATATGATAACAGGCATTGCTGATGCCATGATTGATAGTACTCCCGTGGTTTGTATTACAGGGCAGGTTTACGCACATCTTTTGGGGACGGATGCATTCCAGGAAACAGATATCATTAATATGGCCAGCCCCATAACCAAATGGAGCTATCAGATAACGGATGCAGAAGAAATTCCGGGTGTATTGGCAAAGGCTTTTTATATTGCCCGCAGCGGTAGGCCCGGGCCGGTTTTGATAGATATCACCAAGAACGCGCAATTACAGCTATTTAATTATAAGGGTTATACCAGGTGCGATCATATCCGCAGCTACAGGCCAAAGCCGAAAGTTCGGCCCGAATATATTGAACAGGCCGCTGCACTCATTAATGAAGCAAAAAAGCCAATGATACTTTGGGGGCAGGGGGTGATTTTAGGCGGTGCCGAAGAAGAATTTAAAGTGTTTATTGAAAAGTCGGGTATTCCGGCCGCCTGGACAATTTTGGGTATCGGCGCAATTCCTGCCGATCATCCGCTTAACGTTGGCATGCTTGGCATGCATGGAAACTATGCGCCCAACGTATTAACCAATGAGTGTGATTTGCTGATAGCTGTTGGGATGCGTTTTGATGACAGGGTTACAGGCCGGTTGGACAAATATGCCAAACAGGCCAGGGTGATCCATCTTGATATCGACCCGGCAGAGATCGGCAAAAACGTAAAAGCTACTGTACCGGTATGGGGCGATTGCAAAGAAACTTTGCCCATGCTTACAGCATTAATTGATAAAAAACAGCATACTTATTGGTTGGCGGAGTTTCAAAAACGATATAAAGAAGAGCTCGATATCGTTATCAACCCCGAACTGCATCCAGCTAGGGTAGATATTACCATGGGTGAGGTTATACGCCACCTTAATGAGCTTACGAAGGGCGAGGCGGTTATTGTTTCGGATGTAGGGCAAAACCAAATGGTGGTATGCCGATACGCAAGGGTGGGTAAAAGCCGCAGTAATGTAACCAGTGGGGGGCTGGGCACGATGGGATTTGCCTTACCGGCCGCTATCGGCGCAAAATATGGCGCACCAGAAAGAACGGTTGTTGCTATAGCCGGTGATGGAGGGTTCCAGATGACCTTACAGGAGTTGGGAACAATTATGCAAAATAAGATCGATGTTAAGATCATCATTTTAAATAACAGGTTTTTAGGTATGATACGCCAGTGGCAGGAGCTGTTCAGCGAAAGCAGGTATTCATTCTCCGACCTCGAAAACCCGGATTTTGTGGCATTGGCTGCTTCGTACCGTATTAAAGGTAAATGGGTATCTGACCGTGACAAATTACCCGGCGCCTTAAGCGAGATGATGAACACCAGCGGCCCATTCCTACTCGAGGTGATGGTTACAAAAGAAAACAATGTTTTCCCTATGGTGCCGCAGGGCTGTAGTTTGAGCGAGATCAGGCTTAAGTAATATAAACACTTGCTAAAGCTGTTAAAGAAAATACCACTGAGTGTGATTGATGTTTTATTGTTGTTTTGATCTGAATGTATCTGCCCCCGCAATGTTGGGGGCGGATCATTCTTTTGTTGTCGATTTGAAAATAGGCTCTGATAACTATTGGGGTTAGGCTTCGGAGTCCAAAAGTTAAACAAAATGAGTACGATAGCGTCTCTTGAAGAGATAGAGTATTGTGACGATTCGATATTTGTGATGCATGAAAAGTGCGAGAAGTTTATCCCTTTTCATAAACATAGCAAAAGCCAGCTGACTTATGTTGAAGGGGGATTGGGATATATAAGGTTCAGGGAAAAGCTGTTTGTGATACCTGCAAGGCATTATTTTTGGATCCCGGCTGGTGTTGAACATACGTTTACCATAGGCAATCCCGCTACCCAATGCCGGACACTGTTTTTTCATACCCGTGGCGATTCACAAAGCCAGTTCTATAATAAGGTTGGTATATACCCGGTGAACGACCTGCTTTTTCAGATGATCAAATTCACCGGGCAGTGGAACGGGCATGTTTTGCCCGATGATGAGCGGTTTGTATTTTTGCAGAGTATAAAAAATATACTGCCTCAATTAAGTAATCAGTCGCTTGCGGTTGCTTTGCCGTTTACCGAAAATGAACGGATGCTGAAAATATTGGCTTACCTGGAAGATAACCTTTCCGAAAGCCATACTTTGCAAAGCATCAGCTCAAAGTTTGGCGTTAGTGAACGGACCTTGTCAAGGTTTTTTCAGTCAACATTAAGTGTTTCCTTTCTGCAATACCTTAAACTATTAAGAATGGCTAAGGCATTTAGGCTTATTATCGGCAATGAACACTCTTTGGCTGATATCGCTTTCTTATGCGGCTATCAAAGTCTTTCGTCTTTTAGCAATACATTTTACCAGGTTACCAAAACACGGCCCTCAGAGCATTTATCAATGCCCAATAGCCTGGTCTGATCATAGATCAAGGTCTACCGGCCCTTTCGGAACTGAGCAGCAGAGTAATACGTTTCCCTCTGCCGGAGGATCGAGGGGATCGGGTGAGTAGTTAACCTGTCCGTCTATGATACCTGTTTCACAAAGATGGCATACACCCATCCGGCATGACCAATTCACCGGAATATCGCAGGCTTCAACGGCTTCCAGTAAATTGTTAAACCGCGGGCTCCAGTTAAAAGCTATCTTGCTTTTGCTGAACGTGATCAGCGGGCCCTGACCGGTATTTTCTGAGGGAAGGTGCGGTGCTTTTCCCGAGCCGCTTGTTTCGGGCGTGCTTCCAAATAATTCTGATTTAATATTGGTTTCGCTTATGCCGATATCTCTTAGTGCTGAGGTGATACTACGAAGATATTTTGGTGGTCCGCACAAATAGCATTCACTATCAACAGGGAAATTCAAGGCCTGTAATGCCGCTAAATCAAGGTGGCCTTTAATGTCATAATCGATATTGTTTAAATCCTCTGCATCCGGAGAACTGTATACAATTACACGATGAAATGCCGGTAATTTCTGCCCAAGTAACTTTATTTCTTCTCTGAATGATTCATACGTTTTGTTACGACAGGAGTGGATCCACCAAACTTCGCGATTGGGCTTGTGGTTTGCCACCTCGTATAGCATACTTAAAAGCGGCGTTACGCCTACACCGGCGCTCAACAGCACCAATGGATGTTGTTTATTATCGGCTAAAGTAAAAGTGCCGCGCGGCGCACTAATCTCAAGGATATTTCCTTCTTTCACATGCTCATGCATATAAATACCGCCGGCGCCATCAGGTTCCAGTTTTACGGCGATACGCAAACCTGGGCCATTTGGGGAGCCGCAAAGCGAATACATCCGTACCAGCGGAGGGGCATTATTTGCAGTATTTATTTTTACAGCGATATGCTGACCGGGTAAAAATTGGGGAACGGGACTTCCGTCGGAGGGGATAAGCTGGAAGGAGCGCACACCATTGCTTTCCATGTTTACCCGCTGCACAAAGAACGGCCGGAAACCGGCCCAGGCCGGAAGGGCTTTGGTGCCGTTTAACCCGGCGTTTCCTTTGGTAATACCTTGCAGGGCTGCATCGAGTAAGTTTTGTAATGAGCCTTTCCATCCGTCGCTGAGGGCAGCAATTTTCAATGCTTTTTGTAATTTTTCCGCCGGATGATCTTTGAGGTAAAGCAGCCCGTCAACCTCTGCAATGGTCATTTGTTCATCGCCATCGGCAATCTTTTCTATCTCATTGCCGGCGGCAACATCGCCTTCCTGTATCACCCGGAAATAAAAGCCGGGCCGTCTGTGCGAAACCAGTAAGGCAGGCATTTCGGGCACGCCGGTACTTATGCCAACCCGCCAGCAGGTGACCCTTGGTTGCGTAACCTCAAAAATTGCCGAACCGATCTTAAAGCGATCACCGATGCAAACTTCGTTATCGGCCATGCCCTCAACGGTGAAGTTTTCGCCAAATTGACCGTAAATAAAGTCGTCACGTTTTAGGGTATCGCTCCAATACTGATAAGCTTCCGTCTGGTAAACCATAACCGCCCGGTGTTCTCCGCCGTGACCTTTTAGGTCGGCCTGGGCATCGCCATCTAAATTGAGCTTTCTTGCGCGGATACGACCGGTAACGGGGGTTTTAAATACCGAAGTTCTAACCATTTGCCCCCGCCACGGAACCTCCTGCGGCTGGCCTACATTTACCGATATGACTTTCATACAGCAAGTTTGTTTGGTTTGTTCTTTATTCAGCAACCCGGTTTTTTGTAAAGTAAAAATACCTATTAAAAATAGTCTTAACAAACTAAGGCCTTTTGTTGTTACTACCTTGAGTCTTTAATTATCGCAGGGTTTGAAATTGCCCCATATAATTCTCTGTAATGAATAATAAGGTCATTAAGTGTAAAGCCCCTGTTTAAACCGCTCGGATTAGGCAATACCCATACTTTTGCTGCGCAAAAGTCTTCGGGCTGGCCGCCCCATAAAACCTGCTTTTTACCCGAAAAGGCTATGTAGGCTGGCTTACCTAAAAAGGCGATATATTTTGGCTGATAAATGCTCATTTTAGTTCTGAATGCCTCAATCGCGTCTGCAAACTCGTGTTTAGAAAGCTCGTCGGCGCGCACGGTCGCCCTTTCTACAGCAGTGGTAAGCCCGTAGCCGAAATCGAGAATTGTGGCATCATTGAGTGGCTTTATCTCATGTGGTGTAAAGCCCGCCTGGTGCAATACTTTCCAGAAACGATTACTTCTGCCCGAGAAATGATGACCGTTCCATGCAGACTTCAAACCGGGGTTGATCCCGCAAAAAACAACGGTGAGATTATTTGCAATAAGATCAGGTAATAGTGGAACCATTGGCTTATATCAATATTGAACCTTTCAAAATTAAGTTAGTTTTTCCCTAAAGGAGTTATTAATCCGGTCAAATTTTATATAAAACGCGACAGATAAAAATACCACAGAAGCAGGTAAAAATACCATGATGTTTATGCCTTTGCCGGTATCTTCGGATGGATGCCAGATGCCACGAAGTGTTTAAATATCATCTTAAAGTAAGAAACGAAGGATGGCCGGAATCATAAAATTGTTGGCTTTTCTGATACCCCCCCAAAAGTAAAACGTGTTCAACTTTGCAGTCAGAAAAGGCAGTGGGGGATAGGCCATAAAGTAAAATTGAAAACTATGAAAATTGAAACAAAATTCGTTATTGGAAATAAACAGGGGATTGATGCGCTTGCTTTTGTTGCTGCTGCAACAGCCCGACAAAAGTTTGCAGGCAAAATTTCTGATCAGCAATTAGATGAATATATCAGCGCCAACTTTAATCCGGATGTATTGATGATTGAACTAAATAGCTTGTCCAATCAATATCTGATTATTTACCTGGAAGGCCAGCCTGCCGGTTATGCCAGAGTGACCTCTAAAGGAACACAGCCTCCAATGTTCGATGGGAAAACCCTGGCCCGTATAGCCGATTTTAATGTGTTGAAAGAATTTAGTGACGATGCCGTTATTAAATCATTGTTTGAAAAATGCCTTTCCCTCACGGCACGGCAACAGGCAATATGGATAAATGAGTATGAGTTTGATCCTTTTCTGGCCTTTTTTGAAAACTACGGCTTTAAAAGAAATAATAACATAGCGCTTGCTAAAGAGTTGCCGCTTGCGTCTGTTAGCCTTGTTAAAGAGAGCTGATTAAATAGCTTTTATACTACGATTGCCCATATACGGAAAGTGAAATACCCTTTCGGTTTAATATTTATTTTAATTGTTAAGGCAGTTTCCTTTAATCATTTGATCCGCTGATGGACCTGCGGAGATGTATATAGGAAGTGGCTTAAAAATATTCTGAAATTCAAATAGTTATATCTGATTTTCTGCCTTACTTTGTATTGCGGATTTGATAATATATAACAAGGTTGCCCGATGGCTGGGATGTTTTACACAAACACAGTTAACCGGGTAGCTTAATGTAAACTACAATAAATATATTATAAAAATGAAAGCAACAAATAATCCACTCGGTATGCCCGTCCTTGGGTTTGGTACCCTGATCCCCGACGCTGCTGAAACCATAATTGCTACAAGAAATGCGCTGAAAGCCGGGTTCCGGCATTTTGATTGTGCCGAACGTTACCGAAATGAGCGTGAGGTTGGTAAAGCCTTACAGGAAGGACTCGCCGCCGAAGGTTTAGTACGTGAAGATATTTTTGTTACCACTAAATTGTGGAACACCAATCATCGGCCCAATCGTGTGGAGGCAGCGTTTGAAGGGAGCTTGGAAAGGTTGCGGCTCAATTACCTGGATCTTTATCTTATTCATACGCCGTTTGCATTTCAACCGGGAGATGACCAGGACCCGCGGGATGAAAACGGCAATGTAATTTATGATGATCAAACATCCCTGCTCGATACCTGGGGGGCGATGGAAAGACTTGTAGATAGCGGCAAATGCCACGCCATTGGATTATCAGACGTTACACTGGCCGAGCTGAAGCCTCTTTATGAATCGGCAAGAATCAAGCCGGCTGCGGTGCAGATAGAGTCACATCCGTATTTGCCAGAGAACGAGCTGCTCGAGTATTGTAAGGAGAGGGGCATTGTATTTTTAGCTTTTGCTCCTTTAGGCCACGGGATAAAACCGGGGCCGCTTGAAGACCCTGCTGTTTTGGCGGTTGCTGCACGCATTGGTAAAACGCCGGCGCAAGTGCTGTTGGCATGGGCGCTGCAACGTGGCACAGCCGTGCTTACCACACCAAGAACTGAGGCCCGGGCAAAGGAGAATTTTGACATATCGCCGCTGCCCGAAGATGCGTTTAATGAGATCAACAACATTCAAACCCGACAACGCTTCAATGCCGTAGTGAAAACCGGTGTCCCGGGTTTTATAGCACGGGGTAATTGAATCAACCTGAGGGGATTGATCAGTATATTTATAGAGAATATCTCTTTACTTAAATCATTAAGTTTAAGAGGAATATTTTTGAATTTTGATAATCGGAGGCAGCAACATCAGTCATTTTCGTTAATCATCGAAAAAATAATTTGATATCTCAACTATGTGGTTATATAACCTATAACAATATGTGGAACAACATATTGTTATATCCAAATTTTCAGTGACCCGTTCATATACAATACTTACTTTCGGTTCGATCAAAAACGGCTTAGATATTTGAAATCGGCCTCAATCATCAAATAAGGCCACAAACCTCTTCAGGTCATCTATAAATTGGTTCGTGGGGACGACGGGTTTGAGTGCTATTTTAGGCAAGTTGTCAATTTTATTGGCAACTTTTTTTTATGGATTGAGTAATTGTGGATAATCGACTCTACCGCTTGAGATAATCACTATATGGAGTGATAGAATGACAGATCATGCATCGCATCCCCCGATCACCACTTCATACGCCAGAGAACCCGATAAGCTGCAATCCCGCTTGTTGATACCGGTTGCTATCGCTACCTTGTAAAAAAAACAAAAAATATGCTTACCGATATTTTGCTATCGCTCTTATGCCGCGACCTGAATAAACTGAAAGAAGAACTGGAACTTTACAGGGATGAAGCCAATATCTGGCTTATAGACGGCAGCATTCTGAATTCAGCGGGCAACCTGTGCCTGCATCTGGTTGGCAACCTCAATACGTATATCGGCGCAATTCTCGGCGACTCCGGCTACGTCCGTAACCGACCGGAAGAGTTTTCATTGAAATATATACCCAGAACCGAACTTGTTCGTAAGATTGAGCAAACGATTGCCGTTATCGAGGCAACACTACCGCTTGTCACTGATGCTCAAATGCAAAGCGAATACCCGCAGGAAATAAACGGTGGTAAACAAACGACCGGGTATTTTCTTGTTCACCTCGCTACGCACCTCAGCTATCACCTCGGGCAGGTCAATTATCACAGGCGGCTTCTTGACCGGAAAGAATGATACTTAGTAAATAAGTCAGAACAATTTTGCTTCCCCGCTGCGTTTTCCATATCTCGCGGGAACTTAGCTAAAAGTTTGACTTTGCTTTCCCATCGCCCGTACTTTTTCAATATGGGGCAGGTATTCATAGGGTGTGAAGGCGACCTGATTAACGGCGCTTTGTTTCTGTAAAGCCGCGGCCAGTTGCGGCCGCACACGGTATGGACAACGCCCGGCCTGAACCGTGGCCGGCGAAGCGCAGTAAGCGGCATCACCAGCCAGCACCGGCACTCCGGTCAGCCGCCCGGCGTATTGGAATATGCGATACTGGCCTCAAAAATTGCGTCGTCTTCTCTTTCCTCATTAAATAGTACCTGTCGGAGAGGGAAGATACGTCTATTATCCTTTGTGTAAAACCGGGTGAAACAGCTATTTTTTAGGCTATTTGTTCGTTTTTTCTTTATAAGGCAGGCGATAGCGTTCACTGAACAACATTTGCGACCATTCCCAAAAGCGCCAGGGCTTGATCGCAAACGTGCGGTACAGCCAGTTGTCGCCTTTGTCTTTTTCGGGATGTTCGCAAAGAAAATGCCCATAAGTCCTTATGCATCCTATAAAAGATTTTCCTTTTCCAGACTCTTCTGAATAAGTAAACGAAGAATCAAAATTTTGGTATTGATAGTTTTCTTGAACGAAGAAATTGAAGATTGGTAGATTGCTTATTAATAAGATCGCAACGATGATAATTAATGTTTTTTTCATTTCAATTCATTATTTAATTACATGGCCCTTTACTGAATGGCGTGTTACTCCCCGTTGTATTGACATTCGGATCGCCTTTTTGTTGCGCGATACTGCTGCCGAGCGCTGCGGGGGCGGGTACCGGGTGGGCGGGGTACAGGGATGAATAAGCAAAGGGGTTGGGGATAATGACGTTACCGGCCAGGCAGGCACTGTTAACAAAACTGGTGCAGTTGAATTCAGTGATGTCGTAGGTGGCGGGCGGGTTACTGATGTAATTGACGATCCTGTTGAAGTTTTCTGCGGTGACCTGGTAGGTGATGCTGACATTGTATTCCAGGTCGCCGCCATTGTCGACGAGTTTGGATGGGGCATGCATTTTATCGAAGCCGGTGGCGTCGGGGTAAAAGCCGACGGTCTGGGTGATGCTGGTGCCGCCGTTGGTTTTCGTCAGGCCGATGGCGGTATGGCCGACGCTGTTTGGGCCTACGTTGAAGGTGGTGCCGGGCCAGGGTTCCTGGACGTAGATGGTGATTTTCATGGTTGCGCCGTTGTCGGGTATGTTTTGAAAACATTTCATAAAGTCTTTGGGGTTGATTCCGTTTTTGCTTTCACCGGGAAGGTTGGAAACCTCGGGGGCGGGCGCAGGGCCGAAACCTCCTGCTGCGGGGGAAGCATCGCCGGGGCTAATGCCGGAAAACCCGCTGTCGCTGCCGCCGCTACTGCCGGCCCCAATGTCTACATAGGAGGTGGAACAGATCTGTCAGACTTTAGCGAGTCTGAATAGAAAAAAGGAAGTGTCTCTGACTCCTCTTAAAGTTGCCCTGAAAGCTTTCACCTTCGCATTGAAAGATTCTGCAGATGCGTTTGTACTTCTGTTGTCGAAGAAGTTTAAGATAGATTCATAATGTTGATGAACAGATCTGGCTACAGTTTTAAAAGCGTCAATATTTGCCGTTTCCACATCATTATACCAGATAGCCAGTTTTTTAAAGGCTATCACTTTGGTTTTACAGGTTGTAAATATCTTACCTAAGCCGATGGCAAGATTATAGGCTTTGAGCAATTCCGGATACATCGAAAAAAGCAGGTCTGCCCTTTCCTTTTGTGATAGCGTCCATTTCGAGCGGTGTTTGAACAATAAGTAGCGGCTTCGGGCCAGTAATTGTTTTAAAGTATCGCCATTACTAAATACTTCGGGCTGATAGGGTTGTTTGTTTTTCCGGGCCTGTTCAATCAGCTCACTTTCCGCATCAAGAGCTTCCCAGCGATACTTTATTCTTGCTTCCTGTACAGCATCATAAGCCAGCTTCTGTACATGGAACCTATCTACCACACGCACAGCATAATTAAAACACCTGCGGATAGCTTTGATCATATTAGCCGCCATGTCCATCGTTACTTCCTTTACCTTATTCCTTGACCTTAAGGGTATTTTCTCCAGCGCAGCTATGATCCGCTCAGACCCGGTGCCTTTGATCATCGCCACTATGGCTTTTTTATTCCCTTTGGCCTGTTTGTTAGTCACGATGGTATAGAGCTCCCCGTTGCTTAACGCGGTTTCATCTATACTCAGATAAGGGCCTATGTTATCTGCAAACAGCATCCAGTCCTCTGCATGCTCTTTTTGATCCCAGCTGTGGAAATCACTTAGGTGGTCTTTGTATTGCTGCCCGAGCTGCTTGCCGTCTACCTGGTATAACCGGCCTAATAAATGGCTGCTGATCGGGTAATTATCCAAATATTCCTTTTAAAAAAGTGCCGAATTCCGTTGTCATTCGCGCCCCTTTTCTTACCAAATCCCAATCTCTTGTGATGATCTCACCACTGGCCTTTACTTCCCATCTGCGCCTTTTTATACATAAGGCTACTTTATGGCCCCGGATAGGAAAATCCTGAATTGCTGTCTCTGGTAAGAATCCTTTCGACTCCAACTGTGATTTATCGTAACCAGAAGGTGCAAGATTCTTTTCTTCAAGGTAAATGTTCAATTGCCCATTCTCTGATGAGCGGACATCTATAAGTTCAAAATATTCTAATAGGCCTTCTGGTAAAATTAAACGGACGAGGGTTTCGTATGCTGATGACAAGTGGACGCGTGTTGAGTTTTATATCCACAAAGCAAATACTTTTTTTATTCCCCCACAAGAATTATGCTTGATCCCTTATTTGCGAATTTTGAGTGGGTTTAAAACAAAAAAAGCCCCAAATCATTGATTTTGGGGCTTTTTGAAGCACTTTGAGTGTGCTTTTGTACTCAGAGCGGGAATCGAACCCGCACTCCGTTTACGGGAACAGGATTTTAAGTCCTGCGTGTCTACCAGTTCCACCATCTGAGCAGCACTTGTCCCGATTTGATCGGGATGGAAGTTTTAAAAATAAAACCCTTCTTTTTATCAGGAAGGGCTTTGAGCGAAAGACGAGATTCGAACTCGCGACCCCGACCTTGGCAAGGTCGTGCTCTACCAACTGAGCTACTTTCGCATTGTTATTTTCCTCGCTTTGATCCGGCTTTCGTTAACCGGCTGCCTATCTCGTTTGCGGGAGTGCAAATATAGGCAGAAATGCATACTCTGCAAGGAAAATTTTAACTTTTTTTAAAATAGTTTATAACTTGCTGTTTTTCAAAATATCAGCTATCAGCTCAGCTTCAAATCCGCGACCAATGGCGTACTGCTGAAGCTTGTACCGGCGCTTCAGCTGGTTCTTCTCGTTTAGGGTAGCTTCTTTTTTTTGTAATAAGTGGGTCAAAGCAGTCAAATAGTCGTCAGGGTCAATAGTAAGGAGAGCTTTTTTGATCAATACGTCAGGCACTCGTTTAAGTTTAAGCCCTTGTTTAATTTTAATACGTCCCCAGGCTTTTTGGTTAAATTTACTTTTAGCATAGATCCGTGCAAAGCGTTCCTCGTTAAGGAAATTGCCCTCTATCAATTGGCTTATAATGCGTTCAACAGCGTCAGGCCATAGTCCCCACTCGTAAAGTTTGTCGCGTACTTCCTGCTGGGCGCGCTCCTGGTAGGCACAAAAGTGTTCGGCTTTTGCAAGGGCAACTTTCTCGTCAGTAATTTTAATTGATTTGGGCTGATCCATTTAAAAACCAAAATTCGTTAAAAATTATTCTATTTGTTTTAATATCTCCAAATTAGCAGCATGCCAACTAACCCGTACACCATAAGCGCTATAAAAAAGATCATCAAGGCAGATGGAAACATCGTTGAAGAATATACCATCAGTGCGCTTTTTACCGATAGCCGCCGGATCAACAACCCTGCCGAAGGCTTGTTTTTTGCCCTGAGCGGCAGACGCAATGGCCATGAGTTTGTTGCCGAAGCTTATGCAGGCGGTGTGCGCAATTTTGTGGTAGAACATGGCCCGGAGTTTAACCTGCCCGGCGCCAACTTTTTGATCGTACCAGATCCACTGGCTGCCCTGCAAATACTGGCGGCCTATCACCGCAGCCGCTTTAAGCTGGAGGTAATTGGTATTACGGGCAGTAACGGCAAAACTATAGTTAAGGAATGGCTTTACCAGCTGCTTTCGGCCGATAAAAATATTGTACGTAACCCTAAAAGTTATAATTCGCAAATTGGCGTGCCGTTATCCGTATGGCAAATCAACGACCGGAACGAACTGGGCATTTTTGAAGCGGGCATCTCCACGGTAAACGAGATGAATAAGCTGGAAGCTATCATTAAGCCCGAAATAGGGGTACTCACCCACATAGGCCCTGCGCATGACGAGGGCTTTGAATCGCCCAGGCAAAAGCTCCTGGAAAAACTTGGCCTATTCAAAAACAGCCGGCTGCTAATCCATAATTACGATCAGCTAATCGGTTATGAAAGAGATATCGCGGCTGAAGAAACCTTTACCTGGAGTCGTAAGTTCCGTGAAGCTGATTTGTATGTTTTCAGCGAGACGGTGATCTCTAAAAATTATTACTTTCGTGCCCGGTACCAGGGTAAAGAAATAGAATGCCTCGTTCCTTTTACCGACCAGGCCTCGATAGAAAATGCCATTACCTGTTGGGCTACTATGCTGGCTTTAGGCTACAGTGCTGTAGAGGCGGATAAGCGCATCGAGCGCCTCTCCCCTGTAAGTATGCGGTTAGAGCTAAAAAACGGCGTAAACAACTGTTCCGTTATTGATGATTCATACAATTCGGATCTGCAATCGCTGGAGATAGCGCTTAACTTTTTATCGCAGCAAAATCAACATCAAAAAAAGACGCTGATCCTGTCGGATATTTATCAATCGGGGCTGCAGCAGGATGTGCTGTACAAACAGGTGGCCGAATTGATCCGGGCCAAAAAGATTGATAAATTTGTTGGCGTAGGGGAGGCGCTGCTCGGCCATCAGCAATATTTTGACATAGCCCAACAACATTTTTATGCCGATACAGCCACTCTGCTGCAACAGTTAAAAGTGCTCAATTTTAAAGATGAAACCATCCTGATCAAAGGTTCGCGCAGTTTTGAGTTTGAGCAGGTGAGCCGCGCGTTGGCCCAAAAAGCGCATGAAACCGTAATGGAGATCAACCTGAACTCCTTACTAAACAACCTTAACTTTTATAAATCAAAGCTTAAGCCGGGCGTAAAAGTGATGGCTATGGTAAAGGCTTTTAGCTATGGCAGCGGCACTTTTGAGGTTGCCAATATGCTGCAATATAATAAGGTTGATTATTTGGCGGTTGCCTATATTGATGAGGGGGTAGCTTTACGGCAGGCGGGGATTAACCTGCCCATCAAAGTGCTTAACCCCGAAGCTTCGGCATTTGATAAGCTCACCGAATATAAGCTTGAGCCGGTAATTTACAGTTTTGGTTTATTAGATGATTTTGTGAGCTATGCTTCGGCACAAGGCATTGCCGGTTACCCGGTACACCTTAAAATTGACACCGGTATGCATCGCCTGGGTTTTGAAAATTACGAGATAGAAACCCTGTGCGATATGCTGGAGGTCAACCGTTACGTACGGGTGCAATCGGTATTTTCGCACCTGGTAGCAAGCGAAAGTCCGGAACACGATGAGTTTACCAAAAAGCAGATCAGGCGTTTTGAAAAGGCTTTTAAAGAAATAGAGCGCACACTGGGTTATAAGGTGATCAAGCACATCTGCAATACTGCCGGCATTATCCGCTGGCCTTCGGCACACTATGATATGGTTCGATTGGGGATAGGATTGTATGGAATCGACTCGTCGGTGCCGGGATCTGATGCGGGCTTGCAGCCTATAGCCAGTTTAAAAACCAGCGTTGCCCAGGTTAAAAAGATTGGAAAAGGAGACACAATCAGCTACGGGCGAAGTGGGAGCCTTGTTAAAGACGGGAAAATAGCAACTGTTCGTATTGGCTATGCCGATGGTTACCTGCGTGCCTTTGGTAAAGGCGTGGGTAAAATGCTGGTGAAAGGCACGCTTGTGCCTACCGTGGGCAACATCACTATGGATATGTGCATGCTGGATGTGAGCGGCCTTGATGTGCATGAAGGCGATGAGGTGATCATCTTTGATGAGCACCAGCGCATTGAAGAACTGGCAAAGCAGATAGGTACCATCCCTTATGAAATATTAACCAATATTTCGCAAAGGGTAAAAAGAGTTTACTTTTACGAGTAGAGCCTTAAGGTTAGCATTGAATATGTAAGACGTTAATCGCAAAGAATACAAATATCAGCCAAATGATTATTGGCGAAAGAAAACCAACGAGAACTTTGCCGGATGCAGATTGTGTGAAGGTTCGAAAAGACGAATCAGGAAGTAAACTTAATAAAAATATAGCCCCTTTGTAAATTGCGAAAATAAGCACCACTGCAATAATGAAAAATACTATAGGCGAATCCATAGCGGCAATTTACAAATTCCAACGTCATTAATAAAATTCTACCCGTCTATAGCGAAGCGTAAGGAAGTTGTTTTACATGCTTATGTACACATAATAATGTTTGAATTTTTTTTACGAGAATTTAATTTTCGACATTTTAAAAAAGGGTAAAATGAAGTAAAAAAAGGCCAAGCAAGGAATAAGATAAGATTTAAGCAAAATGAAACATTACTTCTCCGTTCCGGAAGTACGGTTTTTGATTTCAATTTTGTATCAATTTAAAAGAGTGTACTTTTACGAGTAGAAATCAGGGCTTAAAATGAACAGGTTAGCGCGGGCATTATTCAGGTATTTTGTAAAAGGGATGTTGGTGGTTGTACCGGTAGGCGCAGCTATTTTCCTGATGTACTGGGCGGTGGCCAGCATTGATAAGGCGCTTAACCTGAGTGATCTTTGGGTTGATAAAACCGGGAAGCACATGTATATCCCGGGTTTGGGGATCCTGAATGTGGTAGTGGTTATCATGATCATGGGGGTACTGGTTACTAATGTAATCACCGAACCAATTAAAGCCTGGTTTAAGCGGTGGTTTGCACGTTTGCCCATCTTCGCGTTTCTGTATTCGTCGATAAAAGATTTAACAGAAGCCTTTGTTGGCGAAGAGAAAAAGTTCAACGAACCGGTACTGGTTGAGGTTAATGAGTTCGGTTTAAAAAAGATAGGTTTCCTGGTTCAGAAAGACCTGGCAAAGATTGGCTTGCCCGGCGAGGTGGCTGTGTATTTTCCATATTCCTACTCGTTTGCAGGGCAGGTGATCATCATTGCTGCCGATAAGGTAAAACCGATGGATAAGAGTGCAGCCGATGTGATGAAGTTTGTGATATCTGGCGGGGTGAGCGGGTTGGATTAGCCCCCTCTAAATCTCCCCGGAAGGGAGACTTTCTTAAAGCTTCCCTTCCGGGGAGGGTTGGGTGGGGCTTGCGTGTTCCTACGGCAACACTTCCACCTGTTTTGAATCTGTCACCCTGGCTTTCTTGAAGCTTCTCACTGCCAAAAAAACAGCTATTAGCATTAAAATCGCACCCAAAATATATGGAGCGCCCGGAAAATAGGTTGAAGTATTACGATGGGTGAACAAATGAAACACCGAACTCATTAACAGGGGGCCGATGATTACTGCTAAACTACTGATACTGGTCAATGAGCCCTGCAATTCGCCCTGCTCTTTAGCTGATACTGTACTGGTAATCATACCCTGAAGTGAAGGACCCGAAATACCGCCAAGGCAATAAGGTACCATGAACACATACATCATCCAACCCTGGTTGGCAAAAGCAATGAGGGTTAAGCCGATGGTGTAAAATAGTAAGCCGGCTACGATATTTTTCTCCTGCCCGAATTTAGGAATGGTAAACCTGATCAGTCCTCCCTGTATGGCTACCAGCACAATGCCGATGAAGAACCCTAAAAAGCCAATGCTTTTCAGCGACCAGTCAAACTTTTCGGTTACGTAAAAGGATAACACATATTCAACAGCTTTTTGGGCGATATAAACCAACGAGAATGCTCCGATCAATCCGGTTAAGGATTTATATCGCGACAGGCTGCGTAATGAGCTGATGGGATTAGCCTTCTTCCATTCAAAGCGCCTGCGGTTTTTGATATTTAATGATTCGGGTAATACAAAATAGCCATACGCCGCGTTCAGGAGCGCCAGACCGGCCGCCAGCATAAAAGGGAACCGTACATTTAATGCACCCAAAAAGCTCCCCGTGCCTATACCAATAATAAATCCGAGCCCGGACGCGGCCCCAACTAAACCAAAGTTTGCCGCCCGGTTTTTACCTGTACTGATATCGGCAATGTAAGCGGTCGCCGTGGTATTACTGGCACCGGCAAAGCCTGCTATGGCACGGCCGATAAATAACCAGGCCACAGTAGGAGCAAAGGCCATAAAAATATAATCTATCCCAAAGCCAATAAGCGAACTTAATAATACAGGCCGGCGCCCGTACCTGTCGCTCAGGTTACCCAATAGTGATGAAAATAGGAACTGCATGGAGGCGTACGTGAACGTTAAATAGCCATTATATTGCGCAGCGGTGCTTACATCCATATTGCCCAGCTTTTCGAGCAGCGAGGGCATTACCGGTATAATGATGCCTAAACCAAGTACATCAATAAAAAGCGTTATGAAAATAAACCCTAAGGCGGCGGTATGTTTTTTAGGTTTGGCGCTCATTAATAATGATAAAGGTTTAAGCAGGTCAAAAGTTTTATTTCAGATTATATTACAGCTTTATCTTCAATCCATATTCATGTTTTAAGGTAAGCAATGCTTCTGCATTGCCTTTGGCATCATCAACCGGGTGATGTGTGTGCGATGTTTGGCGCAGGTGTTTAAAGTTCTGAAACATATCTTTTACTATGCCTTTGTACAGGCTGCCCAGGTTTTGCGAGCTGAAACCAAAAGGATTGTCGCCTGTAAAATGATGAAAATACCAGCAGATGAACATCCAGTCAAAACCATTATTATCACTGATGAAATGTGGTTTATCATGGCAAACCCGTTTTAACCACGCTGCGAAATCATTCATCACCTTTGCCGGATCATCAAAATTTAAAGTTTCCTCGCGGGTATGTCCGGATACAGCCAGCGCTTCTGGAATGTAATTTTCAGAAATGGGCTTCAACTGCCCGTAAAAAGTTTCTTTAAGGCCGTCTTGTACCAGCACCGCCCCAAACGAGATCATAGAATAATCGCCCGGAATTGGACCGTCACTTTCTATATCTACCATAATGTAAGCCATTGTATTAATTATTATAGTTTGTATTTGCTTTAAATAAGCATGTTAATTATCTATAATATACAAAAAAATAAATGATCAATGCAATGTTGCTAAGGCATCCACATCCTTTGCTGAGGTTTTCTTCACGTTTTTGAAATTACGGATAGCAAGCAACGCGCTTATCAACATCAGTATTGCACCTAAAATAAAGGGGGCTCCCGGAAAAAAGAAGGGCCTTTTATCGTTGGTGAAATAATAAAATAAAGTGGTCATTACCCAGGGGCCAAAAATGGCGCTCAAACTCATGAGGCTGGTTAGGCCACCCTGAAGTTCGCCCTGTTCATTGGCTGGTACCTGGTTGGTCATAATGCCCTGCAACGCGGGGCCTGCAATACCGCCAAGGGCATAAGGCACCATAAATGCAAACATCATCCAACCGTGGGTTGCCATAGCAAAAAGAATAAGGCCGATGCTATATAGCAGCAAGCCAACCCAAATGCAACGTTCCATGCCCAATTTGGGCAGGATAAGGCGCATCAGGCCGCCCTGTACCAGCGCTATCATCAGGCCTATAAAGGCGAGAGAATAGCCAACAGTATCCTCGCCCCATTTAAATTTTTCGAAAGTAAAATATGTCCAAACGTTTTGTACAGCCTGCCCGGCAAAATATACCAGGAACAGCGATAGGGCCAAACCCATAACCGACGGATATTTTTTAAGCTGCAGCAATGAGCCAAGCGGGTTTGCCCTTTTCAAATCGAAGGGGCGGCGATGGGCCTCATCCAGCGATTCGGGCAGGATGAAGAAACCATAGAGAGCGTTCAAAAAGGCCAAACCTGCGGCAGCGAAAAATGGATATTGAACATCCATTTTACCCAGTACACCACCAATGGCAGGGCCAATGATAAAGCCAAGGCCAAATGCAACGCCAATCATACCGAAGTTTTGGGCGCGTTTTTCGGGAGTACTTACATCTGCTATATAGGCCGATGCTGTGGTAAAGCTGGCGCCGGTAATGCCTGCAATGGCCCGGCCTAAAAATAGCCACCATATGGATGGTGCAAAGGCAAGGAACAAATAATCAATGCCAAAACCCAGTAAGGAACAAAGCAAAACCGGGCGGCGGCCATACTTATCACTCAGGTTGCCTATCATTGGCGAAAAAAGGAACTGCATTACCGAATAGGCCAGCGTTAAAAAGCCGGCATACAACGAAGCTTCGCTCAATCCGGCGTGGATCAATTTTTCAATCAGTTTGGGTAATACGGGTATGATGATCCCTAAGCCTACCACATCAATCAGTAAAGTGACAAATATAAAGCCTAAAGCTCCCTGGGGTTTATTCTTGGCGGACTTATCCATGGCGCAAAATAAATTATTAACGTTAATAATTGTTAAAATAATTGTATTTATAATAATTTGTATTTAACTTGAACTATATAATTAGTTAAACCTATGAAACCACACAAATCAATGCTGCTATTGCCGGCGCTGCTGGCAGTGCAAAGTGTTTTTGCACAAAGTAACCATCTTACATTATCTGATAGTTATCCATCGGCAACCGAAAAAGTTAAAATTACTTATGACCCGGAGGGTACGCCTGTTGCCGGTAAAAAGGATATCAGCGCAGAGGTATATTACATTGATGGGAAAGATAACCCGGCAGCCGACATCGAACTAAAACCTAATGGCACTTTACTTTCCGGTGATTTTACCATTCCTGCCGCAGCGAAAGCTTTTTTTGTAAAGATTTTTAGTAACGGTGATATTGATAATAATAATGACAAAGGGTACGTATACTTAGTTTATAAAGATAAAAAACCTGTTCAGGGTGCTTATGAAGCAAAAGCTTACATATTGGCGAGTGGTGTTGGCAGTAATTTTGCCAAAATAAAAACCGACTCTGAAGAAGGCCTGGCCTTGTTTAAAAAGGAATACGATACTAACCCACAGGCCGAAAAACCTTATCAGTTTAATTATTACTACCTGTTGGCCAGGAAAAAAGACCCGGCTACCTCAGCTATGTTAAACGCCAAGGTTCAATCGCTTGAAAAAAGCACGGTGGAGAAAGACCTGATCCTTGCAGCCAATATCCTGAACTGGCGAAGCCAAAAAGCCTCTGCCGATTCATTGGGAGAGATCATCAAAACTAAGTATCCTAATGGCGAATCGGTAAAAAACGAGGCGGAATTTGCTATGATGCGCGAGAAGGACATGCACAAAAAAGATTCGCTTTATAAGGCATATATAGCCAAATTCCCGGCTATGGCTACTGATAAGGGCTCACGGATCGATTACATAAGGGGGCAGCTGGCTACCGGCTTTCTGACTGATGGCAATACTGCTGCTTTTAATACTTATGCAGCACAAGTCCAAAATAAATCAAGCATTGCAAACAGCTATAACAACATAGCTTATGGCTGGGCTCAACAAGATGAGCGACTTGATGAGGCTGAAAAGCTATCAAAACAATCATTGGACATCGTTACTGAAAAAATGAAGCATCCCGAGGCTTCGCCGTTTATGTCGGTAAAGAGCGTGCAAAAGCAAAATAAGGACGTATATAACATGTATGCTGATAGTTACGCCTTCATTTTATATAAAGAGAAAAAATATGATGAGGCTCTTAAATATCAAAAGGAGGTTTATATAAGCAGCAAGGATAATGACCCGATCACCAACGAGCATTACGTACTCATTTTAAATGCCCTTGGCAAATATGCCGAATCAAAAGATGTAATTGAGAGCGCATTTAAGGCAGCTAAAGTTTCTCCGGTTTTAACAGACGAGTTAAAAAAAGCCTATGTGGGCTTAAAAGGCAATGAAGCAGGCTATGATCAATACCTGGCTGGTTTATCGGCTATTGCAAAAAATAAGAAGAAAGAGGAAGTGGCTAAACAAATGATCAACGAGCCTGCTGCCAAATTTGCCCTTAAAGATTTTGCGGGAAAAACCGTTTCGCTGGCCGACTTAAAAGGCAAAATTGTTATAGTTGATTTTTGGGCTACCTGGTGCGGCCCTTGTAAAGCGTCTTTTCCGGGGATGCAAATGGCTGTAAATAAATATAAGGATGATGAGGATGTGAAATTCCTGTTTATTGATACCTGGGAAAACGGCGATAATTATATCGATGGCGCAAAGAAATTCATTGCAGATAATAATTACACCTTTAACGTGCTGGTAGATGAAAAAGGCAGCGATGGCAGGCAATCAAAAGTGGTAACACAATTTGGAGTAACCGGCATTCCAACCAAGTTCATCATCGATAAAAACGGCAATATCCGCTTTAAAGTTGTGGGTTTTGGTGGTTCGGCAGAAGGGTTGGTAGATGAATTGAGCACAATGGTTGATATGGCAAAAGCGCCGGTTGCCGCGGAGGTTGCCGCTACGCCAAAACAAAACATGAAATAGCTGATTGCAAACCTAAAACTATATCAAACAAAAATGCCGCCCTGCTGGAGCGGCATTTTTTTATTGTATTGCCTGTTAAAAGTTTGGCTTAAGCACGTATTTGTTATAGAAACGGGTGATGTGCTCAACAGCTTCTTCGGCGGTATCAACCACGCGGTAAAGGTTCAGGTCGTCGGGATTGATATTGTGCTGATCGTTCAGCATTTTTTCTTCAACCCATTTAAACAGGCCTTTCCAGTACTCAACTCCAACAAAAATGATTGGGAAACGGGCAATTTTACCTGTTTGGATAAGGGTAATGGCCTCAAACGATTCATCCATAGTGCCAAAGCCGCCGGGTAAAATGATAAAACCCTGCGAATATTTCATAAACATAACCTTACGGATAAAGAAGTAATCAAACTCCATGATCTTATCCCTGTCGATATATTTATTGTGGAACTGCTCAAATGGGAGTTCGATGTTTAAACCTACCGATTTACCGCCGTTTTCATAGGCGCCCTTGTTGGCAGCTTCCATAATACCCGGCCCGCCGCCTGATATTACACCGTAACCATGCTCGGTAAGCAGGCGGGCGGTTTCTACGGCCAGTTGGTAGTATTTGTTATCGGTATGCGTACGTGCCGACCCGAAGATGGATACGCACGGGCCAATTTTGGCCAGTTTTTCAAAGCCGTCAACAAATTCGGCCATTATTTTAAAGATCTGCCAGGAGTCGGTAACCTTAATTTCCTGCCAGTTTTTGTTCTCGAAAGCTTGTCTTATTTTATCTTCTCCGGTCATAGCCTTTTATTAGTCCGGAAGTCGGAAAGTCCGAAAGTCCGTAGGTGTTTGTTTTTTAGTCCGGAAGTCCGACGTCTGAATTCCGGAAGTTTTATCTTATTTTAATTAATGCAAAGTAAAAAGAAAATTGGTTTCAGCTTATTGTTGTTTAAATTTTTAATTATCCGATCTCCGGGCTGTCCGGCTTACGGACTTCCCTGACTTTCGGACTCGAAGTAACCCACAGCCCAATAAATGTAATTAAGCCGTTTACAATGATGAGTTCGTTACCAAAAACATATCCGCCTAAAATTGATTTTGATTCGGCATTTAAAAAATAACATATAGCAGGAGAGAGTATGCAAATGAAGGGTACCAGTTTATCCATTACCTGCCTGTTGCCTACAAACAGGCCAAATGAATAAAGGCCAAGCAGCGGCCCATAGGTATATGATGCCACGGTGAATATGGCGCTAACTACAGCATCATTATTAATGGCGTTAAATATGATGATGGTTAAAAACATCAGCCCCGAAAAAGCAATGTGTACCCAATGACGTACGGCCACCATTTTTTTGCTATTCACATCCTTGCGCTTGTTAAAACCTAAAAAGTCTACGCAAAAAGAGGTGGTGAGCGCTGTAAGTGCCGAATCGGTAGTGGCAAAGGTAGCAGCTGTTAAGCCCAGCATGAATATCATAGCCGGAACAAGCCCTAAATATTGCAGGGCGATAGTAGGGTACAGATAGTCGGTTTTAGTAACGTTGATGCCGTTTTTGGCAGCGTACATGTAAAGCAAAGCGCCTACGCTCAGGAAAAATATGTTAATAATCACGAAAACGCCAACAAAGCTGAACATGTTTTTTTGCGCTTCTTTGATATTTTTAAGGCTAAGGTTTTTTTGCATCAGGTCCTGGTCAAGCCCGGTCATACCGATAGTGATAAACATGGCGCCTAAAAACTGTTTACCTAAATGCAGCTTGCTGCTCATAAAATCATTAAAGAAGAATATTTTGGAGTAGCTGCTGTTTTTGATGGTTTCGGCAGCTTCAAAAATATTCATGTGCATGCTCTGGCAAATAAAATATATCGACAGGAAAACTGACGTTACCAGGAAAAACGTTTGCAAGCTATCGGTAATGATAATGGTTTTCAATCCTCCCTTAAAGGTGTACGACCAGATGAGCAGCAAACAAATAAGCACCGTAACAGCAAAGGGAATATGGTAGCTGTCGAAAATAAACTTCTGCAGTACGATAACCACGAGGTATAACCTGAATGCAGAGCCGATAACCCGGCTCACCAGGAATATAGCAGCAGCTGTTTTATAGCTCCAAACGCCCAAAGCACCTTCAATGTAGCTGTAAATGGATGTGAGTTTAAGCCGGTAATATAAGGGAAGTAATACCGTTGCTATGATGAAAAAGCCCGCAGCGTTGCCCAGCACAAACTGGAAATAGGCAAAATCATCGGTGCCAACCTTACCGGGAACAGAGATAAAAGTAACCCCGCTCAATGCCGTACCAATCATCCCGAAGGCAACTAAATACCATTTGGAATTTCGGTTGGCTACAAAGAAGGTATCGTTATCCGAAGATTTTTTTGATGTAAGCCACGAGATGATTAGCAATACCAAAAAATAACCGATGATGAATGACAATAATACTCCTGGCGACATAGGTGTTTTTTTAGTCCGGAAGTCGGAAAGTCCGGAAGTCCGAAAGATTTTTTATTTAGTCCGTAAGTCCGGTAAGTCCGAAAGTCCGGAGGATTTTTTGCAAAATACAAATACATTGTAAGATTTGCCAATCATAACTTCTCTGCTTTAAATTTTCTAAATCTAAACATCCAACTTTCGGACTTCCCCAACTTCCGGGCTTTCCGGCTCCCCCGACTTTCGGACTTCCGACTTAAATTCCCTACCTTCGCACAATGAATTTTTCGTCCAAATTGCTGGAAAATGCTGTAGCCGAATTTGCTAAATTACCAGGGGTAGGTCAAAAAACCGCCCTTCGTTTGGTGCTGCATTTACTTAACCAGGATAAGCAGGATGTTGAACGTTTCAGTACCGCGGTAACCAAACTTCGCAACGAAATACAGTTTTGCCGGGTTTGCCATAATATCTCTGACCAGCCGGTTTGCGAGATCTGCTCATCGCACCGCCGCGACCACAGCCTTATCTGCGTAGTTGAGGATACCCGCGATGTAATGGCTATTGAAAATACCAATCAGTTTAATGGCGTTTACCATGTGCTGGGCGGCTTAATATCGCCGATGGATGGCGTTGGGCCGTCAGATTTACAGGTGGATACGCTGGTCGAACGTCTTAAGCCAACCACAGATAACGAGGTTAAAGAAGTGGTTTTTGCCCTCAGCGCCACTATGGAAGGTGACACAACCTTGTTCTATCTTCATAAAAAATTAAAAAATTTCAATATTACCATCACAACTATAGCTCGTGGCATAGCTTTTGGTGGTGAATTAGAGTACGTAGATGAGATAACTTTGGGCCGTTCCATAGCTACCCGCGTTCCGTACGAAAATTCACTATCTAAATAGCATGAAACTATCTATAGTTGTTGTAAGCCATAATACCTGCAACCTGCTCAGAATTGCCCTGAATGCAGCGGTCAGGGCTGCTCAGGACGTTAGTCATGAGGTTTTTGTGGTCGACAATGCTTCGGCTGATAAGTCAATAGCCATGTTAAATACTGAATTTCCGGATGTAAAGATAATAGCCAGCGATAAAAACGAGGGCATGGCCCGGGCATATAACCATGCACTTAAACTGGCTGCAGGCGAGTATATTTTACTGGTCAATGCGGATACTATTACAGGCAAGAAGACCATAGAAAAAGCCCTTGAGTTTATGGATCTGCATACCGACGCCGGTGGTTTGGGGGTACGTATGATAACTCCTGAAGGCAAATTTTTAAAAGAATCAAAACGTGGGTTCAACAAGCCCTGGGAAACCTTTTTCAAGTTAACCGGCCTGGCAAAACATTTTTCAAAATCAAGGCTTACCAGCCCGCAAAGTAAAGATTGGGTTGAAGAATTTCAAACCTCCGAATCGGATATCATCAACGGTGCGTTTATGCTGCTGCGTAAAGAGGCGCTTAACCAGGTAGGATTAATGGATGAGCGTTTTCATACCTATGGTTATGATATTGATTATTCATACCGGATCAGGCTCGCCGGGTTTAAAAACTACTATTTCCCCAAAACATATATCATCAATTTTAACATACAAAACAAGGTTAAATTTAGCTGGGCACACATTAAGGAATATTATGGGGCTATGATTATCTTCGCGTCCAAATATTTATTTAAGGTGCCCGAACTTAAGGTGGAAGGCATCCCGCAGCTAATTCCTCCTTCGTATGAAGTTAAATGATAAGATCATAATCATCACCGGCGCCTCGTCGGGCATCGGGAAATCACTTGCTTATGAATGTGCTAAACGCGGCGCCAATGTGGTACTGGCGGCAAGGCAATATGTTACCCTTTGCCAGCTTACCGAACAGCTTGAGCGGGAATATAAAATCAAAGCATTAGCAGTACAGTGTGATGTAACCAATGAAGATGATTGCGCCCAGCTCATTAAACAAACCCTTATTACTTTTGGTAAAATTGATGTATTGATCAACAACGCAGGCATCACTATGCGTGCCCTGTTTAAGGATGTGAAAGTGGATGTGCTAAAACAGGTGATGGACGTTAATTTTTGGGGAATGGTTAACTGCATCAAATATGCCCTGCCCGAAATTACTAAAACCAAAGGCAGTATAGTAGGTGTATCATCTATAGCGGGGTATAAAGGTTTGCCCGGCCGTTCAGGTTACTCGGCATCAAAATTTGCCATGAACGGGTTTTTAGATTCATTAAGGATCGAAAACCTTAAAACGGGGGTGCATGTATTAACAGCCTGCCCCGGCTTTACGGCATCAAACATACGCAATACCGCTTTGAACAGCGAAGGCAAACAGCAAGGCGAGAGCACCCTTGAAGAACAAAAAATGATGAGCAGTGATGAGGTGGCCAAACATATTGTTGATGGCATTGAAAACAGGGTACGCACGTTAACCCTCACCGGCCAGGGCAAACTTACTGTAGCCCTGAGTAAATTTATACCGGCATTTTTAGATAAAATGGTTTATAAGCATTTTACCAAAGAACGGGACCCGCTTCTGAAGTAGTTCATCGGTTCATTTGTTCAGTAGTTCATTGGTGCTTATATAGTCGACGACGTGTACAAGCGATATGCCACTAATGAACCAGTGAACTAATGAACGACTTCATATGCACTGATCCTGCTCAAATCCAATACAACGCGACCTGTTTCGTCGCGCTCAAAGGCCGGTTTAAATTTAGCGTCCCATACAAAATCGTCGTATTGGTATGAAGTACGGGAATGTACGGTTTGCGAAAAAGTATCGTCGAAAGTTTTCAGGATTACCGAAAGGCCGGCTTGCCTGCGTTCAAGCTCCTCGGGTGTGATATCTTTAATCGGGCTGTTTTCATCAAGCGGGTGAACTACTGTCCAGTTCAGGGTTAAGATACTAACGCGGGTTCGTTCCAGTTCGAGCTGGAAGAATTTACGTACGGTTTTGCCGTTTTCCTCGTCGTTATAGCTGAAAACTACTTCCATTTCCAGGTCGATGAGGATGTTTCTGCGTTCGTTGGCCAGGCGAAACATCAAACCTTTACCGCCATCGCGATAGGGCGCGATAAGCACATTGCGGCTATACATGATCTTGGCCGAGGGGCGCGAAAAACGACCGTAAAGTAAACCGGTTGCCAAAGCAAAAGCCAGCAGGCCCATCATTGATTCGAGCGCGGCGATGGTATTGGGAATCATGCCCCTCGGGCTAATATGGCCATAGCCTACGGTTGATATGGTTTGTGCCGAAAAAAAGAACGAATCCATAAAACGGTCGAAATCGGTATTGCCGCTTTTACCGTCCAGTACATCGGGCCCCAACGAAAAATAAATGAGCGCGAAAATAATGTTTACTATAAAATAGCAGCTAAAAACAATGAACCAAAATTTTCGCCAGCTCATGGTAATGAGCGAGTGATAGTTGTTTGATGTAGTAAAAAACGGAAGGCCGGTACGTTTTACATTGATAGTGCCATCCTTATTTATGACCGGCTGGCTTTTAATAACCGGCTGGGTACCAAAACCAAGATCGTCTTCGGGATTAATTTTCTCTTTATGTATGGCCATGGGGCTAATTAGTGAGTTAATGATTTAGTGAATTTTTGATTGAACACGGGCAATACTGCCAATCCAATAAATCAACAGCTAAAATATCGAATTTAAGTAATCTGGGATTGCTTTCCAGATTAAATCACTAAATCGCTAACTCACTAATTCATTAACTGATCTTAAATCACTAACTCACTAATTCAAAATTGATTTCACTATCTGTTTGTTTTTATAAAAACTATTTACATATTTGTGCCAACAAGTAACAATGACAAAATTGAACAACAATTGGTGGTGGCTTAACGAGTAATCGTAAGGCAATTCCATGTTTGTTTAAAAGATATATTCAAAAGGGTTGCCATACGGCAACCCTTTTTTTATGCTTCGCCCCCCGGCCCCCTAAGGGGGGAGTAACGGCAAAAGGGGGCAAAACTTTAACAATTAACTCCCCCTTTAGGGGGCTGGGGGGCAAATGAAACAGATACTTAATCATCTTTTTGAACACAAAACCTTTAGCAGGGAACAATCAAAAGGCATTTTGATAAACATTGCGCAGGGTAAGTACAATAACGCGCAAATGGCAGCTTTCATGACAGCCTATTGTATGCGAAGCATTACCGTTGAAGAACTGGAAGGCTTTCGCGATGCCATGCTGGAACTTTGTCTGCCCGTTAACCTGGAAACCGATGGCCTCATTGACCTTTGCGGTACCGGAGGCGATGGTAAGGATACTTTTAACATTTCAACGCTTGCTTCATTTGTTGTTGCGGGTGCGGGGTATAAGGTGGCCAAGCATGGTAACTATGGGGTATCATCGGGCTGCGGTTCATCAAATGTGATGGAGTACCTGGGTTATCAGTTTACCAACGATATTGACAAGCTGAAACGGAGTGCCGAGGAAGCTAATATCTGTTTTCTGCACGCGCCTTTGTTTCACCCGGCTATGAAAACCGTTGCGCCTATCCGCAGGGAACTGGGTGTTAAAACCTTCTTCAACATGCTGGGGCCTCTGGTTAACCCAGCGAAGCCCGATAATCAATTGGTAGGGGTGTTTAACCTGGAGCTTGCCCGGGTATACGCTTACCTTTACCAAAAATCAACTGCAAAATATACCATCATAAACGCCCTCGAAGGCTATGACGAAATCTCATTAACATGCGATTTTAAGACCTTTTCGGCAGATGGTGAAAAGATCAACAGTGTGGAAGACCTCGGATTTGAAAAGCTTGATCCTAAAGAAATCATCGGCGGCGATACTGTGACAGCTTCGGCTGCCATATTTAGTTCGGTGCTTAAAGGCGAAGGCACCCCAGCCCAAAATAACGTGGTATTGGCTAACGCCGCGCTGGCCATTAAAACCATCGGCCCTGAAAAAACTTTTGGCGATTGTTTTTACGAAGCCGAAGAAGCCTTGTTAAGCAAAAAAGCGCTGAGGAGTTTTAATACTTTATTACAAAACTAAACCATGAAAATAAAGGTTTGCGGTTTAAAACATCCTGAAAATATTAATGCGGTTGCTGCTTTACAGCCCGACTATGCAGGCTTTATTTTCTACGGCAAATCGCCACGCTATATGGCAAACCTGGCGGCAGATGCGTTGCAAACTATACCCGCCTCTATCCAAAAAACGGGCGTTTTCGTAAATGAAAGCTCTGAAAATATTGATCGCCTGGTCACTGAATATGGCTTTAATGCGGTTCAACTGCATGGCGATGAAAGTCCGGAGTTTTGCGCTGCTTTTAAAGGTAGGGTAACCGTGATCAAAGCTTTTGGTATTAACGAAGATTTTGATTTTGAACAGTTAAAAGATTATGCCAACAATGTCGATCTTTTCCTGTTCGATACCAAAACAAAAGAATATGGAGGCTCGGGCAAAACTTTTGACTGGGCTATCCTTAATCAATACAAACTGGACATTCCCTTCTTTTTATCAGGAGGGGTGGGGCTTGAAAATATAAAAGAGGTTAAAAACATTACACATCCCCAATTTTATGGAGTTGACCTTAACAGCAGGTTTGAAATTGAGCCGGGCTTGAAGGATATCGAAAAATTAAAAGAGGCATTTAAAATCATCAACAATAAAACACAACAGATGAAATACGGAGTTAACGAACAAGGTTATTACGGCGATTTTGGGGGAGCATATATCCCCGAAATGTTGTACCCTAACGTAGAGGAATTAAGGGAGCAATACCTCAATATCATAAATGACGATGATTTTAAAGCTGAGTTTGATGAGCTGCTTAAAAACTATGTCGGCCGGCCTTCTCCGTTATATCATGCCAAAAGGTATTCGGAAAAATATGGCGCTAACATCTTCTTTAAACGCGAAGACCTGAACCATACCGGCTCGCATAAAATTAACAATGCCATTGGGCAGATCCTGTTAGCAAAACGCCTGGGTAAAAAGCGTATCATTGCCGAAACCGGCGCAGGTCAGCATGGCGTGGCTACCGCTACCGTATGCGCACTCATGAATATTGAATGTGTTGTTTACATGGGCGAAATTGACATGGTAAGGCAGGCGCCAAACGTGGCCCGTATGAAAATGCTTGGCGCTAAGGTTGTACCCGCCACATCTGGCAGTAAAACACTTAAAGACGCTACCAACGAGGCCCTGCGCGATTGGATAGGCAACCCGGTTGATACACATTATATCATCGGCTCTGTAGTTGGCCCGTATCCTTATCCGGATATTGTGGCCCGTTTTCAATCTATCATATCGCAGGAAACAAAGGCCCAGTTGCTTGAGCAAACCGGCAAGGAGTTACCGCAATATGTGATGGCTTGTGTAGGCGGCGGCAGCAACGCTATGGGGATGTTTTATCATTTTATAGAGGATGAGGCTGTGACACTGGTTGCTGTTGAAGCGGCAGGTAAAGGCGTAAATAGTGGTGAATCTGCCGCTACAACAGCTTTGGGCGATGAAGGGGTGCTGCATGGCAGTCGCACCATATTGATGCAAACCGAAGACGGACAGGTGGTTGAGCCTTATTCAATTTCGGCGGGACTGGATTATCCGGGTATAGGGCCGCAGCACGCACATTTGTTTAAAACCGGCCGCGGACAATACGTAAGTATTACCGATGAGGAGGCTTTGCAGGCAGGTTTACTTTGCTGTCAGTTAGAAGGAATTATACCGGCCATTGAAACAGCCCATGCTTTGGCCCAGTTAGAAAAAATGAAGTTTGAAGCCAACGATAATGTGGTGATCTGTATTTCAGGCAGGGGAGATAAGGATTTAGATACGTATATTAATTATTTTGGCTATTAAGTGGTTCATAGTTGATGGTCTATAGACCATAGCTGAGCCGTAAAAAAATCAACAGTAAAAAATAAAACCATGGACTATGGTCTATCGTCCATGGACAAATAAAATACAATGAACCGTTTAAACAAGCTTTTTGCATCAAAAAACGATAACCTGTTATCTATATACTTTACCGCCGGTTACCCAGCGCTGAACACTACAGTTGATATTGCCGAAGCCCTTGAAAAATCAGGTGCTGATTTTCTGGAGATAGGTTTCCCTTATTCTGATCCCGTAGCTGATGGCCCGACTATTCAGCATAGCTCAGAGGTAGCATTGGAAAATGGCATGAGCCTTAAAGTTTTGTTTGAAGAGCTTGCCGAACTACGCAGCAGGGTAAGTATTCCTATTTTGCTTATGGGCTATTTTAATCCCATTGCACAATATGGTGTTGAACGGTTTTGTAAAAAGGCTGCCGAGGTAGGTGTTGACGGTATTATTGTACCCGATCTGCCGATCTATGAATATGAAAAAATGTACTCGTCATATTTTATCGATAACGGCCTGAGCAATATATTCCTGGTAACCCCGCAAACATCTGAAGAGCGCATCCGCAAAATTGATGAACTGAGCAACAGCTTTATCTACCTGCTGTCGTCATCAACAATAACCGGCTATAACCTGAAACTGAGTGATAGTGTAGAAGAATACTACAAACGCATTACCGCGATGAAGCTAAAGAATCCAACCATTATTGGTTTTGGTATTACTGATAGCAGCAGCTTTGCCAAAGCATGTAATTATGCCAATGGGGCAATTATAGGCAGCAAATTTGTGAAGCTTTTAGGCGAGGAAGGTTATCTGGATAAGATTGAGGGGTTTGTGAAGGGAATAAGGCCGTAAAAAAATATACACCGGGCGATGAATATTAATGAATAAAACCGAATGTCATTTCGACGAACCGGTTGTGGAAAATGCCTGAAGGGGGCAGGAGAAATCTTATACGCCTTGTTCTAAAACATGTGTACGGCTCTACAGGGCGTAGGAGGTTTCTCTTTAGCCCCAGCGCCGATGCCCAGTTGCTCAATCGAAATGACATTTTCTTTTAGTTAAAGATGTGTTCACATAGTAGTGCAATGCCCTGTAATATTTAAGGCTTTTCTACAAATACAACTCCAAATCGCCTTTACCTTCACGAACAATATCAAAATCGCCGGTAGTGCAATCTACTATCGTTGATGGGATGTTGTCGCCATAACCACCATCGATTACAATATCAACCAGATCTTCATATTTTTCGTGGATCAGCTCCGGATCGGTTGAGTATTCGATAATATCGTCGTCATCCCTAATAGATGTAGAAAGTATCGGATTGCCCAACACACGCACAATTTCGCGGGCTATATTATTGTCGGGCACCCTGATACCAACCGTTTTTTTGTTGGAGCTGAGCATTTTGGGAACCATATGACTGGCATTGAATATGAATGTAAATGGCCCCGGCAACGCTTTCTTGAGCACGCGAAAAGTAGTATTATCAATCGGTTTGATGTAATCAGAAATATGGCTCAGATCATAGCAAATAAATGAGAAATTAGCCTTTTCGGGTTTGATATTCCTGATCCTGCAAATGGCTTCAATAGCGCGGTGGTTGGTAATGTCACAACCCAAACCATAAATGGTATCGGTAGGGTATATGATGAGGCCGCCTTTTTTTAACACCTCAACCACCTGCTCAATAGCCTTTGGATTAGGGTTTTCGGGATATATTTTAATTAACATAAGTATAAGAACAAATATAGCGCTACTTGGTTTAAAAAGCGCTTGAAAATCAAGGTTATTGACATTTGGTAAAACTTGAAATTGATAACTGCCGTTTAGTTCTTTAGTAGTATTTCGAATTTTGAAACTCCTGGGCCTCATCCAGGTAAAAATATCCTGTTATTAAATGATCGATATCATCAGCCTTTTCTGTCAATACTTTTTTTAATTTAAGCTTTTGGGTTTCCTCGCCAGTAAAAAATATAGCATTTAATTCATCATCAATATGTTGTTTTAGCAGCTTGATGTAAAGCTGTTTTTGTTTTACTACATTATATTTTTTAAAATCCTTATTCTCTTCATGGTATTTGTATTTATAAACGGAATATTCGGCGTAGCCAAATATACGTGCTTGCTGATGGTCGAAATACGTACCTCCGCCGGCCAGCTGTTCATATATAAAATTTATATCCTGATACATTTTGATCAGTTTCTCTCTTTGATCCGCATATTTTTCCTTCCCGGTTTTAAGCATCAGGAAATACGCGTATAAGAGATAATAATTATCCATCCCATTCTCGCTGCCGTAGTTTATATAACTTGTATCGTTGGGACGGTTACTTAATGGCCCCTCGTTGTAGGTAGCATCCGGAGAAAGCGGTATCTTATTACCCAATTCGGAGTCGTAGTACAGAATTTTTTTTAGCTCTTTTTTTGAGTATTTGATCGTATCTGTTTTAATAGTGCTGATGTTTATAGTGTCGTTTATAGAGGGGGATGTATTGTCTGCTTTAACGATGTTTACCAATGAATTTACTTTTTTCCTCTTTTGAGGGTGAGTACATGCTGATATTAGTAAAATAACGAACAGAATTGAAAGGTGTTTCATAAGGCTTGGTTACTCGTTTTAAAATTAACCAATTGAAAGCAAGATCCATCTAAAAACAACAAAGCCATCCCGATTAAATCAGAATGGCTTTGCTATTTAAATTTTAACCTGTTTTGCTGTTTCAATAATGCCGTGTTGTTTGGATCCTTTAACAACAGCGGCATTTTAAAAGTTAAAACACAGCAACAGTATTAAAACAATTAAGCTTGTTTAGTGAATTGGATGTTGATCAACAATTTAATGTCTTCGCCAACTACAATTGACCCGGCTTCGGTTACACCGTCCCAGGTTAAACCAAAATCTTTACGGTTAATTTTACCGCTGATCTCGAAACCTGCTTTGGTATTGCCATAAAAGTCAGCAGCCGAGCCACCAAATTCTACGTCGAGCGTTACCGGTTTGGTTTGATCTTTAATGGTCAGGTTGCCTTTCAATTCATATTCTTCATCATCAGTTTTGGTGAATGAAGTTGATTTGAAAGTGATCTGAGGATATTTTTCAGCGTCAAAAAATTCGGCCGATTTCAAGTGCTCGTCGCGTTGTGTCTGATTGGTGTCAATGCTGTTGATATCTAAAGAGAAATCAATTTCAGCATTTTCAAAATCATCATTATCAGTTAATAACTCACCGTTAAAGCTTTTGAAAAAACCACTCACGGTTGAAATAACCAGGTGTTTAACTTTAAATTGTACTTCTGAGTGCATAGGGTCAATAACCCATTTTGTTGCTGTTTCTGTTGCCATGATTTTTATTTCTTTTTTGTTGATACAAAGATAAGCACAAAAATAGATGTTTAAACATCTATTTTTACTTTGTGACTTTAAAACGACATTGAGTAAGTTTCTTAACCACAAATTTGCCCTATTGTTTAAATTATAAATCTATTTTTATCAAACATAATAGCCGCTTCATATAAAATTAACTATCCATGAGAAAGCTCTTCGTTGTTTCGTTCTTTATCATATTCAGTATGCTTGCTTTGTGGACTGTCATCTGGCCACCCGCTGCATGGTCGTTCCTGTTCATTGGACCTATATATCTTATCGGTTTTTATGATATGGTGCAGCCTAAGCATAGCATTGTGCGCAATTACCCTGTATTTGGCCACCTGAGGTATTTGATGGAAGAACTTAGGCCTAAAATATACCAGTACTTTATTGAAAGCGATACCAACGGTACACCCTTTAACCGTCAAAACAGGAGTGTAATTTACCAGCGAGCCAAAAAGGTTGATGACACCCGTCCCTTTGGTACCGAGCTTGATGTTTATGATAATGGCTACGAATGGCTTAACCATAGCATCGCCGCTATTGATCACCATAAATTAAATATGGATCCCCGTGTAAAGGTCGGCGGGGCATCCTGTACGCAGCCTTATATGGCCAGCGTATTTAATATTTCGGCCATGAGCTTTGGTTCGTTGAGTATGAACGCCATACTGGCCCTTAACGGCGGTGCAAAACTGGATAACTTTGCCCATAACACCGGCGAGGGCGGATTGAGTGATTACCACTTGCAACCGGGCGGCGATATCATTTGGCAAATAGGCACCGGCTATTTCAGTTGCCGCCATAAGGATGGTACTATGAACTACGATGCCTTTGCCGAACGCGCAGTGCTTCCACAGGTGAAAATGATCGAGATCAAGCTGTCGCAAGGAGCAAAGCCAGGTCATGGCGGGATATTGCCCGCTGCCAAGGTCACTCCTGAAATTGCGCGGATCAGGCTGGTGGAGATGGGGGAGGATGTAGTATCGCCGCCATACCATACCGCATTCACCAATCCATTGGAGCTGATGGTATTTATTCAAAAGCTTCGGGATCTTTCAGGCGGCAAGCCAATCGGATTTAAATTGTGTGTAGGTCATAAAAGCGAGTTTTTAGCTATTTGCAAGGCTATGGTCAAAACAGGCATTACTCCCGATTTTATCACTGTTGATGGGGGAGAAGGCGGCACCGGCGCTGCCCCGCTGGAGTTCAGTAACTCGGTAGGGATGCCGCTGCGCGAGGCTTTGGCTTTTGTTTATGATGCGCTGACCGGGTTCGATCTTAAAAAACATATCAAGCTTATAGCATCAGGAAAAGTAGCCACGGGTTTTGACCTGGTCAAAAATTTTGCCCTTGGTGCCGATATGTGCAACAGTGCCCGCGGCATGATGTTCGCCCTTGGCTGCATCCAGGCGCTGGAATGCAATACGAATACCTGCCCAACCGGTGTGGCTACACAGGATAAAAGCCTGATGAAAGGCTTGGTAGTGGATGATAAAAAAGTACGTGTGGCTAATTTCCACCGGCAAACGGTGAGCAGCGCCATTCAGATGATAGGTGCCGCGGGTTTAAGCAAACCGTGCGACCTGCACCGCATGTATATTTACCGTCGTGTTAACCACAGCCAGATCCTGACTTATGGCGAGTTGTTCCCTTACATCCCCAAAGGCAGTTTGTTAAACACACCTTATCCGGCATCGTTTGAGTTTGATATGGCCATCAGCAGCGAAAATACATTTGTGCCTGATTATAGTGGGATTACAAATGTTGACTATAGCAATGTGAGCTCGTATTGAAGAGATTTGAGGCTTGGTGATTAGATATTAATTAAAAAAGGCGCGATTGCCGGTTCAAGCACGAATGCCTGACCCGGCGAGTTATATAGTTATATGCAACAGCCCAGCGCTTGAGAGGGAAATTCAAAACACTTAACGGATCTGTTAGCATAATTAATGTCCTACACTTACTACCCTTGTCACTTTCCATTGCCCGTCCTTATACTGCCAAATATGTACAAATTTCATCAGGCCGATTACCGGTTGGCCGTTTTCGGTATGTGTGAAACGATGCGTACCCATTTCAATAGCGCCAAAGCCGGGCATGGGGTAAACCTCAAGCGTTTCTTTAAGCAGGTCGCGGCGCAGGTCGGCGGCTTGTTTGTTCTCGAAAATTCCTTTAAAGCCGGCCATGGTGCCGTCATAGCCGGTTAAGCCCTTACCATCGTTATAAAATTCAACATCGGGCGCAAACAGTGTTTTCATCACTTCTAAATTACGGCCGTTAAAGGCGTTGAACATTACACTATCCATGTGTGCGATGGTGTTAAATAACTGCTGGTCTTTTGGTTTAAAGGCCTTGGTTTGCGCGTTGGCAACGGAGGCAGACAGTATTGCGGCAAAGCCAATAATAAACAGGGTATAGGTTGATTTTTTCATGATATGATAGAGCGTCTAATAATTAATTCACATAAAATAATTAAATAATGTTAATAAACAGAATGCTAAGTTTTCGGCTGTGTACGTTCTGTTTTTAGCTTTATATAAATGTATTAAATATATCATCATGACGCGCTATCATGACCGATAGTGACAATGATATAGACCATTTTCATGGTTAAAAAAACTGTATGGTACTCATGCAATTCATAATTAAGTAAAAAAGCTCCCGATTAACATAATTTAACGGTTTATGCCCGGTGCCTGTGTAATATTTGGACTGCATTTTACGTAACTTTACTTATTAAATTAAGCGCAATGAAAAGGAATATCTTTATGATAGGCTTGATGCTTTTAGGCGGTTTGTTTAGCGGCACCGTAAAGGCCCAGGAAACTGCATCGCTGGTTGCCGATCAAAATCCACGCTACATGGAAAGCCAGGCAAAATATATCAGGGTTGCCGATACCCTGAACAGCCTGCACGGGTAACCATACAAAATACTTACAAAGCTTACGATTGGTATGAAGCCAAACTTGAACGCCGCCGTCAAAACCGCGCGTGGCGGCATGAGGAACGCATGAACGGATATTATGATTATTCACCGTCATGGGCTTATATGGCGGCTACTCTTATTCGCCATTTTTAAACTATGGATGGGGCAATCGCTGGGGCGGCTATTATGGTGGCCGCTGGGTGGCCGTACAAGCATCGGTATCGGTTTTGGCTGGTAACAAATTAAGCAGCATTCAATCTAACACATCATAATTTATAATATACTACAAATGAAATTTAACAGGATTTTAACAGTTGCTGCAATAGCAGTTTCAGGGATTTTTATAGCCTCATGTTCAAGGCAGGTTACACGCGTTAGCACCGACCAAACTATTGATGTTAGCGGCAACTGGAATAACAGTGATGCACGAATGGCAGCCGATGAGCTTACCGGCAAAATTTTAGGTGCTAATTGGATAGATACTCACCTTAACGAGCACCAGGGTAAACGCCCGGTAGTTATAGTTGGCTTTGTACAAAATAAAAGCCACGAACATATTGATGCCGAAACATTCTTAACCGATATTGAGAGCTCATTCATCCAATCGCAAAAAGTACGTTTGGTGCAGGGCGGTAAAAAACGTGATGAGTTACGCGCCGAAAAGGCCGATCAGCAAACAAACGCTACGGTATCAAGCATGAAAAAATTTGGCCTGGAAAACGGTGCCGATTATATACTGCAGGGCTCAATCAATTCAATAGTTGATTCGCACAAACGCCAAAAAGTTGTTTACTACCAGGTAAATCTGGAGCTTACCAACATTCAAACAAATGAAGTGGTTTGGATAGGCGAAAAGAAAATTGCCAAATACGTTAAAAACTAAAGCTGGTAAACATCATTGCCCTGAACATGGTATGCCTGTGTTCGGGGCAGTTTGCATTTAATAATGATCAACTTACGTACGCATATTCTCCGGGTATTTTCTTTTATCGGGCTGATGCTTTTTTTATCGGCGTGTTCAACCTATAATCAAAGTGTTGCTCCTTATTACAAAAATGTATCGGCCGGTAACTATCCACAGGCTGAGAAGGAGCTTGATAATAATAGCCTGATTCAAAAGCCCCGAAATAAGCTCCTGTACCTGATGGAGAAGGGGAGGATCTGCCATTTAAAAGGCGAGTACGAAAATAGCAACAACTACTTTAACCAGGCCGATCAGTTGCTTGATGAAGGTTTGACCAGCGCATCTGACGCCGCTGTTGGCGTTTTGCTTAATTCCGCATCGCAAAGGTATAAAGGAGAGGATTTTGAAAAGTTCATGATCCATTATTATAAGGCGCTCAATTATTTGTACCTGAATAAAACAGAGGATGCAATTGTTGAAGCCCGTCGTATTACTTTACAGGCTCAGGAACAGGGCGATAAGTATAACAATAAAGACAGCCGTTACTCAAACGACGCTTTTTCGCTGACGTTGCAGGGGATGTTGTACGAAAGCAACAACGATGTAAACAATGCATTTATATCATACAGGAACGCGGCTGAGATCTATCTTAAAAGTCCTGATAAAACTTATTACGGTACCCCGATGCCCGTTGAACTGCAGGAGGACGTGATCCGCACGGCAAAGCTGAACGGTTTTACAACAGAAGCTGACCAGTTTGAAACAACCTTTGGCATTAAATATGAACCTGTAAAACCATCGGACGGTGGTGAGCTGATATTTTTTTGGGAGAACGGCCTTGCCCCGGTAAAAACGCAGGTCGACCTGTTTTTTAGCCTGATTCGTAACAGCAACGGCGACTTGTTTTTCACGGATGCTGCCGGAGGCCTGGTAATTCCCTTTAATTACGACGGTGACAGGAACAGGGTGAACACCAAGTCGGTTGAAAGCCTACGGGTTGCATTTCCTAAATATGTTGCGCAAACGCCATATTATTCAAGCGCAAGTATCTCGGTTAATAACCAGGATGCGTCATTGGTAAAAGCTGAAGATATTAATGAGCTGGCATTTAAAACTTTGCAGCAGCGTGCATTAAAAGAGATGAGCGGGATCCTGTCGCGCCTTGCGGTGAAAAAGATAGCCGAATATTCGATACGTGCAGCTGCCAAAAGTGATGGCAAAACCAACGGGTTATTGGAAGGACTTGGTTATGGCATTCAGCTTTACAGCTTACTATCTGAAAAAGCGGATACCCGCAACTGGCAAAGCCTGCCAGCTTATATTTCTTATGCACGGATCCCTTTGCAAAAAGGAGATAACCAGGTACATATTACCCTTAAAAATGCCCAGGGCTCTACTGAAACCAAAACCATTACTATACAAGGGAATGGCAGGTTGCAGTTTTATAATTATGCTACCTTGCGATAGCTGGCAACAATATTTGAGATTTTTATATAAATAAAAAAGCCATTTGCTGTTAAGGGCAGATGGCTAATTTATATTGATAGGGTTTAGGTTCGATATTTAAATACTTTTCTAAGTATTTTTCAAAAATAGCTTTAATATTATCTCCTTGAAATACCCCTTTATCAGTATATTTAAGTATTTCACGGTTCGCTTTCAAAAAAACTAAAATATCTACTGCAATTGCCAGCTCTGTAATCTTTCGGTGTATTGAACCATCAATAGTTTTCATCACATATTGAAAGCAGGTTTAAGCCAGTTGTTTTTCCGTTACCGAGATCAGGTTTACCAGTTCGTTCCCGGCAAGTTCAATAGCACCGTCATTCTGTATTTGGATGCAGTTTTCGAGATTGGTGTTGAGTTCGGCAGTGCGGGCTATACGATTGGCTATTTCTTCAGTGTTTTCCCGTCCTCGCCCAACCAGGCGACTTGCAATAGCTTCGGGACTCGCAGTTACTAATATTACTATCAGATCGGGGTAGAGCCGTTGTGCAACGGGCAGGTATTCGCGCGATCCGTTAACCACCACATTAAAGCCTTTATTAAGCCAGTTGTTTATTTCCTGGCCTATGCCATAGTATTTATCGTGGCTGCCCCAGCTTAAAGCAAACATCCCGGCTTTGCTTCTTAATGCAAATTCCTCATTGGTTAAGCTAACGTGGTTCTCATTGCCAGAAAATGGCGGACGGGTAATATACCGGTGTGCAAATACCACATTTTCCGATCCGTTAATTTGCTTGCGGGCGTAATTCATCAAGGTGTCTTTGCCTGCTCCGGATGCGCCAATAACATAAAATAGCTTGCTCATGGTGGTTTTTTATGGATGAAAAGAGCGGATTGTTTGAACCGCTATATTTTGGATGGTAAAATTACCGATTGACGGCAGGTTGTTTATAGTCAATTTATTACAAGTGTTGTGGTGATACCGAAATGATCGCTCGGGTATAAGCCGGTTTCTTCATCAGGCACATTTAATACCACTGCCGAATCAATAAATCGCGGGTAACTATCCGTACCGGGGAAGGGCAAAGTGAAAATCTGATCAACACATACCTGTTTGTTGGCTTTGTAATAGGCATCCGTAAGGCTGTATCTCGGTTCTGTACCATTGCCTTCGGTATAACAATCAGCAGCTTTAGATAATTCCCGGAAAGTCATAACCTCTTCCGAATCGGGTGTAGCATTAAAGTCGCCGCAAATAATGTGGTATGGCTTTGGGGTTTCCTCAATAACAAAACCCGCAAGGGCTTCGGCCTGGGCTTTTCTTAGGCCTTTATGCTGCCCCAGGTGTGTGAGATGGGTAGTGGTAACAGTAACTGTTTTTCCCGATGGCAGGTTTACGTTTACCCGGAAAGCTTTGCGGTCGTTATCTTCGACTACTACAGGTAAATCAAAATTCCCGGCTTCGGTAACCGGGTAAATTGATAATATGCCCAGGCCCGATGTACTGTTGACCACCCTGCCTTCAAACAGGCGTTTTTTTGACCGGCCCGGTAAAAAACAATAGTGCATATTTAATTCGGCAGCCAGAAAATTCAGGGTATCGGCATTTGCTTCTTCACTGTAAAAACATTCCTGGCAAGCTATAACATGAGGCTTTAATTGTTTAAGTTGTTTGGCAAGTATGCCCATGCGCACCCGATACTCACCATCACATTTCCATGTATTTATGGTGACAATTTTAACATTTTCCACTCAGGCAATATCAGCAATCTAAATTATACAATCAATATTCGGTAATTATTAACTGACAACACCGGCCTGGCGATGCTGATCAGGAACCTGCCGGTTAACCCATGTAAAATCTACAGTATAAAAGTTCCAAATCAGCGTGGCAAGAGGCAAGGTGTTTTCGGCAAACAGGTTTATAAAACTATTAATTTCACATATAGCAATTTAAATTTAAACCAGTTCATTAGCTTTAGGCTTTTTGCGTTTTGCTTTTAGTTCGTGTTTAATTTTATCATAATAAAAAATTAGCGTTATGGATACTTCACTTTTTGAATCGGTTGATCAGTATATAGGTAATTTGTTTGAGGATGAAGACGCGGTGCTGAAAGGTACTTTGAAATCAATGGAGGATGCCGGTATTCCGGGTATCAATGTGTCGGCTAACCAGGGTAAATTTTTACAGGTACTGGCCCGTTTATGCGGTGCGAAAAAGATCCTGGAAATAGGTGCGCTTGGCGGTTACAGTACCATTTGGCTGGCACGCGCGCTGCCTGCCGATGGACTGCTCATTACGCTTGAACTGGAGCAGGCTTATGCTGATGTTGCCCGCCTGAATATCATCGAAGCCGGTTTGGACCCTGTGGTTGAAATTAAAGTAGGCAAAGCAATGGAGAGCCTCGCAACCCTTGAAGCCAATGATGAAGGCCCGTTTGATATGATCTTTATTGATGCCGATAAGCCACCTTATACCGAATATTTTGAATGGGCGCTTAAACTTTCCAGGCCCGGTACCCTTATTGTTGCAGATAATGTAATCCGCGAAGGTAAAGTACTTGATGATAACTGTGATGATGAGCGCGTTAGCGGGGTGCAGCGTTTTAATAAAGTGCTTGCCGCCAACCAACAGGTAACAGCCACCATTATCCAAACAGTAGGTACCAAGGAGCATGATGGCATGGCTATAGCTGTTGTGAAGTAATTTTTTAATACCACGTCGGCGGGCTGTTTCGGTAAACGGAGTGCTTTACAAACCGTTGGCTCCTTTGCTACAGCTGTGTTTGCACGTACAGAATGTGGTGCATATTTATTTTACATTTTTTAAAACAAAGCAAGTGAAAGCGCATTAACCTCTAACCTCTAACCTCTAACCTCTAACCTCTAACCTCTAACCTCTAACCTCTAACCTCTAACCTCTAACCTCTAACCTCTAACCTCTAACCTCTAACCTCTAACCTCTAACCTCTAACCTCTAACCTCTAACCTCTAACCTCTAACCTCTAACCTCTAACCTCTAACCTCTAACCTCTAACCTCTAACCTAAATTTTCATTTTTTTTTGAAAGTTTAAAAACTTGTTTATATTTGTGCATGGAATTGGCAGAGGCAAAGTTAAAGTTCATTGAGGCCTGGGGTAAGCTGGGGTCGGAGTGGGGGATTAACCGTACCATGGCCCAGGTACATGCTTTGCTGATGATCTCGCCAGAGGCTTTGACCACTGAAGAAGTGATGGCCGAATTAAGCATATCACGCGGTAATGCCAATATGACCCTGCGCGACCTCATTGATTGGGGTTTGGTTGAAAAGCGGCATAAAACCGGCGAGCGTAAGGAGTTTTTTTACGCCGAAAAAGATGTATGGACTATAGCCCGCTGTGTTGCCGAAGAACGTAAAAAGCGCGAGCTTACACCAATCATTAAAATACTTGATCAACTGGCTGAGGTTGATGGCGATACAAAAGATCCGGCTTATAAAACATTTAAAACCACGGTTACTGATATAAATAAGCTAGCTAATAACGTGAACAAAACACTTGATACCATGCTCAAGGCCGAAGAGAACTGGTTTTTTGGTTCGATATTGAAAGTGTTTAAATAAATTTTTTTACAAAAAAATTTCAATTTTTACTGAAAATTCTAAATAATTAATAATAACTAAACCTTTGTATCATGAACTACTTTATTTTAACCTATGTCATTTACCTGTTGGCAAGCATAGCATTAACAGTATGGGTTGCCAAAGTGCTGTTTAAAAACGGGCGTATATTTTTAGTGGATATTTTTCACGGCAACAGTGAACTGGCCGATTCTGTGAACAAGCTGCTTGTGGTAGGCTTTTACCTCGTAAATATAGGCTATATGGGCCTGGCCTTAAAGGAGTATGGCAGTATTGCCAGTATGCAGGTAGTGGTTGAAGTACTGAGTTATAAAGTGGGCTGGATAATTTTAATATTGGGCGGTATGCATTTCCTAAATCTTGTCATTTTCTTTAAGCTGCGTAATCGTGCTAAACGGGAAAATGCATTTACTATAAATGCTTAGTTTTTAGTTTTGTTTTGACGGGGTAGGCGATTATTTGCCTGCTCCGTTTTTTTTCGGGAATATATCCTGTATATCAGGCGGCATTTCTTAACTGCCTGTTTATACTATCCAACAAAACATCGATATCAAAAGGCTTAGCTATAAAATCATCAGGCGAACCGGCCTGGCTGAGCATACCCGGATTATGGCTTGCCGAAATTAATATAATAGGGATGTTTTTGGTTTCCTGTTGGTTTTTAAGGGTCTTGCAAAGTTCACGGCCATCTAAATTGCCGAGCATAATGTCAAGCAAAATCAAATCGGGTTCATGTTGCTTTATCCGGTCAAACAAATTTTTGCCTTCAGTTAAGGTATCAACCTCATAGCCTGAATCTTCCAGTATATATTTTATGATTTCTAAAATATCTTTGTCGTCGTCCACCGCTAATATCCGTCGCATAAGTAATCTGTTAAAAAAATGTATCAGCAAAAAAGTCAATGGCGATATGGCTTTATACAATATCAGAAAAATTAGAGCAATTTTTATACCAAGTATTATGCTGAACTATCTTAATCCAAATTTGTAGTTTATACGGCTTTATATGGGAATACTCTGTAATTCTGTATTTATAACATATACAACGATTATATTTTTGTATACAAATAAGGTCGGGGCTTTAAAATAACAGTATTAGAGGGGGTATAAACGCAGAGTATCTGCATTTTCTGATAATAACAGGGTATCAATACACCGAAGAAATTGATTAATTGAAAATTATTTGATGAAAACGTGAGCCGACTTTTTGCACTTTGCGCAAAAATATTTCCTGACCGGTATAAAAAACAGGACGTTTTTCAAAAACCAACTCCTTCGCATCTGGAAGTGGTAAGGGGCTCCGCATTTTGAACAATAATATCTTTTCTTTGACTTGGCTTCGTTTTCTTCCACAAACTTAAAATAACAGGCAGCCAAAATACAATATCTATATTATGGTGAAGAAGAAAAGGAAGGAAAAGTACTTTTAAGTAAGTGTTGATTTCTTTTTATGAAATAAATTATCGTAATACGTATCTCTTGCGTTGGCATTTGAAGCACATGTACCTCTTTAAAGGGAGAAAAAACAAAACTTTTTTCACAAAAAAGCCTCTGGGCACACGGTTATCAAGCTCTGATTTACACCTTGGGCATACTGGTGCCTTTTTTACTTCTGTTTTCTCGTGTTGATTTATTGATAGTACCATAATACAATCAGGGGCTTATTGTATTTAATTAATTATTTTGCTTTAACCTATAAAACAAAGTTAAAATAATTACCAATATTTCAATCATGCTCTTTAAGTATTGATAATTAATCAATTTATGCCTCGAAAATGTGCTGTATTTGTAATGCTGAATGCTTTAAAGCGCTATCTTTGCCTTTTTTATAATTATTATCCCGGTTTAGCAGAAGAAAAAAATGAAATAAAGGTTAAATGGATAGTGCAAGAGGGAGGTAAATTGACCGCTGAGGTTGGGATTACGTTTTTAAAGCAGGTTATTAACCTTTTCAACAAGTTCGGTCAAATCAAATGGTTTGTTGATTATTGCGTCGCACCCGTAGCCGATGAGCTCATTTTCATTGTTCACATAGGCCGAGAATATAATAACAGGAGTATTGCCAAATTTAGGATGTACTTTTATGTTTCGGCAAATTTCACCGCCATTGGTACCCGCTACCCGGTAATCAAGTATAACAAGGTCCGGTTCAAAACTCTCAATTAACGGAAGCACATCGGTGCTTATTGATGTACTTTTAACTTCAAATTGTTCATAAGTAAGGGTTTCATGCACAATATCAAGTATGTCTTGATTGTCGTCTAATACTAAAATACGCTTTACCATAATAAAAGTTAAAGAAATAAATGCCGAAAAGGTATTAAAGTATGTGTTAAAATTACAGTATCCTGTAAAATAGCGGTTTGGGTTAATCTTAATCGGATAAAACTTTAACGCAAAATTAAAACTATTTTTTATAAAATTAATAAAACAATGCTATAAATAGCAACATGTTGTATGTTAGTTACACAAACTGCTTGTTTTTCAAGTACAAATGACAAAATTAAAAGGCTTATTGATTATTCAGGCCGGGCTATCAAAGCTTTTACCATATAAAAACCCTAAACTCAAATTTTGTTATTACTTTAGTTGGCATCAGCAGGTGCCCTATACTGAGGTTGCACGCCCGCTGGCCACACATAACCTATAACTTAATGGTACTGTTAACTATCTTTTTTTGTATTGTTTTACTGGTTTTGCTGGTGAGCCTGGTAAAAATAAACCCTTTTATTGCCTTTCTCATTGTTTCGATAATTGCAGGATTGTTATTGGGCATACCCATTAATAAGATAACCGCTTCCGTTCAAAAAGGCATGGGTGATATTTTAGGTCAGCTGCTCATCATTATTTGCCTGGGCGCTATGCTTGGGAAGCTGGTTGCTGTGAGCGGGGCCGCGCAAAAAATAGCGAGTGTACTTGTTGCCGCCGTAGGCGAAAAATATATTCAATGGGCGCTGGTTGCAGCCGGGTTTATTATAGGCATTCCGCTGTTTTATGGTATTGGCTTCGTGCTGATGGTACCGCTGATATTTTCGGTGGTTTACAAGTATAAACTGCCGGCTGTGTATATAGGCTTACCCATGCTGGCTTCGCTGTCGGTAACGCATGGTTTTTTGCCCCCGCACCCGTCGCCATCGGCATTAGTGGCTTTATTTCACGCTAATATGGCAACTACCTTTATTTACGGACTTATGATAGCTATTCCGGCTATTATACTGGCGGGACCGGTGTTTGCACAATTTCTTAAAAAAATCCCGTCGGAGCCGCTGGCTACTTTCAGGGCTGAAGAGTTACCTGCCGAAAAGCTGCCCGGCGCGTTCAATAGCTTTTTTACGGCTTTATTGCCGGTTTTGCTTTTAATGCTTACCGCATTTTTTCCATACCTTAACATACAGGATCCGGGTGTAGCAAAGTTTATCACATTTCTTGGCGATCCCTCAATTGTTATGCTGATAGCGCTTATGGTTGCCACTTATACTTTAGGTATAAAACAAGGTAAAAGCATGGGCCAGCTTGCGGGCAATTTTACCGATGCCGTGAAGGATGTGGCCTTGATATTATTGATCATAGCAGGATCGGGCGCCTTTAAAGAAGTTTTAACCGCCAGCGGTGTAAGTGGCCAGATAGCATCGCAGCTGCAATCGTTCAATTTGCCGCCGTTGTTATTAGGCTGGGTGATAGCCGCTATTATCCGCATTAGTTTGGGCTCGGCAACGGTTGCCGGACTAACAGCTGCAGGCATTGTTGCGCCGCTGGTTTTGCAAAATCATATTAATCCCAATTTAATGGTATTATCTATCGGGGCCGGGAGCCTGGCATTTTCGCACGTCAACGACTCGGGTTTTTGGCTTTATAAAGAGTATTTTAATTTAAGTATTAAGGATACTATAAAATCATGGTCGTTAATGGAAACGCTTGTTTCTGTTATAGGGCTTGTGGGGTAACCGTTATTAATCTGTTTATTAAATAAAAATATGCTTGTTATCAAAAAACTATCGGCAAGTTTAGCTCTGTTAATTTTTATACTGATTACCGGCAATTGTGTATTAGCGCAGCCGGTTACTGCTCCGGGCAGCTATTATACCTCGTTTGATGGTGTTAAAATCCATTATGAAGCGAAAGGCGATGGCTTCCCGGTGATACTGGTACATGGTTTTTCGGGCACGGGCGAAGGCTGGAAAAAAGGAAAGCTTTATAATGATATGTTAACGGCTGGTTATAAAGTGATTATACTGGATCAGAGGGGCAACGGACGGTCGGACAAGCCCCACAATGATGCGGGTTATGCTAACGATGCCGAAGCTAAAGACATTATGGGCCTGGCTACAAGCCTGGGGCTTAAACGATATGATATTGTTGGATATTCGCGCGGATCGATCATTACTTCGCGCGTGTTTGTGCTTGATAAGCGGGTTCAAAAGGCGGTAATGGGCGGCATGGGCGATGCTTATACTAACCCCGAATGGCCGCGAAGGGTTCACGCTTATAAGGCTTTAATGGGCGATACCAGTTTTCATGATGTTGATGGGATGATCAAATATATCCACAGTAACCCTTTTGATGAACTTGCTTTAGCCTATCAGCAAAAGTGGCAGCCATCAACCAGCAAACAGGAATTAGCTATGGTAAAAATCCCGGTACTGCTCATAGATGGGACCGAAGATCATGATAACGGCGACGAGGTTGCTCTTCATAAACTCATTCCCGGCTCAAAGCTGGTTCACGTTCCGGGCGATCATAACAGCGCCAGCCGCACTCCCGAATTTTCAAAAGCTGTAATGGCTTTCCTGAAATAAACATTGTCGGTTAACATTCAATTGTTGAATTTTTGTGCCGCTATTTTCGATAATGGTCTATTATTTGCATGAGTGTTTATGTTAACACTTATAAATACATACCATTATGAAAAAGCTAATGATATATATGTGCTTTTTAATTGGCCTGATGCTATCCATCAGTATCACTGCCAATGCACAAACCACACAGAAAAAGGGAATAAGCAAACAAGGCAAAGGCGCAATCATAGGTGGAGCAGGCGGTGCAATTGCGGGTGGCCTTATTACGCATAGTGCGGGCGGCGCTTTAGTTGGCGGTGCGCTTGGTGCCGGTGGCGGTTATATTATCGGTAATGAAGCCCGCCGGCGCGAAGAGAAAAGGCAGCGTGCTGCCCGCATTGCCTGGCGCAGGGCACATCCCCATCACCATTATACCACAACCAAAACAACCGTAACAAAACAAACAACCTATCATTAATTTAAATGGTTGTTATAAAGGCCTGTAGGTTTCAATGCTTACAGGCCTTTTTTATTTAAATTAATTTAGCTAAATTGAAGCGATTGCCCTGTTTTATCCGTTATTAAAATTATTAACAGCCAAACAGCAAGTCAATATTTTTCGTTTAAGGTACGATGGTAAAAGGGTTATTCGTAATAGTTTTATGTTTGATTCCGGCAATGTTGCTGGCACAGCAGCCGGTTGCAGATACCATCAGCATAAAAAAAGATTCAGTACCGCAACGAGATGTTATTGACATTGTACGTTCGCTTTTTAAAATACAACCCCGGCACCAGGCGACTCAACGGAAAAAGATCTACTTTTCTGTTTTTCCCACCTCAACAACCGATGGGCGGAGTGGCGGAAAAGCATTGTTTACTTCAACAACAGCTGGGTTTTACCTGGGGGATGAAGCTACTACTAATTTATCAAGCTTTACTTTTACCCCTTATTTTAATTTGAAGGGGAGGTACGGCTTGCCTATCCGGTCAAATATCTGGCTTAATAATAATGAGTGGAATATACAGGGTGATACCCGGCTGATGGTTTACCCTCAATATACCTGGGGCTTGGGTGGCAACCAGGGGTCAGCGGATAAGTTTTTGATAAATTATAATTATCTCCGCTTTTATCAAAGCGTGTTAAAGCAGATTAAGCCATACTTTTATGCCGGATTAGGCTATAATTTGGATTACTATATGGATATTGAAAGCAACGGCGATCAAAACCTGCGTAAGTTTACCGGTTATAAATATGGTACTGCGGCCGATCAGGATGCGTTTTCATCGGGTGTAACGCTCAATTTATTATATGATTCGCGCAAAAACTCAATCAATCCACTACCCGGGGCTTATACCAACATAGTTTACCGGGTTAATGCCAAGGCCTTTGGAAGCCATACCGACTGGAGGTCACTGTATATCGATATGCGTAAATATGTGCAGTTAACCAACTCGGGGCCTAAAAACGTGCTGGCTTTCTGGGCCTATTACTGGACAACACTTACGCCCCGCACACCTTATCTTAACCTGCCAAGTCTTGGCTGGGAACCTTATCAGCGATCGGGCAGGGGATTTCCGCAAAGCCGTTACCGGGGCGACAGGCTGGTATATTTTGAAACTGAATACCGCCGCGATATCACCCGCAATGGTTTATTGGGCTTTGTAGTATTTGCTAACGTAAACTCCGTTACCGAGCCTGAAAACCATGCTTTTGTGTATTGGCACCCAGCCGCCGGCACAGGCCTGCGTTTTAAGTTCAATAAAAAAACAGGAACCAATATCAGCCTCGATTATGGCATGAGCAAAAACTTTTCATCAATAAGTCTTAATTTAGGCGAGGCGTTTTAGGGGAGTTCATAGTCGATGGTCCATAGACAATTGCCTGGGCTTTGAAAAATCACTAAGATACAATAAATCCAATACCACCATCGACCATGGCCTATTGACCATGGACCAAATAAATATGACCCAACAAAAATATACAGTACTGATCCTCATATTGGGTTCGCTTACGGCACTTGGCCCTTTTTCTATTGATATGTACCTGCCGGGCTTTAAAGCCATAGCTAAGTACTTGCATACCAGTACCGATGAGGTAGCGCTGTCATTATCGAGCTATTTTATTGGTATTGCTGCCGGGCAATTACTTTATGGGCCGTTGCTCGACAGGTTTGGCCGTAAAAACCCCTTATACTGGGGGCTTGGGCTTTATATAGTATCATCAATGGGCTGTTTTTTCTCTTCATCGCTCGAAATGCTTATTGCACTGCGTTTTTTTCAGGCGGTGGGCAGCTGTGCTGCAAGCGTAGCTGCTATGGCCATGGTGCGCGATTTGTTCCCGGTTGAGGATAATGCCAAAGTATTTTCGTTGCTGATCCTGGTACTCGGTGCTTCGCCCATGCTGGCCCCTACCGTAGGCAGTTATATTACCGCGGCTTTTGAATGGCAGGTCATTTTCCTGGTATTAACTATTATAGCGGTGCTCATATTGCTGTCCGTAATATTCTGGCTCCCCGAAAGCTATCAGCCCGATCCTGCTTATTCTTTAAAACCAGGGCCGATTATAGGGCATTTTATAACAGTTTTAAAGGATGCGCAGTTTGTAACCTATGCCATAGGCGGCGCGTTCGCTTTCGCGGGTTTGTTTGCCTATGTTTCGTCATCGCCCATTGTGTTTATTGAAGGTTTTAAAGTAAGCGAAAAACAGTTCGGCTGGATCTTTGCAGGGCTTTCGGTCGGGTTTATTGGTTCAAGTCAGCTAAACAGTGTGCTGATAAAAAAATACAAAAGCGAACAAATGATAGGCGCATCACTTATTTTAATGGTGATTATCTCCACATTTTTTTTGGCGGGTTCATTAAATCATTGGTTCGGGATAGGTGGTACTATAGCGATGATATTTGGAGTGTTATGCTGCGTTGGCATTTGCGCGCCCAATACATCAGCATTATCCCTTGCTCCCTTCTCTAAAAATGCGGGTTCGGCTTCTGCAATATTAGGCGCATCGCAAATGGCCGTGGGGGCCTTGTCATCTATCGGTATCTCGGTAATAAAACAACATAGTTCGCTGCCCATGGCGGCGGTTATGGCGGCGTCATCAATTTTGGCACTCCTGATTGTTTTTATTGGCAAGCGGTTTATAAAAAACAAGGTTGAAGCCAGGGGAGATGTTGTTGCGGCACATTGAACCTTGATTTTAGGATTACAGGATTAGCTTGATTTTAAATTACTTGTAAGTGCAGGCCAGAAGGCTGTACCTTGTGGCCTGCAAGCAAAGAATCAACTGATTTAAAATTTGCTTGCCCGCAAAGCTGTAACCTTTGAGCCTTCGGGGCCGGTACTTTCAAAAACTATCTTATTTTCGTTTAGTTCCGAAACGTAAAAAACGAAATTGCGGGTTTTGCCGTCAGGGAGTTTCTCGGTTACATTCATGTTGCTGCCATTCAGGGTAAAAGAGCCGTGCGACAGGAACTTGCCGCCCCACACAATCAGGAATTTCATTTCGGGCGTAAACTGAATATAAGGTACGTTGGCATCCAACTCGGCTTGTTTTACGGTATCGGGCGGGCTGGCATCTGGATGCTCAATTTTTATATATTTCCATTTTCCGGTAAGCGTCCTAACCGAAACTTCAGGTTTACATGATGCTATAAAAAGCACCACTACAGCAAACAATAAAAAGCCTTGTTTTATCATAACAGAAAAATGTTTGGATAAAACTATACAATTGCTTTTGAAATTGAAAGCGCGAACGGAGGCATAGTCTTTAGCCTAAAGCCGTAAGTCTGAAATGCGGTGAGGAAAAAGAGACTTTTTGACTTCCGACTTAAGACTATCGACTTTACACTATTATTTCTTCGTGCCTTTCCTTGTACGCTCTTCGGCTTGCTTCACTTCATCTTTTTCACTTAGTGGGCCTTCGGTTTTGATCTCTTTGGCTTTTTGTCCACCCGCTTTTGCCGGACTTATCCTGGTACCTTCTTTTTTGATGTCTTTGGGGATACTCATAGCGGTAATGTTAAGTATTCATTAAACAATAGGATACTTATTTAACTACACCTGTTGTAAAATGTTTCCTGAAAATCATTTTAAAATTTACTTTCTGTGTATCAATTAATTACATGAATTTGACTATGCCCCTAAAATATTTTTAAGATTTTTCGTAACAAAGTATAGTTGCAACTGTCTTAATGACACTATATAGCCAAGGTACTCTTCCAGGTAAGCTATAAGTATTGTGAGGGCCCGCACCTTAAGGGTTCCGTTAAAAAAATCAAAAACAATCTTTAAAAAAATGGACAATCTAATTGTTAGTCTGTGGTGGGTTATACCCGTCATAGTGTTATTGCTGATGTACAAATTTGTTTTGCGCGTGTTTTGTGGCATGGTAATCGTTCCTGACGACCGTATCGGACTGGTGATCAAAAAGTTTGCCCTTACAGGTAATAGCCGCCTGCCCGATGGCCGTATCATAGCTACCCAGGGCGAAGCCGGTATGCAGGCCAAAGCGCTTGCCCCGGGTTTATACTGGAAAATGTGGCCATGGCAGTACACCATAGTCATGCAACCTTTTACCATCATTGAACAGGGCAAGCTTGGCCTTGTGAAGGCTAAAGATGGAGCTCCGTTTGATACTGGGCGTGTACTGGGTAAACCGGTTGAATGTGATAAGTTTCAGGATGCTATTGCCTTTTTAAATAACAACGGCCAAAAAGGCCCGCAGGCAGCTTTCCTTACACCAGGTAGTTACCGTATCAATGCATTTTTGTTTGATATTGAGATGGTGCCTATCACGCAGATCCACGAAAATAAAGTGGGGATTATTACCACACTTGATGGTGAACCATTGAATAAAGGTGAGATAGCGGGCGAATCGGTACATGGACATAAAAACTACCAGGATCCGATAGCCTTTATCAACGCCGGCGGCCGTAAAGGGTTGCAGGAGGATGTGATACTTGCCGGTACCTATTATCTTAACCCATGGTTTGTGAGTGTTGAACAGGTAGATATGATCTATATCCCTATTGGTTATGTTGGCGTTGTGAACTCGTTCGTAGGCCCCGAAGGTAAGGATACCAGTGGTGATAATTTTAAACATGGTAACATTGTTAAGCGTAACGAAAAAGGTGTTTGGGACGAACCGCTCGACCCCGGTAAACACCCGGTAAACATCTATACCCACGCTGTTGAAATTGTACCCACAACCAACATCGTATTGAACTGGGCAGATAGCCGCACCGAGTCGCACGAACTGGATAAGAACCTTTGTACCATTACGGTAAGGTCAAGCGATGGTTTTACTTTTAACCTGGATGTGTCACAGATCATCCACGTGCCACGTAACGAGGCACCGAAAGTGATAGCAAGGTTTGGTAAAATGAAAAACCTGGTATCGCAGGTGCTGGAGCCAACCATTGCCAACTACTTCCGTAACTCGGCCCAAAAAAGTGATGTGATCGGCTTCCTGGCCAACCGTATCCAAAGGCAAACTGATGCCCGCGAACACATTGGCCGCGTACTGGAAACCTACAACGTAATTGGTGTGGATACCCTGATAGGTGACATAGTACCTCCGGCAGCGCTGATGAAAACCCTTACCGACCGTAAACTGGCCGAAGAGGAAAAGGTTACTTACGAGATACAGCGCCACGCGCAGATAGAACGTAAAGAATTTGAAAGTGCCCGTGCGGGTGCCGATATGCAGCCTGAGGTAGTAAAATCAACCCGCCAGGTTGAGATTAACACCCAGATGGCTGCTTCAAGGGTTGCCGCTTCAAAAGGTGAGGCAGAAGCTAAGACCATCAACGCAAAAGCCGATGCCGAGGTAAGGATCACGATAGCCAAGGCCGATGCCGAAGCAAAAACAGTGAACGCCAAAGCCGACGCTAACGCCACAGAGGTGAATGGTATGGCCGAAGGTGCCAAGATCAAAGCGATAGGTTTATCAGAAGCCGAGGTTACCAAACAAAAAACCGAAGCCATGGGTACCGAACAATACGCCATAGTGCGTGTGGCCGAAGCTTTGGCTGCTGCAGGTATCAGGTTGGTTCCTGAGATATTGGTAAGCGGCAAAGAGGGTGGTAGCGGCGGTATGATTGATGCCTTGATAGGTACCGAAATGCTCAAAAAACTGCAGATCGAAAACCAGGGAAAGAGCGATGCCACCACTAAAGGCGAATAATTAAAATAGATGCATAAAAATTTGCAGGTTGGTTATGTAATCCCTTCAAATCATGCATCATGGTTAAGGTTTGTGATGAGAGATTTTTGAGGAAGAGTACAAAATAACTCAAAATCCTAAACCTTTTTATTGAAGAGATCAACGGTTGGAGGTTGGTAATTAAATGCCGCCTCCGGCCAAAAGATAATACGTTCTTTATACCTAAACCTTTTTTATAGTGATCAGAGCTTGAAGATTAGAGATAGGTTGCTGTGATAGTATCCGGCTTTATGATTCAATCGCACTGATTTAATTGACGAGGCTTTTAACCTAAACCGATCAATGAACAAGGGCATCCCGCGAGGGGATGCCTTTTGTGTTTTTACAAGTATGCGTTAATTTTATAAGTGTGTATTAAACAAGGCGTCATTGTGGGTAACTACCAGGGAAACCCTGGAAAAATCATAATGACGTTCAAGATATTTTTTAGCGATGGTGAGCGGGGCCGCGTTAGGGATGGGAGCGGATACCGGCCTGTGGCTAAGGCCTCGTGTAGTATGAGCGTACAGCCCGGGCCGCAGGCAACGCCCATGTTGTTCGATTTTAAAAAAAAACACCATTAATAATCAATAACTTACAATTGCATCATTATAAGGCACGAAGACAACCGACTGAAAGGAGCTCATTAATATCTATAAAAAACAAATTATAAATATTAATAATCCCCGATTAGTAGGGCCGCCCTGTGCAGTTTGGGATTGCTTCGTACCTCGCAATGACGCTTCTTTAATATTATGCTATTTAATAAAAATAACGTTTAACGGCCTTTCCTAATCTCCAAACCAATAAAGGTTATAAATCGCTTAGTTTAAATGTGTCCTTAACCCGGATGCCTTTTTCTGTTTGCTGTAAAGTGCAGCATTCATTAACCGGGTCGTGCTCAAAGAATAGTATGTATTCTTTTTCAAGGGCCTCGTTTAAAAATAGTTTTTTCTCAGTAAGCGTTTGAAGCGGGAACATATCATAAGCCATTATGTAGGGGATAGGCAGGTGCCCGACAGATGGTAGCAGATCGGCCATATAGAGTACCTTTTTTCCTTTATAGTTAATAAGCGGCAGCATCATTGATTCGGTGTGCCCGGATACAAAGCGGACCTCAAAATTTTTCAAAAAGTTAATGCCGTCTTCAGTATCAACAAATTTTAGCTGGCCGCTTTCCTGTATCGGGATGATGTTTTCTTTGAAAAAGGAAGCTTTTTCCCGTTCATTAGGGTGTACGGCCCAATCCCAGTGTTTAGGATTACTCCAGTAGGTGGCGTTTTTAAAGGCAGGGAGCAGGTTTTCGCCCTCGCGTACAACGGCCCCGCCCACATGGTCAAAGTGCAGGTGGGTTAAAAATACATCGGTAATATCATTCTTGTGGAAACCAAGAGAGGCCAGCGAACTATCTAAACTTGCATTGCCGTGAAGATAGTAGTGGCTGAAAAACTTTTCGCTTTGCTTGTTGCCTATGCCGGTATCAACTAATACTAACCTGTTTTCATGTTCAACCAGCAGGCAGCGCATGGCCCAGGTGCAAAGGTTGTTTTCATCGGCGGGATTGGTTTTGTTCCAGATGGTTTTAGGAACAACGCCAAACATAGCCCCGCCATCTAATTTGAAAAAGCCGGTATCGATGGTGTGTAGTTTCATTTTAGTTCATGGTTGATGGTTCATAGTTCATAGTCCATAGTCGATGGTCCATAGATAATGGGCGTGACTTATAACGTGCTGATAGGGCTAAATTAGAATAATATTTTAAAGATAAGCTGTAGTTATAAGCTATGAAACTAAAAAGCCTCAAACCAAATGCACTGCATTTAATTTGAGGCTTTAAATATGCGTTGTCGCTATAACTATCAACCATGGTCTGTGGTCTATCGACCATGGGCCAGAATACTACAAGTGGATACACTCGCCGTAAGCTTCGGCAGCGGCTTCCATTACAGCTTCACTCATGGTTGGGTGAGGGTGTACCGATTTGATGATCTCATGACCGGTAGCTTCCAGTTTACGGGCGGTAACTACTTCGGCAATCATTTCGGTAACGTTGTAGCCAAGCATGTGAGCGCCTAAGAACTCGCCGTATTTGGCATCAAATATCACTTTTACAAAGCCATCTTTAGCGCCGGCAGCACTTGCCTTACCCGATGCCGAGAATGGGAATTTACCAACTTTAACTTCATAGCCAGCCTCTTTAGCTGCTTTTTCTGTATAACCAACAGAAGCAACTTCTGGTGAGCAATAGGTACAGCCCGGAATGTTGTTATAATCGAGCGGGTGAGGGTTTTGACCGGCAATTTTTTCAACGCAGATAATACCTTCGGCAGATGCTACGTGTGCCAGGGCCTGGCCTTTAACAATATCGCCAATGGCGTAAACGCCCTCAACATTGGTACGATAGAAATCATCAACCAATACTTTGCCGCGATCGGTTTTAACACCGTTTTCTTCAAGGCCGATGCCTTCAAGGTTGGTAGCGATACCTACTGCAGAAAGAACGATTTCGGCTTCAAGAATTTCGGTGCCGGTAGCTGTTTTTACAGTTACCTTGCACAAATCGCCGCTGGTATCAACCGACTCAACATTTGAACTGGTCATGATGTTGATACCTTGTTTTTTAAGAATGCGGTTTAATCCTTTTGATACATCCTCATCCTCTAACGGAACGATATTATCTAAAAACTCAACTACGGTAACTTTTGTGCCTATTGAGTTGTAAAAATAAGCAAACTCAATACCGATAGCACCCGAACCAACTACAACCATTGATTTGGGTTGCTGCGGCAATACCATGGCCTGGCGGTAACCGATAACTTTTTTACCATCCTGTTTCAGGTTAGGTAACTCGCGCGAGCGGCCGCCTGTTGCTAATATAATGTGTTTTGCACTGTAGGTTTTAGCTGTACCGTCGGCGGCTTTAACTTCAACAGCGCCTTTGCTTTTCAATTTACCAAAGCCAACAAGAACATCTATCTTGTTTTTCTTCATCAAAAACTGAACACCTTTGCTCATGCCATCGGCAACGTTACGGCTTCTTTTAACAACCGCGGCAAAATCAACTTCGCCGGCGCCGTTAATTTTAATACCGTAATCGGCACTGTGGTTAAGGTATTCAAAAACCTGGGCGCTTTTTAATAAAGCCTTGGTTGGGATACAACCCCAGTTCAAACAGATACCGCCTAATGATTCTTTTTCGACAATGGCGGTTTTTAAACCAAGCTGGGAAGCGCGGATAGCAGCAACGTAGCCACCCGGACCAGACCCAATAACAATTACATCGTAATCCATATTATTATTGATATACTTTAATTTCGTTTCAAAGGTAAATAAGCTGCGCGGATTTTTGTGGTTTTTCCGCAGCCCCCTATTTTTTGAATGCCAAAGCTAAGGAAAAGGGCTGAAATCAAAAAATGTACTACCGGTATATATCACCTGCCACGCGTTATTTATATCTGCGCTGTGTCATAAAAGTAAAGGGCGTAAAGCAGCCGTTAAGCCCGGGTATGATTTAAACCATATTATTTGTAATATTTTCATTGTTTTTGGCGATTGTTTTATGGTTTTTATACTTATAATGTAAAATGTTGATAAATATATAATAATTGTTAACGTTAACTTAACATTGGTAATTAGTTCATTAATTATCTTTGCGCCAATTAATTAAACGTATAATTAAAAAAGCAATTTATGAGGAAGCATTACCTTCTTTTATTCATTTTTTCGCTGCTCACACTAAACTTTGCGTTCGCGCAAAACGTTACTACAAGTAGCATGTCTGGTACAGTGGTTGATGAAAAGGGATTACCACTCCCCGGTGTAACCATTACCGCGTTACACACACCCACAGGTACTAATTATTCAACTGTTAGCCGCGCCGACGGCCGTTACAACTTGCCAAACATCCGTGTTGGTGGTCCGTACACTATCAGTTTTAAATTTATTGGTTTTAATACCTTCAGCCAGGATAACATAACGTTATCATTAGGTCAGGACTTTAAGATCAACGCTAAACTTGCACCAACCAATACCGAACTTAAGGAAGTTGTGGTTTCGGGTGTACAGAACAAGGTTATCAATACTTCAAGAACAGGTTCTCAGGAGATTATTAACCGCGCCCAGATCGATCGTTTACCAACTATTAGCAGGTCAATTTATGATTACACTAAATTAACTCCAACTGCAAATGGTACTTCATTTGGCGGCCGTAACGGTAATGGTAACAACTTAACTGTTGACGGTGCCTTGTTCAATAACTCATTTGGTTTATCAAACACATTAGGTGGCCAGGCAAACTCACAGCCAATTTCATTAGACGCGATTGAGCAGATCCAGGTTTCTGTATCTCCTTTCGACGTTAGCCAGGGCCGTTTTGCCGGTACCGGTATCAATACCGTAACCAAATCGGGTACCAACGAATTTAAAGGTAGCGTTTACTACTACAAACGCTCGGCTGGTTTAGTAGGTTTACATACGCTTACTACCGATGTTCAAAAACCAACAGTTGATTATAACCAACGTGGTATCAGCTTAGGTGGCCCGATCATCAAAAACAAATTATTCTTCTTTGTATCAGGCGAGCAGGAAAGGATCAAAGATCCGGCTACTTCTTACACCGCTTTACGCGATGGCCAAACTGCCGGCGGTAGCATTTCACAGGCATCTTATGCTGATTTGACAGCCTTGTCTACCTTCCTTAAAACTACTTATGGTTATAATCCGGGTGCTTTTGAAAACTACCAGTTACGTACGCAATCAGATAAGATCGCTGCCAAATTGGATTGGAATATCGACAAAAATAATACTTTATCATTGAAATATTTCTATTTGAAATCTTTCCGTGATGTGCCTCCAAGCAGTTCAGGTGCGCCTACAGGTGGTCGTGCACCAAGCAGCACTTCGTTGCCGTTCTTTTCATCTTACTATACCATCAACAACAACTTCAATATTGGTATTGCCGAGTTGAACACCCGTATCAGCTCAAACCTTGCCAATAAATTAACTGTAGGTTACCAGGCCCTGCGCGATTTCCGCCAGTCTCCGGGCGGTGGTTCATTCCCATTGGTTGATATCCAAAACCCTAACGGCACTACTTTAACCTCATTTGGTTATGAGCCATTTACTGCCAACAACGTATTGAATACCGATACCTGGCAGGCATCTGATAACTTAACCCTTTACAAGGGTAAACACGAGCTTAACTTTGGCTTATCATATGAATCGAATAAATTTAAAAATGGGTTCGCTCCTAACTACTATGGTGGTTACCGTTTTAAAAGCTTAGATGATTTTTACGCTTCGGCTAAACAAGGCTTGCCAACCGCAACCCGCTACGATTTCCGTTATTCAGCTTTGCCTGATGGCTCGTTCCCGTTTGCTATTGTAAAATCATATACCATCGGCGCCTATGCTCAGGATAAATGGACAGTTAACGATAACTTTAAACTAACTTACGGTATTCGTTTTGATTTACCGGTTTACAATACTGACAGCCAGTATAATACCAATGCAGCAGCGTTAACGGGTTTCAGGGACGGTTACAAGATCAATACTTCACAGTTCCCTAAAACGAATATTCAAATTTCACCAAGGGTAGGCTTTAACTGGGATGTTAACGGCGATGCCAGCACACAAGTTCGTGGTGGTGCAGGTATCTTTACCGGTCCGGTTCCTTATGTATATATATCAAACCAGGCCAGCAACAATGGTGTACAGTTTGGTTCATACAGCATTGTGCCTGGTGCCGGTGGTGTATTACCAACCGACCCCCGTTTGGTTTTCAGCCCGGATGTTAATAAAAACAGGCCAACTGGGGCTGCTGCAAACACTTCATATAACCTGGTTGTTACCGACCGGAATTTCAAATTCCCATCAAACTTCCGTTTAAACCTGGCTTTAGACCAAAAATTGCCATTAGGCATTATCGGTACTTTAGAAGGTATCTATTCAAAAGATATCAACTCGGTATACTTTGTTAACCTTGCGTTGCCTACATCAGGCCAGGCTTTGGTTGGCAGCGATAACCGGATCCGTTACAGCAGTACTACTGTTTATCCTTCAATCCCTGCTGCCCAGGGTGGTAACACAGCGGCGGTGCCTAATATTACCGATGCTATCCTGATGAAAAACACCAGCAAAGGTTATACTTACAGCGTTACCGGCCAGTTACAAAGAACGTTTAAAGAGTTTTACTTTAACGTAGCTTATACTCACTCTGATTCACGCTCGGTTAATGACGGTGGTTCTATCGCCCAGTCAACCTGGAGAGACCGTGTTGTATCCGGCGATCCTAATGCTGATGTTACTTCATATGCTAACTTCTACCAGCCAAACCGTATCATCGCTTCGGTATCATTCCGCAAGGATTATATCAAACACCTTACTACTTCGGTTGGTTTAACCTACGAAAGCGCTAACAACGGTGTTGCTTCATACACTTATAATGGCGACTTGAACGGTGACGGTCAAACTACCAACGATTTGATGTACATCCCTAAAGATGCAAGTGATATCGTGTTGGTAAAAGATAACGCAAATGACCCTCGTACTGTTGACCAAACTTACCAGCAGTTGAACGCGTTTATTAACCAGGACCCATACCTGAGCAAACACCGCGGTCAATATGCTAAGCGTAATGCTCTGGTATTGCCATACTTCCACCTGGTTAACTTTAACTTCACTCAAGATTTATATGCTTCAACCGGTAAAGTTAAAAATACCTTACAGTTTGAGTTTAACATTATTAACCTTGGTAACTTCCTGAACAGGAACTGGGGTAACTTTAAGTTTGTTAACCGTACAAGCCCGTTATCATTTAAAGGTTTATACGCTAACAATGCTAACCCTAATGATCCTAACATCGGTAAGCCAACATTCTCGTTCCCTTATTTTGATGATAAAAACCAGATCCCGCTTACATCAACTTTTGGTAACGGTATTTCGCAGGTATCACGCTGGCAAGCTCAAATTGGTTTAAGGTATCTCTTTAACTAATTGAATTTACCATATGATTTAAAGCCCCGGTCAATTTGTGGCCGTTGCGCAACTAAACTGAGGTTTTCAACTAACCCAGTCGAATAAAGTTCGATTGGGTTAGTTTTTTTATAAACATTTGACAATCAGATATTTGTTTTGTATATTAAGGATATGCAAGGCAAAAAAGATTATCAGGAAAAGCTCTTTATCCGGTTTCAGCTTTCAGACTACGTTCCAGCAGATAACTTCTACAGGCGTTTGAAAAGTATACTCGATCTGAACTTTGTTTATGATACGACAGCAAATATTATGGTACAGAGGGTCAAAAGAGCATTGACCCGGTTGTGTTTTTCAAACTAATGCTTGTTGGTTATTTAGAGAACCTGAATAGCGATAGGCGCATTATTGCTACCTCACGTATGCGCATGGATATCCTCTATTTTATAGGATATGATCTGGATGAAGAACTTCCCTGGCATTCGACATTAAGCCGCACACGCCAGCTTTACGGAGAAGAGGAGTTTACAGCTGTCTTTAAACAGGTTCTGAAAAAGTGTATTGATGCAGGTTTGGTAGCAGGTAAAAGACAGGCTATCGATAGCGCATTTGTCAAAGCCAATGCAGCTATGTCAAGTTTGGTAGAACGCGAGATCATGAATGATGCGGCAACTTATGGCAAGCAATTGGACGATCATAATGATGAAGCCCCGGCTGGGGACATACCGGATGAAAACACTAAGCCTAAGCCGAGAAAGAATGCTAAAGTTGATAAGAAAGCGAACAGCAAGCGTTACAGCCCATCAGACCCTGATGCCCGGTTATCGGTGAAACCCGGAAAAACAACACGGCTGAACTATTCGGCTCATATAAGCGTAGATACACAAAACCACGTTATTACACACATCCAGGCCTTCCATGCAGATAAAGGAGATGCACCATGCCTACCTGAGATCCTTACCCATGTCGCCGGAAACCTTAAAGATAATGGCATGGAAATAGAAGATGTGCTTGCCGATACAGGTTATAGCGGTGAAGCGGCGCTTCTGTTTTTAGCTGGTAATCATATTAAAGGCTTCATACCTAACAGGCCAGGATGTCAAAGCAGGGAAAGCCGGCAGGGCTTCAGTTATGACGGGGAGCAAGACCGGTATGTTTGTCCTGAAGGCAAAAACCTTACTTTTCACAACTTCAAAAAAGCAGAGAACGATAATACCCATAAGATATATCGTACCAGTGTTAAAGATTGCAGGGACTGTCCGCTTAAAAGCACCTGCGCTAATCTGCAAGGCTTTAAAGTGTTTAAGGATTCCGTAGCTAAAGACCTTTATATAGAAATGCATGAACGCATGCAAACCCGACAAGGGAGCAAGGCCAGGAAAGTAAGACAAAGTACGGTAGAACCGGTACTGGGCACCCTGATCAATTTTACAGGCATGAAACAGGTAAACACAAAAGGGCTCGAATTGGCCAATAAATGTATGATCATGGCCGCCATTGCATATAACCTTAAAAAACTTGTCAATGGTATACCTGCAAAAATCAGAAGAAGAAAAAGAAAGCTACCGGGAAACCATTCTGATGCCGTAATCAATACATTATCGGCCTGTTTATTGAAGATAGCAAACATACTAACTGCTTTCAGCATTGACTATAAAAGCAAATGGCCGAATAATCATTTGCTTTGCAATTTAATTATTCAGCCATTTTAAGCCCTGTTGCGCAACGGCCACAATTTGACCGGGGCTTTTTTCGTTAGAAATAATTTGATTATATATTTACATTATTTCATAGTGAGTGAAAGTTAATGTATTGGTTAATAATTATTAATCAATACATTAACTTTGTTTTGAATTATACTTTTATATTTGAATAATACTTAAATTTTATCACCTATGAAATCAAATATAAAAATCATCGGACTAATCTTATGCAGCTTTTTAATCGGCCTATCCATATATGCAGGCTTTACGATGTCGGTTATATGGCTTGAGTGGCTGTTATTAAAAGATATATCAAACCCCGGAAACAGTTTTTGGAATCAGTTGAATATCTCCCTCCTCATCATGTTTCACCTCGCTTTATTAGTACTGCCGTTCCTCAGGTCGTCAAAATATTATAAAAGCTTCCTTATTTTTATTCCGGCGGGCTTTCTTTTATTGGTTTGTACCAACACGGTAATTTTCTTACTGATAGAGCCGGATATGGCGATCTCGCTGATCCCTTTTGTAGCAATGTGGATTATTTGCCTGGTAGGTACTAAATCTTTAAAGGGGTATAATAATGTCGATTTAAAAATGAGCCATAACTAATATGTTAGCGTAGATCCAAAGGGAAAAATAAAAGGCGTTTGAGTTTGATCTCAGGCGCTTTTTATTATAGGTTGAACTATTTACTCGTACTCAAACACTCCAAACTCCGATGTCACGGTTACTTTTTTAGTATCTGCCTTTTCTACACGGCCAATGATCTGTGCATCAACACCAAAGCTTTTTGAAATATTGATCAGGCCAGCAGCAATAGCTTCAGGTACATAAAGCTCCATACGGTGCCCCATATTAAATACCTTGTACATTTCCTGCCAGCTGGTTTTTGATTCCTCGTGAATGAGTTTAAACAATGGTGGTACAGGGAATAGGTTGTCTTTTATAATATGCAAACCTTCTACAAAATGCAATACTTTGGTTTGCGCGCCGCCGCTGCAATGTACCATGCCATGAACCTGGCTGCGGTAGCCATCAAGTATTTGCTTAATGATTGGCGCGTAGGTACGGGTCGCACTTAAAACAAGCTTGCCTGCTGTTACGGTTTCACCGTTGCCAATGTCAATAGCATCGGTAAGGTTTTTACTGCCCGAAAAGATCAGCTCGTAAGGGATGGCCGAGTCATAGCTTTCGGGGAATTTATCGGCGATGGTTTTATTAAACACATCATGGCGGGCAGACGTAAGGCCGTTTGAGCCCATGCCGCCGTTGTATTCTTTTTCATAAGTAGCCTGGCCGTATGAGGCAAGCCCCACAATTACATCGCCGGGCTCAATACGGTGGTTAGATATCACATCTTCACGCTTCATACGGCAGGTAACTGTCGAATCAACAATGATGGTGCGTACCAGGTCGCCTACATCGGCAGTTTCACCGCCGGTGGAGTAGATGCCTATGCCGGCCTCGCGCAGCTCGGCTAAAATTTCTTCGGTGCCGTTGATGATAGCCGCGATAACTTCGCCCGGGATCAGGTTTTTATTGCGGCCAATGGTTGATGATAACAAGATATTATCCGTTGCACCAACGCAAAGCAAATCGTCAAGGTTCATGATGATGGCATCCTGGGCTATGCCGCGCCATACGGAGATATCTCCCGTCTCTTTCCAGTAGGTATACGCCAGGGACGATTTGGTACCGGCACCATCGGCATGCATAATATTGCAATACTCAGGATCGTTGGTTAAGATATCGGGTACTATTTTGCAGAAAGCTTTTGGGAAAATGCCCTTGTCGATATTTTTTATGGCATTATGAACGTCATCTTTGGAGGCTGATACGCCACGCTGATCATATCTTTGCGAAGAAATCATGGGCAAATATAATGCTATTAACCTTAATTTCCTTACCTCAGCTATCTGAAGTCGGAGACTTAGGCGCATTATACTTGTAGTGCCAAAACTGTAATGTGTTTTAGCCTTAAAAAATTATGTAATAGCTGTGGTTGCAACTACTATTATAGATAATTTGAAATCGGCGAATTTTAACAGGGAGTTTTTAATATTCCCATCCTTCATACTTGATGTCTGGTGTTTCGGTTTTAGGTGATTGTCTTATTTTTCGGTTCCGCTGTTTTTTTAACCATTTTCTAAAGCCGGCTTTAGGCTTTACGTCGTATTTTCGATTAAACCAGTGTTCAATCTGTTGGTTTCTTAAAGACATATAATAAGCTATAGGCGCAAGTTTAATAATTAATTAGTTGTTGTAAATTAACCTCTATTTACTTTAATGAATATAAATTGCCCTGAATTGTGTTAATTTGTAATAAATAGACTAATACAAGTCATTAGTCTGTTTTATCAGCTTAATTGAAAACAATTCGCGCTCATAACTCTTCATCAGCAGAATTGGTAGTATATACTTCTTATGTTAAAAACGCTTTCCTACAAAATAAACCGCTGGCGGTTAAAACGCAATAGTCAACGTAACTTTTTAATTTATTGCAGCGTGTTTGTAGGTTTTATGGGCGGACTGGCCGCCGTTGCCCTTAAGTTTTTAGTGCATTTAATGGAAGAGTTAAGCCGGAATATCTCTTCGCACCTGTATTATCATATAGCATATGTGTTTTTACCTGCAATAGGCATTTTGGGTACGGTGCTGTATCAGCACCTGATCAATCGCGATAAGATTGAAAAAGGGATAGGTAAGGTGCTCATCAATATCAAAAAGAACCGCTCAAACATCAAAGTCAATAATATTTATTCGCATTTAATAACCAGTTCATTAACCATAGGTTTCGGTGGCTCGGCAGGGTTGGAGGCGCCTATTGTTTGTACGGGTACAGCTATCGGTTCAAACGTAGGTAAGTTTTTTAAGCTTACACCCTATGAAAAAACGGTATTGTTGGCTGCAGGATGTTCGGCGGGCATAGCTGCGGTATTTAACAGCCCTATTGCCGGGGTGCTTTTTTCGTTGGAGATATTAATAGGAGAGATCACCATTCCCACCTTTATACCTTTATTAATAGCCTCCGCTACAGGAGTTGTGGTTTCCAAATTATTATACTCGGGGCAATTGTTCCATCTGGTTACCGAAGGCTGGGCAATGAACGCCCTGCCATTTTACGTGCTGCTTGGCATATTAAGCGGATGGATAGCGATATACATATCCAAAGTAGGGGGTAAACTTGAAGGAGGGATCCTTAAAAAACAAAACCGATATGTGAGGGCAGTTGGTGGCGGTGTGATATTAGGGTTGATCATTGCTGTGTTTCCTCAATTGTTTGGCGAGGGGTATCATTATCTCACCGAAATTTTAAATGGTAATATCAATGTATTAAAGGAAGAAAGCTTTTTTGCCAACTGGCTTTCCGAACCGCTTATCATGCTGTTATTTATAGGGGCACTGGTGTTTACCAAGATCATTGCTGCAGGTATTACCATTGGTGCCGGTGGCAATGGCGGTACATTTGCACCTACGGTATTTACCGGCGCTTTCCTGGGCTTGTTTGTGGCTTATGGGGTTAATCAAACCGGGCTGATACATTTAAATACGGTTAATTTTATTGCGGTAGGTATGGCTGGCGCGCTGGCCGGTGTATTGCACGCGCCATTAACTGCTATATTTTTGATAGCCGAAATTACCGGCGGATATGTGCTTTTTATTCCGCTCATGATCGTATCGGCTATGTCATACATCATATCGCGCTATTCATCGCCTCATAATATGTATTGGAGCCAGTTGATTCATCATAACAATATTCACCCGGGGCAGGATTACGGCATGCTTAACAGTATAATGCTTGATAGCATCATTAACCGCAAATATACCCCGGTTGATAAACAAATGCCGGTTGGCGAATTTTACCAGGTACTGGCTAAAACCGATGCCAATATTTTCCCGGTGCTTAAAGAGGACGGAAGCCTTGAAGGTGTTGTATTGATAGACGACATTCGCCGGCGCCTGTTCAATAAAGATATCGCGGATGAGAATATAGCCGATATCATGATTGAACCACCTGCTATAATTGATTATGATCAACCGGCCAGCAGCGTTATGGACACCTTTGATGCCATTGACGTATGGCAGTTACCGGTAGTAAAAGATGAGGTTTTTATCGGCTTTATATCCAAATCGGCATTGCTATCAAAATACAGGGCTGTGATTATTGAACAGCATAAGGCGAGTGATTTGTTTGCGTAGCAATAAAAATAAAAAAATGTCATTGCGAGGAACGAAGCAATGACATGATAATACGAATGCCGCTAACGTTTAACATCAGCGGCATTTGTATTTTAAAATCAAAGTTCTATTTAATAAACAACAGCTCCCTGAATTTAGGCAGCGGCCATTGGCGGTCATCAACCAGTTGCTCCAGTTTATCAACGTGGTAGCGGATAGGCTGGAAGAATGATTTTACCTTTTCATCGTAATCAATAGCGCGTTGACGAAGGTCGTCGATAACGTTAGCTTTTTTGCGCTCGTTAACCATTTGCTCGGTATTGGTTTTAATGAAGTTCACATGCTCAGAGATCCTGTTAATGATGTCAAGCTGCGAAGCATAAGTTGCTTTATCCAGGCCAATATCTTTTAGTCCTTTTACATTTTCAATCAGTTTGCTTTGATAAGCAATTGCTGCCGGGATAATCACGTTCATCACCATTTCGCCAATTACGCGGGCTTCTATCTGTAGCTTTTTGTAGAATGCATCAAGTAAGATCTCGTGACGTGCATGCGCTTCACGCACGGTGAACACGCCGGTTTCGGCAAAAAGATGTTCAGACTTATCGTTTATTAAAGCATCCAGCGCTTTTGGTGTGGTTTTAATATTAGGCAAACCTCTTAGCGCGGCTTCTTTTTCCCATTCTTCGCTATAGCCATTTCCCTCAAAGCGGATGTTTTTTGATTCTTTGATGTACTTTTTGATCACCATTAATAAAGCAAGATCTTTTTTCTCGCCTTTTTTCATCAGCTTATCTACATCGTATTTAAATTTTTTAAGCTGATCGGCAACGATAAGGTTAAGAATGGTCATCGGGCTGGCCGAGTTGGCTGATGAGCCTACTGCGCGCAGCTCAAACTTGTTACCGGTAAAGGCAAAAGGCGAAGTACGGTTACGGTCGGTATTGTCGGGCAAAATTTGCGGGATCTTAGGGATGCCCTGCCATAACAGGTTTTCTTCTTTAATTTTTTTGCTGATGCGGGATGTTTCTATCTCATCAAGCACGTCGCTAAGCTGGCTGCCCAAAAATATAGATATAATGGCCGGAGGGGCTTCATTGGCGCCTAAACGGTGGTCGTTATTAACTGATGCAATGGACGCTCTTAACAGATCAGCATGCTCGTGTACCGCTTTTATGGTATTCACAAAAAAGGCCAGGAACATGAGGTTGTTTTTAGGCGTTTTGCCCGGCGATAACAGGTTTTTGCCTGTATTGGTTATCAGCGACCAGTTATTGTGCTTGCCCGAACCATTAAGGCCCGCATATGGTTTTTCATGAAGTAACACCTTAAAGTTATGGCGCCTGGCAACACGGTCCATCAAATCCATTAACAGTTGGTTATGGTCGATAGCGAGGTTGATCTCTTCATATATCGGTGCACATTCAAACTGGGATGGTGCAACCTCATTATGGCGGGTTTTAAGCGGGATGCCTAATTGCAATGCTTCGGCTTCCATATCCTGCATGTAAGCATACACGCGCTCAGGTATCGAGCCAAAGTAATGATCTTCCAGTTGTTGGTTTTTGGCCGACATATGACCGAATAAAGTGCGGCCGGTTAAATAAAGATCGGGACGGGCATTAAATAAGGCCAGGTCAACCAAAAAGTATTCCTGCTCAATACCTAATGATGCATTTACTTTTTCTATGCCTTTATCAAAATAATGGCAAACATCAACGGCCGCTTTATCAAGCACGTTCAGTGCCTTTAATAAAGGTACTTTATAATCAAGTGCTTCGCCGGTGTAAGATACGAACACTGTTGGGATACACAGGGTACGAGCCATTAAAAAGGCAGGCGAGGAAGGGTCCCAGGCAGTATAACCGCGGGCCTCAAATGTATTGCGGATGCCGCCGCTCGGGAAGCTTGAGGCATCAGGCTCCTGTTGTGCAAGGGCATCGCCCGAAAAACGTTCTATAGCACCGCCATCTGCAGTGGGCTCAAAAAAAGCGTCATGCTTTTCGGCAGTGGTGCCGGTAAGCGGTTGAAACCAGTGTGTATAATGGGTTGCACCTTTGCCCAAAGCCCAGGCTTTCATTGCCGAAGCGATCTGTTCTGCCAAATCACGAGGGATCGGCTCACCTTTTTCAATTGAATTTACTATTCCCTGGTAAGCCTCTGATGAAAGGTATTCTTTCATCTTCTTTTTATCAAAAACATTCGACCCAAAATAATCGGAAATTTTTGGTGAGGGCGGTTTTACTTCAGGGATAGTTCTTGAAAGTACATCCTGTAAGGCTTTAAAACGGATATTGGACATATTTTATGAGGTTTAAATAAAGGTTAGTGTTCAAAAATATAACTATCCTTTAAAATATCGGGCAAAATTAAGTGAAATATAACATACCACCTAATCATTAAAAAACTGAGATAATTTGAAGGAAAGTCTTAAATCTTCTGAAAATTCTGCCTGAAATCAATAAAATCGTATTTTTTTAATGTTTTTGGGTGTGTTTTCGCTTTTAAAACTGATTAATTGGTGTTTTAAACTGTAAAAATTAGATTTTTGAATTTTTTTAATGATGAAAATGAATTTAGATTGAAAATATCATTTTTAAATGTTTAAAAAATGATATTGTAAGAGCCTTGTTTTTGCAATTTTCATAATTTTTCGATTTTTTACCATTAATTTATCATTAATAATTTGTTATTCTTAAAAATACTACCTAATTTCAGAAAATAATTTACGAAAACACACCAATTATTATGCTTTTTATAAAAAAATGAAAAAGATTAGAGGCGGGATTGAGGTTTTGGAGGTGAAAAGGGTTTTGTAATTCAGGATAGCAATCAAACTAAATTTAAATACAACAATCAAACTAATTAATTTTTAAAAAACAATCAAACTAAATTAAACGATGAAAGTAGGTTCTACAAAACACAACTTCCTAAGTGCAGTCCGACAGCTGACACGTGAAAAATGGGCGCTGGGAGCAACCATTTTTACAGGGAAAATGATTGGCTTATTGCTGGTGTTTGCCGCAATGATGGTTTTGCCAGGTGTATTTGGCACAAAAGCTAACGCTGCCGAAACGTACACCGCCCATGAAACAGCGTTAATTAACACGGTTAATACTGTTTGGACACTGGTTGCTGCCTTTTTGGTATTTGGTATGCAGGCGGGTTTCGTTATGCTCGAGGCTGGTTTCGCCCGTAAACGCGAAACAGTGAACGTGCTGATGGAGTGTATTTTTGATACTTGTCTTTGTGGTTTGCTATTTTACGCTATAGGTTATGCCTTTATGTTTGGCAACGGTAACGGCTTTATTGGCTGGGGTGGTGCTGATGGCAAAACCTGGTTCTTCCTTCAAAACACACCTGAAACTTATGGTTCAACCGGCATCCCGGTATTGGCACACTGGATATTCCAGTACGCTTTTGCTGATACCTGCTCAACCATCGTATCAGGTGCAATGATCGGTCGTACCAGTTTCCGTGGCGATATTCTTTACAGTATCGGTATTACCGGCTTTATTTATCCTATCATCGGTCACTGGGCATGGGGTCCGGATGGTTTCCTTGCTACCATGGGAACTTCAGGTTTCTTTAAATCAATAAGCGCTCAGCCTTTCCGTGACTTTGCAGGTTCAACAGTAGTACACACTATTGGTGGTGTAGCTTCATTGGCTGGTGCAATGGTATTAGGCCCACGCTTAGGTAGGATATTTGCCCGCGATGATAAAGAAAAAGGCGGTTTGCCTCCAGGTCACAACTTATTGGTTGCTGCTGTAGGTGGTTTTATACTTTGGTTTGGTTGGTATGGTTTTAACCCTGGTTCAACGCTATCAGCAATGGATATGCAGGGTATCGGCCGTGTTGCTGCTAACACTACACTTGCAGCCTGCGCCGGCGGTTTTGCTGCTATGCTTGCCGCTTTATGGTTTGGCCCAACTAAAGGCAAATTTGATTTGGCCTTTACAATAAATGGATTTTTAGGTGGCCTTGTTGCAATTACCTGTCCTTGTTATTGGGTAAGCCCGCTTGGCGCTATCCTGTTGGGTGTGGTTGCCGGCTTTGTAATATTTGCAGGTGTTTACTTGATCGAGTGGTTCCGTATAGATGATCCGGTTGGTGCGGTGTCAGTACATGGTCTTTGCGGTATCTGGGGTACTTTATCATTGGGTTTATTTGCTTCAGGCCAGTATGGCGCTACCGGCCCAACTGGTGCTGATAATTCTGCTCCGGTAGCTGGTTTGTTTTACGGCGGCGGCTTTGATGTGTTGAAAGCGCAGCTTATAGGTAGCTTAACTATTACCGTTGCTGTTTTTGTAATTACTTATGTGATGATGTTTGTGATCAACAAATTAGGTCATCCATGGAAATTACGTATCGAAGAACACGGTGAAACAGGCGCAGGTGGTATCGACGTATTTGACCACGGTATCGAAGTTTACCCTGTTCAGGATGATGAGATTAGCTTAAGCGGCCTTTTTGATAATGGCGCTAAGGTTGCTTCTGAAGCCTGATCATGTAGGAGCTTAACAGCTTAAACAAAGATATTGATGCCTTGTGCGGTTGGAGAGTGGTAGTATTAGCCTATAGTCCTCAGTTTAAAGTCGGTAGTTCATTTCTGACTTTAAACTAAGGTGGTGGCTTAAGACTAAACAGCATTTCATATTAAAACAGCAGTAGTTGTTTAATTGGACGTTGCCGTTGCCAACCGTGCAGGGATTTTTTATGCCGACACATAAACTATCCTTTTAACTGCAAGGTATTGATAATCAAATAGTAACAGTGTATTTCCCCGAAAAAAACAACAATTAACAAATAGTTTATCAATTCACAATTAAATCGTTATCATGAAAAAAGTATTTCTACTCTTCTCATTTTTTTCAATTGCGGCCTTTACGGTTAAGGCTCAGGACACGGTTAAAACAACCTCAGATTCCCCTCTGGTGATCTACGGTTCGGTAGATACCTATTATAAATATGATTTTTCTGATAAGGGTTCGCAAATCCCTACCAGCTTTGCAAGTGATCATAATTCAGTATCAATTGGTATGATTGACCTGGGCTTGAAGAAAAAAGTTGGTAAAGCAGCTTTTGTGGGCGAGCTTTCATTTGGTCCGCGTGGCCAGGCCCAATCAATTCCTAATGGTCCTAATGGCGATTCATTCCACATTCAAAATTTGTACGTATCATATGATTTAACCGATAAATTAAACCTTACCGGTGGTTATATGGCTACCTTTATTGGTTATGAGGTTATTAGCCCGGTAGGTAACTTTAACTACTCTACTTCGTATTTATTTACCAATGGTCCGTTCCAAAATCCTGGTGTTAAATTAACTTACGCGTTTAGCGATAAAGTAAGTTTAATGGCCGGTATTTTTAATGATACCTGGAACAATTATACTTCAACGCATAAGGTAAATACTTTCGGCTCACAGTTGTTTGTATCTCCTGTTAAAGGATGGACTGCTTATCTTAACCTTGCTACCGGAAGTACTTCAGGTACCGAAGTTGATTTAACAACCGCTTATCAAATTACTGATGCTTTTAAACTGGGCTTAAACGGCGCAACTTATTCAGCTCCGCATGATGGTGGTGGTTTTAGCGGCGTTGCTTTATATCCGCAGTTAGCAGTATCAAAAACAGTAACTTTAGGTTTAAGGGGCGAGTACTTTAAAACTAAAAAAGGCGATTTGGTGACTTTAGGCCCTCCCCCGGGACAAAATGTTAAAGCATTTACCTTTACTGCAAATATCAAATCAGGCCCGCTTACTTTCATTCCTGAAATCAGGTTAGATCACGGCTCATCTACTTCATTCCTGAACCACTCTGGCGATCCTTCAAAATCAGCCGGTCAGTTTGCTGTAGCTGCTGTGTACGCTTTCTAAAAAAAAATAATTTAATCTATTTTTATCATGAGCCGTTCCGGAATTATCCGGAGCGGCTTTTATATTTGTTACATGAAAAAGATACTATTAGGCTTTGTCGGTCTCCTTTTTTCATCCGGCGCTTTTGCGCAGAAGGATTCACTGGCTTTTGATGAGAATAATAAATACATTTATTATAAAACGGTTGACCAGCCCGGCTTCGTAGCAGATTCGCTTTATAGCAGGGGATTGTATTTTTTGACCAAGGCTTATCCTAAAAAGGTGCTTAAACTGGCAAAGGCTGATAAGGATGGCAATGCGCTTACCGGTACGGGTATTTTTTTGGTTAACAAAAAAGGCCTGATGGGTAATAGTGAAGGCGGTGAGCTAAGCTATACGCTTAAAGTAGAGGTAAAAGATGGTAAATACCGTTATTGGTTAACGGATTTTGTTTATCAGCCATATCAGCGTAACCGTTATGGTAATGTGGAACATATGCATGGCAAGGATGTCGCCCTGGAAAAGGCGTCGGAAAAATTATCAAAGGTTGATTTTAACGCCTGTTTAAACCAGGTGCTGAGCAACAGCAAGCATGTAGGTGATAATTTAAAGGCTTATATGCTTAAAACCTCGTCGCTTGAAAAGCCGGCGGAAGTTAAAAAAGTAAAAAGGGTATCTACTAAAGAATGGTAATTTTCTTGAGATTGCAGTTTCAGTAGATAATGCGCAAGATGAAATAAAAGAGCCGCACGCTGTAAAGGGTGCGGCTTATTTTTTATGTTGTTAATTGAGTTTAATCAGGTAGGTAGGATCTGGTTACAGTTCTTCGTCGTGCTGGCTGATGTCAAGGCCTGCAAGCTCTTCTTCTGGTGTTACACGCAGTGTGCTGATCATGTCGGTGATCTTTAATAAGATGAATGAGCCGAAGAAAGCGAAGGCTGATACACCTACAAGGGTAATTAAATGAATAATGAAAAGGTGTGTTTCGCCGTAAAATAAACCGTTACCGGTTGTGTTGGCGGAGTTTACGTTTTGGTGTGCAAATACGCCGGTTAATAACATGCCTACCATGCCGCCTACGCCATGGCATGGGAACACATCGAGGGTATCATCAATGCTGGTTTTTGTTCTCCAAATCACAACCAGGTTACTTACAACTGCTGCTACGATACCGATAATTAATGAATGGGGAATAGTTACATAGCCCGCTGCAGGAGTGATAGCCACCAAACCTACAACCGCGCCGATACAGGCGCCTAATACACCTGGTTTTTTACCGCGAAGGATATCAAAGAACATCCATGCCATAGCAGCCGCGGCTGATGCTGTAGTGGTTGTTGCCAAAGCGGTTGCTGCCAATGTGCCCGAACCGAGGGCCGAGCCTGCGTTAAAGCCAAACCAGCCAAACCACAATAAGCCTGTTCCTAATAATACATAACTGATCCGGGCCGGATTGTGTGATGTTTCATTACGGCCCTTTAAATATATGGCTGATGCCAAAGCTGCCCAGCCTGCACTCATGTGCACCACGGTGCCGCCGGCAAAGTCAAGTACACCTTTTCCGAAAAGGAAGCCTTTTGGATGCCAGGTAGCGTGAGCCAAGGGTGCATATATAAACACCATGAACAGGCAAAGGAAGATAACGTAAGAGTTGAAGCGGATCCTTTCGGCAAACGCGCCGGTGATAAGGGCCGGGGTGATAACCGCAAATTTTAGCTGGAACATAGCAAATAGTACCAGCGGGATAGTTGGGGCCAGTTCCCAGGTGGCGTTGCCCAATGTGCCTTTCATCATAAAGAAAGTGCCGGGATTGCCGATAAAGCCACCAAACTCATCTTCGCCAAAGGCAAGGCTAAAGCCGAATATTACCCATATAACAGTAATTACCCCCATACAAACAAAGCTTTGCAGCATGGTTGACAGTACGTTTTTTTTGCTCACCATACCGCCATAAAAAAATGCCAGGCCAGGGGTCATGATCAGTACAAGGGCGGTACTTACTAATAGCCAGGCGGTATCACCTGTATCAATTTTGCTGTCTTTAATGGTTGTAAGAGTAACTGAAGGGTATAGAAGGGCTAATACAATTACAATTAAAAGTATGCCGAAGGGTATGAATTTTTTCATGTTTTGGGTTTAAGGGAGGAAAAAATGAAGGTTTGAATAATACTGCCCGGTATCCAATCAAAAATACCGGACAGCATTAAAACTAAATTTTTTTAAAAAACAATAAATCCTGCATGCTTAATCAGAGCATGAGGGCTGGTTTATTGTTTTTTGCCTACCAAAAATCGTGAAATGGAAAAAGGATGAGCTTGCGGAACCTGGAGAGCTTACTTGTATCCAGTTCGCAAATAAAATCAAGGTATTTAAATTTAATGGCGTATCCGCTGGGCGTTGCTACAAAGGCCTGTAAAGAATGTGCACCCCTATGCTGGTGTATATTAATAGCGGGCGTGAGTGCATTATTGAGTGCGAATTCAAAATTTAACGGGCGATGATGCGGTATTGTCGCAGATACCGTGGTTTTTTTTGTTGTTTTGTGATAATAATGGTATAATTCACCCTTGGCGGATGCTGTGAAGCCGCTAAAGAGTAAAAAAAATAAGGCGATAAGTTTATAAAGCCTGTTAACCATATCTAAAAGTAATAAAAAAATAAAATAACCGTACTTTTTTTTAAAATATTTTAAGATTTTGATGATTTATATATAAAAATTAAGTTCAAATGAATGTTTTTATGCTGTTTTTATTTAATTGATAAAAAAAACGGACTTGGTTATTGATTTTTAAACAGATTATTATGATTTGAGGGTTTTTGTAAGAAGATGAAAATTTGATGAAAAATTAGACGAAATTATTTTCGATAAATTTGGTTTTGTACAAAATATAATATAAGTATATTCGTTATAATTGAAATTTAATTCTGAAACTATGCTTATCACCAAATTTGATTTGTACAATGCCGAGTGGCTCGACCTTGTATTTGACCATCGCAACAAAAATTACGGCGCTTATGAATTAAGACAAAGCTATGGACGTACCATGGCAAAATCCATGGGGATCGCCTTTGCAGCAGTAGCCCTTTTATCGGCCGCAGCCATTATTTTTAAGGCAAAGCCGAAGCCAATTGATAATAGGCGGATAATAGAAGTAAAACTTGATCCTTCCATCCCCAAACCACCTGCTGAGGCTAAACCCAGGCAGCAAGATGCCCCAGCTCCGGTTGAACATCAAAAGCCCGCTGCTCCTATTGAAACTAAAGGCTTTACTACTCCACATATAGTTCCAACTGATCCGCCAACAGACCCGCCAACTATTACCGATTTGAAAGATGCAGCTATTGGGCCGGCTGATGTAAAAGGAACTCCTGGGGGAAACACTGTTATTGAGCAGCCTCAGCAAGGGGGAGGTGGCGGTGGCGCCGGAAAAGGCGAGGAGGTTGTTACTGATTTCGGTGGGCTTGAGGTTATGCCCGAACCTGTTGGCGGGGCTGCAGCCTGGGCTAAGTTTTTACAAAAGAACCTGCGCTTTCCGGGAGCCGCACAAGATGCGGGTGTTTCAGGCAGAGTTCTTCTGAGTTTCATTATTGAAAAAGATGGCACTTTATCAAATATAAAAGTGGAGCGTCCGGCTGGCTATGGTTTTGATGAGGAAGCTTTACGTGTACTTAAATTAGCCAAGGCCTGGAAACCGGGCGTGCAAAACGGCCAGAATGTGCGGGTTAGGTACAGCATTCCAATAAGCTTTCAGTTAGCGACAGAAGAATAGGTAATAATTTGCTGTGTGTTTTTAATTAAATGTGTGTTATATAGTAGCTAACTGTTTCGGCCCCGCGTAAGCGGGGCTTTTTGTTATCCATTATGCCTCCCGGAAGTTGTTTAACAGGTAAAACATTTTTGAAAGAGACGGATAACTGCGTCTCGTGGAGGTCAATCTGATTTCAAAAGCATCTCAGATGCCATAAATTGTAAACGCGAGACGCAATTATGCGTCTCTACATTAAAAACAGATACAAAAGCATCATTGCGGCTAACCATCTGGAGAACCCGGAAAAAGTTGTGAAGATGTTTAAAAGATAACTTAGCGATGGTGCGCGGGGCGCGTTAGTGATAGGAGCGGATACCGGCCAATGAGCATAAGGCCTGCAGGCGTATGAGCATATAGCACGGCCGCAGGCAACGCCCATATTATACTATTGAACAGGAAACGCATTTAATAATCAGTAACTTATAGTCGCGTTATCATAAGTAATGAAGCAATTACGCCTTTTTTTTATAAAATTTTCATCAGGCTGTTTTTAAAAAGCCTCTTAATACCTCATTATATAAAGACTGTGCTGAAACTATCGCCGAGTATTTTCCACTTTCTGTTATCACAATAAAGGGATCTTCATTAGCGAACAGGGCGTTTGTTTGCTGCTCATTGTCCCAGTTTTTGTCTATCTGTTTTTTTATCAGTACCGGCTTAAATAAACTATCAAGGTGCACGGTGCTGATATGCTTTGCGCCGCCTGTGCTTTCAATAATTTGGCCAAGTTCGTTCTGTAAAAGCTGCTCTGTTAATAATTCGTTAGGTAAACCGGTGGTGGTTGAAAATGCCATCCAGGCGTGGCTCAGGGCAAGTATACCCTGCATCCAGGGCGGTGGCGGCGGAGCATTATAATAACTGCCGGGCGGCAAGAGGGCTAAGGGGCCTAATAACGCCCATTGCGCGGCAGCCGCACGGGCGGCATAAAAGGTTCTTAAATATCGCGGGTCTTCTTTTAGCAATTGTTCCAGCAGGTCGCCGGGACGGGCCCAGCCTAAATAAGTTTGCTCTCTTGCTTCGGCAGTTGCTACAAAAACAATTTTATCGGGCTTTTTTAGGCGGTCGGCGCCGGCCAGCAAAACTAACAACCGGGTTTCCCACCAGGCGTGCCCATCTTCAAGGTCGATCACGGCAACGCCCGAAGAAGTAGCTGCGCGCAGTGTTTCGAGGATATTGGAGGTGCCGCTGTCGGCAACATACTGTCCCCGTACCCCAATATTGGCGGGCACGGTAAAACCCGAATTTGACAGCTGCTGGATTTTTGAAAAGTCGATCTTGAGGTCGCCATAGCCTATGCTGCCCCCGCGCTCAATAACTACGTTGAGGATTGCGAGGACAATAGGGAGCAGGCTAAGGATAAAAATACCGATCAAGACGGTGTTATTGGCCGAGTCGGCAGGCCAGCCTGTATAAACACGGAGCACCCCGGTGAGCAGCAGGAGCACCAATAAAACAACAACGGCAGTAATGATACTCACCTTTGGCGTACACGGCCAAAAACTATGATCGCGCGGTTTCATTTATTTCGCCAATTGTGCTTGTGTAAATTCTAATTGCTGGTTGGTATGGTTTTATTGCTGTTAGATGAATGAAATTAAATATAAATTATTGAAAAGCAATGCGTTGAACCACGTTTTGCGCGTGCGGTTTTTACGCGAATGTAAAAAGCGGCGTTATTTTGCTGACAGCTGAGCCTGAACAGAATTATTTTGCAACTTCAGGAGCCGCCTGGGCCATTTCCCTTATAGAAACCCAACCGTAAGGGCTGTTTTTATACCTTACAAAAACAGTCATTGACCGTCCCCGGCCTACAGACGGCTTGCCGCCATTTACCGGGGTTGCCCTAAACGCGAATATGCAGGTTTCGATAATAGTGTTGCCATTAAAGGCGGTACTTTCAACCTGGTTCTGGATTAATTCCATCCTGGATGTACGGAACATGGCCGTTAATCCTTTGGTCAATTCCGCCCTGCCGGTAACCACATTGCTGCCGCCAAAATATTTAACAATATCGGGATGGTGCAGCGCTACTATAGCCTTTACGTCACTATGAGCAAAAGCCGTAGTAAAAGCGGCCTTGGTTTTTTCAAGAGCAAGTTTGTCGGCGGCAAGGTTATCGCTTTGGGGTGCTGACGAGCAACCGCAAAATATTAAAACGATGAAAATAAGGCAGCGTGATGTTTTCATACCGGCTATTGGTTTTTGACAACAAAATAGCGAATGTTAACGGTATGGGTTTTGGGAATTGATGATTGTATTGGGATAATTGACGAGATGCGGGTTGGGAGGGATGAGTGGGGCCGAAGTTACGCTATCGCTAAACTTGGGTCAGTGAAGGAGACCGGTGAAGGTAAAACAGAACGGCCATTACTATAAAGTATCGGCTGTTTTAATGAATTTAGGCTTAAGCGCCGGATAGCCCCATTTGCTGTTTAACAGGTATGAGAGATTGTGTCTTTTAGTGTTCCAATGTTTCCTGGGCTTTTTTGATCCAATCGTCTTTTTCCTGCAAATAAACGGCGGGCTTTATACCTGTTTCATCAATTCCCAGGCCTACATCCACACGGCGGCTACGAGAGGAAGAATAATGAAGAACGTACGGCATGCAAGAAAACGGAGCTTGCAGTACGTTAGAATAATCGAGCGTTCCTGATGTGTTTTGCCCCATCAGCGTAACTTTTTTACTTTGGCGGCTTTGTAGTAAAAACTCTTCGGTAGTACTGGCGCAATTATTATCAATTAATATAACAACCTTAGCCGGGTTGGGCTGTATTTTGTATCCTGTGATGTCAAAATCGTTAGCGTGCATTACCATTTTATCCCTGTTTGCTTCAAGCGAGGCAATTATTTTTCTGAGCGATTGTTTGTTTTCTTCGGATCTGTCATTGTCATTTAATATATTTTTCCAGCCGGCTATATTGGCATCGGTAGAGAGCAAATCATTACCAATATTTTTAATCGGGCCGGTATATACCAAATCCATTAAGGGGATAAAGGTATAGTCGGCGCCGCCGCCATTGCCCCTTAAATCTAAAACTAAATTAGGAGTGTTTGAAAGTATCGCTTGATTTGCCTTAATAATAGAATCAATGTTTGTTGCATTTGACGGAGAAAAGGTTGATATTTTCAGATAGCTGGTTTTATCAGATAGTTTACGGAACGCCACCGGTTCGTATTTGGATGAGGCGGGCTCAGTAACTGTAGTCCCCTCGCGATGCCAATCGCCATAAATCCGGTTGCCTTTAAAATAAAACCCTTCTACTTTTGGCATTCCGTTAAGTATATATAATATGCCACGCCCAATACTGTCATTAACCATTTTAGCTTCCCATTTTATCATGCCCGGTTTCCAGCCAGGCAGGTTGGAACTCACAATCACAGCCAGATAGTCGTGCAAAGGCGTTTTGTCTTTTATTACGGCTATCTTATATTTGGCCGGATCATGAAAATCATAAATACCCTCAAAGCCTTTGGATTTTCTTAATTCGGCAATTTTTTCTGCTGTTATAGGAACGATCTCCCGGTTTGCTATATACGCCGAATCAATTTTAGTTGCATCAAATTTAACACCAACGGATACATGGTGGTCTTTAAATTTACCAAGGTATTGGGCTATGATCAGGAGACAATGTTCGTTGGCATGGGGCTTTTTTGCAAGCCCGATATATTCACTGAGCATTTTATCGTAGCCGGCTTTAGTCATCAGTGCCTGCTTGTCCTTAAAACCGGCGTAATTCTTTTCCATAAAGCCGGCGATATATTTTACTTCGGTTTCGCAGTTACAGGTTTGCGAAAAAGCACGGCAACCGATAAGTGTTAAAGTAAATAGTAAGGCGATTTTTTTGATCATTGCGAAAGGCTTAAGTTTTACCGTAAGTTACAATAAAACACTTTATTTCAAAGCAGAATAACAAAATAGTTACTGAAAATATATATGCTATGCATATTTATGACCCGAACGCGGGGCACAATCAAAGACGCTTGCGGGAGCCTCGCTTGTATACCTCAGATATACAGCTTGATATTCATATTTGATGTTACGCCCCACACTGGTTCAAGTTTAGCGATAGCGTAACTTGGACCTAAAACCCTGCAAGCATCCTGCTTGCGGGGGAGAAGTTGACATATTAACTTGAACAGGATGAGTTAAGCTGAAAGCTTAACTCATTTTAGGACGAAGTTACGCTGTCGCTAAACTTCGACCAGTAAACACCAGTAAACGTAAAGCCTGATTCTCCAACGCTATTTCTCCGCTATTTTCTTATCGTACTCTTCCTGCAGTTCATTTATTTCATCGTAATAATTCTTCTTATCAGCAAAAACCATCGGATTATAAGGGCTGCCGGGCTTGTGTTTGCTGAGGAGATCAAATTGGGACCCATGGGATGCTAACCAAATATCAAATTTTAATCCCTTCATTGCTTTTAAGGTATACGCATAGTCATTAGCGATGCCGGGATAGGAAGAGATATCTGAAAACTTTTTATCGGTAACGATAGTGGGCATGTTGGCGATCAAAACCCTGTAGTTTCGTTTATTATCTTTTACATCAAATAAATAGCTGCAGGACCCTTTGGTATGCCCCGGATGGTGAAGTATGGTTAGTTTCATGTTACCCAGCTTAATACTATCGCCGTTGTGTAAAATACGGTCTGCTTTTACAGGTTTGAATGTGCGCACACCCCCTTTAAGGTCATAATCAGAAAGCCCCCGTCGGCTACAACCGTCGCGTCTCCTTCATCTACCATCATTTTGGCTTTTGTGATCTTCTTTATTGCCGCCATCGCACCCATGTGATCAAAATGAGCCTGGGTTGTTAAAAGGATTTTTGTGTCTGAAATCCTGAATCCCAGAGTTTTGATATTTGTTGTGATTTGCTGTTCGGAAGACGCAAGCCCGGTGTTGATCAGGATATTGCCTCCGGAAGTGGTGATGAGATAACAAGCCAGATCGGCAGTGCCCACATAATAAAGATTGCCCGCGATTTGAAAAGGCGGAAAGGAGCGCGTCCATTCCGGGTGCTTTGCTGCAGATGGTTCGATAATTCTTTGCGCCCGGGCTATCAAAGCGTTGCAGAAAAATAATAACAGGATAAGCATTCGTTTCATTTCATCAATCTTTTAAAGGTATGCGCGCATTGCGCTGCAACAAAAATGCAACAAACTCGAAAGTATTTGCAACATACGCGTAAGTGTTTTTTTTACTGGTAATGTAGCTTTGTAAGCTAATTGCATTTGCGTTATAGCCCCGGCAACAAAGCCTGCAATTTACACTAAACCTAATATCCATTAAATACCCTATGAAAAACACTTATCCCTTCGGGCTTTATAGCCTATCTTTTAATGCTTTGAAAATCAGTAAATTAATTGCCATTGCAGGTCTGCTGCTTTTTGCCGCCTGCAAAAAGGATGCGCCATCTGTACCTAAAACAAACAATGGTACAGATACAACCGGTAAAGGAACGGGTACAGGTACCGGAACAGGCACAGGCGGAGGAACGGGCACCATTGTTGATACCCTAACCCCCAGCAAGGTTGCTGTTGCCGCTTTAGATGATGAGGTAAATACCTTTATGACTACTTATGATGTACCGGCGGTATCCGTAGCGATTACCAAAGGCGAAAAACTGGTTTACCTGAAAGCTTACGGCGTAAGCAACAAATCTAAAGGTACCAAAGCTGTTATTAGCGACCGTTACCGGTTGGCCAGCTGTTCAAAACAATTTACGGCGGTTGCCATCATGAAACTGCTTGAGCAGGGCAAAATAAAGCTATCGGACAAAGTATTTGGCGATGGCGCTATTTTAGGTAAAACCTATGGTACTAAAGCCTATGGCTTACACATTACCGATATTACGGTTGATCAATTGCTGCACCACACCTCAGGCGGCTGGGGGAATGAAACAGATGACCCGATGTTCAGTAACCCGACAATGACGACGGCACAGCTCATTACCTGGACTTTAGATAACCGTCCGCTCGATCATGTACCGGGTACCAATTACGACTACTCTAACTTTGGATATTGCATATTGGGGCGTGTGATAGAAAAAATTACCGGCCAAGCCTATGCCGAAGCTGTAAAAACATTGGTTTTAACTCCAATCGGAATTACTGATATGACCATTGGCGGCAACACACTGGCCGATAAACAGGCCAAAGAAGTTACCTATTACGGTCAATCAGGAGAGGATCCTTATGCTTATAATATTACGCGGATGGATGCGCACGGGGGCTGGGTTGCTACCGCTGCCGACCTGGCCAGGTTCCTGGTTTATATTGATAAATTCCCCGTACGGCCAGATATCCTTACATCGGCTTCGCTAACCACCATGTATACCGGCTCAACGGCCAATGCCGGCTATGGTTGCGGCTGGGCCATTGCAGGCGATAGCTATTTTCACCAGGGAAGCTTGCCGGGTACGGCTACAGAACAAGCCCGTTTGGGTAACGGGTTTAATTTTGTGATCCTGACCAACACACGCAGTTTCAAAGCTAATTTCGATTTTGCCCTTGATCAGATCTTCTGGAAGGCGTATGCCAAAAACCCAACCTGGGCTACAGGGACCTGTTTCTTAAGTAGTAATAGTTAATAGTTAAGTGCCTGCATCCCCTCGCCGGTTGGGAGACCGGTGGGGATGACTTATTTTTGCTTCAGTTTTGCAAAGAAATCGGTAATAGTACCAATAACCGCGCATGGCGAATTGGCCGGGCAGTTACTAACTACCGGAACATAAAAAATCCTCCTGCTGGCGGCCAGCCCCTCGGGGCTTATCTCAACAACATAGGTTTCCTCACTCATGCCGCCGCAATTACATTCCCGCTTGTTGATGTTTTCGAAATTTTTTGCGGTCAGCTTACTCATGAAGTTGTTCATGGTGGCATCCGCTATGTATTTGCCGTTTTCGGCTGATAAAGGTTTGCCTATTTGCGCATGCGGCACTTTTTTAAAGTAATAACACTTAGCTGCCAAAAGAGCTATAGCTTTAACCTTATGGTCTTTTTTGTGGTGCGGATTGTACCGGTAGATAATAACCTGCTTTGAACTGATGTTTGATGGAGATTGACCGCTGGCTTGGGCAAAAGCATTCCCTGTGCTTATGATAAGCAACGCTGTCGATACGATTTTTATGAATATTGACATGGGTTTAACCCTTAAACACTTTTGCCGACTAATCCGCCATGCATCTGTGCCTGGAGGCTGTTGTAGTTATGTTCAATTTGATAATTGGTTGAATAAAATTAGGGAATTGTTAGGGGAATGGCAATGGTTTTTGTTGGCATCTTGTTTCCCAATCAATCAAAACTTCAAAATAAATAACCACTTGCGGTCATTCTTTTTAAAATAATAGATCATACGACGCTGCATGTTCAGTGAGTCATATGCTATCGTGTCGGTATTAATTTTCATTAGGTTTTTGCCGATGATTTGACATTCCAGTTTGGGTGTCAGATCGGAGGCTTTGAAGAAATCCCGGATCCCGGAAAATTCTTCTCTTTTAAATTCAAGCCAGCCTTCGGACTCTAAAAAACTAACGCTATTGAGCGAGCCATTTTTGTCAAAGTTTTCGACACTTTTTATTTGGTAATTAGTCTTTTTGTAGCTGACTACGCCATTTCCAGAAGGTTGTGGAAGATATTTTTCTACCACAATAGCAGTTATCTGCTCTTTAACCTGAATTTTGTGCGATTCGCCGAATAAGATGATTGTCAGTAGGAATATCAAATGGTTTTTCATTCGTTGGTTTGCTGGTACCGCGTAACTTCTTGATCTGCTAAGTTATTTAAAATGCTTTACAAAGTCACGAGTACACCACGCTTCTTGCCTGCGCTGCATACTCGCGCCAGTCGGGGGGGGGATTGGCCGCTGCTTTCGGCAAAAGCATTCCCTGTGCTTATGATAAGCAACGCTGTCGATACGATTTTAATGAATATTGACATGGGGTTTACCCTTGAACACTTTTGCCAACGAATCCGCTGTGCGTCTGTAACTGGCGGTTGTTGTGGTTATGTTTGATTTTATAATTGGTTGAATAAAATTAGGGAATTGTTGGGGGAATGGCAATGGTTAGTTGTTTCTGTAAAGTCCTGACTACGCCACGCTTTTGTCGATGTTGTATATTAGCGCCAGTAGGGTAAGAGGCTAAACAAAATGGGCTGTAAGCCAACTAAAATAAACAGATACAATGATTCAGAAAGGAAATTAATTGAATTTGATTTATTTGTTATAATGAATATTTTATTTAAATAATCTGATTGAAAAAAGTTAGATTAGCTTACCAGTAAATAGACTTATATTAATGAACTAACCTTATCAATGAATTATACTTTTTTTTCAAACCAGCTCGACGGAATAATTAACGAATATTCCAAGATAAAGAGCAAAGCTCAGTATGATGATCTTTCTGGAGGCGTGGATATGGAAGAACTGATATCTCTGATAGTAAAGATAAAGGCTACTGTCAATCGTATCGTCGGCCAAACATCTGAATACTATATCGAAGCATCGAAAATTATCTCTCGAACGAACATTAACGATGGTCCGAAATTGCGAATGCTTATCGGCATAATAAATGCTTTGCGGGACGATATCAATAATGGCTATCTGAAAACTTTAAATGAAATTATTCAATCAGAGGTTTTCTCTAATTATCTTGAAATGGCAGACTATTTATTAAATGAAGGTTATAAGGATGCTGCCGCGGTAATAACGGGATCAACGTTGGAGATACATCTCAAGCAGTTATGTACATTAGCAGGAATACCTATTGATATTGCAAATCCAAAAGGAAAGATTGTTCCTAAGAAAGCAGATGTTATAAATGCAGAGCTAACAAAAAGTGGGAAATATAACTTGGCATATCAGAAGCAGGTTACCGCATGGCTTGACACGCGGAACTCTGCAGCCCACGGCCAATACGAGGATTACGGAATCGGCGAAATAAAATTAATGATAGCCGGTGTTCGTCAATTTTTACTTTCATACCCAGCTTAAAATAATTATATGAAAAAGTTTATAGACTTGAACCTGGGATTTAATGATGCTGAGAATTTTAAAGAACGGCAAAGTAAAGAGCTTTTGGTTCGATATTTTATAAAAACAGATGAATTGTATTCTATCTTGAAGCCAAATAACTATTTTTTAATTGGTGATAAAGGTACCGGCAAGACAGCATACTCGCTTTTTCTTTCAAATTTGGAGTTTAAAAACACTCACTCTCATCTGAATTATATTCGCGAAACCGAATATGTAAAGTTTATAAAGCTAAAAGCTGAAAAGCATTTGACACTCCCCAGCTGGCGCGAGTATGCAGCGTTGGCAAAAAGCGTGGCGTACTCGTGACTTTTATACAATGTAAGTTATAAGATGAGCCTGATTTAGAAATGTCACGAATACCCTACCACCGTTCCCTGCGCTGTATACTCGCGCCATTAAAGTTTAATTTCCCAACTTCTTCAACATCTGCCTACCATTATCATTCTGCGGATTTAGCTCCAAAGACTTTTTGTAATAACGGATCGCGTTAGGCTTGTCACCTAAATGCATATACGCTTCACCAAGGCTGTCATATGCGTTAAATGACGTCGGATGTTTCTTAACGTTTTCAGAAAAAATGCTAACCGCATTTTCAATATGATTTAGGCGTAATTGATAATAACCACAATTATTTAGAAACTCTTCACCCGGAGTGATCTTATAACCGAATTCATCGGATAATTTCTGATACCTTGCATCAATAGCCGATAAGGTCAGGTTATCGTTTCCGTAATAATCTATAAACCAACCCCGATAAATAAATTTTAAACCATCAAACACCGTTTTGTAAGGGGCTGTAAAATGATTTTCATCGGGATAATATTGATTGGCCCAGTCAAACCAACCGGGGGCCTGTCGCTTTAAGTTGGCAACTAACAGATCTACTTTTGATGTGTTCTCATTACCGATACCCACAAACATTTTGCCGTTATGCGGGTGACTAAAATTAAGGAAGCGTGCCAGGTTAGCAAGCAATCTGTCGGTTGTAACGGGACTGCTCAGTATCATACCGGGGAAAAGCAAGGGATCTGTTTCCTTTGCGTAAAGCGCGAATAAGCCACCCAATGAATGTGCTGCCAGTATACGATAAGGTTGCACCCGGTAATTTTTATCAATATATGGAACAACCTCCTGTTGAAGGTAACGAAGAAAACGTCCTGCACCGGTGTCGGGCATAATTTTGGAACTGTCCCTGTTTCCGTCTTGTTTCTTTAAATATACCGGCGTAAAATCCCGGCCCCTGTCAATATTTACTACGCCGACAACAATCATCTTTGGTGTCCTGTTGCGGTCATAGCCCGAAAGAAAATCGGCCGTGCGTGCTAAATAATTAAAATGGGAATCACCGTCCAGTACATAAAGTACAGGGTAGTCGTTGTTGCTGGTATAGTAGTCGTCCGGAACATGGATCCAAAGCGTCCTCATTTCGTCCATTACCTTCGACCTAAAATGAATAGCAGTATCATTACGGGCCGGTAAAGGGTCATCTTGCGCATAAGCAACCTGAGGACTAAAAAATAGAAGGGATGGTAACGATAATAAAAGGCAGTAACAGATAATGGCAATTTTTTTCATCTCAAGTTGTTTTTATTACTTCTACCAAAAACAATTAAAGATATGGCACATTTACTACAAGGCTGTATTTTAAATTCCAATAATGGTGTCGCTATTCTGTCAGTACCTTTTGCAACTAAAGTGCTGATTGCAGAAAATCTCCAAAAAATCATAAAAAATGAGTGAAATAAATGGAAGATGAAAAATCGATGGTTTGATCCTGTTTTCTACTCTTTATAGTTTTATTGTCTGATTATGAGTTATTTAACAGTGTTTCGGGTGAAATGATAGTTGGTTGATTATCAAAGTGTTTCATAAAAAAGATGTTCCGCGTTTTCACACTCAAAATTTGGAACATGCTCGTTTTTAAAAAAAGACGCCGGAGATTTTTTTATTTTTTTCGGGAATCAAAAAATTGGGACAGCCGCTTTGTTACAATTGATCTGATACTCATGTGGGCGTTTCCCAAACCTTTCGCCTTTAACCTTTTCCCTTTCCGCCTTTTTTCATACTTTTGCGCATCCTTTCAAATAAAACAATATTACATTGGAGCACCAGGAATTAACCACCGTTGAAACCGCTAAAGATCTGGGCCTTTTACCCGAAGAATTTGCACGTATAAATGAAATATTAGGGCGTGTGCCCAACTTTACCGAGCTTTCTATTTTCTCGGTTATGTGGAGCGAGCACTGCTCATACAAAAATTCAATTACATGGCTTAAAACTTTGCCAAAGGATAGTCCGCGGATGCTGGCTAAAGCAGGTGAAGAAAATGCCGGTCTTGTTGACCTTGGCGATGGCATTGGCTGCGCCTTCAAAATCGAATCGCACAATCACCCTTCGGCACTTGAACCTTATCAAGGTGCAGCGACAGGCGTGGGCGGTATTAACCGCGATATTTTTACCATGGGCGCAAGGCCAATCGCGCAGCTTAACTCCCTGCGTTTTGGCGACCTGAGCCTCGACAAAACCAAATGGTTGGTTAAAGGTGTAGTTAAAGGCATCAGCCACTATGGTAACGCTTTCGGGATCCCAACCGTTGGCGGCGAATTATTTTTTGACGATTGCTATAATGTTAATCCGTTGGTTAACGCTATGTCGGCCGGTATTGTTAAGGCCGGTGAAACCGTTTCTGCTACATCATACGGTGTGGGCAACCCGGTTTATATAGTTGGTTCGGCTACAGGTAAAGACGGGATCCACGGTGCCGCCTTTGCTTCTAAAGATATTACCGAAGATTCGGTGAACGACCTTCCTGCCGTACAGGTAGGCGACCCTTTCCAGGAAAAACTGTTGCTTGAAGCTACCCTTGAAGTTATTAAAACCGGTGCCGTTGTTGGTATGCAGGATATGGGCGCTGCCGGTATCATCTGCTCAAACTCAGAAATGAGTGCCAAAGGCGAGCACGGTATGCGTATCGACCTGGACAAAGTGCCAACCCGCCAGGATCACATGAAACCTTACGAGATCCTGCTTTCTGAATCACAGGAACGCATGCTGATCGTAGTTCATAAAGGCAGAGAAAAAGAAGTTGAGGCTATTTTTGATAAATGGGATTTAAACTGCGCCATTATTGGTGAAGTAACCGATACCAAACGTTTAGAATACTTTATGCACGGTGAAAAAGTTGCCGATGTACCTGCCGATGACCTTGTATTAGGCGGCGGTGCCCCGGTTTACCAGCGCGAATACCGCGAGCCTGCATACTTTGCCGAAAATCAGAAATTCAATATCGACGATGTTGCAGAACCTGCAAACCTTGTTGAGGTTGCCGAACATTTGGTTGGTCATCCTAATATTGCTTCAAAACGCTGGGTAACCGATCAGTACGATAGCATGGTAGGTGTACAAACCATGACCGCTAACCGCTCATGCGATGCAGCCGTTGTTGCCGTTAAAGATACCGACAAAGCTATCGTGTTGACAACCGACTGTAACTCGCGCTACGTATACGCCGACCCATACAAAGGTACTGCCATTGCCGTTGCCGAAGCCGCACGTAACATTACCTGTGCCGGTGGCGAGCCTGTGGCTATTACCAACTGCTTAAACTTTGGTAACCCTTACATTCCTGAAGTTTACTGGCAGTTTGTGAGCGCTATTAAAGGTATGGGCGATGCCTGCCGCAAGTTTGAAACCCCTGTTACCGGCGGTAACGTGAGTTTCTATAACCAGTCGGCCGATGGTGGTTCGGTATTCCCTACGCCAACTATTGGTATGCTGGGTGTAATGGATAACGTTGATAACATCATGACTGCCGACTTTAAGCAGCCTGGCGATCTGATCTACCTGATCGGCGAATCGGTTAATGATATCGCATCATCACAATACCTTGCTTCATGGCACAAAATAACTAAAGCGCCTGCGCCGCATTTCGATATCGATAAAGAGTACGATATGCAGCAAACTGTTAAGGAACTGATTAAACACAAAGTGGTTGAATCGGCCCATGACGTTGCTGACGGTGGTTTATATATTGCGCTGTTAGAGTCGGCAATGCCTAACGGACTTGGTTTTGACATAGCTACTGATGACAGTATCCGTAAAGATGCCTTCCTGTTTGGTGAAGCGCAAGGCCGGGTAGTGGTAAGCGTTGCTCCCGAAGAGGAGGAACGTTTTGTTGAGGTAATGGCTACCAGCGAGGTCGAGTTTACCCTGCTGGGTACTGTAACCAACGGTGGCTTAACTGTCGATGAAGAAGCCTTTGGTCATGTTACCGACCTGAAAATGGTTCACGCTAATATCCTTCACGGTATTTTAGGCGAATAATGTTAAAACTTAACCGGGTACATCATATAGCTATCATTTGTTCGGATTATGCAAAATCCAAGCAGTTTTATACTGAGGTACTCGGTTTAAAAATAGTCCGCGAAGTTTACCGCGAACAACGGCAATCATACAAACTCGATCTGGAAGTAGGCGACCTCTACCAGATCGAGCTTTTTTCTTTTCCTGATCCCCCTGCACGTCCGTCACGCCCCGAAGCGGCTGGTTTACGTCATTTAGCGTTTGAGGTTGATGATCTGGATGAGGCGGTAGCGCATATTTCTTCATTTGGTGTGGATATTGAACCTATCCGCATAGATGAAACCACCGACAAACGCTTTACGTTTTTTGCCGATCCGGATGGCTCGCCGCTGGAGTTGTATGAGATCTAATTTAGGTGGTCGTGCCGAATTTATTTCGGCATCCCACAGGACAGGTTTACTTTTTAACTTTTGTTGGTATTAACAATCATTGGCCCGCTCAATTGCCGCGGGTTGGCTTTGTTCTTTTGTCTTGATACAAAAGAACCAAAAAATCAAGTCAGCAGATAGGCTTCTTTGCCGCACTGGCCACCCACACATGCCTTTGCTTGGCCTTTGCCCTGCAAACCGGGCGGAACCACGGGCTGCAATTATTTTGCCCCGGCTGCGCAGGCCGTCCCTTCTGCAAAAACTTGCTATGCCCCTGCAACCGCACAGGCCACCATTGTTCTGCCCGCTTTCGCCCGAAGCTTACCTGCTGACGGGGAGGGGAAAAGATTCAGGAGGTCAAGATGCAAGAGACAAGAAAGAGGTGGGAAAGAGAAGCGAGAAATCGATATACAAGCAGTAAGGCAACTGCTTCCTTAGGAGAAAAAAATAACCTTACGATTCCCAAATCAAAAGCGGGTAAAGGCCCGGCAAAAAAGCGGGCCAGGGAGTATGGCCTGTGGGTTGAAGCATTTTTTTGCCTTGATGTTTGGTTACTTTGCATCTAAGGTAAAGTAAAGTCCCTCGCCCGGCCAAAAGGGCGACGATGTAAGTTATTTAGCAGAAATGCAGTTTATTCCCAACCAATAGATAACTTCGCCCTCATGTTCCGTTTCAAAAAGTTCAGCGTTGATCAAACCGGTTGTGCTATGAAAATCAATACCGATGGAGTATTGCTCGGCGCTATGGCCGGCGATGCAGAACCGTTGAACATACTGGATATAGGTACCGGAACAGGCGTAATAGCTCTGATGCTGGCGCAACGCTTTACGGATGCTAAAATAGACGCAGTTGAAATTGATGAGCAGGCCGCTGCTACAGCAAAAAACAATTTCAGCAATTCACCATTTGCAAACAGGTTAGCACTTTATGCAAAAGGGTTTAAACAATTTTTTGAAGATCATCCTGAAAAGAGATATGATCTCATTGTATCAAATCCGCCGTTTTATATTAATTCTCTTCAATCACCGGGAGTTAGAACTAATTTAGCCAAGCATGCTGCTGATGGTTTTTTTGAAAGCCTGATGTCAGCAATTGCAGCGCACCTTACAGAGGTAGGAATTTGCTGGCTGATACTGCCTGTAGATACTTCGGCACTGGTGAAAAACCTCGCCTTACAAAGCGGACTTTATCTGCAAAAAACAATTAGCATTCACTCCTTTAAGGATGTTACAGCGCACCGGGAAATTCTTGCTTTCGGAAAAAACAACACGCAGACTCAAACTGATAAATTTGTAATCTACAGCGAGCCAAAAGTATATACGGAAACATACCGGGAAGTGCTAAAAGATTTCCTGACGATATTTTAGTACCGTCTCGAATCTTAATTCTTGACTCTTGCTTCTAATTAAATTCTAACTTTACCCCATGACCCGCATAGGCCTAATTTCTGATACTCATAGCTACCTCGACGATGCCGTTTTTAAACATTTTGAAAACTGCGACGAGATCTGGCATGCGGGTGATTTCGGTACTATTGAACTTGCCGACAAGCTTGCCGCTTTCAAGCCCTTAAAAGGTGTATATGGCAATATCGACGATAAAGATGTACGAATTGTTTACCCCGAACATTTACGTTTTAAATGCGAAGATGTAGATGTTTGGATGACCCATATTGGCGGTTATCCCGGCAGGTACAGCCAAAATATCAAGGCTGAAATTTATAGTAATCCGCCAAAGTTGTTCATCACGGGTCATTCGCACATATTAAAAGTGATGTTTGATAAAAAGATCAATTGTTTGCATATGAACCCCGGCGCGGCAGGCAAGCAGGGCTGGCATAAGGTGCGTACGTTGTTGAGATTTAATATTGATGGTGACAAGATCCAGGATCTGCAGATAATTGAACTGGCGGGGTGAAAGTTTTGATGTAGAGACGCATAATTGCGTCTCCCGCAAAGCTAAACCATCCCTGCCCTTGCATTCTCCGCTTCAAAAACTGAATCAATGAGCAGGGGAGGACGCTTGCCTGCTGCCACGGCTAATTGGTCGCAACGCTCATTTTCGGGGTGCCCGTTATGCCCGCGCACCCAGGTGAATTTAATTTTATGAAGCTTGCTGATCTCCAAATAGCGCATCCACAGATCTTTGTTTTTTTTGCCCACAAAGCCCTTGGCTACCCAGCCATTAACCCAGCGTTTTTCGATAGCGTCAATAACATATTTAGAGTCGGAAAAGATCATTACATTTTGATTGGGCGCTTTCAGCGCTTCCAGGCCTTTGATCACCGCAAGTAGCTCCATTCGGTTATTGGTGGTTTTGCGAAACCCTTCCGAAAGCTCTTTGTAATGTTGTCCAGAGCGCAAGATCACACCATATCCACCCGGTCCCGGATTTCCGCTTGAAGCCCCGTCTGTAAAAATCTCGATCATTTAAATTAGTTCATAGTTGATGGTTCATAGATCATAGCCAGAAACCATTGTAAGGTTCAAAAATAGTAAACTTTACCCTATTCATTAAACTGATAGGGCTAAAAAGCTGCCATGAACAATGATCTATTATCTATCAACTTTTTTTATCTTCAGTCTCAATGAGTTCCCAATCACTACCACGTCTGAAAACGCCATGGTGAGTGCGCCAACCATAGGATTAAGGAAACCCATTGCCGCCACTGGGATAGCTATGATATTATAGGCAAAAGCCCAGAAAAGGTTTTGTTTTATGGTAAGGAGCGTATGCCTGCTGATCTGCAAAAACTTAATCACCGACTGCAGGTCGGTATTTAATAGTACCACACTGGCCGACTGAATTGCCACCTGACTGGCGTCATTCATAGATATGCCAACATCTGCATGGGTTAGGGCAGGAGCATCGTTAATGCCGTCACCTATCATAATGGTTTTACCTTTTTGTTTATAAATGTCAATCACCTTCAGTTTTTCTTCGGGAAGTTTTTCGCCATGAACCTCTGTGATACCTAATTGATGAGCTATGCTAAGGCAACGGTCTTTTTTATCACCGCTCAACAGTACCGGGATAATACCCATTTGTTTAAGTTGAGTTATAAGCGTGGCGGCTTCAGGTTTTACCTGATCATCGACAGCAATTTGCGCCATCAGTACCTGGTTTTTATACAGCACAATGTTGAAACTGGCCTGGTGGTTGGTTTTCGCTGTACCCAAAAAGTAATTATTGCCGTGGATATCTTCTGCACGCATACCCAAGCCTTTTTCTTCTTTAACCGATTTTAAAATGAGCTTTTGCTGTGGTAATTCTTTTAAACCGTTTACAAGCGATTTGGCTATCGGATGATTAGATCGTTCCTCAATAGCAGTGATCATGCCCCTGATGTGTTGTATATCCGCACCATTCTCAATCCTGATCTCATTAACGGTAAACTTGCCGGTTGTAAGTGTGCCTGTTTTATCAAAAACTACATATCTGGTATTAGTAACGGCTTCAATCGTATCTCCGCCTTTTACCAGGATGCCGTTCTTAGCCGCCCGGCCTAAACCAACCATAACAGCAGTGGGCGTGGCTAAACCCATGGCACATGGACAAGATATAACCAGCACAGCAATAGCATTCATGATAGCATGTTGTAAACCCGAACCGCCAACAAAGTAAGTGAGCATAAAGGTGGTCAATGCTATCAGTATTACCGCAGGGACAAATACAGCTGCAACCTTATCACCGAGTTTTTGAACAGGTGGTTTAGCCGCCTGGGCTTTCTTCATCAGGTCGATAATTTGGGCGAGGATGGTATTTGACCCAACACGGGTTGCCAGCATGTGGAAATTGCCGTTAATTAATATAGTGCCGCCAATAACCTTATCATATTTTTGTTTTTCAACAGGGATGCTTTCGCCGGTAAGCATAGCTTCATCAACCGAACCTTCGCCTGAAAGGATTTCACCGTCAACAGGTATTTTATCGCCCTGCTTAATCAGCAGTGTATCACCCGGACGCACTTCTTTGGCATTGATTACCTCAACGCTGCCGTTTATTATCCGGTTAGCATTTACTTGCTGAAACTTGATCAGATCTTTTACTGCAGAAGTAGTTTGGCTTACCGAACGTTTTTCAAACACATTGCCCAGCAGTACCAGTGTTATAATGGTGGCGCAAGTTTCGTAAAACTGGTATTGAGGGCCGAGGTTTTGTATTGTGCCGATAAGGCTATATATAAATGCCGATGTTGAGCCCACAAAAATGAGCACATCCATATTAGGGATACCTCCCTTTATTGAACTAATGGCGCTTCTGCCAAAGTGTAAACATCCAACTATAAAAACCGGAAGGCATAACAACAATTGAATTATGGGCTGATGCAGAAAATGCCAGGGTAATATCATGTGCAGCAAAAGTGGTGCTGTAAAGATGGCGCAGAAGATAAATTTGTTTTCTACCCGCTCGTAAAACGGTACGGAATGGGTGCTGAGATCCTCGACAACTTTAAAACCTAAACTTTCTATCCCTTTTTTTATTTCAGGTAGCCGGGTTTCATCGTTGGTTGAAAATTTTACCTCTTCGCCGGCAAAATCAACCAGGATATTGTGTAAACCTTTTTTTTCGAGGAATTTATGGACGGACATTGCGCAATTATTACAATGCATGCCGGTCACATTTAGTTCTATCAATTGCTCAGCCATAGTTACAAAAATACTTATTAAGCATAATCATTCTAAATTAAACGGGTAAGCTTAATGTAATTTTAAAAAAGAGTTTGCAATTAACCGGGAGATTTCTATTTTTGCACACTCGAAAACAAAACGGTAGGCATAGCTCAGTTGGTTAGAGCACCAGATTGTGGTTCTGGGGGTCGTGGGTTCGAGCCCCATTGCTTACCCGCTTTTATAAGGCTCATTTACATTAGTAAATGGGCCTTTTTTACGCCCATATCATGACTCATCATTACCTGGCACGGTCCGGCAGGTTGGGCACCTGTTCAGACAGGGGGAGAAAAATAAAAAAGCTGGAACCTGTTCCGACAGTGCTTTCATAATTAAGCCTGCCGCCCTGGCGTTCCATGAAATCTTTACAAAGCACCAAGCCGAGACCAATACCCCGTTCGTTTTCTGTACCGTAAGCGGGTTCGGTAACCGGAGAGAAAAGATCTGCTCTCTTGTCCGATGGTATACCAACTCCATTGTCGTTTACTTCTAGCTTACAATCAGCACCGGATATGCTTCCACGGATTAAAATGTGACCGTTCGGTCGGGTAAATTTGATCGCATTGCTGATCAGGTTGCGGATCACCAGCTCAAGCATGTCTTTGTCGCCGGTCGCGGTAAGCCCGGATGCAATGTCCCATCTAAGATCTATCTTTTTTACTGCAGCCAATGAACGTTCCATTTCCAGTGTTGGCAGGAGGGTACCCAGCAAGTTAAGCGCGGTGAGGTGAACAACGGGGCCTGTCATTTGCGTCCTTGACCAGTTTAACAGGTTAGACAACATGTTGATCGTATCACGGGTGGCGTCTTTTAAACTGTTTTCCAGCATTTCCCTATCCTGGCTGTCCAATTGATCCTCGCTTAATAGTTCCAGATAATTTTGGATATTGACTAGGGGCGCTCGTAGGTCATGTGAAATGATCGACATAAGTTTGCTCTTTTCTGCGTTGCTTTTTTCAAGCTGTTCTTTCTGTTCCAATATTTGCTCGTTTCTTAATTCGATGGACTTCGTTTTTTCCGATACCTCGCTTCTTTCTTTATCATAATTTTTCCTGATAAATTTGATTATAATATAAATCGCCAGCACAGGAATAGGAAACGCCGTGATCCGGTCGAGGACCTGGCCCTTGCCCTGCACGAAAGGATGGCTCACCAGGGAAGGATCGAGGTATTCGGCCAAGTGGATCAATATAAAAACGATGACATATGTTGAGAGCCAGGCAAGGTACTGCCCGTATGGCGAGATGGCAAACACGAGTAACAAGTAAGACGGCCAGATGAGGTCTGTGGAACCGCTGATGCCGGCGTTGGAAAAATAGTTTACTGAAAATATGAAAAGTCCAGTTATTCCGAATATGACATTACTATGCGGTTTGTTCCTGAATCTGGAGAAATAGAATTGATGCAGGAAAACGGTGCCAATCAACAGGCATGATACAGCTGCTACTTTCAGACCCGCGACAAGATTGTATGGAATATAACAGGCGGCCAAAACCATCAGGCTTAGGCTGATTGAATGAAATATACGTGATTCAAGCGAGAAATTTGAGGAATCGCCAATTAATGAGTTCCACAAGTGAGGAATACGTCGGCAGTACCGAACAAAGAAGTAGTTTAATTTAGGGTTTTGCATGATGAACAGGTACTTGGAGCGCAAGAATATACTTCTATACGCCATTTATTTTAAAAAGTTGTTTATGTGAGATTCAGGCCCCTGGGGTGTTTTTATTTTTTCTGATATTGTTTGTCGGATAATGACATATCATTGCTTTTCATTACCTAATTAATAACCCGGCCGTGTACGGCCACTTCATCGATAAGTAAATCAGATACTGGAAGCTGCCTTTTCGAAAATTTTTGACGGGAGTGACCTCGGCGTAACATTACTGGATCGTCGCTTTAAGATCCTCTACCGGAGCCCGGCTGCTAAACGGATAAAGGGTTAGGCGTGTTTGAAATATTTTAAATGCTACGCTCTCCGCCTCGCTAATTGAGCAAAAATGAATTTGCCCCATTGGAAAAACTGGCGAAAGCAAAAAAACTGCACAAACAACCGGCGCAACAGAGAGATGGCTTTAGCCATCATCAAATTATTCGTCAGGCAAGGCGCCTATAGTTATATCACCGGCACAGCCAAGAACGACTCAATCCCACCGCTAAGTATTATTGAATTAGAGAGAAATTTCTGTAAGTCAATTATTTACAAGTTTTTTATAATTTTAGCCCGATCAAAATAAACCATTAATCGCTTTGTTCCGGCGACCTGTAGATGAACTTGTTAGCGGTAAAACTGCTGATTATCAAAACGGTTATATAAAATTTTTGCCGTTTAAAGTTATTCACCTTTGCAGACTTTCATTTCAGAATTGTTATTTGTATTTTATTTCCTCAGCATTTTCAACGATTTCTAATATTATTGCATCTAACTTACTAACTGCAGTTAACAAATGATTTAACACCTCCCCCTTTTCAGCCTCTGTTAATTCCTCGTTTTTCAAAACATTCATTAAGCCCAATAAATTTGCAACATGAGGCCGGGTTAAGTGCGATTGCATCCAGGCAACTGTCCTTAATTTTTCATTTTGTTGCTCTATAGCTTTGGAATGAAGCAACCTTTCGGTAATGTCCTTAAAATACACCGACAATCCGTTTTCGGATGGGTAAACCATCACGTCAAACCACCTATTCACGGCAGGGCTTAATGTTTCAAACGATTGTACAGTTTTTTCTTTAAACGCTTTTTTGTAGTGCTCGTAAGTAGCACGTCCCGGTATATCGGGGTAAATATCTCTTAGGTCTCGCCCAATAACTTCTTCACGAGGTTTTTCCAGAATAACTTCGGCCCTTTTATTCCAATAGTTTACTACCCAATTTTTGTCCATCGCAAAAAAGCCATCGCCAATGCTTTCCAGTATTTCATTTCTTTCCTTGTAAGAACTGTTTAATTTTTGCTCTGCTAATTTTTGCTCTGTAACATCCCGCTCAATCGCAATCCAATGAGTAAACGTACCCTTTTCATTTGCTATGGGTGTAATAGAAGTGTTTATCCAAAATTGCTCGCCACTCTTTTTATAATTGATAATTGTGATCTCACAGGATAGCCAATTACGGATTGCCTCATTAAGTCGTGCCAACTCGGCCCGATCACTGTTCGGCCCCTGCAGAATTCTTGGCGATTTACCCAGAACCTCGGCAGCAGTATATCCCGTCATTTTAGTAAATGCATTATTAACATATATGATACGTGGTCCCTGCTCATCAAATGGCTCAGCCTCCATTATAATTACCGAATCGTTGGTATTAGTAATCACAGATTCCAACAATCTCAGCTGTCGTTCTTCTTTTTTCAATTCGGTAATATCGTGTACCGACCCTACCAGTTGCACACAATTATTGTATTGGTCAAAAATTGGTGTAACTGTTACTTCCCCTATTTTTGTGCCTGTAGGGTATGGTGTTGTTTCTGTCCAGGTAATTTTTCTTTACTACTTATCGCCTGTTTATATTTAGACACCGCCAGGGTTAAAGATGGTTCGGGAATTATATAGTCAATGTATTTTCCTATAACATCACTTTCCTGAATTCCTGTTATGTCGGTAAAGGCTTGGTTTACAGATAGGAATTTAAACTTCCCGTCCGCTTCAATGCTAATCACAAAAATTACATCTTTAACATTGTTATATATAAGCGATAACTGCTGTTGGCTATCCAATAGCTTTTGTTCGTTATCTTTTATCTTCTTCAAACTAATTTCCTTTTCGGTAATATCGTTAAATACAACCATCATGCATTCTTTGTCGTCATAAGTGATTGCGTAACCCGAAACTTCAACGTTAATAGTCGTGTTGTTTTTTTTTAAATGCTCATATACCCCAAATTGGTATGCCCGATTTTTATCAATAAGGCCATTAAGTATCTTATTAACCTCTTCAACATCTTTTTGAGGCCTGTAATCATGTATAGTCATGTTTAAAAATTCGGCCTTGCTATATCCGTAATGTAAGACAGCCATCTCATTTACATCAAGTATTCTATAACTAGATAACTCATATATGAGCATTGGTAACGGGCTTTTGTCAAACAGCACACGGTATTGCAAGTCGTGTTTCTTGGTTTTTACCTGTCCCTTGGTTTTTTCTACGTAACTCCCACCAGCAGCGGTAATTTTTTGTAAAGAAGCATCATTTCTCTTTGACATAATCTTGGTCCTAACACCTGTAAATACAAATAAATGTAAGTTATGAGAGTTTAAAAAGTAACAAAAGAATGAATTTTATTTTCGTTTAAAAATTGGTTCGAGCGCAATACAACTAAGTTTAATTAATTGCAGTAAATGCATGTTAAAGTCAGATAATTAATCCGACATAAGATGTTAATTTCCGAACAATAATATCGCGTGCGATCTCATATCATGTGCCAAGATATTTTGACTTATCAAATGGCTGGATAAACCATAACAGATTGACCCCTGCAGGCCAATTTGATTTTGACCGCCTTTATTTATCAGTCAAAACTTTAAATAAAATTGGTGAAGAGGGGGCAATCAAAACAGTTTCTCCAGTTATCCAAAATACAGGTGAGAAATCGTTGAAGACTTTAACGCTATATATTAATCCAGATGCAAAAGACAACGCTACGGGCGAACTTTACTGGGATAAGGACGAAGGTTGGGATTTAAGAAAAAGCAGTACAGCAAAATCAAATTCAAGGCAGCAAAAAGCGGCCACGAAATTACGCTGCGTGTGGTTGCCCAGGAGGGCAGTTATCCCATTAATAAGGAGGTTGCCAATTTAAAAGTTGTCGTCCTTAAGGATGGCAAAGAATATTTGGGAGCAGGTAATTTGAAAAAGGGCGTTTCTGTGCAAATCTGAAGTTTCTGGCTACTGCAGTCTCGTTAGTTCAAGTTGCGGAACAACCGGCAATTCTGGTAGCTGTAAAAAAGGGGGCAACTATTATCTGCCAAATGTGTAATTATTAAAATGACAGCGGATAACAGGCAAGTTGCTAATTAAAAGATTTCCTGAATTCCAGCGGCGAAAGATTCGTCCTGGTCTTAAATAGCTTACTGAACGACTGTGAATGCTCAAAACCTAAAGCATAAGCCACCTCGTTGACCGACAGGCTTGTGGTAGATAATTTTTCCTTCGCTTTTTCAATGAGATGATCATGAATGTGCTGTTGGGCGCTTTGCCCGGTCAGTGATCGTAGCATGTCACTCAGGTAGTTAGGCGAAAGGTTCAGTTTTTCGGCCAGGTAGGCAACGGTAGGGATTCCGTGGCTCAACGTCAGTTCATCATTGAAATACGTATCCAGCGTTTCCTCCAACCGTTGCAGGATGTCGGTGTTGGCCGCTTTGCGCGTCAGGAACTGCCGCTTATAAAAACGGTTGGCATAACTGAGCAGCAGTTCAATCTGGGAGATCATCACCTCCTGGCTGAAGTCGTCGATCCGGCCTTCGAGTTCCTTTTCCATAAAGCTAAAGATAGCCAGGACCGTGTTTTTTTCTTCTTCCGAGAGATGCAGTGTTTCGTTGGTGCTGTAGGAAAAGAAGCCATATTGCTTGATCTTTTTGGCCAGTGGGTACCCCAAAAAGAAATCCGGGTGGATGATGAGAGTGTACTCTGAGCATACCGCCCCCTCCAGGTCGTTACCGCCGATGATCTGCCCCGGTGCGGCGAATAACAAACCGCCGTTATCAAAATCATAATAGCCCTGGCCATATTTCAACTTACCGCCCAATCTGGGCTTGTAAGCGATCTTGTAATAGGCCAACACATGCCGGGTGGGTAATTTGCCTTCCAATACCGTGTGTGCACCGTTAATCAGGCTGATCAGCGGGTGTTTAGGCTGCGGTAAGCCGAACATCCGGTGCGCCTCGGTCAGCGACTCAAGTTTCAATGGCGGGTTCTCATCCTTTTTCATCATAGCTAAGTTAAGGACACCAAGCCGTAATTTGCAGTGGCTGGTGTCCGTATTTTGTAATTTCATTGCGCCGAGCGCGAAACTTCATCCCAGGCTTCCCAGGTGGCAATACGCTCCGCATAGGCAGCTTTCAGGCCGTTCAGGTTATGGCTACCGAGGTTAAAACGCAGCGGCGGGTTTTCGGAGCCCACCACTTTGAACAGTGCCTGCGGGGTAGCGGCCGGGTTGCCTCTCTCCATGCCTTTTATACCCTCCATGAATTTCGCTTTAAAGCCGTGGTAGACCGGATTTCCTTCGAAAACCTTCGGGATCTGATCGCTACCAAATTCGGTTGCATATGCGCCCGGTTCAATGATGGTGACTTTGATACCGAACTGCGCCACTTCCAGGGCCAGGCTTTCATGGATAGCTTCAAACGCCCATTTGGACGAGCAGTAATAGCCCAGGATCGGCATGGCCAAATGGCCCAGGTTACTGGAAGTACCCAGGATATGTCCGTAACCTTGTCCACGCAGCAGCGGCAAAGCCGCCTGGATCACACTAACAGGGCCTATTACGTTGGTTTCGTACAGGGCGCGGATATCGCCGGCACTGCCGTCCTCGATCGTCCCGATCAGTGGGTACCCCGCGTTATTCAACACGATGTCTAACCGGCCAAAATGCTCATGCGCTTTATTTACGACTTCTTTGACCTGAGCAGGGTTGGTCACGTCAAGTTCCAGTGTTAATACCCGATCTTCATATTGTTCTTTCAATGCAGCGATGCTGCTCAGTTCTCGGGCCGTCGCGGCCACCTGATCTCCGCGCTCCAATGCCGCTTCTGTCCATATACGTCCCAGACCGCGCGAAGCGCCAGTGACGAACCATATTTTATTCGTTTGCTGTGTCATACTATATTTTATTTGATGAAGCAAAGTTCAGGGAACAAGCCTTTTACTTTGTAGCCTAATTACGGTTCTTTGTATGCTGATCTCTGTATTTTTTCAGGTAATCCGGGACACATCCAGAGATATCTCCAAAAAAGCGCCTGGACAGATCAGGGCTTTAATCGCTGCGTGGAAAAGTATATTTTGCCCATGCTGCAGGTGCACAGCGCCCCACCGGTAGGAAGCCAGAAGCAATAGACCCAAGAAGGCGGTGCGTCGAATGATGAACAAGCTTGCCGAAGCTAGTTCTGTAATGCCTAACAACTGATAGGTTCCGGAGGCAATGACAAAAAATTGCGTCATTAAGCAAGCTCTGTTATTATTTAATTCAAACAGGTTAATTAAATGCTTTTATGTGAATTTGAATGGGATGCTTTTATTCAAGAACCTGACCCGGTCTTAAGTTACTTATAAAGTATTATTATATAAGTTCTAAAAAAAGTGGTCCCGGAGGGAATGTGAAAAATCACATAACGAGCTCACTATCAATGCCAGTATTTTGGTTTTTGACACAGCTCACTGGATGCTCACCAAATGGCCACTAATTGACCTTACTATGCTACTTATTTTATGCTAAAGTATAAAAAGATAATGTCATATAAAAATAAGACCGTTTCGAATTTAGTAGAGGAACTTTAAGTGTACGCTATTGTGTAAGAAATATAAAATTGTGATTTGTTGACCAGGTCGAAAAGTGGTTCTGAGTTGACCTTTGTAAATCTTACACAGCGATTATCACGTTAACAGAATATATTATAATTATAAAAGACATGATCTTTTGATCTCTTGTTTGAGCCCATTAGGGAATTTAAACGCACTTTATCCGTTTTTTAAAATGGTTTTCAGAAGTTATAGAATATAGAGCCTGATAAATCAGCTTGACCTTCTTAACATTTCATAAAATTGGCTTAACGTAAAACCAAACAGGATATTGGCAAGAAAAAAGTAAAAAACACCCGATAGGGGTAGTGCTTTTAAGCCAAATATTCCCTGGTTTAATGTGGGTAAGACAACCACGCCATTAACAACCCAGGGAAATAGCGAAAATAATAAACCCTTAAAGAATGTAGAGAGCGCCAACTTGTTAAAGAACGCGGCATAGATGATAACCATGACCGCTCCGGTTCCAAAATGGAACAGGAGCCAAAACCAGTCTGTTTTAATAAAAGTTGCATTGGTAAGGAAACTCGGCAGTATTTTCAGTGTTAACTTCAATAAGCCGCCGCTTTCCGCTTTAATGTTGAAAATTTTAGCAAGCTTAAGCATTATTGTATTTAAGGTGATTGCTGTAAATCCAGCGATGGCAAGGGCTTTGTTTGGTTTCATATTCACTTGTCTTTTATCATTAAAAAGTATTTGGTGCATTCTCAGCAATATGGAGTAAATGCTTCGTTATTCACGTTTTGCCCACAGTGTTATGGTAAATGGCTACCTGGGATCTGAAGTGGCAAAATATTAAGGCTCTGTCATTTACCAATTAATCTATACTAAAAAGTTCTGTTGATATTTGTCAATGCTTCACCGTTTCTTGTTGCCGGTATTTTGGTGTTTATGCTTTCGGGAATCTTCGATATTTCGATAGAATTTTGATTGTTAAATATTAAATTACTGATTATTAGGCTTGTAGATATTTGGTTGTTTTTTGGCATAGCGTGTACAACAAAACAGACATCGTATGAACACTAACAATATTGTAGGCAAGAATAACTCGGAAGTAAGCTCTCTCTTTGTGCAAAATGTTGAATACCGTATGCGAGGCGAGCCCACTGTACGGACACTAACAGGGCCGGCTCATTGGGAGCTGTTTAAGTATATTACAGCAATATCGGGCATGTCGCTCAACAATCAGCAAAAAACACTGATCGTGGAATCTGTAAAACTTAAAAAACTACGAAAGCGCCAGTACTTTCTGCAGGAGGGCGATATTTGCAAATACATCGGTTTTATCATTAAGGGATCGACCCGGATGTTTTCAATTAATGAACGCGGACAGGAGTCAATTGTCGCCTTCGGATTGGAAAACACGTGGATAACCGATCAGGCAAGCTTCAACCAAAATGAATGCTCCGGATATCATATCGAAGTTATGGAAGATACAGAACTGTTGATACTCAACCGGTCGCAAATTGAACTATTGATAGCGTCGGTACCTGCTTTCGCCCGGATGTTTTCTGAGTATCAAAAACAACAGCTGATCTATAATCAAAAAAGGGTCAACGCCGCGCTTAGCATGACTGCGGAAGAGCGGTATTATGATCTGCTCAAAACACAGCCACAGTACTCCATGCGTTTTTCACAAAACATGCTCGCTTGCTACCTGGGCGTTAAACCGGAAACATTAAGCCGGATCAGAAAGCATCATATTTAACGTGAGTTCGGTTTAAGCAGCTAAAAGCAATTGATTGTCTTGTTCCTCGAAAACAATATTTAAGGAAGGTTTTTTAGGGAAGAAGTGGTAAGCGCAAAGGGACCCCATTATGTTCATTAAGAAGTTGTTGACGGAGCGGTGTCGGGTATGCTGAAGTTTGCAGATATTCTTTAATTCATCATAGACACATTCGATGATCGCTCTTTTTCTGAGCATGATCTTATCGGCTTGTGAAATATTGAAGTCCTTCATGTTTTTGCGCGGCTTAGTAATCATCTGGATACCATTTCCCCAAAGCAGATCGGCCAGCGCTTTAGATATATAGCCCTTGTCACCAAACAGTTTCCCGAATATTTCTTCTGTCATTGAAGTCATCAATTTGACATTGCGGTCATCTACATTGCCTTTGGTAAGATAAAAAGACAGTATTTCCCCTTTATCATTAATGATGAGGTGTAGTTTAAACCCGTAGAACCAACCTATGGAACATTGCCCCCTTTCTGCTGTCGCTGCAAAGACTTTATGGTTATGAATGCGCCGGTTATGACATACTTTGATATGCGTGGAATCTATAAAATTGATGCCCCTGGAACGTCCAAGGCAGTGCGTTTTCAGGAATAACATCATCGGAACAGCTACCCGTTGCTGCAATTCAACAAAACGATTATATGACACCAGCCCGGGAAAGAAATCTTTATAGTGCGAGCAGATATGCGTTATATAGAAATGCTTGAGGTTGGTGAAGTGCCCACTGTGAAAAGCGATTACGATAGTAATGATCTCGCTGTCCGCAAGTGATGCTTTTCTATCTCTGACCTTGTAATTCCCTGCATCAAGCTTGTGTTTAGCGATTTGTTCTTCACATTCTTTGCAGAAGTCATCCACTTTAACGAAAATTTCAATAATTTTATCAGAAGTAAGCATAGATTGTTATCATTTAGATTCGACACTTAAATATAATAAAATATGCTTACTTATTGATATTCAATTTATTATATATCTAAATCTTTTCCATAATCTTCTTTTCGTTATCCCGAACTCACGTTATTTAATTAAAGTCCTCCTGTTTCAGGTAATTTGGCAGGTTCACTTTCTGTCCCGTACAAGACCATTTATGATCAAGATCGATTCTCGGAAAAGAGGTGTTCAGATGGTAAAAAGCCCGCTGGTTTCAATTAGCGGGCTTTTCAACAGTTAGTCTAAAAACTCGATGATGTCCTGGATGACAACCGAGGGTTGCTCCTCGACTATAAAATGCCCGCTGTCTTCCACCTTTTCAACTTTTAAATTTAAAGTTTTTTCAGGCAGAGAATATTTTAGCCAATTATAACCCGGACCGCCGATTCCCAGCACAGGCATGGTTAATTTGCTATAGGTTTTATAATCGGCAATATCCTGCGCAAATGCCTGGTACCATCCGTTGCCTGCTCTGATCGCGTCCCTGTTATTGTAAACATTGGCATAAACAGCGCGGTCAAATGCATTGATCGACCGGTCATCTTTCAAAAGATAATGAAAGATATACTTTTGAGCTAATGCAAACCTACCTTCCAGCAAATCTTCCGGCATGCCCGCATCTGGTTAAATGCAAACCACCAAAGGAACGGCCTGGCAGGGTCAAGTTTGTCCGTCGGTGTTCCCAGCGCCGGCAACATAGTCACAGCAGCAAAGGATTCGTCGGGTGTGGTACGTCCATGATAATAAGTTTTTCAGTCAGGTCTGGGTAGTTCGCGGCAATACTGAAGGCCACCTGTGCGCCAATATCATGCCCTGCAATAAAAGCCTTCTTGTAACCTAATTTTTGCAGCAGCCCATATATATCTGAGGCGATAGTTTTCTTGTCATATCCGTTGGCTGGCTTATCAGATGAACCCATGCCTCGGTAATCAACTACTATCAGATGGTATTTCTTCGAAAGTTCCGGCATCACTTTGCTGTATTCCCACCAGTTTTGCGGCCAACCAGGCAATAAAACGAGTATTTTCCCCGTACCGCCTTCAACGTAATGAATTTTCACGCCATTCACCTCGGAAAATTCGCTTTTGAAACCAGGGAGTTTCTTAACCAATGCATTGTCTGAAAGCGCCTCTTTATTAATCGATTGGGCAAATACGTAATTGTGAGAAATTACTCCGATAAATATGGCAACAACAACAATCAATAAAGCGGCGCTCCTTTGAGGAGCCCCACTTTGCTTTATTTGCGAATTGTATTTGGAAGCCGTTTGGAAATTGATTTGAAATATTTTCATGGCTCAAAAATTTGATGGTTGTTATTTTTTAGCTGCAGGTAATTTGTCCAGGAACACGTTCAGAGACCTGGCTTTTCCATTTTCCATGATCATCAGGTCCATACCTGAAATAAGTTTCGGGTTGGATTTCGGACCATAGTTCCAATAATAGCGTACCACATTGGCACTGTTATCAATCCTGATCATACTGAACTTGAAACCTGGATTCTGATGCTGCAATTGTGTGATCCGGGTGTTCAGGTCTTTAAGGCCCTTGATCTCAGCCGCTTCGTCAAAGAGAACAATGTCATCCGTGTATAGCTCTTTCAACTGTGCAGATCGGCTTTGCTTGTCGGTATTATCCCAAATTTGAATTTGCAGGTCAGCAATTCTTTTAAGTGCCGTTTTAGAATAAGTGGCGGGGCTTAGCTCGATATTGGATGAAGCAGTCCAAAGCTTAACAGCCGGGTTATGTTTTTCGTAACCCTTGCCATGAGGATAGCTGTTCAGCTCGATGGTAGCTCCCCATGGAGTTTCAAAGTATACCCAGGTTTCACCTTCGGTGTCACCGCCGCCTGATTGGATGTCGGAAAGAAACTTGACACCTTTGGACTCCAGGTATGCTTTGGTTGCCTTCAGGTCGCTTGTGTATAATGCGAAGTGAGTAGCACTGATATCATCGCGATACGGCTGTTCCTTACTACCGCTGTTGGGTTTATAAGCAAATAACTCGATGTTTGATCCGTCGCCGGCGCGTAACATTTTAAGTTCAACCTGGTCGGCATTTTCATGTATGTGGAAAGTCTTTTTCCATTCTGCTGGCATCGAGAACGGTCCCAGTTGTGTTACCGGCGTGAAACCGAACATGTCATGAAAATATTTAACGGCTTCGTCAATATCAGGCACGTTGATCCCAACGTGGTCAACGCCGACAATACCGGGGGCCTGTGCATTTGACTTACCAATTGATAAAAAAGTAACGAGGATAAGGGTTAATAGTGTTGACTTCGCTCCGGATGCCAACTTGTTGTATTGTTGATTTTTCATTTCTTTATGATGATGATTAACTATCATTTCTTAATTAAAATTTATTATGCTGAATATTTTTTCATCCATTTAGCTTTAATAGCGGCCCTGGTTTCAATAAATTCGATATCGGTACCCTGAGCAATGGCATCAAGTGGTTTACGGAGTGGGCGTGTACCGGCCGGCATTTGAATGAGTTCCAGGATACCATTGGCAATAACCTGCGGATCCATATTGAATTGCTGCATTTTACCAAAAAGGGCTGTGCCGATGGCATTGAATTTTTGAGTGGCTGCATCGCCATAAGACTCGGTAATAGCTGCTTTGTCTGAATTGACACCTTGTTTCTGGCCGGTATTCATCTCTGTTGGGTATACGCCCGGTTGAATGCTTACATTCTCAATACCAAATTCTGCCAGCTCGTCCTGTAAGCCTTCGGTAATACTTTCAACACCAAATTTTGAAGCAAGGTATGGGATCATAAATGGCATGGTATGGCCGCTTGCTCCGGAAGTAATATTGATGATCAAACCTTTACCGGCGGCCCTCATTGTTGGTAACACAGCCTGGTAAGTGCGGATAACACCATAAAAGTTTACTTCAAACATTTGGCGGATCCTGTCTAAACTATAGGCCTCCAGTAAACCAAAGCCGGCAACGGCTGCGTTGTTTACCAATATATCAATCCGGCCGTATTTTGCAATCATATTTGCAAAGGCGTTTGTAACCGATTCGTCTTTGGTAATGTCGATCTCAACCACATCTACATTGGGTAGCTGCGACAATTGGTTGGCAACTTCGGCATTTTTTCCACCGATATCACGCATTCCGGCTATAACTGTGAAGCCAGCTTTTGAAAGGGTTTCTGTAGTTAATTTTCCGAAGCCTGAGCTTGTTCCTGTGATGAATACTATCTGTGACATTTTCTTAAGTTTTTGTTGTTTTTGATATTTCAAAGGTCATACAATGGGCTTCCCTGCACATTGATATGAAATAAAAAAACGCGTTGACATTTATCAATGCGTTTTCTTGTATGTGATTGAAAGTTAATTGTTTGACAGATGGTCTTTTTCGAAAAAACACTTTGAAAGAAATCTAAAATGCTCAAATGCGCCAACCTCCAGCTTCGATAAATTGAAACAGGACGCGTTTATCTGCTACAAAAAAATGCCCGGAACGCATGAGCAGACCGGGCGTCCAAGCTGATTATTGATCAGCGGGTAATAAGGAATTAGGATGTTACTTACTTGAAGTTAGCGATACGGCTGTCGCTACTTTAGCTTGAAATGCTTTTTTGAGTTCGGCTGCGCCCTCTGTTATTGCGCTCCTGGTGCCGGGAATATAGGCTAAGGCGTTTAGCATACCCCAGTCATGGATCATGCCGTTATAGCGCACCGCGCTTACGCGAACACCTGCCTGGTCGAGTTTGCGGGCATAGGCTTCGCCTTCATCCCTCAAAACGTCATTTTCGGCAGTCAAAACGATTGCAGGCGGCAAACCTTTAATCTGATCAACAGTAGCTTGCAATGGCGACGCATAAATTTCTTTGCGTTTTTCAGGGTCTGATGTATAGTTATCCCAAAACCACTGCATCATACTTTTTGAAAGAAATCTGCCGGTCGCATATTTATTGTAAGATTCTGTTTCAAAATTGGCGTCGGTTACCGGCCAGTAAAGCACCTGGAGCTTGATTTTTGGGCCATTTTTATCTTTTGCCATCAAAGCTACAACCGCGGCCATGTTACCACCTACGCTGTTACCCACAACCGCAAGGTTATTTCCGTCGACTCCGATTTCTTTACCATGTTCTGCAACCCATTTGGTAGCGGCATATCCCTGGTTAACAGCTACGGGATAGTGGGCTTCCGGCGATGGGGGTATAATTAACAAAAACTGCAGCCGCGCCCGATTCAACAACAAGATCACGAACCATGCGTTTATGAACATCAAAATCACCCAATACCCAGCCGCCGCCGTGGAAAAACATGAATACCGGAAGCGTTCCCTTTGCCTTTGCCGGTTTAACAATATTAATGCTGATGGACTGCCCGTCTTCGGTAATTGTTTTTTCTGCTATGGTGATACCTGAAAGATCGACCCTTACAGAACTTTGCGCCCCGGATAACACCGCGCGGGCATCTTTCGGCGACAAAGTTTCGATAGGTTTTCCACCGCCCGAATTAAGTACGTTTAAAAAAGCTTTAGTGTTTGATTCGATCTGCGGGTCAGATGCCGGATCGGTCGATTGCGCCTTTAATTCTGTTCCTATTGCTAAAGTGCCTAACAGCAATGCTGCTTTGAGGGTCATTTTTGTTTTCATGATTATGTGTTTTTCTATGGTGCAAAAATGTCCTATGGCTCAGAAATGCCGCTTGACCTGGGTTAAGAAAAGGCATTGACTTTTGTCAATGGTTGCTTTTGTACATGTTCACGAAGTATGGGCTAACAAAAAAAGCCTCATATAGAGGCTTCTTGTTATTATATTAATTTTTATTGGGTACTGAGAAATCACATTGCCGGTGCCTAAGCCATCCGGGTTATTTTGATAGCGGAATAGCGAGCCGAAGCGTTGGCCGGGTCCCTTCAAAACGGTTTTTCGCTGCTGTTTCAAAAAACACTTTGGCCTCAAGCAAAACACCGTTCCGTGCGAAATAAGCCAGTCCCGGGCCATATCCAAACACACGCTCTTTGGTATTGTCAACACCATATTTATCATGGTAGTAATGGCTGTTGCCATCATAACTATCCTGATTGAATTGCGTTAAATAATAAGCGGCTGCTTCTATCTTCAGGCTTTTTAAAATTGAATAATCGATGGAGTAATTACCATTGTAATACGTCCCGGCTTTACTTTTTTGCCCAATAAAGTGGCTATTGTAATTAAACTGATTCCTGGAACTTACACTGATCTGATCGCTCAACATAAGCGTAAAGGCATGGTAAATGCCATAAGCCCACAAATGCGGTGACGGATTGATATTATACCTGTTGTCATAACTGCCAACCGGCACATTAATGTCAAATTCTACGCGGTGCGAAAACGGCTTGCCAAATAGTTTCTTGTCCGACCATTGAACGGCTGTTCCCTGCACAATATCGGCTAAAACACCGGGATTAACTGTAGGGGCCTGGCTACTTAGGTTTGATGCCGAGATCTGCACAAAAGGTACTATTACAGTAAAGCCAATGTTGCCGCCCATCAAGCGTACCGGTGAAAGATAGATCAACTGGTTCATTTGCAAAAGCGAGTTAACCTTTAAATCTGAATGCGTATTTCTGCCGAAACCATCATTTAATTGATGGGCCTGGAAATACTGGGCGTAGCCCTGGTAAATGAAACCCGGTTTACCGGCCACACCATCGTAAACATTTGCAAGGCCAAGATTGGTAGGAGGGAGTGCCGGATCTTGTGCGTATGTCTTAACGATAGCCGATAGACAAAATGCTAACAATAATAATGGGCGTCTGGTCCGTGCTTTATTGTTCTTTTGTTTCTTTTCTAAGGGGGCGGTAACTTTTACTTCAGGATCGGTAGTGGCTTTTACCGGTTCATCGGTTTTTTTATTTTCTTCGGGTACGTTTGTACTGATTTCGTTTTTCATAGTGCAAATCTCTGTCGCCTCCCCAAAATGCACATTGATAAAAAACAAGAAAGCTTATTGACATTTATCAAGAACTTTCCTTGTGTATCTTGACAGCTCTTATGCTATGACTGTTTAAACTGCACTGCCGGGCATGCTTGTTATTATGATTTAGCGGGATATTTTCGATTGCTGATTGATAAAAGTCAATGGCCTTTTTTATTTTATATCAATGGGCAGCCGCCTGTAGCTCGTGACCTTTACAGCAAAACTTTTAGATCATGACAACAGAAAAATTAGATATCAACAGTGCGCTTAACTGGCGCTATGCTGCAAAAAGAATGACCGGTGCAGTTGTTCCGCAAGATGTAATGGGTCGGATCCTTGAAGCCGCCAGACTGGCACCTTCGGGCATTGGCCTGCAGCCTTATGAAATACTGGTGATCACTAACGCCGAGTTAAAAAAACAAATATTGCCGATAGCTGCTAATCAAATGCAGGTGGTAGAATCATCTCACCTGCTTGTTTTTGCCCCGTGGGACGATTACACGCCTGAACGTATTAACGGCGTGTTCGATTATTTGAACCAGCAACGTGAAACGGTGTCTACCACTTCAGATCGTCAGCGCCAGTTCGCATTAAACTATTTTTCAAAATTTAGCAGTGAGGAGAATTTTCATCACGCCGCTAAGCAGGCCCATATAGCCTTGGGTATCGCTGTAGTTGCTGCGGCATTGGAGCGGGTGGATGCTACGCCGATGGAAGGTTTTAACGCGCAGGAATTGGATAGATTTCTTGATCTGAAATCTAAAGGCCTTCGCAGCTCAATGCTGATGGCGATTGGTTACCGTGACGAGGCGAATGATTGGAATTTCAAATTGCCGAAGGTTCGTAAACCAATACATGAGTTAATAAAACTTTATAAGTAAATGATGGCCGATAATAACAGCCAATTGTAAGGCTATTATTACCGGCATCTTTTTAATGTGATTTGAAAGAAATATGGAAATTATCAATTTTTTGCCGGCATCCACAAGGGGTAATAAAAACATTGGCTGGCTTAACGGGTTCCATTCCTTTAGCTTCGGCGCATTCTATGAACCCGGAAGGGTACCATTTGGCCCCTTGCTGATATTGAATGATGATTTTGTAAAGCCTAATACCGGATTTGGGCAGCATCGACATAAAAATATGGAGATCATTTCTATTCCGTTAAAGGGATCAATAACCCATAAAGACAGCACCGGGAGGGAGTCAACTATCGGCGCCGGAGATATACAGGTAATGAGCGCAGGTGCCGGTATAACACACAGCGAATTTAATCATAGTAACGAAGAGGTCAACTTCCTTCAAATATGGATCCACCCGGAGCAAAGGGATGTTAACCCAAGGTATCAGCAAGTATCCATTTCTCCCACGCAAAATCAACTCCGGCAAGTGGTTTCACCTCATCCCGATGATGAGGGACTTTGGATTTATCAAAGGGCCTGGATACATTTAGGGGATTTTGAAGCTGGCGCAAGTGCTGCTTACAACATCAAACACCAGGGCGATGGTGTATATTTCTTTTTGATTAGCGGCGAGGCCTGGATAGCTGGGCATACACTGCAAAAACGTGACGCAATTACTGTTACTGGCTTGGAGAGCATTTTAATGAGGTTTACTGAAAACTCCAGGATCATGGTAATTGAAATTCCGGTAAAATTAGCGTACTGAAATTAGGGAGTTGGCTGTTTTAAGTTAATGGCGAGTGTGATTTGTTCTTTGTTTAAAATCAGAAAATGTAATTATGCGGTGGAGACGCCTATTGCTTATATTTGAAATTGATTTTACTTAACAGCGAACAGAGTGATTGAAGTATTTAAAAAATATATCCGCGAAAAAAGCAAGGTTTCGGAGGAGGACCTGGATAAAATTATTGCGGTTTGCCAAGTGAAGAGAGTAAGGAAGCGACAGTATTTATTGCAGGAGGGCGATGTATGGAAATTTAATGCCTTCGTGACAAAAGGCTGCGTGCGTACCTACACGCTCGACGATAAGGGGAATGAGCATATTATCAACTTCGCGGTAGAAAACTGGTGGACGGGAGACCGGGAAAGCCTGGCTTCGGGCGAGCCGTCGATATTCAATATTGACGCGCTGGAAGATTCGGAAATTGTCCTGATCACAAAGCCGAACTTTGAGATGCTTTGTGCCCAGATCCCTGCATTTAACGATATGGTAAATGGCATTTTGCAGAAGAGTTTTATCGTGGCCCAAAACCGTATACAGACATTTATCAGTTTATCCGCAGAAGAAAAATATCTTAAATTCCTGGAGAAGTTCCCTCACCTGGTAATACGTGTACCGCAGGGAATGATTGCTTCTTACCTGGGCATAACGCCCGAAACTTTAAGCCGGATCCGGAACCAAACGGCAAAGAAATAGCGTAGGTTTTGCAGGTATTTGAATTTTCGGAAGGCATTTTACTTGAAATGGCATTGATAAATATCAATGCCATTTCTTATTTGATATCAATTAAAAACGGCAGCAGCATCAGCATTTTTGGATGTCGGTTTTTCGCTTTTGAGAGCTGGCAAACTTGTTATGAAAAAGATAGAAGGATTAAGAAAAATAGCGATCCGGTTGAATGGCACTACCAGTAAAGCTTACGAAATGCTTGCTGAAAATGTGATCGGTTCAAAGAAGATTCTCGCCGCGCCTGGGTTGACTGTGTATGTATTGGTAGACGGCACAATAATGGAGTTATATGGTCCCGGTGCCGACTTTCCGGCCTATTTGTTTGCAGATTCAGATGTTGTGGTCAGTTATAGGGTCAGCAATTTGGATGAGGCGCTTGTAGAATTGACAAGATCTGGGGCGGAAGTAGTTGCTGTTATGGATTGTGACCAGGGATCTTTTCGCTTTTGCCATATTCGTATAACCGGGCAAAGCCTGTTTGGGATATATGAGGAGCGGGAGTTGCGCACAGCCTCCTGACAAGTTTTTGGGCTGGTATGGATTTAGTCCCATACCAGCTATCAATCTATCTGTCGTGGTACAGTTCTTTTTTAATACCAAGTTTTTTCATTCTGGACGTGAGCGTACTTGGTGGCAGGCCCAGAATTTCGGCGGCACCGCCCACACCTGTTACCTTACCATTGCAGCTTTTAAGTACTGAAAGGATGTGTTCAGCTTCAATCTGCTCAAGTGTTTTCCTGTTATCGCCGGTGGAGGTTGCAGGTATGGAATCCGTTCGCGTCACAGCTGGCATTTCGATGCTTTCAACAATCTTTCCTCTTGTTTTGATCAATGTCCGCTCCATCAAATGGTTTAACTCCCGGATGTTGCCCGGCCAGTTATAGACCGATAATTGCTTTAAAGCAGCCGGGCTTAGCTCCGGCGCTTCCAATCTTCCCATTTCTTCGGCGCTTTTGGAGAGGAAATACCGGGCGAGGACAGGAATATCTTCCTTGCGCTCCCGCAGCGGAGGCAGATTGATCGGGTACACATTAAGTCTGTAAAACAGGTCCAAACGAAACCGCCCTTCGCCAACTTCTTTCTCAAGGTTACGGTTGGTGGCAGCGACAATACGCACGTCAACTTTAATTGTTTTGCTGCTCCCGATATGTTCAAACTGCCTTTCCTGTAGTACCCTTAACAGTTTTACCTGCGATTCTAAAGGCAACTCGCCAATTTCATCCAGGAATATTGTACCCCCGTTAGCTGCTTCAAATTTCCCGATACGCTTTTCGATAGCACCGGTAAAGGCACCTTTTTCATGACCAAATAGTTCAGATTCAATCAGGTCGGCAGGTATAGCCGCGCAGTTGACTGTTATAAATGGAGCATCCTGCCTTGAAGATAGCAGATGGATATTATGTGCAATTTTTTCCTTGCCCGTACCGCTCTCGCCAAGGATAAGAACAGTTACCGGGGTATCTGCAACCATTTCTACGTTATCCAGCACATGCAGCAGCGCGGCGCTGTTGCCATAAATGCCCTCAAATTTAGGTACAGATTTAACCGGTTGATTACGGGATGCCCGTCTGAGTGTTTTTGAATCACCGTTATACGCCAATGATAAAGTGTTAAAAAGGCGAAAGACAAACTTTTCATTCTTACATAAAAGGGTTTTATGTGAATGGTCAAACCCATTTTCGTTTCTGTTGAAGAATGCCAGCTGCAGTGTGCCCTCGCTGGTTTTGTTCAGCAATTGTAAGGATGAGTTTAACCTGTAGGGCGCTAACAGTCCACCGCCAGGGATACGGCCTGCCTGAAAGCTATGGAAAGCGCCCCCATTAAGTATACTCGCGTCTACACTTTTTCGGATCTGCGTTTGACTGCCCTGGTAGTAAAATACCTGGATAAGTTGTTTGGCCTCGAGTGCAGGCAGTACCTGGTATTCGTTAAAGCCAACCCTAAAAAAAGCGCCGGATTCCGGTTTGTTACTGTTTGCCGGCGTATAGCTGAAAGCGAGGTAATCAAATGGGATCAGAGATTGAAATGTAGCCGGAATTTTATTCAGTTTACTTTCCAATGTTGTTTGCTCATCTGTTAAGGCCCTTACCTGTTGCTGCAAAAGCAGTTCGCGCTGTGCGGTAAATTGCAAGCTGGTTTCATGCTTGCTTCTTGCAATATCCAGCATGATCAGCAAGTCTTTCTCCCTGAAAGGTTTAACCAAAAAACCGTAAGGTTGCGTGGCCTTAGCGGCCTCCAGGATACTTTGATTGGTATTGGCAGAAATATAAATAAAGCCAATGCCTTTTTCCTGCAGATAGGGGGCAAGTTCCGTCCCCATCGAATCGTCCTGCAGAAATATATCAAGCAGTACCCAAGTAGGCTGATATTTGTCAATAGCTGCTTTCGCCGATTCCACACTGTCCGCAGTGCCGCACACGTTGTAGCCGGCATTCTCCATCATATTGGTCAGGTCATTGGCAACGATGAACTCATCTTCAACAATCAGTAGCTTTTCAATCATACTTCAAATTAGCTTTTCCTTAGCAGAACACAAAATGCGCCTGTTGATCAGTTTTTGTTTTAAAATCTATTATTACCTCAAACCCGCTTACGGTATTTACGGTTACAGCGCCGCGTATTTGCCTGGAAAGCCCCATGATCAACGTTTTTCCAAGCGATTTTGCCGAAAGGAAATCAAACCCCTCGGGAAGACCTATGCCATTATCGGCAAACATCAGGCGATAAGTGCCTACTTGCAGGTGCAGGAGCGTAATTGTTATTTTGCCCCCGGCTTCGTTCGGAAACGCGTATTTCAATGAGTTGGTAGCCAGTTCATTGATGATCAGCGCAAAAGGTATCGCCGTGTCCGGATCTATCGTAATCGGTACCAGATTGAGGTCGAATGTTATCCTTTCGGCACATTCAAATTCATCAATAAGGTAATCCACCACTTCTTTTATACAGCATGACATTTCGATAGCAGCCCCTGTGGCCTGCTGAAATAGCTTTTGATGAACCAGCGATAGGGCGTATAACCGGTGTTTACTATAAAACAAAACCTCCCTGCCTGTTTTATCATCCGTAAACGAAAGCTGGCTGTTTATGAGGCTGCTTAATACCTGCAAGTTGTTCTTTACCCTATGGTGCATTTCTGCAACCAACCATTCCTTTTCGGTAGAAAGTTTATTGATATCGCCTTTTAATAAGGCAATGTTCAACTCCAGTGTTTTGATCTGCTGCCCCTTCACATCTTTGTTTTTTCTTATACTAATACGTTCCAGCAATAACACACATCCTCCAATCAGCAGCAATAATACTGTAATTCCAATCAACCATTTGCTTTGAAGAACACCTATTGCCAAACAGCTTGAAATGTTGTTGGTAATATATTCTTTGCTGGCATTGGTTGCCTTAACAAACCTGGCATTTGGTATCGTCATTTTATTGTTTGATTATTCCTCTGCACGGTTTTGTTAGGTTTAGCTAAGCATATTCTATGTTCAAAAAATGTTTTGAACATAGAATATGCTTTACCAGCAATCTGCATGCCCGTTAAGAGGTTGTTCTTTTTCAATTGCTTACGATTTTGAACTCTTTAAATTCCCGATATTTCGAGAACTTGCGATATTTCGATAACCGTATTGGGTTTGAAGCAATTTGCCCTGGTTGGGGCATTAAGTGCAATGTGCCTTATTGATCTGGTTCTGGATCAGTATAGGGCTTGTTAGCAGGAGTGTATTGTTTCAAGTATCCATTACCAAAGGTCATGACTATTTAAAAACTACCTGTTGACCTACGCTAAATAACTGCCTTGACATTTATCAATCCTGCTTTTTAATCGGGGGTGTTGGATATCATTTTGCCGGGAGGATATAAACCAAAACGGGCAGCCTGAATGGCTGCCCGCTATAATATTCAGTATATGAAACTAATGGTTACGATACCTTACCTCTCGGATCATCGATGTGAATCTTGGCGATTTCGTACAGTACTCCCTGGCGATCAAGGATCCGAACGTTTTTAACTACCGTACTTAACGCGGTTAAAAATGTTTCAGCGTTTTCATGACGCTCGTAAGCCTCTTCGTCTGCCCAGCCCTCAAGCAGGTGGAAGGTATTTGGATCCGTTAGGTCTTGAGAAAAGGCATAATATATACATCCCGGCAATTTGTTTGCCGCTGTCATATCCGGGATCACGGCGTCGATGAATATCTGGCGGTCATCCGGATGCACACGATAATAGGCACTTACCGTAATACCGGTTGAAAGTGTTTTATCATGATCTGTTGATGTTCCTGTTTTAATAGAATTTTCCATATTTTAAACTGTTGATGAAATAACTGTAGCCATTGGCTAAATAATTACTGTAGCACCGCGCTTAAATTTCCAAACACACCAAGCTGGCCGAGTAAAATAGTGCCGGCAGTGTAACAGTGAAATGATTTTACCTTACCATTTTCCAGGTGAAATACATCGCAGCAAGGGGTATGTATCTCATTACCGGTAGCCGCAATTGTGCCGGCAGGCAATTGCAGCGGGCCTTTGTGCGTGCCGTTAAGTGATAGTTCAACCACCACTACATTTTCTTCGTCCCTTACATAAAAATCGTATAGTTCGCGGTGCATATCAGGGAAGGCTGTTGAATAGATATCAACCGTTCTGCCAATATCCGCGCCATAATATTTTGCGCCTGCAGATATATCCCAAAAGTAGCCGTCGTCTGTAAAAAGGGCTGCAAAAGCTTTGCTATCCTGTATTTCCGCGACACGGTAAAGCTCGCGGATCACTTTTTCGTTTTCTGAATTTGTTGGAGTTTTCATATGGTTCTTTTATCGATTTGATACAAAGGTTGGAATTGCCATTCTTCTGTAAATTGACATAGGATAAAAAAGAGTGTTGATAAATGTCAATGAGTAAAGTTGAGCACCGCAGTTTTTTTCCCTGCTGAATCCGTTAACGCATTGCGGCTTTTACTTCAATTCGGCCCTTGTTAGTAATTGTTTCAGTTTGCCCTCCAGTGCTTCTCCGCGCAGGTTCTTAGCTATCACCCTGCCTTCAGGATCGATCAGGAAGTTTTGCGGGATTGCATTAATACCATAAAGTTTCGCGGCAGTGTCGTTCATGTATTTGAACTCAGAAACCTGTGTCCAGCTTAGGTGGTCATCTTTAATGGCTTTTAACCAGTTGTCGCGGTATTTAGGGCCATCCAGGGAAATGCCTAATACCGTAAAGCCTTTATCATGAAAATGCTCATAGGCCTTTACAACATTAGGGTTCTCCGCGCGGCAGGGAGTACACCAAGGTGCCCAGAAGTCGATCAATACGTACTTGCCCCGTAAAGATGATAGTTTTACCAGGTTGCCGTCGGCGTCCGGCTCCGCAAAGTCGGGCAGTATTTTGCCAATAGCAGTGATCTTTAGTTTTTCCAGTTTTGCCGTAAAATTTCTGCCTTCTTTACTTGCTTTTACATCTTCTCCAAATTTATTAAATATAGATTGCAGCAATGAATAATCGGCGGTATAAGCATAGTCGCCCAAGGCCAGAATCCCGGCTATTGATGCTGTATGATTTTCAGCAAATCGTCGTTTTGAGGCATAATAAGCCGAATCGATAGCCGCTTCTTTGATGTGTTGCTTAGCTTTAAAGCTTGCCGCTTTACGTTCTTGTTCGGTTGCCGCATTGGTTTCGGCTTCTAATGCCTGGTATTTGTTATCAAAAAACTTCTCTTCAGCACGGTATAACCGGTATTCTTCATTCAACCTGGTGCCGCTTACAGTAGCATCCTCAATAGTCGATTTGCCTTGGATGATCGTAGTGCCCTGCATAAGATAAAACTCGAGCTTATCGTCTTTACTATCTGTGAGCGACTTATGTTTAAGTGAGATCTCTGCTTTAACAGGTTCCGCGACAGTTCCGTTAAAGGTAAAATGTCCGTTGATGATCGGTGTCGCTATCTGCTGATGCGCACCGGATGGTGTAATGTACCGCATTAAGGCACTATCTCCGCGGGCTGAATTTTCGATAGCTCCTTTAATAGTGAAAGCGTTGTTTTGCGCGGTGGAAATGAATGGTGAGGCTACTAAAAGCGCAATAAATAATTTTTTCATTTTAATGATGGAGGATAATTCGATGACGTTGTGGATATAACTGTTTTATTTAATCATTTCTAAGCGGCTTCTTAACAATCGGGGCCGGTTAACATCTTTTTCAGTTAACCGGCCCAGATTGTTTTAATTTAGAGCAACTTAGTTTATTCTTCCCCTAAAAAAACATAAAGCTTTTGCACTTTCCCGTTTTCAATCACAAACAGGTCCATACCGGTAACAGCATCTGGTTTAGCCTCGTTACCTACTTGCCAAAATAAACGGGCGATGTTGTGGTGAATATTGATTGGTTTAGCGTGAGTGAAACGGAAGTCAGGATTTTTTTGATGTAATTCAACGATAAAGTCTTCTATTTCTTTGTGCCCGTTAGCAATAAAGTGGCTATCGACCATCTCGATATCTGTTGCGTAAATCTCGTTGAGTATTACTTTGCGTTTGTCTTCATCCTGTTCGTTCCAAAGTTCAAGATGGCGTTCTATCAGGGCTTTAATCTCCTCTTCTGTAAGCGCTTCATTTTTAATCCTGCTCTTAGGAGACCAAAGTACTTTTGCCGGATTATTTTTCTCGTAACCTTTGCCATTGGGATAGGAAACAAGCTCCATCTTTGCTCCCCATGGAGAAAGAAAATACACCCATGTTTCACCTTCCGTATCGCCCGATGGCATCAGGAAAGGCTCGCCAAGAAAACTGATACCTTTTGATTTTAAGAATTCAACCGCTTCATCCATGTTTGCGGTATAGAAACCGATGTGGCTTGCGCCGATATCATCACTTCCCGGATGTGATTTACTTCCCTGGTTATTATCATAGGCAAAAACTTCGATACTTGCACCGGTGCCGGCGTGTACCATTTTTATAGTAACTGCTCCGGTATCTGGATGCATATTGTTGTTTTCTTTCCATGTGGCGTCGAGCGGAAACGGGCCGAGTTGAGTAACCGCAGAGAAACCGAAAATATCGCTGAAAAAATCGATGGCCTGTTGCAGGTCAGGTACATTGATACCAACGTGGTCGATACCTAATATTTGTGCTTTTGTTGACATGTTCTTGCTTTTTTTAATGTTTCTCATTTGTTTGTGAACATGACAAAATTGTCCTTTTAGCGTTGACCATGCATTGATATAGAATAAAAAAGCACATTGATAAATGTCAATGCATTGACTTGACCAAGCCTATCAAGATTGAAACAATATTGGCGGATAAAAGATTTAAAACTGTCTCTTATTAGGCTGATTTTTAATAATATATGTTGGTTTATATAAAGTTTATATTGGCTTGTATTAGCGATTAGATTTTCGCAATGTTGGGTTATATTATTTACTTTTGGCGCTATTAAAACAATCTATTTATTGATAAACAGATTGCCGCATTGGGTCGGTAACCTGGTTGAGTTTGGCCAATAGCACTTTGAAAGACAAAAAAGGATAATGGGTTTCAAGGTTAGTTTGTCATATCATTGGTTTTGCCGCCGAACTGAAGCTGTCGTTAATGATCTTATCCCGGTGCGTTGAAGTATGGAAGGGATCTGCCTGTAGCCATTCCAATTCGATAGTTAATCCATTGTTGCTGGTTATCTTTAATTGGGCGCGTATCTGGCGGCTTAAACCTGTCATGAGCTGCATACCTAATGATTTTAATTGCTTTATATCAATCTCCGGGGATAAACCTTTCCCGTTATCACTGATCATTAACCGAACGTGATTGTCAGTACTGGTAAGGTTGATGGAAACCTGTTTGTCGGTCTGATCAGCAAACGCATATTTTATCGAATTTGTTATCGCTTCGTTCAGGATCAACCCGATGGGTACAGCCTGGGAAACATCTAACCTTACCGGTGCTACATCTACCCGGAATTTGATATGGCCAATGGTATCGAAACTATCCTGCAGATAGAGTGCGATCTCCCGGATATAATCTCCCGCATCTATAGTAGCGAGGTTATCAAACTGGTATAACTTCTGATGGATCAGCGATATCGACCGCATCCGGTTCTGACTTTCCCTGATCACATCGATTGCTACCACATCTTTAATATTGCTTAGCTGGGAATTAAGCAAGCTGATCACGATCTGCAGGTTGTTTTTAACGCGATGATGTACTTCTTTCAAAAGCCATTCCCTTTCATCAACCAATTGCCGTAAAGATTCATTTTGCGTATTAATTTCCTCTTGCTGTTCCTGCAGATCATTGTTTGCCTGGTGCTTAAGCTTGTACCGGTTGTAAAGGACAGCGAGTAAAGCCATCAATAACAGGACAGAGGCAATAAACAGGTTCCGGATCATTTTCTGGCTATGCAGCGCGCTGTTCTGTAACTGATTTTGATGGGTTAACAGGTCGATATGTTTTGCTTTAAAAGCGATTTCCTGATCCTTCTTTTGCAGGTCGAAAGTCATTTGCATCCTGCCAATCTGCTTGTTATAATTACGGGACAGCAGTGAATCCCGCAATAAATGTGCGTTTTCCTGGTGACTGATTGCCGAAAGGAAGTTTCCCTTCGCCGAGTCTACCTGGAATTGATAATGTTCTATTTTCTGTTTTGATATCAGGCTTTGGGTGACAGCCGCATATTTAATAAATTTTTCAACTTGTAATTCCGCTTCCGGAAACTGCTTCATGGCAATCAAGTATTCTATCATTGCCGCATCGGTAGGGCTCAATTCGATATTGTGTGCGTCTGTAAGCTGTTTCAAACGGTTATAATACCCCGAGGCTTTACCAAGCTTTTTTGTAGCTGTCGCCGCGAAAAGCAGGTTAGTGATCAGGTTGGTTTGGTTCTGATAATCGGTAGTCGGGCATTTTATGAGCGCTTCTTCACAAGTTTTTACGGCCTCCCGGTAACGCCCCAGCTTGTTATAGATAGTGCCGAGGCTGCCCGATATCATAATCCAGTCGTTAATATTACGGTTTTTAAGTGCATAATAACTTGCCTTCTCCATGTATTCCGCTGTTCTGTTATCCTGATTGATGGAATTGTAAGTAAAGGCTAAACGATAGTAGATGGTGCTGATCATTTGGCTGGTGTCCTTAAACATTTCAGCAGTTTTAAGCGCCTTTAGTTGATAGGAAAGGCCTTCTACGGTGTTTCCTGAACTTGTGAGTGCATCCCCAAGCAAATCATAAATATCCTGTAATTGTTTTACCCCTAGTAATTGGTAAAGAGCCAGCGATTCGTTTAAAAGCGAAACAGCTTCCTTAAGATCATATCTGCTATTATTCAAATCTCCAAGAAACTTCAATCCATCGGCAAGCTTCTTAGTACGTGGCGCTACTTTTCTCAAAATACCTACCGACTTCGCAAAGTAATTTATCTTTATATTAAGGCTATCCGCATTGGTGGCATCATAATAGGTTGATAATTCCGCCAGTGCGTCAGCGGCTTCAATGGTTGTTGAGTTTTTGGGAAGCAGTTTAACGCCCTGTTCGGCATATTTTCTGCCCGCAACTATATCTTTTTTTTCGCGGTAGCTTTGTGAAAGCAAGCTGTAGGCGGCGATTTCCTGTGGCAAAAAATGATATTGATGACTTAGGGAAAGGGCCTGGTTGCCATAATTGATGGCGTTACTTAGGTCGTCGGCCTGCTCACCCGGTTTATTCACATAGGTAGATGCTAAACGGAGCAATGCGTTGATCTTTGCTGTGTCTCCGAGGTCGATCTTCTTAATGCCAGACGGTATATCCGGTAGAAGGGGGGAATTGGATTTACTGAAAGCAGGGTGGGATAGAAGTAAGACAAGAATAAAGATTTTAAAAAACAGCTTATTCATAAGTAGGAGGCAACGTCAAAAGTATAGATTTTATAACCGGGTAGTTAAGGTTCGGTGTTTTCTTACCGGGATTGAATTCTTGTCAATAACTAAATTGATATGATTTTAAAAGTGTCAATCAAAATCATTGCTTTGCTGCCAGTGGGGGATCTTTTGCTAATTAAAAGGAGGGAGTGTATACTGTCAAATCCTTATTTCTTTATTTTATGCGTAAATTTGGGACATTGCTTTAGCATAATAGCGAAATAAGATTGAGCGGATTAAAAACGGAAATGATCCGGTTATCGCTCCGGTAAGAACTCCTCTCACCGGACGAATTTATCTTTTACTATGGGAAAATGGATTTTTTCTATTTCTTTCTTTTTGCTGTTTGCCCTGACAGCCCTTGGTCAGGCAACTAAGGGCGTGTTGCTTGTAAAAAAGGAAACGGATAATAACCTTTCGGCTTTGTTGGAAAAGTTAAGCCAATCTCCTTCGGATATCAATAAGATTAATTTGCTCCTTAAAATTTCGCATGTTTATTGGTATTCCAGAACCTTAGAGAACAAGGCTATTGATAGCACTATGTTATATGCAGGTCTGGCACTTGAGTTAAGTAAAACTTTAAATTTCACCGAGGGCGGCAACGAGGCCAAATTTATGCAATGCAAGGCCTTACTTGAGCGAAATCAGTTTAAAGATGCATTGGATATAGCATCCAGTACCGATGGTGAAGAAAAGGCAAGGTTGTTGTTGCTTATTGCCGAACGCGGCGTTTTTAACTTTCCGCCCGACAGTAAAGAATACATCCAGGCTAAGCCATTGATAAACCAGGCATCGGCGGCAGCAAAGAAAGCCGGCTCAACTAAATGGATGAACGAATGCTTTGTCCTGACGGGTAAATTTTACTTTAACCAAGGTAACGTAGCTTGTGGCAAGAGGGCATTCATGGATATCATTCAAAGTTTTCACCAATCAGGAGAAACTGAAAATGTGGCTCGAACATGGTCGCAACTTGGTACGTATATGCCTGAGAATAACAATACCTATCGCGATATTATTTACAGTAATGAAATGGCCGTAAAATACTATCGCCAGGCAAATAACCTGAAAGAAGCTGGATATAGTTTACGCGACCTTGTTATTATCCGGGGAAACCATGGCCAGATTGTACAGGCCGAGAAAGATCTGTTGGAAATGCTGAGACTTTTTTCGGAATGTCACGAGCCGCTTTCTATAACCACTTACTATATCGTAAGTGACTTTTATCGTTTTAACGGCCGCTATGATAAAGCCCTCGACTGGGGATTTGCCGGGGTAAAGGCTGCCGGAGATAATCCTGATAAGCAGATCAGACCGTATATTGCGCTTGGCAACACATACGCGGCGCTGAAGAAATTTGATAAGGCTATTCAATTTTATCAGATAGTGCTTCAATATGATATCAGCAAATCTGACCGGGATAAGTATGTTGATTGTTATAAGATAGCCAATTTCATGGCCTCAGGAGGGGCACCTAAAAAGGCATTGAGATTTCTCAACGATTTTTTAAAGAAATATCCAACCTCATCGGTTAATAACAGGGAACTCTTTGCCTCAACGTACGGGTATATTTATGACTTGCTCGGCAACCAAAACCTGGCAGAACAAAGCTATCTGGAAATGCTCAGACTTGATCAGGCTGCCGATCAGGAAAACGGGAAAAGGATAGGCTATCATTTAACTTTAGCCGGTGGCGGCGCTTTATTCATTATCGGTAAGTATTATACCCAGCATCAACGTTTTAAAGAAGGAAAGAAATACCTGGAGGCATCGTTAAAGGATCCGCAATATTTTGACCGGGACCAGGAGCTTGATACCCATAAATTGTTGTTTAAGGCAGATTCTGCGCTCGGAAACTTTATTCCGGCTATCAGGCATTTTGCCAGGCATAAAGCGTTAGACGATTCTATCAATAATTTAGCTGCGAGGCAAAAAATATCTGAATTAAATATCAAGTATGAGGCAGACAAAAAGTCGAAGGATATCAAATTGCTTGAGAATAAGCAGAAACTCCAGGAAGCAGTAATAGAACGCTCCAATACAATCCGCGATGTGATGATTGGGGGCGTTGTGGTGCTGTTGTTGCTGGCAACCCTGGCGTTTTGGGGCTTTAAAAGCAAGCAGAAAATTAACAGAAGACTGGAGTCTCAACAGGAAGCTATCAATACGCAGAATATCATTTTACAAAGGTTATTATACGAGAAGGATGGCCTGCTTGCAGATAAAGACGGGCTTTTGAAAGAGAAGGACTGGTTGTTGCGAGAAGTACACCACCGGGTAAAGAATAACCTCCAGATTATCATGAGCCTTTTAAGGGCGCAGGCCGGTTTTCTTCAAAACGCAGATGCTAAAGAGGCTATAGCCGAAAGCGAAAACAGGGTTAACGCTATCGCCCTTATTCATCAGAAACTTTATAACAATGACCAGATTGCCACTATCAATATGCCTGCATATGTATCAGATTTGGTTAATAATCTCTCTAATGGCCTTGGTGTTAAAAAAATTAAATTTATACAGGCAATTGATCCGCTGCATATAGAGCTTTCCCAGGCGGTTCCAGTAGGGCTGATCTTGAATGAAGCTATTACTAATGCAGTTAAATATGCCTTTAACGGTGAAGCCGGGCAAATTACAATATCATTTGCAAAAGCTGAGCATGATCTTGTAAACCTTACTGTTGCCGATAATGGGCGAGGGTTACCTGAAAACTTTGATGCTATGCAAAATAAATCACTTGGCTTGCAGATGATGAATGGGCTTACGCGGCAATTGAGAGGAGTATTTGAAATATCGGGACTTGAGGGGGTAACTGTATCGCTACAATTTAAACTACGCGTTAATTAAAAATCAATTGCCTTTCAATTGATGAATCAACATAAAACTTTTTTGGTTAAGTGAGGTAGGTGGATATTCCTGAGTCGTTGATCAATACATTTCGAGAATGAGTTCACGACGTTTCGTTAAACTTTGATCGTATCATCTTCCTGAACCGATATTTGTAATTTAATCGTCGTCGTCGCGATTCGCAAGGCTAATGGGCACGCAACAGCATGGTCAATAATGCCGAAAAATCCAGATGTTTTTAGTTAGACAATTTTAGATTGCTTAAAAATGGTTCAAGCCCATTTGGGTGGCCTCGCCCCCTCCAACTACCGGTACTGCAGTTCAGAGTTTGGTAACTAGATATTATAACATTTTGAATAATGAGCTCAAAGTTTATGGCGGACGAGTTACTTACAATAATAATTACGGAACGTCCTCGGTAATGGCTTTATCAGTTCCGTAATCGAGAACGGAAGTTTTTCAAAAGTGAATATTAATCAATTTGATTATGAGAAGCTTTGGGATGATCATTATAAATTTAAGAAATTCCAATTGGGTCCGTGGCAATTTGACTATTTTGAGGTTTCGCTCACGAATGAGAATATTTGGATGACTTTTGTTTTAAATGATTCGGCTTTTATCAATAGTCTTCCTTTTGTTTTAGGTAAAGGACCTACAATTGAAACAGACTCACAGTTGATAAATAATTAAATGATTTATCGAAACCCGAACTAAAGTTGGCAAACTTAATTTAAAGAAAAGGGTGGCTCGCGTTTCCTATTTGATCTCTGATTCTTTTGGCGCTGCAATTAAAGTGAATATGCTAAGTAACCCATCTATATAAAATGAAAATTTCCCTATTTATTCTATGCTTTGTATTGCTGTCGGCCATTCCGTTATTGTTGAATCAATTTTCATTCAGTGAATTAGGCTTTCCATTTTTGTACCTTAAAAAAACAACAATTGAAGCAGTGGACGGAAATGCTACAAAGGTCTCTTTTCTGATGCTGAATTTTTTTTACGATTTGATTGTAGTTTTTCTTTTGTATTGCCTCGCAAACACAATCGAGTAAGCATAGTATATACTAAACATTCGTCATTTTAGCCGCTGGTTCACCGATCTGCTTCAAAAGCTGCTAAACTCATCCATTGAAACTTTTTTCGAAGTTGTGATCACCTCGTAAATCCCTGTGTCCGACCGCAGGGTATATTCTGAATAAATACAGGGGGCCTGACGTTGTTGTTAAAACGACTGTTATCCTGGCGATTGATCCGTATTATGTAGAAAAAATGGCGTGCAGGTCGGTCCGTGGCAATCCTTGTTAATTTTTTGATTTATAAGGGAGGCGATAGCGTTCGCTGAACCGCATTTGCCCCCATTTCCAAAAGCACCAGGGCAAGCCAAAGAACAATGCCCATGTATGCCTTATGAAAAGGGCTATGCGGGGATATGTTCGCTTTCGATTAATTTGTATTCAAATCTGGCAGGTGGTTTAGCGCGACGTCCAAATTGATTTCTTCCTGCTGAGTTTCGCTATCGCAAATCACGATGATTTGGGTTCCCGAAGCATTTTGAAAGGAGACCCTGGCATCGATGTCCTCGCACAAACCGTGGATCAGTTTTAAGCCCATGCCGCTGTTCTTCTGTGTTTTTTCCTGGGTGTTCATACCCTTACCGTTATCGGCGATTTCCAATCTGTATTGTTCCTTAACCCTTGCAAATGCCACATAAATCTCTCCATTTTTTTGATCCGGGAATGCATATTTAAAAGCATTGGTTACCGCTTCGTTGACAATAAGGGCCAATGGCAGCGCCAGGGAAACATCGATGACCAATTCTTCTGCCCTTACCCTGACATTAACCTGGGTTGCCCCTTGAAAGGTATCTTTAATATGCCCCACCAGTTGCGGGAGGAACAGGCCCATATTAATCGATGTTAACTGGGATGATTCGATCAGTTTATCATGTACCAGCGACATCGCATAGATGCGGTGCCGGCTGATGTTTACGGCATCAAAAGCTTCTCCTTCGAGACTCGCTGCCTGGTTTTCCAATAATAACATGACGGACTGCAGGTTGTTTTTTACCCGGTGGTTAACCTCCCTAAACAGTGCTCTTTTTCTTGCAGCAATTCATCCTTATCCTTCAGGAGCTCGTTTTTATCTACGAGCAGTTGTTGAAGGACATTATCTTATGGTCAATTTCTTCTTTTTGCGAGGTGAGTAAAGCATTGCTGCGTTGCTTCAGCCGATAGCGGCTGTAGATCAGACCCGTAATAATCAGCAACAACACAGCTCCGCAGAAAGTGACCTTCTGAATAAGCTGGTTGCGCTTCAGCTTGACCGCCTTCAATTGTGCATCCATGGTCAGCGAATCGATATGCCTGTTTTTTTCGAGGGATTCATTTTCCATATCCAGCAGGAATATCTGATAAGCTTTTACTTTATTATAAGCGGAATCCCTAATTTCCTGCTCTTTAAAAAACTGTCCGATAACGGACTTTGTATTGCGGTTCAATTTAACCAGCTTGTAATACCGGCCTTCATCCACGGTGATATCTTCCATATGATTGAACTTGTGGGCCATTACGGCATATAATTCCGCGTAATGATAAGCTTGTTTGAAGTGATTGATTTCCGAGTAATAGGATGCAAGCGCATTATAGGCGTCAATTCTCCCTGTGTTGTTATCAGATGGAATTCCTAAGAGCAGTTTTTTTACTTCCTGTGCATACCGGCCAGCTTGTGAAAGTTGCTTTGCATAAATCAGCGTATTGAGAAAAGCCACGCTTACAGAAAGTTTATCCGGATCGCTGCCGGCCTTGCTTTTCATTTCCTTAAGTATGGATAAAGCTTTGGACAGCCTGTTCGTATGTGTGTATTCAAAAGCAAGCGCTGAAGATTCCGTATTGACGAAGTCCGCTTCATGATAACGTTTTGCCGTCGCCAAAGCTTCAATAGAATATGGGATGGCGCGTTCATAATCTTCGGCTTTGATATAGGTTGAAGCAATCAAATGTTTTATCCAAACAGCCTGCATGGTCGTATCATTGACCTCATGGGCAGTTTTGAGTGCCAACAGGTTATATTTTAAGGCATTGGTATGGTCCCCTATGCGTATGGATATTCTGCCGATATTCCAGTAAATCCCCTCGACGGTCCTTCGGCTTACAGCTTTTCCAAGGTTTAAAGCTTCGAACAGTAATTTAAGTCCTTCGGTAGTTCGTCCCGCCTGAGCTAACAGGTCCGCATTTTGGGTCAGCAAATAGGAAAGCCAGAGGTTATTGCGGTTTTTCCGGAATGCGGCTATGGCCTGGTTCATGTAAAATATCCTGTTCCGAAGGGACACGGAATCAGCAGGTGTGTAGTATTGCGCTATCAGATGATAGGATCGTCCCTCGCCATTGCTGTTACGGCGCGTTTTGGAAAAGGAAAGCGCTGTTTTAGCGATTGCCAAACCTTCTTCCTTTTTTCCGCGGTGATAGCATGTTTCGGTACTCAACAGCATTGCATTGATTATACCAAACTCATAGTTGAGCTTATGGCTGAGCGCGGCTGCCTGAGCCGAAAAAGATCCCGCCGAATCAATGTCCTTTTCTCCGCTGGTCGCCTTCAAAAACATTAGATGCCCTAAGGCCAGTTGTAACTTGACTTTATTCGTATCGTTGGCGCTTAAGGAAAGTTTCTCTCTTAATACCGGCAAGGGCAACTCGTCAAAGTCGCTTGTTTGTGCAGGAGCTGGTTTTGCAAAGAACAGCAGCAGTATAAACAGATGGCACTTTTTCATAAATGTACAGGTAACAAATGTTCATCGGACAGCATCAATCTATAGATGAAAATACGCATAAATAGTGAATATCAGTTTTTAAAAATTCGAGGTCTGTGCAGCTACATTTTATCGTGGTGCCGGTGAAACAGCATCAGCAGGGGCTGCAGCATGCAGGACAATCATGCAAACCTGTCGGGTGAAGTGAAATGCTCCCACTATTCTATTTTAGTATTTTTGGTGATACCCAGTTTTCTCATTTTAGAGTTCAGTGTCGACGGGGGGAGCTTTAATAGTTCGGCCGCACCTCCTTTTCCGGATATCTTTCCGCTGCACTGCCGCAGTACATCAATGATGTGTTGTTTTTCAACGGATGCCAGGTTAATGGCGTGTTTATCCTGCCCGCCGGGTACAGTGTCGTTCAGATCCGGCAAAGATATTTTGGTTAGTATTTTACTGTTGGAAAGCAATACGCTTCGCTCGATCAGGTGTTCAAGCTCGCGGACATTTCCGGGCCAGTGGTAAACTTTCAGCTCGTTTATTGTATATTATGGAGATAGTGACCACCCTGTTTCGGGCCAAATTGACCCAGGGGTTAGCTGACTTTTGGGTTGCAGCAAATGCTATAAAAGCACGTACAAAAATAGTTATTTAAAAGGTAATTTCATTAGTGGCTGTTTTCCGGTTCTACGTTACGTTTTCTTCTCATAGATTCCCCTTTAGCTCGATACGGTGTGCATCATGAACGATCCGGTCCAGGATAGCATCAGCAATCGTTTTTTCACCGATCACCTCAAACCATTTACTGACCGGCAGCTGCGAAGTAATGATCAGCGAGGTCTTTCCGTGCCTGTCTTCAATGATCTCCATTAGTGCCGCCCTGCTTTGTGCATCAAATGGCTGGATACCAAAGTCGTCGAGTATGAGCAGTTGCTGGCGTTCGATCTTAGCCAGCTCTTTCATATAGGAGCCGTCGGCCTTGGCCATCTTGAGCTTGGCAAATAGTTTGGGCGTACTGGTGTACAATACCCGGTAGCCCAATACACAGGCCTGGTAGCCCACAGCAGAAGCAATATAGCTTTTACCGATACCTGTACTCCCGGTGATCAGCAGGTTCTCGAAGCGGTCAACAAACGTACAATCCGCCAGGCGCATGATCTGGTTGCGGTCAATACTTCGGTCAGCATGATAGTGAACATCTTCAATTGAAGCTTTATAGCGGAACCGGGCATATAGGATGGTGCGTTCAATACGCCTGTTCTGCCGGTCGTCCCATTCTGCATCTACCAGGTGGGCCAGCAGTTCATCTGCCGTGTAATCGTTTGTTTTACCGGTTTCCATGCTGCTTTTAAAGGCATGGAACATGCCGAAGAACTTCATCTTCCGCAGTTTGTCTAAGGTGCTTGTGTTCATGTTATTGTTGTTTTAAATGGTTATTTGTAATAGTCTTTTCCCCGGATATTACCATGATCAGGCATGGGCAGCTCATCGGCAAATATGCTTTCCTCATAGTTGTCCATCTTGTTTTCCAATATGGTTTGTATCGTTTTATAGCTATAAAGGCCATAACTGAGCCCTCGCTGACAGGCCATTATTAACCGGTCGTTCCCTGCTTTTTTTGCAAAGCCAAGTACTCCCAGGCAGGACTTGTAAGCCTGTTCGGGGTGTTGTTTACGCTCCAGTATCTGAAGGATATATAACCTGACATCCTCGTGGATGGAGGCCGCCCAATTGAGGAACATATCTGGCGTCCAGTCGCTTTTGAAGCGGTGGGCACTGGCCATGTGTTCTTTGTCGGTCGTATAACCATAGGGGTTCTTTTCGCGCGGGTGCAAAGCGATACGCTCATAATTGGAGTAGATCTCTACAATGGTACGGGAATATAACAGCTTAACCCGCTTGCCAATAAAGCGGTAAGGCACACTGTAATAGTGCTTATCAGGGCCGAGATTGACATGGCCGTTTTTGATCACCCTGGCATAGAAGTGCTTTTTGAACTGGTAACGCAATACCGGCAGCGGTGCCAGGGTCTGGCGCTCGATCTCTTCAAACTGTAGTTTCCTGCTGTAATTGCGCCCCTTGAGCAACTGGCTGTTATGGACTTCCAGAGCTTGCCGGATCGCCGTATTGAGTTCTGATAAAGAATGATAGATATGCTTGTTTAAAGGGGCGTATACCTTGGTATAAATGATCTTAACGGCGCCTTCTACTAATGCCTTGTCACGCGGGCGGTACGCCCGCGCTGGTAGAATGGTAGTCCCATAATGGTCGGCGAAGTCCTCAAACGTTTCGTTAAGGGTTGGTTCATAGCGGCTGCTTTTGGTTACAGCCGCTTTCAGGTTATCCGGTACAATGGCGGCAGGAACGCCGCCGATAAAGTGCAAAGTATTCTCGCAGGCCGCTATAAAGTCTTCCTTTTGCTGGCTCATAACAGCCTCTACGTAGGTGAGCTGGCTGGCACCAAGGATTGCTACAAAGACTTCTACTTCAATGACTTCACCGGTTTCCTTGTCCGTATAGTTCATCTTTTCACCCGCAAAATCGACGTATAGCTTGTCCCCGGCCTTGTGATCCATGTGCATGGTCGGGTTGACCCTGGTCTTCCATTGGTTGTAATACGTGCAAAACTGGGTATACTTATAGCCGTCGGGAAACTCTTTGATATAAGCTTCCCACAGGAGCTGCCGGTTCATCCCGGTCTTTTTGAGCTCTTTATCAACGTGTGGAAAGCAGCGCAGCATGGATTGCATACGGCTGCTTGGCTGGTTGTTTTCTCTGGTCTTGCCGAAAAGGTCTTCCAGTTCCTTATCATTCAGGTTATTAACTTCTTCAAAGGTAAAGCCGCTCTTCTTAAGGACCGCCAGGTACTTTCTTACGGTATTCCGGGATGATTCAATCTGGGCAGCTATAAATCGCGTGCTGCGACCCTGGCTGTTCATCCTTAAAATCTTTCTAATCTTACTCATGCTGATTGTCAAATTGGCCATCTTAGAACGGGTCTTTTGCCCTCAAAAGATGGTTGCTTCTACAGCATTTGCTATGCGTTTTGGTGGGTCAGTTTGCCCCGAAATACCATGGTCAGTTTGCCCCGAAACAGTGGGTCAGCTTGCGCCGAAATGGTGTGGTCTCATTCATCATAATCTCCAGTTTTACTACCTAACCTTTCAAATTCCCGTTCCTGTAAAACGCGCAAAAGTTTTACCTGGACTTCTAAGGGCAATTCGCCGATTTCATCAAGAAACAGGGTGCCGTGATGCGCAAGTTCAAACTTTCCGATCCTTCGCTCGAACGCGCCGGTAAATGCCCCCCGCTCGTAACCGAATAACTCGGACTCTATCAGCGTCAGCGGAAGCGCCGCACAGTTCACTTTAACCATCAGCTTATTCTTTCGTGGGGATGATTCGTGAATGCCACGCGCAATCAGTTCTTTACCCGTACCGGTTTCACCCTGAATAAGCACGGTTGCGTTGGAATGCGCTACCAGTGACATTAACTGATAAACACGTTTCATAGGCGCACTCGTCCCTATGATATCAGAAAAATTATAGATCGACTTGATTTGCTCCTGCAAATGTTCATTTTCACTTTCCAGTAGTTGCTTATACTGAATCAGCTGTTCGTTTGCCATAATATTCGACATGGCTATCGAAATTTGGGCGCACATGCTATCCATCATCTCGATATCCGGTTCATCTGAATCGACCCAGAAAATTCCCAGCTTTTGGGTTGCCGTCTGTAAGGGTGTCGCTACACATTTTTCTACGTCCATGCTTCTCCAAAAGTGAAAATAGGAAGGCGCGTTTCCTTTATCGATCCATTCCTGCAAATCAAATACGATCGTGGCATTTCCCGCTAAAACAAGATCGGATATGCCATCCGCTATGGGATAAACAGCGTCAAGCACGAAATAGTGGCCGAGCTCTTCAATCGCCGTTTTTACATGCTTGTCATATAAAAAAAGGCTCATGGTTTTTTTATCTTCATTAATTCCCCGGATCACGAACCTGGATATGCTGGATAACTGGCTGACTACTTTCTCTATCGCCTTGGTGAGGTCATCCTTATTACGGACTGCTGCAATATCGTGGCTTAATGAAAGCAGAAGCGCCCGGTGTTTTTCTTTACGTTCTAACTCTGCATTGGCCAGGATATTCGAAACGGTGGTAGCGAGGTGGCGGGAAATACACTGTGTAATGTGCCGGTCAAGAGGGTCAAACACGTTTTTTTTGTATGAAATAAGGATCAGTCCATACTTGAAATCGTTATTTTCCGAAAGGATCTTCAACATGATTTCGCCGCCATTATTCCTATCGGCCGGATCAAGACATGGAGGGGCATCATGGAAATCGATATCTTCAACGTTGATAATGACCGGAGCGGTTGTATTGGCCGTTTGTTGCCAAACAGTTTCGTTGGTCATATTTGTCCGGATCCAGTCCAGCAGTTCCGGTCGCGGACCAAGGCTGGTCAGCAAGATGCTATCGCTGTTGCGGGGAGGGGCAAAAGTGATGATCAGGAACTCGTCAAAATGAAAAAGCTTTTTCAGATCACGTTCCATAACGAGATGAAGCTCTTGCAGCGTACGTACGGCAGATAAATCATAGCTGAAGTTTAAAAGCATATCATTGATCCATCCCCGGGGATCAAGCATTTCATGAATGATCGTATTGGATACGTACGCCAGCTCTGTCGACAGACTATCCATAATATGGATAAATGTGCTGCTGAACGAGTTTGATTTGTCAGACCAGCAATAGCATATGCCCACGATGTCGCTTTTGATTTTCAAGGGAGTGACTAATACTTCCCTGAGGCCATAATCTATATTCACGCGCAACCAATAGGGAATGGATTCGGCGCCGGCAAAATCATTTAAGCAAACGATAAAGCTGTTATCAGCAACGATTGCATCACAGATGATCGGATCGTCTAAGGAGGCTCTGGCGTTTGAAAGTGCTTTAAATTCGCTGAGATTTCTTGCGCCTGATTTTTGATCGAGAAAAAAAGGGAAGTAGGTGTTGGTGCGATGGTCGACTGAATGGATGCGGACACTGGAAAATTCGTTTATATCATGCAACGAATCTGACAACAGTTTGATGAGGTCATTGCGTTCCCGCACATCCGCAATTAGCTTTCTTAATTCAGGGATGAAATGGGCAAAATTATTTTTCCATTCACTTTTAGGCTCTTTCATGGTTTTATTCATTCAAAGAAGGCTCTTGGAAGACTTCGTCCAGGAGCAACTCTTCAAATAATCTATTCTGCTTTAATAAAAAAATCATGGTTGATCATTATCTATTTTGCAAATAGTGTGCCTTTTGGTAAGTTGTTGAAAAATAGCAAGTTGTTTTTAAATTCGGGCTTTAGTTTGTTGATATAGCATCAAAACCGATTTGTTGTTTGGTGTTATATCAACAAACTTAAGAAAGGATTGGTGTAAATGATCAGGGAAGTACTTTGGGAGCCTTTAAGCGGTTCCTAGAATTGTCTGAAATTGCTTAATATTACTTGAAAATTAAGATTTGTGTAGTTAAAGATCGGCAAGATACACTGGCAGGCGAGATGAGTCCGGTCCGATTAAGAACTTAAGAATTATCAGGATGAAATACAAGGCTAAAATTCTGATCGTAGAAGATCAATACATGGAAGCTAATAATCTTGAGGTGATGTTGCGGAGGGCGGATTACCGGGTATGTACCGTTGCCAGGTCCGTTTCAGCTGCCGTTAAAATCATTGAGCAGGAAGGTCCCGACCTGGTGCTGCTTGATATTCAGCTCAAAGGAAGACTGAACGGGATCGATCTGGCTAAATTGCTTTCCCGGAAAAATATCGCTTTTATATACCTCTCGGGAAACTCGAAACAGCAATTTCTTGATGCTGCGAAAATAACCCGGCCCTACGGCTTTCTGGCTAAGCCATACCGGGAAAAAGATATATTGATCATGCTGGAGGTTGCCTTATATGCGCACCAGGAAAATCTCTCTTTAGCAAAGCAAAGACTAGATATAACTGCGGACCGGAATATGGGTAACCCGGCATTCGCAGGTATGATCGGCCAGTCAGACCAAATCCGGGCCCTGCAACAACATATGCTAAGGATCGCATCGTCCGATGTTTCGGTAATGATTTTTGGCGAAAGCGGCACCGGAAAGGAACTGATCGCACGCCATATTCATTTGTTGTCCACGCGGGCCAGGCAGCTATTGATCTGTATCAATTGTGCGGCATTGCCCCCAAGCCTGATCGAGTCTGAACTTTTCGGGCATGAAAAAGGCGCTTTCACCAACGCATTAGATAAACGGATCGGCCGGTTTGAGCAGGCCGATGGCGGGACGATCTTCCTGGACGAGATCGGCGAATTACCTGTTGATGTTCAGGCCAAGTTTTTAAGGGTATTACAGGAAAAGGAGATCGAAGTAATTGGCGGCAAAACCAAGAAGGTCAATGTTCGGGTTATCGCAGCGACTAATCGCAATCTTCAGGAGGATATAATTGCGGGTAGATTCCGGGCGGATTTGTATTACCGGCTCAACGTATTTCCACTAGTCTCACCGCCATTGCGTGAAAGAAAAGAGGATCTGCCGTTACTGATCGATCATTTCATTGCCAAAATAAGTAAAGTAGAAGGCCGTAGTGTTACCGGTATCAGTGATGTGGCGATGCAGGAGGCTATGAATTATGATTGGCCGGGCAATATCCGCGAGCTCGAAAATTTGGTCCACCGCAGTATCCTGTTAGGCACGGCATCCATCATTCCGACATTTGGCCATCTTCCGGAGCCTGCAGGCAAAACTGCCATAGAAAAAAGTCATTTGAGGACGATAGAAGAAGTGGAACGTGATCATATCATCGCGGTGCTGGAAAAGTGCAATTGGAAAGTATACGGGCCTGGAGGGGCGGCCGAAATATTGGGAGTAAAAGTGCCTACGCTTAATTCCCGGCTCAAGAAACTCAATATTGAGAAAGTCCGGGTCAAATCTTCTGACAAGGGTCTCAGAAGCCATCATAAAGGCTGATTACCGGAAATAATTGAAAGTATATAAGCTGTTCCGGTTACTTATTCATTTCTTAATACGCATAGAGACCGCTTTAGCGATCTCTATGCGTATAATTGATATAAATTTGTTAAACGGCTGACACCGCCTCGCAGATCACATCAACAACGGCTTCGGGGTGAGATAACATTGGCACGTGGCTGCTTTTTATCTCGGTCACTTTTGCACCCATACGTTCAGAAACCCAACGCTGCAGCTCGGGATTTACCGTGTGGTCTTCGGTACATAAGATATACCAGCTTGGTTTGGTATCCCAGGTGATCTCCTTTATACATTGCTGGTCAAACAGCTCTACAGATGGTGCATAATGTGTCGCCCATACTACTTTTTGCTCGTCTTCCGAAAGGTCGCCGGCAAAGAATTCGGTTCCTGACGGAAGCATCTAAACGCGGCCGTCGGCCACTTCAATACGGGTGAAGATGTCAGACGGGAATTTTTTAAGCTGGCCATTAACTGTTTCACCCGGAGCAGGTGCCACTGCGGCAATGTATACCAATCCAACTACACGCTCATCACTTGCGGCGGCAGTGATTGTTGCACCGCCGTATGAGTGGCCAACCAGGATTACGGGGCTGCTTACGCGGCTGATCGTGCGTTTAATTGCTGCGACATCATGGTCAAAGTTTGTCAGTCCATATTGAACGGAGATTACTTCATGCCCGCGGGCAATCAGGATGGGGATGATCTTGTTGAAGCAGGAAGCATCGGCCCATATGCCATGGCATAATACGATTGAAGGTTTTTTCTGAGAGGTCATAATGATTAAATTTTAAGAATTTGATATGTTTTGTTTAAAGAAATTTTACTTTGTGGAAACTGATAGCATTGCATGTGATTAATTAGCTGGCAACGCTTTCTGCTGCTTCGACAATAACCTGAGCTACCAGTTCCGGATGGGACATGAAGATGACATGGCTGCCTTTTATCTCAGTGATTTTGGTGTTTGAACGGCTGTACATGTTGCGCTGAATGTCGGGGTTAATGGTTTTGTCCTCAGTCGCGACGCACCCCCAGCAGGGTTTGTTTCTCCAAGCCGCGTTCGTAACTGGTGTTGCAAAAGCGCTCGCGTAAAACGCGCCTTGTGAAGCGCACATAAACTCGGCTTTTTTTGCGTCGAGATCCGCACAGAAAGCGGCGTGGAATTTTTCTTTGGCGATGTAAACGATCCCGTTATCATCCGGAGGGAGGATGCCGTTTTCCGGCAAAGGCGGCAGCGAAGAAATGCAATCCAGTGCTGACTGACCTTTATCGGGTTGTAAAGCTGCAACATATACTAAAGCTGCGGTGTTCGTGTGGCTTCCAGCCTCGGTGATCACGGTACCACCCCAGGAATGTCCGACCAGCACTGCAGGGCTGCCGATCCGGTCCAGAACGATGTTTACCTGTTCGACATCCGCCTCCAGGGAGCTCAAAGGATTTTGTACAATTAGAACATTAAAGCCTTTGACTTTCAGGTTGTGGTACAAGGCTTCATAACCAGAGCCGTCAGCAAATGCGCCATGGACGAGCACTACATTTTTGATTGGTGTTTTCATTGTCGCTAGATTTGTTATTGTAATAGGAGAGTGGATTAGATTTTTCAGTGTTAAAGGCGCGTTTTCTTTAGCCGGGACGATAGATTATATACGAAGTATGAATTATTCCCGGTAGCCCTGCCTGTTATCGATGATCAGATACTCGTGAGCTTGTCGTTCAAATGCGCGCTGAGCATCCAGGCCATTTTTTCATGCTCAGCGATCAATGAGGTCAGGAAATCGCTGCTTCCATAATCTTTGTATTCGGTTGCAAACAGATCGATATTCGCTCTCAGGGTTATGATGAGGCTTTGATGGTCGTTTGACAGGTTTTTTATAAAAGATACTGCTGAATGATCACCTTGTATGGTTTCTGATAACCGGGCATGTTGCAGGAAATCTTTCAGCGAGGCCAATGAGAAATGCCCCAGGGATCTGATGCGTTCTGCAATCCGATCTACGATTTCATCGATTTGAATGAATTGGCCTTCAAAAAATGCGTGCAACCCGTGAAATCCAATTCCCTCTACGTTCCAATGCGCATTTTTTGTTTTTGTAAAGAGCATGAACTCATCAGCCAATAGCTTTGATAATTCATCGACTACTTTTCTGGTGCTCGTTTCGCTAATCCCGATATTGATTTTCATACTTCCTGTTATGCTAATCCCATTCCAAACTACATTGTATTGATTGTCAATTGCATAGGAAACGATAGCTCGAAAATATTTGCGACATTAGACGATTAAGCGGTCGAATTGTTGAAATATTGAAGATGATGGTATTGAATTAAAACAGTGATCACCGGAACTAAAAATCAAAGGTTGTGCGTGGCGAAACTGTTAACAAATACGGAAGCTAATGCGCTGACAGGCATGGGTTGCACATTAGTAATGATCGGGCGATGTGCTGTTGCTGGATATACAAATGCGGCAAGAATAAATGAAAAATAAGATGAGCACTCCCCGTATTGTTCACGAGTAGCTAAAATAATAATTTGTTGGTACTAGGATCGGCGAAAAGCCAGTTCACCTATGCTCTGCGCGCTGTCGCGCACGCCGCTCCGGCTCACCCGCTTTTCGCCGCCGACGCAACAGCCTCCATTTTGGGTACGTTTCGCCGGTGCAGGCGGCTATCGCCGACCTGCACCGCCCAAAATCATGGCCGTTGCTGTTTTATTTGGTGCGCTCTTCTAAAAATAATTCAGTTAATTTTTGCTATGCACAATACATGCATGGTTCCTATGAGCAGGACGCGAAGCAGCAGCAGGTCGATTATTTATATTTTCTGCGGACGACGATCCTGATCCTCATCAAGCTTCGTGACGATGCTGTTTTGAAGCGTAGGTGGTTTTCGGATTGATTTTAATCAGCAGAAGATTTCCTGTACGTTTTCCTCGATGTAAACCCTGCCGGTGGAGGTGATATGGTACCCATAGTCGAAGCAGAAGTTAAAGGTGCCGACTTCTGGCATTTCGTACTGGCTGGTAAAATATTTCAGGTTAAGGCCTTTGCCGAGCGGGTCGCGGAGCATGTAGGGTTCGTCTTTGTAAAGACTGTGCATCATGAGTAACTCCCGGTTGCTTAATAATATTTCATAGATCTTCCGTAAGTTGGGGCTGTCCCGGTGGTCTGCTTCGGGTTCCTTTTGGTTGTCTTTGCGCCTGCGGTTGTTAAAGGCGGTCCTGCAAATATCATTGCAGAATTTACGGTCGTCACGGCCTGCGCCAAGCGGCTGGCCGCATTCAAGGCAGGCCTTTTCGTTTGTACTATGATTGTCGTCAGGTATCATTGGATCGGCTGGGATTGAAACGTTTATAATCGTTTAAATAACAGTGTTTTGTCTTTTTTGATTGATTTACTGTAGAGTTTTGTGCTTTACCAATACCAACGGTCATGGAAAAAGCACAGCGCACAACAAATTATCCCAACCTGGCGAGTGAAAACTTCGCTCATGGGAAGAAGCGCTATTTTATCGATGTGAAGAAGGCGGCGAATGACAGTCATTTTTTGCTGATCACCTTGAGCGAGCAGTATAAAGAAGGTGAATTTCACCGGCAGACGGTCCAGCTTTGGGAAGAGGATCTGGGGATGTTCGTGTTTATGATCCGCCGTTTGCGAACCGCGAGGCTGCGTTGACCACGGCGCTTAGTAAGCTGAAAGTGATGTTTACAGAAAAGATTGGTGTAACAGATACGACTAATTATAAACAGGATGTGATCTTAAAAACCTTAAAAGCCATTGAAGGGACACAGGTTAGCATGGTACAACTGAGCCTCTTTTAGGGGCTTGATTTTTTATTCTTCTTTCATCAATAAGGTGATCCGGCAGATTAATGAACGGATGTTGGCTATCCGTTGGCAAGGCTGATTGATGGTAATTAAAAGGGGTGGTTGCCCCCCCTGATTTTAAAGTAATTTGATCTTTTCGCTCAATTCTTTGAGCCCGGCTTTTTTCAGGCATTCATCAGAAAAATTCCTGAGTTCTTCTACATCTGCCGGAGGGACCAGGGCCAGCAGGTTGGCTTTTGCCTGATCGGGTTGCAGGCCGTTTTCGATCACGCTGTTTAATAGTAATACAACCTTTCGACTAACCTTAAGATCGATTTTTACGCCTTCATTCATCCCCGGCGTACATAACAAGGTTTCGTACACCGTTCCCAACACATCTTTTGCCATGTCGTAAAATTTAAATGGTTAAATAATGGGACAAAGCTAAGGGGAAGCATTGAAACGATCCTGTTCGAAATTTAGTCAGGATAGGTGGATGTCGTTTGGCAGCTTTACTTTTGGTTGTTCGTGATGAAGAAGGAGATGGATATGAAAGCGGAACGGATGTCATTGGATCAGATCAGGGCACTGGATATAGTGGCCTGGCTGGCCGGTTTGGGCTTTGAGCCGGAAGTGGTGAAAAAGGGTTATGAGTACTGGTACCGGTCGCCTTTACGGGAGGAGGCGGACGCCAGTTTCAAGGTCAACCAGCGGCTGAACCGCTGGTATGATTTCGGGCTGGCTGCGGGTGGCAACCTGGTGGATCTGGGGTTGCGTTATTTTGGCTGCACGGTTAGTGAATTGCTGGTGCGGTTCAATAATGGCGAGGGCGCTGGCGGGCAGGTGTTGCACATCGGGAAGCCGGTGGTTGCGGAGCCGCAATTGGTGGTTAATGATGTTCGGCCTATCTTTTCGTTCCCGCTCAAAAATTACCTGCATGAGCGGGGTATCCCGGTGGCGGTTGCGGATGAGTTTTGTGTGGAGGTTCGCTACAAGGTGGGCGGTCACGAATTGTATGGCATCGGGTTTAAAAATGATGCCGGGGGGTATGAGGTCCGGAGCAAGATTGCTAAATGGTGTTGCTCGCCAAAAACGATCACAACTTATAATTATGGGGCAACTTCGGTGCAGGTTTTCGAGGGTTTTTTTGATTTGCTTTCCTGGCGGGTGCTGCACCCTTATGATGATCCCTGTGCAACGAATCTGGTGGTGCTGAATAGCGCGGCTTTTTTCGGGCGGGCGCTGCCTTTCCTGGAATCGCATGAGCGGGTGCATTTATGGCTGGACAATGACGCAACGGGCAAGCGTTACCGGAACGAGGCCCTGGCTTTGGTAAAGCGTTATTGGGATGAGAGCGGTTTTTACAGCCAGTTTAAGGATTTAAACGAATGGCTCTGCCGTAAGGGGTTGGCGCCGGAACAGCGTCAACTCCTGAAGGTCGGCGGTTTGTGAAGCGGGTAGGTGGGTTTATTCTTTTTCCCCTCGTCAGCCCATGGGTTGAGTTTGCCTTGTGCGCAAACGGCAAGATGTATAGTTGTCTTACAATTAATCCTGCCGCCCTCGGAACTCGGGCGGCTTCGCGTGGAGAAATTAGGCTGTTTTTGGTATTTAAGCTTACTTTGGGTTGTTTTGATCGGATATGATGGATGAAGTAAAAGCGCAGAAAAAGACGGGCCGGTGGCGGGTGATCAATTTTCGGCTAACGACCAAGGAGTATGATTTGCTGTCTGGGCGCTGGAAGCAAACGACGCTGAAAAAGCTGAGTGCTTATGTCCGGCAGGTATTGTTCGGGCGGAAGCTGACGGTGAAAACGCGCAATGTTTCGGCGGATGAGCTGGTGGCGGAATTGGTGCTGCTGAAGAAAGAGCTGAATGCTATCGGCGTGAATTTTAACCAGGCGGTGCACCGGCTGCATACGCTGGATCATGCGTCGCAGATGCAGGATTGGCTGCGGCGCTGGGATGCGGATAAGATGGTTTTATTTAAGCAGTTACCAGAGCGGCGAGTTTTGCACGCTGCCGCATGTGATCGAGCTGATGCAGGCGGAATATGATAAGCTGTTTACGGTGTTGCGTACGGAAAAGGAGATCGATGTGCTGATCAACCATTTTGTCAGCGCTTACCTTCGGGACGCGGTGGAGCAACTGGAGGGGCAGATCGCTTCGGCGAAGATCACGATGTCGCGTATCGCTTCGCCGCAGCTGTATTATATTCTGTCGGGCAACGAGTTTACGCTAGATATCAATGAAACTGAACGAGCTTCATCAGTGTTTCCTAATACCTTTTGGGCAACATTGTTCCACTTTTCAGGATTTGCGTTCCGCTTGGTAGCAAGCTCAACACGCTCGCTGTCAATAGTTATTCTTAGATAAATAGGGGCGTTTCCATTAGGTAACGCTTTGGTTCGTTTCATTAGAAACAAAAGGGCAAAAGACTTGGTCATTTTTAGTGTTATTAAAGGTAAAAAAAATAGTCCTTAACACTACTGCTTTCAATGAGTTACGAATTTTAACTAATTGAAATACAGAAGCTTAAGGCATTTCGAGAGACCTAAGGTAAGAAACCCTGCGAGGTCTCCGAATAGGTCTCCAGAACGTTGAGCCGTTTTGATATCTTTTGAGGGAGAAAACATAAAAAAAAACGCTATAAAACCGGGTTTTATAGCGTTTTGGCCTGTTTTGAGGCTGTAAAAGTGGAGCCGGAGGGATTCGAACTCTCGACCCAATAATTATGGCGGCCGATAATCTTAGGAAAAGATAGAGATAGTCAGAATAATTGGTTTGAATCAATATGTAAATGAAATTCATGTTAACATGAGTATCGACGTTCTGCTAATATGCCCAATTAGAATTTCAAAATTCTGAGTTGAAGTATTATGCTATTTATGGGATGGGTCATCTTTCGGATCGACATAAGTTACTCCGGATGGGCCGAACCCGGTTATTTCGACAATAACTGGTTCTTTTCCGGTCATGGCAAAGTGATTCTGTCCGGCTACTTCCGAATAAATACTGCCCGCGGGCAACTCTTTGAGTTTTGATGAGTCAAATTTGTCACCGTAACCAAAGTGCCATGTGCCCGACAGTACCGTGGCCGTGCGTTGATCCGGATGCATGTGGGCGGCTATTTTGGTATTCGGTTCAATCTCCAGCAGTATCATATACATTCCTTGTTTGGAGGGATTGCCCATGATTACTATTTCCTTAACAGCCGAATAATTGGACGATCCGGGAGCATTTGTACCCCCACCGGTTTTGAGGGTCTTCACTTCGTGGAGATTTAGACGAAATTGACCGTTCTTGGAAATTTGGGCGCTGGCAGTACCGGCGAATAAAAGCGCCGACAACGAGAAAGTAAGGATGCGAAACATAAAGTTTTTTTTAAAGGTGAAAAAGATGTTCATATCATCACTTCATTCAACTTAGATGCCAATGATTTAAATTTCTGATTATCAGAAATTTAATATGTTGTTGTTTTTTTTCGGTACGACATATCGAGGTTGTGAATAAACAACCACGATATGCAGTGGTCTCAGGCAATCTTGAATGAAAAAGAATCCCAGTTGGGGAGGGGGATGTTCTGTACCGTGGTTAAAGAAAGAAGATGGGGTTAGTCATCCTCCCATTAAAACCGCATCGGTTTTGAACGAGATCTTTAAGCTCAAACCTTTTTCACTGATGATTTGAAGCTTGCCATTTAGCTGTTTACTTAAACCCTTAATAAGTTTCATCCCTAAAGAGCGGCATTCCTCTATATTAAATCCCGGCTCAAGCCCCGGCCATTGTCGGCTATGATCAATAAATAGCTGTTTTCACAAGTTTCAGTAAGAGTTATGTTGATTGTTCCATAGCCATCTTCGGGGAAGGCATATTTTATAGAATTCGTGATCGCTTCGTTCAAAATAAGGCCAACAGGAACAGCCTGTGCAACATCCAGTTGTATCGCGTCCACCTCTCGCAGAAAGATTATCCGGCTTTGTGGATCAAGGTATTCTTTAAGATAGGAAACAAATCCATCAATGTAATCCGCCATGTCAATTAATGCCAAATCGTCGGACTGGTAAAGTTTTTGGTGGATCAAAGCGATCGACTGCATTCTGTGTTCGCTATTCTGAATGATCGCCAATGCCTCGGCATTGTCGACAAAAGACGATTGTCTTTGTAAAAGGCCGATGACGATCTGAAGATTGTTTTTCACCCGGTGGTGTATCTCTTTGATCAGCCATTCTTTGTCCTTAACTAATTGGTTAAGTGCATCATTTTTCTCCCTGATCTCGTTATTGGTTTTTTGTTTGAGCCGGTAGTTGTAATAAAATAACACCATGAATAAAACTGCCGCGGCGCTGCCACCCAAGGCAACATTGCGTGAAGTATTTGCCTGTCGGGCAATGTTATCCTTGATTTGATTGCTCTTAGTTAGTAATTTGATATCTTTCTCCTTTTGATCTGTTTCATATTTAATTTGCAATTCGGCAATTTGCTTGCTTGTGGCTTCGTTGAAAATCGAATCGCTTAAGGCTTTATATCGTTTAAAATGGTTTATGGCTGAAGGGAAATTTCGTAGCGCTGAATCGATCTGAAAAAAAAGTAATTCAAAATCGCGGGCCCGCGGTATGCTGTTTATCGTTATTCCACCCTTTGAAAAGTAGGCAGCTTTGGCATATTTTTTCTGATGTACATAAAAACTGGCAATATCGTATTTCGCAAGTTCAATTATTTCCGTCAGGGCCGACGCATTAGAAATTTTTGTTAGCTATAAGTGTTAGGAGAAACTTGTGATTCCACCCAGCCATTTTTCTTTTGGCCTTTATGCTGGCTTTGCTGGTTTTGTCAGCCTTTAGAATATTTAAAGCTATCTTTCTGACTACAGCAAGATTTTGTGCAGCCTGACTATTTCGTGTGGTATTATAATCTTCGGCAAAACCAACATCCAGTTGCCAGTGCAACTGGTTTTCTATTCCCCAATGTGTGCGGATGGCTTTGTTAAAATAGGCAGCGTCTGCCTGAAGGCTGGAGATGTAATAACGATTTTGTGTAGTACGGCTGTCCCCAATTATGCGTTCGGAGGTGATTTTGATAATACTCTTTATTCCTTTCCAATTTTCCTTTTCGTCAATCCAGTTAAGTTCATGTATGACCTTGCAGGTTCTGATCTCAGACCGCCCGTGCCCTTTATCCAGATGCTGGCTGTAACTGTCTTCCCTGAAGTTAAACTGGTTGGTTACCTGGTCATAAAACGTTTCATGGTTTTGCTTCAGGGCCAGGATATAATCCCCCTGACTTTCGATAATCTTTTCAGCGATTGCTTTTTGGGTGCCCATCGCATCGATGCTGACTACTGCCCCCTTAATGTTCAATAAAGATAGTAATGCCGGGATGGCACTAATCTCATTACTCTTGTCAGCCACCTTTTGTTGCCCAAGTACCAACTGATTACGGCCTGACCAGGCACTTACCAAATGTAATGCCCCCAATCCCTGATGCTTGCAGGCGCTATTGCAGACGCTCTTTCCATCGATAGCAATCAGTTCCCTTTCGCCAGATGTACCTGTTGTTTGAAGGCTCTGGCCAAGTTCCGCCGTCCAGGCGCGGAAACAGCGTTCAAAAACATCCGCATCGATCATCATAAAAACGCGATTGATCGTATCATGACTCGGTATGCCATTTTCAAGCGGTAGCAACTGTTTTAAAAAGTCTTCTTTTTCCTTGCCAAACTCCTCCATTTCGTACCAGCTTTCCGCACCGCATACAACCGCCAATACCGATAGGATTATTACTTCCAGTAAATTATGTTTCTTATTATTGCCCGTGCGCGGATCGGGTATCCATCTGAAATGATCATGGAGTGAGGTTGTCATATTCTTTTTACAAAGAAAAAACTCTAAAAGGCTTTACCCCCCCCCCGAACATTTAAACTTATTCCCTCTTTACCAACATTTTGTTGGTAACACTACTCATTTTTACCGTTTCTTATACGTCAGCCCTGTTATTTCCGTGTTTATACCGGCCTCATTGTAATCTCTCATCATCGCCAGGTAGTTTTTCTCGGCCATAGTAGGCTCTTTTAGTGCCTCGTAGCAGTTTGCTTTGATTTGCTCAATTACGGCAGCCATGAACTTACTGTCATGCGGATGCCGCCTTTCCATATATTCGATATAATTCAGCGCTTCGCGCGGCTGTTTTGATTTAATCAAACCCTGCACTACGAATCCCGCTGTCCTGAATATATATTCCTGCGGGACGTTATTGCCTTTCTCTCTCAGCTCGATCGTCTTTTTGTAGTAATGAATGCTCTTCTCCGTTTCTCCGAGGTCCTGATAGATCTGTGCCAGTTCACCATAGGTCGATTCAGAGGCCTTGCCCTTTGACTCCGATATTTTGACGCTTTTCAAGATATAAAAGAGGGATTGGTTCAAATTGCCTTGATATCGGTTTACAGACGCCAGGAGCCTATATACCTGGTCAAGTTGCAGGTCGTTGGCGTTTTTATATTGGCTGACAACTTTTTTACAAATCTGTTGGGCTGTATCTAATTTATTTAGCGATACATAGCCGCCGGCAATTTCCAGGTTGACATCAATGATCCTCGCCGGCATTTTTAATTTTTGAAAAATTTCGAGCGCCTTCGTTAAAATTTCAATTTTTTCTGAAGCATCTGTTTCTTTCTCACCGAACCGTTGCAATATGCCAGCCTGATTGTAGAGGTCGTGGATGTCCTGGTAATGATTTATGATTTTCATGAAGTAAGCATCGGCTTGGTCTTTATTACCTCTCGCAAAACTAACTTCTCCTAGTTTGCCCAGGCTTTCGTACTTACCATACCTAGATGTGTCGTTTAAAGCATTGCTAAGCTCAAGTTCCTTAGTGAAGAAGTATTTTGCACTGTCCAGGTCGCTCTTCTTTTTCTGATATTGCTTTTTGAGGTAATAATTGCCTAATTCATGGAGGATTTTTAATTGAGCAGTATCTGGCTTGCTATCATGAAGTTTTTTTAATAAGTTGTTTTGCTGGCTGAAACAAGGGGAAACAATTGCCAATAACATTCCGGCAAAGAAAAGAAACTTCAGGATAGTATTTTTAGATCGTGCAGCCATTGAGTATTAACCAAAAAGTATCGTTCAATTTGTGATAAAAGGTTATTAAAAAAATATTAGCGTGATTAACGAGCCATGACTTGTAAATAATCGCCCGCAAAAAAATACTAACGGTCACTACATTATTTGCCCAATGAAGCAAATAACATAGTGACCATTAAAATTAAATATAGCGAATTACTTTAATTACCCGCCTTAGTTCTGCAGAAAGAAATCGAGCAGATCTTTCTGAACCTGCGGCGTATTTTCCTGCACAACCCAATGCCCCGAATTTTTGATGATTGATTCCTTTACGTTTGTGGCTACCAGCCTGCAATGCTCTGCAAGAAAAGAACCGGCAAAATGATCTGATCCCATAGCCAGCAAAGGCATCGGCAGCTTATTCTTCATCAGCTCAAGGTTATCCTGGCCGTCCTGGTTAAATGCACCGAACCAATGAAAAGCCCCTGTGGTAGCACCTGGAACCGAATAAGCCCGGATAAATTCATTCTGCTCAGCTTGCGTAAATGCGTCTTTTACATAACCCACCACAGGCCAGAAATCGGTGAAGAATGTCCCAACCCTGCCACTAACGAGCTCGCCTGAATGTGGCTGGGCGAAAAAGCCAAACCACCATGCCTGGGCTTTAACCTGGCTCCAGACAGGCTCAACCCCTGGCAGCAATGCGTCCATCAATGCCAGTTTCTTAACTTCGTTCGGGAATTGTGCGGCATAAGCATAGGCTACCATCAGGCCGATGTCGTGTCCGGCAAGATTGATATTTTTATAGCCGAGTTTTTTCATTAATTCGTGCATATCTACCGCCATATTTTTTTTGTCATATCCATCGGCTGGCTTCGCTGATTCGCCGACGCCCCGCAGATCAGGTGCAATCACCCTGAAGTGTTTTGACAGTTCAGGCAACAAACGGTTCCACATATACCAGTTTTGACCGAATCCATGGATAAGAAGTAAAGGCTCTCCTTTACCGCCGGTTACGTAATGAATTTTGACGCCGTTTACTGTTGCGTATTGGTGCTTGAAACCAGTTGGGGGTGACGCAGGCGTTGTCGTAGCATCTGGTTTAGTTGCCGCCATGAAAGCTGAGGCATGTGTTGGGGCCAGCCAACCGGCGCTTGCTACTATTAAAAGAACGAGAAATGATTTGGTAATTGTTTTCATGATTTTGATGGGGTTTTATTGTCTGATAATTGTTACTGTCATTTGCTGAGTTGTTCTATTTTCCGGTGGGCAATTGCTCTATCCAATGGGCAATAAAATCTGCGTTTTCCTTCCAGGTGGGTTGACCCAGAACAAAATGATTTCGTCCTTCGAATTCTTTATAGTCGGTTATCGATCCAGTATGTTTATATTTTTTATAGTTGGCGTAATTCAGTGCCGCCGGGATAAAATTATCGTTTGAGCCTGCTATGAATAATAAAGGTGCATGCGGTTTTTTAAAATCGACCTTTGCGGCTTTGGATATGGCATCCCTAACCACCAGTTTGGATTCTGGTATAAGATATTTGTAATACCCTTCCTTTTGTTCTTCATATGACATCCCATTTGTAAATGCGTATTGCCATTGCTTAAAAGACATTAAAAAGGATTTTTTTGCTGAAGTAAAAAATCCAAGTGGACCCCTACCGGCTTTATAAAAAGAGAACTTGAAGGTGAAGACGCCTTGCGGTTGCAAGGAGTGTATTGCTACTCCGGCAGCTGCCAATTCCCGTTCAAGTAAAATTTGGGTAATGAGCCCGCCCATCGAATGCCCGATTAGGATAGGTTTTTCAGGCAATTGCCGGACAAACTCGTCGAAATAATTCGTTAGGTTTTCCAGCCGTAGGGCCGCAATACAGGAGTTCGGTTGCGTTTGCCGCAGGTCATTGGCTGCGCCATCCTTAGCGGGCCATGGAGGAGCAAGTGTTGTATAGCCTTCTCCTTCAAAAAAAATACGCCATTCGTCCCAACACGAATTGCTCACAAATGCTCCTGTTATAAAGACGATGGTTTTTGAAGACTCTTTGTTCATGGTGTTCTGATAGTTAAAATTGCCATCGGACTGGCAGTCGCCGGGATCAACTCAATAGATATGCCAGTGCTTGAAAATGATTGATAATCAGATTTTTGTAAAATGGAATTATAGCCGCGTTACTTTATCTCGTAGCTGGCTCAGCATTATAACGAAATAGCGTTGTTTTTAGAAGGTATTTTGGGAATCAATACAGTGCGATGTAGCCTTAGATATTCATTGATTGCAGTTATTTTGCTGCGATAGCTTGGCCCGGAAAACAGCCAAACGAACACTTGTCCCGCTTATTTTTGGAAGGCTCTTGTAATGCCTAATTTCTTCATTTTGGAATTTAAGGTAGTCGGCGGTAAATTCAGCAACCTGGCGGCACCGCCAGGGCCCCATATCTTCCAGCCGCATTCATTCAATGCCCGCAGAATATGTGTTTTCTCATTTTCTTTCATTGTTTGAACGTTTGCATTTGCAATGAAACTCATGGCTGGTTGCTCAGTTTGGAATGGCAATGCAATTGTATCAATAAAGTCGCTTTTAGCCAGTAACACGCTTCTTTCGATCAGATTTTCCAGCTCACGGATATTGCCGGGCCAGCGATAGGTCTGCATACTTTCCAAAACCTTTTCCGACAAGCCTTTAATTGCTTTCCCGGTTTTGCGGCTGTAAATAATTAAAAAATGATGAGCAAGCGCGGGGATATCTTCTTTACGCTCGCGTAGCGGAGGCATAACAATCGGGAAAACATTTAATCGGTAATACAGGTCAAGCCGGAAGCGACCTTCAGCGACTTCCATTTCTAAATTGCGGTTTGTAGCAGCGATAATGCGAACATCAGTTTTAATAGTAGTTCGACCCCCGATACGTTCAATTTCCTTTTCCTGCAGTACCCGCAACAACTTTACCTGCAATTCCAACGGGATTTCACCAATTTCGTCTAAAAACAATGTTCCTGTATGTGCTTGTTCAAACCGCCCTATTTTTCTCTCAAACGCTCCGGTAAATGAACCCTTTTCGTGTCCAAATAATTCGGAATCAATTAAAGTGGCAGGCAAAGCAGCACAGTTTACCTTAATAAATGGTTTGGATTTACGCGGGGACAAGTAATGAATGCGCTCTGCGATTCTTTCTTTGCCTGTCCCGCTTTCGCCCAGGATAAGGACGGAAGAATCCGCCGGCGCTACCTGTTGAACATTATCGAAAACATTTAACAAAAGGTGGCTGCTTCCGATAATCCCGGCAAATAAATTAGCACTCGTTTCCTGTCCCGCTGTTCTGTGCACTCCATTATAAACAGGGTTGCTACCCAAAGGGCTCTTTGAGTCAGAGACCATGATTTGGGCAAAATCACCAATTAAATTCCTGAATCGGTCGCACAATATTAAATGATCAGAGTCGTATGCATCTGGCCGACGGCCGTAGAAAAAGAAATAAATTGCCTGGTTGCCAGACAAGGGTACGGGAAAAACCAAAAGCGATCTCATTGAAAACGTTTCCGTTATCAGTTTTCTCATCGGTTGTTCATTAAAAGCCGCCTGCAGCTCCTTTTCGTCATACCAGGTTGCCAACTGCTCCCATGTGCTTTTTCCTTTCAAGGCTGAAAGCTCATATGATTTCTTGTTGGTGATAACCATAAGTTCCTTGGGACCAATGGTTTGGTATTCCTCGAATCCAATACGCATAAATCCAATTTCGTCATTATTGTTGTCATTTGACTTAAGGCCAACGGATAGATATTCGAATGGAATATAAGGCTGAAGTGCCTGGCCGATTTGCATCAGTTTGTAAGTCCAGTCTGCTTGCAAAGCAATGATCCGTGCCACTTTTTTCTGCAATGCCGCATTTTGCCTCAATTTATTTTCAAGGTTGTTTTCATGCCGGTAAACGGCAATGTCTAAAGCCACAAGAATATCTTTTTCGCGGAATGGCTTTACGATAAAGCCGTAAGGGTTCGTTTTCTTTGCTTCTTCAAGGATACTTTGATTGGAGTTGGCAGAAAGATATACAAATGGAATATTTTCTTCTGTTAACAGATTTGCCAGGTCGATACCGGTTAATTTGCCTTTCAGGTAAATATCCAACAAGACAAAATTAGGCTTATTGATCTCGATCAACTCGAGGGCTTCATCAACTGAATCAGCTATACCGCATATATCATAGCCGGCATTCTGTAATAAATTGCGTAAAACATCAGCAATGATATATTCGTCTTCGACGATCAAAATCTTCTTACTTAACTGGTCTGTCATGTTTAGTCCACCTGATATTGATTACATTCGGCGGTTACAGTTTTTGTAAACGCACTAATTCATAAATCCTGCCAAATGAATCGAAAGTAACGCTTAATCAGCCGCTCGACTCAAATCAGTTAAAATTACATCACTTTCACCTAATATAACGAACATGAAGGTTTAATTGATGCCGAGATCTACATGGATGGCCATTGTGGATTAATAATTACAACCATATTTCGTAAGGTTTGAATTTCAAGAACCACGATATTTCGTTGTTTTAACTCAAATAGTAATCATAAAATCACTGCTAAAAAGCGTTATACTTGATATCTCTAATGAAGCACGTCTTTTATTTGTGATATACATCACTCTTCTCTTGAAATAGCGTGATGTTGTACCCGCAGTCGAAAAATGGCGCAACCGATTGTTTTGCACTGTATTCTCGTACATTACATATGATCTCATCATTTTTGCCTGTTTGGAGTGTCAAACAGGCCCGTCCAATTTTTAAGGTTTTAATTATGTTTTATATTTGTGTGTGCGTACACACAAATACTTATTCTATTTTTTCTCGTAATTTATCAACTATGCTAAAAAGACTGTTGTTTTTAATTTGTATCGGCCTAACAAGCGTTACCAAAGCTCAGGATGTTTTTCTTTCGGGTGTAAAACCGGGCAAGGCATTGGCGTTTTTTACTAAAGGGGCATTGGTTTTAAAAAATAATTGTTTATCTGTAAAGTGGCTTGCTGGTAAATCGATAATTGCCATAAACGAATCTGCCGTTCAGAATAAGAAACAAATTAATTTAAAGGGCTCTCCTTTATTTGGATTAGAGTTTAAGGATGGTACTATAATCAATTCTGCTGATTTTCAATTAAGTACCACTCCGCAAATTGTTCAGATCAAAGGAGATCCTGGGGCAGTTAAATTTTCTGAAAAGGAAGATGGTGTGAAAATTTTAGCCGAATTTTTGAATGTGAAATATGGTGTTAGTGTAAAGTGGGAGGCTGTTTTGAAAGATAATTCCAATTATATCAGACAAGTTTTCAGCGTTTTTGCTTTGAAAGACTCTTTAAAGATCAAGAAATTGAATCTGATCAATTTTCCGGCAGAAACGGGCATTAAGCCGTTGGGGGTTGTGGACGGATCGCCAATGGTATCGGATGATTTCTTTTTTGCCTGTGAAAGTCCAATAAGTAAATACAATAATCAGAATGGCCGGATCTGCAGTTATATTGAACGACAGGAGCCAACTGTTGATTTCGAGGTGTCTACCGTATGGGGCATTGCTCCTAAAGGGCAATTGCGGAGGGGATTTCTTTATTACCTGGAGCGGGAAAGAGCAGTGCCATACCGCCAGATGCTTCATTATAATTCATGGTATGACCTGTCCTGGGCCGATCGTAAGTTAACTGAAGCTGGTTGTCTTGATCGTATTCAGGCATTTGGTGACAGTCTTACGGCAAAACGTCATATTAGCTTAAACGCATTTTTGTTTGACGATGGCTGGGATGACAACCAAACATTGTGGCAGATCAGCCAAAAGAATTTCCCTGCAGGTTTTGATAACATTAAAGCGCTGGCTGATAAATACGGAGCTTCATTGGGAGTGTGGATGTCGCCCTGGGGTGGTTACGAGCAGGCAAAGGAACAGCGGCTACAGTATGGCCGAAGCCAAAATCCTCCTTTTGAAACTAATTTGCATGGCTTTTCTCTTTCCGGGCCGGTTTATTCGTCCAGGTTTAAAAGTACTGCCGCTAAGTTCGTAACCAGTGATGGTATCTCTATGTTTAAATTTGATGGTGTAGGGGCGGGAGATCAGTCTACAGGTGCTACTGTTGAATATCAAACAGATATGGAGTCTTTGCTAAATTTAGTAACGGGCTTGCGTAAGGTAAAACCGGATTTGTATTTTAGCCTCACCATAGGTACCTGGCCGTCGCCTTTTTGGCTTAAATATGGTGATGTAATTTGGCGAAATGGCTGGGATACAAACACGCAAGGGCAGGGCAATGGCCGTCAGCAATGGCTCAATTACCGGGATGGTCAGGCCTATAAGAATATTGTAATGCGCGCTCCCCTTTATCCTTTGAGCTCCCTGATGTATCACGGGATTTGTATTGCGGATAATGGCGCGCCTGCTAAGTTTGACATGGATGATAAAGATATTTCTGACGAGATATGGTCGTTTTTTGGATCTGGAACCAGTTTGCAGGAGTTGTATATCAATCCCCATAAGCTAAACGAGGCCAACTGGAATTGCCTTGCCGCTGCCATAAAATGGTCGCGCGAAAATGCGGATATTATGCCGGATGTGCATTGGGTAGGCGGCGATCCATCCAAAGGGGATGTTTACGGTTTTGCAGCCTGGTCGCCGAAAAAGGCTGTTCTTACCTTAAGAAATCCCTCAAATACAGCTAAAACATACCTGGTTAATACCCGGGAAGTATTTGAATTGCCATCAAATAGTACTCCAGATTATATCTTTTATAATGCGAAAGTTAACAGTAAAGAAACGAAGTCGTATGTGTTTAAGGGAGTCGTTCATGCTGTTAAGCTTGAGCCGTTTGAAGTGATAGTTTTAAACGCTGTACCTGTAAAATGACGGTTTAATCCATTTGTTTGTCTTCTGATTTGAATTATAAATTGATGTTATAAGTGTGCGCGCAAACGCATTGGCCTGCATGATAGTGCGTATGGCAAAATTGCTTTTAAATAGATTAAAATGAAACGCGTATTCGTAGTAGTATTGCTAATCCTTTGCCTTTTCAATAAAACATCTTTTTCGCAAAATTTAGCTTCATATAAATGGTATAATCCTATTAAGGCTGATTTTCCGGTTATAGAAGGGCAGGCTTGGTCAAAAGAAACGGCAGGTAGTTATAACAGGTTTCCGGCGCGTGCCGAAAAGAGTCTTAATCCCAATGTGTGGAACATCTCCCATAGCAGTGCCGGTTTGTACATTAAGTTTAAAACAGATGCACAGAATTTGGTTATCAGGTACAAAGTTAATGGCGATTTTGCTATGTCACATATGCCGGCCACAGGTGTAAGCGGATTGGACCTTTATGTATTGGATCCTAATGGCCAATGGTGCCTTGCTCCGGGTAGTTTCTCGTTTAAGGATACGATTACTTACCGGTTTTCAAATATTAAGGTAAGTGCCGATTTTGCGGGGCGAAGTTATGAATACCGGCTTTTCCTGCCTTTGTATAATTCGTTATCATGGCTTGAAATAGGCGTTCCATCTGGTAGTGCATTTAATTTTATGCCTTTATCCAAAGAAAAGCCGGTGCTTGTATATGGAACATCTATTGTCCAGGGAGCTTGCGCTTCAAGGCCAGGGTTGGCATGGACCTCCATTTTGCAGCGCGCGCTGGATCGCCCGTTGATTAATCTTGGTTTTTCCGGCTCCGGATTGCTTGAGAAATCAGTTATTGACCTGATGGCAGAGGTGGATGCGAAAATATATGTGCTTGATTGTATGCCCAATATGATAAGTTTTTCTGACCAGGAAATCGAAGCACGTTTATCTGCAGCGATACAAACTTTAAAGCAGAAGCACCCACTGGTGCCGATATTGCTTGTTGAACACAGCGGGGGGAACGCTGGCGGACTATTGGATACGGGTAGAAATGCCGGTTATGGTCATGTTAATAAAGTGCTTGACCTGGCTTATTCAAAGTTGATTGCAGCCGGAACAAAGGGTATTTATTTATTGACTGGCAAAGAAATCGGGTTTGGTATCAACTCAACAGTTGATGGTTTACATCCTAATGATATCGGAATGGAGCAGTATGCCGCAGCATATGAAAAAACAATCCATGTTATAATTAATGAACCAGTTGGCCGCTATTCAACCACGCGGCCCGCAGTGCAAAGCAGGGATGGGTATTACGACTGGCGAAGCAGGCATAATGAAATATTAACGCTTATCAAAACCAGTTCGCCGAGGATTGTATTTCTTGGTAACTCTATTCTGAATTACTGGGGCGGTGAGCCCAAAGCGCCTTTAGCAAGAGGAGCTGATTCGTGGGATAAATATATGGAGCCTGTGGGGGTGAAAAATTTTGGTTTTGGCTGGGACCAGGTAGAGAATGTGCTATGGCGTGTTTACCATGAAGAAATAGATGGGTTTAAGGCTGACAAAGTGATGATTATGATAGGCACCAATAACTTGTCTGCCTGCAGTGACCAGGAAATATCAGAAGGGTTGAAAATGCTTGTGCTGGCTGTGAAGGAACGTCAGCCCACAGCGGAGGTTATTTTGTCGGGTTTGCTGCCCAGGAGGGCGATGGAAAGCCGGATAAAGGTGCTCAATAAAGCCATTGCTAAACTGGCAGCTCAAACCCAGGTCCGTTTTATTGATCCGGGCAAAATATTGCTTAACCATAAAGGGAAGATCGATGAATCACTTTTCGGGGATGGCTTGCACCCCAATGGGGTTGGTTATCAAAAGCTGGCGGTAACATTGGTGCCATATCTTAAAAAATAACAAAAATGCTGGTATGAAGTGCGCTTAACGTGTGCAATGCTGAAACAAGTTCAGTATAGCGGAATTGTTTTAAAAGTAATTTCTATCAAATGATAGTCGATATTGATGAGATGGACTATATTAAATTACTTTTGCTATCTTTTCTACGCTAAAGTTTATTATGAAGAATAAAATTGTTCGCATTAAAGACATTGCCGAAAAAGCGAAGGTTTCGACGGGTACGGTTGACAGAGTACTGCATAAACGCGGGCGGGTATCAAAAAAGGTAGAAGAGAAAGTACTCAAAATTATTGAAGAGATGGATTACGAGCCCAATCTTATGGCAAGGGCTTTGGGATCAAATAGAATATACCAAATAGCGGCCTTAATACCCGATCATGAAATTGATTCCTATTGGTATGCGCCTAAGGCCGGTATTGAAAAGGCAGAGAAAGACTTAAAGCAATATGGCATTATTGTACAACAATATGTGTTTGATCCATATGATGTAGATTCATTTATAAGCAAAGCCAGTAAATTAACCAATGATAAGCCCGACGGCATAATTTTATCGCCTATATTTTACCGGGAAACCCTCCCTTTTTTCGAGAAATGGAAGGTTGCCGAAATTCCATTTGTGTTGTTTAATACACAAATTACTGAATGTGAGCCTTTAAGCTATATAGGCCAGGATTCATACCAGAGTGGTTTTTTGGCTGGTAAGCTTATTCATTATGGACAACCCGATTCCTGCTCTGTTTTAATTGCGCACATTGATGAAGAGACGAGCAACGCCGCTCACCTTTTAAAAAAGGAGCAGGGATTTCGCAATTATTTTGCTCAAAATAACCTGGATCATCAGTACAAAATTCTAAGGGTTGAGTTAAACAGGTCAAATGCCGCAGTTTTTATGAAACAACTCGGTGATATTATTGACAGTGCCCCTGATTTAGCGAGTATTTTCGTGACAACATCTAAAGCTCATGAAATTGCGAAGTACCTGGAACAGCGATATATAAAGCATATTAAAATAATAGGATATGATTTATTGCCTCCCAATCTGTATTTTCTGAATAAAGGGACAATCAGTTTCCTGATCAATCAAAACCCGAAAGGGCAGGGCTATTGGGGCATCTACCAGTTAACCGACAGCCTGGTGTTCAAAAAAGAAGTACCAATTATCAAGTATCTTCCGCTTGATATCGTTACAAAGGAAAATGCGAACTATTATGTTGATGATGAGGATGCCGTTTATTTAGATATCTGATTTCTTCTTAGCTAATTGTAATTCATTCACAGGTCTGTATCACCATTGTTCGTTTATCCGGCTCAAACTCTGGTCAAATCCCTTTTCTGCCAAAGCCCAATTTTAATGGGTTACGGAACAAAGTACAATAAATTACTTCATCTATAACAAAGGCGCTATGCTTTTAAGTTTCCCATTTGCGGCTTAGTGTCCTTGTACGCAAAAAACTTTTTTAATAACATTTTTGTGCACAACCAGAGCGGCTCAGCTCAGCGTGGTATCCGCCGATAAGTTCTCGCTGATTAATCTGTTTTATTTATATAATCCTAAGGTTTTTCCGGTGCATTACCCTCACGAAAAAAATAGTAACAAAAAATTAACAAAGTGTGTGCGAACACACTAATATAATTATATTTGTATCAAGGTGTTTATGTTAATTAAATGTGTTCGTAAACATTTTCCTGATCGCAACGTATAAACGAAAAATAAATGTCATATAATATCTCTGAAATAGTATCCAATTTTTGCATCGAAGGAAATGTCGCAGCTATTATTCCGTATGGGGCCGGGCACATAAACGATACATTTCATTTAAAAAATACAAATCCGGGTTTGCCGGGGTATTTGCTTCAGCGAATCAATCATCATGTGTTTGAAAACGTTCCGGCTTTGATGAAAAATGTACAATTAGTAACAGATCATTTAAAAGGAAAATTGACCGGCATTCCGGGTTCAAGCCCCGATAAAGAAGTACTTACAATAGTTTCGGCTAAAGACAAACAGTGTTTTTTTTGTGATGAAACAGGTAATTACTGGAGAATGTATTGTTTTTTGAAAGATACCAAGAGTTATGACATGGTATTAACCGAACAGCAAGCTTATGAAGGCGGCAAAGCATTTGGAAAATTTCAGTTACTGTTGTCAGATCTTGATAGCGGATTACTTTACGAAACCATACCAGGCTTTCATAACATCACCATGCGGCTTGATCGTTTAAACAAAGCGGTATTGGCTGATCCGAAAAACCGGATTAAGGATGTTTTGACTGAGTTATCGTTTATAATTGAAAGAGCAGATCAGATGGCTACCATCATGAATTTGGGAAAGGAAGGGAAATTGCCGCTGCGCATTATTCATAACGATACCAAATTCAATAACATATTGCTTGATATGAATGATCATGAACAATGTGTAATTGACCTGGATACAGTTATGCCCGGCTATGTGGCATATGATTTTGGCGATGCCATCCGCACTATCATTAATACCGCGCCCGAGGATGAGAAAGATGTTACAAAGATAGAGCTGAACATCCCCTTATTTAAAGCTTATGTAGCGGGGTATTTTGAATACGCCGGTAGCTTTTTGTCAGATACAGAAGTTAAATCGCTTTCGATGGGAGTTTTATTAATACCCTATATGCAGGGTGTGCGCTTTCTGACGGATTATATAGAAGGTGATATTTATTACAAGATTCACTCTACCGAACATAATTTACAGCGAGCCAGGGCACAGTTCGAGCTGCTTAGCAAGCTTGAGAAAAATTACGATGTTTTAGATCAGATAGTTCATAACACAGCAAAAAAGTACATACAGATAACAACCGAAATTAAATAATGGAACTTACAGTAGCATTTTTAGAAGATGTGGACAAAAGCAGCCCTATTGAACACGTGTCTGTTTTGTTAGACGAGCAGGAGAAGCACCTTGTTGGAATTGTACCATGGCCCGATTATGATTACAAGCCCGATGTTCATTTTGCGATAGCTTACAGCAATGATTGTTTTATGTTGAAATATTACGTAAGAGAAAAAGCGATAAAAGCTTCCTGTTACAAGCCCAATGAACCCGTTCACCAGGATAGCTGTGTGGAGTTTTTCATTGGCTTTGGTACCGAGCTGGAGTATTACAATTTTGGGTTTAACTGTATCGGCACTTGTTCGCTTGGCTTCGGAAGGGGCAGGGAAAATCGCGAGTTATTACCTGAAAAGTTAATACGGCTCATAAAGTCTCAAGCACGGCTAACACAGCAAACAAATATAGGGCATGGCGATATTAGCTGGGAGCTTACCCTGATGTTACCGTTGGATGTTTTTTATCATCATTCATTTACATCATTAAAAGGGCAGCAATGCCATGCTAATTTTTATAAATGTGGAGATGAACTACCCGAGCCACATTTTTTAACGTGGCATAATATTGAATGCGACGACCCTGACTTTCACCACCCGGAGTTTTTTGGGGAAATAAAGCTTGAAGCTTAACATAGCCATGCGGCATTTATATGTGTTTGAAGTTATTTGCAAGGTAATAGCACAGAGTTTTTTGTTTTTATTATTGATAATGTAGATCCCGGAAAAACGACGATTTTATGAGAATGAAACTTATATTAATAATGTTATTATATAGTGCAGTGGCTTTGGCACAGGTTAAAGTTGATGGAACTTACCAGGAGCTTCCGGATCCCAAACCTGTAAAACAGGCAAGCTGGAGTTCGCTGAAACCCGGAGTTTATGTAAGTTTCGCTACCTCCAATATACGTTATGATAAACATAATGCTCCTGCCATATCTCCTTTACAGGCTCAATGGAAAACCAAAGCGTGGAAAGGGGAAAAAGTGCATACTCAATTCCTGATATGGACAACCCGGAATCTGAAACAACTAAGCTTTATATGGAGTAAACTTAAAGATGGTAAAGGGCATGAAATTTCCGAAAAAAATATAAACGCGAGTTTTGTACGTTATGTGATGGCCGATGGGTTAAACAATGAAGGCGGTGGCTGTGGTATATTGCCCGGCCATGATTCCAGCCTTGTTGAGGATGTTATTGACCCTGTAAAAATGATTCCGGCAGGTAAAAATACAACCAGGCCGGTTTGGTTAAGTGTGAGTGTACCGGCTACCGCTGTTGAAGGCCTTTACAGGGGGAATGTTAAGGTAATTGAAGGGAAAAATGCACCGCCTTTAATTTTACATTACGCTATACAAGTGCTTAATCATACCTTGCCTGCACCGGAGCACTGGAAATTTTACCTTGACTTGTGGCAAAATCCCTATTCGGTGGCCCGGGTGTATGGTGTAAAGCCATGGTCAAAGCAACATTTTTATGTAATGCGCCCTTACATGAAAATGCTGGCAAATACCGGGCAGAAAGTAATTACAACTACACTTATTCATGATCCGTGGAATAGCCAAACCTATGATATTTACGGATCGATGATAAAATGGACAAAAAATAAGAATGGCTCATGGAGATATGATTATTCAATATTTGATAAGTGGGTGTCTTTTATGATGTCATTGGGGATTAATAAGTTAATCAACTGCTATAGTATGATTCCCTGGAATCTAAAGTTTTACTACTATGACGAAGCCCTGAGAAAAGACACGATGATCGTGGCTAAACCTGGCTCGGCAGAATACGAGGCACATTGGCGCCCAATGCTGATGGATTTTGCCCGCCATCTTAAAGAAAAAGGATGGTTTAATAAAACCACTATAGCTATGGACGAAAGATCCATGGCCGATATGCAAAAAGCTATTGCGTTAATAAAAAGCGCTGATAAAAATTTTAAGATTTCGTTAGCAGGCAATTATCATCCGGAAATTGAAAAAGATTTGTTTGATTATAGTGTGGCGTCAAATCAGTTAATGGATGAGGCAACAATTCGTTTGCGCAGGGAATCGGGTCTAAATACCACCTATTATACCTGTTGCACAGAAGGATATCCCAATACATTCAGTTTTTCGGCCCCGGCCGAGTCGGTTTGGCTGGCATGGCATGCCGCTTACAAAGGATATGACGGGTATTTGAGATGGGCTTACAATTGCTGGACCAAAGATCCTTTACGTGATACACGATTTGGGTCATGGTCATCGGGCGATGCTTACCTGGTTTATCCCGGTCCACGGTCCTCTGTTCGCCTGGAACGATTGATCGAGGGCATCCAGGATTTTGAAAAAATTAATATTTTAAAGGAACGGTTTATAAAAAATAACCAGCAGGATAAATTACTTCAGCTAAAAAATATATTGGAAGGTTTTGACATTGGAGAGTTGAAAAATAAGACTGCTGCCGAAACACTTCAGGTCGCGCAGGATCGACTGAATAGCTTATAAATCACAAAAAAAAACGTTTTAATAATTTATATTTATTGTTTGCCCGCTTTCATTTTCAGCTTTTTTTTGACTTTATTTATACCTTCTGATTATTTTGAAAAGCTTAACATAAATGGCTTACACCAAGCCCCTAAAAAAATAGCTTTTTTTATTTTTAAACGTTAAAATCAATAATCGATAATAAGTACATTCTTTGGATGATGCCAATTATAAATTTTATAATGCAGAATGAATAGCCTGGAAGTTCAGCTGATGACGGATGAGGATCTTATAGCATTGATCAGGGAAAATGACCTTGGGGCGTTTGAACGTATTTATAATAAATATTGGTCAAAGCTTTATCTTTCAGCATATAACATCATCAGAGATCGCCAGGTAGCTGAAGATGTAACCCAGGAAGTATTGGTAAACCTGTGGATGAAACGGGCCAATCTTAAACTCACTTCGTTAAATGCCTATTTATATACATCTGTTCGTTACCAGGTGTTTAATGTTATCCGTTCGGGTAAAGTAAGAGCGGATCTTTTTAACAAGCTGGAGGAGCTTTTTAGCAATAACGGCGGCGAGGAACTCCTGTCTGAAAAAGAAATTAACCGTTTGCTGGAACAAGGTGTTGCTGAGTTACCTGAAAAGTGCCGCCAGATTTTTATTATGAGCCGCAAAGAACACTTATCAACCAAAGAAATTGCCGAACGGCTGGGTATCGCGCCAAAAACAGTCGAAAACCAACTGACTGTAGCCCTGAACCGCTTGCGCAAAACGCTGGGCGATTTTGTTTGCATAGCCACCATTATGTTATGCGGGCGTTGGTTTTAAGTTTTTTTACCTGTATCTGCTTGCATTTATCCCTTGCTTAGATATTATTACGGGTTTTACTCTCCAAAATTTCATGATTCCTTAATGCTGTAGAAATATTTTATTATTCTTTGGGGTATGGCCTGTTCAGGGTTACTTACATACAATAACTACCCAAATGGAAAAAGAAACACTGATAAACCTAATAAACAAATACTTATCAAACGAGGCTACTCCCGAAGAGGAGGCCCGGTTGCTAAGCTATTATGATACACTCCAAAAAAACAAGCTGCAATGGGATGAACTTGAAATGGGCGAAGAGAATGTAACAAAGAGCGAGTTGTACAGCAAGATACTATCGGAGATAAAAAAACGTGAATCTGCACCTAAAAAAATGATTTTTCTGAGGAGGTGGTTTGTGGCGGCCTCTATCACAACATTGCTGATTGCGTCGGCTTCTTTGGTTTTTTTTATGAAGTATAACAGCTCATATTTCATCGCAAAAAATAGCACACATCCTGTAAACAAGCACAGTATTGCCCCGGGAGGAAATAAAGCATTGCTAACTTTGGCCGATGGTTCAAAAATTACCCTGGATGATGCCGCATCCGGCGAACTGGCCAAACAATCGGGTACAAAAGTATCTAAGGCGGCAAATGGTCAGTTGGTTTACACAGTTGAAAACTCTGCATCTCATGCCACTGCTCCGGGTTTGCCTGAATACAATGTTATTGAAACCCCAAAGGGAGGGCAATACCAGGTTAATTTAGCCGATGGCACTAAGGTTTGGTTAAATGCCGGATCTTCACTCAAATATCCTACAAATTTTGATGGTGCAGTACGCAAGGTTGAATTAGCAGGAGAAGCTTACTTCGAAGTTGCTAAAAATGCACATAAACCATTTAAGGTTATCAGTAACCACCAGATGGTGGAGGTTTTGGGTACACACTTCAATATCAGCTCTTATACGGACGAAACTTCGGTTAAAACTACTTTATTAGAAGGCTCCGTTAAGGTATCAGCCATCAAAGCCAATCAATCCAGATTACTGAAACCAGGTCAGCAATCTGATATCAATTACGCAAATAATTCAATTTCGGTACAACCGGTTAATACCGAAGAGGTTGTGGCCTGGAAAAATGGTTATTTCCTTTTTACCGATGAAGATTTGAAAAGCATTATGAGCAAGTTTGCCCGCTGGTATAATGTTGAGGTAGAATACCAGGGCAATGTGGATAATTTAAGATTTGGAGGGATGGTGTCGCGTTCAAAAGACCTGGCGCAGGCATTGAAGATAATTGAACAGACAGGGAACGTAAAAACCAGGATCGAAGGAAGGAGGGTTATCATTATGCCGTGATCATTACCCAGCATAAGGTAACCTAAAAAGGAAAGCCGGAAGTGGTGGAACACTTCCGGCCGGAAAGTTAGGGCTTTGCCATGAAATTAAATTCGTAGTCCAATTACAGATTAAACCCAAAACAAGTTCAAATGTATGAAATGTTATGAAATAAGTTTATACACAATCCCCCGTATAAAAAATAAAGCACTGTTGATCATGAAATTATCGATCATATTGTTATTGGCAACAATACTTCAGGTAAGTGCTAAAAGCTATGCACAAAAAATCACATTGTCAGAGAAAAATGCTCCGTTAGAAAAAGTGCTTAAAGAAATAAGAGAGCAAAGCGGGTACGATTTTTTTTATAACTCAAAGCTGATTAAAGACGCTAATCCGGTTAGTATCAATGTACGGAACACAGAATTGGAAGAAGTATTGAAACTGGCACTTTCGGGTCAGCCGTTTATCTATAGCATAGAAGAGAAAACAATAATTATAAAACCTAAGCCTGCGCCTGTTAAGCCCCCCGTTCAGGCAGTACCTATTATCAAAGTTTCAGGTGTTGTTACTGATTCAAAAGGTGTCACTTTACCCGGCGCGAGCGTGCGTATCAAGGGGACCGATAAAGGTGTAATAACTGATAGCGAGGGTCGGTTTATTATTGAAACTAATGATAACAGTATCCTTGTTATTTCATTTGCCGGTTTCATTGCCAAAGAAATTACGGTTACCGGAGCAACATCTTTCCTGACCGTTCAGTTACTTGATGATACCAAAGGTATAAATGAAGTAGTGGTAGTAGGCTATGGTAAACAAAAGAAGCTGACCATAACCGGGGCTGTTACCACGGTGAATGTTGCTGATATAACAACTCCAAACCGCTCCCTATCTAATGCCCTGGCAGGTAAGGTAGCCGGGGTTATATCAATGCAAAGAAGCGGGGAGCCGGGTTACGATAATGCATCATTTACCATCAGGGGTATTGGCACTTTTACAGGTAACTCAAACCCGCTTATTATTATAGATGGCGTGCAGCGGGATGACGTGAACAGTACTTATGGTGGAGCTTACAACAACATCGATCCGGAGGATATTCAAAGCATTTCCCTGTTAAAAGATGCATCGTCAACCGCCGTATATGGGGCTAAAGGCGCCAACGGGGTTTTGATCATTACCACTAAAAAAGGTGTTGCAGGTAAACCTAAAATTTCCTTTAAAACAGAAACATCCATGTCGGGCCTTACCAGGACCCCTAAAATGCTGGATGCCGTTTCATGGATGAGGTTGCATAACGAAGCAACTACAAATGATGGTAACCCTCCTGCATATTCTGAAGAAACTATCCAGAAAACGGCAAGCGGGTTAGACCCATACCTTTATCCCAATGTAAACTGGATAAAGTCTGTATATAAGAATTGGGCCCCCGGCTATAATACCAACTTAAATGTTACCGGCGGTGCTTCGTCGGTAAGGTATTATGTTTCCGCTTCTTTTTATGACCAGGATGGAAGTTATAAAGTAACCAAGCAAAATGGCTATAATCCCAACCTTAACTTTAAGCGTTATGACTTCAGGTCAAACCTTGATATCGATATCAGCAAAACCACTTTACTAACTATGAACCTGGATGCGATGCTGGTGAGCAGCCGTTATCCCGGCATCTCGGCAGGAAACATCTGGTATGAATCATATTTAACCCCACCTAACGCGTTCCCGATAAGATACCCCGATGGCAAATGGGCCGGTCCGTATAACAATGGCGGATCCAACCCGGTAAACGATATCCAAAACTCAGGTTATAACACCGAGTTTCGCCCTACTATCCAGTCTGTTTTTTCCATTAACCAGAAACTGGATGCAATTACCAGCGGCTTGAGCGCCATGGCCAGGTTCTCGTTCGATTCGTACAGCGAAAATGACAATGGCAGAACAGGAACCAATGATCTTTACTTAGCTACATCAAGAGATCCGCAGGGTAACCTGGTATTAGGTCAATCGAGGTACGGAAACCAGTTTTTGGGTTATACGCAGTATTCATCTGCCGAAAAAACCATGTACCTGGAAACTAATATTAATTATGATCAGTCCTTCGGCAAGCATCATGTGGGTGGATTGCTTCTATACAATATGCGATCGAGGGTCCAGAGCACCGCGGGTAGTGTTATTACCTCTATTCCTTATAACAATCAGAGTTTGGCCGGCAGGGCAACATATACTTATGCCGATAAATACCTGCTCGAATTTGATGCCGGCTATACCGGTTCAGAAAACTTTGAACCGGGTAAAAAGTTTGGCTTTTTCCCGGCTGTCTCTGCGGGTTGGGTAATTTCAAGGGAGCCTTTTTTCAAAGATTTTTCAAAAACGTTTAACCTGCTTAAAATAAGGGGTTCACATGGTCTCGTAGGTAACGATCAAATAGGATCTGATTACCGTATCACCAGGTTTCCTTATATCAATCAATATGGCGGTGGCGGTTCTGTGGGTTTAGGCCTTAACGGAACAATATATGGTGGTACTACCGAGACTGTTATAGGAGTGGAGAACCTGACATGGGAAAAAGCCAGGAAAGATAATATTGGACTGGAGATAGGGTTGTTCAATAAACTGAATATCACTGTTGATGCCTATAAAGAGAGGCGGACAAATATTTTGGTTCAACGCAGTTCTTTATCTGGGATACTGGGTGTAAGCGGGGCTGTATTTGCCAACTTAGGTGAAATGAATAACCACGGTATTGAGGGTAACATTGAATATAATGACGATATAGGTAAGGTAGGCTTGCGCCTTTATGGCAATTTCACTTACAACAATAATAAAATTGTACAGAAAGATGAGCCGAAACAGTTATACGCCTATCAGCAGGCTACCGGTCGCAAATATGGCGATAACCTGATGTATGTTGCGGAAGGGTTGTTTACCTCGCAGGAAGATGTTGACAAAAGCCCCACCCAATTTGGCGCTGTGTTGAGGCCCGGCGATATCAAGTATAAAGATGTAAATGGTGATGGCGTGATCAACAGCTATGACAAGGTTTATACAGGTAAATCCGACATACCTACCATATTATACGGCGCAGGGTTTACGGTTGGTTATAAAAAGTTCGATCTTTCTCTTTTCTTCCAGGGAACCGGTAATGTAATTATTATGGCAAACGGTTCTTCTATAACCGGTGCAGGTGCACAAGGCGCGGGTATTGTACCGTTTACAGGCATGGGCACTTATCCATCGGGTATGCTTGCAAGCCTTGAGAACAGGTGGACAGTTGATAACCCAAGTCAGAATGTATACTATCCACGGTTAGGCATTGCTAATCAAAACAGCAATAATTATCAGCCCAGCACGTGGTGGTCAAAAGACGCGAGTTTTGTTCGTTTAAAACAGGCCACATTGGGTTATACTTATAAGCCCTCCTTTCTTACCCAGGCGGGTATTAACTCAGTCTACCTTTATTTAACGGGGCAAAACCTGCTAACATTCTCCAAATTCAAACTTTGGGACCCTGAACTTGGCTCAAACGGTGCAGGCTATCCACCGGTACGAATACTTGCCTTGGGGTTAAGGGTCGCGTTATAGAAATCGTGAATTTTAAATCAGTTTCAAAAGAATTTAAAGTGTGCCAAATGAAAAAAAACATACTAATAATGGTAGTTGGGATATGCTTCCTGGGTGCCTGTTTATCGTCCTGTAATTACCTTAATAAAAAACCGGATAACCTGTTAACATCAGATCTGATCTGGAGTACCAGGGCTAATGCCGAATCTTACCTGTATAACATTTACGGTTACATTGTACAAACCGATGGGGGAGATTACAGCGCGATGGGCGCAAGTGACGAGTCGTCGGTATCCATTCCCGGCACCAATGTAAGGCAAATGGTTGTTGGCAACTGGAGCCCTGTAAATGCTTATTTTGATTATTGGGACAGGTATTACACTGGCATCCGGTCGTCTTTCATTTTTGAAGCCAATATTGATAAGGTTCCTGCTACCCAACTAAGTATCAGCCTGAAAAATCAATATAAAGCCGAAGCAAGGTTTTTGCGCGGGTGGTTTTACTGGCAGTTAATGAAGCAATATGGCCCTGTTGTAAAAGTAACGGAAACATTAAGCTTAAATGATGACTTCAATAAGTACCCGAGAGCGTCTTTTGACGAATGCAAGGATTATGTTAACCAACTGATGGATCAGGCCGCTTCGGGTTTACCGGCGCAATGGCCTTCAACCAGCAATTACGGTCGGCCAACAAAAGGTGCCTGCCTTGCTGTAAAAGCTCAGCTGGCCTTATTGTCGGCAAGCCCATTATGGAATGGTAATCCATCGTTTGCTTCTTTTAAAAACCAGGATGGCACCCCGCTGGCACCCACAGTATTTGATGCCGGCAAATGGAAAATAGCTGCCGATGCAGCCAAGGCTGTAATTGATTTGAGTGCGTACAAGTTATTTACAAATCTGGATAATGGCGGAACCCAGTTTGATCCTTATCTGTCTGTCAGGGACCTTTTCTTAACAAACTGGAACAGTGAGATCATATTTTCAAGAAACTCATGGAATTATTGGGGATATACCAAATGCGTGTCGCCCGGGCCGGGAGGATATAGCATGTACAATGCCACCCAGAATGTTGTGGATGCGTTTTATATGAATAATGGCCGCACCATTGATGATCCGCTTTCGGGATATACAGCCACAAGTTTTGCTCAAAGTAATGGCGCAAAATATTGGGAGCACAGCAAAGGGCAATGGAACATGTATGCCAATCGCGAACCGCGGTTTTATGCCTATATCCAGTATAATGGCCGGCCGGTATTGCCTGCGCCAACTGTTGATGATAAAAACTATTATTCATCTGCAGCAAATATTGACGGCACAGGCCGGGTTGAATTTTATTATAACGGTAAAGCCGGTGCAAAAGCCAGCGGCGCAAGTAATAATATTACCGGATATGATGTATTAAAAAATGTAAGCCCTGCCGATAACATAAGGATGGATGCCACCAACTACAGGCCGTTTATATTGATCAGGTATGCCGAGATATTATTGGATTATGTAGAAGCCCTGAATGAATATGATCCCTCGAACCCTAATATCGTGCTTTATCTTGATCAGATCAGGACCAGGGCCGGCTTGCCTGGCATAGAGACCGTTTATCCGGGAGCTGTTGGAAACAAGGATTTAATGCGGAAATATATTTTAAGGGAACGCCAGGTAGAGCTTTGTTTTGAAAGCGACCGATACTTTACCCTTGTAAGAAGGCTATTGTTAGGTGCCGATGAAAATCAGACTATCTATGGCCTGAATGTCAACACTGACGATCAGGGCCAGGGATTTGCGTTTACTGGGCTTTACAATAAAACGCTTTTTCAAAAAAGAGTTTGGAACAATAAAATGTACCTGTTTCCAATATCCCAGTACCAATTGGACCGTGATAGGGCACTGGTACAAAACCCGGGTTGGTAATGATGATTCTTGTTAACCCAACAAGGGTAAAAGGTCTGGAAATAAATAATTAAACCGTAATTATTCAAATGAAAACATTCATAAATATATTGGCAAAAGGCATCAATCAATACCTGTTTGCCGGGGCGCTTTTTATAATGATAGCTTTTGTGAGCTGTAAAAAAGAAAAAGTTCCTGCACATGATCCTGCATCGCCTATCAGTATCAGTACATTTATCCCGGCACAAGGTAGCGGTGGTACCGAAGTATTGATCTCCGGTACTAACTTTTCAACAGATACCTCGCAAATTTCGGTTACCCTGAATGGGTTCAAACTGAAGGTCATTGGTGCCAACACCAAACAAATGATGGTAGTGGTGCCTAAGAAAGCAGGTTCCGGGCCCATAGTTGTAACTATTGGAAAAGGAACCGCAACAAGCACCGATAATTTTACATACCAATATACCAGGACTGTAACCACCCTGGCAGGATCAGGTAAAGCAGGCTTTGCAAACGGTAAAGGAACAGATGCTATGTTTGATTTTAGCGGGCAAAGCTGGTACAGAAGCTGCGGGGTGACGGTTGATGACAACCTGAATGTTTATGTTGCCGATCCCGGAAATCATTGCATCAGGAAAATTGATACGGCAGGTAATGTATCTACACTCGCCGGTAATCCCCAGGTTTCGGGTTACGCGGATGGTAAAGGGGGCGCGGCAAATTTCTCCCTACCTTACGATGTTGCCGTTGATGCCCAGGGAAATGTATATTCCGTCGATCCGGGAAATTATGATATTCGTAAAATAAGTCCCGATGGTACTGCAACTACCTGGGCTTGGGGAAACCAATCGCCATGGAGTGTTGCTGTCGACAAAACAACGGGTTTTGTTTATTACTCCAGTTGCTCCAGCCCCGGAAACATCTATCAGGTATCAGCTCAATGGACTACCAAACAGGTTATATCCGGCCTTAATTACCCTGCAGGAATCAAATTTGACAAAGCCGGTAACTTATATGTATCAGTTAACGGCGACCAGGTTATCAGGAAGTTCAGTGCCGGCAACTGGAACGGTAGCATCATAGCAGGGCAACTTGGTGTTTCTGGTTATTTAAACGGAGCCGCTACGACTGCAAAATTTGCTTATCCATGGGGTATCGCGGTTGATAACAGCAATAATATTTATGTAGCAGGCAACGGAACATGGGACGGCGGCAGCTATAACCCCGATCAAAGTATCCGCTTTATACAGGCCAATACTTTTGATGTAAGCACCTTTGCCGGCAGCGGTACAGCAGGTTATGCTGATGCGATAGGAGGATCTGCGCTTTTCAGCGGGCCAACCGGTGTTGCTGTTGATAAGAATGGAACCGTATATGTTTTAGATAAAAACAACAACCGGATAAGAAAAATAGTTTCGGAATAATAACGATCCTTTTTAAAAATACTATCACAGTTTATTTTTCAACCCAGGCATATCCTTGTTGTCCGGGATAAATATGAGTAGTAGTTAATAATTGTTTGGGTTTATTTAAGGGTACTCCGTAGCAGAAACGTGTTTCTGCTACGGGCAGGTACTGCGCGGTTTTAAGTGCGAATAAACTTAAACAAAGGATAGCCCCACTTTTTGAATAAATTTAATGAAACATTATATAAATATCTTTTTAATACCCGCTTTTGCCATTCAGGCAATGGCTTGCAGCAAAAAAACGGTGGGTAATGACGTAATCACTTCAACGGGTAATACACATATCTACTATGTATCGGTGAATGGCTCTGATGCTAATTCGGGTAAAATCAATACCCCTTTCCAGTCCATCAATGCCGCCTTAGATCATGCCTTGCCCGGTGATACCGTTATGGTTAGAGGTGGCAGCTATTATGATAAGGTGGTGTTTCCTAAATCGGGGGCAATGGATAAATTGATCACATTGAAGGCTTACCCCGGCGAAAGGCCGATGATAGACGGTAGTAAAATAATTGTTTCGGGCTGGGTGCCGCTGGTTACACTGAGCAATGTAAGATATATAACATTGGATGGCTTTGATATCTGCAATCTCACAAGCTCAACTTTTAATACCGATCCTGAAGGGATCGCCATCAATGGCAATTCGCACGATATCACTATCAAAAACTGCAACATTTATAACATAAAGAACAACGCATCCCTGAACGACTGGCGAAGCGGACACGCTATACTGGCAATTGGTAACGGAACTGATGCCATTACTAACCTGGTTATTACGCATTGTACTGTACATGATACGCAGACCGGTACAAGTGAAAATGTAACGCTGGCCGGTAATATTGACGGCTTTGTTTTTAGCCATAATAAAGTATATGATACAGAAAACATCGGGATAATTGTTGCCGGTGGTGATGGTTTAAATCCCAAGGGAGATGTAGCTACCAACTATGCCCGCAATGGCGTGATCAGTGATAATATTTTTCACGATAATACCATGACCAGGACCCCGGAAACCTGGGGCCCCGACAGGTACGGTGCTATCTCCATTTATGTTTGTGGCGGTGCTAATACCATTATCGAAAGAAACACAGTATACAACAGCGACCGGGGGATAGGACTGGTAAGTGAAAGCAACGTGTATGCAACCAAAACCACCATCGTGCGAAATAATTTTGTATATAACTGCTATCGCACAGGTATATACATGGGCGATTATCTGAACTACACATCCGGCGGAACTAAAAACTGTTACGTCGTAAATAATACCTTATATCAGAATAACCGTGTGCCAGGCGCTTTTGGCGAAATTGAAGGAGAGATCAGGCTTACGGAGCATTGCGACAATAACGTGATCAAAAATAACATAGTTTATGCAAGGCCCGTTGACGTATTTATTCATAAGTATACCACAACAGGCAGCAATAACATTATTGACAATAATTTATACTATACCACAGGCACTCCCCAATGGATCTGGAACAGTACTAACGGCGCACCATATACCGATTTAAATGCCTGGCGTGCAGTTAGCGGTAACGATGCCAATTCAACAAATGGGCAAGACCCTCTTTTGCTGAACACCTCGTCGCCCGATCTCCATATACAATCGGCCTCGCCTGCAAAAAATACGGGAAATGTAATCTCTGCTGATATAAATGGCACTACGGATATTGACGGAAATACACGCATTGTAAATAATAAGATAAGTAAAGGCGCACAGCAGTAAGATGTTTAATTAAAAAAGTATGCTTATGAAATGTAATGTCAATGTTTTTTTAATGCTTGGTTTTGCCGTACAGGCGTTTGGCTGCAGCAAAAAGAACGATGCGGGCGGTAATGTTACAACTACCGGAAACACTCATGTTTATTACGTAGCTGCCAACGGGTTAGAGTCAAATAAAGGAACAATTGACGCACCTTTTCAAACTATCAATAACGCGCTTTCCCATACCATTCCCGGCGATACCGTAATGGTAAGGGGTGGAGTATATAGCGAAAAAGTAGTGTTTCCCAAATCGGGAATAAAGGATAAGTATATTACGTTGAAAGCTTACCATGGCGAAACACCTATAATTGATGGCAGTGCCTTTAGCGTTAACGGGAGGGAAGCACTGATAACTATTGATAAGGCAAAGTTTATTGTTGTAGATGGCTTCGAAATACGCAATCTTAAAACCGCAACCGGCGATCCCAAAGCCATTATGGTTGAAGGTGGATCCGACTACATTATTATAAAAAACAATACGGTATACGGTATTGATTATACTCAGCTCCCGCTCAATGGAGGCGGAAATGCTATACTGATCATCGGGAATACTACCGATCCCGTAACTAATATTACCGTTACCGGGAATACAATCCATGACTGTAAAACCGGGTACGGCGAAAATTTAACCATCAATGGCTATGTTGACGGTTTTACCATCACCAATAATACCATTTATAATGCTCAAAATATTGGGATAGCTGCAGCAGGAGGCTATGCAGCAAATACTGATCCGGCACTTAACTATGCCCGTAATGGTGTTATCAGCGGCAACACTCTCTATAACATTGAAAGCAAAAGGGGGCCGCTTGGTGGACATGGCGCCATAGGTATTTATGTAGATGGCGGCAGAAATGTGATAGTAGAGAAAAACAGGGTGTCTGTTACAGATAGGGGGATTGGCGCAGTGAGCGAAACCAATGGATTCCCTACCGACCGTGTTACTATAAGGAATAACCTGGTATTTAACTGTTGGTGCTCCGGGATTTATATGGGTGGGTATTTAAATTACACAGGTGGTGGTACAAGCAACTCGGCTATAGTAAACAATACCTTGTATAATAACAACCAGGCATTAGGTGCCTTTGGCGAAATAGAAGGGGAGATAAGCATCAGGGAAGATTGTACTAACAACGTTATAAAAAATAACATCATTTATGGCGGGGCATCAGATATGTTTATTCATAAGTATACCAACCGGGGATCGGGTAATATCATAGATTATAACCTGTATTACACCACAGGCCCCGCGCAGTGGACCTGGAACGGCGTGCCCTATACCGACTATAATTTATGGAAGGCAGCCTGCGGCGGGGACGCCAGTTCAACATATGGCACCGATCCTTTATTTGTCAATACATCCGGCCTCGATTTTCACCTGCAATCATCGTCAGTAGCAAAAAATAGCGGCCAGGTGATATCTGATGGCGTTAACGGTACGGTTGATTTTGATGGTAATACGCGTATCGTAAATAAGCAGATAAGTAAAGGGGCATATCAATAATCAATACCCATTGTTTTTAATCTTGATTACAAAATGGAAAAGATTCCCACAATTAAAGAGATAGCTAAACGCTTAAAAGTAAGCCCTTCAACAGTGTCGCGTGCTCTTCATGGTCATCCCAGCATTGGCCTTGTTACTACCATGCGGGTTAATAAGGTAGCAAGCGAACTAAATTATGAGCGAAATCAAACAGCTGTATTTTTTAAACAACGAAAAACATTAACTATTGGTGTAATTGTTCCGGATTTTTCTGACGCTTTTTTTTCTTCGGCCCTTAGTGGGATAGAAGATTACGCCAGCAAAAGGAATTATAACGTTTTTATTGGGCAATCGTTAGAAAACCCTGATAAGGAAAAACGTATCCTGGAAACAATGAAAACCCATCGGTTAGATGGCATTATCATTTCGATAAGCAAAAATACCACGAATTATGAAGTGTTTGAACAATTGAAAAAATATAACATTCCTGTTGTGTTTTTTGACCGTATTCCTGGCATGGAAGATATTCATTACTCGGCTTGCAATCTCCAATCGGGAATGTTACAAGCCATTGATTGTTTAATAGAAAAAGGGCATCGTAGTATTGGGTTAATTAATGGTCCATCGCAACTGGCCGCAAGTAAAGAGCGCCTGGATGCTTATAAGCAGGGGCTTGATAAATATCAGATAGCAGTAAATGCTGACCTGATAGTCTCTTCGGATCTGTCGTCGGCGCAAAATACTTATGCTATGCGGCGGCTATTATCTTTAGCAAATAAACCTACAGCTATTATCACTTTTAACGATTATGTGGCCCGTGATGCAATTAAGTTGTTGAAGAACTATAATCTGGCTCCCAATCACGATATTAGCTTTGTCAGTTTTGCAAATTCTCCTATTTGGAGTTTTATGGATAATGCCCCAATGGCGTCCATTGAACAATTTCCCCAAAAGCAGGGCATAAAAGCGGCCGAAATACTTTTTAAAATAATTGATGATCGCATCAGTGAAGCGTCGTTAACCCCGGTTTTCCATCATGCGGTATTTGATTCCAGTATGGTGTCTCATAGAGGGCGTACCAATGTATAGGGTAAGGTTATAAAAGTCCCAATTTCGATTTGCATAAAGCATTAGCGGGTAATATTTATACAAAAAGGGGTTTACATATTTTTTAGAAATTACACTTAATAAGTTGATTGTTAAATATATATGTGAATGCTGGCCCTGAATTCTGTTAACCCTGTTAACCCCTCTTTGTTAACAGGGTAAATCCAACCCAACACTATATATCGCTTAGTATCTGAAAAATCCCAAAAAAGCGAGGCTCATCATACCGCCTCGTTTTTTTTGAATTTATAAGGCAGAGGTTGATAGGCTTGTTGTTTGTATACTCTTTAATATTCCAATTCAAAAGTTAATATTCCAATTCAAAAGTGTCACTATACTTTAATATGCTGCTCTTTTGTAAAGATTTGGGAATTTGAATGCTCAACTGCCCATTTTGATAGGCCCATTTTAACTTTTCAGAGTTGCCCAACAGGCTTACTTTTTTAATCCGTTTAATATTGTTTACAGGGAAACTTACCTCGGCCGGAAGGGTTACATTATCTTTTTCTGATAGCCAGAAGGCATATAATTTGTTTTTTGTTTTTGACCTTGTAAAATATATGTTCCCAACAGAATAAGGTATAACAGGTTCGGAAGCGTAAATTCCTTTTTCGTTAATCTTCATCCAATTCGCAATGTCCTGTAACCTTTGATAGGCAATCGGATTCCAGTCGCCATCCGGTCCGGGGGCTATATTAAGCAAGAGGTTACCTCCCCTTGAAACTATTTTTATCAGCGTTTGTACCAATTGACGACTGGGCTTAAATTCGTCATCAGGAACATAACTCCAGTATTTACCAATGGTCATACAGGTTTCCCATGGGTAGGATAAGGGCTTGTCTGGTACTTCCTGTTCGGGCGTAGTATAGTTTTCAAATTCGCCGGTCACCGTCCTGTCTACCATAATCAAACCCGGCTGATAGCTGCGGCTCATTTTTGCTATCCGGGCCATGTCAATATCCTGGTTATAGTGTTGCGGGTCGTTGTCCTTTGTAACAGATGGCCTTACCCAGCCTCCATCGAGCCATAGAATATCTATTTTACCATAGCCGGTCATTAATTCTTCAATTTGGTTGTAGGTGAAATCTTTAAATTTTTGCCAGCGCTCAGGATATCGTTGCGGATCGTAATTAACGTTATGATCTTTAGGAGGAAAGTAAGGCCACCAATAATTTTCATTATGCCAGTCGGGTTTTGAGAAATATGCCCCGATCATAAAATTGTCTTTACGGAAGGCATTGAATATTTCTTTGGTTATATTGCTTCGCGGGTTTTTCGAAAATGGAGTTTTAGGGTCGGTAATTTTATAATCTGTTTGTTTAGTATTAAACATGCTAAAACCATCGTGATGTTTAGTGGTAAATACCACATAATTCATCCCCGCAGCCTTGGCCGCTTTAACCCATTTTTCGGGGTTAAAATTGACGGGGTTGAAAGTGGTTTGGAGGTTTTCGTATGCTTTTTTATAAGTGAAATAATCATTGCTATAGGGGCCGGTACGCGTAACCCAGTCATCAGGGCAAATAGTCCAGCTTTCGGCCACACCCCATTGGCTGTATGTCCCCCAGTGCATAAATAAACCAAACCTTTGGTCTTGCCAGCGGGCAAGTTTTTGCCGTACCAGCGAATCTTTAGGAAGCTGGTACGTATCTGACATTTTATGTTCGTTTTGTGCCAATGCCGCCTGGCTGCATCCTAAAATAAACAGGCAAGGTAAAAGTTTTCGGATCATGATGGTATAATACATTGATAGTTTTGCTTTCATAGGTAGATGAGCAAACATTAATTTAAAACCAATTCAATTACCGGTATCTCACTATCGGGCTTGGTTTCCGGTAGATTTAATATCAGGTCGTTACCTGTGTCTTTTAATTTGCTATCCTGTTGTATCTCCGACGCGTCATGTAAAAACTGAACGTATTTTACTTTATCCTTATAGCCTGGTAATGTAAGTGTTTTGCCGGGATATGCTAACAAATGCACGTATAAGCGCCGGGTATTTGCATTATAGGTAAGCAGGGTATGCTCCGGGGCTACAAAGGTTTCCGGAGCTTCGGTACATCCATAAATGGAGCGGCTGTTATATTTCATCCAGGCTGCTATTCCGTCCAGCCTTTCGTTAGCACGTTTATCAAATAAACCGCGTGCAGTAGGGCCCACGTTAAGCAACAGGTTACCTCTTTTGCTTACAGCCTCTATCAGCATGGTAATTAATTGCGTGGTACTTTTCCAGCTGTTTTCGTCGCGGAAATAACCCCAGGAACCAGAAAACGTTTGGCAAGTTTCCCAGTAGGTTTTGTAATCATTTTTTTTGACCCATTCCGATAAATTTACCTGTTCGGGTGTCAGGTAATCCCAACCATCCTGGTATTCATTTAAATCGAGGCGGTTATCAATTATAATATTGGGCTGTAGTTTTTTTATTTCTTTAACGAGTTCAACAGATCCCCAGTCTTTGGCCCCTTTTCCATGTTTGCCATTATCAGGGTACGAAAAATCGAGCCATAGCATATCAATTTTGCCGTAATTGGTAAGCAGTTCTTTAATCTGGTTGTGCATATAGGTACGGTACCCGGCCATATCACGCCCTTTGTTCAGCTTATCATAATCCTCGTCCTTTTCGCTTGCCGGTTGCAAAGGGTGTAAAACATCAACGGTAAAGTCGGGATGGTGCCAATCCAACAGTGAGTAATAAAACCCTATTTTTATACCCTCGGCCCTAAAAGCATCAACAAACTCCTTTACAAGGTCTCTTTTAGCAGCGGTTTTAGTAGCCTTGTAGTCAGTATATTTTGAATCAAACAGGCAAAACCCCTCATGATGTTTAGTGGTAAGCACAGCATATTTCATCCCGGCAGCCTTAGCTTTCTTTGCCCACTCTTTGGGATTAAACAAATCTGGATTAAACTCATCAAAATAAGGCTGGTATTGCGCATCCGTCATGCGCTCCCATCTTTTTACCCATTCATGCCTTGCCGCCTGCGAATAAAGTCCCCAATGAATAAACATACCAAAGCGATCATTAGTCCACCAGGACATACGTTTGGCTTTTTGTTCGGGTGTTTCCGTTCCTATTTTCTTTTGGGCATATAAAGGGGAAAATGCAATAAAAACCAATAAAATACCTGTTAACGTTTTTTTCATTTGGCGGATAGCTGACGTTAGTTTTAAAAAGCGTGTTTAAAAAAGGAGATGTTTTACATCGATAAAATTTCATCAACCACTTCCAGTAAAGGCCTTTGAGGCTTTTCGGGATTTAGCTTTTGGTTGTCGTCCACCCATTTTCGTTCCCAGGAAAAGTAATCAGGTTCCTGAACGTTTTTACCTTGCAGATTGCTGCGCAAATAATCAAAATAAATCTCCCAGCGGGGCAAGTAATAGCTATCCATCAGACCGGCCCACTCTTTATAAGCATACTCATGCAGATTGTCTTCGGTACGCACATTTTCGCCCCAATAGGTAATTTGCATTAATTCGTTTTTTAAATTGTTTGCTTTTTCTTCCGCGGTATTGCCGTTATCTATAGCTTGTTTGAGATAGGTGTTGAGCCTGAAATATTGATCGGTATTTAAGAGATCATCTGTCAGCCTTATCATATGCAGGAATTTTGCGCTGGCTGCGTTAAATGTTTGCAGATTCTTGCTGTTATAAGCAGTTACCATTTCATTAAATGTGAGCGTGCCTTTATTAGCCAGCAGTTGCCGCACCATATTGATGAGGTCTATTTTATAAGTAGCCGAATTTTTAAGAGCAGGCGCCGCTTTTGCAAATTCTTTTACTGCGTTCGCAAATGCAACTGTGTCATAATTCCGGGTGAGCGTACCCCAACTGGAAATTGATTTAACTTTAAGTGCGGGCCTTGCGCAAAAAATAGATTCGCCAGCCCCTTCCTGGTAACCGGGAAGGCTTTGATAAATGGTTTGTAAAAATCCCTGCCAGGCGTTACTTGCATGCCCATCGCTTTTACCATAACGATATTGGGCGTATTTATCGATCCAGTTCCGGGTATCCACATGTTCCTGGCGCCAGCCCAGTTCAAGCATCAGGTCATAATCAGGAGGGTTGTTATTGATGCCTTCAGGCATAATCCCCACACCTTTAAGATAATTGCTGTAAGTGCTATTACGGGCACGGTATACCTCATCGGCAAAGCGCTGCAGTTTACCGTATACACCCGGCCGTTCGCCAAAATTGTTAACGCTGCACCATATAAACGGTGTATTATCATAAGCCTTACGTTTTTCCCAGTTATTGGTAAACTCACCAAAAAGTTCCTGTACCAATACTTTTGTTTTATCGAGGCCATCAAGCATGGCCTGCTTGGGATTATCCTGCCAGCCCTGCAATACCCATGTTGAACCGGGGTAGTAATTTTGCATCGATGCCTGTATGGCAGTGCCTGCTTTTTTCAAATCAACACCTTCCGTTTTACCACCCTCATGAAAAGGGTCGCCGGCAAAAAAATAGATGTTCTTACCGTATAATTTTTGAATTTCGCTATAGTAGATGCCGGCAATGCGGCTAAACTCAGGATCAGTGGGGTCAAGTATATCAGGTCTTTTAAAAGCACCCCAGGTACCCTGATCAATGATATGTGCTTTACTTTTGTTTTTCAATGAACTTGGCACCATGCCGTAAAAACCTTGCAATACGGGTTGTATGCCCAACTCCTGCATCCGCTTCATCATTTTCTGTTGAATCAGCTTCCTGTTGTCTATCTGGCTTTGAGGCATGGGACCTCCCCAGCCTTCAATATTTCCCATCAGCCACCATGCGGTATAAGCAGGCCCAACAATGAAACTGTTAATTTCATTTTCAGTGTATCCTATTTTCCTCAGCGTGTTTTGCCATACCGCTTCCATCCCTTCAACAGTAAGCATTGTATTAACACCATTTAACGCCATCCAGTCAAGCTCCCGTTCCCAGTCGGGCCAGCTATAAAAGCTCATGGTGTAATTATAGGTGCAGTAATTTAACGCATAACGATACTTGGCCGCAGCTTGTACGGTTACTTTTTTGTTAACATTAGGAATAGGAAACACGGGCGACATGTTATCACCCATGTGCGACATAGAACGATGGCAATAATATTTTAAATACCAGTTTATACCAACAGCTGCCGCATTGGCTCCTGAAGCATGGATAACCAGTTTATTCTTGATGGTTTGCAGTTCAACTATTTCTGAACTGGTGTTTTTTAAGGGTTCAAAAACGATATGGTTGCTTAACCACGGAGCGCGCCTTTTAACCAGTGCTTTTACAGGATCAAATTGTTGCGCTAAAAGCTGTATAGGCAATAATAAAAGTAGCAGACAGGTTAGTTTTCGCATAAAAATTTGTTGGTTTTTTCTGTTAATATGTCCGAAACTAACTAAAATTTAATGGAAAGATTATGCATAATTCTATGCCCTGGAGCCTTGAAACCTACGCAAACGTTTGTTACTGTAAAGACAAACGTTTGCGTAAGTTTTCACTGTTTTTTATCAAATATAGAGCGGGCGATATGCTAATCCTGCCTGGATAACCCCGATTGACATTAACAGCCTGGGTTATTTTACGATAGGGCGAAAAAATGTAGCCGATATTACAGTTACCTAAGGACTGCCGATAACTACGGCCTGTAACGGCCGCTGAAAAATGGAATAAAGGCGCTAAATTAGAGCAGAATTACGGATGTTAATAACCTAACCAAACTGGTGGTTTAACTCACGAGTTCGGTTGATTTTTAATATGGTCACATGATACAATATTATAAATGTTAAAATCACTCTTGAATACCCGCATAAGTTATTATAAATATTATAACCGCAGTATATTAAAAGCAACACCGCTACTGCATTTACTGGTAACCTTAACAACAATAAGCGTTAGTGCTCAAAATTTGAGTGTAAAAACTGCTTTAGCCTCAAAATCAACAGATATTACAGTGGCCACTGCTCAAAAAAGTATAAGTTTAGCTATTGATAATTCTGATTACCAGGCGGTGAAACTTGCGGCTGGCTTTTTTGCTGACGATATAAAACAGGTTACCGGAACTTCGCCTGCTATTACTACTTTGCAACACCCCGCCGCTGAAATGATTATTGCCGGCACTATTGGTAAAAGCCCAGCTATTGATAGGTTGATAGCTGCACACAAGGTCAAAGATATTATTAAAATTAAAGGCCGTTGGGAGGCTTCATTATGGCAAATAGTTGACAACCCCGCACCTGGTGTAAAAAAAGCGCTCATTATAGTGGGAAGCGATAGACGAGGGACAGTTTATGGGCTCTTACAAATTTCAAGGAAAATGGGTGTATCGCCATGGCATTGGTGGGCAGATGTTCCTACTGCTAAAAGAAAAACAGTTACGATCTCCGTACCTAAACCAACTTGGGATGAACCCGCAGTTAAATATCGCGGTATTTTTATTAATGATGAAGACTGGGGAATAAATCAATGGGCGAGGAAAAACTTTGAAAAAGATTTTGCACATGGCATTGGCCCCAAAACATATGAAAAATTATTTGAATTGATGTTGCGTTTGCGGCTCAACTATATTTGGCCTGCTATGCATGAAGTGTCTAAAGAATTTGGCGATACTCCCGAGAATGTAGCTTTGGCCGATCATTATGGTATTGTTGCAGGTTCATCACATTGCGAACCGATGCTGTATAATAACGTGCATTGGAACGAGAAACTTAAAGGTGCCTGGAATTACAGCACTAATCCTGATAGTATTTATAAATACTGGAAAGAAACTGCAAAGGACAGAAAAGACAAAGAAGCAGTTTGGACAATGGGTATACGCGGTATACATGATCGTGGTATGGAATCGCCACCGTCAGGTATACCTGAAAGGATAACCCTTTTAGAAAAGGTATTTAAAGACCAGCGAGATCTTATTAATCAATACGTCAATAAACAATGGGGGCCTGTTGCTCAATGTTTTGTTCCTTATAAAGAGGTATTGCCTGTGTATGATGCCGGCTTAAAGGTACCTGATGATGTAACTCTGATTTGGGTAGATGACAATTTTGGATACATTCGCCGCTTATCAAATCCAACCGAAAGGACGCGGTCTGGCGGTAGTGGATTATACTGGCACTTATCTTACTACGGTGGTCCTCATTCGTATACCTGGATCAATTCTACCGCCCCGGCATTGATGTGGGAAGAGTTTCATAAGGCCTGGGAAAATCAGGCCCGGACGATGTGGGTGATCAACGTAGGTGATGTTAAACCGATGGAATTGGGGATCGACTATTTTTCACGCTTATCATGGAACCCGGAAAGTCAACAGACGGATGCACAACCCCAATTTTTAAAAGCATTTCTTACAGAACATTTTAATGAAAATGTAACTACGCTTAGCGACTTGCTAACAGAATTTTATCGTTTAGGCACAGTACGAAAACCTGAATTAATGAATCGTGATTGGGCTATTTCTTTGTCAGATAACGAAGCTATGCAATTACAAGCTGATTATCAGAAATTATTAAATCTTGAAACTTCTGTAGCAAAGTCTGTACCCTTAAATAAGCAAGATCCTTATGCAGAAATGATTGGTTTTCCGGCCCGTATCATGGCAGAAACCGGACTTATATTTATGCATGACAGGGCAATTGTTTATGGCGCAAATCAATCTGCCCATCAGGTCGAGATAGATCGCCTTAAAGCAGCATTGGAATCCGAAGTTGATAATTACAACAATAAAATAGCAGGGGGGAAATGGCAATATATGATGCCGGGAACAGTAACCGGTCAAAATCTTCTATCATGGAATAGCCAGGTAGCATGGCCATGGGCTGAAACCAGGAAACCGGATACCACCAAAAAAACAATTCAGGCGGATATAACAAGAAACGCTTCATCTGCCGATGAACAAACCACAGCTGGAACCGCAAAATGGTCGGTTATAACGGGATTGGGCAATAGCGGCCGGGCTATGGCATTGACACCGGTTAATCTTAATTTATCATGGAAACCTGGTGATGTAAAAGCTCCAACATTGAATTACAATTTTAAAACTGATGGTAATTCAGCAAAGGTGAGGATTGATTTTATGCCAACTTTCAGAATTTATCCTGGTATGCAATTAAGGGTAGCCATTTTAGTTGATAATAAATTTATTTCAACAACAGAAGTGCCGGGGTCAAATGGTAAGGAAGATGAGAATGGACCTAACCGTAACCAGGGTATTAGAAATAATTACGTTAGTGCATTAATAGATTTACCATCATTAACCACCGGTACACACAAATTATCTATCAGGGCTATCGACCCTGGCGTAGTAATTGATAAAATTTCATTTTATAAAAATTAGCGTCGTTAACTTTTTTATTTATCCCCAAAGCCGACGGGCCCCAAAGAAAAGATAGATTCAGGAAACCGTCCTGCGGAAATCAGTAGGTGATTGCTGCGTGTGCTTCTTAAAGTATTTCACAAAGTACGATGGGCGCCTACGACCCATGCAAAGCTCCATTCCTTTATGGCAGGATCTGTAAAATTTGTATTGGAACATGTATAGCCGTTTTGGAGAAACGAGGGTTATGCCGGCTCATGAATATTAAACCCCTGATGGACAACAGATGATGATCAAGACCAATCTTTCAGGAATGCGGCAAAAACTTCTTTATATTGTTCTGTTACCGGTATCGTAGTATTTGCAATCTGGACAGAATTTTTGGTGACGGATTTGACTGCTTCTTTGGATACGATAAATGAGCGGTGGATTCGCAGGAAAATACTGGCCGGGAGTTTCTCTTCAAGGTTTTTCAGGCTTGTGAGGGTCAATAACGGTTTATCCTGGTTCGCCAGGAAAATCTTTACATAATCTTTAAGTCCTTCGATATAAAGGATGTCTGCTATATTAACTTTTACCAGCTGATAATCAACCTTAAGATAAATATAGTTCTTTTCAACAGGCGTTCCGGGAGTTATATTATTTTGAGCGCTTTCCAAAATCTCAAAATAATCATATGCTTTGGCAGCCGCCTTTGAAAAATCAACAAAACTAAACGGTTTCAGTAAGTAATCTAACGCGTTTACCTTAAAGCCCTCTAAAGCATATTGATCATAAGCCGTTGTAAATATAACGCGCGGACCTTTTTTCTTTCCGGTTTGCTCAATGATCCTTGCCAGTTCAACACCGCTTAGGTCGGCCATCCTGATGTCTAAAAATATCAATTGAAGGCCGGGTTGTTGATGAATAGCTTTCAGCGCTTCGATAGCGTTGCCGAACCTCCCCTGTAAATTTAAAAACGGGGTTTGTTCAATGTACGAAGTAATTAGCTTTAAAGCTATCGGTTCGTCGTCTACAGCTATGCAGTCAATTTTCATTTGAATCGGAAAGTTAAATTTACAATGAATTCCCTGATATTGGAGTCGCGGTCAACCGATAATGTGTAGCGCCCGGGATATAGCAGGTCGAGCCTTCTTTTCGTATTTACAATACCGATGCCATTACTATCTTCCAACTGAGCTGTTTGTTCTTCAAAAAGTGAATTCCTGATCTCCAGCTTCAACTCTTCGGCAGATTGGCTGACCTCTATATAAATGTAACTTGGGTGTACACCGCTGATGCCATGCTTAAAGGCATTTTCAACAAATGGCAGGAAAAGCATGGGGGCTATTTCATGATTTTTTAGGTTGACCTGTTTTTCAAAAATGATCTGTACATCATCGCTCAGTCTCAGCTTCATCAGCTTGATATAGTCCTCAATAAATTTGATCTCCTTTTCCAGGTCGGTCAGATCGCTCTTGGTTTCATAAATAACATAACGCATCATATGCGAAAGCGTGTAAACTGCATCTTTAGACGCCACTGGGTTGCTATCGGCGAGTGCATAAATGGTATGCAGGATATTAAAAAAGAAGTGCGGATTGATCTGCGCTTTTAAAAAAGAAAGCTCTGAGCTGATTTTTTCCTGTTCGGTAGCACGGAAGGCTTCCTGGTCGGCCTTAATCTTCCTGGAGACCGCGATGATTGTGCTTACTCCCAGTAAAACAAGTGCAGTTATGATAGTCCAATAATTATAAACATGGTTATCGTCAGATGATTTTTTAGCCGGGTTTTTGTAAACTTTGGTAAATACAGCCTTCCAGCCGGTTACTTCATCTAACCAATTGTTTAAGTACACAACGGAGACGAGAATAGCTATCATCAAAAGAACAAATAATACAGCCTTGTTTTTGTAAATCAATTGGGGCGTAAAATAAAACAGATTGGCATAGAATAATGTTGCCCATACCAAATGTATCAATACCTGTTTGATCCAAAATTCACCGGGGAGTTTTAAGGGCCAGGATAATGGGAATAACATTAACGCTAATAAACAGGCCACTATATAAAAGTGAACTGAGAAAAAGATCTTCTTTAAGCCAGAAAAAGCCATATCGCGAATTTTACCATAAAAATAGCGGAAAAAAAGTGCGTTTTGTTTCTCAGGCAAAACGCACTATACTGTATCAAATACAGTAGTCAACTAAATCCCATCTCACAGGGATGCTGCAAATGACAAAATGTTTTTTTATTTTTTTTAGGAATAGATGGTTTACAGGAATTAATAGACAGAATGACAACTTTGATCTATAGCTTATATTGAAAATTCCTCCAATCACAAGGCCATAGACTCTAACGTTCGTTTGGTCTATTATTAAGGCCGATCCGTCTATTCTGTAGATTTTGATCAATGTATTTACTTTGTTTTGTTTCAAAATCTCGAATATGGGAACTGAAAATTACAAGTTCAACTTAAAAAACACAACGAGCCTGCGGGCATTGAAACTGATAACCTGTTTTTTATTGGCAGCAGGGAGCGTGCAAGCCCAACAGCCCGCAGGCCCGCCATCAGGTGCCCCTATGGGTAATGGAACTATCTTCGGAACCGTAATAGACTCCCTGACTAAAAAGCCACTTGACTATTCGACAGTAAGCTTATTTAAAGCAGGTACAACTGCTCCAGTGAACGGTAGCCTGGCAGATCAGAAAGGGAGTTTCAAAATCACTGGTGTAGCCCCGGGAACTTATCGCGTCCAAATCGCTTTTATAGGTTATTCCACCAAAACAATTGACGGCGTTGTTTTAACGGGAGCCAAAACCGACAGAAACCTTGGGCACATTATCGTTTCGCCAAGCGCTAAGATGCTGGCTGATGTTCAGGTTACCGGGCAAAGAGCCCTGGTGGAGAACCACATTGACAAATTAGTTTTTAATGCAGAAAAAGATGTGACCAGTGCCGGCGGCAATGCTTCTGATATCCTGCGCAAAGTGCCCATGGTTTCGGTTGACATGGACGGCAATGTTTCCCTCCGCGGAAATCAGAACGTACGGATACTGATCAATGGCAAGCCTTCAGGAGCTTTGGTAACCAACGCGGGCGACGTTTTGAAATCCATGCCTTCCGATCAGATCAAGAATATTGAAGTGATAACGGCGCCCTCGGCTAAATACGATGCGGAAGGTTCGGCCGGCATCATCAATATTATTACCAAGAAGAAGGAGGTTGCCGGTGTAAGCGGCTCCATCAATATGGGTATAGGCACCCGTCAAAACAATGAGAGCGGAAATATCAATTTTAACAAAAATAAATTAAGCATTACAGCTAACCTTGGTTATAACGTTGGATGGCCGCAAACCACCTATCAATCCTTCAGCAGTCGAAATACCGAACTGGGTACATCATCCTCGTCAAACGGGCAAAGTACATCAAATCGTCATTTTACCAATGGCTCGGCATCTTTGGGATATGATTTTAATGATCAAAACACGTTTAACTCTACTTTTAGCCTTAGGGGAGGGGCATTTAAAAATAAAGGTAACTCGATAAATAGCAATAATTCTGCATCAGAGGGAAATATCGATTATACAGCCTTAACAAGCAACGAATTCAAAGTCTCCAACTTTGACTGGAATAACGATTTTACCCATAAGTTTAAAAAGGAAGGTGAAGAATTAAGCTTTGCTTTTCAATGGACACATGGTACATCAGATGTAAACTATCTGTCAGAATATTCTGCTTTTACCCAAAACCAGCGTGCGGTTAATAACGGTACCAATAATGAGTATACTTACCAGTTGGATTACGTACTACCGGTCAGCAAGGTATTTAAGCTGGAAACAGGTGCGAAAAGTATTTTAAGGAGGATCTCCAGCGAATACGATTTTTTTAATCCAGATGCTTCAGGCGCGTATGTATTTAATACGGCCACATCCAACACCTATAGTTACGACCAGGATGTGTACTCAGGCTACGGCTTGCTTACTGCAAATTTGAAAGATGGTTTTACTGTACAGGCAGGTGCCCGGTTAGAGAATACAAAAATTAATGGAAATTCGGGCAATGTCAGTGCCGGCCTGGCACCTTTTGATAATACGTATACCAACTTTATTCCAAGTTTTGTGATTTCAAAGGCTTTAACGCCTACCCAAACGCTGAAACTAAGCTATAGTAAGCGTATCCAACGGCCGAGCCTGCAATATTTAAACCCGTTTCTGAATACCAGCAACCCTCTCAACCAAACGCAGGGTAACCCGGAATTGTCGCCCGAAATTACGCAGACCGTGGAAATGACTTATTCTACCTTCATCAAAAGCAGTGTTATCAATGCCTCCGTCTATTATAGGAAGACCGATGATATTATTGAAAGCTATGTGCGTACGGTGCCTTACACCACGGTGGATAATAACGGGAACCCGGTTACCAGGGATGTTTCCCTCACCAATTACCTTAACGTGGGTAACAATAATTCCATTGGTGTAACCTTCTTTGGCTCAACAGAACTGTTCAAGGTCCTCACGATACGGGGCAACGTTAATGCGTTTACCTATAAACCGCAGGTGATCAGCAGCCTTCAGCAGGCAAGCCAGTCTACCTATGTTCAGTACAATGCCTTCATTAGCGGAACAGTAAAAATAAACAAGGCTTTGTCTGCCGAAACTTTTTTGATCCAGAACTCGGCAAGGAGAACTTTCCAGGGAACAAACCCCTCTTTCAATTTATGGGTGATAGGTTTGAAGCAGGATGTTTGGAAAAAACGCGGAACTATTGGTTTGAACATTACGCAGCCATTTAAGGATTATAAAGACTTTACCTCCAATATCAATAGCGGCCCGCTCAGTCAAAGCAGCAGGTTCTCAGTGCCGTTCAGATCTTTTGGCGTTAGCTTCGCCTATAACTTCGGTAAAATGAATTTTGGTCCGCAGATGCCTAAGAAGAAACGCGGCGTTAACAATGATGATTTAAAACAGGGCGACAGTAATGGGCAAGGGGCGCAAAATTGATAGACAATATTGAGGGTAAATTTTTGAGTAATTCCCTTATCACGGAAAATGATGGCTACATGGGCTATATTTCTAACGAACTGATCCCGGCAATAACAAACAATCTGACTAAAAAAATATTCGAAAACAGGAAAGGTACTACTGGTAGAGATTAAAGTGGAAAAGCAACAACTCCATAATTACCTGAACCTTGCGCCGGGCTCGGCGGGAAATGACATACCTGCCGGGATATTTAAAAATGATAAAGTAATCCTGATAAATATCCTGGACTGGTTTGTTTGATATGGTGATGCTATTTAAATGACTTAAAAGCCTCCGCAGCCTGGTTTAATTGCGCTGCGCTGTTAGTTTGCGGGCCATTATGTATGATGATCCGATACCTGAATGTTACCGATTCACCTTTCTTTAAAGTCAGGTTCTTTTCAGATTTGCCGTTGGTAAACACCTTTTCGCCCAGCGGATTGGCTGCAAACAGGCCGTAGCCACGGGCATGCCAAAAAGTAGGGTAATTTGGGTTTTGAGGATGATCAATAATAGTAACGCTTACCGAATCTGCTCCAATTTTACCATATACCTTGCACCATACACCGCGGGTGCTCCATGCGTCGTTACCTGTTTTGCCTTCGCTGGTGAGGTAAGTACCGTTAGCCACCTTATCGGTACCTCCTTTTACTATGGTTACATTTCCTTTATCGTCGGTAAATTTCTGATCGGCAGGATCAGGGATTTGCAGTTCATGGGCCAGGCGCAGGCCAAGCATGCCATCTTTGGCATCTTTAAAAAGAGCGTCCTTATCCGCAGTAAGCGTAGTTACACGGTCAATGATCCGTTCCTGGGCATTTCCGCTAAATTCAAAGCGGGTTTGCTCTTCCAGTATTACTTGTTTTTGCTGATCTGTCCAGTTTGCATGATAGGCCAGTATGCCTTTTGTCCCATCTTTTGTTTCCAAAATTTTGTCGGTGCGGATCCAGCCATAACTGCTCTTTTTAGCCGCAGGTATGGCATAGGAGTTATTCCAGAAATCCAGACCGTTCAGGTTTTCAAAGTTAAACCATAACCCTATGTGATGCGGGTGATCTGTAGGGTCGCCAGGCCGTGGGGCCAGCGGAAAGCCGCGGGTTACCAATGTGCCGTTTGCCGACCGCAAAGGATAAAGAACGGGTTTTTCTAAACTGTCCGGATACAGGAAACTGGTAAACGGTTTTCCACCTATCAGGATATCTATTTTATTATTTGTTGTTTTTACCAGCCTTACCGGTTCGGCTTTTTGAGCGTGCACTACAGGAAACAATAGCATATTTGCGGCAACGGCAAGTCCCAGTTTTTTTATGATCTTCATTGCTTGATGTAAGGTTAAAAAGGCTGTGCGCTGATGGGAAGGCACAGTCGATGTCAATAATGTTTGTGACCTATCCGGCTATTAATATTTAAAAACTTTTCCATTAGCCATTACCTCCTGGGTAGCTTCATCAAAAGTGGCCTTGTAGCCGGTATGAACAGCTGCATTGGTCATGATATTGGCTATCGAATGGCTGTAGCCGGCTTCAACCGGGGCGTTTGGCTGCTTACGGCTGCGCACGCATTCCATCCAGTTGCGTACGTGGTTTGAAGTAAGTATATCACCTCCGGTATTGGCTGATGCTACCACCTTTTCGGTATTAGCCAGGCTAATCTCGGGCAGCAGGTTTGCCTTCATATGCATGGCATCGGCCATTTTTTGAGTAAGACCTCCTTTTGGTGATACTGTATTGGTGATGAGGTTAAGCTCGCCGCCGTTTGAATAGTAAATTTCGGCCGGATGCTCATCACCATTGTGCATGCGTGAGCCAAACGTAACCTGGAAGCCGGTTGAAGGATCATTAAGCGGACCGTAATCAAAAGCGGCCAGTATGGTATCCCAGTTGCGGCGCCCATCTTTCCACATATAGATGCCGCCGTTGGCAACTACACTACGTGGGTGTTTTAAGCCCGTAAACCAGTGTACCGTATCAATCTGATGGCTCATCCACTGTCCGGGCAGTCCTGACGAATATGGCCAGAACAGGCGGTATTCAAGGTATTTACGCGGGTCGAAATCTTCATAAGGCCGGTTCATGATAAAACGTTTCCAGTCGGTATCCTGTTCCTTCAGCTGTCCCAATAACTCCGGTCGGCGCCAGCGGCCTGGTTGGTTCACATTCCAGGTAAGCTCAACCATGGTGATAGGGCCAAACTTGCCCGAACTGATAAATTCATTGGCCGCATGATAATTAGCGCCGCTTCTGCGCTGCGATCCAATTTGCACAATTTTGCCCGATTCCTTTACTGCCTTTAAGGCAGCCCGGTTATCTTCCATGGTTTCGGCAAATGGTTTTTCTACATAAGCATCGCAGCCGGCCTTCACAGCTTCAATAGCATGGCGTGCATGCTGGAAATCAGCAGTGCTGATGAATACAGCGTCCACACTTTTACTATCATATAATTCTTCATTATTGCGGTAAGCTTTTACATCGTGCTGCATTTTTTCTTTCCAGAGGGCAGAGCCTTCCTCACGTCGCTTGTTCCAGATATCAGATACGGCTACTACATCAAAGTTGAGTTCTTTATAATGGTTCATGAAACTGGGCACGTGCGAACTTTTGTGCCTGTCTGAAAAGCCTACCACCCCAACCCTGACCCGGTCATTGGCGCCAATGATACGTTTATAACTTTGTGCGCTCCAACTTTTGGGGGCAAGCATAATTCCGGCCCCGGCTAACGAGGCCTGCCTGATAAAGGTACGGCGTGATTTTTCCATGTAGTAAATAGTTTTATTTGCAGGTTGTTTTCTTCAAAATACGGGTACGTCAGGGGGCAGGTACTTGTATTTTTTGCTGATTAAAAGGTAAACTGGTTAAAGCCGGCGCTTATGCGTGGCTAAATCAAATATCGAAGAATAGAATTGAAAAGCAATAGCGTTTTTAAATGTTAATGTAACAATAATACTGTTTTTTGCAGATCAGATTTCCTTAAATAATGTCCTGGTTTAAAAATGTAACAGGTTAATATTTAATTAAGCAAATTGGTTAAGTAACCCTAATTTATAGTGATATAAGGTTTGGGGATAAAACCCTTAATTGATAATTGTTAAATCCTAAAGCGCCTTTCATTTTTCATGAAAGGCGCTTTTTTTAACTGAAAGTTGTTCGATACTTTCAGATTTTAATTTCAATATATTGATTAATAGAATGTTAGTTTTTACTTAGTTAGCTTTCATTTCGTTAACTAACTTTCTTTAGGGTTAGGTTCCCCTTTACCTGTAGTAATAAGATTGTGCAAACTTCCCGTAATATAACCGGTCCAGGCGTTTGAGCAAACCTCATAACATTCATGAGGTGGAACCAGGCCCTGGTGGGTGAAGCGGACTTGTGTTTTGTCGTCCTGTTCGGAAATTTCAAAGATCACTTTGGTGCCTTTCCACTCGGTTTGGTCTTTGGTGAAACTAAAATAGTTATCCAGTACAAGCCAAACCACTTTTTGGTTGGGGATCACTTCTGTTAATTTCATGGTACAGCGGTGAAGGTCCCTGGCTTTGTAGGTAAACTCGTCATTTAGCTTCTCTGTACCGCCTTTAACTTCTTCCGACCACCATCCGCGAACATTATTGATGGCATCATAAGCCTCTTTAGGGGTTTTATCTACCGAAATGGTTAATGTTAAATCGCGATCTGTCATTTTTTGTTTGTTTTATCGTTCATTAAAGCTCCCAGTTTGTCCAGTTTGTCGCCCCAGAATTTATCATAGTAGGCTAACCATTCATTAAGTTCTTTAAATCCGTCCTGTTTTAAAACACAATGCCTTTCTCTGCCGATGTCTTGTATAGAGATAAAACCGGCATTGTAAAGCACTTTGATATGCTTTGAAACGGCCGGCCTGCTCATATCAAAGTTCTCGGCCAGTGAGTTGATTGTACGACTATCTTTTGAAAGCAAGTGCAGGATCTGCCTCCTGCTCGGATCGGCAATTACCTGGAATACGTCAAGCCTGTGCTGTTCCATCTTTTTCTGCGTTTATGATCTGCAGCATTTTGTTGATAAGGACCAACCAGCCTTTTTCCATCGAGCTAAACATCAACGGGTTTACAGAGTCTGCAAAATCACGGTGTACCAGCAAAAGTTCGGTGCCATTATCTTTTTCGGTTAACATCCAGTTTACTGTCGAGTTGCTTAGTTCACCATTGCCCGGGCCGAATTTCCATGAATAAGAAAGTTTTTTGAAGGGGATAACCTCCAGGATCTTGCAATGAAAAATCCCGTCGAAATCCATTTCAGGCATAGGTTTGGCCTTGAGCTGAAATTCGTGACCCAGTATAGGTTTCAGATCACCGGGCATCAGCCATTGCGATATCAGTTCCTGATCGGTTAAAAATTCCCAAACCACTGCGGGTGGGTGCGGGTAAAATAATTGGTGCTGAATAATTTTTGCCATGATAGGTAACTTTTAAGTTACTCAAATATATATGTAACTTGTGAGTTACGCAAATTTATTTTTATTTTTATCTGGGATGCCTAAGAACCTTGTTAAGGTCGGGTTTTTTGAATGTAGAGACGCATCACATGCGTCTCCCGCACGCAAATTACGGTAAGCAAGCGCTGTTTAAAGGAAGCTTGCCCTATGGGAGACGCAATTATGCGTCTCTACGTAAAATGATTGGAGACTTTGTGTCTTAGGGGAGCTTTTCTATACGGGATGAGCGTTTTGATAAAAGATCACTCCAATTATTATCAAGGCTATTACAAACAGCACGGCCAGGATAATTTTAATGGCGCTTACCGGGCGCTGGCCGATAACTTCACCGGTACTGGCATTAACTGTAAATTGATAAATCTTGTTATTATAGTTATAAGCACTTACCCAAACCGGTAGCATCAGGTATTTTATAGCTTTATCAAGATATTGGGTATCGGTGCTGTCAATTCTTTGCTCGTCTCCGCCTATGTCGTCTCGTATGGCCGAATTTATCGCTCCAGCAGTTTGTTCAACTGCCTTATTAAAACCTTGTTCCGGGTCTAACTGGTAAGTTTCGGAACGGAAACCGCTCATATAACGTTCATCAAACTTAACCAGCATATTAAAATTCCAGGGGCCAAGTTTATCAAGCGTTTTTTCGGGTAATGATTTACTGGCGGGTACCATCAGGTCGCGGAAATCACATTCTACTCTTCCGGAGGCGTATGACCAATCGGTATGGCGTACCTGCCTGGTCTTGGTCTGCGTTTTTCCGTCAACAGTTTCCGTATAGGTTTCGGTGGTGTAATAATAATCGCCGCGCTCACCGCTGTAATCGGTTACAGTGTAAGTATCATAGGTCCAGTGGGGGAGATAAACACCTTTTAGTGCTGATGATACATCGCTCACCTTTTTAGCCAGGTCGTTTGGTGCCCACCAAAGGCTTTTAAGCCATTTTTTGAAAAAATCAACACCCTGTTGTTGGGTAACGGCAAATGGGAAAATATAATGAGGCGGCACATATTGCTGTCCGCTTTCAAGGTCCAAAACCAGGGGAGCTGTACAAAACGGGCATTTATCCGAGGTTACAAACTGATCGAGAATAGTTTGTGAGCCGCAGTTTTTACAATTCACTACCTTAAGATCGGCACTTTGTTTATTGTTATCAATACCGGCGACAAATTCCTCATAATCATAAGGTAGAATATCGCGGCTGTCGGGGGCACTTTCAATGGCGTTGCTCACGCCGCAGTAATCACACAACAAATTATGAGTGCCGGGATTAAAGTGCAGCAATGCTCCGCAGCCCGAACAATTTAAAGAATTGTTTATTGCTGACGGATTAACCTGGTTGTTCATCTCGGAAATATAGATTTAGGAATAGTTACAGATCAGGCTATCGGCGGCGGTACATTATTAAACAAATCTGCAATCTCTTCAACAGACGATGCAACCGCCCATGCAGCCATACCTTTTTTCCAAATCATGCTTTCCCTGCTTAACGTTCTGCTGGCGATCATAGCATTAATCTCATCGATAGTGTGCGGCCCGTCTGATTTTCCGTCCTTCACAATATGATATTGGATGCCTGGCTGGGGCGGCGGAGGCGGTACGTCACCACCGGTATTATTAGGAGTAACCTGATTTTGCTGAAAGATATTGCCAACCTGGCCCATCATCGCAGCGCCAACACCCAAACCCATACCGGCAGCTCCTAAGTTACCACCAATAGTATTTTCGGCAGATTTTTCAATAGCATTGGCAGCCTGGAATTGTGCATAAGCGCCGAGATTACCCAATATGCCCATTTCGCTGCGTTTATCCAGCACCTGCTCAACTTCGGGTGGCAGGGAGATATTTTCAACTAATAGTTTGGTTAGGTTTAAACCAAGCTCAGCGAAATCGGGTTGGATAGATTCTGTTATGAATTTGCCCATTTCGTTGTAGTTGGCTGTCAGGTCAAGCACGTTTATCTTTGATTCGGCTACGGCATCCATCCCCCGCGAAACAACCGTGTTCCGCAACTGCTCATTGATGTCGTCAATGATGAAATCGGGATTAGTGGCAGCGATTTCCTTAATAAATACTTTGGGGTCCAGAACCTTAAAGTTAAACGAACCAAATGCCCTCAGCCGTACCGGTCCAAATTCAGCATCGCGGATCATTACCGGGTTTTTGGTACCCCATTTTTGATTAGTGAACTGGCGCAGACTTACGAAGAAGATATCAACCTTAAACGGGCTTTCAAAGCCATATTTCCAGCTCATTAAGGTGGTTAACAAAGGCATGTTCTGAGTTTGCAACTCATAAGTACCGGGAGTAAATACATCGGCGATGCGTCCCTCGTTCATGAAAACAGCGGCCTGCGATTCGCGAACAATAAGTTTTGCACCCATCTTTATAGCATTATCATGGCGCGGAAATTTCCATACAAGTGTATTCTGGGTGGTATCAACCCACTCTATTACATCTATAAATTCGTTACGAAGGATATTGAACAGACCCATATTTTTTTGATATCAGGTTTAAATAATGATTAAATATGTGAAAAAAACAAATAGGTGAATGCGCCCACTGTTAATTATTTTATGCTTTTAAATCTGCATAAAATAAAAAACCGGACACAAATCAATTGACTAATGCCCGGCTCAAATGTTACAAATTCAAAAAATTAAGGGACTATTTTATCAAGCGGGGGGATATTGGTTTCCGCACCTGCGTATCCTTTGCTTTGGTTAATATGACCATTTACGTTCAGGTCAATCTCGCTTTGCGGGATAGGCCATAAAACGTGATATGGTGAAATGGTGAAGTGATTACCCGAATTGGTTACAACGTTAGGGTTTTTGTAAAAATCGTTCTTCTCCATTATCCTGTCGTAAAAGAAGTTGCTTGTTGAAAAATTAGCTACGTTATAGCTTTTTCCGTTATAAGCGGCGATTCCTGTTTGCGCAAAAATGAAAGCGATACGGGTAAGCTCGGTTTTACGTGGCTCCTCCCAATACAGTTCTCTCTGGCGTTCGTCAAGTATGGTGCCGATATTAACTTTGCCCGGATCTGTTAACAACTGTGCATTTGCACGTGCCCTTACTTTGTTGATATCATCCATAGCAAGTGCGGTTTGGCCTTTCCATACGTAGGCTTCGGCACGCAGCAGGTAGGTTTCGGCTAAGCGAACCAGTCGGTGTTGGTACCACGCGGCGGGCTCCACCATTTATCAAGCGCAATAGGGCCCGAGCCTATGAACACTTTGTAATGCGGCCAGCCAAACCAGGCGCGGATGGTATCTTTTGCACCATTCAGGAAGCGTTGCTTAACGTTAGCATCGGTATATTGCTCAAGATGCTTACCATACCATGCCGGATCGGAGGTTTTAATGGCCGGGCTATTGTAAACCAAATCGGTCATGTTCATCCAGTTACCGGGGGCGTGCCTTAAGTCGGTATTATCTGTCCATATGTATTTGGTAGCATAAGGCGTACCGCGTAAACGACCGATACCTCGGCCATACCATAAAGTAAGCGGGAATTCTTCTGTTACTTTATCTGAAATGCCCGGTTTCAGCGCTCCGGGGGTAAGGATAGTACCGTTATGCCACATCGGCACACAGTTCCTCATCACCTGCGATCCGTTTGGTGTAGCACCGTCAAGTGTTTCGCGGTCAAGCACTACATATAAAGCCTCGGCATTTGTTCCCAAAGCCTTGTTTTCGGGTCGGTGAAGGTCCCAGATGATGTTTTTTGAAGCATCGCCCGCAACTATACCAAAACGATTGGTCATGAGGTGATACGGGCCGTTGATGGCAACGTTGGCGGCTGCAATGGCATCATCAAATAAACCAAGTGCCAGATCAACTTTAGCTAAAAGGTGGGCAGCGCCGCCTTTGGAGATATCGCCTTTAGCATTTGCATCGGTAAGGTTAGCTACGGCGAACTCCAGGTCTGTTTTCATTTGCTTAAGGATAACGATACGTTGTGTGCTGAAGTAACCGGTGTTTACAGCAGTTTCTTCTTTCAGCAGCAATGGCACATCGCCAAACTCATGCACTAAACGATAGTAGCGGTAAGCACGATGAAATAAGGCTGTCGCTTTTACCAGGTTTTTATCGGCGTCTGAAGGCCATTTAATGTTATCCAGCCTCGATAAAATAACGTTACAGTCATGGATGCCCTGGTACCATGCGCTCCAATAGCGACCTATCTTGTTATAGTCGTCACTGTTTAGGTTGGCGGTAGGCGTGATACGCGCGTTCAAATCCTGTGCCGGCGTGGTTTTATCGGTAGTACCCTCAACGGCAGCATCGGTAAATATCGATTCGGTGAGCAACGGGGCCGAGTCGCCAAAGTATTCAAACCTAACGCTTACATTTAATGTAGCCAAAGCGGCTTTAAAAGCAGCAGGTGAAGTATAAGTTACGTCGGGTGTAAATTTTGAAGGTGCCTGCGGATACAGATCTGCCCGCTTGGTACAGCCACCGGTTATAAATATGGTTGCCGCTGTTAAAGCCGCAGCCATGATGTTTTTGTTTATCTTGTTCATGTATTAAATCCCTCCTTTAAAAAACTACGTTAAACCCGGCTGATAAATATCTTGGAGTAGGACCGCCGTTTTGCGGATCCCAAAGCGGCCAGCTTGAAAACACAGCTGCATTGCTTGCGTTCACAAATAATTTGGCGCTTGATATGCCCAGGCGTTTGATAAGCTGCGGACTGAAAGTGTAGCCGATAGAAGCGGTTTGCAGTCTTACAAACGAAGCTTTACGCCAAACGTTAATGGTTGTGCCTGATGAACCTGAGTTTAAGCGGGCGTAATCGTCAATCTCGTTATCAGGTGTCCAATAAGGTAATACGTATGAGTTCATACGGGCAAAGCCTACGCTGCCCGGATTGTTTAAAGCCTGGTTGTATTGCCTTAACTGACCAATGCTTGATACCAGCAGGAACGATACATCAAAATGTTTAAGGAAATTGAAATCATTACGTAACGACCAGCTGAAGCGTGGATTGGTTGAACCCAGAAATTGCTTATCATCGTTGGTGAATTTAAAATCGCCGTTTACATCCTGCAGTTTAAAATCACCGGGTTTAGCGCCGTATTTAGCTGCTTCAGTAGCATCTGCGGTTTTCCAAACACCCAGGATCCTGTAATCCCAAACAGCGTTTATATCGTGGCCAATGAACCAGCCGTTGCCGATATCGTCTTTTTCAACATTGGTGGTAACGCCGTTGGCATCGGTAACCGGGAATGCACCGTACAGGTGAACAATTTTGTTGCGGTTTAAGAAAAATGTTCCGCTGGCATTCCAGTTAAAGTTTTCGCTTTTAATGATCTTGCCATCCAATGAAATTTCAAACCCCTTGTTGTTAACCTGGCCTATGTTGGTGTATGGGTTGGAGTTGTTAGCCCCACCAACTAAATCGCCCGATGAGTTGTAGCCCTGCACATCTAGGATACTGCGTTTAACCAGCAGGTCGGTAGTTTTACGGTCATAAACATCTATCGAACCGCTAAGCCTGTTGTGCAATATGGTGAAATCCAAACCGATGTTAGGACCTACAGTGCGTTCCCATTTTAACTGGGCATTTTGCAGCGTGCTTACATAAATGCCGCTGTTGTTGGTTACAGTACCTGAATTGTTTGCTGTTGGATATTTGATACCACCCAATACAGCTAATGAGATAGATGGATCGGCAGTGGTTGTAGAGGTACGGTTACCGTTTGCACCGTAGCTGAAACGTAATTTACCATAGTCAAGCCATTTAAAAGCGTCACCTTTCATGAAGCTTTCATCGCTGAATACCCAGGCAATTGCTCCAGAAGGGTATACCTCGCGTGGATGCTGCAAGCCAAATGCAGAGAAACCGTCGCGGCGTACAGTGGCGGTAACAATGTACCTGCCCAACAAGGTGTAGTTGATCCTGCCCATGATGGCATCGGCATTATAAATTCGGTCATCGCTGCTTTCAACAGGTAAATTACCGGCGCCTATGTTGTGGTAACCCAAAATATCGGTTGGGGTTAACTGTGTGTTTGAAGCATTGGTATACCAGGTTTGGTATTTTTCTTTGTTAAGCAGGAAGGTTGCATCAAAGCTATGGATGCCAAATGTTTTGTTCCAGCTTAAAATATTATCAAGGTTGTACCTGTAGCGGTTTTCTTGCGAGCGTATAGCTGTACCTCCAGAAAGTTCATTAGGGTTAGCTACCGGGCGGAAAAAGAAGTTCCGGTACGATTCGATGGTTGGCGCATAATTCACCGTATACTTAATACCGAAAGGAAGATCCAAACGGGCAAAAAGTACCGAGAACAGCGTGTTTTGAACCGATACGTTTTGATTATAGCGGTTGCCGAGAAATGGGTTACGCTGGTTCAAACCGCTGTCATCGGTATCGATACGGCGTAATGAGCCATCGGCATTGTACACATCTCCATAAGGAGATGAGTTAATGATCTGCGTCCAGTCGGCTTCGGTAGCGTCAATACCCTGACCGCTTAGCGGGGTACTGGCAGCGCCTTCATCACGGCTTGCAAACTGTGCGTTTACACCCAGGGTTAAAAACTTAGCTGCCTTACCTTCCAGGTTTACGCGGAAACGTCCGTCGGTATACTGGCCGCCCTGGATCAGGTTCTGGTTTTTGGTATAGTTGCCCGATACATAATATTTAACGGTTTCTGAACTTCCCGAAAAGCTGCCGGTATAATCCTGGCGGAAGCCATTGCGGAAAATCAGTTTTGACCAGTCGGTCATTTTACCAGCCTGGTAGTTGGCAATCTCGTTAGGGAATAAGCCTAAACGTTGCAGCCAGATGGTAGTTGGATCGCCTTTGGCACCGTTGAGGAACTGGTCAAGCGTTACACCATCGGGCAGTTTGTTGGGGTTGCTGTAATAATAATAAGGATTTGAAGTATTGGAACTGCGGGCTCCGTCGGCACGCCAGTTAAGAAAGCCGTCGCCGGTGTAATATTTTTGATTTTGCAATAGTTGAGCGATACCAAAGTTGGCATTCAAGGTGATTTGGGTGCCGCCTTTTTTACCTTTTTTAGTGGTAATGGCTACAACGCCGCCTGCAGATTGAGCACCGTATACAGCAAGTGCGCTTGGGTCGCGCAGTACATCAACGCGGTCGATATCGTTAGGGTTGATATCAGCCAGCTGGCCGGGATAAATAACACCATCCAATACGATAACAGGCTGTACGTTGCCCGAAAGAGAGGCTTTACCCCTGATCTGCAGGTCGCCGGTACCGCCGCCTTTGGCTGAGGTATTCAATGCAACCGATATCCCCGGGATGTTACCCCTGATAATGTCTGTAGCACTGGCCGGGTGTTCATTTTCCAATTTCTCGGCCTTAACACTGCTGATGGCACCGGTAACATCTTTAACGGCACGTGTGCCGTAACCTATTACTACAACTTCTTCCAGCTGTTTGTTGGCATCGGCCAGTGTTACATCAATTGTTGTGCGTCCATTAACCGGCTGCTCTTGTGTGGCCGAACCCACAAAGCTGAAAACAAGTATAGCGTTGCCGTTGGCTGTGATAGAATAGATACCTTTTAAATCCGTAACGGTTACCGCACCTGTCGACTTGTTTTTTACAGTAGCGCCAGGTATTGGCAGACCCTGGCTGTCTTTAACAATACCTTTCACGGTAATGTCCTGTGCGAAGGACCGTGTTAGTATTGTTATAAGTAAAACGAAAATTAGCGTAATTTTTTTCTTCATAATTAATTGCTGTTTAATTGGTTAAGCAGCCCGTGGCTGCCGGAATGGGCTATAGGCAAACCTGGTTTACACCATAGCGGTGCAGGTAATAACTGCTGTGCAATCTTTACTTCATATAAGCGATTTGTTGGTTAAGCGTATTACTAATTGGTATTTGGTGGGAGTAAATTTAACGTGGAATAAACCAATAATGCAATAGGTTAATTGTATCTAAGTTATTGATTTTAAGATGATTAAATAAATTTTGATACGTTTTGATAACGAGAAACTCAAACGTTGAAGTGGCGTATTTACAGCAGGTTACACCCGGTTTGTTTTTGCAGCTGATACGCTTTGTGAACAAGAAAAAAAAGTGAAAATAATTTGAAAAATGATAATTTGAATGGGGACAGGCAGTGGTTAAAAGCTGCTTTATTATAATAAAAATGAAGTTTTCGCGCAGTGAGGACCTTCCGTAAGTCTGGGTTAACGCACAAAACTAATGGCAAACGGCTATTGTCGATTGATTGATCAGCGTGGGTTGAACCCCTCTGGGGTTCGTGCAGGAGGGGTGGATATTATTTCTACAAACCTTTTCCCCTCCGGGGGACTTTTATAATTTAATAAATAAATGTTAATTGAGATGTACTGAAGTACAGGTGAGAGGTGCAAAAGGTTTGTAGCTTTGCCCCAGGGGGGCAAAACAAGACATCTTGCTGATTGAACGACAAGTAATTTTCCGGATTAACTTAAATCTACAAGAGGCGCTGGTAGAATGTAAAAGAAAACATGAATCGCACAGTCCAACAAAACCATCACATCACCAACACTGTCCACCCTTGCTGATCATTCTTCTTTCGTGATTTTTTCTTTTCCTGCAATACTTTCTTTATACGGATGGCGTAAGTCCAGCAGGTGCTTTGACGGATATCGAGCTTTTCGGAAAGCTGGTGCGATGATATCGTGCCGTTAGTACTGTAAATAAGATAGGTTAGATAAAAAGCCTTGTTAATGGGGATCCGGCTGTTTTGAAATATGGTATTATGCAGGGCCGATTCTTCATAACTGCATTTGGTACAGCGGCGGCTGTGCGGCAGCCTGCCGGCACAATACGTTGTATTTGAGCAGCGGGTACAGATAAAACCATCTTTCCATTTTAAAGCCGACAGGAATTTAAAACAGGTTTCCTGATCGGGATACTTAGCGCTGAATTCTTCATAGCCCAGCTCGGTAGATAGCGCCCTTGATTCGGTGACCTTTTCAATATTCGTTTTTAGTTGAACATTATCTTTTTCAAGCAAAACATTCATTCTTAATATTTCCCCGGCCTGCTTTTCCAACTGCTCGTTGGCCCGTAACAATTCTTTGTTTTGGTTTTCGATGATCTGACTTTGTTGCCTCACCTCGTTTGATTTTTCAACGAGTTCATGCGTGCGGATTTCAACCTGGCGCTCCAATTCCTCATTTATCGAATCCTTCAACTGGCTGTTCAACCGCATTTGCCTTATGGTTTCTTCATGAGCTGCGTCCTTCTCTTTCCGCAGTATCCTTACCTGGTCGCCAATGGCAAATGACAATAGTACCATCTCAATAATAAAACAAAAGCTGAGGCTATAGTAGCTTATAGGAGCTGGTAAAAAGTAAGTATAACCAAGGGCGGTAAGAGCTTTAACTATAAAGCCCACAAACAAAATTGAGTAGGCCAGCACAAAAAAGCGGGCCGGCTTGTAGCCGTTTTTATAGATATACACACCGGTAGCAAAAGCCAGCGATAGGGGGATCACTTCAACAAACTTATATACAAACAACGAATTGTTGAAGATAAGACAGTACAGAAAATAGGTAGTGCGCAGTAATAACACATAATTGATTAGCCTGTTAAACTGCGGGGCTTTTGTTTTAACCTGCAATAACTCCTTGCTGAATATCAGGGCACAAATACTGGTAAAATATAGGGCAGTGCCGTTCCCGTAATTATTTAAAGTCGGCGCTCCCGGCCATAAATATTGGAACGCGATGCCATCGGCACTCATTTCGTAAAGGCCTACGCTTAAAATGTAAAATACGTAGTACAGGTATTGTTTCTTTTTAACCGCAAGGAACATAAGCAGGTTATGGAAACAAAAAATAAGGATCATGCCATAAAAAAGGCCGTAGGTTAAGTATTCGTTAAGCGCATAATGAATAAAGTAATCAATAGTACGGTAAACTATGATAACGTTCACCGCATTGTGCGATTTGATCCTGAAATAATAAGTATGATAACCAGGTTTGGTATCCCCGATCTGAAACTCAAAGTTTTTATGATGAAAAAGCCTGCTGTTGAAATTAAGGCTAGCGCCCGATTCACTTTTGATATAGTTACCTGTCGCATCAGGCATATAAGCCGTTACCTCATCGGTGGTTTGATCAAACAGCTCAATAATGCTGTTGTTGTTTACAGGTTCGCTAAAGTACATCCGTACGCGAAACCAGTAAGCAGAGTTTTTATAGTGATTGCTGGGGTAGTATGAGCTGTTTTCGGTAAAAGAGGAGCTCATTTCCTGTATATCCCGGAAAGTTAGCTTCCCGGTGCTATCCTGCAGGTATTTTACCTCGTTAAGGGTAAACTTATGTTGCTGAACGCTTTTATCAACCCTGAGTATATTTTGAGCACGAGAATTAAGTGCCCACAGGCTTAAATAAAAAATAAATAAATACTTAGTCAATGCAGGTAAATGTTTAATCAAATGTTTTTAATAAGCAGTGTAGCCTGCAATAATTACGCAATCATTTAAATGCATAATCATTGCATTCCCTATTTTTAAGGATGATGGGCTATATGTAATAAATGTTTTATTAAGAACAGGTTTATAATATCCCAAATATAATTAATTGTTAATTATTTGTCGTTAATGGCTGCGCTATTTTCTTTATGTTTTCTGATAAGCTTTTGATGGATTGTAATTCATGATGTACCAAAACAGGATAAAATTTGCGAATGAAAGCCTGCTACATTTTGATACCTTTGGCAACAACCAGTTATTAATTACGGCGGATGTTTCAGCAATTAAAGGCCTTTTTGCTCATTTCTTTTTTATGCTATTCTTTAGCAGCCTCAGCAAAAGGCCCTGGTTTCCTGGTTAGGTATTTAGGTATTGAAGATGGCCTTTCAAACAATGCGGTAACCTGTATTACGCAGGATAAATATGGCTTTATGTGGATGGGAACTTATGACGGCCTCAACCGGTATGACGGCTACACATTTAAAGTCTTCCGGAACATCTGGGGCGATAAAAACTCGCTCGTCAATAATCACATTAAATCCATTAATGCCAGCGGCGGGCGAATATACGTGGGAACCGAAAAAGGACTCATGTATTTTGATTATGCCGACTCACGCTTTCATGCACTTTATTGTTATAACGAAAAGCATCAACCAATAAAAATAGGGTTTAATATCAATGAGATAGTTGCCGACCGGTCGGGCAATATTTTCGCTACCAATGGTACATATGGATTCCTAAAGTTTGGTAAAACAGATACCATCGGCAAAGAGATCCTGTATGATGTCAAAAAACAACAGTTTAATACCATTGCTGCCCAGATGGATACGCAGGGCACTATCTGGATTCTGGTAAACGGGGTTGGGCTTGGCAGGTACGATGCAGCGGCTGAAAAGATAAAAATTGTATCACCAGAACTGGCATATGCAGGTTGTATGACCATTGATGGAAAAGGTAAAATTATTGCAGGCGCAGGTAATGAATTATGGATGTATGATCCTGTCACCTTGAAAACTACGAGGCTGGAGAACGGGCTTAACAAAGTGACCAACAACAATATTTTTAGCCTCACCACAACTAGAAACGGCGATATCTGGGTTGCAACCAATGGGGGAGGGATTAAAGTTTGGAACCCGGAGACCAATACGCTCATCTATATCAATGCAGGCGAAACACCTAACAGCTTACGGAGCGATGCTGTTGATGCTGTTTATGAGGATGATGAATCCCGGATCTGGATAGCAACCTTACGGGGTGGCGTGAACATTATTGACCGTAAACCGGCCTCATTTCATGTGTTCGCGCATGATGCTTTTAATAAAAACAGTGTTATCAATAATTTTATCCTGTCGTTTTGCGAAGATAAGCAGCATAATGTATGGATTGGCACTGACGGCGGCGGGTTAAATTACTGGAACACTAAGACAAATACGTTTACTGCCTATGTACACCAAAATATTCCGGGATCTATCAGCAGTAATTTTGTTGTAAGTATTTTAAACGACTATACCAATAAGATTTGGGTGGCAACCTTTAATGGTGGCATTGATGCGTTTGATAATGCAACCGGCCGGTTTAAACATTATAGCTGTTATAACCCGGTAGATAAAAAAGAAGAACGGAATTTTTGGAAGCTTTATGAAGATTCGCAGCACCGTTTGTGGGCAGGCAGTACCTGGGGAGGGGCATTGTTTTTGTACAACCGAGCCAAAGATCGTTTTGAACTTTTTGATAACAGCCTGGTAAATCTCCACGCGCTTTTTGAAGATCACAGAGGTAATTTGTGGGCGGGAAATTATAGTCGCCTCATCAAAATAGATGTTCAGCATAAAAAACACCAGGTTTATTTTATCGGCCAGGCCATCAGGGCTATTACCGAAGATAATAAACGCAATTTATGGATTGGTACCGAAGGCGGAGGGCTGCTTCAATATAATACCAACACCCATCAGTATAAAAGATACACGGAATCGGCAGGATTACCCAGTAATACTGTGCTGAATATATTGGTTGATAACAGCGGGAATTTATGGTGCAGTACTTATAACGGCCTTTCTAACTTTAATGTAACAACGGAAAAGATCACCAATTACAACGCATCTGATGGTTTGCAAAGCAACCAGTTTAATTACAACGCGGCCTTAAAGCTGGCATCGGGCAAAATGTTGTTCGGCGGCATCAAAGGGTTTAATTTGTTTTCGCCCGATAGTATCGCTCCTTATGCACACCAGCCCCGGCTCATGCTTTCTGATTTTAAAATAAACAACGTTTCAATTGAGCTCGATAGCGCATATGGCCCAAAACTGCCGTTAAATGAATTAAAAAATATAACCATCCCGTTTAGCCAGGCAACGCTGAACATCAGTTATACAGCGCTTGAATATTCATTTCCCGAAAAGATCTCCTATGCATATTACCTTGAAGGCTGGGACCATGGCTGGAACTATGTAGGCAAGCTAAAGTCGGCCTACTTTTCGCGTCTCAATGAAGGCTCCTATACACTGAAAATCAGGGCTACCAATACGGAAGGACAGTGGACAGCGCCACCCATTACCATTAAAATTATTGTTTTGCCACCTTGGTATCGTACCTGGTGGGCCTATATAGTTTACCTGTCATTAATAGTTGCTATAGGCTACGCGTTTTACAGGTACAGATTAAACCAGGCCAGGCTCAGGTTTAAGGTAAAGCTGGCCAACCTGCAGGTGGAGAAAGAAAAGGAGCTCAACGAAAAGAAACTGACTTTCTTTACCAATGTATCGCATGAGTTCAGGACCCCGTTAACGCTTATTATTAACCCCATCAAGGATCTCCTTAATCAAAGTAAAGGCAATACAGAAGAGTTGAGCACGATATACCGCAACGCACGCCGTCTGCTTGGTTTGGTTGATCATTTGCTCCTCTTCAGAAAAACCGAAAGCGAAAATGCTTCGCTGAAAGTAAGCAGGTTAAATTTTGTTACTTTATGTAACGAAGTATACTCATGCTTTATTCAACAGGCTAAAATTAAACATCTTCGTTATACCCTCGAGGGCGGAGCAGATACCATTGAGGTGTACTGCGACCTGGAAAAGATAGAAATAGCGCTGTTTAACCTCATCTCAAACGCCATAAAATTTACTCCGGATAACGGTGCTATCCATGTCGTAATTGAACAGGACGATACTTATGTATATTTTAAAGTAATCGATAATGGCATAGGTATAAATACCGAGGCCGGCGACAGGCTGTTTGATAAATTTTACCAGGCAAAGGATAAAAACTATTTCCGTAAGGGTTTTGGCATAGGTTTATACCTGGTTAAGGTTTTTATTGAAAGCCATAAAGGTAATATTAGCTACTCCAGCAATCCCGATGGGGGTACCACCTTTGTGCTTGCGTTACCGAAGGGTAAAGCACATTTTTCGGGAGAGATTATTGCTGACGATGTTGTGCCTGATTATACTTATGTAAATGAGCTTATTAGCGAAGATAACAAAGATGTTATGCCGGAAGACGATGACCTGGCAGCGTTGGAGCTATTCAGCTCGGCCAGGCATACACTTATAGTGATTGATGACAATGACCAGATCCGTACATACATCAAAAAGATTTTTACGCCGGGATATAACGTAATTGAGGCCCAGGACGGTACCACGGGCCTCGAACTTATCAAGAAACATATTCCCGATGTAATTATAAGCGATATTGTAATGGACGGCATTAGCGGGCTTGATCTGTGCCGGATTGTTAAAGAAGATCAGGCCATAAGCCATATTCCTGTTATCCTTTTAACGGGTGATACAACGCCTGATATTATGCTTAGAAGTATAGATGAGGGAGCCATTGATTTTTTACGCAAGCCATTTGATAAAGAACTGCTGACAGCACGGGTGAAAAGTGTGTTGCGCAATAAAACCGAACTTCAAAATTACTTTTACAAAGAGGTTACCAAGAAAAGTACTGGCCGCAGTATCTCACAGGAGAATAAAGACTTCCTGAACAATTGTATTTCGGTGATTGAGCATTATTTTACTGATGATAAGTTTGATGTATATGTGCTGGCTAAAGAGATCGGGATCAGCTATGCAACCTTATTTAAACGTCTTAAAAACATCACGGGACAATCGGTCAACAACTTTATTCGGTTTGTACGTCTGCGCAAAGCTGCCGAATTACTCATTCAAACCAATTGTAATGTTAACGAAGCCGCCTTCCAGGTTGGCTTTAGTGATGTGAAATATTTTCGCGAACAATTCTTCAAGCAATACGGTATCAACCCATCTGATTTCATCAAAAAACACCGCGCCAGCTTTCAAATTTCGTATCGTATGAACGAGTTTGAGAAAAACTCTTCCAAATAGATCTGTCTTTAACAGTGTTGGCTTGCCATCGCCAAAAAAGCTTTCCGGAAAAAATAAAAGTGAATTTGACACTTATTTTCTCGCTTATTCTACAAAAACTATCAAAAAGAGGGCTTTTTATATATTTTGACCCCGGTAATTTATAGTTTTACCCCTCTCTCGCAAAGCCAAATTCCGCTTATTTCGTTTCAACCGACAGGCAATAATCAGCACCAATATTTTATTGCCGGCAATTCATAAACTAAAAATTAATGCAATGAAAATTTTAAGAATGCACGATTGGACGGCTTATGCTGTGGTGTTAAATCGTCCGGGATAGGCTCAGTTACCACCTAAAATTCCAAATTAAATGAACCCTTATAAACCAAATTAAATTATGAAATATAGATTTACTCTCTTAAAAAGTTTTTCCGTATTGCTTTTAATGATGATGCTCACAGGCATTGCTCAGCTGGCAAGCGCGCAAACAAAAATTAATGTAAAAGGTGTTGTAAAAGATGCCACCGGCAATGTGTTGCCCGGTGCAACTGTAAACATCCAGGGCACAACCCAATCAACCACAACCGATGTTAATGGCGCTTTTAAAATAGAGGTTGCCGAAGGCTCAATCTTAAAGATCTCTTTTGTGAGCATGGTAGCCAAATTTATTCCGGTTACAAAAAATACCACCACACTAAATATCGTGCTTGAGGATAGTAACAAGCAGCTTAACGAAGTAGTGGTAGTAGGTTACGGTACGCAAAAACGTTCGGATGTTACCGGCTCTGTTACAACGGTGCCTAAGTCTCGCTTGTCGCAGTTGCCTGTTACAAACGTTTTGCAGGCCGTAGAGGGAGCGGTTGCCGGGGTAACTGTAACCACATCCTCCTCAATTCCTGGTCGCCAGCCTTCAGTTACAGTTAGGGGGCAAAACTCTATCTCGGCTGCTTCTGGCCCTTTTGTGGTAGTTGATGGTATCCCGCTTACCAAAAGTGGAGGATCACTTAATGATATTAACCCCAACGATATTGCATCAATGGAGATCCTTAAAGATGCTTCCGCCGTTGCTATTTATGGTGCTAACGGCTCGCAGGGCGTTATCCTGATCACTACAAAACGTGGTACTACTGGTAAACCTGTAATTCGTTACAACGGATATGCCGGTTATGAAAATCTTGGGCATATCCTTGAACCACGCGATCCGGCCTCATTTACCCAGAAGTTCCTTGATTATGAATCTCAAAACCACTTAACCCAGCAATTTCCCGAGCCGGTGTATAATAACTCTGAAAGGGCTAACTACGCTGCCGGCCGCACTATTGATTGGGTAAAAGAAGTTACCCAGCAAGGCTTTATGCAGGATCACAACCTGAGTGTAACAGGCGGTACCCCTGATGTTAAATACTTTTTATCAGGCGATTACCTGAAACAAAAAGGTGTGATAAAAGGCTATCAGTATAACCGTGCAAGCGTACGTTCAAATTTGGATGTAAACGTAACCAGCTATCTGAGTGTAGGCGCAAATTTGTATTTCGCCAATAATAATTATGATGGCGGCAGGGCAAACTTACTCAACGCTACAGCCATGAGCCCCTATGGCAACATATATAATGCCGATGGCACTTATGCCATTTACCCAATGGCCCCCGAACAGCTATATGTTAATCCTCTGCTTGGTTTAACTACCGACCAGATAAACCGAAGCGTGAATATAAGCGGCAACGGCTATGCCGAAGTAAAATTTGGCGGTGTACTCAAAGGTTTAAAATACCGCTTAAATGCCGGGTATACTTACCTGCCTACCCGTGTAGACGGCTATAGCGGCCGTTTAGCTAATACGCCTTTAGGTTCGGCAACCGCGGTAAGTTCCGAAACAAATAGCTACACACTTGATAACCTGTTGCTTTATACCCGCGATTTTGGTAAGCACCGGATCGATTTTACAGGCTTATACAGCGCGCAGCAGCGTAAATATTTCATTTCGGGAATAGCCGGCACTGGTTATATAAACGACGAACTGTCATTTAACCAGATTGGTATTGGCGCAACAGTATCAGGTGCAAGTGTAAATGGCTTTTCAGGGAGCTATTCAGACAGATATGCGCTTAATTCGCAAATGGCCAGGTTGAATTATTCATATGACAGCAGATATCTGGTAACCCTAACAGTAAGGCGCGACGGTTCATCAGTATTTGGTGCCAATACTTCCAAATATGGCTGGTTCCCGGTTGTAGCCCTTGGTTGGAATGTAAGTAACGAAGATTTTCTCAAAAACTCAAAACTGATCAATAGCTTAAAACTTAGGGCATCATACGGCAAAACCGGTAACGAGGCGGTAAGTGTTTACAGAACCATTACATCGGATGGTACGGTAAGGTTTCCTTTTAATGGGGTAAGTACCGTAGGTATACAGGCAAACAATCTTGGTAACGGAAACCTGCACTGGGAAAGCACTAATCAGGCTAATATCGCGGCCGACTTTTCTGTGTTGAATAGCAGAATCAGTGGTACCGTGGAATATTATGATTCAAGAACAACCGGGCTATTGTTAAACCGTGCACTACCAACCATTACCGGTTACAACCAGGTTGTTGATAACATAGGAAAGGTAGCAAATAAAGGTATTGAGGTAACATTAAATACCCGTAATATTGATGGTAAAGATTTTAGATGGGAAAGCACTATTGTGTTTGCAGCTAATAAAAATAGAGTTGTTGCCCTTTATGGCGATGGCAAAGATGATATTGGCAACAAATGGTTTATTGGCAAACCTATCAATGTGATATATGATTATAAAATGACCGGTGTTTGGCAAACAGGTGAAGATCCCTCCAAGCAGGATCCCGTTGCTAAGCCGGGGGATTTGAAATTTGCCGATATTAACGGCGATGGTAAAATTACTGCCGATGGTGACAGGGTAATATTGGGACAGCAGGACCCTAAATGGACTGGCGGTTTAACCAACACATTTCATTATAAGAATTTCAACCTGAGTATCTTTGTACAAACGGCACAGGGCATGTTAAAAAATAACGCCGATTTAAATTATGCCGATGAATCGGGCAGAAGAAATACACCTGCCGCGGTTGGCTACTGGACACCAACCAATAACAGTAACGACTTTCAGTCATTAACCTATACGAATACACGTGGTTATGGTTATCCGCGTAATGCCAGCTATACACGTATTAAAGATGTGACTTTTAGTTACGTAGTTCCTCAAAGGTTGCTTGATAAAGCAGGCATAAGCGGTTTAACCTTTTATTTAAGCGGTAGAAACCTGAAAACTTTTACAAACTGGATAGGATGGGACCCTGAGGCCAATTACTCAACCCGCGGATCGGGCGATTGGGTAAATAATTATCCACAAACCCGTACAATCATTTTAGGTGCTAATATTTCTTTAAAATAACTAACCAGTAAAAGACATGAAAAACTATTCAGCAATATTACTCTTTGCAGGTGTGTTAACAGCATTCGCATCTTGCAAAAAATCATATCTCGACGAAAAACCATACTCGTCATATACTCCCCTTACTGTTACCGATTCATTGGGTATGGAGGCATCGGCAATAGGTTTATACAACCTTGAAACCGGTATCCTAACCTATTCAGGTGCGCAAGGCTGGCCAAGTGTATGGCAGGTAGGTACCGATGTGGCGAACGCTACAGCCCAACAGCAGGGTATTGAGGTGCCTTATTATAATTACAGCCTGTTAACATCACAGGATGGCGCCGCTAATTATATCTGGGGCAAATATTATGCAATGATCAATAATGCCAATATTATAATTGATAATGCCGAAAATCCATCAAATACAAAATTGGGGTCTATTGGTAAAAAGCAGGTAGAAGCAGAGGCTAAGTTTTTCAGGGCCTACGCCTATAATAACCTGGTTACCTTATTTGGTAAAGTGCCACTTACTGATCATGCTTTAACTGTTCCTAAAACAAATTTTACCCGTGCATCACTTGATGAGCTAAATGCGCTTATCGTAAGTGACCTTACTTATGCAAGCACTAACTTGTCTGATTTAAATGCAGGTAACTCGAAAACAAATGCTCAGGGAAAACCGGTTGGCAGGGCTAATAAATACATGGCCATGCAGCTATTAGCTGAAGCGTACCTGCGTATGGGTAAAAATGACCTTGCCGAACAACAGGCACAAGCGGTTATCAGCAGTGGTAAATTTAGCCTTATCAAAGCTCGTTATGGTGTAAGAGCAACCGGCGCAGGCGATTACTATTCAGATATGTTTGTATATGGCAATGAGCGTAGAGCACAGGGAAACACTGAAGCCATCTGGGTACTTGAGCAGGAAAATCCATCTGTTGTAGTTGGTGGTAATGTAGATAATGCCCAGCAACGCCGGGTATGGGGCGCTGCTTATTATGCGGTTCCCGGAATGTTACCTTGTGACTCATTAGGGGGGCGTAGTATTGCCAGGTTAAGGTTAAGCAACTGGGTGCTTTACGGCTTGTACCCTCAAGGTGATCTTCGTAATTCACAATACAGCATTAAAAGACAATACTATTACAATGATCCTAAGTTCCCTGCTTTATTAGGAAAACCTGTACCATTTGCCGGTGCGGATACTTTATTCAGGATTTGCCCAAGCACAACCAAATGGGGAGCCTTTGACCCTAACGATACCTTTGGATATGCCATGATCAAAGATTTTATGATGATGCGTTTAGGCGAAACCTACCTGCTGCTCGCCGAAGCACAGTTTAAACAAGGTAAAACTGCTGATGCAGCCACTTCTATTAACGTGTTAAGGACGCGGGCTAATGCACCACAGGTAACGGCCGCGCAAATGACACTTGATTTTATACTTGATGAACGTGCCAGGGAATTGATAGGCGAAGAAAACCGCCGCCAAACCTTGATGCGAACAGGTACACTGGTTGATCGTGCCACGCGGCTTAATAGTAACGACGCCGTTCACCCAACAACCGGGCTCGCAGCTAAGAATCTGCTGCTACCTATCCCTCTGTCTGAAATTCAGTTGAATAAAGATGCGGTGTTAGAGCAAAACCCGGGTTATTAATTAAAACACAAATAAAAAGTAAGGGCGATATTAATTGCCCTTACTTTTACTTTTTATGAAGCTATACTGTTTAAGATCGCTGTTTTTTATATGTGTCCTGTTTGGGAGCACTATTGTTGTATCTGCTCAAACCGACAAGGTAACTACTACCACTATTGGTTTGGGTTGGGCTAATAACTCTGTCAATACAGTTGTTTTCCGCAAAAACTCATTAGTTACTTTTAAGGGTGAACAATACGCCGCTTATTATAACAACGACCAGGCTTTAGTGTTGGCTAAGAGAAAAAGCGGATCTGGTAACTGGCAGGTTGCTGCAACGCAATATAAAGCCGATGCTGCTGATGCCCATAAAGATATCAGTATCATGGTTGATGGTGCCGGCTATTTGCATGTTGCCTGGGGACACCATAATCAGACTTTAAACTATGCTAAAAGCATTAAGCCCGGAAGCCTAACTTTGTCGGCCCAACAAAGCATGACAGGGGTTGGCGAAAACAAGGTTAGCTATCCCGAATTTTATCGTTTACAAGATGGCGATCTGTTATTTGTTTACCGCGACGGAGGTTCGGGTAACGGAAACCTGGTCATGAACAGGTATAATATAGCTACTCAAAAATGGGTTAACATACAGCAAAATCTTATTGACGGCGAGGGTAAACGAAATGCCTACTGGCAAATGTGTATCGACAAAAAAGGAACTATCCACATATCATGGGTATGGCGCGAAAGCCCGGATGTGGCAAGCAACCATGATATGGGCTATGCCCGCTCAAATGATGGAGGCCTGAGCTGGGAAAAATCAACGGGCGAAAAATATACATTGCCGATTAATGCCGCTAATGCCGAATATGCCTGCAAAATACCTCAGCACAGCGAACTCATCAATCAAACATCCATGTTTGCCGATGATAGGGGTAATCCATTTATTGCTACTTATTGGCGCGATAGCAGTAGAACCATCCCACAATATCATATTGTTTATAAAGCCGGGGGTAGTTGGCATTCGGCCAATCTTGGTTTTAGGAAAACAGCCTTCGGTCTTGGCGGTACAGGTACCAAACTGATCCCGATATCGCGCCCGCAAATTATAGCCTGGAACAAAAGCGGAAAACAGTTAGCAGCAATTATTTTTAGGGATACCGAACGTGAGAATAAAGTTTCTGTGGCTGTAAATAACGATCTGCAAAAGGCGAACTGGCAGGTTAGTGATTTAACTACCACGCCTGTAGGGGAATGGGAACCGACTTATGATACCGAGCTATGGAAAGATAAAAAGATTCTTAACCTGTTTGTACAACAGGTAACCCAGGTTGATGGTGAAGGGAAAGCCAGTATACCGCCCACTAACGTACAGGTATTGGAATGGACGCCTTAAAGTTGAAAGTCTGTCGAAAGTCTTTAGACATATTTTAAGAAAAAACGACTTAAGACTTAGGGCTTTCGACTTGAGACTTACAACATGGAACTTGAATCAAAGTATAATAAACAAATAAACATCCCGGATGAAGAAACTCATATTTTACTTCATATTCATAAGCACCCCGTTTTTGGCATCGGCCCAAAGCAAAAAAAATACCGCACAAGTATCCGACAGGAAACTGTGGTTAAGCTACATGGATAAGGTAGCCCGGCCAGTGATCAGCAACCTTGCAGCCGATCAGCTTAAGGAAAAAATGCCCATGCAGCTATCCGATAAGATAGATAACAAGGAAAGCCGCGCTAAGGTGGGATACCTGGAAGCTTTTGGTCGCACATTGTGTGGTATAGCACCGTGGTTACAATTAGAAGGTGGTGATCCAGCCGAGGTAAAACTTCGCGAACAATACCGGGCCTGGTCTTTAAAGGCCATTGCAAACGCGGTTAATCCGCAGGCTAAAGACTATATGCAATGGAGCGGTGGCCAGCCATTGGTTGATGCCTCGTTTGTTGCTTTTGCCTTGGTGCGGAGTCCATGGTTGTGGGAACATCTTGATGATACCACCAAAAAACAAGTGGTTGAAGTAATGAAAACTACCCGCGCAACTGTCCCGGTTTACTCCAACTGGATCCTGTTTTCGGGGATGATAGAAGCATTTTTTTGCAAATATGATCTGGGCTACGATCCGGTAAGGGTTGAATTCGGTATCCGCGAATTTACAGAACATTGGTATGTTGGCGACGGTATGTATTCGGACGGGATGAACTTTCATCTCGATTATTATAATAGCATCGTAATCCATCCTAATCTGAGTACCATATTGGAAGAGGTAGATGCTAAAAAGAAAACTTATGTGCGTGAGGAACAACGTGAGCTGGCTGTTGGCCAACGTTATGCCGAAGTGCTTGAGCGCCTTATTAATGCTGATGGAAGTTACCCCGCTATAGGACGGTCGATAGTTTATCGTGGCGGCGCATTTCATCACCTCGCAAACATCGCTTACAAAAAGCAATTGCCTGCAAGCCTGAAACCGGCACAGGTAAGATGCGCGCTAACAGCTATGATCAAAAAAACGCTTGGCGCGCCGCAAACTTTTACTGCCGATGGGTGGCTTAATATGGGTTTATATGGCAAGCAGCCCGGCCTGGCCGATTTTTATATTACAACAGGCAGCCTGTATTTCTGCGCCACCGCTTTTGTACCATTAGGTCTGCCCGAAGCCGATCCGTTTTGGGCTGATGCGGAAGAACCCTGGACCGCAGTTAAAATTTGGAGCGGCCAGGATGCACCTGCAGATCATGCACTTGATATCAGAAAATAATACAACATCTTTATATGAAATACTATCGTTTTTTATTGCCGGCCTTTTTGCTGCTAAGTATCATCGGTCGTGCGCAAACCAAATTAACCAGTTTTAGTCCGGGCGCAATCTGGCCAGATGATAAAGGGGTGCACATTAATGCCCACGGAGGAGGCATTCTGTATAATGATGGGGTTTATTATTGGTTTGGCGAACACAAAATTGCCGGCGATGCAGGTAACCGGGCAATGGTTGGAGTTCATTGCTATTCGTCAAAAGATTTATACAACTGGAAGGATGAGGGGATCTCGCTGAGTGTTTCGCCCGATACCACAAATGATATAGCAAAAGGCTGTGTCCTGGAAAGGCCGAAGGTTGTCTACAATAAAAAGACCAAAAAGTATGTAATGTGGTTTCACCTGGAACTATTAGGCAAAGGCTACAGCGCTGCCCGCGCCGGGGTTGCTGTAAGCGATAAGGTGATCGGCCCGTACAAGTTTATTAAAAGTTATCGCCCTAATCCGGGGCAGACGCCGTTTTACCCGGCGCTTACTCCCGAAGGAGATAAAATAAACTGTGTTAATCCAACTCACGAAACCGATAAGTTTTTTTGCCGCGACTTGCCCGGCGGCCAGATGGCCCGCGACATGACCGTTTTTGTTGATGACGATGGCAAGGCTTACCACGTTTTTTCATCCGAAGAAAACTACACCCTTGACCTGGCCGAACTAACTCCCGATTATACAGGGCATACAGGTAAGTTTATCCGTATCTATATAGGCCACCAAACTGAAGCTCCTGCATTATTTAAACGTAACGGAATTTATTACATGATAGGCTCGGGCTGTACAGGTTGGGCACCCAACGCCGCCCGTTGGTTCAGTGCAAAATCAATCTGGGGGCCGTGGACCTACCACGGCAACCCCTGCCAGGGACCGGATAGTCAAATTACTTATGGTGGCCAAAGTACTCATGTGCTGCCGGTAGCCGGTAAAAGGGATGCCTTCATATTTATAGCCGATAAATGGGCTCCAAAAGACGCCATTGATGGCCGTTACCTCTGGCTGCCCATCAGCTTTAAAGGTGATGATATCGAAATAAACTGGGTAGATAACTGGAACCTTGACGTATTTAAGAAATAACATGCGAAACTTCATAAGCTTATGCTGCCTGCTGTTCGTTACCTGTACGGCGACCGCTCAAGACAGTCTCATTACCAATATTCAAAGCCGTAAAGCACTTGATCTGAACGGCAAATGGCAATACATTGTTGATCCGTACGAAACCGGGTTTTATGATTATCGGTATAAGGAGCTCAACGAAAAAAATGGCGATGCCTATTGGAACAGCGGCATTCCGGCTAATAAAACTGAGAAAAAGGAGCACGGCTATATCGATAAATATAGCATTGATGTACCCGGCGACTGGAACCATCAAAAGCCGGAGTTTACTTATTACGAAGGAACTATCTGGTATAAAAAATCGTTCGACTACGTTAAACCGGCCAATGGCGGCAGGCAGTACCTTTATTTTGGTGCGGTAAATTATAGGGCCGATGTATACCTGAACGGTAAAAAGCTGGGGATGCACAAAGGTGGTTTTACGCCTTTTAATTTTGAAGTACCTGCCGGGCTGCTTAAAGAAAAGGATAACCTGTTGGTGGTTAAGGCTGATAATAAACGCTACGCCGATGAGGTACCTACCCTCAATACCGACTGGTGGAACTACGGTGGTATAACTCGCGATGTAAAACTGGTTGAAGTACCGGCAACTTATATCCGCGATTTTTTAATCCAGCTTAAAAAGCCTGTTAATGGTGCGGCTCCTGCAAAACAACCGGAGGTAAGCGGATGGGTTAAACTGAGCGATACTCCGCCAACTGGTCAAAATATCACCGTACAAATACCCGAGCTCAAGTTTAGTAAGCAGTTTGCTGCCACAGGCAAACTTACGCAGGTTAGCTTTAAATTGCCAAAGGTGCAGCTATGGTCACCCGAAATACCTAAGCTGTATAAGGTTATTATAAGTACCAGTGCCGATAAAACTGAGGATAAAATCGGATTCCGCACCATTGAGGCACATGGTCCGCAGTTATTGCTAAACGGCAAGCCTGTGTTTTTGCGTGGGATTTGTATCCATGGCGAAATACCACAGGACTTGAGAAGGGCTTACACCCAGCAGGATGCTGAACAATTGTTAACCCAGGCGCATGAACTTGGCTGCAATATGGTTAGGCTGGCACATTATCCTCATGATGAAAAGATAACCCGCCTGGCCGACTCGCTGGGTATTATGGTTTGGTCGGAGATCCCGGTTTACTGGACGATTGACTTTGGCAACGCAGCAGTACTTGAAAAGGCAAAAGCGCAGCTTAGTGAAATGATTACACGCGATCATAACCGCGCCAGTATCATTATCTGGTCGGTTGGGAACGAAACACCGGTGAGCCCAACACGTACGAATTTTATGCATGATCTGATTATCAAGGCCAAACAACTGGATGATACGCGCCTGGTTTCAGCTGCGCTTGAGGTGAACTATGGTTCGGGTAAGGATTTGAATGTGGTGGATGACCCACTGGGCGAGTTTGTTGACCTCGTTGCTTTTAACGAATACCTTGGCTGGTATGGCGGCCTGCCTGATAAATGCCGCACTACAAACTGGATCACGCCATACAATAAACCTTTATTTATCAGCGAAACCGGGGCCGAAGCTAAAACCGGTTTTCATGCCGATTCATTGACCCGCTTTAGCGAGGAGTACCAGGAGTGGTATTTTAAGGAGCAGGCGGCTATGTTTAAGCGGATGCCTGCAAATTTCGTGGGCCTGTCACCATGGGTAATGGCCGATTTCCGGTCGCCGAAACGAAATAACCCACTGTACCAGGAAGGCTGGAACCGCAAGGGTCTTTATGATGATAAAGGCAACAAAAAGAAAGCTTTTTATATTCTTCAAAACTATTACAAACAAAAAAGCGCAGAAGCGCTGAACAGATAGCGCATCACAATGAAAAAAATTAAAATATCTTTTTTAACATTATTTTTATGCTTCAGCATAGCGGGCTTTTGCCAGGTACCCAAACATACCTTTGCGCTGGGCGATGAGGCTTTCCTGCTTGACGGGAAACCTTTCCAGATGATCTCGGGCGAAATGCATTATCCCCGCGTACCGCGCGAAGCCTGGCGCGCCCGCATGAAAATGGCTAAGGCAATGGGCTTAAATACCATTGGCACCTATGTTTTCTGGAACCTGCACGAGCCACAAAAAGGCAAGTTTGATTTTACCGGTAATAACGATGTAGCCGAATTTGTACGCATAGCTCAGCAGGAAGGTCTGTGGGTAATCCTTCGCCCAAGCCCTTACGTATGTGCCGAGTGGGAGTTTGGCGGATATCCTTATTGGCTGCAGAACGAAAAAGGCCTTGAAGTACGCAGTAAAGAGGCGCAATACCTTAAAGAGTATGAGAACTACATCAAAGAGGTAGGAAAGCAATTGGCACCGATGCAGATAAATCACGGCGGTAATATCCTGATGGTACAAATTGAAAATGAGTACGGCTCATACGGCAGCGATAAAGAGTATTTAGGTATTAATCAAAAACTATTTAAAGAAGCCGGTTTTGACGGATTGCTGTACACCTGCGATCCTGCTCCCGATTTGGTAGCCGGTCACTTGCCAGGATTATTGCCTGCTATTAACGGCCTTGATAATCCTGCAAAGGTTAAAAAGATCATCAACGAAAATCACGATGGGAAGGGCCCATATTATATTGCCGAGTGGTACCCGGCCTGGTTCGACTGGTGGGGAACTGCTCACCACACCATCCCTGCCGAACGTTATGCAGGTAGGCTTGATTCTGTGTTGGCAGCAGGGATTTCTATCAACATGTACATGTTTCATGGCGGTACTACCCGTGCGTTCATGAATGGTGCTAATTTTAAAGATACCTCGCCTTATGAACCGCAAACGAGCAGCTATGATTATGATGCACCCTTAGATGAGGCAGGTAATGCTACCCCGAAATTTATGCAGTTCAGGCAGGTGATCCGTAAGCATTTGCCTGCCGGTATGCAATTGCCGGATGTGCCGGCAGCCAAACCGGTAATCACAATTCCTGCTGTTAAACTAACACAATCGGTAAGTTTATTAAATACTCTGCCCGCTGTTAAAGAAAATCTAAGTCCGCTTACGTTTGAAGACCTACACCAGGACTATGGCTTTGTGTTGTACCGAACTGTTTTAAACGAAAGCAAAAGCGGACAGCTCAAACTAAAAGAGCTTAGGGACTATGCTGTGATCATGATTAACGGTAAAAAAGTAGGCACGCTCGACCGTAGGCTTAATCAGGATAGCCTGTATCTAAAACTTCCGGCAGGTAAAGTAACGCTTGATATTTTGGTGGAAAACCTTGGCCGCATCAACTTCGGTAAGTATCTTTTGCAAAATAAAAAAGGGATCACTCAACAGGTGCTTTTAAACGGAACAGAAGTGCAGCATTGGAAAATGTATTCGCTGCCGTTTCATGATCTAAGCACCGTGAAATTCTCCGCTGCAAAGCAAAATGTAGAATCGCCGGTTATCAGGAAAGGTGGATTTACGCTGGATAAAGTGGGTGACACTTACCTTGATATGAGCAACTGGGGAAAAGGTGTGGTATGGGTAAATGGCCACAACCTTGGCCGGTACTGGGGCATTGGTCCGCAGCAAACCTTATACCTGCCGGTTGAGTGGTTGAAAAAAGGATATAATGATGTTGAGGTGCTTGAGCTGTTAAAACCTGAGCAAGATCAGTTATCCTGCGTCGATAAACCGATATTGGATGTGGTAAAATCTTAAATAAGCTTAAAGCCGAAAGCTTAAGGCTCAAAGCCTTTTTATGTGTATCGGAGAAATAAACTAATAAAAGCTTTGAGCTTTTCGCTTTAAGCCTTAAGCTCTTTTAATAATATAAATACTATTTACAATGGCAAGAGTAGCGTTTAAAATGAAGCTTCACGAAGGGCAAACCGCCGAATACAAGGCGAGGCATGATGCCATTTGGCCCGAATTGAGCAGTTTGCTTAAAGATGTGGGGATCAGTAATTATTCTATTTTTTTAGATGAGGACACGCACTGGCTTTTTGGCGTAATGGATGTTGAAGATCAGGAAGCCCTTGATCATTTGCCTGATAGCCCTATTATGAAAAAATGGTGGTTATACATGGCCGATATCATGGATACTAATGCCGATCATTCGCCCGTGAGTGTGCCTTTGAAAGAGGTGTTCTTTTTGCCATAGATACGAATATTGCTATTATTAAAATGGTTGTCATAAAGAGCGTGGCTACGGCAGGTGCCTTTGTGGTGGCCATTTTTGTTTTGTACGGATAGTATATGCCCGGCTTTCATATCGCTGTATACGTGGTATCTTAATTAAAACAATTATTTTTACGGATATAGTTAGTTTCATACAATGGTTGAGATATTTCAGAATATCCGTAAAATATACAGGTTCAGCACACCTTGCGAAGAGCTGGCTAACTATATCGAATTTTATTCACAATCAGTTTTAGATTTATCTGCACAGTACGTAAAAAATGAGTTTTCATCGGTGAAGATGTTCCCAAGTTGGACACCTACTTTTTATATCAACCTTGGTTCGCCCTATTATATTGATTTGAAGAATACCCGGTATCATGTAAGGGAGCAGCAAGATGTTTTAATATTGAGAAATGAGGACGTTACCAGGCATAAACTACCTGCCGATAATATATTCACGGTTAAATTTAATCCGGGCGGTTTAGAAGCCGTTTTAGGTCTAAATCAAGTCCCAGTTATTGACAAGATCATTAACCTTAATCAAATTTTGCCCTGGGAACTGCTTCAAAAAGTAAAACGGCCTGTAAGTTTCGAGGAGCGTGTAATCATTGTTGAATCATTTTTGTTAGAGAAGCTCATTAAACAGGTAAGCCAGGATCATTATGTTAAAATTGTTAACGACAGCATTGGCGAATATCAGGCTACTGGCATGCAGTTGAATACATCAAAAGTTGCTGAGAGGCTGTTCATTACTTCTAAAACTATCAATCGGTATTTCAACAGGGTGATTGGCACTCCGCCTAAAAATTATTTCTCAATTGTGCGGGGCAGAAATGCATTAACAGCATTTGTAAATAACAGAGAAAGCTTTGTTCCGATAGATTATGGATATTATGATTTGAGCCATTTTTATAAGGACGTTATCAACCTTACCGGTCAAAGGATAACCAAGCATCAATTTTAATTTGTCCGTTTTTTACTTTTAACGGGTAAGGCAGATCGCTTTCTTTGTAAGCTAAACAACGGTCATGAAAACATTCCTTATCATATTATTTGGCGCTACTTTTCTTATTCAAAAAGCTTATAGCCAGAAATACAAACCGGTATTAGAGCCTTACCCCGGGTTGGTTAAGGCAGACCCAAGGCTTGTTTTAAAAACAGGTTACCTTGTTGTACCGGAAAATAGAAGTAAACCGGCAGGGCGCAAAGTGAAGATCCCGTTTTTATTTGTACGTAGGCCGGATCAGGATGCACGCAAAAACATCTCACTTTACACTACAGGGGGACCGGGTTATAGCACTACAGGTAATATCGATAGCATAGGTTATGACTCCGGCTGGTTGGCCTACGGTGGCTTTATTGCTTTTGACCAACGCGGAACAAAGCGGGCGCTGCCATGCCTGGATTGTATGGAAGTAGCAGCGGCCATCAAACACAGTTACAGGGAAGGGAAAAATAAAGATAGCCTCGTATGTCAGGCCGTTACCCAATGCCGAAACCGGTTTACAAAACAGGGTGTCGACCTATCAGCCTACAATACTATTGAAAGCGCAGAGGATATAAATGATTTAAGGTTAGCCTTAAATATTGATTCGCTTAACCTGGTTGGTATATCCTACAGTGGCGGCCTGATGCTTACCATGGCGCGAAACCATCCTGAGGGCGTTCGGGCGTTGCTTTTGAATTCACCGCTCCCCGGTTACGTAAATTTTGAGGAGCACGCTTTATTTAATATCAATGAAGCGCTTGAGCAGGTATTTCATAATTGCAAAACGGATTCCTCTGCCACGAAATATAAAAATTTAAGAACGAAGTTCCATCAATACTTCAGCGCTATCACCGGGAAGAAGTATACCATAGCTTATCAGGAAAAAGGAAACAAGCAAGCTAATAATCTCACTTATACAAAAAACGAACTACTCGATGCAATAATAGGCCGGATGAACTCCCGGCAGGTTAGCACGGTGCCTGCGGTAATGATTGATTTAATTGAAGGCCGTCATGATAAATATGTACAGGAGGAGTTTGATGGCTATTTCGCGGGTAATTCAAGCGTATCACTGGGTATGAGGTATTCTGTTTATTGTTCTGAACAAATTTCATACGATGATCCTAAATTGGAAGCACAACAACATTTGGTACTACCGTGGTTGGCCGGGTATCCGTTTAATGATGTAAATCATGCTATATGCAATTGTTGGAAGGTGAAGGCTGAACGTGCTATAGCAAAGCAGCCTGTTTATTCTACAGTACCGGCATTAATTTCGGCAGGTGACGTCGACCCTGATTGCAGGCCGTTTTATAACAGGTTGATAAAACGGTATATGCCTAATAGCCAATTATTGATCATCCATAACAGGGGGCATGCTCCGGGTTTTAGTGTAGATGGGACTGATTATGTGAAACTTTTTTTTGAAAATCCTTATAGAAAACTTACATCTCAATCAAAAAACCTGATCATAGAATAGCTTAATAGCTATTGTCAGGTTTTTCGGTAATAAAGGTTTTGTCGTCTGTTAACATTATGCTAACATGACAGTCTTACATTTGGGCCAAAACAACTCTTTGGCATGTACCCTGCACTTACTGATGAAGCGTTGATGGGGCTTATCCAGCAAAGCAACCCCGTTGCCCTTGAAACTCTTTTTAACCGTTATTACAAAACCTTATGCCAGCTGTGCACGGTGTACACTAAAGACTATACCGTTGCCGAAGAGATTACCGCTAATCTTTTCATTAAACTTTGGGATAACCGCGGTACTGCAATCCTTAATGTAAAGAGTTACTTGTTTGTTGCTGCCAAAAACCTCTCCTTAAATTATATCCAAAAAAAGAAAGATCCGGTACATTCTATCGAAGATATCGACCTGCAGGGACACGTGTTAAAAGACAGGGATAATCCTTTCAAAATCCTTTCGGGCCGCGAATCGTACAATAAAATTTTAAACCTTATTGATACGTTACCAACCAGTCAGAGGCAGGTGCTGCTCATGAGCCGTATCGATAATCTCAACAAAAACGAGATAGCCAAAGTGCTCGGTATCTCTGTGCGTACGGTTGAAACTACACTTTACCAGTCTATCAAAAAACTTCGTCAGCTGTTAAAAGGGCAGCACAATTTCACTTCTGAGGGTTAATGATTTCTTAACGTAAACTTAACTTTTTTCGCTACGTATCGGCTACGTAAAATCAGTCTTTATTGCAGAGACAGATTTAATGGAAGATAATAGTTACCGCTTAATAGTTGAATATTTTGAAAAAACCATCAGCGATGATGGCTTAACGCAATTGCAGGAATGGATTGAGGAAAGCCCCGAAAACCTTGCCCAGTTTAGTGAAACCATCCAGATCCTGGAAGCATCCAAAACATATTTTAAACAGCCCGAACATGCCGAAAGCAGCTGGGCCAGGATCAATGCGCATATAACCCAACCCCAGATACCGGTAATTAAACGCAGTTCTAAATTTAACTGGATAGCTTACGCTGCTGCCTGCCTGCTCATTTGTACTACCGGTTGGTTTGGATATATGTATTTCAAACAATCACCGGCTTTGGTTTACGAAGAGATCAGTAATGTTGATGGCAAGCATTCAAAAATAATACTGCCAGATAGCTCGACAGTTTATCTGGGTGGTGGTAGCAAACTCAGATACGCCAAAAACTTTAGCGGCGAAAAACGTGATGTAATGCTTAATGGCGAAGCTTTTTTTGATGTGGTCCATCAGGCTAAACCATTTATAGTTAAAAGCGGCGATATCACAACAGTGGTATTGGGTACTTCATTTAATATTAAAGCCTACCTGGCCGATCATAAAGTGGCCGTAACCGTGCAAAGCGGTAAAGTAGGGGTAATGGCCAATGTACATGGGCAACCCCAAATGGTTAAATACCTGGTAAAGAACGAAGCGATCAGCATCAACACCCAAAACGGTATCTACACTTTTAACAACACTGATGCATCATCAGTAAGCTCGTGGATCAATAACGAATTTGTTTTCTATAATACAACTTACAGTGAGATAGCCGCTTCGCTTGAGCATCATTACGGCGTTAAGATCAGGTTTACAGAACATGATTTGGGCAATGTAAGGCTTACAGCCAAATTAAGGGGAATGACATTGACAGATGCCATGGAAACCCTCAGCGCGTTAGCCGGATTGGGCTACACGCAAAAAGGCAATCAGCTATTTATTTCAAACAATAATCAAAAAGGAGGAAGCATAATGAAATAGTATTTACCCGGCTATTGGTAAAAGCCTGGACGTTGCTGGTAACAACCCCAGGCTTCAGAATTTTGACAATTTAAACTCACGGTTAGACAAGTATAAATTAAAGTAAATATATGAAAAAGTTATGGTTATTAACCATGCTGTTCTTTTTACAATTGCCTTTTGGCGGCATAAACGCTAAGGCTCAAACAGTAATAAACAAAAGGATCACGTTTGGTGCCGAGGGTACCATGCTCAAGGATGCCTTTCTGCAAATTGAAAAATCAGGCGATATCTCTATCAGCTATAACAATAGCCTGCTTGATGACAAACGCAAAGTACACGTAACAAAAGCAGAGCGCTCTTTAGGCGAAACACTCGACCTGCTTTTAAAAGGAACTACCTGCACATACAGAGCGGCAGGCGAACGAAATATCCTCATCATTGCAAAAACACAGGATAGGGGTAGCATTAGAGGGAAAGTGGTTGATGAAAAATCAGAACCACTTCCCGGTGCTACTGTGAGGGTTCCGGGGACCGGGGCTACAGCTATCAGCGGTGTTGACGGTTCATACACGTTAAATATTGTGCCGGGTACTTATACGGTCGAGGCAAGCTTTATCTCGTACGAAACAAAAAGGATTCAGAACGTAAGTGTTAGCTCAAATGCAAACACTGTTTTAAACATCACGCTTAGCCCGGCCGATAATAAACTTAACGAGGTTGTGGTAACGGCACTTGGTATAAAAAGGGAAGATAAAAGTTTGGGTTATTCGGCACCGGTTATTAAAGGTGATCAGCTAACCGGCGCTCTTGCCGGTAACTGGACTGACGCGTTATCGGGCAAGGTGGCGGGTTTAAACCTCATCCGTTCAAACAGCGGCCCGGCAGGATCAAACAAAATTATCCTGCGTGGCGAAAATAACCTTACTGGTGATAACGAAGCCCTGATAGTGGTTGACGGTGTGGTAATTAACCAGGGCAGCGGCAGGCGCACAAGCAACTCCGGCGAATCGGCTTATGGTACCAGCAGCGATAACATGCCTGCCGATTATGGCAGCAACCTGAACGACATCAACCCAGAGGACATTGAAACGGTAACGGTATTGAAAGGCCCGGGTGCTGCTGCGCTTTATGGTCAGCGAGGTGCCAATGGTGCTATTATCATTACCACAAAATCAGGTAAAAAACATAGTGGTTTGGGAATTACCTTTAACTCAAATGCGAGCCTTGAAAGCGTAAACCGCTGGCCCGATCTGCAATATGAATACGGACAAGGTACGGCGGGTTCCCGTTATTATTCATACGGGGCAGGGCCAGATGGTGCAAGCACCAGCTCGACAAGCTCGGCTTACGGCCCTAAATTTGATGGCCAGCTTTTTTATCAGTTGGATTCGGTTACACAAAAGCAAAGCATAACACGTACGCCATGGGTGCCATACAAAAACCAGATCCGTGATTTTTTTGATGTTGGCCAAACTTTTACCAATTCGGTAAGCGTTGACGGCGGCAGCGATAAAACAACGGCCCGTTTCTCGGCAACCAACGTTACCAATCACTGGATTACGCCGAATACAGGGTACACCCGTAACAGCATTGCTTTATCAGTTAACTCCAAAATCAATGATAAGTTAACCATCAATGCAAAAGTAAATTACAATAATAAAAACAGCGATAACTTACCGGGGGCGGGCTATGGTAACCAGTCACTGATGTACTGGTTTATTTTCTGGCAGCCCAATGCCAATTTAAACTGGTTGAAGAACTACTGGAAAAACGGCCAGGATGGTAAAGCTATATTTTACCCTTTCAGTTCGTTTCCTGAAAACCCTTACGCAGTATCTTACGAGTTTATCAATAAATCAAACCGCAACTCAGTTACCGGAAACGTTGAAGCACTTTACAATGTAACAAAAGAGTTTAGCGTACAAGTTCGTGCTACTTTAGATATGGGTTATGAGCAACGTGCACAACAACGTCCGTATGATGCCGGTACCAAATATCCTAAAGGCTCATATCGTACGCAAAATATCTATTCAGAAGAGCAGGGTGCCGATTTCCTGTTGAAATACAACAAGAAAATAACGCACGATGTTAATATAACTGCTACTGCAGGCGGCAGCATGCTGCGCAATAATTATAACCGCGATGAGGTACGCGCCGATTCGCTGGTATATCCGGGCGTATATTCAATGGCTAATAATGCTGGTCCACTGGTTACGCTGCCATATAAATCAAAATATGCTATCAATAGCTTTTACGGCTTGTTATCTACATCTTTTAAAGATTATTTGTATGTGGATTTAACAGCCCGCCAGGACTGGATCAGTACACTGGCTACTGCGAACCGTACCGATCAGGTTGGTTTCTTCTATCCATCGGCAAGCATGAGCTTTTTGCCATCTGAAGCATTCAAGCTGCCTAAATTTATTGACTATGCAAAAGTGAGGGCATCGCTTGCAGGTGTTGGTAGTGGTACAACAAATCCTTATCAAACCTCATTTAATTATGTATCGGCAGGTAGCACTTATGCAGGTGGTTTGCAAAATCCGCGTACGCTGTCAAACCCCGATCTGAAGCCTTTACGCACCACTACATTAGAAATTGGTGCCGAAACAAGGATGTTCAACAACCGTTTAGGTTTTGATATTGCTTTATATAGCGGCAATACTAAAAACCAGATCCTTAGTCGTACTGTAGATCAATCATCCGGCTACAGCCAGGCAGTTATCAACGTTGGTAAGGTAAGCAACAAGGGAATTGAAATTTCATTAAACGGAACCCCCATCCGCAAAGCCAACGTGTTTAGCTGGAATGTTACTGCAACCTTCAGCGCCAATAAAAATACCATTGAACAGCTTGCCGATAGCGCGGTTGTATTGCGCAACGGTCCTACAGGCGGCGGCCAGATTGTTGCAAGGGTAGGCGGCAGCATGGGCGATATGTATGGCCGTGGTTATTTACGCTCGCCCGACGGGCAGATAGTATATGACGAATCGACAGGGTTTGCCAAACTATCAAACGACCTGGTTTATCTGGGCAATACTATCCCTAAATGGAAAGCAAGCATGGGGCATGATTTCAGGTATAAACAATTTAACCTGCACCTGTTATTTGATGCCCAGGTTGGTGGTGTATCCTATTCGCTTTCAAATTACAAACTGGCCGAGCAGGGTAAAACAACGCTCACGCTGCCGGGCAGGTATAACGGTATCATCGGCAAAGGTGTTATTCAAAATGCCGATGGCAGCTACAGGCCAAACGACGTTATCGCAACCGATATCGATGGCTACTACCGCTCACACTATGGTATTGACAATGCTGAAGGCAACACGTTTTCAACCAACTTCCTGAAATTTCGCGAGGCAAGGTTTGATTATTCACTGAGCCCGCGTTTGGTTAAACGCCTTGGTTTAACGCGGGCTACAGTAGGCGTGTACGGCCGCGACCTGTACATCTGGACAAAGTGGCCAATCTTCGACCCTGAATTTGGAACGCTCTCCGGCAGCGACATTGTGCAGGGATTTGAGATTGCACAGTTTCCATCAACCCGCACATTTGGTTTTAACATAGTTATTGGCATTTAATAATTAACAATATGAAAAGGAACGGATATATACTTATATCGATGATGATGTTGTTCGTTAGCATAATGTCGTCATGTAAAAAGGATTTTATTGAACTTAATACCGATCCCAACGGCACGCCAAACGCCCTGCCGCAGCAATTGCTGGCACCGGCGCTGGTAAATACTTTGGGTACTAATATGCTTCGCGCCCGTAATTTCAACAATGAGCTGATGCAGGTTACTGTTGACCCCGGCGATTCAGAGGGTAAAGTGTTCAGGTATGATATCAAACGCACCTGGGCCGATGCTACCTGGAATGCGTGGTATACCCAGTTAACCAACTTTAAGGATATTTATACCATTGCCAGCAAGGAGGTTACCTACAACAAAACTTATATGGGGATCTCGCTGATATGCCAGTCATGGTTATATTCATTACTTACTGATACTTATGGCGATGTACCTTACTTTGATTCAAATAAAGGCAAGGACGGAAACTTTACGCCTAAGTTTGATAAGCAGAAAGATATTTACCTGGATATTTTCAAAAACCTGGAAGCAGCAGATACCCTGCTCAATGCGTCGGCAAACGTAGTTGCCGGCAGTGATCCGGTATTTAGCGGCAATGCTTTAAAATGGCGCAAGTTTGGTAACACACTTTATTTAAGGTTGTTGTTAAGGGTATCGGGCAAAGCCGATGTTTCGGCTGATGTGATAGCTAAGATCAAACAGATCGTTGACACCAACCCTGATGCTTACCCTATCATGGGAAGTAATGATGATTCGGCAGTTTTGCGTTGGACAGGCTCCGGTGCTTTAACATCGCCGTTTATTGGCGGAGTACGTGAACAGGACTGGCGGCAACCCGGCGTTTGCGAGTTTTTTGTAAATAACCTTGCTAAATGGGCCGATCCGAGATTGGTTAACAATCGCTGGTCGATTTCAAGTTACCAGGGTGGGATCCAGGGGATCCCAAGTGGTTATGCGCCTGGCGAAAATGTTGGTATCAAATCATATTTCCAGTCTACCACGTCAACTACTACGTTAATGAACGACCCATTGATGGGTAACATCATGAACTATTCGGAATTACAGTTTATCCTTGCCGAGGCTGCTGCCAAAGGCTGGATAGCCGGAGATGCAGCCACCTACTACAAAAATGGCGTACAGACGGGCATCACATTCTGGATCCCGACATATACGGTGCCTATTGATACCTATTTAGCAGGCGCCGACATCACCTGGGATAACGCTGCTCCACTTGATGAAAAGATGGAAATGATCCATGTTCAAAAATACTATTCAATGTTTTACACCGATTTTGAGCAATGGTTTGAGTACCGCCGCACCGGTCACCCGGTATTGCCTAAAGGTAATGGTTTAAGGAACAACGGCATTATGCCGGCAAGGCTGCAATACCCGGTTTATGTACAATCCGCCAATCCTGATAGTTACAAGGCTGCTGTGGCTGCACAGGGTGCCGATGAGATCAGCACGCAGGTTTGGTGGCAAAAACAATAATCAACTGGTTTTAAACTAAGAGATCTATAAAATGAAAAAGATATATTTATCACTGGTGCTTGCAACAGCCATCGGTATAAATTCATGCAAAAAGAATAACTATGCTGAAGGTTCGTTAAGCCCGATTATTGCCGTTGTTGACCTGAAGGGGATTTACAAAGGCTCGGATGTTGAGCTGAACAGCAACAATATGGGCGGAGCAAAGGAAATAGTGGGCGTAGTAATTTCAAACGCCGCAGCAGGTAATAGTCCTGCCGGCGTATTAGTGGTGCAAAACAATCGCCGTAACGCAGTTAGGGGTATTTCTCTCGAAATAGGTAATGCAGCTGCAAACTATGTTCCCGGCGATTCAGTAATAGTGCAAGTTGAGGGCGCTACACTTACCAAAGTAAACGGCAGTATGCGTGTTAAAGGCCTTACCGAAACATCAGTAAGTAAAGTTGCCGATAACAGGCCTATCAAGGTACAATCTGTTCCATCAGCAACCTTGCTGGCTTCGCCCGATGTTTACGAAGGTACACTGGTTACGATAGCTAAGGCAGTAACCGACCCGGAGCCCCAACAGGGCGAAACTTACGCGGGTGATAAAACACTTAATGACGGTTTTGGCAAAATAATAATGCATACAGAGGCTAACGCTGCTTTCGCAACTACCGAATTACCGTTCAGCGCTAATTTTACAGGCATTCCGTTTGCGATAACATCAGGCACCGATACCAAAATGCAGCTTTGGCCGCGTACTATCGATGATGTGTTTACGCTTGCTGCAACCAAACCATCGCCAATCATTATAACCGGATACCTTACCAATCCTTCGGGCAGCGATGCTGATTATGAGTATATCCAGTTCAAGGCAACTAAGGACATTGACTTTGCGGTAACCAATTACGCTGTTGTAACCTGTAATAATGCGGGTACTAATCCGGCTCCTGCAAACGGCTGGGCGCAAGGTTTGGCAAAAACTTACAAGTTTAACCTAACGTCGGGCACAGTTAAGAAAGGCCAGTTCTTTTATGTAGGCGGTAATAAAAATATCTGGGGCAAAGGCTCAACAGATATCAGCTCATCCAACTGGATCAACAGCACCATGTATGCCGAAGTGCCGGGTGCTGATTTCGGCAATGTAACTACCAATCTGCTGGCTAACAGTGGTAACGTAGCAGGAGTTTCAGTTTTTGCGGGTACAACAGTTAGTGCCGCAAGCGTTCCGCTTGATGTTATCATGTACGGTGGCGGCGGTACGGTTTATTCTGCTGGTCCGCCGGAGATTGGCTACCGCATTACCAATACCGATTACTATAGTACCATTAATCCGGTAACCCGTACTGATCAGGGCTTTTATGGAGGCGGTACCAATACCTCAAAGCTCACCTTACCAACCGATGGCTTATTCAGTCAGCTTGGCGGCGTTTATGATGCACTTACCGGCAGATGGGTAACCGGCCGCACAGTGACCAGCGTTACACTTACACTAACATCGCCAATTAGTACCATTGAAACGGCTACAGATGCAACAACAATTCAAAATTAAAACCTCACCCCAACCCCTCTCCAAAGGAGAGGGGCTTTATATAACAGGATCAAATATTTATTTAAGTCCTCTCCTTTGGAGAGGATTTAGGTGAGGTTAAAATATTATTACATGAACAGAAGATCATTTTTACAGGGCGTTGGCCTCATAACCGGCGGTGCATTCATATCGCTCCGTGCCAATGCACTTACACAAATATTAACCGGTGATACCGTAAAAGGCCGCGTCACCGCAGGCAAAAAAGGAATTAAAGGCGTAGTAATATCCGACGGTTTTTCGGTAGTACTTACCGATGATAAGGGTAATTACGAGCTTACTCCCAATGAAAAGGCCAAAAGCATTTTCATGAGCACGCCATCGGGCTATGAGTTTAAAACAGATTATAATGTTGCCAAACATTACGAAAACATAGGTGGTAGTTCGCATTTTGATTTTAAGCTGGAGCCGTTAAAAGTTGATGATAATAGTCACCACTTCATTATCTGGGCCGATCCGCAGGTGAAAAACAAAAAAGATGTTAAGCAAATGATGGATACCTCGGTTCCCGATACCATTGCTACCATAAAATCATTAGGTAAAAACGCACTGGTACACGGCATTTGTGTAGGTGATATTGTATGGGATAACCATGAGCTTTTCCCTGCTTATAATGAGGCGGTGGCTCAAATGGGAATCCCATTTTTCCAGGCGATAGGTAACCACGATATGGACTACCGCATGGGCGGTGATGAAACCTCTGATGTTACTTTTAAGCAGATCTATGGGCCAACCTATTACTCATTTAACCGTGGTAAGGCGCATTACGTTGTGTTGGATAATGTTCGCTACCTGGGCGTAGAGCGGGAGTATGATGGTTATATCACCGAAGATCAGCTAAACTGGCTGGCAAAAGATCTGCAATACGTTAAGAAAGATCAGTTGCTGATCATTAACCTGCATATCCCGGTTTATAATCAAGTGAAAAATAACCAGGATTTTTATAAAGTATTGGAAGGCTTCAGTAATGTGCATATCATGTCGGGCCATACACATTATCATGATAATAATATCAACAACAATATCTTCGAGCATAACCACGGCACCGTATGTGGTGGCTGGTGGACTGGTCCCATTTGCGTTGATGGTACCCCGCGCGGTTATAGTGTATATTCTGTAAATGGTACCGAGCTGAAATGGTATTATAAATCGACAGGTTTACCGGCCGAAAACCAGATCAGTGTTTATGCCGAAAAACTAACCGACCAGATGCGCCTCATCGCCAATGTTTGGAACTATGACCCACAGTGGAAGGTAGTGTATTATTTAGATGACAAACCGATGGGAGCCCTAACAAAAGAGCAAGGATATGACCCCTTATCGGTAAGTTTGTACAAAGGTGATCAGTTACCGGCAGGCCGTCATTTTGTTGAGCCGCATGAAACTGGGCACCTGTTTGTAGCGCACTTTGAGCCAACGGTTAAGAAAGTTAGGGTTGAAGCTACAGATCGTTTCGGAAATAAATATTCAAGTGAATTAGATGCAAAATAAATTGAACTTTGTTGCCGGAATAAGTCTTATCTTGTTATCAGGTTTTACTGTAGTGAAAAACATGGAATTCAAAAATGCAGATTTTCCTTCATTCAGTGCCGAAGCGCATCGCGGCGGCAGGGGACTGATGCCTGAAAATACCATCCCCGCCATGAAAAATGCCATCGACCTTGGCACTGTTACCACGTTGGAGATGGATACCCACATTACGGCGGACGGGCAGGTGATTTTATCGCATGATGAATACATTAATCCGCTGTTTTCACTTACTCCCGATGGCAAGGAAATCAGCAGGGAGGATGCGAAGAACCTGATCCTCTATAAAATGACATATGAGGACTTGAAAAAATACGATGTAGGCTCAAAACCATACAGCAAATTTCCGCGCCAGCAAAAGATCAAAACCTATATGCCGCTGCTGTCTGAATTGATTGATTCGGTACAGCATTATATTAAGATAAATCATAAAAAGCCGGTGTTCTACAACATCGAAACCAAGTGCTCACCCGAAGGTGACGGTATTTATAATCCAGCTCCGGACGAGTTTGTGGATAAGTTGATGGTTGTTTTGATCGAAAAAAAGATCCTGCCTTACGTGGTGATTCAATCTTTTGATAAGCGCACGTTGCAAATCATCCACAAAAAATATCATGATGTGCGTACTTCTTATCTTATCGAAAACAAAAAATCGTTTGAAGATAATATGGCCGATCTTGGTTTTACTCCTTTCATCTACAGCCCGGACTATAAACTGGTTGATGCCGACCTGGTAAAGAAATGCCATGATGCAAAGATTAAAGTACTACCATGGACAGTAAATACCAAAAAGGAAATTGAACAACTCAAAAGTTTAGGTGTTGATGGTGTGATTAGTGATTATCCGGATTTGTTTTAAGGGGACTATATCTAAAAGCAAGATTTCTTGCGCTCATTTATAATGAGTGCTTAAAATTGGCTTGCGTTTGTAACGCAACCGGGCACAAGTTAAATACCCCCGCGAAAAATATGTCATTGAGAGCGTAGCGCGGCAATCGCATGCTAGATAGGGCGGCCTTGCTTCCGTGCGATTGCTTCGTTCCTCGCAATGACATAGGGGATATCCACGCCAAATAAGCTGAATGTAATGTCAATTTCCGATAATCTAAACATTAAATTTAAATGTGATATTGCAGTTGTTAAAACGTTTTATCAATTTAACCAACAACCCAATCATGTTTAAGTTAAAAGCTATTTGCTTTATTGCGATTTGTGCCGCTTCTCTCTCACTAAAAGCACAAACGGCGCAGCAGCCTGTAAAACCGCTTGCCCAGCTTCAGCAGGAATTTGTCGACCTGCGTTTCGGTATGTTCATCCATTTTAACATCCCAACCTATATGGATCAGGACTGGGCCGATCCTGATGCTTTGCCAACCATCTTCAACCCAAAAAAACTGAATTGCGACCAGTGGGCAAAGGCTGCAAAATCGGCCAATATGACCTACGGTTGTATCACCACCAAACATCACAGTGGTTTTTGTATCTGGGATACCAAAACAACCGATTATAATGTGATGAACAGTCCGCTGAAAAAGGACGTAGTAAAAGAGTATGCCGATGCTTTCAGGGCTAATGGCTTAAAAGTGTTCCTGTATTATTCTATTTTGGATACTCACCACAGGTTGAGGCCAAACATGATCACGCCAAAGCATATTGATATGGTAAAAGCGCAGATCACCGAGCTGATGACCAAATACGGCGAGATTTCGGCCTTGATCATTGATGGATGGGATGCCCCATGGTCAAGGATCTCGTATGATGATGTTCCGTTTGAAGAGATCTACACACTGGTAAAATCATTGCAGCCAAACTGTCTGGTGATGGACCTTAACGGCGCAAAATACCCTGCCGAAGGCATGTATTATACCGATATCAAAACTTACGAAATGGGGGCAGGTCAGCGTGTATCAACTAAAGATAACCGCATGCCGGCCATTGCCTGTTTACCATTACAGGCTAACTGGTTTTGGGAAACAAGCCACCCAACAACACCGGTTAAGGAGCCTGCTAAACTGGTTAACGATATCCTGAAACCGTTGAATAATGTCGACTGTAATTTTATCCTGAACGTAGCACCCAACCGCGATGGTTTATTTGACGATAACGCCCTTGCCGCACTTAAAGAGATTGGTAAACTTTGGAAAAATGAAGGTCCGGTGGCTAAGCTTTCCAAGTTGGATGCGCCGATCATTTCATCAAACATTGCAAAAAATCAACCGGCAAGCTCAAGCTGGAGCGATGATTCGGCTATTATGGATTTTGCTAACGATGATGATTTTCATAGCTCATGGGTGTCAAACCCAACAGTTAAAAATCCATGGTACGAGATAGATTTTAAGAAAGACCAGGCATTGAATACCATTGTTATTGCCGAAGAAAAACCGAATATTTCACATTACCGTTTGGAATATTACCTGAACGGAAGCTGGAAGCCATTGTTTGATGGTGATAATGCCAATAAGATTAAAGTTCACCGTTTTGACAGGGTATGGGCCGGCAAGGTTCGGATCTCGATAGATAAAGCCGAACACCAGGTATCAATAGCTGAGTTCCAGGTTTATAACGAAAGAAGATAATACACTATAACTGACTGACTACTTACTAATGAAGACCCGCCCGCAAGGCGGGTTTTTTATGTACTGTACCTTGTTTTTGTATATTAAAATGCCAATAAGCATTATTTTTTATAGCTGTTGCATTGGTATACTTGTAAAAACAATTTTAACCTATTTTATGAACCAAGGCCTGAAAACAACACTCCTGTTTGTAGTTTTACCGCTATGCATGCAATTGATTGCGCCCAACGCAAACGCGCAGAAAAATACTTTATGGTATAAAAAACCCGCAAAAGCGTGGACAGAAGCTTTACCTATTGGCAACGGCAGGTTAGGAGCCATGATTTTTGGTGGGGTTGATGATGAATTGCTGCAACTAAATGAATCTACCTTATGGTCGGGTGGGCCGGTGAAGCAAAATGTAAATCCCGGTGCATTTCAATACTTGGCCCAGGTAAGGGAAGCGTTGTTTAAAGGGGAATATCAAAAGGCACATGAGCTAACGCAAAAGATGCAGGGCTTATACTCTGAAAGCTTCTTGCCTATGGCCGATCTGCATATCAAACAATCATATAATGGTGGTAACAGCACCAGCTATTACCGCGATCTGAATATTGGTAATGCTGTTGCCACAACAAAATATACGGTTGGCGGAGTAAACTATAAGCGCGAAATTTTTGCTTCGGCACCCGATAAGGTAATTGTTATCCGGTTTACGGCTGATAAGGCTAAACAGTTAAACCTTAAAATAAATACAAGCAGCCAGCTTCGTTTTCAAAAAGAGGTGCTGAATAAAAATGTATTGCAGCTAAGCGGCAAAGCTCCGGCACATGTTGAACCAAGCTATGTTGATTCAAAAAATCCGATAGTTTATGCCGATGATGATAAGTGCAGAGGTATGCGGTATGAGGTGTTGGCAAAGGCCGTAAGCAGTGATGGTAAAATAACTGCCGATACAAGCGGGATCACCGTAAAAGGGGCATCAAGCTTAACGCTGTATGTTACCGCAGCCACCAGTTTTAAAGCATACAACCAATGCCCTGATGGCGACGAAAAGGTTGCGGCCAAATACCTTGATAAAGCTGCTGCCAAACCTTATGCACAGTTGCTCGCCGCTCACCTGGCCGATTATCATCGTTTTTTTAACAGGGTAAGCCTTAAAATTAACGATAACAAGGGCAGTCATGCCGAATTGCCTACTGATGAACGACTTGCGCTTTACAATAAGAATCATGGTACTGATCCTGGCATTGAAGCTTTATATTTTCAATATGGCCGTTACCTATTGATAAGCAGCTCCAGAACACCGGGCGTTCCTGCTAACCTTCAGGGCATCTGGAATAAAGAATTACGTGCACCATGGAGCTCAAACTATACCAGCAACATCAACGTGCAAATGAACTACTGGATGGCAGAGGATTGTAACCTGTCTGAAATGCACCAGCCTTTATTTGAGTTGATCAAAGGATTGTCGGAAACGGGCGCTGGTGTTGCTAAAGATTTCTACCATGCTAAGGGCTGGGTAACCCACCATAATACAGATATCTGGGCTTTGGCTAACCCCGTAGGCGACCTTGGTCATGGCGACCCTAAATGGGCAAACTGGGCAATGGGTGGCGACTGGCTAACCCGTCATCTTTGGGAGCACTATTTATATACCGGCGATAAAGCGTTTTTAAAAAATACAGCTTACCCTTTAATGAAAGGCGCCGCCGAATTTACTTTTGATTGGTTAGTGCCCGATGGTCAGGGCCATTTGGTAACTGCACCGTCTATGTCGCCCGAAAATGATTTTATTTATGCTGAGGGTAAAACCGGGGATGTTTCTGTTTCTACTACAATGGATATGGGTATCATCCGCGATCTGTTTGATAACCTGATAGCAGCAACTAAGGTACTGGGCGTTGATGCAGCTTTCAGGGATTCGCTTATCGCCAAAAAAGCTAAACTGATCCCGTATCAGATAGGCAGCAAAGGCCAATTACAGGAATGGAATAAAGACCAGGAATCGCCCGACCCGCATCATCGCCACGTGTCGCATTTATATTCCGTTTATCCGGCTAATGAAATTTCGATAGCTGTAAACCCTGAGCTGGCAGCCGCGGCCAAAAGATCGTTAGAGTTACGCGGCGATGAAAGTACCGGCTGGAGCCTGGCCTGGAAAGTAAACCTTTGGGCCCGGTTAAGAGATGGCAACCATGCCTACAAACTATACCGCGATCTGCTGCGTTTAACCGGCGAAAGTGGATACAACTACAGCGAGGGGGGAGGACTATATCCAAATATGTTTGATGCCCACCCGCCGTTCCAGATTGATGGAAACTTTGGTGGTACCTCTGGTTTGGCCGAAATGCTGCTGCAAAGCCAGGATGGTAATGTACACCTGCTACCTGCATTGCCCGATGCTTGGGCCAATGGTGAAATTAAAGGTTTGGTAGCAAGAGGCGCATTTGTAGTTGACATGAAATGGGCAGGGGGCAAGGTTGTGACCGCCCAAGTGTTATCAAAAACAGGCGGCACCTGCCATGTTATATCTAAATCTAAACTGACAGTTAAAGGTTTAAGTGCTACTCCTGTTAAAGTAAAAGAGGGGTATGAGTTGGTGATCAATACAGAAAAAGGCAAATTATACCAGTTAGTAAGCAGCTTATGAGCAACAGCAGGAGAGACTTTTTAAAGAAAGCATCGCTGGCGGGCGCAGCAGCAATGGCAGCACCGGGATTGGCATCAGCATCAGCAAAGAATGATGATTATTTGCCAGATGATGGCCTTGGAAAAACTTTTCTTTTCCAGGGCGATTCGATAACTGATGGCGGCCGCAGTTATGATAGAGACTGGAACCATGTTTACGGTCAGGGTTATGCCTATCTGATAACCGCCCGTATTAATTTTGACTATCCCGGCCGTGATTACCAGTTTTTTAACCGGGGCATCAGTGGTAATACCGTAAATGATCTTGCATCACGCTGGCAAAAAGATACGTTGGATATTAAGCCCGATGTATTAAGCATACTGATAGGCATTAACGATGTGCACAGGGTAATAATGCAGGGCGATAAAGCAACCGCCGAAGATTTCGGCAATGCTTATGACAGGCTGTTAACACAAACTAAAGCTGCGTTACCCGGTGTTAAGCTGATCATGTTAGAGCCTTTTATTTTACCCGTTGGTATGGTAAGCAAGAACCCGGATCTTTGGGCCTCAGAAGTTCAAAAGCGACAGGTTATAGTTAAATCACTCGCTTCAAAATTTAACGCCATTTTTGTGCCTTTGCAGGATGTGTTTAATAAAGCGTTACAAAAAGCCAAAGCCGAGCACTGGATCTGGGATGGTGTTCATCCCATGCCCGCCGGGCATGAGCTTATTGCCCGGGAGTGGATGAAGGCGGTTAAAAAGCTGTATTAAGTTTTCTCTAATTACTTCCCGCAATCATTTGAATTGCCTCTTCGCGGGTTTTGTGTTCAATGGCCATTACAAATTCAACGGGGCCGCCGCCTTTACCGCAGCCAAAGCATTGAAAAATATTTTTTTCGGGCGATACCATCAGGGAGGTTGCCTGGTCTTTATGGAAAGGGCAGCGGCCTTTTAAATTTCTCCGGCTTTCTTCAAGCAATACATATTTTGAAACAATTCGTACAAGATCGGCCTGTACCGGCGACAGGGAATGAGATGCAGACATGTTGGGTAATAGAATGAATAATTTATCAGGCTGCGAAAATAATTTTTTACCAGGTTGCAATAAGGGATTGTTGAAAAAAATGTGATTTCCACGGGACAAGGTAATGCCTCTTTATTACAAGTGGTAATTTACATAGCAACTGGACATCACTTTTATTTAGGCGCCCACATGCTAAGTTGATCGATGTTTAACAGATGGCTTGTTCTGCGCATTCCCAAAACAAGTTCGGTATGACTTTTTTTTAGTAACTGGCCATGCTTTCTGCTTTTCTCGGAAATATTTACTTTAGCGACACAAGCAAATCGGCAAAAAAACTTTGCGCCTTTGCGAGAGAAAAATCAAACACCATGAACTACACTCAAATTTGCAAAGCTTTTAATGATTTAACCGTTACCGAGCTGTACCAATTACTAAAGCTCAGGAGCGAGGTATTTGTAGTTGAACAAAATTGTGTGTTTTTAGACACCGATGATAAAGACTACGCTTGCCACCATCTGTTATTGTTTGATAATGATCAGGAACTGGTGGCCTATGCCCGTATTGTACCCGCGGGTAAATCATATGCCGAAGCATCAATTGGGCGTATAGTTAGCAGCAAAAAAGTACGCGGTACGGGTGTAGGTAAAATAATAACCCAGGCCGCCATCGATCAAACTAAAAAGATCTATGGGGATGTGCCTATCCGGATAGGTGCACAGTACTATGCTGTCAAGTTTTATGAACAGTCGGGCTTTAAAATTGATGGTAAAATTTATGATGAGGATGGTATCGACCATATTGAAATGATCCTGTCCTGATAGATCTCTACCTGAAAAGAGCATTGATGATTGCCGTTGCCTGCTTAACTAATTTGACGCGGCTGTAAATGTGATAAGACTAATTTTATAATGACACTCCCAAAAATCTGCATACTACGTAGGTCATGACCCGCGGGGGTGCTGGTGTTTACCACCCCCTGTACTGTCATCTATTAGTTGGGATTTGTCATACACATACCATGATCATGCTATGCCGTTGATTTTTTACTTTTGGGTAACCGCATTTACGTTATATTGGCCCCGTAAAAAGACAGTTCAGCGTGTATAGGCATCTGCCAAAATATGAATAAGTTATAACAAGAATAACAATCACAAATTACATATATCATGAAAACAAACATCGGAATTAATGAAGCAGACCGCCAGGCCGTTTCAGATCAGTTAGCCAAATTATTAGCCGACGAATTTGTGCTGTACACCAAAACCCGTAATGCGCATTGGAATATTGAAGGTCCCGACTTTCATTCAATGCATGTGTTTTTTGAACAGCAATACAACGAGCTTGATGAAATTATGGACAGCGTAGCCGAACGCATCCGTAAGATAGGGCATTACGCACCGGCTACTTTAACCCAGTTATTGCAACTTACTCATTTAACCGAAAAACTCGATCACAAAAACGATAGCGCCGGCTTTTTGAAGGAATTGCTTGAAGATCATGAAAGCATCATCGAGTTTATACGCGGTAATATCAACCCCTTCGCAAATCAGTTTAATGACGCCGGTACCAGCGACTTTATTACCGGCTTGATGGAAACACACGAGGGCATGGCCTGGATGCTGAGGTCGCACTTTAGATAAAATGATCTCCCCGTTTAAATAACACTTTTCGGCTCAAATGATCTTCCGGATGCAAACGGAAGATCATGAGCGAAAAGTAAAATAATTATCCCTGCAATATTATTCAACCTACTCATGGTAAGTTAGTTGTTGATGATAATCCTATTGCCATGTAAACCTTTTGCACCTTCGGTGCATTGCTTACTTGTTCCTGAAGTAAGCCCCAGAGGAGAGCGTTAAATACAATCGATAATATAGTGTATTAAAAAAAGATAGTACAGGATGCCAGATCATGATGAAAGCGTTAGTATTGTTTAATTATAAACTTACCGGCTTTCACGATAAATCTGTATAATTTGTATTTAGTCTCCCGTAATATCTTCAAAGAAAGTGCGGTTAACGAACTTGAATCGATGAAAAAGGCTGCGTTTAACCCGGCAACTAATAAAGCAGTGCGAAATACACCTTTGCTGTGGCATTTTCCATTGTGTTCCTCCTTCAGAGGGAAATTATAAAAGTAGGCAAAAAGGTATTTTCACATGAAGAAAATCATCGGTATACTCATATTGACTATCATCTATTTTATTTGCAAGGCCCAAAAGCTTCCTCCGGTTTTTGATGCTAAGCGATCTGCCGAAGCGCAATCGACAGAAACGGTGAGGAAATATCTTTCACCGATCCGCATCCTTTGGAAATCGCCCGATGCTGCTACCAATATTATCAATGCCGAAAAACTGCTGAAGCAAGGTGATGGACAAGCCGATCTTTCAGGTAATGAGTTGTGCATTCTTCAAAGTAATGAAAAGGGCAAACCCGGTTTATTGCTTGATTTTGGTAAAGAATTGCACGGCGGTTTGCAATTGGTAACCGATCAGTCGAGGGGTGGCAAGCCAGTGAGGGTGCGTATCCGTTTTGGCGAATCGGCAAGCGAAGCTATGTCAGATATCGATACCATAAAAGGAGCTACGAACGACCACGCTATGCGCGATATGATCATATCCCTCCCATGGTTGGGTAAGCTGGAAATCGGTAACACCGGTTTTCGCTTTGTACGGATAGATTTGGTGGATGATAACAGTCAACTTAAGCTGAAAGAAGCAAGGGCTATTTTTGTTTACCGCGATATCCCTTACCTCGGCTCATTTAAATGCAGTGATACGCTGCTTAACAAAATATGGCTTACCGGTGCGTACACCGTACACCTCAATATGCAGGATTATCTTTGGGACGGTATTAAACGCGACAGGCTGGTTTGGGTAGGCGATATGCATCCCGAAACATCAACCATTGCCGCTGTATTTGGCGATAATCCGGTAGTGTCAAAGAGCCTTGATCTGGCACGGGACATTACCCCTTTGCCCGGTTATATGAACGGGATGGTATCTTATTCTATGTGGTGGATCCTAATCCAACGCGATTGGTATATGCACACCGGTAATTTGAAATATCTGCAGCAGCAGAAAGCTTACCTGGTAAAGTTGCTGAATCAGTACGCTGTACAGGTTGATGCAAACGGCAGCGAAAAGCTGGACGGCGCCGGTCGGTTTTTGGACTGGCCATCGAGCGAAAACAAACCTGCTATTCATGCGGGTTTACAGGCCATGCTGCTGATGACCCTGAATGCCGGTGCCGAACTCTGCAAAATATTGAATGATCAGGCCACCGCCAAAAAATGCGAAGCCGCGATTGCTAAACTAAAAAACAATGTGCCTGATGCAAGCGGTTCAAAACAGGCGGCAGCCTTATTGTGTTTATCGGGTTTACTCCCTGCCGAAAAAGCAAACGATATTCTTTCTAAAGATGGAGTACACAATTACTCAACGTTTTTTGGTTATTATATGCTGTTGACCAAAGCCAAAGCCGGCGACTACCAGGGTGGCATTGATGCTATCCGTAACTTTTGGGGACCGATGCTGAACCTTGGCGCCACTACTTTTTGGGAAGATTTTAATATCGACTGGTTGCCCAACGCTTCGCGGATAGATGAGTTGGTGCCCGATGGTAAAAAAGATATCCATGGTGATTATGGCGCTTATTGTTATAAAGGTTTCAGGCATAGTCTTTCGCATGGCTGGGCATCAGGGCCAACACCGTGGTTAACCGAGTATGTGTTGGGTGTAAAGATAATGGCGCCAGGTTGTAAGGTAATTAAGATTGAACCCCATTTGGGCGATCTGAGCTTTGCCGAAGGCACTTATCCAACGCCATACGGTATTGTGAAAATTAAACATGTTAAGCAGGCTGATGGTAAAGTGAAAACCATAATTAATGCGCCCGCGGGAGTTAAGGTGGTCCAATAAATATCTACCGTTGCCGCTGGCAAAACCGTAAAGTATTGCCGTCAGTATCCGTAACATAAAACTCGCGCGCTCCCCAGGTTTGATCGGTTGGCCCCTGGTGAACGGGCGATTCTTTTTTAACTGAGGTATCCAGCCCGCGGGATATGTAACGCTTAAACTCGCTATCCACATCATCAATCCAAACATTTACTACAGAGCCAAACAAACGGTCGCTTTCATATATGGTTAGCTGCAGTTCTCCAAATTCACTTACCAGATCAATAACGCCGTCATCAGCCGTGGCTTCAGGGTATTTGAGCCTGAAATCAAGCACGTTGGTGTAAAAACCGACGGCTTGTCGTAAATCGCGGCATTTAAAAAGCGGGATCATTTTCATTGTGAAGTATTTGCTTAAAGTTAGCCCTAAACTTTTGTTAGAAGAAATATTAAAAGCGCGGTGATTGAATAATTGGATTTTTCATTGTTCAAAACAAATTTGTTACGGAGTTATTGATATTAAAAGTGCTATCTTGGTGTAATTATAAATCGCTGTACCTATGTCTACAACAAAGCCCTGCACTCCAACCGACGGCGAAGACAATTCAAACGGAACGCGCCGTGATTTTCTTAAGCAAACATCGCTGTTAACGGCCATTGCCTTAACACCGGGTACTGTAGTTAAAGCGGCCGAAAACCAATGGGATGAGAAACTTGCCGGTGTTTTTGAAAAGCAAGCCCTGCACCTGGAGGTGAACGGTGTAAAACATGAATTAATGGTTGAACCGCGTGTGACCTTGCTGGAAGTGCTGCGCGAACACCTCGACCTTACGGGTACCAAAAAGGGTTGCGACCGCGGCCAATGCGGCGCTTGTACGGTGCATGTAAATGGCGTACGCGTTAACTCATGCCTAAGTCTTGCATTAACAAATGATGGTAAAAAGATAGACACTATTGAAGGTCTTGCCAAAGAGGAAGAGCTGCACCCCATGCAGGAGGCTTTTATTAAGCATGATGGTTTTCAATGCGGATATTGTACATCAGGACAGATCATGTCGGCTGTGGCTTTGCTTAAAGAGGGACATGCCGGTTCTGAAACAGAGATCAGGGAATTTATGAGCGGTAACATTTGCCGTTGCGGCGCTTATCCCAATATTGTTAAGGCTATTCAGGAAGTTAAAGGAGGTATGGTATGAACCAGTTTCAATACACACGACCAGCCGAAACGGCTGTTGCCATTAAATCATTGGCAAAAGAACCAAACGGTTACTTTTTGGCAGGCGGAACCAACTTGGTTGATATGATGAAAATGGGATTGGTAGTACCGGACAAGTTGATTGATATTAACCGCCTCCCGCTTAAAAAGATAGAGAGAACGCCTACAGGTATACACATAGGTGCTTTAGCCTCCAATAGCGAGGTTGCCGAGCACGCTTATATAAAGGCGCAATACCCGTTGCTGGCGCTGGCCATCAATGCCGGTGCTTCGCCGCAGTTGCGCAATATGGCTACCGTTGGGGGCAATCTTATGCAACGTACCCGCTGTCCTTATTTTTTTGATACTGCTATGCCTTGCAATAAACGTACTCCCGGAAGCGGTTGTGGAGCATTGCAAGGGATTAATCGCATGCATGCCCTTTTTGGCGCCAGCGATAAATGTATTGCTGTTAACCCCAGTGATATGAATGTGGCGCTGGCCGCGTTGGATGCCACTATCCACGTAACGGGTGTAAAAGGCCCGAGAGCCATTAATATTGGTGATTTTCACCGCTTGCCAGGCAATCATCCGGAACTTGATAATACCTTGCAAAAAGGCGAGTTGATCACTTCAGTTGATTTGCCTGCAGCATCATCTGCTTATAACAAGCATGTTTACTATTTAAAGATCCGCGACCGTACATCATATGCCTTTGCCCTGGTTTCGGTGGCTGCTGCTTTGCATATCGAAAATAATACTATTACAGGTGCAAGACTGGCCATGGGCGGGGTGGCACATAAGCCATGGCGTTTAACCGCTGCCGAAATATTTTTAAAAGGTAAAGCTATTACTGAAGATAATTTTAAACAGGCCGCGCAAATTGCCATGCAGGGAGCTAAAGCTTATGAGTACAATAAGTTTAAGTTAAAGCTTGCGCCTAATGCTATTGTACAATCCTTAAAATTGGCCACCGGCCTTGCATCATAAATTAACGACTATTTAGCTAATAGATTTAATACTGATCTTCATGAAAAAAGACGCAATTGGCGATTCCTTAAGCCGTGTTGATGGCCGGTTAAAAGTAACCGGCGGAGCTAAATACAGCGGTGAGTATAAAGTCCCCAACCTCACCTATGGGGTGCTGGTATCGGCAACTATTGCTTCTGGTACGGTAACTGCACTTGATACCAGGGCTGCCGAGCGTGCACCGGGAGTGCTTGCTGTCATTACGCCATTTAATGCGCCAAAAGTACCGGGCTACCAGGCCGGCGCCGAAAGGCCGGTACGCGGGCTTAAGTTATTTAATGATAATAAGATTTACTTTAACGCGCAACCCATTGCGTTGGTAGTTGCTGATACCTTTGAACGGGCTACCTATGCGGCAAGCCTGGTTAAAGCAACTTACAATACTGAGCCTTTTGAAACTGATTTTCATAAAAACATAGATAAAGGGGTAACCCCGCAAAAAGGTAATTATAAAGATTATGTGCGCGGTGAGGCAAATGCCTATAAAAATGCCCCGGTAGTGGTTGAGGAGGAATATCAGCTTCCTACAGAAGTACATAACCCTATGGAGTTGCACGTTACCACCGCTTTTTGGGATGGGGATGATAAGGTTACACTGTATACCAAATCGCAGGGGGTAAAAGGTTCCCAGCGATCCATAGCTGCGGCGTTTGGACTTAACCCCGATAATGTGCAGATCAATTCGAGGTTTGTTGGTGGAGCTTTCGGCTCTTCGTTACGTACCTGGCCGCATGAAATTGCAGCCGCACAGGCAGCCAAATTGGTAAAACGTCCGGTTAAACTTACGCTCACCCGCGAACAGATGTTTACGCAGGTAGGCTATCGCCCTTTAACCATCCAAAAAATAGGACTGGGTGCAACTGCCGATGGTAAGCTGATTGGTATTACCCATGAATCGCATTCGCAAACAGCCGTTTATGAAGAATTTACCGAAGGGGCGGTAAATGTATCGCAGTTTTTATATAACAGTCCTAATGTAAATACGCTTTACAAGGTAGTGCCTTTAAATGTAGGCGTGCCTGCGCCTATGCGCGGTCCGGGTGAGGCTACAGGTTCTTTCGCCCTTGAATCGGCGCTGGATGAGTTATCTTACAAGCTTAATCTCGATCCCATCGAGTTAAGACTAAGAAACTATACCGATACTGATCCTGAACGGAACAAGCCATGGTCGAGCAAATACCTAAAGGAATGTTACCAGAAAGGGGCCGAGGCCATAGGCTGGGCTGATCGTAAAGCCCAACCCGGCGCCAATAAAGAGGGCGAATGGCTGGTAGGCTACGGGATAGGCTGCGGTGCGTTTGGCGCATACCGGGGCAATGCCGTGGCTAAAATAAAGTTGACGGCCGATGGCAGTGTGAACATCCAAAGCGCAACCAGTGATATTGGCCCGGGTACGGGAACGTCAATGGTATTGATAGCTGCTGATACTTTGGGGATCCCCGCGGATAAGATCACGTTTGAGCTGGGCAATTCGGCTTTTCCTAATGCGCCAACGCAGGGTGGTTCGGCAACGGTATCATCTGTTGGTTCGGCGGTATATGATGTGTGTGTGGCTTTGAAACAGAAGCTTTACACCATGGCCGGCAAACCTGCCGATAGCATGGAGCCTATTGATTACGTTGCTGTGTTAAAGCAAAACAATATGCCGTCGGTTGAGCTTACACAAGAATCAAAAGGCAATCCCGAAGCGCAAAAATATTCCATGTACTCGTTTTCGGCACATTTTGCCAAAGTGCATGTACACCCGCTTACAGGGCAGGTAAAGATCAAAAAGATTGTAGCCTGTGTTGATGCCGGAAAAATAGTTAACCACAAAACCGCCAGCAGCCAGATGATTGGCGGTGCGGTGGGTGGCGTTGGCATGGCCATGACCGAAGAAGCTGTTTTTGATGATCGTTACGGGCGCTACATTAACGGTAACTTTGCTGATTACCACGTGCCTGTAAATGCCGATATCCAGCAGATAGAAGCCATATTTATTGATAAGCCCGATCCGGTTTTAAATCCGGTAGGCACCAAAGGTATTGGCGAAATTTCATTGATAGGGGTAGCTCCCGCTTTGGCAAACGCCATTTATAATGCTACGGGCAAAAGGGTAAGGGAACTGCCCATAACACCCGACAAACTGATATAGCTGTAAAGCTGCCGATGAAAGAGATCATTGATATTGTTGCTGCCTATGATGAGGCACATGCACAGGGAAAAAAAACTGCACTGGCTACTGTTGTATTGGTGGAAGGTTCTGCCTATCGTCGTGCCGGCGCACGTATGCTGATTACTGAGGACGGGCAACTTACCGGCGCCATTAGCGGCGGGTGTTTGGAAGGCGATGCCCTGCGTAAAGCCCGACTGGTGATCCTACAGCAACAACCTTTACTGGTAACCTATGATACTACCGACGATGATGATGCCAAGCTGGGCGTAGGATTGGGTTGCAACGGTATTATCCATATTCTTATTGAACCCATAACCAGCGATATCAATAACCCAATTAGTCTGTTGAAAAATATCGTCAGCAATGGTCAGCATGCCGTACTTGCAACTGTATTCTCCGTTAAAGACAGAAAAGCGACACAGCCCGGCACCTGCCTTTGCCTTACCGAAGATAAACTTACGGTGAGCCATTCCGGGCAGCTGCCATACCAGGTTGCTTTGGTAAGTGATGCTGAAAGGGTACTGGAGGAACAGAGATCAGAAATACGGTTTTACCAGGCTGATACCGAGTATACCGCTTTTGTAGAACATATTAAACCTATGATTTCGCTCGTGATTGTGGGGGCAGGTAACGACGCAATTCCTTTAACACGAATAGCTGCGGTTTTAGGCTGGAATATTACCGTGATAGATGGTCGGCCTAATTATGCCGTTAAGCAACGGTTCCCGTTTGCTCAAAATATTGTAACTGCCAAACCAGCCGATGTATTATCGCATATAAAGACCAATGATCGTACCGCTATTGTTATGATGACCCACAATTATAACTATGAGGTAGCACTGCTTAAAGAACTATTACCTACATCGTTACCTTATATCGGTATCCTCGGCCCCAAAAAGAAATTGGACCGTATGCTGGCAGAAGTTGAACATGCAGGCATATCTATTAGCGAAGCACAAATGAACAACATCTATGGCCCGGTCGGCTTGGATATTGGCGCAGAGGGGGCGGAAGAGATAGCCTTATCGATTATGTCTGAAATTAAAGCGGTATTATCAGCACGCCAGGGATATTCATTGAAATATAAACCCGCGCCGATTCACATTTCTAATCTTCAATACCTGGTTAAGTAGCCGCCAGGTATCTGGATTTGAAAGCTAAAAGCAGAAGGCAAAAAGCACAAATCCAAAGATTGTCTATTAACTTTATTCAAATATTTTATATGAAATTAGTAGACTCTATATAATTACTTTAGTTAGTTTTTCAAATCTTCTTCGAATTAACAGTTTTGGTTGCGATTTGTCATACCGGAATCATTAATTCTCCCGAACCGTAAAATAGACAAAAACATCAGAACTTTAGCCATTTTTAATCAGGTATTACTGCGCAATTTTGTATCGCGTAGGTGAGGTAATGCAGCGGAATGGGTTGAGTTTTTAAGTGTGTAATATTTACACTAAGATGAGGCCGGTTGCCATAAACTTTAGTAAATTTATGGTAGAAAAACGAGGCAAATGAAGCCGGAATATTTTTCAGATCGGGACCTGATCCTGCTTTACCTGCCTATAAAATATTAAGTATCATGACAAGTATAACACCCCAAAGCGGCAAAAAAAAGATAGTAATTGTTGGCGGCGGTTTTGCCGGGCTTAACATTGCACAGCAGCTATATAAAAACAAGTATTATGATGTTACCCTGGTTGATAAAAATAACTACAATTATTTTACACCGCTGCTTTACCAGGTAGCAACCAGTTTCCTTGAACCATCAAGTATCAGCTATCCCTTCCGTAAGCTTTTCAGGGATAAAAGATTGAGTTTCCGTATGGCAGCCGTGGTTAAGGTTGATCCTGCGGCAAAGATTCTTTATTTGAGTAATGGCGAGCTATCTTATGATTACCTCGTTTTCGCGGCCGGTGCAAGTACAAATTTTTACGGGATTGAGAGTATCAAACAAAATGCCATCTCCCTTAAAGAAATTGACGATGCGCTCCGAATGCGTAACAGCCTTATTAAAACAATGGAAAAGGCAGCCATTACTACCGACCCGTTGAGCGTCAAAAGCTTTTAACTATAGTAGTTGCCGGGGTGGTCCAACTGGTGTTGAAGTAGCTGGTATGCTTGCCGAGATGAAAAACTATATCCTGAAAAAGGATTACCCCGAGCTAATGAATGCCAAAGGTAAAATTTACATCGTTGATGGCGGCCCTGATTTGCTTGCCCCATGAGTGATAAAACCCACAAGGAAACCCGCCAGGCACTGATTGAGTGGGGTGTTGAAGTTAAATTAAATGCCCATGTAAACGATTTTAATAATGGTGTGATAACCTTTGCCGATGGAGAAACACTTGAAGCCAAAACCCTGATTTGGGCTGCCGGTATAATTGCCAATACTTTTGAGGGTATCCCTGCGAGTAGTTTAGGCATAGGCCGCCGCATGATCACTGATGAATATAACCGGGTTAAAGACCTTGAAGATATATATGCCATAGGCGATATCAGTGTGCAAATAACCGACCCGGTTTATCCAAAAGGGCACCCGCAACTGGCACAGGTTGCCATACAAATGGGACGCAATACCGCTAAGAACTTTATAGCCATGGCAAAAGGCAAAGCCATAAAACCATTTAAATATTTCGACAGGGGAGATATGGCCATTGTTGGCCGGCATAACGCCGTGGTCGACCTGTTTAAGCATAAGGTACACCTCAGTGGTATTGCAGCTTTATTTGTATGGCTATTTATCCACCTGATGTCGTTAGTGAATTATAATAATAAAATTAAAACTTTGTATAACTGGGCGGTAGCCTTTTTAACACGTGATCAGGCACTAAGGATGATATTCGGGAGCGGGCAGAGCCGGGCAGATTAATCGTCGGTATTAAATGGTTTGCTCATTCAAAAAGGGGCAGCGCCTGGTGTAGGTTGCTGCCCCTTTTTTGTTGCTCAAATAATGAGCAAGGGCCTTTATGGCCAGGATCAATTGTAACAAATCAAGTGTCCCAATTTTTTGATTCCCGAAAAAAAAATGAAAAAAGCCCGGTGCTTCTGTTTTTTAAAATCCATGTGTTCCATTTTTTAAGTGTAAAATAACGGAACGGGTTAAAAATGTTATTCGTTGATAATCAGTGGTTTGTGCTTTTGTATGAAACATAGTTAAATTGTTGATAATCAGTTTTTAAAACTTTTTGGTGTATTTGTTTGGTGTTTCACTCTTAGTTAAAATAGGGGCTGATTTTTGAGTGTATTTTTACACTTTTTTTAATGTTTTTTGATAAGGCAGGTTGACGGAATCTTGATGGTGACAAAGTACTGCCACCATTGCTTGATGCCGGGAAGATTAGCTTTGCGCTTTTCTGTGTATATGACGAAGCTTCGCTTCGTCAGCCCCGAGGCTTGAGTCGCTTTATTGCCGGCGCACGTATGCCGGATGTGTTTTATCTGATATTAGTTTAGAGAAACCCGAGAAACGCGCAGCGGAACGGTAAAATACTGGTTTTCACAGTTGCGATTTAGTGGTTTAATGGTAGTTTTGAACAACCAATCGCAATTTTATGAGACGTTTAATTTTTATGCTTGCTTCAGTGCTTACTGTGGTAGCTGCCAATGCACAACCGGCTCCTGTTAAGGTAAATGAAGGGCTGCTGCAGGGTACCTTTGAAAACAGCCTCACAGTTTATAAAGGCATTCCATTTGCTGCTCCTCCGGTTGGTAAATTGCGCTGGTGCCCGCCTCAGCCCGCCGCAAAATGGGATGGTGTGCGCTTGGCCGACAAATTTGCCCCGGAACCCATGCAGGGTGGCAACCCAGTGTCGGGAAAAAGTGAAGATTGCTTGTACCTGAACGTTTGGACGCCTGCTAAATCACCCGATAGCAAAATTCCGGTCCTTGTATGGATTTACGGCGGTGCTTTCAATGCCGGCGGCACTGCCGAACCGGCTTATAACGGCGCCAACCTGGCAAAAAAAAATGTGGTGCTGGTAAGTATCGCCTATCGCGTGGGCCAGCTTGGATTTTTGGCGCATCCTGAATTAAGTGCCGAAAGCCCCAACCACGTTTCCGGTAACTACGGCCTTCTTGATATGATAGCAGCACTTAAATGGATTAAACAAAATATCGCGGCCTTTGGGGGCGATCCTGGCAAGGTAACTATTTTTGGCGAATCGGCAGGAGGCATCGCGGTTAGTATGTTATGTGCAAGCCCACTGGCTAAAGGACTGTTTCGTGGGGCCATTTCCGAAAGCGGAGGCTCATTTGGCCCAACGCGTACCACAACCTTTCCGGGCGAAAATATGAAAAAGCTGCATGATGCCGAGGCTGCCGGCGAAGCATATGCTAAAGGTGCCGGATATCCCTCAATTGACAGTTTGCGAAAAGTTGATGCTGATAAGCTCCCTGCCGTACGCGGGCTTGCATGGCCCATTGTTGATGGCTGGGTGATTCCCGATGATCAATATAAGCTCTACGAAGCCGGTAAGTATAACGACATACCAATACTGGTTGGTTATAACTCTGATGAAGGCGCCAGTTTTTCGCCGCCAAAAACTACGGATGACTATATCGCCGCAGTAAAAAACCGCTATGGAAAATTCGCCGATGAGCTTATCAAGGCTTATCCGCCCGGCACCGGTACGGTAGCCAAAACCGCGCGCGACTTAACACGTGATGCAGCGTTTGGCTGGCATACCTGGAGCTGGGCTACATTACAGGCAAAAAGGGGCAAATCCAAGGTTTTTTATTATTATTTTGATCGACACCCCGAGTATCCGGCAGGTTCGCCGCAGGCAGGTTATGGATCGCCGCATGCACAGGAAGTGGCTTACGTGTTCGGCCTGCTTAATGCCTCAGGTGCACAGGCTAAAGCAGACCTGGATATTTCGGATGCGATGAGTACTTACTGGACAAACTTTGCAAAGTATGGCGACCCCAATGGTGCCGGAAAGCCCCAATGGCCGGCCTACAGCCCTGCCCGCCCGGTAGTAATGTACTTTTCCCAAACGGCGCATACAGGCCCTGTTCCGGACCTTGCGTCGCTGAAAGTATTGGATGCTTATTTCAGATGGAGGCGTTCGCCGGATGGTGAAGCCGATGTTAAGTAAACAGGGGGCGCCTGGCTTCTCGTAAAGGGGGGACCGGATCAAAGGAAATAGCTGTTAAGCTGATTAAGCTTTAAATAAAACTTGAATGAAGTTAAGAACTATTGATGCATCGTCGTTAACACCGGCCGAAATGCAGGCTTATTTGCACTACGCCATTGCTCCCCGGCCAATATGCTTTGTATCCACTATCGACAAAAACGGCGGGGTTAATTTAAGCCCGTTTAGCTTTTTTAATGTTTTTAGTATCAATCCGCCAATATGTGTTTTTTCGCCCACAAGCAGGGCGCGGGATAATACCACTAAGCACACGCTCGAAAACGTTTTGGAAGTGCCTGAATGTGTGATTAATATTGTGAACTACGATATGGTACAACAGACCTATTTAACCAGTATGGATTACAAAAAAGGAGTAAACGAATTTGCGAAAGCGGGCTTTACTGAACTGGCTTCGGATACGGTAAAACCACCGAGGGTGGCGGAGTCGACCGTTCAACTGGAATGTGCAGTGAATGATGTGATATCGTTAGGAAAAAACGGGGGCGCGGGTAATTTGGTTATTGCTGAGGTGAAACGGATCCATATCAGCGAAGCTATTTTGGATGCTAATGATAAAATAGACCCGCATAAAATAGACCTGGTGGCCCGTTTGGGGGGCGATTGGTATTGCAGGGTAACTGGTGATAATTTATTTAAAATTTCCAAACCAACAGGCAGTGCCGGCATAGGTATCGGTGTAGATGCTTTTCCAATAGATGTTAAATACTCCAAAGTATTAACCGGGAATGATCTGGGGGTATTGGGGCTTGTTGAAACGCTGCCATCCTATGAGGAGGTAAGCGCTTTTAGCAAAACCGATGAAATGAAAGAACTGGTTGATGCTGCCACCAGTGACACCCGCACCCTGCACCTGCATTTAAAAGCCAAACAATTGTTAGATAACGGCCGGGTAATGGATGCCTGGAAAGTGTTGCTGATGTAGGTTACGCTTGTACCTGCAGGTGATTAGCTTATAAAAGTAAATGCTACCGTAAGAGGTAGTGAGTACTTACGGCAACGAGAATCGACAGCATAATAGCAATTGGCTTTTATAATAAGGTGGATATTAGCTATTTTTGAGCATGAAACTAAACTGTCACTGGCGCGAGTATGCAGCGCAGGAATAGTGGGTGGAGTACTCGTGACTTCATCTTCAGCGGTGGCACGGGGACTTTCATTTTTAACTGTCACTGGCGCGAGTATGCAGTGCAGGAATAGTGGGTGGAGTACTCGTGACTTCATCTTCATCTTCATCTTCATCTTCATCTTCATCTTCATTTTCAGTTTGTATAATTAAAACTATATTTAGCTGTAATGAGCACCAAATATAAATTCAGGAAACAGGAGCAGTTGTATTTCATAAGTTTTTCGGTAATTAATTGGATTGATTTGTTTATTCGTACCGAATACAAGCAAATTATGCTGGAAAGTTGGAAGTACTGTCAGCAAAATAAGGGGCTCGAAATCTACGCTTGGTGCATTATGACAAGTCATATCCATATGATAATTGGAAGCGAAGAGGAGAAGCTTGAAAACATCATGCGCGATATGAAAAAACATACGTCGTTGGCCTTAAAAGCTGCGATTAAACAGCATCCTTCAGAAAGCAGGAGAGAATGGATGTTATGGATGATGGAACGTGCAGGAAAAAAGAATAGTCAAAATATCGATTTTCAGTTGTGGCAGCAGGATAACCATCCAATTGAACTTTACGATAATAGAATACTAAATCAAAAGCTTGATTACATACACAACAATCCAGTGATAGCCGGTTTCGTTGAAAAACCGGAAGACTATCTCAACTATCTTTACAGCAGTGCAAGAGATTATTCGGGTATGCCCGGCTTGGTTGATGTAATATTGGTTAGCCCGGTAGTGTTATAATCGAGTTGCTTAAAATGTCACGAGTACGCCACGCTATTGCCAGCGCTGCATACTCGCGCCAGTTGGGGGTGTATCTAAAAAAGAGTATTCAAAATCATCGCAGCTAACGTCACGGAAACTTTCGGTTGAAAACGATTCCCATTCGATCTTTACAGAGTGTAACGAAGTTTTTTGGGCAAAAACGGTGTTTACGCATATTAAAGTCATAAAAATGCAGACTGTCCAAATTCTGTTCATGAAGAAGGGATTTAGATTTACTTTGACTTGTGTTGATAACTCACATAAATTCAATCAATTCCGCTTCTCCAACGCATCTTGGCCCTTCGTGTATCCACCATTTTCTGCCAATATTTAAGTAGCGCTCTATTTTCCAACCTAAAAAGAATCTTACAGTTACTGCTTTTTCTTCACCGGGCTCAATTGTAAACCCATCATCCCACCTAATATCCCCGATGTATGTTTCAAACCTGTTGCCATCTTTGTCATATTCAAAAACATGATTGGGCCGGTATCCGCTTAATATCCCTGTTCGTCTTCCGCCATCTTTGGTTGCTTTTAGCTTTATTAAAGCTTTAACGGAAATTAGTTGGTGTTCTTCCTGCTTTATTTCCCTGATACTCGCAAGAGTATATTTATCATAAGCCATAACATCAAATACTTTTGATGCCCCTGTATCAAGCCATCTTTTGTAAATGAGTTTGCCGTTCATATACACGTAGAGTTCGCGATCTTTGACTTCTTTGTGGATTAGCATGGTATTTATAAAGGTAGAAATTGTGCGTGTAAAGACCATGAATTATAGGACAGTTAGCGTTGGGAACGCGCGACACGCGCGCACCAGCATAAGGGCCTAAATAGCAATAAACGATACTGCCATCATGAAATTAAGCTAAGCCGAAAATAACCACATCTAATTTCACTTATCTCGATCCAATAAATACATAAACTAACATTGATTAATAAGTAATAATAATCAATGTTAGGAAAATTTAATTCGTAATGAATTAGCATATATTAAGCGCAACGAAATTATAAATAATATTTCTACTATTTAATAATGCCTGGTATATTAGTTGGCAACAGGGCCAATTCTCAAACATTTATATTAATTATAATATTGAGTAATTGCCAGAAGAGATCAGAGAAGTATCTGATAATATTAAATATCAACTCAACTTTATTTAAATGCAATCAATCGTAGTCTTCAATAATAAAGGAGGTGTTGGCAAAACAACCCTGATGTGTAATATTGCCGCATATCTTAAAATAAAGAAAAGAAAAAAGGTACTAATCGTTGATGCGGATCCGCAATGCAATGCAACTGCCTATATGTTTCCATACCCACAGATAGAAGATATTTATTCCAAATCTGAATCCACGATTTTTGAAATCGTAAAGCCACTACAACGGGGTAAAGGTTATATTAGCAATAAACTTCCAATACTTAAAAGCCCATATTTTGAAGTAGACGTAATTCCTGGAGATACGCAATTATCTTTAAGTGAAGATTTTTTAAGTAAGGATTGGTTAGATGGGAAAGCCGGTGATTTTCGTGGTTTACAAACTACACTATTATTTAAAGATTTATTACTACGACTTGATAAATACGATTACGTATTTTTTGATGTAGGTCCTTCCCTTGGCGCATTAAACAGGTCCGTTTTAGCAGCATCAGATTTTTTTATCGTTCCAATGTCTTCTGATATTTTCAGTCTACAAGCTCTCGAAAATATTTCAAAATCGTTGAAGGACTGGGAAAAACAATTAAGTCGCGGTTTAAGCGATTTTAAAACAAGAGAACAGGAACCTTTTCAGATCGATGGTCAAACTATCTCTTGGCACCTCCAATTTGGTGGGTATGTTACACAACAATACACTGCTAAGACCGTAAATGGGAAGAAACAGCCTGTTAATGCCTATGAAAGAATTATCAAAAAGATTCCTTCTACTATACAGAAACACTTATTGACGTTAAATAAAATATCTATCACCTATCCCCAAATTGGTGAAATAACAAACCTGCATAGCTTGGTTCCATTATCGCAAAATAGTAGCGTGCCGATATTTAATTTAAAATCCGAACATGGCGTAGTTGGTGCTCATTTTAACAAAGTGCGCGAATATGAAGCCACTTTATCTGAAATGGTAGAAAAATTAATCACTAATTTAAACTAAAGAAAATGATCAATTGGCCTGAAGAACTTATTGACGATATAGCCCGAAGAAGATGTGTCATTGTTTTAGGAGCCGGAGTTTCTAAAAATTCAACTAACGCAGCAGGAGCACGCCCCAAAGATTGGAAAGAATTTTTGATATCAGCTTCAGAAGATATAAATGGAAAAACTGAGATTCGAAAACAAATAGGTTCTGGAGATTTTTTAACAGCTTGTGAGTTGATAAAGAAAGAACTTGGACGAGATGATTTCAATTCCCTCATGAGGCGTGAGTTTTTAACGCCTCAATTTCAGCCAGCAGATATTCACAAATTCATCTATAATTTAGATTCCAGGTTCGTAATAACGCCGAACTTCGATAAGATATATGATACTTACGCCAATACAACCTCCCATGGGAGTATTATTGTAAAAAAGTTTACTGAAAATGATATTGCAGATTGCATTCGAAGACCCGAGCATTTGATTATAAAAATTCATGGCTCTGTCGAGTCACCTGATAACTTAATCTTCACCCGGAAGGATTATTCAGAGTCTCGAACTAAGTATCGAGATTTTTATCATCTTATTGATGCCCTGTCGATTACACATACTTTTGTTTTTGTTGGATGTGGTACAAATGATCCTGACATCCGCCTTATTTTGGAAGACTATTCTTTTAAATTTCCGCAGAATAAAAAACACTATATAATAATGCCTAAAGGAGCTATGAACTCCAAGGTCAGGGAAATTATAAGCGAAACAATGAGTCTTAAGGCTTTATTATATGATTCATCTGATTATCATCGAATATTAACGAGCTCAATAGCAGATTTGGTTTCAAAAGTTGAAATAAGGAGATCCGACCTCTGTCTTACGATGGACTGGTGATCGCGTTTATTGAAAAGATAATGAATATACCAAAACAACTATTTAATCGGATAATCATCTTTTACCTTTAATATACCTTGCTATCGCAAGTAAATTTCACACTGAGTAAGTTTACCACAAGGCACAGCCTTGTGGTAGCGAAAGTCCAGTATCCATCAACCTTACCCACAAATCAACCCCGCCACAGTCCGCACCTCTACAAAATCATCCCCCTCCAAATCCTTACAATTCACATGCGTATCGGTACAAATCAGCTTTTTAATAGCTCCGCAGGCCTTTAACTTGCCAATGCCATCGTTCACAAAAAGGCCGTGCGTGGTGATTACATAAATATCCCCGGCACCGGCATTTTTGTAAGTCATTGCGGCGTTTACGATGCTGCCGCCCGAGCGGATCATATCGTCATAGATAATAACCGTTTTGCCGGCTACGTCGGCGTTGATGGCACTTACTTCGGTATGGTCGCCTTTGAGGCGGCGTTTCAGGATGAAAGCGGCATTTACGCCCATGTCATTAGCTAATGATTCCACCCATTTGGCGCGGCCGGCATCGGTGCTGGCCATTACAAAATTATCGCCGCCATAACGGGTAGCCGCTTCAATCACAATATCCTTGCAGTACACATGTACGGGGTACAGGTCCTGCTCAAAGTAGTACTGGATGCCCTCGCTATGCAGATCGAACAGCATCACTTTATTGCCCCGGTTTGATTTGGGTATAGCCGAAAGCAGGCGGGCGCGGGTTTTGGCCGTTACAATTTCGCCGGCTTTAACGGCACGCTCCATGGTGCTGTAGCCAAAGTAGGGGATCACCAGTGTAAGCGAATCGGCCCCATAACTTACCAGCGATGAAGCCAAATCATATAATTCAAGCGTGGCGCTGTCGTTCACGGTACCGCCTATCAGCAGCACATCGCGGCCTTCCACGTTGGATAGGATACGCTGGTAGCGTTCGCCATCAGTAAAGTGGCTTACTTCAATTTCACCGCGTTCGCAATGGCCAAGGGCAAGCACTTTTTCTGCAAGGTATTCGTAGTCGGTTATGGCGAATAGTAATTTTTTCATTTGAGCATTTATATATGAGCTGAAAGCAGAATGCTTAAGGCTTAAAGCTTTTTTTGTTATCGTTATTTATTGGTGTTGCAAGGTATCAATCAGCTGTTCAAAGGTAAAATCTTTAATGATATGGCCGTTTTCGAAAACGGTTTGCAGCTGATCGGCCAGTTCGGGTTGTTCATCATGCTGAATGGTTTTGTAACCTTCGGCAGTTTTTACCAGTTTAAGGCGGCCGCCTTTGCTCTTTTTAAAGCTGGTGCTGATATTACCGCTGGCATCCATTTCGGCAGGGCTTTTTTCTACAGCTACTTCTTTACCGTCAATCACGGCGCTGCTGCATTTAAGGGCAAATTTCTGCGTATCACGGTCAACCTTTTGCAGTAATGCGCCGCCCATGCCCAGCACCAGGTTTTCGGCGCTGATACCGTTTTCTTTAAGGGCTTTGTAAATCACGCCTATCTCAGTATAATTAACCCCATCACCCTGGATCACCCTCACCTGCGGAGGCAGCACTTTATAGCCCCTGGCATTGGTGACAAAGCCGAACTTATCAAACAGGATGTTAAAAATCTCCAATAAGGTCATCACCGGGTCGCCGCTATCCGGGCGGATCACCAGCGTACCGTCGCGTTTCAGGATCTCTTGTTTCAAATCCTCGCCCCAGTACTCGCTGCAGGCACGGAAAATATTATAGCTATCGCTTACACAGGCAATAACACCAGTGGGGAAACTACGTAACACATGTTTAAATACTTCCAGTTCGCCTTCCTGGCCAAGCAGGGTACAAATACTATGCTCCGTAGCCGGAATGCTTAGTCCGTATACCTTTTCGGCATGGTAGTATGTTATAGCCATACCAGAGCCGGCAAGGTTATCGCTGCCTGCGAAGCTGAGCAGGTGAGCCGCACCACCAATTTTGGCACTTTCTACACTACTCACCCCGCGGAAACCGAAGTCATTCAGCACAAAACCAATCCCGCCGAAAGCTTCGGGTGTGGCGGTTTCCTCATAATATTGGGTAACAGTTTTTTTAACCTCGTGGCTAAGCGTAGCTACGGTGCAAGGGTACCAAACCTGCATCAGCAGCGTTTCGAGGAAGTTGGTGAGCCAGTAACATTCAGGGTCGGTATTTTCGATGGTCATGAGCACGTTGCCGATGGGTACGCTGCTGCCTTCGGCCACAGCTTTGATGCGCACCGGCAGGTGACCGTTGTACTTATCCAATATGTACTGAAACTTGCTGCAATCAAACACATCATCCCTGCCGAAAACCTGTTTCAGAAATTCGTCGGCCTCATCCAGGTCAACCTGGTTAAAGGCTGGTCCCTGCAGGTATTCTTTCAAAAAATATTGCAGACCGAAAAAAACGGTTTCGTTGAACATGCCCCCGCGGCTTTCCAGGTAACTGTAAATATGGGTGGTGCCGGGGTAGTAAAATTTATGGTGGGCGTATTTATATGCGTCGGCTAAGAGGATCAGATTTTCCTTTTTCATGGCTTTAGTTTTTTAGGTATTTGCCGGTGATGAAATTAAACAATTCAACGTGTTCTTCGCTAATGGAGCCGTCTTTTATCATCAGTGGAAGGTCGGTAAGTTTAAACCAGGCCAGGTCGGCAATATCATCCTGGGCCTTTGGTTCTCCTTCAATAAAGTCGGAGCTAAACAGCAGGGTAATAATTTTATCGGCTTCACTGCGGTAGCGCCAGTCGTTTATTTTGGCCGATGTTTCGTACTCCATGGCAGTGGTTTGCATTTCGCCGCACTCTTCGGCAAGCTCGCGTTTGGCGGCATCTTCGTAGCAGGTATCTTCCGGGTCGGTAAAGCCACCTACAAAGCGCCATTTATTGTTGATGGCTTTTTTGCCTAACAGTATCTCGCTGCGGTTATTTCTGAAGAGGGCTACATCCACGGTAGGGTACACCTTGGGATATTGGTTATAGTAAGCGTACAGGATGCCTGCGCGGAAATCGTTTGAGTCGAAAACCTTATCGGCGTATTGTTTACGCAGTTCGGTGGCATTATAATCACCGTGTTCGGGCAGTTCGATGGTTTCAAATTTACCGCTATAGTAGGGAATGAAGCTGTCGCGGCTGCCGTACAGACAAAACTGCTCGGCATTGAAAACACTTTTCAGCAGGTTGTCCAGGTTATCCGACCAAACTTTATCACTCGGATTATCACTGATGGGTAACACCACAATTTCGGGATAATCCTTTTTGATCATTTTTTCACGCGTGTAATAGTCGTACGGGTTTTTGCGGCTGCCTTTTATGGGGCTAACGCCCAGTAGTATAATCAGTTTGGCATGGTTTTGCTTAACCTGTGCTATCAATTCCCTGTGACCCTCATGCAGGTATGGCGTTTGAAAGCGTGCTATAATTACTCCTGTTTTCATTTCTATTTTGCGTTAATTATACGCAAATATAAATATGTGTTTTTAATACGCAAATTATTTTTTTAATTTTTTTGGAGCATTTTATAATGCTGGTAAAATAAACAGGTCATGCTGAACTTGTTTCAGCACCCACAAGCCGAGGCGCAAGCATAGCGGAGACTTAGCATGTGAGATCCCGAAATAAATTCGGGACGACGGATGTGGGCATGTTGAACTTGTTTCAGCACCCCATAAGCCGAGGCGCAAGCATAGCGGTGACTTAGCATGTGAGATCCCGAAATAAATTCGGGGCGACGGATGTTGGCATGTTGAACTTATTTCAACATGCCATAAGCCGAGGCGCAAGCATAGCGGTGACTTAGTATGTTGGATCCCGAAATAAATTCGGGGCGACGGAAAAGTTAAAAGTCTCCCCAACCGGGGGAGATTTAGAGGGGGCTGGGATTATATCTCGAAACTAATGCCCTCTTTCTTCAGCTGAAAATACTTTTCCTCGTTAAAGCGGAAAAGGTTACCCGGGCGGCCGGCGCCTTCGAGGGCCTGTTTTTCGGTAGTTTCTTCGAGGAAGCCGTATTTGGTGATCTTCTTTTTAAAGTTACGGCGGTCGATAGGGCGGTCGAGCACGGCGAGGTAAAGTTTTTCGAGTTCAGAAAAGGGGAACTTTTCTTCAAGCAGTTCGAAACCTACGGGCTGATAAAGCATTTTACTTTTAAGGCGTTCGCGCGCTACGCTGATAATGGTAGTATGATCAAACGCCAGGGCGGGGAGCTTTTTGATATTGAACCAGTTTACATCGCTGGCGTCGGTAGCGGCTTTAACAACAAAGGCGTCGGGCCGTACAAGGCCGTAATAAGTTATGGAGATCACCCGGTTACGTGGGTCGCGCCCCGGCTGGCCAAAGCTGTATAACTGCTCCAGGTAGGTGATGTTTACACCGGTTTCCTCACGCAGCTCGCGCTGAATAGCTTCCTCTAACGATTCATGATCGGCCACCAAACCACCCGGCAATGCCCAGCTGTTTTTAAAAGGTTCGATATTACGTTTAATAAGCAGCACGGATAGTCCCTCTTTGGAGGTATATCCAAACACTACGGCATCAACGGCAACCTTTATATTTTGGGCGACTGACATAATACAAAGTTAGATATTGAGAAGCGGTGGGGCAAGAGAAAGGCAACTATTCAATCAATTAAAACCGGTGTGCCGAACACTATTTCTTTAGTTTTATTGGCTGATGAGGTAACCTGTTTAGTGGGTGGAATATTTAAAAGTTTTTTTATTTAAAAATTTTCTTGTAAATATGCCCTACCAATCAGTAAACCGTTTTACCGCCGCTATGCATCACGATAAGGAATATCAAATGTGGCCTGATGCCGGTTATTGGAGCAGTTAAGGCTTGATGACCGTAAGGCATTTGAAATCCTGTACCATAAATATTCGTCGAAATTGTTTTACGCGGCTTATAATCTTTTCAGGGATAAGGATGTCTGTGAAGACCTGGTGCAGGAGTTATTTATTGATCTGTGGACAAAGCGCAACCAGCTAAATATTACCTCGCTCGAAGCTTACCTCAAAGTGGCTATCAGGCACCGCGTGTTATTTTATCTGCGCACAAAAAAGGCATCGGTAGATCTTGCGGTGATTGAAACGCTTGTTGAAAAGTATTCGGCAGATAGTAAATTGTTCCAGGATGATATTGCTCATTTACTGGAAGATGGCGTGGCGCAACTCCCCGAAAAATGCCGGCAGATCTTTACCCTGAGCCGTAAAGAATATCTCAGCAATAAAGAAATAGCTACCCGGCTAAACATTTCTATTAAAACTGTCGAAAATCAGATCACTATCGCTTTAAGATACCTGCGTACCGGTTTAACTGATTACCTGCCGTCGGTAGTGGCGCTGGTATTGCTGCATATGTTTGGCAAATAGACCCAAAAAAATATTTTCAATTGCTTTGGGGGGTACCCCGGTTTATTGCATCCTGCAGTTATAAACCATGGCAAAATTCCCTTTCAGAAAAAAACATTCCGGTGCAAATGACAGGCATTTGCAGGAAGAGCTTGTAAATAAATATTTCGACGAGCTCGATCTCCGCAGCGCACAAAACGAGGCAGGTGATGAGGTGGAATTTAATGCTGATGGAGTATACAACAGGATCAATGCAGCTATAGATAATTCAGAAAAGAAAAATCCGGGTAAATCAAAAAAATGGACGGTTGCGGCTTCGCTTCTTGCAGGCTTATGTATTTCGGTAACAATAGCTTATCAATACCGCTATGCCCTGCTTGATCGTTTGGATTCTATTGCCAGCAAACAATTGGTTGCCGCTAACGGGCAAACTGTAAATTTCACCCTTGCCGATGGTACCAAAATATGGTTAAATGCTGGCAGTAAGCTTACTTATCCTGAAAACTTCCGGGGCGAAAAACGAGAGATTAAGCTTGAAGGCGAAGCTTTTTTGGATGTAGCGCATGACCCCGCCAAAGCTTTTATCATACATACCGGAAAAGTACGCACCCAGGTGTTGGGTACCAGTTTTAACATTAAGGCCTACGCTAACGAAAGTTTTATTAAGGTTGACGTTTTGAGCGGCAAAGTTGGGGTAGTTACTCCGGCAGGTGCAGCAAAAAGTACAACCACATTTTTAACCCCCGCCGAGGAGGTTGTTTTTGATAAGGATAAGCTATCTGTGATAAAAAATGCTCAGGTTGATGTGAACGCGCTAAGTAGCTGGAAAGACGGAGAGCTGGTATTTAAAAACATGGCGCTGCCCGAAGTGCTCAACACCATTAACCGCCACTTCAATGTAACTGTAAAGGCCGATGTTAACCTGGCGCGTTGTTCTATTACCGCCAACTTTACCAATGTTTCATTGGAGAATATTATGAAGATCATATCGAAACTGGTGAAGGGGAAAGCTGTGCAAAAGGGTCCTGCTTATCAGCTCAAAGGCCGGGGTTGCTAACATAAAAGCCAATTAATAAAAGAGATATACCAATTATCAGTTAACCTAAATACAAGCTATGATAACATAAATACATTAAAAAACCCTGCTCAAAAGGGATTTTGACAGGGTTAAACTAAAATGCCGGGTTATTAAATAAGTGCAGCGTTTAGAGGTCCAATTCAGAACGAAGCACTTGAATTTCAAACACTTTAATTTTCTCAAATCTATGAATATATCTCTATTTTCAAATGGAGTAATTCGTCATGTATTAATATTAATGAAAATTACCTCGCTTGCCTGCTTTGTGGTTTGCCTCATGTGCTTTACGGCCGTGGCAAACAACTCGTTCGGGCAAAAATTTCTGGAGGTATCGGTTACGCTCAAGCTCAAAAATGCCAAGCTAACCGATGCGCTGGATAAGATCTCGAACCAAAAGCATATCAAATTTGCCTATGCCGATAATGTACTTAAACCAACCTATGTTATTAGCCTTAGGGTTAAAGACAAAAGTATCAGGGAAGTACTCGACCAGGTTTTAACCCCCTTTAATCTCAGCTATAAGATCATCGATGATGTTATAGTTATTGATGAAAAGCCGGAGATAGAAAGCAGCACCGGCGGTATTGAGCAGGGCCCCAGGCAACCCATCAAAGTTAAAGGTAAAGTTACCGACGAAAATAACTTAGTTATACCCGGCGCAAGCGTACGGGTTAAAGGTACCACCATTGGCACCGTAACCGATATTAACGGTAATTACACCATTGATGCGCCCGATGCTGACGCTGTACTGGTGTTTAACTTTATAGGTTATACCACAAAGGAACAGCCCGTAGGTAGCCAAACTACGCTGAACGTGCAATTGGTCCCTGAAAGAACCTCTCTGAATGAGGTGGTAGTTATTGGTTATGGAACGCAAAGGCGCGCCAATGTTATTGGCGCGGTTGATCAGGTTAGTTCAAAGGCTATCGAAACAAAGCCATCGGTTAACCTGACACAAGCTTTGCAGGGAACATCCCCAAATCTTATCATTCAGCAAACCAGTTCAGAGCCGGGAGCTTATGCCAATATCAACATACGCGGTATGAGCACCTTGAATGATAATAACCCGTTAGTAGTTATTGATGGCATTACAGGCGGGGATATCAACTTGCTCAACCCTTTGGATATCGAAAGCGTTTCCGTGCTAAAAGATGCCGGTTCGGCTGCCATTTATGGTTCACGCTCGGCCAATGGGGTTATTTTGGTTACCACAAAAAAAGGAAAAAATAATTCGCGTACTACGCTTTCATATAATGGACAGGCTGGTATCCAATCGCCGCATGTTGGCTACAAGCCGGTGCATAGTTATGAAAATGCCATTTTGCGTAACGAGGCTGTGGTGAATGCCGGTTTGCAGCCTATTTACAGTCCGCAGCAAATCCGTGACTTTCAGCAGCAAGGCGATCAGCAATGGTTTTTGGATGCAATTTTAAAAGATGCATGGCAGCAAAATCACAATTTGGCTTTAACCGGCGGTAATGCAACCACTACGTTTCTGGTATCGGCCGGTGTTACTGATCAGCGAAGTAACCTCGTTGGTCCCAATTATGGCTTAAGGCGTTACAATTACAGGATGAACCTTACCAGTAATTACGGTAAGCTTAAGTTAACAGGCATACTTGCCTACTCACGTACCGAAATTAAAGAACACTCATACAGCACCGGTACCCTTATTGTTGATGCCGGCCGTACACCTACTTATTATAAGATCAAAGACGATCAGGGCCGCTACCTTACCAATGATGTGCTTACCGAGTTTAACCCGTTGGGCATACTCGAAAAAGGCGGCTATCGGTTACGCGATAATGATAACATATTTGGGAATCTTAATGCTGAGCTTTCTATCACTAAAGACCTGAAGTTAAAAGGTGTGTTTGGTGGTACGTTGCTATCAAACCATATGTTTGGCAGGGTAATGCAGGTTAATTTTTATCCGTCGGGTACCTATGGCGCGGATAGAAACACCAACGACGAGAACGACAAAAACCTGTTTACCAATGCACAGTTCCTGGCGCAGTATACTAAAACCTTTAATAAATCGCACAATGTTGATGTGCTGATTGGTGTTGCTAATGAATCGACCACCAATAAATCAAACAGGCTTTATTTAAAGTATACCGACCCCGAGTTAGGTACTCCCGTTACAGGCACCGTTATCGATCCGGCGTCATCAAACACCAATAATAATACTGTAGAAACCAGTCTTAACTCGTTATTTGGCAGGGCTAATTATTCGTATAAAAACAAGCTCTACGGCGAGTTCGATTTCCGTTTGGATGCTTCATCTAAATTCAATACACAAAATCGTAACGCGTTTTTTCCATCCGTATCGGCCGGTTATAGACTAACAGACGAGGGCTTTATGCAAAACTATCGCGATAAATTAGGCGATATTAAGTTAAGGGCTTCTTATGGTATTTTGGGAAACCAGAGTGTGCGCGATTATCAGTATTTGCGTACTTACGGGCCTTATCGTAATGGTGATGGATCAATCAATCCTAATCCTTACGGGTTTAATAACTCGGGTGTTGGTGGCATAACTATTGATTTTGCCAATCCAAACCTGCGTTGGGAACGCGCTGCAACGTTTAACGCCGGCGTTGATGCCAATTTCTTTAAAAACAGTTTAAGTGTATCCGTTGATTATTTCAACAAAACAACACGTGACATCCTGTTGCCGCCGGTTGTTCCCGGAACTTTCGGCGCCGGGCTGCCAAGCTATAATGCAGGTAAGGTGCAAAACCATGGCTGGGAACTCACAGTTAATTATTATTTGACCACTCAAAACTTTAAGCACTCCTTTAGCTTTAATGTGGGCGACAGTAAAAACAAAGTTTTATACCTTGAAGGCGGTGATCAGCTAAGAACTTATGACGAGATGCAGGTTATTAACCGCGTTGGTTTGCCTATTGGTTCGTACGTTGGTTTAAAACGCGATGGCTATTTCCAAAACCTTCATGATATCCAAACAGGCCCAAAACCAGCCGGTCTTACTGTTTCGCCTGGCGATAATCGTTACGTGGATGTTAACGGCGATGGTGTTATCGATGATAACGATAAGTTTGTTTTGGGTAACCCCTTCCCACGGTTGACTTTCGGTTTTACCTACAATGTTACTTTTAAAGGTTTCGACTTCAACCTGTTTTTACAGGGCGTGGGCAAGCGGAGCATGTTTGTAAGAGGTGAGCAGGTTGAACCTTTCCATGTTAACTATTCACAGGTTATTTATCAGCATCAGCTTGATTATTGGACACCCGAAAATCCTGATGCCGCTACCCAAGGCTTGCAGCCAGCGGCAGCCAGTCAAATGAAAATAACTTTAGGCGAGGGTCAGACATGTACCTGTTTGATGGCAAATACCTGCGGGTGAAAAATGTGCAGTTGGGTTACACCTTGCCTGCTACATGGTCAAAGAAATTGGGCTTACAAAAACTGAGGGCTTATGTATCCGGTCAAAACGTACTCACTTTTTCAGGTGTGAAGTTTATAGATCCTGAATCGACCGAGTTCAACAATAACCTTAGTGCAAATGGAGCAAACAGCGCGCGCGCTTATCCAACACCAATTTATTATGGTTTTGGCTTAGATGTAACCTTATAACACTATCCATCATGAAAAAAAAATCAACACATAAAATTGCCTTCTTTATATTGCTTGCCGGGTTGGTATCGGCCTGTAAAAAGCTTGATCTGGCACCCGTAAACAAATTTACCGATAGCAATTTCTGGACAACAGCTGAAAAGGCCGGCAGTGTACTTAATACGGCCTATACTCAAATGTATAATAACGACTATTTCTTTTATAATGAAGGAGCGTCGGATAATGCATACAATGGCCGTGGTGACAACCAGGGTGTGGCCTCGCTTGCCGCAGGCACCTATGATCCATCATTGGGGCGAATCAAACAGGAGTGGGGCTTTCATTATAGCGGCATAAAAACCTGTAATATCTTTTTAGAGAATGTTGATAAGGTTACCGCTATGGATGCAACGCTGAAAGCCCGTATGAAGGCTGAAGCAAGGTTTATTCGTGCTTTTCATTATTTTATGCTGGAGACCTGGTGGGGGGATGTGCCTTTATTTGATCACGATATTACAATTGAAGAATCAAAAACAGTTGCACGTACGCCGAAGGCGCAGGTAGTGGATTTTGTTTTAAAAGAACTTGATGCTGCGGCTGCTGATTTGCCGGTGAACACCGCTTATAAAGATGCCGACAGGGGCCGGATCACCAGGGGTGCAGCCATAGCCTTAAAAGCAAGGGTGTTATTATATGAAAGCCGCTGGCAGGAAGTTGCCGCCACCTGCGAAAAGCTGATGAACGATAATAGTAATGGTACATACAGCTTGTTCCCCTCATATGAAGGTGTGTTTTTGCCGCAAAACGAATATAACAGCGAGGTAATGCTTGACCTGGAATATGTACCTATTGTGCGTACCTACAGCAACTTTTTTGATATGGCCCCGCTGGCCGTGGGCGCGCGTTTGAATGCACTTGCGCCAACCCAGGAACTGGTGGACAGTTACCTGATGGATAACGGAAAAAAAATATCTGATGCAGGTTCGGGCTACGACGAAAACAATCCGTACGTTCACCGCGACCCACGTCTAACCAACACTATTGTTTACAATGGCTATCAATGGAAAAAGCCTGATAACACAACACAGGTTATATATACCAAACCGGGCGATGATCCTGCTCCTACCAAGCTTGATGAATATGCTCCTGGAAAGGTAAGTTCGCCGACTGGCTACTATATCCGTAAGTATTACGATCCTACATCTGCCACCAATTTTCAGTCGGGTTTAAACTTAATATTAATCCGTTATGCCGATGTGCTGCTGATGTACGCCGAAGCTAAAAATGAGCTTGGCCAGCTGGATGCCGGTATTTGGGATAAAACAATCAAAGCCTTACGCGCCCGCGCCGGGTTTACCGATGCGCCTGCACTTAACTTCAGTGCAACCGGACAGGCAGATTTACGGAACATTGTACGCAACGAGCGCCGTGTAGAACTGGCTATGGAAGGCCTGCGGGTATTTGATATCCGCCGCTGGCATACTGCCGAAACCGTACTGAACGGTTGGGCGCACGGAGCCAAATTTGGTCCGGCATCGGTTGATAATGGCTACATCAGGGCCAACCTGCGCACATTTGACAAAGGTAAAAACTACCTGTGGCCAATCCCTCGCGATGAGCGCGCTGTTGACCCTAACCTAACTCAAAACCCGGGCTGGTAAATCATTAATTATTTATAAAAAGACATTATAATCAATTACGATCATGAAAAATATTACATACTGCCTCATGGCAGGCATCATAGCCATTTTAATGGTAACAGGCTGTAAAAAGGATAAAACCTTACAACATACACAGGTATCGGCAGTAACCAACCTGTTTGCTCCTGCAAATAACAAATTCATCCAGTTAGAGCCGGTAACCGGTTCGGCCACCTTTGAATGGGCAGAGGCTCATGCCGAAGACAATGGATTGGTTTTGTACGAGGTTGCTTTTGATAAAGAGGGCGGCGATTTTTCAAAGCCGATTTACACCGTTCCTTCAGATGCTAATGGTTTGTACAATAAACTTACTATCTCCTATAAAGACCTGAACAAGGTGGCCGATTTAGCCGGGATCCAACCGCAGGCTACCGGTAAATTGAAATGGACTGTAATGTCATCAAAAGGCATCAACGTTGTTAAAGCTACGGCTTCGAGCATCATCGAGGTTCAGCGTGCTGCCGGCTTTACCGATATTCCTGCCGATCTGTACCTGACAGGTTCTGCTACTGAAGGCGGCGAAGACTTAAGCAAAGCTGTGCACTTTAAACAAACTGCAGCGGGTGTTTTTGAGGCCTGGACTTTATTAAAAGCAGGTACTTATCACTTTGCCGAACGTAACACCGGCACGCCTGCTACTTACTCTATCGATGGTATTAAGCTGTTAAAAGATGGCAGTACCACTGTAACCGGTGCTACAAAAGTTGAACGTATAGTAGTTGACTTTACCTCTGCATCGGCTACTATAACCGAAGTAACCGAGGTTGGTTTATGGTTTGCGGCAGATAATAAAGTATGGTTCCCGCTGCCTTACAAAGCCGGTGGTAAATGGGAAATAGATAACGCATCTATTGTATTTCACCAGGAATCATGGGGTAGGGATGAGCGTTACAAGTTCCGCTTTACCTTTAAAGATGCTGCGGGTAACACTTCAACCCAGTTTTATGGCAGCAAAAATTCGGATAACAGTCGCCCGGATGCCAATACAGCCAAATCATTCTGGTACATGGTGCCGGTTAACAACTCGCAGTATGATTTCTGCTTTAAGTTTACCGGTGCAGCCGATAATCACAACGCTGATATCGTAGTTGACTTTAGCGCTGATGCTGCTGCTTATACCCACTCTGTTACTGTTAAATAATTAATTATTAGCACCTGTCGCCTTACTGGCGGCAGGTTCACAATAACCCATATTTTATGAAAAATAAAGTATTCAGAAATTTAGCTGTTGTTGCCCTCGCGGGAGGGGTGGCAGTAAGCTTTTCGTCGTGCCTGAAGGATAAACCTTTCCCCTTGTACGGTAACAAAGCTTCGGCAAAGGTGCAATATAAGTACGCCGAAACAGCCGATTCATTACAGGAAAAAACATACACAACCTTCATATCGGCAAACGGAAATTATTTTGTGGCGAACAATGCCGGCAGTACCACTTTTAATTACTGGCCTAATGCCCATACCCTTGATATTTTTACCGATGCCTACCTGCGCACCAATAATGATATCTACAAGCAAAGAATGAGCTCGCTTTTAGCCGGGATAAAAACCACTAACGGCGGTCTTTCCAATAATTTTTACGATGATATGGAATGGCTGGATCTGGCTACATTAAGGGCTTACAATGCTACAAAGGATGCCGCTTATCTAACGGCAGCCCACACGCTTTGGACAGATATTCAAACCGGCGAAAACAGCAACCAAGGCGGCGGCATAGCCTGGCGTAAAAATCAGTTAGATTATAAAAATACACCTGCAAATGCTCCGGCCATCATCTTTGCGGCCCGTTTATATGCTTTGGAAAAAAATGAAGCCGACCTCGCGACAGCAAAAAGATTATATACCTGGCTCAAGAAAACCCTGCTTGATCCTTCGGGCATTATCTGGGATGGTATCAACGCCAATGGTGACGGGCAGATCAGCAAGTGGAAGTTTACCTATAACCAGGGTGTGTTTATCGGGGCTGCATTGGAACTTTATCATGTTACCAAAGATGCTGCTTACCTTACCGATGCCGTAAACACAGCCAATGCCACCATTAATGATACAGATATTTCACCAGGCGGCATCCTGAAATCGGAAGGGCAGGGCGATGGTGGTTTATTTAAGGGGATCCTGATCAGGTATCTTACACTGCTGGCGCTTGATCCGGATGTTTCAGAAGCAGACAAAACTAAGTTTATCAGCTTCCTAAAATTTAACGCCGAAACGCTCTACACAGCCGGTATCGAGCGGCCGTCACTCATGATCAGTCCCGATTGGAAAAAACAGCCATCAGGTACTACGGATCTTACCACCCAGTTAAGCGGTGTAATGATGGTTGAAGCTGCCGCAACGCTGAAAGCGGCCGGTAAATTTTAAACAACAGCTTTGTAACAATAAAAGCCATAAAAGGATTCAACCACTTTTATGGCTTATTTTAGTATCTGATTTATACCTGTCTTAAATACAATTATCTATGAAAATTAAACTTATCGCCCTGCTTTGTCTTACCGTAGCTTTTAGTACGAGTGCCCAAACACCTAATTACAAAGAGCGGATAAAGATCATTAACCGAAACATCAACACCTATTTTGCTGATCCGAAGAACGGCCTGTACCTTGAAACTACCGATTCGGCAGAGAATAAGGGCAACCATTCATTTTTGTGGCCGCTGTGTGCTTTGGTTCAAGCTGCTAATGAAATGGAAGTGCTTGAACCTTCAAAACAATACCTTAAACCGGTAATGGTTGCTATTCAGCAATATTATTCGCCTCGTTCACCTGCACCGGCTTACCAGGCCATGGTAGCAAAAGAAAAACAGGATTCGCGTTTTTATGATGATAATGAGTGGGTAGCCATTGCCCTGATGGATGCCTATAATCGTACACATAACAAACAATATTTGGAAACCTCCAAAATGATCTACCGGTTTTTATTAACCGGTTATACCAATGAAGCAGGAGGAGGTTTTTATTGGGAAGAAGGCAACCGGAAAAGTAAAAACACCTGCTCAAATGGTCCGGGGATTTTGGTGGCCTTGCAGCTGTACAAAGCAACAGGTCGTAAACAATATTTAGACACAGCTTTACTGGCTTATAACTGGACAAACAAAAACCTGCAGGCGCCATCCGGCTTGTTTTATGATAACATAAAGGTGCCGTCGTTAAAGATCGATTCAGCCATTTATACTTATAACGCGGGTACCATGCTGCAGGCCAATGTGCTGCTCTATAACATCACCCATGAAAAAAAATACCTGATCGAGGCCCGCCGGATTGCCAAAGCCTCTGAACAATACTTTTACCGCAACAACCGGCTGCCCGGCAATTACTGGTTCAATGCGGTTTTACTTCGTGGCTACCAGGAATTATATCGTGTTGATAAAGACAAAACACAATTTCGTTTTTTTGTTGACGACGCTAACCGCATATGGCAACAGGAACGGAACGATAAAAACCTGCTCGGTCCGCATCGCATCAAAAGCCTGATAGACCAGGCAGCGATAGTGGAGATTTATGCGAGGTTGGAGGAGATGGGGGTATAAAGTACTACTCCCCCCGTCATGCCGAACTTGTTTCGGCACCCCGCGCGCTAAGAAATACGTATGCAGAGCATGTTGCCCACCTGTTCTGTGGGATCCCGAAACAAGTTCGGGACGACGCCTAATTCATATAGCCGTCATGCCGAACTTGTTTCGGCACCCACGTGCTAAGTATTTAGGTGATAAAGTTTATTTTTATTAATAGAATAGAATAAATTAGCATACATAACTAAATCACAAATGCCAGATAAACAAGGTCATGTTTATATCATGACCAATACCTATCGTACTACGTTTTATATTGGTGTAACGAGTGATCTGCGTGCAAGGGTTTGGCAACATATTAATGGAGAAGGTTCATTATTTGTAAAGAAATATCGCTTGTACGATATTGTTTATTATGAACATTTTCATAGAATAACAGATGCTATTAATAGGGAAAAACAACTGAAGAATTGGCATAAGGACTGGAAGATCAATTTGATTAAATCTATTACCCTACAATGAAAGACTTAAAGGAAGAATTGGAAATAGAATAATTATAATCTGTCCACTTAGCGCGCGTATTTCTTAGCAAGTGGGGTGCCGAAACAAGTTCGGCATGACGAATTAAGATGAAGCGTCCGTCATCCCGAACTTGTTTCGAGATCCCACGGGACAGGTTGGCGAATGCTTAGCACGCGTACTTCTTAGCGTATGGGGTGCCGAAACAAGTTCGGCATGACGTCGGTTACATATTACAATTCCTTACCCGAACAAGTTATTCGTAAATTCCATCTTTATTCTTGTTTGGAAATTATCTATCGTTTTAAAAATCTCCTTTAAGGCCACTTTTTCGATCTTGGTGAGTTTATCCGGGTCGATGTAGTTGTCGGGTTCGGTGCGGTCCCGGATAATTTGGGAGGCCTGATTGCGGAGGCGCAGGCCCATTAAAAAATAGTACGACTGGATCAGCTCATGAACCTCTTTTTCGTTGAACACACCTTTCTCTTTTAGCGCCTTCAACCGCTCGCCGGTATTCACCTCAAAAATACGGTGGCGTAGAGCGTACATCCGCACCAGGTCGACGATCGGAGTCATTGATTTTTTAATGTCGAAAACTTCCTGGCTGCCTTTGGTGAACGTTTTGATGTTTTTGAAAAAGGTGAGGGGCGGCTCATATTGCAAAGCATTTTTAGCCATGTGGAAGAAGATCTTGCCCAACGGCTTTTGCAGTTCCTCATCCAGAAATTCTTTGAGCTCATCCATAATGCCGGCTTCGCCATACAGGTAGCGGCAATCAAAAAAGGTAGAGAACTGGATCACAGTTTCGGGTACGGCCTCGGTCATCCAGCTTTCGTAATTGCGTTTCCAGTGGGAGAGGGAGTGCGTCCATTTGGGGTTTTGGGCCATGTAACCGCCGGTGCAAAAGCTGAAGCCGATATTGTCAAGTTTTTCAGATACCTGTTGGGCAAAGCTCAGGAAATATTCACGCACTAACTCACGCTGCTCGTTGGCTTTATCTTCGTAAATAATGGCGTTATCCTGGTCGGTTTTAAAAGTTTGTTCCTTACGGCCTTCGCTGCCAAGCACCATGAAAACAAATTTGGCCGGCGGTTGGCCCATTGTTGCAATAACGCTTTCAATCACTTTTATGGCAATGGTATCGGCAATGGTGGTGATCACCTGGTTTACAATTTCGGCGTTTACACCGCGACCAAGCAATTGTGTGACCATTTGCGGTACGGATTCCCATTTGCGCTTAAGCTCCTGTACTGAAATGGCTTGTTTTACCGATTGAATGAACACCAGGGGCGATTGCGCCTGCTCTGCCAATAATTTATTCCTGCTGATGCTGCCTACAAATTCATCCCCGTTTTTGATGAGTAAATACCGGGTTTTGGTACGGAACATCATCAAAATAGCTTCGTATACATAAGCGTTGGTGCTAATGCAAACGATAGGGTTATCCATAATGTTGTCGACCGGTTGGGCGGTATCTGCCTGTTTTGCAACTACATTATCGCGCAGTGTTATATCGGTCACATAGCCTACAATTTTGGCTTGCTCATCGCGGATAAAAATGCAGCTCACCTTGTGTTTGGCCATCAACCGTGCCGTTTCATAAACCGGGGTCCCTTGAGGGCAGGATACTATCTCGCGGTATTCGATACTTTCAATTTTGCGCGAGTACATTTGTTCGGAAGCTATATAGCTTTCCTCAAAAGTTGCCGGGCGTTTGTAAAAATGGGCAAACTCATCATTAAGCATCCGTTTACCAAAATCGGCAGTAAAATATTGTACAAAGTCTTCGTAAGCTTTGCACAGCGACCGGAAATCTTTGCGATGTAAAAAGAAAACGGTTGTGCCCTTTTTGGCTATTACCGTACGGATAGACTGCTTACGATTAAGTAATACCGAAATTCCTCCGTAGCAATAGCCCGAATGATGGTGCTCCAACAGGCGTTTATTTTGCTGGCTATCGTAAAAAAAGGATTCATATTCTCCTTCGGCTATGATGTCGACGCCGCGCATTTTGGTTACTTCCTGCTGGTAAATAACCGTGTCTTTACTATAACGGATCTCCTGCAACTGGTCGGCAACCTGTTCCAATACTTCTGTTGGAAGCAGATTAAAAGGGGATACCTTACTTAAAAATTCAAGACGTTGAACCATATAACCAAAAAGCTATGATGATGATCAAAATTAAAATGATGGCTGCGGGTAAAAGGTATTTTTTTTCGGAGCGGATTTTTTGCAGGTAAACCTCCTGGTGCTCCACGCTATCTTCGGTAATATCGCCGCGTTTCAGCATCTCAAAAAAGCATTCGGCGGTAGCTTCGGCATCTTCAAGGGCGTTGTGCTGCCTGTCGAATGTTTTGTTAAACAGTACTTCGTACAGTTGGTTTAACCTTAAATACTTGGTCTGCGGGTTTTGTACCCATTTTGTGGTAGCCAGCATGGTACAAAAGGTTTTTAAATTTTGAAGCGGATTGGTGATCCCTGTGCGGTAAAACTCAACGCCGGCAACATTAAGGTCAAGCTCAATAAAGTGGCCTATTACCAGCGGTTGATATTCAAGCAGATCGTTGGCCAGCATGTTCATTACATCTCTGCGCCATTCGCCGTGCTCAACCAAATATTCCTGGGTAAGGCCATGCACAGCATACGCTTTTGGGCTTATGGTGAAGTCATTATCTTTAATATAATGATCCTCGCGCTTTACCTCCTGCTTGTCACGGGTGTACACAATCCACGACACCTGCAGGGCATAAGGCCAGTTGTCGTTATCACAATAGGGCAGGTCCCACTTTTTGGGCAGGCCGGAGGTTTCGGTATCTATGAATAAAAGGTAATCTTGCACATGCTAAATTTATGAATTTATTCGAATGATGGTAACAGGCAACAAAATCCCTGCGGGGAAATATTGGTTTAAATAAAAAACACTCGCCTCGGGCGGGTGTTTTTATATGATTTTATTACAATAGTTGCCCCTTTAAGGGCTGGCGGTTACGGCGCTGTCAACACCTTCCTCTCCACTGTGTGCGCACTAAAGTAACCCAATGCGCCGCCTTTAATATTGGTTAGCGGATTTGCCGGGGCGGCGTTATTGCCATCGCCGTTGGCGCTGTTACTGAGGCTGTAAAAGTATTTGTAAACGGCTTGGTCAATACTCATCATTTCAATGGTTACCTGGTTGCCGGGGCGGATGTCGCGCGCTGGGTTATCGTTGCTGTTATCAAACCTGAGGTTGTTGTTCACCTCCTGCCCGTTGGTAAATTCGTCGTCTTCCAGCATGATCGTTTCTTCTTTGCGGCCGTTTACATACTGTACAAAGCGGTAATAGTTTTTGGTAGCTATAGGGTCGTCATATCGCACGGTAACATATTTGCGCGGGGTGCCGTCTTTATTATTTTGAAGCTCGTCTTTAACCAGGTAAATACTATCTAACGGAACGGCGGGATGCATTAAGCAGCTTGAGGTGAATGTTTTGCCATCAACACTCACACTAAGCTGATAGATATGGCCAGGGGTGCCTGTTAAAGTAATATTTTGGTAAATGCCGATACTCGTAGCTGCAAGCGGGTAAACATTGTTATTATCATCGGCAATAGTAACGGTAGCGCCGCCTATGCCATTAAAGTCATTGTTATCGGTGAAGTTTTTGGTCTTACTTAATAATACTTTGCAGCCGCCGGCCTGGTTGGTTAATACACCTTCAACTACATATTGCGGGGTGGTGTCTTTCAATTTCAGGTCGATGGCTTTTTCGCAACTGCTTAAGGTTGCTGCAAAAAGCATAAGAGTTATATATTTTATAGTGTTTTTCATCGGCTTAAAATTTAAAGTTATAGGTAACCGAAGGTACAAAGGTGAACAGGGTAGTACGCACAGCTTCGGTGCGGCTTGCATCGGTTTTATTATCACGGAAAAATATGCGATAGGCGTTAGGGTTGCCGTAGGCATTATAAAGACTGAAGGTTAAATCAGATTGAAATTTCGCCGTTTTTTTGAGTTGCCTGGTTGCCCCTAAATCTAAACGGTGATAAGCCGGCATCCTGTCGGCATTTCGGTTGGTATAGTAGTAATAAGTTACGCCGTCAACCTGGTATTTACCACTCGGAAAGGTCACGGCATCGCCGGTATAGTAAACGAAGTTGGCCGAGAATGTCCATTTTTCGCTGGCTTTGTACATGGCTACAATGGCAATGTCGTGGGTGCGGTCCTGCCGGGCATTGTACCACTGGTTGTTATTGATGCCGTCAATCATCCGTTCAGATTTTGACAGCGTATAGCTGATCCAGCCGCTAAGCCTGCCGGTTTTCTTCTTTAGCAAGAACTCGGCACCGTAGGAACGGCCTTTTCCGAAAAGTAACTGTGTTTCTATGGGTTGATTGGTAAACACATTGGCGCCATTGCGGTAATCTATCTGGTTTTGCAGCTTTTTGTAATAGCTTTCGACCGTAAATTCATAGTTGTGTTCGTTGAAATCCTTGTAGTATCCCACAGAGAACTGGTCAGCAATTTCCGGTTTAATGATATTAGTGCTTGCCACCCATTTATCCGTTGGTGAACCCGAGTTTGAGTTGGAGATCAAATGCAGGTTTTGCGCATTACGGGCGTACGATGTCTTGATAGAACTTACATCATTTAGCTGGAAAGCTGCTGCAATACGGGGCTCGGGGTTTATATAGGTTTTTACCTCCTGGCCGGAAGTGTAATGTTTAGAGCCTACGATGTTCCCGTCAGCATCAATATCGTAATAATCGCCTGAGCCAAGTATGGTAAAGGCCGACAGGCGTACCCCGTAGGTTAAAGTAAAACGATCTGTTGCTTTCCAGGTGTTGGTAACATAAGCGGCGTTTTCAAGGGCATACCTGTTTTGCAGGCTTTGAGATATAACGCCGGAGTTACCGGTAGCCGAAATTTCGCCCGGTTTAATGGTATGGTAAATGCTGTTTACACCAAAACTGATGGTGTTTTTGCCGCCGGCATACCATTGCATGTCTTCCTTAAAGTTAAAATCGCGGATTTGGGAATAAATATTGTATTCGTTTACATCCTGCTTAATGTTAAGCTTATAGTCATAATTGCTGTAGATGAGCGAGGTGTTTGAAAACAGCTGACTGTTAAAAATATGGTTCCAGCGCAAGGTAGCCGTGGTGTTACCCCAGTTAATGCCGGCTATATCGGCAGCCTTAAGCACATCCTTTCCAAAATATCCCGAAACAAACAACCTGTCTTTATCGCCCAAAACATAGTTGGCTTTGGCATTAAGGTCATAAAAATAAAGCTGGCTTTTTTTTGCAATACTGTCTTTTGATAAGGCCAGGAAAGCATCGGCATAAGTACGCCGTGCAGAAATCAGGAAAGATGATTTGCCCTTTTGAATAGGCCCTTCGGCATTGATGCGCGCGGCAATCAGGCCAATGCCGCCGCTTACGCCAAACTTCTGGTTGTTACCGTCATTCATTTTAATATCCAGTACAGATGAAAGCCTGCCGCCATATTGCGCGGGCATGTCGCCTTTATAAATATTAATATTCTTGATGGCATCCGAGTTAAAGGTGGAGAAGAAACCCAGCAAATGCGATGCATTGTATACGGGAGCCTCATCCAGCAGGATCAAATTTTGATCGGTTGCGCCACCACGTACAAAGAACCCGCCGTTGCCTTCCCCGGCCGATTTGATGCCAGGAAGCAATTGGATGGTTTTGATCACATCACGCTCGCCAAGCAGCACGGGGATGTTTTTGGTTTCCTGGATGCTGAGGTGCTCAACACCCATTTGCGGACTGGCCAGGTCGCGTGCACCGGCAGGTACTGCTTTAACAGTTACTTCCTGCAATTGCTGGGCATTGTCTTCCAGTTCGATATTTAAACGAAGGTTGCCGGCTAATGATACCGGAACAACCGCGGCTTTTTGCCCCATAGTGCTTATCGAAAGTTGATGGTCACCGGCAGGCAGTGTAAGCGAATAAAAGCCGTATTCGTTACTTGATGTGCCAAAGTTTGCATCGGTAACCCTAATGCTTGCGCCAATAATAGTTTCGCCGGTTTGTTTTGATTTAACGGTGCCGCTTACCGTGTATTTGCCATCAGTGCCGGCGGCTGCCTGCTTTTTTACCTTGCCGGCATCGTATTTGATCAATACTTCATTATCAAGCACCGTAAAAATAAACGGGTGCGGAGCAAGGGCCTTGCGTAATATATCGCCCAAAGGCTGGTTTTTGGCATACACACTGATCTTAACAGTGCTTTTGGCAACTGTTTCATTATAGGTAAACCTTACGCCGCAGGCAGCTGTGATTTTATCTAAAGCCTGCTTAAGCGGTTCGTTGCTTATAGTTATACTAACGGGTTTATCTAAAGGCCCCTGGGCTTGTGCTTTGCTTAGTGCCATCATTAAAAATAACAACATGCAGAGTGCCGTTCGGAAGGGTGTTCGCGTTATTTCGCAAATCAGCATGGAGGGCCATGCCGGTCTGTTGGTTTTCATTTTGCTTTAAATTGTTGGTGTGGTTTGTTTCCTTTTTAGGGATGATGTTTTAGAATGAAAAGGTTAATTGTTGGATGATAAAGGTTGCAGGAAATATTGGTTTTCGACCCGTTTCCAGCGAAGGTCCATTACGGTGCAAAGTTTATTAAAAGTTTTGTCGATAGGCTCATTCGTGTTGATATGACCGTAAAAACCGTTTTGGGTGATATCCGGCGTAAGGTGTATGCGGATACCATACTGATGCGACAGGTCGTCAACCACGGTTTGCAGTGACGCCCCGTCATAACTGAACAAACCGGTGCGCTGTGAAAGGAATTTGGAAGCATTGGGATAATTTTCCTTAATTAACGATCTGTCAGCCTTGTTATACAAGGCCCGTTGGTTAAGTACCATAATGGCTTGCTGGCTTTTGGGTAGGTTATGCTCCTGCACCGCCACTTTTCCGCTGATAACCGTAACTTCAGAGATAATCTGGTCGGGATAGGCTTTAACATTAAAGCTGGTACCCAATACAACGGTTTTAAGCTGTCCCGATTGGATAACGAATGGATGGTCCTCATCATGTACTACGTCGAAAAACGCCTCGCCCTCCAGTATTACCAAACGTTCTTTAGTCCTGAATTTATCTGGATAACTGATGCGGCTGCCGGGACTAAGCCAGATCCGGGTACCATCGGGCAAACTGATATGCCGGTGTTTGCCCGGAGCTGTAACCAGATCGACCTGTTTGGCAGGATCAATAACTTCCAATACCTGGTTTTTGTAAAGCGCGGCAAAGGTAACCAGTAATACCACAGCCGCTGCAGCAGCTATATTTCGCCATAAGGTAAATACCTTACGCGCAGGTTGCTCCGGTGTTTCCATTTGCGCGGTTATCTTACTCAAAATACTTTCCCGCAGCTGCTCAGGATTTTGGTATTTCGAGGCAGATAACAATACTTCTTCATCATTAAAACCAGCATACCAGGTATCAAGCCAGGCTTTTTCGTTAGCACTGATGGTGCCTTGTTTTAATTTATGAGCGAGCTCCTTTACGTTGTAGGTGTTGTTTTCCATTGTGCCTGATCTTTCAACCTTTTGCATATATAGTCAGTGATGGAAGCAGATACCCTTAGTGGAAAATGAAAAATATTTACCGCTATCTTTTTTTTCTTTTTTGGTGAGATAAAGATCTGTATAAGTTATGCCGGTTGAAAATTTACTAATTTTAAAAAAGCCAATTAAAACCAATCAAATGAGAAAAGTAATCTACGGCATTAACCTGAGCTTAGATGGTTGCTGCGACCACACCAAATTTAGCGGTGGTAAGGATATATTAGAACATTTTACCCGACTTATGGATGATGTAGACCTGATTGTATACGGGCGTAAAACCTTCGAGCTTATGGTTCCGTATTGGCCGGACGCCGCAAAAGATCCTTTATCAACCAAAGAGGAAAAAGAATTTGCACAGGCATTTGACGGTATTGAAAAACTTGTTTTTTCACGGACGCTGACCGGCACCGACGATAAAAACTCTGTAATTACTCAAGCAAACCCTGGCGAGGAGATCCGCAAACTGAAGCAACAGGCCGGGGGTAATATTTCAATAGGAGGTGTGAACCTGCCCTTACAACTCATTGAACTTGGTTTGGTTGATGAGTTTCATTATGTTATACATCCCGTAATTGTAGGCGAGGGGAGGAGTCTGCTGGAAGCCGCAGGTTTAAAGGGAAATGTAGGCTTAAAACTAATTGAATCAAAGATCCTTGAATCGGGCTGTATCGCGCTTCATTATGTTAAAAATTGAAGAGTATGTTAACTGAGGAGTAAAATCAGCACCGGCAGAGAAATACCCAGCGATTGCCTTAACGAACTTAGCGCCTTTGACATATGCGCTTCAACAGTTTTTTGTGATATACCCAGTTCAGCAGCTATCTCGGCATAGGTTTTATTTTCATCCCGGCTAAGCAGGAATACGATGCGGCATTTTTCGGGCAGAAGGCTGATGCTGTGGTTAAGCCGTTGACGCAGTTCTTTTTCCTCCAGCCATTGAATAGTGCTGTCGTCTGCTTCGGGCAAGGTAAAAGCAAGTTCATCCAGGTGCTGTTGTTTCCTGTACTGACGATCAAGATGAGTGATCACCTTGTATTTAATGGCTACCGAAAGATACGTAGCCATGGTATGTGTTAACTTAAGGCTTGCACGGCGCTGCCAGATACTTAAAAATACTTCCTGCACTACTTCTTCGGCTTCATGCTCATCATCTAAACGGTGATAGGCTACAGCAAAGGTTTTATCCCAATACCGGTTATACAGCTCGGTAAAGGCATCCCGGTTGTCGCAGGCCATCATATGTAATAACTGTTCGTCGGTGTAGTTTTTGGGTAGATTAGGGATAGGCATGTTTACATTTTTCGCATCGGGACTTAATGTTTACTTCAGCAGGGCGTTTCAAAGTTAGAGTTTTAGCCTAAGTAAATGTTACGTTGAATTTCAATTTTGTAAACGCTAATTATCTTGATTTTGGTATGGGTAATCAAAGCACGGATTTAATATCCTGTTTGGATTTGTATATTTAGCAGTCACAATTTAAAAATGGCCAGAAACAAAATCCTGCTTCCGGGTACATTAATACTTTTTGTATTAGTTAATACAAGGTATTATTGGGAAGGCATGCTCGGAGGATGGGACATGCTTTTATTCCCGATATGCGTATTAACACTCTTGGTGCTTTTTGTAAGTCTGCTTGTTCAATTTTATCGTATTATACGTAACCGGTTTAAAAACAGATCAGTAGCTTGGATAACAGGAATTGCTGCCCTTTTGTTAGGACTTATTGTATGGCAACCTTACGGAATCATAAATTATGAAAGCCTTGAGGATAAAGATGTTTTAATTGCTTTTAATGAAGGTGCGGCCAATTGCACAACAACCCTTAAGTTAAAAGAAAACAAAACTTTTTATATACGATCGGTTTGTTTTGGCATAGATAAAGAGGGTGGAACCTACACGCTGATCAATGATACCATAAAGTTTAATTTTTCCTCTTACAGGCCTAAATACAGGTTTGCTGTATTTAAAAAAGGGCGAAAACAAAAAATACTACTTTATGAGCTATACCTGTATAAATCGGTTGCCGATACTTTGCCTTATCCTCTTGTAATTACAAAAAACCTGCTTTTAAAATAATAGTGCCAAACTTCTCCTCTAAAATAAAAAAAGGTCGCCCCACAATCGGGGCGACCTGTATCGAATCAGTCAGTTAATAGTTTTTCAGTTAATTATTTAAAATGTAAAGCCTACCCTGGCAAAAAAGCGGCGGCCGTTTTCGCCCATCTGTACAGCGTCAAACGGGCCTGATGGTTCGTTATTATAAGCCCATCCTTTAGCGCCTTTTACATATGCCAGATCAGGATGTACGTTAAAAATATTGTCGGCGCCTATTGATACACGAACCGATTTCGCCACTTTGTAAGCGAAATACAGGTCGCTCACTACTTTGCCGCTGTAAATATATTGGTCGGGCAGTTGTGCCGAACCATTATCGGTTGGTACGGTAGGTGTAAGAGTTGTACCGTCGCCATAGCCATCAATAACAACTTTGCCAAAGTAAGTAAAGCGGGTACCTACGGTAAAGCTTTTGTGGCTAAACTCGGGGTTTAAGCTAAGTTTTTGAGGGGGGGCCGATGCCAGGATGAATTTCTTTTCACGTTCGCTCAAAAATGTTTCGCGCAAGGCAGGGGTAGTACCAAGTATAGGTGGGTAGTTTACCTTGTCAATCTTCATAGTTTGGAAATTGCCTGTAAAAAGTACCCTGAACCTGTTGGCGCCAATGGTTTTGTTGTAGTCAATAACTACGTCCAAACCTTTATTGGTAGTGTTTACAGCATTGGCAAAAAACTGGGCAGAGCTTACATGCAGGTTTTTCAGGGCATTGGTAAATGTAGGGTCGAGGGTTTCGTCATCGGCACTGAACTGGCCAGAAAGCACAACGCGGTCGGTAACTTTAATATAGTATCCATCAACAGTAAAACTTAACTCAGGCATCGGTTTAAAGGTAAAGCCTAAACCAGCATTTTTTGATTTTTCCTGTTTAAGGTTAGGGATGCCTGCTGCTTTGGTGATGGGGCTGTAGTTTGGCGCTATTTTAACTTCAGATATCACCGTGCCCTGTACGTTGGTAAAGGTTGAACTGTAATTGATCTGTTGTAATGACGGCGCACGGAAACCTGTACCCAATGAGCCGCGGATGTTAAAGTTATCGGTAATTTTATAGCGTGTAGCCAGTTTGGTATTAAAGTTTGAGCCAAAGTCGCTGTAATGCTCGTACCTGTTAGCGAAATCGACCAGCCATTTTTTAGTGATATCGCCTTCAAGATCAACATATACACCTTCTACCGAACGGTGGGCATTTACCACATCACCGGGCTGATAGCCGGGGAAACCCTGTGAGCCTGCCGCCTTTACACCAGTGGGGTCATAATTTTTGTAGGATCCTTCTTCGCCCGAAAAGATCTTATAGCGCTCGTAACGGTATTCGCCGCCAAAACCAAGGTTAAGGCCCTGCATTATATTGCCAAAATGTTTGTTGATGTTCAGGTTACTGGTGTTTTGTAAAAACTCCGATCCGCCATCGTCAAAATTGGTTTTATCGGCCCCTAAAGAAGCATTAAATGTTTTATAGCCAAAAAAGTGGAATTTATTGTTGCCGATGTTATTGCTCAGGTCCCAATCCCAGGCGTCGCCCAGGGTGCCTTTTGCGCCTACGGCAATGGCAAGATCTGTATTATGTGTACGGATAATGGGATTGTAATATGACTCGCCGTCTGGGGTGTTAAAAATGATACCGCTCACCGGGATTATTTTGCCGCTGTTGTCGGTAGGGAAACGTTCAGGACGGCCAGAGAAATTACGGGTAAAGGCATAATCGTCAGATGCCTTATAGCTGTAACCACCAAAGCTGTACAAGGTTGTACGGGTACCGGCAAGAGGTGATTCATGGTTGAAAAAGAATGTGCCGCTCTCGGCCGATCCATCGCCATTGGCACGCCTGTACGGGTTTATAGGCAGCGCTTTGGGATTTGAGGTTGTGGTATCATGAGTTTGGCGAAAGGTTTTGCCGTTTTTGGCATAGTCGCCCGTAAAGTTGATGAAACCACCGTTTTTACCAAGAGCCAAACCATAATTGGCATCAATGGTGATACCATTGCCATCAATAGCGCCGCCGTGAGGGTATTGAGACGCAACAACACTTTTACCACTGTTAAAAGCGGGATCATAATAACCAGAATAACCAACGTTGGCATTAAACACACCAGTGGTTTTCTTTAAAACAAGGTTGATAACACCCGCAATAGCGTCAGAGCCATATTGGGCCGAAGCTCCGTCACGGAGGATCTCGATCCTGTCGATAGATGCTGTTGGGATAGAACTCAGATCGACACCGGAGTTACCGCGGCCACGCGTACCGAATACCGAAACGAAAGCAGTGGAGTGCCGGCGCTTACCATTTATCAATACAAGTGTTTGATCGGGACCGAGGCCGCGTAAGGTACCCAGTTCAACGTGATCGGCACCATCCGAACCCGATTGTTTATTATAGTTGAACGATGGGGCCGAGTAGTTAAGGATGTCGGTGATATCCATACGACCAGTTACCGATGCCGCTTTACCCACGTTAACAATATCAACCGGAACTGCCGTTTCCAGCTTTACCCGCCCGGCAGATCGTGTACCTATTAATACCACTTCATTTAATTGGGCTATATCACTAACCATGGTGATGTCAATTTTAGAGCGCCCGTTAATGGCAACTGTTATGGTTTTGTAGCCCGTATAACTTATAATCAGTTCATCAGTTGCTGCTGCCGAAATGGTGTATATCCCTTTTGCATTAGTGCTTGTACCTAAATTGCTGCCTTTTATATGTACCGATACCCCGGGCATTGGTGCATTGCTTGCTGCATCGGTAACGATTCCGGTTATAGCTTTCTTTTGTGCTAATGCCAATAGGGGAGTTATGGTTAGCAAAATGAGAGTGAATAGTAAAATTTTCTTCATAAAACGGAAGTTATGGCTGTTTGAATAATGTTAATTTTAACGTAAGTTAATAATTATTGAATAATTATCAATATAAAATCAATTTTATTGGGAGATTCGTACTCTTTATTTGCTATTTTATATAATTGTTATTAAAAAAAAATAGGCCTTATTGTGTTTTTTTTATGTCGTATTGTTTAATTAATAAAAAAGCCAACTGCTGAAAGGTATTAATCCTTAACAATTGGCTTTTGGGGATTTAAAAAAATGAATTGAATGTCTTTTTATCGTTTGTTTTTTTAATTAAATGGCTTTTTCAGGCTCGGTATCTTTTGTTGTTTTGCTCGCAGGCGCTTTTGCGGGAGTAACCGATGCTGCTTCGGTTGCTTTTTTCTCTTTTTTTGCTTTGGGTTCAGCGGGAGCGGCGTGTACTTCAGGACTTAATTTAGTAGCCAATATTTTTGCCAGGTTTTTTGCAGCTTTGTCTATAGCTTTTTTAGCTTTGCTGGCATCGGGGCCAAATTCACTTACCAGGGTTTCAATCTGGATAACTAATTTCTCTTTTATTTGTTTCTTAAGAGCTTTACGGGCTTGTTTAGTAGCGGCTTTATCTTTTATGTTTTTCATGTGAATGGATTGGAGATCGGGTGAAGCACATTTTTTTCTGCGCGGTGCAAAGTTAGGTTAATATAATGTGGTTTTAATATTATGTTTATGTTAACAATAGCTATTTATGTTAAATTTTTATTAATTGATAATCAGTGCTATTAATTGTTGTTGCTTTATTTATTTTTTGTTTTATAACCCTTGGCCTAATACGGCTTATACCAGGGCTGACGTATAAGAAACGGTAAAAATGAGTAGTGTTACCAACAAAATGTTGGTAAAGAGGGAATAAGTTTAAATGTTCGGGGGGGGGGTAAAGCCTTTTAGAGTTTTTTCTTTGTAAAAAGAATATGACAACCTCACTCCATGATCATTTCAGATGGATACCCGATCCGCGCACGGGCAATAATAAGAAACATAATTTACTGGAAGTAATAATCCTATCGGTATTGGCGGTTGTATGCGGTGCGGAAAGCTGGTACGAAATGGAGGAGTTTGGCAAGGAAAAAGAAGACTTTTTAAAACAGTTGCTACCGCTTGAAAATGGCATACCGAGTCATGATACGATCAATCGCGTTTTTATGATGATCGATGCGGATGTTTTTGAACGCTGTTTCCGCGCCTGGACGGCGGAACTTGGCCAGAGCCTTCAAACAACAGGTACATCTGGCGAAAGGGAACTGATTGCTATCGATGGAAAGAGCGTCTGCAATAGCGCCTGCAAGCATCAGGGATTGGGGGCATTACATTTGGTAAGTGCCTGGTCAGGCCGTAATCAGTTGGTACTTGGGCAACAAAAGGTGGCTGACAAGAGTAATGAGATTAGTGCCATCCCGGCATTACTATCTTTATTGAACATTAAGGGGGCAGTAGTCAGCATCGATGCGATGGGCACCCAAAAAGCAATCGCTGAAAAGATTATCGAAAGTCAGGGGGATTATATCCTGGCCCTGAAGCAAAACCATGAAACGTTTTATGACCAGGTAACCAACCAGTTTAACTTCAGGGAAGACAGTTACAGCCAGCATCTGGATAAAGGGCACGGGCGGTCTGAGATCAGAACCTGCAAGGTCATACATGAACTTAACTGGATTGACGAAAAGGAAAATTGGAAAGGAATAAAGAGTATTATCAAAATCACCTCCGAACGCATAATTGGGGACAGCCGTACTACACAAAATCGTTATTACATCTCCAGCCTTCAGGCAGACGCTGCCTATTTTAACCAAGCCATCCGCACACATTGGGGAATAGAAAACCAGTTGCACTGGCAACTGGATGTTGGTTTTGCCGAAGATTATAATACCACACGAAATAGTCAGGCTGCACAAAATCTTGCTGTAGTCAGAAAGATAGCTTTAAATATTCTAAAGGCTGACAAAACCAGCAAAGCCAGCATAAAGGCCAAAAGAAAAATGGCTGGGTGGAATCACAAGTTTCTCCTAACACTTATAGCTAACAAAAATTTCTAATGCGTCGGCCCTGCGGCTTATACTAATTTTTTGAAAGCCTTAGGGTTAATTCTTAACTTAGCCGCTTATTTATCGCCCTAAAACAACATGATCAAAGATTTAAGTGCATTAACCCAGGTAGCCGAATTTCATGCCACTTTTAAGCATCCTATAATTGAAAAACCTACAATACCCTCAAGAGCACGCTGCGATCTGCGTATCGAACTTATTGCCGAAGAATTAAAAGAATTGCAGCAGGCTGTTAATGATAATAACATGGTTGAAGTAGCTGATGCCCTCTGCGATCTGCAATACGTATTATCAGGAGCAGTACTTGAATTTGGCCTGGGCTCAAAATTTAAAGAACTGTTTGATGAAGTGCACCGCTCCAATATGAGCAAAGCCTGCAAAACGGTTGAAGAGGCTGAGAAAACCATCGAACACTATAAAAATACGGCCAATACGGATGCATACTATAAAGAGATAGACGGCTCGTACCTGGTGTATCGTACATCTGATCATAAAACATTAAAATCTATCAATTATTCGCCTGCCGATCTGAATGGCATTGTGGGTTAATCATAAACTAAAAACACTATTCCATTGTCAGCACAAGAATCCAACCAGCCTCAGGCTAAAACCAATATGCACCCGCGTAATAAACACCGCGGGGGGTATGATTTTAAAGCATTGATCAAAGCCACGCCTGCCCTGAGGCCGTTTGTGCGTACCAATGAATATGATAATTTTACCATTAATTTTGCCGATCCGGAAGCAGTAAAAATACTTAATAAGGCATTGCTGCAGCATCATTACGGTATAAACTACTGGGACATTCCCGAAGGTTTTTTATGTCCGCCTATACCTGGCCGTGCCGATTATATCCATTATGCGGCCGATCTGCTTGCTTCTGTTAATAACGGTGTTGTGCGCAAAGGCAGGAAAGTACGTGTGCTTGACATCGGAACAGGCGCTAACCTGGTTTATCCCATGGTAGGTTTCAAAGAATACGGCTGGAACTTTGTTGGCTCAGAGCTCGACCTGGAGGCTATGGCATCCGCACAAAGTATCGTTGAGCAAAACAGCCAGTTAAAAGTTGCTGTTGAATTGAGGCAGCAAAGCAAAAAGGCCGATATCTTTAAAGGTATCATTAAACCCGGCGAGTTATTTGATCTTACTATCTGTAACCCGCCCTTCCACACCTCGGCTAAGGAAGCTGCTGCCGGTTCGGCCCGTAAATGGGATAACCTGGGTTTAAGAAAGGATAAACAGCCTATACTTAATTTCGGCGGCCAAAATACCGAATTATGGTATCCCGGGGGCGAAGCTGCATTCCTGAAACTGATGGCAGCACAGAGTAAGCCATTCGAGAAACAGGTTTTATGGTTTACCACGCTGGTTTCAAAAAGAGAAAATCTCAGGATCTTATATAATGCCCTTCAAAAAGAAGGTGTAAAAGATGTGCAGACTATCAATATGTCGCAAGGCCAAAAGGTAAGCCGCATCATGGCCTGGACTTACTTAACGCCGGAGGAGCAGCAGACCTGGGGGAAAGCCGACCGTTGATTTGTTGGTGATTACGTTGATTTCGCTGATGTCTGAACCGGGATTTGAAGGGGATTTTCAGGATTGGGCGGATTTTACCTTAATATCGAATTTTTTTAATTGAAGGATTTGCCGGATGCCATAAAATCCTATAATCCTTCAATCTGTTTAATCCCGGTTCGGAAAAAAATCAACGGAATCAGCGAAATCATATCTCATCAACGGTCTACACTCTCAAAAATGTCTTCTTGGTATACAGGTAATACAAAAACGCCCATTTTACCATTACGAAGCAAATAGCCATTACTACGATATTGTATGGATCGCCTACTAACTGGCCTATCCATCCAAAAAAGCCTTCGGTGGTATAACTCCATTTAATAAAGTGGCCCGAAATATAAATCAAAATGGAGTTCATGCCTATCACCCTGAAATAAAAAGCCCATTTCTGATAGCCTTTTACATCAATGATGTAGTAAAATAATGTCATCAGCAATAGGCTTAATCCGCCTACGTGCAGTACAAACGAGCTTGTCCACAGATTTTTGTTGATCGGGAAATCGAGGTTCCAGATTTGTGCAAGGATCAGGAAGATGATACCTACTGCAGCCATGGTAGTTACCTTACGCATTTGTGTAACACCGCCCTTTTTAAGCAACAGGCCAGTAAGGATGCCCAATATGCCCGTGCTGATGGCCGGGATGGTTGAAAAAAGTCCCTCAGGATCGTGGATGCCTAAATACAGCCGGCCTGGTAGTATGCTGCGGTCAACGTATGAGGCGAAGTTGCCTTTCATGGTCAGGTCGCCCATAGGGAAGCCCGGTGCGGAGGTAAACTTAAGCAGCAGCCAATAGCCGATGATGAAAAAGCCAAACCAAAACATTTGCCAGCGCTCGGTACTATACAGGTAAATGATGTTGGCAAACATATAGGCGATACCGATACGGCCCAATACGCTGGGGAAGCGGATCTCTGAAACCGGCATAATTTTTAACCCGTTGTTTACCACGAGGCCGAGCAACACTAAAATAAATGCCCTTTTTATAACTCGAAGCAGAAGTTGCCGACGTGTTTTGCCTTTTTCCAGTTCGCGCCCCACAGAAAATGGAGTTGATACGCCCGCCATAAACAGGAACAACGGGAAGATAAGATCATACAGGTGAAAACCATTCCAGTCGGGGTGGGTGAACTGGTTGGCAATAGCGCCCCAGAATGGTGAACCGGTGGCTTTGGCCATGCCATGGAAGATCTCTTCGCCGCCCATAATCCAAAACATATCAAATCCCCGGAGGGCATCCAATGAAAATAAACGGGTGCGGGCCGCGTTAATGTCGTCGGCTTGTTTAGCACTTGCCTGGTCTGCTGTGGTAGCCATTAGTTTAATTGTATTTTTAGGTGTGAACTAAAGATAGGAAAAGCAGTACTATTTAAAATTATTTTTTTTCATCGATTGGCTTTTGTAATCTATTTAAAAAGATTCAGGCATTTAGGTAGAGACGCATAATTGCGTCTCCTATAGGACAATCAGTTTTGCATAGCGTTTAACCCACCGCAATTTGCATGCGGGAGACGCAATTATGCGTCTCTACGTCGAGATTTTAAAAGGTTTCTAAATAAATCCAAAATGCTGCCGTAAATTCGCAGCCTTGTAATTATGCCCATGTTAGAGATCATATACCGCGATGAACACCTGATTGCCATCAACAAGCCCCATGGATTGCTGGTTCACCGGTCGCCCATAGCAGCTGATGCTTCAGAGTTTGCCCTGCAATTGCTTCGGGATCAAATTGGCATGAAAGTTAACCCTGTTCACCGCATCGATCGTAAAACCGGTGGCATCCTGCTTTTTGCTTTTAATAAAGAGGTAGAGATTGCCATGCAAAAAGCATTTATGGAAAACCAGGTGAGCAAGAAATACCTGGCCATAGTAAGGGGCCATACACCTGATGCGGAAGATATAGATTACCCGCTGCGCAAAGAGAACGGCACTTTGCAGGATGCATTTACCAGTTACACAACCCTGAAAAGGGCAGAACTTGATATTGCCCTTGGCAAACATCCAACTTCAAGGTATTCATTGGTTGAGGCTGTGCCTGCAACCGGGCGTATGCACCAATTACGCAAGCACCTGAGCCATATTTTTCACCCAATTATAGGCGACCGCACCCACGGCTGTAACAAACAGAATAAGTTGTTTTTAGAGCAATGGGCAATGACAACTATGTTACTGCATGCATCGCAGTTAAATTTTAAGCATCCCATAACCGGCGAAGAAATAACGATCAAAGCTGCACTTCAACCCGAATTTACCCGGGTTATGGAGATCATGAGGTGGTAAGCCAGCCTTCAGGTAATTATTTAAACAAAACGGGCTTAATATTGTAGTTGATAGATGGAAAAGTCGGTGATCTATGATCTGGATACCGAAGATGGTATACGCCAGATCGGCATTGAAGCGGTGCAACAGCTGATACCCGGTACACATGTGTATGCAACGGGCGTATTTAGGTTAAGTGAAGGGGAAACAGATCTTGGAGATATTGTTTTTGACGATCACATGCACGAATGGGAATATACCTGCATGGGGAATTTAACCCATCGGGAAGCTAAAAAGGTTGCGAGGTTTATTAAGCATAATTTAAAACGGAAGTGGCGGAGTAGGGAGCTAAAGCAAAAAACTCCTTCAAGCGGGGGAATAGCACATCCCCCGCTTTTTTAGTCTGTTAAGTTAATAGCTAAGCAGATGCAGATAATAGGTTCCCCGGGAAAATTTTACCGTATCTTTGCGCCTCAACAAAAGCAAACCATGATTGATCAGGCATTGAGTAACCTCGGCATAACTGCCCTTAACCCCATGCAGCTTGCCGCGCTTAGTGCCGCTAAAAAAGGTGATGTAATCCTTTTATCTCCTACCGGTTCGGGGAAAACGCTTGGTTTTTTATTGCCTTTGCTTAACCTGCTTGATGCCGGTGTTACCACAGTACAGGTGATGATCCTGGTGCCATCGCGCGAGCTTGCTTTACAAATTGAGCAGGTTTGGAAATCTATGGGTACAGGTTTCAAGATCAATTGCTGTTATGGCGGCCATGCCGTAAAAATTGAGCGGAATAATCTTTCGCATCCACCTGCAGTTTTGGTTGGTACGCCGGGAAGGATTGCCTTTCATTTGCGGGAAGAAAATTTTAGTACTGATACTGTACGTACGCTTATTCTCGATGAGTTTGATAAAGCGCTTGAGTTCGGTTTCCAGGAGGATATGGCTTATATCATCAGGCAGTTGCCCGTTGTTAAAAAGCGGATATTGACTTCGGCGACTAAGATGGATGAGATTCCTGCTTTTACTGGAATTGTTAAACCTATCGAAGTGAACTTTTTAAGTAATGTTACTTCGGCGCCAGATATTAAACAAAAAGCGGTGATATCCGAAGCTGCCGATAAACTGGATGCACTTTTTGCCCTGATCTGTAAAATTGGTAATAAAGCAACCCTTGTGTTTTGTAATCACCGTGAAGCGGTTGACAGGATCAGCGAGTTGCTTTGGTACAAGGGGTTGGAGCACGATGTTTTTCACGGCGGTATGGAACAGGACGACCGTGAGCGCGCCCTGCTAAAATTCAGGAATGGAAGTCACCGATTACTGATCACTACCGATCTGGCTTCGCGAGGGCTGGATATACCGGAGATAGAATACGTGGTGCATTACCAGCTGCCACACAACGAGGAGGCTTTTTTACACCGTAACGGTCGCACAGCACGTATGAATGCAAAAGGGACATCATACCTGATGTTAACTCCTGACGAAAAGCTACCCTACTTAAAACAATTGCCCGAGATTGAGGAACTGCCCGAAAAGCTGATACATCCACCGGCATCGCCATGGGTTACTTTGTATATAGCTGCCGGGAAAAAGGATAAGGTTAATAAGGTAGATATAGTAGGCTTGCTGCTTAAAAAGGGCGGACTGGCAAAGGAAGACCTTGGCCTGATAGAAGTGCTTGATTACTCATCATACGCTGCCATAAAACGCGATAAGATAGAAGCAGTAGTAAAGCAGGTAAAAGCCGAAAAAATTAAAGGCAAAAAGGTGAAGATGGAAATTTCGAGGTAATTTTGTTAAAAAGAAAGATATAATGAGCAATAACGATATAATGAAAAAGCTGCGGGTGGCTATGAAATTTACCGATGATGATATCATCAAAGTTTTAGAACTTGTAAATTTCAGGATCACCAAGGCCGAGATAGGCGCAATTTTCCGTGCGGATGACCACCCCAATTTTAAACCCTGCGGAGATCAAATCCTGCGTAATTTCCTGAATGGGCTTATTATTTACAAACGCGGCCCAAGGGAGCAGAAACCGAAACCGGAGTAATCTGAACCGGGATTTGGGGTGATTCACCGGATTTATAGGATTTGATTTGTGAGCGGATAGATAAACCCGGGCAATCCTTTAATCCTAAAAATCCCGGTTCAGAGAATAATTAATGCCCTTCCACAGGCTTTTCCTGTATTAATCTGTATCTCCCTGATTTAATCAGCTTTTGTTGCTGAGCCGAAAATGAGGTCCGGCCGCCAAAATCCTGTACCCAATACGTTTTATATTCTGCCACGCCAACTTCTTTAAAGTCCGGGTTCATGAGGTTGCGGCAATGGCCTTCACTTTTAAACCAGCCAGCCATCACTTCTGCAATGCTTTGTTGGCCCTGGGCTATGTTTTCGCCTATGGCAAAACTTTTGAACCCTTTAAATTTATAACCGGCGTATACTATGCGGTCTTCCATGCTGCGGCCGTCTTTGCTGTCGTGACTAAAATAGCTTTTGCGGGCCATGTCTTTAGCGTGCCCTATAGCTGCATCTTCCAAATCATTATTCCAGGTAAGGGGAGGGGCCGGCGGGAAATATTTGCTGCCGCAATTGCAGCCTTTCTGGCGTGTAGCATTAATGCTGTTTAAAAACTCGGTCCTGAAGTGTTTGCTGCTTTGGCTGTAGGCATTTGCAAACCAGAATAATGCAGCAAATAATACTATCAATTTTTTCATCTTAGTGCTTTGACACTTTTAAACGCCTGTGGTTTAAATTATTGTTTAGGCCGCCTGATAGCAGAACGCCAGCGACCGGTTCTCTTCCGCCTGTAAATGATAATGATAGCTATAACGACGAGAATAATAGTGGTGACGGTGAGGACGATAACGATGTTATGTGCCTGGCGTATCTTAGCATTGGCCTGCGCCTGGAGTTTTTGGTAAATACTTTTTTTTTGGCTATCGCCGAATCCTGCTTTTTGATCCTGATCGAATCGGCAACAGCTACCTTGGCAATGCTGTCGACTGTGACCTGGTTAAGGCTATCGTCCAAAAATTCATGGCGTTTAATAGCTACCGCAGCTTTATCATAATCGTTCATTTTCCGGTACAGTTCGGCAAAGCCTACCTGCACTATCGACTCTTTTTTAGGATCGTGGGTTTTGAGCGATAATGTTAAAGCGTCGTTCAGGTCCTTCATACTGAGCTTATAGTCTTTGATGTCGCTTTTAATGGCTGCAAGTTCTATGAGCGAGTTGATAATATTGAGGGTATCCTTCCTTTGCCTTGATATGGTGTTCGATTGTAAAATGAACCATTTGGCCTGGCTGAATTTACGCTGCGAACGGTAAATCTTTGCAAGCGCGTTAAAGCTTGTACGCAAGCCTAAAGTATCATTATAAGTTGAATAGCTATGCAGGGCGAGCATAGTGTAATTAAGCGCCTCGGTTTGGAAATAGTATTTCATCCGCCGGGTTGATACGGTATCATATCCTAAATAATGGGCAGCTATTTGGGTATAAATAGGGCCTTTTAACGAGTCGCTGGTAACCTGTAATTTTTGCTTAAGGCTATCAAGCTCACTGGCGTGTGCGGATAATTTAAGCATAGCTGTCAGAATAAAAAGTAAGGTAATAAGTCTCTTCATATAACAGATTACTCGAAAATGCAATAATCTACTTATAATTAGGCAAATAGCGTGCCTGTTTAAGGTCGCCGACATAGGTGTTTGTGAAGATCGCTTGACTTTTTGTTCGTTTTTGAAATATATGGGCTGTTTTTCAGGAGGATAGCCCTGGAAATATTAATTAACAATTGCCTGCTCGTCTTCCACAGCATCAACTTTAATGCATAGTATAGTATACAAAAAAAGATTTTGCTATGCGATTCGCTTAAGAGATCACCCGTTCGTATTTATTCAGTGCTGATCTTAAACCTGCAAATTGCTTTAACAGTACATTGTATAAGGTAATACCTAATGCCGCACAAGTGATACCGGCCAACACGTCAAGTACGTAATGGTGGCTTGCATATACCGCCGTAAACCAGATGCCAACGGTTACCACCCCAAAAAAGATATTAGCAAGTCCCAGCTTGTTTTTTAAGCCGTAGTAAAGCACTATAACCGGGTATGACGAATGCAGCGACGGCATGGCAGCAAACACGTTTGATCCTTTTGTATAAATCCCTTTAAAAACCCCGGCATGAAAATAGGCGTCAAACCTGGCCAGCCCGGCCGTATTGCCCATAGTTAATGGAATAAAATGAAATCCGTGATATTGAACAAACCAGGGTGGTGCGGCAGGGTAGGCATAGTAAACTATAAAGCCCAGGATATTCACCAAAACAAACGTTAACGAAAAATTAAGGAACTGTTTTTTGTTTTTGAAGAACAGGTAAGCGGCAAAGCCCAGCGGCACAGGGATCCAGCATAAATAGAATAAACCCGATAACACATCAATAAAAGTGTTGCTATTGGCCAGCCAGTATTCGTTAGGTGTAAGCAGTTTGCCGTTAAAATGAATGCCGAAAAGGTGTTTCTCTGCATTATAAAGCTCTGCAATATGTACGGGGTTGTAGTTATAATTGGGGAAGGCTTTCATGTAATCAAAAACAATCCAGTACACTATGAAAATAGTGAAGCCCAATATAAACTTGCGGGTTATTGCCGACGCATAGAACAACACATTGAAAATAACTACCAGTGTAAGCTCATCCGGTTTATAACCAATAAGGAAAGTTGAAAACGCCAGGTAAGCAATGGAAAGCAGCGAAACAATAATTATCGACCGGATATTTACTGTTACGCCTGTATTGGCATTGGTCATTGCTATTTTTTTAAGAAATCTGAACGGAAAATTTTGTCCCAGAAAGGTGAACTCACACCATAACCCTTTTCAGGATCCTGGTAATGGTGCAGCATGTGGTGTTGCTTGATTTTTTTGAAGATGCCGCTTTTAAAGTTAAAATGGTGCATGGCATAATGTGAGATATCGTAGATCAGATATCCTAAAATGAAGCCCGGGAAAAATCCCCAGATATAATCAACGGGCAATAACCATTTAAACAAAAAGAAAAAGCCTGAAGCCAACGGAATACTTAATGATGGTGGTAAAACCAAACGTTTGGCATCGCTGGGGTAATCATGGTGTACCCCATGCATAATAAAATGCAGGCGTTGTGCCCATTCCAGTTTTTCACTTGGTTGATAGTGAAAAACAAAACGGTGCATGATGTATTCGGTAATGGTCCAGATGAATAAACCGAAAATAAACAGACCGAGATAGCCTAAAATATTCAGGCCCATCGTATCGAAATATTTATAGCTGCAATAGGCGATAACAGGCACAAAAATATACAAAGGCACAGTCCAATGCACTTTTGAAAGGGCCTCTAAAAAATCGCTTTTAAACATCCTCACAGATTCCTGCGAGTTAGAGATATAATTCTTTTTCATTGTTTATAATCAGGCTTTAAAACGCTTTTAGCATCTCTCTCCCTGTTTATGGTGTATTAATTATTTTAAAGAAGGATGGCCTTTAACCAACAAAAGGCAATTTTAGCAAAGAAATTGCTAACTATAACTGCCTTTATTTTATTGTTGCGAAGATATGATATTTTGCCGGGAGTTGTAAGCTTTAAGTTAAGAAGCTAAACAGATAACTGTCAACTGCCACTGCTAACTGCCTACTTACTTACCTTCTTCTTCCTCCAGTTTAATTAAAGCTTTTTTAGCTTCTCTTAACCTGTTAAAAGCAGTAATATTGGTCAAAACGGCAAGTATTACCAACGGGATTGTAAATATCGATATGGTTTCAAATACATGGAACTTAATACCGGGAACAAATAGTTTGTAATTACCGCCAATGTACTGCGCCACTATACCTGATAGTGCTGCACATAATCCGATAGTTACAACGCGCTCGGGCCTTTGCATTAACCCCCCCTTGATTTCCACACCCAAACCTTCGGCACGGGCACGTACGTAGCTTACCATCATTGAACCAATCAGTGCAATAAAAGCAGCTATCGAGCTCAGGAAGTAGTGATGCGCCACCAGGTAATAGCAAATGCCCAGGAACATGATCAATTCGCTGTAGCGGTCAAGTACGGAATCGTACAAAGCACCAAAGGTTGATTTCATATTCCCTAAGCGGGCCACCTGACCGTCAAGCATATCAAATAAGCCTGCAAAAAGGATGAGACCGCCGGCCCAGCCTACGTAGCTCAGGTCGCCGCGGTTACCTTCTTCGGCACCTAAAATAAATATTCCGGCAACGCCTACGTTAAGTACAAAACCTATAGTAGTTACGGCATTGGGGGTTAAGCCTATTTTTATAAGGATCTTCACAAACGGATCAATGACCTTATAAATACCTAATTGCAGGCTGGTTCTGAATGATCTCCTAAGTGTTGTTGTTTGCTGTTCCATTTTTTATCTCTGCTTATTTAGGTGCAATGATTAAAAGTCGAATTTAACCCTTGTGCGCAGGCCCCATTGGGCAACGTTTGGCTGGTCAAGGTAGTTAAAGCGCCTCACAAAATCTATGCGTATAAATTTAAATATATTTTCAATACCAACACTACCCTCAACATAAGGCGTTTTGCCCAATGTATAAGTAATCGGCACGCCATCGGTGCCAACAGGTAGTTGATATAATGACGGATGTATCGAAGGATTGTTTTGATCAGACAGGCCGCCGTATAATACTTTTAATGATGCGGTTTCGCGCCATTTCAATTTCTTTAGCAACGGTATTTTATTAAAGAAGAAACCGCTGAAGTGCTGGTCTATCCTGAAGCTGGCATATTTATCACTCACAAACTCTAAAAAATTCATTAAGTTGTATGAGTCGAGGTCATATGCGTAAGTTTGGTTAGCCCTGTGTATGGTTAACAAAGGGTACGGCACCGAACCAAAGATTTTACCCGCCGAAACATTGATGTCCGCATAACCTAACTGCGAAAAGTAAAAGCGTTTATCGGCACGGAAATCAAGTTTTTGATAATTGTATTCACCGGCAAATAAGCCTTTAATACCTTGGGCATAATCAAGTTCAAAGGCCGGGTATTTGTTAGGGATAGGGATGCGATAGATCTTACCCTGGTAAAACTGCTCATGAGGTGCCCAGCGGATACTTCCGGTAAGCTCGGTGGTGGTTAAATGATGGATAGAATTTGGCAGATCATTAACAACATTATCAAAATATAATGATCCTGCCGGCTCCTGGGTCCATTTTTTGAAGCCTGCGGCAAACGAAAGATGGCTTTCCAGTTCGTGTAAATAATCAAACCTGTAAAAATCGTTATAAAGGAATTTATCGTTCACGCCACGCTTAAACGATAACAGGAAGTTATCCTCCTGCACAAACTGCAGGCTTGCGCCAGGGATTTTGGTATCACGCTGAAAACTTGCCCTGATATAGTTTTGAGGGAAACGATAGATAGATTTATTATTAATAGAGTAGGTTGCACTTAAAAAGTACTTCCAGCGCTCATCTTTAAAGCCATAAGCTGCATAAGTTTCAAAGTAATAACGTTTGCTTAATTCGGGCGTTGTACGGCCGCCTACACGTAAACGGAAACCTTCAACCGGGTTAAAGCTGTAAAATGTGTTGGCAGGGCCTAACTCAAATTTACCAAAGCCTTTGTAGCCCGCAAGCAGAAGGGTTGCTATATCAACTGTACGTTTAAACGAAGGCATATTACGCAGGCTGTCGATGTTTTTATAAACCTTTGATTCGGCAAGCGTTAAAGTATCCGGCCTGTTTTCCTGCCAGAATGATTCGGGGCGATGTTTTACTTCATCGCTTAATTCAGCATATGGCGACCCCTGGTAAGTTGTATCCGGCCGGGGTTTGTTAACCACGTAATTGCTGTAGGTTATGGCCCGGATACCAAATAAACCACTCTTTGCATCTTTTTTGGATGCGCCAAAATCTGCAATGGTAGTACTTTTGCTCAGGTGATAGCGGCCATCCGGGTTTTGTTGAAACTCCAGGTTAACAGTCATCGACCTGATAAAGTTGATGTTGATATGTTTATTGATGGTCAGGTCGCACTTTTGTACAGCGTAGTTACCATCGAGCGTGATGTATATGCTACCCTCAAAAAGTACGTCGGTTGTATTCCGGGGGGTAAAGTCAAGCTTAACCAGTTTGTTGTTGTGTGCGTCAACAATGGTATCGGCAATAAAGTATTTGTAGTAGTTTGGCGAATTGTCAGATATCGGGCTAAGAAACTGGCTGGTTATCAAAAATACGTTGTTGGTATAAATATCAACCTTGTTGTATAAGTGCTTGAAATATTGGGTAAGGCCCTCATTATCAATGCCAGCACCGTAGTTAACACTTTTTTGGCCGGTTATATCTTCCCTTGTTTTTTCGGGGTTTTTACGGTAATAAACCTGCTGAAGCTTTTCATCAAGATAAATAGGCAACAATGATTTGCCTGGTACCAATGAGCTATCGCGGTTATCTAAAATGAACTTATACTTGCGAAAGAATTTCCTGTCCGAAAACTGGGCGGATACATTGCTTAGCGCAAACATCATTTTATCATACTCCTTGTATTCAACATAGTTGTATGCTTCGGGACGGTTCTTTTCTTTATTTTCGATAACCTTGCGGATTAGCTCTACAGCTGGGTTATCCTTATTACGGTATTTAGGTTTTTTGCCCGATTTTACCACAACTTCGTTAAGTTGTTGCGAAGCCGGGAACATTTTTACATTTATAACCTGCTCTTTACCGGGAACAACAGCTAAAAAAGCGTCTTTATAACCTAAAAATGAAATTTTGATTTGTTTGTATTGCTGATTGTTTGTAGCCAGGCGATATTTGCCATTAACATCTGTAGTGGTACCGGTAGTGGTGCCCGTGAAAGAAATACTAACAGAAGGCAGGGTTTGTTTGTTACCTGCATCGGTAACAGTACCCGTTATTACCGTTTGCTGCGCATATAATGCCGAAGCAGAAAAGAACAGTATTAAGAAAAATAAGCTTTTATAAAATTTTTTACAATCCATGTACTTTGTGCAATTGTGCAAATACAAACTTCTTTTTTCGGCTCAATACTGTTATTATTGGATAAAGAGGTATGTATTAATTATTCAAATATTCCTGGCAGATTAATTATGTCCGCCCCTGTATGTTTTTCGTTGTTCTGCCACCCAATCTTTCCCCGCTTACCTTGCTTTGTACACTCCCGGCAGATGGTTATTACGGAGTTTACAATTAACAGGCCAAAGGTAAAAAAAATCACTACAGACTAATGTGGTCAAAAAGTCAAATATTGTTTACAGCTATTTACTGTATTATATTACCTTAGCCATAATAACCCAAACAACGGCTTTGAGCAGCCATTAGTATGCTCGTTACTTTTCGGTTTACTATATTGTTTATTTTATAATCATCTGGTAATCAAATATAATCAAGCGTTTTTGTTGCCGACCGAAAGGGGGCCAGGCGCATCCAAATAACATTATTTAACAATTTATACCTGGCGTTAATAAGACTAATGCTGATAAAGTAATGTTACCTGCACTTGAATTTTTTTACCTCACAAAAACAAAACAGCCGTAAAGCAGGGTTTAGTTGCTTACGGCTGTTTTGACGGTATTTGGTAATTTAACGATTATTCGGTCGCGAACATATCGTCATAATAATCCAAGCCAAGGTGGGTGATCAGGTCTTCGCCCATCAGGTAACGAAGGGTATTCTCCAATTTGATCAGTTGTTTAAAGATGTCGTTTTCTGCATGTAGGCCTGGTGCTGTTTGAGGCGATTTCAGGTAGAATGACAACCACTCCTGGATACCGCTCATGCCGGCACGTTTAGCCAGATCGCAGAAGATAGCCAAATCAAGCGCGATAGGGGCAGCAAGGATCGAGTCGCGACAAAGGAAGTTGATCTTAATCTGCATTTTGTAGCCTAACCAGCCAAAAATATCGATGTTATCCCAGCTCTCTTTGTTATCACCATGCGGAGGGTAATAGTTGATACGGATTTTGTGGTAGATGTTACCATAAAGTTCCTGGTTATCTTCCGGTTTGAAGATATCTTCCAATACACCCAGTTTTGATACTTCTTTAGTTTTGAAGTTATCCGGATCGTCAAGAACCCAGCCATCGCGGTTACCCAAAATGTTGGTCGAGAACCAGCCGTGTACACCTAATGAACGTGCTGCCAAACCTGGGGCCAATACTGTTTTCATTAAAGTTTGACCTGTTTTGAAATCTTTACCAGCAATTGGAGTTTTGGTTAATTTAGCCAGTTCGATCAATGCAGGGATATCAACTGTTAAGTTAGGGGCACCATTAGCAAAAGGAACACCTAATTTTAAAGCTGCGTAAGCATAGATCATACTTGGAGCGATCAGCTTGTCGTCATTTTTTAAACCTTCTTCAAAAGCTGCTAATGACTGGTGTACAGCTGATGCTTCGTAGTAGATCTCGGTTGAACCGCACCATACCAACACAACCCTGTCAAGACCATTAGCCTCTTTAAAGTTTTTGATATCTTCCATTACCTGCTCGGCAAGCTCAAGCCTGGTTCCGGTTTTAACGTGGGTGCCATCAAGGTTTTTAGCGTAGTTTTTATCAAACGCGGCTTTCATTGGCTTTATAGCTTCCAATTCAGCTTTAACCGAATGTAAAAGTCCTGCTTCCAGTACCTGTGCGTTTGAGGCAGCTTCAAATACGTTATCCTCATAAACATCCCAACCGCCAAATACGATGTCGTTCAAATCGGCTAAAGGAACAAATTCTTTAATTTTCGGGTTACGGTTTTCGGTTCTTTTTCCTAAACGTATGTGGCCCATTTGAGTAAGGGAGCCAATTGGCTGCGAGATGCCTTTTTTAACGGCCTCTACGCCGGCAATTAAGGTAGTAGCTACAGCGCCTAACCCGGGGATCAGGATGCCAAGCTTACCTTTAGCAGGTGTAATGTTGATTTTCATTTATGTAACTATTATTTATTTCAAATTAATCGGCTAAAGCCATTTGTTGGCTTTATACCATTTTAGCGTTTCGGCCATGCCGTTTTGCAGATTGTATAAAGGATAAAAACCCAGGTCGGATTTAGCTGCTTCAATATCGCAATTCCAGTTAATGGCGGTCAGTTCATTAAGCTTTTCAATATTCAGCACCGCAGCTTTGTTGCTCAAAGAACTTATTTTTTCAGATACTGCTGCAATCATTTTAACAAAATTTACAGGCAGATGAAACTTTAGCGTTTTTAGCATTAACACATCTTTGGTGATGGTGCCTAACTCGTAACGGTTATAAAAATTACCATCGCTCAGGTTATATGTCTTGTTATTGCCACCGTATAAGGCCTTGATACTTGCTTTGGCCAGGTCTTTAACATATATAAAGCTGAGCTTTTGCTGCGCCTTGCCTATATAGGGCTCAATGCCCTTCACTATCTGTTTAAAAAATATAAATATGCCGGTGTCCCTCGGTCCGTAAACCGCGGTAGGTCTTAGTATGGTATAATTCAGGCCGCTCACCGTTTTTAATTTCTGTTCGGCAAGCAATTTGCTCCTGCCGTATGCTGTAACAGGATGCGGAGGGGTTGCTTCGGTTATAGTGCCGGTTAGCGTATCAAGCGGCCCAACCGAAGCCAGGCTGCCAATAAGTACAAACTTTTTTAAATCGGGGCAAGCTTCATAAGCCGCCGAAGCCAGGTTATGGGTATACGTAGCATTGATCCGGTTATATTCGGCCTCGGAGCGGGCGCTGGTTACACCTGCCGCGTGGATAATATAATCGGGCTTTATCTCGACCAGTTGCTTCTTTAATGTTTCCTTATTGTTAAATTCGGGATAGATATATTGAATGTCTAAATCCTTAAGATGGTCAATTTTGCTGCTTTTACGTACAGCTATAAAAACCTCCAGGTTGTTTTGCAGGGCTTCTTCAATTAAATGATATCCAACAAATCCGCTTGCACCGGTTATTAAAACCCGTTCCCTCATATCGCTTTTTGATATAACCTGTATTTTTTATAAGGATCGCCTTTTATAGCTTCAATGGCACGGTTCATCATATCATTGTTCTCCAGTGTCCAGCCGGCTTCGGCATGTTTATAACCCTTTGCCTTATATTCCCTTATAATGGTGCCATATAAGCAGGCTTCAATGCCCATTTTGCGATAATCTTCAATAACACCGAGGGCATAAATGCGGATGCCGGTGATGCTTTTTTTGCCGAACAATAATTTGAAAATGCCGGTGGGCAACAAGCGGCCGCGTTTTATTTTTTTGAAGATATCGTTATAATCGGGCAGGGCCAGGCCAAAGGCTACTATCTTGCCACGTTGCTCGGCAACAATAGCAAAATCAGGATCAAGGATCAGTTTAAGATCTTTGGCCAGGTAATCATATTCTTCATTGGTTAGTGGCACAAAACCGGTGTTTTTGTCCCAGGCCGAGTTATAAACGTCGCGAAGTTTTGCAGCCTCTTCCTTGAAATTTTTAAGATTGATCTTGCGGATAATGATATCGTTGCGTTTTAACCGATCTTCAAGCGCGTTTAATAACCTTACCGATTTATCATCATAGGCTTGTCCTTCCCAATGCCATCCAATCAGGTCAACATCTTTTTTAAAGCCAAAATGCTCAACCAGGTCGGCATAATACGCAAAATTGTAGGTGTTCATCAGGAATGGTGAACTATCAAATCCCTTTATTAATAAGCCACAGGGCTCATTTGTTGAAAAGTTGGTAGGGCCTAATAATTTACCGGTAACACCTTTTTCTTTAAGCCATTTGGTAACAGTTTCAAAAAGCAGGTCAGATACCGCCGTGTCGTTAATACAATCAAAAAAGCCAAAAAAGCCATCGTTAACATGGCTGTATTCGTTATGCCCGTTATTAAGGATCGCGGCTATCCGGCCAACAATTTTATCGCCATAATAAGCTAAAAATGGTTGTACGGTATTGTGTTTATGGAAGGGATGTTTGGTTAAGAGGTCCCTTTGGGCAATAAACAACTCAGGAACATAGTAAGGATCGTCCTTGTACAGGTCATGCGGGAAATCAATAAACGAAGCCAGTTCTTTTTTTGATTTAACCGTTACTATTGTAATCATGTGTGGTAAATGATTGAATAAAGCAAATTGGTATGCTTTAAAATAAAAAGTGCATTTAGCTTACTTTAATAAAAAAGCAGCTAAATGCACCTCAGGTTTCTTCATTATATTTTTTCTTTAACAGAAGCGGTTACACCAACTTCTTTAAAGGCTTTTGACAGTTTTTCAACGGCTTCGTCAATTTGCTCAAAGGTATGGGTAGCCATCAATGAGAAACGAAGCAGTGACGAATCGGAAGGAACGGCAGGGGATACAACCGGGTTAACAAATACACCTGAAGCTTGCAGGTGTTTGGTAACCGCGAAAGTTTTTTCGTTATCACGAACGTAGATCGGCAAAATAGGGCTTTCGGTAGGGCCAAGGTCAAAGCCTTCTTCCAGCAAAAGTTTCATGGCATAATTGGTGTTATCCCATAATTTCTCGATACGCTCCGGTTCTGATTCAATGATATCTAATGCTGCAATTACGCTGGCTACAGAGCCCGGAGGCATACTTGCGCTAAACATCAACGAACGTGCGCGGTGTTTGATATAATCAATAGTGTCCTGATCGCTGGCAATAAAACCACCTAATGATGCTAATGATTTACTGAAGGTACCCATGATCAGGTCAACTTCGTTGGTAAGGTTAAAGTGTGAGGCGGTACCAGCACCTTTATCACCAATTACACCAAGGCTGTGGGCATCGTCAACCATGATATTAGCACCATAAGTATCGGCAAGCTCAACGATTTTAGGCAATTTAACAATGTCGCCTTCCATGCTGAAAATACCGTCAACAGCGATAATCTTCACGGCATCTTCAGGAAGTATGCTTAATTTGCGCTCCAAATCGGCCATATCGTTATGAGCGTACTTGATCACTTTTGAAAACGACAGGCGGCTGCCGTCAATGATACAGGCATGGTCATACTCATCAAGTATGATATAATCATTCCTGCCGGTAACGCACGAAAGTACACCAAGGTTAACCTGGTAACCTGTGCTGAATAAAACAGTAGCTTCTTTGCCTACATAGTTAGCAAGCCTGTTTTCAAGCTCAATGTGGATATCAAGCGTACCGTTCAAAAAACGTGAACCTGCACAGCCTGTGCCATATTTGTCAATTGCTTTTTTTGAAGCTTCTTTGATTTTTGGATGATTGGTAAGGCCTAAGTATGAGTTAGAACCAAACATTAATACCCGCTTGTTGTCAATAATTACCTCAGTGTCTTGTGCAGACTCAATAGGCCTGAAATAAGGATATAACCCCCGTTCACGCAGCATATTTGCTACTTGAAACTGAGCGATTTTCCCATGTAGTTTTTTAACCATGTATATTAACTCTGCTTAAATTTTGTGTAAAAATACCATGAATAAGCATATAACTTATACGGTGTGTGTAAATTTTTTTTAAATAATGCCTATTAACGTATCAATACTACTTAAGAAGCACACAAATTCTTACACGGCAAATTAATTAATTTTTTTGTTTATATCGAGCCTATTATTTTCATTTTTTTGTCAAAAGCCCAAAAAGCTGATACTATCCCGTGTTTTTGTAATTTTTTACGTAAAATTCTTGTTCGTGATTTTAAATTAGTAATATTAATTACATATTCGCATTCCCCGTAACAATCCTGCACTGATTATAAAATTTTTTCTTATAATTTTTGCCTGATATACATTGTTATTTATAGCTACCCTATGAAAAAACACAAGTACTTTTTGGCGCTTCTTGTACTTAATTTAACATTGAATTTACATAGCAATAGTTATGCCCAAACTGCCGCTGATAGTATAAGCGGACCGGTTTCCCTAAAACAGGCTATTGACTTTGCCTTGCGTAACCAACCAACAGTAAGGCAGGCTTCCATTGATGAACAGATCAATGAGCGTGATATTAGAATTGGTCTGTCGGCCTGGCTGCCGCAGGTGAACGGCTCGGGCCTTTATAATTATTACTATAAGGGCAGCCCGCAGGCTGGCGCCTCCGGTGCTAACATCCCCAGCAACGCGGGCAGTATCCGTAACCTTTCAACTCTGGGCGTTACGGCATCGCAGGTACTATATAACAACGATGTATTTCTTGCTTCAAGGGCGAAAAGATATTCGCGCGAGTACTATAAGCAGAACACCTTGAGCAGCCAGATTGATGTAGTAAGTGATGTAAGCAAAGCTTTCTTTGATGTGTTACTATCCGGCAAACAACTTGACATTACTAATGAGGATATCATCAGGTTGCAAAGAAGCCTGAAGGATGCCAAAAGCAGGTATACTGCCGGTGTATCCGATCCTACGGATTATAAGCAGGCAACCATCGCTTTAAATAATTCATTGGCTACCCGTAAACAAACCGAAGAAGCCATCAAAAGTAAAACGGCTTTATTAAAGCAGATCATGGGGGTAGGCGCGGCCACACCGTTAAGCCTTTCTTATGATTCGAGTCGGTATGAGCAGGAAGCCAGTATTGATACTTTACAATCGCTCAATGTAAATAACCGGATCGAATACCGTTTGCTTGAAACAACAAAGGCACTCAATAATCTCAACGTAAATTACTACCGCTTTGGGTTTTTGCCTTCATTATCGGCGGTAGGGAGTTACCAGCATGCATACTTCAGTCATGATTTAGGTGATTTGTATAATAAGTCTTTCCCTACAGGTTATGTTGGCTTAACGCTGGCTGTACCTATTTTCCAGGGGACGAAGCGCTTGCAAAACCTCGCTAAAGCCAGGCTTCAGGTTGAACGTACTGACCTGGACCTGATCAATACAAAAAATAGTATTTATACGGAATATACCCAGGCACTGGCGGCATATAAAAGCAATTATACCAGCTACCAGCTCATTCGCGAAAATGTAACACTTGCAAAAGATGTATATAAGGTGGTAAGCCTGCAATACCGCGAGGGAGTAAAAACTTACCTCGACGTAATTGTATCGCAGGCCGATCTGCGTACTGCCGAACTGAGCTATTATAATGCCCTGTTCAATTTGCTCAGCAGTAAAATTGACCTGCAGAGGGCCCTTGGAATCCTGCCTGTTCAGCAACCATAAGATATTGTTATAAAAAATAAAAACTACAGCAACACACGAACAACCTATTCTACATGAAACATACATATATATATTGGTTAGCCCCTGCAGCACTTTTAACTTGGGCATCATGCGGTAAACCTCAAAAGGGCGGGCCGGCGGCCATGCCCCCAACCCCAGTATACCTTGCCGACGCTAAAACAGCCGAAGCAGTATACTATGATAAATACCAGGGTATTGTGGTTTCGGTGAACACTGTCGAACTGCGCAGCCAGGTACCGGGTTTTGTAACGGGTATATTTTTTAAAGAGGGTGATGTTGTGCAAAAAGGCAAAGTTTTGTATGAAATAGATAAACGCAAGTACCAGGCTGCTTTTGACCAGGCCAAAGCTAATGTGCTAAGCGCCGAGGCCAATTTGGTTAAAGCGCAAAAAGACATTGACAGGTATAACATGCTGCTTAAGAGCGATGCGATTGCCCGTCAGACAGTGGATCAGGCACAGGCTGCCTACGAAACTAATAAAAGCCAGGTTGCTGTAGCGAAAGCCGCGCTTGAGTCGGCCCGTACCGATTTATCATATGCCACCATTACCGCGCCTTTTACCGGGCGAATAGGGATCTCGCAGGTGAGGCTTGGAACACAGGTAGCAGCAGGTACCACATTGATGAACACCATATCGGCCGAGCACCCTATAGGTGTTGATGTGGTAATCAATGAGCAGGATATCAACCGCTTTTATGGTCTTCAAAAATCAAGTACCGACAGTACCTTTAAACTGGTGCTGCCCGACGGAAGCAAATACAACAAGACAGGTAAAGTACTGGCGATTGACAGGGGGGTTAGCAATCAAACCGGCAGCATTAAAGTGCGGATCCAGTTCCCGAACGAGGATGATGTATTGAAAGATGGGATGAGCTGCGTTTTGCAGGTGCTGAACAGCCAGTCGGGCCAGCGGGTACAAATCCCTTACAAAGCAGTAACTGAGCAAATGGGCGAGTTTTTTGTTTTCGCAACAAGAGATACTGTCGTTAAAGACACAGCTGCCGATAAAACTGTTAAGGACAGGCGCGATACAATTGCAAAACAGGTGAAGGTGAAATTAGGGCCGCGTATTAACAGCGACGTAGTGATAATGGATGGCATAAAGCAAGGTGATAAAGTGATTACCGACGGTTTTCAGCGTTTGCGCGATGGTGGTAGGGTCACTACCGGAACAGCCGCGCCGGCCGGAGCAGCACCCAAAAAATAAATTTATATCAACAGGAAAAATTTTAAGCCGAAGAAGGGGCGCATCTACCCTGGAAAACTTAATATAGAGAAAGAATGATCGCAGATACTTTTATAAAACGACCGGTTACCGCCATTGTAATATCCCTGGTGATATTAATAGTGGGCATCCTGTCAATATCCAGCCTGCCTATAGGCCAGTACCCTGATATTACACCTCCAACCGTGTCAGTTAGCGGTAACTATGTCGGTGCTGATGCGTTAACAGTTGAGCAAACGGTAGCTACACCGGTTGAGGTGCAGGTAAACGGCGTACCCGGCATGACCTACCTGCAAAGTAACAGCAGCAGCAACGGGCAAATGAGCATGACGGTTAACTTTGATGTTGGTACTGATATTAACATTGCAGCGCTCGACGTGCAAAACCGTGTAGGTATTGCTTTACCAACTTTACCGCAGGAGGTACAGCGTTTGGGTATGGTAGTACGTAAACGTAACCCAAGTATCCTGATGCTTGTAGCCATGTTTAGTCCTAAAGGCACCCATGATGTCACTTTTACTGATAACTACACCAACGTATTTATAAAGGATGCTATTTTGCGTACCAAAGGAGTAGGTGACGTTGTTACACGTGCCGATGATTTTAGTATGCGCATCTGGCTTAACCCGGATAAACTTGCTGCGTTAGGTATGAGTGCTGCGGATGTAACCAGTGCCCTGCAGGAGCAAAACGCGCAGGTTGCCGCCGGTACTGTAGGTGCTACACCTCAGTTAAAAGGACAGACATTTGAGTATTCTGTTATTGTAAAAGGCCGTTTAGAGAAGCCGGAAGAATTTGGTAATGTGGTTGTTAAAACCCAGCCTAACAATGGGGGCATAGTACACTTAAAAGATGTTGCCAGGATTGAGCTGGGTAAATTCAACTACTCAGGTAACTCATTTGTTGATGGTAAAAGGGCATCTTATCTGCTGGTGTACCAGGCCCCGAACAGTAACTCGCTTGAAACTGCCGATAATGTATACGCTACTATGAATGAGCTTAAAAAGAGCTTTCCTAAAGATATAGATTACGTAGTTCCTTTTGAGGCCATAACCGTGGTGAAGGTGTCGGTAAGCGAGGTTATCGAAACGCTGGTTATTGCACTTGTACTGGTTATTATTGTAGTATTCCTGTTTTTACAAAGCTGGCGCACAACCCTCATTCCGGTACTGGCTATTCCGGTATCAATTATTGGTACGTTCATTTTCTTCATTCCGCTCAACTTTACTATCAATACGTTAACGTTGTTTGGTTTTGTACTGGCCATTGGTATTGTGGTGGATGATGCTATTGTGGTGGTTGAGGCTGTACAGCATTATATGGATGAGGAGGGTATGACACCTAAAGAAGCCACCCAGCACGCTATGGCCGATATCTCGGCCCCCGTAATAGCCATTGCGCTGATCCTGGCTGCAGTGTTTGTGCCGGTAGGCTTTGTGCCGGGCATAGTAGGGCGATTGTATCAACAGTTTGCCATCACCATTGCCATATCTGTATTGATATCAGCTTTTGTTGCGCTATCATTAACACCTGCATTGTGTACGTTGATATTAAGGCCGCATAAGATAGATGAAAGCTCCCGTGGCTTAAATAAGTTTTTCTTTAAATTCAATACCTGGTTTACCCGCGTAACCGGTAAATATCGAAACACAGTTGATAAAAGCATTAAAAACTCAAGATACATTATCATTCTGCTGGTGTGTATCATTGTAGGGACGATACTTTTATTCAGAAGTAAACCATCTGGTTTTATCCCGCTGGAAGATGATGGCCGTGTTTATATCACTTTTGATTTGCCCGAGGCATCAGCAACCGGCCGTACTGTTGATGTGTTGCACAACATGATGAGAACGCTTGATAGCGTGCCGGAAATAGCCCATTACGCGGCGCTGGGTGGTTTGAATGCCATCAGCTTTGCAAGTAAATCAAATAGTGCAACCATATTCGTGCAGTTGAAACCTTGGGATGAGCGTAAAGAAAAGTCGCAGCAGATAACAGCGCTTGTTGCACGGTTAAACCAAAAGCTCGGTAAGTATAAGGAAGCCAATGTTGTGGTGATCCAGCCACCGGCAATTCCGGGGTTGGGTAGTACAGGAGGTTTCTCGTTTATATTAGAAGAGAAACAGGCAGGTGGCGACATTAAGGTATTTGAGAAAACACTTCGAACATTCCTCGGCGCAATTAATCAGCGTAAAGAGATAGCAAGGGCCTTCTCGTTCTTTACTGCCAGTACGCCTGCTTACCAGTTAACGATAGACAGAGAGAAATCTAAAAAGCTTGGTGTAGCGATATCTGACGTGAACAATGCGCTGCAAACCTATTTGGGTAGTACCTATATCAACGACTTTACCATTTATGGTCGTAACTTCAGGGTAGTAGCCCAGGCCGATACCAGTTATCGTACCAATGTGCAAAACATAGGACAGTATTTTGTGCGTAATTCATCAGGGGCCATGGTGCCATTGAGCACACTTACATCATATAAGGTAATTGAAAACTCGCCGTTGATATCGCACTATAACCTGTTCCGTTCGGCCGAGATTAACGGTAGTACCAAGCCGGGGTATAGTAGTGGTGATGCTATTACCGCTTTGAAAGAGACAGCCGCGCAGGTATTGCCGCAAGGTTACGGTTACGAGTTTTCGGGTCTGAGCCGTGAGGAGTTATTATCCGGGTCAAAAACGGTATATATATTTGCACTGTCAATAGGATTTGTGTTCCTGTTCCTGGCTGCTTTGTATGAAAGCTGGTCGGTACCGTTCTCTGTGTTATTGTCAGTGCCCCTGGGTGCATTTGGTGCCATATTGTTCCTTACTTTTTGGCCTGATCTTACTAACAACGTTTATGCACAAATTGGTTTGATAACGCTGATTGGTTTGGCGGCCAAAAACGCCATCCTGATCGTAGAGTTTGCCAAGGAACGTGTAGACACAGGCATGGAATTGGAAAAAGCTACGCTCGAGGCTGTCCGGCTACGTTTAAGGCCAATCATCATGACGTCGATGGCATTTATATTAGGTGTAGGTCCGTTGATGGTTGCATCGGGCGCCGGTGCTGAAGCCCGTAAAACCATAGGCTGGACGGTGTTTGGGGGAATGCTTACTGCTACATCATTGGCTATATTTATAGTACCGGTTTTATTTTACCTGATCACTAAAATGGCTTACGGTAAGGAAAAACTTGCCGAGCTTGAAAAAAATTATGATCCTAAAAAGCACGGACCGGAGGTATAATAATTGTTAAAGTTTTGTAAAAAGAGAGGCGCAAGTCTCTCTTTTTTACTTTCCGACAGGTTTGGTATACTGCTACACCTGGCTATTTAACCATTTATGCGCTCGAAATTAGGTGTTAGTAGACACTTTTGATGCTTATGCAGGGCAGTTTTTTATAAAACTATTCATCACAAAGTATATTAAACGGTCATTATTTTGTATTGACCTCATCGCTTTAAATAATATTGATTTTCAATTATTAAGCCGTGTGTGATTGGATTAAACGCGGTTGTTTTATTAGTTTAAATAATATCCTGGATACTGAATGATGCCAATAATGGCAAAGTATTTGTTAAGGAGGAGTTAATACAATGGAAAATTAAAAAAATCAACATTGTAGAATTTGACTAAAAAACACAACTATGAAAACAATGACTAAAATGATAGCTTCGGCGTTTACTGCGGTAGCTATCTTCATCGGAACAAATGTTAAAGCTCAAACTACACCAGCGAACGCACTACGCTTTGGGGTAGGCCTGGAAGCAGGTATCCCAACAGGTAATGCTCACGACATTTCAAAATTTGAGTTAGGCGGTACTGCTCGTTTGCAATATGGTGTAAGTAATGATTTAGCCCTTACACTTACCTCGGGTTATTACAATTTTTTTGGTAAAACCTATACTTCATCATTTTCCAACTCTACGTCAACAACTACAGTTACAGTTAAAGGCAGGTCTTTAGGCATAATTCCGGTAAAAGCCGGTATTAAAGCTTTTGTTGGCGATGGCTTTTATTTCGCAGGCGAAGTGGGTGCCGGTTTTGAAGTTCACCCACCAATTGCAGGGGGTGAAAAGAATACTAAACTTATCCTTTCTCCTGGCTTAGGTTATGCCACCAAATCATGGGATATTGGTGTGCGTTATGAAAACTTCTCGGGACAAAGCAATAACTATGGCCTGGTTGGCTTACGTTTAGCTTATGGATTTGGATTGTAATTTTTAATATACTTAAACAAAAAAATTCGCTTGCCAACAGCAAGCGGATTTTTTATTTCTGAACCGGCATTTGCGGGGATTTACCGGATTTATAGGATTGGTTTTGCCGTGCAGAATCCTCAAAATCAAGGTTCAGTTTATTATGCCAATTTACCTAATGCTTCTTTTAACCTTCTCATAGCCTCAATCAGTTTGTCTTCGGCCGCGGCATATGATAAACGGATTGAAGAAGGATCACCGAATGAATCGCCGCCCACGGTGGCTACGTGGCCTTCTTCAAGCAGGTACAAGCTTAAATCGTCAGAGTCATTGATCACGCGTCCGTTGTAGCTTTTACCAAAGAAAGAGGTAACGTTAGGGAAAAAGTAGAATGCCCCATCTGGCAGGTTTACTTTAATACCCTCTATTTCACTCAGTAATTTATAAACAATATCACGGCGTTTTTTGAATGCTTCGCGCATTTCAAGCACACTTTCCAAACCCCCTTCGTAAGCGGCTATGCCGGCACGCTGAGTGATTGAACAGGTACCGGAAGTTACCTGGCCTTGCATTTTATCAAATGCGGCGGCCAATTCTTTAGTGCTGGCTGTGTAGCCAATTCGCCAGCCGGTCATGGCAAAGGCTTTCGACCAGCCGTTGATGATAACCACACGATCTTTGATATAGTCAAATTGCGCGATAGACTCGTGTTTGTCAACAAAGTTGATGTGTTCGTAGATCTCGTCGCTCAGGATGTAAACTTGTGGATATTTTTCAAATACCTTAGCTAAGCCTTCAAGTTCATCTTTGCTGTAAACACTGCCGGTAGGGTTACATGGCGATGAAAACATGAACAACTTGGTATTAGGAGTAATGGCTGCCTCTAATTGCTCGGGGGTGATTTTGAAGTTAGTATCCACAGTGGTGTTGATGAAAACACTTTTACCTTCAGCCAGTTTAACCACTTCGCTGTACGAAACCCAGTAAGGAGTAGGGATTATTACTTCTTCGCCTGGGTTAACCAAACACAATACCGCGTTAGCGATAGCCTGCTTGGCACCTGTTGAAACAACTATGTCGGCAGCATCATAATCAAGATTGTTCTCGTTCTTCAGCTTGGCAACTACGGCTTTACGAAGTTCAGGGTAACCTGCTACTGGTGTGTAGTAGGTGAAGTTCTTGTCCATGGCCTGCTTGGCGGCTTCCTTGATGTGTTCAGGGGTATGAAAATCAGGTTCACCAAAGCTAAGGCTGATCACGTCGACACCTTTAGCGGCAAGTTCACGGCCCAGTTTGGCCATTTTAATCGTTGCAGATTCGGACAGGTTTTGTATCCGGGTACTTAATGCGCTCATATAAATTATGTTATCGCGGCAAATATAGAAAATAACTTTACTGCTACTTACGCTTGTTATTTTTTAAATTTGCGGCCTAATACCACCCTTACTTTGAATCAACAAAAAAGGATCATTTTAATTTCGCTTATAACGGGAATTGTGCTGATGCTGGCGAAATTTGGCGCCTACTTTTTAACAGCCTCCAATTTTGTACTTACCGATGCCGCCGAAAGTATTGTAAATGTAATTGCAAGCTCATTTGCCTTTTACAGTATCTACCTCTCGGCCCTGCCACGAGATGAAAACCATCCTTACGGCCACGGCAAGGTGGAGTTTTTTTCGGTTTTTATAGAAGGATCACTTATCGGCATCGCCGGGTGCATCATCATTGTAAAATCGGTTTACAGCTTTTTCTTTCCCAACATTATCCATGACCTGTTTACCGGTGCTATTATTATAGCGGCAACCGGAGCCATTAACGGCGTGTTGGGTTATTATATGATCCGTAAGGGAAAAGAGCTTCGTTCCATCACCCTTGATGCCGACGGTCGTCATTTGCTGGCCGATACCGTTACCAGCGTAGGCCTGGTGGTAGGTTTATTGTTAATTGAATTTACCAGGATTTTATGGCTCGACAGTGCGTTATCTATATTGGTTGGCTTATACATAGTGTACAGTAGTTACAAATTGGTGCGTAAATCGGTAGGGGGATTAATGGATGAGGCAGATTTTCAGGTAGTGACCGGGATCGTGAACGTTTTAAGTGAAAAACGCCGTGAGGCCTGGATAGATGTACACAATTTGCGCGCGCAGAAATATGGACATGAGCTGCATATCGACTGTCACATGACGCTGCCAAACTATTTTGATCTGAACACAGTACATACCGAAATATCATTGGTTGATAAGATGATTAATAAAGATATGGGCATCAAAACGGAGCTTTTTATTCATGCTGACCCTTGTGTGCCCAATTGCTGTCACTACTGCAGTATGCCCAATTGCCCTATCCGGTCGGAAGCAAAAACCGAAACAATAGCCTGGACAATGGAAAAGGTTGTACGTAATAAAAAACACTTTGAATAATGGAATACTTTAATGTAAGGGTTTACGGTCTGCTGCTGAACGATGATGATGAATTGCTCATAAGCGATGAACAGGAATACGGTGTGCGTTTTTCAAAGTTCCCGGGCGGAGGTCTGGAACTTGGTGAGGGCCTGATTGACGGGCTTAAACGCGAGTTTATGGAAGAGTGTAATATTGAGATAGAAGTTGTAGGCCATTTTTACACCACTGATTTTGCCGTAAAATCGGCATTTAACAACTCCCAGGTTATCAGTGTATATTATTTAGTGCGAAGCATCACCCCGGTTAATTTGAATATAAAGGCTGTTGCCTTTGATTTTGATGGGGAAGGAGAGGTGTTGCAGGCTTTTAGATGGGTGCCGCTTACCGCGCTTAGTGTGGCCGACTTTGAATTTCCGACAGATAAACGTGTGGTTGAACTTTTGCAGAACGAACTATGAACCTTACCGAAAGGGATTTAAAAGTAATATGGCACCCCTATACCCAAATGAAAACCGCGCAGCCGCCTGTAGGCATTGTACGCGGCGAAGGGGCGCTATTATTTGACGAAGAAGGAAAACAGTACATTGACGCAGTATCGTCATGGTGGGTAAACATTCACGGGCATGCGCATCCTTATATTGCCCAAAAGGTATCAGAGCAGCTTCACAAACTGGAACATGTGATATTTGCAGGTTTTACCCATGAAGGCGCCGTTGAATTGGCGGAACGGCTGTTAGCAATTTTGCCGGCCAACCAAAAAAAAGCTTTTTACTCAGATAACGGTTCAACCGCTGTTGAGGTAGCTATAAAAATGTGCCTGCAATACTGGCTTAATAAAGGCGATCAGCGCACTAAGATCGTCGCGTTTAATAACGCTTACCACGGCGATACATTCGGGGCTATGGCCGTAAGCGGCCGCAGTGCATTCACTAAAGCTTTTGACAGCTTACTATTCGAGGTAGAGTTTATAGATATACCCAACGCAGAAAATATAGAAAGCCTCAAATCTCAGATCTCAGATCTCAAATCTCAGGCGGCCTGCTTTGTTTTTGAACCATTGGTGCAGGGCTCGGCAGGGATGATCATGTATGAGGCTGAGTATTTGAATGAATTGATGGCCCACTGCCGTGAGGAAGAAGTGATGCTGATTGCCGATGAAGTATTTACCGGTTTTGGGCGTACAGGCAAACCTTTCGCCACGAATCATGTAAATGTTGAGCCGGATATCATGTGTTTCTCCAAAGGACTTACAGGCGGCACGATGGCGCTGGGCTTAACTACCTGTACGCAGCAAATTTATGATGCCTTTTTATCGGATGATAAGTTGAAAACCCTTTTCCACGGGCATTCGTTTACGGCCAACCCGATAGCATGTGCTTCGGCATTGGCCAGCCTGGATCTGTTTCAACAACCCGAAACGGCAGAGAACATTGCCAGGATCAAAGCCGCTCATACTACCTTTGCCGATAAGATCCGCAATCACCCTAAAATAAAAACCGTGAGGCAAACAGGCACTATACTGGCCATGGAGTGGGAAACCGGCGATAATACCTCATACTTCAGTTCGCTCAGGGATAAGCTGTACCATTATTTTTTATCCGCGGGGATCATATTGCGCCCCCTGGGAAACGTTATTTATATTTTACCGCCATATTGCATTACTAATGAGCAACTCAGTTATGTTTACAGCAAAATTGAGCAGGCTCTTGAAGAATTATAAATTATGTTGAACAAAATACTACCTACTATAATAGCCGATAACGAACTTCATTCACGCTGGTTAAACACATTATCGTTAATGGAAAATACCGGCGCACGCAAGATTTCGGCCAGTGAAGACCCGCTTACGGTTACTTACATTATATTAAAGCACGCTGCCGAAGAGCACCGTCATGCCTTCTATCTTAAAAAGCAACTGGAAAAAACCGGTGTAACGTTACCAACCTATGCTGCCGAATACCTGCTGGCCCCGGGCTCAAGCAAGTATTATTTAAATCAGTTGGATGTGGATGTTTGCCGTTATTTAAAAAGTGAGCTGAACCTGAAAGGCGCTGAGCTCCGTTTTGCAGCTTACCTGTTGGTTACCTACGCTATTGAGGTACGTGCCGATGAACTTTATCCAATTTACCAGGATGCCCTTGACGAAGCAGGTAGCAAAGTAAACGTAAAATCGATCATTTTAGAGGAAGAAGGCCACTTGGAAGAGATGATCAACCAACTGCAGCATTTCTCGCCAGAATGGGAACTGCACGCTCAAAAAGCTGTTGAATTTGAAACCAAACTGTTTAATCAATGGGTTGAGCAGTTGGGTAAAGAATTGGCTTTGTAAGGAATAAAAAATATGTCATTGAGCGTAGCGCGGCAATCTCACTGAAGCTGAGCGGCTCTGTATAGCTACGAGATTGCTTCGTCGTTCCTCCTCGCAATGACATGAATAAACCTTAATACCCCATATACTCCGTAAACACCTGCTGCAAATAGGCTTTACCACAAGCAAGCGCCGCTTCAGTAGCATTTTTATCAGCATTTGGTTTGCTGTTATAGATCATGGTGCGGCCGGCGTTATCATATGAAACAGCCTGCCCCGGCTGCATAAAGCCGAACCCGTTATCCCAATCAAAAAAAGCAAACTCTTTACTATTGGGATTCAAGAGATCTTTCGACCACTTAAACTGAGTATGTGGCATACCTAACTGAGCCAGCAGGGTAGCTGCGAGGTCTGTTTGTCCGCCCAGTTTACTGTTTTTTTTACCACGATATTCGGGCTTGATCACATCGCCGAAAAACAAAAGAGGTATATGGTATTTAGCCGGGTCGTAAGCCTCGGCTGTATTACGGGGCAGGCGGTGACCGTGATCGGCCACCAGGATAAACAGTGTGTTTTTATACCAGGGTTGTTTTCTGGCCTGATCAAAATAAGCGTTCAGGCATGAATCGGTAAAATAGGCTGTACTTCTGAATTTATTACTTACATCAGCGTCATCATTAAAATGGTGCTTAACAGGTAGTACAAAAGGCTCATGATTGGATGATGTTTGTACATAGTTAAAGAACGGCTGTTTTTGACGGGCCAAATATTGCAGGTTTCGGGTAAGCAGGTCATCGTCATAAACACCCCATTGTGTTTTTATATGGCTGTTATCAAAGCTGGCCTCGTCGATAGTATGATCGATATTATGTGAAGTCATGAACTTATCAAAATTCATATAATTACTTTTGCCACCATAAAAATAAGCGGTTTCATAGCCTGCATCTTTAAACGATGCAGATAAAGCCGGAAGTTTTTTATGTTTAAGCGTATCGCTGATTATGGTACGGGTTGCCTGTGACGGGAAGCCACTCAGGAGGGCTACAATACCCTTGTCGGTACGATCGCCTGAGGCATAAATGTTGTTAAAGAACAGTCCGTTTTTAATGAACTTTTCAAAGTTTGGCGCTACGCCTTTATCTCCTCCTAATGATTCTATCACGTCGGCTGTATAGCTTTCCATTTGGATGATTACAATGTTTGGGCGGCTGATAGTCAGGATTTGTTCCGTTGAATTGCTTTTAACATTATATAATTCTTCAACGGTTTTTGCAGCCTCATCCGGGCGGTCGTATAGATAGGGGTTGTAAAGCGGGCGCAAATTTTCAAATACATTATTAAACAGGTTCCACTCGGTGTTGAGGGCACTCTGGTTGAGGATTTGCTTTTCCGAGAAATAAGCAGAGTTCTGGTTTACCGGCTTAGCTTGCAAACCGCCGCGCATCATCACAAAGTTTACAAAAAGCAGCAGTGTGGTAAGCGAAACTTTAAGGCTTGGCCGGACATCAGGCTTTTTAAACTGATAATTGATGATGAGATGAGATAGCATTATACCGGTGGCCAGTAAGGCAATCCCAATAAAAATACATTTACCAACCGGCGATGATCCACTTGATGCGATTGCTTCTGAAGGTGCGTGATAAAACGAAGTAAATACCCTGAAACTAACTTTGGTGCCCCATTCACGGAAAATATTAAAGTTAAGTACCGTATTCAATGAAATGCAGAACAAGCAAAACCAAACATATACTTTTAGCCAGATGGGTTTTATTCTAACCTTTGGGATAAACCAGTTGATGGCAAATACAAGGATGGGAATGATACAGATATAGGCTGTTGCCGATACGTCAAGCCTTAAGCCCCAGAAAAACGTTTGAAGGATTTCCCCGATGCGGGCGTGATCCAGCTTGTGCAGAAAATAGATCTCAAATGTCGCTCTCGTAATTGCGAAAAAAGCGATCCAAAAGATGAAGAATCTGAAAAAGCTAAAAAGGTTCTTTAACATTGGGGTAACAAAAATAGTATTTTGCCACAATGTTAAGGAACCTTTAATGAATTGTTAATGAAATATTCGATTATCTGCCGCCGCTCATAGCTTTCAGGTCATCCAGGGTGATCTTTTCAAAATCAGCAGGGATCCCGAATGTACCGGCAGGGTTTTTTTGTTCGGTAATACTTTTAACAGTAACCTCGGTGCTTTGACCTTGTGAAAATGAGGTGTATTGTACCGGGAAACCACCAACAGCACGGTAGTATTTAGCAATAGCAGTTACAGGTACAGTAACATCATTAGTTACCCAGATATCATAAGTTTTGTTGGCTTTTGCATCTGTAGCTACCACTTTTTTGCAGTTAAAACCCGAAATAACTTTAGTTTCGGTACCGGGAGCAAAGGTAAGAGTTGGTAATGAAGCCATAGCCTGGTCAACCTCATCAGGAGTAGCAACCGCAGCTTTCTTGATAGACGCAACAGGTACATCAACCATTACAACTAATGATTTACCATCGGCATCGGTTAATATTTTTATGGTAGCGGGCCCTGTAGTAAATTGCATAGCGGCCGAATCGGCGCGGAAATAACTTTTAGCTTCAACCTGTTGCCCCTGCATAGCCGTTGAAATAGTTACCACGCCCTCTTTGTAAGCTTTTTGAGCGTTTGCGCTGATAGCTGTTGCGGTAAGGGCAAGGCCTAAGGCAACATTGAAAATTTTAATGTTCATGTTTTGAGTTTGATTTAATGCCAAATTAATTTTTAATAATTAAAAGACAAATTTTTAGATAAGTAGTTTAATATGTTTTTCAATTAGATGCCGTTATGAACGATTTGTTACGTTTTAATATTACATAATTGCCATGCAGGGCACGTGCCTGATCAGCAATAAATTGTACGGTTTTAGGGGCATTGGTGGCATCAATAATTATATTATGATATTCGTGATTTTTATTAATAATAGCAAGCGGAATTTTAGGGTTCCCGGTTATGTATAGGTAGTCGATTTTTTGTTTTATCGCGGATATGGTATCCGCATAATCTTTGTTCACAACAGCTATCGACCGATTTCGAAATTGAATAAAATTATCCTGTTTTCGTAAAAAGCCAGATCGGATATCCTGATTAGGTTGATACAAAGCGATGTCGTTTATTTTACAACTATCAAGATAGGGTTGGATAGAATAATGGTAGTTTTTGTCGGTATCAGTGAGGTTAGTTAGTACAATAGCACGGTTACCGTTTTTAAAGATGATCCCGATGTTTTTGCGCAGGTTTAAAAAGGTGATGCTGTTTGTACGGTATGAACGGTATCTTTTTATGCTGATACTTGCAGCTAACAAAAATATCAATGCAATACCTGCTCTCAGCAGCCATATTTTTCTATCGTACAAAAAGAAAAAAACGCATATGATGATAGCGTAAAGCAACAGGTACTCGGTTGTGGTAAGCCATATTTTGTTGATGCTTGCAAACGGCAAATGCTCAACCCATGCCAGTACAAGGTTCATAAACATAATGGTTTTCTCAAGGAGCCAGGCAAGGCCGGCAGATATAAAGGGGATTTGCGGCAATAGCAGGTAAAAGATCCCGCTATACATAATAACAGCTGTGGGAATGATAATGAACAGGTTGCTAAACAAAAAATAAACCGGGAACTGGTGAAAATAAAAAGCGCTCAGCGGGAACGTAATAACCTGTGCAGCTATTGATACCGAACGCAAAGCCCATAGTTTGTCGATCCATTTATTAGAAAAAGTAAACCATTTATAAACCACAGGTTGTAAAACTACCAGCCCGGCAACCGCGAGGTATGACAATTGGAAACCTACATCCGTTATCAGCAAAGGGTTATAAAGTAATAATATAAAAGCCGATATAGCCAGAATATTTAAATTGTTGATGTACCGGTTGTAGGTTTTCCCGATGATAACCGTGCTGATCATGACAGCTGCCCGACAAACCGCGGGTGAAAAACCGGTTAACATAGCATAATACCAGATGATAGGAATAATGATGATCGCTTTGATCACCCTGCCAGGCCCGAACCTGTTTAGGAAATTCAGCATAAACGCCAGCAAAGCCCAAATGATAGCCACATGAGCACCGGAAACCGATAACACATGAATGGTGCCGGTTTTGGAATAGGCCTGCAACACATCTTCGCTCAAATCAGCTTTATAACCTAATATTAAGGTGGAGGTTACGGCTGTAGCGTTTGGATCGTGCATTTGGTTTTTTAGCTTTTTAACCATGTGCCGCCTTAGCGCCAGCGCGTTTGCCATGAACGTATTACCGGCGTGTGATTGCACCAGGCGATATTGGCTTGGGTATAAAAACTCCTGATAATAAATGTTTTGGTGCGCCAGGTATTTTTTGTAGTTAAACTCGGCAGGGTTAAAAGGCGGGTCGATAGCAGTGTATTTACCGGGGACCAACAGTTCATCGCCATAAGCCAGGTGCACCGCAGCACTATCTTTTATGGTGATCATCAGCGTCCCGGTTGCCGGGAGGGAATGTTTTTGATTGATGTTCGCTACAACGTTGGCCGTAAAACGGATCAGCCCGTTTTTTATTTGCGGCTCATTATTAATGCGTACAAGCAGCCGTTGCGCGGGCAGCTTTGAAAAATGACCGGGATTATTGAGTTCGTTATTGTTGATGACAGCTATCCAGCCAGCAAGAAACAATAATAAGTGAATGATGATTCCGCCAAGCCATCGTTTTTTGTAAACTTTAAAGCGACTGTAATAAAAATTGAGCAGCAGAAATAATATCAGCAGACTGGCAAACCCAATAGCCAAGGGCATTAAATAAGCGACAGACCTTAAATTGATCCCAACGCTTATACCCAATAAAAAAGGAATCAGTAAAATAACAACCGGGATCTCGCCCTTGTGGTTAGCGATCATATATCTTACGGATTGTTATAGCAGGTGACAGCATGGTTATAGGTTAACCCGACGGTATTTTAGAAATAAAGATAGTTTTTATGCGGAAGATTACAACTGGTCACGTACCTCAAGCAGGAATTTTTTGAGATTTTCGAGCGAATCGATAACACGCTGGTTATCCCTGGTATCGCCCATGTTGTTTTTAAGATGTTCTTTTGCTCCGTTTAAAGTGTAGCCCTTATCACGGATAAGGTGGAAGATGATCTTGAAGTTTTCAATGTCTTCGGGGGTGAAATACCGGTTGCCTTTTTTGTTTTTCTTAGGTTGCAGAACATCAAACTCTTTTTCATAAAAACGTATAAGCGACTGATTAACATCAAACATGGCCGATACCTCGCCCATGGTGTAGTACATCTTGCTTATCTCACGTTCTTTATACGGCATAATACAAATGTATCTATTTGATTTCGGAATTGGGAATTTCGATTTCGGAATTTTCTTTGAATCTGATCCATATAATTATATATTTATGGCTCTAATAACCTTATGACTATTAAACTATTGATAACATACACGCTGTGTGTGTTATGTACTATGCGGTTAAGTGCCCTCGAAGTTGATTCGGCTGTAACCATAACCTCCTTGAAAAATGAGTTTCGGTTTAATTGGAACAGCAAAGATAACCGTGTAGAAATCATCCAGAAACTTAATAATATCTACACCAGTAGTGCTTACCAGGTTAATTACACGGTATCTGAATTTTACAACAACAATATCTCTATTGATAATATAACCTGCAAAGTTGACGGCCGCACTCCCCGCGGTTTTAAACCTGAGTATACTTATTACAGCAATAATGATATTTTTTATTCGGACGAACGGTTGTGTTACTTTACGCTCGATCTGGCAAAAAAAGGAAGTATTGGCAATGTTACTTTTGAAGAAACCGTTAATGATCCCCGCTATTTTACCAATATTTATTTTGCTGATAACCTGCCGGTCCAACAAGGCGAAGTTAGTATCGAAATTCCGCGCTGGATGAAGGTGGATATTAAGGAGTTTAATTTTAATGCCTTTAATATAAAAAAAAGTACCGTTTATAACAGCAGCAATGATGCCGATATTATAACATATAAGTTTACTAATATCCCCGCAATGAAAAAGGAATTGCATGGTCCGGGCCCAACCTACGTATATCCGCATTTGCTCATCATGTGTAAATCGGCGATTGTAGGGAGTAAACAATTTACTTATTTCAATACTCTTGCCGATCTTTATGCATGGTACCACGAGTTAGTAAAGGATGTGGCCGGCGACCCCGCGCTGTTGCGTACTAAAAGTAATGAGCTTACTGCAGGGTTAACTAATGATTTAGATAAAATAAAAGCCATATTTTATTATGTTCAGGACAACATCAGATATATAGCATTTGAAGATGGCATAGCAGGTTTTAAACCTGAAAAAGCCGACGAGGTGCTAAGAAAAAAATATGGTGATTGTAAGGGAATGGCCAACCTGACCAAAGCCCTGCTTGTATCTGCAGGCTTTGATGCCCGGCTTTGCTGGCTGGGTACAAAACATATTGCTTATGATTATCAAACACCCTCAATGGCAGTTGATAATCATATGATTTGCGGGTTGCCTTATAAAGGCAAAATCTACTATCTTGACGCTACTGAAACCTATATAGGTATTAATGAATATGCTGAAAGGATACAAGGCAGACAGGTTTTAATGGAAGATGGTGATAAGTATATTCTCGGTAAAATACCATACGCGCAACCTCAGCAAAATGTAAGCAGCGAAATAAGCAAACTCTATATAAATGGCGCAAGCCTTGCCGGTAAAGTGAGCAACGTTTGGAAAGGAGAGGATAAAGAAGCAGTATTAGCTGGAATAAATAGCATTAAGCATGAAAATGTTGAAGATGTTATGAAACATTATCTTGCTGCAGGTAATACCGATTATGCCATCAATAACCTTGTTTTAAGTAGTATAAGCAATCCCGATAAAGATTTAAATGCCGGGTATGATGTTGATCGTAAAAGTGGAATATCTGCCTTTGGTAAAGAGTATTATATTGATCTGGATAACCGTAAAGAGCTTTCGGGTGCTGTCATAGCTATTGATAAGCAAAAAAATGATTACTGGTTTTCAAGAAAAGACCAGATTGCAACCGAGACCGAACTCACGCTGCCGCCAGGTTATAAAGCTGCAAGCATACCGCCCGGCGTTAACATATCCAGGCCGGGGTATGAGTTTTATATCACTTACATCAGTTCGCCCGGAAAAATCACTTATAAAAAAACGTTGCTCATAAAGAACACGCTGCTTACAAAGGCAAATTTTGCGCAATGGAACCAGGATATTGAACTCTTGAATAAAGCTTACAACGAAAATTTAGTTATAAAACCTGTATCACAATGAAAAAAACATTACGTTTATTATTTTTCTTTCCTCTGTTTGCTATGACCGCGGGTGCGCAAAACAATAACCAAACCTACGCGGAAAAAGCAGCCGAAATTCAGAAGGAGGTTTGGGGGACAACCGTGCCTGAATTTGCAACTACAAAGGTGCCTGTTAATTTAAGTAATGAAAGCGCCGTGGTTTTTGCCAAATCATACAGCATGCAAAGATCGCTGACCAATAAATTTAAATTTATGATCATCACGGCGTCGTCAACAACTCGGGCACTCAAGCTTACCACTTTTCACGAACGGGTTAAGATAAACGACAAATCCGCACTTGAAGATTTTTCAACTATATCTTACCAAAAACGTCTTGATGAAAGCGTACATATTTTGAGCGCTAAATTTTCCATGACACATGACACCTACATTGGGGCTAAGATCATTAAGCCAAGCGGCAAAGAAGTTGTGGTAAACACAAGCGAAGAAGTTCTGATAAAAAATGAAAAGAAAGATCAGGTGAGTAAACTTGCCATATCCGATTTGCAGGTTGGTGATATACTTGATTATTACGTGAGCACTGTCGACGTAAACGAAAATGCAAGTACCGATAATTTTGTTGATAACGATATGGTTTTTGTATTGGCCGGCGAGTATCCTGTTTTATACAGCAGCTACGATTTTCAATATTCAAAAAAAGATAATGTAAAGCATATTTGTGCAAATGGCGCCCCGCAGTTTAATATAAGTACGAATGCAGCAGGCGACCAGATATACAGTTTGAAGGTCAGAGATCAAGCCAAGTATTCCAGTGAATTTTGGACTTCCAAGTTTCGTCAGTTCCCTTATATCGAAATCAGCAGTTCACACACCATGGGTTTTGTAAAGTTTGTTTCGGGTGGTAAAGCAGGTGAAAGCGCTGCTGATAGGTTGCAGGCCAATAAGGCAATTTTTGAAGGCACTTTTACCGAACGGAACATTCCTTACTTCAGCGATGTTGTTGACCGTTTAAAAAAATATTTCGACGGCAAAAAGAACATTAAAGCTGTACCGCTTGATAGCGCTATGAAGGTGCTTTACAATATCAGGAAGGGAATGGTTTTTGGTAGTTATAGTAAGGATGATGTTGGCAAAGTTGATGAAATCAATTATCGTCGTATGTCCTCAAAGTTTAATACGGTTGTTATGAGCATGGCTTTAAATGATCTGAAAATTGATCATGACGTATTGTTGGTTTGTTCGCGTAATGCTAATACACTCGATAATATCTTTAATTACAGTGATTTTGACGCCTGCATCCGCATAAACGATACAAAGCCGCTATATATGTTTTTTGATGACGCCGCAACCCATTTTAATGAGATACCTCAACGCTTTCAGGGTGAAAAAGTGATTGTGCTTACTCCTAAGCGGGAAAGTTCAACCAAATATTCGTTTACTGAAGGTACAGCAGTTTTGCCCGTAATGCAAGCCGCTGTTAATAATATAAATGAAGACATTAAGGTATCGCTTTTGCCGGCCAATATGCAAAAGATAAAGATACAGAGGCTGGTTAAACAAACAGGTTTGATGAGGCATGATGATCAGTTACGTTTACTGCCCGTAGTTGATATTGATAACATCCTTATGGAATTATCTAAGAGTGAAAAGCTGGAAAAACGACTGGCAGAAAACCCGGAAACAAAAAAACTGCGTGATGATTTCAGCTACGCATTTTCTGATGATGAGTCAAAGTCAGTAAAGAAATTTACGTCTGAAATAAAAACCCAGTACGAGCAGGAGCCAACCCAGGTTACAGATTGTAAAATTATTAATGCCGCTCTTGATAACAGCAGTCCGGTTTTTCAGTACTCGGAATCATTTGTATTGGATAATCTGGTAAAAAAAGCGGGCAATAATTATATTATTGACGCCGGTAAACTTGCAGGATCGTTTTACAAACTGGAAGAAAAAGAACGAAAACGCACTTATGACGTGTATATGCCATGTTCCCGTAGTTTTAAATACACCATAAACATTGCTGTGCCACAGGGATATACAGCCAAAGGCCTGGAGGAAATAGCAGCAAAAAAGACTAATAAAACCGGTTCGTTTTCGTCAGAAGCAACCCTTAACGGTAATGTTGTAACTATTGTGATAACACGTGTTTACAATAATAATTTTGAAAAAGCGGAAAACTGGCCGCTCCTTAGCGAGGTGATTGACGCTTCAGCGGGATTCAACGCGCAGAAAATACTATTTGAGAAAAAAAGTTAATAACTGTTGAAAAAGAGTCCGGATACAACATCCGGACTCTTTTTCAATAGTCTCTATAATTGCACCAGCAATTATTTTTTATGCCCGCTAAATCTGTATCGTATGGCTATTTGGTTTCGCTCCAGGGTAGGGAGGAGGCTTTGCCTGCTAAAAAATCGGCTTTGCGGCTGGCCATGTCCTTAGCTTGTTGTTCAAGCACGGCATCACTTTCATTATCTATGCGGTAATTATAGTCCAAACTATCGAGAAAAGCCAGGAGCACTCGTTTCTCCTGTTCGTTTTGAATATCAACTCTTAAAGTTTCCATAAACAAATTTACACCAAATATGATAAATTGTTTAATTGTATCGATGAATGGGAGGGTAAATCAGCTATAATCAATAAATAAATCCGAAATCGAAAATCCGATATCCGAAATAATTGAAAATCCTATCTTTGCTTCCTATGACTGCTACCGAAATACGACAGGCTTTTCTTGATTTTTTTGTTTCAAAGGGACACACCATCGTTCCTTCGGCACCAATTGTAATTAAAAACGATCCAACCCTGATGTTCACCAACGCGGGGATGAACCAGTTTAAAGATATATTTTTAGGCGAGGCAGCACCCAAGGCCCCGCGCGTGGCGGACACGCAGCGTTGTTTACGAGTGTCCGGCAAGCACAACGATTTGGAAGAGGTGGGTATCGATACCTATCACCATACCATGTTTGAAATGCTGGGCAACTGGAGCTTTGGCGACTACTTTAAAAAAGAAGCCATTGCCTGGAGCTGGGAGCTGCTTACCGAGGTGTACAAGCTGCCTAAAGACCGCCTGTACGTTACCTATTTTGAAGGTGACGAAAAGGAAGGCCTCGAAGCTGATACTGAAACCTACGAATTGTGGAAACAATATGTAGCAGAAGATCACATCCTCCGTGGTAACAAAAAAGATAACTTTTGGGAAATGGGCGAAACAGGCCCATGCGGCCCATGCTCGGAAATTCACTTTGACAGCCGCCCGGATAATGAGCGTGCGGAAATAAGTGGTGCTGCATTGGTAAATGCCGACCATGACCAGGTTATCGAAATCTGGAACGACGTGTTTATGCAGTTTAACCGCCTTAAAGGTGGTGTATTGCAACCGTTGCCCAACAAACATGTGGATACCGGGATGGGTTTTGAGCGTCTGGTACGTGTATTACAGGGTAAAACATCTAACTATGACACCGATGTTTTTCAACCGATGATCCAGTTCATTGCCGAAAAATCGGGTAAGAAATACAACAGTGCTGCTAAACCGGGTGATACCGATTGGAATGATGCTGTGGCTATGCGCGTATTGGCCGATCATATCCGCGCTATAAGCTTTGCTATTGCAGATGGGCAGTTACCATCTAATAACAAAGCTGGGTATGTGATCCGTAGGATCTTACGTAGGGCTGTACGGTATTCATATCAGTATTTGGAGTTTAAAGAGCCTTTCCTGAATCAACTGGTACCTTTATTGGCAGATCAGTTTAAAGGTGTATTTGATGAATTGTATTCTCAAAAAGATTTTGTGCAGAAGGTGGTTTTGGAAGAAGAGGTTTCTTTCTTAAGAACATTGGCAGCCGGAATAAAGAAATTTGAAGAATTTACAACTTACTCAAGTACTTCAAATAGTGCCATGTTGTACGCAGAGGCAGATGTTTTTCAAACTTTGCGCCATGAATTGAAGGGAGAATTTGCTTTTGAATTATCAGATACTTATGGCTTCCCTATTGACTTAACCGAGTTGCTTGCAAGGGAAATAGGTTGGACCGTAGATATTGATGGCTTTAATCAAGCACTCCAAGAACAAAAGACCCGCTCCCGCGCTGCAACCGCCATCGATACCGGCGATTGGATCGTTTTAAAAGACGATGAATCGGTAGAGTTTACCGGTTATGACGAAACCGAAACCATTGCCCACATTGTAAAATATCGCAAGGTAACGGCTAAGGGCAAAGAACAATACCAGCTGGTATTGGATAAAACGCCTTTCTATGCGGAGAGTGGTGGCCAGGTAGGCGATAAGGGCGAACTGGTTTTCCCTGATGGCGAGATCATCCTCGTTACGGATACCAAAAAAGAGAACGGCCTGATAGTTCATTTCACAGATAAACTTCCGCAGGATATTGCCGATGCTTTAACAGCTATTGTTGATCCGGCCTTACGCAGCCAAACCAACAGCAACCACTCGGCTACGCACTTGCTGCATGCTGCCATGAAACAGGTACTTGGCACGCACGTAAACCAAAAAGGTTCATTGGTGAATGCTGATTACTTAAGGTTTGATTTTTCACACTTCGCTAAAGTTACCGATGAGGAATTGGCGCAGATCGAGGCTATTGTTAACCAGAAGGTGCGCGAAAATATTCCGCTTAAAGAAGAGCGCAGCGTATTGTATGCCGAAGCTATTACCAGTGGCGTAACCGCTTTGTTCGGTGAAAAATATGGCGAGTATGTGCGTGTAATTACTTTTGATGACAACTTTAGTAAAGAGCTTTGCGGCGGTACACATGTGAAAGCTACCGGGCAAATTGGTTTCTTCAAAATTATAGCCGAAAGTGCTGTAGCTGCCGGTGTTCGCCGTATTGAAGCTATTACCGGTGTTGCTGCCGAAAAATATATCGTTACACAAAACGCTTTGGTTAACCAGTTAAAAGAACTGCTTAAAAATCCAAAAGACCTTTCAAAAAGCATTGAGGGCTTGCTGGACGAAAACGCTAAACTGAAAAAGGAGATCGAAAAATCGATCCTTGAAAAATCATCAGGCTTAAAAACCGAGCTGGCCCAAAAAGCCGAAGCTATTGGTGATATCAATTTCATCGCCCAAAAAGTTGCCCTGCCTAACGCCGACGCGGTTAAGAACCTGGCTTACCAGCTTAAGGATATCGTATCGAACCTGTTCCTGGTGCTGGTTGCTGATTTCGATGGCAAACCAAGCATTACTGTAATGATTGCGGAAAACCTGGTGAAGGAAAAAGGCCTGCATGCCGGTAACATCGTAAAAGAGCTGGCTAAAGAAGTTAAAGGCGGTGGCGGCGGTCAGCCGTTTTTCGCTACCGCGGGTGGCAGTGATGTAAGCGGGTTGGATAATGTACTGGTGAAAGCCCGGAGTTTTGTAGGGTAAATAACCCCTCCATCACGTCATTGTGAGTAACCATCAGGGAAGCCCTGAAAAAAAGCCGTGATGACATGTGAAACATATTTTAGCGATGGTGCGCGGGGGCCGCGTTAGGGATTGCAGTGTAAAGCCCACAGCGCGCGTTAGGATTGTGGCAGGAAAAGCGAGGACTTGTAACGGAAAGCCCGGGCCGCAGGCAACGCCCACGTTATAAAACTGATCAAAAAAATACACTTAATAGTCAATAACTTACAATCACGTCATTATAAGGAACGAAGCAATCCCTAATGAGTTGAGCGGCTAAGCAAGTACCTCTGTAACGTTGGGATTGCTTCGTTCCTCGCAATGACGAGTTTAATAAAATAAAAAAACGACCGCCTCTACTGAAGCTGTCGTTTTTATTTATATACTTTTTTGGGAAAAGTATTGTTGTATATTAATGGTGGTGACCTTTTTTTTGTCCATGGTGTTCAACTACGCGGGTACGTTTTACTACGGTTTTATGTGGCTTTTGGTAATGGTTTACTACCCTGGTACGGTTAACCACATGTGTGCGGTTTACCACCCTGGTGCGGTAGTTGTCACGTACTATAACATTCTTTGTACCGCGGTAGCGGGCATAGGCATCACGGTCGTGTGTAAAATAGGTATACGCTCTTGGGCGGTTTACGGCCACTTTGTAACCTGTTGCAATGTTGTAGCTGGCATAGCGTGACGGCAATGATCGCCTCCAAACCCAGTTTCCGCCATCCAAATAAACATATTGATGAGTAGGGACATAATAGTAGCTTTCTACATCTGGTAAGTAGTAATAATTAATACCGGCATATTCGGCGGGCGGGTTCCATAAGCCAACGTTTAAATTTACACTTACCTGTGCATTTGTCCTGGTAACCGAAGCTGCAAGTAAAAAACATCCTGCAAGCATTCCTAAAATTAATTTTTTCATGGTGTCTGTCTAAATATGAACACTTATTCAATTTATGTGTCTGACAAATAAACAGACGGCGGCGGATACAGAAAGTTTAATCATGCTGATGACAGGTATGTTTGATTTGAATATTTTCATCAACTGACCTCCAATCACGGGGTATAATCTCTATAACCCCTACCTTACAACTATATAATTGCACTTTTACCGTTGTTTTAAAAGCAAAATGGTGTTGTTACTGTATTAATCTTTATATATTTGACTTTTATACATCAGTAAAATCATAGCTGAATTTTTATTTTTATGACAGTTCTCGCAGACGGGGTAGCTGAAAAGTACGAGTTGGTGATAGGCCTCGAAGTACACGCACAGTTATCTACATCAAGTAAGATATTCTCGGCAGATTCGGCTGCCTTTGGTGCCGAACCTAACCGCCATGTTAGCGCGGTATCGCTGGGGCATCCAGGCACTTTGCCCTTTATTAATAAAAAAGCGGTTGAATATGCCGTTAAAATGGGCCTGGCCTGTAATTGTACTATCAACCTGAATAACAGCTTCGCCCGTAAAAATTATTTTTATGCCGATCTGCCTAAAGGCTACCAGATTAGCCAGGACCAGGCACCTATTTGCCTTAACGGTTATGTGCCCGTGAAACTGGCCGATGGCACTGAAAAGAACATAGCCCTGCACCACATTCACATGGAAGAGGATGCCGGGAAAAGTATGCATGATCAGCATCATGCCGATTCACTGATCGACCTGAACCGCGCCGGTGTACCGCTGGTGGAGATCGTATCTGAACCAGATATGCGCAGCGCCGAAGAGGCTGGCCAGTTCCTGACCGAAATGCGTAAAATTCTCCGCTATCTTGATATTTGCGATGGTAACATGGAAGAGGGCAGCATGCGCTGCGACGCTAATATTTCGGTGCGGCTTAAAGGTGCAACTGCCTATGGTAACCGTTGCGAGGTGAAAAACCTTAACTCCATCCGTAACGTGCAGCGTGCTATTGAGCATGAGTTTGCTCGCCAGGTAAACATTATTGAAGCAGGCGGCCACATCGATCAAAATACGCTGAACTTTAATGCCGATACAGGTGAAACTTCAGTGCTCCGTTCAAAAGAAATGGCCAACGATTACCGCTATTTCCCCGAGCCGGACCTGCCGCCTTTGAAGCTTACCAATGAGTATGTGGAAAACGTCCGTAAAAGCTTGCCCGCGCTACCCGGTCAGTTGTATCATAAGTACACCGAGCAATTAGGCTTAACCACTTATGACGCGTCGGTTATCACTGCTGATAGGGACACCGCTTTTTATTTTGAATCGCTGATAAAATATACCGATCATTATAAAGCTGCTGCTAACTGGCTGATGGGTGCTGTACGCTCATACCTGAATGATCATAACCAAACCATTGGTAACTTTGCTGTTACGCCGCAAAACCTTGCCGCCCTCATCAAACTAATTGACACCGGGGTGATAAATAATTCTGTAGCTTCGCACAAATTATTTCCTGCTATGATCAAAGAACCCGGCAAAAAACCGGATGATCTGGCTAAGGAACTTAACCTGCTGATCAGTGCCGATGGTGATGATGTAACCCGTTTTATAAAGGATGCCATCGCCAAATATCCTGATAAGGTTAAGGAATACCAAAAGGGGAAAAAGGGCGTTTTGGGCCTGTTTATGGGCGAGATCATGAAAAGCTCAAAAGGGAAGATCGACCCGCAGAAAACTAACCAGCTATTGATAAAGGAATTAGAAGCTAAGTAAATGAAAGTTAAAAATCTGGCTGCCGGCGCGTTGTTATTGCTTAGCGCGGGCATGTACTCTTGTAAAAACGAATCGCAATTTAGTGTTTCGGGAACTATCAAAAATCCGGGTAACCTTAAAGCTGTTTATTTGATTGAGGCCGATAGCTCGGGCTTAAAGGTTGTTGATTCTACTTCGTTAGGCGAGGGCGGTAAGTTTGAGTTTAAACATGTGGCGCTTTACCCAAACCTGTTTAAACTTCGGGTAGGCAATACTGGTCCGCAGGGTGGCGAAATGCAGGGCGAAAACCTGTACGATTTTATTGCTAAAAATGGCGATGATATTGAGTTTGAAACAGACAATAACAATAAAAACCATGAGTATACTATCAAGGGTTCTGATGATTCGGACAAGATAAAGGAGTTTAACCGCATCAGTAATCTTTACGGCGATAAAAATGCCAAGCTTTTTGCCGAATACCAGGAAAAATCTCGCGGTGAGCGGAACGATTCGCTGCTGAAAATATACATGCCTATATTTTTAAAGAATGTGAATGAAGGCGGCGAGGCGGTTTTAAAATTTGTGAACGATAACAAAAAATCGCTTGCCGGCTTTTATGCAGCTACCACGCTCGATCCTACTAAATACGAAGCCCAGCTTATTAAATTTGCCGATGAAATCAGGGGCGATTTTAAAGATAACCCTACGGTACAAAAGTTTATCGCGCAAATGGATAAGGCTAAGCCGATCTCTCTTGGTCATAAAGCGCCCGAGTTTACCGTTAACGGTATTGATGGCAAACCAATTAATTTGTCTGATTACAAAGGCAAATATGTAATGATTGATTTTTGGGCTTCATGGTGCCAGCCTTGCCGCCAGGAAAATCCTAATGTGGTTAAACAGTACAATGCCTTTAAAGGTAAAGGCTTTAACATCTTAGGTGTTTCCCTTGATAAGGACAAAGCACCGTGGCAAAAAGCTATCAGCGATGATAAGCTTGCCTGGGCCCATGGCTCGGATTTAAACGGTTTTGAAGGTCCTACAGAAAGGCTTTACCATATTGAAGCTATTCCTTCAAATTTCATCATCGATCCACAGGGAAATATTGTTGCCAAGAATATTACAGGCGCCGATCTTGAAGCTTTTTTAAATAAAACATTTAAATAGCCTCAACTTAGGGTTAATATAAGGTAACGTTTAACAATTTGTTAATATTGGCTTAACCATTAGCTGTTGTAAAGCGTATACTTTTATACAAAAAAATTAACGCAACATGAGCAGCACCGCAAAACAGAAAATACTTATTGTTGATGATGAACCGGATATTTTAGAACTGATTGAGTATAACCTCAAAAAGGAAGGTTACCAGGTGTTTTTAGCACGTAACGGCCAGGAAGCTGTTGCCGAGGCGAAGAAAGCCTTGCCTGATTTGATAGTACTTGACATCATGATGCCTAAAATGGATGGGATAGAGGCATGCCGCATTATGCGCACCATGCCCGAGTTTAAAAATACCTTTATGGTGTTTTTAACAGCCCGGAGCGAAGAGTATTCGGAAATTGCCGGTTTTAACGTAGGTGCCGATGATTACATTGCAAAACCTATAAAGCCACGTGCGCTGGTTAGCCGCATAAACGCCATACTTCGTCGTAATGCCCCTGCCGAAGACGTAATTGATAATAAACTGGAAATAGGCGACCTGGTTATCGACCGTGAAGCTTACCTGGTTTATAAAAACGGTGTTAAAGTAGTATTGGCCAAAAAAGAATTTGAGCTGTTGTACCTGCTGGCTTCAAAACCCGGCAAAGTTTATACCCGTGAGGTCATCCTTAAAAACATCTGGGAAGATTCGGTAGTGGTTACCAACCGTACCATCGACGTACACATCCGTAAACTACGCGAAAAACTGGGCGACGATTGCGTTGCTACTGTGAAGGGTGTGGGTTATAAGTTTGAAGCTTAAGCCCCCCGGCCCTGAAGGGAGTTATTAAAAAAGCGATTGGGTTGTCCCCAATCGCTTTTTTTTGTGGGATGGCATTGTAATTAGTCCCCTTTGGCTATAACTTCATTACGATAGTATTTTCTTCGAAGCCAAAATGCCACGTTAACCAGCGCTATCAGTGCCGGAACCTCAACCAGCGGGCCGATTACTCCTGCAAAGGCTTGCCCCGAGTTAATACCAAATACACCAATAGATACCGCGATAGCCAGCTCAAAATTATTGCCGGTTGCTGTAAACGCAATGGAGGTACTTTTTGAGTAATCGGCACCAAAGTATTTGCCGATGTAGAAACTAAGCAGGAACATAATTGCAAAGTAAAATACCAGCGGTACAGCAATGTGAACCACATCCATAGGGATTTGCACTATAAGCCTACCCTTGAGGCTAAACATCAGTATAATGGTAAACAACAGCGCAATAAGGGTTATGGGCGAAATAAAAGGAACAAATTTTTGCTGAAACCAACCCTCGCCCATTAGTTTGATCAATGTATAACGACTAATAATACCGGCGGCAAAAGGAATACCGAGATAGATACCCACGCTTTTGGCAATCTGGAGCATGGTAATATGTACCTGGAGACTTTTAAAGCCAAGCACCGGCGGCAGTACGGTTATAAAAATGTAAGCATATACGCTATATAAAAGTACCTGAAAAATGCTGTTCAGGGCTATCAAACCGGCGGCATATTCGCGGCTGCCATCGGCAAGTTCATTCCATACTACAACCATGGCAATACAACGGGCAAGCCCAATTAGTATCAGCCCTGTCATATATTCGGGGTAACCGCGCAGGAAAACGACAGCTAAAACGAACATTAGGATAGGGCCTATTATCCAGTTTAAAACAAGCGAGGCACTTAATATCTTTACATCTTTAAATACCCTGCCCATCTGTTCATATTTTACTTTGGCAAGCGGCGGGTACATCATTAATATGAGGCCGATCGCCAACGGAATATTAGTAGTCCCGCTCGAAAACGAATTGATAAAATCGGACGATGAGGGTATAAAATACCCTGTTACAACGCCTATAGCCATAGCCAGGAAAATCCAGATGGTGAGATAACGATCAATAAAACCGAGCCGTTTTCGTTCAACAGCCGGAGTGCAATTATTGGCAGACATATTATTGCGCTTCGGTTAAATGCTGTTCTACAAATTGTCGGGTGTACGCTTTGATCTGTTCACGTACTTTTCTGAATTCGCCCATCACTTCATCTTCGGTGCCGCGGGCTTTGGCCGGATCCGGGAAGTTGTAATGAAAACGTTTCACATCCCCCGGAAAGTAAGGGCAGGCTTCGTTAGCATTATCGCAAACGGTTATTAAATAATCAAAAGCAATGTTGGCGTATTCATCCACATGGTTTGAGGTATGGTTGGAAATATCAATATCATCCTCGGCCATGGTTTTAATGGCTTTGGGGTTTACGCCATGTGTTTCAATACCTGCACTATATACGTTTGCTTTACTGCCCGCAAAATGCTTTAAATATCCCTCGGCTATCTGACTACGGCAACTATTGCCTGTGCACAATACTAATATATTTTTCATAATTGTTTTATTGGCAGCAGCCTGGTTCGCAGCATACTTTTGTTTCGGGTTTTTCGGCATACACGGTGACGCTTACAATAGCGCCATTGCCGTTTTTAAATTCGTTAATTTCATCTGCCGATAGGTAATTGCTTAAAATATCGCCAGGAATAATAATGGCTTTTTCTTTTTGCACAATGATATTGACAAAGCCATTTTTGCTGATGAGCTCAAGGTATTCCTTTTTTTGAATGGCCCCTGATACGCAGCCTGCATACATTTCGGCGGCTGTCCTGATCTTTTCGGGCAGGCTGCCTGTCAATACAATATCCGAAATGCTAAAGTGGCCCCCGGGTTTCAATACGCGGTAAATGTCTTTAATGACAGCGTTTTTATCAGGCACCAGGTTTAACACACAGTTGCTTACAATTACATCGGCCGCGTTGGCAGTTACCGGCATATGCTCGATATCGCCCAAGCGAAACTCCACATTATTAAAACCAAGTTTGTCCGCGTTTTCGCGGGCCTTGCTGATCATAGCTTCTGTAAAATCAATCCCTATTACCTTGCCGGTCTCGCCGGTTTCGGAACGGGCTATAAAGCAATCATTACCTGCACCGCTGCCAAGGTCAATTACCGTATCACCCTTTTTAATTTGGGCGAATTGCGTAGGCAAACCGCAGCCTAAACCAAGATCGGCATCGGCATTGTAACCCTGCAATTTGGTATAATCTTCGCTCATGATATTGTAAACCTCGGTTGAACATCCGCCAGCCCCGCAGCATGATGATTGATTGGTATCCTTATCCTGTAAGGCAATTTCGCTGTATTTCAGCTTTACCAATTCTTTTAATTCCTCGTTTGTTTTCATTTGTGTATTGCAATATTACGATTAATGTGACCAAAAAATTTTAACAGCAATTATTGAAGTCTTTGTACGATGAGAATAGTTTATTTAACTCATCATTCAGGTTTTGCCAAGCTTCGGGTTCAATGCAGTAGCAAACACTTACACCTTCAATAGTACCCTGTATAAGGCCTGCATTCTTTAATTCTTTAAGATGCTGGGATACGGTGGGTTGGGCAAGCCCCAGTTCGGATGACAGATCGCCGCAAATACAGGCTTTAGCTTCAATAATAAGCTGCAGGATGGCAATACGGGCCGGATGAGCGATAGCTTTAAGCTGCACAGCCAGTTTGTTCTGCTCGTCGGTAAATATTTCTGTTTTAGTGATTCCCATAACTATATTGCAATATTACGATTAATTAAATTGCTGTCAATAGTTTTTTGCAATTTAATTTTCGGCTGGATGTTGGCTGATGAAGTAAATTCGGAAAGAGGAGAGGAAGACCTGCGAAGTTTCTAAAACTTCGCAGGTCTGAAAATTAGCAATCTTACTTAGCTGTAGCTGCCGCTTTCTTTTTAACGCTGGTAGCTGCTTTAGCAGTTTTCGATGCTACGGCCTTCTTAGCTTCCGTGGCTTCGGTTTTGGCTTTAGTAGTAATAGTTTTTGCCTTTGTTGCAGCCTTTGCTTTTACATCAGCCACAGCTTTTTTAGCGGTTGCTGCTTCATCTTTTGCTTTGGCGGTAATAGCTTTAGCCTTGGTTTCGGCTTTGGCTTTTACTTCAGAAACTGCTTTTTTTGCTTTGGAGGTGACCGCGTTAGCTTTTTTAGCCGCTGCGGTTTTAGTTGGCGCTGCTTTTTTGGTGGCAGAGGTATTTTTAGCGGTTACTTTTTCCTTGATATCCTCTATTTTTTCTTCGGCTGCTTCTTTTACGTCTTCGGCTGTATCTTTTGTGCCTTCCCAAAGGCTTTCAATTGTTTCTTTAACCTTCTCGAAAAATCCCTTTTCTTCAGGTTGGGCTGATTGATCACTCATGATGTTTTTATAGATAGGTAAACAAATTGTTATTAATTAACCTGTTAACCTCAAAAAGTTTAGGTTTGTTTTAAATCTGCTTAACAAACATTAAACATCGAAGCCATTGAGATCACCCTTTAAACCTGGCATTACTCAACCCATATAACCCGTCTATTATTTTTAAAGTAGCCTCGCCAACTCTCTGCTTCAAGAGTGATCGTATCTCTATATAGATATCCAGTTTAACCCATAGATGTATGGCCTGAAGTGTTTCGGTCTTATCACCCAGATGTTCATAAAATAATACTCCGGCGGCATTCCACAGGTTTTCAGATTTTTGCCTGAAACACCATTCGGCAAAATCATAATTCTTTTTGAGCTGCATGGTGTCATTATCGCGATGTGCAGCAATAGTCGCATGTAATAATTCCATAAAAACGCCGTAAATAGACGTTTCGGGGTCTTCAAATTCTCTCTTTAAAGCAGGGAGGCATTCAATTGCCCTTTTTCGCCAGGCACTCATTTTGTAAATCTATGGTTATATCAGGAACTAATATAAAGCAAAAAGTCCCGCCGTTGGGCAGGACTTTTGTATAAAAAAGGCGTTCAATTATTTTACTACCGAAAACTTATAAAGCGATTGCGTTTTATAGGTATCGCCGGGTTTCAATTCCGTAGAAGGGAATTGCGGCTGATTTGGTGAATCAGGAAAATGCTGGGTTTCCATAGCAAACGAAGTACGGTACTCATCTTTAATACCGCGTTTCATCGCGTTTTTAGCCTGCATAAAGTTACCGCTGTAAAATTGTAGGCCCGGCTCTTCGGTAAATACTTCCATTTTAATGCCACTCTTATCACCAACTACAGTTGCTATCGGAGTGCTCATGTCATGTTTGTTCAGCACAAAGTTGTGATCGTAACCTTTGCCGTCTTTTAACTGGACGTTATCTTCATTAATACGTTTGCCAATGGTTTGGGGCTTAGTGAAATCGAACGGAGTGCCGGCAACTTTTTCAAGTTTCCCGGTAGGGATCAAGCCTGCATCAACCGGTAAATAATTATCGGCATCTATCTGTACCAAATGATTGAGGATTGTACCGCTGCCTTCGCCATTGAGGTTAAAGAACGCGTGGTTAGTAAGGTTAACAACCGTTTTTTTATCGGTAGTAGCTTCATACTGGCATTTAAATGAATTATCGTCGGTAAGGCTGTAAATTACTTTAACATTAAGATTACCGGGGAAACCTTCTTCCATATCTTTTGAAAGATAGGTAAGCTCTACGGTAGATGAATCGATCATTTTACCATCCCATACCACTTCTTGAAAACCATGTTTGCCACCGTGCAGCATATTGGGCATATTGTTAATTGACGATTGATAATCTTTACCATCTATTTTAAAATGGCCCTTGGCAATACGGTTGCCGTAACGGCCAATGGTAGCGCCATAATAACGTTCGGTTGATTTTTCAAAACCTTCCACATCATCAAAACCTAAAACAACATCGGTTAACTTGCCGTTTTTGTCGGGCACTAACAGACTTACCACACGGCCGCCATAATTGGTGATGGTGGCAATAACGCCGTTTTTGTTTTTAAGTGTAAATAAATGGGTTTGTTTACCATCGATTGTTTTTTCGAATGCTGATGCAGTGGTTTGGGTGCTATCCGCCATAGTAGTGTTTTTCTGTGAGGTTGAATTTTGATTACAGGCAGCCAAATATAGGCTACAAGCAGGTAAAATTGTTAAATAAATACCCTTAATTAATTTTCTCATAAATAGGTTGGTTATAGTTTGGTTTAAAAATAGCGTTTTTTCATTATTCCCTCGTTTTATAATGGATCTCACTTAACCCACGCAATTTTTCAGCAGCAAACTCTGCTGTGATATCGCGTTGCGGATTGGCCAGCATCTCATAACCTACCATAAACTTTTTAACCGTGGCCGAACGCAACAGCGGCGGGTAAAAATGCATATGCCAGTGCCAGTAGGGATGATCGCCTGAGTTAACTGGTGATTGGTGCATACCTGCCGAATAAGGAAACGATGTTTCAAACATGTTATCATACCTGATGGTGAGCCTCCTGATAGCATCGGCGAGGGCATGTTTTTCCTGCTCGGTAAAGTATAAAATGCTTGTTACATGCCTTTTGCTTACAATCATTGTTTCGTACGGCCAAACTGCCCAAAATGGCACAAGCACAACAAAATGTTCATTCTCAAAAACTATGCGGTCATGCTTTCTAAGTTCCAATGCGAGGTAATCGGCTAAAAGGCTTGTTCCTTTTTGCTCAAAATGAAGCTTTTGCTGCTGGGTTTCTTTGGCTACTTCAACGGGCAGGCTGTTTTGCGCCCAGATTTGCCCATGTGGATGCGGGTTGCTGCAACCCATGATATCGCCCTTGTTTTCAAAGATCTGGATGTGTTTGATCCACGGATAAGAAGCCAGGTCTTCAAATTCCGATTGCCATACGTCTACCACTTTGCTGATCTCTTTGGTGGTCATCTGGGGTAGGGTGAGGTCATGCCTCGGCGAGAAACTGATTACCCGGCAAATGCCTTTCTGACTGTTAGCTACCAGTAGTTCATCTTCATTTAAACCGCCATCGGGTGTATTCAGTAACAACGATGAATAGTCATTGGTAAACACAAAGCTTCCTTTATAATCAGGGTTTTCGCTACCATCGGCCCTTTTGTTTGTGGGGCACAGGTAACAGGCCGGATCATACTGCGGGCGGTCGTCGGCTTGTGTAGCCTCAACTTTGCCTTGCCACGGACGTTTTGTACGATGCGGCGATACCAGGATCCAGTCGCCTGTTAAAATGTTTAACCTACTGTGAGGGTGCTCTTTAAGATCAAAATTTGTGTCCATTAGTTTAAATTCAGGTAATAATTGGCTTATACATGTAAGGTAGACAGTTATACCTTAGCGATTTCAAAGTTGATAAAAATAAATGTAAATCATACATTTAAAACAAATTTTTCTAAATAAATAGTTACGGTAGAAAGATTGATAGGATTTGTAGAAAGAAGGGGGGATTGAATGTCATACAGGTAGGAACGACGAAGCAACAACATTCTATGCAGGCGGCTATGCTTCCTTGCGGTTGCCGCGCAACAACATGCTTTGGAAGTTTAAAATCCCAATCCACCGGCCTCCACCACTGCCGAATCGCAGATATAAGTTGGCACAATGCCGGTGGCGGTGATGCGGTTTTCGGCGTCTTTGGCCTGGGTATTACCGGATAGCACCAGTACGGTATCCAAACCAAATTTATTACCGCCCAGAATGTCTGTTTGCAGGGTATCACCTACCATTACAATATCTCTTTTACTGATCGGCCTGCGCTCGCGGAGCAGATCGTAGGCAAACATGAACATTTGCGAATCAGGTTTACCGAAACGAATAAACTCTTTACCCACAATTTTTTCTATCATACTGGCTAAGCCGCCTATAGCTATAGATACATCATGCTTGGTTAGGGGATAGGCATGATCGGTATTGGCTACAATGGCCGGAATGGTGCGCTTACGCATGAGGTTAACTGATTTGTTCAGGTCACGTCCCCAGTCAAAACCTTCGTCATCTAAAAACACCAGCGCGTTAACCCTGTCAATATTGCTTTCGTTTACTTCGCTGATAGGCAATGTATGCAGCCCCGAGCTATCAATGTAATGGGCAGAATCGGGTGTGCCTAAATAGGCTACGATACCGTCGTTCACCTTCAGGTCAAGATATTCTTTGGTAAGCATACCCGATGATATAATCCTGTCGGGTGTTATGGCGGTCAATCCTTTAGTGGTATAGGATTCCGCTAATTGCACCGGGCTTCGTGAAGCATCATTGGTTACAATGTAATACTCCTTACCTTGTTCTGCCAGGTAAGAAAAGGTGCGCTCAATACTCGGAAGCAGGCCGCCATAGTTTTTCAGAACCCCAAAAGCATCAAAAAAAACAACTTCGTATTTATCAATTATGGATTTAAAGTTGTCTATCCTGGTCATGCTTATCTGTTTTAGGGCTTTTTATAAAATCAGCCCGAAAGATAGCTAACCTATTTTAATTTTAAGGCCTCAATGATCTTTTCGGCATCAAAATCCCTGTCTACCGATGGTAAATAGATGTCAAAAGCTTCAGCCTGTAGTTTTTTGGCATATTGTTCGCTAAAAAAGTGCTTGCCATCTTTAATTACGTAATTCAGGATAAAAAAACGATAAGCTTCTTTTAAAAAGCGGATCTCATCGGCAGTAAGCGGGTTGACTTTATGGTATTCTTTTAAAAAAATGATGAATCGGTCTTCCATCATGGTGTTGATCACGTAGCTGAAAACGGTACGGTCGCCGATATCAGAAACTACGCGACTGAAGAAATAAAAATCGAGCAAACGGTAACTCATCCTGAACCAATCATAATCCCAGCGCGAGTAAAGCTCAAGATCAGGTGTTACCGAAAAGTTGCCGATATTCCAGTCGATAAATACAGGAATGATCTCGAACGAGCTCATATTGTATTTGGAACGGTTTTTCAAAAAGGTTTCGCAGTGGTATTTTAAAAAGTCGGCCTGCATACCGGTGCCAAATTGTTTTGGGTTGCTCTCGATTTGTTGCTGCAACGCCCAGATATCGGTGCGTAAAGTCTTTGACGATTTAGGCAACACATTTTTTACCCTGGAGCATGCTTTATGGAATTTGCCAACCTGCTGACCAAGCTTTTTAATATGGTTTTCTTCTAACCGGCGTGGCAGGCGCTGTAAAATACGTGTAGGGTTATAGAAAACCACCCAGGCATCCGTTTTGCCGTGTTTATGATGATAGATGTAAACGCGGTTATTTTTTTGTAAAGAACGGGCCAGGAAATTCTCAAACGGGTAAAGCAGGTTAATTGCCAGCGTTTGAATAATGCGGTGGTCCTCCTTAAAATGTTCGAACTTGCCAAAGTATGAGAGTTTGGCTATGATAATATCATCGTCATCAAACGTAATGCGGTACACGTGATTGGTTGAAACCATAGCGCTGATATCTTCAATATCGCGGATGGTTTTTGACGCGTCATACCCTTCCCAGGCCTTGCGGATAATAAAAGAATAGTCCATTTGTATGTATCTGCCGGCAAAGTTACGCCATTGGCAGCATTCGGTTTATAATTAAGGGTGTAAATATATTGTCTGAACCCGAATTTTTCGAATTAAAAAATTAAACAGAATATTAATTCTACTCATTCCCAAAATTCGTTTAATTCGAGTTCAGACATCCTTCCGGTTCAGATAATCTCAAAATACCTTTTCAACTCCCAGTCGGTTACGCTTTTGGCAAACTGGCGGTATTCCCACAGCCGGGTTTGGGTAAAGTGATCAACAAAGCCTTCGCCGAAGAGCTCTTTGGCAATATCGGAGTTTTGCATGGCTGTTGCGGCTGCATGCAGGTTTGGCCATAGTACACCATTAGTTTTGTCCTGGTAACCATTGCCTGTTGTTGGCTTAATATTTAGTTCAAGCTTGTTTTTAATACCGTACAGACCCGAAGCCAGTGCTGCAGCCATGGCCAGGTATGGGTTAGTATCCGAGCCCGGGATGCGGGTTTCCAGGCGGGTATAGTTTTCGGTGGTATTGATAACACGTAGCGCGGTAGTGCGGTTTTCAACACCCCATGTTATGGTGGTGGGCGCCCAGGCGCCTTCAACAAGGCGTTTGTAGCTGTTTATGGTTGGCGCGTACATAGGCAGCAGGTGAGGCATGCAGTATAGCTGGCCTGCAAGGTAATGCTTATGCAGGTCGCTCATTTTGTTTACGTCGTTAGCGTCGTAAAACAGGTTTTTTGATTGGTCTTTAGTCCACAGGCTTTGATGGATATGGCCACTGCAGCCGGGCAACGTTTCAGTCCATTTGGCCATGAACGATGCCATTATACCGTGTTTATAGGCTATCTCTTTAACTGCGGTTTTAAACAGCGTTGCTTTATCTGCGGCAGCTAAAACTTCATCATGAAGTATGGCAGCTTCATATACTCCCGGGCCAGTTTCTGTATGCAGGCCCTCAATAGGGATATTGAATTTGGTAAGCAGATTAAACAGATCATAATAAAAGTCACTGTTTTCTGATGTACGCAATATAGAATAGCCGAACATGCCCGGCGTAAGCGGTTCAATATTGGTGAATTTTTTATCGGCAAGGGTTTGCGGCGTCTCTTTAAAATTGAACCATTCAAACTCCTGAGCAAATTCGGCGTGATAGCCCATCTCATCACATTGCGCTTTAATATGTTTGAGCAGGCTACGCGGACAGGCCGGCAAGTCGTTGCCGTCGGGTTTGCTGAAATCAGCTAAAAAAAAGGGGATATCATCCTGCCAGGGCACATTACGCAGGGTCGACAGGTCAATACGGCAAAGTTTATCCGGGTAACCGCTTTGCCAGCCGGTTAACTGTACGTTATCATAACAAACATCGCTGCTATCCCAGCCAAATACCACATCGCAAAAGCCATAACCACTTTGCAATCCTTCAATAAATTTTTTAGGGTGGATCACCTTACCGCGCAAAATGCCATCAATATCGGCAAAGGCGAATTTTATTTTCTGGATGTTATTCTGTTCTATATACGCTTTGATCTCTTCTGTGTTCATGGTATAAAAGTATGGCCGGTTAAGGTGCAGCAAGATAGCTATTATGGCTTAAACTATAAAAAAATAGCCTGTGCGTGTATAATACGCAATAGCGTTTACCTTTGTTTGAGTTATTTATGGAAACAACAAGTCAATTTTTATTTGTGTATGGCACATTGCTGCAGCCCGGTAATGAGTTTGCAGCGTATCTAAATAAACACTGTAAATTTATAGGTGACGGAAGAATAAGAGGGCGACTTTATGATATTGGCCAGTATCCCGGCGCTGTGATCGGTAATACTGAAGAACGCTACATTTACGGTAGTATTTTTATGATGGATAATCCTGAAACAATATTGAAAGTAGTTGATGATTATGAGGGAATAGGAGAATTGTACAATCATCCGCACGAATATATCAGGGAGCTGGTTGATATCTTTACTGATAATGAAGATATAAATTGCTGGATGTACCTTTATAATTTACCTGTAGCTGCTTATAATGAGATTATCACGGGTGACTATATCCAATATTTAAAAGATACTTCTGCCCAAAACAATGCTGCTAAACAGCCATTTAAATAAAAGTTGAATGTTAATATTATAAAGCTAATGCTTTGATAGAAGAGCTATATGTAGTTGACAAACAGATTGTAGAAAAAAAATCCCCGGTTTATAAACCGGGGGATAAAATAATAACTATTTATTAGGGGATTAAATCTTAGCTGATTTTACAGTTTTGATGATCACAGCAGCAACTTTGTATGGATCGGCAGCTGAGTTAGGACGACGATCTTCCAGGTAACCGCTCCAGTTGTGATCAACAGCATACAGAGGGATACGGATAGATGCACCACGGTCAGATACACCATAGCTAAAGTCATGGATAGAGGCTGTTTCGTGTTTACCGGTTAAACGCTGATCGTTATCAGCACCGTAAACAGCGATACACTCAGCAACTGCAGGGCGGAAAGACTCGCAGATAGCTGTGAAAATTTCTTTGCTGTTTGCAGTACGTAAAGTAGTATTTGAGAAGTTAGCATGCATACCAGAACCGTTCCAGTCTAATTGACCAAGCGGTTTGCAATGCCAGTTAACAGCAACTCCGTATTTTTCGCCAATTCTTTCCAATAAATAACGTGCAACCCAGATCTGGTCACCAGCTTCTTTAGCACCTTTAGCAAAGATCTGGAATTCCCACTGGCCGGCAGCAACCTCAGCGTTGATACCTTCAACGTTTAAGCCTGCTTCTAAACACACGTCTAAGTGTTCTTCAACAATTTCGCGGCCGAAAGCGTTGTTTGCACCTACTGAACAGTAGTAAGGGCCTTGCGGACCAGGGTAGCCACCTGCAGGGAAACCAAGTGGTTTGTTTGTTGCGGGATCCCACAGGAAGTATTCCTGCTCAAAACCGAACCAGAAATCATTATCATCATCAGCGATGGTAGCACGGCCGTTTGATTCATGTGGTTTGCCATCAGCACTTAATACTTCGCACATTACTAAGTAAGCGCTTTTTCTTTGCGGATCTGGAACAACAAAAACTGGCTTTAAGATACAATCAGATGAACCACCTGGTGCCTGCTCAGTTGAAGAACCGTCAAAGCTCCAGTTATCTAAATCTTCTACTTTTCCGCTAAATTCTTTAACGATTTTTGTTTTGCTACGCAGGCTTTGTGTTGGTTTATAGCCGTCAAGCCAAATGTACTCGAGTTTCGTTGCCATTTTTTAATTAATTTGTAAAGTTGGGGTTCTAATTATAGTTTTTGTATTAATCTCAATAATTATTAAGGCGAATTTAAATTATTTTTACAAAATTCATTACAAATATTAAGAAATTTTGTATTTTTTTTCAATAACACGTTAATTATAGCTGTAAACCTGTAAAAAAGGGTCTGTAAAACTGTGTTTTTAACAATTTCATATTTTCGGAAATGAATAAGGGTTGTTTTTTACCAATAATGCAAATACGCGTGTACGGGGTAGCCCTGCAGATATAATACAAGCAGATATACGGCCTCTTCCGGTAAGGCTGAGATAAAAATTATTTATACAGGAGCTTAGTCGCTTAATTTTTCTGAGATGTTCTTAATAGCATCGTCGAGCCTGGTAGCCGAATCATAAAGATGTTTTTCAACCTGTAAAAACTCCTCTTTTTTGTCCTTGCTTTCGCTCATCAGCTCAACAAGGCCTAATATATTGGTAAGATGTTTACGTACCTCATGCGAGTTGATAAAAGCCAGCTCGTTTTTTTTGGTATCATATAATAATTTTTCATAGTGCCGTTTTTGCCTGGCGCTGCGATATAACAGGGCAATAACAGCAAACATGAAAACTGTGGTAATGCTGATGAGGATCAAAATAAGGCGTTCGCGTCTGTATTTTTCGGCAGTATCGGTAAACGAGGTTTCAATTTTATCAATTTTTATTTGCGCCGATACATTGCCCACCTGTGTGGTATTATTCAGGCTCTCTTCTGATTGTTTCAATGCAAGGTCAAAATTCTCGACAGCCAGTTTGTAATCGCCCCTGTCCCGGGCTATTTTTCCAAGCAATTGATAAAGATGATGCTTTATTTCAGGGTGATTATCAGAATATGGAAGCGCGAGCAGCTGGTTAGCTATAGAACTTGCCGAATCCGGCTGTCCGTTTAGGTAAAAAGCATCGGCCAGATTTTGTTTCTCAACATCGTTAGGTACATATTTTTTGTCCCTTTGAAGGTTTTTGATTTGTGTTATAGCTTTGTTATAATCATGTTTTAACAGCGATATATAATAGGCAGTACGATATTGATAGCTGAATAGTTTATAACTTTTGTTGTTTGGCCCCATTAAATCATCATGACATCGCTGCAGCGAATCAATGTTTTTCATCCTGAAAAAATTCTCGGCCTTGTTATAGCTTATTATCGTGTAAAATCTGTCGTCCTTTATCTTATTTTCTTCCTTGATATGGAATGCCTGGTTAAGGTAATATAATGACTGGCTATACAGGTTGAGTTTGTAATACAGATCGGATATATTGATATTCAAGAATACCTGCAATAGCGGATCGTTAAGTTTTAAAGCTTGTTTTTGAGCCAGGCCGTAACTGTATATAGCGCCTATGGGGTTGCCTTTATCTGTTTGAATAAAAGCAAGATGACTAATAAATGAATAAAGCAAAAAATCGGCTTTATTCTTTGATGCCTGGTTAATGGCTTTAACCATAGCAGTTTCAGCTTCGGGAGTTTTAAAAAGCGTTTCTGAATAATGCTTTCAATAAAGAATTTTAAAGCTTCCTTGTCGCCCACATCGTATTTATCAAGCTCTTTATAAACTTCATTTTTACCCTGTGGAATGGTATTTACGGGCCCTGCTGAAAGCGAAGCTTAATATAATTAACCAGTTTTTTATCCTGAAGGTCCCTGTTCTGGATCTTTAAAAAATGAACAAGGCTGTCTTCAGGAAGATATATATAAGGATCAGCTTTTGAATAGCTCACACCAGATATTACCAGCAAAATACAGTAGAGGGATTTTTTTAAGCTACGCGCCATGGAGCATAAAAATACGTTGGCGTATGATAATTTCAAATACTTTATACCATTTAATTTTAACTGTCAAACTTATCAAGCAGCTTCAAAAGCGTTTCAAAGTCTTTAGGATATGGAGCATGGATGGTAACTTCGGTTTCGGGATTGACACGAAATGTTACTTCATAAGCATGCAGGGCAAAGCGCTTCATGATAGGCAGCTCTTCCTGATCTTTACCTAAATGATATTTCCGCTTTATTTTGGAGAGAAAAACAGGCTCGCCCTTATACATCTCATCGCCGGCTATGGAGGCCCTTTGTGTAGCCAGGTGGATCCTGATCTGGTGCATACGGCCTGTAATCGGGCGACATTCAACCAAAGTATAATGTTTATAATATTTTAACGACTGAAACCAGGTTTCGGCACGCTTGCCTTCCTGCCTGCTGATGGTTACACTACCCTTGCCGACATTTAATATAGGCAAATCAACAAGCAGGTTATCAAAAGTATGTGTGCCGTCAATAACCGCATGATATACTTTTTTAACTTTACGCTTTTCGAACTGAATGGAAATCGATCGGTAAGCCTCGGGATTTTTTGCAAAAATAAGCGCGCCGGATGTTTCTTTATCAAGGCGATGACAGATCTGCGCATCGTCCCAATAAGCCTTAGCCAGCCTTAACATGCTGATCTCACTGCTGCCTTCGCCCCGTTCATCAAGTGAACTTATAAAAGGCGGTTTGTTTACAACAATAACGTCGTCGTTCTCAAACAGTATCAGATCGGCAAATTTTGGAAACTTCATAGCCCGCAAAAATACGGTTTATAATTTAAACAGCTGCCACCGTATTTTATTCATTTATGCTGCTAAATTAAAGCTGCAAACAGGGTAAGGAATTAAGTTGAATGTTAATAGAAGTTTTAGCTAATATTTACTCCATAGCATCATTGTTCAATAAATAAAACTTCCTGTTTTTCCTCGTTAAAAAAGCGTACCTTCGCGCCGTTATTTTCATGGTGGTGCTGAGCGCTTTTTTGCCTGTAATCCCTTCATCGACAATAAAAAAGAATTAAATAAACAATGAAAAAAATTGGCGACTACAGGAAACTCCTGAACGTGACCGAAAATGCAGAGTTAAGCGAGTTACGTTCGGTTTATAAAAGCATGATGAAAACCTGGCATCCCGACAGGTTTCAGGACGACAACAGGGCAGAGGCAGAAGAGAAGAGTAAAACAATTATTGAAGCTTATCATTTTTTGGTAAGTATTGCCCCTGAAACCCGTGCTCAAACTTTGCCCGATTATACAGCTACCACAACGTTATCAAACATTGCCGATTTTGAGTATAAGCAACAGGTACTGAAAGTTACTTTTCTTGATGGTAATGTATATGAATATTTTGGAGTGCCCAAAGCGGTTTATATCAAACTGATCAATGCTGATTCGCCCGGCCGATTTGCCCGCAGGCATATTTTTAACGAGTTTGTATATCGCAGCGTAAATAAACTGGTTGCTTCGGCTTAATTATCTTATCCTACCTGGTTAAGCCTTTCTAAATCATCGGCGGTGTCAATGTCAATTGCGCCCAGCGGAAAAGGGAGTATAAAAACGTCATCGGTATGTGCTTCGATGATTTTTTTTGCACCTTCTACCCCCTGCATGCCAAGTAGTTCAGGGAAATATTTTATATCGAACAAAGCGGGCGCGCCCAAAACATCACGATAGCCGCAGGCAATAATACCGCAGTCATTAACTTCCTTTTTTTCCATTAATTGTGATATCAGGAATGAATCAACAAATGGCTGATCGCAAAGCATCAGGATAATTGAAGTTATGCCGGGTTCAAGCCTCAAAATTTCGGCTACACCAACTTTTATTGACGAGCCCATTCCATCTTCCCAACGCGGATTGTGAATAACGCCTACAGCTTGTTCATCTATATTGGGACGGATTAATTGTTCATTGGCTCCTAACACCACAATAACTTTTTCGCAATTCAGGCAGGTAAGCGCGGTTTGAATCGCCCGCTGTAAAAGGGTTTTACCCTGGTAAATTTGGTTTTGCTTAGGGGAGCCAAAACGATTTGATGCGCCTGCTGCCAGAATAATAATCCCTGTCATTTTTTATAACTGTTACGTTAGATGTTGATATGACTGTTGTTGTAATGCCTGGTTAATGATCATGCATTACCATTTTGTAGCTTCCGGTCCTGCGTTTTATGTTTGTTTAGGCTCAGGGGGGCTTCCTTTTTATAAATTCTTTGGGGCGGATGCTTGCCTTAATACGGTAATAATTTAATGAAAGTTTTAATTAGATCTGTTCATTTATAACAAATTGATTTTTTGTGCTTTATGTGTGTATTGCGAAACGAGTATAACTCGGTTACGCTTTGGTAATTTTATTTAAGACCGGATGTATCACTGAGGAAGGAAATAAAAATACATTTCGTAAACATCTCCAAGCGGGGTAATGCTTATTTTTACAATTGCCATGCATAAACTTAAAGGTGTAATGGCTGTTAATTAATTAAATTTACAGGATAAAAAGGCTACATTTTGTTAAAAGATAATCATGGACGGAAGATCAGCTATATGCGCCTCGCGGTGACAGACAGGTGCAACCTGCGCTGTTTTTACTGTATGCCTGAGGATGGGTTGAACTGGCTTTCACGTGCCGAGCTCATGACCTATGAGGAAATGCTGCGCAGTTGCAGTTTGCTTGTAAAAATGGGTATCGAAAAAATCCGTATTACCGGGGGCGAGCCCTTTGTACGCAAAGATATTATGCATTTGCTCACAGCTATATCCAGGCTGGATGGTTTGAAAGAGCTGGGCCTTACAACTAACGGCGTACTTACAGCTCCTTATGTGCCCGAATTAAAAAAGATAGGTGTACGGTCAATAAACCTGAGCCTGGATACGCTGGATGCCAACCGCTTTTTTACTATTACCCGCCGCGACGAATTTGCCAGCGTGATGACAGCCTTAGATGCCATGCTGAGCCATGATATGGAAGTAAAGATCAATGCTGTGGTGATGGATGGCAAGAACATTCAGGACATTATTCCGCTGGTTGAATTGGCCAAAGAGCTGCCTGTAAGTGTCAGGTTTATAGAAGAAATGCCTTTTAACGGCTATGGCCATGTATACGACGGGTTGCATTGGGATTACCTTCGCATTTTAGATGAAATAAAAAGCAAATATCCGCAAATAAAGAAACTGGATGACCCGGCTTATTCCACTTCATACAATTATCAGGTCCCGGGGCATAAAGGTACAATTGGTATTATAGCCGCTTATTCGCGTACATTTTGCGGCAGCTGTAACCGTATCCGCATAACGCCTCAGGGTGGGTTAAAAACCTGTTTGTATGATGATGGCGTGCTCAATTTAAAAGATCTGATGCGCGCGGGAGCTTCTGATGAAGTATTGGAGGATGCCTTGTTAACCGCTTTTAGCCACCGTCCGGCAGATGGCTGGGAAGCCGAGCGGGCACGGGTAGCCAAAACAGGCATCCACGAGTCAATGGCCACTATTGGCGGATAGTTTTAAACTACATATATATGACAACGGTTGAAGAAGCTGAAAAACTGGTGCTTGCACAAATCAGGGATTATGGTACTCAAAGCCTACCGTTTGAACAAGCTCTGGGTTATGCCCTGGCCGAAGAACTGAAGGCCGACCGTGATCTGCCGCCCTTTAACCGGGTAACCATGGATGGTATCGCTATAAGATATGAAGCTATTGAAAGCGGGATCAATATTTTCCGGATCAAAGCTACCCAGGCAGCCGGTGAGGAGCCGGTTCAGATCAATAGCGCCGAGGAATGCATCGAGATCATGACCGGTGCTGTGTTGCCCGCTTCGGTTGATACAGTAATCCGTTACGAGGATGTGGAGATCATCGCCGGGTCGGCGAGCGTACACACCCGCGACATAAAAAAGGGGCAGAACCTGCATTTGCAGGGCCTTGATAAAAAACAACATGATGTTATATCAACGGCAGGACAGGTGGTAAGTCCCGCTATCATTAGTGTGGCGGCATCAGTAGGTAAAGCCCACCTGCTTGTTAAAAAAATGCCGCGGGTGATAATAGTTTCGTCAGGAGATGAATTAGTTGATGTGCATGAAACGCCGCTGCCGTACCAGATCCGCAAATCAAACAGCTATATGGTAAAAGCCGTTTTAAAACAACATGGTACCGATGCTGATATTTTGCATATCCCCGATGAGCCCGCGGTTACTGAAGAAAAGATCCAGTACTGTTTACAAAACTATGATGTGCTGCTGCTAAGCGGTGGTGTTTCGATGGGGAAGTTTGATTATATCCCCCGGGCGCTTGAGGAATTAAAGGTTGAAAAGTTGTTTCATAAAGTAGCCCAGCGGCCCGGCAAACCCTTTTGGTTTGGCAGGCATAATAACGGTGCATTGGTGTTTGCTTTTCCGGGTAACCCGGTAGCCACATTTATGTGCCTGCACCGTTACTTTTTAACATGGCTTAATACAGTGCTGGGCTTGCCCGCAAAAGCCGCCACATATGCGGTATTAGGGAAAGATTTTACCTTTCAGCCGGCATTACAATACTATTTGCAGGTAAAGCTGCAAAGTAACGGGCAAGGCCAATTGATAGCTACGCCTGTTGAGGGAAATGGTTCGGGCGATTTTGCTAACTTAGCGGATACCGAAGCTTTTTTAGAACTTCCGCCTGAAAAGAATAATTTTAAAGCAGGAGAGGTGTTTAAGGTTTGGAAATTCAACCATGATTTGTAGGATTTTGGGATTACCCTGATAGAGATCGAAAACTGAATAAAAGTAAATTGTAAATGCAAATATCCTTAAATCCTATAATCAAGTAAATCAAGGTTCAAGATGTTAACCCACATAAACAAACAAGGCGATCCTAATATGGTTGATGTAACTGAGAAGCAGGTTACACACCGTACTGCTACCGCGCGCAGCGTGGTTGCTTTGCCTGCACAAGTATTTGAGCTTTTAGCGGGGAATGAATTGCAGAGTAAAAAGGGGCCTGTTTTTCAAACAGCTATCATCGCAGGTATTATGGCGGCAAAAAAAACCGGCGATCTGATACCGCTTTGCCACCCGCTGGGTTTGGATAATTGCAATGTAGCCATACATATCAACGAACAACAAGAGGTTGTTGTTGATTGTACTGCAAGCATCACCGCCAAAACAGGCGTAGAAATGGAAGCGTTGGTAGGAGCTTCAATAGCGGCACTTACCATTTATGATATGTGTAAGGCCATGAGCCATGATATAGTGATAAAAGAAACCAAACTGATCTCAAAAACAGGAGGTAAACGTGACTTTAAAAGATCATAACCAGCCATCGGGCACACATAAAAAACACGCTAAACTGGCCCGCCCTTCAACCGGTAACTTCGGCCGTAACGAGTGGGCTATTTTGGGCGGTCCCTGTACCGTGATCAAATTATTGGCCGATGATGTGATCCGTTCGCTTTCGCCGGTTTATAAATGTGCTTATGTGGATATGTCACATAATGATGATATTACTTTGCTGCCCGGCAGATTGGTGGCCGGCGCTTCGCTTGATTATACCGACCAGGTAAACTATCAGCAGTTTAACTATCAAAACCCGGTATATCCTTATCAGCTTAAACAGCAATTCTCGTCTGCCGACCTGGTATTAGTTAATGGGAATCACCAGCAGGCTAAGGCCCAGGTAGTTATTATCGACGTTAATAAAGAGGCGTCTCTGCAAAAAAGGATAGGTCAGCTCAATAATGTTCAGCTTTTTCTGCTGGCCGATAACGCAAGCGAAATTCCCGACTTTATACAGGAAGTTATACCCAACTGGCATCAGATCCCAATTTTAAAAGTAGATGAACGTGAAAAGATCGTAGCCTTTTTTGAAGCCGCATTAAAGTTAGCCAAACCCGTTTTAAATGGACTGGTACTGGCCGGCGGTAAAAGTACCCGAATGGGTTTTGATAAAGGTGCGGCCAGGTGGCATGGCAAGCAGCAACGGTATTATATGGCCGATCTGCTTAAAAACTTTTGCCGGGAGGTTTACATTTCCGGTCGCCCCGGCCAGCAGCAGGAAATTGACCCGGCTTATCCCGTTATTGAGGATACATTTACTGGTTTAGGACCTTATGGGGCTATTCTTTCCGCTTTTCGCGAACAGCCGGATACCGCCTGGCTGATCATAGCCTGCGATTTGCCTTTGATGGATGAAGCTACCCTTCGCAATTTAGTTGCCTGGCGGAACAGTTCGTCGGTGGCTACGGCTTATCACAGTCCGGTAACCGATTTCCCGGAACCTTTGATAGCTATATGGGAGCCTAAAAGCTACCCTGTACTGCTATCGTTTTTGGCGCAAGGGTATTCATGCCCGCGCAAGGTTTTGATCAATAGTGATATTACATTGTTAAACGCCCCACAACAGGAGGCGCTGACCAATGTGAATACGCCTGAAGAATTGGAGAAAGTAAAATCAATGATCCACCATACAATAATTGCTACTAATGAATCAGGATTTACAACGATATAACTGCCAGATAGCACTGCCCGGTTTTGGCGAGGAAGCCCAGCAATTATTGCAGCAAGCCCGCGTACTGGTTGTTGGGGCAGGAGGGTTGGGCTGCCCGGCTGCACAATACCTGGCATCAACTGGAATTGGCACATTAGGTATTGCCGATTTTGACCAGGTATCGGTAAGCAACCTGCATCGCCAGGTATTATACACGCCGGCCGATGAAGGCGAAAATAAGGCTGAAGTGGCCTGTACACGCCTGCAGGCCCAAAATCCGGGTATTAAACTCGTGCCTCATACCACCAAAATAACATCCGATAATGTGATGGATGTCATCAGTAATTACGACATTGTGCTGGATGGTACCGATAATTTTGAAACCCGTTACCTGCTTAATGATGCCTGTGTTTTAGCCGGTAAACCACTTGTTTACGGCGCTATTTACCAGTTTGAAGGGCAGGTTGCCGTTTGGAATGTAAGCAACGGTAAAGGACTTAATTCGCCCAATTACCGTGATCTGTTTCCCGAGGTAGATGCTACCCAGATCCCTAATTGTACCGAAGGCGGAGTAGTACCTACACTGGCCGGAATCATTGGCTGTATGCAGGCCAATGAAGTAATCAAGTACATCACTAAAACCGGTGAATTATTGGCCGGGAAAGTGCTGATCTTTGATGCACAAAGCATGCAAAGCCGTATCTTTAAAATTGGTCCGGTGACAAAAACGCATATCCGCAGGTTAAAAACAACTATCACCATTCCAACCATCAACGCTGATGAACTAAAAAAACGAACCCTTTTTGATGATACCATAGAACTTATTGACGTGCGTACCATCCAGGAGCGTGAAGCTTATGATATTGGGGGTACGCATATCCCGCTGGATGAAATAGAAGAGTACCTGGCCTATTTTACCAGCCCTAATACCAAAGTCCTTTACTGCTCATCGGGCAAACGAAGCGACGAGGCGGTAAAACTAATTCTCAAAATGATTCCCGATGCAGATATATTTTCGTTGGAAGGTGGATTGGAAGAGTACAAGGTTGGATAGGAGATTGGATATGTATAGGATCATAGAGCCTGAAGTTGCGGGGGGAATAGGGAATGAGACTGTAATGAATACAAAAGTCCACCCTCCAATTATTGATAAGTTACATTATGAATTTGCAGGATGGTCAGGTGATGATATTTTGGAATCGTTTCCGTGTTACATCATTACAGAAAGGTTGAAAAAAGAGATCGAATTTAGAAATTTGAAGGGAATCGGATTTGACGATGTTTTAATTTCCAGATCAAATGAGTTTGAAGATTTTTATCCAAATACAGATTTACCGAAGTTTTATTGGGCTAAAATTAATGGTGCTTTTGAAAATAATGACGACTTTATTGTAGGAGATGATTTCCGGTTACTAATATCTCCTAAAGCATTTGATACACTTACTCTATTTAATTTAAATCATGCTTTTTTGGAAGAAATTGAATGATCAATATTGGCTTGTTATATAAAACATAATTCACAGGTTATTTCCCGCAAAGGCGCTAAGCCGCAAAGCTTTTTCTTAATGCTTTGCATCTTTGACTGCATATTACTTATTACGACAGTTTTTTTTTAAATGAAAAATCCAAAATCGAACATCCCAAATCCGAAATCCTAAGGATGTGCTGCCACCCAAACATCGCCGTCCTCAAAGCTTTCTTTTTTCCAAATAGGGACGGTTTGTTTAAGTGTATCGATAATATACCTGCAGGCGTCAAAGGCAGCATCACGGTGCGCTGCTGAAACTGCAATAACAACCGGCACCTCGCCAACCTGCAGTAATCCGGTACGGTGGTGGATCAGTATTTTTTGAATGGGCCAGCGTTCAAAGGCCTGGGCGGCAATTTTGTTCATCTCGCTGATAGCCATGGGCTCATAAGCTTCAAAATCGAGCCTTAAAACTTTTTTCCCTTTGGTTGCATTACGAACGGTACCAATAAACACGTCTATCCCCCCGGATTCGGGTGACATGATCCAATCAATACACGATTGAATATCCAGTGTTTGGGCCGATAAGAGGATCTGTGTATTCATAGCAATGCAAATCTATATTTTATCTACCAATGATTTCGTGAGGTATTTGGGCGATTCGGTATAACCCTGCCTGTAATAAAACCGGTGGGCATCGGTTCTGCGTGTATGGCAGTGTACCTCTATCCTGTCGGCATTACATTCTTTGGCAAGTTCGGTAATATAATCCTCAAGCGACTTGCCAATACCTTTACCTCGGGTGCTTTCATCAACAGAAAAACAACTGATGCGAATAAAATCACCTTTAACTACCAGCTGTGTTAAAAAATCAATAGCGATAAAACCTGCAACCGCACCTTCATCTTCATAGACCAAAACCTGCGAAGAAGATTGTCGCAACATCTTTTCAAGGTTTTCCGGCAAAAAATCTTCAGTGCCGGGATAGCCTAATTGCGTTAGCAGGTTTGATATTGCAGTATGATCGGCAAGCGTAGCGCTTCTGATGGCCATTGCTATATTAAGTTGATTGTTTAATATTAATGAAATTGAGGATCAGTTATTAAATACTAATGCAAACTGTCGCTGAAAAAGTTTACTGCCACTGCTACTTAAAAACTGCAAACTGATCTATCCCCCGCTTACCGGCGGAATAATCGCAATTTCGTCACGTTCGTGAATGGTATCACCGGGCAGGGCATATTCGTTGTTAACAGCCAGCATGTAAGATGAAAGCTGCTTTAAACGCGGGTATTGTTGCTCAAGCAGGTATTTTAAATTGGAGATAGTTGCATCGTTGGTCATTTCCAGGCTAACTTCGCTGCTTCCAAATATCTCCTTAGCCACTCCAAAAGCCAGTATGTTGATCTTCATATCTCAAAAATATTCAAATTAGCTTACAAAACGAGCAGCAGGTTTAAATTTAACAAATCAACATATGTAAGTTCATTAACCTTGCCGGGATTTACATGTGTTAATACTATTTTTTACACTATTTAATTGATTGTCAATTAAATAGTGTAAAAAAGTTCGAATTTCTGTTAACCCTGTTAACCCCTTGCCAGCCTAAGTTAACGGCTGTTTTGCAGACGCTTACTTCAAAAACAATTCAAACGAAGGGACTTAAACTTGCCTTCTGCATGTAAACTTACATAAACAAACTATGCCATAAATTGTATCTTTGAGTATGTCTACGCCATCAGTTATTCATATCCCGGTTGTAAAAGTTAACGCTAACCGAAGCGCAAGGGAGGAGGATAGCATAGCCATTGAAGAACCACTTGAAATTAAACTGGAATATGGCCCTGCAGAGGGCAGAGAGCTACGTAATATCTCTGTAACTATGCGTACCCCCGGTCATGATGCCGAACTGGCAACCGGTTTCCTTTTTACCGAAGGCATTATTAAAAATGCAGATGAGATAAAATCAGCTAAACACAGCTTTATAACCTGTGCCGAAAACAAGGAGAATACCATGCTGGTAACACTTGAACAAGGTGTGATACCACATCTCCAAAATACTGAACGTAATTTTTATACCACCAGCAGTTGCGGTGTTTGCGGAAAGGGTTCTATCAGCGCTATTCGCACAGTAAGCAATTTTGTCGCCGGGGCAGATGATGGCAATGTGATCCATAGTTTGGTACTTAATCAGTTGCCGAAGATTTTGCGCGGGCACCAGCGGGTATTTGATGATACGGGTGGTTTGCATGCATCGGCTTTGTTTACTCCTTTGGGGGAGCTGTTATTATTGAGGGAAGACGTAGGCAGGCATAATGCTTTAGATAAGCTGATAGGTGCTGCTATGATGTATAACTGGTTGCCGTTGCAGCAAACAGTATTGTTACTTAGCGGCAGGGCAAGTTTTGAGCTTATTCAAAAGGCCGCGATGGCCGGCATCAGTATTATTGCGGCAGTAGGTGCACCGTCAAGCCTGGCTATAGAACTGGCAAACGAATTTAATATTACACTAATTGGCTTTTTACGCGATGAGCGCTTTAATATTTACGCGGGCGCGCACCGGGTAATGGCCCCCGATGAGGCCGTACTAACGGTGCCATCGGCGTAAACTGATTGATACCAATGAAAATAAGGATAAAAGGTAATTCACTAAGATACAGGCTCACTAAAACCGATGTAGCCAAACTGGCCGAAGAAGGTTGTGTTCAGGAAACGGTCGATTTTGGCAGCCAGCAGCTTATTTACGCTTTGAGACTGGTTGATGATGAGCATCTTTCGGCAACCTATAAGGAGAATGCCATAACACTATATGTGCCAAAAGCAGTGGCCTCCGGCTTTGCCGACGATGACAAAGTAGGTTATGAAGGTAAACACGGTAGTTTGCATTTATTGGTTGAAAAAGATTTTACGTGTTTGGATGAAGTCGCCGAAGATCAGAGCGATAATTATCCTAATCCCTTAGCAGCTAAAAAGCCATGAGCAAGCAAGCAGAAAAAGGACCGGCAGCAGAGAATCCTGAGGAATTGCTCGACCTGAAAATAACACATCCAAAAGACTGGGCAGCGGGTATCCCTGCTGTAACAGTGGCTATGGTTGATATATTAAAGGAAGCTGGTTTGGCAAGAGGTATGGAGGGTTTGTTTCATATGAACAAAAAGAGCGGCTTTGATTGCTCTGGCTGTGCCTGGCCCGACCCGGATGACGACCGTTCAGCCATTGCCGAATATTGTGAAAATGGAGCCAAAGCCCTTGCCGAAGAAGCTACTACCAAAAAACTCACCGGAGATTTTTTCGCCGAAAATTCGGTAGCGGATCTTGCCAAGCTTAACGATTATGAGATAGGGAAGAAGGGGCGTATCGCCCAGCCGGTTTACCTCGCTAAAGGTGCCACTCACTACGCCCCGGTAAGCTGGGATTTTGCCTTTAAAAAGATAGCAGATGAGCTCAACGCTTTGGCATCGCCTGATGAAGCTGCATTTTATACATCCGGCCGTACCAGTAACGAGGCTTCATTTACATACCAGCTATTTGTGCGCGAGTTTGGTACCAATAACATGCCCGATTGCTCCAATATGTGCCATGAAAGTACCGGTGTTGGCCTTGCAGATACCATTGGCATTGGCAAGGGGACCGTCACCCTTAATGATTTTTACGATACCGATGTAATCATTATCATGGGGCAAAACCCTGGTACCAATCATCCCCGGATGCTTAGCGCGCTTGAAAAGGCTAAACAGAAAGGCTCAAAGATCATTGCGGTAAACCCCTTGCATGAGGCTGGGTTAATGGGTTTTAAAAACCCGCAAACGGTAAAAGGCATTTTAGGTATCAAAACGCAATTGGCCGATCTGTACCTGCAGGTAAAAATAAACGGTGATATGGCTTTGCTAAAAGCCATGGAAAAACTGCTATATGAAGCCGAGCGGGAAAATTCAGGCAGTGTCTTCGATCATGAATTTATTAAAAAGAACACTACTGGTTACGTTGCCTTTTTAGACAGCCTGAACCAATACAAGATTGATGACCTGGCTAAAGCCGCCGGTTTAACAGTGAATGAAATTGAGCAGGCGGTTGATCTGATAAAAAATAAAAGCCGCATCATCATTTGCTGGGCTATGGGCATCACCCAGCATAAAAACGGAGTGGATACCGTAAAAGAAATTGTGAACCTGGCCATGCTTAAAGGCGCCATTGGTAAACCCGGTGCCGGTTTATGTCCGGTGCGTGGTCATAGCAATGTACAGGGTAACCGTACCATGATGATCTGGGATAAGCCAAAACCGAAGCAGTTGGATAAACTCAAGGAAGTTTTTGGTTTTGAACCGCCGCGGGGGCATGGCTATGATGTTGTTGCATCTATTAAAGCTATGGACGAGGGCAAACTTAAAGTGTTTTTTGCCATGGGCGGCAATTTCCTTTCGGCTACACCGGATACCCTGTTTACAGCACAGGCCATGCGTAAACTTAAGCTGTCGGTACATGTATCAACCAAATTAAACCGCAGTCATCTGGTTCATGGTGAGGAAGCTTTGATCCTGCCAACACTATCACGAAGTGATAAAGACGTTGTAAATGGCGAGGAGCAGTTTATAAGCTGCGAAAACTCTATGGGGGTTGTCCAGATGTCAAAAGGGATGCTGAAGCCTGTATCTGAACATCTGATGAACGAGAACCAGATCATTTGTAATCTCGCTAAAGCCACATTAGGTCATCGCGCCGTTGTCGACTGGGATAAGTACTCACAAAGCTATGATGCCGTGCGCGACGCGATAGCCAAGGTTATTCCGGGCTGTGAGGATTATAACCAAAAGGTACGTTTGCCAGGTGGTTTTTACCTGCCCAATGCTGCGCGGGAGGGTAAGTTTATCACCGAAAAAAATGGAGCTGTTGTGCCTTTCAATATCGCCCCGTTGCCGAAGCATGAACTTGCGGCTGATGAATATCATATGGCCACTATCCGCAGCCATGATCAGTTTAACACCACCATATATGGCCTTGACGACCGTTACCGGGGCATTCACAACGAGCGCCGGGTGATTTTGATGAACGAAAACGACATGAAAAATGCCGGTTTTAGAGCGGAGGAAAAAGTTGATCTGTTTAATTATGATGATGGTGTTGAGCGGGTAGCGAGGTTGTTTGTAGTTGTACCCTACAACATTCCCGAAGGGAATACAGCTACCTATTACCCCGAAGCCAATGTGCTGGTCCCTATCAACAGCGTTGCCGAACAAAGTAATACGCCCACATCCAAACTGGTTAATATCAAAATCAGGAAACACGTGGGTTAATAACCATTCTAAATACTTACACCTTAAAACAAAAGCGTTTACATAATACTTATCTCCTTAAAAAAGTATTATGTCATTTGATCAATATCACGAGCCGGCAAATGAACTATCCGACGAAACGCGCACCTTTGCCCGAATGATAGTTTCATTAACCGAAGAGGCTGAGGCTATAAACTGGTACGAACAGCGGATTTCTGTCGAAAAAGATAACCAGGCCAAGGCCATTATGCAAAACGCACAGCAAGAGGAATTTAAGCACTTTGGTATGGACCTGGAGTTTTTGCTGCGCAAAAAACCGGTATGGCGTACTACACTGCAGGCTATTCTTTTTAAAGAGGGTGATATTATTGAGCTGGGCACCAAAGGTGAAGAAGCGGCAGAATAATAGTCATTTTTACATTTTTAATACCATTGTTTTATCATCGTTATATTAAGTTGGGGCTATTGTATTATCTTTAGCGCTTAAATTAATACGGCCCTACTATAAAAGAATATGATCTGGTACGAAGAGGATGTGAAGCAGCTGGAAATTAAGCGAACCAAGCTTGATTATGTGCCGCGAGTGATTTTTTATGGAAGCTCATCCATTCGTTTGTGGAATACGCTTGATGCTGATTTTGATGACATGCAACCTGTTAACCTTGGCTTTGGCGGTTCTACACTGGCTGCTTGCGTATGGTTTTTTGAACGTATAATGCATTCCTATAACCCAGAATCCATTGTAGTTTATGCGGGCGATAATGATCTCGGCGATGGCCGCAATCCCGAGGAAGTTTTTATATTTTTTAAGCAGCTCACTGTTGAGGTTGAGCGGCTTTTTGGTAATATTCCCTGCTATTATATATCGCTTAAGCCAAGCCTTGCCCGCTGGCCTATTGTTGAAAAGTACAGGTACACCAATAGCTTAATTGAAAACGAGATAATACACCGCCATAAAAACTGGCAGTTCATCAATATATTTAATCAGATGATAGATGCTTCTGGTAAACCAATACGAGAATATTATGATAAAGATGGTTTGCACTTGAGCAGCGCCGGTTACACCTTGTGGAAAAACGCAGTTTTACAGCGAATGCCGCAAAGTATCAAATTAGCTTAATATAGGGTTTACACGCATTTGTCATCTTTCAGCGGTTTAAAAGATGAAAAGAGAGTACCACAAGTGGTTCAGTCCGTCGCTTCAGCGTAATATGGAATTGCTGGTTTTTGGCCATGCGGGCGCCTCTGTCTTATTTTTTCCCACCCGTACAGCCCGGTTTTATGACTATGAAGACTGGAAAGTAATTGAAGCCTTACGCAGTAAAATTGAAGACGGTCATTTACAGGTCTACTGTGTGGATAGCATCGACCGGGAAAGCTTTTATAATGAGTTCAGTCATCCTTACCATCGCATGGAAAGGCACCTGCATTATGAACAGTATATTTTGCAGGAGGTGGTGCCGTTGATGAAAACACTTAACGCCGCCGGTTCAATTATTTCGGCGGGTTGCAGCATGGGGGCTTATCATGCGGTTAACATAGCGTTTAAACATCCGTCGGTATTTGTGAAGGTAGTAGGTATGAGCGGCCGTTATGACATTACACAGGCTATGGGCAATTTCCGTGACCTGTTAGATGGCTACCGCGATGAGAATGTGTATTTCAACATGCCCAACCAGTTTTTAAATAACCTGCATAGCCCCGAAATTATTGACCAGATCAAACGCCTTCAAATTATCCTGGCAGTCGGCGAGGAGGACGCATTTTTGGAAGATAATAAATACCTAAGCACCGTACTGGCCAGCAAAGGTATCCAAAACAGCTTGTATATCTGGCATGAGGAAGCACACCGCGCCCGTTACTGGCGCAAAATGGTGCAGCTGTATTTCTAAAAGCAAAACACTTTCCTGTTTGTTATCAGCTGTAAATCTAAAATGTTATGGGTACTATTGAACTGGTACAGGGCGATATCACAAAAATTAAAGCTGGTGCCATTGTAAACGCGGCAAACACATCGCTCATGGGCGGCGGCGGTGTCGACGGTGCTATCCACCGTGCCGGCGGACCGGAGATCCTGGAAGATTGCCGTAAGATAGTAGCCCGGCAGGGCGGCTGCAAAACCGGGCAGGCTGTAATTACAACCGGCGGTAAGTTGCCTGCTAAATACGTGATCCACACGGTTGGCCCTGTTTATAATAGCGGTAAAAAAGGTGAGGATGAACTGTTGCAATCCGCTTACCTAAATAGTTTGAAGCTTGCCGCCGAAAACGATGTACATATCATAGCTTTTCCTAATATTAGTACGGGCATTTATCATTTTCCAAAGGACAGGGCTGCGGCAATCGCTGTTAAAACGGTTAAAGATTTTTTGGCAGATAACGAAGTAGTTGAGAAAGTGATATTTGTCTGCTTCGATAACGAAAATTACAGCTTGTATAATAAGCTGCTTACTTAGCAGCAGACTGTGCTTATCCCTTATATGTTGTAGACCCAGACTTACGAAGTTTCTAAAACTTCGTAAGTCTTCACAGGATAAAATAATCTGTAATTTGTCAACCCGATGCTAAGTGTATAAATTGCCGCTATGCATCCTGCTTTAAAAAAACATCTTGAAGGTAAATTAACCCTCTCGCCTGAACATGAGCGGCTGATTGCTAATTGTTTTAAAACCCGTTTTACCAAACGAAACGAGGTGCTGGTTGAAAAGGGGAGTATCGCAAAACATTTATATTTTGTGGTAAAAGGATGCCTCCGCGTGTTTTTAACAGATGATGAGGGCAACGAATCAACCCGGTTCCTGATTTTTGAGGGGCGCATGGGGACCGCATTTCCCAGCTTTATATTGAAAGAGCCCTCTGTTGCATCTATTCAAAGCCCCGAGCCATCCGAACTATTGGTGTTGAGCTATGCAGATCGCGATCTGCTCCTTCAGGAGATCCCCGGTTTTGAAACTATGTACCGTACGGGTCTTGAGCTTGATTATATCGCATCAATTCAACGGATAGAAAGCCTTATTACTATGGATTCAAAAGCCCGTTACAATATCCTGATGCAAACCCAGCCCGAAATTATCAAAAGGCTGCCCAATAAAATAGTTGCCGATTACCTTGGCATCTCGCAGGAGACCCTGAGCCGCCTTAAATCAAAAAAGTGATTTATTGACTATTGTCAATCTTTTTGACTCATTAAATGTCTTGTTTTGTGATATAAACGCCAAACATTATGTGGAAACAAGCCTTCACCATTATTATAATTTTGCTATCAGGCCATCTTGCGATTGCCCAAAACTTAGGCGAACGCACCCTCGATTTTAAAGATGAAAGCCGCAATAACCGTCCGGTGGTAACTGAAATCTGGTACCCAACTGCTGATACGTTAAAACCTGCAGATAAACATTTTTCGCCCTTTTTAAGGCAACCAACGGTCCGTAATGGCAAGCTTCCGGCAAATAAACTGCCGCTTATCCTGCTCTCTCATGGTACGGGCGGCGGCCGGTTAACTTTGGAGTGGCTGGCCCAGTCCATAGCAAACAGCGGTTGTATAGTTGCTGCTGTCGATCATTACGGCAATACCTATGATCATAAAATTCCCCTTGAATTTGTTAAGCCATGGGAACGTCCGCTGGATATTAGCTTCGCTCTTACATCCTTACTAAATAACCCCGAAGTTGGCCCGCTTATCGATCAGCAAAAAATAGGGGCAACCGGTTTTTCATTTGGAGGCTACACCATGATCGCTCTTGCCGGTGCAAAGCTCGATTTTGAACAGGCCCGCAATTATTATAAAACCACAGGCCGCAAAGAGCTGGAGATCCCTGAATTTCCGGGCTTAGTAAAATTACTGGACGATAGTTCCATGATTGCCGACTCCAAACATGTGCCCCCGCTAAAAGATCAAAGAATCAAAGCATTCTTTTCCATATCGCCCGCATTAGGCTTTGGCTTTATCCGTAAAGAGCAGGTAGCTGATATTAAAGGCGCCTTGTATATTGTAGGCTCACAAAGCGATAGCATAGCCCCTGTTAAAACCAATGCCAGGCATTATCATCAGCTAATCGGTAAATCAAAATATACAGAACTGCCCGGTAAGGTAGGCCATTACGTAATGCTTGGCGAGGCCATTGACGCTGTAAAAAAGGAAGCTCCGATATATTTTACCGATGATCCTTCCGTTAACAGGCATGCCATTCACTTACAGGTGGACAGCTTGGCTGTCGGCTTTTTTAAGACGGCGTTAAAGTATTAGCCGGCCGGTAAAATTTAACAAAACCTTATCATTAGGCTAAAAACATTTTTATCGTGCAGGAGTTGATAGTTAAATCTGAATCGTAGAATTTTTTCCTGCCGATACTATGAAAGCTTTTCGCGGCCTTTCCGGCAGATGTCATAAATGATTAGCCTTAAAATTAGAAGGTACGCAAATGCCAGGCTGGATGAGTGCCTGTGAAATTAGGGCTACAAGTTGCTTTAAGCTCATTTAAGAACTAAATGTATTAAATAAAGGTTGTGATTATGCAAGTGACAGGTTTAAACCTCATCACTCAAACGATATAGTTAAAATATACAGCTCCGGGCATGGCTGCGCCCACACAGGTTTATATATTTGAAGTTCCAACTCCAATATAACCACATGAGAATTAACTACTATCTGCCGCGGGTATTTGTGGCATCTGCTTTATCTATTAGCTTTAGCCTGGCAGCCTCTGCACAGCAAAAGAACATCTATCATAAAGGCTGGATAGATTTTAACAAGAACGGTAAAATGGATGTGTTCGAAGATCCTTCACAACCAATCGACAAACGCGTGGCCGATTTAATTAGCCAGATGACCGTTGAAGAGAAAACCTGCCAAATGGCTACCCTTTATGGTTATAAGCGTGTGTTAAAGGACGAAATGCCTGTTCCTAACTGGAAAAATGAAGTGTGGAAAGATGGCATAGCCAATATTGATGAAGAACTGAATAATCTTACTTCGCATACTGATGATGCGCCTACACAATATTCATACCCGTTTAGTAAACATGCATCGGCTATTAATAACATTCAAAAATGGTTTGTTGAAGAAACACGCCTGGGCATCCCTGTCGATTTTACCAACGAAGGTATCCACGGCCTTAACCATGACCGGGCCACACCATTGCCGGCGCCAATATCCATAGGCAGTACTTTTGATAAGGAACTGGTATACCAGGCAGGTAAAACCGTTGGTCGCGAAGCCAAAGCTTTGGGGTATACCAATGTTTACGCCCCCATACTTGACCCCGCCCGCGATCAGCGCTGGGGCCGTGTGGTTGAATGTTATGGCGAAGACCCTTTTCACATTGCCGAAATGGGCAAGCAGATGGTGCTGGGCATCCAGGAAGGCGGCGTAGCGTCAACCCTTAAGCACTTTGCTGTGTACAGCGTGCCTAAAGGAGGCCGTGATGGCAGTGCCCGTACCGATCCGCATGTCGCTCCGCGCGAAATGCACCAGCTATATTTGTATCCCTTCCGCAGGGTGATCCAGGAGGCGCATCCAATGGGGGTAATGAGCAGTTATAATGATTGGGACGGCGTTCCAATAACTGGCAGCTATTACTTCCTTACGCAGCTTTTACGTCAGCAATTTGGCTTTAATGGCTATGTGGTAAGCGATAGTGAGGCTGTTGAGTTTCTTTATTCAAAACATCATGTTGCTGCCGATTACAAAGAAGCTGTAAGGCAGGCTGTTGAGGCTGGCCTTAACGTGCGTACTAATTTCACTATGCCGCAAACCTTTATTATGCCTTTGCGCGAGCTGATCAAAGAAAATCGCATCTCCATGAAGATCATTGATACCCGTGTTGGCGAGGTATTGAAAGTGAAATTCAGGTTAGGTTTGTTTGATAGCCCTTATGTTAAAGATCCTAAAGCTGCCGATAAAATAGTGCACACCGATGCAGATAAAGCCATGAGCCTGAAAATGAACCGCGAGTCGATGGTATTGCTGAAAAATGCGGGCAATCTGCTGCCGTTGGATAAAAAGAAATATCCTAATATCCTGGTAACTGGTCCGCTGGCTAAGGAAACTAACTATGCTGTGAGCAGGTACGGCCCCTCGCACAACCCGGTTATTACCGTGTTTGACGGTGTTAAAAATTACGTAGGCAGCGATGCCAAAGTAAGCTATGCTAAAGGCTGTGACATGATTGATGCTACCTGGCCGGAGAGCGAAATTATTGAAACACCGCTAACCGCCCAGGAGCAGGCCGGTATTGATTCGGCAGTTGCACAGGCTAAACAATCGGATATTGTTATTGCTGTGGTAGGCGAGGATGTTGACCGTGTTGGCGAAAGTTTATCGCGTACGGGTTTAAACCTGCCGGGCAGGCAATTGAAGTTGATCCAGGCTTTGCAGGCTACCGGAAAACCTGTGGTAATGGTGATGATCAACGGGCAGCCGCTTACCATCAACTGGGAAAATAAATATGTGCCGGCCATTTTAGAGGCTTGGTTTCCGAGCGTACAAAGCGGGCAGGTGATTGCCGAAACCTTATTTGGCGATAATAATCCGGGCGGCAGGTTACCCATCACGTTCCCTAAAACTACAGGACAACTGGAATATAACTTCCCTTTTAAACCATCGTCACAGGCAGAGCAGGGCGGACAGAACAGCTGGGGCAAAACCAGTGTGAAAGGAGCTTTGTATCCTTATGGTTACGGGTTAAGCTACACCACATTTGAGTACAGCAACCTGCAGGTATCGCCCGAAAAAGGCAATTCTCAGGGACTTATACAGGTTAGCGTTGATGTAACCAACACCGGGCAGCGCAAAGGCGATGATGTGGTGCAGCTTTACCTTAAGGATGAGGTGAGCAGCGTTACTACTTACGAGTACGATCTGCGTGGCTTTGATCGCATTACGCTAAATCCCGGCGAGAAGAAAACAGTGCAGTTTACCCTGCACCCTGATGATTTGGCCCTGCTTGATAAAAATATGAACTGGACTGTAGAACCCGGTAAATTTGAGGTTATGATAGGTAGTTCATCAGTTGATATTAAACTTAAGAAGGAATTTGAGGTGCAATAAATCAACTATAAACACGTCAATATATCAACCGTTACGAAGCGTTTGAAGCTTTGTAACGGTTTTTAAAGAATATCGTTAGTTTGCAATGATTTCAAGTATTTCTTCCCCGATTTTTTTCATAACTTCAGCCTAAAATACAACCTATGATCTTAGACGATACCTGGGTATCGGTTGAAGCCGTATCCGACGATGATATTCCGTTGCTGGTCCGCTACAGACCCAATTTATCAAACTTTTTTGAAACCGGTGTTTATCTGCAGCGGATGGATGTAACGTGGAACTATGAATCATTTGATCCGTCATTGTTGCCTTCGGCTGATGAAATGTTGCTGATGGAACAGGTAGAGGATGCTTTAGTCGATCTGCTTGAAGATGGTCATCAAAGTATACTGGCCTTTGTATTTACCGGCGAAAACGAACGCTGGTGGGCCTGGTATACCACAGATATTGAGGAAGCTGGCGACAGGTTAAACGATGCCTTATCCGAATTTGATGAACTCCCGATTAATATCACGGTTATTGACGACCCGGAATGGGAAGAATATTTTGGTGTAATGGAAGATTTTGGAGAGGATGGGAAGTAGGTGTAATTCTCGGTAGCAGGTTATGAATGAAGTAGCAATAATCAATAACCGGAAACTGTATTATCAGGCATACAGTCCGGATATGAATTGGGCGAAAAATATTCCCGGCGAAAAATGGGTACAGGTTGTTGGAATCGATAAAAAAGACAAAGCAGCTTTTGAAGATATAGCCTGTAAAGCGATAGATCACGATGTATATTATGTCTGTTGCACTGGTAGCTATGGCGAACTTTTACATGATTATATAGATGAAATAATCGTTCTCCGTAAGGTAGGTGTGCTTGAAGGGCATTTACCAATTGAGGATATCATGACCACCTGGCATAACGAAGGCTTAGGCGATGCCCTTTGGTATGCGCTGCATTGTTCCACTGATGCGGGAGATGTGTTGATGCTCGACACACGTGAGGTGGAGGCAGAGCCAGACTGGGTTCAGATAGCTGCTAAGTGGAACGAAATGGAATAAAATGCTAAGTGCTTTTACTTTTGCGGCCGTTCCAGCTTTTGAAATGGTATTTTAAGAATGTTCACAAACTTGCCGGTTCTTTCTTTATCCATATGGGTATCAATGCCAAAGCGGATATCTTCCTGTTCAAGTTCTCCAAAGGTACCAAAAAGCCTGTCCCAGATGCTTAATACATCACCATAATTACGGTCGGTATGTGGTAGTTGATAATGATGGTGTACATGGTGCAGGTTAGGCGTTATAAAAATCAGGCCAATAATTTTGTTAACACGTTGTGGTAACCTGAACTCGGTATGGGCCAGGATATTAAATAATGATTGAAAGGTTTGCCTTAATACCAAAACGCCAATTGTCGGGCCGCAAATAAATACCCAAAGCATTAAGCAACAGGTGCGCACACAGGTTTCGCCGGGATGTTCACGTACTGTGGTTGAAACGTCGACGTGAAGATCACTGTGATGTACGAGGTGAAATTTCCAAAGGGGATCTATTTTGTGCATTACCACGTGATAAACGTATTCGCAAAGGTCAAGCAGCATGAAAAGGCTGATGTAATAAACCCACTTATTGTGATGACCGGGTATGTAATTGATCAATCCCCAATGATGTGTATTGGTCCAACCGAGTATGATCAAAACAATGGTTGTAAGTAGTAGCTGGATAGGGAGAGCGGTGAAAATGAACAGCAGGTTGGTTTTATTGTGCTGCCAGCGTTTTTTTACGGAAATTATGTCTGAGGCAATACAAATTTCCATCAGCCACAGTGAGCAGATAATAAAAGCATATAAAGCAACTTGCACAGCATCCTGATGCCGGTCGAGAAATTGGGTAATCGCCATTCTTAAATTAGTAGGGTAATCGCCTTTGATATTAGAAGGCAATTAGATTGCAATATCTTTTTTTTGAATGAATGTTTGATGAAGTATGTTAAGCGGTTGTTAATGTACTGTGAATAGAAGAGGAGCAAATTTGACAGTATAATTTGTCCTGGGTTATCCGAACGCTGAAAAATCATTATAAATTTATCATATGAAGATTCCGAAAATTACCGGCATAATTGACAGGCGCATATTGGTGAACTTTACCGCGGATGCGGACATAGCAAAAAAAATAGTGCCGCCGCCCTTTAATCCCAAGCTTGTTAACGGCAAAGCTATAGCAGGGATCTGTTTGATCAGGCTTAAGCAGGTTCGCCCTAAAGGTATGCCTGCTTTTTTAGGCGTAGGTTCGGAAAATGGCGCACATCGAATAGCCGTACAATGGGAGGAAAACGGGGAATTGAAAGAAGGAGTTTATATACCTCGACGGGATACCTCGTCCTTATTTAATACGATTGCAGGTGGCAGGGTATTCCCCGGCAGACATCACCAGGCCAAATTTGATGTTAATGAGCACGACGACCAATATCACGTGGCTTTCACCGGTTCGGACGGAACGGTGATTAGTGTGGATGCAAAAGTTGCTGATCAACTCAATCCGGATTCGATATTCGGGACGCTTGATGTAGCTTCTGATTTCTTTAAGGCCGGGCAACCGGATATTCACCCGATGGCAATAAGTATGAAGGGTTAGTGTTATATACCGATAACTGGAAAGTACAGGCGCTTGAAGTGAGTGCTGTTAAATCAAGTTTTTTTGAAGATGAAAGTATTTTTCCGAAGGGTTCAGCCAAGTTTGACAATGCTTTACTTATGACCAATGTTCAGCACGTTTGGTCATCGGGATGTGATAAACCGATGGCTGTAAATACTTAATTATCACTTTTAAATATCTTTGCGTTTGCGCAAAATGAAACTATCAGCTACAGAACAATCTACAGGCGGCGATCTGCTGCTGCTTATCAATGAAAAGCATTTCGACAGGATGTTTTTTACCCACGATCGTCAGCATAAATACCTTACCATAGCCTGGAACCGTGGCGAAAAGCAAATTGTAACCATTGATGAGGTGGATTATGATTTTCTGCCCAACACCATTCTGCCGTTAATGGTTAACCAGTCGTTCCGCTTTGAGCGGCCTGAAGATATAGTAGCCTGGCAGTTTAACCGCGATTTTTATTGCATTGTTGATCATGACGAAGAAGTAAGCTGCGTGGGCTTCCTGTTTTATGGTAGCTCCGACCAGGTTTTTGTTACCCTTGACGAAGCCATGCAGTTTAAACTGCAACGCCTGTTGGATATTTTTATAGAAGAGTTTGAAACGGCAGATAATATCCAGATAGATATGCTCAGGATGCTGCTGAAGCGGCTTATTATTATCGTAACCCGCCTTGCCAAGGCGCACAGCGGGCCTCGTGAAGTTTTGGCCGATGAAAAATTTGGTACCATTCGTAAGTTTAATTTGTTGGTAGAGAATAATTACCGTGAACACCATACCGTGGCTTATTATGCGCAGCAGTTAAATAAATCGCCTAAAACGCTTTCCAACCTGTTTGCCCTTTATAACCATAAGGCGCCTTTACAGGTGATACAAGAGCGTTTAATTATTGAGGCGAAGCGCCTGTTGTATTATACTGATAAATCGGCCAAGGAAATTACTTATGAATTGGGTTTTGATGACGCAGCTTATTTTAGCAACTTCTTTAAAAAACACACCTCATTTTCACCAACCGATTTCAGAAATAATAAGGTTTTAGTTGCCGAAGGGAAATAATTACAAGTACCCGGGAAATTTGCCCATTCCGCAGGGGGGCTAAAGTTGCCACCTTTGTATTGTTAATTCAAAACAACAAAAATTAACATTACAAAAATGAAAACTTTCGCAATTCCAACAAGAGAACAAGTTACTCCAGAAAATCAGGCTATATTTGATACATTAACAAAAGTAGTAGGCCGCGTGCCAAACCTGTTTGCAGTTTTTGCAACTTCAGATCATGCGCTGGCTAACTATATAACCCTTTCAAACGGTAAAACGTCATTACGTGCTAAAGAAAAAGAAGCCGTAAACCTTATCGTAAGCCAGGTAAATGATTGTGCTTATTGTTCTGCTGCACACACTGCCATTGCTAAAATGAATGGGTTTAATGATGACCAGATCGTTGAGATCCGTGGCGGTTCAGCTTCGTTCGATGCAAAAATTGATGCTTTAGTTAAGGTAGCTAAATCAATTACCGAAAATAAAGGCCATGCCGATCATCAACTGGTTGAAAACTTTTACGCTGCCGGTTATACACAAGCTAACCTGATTGACGTAGCCGTAGCAGTGGGCGATAAAACAATTACCAACTATGTATACGCCTTGACCCAGGTGCCTGTTGACTGGCCTGCTATTCCTGAACTGGTTAAATAATATCCCTGATTTATAATTATAGTTTACACCCTTATGCCCGCCCTGCACTGCAGGGCGGGCATAAGTATTTATCTTTAAATTGTTTACATCATGAACTTTGCACGTTTTGCTTTTACCGATGGTGTTAAAAAGCTGCAGGAAAAATATGGCAGCCGTAGTAGTTATGCCCGTATGGAAAGCCTCATGGCTGATAAAGATGGCATTTCCGAACCTGAACAAATGTTTATTGAAAGCCGCGACAGCTTTTATATGGCCAGTATAGGCGAAAACGGCTATCCATATATTCAGCACAGGGGAGGGCCGGCCGGTTTTATTAAAGTGATAGATAACCATACGCTTGGCGTGGTCGATTTCAGGGGCAACAAACAGTACATTTCGGTTGGTAACGTAATGGAACATCCGCAGGTGTCTTTATTTTTGATGGATTATCCGCATAAAACAAGGCTCAAGATCTATGCAGATGCCCGTGTTGTTGAACTTGCCGACAATCCCGAATTATTTGACCTGATTGATCCCGCTGAGTACAAACATACGCCTGAAAGAATGCTTATTTTCGATGTTAAAGCATTCGACTGGAATTGTCCGCAGCACATCACTCCCCGGTATACCGTTGATGAAATTAAAGAAGCCTTCGCCCCGCAAAATGAATATGTGCTTAAATTGGAGTATGAAATAGCTAAGCTAAAAAAGCAACTGGAAGAAAAATAAGCGGCTTTGATAAATAGATCGCAATAGTTTACCTTTAGTGCTGCCAACAGCCAGAGGTAAACCGATGAACAATAACCAGCAAATAATCCCTATGCTTGCTTATGAAGATGGCATCGCGGCTATGAACTGGTTATGCAATGTGTTTGGATTTACCCAAAACATGCGGATGACGGATGAAGCCGGTCGCCTTGCTCACGGAGAGCTCAAAATGGGCGAAAGCCTGGTTATGCTGGCTGAGCCTACGTCCCATTATCAAAGCCCGGTACATCATGCCCAGAATTGTGATATCGCTGCTAAATGGAGCGCTGTACCTTATATTATCAATGGGGTTTTGGTGTACGTCGATGATGTTGAACAGCATTACAGAACTGCTAAAAGTAAAGGTGCAACGATATTAAGTGAATTGGAATATGGTTTCCCCGGCACCCGCTATCGTGCTGCCGACCTGGAGGGGCAGCGCTGGATGTTTATGCAAATTGAAAGAGATTAAACCACCTTATGACTACGCTGTTCCATTTATTGTTTGTTGTAATTAAATCATCCATTCTTGGGTTGCTTTATACCCCGGTAGTCTGGTTTTTATGGGAGCTGTTTTTAAAAACACAAAAAAAGTATACCGGCTTTAAATGGTTCAGGGTATTTGCAGTTTATAAAATTGTCAGTATATCGCTGATCGTGTTTTCCTTTACCTATCATGGCAATCATGGCCTCGGCGATGAATCCCGGATTCCTTTGGGGCATGGAGAAGCTATGGAGGAGAGCGACCAGTTTGCTTATTTTGTGCCTAAAGGGAAAAGTGAACAAATCCATGTGGATACTTATCTTTTAAAAGGCGATAACCTTTGCATGTCGGTTGATTCGGGGTATAAAGTTTATAACTTAAGAACCAAAGGTGTTGTTAATTTCAGCGATGAGCCAATGTATAACGCTTTTGCTGTTTCATACGGTTTACCATTATCGCGGCATTTAAAAGATTTTAACTCGCAGTATGATGAATACTGGAACGGGTGGCGGTTTTGGCTGCTGCCGTAGTAAATTATTGGGTTCAAATAGCCGGGATGGCAAGTTTTAATCAAAACTTTCGCATATTTTATATCGTACACGAATATAATAGATATTTTTGTGCGTTGTAGGCAAAAGGTACATTAATGGTGTCCATGTACTTACAACAGGTTTACTGTAATATTTACAGTTGTACTTAATAACTTTATTTTTAATTTTATAAAATTCAGAACACTAAGGTGTTGCCTGTTATAAACCAAACTATAATAATTGTTGATGGAACTTACGAATAAAGGGGTAAAGGGCAGCCAGTTAAAAAATATGATCATTAAAAGGCTTTATTTTAATAAGGCCATGTCCTGCGCGGGATTGAGCGAGTTGTTTGATAAAAGTATCCCTTCCATAGCCAAAGCCATAAACGAATTAATGCACGAGGGTTTTGTGGTTGAACAGGGTTATGCTCCTTCAAGCGGCGGCCGTCGCCCGTTAATGTATTCGGTAAAGTCAAGTGCTATGCATATTTTAGCTATAGCGCTCGATCAGCTCACCGCCCGCATCCAGATGTTTGATCTGCTGAATAATCCCGTTGCCGATATGCTCACCTTTGAGCTTAAACTGCTCAATAACCCAGAGGCGTTGCCCACGCTGGTTGAGCAGATTAATAACTACATAACACACAGTGCGATCCCTAAAGATAAGATTGCCGGAATAGGCATCGGTATGCCCGGCTTCATCAATATTACCGAGGGTATCAATTACACTTACCTTGATGCCGGCGGGCAAAGCTTAACGGCCTATCTTACTTCCAAAACAGGCATCGCCACTTATATCGATAATGATTCGAGCCTGATAGCCCTTGCCGAACAAAAATTTGGTATTGCCAAATCACAGCAGGAAGTTATGGTAATAAACCTGGGCTGGGGTATTGGCCTGGGGATGATCGTAAATGGAAAACTGTTCCGCGGCCACAACGGTTTTGCGGGCGAGCTAAGCCATATCCCGCTATCGGAAGATGGTTCCCTTTGCGAATGCGGTAAACGTGGCTGCCTGGAAGCCGAAGCATCATTATTGGTAGTTGCTCAAAAAGCCATAGCAGGTATCAAAAAAGGCCGTGTAACCAGCTTAAAATATAATGAGGAAGATCACTCCAAACTAATGGGAGATGCCCTGATAGAGGCTGCCAATAACGGTGACCAGTTTGCGATTGAACTATTATCGGATGCGGGTTATAAAATAGGGAAGGCCCTGGCTATTCTTATCCACATCATGAACCCCGCCATCATTGTATTAAGTGGTCGCGGAGCTAAAGTTGCCAAGATACTGATGGCCCCGATACAACAAGCCCTTCACAAGTACTGTATCCCGCGCCTGGCAGGCGGTACCGAACTATTGGTATCTGAACTTGGATTTGATGCTGAGTTAATTGGTGCGGCTGTATTGGTAATGGAGAACTTTGACAGGGTGGTGAAAAATAAGGCAGCTAAGGCCGCTAAGCATGCTGCGGCGTAGATAACTGTTTGAATCAGAATTTACAGAATTTTTAAATTAACAGAATTAGCTTCGCTTATATTATTGCAAGCTAATATTCTGAAAATTCTTAAATCCTGGAAATTTTGATTCAGACAAACACCCTTCCTGAGTAATCCATCGCTTCCGTAAATTTATCCATATTAAGCCCTGTGGGCTCACTTTGTGTTTTAAGATAACTTATCAGGTTTTCGGTGGCAATGTTGCCTGTGAGATCGTCTTTGGCCATTGGGCAGCCCCCATATCCTTTTAGTGCAGTGTCAAAACGCTTGCAACCGCTTTCATAGGCTGCTGTTATCTTAGGTTGCCAGGAATCGGGTGTGGAATGAAGATGAATGCCAAACTCAGCGTCGGGGAATAACCGACAAAGATTAGGATAAATGCTGCCGATCTGCGCCGCATCTGCAATACCTATGGTATCAGCCAGGGCAATATTCTTTATTCCTTCGGCTGTTATTTTTTCAGCCCAGTGCTCGATGATGCCGGTATTCCACTCGTCGCCATAGGGATTACCAAAACCCATAGAGAGATATACCAATAACTGTTTGCCATTTTTACCGCACAGCTCATTTATACGCTGCACATTTTCAAAAGCTTGTGCTATAGTGGTATTGGTATTGCGAAGCTGGAAGGTTTCGGAGATGGAGAAGGGATAACCCAAATAGGCGATCTCACCATGTTTCACTGCATCTTCGGCACCCCGGTAGTTAGCAATAATAGCCAGCAGTTTTGATTTGGTATTGCTTAGTTCGAGTTTCTTTAATACCTCAGCCGTGTCTTGTAACTGTGGGATAGCTTTAGGTGATACAAAACTCCCAAAATCTATCGTATCAAAACCTACCTGTAAAAGCAGGTTGATATATTCGGCTTTTACTTCGGTAGGGATAAAACCATGAATACCCTGCATGGCATCGCGCGGGCATTCGGTTATTTTGATGTTCATTGTTTAAAGTCTGAAGTTCTAAGTCGTAAGTTCAAAGTCTTGGGTCTTAAGTCAAAAGTCATCAATTTAATTTACAAAGTACTAAACTTCCAGCTTAAAGCTGCTGACTTTAGACTTAGAACGTAAGACTTCCGACTTTAAACTAATCAACCGTATTAGGCAAGTGATGGTTTTCTGTTAAACCTTCGCGCTCAAATTTGCGGATAATAAGCCTTGTACCGCCATTATAGGTTACATAGCTCGATACCCAGTTAATGAATACAATCACCTTATTACGGCCACCTAAAAGCGATATCAGGTGTACAAACATCCATACAAGCCATGCAAAAAATCCCTGGAATTTTACTTTGCCCAAATCGGCCACCGCCTTATTGCGGCCAATAGTTGCCAATGAGCCTTTATCGTTATACTTAAACGGTGAGGTTTGTTCACCGTTAATGATATGAATGATATTTTTAGCCACGTGCTGGCCCATTTGTATGGCTACCTGCGCTACGCCGGGGTGTCCCTTAGGGGTTTCATCGGTGATCATGGCTGCAACGTCGCCAATTGCGAATACGTTGTTAAAGCCGGCAACGCGGCCTATGCTATCCACTTTTATTCTATTTCCACGTTCAATAACCTCTTTATCAAAGCCCTCGGGAACAACACCCATAACCCCGGCGCTCCAGATCACATTTTTGGTGCGAATGCTTTTACCGCCTTCAAATTTTATTTCCTCGCCGTCGTAGCTTTCCACCTTTACGCCGGTTAGCACTTCAACACCCATATTGGTCAGGAAGGTGCGGGCCGCGTTGGATGCTTGATCGGAAAAAGGTCCCAGCACTTTCGGTAAAAAGTCGACCAGGTAAACCTTCATGTCCTCCTTTTTAAGTTCAGGATAGTCTTTAGTCAAAACGTGATTACGAAGCTCGGCCAATGAGCCTGCAAGCTCAACACCCGTTGGGCCAGCGCCAACCAGTACAAAAGTAAGGTAGGGATCGCGCTCGGCCTTGCCAACTTTAAGCAGGGCCTCTTCAATGTTCTGCAAAATAGAATACCGGAGGTTCAAGGCCTCAGGGATCGACTTCATCGGCATAGCATAATGCTCGATATCTTTATTGCCGAAAAAGTTAGTAGTTGAGCCGGTAGCAATCACGAGGTAATCATAAGCTATATTGCCTATAGTGGTTTCGACTATGTTATTTTCCGCATCCACCCTGGTTACTTCGGCAATCCTAAACCGGAAATTTTTTTGACTGGCAAAATTTTTCCTTAATGAGAAAGCTATCGACTCCGATTCAAGGCTGCCCATAGCCACCTGGTATAAGAGGGGCTGAAAGGTATGGTAGTTGTGCTTATCCAGCATCAAAACGTCTACAGGTTTGTCCTTTAGTTGTTTTGCTACCTGCAGGCCGCCGAATCCGCCGCCTACGATCACTACAAGTGGAAATTTTGAATTATTTGATGTGTTCATTTGTGCAGGGTATCTGTTAAAAAACTTTTTAAGGGCAACGTAATGCGCTTTTGGGAATATAGCGCAATCTCCGTGCCGCCAATAACATTTATTTGAAATACGGTGTAAGTATAGCTCATTGTACGCAATATGCAACACCATCTGTCGGTGATATTATGGCTTTTTCTAATGAGCAGTATTGCATTGTACATCAACAAAAAAGGCCCCAAATTACTTTGGAGCCTTTTAATAATTTATTCTTTTTCTTATTTCAGGTCTTTCTTTCCAAAGTCAACGATCACCGGTGTTGCCACACAGATCGACGAGTATGTACCGAAAAGAACACCGATCAATAACGCAAATGAGAAGCCTTTGATCACGTCGCCACCAAAGATGAATAATACCAACAATACGAATACCACGGTTAAAGCTGTGATAATTGTACGGCTTAAGGTACTGTTGATTGCCCTGTTGATAACCTCTTCAGTTTTTTCGTTTTTGTTAGAGTGGTCAAGGAACTCGCGGATCCTGTCAAATACTACCACGGTATCGTTAATTGAATAACCGATAACAGTAAGGATAGCCGCGATGAAAGCCTGATCAATATCTAATGAGAATGGAAGGTAGCCATTGAACAACGAGAAGAAGGATAGTACCAATAAGGCATCGTGAGCAGTCGCGATCATCGCACCCAAGCTGAACTGCCATTTACGGAAACGGATCAGGATGTAAGCCGAAATCACAAAGATGGCGAACAATACGGTGTAAATAGCTGATGTTTTTAACTCATCGGCAATAGTAGCACTTACTTTTGAACCACCTAAAATGTTGCTGTCGGTAATTTTAGTTTCAGCTTTAGCAGCTAATGTGCTAACAAGGGTTGCCCTTACCTTGGCATCGGCAGCTGTTGAGTTATCATTGAACAGATAGTTGGTAGTGATACTGAATTTATCGGTACCCATGGTTTTAACCTCGGTACTGCGACCTAAAGTGGCGTCGATAGCATCGTGGATCTGCTCGGTAGTAACGTTTTTGTTAGGGAAGCTAACAATGTAGTTACGGCCGCCTTCAAAATCCACACCGTAGGTAAAGCCGCGGGTGAAGATAGATACCAAACCTGCTGCAATGAATAAGCCCGAGAAAATGTAAAACTTAGTACGGTTTTTAACAAACGCAAAGTTTGCATTTTTGAAAGTATGTGAGCTCCAAGGGTTGGAGAATTTGATATCCATGCCTTTGTCAAGCATCCACTCAAATATAACCCTTGAGATCAATAGTGAACAGAACAATGAAGTAGCGATACCGATCATCAATGTAGTTGCAAAACCCTGGATAGGACCTGAACCAAATACAAACAGGATTAAACCGGTAAGGAATGTACTGATCTGTGAATCGAGGATTGAAGGTAATGCATGTTTGAAACCATCGGCAACTGCAATCCTTAATGATTTACCTAAGTTTAATTCTTCACGTACACGTTCATAAACCAGTACGTTGGCATCTACCGCGATACCGAGGGTTAATACGATACCTGCAACACCAGGTACTGTCAGTACCGCGCCTAAACTGGTCAATACACCCATCAGGAAGAAGATATTGATGATTACTGCAACAACTGCTACAGTACCGGCACGATTGTAGTAAGCGATCATGAAGATCAATACCACAACTAAGCCTAAGATACTTGAAGTAATGCCTGCAGAGATAGCCTGCTCGCCTAATGACGGACCTACAATTGACTCAGATACGATGTGGGCAGGAGCGGGTAAACGGCCTGCTTTTAATACGTTGGCTAAGTCGCGTGTATCATCAATGGTAAAGTTGCCGGAGATTGATGATACACCACCCGAAATTTCGTTTTGAACGACAGGGGCCGAATAAACATTATCGTCCAATACGATGGCGATAGATTTTTTATTAGTACCAGATGATGCTTCGGCAGTAACTGCGCGCCATTTTTGAGCACCTTCCGAGTTCATGATCATCACAACCTCTGGGCTGCCTTTTTGATCATTATCAGCACGGGCGTCGTTAATTACGTCGCCAGATAATACCGGGCCGTTTTCAGCACCTGTAAGTTTAATAGCGTATAACGCAAAAGTTTTAGTGTTTTTAACAGGTTTTACTTCCCACAAAAATTTGATGTTGCGTGGAATAACTGCCAAAACATCTGCACTGTGCAGGTATGAATTTACTTTAGCAGTATCCTGAAGCGGAGCATAACCAACAACAGGGCCCTGGCCTAATTGCTGCTGGCCGTTTGCACCCTGGCCAACGTTTAATGACATTACTGCAAACAACGGGTGTTGTGCAGCTAATTTTGTTTTGCTTAATGAAGCAGCTGAAGTATCGTTTTTAGCGGCATTTTTCTGAACCTTGCTTAACAATGAACCACCTTTAGCTGTATCAGCTTTTCCGGCTGCAAGTTTAGCAGTGGTATCAGCTTTCGCTGATTTACCTGTGTCCGCTTTGGCAGTTTTGCTTTTTGCAGCAAGCAGGTTGTCAATATTGATCAGGTATTGATATGCCTCAGCATTATCAAAAGTTTCGTAAAACTCCAGTTTCGCAGAACCCGAAAGCAATTTACGAACACGCTCTGGTTCTTTAACGCCTGGCAACTCAACTAAAATCCTGTTTGAGCCTTGTTGCAACTGGATGTTTGGTTGGGTTACACCAAACTGGTTGATACGGGTGTTCAAAACAGTAAATGATTGTTTAACCGCAGTTGAAGCCAAATCCTCAAGATAAGTTTTAACCTCGCTGTTTGAAGCGTTGAACTTCAGGTGGTCCTGGTTATCTTTTGTTGAAAAGATAGCGGCAAGTTTACCATTGGGGTTTAGCTTTTCGTACTCGCTTACAAATAAAGCGATGTAATCTTTTTGGTTGGTTTGAGCATTTGCCTGCAATTTATCGGCGTTAGCCAAAGCCTGGTTAAAAGTAGCATCAGGATTGTTGTTGGCAATTTTCCTAACCAGCTCATCAAGCTGGATCTGCATAGTAACGTTCATGCCACCCTTAAGGTCAAGACCTAATGCAATTTCCCTTTGCAATACATAAGCGTAATCATGTTTTAATAGCGGATAAACCGGTTGATTGGAAATAGAATCCAAATAAGCTTTTTCTTTCTCAGGATCTCCCTTTGAGTATACTTTGGCATCCTCCCTAACCTTATGGGCCACCCACGTAAATGATAGCTGGTATAAGCACACCACTGCCAGTAGTATGGCGAAAAATTTAATAACCCCTTTGCCTTGCATCGAATTTGTAATATGTAATAAATTAGTTTATAAGCTTTTTTTCAATAAGGCAGCAAATCTAATAAAATTTCGTAAGCACAAAATTTTAAATTAAAACAAAATCATGACAAAGAATGTTAGCGACGCTCAAGTGTGATAAACGAATATTTATACTTGTTTTTTTCGTCGGGCTCAAAATCTTCACGATCTTTTTCCTGCCACTCATCAGGATTTAACTCCGGGAAGAATGTATCCCCCTCAAAATCCTGGTCAACAATGGTGAGATATATGCGGTTTGTAAGCGGGATAGCCTGCCGGTAGATCTCAGCTCCGCCAACAATAAAAACTTCATCCTCGGCCTTGCAAAGCTCAATAGCCGCTTCAATGGATGGTACCACCTCGCAACCATCGATACTGATGGCCTGTCGGGTGATCACAATATTGCGCCGCTTGGGCAACGGCTTACCAACCGAATCAAAAGTTTTACGGCCCATGATCACGGTATGCCCGGTAGTTATATCTTTAAAATGTTTCAGATCATTAGGCAGGTACCAGAGTAATTTATTGTCTTTACCGATAGCGTGGTTTTTGGCTATGGCTACGATGATGGATAAAATCATAGGTTCATTAGTTCATTAGTTCATTGGTTCATTGGTGCTAAGCAGGTGAACCTTGTTTTTCAAAGCGTTATTGTTTCTCAAAACGCCCATGTTTTCAAAGCCTCATTACGAGGTACGAAGCAATCCCCGATGTACACAGCTACTTTGCATGGCTCCTCTGTATAGTTTGGGTTGCTTCGTACCTCGCAATGACGTATAGTTTATTTTGTAAGGATAGTGAAATTCTATTAATTCTTAAATCTGCCCACGGTAAATACCGATGAACTAATGAACCAGTGAACAAATGAACTACACCGCCACTTCCGCTTTAATATGCGGCCAGGGATCATAATTCTCCAAAGTGAAATCGTCAAACTTGAATGAAAAGATATCTCTTACCTCCGGATTGATTTTCATGGTTGGCAGGGGGCGAGGATCGCGGCTTAGCTGCAGCCGGGCCTGGTCCATGTGGTTGTTGTACAGGTGTGCATCACCAAAAGTGTGTATAAAGTCACCAAGGTCAAGGTTACAGACTTGTGCCATCATCATGGTGAGCAACGCATAGGAAGCTATGTTGAACGGAACTCCTAAGAATATATCTGCACTTCTCTGATACAACTGGCACGATAACTTTCCTTTAGTCTCGCCTTTTGAAATATCGGGCGGAGCTACATAAAACTGGAACAAACTATGGCATGGCGGCAGGGCCATCTGATTAACCTCGGCAACGTTCCAGGCTGACACGATGATACGGCGCGAGTCGGGATTGTTTTTAAGCTGGTTCACCACCTGTTTGATCTGGTCGATATGGCCGCCATTCGGTGTAGGCCATGAGCGCCATTGTTTGCCGTACACGGGGCCAAGGTCGCCATTTTCGTCGGCCCACTCGTCCCATATTTTTACGCCATTTTCTTTCAGGTAGCGGATATTGCTGTCGCCGCTCAAAAACCAGATGAGCTCATGGATAATAGATTTGAGGTGCAGTTTTTTGGTGGTTACCATCGGGAAACCATCCTTGAGATTGAAACGCATCTGGTAGCCAAACACACTTACTGTACCGGTGCCGGTTCTGTCATGCTTTTGCGCTCCGGTTTCCATCACATGCCTCATCAGGTCGAGATACTGTTTCATTTTATTTTAAGTTAGATTAGGTTGATTGAGTGAGATTGGTCAATTAGGTTATTGCTTTGAGAAGGCAACGACATAATGACCTAATGACTCAATGACCAAAGTTTCAAAAGGCAAAGAAAAATAATCTACCTTTGGTTTCCTACGGATGTTGGCAAATACATCACGTGTTAATTAATTTGTATGATTTTATTTCCGAATGCAAAAATAAACATCGGCCTCAATATTACCGAACGCCGGCCGGATGGTTATCATAATCTCGAAACCATTTTTTACCCTATCGACATTAAAGACGCCCTTGAAGTAGTGAAAAGCGACAAATTTAGCTTCACCTCAAGCGGGCTGGATATTCCTGGCCTACCGGAGGATAATCTCTGCGTTAAAGGTTATCAAATGCTCAAGCAGGACCATGACCTGCCACCGGTGAGCATTCATCTGCATAAGCATATTCCGATAGGCTCGGGGTTGGGCGGGGGATCGGCCGATGCCGCATTTTTTATCAGGTTGATGAATGATGAATTTAAACTCGGCCTTTCGGTAGATGAAATGACCAATTACGCGCGCCGCCTCGGTGCCGACTGCGCTTTTTTTATCGAGAACAAACCTGTGTTTGCTTTTGAACGCGGTGATGAATTTGAGAACATCAGGCTCGACCTGTCGGCTTACAAAATCGTGTTGGTAATGCCGCCTGTCCATGTATCAACAGGGGAAGCTTTTCGCGGTATAAAGCCGACCCCGGTAAAAGATTCATTGTTCGATTTGATCAACGAACCGATAGCTGATTGGAAGAAGCTTATCAAAAATGATTTTGAACAAACGGTGTTTGAAAATCATGCGGAAATCAGAGGTATCAAAGCGGCCCTTTATGAGGCAGGGGCCATATACTCAAGCATGAGCGGAACCGGAGCATCTGTGTTCGGTATTTTTGCTGAAACTCCCGATTTGAAATTTTTGGAAGGGGAGAACCAAGTGTTCTATTTATGATTTCGGGACTTGGATTTTCGATTTCGGATTTGGTAGGAATCGGGAAGCTGTCCCGAAGCAAAATAAAATCGTCGTTGCGATATAAAGCAATTCTGCTACGAAACTTAATCATCCTGCTGCATGTAAATGCCGGATGATTTATCGATCATTTTATCAGTCGATAGACCATCCGGCATTTTATTTAAAAGAAATATCCGATTCCAAAATCCTACTTACAAATTCCGAAATCAAACATCCGAAATCCGAAATCAAATGCCCGCGTCTTCACTCACGCCTCGCCCTATGCCTTCCACCCAGTCGTTCTCGCCCCAGCCTTTGGCAATAGCGGTTAGTAAACGGCTGTGTACGGCGTTTGCAATAGGCATGGGCATCTCGCTTGTCTGCGATAATTTAAATGCGAGGCGCGCATCTTTATAACCCAATTTTGATTTGAAGCCTACCGGTTGATATTGCTTGCCGGCAAGGGCCTTGCCGTAGCTCTGGAAAATTGGAGCGTTGAAAAGCGTCGAGCTGAAAAAGTCGGCTACCTGCATTCTGCTTAGTCCGTTTTTTTCGGCAAGGGTGAATGCCTCGGCCATCATTTCCATGGATGCCATGATCATAAAATTGCCTGCTATTTTAACCACATTTGCACCCCCCGCCGAGGGGCCAAAATCAATCACTTCCTGGCCAAGTAAATCAAGTATAGGACGGGCATCAGTTTTAGTTTGTTCATCACCCGAAACGCAGATCCATAGCTTACGTGCAGCGGCTGCTTCGGGCCTTCCGAATACAGGGGAAGCGAGGTAGCGGGTTCCTGCCTGTTCATGTAACCTGGCAAGTTCTTCAGAAGTTCCAGGTGAAATAGTGCTCATGGATATGTGTACAGCATTTGGCTGTAGCGTTTTTAAAATTCCGCCGTCGCCTACGGCCGATTCTCGCAGCACCTCGTCATCTGATACCATGGTGATCAAAAATGGCACATTTGCCGCAGCTTCGGCAGGACTCTGGCATTTGGTTACACTGTCGGTGCCAAGCTCGTCTACCTTTGAAAGTGTGCGGTTGTAAATCTGCAAATGATACCCTGAGTCAATGAGGTTTTTGGCCATGCTGGTACCCATGTTGCCAAGCCCTATAAATCCAATCTTTGTTTTCATATTTTAGCTGATGTATTCCCTGTCTTCGTCACTTAGTGTATCGGTGTCGTCTTTTTTGTGCATGGCGTCATGATAGCCTTCAATATCGAACTTTTGTTTTTTAGGCCATGCCACGATCAAGCCCAATATAAAACCTGTTACCGCAACTACCAGCATCATCATTAGTTTGGATACCCTGAAAGTGGCGAACAAAAATTTGAAGTAAACCTCGTCGGTATTTTGCATTAGTACGATGGTAAGCAAAACTGCGATGGCTACAATGACTATTGTTTTAATGCTCATGATGGATGTTGGTTTTAGAGTAATACAATATCCGCTTTTAAAATGTTTAATAAAAATTGATCTCATGTAAATCGAGGTCATGGAATTTGATCGCGAAATAGTGCGGAGATGTGTCTGCATTTTTAGGTTCATATTTTATTGGCTGTGTCCACCTCTGGTAGCTCTTCAATTTTAAGTCGCCCAGATTTTGCCCGGTTGATAATTGCCCTTTCAAAAATGAGGTGACAATAACCGCAGTGAAATTTTGCCCGTATTTTTCAAAGGCTAAAATCAGAACTTTTAATACCCCTGGAATTTGATATTGCGAGGATTTCTTTCGCCCAAAATTTCTTTGCGAGAATCCTGCGAGAGTGAAAAAAAATCCGTTCGAAAACTGATTTTGTATACAAGCAGGAGAGATGCCGCGATTTTTTTTTATTCCTGGATTATTACTTCACTACACTTTCTGACGTGGGCTTTGTTCGTGCCGAAATCGAAATTTTTACACTAAATAAGATGCATTAATTATCTGATTTATAAATTTATATGATGATTTTTTGCTTGTTATTTTTTAAATACTAATTTTTTTAGTTTTTTGTGATTTTATTTGCATTGCTTTTGTTTGATTATTTGTTTATATAAATTATATAAATATCTGATTTTTAAATTTATATTTTTATAATATAAATAGTTAGTTCAAATTTATTAATCGGTGTGAAATGACTTAAATTGAAATTGTATAGTTTGCCGATCCAATTTTTATATTGGAACTTAATACACTAAGTTAAAATTGGATTTTGCCGCTGTTTTGCGCTGAGATGTTAGTTGAGCCCGGAATGCCTTGAAAAATTTAAATCGCTCTGAGGGGCTAAAAATAGCCAAAGCGGACGCTGATATTTCGCTCCTATTTTGGAGTTGAGGATGTGAAAACTAAGGCTGATTGGAGTTGTTGAATCGCTGTTTAATAACAGGCAGAAGTACGGCCGTTACAAGTATCTGTATGAGGTAAGCAAATGAGGAAGCTAAGAATTAGGATATGCTTTTATGCCGTGAAATTTGCTTTCGGGCTACGGGGTATAAAAAAATTGTAGACAAAATAAGGATGGCCCCGCCCCAAAATCCAAGCGTCATTTTATTAAGATCACCAAAAAAAATAAACGACAGGATGATACCATACACCGGCTCAAGGTTGGTGACGAGCGCTACCCGAAAGGCGGAAAGCTCACGCATTACAGATACCCCGGCCACGTAGGCCAGCGATGTGCATACGGTGCCAAGCAGCACCAGGTAACCGATATCTGCAGGCTTTAACAGCATGGCACGGGTGTAGCCGGAGGTTATAAATAGGTAGATCGAGATCCATACAAAGGCCCCTGACAGCTCATAAAATGCAATGACTGGTGCCTGTACTTTTTGCACCTGGCGCGAATTAATGATAGAGAAAAGGCTTGCGCAAACCGCGCTTACAAGTCCGGCTACAATACCCTTAGTGTATCTTGCTTCAAATTTGAAAATTAAAACGATGCCCGAAATAATTAAAAGCCCGGCTAAAATTTCCAATTTTGAAATGTTTTTTTTATTGATGATCGGCTCAAAAATTGCTGTGAAAAGCGTGATTGATGAAAGGCAAACCAGGGTTACCGCAACGGTTGAAAGCTTGATGGCTGCAAAGAAAAGGATCCAGTGCCCGCCCACAATTGCCCCCGTAAACACCAGTTTGATCAGCGTTTTTCTATCGACTTTAAAATCGGTTTTATTGAATTTAAAATACAAAAACAGCGAAACAAAGGCAATAAGGACTCTGTACCACACCAATTGTACGGCCGAAATGGTGATCAGGGCGCCTAAAATTCCGGTAAATCCCCACACAAAAACAGTAAAATGGAGTATTATAAGGTTCTTATTTAGGGTCAAGGGGGTGTTTCGCGCCATTATTTGGGTGCTTTTAAAAGTAGGTAATAGCCCAAAATGCCAAAAACGATGTTAGGAATGAATACAGCTGCCAGAGGCGACATGCCCCCTTTTACCGAAAATACAAGCGCAAACCGTTCTAATATAATATAAGCGAAGCATAATAAAATACCTATCCCCAGGGGTAATCCAACACCTCCGCGTACCTTTCTTGAAGATATGGAAACACCGATTAAAGTAAGTACAAAGGCTGATAAAGGGTATACAAAACGGTGATATTTTTCAAAATAAATAGCCTTTAAATATTCCGGGCGGCGCAGTTTTTCCTTGTCAATATTCTTGTTCAGGTCGCTTAAAGACATGGCCTGGTATACGTTATCATATACAATAAAATCGCTCGGGTGCATATCCAAAACAGTGTCTTTTGGTGTGTTGCTTGTAATGAATTGTTCTTTCATTCCGTTTACATATTTAACACTGTATTGTTTAAGCGACCAGATCCGTTTTAAAGAATCGTATTGAATTTGTTCGGCAATCAGTTTTTCACGCAACGTATCACCATTAAATTTCTCCATTATAAAATTGTAACCTAAATGAGTTGTGGGATCGTAATTGGCAAGATAAACAAAAGTATGTTTGTCTATTTGCATGTGTACCTCCACCTTAGTCGGGTCATTGTCCATCATGCCATTGGCATTTTCAAAGTCGATTTTCAGCCGATTTGTGAAAGGAATAAGGTATACATTTGCAAAAAAAGACACCACAAATATGATTGATGAAGCGATTACATAAGGTCTTAAAAATCGATTGAAACTTGCCCGGCCGCTCAATATCGGAACGATTTCTGTTTGATTTGCCATCTTAGCTGTAAAGAAAATCACCGCTAAAAAATTGATCAATGGCGACAGCATATTCAAATAAAACGGAATAAAACCCGCGTAATATCTGAACACAATATCGTGCAGACTGGCATGTTTATTAAGGAAATTATCCAGCTTTTCTGATACGTCAAACACTACAGATATCACCATGAAAATACCCATAGTAAATATAAAAGTGCCGAGGTATTTGCCAATAATAAACCTGTCGATGATCTTTAAATATCTATGAAAAAAAGCTTTCATCTGTCGGTTGTTTGATTGTTAATTTCCATGTTTTTCCTGGAGATTTCTTGTGATTTTAGGAGTTTTTATAAGCGCTGCCCAAGGCGCTTTGCCATCATGTTTTTCCAATCGTAAAACTCACCTGCAATAATTTTTTTTCGCGCCTCTTTAACCAGCCATAGATAAAAATGGAGGTTGTGCAAGGTGGCGATCTGAGCGCCTAACATTTCGCCCGAGTGGATCAAATGACGTAAATAGGCTTTGCTGTAATCCCTGTCGGCGAACAGATCGCTGTCATCTTCAATGGCCGAAAAGTCGTTTTTCCATTTCTCATTTTTTATATTGATGATGCCGTTTTTGGTAAAGAGCATGCCGTTACGTGCATTACGGGTTGGCATAACGCAATCAAACATGTCAATGCCCAGGGCTATGTTTTCCAAAATGTTTACAGGCGTACCTACCCCCATTAAGTAACGTGGTTTTTGCTGCGGTAATATATTGCATACAATTTCGGTCATGGCATACATTTCCTCGGCCGGTTCACCGACCGAAAGGCCGCCTATGGCATTACCTTCACGCTCATATGAGGCTATTACTTCGGCCGATCGTACGCGCAGATCTTTATATACCGAACCTTGTACAATTGGGAAAAGTGTTTGACTGTAGCCATATTTTGGCCCGGTGCTGTCAAATCTGTCGCAGCAACGTTTCAGCCAGCGGTGGGTCATTTCTATCGATCGTTTTGCGTAGTTGTAATCGCAGGGATAGGGGGTACACTCATCAAACGCCATGATAATATCGGCGCCGATTATGCGCTGAATGTCCATTACATTTTCGGGAGTAAACAAATGTTTTGATCCGTCAATATGCGAGCGGAACGTTACCCCTTCCTCTTTTATTTTGCGTACTTCGGTTAATGAATATACCTGGTAGCCGCCGCTATCGGTTAAGATGGGACCGTCCCATCCATTAAATTTATGTAGTCCTCCGACGCTTTCAAGTGTATTTAAACCAGGACGCAGATATAGATGATAGGTGTTGCCCAATATAATTTGCGCCGAAATATCCTGTTTAAGCTCGTGCTGGTGTACCGCCTTTACAGTGCCGGCAGTGCCTACGGGCATAAAAATAGGGGTTTGTATGGTACCGTGGTCGGTAGTGATCTCGCCGGCTCGGGCCTTTGAAAGCGGGTCTTGTGCTGTTAAGTTAAATTTCATTTTAGGGTTGCAAAATTAGCAAAAAAAACCCTCATGCCCGTCCTTTCCAAAACGGCGGCAGGATAAAAGCTATTTATAAACGTGCTGAATATTAAAACCATGTTAATTAAAGTAATTTTATTTTAAGGGAGATTAAATAAGAGTACATTAAACTTCAAATTAACGCTGATATTGAGCCTTAATTTCATTGATTTTTAACAAATTTGCCTCATTATTTTTTTGTTTGGAAACGTACTTACACGACGCGCTTTTTATTCTTTTTCAGCTTTGTTTTATAGTTCAGCTATATTACCTGGTAAGCAGGCATACCCGCCTTGCAGGCCATAAACCCGCCGAAGGGCCGCCGCCAGAGTCTTAATCCCCATTTCTGTTATTATCAGCGCCCGCAACGAAGCCCGTAACTTAGAGGAAAATCTCCCATCGATACTGGAACAAAACTATCCTGATTTTGAGGTGGTTGTTATCAACGATTGCTCTTTTGATACTTCCGACGAGGTGCTTGAAACCATGCAGAAAAAATACGCCCACCTTAAAGTTGTTACCATTACCGAGCATGACCGCTTTAAAACCGGTAAAAAGTTTGCCCTTACTTTAGGCATCAAGGCATCAAAAAATGAACACCTTTTATTTACCGATGCTGATTGTAAACCAGCTTCCGAAAACTGGATAAGCCGTATGGCAGCCAATTTTGCAAGCGGTGTGCAAATAGTTTTGGGGTACTCTCCTTATTATAAAAAAGGTGGTTTTATTAATGCTTTTACCCGCTTTGAAACCATAAAAACAGCAACCAGTTACCTGTCGGGCGCGTTAACCGGCGACCCCTATATGGGTATTGGTCGCAACCTTGCCTATACAAAAACGTTATTTTTTAGTGCAAAAGGTTTTGCTTCGCACATGCACGTAATATCAGGCGATGATGACCTGTTTGTTAACCAGCATGCTACTCCTGATAACACAGTGGTTGAACTGAGTCCCGAATCATTTATGTTTACTGAAGCTAAAACCACATTTAAATCGTGGTTTAAACAAAAAAAGCGACACATGGGAGTGGGGAAACTGTATAAAAACCAGCACAGGCGTATGCTTAGTTTTGATGCAGTTAGCGGGTTTATATTCTATATTTTATTGATATTATTCCTTATTTTGAGATATGAGCCGTTACTGGCACTAGGTTTGTACGTTTTTAGGTTGATATTACAAATGGCCATTTATAATCGTATATTTAAAAAACTTAATGGCAAAGACCTTTGGTGGTATCTCCCCTTTTTTGACCTATTATATTATACATATTTAAATGTTTTTGGATTGATCGGTACCTTTTTAAAAACTACTCAATGGAAATAAACGCCAACTTTACCGAGAACGCAAAGAATGATTTTCACCTGGTAGTGAAGGCCAGGCAGGGAGATCAAAAAGCCTATGCCGATTTGATGCACCGTTATAAAGATTCGATTTATTTCATGGTGCTTAAGATGGTAAACAACAAAGAAGATGCAATGGACCTAACGGTTGAAACGTTTGCCAAGGCATTTGAAAAACTTGAAAAATACCAGCCTGATTTTGCTTTTAGCACCTGGCTTTTCAGGGTAGCAACTAACAATTGCATCGATTTTATCCGCAAAAAGAAACTAAGTACCATGTCAATTCACGGCATGATGGACGACGAAGGGGATGAAAAACCGCTGCAAATTAAGGCCGATAGTCTTAACCCCGAAGAAACATCTATCAAAAAGCAACAAACTCAGGAGCTAAGATCATTAATTGAAAGCCTCCCACGCGTTACCGTAACCTGATTACCTTACGCTATTTCGATGAGCTTTCGTACGAAGAAATAGCTCAGCAACTCGACCTCCTTTAGGAACGGTAAAGGCGCAATTATTTAGGGCAAGGTACCTGCTTGGCAATATTATTAACCGTTTTAACAGGGATGACATCTGAAATAATTCTACAATATTTTCCTGATTTAAGTGCCGAACAGCGTGAGCAATTTGAAAAATTGCCTGCTTTATATGAACACTGGAACAGCCAGATCAACGTAATTTCCCGCAAAGATATTGATCTTTTATTTGAACGTCACGTGCTCCACTCGCTTGGGATTGCCAAAGTAATGGCTTTTTTACCGGGCGAAAATGTGCTTGATGTGGGTACCGGTGGGGGCTTTCCTGGTATTCCACTGGCTATTTTATTCCCCAAAACACAATTTCATTTGGTTGATTCGATAGGCAAAAAAATCAAGGTTGTTACGGAAGTAGCTGCAGCCTTAGGCCTCAGAAATGTGAAAGCATCACACCTGCGTGCCGAGCAAATTGCGGATAAATTTGACTTTGTAGTATCACGCGCTGTTACCCAATTAAAGGATTTTTATCCATGGGTAAAAGGTAAATTCAACAAGCAATCGAATAACAAATTACCCAACGGTATCCTGTATTTAAAGGGCGGCGATTTGGAGAAGGAGATCAAAGAATCGGGCTTAAAAGTTACCCAATATCATCTGAAAGATTACTTTAAAGAGGAGTTTTTCGAAACAAAACAGGTGATATACGTGAAGGGATAATCTATTTGTAATCCACCTTTCTGATTATAAATATGCACATAAAGACGCTACAGCGATAAAGTAAATCACTTTACGCATTCGCGTCTTTGCGGGAAATCATTTATAAAATGCGGTTTAACTTCTATATCAAATGATCATGATGCTGGTTGTCGGTGCGTGATGCTGCCCAAAAAACAAACCCCAGGAAAAATAAAGCACCGCCGGCAAAAACAGGCAGTTTAAATGTCCATCCGCCATTTAAGCCGGTAGTGATAATTGAACTGCCAGAGCTATCTACCGCATTGATGGTATGCTTATAAAAAAAATTACCTGCAATAAGCATCACAATGCCTACTATTGCTAAAATGATCCCAAACTTTTTCATATTATGAGGTTTAAAAATGAACAAAATCAGGCTAACGGTAAGGTCCAGGAAGTATAATTGGTACCTATTAAACAAAGCGGTATTTAATGTGTTTGCTTTGTTTTAGATATATTTTAAAAGAAATTGTCCCGATGGGATATATCTAAGTTACAAATTTTTGGATACTAAAAGAAATTATTTAGCTATTTGTAAAACAGGGCGGTTAAAGAGAACAAAGGGGTTTACGCAGAAAATTGCCGGGACGGTTTTAGGCCGGTCGACAATTAGAAAAGCTTGTTAAAAGCCTTTTTATTTACTTATTGTCAGTCAGGGGGCCATAGCCTAAAACAACAACTTCGCGAAGAGTAGTTGAAAGTTTAGCGGCGGATGTATTTGCCTGAGCATATAGTTTTGCAGGGGTATAATCGTATTTTTTATCCTGGGCATCTACCAATGATAGAGTTACAGGTATATTATAGTAACCTGATTTTACACTAAGGTTGCCATCAAAATCATTCACTACCCGCTGCACCTCATTGTCAATTTCCTGGTCAACACCTCTGATAATGTTTACATTGTTTATTTTCCCGTTATCGATACTGAAGGTGAGGATCACTCTTCCCGAAATATGGTTTAAGCGTGCCTTTGAAGGATAGCGAACGTGTTTTGCAACATACGAATACAGGTTCTGAAATGGATCGGCAGGTGGCGGTGGCGGCGGAACGCGCTCTGTAACTGCTGGTACAGGACCTGCCGGTGCTGCCGGGATAACCGGTGTCACCTCGACCACTTTAGGTGCTTTCTTTATCTTTTCCGGATTTGCAGGCGCTGGCGGAGGTGGCAGCTTTACATCAATAACTTTTGGTTTTTTGCTGTTTGCGGGTGGAGCAGGCGGAGGTGGTGGAAGCTTTGGATAAATTAACATTTTAGGAAATGTATAGCCGTATTTAGTTTTTAGTGTAGCCAGTTCTTCCGGGGTAGCTTTGCTTTTATAGTATTCTTTTTGCTCTCCGTTCTTTTCGGTAATAATTACCTTGAAATCGGTTTTTTTATTAACAAGGTAACCGGTTTCTTCGTATTTAAAACCTTTGGAAGTAACATCTGCTTTTTTTATTCGGACTGGGTCTACTTTTACAGTGTCGGCGGGGGCTATATGCGTATTGGCCAGCTTTTTATTAACAATTTCCTGTTGGGGCATCAGATCGAAAAAACCATAAGTTTTACTGAATACCAGGGTTGATGCACAAAGCAGGCCGGCGCATATGGGTACGGCCACGAGGTATTTTAGCCTGGCTAATTTCCCCGAACGTTTTTGGTTTAACATAATTATCCTCTTTTTTAATAAATTATAATTGAAAAATGAATGCGCCAGGGGCGAGCCGTTTAACCCATAAGCATTGCTTACCAAAAACGACGAATAGCTAAAGGCATCACTTTCCTGCGCGGCAGTTTGCTCGTCGGCTATATATTCATGGATGGTTTTCAGGCTGATTTGCAATAAATAAACCAGCGGATTAAACCAATTAATGATCTTGATCAGCTCCAGAAAAACAATATCAACCGAGTGTTTTTGACGAATGTGAACCAGCTCGTGCCTGATAATGATATTATTAGCCTGGGTTTTTGTGCCAATAAAAAGGTAGTTAAAGAAGGAAAAGGCGGTGTTTGATCCCTCTATATTGATGAGTTTATACTTACCATCAAACAGGGTTTTGGTGGCCTTTGTTAATTTGACCAATTGATAAAGCCTGATAAATAGTACTGTGGTAAGTACTATTATACCAAGTATATAGGCGTAAACCCAAATATCGTTAAAGGTTAACGTTTGCCGCACGGTAAGTTTTTGCACTGTTGTTTGGTAAGCCGTTTGAGGAATGATAACGATTATTTTGGTTGCAGTTTCAACCGGTTTTAGCCAGCCAATTTGTACAACGGGTAATACAAATGAAACCACACAGCTCAATAACAGGTATATACGGTTTAAGGTATAGTGTGTTTCTTTATTTAAAAACAGGCAATACCCGGCATAAAATACACACAGGTATAAATTTGCCTCAAGGAGGTAATACAGCCAGTTCATTGTTTTTCGTTTTTAAGTTTATCAATTAATGATGTTAATTCGTCCAGTTCTTTTACGCTGATCTTCTTTTCGTCAACAATAAATGATACCAGGCTTTGATATGAATTGCTGAAATAGTTTTTCATCATCTTATCAAATGTGAATTTTTTGTACTCCGCATCGCTGATGAGCGGGAAGTAAACATGCGAGTTACCATAGGCCTTATGGTCGATAAAGCCTTTGCCCTCCAATACCCTTACCACAGTCGACACCGTATTATAAGCGGGTTTAGGCTCAGGCATTTCTTCAATAATATCTTTAACAATGGCTTCTTTCAGTTGCCAAAGGATCTGCATTACCTGCTCTTCGGCTTTGGTTAGTTCTTTGATATGCATAGCAAGCTATTTTTATAGTTAGATAAAGGTAAAACTATTTTTATAGTTTGCAAACTATTTTTATAGTTTTTAAAAAAAATGTGCAGATTACGGATGTGCAGATATGCAATTAAATAATGAAAGGCGTTTGTTTTAAAGCTAAATATGATATCCAGACTTTATTTATTGCATTACAAATAACAGGTACTGCTTGAAAATCGACCGAATATTTATAATTTGCAAGGCCCTAATCTGCATGTCTAAACCCAATGTCATTACTCCATAAAGTAGCTTTATCTTTTGTTAAAAACCTCGGGCCGGTAGCGGCTAAGTCGCTGATCGCATATCTTGGCAGCGTAGAAGAAGTGTTTAACGCATCGCCCGAAAAAATGACCAGAATCCCGGGAATAGGTGAGAAGCGCGCTGTAAAATGGGATTTTGACGACGCTTTGAGGCAAGCCGAAAAGGAGCTGAAGTTTTTAGAAGGTCACGATATCGATGTCATTTTTTATACAGATGCCCGTTACCCCAAGCGCTTAAAAAATTGCCACGATTCGCCGGTGCTACTTTATGCAAAGGGTAAAATGGATCTTAACCCGCCCCACATTATTAGTATAGTGGGCACCCGTAACGCTACCGATTACGGCAGGCAATTATGCCGCCAGTTAGTTGATGAATTACAGCAATATAATGTATTAATAGTAAGTGGTTTGGCACATGGCATTGATGTAGCGGCACATAAAGAATGTGTAAAGCTAAACGTGCCAACCATCGGTGTACTTGGCCATGGGCTCGACAGGCTTTATCCTGCTCAAAACCGGGCCACCGCTGATAAAATGCTCGAAAACGGCGGTTTACTATCCGAATACCCTTCAGGCACTAATCCCGATAGAGAAAACTTTCCGCAGCGAAACCGGATAGTTGCCGGTATTGCTGATGCAACCGTGGTAATTGAAGCCAGTATAAAAGGAGGTGCGCTCATCACGGCCGAAATTGCCAATTCCTACAATCGGGATGTTTTTGCTTTTCCGGGCAGATTAGGTGATGAATTTTCTGAAGGATGTAACTTCCTGATCCGCAATAATAAAGCGAGCCTGCTAACCTGCCCTGCTGATCTGGCTTATAGTTTAGGTTGGGAAAAGAATGATGTAAGTAAACCTGTTGAGCAATTTATGCTGCCGTTTGATCTATCGGACGATGAACGGCTGATCATGGATATATTACGGCAAAACAATACGCCCGTTGCGATTGATGATTTAACCCTGCGGGCTAATATGCCTATGAGCCAACTCGCTATGAATTTGCTTACTATGGAGATGCAGGGATATATCAGTTCGCTGCCCGGGAAAATGTATCGTGCAAATTAAGATTTGTAAGGAGTTGGAAAGTCCGAATGTAAAGGAAGTTCGAAAGCTGGGAGACTTTTACGCCCTAAATAATGTTTACTTCCGGACTTACTGGCTTCTCTGACTTTCGGACTTCTCTGCTACCCCTTCGGTGAATCAAAATGTACCAGTTTCCCATCCTCTTCGCTGATAGATTGCCATGTATCGTTTTCAAAAGTAATGATAGCTACAGCACACGTAGGCATCTCTTTTAACTGGCTGGTGAGGTAATATAGTATTTGGCTTACGCCAGGGTTATGCCCAACTACGCCTATATAATCATATTCATCGGGCAGGCCATTAATCACTTTAACCCAGGTGTTTTCGCTGGCTTCGTAAATTCTTTTGTCTTCCCCGGGAGCCGGTAATTTAAACTGGTTGGCAAAAATCTCGGCAGTAGTTTTGGTACGAAGTGCCGGACTGGTTATAATAATTTGAGGGATTTGTAATTGTCCTTTTAAAAGAGTAGCCATTAAAACCGCATCCTGCATACCCGATTGTTTTAAAGGTCGGTCAAAATCAACATAACCGCTTTCATGGGTAGCTTTTGCGTGGCGTATTAATAATAACTTTTTCATGATTTTAAACGGCTGACCGATCGGTTTATAATGTTACGGTTTTGTGATTATAACGTGAGACATTTGTAATAAGTTTCCAATAATACTAAATAAATAAGGAGAAGCTGCTGCTTCTCCTTATAATAAAAGATAGACAAAGTCTGCTTCAATTTTTTCACCGGGTTAATTAAAACGCGTAACCAACTGAAATGCCGAAAACACGGTTTGTAAGTTTAATACCATCAACGTTGGTGATGTTGGTAAGTCCCCAATCATAATTAGCATTGATCAGGAAACCGGTTTTGAATTTAAAACCAACAATCGCATTTAAACCAGCGTCTGTTCTTTTGATTTCGTCCTGTCCGCTGCCAAATTTAATGTCTTCAGAATTGCCGTTGTTGTCTTTTGCTTTGCCGGAAACACCCATGCCAAGGTAAGGGCCGGCACCAAAGTAAAAGTCACCGACTACCGCAGGCACGTGGTACACAACATTTACCGGAACTTGCAGGTAATAGAGTTTTACTTTGCCGCCAGAGTTTGCTTCGCCATCAAAAGAAACACTTGATGATCCGCCTTTACCGGTAAAGTTTAAGGCTGGTTGTAATGATACATTGCCAAATTTAAAATCGACAAAAGCGCCTACGTTGAATGTGGTTAAGCTGCCCGAATTGCCGGAGCCGCTAACCCCGTCAACTGTAGCATGTAACGTTGCGAAGTTTACACCTCCTTTAAAACCAACGGTAGGTAATTGTGCAAAGGCTGCGAAAGATGCCATTAAAAGGCACAGGCTTAGTAATGTTTTTTTCATCGTGAAAGGATTTTAAGTTAATACACAAAATTATATAAATACACTAAGATTAAAACATATCTGGTGCTTTTTGTGAAATATTATCAATTGTGCATTTGTAAGTATAACCTAGGCAAGGTTTTATACTTGTAATTAGCGATTGGAGAAATCTACAATATCAGCTTCTGGCATATCGTTCATACATTTAAAGTGTCCGAGCGGGCATTTTTCAAGTCCGAATTTGGAGCAGGGACGGCAGGATAGTTCAATACCGGCAATCAGTGTTTCTTTTACTTTATAAGGCCAAACCCCCAGCAAATCGGGCGTGGTGCCACCCCAAACCGAGGCTATGGGCACATTAAACGCTTCGGCAATATGTGTGAGACCTGTATCAAAACCAATTACATTTTTTGCGCGCGATACCAGAAAAACCGATTCATCAAGTGATGTTATTCCGCAGGCATTATAAACTGAAGTACCAACTGCCGCAGCTATTTCATCGCCATTTGCTTTTATATCATTGCCGCCCAATAGCAAAACAGGTAAATTAAGCTGCCTGCAAATGCTAATGATCTTGTAATTAGGCATCCGCTTGGTAAAATGAGTTGCTCCTATTACAAATGCAACGTAACCATTTTGATGACTAAGCGGAAGTAGTTTAGTTATATCATGTTCAGCTTTAATATAATAGTCAATGGGATTGTCATCATTAACCACACCTAAAAACTTAACAGCTTTTAAATACCTGTCAACCAAATGCTCTTTACTTACCAGGTTGCGTTTCAACTTTAAACTTAGCCACTTTAAAAGCGGCTGTTTTTTATAAGTTGATGCTTTAATACCGGCACGTAGCTTGATAACGCTTGTGCGGAGATTGTTATGCAGATCGATGATGTGATCATACTTTTCGGCCTTAATTTCGTTGATGGTATCTGCTAAAGAAGGTTTTAATAATAGCAGCTTATCAACGTAAGGGTTATTATCATAAATATATTTAAAGGCCGGTTTAGTTAAAAAATGGACTTCGGCATTGGCGACCTGCCTTTTGAGGCAACGTACAACAGGCGTGGTATAAATTATATCACCATTGAACTAAAGCGGATCACCAGTATCTTCATGTTGTTATCAAGTTCAGGAAATCTGGTTCCTGATTTTTTCGATTATAGAAGTGGATGAATATCCTTCAACAAAATTAATGGTTTTAACCTCGCCTCCGTTTGCAATCACTTCTTTGGCGCCTACGATGTTTTCAACCGCATAATCGGCTCCCTTTACCAGTATGTCGGGCAGAAGGGAGCTGATCAAATTAAGAGGGGTATCTTCCTCAAAAACAACGATGGCATCTACAAAAAATAAAGCCGCCAACAGTGCTGCACGGCTGTTTTGATCATTTACCGGCCGGGTTGGGCCTTTGATGCGCCTAACCGAACTATCTGCATTAAGGCCGATCACCAGCTTGTCGCCAAGTTCGGCCGCTTTGGCCAGGTAGGTGAGATGGCCTATGTGCAGCAGGTCAAAAACACCATTGGTGAACACTACCTTTTTGCCTTCAGCTTGCCAGTTTTTGATCTGTGCCTGTAGCGACGGCTGATCTGTTATTTTATCAAGAAGGGTTTTTTCGAAGCCGGTCCTCATTTGTTTTTCCTGTAAACACACATCACATGTGTCTTTGTATATTATTAGAACGACGCGTGTGATGCGTCTCTACGGTACTGTTTAATCAAAAAGGTCATCAACGGCGGTACACAGGATATGCCCGATAAGGATATGCATTTCCTGGATACGCGCGGTAATGTTTGACGGTACGATAATGTTCAGCTCGCAAAGACCATTCATTTTACCGCCATCCCTGCCCGAAAGGCCTAATGTTTTAACCTCCAGTTTTTTAGCCGACTCAAATGCCGCCAGGATCCCCGGACTATTTCCACTTGTCGAAATGCCGATGAACAAGTCGCCGGGCCTGGCGAATGCCTCCAACTGGCGTGAAAATACATGTTCGTAGCCGTAATCATTGGCAATAGAAGTAAGCGCCGAAGTATCAACTGTTAATGCAATGCCCGGCAAGGGTTTACGATCTTTTACATAACGCCCTGTAAGCTCTGCTGCAATATGCTGAGCATCAGCAGCACTACCGCCGTTGCCAGCCAGTAATACTTTATTGCCTTTTTTTATGGTTGAGGTAATCATATCACAGGCTATCTCGATATCGCCGCCAAGCGTATCAATTACCCTTTGCAGCGTATCCTGGTGATCTTTAAGTTCGTTTAATATCTTTTGGTTCATTAGTTCACTTGTTCATTAGTTCATTGGTTGGTTAGGGCAAGCACATTTCAAACCCTTCGCCTTTAACCTTTGGCCTTTCACCTCTATTTCACCTTTCGCCTTTTAATATATCTTCAATTATCTCATCTACAGTGGTTGTTGCGCTACCTACACGGCGAATCACTATAGCAGCGGCATGGTTAGCCAATTCGCAGGCATCCTCAATATTCAGACCTCCTGCCATAAAGTATGCCATGGTGGCCAGTACAGTATCGCCGGCACCTGTTACGTCAAATACTTCGGTTGCCTTTACAGGTAAACTTTGATAGCCTTCTTCATTCAGTATTACCATACCTTCTTCGGATAAGGTAACTACTATATATTGGGTCCCGGTTTGTTCAAAAATTACCTTGCCGGCCTGTTGCAGGCTTTCTATCGAGTTGATCTTATCAGTTTTAGCAGCTTCAGACAATTCCTTGCGATTAGGCTTAATGATAAAAGCGCCTTTGTATTTTTCGTAATTAAGCCCTTTGGGGTCGATGATCACTTTTTTGCCTTTAGCATTGGCCGCCCTGATAATGCCTTGCGTTAAAAACGGTGAAAAAAGACCTTTGTTATAGTCCGATAAAAGTACCATATCTGCGTTGTCAATATAACCGCTTAGCTTACTTATAAGCTCGTTGGCAATAGGCTCCGATACTTCGTCGGTAACTTCCCGGTCAACACGTACCAGTTGGTGGCTGCCAACAACAACGCGGGTTTTTACTGTGGTGGGGCGATTGCTATCTTTAATAATAGAGTCCGTTTCAACGCCTTCGTCGGTCAGGATTTTGATCAGTTCACCCGCAGCCTGGTCATTTCCTATTATGCCGGCAACAATAACTTTTGCACCTAATGATGCCAGGTTTTGAACCACATTACCGGCACCACCTAATGTAGTGGTTTCATTTTTAACGTTTACAATAGGCACAGGCGCCTCGGGCGAAAGGCGGGTAGCGTTGCCCCATATATAATGGTCAACCATCAGGTCGCCAATTACCAGTATTGCCGGTTTGTGAGCTGCGGCCTGTATGGATTGTACTTTATCTTTTAGATTGTTCATTAGCTCATTAGTTCAATAGTTCATTGGTGGCTGTATCAGCTAATCTCTGATCTCCAACCTCTAATCTCTAACCTCTTTTAACAGCAAATGCTTTAGTGATTTCTTCTAAAGACATAGCGTTCATGCACATCTCCTTATATAAACCTCCTTTGCGGGCTGCCAGGATGCCGTAATGCATATCTGTAAACCCTTCAATACGGTGGGCATCGGGGTTTATAGACAACATAACACCTTTATCTAAAGCATATTGGTGCCAGCGCCAGTCCAGGTCAAGCCTTAACGGGTTGGCATTGATTTCAATAACTACGTTATTCGCTGCGCAGGCATCTATCACTTTTTTATAGTTGATAGGATATCCGCTACGACTTAGTAAAAGTCTGCCTGTTGGGTGTCCCAATATAGTTGTATAAGGATTTTCGATTGCGGTGATCAGTCTTGACGTAGCCTTTTCCTCGTCCATTTTGAGGATTGAATGAACTGAGGCTACAATGAAATCAAACTTTTGTAGGATCTCGTCAGGGTAATCAAGCGAACCATCATACAAAATATCCGATTCAATACCTCTAAAAATATGGAAACCGTCGAGTTTTTTATTCAGGGCATCTATTTCTTCATGTTGCTGCAATACCCGTTCAATACTCAAGCCTTTTGCATAAAACGCGCTCTTACTGTGATCACACATGCCCAGGTATTCTAATTTCAGGGTATCCCGGCAATACAAGGCCATTTCTTCAATGCTGTTAACACCATCGCTCCAGGTGCTGTGGTTATGAAGTGTGCCTTTCAGGTCGTGCCAGTTGATCAGCGTTGGCAGTTCGTTCTTTTCGGCTTTTTCAATAAACAGGGTACCTTCACGCAGTTCGGGCTGCATCCAGCTTAAACCGGCTTTGGTATAAATCAATTCTTCCGTTTCTGGCTGTTCAACCGGTACATTGATTCTGTCGAAAACGGCCTGTACATGATCGTCAGTACCGGTATTGATGAATAGTTCTTTGTAATAATCAGCTTTATCAACACAAACAATATCAACCAGCAAGCCATTTTGCAATTCGCCCTGGATATGGTTTTTATTTTTGCTTACGTTACAAAGTATAGTTGAATTCACCAGTGCATCGTAAGCAATATCATGGTTAAGGCTACCTACTACGATCACAATTTCGGTGATGATCTCATTCAAACGCCTGAATTCGCCTGCGAAGTGTTTTAGCGCATCAGGGAAAATGGCTTTTACCTCATCCATCAGTTCGTTGGCTTCCTTCTCAACCTGGGCAAAAAGAAATTTGCCATTGCTCGCCATTCTGAACTCGATAGCTTTACGGATCTCTTTCTGCGTTTTAAGGCCGAAGCCTTTAGCCTCTATCAGGCGGTTTTCATTGCAGGCATAAAAAAGCTCACCGGTATTTTCAATGCCCAACTCTTTCCAGATAACAGCTACCTTTTTGGGGCCGATGCCTTTGATACCCATCATTTCAACCACACCGGCAGGGGTTTTATCCAACATGTCCTGCAGCTCGGTCATGGTGCCGGTTTCAAGCAACTCAGCAACTTTACCGGCTATACTTTTGCCAATGCCATCAATCTTTTCCAGTTCATCCAGTTTTTTACCGGCGATAGGGAAGGGGAGCTTATCAACCTTAAAAGCTGCATTAGCTACCGATTTGATCTTGAATGGATTAACTTCATGGAGTTCCATGAGTTGCGAAAGTAATCGAAGTGTACGGGCTATGGGTTTATTTTCCATAATTACAATGAGGCGGTAAAAATACAAAAAGCCATTGTAATGACAGCTTAGATGGTGGGTTTGTTTTTGTGAGAGATGTTTTAAAGCGCGGCAATGCTGCAATAAAACTTGAGGATGCCTATCGTTGTTACATCTCTGCGAGATTCCAAATTGTCGGATAAGCAGTCCTTTGATTCTTTGAATGTGCCAAATGCTTATTTGAAGAGGGGATAAGGGTTATTATATTTAACAGACTTACGCAGCTTTCAAAAGTTTGTAAGTCGCATCGGACAACAAAAAAAGCCACCCGAACAGGGCAGCTTTTCACAATCAAAATTAATGTATTAATGAAATTTTACTTGATCACAAGGTCATAAGGCAGGCGGGCTTGAGGGGTACGCATCATTTGTGTGATACCTTTTATCTGTTGGTAAACCCTGTAATTTTCACCAAGCTCGTTTTTCACCATGCGGGTTTGTACTTCGACGCTTAAACCGCTGCCCACCTTGTTGAAAAAGCTTTTTTGCTCGGGGTAACTTACAATATTATAGGTTTTGATCTTAGCTTTTTTGGCCGCTGAAGTGATAGCATCGTTGATATTCCCTAAACGGTCAACCAGGCCAATTTTTAGGGCCTGCTCACCAGTCCAAACACGGCCCTGGCCAATGCTGTTAATGTAAGCTTGTGTTTTGCCGCGGCCTTCGGCCACTGCTTTGGTAAATTCATCATAACCACGGTTTACGCTGTTTTGTAATATCAGGCGTTCGTCGGGGCTAAGCGGACGGCTAATATCGCCCAAATCTGCATACTTCCCGGTTTTTACACCATCAAAGGTTACACCCAGTTTATCATTAAACAGTTTTTGCATGTTTGGCAATACGGCGAAAATGCCGATAGAACCGGTAATAGTATTAGGCTGGGCAATGATCGAATCGGCTGCACATGAAATGTAATAACCGCCCGATGCAGCATAATCACCCATAGAAACAATGATCGGCTTTTTTTCGTGGATGAGTTTCACCTCGCGCCAGATCACGTCTGATGCCAGTGAGCTGCCGCCCGGCGAATTTACACGCAATATCACAGCTTTAACTTTATCATCTAAACGAGCTTTGCGTAATGCTTTCGAAATAGTTTCTGAACCGATACTGTTGTCGTCGCCATCGCCACCGGTAATATCACCTGATGCATAGACTATAGCAATCCGGTTTTTAGATGATGAATCATCCTCCTTATCGTCCGAATCATCATTTTTGCTTTTGGCGTAATCCCTAAGGTCAACGCTTTTTAAATCGTCTTTTAAATCGGTACCAGTGCGCCTTTTTAAGTCGTTAAGGATCTCATCTTTATATTTTAAGCCATCAACCAGCTTCAATTTATATGCATCTTCAGGAAATTGAATACGCATATTATCGGCATAAGTGAATAACGAATCCCTGTTAAGGCCGCGGCTTTTGCTGATGCCGGTTAAAAAATGATTGTACAGTGAACCAAGATATGAGGTTACCTGTAGTTTATTAGCATCGCTCATCTTGGTAAGGAACAACGGTTCAACAGCGCTTTTAAAGGTACCAACTTTAATGATCTGTGCTTCAATGCCTAATTTGTCCAGTGCACCCTTCAGGAAAGTGGTTTGAGAGCTAAAGCCGTGAAACTCAAAAATACCTTTTGGGTTAATATAAACTTTATCGGCTACTGATGCCAGATAGTAAAAGCCCTGTGTATATACTTCGGCGTAGGCTACAATAAATTTGCCTGATTTTTTAAAGTCGATAAGTGCGTTGCGGATCTCTTCGGTAGTGGCCTGGCCGGCGGTCATATAACTCTCATCAAGGTATATGCCTTTAATATTATCGTCGGTTTTGGCTTTTTTAATATCAGCCAGGATGTCATTTAAGCCGATTGATTTATCTTCATTCAAACCCAAAAAATCCAGACCGGCAAGGGGATTGTTTGGTGTTCGCTCGGTGATCTGATTTTTAAGCGACATGTATAAAATAGAGTTTGGGCTAACATCTACAGTTTTATCACTGCCTGCGGATGCAATAAGGCCGATAACAAGAACCGCTCCTACAACACCTATTATTATACCCGAAATAATTACCCCTACAATAGTGGCCAGAACGAATTTGAAGAATTGTTTCATTAATGTTATAAATCTTTTTAACTATGCAAACTTAGTAATAAGGAGCCGTATAATGCTAAGAGCGGTTTCCATTATATTTGTTACAACATGATTGATGTTTTTTTACTGCTTGGGAGCAACCTCGGTACCCGCGAATTGTTTCTGCAGCAGGCAATTGAATCTGTTTCGGCCCAAATTGCTCCGGTTAAATTGATATCGTCGGTTTATGAAACCCAGTCGTGGGGTAAAACCGATGAGCCCGACTATTTAAACCAGGTGCTGATGCTCCAAACTGAGCTTTCGGCGCAGGATGTGTTGGAAAAAATATTGGGTATCGAATTACAAATGGGCCGTAAACGGGAGGTTAAATGGGGATCGCGCATTATTGATATTGATATTTTGTTTTATGGCGATGAAGTGATCCATGATTTTAATCTGGTAGTGCCACATCCCGAATTATATAAACGCAGTTTTACGCTGATCCCCCTGGCCGAGATAGCACCTAACCTTGTTCATCCTGTGTTCAAAAAAAATATTTTGCAGCTAAAGGATGAACTAAAGGATAACTTAATCGTAAAAAAGCATATTTTTGAATAAACACAAAGCTTTTATAATGGCAGATATTTCACCAGAACAGGATCTTGATCTTTCTTTTTTATACGAGATCGCCGACGGTAGTGACGATTTTATTGTTGACTCGATTGGGATGTTCCTTGAGCAATCGCCCGATCTACTTAATACGATCAGCAACGCATTAAATAACCAGGATTGGGCTTTAGCTGCCCAGGCAGCTCATAAATTAAAGCCTAACCTTGGTTTTTTTGGTATGCCCATAAGCCAGGCTACCATACAGGAAGTTGAGCTGGCCTGTAAAGCTGGCGGTCAAAACCCAACCGAAATATTTGAAAAATTTAACCAGGTAAACAGCATGGTATCTGCAAACCTCATCACTTTAAAGGAAATTAAAGCCGAGAAGGAAGCTAATTTATAGGTGAAAGGTGAAAGGTGAAAGGTGAAAGGTGAAAGGTGAAAGGTGAAAGGTGAAAGGTGAAAGGTGAAAGGTGAAAGGTGAAAGGTGAAAGGTGAAAGGTTCGCCGCTTAGATATAAAAAACAAAGGCAAGAGGTTTCCCTTTTGCCTTTTGCATTTTATAAAGTTTTTAGTTGTTTTATAGAGATAAGAAACCTTTGGCCTTTTACCTTTCGCTTTTCACCTAAACTTCAGATATTTTAAAAGTATAGCTTTCCATAATCAGGTTGGCCAGTAGGTTTTTGCAGGCCTGGTCAACTTTGGCGCTGGCGGCTTCGGCATTTTCGGCTTCTATTTCAAGCGTAATGTGTTTGCCAATGCGCACGTTATGAATTTCGGCTAAGCCAAGGTTTTTCATGCTACCGGTTACTGCTTTTCCTTGTGGGTCAAGTATTTCTTTTTTTGGCATTACGTCGATTTCAGCCTGGAACTTTGTCATTTGTGAGTTTTGTTTGAATTAGAGATAAGGTGATATAAATAAATATAACCACCGGAACGGCCACAAATTTAAAAAATAGTATGAGTATTGCCGAAAACAAGAGCAGTAAATAACGGAAAATGTTTTTGTTAAAGTCGCGGTTCTTGAATTTAAGCGACATGAGCGGTATTTCGGATACAAGTAGCGTACACATTATTAAAACCAGAACCGTTAGAAAGTAAGGATTTAAAATGTAATGCGCCAAAGCATCGTACTGTTGCACTATTAAAGGCAGTGATGCTATAAGGATGGCGTTTGCTGGTGTTGGTAACCCGATAAAGCTATCTGATTGCCGCGTGTCGTTGTTGAATTTTGCAAGCCTCAACGCCGAAAATACCGGTAAAAGGAATGCAACGAAGTTTAACAGGTGACTTATGCCGTCTAATTGCGGAGCCTGTAAAAATAGTTCGTACATGATCACTGACGGCAATACGCCAAAGCTTACCATATCGGCCAGCGAATCGAGGTCTTTGCCTATAAATGAGTAGGAGTTTAAAACCCTTGATGCAAGGCCGTCAAAAAAATCAAATATTGAGGAAAGAAAAATGGCATAAGCAGCCACTATGAGGTTACCCTGGAAAGCGAAAACTATACCTATACAACCGCTAAAAAGGTTGGCGCAGGTAATAGCATTTGGAAGGTGTTTTTTGACGCGTCTCTTCATTTCGCCATCGAAATTATCAGGAATTTATTAAGTAATAATGAAGTTACAAATAATATTCTACTTACTTATAACTTCATTATCGCTAAAATATTACGAATTCATCGAAATCAGAAATTCTTCGTTAGTTTTTGTGCCCCTAATTTGAGCTTGTAAAAACTCCATTGATTCCTGCGAATTCATATCAGCAAGGTGGTTGCGAAGGATCCAGATACGCTGAAGCGTGTCACGGTCAAGCAGTAAGTCGTCGCGGCGGGTACTTGAAGCAGTAATATCGATAGCCGGGAAAATACGTTTATTCGATAATTTACGATCCAGTTGTAACTCCATGTTACCGGTACCTTTAAATTCTTCAAAAATAACCTCATCCATTTTTGAGCCGGTTTCGGTAAGCGCGGTAGCGATGATAGTTAATGAACCGCCATCCTCAATATTACGGGCGGCACCAAAAAAGCGTTTAGGTTTGTGCAATGCGTTGGCATCAACACCGCCTGATAATATTTTACCCGATGCAGGGGCAACCGTATTATAAGCGCGTGCTAAACGGGTGATAGAGTCAAGCAAAATCACTACGTCGTGACCACACTCTACCATACGCTTTGATTTTTCAAGCACAATGTTAGCAATTTTTACGTGGCGCTCAGCAGGCTCATCAAAGGTTGATGATACAACTTCGGCACGTACGCTACGGGCCATGTCGGTAACCTCTTCCGGACGTTCGTCTATCAGTAATATAATAAGGTATACTTCAGGGTGGTTTTTGGCGATAGCATTTGCCACATCCTTTAATAACATGGTTTTACCAGTTTTTGGCTGTGCCACGATCAAACCACGCTGACCTTTACCAATAGGCGAAAACAGGTCCATGATGCGGGTTGAATAGTTGTTCGGATCGGTAAAGAGGCTCAGCTTTTCAGAAGGGAACAATGGTGTTAAGTGATCAAACGGAACGCGGTCACGCACTTCGGCTGGGATGCGGCCGTTGATGGCCTCAACACGTACCAGCGGGAAGTATTTTTCACCTTCTTTCGGTGGGCGGATGCTGCCCCTAACCGTGTCACCTGTTTTAAGGCCGAATAGTTTTATCTGTGATTGTGATACGTAAATATCATCAGGAGAAGTAAGGTAGTTATAATCAGATGAACGAAGGAAGCCATAACCATCAGGCATAATTTCCAAAACACCCTCATTTACAATAACATTATCAAAATCGAGATTGATTGCCGGTTCCTGCGCTTTTTGCTGGTTTTGGTTGTTGCTGTTAACCCTGCGCTCAAACTTTTGCGGGCGGGCTTCCGGAACAACTTCTTCTGTACGGGTAACTGTTTCACCGGCTTGCGGCGCTTCCGTTTCTGTGCTTACAGCAGGAATTTCAGTTTCCGGATCATCCTGTGACGGCTCATCATCCTGCGCATCAAAAAGATTGGTATCATCTAAAGGAACCTCTATACGCGGTTTTGATGAATCTTTGGTTTTTATAACACGGGTTCTTTTTCGGGGCTTTTCAATTGTTTCAGCAGGCGCTTCGCCTGGCGCGGGTGTAGGGGTATAGTTTGATTCAATTAGATCTTGTTGGGCCCTGGCGGCTTCAATAAGCTGTTGTTGTTCAATAATACGGGCAACAAGCTGAGCTTTACGTAGTTCGTCGGCCTCAGCAATACCTAAATTTCTGGCAATTTCGCGCAACTCAGAAACGAGTTTGTCGTTCAATTCAATTTTATCAGACATGATATGAATTATAGTTCAATGGGATTTTTTAATTGTAATTTGTTTTCAAACGGCAAAAATTTCTATGCAAGTGTTAAAGCTTGACCACATGTAAAAACATATGAGGCTATAATTGAAAGAAATTGATCTTGAAACCTTGTTTTAGTAAACATCCAAACCCATGCAAGTATTATGTAAAGTGATAATAAAAAGCGTGGTGATTTAAATTGTTTCTTTAGTGCAAGAAAAATTCAATGGAAAACGATGCAAGTGTAAACAATTATTCTTTAATTTCAAATTAATTAAATAAATATCACTTATATCAGAACACATAAGCCAAATTTTTAGTTTTTTTGACAATTAAAATATTATTCAGCCGCTGATGATGTCCCGCCAGGAGTTAATTGAACAAATCAAAAAAAAGAAATCGTTTTTATGTGTTGGGCTTGATCCCGATATTAATAAGATCCCTGAGTTTTTAAAATCGTATCCCGATCCTATACTTGAATTTAACAAACGCATCATTGATGCTACGCAGGATCTTTGCATTGCCTATAAACCCAATGCTGCTTTTTACGAAGCCTATGGTATAAAAGGATTGCAAAGCTTAATTGATACTTATAAATATTTGCCCAAAGATTGTTTAAGTATCATTGATGCCAAACGGGGCGATATCGGCAATACATCAGACAAATACGCCAAAGCATTTTTTGACGAACAATCGGGCGGAATGAGCTTTGATGCTATCACCATTACACCTTATATGGGTAATGACAGCGTTACGCCATACCTCACCTACGAAGGTAAATGGGTTATTATTTTAGCCTTAACATCATCTGTCGGCAGTAAGGATTTTCAATACCTGCAAACCGGAGACGGCTATTTATATGAAAATGTGATAAAAAAGGCCAATACCTGGGCCGGAGCCGATAGGATAATGTATGTAGTGGGCGCAACCAAAAGCACCGAGTTTACTAACATCCGCGCATATGCGCCCGATAATTTTTTATTAGTACCCGGAGTAGGGGCACAGGGCGGAAGCCTTGAAGAAGTTTGCAAATACGGCATCACTAAAGATTGCGGCCTCATCGTAAACTCGTCGCGGTCTATATTATATGCAAGCAATGGCGAAGATTTTGCCGATGCCGCCCGTGCGGAAGCGCTAAGTTTGCAGCAACAGATGCAGGCGGAGTTGGAAAAGGCGGGCATTTTGTAAAGCAAGTCCGGGCGTCCACGCTTCAACTTTCTTTAAACTAAAAAGCCCGAAGTCATAACAACTCCGGGCTTTGCATATACCTTTCAGCTTTCGCCTTTATCCTTTTACCTAAAGAAAATACTATTCAAAATATTCCTTCATCCGTTCAAAGAAACTTTTTTCGTTTTTGCCCGGATTGGGTTTAAAGTTAGGAGAGCCCTGCAGCTTTTCCAGGATCTCACGTTCCTCACGGCTTAACGCTTTTGGTGTCCAAATGTTGATATGCACCAGTTGATCGCCACGGTGATATGAATTTACTTCCGGTAAACCCTTACCTTTCAGGCGTAGTATTTTGCCCCCTTGTGTTCCGGGATCAATTTTTATTTTAGCTTTACCGTCAATGGTTGGCACTTCAATAGATGTGCCTAAAGTTGCATCAACAAAGTTTACATGCAGATCATAAATCACGTTATTGCCATCACGTTTTAATGTTTCGTGAGGCACCTCTTCAATCAGGATGATCAGGTCGCCGGGCACACCGCCGCGTGGGGCTGCATTACCTTTACCGCTCATGCTCAACTGCATACCTTCGCTAACACCTGCAGGCACCTGGATGGTGATCAATTCTTCACCGCGAACCACGCCGTCACCATGACAAACGTTACATTTTGACAGTATGGTTGATCCTTCGCCGTTACAGGTAGGGCAGGTGCTGGTAGTTTGCATCTGACCCAAAATGGTATTGGTTACTCTGCGTACCGCTCCTGAACCACCGCAGGTTTTGCAGGTTTGGAACGATGATTTGTCTTTAGCCCCGCTGCCATCGCAGGTTTTACAGATGATCTGTTTATTTACTTTGATCTTCTTTTCGGCGCCGTTGGCAATTTCCTCAAGGGTTAAGCGTACTTTGATACGCAGGTTGCTGCCGCGGGCTACACGCCTGCCGCCGCCACCGCTTTGACGACCGCCGCCAAAGAAACCTTCAAACGGACTGCCACCACCAAAAATATCGCCAAACTGGCTAAATATGTCGTCCATATTCATACCGCCGCCACCATAACCACCACCATTTGGCGATGAAGCGTTGGCTGCGTGACCAAACTGATCATAACGCTGACGTTTTTCGGGGGTGCTTAGTACCTCATAAGCTTCGGCAGCTTCCTTAAACTTTTCTTCCGCTTCCTTATCGCCCTGGTTTTTATCAGGGTGATATTTAATAGCCATTTTACGATATGCTTTTTTTATGTCATCAGCACTTGCGCCTTTCGCAACCCCAAGCACATCGTAATAATCTCTTTTAGCCATAATTTTAAAAATTTCGGATTCCGAAATTTAGATTTCGGATTTATTATTATTTAATATTGTGTAAGATCAGGATAGACTATCACATCCGGATAAATCCGAAATTGAAAGTCTCAAATCCGAAATCAGTTACGCTCCTACAACCACTTTAGCAAAGCGGATCACTTTGTCGTTCAGGGTATAACCTTTTTCCATTTCGTCCATTACCTTGCCTTTAAGGTCATCAGTAGGTGCCGGAATATTGGTGATAGCTTCATGCAGGTCGGCATCAAAGGCATTGCCTATTGATGTCATTTCTTTCAGGCCTTTTTGGCCAAGTATATTTTTTAGCTTGTTTTGGATCAAAGTAACGCCCTCTTTAACCGGGGCAACTTCGGTAGCCTTATCCATGGCACGCTGCGCGCGTTCAAAGTCGTCAAGTACAGGTAGTAAAGCCACAATTACATCTTTACCTTCAGTTTTGCGGGCTTCCTCGCGTTCTTTAATGGTACGCCTTCTAAAGTTATCAAATTCGGCATATAAACGCAAATACTTGTCATTAGCCTGTGCCAGCTCGTCTTTCAACTTTTCTTCGGCAGTTGGGGCAGCGGCAGTTCCCTGTTGGGTTTCCGTGGCTGTCGCTTCTGCTACCGGGGCTTGTTCCTGCCCTTCATCATGTAATTGCTCGTTGTTCACTTCGTTTATATTTTCAGTATTATCCGTATTTTCTTTCTTCTTTTTCTTCAACATATCGTTAAATTTCATAGCGAGTAGTGCCAATCAAGTATCTTGCCACAACTGTAAAGCAGTCAAGCTGTCAGTAGCATGAAATGATTTTAAGAAAGGGTGACAGGCGAACCGTTGATTTGTCACCGTTGGTTTTTGATGGCGCTGATTTCGTTGATTGTTCTTGAAGAGTGTTTATGACTATTCGCCGGCATGATTTTGACTTGCCGGCGAATTTAAAACGTCAGTTCAATCATTAAATTAAAAGATCAACGAAATCAACGTAATCATCAATGATCAGCGGTCATATCTCCACATCTTCCAAAACCTTACCGTTCTCGCATTTGATAATACGCGATGGAAAAGCACGGATAATGTGATAATCGTGCGTGGCTACCAGTACGGCAGTGCCCGATTGGCTGATTTGTTTGAGCAGGAGTACAATTTCTTCAGATGTTTCGGGGTCGAGGTTGCCTGTAGGTTCATCGGCCAGGATTATTTCCGGATCATTAAGCAATGCGCGTGCTATAACCACACGCTGTTGCTCACCGCCTGAAAGTTCGTGAGGCATTTTCTTTAATTTTGACCGCAGGCCAACTTTTTCAAGTACATCAAGAGCTTTATCTGAAATCAGCTTTTTATCGTTCCAACCGGTGGCACGCATTACAAAGTTGAGATTTTGCTCAATGGTACGATCGGTAAGTAATTGGAAATCCTGGAAAACTATACCCAGTTTACGACGCAGATAGGGAATGTCGCGGCTGGGCAGCTTGCTTAATTCATAACCACAGGCATGACCGGTACCTGCTTTAATCCCCAAATCGCCATAAATTACTTTCAGCAGACTGCTTTTCCCTGATCCTGTCTGACCTATCAGCCACACAAAATCACCTTTATCAACATGTAAATTTACGTTTGAAAGTACCAGGTGCGCCTGTTGAAAAATATCAACGTTGTTTAGTTTTATTATAGAATTTCCAATCATTGTTTTATAACTCTAATTTTAAGATCTGTCCAAACGGCAGTTCTTTGATAATATTCATGATCTCGTCGGCCTTGTCGCCTAATCCAACCTTATCAAGCGATTTATCCGGTCTGTCAACCCTGAAATAAGCCAACAGCGTAAACTTATCATCACGTAGTTGTACATAATCGGGTATTTTGGCAACCCCTTTAACTTTTATGATATACATTTTTTGAGCTTAAAGCTTAAGGCAAAAAGCCCAAAGCTGTATCTGTTTCACTGTTAAATTAAAAACAGTTGCAAAATGTTTGCTTTTAGCTTTCCGCGTTCGGCTTTCAGCTTATTCCCAAAGGTATTTATTTTATTTAAAGACTTGACAAAAATTCCATAGTATCCACGCCGTCGGCATAATCCCATAGTTTGGGTTGCTGGCTTTGTCCAAAACCTACCACCTGGTTTGTAACCTGCAACGGTAGTTTGCTCACTATACACTGGATATTTTCGGCATTCTGATCGATGATATTTTCGGCCTCTGCCATGTTATGATAATAGTTAAAAAATAATACTGACAGCGGAGATGTCAGCCTGTCATCTTCTTTAACCATCAAAAAACCATTATCAAAATGTTTATCACCGTTAACCAGGTAAATGGATTTGTTATAATCGTAATTATTGTTGTATTTATGATGATTGATAATGGCTTTATGATCTTCTATCGATTCGAAAAAGAAAGTAAAGTCATACCCTTCCGGTACCAGTATTTTGGATACGTTACGACAGCCAAGGCCATAATAATCTAAAATATCATGTCCCAGGCTAAATAAGTCTGCAGCGCTTTCCTTGCCGCTTAAAACGGCAATACTGTTACGGTTTTTACGAATGATGTTAGGCACTTTGCCAAAGTAATAATCAAAATAACGTGAGCTGTTGTTGCTGCCTGTGGCTATGATGGCGTCAAAACCTTCCAGCCTGTCAACAAAGTTAAAGCTGCCGGCAAAAGCAGGATCAATAGCTACCAGTTTTTCCAATACAGCTTTGATGAGTCGTGCATCCTGTGATGAGGCTTTGATAAGCGCCTTGTTGCCGGAAGCAATAACACAAAGCACGTCGTGAAAGCCTACCAGCGGGATGTTGCCTGCCAGTATAAGCCCTACGTTTTTTGCAGGTTTGCCTGTTTCAAGCACATATTTCGAAAGCCATGTAGTTAGATCTTCCACGTTAAGCATGGCGCCTATGGCTGTAACGGCTTCTGAAACACTTGCCGGCGTAAACCAGGCATTATGATATTGTTCGTTTTCAATGAGTGCGCTTAATGCCGCATCGGGGGGCAGAAGTTGCCTGCCTAATTCCGAAAATGAATTTATTGAGTTTTTTGGATTAATTTTTGACATATATATGTTAAGGGATTAAACCCTTAAAGCCTTTTTTTGTTATATTTGTACGCTTGTAATTTGCAGGCAAAGTTAATTGAGATTATTAGATATTTAGAAATATGGCGATTAAAATCACCGACGAATGCATAAACTGCGGGGCCTGCGAACCGGAATGCCCTAATAATGCTATTTATGATGCAGGAGCGGCCTGGCGTTTCAGCGATGGGACTGGCCTTAGAGGGATAATTGATTTTGGCGATGGTAATACCCTGAATGCCGAAGAAACACAAGCTGCATTATCTGACGATATTTATTATATAGTACCCGATAAGTGTACCGAATGTGTAGGTTTCCATGATGAACCCCAGTGTGCTGCGGTTTGCCCTGTAGATTGTTGTGTTGATGACGAAGATATCCGCGAAAGCGAAGAAGAGCTGCTTGCCAAAAAAGAGTGGCTGCACATGAACGAATAGGACATTATTTTAGGGATATAAAAAGGGATATGCAATGCATGTCCCTTTTTAGTTAGCGATGATTCGGTGAGTGATAAATTAAGTATTAAGGATTGCAGGAACATTTCTGTTGGGCTAAGTATTCAAAAATATTTTGTATTATCGTATAGCTTTTACCCCAAAAGTTACTGATACCAATTATAAAATAATATCATATTAAAATGTTAACCGCGTATAGATTAAAAAATACGTGCCAGATTGTTGTTTATTTGACATTACAGAACTATGGAGTACGGGATATGTAATCTTGCTGTAATCCCGCTCAGGGCCGAGCCCAGTGAGCGGAGCGAGCAGGTATCGCAATTGCTATTTGGCGAAGTGTTTGAAATTACTGAGTGGCAAAACAACTGGGTTAAGATCATTGCCGAGGCGGATGGGTATATCGGCTGGATAGGCCGCTTGCAATTTGCTATGCTTGGTCATATAGCGTATAAAAATATCAGGAACCATCCCTCAAAGCTCACTTACCAGCCGGTTACGCAGGCATGGAAAATGAGCGACAATAGTGTTGTTTATTTGCCGGCGGGCAGCTCGCTTGCTTTTTTAGAAGGGACCTCATGCCGCATTGGTCATGAACGTTTTGAAATAATTGGTAAAATTGGTGAGCCTGAAGACATTGCTGCCACCGCTAAAGCATTTCTGAACTCTCCTTACTTGTGGGGCGGGCGAACGCATTTTGGTATTGATTGCTCGGGCTTTACGCAAATGGTTTACAAACTTAAGGGCCTCAGAATTAAGCGGGATGCAAGCATGCAGGTGAAAGAAGGTACCAAGGTTGATTCAATAAAGGAAGCACGGTTAGGCGATCTGGCTTTTTTTGATAATTCCGAAGGCAGGGTAACTCACGTGGGTATTATACTTAATAATGAGCACATCATTCATGCATCGGGCAAGGTTAAAATTGATACTATTAACGAAGATGGTATATACTCGCGGGAGCAAAAAAAACATACCCATAACCTGTGCGGTATAAGGCGGTTATTTAATTAGCTCCATGCCTTATTTACCCAAAAATGGTAAAGGCATACGGAGGGAAGGTAGTTTAATTTGGTAAGATAAGTTTCCTGAAAAAAGATGGGGTCAACTAAATTTAATCTCCCATGAAATGATCTTTTTATCATCACTTACCGAAAGTAGCTGGTCGGACGTTCCCCAGGCTAATTTGTTGATAGATAGCACATGGCCTGGATAGCCTTTTTCCCTGCTGATATTTTTGTAGAGTTTAAAATCGTCTGATCCCCAAATCTTGATACTTTTATCCATACTGGCGGTAGCAAAATAGGGTAGGGTGGGATGGAATGCGATATGGTTCACCGCAAATAAATGGGCCGGAACATTTTTTATTTCATGATAACTGCTGCTATCCCAAATCTTTACCTGGGCATCTCTTGAGCCGGAAGCGATGTAACTCCCATCGGGACTGTAGGCAAGCGCAAAAACAGCCATAGTATGGCCGTGAAGAGCTTTAATAACCGTATAATCTTCCAGGTCGTAAATGGCGATGTGATTATCACGGCAACCGAATGTCACCTGTTTTTGATCCGGCGAAACGGCAATACAACGAACGGTGTCCCTGGATACTGTTATGCTGTGCACCATTTCAAGCGTTTTAAGGTTCCATACAGATACGGTGCCATCTTCCGATGCTATTAATAACTCATCTTTTTTAACTGATGATTTGATATCGAAGATAGCCTTGCGGTGATGCCTTAAAGGTTTGAGCAATTTTTGCTGAATAAAATCAAACACCAGAACTTCGCCGCTGCGTAAACCCGCAAACATTAGCGGATATCCCTCCGGACAATGAATAGCATAAATAGATGCATTAACCGGGAACATCACTTTAATAAAAGTGAAATTATTCAAGCTCCACTCAACCAGCCCTTTATCATTCCCGCCCGTAAACAATATGCCCGGCTTTTGCGATAACTCAAGTGTGAATATTGGGTTGGCATGGCCTGTGAGCTCGGCTGTTTTTTGGACGGTAATCATTTCAGTTTGCAGTTTCCGGTTGGCAGTTTATAGATTTGTATTTTGCAATATTAGTTAAAACTCTCCAACTGCCTGCTGCAAACTCAAAACTACCAACTATTTACTTATGTCTTGATTCTAAATTTTTAGCAATAGTTTCCAGTGCTAAACCTTTTTCGCGAAGCAGAACCAATAGATGGAAAACCAGGTCTGATGACTCGTTGATCAGGTCGGTTTCTGTTTCGGCAAGGGCTGCTATTACGGTTTCAACTCCTTCTTCGCCAACTTTCTGGGCTATTTTGTTAAGGCCTTTGTTGCGAAGTTTATTCACATATGATCCTTCAACCGGGTTAGTATATCTGTCGGCAATGATATTTTCCAGCTCCAGGATAAAATTTTGATTAAATTCGGTATTGAAGCAGCTGCGTGAGCCTGTATGACAGGTTGGGCCGTCGGCTTTCACTTTGATCAGCAATGTATCATTATCGCAATCAATGCTGATGCTTTTTACATGCAGGAAGTTGCTGCTGGTTTCCCCCTTAGTCCATAAACGGTTTTTTGTACGGGAATAAAAAGTAACGATATTTTCCTGAACGGTTTTATCGTAAGCTTCCTGGTTCATGTAACCCAGCATCAGTACCTCTAAAGTTTGCTCGTCCTGTATAATTACGGGGACAAGTCCACCGGTTTTTTCAAAATCTATGTTCATAATAACTGCTTTTAAATTCCCCTCTTGAGGGGGGGAGCGTAGGTGTGTGAGCTGGCAGGGGTGTGTTCTAAGCTTGATGAGAAACACACCCCTACACCCCTCTCAAGAGGGGAATCGCGCAGAGCCGCCGCTTTTTATGGGATTATCAAATCCTAACTTCTATTTTATTACCCTGCAACGTCCGCTTCAAATCAGGTATCAATATCTCACCATAATGAAACACTGAAGCCGCCAGTGCTGCATCCACATTGGTTTTTTCAAACACGTCAACAAAGTGTTCAACTTTGCCTGCACCACCCGAAGCTATTACCGGGATATGCACGGCATCATTAACAGTTTTGAGCAAACCATTATCGAAGCCACCCTTTGTGCCGTCATGATCCATAGAAGTGAGCAGGATTTCGCCTGCACCACGGCTTTCAGCCTCCAGGATCCACTCCAGTGTTTGGCGTTCTGTCGGTAGTCTGCCGCCATTTAAGTGCACAATATTTTTATCATCTATTCTGCGGGTATCAACAGCTATTACTACAAACTGAACACCAAAAGCGGCGGCCAGTTCATCTATCAGCTTAGGGTTACGTACCGCGGCCGAATTGATGGAGATTTTATCGGCTCCGGCATTGAGCAGTGCATCGGCATCAGCAATTTCATTGATACCACCACCAATAGTAAAAGGAATGTTGATTTGCCTGGCGACTGCTTTCACCAGTTCAACCATAGTTTTACGGCGTTCAACGGTTGCTGTAATATCCAGAAACACCAACTCGTCGGCTCCCTGGTTCGAGTAATTCCAGGCCAGCTCAACCGGGTCGCCGGCATCGCGAAGGTCAACAAAGTTTACACCTTTTACCGTACGACCGTCTTTAACGTCAAGACAGGGGATGATTCGCTTGGCTAACCCCCCCCGCCCCCTAAAGGGGGAGCCTTTGATTTGTGTGGTTATATTTTCCAATACTTTATTTAAGTTGTTGAAGACTTGCTCATTAGTAAAACGTAATACTTTGAGGCCGTCGAGTTCTAAGTTGGTTTGCCTGATTATATCATTTTGAGCAACCTCAGGAAGCTGATGAATACTCCCGTCGAGCTCAATAACCAATTTATGTTGATGACAATAAAAGTCGGCGATATAAATTCCCAAAGGATGCTGCCTTCTGAATTTTACACCTAACTGTTTGCCCTTTAATTGTTCCCAAAGTAACTCTTCCGCGGCAGTCATTCTATAACGAAGAGATTCTGCATTTTGGAAAACTAACTTATCGGCTCCCAAAAACATTTTTCTTTTCATTGTTGAACTATTTCTCCCCTTTAGGGGGCCGGGGGCGACTTATATCGATATCAACGCGTCTAAATTCCAGTGTTTCACGTCTTCAATGGTGATATGGCCCTCATATATGGCTTTCCCAACTACTACCGACTCAACTTTTAAGCGGTTAAGTTTTTCGATATCGCTCATAGAGCTAACGCCGCCTGAGGCGATCAGTTTAATGAATGGAGAATGATCAAGCAGTTTTTCGTATAGTTCAATGCCGGCACCGCCCAATTTACCATCTTTGTTAATATCGGTACAAAGGAAACGGAAGAAACCTAAAGCCAGGCATTTATCAACGTAATCCATCAGTTTGATGGGGGAGCTTTCCATCCAGCCTGAGTATTTGATTACTTCATCCAGCACGTCTATAGCCACAACCACCTGGTCGGAGCATTTGTCTTTGCCGCAGATCTCTTTGCTCAGATCTGGTAAAAAATCAGGGTTGGTAAGTGCCTGCGTGCCAACAATAACGCGGTGAACGCCTGCATCTATCAGCTCTTTTACTTTTTCGATGCTGCGTATACCACCGCCATACTGTACCTTCATATCAGTTTTACGGATCACGTCAAACAGGTACTGCTGATTGCTGAAATCATTTTTTGCGCCGTTAAGGTCGATAATGTGGATGAAATTGGTGCCGTTGCTCTGGTAGCGTTCAATCATTTCTTCAAGGGTAACGTCGTATTCGGTTACCTGTTTGTAGTCGCCTTCACGAAGACGAACAACCTTCTTGTTCAAAATGTCAATGGCAGGAATAATGTACATATCCTTTATATTTTTGAGAAATTAGTTAACAATGTTTCGCCAACCACACCCGACTTTTCGGGGTGAAATTGTACGCCATAAAAATTATCAAGCCAAATTGATGCCGAAAATTCATTTCCGTAATCAGAAGCTAATAAAGTGTATGCTTTATCATACTCAATAAAGTATGAATGTACAAAGTAAAAATGTGAACCTGACGGTATATTTTCAAATAGCGGGTTTTCTTTTTCGGGATAAACCCTGTTCCATCCCGTGTGCGGCACTTTATGATCGGCGCTATCTTTAAACCTTAAAGTTTTAACCGGTATGATATCCAAGAGGTTAGAGTCGCCTTCTTCAGAGTGGGAGGTAAGCAATTGCATACCTACACAGATACCCAGCGTAGGTTTTTTAAGTGCCTTGATAGCAGGCACCAATCCGGTAGCTTTTAGCTTATTCATGGCTGCGCCTGCATGCCCAACACCAGGAATGATATAACGGTCGTACTTATCAAAATCCTCCTGCCTGTTTATAAAGCCATAAAGGATACCTAAGCGCTCTAAAGCGGCAGTTAGGGAAAATATGTTTCCGGCTCCGTATAGTATGATGCCGATACCCCCCCGCCCCTGAAGGGGTGCCTCTGCGAGGCTTTTATCGGTTTCCGATGTATTGTTTTGATCTGGTGTTTCCATTTTGATTAGTTACTCCCCTTTAGGGGCTGGGGGTTACAAAAGTCCTTTAGTGCTTGGTAAAACCATCTTATCTACATCACGTTTTACAGCCACTTTTATTGCCTTGGCAAAGGCTTTAAATATAGCTTCAATTTTGTGATGTTCATTTTGTCCTTCGGCTTTTATGTTCAGATTGCTTTTTGAAGCATCGCTAAACGATTTGAAAAAGTGGAAGAACATTTCTGTTGGTACATCGCCTACTTTTTCGCGTTTAAAATCAGCTTCCCAAACAAGCCAGTTACGGCCTCCGAAGTCGATAGCGGCCTGGGCCAGGCAATCGTCCATCGGCAGGCAGAAACCATAGCGTTCAATCCCCATTTTGTTACCTAACGCAGCGGCAAATACTTCGCCTAAGGCAATGCCGGTATCTTCAATTGTATGATGCTCGTCGATATGCAGATCTCCTTTGGCTGTAATTTCCAGGTCAATACTGCCATGACGGGCAATCTGATCCAGCATGTGGTCAAAAAAATGCAAACCGGTTGATATTTTGGCATCGCCCTTACCATCAAGGTTTATTTTGATATAGATATCGGTTTCCTTAGTGGCACGGCGATGTTCAAATACCCGCTGACCAAGTTTCAGAAACTCATAAATCTTTTGCCAGTCGGTAGTTTCAAGGGCGATAACGTCATCAATATGATCTGCTTCGCTAAATTCGCTTCCACCCAGGTTGCTGTTGTTGTTAAGCCAGATAGCTTTTGCACCCAGGTTTTTTGCCAGCAATACATCGTTTTTACGATCGCCGATAGTAAACGAATTTTTCAGGTCGTATTTATCCGCATCTAAGTATTGCGTTAACAGTGCAGTGCCCGGCTTACGGGTGGGAGCGTTGTCGCGGGCGAAGGTACGGTCGATGATCTGGTTGGCAAATTTTACGCCTTCACCTTCAAATGTTTGCAGGATGAAATTGTGGACAGGCCAAAATGTATCCTCAGGATAAACAGAAGTTCCTAAACCGTCCTGGTTGGTAACCATTACCAGTTCAAAATCAAGTTCTTTGGCTATTTTGGGCAGATAGGTTAACGCGCCCGGATAAAACTCCAGCTTGGAAAATGAATCAATTTGCTCATCAGCAGGCTCTTTGATCAGGGTGCCGTCGCGGTCGACAAATAATATTTTCTGTAAACTCATTCTTTATAATTAGTGAATTATTGAGTTGGTGATTTTTTTATTTAAAGTTTTGAAGCGCTTCGAGTAAAATAGTGTTCTCATCTGGTGTGCCTACAGTGATGCGCAGACAGCCCTCGCAAAGCTCAACTTTTGAACGGTTGCGCACTATAATGCCCTGTTTTACCAGGTAATCGTAAATACCGTTAGCATTGGTGGTTTTTACAAGGATAAAGTTGGCATCTGATGGGTAAATATCTACCACAAACTCAAAATCTTTCAGTTGTAAAACCAACCTATCGCGTTGTGTAAGGGTTTCTTTAATCCATTTATTAACCTGACCAACGTTTGCCAGGGCAGCCAATGCCAGCTGTTGTGAGGACTCGTTAACGTTATAAGGAGGTTTTACTTTGTTCATCACCTCAATGATCTCTTCGCTGGCGAAGGCCATACCAACACGTAAACCGGCCAGGCCCCAGGCTTTGGAAAGGGTTTGCATTACCACAAGGTTGGCACATTCGGTCAATTCCTGTATAAATGACTTTTGACGGCTGAAGTTGATGTAAGCCTCATCGACCACTACAATTCCGCTGAAGTTGGCCAGCAGGGTTTGAATATCATCGCGGTTGATAGAATTGCCAGTCGGGTTGTTGGGCGAGCAGATAAAGATGAGCTTGGTGTTTTTGTCGATAGCTTCGGCAATGCCCTCTAAATTTAGCTGATAATCTTCCGTAAGGTTTACTTTACGGGCTTCGATATCGTTGATGTTTGCCGATACTTCGTACATGCCGTAAGTAGGCGGCACCAGGATCACATTATCAACTCCCGGGTTACAAAAACTGCGGAAAAGGATATCAATAGCTTCATCACTGCCGTTGCCTATGAAAATATTTCGTGGCGGCACCCCCTTAATTTCGGTAATGCGTTTTTTTAAATCGTATTGTAAAGGATCAGGGTAGCGGTTAAACTGCTGATCTAAAGGAGAACCAAAGGCATTTTCATTAGCATCAAGGAAAACGCTTGCCTCACCCTGGTATTCGTCACGTGCCGATGAATAGGGCACAAGACGTTTTATATTTTCTCTGAGTATATTATTTATGTCGAACATTTTAATTGTAAGGCTTAAAATCCTTTGTGAATTTTCTTAATTTTTTATTTTCTCCATCAAAATAGATGGTGTCATTTTTTAAATATGGCGCTGAAAAATAGTTGGCATCATCTGTTTCGATATAATCATCAACCAAATAATAATTCGTGGTTTTCCTGGTAGCTGGATCATATTTAGCAGCCGATATACTGTTATTACCCGTTGTATCTATTTTTTTTATTTGCCAGAAATAAATGTTGCCGTTTATTACAGACGGTGAAGAAAAATAGTCATTAAAGTCAGTTGTCAAAGCGGACAGATTTTGCTTTTTACCATTTACGACCATTATATAACTGCCCAAAGACCCACTGATTGATTTTTGGGATTTCTGTGTTTTCGAAGCATCATCTTCTCCCGGTCCTGTACCTGTTATGGTTAGATATAAATAGTTATCGTTGCCAATTTTTTCAATTCCGTAATATTTGTCAATAGTATCCGCAAGCTTTCCGTTTCTTGTTACAACAGCATAGCTGCCTCCCATAACAGTCGCATCAAAAATACCTGTGTCAATTACAGTGTAGTCTTTATTAAGCCGATAAGGCTTAAACGAGATAGTTGTATCTTGTTTAGTAGTGGTACCTTGTTTAACTGTATCAGATATTAATGGTTTATGATTAACACTGTGACAAGCTGTGAGTGTAAACAAACTCAAAAGGTATGCAAGCTTTTTCATAATCAACTATTGTTTCCTCACACTCACGGCATTTCTGTGCGCGTGCAGCCCTTCCAACTCTGCCAAAACTTCTACCGCATGGCCAATGTTATTGATGCCCTCGCGGGTGATATGCTGAAAAGTGATCTTCTTCACAAACGAATCAACCGACACTCCTGAATAGGCTCTTGCATAACTGCTGGTTGGCAGGGTGTGGTTGGTGCCTGATGCATAATCGCCTGCACTTTCCGGGGTCAGGTTTCCTAAAAATACCGAACCTGCATTTACGATACTGCCGGTAATTTGCTCCCAGCTATTTGTAGCAAGTATGAGGTGTTCAGGCGCATACTGATTGCTGAAGTTCATGGCTTCGCTCAGGCTGCCGGCAATTACCACGTATGAGTTATCAATAGCCAATTTGGCTATCTCGGCACGTGGCAAAACGGGTAGTTGTTTTTCAACCTCGGCAACGGCTTTTTGGGCAATATCTGCAGAGGTACAAACCAATACAGCCTGGCTGTCGATACCATGTTCGGCCTGGGCCAGCAAATCGGCAGCTATATAAGCCGGAATTGCAGTTTCATCTGCAATAACCAATACTTCCGAAGGGCCCGCAGGCATATCAATTGCCGTTGTGGTGGTTGACTGGATAATGGTTTTAGCTTTGGTTACAAACTGGTTGCCGGGCCCGAAGATCTTATCAACTTTGGTAACGGTTTCTGTTCCGTACGCCATGGCCGCCACAGCTTGTGAACCACCTGCCAGGTAGATCTTATCAATCCCCAGCATCAATGCCACATAAGCTATAAAGGCATTTACCTTGCCATTTTTTTGCGGGGGCGAACAAACCACTATTTCATGGCAACCTGCAATACGCGCCGGGATCCCAAGCATCAAAAACGTACTTGGCAATACAGCAGAGCCACCGGGGATATACAAGCCTACTTTTTCAATTGGCCGTAATTCGCGCCAGCAGGTTACACCGGGCATGGTTTCAACCTTGTCCTCGGTCTTTAGCTGCGTTTGGTGAAATTTATAGATATTGCTGTAAGCCGTTTCCAATGCCGCCTTTTGATCGGCAGATATTGCTTTGGCAATTTCTGCCAGTTCGGCTTTATCAAGATAAAGTTTGTTCAGCTCTACCTTGTCAAACTTTAAAGCATAATCAAGCAGGGCCTTGTCGCCATGTTGCTGCACGTTGGCTATCACATCTTCAACAATAGTCCTGATCTCATTGGCAGGGTCAACATTACGCTGAACCAGCTTCTGGATATCGGATGCGGTAAGTTCTGAATAATTGTATGTTTTCATTCCAGTTTGCAGTTATCAGTTTGCAGTTTGCAACAATCAGCAATTTACTATAGTGCAAACTGCCAGCTGCCACTGCCAACTACTATAAAATGATCTTTTCAATAGGCATTACCACAATGCCTTGCGCGCCGGCTTGTTTAAGCTGACTGATGCGGTCCCAAAAATCACGCTCGGGGATCACTGTGTGTACGGCAACCCAGCCTTCTTCGGCCAATGGCACTACCGACGGGCTTTTTACGCCCGGCAATAAAGCAATAACGGCATCGAGGTTTTTTTTCTCAACGTTAAGTACCACGTATTTAGTTTCTTTGGCGCGTAAAACTGATTGAATACGCTGGATCAGTTCCTGTACAAGGTCGCTTTCGGCAATGGCCTTGCTGCCTATCAGTACCGCCTCAGATGACATTACATCGGCAAAAGGTTTCAGTCCATTGCTTTTAAGGGTACCGCCTGTTGATACCAAATCGCAAATGGCGTCACTTAGACCTAAGCCCGGCGAAATTTCAACCGAACCGGAAATGGTGCGGATATCTGAGTTAATATTTTGTTGTTTTAAAAACTTGCCTAAAATGGCGGGGTAGGTGGTAGCAATTGCTTTGCCGTGTAAATCGGCCAGTGAGTTGATATCGCTGTTGTTGGGCACTGCTATCTTGAGCGAGCATTTACCAAAGCCAAGGCGCTGCAGGTAGCTTACTTCAACTTCGGTTTCCTGGATCACGTTTTCACCAACGATACCTAAATCGGCAATGCCATCCTGCACATATTCAGGGATATCATCATCGCGAAGGAAAAGGATTTCTAAAGGGAAATTGGATACCGGAGAGATAAGCGAGCTTTTGTAGTTTTCAAAGTTTAAGCCGCAATTTTTTAACAATTCAACAGATTTTTCGTTGAGCCTACCCGATTTTTGGATAGCTATTTTAAGTGTTTTCAAAAGATTGAATTTAAGAGACTATGATAAAAAAGAATATAAACGGAGGTTGTTATTTCGCGTAGAAACATACATATTAGCTGATCACCACATGGTGGTGATGCAGATGAAGATGATGTAGTGCGATACCGTTCATTTTTTATATAGTAAAACTATAGATTAGCGGTGCAAATATAGACAGATGTTTTTTAAATCAAAATTTAATGTGAAAAAGTATACGGGTGCGTGAAATTTTAAAGAAGTTTTATGTCCGATTGAACGAGCTTTTAGAATTTAATTTTGTTAACCTTTGCCGTTGTTGGTGACAACAGCAACCGCAGATTGCAATGAGAGGGGGGTTAACATAAATTTGAATATGTTGAAATAAGTAATTGTTTGTCAATTGTTTAATTTGAAGGTAGGGTTACTCCAAAGATTATTAAAATACTTAGCCTGTGGTCAACTTGTTGTCACCCGCCCGTTATTGGTGTTGTCAGGTAACTATATACCTGTTAGACCATGTGGATGAGAAAAGAATTACTTCAACGTTAGTTCTTCAGTAAACAAATGCCCATTGGGGCATTTGTATGTATAGATTATCAGTTTACCATCTCGCTTATTCGATACAATATCTTTTGCTTCTTCACCACATTCTAAACAGTCGGGGTAAGGCTTTTTAGGCAAAGGAATATTCACCGATGCTTTTATTATAGAGTTAAAGATGTTTGATGCTTCTTTGGGGTCCTTTTGGCCAGCCATAAAACAAAGATAAACATTGACAAATGAAACCCGCCCGTTGTTGGTGACAATACCAACAACGGGCGGAAGCTGCGTTTATTCAATTCTTGGTAATCCTAAAATCCCGTAAATCATGGTTCTGAATGATATTCATAAATCGCCCCTTCTTCGCCAAAATCCTTGATCTTTTTGAGGTTTTTAACCTTTTGGATATCCTTCAGGTTGATCAGTTCAGGGTTCTCCAATACATTAAACCAAATAAGATAATAATGTTTCACCTTATAAAACTTATCGATATCCTTAGTGAAGAAACGGTGCGGCACCAGGTAGGATGACATGCCCGAGAAAAAATAAACGGCTTCATGCGCGTCGGTATAGATTTTGACGCCGGGTTTAAACAGGCTGTGGTCTGTACCCCTTAAATAGGCTGCAAATTCCGAATCTATCCAGCTTTCGTCGGTATAGCCGGGGTTACCGTATTCGTCGGCTACCTGGTCGTTGTACCGGGCTCTATCTATGAAAAATTCGCTGGTTATGAAACCCAGCATCAGCACCACCATTACAGCACCGATAATGCGCCGGGTAGTGGTATTGTTTATTTTTTTCAGCAGGAGCAAAGCCCAACTGGTATATCCCCATAAAGCCGAAATGTACAATGGCGATAACAGGCGGTGATTGATCCGTTCATACCTTGAGAAAGTAGATGAGAGCACAATAAAAGCCCCGTAAACCAATGCGAAAGTAATGGCCAAATTTTCAAAGCTATCCAGCTTGCGGCGATAATAATTAAATGCCAGGGCAGCAATAAAGCCCAGAAAAATGATGATGGCTAAAGGTGTGGCAGCCCAGTATTGATTTGGTGTAAGGCCCATCCAGTCGCACATTACGGTGCCGAAGTAATACAGGTTTTTGCTAAACGGAGTGATAGATGGCTCCCGCGGACCGGTTGTTGTACCCGTTACAAAAGCATTGAAAACAAGGTTGCTCACCAGCAGCGAGATACAAATTAGCCCGTAAACAATGATATGGGTAATCTTCTTTTTAAGGGGCAATACCCTGTCCAATAGCAAAAGTAAACCGCCTGTACCTACAATGGTAACAGCCGCGTACCTGGTTATGCAACTTATAGCTGCTATAACGGCTGCTACTATAAGTGCTTTAAGCGTGTGTTTTAAAAGGTATTCGCGGAAAGCAACCAAAAAAAACAGGATCTCAAGAATGAACAAGGTCTCGGACCATAAATAGGAGTACACCTGGAGCAACGGGGGGCTCAGGATGATAGCCGCCAGCATCAGCCATTTATAAATTCTTGAGGCCGGTACAAAGTGCTCAATGATCCAGCCGCTAGTGAAAATGAGTGCGGCGAACATGATGCCATTCAACATTGCGCCAAACTTAACAGGATCTATCTGGGTGATAACTGAAATTATACCAAGATAGATAGGATAGAAAACCGGAAAGTCAACAATAGGTACATGGTTGAACGTTAGCAGGGTACCGTGGTCTTTAAAGCTCCTGGCCGCGCTGGTATACATGATACTATCCGGAGAAACTCCTACACCGCTATACCTGAAAAACAAGCTTAATATAAACCAGCCGATTAAGGCGGCTATTACAGCATCAAGGTTTTTTAAGTAGCGGCTTTTTTGCATAGGATAATATAAATATTTGTAAAAAGCAGGAGAGAAGAAAATGTTTTAGGGAAAGGGCTTTATTTTTATGTCATTGCGGAGGAACGACGAAGCAATCTCGTAGCCAAGCAGATCGGAAATGCATTGGCTACGAGATTGCCGCGCTACGCTCGCAATGACATATGTTTTTGCTTTTATAGTATCAGATCCAGCACCGTACTGATCGGTTGGTCGCTGTCTATCAAAATACCTTTTACACCTGCAGCTGTGCCTGCCTCAACGTCGCGTTCGCGGTCACCTATAAAGTACGATTTTGATGGGTCGATGTTGTATTTAGCTATACCTTGCAGCAGGAGTCCCGGTTTTGGTTTGCGGCAATCACAGTCGCCGGTAAAGTTGGGGTGATGCGGGCAGTAAAAAAAGTCGGTAAGTTCAACGCCGCGTTCAAGATAAACCTGTTTCAGGTGAGTGTGCATTTTTGCCAGTTCTTCTTCAGTGTACCATCCTTTGGCCAGGCCGCCCTGGTTGGTAGCAACAAGCAGCATATAGCCGCGGTCCTGCAGGGTTTTAAGGGCATCAAAGTTATCAAGTACATGGAAATCCTCAAAACGGCATACATAATCGCCCATTTCCTGGTTCAACACACCATCTCGATCTAAAAAAACAGCTTTAATTTTATCAGGCATCTATTTTAATTTTTTGGCGAAGGTACGTTTTTTAGTCCATAGTAGATGGTCCATAGACTGTGGTTTATAGTTCATGGATCATAGTTGGTGGTTTAAGCAGCATGGGCAGTTTGCTTCGATTACTTAAATTGAAAACGGAGTTTGCGTTAGTTAATAGCGGATACCGGTTATGTTTCTGACCTGGATTAAACGGATTTTTAGGATTTGCTCTTAATTTAGATATCATTAGCGCTTGTATATGCAAAGAAACTAATCTCTAATCTCTGATCACAAACCATTGATCTCAAAAAATAAAAACAGATATTTACGTAATATCGTTAACCATACTACATCTAAATAAAAACCAGGCCGGATAAATTGCTGGCTAACAAACTTAAACTAAAAATGGATACATCACTTATTACTACAAGTACAGGCTTAGATGGCTACAAAGTTACCAGGCATTTAGGCGTTGTACGTGGCATTACGGTGCGCAGCCGCAGTGCGTTGGGCAATATTGCCGGCGGTTTTCAGTCGCTGTTTGGCGGCAGGCTTTCAATTTATGTTGAGTTGTGCGAAAACGCGCGCGAAGAGGCTTACCAGCTTTTAATTCAGCACGCGCAGGCTATTGGTGCCAATGCCATCATTAACATGCGTTATGACGCCAACGAAGTAATGCAGGGCGTTACAGAAGTGCTTGCTTACGGTACCGCTGTTGTGGTTGAAAAGGTTTAATAAAAACAGAAAACCACCCTGAAATTACATATCAGGGTGGTTTTTCTGTTTTATATATCGTCCAGTTTTACTTTATTTAAAGTATGAAAGCGGGATGGTTTTCCACATGCCGTGGGCAAGGTGGCCTATTAGTAGTTCATATATCAAGTAAACAGGCCAAAATATGTAATGGATAATAAGTAATATAACACTGTGATTGTAATACCAGCTTATCATTAAACTATATAGGCCTAAAACAAGATATAGTATACTGGTTTCGCGCTTTTCCATTTTCTTGACCTTTTATTTTTTAGCTAATTTATAAATTGCGTTTAAATTAACGGCAATTTTTCATGCTGTAAATTACTGTATAATCGGCTGTGCTGTTTGTTTGTTGCTTGCCGGTTTTTGGATCGTACCTGTAAGGCTTCTGGGCAAGCTGATTACCCCTTAGCTGAAATTCGACGCTCAGCGTATCCGTGCGGCCTTCCTGCCCGTAAGTCCATAAGGCTTTAATAACATTGCCGTTTAAATTGCCCATCAGGCTGCCTTTGCGGGCATCTTTTTCTTTGGGCAGCCAGTCCATATCGCCGGTAACTTTATTGCCGTTAATATGAAGGTTAACTTTGGTAGTATCCTGGCTGGCGGTGCCTTCGGTAGTATAAAAGCAATACTCCATATTTACAGCTGGGGCGTCGGGTGCATTAGCCATGGCGGTGTCTTCCTTTTTAATTACCGTATCAGTATCATTCGTCGAATGATTGCCCGAGCAAGAGGCAACCGTCATTGCGATAAGGGAAGCAAAGCCTAATTGAAATTTCATAACTGTGGTTGATTTTTTGTTATGACAATTAAAATAGTAAAAGGTTCAATCACTAATTGCTACAGCCACGAAATAGTTACAATGTACTGGGTAATGCCATTCGTACCCGGTTATGCCTGTTTTTTTTCGGGCGGGGTAGATACAATTTCCCCAAATTCATTTACATAGGCCAGCATGCTTTCCAGATCGCTGGCGCCTGCGTTTTGTTTGCGTTCCTGTTTACGTTGTTCTTTATCTTCCTTTTTTTTCTGGCGATTTTTTTCCAGTTGTTTTTTCATGAATGTTGCTTGCGATTTAGCCATAATTAAAATCGATTAAGTTAAACAATAGCTATTCCGTGTAGCAGTAAAAAGGCCGGGCCAGGTAATAATCCCTTGTTTTGGTGAGCGTAAAAATGATCTTTAAGTTAAGTTCCGGGCAGCAACGGTATCAGCGGGGAATAAAACAGATCAGCATCAAAATAGCTGGGCGCTGTGAGCTGGAATAGCTTTAATATTTTGCCGTTTATACACAAAGATAACAAAAATAGCCGAATTTTCAACCAGGCTCTGTCGCCGGGTCAGCAAGAATGCTTGGAAAAAACGGATAAAACGGTGTTGCCCATGTTTTAAAATGGGGCATAGGTGTTATATTTAGCCCGCAAACCAATCAACAACCCTCATGAAACGCAGAAACTTTGTTCAAAGCTCGGTACTGGCCGGGGCTTCACTATTGACCACAGGTGTTTTAAAAGCCTCCGCGCTTGCCGGTTGCGCTCAACCTACAGGAGAAGCAGCTGCTGTAGCCGGCGATAAACCTTTTAATCTTAACTATGGCATTCATGACGGCATATTTAAAAGCCATGCAGGCGATGATTTTATCGACCAGATAAAATTTGCTTATGATAAGGGGTTCCGCGCTATTGAGGATAACGGCATGAGCGGCCGACCGGTTGAGCAGCAAAAAAAGATAGGTGATACGCTGGCGAAGCTGGGCATGGCAATGGGCGTTTTTGTGCAGCCAGGCTTGGGCAACGATAGTAACATGCTGGCAACAGGCAATTCCGACCAGGTTGAAAAGTTCATCGCCTCCTGTAAGCAGGCGGTTGAGGTAGCCAAACGCATAGGCAGCAAACTGGTTACCGTAGTCCCCGGCGATTTTGCGCGGAAACTCCCTATCGGTGTGCAAACAGGCAATGTTATTGAAGCCATAAAAAAGGGAACTGCTATACTGGAGCCGCACGGCATTATAATGGTTTTGGAGCCGCTAAGCGATAATCCGGATCTGTTCCTGCGTACACCCGACCAGGCTTATGCCATCTGTAAGGCTGTGGGAAGTCCGTCGTGTAAGATCCTGTATGATATGTATCACGTTCAGCGTAACCAGGGTAATATTATCCCGACACTTGATTTGGTTTACGATGAGATAGGCTATTACCAGATAGGGGATAACCCCGGCCGTAAAGAGCCGGGAACCGGCGAGGTTAATTATAAAAATATATTCAAACACATTTATAATAAAGGCTATAAAGGCGTAATGGGCATGGAGCATGGCACAGCCGGAACAGGAAAAGAAGGTGAGCTTGCATTAATTAAAGCGTATCGCGAGGCGGACAGTTTTATTTAAAATGCCGCTATTGCAGCCGGTTATTAACATTATTTATGCTTAGTCCTGACTTTAATCCGTTTCCTATTTTGGTAACTGAGCGCCTTATATTAAGGCGTTTTACCCGTGATGACGCTGCCGATTTGTTTGAAATGAGATCGAACGAAACCGTGATGCAGTACATTCACCGGCCAATCAGCAAAACCATTGATGATGCTGTTGCTCTGATAGACGTGATAGAAGACCTGCTTGTCAAAAACGATGGTATTACCTGGTGTATCTGCCTGAAAAACAATAATAAATATATTGGGAGCATAGGTTTTTGGCGGATAGAGAAAGACAGTCACCGTGCCGAGATCGGATACCTTTTAAACCCGGTATACCAGGGGCAGGGGCTTATGCAGGAGGCAATAACCGCCGCTATCCACTATGGTTTTAATGTGATGAAACTGCATTCTATAGGAGCTTATGTAAGTCCGGGGAATTTCGCTTCAATTAAATTATTGCTCAAAAATAATTTTGTGCAGGAGGCTTATTTTAAGGAAGATCATTTGTATAAAGGTCGTTTTGAGGATACGATGGTTTATTCGTTATTAACACAAACTTAAATCTGTTAACAAATTATTTATCCCAGCTATTTTTAATTAAAAAAAATGATGCATGTTTACGCATAGAAACCAATTATACCTGTGCTGAAAACAATTCAGTTTAAATGGGGTTAACATTAAAAAACAAAAGAAACTTATCATGGCAACAGAAAAAGGAAGTGGCATCACCGCTTATTCAGTGAAAACAAAAACTAAAAATGTACCAATGATCAATCCCGTTATCGACGTAAAATCGGGCAGATACATTGCAACAGGAACTGACAGTGAAGGTAACAAAATGGCTGCCATCATGGGCAAAGCAACTGCCGAAGAGCATATCAAAAATGGTAATGCTAAAAAAGGCTCTGGCTGGTAAATAAAACTAAACATAAAAATGCCCTGTATTTGTTGAAAATGCAGGGCGCTTTTGTTTAGTAACCATTTGAAATTTTTTATTTATCCGAAGGATTCTTCTTTTTATTCTGCAGCATTTCCACCATTTTAGTTAAGCGGTCCTGGCGGGTTTTTTCCTGTTTGGCTGTAAGGATCCAAAGTACATACTCCTTTTTATGGCTGTAAGCCAGCGATTGAAAGTAGTCAAGCGTTGCCGGATGTTGCTCCAATGTTTCTTTTAAGTAATCAGGGAGGGTTACTATTTTATTATCCACGTCAATATAATCGCCGTACTCATTATTTCGTACAGCCTCAATTCGTCCTTCAGAAACTTTTACAGCTTCAACCGGCCGAAAGCGTAATGCAGTCCATACTTCGTTAACAGCAGCTGATGCTACAGGCCGTAAGCCATACAGAGCCGCGGCGTCCCAATTGCTCATCATTTCCAGATCTGTTTGGATACCTGAGCTTTTCTTAGGGTAGATAATCCAGAAAACAGTATCGTCTTTAAGTAACGGGTTGATTACCTTAAGTTCGGATGTCAGTTCTGTACTGTTGGTCACAAATAGCTGGATACCGTTAAATTCGCCTTCGGTGTTAAATACAAGGCTGGCATTATCCGGCAGGGGAGACAAGCTATCCTGGTAACCTGCGGGCGCATTTTGCAACAACCAGCGTGAATTTGGTTTGATCAGCAGTTTTTTAGCAAGGGCATTCATTGTAAACGTTTTATAATGGATAAAGCTAATGTAAGCAATAAATTAAAATTGAATGACAAGCCCAAACCCCGCTGCATGGTATTTTTAATAGCTTTGCCTTGATGGAACATGTACTTGATAACCCGGCCTGGAACGCCCTTAACACCGGTAATAAAGCTTTTGCGGGCGGTAATGATATAGCTAAATATTTCCCGAAGGAGGTTTCGCCTTTTGTTGCTATTCCTGAAATATCTGCTGAAAATTTTAACCTGCTTTACGATATAATTCCTTTTGAGAGCCATTTTATCTTTATTGCCCCGCACGATATTGTGATCCCGGAGCAGTGGAAAATAGTACATTACCTGAAATGCCTGCAGATGGTTTTTGAGGGAGAAGTACCTGCTGGTTTTGCTGATGAAGATTTGCTACCGCTTACAGCTCAACATGTGCCCCAGATGCTTGAACTTACCCAATTGACCAATCCTGGTCCCTTTATAGAGCGAACTATTGAGTTTGGACATTATCACGGCATATTTGATGGCGATAAGTTGGTTGCTATGGCCGGTCAGCGTTTAAACCCTGCACCTTATGCCGAGATTAGCGCTGTTTGTACACATCCCGATTACCTTGGTCGTGGTTATGCCGGAAAGTTGTTGTTAAATCAAGCTAAACGCATTAAAACTGCTTCTGAAATTCCATTTCTACATGTGAAAAGTGAAAATGAAAGGGCTATTAAAGTGTATGAAAAGCTCGGTTTTGTAACGAGGAAGGAAATGTCGTTTTATGTGCTGAGGAAGTAACCCCTCTAAATCTCCCCGAGGGGGAGACTTTAAGATGCATTTTTTAAGCCCTCTCTAAAGGAGAGGGTTTGGGTGAGGTTCTATATCGCCATCTTGGCAAAAAAGTCCCAAAGTACTATTCCTGCTGATACAACTATGTTGAACGAATGCTTGGTGCCAAACTGAGGAATCTCGATACAGGCGTCAATCGCTTGCATTACTTCATCGCTTACGCCGTTTACCTCGTTGCCAAAAATCAGGGCGTATTTACCATCTTCGGCAGGTTTAAACTCGTGAAGCATGGTGCTGTTTTCGGCTTGTTCAATGGCTATAATCTGGTAGCCATCGTTACGTAATTGTTCAACAGCCTGCAAAGGAGTTTCGTAATAAGTCCAGTTTACTGATTGGGTTGCGCCAAGGGCTGTTTTTTCAATTTCGCGATGAGGTGGTTGGGCGGTAATACCGCAAAGGCAGATTTGTTTAACTGCAAAACCATCGGAGGTGCGGAAAATAGAGCCGATATTGTGCATACTCCGCACATTATCCAGCACTACTGCTACCGGCAATTTATCCTGTGCTTTAAATTCATCAACCGTAGCCCGGTTCAGCTCGTCCAATTTTAATTTGCGCATACTCTTTAGTTCATGGTTCATAGACCGTAGTTCATAGCCAATATTTGTTTAATAACAGGCTATGAACCATGAACTATCAACTATGAACCAAGTGCAAAAATACAAAAAAGCCGTTAGTTAGCTACTGAAGCCAGTTCGCCTACACCATCGCCAATAAGAGAGCTATAAACTGAAGGTGCATAGCCAATTTTTTGCGTGTAATATTCGGTTACTTCCTTGCTGAATTTGTCGAAAGCATCACCTTTTACCAATGCTATAGCACAACCGCCAAAACCTGCACCCGTCATACGGGCACCCGCAACATCAGGGTTGGTTTTGCTGTATTCGGCAACAGCGTCCAGTTCAACACCGCTTACTTCATATAAATCGCGCAGGGAATCATGTGAGGCGTACATTAGCCTGCCAAACTCGGTCAGGTTGTTATCTGCAAGGGCCGTTGCGGCCAGTTTTACACGGTCGTTCTCTTCAATTACGTGTTTTGCGCGTTTCAGTACAACCGGATCGGTTATCAGGTGTTTGTATTGTTCAAAAGTAGTGCTATTGATCTCGCAAAGATATTTAATGTCCAGTTGCTGTTGCAAGGCCATTAGGGCTGCCTGGCATTCTTCTACGCGTTCGTTGTATTTTGATTCGGCCAGTTTGCGGGGTTTATTAGTGTTGATAATGGCAAGTACATAATCGCCAAGATTGCTGTCAACAGCCTGGTAATCCAGGGTATCGCAGTTAAGCATCAGGGCTTTGTTCTTTTCGCCAAAGGCAACTGCAAACTGGTCCATGATACCGCAGTTAACACCTATAAAGTTGTTTTCTACATCTTTTGACAGTTTAACCAGGTCGAGCTTGCTGTAGCCGCTGTTAAACAGGTCGTTAAGTGCATAGGAGGTAACCACCTCGATTGAAGCTGATGATGACAAACCTGAGCCAATTGGGATATCGCCATAAAATAGCATATCCAGGCCTTTTAACGGATGACCATCCTTTATAAAGCGGTCAATAACACCGATAGGAAAGTTAAACCAGTTTTCGCCGGTTTTTTCATAACTGATTTGCAGCGGGATATCTTTTTGCTCACTAAAATTTAAACTCCTGAACCGGAAAATGCCATCCTCATTAGGGGAGGTTAGTAAATAAGTACCAAAAGTAATAGCACATGGCATAACCAAACCGCCGTTATAGTCAATATGCTCGCCGATAAGGTTTACACGACCGGGTGAAAAGTACGCGTTGTCTGCTTCTTTGTTAAAGATCTTAATAAATTCCTGGTGCAAATTATTCTTCATTATTCAGGTTGGTTTTTCGGAAAACAAATATTGTAAAAATTGTCAACTTTACAGTTATAAATTTAATTTAATTTTTAATTCATTTTAATGGGATAGTTTTGCGGATATTCGGACCTGATAAAACATGCAGGCGCCAAAGCTGCAGGCATGTATTTAAGTACCAATTAAAATAGATATCCATGAAACAATATCTCGTTACTGCCTATGATTATACCGACGCCGAAGCATTTGAACGTCGTTTAGGCGCACGCCCTCATCATCTTGATGGTGCCAGGGCTTTAAAAGCCAATGGTAATTTTGTGTTAGGAGGAGCCATGTTGAACGAAGAAGGCAAGATGATTGGCTCAACCATGATAGTACAGTTTGAAACCGACGAAGAGATGGAAGCCTGGAAACAAAATGATCCGTATGTTACTCAAAAAGTATGGGAAAGTGTTGATGTAAAGCCATTTAAAGTGGCCGACGTTTAAGGCGGTTTGCAGTCATTAGTGTGCAGTTTGCAGTGACAAAAAACTCCGCTGTTCGATGCCTGGGACTTCGGACAGCGAATATCACAGAATGTCAAACAGATTTTCACTGCAAACTGCTAACTCAAAACTGCCCCTGCCTACTGTTCCGACCATCTGCTCATTTGCCAGTATCCCTGAGCATCTTTGGCATAAAAAGCAGTATAACCCTTGCCCTGCATCGTAAAATTAAAATCAAACTCATTTATCGAACTGTCATCCGGCAAAAAATTGGCAACTACATTATCAGCTACCGCGGTTATCATAGCACCGAAATTATCCTGCACCTGCTCCGTAGCCTGGGTGCTCGCCATAAAATCATTAAAAGTTTCAAACTCGTAAGCTTCGTTACGGTGTTTCCTTGCTGCATTAAAAGCCGCTTCGGCCCATTGTTGTTTGTAGGCTTCCATGGCGTTGAGCAGGTCTTCGGCTGATATTTCAGGCAGGCCATCTTTGCCGGTAGTGTTATAGTTGTTCAGTATTTCTTCTTTACTTTTCATTTAGGATTGATGTTTCATAATAGCTGCCGGTGTTCATTCTTTTCAATTTGAAGAGCTAAAATTGTTTTATTTATGCTTCAGACAGGCTGTTCAATACATCTATATCATCATCTGACAGTTGAATATCGGCGGTTCTCATATTCTCCTCCAAATGTTTAACACTTGATGTGCCGGGAATAAGCAGTATGTTTGGCGAATGATGCAATAACCAGCTTAATGCCACCTGGTGAATGGTAGCATCATGTTTGGCCGCAATACGGCTTAATATGTCTTCGCCCTGTACGTTGCCGCCGCCAAGCGGGAACCATGGAATGAAGGCGATGTTATGATCGCGGGTGTATTCCAGTTCGGCCTCCCATTTGCGGTTATCAACGCTGTACATGTTTTGTACCGATACTACTTCAAAGTATTGCTGGGCAAGCTTAATATCGTCAACGCTTACTTCAGATAAGCCTATATGCCTGATCTTACCTTCCTGCTGTGCTTTTTGCAAAAACTCAAATGATTTTTCGGCAGGAACTTTAGGGTCAATGCGGTGTAGCTGGTACAGATCTATACGATCAACCTGGAGGCGTTTCAGGCTGCCTTCAAGAGCTTCCTTCAAATGCTTTGGCGAAGCATCCACAGGCCATTCGTTGGGACCGGTACGTAATAAGCCGCCTTTGGTACCTATCAGGAGGTCGGTAGGGTACGGGTGCAGGGCTTTGGCAATTAATTCTTCCGATACATTTGGCCCATAGCTATCGGCCGTATCAATGAAGTTTACGCCCAGCTCGACAGCGCGTTTTAATACACGGATGCTTTCGTCTTTATCTTTCGGCGGTCCCCAGATGCCGGGACCTGTAATACGCATTGCGCCGTAACCTAAACGATTAATGGTAATGTCGCCACCAATGGTGAATGTCTTTTCAAATGAACTTGTTGTATTTGCCATGGTAAAGTATTTTGGATTGACTACTGTAAAGTTCAACTAAAAAGCATCAGTATTGTTCATGGAATGTATAACATCAATGTCATTTGTGAACGAATTACACAAATTAAAGCTCGATGACTATCTGTGCAATTCGCATAAATTTGTTTTCTATTAGTGAATCATCTTATCTCCAGGCCCCTAATATCAATCCCATCAGGGTTAAGGACACTACGCTATAGCCGCCGTTTATGAATATCAGCCGCCAGCTTTTGAGCTCAAACAGGCTGTGAATAGCGATAGCGCAGAATGTCCAGATACCGGCAAGGAAACCTGCTGTAGCTCCCCAGGCAAGATCGGTTTTTGCATCGGCTAAAAACATAGCAAGGTTTACAGCCATAATGATAGAAAAGAAGGCTGTAAAGCCAAAGGCCCTGCCTTTGTTGGAAGCTTGTAATTCGGCACTGGTTAGTTTATTATCTGCCATCCATGCATTGGCAAACAGGGCAGGAGAGTACCAGATACCGCCAACTAAAAACGCGGATAATGCTGCAACCACGACGGCCAGCCAGTTGATAAGTTGAAAATTCATGATGATAATGTTTAAATTAATTGGTTGTACTAATATAAACTATTAATAGGTAAAAGCTTAATGCACAAGGCTTAAAGCTTTTTGAAAAAAACACTGAATAGGTATAAATGGAAAACCCCGATTGCTGCTTAAACGATCAGGGTTTTCAAAGTATAATAACCGGGGTTGAGTTATCTTATTTTACGTTATAATGTATCACACTTCGGCCGATATTACCTTCGGCGTCAATCCCTTCAATTATAGCACGGTATGAGCCGCGTTGATCGCTGTTAAAGAAGCTGATGGTTGCAGTGCCGGTTGCTTTATCGGTAATTACGTTAGGTTTCCAATAAATAGTATTACGTAAGTCGCCGCCAAGTGTGCCTGCTTTGGTTACATCATATTTAGGCGAGTAAAACTCTTTGGCTTTGGTGTAACCCTGCACTGCAAAAGTGATCACATTTTGTTTGGGGATAAGTTCCTGTAATTGTGCAAGTGTTATTTTTTGTTTTTTAACAACCTTTTTGTTAATCACCAGTACGCCCTTGGTTTGGGTACTGCGGTTGATGCCGCTTACCCCATCATTTAAAAAGATCTCTACAGATTCAACCTCGCTCGATTGTATGCTTGATAAAAAGTTGGCATCAACAGGCAGGCTGCCTACATATACCTGCACCGGGGTGCGGCCGCCGGCATTGTAATCGCGGGTAACATAAAAATTGTTGTCGATATAGGTAAGGCCCATTGCCATGGTTGATAAACAGTTTAACAACAAAGGGCAGCCCTGTAATTGTTGTGCCGATACTTCATGATCGGCCTGCATAGGTAAACCTGAGAAGGTGCCATAATCAGCATGACTGGCTTTTTTTACGATCTTGGTTGATTTTACAACAACTTCTTTTATGGTACGTGAACTTTGATATTGCTTATAGCTGTTTTTTAAATAAGGGCGGAAAGTACTGTCAATGTTCAGGATCTCATCGGGGATGTTGTTGTTTTTGCTCAGTTTTTGATAAGCTTCGCCATTAACCGATATGACCATGTTGCGCCCGTTAGGATTGTTACGGGCACTCAGTGTAATTTTTGATGTATCCGGCACATTCACGTTTGAGAATTTAAAATTGCCCGACATATCGGTAATTGTTTCTGCCGAAAAGTTTTTATCTGGAATCAGCAACCTTAAGCTGCCTTTGGCTACCGGGAGACCTGCATTGGTCCTCAATGTTCCTGTTATGTCAATGCCTTGCTCCGGCATAAGGTATATAGGCGGATTTTTGTCGGCAAGTATATCCTCATAATCAAAACGACGGTAACCCTGGGTAAGCATCAAAATATCCAGGTTGGTCAGTTTTTCATCATCGGGTTTATTGAAATAATAGTTCGGTTTTTCGATGTACCCTTTCAGATCGGAGGTGAGCAGCATATTACTCAATATGGTTGATTCTGCATCTTCATTTGACGGTACTGTACCATCATCAACAACAGCTACCGAAAAGCTGCCTTCGGCCGGGGTTGTATTGTTTTTTGCCGATACAGTGATCTTAACGTTGCCCCTTGTAGTGTATGATGGTTTATCAGTTTTAAGGGCCAGGTTCATCTGGTCGTTATGCTGAATAAACACAATCCGCTCGCACAGAGCATATCCGCCAGATGAAAACAACGTTACCTGCACAATACCCGTAGGGAACTTACTTTTAGGGATATTGGCCGAATAAACCGTGCTTTGTAGTACAGTTTGCGCTGCATAGTAAATAACACCGCCGCTTTGCGCTACCAGGTAAAAACTTTTGTTTTGTTTGCGCTGAAAAAACAAATCGTTAGCCGATATTTTTACAGTGAGATTGGTTGGATCATTGTTGTACACGGCAATATTTATTCCCATTGATTGTACGCGCGGCAAATTATAGGTAGCCTGTGATCCATCGGGGAAAGTAATGTTTGCTTTGTACGATCTTTCGATGTCAGGAGTGATAGCGAAGATGCCCATTCCTAAATGAGCACTGCTGATCTGGGCAACCTCAGCGCCTTTATCATCGACAATGGTTCCTTTGATATCTACGCCCAGTCCGCTTGAGGCTATAGCCTTAAAAGCAACTTTAGTGCGGATCCCGTTGGTTAGCTGCCCTCCTTCCGGAAAAAACTGCACATCATAGCCTTTAACGGCTGTACGCATGGAAAAGCTGCTGCTGATAGTTTTACGGTCGCCAACGTCAATGGATGTAACCAGGATACCGCCGGTAATTACATCGGCCTGGCTTTCGGGCAGGTCAACCTGCAAAACGCCTTTATCGTCAGTAATGCCGTGGCCTTTGCTTACAGGGTCGCCGTTTTTCATCAGTTGCCAGTTTACTTTTTTGTTGGCATACGGACTATTGTCCGGCCCTTTGTAAAGGATAGTGGCATCAACTTTAACACCTGTTCTTTTGCTTGAACTTTTATAAGTGATGTTGGTGCGTACCTGGTTATCTATGGCATTGCCAACATTAAAAGTATGGTCATAAAAATAATCCGGGTCAAAATTACGCATCCAGTTGGTGTAGCTTCGCAGGCGGTAAGCTCCTTGTTTATAAGTATCTCCGTTAAGCACAATGTTACCACTTGCAAAACCATTTGTAACTGCAATGCGCTGACTCTCAACTACGGAATCGCGGTTGTTGATCAGGTCGACATAAACAATACGGCTCAATGCCGATGGCTGGTGCTTTTCAATGGTTACATAGGCCTTAAACCAAATAGTATCGCCAACAGCGTAATAAGGTTTATCTGTATGCAGGTAAACTTTCTCGATAGGGTAGCTGCTGATAAACTTGCTTGTTTTTTCGATTATGGTTGTTAGGGGGATGCTATCCTGCTGGGCAAAAACAGATGCGCCAAAGGCGGTTAACAGGCATAATAGGAGTAAAAATCGACGTATGATCATCAATATAAGTTAAAGAAGTAACAGGGGCTAATATAAACATTTAGCCGTATTGCATTTTTAGCGGCCGTTTATTTAACACTTTTTTACAAATGCTTTTTTAGCCGCTTGCGAAAGTTAAACGCTAAAAGCTATACGCTTATACAAAATAGCACAATTGTTACTTGGCTGCAGTTTTGGCCTTGCCCTCAACATGTACCGAAACCATGCTTGAGTGAATGATGCCCAGAGTAGTACCAGGCTTTACATTAAGGTAAAATTTAAAGTAGCTGTCCACAACGGCTTTTGAGGTATGAATATAATCGGCTTCTCTTTCCTGGTCGCCGTTAAATCCAACAAGCGGGGCGCCGTAGTACAAACTGCCTTTATCATCAACATACATGGTGAAGGAAAAATAGAAATCCTTATAGGCATTTTTGATCACGATGTCGTAAGTAGGGTCAAGGTAATCGTCAGAGTTATCGAAATTATTAAGTATGTCCGGTTTGGTAGTGCGGCGAGACACGGTTACCAGCGGGCTTTTGCTGGTTATTATAGCCGGCTGTCTGGCTGCAAAAGCCTTGGTATAATCTGCAGTTGCTTTAGCGGCAAGCGAACGGATGAATACAGTATCGGCACGGCTTGGCCTTCTTAATGTACTGGTATCGGTGTGCAAAACGTTTTTTACATAATTATCAGCAAAAAATCGCATGAACACCTTGGTGCCTTTAACATCAAGTGAATCACCTTTTTGGATCAGGATCTCCATGGTGATACTGTCTTTATTGATTTGCCTTATCTTTAACCATGAGCGCGCTGCGTTGAAGATTGAATCATAGCCACGTGTTAGCGGGAAATTAATAAAAGCATTTTTTGTTGGACTGAAAATGCTTATCGAATCGTCTGATACAAATTTTAGCTTCCATTGTGGCTCCAGTTGATAACCGTATTCGTTAAACGAAAGACCGTTTTTTTGACGCCTGGATACTTCAGAGTAGTTGATGCCATTGTAAGGTTTAAAGGAGATCAACTCTCTTTTCTTGTTACCTGAAGGGCCGCTGCCGCAACCTGAAATAAAGGCAGATATAATGATGAGCAGCCCAAATGCTGACGGTTTTAACGTTCTAAGATTGATGGATAGCATTGCCGCTAAAGATATAGATAATTCAATAAACGGCTAAAAAATCGCTGCTGTGTAATGGAATTTATATAATTTCTTAATTTAAACCTATACTCCTGTTCTCCCGTTAACATGAACTGCTATCTCACTGGCATGTGCAATACTAAGCGTTTTACCGGGAATGAAATTCAGGTAATATCTAAGGTAGCTGTTCATCACTGCTGTTGAATAGTGGTTATACGCTGGTATACGTTCTTTTTCTAAAAAAAAGATAATTGGCTTCCCATAATGTAGTTGTCCGGCTGTGTCTACAATTATCGAAAACGAATAATCAAAATTGGTATAAGCCTTCTTAACTGTGATGTCAAACTCGGGGCGCATGTAGTCATCGGTCGTGCTGAAATTATTGAGCATTGTTGGTTCTACATGGCGCCTGGTAAACGTAACTAAAGCGCTTCTGCTTTTGAGCTCAACGGGTTGCCGGGCGGCAAATGCTTTATTATAATCCGTATTGGCAATAACGGTTAATGATTTTATGTACAAGCTGTCTTTACGGTTTGGGCTTTTACATTTGCTCAAATCGCCATGAAGTGTGTTTTTAATATAATTATCGGCATAAAAAATCATATAAACCTTTGCGCCGCGAGTATCAACCGAATCGCCGTGGGCTTTAAGCATTTCGATGATCATGCTATCCTTAGTCATGGTTTTAACTTTTAACCAGGCGCGGGCGGTATTAAAAACAGAATCATATCCGCGGGTAAGCGGAAAATTGATGAATTGTTTTTTAGCCGGACTATAAATACTGGCTGAATCATTGGAAACGAATTGCATTTTCCATTGCGGCTCTAATTGATAACCGGAGTTATTGAATGATAGCCCATTATCTGATCTGCGCGCTATCTCTGTATAGCTGATACCCAATACAGGTTTAAAGGAAATCAGGTCTTTTTCGCCATTGTGTTTAACAATGTTACGTTGTTTGCAGCCCATGCAAAGCAAAGCCAAAACGATGCAGGTTAATTTTGCTACAGGTTTGTTAGTTATCATATAGGTATTTGTTAAATATATGACGTATTATGAACGCTAAAATGAGGAGGTTACATAACCCCGTGACTTAAATCTACACGCCCCGGTTTCCTGTAACATGAACGGCAATCTCGCTGGTATGCACTATACCAAGTGTTTTACCGGGAATAAAGTTCAGGTAGTATTTAAGGTAACTGTTCATTACCGCTGTAGAGAGGTGAATATAATTTTCTTCGTAGCTTTTTTCTGTAAATACCGTAAGGGGTCTTCCATAATGTATTTGCCCGGCCGGATCAACAAACATGGAGAATGAATAGTAAAAATTGCTGTAAGCTTTATTGATGGTAATATCAAACTCGGGGTTCATATAATCGTAAGAGGCATCGAAGTTGTTAAGCATGGTTGGCTCTGTGTAACGTGTACTGATGGTAATCAACGGGCTTTTACTTTTAAGTTCGACGGGCTGCCGGGCGGCAAAGGCCTTGTTAACATTTTTATTTGCGGCATCGGTTAACCATTGTATGTAAACAGAGTCTTTTTTACTCGGGCTTTTGCATTTGCTTAAATCGCCATGAAGTACATTGTTTATATACTTATCCGCATAAAAAACCATGTAAACTTTAGCGCCGCGCGTATCAACCGAATCTGCATAGGCCTTGAGCAATTCAATGATCATGCTGTCTTTGGTCATGGTTTTAACTTTGAGCCAGGTGCGGGCTGTATTAAAAATAGAGTCATAACCACGGGTAAGGGGGAAATTGATGAACTGCTTTTTTGTTGGGCTATAGATACTGGTAGAATCATTTGAAACAAATCGCATTTTCCATTCCGGTTCTAACTGGTAACCAAAATGGTTAAATGATAGCCCGTTTTGTGAACGCCGCGCAATTTCGGTATAGCTGATGCCAAAGACAGGTTTAAATGAGATCAGATCTTTTTCGCCGTCATGTTTAACAATGTTGCGGTGTTTACAGCCAAGGCAAAACAAAGTCAATACAATGCAGGTTAAATTTGTAAAAGGTTTAGCAATTAGCATATAGGTTAGATATGTTATAAATATATGATATTTACCAACGCCCAAATGTTAAATAATGCTAAAATTGCAGATTGTAAGTAAATCTGATATAAGCTGATGGCAATTGAAATAGAACGTAAATTTTTGGTAGATCAGGAGAAATGGCAGCAAGTAACAAAGCCGGAGGCAATGCATTTCAGGCAGGGGTACATTTTTAGTGATGAAAAGAAAACAATAAGGGTACGGGTTACTGATACCGAAGCATATATCACCATAAAAGGGAGTACAGCAGGTTTTAGCCGGAGTGAGTTTGAATATACTATTCCCGCAGCCGATGGCGTTCAATTGCTTGATAATTTTGCCGCCTCCGAGTTGGAAAAATACCGCTACCGCATTACTTATGCTGGTAAACTTTGGGAAGTTGACGAGTTTTTAGGCGATAACCAGGGCTTACTGATGGCCGAAATTGAACTTGGTAGCGAGGATGAAGAGTTTGAACTGCCGCCATGGGTAACAACTGAGGTAACCGGCGATGATCGGTATTATAATGCCAGGTTAAGCGTTCATCCTTTTAAAAACTGGTAGCAACTTTTCAGGCGCATTCCGGTAAGCCGAGCAGATAGTCGGGTTTCGATTCGTCGTAAACAGTCTTCACATACTTGTTGCCCTTGGGGCAAACAGCAGGGATCAAGCTGGTTTTATTGCCTTTGTCATCAATAATGTAAGCCTCACCATCCTCATGTTTTATCCAGTCATAAAGTTTCGACCTTTCGGTGAGGCCTTTTACATTGATCCGCTCGTTGATCCATTCAAGTGAGTCGATGGCCACATACGGGTTATCGTGCGGTGTGGTGTCGGTTTTTATAGATACTATACGTACTGCCATTGTATTAAATTGCATTAAACATTCAGGTGTGATAAAAATATGGCAAAAAACAATACCCCGAAATAGGTATAATCACCCAATTTTCACTACGTAAAATTACCTATGGTATAGGCGCTGCCGATTGCTTCCCATATCCCTTATTTGGCTAATCATGAAATGATTTGAGTATAGGGGTGTATTGCATATGCTTGTAAATAAGTATGTTGAAAGTAAAGTAGCACCCTGTAGGTGCGTGTTGCGTCTTTTTAAGAAAATTAAAATAGATATTGCGTAACCAAATGGTTTCATTTATATTTGTAACCGAACGGTTTCATGTTTCCGTTCTGTTACTATGCGAAGAGATGTTTTCCAGGCCATTGCCGACCCAACCCGCCGTGAGATCATTAACCTGCTGGCCAGCCGGCAAATGAACCTTAATGCCGTGGCCGATAATTTTGATATCAGCAGGCCGGCTGTATCCAAACACATAAAAATATTAACCGAATGCGGCTTGCTCGTTATTAAGCAACAGGGGAGGGAACGCTATTGCCATGCTGATTTGAAACAGTTAAAGCAGGTTACAGACTGGGCAGAGCAATACCGCTGGTTTTGGACGCAGAAACTCGATGCCCTCGACGCTTTTTTAACCAACGAACAAAATACAGATAACCATAAAAACAACAAACTATGAGCACACAACCATTTGTAATTGAACGTGTTTATTTGGCGCCCATTCAAAAGGTATGGGAAGCCATTACCGTTAGAGAAAAAATGAAAGAATGGTATTTCGACCTTGCCGAGTTTAAACCCGAGGTAGGTTTTGAATTTGAATTTACGGCCGGAGATAACAATAATTTTCAATATCGTCACCTGTGCCGGGTAACTAAAGTTGTTGAGGGTAAAACCATTGCTTATACCTGGCGATATGATGGCTACGAAGGCGATTCGGAAGTTACCTGGGAACTGTTCCCGGAAGGGGAGGGTACTAAATTGATACTTACCCATAGCGGACTCGAAACCTTCCCGCCGCTGGATGCCTTCAAGAAAGAAAACTTTGTTGCCGGCTGGACACATATTACGAGTATTTCGCTTAAAGAGTATCTGGAAAAGTAAAAAACAACAAAGCCGGGCAAACGCCCGGCTTTTAATTAAAACAATATGATAAGGAGATATCTACTTTGTGAGTTAAAAATAACTAACCTCTAATCTCAAACCTCCAATCTCTAACACTAAAACACCTGGTCGAACTGGTTAACGGCGTCTTTACTTTCCAGCAGAGAGTGGCCCATTAAAAACTCGTCAACCTTGCGGGCAGCTTCGCGGCCTTCAGATATAGCCCAAACCACCAGTGATTGTCCGCGGCGCATATCGCCTGCTGTAAACACTTTGCTTACGTTGGTACGGTAAACACCTTCTTTGGCTTTAACGTTTTTACGGTCGTCAATTTCAACGCCAAGCTGGCTGATGAAAGTATCATGCTGTGGATGTAAGAAACCCATAGCCAGGAATACACGCTGACAAGGGATTTCACGCTCCGAACCTTCAACTACATGGAATTTTACAGGGCGACCCATAAAATCCTGTTCCCATTCAACATCAACCACTCTCAGGGCACGCAGGTTACCTTCTTCATCGCCTAAAAACTCTAAAGTATTAACACCCCAGAAACGGTCGGCACCTTCCTCGTGTGAGCTGGTAGTTTTCAGTACCATTGGGTATGTAGGCCATGGCATATGCTGTGTACGCTGAGCCGGCGGCTGGAACATCACCTCAAATTGCTTGATTGATGCAGCACCCTGGCGGTTTGAAGTACCCACACAGTCCGACCCGGTGTCACCACCGCCAATTACCACTACGTCTTTACCTGTAGCTATAATATCTTCGGCAGTAACTTCAATATTGCTAACACGTTTGTTTTGCTGTTTCAGGAAATCCATTGCAAAATGGATGCCTTTTAACTCACGGCCAGGAATGTTAAGGTTACGCGGAATGGTGGAACCCCCTGCTAAAATCACGGCATCGTTGTTGCGTACCAGTTCATCAGCAGCTACGTTTACACCAACCTCGCTGTTGTATTTAAATACAACGCCATCTTTTTCCATTACCTCAACACGGCGCTCAACAACCCATTTTTCCAGTTTAAAATCGGGTATGCCATAGCGTAATAAACCACCTGCACGGTCATCACGTTCGTAAACGGTAACGGTGTGGCCAACTTTCACCAATTGTGCAGCAGCGGCCAGGCCCGCAGGGCCCGAACCTACAACGGCTACCTTTTTGCCCGTTTTAACAAGCGGTGCAGTTGGTTTTACAAGGTTTTTCTCGTAAGCAATCTCAATGATGTGGCGCTCAATTTCCTCAATAGCAACAGGCGGCTTGTTGATGCCTAACACGCATGCAGATTCGCATGGGGCAGGGCAGATACGGCCTGTAAACTCAGGGAAGTTATTAGTTGATGATAATATATGGTAAGCTTCTTCCCAGTTTTTACGATACACGGCGTCGTTAAACTCAGGAATGATATTACCAAGGGGGCATCCCGAATGGCAGAAAGGGATACCGCAATTCATACACCTGGCCGATTGCTGGTTAAGCTTCTCTTCAGTATATAAATTCACAAATTCGTTATAGTTCTTAACGCGTTCAGCAGCCGGAACTTTTGATGGAAGTTCGCGATTAAACTCCTGAAATCCTGTAGGTTTTCCCATTTCTTAGCCTATGGTTTGATATTGTAATTTCTCTAATACTTTTTTATACTCTCTCGGGAACACTTTCACAAACTGGGTTGATGCTTCATTCCAGTTGTTTAGTATCTTTTGCGCCAGCTTGCTGCCGGTTAAGGTGATGTGTTTACGCAGCAGGGTGAGGATCTGCTCTTCGTCTTGTACACTTAGCGGGTCAAGGTCAACCATCTCAGTATTGCAGTTTTCTGCAAACGTACCTTCAGGATTGTAAACCCATGCTATACCTCCGCTCATACCGGCTGCAAAGTTGCGGCCAGTATTACCAAGGATAAGCGCACGACCACCGGTCATGTACTCGCAACCATGGTCGCCGATACCTTCAACAACAGTGGTAGCGCCGGAGTTACGTACTGCGAAACGTTCGCCGGCCATACCGCCTACAAACAACTCACCTGATGTAGCACCATAAAGGGCTACGTTACCGATGATGATGTTATCTTCAGGTACAAAGGTTGCATTAGCAGCAGGATAAACAGCTATCTGGGCACCGGAAAGGCCTTTACCTACATAGTCGTTAGCTTCGCCTTCCAGCTCGAAAGAAACACCTTTAGTGGTGAATGCTGCAAAACTTTGACCAGCCGAACCTTTGAATTTGAAGTTAACGGTATTGTCAGGTAAACCAGCCGAACCATAAACTTTAGAAATCTCGTTAGATAACAAGGTACCGATGGTGCGGTCAACGTTGATCACATCAAACGAAGCAAATACCGGTGTTTTATCTTCAATAGCAGGCTTCGCAGCTTCCCATAGTTTCCAGTCAAGGATATTGGCCATGCCGTGATCCTGTGATTCACTGTTATACAAGGTCATACCTTTGGTGTTGGTAACCGGGTGCAGGATGCCGCTCAAGTCAATCTTTTTGGCTTTCCAGCTTTGCAGGTTATCTTTCACTTTCAGGAACTGTACGCGGCCAACCATTTCATGAATAGTACGGAAACCAAGCTCGGCCATGATCTCGCGCAACTCTTCGGCCATAAAGCGGAACAAGTTAACGATATGCTCAGGTTTGCCTGAAAATAATTTACGTAATTCTGGATCTTGTGTTGCCACACCAACAGGGCAGGTATTCAGGTGGCATTTACGCATCATGATACAGCCGCCGGCAACAAGGGCAGCAGTAGCCACGCCCCATTCTTCGGCGCCCATCAGGGCTGCGATTGCCAAATCGCGACCAGTTTTCAGTTGACCGTCTGTTTGTAGTACCACACGGCTGCGCAGTTTATTACGTACCAGTGTTTGGTGAGCTTCGGTTAAGCCAAGTTCCCATGGTAAGCCAGCATGTTTGATAGAGCTTATTGGCGATGCACCAGTACCTCCGTCGTAGCCTGCAATCAGGATCACATCCGCGTGTGCTTTGGCAACACCGGCTGCAATTGTACCTACACCGGCTTTTGATACCAGCTTAACGTTGATACGGGCAGCACGGTTAGCATTTTTAAGATCGAAGATAAGCTGTGCCAAATCTTCGATAGAGTAAATATCGTGGTGCGGCGGAGGTGAGATCAAACCTACACCCGGAGTAGAGTGACGGGTTTTAGCGATCCAGTCGTCAACCTTGTGGCCCGGCAGCTGACCGCCTTCGCCTGGTTTTGCGCCCTGCGCCATTTTTATCTGTAACTCATCCGCGTTGGTAAGGTAGTTTGAAGTTACCCCAAAACGGCCTGATGCTACCTGTTTAATAGCCGAACGTAATGAATCGCCGTTTGGCAGCTTGTCATAACGCATTTCGTCCTCACCGCCTTCGCCTGTATTGCTTTTACCGCCAATGCGGTTCATGGCAATGGCCATAGTGCTGTGCGCTTCGTGCGAGATAGAGCCGAACGACATGGCACCTGTAGCAAAACGCTTCATGATGCTTTCTGCAGGTTCAACCTCATCAATGCTGATTGATTCGCGATGGTGGGCAAAATCAAGTAAACCACGGATGGTGAAGTGTTTTTCAGTTTGCTCGTTTACTGCCTTAGCATAGTTTTTATATACCTCGTAGCTGTTGCTGCGTGTAGCATGTTGCAACAGGTGAACAGTAGTAGGATTAAACAAGTGGGCTTCACCGCGGCGTTTCCACTGGTAAATACCGCCTTCAGGTAGCAGGTTGTCTGCCCCTTTGGCTTCAAAACCCATTTTGTGTTTACAAAGCGCTTCGCGGGCAATTTCGTCGAGGCCTAAACCGCCTATACGGGTAACTGCGCCGTGGAAGTACTTGTCGACAACGGTTTTGTTTAAACCAAGGATCTCGAATACCTGTGCACCATGGTATGACTGCAATGTGGAGATTCCCATTTTTGAGAAGATCTTCAATAAGCCGTCGTTAATAGATTTAACATAGTTGTTTTGCAGCTTTTTAAGCTCGTAGCTGGTTTCAAGGCTACCATTGTTCTTAAGCGTTTCAATGGTTGAAAGCGCAAGGTATGGATTGATAGCAGTTGCACCAAAGGCCAGTAAGCAGGCAAAGTGGTGAACTTCCCACGCATCGCCGGTTTCAACAACCAGGCCAACAGCACCACGGCGACCTTTGCGGATCAGGTGGTGGTGTACTGCTGAAACAGCCAGTAGGGTAGGGATAGGGGCATGCTCAGAGTCAACCGCACGATCTGAAAGGATCAATACCTCAAAGCCGTCGTCAACAGCATCTTCGGCGTAGCGGCAAAGGCGTGCTATACCTTTTTCCAATGAACCAGGCAGGCCATCAGCCTTAAAGTATGTTTGCAGCGTTTTAGCGTGGAACAGGCCGGTATCAATACTACGCAGTTTTTCTAACTGGTGGTTTTTCAATATCGGGTGTTTCAAAACCACACAATGGCAATGCATTTTATCTTCGTCTAACAGGTTGCCATTATTACCGATAAAGGTAGCAAGGCTCATCACCAAACGCTCACGGATCGGGTCGATTGGTGGGTTGGTTACCTGTGCGAAGAATTGTTTGAAATAGCTTGACAGGTGCTGAGGTTTATCCGAAAGGATAGCCAAAGGAACGTCGGTTCCCATTGAACCTACAGGCTCCTTGCCATCAAGGGCCATCGGTTTAATGATGGTGTCGATATCCTCACGGCTGTAGCCAAATACCTGCTGGTAACGGTAAACAGAAGCTTCAGACAGGCTGGCGAAAGCCAAACGCGGTTCTGAAAGCTCGCTCAGGTTAATTTTATAGTTCTCTAACCAGCGGCCGTATGGCTGCTGTGAAGCAACTTGTTTCTTGATCTCCTCATCAGTGATGATACGGCCTTTTTCAGTATCGATCAACAGCATTTTACCCGGCTGCAGACGGCCTTTACGTAAAACAGTGCTTTCGTCGATAGTTAACGTACCTGCTTCAGAAGCTGCTATTACACGACCATCATTGGTGATCACGAAACGCAGCGGGCGCAAGCCGTTACGGTCAAGCAGGGCACCTACCAGTTTACCATCGGTAAAGGTAATAGCGGCAGGACCATCCCATGGCTCCATCAGGGTAGCGTGGAACTCATAGAAAGCTTTTTTAAGCGGATCCATAGCTTCGTTGCCGTCCCATGCTTCAGGTACCAGCATCATCATTACATGTGGCAATGAACGGCCGGAGTGCAACAATATTTCAATAATATTATCCAGACAGGCAGAATCCGACTGGTTGTTATCAATCACCGGCAACAACATATCCATTTCTTCGGCAGTAAAGTATGACGAAGCGTATGATTTCAGGCCGGCATAAAACCAGTTTAAGTTACCTGTAAGGGTATTGATCTCGCCGTTATGCGCAATTAAGCGGAATGGTTGGGCCAGTTTCCATGAAGGGAAAGTATTGGTAGAGAAACGCGAGTGGATCATGGCAAAGCCCGATGCAATACGCGGATCAGAAAGATCAGTATAGTATTTACGCAATTGGTAGGTAGTAAGCTGCCCTTTGTAAATAATTGTTTTACAGCTTAACGATGTAAAATAAAAATTATCAGAAGCGCCGGCTACCGTTTCAGTAATGGTTTTGTTGATATACCTTCTGAGCACGAATAATTTGCGTTCAAAATCATCGGCGTTGGTAATATGATGTGGCCTTGCAATATAAATTTGCTCAATATCAGGCTCGGCCTGGCGGGCTGTTTCACCAATAACTGATGAATCAACGGTAAGCTTACGCTCGCCCAGCTTATGTAAGCCTAATTTTTCAATAGCATTGTTAATAATGGTACGGCAGGCCTTTTTCTGGGCCGAATCTTTAGGTAAAAATATCATACCTACACCATACTCGCCGGGTTCCGGCAGGCTGATCTCAAGGTTTGAGCATTCTTCCATTAAAAACTCATGGGGCAATTGTATTAAAATTCCCGCACCGTCCCCGCTCTCGGGGTCGCATCCGCACGCACCGCGGTGTTCCATGTTTTCGAGCATGGTTAACGCGTTATCAATAATTTGGTTGGTTTTATGACCGTTGATATTGGTTATAAATCCCGTTCCGCACGAATCGTGTTCAAATTCCGGTCTGTAAAGACCCTGGTGGCTATCAGTTTGATCCATTGTTTAAATTAAACCGTTTACAATTTTATAAGGGGTGTAACCACGAAGTTACCAAAACTCAAATAAATTATAAAATTTACGGTAATTTTTAAAGATTTCTAAAAATCAATTATTTAAATCATAATTATTTAACATTATCTCAACAAAAAGAGATAAATATTATGATGTACAAAATGAAAGTACGAAAAAAATTATTTAGAATCAATATAAAGTTATACCAAACTTGTACAATACATTTATTAAAGCTGACTTTTTAGCTATAACCAAATTAAATTTTGTGGTGTTTCTCTATGTGATTAGTAGGATTTGGGAAGTTAGTTCATAGTTGATGGTTCATAGATCATGGTTGAAAGTTGGATTAATTGAGGAAGATAGGAGAACTTTCGGCATACCGGAGGCACACAATATCTTTGCAGGGTAAACGAAGGAGTAGTTTAATTCGGGTTCAGACAAAAAAAAACGGCTAACCGCCTACTTTAAGCTGCCAACTGAATGGGCGTTGCCTGCGGCGGGCTATCCGCTTATACTACACAGGATTAGCCACGGGCCGTATCCGCTCCTATTATTCCTAATGCACCATTCGCTTCAAATTATTGATCGGTCCTATGAACCATCAACTATGATCCATGAACCATAGTTATAAACTATCTGTAAGTACACAAATACGAACTCTGCACTTCTGTTTTAACTTTAAATGAAGTATTTGCTTCAACCTCAAATACTTGTCCGTTGGTAAATGTCTGCCATTGGCTTTGGCCTGGTAATAAAGCTTCAAGGCTGCCTTCAATTACGGTCATGGTTTCGTGGCTTGATGTACCAAATTCGTATTCGCCGGGTTCAATAACGCCGATAGTTGAGCGCCCTTGCGGAGTGGTGTATGCCAGTGATTTTACGGCACCTTCAAAATATTCGTTTACGTTGATCATGTTTAAAAATTTCGGCCTAATATGGTTAAATAAAATGAATTGTATTATAATTGGGGCTTAACTATTAAAAGCGGCCATACCGGCGAATGTTAAAATATGTGAAAAAAGTAATTTCGGTTGTGATTATTACTTCTTAAACATCGTTATTTGCATAAAATTTATATATGAGGAAAATCCAACTATTAATGCTGTTCGTTTTATCAGCTATAATATTCCAGGGCTGTAAAAAGGACGTTGTTACTTCTGCTTCCACTACTTCCGACCAAATACTTGCCGCAACTATAAATGGTACATCATGGATCCCTGATGATGTTACCGCTACTATAAATTATGATGCTACTGCTAAAACAAAATCATTTAATGTAGTTGGTACTGCTGACCTGAAAAGAGTAAAATGGACGATTACTTTAAGTGATGCTAATGCTACTAATGTCAATACTTTTCCGGTGGCTACTTATAAGGTTGACGCTACCAACAGGGTAAATATGGCTTACTTTACATCAACTGGCGGTACATCCTATAATCAGGTGGGTGTGGTTGAGCCAGGTTCGGGTTCTATCATAATTACCTCTATAGATCCATCAAAAAATGTGATAACCGGTACCTATAGCATGACCACGAAAAAGGTAAACTATAATGATGATGGTACCATAGCATCTATTGAAACGTCGCAGATATTAGGTGGTACATTCACTAATCTGCCTTATACCTTTACCCAGGTAAGTAATTAAATAAATCAGAAAATATAACATGAACGCCCCGGGTTGCAATATCCCGGGGCGTTCTTTTTTAAAACCGATCCGTAATTATTGGCCAGGACTTGGCCTGGTTGGGCTCGACGGATTAGGTGTCGGGCTTGGTGTTGTTGGGTTTGGCGTATTTGGTATAGGGCTTGGGTTAGGCGTATTTGGCTGCGGTGTAGGGTTAGGTGTACTGGGTGTTGGTGAAGGGTTTGGCGTTGGCGCAGGAGTTGGTACCCGACTTGGATCAGTAGGTGTCGGCGTCGGCGTTGGACTTGGCACAGGATCTGTTGGTTTTGGTGTGGGTACCGGCGTTTTTGGTTTCTTTTTATTTTTATCTGGCACAGTATCAGTGGTCAATGTGTACTTTGTTACTGATACACCGGTGTTTTGAGCCTGGTGTTCGTTAGCTAATACCAAAGAGCCGGCTAATGACAGGGCGATAGCTGCGGCTGTTATTCTTAAATTTTTCATATTTTTTCTTTTTATTTATAAAAAGTTAACTATTAATATAACTTAACGAAAAAGGAATGGTTTTTGAAATTTGAAATGAATCCAGGTCCAGGACCATTAACCACACCTGTTGCAGTAAATGACCTGGTAATACAACGTATAACAGAGTTTGTATTATTGACAAGTTGCCGGTTTAAATATTAAGCACCTATATTTGCGTGTAACCGGCACCTGCAAACATTACCCATGACTGAACTTGAAAAAATGACATCCGGCGAACTGTACAATGCCGGGGATGCCGAACTTGTTGCCGCCCGTTCAAAAGCCCGGCAATTGTTTACACAATATAATGCAACAAGCTATGATGACAAGGAAACCAAAACAGCCCTGTTAAAACTACTGCTGGGAAGCTTTAAAGGCAATATTGATATTCAATCGCCTTTTTACTGTGATTATGGCTTTAATATAATAGCCGGGGATAACCTGTTTCTTAATTTTAACTGTATTATATTGGATTGTGCCCGTGTTACCTTTGGTGATAACGTGTTCCTGGCGCCCAATGTGCAGCTTTATACAGCCTATCACCCGGTAATAGCTGCCGAACGGATCAAAGGGCCTGAATATGCAGCACCTATTACTATTGGCAATAACGTGTGGCTGGGTGGTGGTGTAATTGTTTGTCCCGGAGTCACCATAGGTGATAATACGACAATAGGTGCAGGAAGTGTGGTGACCAAAAGTATTCCGGCAAATGTAGTTGCTGCAGGAAATCCGTGCCGGGTGATCAGAGAGCTATGATTTCATTATAATTTCGGATTTCGGAATTTCGATTTCGGATTTGGTGGCTGTGTGAGTAAGCTATTTTAGGCATAAGTTAAGACGCTAAGAAAAAAGAAGTTCCTTTGCGGCTTAGCCCCTTTACTTGAAATTACCGAGCTTGCCATTGTGAAAGTATTTAAGCTGATAACACCGGTAACGGCTTTGTGCTGTCTTTTAATAATTTCAGTTCGGCAACAATGATAAAGCTTACAATTACCAGGAAGGCCCAGGAGCTTATTTTCTGATAATTTACTACTGTCCAGGCATGGTGCTGGTAGGCATAGCGCCAGGCCCCAAGTCGGGTAGCTATATTTTCGGCAAGCCAGATGAAAAAACCTATCAGCATAAATGATATTATTGTTGGTATGCGACAGGCTTTTCCCTGTAAATGAAAAACTACTACCGACCGCCTGAAAAAATAAAGGATCAGAACGCCTATGCCATAGCGGATATCGGGCATAAAATGATTGCTAAAAAAATTAAAGTATATCAAAATACCTATCGTGCGGGCAATATAACGGTTAGGCCAGCTTTGTATTTGCAGGTTAAGCCTCCGCCAGGCCTGGCACATATAGCTGGCAACGCTTGCATACATAAAGCCGCTATATAGCGGAACGCCGCCTATTTTCAGGTAAGCAAATTCAGGATAGGCCCATGAGCCGTAGTGAACTTTGAAGAGCTCCATTACCAGGCCCAGCAGGTGAAATATGCAAATTACCAGTACTTCATCCTTAGTTTCGATCCCGGTGTAATATAAAGCAGCCTGAATAAGCAGGCAGGCTATCAGCATAAAGTCATAACGGGGCAAAATGCCTGTAAACAAATGCGAAAGTGCCAGCATGGCAAATACCAAAACCGGGAACAGGCAGGAGAGCGCCTGCTGCTGCACAAAGATCCCGAAATGTTTAATAGCTGTTTTCATGGATTAATTTAAAGCATATGCCTGGTCCATTCCCTGGATCTGGATTTTGTATTGCACCGGCAGAAGGGCATCCCTTAAAAACTTCCCGGGTTTAAGGTTTTTTATTGCCTTATATACCTTTAGTGCAGGCCAAAGCCAGGCTATTTTACCCAGCGGCAGTTGTTGGCTAACCTGCGTGGGCACGGTTAGCAACTGTGCCTGCTTCAGAATCTGATACCTGGCAAAACCAAGATGTTTTTTATACTGATGATATAAATCGGCGGTGAAGGCGCTGTTAATTAAATTGTGTTCAAGGTGTTCTTTGCGCATTTGAAGATAGTGTTGATAATCTGATGGTATGCCTGTTAGCTGCATTCGTTCGCCAACCCGATTAAATACATTAAACACTTCGGCTTTTTCGGCTGCACTAAGAGGCCTTTCCAGTAATTCATATGAACGGATGGACAGATCGATCAACAGGAACAGCACATCACGATAAGCCCAGTCGGGTATTTGGGAACCACGGGCGGTTTCAACACCTTTATGAATGGCATTTATTTTATCAATAGCCTTTAAAGCTTCATCGCGTTCCGAAAAAATGATTTGCCGCGAATAGGCTACGGTGCTAAACAGGCGTGCTAAAGGATCAGCAGGAAGTTTGCCCGTGAAATAAAGCCAGTCGACCGCCTTATTTAAAGCAAACTCGGCTGCGGCCCCGGCGAAAATGAACAGGATGGTATCTGCCTTGCCCCAGATCCTGCGCACTATCGAATGTTCATCTACAAAAAGGTTCATATTTTTTTGTTGCTTTTACTTTGGTATATAAAAGTACTTTGTATTTCAAAGTTATTAAAATGATTTGAGTTTGCAATAGGAAACAGGCGATTTATTTTAGAGTGGTAGAAAGTTGGTATCAGATTCAGTTATTAATTGATTGCTAATTTTTATGGCTTTTTGATTGTTTAAAACTTTTTTGCTAATTTTTATAGTTTTGAAATTGTTGTTGGTATACTTGTATTTTAATTAGGGATATAGTTTAAAACAGGCGTATGGTAAATGCAGTTTTTGAATTTGAATTTAATAATCAGGTTGTTGAGTTTGATATCAGCGATAAAGATTTAATGATCAATGCCTCAGAAATGGGCAAAATCTTCGGTAAAAACCCAACAGAGTTTTTAAAGCTGAAACAAACTAAAGATTTTATTGACGAATTGAAAAGCATGCCCTTGCCTTTTAATGAATCGAATTTTGAAGGTAACAGCACAAAGAATTCTGCCGATCTGGAAGCCATGATATTTGTGAATAAGCTGGATGGGCTATGGATGTGCGAAATTTTAGCATTGAAATTTGCAGGTTGGCTTAACCCTAAGTTTGAAGTTTGGGTGTATAGCACCATCCGGGAATTTTTGCCTAACTTAAGAGATAACAACGAAGCCTATAAACAGATTGTAAAGTTCGAAGATCAGTTGGATAAACTGGTGAAGAAACTACAGGGTAATGCCGATTTTCAGGCCTATATGCAATTACAGGAAAAATTGAAAAAGCTGCCTTACCGGATCAAACGAAATAACCAGGCCACTTTAAGGCAATACAGGCAATTGAAAGCTATTTGATATATTGTTTATAAAAGGGGGGACTCAACTTTCCCAGGGTTCGTTTTCCTCTCTTAAAAATATTTAACACTCCGGTTTGCCAACTCAATGTCATTAAATCACTGTTCATTTAGCATTAAATAATTGTTATCCTATTTTTTTTACTTTCGCTTTTTATTAGCTCCGGGGGAAATTAGGATTTGATCAATCCCTGCTGGTCAAGTCTTTGGGGAAACTAAAGCAACGCGTTTTTCATGAAAAGTAAATTGAGGTTGGCCGAATATAAAGTACTTTTATACAGGCTGTTTTTGGGGTATTTGTTTTATTTTATTGCAAGGGTATTATTCTTTACTTTTAATACGCACCTGTTTGCAGTTGACAGCTTTTGGGCGCTGCTCAAATTGTGCTATTACGGTATGGCCTTTGATACCACGGCGCTGCTTTATATTAATAGCTTATTCATCTTGCTTAGCGTTTTACCTCTAACGGTAAACACCCGGCCCTGGTTTCAGAAAGGTATGGTTATCTTATATTTTGTTACCAATTTACTCGCCTACGCTACCAACTTTGTTGATATTATTTATTATCGCTTTAGCCAGGTGCGTTCAACGAAGGCAACACTTGATGTATTGGCCGATGAGAACAACAAAAAACTATTGTTTACCCATTTTTCGGAAGCCTACTGGTATGTCATTATCATATTCATATTGTGTTCACTTTGCTGGATCTGGCTCTATAACCGGGTGAAGCTAACACCTGCCGCAGCACGGGATAAAAAAGTGTATTTCTTATCATCTATAGTGTCGTTCCTGCTCATTCTGACGCTGGTTATCGGAGGCATTAGGGGCGATTTTGCACACAGTACCCGGCCTATTAATATGGTCGATGCTTATAAACACATCACAGTGCCCAACCAGGGTGATATTGTGCTGAATACCTCGTTCGCTATTTTCAGGACGCTGGGCACCAACAACTACAAACTCCAGCACTGGACGGATGAGGCTTATATTAAAACCAACATCAAACCTATAAAACAATACAACACCAAGCCGGCTAATAAGCCTAATGTGGTGATCATTATACTCGAAAGTATGGCCCGCGAGTATTGGGGCAGCATGAACCGCGATGTTAATATACCGGGATTTAAATCCTATACACCTTTTTTGGATTCACTCTCCGGCAGCAGTCTTATATTTACCAATGCCTACGCAACAGGCAGGCAATCAATCCATGCCATGTCGTCGGTATTGGCGGGAATTCCCTCGTTTCAAAATGCTTTTACCTCATCCCCATATGCCAAACAGCAGATCCAGTCGATAGTGTCGGTTTGCGACAGCATGGGGTATCAGACTTCGTTCTTTCACGGGGCAGCCAACGGTTCGATGGGCTTCCAGGGCTTCGGCAGTATTTTGGGATATCAGCACTATTATGGCCGTACAGAATATAACGACGATAAAGATTTTGACGGTATCTGGGGCATTTGGGATGAATATTTTTTTCAGTTTATGGGGCGTACGCTGAGCAATCAGAAACAACCCTTTATGGCTACGCTGTTCACGCTGTCATCGCATGATCCATATCAGCTGCCCGAAAAATATAAAGCGAGGTTTAAGGGTGGTCCGCTGGCTATTGATAAATGTGTTCAGTATACGGATAATTCACTGCGGATTTTTTTCAATTATGCGAAGACTCAGCCCTGGTTTAACAATACCATTTTTGTGATCACGGCCGATCACACCAGTCAAACTTATTATCCTGAATATAGTAAGCAGGTTAACCGTTTTGCTGTGCCTATCCTGTTTTACAGCGCCAACAGCGCTTATAATTTAAAAGGTATACGTACCGATCTGGCATCGCAAATGGATATTTACCCAACTGTGGTGGATTTGATTGGTTATAACAAGCCCTTCAGATCATGGGGAAGGAGTTTGGTGAGTAACCAAGCCGATGAGCAGCCAAGGGTGATCAACTCAACAGGCAACATCTACCAGTTTATGCAGGGTGGTTATACTTACCTGTTTGATGGTAAAAACTTCACCGGCGTTTTTGCTGTGGCCGACAAGGGGCTGGAGAAAAACCTAATGACGGCTCAACCCAACGCCGAAATGCAAAAAGGTATGCAGGATTGCAAAGCCCTGATACAGGATTATACAGACAGGATTGTGAACGGGAAGCTGGTGGCGAAGTAGGGTTTCGGTAGGAACGGATACGCCTAATCAGTATGGCAGATACACTTATTTGCTACATATCCACACCACCCCAACTTTTCAACAATACCCTAAAACCCCCGCTAATGCATTAACTTTACCCGATTAACAGAAGGAGTAACCGCTTGGCTAAAGATACTACCAAAGAAACCCCCTTAATGCAGCAATATAATGCTATTAAAGTAAAGTACCCCGGTGCTTTGCTGTTGTTTAGGGTGGGCGATTTTTATGAAACATTTGGCGAAGACGCCGTAAAGGCTGCCGGTATTTTGGGCATCGTGCTTACCCGCCGGGCAAACGGCGCCGCTACACATATTGAGCTTGCCGGTTTCCCACACCATTCGCTGGATACTTACCTCCCTAAACTGGTACGTGCGGGACAACGTGTGGCCATTTGCGATCAACTGGAAGATCCCAAAACTACCAAAACCATCGTTAAACGCGGTGTAACCGAACTGGTTACCCCCGGCGTAGCCACTAACGATAACATCCTGCAGCAAAAAAGCAATAATTACCTGGCCTCGCTGCACTTTGAAAAAAATACGATAGGTATTGCGCTGATTGATATCTCAACCGGCGAGTTCATGACCGCCCAGGGCAACAGCGAGTATATCGATAAGTTGCTGCAAAGTTTTTCGCCCAGCGAAGTGATCTATCCCAAAAGCCGTACACGCGATTTTAAAGATACTTATGGCGACCGCTTTTACACCTATGCCCTTGACGAATGGCCATACAGCGGCGATTACGCTACGGAAACACTGCTCAAGCATTTCGGCGTAAAATCGCTCAAAGGTTTCGGTATCGATAAACTGAATTTAGGTATTATTGCTGCCGGCGTGGCTATTCATTATTTGAATGAAACCGAACACCGCAACCTGGGCCATATTTCGGCCATCAGCAGGATAGAGGAAGACAGGTACCTTTGGCTCGACAGGTTCAGTATTCGCAACCTGGAGCTGGTTGGCTCGGCTAACGAAAACGCCATGACGCTGGTTGATGTACTTGATCATACTTGTTCGCCCATGGGCGCGCGTTTATTGCGCCGCTGGATTGTAATGCCGTTGAAGCAGATCAAAGCAATTAACGACCGTTTGGGCGTTGTTGAATACCTGATAGAAAGCGAAGAACTTAGAGAAGAACTGCTCCAATACCTGCGCCAGATAGGTGACCTGGAAAGGCTTATCTCAAAAATTGGACTCCAAAAAGCTAACCCGCGCGAGGTGTGCCAGCTAAAAAAGGCGCTGACTGCTATTGCGCAAATTAAACGCATTGCCGAGGCGTCGCAAAGTGTCCCGCTGCGCGCCATTGGCGAACAACTTAACCCTTGTGCACTGATTTGCGAAAAGATAGAACGCGAATTAAATCCCGAGCCGCCGGTAATGTTAGTGAAAGGTTCGGTGATGAACGAGGGGATTAATGAAGAGCTTGACAGGCTGCGTAAGATCGCCTTCGGCGGTAAAGGTTACCTGTTGGAGATCCAAAAGCGTGAGGCTGAGTTAACCGGGATCCCGTCGCTTAAAGTATCGTTCAATAACGTATTTGGCTACTACCTGGAGGTTACCCATGCCCACAGGGATAAAGTACCCACCGAGTGGATCCGCAAGCAAACGCTGGTTAATGCCGAGCGTTATATCACGCCCGAGCTTAAAGAATATGAAGAACAGATTTTAGGCGCCGAAGAAAAGATCCTGACGCTTGAAACACAATTATATAACGACCTGCTGTATTCACTGGCCGAATATATTAAGCCAATCCAGTTGAATGCCCAACTGATAGCCCGTTTGGATGTGCTGCTCAACTTTGCAACCATCTCCATTAAAAACTACTACGTTAAGCCCGAAATTAATGAAAGTAAGGTACTTGACATTAAGGGCGGTCGCCACCCTGTTATTGAAAAGAACCTGCCAATAGGCGAGGAGTACATCACCAACAGCGTTTACCTCGATTCGGAAACCCAGCAGATCATCATTATTACGGGCCCTAATATGGCGGGAAAGTCGGCTTTATTAAGGCAAACAGGCTTAATAGTACTGATGGCCCAAATGGGTTGTTTTGTTCCGGCTAAAGCTGCGTCAATAGGCCTGGTTGATAAGATCTTTACAAGGGTGGGAGCGTCGGATAACCTTTCATCCGGCGAATCAACCTTTATGGTGGAGATGAACGAAACTGCCAGCATCCTCAATAACCTGAGCGACAGGAGCCTGATCCTGCTGGATGAGATCGGTCGCGGTACATCAACGTATGATGGTATTTCAATTGCCTGGTCCATTGCCGAGTATCTGCATAACCATCCAACAGCGAGGGCTAAAACCTTATTTGCTACACATTATCATGAGCTTAATGAATTGAGCAACTCATTTAACCGGGTTAAAAACTTTAACGTATCGGTAAAAGAAGTGGGCCAGCAGATCATATTTTTACGCAAGCTGGTACCTGGTGGCAGCGAACACAGCTTCGGGATCCACGTAGCTAAACTGGCTGGGATGCCCTCAAAAGTGTTAAGCCGCGCCAATGAGATACTAAAGAAATTGGAAAACGAACGCACCGGCGGCGAGCATATCAAAGAAAGTATCCGCAAGGTTCAGAAACAAGCTGTACAAATGCAGATGTTTTCAATAGATGACCCCGTGTTGGTGAAGATACGCGATACGCTGAACAACCTTGATGTAAATACCCTAACCCCGGTTGAAGCACTCATGAAACTGGATGAAATTCAAAGGGTGGTGAAGAGTTGATTTTAGAAGTCTGCAAGTCCGATGTCCGAAAGCCAGGAGCAGTTTTAATGAGTTATGCATTTTACCTTCCCGACTTTATGGACATCGGACTTGCAGACTTCTTCCACCCATGTTAATATGTTAAAAACATCCGCATCCTCTCAATAAACATTAAAGTTAATTTTACTTTATGAGCATATACCTGCGTCGTAGTTTTTATTTGTTTATACTTTTCCTTTCCCCATTTATATTAAGTTCATGTCACTCGCGCAAGGCCGCTATGCGCGGCCAGCCGGGTGAGGTGGTTAATCCGTCACCTGATATCGCTTCAAAATATTCCGAAATTATGGAGGTTGATAAGGGCAGTATTCAAAATGGTCGCCTTTACGCTTTTATTGATCAATGGATGGGAACACCCTATAAATTTGGCGGATTAGATAAAGACGGGATCGACTGTTCAGGGCTGACTTTTTTGCTGGAACAGCAGGTTTATGGTATTACCATTCCCCGCATGACCAGCAAGCAGATCTCCGTCATCAAACGAAAATATGAAGACGAGCTAAATGAAGGCGACCTGGTGTTTTTTGATTTCGACGGAAAGCAGTTTAGCCATGTGGGTGTTTACCTGCAAAATGGGTATGTTGTGCATGCCAGCTCGCGCCGTGGAGTGATCATCGTAAAACTGCGCGATCCATCATTATACAAGTACTTTTCGAGGGCAGGCTCAATCGAAAATGTGCCCACCAGCATGAATTAAGTAACACAAATTTTAGAAGGATTTTTGCGAATTACACCAATATTAAGCTTAAATCGCATTCGTGTAATTCGTTAAAATTTGACCCAATTGGTGTGTTTATTTTCAATAATTTTGCGCTGTTATGGCCGACAAAAAACAAGATTACTCATTCTGGACTAAGTACAAGCGGTTCGCAGGCACCGAGATCATGCTTTATGTGATCATGGTGCTTGGTATTATCTTCGGTATCGTGATATTTAGTTACCTTTAACTAAGGTAACGTTATCATTATCTACATCCGCAATTGACTGGTAAAAATCAACAAGGTCCTGATAGGTGTCTTTGCTATACGTACCATCAATGATCTGTAGCTTACGACTATATACAAGTTTATCACCATTTACAGTCGAGCTTGATTCAAACTTTCCGAAAGGTTTTTCGATACTTACTTTTTTAGGGCGCATATCAACTTTATATCCGGCTGGTAGGGTATAGGTGATTTCATCTTCATCGGTAAATCCACGATTGATATAAACATCATTATGGCGGTTACGAACCTCTCGTAATGGTGACATGATACGGTTAGCCGGGTTAGCCAGGAAAATTATCTTTCCGTCAGATACCGAGCCATAGTCTGTAGCCGAAATTTTTAACGTTTCGGTGGTGTATGGTTGTTCAACTTTAAACTGCTTCAGATCTGCACTTTCAATATCAAGGTTATTGATGGGATAAATCTTCTTCAGATCTTTGATCTGTTCTGTTTTCGATTCATAGATCACATGATCACGATCTTCATAATTAGTGCCCTTGAAATTGGTAACCATTGTGCCTGACAGGTTACCGTTGGCACTCAATGTAAAATTGGCTTTGCGCTGTTCGAGATTAGCCTGGGCCGTGTATTTTGGCGTATGCATTAATTTGCCACCCTGTGGGGTACAGGCCAGTACGATCCTGTCGTCGGTGAAATCACCTAAAAAGCCAAAAGGTATGTTCTGACTGGTACATTCTAAAAAGGTGGTATCATTTTTAAAGGGCAGGCATAAAATAACATGATTGCCCTGGTCAATGCTTGCAAAGTCGGGCTGGAAATTTACCTTCGATGATCCCGCATACACCACGCAGTAATATGAATCGATGTCGACAGCCTTTAATAACGCCTGTGTGTAGTTAACGAGGGCTTTGCAATCACCATAATTTTGAGCGTCAACATCCGAAGCCAGGAAGGGTTGTAAGCCGCCTATCCCTACTTGGATGCTGATATAATGCGTTTTGCCCTGCATGTATTCATAAACCTTACGCGCTTTGGCTTTAGGATCGGTTATTGATGCTGTAAGCTCCTTCATGTTTGCCACAGTTTGAGGCGAAAGCTGCTGGCGGCCTGCATTAAGCTTGTCATATTGCCATTGCCCAAGTTCTTTCCAGTTGGTAAATGAGCCACTGATACCACGGTAAATGAATTTTTCGGGCACTATTTCCAGCCTGGGCATTATTGATCGGTAAACAGGGCTGTAAGGTTCATGCTTTAAAGCTTTCAGGTTATTAGTTTGCCAGGTGTATGTTTGCATACCCTGTTTATTGGTACCAATTGTTGGTTTAACAGATAAATTGGTTTGTTTGTATTTGATCTTAAAATCGGGTTTGCAAATTAACGTATACGAGCTTTTTTCAACTGCTATACCATCCGAAGGAATAGGTTGCCAGCTTTCAAGGTCAAGTGATTGTTTCGATTTTACATCATATTCATAACTTACAGTGTAAGGATAATCATTTACCCTGGGTTGATAATGTTTTATCTTTAGGTCGGTAAAAAGTGAAAAGCCATCGTGATTGCTGTCATCATCAAAGTCGCTTTCTGAAAATTTACCTGTGGGCTTGCCCCATTGGTTGTAAATCATTCCTTTTATATCCTTAATATAACGACTTTTGTCATGCCATATCGCTATATCAACGTCATCGTCACCATTTTTATTGAGTACGGTTATTACTTGTTTTACGTGGCAAAGTGTGTTATCTAAGTCTTTAACCTCAACAGTAACTTCCTCATTACGCACTATTGAGCTGGCATAAGGCAAAAGGTCTTTTGAAATGAGCGATACGTCGTAGTTTTCCTGTGCTTTTACACAGGTTACCGCCAAAAAGATAAAAAGAGTAGTTAAAAATGCTTTCATTATTTTTTCTTGAAGATCATATCTCCTTTTTCCGTTAGAATGATCTTATTAAACAGCTCCTTAAGATAAGGGTATTCGGCCGAATCATAAACCGACTTGTTAAACTGGGTAATGTTTGAAAAGGTAAAACTGTTATTGTCCTGGCTCTCAAACGTGGTAGCAAACATGCCGCCTTTGTTTGGTAATGAAAACGCCACTATCTGGGGCGGGGTTTCAATGATATATTGCGCAGGCAGGTGCATCACCAAAACAAGCCTCTTGTCTGAGGCAAAGGCCCAGTCAACAGGATAATCACGTTCGGCAAGTTTGAACGGGTTTGTGGTGCGTTTTTCCCAAAAATAAGGGTTAAATGCAAGCTTATCATGATTGGTATTATCAAATGCATCTATCTCCACTTCAAAGGTTTCACGTAGTGGGTTTTCAAGGCTATCGAGGTTTGCAATGTCTGATTTAAATACTTTTAACTTAGGTTGTTTCTCATCAAAATCTTCAACGTATTCATCAACTGTATTAAACTTTTTAATGGCTTTACGTTTTTCATAAGCATCGTAACCTTTATAGTAATTGGTTATAGTACCTTTTAACTTCCCATTATCAAGCAGTGTAAGATCGAACATCCGGGTAGTGGCCGCTTTTTGTTGAGCGCTTAACTCTATCCAGTACGATGGTTTATTCAGGCTGATCACCCTGCCTTTATCATTTATACATTTAAGGGGAAGCAAACCAAATGAAAGCAACGGATCGGTAGCATCGAGCAGGTAGGTTTGATCACCAATAGTTAACCTGGCTATAACATAGTTAAAGTCGTTAAGTACCGGGTAAAGATTATTCACCATGCCGTGTTCGCGGGTTGAAAGTACTACGGCTTCGGCATTAAGGCCGGCTGCACTAAGCGCAGTAATTAGGGTTAGATTGATATCTGCAATGCTGCCTGCGTGGGTATCTAACGCTTTTTTAACGCCATCTGTGCTGTAGATGCCGATATAGTCGTTCCATTTTATCTGGCTTTTGATCCAGGCGTACAAGGCCTTTGCTTTGTCAATATCGGCTGTTTTACCAGCAATTACCGGTGCAATGCGCTCTTTGAGCAGGCTTGTGCGTTTCATTTGTACGCCAAATTCATCAGATATCTTTAATTGGCGGTCAACGTCGCTCCATTCTTTTGTAACTACGGTTTTTACGCCGGTATAGGGATTGGTAACCTCAACCAGTTCAAAAAATATTGCTGATAAAAAGTTTTTGCGGGCGGTCATATAATCCTCATCAACAAATGCCGGAATATCCTTCATGTTGTAAGTGATATGCGAACAATCGGCTTTTGAGCCTCCGGATGAAAAGCACTCGCGCTCAACTTCCGAATTACTTTTGGTTAATTTCAACGCCCCGCGCAGAGATGCGTTAAATGTCCAGAACCCGGGGATATGCACTTCATATTGAGAATTTACTTTAGGGATATCATCCTGAAATGTCCATCCCCTGAAATGGTCCCAGTATGGTGAAATGAGTTCAAATTTAAATTCAATAACGCAGCCGGGACGTAATGCAGGTAATGCAAACTTTACAGTGCTGCCGTATTTATAGTCTTTAACGGTAAAAACTTTTTTGGAATCAAGTTCGGCCTTTTGAATAATACCGTTATCGTCTTTATAATATGTAAAGCCGGTAACGTTGTTAACTTCTTCTTCTGTATTATCCCCATTGTGTATAGGAATTTCGATGGTGCCGTGAGTTAGCCCTTCTTTGGTGAAAATCTTAATTTTGGCATGGTACGTATGAATGAGCCTGATATGGTCCATGTATTCATCTATACGGGTGTTCCCAAATTCGTTTAAAAAAACGGCATTTGCCTGCGGATCTTTATCATATTTGGCCATTTCAATCTCCTGGTCGGTGATTCCGGTTTCAAAATCCTGTGCCGCAGCTTTGAGTGATAAGCTGATAAAAATCAAAAGAATAAGAGTGATTTTGTTCATGCAAATTGTGATAATTAGGGATATTCAAATTAAATAATAAATTGGTATATTAAATAAATTAAAAAATTTATTCTGCTGATTAATTTTAGGACATTTGCGACCTTTGCATCTCTGAATACTGACAAATGAAATTAAACTTAAAACGCCCTCTGGCTTTCTTTGATCTGGAAACAACAGGTACCAATATCGGTGCCGACCGTATAGTTGAAATATCTGTTATCAAGCTTAATCCTGATGGCGGTGAGGACGTAAAAACATGGCGTGTTCATCCTGGCATTCCTATTCCGCTCGAGTCGTCGCTGGTACACGGCATCTACGATGAGCACATACAAAACGAAAAGCAATTTAAAGAGCTTGGCCAGGAAATAGCCGATTTTATTGGTGATAGTGATTTGGCCGGATACAATTCAAATAAGTTTGATATCCCCATGATCATGGAGGAGTTTTTGCGTGCCGGTGTGGATTTTAACCTGGATGCCCGCCATTTTGTTGATGTACAGAACATATTTCATCAAATGGAGCAACGCACGTTAAAGGCTGCCTACCAGTTTTATTGCAATAAAGTAATTGAAAACGCTCATTCGGCCGAAGCAGATACCCGCGCTACCATGGAAGTTTTGCTGGCGCAGATTGAGCGTTATGAAAATGTAGAGTGGGAGGATAAAAAAGGTAATAAAGTAATCCCTGTTGTGGGCGATGTTGAAGCGCTGCACGCATTTACTAACCTGAGCAAACCGGTTGATTTTGCCGGTCGTATGGTTTATAATGAACAGGGCGAGGAGTTGATAAACTTTGGCAAACATAAAGGCAAACGTGTTGAAGACGTGTTGAACGCCGAGCCAAGTTATTACTCATGGATGATGCAGGGTGATTTTCCGCTTTATACTAAACGCAAACTCGAAGAAATTTACACCCGCTGGAACGCCAAAAAAGCAGCCGAACGCCAGGCCAACAAAGCTGCCCAGCCAAAACCGGCAGATCAACAGCCCGCTGCTTCTAAACCTGAGTACCAGAAAAAGGAGTATACCAAGCCCGATCATACCAAAAATCAGCAGTATCAAAACACACCTTTTAAAAAGAAGGATGAGCCAGCCCAGCCGGTTAACGATGATATGCTGGCCCAGTTAGCGTTGAAGTTTAAAAAAGGATAATATTCTGAATCAGAATTTTCAGAATTGAAGAATTTTCAGAATTTTATATTAAAGCCCTTGCATAAATACAGTGGCCGTTGCGCAACAGGGCTTAAAATGGCTGAATAATTAAATTGCAAAGCAAATGATTATTCGGCCATTTGCTTTTATAGTCAATGCTGAAAGCAGTTAGTATGTTTGCTATCTTCAATAAACAGGCCGATAATGTATTGATTACGGCATCAGAATGGTTTCCCGGTAGCTTTCTTTTTCTTCTTCTGATTTTTGCAGGTATACCATTGACAAGTTTTTTAAGGTTATATGCAATGGCGGCCATGATCATACATTTATTGGCCAATTCGAGCCCTTTTGTGTTTACCTGTTTCATGCCTGTAAAATTGATCAGGGTGCCCAGTACCGGTTCTACCGTACTTTGTCTTACTTTCCTGGCCTTGCTCCCTTGTCGGGTTTGCATGCGTTCATGCATTTCTATATAAAGGTCTTTAGCTACGGAATCCTTAAACACTTTAAAGCCTTGCAGATTAGCGCAGGTGCTTTTAAGCGGACAGTCCCTGCAATCTTTAACACTGGTACGATATATCTTATGGGTATTATCGTTCTCTGCTTTTTTGAAGTTGTGAAAAGTAAGGTATTTGCCTTCAGGACAAACATACCGGTCTTGCTCCCGTCATAACTGAAGCCCTGCCGGCTTTCCCTGCTTTGACATCCTGGCCTGTTAGGTATGAAGCCTTTAATATGATTACCAGCTAAAAACAGAAGCGCCGCTTCACCGCTATAACCTGTATCGGCAAGCACATCTTCTATTTCCATGCCATTATCTTTAAGGTTTCCGGCGACATGGGTAAGGATCTCAGGTAGGCATGGTGCATCTCCTTTATCTGCATGGAAGGCCTGGATGTGTGTAATAACGTGGTTTTGTGTATCTACGCTTACATGAGCCGAATAGTTCAGCCGTGTTGTTTTTCCGGGTTTCACCGATAACCGGGCATCAGGGTCTGATGGGCTGTAACGCTTGCTGTTCGCTTTCTTATCAACTTTAGCATTCTTTCTCGGCTTAGGCTTAGTGTTTTCATCCGGTATGTCCCCAGCCGGGGCTTCATCATTATGATCGTCCAATTGCTTGCCATAAGTTGCCGCATCATTCATGATCTCGCGTTCTACCAAACTTGACATAGCTGCATTGGCTTTGACAAATGCGCTATCGATAGCCTGTCTTTTACCTGCTACCAAACCTGCATCAATACACTTTTTCAGAACCTGTTTAAAGACAGCTGTAAACTCCTCTTCTCCGTAAAGCTGGCGTGTGCGGCTTAATGTCGAATGCCAGGGAAGTTCTTCATCCAGATCATATCCTATAAAATAGAGGATATCCATGCGCATACGTGAGGTAGCAATAATGCGCCTATCGCTATTCAGGTTCTCTAAATAACCAACAAGCATTAGTTTGAAAAACACAACCGGGTCAATGCTCTTTTGACCCTCTGTACCATAATATTTGCTGGTCGTATCATAAACAAAGTTCAGATCGAGTATACTTTTCAAACGCCTGTAGAAGTTATCTGCTGGAACGTAGTCTGAAAGCTGAAACCGGATAAAGAGCTTTTCCTGATAATCTTTTTTGCCTTGCATATCCTTAATATACAAAACAAATATCTGATTGTCAAATGTTTATAAAAAAACTAACCCAATCGAACTTTATTCGACTGGGTTAGTTGAAAACCTCAGTTTAGTTGCGCAACGGCCACTAAATACATGCAAGGGCTTTTTGTTGATAATATATTGAAACCCCGGACCTACGGGTGCGTTCAATCTCTAATCTCTAATCTCTAATCTCTAATCTCTAATCTCTAATCTCTAATCTCTAATCTCTAATCTCTAATCTCTAATCTCTAATCTCTAATCTCTAATCTCTAATCTCTAATCTTCAAAAAATCAATATTCCGTTTCAACCCACTAAATTTTGTACGCTTAACAGCCGAGTTTTTAAATACCTTCTGAAAAATATCCTGCGTGATGTCCTGCCAGTCGGCAGTTTTCAAGTGCAGCAGATCCGGATGGGGAGTAAAGGCCGGTTCAGTATTCAATACTGAAAATCGGTTCCATGGGCACACATCCTGGCAAACATCGCAACCGAACATCCAGTTATCCATCTTGCCCTTAAATTCCTGCGGAATTTCGTTTTTAAGTTCGATGGTTAAATAGGAGATGCAACGGCTGCCATCAACTACATATGGGCCCACAATGGCATCAGTAGGACATGCATCGATACAATTGGTGCAGGTACCACAATGATCGGCTGTAGGGGCTATATCGTATTTTAACTCAAGATCGACGATCAGTTCGGCCAGGAAAAAGAACGAACCGGCCTTTTTGTTAAGCAGGTTGCTGTTTTTACCAATCCAACCCATACCTGCTTTACGGGCCCAGGCCTTATCAAGTACCGGGGCCGAATCAACAAAGGCGCGGCCGCCTACTTCGCCTATTTTATCATTGATGATCTGTAATAATTGCCTCAGCTTATCTTTAATTACAGTGTGGTAATCAATTCCATATGCGTATTTGGAGATTTTTGGTGATAAAGGATCATCCTGCTGCTGATCGGTATAGTAATTTATACCAAGCGATATAACAGATTTTGCCCCGTCAACAAGCAAACGAGGGTCAAGGCGTTTATCAAAATGGTTTTCCATGTAGGCCATTTCGCCGTGCATGTTTTTATTAAGCCAGGCCTCAAGGCGGGGGGCTTCGTCTTCCAAAAAATCTGCTTTGGCAATGCCACAAAACAAAAAGCCAAGCTTTTGTGCCTCGCTTTTAATGAGTTGACTATATGTGGCTTTGTTTTGCTGCATTTGTGCAAAGATAATATAAATTGAAATTGGTGAGTGTAAGGTGACGCCCTTCAATCACGTTTATATACTTGCATGAGCACATTGTTCGTTATTATAGTTTACTCTGTTTTGCTATAAATTTACTATTGGTGCAGTTTTTGTATCTGATTAAAAAATAGGGATTTATAGCATGCTTGAGCATATAAAATACTTGCCTGCGCATGTGTTAGGGATGCATGCAGCAGGCCACGTTACTATTGGCGATTATGAAAAGGCTTTACGACCATTGCTTGAGCAACAGGTAAAACAAACCGGGAGAATAAACTTTTTACTGGTGCTGGAAACTAATATTAAAAATTTTACAGCAGGCGCCTGGTGCGGTAATATCAGGCTTGGCCTTAAATATTTTACCCGGTGGAACAAGGTTGCCGTTGTAACCGATCAGGACGGTGTTCGGGAGTTCAGCCATTTATTTAAATATATTTTACCGGGCAAGTTTACAGGCTATAAACTGGAAGAGCTGGACGAAGCTGTAAAATGGGTAACAGGAATTAAATAAATATCATTATGGAAACTATAGATGAAAGAGCAGCTATGAATAATGATGATTCAGATCTGCACAATGATGAGTTAGGCGAAAATACCGGCGATGATACAATTATTGCTGAAATACTTCATTTGAAGCCCGGCGAGAAAGATATCAGCAAAATGCCCTCATCAAATATGGGACAAGGCCCAGCGGGTGAGGATTTGTGAGCCGTTTGCCCCAAAAGGGGAATCGCAAGTTCCCAGCTTTTTATTCCTTAAGTTGATGGCTATGCCTAAATAGATGGCAGAAAATAAGAAATGCCAACTCTTTGAGCCGGCATTTCTTATTTAAATATCCTCCATATCTCCCCCTTTAGGGGGCGGGGCTAAAAGCTGTTCCTGATACTGTTGCTTAACGTTTTGGTGCTCCAGTATCCGCTATCTAAAATACGGCGCACAGTCATTAATGGATCGGCTTGATCACGTTTATCAGCTAATTGGAAAGCCATTTTAAAACCGCGTTTCCTAAGCTCAGGCAAAGCAGCTTTGTTCCATATGCCAAACGGATAAGCAAAGTAAACCATTTTTTTGCCGGTGATATCTTCCAACGTTTTGGTTGGTTTTTCGATTTGGGTAACCCAGTCATCCACCGGGCGATTGGTTATTTTACCATTTTTGCCAATGATCTTAAGGGTTGATGTATGTGAATAACGGTCAACACGGTGGTGGTCCCAGGTGTGGCTGGCAATAACGTTACCTTCGTCAGATAGTTGTTTTACTTGCTCTTTGGTCATGTAATGCGGACGGCCTAACGATACGGTCATCACAAAATAAACCGCTTTAAAACCATACTTTTTAAGGGTAGGATTGGCAATGGTGAACTGATCAAGGTCGGTGTCATCAAACGTAAGCATTATAGGCTTTTTAGGCAGCGGCGCTCCCTTGGTAAGGTATGCATAAAGCTGATCGGGCAGTATGGTATGATAACCGCTGTCGGCCAGCATTTTGATGTGCTCTTTAAAAGCAGCAACCTGAACTATATAATCTTTGGCATTTTTTGAATCGGTAGGCTTCCAGTCGCGGATTTGGTGATAGCAGAGGATAGGGACCTGTTTGCGGGCTAAAATAGCGGCCGCATCACCCTGTGATGTTGCATTGGCAGCCGGAACTTTGGCAACAGGGGCAGCTGTAGTTGATTTATCTGATGGCTTCGACTGGCATGAAACAGCGCCGAAAGCACAAAGGGCCAGCATGGCTAACGTTTGTTTTATCATATTATAGGTTGGTTTTATTCCTTAATTAACGGCAGCTAAATTAATAATTATATAACACGCAAGCCCTGCGACGTAAACAAAATTAATTAAGACTTTAAGTATGATAACAGGATAATTATTCGCTTTTACTGATGATCTGCCTCAGGCCGGCTCGCAGGTAAGCAGGTGCCATCCGCCAAAAACTACAAACACTTTGTTATGGGTTTTAAGCAGATTGTCTATGGTGCGAAGCAGGCTTTGATCCCTGATCTCTTTGGAGGCTCTGCCAATTTCCTGAAATTTTCCTTTGGGTCAAACGGATTGGTAGGTTTCAGCTCCTCGAGCTTAAAAGGGCGGTTAAGCAGTTTTTGATAGGCGGCTTCAAAATAATCCAGGGTTTGCTCAGCCGGTGAAAGCTTTACTCCGCCTGTTTTCATAATATAGTCTTGTATAAATTTAGCATAGTTTGCTTTAAATGCCGCACTATCGGTCACAGGAGGCCGTTGGCCCCACATAAAACGTTCGGTAACAATATAAGCTAAAAACTCGCCGGTGGCGTATCTTTTCAGCAGCTCTCTAAATTCCAGGCTGTCGGTCATGTCGCCATTAACGGTTTTTATTTTAAGGCTATCTGCAAGGGTTTTGGTAAGCCCTATTTCACCATCTTTTTGAATGGCTTCTTTTTTTGAGGCGAAAACCTTTTTTGAAACATCTCCTCCTTCGTTAACACATACATCAGGTCTGAATTCAAAAAAAGCCTTTTCGATCCCTTAAACATCGGATTTTCGGTGTCGTTGTTATCCGGCAAATGGTTAACGCCACAAAAAACAATCTCCTTTTTGTCGTTTTTAAACCTTAAGATGTAGGGATTGGCAGGCAGGTGCCCGGCAGCATCAAGTTTGATCTTTAAGTAACTAACCGTTGGGTAAACCTCAGCGGTGCTTTGTCTTTTTTTGTTCCGCAGCTTAACAAGGCCGAGGAAAATAACAGTAATAAAGTTATGTATTTCATCGGCCCTGTTGTGTTTGCTATAAAACTATACGCTTTCCTTCTTTTATTGACCGCTTGGCGGCATCCAGGATTTGCATAACAATCATATTGTATTTTAATGATGAACGGTCATCCGGGTGCCTGAGCGGATTTGCGAGGGCCGAAGTAAAATAGGCTACCGGCGCATCAGCTGGGGCCACCAGTGGGACAGCTTTATAAGCTCTTACACGGTTATTAACTCTTATTTCAACACTATCCTTATCGAAGGCATGGATATAGCCCTTAGCACCGAAAATCTCCATATCCTTGATACTGAAAGGCCAGTTCCAGGAGGCTTCAATCTGCCCGGTGGCATTGGCGTATTCAACCAATATGGTGGCATCATCCTCAACCTTCGGATATACGGTTGGTTTATAATGCCTTGCGATAGCGGTTACTGCTATCGGGCGCTGGCCCTTCATTAGCCAGGTCATCAAATCAGCGCCATAGCAGCCAAAATCATTCAGGGCGCCTGCACCATTTAATACGGGATCTGTTAACCAGCTCAAAAAATCTTCGCTGCAGCCAATTTCGCGTGGCCCCTGGTGCCCGTCATGTACCACCATTTTACGGATCAAACCTATGCTGTCCTGCTTAACGGTGTTATAAGCATCCTGGAACGATGGGTACCAGGTAGTTTCATAATTGGTTAATACTTTGACGTAGTATTTAAGGGCCAGAAACTCCATACGTTTAGCCTGCTCAAGGGTGGCGGCCAACGGTTTTTCAACCATTACAGAAATACCTAAGGGTGCGCAGGTCTCCACAATATCCACATGTTTGCCAACAGCGTTGTAACCCAACACAATAGCAGGCTTACGGGTGGTGCACATTTTCCTTAGGTCATCAAAAAAAAGGGAATCGGGCAGGTTATATGCTTTGCCAAATTTTTCCCAAAGCTTTTTATCAGGTTCGGCAATGCCTACAATATTTACGTTCCCTTTTCGGTACTCACTTAATATGAGGTGGATATGGTCATGGTTTAAGCCCATAATACCTACTTTTAGTGTCGGTACGGGCTTGTGTATCTCCGGTATGGTGTCTTTTTTTGCCTTGTTAACTGAATCGGCAGGTGCCGTAACCGAAGGGGCTGGTGCTGTACCCGGTGGTGGTGGTGTTGTTTGTGCCGATGCGATAGTTATGCAGCTTAAAAAGAGCGTAGTTGTAGTAAGCAGTTGTTTTAATTTGGTTTTCATGATTGGTGGCGATGTATACGTTTATCTCAAAATAAGGATGGATTTCCTCCCAGCTTTATCTTTCCTAAATGTTTGTAGGCAGCCTCAGTAGCTTCACGGCCGCGGGCCGTACGCATTAAAAAGCCTTCCTGTATTAAAAACGGTTCGTAAACTTCTTCAATTGTGCCCTCGTCTTCACCAACTGCTGTTGCAACGGTTTTTAAACCTACCGGACCGCCTTTAAACTTATCAATAATGGTAAGCAGGATCTTGTTGTCCATTTCGTCCAGTCCGTGACTATCTACATTTAAAGCGTTCAATGCGTACTGGGCAATCTCCGTATCAATCTTGCCATTTCCTTTTATTTGGGCGAAATCACGTGTGCGGCGAAGTAATGCATTGGCAATACGGGGGGTACCACGACTGCGGCGGGCGATTTCGTAAGCACCTTCATCAGTAATAGGTGTTTTAAGTATCGATGCCGAACGTAGTACAATGGTGGTAAGCAGTTTGGCATCGTAATATTCCAGGCGCGAGTTGATACCAAACCTGGCCCTTAGAGGCGCAGTAAGCAAGCCGGAACGGGTAGTTGCGCCTACCAGGGTGAATGGATTAAGCGAAATTTGTACCGAACGGGCATTGGGGCCGCTCTCCAGCATAATATCTATCTTAAAATCCTCCATGGCCGAGTACAGGTATTCTTCAACCAGCGGACTTAAGCGGTGAATTTCATCAATAAAAAGGATATCACCGGTTTCAAGATTGGTAAGCAAACCAGCCAAATCGCCTGGTTTATCTAAAACAGGGCCTGAGGTGATCTTAATGCCTACACCCATTTCATTGGCGATAATGTGCGAAAGGGTAGTTTTACCTAAACCCGGAGGGCCATGCAGGAGCACGTGATCAAGCGCTTCACCGCGCTGACGGGCAGCTTGTACAAAGATCTTTAAATTGGCTAATATTTTATGCTGACCGGTAAAATCCTCAAATTGCTGCGGGCGTAATACTTTTTCAATATCACGTTCGGCCGGACTGAGACGTTCGCGTTCAGGGTCAAGATGCTCATTCATTGCCAACGAAATTAGTAATTTTTTAGGCTAAAGGTGAAAGGTTAAAGGTAAAAGGTTTGTTTCTTTTTTTGTTAGGTTAAAGGCAAAAGGTGAAAGGTAAAAGGTTTTCTATCTTTTTTTAAATGTAAAAAGGCGAAATGATTCTACCTTTCGCCTTTTACCTTTATCCTTTCACCTTAAAGTCATCCCTCCGGATATTTCCTGAAGATGCTGTTGATCTTCATTTGGATCACGCCCAAAAATGCCTCGCGAAAAATTCGGGTTGACATTTTAGAGGTGCCAGCCGTGCGGTCGGTAAATATGATGGGTACTTCTACCAGCTTAAAACCGTGTTTAAGGGTAGTATATTTCATTTCGATCTGGAAGGCATAGCCAACAAATTTGATTTTATCCAGGCTCACGGTTTCAAGTATTTTACGCTTGTAGCACATGAAGCCGGCGGTAGCATCCTGCACCTTCATTCCAGTTATAAAACGAACGTATACCGAGGCAAAATAGCTCATCAGCACCCGGCTCATGGGCCAGTTAACCACGTTTACACCGGTTACATAACGGGAGCCTATTGCCGCGTCGGCACCGTCGATACAGGCTTGCCTTAGCTTTAACAAATCATCTGGATTGTGTGAAAAATCAGCATCCATCTCAAAAATATAGTCGTAATGATGGGCTATGCACCATTTAAAACCATGTATATAAGCAGTACCCAATCCCTGTTTCCCGGCTCGTTCTTCCATGAAAAGACGACCTTCATATTCGGCCTGCAGGCTTTTTACTATCTGTGGCGTGCCATCAGGCGATCCATCGTCAATGATCAGGATATGAAAATCATGAGGCAAAGAAAATACCTTACGGATCATCCGTTCGATGTTTTCCATCTCATTATAGGTGGGTATGATTACAACGCTGTCTGGCACTGAACAGTATTTAAATGTTTAAGCTGCGAAAATAATCAATTTACAGAGCATCAAAACAAAAAAACAGGAAAGCGTACGCTTTCCTGTTTTTTTGGAGTAATATTTTAAAGGTTATTCGTATCGGCAATGACCTCGTTTTCTACATAAGGATCGGTAATGTAGTTTCTTTCCTTAAGGCGTGGCGCAACAAACATGAATATGATGATAAACACGGCGATGAAAGCCACAAAAAACCATTCATAATTGGCGCCCTTAAGGTTTTTAGCCCACCAGCCCCCGTCTTCAATAAGCCCGTTAACAAGGGCTGTGATCAGGTTTCCAAACGAAACAACCAGGAACCAAATTCCTGACATAGTACTTTTCATTGATTTTGGAGAATGGGTATAAGCATATTCCAAACCGGTAATTGACACCAATACTTCCGCAGCTGATAATATTAAAAAGGCCAGCACTTGCCACCACATTGACGGAGAGCCACCATGATCAATACTTACATGTGTAAAACCGATAACTACAAACGATAACGCCGTCAAAATCAAGCCCGCTCCGAGCCTGCGCAAAGGTGTTGTTTTTAACCCGATCTTATCTAAATTTGGATAAATGACATAGTTAAAAAGCGGGATGAATAACAGGAGGAAAATGGTATTAAATGTAGACATTGAACCCGGTTCTATCTGGAATGAGGTAAAACCAAGATTGATGTTTCGATCCATTTTTGCAGCATACAGCGTCCATTCTGAAAGGCATTGGTCCCAAACAGCCCAAAACGCCAGCGCAAAAAAGAATACTGAAATTACACGGTATACCGCTTTAACTCCTTCAACGCGTTCCGGGTCATAACTTTCTTTGGCAATATCAAGTAATGATTGCCCTGGTTTCTTTTTACTTAAATGGGTAAGTGCATACCAGGTAATAAACACCAGGTTATTTCGGTTTACGCCCTGCGGAGGCACTTTCACATATTTTTTGCGGCCCATAAAAAATATCACAGTTGCCAAACCCATTAATATCCCGGGAACACCAAAAGCCCATTTAGGGCCGTAATATTTGTAAATGGTAGGGATAGCAATCGTTGATAACATAGAGCCTGCATTGATGCTAAAGTAAAACCAGCCGTAAACTTTTGAGAGCAAATCCTGGTTGCTGGCATCAAACTGGTCGCCTACGTTAGCCGAAACGCATGATTTGATACCTCCCGCGCCAATAGCTACCACAAGCATACCTATCTCAAAACCACTAAGGCTTGTATCAAACATGGCCAGTAACAGGTGCCCAAAGCAATATACGATGGAAATATAAAGGATGAGTTTGTATTTGCCGGTAAACCAATCGGCCACCATACCACCCACAAATGGTAAAGCGTAGGCCACCATAACAAATAAGTGATTTAGTTTATTGGCATGGGCATCAGCCTGTTGAGCCAACGCGGGAACAGCTGCAGGGTTAAAGAACTGTTTTACCAAAAAAAGGGTAAGTATGGAACGCATGCCATAAAAGCTAAAACGTTCAGCGGCTTCATTGCCAATAATGTAAGGGACGCTCTTGGGGAATTTTGATTTTAGAGGAGCAGTTTTTTCTTGCATCAGTTAACTTAAAATTTGCTAAAGGTAATATAAATCTTCCAATCCGAAATTTAATACCGAAAGTGTTACAATTTAAACAATAAAAGTGTTGGTTTTGGGGCTATTGCTGTTGTTTAATTTCTTAATGTTTTACCGGTAAAAGGGCACGGTCTTTTGCGGCTTGCTTTTTGGGATCAATATATTCGTTATTGGTGGCCGAATTGCCGTCGGCAATGTTGCGCATGTCAAGGTTTTCTATATAAGTCCAGCGGCCATCTTTTAATTGGTAGCCATCGTAACTCAAATCGGGGCCAAAGGTTTCAGGTTTGTCTTTGCTCCGGCCATTTGGCGCCGAAAGATGGTCAAAAACAATAATATTTTTCTCGGGCACAAATCTTAATAGCATCGATACCTGCCGGGCGTACTCAAATATAACACGGCTGCGGGTTTTGCCATTGCCGTTAAACACGGGCATGCCAAACTGCGGTACACCATTGTTAAATGAAATTGCATCGATCACTTTTTTTGTGGATTTAACGGTATTACCTTTCCACCCTAATAATACATAATATGGTTTGGGGCCGTACACCGGTACTATCTTATAGTATTGGGCACCATACCATTTATGGCTATCGGTTACCGAATCCTCTGGGTTTTTCAATAAAGGCGAATAATCTTCGAGCGGGTACATTTTAAGCGGGCCGCCGGTATTTATTTGAACAGTACCATAAAAGCGATAACTGCCATCGAGGTTTGTAACATGCCAGCTCAGGATGCGAAAACGGTTATCGGGCGAGTTGACAATGCTGATGCTTTTAACTGAATCAAAAGGGAACAGGAATGAGTTATTGACCTTCAGCGCTTGTACCAGTGTTTTAATGAACTGATAATTGGCATTTTTACGCTCCATGTCGTTCTCATCATTTACAATTTTTTTGCCAAGGCGAGTGAGACTATCCTGGTATTCGTTAAGTTTTTTGAGCCTTGTACCTTCGTCATGGTATTGCGCAAAAGTTTGCATGCAAAGCAGTATGGAGAAGATAGTAAGAAGGTTTTTTTTTGTCACTATTTTAATTTAATTAGTTGAGCTTATTTTTTATGTCTTTGCGAGATGGCTTTGCAAGTTTCTTTATATATAATGAGATTGTTTCGTTTCTTATAGTGACGTAATTGTAAGCTGTTGGTTAGTATTGTATTTTATAATCTATTTTATAAATATGGGCGTTGCCTGCGGCCCGGGCTTTCCGTTACAAGTCCTCGCTTTTCCTGCCCGCAACCGCAACCCGCGCTGTGGGCTTTTCACTGCAATCCCTAACGCGCCCCACGCACAACATCGCTAAAATATATTTTGCTTACAATGACGTTATTTATAAAATACTAACGTAAATTTTCGATAACCATTGCGCTGGCGCCACCACCGCCGTTACAGATGCCGGCAGCGCCGTATTTGCCGTTGTTTTGCTTTAATACGTGTAAAAGGGTAACAATGATTCGTGCACCCGAAGCGCCGAGAGGGTGGCCTAATGAAACAGCACCGCCGTTAACGTTTACTTTTTCCGGGTCGAGGTTCAAAAGCTGGTTGTTGGCTATTGATACTACAGAGAAGGCTTCATTGATCTCAAAGAAGTCGATATCTGAATTTTGCAGGCCCGCCCTGTGCAGTGCCAGCGGAATGGCTTTTGACGGTGCGGTAGTAAACCATTCGGGCGCCTGCTGTGCATCGGCGTAGGAAACCACCTTAGCCAATGGGGTTATACCGAGTTCATCCGCTTTTTCGCGGCTCATGAGTACTATTGCTGCGGCACCGTCATTAAGGGTTGACGCGTTGGCGGCCGTAACAGTGCCGTCTTTTTTAAATACGGGTTTTAATGATGGGATCTTGTCAAACTTAACTGTTTGGGGTTCCTCATCTTCAGTAAACATGGTGATATCGCCTTTTTTGTCTTTAAGGCCAACCGGGGTAATTTCGTCTTTAAATTTACCGTCTGCCTGTGCTTTTTGGGCACGCTGGTATGATAGGATGGCATATGCATCCTGTTCCTCCCGACTGATGTTGCAGTCGGTAGCGCACAGTTCGGCTGCTGAGCCCATGTGATAGTCGTTGTATACATCCCAAAGACCGTCTTTTACCAAACCGTCAATGATTTGCCCGTTACCTAAACGGTAACCGTTGCGGGCCTTATCCAGGTAATAGGGCACGTTGCTCATGCTTTCCATGCCGCCGGCAACAACAATATCGTTTTGCCCTATGGCTATGCTTTGGGCGGCTAACATAATGGCTTTCATACCCGATGCACAAACTTTATTAACGGTTGTAGCCGGCAGATAGGGGAGCCCGGCAAATATGGCTGCCTGTGTAGCAGGAGCCTGCCCAACATTGGCCGACATTACATTGCCCATATAAATTTCCTGAACCTGATCGGGCCGTAAGCCCGCTTTTTCAACTGCTGATTTGATGACTGCCGCGCCCAACTGTGTTGCGCCGATAGCAGCCAGGCTGCCTCCAAAACTACCTATAGGTGTGCGTGTAGCCGCTACTATTACTACTTCTTTCATGTGTCCCTCATTAAAATTGGTGGGCAAATTTAGTGATTTGAATGAAAGAAAATACTATGCATGCATAATAAAATTAGTTGCAGTTTTTTAGTGGCAGTAGCAGGTTTTAAATCAGTTGATAGTTTAGTTTGCAATTTTTTGATTATGTAAAATTAGGGCTTTTGTAATGGGACAATAATTATACTAACTGCAAACTGTAAACGGCAAACAGTTGCTACCTACTGCTACTGCCATTAATCACTATCTTCCTTTTTCTTCTTCGAACTTTCTTTTTTACGGGCATGCAGGGCTTGTTGCATGAGGTATTCGATCTGGCCGTTGGTGCTCCTGAATTCTTCGGCTGCCCAGCTTTCAATCTCCTTCAGCATGTCGGGGTTAATGCGTAATACAAATGCTTTTTTTTCGGCCATATCAACTTGCGGCCGCTGCCTGGGCCTGTTTTAACAAAACTAAATTTATGCCCAGTAACGCTAATAGAGGCAGTTCTGGTACTTTTTTGATCATATCGAGGTCCATTTTTACAATAAAAGGATTTTTCCGGCTCCATATTTTGGTTTCGACATTCAGGATATCGCCCAATTGCTCGTTTACCCAGGTGCAGGTGCGCGAAAGGATCTTTTTATTATAAAAAGTAGCCATGAGCCCATTGTTTAAATTGAGCGTTATCTTACGGCTCCAGATCTCTGGTGTCACCAAACCTGTTTCCATGCCATCGGGCTGTTCAATAGCAAGTTTTCGGCCTATCCAGTTCTTACGTTTTACTATCCAGTTTTCATTCGCTGTTTCGAGTAAGCAAGCACGTTTTAAAGCTCCTGTATAGGTGAGCTTCCCATAGCTAAACTGCCCGTCGGTAAGCTCATACCATGGCCGCCAAAAACCATGCCTCAATACTGGTAATTCCGACACGCGGAGCTGATCAAAGCTTCTAAATTGATCCATGATATTAATGGTATAAAGTACCTGTATTAACAACAGGGTTAACGGCTTTATCACCGCAAAGTACAACCAGCAGATTGCTTACCATGGCTGCCTTGCGTTCCTCGTCAAGTTCAACTATGTTTTTTTCGGATAGCTTGTTCAGTGCCATTTCAACCATGCCAACGGCACCTTCAACTATCAACTTGCGGGCAGCTATTATGGCCGATGCCTGCTGTACCTGCAGCATGGAATGGGCAATTTCGGGAGCATAAGCCAAATGCGAGATTCGGGCTTCCAGTACTTCAATGCCGGCGCGGTCAAGCCTTTCGTTCAACTCCTTCTCCAACATTGAGCTTACCTGTTCGGCGCCACCGCGTAGGGTAATGGCTGCAGTTTCATCCTCCAGGTTATCATAAGGGAAAGAGTTGGCCAGGTGCCTTACTGCAGCTTCGCTCTGGATATTTACATATTGAATGTAATTTTCAACCGCAAATACGGCAGCGGCGGTATCTTTTATCTGCCATACTATAACCGCTGCGATTTCAATAGGGTTACCAATGCTATCGTTTACTTTCAGTTGTTGCCCGTTAAGGTTAAAGGCCCTTAATGATACTTTTCTTTTTACGGTGAAAGGGTTCACCCAAAAAAAGCCATCTTTTTTTACAGTACCCAGGTACTTGCCGAAAAGGGTAAGCACTTTTGATTCGTTAGGATTAACGACAACAAGTCCCGGGAGCAGAAAAACGAAGCCGATGATAGCTAACATAGCGCCAATAGGTTCTTCACCCGCCCAAAAGCAAAGGGCAGCTATTACCAGTAATGCAAGGAATACAATAAGCACAGCAAAGCCGGATGGCGGGTTGATGGTTTTTTCAGGATTCATGATTTAGTTTGATTTTAAAATGATATCATAAAGATATCAAATTTATTTTTACAAAAGCAAGAAAAACTGCATATAACAGAAACTTATATTATTTTTGGCAGGTTAATCATTTAAATGGCAAAACTATCCACTTCGCGCCAAAAGGCTTTACTGCGCAAATACGCCCGTAATGTTAAGTTTTTGATGATGCTGATTAGTATCGTACTTATTGTTTACTTTTTACCGAAGCAGGCAAAATTTAGCTACGAGCACGAAAAGGGGAGAATCTGGAACCAGAAAGACTTGGTATCGCCCTATAATTTCGCCATATTAAAAACACCTCAGGAAATCATGGCCGATCAGAAATCGGCCCTGGAAAGTATTACGCCTATATACCAGCTGGATGCCGCCATGCAAAACCAGCAGATTGATGGTTTTAAGGCCGACCTGGAAATTAAATGGCATAATGCCGGTATCAATGACAAACTCAAGTCGAAGTACATTGCTGTCGGTACCGATTTATTGACCGAAATTTACCAGACAGGGGTTTTTAAACCCAATGCCAAATATCAGCAAAGCTCCGAAAATTACCCCATACGGATCCTGGATAAGAATGTGGCCACTGATAAAAACACCAGTGAGCTGTTTACCAAAGAAAAAGCGCAGGCTTATTGTGATAAGGTATTGAGCAGGCATACTGATTTAGATAAAGCCTTCCTGCTCGATGTGATCAGCAACCGCCTCCAAAATAATCTTGCCTATGACAATAACCTTACTTCGAGGCTGGAGAAGGAGGTTGTAGATGGCCTTTCGGTAACACGCGGAATGGTGCAAAAAGGAGAAGTGATAGTTTACAAAGGCTCGGTAGTTAATGACGATGTTTATCAAAAACTTGAATCATTTAAAAAAGCCTTTGAGGATAACGCCCGTGTTAACGGTAACAGGAACTTAGTGCTCTTGGGGCAATTTTTCCTGGTGGCTATAGCTATATCGCTGCTCATGATTTTCCTGTATCTTTTCCGTAAGGATATTTACGCCGATAACAGGTTGGTAAGTTTAATATTATTGGTAATTACTACCATGCTGGCCACTTTATCGCTGGCTATAAAACTCCAGTTCCCGACTAATTTGTACTATATCCCTTATTGTATAGTACCTATCATTATTCGGATATTATTTGATACCCGTTTGGCGCTTAATATCCATTTGCTGGTGGTTCTGATAGCCGGCTTTTTTGTACCTAACAGTTTTGAGTTTGCTTATTATGAGATTACGGCGGGTATGGTATCCATCTACAGTATTAAAAACCTTGTACGCCGCGAACAGTTTCTGATCTCTGCAGTGATTATCATCTTTACCTATTTCGTGGCATTTTTGGGGATTACCTTTATTCGCGAGGGTGATTTCCTGAACATCGACTGGATGGACTTTTTGCCGTTTGTAGTTAGCGTACTGCTTACCCTGCTGGCTTACCCGCTTATTTATTTGTTTGAGAAGGTTTTTGCCATCACTTCCGAAATTACACTCATCGAACTAACTAATACCAATGCGCCATTGCTGCGCGAACTGGCTTTTAACGCACCGGGCACCTTTCAGCATTCGCTGCAGGTAGCTAACCTGGCCGAAAACGCTATTTATGCAGTTGGCGGCAACGCCTTGCTGGTTAGGGCGGGGGCGCTTTATCATGATATTGGCAAAATGGAGAACCCTTTGTTTTTTATCGAAAACCAAAGTTCAGGCTTTAACCCGCATGATAAACTGCCTTATGAAGAAAGCGCCCAAATCATTATCCGCCACGTGAGCAGGGGTATTGAAATGGCACGCAAGTCCAACCTGCCCGAGGTGGTGATTGATTTTATCCGTACCCATCATGGTAATACCCGCGTGGATTATTTTTACCAGTCGTCATTGAAAAATTTTCCGGAAAAATTCATTAACGAGAACATTTTTCGCTATCCCGGCCCCATTCCTTTTACCAAAGAAGGTGCCGTTTTAATGCTTGCCGACTCGGTTGAAGCCGCATCGCGCTCATTAAAAGAGCCCGATGAAGAATCCATCAGTGTACTGGTAGACCGTATTGTGAAATACAAGCTTGATCAAAACCAGTTGAAAGACAGTAATATAACTTTGAAAGATATAGAAACAATCAAGGCTATTTTTAAGCGCATGCTGATGAGTATTTATCATGTTAGGATAGATTATTAAAAAATGTAATTTTTTTTTGCAGGGATACTTGAATTACTATATTTGCAGTCCCTGAAAAAAGGGATATAGTTTAAAAAACAAAACGGAGAGATGCCTGAGAGGCCGAAAGGAACAGTTTGCTAAACTGTCGTACTGGAAACGGTACCGAGGGTTCGAATCCCTCTCTCTCCGCTGAAAACCCTGTCAAAAACAGCTAAAAGCCTGCAAATCAAATGTTTGCAGGCTTTTGTTTTGGTGGCAATTACCCAGATTATGCACCAAAACACAACAAAAATGTGCGTATTTCGGTGCGTCACTTTTAGTTGTTGCCTTACGCACCGAATTTGATATATCAACTTGATTATCAACCAGTTCAGTTACTGAACATCTTGATTATCCTTGATCGCAAACCTAATTTTGTTTCACTTTTAACGTTATGGTTATGAAAACTAAATTCAGTTTGCTTTTTTACATCAGGAAACCTAAAAACTACAAAAACGGCCCCATGCCGATATGGGTACGAATTACCGTTAACGGCAAGCGTGCCGAAACACCATCAGGCAGAGGGTGCGAACCGGAGCAATGGAACGGTTCTGCTGGCCGCAGGAAAGGCACCAAAGAAGAAGTAAGGTCATTTAACGCTTATTTAGATGACCTGCAAGCCAAAGTTTACGAGGCGCACCGCCAGCTTACTGAAGCAGATGAACTTATTACCGCTGAAACTATCCGCAATAAGTTTATGGGGAAGTCCGAAAAGCCACATCTGCTATTGGAGATATTTGCAGACCACAATCAAAAACTGGCAGCACTGGTCGGCAAGGAATATACTAAAGGAACGCTGTGCCGCTATGAAACTTCTCTTAAGCATACCCGCAATTTCCTGAAATGGAAATATAACCTGTCTGACATTGATATTAAACAGGTTGATCATGCCTTTATTACCGAGTATGAATTTTATCTGCGTTCTGTACGCCAATGTGCCAATAACTCCGCCGTCAAGTACATCAAGAACTTTGGTAAGATTATCCGCATTTGTATCGCTAACCGATGGCTTGTTTATAACCCGTTTCTGAATTACAAGAACAAGATCAAAACGGTTGACCGGGTTTACCTGACTACAGAGGAACTACAGGAACTGGCGGATAAAGATATGGCGACAGACCGTTTAACGCAGGTACGTGACATTTTCCTGTTCTGCTGTTATACCGGCCTTGCTTATGCGGACGTGAAGAAACTGCGCCGCTGGGAAATCGTTATCGGTGTGGACGGCGGCAAATGGCTTTCGATAAACCGGCTTAAAACGGATGTACCTTCGCGTATCCCCTTGCTGCCAACAGCTTTAGCCCTCATCGACTGTTACGCCGATCACCCACATTGCGAGAACAGCGGACGGGTATTGCCAGTATTGAGCAATCAAAAGATGAACAGCTATCTGAAGGAGATTGCGGACGTGTGCGGTATCACTAAGCCGATCACCTTTCACATTGCCCGCCATACTTTTGCCACTACGGTAACACTCTTAAATGGGGTGCCCATTGAAAGCGTGTCAAAGATGTTGGGGCACACTAATATCCAAACCACACAGCACTACGCCAAAATACTGGATATTAAGGTTGGTGCGGATATGGCTTTGCTTAGGCAGAAATATGCAGCAGTCTAATATTCATTTGAAACACCACGAGGTTACAATAGCCTCGCGGTGCTATTCATTTACTATGATAAATACACATTAATTTTTACTATTTTTGTTATGTACACACAACAGCATCTCATGCGAACCACGGCAGACATACGTTCTAAATCAGTATTCGAGTTATCGGCAGAAGAACTGTCCGAGCGGCTCAAGCCGACTGCTGATGCCGTAAAACGCGAAACCTTTTCAAGGAACGGTTATCTCACTTATTTTGACCAGGCCATTTGTCCCGATACCAGTTACATGGTGCATGAATACCGGGATAAAAAAGAACTGGTACAAATAGACGACAAAGGCAAAGCGCACTTCATTAAAATTCTTTAATCATGCTCTTGTACAACCCGCAACTATTAATCATAGCGGGGGGTAACGGTGCAGGCAAATCTACCTTCTCGAAAGATTTGTCATCTGTGGATGCCTTTATCTTTGATGCAGATAAAGAAATCGCAAAGATAGAAGCACGTTATCCCGGCCTGCCAGCCGAAAGTATATCCTATGCTGTAGACCAATTTTTCCTCGACTGTGTGGAGGACGCCCTAAAAAAGGGCACGGATTTTACTATCGAAACCAATTTCAGGGATGCCGGATTGATGAATACCGTAAGCCGTTTTCAGGAGAATGGCTATACCGTAAGCCTGGTTTATCTCGGTCTTAGTGACATCCAGCAATCAATGGATCGTGTTACCGCTCGTGTAACAGGTGGCGGCCATTTCGTGGATACCGACAGCATCCGCTATAACTTTGAAGAAGGATTAAAAAATCTGATATACTTTGTAGCCAGGTTTGACAATGTCGAATTTATAGATGCATCGGGAAGTTTATACGAATTGAAATCATTGTTGAGCGTACAGAACAGGCAGCTTGTTTTCCTTACCGATGATCCCCCCGAATGGGCAAAGCAAAGCTTAGCACAAATATCACGGCATTTTAGTCCGCATGCACCTGACCGCGATGACGATATGGAAATCAGGCGCGGCCCACGGCGATAGGTTTGCAGTTAACGCTTTAGTGATGCCGATTGAACACCAGCCCCTTAATCACCGCTTAAGCAACCAAAAGCGTAAGAAGGCATGGCTGTCAAGGGAACGTGGAATAAATAGTGACGCGAAGCGGAACGGTTTATGCCGCGAAAGCCCTTTACTGACATGCCTTCGGCGGCTATCTTCGCGAAAGTGGTGAATAAGGGACTTATTTCTGCAAACGGCAGTCGCGGTTTGCTTTTGCAGTGAGGCTGGCGGCGTAAGAATGGAGCCGCCTGCCGCAACTGCAAACCCCAATTTTCCCCTCTTAAAGTGGATAATTTGGCTCATTCCATACGTCCTTAACGTTTATTCGAAGTAGAGTATTTTTACGGCTATGATGACCGAGAATGCTCATTTAAGTGATGTAAAAAACTTAATTATCTTGAAACTAAGTTATCTATCATTTATATCCTAATTGGCTTTTGAAACGTCTCCCAACCAATCAATTTGAAGTTTAATACAACTATCTTGAATTTTCAATGGCTTCGGTATTGATTTTTTTTCTGTTTTATCTGTAGTCAAACTTCTAATAAATGTTTCTCCTACTTCATAAGGTGAACAATCTCTGTAAGAACCAAACTCAACAAAGTTTAACTCATTTTTAGGGATACTCTTTTTCCCTTCGTGTTTCTTTCTCAGCAGCTCCTTTTGTTCTTGAGTTAAATCTTTGGGGATAGTGATTGCATTAGCATAATTGTGAGGGATAAATTTACAATCCGTTCCAGTAAACATTACGACCTTGTAAATCCGTTTACTGAATTTCCTTTTATTTTCAATATCCTTTAACCATGTTTTAAATTCATCTTTATTCAAACTTAAAACATGATCATCTGTATTTTCAGGAAGATAAACCAAATCATTTTGCTGTTCAAAGAATGAAAGCAAATCACAACAACGATTTAAACTATCTTATTCACGTTTATAGCAATCAGCCCTTTGGGGCCTTTTTCCGTCAGATAATTAACCTTGTCATTTTCTTTAGCGGGATAGCTCAACTGATTGACGTGAAAGAAAATTTTAGCATTGCGGATGAATCCAAAGCCTTTACTTGTATTATAAAAGCTAATTACCCCAGACTTTAACGGGTCTTCGGCATCTTCGACTTTTTTCGGAGTTGCTATGGCCACATCTGACAGTTCAATCATTTTTGGCTGTGTTGATTTTGGTTGCGATGAGGTAATGTTTCCATTTTCATCAACATAAGCCATCATGTCTTCCAATCCTTTTCCTTTACCTGAATTGGCTTTTCGCTCCGCTGCCTTTTCTTTTTTGTCTTGAAGTTTTTTTTGCCGCTTCTTCTCTTTTTCCTTTTTATTGAATGTTTCGTTTGATTTTGCCATACGTATAAGAAAATGATTAAAAAAAAACACCTGCCGGTTGAGCAGGTGTTACGAGTAAGATATAGTGATAATTAAATGACCTTTACGTTTACTGCGTTCAAGCCTTTCTTGCCACTCTCCACGTCAAAACTCACTTGGTCGTTCTCGCGGATCTGGTCGATCAGGCCTGTTGAATGTACAAAAACATCTGTTCTTGTATCAGTTTGTGAAATAAATCCAAAACCTTTCTGGTTATTGAAAAATTTCACGGTTCCTTCTTTTTGCATTTTATTATTTTTAATGAGGGGGCAAGGTAGACTTAATAATTGACATTATTTTACCTTTCGTTAAAAAAGTTAAAATATATTTAAATTACCTAACATGCTGCCACTGTCAAAATAATGCTTACCTTGCACTATATACCTACAGCTCGTCATTACTTAGACTTTACCCTCAACTGATTCAGGTGATCTTTAAGCTTTAATTTATTAATCCGGATCAGTTTAAGTATTTATGAGCCATCAACAATCGCCCGTTTCGGGCCGCGTTAACACGCAACAACATTCTACAGCAGGTACGGCTGATCTTTTTTTATTTGATTTGAAGAATGAAGCCAGCGAACATGGCTTTAAAGCCGATGAATCCTGGACTTTGCAATTGTCAACGGATGAAGAAATCGCAGGTTTGAAAAGACAATATTATCCGGTGATCTCAAGCCGTCTAAAGCCGGCAGCATTGCTGGAAGTATTTCAAGTGGTAAAACAAAGACTACAGCAAACACTTAGCAGCAGCGACCTTGCATTGACCGAAAATGATATTGCCAGGAATGAGAAAAAGCATCTTGCCGCATTCTCTTCCAAACATAACCGTAAATAATTAGAATATCAGTTTATGGCATTCTTAGATCATGTGCTACAACAGCCCAGTTACGGTTGGAGCGACGAGCAGGGAGCGTTAGCTAAACCTCGGATATCCGCTATTTTAAAAGAATTTGCCCGAAGGCTTAACGTGTTTAAAGACCGCAAAAACTGGCTGCCGTTTTTCAGTTGGCTAAAGGTACTCTGCCTGGTCCCTTTCGTCGCACTATTTGTTTTCAAGTTCTTTACCTTATGGATGTTTAGCGCAGCCTTTCTTTATGGGATGATCATCATGGGATCGCACGGCACCATCTGGCACCATCGGTTTTGTACGCATGGCGCTTACCGTTTTAAAAATCGGTTTTGGCGCTTTATTACCCAAAATCTAACCATTAACATCATTCCAGAAGAAATTTATGTTATTTCTCACCATGTGCATCATGCCAAATCTGATCAGCCGGGTGATCCTTATAATGCACAGGGTGGATTTTGGTACTGCTTTTTGGCGGATGTTAATCATCAGCCCATCGCCAAAAATTTGTGTGAAAATGATTATGCGCGTGTTAAGCGCCTGATGGCTCATACCGGTGTACGGGCAAACACCTACCGGCAATATCAATATTGGGGGTCTTATGTTAATCCTTTTCGCGCAATAGCGGCATGGTTGCTGAATTGGGTGTTTTGGTATGCGGCTTTTTACCTAATGGGCGGGCATGCCCTGGCCTGTACATTGTTTGCCGCAGCCGGTATCTGGGCGGTTGGCGTACGTACTTTTAATTACGACGGGCATGGGCATGGTAAAGACAAACAGCGTGACGGAATTGATTACAACCGCAACGACAGATCGATCAACCAGCTGTGGCCGGGCATCGTAGCGGGCGAATGGCATAATAATCATCATTTGTATCCTAAAAGTGCACGAAGCGGTTTTAAATCTTACCAATTAGACCTGGCCTGGATATACATCAAATTTTTATACCGGGTGGGCGCTGTGAGCAGCTACCGGGATGACAAAGCCGTATTTGCAGCAAAATATCTTCGTTAATGAGGCAACTAAAGATCACTCCATCAATAACCAACCGGGATAGCCACTCGCTTGATCAATATCTGAATGACATCAGTAAGATCGGCATGGTAACGCCTGACGAAGAGGTGACCCTAACCCGGCTTATTCGCGGAGGGGATGAGGCGGCCCTGCATAAATTAACACGTGCCAACCTGCGCTTTGTGGTATCCGTTTCTAAAAAATTCCAAAACCAGGGTTTACCACTTAATGATCTGATCAGTGAAGGTAACTTGGGATTAATAAAAGCCGCTTACCGCTTCGACGAAACCAAGGGTTTTAAATTTATTTCTTATGCAGTATGGTGGATACGGCAGGGCATATTGCAGGCTATTGCCGAAAAATCCCGTATCATAAGGCTTCCGCTAAACCAGATCGGTTCAATTTCAGGTATCAATAAAACCTATTCCAGGCTTGAACAGGAATTTGAACGTGAACCATCTGTCGAAGAATTGGCAGAAGCCATGGAAAAAACCGTAGACAGAATTGCCGATGTAATGAGCATCTCCAGGCGAACGGCTTCACTTGATGCACCCTTTGGCAATGAAAGCGAGAATTCTTTACTGGATACCATCGCTTCTGGTGTAAGCACAACCGACGACGCATTGTTAAAAGAATCTGTTTCAGTGACTATCAAAAATGTTTTAAGCACCTTGCCCGAGCGCGAAAGATCCGTCCTGACATTATTTTTCGGTATCGGTTATTCGCAGCCTTATACTTTAGAAGAAATAGGCGACCATTTTAGCCTCACACGTGAACGGGTACGGCAGATCAAGGACAAAGCTCTGCATAACTTAAGACAGCAAACGCACCGTTACGAATTATTAAAATCAATGAATAGCTAAATACGCTTAACCCATGAGCGCTGCTATAATTGATGTATACCGCAAGAATGCCTGCATTATTGAAAATCGGGTCGGACAACATTAATTATTTCGCTAATATTTCTAAAGAATAAATATTTTGTCTGGGTTATAGTAGCATTAAATGGTGGACACTACCCTAATTTAATTACGCCTTTAATTAATCCGGTGCCATGATTACGATAATCATGGCACCTTTATTGTAATAGATACGCTGTCGTCATGGTTTCCGGTCAAGTCGATTTAAAACACAAATCGATGACAGCAAGAAACGAAAGAATATTGGTCATAGACGATGATCGTGACATACGCGATATTATCCGATTGATTTTAGAACTGGAAGGTTTTAAGGTCGATGTGTTAGATAATGGACACTTTGTGGACGAAACAATACTTTCCTTTAAGCCCCAATTGATTTTATTAGATGTAATGCTTGGTGACATGGACGGACGCCAGATTTGTCAAAATCTTAAAAAACAACCCAATACACAGGATATACCTATTATTATAATATCTGCCACGCACGGCCCAAAACTCCTTTTAGAAGAGCTTTGTGGTGCAGACGATTATATAAGCAAGCCATTTGATATTGATAACCTGATTTCTCGAGTTAATCTTAACTTATCCAAGTAATCTATTTCCGTTAATGATAGCATAAACAATGGTCGCCTCCAACCACCCAATTGACTGCATCATTTATACTTTTGAGACGTCTAACTTTTGCTGGACTATCATGCATTAGCTCGGAACTTAAACTTAATAGCAGGCTGTCTTCATTCACGATGTTGGCACTTACCGGCGGCAGTTTTCAGCTATGCGGGTTGGATGTGATTATGAAAGAGTCGGGCAGGCTAATCTTGCTCAGATATTCAAACGGGGATGCCTATATCAGGGCCAGGCTTTATATGGCTGCGGTTAGTCCTGTCATCCATAAAAAACCCCCAGAAGATTTATTTAACCGGCTTAAGAGTAATGGTATAGTTGTCCTGGAAAGAAACTGCTTGTACTGATCTATACGCTTTATAAAAACGGGCAGGATTATAGCCCGGCTCATTGGTAGCCTTAAGTTTATTCGGCATCCTTGTTTTTACTATAGCCCATATAACGGGCTATAGTAAATGGTCTTTGCCACCTCGGCTAACCTCTGGTATGGCAAAGGTACGCATCAGCGCGTGATCTGCTGACTTTGTGACCGCTTCTTTCGTCTTTTCTTTTGCTCGGCCTCGCTTTCCAGGGCGATATTTGCACCTACCGTGTAGACCGGTTCCATCAGTACTTCCAGGAAACCCGCTGCTGTTTTACCAGCAGCTGCCAGCATATCGCCCGTAGTTTTGAACAAACTCTCCGCAACTCCCTGAGCAAGCTCGTTAGCGATAGCTTTGCTCTGATAATTTTGCGAAGACCCCTCGGTAAGCAGGCCCATTTGTTCCCGTTGAGGCAGTTCACCATTCTTTTGAACATTCGCATAAGCCAGGGTATCTTTTAGTTGCCTGTCAAACGAAAACAAGCTATCAAACAGGGTTTCCCCACTCTGCTTGAATGCCACGCGGTCAAACTGCCCCATTTTTTTAGAATGCTCGGCATTACTTCCCCGCGAAGTGTTCATCGGGCTAAGCTTGATGCTGTTGGTTGCATCCTTGCGGCTGACAATCACCTGTACATGCATCTGTTCGCCATCCTTTCGTTCGCCGCGTTTTTTAAGTCCTTGTTTTACCTCCGGGTCTTTGTGGCTATAGTAACGGTAGTTTTCCAGTTTGGCGAACCATACCAGGTCTATATGACTGTTGATGCCTTCGCGTTTAAAATTTTGAGCATAGGCATCCATTGCACGGACGGCAAACCCTTTCATTTGTTCCCTGGCACCAGTCTCGCCGTATTGCTCCTTTAGAAAAGCGATCTCCTTCTGGCTGGGGCTGATATTGATTAGGAAAAATTTGGCATCGTTATTACCCAGTTTTCGGACATTACCGTCGATCTTCCGCATGACCTCGTAAGGCTCAATCCTGACCTGCTGGCCGTTGAACCAGTACTCCGGCTCTTGTTTATGATCGAGCCGGTTCTCCTTTTCCAGATAATGTATCAGCCCTGCGCTGCTGCCTTTGTTGGCGGCCTCTTTATTGTCGGTAATATTGATAAACATATAGCCCTCCTAAAGCAAGCTGACCTGCGCTTTCGTTGTTGAGATCAATTCCTCTTTTTCCTTCCCGGATGTCATCAGGCCAAAGGCGTCTCTTGACCTGATATAACTGTCCAGAATATATAAGAACTGTGCCTTTAGCTGCTCCCTACTCTTATGTGTCTTTTGCATCACTTCCATCACCGTCCCGATTGCGTTTAACTTCTGTTCATGCACGTTTTGCTTGTTAAGCACATCCACATTGTGTTTCAACACTTCGCTGTTAAAGCGGTCAATGATCTTGATCTGTGAAGCGACCATCCTGTCCATTTCCGTCTTGATCGGGATGAGCAGCATATCTTCCTGTTTTCGGATAAAGCCAATGTAATCTTTGTGGTTCTTCATCAGCGCGTTTTTTAACAGTTCGTCATTCAGGTCAAGCGGATCTTTTTTGCTCTTGTAGAAATAATCGACCATCTGGATAAAGACCTGGCGCTTTGTCCGGCCCAGTTTCAGGGCGATCTTTACTAATTTATCATCGACCGGCACCGGGTACCTGACCGATCTAACATTAATATCTTCCATCATAAATCCTTTCATTTCACCGGCAAGGCCATTTATACAGCTATGCCTTTATTTGTTTATATGGGATACTGCCAAGTATCCTTTTTTCTTTTCTTTCACCAGCGAAAACGCCCTTAAGTATCCCCGGAGGATACGCCAAACCCTTTTTGCAGCGCAAAAAGCAAGCAAAGTAGGGCTCTGCCCAACTTCCGCTTGCTCCTTTTCTTTTGCAAGAAAAGGACAGCTGTTTCCGCCATGTCGAAACCATTTGAGTTTGACAAGCCTTTGGCCTCGTTAAGTGTCTGTATATACGTTTTCATTAATTATAGCCCGGCCAATAAACGAGGCTTCCAAGCCTCGGATGATAAGACGGCTGATAACGGATGTATCCGAATTCATCCAGTTCCCGGATGCATTTATGATAGGTCGCAATCGATGCGATTCGGCTGTATGCCATCAGTGTTTTCCGGTTAACGGAGAATGGATTTTGAAAGCCACTCCGCTGCCAGCAAACGAACATGCCTGTGCACAGGCTTACATGAGTGGCGAGTATCCGGCTGTCTGCGCTCATGCGCCTGATCCATTTGCCATAGTCAGCCGCTTCTTTTTGAACACTTGTGTGGGTCATTGCTGGCCTCCTTCCAATAGCTTGGTGATGTCTTCCAGCTTGTAGTACAGCATCCCGCCGATCTTCGTGTAACGCAGCGTTCCGTTGATCCGCAGGTTTTGCAGGGTACCCGGTGAGATGTTTAATAGTTTGCGCACCTCTGCACTTTTTAGCCATTGTTTGCTTTGGCCTTGTTCGGGTTTAAGCAGCCCTTTGATTTCCCCTAATAAATTTTCAATCTTCCTTAAATCATCTTTGGTGATAAATTCGATGTTCATCTTTCCCTCCTAAATCTTAAATTTTTTGTTGCATGGTTTCGAGCACTTCGCTCATTCTGAAATAGACCCGCTTATGCAGGCGGAAAAAGGGCAGTCCCTTTTTCATCCACTCGGTCAGTGTCACCAGCGACACGCCTAATTCGGCGGCCAGTTCCTGTTTGGACAATAGCCGTTCCCGGCTAACGTTGCCAGTGCTACCGCCTGTTTTAAAATGTTCCTGTAATTCTGCCCTCACTGCATCCCGGATGCAGCGGCTGAGGGCTTCATTGCTGATAATTTCCATAGCCTTTGTTTTGGGACAAAAGAATGCTATGGAACGGGCTTTTTGTTACCACGGCGTTTGCGTGGTAAATTTGAGGCAGTTTGGATAAAGCAAAATAAAATACATAACAGCTTCGATACCAGCTTGATGCTGTAATACGGCGTTTGCAGGTTCTGCTATCAGGACATAGGGTTATTTGCGTTTCTTTACCGGCGTTATGGTGTAAAGCTGGTGCTTTTCGGGGATTTCGTTCTCCCGCTTTTTCGGGTCTTTCGGGTCGATGCCACGTAAATAATACCGCAAGCGGTCTATTTTGATTTCTTTAGTCTGACCTTTGTTTTGAGGGTCGTCCTCCCGGAAATATTTGCTGATCATCTTCGCCCAGGCGATCTGCGCGGGAGTGATCAGCAGCTCTTTACCGTCCGGGGCTTTCAGCTCCTGCATTTGCAGGCAGAGGTCGAGGATAGCCAGTGCCTGGCCATCCCTGATAATGATATAATCATTTGTATCCCATAGGCTATTTTCTTTTCTTTCAGCTTCTAAACTCGCTATTTGCTGCTTGAGCGTTTGAATCTCAAACTCCTGCTGCGCGATTACCGCATCATTCGATTTGTGAACATTCCAGCGGTCTAAAGGGATAAGGACTTCTGTAAACTTTTTAAGCCTTACTATCTGTCGCTCGTTTTGAATATGGTCTTTATCGTAAATATTCTTCCCGAGTAACACATTTAGCTGCCTTTCGATCACTCCCCATAAATATTTAAAGAATATTTCTTCCTTGCCATCGGCATGGCTTGCTAAATAATAATTCAGGTGACGATGGTAAAATTCTTCGATCTTATCTTCAGGAATGGCGAATATCCTTTTAAAAAGGTGTTTTAAAAATGGCTGGCGATCCCAAGTTAACGGGTTGCCGATGTCAAGGGTATCGGCTGCAAAATCAAAACGGTAGCGTGGCTTAAAATATTCTTTCATAGGTGTAATGATCTGGTTAAATCAAAGTTACGGATAACGGCATGTTTTTCCGCAAAACCACTTTAACAGGGCGTCCGTATTCAGTAATCAATATTGTTTCGGATAATAGCATTATTAAACCTTAACAACTTATCAGTCGTCGGCAATCTTCCATTATTATTTGTTGGTTTATTAGCCTGAAAAACTGTATCTTTATGTTATAAGATTTGCGATCAAACTATAGCAAGAAAGTGGTGCGTAATTCGGTGCGTAAACCGTCATCTCACCCGTAAGACATTGGTTATCAAACTCATTTAGAGGTGTTACAAAACCCTCTCTCTCCGCTTCGCAAGAGGATCGCAAGTTGCGGTCCTTTTTTGTTGCTATAGGTCCCGTCATAAAAGCCGACACTGTTTACTTACATCCATTAAACGCTTACATTTGCACAAATGGAAGCTATAATATTTTGCGGAATTCAGGCGACAGGTAAAACTACTTTCTTTAAAGAGAGTTTTTTTAACACCCACATGCGTATTTCCTTAGACCAGCTAAACACAAGAAATAGAGAATTGAGGTTTATAGAAACTTGCATCCAAACATCCCATCCTTTTGTAATAGATAACACTAATTCTTCCCTGGAAGAAAGAGCAAAATATATAACTATCGCGAAAGCAAATAACTTTAAAGTGATTGGATATTATTTTCAATCTAAGATAACTGATGCCATAAAGCGGAATAATCAACGTGTTGGCAAAGAAAATATCCCTGAAATTGGCATACGGGGAACTTTTAAGCGTCTTGTCTTACCGCAGATAGCAGAAGGTTTTGATGAACTTTATTATGTAGTAGCGGAAAATAATACATTTACAGTAAACAAATGGTTAGATGAAGTTTGATGATTTAGATGAAAAAATGAGGATATATGAAACTTCACAAGACCGCTGCGTACTCCCTGATATGTACATTGTAGCCAGAATTGATGGACGAAGTTTCACCAGACTTACAAAAGAAACACACAAATTCGAAGCACCTTTTGACGAAAAATTTCGGGACTTGATGGTTGAAACAGTAAAACACCTGATGAATTGCGGTTTCAATGTGATATATGGTTATACCGAAAGTGACGAAATATCACTGCTCCTGCATCCAAACGAAAATCTTTTTGGCCGAAAGACCAGAAAATACATTTCCATATTAGCAAGCGAAGCCAGCGCCAAATTCTCCGCATCGCTGGGCAGCGTGGCAGCTTTTGACTGCCGCCTCTCAGAGCTTCCCAATAGAAATTTAGTGGAAGATTATTTTAGATGGCGTAATGAAGATGCACACAGAAACGCCTTAAATGCACATTGTTACTGGCGGCTAAGACAAGATGGTTTTACCATGAATGAGGCTACTTCAAAAATCGAGGGGATGAGCATTGCTAATAAAAATGAATTATTATTTCAGTATGGCGTAAATTTCAACAATCTTCCCGCTTGGCAAAAAAGAGGAATAGGTTTGTATTGGAAGGATTTAAAAAAGGAAGGGTTTAATCCGAAGACCGATGAACACGTGTTAATTAACCGACGTACACTTTATATAAACATGGAATTGCCCATGCGGGATGAATACAATAAATTTATACACGATCTGGTAGGCAAGTACTAAAAGCACGACTGAGTTTACACTTTCTTAATACTTTTTACAATTTCCAAAATCCCTTCCAGGTGTTCTAACAGGTTTCCATTCACTCCGCTGATATTGATGTGGGGCTATTTAAAAGTTTGTAAATAAAATAATTGCAGGCTTTTATTTTTATGTCAAATACTCAAAATTTCCATTAATTCGCATCATAAAGGACTATTGATAGAACTCTAAAAAACGATTTACAACTGGTGTAAACGCTATGCGCAGTCATACACAATTTTGTACCATTATTTTACTCTTGTTGTTTCTTTAAAAACATACCTATAAATTGGTTCTGTAATCTTAATATCAGTCACTTTTATACCGGAATTATTTGATTTTTGATAAAGGATTAATATGTATTAATCCGCTCTGTTACTTGTCACCTACCTGGCTGATATAACCGATTTTAATTAAGTGAAATAAATTTTAAACCAATTATGATTGAACAGGGCTCTTACCTAAAATCGAAAATTTATGATTTAATGAACCTGATGATTAACGACGAAAGCGGGTTGTTTGAAGTAGGCGATTTGGATGGTTACATTGATAAGTTAATTGAAAAAGCATGTATCATAACTATTATGGCACAAGATGCTTTACAGGGTTTTTTGGCTTATTATGCCAACGATTATGAAAATAAAGTTGGGTTTATTTCCATGCTGATCATTGATCCTTCAACAAAACGGATGGGGTATGGCCGAAGGCTTGTTGAATTTGCATTAAAAGATTTAACAATGAAGGGATTTGAAAAATGCCGCACCGAAGTGAATGCTGACAACATTAAAGCAGTAAATATTTGTAAAAGGTTAGGCTTTACATATGTGGGTAATAACGATGTATATATGGTGTTTGAAAAACAGCTATAGTTTGCTCAAATAATCCTGATCATTTGCATTGAAAATTAGTTGTTGCTTTCACTTCGAAACGTTCTTTAAAATGTAGAAAAGCGGCTCTTTGATATTATAGCTGAAAGGGCCAAAAAAAGGGATAAAATCCATTTTATGCAACGTTTTTAAAATAAAACGGTCTTATGTCCCTGTTTTTGTGGAGAAATAATGTAAATGACAATTTTAAAAGGCAGCAAACAAAATGCACTGATCCGGCGCTTTAATTTTTTTGATACACCCTAACGTAATCAACTTCAAACCGTTTAGGAAATTTTGTGGCAGATGGATCGCCACCATTGTCGCCCCCTATTGCAAGGTTAAGCAATATATAATGAGGCTGCATAAAAGGATTAAATTGAGTGCCGTCTTGGTTAATCAGATCTTTTAGGTCCACATGGTTAAGTAACAGATCATCTACATATAAGTTTATTGCGTTTTGATCCCAGTCCATACGCCAAGTATGGAATTTCTTACTCCAGTTGGCTTTGAAAGTATGGAGGGCTTTGGTGTTACTATGCCATTTTGCTTTATAAGGGATCGCCGTACCGCAGGCAATATTAGCCAAAAGCTTATTCTGGTAATATTCCATAATGTCAATTTCTCCGTTGGCGGGCCAGGGCTTTTCTATACCTAAGGTCCAAAAAGCGGGCCATAGGCCGGCATCGGTACTTATACGGCCGCGCATAATAAAGCGGCCGTATTGGAAGCTGTGCTTGCCCCTTGTATTGATGCTTGACGATGTATAATTTATAAATTGTCTTTTCTGTTTCCAGATGGTGCTGTTAGGTACGTACCCTGGATTTGTCAGGTGTACCGTCCGCGCTTCGATTATCAATTTGCCGTGGCGGCAAAATGCATTTTGCTCCTGATACCATTGATCTTCATTATTCCGTACAAAACCGGATTCAAATGCCCAATTATCCGGATTAGGAGAGCCGTACTCGTCAAACTCATCTGCCCAAACCAATTTATATCCACCCACAGTATCCTGCTGACATTTACCGGCAATCGGAATTGCTATAAGCAACATGGCAGTAATTATTTTAGTAATCATAATAATGAAATAATTATAAAATTAAAGGGCAGAAAATTATGTTTAAGGCACTTATATAATTGTAGGGGAGGGGTTTGTTGTTGTTCCACTCGTTTCTGTAGACCTTAAATTCATCGCTGTCATACCGGTTTAAGCCATCATAAGTGCCCATCCACATAAAACTATATTGATCCTGGTAGAGAGAGGTAACCGCATTATTAGATAGTCCGTTTTCGATACCAAGATACCGCACGGGCTGCCCGGCTGTGAAATCAAAAACATTTAGGTAAACGAAAAGGAACAGGAAACTAAAGTATATTTTCGGATTTAAGATGTTATTTATCCTACTATGCATTATTAAATTATTAGTTAATAACTGGTAAGTAAAAATATCAAAATGATTTACAAAAGAGTCTTGTTTTTTAATCCAAGTAATAATATTACAAAGCAAGGGCAGGGGTAGTGTTCAGGGTGCTGTTTTGAGTATATATCTATGAGCTAATTGCTTCTATACTACCAGATAGGTTTCTGTATCTTGATTTTTACATGCAATTTATTTTATCCCCTTAAATTTAGGGCTTTACCCCTTCTTTTCTAATTCTATTATTGCATTTTTGATCAGCAGCCGGTTAAACCTATATAGCAATCTGCTTTTTTATTTTTCGGGCAATAGACTAATAGTTAGATAATAAAAAAATATGTCATGATAAAGCGTGGACTCACTTTTTCAATACTGAATGTTTTATTTTTAATAAGCCTGCCCATATTGCTGGCGTTGAAAAGCCCGGACCCAAAATTGAAAGTTAAGTGGGAACAGCTTTTTAACGGAAAGGATTTAACGGATTGGATTGTTAAAATCAGGAAACATCAATTAAATGAAAATTTTGGTAACACCTTCAGGGTTGTTGATCATAAGATCCAGGTAAATTATGATCAATATGAAAAATTTGATGACCAGTTTGGGCATTTGTTTTACAAAAAGCCTTTTTCTTATTATCTTATAGGTGTGGAGTATCGTTTCATAGGTAACCAGGTAAAAGGTGGCCCCGGATGGGCGTTCCGCAACAGCGGAATTATGATACATGGGCAGGATCCTAAAACTATGAAGGTTGACCAGGATTTTCCAATATCCATTGAGGTTCAGTTATTGGGCGGCAATGGTAAAGATAAACGGCCGACCGCAAACGTGTGCACCCCCGGTACACAGTATGTTTTAAATAACTCAGTTGTTAAAAGTCATTGTCTGGATTCAAAATCGGAAACCTTTCATGGCGATCAGTGGGTTAGGGTAGAAGCTCTTGTTTTAGGCGATTCGCTGGTGATACATTATGTAAATGGAGAAGAAGTGTTACGTTATCAGCGTCCGCAATTAGATCCCGTTGGCAGTACAGAGGAGGGTGCATTGTTAAAAAGTGGTACAATTTCTCTGCAAAGCGAAAGTCATCCTGTTGAGTTTAGGAAAGTTGAAATTGTTGATCTTGAAAAATACGCGCATGATCGTCAGAAATTGGCCGACGTAGTTAAGCAGTTAATTGCTGAGAAACGGATTCCTAAACAATAAATAAAATAAAAAGACTAATTTGACTGCCTTTTACCTGTATAATTAAAAATAACAATGTTAAAGTTTTCCTTAACCCTATTCTTCTGCTTATCTTTCTTTTTGACGTTCAAATATTTTGCAAATACCCGCAGTAACCAATCGGGACCCACTAAACCAAATACTTTGGCTTCAATACGAGGGCAAAGTCATTCTAAGAGCGATTCGCTCCATTGGCCAGCTGGCTTTACAATCACCAGGTTTGCCGGACCTGAGCTTACACCAAGTCCGGCTTGTTTAGCTGTGGCTGCCACAGGCGAGGTGTTTGTTGGCGTTGATATGATTGGTTCGCTGGGTAAAGACCCCGGGAAAGGGCGGATAATTAAACTTATCGATAGCGATAATGATGGTAAGTTAGATAAACATACAGATTTTGCTGATGTTGATGATCCGCGCGGTATACTCATCATGGGCGATCAGGTTTTTGTGCTTCATACAGTTTTTTCAAAAGAAACTCTTAAGGCAACCGGTATGATCCTTGAAGTTTTTGAAGATAAAGATCATGATGGCATAGCCGACGGGCCGCCAAAACCACTCGTCGAGCACCTGAGTAATGCTCACATGCTGGTTGAACGCGGAACAGACCATGCTACTAATGGCATCCGTATGGGGATTGATGGATGGATCTACATAGCTGTTGGCGATTTCGGCTTTCATGATGCTACCGACCGCAATGGTAAAAAACTGACTATGCTTGGTGGCGGCATTATAAGGGTAAGGCCTAATGGCAAAGAAATGGAGGTTTATACACACGGCACACGCAATATTTATGATGTTGCCATAGATCCGTACATGAATGTATTTACCCGCGATAATACCAATGATGGCGGCGGCTGGAACATCCGTTTTTCGCATCATATTCAATCGGGCGAATATGGTTACCCCTTATTATTTCAGCATTTTACAGATGAGATTCTGCCCGCCCTGGTTGATTTGGGCGGCGGCTCAGGCACAGGTTCGCTGTTTATGGATGAACCTACCTGGCCCGAAAAATATAACCATGTACCTATGACGGCCGACTGGGGACGGAGCGAACTTTATATTAATAGGGTAAAACCAGATGGTGCCAGTTTTAAACAAACTGAGGAACCGTTTATTGAACTACCCCAGATCACGGATCTGGATGTTGATGGTTCGGGGCGGCTCTATCTTTCAGCCTGGGATGGCGCGGGATATTCGGGCAGTGCATCAAAGGGCTATGTTATCAGGGCCATACCTAATGGATGGAACTATAAAGCATTTCCTGATGTTAAAGCGCTGGCCGTAGCTGATTTGGCCAATATGTTAAAATCAGAAAGCGCAGTGGCGAGATTAAATGCTTCACAGGAACTTATTATAAGACCGGCTGACGAAAGCAGCAAGGCAGCTTTTGCCATAGCATCAGATGCAAGTGTTGCTTTATATGCACGGGTGGCTGCTCTTTTTACTTACGGACAAATTGCCCGGGAGAGCGGAATAGCTAACCTTGTACAACTTACGGAGGATAATGCTCTGAGGGAATTTGCATTACGAGCCTTAACTGACAGGAAAGAAGGAATAGCACAAGTGCCAATAGCTCCGTTTTTGAACGGGCTGAAAGATCCGTCTCCGCGCGTGAAGGCTGCGGCAATTATAGGTTTGGGTCGTCTTGGCCGTTTAGAAGCAGCTTCTGAATTACTTAAAACGCAAGTTCCTGCAAGTTTTGCAGCGCCTGCTAAAAATACCGAAGGACCGCACGCCACGCCAAATTCGGCCATAATACTGCCCCACCTGGCTGTGAGGGCACTTGTGAGCATGAATGCGGTTGATGCGTGCGTTGGTGCAATTGGAACTACCAATTCGACATTAGCATTATGGGCATTGCGGTATATGTACGATACTAAAGCGGTAGACGGTTTGATTGCCGCTTATCCCAAAATCAAAGATGTAAAAACAAAGAAACAAATATTGGTAACCCTGGCACGCCTTTATAAGCAGGAAGCTCCCTATGATGCATCCTGGTGGTGGGGAACCCGGCCCGATTCACATGGCCCAATTTATAAGGGTATAACCTGGGGTGGCTCGGCTCGTATCGAGAAGTTCCTGACGCTTGAACGAAGCAAAGCAGGCGCTGCCGGCAAGCAATTTTATGCTGACCTGAATGAGCGCCACCAAATGGGGATCACGGCTTTTGGCGGTGAGGAAAAAAGTGTTCCAACAAAAGAGGTTAAAGTAGATTTGTCAAAGATCCTGAACAAAAAAGGGCAGATCGGTAATTCATCTATTGAAGATGTGATGTTGATGTTAGCCAAAGTTAAAGGAGATCCAAAGAAAGGAAAGGCACTCTTTACGCAGCAAGGTTGTGTAGCCTGCCATAGCCTTACCCGTGGCGAAAAATTAAAAGGCCCGTTTATGGGACAGATAGGGTCTATTATGAACCGCCAGCAAATTGCCGAATCCATCCTAAAACCCAGCGCTTCTATTTCGCAGGGATTTGCCACGGTGATGATCACAGCTAAAGGAAATAAAAATTATATGGGATTTATTACAGATGAGTCTGCCCAAAAAATAGTGATGAGAAACATTACCGGAGAGGTATTTACCATTAAATCCAGCGATGTGATTACAAGGAAGGAACTGAAAACATCTATGATGCCTGTAGGGCTTGCCAATGCATTATCATATGATGAATTTGCCTCACTGGTTACTTTTCTATCTCAGCAAAAAAATTAAAGATGAGGAAGAAGTCTGAAGCTGCTTGAAAACCAGCGGTCATAAAGTATCTTCGTGTTTAATTAGTTGGCAACTTGCTTCTTATTTAGCAGGTTGCCGACTCAAATTTAAATTACACTATGCAACACAAAGCTATATCGCTTAGGCCATTCATCGGCGCTAAAGATTTTGAAATATCGCGAAGTTTTTATCGCGACCTGGGATTTGAAGAGGTTGTACTGGATGCCAATATGTCGGTGTTCAAAACAGGTCAGCTGGCATTTTATCTTCAGAACGCTTACGTTAAAGATTGGGTTGATAACACCATGTTGTTTCTGGAAGTTGATGATGTTGCCCGCTACTGGAACGAGTTGCTGGCTCTTGATCTGCCTGCAAAATATGCCGGAGTAAGATTAACCCCCATCCGTGTAGAGCAATGGGGTAGGGAATGTTTTTTACATGACCCCTCCGGAATCCTCTGGCATTTTGGTGAATTTTTTAACAAGCCTTAATTCTTTTCTGTGGCCTAAAGCCGGAAATTATGGTCCCACCACATCCCAATTTCGGGCAAAGCTTTCAGTGATTTTTGATACTCTGGATCGATGTATTCGTACGAGAACAACATGCTATGCTTGTAGCAGATGATGTAAAAAATCAATGAAATCTCCGGTGAGTACTGACTGTATCATAAATCATGATCAGCCTCTTCTTTTTTTGCCTTACTCAGATTCTTAAGCGATATATAGTTTTGGATTGACTGTACTAACAGAAGGGGTTAACAGGGTTAACACAATTTAGGGTTGTTTTGCATATATAATTAATAATTATGTAATTGCGTGTTTTGTCCGGAAACATGTTAACCCCCTTTTGAATAAATATTATCGATTAGATTTCAATTCTTTGGTAAGGACGGTCTGTTTAATTTTTATACAGCCTCAATCTATTTATCCAAAAGAATCCAACTATTCCCTGCCTTTCTATCTAATATTAATTATCATGTCACTGCATAGTAATAATTTGTACAAATATTTAAAACAAATGTTTTAATCAAACGATTGATTAATTTTGTGCCATTATTTAAGACAAAAAAATTATCAAATGGCCGAGTCAGGATTTAAAAAGTGGATCATTACCATCACGGTAATCATTGCTTCATTGTTAGAATTAATAGATACCACCATCGTTAACGTTTCCATTCCTCAAATTCAGGGTAACCTTGGGGCCACCATAACTGATGCTGCGTGGGTAGTTACGGGTTACAGCGTAGCAAACGTTATCATTTTGCCCATGTCGGGCTGGTTGAGTAGTTTTTTCGGTCGTAAAAACTATTTTTTAACGTCCATCATTGTATTTACCATTGCCTCGTTTTTATGCGGCAATGCGAGCAGTCTTACGGAGCTTGTTGCTTTCCGGATTTTACAGGGCTTAGCAGGTGGCGGTTTGCTTTCAACATCACAGGCTATCCTGATTGAAACATGGCCGGCAGAACAGTTAGGCACTGCAACAGCTTTATTTGGATTGGGCGCAGTAGTAGGGCCAACCATAGGCCCTACAATTGGTGGTTACATAACAGACCATGCGGCATGGCGTTGGATCTTTTACGTGAATATCCCTGTAGGCATCCTTGCATCGATATTTACGGTAATGTACGTAAAAGTGACATCCCGCGATGGCAAGGACAAACCTATTGACTGGTGGGGGATTGCTTTGTTAGCGATTACGGTAGGAAGTTTACAAACCATATTAGAGAAGGGAGAGGATGAAGACTGGTTTGCCACTACTTATATTATTGTACTCAGCTGTACAGCGGTTATCGGCCTGCTGCTTTTCTTGTGGCGCGAGTTAAGCACCGATCATCCTATTGTTAATTTTAAGATCATGCGGCACCGCAGCTTTTCGGCCGGGATGGTTACTTCCTTTATACTTGGTGTTGGCTTGTATGGGTCGCAGTTCGTTTTTCCGGTTTTTTGTCAAAACCTGCTGGGGTTTTCGGCACAGCAAACCGGCGAGATCCTGCTGCCGGGTGGTTTGTTCACCATTATGATGATGCCTTTTGTTGGTATTATGCTTAATAAAGGTTTACCTGCACAGTTTATGGCTGTGGGGGGCATGATATTGTTCTTCATTTTCTCCTGGTTTATGAGCGGCTCGACGCTGGTATCAGGTACCGGCGATTTCTTTTGGCCTTTGGCTATCAGGGGGATCGGTTTGTCACTCCTTTTTGTTCCGCTTACTACTATTGCCATCGGTGGCTTAAAGGGGGCTGAGATAGGGCAGGGAACCGGCTTAAATAATATGATGCGTCAGCTTGGCGGTTCGTTTGGTATTGCCGGGCTAAATACGCTGATCCATATCCGCGTGGCAACGCACCGCAATAACTTGTTGAGTAATATCAATACGTATAATAACTATTTTACCGATAGGTATAACTCACTTTTGCACGGGTTTATGGCTAAAGGGAAATCGTTTTTTGATGCTTCAAAAATGGCCTATGCCGCTATTGACGGTACTGTAAACAAGCAAAGCACACTGCTAAGTTATAACGACGCTTACATTGTGGTTGGTTGGGTGATGCTGGCAGCCATTCCGCTGATATTTTTAGCGCCGATTGTAAAAGGGCAAAAGGCTGTGGCTGATACACATTAATCAGCTCCGGATGATATATGTTTTTGAATCACTAAATTTGAAACATATATCATCCATGACTACAATAGCCGAAACAACAACCGAAGAAAAAATACTGAATGCTGCAAGGAGCATCTTCACTAAAAAGGGCTTCCTGGCAACTACTGTACGGGACATAGCTACCGAAGCCAATACCAACGTGGCATCGGTTAACTATTATTTCCGCAGTAAGGAAAATCTTTTTGAGTTTATCATGGACGAAACCATAAAAAAGCTTTTTGATAAAATTGAACCGGTTTTAAACGACGAGTCTTCCACAGCTATTGAAAAGATAGAGATTTGCGTAGGGTATTATATCGACCAGCTTTTAGAAAATCCTGATTTTCCATTTTTTATGGTAAACGAAGTGCTTGCAGGGCACACCACCTTGCCCATGGTCGAAAAAATTAAGACATTAACCGATTCTGTTTTTGCCAGGCAGCTTTATGCATTGCAGGCCGATGGCGTCATGAAATTTCATCCCATTAACCTGATGTGGAATATTGCCGGTATGATTGTTTTCCCTTTTCTTGTGCGACCGAGGCAATTGGAGGCAGGCTATTTTGATGCCGCCGAATTTACAACGATGATAAAGGAAAGAAAGAAGCTAATTCCTATTTGGATAGCACAGGCTTTAAAGGGTGTGTAGGAATATCCCTTGCCTTTTAGGCCTGCTATGAAAACCCCTGCTTTGCCTGAGTGAAGCGATTGATAGGTTATGAAATGTAAAAAGTAATTGAGGCCGAATATCAGATAAAGCGAGCCGGGCAGTACACGGTAAATCAATGTTGTGTTTTTCATGAAGTGTTAATAACCAGGCTTAATTTATTGAAGATTCCGCGGTCAAAGTCATATCCCGAAAATGTATGATTGATCTTCCTGGAAAATAGAAATAAGCAACTTGGAGAGCCCAATAACTCCAGGGAAAGTATTACCTCGCGATAATATGCAAATGCTCTTCTTTTAAAAAGTCATGCAAATCAACTTCCAAAACCTTTGCTATATCAATGAGTCTGGCAAGGGTCAGTTTAACATTTCCTAATTCAATTTTACTGAACGTGTTTTGTGATACGTTAAGCTTGTAGGCAACGTAAAACTGAGTGTAATTTTTTTCTTGCCTTATTGCACGGATCCTGTTGGCTATAAGTTTTTCGGTGAGCATTTGTTGTTACTGGTTTCAATTATAAACGTAATTGTGAACGCCCCGGATTGGAAATGCATGTAATAAACAGGTGAGTTGTTTATTATGCCGAAAACTTAGCTTTACTCTAAAATAGGGTATTATTAACTTGTTGATAATTAGGTTTTTGTGCGTGTTTTTGATTGATTGTAAATCCGTTAGCTGCCTTGAATCGTAGTTTCTTCCAAACTAATTGAAATAATAATTTATGAAAAAAATGATCATCGCGGCCTTTGCATTAGTAGCTTTTGCAGTAGTCCCTAAAGTCAACGCTCAAACCAAAATGGTAGGCGGCGCGGCTATGTACCCCACCAAAGATATTATTGATAATGCTGTAAATTCAAAAGATCACACTACACTTGTTGCCGCGGTTAAGGCAGCAGGCCTGGTTGAAACCCTGAAGGGCGAGGGCCCGTTCACCGTTTTTGCGCCAACTAATGAAGCATTTAGTAAACTGCCGAAAGAGACCGTTCCAACTTTATTAAAACCAGAGAATAAAGCAATGCTGACCAAGATCCTAACTTATCACGTAGTAGCGGGCCGTTTAAGCTCGGCAGATTTATGGACTAAAGTTAAGGCTGGTATGGGGAAAGCCGAACTAAAAACTGTAGCGGGCGGTACACTTACCGTTATGGCAAAAGGCAAAAAACTATACCTTGTCGACGAAAAAGGTGATAAGTCATGGGTCACCATTGCCGATGTGTTTCAAAAAAATGGTGTTATCCATGTAGTTAATACTGTGCTGATGCCTAACTAATAGAAGCCCCAATATAAAAGAACGAAGCCCTGTTGCTTAAAAAAGCGCCGGGCTTTTTTATTGTGGTACGCCAATGCATGAGGCGAATTAAATTGTATTTAATTGATTTTGTATGAATTACGCCAGATTTAGTTTAAATTAGGTTAAAAGTATCCATATGGAAAACTTCTGGCAGGAAAAAAAGGAATGGCTCAATAAATTGACCCTGGAAGATGCAAAGTTCATATTTGAACAGGCCGAAAAATCATATAACTACACCATAGAAACGGCAAAGGGTATTTACGAGCGATCAAACGGGTTATTAACCCTGGTTTCAGGTATTTTAATTGGTCTTGTAGCCTATGCTATCGGAAAATGGAAGGATACACCTCACCTGGATAGTTTGTTATTTACGGCAATTGTAGGGGTCTTTTATTTCTTGATAGTAGGTTTAATGTTTGTGCTGCAAGGTTTAACCCCGAGTGAATATCTTTTGCCAGGTACAAATCCCAAAGTATACTTTGATAAGGCATTTTTCCATAAGGATATTGCTGATGATGAAAGGATCCTGAGGTTTTACAAAGTTGAGATCATCAATTATCAGGAACGGATTGAGCAAAACACAAAGAAAAACGATTACAGATGGAATATTTACGTACTTTGTTTACGGGCAATATTTTTTTCGCCTATAGTTATGGGGATAGCTTTTGCTATTGCAACTATAGCTTCCTGACTACTCCGCTCCCAGATAATCCGCCTGGTCAGACGATGACAGGTCGTTATCATCCCATAAACCGGGGGTATCTATATCCCCTTCCAAATAAGGCTCGCTGTCTTCGGCACAAGGCATGGCCTCATCCAGGTTAATATCTGACCTGCCCACACGGCCCTTGCCTGATGTTTTGATATCCCAGATATCAGGGATATTTCCACTGTCTTCTTCAGGAGCAGGAGTTTCGTCCGGATCTGGAAATTGGCTCATAATCAAATAATTATTGCTAAATAAAGTTAAATTATAATTTGCATAATACCAAATTGAAATATATTTCCAGGTTTTTAGAACAGCTTCCTTAGGGCCTGTCGAAAGAGTCCTCTTAATATTTTACCTCACGCGTTTTTTAACGCCGACAAATCGCATTGCAGATCTTTATCCCAATTTCCCGTTTTAGCCGCGGCGTCATAGGTGGATTGCAAAAATTGAAGCAAAGTCCTTTCCGGGTCGGCTGATCGGGAAACAACTTCGTAGGTCAATAAAAACTCACCCATTTCCCCGCTGTAAAATGCTTCGGGAGGCGATACCTGCTGTTTGGCAAAATCTTCAGGAGTTGGGTAGCAATATGCGTAAAAAACGGGATGAGGGAAAGCATCTGAGCCCGGCCAAAAGCCGCATGAGCTTACTTCCTGCGAATAGGCTTCCTGCATCACTATCGCGGGCATATTGGGAACGCTCCCCTGATGTTTTGGTGCAGGCCTGCCCGAAAAGCGGGTGACCGCCAGGTCAAATCCTCCCCAAAAGAAATGTACCGGGCTATTTTTTCCTTGAAACCCGGCCCTGAACTCTGTGAAAACATTGTGGATCCTTACCAGCGCCTGCCAGTAATCATGCATAATGGAAGCGTTATAATTACACGGCGTATGATTTTCGGCAAAAGGAATAGCCGGTTCCACTTCATTCGGCACTGCATATATTTCTACACCTGCATTAACTGAAGCAATGCTATTCATCAGGGAACTGTAAAAGACGGACACACTTCCGGTACCGAGCTCAAACGATCGTTTTTCTCCGGTACTGGTGGATATATTCAGGGTATGACTGATAAAATCAAGATCTATCTGGAAAACGCCGCCCTCAAATGGCATACTTCCGGTAGTTAGACCGGTTGAACTTACATAAAGGGTGACCTGCCATGAATGATTGATCCAGGGCATTTGTTTTAGTCTTACCTTACCAATGATTTGAGTCCACATATGAACACTTGCAAGGGTATCTTTAAGATCATGGTAATCGAGCCTGGGCCAGCGTGTTGTTGTCGGGTTGCTCATAGGTATAATTTGTTGAGTTAAATCGCTTAATCCTAAATTACAAATGTTTTGCGGGATGTTAGCTTTAATTTTCAGTCAAATAAAAATTAAAGCGGACACCTCAATTTTTGCTTCACTGTCACTTTTTTATATCATTTGTTCCTGTTAACGGTGAGCTAACATAAGTGGGCTAAGTTAGCTGCCGAAAGTATTACAAAATAAAAAGATCGACAAAATTACTTATGGTACTAAGCACTAACAGGAACATTGGACTGTTAATTAAAACCGGTTTAATAATTATGGTTGCGGGCTGCATCAGCGGTTCGGTATTGGGGCAATCGGCCCATGTAAACCCCTGGGCTCCCAAACCGCTGGGCACACTGCCGCCACCGGCCAGTCTCAGTCAGGGTGTCTGGCTTAAAGGCGAGCTGCACATGCACTCCAGGCATAGCAAGGAGTCGTCAAATAATTCAATCAGCAAGATCATCACTTTTTGCAGGTTGGTAGGGATCGATTTCCTGGCTATTACCGATCACGATAATCATGTAGAAGGCGACGTAGCACACAATACCTGGGCTGATCCGGAATTTAAATCGGATTCGGTGTTGCTGCTTTACGCTGCCGAGTGGACAACTACCCGCGGCCATGGTAACGCTTTTTCGGCTAAACCTTATGATCATCAGCAGTTATACGATGTGCGCGACCAGCGTGATACTGTTGTTGGGCGCATAAAGAATAAACTTGGTATTCACCTGTCGGCAAACCATCCCAGCGGTAAAGATCATTTTGGGTATTCGTATGATATGGTTAATTCTATCGAGGTATGGAATTCGGCCGTCTGGTCAAAAAATGCCAATGCGATCATGATCTGGGATGATATGCTTTCATCGGGCCGAAAGCTAACCGGCAGAGGAGGGAGCGATGCGCATCATGGCGTGCCTGCAGGGGATGAAAAACCAGGCCCTAATACTTACCAGGCTAAAGCTAATTATGCAGGAACGCCTACTACCTGGGTATTTGCAACTGCACGTACTAAGCAAGCTGTTATTGACGCCTTAACCAACGGACGGGTATCCATAAGTTCAAACCCATATGCTCCTCGTGTTGAGTTTTATGCTGATTTAAATGGCGACGATAAAATGGATATGATGATGGGGGATAATGTAAAGGCAACCGGTAAGCCGGTTAAATTTAAGGTTCAGTTAACCGGAAACAGTATAAAGGATACCACTTACACTATCAATGTGGTAAAAAACGGCAACCCGTTTGGTACTTTTAAAATGGAAGGCAAAATGCCCATGATTGAATTTACCGATACCCCGGCAATAGCCGGCCGTACTTATTACCGGGTTACGGTTGAAGGGCCGTCTACACCTTACCCTCAGGTGCCGCAATCAGCAGCACTGAGCGGTAATATGGTAGGATTGTCAAACCCGATCTGTTTTAATTTTGATCCGAATTTCTGACAACCGAATATAATAGGGAAAACCGTACACGAGCTTACTGTGTACGGTTTCTTGTTGTAACTATTAACTAAAAGAACGAAGCTGCAGTGTTAATTATGTAGTTTAATGGTGTAGGTTCTGAATTGGCACATTACACCTTAGAGGAAAAACAAAATAATAAAGCATTGTGATCCCTGTGGCGCTGCATGGCATGCGTTAACGGACCTGATTACAGGCTTTAGCTGATTGCTGCAAGAACCGCCTGTGCCCGGAAACCTTAATAATTGGTTTCGCTGATAAAATCAAGGAGAGAACAATATAGCCTCTCCTTGATCATTACCGATTATTTGTGCTTAATTGTTTCTTCAACCACTCGGTAACCACCGCCACCTAAGTACCGGTAGTTTAATATGAAACTTTTGGTGGCTGGATCATAAGTACTTGTAAGGCCCGGAACCGGAAGTAAAGGTTGAGTTGCACTAACATTACCAGAAACAGTTACCTCGTTCGTAGCTTCATTTACAGTCAGGGTCATTGATCCACCAATATCACCAATCTCTGTACTTACGGAAGTAGCGCCCGCTGTGGTAAGGGTCTTATCCCTGTCAATAGCGCGATCGCCCGCTGTAGGGTGGTGGAAAGTACCAGTTGAGTGGTATTCACCATCATACTTGTTTTTGATAGCGAAGAAGGTGTATAGCGTGTCCTTGCTTTCAGCATGGACGGTTAAACCGGCAGCGTCACTGATTATATAAGCAAGCGCGTATTTTTTTGTCAGATCAAATTTACTTCCATTTAATTTGATGGTAAAATAGTTCTGGAAGTCGCCAGGAGCAAATTTAGCATTTAGGTTTCCCGAAGTTCCGGCAGTAACTTTGGTGCTGCTTATCGTATACAGACTTGTTGGCAGTAATTCATACTCCGTATCGTTATTTTCGTTGTATTTATCAATTGCGTCTGGAATTGCTTTTAAGACCACAGTTTGATCTTTTTGCAAATCAGCAGCGCTTTTTGCGTCGCGTTTGATAGAAAATACATCAACAGTTTTAATGTTTGTGAATGGATCAAAGAAATGCTGTTGTTCAAGACCGTCTGGAAAGCCGACAAACGACTTGCCATTGTCCATAGCCTGCCCGCCAACCTTATCAGCAATGGTTTCTTTCCGGCAGCCTGAAAAAGCAATCGCAGATCCGATACAGGCAACAAGCAAATATTTATTGAATAAGTTCTTTTTCATGTTGTGTCAATTTTTAAAATGATTATTTACCACCATCCCACCAAACTCTTGTATCCTGAGTATCGCCGCCCATGCGTGTAACTGCCGCGCTAACGTTTGCGCCGTTTGTATTGTACTCTGAAGTAGCATACACAAACCTCCTTACAATTTGCTTTGATGCGTTTGTAGCATCAGGAGCAGGCGTAAGTACTGGGTATCCACTTTTCCTCCAGATATCCCAGGCCATATGGCCGTCAGGGTAACTTGCCACCCAACGCTGAGTTGAAATTAGCTGAATGTTAGGTGTGCCTAAGCCTTGTGCGAAAGTTTTACCCGCAGCAGACGTTAGCCCCCACTGTACGAACGATTCACCTATACCATTTTGGAAATCGATGGCTACTGTTTCAGATGTTGTTGGAGTGATCCAGCCCAGGTTTACAGCTTCGGCCCTTGCCAGCCACACCTCTGCAGCTGTGATCAGGGTTACTGATCCGTTTTCAAGCCTGAAGTCGCCGCGTAAAACACGTGCCCATTTTGGGTTAGCATCGGTAAAAGAGGTCACCGCTAAACGCGCTAAGCCGTATGGAACGCCAATATTTGATGTCGTAACGTTACCCGCCTGCTCACTCTCGCCGCCAAAAGCTGCCTGGCGCGGATCGCTGGTGCTCGCGGTATAATCGGTAAGGGTTTTTGATTCGGCAAAGTCCTTACGTCCGTTATACAAGTTCCACCATGCGCTTTTGTAATTACCTCCAGGATATTGAAGTTTGAAGTTTTGATCGGTAGTAGTTATTACTCCTCCATTAGCTGGGGTAATAGCTTCGTTGGTTGCCGCAGATGCGATGGAAGAAGAAGCGGTTACCTTTGACATTTGAATTGCAACAAGCAATTTAAGGGAGTTTGCCATTCTTTTCCATGATGCCACATCACCACCATAAATGATGTCACCGCTTATTGGCGATGAATCAAACGAATTTATAGCCGTAGTCAGCGTGGTAAGTATGCCCTTATAAATGGTTTCCTGGGAATCATATTTAGGCAATATGTTAGCCGCCCCTTTGAGTGCGTCGCTGTAAGGAACATCGCCCCACGAATCCGTTACTATCCAGAAAATATATTGCTGCAGTATTTTAGCCACATTAACCATGTTTTTACTTGGGTTTTGGTTAATGATAAGCTGCAGGTTATTAAGATTACCTGCATAATTGCCTGTAAACCCGTTTTGGGGCAGGTTGTACAATGAAGTACCTGAATACTGCGTTTCGGTAAAATATTGAGCGTACTGGCCTCCGCTTATCGCTTCGGTGCCGGTTGAAGCATAACCGCCTAAGCCTGCTTCAACGTTTGATAACAAGGCCGAAGGTATCGGCGTTACTGTTGCTGCAGGATTGTTGTTTACGTCGCCAAAATCCTTTAGCTTATTGCAACCCGCGCCTAAAAAGGTAAACGCGCCCGCTAATGTATATAGATATATCTTTTTCATTTTTTCTTAGTCTAATAATCCTTGTTCGCTTAGAATGTTACTTTTAGGTTGAAACCAAAACCCCTCGTGCCTGGGTATTGGGCAGTTTCACCTTCTGTCGCGGTGATCTCTGACGGATCGAAATCCTTAGATTTAGCGTATATCAACAATAAGTTACGGCCGGTTAAATCAATCCTTGCCGATTGGAATACATTTCCTAAACCCCATCTTTTAATCGGCAGGTTGTAACCTACAGCAACCTCACGAAGCTTGATGAAAGTCAAGTCGTAGATGTAGGGATCGTAAGTTTTATTGTTTGTTAAACCCTGATAGTATGATTTTGCGTCGACGTAATAGGTCACGGCTTTATTGTCGGCATCAACACCGGTAACTTTAACACCGCCACCATCAGCAACAGGGTCACGTACCGACATGCCTTTATCGTTAAGTGCCGCCGTATTAGCCGTTAAACCGCTATATTGACCCCAACGGTTTGATAATGAAGCGAATTTGCCACCAAACTGATAGTCGATATTTGCGCTCAACACAAATTCTTTAAATAAAGTGAATGTATTTTGTATACCACCGGTATATTTAGGCAACGCACTGCCGAAATATACGTTAGGATCATTGATGTAAGCGCCGGATGAAGTAAGAATTGGGACCCCGGCAGCATTGCGTTTGATACCGTTACCGTAAATTTGGCCCCACCATTTGCCTTTTTGATTGATCAGGTAAGGCATGTCTGTACCCCATACACCTGCAACCTGCACACGGTCAACACCGTATTTATTGCTGATCTCTACTACTGTATTATCCAATAACTGTGCAAAGTTGGCATTAACTGTCCAGCTAAAGTTTGGTAACCGGATAGGGGTACCGCTTGCAGTTATCTCCAAACCTCTCCGTTTGATCAAACCTACGTTGGTCAGGATAGATGATACACCACTGGCAGCGTTAACCGCTAAGCCCAATGGAAGGTCTTTGTCATCTGCAGCCCAGTAAGTAGCGCCAAAAGTTAAACGGTCGTTAAAGAAACCTAAGTCTAAACCAATCTCTTTTGAAGTAGTGGTTGTGCCATGTAAGGCAGGGTCAACAAATTGGGTTGGGCCACCTTGCAATAAGGCGCCATTCCATTTATTTGGAGCGATACCGTATAGCGTATTGTTCCTGTATGCGCCAAATGTTTCGGTTGAGTTACCTAAGGCTAATGGTACCTGGCCCCATGATCCCCTTACTTTACCATAGTTTAACCAGTCTTTAAATTCAGGTAATACCTCGCTGAATACGAATGACCCACCAAATGATTTTGACAACACTGAGTTAGCGTTGTTTATAGTAGAGATGGTTGAAAACCAGTCGTTACGTAAAGTCGCATCAGCATATACAATCCTTTTGTAATTGGCAGAAGCTTTTGCAAATACCGCTCGGTATTGCTCCTGGATCCTGGTATTGCTGGCACTGATCGGATCGACAGAGTTTGCTAATGTATACAAATCCGGAACGCTTAAACCATTGTTGGTGTTTGCACCGTTGTCTTTGTAACTCCAGTTGTAAAAATCGCTACCGGCATTAACATTCAGGTGGAAATCTTTGATCTGCTTATCATAGTTAAGCAAGGTTTCGTAGTTTTCGCGGTTTGAGTATGATGTTGAAGTGCCATAACCTGCTTTTTGACCTGTTTGAGTGCCGCTTGCCTGTATTTCAGATGAAATTTTGCCTTCGTTCCAGGTGTTGGTTTGATTGCGGCGGTAGGTAACCTTGAAGCTTAAATCATTATTGATCTTGTACTGTAAGTATATGTTTCCGTACAAACGGTCGCGGGTGTTAAGGTTTTGCCATTGTTTTTGCCATAAATAAGGGTTGTACCAATAGTTACCCGCATAAAACGAGCCCGGGTTTGATGGATCGTATGAGTTAGGGTTTTGGTGGTTCCAGCTTACATAGGTGCCGTCAGGTGATTTTAGATCCTGTAATTCTTTCATGATACCCATGTCCAAATCACGGTGGAACCATGAGTTGAACGAGCCACTTGAAGCGCTTGCGTAAGCATCACTGATCTGGCCGTGAAGTTGTGTACCCGAAAAGTTAATACTTGCACCTGCTGTGAGGTGTTTGTTAAGATCGTAGTTGGCGTTTAAGGTGAAGTTGTTTTTGTTTAGCCAGGTTTCAGGCACTATACCTGTAGTGTGCTGGTTATTGTATGACATCCTGATGTTGTAATCATCAGCTGCTTTAGTAAATGCCACACTGTTATTTAAAGAAACACCGGTGCGGAAGAAATCCTTTGCGTTATCTGGCTGTGGGGTCCATTTGGCAGTTTTGAAAGAGTATTTGGTACCAGCAGCCCATGCATACCATGGAATATATTCCTGGCCAACCATTTTAGGGCCCCAACTACTGTCGTCGGTATAATCCGGGTAATATTTGCCATCTAAAGCTTTCCATCCTTCAGGATCGCCGTCTTTCCAATGGTATTGAATGAAATCTGCAGAAGCACCGCCACCATAACTGTTTTGGTAGTTAGGCAGAATATAAGCCTTGTCGAAATTGGCACCAAGGTTTAATTCAACACCAACACCCTTGGTTTTTTTACCCTTTTTAGTTGAGATAACGATAGCGCCATAAGCTCCCTGTGAACCGAACTGAGCAGATGCTGCAGGACCATTCAAAATACTAATGTTGTCGATGTCGTCATTGCTCAAATCGTCGGCGTTTGGCATTATTGTACCGTCAACAACATATAAAGGGTTGTTACCGCTACCAAAGCCCGTAGCACCACGAAGCCTGATGTTGGTATTGCGGCCCAAAGCTGCAGCCGACTGGCTACGTACCTGAACACCTGCAACCTTACCTGCCAATGCGTTGTTAACGTTAGGCTGGCGGATAGTGTTCAATGCATCTGACTTTACTACCTGTGCTGCATATGAAGCCGATCGTGATGACTGTTTGGTGCCATAAGCACCAGTAATTACCACTTCTGACAGTTTATTAGCGCTGCTTGTTAGTTTAACATCTAATGGTGTCGAAGTGATTTCAACTGTTTGAGATGTAAAGCCAATAAAGCTAAAGCCTAAAGATTTTGCAGAGGCAGGAACAGATAAAGAAAATTTACCATCTGCATTTGTTTGCGTACCGAGCGTGGTACCTACAACTCTTACGGACACGCCTGGCAGCGGTAGTCCATCGTCTTTTGAAGTTACCCGGCCGGTAACCGTTTTGTTTTGTGCATGTACCACACTAATAAATAGCATGAACAAACACCAGCTTGCGAGTAGGAGTTTTTTCATTGTTAAAAAATCAGTTTTAGTTAATATCCAAAACTACAATTTTTGTAATAAAATGAAAAAAAAGTTAAAAATTTTTTAAAGTTTTTTATATATATTAAAATATTTATAAAAAAATTGATAAAACGTTAATGCAAAATAGGTGAAATGTGGTTTTTTTTGAATTCTTCATATGAAATTCATATAAAATTTATATGAATTTTAATTTTCAAGGCGGTTGGTACGATGTTTATGGAAAATGACATGAAATATTACTTTATAAAGCCAGTATTAATGAGATATGTAAGTAATAATTGAAAAAGCTTGTTCTTTTTTAAATTAAAAAACTAAATATACGTTTGAGAAAAACGTTTTAGTTTACTTTTTTAAAAATAATAATATTTTTTGTAAAAAGAAAGTGACAAATGACTGAATATTAAAAAATTAATGGGTGAAAGCTTTTGCTTGTAATACCCGAATTGCTTTTATGAATATTTAATTAATTGATTGTTAGGTTTTTAATTATTTGTATTCTGGATATATTATTATTTTTGTCAGATTCTATTTTTAAATAAAATGTTTTAAAAGGAATTTAATTGTCAAACTGTAATAGCAAGGTATTTTGATTGCAGCCATTTTTTGTGGTTTAATAAAAATGGGGGGCGGCACTTAGCACTTCAATGCAGCTTAATTACTTCATTAATTGCCAGATAGCAAATATCCGCCGCCATGAAGTTGTCATCTGCCGATTATGCAACCTTAAAGGATTGTTTGTAATGGTTGCAGGCAGGAGCAAAGACGCTTAAATTGCATTGTGAACAAAAAGTGTTTGCGACACCTGTATCTTTTTCGGCATTTGAATGAATAGTTGGGTTGGACTTCCCTTGTATTACTATTGTCCTGTTGGAATTTGAAGGATTGATGAGCCTGACTGTTGATGATGTCGCTAATGCAGCTGTTTGAGGCTCATATTCACTAACAAGTAATTGAGGGGATATCCCCGAAACAAAGTGAGTGGCTTTGTTATATTTAAGTAACCGGTAATCTCTTCGGTCTGGAAGTTTGCTCTGAGGCCTTGGTAAAACTATCCCGTTGTCATAAGATTTATCCTGCAATAATGCGATTATGCAAATCAGCATTATTATAAATGTGCTAATAAAGTATTCCATCACTTTTTTCTGTTAATAGGTTTCGGTATATATTGGGTACAGTAACCGGCTAAGCGTAATTCATATAAATAAGATGTGCGATGGCTTTTCATTTATCTAAGTTTGTTTCGGTAGAACAATTTTATAAACAGAGGCCGGGATGCACAATACAAATCAGTTGGTATTTTATGAAATAAAGATAAAATATAGATTTACAGTGAATTTATTATATGGAAAGCACCGTGGAAAAACTATCAGTAATAATAGCAGATGACCATACTTTATTTATAAACGGCTTACACATGTTGTTGCAGGGAGAGCCAGATATAGAGGTAATGAGCGTTGCAGCAAACGGTAAGGAATTATTGCATTTGTTACACACCCAAACACCCAACCTCATATTGCTTGATATCAATATGCCGGGTATGAACGGGTTCGACGTACTTAAGCGGATAAAGGATTACTATCCTAAAATTAAGGTAATCATGCTTTCCACATATAATGAGGAGCACCTGATTGAAAAAGCAAAGGCTGAAGGTGCCAGCGGCTACTTGTTCAAAAATGTCGGGAAGGCTGAACTATTACAGGTAATGAGCTCCGTAGCGCAAGGGCAACTGTGTTTTCCCTGCAAACAGCCGGTTGTTAATTCCATGCCTAATGAACCGGATCCTTTTTTAAAGCAGTTCCAGCTTACTAAGCGGGAAACTGAACTTTTACAATTTATAAAACAGAATTTTACCAACCAGCAAATGGCCGATCATCTTCACTTGAGTATTTATACTGTCGAAACACACCGTAAAAATATTATGCAAAAGCTTAATCTGAAAAATCCGGTTGAGCTTAACCGGTTTATAATGCAATATAATTTATAAAGGCTTATTGGTGAGTGGGATATAAATAGAAACGAGTGTGCCCCTGTTAGGATGCGAATCAAATTCAACCCTGCCTTTTAAAAAATTTATCCGCGACATTAGATTGTTTAAGCCCATGCCTTTAAAAATATCAGGATTGGTTGTGTCAAAGCCTATGCCATTATCTTCAATAGTGAGGCTGATGTTTTCATCGCTTCTTATAAGTGAAATGTCAACCCTGTCGGCATGAGCGTGCTTCATTACATTGTTTACACTTTCCTGTAATACCCGGTATAAAATGATCTCGATAGTATCGTCAAACGGCGAATCAAACCCCTGGCAAAAAAAGTTTATTGCAATATTATTATTCTTAATATTCTCAATAAATTGTTTAATTACTTTTGCTAACCCTGTTTTATGAAGTGCCCAGGGCATCATATTGTGTGATATCGTTCTTACCTCTTTAAATCCATAATCAACAAGGTTAATTGCTTTCTCAAAACGGGTTCTTTGCTCTTCATTTATAAAAAGTAATTCACTGCCTATAACTGACAGGTTTATTTTTGCCGCCGATATTATTTGGCTAACACTATCATGTAAATCCCTGGCAATTCTTTGCCTTTCACTTTCTTCAGCCGCAATTATAGCCTGCATAGCCATATTGCGTTGTTTTAGCTTGTTTTGTTTATAGTAAAAAAAGCCTGTAAAGAACATTAAAAGTGTAAAAACACAGATACCCGCCATCCAGTAATTACGCTTTGTTATTTCAAATTGCTGTTGCAGCACCTGATCCTCACGTTGTTTTATTTCGTATTTTGCCTGTAGTTCATCAATTGTGCTGTTGCCTGAGGTTTTAATTGCTGCATGCTTTTTTAAGTAAATCAGCGATTGCTTATAGTTGCCCAATTGCTCATACAAATCAGCTATTTCATTTGTGGCGCTTCTTTGCATATCTGCATAATTTATTTGTGTGGCAAACTGAAGGCTGTTTTTTAAGGCATCGAGAGATTGCAGATATAACCGTTTGTTTTTATACAATACGCCAAGGTTAAAATAGTTAATTGAAAGCGCAAGGGTATCATTTAATGATTTTTTGACATCGATGGTTTTTAAAATTTCCTGTTCTGAGTCGTTTGGTTTAATGCTTCCCATAACATCCCCATAAATTTATGGCTGTATGCTTCAGAGGTGTTTTCATTGGTTTGCCGGGCAAGGTTTAAAGAGTCATTTATGTCGAAAGCCTGCCTGGAGTAATTTAAGGCCTCCCGGTAATTGTTTTTTGCCTCATATAACGTCGCGGCCAGGTTTAAAGCTTCTATCAACTCTGTACGGTCGCCGGTTTTTGGGGCGTACGAAATTGCCAGCATGCAAAATTCAAGCGCTTTTTTATGATTTTTTAATTTTACATACGCTTTCGCTAACCTGTAATAACTATCGGTTAAAATGTACTGTTGATTTATTTTGTTGAGTGCAACCGCGGCAATATTGTAATAATATGATGCGGAATCATATTGGTTAGTTTGGAAATAAGCTTCTCCTAAAGTTTGCGATAGTAAAGTAATTGCTCTTTTATTGTTTAGCTTATGCGCAAGGTTCAATCCTTCTTTTGCAACTATAATGATTTTAGCCGGATTTTTTTCAGCCGGATGGTTGGCAATCTGAGTAGCGGCGGTTAAGCGTTTTTGTGTAAGTGATTTGCTGAAAACAACCTTTTCTAAACTGTCAATATTTTGACCGCAACACGGAATTACAGCCAAAATAAGCAGAAAAAACAAAAGGTATTTCATATTCGGGTTTTTGGTCCCGGTTAAAGATAGCAATTTGATATTTATCAGCAAAAGCCGTTGGGCTTGGGGTTGTTACCGGTTAATGTGTTTTTAAAATCTGGAGATGAATATTATTAAAGCAGATAATACAGCTAACACGAAAAACATAATTTGCCGTTGCCTGGCACTGATAATGTTGGGTATTTTGCCTGTTCCCTGCAATTTGTCGAGCTTAAATTTATACATAGCCGATAATCCCATAAAAGTTAGGGAAACAAAGCCCGCGAGGTAATTTAAAGTACTTTCCATGGTTTTTTAATTTAGATGAAACGCGATGAATTAATTTGTTCAAAACCATTTATGGCTTTGTTTTATATTATTTCACCATCGTGCTTGACAGTACAATTTTATGGAGAGGCCGAAATTCACACAATACAAAGCAGTTGGTATTTTGGAGTAACACCATAAAGCTTATTTTTACAGATGAAATATTGGAGGTAAGTATATCATGTAGAAACACTATTTAGTATTATACAGATAGCATATATTGGAAAGCCGTGTGCCGTAATCGATAAAAAGGACTAACTTTAATAATGATTTTGCAATATAATTCTAACCTATACCTAAAATCATTATTGCTCATTAACAATCAATAAAAATTAAATTAATAAGCTATTATTCACCAAATAAAACTGACTGATTGTATTGAAAGCAATCGCTTTCTGCATAAAGATAATTAAATGGAAATGTCATACATCGTCCAAAAAAAGAAGAGAAACCGGCGACTCAACAGCTTAATACCATGCTTTATTTGGTTATTAGTTGCCTGGGGGGGCTTAAGTAATACCATGGCCCAGAGCCGTAATAATCAGTCGGACTGGAACGTGCCGCCGCCGTTAACGCCTGGTACAATTACCAAAGGAAACACTCATGGCAATGGTTCGGCGGGTAAGCCGATTGTACTTACGCTTACGGATATCCCGGTAGTTGCTCAGCCCTTTGTTTCAGCAACTCAAATGCCTGTGCTGGCTGAAGTTGGCTCAACGCCACCTGTGGTTGATGCACCCGACCAACCCGATGTTAATGGTGCAACTGCGGGGTTACCTGAAATTCCATCACCTGAAGCGCCCAAAGCTCCGCATTTGCCAAAGCAAATAATGCAGGACCTTCAGTTTTCAGCGGTTATGAACCTCCCTTTGCCAGAATCGCCGGAATTACCGCCAGCGCCTGTTGAGCCAACCGTATCAGGCCAGGTGAATATTATAAAAGGCCCCATTCCGATAATGCCCGATATAACAAGTACGGTACTGCTTTTACAGCCTTCCGAAAATCTTATACCCTGGTCTATCCCGGAAATTCCCGAAAGCGAGAGCTTTAAAATGGCATCGCCTGCGGGAACGAAGGATGATAAGTTAAAAGGTAAACCCCAATCAAACAGGAAAAAACACTAACTGTGACATAATGTCAAATTATTAAAGGCATTATAACAAGAACACCAAAATGAAAAGTACCCCAATTGAGTTAAAATATATATTAGTTATAATATTAGCTTTTGCGAGCGGTGTTACCTATGCCCAGGGCAGATTTAAACAGGGAGATGAGTTTCAAAGGCAGGTAAATACAAAGTCAAATTGTGTTTTACAGCGCGGCAGCCAAACTTTGCGGGTTGGTTCGGTTTCAATTGTTGTTAAAACGTACAAAGTAACCGATGCTTCTGAAAGGGGGGCCTCTTTTACTATTACTACTAACAAGCTTATCGATACCATAAATGCAATGAACCAGAACCTGGTATATAACTCAGGTAAACCTGCCGACCCAAATTCTGTTATCCAGGTTGGTTTGCAAAAGATGTTCAATAATCAATCGATAGTTTCAGTAAACAACAAAGGCGAGATCCTGAATTTAAAACGCCCGGCTGTTGCCAATGATACACTTTTATCTTTTGCCGGCATCCAGCCTGAACGGCTGTCGCCAGGGACTACAATACAGTTAATGGTTGATTTTCCGGTTGGCATCACACTTAAAAAGGGCTATTCATGGAAGGTTACTACTTCATCGGCCGAAACCAACTATACAGTTTATGCAATAAGCAGTACAACTACTGTTGTTACCTATAAAACTTCGGTTTTAGGCGGCAGCTTAAATAGCCGGATAAACGGATCAATACTCATAGATAACAATACCGGGGTTATTTTAAAACGCTATTCGCAAAGCGTTTCTACTGGCTATGAAATGGTAAATGGAATAGTTTACACCGCCACCCGCCGTACTGCAGTTACGGAGATTTGTAATAAAAAATAGACTTTTATCTCCTTTGATTTATTTAAAAAGCGCCGCTGTAAATTTGTAGTGCATTGAAAAAGTCATCTCGTGACAGGGGATGAAAAAGGAGCAGAAATTATGAAGGCCGGGTTTTTGAAAATAATGTTATCGCCGGTAAAGCATTAATGTTTAGTTATTTTTTAACCCGATCTGGTGGTTGCCATAATCGGTTAGGTATTCATTACTGATGAAAAAATCGAGACTAAAAATGGTACGGTAATCACCCGTATTATTGGGATTTTGCACTTCTGTTAGGTTTCCGGTGCTTGATGTTGTATAAGTATAAACAAAGCCCTTGTTGGTAGTTACAGTTACGGTCGAATTTGCCGGAAGGCTGCCTATTGAGTTGGTTGCCAGCCTGTCTTCAATTACAGTAGTTGATGGGGTTCCTGTATCAAACAAAATCTGTCCGGAGATGGTCTTGCCATTGTAAGTAATAGTTGCAGGGATATTAGGTGAGTATCCGCCGCTGTTTGAATAAGAAAGCGGGTGCATAATGAATCCAGATGATGAAAGATCACTGTTGCTTAAGCCGATAGTTAACAGATTGCTAACATAAGTTCCACTGGTAGAAAATAAGCTTTTATTTAACGTGGCCAGCTTAAATCCGCTTGTAAGGTCGGTGCCGGTGCTAAAGGACCTTAATGGGCTTTGAATCAGGTTGGTTACATAGCTTGTACCGGGGCCAACACCAAAAACATCGCTGGCATGGGCCGATAATTGCGCACCAGTTTCATCAACTATTTTGTAGTATAAAAAAAATGGCACCCTTTTTAACGTAAGGTTGCCCTGTGCGTCGCCGATGGTGATATTGGCGTAGGCTAAATTGCCGTATTCTTTCGTGGAGCTTAACTGGTCGCCAAAGCTTATCGTGCCCTTGGTATTAGTAACCGTAATACCGTTCACAACCACCGAATCCCCGGTAAACTGGATGCCTGACGATGTGATCATTGATGCAGGCAGGATACCTGCGGCATCAAGCGTCATTCCTGATGAACCTGTATCAAACACGGTATAATAAGTCACTGCTTTTGTGCCTACCAGCGTAATGGGTAAAAAGATCCGTTTGTTTACCCCGCTGGCGTATTCATATAAACCAAGCGTAACAGGACTTACTTGTGTTTGAGGCGCTACGGTTTTATCTTTTTTACAGGAAAAAAAGGCAACCGTTATTAATAAACAACCAATAATTTTGGAAGTAAAAAGTAAATGTTTTGCAGTCATATATGTCTGTATATAAACCCGGTTGGTAATAATTACGATAAAAGTGCCGTTTTAGTTGAGCTTAAAATTAAGATAACAATTTGATATACCGGGTTAATGAATCGATAAAACGGGGTGTTGAACCGATTAATTATCCGGACATATAAACGGACGGAGCACGCTGCTATTGTGTAAGTTAAAGCAAATGATTGGTTTCTTTGATAATATCCATTACAAAAGTGCTTTTTGAGTGGCCAATACCCTTTACTTCGCTTAGCTTATTTACAAAAAACGAATGGTAACTATCCATACTTTCAGAAACAATTTTGAGCATAAAATCAAAATCGCCCGATATGTTATAGCATTCTATCACTTCGTCAAATTCCAGTACAGCGTTAATAAAATCGGCACCTGCTTTGCGGCTATGTTCGCGCAGGGTTACCATGCAAATAACCATGATGCGTTTGTTCAGCATCCGCTTATCTAAAATGGCGGTATAGCTTTTAATGACCCCCGCTTTTTCGAGGCGTTTAATGCGTTCATGTGCGGGCGTAGGGCTTAGGTTGATCTTAACGGCAATTTCCCGTACGGTAAGCTTGGCATTCCGTTCAATCAGCCGTAATATTTCGTAATCTTTTTCATCGAGCTGGATGCCGGCTTTTTCTTGTTCTGTGTGTGGGGCCATAACGGTGTGTTAATTGCGCGTTTGTTCTTTTAAAATGCTTAATTTTTTAATTATGTTCCAAAATTATAATAAATATCATTATTAATTTCTATTAGCATAGCTTTGAAAGGACAAAAATCAAAATTATGGCACTAAAAAAGAACAAGGTCCTGATCATAGCCTCTATGGCCATATTTGTCGAAGCGCTTGACATCGCCATCATTAACCTCACCATTCCGGCAATACAAAAGCAGTTTGTGGTCACTAACGACCAGGTTCAATGGCTTCAAACACTCTACGTGCTATTGTACGGCGGTTTCCTGATTATAGGAGGTAAGCTGTCTGATGTTGCCGGACCAAAGAAGGTCTTTATTACCGGTGCGGTATTATTCCTGGCAACTTCATTAGGTGCCGGCTTATCAGGTACTTTTGTGTTTCTTAGTTTATCGAGGGCCGTACAAGGCCTGGCTGCAGCGCTGATCATGCCATCGGCACTTTCCATCGTAACGCATACTTTTACCGAAGAACGGGAGCGGAGCAAGGCTATCGGAATCTTTAGCTCATTCGCGGCGGTTGGTTCAGGAAGCGGCCTTTCCATCGGCGGAATTATCAGCACCTATTTAGGCTGGCATTGGGTGTTTTTGATTAATGTGCCAATACTGGTTTTTATTATTGTTATAGGCTGGCTGTGCCTGGCTAATGATGCCCCTGAACAAAGGCAGTCGTCTCCCGATCTGTTTTCGGGTATTTTATTGGTGATGGGTTTGCTGATGCTTAGCTACGGTGTACACCAGCTTGCGGATATCAAACAACAATATACTTTTATTATAATTTGTGCCATAGGCGTGGTTGTTTGCATGAGGCTGTTATATGTTCGTTTAACCCGAAGTGCAAATCCGCTGATAGATCTTTCAGTTTTTAAAGCGTCATCAGTTATTACCGCAAATGGTGTATTCATTTTGTTAGGTGCATTTTTTACCGGGTACCTGTTCATTATATCCCAATTATTGCAAAAAGACATGCAATATACTGCAGCACGATCTGGCCTGTTACTGGTGCCTTTTAGCCTGTTATCGGCCATGGTGGCTAAGTTTATGCTGCCAGGCATCATGAAACGGTTAACAACCGAACAAACCGGGTTGTTGGGTATGAGTTGTATGTTAACCGGGGGGCTGGTTTTAATTTATGCGGTATTTACAGGCTACTCTCTCCCTTTACTGCTGTTATCTGCTGCTTTTATATCTGGTTTAGGTATGACCATCTGTTTTACAAGTTTGTCGGTACTTGCTGTAAAAAACATCCCCAAGCAACACTACGGGTTGGCATCAAGCCTGGGTACTACCGCTTACTTTTTAGGTGCCGGGGTAGGTTTGTCTATACTCACACTATTTATGCAAAAAAGCGACGAAGGCGCTTCTGTGAGCACTTTATCGCTTGTTATACTTAGTATGTATGCTTTAACCGGTTTGCTGTGGCTCATTATTTACGTTGCAAATTCGGTAGCCAGGAACATGCAGGTATCATTAAACGAATCACAAAGGCTGCCCGACGTTTTTTAACTGGTGAATGTGCTTCTGAGTATGATAGCAAATAAGATAGAGCCATTCTAACCGGGTAAGCTCACCAAAAAAAGGAACTACCAGGTCAGTACTAATGGCATATAGATCTTTGGAATTAATTACTTCTCTGACCTGGATGATAACTGTTTGTAATAATTCGATAAGCTCAGATTTATTGTGAGGCCCGTCTGATGGCAATATGTTTGGTGCTGATTTGAATTTAGCCTCAAAATCAAGAAACAGGTCTTTTATCATTTTGACTTTTTCGGCCGGATCTCTTTCTGCTGCTTTGTCGGAGCCGTTAAGTACCGGAACAAGTTGTAAAGCCGATTTAAAAACATGCTCCGCTATCTGTCCGGCTGTCCATCCGCCGTGGGGTGGTACAATATTAATTTGTTGCTCATTGAATAAAGCAATGGTTGATAAAAGTTTGCTGGCAGTATCCTCAAATACTGCCAGTAAGTCAATGCGTGCATCGGTTTGGAGGGTGGTGGTTATTTGATTTTCCATGATGTTTTGAAGATTGATTTATACAAATCTCCATGCAAAATCAAAATTTACACCTTGTCGTTTGTGCCATAATTGGGGTGGTTTTGCGCCATTGTGTGTGCAGGCGTTTAACTTTTCTTTTCGCCCAATGAAAACCAATTACCCGAGTCATCTTTGAATAAAGCTTCAAAGCCGTAAAACTCTTTGGTAGGTGCTTTGGTAAATTCAACGCCTTTTGTTTTTAACTCCTCGTAAGTGGCTATAAGGTCGTTACATTCAAAAACGCCGAACCCAAAGGTGCCGCGCTGTACCAATTCGCGCATTTGATGTGCAGATTGTGCATCGAACATCATGCCCTCCGTTATAGCCATGAGTGATATTTCCAGTTCGGGTTGCCCGGGAGGACACACAGTAAGCCAGCGCATTCCCGGCCCCATGGCGGCATCTGTATTTACGGTAAAGCCTAATTTGTTTACATAAAAATCATAAGCGCTGTCCTGGTCAAGTACAAATACGCTTACATGGTTTAATTTGGTTATCATGTTAATGTTGTTTGATAAACCAAAAGTAGTTATCAAAAAAGAACCGGGTTTATTGAAAATTGCGATTTCGCAACCATTCTTTTTCACGGGCAAAACAACCTGGTATAAATTTGAGAGGCGATTGCTGCATCTCCGCCTGCCGTTTAAGTTCTGTCTGCTGGTAGTTTGCCGGAGAACGGGAGGTGATCTTTTTAAATAAAGCAGAAAATGAAGTAACACTGTCAAAACCTACAGCATAACAAACATTAGCAATGGGAAGGCCTTTTTTTAATTGCAGCCGGGCGTTTTCAACCCGCACCTGGGTGAGGTATTGGTGTGGTGTTTTACCATAGATGTTTTTAAACAACCTGATGAAATGATATTTGGAAAAATACGCCTCGTCGGCAATATCGTTCAGGTCGATCGGTTCATGATAGTTTTTATCAATGAACAACTTAGCCTGTATAAGCCTGCGGTAAAGGTATATTTTGGGTAATTGATCCGTCATTTCAAGGTTAAATATCGGCTTTTATTATTTGAAAACGCGCTACCTGTTAAAACTGAACAATTGAACATGTTCGTTCTTGCTCTCCAGGATAAGATCATGGATAATTTCGGCAGCAATTACGCTAAAAGTGATACCATTACCTCCAAAGCCAAGCGCAAAATAAGTGTTCGGTCTTTCGGGAATGCAGCCAATGTAAGGCAAGCCATCTTTAGTGATTGCAAAAGCACCGGCCCAGCTAAAATCAGCTTTTAAAGGGATGTGCGGCATTTTTTTGAGAAAAGCCTGCTGTAGCATGTCCGCCTTTCGTTTAATAACGGAAGGCGGTATATGCGGATGATGAAACAGGTCATCGCGGCCTCCAATCAGGATTCGGTTTTCGCCTACGGCCCTAAAATACATGTAGGGTACGGCAGTTTCCCAAATCAAACTGTTCTTATACCAGAAACGTACATCGGGTAAAGGCTCGGAAACCAGTGCGTAAGTTGAGTTTATTTCGGCTATTTTTTTAGGAATGTATTTTAAACTTTCGTAACCGCATGCAATAATCAACTTTTTAGCTTTGATAACTGAGCCGTTGGCGGTTTGCAGCGTTATGCCTTGTTTATGATGCTCAATGGTTTTAATATCGGTATTACTGTATATTTTATGACCGGCTTTGCCAAAATTTGTAAGTAAAGCATGGGTAAGCAGATATGCATCAACCTCCCCGCCATCTGCAGAGAAAATAGCCCCGGAAGCCTTAAACCCGAATTTCTGTTCAATTTCATCAGCTTCGAGCCAGTGTACCTCAAAGCCATGCTTTTTACGGAAGTTATATTCCTGATTTAGTGAATTTGTATGTGTTTTGAAGCTGGCATACTGCAAACTTGGCCTCAAGCTAAAATCAAAGGCAGATTTAAGCGATTTACATAAATCAGCAATGTCATAAATAGCCTTGCGGCAAAGTTGATAGCTTGTTACGGCATTAGCTTCGCCAACCAGGTGTTTTAAAGATGTAAGGGGCGTATCAATTTCATATTGCAGGAAAGCAGTGCTGGCCGCGGTACTGCCCATACCAACGTGGCGCTTATCAAAAACAGCTATACTTAAACCCGAGTTGCGGAGCTGCCAGGCTGTTAAAGCGGCGCTGATGCCGGCTCCAATAATGGCCACATCCAGCTTCAAATCTTTTTGAAGAGAAGGGTAGGATGCAATTATGCCATTTTTTATTAGCCAGTAAGGCTGTTGTTCATATAAATTCATGGATTTGAACAGCTATAGCAGAACAACATACAATCCTTTTTTAAGTTTTTTGGAGGGAAATCAAGTGTAATAACAGGGTTATTCAGTATTTTGAGAAACCATAAAGAATTTAATTTAAGGCAATATTTTGTTAATGAGCAGATTATAGGAAGGCTTGCAAAATCTTTCAAAAAAAATTTTGCAACTTAATTTAAAATCATACTTTTGCACACCCAATCAGGGAGACGGGATGTAGCGTAGCCCGGTATCGCGCCACATTTGGGATGTGGAGGCCGCAGGTTCGAATCCTGCCATCCCGACTGATTACCAGTCAAATAGGTATAAAAACCCGCAAATCACACTGATTTGCGGGTTTTTTGTTTTTTATCATACCAAGAAACCCCAATCAATATCAAAGAAGATGTGAGCAATTGCGTGAGTGATTTTAGTTATTTAAATTCGCTCACACAATTCGATATAAGTAATTGAATATCAAATATTTATATCGTTTATTTTGATGTTTTTTGGTGCGTTTTAACCGCTGTTTATGTGAGCGAAATTCATCATCTGCATCATTGATTATCAAATTAACATAAAATAGATTGATATGAGAAGCAGCAACACATTTGGTATCCAGTTTGTAATTAGGCTACCCAAACAACAAAAAAACGATCAGGCCACCGTATTCGCCCGTATTACTGTTAACGGCAGGAGGTGTGAAATCTCTTTAAAAAAGAAAGTCAACCCGCAAAATTGGGACGAGGCGAAAGGAAAGGCACGGGGAACAAAAGATGAAACCCGTAAACTCAACGAGCATATAGAGCGGGTGCGTACTTTAATTGCCGATGGTTATCACGAGTTAGTACAGCAGAAAAAGGTTATCACAGTAGATGCCGTTAAATCCCTGTTCCTCGGTGCAGATGATAATGAAATCACTTTGATTAAGCTGGGCGAATACCATAACACCGAAATGAAAGACAAACTGGCCGAGGGTACAATGAAAAACTATTATACCACTCAAAAGTATATCGCTAAGTTTTTAAAGGAAAAATATCATAGGAACGACATTAGCCTTGCAGAACTGAATTACAAGTTTATCCTGGACTTTGAAACTTTCCTAAGTAAGCATCAACCGAAAGACCATCAGAAACCATTACATAACAATGGTATCATGAAGCACATTGAACGGCTATGTAAAATGGTTAATATGGCGGTTACAATGGACTGGATTGTAAAAGACCCATTCGCCAAATACAAACAGCATTTTGATAAGGTGGAGCGTTTTTATCTCACCAAAGAAGAACTATCAGCCATCGAAAATAAAAAATTCAGTATAGAGCGTTTACAGACGGTTAAAGACCTTTTTCTTTTCAGCTGTTACACCGGCTTGGCCTACATAGATACGATGAACCTAACCGCCGGAAACATTGTGAAAGGCATAGACGGAAATGACTGGCTAATCACCAGCAGACAGAAAACCGATACCGATGTGCGTATTCCGCTATTGCCGCAAGCCGAAGAACTGATAAAAAAATATCACAACCATCCTAAAGCAGTTAATTATGGCACGTTATTCCCGGTAATCTCCAACCAAAAGATGAACGCTTATCTGAAAGAGATAGCCGACTTGTGTAATATTAATAAAGCGATCACCTTTCATATCGCACGGCATACATTCGCTACTACGGTAACTTTAAGCAATGGTGTGCCGATTGAATCGGTAAGTAAGATGCTTGGACATACTACAATTCGCTCCACACAGGTATATGCTAAAGTGGTGGAGCAAAAACTTAGTGAGGATATGCAAAATCTGAAAAAGCGAATGGCTAACCAGTAATTGCAATTTAAAAGAAAAAATTAAATTTTAAATCAAAAGTTGCCTAAAATGGCAACTTTATTTATATTTGTATAAGTTATGAACGCAAGCATTAAATTTAGAACCATAACGATTTATAAACAGTATTTCCCGGAGTTCTTAGCTAAACAACGGCAGAAAGTTAAAGATAAGATCATTTGGACATTTAAACTGATCGAGGAAGTGCAGCATGTACCTGAAACTTATTTAAAGCATTTGGAGGGGACAGCAGGATTGTTTGAAATAAGGGTGCAGTCGGGCAATGATATTTTTAGGATATTTTGCTTCTTTGACGAGGGGAAATTAATTGTACTGGCTAATGGGTTTCAAAAAAAGACACAAAAGACACCCAAACAGGAAATAGAAAAGGCATTAAAAATAAAAGAGTTATATCATGAAGAAAAACGATAATTTAATTACACTGGACGACTTTATTGTTAAAGAGTACGGCCACAAAGGAACACCTAAGCGGGAAGAATTTGAACAAGGCTATGAAGAATTTAAATTAGGTGTATTAATTCACGAAGCCCGTAAGGCCAAAGGATTAACACAAACCGAATTGGCTGATAAATGCGGGACAACCAAAGCTTATATATCTAAAGTGGAAAATGATGTACAGGATGTACGGGTAGCTACTTTAAGAAAGATCATTGAGGTGGGTTTGGGAGGCCATCTTGAATTATCTATTAAATTGTAAGAAGTTGAAATTATGGACTATTCACCAAAGAACACCTTAGCCGTAACGTATCTCATACGTTACGGCACGTAAATAAGTTTTATGGCTTCTTCATTATTACGTCAGGGTAAAATTTTAGAATACATTACGTTGACGTGGAATATAATTGGGGTTATTGTCCTTTTGCTGGTGGCAGCACCTGCTGTTCATTCTGTTGCGCTTATAGGTTTTGGATTTGATACTTTATTAGAGATTGGTGCTTCTACCATTGTAATATGGGAGTTAAACGGAACAGGCGGCAACCGGCAAAGAAAAGGATTACGACTATTAAGTATCGCGTTTTTTATTTTAGGTATATATATACTTGTTCAAAGCTTATGGAATTTAATAAACCACACGCATTCCGGTCCATCTTCGCTTGGAATGATCTGGTTAACATTGACATTTATAGTTATGGTGATTTTGGCCCTTAAAAAAAAACAGGTAGGTAATTTATTAAGCAACCCGGTTTTGCTGACGGAGGGGCGGGTAACTTTGGTGGATGCGGCATTGGCAGGTATTGTATTGATCAGTATGCTTCTTAACCTATGGTTGAACTGGTGGTGGGCAGATATTGCCGGTGGATTTCTTTTAATGGGCTATTGTTTTTGGGAAGCCATACACGCCTGGAAAGAATCCCGGATTTAGCTGGCGAAGATTTTTTAACGTTACATTTGTATAGCAACGATACTACTTAATTTCATATAAACGTTAGCATGAGAGGCTTTTTTGATTAAATTTTGATTTATACAAACCATCACAATTAAGTAATTTCCATTTTAGTGTTTTTAGGTGAAGAGAATTATTTAGACCTCATTACCCGACCTAAAACCAAAATAATATCATTCTGTTGTAGCATGTAATAGGAATTAATAACCCGAAGCCATGCCAAATAAATATTTCAAACCACACGAACGCTTTGATCGTAACCCCAATAAGTATGATATTGGCATATTTACCGGGTTAAAGAAAGGTTATGAAGATAATCTTTTCATCAAGAAATTATTTACCCTAATTGAACAGGAATACCCCGATTATTACCAGTACCACTTATCCTATTTTTTAGGGAAGGAGCCACAGGGCGAACAGGAGTTTTTTACATTCGTTTGGCAGATTGTTTTAATACGCATCAGGTATATAGAAACCAAAGACCCGTTTAATTCGAGCCATGCGACCGACATGGAACTGCTTGCCAAACTCACTACCTTTCAAAAGTATCTCCGTTCTATTGACCAGTGGAATACCCAAAAGACACTACCTGAAATCATTGCAGATCAGCAGGAAGAAATCAGGAAGCAACAATTACAAATTGACGGCTTAAAGGAAGATTTAAAGGCAGCAAGGAAACTGGAAACCCAGGAGTTTATCAATATAGCTGACGGCTACCTGTTAAGCTTCATTGATATTTGCCTGCAAGCACAGGAAGCCTTATTGCCGGACACTGGCAAAGAACTCGTTTTTTCTCAAACGCAGATCGTATGGAGTAAGATGATTGCCAAGTATTTTAGAGAGGGCAATAATGAGATCAGTTTGGAAACTTTACGCCGCTATTTCCCGGGAAACAAGAAAGACCCAGGCATCAAATACGCCAAAGTTCCACCGGAATTAAAGTTATTTAAACTAACACCCGCCAGAAAGCGAAGTTGAAACTTGTACAACTTAACCTTATTAATCCTATCCTTCGACAAGCTATAACAGCTTAAATTTCAATTATATACAAGCTTGTCTTAGCTTGCTATAAACAACCTCAATTTAACCACGCAAATCTGCGTGGTCACGCCTGCGCTGCTTTTTTATTTTCATTTGCAGCATGGAAATAATCAACCACGAAGCCCTAAGCCGGTGTATCAGGGATGCAGTCAGGGCAGAATTACAAGAGCATTTTAAAACAGGCGGTAGCGCGCCTCGGGATGAACGGCTATTATCCAAACAAGAGCTGTCCGAAGAATTAGGCGTGTCGTTAGTCACGCTCACGGACTGGATGAAAAAAGGGTTGCCCTTTTTGCGCCTGCACAAACGGGTGTATTTCAAAATGAGCGAGGTGCTCAAAATCATGCAACAAAAAACTAAAAATTAACAAGGAGGAGAAGATGAACATCGAATTTATCACCAAAGATGATTTACGCAGGATAGAGAATTTGTTAGGCGAGATCAAGGGTCTTATAAAACCCGGTCAGGGACAAAGTAAACAATGGCTGAAAAGCTACGAGGTCAGGAAGCTACTAAACATTTCGCCCGGCACCTTACAGAATTTAAGGGTTAACGGAACGCTCCGTTATACCAAGATCGGCGGGCTGCTTTATTACAAATTAGAAGACATTGAAAAGCTATTGGAGGGCAACAGCAAGTGAGGGAAAAAGGCAGCTCTGATGCGAAGCATCGGAAAAAGCTACGGGCGAAAACCAAAGCGAGGCTTTGGTAAAAAAAGCGGCGCAGCATACCGCTTGCGGTATAGCTGTATAGTTGTCTATACCGGCCGGAGGCCGTTAACAAAAGGCATTTGCCGATAAGAAGCAAGTTTGTGTTTTTGGTACCCAAAAACTCCGTTGCAGCCTACGGCTGAACGGCAAACTTGCTTTTTGCGCCCGTTGGTTGCAAAAAGAAAAAGAAGAAAATAAGCTTCATAATGACAGAAAGTAATGTATGGAATCGGTAGTAAAAACAACGGTAATGCCAGTTACAGGCAGGCCGAAACATAAGGGAGGCAGGCCCAAAATTAAGGTCAGGCGGGAGGTGCAGATCAGGGTCAGGCTAACCGCCACCGAGCATTTTATGATAGCCGCGAGAGCGAAAGGTGCGGGCATGAAAATCAGCGATTGGTTTAGGGAGGCGGCTAAAGCCGCACGGGTAATAGCCAGGCTAAAGCCGGAAGATTTACAGATCATGCGGATGTTGGCCGGTATGGCAAACAACTTAAACCAGTTGACCAAACTGGCGCACCGGGACGGTCTTTTAACGGTTGCCCGTAAATGCGATGGACTGATGATTGAAATTGACCAGGCTTTAAAATATTTCAATAGCGATGATCGGCAAGATACCTAAACCCGGCAAAAGCTTTGGTGGCTGTATTGAGTATAACGTCCTGAAAAAAGAGGCGGCCATACTTTATGCGGATGGCGTGCGCATCGACAAGACCGCGCACATCATTGCCGACTTTAATATGCAGCGCAAAATGAACCCAGGATTAGGTCAGGCAGTAGGCCATATCTCGTTAAGCTGGAGCCCGGAGGATAAAGACAGGTTGAACGATGAAAAAATGATCAGCATTGCCAAAGAGTACCTGCAAAAAATGAAAATACAGGACACGCAGTTACTGATTGTTAAGCATAAAGACCGGGCGCACCCGCATATCCATATCGTTTATAATAGGGTCAACAACGAGGGCAAAACCATTCCCGATAGTTTTCAGCACCTGAAAAATATTAAGATCAGCAAAGAGCTTACCTTAAAACATGGTATGCACATCGGGCAGGGTAAGGAAAAGGTTAACCGTCAGCAGTTAAAGGGTATCGACAAGCTTAAATATGAATTATACGATACCATAAAGTCGGTAAGCCAAAAGGTTACCAGTATGGCAGAGCTTAAACAGGAATTGTTAAAGCAGGGCATCGGTATGCAGTTCAAATACAAAAGCGGCACGTTGGAGAAACAAGGTATTAGTTTCAGTAAAGGCGACTACAAGTTTAAGGGGTCGGAAATCGACCGGAGTTTAAGTTATGGTAGATTAAACAAGCAAATAGAACAGCAGGCACAGCAGCAGATTAATACACAGCCTAAGAGCCTGGCCGACCAATTAAGACAAGCCATAAGTGAGCAGCAAGGCAAGCCGCAAACTACCTATCTGAAAAATGAACCGCAAACCAACTATCTGCAAGAAGCTTTACGTCTGTCAGAACAACTTTTGTCTATCACACCTGAGCCAGAACCGGACGATTTATATAAAAGAAAAAGAAAGAAGCAGGAACAGGAAAAATATCACGGGCCACATATTTAATTAATTTTTAACGATTAAGAATAAACAAAAATGGAACATTCAGAAAAAAGCACCAATGATGAAATCATAGATCAACTGGTGATAAAAGTAAACGAGATTGATAAACGGGAGATTAGGTTTCCTGACTATACACCATACTTTGAGGATTTGAAAAAATGGTTGGCAGAACATTTACCGGATTACAATAAGCCGATTGATGAGCTGAAAGCAGCAGTTAATCAACATAATTTGGAATATCCCGCAACAAAAATTCAAGTTCAGCTTGATGAAGTTAAAGCCATCATGGCAAGGATACCCAAAACCGTCAAACATGATCATTATTTTGACCCCAAATCAAGAGGCTGGATTATCGCAGGGGTTATTTTACTGATTGTAACTGCTATTAGTACAGGGTTAAATGCTCATTTATGGTTGGAGAATAGCCGCTTACAAGCCAATGATATTAAGTTTCGTATGATACGGCAAACTTATCCTATACAAGCGAATTGGGCAGAGCAGCATTATTATAATAACCCTGACACCGCAGAAAGTGAAACTATACGTTTGGAAAACGAGGCTAAAGAAAGATCGGAAGCGGCGGATGTGGCAAGCCAAAAAGAGCGGGAAGCTAAAGAAGCCCAGGAGCATCTAAAATCCTTAAAAAAACAAAAATAATACTGACTTAAAAGTATGTATTGATACTTTGATAAATTAAAGTATATTTAAAAATCTAAGCACATCTATGTGCTTTTGTGATAAGGTTTAGGTAAGAAAAGCTCGGCGCGATGCCTGGCTTTTCTTGTTTCCAGCCTCTTTGTTAGTTAAAAGCATCCTTTTATTTGTAACAATTTTGTTGTATTATTCCACAACATACTATATATTGCTCTGCTAAAATCTTTTTATTATAATGGCACAAGTTAAAAACCTGAACCAATTTCACAAGGCCATTGTGAATGTTAAAAAAGCCGCTCATACAATGCGACTGGAATTAGAACGCACAGAAGCGTGGTATGAGACAAAAGATAAATATTATAAATTCAGCAAAAAGGGGCAGGAATGGCCAAAGCATCTTTTTGAAGTCCGGCAGTTGGTAGAAGCTATTGAAGATTTGGAATTTGTTGGGCGGAAATTCAATATCAGTTATGGGGAATTGGTACTGCTGAAAACAAAATCGTATTCATAACCTTATTCTGTAAGTGCATTTTTTACAAGTGTGTCAAATGCAATCAGTTATCAATAAATTATCCTGGATGAAAATAAATGATCTTGTTAACCGAACCTTTTCTACCGCTTCTGTTTTAGAAGATATAAGCCATATTTCCAAATTGCTCAATGACCGTGAATATGTTGCTATAATTAATGAAGATTTAACAATCAAAGGAATTGTTACTTTAAGGGATTTGCATTCAAATCCCGATTGCATCACTATTATAGATTGTGATTTCTCGAAACCAAAGGTCAATCCCGATCAAAGCATCTTTGAAGTTTTTAATCAGATGAAAGAAGCCAAGACAGATTTCCTGCCGGTCTTTGAAAACGATAAATTTATAGGCGTAATTTCTTTAATGTCAGTTACGGGAGAACTGGTAAAAACCATTGCTGAAACGAAATTGAACTATCAACGGGCAGTCCATGATCTACGAAACCCACTATTTAATATACAGGGTTTGATCATGTTATTGAATGAAACGCCGGATGTCCAGGAGAAGATGGATTTTTTAAGCTTATGTAGCCTTTCCTGCAAACATGCTACTGATATACTCGAAGATCTGCTATTGGTGGAAGCCTATGAAAGCAAACCATTAAGCCTGGTACAAACAGAAATGAACTATTTTTATAATCAGTGCATCAATGAGCAAAAAGGCCTAAGTCTGCTTAAAAACATACAAATTATAACCGATCTATCTACAGAACCTATAATAAGAAATATTGACCGCAGCCATTTTAAAAGGGCGGTGCAAAACGTAATTGGCAACGCTGTGAAATTTTCCTATCCCGATAGCATTATCAAAATTTCAAGTAAGTTTGTCGAGAATCAATTAGTCTTAAAAATAGTGGATGCAGGTATAGGTATCCCCGAACATTTACAACCCGAAGTTTTCAATAAATTTTCAAAAGCACAAAGGCCCGGAACCCAGGGGAAGCTTCAACAGGTTTAGGTTTATGTTTTAGTAAACAGTGTATAGAACAGCACAATGGTAGTATTTTTTTTAAAAGCACAGAGGGTAAAGGAACAAAGTTTTATATAAGCCTGTAAGTCAATAAAAGGTATTTAATAATTAGTTTTAAAAAAATATATTTACCTTTAATCATTAAAAAAATTGTATATCACTTCAAATTCATAGCGTCAGGTTTGGACAAAAACAGCTTGAGATTGAATAACAAATACAGAATTATTTTATATTTATTGCAAAAAAACACTGCATTCCCCCTAATTAAATCCCTATACGACAAAAAAGCTTCCCAAAAGGAAGCTTTTTTCATAGGTAGATGATATATGGAAAGGCTGTAAGCCTGAAAGGTTCAAACTTTAAACTTACACAGTTTAATTAATACCTATGAGCCTACCAAAAATGTGCCAATTCTGATTTGTTTTGGGTATCCTTTTTATGTTTTTTCGAGGTCCTTCCGTTCCTGGTGCCATTGATAAATTGCATCAACCAAAACCGCAAGCTTTTCTTTGAATCTTTCAAAATCCAAACTATTCAAATTCTTTATCCCATTTCCTTTTTGAAAATAGGAGAATATTAACCATTTAAAAAGTTCTTCATCAACCTGATCAAACGGTTCTTCCTTAAACAAATCTTCTATTTTTCTTTCCAAAACTGATAACCCATTACTCATTTTAAAACAATATCGATTTTTAAATCAGCACTTTAGCAACCCTATTCTAACCGCATCTATCAAAGTTAGGTTTTGTTGTGACTTACCACAACAATTTTTATATATTATTATTTCAATTTTCCTAATCATTTAAAAGCGAAAATGGTTAGTGATTTAGATAGAGGAATATTAATACAATTCGGAAAACGTCTTAAATCTTTAAGACAGTCTAAAAACCTGACCTTGCGCAAAATGGCCTTATTATGCAATGTGGAATACGCAGATATTCAACGTTATGAAACCGGGAAGCAAAATATTACTCTCCTTTCACTTGCCGAACTTGCTAAAGCATTGGATGTAGAACCCAGGGAATTGTTAGATTTCAGAAAGTTCGATACTCAATCCACCTGAAACTAAGATAAATCTCCACTCACCGACCTTTCAGAATAAATATTAAAATCATTGGCATTCCATTTAGTCAAATGGTAACCGTTGCAATAAGTACAGAAATATGCCCTTTTTTGTTCCGGTTTGCCTTGACGGTGTTTAATGCGCTTACCGTGAATATCCTTATGCTTTTTATATCCCCATTTAAGATTAAACATGACAATATGAGCTTCCAAGTAGGAAGCGAAAACCACTTTTCCCGTTGCCAAGCACTTCTGTAACATATACTTTCAGGAGTATCACCATTATTTGGTATGCTATTTTTTATCTTTTAATAACTCTATTTTTTCTTTTTCGCTGGCTAATAAACGTTCATACAGCTTTTTATTCTCTTCAAATAATTCAACCAACTTGTCTATTGGGTTGAAAGTACAATGTGTTGCATGAAAGGTTGCAAGGCTATTGCTAAAGCTATGGTCATTGAAATTGTTAAAATAGTTTACCACAGCTTCTTCAGTAAAATTTTTAATGGCATCGGTCGTAACTCCTAATATTTTTGCTACATTTTCTAAAACGTCTTCTTCAATCACTTCGCTTTGCTCCATACGGGAAACCGTTTTTTGACTTACGCCTAATTGCGTAGCCAAATCCTCTTGCTTAATCCCTCTTAGTTCACGGATACGGCCTATTTTTCTTCCTATATGTTGGTTAATGGGTTTTTCAGATGTTGTCATAGATCAAATATACAAGTTTACAAACCCTAAAGATACAAAATATACTGTTACTAAAATAGTCGCCTAAATGGGTAAAACAGTCGCTTGTTGACTTCGATAGACAGCATAATCGGTTGAAATTTGACTGAACAGTAAAGTAGTCGCGACATGAAAATAATAATCAACACCATTAATTTTTACAACAACGTCACAATAAATCATATCCACGATAATAAAATAAATATCAGTGGTAACAATTTCGACTTGCATAGCCATGCAGCAAATGAAACTGATTTAAACGACTTCATTCCCCATATTGTTGTCTGTGATAATAAAGACCACCCTTTAATTGCGCAGTTAGAAGAACGCATTTTACAAAACGAACTCGAAATAAAGGAGCTTTTAGACAAACGCAATAATGAATAGATTTTTATAGCCTATCAAATTTTTTGCGCCCAAATTAATTGTTTACAAATCAAAATAAAATCTATGTCAGCTAAAAATATACAGTTGGAGACGATCATACCACCTGATACGTTCTTTTATATCATCCCTTTTGAAAACGACGACCTCATTCTAACTAAGGAGGTACTGTATAAACACTTTGAATCACCACTTAAAACGAAAAGGCATACAGACCGCACAACGATAGGCTCGATTATTTACGGCAATGATATTTTTACAGTTGAGGTGACTGTGAGATATGAGCAGCGTAAAAATCTGATGGTTCATATAGGCAGGGATGAAATAAGTGTTTCTTGCGAGTGCGGTATGCCCGGTGGCTTACTTTGCCAACATGCCTATTACGGTTTGTTTAAGTTAATGCATTATAGGGATATTGATCTGAAACGTTACTACTGGCCGGGTTTTAACCATCAGAAAAAAAATAAGAACACCTATTTAGATATTACAGTTAACGGTCATAATGTTTCTTTTGAACCTAAAAAGGAGTATGGAAATTTATACAGGTTGGGCTTGGGTTTCAACTTCTTTGAAACGCCCACATTTGAAAAGAAAATAGAACAAAAAATCATTCCCTCTTACGGAAATCAGGAAATATTAGGATACGCAATGGTATGGACATGGTTAACATTGTGGTCTGTTCATTTGCCGTTTATCATCCCATTTATAGGGAAAACAAACTTGGGCGGCGATGATATTTTCTCTTATCATCGTTATTTGAGAAACGACAAACCTTTTCATCATCATCAAAATTTAACCGAAGAACAAATCTACCTCAACGAAATTGACAATGATATGTTTAAGCTATCTAAATCGGTTGGCAGGCAAGCTGATGGTAAATATACAGAGAATTGGATAAATGCCCGACCTAAGCTTTTCGAAATATGGCAGCAGATCATCCCGGTACTTAAAAATCAACGTTACCTGGTTAGTACTAATTCCTATGGTTTGAACCCGATGAACGACAGACCGAGAAAAATGGACACGGAAAAGTGCCAATTGTCTGCCGGAGAATTATCTATAAGCTTCATCCTTAAAGACAGGAACGATTATTTTACTTTCGAAATTATTGTTAAAGCAGGGGAAAAAGATATAACCAATCTTAACAAGGCACCTTTATTTGTAATAGATAAAGAAGACAATACTTTTCACCTGGTCAATTCGCTGCAAGACGAGAAGCTAATTAATTTCTTTTATAGGCGCGCCAATATGTCAACTGTATTAACAGAACATTTTGTTGATTTCCATAACAGGTTCTTAAAACCACTAAGCGAATGTTACCCGGTAGCCTACCAAGCTTTCGGGACTAAAAAGATAATTCCATACGAGTTTAATAATGTTATAAAAACCAATTCAAAAAATCATGGAGCTTAATTCGCCTAATTCCGAAACATCCCCAATGGAAACATTCAAGGCCAATATGTCGGCAGTAAATGTTTGTATCCTCTACAGTTTGATGGTCGCACGAATAGCAAAGGGCTATAGTACCGCCGATGTATCATTTCTTATGGGATACCCGGATGATTTCATCAAAAGCCGGGAGGAACTTATTGGTACCGCATTCACCATGTCTGATATACAGCGTTACCACAATGCGCTCGAAGTAGACGGGCTGACCGGTATTATTTTCAGTGATCTCAATAAAAAGGAATTTTCTGACTATCAGCTTGTGAAAACGACTGAACAGGAAGTCATACATCATGAAATGTTTGAAATTCAGCAGGATAAGACATTAAAGCCTGTATTTCATTTATTTGAGGAAAACCCTGAGTATAAAAAAATAAAATACTCCAATTCACATCAAACAGCAACTAAAGAAACAGTCGGGATTTTAAACTTGCTTTTCGAGGGATCATTGTTTTTAAGCCGTGAAACACCTTTAAGCATCTATCTGCGTTGCCAGAGTATTTCCGGTTCATCGCTTAATCCTATGCACGTACAAACTGCATTGCAGGATATGACGAAAAAAAAGGGCTATCCGAAATTAAAACGCATCAATACCAAAGATTACGGCTGTTTATATGAAAAGGCATTTGCTAAGATTTAACTACGTCAAAAAACAACAATCATGGAAAAAGGAGAATTGAGAAAAGTAGCGGAGGAGATTGCAGGCAAGCTGCCAGTTGAAAAAATCTATTGCCTTAACAATGAGGATATAGGAACCTATCATCTAATTTTGCTGCTCCCGCCAATGGTTGGTGTGAAACTTACCGAGTTAGAACCGTTTGTTAAAATTGCAACTAACGGACGTAAGAACATTACCTTTACCCTTTATCTAACTTCCGATGTTAAAGGGGCTTTGAAAACTGGCAACCTTTTCTTTCATATCGCTTGTATTGATAATAATCTAATTTATAACAAAGTTGATAGCCCCGGTTTGCCACTTCCAAAAGCGGACGAATTACTGAAATGGAAAAATGAGGCCATAATACACTTTAAAGACGGCCTCGACAAAACTACCGCCTTTTTAGAGGGTGCAGACTTTTATAACCAAAAAAACGAACCGGGTTTAACTGTCTTTATGTTACATCAGGTAATAGAATTGACATTCCGGGCACTCGAATTAGCGATACTGGCAAAAGAAAAAAAGACACACAGCATTAGCATCCACCAATCTTTCATTACTCCGTTCATTCCGCAACTTGGTATATTATTCCCCGCAGATACAGCAGAAGAAAAGGAAATCCTTAGAACGCTGAATGACGCTTATTCCGCAGTAAGGTACGAGCAGAACCATAAAGTCGAGGAAAAATATATACCTGTACTATTTGAACGTGTCGCTTTATTGCAGAAGCGTTCAAAAACAATTATTGACAATCTAAGTGCTATCCTTGATGAAAAGGAAAAAGAAGCGTTGTCAGTTAGAGCCAATGGAAATGATTTGGTAATAGTAGAAAGGTCGTCGCCATTGGATGATTTAAACACTAATGAGTATGAGAACCTATTTTTCAATACTTCGAGTAAGCTTAAAGAGGTAATTACCTTAATCGTTGAAAATAGAACGCCAGACCAAATTTATGTATTTGGAAATATCATTTTTCAAACCATCAGATCACATTTGTTTAGCCAGGAAAGAAATGCCCACAATAACACTTTACACTATGATCTACTGGCGATCAGTTCCGTGCCAAACCCTTATGGCAATAATATACAGAGCATAGTCAACACGATTGATGGTATTACCATTAATCTGTTTATTCATAGTAAGGACGAGGTTCTTAAAAAAATCGAGAACCAAAATAAATTCTTTCAAACGGTAATCCAGCACGGTCAATTGGTTTATTCAAAAATTACGCTGATTGACAAAGGAACAATCCTGAAAACAGATATTGAACTTAATTACACGAAAACAAAAGCAAACGCCACAAGGCGAATATTCCGAGCTACAGCCATTTTAAAGGCGGCAGCGCTGATAAAAGATGAGGTATTTGAGGTAACCGTGTTCTTATTGTCACAAAGCTTAGAACAGGCTTGTTTAGGGCTTATCTATAACTTTTGGGGATACTCACCTAATCTCCATAGCTTAACACATTTACTAAGCATCTGTAAAATTTTTTGGCCGGAAAATGAAGACTACTTTCCCATGCAAACACTTTATGATAAAAAATTACTGGCTATATTATCTCAAAGCCATTCAGAACTCCGTTACGCTGTAAGTAAATCAATTGACCCAGACGATTTGAACGAGGTCTATTTGAGATGTAATAGTTTCGTGTTGAGATCGGAAAAGGTCTATTTAAATACACTTTCGGATTTGGAAATTGAGGAATACGAAGCAGTAAACTAAAATCTATCAACATTCAGGTAATTACGGATAAGTAATATTTTAAATATGACCACCCATAGAAACGACATCATTGATATTCCTTTAGAATTTAAACTGGCCTGCTTGGTTCAATATTTTAATGAGGGGCAGTTTTACAGGCATTTATAGACCATGTATCATTTTATGCGGCATTAAGTAAAGATTATTTTAAAGGTTATAGAGAGGCAACCGATGCACTTAGTGAATATATTTTTGCTAATACGCAGGGTCAGCCATCGGAGGCTTTCGTTAAAAACAGAGAGTTTGCATCGCAATGCACAATTGGGATTTTGAAGATAAGTATTCAAAAAGGGAATCCTAAAAAGAAAAAAGTCAAGAGCCAGCGATTTGTTAAGGCCCTTTTTAATACGATGGAAAGGTCTTACAGCGCAGATAAATTGTACTTGGATGAAGAAACAGTCCTTAATTTGAATGAAGATTTTCAACTCTTATGTGAATTTCATAATCACTATCCCAAAGAGTACCTGGAATATTTTATGTCCAAAATCGACCTTGCAGACCATACAACGCGGGTTGGTCTAAACGAGTTCACAGAAAATAATTCAATGGCGTTTTTTGTAATGCTTATGGGTGGTTTAATTGATGCAAATGTACATAATTCTGCAAAACCGGCTACCGAGTTAGAAATAGAATTTCTCAGTAAACTACAGCAATTACATGCAAAGGTCTTTATCATAAGAAATTTTGAAAAACGAAAGGCGATTTACCAAGAGTTCTTTTTAGACCATTACAACCAAACTAATAAAACGAAAGAATAACGTCATGGAATTAGATTTAAAAATTAACCTCCCTGAAGATTTTACCATGTTGTGTGAAATTTTTGCGGTAAAACCTCAATTCATTATTCAGTTAATCATCGACCAGATTTCTTTTCCCCGTTTTTATGCCCATTCATTTGACAAAGGTAAATGGGCAACGCTTATATTTTTGGATTATTTAGATAATGAACATCATTTGGATGAAAAGGAAATGGAATTTAATGAACATTATCTTGAAAAATTTTCCGATGCTGTAGAAGCTATCAAAGAAAATTCACCTGCTGTCGTTGAAGAGGCGGCTCGGGAAGTAATCAGGGAATGGCATAAAGCAATCAGCAAGGAAAGAGCAAAATATTTATTAGACAATCTGCCAAAAGAAGAATAATCCTTTTCAACATCAAATAAAGGCAAGTAGCGTTAAAACAACCGGGCTAATCCTCATGTTTAGGCAGACAGTTGCATTACGCCACACGCTTCGCTCCGGGCTTCATTACACCGTCAGCCTCAACACCCCGCCGCAAAACTGAAATTCGCTATGCTCATAACAGATTTGCTTTTGGCCACCCACTTAATTATAACATTCCTCATTCACCAGCACAGCAAAGGTAGCCACCGCCGGGTAAAAAGTAAAGGCCATGCAGAGCGGGCCATTTTGTTTTGTTTTTTAGCGGTGGCCCGTATTCTAAGACTTTTCCAAATAATATTTCTTCATCTTAACTCGACAACAAAATTCTCATTTTGGCCGGAACCCGTCAAGGGTACATAAACAGCGCAGCCGCACAAGCCGCCCTTCGCTGCCCTTGACAGAACCCGTCCAAAATAAGGGGAGTTGTTTAAGAGTTAAGATGATAAGCCCTAAGCTGCATATTTCATCAGATCTACATAGCCCGAGCCGCGATTGACAACAGCAAACATTCTGGAAATGATCTTGTTGCGTATAACATTTAGTGTACTCATCTTATTTTTCCCCTCGCTCACTCTTCTTTTATAATAGCTTTTCATCTCTGGATTATATGCGCAAGCACATATAGCCACCATGTGGATTAATTTTTTTAGTTGCTTGTTGGATAAACTACTGACTCGTGTTCTTCCTTTTATACTCGTGCCAGATTGGTGTTCAAAAGGAGCAGTTCCCACATAGCAGGCGAACTTTCGCCAGGTAGCAAAACGGGTAAAGTTGTGCGTATAAGCAATCATATTTGCGGCCAGTACAGGTCCTACACACTTAATACTGGTCAGTAATTGATAGTTTAATTTAACTGCTTCATCACTTTCTATAACCGCCTTTATTTGTTCTTCAATCTTTTTAACTTGAACCGTTAGGTTCATTATCAGGCTTTTATAAACTTGAAATATCCCTTGTGCTCTTTTCCTTCCAATGCCTTTTTCTGTTCTTTCCATGTGGCTTCATACCCTCCACGATCACATACCAAGCGATTTCGTAATGTAAGCAGCGACTGAAGTTTGAGAATACTTTTAGCTGGTAATAGAGTTGCCTGAATGGTTTCGCGGTGTAGCCAAGCATATTCAGCGATTCTTTGTGCATCGATCTGGTCATTCTTTCCTCTTCTGATCCCTATAGATTGTTTAATCTGAAGCGCAGGAAGCATGGCGAATGGGATTCCAATATCATTTAGATAAGTGGCAAGTTTAATTGAATACATACCGGTATGCTCGAAGCATATGATCATCTCCGCCGGTTCCGATTGTTTACTATGCTTTTTTACCCAACTTAAAAATAAAGCAAATCCTTTTTCCTCGTTACTGAATGTTTTGGAGGCACCGATTCCGTGCAGGTGGACATCAATAGTAAGCTTTGATACATCGATGCCGATAAATACTTTGTATTTCATACTAAATAAATTAATGTGATGTACTCAGACTAAAACCTTTATAAGACCTGGTGTCTAAAATTCTAACTTGTCATTGACATCGACTTGTGACTCGAAACAGGGACTAATACGGGCCATAGGTCTTTAGCCTGGGCCTTGACTTGGTTCACCCTATTCTTTGTCAGCAAGATACTTTCAATAATAATCACAAAGCAAATCTAAAGGGCCTTGACTATTTACCCGGCTCCCGCTTTTGGTTGCTTACTTGGTGAATAAGGGATGGTGTGTTCAATAAAATATTGATGGTGGATAAATTTATTTGTGTTCGGAATATGTAGTAAACATACATGATTAATCAAGCAGCCAATTGTTTTTCTATTCTTTCGAGCAAATAATCAATATCAAAAGGTTTTGCTACAAAATCGTTTGGTGCACCAGGTAGATGCAGTGATTCAGCAAGGTCATGTGTCCCCGAAATCAGAATAACGGGCAGGAAATAAGTCAAATGATTTTCCTTTATATCTTTGCAAATCGCGCGGCCATCCATACCGGCAAGCATGACATCCATTAATATAAGGTCTAGCTGAAAGTCTTTAATATCATCAAATACAGTATCACCACAAGATAACATACGAACGTCATAACCGCCCTCTAATAATACTAAAGAAAGAATTTCCAAAATATCGGGATCATCATCGATAATTAGTATTCTTTTGTTCATAAATCGGATAGTACAAAGACTTAATATTTACCGCTAATATGATGCCAGTTTTAAGTTTAAAGAAAAAAAATTTACGACAATAATTGGAAACCACCGCAAATAATAACCTATTAAGATTGTGGTAAACTAAAGTAAAATGTTGACCCTTTACCCATTTCACTCTCAACCCATACTTTACCTTTATGCCGTTGGATAATTTCGGCAGACAAATAAAGGCCAAGCCCGAAACCGGAGATAGCCTGAGTATGCACACTTTCTATCCGGTAGTAACGATCAAATAACTTTTCCTGATCTTCCGGTTTTATACCCATGCCCTCATCCTTTACACTTACCTGTATAGTATCGTTCACTGCTTTACAGGAAATCTCAATATTTTTACCTTTCGGTGAATACTTAACAGAATTACTAAGAAAATTGTTGATCACCTGGCCTATTTTATCTCTGTCTGCCTTAACAGAGACCGTTGGGGACGGCAGTACCACAATATTGTGACTTGCGGTTATCAGGGTAACCTCTTCCACGATTTCATTTAACAAGGCAGTCATCTCGAATGGCTGCTCATTCAAGTAAATCTTTCCGGCCTCAAAGCTCGAAACATTTAAAAAACCGTTGATCATAGCGGTCATTTTCTTTACCTGGGCATGCGCTTTATCCAGTTTAACTACACTAAAGGTGTCTTCTTCTTTTTTTGCCCTTGAAGTTAGTAGCTGTATATATCCTTGGAGTGAGGTAAGCGGAGTTCTTAACTCATGGCTCACCATCGCGATAAAGTCATTTTTCCGAATCTCATCCTGCTTATGCATTGTAATGTCATGTACAACACCTGTAAAATAAATTGGCTTGTCTTCCAAATCTTTGGAAAGGTCTCCATTGGCTCTTACCCACCGAAGTTTTCCATCATGGAAACCCCTTAACGGATATTCTACATCACATTTGATACCCTGGCTGATATTAGCTTCCACGGCATCGGTCACTAAAGCTTGATATTTACTATCAATTTGGGCGATAGCCGCCTCATAAGTCATTTGCTCATCAGGATGAAATCCAAATATTTCCTTTAGCCGTTGGGATGGAACAAATTCACGGGTTTGGAGGTCTATAGACCACATGCCCATTGCGGCAGAATCTATAGCTATGCCCAGCATTTTATTGCTGATATTTAACTCCTGCTGTATTTTTTTTAATTCGGTGATGTCATTAAAAGTAATAATGGCACCGGTGTTTTTATGATCTGCCTGCTGCACATAAGGCATGGTCATAATCTGATACCATTTACCATTGTTCGTTTCAATTTCTTTGGTGATAACGCTTCCTTCAGCCAGTACTTTTTTTATGTCATCAATAATGGTCTCAAATTTGATATTGGTGGAAATGTTGCTGAGGGGCCTGCCGATATCCGTTTCCAGTAAGTTGATCTGCTTAACTGTACCCGGCGAAAATTTCATCAAACGAAGTTCATTATCAATAAATAACTGGCCGTTGATATTGCTCCTGAAATAGTTATTCAGGTCATCATTAATTTCCAGCAACTCTTTATTTTTTAGCTGGTAGTCTGCATTAATGGTATGCAGTTCTTCGTTTACGGATTGCATTTCCTCATTCGTACTTTGCATTTCTTCATTGGCCGAGATCAGTTCTTCATTAAACGATTGTAGGTTTTCATTGGAGGCATCCAGTTTTTCATTGGAAAAATGAAGCTTGTCTTTTGATTCCTTTAATTCTTCTTCCAGGTTAACAACGTATTGATCAAGGTATATCTTTTCATCGAACACGGTGTCTTTTTCTAAAGGCGCAATTGATTTATCTTCACTGAAAGTGACCAGTAACAATTGACCTTCCCCTTTTAATATTAAAGGGCTTACTGACAGGTTGACCTTAACGATATGCTGGCCTTGTTTGATTTTTACTCCGTTTAGAACAACGTTTTCTTTTGTTTTTAAAGCCTTTTTGCTCAAGGTATTAAAAGCTACCGCAAGTGGCTTTGGTAACAGTTCCGAAAGGTTTGAGCTGAAATGTTTATGAAGTAAATATTTAGTGCTATCACCATAAGATTTGATCACTTGGTTGTTTTCATCAATACAAACTGCGAAATAGTCCAATTTTTTGGCCAGGCTTTCATGCATGGCTTCGGCCAATGAATGGTTGGTGTTTTTAGATGCATCTTCCTGCGAAAAGCGCGAGGGTTTCTGTTTGGTATCCAAAAATTCAGGCATGGAGAATGCATCAAAGCTTACGGCCCGCTTTGTTTCCAGGTTCTTATAGATCTTCCATTTTTTATGGGCTACTTCCAGGTTTTTGATGATAGGCATCGGATTTTCGCTGGAACCTAAAAATAAATAGCCATCCTTTTTAAGTCCAAAGAGCAACATGGCAAATATTTTCTTTTGTAAAACAGGGGCCATATAAATCAGCAGGTTACGGCAACTGATCAAATGCATATTGCAATAGGGCGGGTTTTTCACCAGGTCATGCTGTGCAAAGATCAACATCTTACGGATGACTGGCTTTACCCGGTAATTATCCCCCTCTTTTAAGAAATACTTTTCAAGCAGGTCAGCAGGTACATTTTTAGAAATACTCTTATTATAAACGGCTTTACCCGCATGTACTAAGGCAGCACTGTCAATGTCAGTAGCAAATATCTTCACTAAGGTATCCGCTAATTTACCGTTTAATTGCTCCGCTATCAATATGGCTATGGAATACGCTTCTTCCCCGGTCGCACAACCTGCTACCCATATTTTTAACTCCTCACCGGGTGTTAAACTTTCAAGAATGTCAGGCAGTACCTTGCTTTTGATAAAATCAAAAGCTTCCTTATCTCTGAAAAATGAAGTAACGCTAATCAGGAATTCTTTGGTCAGGGCCTCTACTTCTTTAGGGGTAACATTCAAAAAATCAAGATAATTTTCCAGCGTGGTAAAATTCCCAAAGGAAGCCCTTCTTTTAGTCCTTCTTAATATCGTAGGTAATTTATAGTCGGTAAAATCAAGTGGCGATCTTTCTTTGATCAGTTCAATAATTGCGGCGAGGTTTTTTTCATCATCCGCCTGATCAATCGTTAAAGTTCCTTCGTTTTTTACAAAATCTTCTATCGCATCCGGCATGGCACTGGGTTCCAGGACAAAATCTACCAATCCCGTAGCGATAGCATGGGATGGCATACTGCCAAACTCCGAAGTTTCGGGGTCACGGGCCATCACCATGCCGCCTGCCTGCTTAATTGCCTTAACGCCTTCGGTGCCATCCGAACCTAAGCCTGACAAGATGATACCAATAGCCTTTTTGCCGTAATCTTCTGCAAGTGAATTAAAGAACGTATTGATCGTTAAATGCGGGCTTTTAACTTCTTCTTTAGCCGTTAGGTATAACTTATTGTCCTGTATGGTCATGAACTTATCACTTGGAATCAGGTACACCTGGTTACATTGAACCGTCATTCCATCTTCCGCTTGTCCAACTTTCAGCTTACTATGTTTGGCCAGCAATTCAACCATTCTGCTTTTAAAATCAGAAGATAAATGTTGCACAATGATATAAGATACTCCATCTAAAGGAGTATGGTCAAAAAAAGAATTAATCTCTTCCATGCCGCCCGCAGAGGCGCCAATAGCAATAATATGGTGGGGGTCAGCTTTCAGCATGGCAGGATTTAAAAGAGCGGAATAAGAATTTTTAAAAATTCTTAGAGTGTAGTGAAATCAAACTTACGACTATATTTTTGGAAATGAGCATTTTATTACCGTTTAACAAGGGGGTCGTAACTAAAAGCTTTGCCTACAACCCTGGGAATGGAATAGTTGGGAATCCATTTTGTTGGCATCATTTTAGACGTATAATAACATGTGCTATTTATTATGGCTTTTGTAAAATCAGTGTTGACTGATGCCGATATAATCCGATTGGTGCGCTTGAACAGTCGGGCAGGTGCCGAGGCGTTGTACGATAGGTATGCGATTGCGTTGCTAATAGCTATTATTCGTATTGTTCCACAAAAGAGCATGGCAGAACATACTCTCGAACAAACCTTTATTAAGATTTGGCACTCCTTTGATCTGTATTCCCCCAAAAAAGGAAAGCTTTTTACCTGGATGGTTATGATAGCCCGAAGTCAGGCAAAAGATGCCTATATGCCGAGGCTTCAAGAAAAGCAAGTATTGAAATCCACGTAACATATTGAATATTAAATCAATTTTGAGACCGTAGTAATCCCGCCGGGTACTCAACTTAAATGTTTGCTTAAAGTAGCAAACTAATCAAAATTGTATTTGCATAACTTAAAACAGATCGTTAAATTTGTATCAATCGCTGTTAAAGAGTATGTGAGTAAAACAGTGAGTAGTTCTAAAAAATCTCCATCAACTTATTGATATATAGTTATTTGCGGAAAGGATTAATCGTCCTGCCATCCCGACGACAGCGATACTAAATCAAGTCAAAAACCCTCTAAATTGTAAGATTTAGGGGGTTTTTTCATTTATTTTAAAATTTTTCATATCAAAATGAGGCATTCAATATCAAAGTAAAAATGCCCTATTCTGCACCCTGTTTTTTCTTAGTATCATTGGCCGATGAATTTATTAATCAATTGACAATGAGTTGCTTAAATCTATTTTGCTTGTGTTTGTGCTGTTTTAATATTGCGGTGCGACAGCTCGATATCGACAAAGCAAGTCATTGTCATTTAAAACAGGATAAAGTATATGAAAACGACAAATTCATTCAGTCTAAACTTTTTTATTAAAAAGGACAAAGCAAGTAAAGGAAACGCGCCGATTTACGTTAGAATTACTGTAAATGGCAAATTTGTAGACATTTCATTAAAGCGCCGTGTCAACATGGATACGTGGGTACAGGACGAACAGAAAGTATCGGGGAACACCCCTGAAGCCAGGGACGTTAAGGAGAAAATGCGGCAGATCAAAACGGAAATAAACAACGCTTACGATGAGCTGAGGTTCAATAAGGAATTGGTTACCGCCGAAGCTATAAAGGCAAAGGTAGAGGGTATTGACGAAGAACAAACCACGCTATTGTGGTTAATGAACTACCATAACACGGAAATAAAAAAACTTCTGGAAGATGGTACTATGAAAAACTACTACACTACTGAACGCTACGTTAAAGAGTTTCTGGTCAAAAAGAAAAAACGGCGGGATATTTACCTGTCTCAACTTGACTATAAATTTATTGTAGATTTTGAAATCTACCTGCGCCAACGGGAGCCGGATAAAAATCAACGGCCTTGTTTTAACAACACTGTGATGAAACATATTGAGCGATTGCGCAAGATGATCACCATAGCAGTTAATAATGATTGGCTAATTAAAGACCCGTTCCTGCGGTATGAACGTAAGCTTATAAATAAAGACCGCGAAGCATTGGAGCTTGAGGAACTGGAGCAAATCATAGCAGTAAAGCTGGATAAAGACGGTCAACGTATCGTTCGCGATATTTTCGTATTTAGCTGCTATACCGGTTTGTCTTTCGCTGATATGTGTGTGTTGAGCAATGACCATTTGGTAACGGATATCGAGGGGGAAAAATGGATTGAGATGATTAGGCAGAAAACAAAAAATTTTTCCGGCAAGAAATTTTTTGTCATGCTGCTGCCCGAAGCGATTGAACTTATAAATATTTATAGAAAAAATCCGATGGCCGGATATACAAAAACGATCTTCCCGGTATTTTCAAATCAGGTTATTAACCGCTATCTCAAAGCTATCGGTAAAGAAGCGAAAGTTGATAAAAAATTAACCTTTCATATCGCCCGCCACACTTTTGCCACAACGATTACTTTAGAAAACGGTGTGCCGATTGAAACCGTATCAAGTATGCTTGGCCATTCCAAATTGAGTACAACACAAATTTACTCAAAAGTCAAAAAGAGGAAAACTGGCAATGATATGAAAGTATTGAGGGAACGCTTAAAGCAAGCTTAGATCATTGATTTTTATAACATCTTGAAATTGAGTTATGGCGAAAATAAAGGATAATAGTAGGGCAAACCGATACGATAAGATATTCAGGGAAAATATGGAGATTGCATTACCTGGTATCATCCGTCATCTGTTAGGCTTGGAGATCGTCAGCAGTGAAGAAGTGCCCGACGAAATACAGCATACCAAAGAACGTAAGCCCGACCTTTTGAAAAAGGTCGTTGACACAAATGGCCGGAGTTACATTTTACATATTGAATATCAAGCTAAATCCGATAAAGATATGGTTTACCGCATGGCAGAGTATAGTATTATGCTGCAATGGAAACATCGAACGGATATAAAGCAATATGTAGTGTACATTGGTACTGGCCGTCCTAAGATGGCTGAAAGCATTGAAAAAGAGGACTTTTATTTCAGGTATCACCTCCTTTCGCTCTCGTCGGTTGATTACAAGATATTTTTAAGTGCAAATCAACCAGAGGAAAAACTACTTGCGGTATTGGCAGATTTTAAAAATGATGATCCTGTAAAGGCCCTGAAAAAAATATTGATAGAAGTAAGATCAATTGCTCAAAGCGATTTGGCAGAAGACAGATATTTTAATCAGTTGCGCATATTAGTGCAATTACGTAACTTAGAGACACAATTCGATGAAGCCATGGAAACGGTAACTAAATTTTTTAAAGAAGAAAAAGATCCCCTATATAAAAGAGGTGAAGCAAAAGGCAAAGAAGAAGGAGAATATTTAAAGGCTTTAGCTATTGCCAAAGAACTTAAAAATGAGGGCTTAGCCAACGATTTTATTGCTAAAACCACTAGGCTGACTATTAAAGAAGTAGAAAAGCTTTAAAAAAAAATTTAGCTTAATTAATTTGAACATAAAAAAGCTATCTAATATGGCTTTTTATGTATAAAATTACTTTCTAAATGAATTAATCATGGATTCTTTTCCTTTAATGCCAGGCAATATAGATACTATTATATCTAACAACCATCAGCCTTCCGAATACCAATTATTATTAAGCGTTGCAGCAACAATCGTGTTTTGGGCAATTATATTATCAGTTTTAAGATCATTTTTAAGAACTGAACTGGATTTGCCAAAAAAAAGATAATATTTGATTAGTGCACCACCTACTAAATGTTGGATTTGTAACTTATTCAAGTAGTTAAGCGGATTTTATTGAAGATTACCAGCGTATTCTTTCCACAGGTTTGCATAGAGATCGTTTCTATCGATAAGCAATTGATGATTACCACAATCCGCTAACTTACCGTTATTCAAAACAAGAATCTGGTCACAATCTCTTATTGTCGATAGCCTGTGTGCTATTATAATGACTGTTTTATTCATTGATTTGAACCACGATAGCGTTTCTATAAGAAGTCGCTCACTTATTACATCCAAAGCGGCGGTCGCTTCATCTAAAATTAATATTTCGGGATTTTTGTAAAGGGCTCTGGCTACTGCTATTCTTTGTTTTTGACCGCCGGATAAATTTACACCATTTTCACTTACAATAGTGTAATAGGTATTAGGGAGTTTTTCTATAAAATCATTTAATCCAAGTTTCTGACATAAAATAATTATTTTATTTAAATCAGGGGCGATATCTCCTAATGCAATGTTATCAATGATTGAACTATTGAAAAGGTCGATTTGCTGCGGTACAATACTAATTATCTGCCTTAAACTGCTGTTGCTGTAATACTTAATATCCCGTTCACCAATGGAGATGCTGCCACCGGTTAAAGGATAAACTTTTAATAACAAAGCTGCTATAGTCGATTTTCCGCTGCCACTTTCGCCAACTATTGCTGTCATTTCATTCTTTTTTATTTTAAAAGAAAGCCCATTAAATATTGTAGACCTGTTGCTATAATTAAAGTATACATCTTTAAATTCTATGGTGCCCAATAGTGAGGGGTTTAGTGATATTTTATCAACCTCTGTTTCTTCTACTTCAAGATCGATAATTTCAAAAAGTCTTTCGGTTGCTATCAGTGCGTCCTGAATATTTTTATTGGCAACAATCAGTGATGAAGCTGGTCCTGTAAAATAATTTATCAATGCGTAAAATGACAAAAGCTCTCCGGGCGACATTTGCTGATTAATAACAAAATAGCTCCCACACCAAAGAACAATTATAGTAAAAGCCTTTGTTATAAACTCAGCTGAGGTCAACAGGTATAATCCTTTGATTCCGCTTTTAAAAATTGCCTTGATTAGCGGGATAAAACGGGTTTCCGTCGTTAGATTAGCGTAATCTTCAATTCCGAATTTTTTGATTGTACCTATTGAATTTAAACTTTCCACCAGCTGCGATTCGAGCGATGCAGTATTTTCCATCAGTATCCGTTGCCATTTTTTATTAACAGAATTACTTATCTGATAAATCAGGATATAAAAAGGAATAATACACGTAACTACCAGCGCCAGTTTCCAAGAGTAAAGAAACATGATTATAAAGGAAAAAATTAAAATCATGAAATTGACAATAATGTTGGATGCTACTTCATTTACAAAAACGCGGATTTTTACAGCATCGTTGACTCGGCTGATTATTTCACCAATTTTCATCGTATCAAAAAATCGCTGAGGCAAACGCATCAGATGTTTATAATATCCAAGGATAAGCTGGGCGTCAATAAACTGCCCGGTTTTTATCGTTAATACCGATCTCATCAACCCCACTATAGCTTGAGATATAAGTATACAGATCATGCCTATGCTCAAAATATTCAACAGCCTTTGATTGTTATCTACCAATACATAATCTATGATTTTTTGAACATAAACAGCACTGGCTAATCCAAGTATAGTATAAACGATGGCACCTACGAGTGCTTGAATCATGATCCACTTATGTGGTTTAATCAGTTGACCGAAACGCCGGAGTGCGGATATCTTTTTTTGATCATTTATAAATTCCGCGTTAGGTAGTAAAAGAACAATGTTACCTGTCCACAAGGAATTAAAGTTTTCCAGGGTTGCTTTGTGTAATAAGCCATCAATCGGATCCAAATACGTGAACTTGTTATTTTTGACCTGATATAAAACCACATAATGATGAAGGCCGGATTCTAAAATAACATGTGCAATTGCAGGAAGCGGGACGTTTAGTAAATTTTCGATTTTTCCTTTTGCTCCTTTTGCCTGAAAGCCGAGTCTTTCCGCTGCTTCAATTATGCCGAGTATATTTGTTCCAAACTTATCAGTGCCAGCATATTGTCGTACCCTGCTTATAGTTAGCTCTGTCCCATAGAATTTCGCAATAGCCGTTAAACAGGCTGCGCCGCAATCAGTGGTATCCTTTTGCTTGATTTTTACGAATTTATTCATTGCTTTGGGTTTGGTCGGGAGCTGCCGGGTTAAGCCAATCATTAACTTTGTCGAACATTAATTGCCAAAGACTGCGGCGCCCAACTAAAAATCTGGCTTGAAAAGTGTAACCTTTTTTTAGTTGCGCTGCAAAATTATTTTTGGTGAGTAGGTTCGTTGTCAAGAACAAACAACGTACTTTAAATATCGGCTTGTTATCTACAACAAGATAATCGTTGTCGACGGCTAACACCTTGCCTTTAAGCATACCAAAATAATTATAATTAAACGCATCAATCTGAAAAGAAACATCTTGATTTTTTTTTATAAGACCTATATCAGCTGTTGAAACATAACATTCACCGATCAGGTCGCCATTAGGGGAAATAGAACATAAAACGTCGTTTAGCGATAACGACCCTCCCGAATATTTTGTATTCAGCCCCTGGATCACTCCGTCAAGCGGGGATTTTACAAAATAAAATGTTGCATCATTCTTTACCTGTAACAGGGCCGCCGAATATTGGTTCAACTCCATTCTGTTGCGCGTTAAATCCTGATCCCACAAACTAAGTTGCTGCTGTCTAAATGCACTATAAGAAGCATTTGCTTTTTCTGCCTGAATTTGTATGTCGAAGAATTCCTTAGGCGTAATGACCTTATTGTCGAAAAGCGATTTATATAGCTCAAGTTCTTTATTAGCCTTTTTTAAAGATGCGCGCTGATCAATTAACTCATGATAATATTTGCTCAATTGCTCTTTATATAAAGGAGAGTTTAGTTTTTCGGTCAAGCGCTCATTCTGTTTATTGGTATCAGAAAGCAGGACAAGATCATGAATGAATTTTTGTCTCTGATCGATTTCAAACTGATTCATTAATTTCTTTCCGCCGGTAACGAGATCTTTTAGCTTTACAATAACCTGTCCCTGTTTAACAGCATCTCCATCTTTAAAATATACTGAATCAATAATCCCTGACAAAAGCGATTTTACCTCGGTTCGTTCTTTTGCCGGCCTTGTGATTCCTGTTGCTTTTACAGCAATATCAACATATATAAAAGGTAAACAAGCCACCAATCCGAAGATCAAAACCAATATAAACCAATATATCGGACTGCCATAAGTTTTGAGTTTGGGTAGGTAACTGACTGCTGAATTATCTAATGCTGAATATGGATACACTTTGGCCATATCAATTGACAGGGTTCTGTAGGCTCAGCAATTTAGCCTGCATTGTATGAGACACTGTAATAAGACATTTGTTAATGGATTGCATCAAAATGGGCTCAAGTTTTTCAGCAGGTAATTCTTCATTGATATGCAATTCGGTAATCTGTGCATTCCCGTTAACCGTAACAGACACTTCATTATTGGGCGATATTACGGTTTCAGATACGGAATTTTGAATTTTTGCAATTATAGATTGGATATTTTCATTCATAGGTTTAACGTTTTATAAGTACGCCTACAGCAGGGTTAAAGTTGGTCGATATAAAATGGCTGCCGCCAGTGAGAGAAAAATTACTTTTGCCAATGGATGCGAAAATTGAAACATGGTGTGTAATTTCAAACGATCCTTTGATTCCATAAACAAGATAGTTTGCCCGGTCTTTTATTTTTTCATCCTTTTCGTTAATACTTAACAGGTCGTACCCCACGAAGGGTGATAATGTCAGGGAGCGTCCCACTGAAACGACATCGACATCGTAAGCTAAATGAAACGCGTACAACGATAATACAACATTATCCGTTCCTGTATTGCCAGAGCCTTCGAAATCAAAGAACAGTCCTTTATAAATTCTGAAGTAAGTCCCGATTTGGAAACCATAATTTACAAAACTCGATTTTGAAGCCATTGATTCACTTAGCTTGAGGGGGAATTTTACGAAGGAAAGTGAATAATGAAAGTTATCCCCCGTAAAGTAGTTCAACCAGTTACTGCCTTTCTTGCTATTAGTAGCGTTTTTAACACGAATAGTATCTAATTGAGGAGGCTTTGTTAATTCGTTGTAACGTTCAGTTTGCTTCAAAGCCTCATCGATTGTCTCAAGTCTTGAAGGATTTCCTGGTTTATTTAGTAATTGTGTTACATCCTGTTCCTGTATCGTTTCGTCATAAGAAAACGAATTAATCCCTACAGTGTCAATCTTAGTTGCTGTGTAATTTGCAATTGTTGTAGGATTTTCCTGTTTATAAATTGTATTCCCCTTCATAAAAGACTCCTTTAAATACCATTTGCCGTTCTTTTCCTGATAGAGAACATGATATTGTAGCTTTGATTTGGGTAATGTTCCGTATTTCGTCAAGTTATAATAACTGATATCCGCCCCTGTAATGGCATAAGTTGCTGTATCAATAAACAGGGTTCCTCCCGTAGCTTTCTGTTTACTCGTTGAATCACTTTGGGAGAAATTGATCACATAGGAAGGTTTGCTATGGTACAAAACTTTCCCCATAAGTTGATATCTATAATTTTTTATCTTTCTTTTATCGATAAATGGCTCATTGTTATGTATAATATCAGCATGTACAGGCGAAAGGTAGCCACCGATCCATTTAATAAAAATTAGAGATTTATCAGTTATGGTATCGATGCGGTTCTGTAGAATCCGGACAGTAGATGATTTTTTATTTTTTACAGGCGGCGTGTAAATCTGAATGATAGCATCACTATTGAAATAATCGGAATTATTTCTTAGATATTGAAGACGTATGAATCCGGTAGATTGAGAATATTTGTCTGGGTAATTTCGTGGTATTGCATCAATTGCCTTTGTCAATATAGAAAGGCCAGAACCCCAAATTTTAACTTCCCTTAATTCTTCATATGTAGCTTGAAGTTCTATATTATATAAGTTTGATATTGAATATGGCGTAATAGATTTTTTATACCCAATATATGTGAAAGTTAGTCCATTTTGCTTTAGACCCCGAAGTTCTGTTGTAAAGCTAAAATTACCAGTTGAATCGCTTGTACCTCCATTATTCCCTGAGAAAATAGAAACACCAGCCAAGCTTCTTTTTGAATCAGCATCTCTTACAGTACCTTGAACTTTGACATTTTGAGCGAACGTTGCAAAACTGTAAAATATTAGAAAAATAATTAGGGAGTAAGTTTTCATTGCCAAAAAATTGTTAGAATAAAGATGAAGCCGGTTTGTTTAAAGACCGGCTTCATTTTGTTACGGATTAACGAGGTCTTCGACACCGCCCCCAACACTTAGAATTGCTCCAGCTACAAAAAGTGCTGAACCACCAGTAGCCACTAAGAGGATAGCCCCGCCAACAACGGCTGCAAGTTTGCCCCAAAAGCTACCACCATTTGCAGCAACCATTTCCGAATTGCTCATTGGAGAAAATCCCATTTCATTTAGATTTAAACTGTGCATAAAATATAGATTTTGTATTGCGACATTGCAATGCAAACTAATTTAAAGTTGTTCGCTACATAAAAGAAGTATTAAAATAATTATGAATCAGTTTTTGTTGTTATCGACCATTAAAATAAGTTGACAGGCCCTGTTTAATTGAAAGGTCGGTGAAATTTAATATTATTTCAATTTTGTAAGGGCGCTGATAGTAGTAGGTTTGCAATTTTCGGCTATATTTAATTGGAACATCCATATATTTAAGGTCATCTATAACGCAAAACAATCGACTCTTGCTTATTTTAGTTTCTTCGCAAGTTCGGCGGGCGTCCCTGTTGTTTTTTGTTCCAGTAGTTTATCGAGCTTGTTTATTCGGTCGATATAAATGTCGAGTTTCATGGCGGGTTGGGTTGGATAAGGTGGTTGTTTTTATAGAAAAGCATTTTAGTTACGTTACTTCAAAAATCGAGCTGTTCACCGATATAAAACTCAATCAGTTTTTGTTTAAAAATCAGATCGTATCTTGCTTGGATTTCCTGAAACTGGGCTCGATTAAAATTACTAACGGCGGTTTCATAGTCTAATGCGTTCAGTAAGCCAATTTGATAACGTTTATCTGATGCGAACAAAACTTGTTTAGATTCAGTTACGTTCGCAACTGCGGCCGCTAATTTTTTTCTGGCTGATTTTAGGTCGGCCAATGCCTGTTTAAAAACTTTCTTAAAATTGCTTACCACTATTTCATTTGCTAAAACCGCGTCATAATAAGCCAATTGGGCTTTTTTGACATTTATTCGAGCTGTAAAATGATTCACAATGGGAATTTGCAAAGTTAAACCAGCGGCCTGATAAAAGTTATCTTTTAATTGATTGGTCAATCTATACTTTTTAGTAACAGGAATTAACGAAGGAGATAAAACTGGTTCATTTGATGTGGCAGTAATACCAATCGTGTCGAAACCCACTATTCTATAGCCTGAGGTTAAGGTTCTTGCATTCGAGTAATTTGTACCAACCTGACCGTATAAAATTAGTGTTGGATAGTACGAACTCTTTGCCACTTGTACACCAACATATGCAGCCCGTTTTTGGTAATTGGCTTCTTGAATACTGGGATTTAATTTTATGCTTTTATCTATTAATTCAGAAGTATCCATATGCATCCAAAGATCTTTTATTTTGTTTACATCTGGTTTTTTAAGAATCAATGTATCTTCATCAATATTTATTAACTGCCTTAAGTTTAAAATGCTCACTTCCAGTTGATTCTCTATACTGGCTTGATCTGATTCCGTATTAGCTTGCTGCGCCCGTATTTGTGCTATATCCGTTGAAGTCTTATTTCCTAAGTCAAAATTTCGCTGCATTTTTTCAACATTTAATTTAGCCAGCCGAACCTGTTCCCGCGCGGCGTTTAGCAATTCTTCGGATGCAAGGATTTGAAAGAAAGCGGTCATAGCAGCGATTGTCAGTTCGTACTCATTTCTTTTTAACGCGCTATTTTCAGCTTCCAATAAAATTTTATTTTGAAGAATTTGATTTCTTAAAACACCTCCCTGAAACAGTGTAACTTGGCTGCCGAGAGTACCATTTGTTAGAAATACCCTTTGATTAACATAATTATAGGTGGAAACATCGAGTGTTCTTCCCCAATTAAACGATAGTTGTGGATTGGCTGTTAAAGTAGGTAACAAGTTATAGCGTGATTGAAGTACTACCGCCGATGCAATTTTTTGATTTACCTGACTTCTTTTTAATTGGAGATTCCTTCGTAGGGCGGAGTCTATTGTTTGGCGTAAGGTTAAATTTACTTGAGCTTTGCACAAAGCTACATGCAAAAACATTGCGGAAAGAAAAAAAATAAAGGTAGGTGTCTTTTTCACTTTTTGGTCCAGGTTATATGCTAAGTTAAAAAACTTTTATATTAATATTCAATTTCAAATATTTTATTAAAAGATTATATTTTAATAACGTTGACACATACCTTGTTCGCTTTTGATGTTGATTAAACATTCTCATATTGCTATAAGGATTAAATAAATTGCCGGACAGTTAATAAAACATATAGAAATAATATATTTTCGACTTTAATTTAATGTTACTAAATGAATACTGTCGGCAAAGGCTTTCGTTAAAGGAAATGAAATTTTGCGGTTCAAATAGAAATTTATGAAGTGTAAAAGCCTGTTTTTTAAAGGTAGAAATATTGAGTTAACGGAAGGTATCGCAAGCTTTTCGCCGCCATTAACGATGCCTCATAACACCCAATTTGGCTTCAAATTAGGCGATATGAGGCATTATTTACGATTGATAGTGTACTATGTCCATGACGGTCTGTACGTCTTTAAACGGCTTAATTTGGCTCAAAATTAATAGGCCAAAAGCTAAACATTTACAGAATTTATGAAAAATTCATGCCCGCTATCTAGGATGATTTGACGGTTCCCGCCGTCTGCGTACTGGAAAAGCTGAAATAAAGTAATCGTAAATTTATTGAGGTTGGATCTCTCATTATCAAACCATCTGTCGTATAAGCATTTTTCGGTAGCCATGATAATAAGATTAAGCGTTAAATAATAGGTCAACTGCCAGTGTAAATTTTTTATCCTCGCTATCGTGCTGCGCATATTTAATAATACGGTCATTTACAAAAAGCACCGTGTAATCAAAAGAACCAAAAAGCTGTTCGGAAAATACTTTACTGCTTTTAACCAAGTTTGGGCGGTATTTTCTTATCCGCTCGTCTACCTGTTCGGATAGTTGCAGCCACATATCAAAAGTCATTAAACCGAGATCCCATGTTTTGCGGTGTTCATCCTGATTGGTTTTCAGGTCGGCGCATACCGCTTGGATGCGGTCTAAAAGCGGTGCTATTTCTTCGGGAAAAAGCTCGTATAACAATTTGGCTTTATCTGTATTGGTGAGATTTCTTAGATTTTTCATGTTAGTGTTTTTTAGGTAATCGACTTAGTTCTTTTTCGTAATCATCAGGCATCACGGGGGGACGGTCTTTTAAGCTGATCTTTACGGCTGCTCCGTCCTTGTCAAAAGCGAATGCGATACTTTTAGCTTTCACATGATTGATAGCCAGTATTTCACATTTTTGTTTCTTTAGGATGGTATAGGCATCAAATAGAGCGGTGCTAAAACTTATTCCTATCGCTCCGATATGATGATTTTTATATAGCCTCCCGTTCTTCTTTCGGACGGTTAAGGCAAAATCATATTCGTAGCAAATCGTTAATTCTTCCATTGCTGTAATATTTGAATAAGGCGGGATTGCCCCGCCTTATTTAGGTTAATTCAATATCAGCGCATCCGTGCCATGCTTGGCGAAATCAGTACAGAGGTCAAAAGCTGTTTGCCCCCTTTGTGAACCTGTACCATACATGATGCTTTTAAATTTGCTTTCCTCGTCCCTAAAATTGCGGACGTTCTGAAAATACCCGGTGATACTGTTATACGCCCCGAACAACGTCCCTTTGGTAGTGTGTTCCTGCTGACTGTTAGCGGTCATGGCGTAATCAAAAACACTGCTTACCATGTTGTTGTAATGGCTTGATAACTCGGCTTCCCTGCCTGTTTTCAATTTGTCAAATGTTTCCTTGTTCGGTATCATGGCTATCTGTATCAGCCGTTTTACCTGCGGGTCGGTAATACGTACCCGTGTCCATCGGTTAAAAATCGCCTCCAGTTCAACGGTCAATTGGTCGGATAAACCTAACATCTTGTGTGCGCTCTTTAGCTTTTCCTCTGCGCTTGCGGTATGACGAATTGATATAGCATTGGTGCAATTTTTCAAAGCTGCATTTAGGGTATTTGAACACCAAATACGCACCGGGGTAAATGCTATGGTTATGCAGCCCGTGCCGTTATGGGTAGATGTCAAAAACAAATAATTGTCGATCAGATCATCCCTGCCGACACGAATATGTTCCGGCAGCTTGGCGGTGATAAAAATCGTTTCTCCATAACCCAACGCACCGGCTGTTTCATATTTTATGAGATTTTTACCCCCTGCAATGCTGTCGAAAAAATCAAACGCCTGTGTATTCTGCACTACGGCGTAATCGCTGCCGATCTTATCGCCTAAGATCGCCTCGGTATCAGTACGGAAAGTAAAGTAACTGTTCTCGGATATGATGTTTATGCCACTTGGCAAGGGATGAATATTTGAGCGCTTTACTACCTCGAAATCCAAACTCGCTTCCTGTATCGCTTCTGCACTTGTTGCATTCGGTGAAATGGTTTTACCTATCATTTGCCAAACTTTTGGCTTAACGATGTTATTATTTAAAGCTGTCATTGTCTTAAAATTTGGTTGTTAAAAATTATTTGCGTTTGGTCCGCAGATCCATGATCTTACTATCGATCACCTTTACATTTTTGCTATCAATCACGGTATAGATCGTATTGCGTTGTACCTCGCCTATAGCATCCTGTATGTTTCGGTAATTGGTATCGATCACCACTTTGATCAATAAATAAACTGTGTCTTTCATGGCGATCATTAATTGTGGCCGTTTAAAAACTCGTTATATTCCAACTGGAACAATGCGGGATTTTCAAGGGCTAAGTTTTCGGCGTAACCATCCCAAAATATTTGGTCGGTCAATTCGATAAATAACTCGTACATTTGATTAGCCTATTTTAATGGTTATTAGTTTAATATGCCCCGTGCAATGGTGCGATCGCACGGGGCATTTCTTTAATTATTGGGGCAATACAATTGATGCTTCGATCTCTGCCAGTTTATCGACGCACATGCTGTTTACCATCTGTGCCACTGCCCAAATGATAGTTGGGTTCTTGGTTTCAAACTTGTTGCGCTTGTCATCCTCGATAACCAGTACACAACCTGTATAGTAGTTGGTGTCGGTGGTGTCGGCCTCGTCCCGTAACTCAACCTCGAAACCCTCTAAATTTTTAATGGTCTCCTGCAACTTGGTGCGCTGTTTACTCTTACGGTGCATTTCCTCTACTAATTTTAAAGTGCTTTCCAGATTAAGCACGGGTTTAATGGCTGCCTTAACTTCCGCTTTGGTCGGCTCGGCCTTTGGCTCTTGCTTTGGTTCCTCTACCTGCGGTTTTGTTTCTTCCGCTTTTGGCGGTTCAACTTTGGCGGTAGGCTGCTCGGGAGCGGTTGCGGTTATTGCCTGTGGTGCTTCATTTGCCGGCTCGTCCTTTTTGGTTTCGTCCTTTTTGGCAGGTGCATTAAATGAAGTACTTACTGGCAGGTTGTTAATTTTGCCCGCTGTACCGTTTTGCGCTTTGTTATCAACCTTGTTAATTTTTTCGCTTCCTATTACTGTAGTTTTCATGATTTCTAATTTTTAAATTGTTTTTAACTGAATGGATCAATTGCCCGAAAGGGCGTGTGTCGGGTGTCAGCCGTGGCGGCTTGTCGCCAAGCTGCGGGCTGTGCGGTGGGCTTCTACCGTTTGCTTTTTTTTCTGCGTTCATGGTTTTTGCTCTTTAAGTAAGTCACCCTCGGCAGCAGCCTCCGGTGGCTTTTTATTGAGCAACTCACCTGAATACGGCAGTCTGAAGGGCAAGACTTTTTGGGAAAAAATACCTCGTGAGCGTAGCGAGCAGGGAAGATTTTTTTTCAAAAACCGAAGGCCCCGGTCTTGACATTCAGACCTGCCGTTCAGAAATTTGCTTTGTAAAAAGCCAGTGGAGTAAAATATCAGGTGTTGTAAAAGACTTTATGACATAGCAAAAGGCGGGTACATAATTGGCGGCAGGGCCGCCATATATGCCAAAGCGGGAAAGCGGCTGAATGCAGGAACGGAAAGAAGCGGCTTTAACGCTGGTTTCCCAGAGGTTAAATTTTAAATCCTTAATTTTGATCTACATTAATTCCAGGCGGCCTATGGATGACCAAAGAACCTATGATATTTTAGAAAAGCTGCTGAATGAGGGCTATAATGAGGAGAATCGTGAAGATGAACTTCACTTACATAAGGCATTGCGAAAAACAGAGAGTATTTTTCTTTTCAGGACGATCTGTGCCGCATTGGGAACTTCGGGCGGTCTGTTCGCGGTGCCGACCTTAATGGCTTATGCGTTAGAAACTGGGCCCAAAGCTGTAGCAGCAAATAAAGCGATCAAAACCATTAAAAAGCGTATTGAAAAAGATTCTGTTTCGGAATTAAAAGACTTCTTTTTACCAGCTTACTGGAAACCAATATGGGTTGCATCGAAAGCGAAATTTATAAGTTACGTGGCTTGCCTAACCGGATTGTTATATAACGAGGAGTTTTTTGAGGGCGAGGTGATAGATGAACTTGGCGAAAAACTGGTTAAAGAAATGGCGATTGATCTTTCGCCTCACCAATCATTCAGAGAATTGCGGTTGTGTTTGCCTGAAATAGATATGGAGGAAGATCTGACAAGTGTTTTAGTTAATTTCAGCAATGAACTCATGTCGGAATCGGCCATTGCAGATGCGGCTATTTCTATCAATTCAGATAGCCAGTTAGATGAGAACATCGCCAATATGCAGTGCGACTACCTGCTCACCCGGCTCCATTTACCAGTCGATGACGACCAGTTCAGGCTTATGTTAAAAGCGGCTGCCATACTTAATCAGCCCTGATATTAACCTAATGTTAAAAAAAAATACGAAATTAACCTAAATGTATTGCTCGAAGGTTCGTTACCGGATTTGTTTAAACACGATATGGTACGGTAGCGGTATTGATGTTTGCAGGCAACTTAAAGATTGTGACATTCCTCACGAAATTCCTGTCCTTTCAATGACCACCCATTTCGATGGCCATTTAATGGCTAAAACTATTAAGATCAATGAGTTTATCGCCAAACCTTTCGATATTGATGTTTGATGAAAAAGGCGCATGAACAGGTAAACAAAACAAGATAATTGCGATTTATTTTTTGGCATGTCACACTTTTAGATAGTTATGTGACCTAATTTTGCCGATACTTTTACCAAACCTATACGATATGGCCGACACACGAAATCTTCTTTATTATTTAATTTTCGATAATATAAGTTACAAGGACGCCTTTGATATTCATATAGAGACTGCAAGTTTTGATAAGGGAATTGATCCAAGTGCTAAGTTGCCTACGGGAGAAAATGAAAAGTTGTCATTCATAGCTGAAAAAAACGATAAAGTTTTAAATACCCTTAGTCTGTCTCTCGAACCGGAAAATGAAGAATTTTTAATTGATTTGTTGATCAGGTCAAATGAGGTCTTAATCGTTTATGCGGTTTGTTTTGGTCTGAACGTCATTGGTTCACCCCTTGCATTACCGGCCTTGCTGAACAAAAAGAATGCGCATATAGCAGGCACGATTGAAGAAATTGATTTTTCTATTGATCGTATCCAAAAACGTTATGGTGTTACTTCTGAACAATTAAATGTCCTGAAATCACCTGAATTTAAAAATATCTGCTGGTGCAAATCGGCATTAACCTTTTTCTGTCTATTTAGCCTGATGGCAGAAATGCTTGGATGGGACATAGACGATCCGGCCATTGAAACCGTTGGAGATTTTCTAATCAGGGAATTAAGGGTTGAAAAGGATGGGTTGGATTCGATAAAGGCTTTTAGGCTTTGTTATCTTGGTACTCAAGCCTATTTTGATGAAATGAAGCATTTTAAAAAATTAATAGAGTCAGAAAGTTTATTTGGCGGGGTCTTAAAAGACACAGATATTAAGCTAAGTGCAGAAAGCGATCTGAAAGAGTTATATCATGAAATTATGGTCGAATTTCTGAATATCAGGTTGATTGAAAATTTTGAAAATATCATATTGGGTTAATATAAAAACGCCCTGTCAATGACTTGAAAGGGCGTTTTTATATATTGGGCTACAGTTATGCTTTTTTCTTTGCCGTTACATCCTGACGTATTTCCTGAGCAACAGACTTAATTTCTTGCAAAGCTTTGCGCAACCTTGTTCCGGCTGCGCTATTTCCTTTTTCATAAAACTTTGCTGCATCAACTTCTGCTGAACCAACCAGGTCTTTCAATTTTGCGATAATACTCATAATAATAATTTTTAATATAAATAATTTTGTTAATTGTCGTTTAGTTGGCGCGATAACGATCAAACACCCAAGCCTTGTTCCTGTTCTTTTTCTTTAGCCTTACCGACGTTAAGGTTTTTATCAAGCACGGGAACTTTTAAGAATTGCTCACGTTTTTCAGGTTTTCCGTTTTCCTGAAACATATTCAGTTGGCTATAGCGGGGTACGGCCTCTACATGCAACTTGATCTCCTGACCGTCTTTTACGGTGGTGATCAAAGGACGGTTCCCGTTTTGTAAGGATTGTACAAGGGCCTCCTTTTTTGCCGGGTTGTCAAGCTCTTTGATCTTGAACTTGTCTAAGACGCTTTCCAGATCAAAACCATAGGTTGGCACATGGTATTGATTGGTCTGGTAGTTTTGATACCGGTCTTTGGGGCTGTCCATGTCCAGTTTTATCCAGGCTTTATATTCACCGCCCGCATTTACGAGGTCGTCCCTGTAAACCGCGCGTCCCTGTATCAGGTTGGCCGCCTGTTCAGCAGAAAAGCCTTTGCCGCGTTCTACAAAAAAGGTCTGCATTTTGGCCGGGGCGCGGAAAGGCACCTGAAATTCTTTAGCAACATAATTGATCTTGCCTTTTTCCATTTTGGCCAGTTCGGTCTTATGTGCGGCATCTTTACCGGAGGCTAAGATACTGTCGCCTTTCTGATCCTTAAAAAAGCTGATCGCTTCTGTGACGTTTACAAAATTTTTAACCAGATTTTTGCCCTGCTCGTTAGGGTTAGGGCTGATGACCATGTATTTCTGACCATCTTCTAATGGCTTGGCAGTGGATAAGGTTGCCTCAAATTTATTAAAGTAATAATTTTCGGACTGGCCGGACTGCTTAAAATGCAGCGTTAGGTCAACCTGCCCCCGATTACCCTTTACCTTTTCGTTCAATGTAAATTCGGGAACGCCTTGTTCCATTTGTTTCTGCATTTCCTCAATGGATTTCTTACTAAAGGATAGCTTTGTCAGCTCCTCCTTTAAGTTTTCAAGATTGTTGTAATTCATAACTCCTTGTTTTGTTAATGGATTAAATTCTTTTACTTCATTGATCATCTGATCTATAGTGCGATAGTATACCGGGTTATGGTTGTCGCCAGGCAACGCGCCAAAGCCGGATCTCATTTCGAGGTGATCGAGTGCTTCGTCACGCGATCCAAAAAACTCAAGCTGATAGGGTTGCAATTGCAGGTCGCTTGGTTGCATTTCAAATACCACATATTGATTCCCCGATTTTATAGCACTTTCCAGTGATTTAATGATCAGTTCAGCATGCTTAGTTTCTAAATTCATGGTATGTGTTTGCTATGATAAACTGATAGCTATCCAATGCCGAACGTCTGAGACTGCTCTTTATCAGATTCTTTACTTTTGACAAGCGTTAGGGTATTGTCTACCCGCATTTTTTGTGCATCCTCCTTTCTTGCAACTAATGTTTCCACGCTGACGGGCTGCTTGTTCTGGTCGCGGATCAATACAGATCGGTTGGCGGGATTTGCCTCCAGATAAAGCGTTTCGCTGATCGGCGGGCGTGCCTCGTAAGCGATCTGATTACCCTGTTGGAGTTCATATACCATATCTTTTTTGTTAGCGCCGGTTAACCCGATTTTGGGTAAAACCTCACTCAATGACTTTTCCAAGCTGTATGCGTGGTGAAATTCTCTTGTCTTATATTGATCGGTGCCAGTCTTTACATTAAGATCGAACTGTATCCACTTTTGAGCGACCAGACCGTCCGCCGTCTCGTAAGATTGCAATACCGGCCTGCCGCTCAAAAGATTGACGGCTTCCTGCGCCTTTACGATAGTGTCGGCACCAAAAGCATGTGTACTTTCGATTTGCCCGTCCCGAAGTACCGTCGCCTGATAGCCCCTGAAATGGTATTCGCCCGTTTTGTCCTTTTCCAACTGAACGCTAACGTCCAAAGTGCGCTTATCTGTTAGTTGGGTTGTCATCGGTATCGCGACCAAGTTACTTTCATGATCAAGGTAATTTTCCAATTTGCCGCTGTAAGATGACAGCCCTAATGTTTTAAACCTTTGTCTAAGCAGATCAAGGCTTGCGTCTTTTTGTTGCTGAAACCTGCGCAAGTGCATTGGTTTATCATAAAGGTTTGTTTTGATCTGATGTAAAAGCCTGACAAAACGGTTCGGATATAACTTTTTTTGCAGATTATTGGTAACCAACCTGATCGCATTCAGATAAAACTTCTCTTTTTCATTGGGCTGACCGGACAGTCTGTACAGGCCCATACGCATAAAATCGTATTTTTCCTGCTGTATAACACGGGTACTTTCGGCACTGGTGCCTAATAGCTTTTCTATGCGCTGCTGCCGTTCTTCCCAATTCTGCCAGAGCTGTTCAGCCTTGTTTATATCCTTTTTCATGGCATTTTACTTTTGTTGGTTATTGCGCAAAAGGACGGTCTGATCGCCTTTCAGCTTAACCCTGATCTTTTTAACCTTTTTACTCAACAGCCCTTTCGCGGCGGAAATGCCCGCTGTCGCCGCCTGTGTGGAAAGCGATTGATCCATGGACAAGAACTGCATATTCGTCAATGCACTGCTCGCGCCGTCACCCGCAGCCCCCGCGAGTTCCGCTTTAGGCGCATCGATGCCAACCAGTCCGTCTAATGAAAATACAGTGAGGTTGACCGGGATAATGGTGTTACCTAAGCGGATATTCTTAATGTCCAGCAAGAGGCGTTGATTAGTGATCGCGCATAAGCCGTAAAGGGATTGTCCTTTAGGAAAGGTAATTCCCCCGATGGTGATCGAATCTTTAAGACGAAGCTTCACAATGCCGCCCGGCGGTACTTTTTGATCACCGTCAATGATCGCCGGGATCGCGCTGAAAGCGCTATCTGAATCAACCGCTTCTTTTTGTTTGGGTTCATCTTTAACCAATGACGGGTTCTGAAGTTGCATGATCTTGTCGAGCATGGTACTCAACTGCTGCATTTGCGGGTCAGGCTCACTATTTTGTTGTTTTTGCTTTAGCAGTTTTTCCAGTCTTTCCAGTTCAGCGGACTTGGACGTTGCTCCATAATCATTTGCCGGGTTTTTGCTAATTGATACCGGCTGATTGATTTGCTTATTGATCTGTGCCAGTCGTTCATTGATCTGCACTTCATTAGCTTCCGCCGTTTTAGCAGGGTCTACGTGTTGGCTGAATTTTGAAGTATCCCAACCCAATGCGGCAAATGCGCCTGCGGCTGTTTTAGAACGTGCGGCGGCACTGTCCCTTTTCGCTTTATCCATCAGGCTTAACTTGTCCTCGGAATTGTCGTTCTTTAATTTCGCACCGGGTAACTCCGTATTGATACCTTTATTAGCGCTCGCGGTTTGTTGCCCGTCATTGCTTCTGCCGCCGCCTAACGCATAGAACCCTAACGCTAAAAAAGGCAATAGTAAAAGCGGGAGAAACAACAGGAGTTTCCGTTTTCTTTCTTCTTGTGTTGTCATTATAATTTTTTTAATAGTGAATAATTGCTTTAATGAGCAGCAGCAGGCAGGCGCCGCCAAATAGCAGGCAAAAGATCACCAATGCTATTATCTTGGAATTGCGGTTCCAATACAGCGTTTTCCTGTCCAGATAATCTGCGACCTTCCGTTGTTTTGCTGTCAGCATCAGTCTTACCCTGAGCAATGCCTGGTTATCGGCTGCGCTGCCTGTCTTTCTTTTTTTTAATAATTTCATGGCTGGGTGCTTTTTACCTGTTCATCCCTGTTCTCAACGGTTTCCCAACGCTCGATCAGAAAGCCATGCGGGTTGTTATCACTCCGGTTTACATTGCGTAAAAAACCTTGTGTTATTAAGCTCCGTGTGGTGGTAGATGTGCTTCTGATCAGTTTTTCAGTGGCATAGCAGGTGAATGCATAAGGATATTGATCAATATTAAGCTTTATGCTATCAACCGTGATCTGCTGACTGATACTGCCGGAAATGATGTTATTATAATAACCGGCCTCTTTTAAATTATCGTAGGCGGTTTTAGCGCTGCCATCAGCCAGATATAATGCTTTAGAGATCGTCGCCTGTATCTGCTTATCATCGGGATCAAGGTTAAAAAAGTCCTCATGAAAAGTTTTAATATGATCGCGGCATTCTACCGGGATATTATCCTTTCGACCCGATGCGATGGCTTCTAAGGCTTTACCGTTAGCCAGTACATAAATGTGGTTCTTAAAGTTGTCCGAACTTTGATAACTTTTGTAAACCGCAAAGCAGGTTATCGCAATGCAGGCGAAGATCAGCAGATAGCTAAAGAGCTTGATATGCTTAAAAGCGGTGTCTATATTTTTGAATTGTTGAAACATAATCCTCCTTATCCCCTGAATGGGTGTTAAATGGTAATGAAATAATTAGCTGTCCTTACCGGATAGCCGGTCTTTTTGGTAGTTGTTGCCTGAACCCTTGTAACCCTCCATAAAGTTTTTGGGCGCGTTGATCAGATTGGCCCCGCCTTGCTCCATCCGGTCGCCGATCATATTTCCGGCAGTAGAGGCCGCCCCAACGGTCGTAGTGACCGTGCTGGCTGCCACATTGGTAACTCTTGTCAATAACCCATTACCGCCGTGGGCATGTATCACATAGTTGGCAACACTCGGTACGGAGAAGTAGCCTACAATCCCAATGCAAAGAAATATGAGGTACGCTGTGTCTGTCGATGAAAAAAAGGTGTCCCCGGCACTCTGTATCTGCGATATGTCCAGCTTGATCATTTGTTGCTGCACCTGACCGATGATACTTCCAAAAATGTTGGCGATAGGCAGCCACAAAAAAATGTTGATATAACGGGCTATCCATTGCTGTAGCGAATGTTGTAAGCCATCAAATACAGCAAAGCCGAACACGAGCGGGCCAAGTATGGCCAATACGATCAGGTAAAAGGTGCGGATAGTGTTGATACAGAGAATTGCTGCCGCATACAATACCTGTAAAATTTCTGACATCCATTGTTTAATGCTGTTCTTGAAATTGTACGCCTGCTTATCCATCCAGAATTTTACGTCGTTACCGATAGATTCAAAGGTTCCCTCGTTACCGTCGGGGTCATTGGGATGGGTATATTTATACCATTTTTCCCTGCTGCCGTTCCCGTCATCACCAACATACATCTGGTAACTTTTGGAATTTTTTATAGCGTCCTGCTTTTGTTTAAGCAATAAGGCAATGCTGTTATCCGAATTGGTCACCATAGCGCCCGTGGCCGAAACGATGGGCTGCATTATGCCGTTCAAAAGAGAGATAACCAAGGGGAACATCATAATGGCCATACCCAACGCAAAGGGCCGCAAGAGCGGGTAAAAGTCCAGAGGTTCGGCGTGTGCGATCTGTCGCCAAACCCGTGATGCGATATACCATAACGCTGCAAATCCGGCAATGCCCCTTGCTGCGTCAATCAGGTTACTGCACATGGGTATCATTTGGTCGTACACATTATTTAAAATGGGCTGCATACCTTTGAGACTGCTCGTAATATCCTGCGCATTAACCGTTGAGGCCGCACTACTTAAAAAAAGTATCGCTAAGCCAGTGTATAATATTTTACTTTTCATGGGTACAGAGATTTTAAGTTATTGACCTCGTTCTGTTCCTTTTGGCGCTGCAAGGCCATGATATTTACACGCCGGTTAAAGTCCCTTAGAAATGTAAGCTTATCACTGCTTGAAGCGTAAATACGGTCAATAGCTGAGAGCCTTTCATCATCGCTCATACGCATTTTAGATGCAGTAATAATATTGGCCAGATCGTTCACATCATTAAGTGCCGCACTGGTAAGCTGTGCGTAGACTTTAGCCAGGTAATCCAATTCGTCTGCGTTGAAATGCCCGCCGTTCTGAAATTGCTTGTAGGCTTTTTTGTATTCCGTAAGGATACTGGCCTCATCTGCAATTATATCAGCTACCCGTGCGTATTTCGCTATTTCAGGGTTGACCTGAAGCAGCGCATTCAGGAAAACGGAATGCAGGTTAAAATTTCCTTGCGACAATGATTTTACCTGACCATAGCCTTGCGTTAAGATCGAATAGCCCTGCTGCATATCCGACAGTATCGCCTTAAACTGTGTCAGCTTCTCGATATCGAGCAACAGTTGTTGCATATCCTGCCCTGTAGATATTTGCGCTTCTGCGTTTTCCTTAACCAAGCTGAGCAGCAACAGGATCACAAGGGTGCCGCCCGTCTTAATTTTTTTTAAATATTTTCTAATCCATTTCATAATGACAAATGTTAATTTGATGTTAAACTCACAATCTTGAGCGCGGCAACACCCTGAAATGCTGATCCCTCAACCTTGTTAGCCGATACGAATGTTGCTGCGCTCTGTTATTTAATCGATACCATTCAGTCGCTTTAGCGTGTTAATGTCATTAAGTTCCTGTTGCTTTTGCAATAACAGCGTTCTGACTTCAGTGCAGAATGAGAGCGTGAAGGCATACTTATCTTTCATACACACATATATCTCATCGAGACGTTTAAGGCGCTCATCATCTGTCATTTGAACAGTGCCATCGGTCATGACCAATTGAAGCTTGGAAAGGTCTTTATTGCAATCATCCAATACTTTTTCCCGTACATCAGCCAGGTAGCTGCGGCTATCGTCATCCAATCCCCTTAAATTTTTCAAGCGGGCAAACCGTGTGGGTATCTGTGCGGCGTAAGCCATAATGCTATCCGTTTTGGAATTGCCCTTTATGGCAGGATTTACCGTTTTAAGCGATGTGTAATAATCGTTGTGTAAACCGTATTCACCTTTGATATAGCCGCCTATGCTGCCTAAGTCATTTTGTGAGATCGCGTAACCTTGTTTGATGTAAGCCCCATACTGCTGTAAAGCAGCGATCTGTTGGGTCAGGTACTTGATCTGCGTTTTTTTCTGAGAAAACCATTCGGCGAATGTCTGTGCCTTAACGGAAGCCGCTGCCAAGCAAAACAGACAGAACATGATGACTTTTAACTTAGTCGATTCCATAATAGCGTTTTAATGTGCTTACCTCGTTCTCATCCCTGGCCCGCTGAATACTAAGCAGGTAATTTTGATTATTGAACTGTTTAAGATCGCTGCAATTCGTGTCCACGCGGTCGGCGGCCTTGTCGATCAGTTCAAGGCGCTTCGCATCGCTCATCTGTGTTTTGAATGAGTTGATAACGACCAATATTTCATCGAGATTTTTTACGCTTTCCTGCAAAATGCCCGAATAGACGGATTGCATATAGGTGAGTTCTTCGGCGTTAAAATGCTTGTCCTGCTTCAGTAAATTCCAGGCATTGTTATACTGGCTGACCAATGCGGCCTGCTTCGTAGTAATGTCTTTGATACGCTCGTAATAAGCGATGATCGATTTTACCTGCCAAAGCTCCTTGTAATACCCGTCGTAAAGATCTTTTTGTTTTTGCGACCAATCTGATATTTCGGTAAGCTTTAGTTTGGATAATTGATTTTCAAGTGCCTTTTGCGCGTTTTGAAGCCAGATCGTTTGGTTCTGCATCCGCTGTACCTGTAGATCGATAGCGCGGATGACCCGGCCTACGGTTTCGCCAAGTACCTGACCGATAATAACCTGTGCATCTGCGCCTTTGGGCAGGGATACAAAGACCGTTACAGCCGATAAGGGTAATATGACCATGTACTTTTTCATGATTTTTAGTTTTTTAATGGCATGTAAAATCCCTTTGGGAATATTCATAAGCCTCCCTTACGCCCCAAACGGGGCGTTATTTAATGGTTAATAAATCTTGTTAATTGCCCTTACCTGATCTTATGGTAGGTAAGGTTTTTAATGGTGAGTACCTGTTTTAGAGGATCAGCATGATATACCTTGCCGGTGGTTGTTTCGTCAAGTTCCTGCTTGCTGTCATCCCAAGACGCATTAAGATAATGTACGAGGTGCTTTTTGGGCAGTAACTTACCGTCCCTTATGGCCTGGTAGGTGGTTCGCTGTGTGATCTTGTAGCTTGTTCCGTTCGTATGTTCGATGATAAGGGTATCATCAGCGATACTATATTCACTTTTCGCACTCTTTACGTAAGTTCCGGGAATGAAGTCCTGTTTGTCCTTACCTGGGTTTTGGCAGGCGGCCAGTAATAATAAACAAGCTGCCATGATCTTCAACGTTGCATTCATCATCTTCAGTTTTTGGTTCTCATTTCCATTGCCAGTACAGCAATGCCCTTTTGTATGCTGCCGTATTTCGCGGCGTATTGGTGTACTTTTACCTTTTCGCTTTCCTCCGTCGTATAGGCCAGATATTCTTCCAAACTCACTTCCGTTCGGTAAACTTTTGAGAACTGGCCCAACGAGATAAAGACCTCTTTGTACTTGCGCTTTGGGTCATTGGATTTGTTCATAGACAATATCATTGCCTTTTCCTTATCCGTCAGGCCCAATAATTCCTGTATGGCATCAAACTTATTTTGATATTTGCTTTGATCAAGCAAAATCTTACAATCACTATTATTAATGATCGCTTGTTTAACAACCGGACTGCTGATTATATCCTCAACCTCCTGTGTTACAACGATGGGTTCGCCATAAAACTTACGCATCGTTTTATACAAATAACGGATATATTCTGCCATTCCCTCTTTAGCAATGGCTTTCCAACATTCCTCTATTAACACAACTTTCCTGATGCCCGGTAGTTTTCGCATCTTGGAAATGATCATTTCCATAATGATCAAAGTGACGACCGGAAACAGGATAGGATGATCTTTACAGGCATCTATTTCAAATACGATAAAGCGTTCATGCAGCAGATCAAGGTTTTCAGTAGCGTTCAGCAGGTAGTCAAATTCGCCGCCGCGGTAATACGGGTTAAGCACATACAGGAAGTTTGCCACATCGAAATCTTTCTCTTTAACCTTGCCGTCCTCCAATACCTGTAAATAATGCTCCATCAGATACTCGTAGAAAGTATTGAAGCATGGAAAAATATCAGGATAAGTATCGAGGTGCTTATAATACCCGGTGAGTGCATTTGAGATCGCTACGTATTCAGACCTGCGGTACGGCTCGTCGTCCTTTTTCCAAAGCGCCAGCAACAAAGTTTTGATGCTTTCCTTTTTTTCCGTGTCCAGTGTATCGCCGTCCGCAAGATGGAAAGGATTAAATTTGATCGGGTCAGCTTCAGAATAGGTAAAGTAATAGCCTCCGGCCAATTCACACAAGCCACGATAGCTATGGCCAATGTCCATAACTACAATGTGGGCACCCTGCTCATAATAGGAGCGCAACAAGTGGTTTGTCCAAAAACTTTTACCTGAACCTGATGGGCCTAATGTAAACTTGGAACGATTAGTTGTCCAGCCTAAGCGCATAGGTTCGTCAGATATGTCCACATGAACGGGCTTGCCGGTAAGCCGGTCGCCTAAGCGTATACCGAACGGGCTAATGCTATTACGATAATTGGTTTCGAGATTAAAAAAGCAAGTGGCTTGCTCCACGAACGTATCAAAGGTTTCATTCATGGGAAAATCCGCTTCATTTCCAGGCATACCTGCAAACCATATTTGCGGCGCACCATCAGTTTCCTGCTTGGCTGTGGCATCCATCTGTGCCATAGCAGAGCTAACGAGGTTTTTCAGGTCTTTAACTTTTTCCTTATCTTCTGACCACGCCAGAATATTAAAGTGTGCTTTAACAGGCAGGCGTTGTTGTCCGATAGCTTCGTTAAGGAAATCGTTAACCGCGTCGCGACTAATCGCATTTTCACGGGAGTAACCGGAAAGGGATTGCAGGCGTAATTTTTTTGCTTCCAAACGTTTGATCGTTTTTTGACTATCCTCAATGAATACGTATTGATTGAGAATGTGGTTGCAATTAAGTAACTGGCCTAACGGTGAAGCGAACCCAATACTGAATTTAGTGCGGTCGGTACTGTATTTATCGTAATTGATACGGCTACCGCAAAGGGCGGGAAGATCATCCACATCGGCCAAGGTATAAAGTTCGCAATGATTATTACCGACCTTTAATTCATTTTTGATATGGATGTCCTGTATAACGGGCCTTGTGCCTGGGGTGGAAAGAAAGCAATACCGCTCGATCACTCCGGCCTTTTCCAACGTTCCGGCCAGATCATCATTGTTCATGCGCGAAAGCGTAACAAAGCCGCTATCTTTTAAAATGCGCTCGAACTGGCCGGCACTGTCTAAAAAGTCTTTAAACAATACAGGATTGATGGTTTGTTGAGGTACAATGCTCTTACGTAAAAGATTGCTATAAACCGATGAACCTAATTTCCTGTCTTTAGGCTTTTGGGTCAGGTAAATGTAGCACTGATGCTCCAGGCATTCACGCTCGTTAAAAAAACGCTCGCTCGACCTCGAAAGAAAACTTTTACCTGCCTTTTCAAAGTCGGCCTTAAAGCTGCTTTCCGTAAACCAATCCTGTTTGTGGAATACGCTGCCCTGCGGTAATAAGCGGATCGCCTTAACCCAAGCCTGGTGGTATGCCTCGTAATCGCGGTCGGATAGCGTAAAGATCTCCGGTAATGTGACCTCAAACCCGATAGTGATATCGCCTTGTGCTGAAAGTATCGTGCCGTTCTCGACTTTGGTTAAGGGCAGAATTTTTTCTATTTCAATTCCCATGATTTTATTTTTTAAGATTTATAAATAGCTGCCTTGACCTGAATGTGAGATATTCGGGCAGTTGCTTTTTGGCTAAATGCTTTGACAAACCATGTTCGCCAAATTTATGGCTTAACCGAAAGACGGTAACAAACAGTGCTGTACCCAACCCGACGATCAAAGGCAGAATAACCCAAAGGCTTAACCCGCATATATACAGGATAGCAAAACCGATCAGCAGAACGACTAAACCGATAGCCAGATAAGCAATATATTGCGCTTTCAACCCTTTGAAAACTATTGGTTTTGATACCCCTTTATTGATCTGGTAGAGTGACATAGTTTGAATTTTAAAGGCCAAAAAATGATTTAAGCACGGTAGCGACCACAACTAAGAAAACACATGAACCGAACCAGGCGGCGGCAACCTTGTTGGTATCAGGCTCGCCAGCATTCCATTTATTAAAAACTTTGATCGCCCCGATAATGCCGACTACGGCACCAATAGCATACATGAGGTTACAGCCGCTTTCAAAATAACTTTTTACCTGTGTCGTGGCTGAGTTAATGCCGGAATTGCCATCTTGCCCGAAGCAATAGTTGATGGTGAGCAACGCGGCGGCAAACATTAACGTTTTTAATAAAGCTTGCTGTTTCGGGGTATAAGGGATGTGATTTTTCATGATTAATTTTTTTGATTTCACTGATTAAAAAATGATCTGTCTAATAATGGGTTATGAGGAATTAGGCCCAAAGGCTGTCCAATTCTTCGTCGGTAATACTAAATGGCAGGTACTCGCGGATGTGGTCGTTCAATGCCTGCTGATTGGAAGTACCACGAATGCGCGGGTATTTAGCGCTTACCAGTGCAAAAAGGGATAAGAAGTCTTCCTTTGTGCCTTTTTCTGTTTCCAGAATGTGAAAGATCGTTTTGAGTTCTTCGATCACATCGGGGATTACGCTTTGCTGAAGTTCCCGGCCATCATCGTCACCGGTGTCATTTTTTAATTCGTCCTCCTTATCTCCGAAAGCTGCTGTTTCCTGTTCCTGTGTTTCCTCACTAATACCAGGCGCAAAACCAAACATGCTCATGCTCACTTTTGTCATTCCCTCCGGCATCGCTGTTTTACCGATCAGATCGTCCGGCTCGTCATCAGGCTCATCCTCAAATTCATCATCCCAAGCGTGGCCCAATGGCTCCGGTTGTTCAAAATCCTTTGCCTTGCCTTGCAGGAAGTTCTTGATCCGTTGCCGGTAAAAAACAAGGATAATGACCGTGTACCAGATAGCGGTCAGGATAGTGGCAGCGACTAAAAACTGCTGCCATGTGAAATGTTGTAGTATCATAAAAATTTGCTTTTTCCCGGCACACCATTATGCCGGGATTTTCAAAAGCAAATTTTCGGAGACTGCAAATTTTGGTTTGAGTCATTGAGGGATATCCCTGAAATAAAGGTTAAACGACTGAAAAGTAATAACTTAACAAGGAGCTATTTTCAGCTTGATCTGTGATAGTTTACCTTGTTGCCTCGAACTCGTCATCTTTGTCAAGTTTCAAGACTACGTTTTCCTTCATTTCATCCAAGTACTTAGTCCGGCTTAACCTTTTTCTTCGACGTAATTCGGAAAGTCGTTTGGACGGAATACCAATTTTTACCTGAAGTTTTTCCTCTAACCAACGGAAGATCTCGGATAGGGTTGCCGTGCCGTTGTTTAGTTGTTTGGTATGGTAGATACCTATGCCGATCTCGGCCAGGTTGATCGTGTCACCTGTCCATTTCATTTCATCAGGGTCGTTCGCTAATTGTAAAGGGGAAGCGGGATTTTTCTTCAGGTACAATAGTTTTTCGATCACCCATGCCTTTAACTTTTCAAAGGCTTTGAACTTAGAAAAGAGGTAATCGCAACTTGTTGCAAAACCGGGGTTAACCTCGGGTACTTCAGGCAGGAGAACGCTTTGAATGCTTTCGCCGCTTATAAAGTAAATGTTATCCAGATCATCGGCATCCAGCTTAAAGTATTGATATAAAAATGCGTACTGCTGAAAGAAACGTTCAAAATAATGAAGTTCCTGATTTAAATAATCGATCTGCTTGCCGGTATCATCAAAAGGAAAACCTGTTTCGATAGTATACAATTCAGTGTGGTATATCTGCCACTGATAAAAGGATGGCTTGACATACTTAAAAAATTTGATCTGTTCCTGAGCATCTTTGAACGGATGGTTTCTTATAAACTCTTTCAACTTACTGAGCGCCTGTCTGATCAGTTTTAAAGCACTGGTCAATTTTTCAAGCGGTTCATAATTCTGGAACGATAGATGTTCCAAATCCTGTTCCAACTGGATTAACAGCCGGGAATTTTGTTCCTGTAACATATAGAAATTTATTTAAGTAATTCCTGCTCTGCCTGTTCACTGGCGACAACTTTCACTTGGCAGGAAATGCGTAAATTTTTTCCATAGACTTCCTTTCTGATTTTTTTTACATGAAAACCAGGTCAAAACTATCAGGATAGACACATTCAAAAAATACCAAAAAGGTGTAAATCTGCTACTAAAAAAGTGGTAGATTTATAGAAAAAGGGCCAAAAAGATATTAAAATGCAAGGTTTGCATCTTATACAGCAAGGTCTGACGATTCTTGGAGTTCGTTTTTCGGAACATATTATAGATATGTTTTTTTACCGTTTCTTCGGAGATAAAAAGCAGTTCTCCGATCTGTTTATTGGTCAAACCTTTGACCATGAATTGAGCAACCTCAATTTCAGTTTTTGTGAATTTATACCGTACGAAATTTTCTTGCAGGATCTCCGGCGGTGTTCCCTCAATGTTCAATTTAAGTATGCGCCGATATTCATGCCGCGCTTTTTTTATGGACTTCAGGATAAACAGGGAGCTTATGGCAATGATCCCGGTATTGGTACATAGCACCTCGATCAACTGGCTTTCTTCAACAAACCCGAAAAAGGCAAGCGCCGCCCATGGGCTAACAGCCAGGTACATCGCAAATTCTTCAACATATTTTTTATGGTTGCGGCTTTCCTGCTGTTGTTTTCTGATCGCACGAAACATCACCCAAAGCAAAACGAGTGCGTAAATAAATGGCGTGATCATGCCATATTTTAGATCTGTTTCGAGGTTGCCGTGTATCGCATAGTCAATGACAAAAAAGACTACATAGGGGAGCATCAAAAATAAAGGGACACCATAGTAAGCATGCCAACGTAGCGATCTAAGGTCAAATGCTTTATAAAAATAGAATGGGAAATAAGAAGCCATGACAAATCCGCTGCCGTAAGCGATCATTGTTTGCAACGCAATGGATATGTTTATCTTAGGATCAGGGAATAATCCGCCGGTGATATTGTAGATAAGCATCAATACCAATAAGATCAGATACCATAAGCGGTTTTTATCTTCTGGCCTGAACAGATAATAAAAGAACTGGAAACTGAGCATCATAAATTCCAGTACAATAAAAATAAAAGTGACGATGTGTATCTGTGTACCAAAGACGAGCATATAATAAGGTTATTAGGTTTATTATGGTAATAGTATCAGCTAAAATTATATGCGTCTATCTCTTTAAGAAATATAAGGTATAAGTTAGATCAAGCTGTTCATATATCTTAAAGCCGTGGCGTTCATACCAGGGCAAATTTTTTACGGCTGACGTTTCAAGGTAAACAGGAAGCTGGCGGGTTTCAGCATCCTTAATGACCTCCTGTAATAACTTACTTCCAATGCCCTTTCCCTGCTCCGAAGGCTCAACACCGATAAACCATAGGTAAGTCATGGGTTCTTTAGACTGCTTGGCTTTGATCTTGCTCTCCCGATCAAGGGCCTTTTTGATACCGCCTAACCCAATGGCTTTGATTATCAGTTTAACATCCAGTAAAATAGCGGATAAGGTGGCCTTTTTTGCCTGCGGGTAAAGGACAAGGGCACATGCTTTCCGGTCGTCTGAAAGCCACACTTCACCGAATAAAGAACACATTTCAAATGAGTAGTCCATCAAAGCGGCTATGCGCTCTCTACGTTTGTCGTCGTTGCGAACAATATAATTTACACTTTGATTGTCCTCGAACGCTGCGGTCAGCAGGTCGATTATAGTTTGCTTGTCATTATTATCTGCTTTTTTCATGTGTCAATAAGTAGGTGTAAACGCTGTTTTTGCGCCCGGGGATGACAAAAAAAACAGCAATAATAATTTAGGTAGCGGTTGTAAAACCGCGATTAATATTTAATTCAATAATATCATGTTTTACGATTTCTTATTCCTAAAGGTTGTTACAACACGAAATTTTGACACCTAAATTACTTTATAAGCAAAATTAAAATAGGGAAATTAATCGAATAAGGATTTTCTTAACTAAAAACGATTACAGGGTTGCACCTAATTTAAAACCGCAATTTAGTGAACCGCTTCTAACCTCGATCGAAATATCAGTGCTTCTTTCGGGCAGATGTTCCTTAATGCAAGCGGTAATCTGTTTCTTGACTGTGTTATATGCTGCGCGTTGATCTTCGGCAGTTTTTGGCAGGTTGACAATGACATGGCTATTAAATACACTTAAAGTCCAGTCGGATGAACATTTTTCACGGATGGTATTTACGACGCTTTCCTGAAGTGTTTCCATGTGATTATAATTAGATCATTTAGGGATGGGATTATCCTTATCCTGCCAGTAGATCAGATTGAAATTTAATTTGTGTTCAGTAGCTAATTCAGCTCTCTTATTTTCCAGTTGTTTGGTCAGTTGTTTTTTGTCCGTGTGAGATGGCAAGGACAAGTAAGCTATGATATTGCCCGTTTGAGAATTGATAAATTGATAATGTATTAAATCTTGACCCATTGCCCTAAAGTTACACATAATTGTTGTAAGGAATGGTTTTAGAAGTATCCTCGCTAAAAAGCCAAATCAAACAGTTGTGAGATTTATTTGTCAACACTAAATGAAATGCTAATATTTTTAGCATAATTTCATAGGTTCAAAAATTTGGCTTTATGGACAGGGATTTAAGAATTGTGCATATCAACCTCGATAACCTGCCGCTGGCTGTCGAGGTGCTTAAAAACAGGGAGTTAGCGAATAAACCAGTTGTTATCGCCGGTAACAGTGAGCGGGGCATTGTCACCTCGTGCAGTCCTGAAGCCAGGCGTTTTGGAGTGCGGCCAGGAATGCCGACCAAAGTTGTAAAGCAATTTTGCAGAGATGCCGTGATGATTCGAGGTAATGAAGACGAGTATAGTAAATATTCAGATACGGTTACTGACGTATTACTGGAGCAAGCGCCCTTATTGGAGAAAAGTACGCTTCAGGAGCATTACATTGATATGTCGGGTATGGATCGCTTTCAGGGGTGCCTGCAATGGAACCGGGAACTTCAACAATTCGTTAAGAAGGAAACCGGCTTAGGGGTATCTTTTGGGTTATCGGTCAACAAGACCGTAGCACGTATCGCTACTTTTGAAGCCCAACCGTTGGGTGCTAAGGTCGTTCGTCATCCCGAAATACAGCCTTTTCTTGACCCATTATCAATCTACAAAATTCCGGGCATTGGCGATAAGACCGGTGCCATGCTTGAGCAGATGGGCGCTGAACTGATCGGGACACTTGCGCAAGTCCCTTTGGAAACTTTAGAGGACGTATTTGGCAAGCCGGGGCATGTTTTGTGGCAACGTGCGCATGGGCTGGATGACAGGCCGCTCATTCCCTATAAAAAAACCAAAGAACTTTACCGGGAACAACTCTTTCAACCGGATACCATCGATGTTGATCTGCTGCGGCGCACGGTTACCCGCATGGTTATGGAGATGGCCCATCAGTTGCGGCTGGAAAGCAAAGTTACGTCTTGTATCAAATTGAAGATCACTTATACTGACTTTGAAACGGTGACGAAACAATCCGTGGTCGCTTATACGGCATCTAATGATATACTGATAGGCAAAACCCATCAGGTATTAGATACGCTTTGGCAAAAACGGAAGATGATCAGGCTTGTGGCTGTAAGCTTCACTAAGATTATGCATGGTTACGAACAAACTGACATTTTCGAGCACCCTGATAAAAATAAATCCAAGCAACAGGCGGCTATTGATAAGATATGGCAGCGCTATGGTACGAAATCACTGACACTGGCTTCTGCCTTAAAATGATGGCGTAATGTATCTGAATGTTCATAGCCACTACAGTTTGCGTTACGGGACGCTCTCCGTCGAGCGGATCGTAACGCTGGCGGCGCAATATGGTATCGAGCAATTGGCACTTACGGATATTAATAATACAAGCGCGGCAATGCCTTTTGTAAAAGTCTGTCGTGAAAAAGGTATACAACCCATATTAGGAATTGAGTTCAGAGATATATCGCACCATTTCCTCTATACAGGAATAGCTAAAAATCACGAGGGTTTCCGGGAATTGAATGAGTTTCTCACAAGGCACAACCTGAATAAAACACCTTTGCCTCAACGGGCACCTGAATTACCAAATGCTTATTTTATCTATTCCTGGGATCAAGCGCCTAAGATTTTAAAGGAGAACGAATACATCGGCATACGGCCCGGTCAGGTTAATAAACTTTGGGGACAACCTGTAAATGCTATGCGGGACAAGCTGATCATCTTTGCGCCGGTGACCATCAACAGCCGTATCGAGGAACGTTTACATCACTACTTGCGGGCTGTAGCACGCAATACATTGTTTACCAAAGTCGAAAGCTGCGACCTGTGTCAAAGTAATGAAATCATGCTGCCTTTACAGCAACTGCTTAAAATTTATGAACAGTATCCGTACCTGGCCATAAACACCCAAAAACTCATGGACAGCTGCAACATGCAGGTGGAATTGAGCACACCAAAAAACAAAAAGGTTTTTACGGGCAGCCGTGCTGAAGACAGGGAATTACTACACCGGCTGGCAATGGAAGGCTACCGAAGCCGTTATGGCAATAACGGCATAGCGCTTGATAAAATAAAATCTGAACTGGCCGTTATCGAGCAACTGGATTTTATGGCTAATTACCTGATTGTTCATGACTTCGCATGGGCAGGTAAAAAGATGGGGTTTTACCATATCGGGCGCGGTTCAGCAGGTAATAGCATCGTCGCTTATTGTTTATATATTACGGATGTTGAACCTATCGAACTTGACCTTTACTTCGAGCGGTTCCTAAATAGTCAGCGAACAAGTCCGCCGGATTTTGATATTGATTATTCCTGGGATGACCGTCCTAAGATGCATGAATATGTCTTTAATAAATATGGGGCAGCGCATACCGCTCTATTGGGAACATTCGTAAGTTTTAAGCAGAGGTCTGTCATTCGGGAATTTAGTAAAGTATTAGGTCTTGCGGATGCTGAGATCGTCAGTTTTACTGACCCTTCACGGGAAGCAGAAAATCGTACCAATCCCCATTACAAAAAGATCATACAGCTTATGAACTTCATGGGCGAAATACCCAATCAGCGTAGTATCCACGCGGGGGTGTATTGATCTCGGAAGAACCTATCAGCTATTACACCGCACTTGATCTGCCGCCGGTTGGCCTGCCAACCGTGCAATGGGATATGTATATCGCTGAAGAAATAGGCTATGAAAAGTTTGATATTCTAAGCCAACGTGGTATAGGGCATTTGAAAACTACTGTTCAGATGGTGGAAAAAAACCACGGTGTAAAGCTCGATATACACGCCGTTGAAAAGTTCAAAAAAGATCCGAATATCAATGCAAACTTTAAGATCGGAAATACCATAGGTGGATTTTATACTGAAAGTCCTGGCATGCGCTCATTGTTATTTAAGCTATGTTGCTCTACATATATCGGATTAGTAGCCGCCAGTTCCCTTATACGGCCTGGTACATCCAAGTCCATGCCGGATTATATAGCAAGGTTTCACGATCCATCGAAAACGACTTACCTGCATCCGGTGATGGAAGAATTGTTGGAAGAAACTTATGGGATCATGGTGTATCAGGAAGACGTGCTGAAAGTTTGTATCCATTATGCAGGAATGTCCGGCAGTGATGCCGATGTTCTGCGTAGAGGCATGAGCGGAAAGTGGCGTTCGCCACAAGAAATGGAGCGTGTCAAAGGCAACTTTTTTAATGGTGCAGAGCGGTTGGGCCGCCCTAATGACGTTAATTTGAAGGTGTGGGATTTGGTAGCGGCGTTTGCGGGCTACAGTTTTTCTAAGGCACATTCTGCCGCTTTTGCTGTTGAAAGCTACCAAAGCCTATTTTTGAAAACCTATTATCCCCGTGAATTTATGGTGGGTGTCCTGAATAACTACGGTGGTTTTTATGCTCGCTGGCTTTATGTCTTTGAACTGCAAAAGGCCGGTGCGGATGTTCATCTGCCATGTGTAAACATGAGTGAAGCCGAAGTGAGCATTACGGGCACTGATGCCTGGCTTGGCTTCACTGGAATTTTAGATCTTGAAAAAACTTATATTGAAAACATCCCCTTTGAACGTCACCGAAACGGTACTTTCAGAGATTTAGAAGATTTTGTCAAACGAACCGGCATTACCTTAGAGCAATGCAAAATCCTAATCAGGGCCGGCGCTTTACGCTTTACAGGCAAAAACAAAAAAATATTACTTTGGGAAGTACATAAATATGTCTCAAACAGGCCATCAAGTAACCAGCTTCAGCTATTCGGGGTGCGTAAAAAGAACATAGTCATGCCTGCCGATCTGGTACAAACTGAGGTTGAGGACGCTTACGACGAAATTGAGTTATTAGGGTTTTCGCTCACTTTGAATATGTTTGAATTATTGCGCACCAGTCACCGGGGCGATGTCATGGCTAAAGACCTTAAAAATTATGTAGGCCAAACCGTTCGTATGATCGGCAATTTTGTAACGGATAAGCCGGTTCACACGATAAAGGGGCAAACCATGTTTTTTGCAGCATGGCTGGACAATAACGGGGATTGGTTTGATACGGTGCATTTCCCCCAATCCTTTAAATATACGCCGTTCAAAGGGAGAGGCTGTTATCTGATAATGGGCAAGGTAATTGAAGAGTTTGGCTTTGCAAGCTTAGAGGTAATCCGTTGCGAAATTTTACCAGTAAAAGATCGTAAGGATAAACAAAGTATAACCAAAGCAAAAGCGGCGCTGCTTCATTACCGGGGCGATGAAGCAATGGTCGCCTAAGCTTCAGTTATAGATAAGTTTAATGCCGGTAATTCCGGGTAAGCGAACGGTTCAGTTGGATCAATACGGCCTAAAAAGTCTTTTGTCACCGAACAGGCGGTCATTTTTTGATGTGGATGTTGCGTACCCGCGATTTGCGAAATTTCTTCGTCTGATAAATCTTCCATGATCCAGCGCCATGCTAATTCATCATCAAGGATAGTAGGCATACGCATTCGACTGTTGTGAACCTGCTTCATCAATGGATTAGCCGGGGCGGTCACCAATGCTACCGTATTTGACATTTCGCCGGTTACCCGGTCAGTCCAGGGATTCCAAATGGCTGCTATATAAAAATATTCGTTATCCGGCAGACTGATATAATAGGGATAGGTATCAGGTTTCTTTAATTTTTCACCGTTCTTTTTCGTACGGTAAATATGTTGCCACTCAAAAAAACCTGTCGATAGCACCAAACAGCGGCGATTTCGTGTTGCGTCTGCGAACATAGACCTGCGATTGCTTCGCTCACTAATAAAAAGATTTTCAGACTTGGCATTCAATTGAGGCTGTCCCGGAACCCATTTACCATCCTCGCCTTTATAGCCGGTTCGCATTCGGACTACTGCTTCACGATCTTCAAGATAATTTGGGATAAAACCCCATTCCATTTGAACAATGTCAAAATTTGTCTTGTCCGAAATTGGCACGACTACGGCTACTTCAACGTCTGTAAAACCGCTGATCACACCTCTGTTAAGAAAATCATATCTGCGCGTTTCTTTTTCCAAGCCTTTTAACCTGATAAACTCCGCTCTTGTTACCTTTTGACCATTATAATAACACATCGCTATTTCTTTTTTTCTTTATAATACCATGCAATTAACGGGCCGATTTCTCCGGCTTCTTCCTGTCGCCCCTGGGGTATTGAAGTCCAAAACTTTTGCTTCTGACTGTTTATCCCGACCGCCAGCGTTAACGGCTTGCGTTTATCCTCAAACAATATTCTAAATATGCGTTCCTCTCCGATATAGTGTTCACTTACTGTCAAAGATTGTCCTTTAAATTCGATTGTAAAGGGTTTTATTTCGTCTATAACCATCTTAGTAAAATTAATGATTTTGTTAATCAAAGTATTGATCTTCATCCCATTTAAAAAGCTGCCCTTTCATTACCATCGCCAATTCATTACATGGTCGGTGCAGGTGTTCCCGGCAATAGTAATCTATTGCCGATTTAAAAAGATCATTATCCCAAAATCTTCTTTTTTCGCTATGCGAATTAAGCAATTGAAAGTGAGTTTCCTTTGAAGCATCTTTATTCAGTCCGCCTTTCATTGTCTTTGCGAAGAACTTGGCAATAAAAATAATATGATCTGATGGGTATATTTCTTTTTGCAAATGACCGGGAATTACTTTTAAGTATAATCCCATTTCTTTTAAGCTGATGATCTCCATCGGGTCAGCTCCCGGCTCATTTGTCAACGTGAAATTTAAATTACCCATAATCGTGAAAACAGAATACAAAATTATGCTAAAAAAATTAGTAATTGCAAATGAAATATTAAACTGTTACTTTTAAGACAGATGGAATTTAAGATAGGAAAGCAATATCCCGTTAAATGTGCGGAAATTGAAACTGACGATGAGCGCGTTTATTACATTCCGGTGTTTGAGCATCTTCATGCGGACGCGCAATTCGGGTTTGCACTTAATCACTATCACATTGATGGCCGTTTTTATTTACATCCCCCAATGCAGCATTTGCTCAATGTGGTAGATGGGCATACGGCAGCGGTGATAGTCCCTGAGCTTGCTAAAACATATAGCTTTATCGGCATCGTTGAGAAAATTGTAATGTGTGTGCGCTTAACCACTGGCTTGTTGATACCGGATAATCCAACCGAAAAACAACTTCCCAAGATTGAACTTTATGAGAATTGGTATAAGAGTTTTATTGGCAAAAGCTGTAAAGGAAAAAAATGTCCACACTTAGGAACGGATATGCAGGAAAAAAATGGTTATTTAGTTTGCCCTATGCATGACATTTATGCCGATCCCACATCCTTAAAAGTCATTTATAAACCGAAAACCCTTTAAATTACAAGGTGAATATCGCCTGCGCTTTCTGAATGGTTCTGGCCAGGTCAATCCCTTCGCCTAATACACCTTTAAATAAATCTCCCGTTTCACGAATGCGATCAACCGCGTTATGAATGGTAAAATCCCGCATGGTTAAACCCGGTTTTACTTCATCCCAACAAACCGGCATGGATACAGTTGCACCGGGCTTTGGCCGCAACGAGTAAACGCCCGCAATAGTTGCCCCCGGCCTGTTCTGCAAAAAGTCAAGATACATTTTGCCGTTACGATTGCTGATCATTCTTTCGAGGGTGGTAAAATCAGGTATTTGTTTATGCACTAATTTGACGATAATGTTTGCGAAAAGCTGGCTTTGATCGTAAGTATATTTAGCGCCAAGCGGTATGTAGATATGCATGCCTGTAGAGCCCGAAGTTTTTGGGTAGCTGGGAACATCTATTGCGTCGAGCACGTTTTTCACTTCCTGTGCTGCCTGGATGACCTGATCGAAGTGCTGTTTATCAGGGTCAAGATCGATCACACAATAATCGGGGTTATCCGGCGACTGAGCGCGGCTAAACCAGGGGTTCATTTCAATACAGCCTAAAGAGGCCATCCAAAGCAAGGTCGCTTCATCATTACCAAGCAAATAGTCTTTGTCTACACCCTCGCCGTTGGTATGTGGCATGGTCTTGGCCCAATCCGGCGCTTTATCCTTTACGTTTTTTTGATAAAAGCTCTCCCCGTGGATGCCGCCAGGAAAACGGTTGAGTGACATAGGACGGTCTTTCAAGTACGGCACCATAACCGGCGCAACCTGATGGTAATAATTAAACATATCCCGTTTAGTAACACCATCTTCCGGCCAGTAAACTTTATTCAGGTGTGTAAATTTCAACAGATGGCCCTCAACCTTTTTTTCTTCCGTTTCATTTTTGGATGTTAGTAAAAGATTGGCAGGTGCTGCTCCTGATTTGGGCTTGCTTGCTTTTTTAATTGGTGACTTGGGCTTTTCTTTTATAACAGTGGTCATATCCGACTGCAAGCTAACTTCTTCAACTACGTCCTGCGTGTCTGCCTCCAACTCCAGAACCACGTCTTTAGGATTTTTATCGCTGCGCATTCCCTTAAAAGATGCTTGACGGACTTTGCCGTCGCCGGTGATCTCGGCAAATTCTACCTCACATACCAGTTCAGGTTTTAGCCAGGTGGCCTTAGCGCCTAATCTTCTTGGTCGAAATTGGGATGGTTCATCTACGTCAGGTTCTACATCGAACGGGCTTTCAGCGGTAATAAGCGGTTTAAATTGCGCCATCATTTCCCTTTGTTTAGCATCATTAAAGCCGGTGCCAACCTTACCGATATAGCGAAGGACACCCTTTTTGTCATATACGCCAATGGCCAGCGCACTGAAATATTTTCCCGTGCCCTCGTTTTTGGTAAACCCGGCAACAACGACTTCCTGCCTGCGCTTGGCTTTGATCTTCAGCCATTCGCGGGAGCGGGCATCAGAGGAATAGGTACTATCGGCGCGTTTGGCGATGATGCCTTCCAGTTTCATTTTTTTCGCGGCCTCGAAAAATTCTATCCCGTTCACCTCGAATGCTTGGCTTACCCTGATCAGTTCGTTATCAGGCGGTAAAACGGATTTTAAAATTTCCCGCCGTTGGTATAGTGGTAAATCAGTCAGCCGTTTGCCATCATACCAGAGTATATCAAAAACAAAATAAGCGAGCTTGGCAGTTTTGGAATTACGCCAGTTTTGCAGCGCGCCAAAATCAGCATTGCCCTGTTCATTGAGCGCGACGATCTCGCCATCTAAAACCGCATTTAACTGCCAGCTTTCCAGCAGGTCATTGATCGGCCTAAACTGGTCAAAAGGCAGGTTATTGCGGGAGATCAGTTCTGCCGTGCCATTTTTTACAATAGCTACTGCGCGGTAGCCATCCCATTTAATTTCATATATCCAGCCAGGATCATCAAAAGGTGCGTCCACTAATGTGGCTTTCATTGGTTTTATATCCGCCGGTATTTTCGACGATGGTGCATCTTTGAGCAATGTATTCAGATCGGTTGCCGGCGCTTGTTTGATTTCATTGCCATGTTCTGCATGCTGAATTTGCTTTTCAAGCGGTTCCGGTTTGAATGCAGTTTGCTTACGTGGTGGCAGATCATTATCCGCAAGCTCAATCCATACAGGCGCATGATCACTGGCACCTTTCCAGCCACGCACATGCTTATCGACATCAGCGCCTGCAAGACGTCCGGCAATCTTCTTATTAAGTAAAAAATGATCGAGCCGTAACCCGGCATTTCGGGCATAGGCATCACGTAAATAGTCCCAAAACGTGTAGATGCGTTCATTGGGATATAATGCCCGGATTGCATCTGTCCATCCCTGGGCTACCAAATCTTTATAAGCATCTCGGGATTCAACGCGAAATAAGGCATTGTCCACATATTTTTCGGGTTTATAGGTGTCTAATTCAGTCGGCATTACATTGTAGTCGCCAACCAGTATTACCGGCAGATCGCGGTCAACCAGATCCTGCGCATGTTCAGCCAAACGCTGAAACCAGCGTAATTTGTAATCAAATTTAGGCCCTGGGTATGGGTTGCCGTTTGGCAGGTAAATGCAACCGACCACAATTCCGTTTATGAACGCCTCAATATACCGACTATGTGTAAATTCCTCATCCTCGCCGGGCAAATCATTCCTTAATTCCCTGATTTCTGTTTTAGAAAGAATGGCAACGCCGTTCCAACTTTTCTGACCGTGCCAGATCGCCTGATAACCTGCCTCCCCTAATGGTCGTTCCGGGAATTTGCTGTTTTCGCATTTCAATTCCTGTAAGCATACAACATCCGGCTGCGCTTCGTTTAGCCAACGCAAGAGAATTTCCAAACGGCCATTGATGCCGTTAATATTGTAAGTGGCAATTTTCATAACAGACAACAAAGCCCCTTTCGGGGCTTATGCTTATTTCTTGCCATCAAGCTTTTTTTCTACCGCACTTCGTTTATTCGTTCCGGCAGATTTTTTAGCAGCCTCAACTTTTTTCGCCGTGGTGCCCTCTTTTTTCGCTTCGTATTTTAATTCGTGGGGTTGTTCAGATACTGAATTACGTTCCACTTTTGCGCCTCTTGTTGCCATAGCTCACGATTTTAAGGTAAATATTTACTTAATAACAGGTCAACAAAACTTTAGTTTTAAGGGGCTTACAAGTAGTACGATATATCCTGATCGCCTGCACGATCAAGTTTTTCTTGTTCAATCTTTGCTTGTTCGTCCGCCGCTTGGTTATTGTCGGGTAATTCCACGGCTTGTTCGGTCGCCTCTTTTTGCGCTTCAGTCATTTCCTTTTCTTTTCCCTCCTGTTTACCCTTATCTGCCTTTTCTTCTTCTTTTTTCGGTTTACCTGCCTCAACCTTTTCCATCTCGGTTTCAATAAGAATGGCTATATCGTCTTTGATCTGCTTGTAATTTTCTTCTACATCTTCAGGGGAGACATAACCTATCAACGGAATTGGTTTATATGTGCTTTCTTCTTTGGCAATAGCCTCGTGGTTGTTCTGAATTTCACTATGGAACAATTTCAGATTTATCCGTTCTTCAGGATTATCCGCTACGATGCCGACAAACTCACCCGACGATAAAGAAGCGATCTTTGAAGCAGGTATCGCATAATCAAGCTGTGTAGCCTTTGAGAATGAAGTATCGTTACTGTTAATGGTCAGGCTGTTTTTATCCTGTACGATCTTGCCAAAATTTTCCGATAACTTTTTAGCGGTATCATTGGTTACCTGGCCGCTGATAATATTGCCGACGATGCCGGTTATTACGTCTGCCTGTTCCGCGCCATAGTCTTTTTTTAGCTGACTGAAATCCTGCACCGCAAGTGTGGTCGCTACCTTATTGCTGCGGGCCGTAGCGATCAGGCTATCCATATTATTAAAAAATATGGTTGGAAACTCGTCGAATATCAAGCTGCTTTTAAGTTTGCCTTTTTGGTTTACCTGCTTGATTAATCTGGAAATATAAAGGGATAGCACCGCGCCATAGGTTTGAAGCTTTTGGGGGTTATTCCCCAAACAGATGATCTTTGGCGCTTTTGGATTATTGAGATCAAGCGTAAAATCATTGCCAGATAAAACGTAATACAAAGTAGGCGAAGATAGCCGTGACAAGCCGATTTTGGCACTTGCAATTTGGCCCTCCAGTTGCGCTTTTGCATTATTGTTATAGGCCAGTATAAACGGGTTGATCAACGCCTTGACTTCTTCTTCAGTTTGCAGGATAGCAAAAAGCTTTTCATAATCGGCCTGCATTAATTCGATGACATGCGGCAGCGTGCAAAATTTACCATCCTCATATTTGCGTAGATACCATATTAAAGCGGTCAAAAAGTTGATCGGGCTTTCTACGAAGAAGTCGCCCTGTTTTCTTATCCATTCACGGTTAAGGCCCATCATGATGGTACGGCTGGCCTCTGCCGCGTCGGTAATATCCTGCATGCCTTCAGGTTCAAGCGGGTTACAACGATGAGAGCGATTAAGATCGTCGAAGTTGATGACGTAAAAGGCGGGCTTAACCGTGTAATTACCTTTGTACATCATTAGTTTGTTGTAGGCAATTTTGGAGAGGTCGTCGAACTTGAAATCGTAGATCAGCATAGAAAATCCTTTTTTCAAATGTTGGTCGATCACATGACGAATAACGAAATAGGATTTACCCGCGCCGGGAGAACCTGACACAAGCAGGCCGCGCATGGGATTAACGATATTTATCCAACTTTCTCTAATCTTGCCTTTCAGATTATACTTTGCAGGTAAGTTTATGGAATATTCATTTTCGAGCAGCCGTTCTTCCTGCGGGAAAGTTTCGTTATCGGTATTGAAAATATCTTTACTCAATTTGTCTTTGAGCAAGCGGGATAGCCAGGCACCGCCGGTTAGCATCAGCAAATAACCAATACCTGTCATAACGATATAACATGCGGCAATCACGGAAATACCGGCAGGCATATAGAAAAATAGAACGCTTAACCAATACAGTAGCATACCACATACCAGATATGCGACAATACCTTTATAATTGATCTTTTCATCTTTGCGGCCCTTGATGCCGACTAAAGAGATAGCCAGGCAAAGCAATGTCGCCAGTTTTGGTTTTACGATTCCGTTAAATAAACCTGTTTTAGCAATGTTGCTAATGATCCTATCGGTGATACCCGCCGTCCAGTGCCATGTTTCAAAGGCGTGGTAACAGGTTATGTAAAAGTGAATGGCTAAAATAAAAATGCTGATAAGGCGCGTAAAATCGACGATTTTCCTTAGACCTTGCGTATCTTCCCCTGTATTCATAATATTCTCCCGTTCTTTTAATGTGGTTATTATAATGGCTGCTTAAAATGATAGACCCTGATCTTGTTCCTGCTCCTTGCTTCTTTTTTTCTTCTTTTTGATCGGTATGTAAGGAGCTGCTTCCGCCTGGGTCTTGCCCAAAGCAAGTTTAAGTTGAGGTTCTTTGTGAGCCGGTGCAAACTCCTGTCTCGCCACTGGCCTTTGTCCCGGCGAATTATTACTACGTTCAGTTCGCATGGCTACACGCTCATCAAGCAATCCTTTTTTCTTAGCGTTCGCGTAATTGAATGTCTCATCAAAACCGCGTTCAAAATTGAAAAGATGGTCAAAAACTTTTTCGCCCGACTGTTTAAAGGCGGAACGATCAAACTGGCCCATTCTGCGGGAATGTTCAGCATTTCGCCCTTTTGAATTATTGTTAGGGCTAAGCTTGATCTTATTGGTTATGTCCTTACGGCTGACGATGACCTGAATGTGCATTTGCTCACCGGGCTTACGCTCACCACGTTTTTTTAAACCCTGTTTGACTTCGGGGTCTTTGTGCCCGTAATAACGGTAGTTTTCCAGCTTTCCAAACCAAAGCAGGTCTTTATTGCTGTTAATGCCTGGGCGCTTAAAATTCTTGGCATATTCGTCCATGACCTTCACGGCATAAGCTTTAAGCTGCTCTTTCGCCCCCTCATCGCCGTAACGTTCTTTTAACCACGCGATCTCTTTTTGGCTCGGACTGATATTGATCAAAAAGAATTTTGCGTCTTGTTTACTGAGTTTGGCAATGTTGTTATCAATGGCCAGTCTCGTATCAAAAGCTGAAATTGTCGTACGGTCCTGATTAAACCATAGTTCGGGATTGTGCTCTTTGTCCGTCCGGTTCTCTTTTTCAAGATAATGCACAAGGTCGTGACTGCTGCTTTTATTGTCCGCTGTCGTGCTGTCGGTTATATTGATATACATAGCTTTAAAGTTTTGATACATGCAGGCGTGTCTCCTGCAATAGTGTTTCTTTTTCTTTTGATGATACGGTCAGGCTTGCTTTATGGTAATAGTTCAGGATATACAGGAATTTCAGTTTAAGGCTTTCCTTAGTATCAAGCTTTTCAGTAATAGCCATAAGCAGCTTTTCGGTTGCCTCGAACTGATTTGTCTGGCCAGAGATGATCTCTTTATTGGCTTTTAATACCTGGCTGTTAAAGCTGTCAATGATCTTGATCTGTGAGGCAACCATACGGTCGATCTCTACCTTAATGGGGATAAGTATTTTTTCCTCCTGCGCCCTGATAAACCGGATATAGGTATCGTGATTTTTCACAAGCGTGCTCTTTAACCGCTCGTCGTTTATATCTGCGGGATCTTTCCCGGTCTTGGTAAAATACTCAAGCATTTGCCCGAATATCTCAAGTTTACCCCGCCCGAATTTCTTGCTGAGCTTGATGATCTTTTCATCAAGCGCAACCGGAAAACGTATCGTTTTAATATTGATGTCCTTCTGCTCTTTCATCATAAATTACAGCTTATTGTATACAGCACTGTATACATTTTTCCTGCCTTACGGTATTTTAGAAGCTATAATGTATACCCGGAGTATACATCAAACCCCATTTGCAGCGCAAATGGCAAGCGAATAGGGCCACTGCCCAATTCCCGCTTGCTCCAATTTTTTTTAAAAATTGGACGCTGATACAGCCTTAAAAAGTAACCCGGCCTCTGGCCGGTGGCATTATCCGGCAGACGGTTCGCCGTCTGAAATGACCGCGGCATCAGTCCATTTTGGATTGCCGTTCCCGTTCAGCGCGACGGTCACCATCAGTCGTGTGCCGAATGGCAGGCAGGCGACCGCGACGGCCCCGGCCATGTAGTCGTCCGCCTTATTGCGATAGGCGGTGAGCCGGATATGCTTATTGTCATCGGTACTCAAATAGCAGTCAACGGCAATATGCTTATTCGACCAGATCATAAAATCAAGAGTAGCTTCATAAACACCTACCGGAACGATCTCCGGTGACCAGGAATAATTACGGGGTTCGTAACCGGCTTCTAAAGCAGGTTTAAATCCAAGTACTGTTCTTTCTTTCATGGCTGCTGATGTTTAAGATCTTTTATCCTCTAACATTTTGTGAATGTCTTCCTGATTATAATAAAGCAGGCCGCCGACTTTCGTATAGGTAATGACACCAGCGCTGCGCAAGGTCTGCAAGGTGCCGGATGATATGTTTAATAATTTGCGTACCTCGGCGCTTTTAATCCATTGCCTTGAGGCTTGCTCGTTCGCTCGGCCAATGCCAAGTTTTTTTAACTCTGCGAACAATTCTGTCTTGAACTGTTGCAGATCTTCTTTGGTAATTAGATCTAATGTGGCCATAATTCTAAATGCTAATGGCAGGCATGGCCTGCGCTGTCTGGTGCAAATGAAGAAAGACCGCAAAAAAAGAATTGAGTCATTTAGGGATATCCCTGATTTTTATTTGGGCAAAAGTGGATTGTATGCTAATAGAACTATCCCTAACTTTGAAAAAAAGGGTGGCTAAATGAAAATATTAAACTGTATCGGCATCGACGATGAGGAAGATTGCAACGAGTATCTCCGGGAATGCTGCCAGAAAATTCCTTTTATTAATTTGCTCGGAACATTTACCGACCCCTATGAGGCATTGCCATTAATACGGTCCGGTGAAATTGATCTGATATTTCTTGATCTCCATTTAAGAAAGATCGACGCGCCTGTATTTATTACAGAAATACCGGAGGATATTCAGGTGGTCATAATTTCGGCGGAACTAGAATATAAGATCATGGACTACAATATGAAGTTAACCGCGATCTTGCCAAAGCCTTATCTGTGTGAACGGCTCTTAGAGGTTTGTAGGATCGCCAGTAATTGCAAACCTAAATAAGACAAGATCTGAACAATTTAAAGACCTACTTTTCGTTCACTTGGTTTAAACATATCTGCTTTGGGTAGCTGAAAATTGGCAAACTATCTATGATAAAATTTCATATTTCTTTTATGCTCGCACTACTCTGGCTGTCTTCAGAAGTATCAGCGCAGAACCGGGGTGTTGCCGTTGGTTTATCAAGCATGTGGCCCTCTTATTCATCGCCCAGTAAGGACGATGGTGGATCGACCTATTCAGGAAGTATCGATCTGGGCTACCGTATGTTCCTGGATAAAGGGTTCATGCCGGATTGACCACCGGGATATATCTGGACCTCTACGACCGTCCGGTCAGACTGGCATCAGTAGAGGTCGAAAAAGGTCGGCTTGCAAGCCGGATGTTGTATGGTTGGACAGGATTTACCGGTATGTCCGTCACCCCGTCCTGGTGTTTCAATCCTCAAAAGACCTGGACGGTAGCGTTAGCTTTAAAGGTCAAGGCGGGGAAATATTTTGGCTGGGGATCAGTGCAGGGCGAGAACGAAAAGGGTGAGCAAAAGTTGTTCGAGCGAAATAGCAATAATGCCGGCTACGGGATAGGTTGGTCACCCCGCTTAGTGTTGGAGCGGGATATTGGCGATAAAAGCCTGCAATTGTTCGGCGGTTGGGATAGTACAGATCCCGGGCGGGGTGTCAGTCGGTTGAGGTCGGCCTACTATTCCCCAAAGACCGTTGATCTGAATGGCTCCGCGATCACCGCCGGTGCGGCACTGATATTTTGAGCGAGGAGTTTGCGCCAATGCTGTCATAATCAGTGCCGCGGCCTGCACGATATACTTAAACAGTTTCTTTCAGGATCACAGGTAGTCAATCCTGACCTAAAGGTTCTTATTTGCCTGATGCGACCAGAATAGATGAAATGGGCTGGAAACGTTAAGTTTATAGTTGATCCGTTATAGACCAAAATCAAAGGCAACGAAAATGGAAAGAAAGAGTTAATGAGGTCAAGATCAAATATAGGATAGTTTAATAAATGGAATGGACAAAGGGCAATAAATTAAAAAGGAAGGCCGATCCCTACCGAGATCGAATGGATATTTAAAGGTAACGTCGGGTCACTGATGTTCTGATATGAATATCCCAACAACCCTTGTAATGCAAAGTCCTCCTTTAGTGGCCAATGATAAGAAACGCCACCGTTAAGGTTGAATCCTACATCAGCGTTGTCGAAGAACTTTTATTTTCTTACGAAATTTGTCCTGTAGCTAACGAATTTCGGTTAAATCTGATTATTGCCATTTAAAACATTTGACTTCTAAGACATGTTTACTTGCATATAGTGCAGTGCCCCCTGAATAGATCAGGAATGAACTGTGGTTTTAATAAAGCTTTGATGACTCAATATGCGGTATTTGTGGATATTCCTGGCTATTATATTGGTGACTACGGACATGGTAAATTATCATGAGATCAACGTTCGTCGATATTCTCCGATAAGTGGCAGATCAATGGTCAGCAAAGTCGGTAGCCAAGCCAACAAGCATCACTGCCCGCTGTCTTGTCATTGTAACTGTTGTCATTCTCCCGCTATTTTGATCACTAGAAATATCCTGACAACGGTTCCCGGCGTCTCAGCACAACACTATCGTACAATTGGATCTGGAGAAATTATGGCCATGTCTTCTCAGATCTGGCAACCTCCTCAATGCAACGCCTTTACGATCATTAACACTTTCGCGCGTGTAGGTCAACTCGTTTGAGTTCGCCTAGGTCAGATCACGCAGCTATTCAAGTGTCAATGATCACGCCCGTTATCCAGATCCGATCAATAGCGCCCTTGCATACGTAATTACCTTTTCAACTAATCTTTCACAGGTAAACCTCCGTGTGTCAGCATTTGATCTCAAACGGGTGGCTTTGTTTTGAACATATCTAAAAATCATAAGATCATTACTTATAAATGGCATGGAAGAGATCACGCTTGCTTTCGGCAAGAGTTAACAGGTCAGGTCCTACGCTTGGGGAAGCCTTATTGCAGGTATTCCTCAAGATCTTGATTGGCATAGCATTGACCGCTAAACTTCTTTGGGAATGGTATATCAGCCACCACCTTTAGGTCCATCAGATCAAATGCTATTCGCTAAGCGCTGATCTTCCAGACGTCAGGTAGCGGTAAGCTAACAGGTAAAGACACCCCAGACCCAGAAGAAAGCCTCCGCTTACATCTGTGAACCAGTGCGCGCCCAGGTAAATACGGGATAGCGGAACGGTGAATATCAGGAAAAGGCAAACACCAGTAACGCTGTAGCGGAATATCCGGGGGAGCGACTTTAGCGGAAACATCAGCAAGGCAAGAAAGCCGAAGAAAACCGTGTAGAAAAGGACATGCCCGCTGGGGAAACTCTGCTGGCGCGTTCGTTCCAGCACCTGCACGATGTCGGGCGTGGGCCGGGGCCTGTTCACGGCGAACTTGATGATGGTATTGAGCAGTACAGATAAGGGAGTCAAAAGGACATAGATTGCCTCCCGCCTGTATTTGAAGGCAAATAGCCATAGTGCCGTTACGCCGACGACCCAAACGGTATTGGGTAGCTCACCGGCCCAACTGATGCCGCGCATGACCAGATCAAGCTCCGGATACCGGTGTTCTTGGACCTCGCGGGATAGCCTGATATCTAATTTGGGTAACGGATCGACCAGGACCAGCATGGTGAGCAGGATGAAGCCTGCCAAGATCAAAAACAGCAGGTGTTGTAAGTATTTACTTATCGGTCTATGCGTCATACCTTTTTGGCTTTCGTCAGACTTTCCAAAAACAGGAGCATGTTGCATTACTCCCGTATAATTAACTGATCCTATTCATTAAAAAAGAACTTTCTGCAACACGCAATAAATAGCATTCAAAGTTATGTCTTTAATTATAAATGGATCGGTATATCCCGGAATTTTATGGGGAGACGGAGATCATTATCGCGGACAGTTTCAGAGCCGTTCGCTGCTGAACGCTATAAAGATCTTAGTAACCGGGCAGCAGGTTAAAATGGACCGATAGTTGGCTGATCTCTTTGCGCATCAAATGAAGCTTAGAGCGATCCGGAACTCCTTTTTCTATAAGTTCCCGGAGATCGGCGTAAGGGGTAAGTGAGATACGGTACTTGGTGACCATGACCTTACCCAGTCTTAGGGTTGCTTCTGCGGTGTCGGTAACAGGCATCATCGACTGAAGTTCCAGGATCATGGCTAAAAATGTTTCCGGAGAACCATGCCATATCGGCTTGGGGTTTAAAAGATCATATACGGTCTTCAATAGCTTCATAAATTTATGGGATCATGAAAGATCTTGCTGTGGTAAAGTTATGCAATAAGTAGTGTATGATCCTCCTTTTTACAAAATGCCATCAATATATCTTATGTTCCAGATCCGGGGATCAGAGCCTGGCTGGAACAGATCAATTCGAAGATCATCGACCATGATATGGCAAATTGGAGGGGACATTTAAAACCAAAAGGCTTCGATAACTCTTTTGTAGTAGATCATGTAAGAACAACGTAATGAAAATAGAACAAGATAAAGAGCAATTCACCCCATTATTATTGCAAATATCGGCCCTTTTGACCAAGGCACGAGAGGCACAGGACCCCGCACAGCTATTGTATGAAAAAAACTTCAGGGCGCCGTTGTTTCAGCTTGAAGCACTGTCGAGAATATACAGTTCGACCGGCCCAAAGAAGAAGCGGTTCACTAAATTGAAGATAAAATTCAAACGTTTGGAGGATCTGCTGGGTCAGATCGATTATTTTGATGCTTTCGCTAAACAATTTTCGGGGAACGCGCGAATACCTGAAACTGTACTGGCTTATTTTCAAAGCAATAAGGAAAAAAGCATGCAAGAGCTTAATAAGGTACTGAAAGATAAAGGTTGGCTTGACGGCTCGCAAGTAAGCAAGATCGGTACCCGTATAACAAAAGTAGATTGGAAACCTAAGGCGGAACATCATGCCCGATTGCTCGATCTTTACCAAACGGAGACCGGTCGGATAAAAAATTTTGCGGACGGTGAGCAGGTGTCCTTCAACGACATCGAAGCGGGCATCCATGAATTCAGGAGAAAATTGCGCTGGCTGAGTATCTATGCCCAGGCCTTGCGGGGATGTATAAAACTCGTGGCCGTCGAAAAAGAGCGTACGTTTTTAAAAAACTATGTCACAGATGAGGTTGCTGGTTCGCCTTACAATAAGCTGCCTCCGCCGGAAAATGAGCGGTTTTACCCATTGGCGCTTTCCAAGTATGATTTTTATGCACTCAGCTGGATGATAGAAAAATTAGGCATTTTAAAAGACCAGGGCCTTGCAATACTGGCCTTATCGAAAGCGATCAAAGAAACTGACAAAATAAAGGATGACAGGGAGGTCATCATCCGCGCCGATCAATATCTCGGTGACCAGGCCATTGCTTTGGATAATGTACTCGCCGATGCCAATAAGATCAAGGATCAATTTTTTAAGGACCGGGTGTTAGAAAACCTGGTGATATGATCTGCGATAAGCAGATATGATCTAGGAGTATCACTCACCGGATAAAGATCGCCTATCTTATAATATATTTATGATCAATTACACTAAATAATAAGCAAAATGGATAGCGTTAAATTAAGTATCTGGCGGGAAAAATTCCTTTCAGAGGCCCAGGGCCTGCGGGTGCAATATGACAGTTACCTCAGACCAAGACCTTTTGAGGATTGTTTCGTGCTTAAGACCGGGGATGTGAGCGGGACACTTACCCTGGAAATCCTCGACCCTCAAATGCCAGAGGATGTGAAAAGAGGGCTGGAAGATCTGTTCACAGGAACGGTGCCCGAAAATGGTCTGTGATTATATAAAAGAAGCTTAGGTTCACAGGTTTCGGGATCAGATAATATATTAATAACATTGCGCCGGCGATACTGAATGCGGTCAACGTGAGTAGAGCCCCGACGAAGGGAGATAATTGTCATCCAATAACTGGTGCTCGATGCGACGGTAGCGTATCGGTGCTGATAAGTTCATTATTGCAAACGCTTTTTCAGAAATCGATTTCCCCCAAATAATCAATGTTCAGTTTTCTTTTTTTAGCTATCCGCTGCTTCCAGTCCTGGTACCAGCGTTGATGATCCAGCGATAGCAGGAAATACAGGACTACCGTCGTCCCTGCTGCTAAGATGAATTCGTTCAGTCCTACAGTCACACCCACCGCAGCCGTGCACCAGATGGTTGCGGCTGTGGTCAAGCCGAATGAATTATTTTCGGCGTCGTTCCGGGTGATGATACCGGCACCAAGAAAGCCGACCCCCATAACGATGTTCGCCACGTTGCGGGAGGCAGCGGCAACATCACCCAGGTGTGCTGCCAAAGAGGTAAAAACAGCAGCGCCGATACAAACTGCAGCATAGGTCCGTATGCCCGCATCCTGACCGTGTTTTTCGCGGTCATAACCGATGACCGCGCCAAAAAGAAAAGCGGCGATGACCTTGGCAAGAATGAGTAGTTCTATTTGATAAGTGATCATGAAATATGACTTAATGTGGTGTATGAATAAATGAGGTTACAGATCGATCAGGCGATGCAGGCATTGGCGCTGCATCGCTGACCGACACTTTCTAAAAATGGAACAGATCGCCGAAGAAACCCCTGCGCCGTTCATGGTGCCCGCCGTGGTGACCACCATGATGGCCACCGGAATAGCCTTCATTGACATATACCTGTTGCGGTTGCTGCGGCGGTACGTTGTTCGGTGATGGGCCGTTATAATCAGCTGTACGCTCAATGATCTTATCCAGTTCCCCTTTGTCCAGCCACACACCGCGGCAGTTTGGGCAATAGTCGATCTCGACTCCATGACGCTCGGACATGACCAGCGTCTCATTACAATTCGGACATTTCATAAATTTGATGTTTGATTATAGATTATCTTGTTATTTGTTATAGTTCAACGTTTGATCATCAGGCCCAACGCCGGACTGACGGTCGTCGGACGGAAACTCCCGGTGCCCTTTAGGGTAAGGTCCGCCACTGTCAACGTTGCGGACAGAAAGATCTGATGCGTGAGCTCGAAGGCTACGGCTGATCCGTAACTCCAGTAATTGGCCTGGCTTTTCAATGACTTGCTCTTTTCATTGATCGTCAAAATGTTATAACCAACAATCGGAGTGAAGATCACTGATCTCCCGACGATCGACGTTACAGTGAATTCGTAAGATAAGCGGAAATGATAAAGCGATAGTGCCGTGTTGGCGCCAATGTTACCCGCTCCTTCAAACCCTAAGAACAGCCCTTGATAAAGCCGGTAATGTGCACCGAGCTGGAAACCATAGTTGACCGGTCCCGAACTGCTGTAATTGTTCAATGGGAACCGCATGACCGATATTCCCGCGCGTGTATTGTCCCCGGTAAAATAATTGAGCCAGTTACGGCCTTTTCTTTCATTTTTCCGTGCGTCCGTCCTCGCCGTAGCTAATTCAGCGACCGGATACAGTTCCTGATACCGCAAGGTCTGCTGAAGCATACTGTCTACGCCGTTCAATAAGGTAGTATCGGTCGGCTTGCGGATGCGCTGGGTAACATCCGTCTCCTGGATAATGTCAGCATAGGAGAATGGGGTGACGTTCACCGTATCGATCTTCGTGGTCACATAATCGGTCAGGCTGACCGGATCTTCCTTCTTATAGATCGTATTGCCTTTGGTGAAAGCTTCCTGCAGGTACCACTTGCTGCCAAGCTTCCGGTAGCGTACCGAGTATTGCACCTTGGAACGCGGCAACACGCCGTAGCGTTTCAGATGAAAATAACTGATATCAGCACCGGCAAAAGCAAAGGTCGCACTGTCGATGAATAATGTTCCAGCCGTCGCCTCTTTCTTTCCGCTGGTGTCATGCTGCGCGAAATTGATGGCAAAGACGGTCCTGCCGCCGAGCCGGCGCTTTCCGGTCAACTGGTACTGGTAAGTCCTGATCTTTTTCGGATCAATGAAAGCAGCTTTTTTGCCGACGAAGTCGGCATGTAATGGAGCATGGTAAGCGCCGATCCATTTGATAAAGATCAGTGACGGGTCGGTGAGCGTATCGGTCCGGTTCGTCACCAAGCGGGCAGCTGGTTCACGCCCGCTTCTGACCGGCGGGATGAACAACTGGACCATGGCATCACTATTGAAATGGTCCGTCCCGTTACGCAGATATTGCAGGCGTATAAAGCCGGTCAGCATGGCAGCCTTGTCAGGGTAGTTCTGTGGGATCCTTTTAATGGCCTTTTCCAGTACGCTCAAGCCCGAGCCCATGATCTTTATTTCCGGTAATTCGATAAAGGATGCTTTCATCCGGACCTGATAGGTATCGGATGGATCGTAGGGGGCCAGCTGCGGTCTGTAACTCACATGGGTAAAGCGTAATCCAACCTGCTTTAAAATGGTCTGCTGAACGTTCAGCGAGAACTTGCCTGAACTATCGGTCTTTGTGCTACTGGGGCCTGAGGTCACGGTAACGTCCGGCAGAAAAGTTTTGGAGTCTGCGTCTGTCACCCGGCCACGGACATTGACCGACTGCGCAAGGGTCTGTCCAAATAAACTTAATACCAGGCAAAGGCAACCGATATACCTCGGCGCCGTCCTTAAAAGGCGGATGCAATAAGAGCACAGATGTGCTGCGAGATCTGTTTTCCGCATGGGATGATACGGGTGCTAACGAATAGGAGACAGGCTGATCCGTCTTTAACGAAAAGCCAGGCATTCATATTCCGGTAAATTATAAATGGTGAAAAGCGCGAGGCCGCGAACCCTCAGGGGCGGCTATGGGTGATGTTCCCGGTTAGGCGCTAAGCTTGGGCGGCTGCCAGACAACCACTATCCGCTTTACCGCTTTGTGTGCCAGCGCTGGCATGCGCAGCCCGGCTACATTCATGATTGGCGAGTATAGCTCCTGCTGAAAGTGCTGGACAACGGGCGCATGGCTGCAACAAGCGCAAGTACACAAGGGGCTGCACCCGTCTTGCTGGTCACTGGAATGACCGTCATGTTGACCTATGGTCAAACCGGTACTGTTTGAGGTAGGCGTGCGGTCATTGCAAGGCGGAAGCTCCAGGCAAAGCGCATAAATGACCAGTAACAGGGATAACCACTTCATAGGTCCTAAGATAGTTAATTAAAAAGTGTATTATGACCTGTTCCCTAATTTTGTATCGTTCCGGCGATGATGTTGATGCTTAATGCCACGATCACCGTATTGAAAGCAAAAGCCAATAATCCATGTAAAAGAGCCAGGCGGCGGATCTCCCTTGAACTGATCTGCACGTCCGAAACCTGAAAGGTCATGCCGATCACGAACGAAAAATAGGTAAAATCAATATAATCCGGCTTATTTTCTTTGGGGAATTCAAGTCCACCGGGATCAACACTCCGGTCATTATCGTCATCTTTCTCCAGGTCGCAATAAAAGAAATGTGCATAACGGAAAGTAAAGATGGAATGCACCAACAGCCACGAACTGACCACACAAGCCAGGGATAGCAGGATATGCATGGTCAACTGTCCCTGATCCGTGGTTTTGCTGTTTTTCATCAGGATCACGATGGCAAAGAGGCTGGCCACTGCGGCAAATAGTGCAAAAAGGAAGACAAGTGTCCTGCTGGAGTCTTGTACATGGGCATCCCGGTGCATCACCTCCGGGTGAACATTGAACATCGTCAACCCCGCAAGCAACAGTGAAGAACAGGCATAGGTCAGCCAGCAGATCATAAATTGCGTGGATGCCGAAACACTTCCCCTGGTCGCAAAAAAACAGATGGCAGCCAGTGTTAGGGAAACGTACAGCTTGTGATGTGCGTCCAGCCGATAAAGATCGATTTTTTTTGTTTTGTTCATTGACAGGTCGGTTTGGATCTGATCAAGTAGCCGGTGTCACTCATTGCACCGGCTACTGAAAGACCCTTAATTGGGGTTGGCAGCGTTACTTTTTAGGGGTATGATGTTCACCTTCCTGGTGGTGTTCACCCTCAGCATGTTGCTCCTGTCCTTCGTTCTGGCCCTCTTCCTTGTCATGCTCAGGATGCCCGTGATGCTCGGGATGATCATGGTGCTCTTTTTCCGGATGATTTCCTTTTCATTTTCACGACCAGGGCCTTCATGGTGCTCCGGATGCTCATGATGTTCCTTCTCGCCGTGGTGCTCACGTTCCACATGATGTTCCTGTTGCTCGCCGGCTTCCGCGCCATGATGCTCGGGATGACCGTGGTGCTCGGTGTGCGGGTGTTGCTCCGGATTCTTGTTGTTCTCTTCCTGGTTTGAATTCTGCGTTGTCATAACTTAAAATTTATGGTGAAAAAATAAAAATGGATCACGTAAACAAAGACATAGCGACAAGACCCGTCCGTTCACCGGGGGCTACGTTGCGCTAAAGATCGTTGAAAAGAGAAAGTCAGATCAGGATCGATCTGTCAGATAAGTAAATAGGTATTGCGCTTACCTTTATTAGCGAATAGGCATAGATCGGTGGATCAGCAAGATATACTGCCGGAAGACAGACCCTTATATCGACAGGAACAGCGTTCGCGTAGTTGAGCGCATTATCCGTCTTGACCGTCTTGAGGGTTACTTTAACAGACCGGTAGCGTTCGCACTGCTTACAATGCTTGCCTTCATTTTTATGTTGACCGTCTTTTGAAGGTATCGATGAGCTCAATACTTTCCGGGAAGATGCCTCCTCGCTATCACGATACAGGGCAGCGCTTACGGCCAACATCATATAGATGGCTGTCAGCAAAATTGTGAAGACCTGTTTCATAGAAGCGAACATGTCCTTACGACAAATGAGACTATGGTTTGTTTTGCGTCTTGGGGTAAAACTAGGTAAAGAAATATGCCATTTTTTGTCAGTGATCAGTGGCAGTTTTTGTCATTAAAAGCGTGGGGCAAATTTATAATTATCTTAAACGCTTACCTGCGCCAATTTTACTGATAATTGACGGGGTTGATTTTCCTACAGAGTTAGATGATTTACATATTCAGCACCGTTCCGATATGTTAGATCCTAATTGATCGCCATAGAACTTTGATAAAAGATTGTCGATTAAATAGATAAACTTACCAAAAATATTAAAGGGCGCAAGCCATAAGAACTTCTCTTCTGCCGCAAATCGAGCAGTAGTCAATCTAAAATTACAATCATTTAAGAAAGTAAATCTTATTGTAAAGTATTCTAAACGAATTGCGGAAGGTGCTTTGAAAATACGGATCTTTCTGTGTAGATAAAAATAGCTATTGCAAGTATAGCAATTTCAAATTGACCTGTATTTTTTTGAATCAAGGGCGTATCCTTGGTGTGAAATTTGTGCCTGTAGGCCGGTTATTGGGCTGTATGTTCGGCATTTTAAATTTTATCTTGAATCCCTTTTCTTCAGTTTTGGTTGCTGAAGGATTATCGCTTTGTAAGGCAATACCACCTATTTTTCTTTTAATATATGCTATGATGTCATATTCGGTCGATGCCTGCACAAATTCATATGACGGTCGATTGTCCATCATAAAATCCTCAAGTTGTTGCCCTTTATAACCGGTAACTTTGCTGACCAGGCTCCTGGTAAAACGGTTATCGACCACGCTATTATGATAGTCATTGAGGAGAACCCGCTGTAACCTTCGTGCATCTTTTCCTTCTTTACTGAAAGTGCTATATAATGCATCGATACTTATTCCGACGCCCACACGTCCTAAACCTCCCCCTACATTAAATAGCCGACTATTATCGCCGATACGGTAAATCTGTTTATAATCCTGCTGATTCTTTCGGAAAATAACCAGTGGATCTAAGCGATTGCCTTTAATCACCACCTCTGTAAGCGACTGAGTTGCCGGCTGCAAATAAACTGACAATGAGGTTTGATTTTGCAAAATCAGTGTATCGCTTTTATAACCTACGAAACTGGTCACCAATGTATCGCCTTTAAACGCTGTGATCTGAAATTTGCCATCGATATCACTTATGGCTATTTTATTCGTTTCCGTATTTCTAATTATAGCTCCGCTAAGCGGGCTATTATTGTGGCTTACCGATCCAGACATACCCTGCGCAACCGCTCTTTCGATCCCTAAGCAGATCATAGCAGTGCATAAAAGGAGCAATTTTGTTTTATATTGAAATACGTTTTGCAAACTTTCTTTTTTAAGAATATCTAAACAAAAACCATGTCCTTCTTGAATTATTCGAACGTGAATTCACTTGCTTTATTATGCTAAAACCCCTTTTTGCGTCAGTTGATCAATTATGTTAGCCTCAATTTCAGACCTATTAATTTTCGCATTAATGCAAGATTTTAATGTATGATACAACTCATTACTTATCTCAATACCTTGATACTTTCTCTTGTCAAAAAGGTAACATTTCAAATCTACCATGAAAAGTCCAAATTTGTCCAGATTAAAGCTATAAAATTTTTTATGAGCGATCTTATCGTAACGCTTTTCAGGTTGATTAAATAATTCAGGCTTGATGAATCGGTGTAAACTGAGCCAAGTTTCCCATTGTCCGGGATAACACTGAACAAGATTTGAGAGTTGTTCATACGTTAATCGTATAGCCTTTGAAATAAACTCTTCACGGTCAGGCTCAGAATCTGGGCACATTGGCTCAAAGAACTTTATCTGAATATCGTCCAGGGAATTTCTGAAGCTCGCAGCTGTTATCAAAGGAATATTAGCGAGGTGTGCTATGTATGCCGCTCCAGTTCTTGCGTGAATACTCTCCGCAAGAAAGTTCACCTTTAAGAGACGTTCATTAGTCAAATTCGTTTTTCCTGTACCAGTATTTCCATCAACGTACAATAGCAAGCTTTCACCGCGCTTCACTGCTTTTAACATTTGTAGAGCAGCAGATGGCGACTGTGCGGAAATTATAGTAAAGCTTCCATTTGCACCGTAGCAATTATGCTTTTTATAAATTTCCAGATAGATATCCTGATATTCGGCAATTGCCGCTTCCGATAATATAAGAGCGAACTTGATCCCATAATGACCCAACATAAGATTAAGCAAACGTATGGAGCCTAGATGGAAGGTGCATAGAACGGCAGGCTTTGTTTTAATTTGGGACAATAGGCTGTTAGTAAGCCCATTAACACTTACAAGGTCAGGAATATTCTCAAACTGAATATCAAGCCAACTGAGTTTTTGATGAAATAGAATTTCTTGAAAGATTTGTGCATGTTCCGAAACTTTCAAATGCGGAATGAAATTTGACAAATGCGCACTAACAAAGTTAAAAGAATGATTAGTTAACAATTCGTCATTATGATCATTCACGCACAAGTCTTGCAACTTTTTTCTTTCGTTTAAATACATCGATCGTTTCATTTCTAACTGTGGTGCAAATTTTTAGCAATTGTAGCAGTAGTAAGTACGTAATCACTAAACTAGGTATAAAAACAAGTATATTTTTAGCAAATAATTTCAGATCGAGTACTTGATCCCAGTGTGAGTAAATATCATGGATTTTTAAATATTGGAATATAAGATATTTACTTAACATGTAATAAATATAGATCCAAAATAAGACGTCAAAAAAAGTGTACGTCTTCAGAACGTTCAATTGCTTAGAATCAAGGGTCTTAAAGGCAACAGGTTTGTCGAATATGAAATGCAGTAAAAGCTTTTTTGCCTCTGATTTAAGATTTGGAATATTAAAACTGTCGCTTAGAACCCAATATCCATCATATCGAAAAAAGGGGTTTTTCAAAGTCAGGATATGATTCCGCTAAAGTCATGACTTACTAAAAAAAATGTAAATATTTTTCATTTAGAAATATTTACCTCATTCATTTTGTTCAGTAAACTATTTAATCAGAAATTTTGAAATGTCTTTTGGTTTAAAATTTAACTTTCCCTGTTTCACAACGACTTTCAAAATAGATTCAAGTTTTACGTCTATTACATAAGATAATTGCATTAATTCTTCAATTGTAAACTTTTCTGGGGCTGCACATTTACTTACAAAAGCATCATAGCCCATACCCATTACAACAAACATTCCTGTAACGTATATTTCGGCAACATCGTTCATGCTATTTATAGCATCTGTATCAAATCTTGCCTTTAAGGAACTTATAGTATGCTGTAATCTTTGTGGGTTAATTTTCGCCATAAATCTAATTTCTGGGCAAAAATCCACCCACCCATGTGTAAAACATAGGGATATTCTACTTATAGGACTATAAATTCTTGATTTAGAAATAAATATTTTAACTTTAGAAATTATATTTATATAATTGATATTTAATGTTCATGTAACTTAAGTTTTTAGTTTAGTTACCTAATAAAAAACTTGTTGAATAGAAACATAAGTTGGTAATGTAGAAAAGTAATAGTTAGATTTTTATAAATTTGCAGTCTTTAAGGACTGCTATACGAGCCTCGCCCGCAAATCTGGTAAATTTCACGCGATGGTAAGTTGAGCAACTGATCCCTATTCATATAATAGGGTCGGTTCTCACTTATGTTGTGTGTGAACTTTTCGCAAGAAAGGTGGCTTACCAGAGCCTGCGGACATTTCATAGTGAGTTACCGGCCCTATTATATTCCGTAACCACTTTATAAGAGGCCAACTATCAAAATGTTGTATGGCTTCTGAAAATGTAGATATAACCTTTCTCCTTAAACAGCTTCAACAAGGCAGCGAAACTGCTTTTTCAAAAATTTACGACCTTTATAGCAAACCCGTATACCGCCATGTTTTAAGACTTGTTTACGATGAAGATGTGGCGGCAGAAATTTTGCAAGAAACATTTTTAGCCGTTTGGGTCAAACGGGACAAAATCAATCCTCAACAATCATTTAGCCCCTTTATTTATCAAATAGCGAAAATATTAGTATTTAGCCATTATCGTAAAGTTTCTCAAAACAAGCGGCTTTTAGACCACTTGATAATCACCACGGTTGATACGGTTATAAATGCCGAAGAAGCTATAATCGATCAGGAAACACATCAATTGCTTATCAAAGCAATAGAGCATTTACCGCCGCAACGCAAGCAGGTTTTCAAGCTGTGTAAATTTGAAGGAAAAAGCTATCAGGAAGTTGCTGATCTGTTGGATATTTCGACTTCAACAATAAGCAATCAAATTGTTGCAGCAAACAAGTCGATCAAAGAATTTTTTCTTTTAAATAATGATTTAGCGGTCTTAATCGTAACCTGTGTTGTAACTTATTTCACCATACAAAATAGCATAGCTACTTTATGATAGCCTTAGATAAGAAAGATCTGGAGAAAATTCCAGTTGAACTTAATGAAGCATTTGAAGCGATCCATATATTCTTTGAAGCGGGCCTCCCGGATGAGCATCGTAAAGATTTAAAAAAATGGCTTTATTACGTAATAAATGATCAGCAATATCAAAGTCGTTTTGGTGCATCTCACGTTGTTGCCAATTACGAGGAAACTATTCGACTAATTAAGGCTGCACACGCTTTATCTGCTCGTCTCGAAGTATTGTCTGTTGAGAACACCGTATCAGAAAATGATATGATCAAAGAGCGACAAGCTTGGGACTATTATCCTGACAACCTGGGTAGAAAATCACTTTTAAATCCGTTAAAAGTCATTAACCATTTGTTTAAAGAAATTTCCCTTGACAAATATTTAGAAGTATTACATGAATGGTTACATAGCGCCTTATCTACCAAGGCTACGCACGAAATATTAACCCCAAAAGAAATTATTGACGTTTATCGTAACTTAAAAAAGCTTTATTCTGCTACTTGGCTCATTTATAAACGGCAAATTCAACTCTTTTTAAAATATGAATAGAGGATATTCGATCGCTTTGCAGTTATGTTGGTAAATTCCCCAACAAAGTGGCAGGTCAAATCCATATCGAAAAACTATTCAGAAAATATCTCGCGGTGCAATGTACATCAGATGAGATCAAAGAATTGTTTGTTTTAATTGGAAAGAAAGAAAATGAGGAAATCTTTGATTATTTAATCGCGGAAGTACTCTCTGAAAATGCTCCTGAACCGCTTGATGAAAAACAGGAAGACAGGGCCATAATTAAATTAAAGTCTATCTTGTTGAGCGAAATCCGCACTCAAATCCCGTCTGTAAAAGAAAAAAAGTCCCCTTATAAAATAGCCAACTCCTGGCTAAGGATCGCAGCTTTATGGCTGTTAGTAGGATCAGCGACCATGTTCCTGCTATTCCGGCATTTTAACGATAGTTACAATGCCCAAATCAAACAGCATACAAAACAGTTAGTTACCCAAACAGGCCAGAGAAAATTTATTCAATTATTCGACGGCACAAAAGTATGGCTATACCCATCCAGCACGATAAAATTTTCAGATCAGTTAGTTAATAGTTATCGAGAAGTAATGTTGGATGGGGAAGCCTTTTTTGAAGTGGCCAAAGATAAAAAACACCCCTTTATCATCCATAGTGGCCGGATTCAGACCGAAGTCGTCGGCACCTCTTTTAATGTGAAATCCTACAGTAAACAGAATATCTACAAAGTTACCGTAGTTACGGGCATTGTAAAGGTTTCCATGTTATCAGCCAAAAAAGAAAAGCTATCAGAAGTTATCCTGAAGCCTAAACAACAGGCCATCTATAACAATTCGCAAGCATCTTTAACCGACAAATCAGTAACAACGATTGACCCAATAATAAAAAAGAGAGACGGTATTTTGAGTTACGACGGTACACCAGTGCCGGAAGTCGTTGCGGACTTCCGGCGCTATTACAATCAATCCATCGAACTGGAAAACAAGTCGGCAACCTGTCTCTGTTACGGTGAATTTGATACATCAAAGCCGATAGATATTGTGTTGCAGCAACTGGCGGCGGCCATCGGCGCAACAGTCCGGCAAACAGATAAAGGATATACTTTCGAGGGGGGCTGTAGTGAGAAATAATAATTAAGGACTGCGGTTTCTGACAGTCACCTAACCAAATTTTAACGAACAAATTAAACTGCAAAAACATGAAAAATTGCTTTACGGGACTTCTATTGCCTTTTTTTTGGCTCATTCAACAATCCCCGCCGCTGATAATACGATCAGAATTTTATTTCACATTCTCATTTAACCCCATTAATTAAACACTATGCTCAAAAATTTACGCTCCAGATTAAAGTACAAATCACTTGTACTAACCGTTGCCATCACCAGTTTTCTCAATTGCGCATTGGCAACCGAAATAGCGCGGTCGCAAGACTTAAATAAGCGCATTTCAATTGATATTGATAAGAAAACGCTAAAGGAAACGCTTGACGAAATTTCTAAGCAGGTACACGTAGGCATTATTTACAGCAATGCCAAAGGCATCTTAAAAAATCCGGTAACTATACACGCGAAAGATCAGCCGGTCAGTAAGGTGCTGAGCGATTTGTTGTCCCCGCTCACGCTGACCTACGAAATTATAGGCGACCAAATCGTCGTAAAATTCGATTATACAAGCTCACGGCCTCCCTCGCAACGGCAAATAGAAAAACAGAGGTTTCCAGTTAAGGGTAAGGTTACCGACGGCAATGGGGCACCACTGCCTGGGGCAACTGTTAAAGTTAAAGGTGGGCCAGTTTTGGCAACTGCTGATAGCAATGGCGAATTTCAAATCACTAACGTAGCTGACAGTACTGTTTTACAGGTATCATTTGTTGGGTATGTAACAAAAGACATTGTTGTATCAAACGCGAACTACCTAACCATTTCGCTTGAAAATAGTAGCAATCAACTTAATGAGGTAGCAGTAGTTTCTACGGGTTATCAAAACATACCAAAAGAACGTGTTACGGGAAGTTTTGCTCAACCAATTAAAAGTGAATTTGATATGAGAGTATCAACGGACGTTCTTTCAAAACTGTCAGGTATAACGAGTGGAGTGCTTTTTAATGCCAACAGTACGACCGCTAAATCGGGTCAGTTAGATATAAATGTTCGTGGGAGAAGCACCATTTTTGCTAATGACCAACCTCTAATTGTAGTAGACAACTTTCCTTATAGTGGAAATATTAATGATATAAATCCTAATGATGTTGAGAATGTCACCATTCTAAAAGATGCAGCTTCAGCAAGCATTTGGGGTGTAAGAGCTGGTAATGGTGTAATTGTTATAACTACAAAAAGAGGTAAAATCGATCAACCATTAAAAGTTGGATTTAACTCAAACGTCACTATCACCAATAAGCCAGATTTAAATTACAACCCTAATCAATTAAGCTCATCTTCTTACATTCAATTAGAGAAATATTTATTTAGTAACGGTTATTATGATGCTAACTTAACGGATGTTACTAATTATCCGGTTATATCGCCTGTAGTGCGACTTTTGGCTCAACAACGCTCTGGAGCTATATCAGTGGCGGCACTTAACACTCAAATTAACGGATTAAGTAATCTGACTAAAAATGATGAGCTAAATAAATATTTCTACCAACGTTCCGTTAATCAACAGTACGCTGCCAATTTCTCTGGTGGCTCAAAACACACTGTCTATTATTTCTCTATTGGTTACGACAAAAATATTCCAAGTATCAAAGGCAACTCTTATGAGCGGATAACCCTTAATTCCCAAAATACTTTTAGCCCGGTTAAAAATTTAGAGATAAATGTGGGCTTAAATGTTGTTCAGGATAAAAGTAAAATAGACAATACCTTAAATCAATTTTCTAACCGATTATTTCCGTATTCACAAATCGCCGATGCTCAAGGTCAGCCATTAGCTATTCCTATAGATTTTGATCAAACTTTTACAAATGCTACATCATCAAAAGGATTTTTAGACTGGAGCTATTACCCACTTAATGAATTAGAGAAACCGGATAACGTAACTAAAAATCTTGATCTAAGATTTTCACCAGGCCTAAAATATACATTTTGGCCTGGTTTGAGTGCTGAAATAAAATACCAATATCAACGGACGAATCTCCAAAATAGAGATTATGAAAGTCAGGATACATATTATGTTCGTAATTTGATCAATCAATTTTCCATTCTAAATAATGGAATGGTAAGTGGATATAACATCCCGTTAGGCGGAATTTTAGCACTAACAAATGGCAATGTTATTTCTAACAATTTACGCGGCCAAATTAATTATAATGTTAAATGGGGGAATAACGCTATCGTTGCTTTACTTGGTACTGAGTTTTCACAAACTTCGGTTGAAAACAACTCTTCAAGTCTGTATGGCTATAATGATGAGCTTTCCACGTTCACGAACGTAAACTCATTGAATTCATTTCCAACTAATCCATCTGGTGGCTTCTCGGCTATTAATAGTGGCTTAGGTATAACCGGGACATTGGATCGTTTTCGATCTTCATTTGCAAATATCGCTTATACATACAAAGATCGTTATACTGCAACTGCCAGCGCTCGTATAGACGGTTCAAATTATTTCGGTGTTTCTACAAACCAAAAAAGTGTTCCACTTTGGTCTTTTGGCGGCAAATGGACGGTCGATAAAGAAAGCTTTTACAATGTTAATTGGCTGCCAAATTTAGTATTAAGGGCAACCTACGGCTATAACGGTAATCTTGACAGATCAGTAACAGGTGTTACAACATTTCAATATTATAACAATGCTCAATTTACAAATTTACCCTATGCGTCCATTTCCAATATTGGTAATCCTGATTTACGATGGGAAAAAACCGGAATTGGGAATTTAGCAGTGGATTTTGGTTTTAAAAACAATATCGTTACTGGCAGTCTCGATTTTTATTTCAAGAAAGAAACCGATTTGTTAGGATTTAAGACATTTCCTACAAATGTAGGGATAACAACTTTAAAGGGTAATTATTCAGATATGAGAGGGTCGGGTGCTGACTTAGTACTTACTACCAAAAATCTTAACCGTGAACTTAGGTGGACAACTACATTCTTAATAAGTCATTCAACAGATAAAGTAACACGCTATGATGTCACACCTACCGCGCCACAATTGGTAGGGGCAGATGGGAACGGCAATTCTGCCGTCCCCAATATTAATAGGCCTGTATTTGGCCTATACAGTTATAAATGGGGCGGGCTCAACGCGCAAACGGGAAATCCGATAGGTTATTTAAATGGGGCGACGAGTGAAGATTATTCGGCTATTGTAAATAATAGCCCTATCAACTCATTAATTTATTCCGGCCCTGCAAGACCAACATATTACGGGGGTATCTATAATAAGTTTACCTACAAAGGATTTGCTTTGGCGGTTCAGATTACATACAAATTAGGTTACTATTTCAGAAAACCTACCATAAATTATTCAGGAATTACCTCAACTGGAACGTCTTTTTTAGCAGTTAATCGTGACTATGATAATCGATGGCTTCAACCTGGCGATGAGACAAGGACAAACGTACCGTCGATAATTTATCCCTTTTCCCAAGCAAGAGATAGATTTTACCAATATTCTGAAGTCAACATTGAAAAAGGCGACAATATTAGATTACAGGATATTAGCCTAAGTTATGATTTTTCAAACTCCAAATTTCCCAAACTTCCCTTTAAAAATCTGCAAGTATTCATTTATGGCAATAATGTAGGGCTTATTTGGCGTGCTAATCATAGCGGCATTGACCCGGATGCTATTCCCGGAACAAATGATAACAGTACTATGCCTAATCCAAGATCTATAGCTTTTGGAATTAAAGGAAATTTCTAACATATCAATTAAGCAAAATTTATGAAAATTAATAAATTATACGTACTCATAATATCCCTGTTAAGTATACTTAATTGCGGGTGTAAAAAAGACTGGTTAGATGCCAAGCCAAGTAAATCCTTAGTCGTACCGACAACTGTAGCGGATTATCAAGCCTTACTCGACAATTCGACATCTTCAATGAATATTAATCAGCCAAGTCTTGGAGTGATTAGTGAAGGAGATTTTTACGTTAATGATACTCGCTTTCCTGGCCTTTCTCAAACCGAACGAAGCGTCTATCTGTGGGCACCTACTACTGATAATTTTTATAGCGCGGCAACTGTAGATGACTGGACATTATCCTATGCAAGAATATTAAATGAAAATGTTGTATTGGATGGATTGTCAAAAATCAAAGCGGGCAACCAATCTAATCCTGCATATAAAAACGTTGAAGGGTCAGCTCTTTTTTACAGGAGTTTTGATTATTACAATTTAGCCCAGCTATTCTGCAATAGCTATTCTTCAAACACGGCTAAAACTGATTTAGGATTGCCTTTAAGAACATCTGCTAATATTAATATTACCGTTAATAGGTCTTCCGTGGAACAAACCTATGAGCAAATCAAATCAGATGTACTACAGGCGGTTCAACTGCTACCCATCAAGCCATTGACACCTATGCGACCATCGAAACCCGCTGCTTATGGTTTGCTTTCAAGAATATATTTATCTCAACAGATTTATGATAAAGCTTTATTATACGCTGATTCATGTTTGCAGCTACAGAATAGTTTAATGGATTATAACCAATTAAATAGTGCCGATCCTCGTCCAATTCAGATGTTTAATCCAGAGATCATTTTTAATTCAACGCTTATAACTTATTTATCGTTTCTCACAACGCGGTTGATCATTGATCCAAACCTCTATCAATCCTACAATGGTAATGATTTAAGACCTGCAAATTTTTTTACAACAGTTGGTGGCAATTTAACCTATAAAGGTAGCTATTCTGGAAGCTCCACCTTATTTGGGGGAATTGCAACTGACGAAATGTATTTAAATCGTGCGGAATGTTTTGCAAGAACAGGGAAAATTACTGAAGCAATGGCGGATCTCAATAAACTTTTAAAACTGAGATGGAAAACCGGAACATATCAAAATGCTTCGGTAACAACTGCTGACGAAGCTCTTATTTTAATACTATCAGAGCGGCGTAAAGAACTTTGTTTTCGTGGGCTAAGATGGACAGATTTAAGAAGGCTAAATGTTGACAGCCGTTTTCAAACTACATTGACAAGGACTGTTAGCGGCCAAAAATATACTTTATTACCCAACTCATTGAGATACACCCTGCCTATCGATATAAATGAGATAACTCTCGGTGGGCTACAACAAAATCCAAGGTAATATCACTAAAAAAAATTTATGTCCAAACCAAAAATAATTTGGGTGGCTTTCCTGTTATTACCCGGATTGCTGTATGCCCAACGCAAAGCTAAAACCAATACATCAGGTTCTGTTGTAATCATTTCAGGGCGATATTACAACTATGAAAGTAAAATTGACAGTGTCAATATCGACTTATGGGATAATCTGTTTACTGCTGATAAAAGCCAATTTATACCCCATCGAAGTTACCGTGTACCTTTAAAAAATGGCCGGTTTACATTCAAATTAGATTCCGTGTACAAATTGTCTTATTTTTCACTTTCAGATTTTAATGATAAATGGGGAAACGCATTTCCTTATTTAAAATTCTATTTGATCGGACCTGGTGATAATATTAACATCGCTATTACCAATGTAAAACCGTCTATTGCTGAATATATTGAAACCGATAAAGGCGATTCTACCTGTGTTAATTGTAAGACAATATTGTTTGCCGGTAAAGGATCTGAAAAAAATAATTGTCGTTACAGTTTAGATACTGCCTCGGCCAATGCCTGGAAATTTTACAATAAAGAGGAAACCGCACAATATTACAAAACATTAAAGATCTATCAAGATCAAGGTGCTGAACTTCCTATTCCAACACTCTCTCAAGAGTCAAATAGGCTACAGAAAAGAATTGATTATATTTTAAAAACCCCTTTTAATATTTTATACAATTTCAAGTCAAAATTGTCAAACGAAACTTACGGTATTGTTGAGGCTAATCTGATTGGAAAGGTGATGAATGACCTATATGCAAAACCAATGTCGATACGAACATCTATGGCAACTTCTGGTTTAGAAAAAGACAATTATAAAAACCTGTACAAGGAAAAATACCAAATTAAAAGTTCGGGAATTATTCAAAATAATGCATCCAATTCTGTTTTTTACTTGGACTATATTTTAACTCGATCAAAATTGGAAACCTTATTATTGGGAAATAATAACGAAGAAAAGAAGCGTCAGGTAAATCTTCCTTTAGTAGAGAAAGTATATAACTATTTAAAATTTAACTACACTGGACAATTAAAAGAAAAATTATTAACCGCATTCGTATACAACAACATATCTTATATAAACGATGATTCCCCGATATTAAGTGATTGTTTGTACACTGTCAAAAATGATCAATATTTAGATATTTTAAATTTATCAATTAGCAACAACCAAATCGGCAAAACTGCTTACAATTTTTCTTTGCCAGATCGTAATGATCGCATGATTAATTTGAGCGATTATAAAGGCAAGGTGGTTTTTATTGATTTTTGGTTTACCGGATGCCAGGGATGTATTGAGTACTTTAAAAATGTGCTTTCAAAGGTAGAAGAAGCCTATTCTTCTAATGAGAATGTGGTTTTTATTAGCATTTCTTTGGATGCGAATAAAGATATTTGGAATAAAGGAGTGACGAGTAATTTCTACACTTCAACAAAAATCATCAATCTGTACAAAGCTAATAGTTCTCAAGTAATAAAGCAGTATTCGATAGTCGCATATCCACATCCTTTGTTAATCGACAAAGAAGGAAAGATATTTAGTAATTCGGAAAATGATTTACGGGCAAAAGGCGTTAACGGGTTAACTCAAAAGATTAAAGAGGCCCTTGAACTTAAATCAAAATAATGGCAGGGTTTGTTAACCCTGCCATTATTTTAATTTATGGATTATAGTCGCCTGAAGTAGGGTTACCAACAAATGATGGTGAACCAGCTTGGGTTGGCGTTTGTCCGGTTGTAGGAGTATTAGTAGTGCTCCATTCCGCGGTGCAAACATCAGATGGGTTTGAAAGACAACGGTCAACGCCGCCTCCACGGTATACATAGTCGGCAGGATTGCTGCTTGCTATGCCGGTTGTGTTATAAAACTTGTTAGTAGTAGCAAACTTTTTTGCATTGGTAAATGCGCTGAAGCTAAAAGCAATAACGGCTACAAATATCCCTATTGCAACTTTTTTAAAATTTTTCATTTTTAATTGAATTTTGATAATCATTACTTAACGATAATGCGACCAAAGCTAATACTATGAAAAGCAAATTAAATAAAACGTGTTGGAACCAAGTCAGACTTTCAATTACCCCGCCACAATGACAAGGCAGTTTATCGGCAAATAACAACATACCTACAATGTAAACCGTGAAAGTGATCATTAGAAATAGAAATGATGACAAGCCAATCCGATATGTTTTTGGGATGAGTAATAAGCCTGAGACAAATAATTCAGAAATAGGTACTATCCAAGAGAGAAAAGTGGCGTAGGGACTTAGGATGTTCACATTTTTTATCCCATCCAGAAATCGATCATGTTGAATTATTTTGCTGCCTGCGGTATAAACAAAGAGAAATACCGAACTCAAGCAAATTAAAAAGATGATTGTTGCCTTACTCTTTTCGTTTAATTCAGATAATGGGTGCTTTACTAAATTTATGTTCATAGCAAAAAGATTTAGTTAAAAATTTAAAGTGACCTAAGCCACTGACGGATACGTAATCCGTAAAATTGATTTTTACTGTTTGTCACCAAGCTCCTTTCCGTTTGTATTACTTAAAAATTAAGTAAGCTGTTACTATTGGTTAATAGATCAAAGGTAATACGATACAATTCCAAAAAGTTGTAACATTTGTTACAACTTTTTGGAATGTTTTGGAATGATTATTGCTAAAATCAGGACATTATAAATGACCATTTTTAAGCCGGTTAAGGTGAACGCGGCTCATATTCAAATAAGGAGCAAGTAGCCTTTCGGGAACACGCTTAAATAGTACGGGTGCTATTTCTTGCAGGCTTTTGTAGCGGTCTTTGGCATTATGTAATAATAACGCATTATTGAGTTTTTGCTGTTGAACTTGACCGTTACTAACAAGAATGTTAATCAGTTCCCTGGCCTCATCAAATTTTTCAACAGCTTTTGGTGAAATAGCCACATCTCCTGTTACCAGTATGCTGTCTTCAACACAACTAATACCATCAGGAATAAGTACGGGGTAAAGGGGGTTAATAGTTGTTCCGGTAAATTGATTTTCATAGGTGAATTGTCTCGGAATTACGTTTCCCTCATCATCTTCACGCCAAGAGTAAATCATGCCTTTGTTGACGAAGAAAAAGACAAATTTTTGATGATTAAAGGGTAAAAGCACATCTTTTGCTTTTACATAAATAGTTTTAACATGTTCTTTCAAAAAATCCTGATAACCTTGCGAAAGAGGTAGATAGCTATTTAAAACATGAATAAAATGATTAACTGGCATAGGCTATTAAATATTCAATTACGGTTACCAGCCCGCAAGTTGATCGTGAAAAAGGTTTAGTTTTATTAGATTTAATTGATGTTATATATCTTGTTTCTCTACATTACGGTTTATTAAAATAATTATACATCTCGGGGGCTTGGGGTGAGCCAGGGAGCATTAACTTTAAGGAAATAGCAAAGCTGCTATATTTCGTCTTACGTTAAATTATTTGTAAAGGTTTTGATTAGATCTGAATAATGCAAGGGGAAGGTTTTTGATTATCCGCGGATAATTGAGCTAATGAGAATTTAGAGAGATCGTTTAAATTAGGGTTTTGCCATCCTATGAGTATTTTTTATAGCTAAAAGAAAAAAGCTTGTTGGGGAGTTAACCAACGATTGTAGTTATAATTTGGGGGTTGCTTTTAAAGAAATATGACCGAAAAAAAGACAATGATTTGACATGAATTTTTGTCTTTGGCTATATCTTGTTATCTTTGTATATCATTGGGATAGACAAGTAAAAACAGTCAAACCATGTAAAATAGTTCATTTTGATATGAATTGAAAAATGCCCTATTCTGCACCCTGTCAAATTTAAACGTTTGTAAGTTGCAGATTAACAACAATATAGAGAGTTTAGGATGCATCCTGCCATCCCGACTAAAGCGATACCAAGTATCAAAACCCTCTAAATTGAATTTTAGAGGGTTTTCTTTTCTGATTGGTGGAATCATAATACCCGGCGAAAGCCAAAGCGGGATGTAGCGTAGCCCGGTATCGCGCCACATTTGGATGTGGAGGCCGCAGGTTCGAATCCTGCCATCCCGACGCTCACGGTGTCATTAGACACTAAAAAGCTCTTAAATCTATGATTTAGGGGCTTTTTTATTTTATTTCACCCCAATTCATTCAAGTTATATCAAAGAAAATGTACCCTATTCGGTGCCCCAATTATATCATTTATATTTGGGCACAAATAGCTCATTAAGTAACTGATAGTCAATTTGTTATTTGATTTATTTTGATTGGTTTTAGTACCCTTTGCAGTGCCCTTAATTAACCGGGCAAATCGCCCCACTGCCAAAGCATATTAAAATCTGTCAATCTGAAGCTATTGCAAAATAAAAATTGACAAATATGAAAACACAAAACAACACCTTTGGCGTAATCTTCTACTTAAGAAAGTATAAAGCGACCAATGACGGAAAAGCACCTATTTACGCGAGAATTACGGTGAATGGTCATCGTACCGATGTATCAGTAAAACGTTCAATCGACCCTGCAAACTGGAATGCCAACAAAGGTATGGCAAAAGGCAGTAAGGAAGAAGTGGTAAAATTAAACAACTACCTGGAGCAATACAGGTCAGGTATTGTAGAAAGCTATCAGCACCTCTTATTGCAAAAGAAGCTGATTACCTCTGAATTGGTAAAAGATAAGTTTACAGGCGAAGATCAGGCAGCATTTACCGTTTGCCGCCTGATTGAATATCACAACACAGAACAAATACAGGTGTTGGAACCGGGAACGATGAAAAATTACTACACCACCCAAAAGTATATTCAGGAATTTATCATTGAACGATTTGGGACGAAAGACAAGTACCTTTCTGAACTCACTTATAAATTTATTACCGATTTTGAATACTACCTGCGCAACAGGACACCGGACAAGGGACAGAAGCCATTAAATAATAATGGCCTTATGAAACACATCGAAAGATTTTGCAAGATGGTAAACCTTGCTGTCAGGTTAGAATGGATAGACCGCAACCCTTTTCACGCATACCAATTGAAATTCGATAAAGTCGAACGGGAGTTTTTAACCAAAGACGAACTGGCAAGGATTGAGAACAAACATTTTAATATCGTCAGGTTGCAGGTTGTTAAAGACCTGTTTATTTTCAGTTGCTATACGGGACTTGCTTATATAGATGTTTTTAATTTAACCCCGGCCAACTTGGTTGAAAAATCTGCAAATAACATTTGGATCATGACTAACAGGCAAAAGACCAATGAGCCGGTTAAAGTGCCGCTATTGCCAAAAGCCTTAGAAATTGTCGAAAAGTATAAAGGCCATCCGCAGGCTTTGGCCGAGGGAAAGGTATTGCCAACATTAAGCAATCAGAAACTAAACAGCTATTTAAAGGAAATTGCTGATATGTGTGATATAACTAAACCATTAACCTTTCATATCGCCCGGCATACTTTCGCCACTACAGTAACATTAACCAACGGCGTGCCGATAGAAACGGTGAGCAAACTTTTAGGCCACTCCAAACTTACCACTACGCAGATATATGCAAAGGTGATCGAAAGTAAGTTAGGCGACGATATGGTCCGATTAAGTGAGCGTCTAAGAGCTCAATAGATTTTAGCCCCATATTTCCGGTATGGGGCTAGTTTCAATTATATTTGCTAAATACCCTGCCTGATAGGTTTAGTCTTGCATAGGCAGTAATAATTTTTCTAATAATGGGCAGACCAAAACGTAAACGGATAACAAAAGAACTGATAGGAGAAATCGTAGTAGATGAATTAGCCTTTTCAGAAAACATTGGTTCAAAAAATGCAAGAAAGATCGGTGAGAAATCCGAGCAGTTACATATAGAGATTTGGTTTGATAAGCATTACTTAAACCGCGTTCAGTTTGGCAGCGATGATGGTCAAAAGCGAGAAGGCATAGACGAGGAAACCATTAAAGAGTTGGTAACGCATTCGATTAGTCATTTAATCAACTATGCTTTTAAGGTAAAAAACTTTGCCTTTGTTAACGCAACAAACCCGGCCAGTCATTCGTTAAGGGTCGTTTTACAAAAGGATACAGCCGATGGGATGCTTAACGTTGCCGTTGGTTTTTACGAACGTAAAATAGGCAAATATGAAGTTACCGTATTTACGGCTATGGTAACTGATACATTTAGAATAAGCGATGGTCAATATGTGATACTAATAGACGGAGACGAATCGAGCTTGAAAAAAATGGATAACAGGCGGTTAATAGAAGTTACGACAAATCCCTAAAACCTTTTATTCCAGTTTCCGTTAACACAGTACACATTATAATTGAATTTTTTATTTGCAAAAATCAATGTTTGCATACAAAAAATCTTTATATTTGTATTAGTATTTGAGACAGGAGAAAAAGCTGGACAGCCTAACGGCAGGCGTTTTAACTGGACAGTCTCACAAGCCCCCTTCATTGGGGGCTTTGTTTTTTACAGCATTTTCCAGTTACCCCCCCCTGTAATATTTATTACTATTAATCTACATATCTAATTATAATCGCCATTATAAAATCCCGGAACTGGCTGTAATAAACTAAAACGGAAAACTATCGTTATAGCATGTAATAGGAAATTAACAACCGAAGCCATGCCGAACCGATATTTTAAAGCCCGTAAACCGTTTGACCTCAACCCACATAAGTACGATATTGGTATTGTAACAGGATTAAAAAAAGGTTATGAGGATAACCTGTTTATTTACCGGCTATTCCAATTGCCGGAGCAGGAATACAGTTTATACTACAAATACCATTTAGCCTATTTCTTAGATAAAGTTCCGCAGGGAGAACGCGAATTTTTTACGTTCGTTTGGCAGATTGTTCTAAGGCGAATACGATATTTAGAAAACAAGAACCCGTTTAATTCCAGCCATGCCACGGATACGGAGATGATTGAAAAATTATTACGCTTTCAAAAGTACCTGCGTTCAATAGACCAATGGCATACGGAAAAGACCCTGCCGGAGATCATTGCCGAGCAGCACGAGGAAATTGTAAGGCAGAAAGACGAAATCGCCCAGCTTAAAAATGAAGTGAGGGAAGCAAAGAAACTGGAAACCAAAGAATACATAGATATTCCCGAAGGCTACCTTTTAACTTTCTTAGACCTCTGTTTAAAATTACAATCCACTATCTTACCCGACAACCGCAAGGAGCTTGTTTTCTCACAGACACAAATGGTATGGTGCAAGATGATAGCTAAGTATTTCAGGGAGGGTAACGAAGAAATCAATTTAGAAACCATCCGCCGTTATTTTCCCGCAGACAAGGAAAACCCCGGCAAAAAGTACTCTGTTATACCTGCTCAAATGCGGCTTTTTGACATCACGCCATCCAAAAAGCGTACCCATACCGATAAATAATCCGCATACCTTGCTTATCTTAATACGATTGGCAATATTCTATATTTCAGCAAGTTATAGCAAGTATTAACTTGCCTTATACCACTCCAATTTAACCACGCAAATCTGCGTGGTCATGCCCGCGCACCTTTTTTATATTTTTTTGTGGCATGACAATAATCAACTACGAAGCCCTTAGCCACTGTATCCGGGATGCAGTCAGGGCAGAATTACAACAACATTTAAAGACAGGCGGCAGTCCCCCGCCTGATGACGAGCGGCTGTTATCCAAACAGGAACTGGCCGCAGAGTTAGGCGTGTCATTGGTCACCCTAACAGACTGGATGAAAAAAGGCTTGCCCTTTTTACGCCTGCACAAACGGGTGTATTTTAAAAAGAGCGAGGTGCTCGCAATCATGCAACAAAAAACTAAAGATCAAGGAGGAAAAGATGAACGTTGAATTAATCACAAGGGAAGACCTAAAGCAATTTAAAAACGAGATGCTAACCGAGATGAAGCATCTCCTAAAACCGGGTCAGGGACAAAGTAAACAATGGCTGAAAAGCTACGAGGTCAGGAAGCTGTTAAACATTTCGCCAGGCACCTTACAGAATTTAAGGGTTAACGGAACACTCCGTTATACCAAGATCGGCGGGCTGCTTTATTACAAGTTAGAAGACATTGAAAAGCTATTGGAGGGCAACGCCAGGTGAGGGAGAAAAAGCAGCTCCGATGCTTCGCATCGGAAAAAGCAACGGGTGAAGACCAAAGCGAAGCTTTGGTAAAAAGAGCGGCACAGCATACCGCTTCCGGTATAGCTGTATAGTTGTCTATACCGGCCGGAGGCCGTTAACAAAAGGCATTTGCCGGTAAGAAGCAAGATACTATTATGAAAAGCAAATTTTTAAGTAATTTTTTGATGGCAGCCTTTACGAAACGCGTGCTTTATTTTATACCGGGAGATTTTATACCGGGAGATTTTGTACCAGGGGAGTTTGTGCCACGAGGATTTGTACCCGGGACTTTGTACCGGGATAAAGTCTTGTCCTTATGCGAAAAGCATAAGGAGCAAGCGGAAGTTGGGCGGAGCCCTACTTTGCTTGCCCTACGCTATCGCTACGGGGTTTTACGTATCCTCCGGGGATACTTTAGGGCGTTTTTGCCGGTGAAATAAAAGAAAACAGGATACTTAGGGTATCCTGTATAAACAGATAAAGGCATATTCCGATATACAGGATTGTGCTGGTAAAACGAATGAACGATGGAAGATATTAATGTAAGATCAGTAAGATACCCCATATTGGTTGACCAGAAGTTTGAAAAGATCGCCCTTAAACTGGGGCGGACAAAGCGCCAGGTCTTTATCCAGATGGTAGACTATTTTTATAAAAGCAAGAAGGATCCGATAGATCTGAATGATGAGTTGTTAAAGAATGCCCTGATGAAGAACCACCAGCAGTATATCGGTTTTATCAAAAGCCAGGAAAACATGCTGCTCATACCCATGAAAACGGAAATGGACAGGGTATCTGTATCGCAAGGCCAGATCATTGAACGCTTTAATACTCAAATACTCAAGGCCAATACAGACCTGCTGAATAATCAACATACCCAGGACGGGAAGCTAAACGCCATCGGGATAATCATGGACACGATGCAGAAAGGGCTTAAAAGCAAGGAAGCGCTCAAGTCGCAGTTCCTTCATATCCTGGATGGGTATATCCGGTCCAGAGATGCGTTTGGCATGATGACATCGGCAGGGAAAAAGAAGAGCTGATTGCGGTTACCAAATCGCAGATCAGTTTATTATAAGTAATAAATCAAGAATGTTAGGGGGTATGTTTATTAATATTACAGACAGTAAAGAAGCGGCGAACAAAGGAAGCAGCGCAGGGCTGGTGCATTATCTTGAAAAAGAAAACCGGCTCGATCATAAACAACAACCGGAGTACTGGTTTAACGGCCAGCAGACTAGGATCGAACCGTATAAGGTAATGCGGACAATAAATAACAATATCGCTAAGCTGAGTAAGGAGGATGCCAAATTCTTTCTGGTCAATATCAGCCCCAGCCAGAAAGAGATCGCGTTTCTAAAAGAGCAATACGGCGAAGATGGCGCAAAAGAGCAAATGAAAGGGTTCGCCGTCAGGGTAATGGATGCTTACGCACAGAACTTTAAAAAAGACGGTATTCACAGCCATGAAGACCTGGTATGGTTCGCCAAGCTGGAAAATCACCGTTACTATAGCCACAAAGACCCGGAGGTCAAACAGAGACTTAAAAAGCGCGGCGACCGCAAGGACGGCGAGCAGATGCATGTGCAGGTCATTGTCAGCCGTAAGGATGCGACTAACAAGATCAAGCTTAGCCCGATGAACACCTCGCGGGGCAAGAATGCGGAGCACTCTAAAAAGATGGGGCAGTTTGACAGGGTGGCTTTCAAGCAAAGCGGGGAAAATCTTTTTGACAGCTTGTTCGAATTTGACAGGCAACTTAAAGATACACTGGCCTACGCTAATGTTCAGAAGAACGGCAAACTGGCGCAGCGGGAACAGCTGGGCGTACTGGCCGAGGGCGCTTCGCAGAATTACCAGAGCAGATCGGTAGCTAATGAACTTGCCCAGGGCGTTGCAGAAGGCTTGTTTACGACCACAGTCGGTATGCTGGCAGCAGCAGGCAAAACAGCGGCGAGTTTCCTGGAAGTAATGCTGGAACCGATGTATACAGCAGGTGCTAATATCGTCCCGGAGAGCGAAGCCGAGCAAAAGAAAAAAAGAAAGAAAAGATCGCAGGGTCAGCAGATCACGCGTTGAAACTATGCCATGGTATCCTAAATACAGAATAATGCTTATCTTTACAGTACCAGAGGTTATGCCCTACTTTAGGGCAAAGACCATCTACTATAGCCCGTTTATGCGGGCTATTCTTTTTAAAAAAAGCAGTACCAGATATTAGGCTACCGGTGATCCGGGCTATAATCCTGACCGTTTTTATACAGGGTATAGATCAGGACGAGCAGTTTTCTTTCCAGGGCAACGATACCCGTCTTTCCCGGTTTGCCATTATCTTTAAGCCGGTTAAAATAAGTCTTTAAGGTTTTGTTGTGAATAATAGAACTGACAGCAGCCATATACAGCCCCGCCCTAATGTAGGCATTTCCCCGTTTGGATATATGGGGCCGCCATGAAAGGGTGCCTGACTCTTTCATAACCACATCCAAACCCACATAGCTGACCAGCTGCCGCCGGTTACCGACATTGGCAAAACCATCGGTTTCAGCAATAACTGTAATAGCTGTAACAAAGTTGACCCCCGGAATGGTAATGACGTGTTTGGTTCGCTTGGAGAGTTCAGGGTCACTATCTGTCAGTTCCCGCATTTGTGTTTCTATCTCACCAAGCTGTTTGGTTGCTAAAGCGATACGTTCTTTCAGGCGCTCTACACTATCCCTGAAAGCATCGAAAGAATGGTTCAGGGCATGTAACTGATTGGTTAAGGCGTTTCTGTCCCGGATCAAACCGATGCGTTCCCTGCTCATTCTTTTGAGGCGGCGCAGCTGCTCATTGGGCCGGCTCCAGGGCATAAGGTCCCGTTCCAGTCCCATACGGGCCAGCATACCGGCATCGATCTTATCTGTTTTATTCTTCTCATCCAGGCTCTTGGCATACTGTTTGCCTTTAGTGGGCTGAATAACGCTCAACCGGTAACCGACCCCGGCAAGAAAATAGGCGGCTTCTTCATGGTAGGTGCCGGTCGCCTCCATATTGACATGCAAGGCAAGGCTATTATCCTGTTTCCTGTTTAACCACTCCCGGAGCTTTACAAATCCGTCAGGGTTATTTTCATATCCGCTTGTTGCCACTACCTTGATCTTCAGGTCTTCTGTGTAGAAGGACAGGCAGCAATCAATCTTTTTCATGGATACGTCAATACCCAGGCACTGTTTCAATGTTACTTTTTTGCTCATAATTGAATTGTTACAGAAATCGAAACAGAGAGATATATCCCACAGTCTATACTCATATTCTACACAGGCTCAGGGAGCTGTCCCCCGGCTTAAAATACTATTGAGACTCATGGATAAGAACCCGGCAATGGTAAGGTCTTGCTCAGGCATACATCATTACTTATGATGTTGCAAGCTATGTGGATGCTCTTTTGCCGTCCCCTCTCTATATCAATATCTTATTGTTTACTAACTAATTACAAATAAACGAAACAGGAGACCGGGGAGGCATTATCTGGCTAAGCATGCATCTATTCTGCTGCAAAGCTATGTTAGGTACTCTCGGGCCGGTATTCCTGTTTGCGTTACAAAAACAAGGTATTATCTCGCTATGCATACATCCTGTAAGTTGTTGCATGTTAATGTTCGGTACTCTTGTCTCTGCCTTTATAATCTTCTGATAGGTATGGTAAGATCTTGCTATACATTCATATAAATCATGCTGCACGTTTGTGTTAGTTACTCATTAATCTATCTCCTGGATTACGGCTACTAAAGTATGAGTTTGTGTTTTTGGTACCCAAAAACTCCGCCCGCGCCTACGGCGGGTCGGCAAACTTGCTTTTTGCTCCCGATGGTCGCAAAAAGATTTAAGGAACTTTTAGGCTTTTTAAAGACAGGAATTATGATGTCACAGGATTTAAAAGCAACGGCAAAACAGGAAACGGAACAGCCGAAACGTAAGGGCGGCAGACCCAAGAGCAGGGTCAGGCGCGAGACGCATGTAAAGGTGAGGCTAACCGCCACTGAACATTTTATGATCGGGTCGAAAGCCAGAGAAGCAGGGATGCGGGTAAGCGACTGGATAAGGGCGGCCGCTAAATCCGCGCGGGTAGTCGCCCGGCTAAAGCCAGAAGATTTACAGTTGATGCGGATGTTGTCAGGGTTAGCCAATAACCTGAACCAGTTAACGAAACTCGCGCACCGGGACGGTATTCTAAGTATTGCCCGGAAAGCGGACAGTACCCTAACCGAGATTTTCGACGCGCTAAAATATTTTAACAGCCATGATCGCCAAGATACCTAAGCCCGGCAAAAGCTTCGGCGGCTGCATCCAGTACAACGTACTGAAAAAGGATGCAGGCATATTGTACGCGGACGGTGTACGCACCGGGCAGATCGCGCACACCATCGAGGATTTTAACGCACAGCGTAAAATGAACCCCGGCTTAGGTCAGGCGGTCGGGCATATTGCATTAAGCTGGAGCCCGAACGATAAGGACAAATTGACCGATGAAAAAATGGTCAGTATCGCCCAGGCATATTTGCAGCGGATGAAAATACAGGACACGCAGGTTTTAATGGTACGTCACAAAGACCGGGAGCATCCGCATGTACATATCATTTATAACCGGGTAAACCACAATGGCAAAACCATAGCTGATAACTTCCAACGGCAAAAGAGCATCAAGATTTGTAAGTCGCTCACGTTGCAGCATGGCCTGTTTGTCGCACAGGACAAGCAGAACGTTAACCGTCAGCAGCTAAAGGGTATGGATAAGCTAAAGTACGAGCTATACGATACCATTAAGGCGGTAAGTCAAAAGGTATACAGCATGAATGAACTGAAGCAGGAGTTAGCGAAGCAGGGCATTGGTATGCAGTATAAATATAAAAGCGGTACGCTTGAAAAACAGGGTATCAGTTTCAGCAAGGGCGAGTTCAAGTTTAAGGGGTCAGAGATCGACCGCAGTTTAAGCTATGGCAGGTTGAGCAAGCAGATAGAGCAGCAGGCCGAACAGAAACAGGCTAAGGCGTTAGAGCCATCTTTAGCAGACCAGTTAAGGGCGGTAATTAATAACAAGGACACTGGCAAGGAGCATTCCACACAGCAGCATAGCTTTTTACCATCGGGATTTATACCCGTAATCACACCTGAACCGGATGAGCCGTACCGAAGAAAGAAAAAGAAAGGTCAGGGTCAGGACAACGATCAGGAGCAAAGCCGGGGTATGCATATGTAATAATTAACCCATAAAAACAACACTATGGAAAATAATGAAAAAAGCATCGATGATGAGATCATCGACCAATTGATAAAACGGGTCACCGAGATGGAGAAAAAGGCCGAGAAAATACAGGACTATACGCCCCATTTCGAGGCATTAAAGGAAATTTTTAAAGTATTTTTAGTCAGGTACAATAAAGAGAGTGCGGAGCAAATAGCCGCCATCGCGAAAATGAACATTGCTTATCCTGCCGAGCAAATCCAAAAGCAGCAGGTAGAAACGCGAAGCATTTTAGAGGCCATTAGGAAAGCCCTGCCTATAAAACTTAAGTACTCCTTAGACTTTAAGTCTAAGGGTGTGCTCATAGCGTTGGCAGTCATATTTATTTACCTCGCATCGGCTACAGGATTGATAATTTACTTATGGAAAGAGAATACCCATTTAGAAGCCGTGGAGGTAAAATTCAGGATGATTAAGCAGGTCGCACCCGAAATAGGATTATGGGCTGATACCACCTATTTAAATAATCCCGGTCTTGCTGAAAAAATGGTAACAAAGTTTGAAAGCGAGGAAGCAGCAAAGAAAACAAGAGCAAAAATTAGACATACATATACAAGTAAGTAGATTACCCCATAAATCATAAATGATCCCGCTTAAGAGAATTTGCCAAATAAGAAAGGCTTATTACAAGGATAAGCCCTTCTCATTTGAATGTTGTATAAAGGAATCACATAAGCTGAATTCCCGAAAATTTAAACGCGAAACTCATTTGATAGAAGATTTAATCCCACAATTCAATACATTGCCTACAAGAAGCAAATTTTTATCGTAAGAATACTTTAACGTTAAACACTAATTCGTTTTCCTACAAGAAAGACTATAAGAATAAAAGCGGTCAATCCTACGCTATAAATACCCAAAAACGCACTTATCATATACTTAATGATACTTTCCCAATGAAAAAAAGAAAATACAAAAGACGGTATTAACCAAAGAAACAGATACAAAAAAATCATGAACACAATAATAGCGGTAAACTTTTGCCACCCATGCTTTTTATTCTCGCTGGCTATCCATAACAATATTGGATTTATGGGGTATAATAGTAATTGAAGATTCACTATTAATAACAATGCAAAGACAACTTTAGATTTACCAAGTAAAATTTGATGGGTTAATGCCAAAAACTGCGCCCTTGAAATGTCATGAATAATCATGGTTTTTAATGCGATGTAACTATATTTTTCAATTTCGATAAAGTTGGAAAATATATTACTGCTGCCCTTACTTACTGCATATAAAGAAATAATCATTACAAAGGCCCAGACTATTTTCGGTGTAAATCTGAATAGTCGTTGTTTGTAGCGCTCTTTACTTAAAAAAGCATACCTATATTCTTCCTCGGGTAGTCTTGCCGCATCTTCCTCTAACATACCTAACGGTCTGACAGAGCTTCCAAACGGTAACCAACCCAGAATATATTTTATTCCATTTATCTTTTTATCGACCAACGAAAACCAGGAATTGGTTAAAATTGTCACTTCTTCTATCCTAATTTCCCATATCATGCAGAACCATATGTAAAAAAGAATAGTTAAAGAAGTGCTTAAAAAGATAAGCACTCCTAATAGAAAAGCGTTCAAATTGAATACATCCATTAAAAGCCAATTTTTCTTGTAGCTTCCTGTTGTGCAGCTTTTGGCAAAAGGTTTAGCAGTCCCCGGTCGATCTCACTTAACCTGCTCCAGTTTTTACTTTCAATTGCAAATTTACCAGCATCCGATAACGATTTTGCCTGACTAGCATCATTCATTTTATGCAAATCTGAAGATAAGTTATTATACAGGGCTACCAAAAAATCAGGTGTCCGCCACATAATGTTGAACCGTATTGAATGTAATGATTCCGCAAATTCTCTTATTTTTAAAGGATTGCTTGAACTGAAAATTATATTTTCCTGCGCAACGACGTCATTAAAATACTTTCTTTCATGATCGTTCCCATTTTCGTCCAAAAGTTCTTCACATTCCTGTTTAGCTTCAAAGTATTCACTTTTGGCAGCGGCAATGCGTTTATCCATCGTGGCGTTACCAATATCTAAAGCCACTTTTCGTTTTTTATCTTCTAATTGGTAACGTTTATCCGTAATATCATCATCTGTCAAATCTGATGCATTTTCGGAAATAGCTTCCATTTCCCTTTTTAAGTTTAACAGTTCCTTAGCAGCTTCATAATTTTCTGTTTGCGTTGCCTGTTCTAATTCTTCGTCAAGTTTTACAGATAGATTTTCTATATCCAATTTTAAAACGCTGACAGGCGTGTTTCTTTCTTTTGGATTATAAATCTCTTTAAATTCCTGATCTGCCATTGTTAAATAAGTAGATACTGTCAAATCACGGGATTCAGTCATTTGAATAGTAATCTCAACATCGGAGCCTTTATGAATATCCCGGATGAGATTCTTGCCGGTAATTTCAAAATAGCCTATTCTTTTGTTTGCTTCTGGTAACGCGGTATAAGGTCCCTCTAAAACATTTATTCTTATTAACTCGTCTACAGAACCTTTAATAACGGTCTTATTTAGCTGACGCGTAATTGTTCTTTTAAGAGGTAATACTGAATTTTTTTGAAATACTAAAAGCAATTTCGTTTCGCCTGGATTTTCATCGTCATCTACTTCAAGGCTAATGTCTTCAGGTAAAGGCTGTCCACTGATTCCGAATCCACTATTAATTCCAATTGTGTCTAAATCGGTTTCGATAATATCGTTCGCACCATTGTAAACGGTTAGATCAAAGAAATTATAAACGTTTTCCACCAATGGTAGGTCTTCGCTAATCCTAGCTGACAATGGTTTTAAGCCAGTATCAAATCCGCCATCTGCTCTTTTTATACGATAAAACAGCCCCTCAATATTGCCGGTTATCTTGGCAGAGAACAATTCCTCTTTTTCTTTAGATGTTTTTAAGTATGCAGCTTTAACACTCAATTGAGGTTTCCTGTTATTGTTTTGCTTCGCTGAAAAATCTTTGGTTTTACCGGAAGCGTAATGAGCCGCACCAATCGCTACAGCAGTCGTTGGATCAATCTCGCAATTGATAGGTATTTGAAGAATTTCTTCAACCCTTTGTCTTACATAAGGAATGTAAGTAGAACCACCAACCATTAACGTAAAATTGACATCCGATGGTTTTAATGAATTTCTGGTAAGGATTTTTTTTACCATATCGATTGTCACATCAACATAATCCTTAATTAGCTCATTAAACTCTGATCTTGAGATTATCATTTCTTCATCAATTTCATTATCATTTTCATCGGTAAAACCTGAAACCTCAATTTCTGCGGATGATTTGGCTGACAATAAAATCTTGGCTTGTTCTGCAAGGTGAAGCAGTGCATAATACTTTCCGTTTAACCGACCTGAGCCACTTTGAAACGAGTCTAAGAGTCCATCAATAGAGTATTTTTTTTCAATTTTTGGAACAATAAGTTTTTCAATAATTAGTCTGTCAAAATCGGCTCCTCCCAAAAAGTTATCACCCTCGTGGTCTAATACGCGCATTTCACCATCTTTTATTTTTATGAGTGCAACGTCAAATGTTCCCCCGCCAAAATCATAAACCAGCCATTGACCGTCGGCCAATTCTTTTTCCTTTTTCATGTTTGCATAAGCCAGGCTTGCAGCTATTGGCTCTTGCAACAATATGACTTGTTTAAAACCCGCTTGCAGGCCGGCTTCTTTTGTTGCAGATGCCTGCGTTGTATCAAAGGAAGCAGGTATTGTTATCACCGCTGCATCAATACTTTCACCGGGAGGTAAAAATGTCTTTAATTCCTTTAAAACAATTGCCGACAGTTCAACAGGACTTTTGGATTCATTAATAGCTTTAATTTTAAAACTTTCCGATGTACCCATCCTACGTTTGAATACACCTACTACGCTTTTGGGGTCTTTTTCGTAATACGTTTTGGCTTGATTTCCGACTATAATTTTGTCTTTTCGAAAACCAACTACCGAAGGAAGCGTATTTCTGCCAAAATCAGTAGGATTATTATATACATGTACCTGACCTTTTGTGAATTTGGCGATGGCAGAATTAGTTGTGCCCAAGTCAATGCCAAAATTTATGTTTTCCATTTGATTAATTTTTTTGTTCTTCTACTACTACTACCCCTTTTTGAGCTATAATATTTTGTCCTCCGAATTGACAGTAGATTATAGGCTTGATAACTTCAACAATTACCAAATTTTCAGTTGTGATACCTGCGATGCTTGCTTCACAGTCAGTTCGGGTTTCATTATAGTCCTCTCCAATAGGGTCTTTATATATAATATTCATTGGTTCGTTGGATATATTGGACTTCATATTCTCGAAGGATTCTTTCAATCTGTTAACATTTCGTTGAATTGAATTTGGCTCCTTAATTTGACTTAGCTTTTTTTCAATTTCAAACACCTGGTTTAAAATATCTAAATATAACTTGGGTAATTTCACCTGCTCTTGCATACTTTACTGAGTTTGTTGGTTATTGAAGAATGACGATTCATTGTAAGGAATAGCTGGATTACTATTTATTATTTTCGAAAGATCGATTTTATAGGTGCTGTATTGAACTCCATCGTCTGTTATTTCAATCGCATTATATACTCCAATAGAACTACTGTAGTTAGGCGATTTTTCAAACGCCCCGGTATTACCGCATCCGTTTTGCAAACCGGGATTCCAGTCGTTTCCTGAATATACCTTGATGTAGTACATACCCGCCGGAATTTGTTTCATCTTAAACACAGCACCTGCCCTAATATATTCATTCCTTATCGTGCTATTACTCAGGCTATCCACTAAACAGATAATAGCATCCACCGAATTATCATTTGTGAATTTTATCCAGGCATTTCCATTCCAACTGCCTATCCCAAAACAAGAATTATATGGAGAGGCTCCTGTTTTTAAGCTATTACCGGCCCATTGACTTACGGGTGCCGGGGGCGTAACCACAGATGTTTTCGATGAATCAAGTATAGTTGCCGAACTATCTGTCATAACTGAATCAGCGGCAGTCGAAACCGCTGTAGATGAATTTTTTTGACCGTTTGCAATAGCTATTATAATGGCGATAACGATAATGATAATTATAAAAATTGCACAGCCAGAATTATCTTTTTGAGAAGTTTTATTATTAGTGCTTGTGTAAGGTTTAGGAGATGGAACAGTTACCGGTCTTGAAGTGATAGGAGCACGATGTATTGCATTTACAGTGGTAACTTTGTTTAGATCGCTTTTCAGTTCCGATAGTTTGGATTTTGCTTCGTTTAAATTTTGTTTAACTTTTAAATCTGTTGTCTTTATAACAAGCGACTTATCTATCAAACGAATTGCATTATCAATATCTTCCCATTTATTCCATACCGAAACAGACAAACTTCGAATTAAAAGTGCCAGTTGACTATTGATTTCCGTTAAACTGTCAGGTAACGAATTAAGTTCAGAAAAAGGGATGTTGGCGTTGACCCAACTGACCGCAGTGGTGCCATTGGCTGTTTTGTTGTTTATTCTTTGATTTAGAGCGTCACCTTCTTTTAAAAGGTCGGCATATTTTTTAATAATTTCCTCGAATATTATTGATTCTTCCCGTTCATTAAACAGCTTGGTAATTTCAATCAAATCCTTTTCTAATTCCTGCTTATCTAAACCATTAACTTCAAACGTCAAAGCATATTTAATGACGTCCATTGAAAGTTGCGCATCGTCAAAAAAATTATAAATGTTTACCGAGAAGTTTCGAAAAGAATTAGCAATGGCATTTCGCTGATCCTGAAATAATATTGGAAGACAATTTAGTTTAGGTGAACTTAGCTTAAACTTATACTGACTATAAACATTTTTGATAGTATCAACTGTATGAATTGAGGTTTTGTTTCTAAGATCGGCAACGACTTTATCAAGATCTTTTTTTGTTTCAGTAAGGTATTGGGTAAGGTTTTGATATGCCTTTGTTATGTCGCGTGGTACAGTTAGCAATTTTACGGATGTCGCCTTTTTGAAAAAAACTAATTCCCCCGATAAATATGTCTTATAAATTAATATATTAAAGCTTGCGGCAAAATAAGGACTAATAAACTCTATGAATCCCGGATGAAGAAAAATAGCTTCATTTCTAAAGTTGTTGATTAATCTATCGTCCTGGCTGTAAAGAAAGTTCTGTAAATCTTGATATTTGTTTATAAACAAATAATATTCAAGCTTATCATGGTCGTCTAATTGATTAATAGCATGATCAATATCCGATTTGGAAAAAGATTTCCCTTTATAATGGTATACTCCATCGTCTGATAGTTCAATATCAGCATATATTCTTTTTTTAGCTCGCTTTATTAATGTAGGGGTAATATCCGATGCTTCGTCCTGTCCAAGTTGTAATATATCAATGGGATTTATAAATGTCATTAAGGAATTGAATAAGGTTTTCAGGATAAAGAAAAAGGTTCATTAGAAATAAATCATTTCAGCGTGATTAATTTAAAAAAGCATTTGTCAGTCCTAATAATTGTATAAGATTTATATAAGTTCTTAAAGTTATGTTTTATTTAGTATCATTTATAAAATATTTACGAGCAAGTCAATATACCATAGTATACATTCAAAGCTAAATAACTTTAGGGGCTTATTAGCCCCCGGACAAAAAAAATAAATGTTTGATTTTTCCTAATCATTAAAGGGGCTACTGATTAGCGATAAAGGAAGACAATTACTTATAGAATTCGGCAGCAATATTAGAAAGTTAAGACTTTCCAAAAAGCTGTCATATAGACAAATGTCTTTGCTTTGCGACATTGATGCCTCGAATTTAAAACGCATTGAAAAGGGAAACGTAAATGCAACCATATTAACCCTTCACGAACTTGCCAGGGCGTTAGAAGTGAACGTTGACGTATTGTTAAAATATAAGCCAGAATAAACTGCGAAACATTCTTGTTATATCTTCAATAAGAGCGCCCAGACCAGGGTTCAAGGCTTAATAGATATTCCGTCTAACTGATTTACATTATTTGTTTAATAATTCGCTCTTTTCCTTTTCAGCCTGCAATAAACGTTCGAGAAGTTCAATTTTCTCAGTATAGAGCCTTTTATTTTCTTCTACAACTTCAAGCCATTTTTCAATGGGATTGAAGTTAAAAGTTTGAGCGTAGAATGCCCCATTATTTGCGCTATTGTCATTGAACGTATTAAAATAGTTAATAACAGCATCTTCGCTGAATTTCTTTATTCCCTCAGAGGTTACCCCCAATACATTTGCGATTTTTTCCAAAACATCATCCTCAATTGTTTCGCTTTGTTCTATACGTGATACAGTTTGCTGACTGACACCTAATTCAGAGGCAAGCGTTTCTTGCTTAATACCGCGAAGTTCACGGATACGGCTGATTTTCCGGCCAATATGAGTATTTGAGGGTTTAGTAGATGTTTCCATAATTCAAATATACAAAGAATTTGTAAGGGTAAATATAACGCTATCTTGGGTAAAATACCCGCGATTTGGGTTTGGTACGCTTCATTGCCTGCCGAATTTTGATTTAATCAATAATCAAAATTCAGGAAAACATGAATAACATTAATTTCTTCGGCAGCAAAATATTCATGAACAATGTCGTCATGAATGCCCATAACGTTACGGTTTCCGGCATTTCAATTGGTACGGAAAACTTAACTGAATCACTGTATCAACGTTTATTAGCAAGTGAAAGAGAAAAGGTAAAAATACTACAGGCCGCACTAAATCAGGAGTTTCCTATTCATGAATTGGTATCTGATTATTACCTAACGGAAGAACAGGCGAACGAAACGACCACGCTGATCGAAACGCTATCGCAAAAATACGACCTGTCACATATTATCTGCTTTGCCCGTAAAGGCGTTATAGCCAACAATTTCAGCGCCTTTGCCGATATCCCTTCTTATATAGGATTACACTATTTTCTTCTTTTTGTAACTAAAGGTATTCTAAGACTTTTCCAAATAATATTTCTTCATCTTAACTCGACAACAAAATTCTCATTTTGGCCGGAACCCGTCAAGGGTACATAAACAGCGCAGCCGCACAAGCCCGCCCTTCGCTGCCCTTGACAGAACCCGTCCAAAATAAGGGGAGTTGTTTAAGAGTTAAGATGATAAGCCCTAAGCTGCATATTTCATCAGATCTACATAGCCCGAGCCGCGATTGACAACAGCAAACATTCTGGAAATGATCTTGTTGCGTATAACATTTAGTGTACTCATCTTATTTTTCCCCTCGCTCACTCTTCTTTTATAATAGCTTTTCATCTCTGGATTATATGCGCAAGCACATATAGCCACCATGTGGATTAATTTTTTTAGTTGCTTGTTGGATAAACTACTGACTCGTGTTCTTCCTTTTATACTCGTGCCAGATTGGTGTTCAAAAGGAGCAGTTCCCACATAGCAGGCGAACTTTCGCCAGGTAGCAAAACGGGTAAAGTTGTGCGTATAAGCAATCATATTTGCGGCCAGTACAGGTCCTACACACTTAATACTGGTCAGTAATTGATAGTTTAATTTAACTGCTTCATCACTTTCTATAACCGCCTTTATTTGTTCTTCAATCTTTTTAACTTGAACCGTTAGGTTCATTATCAGGCTTTTATAAACTTGAAATATCCCCTTGTGCTCTTTTCCTTCCAATGCCTTTTTCTGTTCTTTCCATGTGGCTTCATACCCTCCACGATCACATACCAAGCGATTTCGTAATGTAAGCAGCGACTGAAGTTTGAGAATACTTTTAGCTGGTAATAGAGTTGCCTGAATGGTTTCGCGGTGTAGCCAAGCATATTCAGCGATTCTTTGTGCATCGATCTGGTCATTCTTTCCTCTTCTGATCCCTATAGATTGTTTAATCTGAAGCGCAGGAAGCATGGCGAATGGGATTCCAATATCATTTAGATAAGTGGCAAGTTTAATTGAATACATACCGGTATGCTCGAAGCATATGATCATCTCCGCCGGTTCCGATTGTTTACTATGCTTTTTTACCCAACTTAAAAATAAAGCAAATCCTTTTTCCTCGTTACTGAATGTTTTGGAGGCACCGATTCCGTGCAGGTGGACATCAATAGTAAGCTTTGATACATCGATGCCGATAAATACTTTGTATTTCATACTAAATAAATTAATGTGATGTACTCAGACTAAAACCTTTATAAGACCTGGTGTCTAAAATTCTAACTTGTCATTGACATCGACTTGTGACTCGAAACAGGGACTAATACGGGCCATAGGTCTTTAGCCTGGGCCTTGACTTGGTTCACCCTATTCTTTGTCAGCAAGATACTTTCAATAATAATCACAAAGCAAATCTAAAGGCCCTTGACATTTTATACGGCTACGCGCTTTTAGTTGCTTACATGGTAATTAAGGAGTTGTCGTTCTTTTCGCTTAAAAAGTGCACAGGATGGCGGCTTAATGGTGCTTTTTTAAATGAAAAACATTTATTATATTTGTATAACAAGTTCATTGACTATCACTTATACCAACAAATACGCAATAAAAGCCACTAAAGTAATGCACATTATATGTGCCCTATTCGGTGCCCGTTTCTGATTGATTCCGGTATAACTTATTGAATATCATAGATATAAATGGCCGGATAATCATCCCGCCATCCCGACAACAAGCGATACCAAGTATCAAAGCCCTCTAAATTAAAATTTTAGAGGGTTTTCTTTTAAAGATTCATGTTACTTTCTTCCATGCTTGATCTTCTTTAACGGGGAGCAAGTAAAGTCATTTCTTTGCTTACAAGCATATTTTGTCGCAATTCTCCCTCTAAGTAGTCGTTTTTGCACGCTATCAAACCCTGAAATGAGTTCCATCTTTGTATTGCTTAATAAAATCAAACTTAACCGCCATGAAAAATTTACTCCAAGCACTTAACCCTCTTAAATCAATACTGTTAATTGTAGTTATGTGTGCAGCATCCCGAGCAAATGGACAACAAGTCAAGCCATCCAACGGTGGCTACGCGCCTGTGAACGGTATCGAAGTTTATTATGAGGTATATGGCGAGGGTAAACCGCTCATTTTATTGCATGGCGCTTTTATGACAATTGAAGGAAACTGGGCCGAATTGATCCCTGAACTATCAAAAAACAGGAAAGTAATTGCCATTGAATTACAGGGACACGGACATACACCGTTTTCGGATAGAAAGTTATCATATGCTACCTTAGCGCATGATGTGGAAGGAGTGATGGATTACCTGAAAATTGACAGTGCCGACGTAGCAGGATATAGTATGGGTGGCTCTGTGGCTTACAAATTTGCTATACAAGCCCCTAAACGGTTGAAAAAATTAGTGATCATTTCTTCTACTTATAAAAGTAGCGGATGGCTGCCTGAAATAACCAATGCTTTCAAATACTGGAAGCCCGGGCTTTTTATGAATACTCCTATGAAAGCCGCGTACGATGCAATAGCACCAGATAAAACAAAATGGACAAAGTTTATAGGGCAGATGATCGCTTTCGCGCAGGAACCATTCGACTTTGGTGATGACAATATTTCGAAAATTTCTGCGCCGGTATTGATCATAGCCGGTGATAACGATGGGCTGGACAAAATTGAATTGGCAAAAACATATAAATTATTAGGCGGGGGCGTTTCTGCTGATTTAGCGCCAATGCCAAAATCGCAATTGGCCATTGTCCCTTCGCAAGGACATGTAAGCCTGATGATGCAGACAACAACGGTTTTGACCTATCTGAACAATTTTTTAAAGTAAGCTGATGCAAAGGCATGCTAAAAGAAAAGCGTTATCAGAATTTAGCTTTTAATCAGGCGGCTTCTCTCATAAGGATACTGGCTTTGCAGGTATTTGAAAGAGTGGTTTAAATGATCTCTTGAAGAAATGTTTTGAGCTTCTTGTCTCTCAATCGACACTTTTTTCAATCAAATCTTCATCGTAATTGTTGTTGCCTAAAAAGGAGGAAGCATGCCCTGGTATAACGGAGACTACCCGCCATCTTACAAAAATCAACCTCCCAAATTGCGGGAAAAGGCGGTAGAAATTGCTAATGAAATTTTGAAGGAAAGCGGGGATGAAGGCCTTGCCATAGCCACAGGTTTAAAAAAGGCACGGGAATATTTTAAAGATCATCCCGAAAAAGCTGATGCTGACAACGATTAAATTGTTCAGGAAGCTATTAAAACATCGCTGCGCTTTTAGGGGTTACTTTACCGATTCTTTTATCCCTGCGCGAAACAAGTTCGCAAAGCTGGATTGCCGAAATTTCAAAATCATCGTGGCTGTCACTAAGCAGGAGCCAGGCTGTATCAAAGCCCTCTTCTAATACAAAATCAGTGATGGCCGGTATTTCCCCTTTGAGGCTGGCATGATTTTCCCGCGTGGTAGAGATCCAAATACCGTTATGCTGCGGATTTTTACTAACCTTTCGGAAGATCAGTACAATCTTTTTATCGAAATAGATATAGAACATGCCTACCGTCGGCTTGATGATTATACCTGTCGGCAAGTAATCGAGCAGGAAGTCAAATGGCACGGGTTTTTTCATGGTTTTTCAATGAATGTGCAATATAGTATACCCTGATGAAAATAGAGGGCTTTTCATTTGGTTTGGCAAACCGACGGTGAGTGAACTCATGTCATAATATGCCGCTTAAATGTCACTAATGCACCTTGTTTGTCCATAAAAAACCAGTTAGTTTTGAGGTAGTTAATAAGAAAAATCAGAACAGATTAGGATCTTGAGTTCTTATTCCGGATGAAGGCTGCAAGGTGAAGCCTTAACCGGAGGCGCTGCCTGTAGTAACAATTAACGCTTACAATTTTTAATTATATATCACCACTAAAATCATTTACCCATGTTACCCATCAAACCACACATCTGGTTCGACCAGGATAAAGCCCGGGAAGCTGCCGAGTTCTATGCAACTTTGATGCCTGATTCGGCTTTAAACTATGTTAATCATTTCCCAATGCCCAGCGGAGAGTGCGAAATAGTTGAATTTAGTTTTGCCGGCCAGCCATTCCTGGGCATCAGCGCTGGGGATGGATTAAAGATCAGTCCCTCTATTTCTTTTATGATCAATTTTGATCCGTCGCGTGACTCGGATGCCGCAGGGCGTATTGACGAAGTTTGGAGCAAACTGTCAGAGAACGGAAAGATAATGATGCCGCTCGACCGCTATCCTTTCAGCGAGCGCTACGGTTGGGTGAGCGATAAATATGGCGTGTCATGGCAACTGATACTGACCAACCCTGCAGGTGAAGAAAGACCGGTGATCGTTCCGTCGCTGATGTATACAGGCCAGGTAGCCGGTAAAGCCAATGAAGCCATCGACTTTTATTGTTCTGTATTTAAAGACGGCAAACGGGGTATTACAGCCCCACGTCCGGAGGATATGGGGCCTGATAAAGCCGGGACACTGATGTTTGCCGATTTTTATATAGACCAAACCTGGCTGGCAGCTATGGACAGCGCACATCCGCACGGTTTCAGTTTTAACGATGCGGTGTCACTATTGATTCCCTGTGAAACACAGGAAGAGATCGATTACTACTGGTCGGCGCTTTCGGTTGATGGCGAGCCCGGACAATGCGGCTGGCTGAAGGATAAATATGGAGTGTCCTGGCAGGTTGCATCAACAGTTATGTTAGAAACACTGAAAAATGGCAGCCCCGAACAAATTGCACGCGTTACACAAGCTTTTATGACGATGAAGAAAGTTGACGTCGCAGCCCTGCAGCGGGCCTCTGATGGCCTGTGACCGGTATCGGCGTGATGCTCCTATTAGCTGTTAACTTCCCGGACTAGGCATATTCCGCAGCATTAGGTTCCTATAGTTCAATTTTATTGCCTTCAGGATCCATCTAATGTACAAAGTTGCCATAACCGGCTTTCTCTACTGAATCGGTCGGCAGGATGCCGGCTGACTTAAGATTGGAATCATAAATCGGCGCATCTGCAGCTTCAGTACCGTATGCTTTTACTGTTGTTGTTTCATAATCGTTTATTTTGAATATTGATCATCACTTACTTTCTCCAGCCAGGTAACCACCTCGCCGTTAACGGCTTCCTGAATGGCTATATGACTCATAGCTTTATCCGGCGATGCACCATGCCAGTGTTTCTCGTTTGGTTCAAACCAAACTACATCACCCGGCCCTATATCCTCGATTGGCCCACCTTCGCGTTGTACCCGGCCGAGACCGGAAATAACAATAAGTGTTTGACCTGCCGGGTGAGTGTGCCAGGCTGTTCTGGCGCCAGGCTCAAAGGTTACCAACGCACCCGCGCCTTTGGTTGCTTCTTTTTTTGCAAACAGGGGATCTATGCGCACGGCGCCGGTAAACCAGGCTTCCGGACCTTTTACTGATGCTTGCGCACCGTTTTTAATTATTTCCATAATAAATAGATTGAGAGAGTTTATATGGTTTTGACATCAGTGACATAACGATAGCGTGCTTTTTCAGTCATTGTATTTTCCTGACTTCATTAACTTATTCTGCCTTAATAACCTGTATTTGTGAGTAAATGTTATTGTCTGTACAGGAATTAACTTTTTAAGTTTCCGATATGCCGCTGCACCGTTATTCTTTATGGTTCAATGGTTTTTAAAATTTTTGCAGGAATACCCCCGACAACAGTATTTGCCGGTACGTCCTTGATAACAACCGCACCAGCGGCAACAACTGCATTCTCTCCAATGGTTACACCCGGCAATATAGTGGCACCCGCGCCAACCCATGCGTTGCGCTTGATAACGATAGGTTTGCAAATCATACCCCGCCGGTTAACCGGGTCGAGTGGATGATTTTCAGTGATCAGGTTTACCTTAGGGCCGAGGAGTACATGATCTTCCAGCGTAATACCGCCCATGTCAAGAAACGAGCAGGCATGATTAATAAACACATGCTTGCCAATACTAATGAAACGGCCAAAGTTGGTATGGAAGGGTGCGAACAAAGTGGTGCTTTTGTCTATTGTTACGCCAATAATGTTGCTAAGCTGCTCGCGGATCTGCTCAACGGTGGTTGCTGCATTGAGTGCAGGCGACAACGCCAGAGTGCGGGCCACCACATGATTTACCTTGTGAAATTCCGGGTCAGTAAGCGGAACAAATTCCCCTGCTTTCAACCGTTCGAAAATATCTTTCATAATAATGTTGTTATTTAACGCTATTGTATTCATTATCAGAAATATGTAGCCATATCGCAATGCCTTTTTCTATATTGAAATTGATTGCTATTTGCGTAAAGCTGTTTTGGAACGTAGTACCATGCCAGTGTAAGATGCCCGGCGAAATGGTGACCACATCACCTTTGTGTAGAATTTTTTGCGTCGTGGCACTTAGTGAAAACAGGCTACCTGCAGCTAAAATCATCAGCTGCAGTATGATGGAAGTTTTGTATCTGCCGATGTTTTTCATTTTGCAAAGTTAGTGCTGTTGCCAACTTTGCTGTTTAAGAAAATCAAACCAATGCTTATGAAAATCAAACTTCCATGGTGCGAAGCGAGCTTGGATTGGTGCCCGTCATACGTTTAAAATAATTGTTGAAGTAGCTGGGATATTCAAAGCCAAGTGCATAAGCAATGTCGGCTATGTTCCAGTCAGTATGTTGTAACAGTGCTTTTGCTTCGCTAATAATTCGCTCTGCAATGTGCGCAGATGTTGGCCTGCCGGTAACTTCCTTTACCATACGGTTGAGGTAATTTACGTGAAGGGCGAGGTTTTGGGCGTAGTCCTGGGCCGCCTTCAACTGCAACGGCTTATTTGGGCTTTCTACAGGAAATTGTCTTTCAAGCAATTCCATAAATACAGCAGCTACCCGGTAAGCAGCGTTTTTATGCTGATCAAGATTTTCAGAGGGCTGCATTTTCATCGCTTCATGCATGATCAGGTTGATGTAACTACGTATCAGGTCGTCTTTATATACGTAACTACTGTTTTGCTCATCCATCATCTTCTGAAAGAGGATGTTCAGAGACGCTCTTTGCTGTTCGGTGATCTTTAATACTGGTGTGCCGCCGATCTTGAAAAAGGGTGATTGCTGCAGCATATCGGTACGTTCTGAAACGCACAGAAATTCTTCGGAAAAGAGACAGGTATAACCCGCATAAGTGGCTGAGATAGTTTCCCAGGAATATGGAATATGCGGATTGCCAAAAAACAAAACAGTGCCCTCCACTTCAAAGCTGCGGTCGGCATAGTGAATCTTGCTTTTGCCTGTTGTTAAGCAAATTTTGTAAAAGTCTTTTCTACTGTAAAACCGAACAGCCTGACCGTCTTCTTCTATCTGGAAAACATTGAAGCCTTTTAACCTGAGTTCATTGTTGAAGGGAGAAACCGATCTCGCTATTTTATTGTCCATGATGTAAAGTTATGAAACTCAAACTTTCAATTTCCAATTAAAAAGACAAGCGCTGACCTTTGATGTAATTGAATATCCTTCCCGAATTGTAAACAGCCGGTTTCGTTGTACTAAGCAGCGCTGATCGATTTAAGCAAAATTACTCTCCCATATAACTTTTCAAATTAAAGCTTACTTATTTTGTAAAGATTGCCATTGTCTGTAACACCGTATAATGCGCCGTCTTTGCCTGTGACAAGAGCACGCCAGCGTTCGCCCTTGTCTTTCAGCAGGCGTTCTTCCGCTACAATCTTATTGTCTTTGATAATAAGCCTGATGATATGTGAGCCACCTAAGGCGCCTACAAATAGATTTCCTTTCCATTCGGGAATCAGGTTGCCCGTATAAAAGGTTATGCCGCACGGTGAAATGCTTGGGTTCCAGTAATAAGTGGGTTGGGCCATGCCTTCTTTTTGCTGTATGCCATCGCCAACTTTTACCCCCCTGTATTCGATGCCATAAGTAATAACCGGCCATCCATAGTTCTTTCCCGGCCGGATAATGTTAATTTCGTCACCTCCGCGCGGACCGAATTCCGATTCCCATAATTCGCCGGTATTTGGGTTCATCGTCATGCCTTCAGGGTTTCTTAAGCCATAAGCGTAAATTTCGGGCAAAGCGCCGGCTTTTTGCGCAAATGGTCCATCGGCCACCGGTTTCCCGTCACGAGTTATGTGTAATACTTTTCCGATTGCGGTATTCAGGTCCTGGGCCTTCACACGCATTTCATCATCCCCATGTTCGCCTGTGCTTACAAACAGGTTACCCTGTTTATCGAAAACGATTCGTGAGCCGAATTGCAGGTGACCGTTATAGGCGGGTTTAGCATGATAAATTACCTTTACGTTTTCGAGCCGGCTGTAATCGGGCGAAAGCACACCAGTGGCGACAGCCAACTGGAATCCCTCAGGAACTTTTTCGGAGTATGACCAAAATAACATCCGGTCTTTTACAAAAGAAGCATCAAAATTAACATCTAACAAACCGCCCTGGCCACCCACCGCTACTGCCGGTAAACCTTGAATGTTCTTGTCTAAACCGCCATCAGCCTTTAATATCCGCATGGTACCGCCTTTTTCTGTAATTAAAAAGCGCCCGTCGGGCAGACAGCGTAAAGCAAAGGGTTGCTTCAGCTCATGATTGATGACGTTTACACTGAGTTTGGTTTTAGTTTGTGCACCGGGGGCCCTTGTCTGACCCGGAAAAGCAGGCTTGTAGTTGGCCGTTGGTGATTGCGTTTCAACGGGCGGCAGTGACTGGGCAACAGCCTGCGCAATATCAAGAAAAAAGCAAAGTGAAGCAATTGCACAGGTAACTAACAAGGGTTTGATTGGTTTTGACATGGGTAATATGTATTTGTTGTGAAGATAAATAATATGCCGGCAAATGTTAAAATGTGTTGAACAAATAATCTGCCTGCTCCGGTAATATTAACCGGCCATCAGGTTGTCACAGAACCCAAGGACAATGATTTATTATCAGTACATATAAAGAGCGTTGCGATGTTTGAGATATCTCCCCCTGGCCGATATGAAATTGGCTGGTTAGTGTCTACAGGTTAGAATTTAAGTACCCGCGGCATTTTACACCGGCATTTAAAAAGGTAAGCGGCCAAACACGTCAGGAATATAGAACATTGAATTGAGAAACGGCCGGGTCGGTTCACCCTGGCGCCAGATTTAACCTGCAATAGATTTAAAGAAAAAATAACTATTTTATTTACAATGGTATTCCTGGTAGAAATACTTAAATTTAATTATTAATTCCTGATCTCAAGCCTAACTTAAACTCTTCAATATGATAGCGATAACAATCAATGGGAAACAGCGGGAGGTTGCCGCTGACCCGGACATGCCTTTACTGTGGGTTATTCGTGACCTTTTAGGCCTTACCGGCACCAAATTCGGTTGTGGCGTGGCGCAGTGCGGAGCATGTACTGTACACCTGAACGGCGAAGCTGTACGGTCTTGCGTAACAAAAGTGAGCCGTGCGGCAGGGCAGCAGGTCACTACAATTGAAGGACTGTCTAAATTAAATGACCACGCTTTGCAAATTGCCTGGGCCGAACTCGATGTTCCGCAATGTGGTTATTGCCAGTCGGGTCAACTTATGTCTGCAGCTGTTTTGCTGCGGGAAAATCCTAACCCAACAGATCAGGATATTGATGATGCGATGTCAGGTAATATTTGCCGTTGCGGTACTTATCCCCGCATCCGGTTGGCTATACACAAAGCTGCAGAACTGCAGCGGGAAGGAGCAAAATCATGAACAGGCGTAACTTTATACAATCAGGTGCATTATTGAGCGGTGGCTTGCTCATCTCATTTACTATTCCAAAGGCCAATAAGCTTGCTGCCCTTGCAGATACGGCTGATTTAAATGTGTTTGCCCCAAATGCATTTTTAAATATAGGTGCAGACAACATCATTTCGGTATACTTAAGTCATGTTGAAATGGGGCAGGGGATCTGGACTACACTGCCCATGCTTATCGCGGATGAGCTTGATGTGGATCTGAAAAAAATCAATATTAAACATGGCGGTGCCGATAAGGCGTTTAACCATGTTATTTACGGTGCCCAAATTACCGGCGGGTCAAGTACCACCTGGTCTGAGTTTGACAGGTATCGAAATGCCGGCGCAACCGCACGGACGCTCTTGCTTCAAACAGCCGCTACCCGTTCGGGGATTGCTGTTGAAAGCTGCAAAACGGAAGATGGGTTTGTTATTGCCGGGAACAAAAGATACACTTATGGCGAGTTAGCTAATGATGCCGCAAAGTTGCCTGTACCTGCAAAGGTTCCGCTGCGTTCACCCGCCGACTGGAAATACATCGGCAAAGGAAGCAAACGGATGGATGCCCGAGTAAAGACTGATGGTACTGCAAAATTTGGCTTAGATATCCAGTTTCCCGGATTGCTTACCGCAGTTGTTGCCCACGCACCTGTTTTTGGTGGTAAAGTTAAATCGTTTGATGCCGGTAAGGCGAAAGCAGTTCCCGGCGTAAGGGAGGTTGTACAAATTCCGACGGGTGTGGCTGTCATTGCCGACCACTTCTGGGCCGCCCAACAGGGACGGAAGGCCTTACAGATAACCTGGGAACATGGCGCCGGCGCGCAGTTAAATACCGGTACGCAAACTGCGGCTTACCGAAAACTGGCTGCATCGGATGGCCTCCTGGTTCAGGAAAAAGGCGATGTTAAAGCAGCGTTTACAAAAGCGGTGAATACCATTTCGGCAGAATATGTTTTTCCTTACCTGGCCCACGCACCTATGGAACCACTGAATTGCACAGTAAAAATTGAAAATGATAGCTGCGAGATATGGACAGGTACACAGTTGCCAGGAGGAGAACAAGCTGCCGCAGCAAAAATTCTTGGATTTAAGCCGGAGCAGGTAAAAGTAAATATACCATTCCTTGGGGGAGGCTTTGGCAGGCGTGCTACACCTGCCTGCGATTTTGTTTCGGAGGCGGTTCATATTGCGAAAGCAAGCGGTAGGCCGGTAAAAATGGTATGGACACGGGAAGACGATATGAAGAGCGGCTTTTACCGGCCTTTTTATGTCCATAATGTAAAGATTGGTGTTGATAAGGACGGTCTGCCCATTGTGTGGAATCATAATATTGCAGGTCAGTCAATTATGGCGGATGCGGCAGTGCTTTTTGGTCCGCCTCCGGCAATAGATGATACAACGGTGGAAGGTGTAAAAGGATCACCGTACCTGGACGAAATACCAAATCATTTTGTCGGCCTTCACACCACTAAAGAAGTAGTGCCTGTTTTGTGGTACCGGTCTGTAGGTGGTACGCACACTGCATTTGTAATGGAAACGCTTATAGACCAGCTTGCCCACGATGCAGGTATAGACCCGGTGGAGTACCGCCGCGGGTTATTTAAAAATCATTCAAGGCACCTGGCTGCGCTTAACCTTGTGGCTGAAAAAGGCAATTGGAACCGGACACTGGCTCCAGGGCGGTTTAAAGGCATTGCGGTACATGAGGCTTTTGGCAGCGTTGTAGCGATTATAGCCGAAGTAAGTGTTGAAAAAGGAGTTACGAAGGTACATCAGGTAGATTGTGCAATTGAGTGCGGCCTGGCCGTGAACCCCGACGGTGTAAAAGCCCAAATGGAAAGCGGGATCATTTTCAGTATCTCGATGGCAATGTACGGCGAACTGACGTTCGTTAATGGAGAATTACAACAAAATAATTTTTATGATTACCGGATCACCCGGATGTATGAAGCACCGCGGATCAATGTTTACATTGTGGATAGCAAGGAAAAAATGGGGGGTGCCGGAGAATGTGCAGTTCCGCCAACAGCACCGGCTGTAACTAACGCAATTTTTGCAGCAACCGGAAAACGGATTTACAATTTACCTATCGTTAACAACCGACTCGAAAAACAGGCATGAAAAAACTAATAATCATCATGATCGTTTTGTTTATGTCAAGCACGGTCATATTATCGTTCAAAGAGGAAAATTCAACATTTAATTATGCGGCACTGCCTAAAGATAGTGTGGCTTCTGTTGCAGCTTTTAAACAAGTTTATACTGTATTGATGAGTGCCCGCTGTATGAATTGTCATCCCTCGGGAGATATACCACTGCAGGGTGATGATAATCACTTGCACACTATGTTTCCCAAAAGAGGGGTGGATGGTAAGGGTGTTTATGCCATGAAATGCGCCAATTGCCATCAGCCAACAAATACTCCGGGCTTGCACACGCCCCCGGGTAATCCCAATTGGCATCTCCCACCGGCCGATATGAAAATGGTTTTCCAGGGGAGGACACCCCGCCAATTGGCAAAACAAATCATAGATCCGAAGCAAAACGGGCATAAGGACATGCAGAAGCTCATTGCACATGCAGATGATGGACTGGTGCTTTGGGCCTGGAAACCTGGGGAGGGCCGTAAACTTCCACCAATGAGCCACGCAGCATTTAAGAAAGCCTGGCTTACCTGGTTAAAAACCGGCGCGTATGCCCCGGCTAAATAAAGTGCGGCAAAGCCGGGATTACTAAGGATGGAGGAAGCGGGGTTTTTAATATCATGGCTATTTAAGTTATTGATTTATAATGTTGCATTATTTAAATGCAGTTTAGTTAATAATAAAGCGCGTCCCTGATCGGCGTTTTATTATTAACCTGCTATTAAAATTGCCTGCAACCTCCTGCAATAGTTCGTTAGATATAAAAAGTTTAAGCTATTTATAAGACAAAAAAAAGCCCGATACATTTTGTGGCCGTTGCGCAACAGGGCTTAAAATGGCTGAATAATTAAATTGCAAAGCAAATGATTATTCGGCCATTTGCTTTTATAGTCAATGCTGAAAGCAGTTAGTATGTTTGCTATCTTCAATAAACAGGCCGATAATGTATTGATTACGGCATCAGAATGGTTTCCCGGTAGCTTTCTTTTTCTTCTTCTGATTTTTGCAGGTATACCATTGACAAGTTTTTTAAGGTTATATGCAATGGCGGCCATGATCATACATTTATTGGCCAATTCGAGCCCTTTTGTGTTTACCTGTTTCATGCCTGTAAAATTGATCAGGGTGCCCAGTACCGGTTCTACCGTACTTTGTCTTACTTTCCTGGCCTTGCTCCCTTGTCGGGTTTGCATGCGTTCATGCATTTCTATATAAAGGTCTTTAGCTACGGAATCCTTAAACACTTTAAAGCCTTGCAGATTAGCGCAGGTGCTTTTAAGCGGACAGTCCCTGCAATCTTTAACACTGGTACGATATATCTTATGGGTATTATCGTTCTCTGCTTTTTTGAAGTTGTGAAAAGTAAGGTATTTGCCTTCAGGACAAACATACCGGTCTTGCTCCCCGTCATAACTGAAGCCCTGCCGGCTTTCCCTGCTTTGACATCCTGGCCTGTTAGGTATGAAGCCTTTAATATGATTACCAGCTAAAAACAGAAGCGCCGCTTCACCGCTATAACCTGTATCGGCAAGCACATCTTCTATTTCCATGCCATTATCTTTAAGGTTTCCGGCGACATGGGTAAGGATCTCAGGTAGGCATGGTGCATCTCCTTTATCTGCATGGAAGGCCTGGATGTGTGTAATAACGTGGTTTTGTGTATCTACGCTTACATGAGCCGAATAGTTCAGCCGTGTTGTTTTTCCGGGTTTCACCGATAACCGGGCATCAGGGTCTGATGGGCTGTAACGCTTGCTGTTCGCTTTCTTATCAACTTTAGCATTCTTTCTCGGCTTAGGCTTAGTGTTTTCATCCGGTATGTCCCCAGCCGGGGCTTCATCATTATGATCGTCCAATTGCTTGCCATAAGTTGCCGCATCATTCATGATCTCGCGTTCTACCAAACTTGACATAGCTGCATTGGCTTTGACAAATGCGCTATCGATAGCCTGTCTTTTACCTGCTACCAAACCTGCATCAATACACTTTTTCAGAACCTGTTTAAAGACAGCTGTAAACTCCTCTTCTCCGTAAAGCTGGCGTGTGCGGCTTAATGTCGAATGCCAGGGAAGTTCTTCATCCAGATCATATCCTATAAAATAGAGGATATCCATGCGCATACGTGAGGTAGCAATAATGCGCCTATCGCTATTCAGGTTCTCTAAATAACCAACAAGCATTAGTTTGAAAAACACAACCGGGTCAATGCTCTTTTGACCCTCTGTACCATAATATTTGCTGGTCGTATCATAAACAAAGTTCAGATCGAGTATACTTTTCAAACGCCTGTAGAAGTTATCTGCTGGAACGTAGTCTGAAAGCTGAAACCGGATAAAGAGCTTTTCCTGATAATCTTTTTTGCCTTGCATATCCTTAATATACAAAACAAATATCTGATTGTCAAATGTTTATAAAAAAACTAACCCAATCGAACTTTATTCGACTGGGTTAGTTGAAAACCTCAGTTTAGTTGCGCAACGGCCACATTTTGTACCAGGCGCTGTTAGTTAGTTGTTTGATATTTTATTTATTAATTGCCACTGACCGTTTTATTATCAAGCCGACTTAGGGATGCGGTATTAACGGTATTAAGCATCCCGTTTATAATGCGCTGATTGATGTAAGCTGAAAACTTTAAAGCTCCTTTGAAATTCAAATGCCCAAAATCGGCAAAGTCATCATTTTTTAGCGGAAAGTTATTGAAGTCCAGGAATTTTATATCGTTAAAGTAACGCTCACGGATCAGCGAAAATTCAGCCTCATTATTTCTGTACTCATACAAAGGATGTTGCGGGCTCCTGATAAGGAAGACACTTTTATGCATTCCATTGCAATAATCTATTATTTTTCTTAGATATTGAATATTGGTTATTGAGATTGCACTTTTATTTGATGCTGTTTTAATATTTTTGCCCGCCGGATTATTTGAAGGTAAAAGCCTGGAACCTTCTATTTTAAAATATCCTCCTGTTTTTCCTGTATAATCGTAATTAAATGAAAGCGCTTTAATAAAATTGGTACGTGCAGCTATGCCTACACAATTCATAAAATATTTTGAATTGTGCTTAGCCAGCAATTCAAAATCGGCCGGGCTCATAAAAGAGGCATATTGCGGAAACATGTTTGACATGTAGGTATATCCCCATGTCCAGTCATCCATCTTTGTGTCAATCTGGTTATTTGAAAATTCTATAAGTACAGTGGTTATCTGAGGGTTTTGCGACAGGTATTTTTTAACTTTTTGAAAGGTGTAAAAATAAGATTCGGCAGAGTGCGACAGATTGGTTAGTTTGGGTATCAGGGTATCATTGTAGGCACATTCTGAATGTGAATGACCAAAAAGTGCAATAGTATTGTCTTTCTTTACACTAAACTTTGAAAATTTATTTACCATATAACCCGGAATCAGGGCAATAGCCAATATGAGCAGGCAGCTCACTAAAACAAATGATATGGTTTTAATTAAAAAGCGATGCATTGCTTAAAATTGAAAGTAAATAAACTGCTGCTCTTTTCCTGTAAATAAAAAAATCACTATCACCAATGTATAGTAAAAGGTCAATCTGTACCCTCTTTTTCTTAACCAGCTTAACTTCTCAATGGCATATTGGTTTTCCCGCCCCTGCCACTCAACTATTATAAAACATAGGATAAGAGTGATCACCTCAAGCAATTGTGCCTTGTTAACATCTAATTGAGGTATTGAAAAAAGAGATCGTGAAAAAATCCGGCCGATATATTTAAATGCTTGTGTAACACTATCAGCCCTAAAAAAGATCCATGCAAAAATTACCTGCAGAAATGTAGCTATCATTTGCATGAATTCGGTGAACGTTGGCATAGCTTTGCCTTTGGCTGCAATTTCGAGGTGGTTTCTGTTTGTTTTTAAAAGGATAGAAGGGAGAATGAATAAAGCATTTAGAAGGCCCCAGATGATGAAGGTCCAGTTGGCGCCGTGCCAAAAGCCGCTAACCAGGAAAATGATTAATATGTTTCTTACTTTGAGCCAGGTGCCTGTTTCGCTGCCCCCAAGAGGTATGTATAAGTAATCTCTAAACCATGACGATAGTGAGATATGCCATCTGCGCCAAAACTCGGCCATATCTCTTGAAAAGTACGGGAATGCAAAATTTCTCAATAGTTCAAATCCAAAAAGTTTTGCTATGCCTAATGCCATATCAGAATATCCTGAGAAATCGCAATAGATTTGGAATGCAAAAAATATAGCGCCTAAAACCAGGGTACTGCCTGAATAATGCGAACTATTTGCAAATATCAGGTTGGCATAATCGGCACATTGATCGGCAATTACAGCTTTTTTAAACAGGCCCCATAGAATTTGCCTCAGGCCATTAATTGCGTCCTGGTAGTTAAATTCTCTCTTTGTTTTTACCTGGGGCAAAAGGTGTGTTGCCCGTTCAATAGGGCCCGCCACCAAAAGCGGAAAAAAACTTACAAACAATGAATAGTCGATGAAGTTCCGTTCGGCTTTAATACGGTTTTTGTAAACATCAATTACATATGATAAACCGTGAAATGTATAAAAAGAGATACCGACAGGCAGGATTACATTTAGGGTAAACGGGCTTAAATGGATCCCTATACTGGCGCATATGCTGGCAAGCGATGCTGCAAAGAAATTGTAGTATTTAAAAACACCCAAAAAGCCCAGGTTTACAGATATGCTTAACCAAAGCCAAAAGGTTTTTAGGCTATGTGTTTTTGCCTGGAACATTTTTAGCCCGGTAAAATAATCTAAAAGGGTCGAAAAAATTAACAATAAAAGAAACCGCCAGTCCCAGCAAGCGTAGAAAAAATAGCTTGCAGCGAGCAATAGCAAATTTTGCTGTTGCAGTTTTCGGTTAAGTACAAACCAATAAAGCACAAAAACCACAATCAGAAATATTCCGAACCCAAAGGAATTAAAAAGCATGATGGTGAATTTTAAAAAATAGCCAAAGTGGCTGGCTTACGAATATTCAGTAGGTACAGAGGCTGGGAAATAGGTAGATGTATAAAGACAACAAAATTGATCGCTGTTTTGCAGCAACCAACTTATAACTGCATAAAAAAAAGTAAGTATAGGTCTTTTGTCAATATAATAATTTTGTGATGCTTGGAAGCTGTCAATCTGGCTTTAGTGTGTTTTCATTACGCAACGCTTCATTGAATTTTTCAAGCAATTTTATATACTTGTCCATCCAATAATATATGGCGTCAAGCGGAGCTTCTTTTGCCTCATGGGTTTCGATATCCTTTTCGGCATTAGGTGAGTTAAATCTCAAAGCAAATTCGTTGGGAAATTCCTTTGAAAAATCATGCTCAATAACGATACCGATCTGACAAATTATATCAAAGCTAAGCCTTTTGGTGTTGAACCAATTGTATGAGGTTCTGCGGCTCACATTGAGCTTCCGGGCGATTTCACTTATCCCCATATGGTCACGTCTAACAATTCGCTCTACAATTTTGCCAAAATGTAAATCTTGAGTGTCATTAATACCAATAGATCTTTGATCATTATTGATATATGAGCTAACAGGGTAATAAACTTTGCTGTGCATAAGATTAGATTCGATTAGGTGTCAATTTTCAGTTGGTTAGCATAATTAAATTTAGGTTATAATAAACTGCGAATTACTTATAGATATTTATGATCATAAATATCAGGTCTCGGCTTTTTCTGAATCATGATTTAAGTTTAGGTTGTTCATTAGTTTAGTATTTAGTGCTTCACATTTGTTTATCAATAAACAAGCGATGGCCTTATTGATAATTCGTATCATCGTTTGTGAATTAAATGTATGTATACTTCCTTTCTTATTCAACCTATAAAAGGCCAAATTATACCTGTAGAAGGCGTTAATGCACACTAATTAGGAATGGTAAAAATGGCTTTGCACGTTTTTTGGGCCGATATTTGCCAGGTTTTGTGAGCGGTAGTTAACTTATTAAACTGTTATCCATCCAATGAAGTGTTATTTTAGTTAATTTTACTAATGGTGTATTTTTTTTCAAAATAAGATAAATTTAGTACGTAGCGCTAATGCAAACACATAAATTCATAAAATATTGGCGAATTATCATTTTTTATCTACCGATTGAAGATCATTAAGATAAAATATTTTTCTAAACAGCTCAATCCGTCAAAAAGTTGGCCGTTTTAAATGGTGAAAGAGGAGTGATATCCAGAAGTATTCCTGATAGCTTTTTACACTTATTATTTTGAAATTCAGGATAACCAATAATTCTTATTTTTCTTGAATTACCTTTGGCTGTTATCATATCAACTTCAATATCAAAAGAACTTCCGTATTTTAACGCGTCTTTTAAAGCTTTTTTACTGAGCCGCTCGCTTTTACCTTGTTTAAAAAGCTTCCATATCGTTTTTATATCAGGTACAAAGTACTCAGGTACTTCAAGGATGCTTTTTATAACATTATCCCATTGCATGGTATGGGTAAGCAGATCCCGTGTCCAGGTACCTATTTTTGACAAGGTTGCAGCTCTTTTTAAAAGCTTCTCGGCCTGTTTGTTCTCTTTCTCTATGGCTTTAATTTTGGAGATATCTTCGGTATGGATAAATAGTCCGCCTGTTTCTCCCGAAGTTGTAAACCAGGGGTGAATATTCCACTTTAGCCAAACGCGGGTACCATCATTCTTTTTTAAGAGCAGGCCATCACATTGATATATATTACCTTTTAAGCAATGATTATGGAGCTTTTCGCATTTCTTTTTTGTGGCTGGTAAGACTTCATAAATACTTTTTCCAATAAAACCTGTGTTTTCAAGTTTATATTCGGTAACCCATCTTTTTGAAGCAGCAATAAATTGCATCTGGTTATTGAACATGGCAATAGCAATAGGGGCCTGTTCTATAAGCGTTTTATTATGCGTATTATCTTCTTTTTGTGTTTCGATGAGCTCACCATCGGATGATTTTTCTTCTAAATATCTATGATAGCATGCCGAAAAATTTGACGGGTTGGAAAAATTAAGCATTACTGCCATTTGGTTTTTATTGCAGCGCTTTTCCCTTATATATCTGTCTGCAATTTCCATTTGCAGATACCGGTAATAGGAGAAAATAGTTTTGCCGAAGTTTTGCTTAAAATCCCTTTTTAATTTCGACTCAGATACAAAATGTTTTTTTGAAAGTGCAGAGATGCTCGGAAACCCGATAAACAGGTTCTCGTTTAGTGTTTTTGCAACATTTTCAAGAAGCTGGTCGTTTTGAGTTACAAATTCAGGTAGTTTTTCTACTCCTGTTTTATCATTGTGGGATTTATTATTTAGCGGGCTAATGTCTGCCATATGTGCGTAAAAGCCCTTTATTTCACCTTCAACATAGTTGGGATGATAAGTTACCCGCACGTTTTTAGCTTTGCCCGAATACAAATGAATTACCTGGTCAAAAACCTGTATTTTACCACCTAACACGCCATTAATATAAGGAAGCTGCACGTCAAATAATGTTCCCAAAATCTCCGAAAGATGTGATTTGTTGATCATATGCTCGGGGTTATCCCGAACCAATCGGCCGTAGCTTTATTGGCATAGCGGCAAATCAGGTTTTTATCCCAATAAGCCAGCATGGCTTCAGTATGCTCCGTCACGTTGAACGCTATCTCAAAAAAATCGGAATTCGGATCAAAGGACATTGGATTTCCTCTTTAAAAAATAACAATCTTCAGCTTTGCCATTGTAATGCGAATGGGATCTTAGGTTATAATTTGCTTAAATCTGCAAATTATTATTGGAAACCTATAAGATTAATCATATAAATTACAAAAAAAGCTCAGTTTACCATTTGTTTGTCAATTAATTTTACGTCGAGCTTTTCATATTGGGAATTATTGCTGATGTAATCGGGCAATATGGTTTTCATTTTCGATACCATCAAGTCAACTTCATTATGCAGGTTAAGTTCCAAAAGGTCCTTAATTAAATTATTGATCTTAGCGTAACTAACCGGGATATTTTTGGAGATTTTTATGTCTTTGTTATAAGTAGGTATTACCTCTTCTTCCGCATTTAACAACTCTTCATATAGTTTTTCGCCAGGCCGCAAGCCGGTATAAACAATCTCGATATCTTTTCCCGGAACAAGACCAGCCATTTTTATCATATTTGCCGCCAGATCAGCGATTTTTACCGGCTCGCCCATGTCAAACAAAAATATTTCACCCCCATTACCCATTACGGCTGCTTCAAGTACCAGTTGTACAGCTTCGGGTATAGTCATAAAGTATCTTGTGATATCCGGATGGGTAACAGTAACAGGCCCGCCTTTTTCAATTTGTGCTTTAAAGCGAGGGATGACGGAGCCGTTTGATCCAAGGACATTACCAAAGCGGGTTGTTATAAACCTGGTTTGGTTGCCTTTTGACGGATCAGAGTTGAAAAAATGCTCTTCAAATAACAGGTTATTTAACGATTGAATATACATTTCGGCTATCCGTTTTGAGGCCCCCATGATGTTTGTTGGACGCACCGCTTTATCTGTTGATATCATTATAAATTTTTCGACATTAAATTCTATTGAAATATCTGCCAGGATTTTTGTGCCCCATACGTTGGTTAAAATAGCTTCGGTTGGATTATTTTCCATCATCGGTACGTGCTTGTAAGCTGCCGCATGAAATACTATTTGAGGCCTGTATAAATTAAACAGTGTTTTTATACGACCAGAATTTTGGATATCAGCAATAAAGATCCTGGTGCGGTTTCCGTACAAACCGTCTTCAATTTCCATTTGAATATCGTGCAACGGGGTTTCGGCCCTGTCACATAATACAACAAATTCCGGACTATACATTAACACTTGCCTTACGAGCTCAGAACCTATTGAACCGGCAGCACCCGTGATCAGGATCCTTTTACCTTTAATGTCATCTAAAATATGTTCATTGCAGATTTTTATGGGTTTTCGTTCCAATAGGTCTTCTATTTTTAAATCTTTAAACTGATTTAGGTTTGGCTTGCCATTGATCCACTGGTCTGATGACGGCACAACAATTACTTTTATGCCAAGTTCAATGCATTTTTCAACCGCCTTTCTTTTTCCGTCGATTTTTATATCCTCGGATGTTATCAGCATTGACTTTATATCATAGCGTTTTTTTAGCATATCAATTGATTTGATAGGATAAACCTGCTTTTGCTCAATGCATTTTGATATTCTGTCAACCCCGGTGTCGATAAAGCCCTGAACATTGAGTATAAATCCTTTTTGTGCTTCAAGGGCATTTTTAATTAGTATGGAAGGTTCGGTGGAGCCGTAGATGAGTACATTTTCTTTTTCGACTTTATAGCTTGTTGTCTCAATGTATTTAAAAACATCCTTGATAATAATACGCATACACATAAGCATAGACGAAGTGATAAAGAAATTGATCAGCAGCACATCCATCAATCCGCTGACATCTATTTTAAGATAGAACGCGAAGAACAAATGATAAAACAGCAGAAAAGTAACGTTACTTGCCAGTACGGTTATTAAAATCCGCATCATATCCCGTGTGTTGGAATACCTGATAATACATGTATGTATTTTCATTATCATAAAAACCAGCACCGCATTGCTGCAATAAAAGAGCATATAATAAAGACTGATGGGATCAAACTGAAGCCGGTTTTTAAAATATAGAGATGTCCATAATGATAACAAAACTACCATCAGGTCAATTACCAGGATTAACCATCTTGAATGGAACTTATCCTGGAATAACAAATTTTTGAGGTATATCATAACTGGTTTATTTAGGTATTATCTTAAGCGTATCTATATAGCGGAAAAAAGTCTACTTCGGCATTTTCTTCAATGCCCTTATCCTGCAAAAGCTTTTGGTACATTTCGGGATTGGCAATATATCTCCATGTTTTAAAGTCAAGATGGAGGTTGGAGAAGGCGCATTTCCAGTCAAAGAGCTTGTCGTTTTTAAATCCAAGGCCACCGCCCAGGTTGTAATATTTCATTCCTTTTTCTCTGCCAATCTGCGTTATGCAATCGGCCAGAAATTTGGTTGGGCTATGATGTAAATATTCTGCGCGGGCACCTACTAAATGGGCTTGAATAATGCCATTTGTAAAGGTTATTATAGTGCTTGCAATTGCAATGTCGTTGTAGTAAACAGTTAGCAAACGGGCCTCATATTCAGATGTGTTTAATATTTCTGAAAAGTATTTTTCATTAAACAGGTAGTAGCTGCTGGCGCCAACGCGTTTCATGTTTTCGGTATAAATTTCGACAAAGGTGTTTATGCCGTCAGCATTTGTTTCGTCCTTTACTTTAAACCCCATTTTCCATGCGTGCTTAATAGCATCCATGGTTGATTGCCTGTATTTTTTGCGCTGTTCATCAATAGGCACTGAAAGGTCAAGTACTACCGTTTTTCCGTTTTCGTGAACACCTCCAAATTTCTCCAGTAATTTTTGCTGCTTATAAAAAGGATGGAGTCTCACAAAAACAGATACGTACTTTTCCTTTATTAGGAAATTGTTGAAAGCGCCTTTAAAATTTTCCATCACCTGCTCATCTATCTCATCAATTCTTTTATTTGAAAAAGGGCCCGAAAAACCATATACACAGGTTAGGTCGCTATAATCAGAACCCGGAATTTTTCGCTGCAGCAGGGGGAAGCCGATATAGGTATCTGACTCCTCATAAATAAATAGAACAGGATCTCCGGCTGTTTCAAGGGAGTGATAATGCCATGTATGATAAAAATCATATTCGGCCGAATTACCGACGTAAGAAATCCATTTATCTTTATTGAGCAGGGTAAAGATCTTAATCATTGAACTAAAATTTAGGAGATGCTAATTATGACTGTTGATTTTGAAGGCAAACAAATTTACTTTTGGTAATACTCATTGTAATCAAATCATTTACCTTACCTGTAATTTCAAATCCTGCCTTTTCATAAACAGTGATTGCCGCGATATTTGCAGGGTGTACTTTTAAATAAATCTCATCCAGTTCCTTTATTAAAAAGCCATACCGTATCATCTGTACTGTTGCCTGGTAACCAATTCCTTTACCCCAGTAAAGTTTGTTACCAATAAACAGGTGCAGTTCTGCGTCATGATCAGTAATATCGAGCAGTTGGATATTACCTATATATGTATTAAGTTCTTTAACACAAATTGCAAATCTAAGCTGATCGGGCTTGGCCAGCTTTTCACGTAACCAGGCTGTTTCTATTTCCGAACTAATATAATGAGTGGGTTTGTAGCCTGTATATACCCATATCAATGGGTCGTTACGCCATGCGTAAGATACGGACGCATCTTCTATTACAAGGGGGCGTATGTAAACTGAAATGGTCATAAAAAAAGTCTTAGCGTATTTAACATATAAAACATATCCTGAAGGTCATACCGTTGATCGATTGGTAATGGCACTAAGCACCGGGCCAGGTAATTTTCGTTGGTGTTTTTCTTAGTCCACTTAAATACATTAGGCCAGTAGGTAGCAACATATATTTTTTTCTGTATCAGATGTACTTTTAAGTGCCGGTCATTAGTTAAAAAAGGGTATACCAACGGTACTGTGTGCTCATCAGCGGCATCAAACTTGAGCAGGTTAAATTCGGCAAGGTGCTTATGCAAAAAATTAAAGTTTCGTTGCCTTGCAAATACACATTCGTTGTAATTGATGCTTGTAAGTATCTTTCGGGTTAATAACGACATGGACCTGATCTCGTTGTTTTCCAGATCCTTGCTGTTGTTAATGTAGTCAGAATACCCGGCTTCGATACCTGAGTCTATACTTTTTATGAGGTGCGAAAACCGGTTTACTGAGCTATCTACGGGTAACTTTTTAGTGAGTTTTCTTTTAATGCTTAAGTATGCGCCGTCCGGAACGCCAAAAAACTTACGGCACGAGTAAAATGTATCAATGCCGGCAAGGGGCTCTGAAAAAAAGGCTTGCGAATTATCAATTATAAGATTTTTGATTTTGCCGCTAAGCTCTGATGCTTTTGTTTGTTTTATGCCAAAGTAATTGGTATATAAAAAGCAGGCGTCAGGCTCAATCTCAAAATCAATTATGGGATCTAACTGCCGGTCAATATGATAAAACTGGTATTGAATACCTGTTCGAACAATAGGCTCAAGCAACACATCGCAAGTGAAATAAGGAATATAAATTTTATGGTATTTTTTTTGTAACAGTATGTATTCTAACGCGTTGCGCCCTGTGTTTAACCGAACCAGATCGGGATAGTATTCATTCCCTTTGGGCAGTTCCAGCTCCAAATACCCGCCTATGGGTCTTAACGCGGCTTTATTTTTTTGCATGACTGTAAATTGAGTGTGAAAAATAAAGTTGTTATCCTTGGTCGCTTTTATACATTCTTAAATGAATAGGCTGATAATATTCTTCCAGGCTTTCTGGGATACGTGAATTATAACCCAATACCTGCCGCTGATCAGCACTAAGCTTATCAATAAAGTCGTAGCCTAATACCCTTGGATAGTCCATTTGTGGTTTAATAAAAGGGCGGGTGAATCCCAGCGTTAATGCCCGGCGTTGCTTAATTGTTTTATTTTCGCCAGCAGCATGCCATATGTTGGAGTCGAAAAGGATAATACTTCCTTTTGGTGTTACAGCCCTGTCGGCGGTTTCGTAGAAATAAGTTTCGTTAGGTCTGATATCTGTTTTATGTGAGCCCGACAGGAAATAGGTAGCACCGTTTTCTTCGGTAAAATCATCAAGGGTAACTATCATTTGCACTAATAATTTCGTGTCGCCTAAAAATGTGCGCACATCACGGTGCATGTTACTTACATAAGGATGTTGCTGCTGGGTGTGTATTACAGCATTAAAGCCATTCAGTATATAATTACCACTCAAAAAATAAGCAATCTCATCGGCACAATACATTTTTTCAATAAACGGTAAGCTGAAATTGTCCTTTTCAACAAGGTGGTGAAGTGTGCCGACCATGTTAGAGCCTATCCCGTTTTTTTCCTGAATGGCTCGTCGTTTTACATACGCTTCTTTTAAATCCTCATTAATAACTGCAACAAAATCGCTGTCTAAAGCATTCTCAAAAATAACCCATCCGTAATCACGCATTGCAACGCGGAAATCTTCAAAGTGCCTGTCTCCGTAGTTAAGTCTATTTCTCATGAATTTGTATTGTTGATTTTCGGCTAATTAATTCAGGTCCATTATCTGCATCATCATGGCATTTACTTTATGCACATCAAACTTTTTCTTTGCTAAGGCCAATCCGTTAAGACCGAAACTGCTGATAGCTTCCTTGTTGGTTATGAAATACTCCATTTTGTGCACAAGTTCGGCTGTGTTTTTTACAGGTATTAAAAATCCATTGCTGTTGGGTGACGTTTCAACAGTTTCCCTGCAACCAACAGAATCGCAGGTTATAATGGCGCGCGCCATAGCCATGGCTTCAAGCAAACACCGTGGAATTCCCTCCCGATAGTATGAAGGCAGTACCACAACAGATGAACTGCTTATATATGGTCTTACATCATCAACGGCGCCCAGGTAATTAATTACACTCCGGTGCTTTATTTCCGAAAATAAGTCGGGGTGAATGGCATCGACATTATCATCATAGGATCCGATTAGTTTGAAAGTTACCTGCGGGTGTTTTAGGAATACAATTTGCGCTGCTTCAAAATATTCGCGGATCCCTTTGGCATTGATTAACCTGGATACCATGATAAAGCTTATGTTATTAATATCCGGCCGGGTAGGGGTATAGTAGCTCAAATCAACTCCCGATCCGTTAACTACTGCAGTTTGATGGTTTGCCGATATTATTTTAGAATCAAGCAGCGTTTGTACATCATCTTTATTTTGAAATATGACAGACAACCCCTGCCTGTTTTTAAGGCTGAACTTAAGTAGTAAGCGTGTAATTTTGCTTGTTAAAGATGTGTTACCGTTAACAAAGTTATACCCAAGGCCCGAAAGCATCGGGGTTATTTTTCGCACGCCGCCCAGTTTGGCTGCAAGTGTTCCATATATAACCGGTTTAAGGGTGTATGGAAAAAAAACATCCGGCTTTAGCTGTTTAATGAGCCGGTAAAGTTTCAACGCATATTTCAGATCAGATAAGATCGATACATTACTGCCGTTTAGATTGTTTTCAAATAAAACGATGTTTAGCGATGCCAGTTTTGCGCGTTGCTCGGACGGTATTGCAGGGATAAAAGCATAAACAGTATGTTCTCTCCGCATCAGCTCAACTAATTTACCTCTAAAATCAATCAACGATTTGGCTGAATCGCAGGCGATCAGCACTTTTTTGCTTGCCATGATGGTATAATAAGCAATAGGTTATGAGCGAAGATTTAATTAGGGATGTAATGCTGTTCAAAGATAATGCACCGTTATCGGGGGGGATTTTAGTGAACAAGGACCGGCTCAGGGCTGGTGCTTTTAATATGGTAATATTTTTTATACCATGCAATAAATCGCTCAACCCCTGTATGGACAGAAACCTGGGGCTTGTAGTTCAGCATTTCATCTAAATTTGAAACATCAGCACAGGTTTCGGCAACGTCACCATCCTGCATTGGCATTAGTGTTTTGATTGCTTTTTTGTTCACCTGTGCCTCAATTTCGCTTACAAAATCAAGCAGGTTAACCGGTGCTCCTCTGCCAATGTTAAACACCCTGAAAGGTGCAGATGATGTAGCCGGATCGGGATCTTTGGCATCCCACAGAAAATTGGGCTCTGCCGGCTGATCAATAACATGCGTAATGCCTTCAACAATGTCATCTACGTAGGTAAAATCCCGAAGCATATTGCCGTTGTTAAAAACTTCAATAGGCCTGCCTTCCAGAATTGCTTTGGTAAAAATAAATAAAGCCATGTCCGGTCGGCCCCACGGCCCGTAAACTGTAAAAAAACGTAACCCCGTAGTTCGCAGGTTAAATAAATGGCTGTAGGTATGGGCCATCATTTCATTGGCTTTTTTTGATGCTGCGTATAATGAAACCGGATGGTCGGCGATATTATGCTCGCTGAAGGGCATTTTTTTGTTTAAACCGTAAACGCTTGATGAACTGGCGTAAACAAGGTGATTAATCTTGAAATGCCTGCAGCATTCCAGGATGTTTAAAAATCCTTTTACGTTTGTGTCAATATAAACATCGGGATTAGTAAGGCTGTAGCGCACACCGGCCTGTGCGGCCAGGTTACAAACGGCATCAAACTGATAATTTTGGAATTGCTGCTGCAGATTTTCCTTATCCGTTATATCCAGTTTAATAAACGTATAATTTGGATGTTTTGTGCTGCAAACAGGTTTGTTATAAACCATTCCTGATACTTTTATGCCGGCATCCAGCAATCGGGCGTGCTTTAGCTTTACATCGTAGTAATCGTTAATATTATCAATGCCTACAACGGTGTCACCGCGTTTAAGTAATTTTTGGGTTAAATGATAGCCGATAAATCCCGCAGTGCCGGTAATTAAAATTTTCATAAATAAGTGAAATTAGGTTTAAATGAAAGCCTCAGAGGAAGGCGTTGACTATTGGTTGATCATAAGCGCGAACGCTTAAATAATGGTAAATGCCTGTATCAAAAAATCAGGAACGGTAACGAAAAAGGCAGGTAGATGTACTTGTTGCAGAATACTTTTGAGTAAGGAGTTTATCAAATTGCGCGTGTTTGAGTGTAATTTGATAAATCTTACTTCATGGTATAAGTGTATTTTCTCCCGTTTGTAAGTGGATTACTATTGTCTGACGTTGAAAAATACAATGTGTTGCCCCAATGGCTAAATTGTCCCAGTCCAAAACTGCGGATATCACGGTGGGTAGAGTGGGCCGGCCCCAGTTCAACTCCATTTTCAAACAGCCTGAGCTTTGAAACAGTTGGAGAGGTGTTTGAATCCCCAATTTCAGGTAAATCATAGCCAATTTTGTAACAAAAGCCGCTATCGACTCTCAACCCTATCAAGCTTATCGATTTGATAGATTCGTCCTGTGGTGTTGTAACAGGAGGAGTAGTTGTAGGCGGTGTTGTAGTTGGTGTTGGCTGGTCGGCTTTTTTACAGCCGTTAATAGCAGATAGCATGGCTACAATTGTTATTATAGGCAACACAACATTTCGGGTGGATTTAATAATTGTTTTCATAAAATTTTTATTTTAGTTAGTTAAAGTTGTTGCGCTATTATGTATAAGTCAGGGGCCGTTTATACCAGTGCATTGAGTATCGACTTTATGAATATTTCGGGGGTACGGTCCTCTACGTATTGCATTATAAGGTCTTTATGATTGCTATTAGTGCTGAGGGCGGTGTTCACCGCTGTTGTTAACGAGTTTACATTATCGGCTTCAGCCAGGTAAATGCCCGGAATCTCATCGATACCTCCCGCGCAATTGGTGCTGATTATAATTGGGTTCAGGATCATCATTTGCAGCAATACGTTCGGAAAACCCTCTTTTATTGATGATATAACGCAGGCTTTTGCATGCTTAAAATAAGGCATTGGGTTTGCGATCCACCCTTTTAATACTACCCGGCCTTCCAATTTTAATTCGCTGATGAGTTTTTGAAGCGAGGTTTGCTCCGGGCCTTCGCCAAATATCAGCAGCTGCAAATTGGGTCGGAATGCTTTAATTTCATCAAAAGCCATAATTAGTATATCAAAACCCTTTTCAGGAATCAGCCGCCCGGCTGCGCAAATAAATTCAACAGCGGCATCGGCAGCGGGCAGTGCTTCTTCGGCCTTTATTAGGTTTTGTTCAATGTCGATCGGGTTTTTCTGAATAACAACCCTTCCCTTGTCGATGTATGGGAGATGCTGTATAAAGCTATCCCGCATGCTGCTGGTTTGGCATACAACCAAATTTGCCCCGGGGTAGCCAAGCCGATATGCTATCTGGTAACTCAATTTTTTTAAACCGCTGTACCGGGTTAAAACAGACGAGCACTCCCTTACTATGAGTTTTGATTTTAAATATCCAATGCGTTTTAAAAACCCCAGGAAAGCATTTAAGTAAGGATGCGTGCTGAAAATAATATGATCTGTGCGGTAAGGGCTTAAGCTTTTTATTAACCTGGAAAAGCCGCTTAATATGCTTCCGTTGCTCACATATTCAACTTGTTGATCGCTGGGGATATTTAACCCGCCGCTTTCAACTTTCTTTAAAAATAGCAGAGAAGCGTTACTTGCACGGGCGGCTTGTAACAGTATGTTTTCAGCTCCGTTTGCCTTGTCGGTAATTGAAACAAAAAGTAATTTAGGCTTCATCTTGGGCACTAGTTAGGATTATTAAGGCTCTTCAGCTTCCTGATCACTTTTTTAAACGGTCCCATTGCACTCAATACTTTGCGTTTTCCGTCAACAATTAATAATCCATCTTCAAAATTTATAGTATGCAATCCTTCATCATAAGGTGCCTGGGGAAGTAGTTCAAAAGCGGTATGGTATTGAAAATCTGTTTCGGTTATAGTGGTTATTTCATTGATCATTACAGAGCCACCATAACACCTTTTTGGATTTTGGCTGGGCATATAAAGCTTTTGACCAACAACGAATAACCTGCCTGCCGACCGGCTCACGTTTGACGCCACATTTATCGGGTTTTGTTTATGTGCCTTAAATGGAGCGTCGAGGGTATCGGCATAAAATAAGTACAGTACACCGTGTTCTCCCGAAACGCTTGTAAAGAGCCAGTACTTGTTGTTGTAATGGATAATGGAACTGTCAACAAACGCCTGACCTTCCAGCAACACCCTGACCTTTTCAAACTTATACGGGTTGTTCATATCAATTTGATAAAGAGCCACCTGTTTAGCTCTGCCTGTTTCCGGAATACAGTATAGCCGATTATTGTCAGTGAACATGTGAGGATAGGAGAGGTGTATTTCGTCTTCCATGATGCCATTCACTTTTTTCTTGTTTTTGAAATGCATGTCATCAGTCATCATGATCTCACCTTTTCCCTTCCAGAAATTAAGCTCTTCATAATATAGATGTAAACGGCCATTGATATTTGCAGTAAAAGGATCGGCTGTATAATCCACTTTATCTTCTGATAACCAATTGATTTTTCCGTTTAGCTGCTGAGTGTGGATAAGGTTTTCGGGAGATTGTGATATATAACCTATATTCCATTTGTCATAACTAAACACTTTGTGAATAAACGAAATGAATGAGGAGATAAGGTCTTTCATAAATCGAAATTTATTTTTAAAAAATGACAGGAGTGTTAGTGACATAGGCAGATAGTCGGTTTCCTGCAGCAGGCTTCCGCCAAAACTATCTTTGAATTTGTTGATCTTTAAAAGTTCGGTATCCGATGTATTGTAAGCATAGCCACCCAAATCATATATTTTAAACCCAAGCTGTTTAAAAAAGCGGATATCTTCAAAATGCAGCAGGCGGTTTGCCCGGCCTGTAACAGCCCTTAACTGGCTGTCATTTTCATTTCTGAACAGGGAAGCCGAATGTAATAGCCTCACTCTTTGCGATGAATGATCGCGGATGTAAGCGTGCATAACAATATCCTGGTCCTGGTAAACCGCTTTGGTGATAAACAGGTGCGGTTTGTATTTATAAAATTCTTTATTAATTTTTTTTAGGCCCTTGGTAACGGCAAATGTATTGTAAAAGTCAATAAAGGGTTTAATGCCGGTGCCCATCACGGTTGATACGCCATCTTTAAGGGCCCTGCGTATTTCGTATGTTGTGTTTTTGTCAAAATTGGCTTCAATAGCAGGTACAGGTACGGTTATATCAATTATTTTGGTAAAAAAATCCTCTTTGCGATATCCCGGAACAGCTTCGCTGCTTTTACTTTGTTTATAGTATTTTAACAGGCAGCCCCATAAATTGGGCTTAGCGGCAAACCACACAACTGTGTATGGTACTATACGCATGGCCCTGTTGTTAATCTGGATCATAAGGTTTAGAGTATTTTAAGCTACCTGGTATGTTGAAATTGCGTTTGAACGCTGATCTTTAAGCCATTGTGTATACACAAGCAGTTTCCAGATCTGAGTTGCCCTGTTCCATTTGCCGCTCATGTGGTCGTTTATCATGGCAAACGATTTTTGTACGTTAATACCAGGGATGTTCTTTAACTCGCTGATTGAAAGATGATCCATTACGTGATCTCTCAATTCGTTTTTAAACCAATGGCTTAGCGGCATTGTAAAGCCGGATTTTGGCCTGTCAAACAGTTGCGCCGGTGCATATTGGTATAGTATATCTTTCAAAATCCTCTTTTGAATGCCGTATTTAAACTTATAGCTGTCGGGCAGGGTTTGAGCAAATGCAATTACCCGGTAATCCATAAGCGGCGCCCTTGCTTCTAACGAAAAGGCCATTGTGCCCCTGTCAACCTTAGTATTTATATCTCCGTTTAAATAAGTCTTGGTATCAAATGCCGACAGCTTTTGAAGCATGCTTGTTGATTTTGACGACCAGATATCCATGAACGGAACCTGCAGGCCAATGTTAGGATTTTCGAGCCAGGAGTATTCCAGTCCGCCCAGCATAAGCCCGTAAAGTGATTTGACCTCCGGATTGCAGATCCCCATTGCAATTAGCTTATGACGATAGTTAGGGGAGATGCTAATTATATCGGCTATTCTTTTACGCAGCGCCAGCGGGCATTTAAACAGCTGGTTAACCATATTAAACCATTTATAACGGCTGTATCCTAAAAAGCTTTCATCGCCACCATCACCGCTTAAAACCACGGTAACGTGTTTTTTGGTGTGTTTACTTAACAGCAGGGATGGGATGGCGCTTGAATCAGCAAAAGGCTCATCATAATAGCGGCCGAAACTCTCAATCAGTTCGAGGCCTTCTTCTTTATTACATTCAATCGTATGATGGTCTGTTTTTAAATGATCGGCAATTTTTTGTGCAAAAACGCTTTCATCAAAACCTTTTTCTCTGAATTTTATGCAAAAGGTTTTTACATTGTTATAGTTTTTTGAAGCTATGGCCGCAACAAGTGATGAGTCGATACCGCCTGAAAGATATACACCAAGCGGCACGTCGGCATGCATGCGTATATCAACAGCGTTAGTAATCAGTCGGGTTAAATCGGCCTGTGCTTGCTGGTATACTCCTTCATAGCGTTCGGCATGGTTTAAGTCCAGTTCCCAGTATTTTCTTGTTCTGAAACTGCCGGTGTTGCAATCAAAACAAAATGAATGCCCGGCCTCAAGCTTTTGGATTTCGTTCCAGGCCGATTTGGGTTCGGGAACGTATCCCCATACAAAATATTCGTTAATAGCTTGTTCATTAATAGTTACATTCCGGCCTATACATATTTGCGATGGCTGGCTGGCAAATTCAAAATCTAAACCATTTTGGGTATAGTAAAATGGCTTTTTGCCAAGCCTGTCGCGGGCGCCAAAAAGCTGGAGCGTGCGGGTGTCAAAAATTACAAAGGCAAACATGCCGTTGAAATGGTTGACACAGTTTTCGCCATATTCAAGATAGGCGGCTGTGATAACTTCTGTATCGGAATCGGTCAGGAATCTGTAACCCAGGGCTGTGAGCTTTACCTTTAAGGTTTTATAGTTGTAGATTTCGCCATTAAATACAACTTTAAGGTGATTGTAAGTTAAGGGTTGATCAGACCGGTGATCCAGATCAACAATAGCCAACCGGTTATGGCCTAAGGTAACCGGGCCATTGTGTTCAAAGCCAGAATAATCGGGGCCCCTGAAATCGGCCCTTGCCAGTTTTTGAAATATGATGTTATCGTCATATCTCACTGTTGATCCGTAAATGCCGCACATAAAAAAACGTTTGGGGTTAATAGTTTTGTTTAATTAGCAAGCAGGGTTTCATATTCCATACCTATTTTCTCGAGACTAAAGCGATCAACGATATCGGCTTTGATATTAGGATGCTGCCAGGTTTGATTGCATGCCCTGATAATTTGATGGCGTAGTGTGCAAAGATCATTTTGTTCGGCTATAAAACCGTTAAAGCCTTCCCTTATCAGTTCGTTAACCCCGCCAACTCTGAATGTAACTACCGGAACGCCTACCGACAGTGCTTCGAGCACTACATTAGGGAAGCCTTCGGTAAATGAGCTTAAAACCAGTAAGTCATGCTTAGAAATAACATCGGCAACATTTTTAATTTCGCCGATGAACTTCACGCGTTCGTTGAGGCCAATATTTTGTACCTCTGCTTTTAAGGTATCCATCAGCGGGCCCTTGCCGGCTACAGTTAGAACATAGTTTTGAGGCAGTGCTTTCATAACCTCAAGCAAGCGAAATAATCCCTTCTCTTTGATTAGCCGGTTAACTGCAATAAGCCTTTTTAATCCTGAAATTTGATTTTGAGGTTTTATTGCGTTCGTTATAATAACCGGGTTATGAATAACAATAAGCTTGTTTAGGTTAATATTATAAAACCGGGCTATGGATTGCTTCATTTCTTCAGACTGGCAAACTATTGAGTTAAAGCGCACAAACAAAAACCTTGAAAAGTAATTGTAAAAGCGGGATTTAAATTCATAAAACTGCGCCATTTGTTGCGGATTGTTAGATGCCCTGGCTATTAAATTAGGCACTTTAACAAACATTGAAACAAAGGCTACCAGGATATTAATATGATCAGTAGTTGAAAAAACAGCGTATGGTTTTTCATCTTTCAGCAGCTTGCGAAGTTTAAAAAATGAGCGTGAAGCTTTTATTGTTTTCAGGTTTAAAAATCTGATACCTGCTATTTCTGTTGAGAAACTGCACTCGTCCCCATTAAGCAACACCACAACTACCTCATAATCGGGCTTGTTGAAATATTGCGATAGCAGCCAGTAAACACGCTCAGAACCACCTGTACCGAGCGAACCAAGAACAAGGAAAATCTTCTTTCTCATTATAAATAAAAATTGGGATCAAGTTTTAAGCGACAGCTAATTCTTCCTGCACTGGTTCGGTTTGTTTTACAGGGTCTTTCAACCTGTTGTAGTGTAATACGGCGAAATAAATAAATATAGTAGGGCCGTCCACGCTCATCAACCACCCGTTATGCGACAGCGCATTTAATGAAATTGCTATGAATGTGAAAAATATAGCTACATAAATTGCACTCTCTTTATGTTTTACGTTTTTTATAGTTTGCCAAAACAGTCGGACAGTTTTGTAATATATGGCCCATAGCAACCCCAGCCCCAAAAACGGGCCGAGCAGGGTAATAAACATCAGGTAGGCATTGTGCGATGACAGGCCGAATGTAAACAAGGGGTTTCGGTAAGTTACGTCGTTCCAGGTTTTGCCATAAAATATAAGCCCGAAAGGATAATCTGCAAATATTTTAAGGTTTTCGGCAGCCATGTCGGCCCTGTTAAAATCATTGGCCTCTTTAGCTTGATTTTTTGACAGGATGTTGTTTTTGTCATCAGTGTTATCTTTTAATACGTAAGTGTACAACCCAAAACATATGATCACTGTAGCTGCAACCAGGAAAACGGCTCTATAGCGATAGTAAATAAACAGAAAGAGCGTTACACCGGCTCCAAAACTTATAAATGCCGACCTGTTCATGCCAAGGTAAATGCAGACAACGCAGGCTGCTAAAACCAAAACCCTTACTATAAGATATTGCCCTGTGGTGCATGAGGCAATGAAGGCAAACGTTGTAATGGCCACAACCTGGTATCCGAAGTTAAATTGTGTTACTGCCAGCCCTGCAGGGCTTTGTTTAACCGGTTCGCCCAAAAGCATGCTCCTGATCGGATCAATGGTACCTGCCATGCTGTGATCAAGTACCATAATGATCATAGAGCACATGAGCAAAAAGAAGAACATTAATATTGAAGCGTAATAGCGCGATTTATTTGCACCTACAAAATAATTAAAGTATAACGAACATGGTATTATAGTAAGGAGAATGGCAAAAAAGGTAATATAATTGCTCATCCCTACTACCTGGTATAAAAAAACGCCGATTAAAAAAATTATTAACTCCTTGGTATAGCCGAAATCCAGCAAAGGTTTTTGCACAAAGAATAGCAGCATGCAAAAAATTACAGGCGCAGGAATCCTCAAAGTATCTGTCATGAAAATGTTAAAAGCAAGTGTGTACAGATAGAAGAGCATTAAACCGTAAAAGAGGCACTTTTTAAGCAGCATAATAAAGTGGTGCTATTGAAAAATTCGTTTTATTGTAGAAAATATAATCTTCAGATCCATGAAAAGATCCTGGTTGTCAATGTATTCGAGGTTCTTGCTGATCTTTGATGGAACTATTACCTTGATATACATATCTTCAGGATCATCGCTGCCGGCCAGGATATCATTTTCATCAAAATATTTGATAGATGCCCAGTCTGTTACTCCTGGTTTAACACTTAATACCCTTAGTTGAGCTGGTGTATACAGGTTTACATATTTCCGTACTTCGGGGCGCGGGCCAACAAAGCTCATGTCACCTTTTAACACGTTTAGTAATTGCGGCAGTTCATCAAGTTTATATTTCCTGAGCCAGTAACCAACACTGGTGATCCGGTAATCTTTACTACCTATGGTTAGTAATCCGGCCTTGTCCGAGTTTATGTACATGGTGCGGAATTTGAACAGTTCAAACTCATTTCCATCTTTCCCAACCCTTGTTTGTTTATAAAATGCGCTTCCCCTCGAATTTATTTTAATAGCTATGGCAATTAAAATAAACAATGGCAGCAACATTATCAGTGCTATAAGTGATATGCCAATATCAAAAAGCCGTTTAATCATAACTCTATTTTATAATTCAACTTTTGCAAGTTCTTTACATTCTTCCAGCACAGAGTTTACTGAGTTTATTACCGTAGTAACTATGAAATTAATCTGCTCGCCGGTAAGTTGAGGATAAATGGGCAATGAGATTTCATTTGCGTAAAGGGCATAAGCTGATGGATACTGAGCGATCTTATAACCCAGATCTTTAAAAAGAGTAAGCATTGGCAGCGGGGTAAAATGTACATTGGCCATGATCCCTTCAGCCATAATGCTTTCAATTATATGGTCACGCTGTGCCTCTGATATGCCTTTGATGCGCAGGGCAAACAAGTGGTAGGATGATTCCCTTTGCTCGTTTTTTAGTGGTGGTTCAATAAACCAGTCCATCGATTTGAACCTGTTACAATATATGGATGCAACATGCTTGCGCATAGGGAGCAACCTGGCTTCATAATTTCTGAGTTGGCCGAGGCCTATTGCTGCACAAATGTCGGGCATGTTGATTTTGAGGCCCATAAACAGGATGTCGTATTTCCAGCCGCCGCCATTACTTTTGGTAAAGGCATCTTTGGTTTGGCCGTTAAGAGTATATAGTTTTAAATACCGGTGTTCCTCGGCCGGATTAAAGCAGGCAGGCAAATTGATGCAGATACAACCTCCTTCGGCTGTAGTGATGTTTTTCACCGCGTGAAAAGAAAATATCGATACGTCACTATACTTTGCTGCCGGTAATTCATTTATGGTTGCACCGATTGAGTGCGCTGCATCGGCAATTAAGAGGATCCTGCCTAAAATCTTTTGCTTGGGACTTTCAGCAACAAATAGTTTTTTAATTTCCGGTTTATTGATAATCGCCTTTAATTCTTCGTAGTTGCATGGCCAGCCGGCTATGTCAACAGCAATAATTGCTTTTGTTTTTGGGGTTATTGCTTTGATTACAGCTTCTGTGGAGATGCAGCAATCGTCATCAACATCAACTATTACCGGCGTAGCCCCGCAATGCAGTACACTTAAAGCGGTAGCACAATAGGTGTATGCTGGTATGATAACTTCATCGCCTTCCTTTATGCCGAACCATTTCAGCATCAGGATAGCTCCTGATGTCCAGGAGTTTACGCAAACAGCCGCATCCGAAGCTGTAAGCTGCTTCATTTGCTGTTCAAGTGCGGCTACTTTGGGCCCTGTGGTTATCCAGCCAGAGTTAAGCGTGTCCATAACCTCGTTTATAACAGCCTGGTCAATGTAAGGTGGCGCAAAAGAAATTTTCATATCAGGTTTAATAGAGTTAGTTTCCGGCGGGGACCCGTTCCAAAAAAGCGATTGCTTTTTGAGCGTAATCACGGGCTAATCGTTTATAAATGCAATATTTTTCGGCAAGGGCATCTGCCCAGGTATAATTTGAAAAATCGAGGTCATCCAATGAAACAAAAAGGTGATGGTTTTTTTCTAAGAAAATTTCAAGCTCAGCAAATGTTTTGTCAGAACAGGTTTCGGGATGATAATTGAATGTCCAGGTGTATTTTGTTTTTTGTTCAACTTCTGATAGTTGAACAGGTACCCAATTAAAGCCAAATCTTACATAAGGTGACTTAAGCAGGCCGTCACTTATTATTTTAATGTTGGTGTATTCGTGTAAAGCAAGCAATGTATTACGGTCAAAAGTATGTGCAGGAGCAATAAAAACAGTGGGGTTGATATTTTTACGTTTGAAAATTTCGGCCGCTTTTCTTATTTTTTCTTTTTGTGTTTGCAATGGTAAGCCTGCAAATTCCGACCGGTTATTCATCTTCAGTAGGCCGGAGTTGTGATTTATGTAATAATGATCAAAACCGTGCATGCCTATCACATAATTTTTATTTTGAAGCTCGCGCACCAACTGCCAGTAGTAAGGATTGAAATTACCGCAGGCTTTTAACTTTGGGTCTTTATTTGCCGGTATAACTGCAATTATGGGTTTTATGCCATACTTGTCAAACAGGGTAAAGAAACGTTGCCATTTTTGGAGGTTATTTGTCGGGCATAAATCATCCAAACGAATTAAGTACTGTAGCATATTAACAGTTTGATAGTTTTATAAAGCTGGTTGGCTGTTTGTTAGTTGTGCCGCTGTTGCAGTTGCAGCAATGTGCTTTTTGATTAACGTTTCCCATTCTCCCAGTATCTTATCGGGATGGTTGGTTTGAGATATTACGCGGGCCTGATTTCCAAGAGTTGTTTTTAAAACTTCGTCGCCGGCCAAGCGGTGCATTGCATCGGCTAAATCAATTATTGACCCTCTCTTTACCAGTATTCCATTTTTGCCGTTATTGATGATCTCCGAAGGTCCAAAATTGCAATCAACCGCTATGGAAGGGCATCCGAAGCTCATAGCCTCAACTAAAGCGTTGGGGTATCCCTCGTTGCGCGATGGCAAAACAAACATTTCGGCCTGGTTATAATAATCCTGGAGGTTGTTTTTGCTGCCAGGCAGCAACACCCGTTCTCTTAACCCGAGATTAAAGATCTGGCAAACAAGGTTAGCGCGTTCTTCGCCATCGCCAACGATTATCAGATCGACGTCGGTAAGGCCTGATTTTGCATAGGCTTCAATAAGGATATCAAAGCCTTTTACATAAGCCAAACGGCCAACCCCCAGAATAAACCTCCGATGGTGAACCTTCTCCTCTGACGGTAATGGGAAAATAGTAACAGCATTTGTTATGCGCACGATATTAGTGAGTACTTTAAAGTCTTTATCCTTAAGCAGGCAGTCCTCAACTCCTTTAGCACTTACTACAACTGCTTCGGCTCTTTTATATAAGCTTAAAGCCAGTTGTTTACGTAAATAGTTAAACCTGATAACACTTCTATCGGGCGAAGTGCGCTCTGAAACAATGTAAGGCACCCGGGTTAACCAACAGGTAATGCCAGTCCAAACATTGGCCGATGTAATGAACGATAAAGCGTACACCGGTTTTTGAGTCCGCAATAACTTGATAAGTTTAAAAAAAGTTTCGGCAATATGATACAACCTGTAAATGAATGAGCTTTTTTGACGGTCAGTTAGGTAAAATACCTTAACATCGTCATCAATTTCATATGCTGGAACATCATTGTTTAAAGAAATAAGTACCGACTGGAAGTTGTTTTTATTAAAATAATTAGCAAGCGAAATGATAACTCTTTCTGCTCCTCCGCCTTTAAGCGACGGAATAATGAAAAACAGAACGGGTTTTGAAAAGGGGGCGGCTTGTATGTTCATGTTAATGTTAAATGCGCTGGCAGTTATAGGAGGTATTTTACCGTATCGTACGCTTTACGAAACCGCTTGTTTTGTAATTCAAAAAGCAGATAGCGTTTTATATAAAGCAGCAAAAGTCTTTTTTTAGCGATCGCGGAGTATTTGAAATTTTTGATGATTAAATTGAAATCACTTATAACCATTTCCATACGTGCTTTGGCGTTGATCATGCTCCATACGCCGCCCTCATGATTGCGGTAACAGCTCATTACCTCGGGTATTACGTAAATTTTACCGCCAGTATGCTGAGTGGCCCATAGCTTAAATATTTTATCTCCGGCAAAACATTCAAAAAACCAGGGGGCAGTGAATAACTGAAGGGTTTCGGGAATATTGCGATAAACAACTGTTGCCGTTTTTGTTTCTTCCTGTTTCCCCGCCAGCAAATCGGCATATGTATGTATCAGTGGTGTTGGGTTAGGATGTACGTAAAGTGTTTTGTTATTAACGTTTATCACTTTGTGGTAATGGCAGCAAATAACGAAGTCGGCATTGTTTTCTAAAAAATCAACCTGCTTTTGCAGTTTATATTCATTTATCCAGTAGTCGTCGCCCTCGCAAAGAGCTATGTACCGGCCCCTGCACTGTGTAACACAATTAATTAAGTTTTTATGCGTGCCTAAATTGGTAGGGGAGGCTATAAGCTTGATCCTGCCGGGATAGGTTTCTGAGTAAAATTTAATTATTGATTGGGTTTTATCTGTCGAGCAATCGTCGCCAATGATGATCTCAAACTTAAAATTGGTTTTCTGCATCAAAAAGCTTCGGATAGCCTCGGAAATGAATTTTTCATGGTTGTAAGTAATACAGATAATACTTACCATTATTTCATCATCATTCATACCGTTCCATTTACATTCGCCGCCCTAACATTTATTTCAGATTCAATTTTATCAGTCACCAGTGTGCCAAAATGTTTCGGCTTAAAGTTGTTGTCGAAGTTTTGTGCACGGAGCAGTAACCTGCAAATAAGGTCAAGATCTGACAGCGATAGCGTATGGTATAAGGGAAGGCAAACCACCCTTGAAGCTATCGAATCGCAAACAGGCATTGGTTGGCTTTTTACGTATGGCAATGATGACAGTGAGGGGTAAAAATACCTCCTGCAATAAATCTGTGCCAACTCTAATTTTGCTTTACTTTGATGCATAAGGGCCTCTGTTTGAAAAACGACGGGGAAATATGCATAATTGTAATCCTGTTCGTTTTCAAGTTTTTGAAACTGAACATCCAGGTTTTCCAGGCGCTGCAGATATTGCTCATACAAATACTTTCTTTTTTTAAGTATTTCGTCAACATGGCGCAGGTTGCATAAACCCATTGCTGCGTGAAACTCGCTGTTTTTGGCGTTGATGCCTTCCTCCGAGAAAGTATCAACACCTGAATATCCGAAGTTGCGCATCAGTGCCATGGTTTTTAATAACTCCGGATCCTGGGTAAATACAGCGCCGCCTTCGATAGTGTGGTATAATTTGGTTGAGTGAAAGCTGGTTACGCTGATATCACCATATTCAAATACGGAGCGGTTTTTATAAAAAGTACCGAAGCAATGTGCGGCGTCATAGATCACCTTAAGGTTATGTTTATCAGCAATAGCCTGTATGGCTGTTATATCGCATGGGTTACCGAATACATGTGTTGCCAGTATAGCCGATGTGTTGGGTGTGATGGCAGCTTCTATTTTAGCCGGATCAATATTCAGTGTCTCAGGATCGATATCCACAAATACAGGTTCGCAACCCTGCCATACTATGGTGCTTGTAGTAGCAACAAATGAAAACGGCGTTGTGATAATTTCTCCGCTTAAGTTAAGTGCTTTGATGGCCAGTTGTAAAGCTATTGTACCGTTTGTTACAAACAGCATATGACTAACGCCCAGGTATTGCTTTAACTTTAATTCGAGCGTGTTTACAAGGGGCCCGTTGTTGGTGAGCCATTGCCTTTCCCAGATACTTTTAACATAGGCTCTGAATTCCTTTTCGGCAGGGAGAAATGGTTTGGTTACTGGAATCATCTTTTTAGGATTAATTGGTTAAAATCTTTAATAGCGGAGAGCTTAATTAACAAACTGGCACTATAATAAACCGCGATGAATACTATGAGTAATATGCCAATTTGCATAGTTGGGATGAAAAAATCATTGATCACCAACTTGTCGAGGAAATAACAGCAGAGGCCAATGCCTCCGGCTAACACCACTGTAGGCAAAATATCTTTTATTTGCTCGGTAACGGGGTAGTCAATTAAACGCCCGCTGTAAATAGAGTTGATATAATAGGCTATTACATTAAAAAATAACTGGAAATATAACAAGCCATAGATGCCGAAAGGGATAAAACACAGGATCCCGACAACGCTCAAAACTTTTTTAATAACTTCCAACTTTAAAAACAGCGCGCTTTGCCCCATCACTTTCAGCACATTTAAGTTGTATGAGTGCAGGGGATACATGATACCTCCTATACACAGCAACTGGAAAATAGGAACAGCAGGTAACCATTTATCGGTTAATAAAATATGAAACAGCGGTTTGGCAATGATACACAGCATGATGAGTGCCGGTGCATTCCAGAATACTACCTGTTGCATGAGTCGTTTATAAACATTTTTTAACTGTACCGGGTCGTCTGATATTTCTGCAAACATTGGGTAGGTAACCTTATTTATAGCAGCTGAAATGTTACTTATCGGTAATTGGCTTATCGAATCGGCCCGGCTGTAGTAGCCAAGCTGGGCTGCCGAAAAGAACTTACCTATGATTATCAGGTAAATGTTTTGATAAACGGTATCAATTAAACCCGACAATGTCATTTTATAACCAAAATGAATATGTTTTTTAAAACAAGCCTTATCAAATATGAGTGCCGGTCGCCAGCTTGAGGTGATCCAGTGTATGGCTGTTGATAAAAATGAGGTGCATAAACCCATCCAAACAAGGCTCCAAACGCCGTATCCTAATTTTGCAAGTATGATGCCTAATATTCCGCCGCCAATAGCCGATGGGATTTGAATGTTAGTTTGTTTTTTAAACTTCAGATCCTTAACCAGCAAGGTGCTTTGTACACCAAAAAATGCGTTTATGATCAAAATTAAGGTGTAAACCCGCACAACAGAGGTTAACAACGGTTGATGATAAAAAGCAGCGATAAGCGGCGCTGTTATAAAAAGTATCAGGTAAAGGATACTGCTGCCAATGATATTAAAATAGAAGACGGTTGAATAATCGCGCTGATCGGCATCGGTTGTGCGGATCAGCGAAGCAGTAAGGCCGCCATCCAAAAGACTATTGCCTACCGATATAAAAAGATACAGCATAGCTATCAAACCGAATTGTGATGGCTCCAGAATCCGTGCCAGAAATATGGATATGCCAAAGCTTACCACTTTTGAACTTAATTGCTGCCATAGCGCCCACACTATGCCAGATACCGCTCTTTGTTTATAGCTCATAATTTTTAAAGCCGGGCGTTAACAACCTCTTCCGGTAAAAACGCCTTCAGGTCATACAATACGGCATTAGGTTTGCAAAGCGCTTTTACATTCATTTCTTTAAACTCCTCATGGGCAACCGCAAGTAAAACCCCATCATAGGTACGGGTTTTTGATTCGCCGTTTTCGCAGATGATGCCATACTCTTTTTTAGCATGTGCCGCGTTGGCCCAGGGATCATGGATATGCACTTTTACTTTATACTCCTTCAACCGTTTAACAATGTCTATCACACGGGTATTCCTTACGTCCGGGCAGTTTTCTTTAAAGGTGAAACCAAGTATCAATACTTCGCTATCGGTTAATGATGTACCGCGACAAATCATCTGTTTAATAAACTGATCGGCAACATATGCCCCCATAGAGTCGTTGATACGCCGGCCAGCCAAAATAATTTCAGGGTGATAACCTGCTTCCTGGGCCTTTTGTGCAAGATAATATGGGTCAACTCCGATACAGTGGCCGCCAACAAGGCCCGGGCGGAAATTCAGAAAGTTCCATTTAGTGCCAGCTGCCTCCAACACTTTATGGGTATCGATACCCAGTTTATTAAAGATCATGGCCAGCTCGTTCACAAATGCAATATTTATATCGCGTTGCGCATTTTCAATTACCTTGGCAGCCTCAGCTACTTTTATCGAATGCGCTTTAAATGTGCCGGCTGTAATAATTGATTGGTAAAGCTTATCGACAGTTTCGGCTGTTTCCGGAGTAGAGCCTGATGTAATTTTGCGGATTTTTGAAACGGTATGTAATTTATCTCCGGGATTGATCCGTTCGGGCGAGTAGCCTGCAAAAAAATCAACGTTATAAGTAAGCCCTGATACTTTTTCTAAGATGGGCATACATTCGTCTTCTGTTACCCCAGGATATACGGTTGATTCATAAACCACAATATCATTCTTTTTTAACACTTTGCCTACAACCCGGCTGGCATTTATTAACGGAGAAAGATCCGGCCGGTTATTTTTATCAACAGGGGTTGGCACAGTTACAATGAATATGGAACATTGCCGTAATTTTTCAATTTCATCAGTAACGTATAAACCGGTTGCGGTTGTGCAAACAGGGGTAATTACCGCATTTAATTGATCGGAGTCGATCTCTAAAGTGTGGTCTATGCCCGATTTGAGCTCATTAATGCGGTCTACATTAATATCATAGCCAATAACCTTGTATTTTTTTGCAAATTCAACGGCCAGGGGCAAACCTACATAACCAAGACCGATAATGCCTAATTTAGGTTGGTAATTCTCAATTTTCATGATTTCTGCTGATGTTATGAACTGATAAGTTTTGGATTGAAACACGTGTTACCAAAGCGCAATTGATGGTTTCAAAAATCATTAATACATTTTTGCCCTGTATCTGCAGCACCTTACCCATTTGATTTACAAGAGCGCCATCTTTTATTTTAACTGTATCACCAACACTGAGGTTGTTAAGGCTCACAATTTCCATGTCTTTGTAGCGTACAAGATTTGTCCTGATCTCGTCTATTACGTTGTCCCTCACTACAGCAGGTTTACCCATATAGTAGACAAAGCCTAACGCCCCCATTACGTAAAGCGCCCTTGACTGCTCATAAGCATCGACATGAACAAATACGTAGGAGCTAAACAGAGGGACACTGATCTCCTTTTTCCTGTCAGACCATTGGCTTACTACATCTCTGACCGGGCAATAGCATTCAATGCCATTTTGCTTTAAAAGCTTGTCCACCTTTTTTTCCCATCGGGGCTTGGTGTAAATAACAAGCCATTTTTTTTCATGATAATTTGTCATGCGAAATTGCGGTGTTCTTAATTGGGTTTCCATAAAATGAATAAAGTTGGATCGGGGAATTAATAAGGGCTTATTATAGCTTCGCCAACTCACTCACATGGTGCAAGTGATGATGGTTTTAAAAAATAGTAATTGAAAATTACTAACCTGGTTATCTGATTTATTACGGACACAGCCTGTGCTGGCTGTGGCTTCGCCAATCCAGTCACATGGTTAGGCGGTTAATAAAAAATAATCGAACTAATGGTTTATAATATTCGCCGGTTTTTCCCGTTTGCTATAAAACATAACAGGTGTCTCAGTCTCTCTGCGGCTTCGCCAATCCAGTCACACTGGTCAGGCAGTAAAAAAGCAAGCTAACGGCTTATATCGTTCTCCGGTTTTACCCGGTTATTGGTTCATAACAACTGCAACTTATGTTGCTTACGGCTCCGCCAATCCAGTCACATGGAATAGCGGCGATCAAATAAACAGTCTAACTAAAAGTTTATAACACGTATTAGCATTAACCTTATGCTATTGTAAAAAAGATGGTTATCAACTGCCATATGCCGATGCGTATCCATAACCGCCATAGGCATAGGCCTCCCGGTTTTCTTTTTTCGCATCGTTAAACACTACCATAAGGTTATTTAGTTTATCATTATCATAAATATCTCTGAGGATACTTAATTGCTCGGTATTGGTATAATTATACCGTACAATATAAATACTCAACTCGGCGTATTTGGCCAGGCTAAAAGCGTCGGCAACGGCACCAACAGGCGATGTATCAAGCACGATATAATCAAACTCGGTTTTGCACCAGTTAAAAAGCAGGTCAAGCCGTTTATCTGACAATAGCTCGGCAGGGTTAATTGCTTTACTGCCGCTCCCCATTATAAAAAGGTTATCTGATTCATTATAAGCCTGGATGCATTCGGCCGGTGAATTGGTGTCACCCATTAAAAAATCTGTAATGCCTTTGGTTTGCTCCATGTTGATATTTTTAAGCAAATCGGGCTTACGCAGATCAAACTCCATAATTAATACGCGTTTATTGAGCATGGCAAGCGTTAAGCCCAGGTTGATGCTAAAAAAAGTTTTGCCTTCGCCTTTCATAGACGATGTAACAAGCATCGTTTTGTGCTGCGTTCCCTGGTTCAGGAAGCCAATATTGCTTCTGATATACCTGAACAGTTCTGAAATGTTGGTATTGCTGCCGTTAGAAATTACTACCGGGCTTTGACCTTCATTATTATGGCATAATTCGCCCAGGATCTTTACTCCCTTTATATTCAACAGGCTTGACTGATTCCTGATTTTTAGGCTAAATTTATCTTTCAGGAAGATGAAAATTCCCGGTATGAACAACCCGGCTATAATAGCGAATAAATAGGTGAGTTGTTGCTTAGGAAATTCAGCTATCGGATTAGCGGCAGGTTTATCAATCAATTGCGATGAAGGAATTGTAGCTGATAACGACAACGCTGTTTCTTCTCTTTTTTGCAACAGGTACTGGTATAAATTAGTTTTTACCCCCTGTTCACGGCTCCGCTGCAAAAGCCCCCGTTCAAGCGACGGGACAGAGCGGATGCGGGAGTCATACTGGGCAGAATTTTGGCTGAGCAATTTGTGGCTGATAGAGAAGCCTTTTTTAATATTACTGAGGTTTTCCATGATATTTACGCGAAGGCTGGCTATCTGGTTGCTCAGGTTTTCAATAAGAGGGTTGGCAGGGTTTGCGCTGCCCAGCATGCGGTTCCTTTCCAATTGCAGGTCGTTGAAACGGCTAACCAGTGTATTTAACGCCGGATCTTTCAATCCCATGGTACTGGGTACAGCATCATATTGGTTAGCCGAGTTTTTTAAATATGCTTCAATGGAATTCACAATACCCAACTGAGTATTTGATTCTTCAAGCAGTTGATTATATTCTGCAGATTTTGTCAGATTTACCTGTGTGCTTGCATTGATCTCTGCAGCTCCATTCCTTTGCTTGAAAGTTTCAATGTCACCTTCGGTGTATGACAGGTCCCGTTCTAAATCATGTAATCGTTTATCAATGAATAATATGGTGTTTACGGCTGTAACATTTTTCTTAACAACGTTTTCGGCATTATAGGTAGATATGATGTTGTTCAAAATATCAATCCCTCTTTCGGGCACAGCATCAACCAGGCTTAAGGTTAAGGTGTTTGATTCTTTAACTACAGGGTTAACCTGTAATAATCCAGCGCTGTAAGCTGCTGCCAGCCCGGTAAGGTTTTTAAACTGGATCAGTATCGGCGTTTCATTATCTGCAAGGGCCGGGCCTTTTTCTACTTCAAAGGAATAATCCTTGTGATTAATCAGTTGGTTATAGCTGTAAATCCATGTTTTGGTCTCCTCTTTTAACAAAAACTTACTTTGTGAATATGGCTGGATATATAGTTTTTTCAAATAGCCGGTTTTCCCTATTCTCTTTACAGTAACGGTGAAAGGCCGCTCATTACCATACAGTTCTTTTACTTTAAAGCCGCTTTCATCAAAATAGGAAGTTTCCAGGTTAAGTTTTTTGAATACGCTATAAATCAAATCTTTTGATCGCAATACCTCCATTTCATTATCCACGGTTTTAGTTTCCTGAAACATGTTCAGGTCACTGAAAGCAGTAGCTTTTAAAATACCATCGCCTTTTTTATCGTCGGGGATTTGCAGTGTACTTGTTATTTTATACAGCGGGGTAACATAGTTAAGGTATGTCCAGGCTGCTGCAAAACAGATAACCATGCTTATCAGGAATAAATACCAGCCATTTAAATAAGGCTTAATGTTGTTCCTGAACTTGTTGCCCGGCAAAGGTTCTTTTAAAATAAAATTGTTATCCATGTCAGCTATTCTTAGGTATCTCTAAAACTGTATTTTATCTTCTTAAAAGTACTGCCGCCAATACGGCCAATGCCGAAATTGAGGCTACTACTATTGGTGCTAAGCGCGTGCTTTGGCTATACTCAACTGCCTTTGATTTGTCGGGCTCCACATAAACAATATCATTTTGTTTAAGGTTGAAGTAAGGCGAATCCATTGATTCAACTTTATTAAGGTTAAGGCGGTTCATTGTTCTGCGTCCGTTTTCTGTGCGGATCACCAATACATTTTCCCTGCGTCCATAAACTGTCATATCCCCGGCCATACCTAATGCTTCAAGTAAGTTTACATTTTCATCAGTTATTATAAATGTTGATGGTTTGTTAACCTCGCCTATCACGCTTATTTTAAAATTTAGCAGCTGGATGTCAACTACCGGGCTTTTAACAAAAGCCGATAGTTTTTTACCTATTTCGCTTTGTGCTTCCTCAATGGTTTGCCCTTCAATTTTATAGTCACCTATAAGTGGTAAATTCACAAATCCATTTTCGTTTACTTTATATCCGCCGCGGGTTGATTGATTGTTTAAGCCCACATTTTTGTTGCCATTGAACAACATGTTCGATTCGGGGTTTAAGCTGGTAACAGTTACATTTAAAATGTCTTTCTGATGAATGACTACTGTTCCGTTTGTATTGTTGTTTGCAGTACCCGTATTTGCCATGTTGCTGAAGTAAACAAGATCCCGACTTCCGGCACATCCGGTTATCAATAGCAATGTTGTAATGAAACAGTATATATTAATTTTTTTCATCATCAATAGTTTAAGAGAGTTTAGGGAACTATTTTGAACTGGTTTATTTGGTTAGTCAAATTTATCTATTTGGGCATCGATAGTATACGGTTTTAGCTGATTGCCGCTTTTTTGTAAACCTGTATCTCAGTCTTTACAGAACATGTAAAGCAGCAATACAGGCATGTGTAAAGTGATGAGAAAAAAGCATCTGAGTTGGGCATTTTGGGCTACACTTTCATATAACAGTTGTTACACCCAGTAGTAACAGCACATAAAAAAAGCAGGCCTGAGCCTGCTTTTTTTATGGAGTTTGTTGGTTAATTATTACGAATTATTCTACTGTAACCGATTTAGCCAGGTTACGGGGCTGATCAACATTGCAGCCCCGTTTTACGGCTATATGATAGGAGAGAAGTTGTAGCGGGATAGTGGCCAGCAGTGGTAAAAAGGCTTCGTCGGCGTCGGGTATTTCAATGCAGTAATCGGCCATGTTTTTCACTTTAACATCACCACGGGTAACAATAGCTATTACTATTCCTTTCCGGGCTTTAACCTCCTGTATATTGCTGATCACTTTTTCATACGATGAGTTTTTTGTGGCGATGAAGATCACCGGCATCTGCTCGTCAATTAACGCAATTGGACCGTGCTTCATTTCGGCGGCGGGATAACCTTCGGCATGGATATAGGAGATCTCCTTCAGTTTTAAAGCCCCTTCCAAAGCTACCGGGAAACCGAAACCACGTCCTAAGAACAGGCAGTTAGGGGCATTCTTTATTTTAGAGGCAATGTCTTCAATCAATTCATTATCCTGCAGCAGCGTTTGTATTTTATCGGGTATAGTATCAAGCTCCGTTAATAAATTGGTGAGCCTGCCTGGTGTTAAAGTACCTTTGTGCTGTGCAATATATAAAGCAATTAAAGTTAAAACAGTAACCTGCGCTGTAAAGGCTTTTGTCGAGGCAACGCCTATTTCAGGGCCGGCATGGGTGTAAACCCCTGCATCAGTCACGCGCGGAATTGAAGCGCCAACAACATTGCAGATTCCCAGGATGGTTGCACCCCGTTCTTTAGCTATCTCAATGGCGGCTAATGTATCGGCAGTTTCCCCCGATTGAGATACCGCTATTACAATATCTTTATCAGTAATTATGGGATTACGGTACCTGAATTCGGAAGCATATTCAACTTCTACCTTAATGCGTCCGTATTCTTCAATAAGGTATTCGCCTGTTAGGCCGGCATGCCACGAGGTGCCGCAGGCAATAATAATTATCCGCTCGGCATTTTTAAGCTTGTCGGTATATTGTTTAATGCCACCTAACTCAACCTTGCCTTCAAGCGGAAAGATGCGGCCACGCATGCAATCCCTTACAGAACGCGGCTGCTCAAAGATTTCCTTCATCATGAAGTGCTCAAAGCCGCCTTTTTCTAACGATTCAAGTTTTAATTCCAACTCCTGGATCAATGGGGTTTGAACAACATTGTCAAGCTTCTTTATTAAAAGCCCACTGGGTTTAACCTGTACAATTTCGTTATCTTTTAAATACACTACGTTTTTGGTGTACTCGATAATAGGAGTGGCGTCTGATGCAATAAAATATTCGCCATGGCCAACACCAATAACCAATGGACTGCCTTTTCGGGCGGCAATCAGCTGATCGGGGTTTTCCCGGTCCATGATAACTATAGCGTAAGCACCTATCACTGTATTTAAAGCCAATCGGACAGCCTCCAGTAAATCAGTTTGTTCGATATTTTGAATTTCCTCAATTAAGTGGATCAAGATTTCGGTATCTGTTTCACTTTTAAAGGTATGCCCACGGGCAAGAAGTTCTTCTTTAAGGATCAGGTAATTTTCGATGATCCCGTTATGGATAATGTGCAGGCGGTTATCGTTTGAGCTATGCGGATGCGAATTTGCATCAGATGGGGCGCCATGTGTGGCCCACCGGGTATGTCCTATGGCAATATGCCCGCTCTTGTCTTTATCGGCTGTGTGCTCCTCAAGACACGCCACTTTTCCGGTTTTTTTATAAACGCTGAAGCCTACATTATTTATAATAGCAATACCGGCGCTATCATAACCACGATATTCTAATCGTTTGAGGCCGTTCAACACAACGGGCCACGCATCTCTTGATCCGATGTAACCAACAATTCCGCACATAGTTTTAGGTCTTTAAATGATAAATTAAGTTTATTTGTTACTTGGTGAGTAAAATTATTTAATTGACTATCAATTAAGTATGAGCTAAGTTCAATTGCCCGTAAATTGTAAATCTGACGCCATTTTACACGTTTAAACTGTAAAAGAATATAAATCGCTTTACATTTTAGTTGTTGTGTTATATGATAAGCCGGTTGAAGGTTTTTTATCAAATGGTTGGAGAATCAATTCACCTCGGGGTTACCGTGCATGTATTCCTGAACTTGCAACCTTCTCATCAGATTTTGGCTGTGAAGTTTGTTGCGTGATTTTACAGAATGATATACGATCGCAGCGCCGCTATTTTATATCATTTTATTTTCAGTTAGGTTTAATTCACCAAAAAGAACCTGGCGATGATATTTAACTCATTAACTTTTCTGCTGTTTTTTCCTGTGGTAACGGCTTTATATTTTCTTGTGCCCCATAAATTTAGGTGGCTGTTGCTTCTTATGGCAAGCTGCTATTTTTATATGTTCTTTAAAGCCATTTATATCCTCATCTTGTTTTTTACAATAATTATCGACTATACCGCGGGCATTTACCTGGAAAAAGTTAATGACCCTAAGAAGAAGAAGCTCTTGTTAATATTGAGCCTTACGGCAAACATTGGCGTACTGGCTGTATTTAAGTATTTTAATTTTTTTAATGCCAATTTATCGGGATTGCTATATTGGATGGGGTACACTAACCCAATTCCGTTTTTACAGATCCTGCTTCCGATAGGGTTGTCATTTCACACTTTTCAGGCCATGAGCTATACTATTGAAGTTTACCGGGGCCATCAAAAGGCCGAACGGCATTTCGGTATTTATGCTCTATATGTGATGTTTTATCCGCAATTAGTTGCCGGCCCTATTGAACGTCCTCAAAATCTGTTACCGCAATTTAAAACCGAACATCATTTTAATCCCCTGGATGTTTCTGAAGGGTTAAAACGAATGCTCATCGGTTTTTTTAAAAAGGTTGTGGTTGCCGACAGGTTATCTATATATGTAAAAACTGTTTTCAACAATTATCCTGAACACGGCTCGGCCACAATTGTGCTTGCTTCATTGTTTTTTGCAGTCCAGATCTATTGCGACTTTTCAGGCTACTCGGATATTGCGATAGGCAGCGCCAGGGTGATGGGCTTTAAACTGATGGAAAATTTTAAACGACCTTATTTTGCAAAAAGCATAAGCGAGTTTTGGAGCAGGTGGCATATCTCACTTTCTACGTGGTTTAAAGATTATGTGTATATCCCCTTAGGAGGCAACCGGGTTAGTAAAGGCCGGTTGTATTTAAATTTATTTGCCGTGTTTATGATCAGCGGTTTGTGGCATGGCGCCAATTGGACATTTATTGTTTGGGGCGCTTTACACGGGTTTTACCTCATCTGCGGAATGGTAACGCAGAAATGGAGGACGGCAACAGCAAGTAAATTAGGGTTAGGCAGCGGAGTATTTGCCAATTTCTTAAATATATCTTTTACAATATTCTTGGTTACTATAAGCTGGATCTTTTTCAGGGCTGTATCATTAGAGCAGGCCTGGGGTTTGTTAAAAGGTGTTTTTATTTATAAACCCGGCTTTTTCGTAGGCGAACCTTCTTATTTTTTGTATGACTTGATGGCTATAGCCGCCTTGTTTTTTTACGAAATAAAGCAGGAATATGACCTTCATTCATTACGGTTTCTTCACAATGAAAATTGGGGGATCCGTATGGCTTCCTATTTAGGGTTGGTTTTTATAATCCTGTTGTTTGGAGTTTTTGACGGCGGACAATTCATTTACTTTCAGTTTTAAATTATGAAGCAGTTGAAAGAAAACAGCAATAAGTTTTTTATCAGGTTGTTATTGATGATTGTGGCTTTTGTGGCTGTTGATCAGGCAGCCGGTATGTTCCTTTATTATTTTTTTACACACCAGGTTTCCGGTGAATACGCTGTCGCTAATCACGTTGTGTATAATTTAAATGAAGATGTGTTGGTTTTGGGAAGCTCAAGAGCTTCTCATCATTATAACTCATCGATTATAAAGGATGGTTTACACCTAAGTTGTTTTAATGGCGGCCGGGATGGCGAAGGGCTTTTATATAGTACAGCAGTATTTGAACTGGCATTACAGCACCACGTTCCTAAGGTTGTTGTATTAGATGTAACGAGCGATGTGTTAAGTGAAAAGGAAGATGAAAAGAACAGGCTTTCCATTTTACTGCCTTATTTAAAACAATCGGATGTGATCGGCAATATGATTGAAAAGAAAGACCGGTTGGAGCTAATAAAAAGTCATCTTCAAACATATCGCTACAATGGCCAGGTGGTTTCTATATTTCAGCATTACTTTTTATCATCAGGAAACACCGTCATGGGATTTAATCCTTTGGATAATAAAATGGACGTTAGCCGGGTTTCAACCCATACATCGCTTAAGCCATATTCAGACAGCATATCGGCCGATAATGTAAATGCACTGAATTTGTTTATAAATGAATGTAAGCGGCAAAAAATTCAATTGTTTGTTTTCGTATCGCCAAGGTATAACGATGATACCCAACAGAATTCCTATTTAAAATTGAAAAGTATTTGTAACAGTAACAAGGTTGTTTTTCACGATTTTACCAACGATGTATATTTTAAAAACCCAGAATACTATTCGGACAGGGCGCATTTAAACGGCAGAGGAGCCGATTTGTATACAGATACTATCGTGGCTTTTATGAAAAAAAGATTAAGCCCTGCAGCTAACGTTCAATACTTCAGTAAAAACCAGGAAACCCTGCGTGAGAATTGAATATTGTATCGGAGCCGGGATCAACAAAAAGTGAAAGGCCGCTTTTATGATAATTCATAAAGCGGCCTTTCACTTAGCATGGGAATGAATAATTTAATTAATTAACTGTTTTAACGCCGGCACCTGCTGTTACCACTGCCGGAACGTTTGCGGCAGCATCAAGCAACGTGCTGTAAGCGTAAGACGGTACCCAACTTGATAAAGATGAGGTGATGTCGTTAGCACCGCAATTAGAATAAATGTTGGTTGATATACCGCTGAAGTAACCTACAGGGTCGCCATCTAAGTTAGTAGTAAGTGGCTTCCTGCAGCCTGAGAAATATTCATTATCTGTCCTTACTGTACCACCGTACCTTGCACCGATGGAATAACCATCATTGTTTAAGTGGTAGTTATTGTACATGTGGATGGTACCGAATACCAAAGTTGGCTCCCTTTCAGACACATTGTACCAGTAGTTGTGGTGCAATGTAACGTGTAGTTTGCCGGTGTTGGCTGTAACAGCATCGCTTGTTACCGAACCAATAAGCAATGACAGGTAGGTGTCATGGAACTTGTTCCATGAAATGGTTACGTAGTCAGAACCCTCGGCAACACCGATGTCTTTACCCCAGTAATCCCAGCCATGGCTGCGGTCTGTTGCAAAATCGCAATGGTCAATCCAAACATGATTCGACTGGAATTTAACGTAAACACCGCATTCGGTTACGTAATTTCTAAACGTAACGTTTTGGATAATGATATTGCTTACAGTAAACAGGTAAAGGTTCAGGCTTGATAAAACGGCGCCGGTTTTACCGATGATGGTGGTATTTGAACCAACATACACAGGCGTTAAGCCTGATCCGCTAATTGTACCGGAAACATACACAATCTTGGGCGAATTGCCTGACACAGCAGATTTGAACGCAGCCAGTGTGTTTACAGTTACCGTGGTACCACCTTTACCACCGGTAGTAGTACCATTAACAGCAGCGTAACCGGTTAATACTGTACTCAAAACAGAACCTGATGCGGTTGTTGTTGAAGTACTTGTAGTTGGAGCAGTTGTGGTAGTGGTAGTCGTACCGGTAAGGGTGTAAGTGTACTTTCTTCCGTTTGTCAGAGGGCTGCTGTTGTCGGATGTTGAGAAATACAATCCGGTATCCCAGTGGCTGTAACGACCTTTACCAAGGGTCCTGATGTCACTGTGAAGAGAATGGGCCGGACCTAACGCAACACCATTTTCATAAAGTTGGAGTGTTGATGCTGTTGGCTGCGTGTTTGAATCGCCGCTTACCTGAACGGGGCTGAATTTGTAAGCGTAACCTTCATCTAACCGGATTGAAGATGTGGCCATCGTGTAGACGGTGGGGGCTGTTGTTGCCAGGCTTTTGCTGGCGTTTAAATCATTAATTGGAACGGTTACTGGTTGGTCTGCATTTTTGGAGCAACTTCCGATGAGGATAATTGCGCTCAGTGCCAAACTGCCAAAAGTCATTTTTTTTAAGGATTTTGTTTTTTGCATGTTATAATTTTTAATTAAGCCCTCGAAACGCGGTCTTATATTAAAAATTACCGTTGATTTTTTCCTAAAGATATAGACTAAAAGCTTAAATAGTTCAAAAACGTCGATTCTGTTGTTTAAGCCTGTAAAGTTATGTGTATTTGTGACATGTATAGTTGTGAAGTACTTCACACTTCATGACATTTGGATGACAATTTTAGTTCAGAAGAAAAAACAATTTTCGTCGATTATTGTCTTATGTCACTTTAAAACCAAGTTTTGCCCAGTATTTTTAACTTGCAATTAAAGCATTAAATTGTGAAAGCAGCTTTACAAAAAGCTGGTGCATAACGTGGTCACTATCGCGCTTTTTTCCAATATTCTTATTGAATTTTAACTTCTCCTTCAAATGATTTCACAAATAATTTTGGAGAAAATGATGACATAAATTCTTCGGCTTTGAGCACCATATCCATTGAGCCAATAAATATGGAGGATCGCTGGTGTAGTTCTCTTACTTCAATTTCCATAATTCTTTTGTATCCATCTGATGCTTTACCACCGGCTTGCTCAATAATATAAGCCATAGGGTTACACTCGTAAATCAGCCGCAGTTTTCCCTTTTTTGCGCCTGTAGTAGGGGGATAGATAAAAATTCCGCCTTTTATTAAGGTCCGGTGTATATCCGCAACCATCGATCCGGTATACCTGGAAGTATATGGTCGGTTGGTATCCGGATCTTCTACCTGGCAATATTTAATATATTTTTTTACCCCATCCGGAAAATGAATGTAATTGCCTTCGTTTATTGAGTAAATTGTTCCTGCTGCCGGAACTGTCATGTTAGGGTGCGAAAGGCAAAACTCGCCGATTGAAGGATCAAGGGTAAAGCCATTAACACCCTTGCCTGTGGTATATACAAGCATCGTTGAAGATCCATAAATGACATATCCTGCAGCCACCTGCTCGGTACCAAGCTGTAATACATCTTCGTTTGTGGAATGTTTCCCTGTGTCTGATTTTCGTCTGTAAATAGAAAATATGGTTCCTACACCTACATTGACATCGATATTGGATGATCCGTCTAAAGGATCAAGTGCAACAACGTAGTTTGCTTCTTTTGAAATATCCGAATCTATAACCAGGTATTCATCATTTTCTTCCGAAACAACTATACAGCATTCCCCGCCGCTTCTTAATGCTGCTATAAACTGCTCATTGGCATAAATGTCCAGCTTTTTTTGTGACTCTCCCTGAATATTGGAGGAGCCGGCATCACCTAAAATATCTACCAGGCCGGCTTTATTAATTTCCCTGTTTACTATTTTGGCGGCGATCCCAATATCACGAAGTAGCCGCGAAAGCTCGCCTTTTGCATAAGGAAAATCTTTTTGCCGTTCAATAATAAATTGTCCAAGAGTTTTAAATGCCGTCATATTTTTCGATGTTTAATGTGTTTAACCCGGTAGCTTAAAAAAATTTGGTTAACAGAATACTTACCGATTACCAATTATAACATGGTATTTACATATTGCACCCACAATGCTGTTAATTATTTACGCAAACGTTTGCGTTTTTGATTGGTTAACCAGTTTTGTGGAAATGGCATTTTTGATTGATAAACAGCCTGTTAGTATAATTGAGCATTGTTTATTTTTAAGCTTTCGTGTTAATCGGGGGCAATCAGCAACCTTGTTATTGAGGATAGTAGCATCAACAGGTTATGAGTTGGTCCTACCTAAAATAAAAGCCGAATAAGCTGAAACGATAGCATTGTTATAGAAGCTGCCCATTTTAATTTGGAGGTAATTAATGCAATTCGGCCTTTTGTGTTAAGCATTTATTAAGTTTGGGTTATCTAATAGTTTTAGGCTCTTTTATTCAATTTTTCTCCAGTTTTCAGCGGGTTTCTTTGCGGAAAATTAAACCCGTTGTTCATGAAATACACCTACTTTCTTAACAGGCTATTGTTTTTATTTTCAATATGCCTGCTATTTTCTGTTTCGGCTAATGCCCAAACCATAAGGGGAAAGGTAACCGATACTAAAACCGGCGAACCCCTTACCGGAGCAACAGTACACTTAACCCAGGATGGGGTTAGCAAATTTGTTGCGGTTAACCTTAATGGCGCTTATAGCTTTAAAAATTTAAAGAATGGGCCATACAAAATACAGGTAAATTATGTTGGTTATGGTCCTTCTAAAGTTAGAGAGGGCAATATCACGTCGGCCAATGAGGTGATTACGGTCAACGTAGCATTACAGGACGCCGATATGCAGATGACCGAAATACAGGTTAAAGCCCAGACAAACAAAGAATCTGATGGCGCCGTACGCAGTATTGAAAAAAATGCACCAATGGTTATCAACGTACTTTCGGCAAATGCAATTAAGTTATTGCCTGACGTTACTGTGGCCAACGCTTTGCAGCGTGTTAGCGGTGTAACCATTCAACGTTCGGCAAGTGGCGAAGGTCGTTATGCCATTATCAGGGGTATGGACCAGCGTTACAACTCAACATTGGTAAACGGTATTAAAATACCAAGCCCGGATGCTCAATACCGTTTTGTGCCTATGGATATATTCCCTTCAGAAATGCTGGAAAGGCTTGAAGTGATCAAAGCGCTTACCCCAAGTATGGAAGGCGACGCCATTGGCGGTGTAATGAACCTGGTGATGAAAAGTGCGCCAAGCCAGTTTACTTTCAGCGCTAACGTTTCGGGTGGTTTTTCTACCCTGTTTTCATCAAGCAGGCCATTTGTTGGTTTCATCGCATCTCCTAATAGCAAATCTCCGGCAGCAATCAATGGTAACAGCTATGCCGCTACCTATGCCGATTTTAGCAATAAAGCGCTTACAAGCGATAAAAATATTTCAACTCCTTTTAGCTCAACCGCCGGTATCACTATTGGCGACAGGTTTTTGAATAAAAAATTAGGCGTTATCGTATCTGCAAGTTATCAGAACATATACCGCGGCTCTAACTCAAAACAGCTTACGCCAAACGCGCAGCCATCAGCTATCCCGCTGCCAAACTCGCCGCAGTTTTCTGATGCTTATGACCGTACTTATTCAACCCAAACAGAACGCGTAGGTATCCACAACAAAATAGATTACGCAATTAACGACAAAAACAAGATCTCGTTGTACAACCTTTATATTCATCAAAGCGAATTTGAATCGCGCTTTACTTCTGATACCCTTGGTTTGGGCTTAAACTCAACCGGCTTAAGCAAGCAGATCACCATCTCAAACAGAAGTATGTTAACTAAGCAAAATATCTATAACTCAACCTTGCATGGCGACCACTGGCTTGGCAATGAATGGCGTTTAAACTGGGATGGAGTGTATTCTGAAGCTACCAGGCACCAGCCGGATAGGACTGAGTTTTTTTATGATGCCAATAAAACCCTCAATAACTCAGGAGCAGTTACTGCCGAGGTTGATAACAATACCCAGTTAGATCATCATTGGGAAAATAACCGCGATAAAGATATTTCAGGATATACTAACCTGATCTATACTCCTAAAATCGCCGGTAAAGATGTTGAGTTTTCTGCAGGTGGTTTATATCGCCACAAAGTGAGGGATGCTGATTATATCACTTATTCATTAACCGGTGGTAAATCAACCTTATTTAACAATAATTTTAACGCAATCCCTTTTGCATTCAAATCGGCGGCCGATGGTATCGGTAGCAATAACCCTGATTTGCAAAATAACTACCACGTAACGGAAAATGACAATGCCGAATATTTACAGGTTAAGTTTGATCTGTTGCCGAAACTGCAGGTATTAGGCGGTGTGCGAATTGAAAATACCGATTTGACCTACAACACCCAATCGCCCGAAACTGTTACGCAAAGAAGCGGTAACATCAAATACACCGATGTATTACCAAGCATCCACTTAAGATATCAGTTAACAGATAATCAGAATATCCGTGCTTCATATTTTGCGGCAATCAGCCGTCCGGGTTTTGGTGAGCAGGTGCCATATAAAGTTACCGGCGAATATTATGACCAGGTAGGTAACCCATATTTAAAACATATCACTGCCGATAATTACGATGTACGTTACGAGTTTTTCCCGGGCGGTGCCGATCAGTTATTGTTAGGTTCTTTCTACAAAAAGATCTATAATCCAATTGAGTACTTTGTTGTGCGCAATGGCGGTCCGAGTGATCAGGTTATTAAACCACAAAACGATGAGGGTAATGCTACCAACTATGGTTTTGAAGCTTTGGCTACTAAATTCTTTGGTGTGATAGGCTTTTCAATCAACTATACTTATACCCACTCAAGGATAACCACCAACAAATTGCTTTACTCAAATGATCCTACACTGGGTTTACAACAAACCAATGTGAATCAAACGCGCCCGCTGCAAGGTCAGGCAGATCATGTGGGTAACGCATCTGTACTTTACAAAAGCGCGAAGTTAGGTTTGGATATGCAACTGACTTTTGTTTACACCGGCGAGCGTTTGGCACAGGTATCACCATACTATAACCTCGATTTTTACCAGCATGCCTACAACCAGTTAGATTTTTCTTTCGAAAAAATTATCGCCAAAAGATTTTCTTTCTATGGCAAGGTTAATAATATCACCAACGCGGCCAGCAAAATCTATTTGAAATACCCGCATGGTAGTCTTGATGCAAAGCAGCAGGAGTTTTTAGGCAAACAGGATATTGCAGGTCAAACGCTTGTACAAAGCGACTATTACAAAACACTATTCCTTGGTGGTTTCAGGTATAAATTATAATAAAAGCAACGATGAAAAAATATATAATCCCAGTTATTTGTATCCTGATGGCAGCCGCGTTTTCCGGTTGCCAGAAATGGAAAGGTGAGCACATGGACATTTACAGCTATACGCCGCCGGCTGCAAACCCGGTAAGTGATAAGGCTCCCCTTTCATGCAGCTCAAGTGGTTCAACGGTTATCCCGGTAAAAGGTACCATGCTTAGCGGCAAAACTTATACTGTTGAAGATGGCTGCGACCTGGTTATCAATCCAACAGATACTTTATTAATGCAGCCTGGTGTCAGGTTAAACATGGGGGCGGGGAGCAGCCTTATAGCGCTCGGAACATTAGTAAGTAACGGTTCAAAAGATCAGCCAAACTGGATCACCGTTCCTGGTATTGTGAAAAACGATGCCCCCGGTGGCCTTACAGCAGCTGCTGACCCGGCTTATTCAGGCAAATGGAAAGGCATTATTGGCGGACCTACCTGTAATTTATTGGTGTTAAGATGGACACATGTAGAATATGCCGGTTTAACAGAAGGTAAAGCTACGTCAACTATTGCAGGCTCGGGTACCGGGAATCAATACAGTATTCTATTTGCCAACTATAGGGGTAACTTTATCATGGAAGACTCCTGGCTGTACGGTGGGGTGGATGATCCGGTTAGGGTCTCGGCCGGTAAAATAGCCATCTTCAGAAATACATTCGAAAAAAATGGTGTTAGCGGAGGTGATTGTTTAAATGTTAAAGGCGGCACTGTAGGTACCATGGCCTATAACATGTTTATCGGTACTGCAACCAATGGCCAAAAGGCATCAAACAAAGGTCAGGCAACCGGTGCCCCGCAAACCAATATTGTAATGTATAATAACACCTTCGTTAGCGGTGGTTATCGCCAGGTACAAAGCGGTCGTGGTGGTTGTATCAACTTTGAAGAAGGTGCAGCGGGTATGTATTATAATAACGTAGCTATTAACTGTAAGTTTGGCTATCGTGTGGTAGGCAGCCCGGTTGCCGATGTTGCCCACCTTTCATACGGTAATAACTATCAATGGGCTGATTCATTAAACGTAGCTAACCAGTTTTACCCAACAGGTTATATCACGCAGCCACAAAGCACGGATATCCCATCAATCACAACATCCGCAAAATACCTGCCTTCAAATTATACTTTAGGCTCTATTTATGACGGTAGTGATGTTGTTCAGAAAAACAACCCCATGTTCCTGAACTTCCCGCTTCCAACAGTTGGTCACCCATTGTACCAATACAGCGCAATCGGGAACTTCAACTTTCATTTGCTGGCCAGCTCACCGCTTATAGGTAGGGGCAATACTACCATTAAACCGTTGATTACAGTGCCACTTGATAAGATCTATGGCTTATCTGACGCAACTTTACCAGGTACCGATCTTGGTGCATACCAGTTAAATGGTTCAGGGAATCAACACTAAATAATAATATTTACTCTTTAGGAATAGCCGGAATTAATCCGGCTATTTTTTTATACGCTCAAGAAAAATGAAAAAGTTTATTTGTATACTTTGCCTATCAGTCATATCGTCGCTAACAGCATTATCGGTCAATGCACAATCAGCTGATTTAAAGATTGTGTTTATCCGTCATGCGGAAAAACCACTTAAAGGGGATAATCTGAACTGCCAGGGAATAAACAGATCGTTAAAATTACCGGCTGTAATAACAGCTAAATTTGGTGTACCTGACAAAATATTTGTGCCCGGTTTGGGGTTAGGAGAGGCTACCAAACATTCCAGGATGTTTCAAACAATTGTGCCGCTTGCCGCCAAGTACAATTTAACGGTAAACAGCTCCCGCACGGAAAAGGACTCCTTAGGTTTAGCCGCCGATTTAAAAAGTCGTACAGGTGTGATACTCGTAGTATGGGAGCATGGGGGTATAGCACCAATTGTACATTCATTAGGGGCGAAGCAGCAAAAACTGAAATGGCCTGATGATGATTACGACAGCATCTGGATAGTGACTTTCAAAAATGGCGAGGCCGTTTTTGCCCGTGATAAAGAAAATATCGATCCTGGAAAGGATTGTAATTTTTAAGTTAATAAACCATAAGGCTGTATCATAAAAAAATCGTGATGCGGCCTTTTTTAACTTGTTCGGATATTTAAGCGATATATAGTTTTGGGTTAACTCTACTGACAAAAAAGGGGTTAACAGGGTTAACACAATTTAGTGTTGGTGTTTATTTATATGGTTTATAATCAGGTAATTGGGTGTGTTTTATGTAAAAATATGTTACCCCCCTTATTATATAAATATTATCGGCTAAATTTTAATTTATTAGGTAACACACCACTAAGGGGCGTCAATTTGATTTATGATACAACCTCTTGATATTGTTTGAATGGCTTTGTTCATAATTACTACAGAATGTTCTTGTAATATTGATGATAAAGGCTTTGCATGGAATTTAACAAATCTTTTTTCATTACCCACCCCTCGTCGGTACAAATATTGATTTTCGGAGGATTGATAACTTCACTTTGGCTTGCGGAAGGTTTGATATTGGCAATACCTGTCCGCAAAAAATGGCAGCATACCTTTACAAATATGTTATTTATTGTAACAGCGCTGCCTGTGCAGCTTTTCATGACGATGTTTGTATTGGTTGAGGCAGCCTGGATAACCCAAAGTCATTTAGGTTTGTTAAACCTCTTGCCCTTGCACCAAAGTATATTAGTAAAATACGTAATAGGGTTTATTATACTTGACTTTTGCGAATACCTGTACCACGTTATTATGCATAAGGTTAAAGTACTATGGAAATTTCATCTTGTACACCATACCGATCAAAAACTTGATGTATCAACAACTGTTAGGGAACACCCCGGTGAAACTTTTTTAAGAATGTGTTTTTTAATGTTATGGATAGGAATAACAGGAGCGTCGTTTGAACTGCTTTTGTTAAGACAAACAATTCAAACTGTTTCAAATATCACATCACACACGCAATTCCGTTTATCAGATGGTATGGATAAGTGGTTAGGGCTAATTTTTGTAACACCCAACATACACCATGTTCATCATCACTATCAGTTACCTTATACTGACTGCAATTATGGCGATGTATTATCTGTGTGGGACAGAATATTTGGCACCTACGGAAAGCTAAAGCCGGAAGATACGGTATTTGGGATAGATACTCATCCTGATAAAAACGTATGCAGAAGTTTTGTTAAGGTTTTACAAATTCCCTTTGTTTCAAAACGTACTTAACAGAATGAGGATTTGCAAAGCATCTTTTTTATTGTTGCCGGGGCTGCTGCTAATGACATTACATGTTAAAGCCCAAACTGAAAAATTTACCTCAAGGCTTTATTTTCCCGGAGGGGTAGGTATAAATATACCCTCTGGAGATGAGCAGGTAAGTATGAAACGGGGGAGTGTTTTAAATACCGCCGTTGAGTACCGCCCTGCTTATATCAATGCTTTTTTCTTTCGATTTAACTACGACGCCCTAAATAACAAATATAAAAGTAAAGCCGGCGAAGTTCCGACTAACGTGACAGAGGGAAAGCTATCTGCCAGCTTTTTTCTTTTGGGCGCAGGTTATCGACGGAAATTGAACAGATTAGGGATTTATGCGTTGTTGCAGCCAGGTTATAATAGCTCTGGGTATAATAATACATCTGTTAACTCAAACGGTATTACCGTAAGCAGTGTGAGCACTAAACATCCGGCGGTAAAGATATCTGCAGGGTTGGAATATTACATTGTACCACATTTTGCCCTTGTATTTGAACCGGCCTATTACCATTTGTATAAGGCTAAATCACAGTATATTTTAAATCCTGATTATGTAAGTTATAGCATCGGGTTTACGACCACGCTATTTTAATATTATATAAAAAGGGTTTGCTTAAAAATCCGGGGCGAAACTAAATTTAACGCCATATTCCGCAGCCCCCGGATGGTCAAGGTAATTAAACCTTTTGATCCCGTCTATCCGCAAAAACTTAAAGATATTACCTATACCTACTCCGGCTTCTATATAAGGTTTAGTGCCTAAAGCATAAGTGCCATTTGCCCCGTTACCACCTACCGGGAACCGGAACAAGTTAGATGAATAAAGTGGATTATTTTCGTTGCGCAAGCCGCCGAATAGTATTTTGGCTGATAGAAATTCCCTCCATTTCAGGTGTTTTATCAATGGGAATTTATTCAGCAAAAAGCCGCTGAAGCTATGGGTTAAGTTAATACCCGCATAATGATCGCTTACAAACTCAAGGTAAGTTTGCTGGTTATAGGCATCCTCATCATAGGCAAGTGACTGGTTAGCCGGGGCCAGATTGAGGAGTGGAAATGGCACTTTACCCACTAAATAATTTCCAAGTACAGTAATATCAGTATAACCAAGCTGAGACAGGTAAAACCGTTTGAAAATGCTTGCTTTAACACTGGTGAAATCATATTCACCATTGAACAGGCCTTTAAAGCCATGATTGATCTGCAAATTCATGATCGGGTATTTGCTGTAGATGGTGCGGCGGTATACCGTTCCCTGTAAAATTTGCTCATGCGGTGCATACCTGAAAGCGAGGTTCAACTCGCTGGTAGTAATGTCATGAACCATAGTGTTGGCATCATCATTATATTGAAACACTAATGCCGCGGCGGGGCGCTGGTTCCAGTTTCTAAACGCGAGATCGAACGAAAAATGGTTTTCAAAGTCCTTTACATATTCAATTTTGGCAATCTTACTATAAAGCCAGTATATTGTTTTTCCTGTTGAAAACGATGCAAGCGCGGCTTGCTGATTGATAGTAGAAAGGTCCCTGCCCGGTACATTAACATCATTTAAATAGCTTGCCTTAAGGTAGTCATTAGGGTAGCGGTAAAAAGGTGTTTTATTGAATGAGTAAAAAGTTGCGATATTGTATTTATAAGCCTTATCGCGAGTACCATAGGCGCCAAATCCTTCAAAATAAATTGATTTGCTTAAATCGGTGGTGGTACGTCCGCCAATCTGAAAGCGGGAGCCTTCCTGGCTGTCCCGGGAATAAAATGTGCCAATGGGGCCTATCAGCACCGGGCCCGCCTTGGCATAACCTCCGGTAAACGTAGCTGCAAACCAGGTTGCCCGTTTAAATTGCGGCATTTTTTCTAACCGCGAGATGCGCGGGTACATCTTCGACTGATGATCGGTTAGTGTATCCGGCCGGTTACGAGCCCAGTATGAGGTGTCGGGCTTGTCTGCATCGGGGGCTATCTGCAATTCTTTGCCCTCATAAAATGCAGCAGGAAGCGGTTTGTCTGCTATGTAGTTAGAAAAGATTACCGTTCGTTCACCCATCAGCCCGAGGCCTTTGTTTTTTAAGATGCCAAAATCGGCTTTAACATCGCTTTTGCTTAAAAAATATTTGCCGTTAGGATTCTGCTCAAAATCAAGTGTGATCTTGAGTGCCCTCATGAAATTGATATTGATCTGCTTGTTCACATTAAGCTCACAGCCCCGTACAGCATAGTTGCCTGTCATACTTACAAGCAGCTTACCCTCAAAAAGCAGGTCGCCTTTGGTGCGTGGTGTAAAGCTTAGTTCAATCAGTTTTTCCTTAGCAGTCTGTATGGTATCGGTAATAAAAAATTTGTAATAATTAGGAGAGTGATCGGCAATAGGGCTCAGGAACTGGTTGGTGATGATAAAAACATTGTTATCATAAATATCAATTACATTACCGTAAAGGCGGTTCATATAAACATCAAGGCCTGCCGTATCAATAAATTTAAGGATGTTGGCTTCTTTTTGCGCTTTAAGTACCTGGATAGATTTAGCCGGATTTTTGCGATAATAGTTTTGATATTGTTTTTCGCTGAGATAAGCGGGGAGCAACACCTGGGTTTGCCCGTTATCTTTTACAGTATCAAGCATGAACTTGTACATCTTAAAATAACGGCTGTTCATCAGTTTAGAAGGAACGTCGATAAATGACAGATTGATGCGCTCATATTGGTCGTATTGCAGGTAATCGGCGCTTTCCATGCGGTTTTGCTTTTTATGGTCGATCACCTGCTGGATAAGCTCAACCGCCGGATTGCCTTTATTACGATATCGTTGTTTCTTTCCGGAAACAATCTTAACTTCTTTAAGCTGGGTTTGACTATCATGTAACCTGATATGCAGAACGTTTACCAGTCCAGGTTTAATCACTTTTGTAACGGTTTGATAGCCAATATAAGAGAAGGTAACGTGCGTAAAAGCTCCCGGGGCGTTTAACTCAAATTTCCCGTCCGGATCTGCAATGGTTCCGTACTTGCCGCCAACAACTTTAACATTAATACCCGGAAGTGGCTGCCCCGATACGTCATCCACCACTTGTCCTTTAACGCTCGTTATTACCTGGGTTGATGGTTTTTTAACGCTGTCTGGTTGTTGTGCTGTGCTGCGCAACGGAAACAACATAAGAATAAGCAATGGAGTTAAAAGATTAGAGAATAGCCGTCTTGTTGACTTTGACGTTCGGGAATAAATCTCAAAAGAGGATAACAAATTGTGGTAGATTAAGGGTACAAAAAGTGTTCAGTTTTATTCATATTCCGGGCGTGTGCCCGAAATATGCTTTTCAATTGTTTTAAACGTACAAATTAAATTTGAATTGTTACAAAAGATAGTATTATTTTAAGATTAACAGGATTGTGACGGCTATATTCAATCAATTTTAATGAACTTTCCTTTTTCGTCAAATAGCAGATCTTTCCCTTTTATTTCTGCCTCAAACATTTTTTTGCCGGCTGCATTGGTTACACGCCCGGCTTCTTTAATTTTTGTGCCTTTATAATTTGTTTTAACGTATTCAATAACGGCAAGAGGCAGTTGGTTAACCGATATGGCATCCACCTCTTCAACAAAGTCGCCTTTAGGGGTAAAAGTTACCGAAATATCCTCACCAGATTTGCCTCCCCAGTTGGCTTCATAATTTCCTTTCTCCTTTTCCCAGGTTACTTTGGTTGCATTTGGATATTTTTTGGCGAGGCTTTGTTTCACAGCTGCTGGTACTTCTAATGCGTTGGCTGCTTTTGCTGCAATTCCGATACTGAACAGGCAGGCAGTTGCGGATAATAAAATGGCCTTTTTCATAAGTGCTTTTATTTTGATTTACACTAATTTAAGAGAGCAATCTGGAGGAATATGGTACAGGCAAAACAACTTGATTTTAATTGAAACAAACTTGAATGGGTTTGAACCGGTGTTTGTAATTAACCACCGCTAACTTTGTTTTGCAGATAGTAAATCCAATAAAATAAACATAACCATTTTACCATGAGAATTTTAATTTTCCTGCTTGTGTTGTGCTGCTTTTATAGCTGTGTAAGCGCTCAAAGCAATTTTTTCAATAGCAAGGACGCTTATCTTGGACAGCAGCGCCCTAATGATACACCGCGTGTTTTTGCGCAACACATGTTGGTGCCTGATAGTGGCATAGCCATGGGGCGGTCTGCCTTTTCTGCAAATGGCAAGGAGTTCTATTACGGCAACTCCATACACTGGTTTAATGCAAAAGGTAATAAGATCCGTTATTTTAAATATGATGATAACAGATGGCAAGGCCCTTTTGTACTTAACTATGATTATAGCACACCAACTTTTTCTGTTGATGGCAGGAGCATGTACTTTGCAGGCAGAGGCGATGGTAAACATTCATATGTTTGGATATCACATCGCAACAAAGACGGTTGGACAGATCCATCTGTATTTCTGAAAAAGGGTTATGGCCTTTACAATTTTATGCCGACCAACAGCGGAACTTTTTATGTAGGTAGTAACGGTGATAAGGGCAACGTAAGAGACTATAGTACTTACGATTTCTGCACGCTTACCATCTCCAAAACAGATACAGTTATTAAAAGCTTAGGACCGGTTATCAATACACCGGCATTCGACGGCGATTTCTATGTAGCGCCCGATGAGTCATACTTGATCATCAGCTATAAGGAAAAGTCAGATTACGAATGTGAGCTCGGGATCACTTTTCGTAAGCCCGATTATAGCTGGACAGCACCGTTAAACCTTGGCTCGCTGATTAATGATGGTGATGCCCACCGCTGGGGCGAATATGTTACTCCTGATGGTAAATACCTGATTTATACCAAAGGCACCAGTGAAAAGGATTGTTACCTTTATTGGGTACGGTTTGATGCTTTGAAGGCAAAACTAAAAAAGGAGGCGTTGGGTAAATAACTCGCCAGGCTTACTTTATTTCCGGGCCATAAAATTTCAAACCTAAAACACCTGTCATGATCAGCAGCATGAAAAATATTTCCACATAGGAGAGGCGCTGATTTAAAAACGAAACCTCTGCTAATTTGATCAGGATGAGGGTTACCGCTGTCCATACAGCATATGCTACGGCTGTTGGCACCAGTTTTATTGCCAGCGAAAAAAAGTAGATGTTGCCTATGCCGAAAACAATGTAACCTACAAAAGGTAACCATACTGGCAGGCCATGTTGCAGGCTTAAAACAGAATTAAGACGAAGTGCCTTCAAATCGCTGAATTTCATGAATTTTAGCGAGAATGTCCAGGCCGCTTCAAATGCGGCTGCGATTAAAATATATAGCCAGGCCAATATGTTGTTAGTTTTGTTGTAGTACGTTTTCTTGTTCGGATACTAAGGTAACGGGTTGCTGCTCAATCTCCAATTTAGGTGCATTGTTTATTTTAACAGGAAGTAAAGTTTTTATCCAATTCATAAACCGTGGCCGCAGGTTATAATACCAGATAAACCAGCGGTATTTGAGCAACGTTTTTTCATCGAAGCGTTTTACGCTGAATGCATGCTGCAAAAAGTAATCTTTGGGGTAATCATAATAAAGGCCCCAGTTTTCGGGCTTGTTGCCAGGCGTGTGGCCAGGATCATAAACTGTACCGAAAAGGTAATCCCAAAATGAAAACTTGGTTGCAAAGTTGGCATGAAAAACCTCCTGGTAATTGGCATGGTGCCATAAATGCAATTGGGGCGAGTTAATGATGTACTTAAGCTTGCCCATGTTTACCTTAATATTGCCGTGTATAAACATGCCAAACATGGCATCTAACATAGCTTTTATCGGTATAACTATTGGGTTTGCACCTAACAAAATGATAGGTGCAAACTCAATGGTTTGATTGATGATTATCTCCATGATATGCGAACGTGAACCGGCTAAAAAGTCAACCTCCTTGCCCGAGTGGTGCGCCTCATGAATACGCCAGAAAAATTTATTCGAGTGCTGAAAGCGGTGAAACAAATAAATATAAAGGTCATGCGTAAACAGGAAAAACAATACTTGCAATGTTACAGGCCAGTTACTTATTAAATGCAGATGCGACAGATCAAAATGCGCCTCTAAAGGCTTAATGATATAATCGAAAATGAGGATTTTTAAAAAATAACTTTGTATCAGTGTATACCACACTAAATCAATCCAAAACCCCTCCCTGAAAAATTTCAAGCCTTTTCTGTAAGGCGATATTCGTTCCCAGGCAATGATGAATCCTATCCAGCAAAAAAGGATAATAGATGTAATTATGGTGGTTAGTTTTTCCGGAGACATTATGATTTAACGCTTGGTTTCTCTTTATATTCGTCGCTGATGTTTACCCTTAAACGTTTCATTGGTGCAAGTTCTGATTCGTAAACACGTTTTTCACCGTCACCAGCTGCCGTTTCAACATCCCTGATGTCGCGCACTAAACGTTGTAAACCCTGAGGCTCAACAGAAGCAGCGTGGTCAGATCCCCACATGGCACGGTCGAGCGTAAAGTGGCGCTCAACAAAGGTTGCGCCCATAGCTACTGCACCTACGGTAGTTGCCAAACCTGTTTCGTGGCCCGAATAGCCGATAGGGATGCCCGGATATTTATTCTCCAGCGTCTGGATCATTTTAAGGTTAAGCTCATGCGGAGGGCATGGATAAGCCGAAGTTGAATGAGCAATAAACAGTGGATAGTTTTCATCAAAGGCATTGATATAATCCATAGTTGTTTCGATCTCTTTCATGGTCGACATGCCGGTTGAAAGCATTAACGGTTTGCCGGTTTCAAGGATACGCTGGATCAGGGCAAAGTCGGTTAATGACGCCGACGCCAGTTTGTATAGGATGGTATCAAACTGCTCCATAAAATCAACAGATGGTGCGTCCCAGGCAGATACAAACCAGTCGATACCTACTTTTTTGCAATATTGGTCGATGGTTGCATATTCGGCTATGCCAAATTCGGTTTTACGTTTGTAGTCGATATAGGTAATGCGGCCCCATGGGGTGTCACGCATAATTTCCCACTGATCGCGCGGCACGCAAATTTCAGGTGTGCGTTTTTGAAATTTAACCGCATCGGCTTTAGCTGCTACAGCCTCATCAATTAATTTCTTACAAATTTCAAGTGAACCGTTGTGGTTAATGCCAATTTCGGCAATGATATAGCTTGGCTGGCCTTTGCCAATTACCCGGCCGTTTTGTAAAGTAATTGTGCCATTTCTTTTACCCGCTAAATATTTATCGTTTTTAGCTTCGATAATCAGTTCGGCAAACTCCCGGAAGCACCCGTCGCCACCATTTAATGAACTTACGAAGTCTACCTGTGCTTTAACGTGCGGTAAAGCATCGGCAGGAGAGGCGGTAAGGCCGGCCAGTTTCATCACTTCCAGGTCGTTGTAATCATCGCCGATAAAAGCAACTTCGGTAGGTTGCAGCTCTAAGCGGCTGCAAATTTCTTTAAAAGCAGCTACTTTATCTTTTGTACCTAAATGCAGTTCGGTGATGTGTAATTTTTCTGCTCTTTTAATTAATGAAGGCGAGTTTTCGCCGGTAATAATACCAGTATTTACATCAGCAAATTTGCGAAGACGTTCAACCCCCATACCATCGCGCATGCTGAATTTTTTTAAAAGTTCGCCGTCGTGATTGTAGTATACTCCGGCATCTGTTAAAACCCCATCGTTGTCGGTAAGCAATAATTTAATGCCGGCCGCTTTTTGTTTTAAAATCTCGTTCATAATAGTTGGTTTAAATTAAATAGCTGTCCACCCCCCGTCCACAACCAGGTTAGCGCCGGTCATATAAGCCGATGCCTCGCTGGCCAGGAATATAAGCGCGCCCTGATAATCTGACGCCTGGGCCATGCGCCCTAATAAAGTTTTTGCTGAATAGTTGCCAATAAAATCTTCGGTTTGCCCGGCTTCAACGCCGCCCGGAGAAAGTGTATTTACCCTCACGCCGGTATGGCCCCAATAGGCTGCTAAAAAGCGGGTGAAATTGATGATAGCCCCCTTGGTAACCGGGTATGCTGCCGACTTGTAAAAAGTTTGCTGCCCAAGCGAATCGCGGTAAATGCTTTGATCGGGCCCAACCATGCCATAGGTTGATGCTATATTGATGATACTACCGCTGCGTTGCAAGGCCATGTGTGTACCAAATACCTGTGAGCATAAGAATACGCCGGTAACATTTACATTAAGCGATTGCTGAAAAGCCTCCAACGGATAGTTTTCAAACGCAGATAGCTCCTTGGCCATGGCCGGGTTCTCGAACTTATCGTTAATGGCGGCGTTGTTTACCAATACATCAATCGAATCATATTTATCAAGTGCTGCGTTGAGCGCATCAATTAATGATTCCTTGCTGGTTACGTCAACGCCCAGCCCTAAATGATTATCGCCCAGTTCTGCGGCAAATGCCCTGGTTGCTTCAGCGTTTATATCGGCCACTATTACGTTTGCACCTGCTGCTGCAAGGGCTTCGCAATGTTTACGACCGATGAGCCCTAAAGCACCCGTTACAACTGCAGTTTTCCTTTTTAATGAAAACAGATCCATGACTTAGGCTATACTTTTAGGTTTGATGTTGTAATTGCTCACCTTACGGAAAACGGCCTCTAACACTTCGCCTTTTAATTGATCTTTGATATTACCGCTTTCGATGGCTGCTTTTAGCAATGGCAATACATCACGGTAAGCAGCAAGGATGTAGTCGATATCTTCAGTGGTATGGCTGTAGCACATATTGTGGAAGCCTGCCCAAAGCACACCGCGTTTTATCATTTCCTGCTGCATGAAAGTTTTCACTTCCAATCCGTTACCGGCATCAGGAGTAAAGGTTACCATGCTGCGGCAGTTAAAACCAACACAACGGGTGTATTTATCAACGCCCAACTCAATGGCAAGGCTGTTGTAGCCATCTTTTAAAAGTGCACCATGCTCGTCAAGGTATTGTGGCACCTTTTTATCGCGAAGCTCATTGATAGTAGCGATGCAAGCCGCTAATGATAAAGCCTCGCCGCCAAAGGTTGTATAGCTGAATACTTCAGCGTTGAACAACTCCATCACATCGGCACGGCCTGTTAACAATGCTATTGGCATACCGTTGGCACATGCTTTTGAAAACACAGCCAAATCAGCTTTAACATTGAAATATTCCTGCGCGCCACCAACTGCTACACGGAAGCCTGTCCACATTTCGTCAAAAATGAGCAGGGTGCCATTAGCTTTACAAACTTCTGCCAGTTCCTGCAGATAGCCTGGTTTCGGTGCCTCAAAAATGAAAGGCTCCAGTATAAGGGCAGCAATTGTTTCATCCAAAGCTGCTTTTACTGATTCAATGTCATTATATTCAAAAGTGTAAGTTAAATCCTGGATAGCTTCAGGCACACCCGAGTTACGGCTGGTAATACCAATATACCAGTCATGCCAGCCATGGTAACCGCAGCAAAATACCTTATCGCGGCCGGTAAATGCACGCGCTACGCGGATAGCTGCCGAACAAACATCAGCTCCTGTTTTAGAGATCTTTACCGCTTCGGCATTAGGTACAACCTGTTGTACCAGTTCTGAAAGTTCAACCTCAAGAGGGTGCATCAATGAAAAGGTAATACCATCATTCAATTGCTGACGGATAGCCTCGTCAACAGCAGGGTAGGCATAACCCAAAGAAATAGGGCCGATAGCCGAGTTCAGGTCAATATATTCGTTGCCGTCTACATCCCATACATGCGATCCTTTACCCTTTACAAGATATTTTGGCGCTACACCTTTGGTAAATTGCCCCGGACCTTTAGCCAGGGTTTGAGTAACTGGTTTCTGAACTTTTAAAGCACGTTCGTATAATTTATCCGATTCGGTGATGTCGGGATAATTGTTGTTAAGCTCAATTTTATTAGCCATGATCGATATTTTTATTCTGAAAATTCAGGTGTTAAAATTTGTGGTTGGTTGTGGGTAGTTTGGTAGCCCAGTATTTTTTCGGCAATCTGTTTGCCTGTAAAACCTTCGTGCTCCAATACGGAAGGAAGCAGGGCGGGCCTGAACCATTTTTCGTTCAGCGCCACAGGTAGTACATTAGCGGTTGTCCTGTGTTTTAATAAAACTTCGGCTATAATGGTGTAAAGACCGCCTGTTAAAAAATGGTCTTCAAGCGTAACTACCAGTTTGCTTTGTGCCGATGCTTTCAATATAGCCTGCTCATCAACAGGTTTAAGGCTGCGCATGTTGATCAAACCAACAGAAAGGCCTTCGCTTTTCAGTATTTCAACTGCAATCAGTGCCTGCTCAAATAATAAGCCGTAGGTTAAAATGGTTACATCGCTGCCCTCAGCTATCACTTCGGCTTTGCCTATGGTAAAAGGCTCGTGCACATAGGTGGTTTTGCGGGTATTAATGCGGGTATAGGCAGGGCTTTTGCTTTCCCAGATCTGTGGCAGCATTTTTACAAGGTCATCTTCATCGGCAGGGGCAAAAACGGTTACGTTGGGGATACCACGCATGATAGAGACATCTTCAATAGCCTGGTGGGTAGGGCCGTTACCGTCTGATAAAAAACCAGGTATGAATGAGCTTAGTTTAACCGGCAAATTGGCGATGCCAACATCGGTGCGTACAAACTCAAAAGCCCGCATGGTTAAAAAAGCGGCAAGGGCATGTACAACAGGCGTGCGGCCACGTAAGGCTAAGCCGGCCGCCGCACCAATCATGGTTTGCTCGGTAATACCGGTATCAATAAAACGTTTGCCTAATATACCGGGCAGGTTACGTACCAGCGCGCGGTTTTCGGCGGTCATTACAATCACTTGCTCGTTGGCAAGGGCTGTTTGGGTTAAAAGTTCTTCGTAACTCATCTTATCGCACCACTAAAGTTTCTGATGTTAATGTTGTTTGATGTTCGCCATGCAGCTCCAATAAAAGCTGCTGGATTTCGTCTGCGTTGAAATTACAAAACCACCTGTCAGCGCGTTCCTGTATGCTTGGCAGGCCTTTGCCGCGTACGGTATCGGCAATAATTACATTCAGTTTCCCGTCCTGGAAAGGGAAGGCGCCGAAAGCTTCGTCAAGCTCGGCAAAACTGTGTCCGTTTATTCTTTTAACGGCTGCGCCAAAGGCTTCAAACTTATCGGTAAGCGGCTCCAGCGGAATCAGGTCTTCCGTACGCATATTGGCCTGGAAGTGGTTGCGGTCAACCACGAATAGCAGGTTATCGAGTTTATAAGCGTTGGCTACCAGCATGGCTTCCCAGCAGGTGCCTTCGTTCAACTCGCCATCGCCCAAAATGCAAACAACTTTGTTTGTGCCGCCGCTGATTTTCAAGTCCATAGCCACACCAATAGCTACCGAAGGCAAATGACCTAAAGAACCTGAGTGAAATTCAATACCCGGGATTTTTGTGTTTGGGTGCCAGTAAATATGATCATTAAGTAGCAGGTGGTTTTTTAAACGTTCTTTCTCCAATAAACCCAGCTCGGCAAAGGTGCCGTACAGGGCGGGCACATCGTGGCCTTTTGACAGAAAAAGGTAATCGCGGTTTGGATCATCAAGATTATCCTTTTTAATGTTTAAAAAGCGGCTATATAAATAAACAATAAGGTCCACCGCCGATAGCGATGCACCTGTAAAACACCCGCCATCGGTAGACATGCGGATGATGTGCTCCCGTACCTTCAGAGCGGTGCCTGTTAATTCCTGGTAATTGTTGTTCTCCACTGTTATCATTCGCTTGTTATAATTCCTGTAAGTTTTTTGTGGGTGCCTGTTTGGTTTGGGCAGATGTAATGGTTTTTAACTCATCTACATGATGCCTGTACCAGTTTACCCCGGCATATTGTGCATTGATATTATAGATCTCGGGTTTTTGAGTTAGTAGGTTAAGGATATCATCGCACGAGAAATTATTTTTATCTGCGTATAATTCGCGGAATACCCGCTCTATGAAATAATAGTCTTCTGCATAGTCAATCGTAAAGCGATGCGACATGGAATAATCCAAACCGGCAGGCCATGTTACATTACCAAGCCTGAATAATTGCGGATTTTCCCATATATAAGGAGTGGTATGCTCCAGTTCCAGCTCCCGGCTTGCTTGTTCCCAAGCTTTGGTGAGGCAATCCATGGTCATGATCTCCACATCGTTGCCATCGGGATATGTAGCCGGGTGTAGGTTGCTTACAAAATCAAAGCTGTTTTGGTTGGCAAAAAAGTAATCCAATACATGGTCCACAATACGCGGATCGATGAGCGGGCAATCAGAGGGGATCTTTAATACAACATCTGCGTTATGCAATTTCGCTGCCTGGTAATGTCTGTCGAGCAGGTTATTCAGACTGCCGCGATAATAAGGGACACCTATGTTGATAGCTTCATTGATGATGATATCATCAGCCGGCGTTTCGGATGTGGCGATGATCACTTCTGCCTCGTGACTGATCATTTTAAGCCGCTCAATCATCCTTGCCAGCAGGCTTTTACCCAATATAGGCAGCATTACCTTACCCGGTAAACGGCTCGAAGCCATGCGGGCCTGTACTACAATTAATATTTTCTGTTTCACGGTAAATGATTACCAGTTAGCTATTAGTTCTTCGGTTAATTGCGTCTCCGGCTTATTAACCTGGTATTTATCCATAGCCGCGTGCGGGTCAAAGCTTTTTTTATCGCCATCGTGGTTTAAAAAACCGCGGCAAATGGCAGCGATATTTCTTGCCGATACGCCATCATTTTGTATCGGTGCAAGCCTTTTAAGCTCATTAACATCAAAAAGCGAATGAACTTTTTTACCTAAGGCAATACCAGTATAAACTACGGTTGAGTATTGGGTTATAAGCTCACAACAATTAGCTATCATGTGGTTAGTATTGCCTTTGCTGTATACCAATGTACCGGCCGGCGTATTGGCGTAGATTTCTTTTTCCGCACGCTCGACATTCTCATTCGGGTGAAGCTTAAAAAGTAATGGGCGGCCGTCTGCAATTTTTACCGCTTTTTTAATAAAGGCAATCCTGTTTTCAATGCGGAATGTTTCGCGCATATCAGTAGTGGCTACCATTACATAGTTATGGTTCGGAAAATCATTATTAACGTGCTGAACCAGGTTATCATAGTTTGGCATGCCTGTTACCACAATTTTGCGTTCGCTGGTCCCTTTACCTGTAAAGTACTGTTTGTAACCTTCTGATGCGGCACAATAGACATCACATATGTTTGACGAACCGTTTAACGAGGTGTTGCCGCAAAGCGTGGGGGGTAGCTTTAGGGCTTTAACAACACTGCTCCACGGAGTGTAACGATCAATCATACCCTCCTGCACCCAAATGGTTTTAATATTGCGCATGCGCGGGGGCACAATCAAATCGGTACAGAATACAACAAGGTCATATTTGTTTTTTTGTGCCCTGAAATCAATTTGTAAAGCATGTTTTTGAAGGTACTCTTCAGAAATGAGCCTGAATTTGGTAGAAAGCACTGTGCCGCTAAGCAGGGTAGTTTTATTAATAATGGTATTTAAGGTAGTATTATCAGTAAACAACTGGCTAAACCAGCAGTCAAACTCAGGCAGCTCATTAGCTATCTGGTGCATTTGAGTGGTTTGGTTAATTGAACCGGTAATGAATAGTATTTTCTTCATCCTTTTATTTCAATTAGCTTTTTATTCCCGGAATTTTGTTTGTGAAAGGCATTAAGGTATAGACCGATTTTGTATAGATTCTGTAGTTAGCCATTGTGAAAAGAAATTGGCCGGATGACATAGTAATATTGTTAGGTTGAGTAGTTGTCATATCAAATTTCAAAATATAGCATGGCTAATTCTTTACAAATTCCTGATTCAGAATTTAAATAAGAAGTTGCCATATCCGGCTAAAACTTATGATTTGATAAATGTAGGAGGGTAGTTTTTAAATAATGAAAACCCAAAGTTATCAAATCGTTAAGCCGTATTTCTCAGTAAATTATTTATTAACAAACGCGCCGCTCTGTTAATTGCTTTAAACAGAGTGTTATAGTGCAGGAGATAGAACTAAAAAACGTAAAATGCAGTAAGGTTAATTGAATTACAAGTTACAATCAATTTACACTATTGCAAAATTTTTCTTACAAACAGTAAATAGATATTATAATTCCTAATTTAATTGGTTTTTTTGGGGGAATGTAATAATAATAATAAAAGCATTGCCAGAGGCTCAGCCCGTTTTTAGGTGCATTAAATATTGCAGAACTTTTGTGATTGGTGATCATATAAAAGTTTAGCCTATATAATTAGGTGTGGCTAAACCATTACCTTAAATATGATTAAGATGGCGGTAAGAAATAATACGATCATCCCAGCCAGGAAAAGGTAATCGGCCACGGCTTCCGAACGTCCACCGGGTTTTATATTTCCCCGGATAGACAGAAAAGACAGTATACAGCTTAGCATAAAGAAAACAAGTGCTATGGTTACTGTTTCGTCAATATAGGTCCGGTCGGACATTTTCAGGAATTTCAATGAGGTAAGCACCACAAAGCACAAGCCCAGTAAATTTGATGCTGCGTTAAGGATGTGTGGCGATTTATCGTTGCGGGTCATACAACCATAAAACTAATAAAATTTAATATGTAGAGACTGTTTGCTTTCAAAATCTTTGTCGGTCAATATCAGAACGGTAATAACATAACCGCCTGCCTGATGTGTAAAATGATTACATATTGATTATTTTTATACCTGTGCAAGAGTTTAAAAGACTATTAAGATAACAGCCATATTGTTGTGTTATTCGGAATTACCTTTTAAAATAACGATATATCGCCACTTGTTTTTGTGCTTATTTTTATTAAGTATCTGTATTTTAGATGTTTGTGTGTTTGGTATGTCTCTTGTTAACAGTTAGTTTATTGTATTTTAAGTCCTGCATCTTAAACACATCACCTCATGACAAAAAGGATACTTACTATTTTATTTCTTACGGGCTCGGCATTGTATGCTAATGCCCAGGCTATAGCGCCATCGGCCTGGCAAAAATTTCCGGATAGCACTGTTGTAAGTGTTCACGCCTCATATGATGATGTAAGCGGGATTCATCGATGGCTGTTCGGCGAAAACTATCGTAAGGACTGGGCCATGAAAGTGAAGCTTCCCGTTATAAAACTATCGCAAATAAATGGCGGCCTATCACCTATTAAACAGGGTGGTGGTATGGAATCAAAGTCGTTACGTTTGGAAGATAAAACCGGCCGCGAGTGGGTATTGCGCAGTGTTGAAAAAACACCGGATAAGCTGTTGCCCGAAAATTTGCAGGGTACCTTTGCTGTTGATTGGGTTGGCGACGAGTTTAGTGGCCAGCACCCATATTCGGCATTGATTGTGCCGCCTCTTGCTGAAGCGGCGCGTGTGCCGCATGCTAACCCGGTTATAGGTGTTGTGGCCGAAGATCCCGCACTTGGACAATATAGTAAGTTGTTTGTTGGTACCGTATGTTTGATAGAGGAAAGGGAGCCTGTTGGTTCATCAGATAATACCCTTAAAATGGAAGGGCAACTGCTTAAAAGCTATGATAACAGGTTGGATGGAGAAGGCTTTTTGCGTGCCCGTATGCTTGATCTTTTAATGGGTGATTGGGACAGGCACGAAGATCAATGGCGCTGGGCTGATACTAAAAATGGTAAAGGTAAAACCTATGTTGCTGTACCACGTGACCGTGACCAGGTATTTCATGTTACACAGGGTGTGTTTCCGAGTATTGCTGCGCTACCCTGGATAGATCCCTTACTTGAAGATTTTACAGGGGATATTCCGCATGTGAAATATTCTCTTTTTAAAACAAGGTTCATGAAGCAGTATCCGGATGCACAAATAAGCTACGAACGATGGATGCAGATTGCCAATGAATTTGTTAAAGCCGAAACTGATGCGGTGCTTGAGGAAAGTTTAAAACGCCTGCCTGCAGAAAGCTATAAATTGAGGCACAAAGAGTTGCTTGCCATATTAAAACAACGCCGGGATAATATACCGGCAGCAATGAGTGAGTATTATAAATTCACTAATAGGATAGTGGATATCCGCGCTACTGATAAAAGCGAACTGATCACCGTTGCCGATGCCCCCTGCAAAGTTATGCGTATAACTATTAATAAACTGAACAAAGATGGCGAAACCAAAGATCAGTTTATGGATATGGTGTACAAACCGGAGATCACTAAAGAAATAAGATTGTATGTTTCTGCCGGAGATGACCGTATAGTAATTAACAATGCTAACTCACCTATTAAGTTAAGGCTGATTGATAGTGTAGGCAGTAAAACTGTTGAGGTTAAGCAATCTGCACAAGCGATAAAATTTTATGGACGAAGAGATAGCACCAATTTTACCGGCGATGTTGGCAAATTAAACAAGCACCTTTCAAACGACACCTCAAATACTCAGTTTTTACCCACCAATTTATACAATGTGTGGATGCCGCTTGCCACTGCAGCATTAAATAAGGATGATGGCTTTTTACTTGGCCTGGGTTTTCAATATACCGGTCATGATGGTTTCAGGAAATTGCCTTATTCAACATTACAGCAGGTAATGATCACCCATTCGTTTGCTACGGATGCTTTCAGGATCAAATACCGGGGGGAATGGATAGATGCCATTGGTAAAGCCGATTTCACGATGCAGGCCAACATCCAGTCGCCTGATAATACGGTGAACTTTTTTGGCCTGGGTAATGAAAGCCCGTTAAATAAATTTCCTGGTTATCGTACTTACTATCGTACACGGTATGATATTTATCAGTTTGATCCGGCTTTACGCTGGCATACGGGCAAGAACAGCGATATCAGCGTTGGTCCTTCGTTTCAGTTTTATCATCTTGATCTTTCACAAAATACCGGGCGGTTCATTAACCAAACATCGCTTATCAATTCTTACGATAGCTTAACGGTTGGAAAAGATAAAGCACATCTTGGCGCGCTGATCAATTATACCACAAACCAACGTGATAATAATATCCTGCCTACCAAGGGCTACTATTTTACTGTAACGGTACAAGGTTATGAAGGATTTAACAGTTATTCCAAATCTTTTGTACAGATCAAGCCAGAGTTTACTTTCTATCAAAAACTAACCCCTGGCGGTGCTATTGTATTATCTGATCGTGTTGGTGGCGGTGTAAGTTTTGGAAAGCCGGCCTTTTATCAATCAATGTTTTTGGGCGGACAAGGCAACCTGTTGGGGTATCTGCAAAACCGGTTTGCAGGCAAGCATATGGTGTTCAATAATTTACAGGCAAGGGTTAAACTTGCTGATATAGCCAGTTATATATTACCGGGCCAGTTGGGATTGGTAGGCTTTTATGATACGGGTCGTGTTTGGATACAAAATGAGCATTCGGATAAGTGGCATACCGGTACCGGCGGCGGGTTATATTTTGCACCGGCAAGTTTAACAGTATTACAATTGCTGGCCGGTCATTCAAGCGAAGGATGGTATCCTTACATATCGCTTAATTTCAGGTTGTAATGAATCTTTGTGGAAGTTGGCGACGGTAAAAAAATCAAAAAATTGCAACGTTTTTTTTGAAAAAGCGTCATATTCTTAAACACGCGATCATGAAAAAACTAATCTTCTCACTTATGGCTTCGTTACTAACGGTTTCGATAGCCTTTAATGCTTCCGCGCAAACTGTAACCCGCAACGTATCGGGTTATAACGGTATTGCCTGTGGTGGCCCGTTTAACGTATTTATTAAAATTGATGGAACCGAAAGCCTGAAACTTGATGTTGATGCCAATGTAGTTGATGATATTAAAACTGAAGTAGAAAACGGTATATTAAAAGTTGAATTTAAAGATCACTGGAAAAACCACCGCAATATGCAACGCGCCAACATTTACATCACCGCCAAAAGCCTTGGATACCTTGCTAACAGCGGTTCAGGAAATGCAACTGTTGATGGTACAATGACTGCCGAAAATGCCAAAATTGCGTTAAGCGGTTCGGGGAATATTAAAACTGCTGTTAAATCAGGTACTTTGGATCTGAAAATCAGCGGATCGGGTTCAATTGATGTTAAAGGTAGTACCGGTATGGCAGACTGCCGTATTTCAGGTTCGGGAGAGATCAACGGTAAATCATTGAGGACGGAAACTGTTGAAGCTTCAATTGCAGGTTCAGGAAATATTAATTTGATTGCCAGTAAAACAGTTTCTGCGCGTATTTCTGGTTCAGGAAGTGTTGTATATTCCGGTACTGCAACAATTGGTGCAACCCGTTACGCCGGATCAGGCAGGGTTAGCAAAGCTGATTAAAACCTGGTTAACTTACTATATAGAAAGACTGCTTCTTCAGAGCGGTCTTTTTTTTGTCATTGGTGTATCGAATTAAAAGTATCTATCGTATTGATAGGTAAAACCTTCACTTTATGATTAAGCCTGTATTGATATTTAAGAATTTAACTGTTTGCCTGTTGCTATCGGTTTTGTTTTCTCTTGGCGCCTGTAAAAAAGACAAGGCGCAGCAACCCGTCCAAAAAAATACATCCCTTTTTGGCCAGTGGTATATTCCGGTTAAAGAAGGGGAACAAGCGCGTTATTTAGTATTCTCGTCGGATAGTACTTTTATTTTGGCCGATGTAACTTATAAAAATGGTAATTCAACAACGGTTCAGTACACGGGGAAATTTCATACTAAAGGGGATGGATTAAACATTGTTATCGCAAAAAAAATGGTAAGTGAAGGTAGTAATGTTATCAGTACCGACCCTTCTAATGCTCAATTTTATACCAATTCGGCATTTGTTGTCGACAATTATAAATTGACCATAAACTATAAAGACAATACCGGGGCTGCTATGAAAAGTATTTTTTCAATGGTACTTCAGGATAAAGTTATTTGATTTAGTTTTGTTTTTTAGGCACCCCCGGTCGGGGTGTTTTTTTGTTTTATGCTTTATCAATTTCGCCTGACACCCGGTACGCCGAGCGGATACATGACCCCATAGATACGTCCCGGCAAATATCAATTCACATGGCCGGGGTAAACCCTTTGCGTTGGCCCTTTAGTTTAATCGCCTGGTATATCATAATTACAATAAATAATACCAGCATGATCAAAAGCCCCATTTTTACTACAGGGGAGTCAGGCCCTTCAGCCAGTGGTTGTTCAACCGGAAGTCTGGTGAGCGTTTCAACTACGGCAGGTACTAATGAGAAAAATGAGGTGGCTGTCATGCCTATAGTTTGTACATAATCGGCCTTGCTGCCAAAAATGCGCAGGGAGGGGGCATAGTAAACAACAGGCAGTAATATTAAAATAAGAAACGAAAGGTTGTGGGCACTGCTCAGGTGACCGGTTTTCATAACGAAAAATGAGGATAAACAGGCCAGCACGGTAAAAACACCGTAAAGCCTGCCGTTTTTTGTTTTAGGGGCGATTTTCCCGTCCTGAAACAATGCAATAAAACCGACGGCAACTCCCACAAGACTTATGGCTGTATGAATAACTCCTAATGTTGATAAATGATTTGGCATAACAGTGATTTTTAAGGTTAATAATATTTTTAAAAGTGATTTGCTTAAGAATAAACAGGATTTATCAATACTTATGCCTTTTTGTTATATTATTGATAATAAGTTGTTTGTAATCTGTTTGACTTTGAAATGACGAAATCTCGTCACGATTTGCCATTACTAACGGAATACAGCAATTGTGAGTTAGAAAACAGTGAAACAAACTTATCTGCGGCGTTAAGGTTATTTAAAATAGTTGCATGCTATATCTGAAACAAATGTTGGGCATTTATTATAAGATCTGGGTTGATGCCATTACGCAGGAAAGGACGAAGAAAGGAGAAAATGTCAAGTATTGGAAGGCATTTACAATTATCCCCTTGTGTTTGATTCAGGGGGTTAACCTGCTAACATTATTGTTTGTCCTTCGTTTTTTAAACGGTTATGATCTGATTTTTGATGGCAAAAAGTACCATGCCTGTTCTTGATTTAAGCCCAAACTTTTGAAATAACGATTCGCGATAATTATCAATAGTATGCGGGCTCAGGTTCATTTCGTCGGCAATTTGCCTGTAGGTAAGTTCAGAGCAGCTTAGTTTCAGAAATGCAAGTTCATTGGAGGTAAGCTCTTTGGATTTATCGACGGGTGTATTTTTATTTTGCATGGTATAAAGCAATTTGCCGCTTACCAGTTCATTTAGATAATAGCCGTGCTTTTGGATAGTTTGCATTGCATAAACTACGTCTCTTATCTTCGATTCCTTAAGCATATAGCCAACAGCTCCGTTCCTAAGCATGTTTATAATAGGTTTATCATCGTCAGACATGCTTAACGCCAGCACTTTTACTGTAGGGTGATTTTCACGTAACCAGGCCGTAGCTGCGTAACCATCCATTACCGGCATAGTTATATCCATCAATATAATATCAGGTAAGGCGGTTTTTTTTAGCTTGCTGATCATATCCTCTCCATTTTCGGCGTCAAAAAGGATATTGATCTCTTTAAAATCGCCCAGTAAGCTGATCATTCCCTGTCTAAATAAGGTATGATTATCAATTATGGCAATTTGTACAGGCCCGGTATATGTTGAAGTGTGCATTAATATTAGGTGTATATGTTAACTGATGTTAATCATATTGCCAAAGTAAAAAAATAATGAACTTATATTTCATTTTACCATGCCGTTTAAAGCAAAAAAGGGTGGTTTCACCCTTTTTAATTCTTAATTGTTAAGCGAGATTTGGGTTGTTGAAAGAAATATGCCCGGCTTTTAATTTGCACTGCTGATAAAATAAATATTCAAGTGCTGCGAAGAGGCGTTGGGAAATTGGAATTACAGTTCAAAACTATACTAACTGAATTTAAGGAAGCCCTAAACCTTTTTGTTCAATTATTTAATATTGATGTTTAGCCCATTATAAGAGCCATCGGCTTTGGTAATGGGCTATTTCTTTTTACAGCCGCCTGTCTTCTTCTTTGATGGGCAGGTCATTGATGCTGGCATAGCGCTTTTGCATCAGGCCGTTTTCGTCAAACTCCCAGTTCTCGTTGCCATAAGCACGAAACCATTGGCCTTCAGCATTATGATATTCGTACTCAAAACGTACTGCAATACGGTTATCTGTAAAGGCCCACAGTTCTTTTTTTAATTTATAATCGAATTCTTTTTCCCATTTGCGGGTTAAAAATTCCACTACCTGTTGGCGCCCGTTTACAAATTCCGAGCGGTTGCGCCATTCGGTGTCAATGGTATATGCTAAAGAGACCCTTGCCGGGTCCTGGCTGTTCCAGGCGTCTTCGGCTAATTGCACTTTTTGGGTGGCTGTTTCAAAGTTAAATGGCGGTAATGGCAGCTTTTGTTCCATGATGGTAATAATCTGATTTGATATATCAAAGTTAAGACGATGCGGGGTTATTTAATGGTACTATTCAACGTTCCTTTGGTATTATGTTTTCTTTTTTTAAATTTAAATAGCCCCTCTTAACCAATTTATTACCTGTTAATCATGAAAGCCAAAAGTACAAAATCAGCTGCCCTTTCCGACTCTACAGGGGTAGACAGTTACATGCAAAAGCTTGATCATCCATTGAAGGAGGTGTTAGGAGCGCTGAGAAAAATTATCCTGGCTATTGACGATGAAATTGGCGAGCATATCAAATGGAATGCACCGAGCTTTTTATATATCGGTGAAATGAAACCCTTTGATCCTAAAGAGTATAAAAGATATATTATCGTTTCGAACGTGTACCAAAAAGATTGTATCAGACTGGTATTCCCCTCAGGGGCAAAGATCAATGATACATCCGGTTTGCTTTCCGGCGATTATGCCGACGGCCGCCGGTTGGCTTTTTTTCACAATATGGAAGAAGTTAAGGCAAAAGAAGAAGCTTTGCGAAACGTTGTGAAAACCTGGTTGACTTTGCTGGATAAATAAAAGGAGAAAGCTATGATCAAATTTATTCAGCACATAAAAGAACTTAACGTTGGAGCTGTTAAAGTGATGATCGAAAAAGATCACGGCTGGCTTACCTGGGCTGAAGACAGCGGTAAAAATGCACTTCATTACCTGTGTGGCATTGAAATCGCCAAACGCCCTGCAAAAGCCGAAGAAAGTTTGACCATGCTTAAGCTATTGCTGGCAAAAGGCATGGATATCAATTCAATCCACCGGATAAAAGAGGAATGCGGCTTTTTTCCGGCCACCCCGCTTTGGTATGCTTATACCCGGGGAAGAAATAAGCTGTTATATGAATATTTGCTGGCTAATGGCGCCAAACCGGAGCATTGCATGTATGCCATAACCTGGTATAATGATGTGGAAGCCGCCGGTCTGTTTAAAAGCTATGGTGCACAAACAGACCCGGGTGCTGGAGATGACAGCCCGTTTATGGCCGCATTCAACTGGAAACGCTTTGAAGTGGCCGAATGGTTTTTAAGCAATGGTGCCGATGTGAATTTTACCGATAAATACGGGAATACTGCACTTTTTTATGCGGTGAAACGAAAGTATAAACTGGATCAGATCAGGTTGTTGCTGAAATATGGCGCCGACTTTAATATAGATAATAAACAGGGGATATCAGCCAGGAAATTGGCAGAGCAAAATAATCAGACCGGGGTTTTGAAGTTGTTTACGTCTTGGGTTGAATAATTATTCCATAATGAATGTCTAAAAAGTAGTGTTGACCTGGGGCTTTTTTTAATTGCAATAATCGGGTAAGAAATGATTATAGGCATGTTTTTAAGCATGTGGCTCATAACAATATTTGAGTCTTAGTACTCCACAGCTGTGTCCTGTTTGTAGCGCTCATTATAAATTGCTGTTGATTCTGTAGGTGCCTCCTAATCTACATGTAAACATCGCCATTTTAGTATTCACAATCTGCCCATTTTATTTAATTTTGCCGAATGGATTTTATCATAGAAGCGGCCGTAAAAGCAGTTAAGCAATTATACCAAACTGACATTGAACCGGCTGCCGTTAGCATACAGGAAACACGTAAGGAGTTTGAAGGACAAGTAACCATAGTAACCTTCCCGTTCACCAAATTTTCGCGCAAAGGCCCGGAACAAACCGGTACCGAAATAGGGGAGTTCCTTAAAAACGAATTAAAGGAAGTTGCCTCTTTTAACGTGATTAAAGGCTTCCTTAATCTTTCTATAACCGACGAATACTGGATCGGTCGTTTATATAACAACATTACTGCCGATGATTTTGCGGTAGCAAAGCCCAACGGACAAAAGGTAATGGTAGAGTATTCATCTCCAAATACCAACAAACCGCTGCACCTTGGTCATATCCGCAACAACCTGTTGGGTTATTCAGTTGCTGAGATACTGGCTGCTGATGGTTACGAGGTGATCAAAACCAATCTGGTTAACGACCGCGGGATCCATATCTGTAAATCAATGCTGGCCTGGCAAAAGTTCGGCAATGGTGAAACACCTGAATCATCAGGCATGAAGGGCGATCACCTGGTAGGTAAATATTATGTGCTGTTTGATAAAGAACTGAGGGAACAGCTTAAACCTGTTTTGAGTCAAGTTTACGAGAAGCATGACCTTTCGGCCTTTAAAGAAAATCAGAAGACCAAAATAGAGGACTCGTTAGCTACCATAGCAAAGGTTAAAGAAAAACGTGCTCAAACCGACGAGGCAAATCAGAAGCTAATTGGCGAACTGGAAGATAAAATTGCCGGTGAAGACGATAAGATCAAAGAGATAGCCAAAAATGCGACTCCTATCATGATCGAAACCCAGCAGATGCTGCAAAAATGGGAAGCCGGAGATGAAGAGGTAATGAACTTGTGGAGAACCATGAACGGTTGGGTGTACGCTGGCTTTGCCGAAACCTACAAGCAACTGGGTGTTGACTTTGATAAATACTACTACGAGTCTAACACTTACCTGTTAGGTAAGGATATTATTGAAGAAGGCCTTGCAAAAGGTGTATTCTTTAAAAAAGCTGATAACTCGGTTTGGATAGACCTTACCTCAGACGGTCTTGACGAAAAACTGGTGCTTCGTGGTGATGGTACTTCCGTTTACATCACCCAGGATATGGGTACGGCCCAATTGAAATACAATGATTATCACATGGATAAATCCATCTACGTGGTAGGCAACGAGCAGGATTATCACTTCAAGGTGCTGTTCCTGATATTGCAGAAATTGGGAAAAACAGGTGCAGATGGATTGTTTCATCTATCATATGGTATGGTTGATCTTCCATCTGGCAAAATGAAATCGCGTGAAGGCACAGTGGTTGATGCTGATGACTTGATGGCCGAGATGGAAGCAACCGCTAAAGAGCAAACCGAAGCCATGGGCAAGGTTGATGCGTTTAACGAAGAAGATAAGATTGCATTATATCATACCATTGGTATGGGCGCACTTAAATACTTCCTGTTAAAAGTCGATCCAAAAAAACGTTTGCTGTTTGATCCTAATGAATCCGTAGATTTTCAGGGACATACGGGCCCGTTTATTCAATATACGCATGCCCGTATTAAATCGGTACTAAGCAGGGCCGATTATAATGCTGAGCTTAAACCTGTGGTAACTGAACTGGCAGGTGTTGAGCGCGACTTAATTGTATTGCTTGATAAATACCCCGAAACGGTTAAAGAAGCTGCAAAAGGTTATAGCCCGGCAGTAATAGCCAACTATGTATATGAACTTGCTAAAACATATAACAAGTTCTATCATGAAAAGTCGATCTTACAGGCTGAAGATGAGGATTCAAAACAATTCCGTTTGGCTCTATCTGCATCATCAGCCAAGGTGATCAGCAAAGGGATGAAGCTTTTAGGGATTGAAGTGCCGGAGAGGATGTAGGTCCCTAACCCCCTAAAGGGGGAACAATGATTATTAATTAAGAAGCCCCGGGTAAATAATAGTACCTGGGGCTTTTCGTATTTTAAACTCCCCCTTTAGGGGGCCGGGGGGCGCAGCGATTATCTCCAATATCCCTTCACCCATACATAACCACGATTGGTTGGTTGCCAGTGCCCTTGTACGAATACCCGGTTATATCTTGGGCGTGCGTAAAAGCCCTGGCGGTAAACGTAATGGTTGCCGCGCCAAACCCATTCGCCGGGTACCCAAACCGCGTTAGGGTAGGGAGCTACCGGACGAACATAAACAGGTTCAACCGGCTGCTCTGTTACATAAGCCTGGCTTGAGCATGATGCAAATAATGAGCCTGTTAAGGCGAGTACTATTCCTAATTTAGCAATGGTTTTCATTTTCAGATGTTTTTAGTTGTTCAGTATAATGACTATTGACAACATCCAACATCGAAAGTTTAACCGGGTTTACGCGCTGAATTTATCAGCTACAATCAAATCTTTGCTGCCTGCAGTGTATTTATAAAATCCGCTGCCGGTTTTAGCCCCTAAATGGCCTGCTGTAACCATATTTACCAACAGCGGACAAGGAGCATATTTAGGGTTTCCGAAGCCATCATGCAATACCTTCAAAATGGCAAGGCAAACATCCAGCCCAATGAAATCGGCTAATTGCAACGGACCCATTGGGTGGGCCATACCCAGCTTCATCACCGTATCAATTTCCTGTACGCCGGCAACACCTTCATACAACGTATAAATGGCCTCATTAATCATCGGCATTAAAATGCGGTTGGCTACAAAGCCTGGATAGTCATTAACCTCAACCGGATCTTTGCCCAAAGTGCGCGAAAGTTCCATAATGGTTTCGGTAACGGCATCAGTAGTGGCATACCCCCGTATTACTTCAACAAGCTTCATTACCGGCACCGGTTCATGAAGTGCATACCTATCACATTGCCCGGATGTTTGGTTACCGAAGCAATTTTGGTGATAGAAATAGATGAGGTGTTGGATGCCAGTATTACGTTTTCATTGCAAATTTCGCTGAGCTGTTTAAACAGTTTTAGTTTTATTTCCTGGTTTTCGGTAGCAGCTTCAATTACCAGGCCGGCATTTTGAGCGCCTTCGGCCAAATCTGTAAAAACACGGATACGGCTCAGCGTTTCTGTTTTTACTTCTTCGGTGATGGTACCTTTTTTTACTTGCCTGCCAAGATTGTTGCTGATGGTTTGTAATGCTTTGCTCAGGGCATCGCCGCTGATATCCACCAATGATACTTCAAAGCCATATTGCGCGAAGGTGTGGGCAATGCCGTTGCCCATAGTGCCGGAGCCAATTACAGTAATGTTTTTCATAGTATTTGTTTACGAAACCGGCAAAACATCGGTTTATATAATCTGCCGGTATTACAAGGTAATAAACTTACCGGCCTCTTTAACAGTTTTTTTGTTGATAGTTTTAAACTCAGGGATCTGTCCCAGATCGGCAACTTCTGAATAATCGAGGATATAGCTTTTTGAATAGATATCCTTATCACCGTTAAAAATTACCCCCATAACAGGAATGCCATATTTTTTTAATGCATGTAAGGAAAGCAGGGTATGATTAATACTGCCTAAATAGTGTTTACTTACCAGTATTACCTTTGCATTAAGCTGTTTAATAAGGTCGATAATAAGAAAGTTATCATTCAACGGTACCATAAGGCCACCGGCGCCCTCAATAATTAGCTGGTTATCAGTTTTAGGCAGAACGATGTTTTCCAGGTCGATAGTCACTTTATCAAGGGCAGCAGATTTATGAGGGGAGAATGGCTGAGTTAAAGCATAGGCCTCCGGGAAAAACTGGGTAACCGGATTTGAGATAAGGTTTTTAACTTTCAGTGTATCGCTGTTATCAAGGTCGCCCGATTGTATGGGCTTCCAATAGTCTGCGTTTAGTTTTTCAGTTAAAATAGCCGAAACCAGGGTTTTACCTATTCCGGTATCAATACCGGTAATAAATATCGGTTGCGTATCAAGCATGTAGTAATATAAATTTGTTAAGAGTTACAGCCAGCAAAGTTAATTCATTTTCCGTATTAAAGCTGTGCAGGCAAATCCTGATGCGCTCGGTGCCCTGTGCAATCGTAGGGCTTAAGATGGGCCGCACATCAAAGTTGTTCATTTGCAGTTGCTTAGCCGCTTCCCTTGCCATTTCATTGCTTTTGAGTACGATACATTGAATAGCGCTATCACTATTTAGTAAAGTGAAATTTTTGCCCGTGTTTACTTGCTGTTTAAACAGGTCAATATTCTTTTTCAGGCTGATGGTAGCTTCGCGGGAATCTTCTAATAGCTGATAGGCCATTTTTATAGCTGCCAGCTGGTGGAAAGGTGCTGCAGTAGTATAAATAAAGGAACGAGCAAAATTGATTAGATATTTTCGTAAGGTATTACTACCGAGCACTACAGCCCCGTGACTGCCCAGTGCCTTGCCAAATGTTATTATACGGGCAAAAATCCTTTGTTGTAAACCAAGCTCACAAACCAGCCCCCTGGGATAAAGACCTACAGCATGTGCTTCATCAACAATCAGCGCGGCGTTATGTTTTTCTGTAAGATTAAGGATTTGAGTAAGGGGAGGAGTATCTCCGTCCATAGAATACACACTTTCAATAACCACATAGCAATTGCCCTTGGCCAATTTTAATTTAGCTTCTAAACTCTCCAGGTCATTATGCCGGAAGCTATAGCGATTGGCATAGCTTAATCTTGCGCCATCGATGATTGACGCATGCACTAACTCATCTAAAATTATGGTATCGCCGCGCTGGGCAAGCGATGACAGTAGTCCCAGGTTAGCATCATAGCCCGAATTAAAAAGCAGGCCCGCTTCACTTTGGTGATAGTCAGCTATTTGATTTTCCAGATCTTCGGCATATCGGATGTTGCCCGATAGCAGTCTTGACCCGGCTGCACCATTTAAGCTAAGCGGATTGGTGTTTACTTCCTGAGCGATGCTTTGCTTTAAAACTAACGAACGAGCAAAACCGAGATAATCGTTTGAACAAAAGTCAACCCTACTGTTTTCGGGTTTCAGTTCACGGTAGTTACCAGCTTGTTGTCGCTCCTGCAGTTTGCGTTTTAAAAAATCTTCGGCTGGGTTCAATGTGCTTCGTTTTGTGCAAAAATAAAAAAAGCGACCATTGGTCGCTTTTTTCTATGTGATAATGTTTACTGGCCACCGCCGCCCTGGCGCATACGGTCCATTCTTTCTTTCATTGCCTTATCGTAAGCCGCAGCTTGTTCGGCTGTTAAAATAGCTTTGATTTTGGTGTTGGTTGCTTCCATCATTGGGCGCATCGCAGAGCGCATCGCATCCCTGTCGCCATTGGCCGCAGTACGTACGCTATCCATTTTAGTTGCCTGCTCTTTGTAAACCGCAGTGATCTTGGTTGTTTGATCATCCGTTAATTTAAGCTGGGTTTGCAATTCTTTTGCTCTTTCTTCCGGGCTTCTTCTCATGCCACCCTGTGCGTAGCTGGCTGCTGAAATTCCTAAAAGGAAGCAGCACATTAACAATAATTTTTTCATAGCTTTTTAATTTAATTTACGTTTTATCAGTATGATAAAGATAGATCGTAATGGTTTAAAAAAGCCGATGTAACTTAATTGTTGCCTTGCTGTAAGTTAGATATAGAGCGTTGCATCTGGGCCATCATTGCTGTAAGGCTTTCCATGGTAGGCTCCGGTGACGGTGATGGCAATTGGGTGGAGATATAACCTTTTGCTTTCCACAGTTCCAGTACATCCTCGCCCGGTATTTCATAAGGTTGGTAAACGGGGTTATCAGAAATAAGCTTTAGCTTTTTGTTCTCTTTAAATTTATTGCCAATGCGTTTGTAAACCACGCCGTCATTTTTAGATATTACTACATAGGTTTCGCCGCTTTTTACATCGCCCCAGTTTTCTACGTATTCACCTATTATAATAGTGCCCGATACAAGCGGAAGCATGGAGTCGCCTTTGATCTCAAAAGCGCGGTAAGTACCCTGTTTAAACATAGGCAGGTAAAACTTCGGAAGCTGTGCCACGTATTCAGGATCAGCATAACCATTAAGGTAACCGGCGCTGGCCTTTACAGGTACCATTTCTATATTTTCATTTTCTTCCTTATCAACAGAAATACTCAGGATTCGCAGGTTAGCAGGGTTGCCTTTTGGTTTTGGCTGCCATTTTTCGTTGATGGTTTCGTTGATGAAGTCATCAATAGTAACATCAAAATAGGTTGCTAATGTTTTTAGTAAGTCATATTTAGGGTCGGCCCGGTCTTCTTCGTATGCGCCTACTAATGAACGTTTTATACCTAATTCGTCCGCAAATTGCTGCTGCGTTAAACCCTTCTTTTTGCGGAGAAACTTAATATTTTGTGAAATTATTGACATAAAATTTGGATTTGCTAAATTTATTAGTAATTTTATGCTCATAAAGTTAGTAATAATTATCTGTTCACCAAATTTTTTATCATAAAATGAAACGTTTTGTTTATATCATTACCGACAGAAACCGTAAAAATCTGCATGTAGGCTTATGTTCAGACCTGATGAAAACCATCCAGTTTTACAGCGAAATGCCAACTTTGTTTTTCGATAATGCGCAACAGCTTAACCGTTTGGTTTACTTTGAGGAGATCAATACCGAAGAACAGGCTATGGAACGTTTTAAAGTGGTGAGCACTTATACCCGTCCGCAAAAAGAAAAAATGATCAGATCTGTTAATGCCGACTGGATAGATTTGACCATTGGGTTAAAATATGAGCAGGGCTTACGTGTAAGGCCGCAGCTACGCCCGTCATTAAATGCTAACCGCAGGGTTATGGCTTTTTAATAAATTTTAAAGCCCCTGAGTTCATGCAGTACCTTTTGCCGCCGCGGTCGGCAGGCCCGTCATCAAATACGTGGCCAAGGTGTAAGCCTGTACTTTTTTCAATAACTTCATCACGGCTCATGCCGTAGCTGTTATCAGTAATTATTGCTACTTTTTTCGGGTTGACAGGTTTAACAAAACTTGGCCAGCCCGTACCGCTATCAAATTTGTCATCAGAGGTGAATAGCGTATCGCCGGTTGCGGCGCTTACGTAAACACCTTTTTCATGATTGTTCCAATACTCGTTCTGATAGGGTGGTTCGGTGCCGCTTTCAACCATAATATGGTATTGATTGGATGTAAGCATCTTTTTCCATTCACCGGCAGGTTTGCTCAGTTTACGTTTAGCGTCCTGTCCGTTGGTATTTTGGCATCCAAATGCTATCAGGATGCTTAAAGCTATCACTGTTAAGATGAGTGTTTTCATAACCCATTATGTTTTGATGTTATCTTAATTATAGATGCTGCCTTTTTATTGTCGGAAACTACTATATGCTATAACTCAAATACGTAATTTTATTATATGAGGATTGTCATTTGGCAGTCTGTTTATATGAGCTTCTTTTTAGGTACCAGTACTTTGTTTACCAGATGTACTATACCGTTGTTTTGTTTAATATCAAACTGACTGATCGTACTTTTACCTCCATTGCTATCAATCAAAACGATATTGCTGTTGCTATCTATTTTAGCGAATAATTTACCGCCCGAAAGTGTGGTAAATGTGGCTATGCCTTTTCCTTTATTGATCTTTTTCTGAATGTCTCTTGCCTTTAGCTGTCCTGCAATGGCATGATAAGCTACTAAATCTGTAAGTTCCCAAATATGCGCAGGTTTGGCAAGGGAGTCGAACTTACCGGTAGGCATGTCGCTAAACCCGCCATCAACCGGTACAAATACGGTAATAGGCCCACGGCTTGTATAAGTGAGTGCGAGGTTTGTTTTTTGAATGAAAATATAAAATGTATGCGTATTGGGCGCTACAGATATGTTTTTTACAATATCATTGGCAGGAAGCATTGTTGTTGTATTACTGCTTTTGCTGTCGGTTTGGGCCAGCAATAATGCCGGGCAAAATACAATGGATATTAACAGCAGTAACTTTTTCATAGTGTGTAGGTTATAGGTTAAACATACAAAATATAAATAGGTTTTAAAATGGATAGCCGGGTTGTGGATTATAAGCTACCTTTGTTAACCTATGGAAATCTTCCCTACGCAATACTCAACCTTATCATCAAAAGCACTGAATATAAAACTTCAGGAAAGTTATGGTTTAAGCCATACAACATGCCGGTTATTGATCCGCAATGTGAGCGACACTTATATTATAGAAAATGCAGCCGAAAAGTACATTTTTAAAATTTACAGGGATGCGCACCGAAAGCTGGAAGAGATCAAAGGCGAGGTAGAGTTATTATCTATCCTATTTCAAAGAGGTGCAAAAGTGTCTCGACCTATCCCTGATAAAAGCGGTGAAATGTTACAGATATTCAATGCTGCTGAAGGGATTCGTTACGGCGTGTTGTTTTCATGGGCACAAGGAGGTGTTATTTCTGCTCTTAGTGAGCAACATCTTGAAGTAATAGGTAGGGAGATGGCAGCCATACATAATATTACCTCTTCAATTGAACTTAGCCATCAGCGTAAAGCATACTCAATGAATACGGTGATAATTGATCCCATCAAAGTTATTGAACCAGCATTTGCCGGACTTGAAAACGAGTATGAATACCTGAGAAATACTGCTCTTGATGTAATCGGCCAATACAACCAATTTGGCGGCGAGTTCAGCTATGGATATTGTCATTTTGATTTTCTCCCTAAGAACTTTCATTTTACCAACGTAGGTGAGATCACTTTTTTTGATTTCGATTTTGCAGGGAAAGGATTATTAGCTTACGATATCACCTCTTTTTTTATTCACTATTTTATGGAGGTTACCTACGGAAAAATTACAGAACAACAGGGACGCGATTCATTCAAAGCCTTCATTGCAAATTACCGTAAAGTTCGGCCATTATCAGATAAAGAAATTAATGCCATCCCATATTTAGGATTCGGCTTTTGGGTATTTTATCTTGGTTTCCAGTATGAAAACTTTGATGACTGGTCAAATCTCTTTTTCGGGCCAAAATTTTTAAAGGATAGGGTCGCGCTGATTAAAAAATGGATGGAGACGGCTCATCTTTTATTGTCGTAGCTTATTGTTAGGCAATATAAAACAGAAAGGCGGCTATGCAGCCGCTTTTCTGTTTTATCATCGTAATAAGTACTATTACCAACCTGGTGTAAAACCTAAACCAAACAACGGTTTTTTAACATCGCTGCGGTTAAATGGAACAGCCAGGTAAGGCTCTAATATAAAAGCACCAAATACATTAATCCGCAGGGAAATACCGGCACTCAATGCCGGTACCCGACCGTAAATGTTTTGTGTTGTAGTAGTGCCGTCAGAATTTATAAAGTCCTGCTGACCAATCACCGGCGGATCTTTCTGAAAATAGATATGATCACCAGAATTCCAGGCTAAACCTGCATCAAAAAACAAGTTAAGATCGGTAAACAGGAATTTGGATTTAATAGCAGCCAATTTTTCGGGACCGGTAAATGGCAAGCGCACCTCAAAGTTAAATACAGCCAAACGACTGCCTGATAATTGGTCGATAGTGAAGCCGTTGGTTGTAGCCTTACCGTTATTATAAAATGTTTGCCCTTCGTAACCCCTGATATAAAAAGGATAACCCACAAATAATGGATAAAGTCCTTTATCATCGCCGAAACGGCCTGTAGCAAAGAACCTGGCCGCAAAGGTTACCGGTGCGGTACGTACGTATTTCCTTACATCAATTGTTGGTGCAAAGAACTTATAGGTGCCAAAATTATAACCGGCTTCCAGCCTGTACCTGAAACCATTTAACGGTGCTGTAACACCAAAAAATGAGTTGTCGCCAATTAGCGCGGTTGAAAGCGTTAAAATAGAATATGACTTTAAGTTATAGAAATAAGTGGAACCGTAGTTTTGATTAAGGGTTGCAGACTCTTCTTCGTTAGGGATTTTTTTCCTGTCAGACGTAATATAATTACCTATGCCGATTTGCTGTTTGCCATTTACTACTGCGGTATCAATGAGGTAGTAATCGCTGTAACGGTCAACGCGGTAATAGTTGTGCGACGCAGCCCCGCTTACTTCAAAGCGGGTGGTTTTTGATATAGGGTAGGAGGTGAACACCCTGCCCGCATCCTCAAAATTGCGGATAATGTCAATGTTATCAGAATAAACAGTTTGATTTTTACCGCCCACATTCCTTACCGGGTAGGTGGTTGAATTGAAGCCGAACTGGTAAGGGATGTGAGAAACGCCCACACCAAGGTTCCAGCGGCCGGTTTGGTTTACATAAGTTACCGCAGCGCCCGAATCATAGATCTGCCCGTTCACCGATGCTGCTGCAAAGATCTGGTTGCGGCCCAAAATATCACTAAATACGCCCTGGATCCCGCTTGAAAGACTTGTGCCATAGAAGTTACTTACACCAACACCAATGCCGCTTCCTGCAAGGTAATCGAGCTTGAATTTTGAGCGAAATGGAATGGCCTTAACCGAATCAGTCGGGATTTTACGATAGGCCAAAAAGTTGTTCAGGTTAGAGTTGATCAGGTCGACGCCAACGGAGCGGTTTGGCGGCAGCGTGCCTGCTGCAAAGTTAACTTCACCCGGTTGCACAACAACAGGGGTAAAGTCGGACACTTTGGCGTTATAAATGGAATATTTTTGCGCGCGATAGTAAGAGTAAACCACGTCATCGTGATTGGAAATGCTTAATGCCGGTGAATATTCAGTAATGCCCGAAATGCCGGTAAACAGGTTGGTCATTTGTTCTATCTGCCCCGAAGCGATGGTATAGCGGTAAAGGTTACGGAAGCCATCACGGTTTGACAGGAAGTAGATCTGCTTGCCATCGGCCGAGTATTGCGGGTTCAGGTTGTTAGCGCCGTTAAAAATTTTTATGTCGGTTACCTTTCCCGTTGCCAGATCAAGTTCGGCAAGGTTGAAAGGGATGTCCTGTTCAAGGCTTTGGTCATAGGTGGTCCTATCGCTTGAAAAAATGATCTTTTTACCATCCGGCGAATAGCTTGGCTGGTAATCAGAAAACTTATCGTTAGTAAGCTGTGTGATCTTTTTGGTATCGAAGTTATAAGAATACAAATCGCCCTGCCCTTCAACCAATCCCTGGAAAACAATATCCTTGCCATTGGGCGACCATGAAACGTTACTGAACTGACCTACCTGCTCCATCGAAATATCGTCAATTACATCGCCGCTTTTCAGGTCAACTACATCGAGCCTGTTACGTCCTTTGCTAAATACACTAAATGCGAATTTAGTTCCATCGGGCGACCATGCACCTGCCGATTCGATGAAGTTAAACTCATCAATATGGGTGTTGGATACCTTACTCGTGAGTTTTCGTAATATGCGTCCCGATTTAGCATCGGCCAAATAAAGATCAATACTGAATAAACTTTTGGCCGATAGAAAGGCAACATATTTACCATCGGGACTAACGGATGGGGCAACCACAAGGTCGCCACCGTTTTTGCTGTCAACCAGTTTGATGCCTTTAGGTGTTTGAGTGGTGTCTTTTAAAAAGGGTTTATAGGTAGCCTCAATAGAATTTTTCCAAAGGCGGGAAAGGGTTCGGTCATCATAACCAAACGTACGCCTGATGCCATACTCTAAACCAAATTTAGCCGCGTTTTTAAAGAAGGGTATTATAACCGTATCACCATAAGTTGAGCCTATGAACGACCAGAATGCCTCGCCATAACGATAAGGGAAGTATTTGCTGCTTTCGGTAAGATCACGAACGGTAGGGATATCATGGTTCAAATATGCGTCACGCATCCACATGGCTGTATAGCTGTCCTTTTTACCTAAGGACAGGTACTCGGCCATACCCTCTATCATCCAAAGCGGAATGTTGTTTATATTTTCATATGCGGACGAATCATGACCCATCAATAGCCGGTATTGAAAAGCGTGCACCAACTCGTGGCCGATAACGTGCCTCGTAGTTTGATTGGTTTCCATCACCGGCATTACCACCCGATTTTTAAGACCTTCGGTAACACCGCCGGTACCTACACCGATCTCGCCGTCAATTGCGGTGGTTTGCTGAAAATCGGGATGGTTGGCATATAATATTATTGGGTTGGCATGCTTAAATGTATCCCTGAAAACCTGTTGATGGAGCGTATACCAAAGTTCACTTTCCTGGGCAAAGCGTTTTACCATACTATCGTTTTTCAGGTAATAGTAAATCTCGAAGTGAGGGGTTTTATAAACGTTAAACTTAAGGTTTTTATACCTCACCTTGTTTTGGCCAAAATATTGCGCCCTGGCATTGATGCTTATCAACAGCGAGCCGACAAAACAAATAAATATAATGGTGTGCTTTTTAACTCTATTGAAAAGTGAGTAAACTTTATTCATATATTATTTAACTAAATAGATATGGCTAATTTAATAAAATAAGGTTGTTCTTAGTTCAAAAAACAACCTTATTCATTTTCTCTTCACAGTATGAAAAAAAACGCCTCTACCTGTTTACCGTTGGTTATTAGGCGGTGTGCTTTCCGGGTTTTCCGGATTGTTTTCCTGTACAGGTGTTACGCCTGTTGTATCAATAGGGTTGCTTATGCTATCAGTTGAAGTTGTATCTTCTTCAATATGCGGCGATGGGCAATTATAAGTTTTGGTGATCTTGGTCCATGGTTTGGGGAATGGTCCGTAAGTATAACCTAACGACTGATCGGCATATACTTTTTCCATAAACCTGCCGAAGATAGGTAACGCCGTATGTGAGCCTTCGCCGGTTTCGGATGTGGTAAAGTGTACTGAACGGTCATCAGCACCAACCCAAATGCCTGTTACCAGATCTTTGGTGATACCCATATACCAGCCATCCACATAATCGGATGATGTACCGGTTTTGCCGCCTATCTGGTTGTCTTTTTTCCAAAGGCCGTTGTATTCCCACAGCGCCTGTGAGGTTCCGCCGGGTTCTTCCATCCCCCCGCGGAACATGTAAAGCATCAGCCAAGCAGTTTCCTCGCTTAGTACTTTCTCGGTTTTAAGCTTAAACTCCTGTATCACATTGCCTTGCTGATCAGTTATTTTAGTGACCAGTAACGGATCCAATTTTTCGCCCTTGTTAAGAAAGGTGCTATAAGCCCTAACCATCTCATAAACCGAAACATCATTTGAACCCAATGATACCGATGGAACTGACTTCAAAGGGCTTTCGATGCCGCAGCGGTGAGCGTATTCCACAATTTTATCCCAGCCCACTTTTTCGGTTAGTTGTGCTGTAATGGAATTTACAGATTTACCCATAGCCCAGCGCAGTGACATTTCACGATAGGAGAAATGGAAGTCGGCATTGTTTGGCTCCCAAACTTTGTCCTCGCCATTGTCTTTGTACTTGATGGATACCGGCTTGTCGGTAAACTTATCGCAAGGGGTAAAGCCATTATCAAGCGCCGTTAAATAGGCAAATGGCTTAAAGGTAGAGCCTGCCTGTCTGCGGCTTTGGTTTACGTGATCGTAATTAAAGAAACGGTGATCGATACCGCCAATCCAAACTTTTATTTTACCGGTTGATGGCTCCAGTGTCATCATACCGGTGTTCAGGATCTTAGCGTAATATTTTATAGAATCTATAGTAGAAAAAGTAGTGTCCTGTTCTCCATGCCAGGTAAACACGGTCATCCGCTTTTTCGTTTTAAAGTAATCCTGGATCTTTATCGTATCACCGCCGTATTTTTTTTCAAGTAGCTTGTAAATAGGAAGCCTTTGTTCGTTTTTGAGAATGAAATCTTTGATCTCAACGCCTTTTGAATCGCGCCACGGATTTTTGTTCCCCCAAAGGTTATAGAAGCGTTTTTGCAGCATCTTCATTTTTTCGGTAACAGCTTCTTCGGCATATTGCTGCATCTTTGAGTCGATGGTGGTGTAGATCTTAAGGCCATCCTCGTAAAGGTTATAATCATTTTCCTTGCACCATTTGTCCAGCCATTTCTCAACGGCGCGGCGCAGGTACGAATCGCCGTGGGAGTCGTCTTCAACATAACTCAGGTCGAGCCCGAGTGGCGACGCGAAGTTACTTTTATACTGGTCGGAAGTGAGGTACTTATATTTCGCCATCTGTCCCAACACAGTATTGCGCCTTTCGGTAGCACGCTGCGGATTTTTAATGGGATTGTAGCTCGATGTGGCTTTCAGCATGCCGATAAGTAAGGCTGATTCGGCAGGATTTAAGGTGCCGGGCTGCTTATTAAAATACTTTAACGATGCTGTTTTAATACCGTATGAATTATTGCCGAAGGGCACGGTATTGAAATACAACGTCAATATTTGCTGCTTGCTGTAAACGTGCTCAATTTTAAAAGCGGTAAGCCATTCCTTGCATTTATAAACAATAGTGCGCAGCACCGGGATATGCTTAATGACGCCTTGCGATTTCTTTTTACGCGTTTCAAAAAGGTTTTTGGCTAACTGCTGGGTTATGGTACTGCCGCCGCGGCGGTCGCCTTTGGCTGTTGAGAGTACGCTGGTAAAAAAAGAGTAAAAATCTACTCCGCCATGACTGTAAAACCGCACATCCTCAGTTGCCACAAGGGCGTTTATGAGGTTGGGGGAGATCTCTTTAAATTCAATTGGTGAGCGGTTCTCCTTGTAATACTGGCCTATAAGTTTGCCATCTGCAGTGTAAACTTCCGATCCTACCGAAAGTACCGGGCTTTTAATGTCCTGCATGTCAGGTGAGTATCCAAAAAGCCAAAGGAAATTAAGCTCAATAGAACAAAAGAAAATAATTACGAAGTAAATGAATATGACAAAATATCTCAGAAACCGGTTGCGTATACGTCTGAACATTGGGTAAAAAATGTAAAATTATGACACTATATCATAGTGCAGTTTAACAAATATAAACAACGTAAAATAGACAGGTAAATTTTAGGTTAACGCTGGCATAATACATATTTATGATGTGCAAAGTACACAATAAATAAATCAAAAGCTGTTTGGATAAAAAAAATCGCCTGTTGAAGGTTGCAACGTATATTTGAAATCAAGTTGCTAAAACTTTAATGTTGTTTTTGTACTTTGTATGGATATCTATTTATATGAAAAGTTTGACAGAGCAATTTAAGGTACCAAGTAATACCAAATTTTCGCTGAGTGATCATGATCCTGCATTTAGCTATGGTTACGAAAAAGAAGATGCCGGGTCTGTTTTGGATGAACTGATAGCTGAAACGTCTAAATTGGAGGCTCAACTTTATGCCTCAAATAGTTATTCATTGCTTATTATTTTTCAAGCGATGGATGCTGCCGGAAAAGACAGCGCTATAGCGCACACCATGTCGGGCATAAATCCTCAGGGGTGCCAGGTTTATAGCTTTAAACAGCCCAGTTCAGAAGACTATGATCACGACTTTTTATGGCGGCATTACAAAGCCTTGCCCGAAAGAGGGCGTATTGGTATTCATAACAGGTCGCACTATGAAAATGTGCTTGTCGTTAAAGTCCATCCCGAACTTGTTTTAAAGGAAAATAATCCAACGATAAAACAAGTAAAAGATATTGACAAGCAGTTTTGGGAGCAACGGTACGCGAGCATCCGCAATTTTGAAAAACATATCTGTAACAGCGGTACTGTTGTGATCAAATTTTTCCTGAATGTTTCAAAACAGGAGCAAAAGAGGCGTTTTTTAAAACGAATAGATAACCCCAAAAAAAATTGGAAGTTCCAGGCCAGCGATATTGCGGAACGGGAGCATTGGGATGAGTATATGAAAGCTTATGAAAAAGCCATTAACGAAACCGCTACAGATGATTGCCCCTGGTATGTTATCCCGGCTGATAAGAAATGGTTTACGCGCATCGCGATATCAACTATAATCAGGGATACCTTGAAAAAGTTGAAGCTGGAATTCCCCGTTTTGCCTAAAGACGAAATGGAAAAACTACAGGAGGCTAAACATTTGTTAGAAAAGCAATAACGGAAATATTAAGACTTACGAAATTTTCAAAATTTCGTAAGTCTGCGATAGCATTCTGAATCTTAAATGCCCGAAAACATATTTTGTGCGGGCTCTCCAATAAGCGGCATCGGTTTTGTTTCGCCGTTAATTGCGCCAATTAAACCGATGATCCAAATAACCAGTAAGCCCAGGCGTATAATCCAAAGGATTGACGCACCTATGAATATTCCTGATGTTACAAAGGCCATGCCTATAATAAAACCGGCAATCCATGAAATAAGAATTGAAACCAGGTGAAACAATAGGGTTTGCCTCATCTGGTAAGATGCAAGCGGTGTTTTATTGTTGGTTTATAATGCAAAATAGGCAATAAGCCACCCGATAAGCGTAAAATAACTGATGATGCCGGCGGTCTTACCGTCGTCAGAGGTAGGTTTGTAATTTTCCATGTGTGGTAAAGTTTTTTGTATAAAGCTAACCGTTTAAAAATGAAATAGTTTTATTCATTTTTAAATGGTTAGCTATAGCAAAACTTCAATCATTTGCACATCCACACATCTAAAATCACTCCACGGTTATCTCATCAGCAAAAATGTAGGATTGGCTGCCTTTATTCCCATGCCAATCTGGAAGCGGGCCGTATTGCTTGGCTATCAGTTTAATATAACGGGCATTGGTGTTTAACGTCGCGGTAAATTCCTGCGTTTGTACGTTGGTATCTTTAATATCAACTTTGGTGTTAACGGCGGTCGCCAGTTTGTAAGTTTTGCCATCATTTGATGTCCAGAACTGTACATATTTAGGGAACACAATCCAGGCACGGCTATCCTGCAAGGTGCTGACGCTGATTTGTTTGATGGGTTTAACGGCGCTCATATCAACAATGGCTATAAAATCCTTTCCCTGATAGCCCTGCCAATTGCCTAAATGCCAGTTGGTTGTGCCGTGCTGTCCATCAATTAATGATTCATCGCCTTTTGCTGCGTAATTAGGCAGGTATTTATTGATTATGGTTAGTTTGATGTCGTTACGTAGTTTAATAAAACTTGCTTCGTCAATAAAACTGCTTTTGCCATCTTTTATGGCAATGGCTTTTACCGTGATGTTATTGCTAATAGTAATTGGCTGTGTATAAGGCGTTGACGATGCAGCAGGAGCAGAGCCATCGAGTGTGTAATAGATTTTTGCATCAGTATCCTGATCTTTGATCTGGATGCTGAACGGCTGCTTGAATGACCTGGCGGGCGATATAATGTAAGGATTAGGTACGATGAGTTTATCAGTAATTTTTGAAACTGGTTTTTCCAGATCCTGGGTAAAGATCTTATTAGCCAGCCTGCCGGTAAACACTTCAAAATCCCCGCCTTTAGTAATATCATCATAATTGATAAAAAGCTTACTGTATACCTTTTTATCAAGATTCATGCCTTGCAGATAGATATTGCTGCGGGTAATGCCGGCGCCGGGGTTAATAATGCTGAATTTTTTGCCGTTCTCCAAATTGATCACTGCCTTATCAAACTGCGGGATCCCGATCTGAAAATCCTGCTGGCCGGGTGCAATGTTGTAAATTCCTAAAGAACTCATCACATACCAGGCCGACATTTGCCCGCAATCCTCATTACCGGCTAAACCATCAGGTTTGTTGCTGTATTCTTCCCGCAAAATACGGCTCACATAAAACTGGGTTTTATCCGGCGAGTCTGTAAAATTATATAAGTACGCCATGTGATGACTTGGTTCGTTGCCATGTGCGTATTGGCCTATCAATCCGCTTACATCGGGAATATCACTGCCGCTAAGTTTTGATTGTGTACTGAACAGTTCATCGAGCTTGTTTTCAAATGCCTGTTTGCCTCCCATTTTATCAATCAGGGTTTCTACGTCGTGGGGTACCAGGAACGAATACTGCCAGGAGTTGCCCTCGGTATAATTGCTGTTGATCTCTGCAGGGTCGAAAGGCTCAAACCAGCCGCCGTTTGCACGGGCCTGCATAAAGGTGTTCTGGTTATTGAAAACGTTTTTCCAGTATTGTGCCCGCTGAATGTATTGGGTATAGTCGTCGGTTTTATTGAGCATTTTTGCCATTTGGGCTATACACCAATCGTCATAAGCATACTCCAATGTTTTAGACACAGACGCATCTTCTTCGTCTGATTGAACAGCTCCGTTTTGGCGATAATTATCCAGCCCAAACTGGTTACGGTTTACGGCGGCTTTCATGGCGGTGAAAGCTTTCTCAGCATCAAAATCGCGGATGCCCTTCGCGTAAGCATCCACAATAACCGGGATAGAATGATTGCCGATCATGCAATAAGTTTCGGTACTTGCAAGCGGCCATATCGGTAATAAGCCGCCCTGATCATACATCGCCATAAAACTCTTGATAAAATCGAGTGTGCGCTTGCGGTCTATCAGTGTAAGCAGCGGGTTCTCGGCCCGGTAGGTGTCCCATAAGGAAAACACGGTGTAATAATCAAATCCCTGAGCTGTATGTACCTGTTGATCCATACCACGGTATTGCCCATCCACATCACTGTAAATATTGGGAGCAACCATGCTGTGGTATAAGGCTGTATAAAATATGGTTTGTTTGATTTTAGCATAGTCTGGCTGCACTACTTTTTTAGCAGGGGGAGCATAACTGTATGGACTTGTTCCGCCTACCGGTTGGGTTTGGGTTGCCGGGGCCGGTGCGCCGCCCTCTACCTGAATCTTATTCAATTCATGGTTCCAGGCTATTTTGGCATCTTTCTGAATTTTTTTAAAGTCGAAATCAGGTATTTCTGCATCCAGGTTTTTTAAAGCACCTTCGGTGCTTACCGAGGAGATACCCACCTTACTGATCACTTCGCCGGGATTATCAAACTGCAAAAACAACTTTACATTCTTGCCCTGTGCTTTGCTTTGGCCATTTTGTACCTCGTTATTTACAGCAATACCGTAAGTTTTAAAAGGCTTTGAAAACTTAGCGTAAAAATATACCTGCTGTTTATCAGCCCATGATTTCGACATACGGAAACCACGTACTTCATGATCATTTACTACTTCTATCCATGAATCCAAAACCTCATCGCGGTGCTGCAGATCGATAATAATATTTGCCTTATCGGTTGACGGGTAAGTGTAGCGATGCATGCCTACGCGGGTAGTTGCAGTTAGCTCAACGCCAATATTATATTTATCGAGCAGTGTTTTATAATAACCTGGTGTAGCACTCTCATTTTTTTTGCTAAAGTGCGACCGATAATCTGTGTTTTTAAATTTAGGATCGCCGGTGGTTGGCATAAACAATACATCACAGTAATCAGGGACACCGGTACCGCTGAGGTGCGTGTGCGAGAAACCATATACCAGGCTATCGGTATAATGATAACCGGAACAGCCATCCCAACCCTCCAACCGGGTATCCGGACTAAGTTGTACCATGCCGAAAGGCATCACCGCACCGGGATAAGTATGCCCATGTCCGCCAGTACCTATAAATGGATCAACCAGTTGGGCGTAGTCTTTTTCCTTCTCTTTTTTCTTTTGTGCCGATGATAAAAAAGGCAAAACAAGCAACAGGGTGACCGGCAAAGCAGAGCGGAATACGGGTTTGATCAATGACATATTATTTAAAACCAATTATATGATTTGAGTGTGCACAAATTACACCAATTACCACGAATATTTACTAACAGGAAAGTTCCCTATTTTATTATTAGTGTAATAAATGGTCACTAAAAACAAATAGCGACGGGCATATCCCCATCGCTATTTGTTTTAGAATAACTAATTCGTGAAATTCGATTTAATTCGAAATAATTAGTGTTCAGTTTTATCCTTTTATCATACCTACTTTTTTCAGCAGTTTACGGTTTTCACGACGGTGTATTAAACGGTACACGATTGCGTAAATAATAGGTAATATCAATAAGGTTAGTATGGTAGATGTCACAAGCCCACCTATAACTACTATAGCCAACGGTTTCTGAGTTTCCGAACCAATACCGGTTGAGATAGCTGCCGGCATTAAACCAATGGCAGCCATCAGCGCGGTCATCACTACCGGGCGCACACGTGATATCACGCCTTGCATAATGGCCTCATCAAGGTGCATTTTTTCTTCAATATTTTTCTTGAACACCGAGATCAGGATCACACCGTTCTGTATACATACACCAAATAAGGCAATGAAACCAATACCTGCTGATATACTAAAGTTTGTATTAGTAATATGTAATGCTAAAATACCGCCTATCAACGCAAACGGCACGTTCAGGATAACCAACACTGCATCTTTAGCGTTACCGAAGGTGATGAACAGGATCAGGAATATCACCAGTAAACACACAGGCACTACGTGCGCTAACGTATTTGATGCCCTGATCTGGTTTTCAAACTCACCGTTCCAGGTAAATGAATATCCCTGGTCAAGTTTTACGGCGGCGCCGACTTTTTCCTGCGCTTCGGCTATGGTGCTACCTAAATCGCGGCCACGCACCGAGAATTTCACAGCGATGTAACGCATGTTATTGTCCCGGTAAATAAATGCGGGGCCAGTTAGTGTGGTGATTTTAGAAATCTCTTTAATCGCAATTTTTGAACCGTTTAATGTAGGTACCATCAGGTTCTCAATTTTGCTTTGAGTATCCCTGAATTGTTTTTGGTAACGGATCCGGATATCAAATTTACGTTCGCCTTCATAAAGCTGTGAGGCCGCTTTACCGCCTATGGCCATCTCAATAACCGAGTTGGCATCGGCAGTAGACACTCCGTAAAGTGCCATCTTGCGCTGATCAAGCTCGATGCGGAACTCCGGCTGACCAAGGTTGCGCAAGATCCCGAGATCTTCAACACCGTGGATCTTCTTGAGCACAGCCATTACCGAGTCGGCCTTCTGATCAAGCACCTGGAAATCGGGCCCGAATATTTTTACCGCCATAGATGCAGGTACACCTGCAACAGCCTCAGCTACGTTATCGATAATAGGCTGCGAATAGTTAAATACAATACCCGGAAACTGGCTCAGCTTTTTATCCATTTCGGCTATTAGCTCTTCCTGGCTGATGCTGCGTTTCCATTCTTTTTTTGGCAGCAGGTCAACCTGGATCTGTACGTTAAAGAAACCTTTCGGGTCGGTTCCGTCGTTGGTACGGCCCACTTGCGACAGGGTTTGTTTAACCTCGGGGAAGGTTGACAGGATCTGCCTCATTTTATCAGTTACCTTAACCGAACTTTCCAGCGATGTACTCATTGGCAGCTGCGCGGTTACCCACAGGGCGCCCTCGTTAAGCTGCGGAAGGAATTCCGAGCCTAAAAATTTAGCCGAAAAGAAGGTAACCGACATAAACGCTACCGCTACTATCAGGCTCAGCTTTTGATTACGGTATGTGTAACTAAACATACGGCGGATACCGTTTTCAAAGAATATTACTACCGGGTTATGTTTTTCCCTTACATCTTTGTTAAGCAAGATGCTTGACAAAGCTGGTACCAGCGTAAGGGTAAAGATTAATGCGCCAAGCAAAGCAAAACCCAAAGTGTAAGCCAGCGGAGAGAACATTTTGCCTTCAACCTTTTGGAAAGCGAAAATTGGTACCAAGCAGGTGAGGATGATAAGCTTGGAGAAGAAGATAGCTTTACCCATCTCGGCGCCGACATTTTTGAATAGGCCAAGTTTAGCCAACCCGTTGAATTTTTGCATCCCTACTTCCTTAGCCCGGTGATCCAGCGCCACAAAGATCCCTTCAACCATCACCACCGCACCATCTATGATGATACCAAAATCGACTGCACCCATAGAGAGCAGGTTGGCGCTCATTCCCTTTAATCGTAAACAGATGAAAGCAAACAATAATGCCAGCGGTATAATGATCGCAACAATGAGCGTTGTGCGCCAATCGGCCATAAACAAGAATACTATAACGGTTACCAATATGATACCCTCGCATAAATTATGGATCACCGTTTCGGTACAAAAATCCATCAGGTTGGTACGATCATAAAAGGTGGAGATCTTTACATCGGCAGGTAACACGCTTTTGTTGAGGTCGACAACTTTCTGGTTAATGAGCTTTAATACCTCGGCAGGGTTTTCACCTTTACGCATTACCACAATACCTTCAATAACGTCGTTGTTTTTATCCCGGCCCACCTGGCCTAAACGCGGTAAACCGCCTTCTTTAATCTCGGCAATATCACGGGCCAAAATCGGAACGTTATTAACGTTTTTGATAATAATATTCTGAATTTCTTCGATATTATTGATTAAGCCAATACCACGTACTACATAAGCCTGGTCGTTTTTTTCGATGATATCACCACCTACGTTAATGTTACTACGATTAAGGGCCGTGTAAACATCAAGTGAAGTAAGACCGTATTTTTGTAACAGCGAAGGGTTTACACTCACTTCATAAGTTTTTTCCTCGCCACCAAAACTGTTCACGTCAGCTACGCCGGGGATTGATTTAAACTGGCGGTCAAGCACCCAATCCTGTATAGCGGTAAGGTCATGTAAAGATTTGGTGTGGCTTTTTAGAGTGTAACGGAAAATTTCACCTGTTGGGCCGTATGGCGGTTCAACCTCGGGTTTAACCCCATCGGGCAAATCGGCATTGCCAAGTCGGCTTAATACCTGTTGGCGGGCAAACGCATCATCAACATCATCATCAAAAATAATACGGATGTATGATAAACCAAAAGACGATGTGGTACGGAGGTTAGCCTTTTTTTGCACCGAGTTTAAAACGGTTTCCATTGGTATGGTAACCATTTTTTCCATCTCTTCGGCACTGCGGCCCGGCCATTGGGCTATGATAATGATCTGTGTATTGGTAACGTCGGGAAAAGTCTCGATAGGGGTGTTGGTGTAACTCCACACACCCAATGCTACCAATACAAGTGTCATAAAAAACACAAAGTAACGGTGCCTGAGCGAGAAGTATATTATATTTTTGATGAACTTGTTCATTGTAGTCTTTGTATTTTAAAAACGTAAATGCCCTGGTTAAAACCTGGCAATTTTTGGTTTACCCACCTGTTAGTTGTTGCCGGCAATGGCATCATAAAAAAGCAGCTGGTTTTTTGAGATGATCTTATCACCGGCTTGCAAACCTGACGATATATAGGTGGTGTCTTCAACGGTTTTGATAACCGCTACCTGGCGTACCTTCAAATCGTCTTTACTGTTATAAACCACTACAAAGTTTTTGCTGTTGTCATAAACAACGGCTTTTGCTGGTATAGCAACCGACTGCGCTTTTTCACTGTTGGCTATTACCACACTGGTGAACATCTCCGGCTTAAGCAGCATGCCATCGTTGGGCAATACGATTTTAATCTTCAATACTTTGTTGTCCGGATCGAGCACAGAACTAACGGCGTCAACCTTGCCGGTAAAAACTTTATCGGGGTAGGCAATCGTAGTAACTTTGGCTGTATAACCTACTTTAACACGGCTAATGTCTGACTCAAACACGTTGGCCCAAATCCAAACATCTTTCATGTTGGATATAGTAAACATGCTGTTGTTATTATCCGGACGGATATAGCCGCCTGCTGTAATATTTTTTTCAACCACAAAACCGCTTTCAGGCGCTTTGATTACCAATGTACCGCCGGGGCTGGTATTACCGCCGCCGTTGATTGCAATCTGCTCTTTTACTTTGTTGTAGGCAGCTTCGGCTTTGTTGAAATTTTCTTTAGCCTCGGTGTAATCGCGCTCGCTTGAGATGCCGTTTTTGTAGAGGTATTCGGCCTGTTCAAGCTGACGTTTGTAAATAGCAAGGTCGGATTTTGACGAGCTAAGGTCGGTATAATTACCTGCAACATCGGCGCTGCGTACAATGGCGAGAGTTTGACCTTTGCTCACTTTATCGCCCAGTGAAACTTTTACATCCAACACCTGCCCGCTTGAAAAAGGAAATACTTTAACAACGGTGTTGTCATCATATGATACCTCGCCCGAAAGTGTAAGCTCATTTTTTATGGTAGCGATCCTGGCAGTATCGATTGTGATAATTTTAGCCATTGAATCACTAACAGTTACCTGTTTGTTTTCAACAGCAGGAGGTGTCTTGCCTTTGCAAGCGGCAAGTAGTAGCAAAGCTGAGATGCCGGAAAACAGCGTTTCTCTTTTCATCATAGTAAGTCTTAAAATGTTAGTCAGGATTTTATTACGGTAGTGCCAACAGCAAAATTGAGGTCGGCAATTGCTTTTTGCAGGTTGAATTGTTGTTGCAATATTTTTAATTTGGTGTCCTTATAGGTGTCAAAAAAGTCTACAAACTCCACAAGGCTTATCTGGCGCTGCTGGAAGCTCTTGAGCATTGCGCCAAACAGTTTATCGTACTGTTCATTAAAGGCGATTTGCTGGGTTGAGAACAGCTGCACGTTTAGCTTATACTGGTTAACAGCTGCAACTACATCATTTTTAAGCTGGAATTCATTTTGTTTCAGGGTGCTCTCCTGGCTTTTGATATTGTATTGTGCCGACTTAATATTGCCCTGGTTGCGGTTAAACAACGGTATCGGAAAACCAACTTGTAAGCCATAGTAATGACGGGCATAACTACTGTTTTGATCGTATGATACACCTAAAGTTACGTCAGGCACGGCAAGGGCTTTTTGATAAACAAGATTATGGGTAGCCGAATTTAATTGATACTGGTTCGATAAATAATCGGGCCTGTTGGTCATGGCTTGGCTAATGAGCGATTGCACATCAAGATCAACAGTTTCAACCGGCTTGTCATTTATGACAGGTTGAACAAATGTGGTTTCCTTTGTTTGCAACAATGTTTTAAGCTCTGTTTGCAGATCGTTGATCTGGCGGTTATTTTCAACCATATCATTTTGCAAACCGAACAAAAGGGCTTTCAAACGGATGAGGTCCTTCATTGAGGTATTACCTACATCAAATGATTTTTGAATAGCATTAACCAGTTCAGTGGCCGATTTAATTTCATTTTGATAAACTAATTGTTGCGCATTCAAGGAACCTAACTGGCTAAAATCAAGCTGCAGATTATAACGCAGGTTGCGCATCAAGTCATTAAAGGCGGCTTCCTGAACTTTAGCATCGTCTTCGGCTACTTTTACCTGTTTGCCGCGTTTGCCGGCAGTGGCAAACACCTGGTTTAACTGGACAAATATTTGTCCGCCTCCGTTTGAGTGGTTGAAAAATTTATTGGTGCTACCGTCATGGATATTCTGGTCGGTGCTTAACACAGGGTTGTCCCATAGTTTGGCTTGTTGAATGAGCGCCTTTGAGGCATCAACATTATACTTTTGGGCAAGCAGGCTTAGGTTATTTTCAATGAACTGTTTTTCAGCATCAGGGAAAGTGATCTTTAACGTATCTGTTTGTGCTTCGGCCTTTTGTGTTAATAAACTAAAAAATAACGGTGATATAAATAGCAGGGATTTTATAGTACGCATGTTTCCTTCTTCAATTCTACAGTACAAAAATTCAAAACGGTTATGAATTTTGTATGAAGTGAAAGAAAACTAATGGTAGAGGAACCTTGATTTTGTCTGAACCTGGATTTATGAGATTCTGTGGATTAACCGGATTTCATTTTCAATCAGATTGCCAATCGCCTATAGGATTATCTATCAAAATCGTAAATTTTTTTCAGGGCGTGACAATAAGAAAATCCGGTTAATCCTAAAAATCCCCCCAAATCCCGGTTCAGATATTGATTTCAAAATCATCCGCATCTTTTAAAAAAGGTAGTGCACGGCGCACTTTTTCAACCTCATCACCTATGATACTGAAAGTGTAAAGGTCTTCTTCATCACGTTTATAGTAAACTACCTTACCGTTAGGATCGATACAGGTGGAATCGCCGCTATGGTAAATTTCGTTTCCATCGTGGCCTACGCGGTTAACTGCTATGACGTACGACTGGTTTTCAACCGCACGGGCAGGTATCAGGGTACGCCAGTGCGCGGCACGGCGCTCGGGCCAGTTAGCAACCACAATGAGCAGATCGTAAGGATTGGCTTCTATATTACGCAGCCACACCGGGAAACGCAGGTCATAACAGATTACCGGGCAAATTTTCCAGCCGTTAAGTTCAACGAAAAGCTTTTTGGTACCGGCGGTGTAGGTATTATGTTCCTGGCCAAGTGCAAAAAGGTGACGTTTGTCGTAATGTTCATGACTGCCGTCAGGGCGCATCCAGATTAACCGGTTGTAGTACTTGCCACCTTCTTTAATAATAATGGTCCCGGTTATCACACAATCATATTGTTTGGCTATTTTTTCCATCCATTGCATGGTTTTGCCATTCATAGGCTCAGCCAATTCGGCGGCGTTCATGGTAAAACCCGTACTGAACATCTCGGGCAGTATGATGAGATCTGTTTTTTCGCGGATCCCTCCCGATAACCTGAGGGTAATATTCTGAAGATTTTTATCGGTATTTTCCCAAAAAAGGTAGCCTTGAAAAACAGTAATTTTAAGATTCTCCATAATATTTGGTTCATAGTTGATGGATCATGGATCATGGCAAAAATGCATGATGGTTGGTTGATCCATACGGATAAAACTTATACAATTTGGCTATGATCCATGAATTATAGACCATGATCCAAAATCAAACTTATGATCTGGCTATGATCCATGATCTATGGACCATTAACCAAAAATTAAACTCGAATTAACCTATCAACGGCTTTATCTAAAGTTTCTTGCCTTTTGGCGAAACAAAACCTTAACACATGGTGATCAATCCCCTTGCTGTAAAAGGCCGAAACAGGTATGGACGCTACCCCAAATTCCTTCGCCACACGGATAGAAAAGTCGGCATCTTTTTCGTCGGTAATAGCGCGGTAACTTACAGACTGAAAGTATGATCCTGAACATGGCAAAAGCTTAAAACGGCTTTGTTCAAGGCCTTTTCTGAAGTGGTCGCGTTTTTCCCTGAAAAATTCGGCCAGGCCAAGATAATTTTCTTCGTTTTTTAAATGCTCGGCGATTGCATACTGAATAGGAGTGTTTACGGCGAATACCAAAAACTGGTGAATTTTCCTGAACTCATTCATCAAATAAGCAGGCGCCATGCAATAGCCCACCTTCCAGCCCGTAGCATGAAAAGGCTTGCCAAACGATGCTACGATGAAGCTGCGCTGCTGCAGATCAGGGTAGCGGGCCATGCTGTGGTGGGTTTCGCCATCATAAATCAGGTGTTCATATACCTCATCGCTAAGGATCAGGATATCCTGGTTTTTTACCAGCGCGCTCAACTCGTCAATATCCTCCTTATGCAAAATGGTTGCGGTTGGATTATGAGGCGAGTTAAGGATGATCATTTTTGTTTTTTGGTTGATCAACCGCTTAACCATGTCCCATGCAATGCGGTAATTAGGAGGCTCAAGGGCAAGCGATTTTACAACGCCGCCCATCAGTTTTATGGCAGGGGCATAACAATCAAAAGCCGGCTCGAATATGATCACCTCATCGTTGGGGTGAATTACAGCGCTTATAGCTGTAAAAATGGCCTGTGTACCACCGGCAGTGATGGTGATCTCGGTTTCGGGGTTATAAACCGCGCCGTAAAGTTTTTCGGTTTTTTCGGCAATACGTTCTCTTAAAGCCATAACACCAGCCATGGGCGCATATTGATTATGACCCTCTTTCATGGCCTTATTTACAAGCGCTATCAGCTCGGGTGAACAGTCATAATCAGCAAAACCTTGCGATAGATTTATTGCACCCAACTCGCTGGCCAGGGCCGACATGACGGTAAATATGGTAGTTCCGGTTTGGGGTAATTTTGAAACAACAGGTATCATCAACGGCTAAAGTAGGGAAAAATCATTATGAACTTATCCCCATAACCGGGTATTTTTTGTATTTGGAAATATTTTAATTTATAGGTTTAAACATATTGCTGTGCCGTGATTTTTAGGATTAGAAGATTAACAGGATTTTTCGAATCGGGAAGATTACCCAACAAAGTCAATCTTATCCATCCTTAAATCCTAAAAATCATGGTTCAATGAGGATGCTGTCGGTAATCTTAGCTATATCGTAGCTGATTTTATTGATAAAACCCAATTGTTCTTTCATCAAAGCATCTTCGGGCTGGGGTACTGGCTTCTGGGCTTCGGGGTTAACAGGTGGAATTTTACCTATATTAAATTCAATATTTTCAGCATGTAATTTTTGACCGGTATCGTTCAAAACGGTTATACTTTTTTTGATGAGCTTCATGGCTTCAGGGTGTGCAACCGGGATTTCCTTTTTGCTTTGTGCCGATGCAATGGTAGCGATGTACGAGGAAAGGATATGGTTAAGCACCACAAATTTATGTACATCCTTAATTTTGCGCTGTTTGCTTTTAGGTTCTGATGTCATGCGCTCAAATGCGGCCGAAAGGTTGGCCGATTTTACATAAACCTCTTTACGCGCCAGTTTGTAGCTGGTAATACTGATCATTTTACCCGATATGCTCTCGGCAATGGTAACCAGGTAATTGATGTTGGCCACTAACACATCCCTAAGTGCTTCCTGGATCTGTTCAAATTCCCAGGTAGGGAATATCAGGTAACTGGCCACCAACGCGATAGTTGAGCCTATGACGGTATCCAAAATTCTTTCCTGGGCTACATTGAGCAATCCAACGCCCAGGAACTTGAACAATATAAGTACATAAGGCGTCATGAAAATTACGCTCACTACATAATTAAGGCGTTGAAAGCTGTAGGCACCCATCATAAAAATCACCAGGAAAATAAACTGCACGGTGACGTTAGGGATAAAGGTAAGTATGGCTATACCAATAACACCACCGCCAATAGTGCCTATTAAACGCTGGTAGTTTCGTTGTTTTGAAAGACTGAACCCAGGCTTCAATATTACAATGATGGTAAGCAGTACCCAATAGCTGTGATGGCCTAATGATACTAATTTAGCCGTGATAAAGCCTATCAAACATACCAATGCTACACGCAGGGCATGTTTGAATGCGCCGGATGCCAGCGTAAAGTTGTCGAAGAAAATATGCGGTGCAAAATCCTGGTGGGTAACAAAAGCCGAATACTCTACATCACCCTTGGGCTCGTTTAATGATTCGGCGGCTTTTGAACTGTAGTACTTATAGATATTGTTGATCCCCTCGCTAAGTGAACGCAGGTTTACCAGCACCTTTTTAAGCACCAGATTGCTGGTTTCCTGGTTGTTTTTTCCGATGGAGTCAATTTTTATTTTTAGTTTTTCCAGTTCGATATTAAAATCGGTGAGATGGCGGCGACGGGTATTTGATAATATAATGTAGGCTATATCATCAAGCTCATCGGCCATGTTATGGATAATACGGGCTATTTCGGTAAGTACACCAGTGTCTTTAAATTTTTCACGAATGTGGCTGTAATCATAGTGTGTGGCCATGATCTGTTCGTAAATATCAACAAGGTCCACAAAAGTAAGCACCAGGATTCTGCTTGGTGCTGTTGATTCGCGGGCCATGATGCGGCTTTTAAAAAGCAGTTCGCGCACGGCATCCTGGTGCTGGCTCACCTGGATCTGTTTGGAAACCAGCTTGCGGTAGTTTTCATCAATATCGGTATCCGACAAATAAAAATCGGCTTTGATGCGTAAAAAACGAGCTATATCGGTAACATTTTCGCCAAGGGCCTGCTGTGCCGCGCGGTAAGGGCGGATACCGAAAAACAATAAACTGAAGATCATATACCAAACGCCACCCGCTAAGATAGTTGCACTGTAACCCAATACCTCGGGAGCTGCCAGTGCCTTATCCATCATAAAGATCATGATCAGTAACGATGAAGTGCCTACGGATGCTGCCCTGTTGCCATAAACTGTAAACATGGAAAACAAAAAAGCGAAGAAGGTGATCTCGAAGCCAAGCGTAAATACATTGAGCCGGGCAAAACCGGTAATAGCAGCAACCAAAAACAAACACAGGTTACCGGCCGCCATAGCATTACGCTTGTGCGACACCGGGCCGGGAGTATCTATAACGCAGATACACAGTGCACCCAGTGAAAGTGTAAGGCCCAGATCAAACTTATCAAACTGCATTAGGAGCAGTGAGGGCAATAAAATGCCTATACAAATGCGGATCCCATCAGAAAAATATTGACTGTAAAAGAAACTTTTTATTTCCCTGGTGTTTATAGACATGGTAGCAGTAGCTTTGTAAATAACAGAACTATTATAAGCAATTTTGTTTGTTCAGCCTGTTTTTATTAAATATAATTTATTGGCCTAAAATGACGTTTCAAATTTACATAATTTTAATTTATGCATCTGTTTTTGATAAAAATGGCATTAATTGAAGATTTGTGTTAATAAATATTTGCTTTTTGATGAAATTAAATTAAAGATCAGTAAATTCACCCCCCGGAAAAGGCCAAAAGCTAAACCAATCAATTTTACCTCAATTTAATTTTTTACTATGTCGCCAACGTTAAAACTCAGCCAAAGAGAAGCAGCCTTCAATAACGAGGTTGTTACCCGATTTGAGTTATATAACAGTTTGTTTCAAACACTTCCGTTTTACCAGGTAAAGGATACAGGGATCTTATTACCGTTTTTTAGTTCACATTGTGAGAAAGGCGCTATCACCCATGATTCGCCGACAGATATTATCGAGTCGTTTTTTGAAAAGTATGTACCGGATATCGATCATCGCGAGCAGATTAACCGCATGTTCAGGTTTATTCAGTACATTGAACGGCAGGTAGTTTTATTTGACGCCATTGAAGATTCGTCATTTAATAAAATAGGTAAGTTTGATGACAGTGGTACCCTGCAAAGCTTGTTGCAGCATGCAGCCATCAGTGATGAAAGCCGGCAGGATATCAGTGAAAAATTAAAAGATTTTTCGTTACGCCTGGTGCTTACTGCTCACCCTACGCAGTTTTATCCAGGTACGGTGCTTGGCATCATGACGGATTTAATTGAAGCTGTAAAAACCAACGATATCAATAATATTGATGTATTGCTGCAGCAATTAGGTAAAACGCCATTCTTTAATAAAACATCGCCGACACCGGTTGATGAGGCTATCAGCCTTTCCTGGTTCCTGGAAAATATATTTTATCATGCCGTATCTGGGATCCAGTCAAAACTGGAAGAGGAGTTTGATATTGACGCTGCAAGCCGCCAGATATTGGAGCTGGGTTTTTGGCCGGGTGGCGACCGTGATGGTAATCCTAACGTAACAACTCAAACCACTAAAGAAGTTGCCAGCTTTTTAAGGCAGCGCCTGTTCAGGTGTTACTACCGCGATTTCAGGGTACTTAAACGCCGAATTACTTTCCGCGGTGTTGAGGAAGCCATGACTAAACTGGAAACGCTGTTTTATAAAAACGCTAATGAACAGTTAACCCCGGTTGATCTTCAAGGCGAACTATTGGAGCTGCTGCTTTCTATAAAAGAAGTTATCCTTCGCGACCACGATGGTTTGTTCGTGAATATTGTTGAGGATATGATCCAGAAGGTACGCCTTTTTGGATGTTATTTTGCAACACTTGATATCAGGCAGGATAGCCGTATTTTACGTAAGGTGTTTGAATATGGAACCCAAAATATTGACACAGGCGTAGCGGAAGGTTATTCGGAACTAAGCGAAGAAGATAAAATAAAGAGCATCACTTTTAAAGAGGCCGATTTTGTTTGTCCTAAAGAGGAAAAAGATGCTATGATCCACGATACACTGGATACCATCAGGTTGGTTAAGCAAATTCAACAGGGTAATGGTGAAAGGGCGTGCCAGCGTTTCATTATCAGTAACTGTCAGCGCGCTTCGGATATTTTGCAGTTGATTAACCTGTTTTTATGGAGTGGGTGGAAAAAAGACAGCTTAAGTATCGATTTTATGCCGCTGTTTGAAACCGTGAACGATCTGGAACATGCTGCAAGCATCATGGAACAATTATATACCCATCCGTTTTATGCCGAGCACCTGAAAAACAGGGGGAGCCAGCAAACTATTATGCTTGGCTTTTCGGATAGTACTAAGGATGGCGGTTACCTGATGGCTAACTGGTCGATATATAAAGCTAAAGTTGAGCTTACCGCGATGGCCCGCAAATACGGAATCCAGCTGGCGTTTTTTGATGGTAGGGGAGGGCCGCCTGCCCGCGGTGGTGGTAAAACACACCGTTTCTATGCATCGATGGGTAAAGAGATTGCTAACGAGCATATCCAGTTAACTATACAGGGGCAAACCGTTAGTTCGCAATATGGTTCGGTTGAAACTGCCCAATTTAATATGGAGCAACTGATCAACGCAGGTATTATCTCAGCATTGCACCCTAACCGTAACGATCTGCTGGATAACCGTCATAAGGAACTCATTCAGCAAATGGCCGATGTAAGCTACAAGCTGTTTATCGATCTGCGCGCACATCCGCTGTTTGTTGAATACCTCGAAAAATTCAGTCCGCTGAAATTATTGTCAAGGATTAATATCAGCAGCCGCCCAACCAAGCGTAATGCTGGGGCCCAATTAAAACTGGAAGATCTTAGGGCTATCAGTTTTGTAACTTCATGGAGCCAGTTAAAGCAAAGTATCCCCGGTTTTTATGGTGTGGGTACAGCACTTAAACAGGTTAAAGAAACCGGTGGCTGGGACGAGATTAAAGAGCTTTACCAAACATCAGGCTTCTTTAAAACTATGCTGGATAACTGTATGATGTCGATGTCGAAGTCAGACTTTAGGGTTACAGCGTACCTGGAACAGGATGAAAAATTTGGCGCCTTCTGGAAAATGCTTCGCGATGAGTTTATTCTTACCCGCGAAATGCTTCTTGAACTAACCGGCAGCACCGTACTGATGGAAGAATATCCGGTTGAACGTCGTTCTATCGCTATTCGCGAAAAAATAGTATTACCGCTGGTGATCATTCAGCACTACGCCCTGCAATGTATCAATTATGAAAAGGATACCGAGCTTAATGATGTTTATAACAAGCTGGTGATCCGTACGGTTTACGGTATTGTAAATGCCGGGCGCAATTTGGCTTAAGAGTTTATTGTTTTAATTATATCCCCATCCACCTGTTAGCAATAGCAGGTGGATTTTTTTTTGATTTAATTATATGATCATGATGGGATGCGTCAAAAGCTTTCAAAGGTTTTGACATTTAGTCTGAAAAGCCTTTGCCCTCAAACTTTAAGAAAAAACCGGGAGGCATTATAAAGTTAAAAGCAGAATACGTAAGCTTAAAACTAATAGGTTGATTATTCGTGTTTGTTCAATTGCTGTATATGTAATAAAAAAAGACCGCATCATTTGTATTTGATGCAGCCTCTTTTGTATTTAGGGGAAAGGATTTTATTTCAATTCGAGTGTTACGATTGATTTGGCAGGCAGACTTACTACCAGTTTGTCACCGTCTTTCTTAGCACCCGTAAAAGCGTTCAGGTGGATTTTATCAGCATCTTTAAATGTATTAACATCAGTTAACTTAGCCGAGGTTAATACCTGCCCACTAACGGTTTGCCATTTTATATCGCTAAGGCCGGTTGTAATGGTAATAGTATTGTGCGGATCAAGGTTAACTAATGAGATGTGTACCTTGCCGGCCGCATCCTGCGAAGCAGATGCATTTACAGCTTCAATTTTTTTGCCGTCAACTTCATAATCAGGCACGCTCAACTTAATGGGCAGATATTTGGCATCCTGGTGCACCTTATACATATCAAACACGTGGTATGTAGGGGTGAGCACCATTTTTTCTTTATCAGTTAATATCAATGCCTGCAGCACATTAATGGTTTGTGCAAGTGCAGCCATTTTAACACGGCCGCTATGGTTGTTAAATATGTTTAGCGTTGTGCCCGCTATTAAAGCATCGCGCAAGCTGTTTTGTTGATAAAGAAAACCCGGGTTTGTTCCTGGTTCAGGATCAGTCCAAACGCCCCACTCATCAACAACAAGGGCCACTTTTTTTTCAGGGTCATATTTGTCCATAATGGCCGAATGTTTGGTAACCAGCTCTTCCATTTTAAGGCAGTTTACCATAGTGCTGAAGTATTCTTTTTCGTCAAAGTTAGTTGCCGAACCTTTTTTGCCCCAATTACCTGTTGGTATGGTATAATAATGCAACGATAAACCAGCCATCATACCGCTCGAGATGTTTTTCATACAAACTTCTGTCCAACGGTAATCATCAGAGTTTGGTCCGCTGGCTATTTTTTTCAGTTTAGCACCTGGGTAATCCTTGGCAAATGATGCATAGCGTTTAAACAGGTCGGAGTAATATTCAGGTGTCATATTGCCGCCACAGCCCCAGCTCTCGTTGCCCACACCCCAATAAGTTACTTTGTAGGGTGCCGGGTGTCCATTCTTTTTACGCAATTGCACTACAGTACTGCTACTGTTTGAGTTTAAGTATTCAATCCACTTCGACATTTCATCAACCGTACCGCTGCCTACGTTACCTGCTATATAAGGCTCACAGCCCAACAAGTCGCAGAGTTCCAGGAATTCATGTGTACCAAAGCTATTATCTTCGGTAATGCCGCCCCAGTTGGTATTTACCATACGTGGGCGTGCAGTTGCGGGGCCGATGCCATCGCGCCAGTGATACTCGTCGGCAAAGCACCCGCCGGGCCAGCGCAGGTTAGGGATCTTTATCTTTTTAAGGGCATCAACAATGTCAAGCCTGATGCGGTCCTGCTTTTTTACAGGGAGGGTTTTATCAACCCAGAAACCTCCATAAATGCCATGACCGAGGTGCTCGGCAAACTGGCCGTAAATGTGCTTGCTAATGGTTGTTTTTGAATCGGTACTGATATTAAGTGTACCTGTTTGCCCGAAGGATGCCGAGCTCAATAAAGACAAAGCGATAACGCCGAGTTGTAAAAACGGGTTCTTTTTCATTGAAACTTAGGATTTAACTGATTGTGCAGTAAAGAAAAGAAAATTTTTCGAATAAGTGTTAAAAGAACAATAAAAATATCTGAACCATGATTAGCTCGATTAATGGATTATCTTGAATTATAAGCATAATTGAATAAAACCGGTGGTTAGCCTTTAAGGAAAGTATTATCAGGAAATCCTTTAATCAAGCTAATCAAGGTTCCTCATAAACTTTTCAAATTCCTCACTGCTATAATCTGCCGCGCCGGAGTGTTTATAAATAAGCTTGCCCTCTTTATCAAACACGAGGGTAGTAGGGATAGTTCCACCTAATAAAGTGCCGGGTACATTGCTATCTTGTAAATATAAAGGTAAGTCGTACCTGTTTTTAAGCATAAAAGCTTTGGCTTTAGGCAGATCGTTATCTACATCAACCAAAAGAAAGGCTACTTTTGGATCGTTCCTGAATTTTTTGTAGAGTTCATTTATTTTAGGCATTTCTGCGATGCAGGGAGGGCACCAGGTAGCCCAGTAGTTTATAAATACCACTTTAGATTTTAAGGTACTTAATGATGTGGCATTACCTGCTGCGTCTTTAAACTGGATATCCGGTACATTGGCAACATTTTCTTGATGCTTAACGTACCCCCGGGGATCGGGCTGGAAAAAACCCAGCGACATGAGGCCCCTGATCAGATAACCTTTTGCATTTGGGTTAAAAATTACCAACAACGCCAATGCCATAATGAGGATGCTGAAAATATTTGAAACCGGGATCTTTTTTTGTTGGATCATAAAGTGATATTTAAGGGTCTGTAAATATTTCGCTGCTTTGCACCTTTGCATGAAATTAATTTAATGTGGTAATTTTTCTCTGAGCAAGCCATAAACCCATGTCCCCAAAATAGCGCTTAAAAGCGTAACTGAAGTAACCAAAAAGCCGCTTCCAATCTGCGCAAACAGCGGACCAGGGCAGGCGCCTGTAATTGCCCAGCCTAAGCCAAATATCAGCCCGCCATATACATTGCCCCAGCTAAATTTTTTGTCGGGGATAACGATTGCATCGCCGGCAAGGGTTTTGATCTTAAAATGTTTAATAATCATAACGGAGATCATCCCTACAATAATAGCACTGCCAATGATACCATACATATGAAACGATTGCAGCCTGAACATTTCCTGAATCTTGAACCAGGAGATCACCTCCGATTTTACCAGCATTATGCCAAAAAGCAGGCCTGCAAACAAATATTTAATGTTTTGCATATTATAAACGTAAAAGGTAAGGTAAAATAAACCAGCTCATGATGAAACCTCCTGCCATAAAACAGCAGGTTGCCACCAGCGATGGCCATTGCAGGTTCGAGATTCCCATGATAGCGTGGCCGGATGTGCAGCCGTTGGCATACCTGGTGCCAAAGCCCACTAAAAAGCCCCCTGCCACCATGAAAATAAAACCCCTTAAGGTAAGCAGTTCACCAAAACTGAAGATATCCCTTGGTAATAAACCATTAAAATCTTTAACTCCCTGTTGTTGCAGCAATGCATGGGTTTGCGGATTGATATTAACCGGATGATTAGCAGAAAGATATTGTGCAGCCAGAAAGCCGCCCAAAACAATGCCGACTACAAAAAACACGTTCCAGCTTTCTTTTTTCCAATCATACTTAAAAAAGGATATATTGGCTGGAATACATGCCGCACAGATGTGCTTCAGTGATGACGAGATACCAAAAGTTTTATTCCCGATAATAAGCAGGGCTGGTATAATAAGGCCTATTAGCGGACCGGATACATACCAGGGCCAGGGTTGAGTTATCAGATCCATAGTTTACGGGTTAATACCCGCAAATATATCTAATGTGAATTGGCAAAATCCTAATCAGGCTGGCTTTTAATTGTAATTGATACAATTTTACTTTTTATTTGTTTTAACAATATTGTTACATATATTTACTGGCAATTATATACCCTAACAAAATTTCTTTTGGTGAAGAAGCTTATAGCGATACTTTTATTAAACGTACATCTGTTCAATTTGGGCGGATACAGTTTAGTATTTGAGTATTTTATTCACCGGTCCGAAGTGCAAATTGTTAAGCAGATCTATGAAAATAAGGTTGACGCTACCAAACTTGTTGAGATCAAGATCCCTGTACATCTTCCAAAAATTCACAGTTGGGATGGTTATGTCCGCGATCAGGGGCAATTGCAGTTAAAAGGGGTATACTACAACTATCTGCGGTATAAAGTTACACAGGATACCATGTCATTTATTTGTATAGCCAATAGTGTTAAAACCCGTTTGGTTAATGCAAACCTCATTATTGCCAAAGAAATAAACGATGTGCCTTAAGTAAAAAGGGACATGATTCATCGCAAAAAAAGATAAACGCCGGGGCGAATACAGCTTCCAGGTTATGCATTACCAATTCTTATCTTACGGAAGGACATTAAAGGTAAAACCACGCCCTATAGCCTACCATGTAAATTCACCCTTCATCGAGTCACCCGGCAAACCTCCAAACATTGCCTGCTGATTATTGCCTGTAAATTATGAGTTAAATTGATTTGTGTGCCTGTACTTTAAGGGACACAAAGGTTTTTTATCATTTTGTTGTTTGAATCTGCACATCATCTGTGCTGCTAATTTTAGATACAACAATTTCATTTACGGCTTTGATCATGCTCTTTAATGCTGAGATATTATCAACAATCGGTGGTTAAGCGATTTCAGTTGATAATGTTGATCCGGCTTTTGTTTTACCATTTTTTTATACCCTTTATTTAAACGTAATGAAATTTATGTCGCTGTATTTTTACAGATGTTGTATTGTAGTTTCTTTTTTAATGGCTGTTGCACAATGTGCCAAAGCCCAAACCGATGCTGATGCATTGATGATCCCTAAAAATTATTTTTGTGCCGCCGCAGTATATACCCATGGGAGTTGGGACCATTACTGGGAAGGTACTTTTAAACGGGATAATCCAAATTTGGGTACTGTGAGTACAAATGTTTACAGCCTGGGTGGTAATTACGGTCTTTCAAACCGGATCAACCTGCTATTCATGGTTCCTTATGTAACTACCAACGCTTCGGCCGGTACTTTAAGAGGCGAAAAGTCATTTCAGGACCTTATGGTTTCGTTTAAATGGATGGCCGTAAAAGAGGAGATAGGCAGTGGTTTATTTAGCGTTCATGCTATAGCTACGGGTTCATTGCCTTTAGCCAATTATCAAGCCGATTTTTTGCCTTTATCTGTAGGTTTGCATAGCAAAAGCGTAGCATTACGCGCCTTGCTTAACTATCAAACAGGCAGATTCTTCGTGGCAGGCTCAGGTCAGTACATTCGCCGCGATAATATTACTATCGACAGAAATTCATACTACACTACCGAAATGCATTACACCAATGAGGTGCAGTTACCAAACGCTACCAACGTTATGTTTAGCAGCGGCTACCGCAGCCTCAAATTTAATGCCGAGGCCACTTTTACAAAGATTACAAGTACAAGCGGCTTTGATATCCGTAAAAACGATATGCCTTTTCCAAGTAACCGCATGAATAGCACAGCTGTTGGTTTAATATTGAAATACAGTTTCCAGTCCATCAGCGGACTTGAGTTTACTGCAGGCGGTAACTATGTTTTAAACGGACGTAATGTAGGCCAAACCCGGTCGGGATTTGCAGGTGTGTACTATGTGTTTAGCACCAAAAAGGAGAAGTAATTAGCAGTTGGATAATCAATGATCAATGAAATGAAAAAAACGATACTTAATATATTTACAATTACAGCGTTGGCAGCGGCAACGTTTAGTTCGTGCAGGAAAGATATTTTAGACCGCACTGCGTTATACCCGGCGCTTAAACCCTCAAATCTTGACCTTACTGCCGATACCTGGAACCCCGTGCTGGTTAAAGATTTTAGTGTGTTGAACGTAGCCGCGCCTGATGCTGTTACATCACCGGCCTATGTAGCCGATCTGAACGAGATCAAAGGATTACAGAAAAACCTGACCAGTGATCAGCAGTCAAAGATCCAATATTGGAGCGCGGGCTCTGTATTAAGATGGAATGAGATTTTGCGCGAACTGGTAGCCAAACATAATATACCACCATACCAGAACCCTGATGGTACTTATCCGGCTCCAAGTTCTACCAATCCGTTTAATTACCCTGAATTTCCGTTTTCAAACCCTCCTTATGCTGCACGTGCCTACGCTTATGTAAGTGCTGCACAATATGATGCGCTGATAGCTGCATGGCATTTCAAAAACGTTTATAAGCGTACGGCGCCATATAAAAACGACTCGGGTGTTAAAGCACTGATCCCGGCATCCGAACTGCCTTCATACCCAAGCGAGGACGCGGTAGTATCTGGTGCGACATCTGAGATCATGAAATTATTATTCCCTGCGGATGTGGCCTATATACAACAAAAGGTTGATGAAGAAAGATTGTACAGGATGGCATCAGGAGCTAATACCCGTGGCGAATTTGCTGCCGGCGAATCGTTAGGCAGGCAGGTAGCTGCCATATTTGCCACCCGCGCCCGTAATGATGGTGCAGGCAAAGCAGGCGGTTCTCCCGCTATCTGGAAAAGCTTTGAAACCATCACCGCTGCAAAAGGCGAGCAATTTTGGGTGAGCCTGGAAACCCCCAAAAGGCCACCGATGCTGCCGTTGTTTTCAAAAGTTACGCCTTTCTTGTTCGATTCGACTACCGTAGCTGCAATCAGGCCCGCGGCTCCCTACGCAACAAATTCGGCCGAGTTTAAAAAAGAAACAGAAGAAGTATTGTCATTCAGTAAAGACCACAGCCGCGATCATGAAGAGCTGGTTGCTTTCTGGGCCGATGGTGCCGGTACTTATACGCCTACAGGTCACTGGAATGCTATTGCAGCTGATGAATTTGTAAAACAAAATTACAGCGAAGTACGCTGGGCACGTAACTTTGCGTTGTTGAACATGGCCCAAATGGATGCCGCTATTGTATGTTGGGATACTAAATATTTTTACTTTAACCAGCGCCCGTCGCAGGCTAACCCAAATATCAAAACATTAACCGGGGTGCCAAATTTTCCGGCGTATACGTCAGGTCACTCTAACTTTAGCGGTTCGGCTGCTACTGTACTAACCTATTTGCTGCCCGATAGAGGGAGTAAGTTCACCGATATGGCGCATGCGGCGGCTATGTCGAGGTTGTACGGGGCTATTCACTATCGGAGCGACTGCGAAGTTGGTTTGGTAACCGGAAATAAAGTTGGCCAGTATGCAGTTAACAGAGGTAAGGCTGATGGGGCAGACGCAAAATAACAGGATGTTGAATTGAGGACGAATAAACAATGCGCAGCTTAACAAACGATCAGAAAATATATCACACGCTTCGGCTCGCGGTAGCTATGTGCTTTATAGGGCACGGTTGCTTTGGTATTATCACCAAACAAATCTGGTGTAACTACTTTGGTGTTTTCGGCATAGGTAAAGAAATGGCCTATACACTGATGCCTTATGTAGGTACCGTGGATATATTAATGGGCATTTCCATGCTGGTTTATCCAACCCGTGCCATAGCTGCATGGCTGGTGGTTTGGGGACTGGCTACTGCATCTATGCGCCCACTGTCGGGCGAACCTTTTGCCGAGTTCATTGAACGTGCCGGCAACTATGGTGCACCGTTTGCTTTACTGTTGGTACAGGGAGGGTTCCCATTAGGTAAAAAACAATGGTTTGCCCATATGGATGATAATGTTAGTATCAATGCCGAAACCCTGGCTAAAGTTATTACCTGGTTAAGGGTATTTGCATTTTTGCTGCTAATAGGCCATGGCTGGCTCAACCTTATCCAAAAGCAAGGTTTATTAAGTCAATACCATACGCTTGGTTTTGCTGAGCCGGCTAAAACGGCCCAGTTTGTTGGCTTGTTTGAAGTGTTGGCTGCGTTAACAGTGCTTATTCGTCCTTTTAAAAATATACTCCTCGTTTTTATTATATGGAAAATATCCAGCGAGCTCTTTTATCCAAAATACGAAATGTTTGAGTGGGTAGAACGCGGCGGGAGCTATGGTGTATTGCTGGCCTTGTGGTTTGCGGTTAAAAAAGCACCGGCTGGTTATATTCTCTGGCCTTTTAAACATACATCACATTTAAGAGCAAGTTAATCCATCAAAACATAAAAAAGTTTATTGAACAGGGTAAAAAGTTACCCTGCTTTGCAAATATATTAACTAAACAATTGCACAAAAACACTTTTAATAATACTATGAAAAAACTGGTACTGAAATTTATTGGCGTTACAACGGTTATCCTATTTACAACCTTTGCCAAGGTAAATGCGCAAGGTTGTGTCGCCATTAGAAGCACAGGCGGTTTATGCACTATGGATGAACATCCCGATAGTGTTTCCAACAATGGCAGCTGGTTGTTAAACAGCAATAACCGTTACTTTCGCTCGTATAAACACTTTGTTGGTACCAAGGAGCAAAAACAACGAATTCAACAAGGAACCAACGTTATTAATCATTCCTATACGCAGGATTTAACTTTAACCCGCATATTTAATAATAGGTGGTCGTTTGCTGTTGATTTACCTATAGTTGATAACAGCCGTTCATCATTATATGAGCATGGAGGTAAGGAGCGTTTGGAAACTCATTCCTTTGGTTTGGGCGATGTACGTTTAACCGCTTACGCCTGGTTGCTAAACCCAGCAAAAGCCCGCCGCGGAAATATCCAGGTCGGTTTGGGTTTAAAACTGCCAACCGGAAACTACAACTATCAGGATTATTTTTATCATACAGCTGCCAACGATGGCAAAACGCTGGGCCCGGTTGATCAATCCATTCAGTTGGGTGACGGCGGAACCGGTATCACCACCGAGATCAATACCTATTACAATTTTACACACAGGTTTGGCCTATACGGCGGGTTTTACTATCTCATCAGTCCAAGGGAGCAAAATGGTGTATCATCGGCCCGTGGCGGTACACCAAGTGCCAAAGCGGTTGCCAACGGCAGCGATGTTATGAGCGTGCCCGACCAGGTAATGATCCGCGGCGGTGCAAGCTACGGTGTCAGCAAGTTTGATTTTTCGGCCGGTGTACGTTATGAATGTTTGCCCGTGCATGATCTTGTAGGGGGGAGCAATGGCTTCCGCAGGCCCGGATATATCATCTCTGCCGAGCCGGGTGTTACTTACCGTGTTAAATCATTTTCAATTTACGCTTTTGTACCTGTAGCATTAAAACGCGACCGCACGCAAAGCGTACCGGATAAAATTACAACCAACTTAACAGGAACTTATACTCAGGGCGATGCCGCATTTGCCGATTATGCCATCAACGTGGGGATAACTTTTAGAATTAAATAGAAAATTGTTTTGGTTGATTTTAAAGCCGGCATTGAGACCCCGGCTTTATTCAACCACTGCTTACAAGTTGCAATTACATTTAAACAACATATTATGAAACATACTTTACAATTTCTCTTTTGCGTAGCGACGTGCCTGCTGCTTACCTATAACCGTGTACACGCGCAAGGCTGCGTTGCTATTAAAGGAGATGGCCCATTCAGTAACATGGAACATACTACGCAGGATACTTCATACAAAGGTTGGGAGCTTACCGCTTCATGGCGTTATTTTAAATCGTTTCGCCACTTTAAAGGTAGCGACGAGCAGAAGCAACGCCTGGTGATAGGTAACGAGGTGATCAACCATCAACATACTTTTGATCTAAATCTTACCCGTAATTTTAACCAGTATTGGTCAGTATCTGTTGGTGTACCTTATCTTGTTAACACCCGCTCTTCATTATATGAGCACGGCGGTAAAGAGCGCCATAATTCATACTCGCAGGGTATTGGCGATGCCCGCATCGTTGTTAACAGGTGGTTGTTTGATAGCCGTAAAACCAGGGGAAATATCCAGGTTGGTTTAGGTATCAAGTTGCCTACCGGCGATTTTAATTATAAATCACATTTTTACAACGTCATCCCTTCCGAGCGCCCTGTTGATCAATCCATTCAGTTAGGGGATGGCGGTTTGGGTATCATTGCCGAAGCAAACGGTTACCTGGGTTTTGGCAGCGGCTTTAGCGGGTATAGTAACCTGTATTATATGAGCAACCCGCGCAATACCAACGGTACCCGCACTTATCGTGAAACTTTGAGCGCAACACTGGCCAACGAAGCTATTTCAAGTGTGCCCGATCAGTACCTGGCCCGTTTAGGTGTTAATTATACCATAGCGCATGTGTTCACTATATCAGCTGGTGGCCGTATTGAGGGGATCCCCGTTCATGACCTGATAGGTAAAAGCGACGCTTTCCGCCGTCCGGGTTATATCATTTCTGCAGAGCCTGCCCTGAGCTACGCATTTAAAAGGGTAAATATCTTTGCCAGCGTGCCCATCGCCCTGAAGCGCGACCGCACACAAAGTGTTACTGATAAAGAAAATTCGATAGCCACCGGTAAATACGTTATCGGCGACGCGGCATTTGCCGATTATGCTATCAATTTTGGAGTGTCGTTTAAATTTTGAGATTATATATACTACTTAGTTGATTTGGTGAAGCCGGGAGTGAGATCCCCGGCTTTTTTATTTTATTGGCACTAATTTTTCTAATTGAATCGAATTACACGAATAGTATAAATGCATTAAATAATTGGTTGTATTACCTGTAATTCGTGTAATTCGAATAAATTCTCTCCAATAGACAGCATTCGTGTAAAATTATTTTTTATGGATACTTTTTTACTTAAAAACAATAGTTTTACGTTCATGAACACTCCCGAAGAAAACTTTGCAGCGCTGGGTTTAAACCTGCCGCCTGCACCAAAACCACTTGGCGTTTATAAACCATGTTTAGTTGATGGCAAATATTTATACCTGTCGGGCCATGGTCCGGTACAGGATGATGCTTCGCTGATTATTGGCCGCATTGGTGAAACAGTAAGCCAGGAAGATGGTAAGCTTGCCGCGCAACAGGTTGGTTTAACTATGCTTGCTACCATTAAAGCCAACATCGGCAGTTTCAATAAGATAAAACGTGTTATAAAAGTGCTGGGTATGGTTAACTGTACACCCGAATTTGAAAAGCACCCATTTATCATAAATGGCGCCAGCGAACTTTTTGCCAAAATTTGGGGCGAGGAGAACGGCATAGGCGTACGCAGCGCGGTGGGTATGGGCTCATTACCTGATAATATCCCTGTTGAGATTGAAGCTCTGTTTGAATTAGAATAAAATAATTCGATATCGTTTTTTGTAGAGACGCATAATTGCGTCTCCCTTTTGCAGAGGCACTATGCAGACGGCTTTGGATGTTCGGAGTCGCAATTATGCGCCTCTACATGAAAAAATACTTAATCCATGACCCCCAACTGGTATAATATACAGGATCTTGATAAGCTGGATACCCCGGCACTGGTGGTTTATCCCGACAGGGTTAAAACAAACATAGCCATGCTTACCGGCATAATTGATGATATTAAGCGTTTGCGACCGCATGTTAAAACCTATAAAAATGCCGAAGTTACCGCTTTGCTGCTGGAGGCAGGCATCAGTAAGTTCAAATGTGCCACCATTGCCGAGGCTGAACTGCTGGCCATGAGCAAAGCTCCTGATGTTTTGCTGGCTTATCAACCCCAGGGTCCTAAGCTGCACCGGTTCATCAGGTTGATCCATGCTTATCCGCAAACGCGTTTTTCATGTTTGGTTGATAACTCCGCGTCGGCAAAGGAAATCTCTGACGAAGCGGTAAGATTTAATGCTAATATCGACGTATATTTGGATTTGAACGTAGGTATGAACCGCACTGGTATAGCACCGGGGTTTGAAGCCTTGCAACTTTATATGGATTGCGGTGTGTTGCCGGGTATTAATCCCCTGGGTTTGCATGCCTATGATGGCCACATTCATGATGTAGACTTGCAAAAACGGGCCGAACGCTGTGATTTTGCGTTCGATCCTGTGCTTAAGTTGCAGCAAACTGTAAAAAGTAAAGGCTATCCCGAACCGGTCATCGTAGCCGGAGGTTCACCAACCTTTCCTATCCATGCCAAACGTCATTATGTTGAATGTAGTCCCGGCACGTTTGTTTACTGGGATAAAGGTTACCAGGTGGGTATGCCCGAGCAAGGTTTTTTACCCGCGGCACTGGTTATTACGCGGGTAATCTCTCTGCCCGGCCCAACAAAGCTTTGTCTGGATGTGGGGCATAAGTCGATATCTGCCGAGAATGAATTGAGTAAACGCATTTACTTTTTAAATGCACCCGGACTTTACCCGTTAAGCCAAAGTGAGGAGCATCTGGTAGTTGAAGCAGGGGCTAACCACCAATATCAGGTGGGTGATATACTTTATGGTATTCCGCATCATGTTTGTCCTACTGTAGCGCTGTACGAGCGCGTTTATACTATCGAAAACGAAAATGTTACCGGTGAGTGGCTTAACAAGGCCCGCGACCGCAAAATTACCATTTAAATACCCCTGATACCATGTTTGTTATAGATGCCCATTTAGATTTAAGCATGAACGCCCTTGAGTGGAACCGCGATCTTACGCGCCCGCTTGCCGAAGTAAACAAACGCGAGGAAGGCTTAACCGACAAGCCAGATCGTGCCAATGCTGTTGTTACCCTGCCCGAATTGCGTAAAGGGAATATTGGCCTGGTAGTAGCTACCCAGATAGGGCGTTATGTAGCACCTGGTAACCCGTTGCCCGGCTGGCACTCGCCCGAGCAGGCCTGGGCGCAAACCCAGGGACAGGTAGCCTGGTACAAGGCTATGGAAGATGCCGGCGAAATGGTGCAGGTGAACGATCTGCCATCGCTTGAAAAACATTTAGAACTTTGGAATGATGGTACCCCGTCAGAAAAAAAGCCGGTTGGGTATATTTTGAGTTTGGAAGGTGCCGATTCGATAGTGACCGTGAAGCATTTGGAACGGGCTTATAATTATGGCTTGCGGGCTGTTGGCCCCGCGCATTATGGCCCCGGCAGGTATGCCCAGGGTACTGATGCTACCGGTTACATGGGACCTAAAGGTCATGAGTTGCTTAAAGAAATGGAGCGGCTGAATATCATTTTAGATGCTACCCATCTTTGTGATGATAGTTTTTGGGAAGCACTTGATCATTTTAACGGGCACGTTTGGGCAAGTCATAACAATTGCCGGGCGCTGGTAAATCATAACCGCCAGTACAGCGATGAGATGATCAAAGCCCTTATCGACCGCGGAGCAGTTATAGGCGCGGCCCTTGATGCCTGGATGATGGTGCCCGGATGGGTAAGGGGCGTATCTACCCCAAAAGGTATGAACTGTAATATGGAAGTTATGGTTGATCATATCGATCATATTTGCCAGATAGCCGGTAATGCCCTGCACGTAGGCATGGGTACCGATCTTGACGGTGCTTTTGGCAGGGAGCAGTGCCCTTATGACCTGGAAACAATTGCCGATTTGCAAAAAGTACCGGATCTGTTAAAAAAACGTGGCTATACGGATGCGGATGTCCAAAATATGATGCATGGCAACTGGCTCAGGTTTTTAAGGAATGCCTGGGCATAAATCAGTTGCAGTTTTTAGTTTGCAGTGGGTTGTTCTCCGAAAAAGGCTGCATCGATTGGACAATGGTGGAAGTTTAGCTGTAGCTTAACTTAGATATATCACTATGGAAGCATTCTGCTTCTATAGCGGAGCTTGTAAGCTAATTTATGAAATCGTAGCATAGGGTATCGTAGTTAAGCTGAAAGCTTAACTTATTTTGGGTCGAAGTTAAGCTATCGCTAAACTTCGACCAGACAACAAAAAGCGATTTTAAAAATACCACGCTCCAAATCCTTCGCTTTCTTCATTAAACAGTAAAACCTGCCTTTTATATCTGTAACTTTCCTTAATTAAATCTACTTTGCGAAACACTTACCTTAAATTAGGGATAGTGTAAATTGTCATCTATACTATGAATGCAGAACAATCAAGGTTAAAGGATACAGGCTGGAAAAAATGGGGGCCTTATGTAAGTGATAGGCAGTGGGTACTGTGAGGGAGGATTACAGTGCAAATGGTGATGCCTGGAACTACATTACCCATGATATGGCCCGCAGCAAAGCTTATCGCTGGGCGAGGAAGGTATAGCCGGTATCTGCGACAGGCAGCAATACCTTTGCTTCGCCATCGCCTTATGGAATAAGAAAGACCCTATAATTAAAGAACGATATTTTGGTTTAAGCAACCCCGAAGGTAATCATGGCGAGGATGTGAAAGAGATGTACTACTATCTGGATAGTACACCTACACACTCGTACATGAAAACGTTGTATAAATATCCGCAAAACGAGTTTCCGTACAAATGGCTGGTTGATGAGAACAAACACCGCGGCCGCCAGGATCCGGAATTTGAACTGATGGACACGGAGATATTTGATCGTAACGAATATTTTGATGTTTTTACCGAATATGCCAAAAGCGCGCAGGAAGATATCCTAATTAAAATAACTATTCATAACCGGAGTGAAGAGGATGCCCCGCTTAATGTAATGCCTACTTTATGGTTCCGCAATACCTGGGCTTGGGGATATGATTCGCGCAAACCAGATCTTTGTGCTTCTTCGGATAAAGTGATCAGTATTTTTCATAAAGACCTTGGGCAGATGTGGCTGCACATCGAAGGGCAAGCTCAACTCCTGTTCTGTGATAATGAAACTAACTCGCGCAGGCTTTATAATTATGACGATGGCCGAAAGTATTATAAGGATGGTATAAACGATTACATTATTCATGCTGCCGATACTGTAAATCCTAAAAACATGGGTACCAAAGCAGCTATAAACTACGATTTAAATATCCCGGCGCGGCGAAGCGTAACCATACGCTTGCGACTGTCTGAAGACGCAAATTATAGTTTTGAGGATTTTGACGAAGTTTTTGCTGTTCGCCAAACAGAGGCCGACCAGTTTTATAACGATATTCATGGCGCTACCATGAACCCCGATCGCCGCCTTATTCAGCGGCAGGCTTTTGCCGGCATGTTATGGAACAAGCAGTTTTACTATTCAGATATCCGCCATTGGCTTAGCGGTGATAAGGGGATGCCCCGCCCGCCTGCGCAAAGGCAAAAAGCCCGAAACAGTAAATGGACGCATCTTAATACCCGTGATATTGTTTCAATGCCCGATAAGTGGGAATATCCCTGGTTTGCCGCCTGGGACCTTGCTTTTCACTGCCTGCCGCTGGCAACCGTTGATATGGCCTTTGCCAAAAATCAGTTGATTTTGCTTACCCGCGATTGGTATATGCACCCTAACGGCCAGTTGCCTGCCTATGAATGGGATTTTGGCGATGTAAACCCTCCGGTACATGCCATGGCCGTATGGAACGTTTATAAAACTGATAAAGAAAACAATAACGGTAAGGGAGATACCTATTTCCTGGAGCGGGTTTTTCACAAACTCATGCTCAATTTTACCTGGTGGGTTAATCGTAAGGACCAATCGGGGAATAATATTTTTGAGGGTGGTTTCCTGGGCATGGATAATATCGGTGTTTTCGACCGTAATATGCATTTACCATCCGGGCAGCATTTGGAACAGGCCGATGGTACCAGTTGGATGGCCATGTATTCGCTTAATTTGCTGCGTATTGCCACCGAGCTTACCGAAACCGACAAAGCTTACGCTGATATTGCTTCAAAGTTTTTTGAGCATTTTATTTATATTATAGGGGCCATGTCAAACCTGGGCGAAAACAATGAAGGCCTTTGGGATGATGACGATGGCTTTTTTTATGACCAGATCCGTTTTCCTGATGATGGTTCTGTAAAAATGCGGGTACGAAGTATAGTAGGATTGATTCCTCTGTTTGCTACTGAAGTGCTGGACGAGAAAGATATTATGGAGAGCCCGGTATTTAAAGATCGTATGAAATGGTTTGCCGAAAACCGGCCCGATCTTGCCTCGCTGGTTTCGCGCTGGAACGAGAAGGGAAGCAACGGTAAACACCTGATTAGTTTGCTGCGCGGCTATAGGATGAAATCATTGCTCAAATACATGTTGGATGAAAACGAGTTTTTGAGCGATTATGGCATCCGTTCACTTTCAAAGTATCATCTTAAACATCCTTATTACGTTTCGGTAAATGGAGTTGAATTTGGCATATCCTATGTGCCGGGCGAGAGTGACAGCGGTTTATTTGGTGGCAACAGTAACTGGCGCGGCCCTATCTGGATGCCTATCAATTACCTGATCATTGATAGTTTGCACCGGTTCCATATGTTTTATGGAAATGAGTTTAAAATAGAATGCCCGACCGGATCTGGCAACTTTATGAACCTGAAAGAGGTAGCCAACGAACTATATGCCCGGGTTTCCAAACTGTTTATGAAAAACGAAAATGGTGAACGACCAGTTTACGGCAAAAATCCAAAACTGCAAACCGATCCGCATTTTAAAGATCACATTTTGTTTTATGAATTTTTTGATGGCGATACAGGTCTTGGTTTAGGTGCCGCACATCAAACCGGCTGGACGGGCTTGATAGCCAATTGTTTGTACCTGGAGTAGCGTTTATGTATATGATAAACCCGGCGCAGCGCTATAAATCAACATTGTGCCGTGGTGGGATTGCTGCAGATAAATATTAAAGCTTCCGTCTGTCAATCAACTTTCAGCATGATACTTTTAGCTTGATATGAATTATTGTGTAAAAAAGACACAATAAAATTTCCTGGCTTCTTATTAATTAATTAGCTTTACTGTACCAGTTAATTATTAACCATTATCAAGCATGATTTACAGCAGAAGAAATTTTATTAAAGGCACCGGTGCATTGGTGCTTGGCGGCATGGCCTTATCGGGTAAAGCAGCAAGTTTTTTGAGTAACATGGAGCATCATCCTGTAGGACTGCAGTTGTTTACTTTTTTCGGCGTTATTGACGAAGATGTAAAGGGCACGCTGAGCAAAATTGCGGCTATAGGATACAAGGAATTGGAATCGGCTTTTAGTAAAAAAGGCGGCTATTATGGTATGAAGCCTAAAGAATTTAAAGCTATGGTGAATGACCTGGGTATGAGCTGGACCTCGCACCATGTTCTTGGCGCTCCGTTTAAACTGCCACCGGGAGCAAAAATGCCTGCAGGTGCAGATGGTAAGCCGATGGTATTGCCTCCTGTATTGAACCTGCGCGATAATATGCAGCAGGTGATTGACGAGGTTGCTGAAGGCGGCGTTCAATACCTGGTTTGTGCCAATTCGCCTACGGCTACGCTTGATGAAATAAAATCGACCATTGAGGTGCTGAACAAAACGGGAGAAGCTGCTAAAAAAGCCGGCATCCAGTTTGCATATCATAATCACGATATGGAGTTCCACGCGGTTGATGGTAAAGTGCCTTATGATTTATTATTAAGCGAAACAGATGCAGGTAATGTAAAAATGGAGCTTGATTTGGCCTGGGCTGTTAAGGCAGGTAAAAATCCGGTAGAAATGTTTAAGGAACATCCCGGTCGTTTCCCGCTTTGGCATGTGAAAGATTTGGATGCAGGCAGGCAGAATATACAACCTGTAGGAGGCGGCACTATTGATTTTAAACCAATTTTTGCAGCGGCTAAATCAGCAGGTATGCAACACTTTTTTGTAGAGCATGATATGCCTAAAGATGCCTTTGCAAGTATTACAGCCAGTATGGGATATTTGAAGGATAAGCTGATGGTGTAAATAGGGGAGTGATATCCGAATCGTTAATTATTAATTGTTTTATAATAGAATTGCAGCCGATAAATTAAGTTTTATCGGCTGTTTTGTTTGCTAACGATTGTTGTTTGCCTCTTATTTTAGTTTATGAGCTTTTTTTGTAAAAGAAGACGCCGGAACTTGTTGTATTTTTCGGAAAAGTATGGCTTAATAATTCCATAATGTACCGTAATTTTGATTTAACCTGCCTGTTGAGTAATTTAAGGCGATAAAATATTATTTATAACGGCGGCGCATGGCAGAAACATCTACAGAACATTTAAAAAGGGTTTTGAAACCTATCCATTTATGGGCCATAGCCGTAGGTCTGGTTATTTCGGGCGAATATTTCGGGTGGAATTTGGGATGGGCTGTATCCGGCACTATAGGTTTGCTCATAGCCACCCTGGTTATCACCTTGATGTATATTACATTTATTTTTAGCTATACCGAACTCACCGCCTCCATACCTCATGCGGGAGGCGCTTTTGCTTATGCGTATCGGGCTATGGGACCGTTTGGCGGGTTAATTGCCGGTTACGCTACCCTTGTTGATTTCCTGGTGGCTACGCCTGCTGTAGCAGTTTCTTTAGGAAGCTACCTGCATTTTTTATACCCGGCTATCCCAATAGCAGAGGCCGCTATGGGCTTTAATGTTCTTTTTATCCTTTTAAATATGCTTGGGGTAAAGGAATCGGCTACGTTTTCGGTGTTCATTACTATACTTGCCGTAATTGAGCTGCTGCTTTACCTTGGTATTGTATCGCCACATTTTAAAATGGTAAACTACCTCACCAATCCTATGCCCTTTGGCTGGGCTGGTGTGTTTGCAGCCCTGCCTTTTGCGGTTTGGTTTTACCTGGCCATTGAAGGTGTTGCGATGGTGGCCGAAGAAGTGGAGAACCCCAAAAGGAATATTCCCCGCGGCTATATATCGGCTATTATAACGCTGGTAGTGTTAGCGCTGGGTGTAATGATCATAACCGGCGGACTTACCGATTGGCGCAAGCTAAGCCATTTAGACTATCCCTTGCCCGAAGCTATTGGGATAGTATTGGGTAAGGGTAACGGCTTAACCAAAATATTTGCCAGTATAGGTTTGTTTGGGCTGATAGCATCGCTGCATGGTATTATTCTTGCCTCTTCGCGGCAGGTGTTTGCTATGGCCCGCAGTGGTTATTTGCCCCGGATGCTATCCGATATTAACCACAGGTTTAAAACGCCTCACTGGGCGCTTGTTGTAAGTGGTGTAGTAAGCTCCATCTTCATTTATAAGTTTAAGACGGATCAGATCATCATGCTCTCGGTACTTGGTGCAGTGGTTATGTATATCATGAGTATGCTGAGCCTGTTTATACTGCGAAAAAAGGAGCCCCGTTTAAGCCGACCCTTCCTGGCCCCGGTGTACCCGGTTTTCCCGGCAATAGCTTTGGTTATTTGTGTGATATGTTTAATAGCAACAATCTATTTTAACCCAGATATGAGCCTCATTTTTGCAGGAGGATTAGTAATTGTTTTACTGATTTTTATAGTGATGGGCAAGCATAAAGTGGCTTTAACAGAAGATATGATGAGCGCACCAATGGATGAGGAGGTCATTAATCATTGAGTCATCAAATCATTTGCTTGTTCGCTTTTTGATTAATGAACCGATGACATAATGAAAAAAAATGACCCAATGACCAGTGAAATAATGATATAAAGGAATGTACCGCCACAACATACATCACCGGGTTTATAAGTTTCCCGACCTCAAAACATTGCTGGGCAAGGCGTCACCCTACCGCTCGGGCGATGAACTGGCCGGGCTTTGCGCCGGCGGGTATGAGGAACGTGTGGCTGCACAAATTACCCTGGCCGATGTGCCGCTTAAAAACTTTTTAAATGAAGCGGTAATCCCTTATGAGGACGATGAAATTACCCGCCTGATCATTGACGATCATGATAAGGCTGCCTTTAGTCACATTGGCCATTTAACCGTTGGCGAATTACGTGACTGGTTATTAAGTGACGAAACCGACTGTGCTATTTTAACAACTATAGCTCCCGGCTTGACACCCGAAATGGTTGCTGCAGTATCCAAACTGATGCGCAACCAGGACCTGATTGCTATGGCCAATAAATGCCAGGTGGTTACCCGCTTTCGTAATACCATAGGCTTAAAGGGACATTTCAGTACGCGTTTACAGCCCAATCACCCAACTGATGATCCGCGGGGAGTAGCGGCCAGCATCATCGACGGCTTATTATTTGGTAGCGGCGATGCTGTTATAGGCATTAACCCGGCGACTGACAGTCCGGCGGCGGTGAGCAGTTTATTGACGTTGATGAATGAGTTACGGCACCGTTTCGATATCCCTACACAAACCTGCGTACTAAGCCACATAACTACCACATTACAATTGGTTAACGAGGGCGCTCCTGTCGACCTATGTTTTCAATCTATTGCAGGCACGGAAAAAGCTAATGCCAGTTTCGGGGTTAATTTAAGCTTGATTGAGGAAGCTTACCAGGCCACACTATCGTTAAAGCGGGGTACTGTTGGTAATAATGTAATGTATTTTGAAACCGGACAGGGTAGCGCCCTATCGGCCAATGCCAATTTCGGGGTAGATCAGCAAACCTGCGAAGTGAGGGCCTATGCCGTCGCCCGTAAGTTTAATCCTTTGCTGGTGAATACCGTAGTTGGTTTTATTGGCCCCGAATATTTGTATGATGGCAAACAGATTATTCGTGCCGCGCTCGAAGATCATTTTTGCGGAAAACTGCTTGGCTTGCCCATGGGTGTTGACGTTTGCTATACCAATCATGCGGAAGCCGATCAGGACGATATGGATAACCTGCTTACGTTGCTTGGTGTAGCGGGTTGCAACTTCGTGATGGGTATTCCGGGCTCGGATGATATTATGCTTAATTACCAGTCAACATCGTTTCATGATGCCCTTTACCTGCGCAAAGTATTAGGTTTGAAACCAGCCCCCGAGTTTGAGGGGTGGTTGATAAAGCAGGGGATTGTTGATGATAAAGGCTATATGCTGCCTGTTAGGGAGCATGGCTTGCTGGGTGGGGTTTTTTAAGGTGAATGGAAAACGCGAATGGTAAAAGGTTCTTTGTAGTGACAATAAAATCATGTCTTTGCGAGGAGCCGTGTGGACATGAGCATTCGGGGCGACGTGGCAATCTCATAGCTATACAAATTGGACATGCAATTGCTACGGGATTGCCACGCTACGCCAGCAATGACATTTTTTTTATTGAATGAAACGAAACATCCCACATGAAATTGAACCTTTGAAAGCCTTGCAGGAGTTTACTTCTGCGCGGATAGCTATTGGCCGGGTGGGAACGAGTATCCCCTTAAAACAGTCGCTTGAGTTTAAACTGGCACATGCGCATGCACGTGATGCTGTATACTCTGAATTAAATTCAGGCAAACTAACTAATTCCCTTAAACACTTTGAACAGCCTATCCTGCACCTTCATAGCCAGGTAACAGACCGGCGGCAATACCTGCAACGGCCCGATCTTGGGCGTAAACTTAATGAGGCCTCATTGAATGAGTTAAACGGCTACAGTATTGAAAGTGATGTGGCTATTATGATAGTTGATGGTCTCTCTGCAACGGCGGTAAATGAAAATACAATTGGTTTGCTCGATGCGCTAATTCCTTTGTTGGTTGCCGATGGTTTAAAGCTTGCGCCAATAAGTCTGGTTGAACAAGGCAGGGTAGCTATTGGCGACGATATTGGGTATGGCCTGAAGGCTAAACTGTCTTTAATCTTGATTGGTGAGCGCCCTGGTCTAAGTGCCGCGGATAGTCTTGGTGCATATCTTACCTATAATCCCAAACCCGGCTTGACAGACGAATCACGAAACTGCGTTTCTAATATCCGCCCCAAAGGTTTAACCTATAAAAAAGCAGCAAAGAAAATTTTTTATTTAATTAATGAAGCGTTTAAACGGAAACTGTCGGGAGTGGAGCTGAAGGATAATGCGGGATTGATAGCTGAAGGTTAATGAGCTAAACGCTGAAAGCAAAAAGCCCAAAGCAATTATGCTCCGGGCCAATTCTTGCTGCTTTAAGCCTCAGGCTTTTCCTATTTACTTTTTCTCGCTTCCACATAACCATTGAATGATATTGGGTCGCGGTTACTGCTGATCACTTGCAGGGAGCCGTATCCATCCTGCGAAATACTCAGATTAAATGTTTGTACATCGCGCCAGTCGGCTATGTTTTTTTCTTTGGGTTTTATCGTGATATTCCATCCGCTTCCCTTTTTTACTGACGAATATGTGAATTTTGTAGTATTAACTTTGATGCCGCCATCTGTTGTTCCCGGAGGAGGCGCTACATAGGCCCGGCCAAAATACGGTAAAAATGATACAATGGTATCTTTAGTTATCGTCATGTCATAATCAGAGGTAAGCGGCCTGGTACCGCCCCGCATCGGTAAAGCATAATTTGCCTTAAATACAAAGTTTTGGTCCTCTACCATCTTTTTGATTTCAGCCTGCTTGGCTGCCTTTTTCTCAGCTTTGGTTTGAGCAAAGCTTACGTTAACGCCAATAAATATGAAAGCAGCCAAAAGGGCTATTTTGTTTAAGATTTTCATGATATAAATGTTTAAGTGGTTAGACTGTAAAGAGTTATTTAGGTTTAAGTACATTCAAATTTAAGCAATCTTTTAAACAAAAAGCCCACTGGTAATTCAGTAGATTTAGGCACTAAAAAGATATTGAAATTATGTTTCGGCTATTTAATAGAAAAAGGTCAAAGCGCCCTGTACACGATTGGGAATTGGTGCTGATGTATAAAACGCTTGAAAAGCTGCCAACGGAGTTTGAATATCTGAAACGTCAGATAGAAGCAGATATATTTGCCTCATCGCTTGTTGGTTATAGTGCCTCTTATCCTGATTACGTGGCATTTTCTTATTCAGATGAGTACAAAGAATTTAGACGTATGGGCGAAAGGGATTATGAAATTACAAATATAAAAGTACGCGATATAGATGGAGAAAACTGGTTTGATTACACCATATTTGTTAGCGAAGAAGTAATTTCAGGTTATAGCGTAAAAGGATTAGCCGGCAATGTAGTTGATATAATCAGTGCAGACGTGTCTTCGTACATCATATGTTATGAAACCGACGACTACAGAAGAGACTATCAAAGTCTCAAAGATGTGTTAAGTAACGATGACCTCAAATTAATAGATCCGGACGAGATTTACGAAGTAAACCTGAAGGAAAGAGTATTTTACCATATCTACGACCTGGAAGATGGGGACTTTATCGGTATTGAAAGTAACGGTCAGATCTGCAAAATAACACATGATCCTTTTGAAATTACACCTTTAAAAAAAAGCTTAGCAGAGATATTCTCAATATTAAAGGCCATCTGACAACGACAACAGATGGCCTTTAATTCAAAAAATGGGAAGTAACTTTTTAAAGTTGCTTTTATATCAAACTCACGCTGCGTTTAACAAATTCAGTTAAATCAGCACCTGTTAATAAACCTTGTGATAACAGCGCCAAATCAAAAGCTTGTTTTGAAAGCTGGGCCTGCACGGTTTCATCTTCTTCCTGCAAAATACGGCTTACCAGTTTGTGGTTGCCGTTTACAATCACCTTGTAATTGTCAGGCATGTTGCCATAGAAACTCATGCCACCACCCATAGCTGCCATATCTTTCATGCGGCGCATAAATTCGTCCATAGTTATTGTAACAGGCAATTCGTCAGGGCTGAGGCTCTCAATTTGTACGTTGTAAGCAGGCTTGTTAATGGCTTTGTTAAAGATGTCCTTAACCTGGGTGCTTTGCTCTTCGGTAAGTACCGTTTCAGGCGCATCATCTTTTTTGATCAGTTTATCGGCCACATCAGCATCAACACGTTTTAATGATGTTTTCTCTAATTTTTGCTCCAACTGGCTAATAAAGTGGTTGTCGATAGGAGAGTTCATCACCAATACATCATAGCCTTTTTTATTGGCCGATTGGATAAATGAATCCTGTTTTGCCGGATCATTGGTGTAGATGTAAACCAACTGCCCGTCTTTATCTGTTTGGTTGGCTTCAACTTTGTCTTTATACTCAGGCAGCGTGAAGTTTTGTTTTTCGGTGTTGGTAACCAAAACAAAGTCTTTTGCTTTGTCATAAAACTTGTCTTCGCTCACCATGCCGTATTTTACAAACAGGCCAATATCTGTCCATTTTTCTTCGTAAGCTTTGCGGTCGGCTTTAAAAAGGTCTGCCAATTTATCAGCTACTTTTTTGGTGATATAGCTGTTGATCTTTTTAACGTTGCTATCGGCCTGTAAAAAGCTGCGTGATACGTTAAGCGGGATATCAGGTGAATCGATAACGCCATGTAACAGCATCAAAAATTCAGGAACAATGTCTTTTACCTCGTCGGTAATAAATACCTGGCGACTGAATAATTTGATCTTGTTTTTCTGGAATTCAAAATCGTTTTTCAGTTTAGGGAAGTATAGTACACCTGTTAGGTTGAAAGGATAATCAACATTAAGGTGGATCCAGAATAATGGGTCTTCGCTGAAAGGATAAAGCTGTTTGTAAAAGTCGAGGTAATCTTCATCTTTTAATTCAGATGGTGCCTTTGTCCAGATAGGGTTAGTGGTGTTGATGATATTATCAACTTCAACTGAAGTGTATTTTGGTTTACCTTCTTCATCAACGCCATCTTCAACAGATTCGGTTTTGATGCCGAATTTGATAGGAACCGGCAAAAATTTGCAATATTTATCAAGGATCTCCTGAAGTTTGTATTGGCTTAAAAATTCAGCCGATTCATCGTTGATGTACAGTGTAATTTCGGTGCCACGCTCTTCTAAAATACCTTCGCCAATTTCAAATTCGGTGCTACCGTCGCATACCCAGAAAGCAGGTTCTGCACCTTCCTGGTAGGATAGGGTTTGGATCTCTACCTTATCGGCCACCATGAAAGCCGAATAAAAACCTAAACCAAATCGGCCGATGATCTCATTGGCATCCTTAGCCTCCTTGAATTTCTCCATGAATTCGGTAGCGCCTGAGAACGCGATCTGGTTGATGTATTTTTTGATCTCTTCGGCGGTCATACCAATACCATTATCACTAATGGTGATTGTCTTTTTGTCTGCATCAAAAGCAACCTCAACACGGAGGTCACCAAGTTCGCCGGTGTACTGGCCTAATGAAGCCAAACGTTTAATTTTTTGGGTAGCATCTACCGCGTTTGATACCAGCTCGCGCAAAAATATCTCATTATCAGAGTATAAGAACTTCTTAATGATCGGGAAAATGTTCTCGGTGTGGATCGAAATGCTGCCTTTTTCTTGCATAACTATATTTAATATGGTTGATTTAATGTTTGTCGCAATTATGTTATCAATGTATGTTCCAATTGTTAATGTATTGTCAAAATGGCAGGGGAGGGAGGAGTTAGTCAGATTGGTTGTGGAGGTAAGGCCTGTCCACCCGTCATTGCGAGGTACGAAGCAATCCCCAACTTTACAGAGCGGCTATGCAAGTGCCCCTGCAGAGTTCGCGATTGCTTCGTCGTTCCTCCTCGCAATGACGATTTTCCAGAAGCGATAGCAAAAAATAAGGGATAAACATTTAAGCTTATCCCTTACCGTATAATCATCGATATATATCTTAATCGGCCATCATTTTAATAAACGAAGCTAATTTTTCTTTCATTTCTCTCCTGTCAACAATGAAATCAAGGAAACCGTGCTCCTGCACAAACTCGGCAGTCTGGAAACCCTTTGGAAGATCTTTTTTAATGGTTTCTTTAATTACCCTTGGTCCTGCAAAGCCAATTAATGCACCTGGCTCAGCAATATTGATATCGCCTAACATAGCGTATGATGCTGTTACGCCGCCGGTGGTTGGATCGGTAAGTAAAGATATATAAGGGATTTTTGCCTGTGAAAGCAAGGCAAGTTTAGCCGATGTTTTAGCCATTTGCATTAATGAAAACGCGGCTTCCATCATGCGCGCACCACCCGATTTTGAAATCATCAGGAACGGAACTTTATGCTGGATACAGTAATCAATAGAGCGGGCTATCTTTTCACCAACTACCGATCCCATTGATCCCCCAATGAAGTTAAAATCCATACAGGCAATAACAAGGTCCTGACCGTCAATTTTACCGGCACCCGCCCTTATTGCATCTTTTAAGCCTGTTTTGTGCTGAGTTTCCTTAAGTCGGTCGGTATACTTTTTGGTATCTTCAAAATGAAGCGGATCGCCGGAAGTAAGCTCAGGGAAAAGTTCTGTAAACTCGTTATTATCAAATAGTACCGAAAAATATTCCTTTGAACCTATGCGCAGGTGGAAGCCACAGTAATGGCACACATATTGATTTTCTACCTGCTCAGAATAGTGTAAAGGTTTTTTACAATTAGGGCATTTATTCCAGATGCCATCGGGGGCTTCCTTTTTTTCCTCAGTAGTCGTAATTATCCCTTTCAACTCTCGTTTAAACCATGCCATATCTGTGTCTAACTCTTTCAATTGGGTACAAAGAAACAAAAAATATTAAACATGTGGTGCCGGTATATAAAAAGTTATAGAGGGCAAATTGTTTGCTTGAAAGTTTAATTGCTTATTTAATGCTATTTTTGTAATAAAAGGATCGGATTGTTAATTAATTATATCATATTTTTAAATTAACCCTATTTTTACTACCGTTTTAATATACTTTTAAGATTGCGTATCCGAATTCAATAAATTTTATAACTTCGAGCCCCAAATAAACGCTAATGGATTTAAAAAATTATAGAGGTGTTCTGCACGGCGATCAGGTGCAGGAACTATTTGAAGCAGCAAAAAAGCACCAGTTTGCTTTACCGGCAGTAAACGTTATTGGTACTAATACTATCAATGCAGTTATGGAAACAGCTAAAGCTGTTAACTCCCCGGTTATTATTCAGCTGTCAAATGGCGGTGCACAGTTTTACGCCGGCAAATCATTGGATAATTCAAAACTTCAGGCCTGTATTTTAGGTGGTGTATCTGCTGCAAAGCATGTTCACCTGTTGGCTGAGCATTACGGCGTTGCGGTTATCCTGCATACAGACCATGCTGCCAAAAAATTGTTACCGTGGATTGATGGCCTGCTGGATCATGGCGAGAAATTTTTTGCCGAAACAGGCAAGCCTTTATTTTCATCGCACATGCTCGACCTTTCAGAAGAGCCTATTGAAGAGAATATCGAAATTTCGGCTAAATATCTCGAGCGTATGGCCAAAATGGGCATGACCCTTGAAATTGAGTTGGGTGTAACCGGCGGTGAAGAAGATGGTGTTGACAATTCTGATGTTGACAGCTCTCGTTTATATACCCAGCCAGAAGAGGTTTCTTATTCATATGAGCACCTTTTAAAAGTAAGCCCCCGTTTTACTGTAGCTGCTGCTTTTGGTAACGTTCATGGTGTGTACAAACCAGGTAATGTTAAGTTACAACCGGTTATCCTGCACAACTCACAGGAGTATGTTAAACAAAAATTTGGTTTAACTGCAGAAAAACCGATCAACTTTGTATTCCATGGTGGTTCTGGTTCAAGCCAGGAAGAAATCCGCGAAGCTATTTCATATGGTGCTATCAAAATGAATATTGATACCGATATGCAGTGGGCTTTCTGGGAAGGCATTAAAGATTACTACCAATCAAAAGAAGGCTATTTGCAAAGCCAGATCGGCAGCCCGGACGGTGAAGATTCTCCAAACAAAAAATATTATGACCCGCGCGTTTGGTTACGCAAAGGCGAAGAAAACTTTGTTAAAAGGCTTTCTGCTGCTTTCGAAGATCTTAACTGTATCGACGTACACAGCAAATTATAATATTCATTATAAACTAACAAAAGCGCCTGTACATTTGTTGTACAGGCGCTTTGTTGTTTACAGGCAGCAGGCGATTCGACCCCCCAGAAAAGATAAAGGCTTCTATATGGTTGAAATTAATAAGAAGAAAAAGAATTTATTTGAACGCTTTGCCAACTGGGCCACTATAGCCACGGGCAGTTCGGGAGCATTTATCACGGCTTTTGGTATCATCATTGTTTGGGGAATAACCGGACCATTATTCCATTATTCGGATACCTGGCAGTTGGTTATCAATACCGGTACTACTGTGGTTACTTTTCTGATGGTTTTTTTGATTCAGAAATCACAAAATAAAGATTCGAAGGCTATACATTTGAAACTGAATGAGCTGCTTGCCTCGCACCAGGGGGCAAGCAACCGGATGGTTGATATTGAAGATATTACCGAAAAGGAGCTCGATCAATTGCATAAATTTTATGTGGAACTGGCCGGACTTGCGGAAGAGGAAGATGATATCACCTGTACGCACTCTATTGATGCCGCAAGAGAAAACCACACCACAAAACTCAATCATTTCAAAACAAAACCGCATTACATCAATGCCCGCAAAAATCATAGTAAAAAAAGTAACGGAGCAAGCTGATCTTGATATTGTACATGCCATAAGGCACGAAGTGTTCGTTGTTGAACAAAATTGCCCGCCCGAGCTGGAGTATGAACATGAAGATGTATCACATCATTTTTTAGCTACTGCTGATGGAGCACCGGCCGGTGCCTGCCGCTGGCGTAAAACCGAAAACGGTTATAAGCTTGAACGGTTTGCCGTACTGAAAATGTTCAGGGGATATGGTATAGGAGGGGAACTGGTGAAAACTGTGTTGGACGATTTGCCGGCCGATGCGGATTATGTTTATCTTAATTCGCAAACCCACGCGGTACCTTTTTATGAAAAACTGGGTTTTGAAGCATCAGGGCCGGAGTTTGAAGAAGCCGGGATCAAACATTATAAAATGGTTAAGAAGTAGTTGTTGTGAATGATGCTACTTCTTACTCTTTTTCTTTTTGGATGCCTCTGCCAGCGGATTAAATGCAAGGCACAGGTTGATCCAGTAATTCAGCTGGTTGGTGGTTTGCAGGTTAAAATCTTCAACATAAACATAGCCTTTCATTACTCTTTCGCCGCTTAACATTTGGTTACAGTTTCCTTTCTCAAGTTCAATAGCCGCTTGTTGTTCGCCAATGCGGCACAAAATGCTATTGTCGCGTACGCAAACACATAACTTATCATCTACCATAAAACAAACTCCCTGGAACATTTTCTTTTCTTCCACCACCGGGAGGTCCATTAATGCTTCGCGAATACGATCGGCCATTTGTTCGTTATATGCCATAAGGGTTTATATTTTTTCACGCAGAGGCGCTAAGACAGGCAACGGAATCCGGCGTCTTAGCGCCGTCGTGAAATAAAATTACAATTAATTCTTATCAACAAATTTGTAATTAGCCTCATTATACCTGTCGCCGGTATCCGGGTATTTAGCTAAAACGGTTTCAATATCCCGTAAATCATTGGCGGTTAATTCCACATCAACCGAGCCGGCATTGTCCAGAAGGTATTTTCTCCTCTTTGTTCCTGGAATAGGGATAATGTTATCGCCTTGTGCCAGCACCCAGGCAAGGGCTAACTGGGCAGGTGTGCAGTTTTTTTGAGCCGCAAGTTGTGCAAACTCATGAGCCAGGCCCATATTATTTTCGGCGTTGGCATCCTGATAACGGGGCAGGCTTTTCCTGAAATCATTATCAGCCAGTTTGGTTACATCCAACGCATTAGTAACCAATCCACGTACCAGCGGACTAAAGGGTACAAATGAAATCCCAAGCTCTTTGCAAACTGGCAAGATCTCAGCCTCAACATCGCGGGTTAATAATGAATATTCACTTTGCAAGGCGCTGATTGGATGTACCGCATGCGCACGACGGACAGAGTTTGCCGAAGCTTCTGACAGACCCAGGTATTTTACTTTACCTTCTTTTACCAGGTCGGCCATGGCGCCAACCATATCCTCAACGGGCACATTTGGGTCGATGCGGTGGGCGTAGTAGAGGTCAATTACATCTGTTCTTAAGCGTTTTAAACTTTGTTCAACCGCGGTTTTAAGATAAGCCGGCGAGCCGTTAAACTCGGTTAATCTGCCATCGGCACCGGCCCTGAAACCAAATTTGGTGGCGATGAAGATCTTATCACGATTGGGTGCCAATACCTTTGATACGAGTTCTTCATTTCGGCCATTGGCATAAACATCGGCCGTATCCCAAAAGTTAATGCCTATTTCTATTGATTTTTCAAGTGTTGCTATTGATTCATCGTCATCCGGCTGGCCGTAAGCATGGTTCATGCCCATACATCCCAGTCCAATGGCCGAAAGTTCAACTCCGGTGTTTCCTAATTTTCTGTATTTCATAATGTGGTAGTTTTGTTGTATTATCAAAGTACGTGAAATAACAAAAGCACATCAACCTCAATTTATAAGTATTATGTAAGGTTATACATTGCAGATTAAGTTTTTCTGGTTAATTTGAAAAAAAATCAAGTAGTTGTCCAATTCAGCCAAACCTGATCGTCTTTTGGTTTTAACCATTAAATTCAAAAAACATGAACGAGTTCTTATTGATCTTCAGAAGAGACGCAGAAGCCACTGCAGCGCAGCGGTCGCCCGAACAGATGCAAGCTATGATGAATTACTGGCGCGAATGGATTGGCGGGATTGCCGCGCAAAACAAACTGGTTGCTGTAGGCAACAGGTTGGATACCGCCGGCAGCGTTGTAAAACCCGACAATGTAGTAACAGACGGCCCTTATGTTGAAGTTAAGGAAGCTATTGGGGGTTACAGTATTATCAAAGCGTCATCGCTGGAAGAAGCCGCCGAGTTATCAAAGGGCTGCCCGATCCTGTCGGTAGGGGGAAGTGTTGAGGTGCGTCCTATCATCCCAATGGAAGTATAATTGATTTGCAGCCTCCCATATACGGGAGGCTGCTTGTTTTATGCAGCAAGATCAGCTTCTACCACATTTGTTCCGCTCCGAATATCAAAAGATAATCGCGGTATTATGCCGTTACTTTGGCTTTGAATATATAGAAGCCGCCGAAGATATCGCCAGTGATACTTTTCTCACAGCTGCCGAAACATGGGGGATCAAGGGATTGCCGGATAACCCTAAAGCATGGTTATATACTGTGGCCCGCAATAAAGCAACCGATTATGTAAGGCGTGGCTCTAGGTTTAAGCAAAAAATAGCCGAAGGGATTGTTGCAGAGGATAATTACGAGGCAGAGATCGATCTTTCTAACCAAAATATTAGCGACAGCCAGCTGCAAATGATGTTTGCTATTTGTCACCCGGTATTGCCGGCCGAGGCACAGATTGGCCTTGCATTACGAATCCTTTGCGGTTTCGGAATTGATGAAATTGCCGAGGCTTTCTTATCGAATAAAGAAACCATTAACAAACGCCTGTTCAGGGCTAAGGAAAAGCTCAGGGAGCAAAAAGTAAAGATCGTTTTTCCTGAACGGGCTGATATTGTTAACCGGCTGGGCATCGTACTGAAAACTTTATACCTGCTGTTTAATGAGGGCTATTACTCCAGCTGCCAGAGCACTACATTGCGAAAAGATTTGTGTTTAGAAGCCATGCGGCTTAACTATCTCCTCATAGAAAACAAGCAAACCAACCTGCCCGAGGTGAATGCCTTATTATCACTCATGTGTTTTCATGCTTCAAGGTTTGATGCCCGGGTAGACGAAAATGGCGAAATGATCCGCTATGATGACCAGGACAGAATGCTTTGGAATGATGATTTGATAGTAAAAGGACGATACTACCTAAACCTTGCCTCAAAAAAAGGAAACGACGCCGGTAAATATCATATTGAAGCTGCTATAGCTTATTGGCATACCGTTAAAACTGATACTCCCGAAAAATGGGAAAATATATTAATGCTCTACAATAGGTTACTTATCGCTGCTTATTCGCCTGCGGCTGCGTTGAACCGGGCTTATGCTTTGGCAAAGGTAAAAGGGAAGGAGAAAGCCATTATTGAGGCCGAAAAGTTAAAGGTGGATACCAATCATTTGTACCATGTACTGCTTGGTTACTTGTATACAGGGGTAGATGGCGAAAAGGCAGTATCGCATTTGCAAACTGCCTTAAAGTTGGCTAAAACTGCTGCTGATAAAAGTAGAATTATGAAGGATTTGAAAGCCTTGCTATGAATAAATCATAAAAAAACGTCATTGCGAGGTACGAAGCAATCCCCGATAAGCAGGTTCGCCCTGTATAGTTTGGGATTGCTTCGTACCTCGCAATGACGCATTTGAGTTTAAGCGCCTGCTATTTATAAAAATCTGTTCAATTAGATATTTTAAAATCAGCTACCAATTTTTCATCGGCCGAGCTGCTGCCCAGTACTAATTTGTAGCTGCCGGGATAAAGCTTCCATTTGTGTGTGGCAAGGTCCCATTTCTTTAAATCCTGAACAGGGATTTTCAAAGTAACGGTACCTTCTTTATCCTGCTCCAGGCTTATGCGTTTAAAGCTTTTTAATTCTTTAACCGGCATCCTGTCGATGCTTGGATATTTGATATATGCTTGTACCACCTCATCACCATTAAACTTACCTGTGTTTTTAACGTTTACGGTTACGGCAACGGTATCAGCTTTTTTATAGGCCGATTTCAATTTGCTGCCGAGGGTATAGTTAAACGTTGTATAACTTAAACCAAAACCAAAAGGATATTGCACCGGACCGGTATAATAACGGTAAGTGCGGTTTTTCATGTTGTAATCGCTGTAATCGGGTAAATTGCTCATGTCTTTATAAAAAGTAAGCGGCAGGTGGCCCGAAGGCGAAACATCGCCAAAAATAATATCAGCTAATGCATTACCCCCCTGTTCGCCGGGATACCAGGCAAATATAATGGCATCGGCATAAGGCTCAATAGCAGATATATCAACATCGCTGCCTGCGGTAATTACAGCAATAAGAGGTTTGTTTTTTACACTTTTACGCAGCTCTTTCATAAAAGCAATTTCGCTGGCAGGCAGGCTCAGGTTTTTTTTATCGCCGCCGCTTTCAGACAGGAAAGCGTCGCCTGCTTCGCCTTCCAAAACCGGGGATAGGCCTATCACAGCAATGGTAGCATCAGCATTGCCCGCAGCCCAGGTGCCGCCAAAATGGGTGGTATCTTTATAATCACATCCCAGGTCATATTCAACACGGGTAGCTTTATCAACCGCGCCGGTAATACCCTCAACAAAATTGATCACTTTGCTGCTGGTACCGTGGTAATTAGCTATCATAGCATCGAGCGAGGCCGCGTTTGGCCCAACCACCATAATGCTGGAGTAGCTGCTTTTTTTGAATGGCAAAACATTGTTGTTATTCTTTAACAATACCATGCTTTGCTGGGCTACTTTACGGGCCAAAGCCAAATGTTGTTCATTGTGAACACTGTCGGCGCCGTAACCATGATAAGGATTAGCGGCAGGGTCGTCATAAAAACCCAGTTTAAATTCGGTGCGTAAGATAGCGCTCAGGGCCTGGTCAACATCTTTTTCGGTAAGCAGGCCTTGTTTAATAGCTTTAATACCATCGTTTTGCAAAATGGACGAGCAATCCAGGTCAACGCCAGCCTTTATGGCAGCAGCGGCTACTTCAACCGCAGTTGGTAGTGTTTTGTGAGTAAGGTACACATCATCCAGGGCACCACAATCAGTTACTACATGGCCGTTAAAGCCCCATTCTTTCCGCAATATATCGGTAAGCAGCATTTTATTGATAGAGTTTGGTACACCGTTAACACGGTTGTAGGCGCTCATTACCGATTCAACGTGGTTTTTAACCAGTTCGTGAAAGGCATACAGGTAGGTTTCGCGAAGATCTTTCTCATCAACCTTGGCGTCAAATTTATCGCGGGTGGCTTCGGGGCCGCTGTGTACGGCAAAGTGTTTGGCCGTGGCCGATGTTTTTAGGTATTTAGGATCATCACCCTGCAAACCTTTAACAAAGGCTGAGCCCATACGGCCGGTCAGGAAAGGGTCTTCGCCATAAGTTTCCTGTCCGCGTCCCCAGCGCGGGTCGCGGAAAATATTGATGTTGGGTGTCCAAAAGGTGAGGCCCATGTATTGCAGGTGCCTGTCTTGTGCAATGGCCAGGTTATATTTTGCGCGGGCCTCAGTTGATATGGCCGTTGATACCTGCTTTAACAGATCTTCGTTAAATGTAGCCGACATACCGATAGCTTGCGGAAATATGGTTGCTTCCCCGGCGCGGGCTACGCCATGCAAAGCCTCATTCCACCAGTTATATGCAGGGATGCCTAAACGCGGTACGGCCTGGCTGCGGTAACCTAATAAGGAAATTTTTTCGTCGATGGTTAATTTCGATAAAAGATCTTTTACGCGTGAATCAATCGATTGCGAAGCGTCTTTATAAAAAGGAACCTGCGCATTTGCGGTAGAAAACTTTAGTAATGCCGTAAACATTACCAAACAACATAGGAGTTTGTGTTTTATGGTGGAAGCCATTTTTAGGTGATTTATTTTTTGAGTTTAAAGTTAATATTTATTCCGTAAGTATGGGTTGGCGGAAGGCTTGCTCCTTCAATTCCTGCATATTTTATATCCGGCGAAAATCCAGATTCCGGATCGATATTGGCCGAGCGCTTCATAATTGTCCACAAGTTTCTGCCTACCAGTGAAAAGGTTATGCCTTCAAATGGTGTTTTATTAAGAAAGCCCTTTGAAAAAGTATAGCCAAAAGTAACCTGCCGTAATTTAATAAACCTGCCGTCAAGCACATTTAATGCAGATACATTTTGGGCCAGCGCCTGGTAATAGTTCTGCGCAGGTACAGCAATGGTATTCTTTTCACCATTGGCGTTTACTCCATTGCCAACAACGCCGTTTTCCCTGCCTGCAAGGGTAAGCTGGTTAAAGCCCCTGTAAATGCTATTATAATTTGTAGCCGATAATATCTTATTACCAAAACGGTAATCGATCAAAAATGAGAGGCTTAGTTTGCCAAATGCAAAATTGTTGTTTAATCCACCGTATATATTAGGTACCACGCTACCCATAGGTACACGCGGGCCGGCCATGGGTAAACCATTTTCGTCAAAAATGATCTGTCCTTTATCATTTTTAAGGTAATCGTTGGCCATAATCTGAGGCCCTGGCAAGCCTTTAACCAGTGCCGTAGCAGCGTTTAGCGGGCGGTAAGTACCGAAGCTTATGTTAGCCGACTCGGGAGTGCCGTCTGTTTGAAGGATCTTGTTTTGTACATAAGTAAAATTAAACGATGGCGACCAGGTAAAACCGGTTGCTTTAACAGGAGTGCCGCTTAGCTCAATTTCAATGCCGTTGTTTTGGGTTGAGCCCGTAGGGATAAACCGCCGTGCAAAACCGGTTGCCAGATCAAGGTCGCCTTTAATGATCTCATTTTTTGTTTTACGGTGAAAATAGGCTACATCAATTCCAAGCCTGCCGTTTAAAAATTTAAGCTCGGTACCGGCTTCCATTTCGGTAAGCGTGTAAGGCTTAAGGAATAAATTGGGCAGGCTGTCGCTGAAACTCCCGATGGCAACACCGTTTATTGAATAATTTGTTGTGTAGTATTGGGTTGTTACATATGCATCAGTTGGCTCGCCGCTCGTTTGCGCATACGATAACCTTAATTTTCCGAAGTCAAGGCTGGGGATATGAACGAGATCGGAAAATAAAAGACTTGCCGATACCGAAGGCGTAAAGATACTCCGGTTATCACTCGGCAACGTGGAGTAGGTATCGTAGCGGCCGGTAGTAGTTATTGTTAAATAGTCTCTTAATGAAAAATCAACAGCATAATAGCTTGAATGCGTTTCGGTACTATTATAGTTGTAATTGCTGTTTTTGATGTTCAAATTATTATAGCTATAAAAATATGGTATAATGAATGGGCCTCCAAAAAGCTTCGTGTACTCGTATGTGTTTTTACGTAGGCTAGTCCCTGCAGATATGTCAAAACTCAGCACTTTAGCAATAATGTCATGTTTGGCACCTATTAGCAGGTCACTGTTTAGTTCAGATCGTCGCGTGTTTGACTGTTCATCAAGTCCTCCCATTCCGCCGGCGTAATAAGCGGTTCCGGTTGGGGTAACCGTTTTTCGTTTATCGTAAAGGATGTCGTTACCTAACCTCAACTGTGCATACATCCAATTATTGAAATTGTATTTACCCGATAATGCAGCTATTAAGCGGTTACGGTTTACATCATTAATAAACCGATTAACGGTAAAATAAGGGTTTGTAGTAAAGGTGTCGCTATTCCATCTTATTTCACTGCCATCTGGGGCATAACCCGGCGCAAGGATAGCCTGATCTTCGTTGGCTGCCAGGTATTGAATGTTATTTACATTAAAAGGCCCATCGCTCAGGTTGGGTTTTAAATTAGAAGTTTCGTTGATAAAATTAGCTACAACATTAATATTCAGTTTTTTGGTAACGTTTTGACTTGCCGATAAGTTGAACGTTTTGCGGTTGAGATCACTGTTACGTACTATTGAGCCGTTGCTAAGGTTTGATAACGACAACCGGAAATTACCATTGTCGTTACCTCCGCTAAATGCAGCAGTGTTGGTAAAAGTATAACCTTGCCGGTAAAACTTACTGATATTATTTTTTACGGCGGAGTAGGGGTAATATTCGCCATCAAACTGAATTGTGGGTTTACCATCCAGTTTTTCACCCCAGCCATAGTTGCCTGAGGATATTGCATTGGTTATGGTAGTCGGCCTTATCCCATACAAACCCTGGCCGTATTGTGTTTGATAATCAAAGGTATTAATTGCCTTATCAGTTTGGTAATTGGTATTAAACTCAACACCAAATGGAGTGTTTTTTTTTCCTGTTTTGGTAGTTATTAAAATTACGCCATTGGCCGCTCTCGCTCCATAAAGTGCCGATGCCGCCTGGCCCTTTAAAACGGTCATATTTTCAACATCGTCGGGATTTATATTGCTGATGCCATCGCCAAAGTCGGCCCCGCCCCATTCATTGGCCGATCCCCTTTGGGTATTATCCATGGGTACCCCATTAATAATAAAGAGTGGCGCGCTTGCACCAAAACTTGTAACGCCTCTTAATAAAATACGCGCAGAAGATCCTGGTCCGCCGTTTATGCCATTGATACTTAAACCTGCTACGCGCCCCTCCAACGAGTATGCTACATTTGATTCCTTAGCTTTATCAAGCACCTCACCACTAATAGTAGTTACTGAATAACCCACCTTTTTTTGTTCCTTGTTAATGCCAAGTGCCGTTACAACCACTTCGTTTAGCACGTTACTTACCGTAAGCGAAATAGTTAACGGTACAGCGCCAATAAGTTTTACCTCTTTTGTAACGTAGCCTACGAAACTCACTATCAATGTTGACCCGGAGGGTACTTCAAGCAAAAACGCCCCCTTCGTATCCGTGAGCGAACCCATGGTTGAACCTCTTACCCTAACTGTTGAGCCTGCAAGCGGCGCGCCATTCTCATCAACAACAACGCCCGTTACTTTAACTACATTAACTATTTCATCAATCGGGGCAATTACTATCAGGTGATTGGCAAGCTCGGTATAAGCGAAGCCCGAATTGGCCAAAATTTTATCTAAAATACTTTTAACATCTTCATTATCAGAATCTATATCGACTTTGTTTAAAGCAGGGATTTTTCTTTCGCTATAAACAAAATGATAAATGCTTTGATGTTCGATGGCAGAGATCACCTTTTTAAAATCGGCCGATTTTAAATTGATAGTAACGCGGGTTTGTGAATATACAGTTAATATAGCCAGTAAATTGAAGAATAATATTAACCTAAACCGTATTTTCATTTATACTGATAACCTAAACCTGTCGCCAACATCCTTTAGGGATGCCTAAATTTACATAAATTTTATAATTAGCACAGGTAATAGTGTAAAATGACCGAATTGGTAGGTAACAATTACGAATATTGTAAAGCCACAGCCAAGCCAACTGATGGGAACAAATGTACTGATAACTAACTGTAGAATTATCAGTTAGTAGATATAAATGGCAGCGTTTTTAATTTTGTAATGAAAATCTTCGGTAATGCGTAATGCGTCAAGAGCCTGGGTAATGGACTCTTTTTCATAAGTGCCGCTGAAACGGTACTTTTTCATTTCATCATTTTTAAATTTGATCTCAACACCATACCAGCGCTCCATGCGCATGGCGAGGTCGGCAAAGCTTTCGTCCCTGAAAATGAGTTTATTCTGTGTCCAGGAGGTTTCTAAAATGGCACTGTCGTCCTGACGAAGACGGGTAAAACTGGTTAAGACATATTGCGTACCGGCACTGCTGTCGGTAGGTGGTGAAAGCTTAGCCTGGTTTTTACGTACAGTAGTAAACGAGCCCTTTTTAACAATCAGTTTTTCGCTTGGTTTTAAAATGATCCTGTCCGATGGCCGGTCGTCAAGGGTAACTTCAATGGCGCCCCTGATCAAGGTTGTTTCACTTAACGGATCATCGGGGTATGATTTAACGTTAAAAGCGGTACCCAGCACCTTAATGTTCATTTTTTCGGTATGGATAATGAACGGATGTTCATGATCTTTATGTACATCAAAAAAGGCTTCGCCGCTTAAATAAACTTCGCGGGTTTTGCCTGTGAAGTTTGTTGGATATCTTAACGAACTTTGCGAATTAAGGGTGATACGCGTACCGTCGGTTAATACAATGGTTGATTTATCGCGGGCAGAAGTGTTTTTATTTTGCCAGGCGGCGGATGTTGTGTTTGCAATTCCGTGGCCCAAAGTAACTGTTTTTGAATAAAAAAGGTAAGAGCAACCTGCCATTAAAACAACTGCCGCAGCAACACGCCACAGGTAATATATAACACCGTTTTTTACGGGCGTAATAGTAGTTGAAGATTCGGTAACCTCTTGTGCCTTAATTTTTGATTTTATTTTTTGGAAGGCGAGGGCATTATCGGCGTATACAGTATCGCTGTGTTTCCAATAAGCAGAAAGTGCCTCATATTGTTCACGAAGGGAAGCATCATTAGCTAAGCAAAGCTGAAGTTCGGTATTTTCATCAGAGCTGATTTCATTCGACAGTTTTTTGCCCACCAACTCTATAAATTTATCATTGCCCATCGTATAATTGCATCCTTATTTATGATAGGACAACTTATTTAGGTTAATTACCTACAAGTTTAAAAAAAATAATTGTAAAATCACAATTACAGTTCCTAAAATGTTGATAGCGTTTGGTTTAGATTGAAAATCGTTGTGTTTGTTATATTGTGTCAAAACGACACTAAGTTTCTTTATTGCCCTGAATAACTGGGTCTGTACGGTACGGGGCGAAATATTAAGAATTTCGGCTACTTCCTTATACTTCATGCCGTCTTCTTTTATCAGTCTGAAAACTATACGGCATTGTTGCGGTAAACCGGCAATAGCCTGGTCCATTCTAAAAATCAACTCTTTGTTTTCTATTTCCTTCTGGGGGTTATAGGTATTTACAAATTCAACTGAGTTGGTTTCTTCAATTTGTACAAGATGAATGGTTGAGTATTTTTTAATATGGTTTAGCGATTGGTTTTTTACCGCTACAAACAGGTAGGTTTCGGGGTTTTGAATTTCGGTGAGGTTTTTACGATTGATCCAACACTTCACAAATACATCCGAAACTATTTCTTCGGCAATCTCCCGTTGGTGTACATACAGCACACAAAATTTAATGAGCGAGTTGTTAAGGATATGGAAAAAAAGCTCAAAAGCGTTCTCATCGTCATTATTGCAAATGAGATTCCATAATTTCAGCGTATCAACTTTTCTGTCTCTCAAACCGAAGTTTTTTAATTAATCAACTAAATTTAAAACTTAATAATGGTGTAACAATAATAACATATTTAAACCGAAAAATAAAATTTTATGATGTAAGTTGCGATGTTTTTTAAAATATTTTAAAAAGTGTGTAGGCAATACACCATATAAAATTGTCAGTAATTTATAAAATAAAAGCTTGATGAAACGATTATTTACGGTATTTCTTTTGGTTTTTGGCTGCTTTAAAGCATTTGGGCAACAGCACAATATGTCAAAGCAATATGTTCCTGCGGGCGATCCTGCAGTTGAGCAAAAAATTGCTAATTGGCAGGATCTTAAGTTCGGTTTGTTTATGCACTGGGGTACCTACAGCCAGTGGGGTGTAGTTGAAAGCTGGAGCATTTGTCCGGAAGATGAAGGTTGGACGCAACGCCGCGGTCCGTATGGAGCAACCTATAATGGCTATAAGGCGGCATACGAAAATTTGCAAACCACTTTTAATCCAACCAAATTCAATCCCGAAAAATGGGTGAAGGCCGCCAAGGATGCTGGTATGAAATATGTAATTTTCACTACCAAGCATCACGATGGTTTTTGCATGTTTGATACCAAAGAAACCGATTATAAAATTACGAGCAGCAAAACTCCTTTTTCAAGTAATCCGAGGAGCAATGTAACTAAGGAGATCTTTAACGCTTTCCGTAAAGATAACTTTATGATAGGCGCTTACTTTTCAAAACCCGACTGGCATACCGAAAATTATTGGTGGCCATACTTCCCGCCAAAAGATCGGAATGTAAACTACGATCCTAAGAAATACCCTGAACGCTGGCAAAAGTTTAAAGATTTTACCTATAACCAGATCAGCGAGTTGATGAGCGATTATGGCAAGGTTGATATTTTATGGCTTGATGGTGGATGGGTGCGCCCTAAAAGCAGTGTTGATACTACCGTAGAATGGCAACGCGGAATTAAATTTGACCAGGATATCGATATGCCGAAGATAGCCGCAATGGGCAGGCAAAAGCAACCAGGATTAATAGTGGTTGACCGTACCGTAGCCGGCAAATATGAAAACTACACTACTCCCGAACAGGAAGTACCAGCAGTACCGCTTGATCATCCCTGGGAGAGCTGCATAACCATGGGTAATTCATGGAGCTATGTTCCGGGCGATCATTATAAATCGGTACAGCAAATAGTGCAGCTATTGGTAAAAATCGTATCGCGTGGTGGCAACCTGCTTATGAACATTGGCCCCGGCCCGGATGGTGACTGGGATCCGGTTGCTTATGAACGCCTGCAAGGTATCAGCCAATGGATGAAAATCAACGGTGAAGGCATTTATGCCAGCCAGTCGGTTGCACCATATTCAACAGGTAATATATACTATACTAAAGCTAAGAACAGCAATACCATTTATGCCTTTGCCTTGAGCGATCAGGAAAAAGTAATTTTACCTGCTACAGTATCTATAAAATTAAAGGATATAAAAAAGGTAAAGAAAGTTACCCTGCTTGGCAGCACTCAAAACCTTAAGTGGAAGCAGGTGACTGATGGTATCGATATCAGTATCCCGGCAAAATTACAAAAAACCAGCGGGCTTAATGAAGCGGCCGGTTTTAAAATAGTTTATTAATATTTCATAACAACCAAATAACCACAATGTCATTTCGACGATCAGGGTAGGGCTAAAAAGGTGAGGGGAAATCTTGTACAAGCGACGGGCAAATTCCCGGGTGTACAAGATTTCTCCTGATTACTACCAAAAATGCCCTGTATACTCGTCTAAATGACAATTATACCGACAAAATCCCATATTATATAGCCAAGTTTTTACAGCTAAAATGATTTGGCAGTTCTTAATTTTGATCATCCATCCAACCCAAATAAATGACAACAACCCGTTCGGCAGGCAGATCTGCATTGTTTAAATTTTCATTAGTGTTATCCGTCCTTGCTTCTGGCGTTTATCAAAACGCAGGGGCGCAAACCAGCTACGAGCTCAATAGCGGCTGGAAATGTACGTCAATGAATAGTGTTAAAGATAATGGCACTATTATATCTCAAGCCAATTATGATCTGGCTGCATGGAATCCTGCAGTTGTGCCTGGAACGGTGCTTACAACCCAGGTAGCCAACAAACAAGTACCTGATCCATTTTACGGGATGAATAATGAGAAGATCCCTGATATCTACAAAGTAGGCCGCGATTATTATACCTACTGGTTCGCCAAAGATTTTAAAGAGGCCGCGCCAACCGGCAGCAATCAAACTTACCTTAATTTTCGTGGTGTAAATTATAGCTGTGATGTTTTCCTGAATGGGCATAAGCTTAACAGCAAACTGCATAAAGGCATGTTTTTGCGCCAGAGCTACAACATTACCAAATGGCTGAGCAAAAACGGCAATAATCGTTTAGCTGTTGTAGTATACCCTCCTGATGTTGTTGGTAATCCCAATGGCGGTCAGGGTGGTGATGGTACCATTGCCCGCGGCGTAGGTATTCAATATACAGCAGGTTGGGACTGGATCCAGCCCATCCGCGACCGTAACACGGGTATCTGGGATAAAGTGACCATTGAGCACACTGGTGCTATAGTTATTAAGGATCCGCATGTTGTTACCCTTGTTCCGGGTGTTCGTCAGCCGGAAGGTGTGCAGCAGCCGGCCATCGTACAGGTGTCTGCCGAGGTTGAAAATGCTACAGGTATTGCAGTAAGTGGTACTTTACAATATAATTTAGATGGTAAGTTGGTATCACAGCCGGTTACCCTGAAAGCCAATTCAAAACAGGAAGTTAAACTGGCCGACTACAGCCTTAAAAACCCTAAGCTTTGGTGGCCAAGTGGCTACGGTCCGCAAAATTTGTATAAGCTTAATTTGCAGTTTGTAGCAGGCGGTAAAGTATCCGACCAAAAAAATATTGAAGTTGGTGTACGCCAGATTACTACCGAATGGAACAATAAAACCGAAAGCCGCCAGGTTAATGTGAACGGCCAAAAGGTATTTATTAAAGGCGGTAACTGGATCATCTCTGATCAGATGTTACGTTTCAGCGATGCCCGTTACGATGCCGAAGTTCGTTTTCACCGCGATATGAACCTGAACCTGATCCGGGTTTGGGGTGGCGCGCTAATTGAACGCCCTGAGTTTTATGAGGCTTGCGATAAATACGGTATGCTGGTTTTCCAGGATATGTGGGGATCGGGCGATTGCAATGGCCGCTGGATAGATCCGATGAAAGCTGATGACCAATGGACCCGCCGTAAATATCCTGATGATCATGACCTGTATTTAAAATCGGTTGCCGATCAGGTTAAACTGGTGCGTAACTTCCCATCGCTTGCTATCTGGTGCGGTGGTAATGAGATCACTCCGCCTGAGGATATTTTTGCGGCCCTGCGCGATACCATTATGCCTAAGCTGGATAATACCCGCTGGTTTATCCCGTATTCAAACTCCGAAGAAATGTCGCGCAATGTACAGGGCGGCAACGGCGATGGCCCTTACGGCATCCAAAGCCTTACAACTTTCTGGGATCACCAAACATATCCGTTCAACTCCGAAGTAGGTTCGGTTGGCGTTAGCGATTATGAATCGTTAAAACGCTTTATTCCTGCCGAAAATATGGTAGTGCCCGAGTTTGATGCATCTACCGGCAAAACTAAAACAGACCCCGTTTGGGAATATCATAAATATATTGGCTACGACGGTTTTGTTGATAAGTACGGAAAAGCCAAAAATGTTGAAGACTTCGCAACTAAAGCACAATTGGTAAACTATGATCAATACCGTGCTTTGATGGAGGGCTTCAGCTCGCACATGTGGGATTGGTATACGGGTACCATCATCTGGAAAACTCAAAACCCGTGGACAGCCATGCGCGGCCAGATGTATGATTATTACCTTGATCCTAATGCTTGTCTTTACGGCTTGCATAATGGCAGCGAACCTTTGCACATCATGTACAATCAAACAGACGGTATGGTAATGGTAGCCAACAATACTTTTAAAACGCATAGCAACATGCTGCTGGTGGCCAAGACATATGATATGGATGGCAAGGAGAAAATATTGACAAAGGTTTTTGCTGATGTAACCCCAACTACTACCAAACGTTATTTATCACTGAAAAGAGAGATTGAGAAAGAAGCAAAAGACAAAGGTATTTTCCTTTGCCTGCAGCTGCTTAAGTCAGATAAAGAAGTGATCAGCGAAAATATTTACTGGTTACCCGATGCTAACGGCGATTTTTCCGGCTTACAAAAAATGCCGAAAGGTACTTTAGGAGCCACAGCCAAGTATTTGAAAAATGGCAAAGTAGAAGTAACACTGACTAACGAAGGTAACGGTGCACTGGCATTTTTCAACCGCCTGTCTTTAGTTAATGCTGATACCAAACAACGTATCCTTCCGGCCTTTTATAGTGATAACTACGTAACTGTATTACCGGGTCAAACTAAAACAGTTGTTATCGACCATAATCCAGGTGCAGATAAAAACCTTGCAGTAACTATTGGAGGCTGGAACATCGCAGAACGTACTATATCTATCGACAAATAACAAAAAGAAGACAATGAATACTATTTCAAAATATTTGTCGGCAGCGGCATTGGCCCTTATCTGTACCGGTGTTGTTGGTGCCCAGGAAACAGCTGCAAAATTTCCGTTGATACCTTATCCTGCTCAATTAACTGCGGGAGAGGGTTCATTTACTATCACTTCTAAAACGGCTATTGTAAATGCCGGCGCTTTTTATACCGAAGCCTATGCCTTGAAGGATTTGCTGCGCAAAGGTTTAGGCACGCCTGTTGAAGTGAGCAAGGTAAAGAAGGCCCACGCCATAAATCTTATTTTTGATGCAAGCATAACGACTCCTGAAGCTTATCGCATGAGCGTTACTAAAGAGCAGGTAGTTATCCGCGCGAAAGATCCGGCAGGTGTATTTCACGCTGTAGAAACCATTCGTCAGTTATTGCCTGTTGGCATTGAAGCCGGTGTTGCGCAAAAGCAATTATCATTACCCGTTGTAGCTATTGAAGATGCGCCTGTTTACGAGTGGCGTGGTATGCATTTGGATGTATCGAGGCACTTCTTTTCGGTAAGCTACCTGAAAAAGTTTATCGACCGGATGGCTTTGTACAAAATGAATAAGCTGCACCTGCACTTAACCGATGATCAGGGCTGGCGTATCGAAATAAAAAAATACCCGCTGCTTACTGAAGCAGGTGCATGGCGCACGTTCAATAACCAGGACTCGGCCTGCATGAAAAAGGCTAAGGATAATCCTGATTTTGTGATTGATAAAGAGCATATCATCCAAAAAAATGGTAAAACATTATACGGCGGTTTTTACACCCAGGAGGAAATGAAAGGTGTGGTAGCTTATGCCGCCGCAAGACATATCGATATCGTTCCGGAAATTGATATGCCGGGGCACATGATGGCTGCCATTAACTCATATCCGTTTTTAACCTGCGATGGCGAAAATAAATGGGGTGAATTATTCACCAAACCTATCTGCCCTTGTAACGAAAGCACCTTTGAGTTTGCCGAGAATGTATTTACCGAGATCATGCAAATCTTCCCGTCAAAATACATTCACATCGGTGGTGATGAGGTTGACCGTACCAACTGGGGTAAATCAGATGCCTGTAAAGCTTTAATGGCCAAAGAGGGTATTAAAGATCTGGCCGGATTGCACAGTTATTTCATCAACCGTATGGAGAAGTTCTTTAACGCTAAAGGTCGCAAGCTGATTGGTTGGGACGAGGTAATTGAAGGAGGCATTAGTCCAACAGCTATTATCATGTACTGGCGTACCTGGGTGCCTGATGCACCGGTAAAAGCAGTTAAGAATGGCAACACCGTGATCATGACACCAGGCGAACCGCTTTATTTTGATAATCAGCCCGATCAGTATTCTGTTAGCAAAGTGTATCATTTTAACCCGGTGCCTAAAGTGCTGAACGCCGAAGAAGCAAAATCAATTATCGGTGCGCAGGCAAATCTCTGGTCAGAAATGATCCCGTCTGAAAAACGTGCCGATTATATGTACATGCCGCGACTAACCGCATTGTCCGAAATGTTGTGGACACATAAGGAAAGTGAATACGATTCATACCTGGAGCGTTTAACTCAACAATATAAAAGAATGGACGCGATGAAGATCAACTATCGTTTGCCCGATCTGCCAAATTTGCTTAACCAGTATGTTTTCACCGATGAAGGCAAGCTGAGCATAGCATCTCCATTACCAAGCCTTACTATCCGCTACACTACCGACGGTTCGTTGCCTGATAGTAAATCGCCGGTATTGCCATCTCCATTAACTGTCTCTAAATCAGAGTTGGTAAGGGTTGCAGCGTTCACACCAACTGGTACCCGTGGTGATGTTTATAATTTGAACTACACACAACAGCAAATGCTTGGTCCGGTAAAAATTGCTCCACCTAAACCCGGGCTTAAAGCTACTTATTATAAGGAATTCTTTAAAAAGACAGCATTAATGCAAAATGCAAAGGTTGACAGCACGTTTAGTACTGATAAAATAGAGGTACCTGCTACCGTTAAAGCGCCGTCGTTTGGCATCACCTACAAGGGTTACATTGATGTGCCAACTGACGGTATTTACAGCTTTTACTTAACCTGCGATGATGGCGGTGTATTATACATTGGCGATAAAACGGTTGTGGATAACGATGGTAACCACTCGGCACAGGAACGTAGCGGCCAGGTTGCCCTAAAAATGGGTGTACATCCGTTTAAGCTTGATTTTATTGAAGGTGGCGGCGGCTTTAAGTTGTTGCTAAAATATAGTGTTGATGGCTCGGCCCCACAGGATGTGCCATCATCATGGTTTAAAAACTAATTATCAAATACCAATTATGAAGAAGTTTACAGGCATTGCCTTATTGTTACTTGCAGCCGGTTTAAATGGTTTCGGCCAAACGGCTCCAAAACCTTACGGTGTATTGCCCACACAAGGGCAGCTCAACTGGCAGGAAACCGGTATGTATTGCATTATCCATTATGGGGTGGATACCTATACCAACAAAGAGTGGGGCTTTGGCGATGAAGATCCGAAGATCTTTAATCCGTCACAGTTTAGCGCCTTGCAGATTGTAGCTGCTGCAAAGGCCGGCGGCTTTAAAGGTGTAGTTGTGGTAGCAAAACACCACGATGGTTTTTGCATTTGGCCAACTAAAACTACGGAGCACAACATCACCAAAAGCCCATATAAAAATGGCAAGGGCGATATGCTGAAAGAATATCGTGAAGCCTGTGATAAATTGGGCATGAAACTGGGTGTTTACTGCTCACCATGGGACAGAAACAATCCCAATTACGGCACTGCCGAATATGTAAAGACCTATCGTGCGCAATTGAAAGAGTTGTATACTAATTACGGTCCGCTGTTTATTTCATGGCATGATGGTGCTAACGGGGGCGATGGCTATTACGGTGGCAAACGTGAAGTAAGGAAAATTGACCGTTCAACTTATTATGGCTGGGATACTACCTGGGCTATAACCCGCAAATTGCAACCAAATGCTGTTTTATTTGGCGATGTTGGTCCGGATGTGCGTTGGGTAGGTAATGAGGAAGGTCATGCGGGCGAAACCTGCTGGGCAACTTATACGCCACATGCTCCTGATGAAGGCAAAACCCCGGCTAATGGTTATGTGAAAGATTATGAAGGCACCGAAGGTACCCGCAACGGTAAGTACTGGATGCCTGCCGAATGCGACGTGTCGTTACGCCCGGGATGGTTTTACCATAAAACACAGGATGAAGGCGTGAAATCACCTTATACTTTGCTTGATCTGTATTACAAAAGCGTTGGCCGTGGTGCTGCGCTTGATTTGGGTTTATCTCCCGACCAGCGAGGGATTATTAATGAAATTGATGTTAAATCATTAACCGAGTTCGGCAACCTGCTTAAACAAACCTTCGCGGTTAATTTGGCAAAAGGTGCAACACTAACGGCAAGTAATGTGCGTGGCGGCAACAAAGCCAAATTCGGTCCGCAGTTTTTAGTAGATGACAACCGTTACAGCTATTGGGCAACTGATGATAAAGTAACTACGCCAACTTTAACTATCGATCTGCATTCGCCAAAAACATTTAACGTGATCCGCCTGCGCGAAAATATTAAGCTTGGGCAGCGTATTGAAGCTGTTGCTGTAGATGCTTATTTGAATGGCAAGTGGGAGCAAATAGGTGAGGCTACCAGTATTGGCGGTAACAGGCTGATTCGTTTAACTCAAAACATCACTGCAAGTAAACTGAGACTGAGGGTTACTGCTTCACCGGTGGCTATTGCATTGAGCGATTTCGGGATTTATAAAGAGCCGGTACATTTAACTGCACCAAAAGTATCACGCAATAAAAAAGGCGAAGTAAGCATTATTACCGAAGCACCGGTAAGCGCTATCCGCTATACGCTTGACGGGCATGAGCCAACATCGAGCTCGCCGGTTTACACTAAGCCGTTTGTGCTTAATGAGGGCGGAGTAGTAAAAGCCCGGAGCTTTGAAGGTAAAGGTCAACAAAGTGAAAGCGCTTATGCATCATTCGGCTATGCTAAAACCGATTGGAAAGTATTGGATGCCACAGCGCCTAATGAGGATTGGGGACGTGCAGAGAATGCCTTTGATGAAAATACCGGGAGCCTTTACAGCACGCTAAAAAAAGAAAGCGCGCAATTCCCGCAGCAGATCAGCGTTGATTTAGGAAAAGAGCAAAAGATAAAAGCATTTGGCTATTTGCCAAGGCAGGATAAACAAGCTGATGGTATAGTTGATAGCTATGTGTTTTATATCAGTAACGACGGTAAAACCTGGGAAAAAGTAGCTTCGGGCGAGTTCTCAAATATCAAATCGAACCCAATTGAGCAGCCGGTAGCATTAAAGCAGGAGGTTAGCGCGCGTTATTTTAAATTTGAGGCCACGCATGTAATTGCAGGCAATGGTATCACTGTTGCGGAATTAAGCGTTTATTAATAATCTATTAAGTATTGGGGTTTAATTGGCAGCAATATAAACCTCAATACTATCATTAAGTAAAGAATGAAAAAACAACTCGTTTTGGCCGGTTTACTGGCTCTTGTTAATTTAAGCTCTCAGGCACAAAGGCATCAATCGCGGCCTATGAAAAAGGCAGGCGGTTTAACGCAATATGTCGATCCGTACATCGGTACCGGTTTTCACGGTCACGTTTTTGTGGGCGCAAGCGTTCCCTTTGGTGCGGTGCAGTTAGGCCCAACCAATATATCCGAAGGCTGGGACTGGTGTTCGGGCTATCACATTTCTGATTCTACCATCATCGGCTTCCAGCACACGCATTTGAGCGGCACCGGTATCGGTGATCTGGGTGATATTTCTTTTATGCCTACAACCGGGCCAATTAATGTATACAAAGGCAGTAATAAAGATTTAAAAAGTGGCTATGTGTCGTTGTTCAGCCATAAGGACGAGGTTGTAAAACCGGGCTACTATAAAGTAAAACTTAAGAAATACGATATAGGCGTTGAGCTTACCGCCAGTACCCGTGTTGGTATGCATAAATACACGTTTCCTGCGTCAAAAGATGCTCACATCCTGATTGATTTGCAGGAAGGCATAGGCTGGGACAGGCCAATGGAAACCTATATTAAACAGGTTGACAAGAATACCATTTGCGGCTACCGCTTTTCCAAAGGCTGGGCAGATGATCAGCGTATTTACTTTACTGCCGTGTTTTCAAAGCCCATTAAAACTTTCGCGGTTTATGACAGTACGGCCAACGTTAAAGGTACTGAGCTAAAAGGGGAAAAGGTAAAAGGCGTGATCAGTTTTACTACCACCAAAGGTGAAGCGGTTTACGCTAAAGTGGGAATCTCGCCGGTAAGCGCAGAAAATGCCATGCTTAATATTAAGGCAGAGATCCGGGCTGGGATTTCAATAAAGTGGTTGCTGATGCTGATGCAGCCTGGAATAAGCAATTCCAGAAAATTGTGATCAAGGCTGATTCATTATCGCAAATGAAAAAGTTTTATACAGCTTTTTATCACACTATGATAGCGCCTTCTATTTTTAACGATGTAAATGGCGAATACTGGGGAACCGATAAAAAGGTGCACAAAAACGAAGGTTTCAATAATGTAACCACATTTTCGTTATGGGATACTTATCGTTCAAACAATCCGCTGTCAACCATTATCCACCCGGAGCATGTGAACGATATGATCAACTCTATGCTGGCTATTTATCAGCAGCAGGGCAGTTTGCCGGTTTGGCACTTAATGGCTAACGAAACCAATTGTATGGTAGGTTACAGCGCAGTACCTGTTGTTGCCGATGCTTTGTTGAAAGGTTATAAAGGCTTTGATGCTAATCTGGCTTACGAAGCCATGAAAACTACTGCCATGGGCGATGACCGCGGTATTAAATATGTAAAAAAATATGGCTATATCCCGGCCGATAGCAGCCGCGAATCGGTTTCAATGGGGCTTGAATATGCTATTGACGATTGGAGCCTGGCGCAGGTAGCAAAAAAGCTGGGTAAAACTGAAGATTATGCTTACTTCAGCAAGCGTGGTGCTTATTACAAAAACTACTATGACGCCAAAGCAGGCTTCATGCGCGGCCGTTTGTCACAAGATGTATGGCGCACTCCTTACAGCCCGTTTATTTCTATCCATGAAACCGGCGACTTTACTGAAGGTAACGGCTGGCAATATACCTTCCTTGTCCCGCAGGATGTGGAAGGCTTAATTGATATGCTTGGGGGCGTTGATAAATTCAATGCCAAGCTCGATTCATTGTTTATTGCGCAAGGCGATATGGGTAAATTTAAATCGCCGGATGTATCTGGTTTGATAGGTCAGTATGCCCATGGTAACGAGCCGAGCCACCCTATGAGCTATTACTATGCTTACTCAGGCAAGCCATGGAAAACAGCCGAAAAGGTAAGGTTCATCCTTGACGATTTTTATACTGATAAACCAGATGGCATTATTGGTAACGAAGATGTTGGCCAGATGTCGGCCTGGTACGTGTTATCCGCAGTCGGTTTTTATCCGGTTAACCCGGCTAACGGTCTGTATGTATTTGGTAGCCCGGTGGTAAATGAAGCTACGCTACAATTGCAAGGCAATAAGAAATTCCATGTAGTGGTTAAGAATAACGGCCCTAAAAACAAATACATCCAGGCCATGACGCTTAACGGTGCCAACTATACCAAAACTTATATCAAACACACAGATGTTATGCAGGGTGGAGAATTGGTGATCACCATGGGTGATAAGCCTGGCGCCGTTTGGGGTGTTGGTGAAGCTAATAAAGCGGTTTCGGTGTTAAAGTAATGGGGGAAACAAATATGTCATTGCGAGCACAGCGTGGCAATCTCGTAGCTATATAGAGCGGATTTGCTGGCGGGTTGCATGGCTACGAGATTGCCACGTCGTCCTGCAGCTCTGCCCCAGCTACTCCTCGCAATGACATGTTTTAACAAGAGAGGGATGGCCATCTCATCCCTCTCTTGTTAAATAGCATAAGAAAGTAAACTTGCGGTGAATATCTCCATAAGATAAATCCCTAATTAAAACTTAATATTGCCTTGACATGTTATCTCAACATGAACCGTCTCCTTAAAAAGCTCGAAAAAATTGGCCGCGATCCTAAGATCACTGCAAAAGCAGTCGGCCTGCGTTATGTTTCTGATTCATCACCAGGTTATACCCGCAAAAAATCGGGCAAGGGTTGGAGCTATTATGATGCGGATGGTAATCTGGTAAAAGACAAAGAGCTGATAACAAGGTTCAATAAGCTGGTGATCCCCCCGGCTTATACCAACGTTTGGATCTCGCCTTATGAAAACGGTCACCTGCAATTTACCGGTACAGATGCCGCAGGGCGCAAACAATACCGTTACCACACCTATTGGAACCAGATCCGCAATCAATCCAAATATCATCGCATGCAGTCTTTCGCCGCGCACTTACCGGCAATTCGTGAGCAAGTGGATAAAGATCTGGCAAGGCGCAACCTTGATCATGAAAAGGTGGTGGCACTGGTGGTAAGGTTAATGGAATTGACAAGTATCAGGGTCGGGAACGAATCGTACAAAAAGTTATATGGCTCATTTGGTTTAACAACTTTGCAAAACAGGCATGTTAAGGTTGAAGGCTCTAACCTGCGCTTTGAATTTAAGGGCAAAAAAGGCGTGTTTCATAAAGTGTCGCTGCAAAGCCGTAAGCTGGCCCGTTTGGTAAAGCAATGCAGGGATATCCCCGGGAAAGAACTTTTTCAGTACTATAATGAGGATGGAACCCGTTGCAGTGTTGGTTCAGGCGATATCAATAATTACCTGCACGAAATAACCGGCGAGGATTTTACAGCCAAAGACTTCCGTACCTGGGCGGGAAGTGTGAGTGCGCTATACGCGTTTAAAGAAGCCGGTGAGTTTAACAATATAACAGAATGTAAAAAGAAGATAGTAAGCGTTTTGGATGAGGTAGCCATTAACCTTGGGAACACGCGTACTGTTTGTAAAAAGTACTACGTGCACCCATCGGTTATTAAAAGTTATGAAGAGGGAACAATTTTTAAGTATATCAGCCAGCTTGATGAACGCGAAGATGTAAAAGCCGCCGAACTTAATATTGCCGAAAAAGCCTTGCTCAACCTGCTGGAAACGGAAAAACTGGCCGAGGCCAGTTAGCTGGTTAAGTATGTTTACCCGGTTGATTTTAGAGCGGTATAAAGAACGGTTTAACTATTAACTGAACTCCGTAAAACCCAGGCTCCAATCAACCAATTATTTTTTACGGGTACTGATCATTACTACACCATTTTTAGCTTTATCGCCATATTTTTTTGTGCCCTCGTCGCTTTTCATTACTGCTATACTATCTATCGTATTTATATCCATTTTTTTAAAAGCATCCAATGTACTGGTTTTTCCATCGATGATTACCAACGGATCTTTCTTACCGTCGGTCACGATGTTCATTCCGTTAACCTTTACTGCCTTAACGTTTGCTTTTTTACCATAACCGGTAACAACTACATCACCGCCTTCAGCTACTATGGCATCATCGTCAGATCTGATGCTGTATGAAAGAGTGGCTGGTTTGGCTTTTACCCCGTTAATGGTTACCGTACTGCTGCTACTGCCGGATCCGGTTGATGTACTGGCCGTGTTTTTTGAGATGTAAGTTTTTAGGTTGGTGTAAGTTTTACCAACACTTTTGTTAGCCGGGGCAACAGCCATTACGTTAATATCGTCGTTGTCATTTAGCACAGTATAGCCGCTTAGGTTTGTGCTAACCTTTTTTAAAGTAATGCTGGGTACATTTTTTTCGAGCTCGTCCTTATTGGGGCGTCCTTAGTTATTATATAAGCAACTTTAACAGGTTTGTCATCATCAATTTTTACAAACTTTCGGGCGTTAGCACCGGTAAGTATATACATGTTCTCGATTTTTGTCGGATCGAGGGTCTTGCCGGTAGATACCACACCATTTATCACAAATACCAGAGAATCTTTTTTAATGAATGCAAAAGATATCTTTAGCTCTTTATTGGTGTCTGGTTTGGTTGCCATTGGCGTAATAGCTATCAACGGCGTTAGCAATGGCTGAGGTGCAGCCGCAGGCTCGGGTGTAACCATTGGTTTTGCAGCAGGTGTTTTGTGAATTGGTTTACCTGCTTTTACCGGTTTTGCGGATGGACCTTCATCGGCATTAATGTTAATGATCCTGGCCAAAGGCTGTACAGCGGCGGCAAGGGTGATCCTCACAGGTTTGGCAAAATCAGCTTTTGATATGCTGAATACCAGTAACAGGGCCAAAACGGCCGGCACTACAAAGGCGTAGCGGGTGAGGTTAAGTTTCGACGATCTTTTCGCGTTCATCATGATTATCCGTTTTTTTATAGTTGAAATATTGAAATGATTAACGATGCCGGGTTGGTTGTTGTTAAAGCTTACATTAACCAAACTGTATTGGTAGGTTTTACTGTCGATCCCGTTTTTAAGGATCTTGCGGTCGGTAATAAACTCAATGTTTTCCCTTACCGCCCGCTTAATAAGCCAGATGCCTGGGTTAAACCAGTAAAAAATACTGCTGAGCTCGGCTAACAAAATATCGGCAGTATGCCACTGGTTTACGTGCACCTGTTCATGCAGCAGGATCGATTTCAGATCGGCGGGTTCGTGTTTGGCTGGATTTACATAAATGCTTCGCCAAAATGAGAATGGAGCCGCGTCTTTGTCCATTATCCTAACTAAATGGTCGCCTATATATTGAGGCTTGGAGTTTTTATACAATCGTAACAGTGATAAAAGCTGTAAGGCCAGGCGGATGAGCAGCAAACCGGCACCTGTCCAGAAAATAATGCCCAGCCAGTACCAGTAATCAAAAGTTTGAACCGGCTGGCTCACCAATTGCGCGGGCAACTGCCAGTTAAGGGCTATTTGCTCCATAGGTTTAGCCAGTTCTTCGTGCCGCTGCACAAAGGCCGAAAAATTGATTTGCGGGTAAATACTGGCAAACAGGATGGCCGCAAGTAAATAGATGCGGTTAAGTGTATAAAAGGTGAGGGGCCTTAGCACCAGGTAATAGCCCGCGCAAAACAATAGCAGGGCTATGTTCACTTTCAGTAAAAAAACAAATGTTGCCGGCATGGTTGTAAGGTTTATTGTTTTTCAATGAGTTTAATGATCTCTTTCAGGTCGGTAGCGCTGATCTTTTTTTCGTTGGCGAAAAACGTCACCAGGTCTTTATAGGAGTTTTGAAAATAGTCGCTTACAAAACCGCTCATAAAGCGCTTTTTATATTCCTCTTCTTGTATCAGGGGCAGGTAACGGAACGAGTTGCCTAATTTTTCGCTTTTCAAAAATCCTTTGCGTTCCAGGTTTTTTATGGTTGAGGCAAGGGTGGTGTAGGGTGGCTTAGGTTCGGCCAGTTGATCTAAAAAATCCTTGATAAACCCGGGGCCCGATTGCCACACTGCCTGCATAGCTTCTTCCTCTTGTTGCGATAGTTTTTCCATTGTATTTACGATTGTTTCGTAAATCTACGAACTATTCGTAGCAAAGCAAATTTATTTTTACTTTTTAACAGAATTTAACGTTTGGTTGGAGAGGTTAGTGGTTTGAGATGAGAGGTTAGGAGGATTGTCTGAATCAGAATTTACAAAATTTTAGAATTAACAGAATGTTACTTCCATGAAAATTTCTAATTCGGAAAATTTTATAATTCTGTAAATTCTGATTCTAACAGAATCTTAACTTTAACTTATCAAGTACTAAAACAACCCTGTTAATTTCATAATAACCACAACAAAAGTTGATCTTAAATTAATATAAACGCAAACAAAAAACTATATTTAGGCCTGAGTTGATTGTAAAACATAAATACGCGCTTATTGAAAACTATTACCCGCAGAGACTTTTTAAGTAAAGGTGCTATGCTGGCTGGCGGAGCCTATCCCGCTATGCTTGCCCTTGGCTTATTGAAACCGTCGCCCGCACATGCCTTTAACCTGGAAGGCAGCGGCAAAGGCAAACACATTATTATTTTAGGAGCTGGTTTGGCCGGTATGACCTGTGCCTATGAACTCGGCAAGCTCGGCTATCAATGTACCATTTTGGAGGCACAGCAACGCACCGGCGGTCGTTGTTTCAGTATCCGCAATGGCAGTACCAATACCGAAATTGATAAGCCTGCGGCTACAGCCCGTTTTGATGCCGGCCAATATTTTAATGCCGGCCCATCGCGCATTCCCCATAATCATGAGCTTACGCTGCATTACTGTAAAGAGCTGGGTGTACCCATCCAGGTTTATAACAATGTAAACGAGGGCGCTTATTATTTTGCCGAAGGTAAAGGGCCTTTGTCCAACAAAAAGATAAAGGTTAGGGAGGTGCATAATGATATCCGTGGATACATGACCGAGATGCTTGCTAAAAGCATTGACCACGGCAGTCTCGATAGTAATTTTACCAAAGAGGATGGCGAAAAGATCATCGAATACCTGCAGGCCGAAGGCGGGTTGGATATTGATAAATTGTACAAGGCATCCGCACGCCGGGGTTATGCCGAAACGCCGGGAGCCGGCGACAAGCCCGGTAAAGTTGCTGATCCGCATAAGCTGGCCGATCTGCTGCATTCAGGCTTAATGGATCCTGATTTTTATAATGTAGCAGAATATACCTATGAACTGCAGATGACCATGTTTCAGGCCGTGGGTGGTATGGATCAGATAGCTAAAGCGCTGGAGAAGAAGGTGGCGCCATCCATAAAAATGGGAGCGGAGGTTACTGCCATTAATAGTGTGCCTGATGGCGTTAAGATAACTTATAAAGACGCTACAGGGGAGCATATCTTAAATGGCGACCTGTGTATCTGCGCCATTCCGTTACCCGTGCTAAGCAATATCAGCAATAATTTCAGCGGCGATGTTAGCCGGGCTATTGACTATATCAGCTATAACCAAACCGGGAAGATAGGCCTGCAGTTTAAGCGCAGGTTTTGGGAAGAGGATGAGCATATATATGGTGGTATAACGCACACTAACAATGATTTAACGCAGATTTTTTACCCGAGTTATGATTATTTGGGAAAAAAGGGTATCTTGATTGGATATTATAACTTTAACGAAAAAGCGCAAAAGATCGGCGCTTTAGGCTACGCCGAAAGGGAGAAGTTCGCGCTGGAAAAAGGCAGGCTGATCCACCCGCAATATGACAAGGAGTTTGAAAATTCGTTTTCGGTAAGCTGGCATAAAACCAAATATAATTTAGGCGGATGGGCGGTGTATACCACAGAAACCCGCAAAACACAATACCCGGTACTGTTAAAGCCCGATAAGCAGGTATATTTTGCAGGTGAGCATTTGACATACCTGAATGCCTGGATGGCCGGTGCTTTTGAATCGGCCAGGAGCACGGTTGCCGCTGTACATGCAAGGGCTACAGGTCAGCGTACCCAATATCCGGCTCAAAAATAGAACGACGTTAAAAAACATTAAATACCACCACCATGTCAAGTACAATTAACCGCAGAAACTGGATTAAATCCAGCGCATTTATGGCCGGGGGACTGGCCCTTTTTTCAGGAACAATTGGTAAGCTGGCAGCCATGCCGGCCCGTGTATTTAAGCCATTAACCCGCGGCCTAACCGATCAGGAAGCTATTACTAACGCAGGCTTTGAATTAAAAGCAAGGCTCCTTGCTAACGAGAATCCGTTTGGTCCATCGGCTACAGTTAAAAAAGCCATTCAGGATGCTATTGATAAAAGTTATCAGTACCCTTTTATGCAGCTGTCCCAGATTTATGGGAAAATTGCTGCATACGAAGGCGTAAACTCAAATAATATACTGATGGATGCAGGTTCAACCCCGCTTTTACTTGCGGCTGCCATGCATTTTACTAAAGGTGGTAAAAGCGTAATCACCGGCGACCCTTCATATGATGACCTGCCAGGCAGGGCCCAGGCGCTTGAGGGAAAGTGGGTAAAAGTGCCCCTGACCGCCGATTATAAACTCGACCTGGACGCCATGGAAGCAAAGGTTGATGACAATACCGGTTTGGTTTATATATGCAATCCCAACAACCCAACCGCTACCGTGGTTGATACCGAAAAGTTAAAGGCCTTTTGCGAGCGGGTATCAAAAAAAACAACCGTTTTTGTCGATGAGGCTTATATAGATTACCTGCCTGATCCGAAAGCTGCAAGTATGATCAGTTCTGTTAAAGCGGGTAATAATGTGATAGTTGCACGTACCTTTTCAAAACTTTATGGCTTTGCCGGCTTAAGGCTCGGGTATATTATATCACAGCCGGATACCATCAAAACATTTGAAAAATATACTACCCAGGCCTGGAGCATTAGCGCAACTACACTCGCCGCCGCCATAGCGGGTTATCGCGAAGAAGCATTTCTGAAAGAAACCCTGGAAAAAACAAATGCTTCTAAGGAGTATCTGTACTCAGTACTTAAAAAAGAGGGATATGAATACATCCCCTCATCGGCGAACTTTGTCATGTTCCCGCTGAAAATGGACGGAAAAAAATTTGTCGGCGAAATGATGAAGCGCGGCGTAGGTATTCGTAACTGGCAATTTAACGGCAAAGACTGGTGCCGCGTAAGCATTGGCCGCATGGACGAAATGGAAGCCTTTGCCGATGCGTTTAAACAGTTATCTTAAGTGATTGGAGGTTAGAGATTGGAGGTTAGGTTTCAATAGTTTTATACAAATAACCCTAACTTTCAATTTCTGACCATTACCTAATCACTAATCTCCAACCTCTAATCTCTAAAACAAAGTGCGTAAATTAACATTAACACTATTACTAAGCTCTTCATTGTATTTTGCCCAGGCGCAAACTGTAAACCCTCGTCCGCTTACTATGGATGAGTATAAAAAAGCACAGTCATTCACCATTGCTAATTTGGATAATAACACCTACGTTAAATTTGAAAATACCTATGTGCTTGACCGGTACGAAAGCCGTAAACCTTATTTTATAACCGGGGCCGACGGCTTGAAAAAACGTATCGACCTGTATAAACTGGTTGCCAAAGAAGGTATGCAAGAAATAGGCCTCATGGTGTTTTATACCAACGAAAAAGGCAAGCTTTACAAAGCCGTCGTGCCAGACTTTACTGCCGATGCTAAAGTTTGGGAGCAATATTTTCAGGATATTGATAATATCAACAAAGTGGAGCAAAACTTTATCCTGAAGTTGTCGTACGTACTGTCGAAGGAAGTCAGCTTTCAACAATATAAGGTACTTAACGCGGGTAAGGATCTGAAGGAGGAAGCAGCTACCTATGGCAATGACATCTGTTTCCCGGGCGAAGAATTGGTTACCATGGCCAATGGCGATAAAAAAATGTTGAAAGCTGTAAAAAGCGGTGATGAGGTAATAACAATTGATCCGTTGACTAAAAAAAGTACCGCTGTAAAGGTAAAAGAGCTTACCATACATGAGGCCAAAAACTATGCTTTAACGCAACTGGTATTGGTATCGGCCCAAACAAAAAACACAGCCGAAGGCAGGCAGGTAAAACTGAATAGCAAAGTGTTACAGGCAACTCCTAATCACCCTATGTTAACCAAACAGGGTAACATTAAAATAGGAGCGGTAGCAACCGGGCAGGAAGTACTTTGCCTGAACGAGCAAACCGGCAAATATGAAACTTTCACCGTATTGCAAAAAACAGAACACGCGGGCGGTGTACAAAGAGTATATAACATTGTAGCCGATGGCGGCAGTACCCTGCTCATGAACGGTGTAATGGTGATGCAGAAGTAATTTAGTGTTCCCTTTCTCTGCTTTAATCAATTTCTACAAACCTGTTCCCCCTCTGGGGATTTTACAATTAATAAACATGTATTAATTGCCCAAGAACAGATGCACCAAAGGTGCAAAAGGTTTGTAGCTCGTAAAGTTATAGAATACCCGTTGCCCCAGAGGGGCAACACACGACGACTTGTTGTTTAAACGACAAGCAATTTTGTGAGCAAACTTAAACTCGTGGAGGAACCTTGAGTTATTCGTAAAATACTTAGTTTCTTAACAATGTCGGCAGCAATGCGTAGTCCGGCCAGGGTAACTATCGGGAAACATGCTTCTGTAATAATGAAGTTACCGTGAATAATTCAATCATTTGTTTAAAAATGTTGCAACATTAAAACCAATGATTTAATTTAGATGACTTAAACATGACAATTATGCCTGTTAACAAAAAATTATTAGTTACACTCGGTCTGCTATCCATAGTAGTGTTTGGCGCTATGACCACCAATAAACCGCAGGACGAAGGTTTTAAAAACCTTAAAGTTTTGCCTAAAAACATTTCGGGCGAGAACCTGCACAAGGTTATGGAAGAGTGGGAGCATTCATTAGGTGTACATTGTAACTTTTGCCATGCCCGTAATGAAGAAACTAAAAAGATGGATTGGGCAAGCGATGCCAAGCCCGAAAAAGCAATGGCGCGCGATATGTATAAAATGATGAACAAAATTAACCAGAAGTATTTTCATGCCAAAAAAGATTCTTTAGGCATGATTATGCAAAGTGGTGTTAACTGCAATACCTGTCACCGTGGTACAGCTCATCCTGAGGTTATGGTACCTGACGGAAAAGGTCCGGGTGGTCAGCCTGGTCCGCCGCCTGCTGGTCCTGCTCCGGGCAGCCCTGCGCCAACTAAGCCATAATTAACAAGTGTATTAATATAATTAATTGCCTTTGGTAATCCCAGGGGCATTTTTGTTTTATAGTGGTTATTATCAGCTGCGTTTACCTGCAAGTAAAAATTAGGTTAAGGTTTAGGTATTTAACAGTTGAATATTTATCCTTTTTGACAGATAGCTTCAAACTGCGTTCATAAAAAATTCATGCTTGGTAACGATCTTTATACACGATAAGGATTCGTTGGTTTTATTTAGGAATTGCTGGTTGGTTTATGATCAAATTTGCAATGTTGATTTATGAAACCGGGGACTAATTATTGTAACCTTTAATATTATCATAATTAATAAATGACTGCTGAGTTTCGGATTAAGCCACAGGAGCAAGCTAATATATCAACAAATTCCAGCGATTTATTTTGCCGGAATTGCAAAAACCGGTTGAGCCGTATCAAACGGAGCAGCCTTGCCAAATTTTTATTGTTGGGTTTACCCTTTAAAAAATATATCTGTTATAAGTGCTCCCGTAAAACCTACAGGTGGGCCCCCAAATAATATTTCAATCGTTTTATAAGCATTGGGTATATAGTATCTTTTTGCGTAAATCAATTACATTTGTTTTATGCAGAAAATACTGGTTGCCAACCGTGGAGAAATAGCTTTACGAATTATGCGCTCGGCGCGCGAAATGGGTATTAAAACCGTTGCAGTTTACTCACATGCTGATCGGGACGCCCTGCACGTGCGCTATGCCGATGAGGCTGTAAATATCGGGGAAGCTCCATCCAGTCAATCCTATCTTATTGGAGAAAAGATCATAGCTGCATGTAAGCAAACCGGGGCTGAAGGTATCCACCCGGGATATGGGTTTTTGAGCGAAAATGCCGGTTTTGCCAGGCTGGTTAAGGATTCGGGACTTATTCTTATTGGCCCTTCTCCCGAGGCCATGGAAGTAATGGGTAACAAGTTATCGGCCAAAGCTGCGGCACTCAAATATAATATCCCGATGGTACCCGGAACGGAGGAAGCCATTACTGATGTTAACGAAGCTAAAAAACGGGCTATTGAGGTTGGTTTTCCAATATTGATTAAAGCAGCCGCGGGCGGCGGGGGTAAAGGGATGCGCATTGTTGAAGGCCCGGCAGACTTTGAAGAGCAGATGCAATTGGCTGTATCTGAAGCTACCTCAGCTTTTGGCGACGGCTCTGTTTTCATTGAGCGCTATGTATCATCCCCCAAACACATCGAGATCCAGGTACTTGGCGATACGCATGGTAATATCGTGCACCTGTTTGAGCGTGACTGCTCGGTACAGCGCCGCCATCAAAAAGTAGTTGAAGAGGCTCCATCGGCAATATTAACGCCTGAAATCAGGGAAAAGATGGGGCGTTGTGCGGTTGATGTAGCCCGGTCTGTAAATTATACAGGAGCGGGTACGGTTGAGTTTATCATGGATGAAGGGTTGAATTTTTATTTCCTGGAAATGAATACCCGTTTACAGGTTGAGCACCCTGTTACGGAACTGATAACCGGTATTGACCTTGTAAAGGAGCAAATTAAAATTGCAAGGGGCGAGGCTATCAGTTTTAAACAGGAAGATCTGAAGATTCAGGGTCATGCCATTGAACTGCGTGTTTATGCCGAAGATCCGGCCAATAATTTTTTACCGGATATCGGCACGCTGCAAACCTATATAACCCCAAAAGGGCCTGGCGTACGGGTTGACGATGGGTTTGAGCAAGGCATGGAGATTCCCATTTATTACGACCCGATGATAGCCAAGCTCATAACCTTTGCGGATACCCGTGCTGAAGCTATTGAGCGGATGATAAGGGCTATAGATGAATATCAAATCACCGGTATTACTACCACCCTCGGTTTCGGCCGTTTTGTAATGCAGCACGAAGCTTTTACCTCTGGTAATTTTGATACCCATTTTGTAAAAAAATATTTTTCGCCCGAGGTGCTGCGCGAAAGTCGCGAGGATGAAGCTATAGTAGCAGCAATAGTAATGGAACAGATCTTGAGCAAAAAAAGGGTTTCAATTGCAGCCCCGGTGGCAGGGGCTAACTCAAGCAACTGGATCAAGAACAGGAAGCAGATTTAATAATTGGTGATCGCGGCCAGTTCATCTATCAAAGCTGCCTGAGCAGGGTTGATCTTTATTTTTGCTGTCGCCATATCAAACCATTCGGCACGATCAATTTCATCAAAAGTTTGTTTTTTGCCTGAGCGTGGCGGCCATTCTATTTCAAATGTATTGCTTTTGATTTCCTCAGGATCAATACTACCCTCAACAGCCCAGGCCAGTACCGTTTTACCTCCTTTTTGTTTGATAGGGTTCAGCGCTATAAAATTTCCGGTTATCTCATGCCCGGTTTCTTCCTGAAATTCACGTTTTGCTGCCATAAGGGGATCTTCATCGGGAGGATATTCACCCTTGGGTACCGACCATGAGCCCTCATCCTTATTTTTAAAGAACGGTCCGCCCGGATGTACAAGAAATACCTGCAAACCATGAGCTGCCTTTCGGTACAATAAGATCCCTGCGCTTTGCTTTGGCATGTTTAAGATTTAAAGGCAAGTTAATGAAAGCCTTAATTATAATTGTTATTTTTGATACAAACGCCCCAAACCGATATACAATTATTATGGCAGACAATAGATGGAGCAAATTTAAAGTAACTGCTGATGTTGATACGGACGTACGCAGTATGTATGAAGCCTGGGCTACTCCCGAAGGCCTGGAAACCTGGTTTTTGCGTAAGGCCGATTTTTTTGCCATAGCAGGCCGTCAGCGCGAACCGCAGGAGTTTATAAAAAAAGAGGATACTTATACCTGGCATTGGCATGGGTTTGATGATACCATTTCTGAAAACGGACAAGTGCTGGAAGCCAACGGTGCCGATTTCATAAAATTTACTTTTACAGGCGGCAGTATAGTGAGTGTATCTATCACTGCTAAACTGGGCGTTGTTATTGTTGAACTGGTGCAGGAAAACATCCCCGAAGAAGCAGACCCCGAAAAAAACCTTTATGTGCAATGCCAACTTGGCTGGACATTTTATTTGGCCAATCTGAAATCGGTATTGGAGGGTGGCAAAGATCTGCGCAGTAAGCGTAAAGACCTGTTCTCAAGTTTCAAATAATTTCATTTACTGCTGACAAACCATAGTGTAAAATATTTTAGCTTTGAGCCAATCAAAATAGCCCCTTTCAACGGGCCGGGAAGCATATGTTTACAGGAATCATAGAAACTTTAGGGAAGATCACCGATCTGCAGCAGGAAAAAGGCAACCTTAATATTACAGTAGAATCGGCTATATCGCATGAGCTCAAGATCGATCAATCGGTAGCGCACAATGGTGTATGCCTTACTGTGGTGGCTTTAGCCGATGGCTTGCACGTGGTAACCGCGATTGAGGAAACCTTAAATAAAACCAATCTTTCCCAGCTCAAAGTCGGCGACCCGGTAAACCTGGAACGCTGCATGCAAATGAATGCCCGGCTCGATGGCCACATTGTGCAGGGCCATGTTGACCAGGTGGCTGTTTGCACCGCGTTTAAAGAACTTGACGGCAGTTGGGAATATACCTTTGAATATGATGCAGCAAGCGGCAATGTAACCGTAGAAAAAGGATCTATCTGTGTAAATGGTATCAGCCTAACCGTGGTTAATTCGCATGCCAATAGTTTTTCTGTAGCTATTATTCCGTATACATTTGAGCATACCAACCTGCACAATGTGCAAGTTGGCAGCCAGGTTAACCTTGAGTTCGATATCATAGGCAAATACGTTGCCCGCTTAATGCATCGCTAAATCCCTAATGATTTAATGCGCTCCCTGGAGTACGCTATATAAGTTTTTTGTGACTCTTTTGGCTTGCTTGCCAGGTACTTTTTATAGTACTTAATAGCTGTTGCCTTATTCTTCAGTTCGGTATCATACAGGGTTGCAAGGGCATAATAGGTAATAGGGTCCGGTTTATAAAGCAAGCTTTTCTGGTAAGCTTGAACTGCATTTCTAAGCTGGTGTAGCCTGTCGTATGAATCACCTTTTTCACTGTAATAGGAGCTCACCCCTGTAGATATGCCCTCTTCAATGGCCTTATCCAGGTAAGTTATCGCTTTTGAGTTATTGTGCAGGGCTTTGTAGCTCATGGCCGTATAATAATATGAAGCTTCGGTGCCGGTATTGCCGTCCTCCAATGTTTTGAAAGTTTTAATACAATCCGGATAGTTGCCGGTCATGTAATAAGAAGTGGCCAGCATGGATACAATGCTGCCGGCCTGCTCGCCCGCATCCATCAGTTTTTTAGTAATAGCAATAGTTACCGGATATTTTTTTAATGCATACGAAGTCTGGGCTTTCCCCTTCAGCAGCAGCAGGTTTGCTGTATCGGCAGCTAAAGCTTTGTCAATTATATTTTCGGCATTGCCATATAGCTTAATGCTGATATAAAAAGACGAAAGGTCATACGCCACATCAGGGTTAAGTGGATTGATCTTATTGGCTTTTTGCAGATATACGATGCTCCCCTCTATATCGCCTAAATTTTGCGACAGGTCTGCCAGTTGCTTATACACATCAAAGTTGGTGGTATCTTTCAACAGGATCTTCTTTACAAACACGATCGCTTTTTTATTATTACCGCGCCTTTTAATGATCTCACTCATGTTATACAAGTTAGTTAGGTTGGTGGTATCAGTAGCGTAAATACGTTGATAATAGTTTTCAGCATCGGGCAGGCGGGAGGCCATTTTGGAAGTATAGGCCAGTTTAGCCAATACTTTTATGTCGGTAACAGGCTCGGGATATATTTTTTTGAGGTAATCTGCTGCATCGGCAAAACGCTGGTTTTGATAATAATCAAGCAGTAGCGAATCATTAACGGTTTGCTGAGCGTGTAGTTGCAATACTGATAAGGTAAGGATTAGGGTTATAAATAGGTTTTTCATAACTAAGTATTTAGTTAAACTAAGTTATTAGTTATAGGTGTTAATTCCAAATCTGAAACAATTTTTTATTGGTGTGGTTAAAATGTAAAGTGATACTTAAAACCACACATTATGGATAAGTTAAAGAAATTTGGACTGATGGAAAAAATTGTCCATGAACTGGAAGACTTGAAAAACAGCCAGCAGGCTATTATTGCTAAGTTAACTAAAATAGAAGTTGATAATATCGAACTTGGTGATAAACGCCTTGAAAAAGATCTGCCCGATATGCACCAGCGCGTATCCGAAAACCTGGATACTATTGCAGCTATCCTTGAGGATTTTGCTAATCAGACTGAAAACTTTAGCAATAGCAATAATATAGCCGCCCTGAAAGAGCAGGAAGCATTAGGAAAATAAGTTATAAAAAGAAAATCCCCGTTCCCGGGATTTTCTTTTTTCCTTTCAAAATTCAAGTCAACGATTTTCTCTTCTCATTTGAAACAGATTTTCAACCTCTTCGTGTTTGACAAAATCTCCCATCGCAATATCTTCGTCGGCAAGGTCTAATTGCTCATTATAATCCATTTCCTCTATCTCATCTTTCATTATACCAATGTAGTAAATATAAGTTTATCATTATTGATACTGAATATAAATAGGAGCGGGCTTTAAGCTCAATATTTCTTTAGGCGTCAGCATCCTGTGTGGTTCGTTCTTTAAGTCGTTTTTATAAAAAAGCTTAAAGCCGGTAAATTGAACGGGTTCTTCGGAAATGAAATATTTATAAGTTCCCTTTTTTAGTTCCGGGCCGCCCCAACCGTCCATATCCATAACTACCTGTACTTCGGGACGTAATTTAATATCCTTGTAGTTGGTTACCATGCGTTTGGTAAAGCGGTGTACAACAAATATTTTAGGTGGGAGGTCATTCTTTTTTGCCAACTTGGCCAAATAGCCGGTTACGTAGTTAATATCATCGGCGTCAAAGGTGCCTATACGTTTGCCGGGCACACTACCTTCTTTCATGGAAAATTCCGGGTCGATACCTAAATGAACGTTTGGCATCTTCATATATTTCTCCAATAAAGGCAATTCGGTTTGTACAGTACTGAAGCCAACCTGGATATCTAAAAACACAAGCGCATTGATGCTTTTTGCCCAACTGATCACGGTATCTATCTGGCTAAAAGGCATCCGCAGATTATGCAAACCGTTACGCCCGGCATCGGCCTGGGCCGTTACGCAGATATAGTGTAAGGCCGGTACCACGTTGGTAGCTGTATCTGCCTTTTCCCAGTTTTTAACCTCTTCCTTTAATTTATTGAGCATGGTTTTGCGTGGGTATTGGCCCAGCACGCCCATGTTTTTTGAATAGAGGTTACCATAAAACGCTACAATGCGGTTAAATGGTAAAATAGCTCCAGGGAGCGGATATTCTTTGGTTTTTACCGGCCAGCGACCACTTTTATCGCCGTTGGCCAGCTTTTTCATCAGCGAATCGTACTGTAAAGTATCCAGCATGGATGGCCTTGCCGAAGTATCGCGGAAATGTTTGCGGGTTGTAGAACAGGCCGTATTAGCAACGGCAATAAAAATAAACAGGGCTAAAGCAGAAATTGTCCTTTTCAAATTTTAAGATTTTGGGGTTGATCAGCAATTTCTATGCCTATTCTATACTCTTGCCTCTCATAGCTGTGCTTATAGCCTGATCCATCAAACGTTCGGCAAATGGCCTGGTAAACTCATTTAGTTCGTCAATGGTTTTCAATATCAGGTCTTTATCACCGCTGGTCAGGGCTTCTTTTAATTTCTGAACAAGTTTGGTAGTATCGGCAATTTCTGTAATAGAAACATAATCGGCATTTTTTTGAAGGAAGCGTTCAACGGTATATACCATTTGCTCTCCTTCGGTACGTGCTTCAATAAGCATACGCTGGCTTACATCGTCTTTAGCGTGGGTAATGCTGTCCATCAGCATTTGTTCTACCTGTTCGTCGGTAATGCCATAGGTTGGTTTTACTTCAACCTCCTGCTTTACGCCCGAACGTAGCTCGATGGCCTGTATGGTTAGGATCCCATCGGCATTCAACAAAAAGTTAATATCAACTTTAGGGAAACCTGCAGGCATGGAAGGGATGCCTTTTAAATCAAATTCGGCCAGTTTACGGTTTTCTTTGATCAGGTCGCGCTCACCCTGGTAAACGGCAATTTTCATGTTTACCTGTCCGTCTATCGATGTAGTGTATTGCCTGCCGCCTTTGGTTGGCACTTTAGAATTTCGGGGGATGATCACATCCATCAGGCCGCCCATGGTTTCAATGCCTAAGGATAGGGGGGTAACATCTAATAGTAAAATATCTTTACGGTTTCCTGCTAAAATATCGGCCTGTATGGCGGCGCCCAAGGCAACTACTTCATCAGGGTTCACATCATCATGCACCGGGCGACCAAAAAACTCAGCAACCATACGTTTAACCAATGCCGTGCGGGTTGAGCCGCCAACCATAACCACTTCATCAATCTGATCGATAGTTAGTTTAGCATCCTTAAGTGCGTTTTGGCAACTGGTGATGGTTTGCTGTACTTTGGGCAGTATTAGCTGCTCAAAAGTGATGCGGTCAAGCGTACACCAGATATCGCCTATTTTATCATTAACCAGGCTTTGGTGGGCGAAGGCTTTTTTTGCTTCTTCGGCTTTTAAGCGTAATTGCTGGGCCAGCTCAGTATTTGCAAGGACTTCGGCTTTATTAAGCTGGTTTTTCTCAATCCAGTAATCAACAATAATGCGGTCAAAATCATCGCCGCCTAAAAAGGTATCGCCATTGGTAGATAGTACCTCAAAAATGCCGTTTTGTATTTGCAATATGGACACATCAAAGGTGCCGCCGCCAAGATCATAAACCGCTATGGTTTTTGTTTCTTCGGGGTTGAGGCCTATCCCATAAGCCAAACTTGCGGCAGTAGGTTCGTTAACTATCCGTAGCACATCAAGCCCTGCAAGTTTACCGGCATCACGGGTGGCCTGGCGCTGCGAATCATTAAAATATGCCGGAACAGTGATCACAGCACGGTTAACCGGGGTTTTAAGGGCATGCTCGGCACGGGCCTTAAGTTCTTTCAATATCTGGGCCGATAGCTCAATAGGGGTGTAAAATTTATCACCTACCTTGATCTTTACCAGGCTTTCGGTATCATCATCAATTACTTTATAGCTAAAAAAGTCTTTGTAGTTTTCAATATCGTGGTAACTGCGGCCCAGCAAACGTTTAACCGAAAATATGGTGTTTTGCGGATCGGTTATCAGGAACTCTTTTGCCTCGTTACCTACCAGCACGTCGCCTGCATCACCAAAATGAACTACAGAGGGCACCAATACACCTTTGCCTGCATCATTAATTACCTGCGGGTTTTTATCAGGGTTGATGAATGCTACCAGCGAGTTAGTGGTACCCAGATCGATGCCTACAATGATCTCTTCTTTTTGCAATGAGCCTGTTGCCAGGTTGATAGAAACTTTAGCCATTATATTAAGTTAACAAAGCGCAAATGTACTTAGTTTTGGCTGAGGATATGTCTTCTCAATCTCTAATTTGTTAAGTTTTGTGCGTTTTGTAACATCATTGCAGATTGAGCCTTTATTTCATTATGCTGACAAACAAATACGCTTAACACCGCTTTATCCCTGTAATACCCTAAATAAATTATTATGGAAAATCGTGAATTAGGAGCATCCGGTATATCAACAGCGCCATTGGTTTTTGGCGGCAATGTGTTTGGGTGGACTGTTAAAGGTAAAGATACAGCCTTTTTATTGGATGCATTTGTAGATGCCGGTTTTAACACTATCGATACCGCTGATGTTTACTCGCGCTGGGTTGAGGGCAATAAAGGCGGCGAATCGGAAACCGAAATTGGTAACTGGCTTAGGCAAAGCGGCAAACGCGATAAAGTAGTTATAGCCACTAAAGTAGGCGCCGAAATGGATTCGGGCAGTAAAGGGCTTAAAAAGGATTACATTATTAAATCGGCCGAGGCTTCATTAAAGCGCTTGCAAACTGATTATATTGATTTATATCAAACCCATTACGATGACCCTTCAACCCCGGTTGAAGAAACCCTGCGTGCTTATGATCAACTGATGCAGGACGGTAAGGTGAGGGCTATAGGGACTTCCAATATGTCTGTCGAACGGTTGCATGAGTCGCTCAAAACGAGTATTGAAAGAGGCCTGGTAGCATATCAAACGCTTCAGCCCGAATATAACCTGTTCGACAGGGAAAAATATGAAACTACTTACGAGCCTTTCATTAAAGAGCAAAACCTTGGGGTGATCAGTTATTTTTCGTTGGCCAGCGGTTTTTTAAGCGGTAAATACCGTTCGGAAGCCGACCTGAAGGGAAGCAGCCGCGCCGGTATGGTCAAAAAATATCTTAACCCAAGAGGCTACAGAATATTAAAAGCCCTGGATGACCTCGCCGGGCAGTATCAAACCAGTCAGTCGGCAATTGCACTGGCGTGGTTAATTGCAAGGCCTGGTATTACAGCACCCATTGTTAGTGCCACCAGTTTGGAGCAACTCAATGATCTTTTTGAATCAGCCACTTTGAAATTAAATAATGAAGCAATTGAGATGCTGAATATCGCCAGCGCTTATTAAATATTAATTTATATTTAACTATATATAGCAGCGGGCTTTTCAAATGAAGGTCGCGCTGTTGTTTTTAATCATCTGATTAATATTTTAAATGCTGATTTTGAATTGCTTAATAATTATATTGTTTTTTTAATTTAATTATTAAACAATAATAACATGTTTTTTATCTTTTTAAACACTAAAGTTTTAAATATTTCCTGAAAAATAGTTTATTTACTAAACCGAACTCCCTGTTTTTGAGTATAAAGAGTTCTCTCTAATTAATTTTTTATTTTAAATGGAAAAGCTTAAGCGGATTATTGGCTACGGGATGCCTGATTTGTCGCTGGAGAACAAGCTGTTTAATGTGCTCTCATTATTCATTTGTACCAGCAGCATTTTTTCGCTGGTCTGCAATTTGTTTTTAGGTTTAAGCTATAAACTTGAGCTTGTCGAGCTTTTTGTAATCCTGATGTCGGGCTGGGCTTTTTACAGGAGCAGGTTTGTTAAGTATAAAGAGGATGTAACCGTCATTTACATTTGCTTAGGGCTGTTTGCAATTATTCCGGGCTGGTTTTACAATGGCGGTATCTCCGGATCAACAACGCTTTCGGGAGTCTTTTTTATTGTACTTATAACACTGCTTGTAAAAAAGCGATATCATTATATTTTTATCGGCGCGCTGATAGCTATATTTTTAGGATGCTACTTTATCGAAAAACATTTTCCTGGTTTAGTACAGCCTTATGATAGTACGGCATCAAAAGAATCTGACCTCATCACATCGGCTGTAGTAAACATATTGACTGTTGGGCTGCTGGTAGGTTTTATTAAAAAAAGCCACGAAACCGATAAGCGCGACCTGATTCGTAAGGGTGAAGAGTTACAGGCTTCTCAAATTGAACTTTCGGCCTCACGTGACCAGGCTGAAGCTGCCACGTTTGCCAAATCGAACTTTCTGGCCAATATGAGCCACGAAATTCGCACACCACTTAACGGTATCATCGGTACCGCCCAATTGCTATCACGTACTAATTTACAGCCCGAGCAGCAGGAACTGCTTCAAACTTTACAATCGAGCAGTAATTTATTGATTAACATCATCAGTGATATTCTTGATATTTCAAAAATCGAAGCAGATAAACTGGTCCTTCACCCGGTTTCAACGCATTTGCGTAACTGCATAAAAACAGTTATTGAAATTACTGAACCGGCCATTACATCCCTTCACAAACCCCTAAGCTTAACCTATGATGTTGATGCTAATGTGGCAAACTATGTAATAGCAGATGAGGGCAGGCTTCAGCAAATCCTGGTTAATTTGATCGGAAATGCCATTAAGTTTACCGACGAAGGTTCGGTAAGTTTACGCGTCACAGCATCTGAGATCAGGAACAACGTCCAGGACATAACCTTTAGCATCAAAGATGACGGGATTGGCATAAGTGAAGAGGCATTAGCACAGTTATTTAAACCATTTACACAGGTAAATACTACTGCTTTGCGCAAATATGGCGGTACGGGGCTGGGCTTATCCATTTGCAAAAAACTTGTGGAGATGATGCACGGCAGAATCTGGGTAGAAAGTAAGGAAGCCCAGGGCTCATTGTTTAGCTTTATCTTGCCTTTACATGTTACCTATGGCATTATTGAACCGGAGATGCAACCGGATGAAAAGGAAGCTTTTCAGTACCGGCCGTTACGCATTTTATTAGCCGAGGATAATAAAATGAACCAGTTAATAGCCAGTAAGATTTTTAAAAAGGTTGGTTATAATATTGATATTGCCGAAAATGGACTGGCTGCGGTAAATATGGTTGAGCAGTGTAACTACGATCTGATATTCATGGACATTCAAATGCCCGAAATGGATGGTTTACAGGCTACCCGCCATATATTAACAAAGCATGGTAAAGGCGCTCCGCCTATTATTGCCATGACAGCCAACGTGCTTAGCGAAAATGAGCGTGAATGCACCCAGGCCGGTATGAAAGATTTTGTAAGTAAACCTTTTACTTTTGAACGGCTGGAAGATATCATCCAAAAATGGACGTGATTTATCAAAAAATTGTCGATCGTTGATTAGTACCATACAAAATAAAAATAGTACCATTAAGGGCAAAGCTATTGTGTGTAGTTTTGTGTCATGTTACAAAGTATTCCCACAATTGATATTTGCACACTTGCGGATGATATTAAACAGGATGACATCCTGATCAGCAGGTTTGCGTCTTATTTGGATGCTCATAAAAACCTTTTCTTCCCGCACCGCCACTCGTTTTACCACCTGGTATTGTTTACTGATGGAGGAGGATCACATACCATTGACTTTGAAAGCTTTGAGGTAAGGCCGGGGCAGATTTACTTTATGATTCCCGGGCAGGTGCATTCATGGGCTTTTGAAGGTTTTACTGACGGTTATATTATCAATTTCTCAAGCTCGTTTATCCAGTCGTTTTTATTACGCTCAGGCTACTTTGACAATTTTAACTTTTTGAACGGCAATCCAAGGGATGAGGTGGTTGACTTACCTGCCAACCAGTTACCCGAAATCATTACCCTTTTTGAAAGGATTGTATCTGAAGTTGAAAAGCCTGCAGTTTTGGGTAGCGATATGGTAAGGGTGCTTATGCTTCAGCTTTTCATTCTGATAAATCGTTGCCAGGGCAAAGGCGATAGCTTTGGCAAACAGGGCTATAATCAAACGCTGATCCGTAACTTTCAGAAGCTGATTGAACAGCATTATATCGATGTAAAGCTCCCTAAAGATTATGCAGAACTGCTTTATATTACCCCCAATCATTTAAACGCGGTATGTAAAGATGTGCTTGGCCTGTCGGCAGGAGAGGTGATCCGTAACAGAACTTTGCTTGAAGCAAAAAGGCTATTGACCAATCCGCGACTTAATATAAGTGAGATAGCTTTTAACCTAAATTTTAGTGATAACTCCTATTTTACCAAGTTCTTTAAAAAAATTGAGGGCATTACCCCGAAGAATTCAGAAAAAAAACCTTAAACAATAAATCATAACGTTATGGAAACCCCTAAATATAAATTATCCGCCTGGTCTGCCTTTGTAAACGCCAAATGTCCGCGTTGCAGGCGCGGCGACCTGTTTGCTACCGGTATGTATGAATTTAAAGGACAGGAGATGCATAAAACATGTTCACACTGCGGCCTGGTGTATGAGCGTGAACCCGGTTATTTTTATGTAGCCATGTTTGCCAGTTATGCGCTTAACGTTGCTGAGATGGTTACATTGGCAGTTGCTATCAGCGTTTTAACAGGCAGCAGTAACCCCTGGTTGTATGTAACTGTTATTTTAGGAGTAGCGGTAGTTTTAGCGCCATTTAATTTCAGGTATTCAAGGGTGATGCTTTTGCACTGGCTTACACCGGGCTTACATTATCATCCGGAGATGAGCGAGGATAAAACGAAATAATTTAATTGACTGAAATACATACAGATGCCCTTGATTAAAAAATTAAGGGCATTTTCATTTAAACCAAAATCCGCCGCTACAGTCATAATAATAACAAGCTTGATTTATATAAATTAAATAAGTATTTGAAATTAAGCTGTTTATAATTACTTAAAATCTATTATCATGAAAGCGAAACTTAAATCACTGAAAGCCGATCTATATAATGTATTTGTAGTTGGGAATGCCGATGACAGACAATTGGCAAAAGCATATTTTTTGTTGGCTATTCCTTTATTCGCGATATTTTTTGGCCTGGGTTCATTTCCCAAATTCTGATCATAAAAAAACAGTCGGAGCGTTCTGCGGCGACTGTTTACAACTGTTCCTAACTAACTAACTATTAAACTAAATTATTTTTCTATTGGGTTAAGGCCCAGGTAATTTGCGGCAATAAATAAATTGTTATTGATTTTGTGCCAGGCCTGGTGGTTGCCGCTCGTATACCGGTTTAAAACATCATGGTAATAAGAATCCGAGAATGTGAGCCGGGTGTTTGTTTCTGAATTATACAATGAATCTTTGCCAAAGTAGATGCCGCTGCGTTGCGCAGGTTTATCGATTTTTTTTTCGGGTGTTGAGGAAAACATATTGGCACAAGCTACCAAAATGAGAGACGCCGCAACCAAAACAAGAAAATGGTAGAATAATTTCATAAGCAAGGTATAAGTTTTTAAAAGATGCCTCCGGATGTTCAGAAACATATTATGCTCCAAAAATAACCAACGCTTTATAAAAAATAATCAGGGATTTCACCGTTTTGCGTACGTAGTTTTACGCATTTTTTAATAGATACAGATGAATAGTTAAATGTAGAAAGAAAATTTGATATAACGTTATAAGATCGATAAAAAAAATTAAACTTTTTACGCTGTTACAAACAGCAGTTTATCTTCGTAATCTTGTTTAAAAGATGAATAAATTTTCAGTTGTGATATTAGTGTTTAATCAGGTTAGCTTTTCCTGATTTTAATTCATTTGGCTCACTACATTTGTCTACAATAAAACCAATTAAGAGGTCATCGATCTAAAACTACATTATGAAAAAAACTCAATTAGCCTTTTTTAAAGTGACCATATCATGCCTAATAGTTCTACTTGCTGTTTCCGCATGCTCAAAAAAAAATAATGATAACGCTCCCCAGGCGCTAAAGGTTGTAGTAAGCACATTTGCAGGCAATATAAATCCGGGCAAAGCTGATGGCACCGGAACGACAGCGTCTTTTAACAGGCCCAGCGGTATGATCACAGATGCAGCAGGCAATATCTATGTAGCTGATGCTGGCAATAACCTGATCCGTAAAATAACCCCGGCTGGTGTAGTTACTACTTTTGCTGGGAGTGGTGCGCAGGGAGACACTGACGGTATTGGTACCGCTGCCAGTTTTAACAATCCTCAGGATATAACACTGGATGGGAACGGTAACTTATATGTAGCCGAAAGTACAGGTAAAGTGGTCAGGAAAATAACTTCGGCAGGTGCTGTTACTACATTGGCGGGGGGAGGGGCGAACGGGGTTGATGGTGCAGGCACAGCTGCAGGCTTCAGTGCGCCAACCGGAATAGCGGTAGATGGAAGTGGAAATTTATTTGTTGCCGATGTTTATAAGATCCGTAAAATAACTCCGGCCGGTGTTGTAACTACGTTTGCAGGTTCGGGTGTAAGTGGCTCAGCAAATGGAACAGGAACTGCAGCAAGTTTTTCACAGGTTACAGGTATTGTAATTGGTTTGTCGGGTAACCTCTACGTAACAGATTTGGGCAATAACATGATTAGGAAGATTACTTCTGATGGCGTTGTTTCGACATTGGCCGGTAACGGAATCAAAGGCTCAGTAGATGGTGCTGGTAATACTGCTACTTTTAACGCACCTGTAAGTATAACCGCCGACAATCAGGGTAACATTTATGTAGGGGATTCAGACCATCTTATCAGGGCTGTTGATACTTTTGGACAGGTTACCACAGTTGCGGGTACAGGTTTTTCGGGATTGGCCGATGGAGAGGGTTCTAAGGCAAGTTTCTCAGTTCCTTATGGCCTGTCTGTAGGAGTAGGGAAGGTTTATGTGGCTGATACTTTTAATAATATGATAAGGGTACTTACAGCTCAATAACTCCATATTTCTTTACTTCCTAAATTAACATCAATCTGATAGCCGGCAGGAATAAAAAACTTTTACTTTTGCCGGCGATATGAATGATTCGCTTAAAAATAAATACGACAGCATAATTTTTGACCTTGACGGTACACTTTGGGATAGCACTGCAAACGTAGCTCTTGCTTGGCAGGCAGCTATAAGCAAGGTTGATTATATTAAAGAGGAAATGACGCAGGAACGTGTGCGTTCCATCACCGGAATGACCTACGATGCCATTTTTGATAAATTATTCCCGGAACTAAATATTGAGCAACGTAAAGAAGTACAATCGCTTTGTGCTGTAAGTGAGCTGGAAATATTACATACCAAAGGAGGGGAGCTGTACCCCGGGTTAGAAGAAACGCTTAAATATCTTGCCGCAAACTATAAGCTTTATATTGTAAGCAATTGCCAAAACGGTTATATCGAACTGTTTTTGGATCTGAACCAATTGCATGGCCATTTTCTTGGACACCAGTGTTTCGGCACAAAAGGAAACCCTAAGGCCGATAATATCAAAGATGTGGTTAATGATCATCAATTGAAAGCCCCGGTTTACGTAGGTGATACCATGGGCGATTATAATGCCGCCAAACAAGCCGGTGTACCTTTTATTTTTGCAAATTATGGTTTTGGCGTTGTGCCTGATGGCATGGTAGCAACCATCAGTAATTTTGCCGGGCTTAAAGATCTGCTTTAAACTTATTGTGTTTTAATCATATTAGGGTTGAATAGTTGTTAAGCTCGTTGCCTGGAAAGGTAATGCGGTAAATTATTATACATAATTAAACGACTTTGTAATTGGCTTGCCGGTTTGGCTTTGTGTGTTCTGCTTTAAGCTTTCGTATAATGATAATCTTATTGTAAAACAATTTTCGGGTTTTGCCATTGTACTTTCAGCTTTACGGCTAAAAAGTTAATTTAGTAAAATGAAGTTTATCAAATATCTGCCGGTAGCTATAGTGCTTGTTTTTTTCGTATCCTGTAAACCCAAAACTAAATCAATGCAGGTGCCTGTAGTTGGTTTTGTTGATGCTTTTGAAGATGCCACCATATCACAGGCCCGCAAAGGTTTTACTGATGCCTTGAACAAAAATGGTTTCAGCGAAGATAAGAAAACCGTTCAGATTGAATACAGCAATGCCCAGGGCGATATCCCAACGCTTACGCAAATTGTTAACCACTTTGTTACTGATAGTGTAAACCTGCTGGCAACATGTACAACATTATCAACAGTAACAGCGCTTCAAAAAACAAAACATATCCCCGTTTTCGCCATGGTATCCCCAACTGCCGAACGCATGAAGGTAGTTGATGCAAGCGGGAAAGCACCCGCCAACCTTTTTGGTGCGGTAGAAGAGCTAAATTATATCGATACTTCGTTTAGCATTATTCCCAAACTGCTTAAGCCCAAAGGAGCAAAGCTTGTAATCGGGATGATCTATAATCAATCGGAGCCGCAATCGGCCGATGCCTTAAACCGTATTAAATCATTGGCCGCAGGGCTAAACGTTGATATTGTAGCACTTCCGTTAAATACCTCGGCCGATGCGCAGCTGGTTACGCAGTCGCTATTGGGCAAAAACATCGACGCTTTTTTTGCCAATCCGGACAATACCGTTTTTGCATCTTTTGAAACTATCCTTAAAAATTGTAATCAAAAAAACATCCCGATTTTTACAAGCGAAGCAGGTTTGGTACAGCGTGGAGCCGTCGCTGCTTTTGGGGCTGATATTTATCAATGGGGGTACCAGGCCGGCGAGCAGGCTGCCCAATTTCTTAAAACTCATAAAACCGATGGCCTGCAACCCGAAATGGTAAAGGTCAGAAAGAGGGTATATAACCCGGCTGCTGCTAAAAAATACAATATTACCATTCCGCCAAATTTTGAGCCTGTAAAATAAATGGATTTTTACCTTACCGCTTTACTGCAGGGCCTATGCTTTTCGGCCATAGCGCTGGGGATTTATATATCCATGAAAATCTTCAATATTCCGGATATCACAACCGATGGAAGTTATACACTGGGTGGCGTGGTTACGGCAGTATTGCTGACCAATCATCAGCCTGCCTATGTTATTTTACCTGCTGTGATTTTGGCAGGCGCAGCAGCGGGGGCGCTTACCGGTATTATTCATACCAAGTTAAAGATCAATGCACTGCTGTCCGGCATCCTGGTCATGACGGCGCTTTACTCGGTTAACCTTACTATTTTAGGCCGCTCAAATTTACCGCTCATCAATTTGCCTTCGTTATTTACTATAGTAAGTGTTGTGAGCGACCCTAATCAAAATACATTCTGGATCCTTGCCATTTTTGTTATCGTGATCACTTTTCTGATCGGCTACCTGCTCAAAACCGATTTTGGCATAGCCATGCGGGCTACAGGTAACAGTGAATCCATGATCCGTTCATTAGGCGTAAATACCGACAGGATGAAAATTACCGGGCTGGCACTGGCCAATGCGCTCACGGCTTTGAGCGGTTACCTGGTAGCCCAGTTCCAGGGTTTTGCAGATATCAGCATGGGGATTGGGATTGTGATAGTAGGGTTAGGATCGGTGATCATTGCCGAAACATTAATTAACTGGTTTAAGCTTACCTCGGTATGGTTAAGCCTGGTATTGGTATTAGCAGGGGCAGTGATATTTCAGCTGGTTTTGGCGTTTACACTCTCAGTTGGTGTCGACCCTAAATTACTTAAAATAGTTACCGCCGGTTTTGTGCTGGTAATTGTAAGCCTGCCGCGTTTATCCTTATTAAGATCATCATGATAACGATAACCGACGTACATAAAACATTTAATAAAGGTAAAGCCAACCAGGTAAACGCGGTTAATGGCATTACACTGGAGATCAAAGACGGTGAGTTTTTGGTGATAGTTGGTTCGAATGGCTCAGGCAAGACCACCTTGCTTAATTTAATTGCCGGCAGCGTATCGCCCGATAATGGTACTATAAGTATCGACGGTAACGATGTAACCAACATGCCTGATTACAAACGCAGCCGGTGGATTGCAAGGGTATTTCAAAACCCATTGAGTGGCACTGCGCCAGATTTGAGCATATTAGATAATTTCCGGCTGGCATCTATCCGCACAAAAAGAAAAGGTTTATCCGTTGGGGTAAATGATACTTTTAAAAAACAGGTTCGGGAAAAAGTAGCCGGCCTTGGCATGGGTTTGCAGGATAAGATAGATCAGCCGATGGGTACTTTATCGGGCGGGCAGCGGCAGGCGCTTACCCTGCTGATGAGTGTGATGGATAGTTGTAAAGTTTTATTGCTTGACGAACCTACCGCCGCCCTCGACCCACGCTCGGCCGACGTGGTAATGCGGACAGCTGATACACTGATCCGCGAATTTAATTTAACGGCGGTATTCATTACGCATAATTTGAAGGATGCTTTTAATTATGGCACACGAATAATACAAATGGGCGAAGGGTTGATTATTAATGATTTATCGGGTACGGACAAAGCTTCTTTAAAACAAAACGATTTGTTCGACTGGTTTGCATAAAAATTGGCAAAGTAATTGTATAGCTACCTGTACTATGAAAAACAATAATTTTGAAACCATATCCGACGCTTACCAGTTAGTAAGCGGTGCGAAAATAAAAGGCAAAAAGCACGACGAAATATTTGAACTTGGCGCATATGATGCCCTTAAACGCGGCTATGTACTTTATCCGCTTGAACATGGCATTAAGTTTGATGATTTCAGCATAATGATCTCTGAAAAAGAATTAAAAAACAACTTCCTGATTGAGGCAGTTAAACAAAATGAAATAGCAGCTTAATTTCAAGCTGCTATTTTTTTACGTTGCTTTTTCAAGTCATATAAAGGCAATAAACCTCATGCACAGGGCATTGAGCTGTGCATGAACACTTCCTCTCTTGCTTTTCTCGTTCAATAATTGTAGGTTTGCATTAATAAAGTACAAACCGATGCTATTTAATAAATCAATCTGCTCAACAATAATGTGGCCCATGGTGCCGCAGCAGAAGGGTTTTGTGTCGATAATTCTCTTCTCTACTCCGGTGTAGTGCTTTTGAAGCACCCGAACCGATCCTGCATTTACCACATTAGTATAACATTAAGCCTTACATAAACGTAAGCTTAACTGAATTTGAAATTTTATATGGACAATTATTATTCAATAGAAGAAAAATACCTACAGGCTGTTGATGAACTATCGTTCGGTGAAACACCTAAAGGCCTAAACATATTAAACCAGATCATTACAGATGAGCCTTTTTTTGCAAGGGCACATTACCAGTTAGGGATGATCTACTATTACAAGATCCAGGATTACCAAACCGCAGGTTATCATTTTAAAACCTGTATGGAGCTGGAGCCATCTTTTCCGGATAATTACACCCATTATCTTGACCTGGTAGTATACCTGGGAATGGATAAGCTGGTTTCAACCATTTCGGCCCAGGCTTTAACCACACCGGGAGTGAACAAGGCCCGCACCTTTGAGCTGCTTGGCTTGTTTTATGAAAAACAAAAGGACTGGAATAAATCCTTAGGTTATTACCAGGAAGCCTTTATGGAAGTGACTGAAAAAGACGAGCGTAAAGACATTGAAGATAGTTTTAAACGCGTACGCTCAAAAATGAAGCAAAAACAGGCTTATACCTATTTCATTACCGAATAAACCTGAATAGCTGTTCAAGTGGATACTTAACGAATAAGCCCCTAATAAAGGGGCTTATTCGTTGGTAAAAAAATCATAATTAATAACGTATGTTTAAAGATAAGCTATTGTCGTAAGTTGCTGTTATACAATAAAGACACAATTTTTGTGAAAAATGTGCAGAGGCTATAAATTGCATTGTAATAATTAAATTGTCCTCTTTATATCTTAATCACGATTTAGCCATGCCTAAATATTTAGTGAAGCAATTGTTATTACTCGCAGTTATAGCTGTGATTGTTTTCCTCTTCAAGTATCTGATAGCGTTGTACGCTGTTAACAGATGAATTTAAATAGCCGGTAAATGCACCTCAGCCATCATACATCTTGCACTGCCGCCGCCATTAGTTTCAATGGTATTGATATCAGTATAAACCAGCTTTCCATACTGTTGTAAAGCGGAACGCTGTGCTTCACTCAAAGCGCTGAAAGCGTTTTGCGACATCACGATCAACGTTTCGCCCGCTTTGTTTTTCACTTCAAGCATATTACCGGCAAACTGGTTCATCTGCTCAAAAGTGATTTCAATAATTTCTTTGTGCGAGGATTTCAATGAATCTATAACAGTTATCCTTTCATGTGGGTTGGGGATGCTATCCAAACAGATTACTGCAAATTCAGTTCCAATGCACATCAGTACATTGGTATGGTAAATGGCTTTCCCTTTTTCATCAACGGCCTCAAAACTGATCGGTTGATAACCAGCTTGTTCACAGAAATAGTTAAGCACCTCTTTATCTGTACGGGGCGAGAGGCAGGCGTAAGCTATTTTATTATCCCTGTCAAGCACCATACTGCCGGTGCCTTCTAAAAAGCGGTGCTCATGCTCAAAACGGCTCAGGTCAATTACATGCGCTACTTTAAATTTATCCTCCAAATCGGTTATGATATCTTCCCTGCGCTCAAGCCTGCGGTTTTCGGCCTGCATAGGGTAAAGGAAAACGCCACCGTCATTATGAAACGATACCCAGTTATTCGGAAATATCGAATCGGGCGTGTAGGGTTGAGGTGTATCATCTATAACAGTAACATTCACACCATTATGGCGCAAAATGTTGACCATTCCGTTAAACTCAGTCAAAGCTTTTTCCTGTACACCATTTTTTTCGGCATTAGCGTTTTGAAAAGCGTTACTTGCTGCAGTTTCTTCATTAAACCCGAAATTAACCGGGCGGATCATTAATATATGTGATGTTGATTGACTCATTCCTTATTTGTCATTATTTCATTAGGTCATTGAGTCACTTTTGATTGCAATAAATCATGCTCAGCATTGACTTAATGACCAAATGACTCGATGATAACTTAAATTACACCATCCCTCAATACCGGCATGCTCATGCAATGGAAACCACCGCGGGCACGAGAAAGTTCGGCTGATGGCATTAATATCAGCGTATCGGTTAAACTATGCGGATCAAGTTCATTATTCTCAAATTTTTGAAGCAATTCGGCTACCCGGATCACATTAAAGCCACCTTCTTTAAAAGCCTCTACAGTTTTATCATTCCGATCATATCCAACAACAACGCCTTCTTTTAGGGCAAGCAGATTGCAGGAGTCCGTCCACTGTTCACGGGCATCAAAGGGGAAGGTGTTGTTGCCCGAGTAAATAAACTTGGTTTTTACGCCGCTTTTGAGGTCGTTCTCGCTGATGTCAGAAAGCAGGTCCTCAATACAACCAAATAGCCTCGGTTTTTTATCTTTTTCAAACTGTACAATTTCCGCCCGTTCTTTTTGTTTTTTATCGGCAAACCATGATATCGGCTCCCGTTCTTCAATAGGGGCTTCGGCCACCGCAAGTGAGCGGAGCAACACCCAGGTATCGCGTTTTACCTGCGTAAAAACAGTGTCGATATGCATATAATCACGCTTGTTTGGAATTTTTACGATGGTTACCTTCTTAACTACATCATGTTCAAATAACAGCCTGATAGCTTCATTAGCCCCGCTGACAGATGTCCGCTCGCTGCAGCCAATCACTAAATGATCAGGACTTACCATCATCACATCGCCGCCTTCTAAAGTTGTGCGGCCTTCCGCGTCTTCGCCCGGGCGTAAAAAATGCTGCGCGGTTTCAGGAATCTCCAAAATATTATCGCGATAAGCTTCAAACAGCGGATGATTGAAAAATATGTAACGCATCAGCAAAGTTTCGCGGAAACGGGCTTTCTTTGCCGGCTTATTGAGCAGCATATGATTATTCACTGCTATACCCAGATCCCTCGAAAAAATAAGATTGGGGATAGGGGCAAAGATCATTTCTTCGGTTGTTAACGAGCCCGAAATAAAGATCTTGGCCAGTTCAACCGGGGCGGTATCGGTAAGCTGCTGTTGTAAACGGTAATTGCAGCTTTCAACCGCGCATACAGAAGCTACCAGTTTTTTACGGATATCCGGCTGTTGTAAAATATCAGCCAGCAGGGTTTGGATCTCGATAACCTTATCTGAAGAATGGAAGCCAGCATTATCAGGTTTAAAAAACGAACGGCGCGTACTTTCATCATCAATTTGATGCAGCCTGCCTTTTATTTTATCTGGGTCAAGAAAATAGAGCAACAGCTTTACGTAGTAATCATATTCATTCCTGCGTACCGTATCCAGATGAATTATATCTTCAAAAAGCCAGTCCTGCGCCTTTGAAGGCACAACTTTGCCTAAACCGCTATCCGGACTATGAATAAGCAATGTGCGGAGTGTGCCAATTTCGGAGGTTACATCTATTTTAAAATCGGAGTTGGTTATTGTCATAAAACTATAATCGTAACACAAATCTATCAGAAATTAAATTACAAAACGGGCTTACCCGGCAAAATTAGGCCGGGTAATATTTGCCTGTTCTTTTAATTCAATATAAAACGTTTTATGTGTCGATTATATGTTGCTGCTTTCTAATCGGCAATCTCCCGGTAAGTGTTCCTTTCCATGCTTACGTTTAGCCTTTGCAACATAGCCTTCATATCAAAGCCCTGTTGCTGATATAGCTGCTGCACTGCCTCTTTAGCTTTTTGTAAAACATCTTCGTTTTGCCAAATGGCGGTTGTAATGCAAATGAGGTTGCCTTGGTCATCATAGCGCTCAAAGGCACGGTCTTCAATAAATCCGTCGAGCTTTTTTATAAAGTCGCGGTTGACTTTCATACGTCCTTTAAATTCCTGTTGAGCTGTTGCGGGAACAATAAATTGATCTATAAATATCTGTTTCATGATAATCCTTGTTTTTGTTCCAAAATTCAGCACAATCAACGCCCAATACTTGTAAAAAATCATTGATTTACCAGGCCCTTGGTATTTTGAAGAAATCGGTAGGGTTTAACCCTGTAAACAGTTTAAATTCCTTGTTGAAATGCGGCTGGTCAAAGTACCCGGCTTCTAAAGCTACCTGGCTGAGCGAACCGTTTTTAGGTTTACTATCAACTATCGACCTGATCTTAATAATATTGGAAAACTGCTTTGGCGAAGTACCAACCACTCGTCTGAAGCGTTTTTCAAATGCATCCTGGCTTATATAATGAGTATCGGCAAGGTCCTTAATTTTGATCATGCCCTTTGATAAGCGGATCTTTTGCAGGGCAGATATGATCAACTGGTCCTGTTTGTAGTTTTCAATATGTTTAAGCAGAAATTGTTCGGTGATGATTACCCGTTGCTGATTATTGGCAGCTTCTGCCAGTTGTTCTTCAATTAAGGATAATTCACACAGGTCAATAAAGTTATCAAGCGGCAGAGTTGTTTCAAACAATTCATGAAGCGGATTTTTGAAAAACGCTGTCGCGCCGGCTGCTTTAAATAAAACCAGCATATTGCCCGTGCCTGATGCGTAATTAATTAGCCTGGGCGATTTTTTTAAGCCGGTGATCAAAGAAGAGGGAAGCTTACCGCTATGTGCCTCGGTAATATCGCTAATCTTGCCACCGTACCTGAATGCCATTACCAGCGATGTATCGGGCAAAATACGATTGACCAGATCATTTGCAGTCACGATAAAAACGTATTGCCGTATAAAAGGCTTTAGTATTTCGCCGGGCGTAAAGCGTTCAATATGCATTTAACTAAGATACACAATTTGTTAATCAGAAAATTCCCGCCCGGCACGGCTCAAGATTGTATTAATACGGATCAACGTCGGGCTGTACAATACTGCCCGTGCTAAGTTTGGTTGTATAATACTGAGTGATCACATCCCTTAAAACAGTTTTTGCTTTTATGATAGAGATCCCATCCTTCTCAAATTTGAGCATAATGCTTTTAATGTAATAATTGCGGATCCTGCTGATGAGCGGTTGCTCCGGGCCAATCACCCGCTCGCCAAAATGCTCCCGGAGCCGCGCGCCGAGGTACTCTGCCTGGTTATGGAGCACATCGGGATTTTTATGCTTGATATCGAGGTTAATGATCCGGTATAAGGGAGGGTATTTAAAGCTTTTCCGCTCTTCCATCTCGGTAAAATAAAGATCGGCGTAGTTGTTATCAATCACCTGCTTTAACACCCGGTGATAAATATCATAGGTTTGCACAACTACTTTGCCCTGCTTACCCCGGCGGCCGGCCCTGCCGCTTACCTGTGCAAGTAGTTGATAACCACGCTCGTTTGCCCTATAGTCAGGGAATTTTAGCAAGCTATCAGCATTAATAATACCAATTAGCGTTACATCTGAAAAATCAAGCCCTTTGGCCACCATCTGGGTTCCAACCAATATATCTATCCTTTTCTCTTCCAGATCGTTGAGGATAGTTTGCAGGGAATTCCGTGATCGTGTAGTATCAAGGTCCATCCGGGCAATCCGGGCTTCGGGCAATAAAACGCTCAGTTCATCTTCAATTTTTTCGGTACCGAAGCCTTTATATTCCAGGTGGGTAGATCCGCAGGCGGGGCAAATGGATGGTGTATCTTCCTTGTAACCGCAGTAGTGGCAATGCAGCTTGCCGCTGCTTTTATGATAAGTAAGGCTTACATCGCAGTTGATACATTTGGGAGTATAAGCACATACTTTGCACATCAGGATGGGGGCATATCCGCGGCGGTTTTGGAATAAAATCACCTGCTCTTTATTTTCAAGTGCCTGCTTGATGCCCTCCATCAGCACACTGGTAAAGTGCGACTGGATAGTTTTTTGTTTGGTTTCATGAGCGATGCTTACTACCTGCACATCGGGCAGCTCAACGCCGCCAAAGCGTTCGGTGAGCTCTGCAAAACCGTATTTGTGAGTGCGGGCGTTATAGTAGCTTTCAAAGGATGGCGTGGCCGAACCCAAAAGCACTTTACCCTGGTGCATGTTAGCCAAAAAAATCGAGGTGTCGCGTGCGTTGTAGCGCGGCGCCGGATCAAATTGCTTGTATGATGTTTCGTGCTCTTCATCAACAATGATCAATCCCAGATCGGCAAAAGGTAAAAACACAGACGACCGCGCGCCGAGCACAATCTTATACTCTCCGCTTAAAACTTTCTGCCAAACCTCAACCCGCTCATTGTCATTAAAACGCGAATGATAAACACCGATATCCGCACCAAAATACGTCCGTAACCTTTCAATAATATGTGTTGTTAGGGCTATTTCAGGCAAAAGGTAAAGTACCTGTTTCCCGCTGCGTACAATCTCTTCTATCAGCCTTACATATAATTGTGTTTTGCCTGATGAGGTTACGCCATGCAACAACGTTACTTCTTTTTCTTTAAACTGCCCGCGGATACTTTGAAGTACCTCCGTTTGCTGTTCGCTCAATTCAAAGTTGTTGCCCTCTTCTCCTTCTTCCTCAAAATGCAGGCGGCTAACGTTCCTGTCCTCCGAAAAGAAGATCTCTTTTTCAATGAGCGATTTAATGCTTGATTCACCTGCACCGCTTTCTTCGATAAGTTCGTTTTTGGTGATGCTTTTTTGATGACGGGAAAGCTTGATGTAAGCTAATAGGGCATCGGCCTGTTTAGGCGCGCGCTTTTCCAATATCGGGAATAGCTCCCGCAGATTATCCTGGTTGTTATAAACCGGGTTAAGTGTAATAAAAGTGCGTTTGCGGGGCTTATAACGTTCGTTTACTTCTTCGGATATGTTGATGATGTTTTTTTCAAACATCAGCTTCAATATCGGCATTACAGTTTTCTGTCCCAAAAGCTTGGTAATATCGCTTATGGTAAGTTCCGGCTGAATTTCGAGGGCTTCAACAATTAAAAACTCTTTATCGTGAAGCGTGGCTTTATCTATCTCATATTCCCGGTTAAGTATGATGCGGGTTTCGCTGGCCAGCTTCAATGCCGATGGCAGCGCGGCGTTCATAACTTCGCCTATGTTGCACATATAGTAATCTGCCAGCCACTGCCAAAATTCGAGCTGCTTGGGAGTTACAACCGGGCGGTCATCCAGGATCTCGATGATATATTTTGCTTCGTACTTTTCGGGCGCCAGTTTCCCTATCTCTTTAACAATGGCTGTATAAAGCTTGCTTTTGCCGAACTGCACCACCACTCTTTTGCCAATAGCAACAGCATCATTTTGATCATAAGGAACCCGGTAGGTATAGTTTTTTGAAATAGCCAATGGCAAAATCACTTCGGCAAAAAGTGTTTCACGGTCGGTATGTTCAATTTCGGCAAACTCTAACATTGTTTATTATTTGTTGCGGATAGCAGCTAATGCCAGCATCAGCCAGCCCAAAATGAACAACAAACCACCAATGGGTGTAATTGGCCCCATGGCTATAAGCCAGTTCCAGCCAAGCAGATCGCGGCATGACAACAGGTACAGCGAACCTGAAAAGAATATAATGCCGAAAGTGAACAGGTAGTAAGCTGCTGATATTAAGCCACCGCTCTTTTCCCGCGCAAAAACTGCTAAAAAAAGCAAAGCAAATACATGATAGAAGTTGTATTGTACAGCAGTATGCCAAACCTCAAGCTGGGCGGGGGCAAGCAACGCTTTTAAACCGTGGGCTCCAAAAGCGCCGGTGATAACGGCCAGCATACCTAAAAACGAAGCGGTAATAATTATTTGTTTGTTCATGCGATATAAAAAGCTAAGTTAACCAATTGAAAGTATTACTTTAACGCCGTGGGGTAAAATTCTATATTTGCTGCACGCCCCTGCTATGAAACGACTGATAGTAACCACTATATTTTTGATTATAGCTACCGTGCTGGTAACGGTGTTATATTTTAAAAATTTAAGTCCGCCGGGAGTGCGTACCGGGCAGGTTATGCGCGCTATTCCTGATAATGCGGTGGCAATATTTGAGTTTGGTAATGAAAAGGGATTTTATGATATTTTTGCCGGCAACCAGCTCTTGAGCACTTTTGTTGGCCCCGGCAAATTACATGAACTTGACACCTTACGCAAGTTGCTTATTGCCTCTCCACAGCTTGATCAATTTTTTACAGGCCAAAACATTTTCGTTTCCCTTCATCCTACAAATAATGATAATATAGACTTGCTCGTAACCACCTCGGCATCAAAAGCTTTTTCCGCAACTATGTTTAATCATTTAACAGGCAATGCCAAAAGCGCTTTACAAATAGCGCCTATGCAAATAGCGGCAAGCCAGGGTTATAATATATATGTTAAGCCGCTCAATAAACATTTTTACCTCATTAAAACCGGCGACAATATATTTTCGGGCAGTTTTTCAAAAGATTTGGTTGATCATAGCGCCATCTACCAACAGAATAAAGGCCATAATGGCTTTGTACCGTTGCCTGAGCAGCAAAACGCCAATTCACTTGCCAATCTTTATATTAATTACAACCAGTTTAACCCGTTTTTTGATCAGCTGTTCCTTAATAAAACTACCGATCTTTTTAAGAGCTTTAGAATGCTGCCGGCCTATGCGGCATTAAACTTAAATTACAAAAGCGATGCTTTGATGTTTAACGGTTTCACCACTAAACGAAATAATGCAACCAGTTATTTAAACATTTTTTCGGCCCAGCAACCTGTCGAGAATCATTTAAAAGATATTTTCCCGGCTACAACTGCCTACAGCACAAGCTTCGCCGTTTCAGATCCTAAAAAGTTTGAAGCCGACCTTTCGCAATGGCATGATAAAGCGGGAGTGGGCAAGGAAAAGAATGAACTTTTGAATAAGGTAAAATCAGAAGCAGGGCTGTTTGTAAAACCCGAGTTTGAAAAGCTGCTCGGTAACGAGTTCGCGATAGTTACCACGCGGTACTTTGAAAAATTTGCCATCATTTCTGTTAAGGATGGCTCAAAGCTTTTTCCGGTGATGATGAACATCAGTAATATGGTTACTGATAAAGTTGGCCAGTTTAATTATGAAAAACTGCCTTTCTTTTTATTGGGCGATGCATTCAGCATTTTCCGGAAACCTTACTTTCTGATCATTGATAATTATCTCATACTTGCCACTTCGGTATCCGAGTTAGAAAGTTATAACGACACCTACTTCAACCGCAAATTCATAGGAAAAACCGATCAGTATACCCAGTTTGATAATTTGCTGGCCGAAAGGAGCAATGTGGCCTTCTTTATTAACTTTAAAAACATGCAGCCTATATTAAAACGCGATTTAAAAAGGACTTTTTACGATGCTTTTGAAAACAGCGACCCCGGTTGGAAAAATTATTATGGTGCGGCCTTCCAACTCACTGCATCCGACAAAAACTTTTATACCAATTTTTGTATGCGGCTAAATGTTCCGGATACAAGTGGAGTTAAAAAATAAATTTATTTACGTTTACACAACAATACCCGCCCAATTTCGTAAAACATTACAAATAGCAATTTGTAAAAAATTTACAGACAATCAGCTTTGAGTTCTTTTCTTTAAGTAGATTCGGGGCAAGATATGTGAGCCAATTATGAATAAAATCTTCTTTACTATTCTTTTCTTTATTTTTTGTTCTTTATCCGTATCGGCTCAACAGTTTTCGCAATATAATACCGGCACGCTTTACGATTCATTTGAAAATCCTTCACAAAGAGCCTTTATCCCCGATTCGAGCCGGGGGTAGCATTCAATTTTTTCATCCCGAATTTCGATGCTAATTTTTATGTAACCGGCGATATACAACGGCCGCTGAAAAGCCGCGCATTTGCAAGCCCTTCATATTATAATACCTCATCACTGCGCATCGGCCAAAATGCTTTAAATCATTTCAATGCAAATGCCAATGCCTATGCGGTAATGCTCAAGTTTTTCACCAGCTTAAACGGGAATGTTGAAATGGGCTTTTCGGCCCAAACTAAAGTAGAAGGTAAAGGCGTGATCTCCGATGAATCTATTGCTTTTCTTGATGGACCGTCAAATTTTGCGCGTGATAATTATGATAATATATTCAACAACCATTATCGGGTGCAGATGTATGACCAGTTAAGTTATATTTACCGGGAGCAGGTTAATAAACAACTGTCGTTAGGGTTTAAGCTGAGCTACCTGTCTGGTGTTCAATATGACAAAATAGATGTGGAGGAGTCGAGCCTGCAGATTAACCGGGACCCGGCAAATCCCGACAATGACAATGCCGACGTTTATATGAGGGGACGGTATTACAGGAGCTATGTACCGGGCAGACTGGACGGACGAGACTTTTTACCAACGTTTCGTAACCCAGGCGCATCGATATCAATGGGTGCAACTTACCGAACAGAGGATGGGATACTGATACAAGGTAACATCAAAGACCTTGGCTTTATTCACTGGAACAAGCGCTCAACCATTACTGATTTTAATAACACAACAAACATAACAGATATTACATCCCAGCATCGTGATGAGAATATATATAATGCTGTATATGACTTAGTCAGGGGCAATGGAGTTGTTACCTCATTTAATACAAAAACCAATGCCAAAGCCGAATTGAGTGTATCTAAAAGCTATTGGCTTGATGATGAAAAAACGTACAGATATTTCCCAACAGTTGTAGCACAAAAAGAAATGTTCTTTTCCGGTTTTACCGGTGCAATGGTTAACTCGGTACAGAAAAACAACCTGATAGCTACCTTAACGGCCACTTATGACGATTATAAATTATTTAATCTCGGCGCACAAATTATGGTAAAATCCCCTAATGTCGAATTTTTTATAGGTTCCGAACGCTTACTAAATACGGGTCGCCTTACTCTGGCCGCTTTAAATAATACCAATCAAATAAATAGGGTAGGCAACTATAGCGGGGCGGATATCTTCCTGGGCTTTTCACTGAAATTTGGACGGGTAATTGAACATCCCATGAATTCCAGCTATATCCCCATGGGCGAAAAAGGGTTTTTGGGCCGTTTGTTTGGCCGTATTTTTAAAACCAATAATTAAAGAGCTTTTTTCCCGGCTATAAAATCTTTAAGGTAGTAAGGCTCGTAATAAGCTAAATCTTCAAATGCGCCATCAGCAAATTTTTGAGCTGCTTGTTGGGTAAGATATGTTGCCGAATTTACAAAATCATCCAAAAACAAGGCATTTGGGCTTTCACTTAAAACACCTTTGCACTTTTCGGCACCATCACCAAAAAACAAGATCTGATGGTCTTTCAAATAGTTGGCAAAACTGTTTCCTTCTATAATATCAGCAGCTGTTTCACGCACTCTATTGCCGGCTGCATCAAATAATGCTGTGTAAACCTCCATTCGGCGGGCATCTATCATCGGGCATAGCAGCATATTACCATCAGCAGCAACCCCCGGGCTGTTAATAACACCATAAGCCATAGCCTCAAGTGTTTCAACCGCTATCAATGGCTTGTCAAGGGCGAAGCACAATCCTTTGGCGGTAGATACACCTATTCGTAAACCGGTGTATGACCCCGGACCGCTGCTTACAGCAATAGCATCAAGCTCGTTATAAGTTACTCCCGATTTATTCAGCAATTCATCTATATATAAAGTAATAACTTCAGCATGGATATTACGGACGTTTATTTGTTTAAAGTCCAAAACCTTGGCATCGCGGGCAAGTGCTACCGAGCAGGATGTTGTTGCTGTTTCTATTTGAAGTATAAGGCTCATATTATAAATTTATGGTACCGGATCATGCCCATGACCACCCCAGGGATTACAACTGGCAATGCGCTTTATGGTTAACCAACCACCTTTAAAAGCGCCATACTTCCTGATGGCTTCAACACCGTACTGCGAGCAGGTGGGTGTATACCGGCATGATGCAGCCGAAAGCGGCGATATAAAATATTGGTAAAATTTGATCAGAATGATGAAAACTCCCCCAACTATTGCTTTTAAAAACCTGGTGATTGTATCCATAAGCCCATTCATGTTAATTAGCCGTGACTGGTATTGCAGCAGTTAATTCACCTGAAAGCTGGGCAAGCATCCTCAGCATTTTTTTTTCGATGAAAAGGTATGGTTCAATTTCTTTGCCTACATAGCCTACCGAAACAATTATCTTTTTATCCGCTTGCTGCAGAATATCATAAAGATGCTGCTGTTTGTGGAGCCTGTACGCTTCGCGCATCAGTCGTTTTACCAAATTACGGTCAACTGCGTGTTTATAACGCTTTTTAGGAACGGAAAAAAGAATTTGCGCAGGATGGGGCTGTGGCTCGGGGCTGACAAGCCAGGATACCCGGAAGGGATAACATAAAAAAGAAGAACCGTTATGAAAAAGCTTGTCAATAAGCCTTTTGTTACATAACCGTTCTTCTTTTTTAAAAGTATACATAGTTGCCATTTTTGAACCGAAGGATAAAGCAGATAAGCGGTTCCAAACCCTTATAAATAGGGTAGGGCAACCTCAATTATGCTTTGTGCCTGCCTTCGTCAGAAACAGTTAACCTTTTTCTGCCTTTAGCTCTTCTGGCTGCTAATACTCTTCTACCGTTAGCAGTTGACATGCGTTCACGGAAACCGTGTTTATTTCTTCTTTTTCTTTGAGAAGGCTGAAACGTTCTTTTCATGGCTATATTTTATTCTATTCGTCTTTTTAAAACAAGAGCGCAAATGTAGTTATTTTATTTAATAATTCAAACACTATTTTTCTTATTTATAATAACATGTGTGCTGCCGCCCGGTGGCTGCAAATCAGTGGCACTTTTTCCGGAAAACTAATTGTATACGCAATAATTAAATTCGAAATCCTGTTCATTGTCTGAACTAAATAACAGCGCTAAGCTATCATTACAAATCATATTAAATAAAAAGTTAAATTTAACATTAATTATTTGTTACAGATTCAATTTTGCAACAATGTACAATCGCGAACTACGGTATTTGCTAAAAAAAGTTGAATAAATAGGTCCGAATCATTAACAAAGTGTAAATTCAACAGGTTATCCTAACAAATGAAATTAATCCTCTCCATACTTTTTATTTTCTTATCGGCTGTTACCATAGCGCAGGAGCTACCTGCAACGCATTATAAAATTTATAGCACATCGGCACAAAAAATCATCACGCCCGATGATATTGTTAATGACATGGCCAATGCCGACGTGCTTTTCTTTGGCGAAGAGCATAATGATTCAACGGCGCACTATCTGGAGTTTAGCTTGTTCAAAAAGCTTTCGGAAAAATATCCACAAAAAACAGCGCTTTCCATGGAGATGTTTCAAACTGACTGTCAGCTGGTGCTGAATGAATATCTCGCGGGGCTTATTCGCGAAAAAAATCTGGTAACAGATGCACGTACCTGGCCTAACTATAAGGATTACAAACCGCTTGTTGAACTTGCCAAATCCAATCATCTGCCGGTAATAGCAGCCAACGCTCCAACCCGCTATACCAACATGGTTACACGCGGCGGCCTTGATGCTTTAAAGCAGCTTGATGCGCAGGCTAAAAGCTATCTTGCGCCGCTGCCTATAGATACCGCTGCCGGGGCTTATTATGATAAATTTGCTAAAATAATGGGAGGTCATGCCTCAATGCCGGGCATGCAGATTTACCAGTCGCAAAACCTTTGGGATGCTACCATGGGCTGGTCGATAGCGAAATTCCTGAAAAACCACTCCGGCTTTAAAGTATTGCAGCTTAACGGCGGCTTTCACAGTGAAGAAAAACTGGGCGCGGTAGCCCAACTTAAAAAATACGCACCCAAATTACGTGTGCTTAACATAGCAACCTACATGGATGATAGTTTTGACAAGCCCGACTGGAACAAATTAGCCGGCATGGCCGACTATATCATTTTAACTGATCCTAAGCTGCCAAAAACCTTTTGATAGTTGATATTTCATGGTTCATAGTGGATGGTTCATAGTCATTAAGATAAAAAAACGCGAACCATAAATTTGGTGACTATGATTGATAGTTAGGAAATAGTTGATGGTTTATAGATAGCCATATAGCACAAAAACTATGATCCATGAACCATCAACTATGAACTAAATTCCATTAAGCTTTCTTAGCAAGTAAATCGCGGATTTCGGTAAGTAAAACTTCTTCTTTAGTTGGTTCAGGTGGCGCTGCCGGGGCTGCTTCTTCTTTTTTCTTCAAAGAGTTGATACCCTTAACAATTAAAAAGATACAAAAAGCAACGATTAAAAAATCAATTACATTATTGATAAATAAACCGTAATTAATCGCGGTTTCGGGTGTTTTATCAACAGCCGGTTTAAGTACGTACTTTAAATCTTTAAAATCAATACCCCCGGTTGCCATGCCAATAGGTGGCATAATAATATCTGCAACCAGCGAGGTAACAATTTTACCAAAAGCAGCGCCAATGATAACACCCACAGCAAGGTCAACCACGTTGCCCCGCATTGCAAATTCTTTAAACTCTTTTACTATTGCCATAAATTAAAGTTTGGTTACTTAAAGTTAATAATATTAGGCAATTATATACAAACGTAACCCAATCCAAAAATCTTAATTAACCTAACTGAAGAGCCGTTATTCGGCGAAACATAGCGATAGCTATGTCTTAGGTATACTACTCCTAAAGGCACGTGGCAAAGCTTTCCCACGGTGAACGCAAATAGCGGGATCGATTAATAGATATAACAAAGAACGGCTTGATTGATTCGCCCGGTATGTTATTACCTGTGAGTAGATGTAATGCAGCCATTGACGGTTACAAGCCCGTATAAATGCAGAGTATCATCTAAACTTCTAATTGGTTATCTTTATTGATAATCAGTAATACCCCAATACCATGTTATCTTCTACCGAATTTAAAACTGTCATTGATGTAGTGCTAAGGTTTCCCAATGAAAAATCTTGTCACCAATATTTAGCATCCAGGCGCTGGGCCGATGGTGTTATGTCATGCCCTCATGAAGGCTGTGACGGCCATAGCGCCGATGTATTTAAAGATGGCATCCGCTACAAGTGTAAAACATGCCGTAAGATCTACACCGCTAAAACAGGCACTATGATGGAGGCATCCAAAATAGCCACGCTTAAATGGTTTATGGCTATTTACCTTACACTTCACAAAAAGGGCATTAGCAGCATCCAGTTAGGCAAAGACATTGGCGTAACGCAAAAGACAGCGTGGTTTATCCTGCAGCGCTTAAGAGCTGTATTCGGCAACGAAATTGATGTGCCATTAGAGGGAACTATTGCCAGCGATGAAACATTTGTTGGTGGAAAGAATAAGAACCGCCATAAGGATAAAAAAGTAGCACACAGCCAAGGCCGATCCTTTATTGACAAAACGCCCGTATTAGGATTGCTTCAAACAGAGGTTAGGCACTATGTTGAGCGTGATCATAAAGTAATACCCGGCAGAACGGTAAAAGAGAAGGTTATAGATAAGAACGCACGTTTGAAGTGTTGGACCATCAAAGACACCAAAACAGCGACTATACAGCCTCTAATAAGGGCTAACGTTGTGGCCGGTAGTATTGTAGTCTCTGATGAATGGTTTGCTTACAAAGGCTTAAATGATACCTACCAACACGAAGTTGTTGACCACGGTAGAAAGCAATATAAAAACGATGCCGGCTATACCTCTAACGCTATTGAATGCGGTTGGAAACATCTAAAACTAACTATACAGGCAACACACCACTGGGTGAGCCGTAAGCACCAGGATAAGTATGTGCAGGAATTTACATTCCGATATAATTACAGGCATTTAAGCGCTCAAAAACAAATTGAGCAAGCTATAAGTAATATGGCTATCCGAACAAAATACAAAGATTTAATAGCGGCCTAATTTTGATGCCGAAATTTATTACTGTAACTTCGTATTAGCAACACATTTTAACCATCACTTAATATGAAGCCAGCAGATAAAAAACCGGTTGTTGTTGAGCCAGTGCGCACACCTCAGCCAAAGCAATCAAGCGGAGATAAATCGTTTGATAACGCTATTGATAAAATGCTTAAAAAACCGTCAACATACACTCAATCAAAATAGGGAGATAACATTATGGAAAAGCCCTCTAAAGAATCTACTTGGAGGGCTTTTTTGCGCTCTCCGAATGTGACCGATAATCTTCTTGATTTAGGTTTTTTTGCATTGTTGATAGCAATTGCTTTTGCTGTTGTAGTTGCTGCGATAGTTCTTGTAATTGTTGCTTATCACTCTTATCAAAAAACGATTTAATAAAAGAACCGAAAGAAACCAAAAACCCTAAACCAGCTAAAACAAACGTGGCTACTATGTTTCTCGTGCTCAATTTATTCGCACGCTCCTGAACCTTCATTTGATTCCATTGATTGTAAAACAATAGCCCACTGGGTTGTAGTATAACTTGCACCGATATAACATCTATCCAATTATCAGGGACGGGTGTGTCATCTAACGGATGGTCATATATCGGTACATAGCGGATGTAATCTAAATCTGCAAAGTCTTTAAAAAACAAAGTAGGTAACTGGTGCCAATTATGTGGAGCTGATAGATGATCTGAATAAATAGTCCTTATCAGTGCCCTAAATTCAGGGGTAATATCTACAGGACTATACAGTCCTTTTTCAGCACCCTTTTTTAGGGCTATGAAAAAAATATCTTCATTTGGCATTGTGTGATGGATTTAGGATAAAGTTATATTATTTAACCGAATCTGTAACCGGGGGCTTCCAATGATAAGAGGTGTCATATACAGTTGAATCATGCTTTATCGTATCAGCAACCACTGGCGTAGTTAATACTTCAGGATTGTTTGAAATATCAATAAAGTTGCCAAAGAATCCTATAAATTTCTTTGAATGCTCTTTATAAACAGAGGCAACGAATAAGTTTAATGGCCTTTTCAATCCACTATATGAATCCCGGCCTCTAAAGGCTTTAAATGCCGATATAGAGGGGTTTGTTATGATTAGCAATAGCAATACCCCCAAAGCTATCAACCATGGCTTATAAGGCTTAATCATGGCTTACCTGGATCTATGTTCAATTATAAAATCAGGAACCCGCTCGCCACTATCCATTCTTACCATCCGGCCATCAACAAAGTAAAAGAACCTTGTAACCGGGGCTGTGCCAAACGGGTAGTTTGTTTTTTTGTAAATAGAGTAGTGTTCGGCTTGTTCTACAACATTAACTCTGTTGTGCTTAACAAAGTCCTGTTCATTCATCCCAATGGTGTATTGGGGCGCTTTGCAGCTAAATAGGCAAAGCATAGCCAGTACGGCTATACGTGGTAAGGTTTTCATTCGCGTGTGGTAATTTGAACGATTAAATGATAATAAAAAACGGCGTGACCAATTACCGTTTGCCGTTCAAGGTTTACCACAACCTATACATACAAAAGATATAGCCACGCCTTATCAGCGCACTTGTATCGAGTGTATGCATGTTGTTAAATGTGGTAATTTAGAACAGCACTACGATTTTCAGCACAATAATTTTAACAGCGCTAAAGTACTGCATTTTACATCTTAATCAAAAAAATAGGCATAACTAATGTTGTGCTATCGCCCAGGCTTACCACGGCCTTACCAAAGCAAACAACATAGCTATGCCATGCGGGTAGTACGTTTTTGCTCTATTGCTGGCAGGGGTATTGGTGGTAATTTGCGATAGCCAGAGGTTATTGGTACAAATATCTTATTTGACAATAATACCACTTTCGGGAATAATAACCAATTCTTTTTATTGATAAAACCACTTGCTAATTTGTTAATGACATTAGTAATTTAGCAATGATGGGCAAGAAGTATAAATTCAGGAAAGCTTATTTTATAGCAAAGGACAATCAAATATTTGAGCAGTTTGAAATGGTTAATTGCTACAGGAGAAAGGAATATGTTGATAGTGTGTGTAAAAGCCAACAACGATTAGCCAATGACGAGAGTAGCCAAATGTGGAATAAAGGTAAACCTATACCGGTTCTTAAGGCGCATGGGTATTATTTAGTTCACGAGAGTTTATATGAAGAAATAATAAAACCTTTTGAAAAGTAATAAAAAACCGGGGTGTCTATAGCCCCGGCCCTCTTAAAAAGATAAGCACATTTACATTGGTTATGCCAACACCCATATAGGGAATGGTTTACCTGTTGCTTTTATTACAGTTCCGTTAGGAAGAGTTCGAGTTCTCCTGAATATAAGCTTATGTAACTGGCCGTTAATCATCTTCTCCAAGGCACTATACCTCCTTTCCGCCAGTTCTTTAAAGTCTACCTGAAAAAGACCGCAAGGCAAGACAAAAAAAATCCCGCAGCCTTGCAACTACGGGAATACTTTTAGTTCTATTTTTTCGCCCTTAGTCTCGAATTAAGGGCGAGAGGTATAGTACCTTTCAGATGATTAACAATACAAAGTAAACTATTTTACTATATACATTGTGTCGCTATAACTTTTTTTATAGAGTAGTAATTTTGATGCCTATATTTAAAGGGCTTTAAATTGGAGGGTTATAACTTTAGTTTATACCAAGTCAATAATTCTACCAAACAACAAATCAAATAACAAAATTCAGCTACCCAAAGGTTGGGTTAGCTTTGTATATAATTGCCTAATATTACATAAACTATCAATTCATATAGTTTTTTTGATAGCGCTAAAACAATTGGCATGCCTAAAACATTTAACAACTTTAAAGCAGATACCTCAAGTAATTTTTAGTTGATATTAATTTGATGTATTTTTGGCTACATCTTAATTATGCTTAAACAGAACCTTCAACAAAAACTTTTACAAAAACTTTCGCCCCAGCAAATACAATTTATAAAATTGCTGCAGGTGCCTACTGTTTCGCTTGATACCCGGATAAAAGAAGAACTGGAAGAAAACCCCGCGCTTGAAGATCTGAGCCTTACCAACCTAAACGAACCCGAAGAACAATATCCCGACCGCGACCCCGACGAAGATAATTATAACAACGATGAGGAAAAGGGCGAGATGGATGAATTTAATATTGACGACTACCTGCAGGAAGATAACGTAAACGATTACGGATCTCGCTATGATCAAAATGGTGACGATGAGGATGAGCGTAAAGAGATTCCTATTGCTGTGCAAAGCTCATTTTTTGAAAGTCTGCAAGCCCAGTTAGACCTGCTTCCCCTGAGTGATAAAGATTTCATGATCGGCAAGCAGATCATAGGCAGCCTTGATGACGACGGCTATCTGCGCCGCCCCATCATGTCGCTAACCGACGACCTTGCATTTTCACAAAATGTATTGGCTGAGGATGACGAAGTAGAAGAGATGCTCAAGGTGATCCAGGGCTTTGACCCCCCTGGGGTAGGCGCGCGCAGCTTACAGGAATGCCTGCTGATCCAGCTTCGCAAAAAAGATGCAAACGACCCTATCATCAAAAAAGCGATACAGGTTGTTGAACATTATTTGGATGAGTTTACCCGTAAACATTACGATAAGCTTGAAAAATCATTGAATATGAACTCCGTTGAGTTGCGTGCGGTGGTTAATGAGATCTTAAAACTCAATCCCAAACCTGGCGATTCAAACGAGATCAACACCAAGCAAATGCAGGTGATCCCTGATTTTCATATCACTAACAATGATGGCGTGCTCATCCTTACCCTCAATTCAAAAAACGCCCCCGAACTTAGGGTAAGCCGCTCATACCAGGAAATGTTTCAGCATTATGACAAGGCTTCCCAAAAGGATAAAAAACTGAAGGAAGCAGTGCAATTTGTAAAGCAAAAGCTTGATTCGGCCAAGTGGTTTATTGATGCCATTAAACAGCGCCAGCAAACGCTGCTCAAAACCATGAATGCCATTATGCAGTACCAGTATGAGTTTTTCCTTACCGGTGATGATAAAAATCTGAAGCCGATGATCCTGAAAGACATTGCCGACCGTATTGGCATGGATATTTCAACGGTATCCCGTGTAGCCAACTCCAAGTATGTACAAACCGAGTTTGGTACCTTCCTGCTGAAATCTTTCTTCTCCGAAGCCATCCAAACCGAAAGCGGTGAGGAAGTATCCAATAAAGAGGTTAAAAAGATTTTGGAAGAACATATCGGAAAAGAAGATAAACGTCACCCGCTTGCTGATGAAAAATTGACCGAAATACTCAAAGACGCCGGCTACAACATAGCCCGCCGTACCGTAGCCAAATACCGCGAACAAATGAACATCCCGGTAGCGAGGTTGAGGAAGGAACTGTAGCTTAGAGATTCTTCAAAAGACATCTGTTACTTGTAATGACGTCTTTTAATATAAACGCCTTAAGAACCAGTCCTTAAGGCGTTTATAATATCAGCAATTTCAAAGCTTACACATTTACAGCACAAAGCTCGCGAACTTTAGCCACTACAAAATCAACTTCTTCTTTTGTATTATACTTTGAGAACGAGAAACGTACCGATGGCCTTGAAGAGCTGGCCCCGATAGCAGTTAACACGTGCGAACCAATATCGCTGCCCGAACTGCAGGCACTACCACCCGAAGCGGAGATCCCGGCAATATCAAGATTAAACAGCAGCATATCGCTCATTTCCATCTCGGGGAAAGCCACGTTCAATACTGTATATAAACTTTTTTCGGGGTCGGTTTCGCCGTTAAAGCTTACACCGGGTACGTTAGCAACCAGTTGCTCCATCATATAAGATTTTAAACCCTGGATATGATTTTGATGCTGTTCCATTTCGCCGTAAGCAAGTTCAAGCGCTTTGGCCAAACCAACTATACCATAAATATTTTCGGTACCGCCGCGCATGTTGCGTTCCTGGGCGCCGCCGTAAATAAATGGTTTTATTTTGATTTTATGATTGATATGCAGGAACCCTACGCCCTTAGGGCCATGCAATTTATGACCGGCACATACCACAAAATGAGCTTTAAGCTTGCTCAGGTCATGCTGGTAATGGCCCATGGTTTGCACAGTATCACAATGATAAATGGCATTGTATGCTTCGCACAGGTCACCAATGCGTTCCATGTCCGATAGGGTGCCTATTTCGTTATTGGCATGCATTAATGAAACAAAACTGCGTTCATTTTCTTTCAATAATGTTTCCAGGTGATCATAATCAATAACACCCTTGCTGTTTATGTTTACCAGGCTCAATTTAATAATGCCCGATTTTTCCATTGCTTCCAGCGTGTGGAGCACTGCGTGATGCTCGGTGGGGCTGGTGATAGCATGGGTAATTTTGTGATCAATGATCCCGCACCTGATAGCCGTATTATCGGCCTCCGTACCGCTTGATGTAAAAAAGATTTCGGCGGGCGAGGTGTGCAGTAAACCGGCAATCGTTTTCCGCGAACGCTCAATTAAAGTACGGGCTTCCCGGCCGTGGGCATGTATTGACGACGGATTACCAAACTGGGTTTCCATCACCTTATACATCTCCTTCATTACATCAGGATCAAGCGGTGTAGTGGCGGCATTATCAAAATAAACGCGCATTTTTTTAAAATTTATAAATTAATGGATCAGTAACTTTAAAAACACATGCCCGGTAATTATATATAAACAAGCAACCAACGGTATTTACCGCCGGTTGCCTGCTATTTTTAATACCAGTAAAATTAACCTTTCAGTTGTAAGATCTCCTTAATATCGATGATGATCTTATTGGCCAAACCGTTTGCCACGGTTTCAGAATTACCTTCAGAGTAGATCCTAATAATGGGCTCGGTGTTTGACCTCCGCAAATGTACCCATTCTTTATCAAATTCTATTTTCAGGCCATCAATTGTTGAGTGGGGCTGCTTGATGTATTTTTCTTCAACTTTCGCCAAAAGGGCGTCTATGTCCATTTCGGGTGTTAACGTTATCTTGTTTTTTGAAATAAAATAACCCGGATATGACGCGCGCAAACTTGAAACCGACTTACCATATTTAGCCAGATGAGTTAAAAACAACGCGATACCAACTAAAGCGTCACGACCGTAATGTAACTCAGGGTAGATAACCCCGCCATTACCTTCGCCGCCAATAACAGCGTTGACTTCTTTCATTTTGTTAACCACGTTAACCTCTCCAACCGCAGCCGCATGGTATTCGCCGCCTGCTTTTTCAGTTACGTCGCGCAGCGCACGGGTTGATGACAGGTTAGATACCGTGTTGCCCACATTGTTTTTCAAAACATAGTCGGCTACGGCAACCAGCGTATATTCTTCGCCAAACATGTTACCATCTTCGCAAACAAAGCAAAGGCGGTCTACATCCGGATCAACAGCAATACCCAAATCGGCCCGTTTACCCACAACCTCTTTTGATAAAGCTGTCAGGTTTTCAGGAAGCGGCTCAGGATTATGCGGGAAATTGCCATCCGGCTCACAATACAGTTCGTGAACGGTTTCAACGCCCAATGCTTTCAGCAAGGCCGGTACAAAAATACCGCCTGTTGAGTTAACACAATCTATTACTACTTTAAAGTTGGCTTTTTTTATTGCCTCAACATCAACCAGCGGCAAGGCCAGTACAAGGTCGATGTGTTTTTGAAGCCAGGTGTCATCATGAGTAACTTTACCCAAATCGTTTACATCGGCATAATTAAAGTCGCTGTATTCGGCAATTGTTAGCACTTCCTTGCCATCGGCATCACTGATGAACTCGCCGTTTGCATTGAGCAATTTAAGGGCGTTCCATTGTTTTGGGTTGTGGCTCGCGGTTAGGATGATTCCACCTGCTGCCTGCTCACCGGTAACGGCAACCTCAACAGTCGGCGTAGTTGATAAACCAAGATCAATAACATCAATCCCCAAACCCTGTAGTGTGCCAATAACAAGATTGTTCACCATAGCACCCGATAAACGGGCGTCGCGGCCTACCACAATCTTTTTAATCCCCGATTTTTTTACAGCCCATGATCCGTAGGCCGAAGTGAATTTTACAATATCAAGCGGTGTTAAACCATCGCCAACAGCACCGCCTATGGTGCCGCGTATTCCTGAAATAGATTTTATTAATGTCAAAATGCGAAGTTTTTGGTGTGGTAAAAGTAAAAAATATAAGCTACAAATGATATTGTTTTAAGGATTTACGCAAACGCTTGCATATAAGGTTACGGTTAATTTATTGTTTTTTAATACGGTGCAGGGTGGTTTCAATTGTCATCCCTGCGCATTATTTTATGCTTAACGGGATAATGCTGCTGCTAAGTATTAAAATTTAAAGGATTTTTTAAGCTATTTGATAACTTTGGAAATTACAGCAAACAAACACCTATAGTAAAAAACAATGCCCGACTATCTTTTAAACCTCGACCGGCATTTATTTTATTTCATTAATCATGACCTGTCCAATTCGTTTTTCGACTGGATCATGCCCTTGTTGCGTAACCCCAAATTTTGGATCCCGCTGTATATTTTCATCATTATTTTTTGTTTATGGCGATATAAAAAAACAGGCGCTATTATTATAATGCTGCTGGCGGCATCGGCAGGCGTTGCTGATTTCACCAGCGGGGTTATTATCAAACACAATATCCAGCGGCTTCGCCCTTGCCATGATCCGGTTGTATCTGCAACCGATATCAGCCGCGTGCCCTGTGGTAGCGGGTATAGTTTTCCATCAACCCACGCCACCGATCATTTTGCCATGGCGATATTCCTTAGCTTTGTGTTTTTCAGAAAATGGAGGTGGGTATGGCTTTGGGCGATACTTTGGGCAGGCAGCATTTGCTTTGCACAGGTATATGTGGGGGTGCATTTCCCGGTAGATGTATTGTGCGGCGCTTTATATGGGGCCTTTGTTGGATGGCTGTTTTCATTATTGTTTAAAAAATTACAACCTGCCTTTTAATGGGATATTGGAAAATTCTGCTGCTTTTTTTTGCTGCCTTTTTTGGCGGTACTTCTGTATTTTTATTTAAAGGCGATAACCATAAAACGCTGAAGCTGGTGCTGTCGTTCAGCGGGGCTTACCTATTCGGTATTACCGTTTTGCACCTGATTCCAGATGCTTACCACGGTAATGATAACTATGTAGGCGTATTTATCTTGGTCGGCTTCCTGTTCCAGATTGTGCTTGAACAATTTTCGGACGGGATTGAGCACGGCCACATGCACAAACACCCGCATGATCTGGCAGTTTTCCCGATTGGCATTATGGCAAGCCTTTGCCTGCATGCTTTTTTGGAGGGAATGCCTCTTGCCCAGGGCAACCAGGATCAATTAGTTTACGGCATTGCCTTACACCATATCCCGGCAGCCTTCGCACTGGCTACAGTGTTGCTCACTAACAAACAAGGTAAAAACAAAACCATACTTTTTGTGGCTGTATTCGCGGTAATGGCCCCGGCCGGTTATTTTTTTAGTGATGCCTTAAGCAGCGGAAACATCGGTAACCTGCAGCATTATTTTAACAGGATCATGGGCGTTGTCATCGGCATCTTCCTGCATATCTCCACTACCATCCTCTTTGAATCGAGTGCTGATCACCGTTTCAATATGCGTAAAATGATGGCGGTATTGGCCGGTGTGGCCATTGCGCTGCTGGGCTTTTTGAAAGAGCTATAGATTATTCATGCTGTTACTTTATGTGAAATTAATTTCTATATAAAGTTTTTATTTTTCCAGCTCCAGGCCCCAGTCTTTTCCTTTATCAACTGCAGGTACGCCCTTATCCATCCAAACCGGCATTGGCGCGCCTTTTAAAAAGTGATCGAAGAATTGCTGCTCACGTATAGTAATATCTTTGCGGTTTTGGCGCAGTACCAGGTTATGAGCCTCGCCATTGTATTGCAGTAACCAAACAGGTTTACCTAAACGGCGTAAAGCTGTAAACATTTCAATTCCCTGGTACCAGGGCACAGCGCCGTCGGCATCGTTACTCATGATCATCACCGGTGTTTTTACTTTAGGTAACTGGAACAAGGGCGAGTTTTCGATATACAGCTCCGGCTTTTCCCAAAGCGTGGCGCCAATGCGGCTTTGTGATTTTTCGTACTGAAATTGCCTGTTTAAGCCCGATTCCCAGCGGATACCGCCATAGGCCGAAGTCATGTTGGCAACAGGCGCCCCCGCCCAGGCTGCCGCGTACATATTGGTTTGGGTAATGAGGTAAGCCACCTGGTAACCGCCCCAGCTTTGGCCCTGTAAGCCAATATGCGTGGCGTCAACCCATGTGTGTTTCTTTAAAGCCTCAACACCCGAATTTACAAATTCGACCGCTGATGCCCCCGGATGACCGGTTTGATAGCGGATATCTGGCGCGAAAACAAGATAACCGTTGCTTACAAAAAATGAGATAGGCAGGCGGGAAGGGGTGGGAGCCGGAGCAATGTAATTATAAAGCCCGTCAGAAAGTCTTTCATAAAAATAAACTATCATCGGGTATTTTTTAGCCGGATCAAAATCTTCGGGTTTATACAGGATCCCTTGCGACTGATAGCCTTTAGGTGTCGTCCACCTCACAAGCTCGGCAGTGCCCCAGTTATAATCATTTTGTTGTAGGTTGATGCTGCTCAGCTTGATCTCTTTCTTCAAATCAGATGAAAAGTACAAATCAGGCGACTGTTTATAGCTTGCTTTGGTGTAGATGTAAGCTTCGGCATTTTTAGCTTTCAGCAGGTTATCATAACTCATTGAGGCCATGACCGCTTTTTCGGGCAGATTGTTAGTCTCAGGAAACTTCCTGAAATATCCCCATTGCCTGGTTTCTTCGTTTTGGGTTAACAGCCACATAGGCTCTTTCAGCGGGATGAATTTTTGCTCCGGGTCAGTTTGATCATACCTCATGATCAGTTTGTTTTTGCGCCCGATGCCTTTGGTAAAGTTAAACGCGTCGCCAGTTGCCGGGTCAAAACGCCATATGTCGTATCGGTCATAAATAAATACGGCCTTGTCTCCTGCTAACCAGCCGGCCATACCATAGGCCGAAGCATACCCTGGCACATCGTTCAGTTCGTCGCCCATTTTGGTGCCGGTTGCTTTGCTCAGGTTTATTTTTTGCCCTGTTGCAATGGTATAACAGTACCATGCCTGATCTTTGAGATCAAACCACAGCACATAATTGCCCTGCGGAGAGATATAATAACGGCCCAAAGAGGCATTAATAAACCTGTGATTGCCGCTCCGGGTATCAATTAAAATGGCTTGTTGCCTGGTACTGCCTTCCCACTGGGCCGATACGCGTGCGCCGGTGTCCGTAAGTCCTAAAACATAGCGGGCATCTTTATTTTCGGCAGTTAATATTTCTGGGATGGCCTTGCTACCTAATTGAACAGTTTTGGCGTTTGTTTCTTCAGGTTTTATCACCGCAAGATAGCTACGCTTTAGCTCGGTTTGCAGGTTTTTGAGCTGCTGGGGCTGCAGATAATCATCTTTGTAGTTCCAGATATCCAGTTTGGCTACCTCAAAATCAACAAGGGTAGTATCAGCTGGTTTGGGGATAGGAGCAGTGCCAAAGTACAGATTATTGCCGCTTTTGCTAAAGCTCACTTTGCCATCGCCACTTACCGCCCAGTTATTGGATATGCCTGCAGTTCCGGCAGCGGCAATAACTTCCGCGCTATCTTTTGCCGTGTTGTAGTAATAAAGCTTAAAAGGTTTTACCAGTGCCTTTTCCGGATTTTTTTCGGCAGTAAAAGCTATCTGACGTCCGGCATCATCAATGCTGATGTTACGGTAATTACCCCTTCCGGTGCTAAGCCGTTTGACCGCGTTTTTTTCCAAATTAAATAGATACAGACCAGATACAGTCTCTTTTTGTTTTATCGGCGCTGTTACAGCAAACGCAATCCATTTTCCATTTTTACTGACCTGGTATTCGGTAACATATTTAAAAGAGCGTTCGGCGGCGGTTTTTAACTTTTTAATAGTTAAATCTGCACCTTCATGTGTAGGCGGGGCTACAGCTGCAGCTACCGCTTTTTTTGTGGTATCGCCTGATGCAGGTTTTTTAAGCGTATCGGCCGTTGCCAGGTAAGCAATAACAGCCGCATCTTCGGCTATTTTAAATGAACGGATGGCCGGGACTTTCTTTACGGATGATGATCCTAAAGCAATTATGCCTAAAGTATCTTTAGGGAAATCGGCCTGCTTTTTCTTCTTTATTTTGGCCTGCCTGGTATCCTTATAAAACGGACGGATAAGGCATATAGCAAATTTTGAATCCCCGGTTATTTTAACTGTATCTGCACGGGGAATTTTAATTGAGCTGGTATTTTTTGAATCTTTTATAATTAGTTCGGCATCGCCCTGTTGCGGCTTTATGATGTAACCTATCCATTTACCATCATTGCTGATGCGTTGACCGGTTATACTTTGCCATCGGTCAAACACAGTATGGTCTAAAGGTTTTTTAGATATTTTTTGAGCAGATACATGAAAACCAATAGCCAAAAAAAGGCAAGCTGATAGTAAAAGTTTACGCATACAGGAGTAGTGTCAAACTTAAATATGCCGAAAACTTGTTGCTTTAAAAAATAAGCCACAGGAAAGTTACATTCGGATGAGGCGAAAAACAAGAGGGGGTATGTTGCGGGAGAAACTTACGAAGTTTCAAAAACTTCGTAAGTTTTGTTAAAAATCAAGGACATCCTCTAATCCTAAAAATCAGGGTTCGCCTCCCTTAGCACATTGCTTTATTCAAAGCGCGGATCGCCTCATCGAAATCTTCGCGGGCTATCAAAAACTGGATATTGACCATTCTTAGTGCAAAGCCACAGCTTTTGATATTGATCCCTTTTTGGGCCAATGCTGTTGCCGATTTGGCCAGTAAACCCGGCTGATCCATGTTGGAACCTATCAGGCAAACCATCGCCATTTTTTCCACAGCAACTTTTTCGTAATTGTCTTCCAGTTCTCCAATCAGTTTTTTATTGTAGTCCTTCTCCCATATCACTATAGAAATGCTGTTGGCGCTGGTGGCCTTAAAGCTATAGCTAACGCCAAACTTGTAAAACAGCTGCATGATATGAAAATCTGTACCTACGTTACCTACCATTGAGGGATCGTAAATATCAATCATGATCACCTTATCGGTGCCGGTGATTACTTCGACACGCTTTTTATCACAAATGTATTCGCGGGTGATCAACGTACCGGGATGTTCAGGTTGGAAGGTGTTTTTGATTCGCAGGTCGATATCATTTATTTCCAACGGTTTTGATGCTTTAGGGTGGATAGCCTCCATGCCCACGTCGGCCAGCTGATCGGCAACATCATAGTTTGTGTTACCTACAGGGAAACAGTTTTCAACGCCAACCAATTGAGGGTCGGCAGTGCAAAGGTGGTATTCTTTATGGATGATGGCCTCCTGTGGCTGTACAGCAACGGCAATTTTACTGAAAGTAACTTCCGAATAGCCGCGGTCGAACTCGCGCATAATACCTTCCGTGCCTTTGGCGTAGCCGGTAACAACGGTAATGGTTTTTGAAAAATCAATATGGGCAAGGTCTTTCTTAATGCGTTGATCAATGGTTAATGCACGGTGGTCGTGAAAACCGCTCAGGTCCACCAAAGTAGCATTGATACCCATATTTTGCAGGATATTGGTGAAGTTAAAAGCCGAATGGCTTTCACCTATTGAGGCCAGGATCTCTCTCGCGGCCTGTAAAATGCCTTCTTTACCTACGTATCCCGATGCCAGGATATTAGCCAGGTTCTCCAGATAGGTTTGTGCATCGTTGATCCTTGTTTCAATGTACTTATCTGCTTCGGCTATGTTCAAACCAAGGCCTTCATAGGTTTTATTGATCTGCTTCAGGCGCATAATCAATTGTTTTAACGGCGTATGAAAATCCTTGTAATTGGCAAGCTTGTGATATACGCCCGGCGCGCCTGTCTTTTTGTTTTCGAGCAGGAGGTTGGTTACCCCTGAAAATGCCGATACTACAAATATGCGGTTGTAAAGTTGTTCCCCGCTGCGTTCAAACAGGATAATGTTTTTTATCACATCACCCAAAGCGGTCATGGATGTACCGCCAATTTTTTCTACTGTTAACATTTTATATTGAAAGATCAGCAGTCAAATACCTTAACCATACCAATTGTTGTAGCTATTTATTAATTGGTTGAATGTAAATAGCTTGTATCTGAACTGCTTTTTTAAAAATAACTCATTTTGATATACGCTATCAAAACGATTGAAATATAATGATTAAAAGCTTTGAGCCTTCGGCGTTAAGCTTTTCGCTTAATTAACTATCCTTTTTATATAAATCGCCTGCTTTTTCGGCAGATAAACGGATGCCCTTGATCATGGCCGAACTGAAACCGTGGTGCTCCATTTCATTTAAGCCGGCAATGGTACAGCCGCTTGGTGAGGTTACCTTATCAATTTCCTGCTCGGGGTGCGATGCCAGTTGCAGTAACAAGTCGGCCGCTCCTTTGGCTGTTTGAGCTGCCATCTTTAAGGCGTCATGCGCATGAAAGCCAATCTCTGTTCCGCCTTGTGAAGCAGCGCGGATCGACCTTAAAAAGAAAGCGATACCACAGGCGCAAAGAGCTGTGGCCGAGGTCATCAATTCTTCATTGATCTGGATAGTTACACCAACCGTATCAAACAATGATTTGGTCATGTTGATATTTTTATTGGTGCCGTTATCTGTAGCGATACAGGTCATAGAGTGGCCTATCGCAATCGCGGTGTTCGGCATTGCCCTGATCACCTGTACATTGAGGTCAAGGTGCTGGCGGATATCGGCACAGCTTACGCCTGAGATAACTGAGATCAATAACTGCTTATCCGGCTTTAACGATGGTTTGATCTCGTCTAACAGTTTATTGAGTTGTTGCGGCAGTACGGCCAGCACAATAATATCGGCTTTGCGCACGGCACGCAGGTTATTGTCTGACACATGGTACCCCTGCTCGGCATATTGGGCCAGCGCAGCTACGTTACGACGGGTTAATGATATTTGCTGGGGTTTACAAATACCCTTTTTAACCAAACCTTTGGCTAATGAAAGCCCTATGTTACCGGAGCCTAATATTGAAATGTGCTGTTGTGCGTTCATGCGCTTTTTGTTAAACGTGTTCCAAATGGTTTGTTATCTTTCAATTGGCCCAGATCATCTGATTTGCCAATAATTACTGCCTTCACACCACAAGCAATTGCGGTAAAAGCGTTGTCAAGTTTAGGTAGCATACCACTGTGTATTATCCTTTCCACTTTTAGTTCCTCATAGTGCTGCGGGTTAATTTCCCTGATCAGCGATTCTTCGTCATTAATATCCTTTAGCACACCCTTTTTTTCAAAGCAGTATATGAGGGTGGTTTCATATAATCCCGATAACGATACCGCCAGTGCCGAAGCAATGGTATCCGCATTGGTATTTAGCAGCTGCCCTTCGCCATCATGCGTTATAGCACAGAAAACGGGGGTAAAGCCTGCTTCCATCAACCGGCTTATATTTTCGGGGTTGATAGAGTCTTTAACAATATCCCCCACAAAGCCATAGTCAATAGTTTTTACCGGCCGTTTAACCGCTTTAATAAAGTTGCCATCGGCACCGGTCAGGCCTATGGCGTTGTTGCCAAAACGCTGCAACTGGGCTACAATATTTTTATTGATGAGGCCTCCGTAAACCATGGTGACCACTCTCAGCGTTTCAATATCAGTGATGCGCCTGCCATCAACCATTTTCGATTCAATACCTAAATCTTCGGCCATTTGTGTGGCCACTTTTCCACCGCCATGTACCAGGATCTTCAGGCCGTCGAGCGCTTCAAAGTCCTTTAAAAAATGATATAGGTTTTCAGAGTTATCAATAACGTTTCCACCTATTTTGATTATATAAAGGCTCTTATTTGATGGTAATTTACCCGTTTTGATATGATCTGTATCAATTTTATTCATTCCAGCTGTTAATATAACTCTTTTAGTGCCAAATTTCCACTTTTTTAAGCGGAAAACTGTTAAAATTACGAAAATATAGCGTGTTTTTTCAAAAATTGATTTAAAAATGAATAATGGGACTTGCAGTTTAAGTTTACAATTTGATTATGAAAGAATTAGTAATATTGGAAAACTTTAAGGCATTATCCTTGCTTATAACTATCTATGGAGCAAAAAAAGAACACCAGGCCGCGGGTGGCAATAATAGGAGGAGGATTTGGCGGGATCCATTTAGCTAAAAAACTAAAAGATGCGCCCGTTGATGTACTGATGATTGATAAGCATAATTATCACACGTTTCAGCCTTTGTTGTACCAGGTGGCAGGGGGCTCCATAGCTGCCGATTCAATTGGCTTTCCATTGCGCCGGATCTTTACCAGGCAAAAGAATTTTCGATTCGCACTTGCTGAGGTGCAAAAGATCAACCCCGAAACTAATACGCTTGATACCGATATCGGTACCATTTATTACGATTACCTTGCTATAGCTACCGGCTCCAATACCAACTTTTTCGGTAATAAAGAGATAGAGCATTTTGCTATGCCGATGAAGAATATCCCGGAGGCTTTAAACTTAAGGAGCCTGATCCTCCAAAACCTCGAAATGTCACTCGTATCTAAAGATCCGGAAGAAAAAGCGGCGCTAATGACCTTTGTGGTTGTAGGAGGGGGGCCAACCGGTGTGGAGCTATCTGGTGCACTTGCCGAAATGCGCGAGCTGATATTAATGAAGGATTATCATGGTTTGCGCAAACACAGCATGAGTGTTTACCTTGTTGAGGGTAAAGCGGAACTGCTGGCCGCGTTTTCGCCGGGGGCGAGGGCCAAGGCCAAAAAGTTTTTGCAGGATATGGACGTAACCATTTATAACAGCGCACACGTGGAAAGCTATAATGGCTATGAACTCAAGATAGATAACGGCACATCGTTGTTAACCCGTAATGTACTTTGGGCGGCAGGAGTAAAGGGAGAATTTCCTGAAGGTATTTCTGCCGATAATATAGTCCGGGGTAACCGCATCCTGGTTGATGAATTTAACAAGGTAAAAGGTTACGAAAATATTTATGCCATAGGTGATGTTGCCGCTATGATCACCGAGGAGTATCCAAACGGGCATCCAGGTGTTGCACCGGTAGCTATCCAACAGGGACAAAACCTTGGTGAGAACGTTTACCGAATGTTCGACCGTAAACCATTGGTCCCCTTTAAATACAGGGATAAAGGTTCGCTTGCAACCATAGGCCGAAATAAAGCCGTGGCCGACTTGGGGAAAATTCATTTCCAGGGATTTTTTGCCTGGCTGGTGTGGGGATTTGTACACATCATGTCGCTTGCAGGCTTTACCAATAAGGGTATCATATTTTTTAGCTGGGCCATCAATTATTTCACCAAAAACAGCGACAACCGACTCATCGTACGCTATTTTGATACCGAAACCCGAATGACGGATCCCGAATCGAGATAAAAACAAACAATAATCCTTTTAAATCCTTACTTGTAAGTATTTATGGATCTGTTTGTTGTAATAGCTTTGCTGGTTATTGTCAGCGCGATATTTTCGTACCTTAACGCCCGCTTTATTAAGCTGCCGGGCACTATCGGCATTGTGCTGCTGGCAACCATTACTTCTATCACCATACTTATTGTAGATAGGATTGATTCGTCGATAGCGGATTACCTGGGTACACTTGCCAAAAATATCAACTTTTCAAAAGCGGTATTGAATGTGCTGCTTGGTTTCCTGCTTTTTTCAAGCTCATTTAACCTGGATGGCCGGAAGCTGAAGAGAGAAATGCGCCCCGTATTTGTACTAAGCACATTGGGGGTTGTTATTTCTACTGCGGTGTTTGGATGCCTGTTATTTTATGTAGCCCCGTTTTTTCATATCCATATGCCGCTGATCTATTGCCTGTTGTTCGGCGCTTTGATTTCACCCACCGATCCGGTGGCGGTTGCAGCCATTATCCGTAATTCAAAGTTACCTGCCAATCTTGAAACTATTATTTCGGGCGAATCGCTTTTTAATGATGGGATAGGGCTGATCCTGTTTGTGATCATCCTGGAGGTGGCGCGGGTAGGAGAAGAGAAAATTGAACTGGCTAAGGTTGTAGCGCTTATTGTTAAAGAAATTATTGGCGGGATAGTAGCCGGGGGAATTTTAGGTTATCTCGCTCACCGGTTGATGCGCTCGGTTAAGGATTTTCAGACTATCGTATTGATCTCGCTGGCCTTAGTAATGGGTTTATCCGTGTTGGCAGTTTTGCTTGATTTTTCAATTCCATTGTCGGTTGTTACAGCTGGGCTGTTTGCCGGGAGCCAATCTATTAACCAGGATAATAAAGAACGATCGCACGAGGCGCTGGAGAAATTCTGGAAGCTGGTTGATGAGATACTGAACACCATTTTATTTGTAATGATTGGCTTGCAACTCGTTAACCTGCCTTTTGTAAATAATTACTGGGTAACGGGAAGCCTTTCTATAGTTACAGTTTTAATAGCCCGTTGGCTGAGTATTATGCTGCCGCTAACGTTTTTAAGGCATACTCTTAAAGTGAACTATAGCAATATCAACATTATGACCTGGGCCGGTCTGCGCGGGGCTATATCTATAGCCCTTGCGTTGTCTTTACCCAATACGCCATACCGGCACCTGATTTTGTCCGGCAGTTATTTTATTGTGATATTTTCGGTAATAGTTCAGGGATTGACGTTGAACAGAATGATAAACAGCGCTTCCAAAAAGATAGAAGAATAAAACATGCTGCGTGGATTTGGTGCAGCGTAACCCGGGGTAGTATATTATTTAAGACGCGACATGTATTTGCCAATCTCCGCTTCAGTAGTGTCCGTACTTTTGCCTAATGCATTGATGATGTTTTCCCGTTCCGTTTCGCTACGGTTTTGACTAAGTTTTTGTTTGCCTTGCAGGTCGTCAACTATGATTTCGAAGGCTACTATACCTTTCATCATCCGTTGCTTATATTCGTCTGGTAAATTATTCCATTGGGTAAGATAATCGGCCTCATAATTACTGATCATTTGCACTAACAGATCAGCAGTTTGTCCGCCTTCAGGCAGGATTGTTGCTTTGCCGTAAGCGTGTACCGCGATATAATTCCAGGTAGGTACGTTGGTTTCCTTTTCGTAATGTTTGGGTGAGATATAAGCGTGAGGCTCAGTAAAGATCACCAATATTTCCTTTCCAATAATTTCAGCAGCCTGCGGGTTGGCCTTGGCGAAATGAGACGACAAAACAATTTTATCATCGCGTTTGCTTACCAGGAAGGGAAGATGCGTAGCAAACGGAACGTTATCAGTAGCTGTTACAATTGTTGCAAAGCTATAGCGCTGCATAAAGCTGATTGCTTCCTGCTCATTCGTTAATTGGAAATGTTTTGGCGTATACATCGGGATGAAATTGAGTTAATGATTGCCAGGTCTTTGATAATATGATTTATAATGATGGCCGAACTCATCTTCATAAAACGGATAGGGGATTCCTTCTAAAGAAATTAAATACTCGTCATCGTCCATGCCTGAAATCGTTGCAGCTAATCCTTTAATCTTCAGACCCGCTAAATCAAAAACATGTAAATCAGGAATGTTAACGGTGGTGATAAGTTTAAGATCAATGTCCTCCTGGAAGCCTACATTGTTCTTTATACAGTAATCTTTAAAAAAGGAATAGTCAAACCTTTCATCTGCAAACGATATCTTACCAAGTACAACACCCATTGGAGGATCCGCATTTTCAAATGCAGTTGTTCCGATTTTGGTGTTACCAAGTAAGATATCGTATATTTTATTCATGGCCAGTTATAGCTACAAACTTTCCAGCATCTGTTTGAGCACAGCTTGCGCGGCCCAAACGCGGTTTCCGGCTTCATGTACTACGATTGAGCTTGGCCCGTCTAATATTTCGTCAGAAAGCTCCAGGTTACGGCGTACCGGTAAGCAATGCATTACTTTGGCATTGTTGGTTTGCTCCAGCTTTTTGTTAGTAAGCATCCACTCTTCGTGTTTGCCTAATATATTGCCATAAGGCTCATAAGCCGACCAGTTTTTTACGTAGATGAAATCCGCGCTGGCTAAAGCCTCATCTTGATCATAAGAGATATTTGCACCCCGGGTAAAATCGGTACAAAGCTCATATCCTTTAGGCTGCACGATAGTAAAGTCGACATCCGCCTTGCACATCCACTCCGAGAATGAGTTAGGAACAGCCTGCGGCAAAGGTTTGATATGAGGTGCCCAGGTTAATATTACTTTTGGGCGCGCTGTTTTTTTCAGCTCTTCAATAGTGATCAAGTCGGCCAAACTTTGCAGCGGGTGACGTGTGGCTGATTCCAGGCTCACAACCGGCACTTTGCAAAACTCAACAAACTTGTTGAAAATCATTTCGCTGTAATCTTCCTCACGGTTCCTTAAGCCAGGGAACGAACGAACGCCAATAATATCAGCGTATTGGCCCATAACGCCTGCGGCTTCACGGATATGCTCAACAGTAGTGCCATCCATGATCACGCCGTCGCGCAGTTCAAGTGCCCAGCCTTCTTTATCGATATTGAGCACCATTACATTCATGCCCAAATTGATAGCAGCTTTTTGTGTACTCATACGGGTACGTAAACTTGGATTTAAAAACACTAATGCAAGTGTTTTATTTTTACCAAGCTTTTGATGGGCAAAGGGATCCTGCTTAAGCGCCAATGCCTCTTTTACAAGTGCGTTAACATCAGCAACATCATTAACAGAAGAGAATAGTTTCATGAACTTTACAATTTTTGGGTGAGTTGTTCTGCTATTTATTTTTTAAATCTCCCCCTCAAGGGGGAGATTTAGAGGGGGCGTCTTATTGATTCAATACGTTTACAAAAGCTTCCAGGAACCTATCAGCATGGGCCTTAGTTAAATTTAAAGCGGGTAATAGCCTGATCACATTTGGTTTAGCTTCACCAGTAAATATATGGTGCTTGTTTAACAGTTCTTTACGGGCATGGGCCAATTCTTCGGGCAATTCTATACCGATCATTAAACCACGGCCACGAACTTCTTTAACCTGTTCCAGCTTGTTAAGCTCCTTTATTAAGTAGCCGCCAACTTCAGCAGCATTTTGCAACAGGTTATCCTGTTCCATAGTTTCAAGAACGGCTAAACCTGCAGCGCAAGCCAGATGGTTCCCACCAAAAGTAGTACCTAACATGCCATATGCCGGCTGTATTTTAGGCGAAATGATGATACCTCCCACAGGGAAACCATTACCCATGCCTTTAGCCATACTGTAGATATCAGCATTAACACCGGCAAAATCATGCGAAAAGAATTTACCTGTACGGCCGTAACCGCATTGTACAGAATCAGCAATGAATACGGCATTATACTGATCGCACAGTGAGCGAATCTTTTGCAGGAAGCCCTCTGGTGCAACCTGGATACCACCAACACCCTGAATGCCTTCGATAATTACTGAAGAGATTTCGTTGTTTTTGAATGCTTCTTCCAGCGCTGCTTCATCGGCCCATGGCAAAAAAATCACGTTATCAGTTTCGTTGATAGGAGCGACGATCTTCGGGTTGTCAGTAACCGCCACAGCCAATGAAGTACGGCCATGAAATGATTTGCTGAAAGCAATAACTTTCTTTTTACCATTATAAAAAGAAGCCAGTTTTAAAGCATTCTCATTGGCCTCAGCACCAGAGTTACACAGAAATAACTGGTAATCTTCCTTGCCTGAAACTTTTCCCAACTTTTGAGCTAACTCTTTTTGAATAGGAATCTCGATAGAATTAGAATAAAAGCCAAGTTTATGCAATTGATCTTCTAAACGTTTTACGTAGTGTGGATGGGTGTGACCAATAGAAATAACGGCGTGGCCACCATACATGTCAAGGTATTCAGTATCGTGAGCGTCATAAACTAAACTGCCCTGGCCCCTAACTATATTAATTGGATTTATAGGATAAACATCAAATAATTTCATTTCTTAAATGGTATAAAAATTTAGTACTTAATTAATAACAGAACTTTCAGCCATCGGCTTTCAGCTCTTCTAAAAGCCGATCGCCTTAAGTCGTAAGCCTGCGCGTTCGTCCAGCCCGAACAATAAGTTCATGTTCTGTACTGCCTGGCCGGAAGCGCCCTTAAGTAAGTTGTCCATTATGCTGATGATGAATATTTTGTTGTCGTGTTTTTTTATCTGGATAAAGCATTTATTGGTGTTTACAATTTGCTTTAAATCGATATTACGATTGGTTACATGCGTAAACGGATGCCCATCGTAATAGCTTTGGTAAAGTGCTAATGCTTCTTCCTCGCTCAAATCGCTTTCGGTATAAATTGAAGCGATGATGCCACGGGTAAAGTCGCCACGGTAAGGAATAAAATTGATAGCCTTATCAAAACCGGCTTGCAACTGCCTTAACGACTGACCGATCTCATTTAAATGCTGGTGACTGAATGCTTTGTAAACAGAAAGGTTATCATTACGCCAGGTAAAGTGTGAGGTCGGCGATAAACTTTGTCCTGCACCGGTTGAACCTGTTGTAGCAGTAACGTGCACTTCGTTGTTTAGCAAACCTTTTGAAGCTAGTGGAAGTAAACCCAATTGCAAACAGGTAGCAAAGCAACCGGGGTTAGCAATATTAGAGGCTGTTTTAATAGCCTCACGGTTTAACTCCGGCAAGCCGTAAATAAAGCTTTTACCGTTTAAAGTTGAGTTTTGGTTCAGCCTGAAATCCTGGCTAAGGTCAATGATCTTAACCGAATCGGGGATAACGTTTGCTTCCAGGAACTTTTTGGCATCACCGTGGCCAACGCAAAGGAATAACACATCAATATCTGTAGATAATTCGGCCGCAAATTTCAGATCGGTATCACCAAACAGGTCGGTATGTACCTGGTAAACATAGTTACCCGCGTTGCTGTTGCTATGAACAAAAGCTATCTCCACGTTAGGATGGTTGATCAGGATCCGGAGCATTTCGCCGCCGGTGTACCCTGCTCCGCCAATTATGCCTGTACGTATTGCCCCCCGGCCCCCTGAAGGGGGAGCAAGAGTAGCGTCATTATTATCTTTAAATTCAGTCATAATTTTAACAATTACTCCCCCTTTAGGGGATTAGGGGGCTAAATTTACCCGATCATTATTTGTAGATGGATATGAATATAAAATAAACTCCAGGTCGCTCCGGTCGTTATTGCTGATGAAATGCTTTTGACCCGGATGGATCTCGATACCCTGTTCGGGCTTCAATACCGTAACCTCGCCGTCTATCGAAAATGTAGCACGTCCCTTTAAAATAAAAAATACCTGCGTGGCTTTCTCGTGGTAATGCAATTGTTCGGCAGTGTCCGGTGGCATTAACTCCTGTTTAACAGATAACGCTTCTGTATCAATAAAGGTCCATCCATGGCAATCATCGCCCCAGTTATAGTGCTTTAAGCAGTCACCTTTTGAAAACGCCGTATTAATCATTTTGGCTGTTTACTTTATGATAGATCATTACCTGGTTACCAAATATTTTGGAGAACCCTTTAACGTCTTCGCCGCTCCAGGCGTTGTTCATTTCGCCGTAGCTGCCAAACTTGTTCGACATCAGATCGTATGGTGATTCAATGCCTACTACCTGGAAGCGATATGGGTGTAACTGAACAAATACTTTACCTGTAACGTTTTTCTGAGTATCGGTTAAAAAAGCCTCGATATTGCGCATGATAGGGTCATGAAACTGACCTTCATGCAGCCAGTTGCCATAGAAAGATGATAACTGATCTTTCCATGAAAGCTGCCATTTGGTTAGCACATGTTTCTCTAAAGTATGGTGAGCTTTGATAATCACCATAGGAGCGGCAGCCTCAAAACCTACACGGCCTTTAATACCGATAATGGTATCACCAACGTGAATATCCCTGCCAATGCCATAAGGCTGAGCAATAGCCTGTAATGCCTGGATAGCCTTGGTTGGGTGATCATATTTTTCATCACCTATAGCTACCAATTCACCTTTTTCAAAAGTAAGTACAAGGTCTTTTACTTCAGATGCAGTTACCTGTGTAGGCCATGCTTCTTCTGGCAGGCCAAGGTTTGAAGTCAAAGTTTCTTTACCACCTACTGATGTACCCCAGATCCCTTTGTTGATAGAGTATTTGGCTTTCTCGAAGTTCATATCAACACCATGTTTTTTCAGGTATTCGATCTCTTCTTCGCGGCTTAGTTTCAGGTCGCGGATAGGGGTGATGATCTTTACTTCAGGTACAAGGATGTTGAAGATCATATCAAAACGCACCTGGTCGTTACCGGCGCCGGTGCTGCCGTGGGCAACAAACTCGGCACCAATTTCTTTAGCGTAGTTAGCAATAGCAGTAGCCTGGCTTACGCGCTCGGCGCTTACAGATAGCGGGTAGGTGTTGTTTTTTAATACGTTACCATAAATTAAAAAGCGTACGCAGGTGTTGTAAAAGTTTTCGGTTTCATCAACCACATGGTGTGATGTAACGCCCATTTTATAAGCGCGTTCCTCGACGCCTTTTAACTCTTCCTCGCTAAAACCGCCGGTATTTACAATAACCGAGTGAACCTCATAACCAAGGTCCTGTGTTAAATAAATACAGCAAAAAGAGGTATCTAAACCTCCGCTATAAGCTAATACTACTTTTTTCTTCATGTTTTTGGTGAGCTTAAAGCTAAAGGCACAAGGCTTAAAGCTTTACTTATCAATTATGGTGATCTGTTTTATTAATTTACAGGTGTTAACCTTTTACCTAAATCCTAAGCATCGTGTTTTATGCGCTTTTTGATGGCGTTCTCAATACGCTCAAGCAAAGTCGCTTTGTGCGTAATGCGCTGCATTTTCTCCTCGTATTCCTTTTGTTTTTCGGCAGGATCAAAAAGCATGGCGGTGCACATGCAGTTTTTGCGGTTTTTGCTGGTTAAAATGTCAAAGTTTACGCAGCTTTTGCAGCCGGCCCAAAAGTTTTCGTCCTGGGTTAGTTCTGAATAGGTAACCGGCTCGTAACCAAGCTCCGAGTTGATCTTCATTACCGCCAAACCGGTTGTTAACCCAAATATTTTGGCATTAGGGTATTTGGTACGCGATAACTGGAAAATTCGGTGTTTGATGGCTTTTGCCAATCCCGCCTTACGGAACTGCGGATTAACAATAAGTCCCGAGTTAGCAACAAAGTCGCCATGGCTCCAGGTTTCAATATAGCAGAAACCGGCCCAGGTACCGTCTTTATGCAGGGCTATAACAGCCTTGCCTTCCAGCATTTTATTAGCAACGTATTCGGGCGAGCGTGTAGCTATACCAGTTCCGCGCGCCTTGGCCGATTCGGCCATCTCATCGCAAATCATAGTGGCATAATCTACATGCTGTGCAGTAGCAACCTGAATATCAAAATCTTGTATTGTCATTTAAATAGATAATTACCGTGAAATTAATTGGCTTTATAAGCCTTAAATAATTAGATGGTTTTTTTAAAAAGACGTTTAAAAAACTCTTTTTGTGTGGACAGGAGAAAAATTAATTCAAACCCGTGGCATGTAGGTCCTTCGTCGGAGAGGGCAGTTTAAAAAAACAGTTGAACCCAAGGCAGCAGCAACCGGAGCAAAATTTGCTCTTGTAGCGGGCTTATTTAAGCTTGGTGTATTCATTTTTTTTTGAATTACTGTGTTTTTAATTTGCTGCAAATTAGGCTATAAAATTTTATTTATACAAGAAAAAAATGTGATTATTTGTTGGTTGGTGAATGGTTGATTAAGTTTATTGAATGAGTGGTTGGTTTGTTGTTGTAACTCACAGATTTACAGCAATAACTATTCACCTAATCAACCCAATCAACCGTTCACCTCCCTACCACAATATCATTGATGATCATATCAGCATGAACGCGGGAGTTTTCGATGAACCAAAGATGGGTATCAAGGCCGCCGCAAACCACGCCTGCAAGGTATAAACCAGGCATGTTTGTTTCCATGGTTTCGGGGTTGTATTGGGGGATGAATTTATCTTCAGAAAGTATAATACCAAGCTTTTTCAGGAACTCAAAATTCGGTTTATAGCCTGTCATCGCCATTACAAAATCATTAGGGATAGTGATCAATCCATCGGGCGTTTGAATATCCACTTCGTTTTCACGAATGGCCTCGAGATTAGAATTAAAGTAAGCTTTAATGCTACCTTCTTTAATTCGGTTAATAATGTCGGGCCGCACCCAGTATTTAACCCGGTTGCTCACTTCGCTGCCGCGGATCACCAGTGTTACCTCGGCTCCTTTACGGTAGGTTTCAAGGGCCACATCAATAGCCGAATTGCTTGAGCCAACCACCACCACTTTTTGCAGGGTATAATAATGAGGGTCCTGGTAGTAGTGTTTTACTTTGGGGAGGTTTTCGCCGGGGATATTGAGGTTTACCGCAATATCATAAAAGCCGGTTGAAAGGATCACTTTTTTAGCCTGGTAGGTTGCTTTTTTTGTGGTTATGCTGTAAAAGCCATTTTCCGGCTTTACTTCAGTAACTTCTTCAAAAAGGTGAATGGGCAGGTTATTTGAGAGTGCTACGCGGCGATAATATTCCAAAGCATCATTGCGGGTAGGCTTGTTATGTACAGTAACAAAGGGAACGCCGCCGATCTCCAATTTTTCAGATGTGGAAAAAAACGTCATGGTAGCGGGATAGTTGTACAATGAATTCACAAGCGTGCCTTTTTCGACAATTACGAAACTTAAACCGGCTTTTTGAGCAGCAAGTCCGCAAGCTAAACCTATCGGGCCACCGCCAATAATAAATATATCAAGCATTTTATGTACTTTATGAAATTTAAGAAATCATGAACCTGTACAGGTTCGGGCATGTTTGCCGGTGCGGCAAAAATAAGAAAATAAAAAAGGGTAAGCTACTTTTATCGCGCCGCTCAACTCTCTACCCTTGCTGCGTTCCCACCCTGGGGGAGTTCAAGAGGAGCTGGCCGTAAAAGACTTACCCCGGCGCAAATATAGAAAAAGGTAGCGTTTATGGTTAAGAAAATGTTAAAAAAGGCTTATCTGTTGATTTATAGATGGATAATTTTTAATTTGCCTTGCTATAGCCAGATTATCATACTTCGTTAACACGTTTTCATCTCCCCGAAATTCAAATTCCCGATAAGTTTTGGCATGTTGGTCGAGATCAAGCAACAAATTTTTTAAAATAGTAAGCCGGTTCACAACAAATTTTACCTTCATTTCCCTTTTTTGAAAATAGGGCCAAAGCAGGTTAAATTGTTCGGGCGTTATGGCCCTTGCTATGGTAATATGAGGTATGGTACTGCTATCGCCAACAATACCCTTCAATAGTTTAATCCAATATTTATTTTGTTCGGTGAGCTTAAGCCTGGCAAAAATGGTTTTGTTATAGTCATTACTCTCATTAAAGCAATCAAATCCATCTGTTTCAAAAACAACGGGAGGCAGCAAACTAAGTTTCCGGCTCAAAAACGAGAAGCCCTGAACGTCTACATCAAGCGGTTTGCGCGGATAATTGTTTATGGTGATATGCGACCGGGCATGCATGCTGGGATAATTACCGATAACACGTTTTGCTTCGCTTTTTAATTTCCGGATCATAACATCTACATGATCAGGTATCGGGAGGATAAAATGATAAAATGCGTAGTCCATGATTGTTAAATTTTAAATGAATAAATTGATCTGATCAGGGTCGCCGGCTTTAAGCAGTTCCAGTTCATCGCGGGTATAACCGGGGCCGGTCATGTTTTTAAATTCAAAAGTTTTAAACTTATCCCATTTGGCAAAGGCGTCAAGTGTATCGCGTTTCAATATGGTAAGTTCTTTAATCCAAAAAGGCTCCACCAATTTTTTATGCTTAAAATGCGGCCAAAGTGTGTCGAAATCTTTTTCGGCAATATCACGCACAACCGTTACATGTGGGATAAGGTTTTTTTTAATGCGCAGCTTCTTTTTTAAGGTGTTAAACCATTCGTCGGTAGCGGGTGTTGCGCGGATGTTGGCATAAATGGTCATGCGGCTGTGCAAGTGGGTAAAATGATAAAAACCATCCATATGCAGCAATACCGGTGGCATGGTATTCAGGGCCTGTTCCATCAATTCCAGGTTTTTATCGGCCATAAAGGGCTTTTGCCTCTCCAGGTGTTGTATAGAGATATGAGCAGGCGAATCCATGCTTTTGTAACTGCCAATAAGCCTCGCCGATGCCTTTTTGTAACGCGCAATCTCATGCTTCACCGTGTCGGGAGGCGATAATAACAGCAGGTAGTCTTCATATATACTCATTTGCTTCACAATTTCTATATGTCAAATATGCTAATAAAATTAGCAAAATACAAAAAATGTTAGCATTTTTGGTATGTGGAAGTTAAACGTCATATTGTACACATTGATCTTGATTCGTTCTTCGTTTCGGTAGAGCGGAAGTTTCATCCTGAACTGATCGGTAAGCCTGTGATCATAGGGGGCTCGGCCGAAAGGGGAGTTGTGGCTTCCTGCAGTTATGAGGCGAGGGCTTTTGGTGTGCATTCGGCTATGCCTACCCGGCAAGCTTTAAAGCTTTGTCCGCATGCCATTCTTATTCGCGGTTCGCACGGGCGCTATGGCGAAGCCTCACGCGAGGTTACGCAGATCATTCACGATACGGTACCCCTGTATCAAAAAACATCGGTTGATGAGTTTTATATAGATTATACCGGGATGGACCGCTTTTTTGATTGCTACCATGAGGCCACCAAACTTAGGCAGAAGGTGATTAAAGAAACGGGCCTGCCTATATCCTTCGGTATGGCATCGGGTAAAACGATAGCAAAAATGGCTACCAACCAGGCCAAGCCCAACGGACAAATGTTTGTAAAGCATGGCGATGAGCTGAAGTTCCTGGCGCCGCTTAACATTGGTAAGATACCCGGCCTGGGCGAAAGTACCCGCAATAAGTTATATCAATACGGCATCGAAAAAATAGGTGATCTGCAACGTACCAATATCCGTTTCCTGGAAACTGTTTTTGGTAAATACGGGCATTCGCTTTGGGAAAAAGCCAATGGTATCGATCATAGCGAAATCGTTCCGCATTCCGACAGGAAATCCATCAGCACCGAGCATACTTTCCATACTAATGTGTCGGATCACCGCACACTTGAAACTACTTTAGTATCCATGACGGAAGAACTATCGTCCAAATTACGACGGGAAAACAAGCTTTCATCATGCCTGGCTATTAAGTTGCGGTACGGTAATTTTGAAACCCATACCCAACAGCAAAAGATAGCACTTACGGCGGCAGAACATATCCTGATTCCCGGTGTAAAAAACCTGCTTAAAATGGCTTGGGACCAGCACCGGCCTATCAGGCTGATAGGCGTACGGCTGAGCGATCTTTGTACAGGGAGTTACCAGATCAACCTGTTTGAGGATAATGAGGAACGCATCAAACTTTACCAGGCCATGGATCAGATCAATTTCAAGTTCGGCGATAAAACCATCTGCCGGGCTGCCGGAATGGAAATTGGTACAAGGAATTTTAATCCGTTTATGCGCGGCTGACCGTTGATTGTTTTGTGACGAGTTAATTGTTTAAAAAAGGCGCAGGATTGTGCGATTCCCTCCCCTGGAGGGTGTAGGGAGGGTTTCATCGTTTTGCCTATTCCTTTGAAATGGCGGATAAACCCCTCCCTGCCACTACACATTCCAGCCACACCCCTCCCAAGGGAGGGAATTAAAAATCTTCCGAACGCCGCTCGCTCCAGCCGGGTGGCAACTATCAACCGGCCTCTGGCCGCCATGGGAAATGTTCTTGCTTTCAACCAATGGTCAAAGGTTTTTTACCATTGGTCAAAGTAATTTTATGGGGCGATGGGTTGTGACTTCTTTTGATAAAAAAAGAAATCATGGAAACCACACAACGTCAAACTTACCTCGATTGGCTGAGGATCTTATCTATATTGGGGGTGTTATTTTTTCATTCGGCAATGCCCTTTGTTGCCGAGGATGGCTGGCACATCAAAAACCACGAAACCAGCAACCTGATGATGGAATCAAACCATTTTTTGCACCTTTTTCGCATGCCGCTGCTCTTTTTTATTTCAGGTACCGTGAGTTACTACATGATGCAGCGGCGTTCTACACTCAGTTTCATCGGTTTGCGTTTCCGCCGTCTTTTTATTCCGCTGTTGGTGGGTATGTTCATCATTGTGCCACCGCAAATTTACATGGAACGATTGGCCAATGGCTACAAAGGCACATTCCTGGATTTTTATCCCAGTACATTTAACTTTCAGCCATATCCCAAAGGCAATTTCAGCTGGCACCATCTTTGGTTTATTGCCTATCTGTTTCTTTATGACCTCATTTTCGCGCCTTTATTTGCCTGGATGATCTCGCCCAAAAGCAATGGTTTTAAACAAAAGCTTGCCATTTTGGCCCGGGGGAAATGGGTTTACCTGTTAATGCTGCCTGGAATCCTGTGGTTTACCTTCACCAGTTGGGACCTCCCCGAAACCAACGACCTGATCCATGATGGCAGTTACTTTGTTTACTGGTTATTGTTCCTCCTGGCAGGTTTTATCTGTATCTTTCAATCTAAACTAATGGACAGTCTTGAGCGCAACCGTCGTTTTGCCTTAACCATCGGTTTTTTAAGCCTGATGACATGGGAAGTAATGCGCTGGAACGGTATCGAACCCTTGCATCCCCACTGGCCTTTTCAAAATATCGCATTCTCCTATGCTTTTACCGCATTGCGCCCAATCATTGCCTGGGGATGGGTGTTGGCGCTGGTTGGCTATGGCAAACATTATTTAAATAAGCCTCATAACGCGCTCAATTATTTAAACCAGGCTGTATATCCGTTTTACATATTGCACCAAACCGTTATTGTATTAATTGCCTATTATATTGTACAAACGCAAAATGAAAGCATCCTATCAAAATATATTTATACGGTGGGTATTACCTTTTTTGTAACGGTGCTTACCTATCATTTGTTAGTACGCCCTTACGCTTTAACCCGGTTTTTATTCGGTATGAAACCAAAGGAAAAACTCAAAACTGTGCCGATCCCGGAGATAGTAGAGACAAAACCCGAACCTATTCTTTCTGCCTTAAATTTGTAATTTGCTGATATGAAATTTTTCAGGAAGTACATTTTTCCGGCACTGTATGGCCTACTGGTTTATTTTACCATCAGGCTATTGCATGATACTGACATTGGTCAGCATTTTTGGGAAAGAGATTTTTATGTTAATGGCATTGAAATGGCCTGTTCAATATTGGTTGGCTATTTGGCAATCTATATTTTTGAACGGCTTTTTAAGTACTATGACAGGCACCGGACGGTACAGCTATCCTACGGGGCTGTAGTGAGGGAGTTGGCCATATTGGTGGGAGCAAATTTGATATTAGTGAACGTCGTATTTGTTCCGATGGTCATGGCTCTGCACGTAAGCCAGGGCATAGATGAGCTGATGCCCTGGGCAGATGTGGCCGATATTAATATGATCCCCACTTTGTACGCTATTGTTTATTATGGGATTGCACGTAGCAGTACCTGGCTAAAGGCTTATGTAAATAATAAGATGCAACTGGAAAAGCTCACCAACGATCAGCTGGAAACCGAATTGAAGTTTCTGAAAGCCCAATACCATCCGCATTTTTTATTTAATGCCCTGAATACTATTTATTTCCAGATGGATGAAGATGTGCCCGGTGCCAAAAAGAGTACCGAGTTATTATCGAGCCTTTTGCGTTATCAGCTTTATGACCAACACCAGCAAGTGCCCGTTAAGCAGGAGCTGGAGTATCTTGAAAATTATATCCGCCTGCAGCAGATCAGGGCAAGCAGCAAAATGCAGCTCAGTGTTAATTTTGAAGGATGTTTAACAGATCAGCTCATCTATCCGCTGCTTTTGCTGCCCCTGGTTGAAAACGCTTTTAAGTATATAGGCGGTGAATATAAAATAGCCATTGAAGGGTGCATTATTGAAAATAGATTTGTTTTTAAAGTTTATAACGATGTGCCTGCCAATATGAAGGCTCCCGATAATTACAGCGGCATTGGTTTGGAAAACTTAAGCCGGAGGCTGCAATTGCTTTATCCGGATAAACACAAATTAACTGCGGGTCGTGAAGAAAATCATTATACAGCAATACTTGCATTGAATATTTAAAAAATGGCATTAATTAGCTGCATTATTACCGACGATGAACCCTTTGCCCGTAAGGGCCTGGAAGGCTATGTTAAAAAAGCTGGCTTTTTCGACCTGAAAGCGCAATGTGAAGACGCTATGGAATTAGGAGCGTTGTTAGCGCAGCAACCTGTAGACCTGCTGTTCCTGGATATCCAGATGCCGCATTTAACCGGCGTTGAATTTATTCGTTCGCTGCCCAATCCGCCAAAAGTGATTTTCACTACTGCTTTTAAAGAATATGCTACTGATGGTTTTGACCTGGATGTGCTCGACTATCTCCTTAAGCCTATACCTTTTGAGCGTTTTATGAAGGCAGCCTTTAAAGCTAAGGATTACTTTGATTTAAGGAACAATACAGATAGTGTAGATTATCTGTTTGTTAAAAGCAATGGTAAGCTCGAGAAGATAATTTTTGACGAAGTGTTGTTCATTAAAGGCATGGAAAACTATGTTGAGGTTTATACCCCGGCGCGTAAGATTATAACCCACAGTACCCTGCGGGCCTTTGCCGAAAAACTGCCTCCACGTAAATTCATGCAAACCCATAAGTCATACATTGTAGCCAATAATAAAATTACATCGATAGAAGGAAATATACTGCATATAGGCACATTTGAGGTGCCAATCAGCAGGCAGCTTAAAGAGCAGGTGATGCATGCGTTGATTAATCAGGGCAGATAGTAATCAAGTTTTAACAATAGGATCAGAAATTTCTATGCGAATTGCTTTTCATACCTGTCCCAATTAATCGAATTACACGAACTTTTCAATAGCGTAAATTTGAAATTGGTGTAATTAGGTTAATTCGGAAAAATAGTGCGGGAGTTTTTATTTGTTCGATTCTTCTTAGAAACTGTCAAAGCTTGAAGAATATCGTTTACGGGTAGATAAAACTTCATTGCCGTTGGTTTTAACCAACGGAATAATGAGTAGCAACATGATGGCTTCAGCCCAAATTCGCTTGCATAATTAGGCTAAAGCCAAGACTTTTTAGCTTTTTATTCCGTTGGCTAAAACCAACGGCAATGAATATTCTGTTTTTTTTAACAGCTGCTCATCATGCATTTTTAAAGTAATTTCCCTGTGTATAATTAAAACTATTTTGTAATATGCATTATTCTACTGACGCATTACTTACAAAACCTCATGGGCGGCAAAAAACTGTTCAACGCTTTATCCTTTTTTTTAACGGCAGGCTTGTGCTTAGCCGGCAATATTTCATATGCACAAACCCCTGCCGATAGTATTAAACTGGCCATTGAGCCATCTTATAATAATGTAAGCGGTACTCACCAATTTTTTTTAGGCGATAATTACCGCAAGCTTTGGGCGGCACCCGTCACCTTGCCGGTATTTCACCTTACCGCCGAAAAGGGTGGACTTAAAATACTGCAAAGAGGCGGGGGGAAGCAAACAAAATCATTACGCCTTCAGGATCCTACGGGCCAGCAATGGGTACTGCGCACCATTCAAAAGTATCCTGAAAAAGGCCTGCCTGTTGATCTGCGGCCAACGGTAGCCAAAGATATCCTGCAAGATCAGGTATCGGCCGCACATCCATTCTCGGCACTCACAGTACCGCCGCTGGCCGAAGCGCTTGGGGTTCCGCATTCTAATCCTAAAATTGTTTATATTCCTGATGATCCTGCTTTTGGTGAGTATCAAAAGGATTTTGCAAATCAGGTGTTTTTATTTGAAGAGCGTGAGCCGCTCGATGCCGAAAAAACGGATAATACCGAAAAGGTACAACGCAAGCTACAGGATGACAATGATAACCGGGTTGACCAGAAGATTGTGCTACGCGCCCGCCTGTTAGATATGCTTTTGGGCGATTGGGACAGGCACGAAGACCAATGGCGCTGGGAAAAAATAGATGGAAAACATGAAACCGTATATGAACCCGTGCCGCGCGACCGCGATCAGGTGTACTATAAAACATCAGGTGTGTTGCCCTGGATAGTAGCACATCAATGGCTTAAATCAAAATTTCAGGGTTATAGTGACGAGATCAGGGATATCAATGGATGGAATTTCAATGCCCGCTATTTTGACCGCTATTTCCTGAACCAGTTGAGCGAAGACGACTGGAAAGAACAGATAGCCTATGTGCAAAGCAAACTGACCGATGACCTGATCAAAAAAGCGGTGCATTTAATGCCCGATACCATCTACAAACTTTCGGGGCCTGAGATCATCAGCAAAATGATAGCGAGGCGTAACATCCTGCAAAAACAGGCACTCGAATATTATAAATTCATCTCCATATATGTAGATGTACCTGCAAGTGACAAAACGGACAAGTTTACCATCGCTCACGAAAGCAATGGTGACATTACCCTTACCATAAATAAGATAAAAAAAGACGGCAGCATTGATAAGGTTACGTATCAGCGTACTTTTAAACCCGATGTTACCAAAGAGATCAGGATGTATGGTTTTGATGGTGATGATTTTTTTACGGTGACGGGCTCAACACCATCACCCATAACTGTGCGGATGATAGGTGGGGAGGGGTGGACACTTTTGCGGTTGACAGCAGTTTAAATAATAAAGGCAAAACCTATATTTATGACCGTTCGGACCAGAAAAATGTACTTCCTTCGTCATCCCTTGCTAAAAACCGGACCTCGACAGATACCACTGTAAATAGTTATGATAAAACTGCCTTTAAGTTCGACAGGTTTGAGCCTATTATCCTGGCTAATTACAGTAATGATATTGGCATTTTGTTGATTGGAGGTTTCTCATACGAGCGGCACGGGTTTCGTAAGGAACCGTATGCCTTCCGCGAAGAATTTTTGACCAATTATTCACTGGGGCGTAAATCATTTTTGTTTACCTATACCGCCGACTGGAAAAAAGCCATCGGTGAAAACGACCTGAAGATCAACCTGCTTTCGCGCGGGCCAAGCAACCTCAGCAATTTTTTCGGCATAGGGAATAATACCGTTTTTGAAAATAAGGACGACAGGAAGATCTCCTACTATCGTAACCGTTACGATTATATTACCGGCGATGTTTCCCTGCACCGCAGTTTTGGAAACCTGCACGTAAGCGCCGGCGTTGCAGGGCAGTTTTACAACAGCAAGACATCAAACAATACCGAAAGGTTCTTGAATGGATACAATGCGATGTTCCCGGATGAGAAAGTATTTGGCACTAAGGTCTACGGCGGCTTAACAGCCAACGCAACGGTTGATACGCGGAATAGACTGATCATCCCAACACAAGGTATTTTGTGGACAACCACTGTAAGCGGCTTTAGCGGCGGTGGTTCGGGCAGCCACAATACGTACGGACAGGTATTATCTGAGTTTAGTTTTTATTTAAATCCCGGCAAGGATTCAGTGCTGGTTATAGCCAATCGTACTGGCTTAGGTACAACCGTAGGAAATGCCGCATATTTTCAGCAGATGAAACTTGGCGGGGCGCAAAACTTCCGCGGCTTTCATACCAACAGGTTTACCGGTAGTACCATAGCCTATAACAACCTGGAGCTGCGTTTAAAAGTGCTTGATTTTACATCGTACCTGTTGCCAGGCTCATTGGGTTTAATTGGTTTTAATGACGTGGGCAGGGTATGGGTTCCTGGCGAATCGTCAGACAGGTGGCACGATGGATATGGCGGTGGTTTGTATATTATTCCGGCGCAATTGGTGCTGATTGAAGCCGTAATGGGCTTTTCAAAAGAAGGCTCGTTGCCTTATATATCTATCGGGTTTAGATTTTAAAATATCAACTGTATAACAGCCGCGGGTTTAGCGCAGCATAACCGTGGTAGCATGGTTAAAGCTTTCAGCTATAACTAAATTAACCGCTTTTTTGGTGGCAGAGTTCTGTCAGCACCTTTCGGTTAATTTTAAGTTTGAGCAAAAAGATCAGAAAAACAACCCAAAAATCACCAGAAAACAGCGGGATAAAGTGCTTTTTGAAACGCATATTTTTTATTCTCAAAAGTTTTGTTAGTTGATTATGAGCTATTAATGGTGTTTTAGGTGAAATATTAAATTATTGATTATCAGTGCGTTTTATTTTTAAGGTGTTTCATGTTTTTACACTCAAAAAATGGAACAGTTAAAAAAAAGGAGTCTGCATGATTTCATTTTTTTATGGAGAACGGCGATTTTGGGACAGGCACTTTTTTACAATTATATCATAAAAATAATTACACTATCAGTCCCATAGATTACCTGCTTTTATATATTTGCATATGAATCACCTCATAGCACCATCTATCTTAGCGGCCGATTTTGCCAACCTGCAACGCGATATTGAAATGATCAATAACAGCGAAGCCGACTGGATCCACGTTGATATTATGGATGGCATGTTTGTTCCAAATATCTCTTTTGGCTTCCCGGTTGTTAGCGCGGTAAAAAAACACGCTACTAAACCACTCGATGTTCACCTGATGATAGTTGACCCCGATCGTTACCTTAAGGCATTTAAGGATGCCGGTGCCGATAGTATTACTGTTCACCAGGAAACATGTCCTCATTTGCACCGCACCATTCAGGCTATTAAGCAATTAGGTTGCAAGGCAGCGGTTGCCATCAATCCGGCCACACCTGTATCTACTTTGGACGATATCCTTGCGGATTTGGACATGGTTTTGATCATGTCCGTTAATCCTGGCTTTGGCGGACAGCATTTTATTGAAAATACCTACAAAAAAATTAAAGAACTCAGGACACTAAGTGCAGAAAAAAATCCCGGGCTGTTAATTGAGATTGACGGTGGGGTGGATGCCAACAATATCACCAAACTGATAGAAGTAGGAGCAAATGTGTTTGTTGCGGGCACTTCAGTGTTCTCGTCGGCCAACCAGGTGGCCGCAATTTCAAAACTCAAACATCCCTAAAAGTTATTATAATGATAATAATTAAACAAGCCCTGTAGGGTTAGTTTAATTATTTGCAATCAAAGGCCCGTTTGTTGATTAATTGTATATTTTTTCAAAAAATGTAAATAATGTCTATATATTTTGTCAAATTAATTAACTTCGGCCCAGCAAAATACAAACTTCCTAATAGTGTATTTAGAACCTACAATTCGTTAATATTATGAAACATAATTTTGGTGCCGGACCTGGCATTCTACCACACGAAGTTTTAAAGCAAGCTTCAGAAGCAGTTATTGATTTTAATGGTACTGGACTCTCTTTGCTTGAAATTTCGCACCGATCAAAAGAGTTTGAGGCCGTTTTAGACGAAGCTGTTAGCCTGGTAAAAGAATTGTTCAACGTTCCTGAAGGTTATTCGGTATTGTTTCTGCAAGGCGGTGCCAGCACCCAATTTGCTTTAGCTCCTTACAACCTGTTACCCGAAGGCGGCAAAGCTGCTTATGTGGAAACCGGTGTTTGGGCTAACAAAGCTTTAAAAGAAGCTAAATATTTTGGCGAAGTACAGGTTGTAGCTTCATCAAAAGAGGCCAACTTTACTTACATCCCTAAGGATTTTGAAATTCCGGCTGATGCTTCTTATATCCACATTACTTCTAACAATACTATTTACGGTACGCAGTTACAGGAGTTCTTTAAATCGCCAATTCCGGTGGTTTGCGATATGTCGTCAGATATTTTCAGTCGCGTGGTTAACGTTGCCGATTTTGGTTTGATTTACGCCGGTGCTCAGAAAAACATGGGTCCTGCAGGTGTTACTTTGGTTATTGTTAAGGATGACCTGCTGGGTAAAACCGGCCGTAAGATCCCTGCAATGTTCAACTACCAAACTCAAATTGAAGGTGGTTCAATGTACAATACCCCGCCGGTGTTTGCAATATACGTATCAATGCTCACCCTTAAATGGTTAAAAGCAAAAGGCGGTGTGCCGGCAATTGAGCAGGAAAATATTACCAAAGCACGTGTACTTTACGAAGAAATTGACCGCAACCCATTGTTCAAAGCCGTGGCAGCAGTTGAAGACCGCTCAAAAATGAACGTTTGCTTCGTAATGGAAAACCCTGAGTTGGAAAAACCATTCCTGAAACTTGCCGAAGAACGCGGTATAGTAGGTATCAAAGGCCACAGGAGCGTAGGCGGTTTCCGCGCTTCAATTTACAACGCATTGCCAATAAGCAGCATCTATGTGCTGATTGATGTAATGCAGGAATTTGCTGAAAAAAATAAGTAGCCCCTAACCCCCTAAAGGGGGAACAACAATTTTAAATAATTACCCCGGCCCTTAAAGATGTGGAATAATCACTCCCCCTTTAGGGGGCCGGGGGGCAAAACTTTAGACATGATCAAAATATTAGCTAATGACGGTATCGACCCGATAGGTAAAAAAATGCTGGAAGATGCCGGCTTTTTTGTTGATACCAACAATATCCCACAGGACGAGCTTCCTGAAAAATTGAAAAACTATGATGCTATTACCGTACGTAGCGCAACTAAAGTACGTAAAGCATTAATCGACGCTACCCCTAATCTTAAACTGATTGGTCGCGGTGGCGTAGGTGTCGATAATATTGATGTTGATTATGCCAAAGAAAAAGGCATTGGTGTTTACAACACGCCAGCATCTTCTTCATTATCAGTTGCTGAATTGGTATTCGCCAGCTTATTTGGCGCTGTACGCTTTTTGCCTGATAGCAACCGTAAAATGCCTGTTGATGGCGGTACCAAATTTAACGACCTGAAAAAAGCTTATGCTAAAGGCGTTGAGCTTCGCGGTAAAACTTTAGGTATAGTAGGTTTTGGTCGTATCGGCAGGGAAGTAGCTAAAATAGCTATCGGTGTTGGTATGGATGTTTTAGCCTATGACCTTTTTGATTTCAACCCCGAGCTGGATCTTGTTTTAGGCGGCGGTATCACTGTTAAAGCATCTGTTAAAAAATCTACTCTTGATGAAATCATCACTACTGCAGATTTCATTACCCTACATACTCCATTTATCGACAAAGCCCTTTTTGGTGCTGAGGAATTGGCTAAAACTAAAAAAGGTGTTGGCCTGGTAAACATCTCACGCGGTGGTTTAATTGATGAACTTGCTTTGGTTGACGCTTTAAACAGCGGCCAGGTTTCATTTGCAGCACTTGACGTTTTTGACAATGAACCAACCCCACGTGCCGAGATCTTGACCCATCCAAAAATTTCCCTGACCCCGCATATTGGCGCCGCTACCAACGAGGCCCAGGAAAGAATTGGTGTTGAGCTTGCAAGCTTGATCATCGAGCATTTCAAAAAAGCATAACACTAATTTGCTCTAATTAGAGCGAATTACACGAATACAAACTATAAAACAAACGGCACGAATTGATGAAATTCGTGCCGTTTGTTGTTTTATATCTTATGTTATTGGGAGCGTAGCGCGGCAATCGCATGCTTTACAGGGCCGCTATGCTTCCGTGCGAATGCTTCGTTCCCCGCAATGACATCGAATATGATGTATTTAAATTATATAACTAACACCTTTCTCCGGCAAAGTAACTCCGTAGCCTTCTTTTTCAAGGTCATTGGCCAATAGCTGCATACTTTCACCTTCGCCATGCACCAGGAATATGTGTTTGAGCTTTGCTTTATCAATGGCTTTTACGGTATTCATCAGGTCGTCATGGTCGCCGTGAGCGCTTAGTACGTCGGTTTGTTTGATGGTGGCATAAACGGCCAGTTCACGGTCTTTGATGTGGACGATGGAATCACCACGTAATAAACGATGGCCTAATGTGCCTTTGGCACAGTAACCTATGAAAAGAATCGTGGCGTAGTAATTTTGAATGTTATAAAAAAGATGATCCTGGATGCGGCCGCCTTCAAGCATCCCTGCAGATGATATGATAATGCACGGCTCCCAATAATTGGAGATCTGCCGGCTATCCTTCAGGGTTTCTACATAGGTGAGGTTATCAAACTCAAATTCGTCGCCGCGTTTTTGGTAAAACTCCTGTGCTTCCTGGTTAACGTGGTTATGGTATTTCCTGAATACTTCAGTAGCCTGTGTGGCCATCGGGCTATCAACAAAAACCTTGACAGGTGGCAATAAGCCAGTGCTGAAGATCTTGTTCAACGTATAAACCAAGGATTGTGTACGACCAATGCTGAACGCAGGGATAATTAAGCGGCCCTGCTCTTTAATACAAGCCTTTTCAATAACTTCTATCAGGGTTTGTTCAACCGTTTTGTCTTTACTGTGGTAGCGGCCACCATAGGTTGCTTCCGAAACCAGGAAATCAACAGGAGGGAGGGGCTTCGGGTCATTTAATACCGGGTAGTTTTTTCTGCCGATATCGCCGGTAAAGGCTATTGATTTTTCTTCGCCTTTATCATTTACTTTAAATACCGCTGCGGCCGCACCTAACAGGTGACCAACAGGTACGAAAGTTAGCTCGATGTCGCCGGTGATTCTAAATGGTTTGTTGAATCCTATGGTAACGAAGCGCTCTACTGTGTCCATAACATGCTTTTGCATATATAGGGGCTGTGCGTGGGTGTTAAATTTGCCTCTGCCACGTTTATGGTGACCGCCCTTGCTTGCCGCTTTGCGCATGAAGATATTTACAGAATCGAGCAGCAATAATTCAGTCAGGTCTGCCGTGGGAGGGGTGCATAAGATCTGCCCCTCAAAACCTAAGCGGATCAGGGTAGGCAGGTTGCCCGAATGGTCGATATGAGCGTGGGTAAGTACTACCACGTCAATGTCTTCGGGCCGAAAAGGAAAGTTTTCGTTAGATATGATACTGCGGTCCTTTTCATAATCAAGTCCGCAATCCACTAAAATTTTATATTGTCCAACCTCGAGCAAATGCATGCTCCCGGTTACCTGCCGGGCCGCCCCGTGTATAGTTAGTTTCATTTTTATAAGTGATACCTGTGCTAAAGCGGGTATCGATAATTATATTACGTTGTAAGTAATCTTCAGTTTGTGAATATAACGGTTTACACCCGCTTTACTGCGAGTGTAAACGTATTAATGCTTTATAAGTTTAGTTATAAACCAATAAGTTTTAAGGAGTGTTACTAAGCCTGGTTGCTTTCAAACTGAAGCTGGCTTAAGTATTTATAAAGACCTTGTTCATTGCCAATGAGTTCGACGTGGCTGCCGCTTTCTACTATATGGCCTTTTTCAAGTACAATGATCTTATCTGCTTCGCGAATAGTTGACAGACGATGAGCTATGATGATCGACGTACGATCTTTCATTAATTCCTCAAGCGCCTCCTGTACGAGGCGTTCCGACTCAGAGTCTAATGATGATGTAGCTTCGTCAAGTATCAATATCGAAGGGTTTTTTAGCAATGCCCTGGCAATGGCAATCCGTTGCCTTTGCCCGCCTGAAAGTTTAACACCGCGCTCACCCACAACGGTTTCATAGCCTTCTGGGAAGGAAGATATAAATTGATGGGCGTTAGCGCGTTTGGCAGCCTGGATGATATCTTCTTTTGAGGCATTTAAACGACCATAGGCAATGTTTTCCATAATGGTGCCCCCAAACAACAATACATCCTGCGGAACAATTGCCACCTGGTTACGGATATCGGTAAGAGAATAGTTATGGGCTGGTTTGCCATCGAATAAAATGCTGCCGCTTTGCGGATGATAAAACTGCAATATCAGCGAAGCCATAGTAGATTTACCAGAACCGCTTGGTCCAACAATAGCAACGCGTTGTCCGGCATCGGCATTAAATGAAATACCTTTTAATACGGTGATTTCAGGGCGAGAGGGATATGCGAACAATACATTATCAAAAGCAAGATCACCCTTAATAGGTTGTTTGATATTATTGTCGCTTTCGACTATGGAAATTTCTTCGCCTTGCTCGGCAAGGATCTCCAATACACGCTCACTTGCACCTACTGCCTTTTGCAGATTAGCGTATAGATCAGGGAAACTGCCCATAGCGGCACCTACAAATATCGAGTACATGATAAAAGTGGTAAGGTCGCCAACATAGATCTCATGATTGGCTACCAGTACCGAGCCATACCAGATAACGCCCACAAAGGTGCCGAATAAACAAAATACAATGAACGAGGCAAAGGTACCCCTGAATTTCGCACCCCTAACAGCTATGTTAACCACCTTGCGCAGAATTTTATCGTAACGATTAGCCTCGTAAGCTTCGTTAACAAAAGCCTTTACGTTGGCAATGCCTTGCAGTGTTTCCTCAACTATGGTGTTTGATTCGGCTAATTTGTCCTGCGCCTCACGTGATAGCTTACGGATAAATCGCCCAAAGAATACAGCGAATGCAACCAGGAATGGCAATATAGCTAATAGCGCAAGTGTAAGTTTGATAGACACGATGGCCAATAAGGTAGTGCTGCCTATCATGATCACCAACTGGCGGATCATTTCGGCAAAAGTGGTGGTCAACGTATCCTGGATTTGGGAAAGATCGGCAGAAATACGGCTGTTCAATTCACCAACCCTACGGTTGGCAAAAAAGTTCATGGGCAGGGTAATAAGCTTAAAATAGGTATCACGCCTGATATCGGCTAACGATTTTTCGGCCACCTGCACAAACCAAACCACCCTGAAAAACGACACAAAAGCCTGTGCAAATAATATAATAAAACCCATGATGGCAATGGCATTTAAGCCATGCGGCAGGTACTTGTATTTATAAATGCCTTGTGCTGCATCAATCAATGCACCCAGAATGGCGGGGAATGCCAAGCCCACCAGGCTTGACAGAAACAGGAAAACTAATCCGGCTATGAATTTAACCCGGTAAGGTTTTAAGTAAGTGAGCAGTTTAGCTACGTTGCGCAGGCTGCTCCGGTTTATCTTTGCTTTAGGTAATTCTGCTTCGGCCTTGCTGCCACTGTTCAGTCGTCCTCTTGCCATGTATGCGTTTGAATGTTATAAGCCGCGAATTTACGCTTTAACACGGTTCTTTTTAACAAGCAGAAATAAAATTGACGCAATCATGAAAAGTATCACTACTACAAATATGTTTTGCCGGGTTTTGAAGTGCTCTTCGGAATTGTTTAACTGTTGTTTAAGATGCGCATTTTGTTGCCTTAACCTGTTAATTACCTGTATATAACCGGCAGCTGTAGTTTCTGCCTCCTTGCTGTGACTTTGGATCCGTCTTTGCTGAAAATCACGGTATTCAAGCAGGATCTTGAGCTCTTTAAAAATTGCATCGTCTGTTTTGGCGATATCCATCAGGATGCCGGCCGAACGTCGGACATCACCTTTGGTTTGAAAGCCGAAAATGCCGGTATGATGGCCCAGGCTTTGGTCATATTGCCCGAATTTTTGTTTACGGGCCGCCAGCATATTATTTATTTTTTTACGCTGAAGCTGGTAAGCTACAGAATCGGAGTTAACAGAGCTTTGGGCCGATGCCCAACCGGTTGTTATCAAGCAAAATAAAAAAAGCAGTACAGTTTTTTTCATTTTATATAAATATCTTATTGAAATTCAATGATCACCTTATCATTCAGGTTCAGCCCCAGAAGGCCACTTGCATTGCCTTTATTTATGGCAATTTCCAAATGGTCGCTGATACCAAACAAACAAAGTTTTTCGCCAACGGGTACTTCATTATAATGCCAGCTTAAATGGTTTATGGTTTCGTTGCGCTTAAAATTGAGCACAAAACGCCTGCCTTGCTGCACGCTGTTAAAAAACTCCTTGGTTATATTGGTTATCACATTCTGAAATGAATCGATATAAATTACAACACCTTTGATCATGTTTTTTTCAATAACAGGCTGCAAATTCATTTTGTTTTCAATATCGCTCACCGGCAGGCCTATTTCATCCAGTTTGCCGCCTTTGGCTAAATGGCAGGCCGTTTTAACAAAGATATCGGCCAGGGGGAAGTGAAGGAATTTAAGGTCCTGCATAATGTTGATCTCAACTATTTCTTCAGGTTCCTGGTCAAACATCAGCGAAAAAATACCGTTATCAGCCCCCACAAAGTAGTGCTTTTTGTAGCGGACAGCGAGGTATTTGGTATGGTCATTATAAACGGTATCAATACCGATAAGGTGTACGGTATCTTCCGGAAAATAATGAAAACTGTTTTTAAGTATAAAAGCGGCCTGCTGTACATTAAAGGCTGCAACACTGTTGGTAATATCAACAATATTTACTGTAGGCAACAATTTGTAGATACTGCCTTTTAACGCAGCCTGGTAAATATCTTTATCGCCTAAATCAGTAGTTAATGTTATAATTGCCATTAATTTTATAAATATTTATTGCTAATCTTGTAGTAGCATTTGAAGCTACAAATATTCAATTTTTAATTCATAAAAATCCGTAACTAAAAAATCAAATTAGTATTGAACGAACTTAAGCTATCAATTGAAAACGTAAACCCTGCAGTACTGTGGGGGCCTAATAATGATCATTTTGAGATCATTAAGAAACAATACCCCAAGCTTAAAATAGTTGCCCGCGGCAGTGAAGTGAAGGTTTTGGGCGATGATAACGAACTGAATATTTTCCAGGAAAAATTTTCCCATCTGATAAATCATGTTGAGAAATTTGAAAATCTCAACATAACTGATCTCGAGCGGATCCTTGGTTCGAAGGTTAACAATGCCGCTACATCCGAACCTATTACTGCCGATAAATTTGCAAGCGGCGAAGTGATAGTATTTGGACCTAATGGTGTAATGGTTAAGGCGCGTACTACCAATCAGCGCCGTATGGTTGATAGTATTAACAAAAGCGATATCCTTTTTGCAATCGGGCCTGCGGGTACCGGTAAAACGTATACTGCGGTGGCATTGGCCGTAAGGGCACTTAAAAACAAAGAGATTAAACGCATTATACTAACCCGCCCGGCGGTTGAAGCAGGGGAGAACCTTGGTTTTTTACCTGGCGACCTTAAAGAAAAGATCGACCCATACCTGAGGCCTTTATATGATGCGCTTGATGATATGATCCCGGCCGAAAAACTGAAGGTTTACCTGGAGAACCGTACCATTGAGATTGCACCGCTGGCCTTTATGCGTGGCCGTACCCTTGATAACTGTTTTGTTATTTTGGATGAAGCCCAGAACGCTACGGATATGCAGCTCAAAATGTTCCTGACCCGTATGGGGCCATCAGCTAAATTTATTGTAACCGGCGACGTAACACAGATTGATTTGCCAAAAAAACAACAATCCGGCTTGCACACTGCTTTAAGGATCCTGACCGATATCAAAGGTATCGAGATAGTATACTTAAGCGGCGAAGACGTAGTAAGGCACAAATTAGTACGTAAGATATTAGAAGCTTACGGAGATATACAGTAATTAGTTGATTAGAGGTTGGTGGTTAGAGATTAGTTCCAAAGCTCATTTCTAACTAACAACCTTTAGTCTTCAATATAAAGTGATTTGAGGCTATTGAAAGGGAAGCAAACTTGCCAATCCTAATCTCTAACCTCCAATCTCTAATCACTAAAAACAATGAACTCAATAAAAGAAACACATTTCAGCTTTCCGGGGCAAACGGCTTTTTACAAGGGGAAAGTACGCGATGTTTATACGATAGATAATAAATACTTGGCCATGGTTGTTACCGACCGGATTTCGGCCTTTGATGTTGTATTACCTGAAGCTATTCCGTTTAAAGGACAGGTGCTTAACCAGATAGCAGCCCGTTTTTTAAAGGCTACAACCGATATTGTTCCGAACTGGGTTATTTCTGTTCCGGACCCAAGTGTTACCATTGGTCGTATTTGCGAGCCGTTTAAAGTAGAGATGGTGATCCGCGGTTACCTGGCAGGTCATGCTGCCCGCGAGTACGCTGCAGGCAGGCATCATGTATGCGGAGTGGCTTTGCCTAAAGGCTTAAAGGAGAATGACATACTGCCTCAACCTATCATTACGCCTACCACTAAAGCATCAGTAGGGCATGACGAAGATATTTCACGCGAGGAGATCCTGTCAAGAGGCATTGTATCGGAAGAAGATTATGTAAAGCTTGAGGCTTACACACAGGCGTTGTTTAAACGTGGTACCGAAATAGCAGCCAAACAAGGCTTAATACTGGTAGATACTAAGTACGAATTTGGCAAGGTTGACGGACAGATTTACCTGATCGACGAGATCCACACGCCTGATTCTTCAAGATATTTTTATAAAGAAGGGTACGAGGAACGTCAGCAAAAAGGTCAGCCGCAGAAACAGCTTTCTAAAGAGTTTGTGCGCAAATGGCTTATCGAAAATGGCTTCCAGGGTAAAGAGGGGCAAGTAGTGCCGGTTATGACCGAAGAGATTGTTAATTCGATATCTGAGCGTTATATAGAGCTTTACGAAAAGATTATCGGCGAGGCATTTGTTAAGCCTGCCGAAGGGAATGTATTAGCCCGCGTTGAAACAGCAATTAATAACGCGTTGAGCGTTATGTAATTTTAAAATATCCATAAAATATTTATCTTAGCTTATTAAATTTAATAAGAATGAAATTTACTGTAGATAAACATGAGAAATATATATTATTGAAACTTAATGAATCAAAATTAAATTCAATAGTAACGCCTCAGTTAAAATCAGAACTGATTTTGATCAATACAGAGGGGCAGCGCAACATCATTCTCGACTTGTCGCAGGTGAAATATGCCGATTCATCGGGCTTAAGCAGTTTGCTGGTTGGTCACCGCTTGTGTAAAAATGCTACGGGTTCATTTATTTTGGCGGGTTTAAATGACGCAGTTGCGCGTTTAATAACCATATCACAATTGGATAATGTATTAACCATTGTCCCAACCGCCGAAGAGGGTGTCGATCTTATTTTTATGGAAGAGATTGAAAAGGAATTAAAAAAGGAAGCAAGATAAACCATTTGATTGTTTACCTATTATGAAATTTGAGGTAACAATACTTGGCAGCAGCTCCGCAACCCCCATCTTTAACAGAAATCCTACTTCACAGGTGCTCAATATCAATGAGCGCCTGTATTTAATAGACTGTGGCGAAGGCACTCAGCAACAAATGCTCCGTTTTGATATCAAAGCCAGTCGCATTGATCATATTTTTATAAGTCATCTTCACGGCGACCATTATTTAGGTTTAGTTGGTTTATTATCATCCATGCACCTTAACGGTCGTAAAAAGGCGCTTAAACTGGTATGCCCTGTGCAGTTGAAAGAGATAATTGATCTGCAATTAAGATATTCAGATACCGAACTGCAATTTCCTGTTGAATATATATTTACTAATGCCCAACAAAGTGAAGTGGTGATCAGTAATAGTGACGTTATTGTTGAAACTATACCGCTTGATCACCGCATTGCCTGTACCGGCTTTTTGTTTAAGGAAAAGAAAAGACTTCGTAAACTTGTTAAGGAGAAAATAGAAAGTCTCGATATCCCGGTTGCCTATTATTCGGTATTAAAAAAGGGGGGGGATTATACTGATGAAAAAGGTAAAGTTTACAAAAATGAGGAGCTAACTATCGATTCGGCCGAGCCTAAAACCTATGCTTACTGCTCCGATACGATGTATAATGAAAACTATTTCGGCCAAATCGCAAACGCCACGTTGCTTTATCACGAGGCTACTTTTTTAAATGATATGCTCGACCGGGCAGTTATAACCCATCACACCACAGCGTTACAAGCCGGAGAGATAGCCCTGAAAACCAACGCCAAAAAACTGCTAATAGGCCATTTTTCGGCCCGTTATAAAACCCTGAATGAGTTATTGGATGAGGCTAAAATAAATTTCCCCTCAACCGAACTTGCAATTGAGGGGAAAACCTTTTTTATAGAGTAGGGAGCTGAAAGCTTAAAGCGAAAAGCTGCAACCGGCAAACGTTTATTCATTAACTTAACATAGGGCATAAGCTACGACTAATAATCAGTTTATTAGCTTTAGGCTTTGTGCATTCAGCTTTTAGCTTTTCCTTAATCCTTTTTACCGCCAAATACCGAGAAGCTTACATAACGTTTTGGATGTGCTTTCAGATCAATAAACAGGTTATTGAGGTTGTTTGATGCATCCGTAAGGTTTTTGTACATTTTATCATCGTTAAGCAAAAGGCCCAAAGAACCCTGACCGGAGTTGATCTTGGCAATAGTTGCCTGCAAATCGGCCATAGCTTTATTTGCATTATCAAGTGTTTGTTTCAGGTTAGCAGCAGCAACGTCGTTACTTACTTTTTCAAAGTTAGCTGTCATCCCGTTTAGGTGGGCTGTGCTTGTCTTTAAGCTGCCTGATACTTCCTCTGCATTGGTAAGTATGGCGTCGATATGTCCGGTTTGTGAACCTACCAGATGGTCTATTTTTTTGGTAGTGCCTTCAAGCGTTTGTAATGAGTTGGCAATGCTCATAAAGCTGCGGTCAATGTTTTTCTGAAAGTTAGGATTCAGGATCTTGTTAACAGCGCTCAGTGACGAATCGAGTTTAGACATCAGCATCTCTGCCTTTTTTTGTATGGGCTGCAGGCTTTCCGCAAGGCTGCCCTGAATATCGGCTTTAAGTGTATCCTGGTCTTCGGCGGGCACATTGCTGTTACCTAACTCAAAAACAATGGCTTTACTGCCCAGCAGATCGGTACTTTCAAGTTTGGCAAGCGTATTTTTGGGGACAACCACATCTGGCTCAATTTTAAATTCAACCACGGTACGCCCGTCTGGCTGAAGCTTCATTTTAGAGATGCGGCCTATCTGGTAACCGTTTACCAATACTGGTTTTGAAACGGTTAAACCTTCAACGCTGTTATAAATAGCATAGTATTTATTTGATCCTGAAAAAACATCATTACCGCGTAAATAACTGTAACCTAATATGAGTATGGTAATTGCTATTGCCGTAAGTGCACCAATTTTGGTTTCGTTAGAGATTTTCATTAAGTAGAGTTTATGCGTTAATTGTGTTTAAGGCTATAAACCTGCAACCAGGCTTATATGTTTTATGATGTACGTTTTATTTACAAGGAAGGTAACAGTTTGGCTTTTATAATTATTGCGAAATCTGTTCCATCTCTTTTTTATAGGTTGTTAATGCACGGATAATTGAAGCTACAATCTCATTTTGTCCTTCTTCTGAATTAAGGTACTTTTCATCGTCGGGGTTATTGATATAGCCGGTTTCAACCAATACTGATGGCATTGCGCTGTGGCAAAGTACGTAAATGCCCTGCTCCCTGATCCCTTCGCTACGCCTTCCATCGGTATCAACAAACTCGCCGTTAATTAAAGTAGCCAGCTTGATACTCTGCTGCCTGAACTTTCTCTTATACTCGTTTGTTAAAATAATGGTCATGGGGTCGTTCGGGTCCAGTGCGCCACCATCGAGTTCGGTCTCTTCGCCAACCTGATTTTTTTGAATGGCGTTTTCCTCTTCGCGGGTACGGTGTAAACCATAAACTAAAATCAGTACGCCTTTGCCCGACCTGTCCGGAACCCTAACGGTACGGTATACCGCTTTATGACGTTTGGTGCCAACCTTTTCGCGAATTGTTCTGTCGGATAGCGAATTGCAATGCAGGGAAATGAAGAGCTGCCCTTTGTTTTCATTGGCTATTTCAGCCCTGCGTTCAAACGAAACATCATCTTCGGTAGTACGAGTCATTACAGCTTTAACACCGCTTAATTCTTTTTCTATAGCGGCTTGCAATTTAAAGCCGATAGCCAGCGTTACATTCCTTTCTGACGAATAAGAGCCCGATGCACCGTGTGAATAATGACCTGTAGAGGCTGATGGTTTACCACCATGCCCGGGGTCGATAATAATGGTTTTAATCTTAAAACCGGTACTGTTGACAACAGTGTCTGTTTGACGAGGAAGACTATTGGTTAAAATAGAACTGTATGATTTAAAGGGAAAAAATGAAAGGAGAACCAGCAACACCCACAAACTATAAATCAATCTTTTCAATGCCTTATTTTTCATTATTTTTGAACGCTGTTAACTATATCTGCAAAAATACTATTCATAATCAATTTTGAAATTCATAACCTTTTTTTTTCTGCTTGCAATTATATTAATAGTAAACGGACTTGCTGCTAATGCCGGCACTGTTTTAAATAACAGCCATGGCAGGAGGCCTTTAACTGATACTATTATCAAACTTGATTCGCTTCGTGATAAGAAACTTCTTAAAGGTAAACAATCCGGCTCAATAACGCCGTTGAGAAACGGTAAGCCGGTAAATTCTTTACCTGCAAATGATACCACTAAAAAGAATAAAGGCGGCCTGCAATCAGAAGTAAAGGCAACTGCCGAGGACTCGACCCACTCAGACCGGGAGCACCAGGTTACCTATTTTTACGGCAAGGCCCGTGTAACCTATGAAGATTTTGAGCTTGACGCAGATTATATCAGGGTTGATGATAAAAACCACCTCATATTTGCACGGGGAAGCATTGACCCGCGTACACACCAATATGTCCGCAGGCCTATCATGAAGCAAAAAACGGATAAGCCCGTAGCATCCGATTCGCTGATTTTTAATTATCAAACAAAAAAGGTGAAGATCTATAATCCTGCATCCGAGCAGGAAGGCAACTTTATTTCGGGCGGGCAGGCAAAAAAACTCAATGATGATGAGGTTGCATACCGTAACGTTATTTTCAGTACGTGCGATTTGCCTTACCCGGATACACACTTTGGTATAGTGATTACACGTGGCATCGGCGAAAAGAAACGTATTATATCCGGGCCCGCTTACCTGGAGATTGAAGGGGTCCCCTTACCGCTTGCCATTCCTTTCGGTTTTTTCCCTAAGCCGGATACCAGGACATCAGGTGTTATTTTGCCAACTTTTGGTGAGGACAACACCCTGGGTTTCTATTTAAAAGGGCTTGGATACTATATTGGTATAAGTGATTATGTTGATTTGACTACCACCGGGTCTATCTACTCAAAAGGCTCGTACGAACTAAGCAGCACGGCACGATATCTTAAACGTTATAAATATACCGGCAACGTTACGCTAAGCTTTGGCTCGCATAATTATGGCCTTGAGGGCGACCCGGCCACTAAAGACGCACATGTTTACTGGTCGCATGTGCAGGATGCCAATGCTAACCCAGGTTCAACTTTCAGTGCTTCGGTTGATGCAGGTACTTCCGGTTTCTTCAGGAATACGCCATCGGCAAGTAACTATAATGTTAACTCCATTGCCCAAAGTAGTTTACGCTCAAGTATCGCTTATGGTAAAACCTGGGCAGGTACACCGTTTAACTTAAGTGTAGGCATTTCGCATAGCCAGGATATAGCCCGTAAAACGGTGAATATCGAGTTGCCCACCATTGCCTTCGGTATGTCGTCAATAAACCCATTCGACTCTAAAAACAGGGTTGGCGAACAAAAATGGTATCAAAAAATTACCGTGAGCTATAATTTAGTAGGTACCAACAAGCTTAACGATATACCCGAGTCTCAATTATTTAAAGGCGAAACTTTATCAAAACGGTTACAAAATGGTTTTCAGCATACCATCCCGGTTAGTTTAGGCTTAAACGTATTAAAGTACTTTCAGTTTAATAACAGTGTTAACTATACCGAACGCTGGTATTTTCAAAGCATTAATGAAAGATTTGAAAGGGGAAGCATTGCCGGTTCAAATCAATTAATTATTGATACTATACCTGGTTTTAAGCGTGCCGGCGAGTATAGCATCAGTACGGGTATATCAACCAAATTGTACGGTACCATAAACTTTAAACATGGTAACCTGAAAGCAATCAGGCACGTGGCAACTCCGTCAATAAGTTTTAGCTATCGTCCCGACTTCAGCGACCCAAGCTTTGGCTATTACAAAACAGCTGTAAGTACAGCCACAGTGCCTTATCCGTATACCTATCAAAAATATTCTATTTTTCAGAATGGAGTTTACGGCGGCCCCTCAGCGGGTAAGCAGGCGGGTTTAAACTTTTCGGTAGATAACACGATAGAAGCTAAGGTAAAAGCTAAAAGCACGGATACATCCGGCACCGACCGAAAAATCATGATTTTACAAGGTTTGTCGTTCTCCACCTTTTATAATTTTGCAGCCGACTCAATGAAACTTTCTGATATTTCATTTTCGGGGCATACCGCTATTTTTAATCAAAAATTAAGTATCAGTTTTTCGGGAGTGTTTAGCCCATATGTAACCAAGGTAAGCGATTCAATCTCCAATAATCAGATTGTAAGAACAAGCCGTTACATAAACAGGTATGCCTGGCAGGACGGCAAATTCCCAACTTTAACAGGTTTGAACATCTCTATGGGGGGGAGTTTGAATTCAACCAAAGCAACTCCGGGGAATGCGGCTCTAAATACTATCGCAACCATGAATCCCACCCAGGCTCAGAGACTGGCCCTGGTAAACAGCGATCCGAATGCATATGTTGACTTTAATGTGCCGTGGAATATCTCGCTCAACTACAGTTTTAGCTATCAAAACTACTTAAACAACAAAACAACCAGTAATACGCTCCAAATTTCGGGCGATGTGAACCTTACGCAAAAGTGGAAGATCCAATATTCTACTACGTATGATATAAAGGCGGCTAAATTTGCAAGCGCTACCTCGTTTTCAATATACCGCGATTTGCATTGCTGGGATCTGGCCTTTCAATGGATCCCCTTCGGTGTATACAAAATGTATAATGTAACTTTAAAGGTGAAAGCCTCTATTTTGCAGGATTTGAAACTAAGCAAGAAAAGCGATTACAATCCACAATCATCTTTTTATTAATATAAATAATGCTGGCAGAAATAATAACCATCGGCGACGAGATACTTATCGGACAAATTGTTGATACCAATTCGGCCTGGATGGCTACCGAACTTAACAAGATAGGGATAAGGGTAAAGCAGATCTCATCAATAAGCGACGATAAAGAACATATCCTGAAGGCATTAGCCGAAGCAGCAAGCCGGGCCAGTATCATTTTTATTACCGGTGGACTTGGCCCTACAAAAGATGATATCACCAAAAAAACATTAGCCGAATACTTTGGTGTTGAACTTGTTGAAAACAAGGATGCATTTGCTAATGTAGAACGCATTTTTGCCAAATATAACCGCCCGTTGCTGGAGATCAACAAACAGCAGGCGCTTGTTCCGGCCAATTGCGAAGTTGTGCTTAATGAAAACGGCACTGCTCCGGGCATGTGGTTTAATCATAATGGGGTTATCTATATGTCGATGCCGGGTGTGCCGTTTGAGATGATGTACATGATGGAAGGGCAGGTATTGCCTAAAATTAAAGCTACCTTAAAGCTTCCGGTGATCATTCATAAAACGTTGCTAACCGTTGGCGAGGGTGAATCATTTTTGGCCGAACGGATTGCGGATATCGAAAATGACCTGCCATCGCATATTAAACTGGCCTACCTGCCCAAGTTAGGCCAGGTGCGTTTACGATTAAGCGCCTTTGGCGAAGATGAAGCTGCTTTGCAAAAAGAAGTTGATGCATTTGCCACCAGGTTTATTGAGCGCATCGGTTCACCGTTTGTTATTGATCAGGATATCCCGCTTGAAAAAGCCATCCTTGATTTGATGGAAAGTAACGGCCTTACTTTATCAGTAGCCGAAAGCTGTACCGGTGGTTATCTTTCGCACTTGTTTACCCAACATCCGGGTTCATCGCAGGTGTTTTTAGGCGGCGCGGTTTCTTATTCGTACGAGTTAAAGGAAAGTATTTTGGGAGTAAAGAACGAAACTTTGTGGCAACATGGAGCCGTTAGTGAAGAAACTGTAAAAGAAATGGTAGAGGGGGCACTGTTGAATTTCAAATCGGATTTGGCCGTCGCTATAACCGGCGTTGCCGGACCGGGGGCGGTACGGAAGATAAACCCGTTGGTACTGTGTGGATTGCAGTTGCCGCAAAAGAGAAATCATTAATAAAAAAATATACATTTGGTAGTAAACGCCGGCAAAACATTGAGCGAAGTGCTGTAATGGCCCTGTCAATGTTGAATACTTTGCTTACTCAAATTAAAAAGTAAAGATTTAAATACCTAATTTTGGAGTTAAACTATATTCTACTGTATGGCCAAATACCAACTGTTATTGCCAAAAATGGGGGAAAGTGTTGCTGAAGCAACCGTTATCAAATGGATAAAAAAGCCGGGTGATAAGGTGAATGCCGACGATGCTGTAATGGAAATTGCTACCGATAAAGTTGACTCGGATGTGCCTTCGCCTGTAGCCGGTAAGTTAGTTGAACAACTGTATCAGGAAAACGATGTAGTACAGGTTGGCGCAGTTATAGCAATTATTGAAACTGAAGAAGCCGAAACTGCCCAGGTAAGTGTTCAGCCTGAAGAAACTCCAGTTCCTCAATCAGCCGAAGGACCCAAAATAACGGAAACAACATACCAGGAAGCTGTTCAGTTAAATGAAGCCGAAAAAGTTCCTGAAGCCGAAATAAACGAAATTCAATCTAAAGATTTATCGGGTATTCCCGGGATTGATCAGCTTGAGCAAAAAAGTTCGCCTGCTGCTCCGGTATTTAAATCCGAAGGGCGTTTTTATTCGCCCCTTGTAAGAAATATTGCCACACAGGAAGGTATCAGTATTGGGGAGTTGGACAGCATCCCCGGGACGGGGTCGGATGGCCGTTTAACCAAAGACGACCTCCTGAACTATCTGCAGGCAAAAACTTCATCAGTTCCAAATACACATTCGCCAGCTCATGTTGAGTCGTTTACTACTCAAACCGCCGGGCAACCTGTAAAAACAGTTGAGCCTGCTAAGGAAGCACGACCGGCTGTTGAACCGGCGCCGCAACCGATAATTGCTGCGGCTCCCGGACCTGCAAAAACCGAAACGCCAAAAACTGCCCCTGTGGAGCAGCAACCTGCTCCGGCTGTTTCTGTATCCGGCAGTGATGAGATCATAGAGATGGACAGGATGCGCCGTTTGATTGCCGATCATATGGTGATGAGCAAACAAACATCGCCGCATGTTACCTCATTTGTTGAAGCCGATGTCACTAACCTGGTGTTATGGCGCGAAAAAGTAAAGAACAGCTTTGAAAAACGTGAAGGCGAAAAAATAACCTTTACGCCTATATTTATTGAGGCAGTAGCGAAAGCGATCAAAGATTTTCCAATGATCAATGTATCTGTTAACGGTACCCAGATCATTAAAAAAGCGGCAATCAACATCAGCATGGCTACGGCTTTGCCTAATGGTAACCTGATTGTGCCTGTAATAAAGAAAGCTGATGAGCTTAACCTTGTTGGTTTAACAAAAGCCGTTAATGACCTCGCGAACCGTGCACGCAACGGTAAGTTATTGCCCGATGATGTAAAAGAGGGCACATTTACCATTACCAACGTTGGCTCATTTGGTAACGTAATGGGTACACCTATAATCAACCAGCCGCAGGTTGCCATTTTAGCTGTTGGCGCTATCAAGAAAAAACCTGCTGTTATTGAAACAAAAGAAGGCGATATGATCGCTATACGCCACATGATGTTCCTTTCATTATCATATGATCACCGCGTTGTAGATGGAGCTTTGGGTGGCTCGTTTGTAAGGCGTGTGGCCGATTATTTAGAGAAGTGGGACAGTAACAGGGAGGTATAGGTTCTTAATTACATAAAAACATGACACGCCGGGCAAACTGTTCGGCGTGTAGTGTTTTTAGACCATGCGTTTCATTATTGAAAAAATTGAATTTTAAATTTGTACTAATGAAGCACATAAATAGCCACCAGGGTCCAAAACCCCGTAAATGATGCTTATTGGGTAAATTGTGTGAAAATTCGTATTAACTTTGCCTTTGAAAATGGCTTACAAGTATACTGATAATTACCGCGAACAGGGTGCCCGTAAAAGACTGGTGGATGTTTTGAGAAAGAAGGGAATTGGCGACGAACACGTTTTAGAGGCTATTGGCAAGGTAAAACGTCATTGTTTTTTTGATGAAACTTTCTGGAACCAGGCTTACAGGGATATTGCGTTCCCGATAGGCGAAGGGCAAACCATATCGCAACCCTATACTGTGGCCTATCAAACCGAATTACTGCATATCCGTAAAGGGGATAAAGTTCTTGAAATAGGCACAGGCTCGGGTATCAAACCTGTATCCTGCTTGAACTTGGAGCTAATGTTTACACTATTGAACGCCAGGAAAAGCTCTATCAGCGTACCAAATATGTGCTGCCCAATGAAATGGGCTACAATGCCGTTTTTTCCTGGGAGATGGCTCTGTTGGGATAGCCGAACACGCACCTTATGATAAGATCATTGTTACCGCCGGAGCACCTACCGTACCCGACGTGCTGTTAAAGCAATTGAAAATAGGCGGTATCCTGGTTATTCCGTTGGTGATGAGGAAACCCAAAAAATGGTTACAATACTAAAAGTGGGAGATAACGATTATGAAAAGATTGTGCTGGATACGTTCAGGTTTGTGCCATTGGTAGGGGATAAAGCCTGGTAGGGATTTGGGATTTCGAATTTTTGATTCCGGAATTAAGAATTGTCATGATTCCATTTAAATAAATTCGAAATCGAAACTCCCAATTCCGAAATCAATTTACCTTTTCATCACCCTGTCCAGTTCAATCTTGGTATCGCGTTCCTTCATGGTTTCGCGTTTATCGTATGTCTTTTTACCTTGTGCAAGTCCAATTTCAAGTTTGGCAAAGCCCCGTTCGCTGATAAATAGTGCCAGGGGGACTATGGTCAACCCCCGTTCTTCGCCACGCGTCTGGAGTTTTTTGAGCTCTTTTTTATTTAACAGCAGGATGCGGTCGCGCTTGGCCTCATGGTTATAGAACGAGCCGAATGAATATTCAGAGATATGCAGGTTGCGTACATATAACTGGTTATTAATGAATGTACAAAAAGCGTCATTAATGTTAGCCTTCCCCTGCCTTATCGACTTGATCTCGGTACCGAGCAACTGTATGCCTGCCACATACTTATCAAGTATATGATACTCAAAGTAGGCTTTTTTATTTTTTATATAGATGTTATCCTGGCTCATAATTATTCAGCCGCAAACTTACAAAATTAGTTTGACTGTGGCTTTACCACCAGTACCGGCACATTAACCTTGTGCCTTACAGAGTTTACAGTGGTGCCAAATATGAGGTCTTTCAAAGCTTTGTGTCCGTGCGAACCCATGACAATGAAATCAATTTTTTCATTCTTTACAATTTCGGCTATGGCACTGGCCGGATTGCCGTAGCCAATTTGTCCCTGGGCATTGTAGCCAAGGTTTTTTAACGCGCAAACATATTTATCGAGGTTGTTAAAATCAATTTGGGTTTCATTATCCAGCACCTGGCCGCCATAATAACGCGCACCGGCAGTTTCAACAACGTGTATCAATGTATAATCGGCTTTTTTACCTCCCTGCATAATAGCATGCCGGAGGCAATCGGTATCATTCTTTGAAAAATCTATGGTTATAGCTATGTGGCTGTAAGTTATCGCATCAAGCTCGGTAATGGCATTGGCTATTCCATGTGGTACAATAGCCGGCCTGTCATGATGTTTAAATAATAATGGCCGTATAAAAACGTAGATCAGTAATAGCGCTATGCCGATAACAATGGGAACCACTACGGCATAAATCCATATCGGTGATGGGGTTCCGTTTACCCAATCGCCAATTTGTTCATATACCAGTTTGGCGTTTAATGCAACAATTAATAAAGCACTTGCCCAGGCCAATGCCCTTGTTTGGAAATTGATAGTAAACTTGCCCATTCTTTTCCGGTCGGAGGTGAAATGGATGAGGGGGATTACGGCAAAACCCAACTGAAGGCTTAATACAACCTGGCTTAAGATAAGGAGTTTTCCTAAACCCTCCTCGCCATAAAAAAGTATGGTGAACACTGCCGGTACAATAGCCAATACACGGGTAAGCAAGCGACGTAGCCAAGGCTCTATCCGCAAGTTAATATGCCCTTCCATAATGATTTGCCCGGCAAGTGTACCGGTAATGGTTGAACTTTGACCCGAGGCAATAAGCGCTATGGCAAATAAAGTAGGCGCTATTGCACCGAAAATATGCTCCAGCAGCTTGAATGCATCCTGTATCTCCGCTACTTCAAAATAGCCGTTCCTGAAAAAGGCGCTTGCTGCCAATATCAAAATCGCCGCATTCACAAAAAAAGCAAGATTAAGGGCTATAACAGTATCAAAAAGATTAAACTTAATCGCCGCCCTGAAGCCTTCTTCGCTACGGGTTATTTGGCGGGTTTGCACCAGTGATGAATGCAGGTATAAGTTATGCGGCATTACCGTAGCGCCAATAATGCCTATAGCTATGTAAAGCATTTGCTGGCTTATTTTATCACCTTTAAACAGATTGCCGGGAATAAAACCCTTTGCTACTTCTATTACATCGGGCTTAACAATAAACATTTCGACCAAAAAAGAGAGCCCGACTATAAAGATCATCGAAATAATAAAACCTTCGAGCTTGCGCATACCCTGATTCATGAGGTAGAGCATCAGTACAGTATCGGTGATCGTAAGCGATACACCCCAGATTAACGGAAGGTGAAACAGTAGCTTTAACCCAATGGCCATGCCAATAATTTCGGCCAGGTCACATGCTATAATGGCTATTTGTGCCAGTATATACAGGCAAAAGTTTACAAAACGGGGATAGGCATTTTTGGAGGCCTGTGCAAGGTCGAGCCCGCGCACTATCCCCAATCGGGCTGCCAGTGATTGCAGCAGAAGGGCAATCATGTTGGATATAAACAATACCCAGATCAGCTTATATCCAAAAGCACTCCCGCCTGCGATATCTGTTGCCCAATTTCCAGGATCCATATATCCTACGCTCACCAGGTAAGCCGGGCCCAGGAAAGCCATCAGCTTACGCCAGCCGTTTTTGTTTTCGGTGGTTACTGATCCGTGTACATTGCCTAAAGATTCGTTGTGTGTATTGTTCATAGGGCTATAAGCAAGTTGTTGGCTACTTCGCGGCTGATATGCACTTCTTTATTGCCGACTTGTACCACTACCGAATGGTCATATTCAATAATATCAGTGATCATTATTTTGCAGCCGATGGTAAGCTGTTTTTTATCGAGGTATTGTAAAAAGGATGAACTATGGTCGCGTACGCCTGAAATTATACCGCTTTGGTTAACTGTTACTGCCGAAACCGGTTTTAACTCGTGCGTGTTAAAACGGCCGTTACAGTCAGGTATAGGGTCGCCGTGTGGGTCATGTTTTGGATAACCCATAAACTTGTCAAGGCGGTCAATTAACTCTTCAGACGAGATATGTTCCATCTCTTCGGCAAGGTCATGAACCTGGTCCCATTTAAAATTGAGTTTCTCTACCAGAAAGTACTCCCACAGCCGGTGTTTGCGGATAATGCTTATCGCTATTTTCTCGCCGGAAGGGGTGAGGCTTACTCCCTGGTAGGGGGTGTAATTGATGAGCGCTTTATCTGCAAGTTTTTTAAGCATGTCGGTAACCGAAGACGCTTTGGTATTTAGCGAGGATGCGATCTGATTTGTACTCGCATTTCCATCATTTACAGAGAGATGATAGATGGATTTTAAGTAGTTTTCCTCGGCTAAAGTGTTCATTTAAACAAATCTAATAAAAAATTTAGACTAATCTAAAAAAATAAACGTTAGGAAATATGTTTTCGTTGAAGTACTTTAACGAAAAATTAAATTTTGCGAAGCAAGGAAAATACTATATTTGCATACAACTATGGCCGCCGAATTAGATAAAATAGACCTACAAATACTCAAGATTTTACAGGAAAACGGAAGGATAACCAACCTCCAGTTGTCTAACGAGATAGGGCTTTCGCCAGCACCTACTCTTGAACGCGTGCGTAAACTTGAGAACGCAGAATACATTAAAAGCTATCATGCGCTGGTAGATGAAGAGAAGTTAGGATTAGGAATCAAAACCTTTATCCAGATCTCCCTTGATTTTCATCAGAAAAACACCATTCAAACTTTTTTGGATGAAATTAAGAATATTAAAGAGGTAACCGAGTGTCATCACGTAACTGGCCAGTGTGATTTTCTGTTAAAGGTATACGTACGCGACATCAAATCATACGAGCAACTCATCATGGAAAAGATTAGCCGTATTACTGTGGTGAAAACTTTCCAAACAATGATGATCATGTCTACCAGTAAAAAAGAGCCTATAGTGCCGCTGGAGTATTAGATAAGAGTCAAGACTATAAGAATCAAGAGTCAAGAAGAAGGATTAAATATCTTTTATTTCTTGACTCTTTTTATTTTCAGACTTTTTTAAATCTTGTTTCTTGACTCTTGGCGTCTTGTCTCTCGCTCAATGTATTTGCCAGTCAATCTCTTCTTTCCCTTCCTTTTTCAATATCTCATTAGTTTTTGAAAATGGTTTGCTGCCAAAAAAACCGCGATCGGCTGAGAAAGGCGAGGGGTGCGGAGAGCGAATAATAAAATGTTTCTTCTCGTCAATCAAAACCGCTTTTGATTGGGCAAAAGCTCCCCACAGTATAAACACGATACCTTCTTTTTTATCGGAAATGGTTTTGATTACTTCATCGGTAAATTCTTCCCATCCTTTTTTTTGGTGCGAACCTGCATTGCCTGCCCTAACGGTTAGTGTAGCGTTCAGTAACAACACACCTTGTTTAGCCCATTCTTCGAGGTTGCCATGTGCGGGGATTTTAAATCCGGGAATATCGTTTTGCAGCTCTTTGTAAATGTTTATTAATGATCGGGGAATAGCAATGCCCTTTTGTACTGAAAAGGAAAGACCATGGGCCTGGTGAGGGCCATGATACGGGTCCTGCCCTAATATAACTACTTTAACATCATCAAAAGGTGTAGTATTGAAAGCGTTGAAGATTTCGCCGTTTTTGGGATAAACAACTTGCCCTGATTGCTGCTCTTCTTTTAAAAATTGTTTAAGTTTTATCATGTAAGGTTTGTCAAATTCCTGCTGTAAAACCTCAAGCCATGATGGTGGTAATGCAATCGCCATAAATATTTATATAGAAGTTGGTTTAGCGTACAAATAAACAGATATTTGCGCTAATATTAGTATCACAAATTATGTCAAATATTGTTCGGTTAGTTATTGCTTGTGTAGTGATGGGTGCGGCGGTTGCCCTTTGTGCATTCGGTTTTTGGGGATGGGGTATTTTTGTTTTGTTAATGGGCGGTATTATACTGCTTAGCTTCTTCTTTAACGAGAACATGATCATCGCCCAGTATTTTTTACGTAAGGAAAATTCTGAAAAGTCGGAAGTATGGTTGTTGAAAATTACCGATTACGAAAAACAGCTTCACAAAAACCAGCACGGTTACTACAACTTGCTGATCGGTTTGATCGAATCACGCAAAGCGCCAATGAAATCAGAGAAATACTTTAAGAAAGCTCTGTCGCTGGGTATGAAAATGTCGCACAATATAGCTTTGGCGAAGTTGAGCCTGGCCGGCATTTCAATGGCTAAGCGTAACAAGCGTGAGGCGCAAATGTATTTGTCAGAAGCTTCAAAAGATGACAAGAACAAATTGCTTACCGAACAAATTAAAATGATGAAAGGCCAGTTGGCACAGATGGATAAGCAGGTAGTAAGGGGCGGATATCGTCAGTTCTAAGAAAAAGAACGAATAGAAAAAGGATAAAAATAAAAGGGACGCGAAAACCGCGTCCCTTTTATTTTTCTTCAATGGCGCTGAAATAATCAGGCGTTGCTGAATGGTTTTGATAAGGCTGAACGTAGCTGTCTGTGTATGATGAATATTCAGATTCTTCAGACGGGTTGGCCACTTCAACAAGCTTCAATAAACTCCTGATGAACGACAGGTTAAAATTGCTCCTGTTAAGTTTGATCAGGTATTCGTTTTCGGTGATCTCTAATATTGAGTTGGTCATGATATTTGTATATATGTGTTTATTACAATAATAGCCAACTCTTTTTAAATGAAAGTATTATTTTTTTTAAGCTTTTGTTAAGAAATTATAACTGCTGAATGGAGGGATTACGCTGATTGCGTTGATTTTCTTATCGAGAATCCTGATTTTCTTGATTGAAAGGTTTTATGATTGATCATAAACTAAAATGGCCTGCGCGAAGCAGGCCATTATTAAATATCAGGGTAATCCTAAAATCCGACAAATCAAGGTTCATTATTTAAACCAAGTCATTACCTCTTCTTTGGTTGGCATGGTAATATCGAGTTTTAGTTTTTTACGCATCCCGCCAAGGTCATTAAATACCTTGTTGGGGTTAGCTGCTTTTAATTCTTCGACGGTATTAAAGCCCATTTTATTCAATACCGGTACCCATTCAGCAGATACACCTATGTTTATAAAGTCCTCCGCAGTGGCGACCTTGGCTTTTTTCTCAGGACGCATTTGTGGGAAAAACAATACTTCCTGAATGGTGCTCTGATTCGTCATCAGCATTACCAACCTGTCGATACCGATACCTAAACCAGATGTTGGCGGCATACCGTATTCAAGCGCACGTAAAAAATCGTCATCCATGGCCATAGCCTCATCATCACCGCGACCGGCTAAGATCAACTGCTCTTCCAAACGCTCGCGCTGGTCGATAGGATCATTTAACTCAGAGTATGCGTTAGCTATCTCTTTACCGTTAACGAATAACTCAAAACGCTCAACCAAGCCCTCTTTAGTGCGGTGCTTTTTGGCAAGCGGCGTCATTTCGATAGGGTAGTCGGTAATATAAGTAGGCTGGATCAGGTGATGCTCAACTTTAGCGCTGAAAATCTCATCGATCAGTTTGCCTTTGCCCATGCTTGGGTTTATTTCTATTTTCAGTTCGTTACAAACTTCGCGCAAGCCTGCTTCGTCCATCGCCGATACATCGATGCCGGTATATTTCAGGATCGAATCATACATCGACAGTTTTTCGTACGGGCCTGCAAAGTTGATCTCATTGCTGCCAACCTGCACAACCGGGATTCCGTGAACTGCTTTGGCAACAGTTTCCAGGCATTCCTCAACCATAGCCATCATCCATATATAGTCTTTATAGGCTACATAAATCTCCATAGCGGTAAACTCCGGGTTGTGGGTGCGGTCCATGCCCTCATTGCGGAACATTTTGCCAAACTCATAAACACCGTCAAAGCCGGCTACAATAAGTCTTTTTAAATAAAGCTCATTGGCGATACGTAAAAACAAGGGCATATCCAGCGTGTTATGGTGTGTGGCAAACGGGCGTGCCGCTGCACCGCCATGAACAGGCTGCAGGATTGGGGTTTCCACTTCCATCCATCCCTGGGTGTTAAAGTAACTGCGCATAGCGCTGATCACTTTCGAGCGGTTGATAAAGATTTGTTTGTAATCCGGGTTAACGGTTAAATCCACGTATCGCTGGCGGTAACGCAGTTCAGGGTCGGTAAAACCATCATGAATAGTTCCGTCTTCTTCGCGCTTAACAACCGGTAGTGGTTTAAGAGATTTTGAAAGCACAACCAGCTCACGTACGTGAACCGAGATCTCGCCCGTTTGAGTGAGGAACACATAGCCTTTTACGCCAACGTAGTCGCCAATGTCCAGCAGTTTTTTGAATACAGTATTATATAAGGTCTTATCCTCGTCAGGGCAAATATCATCGCGTTTCAGGTAGATCTGCACACGACCGGTTGAATCCTGCAGTTCGGCAAAAGAAGCGCTGCCCATAATACGACGGGTCATGATCCTGCCTGCAATTACAACATCCTGGTAGGCCTCGGGTTTATCCTTAAAATTATCGGCTATATCCTGTGCCCAGGCGTTGACATTAAAAGCTTCGGCAGGGTAAGGGTTAATACCCAGTGCACGTAGCTCCTGTAAAGATTTGCGGCGAATGATCTCCTGTTCGGATAATGCAATACTCATGTGATGTACGGTATTTTAATAAAGGTGCAAAAATAGCGTTTTTAATGAGTTCTTTTTAAAGAGATTTTGAATAGTGGTAAATGAAAGTTAAGTCAACTCTGCAATCCTACAAAACCGCTACTTGTATCAAATATTTTACCCCTTTAAAATAATCGGTCTCAAAAACGTGTTACTTTAGCAAAACCATTATAACACTCCAAAAGCGATGAGAAAACTACCTGCTCTTATTCTATTGATATCGGCCCTGTCGGTTAAGGCGTTTGCCCAAACGGATGCAAGCCTTTACGATCCCAATACCAAAGCCCAACTGGTTGCCAAACAATTCTCATTTACCGAGGGGCCAGCTGTTGACAAAAAAGGCAATGTGTTTTTTACCGACCAGCCCAACAACAAGATCTGGAAATATGATACCGATGGTAAGCTTTCTGTTTTTCTGGATAGCGCGGGCCGCTCAAACGGGATGTATTTTGATAAAAAAGGCAACCTCATTAGCTGCGCTGATGCCGATGATCAACTCTGGTCTATTAGTCCCAAAGGAAAGGTGACCGTTTTGCTGAAAGACTATGAGGGGCATAAGTTTAACGGCCCTAATGATGTTTGGGTGCGCCCGGACGGGGGCATCTATATAACCGACCCTTATTATCAACGTGACTACTGGACCCGCAAACAGCCCGATCTTGACGGACAAAAATTATACTTCCTGGCCAAAGGAAAAGCACCGGCTGTTATGGTTGATGATAAGTTTGTGCGTCCTAACGGCATCATCGGAACTCCGGATGGTAAGACTTTGTATGTAGCCGATATCGGTGATAACAAAACCTATCGTTATGACATCAATAAAGACGGTACATTAACCAACCGTACCCTGTTCATAGCCATGGGCTGCGATGGTATGACGATTGACGAGCATGGTAATATTTATATGTGCGGTAAAGGAGTTACCATAGTTAACCCCAAAGGTGAAAAGATTGGCCACATCGATATCGATGAGCCGTGGACAGCCAACATCTGTTTTGGCGGAAAAAACAAAGATGTATTATTTATAACCGCATCAAAGGCAGTTTACACCTTTAAAATGAATGTAAAAGGAGTGGATTGATCCTGTTTCCCGATAGCTTCAGAATTAACAAAACTCACACAGATAGCAGGTGTTCAATTTTTAAAAGTGTGAACACTTGTTGTTTTTGTCTAAACTTTAACCACTGATAATCAATGTGTTATAAATATTAAGAAACACCCAATAAGGGAATTTGAACATCTTGGTGCTGATAGTCAATGTGTTATAATATTGAACTTCTGAAAGTTGAACACTCCTTTTTCAAAAATTGAACACCCCCGAAAAAGCCAACAAAAAAGCCGGAAATATTTACACTCCCGGCTTTCCTTTTTCAATTACCAATTTCTTATGTTCCCGAAGCTCCGGTATCTACCTTAACTTCAAGCGCTGTCCTAACCGCAGTTGGCAGGTTTGAGAGCAGGGTATAACCGGTTGCTGTTTCAATATCTTTGATAGTTGTTATGTACTTGGTCCAGTCGGAGTTGATGGTGTTAACATTAGGGGTATTCACCGCGATAACCCTGGTTGAAGCGGTAACCCTTGCAACGTCGCCATCACCTTTAGGTATGATCAGCGCAACTTTCCAAACGTTCCCTGGTACGTTTACATGGCCATCATTGATAGTATTTGCAGTTCCGTTTGAACCTGTACCTCCTGTACCATAGCTGCCCATAATAATGTAAACCTCGTTACCGGCAGCCACTTGCTCGCGCAAATAATTTTCAAGATTGGCCCAGGTTTGCTGGTTATTTTGCGGGGCCTGCGGTATCATATTGGTCATCAGGAAGGTTGAGGAATTAGCGTTGGCTGAACTTGTGCGATCGGCCGAGGGACAGTTATGACCCCTGTCGAACCCACTGCCCGAATAGCTGTTGCTCTCCACCTGGTACCAGCCGGCAGGGATCCCGCTCCAGCCGGCAAAATTATCCAAACGACCAGTCGCATTAGTGGTATTGGTCGCATCAAGGTGCCAGCTTACCCAGTTTGGCTCGCCTTTGGTAGCGTTGTATGATTCTACATAATACTTCTGGTCTATTAGGTAGTTATCCATTGAGGCTAGTGTTGAAAGTGCATTTGAGGGGTTACCGAAAAGCAGGTTGCTGTTATCGCCGCTTGCAGGTGGCGCATCAGCCCCGGCGGTAACGTCCCTTGGTGTTGCAGAATTTGATGTGCCGGTAGTGTCGCTGCCGCCGGTATCAGGTATGCCAACGGTGATGCCCGGATCGCCGGTACCCTTAAAGGTAATATCGTCAATATTGATGCGGGTTGTGCCAGCTTTTTTGATCTCAAACCTAACTTTACCCGTAACGCTCACTTTAAATGAGTCGGTTACCAGTGTGGTATTGGTTTCAGTAATATCGGTACCTACCTGCGTGTAATTCGCCCCGCCGTCTGTCGACATTAGCAACTGCCAGGTCGATGTGGCATCGCTGCCATATTTACCGTGTTTAATGTATAAAGTAGTAAGGCCTTTGATATCAAAATTCATCGCGATATCCCCGGTACGCAGCCTTACAGATTTACTGCCATCTTTAAGGTCGGCAGCGAGATTGCCTATCAGGGCATCGCTAAAATTCCAGCTTCCGGTGCTTAGGGTTACATCGGCTGCTGCGTAGGCGGTTTTACTGCCCTGTTCAAAACCTTCGGTAATGGAATAAGGAACCGGGGCAGGAGGGCTTGCTGTAGTATCGCCGGTTTTGGGCGGGATAGGCGAGTTTTTAAGGTCTTTGGAACATCCGGCAAGGGTTAAAGCTAAACCCAGGCCAATAAGTAGGTTGTTAATTTTCATAATGTTGTTTTTTATGATAGATAGATACAATGCATAGCAAATGCGTTTACGCTGCGTAAATTTTAAAACCGGAAAGATTTAGGAGAACTAAAAGAAACAGGAATACGCATTCACATGCTCCTGTTGGGATATTATTGTGCCATTACAAGGCCGGTGCACTGCTTGCACTCAAATAGTTAAAACTTAAATATTAACACCACCGGCTTTGGCAGTTGCCATATGCACTATATCAACCTTTCAAAATTGAACTTTGTGTATTCAATTTAGGTTAAATCAATGTTAGTAAATAGGTTTTGAATAGTAACTTTTCAGTTGCAAAGCAATGGTATAAACAACACCCGTAGGGTTGTAGCTTTATTATAAATGATTGATTTTTAAAATAAAAAACCTTTATACCGGTTAAGGTATAAGGGTTTTATCCGCCTGTTGTTATGTTAATTTATTGTTTTGGCTTGCCATCAGCATCAAGTTCAACAATCGGGTAGCCCAGTTTTTGCAGGCCCGGATAGATCCTTGCCTTATCGCCGACAACCAAAATGATCATGTTGTCGGGATTGAGGTATTTTGAAGCAAGGCTATTGATCTCGGCTGGAGTAATGGTAGATAAGATCTTGCTTTGCTCGTCAACAAAAGTAGGTTTAAGACCGTATTCCTGGATGCGCGACAAAAACGCCGCTTTTTGCGCGTTGGTTTCATAACGACGGGCATCACTCTGACCGATAGAAGTTTGGGTGAACTTCAATTCTTCGGGTGTAATCCCTGTTTTTTGATAATTGGTGATCTCCTTCATAAACTCAACCACCGAGCTATCGGTAGCCGTAGCCAATACGCCGGCCGCGGCGGTGAAGTCGCCGCCATATCTACCCGAACTGAAAGATGAACGGGCACCATATGTCCAGCCTTTTTTCTCACGCAGGTTAAGATTGATGTGACTGTTGAATGCGCCCCCTAAAATGTAGTTGGCTATGTTCAGCTTATAATAATCGCCTGTTGCATCATAGTTTAGTTTATCCAGATACCCGATACGGATCTCAGATTGTGCCGCGCCCGGGATATCAACCAGGTATAGCGTGGTTTTATCAAATGTTTTACCCTCAGCAGGAGCCGGGATGTTCACCTTTTTATCCTTCCAGGTATTGAGGAAAGCGAGTGCGCTTTTTGCAGATGCCTCGCTAACATCGCCTACCACAACAATTTTGGCTAACGATGGCGAAAAGTTTTTATCGTAATAGTCCTGAACATCCTGCAACGTTATACCTGCAACAGTTTCTTCATTACCACCTGCAGCGTAAGTGCGCACGTTATCGGTACCATAAAGGATTTTGCTGTACACTGTGCTGGCTACGCCTGCAGGTTGGGTTTTAGCTTGTTTAAAGCCTTCCAAAGTTTGCTTCTTGATCCTGTCGAGCGCGTCCTGGGTGAATTTAGGGTGATATAACCTTTCTTCGAGCAGGGACATTGTTTTGCCCAGGTTTTTGGTGAGTGATGATACCTCAGCATCAATCTGATCTAAACTGGCATAAAAAGTGATACTGCTACCCAGTTTATCCAATTCGGAGTTGAAATCTTCGGCAGTGTATTTCTGCGTTTCTTCATTCATCATGCGGCCGACAATACCTGCCAGGCCTGCTTTTGATGGATCATTGATGGCAAACAAGCCACCGCCTTTAATAGAGATCGACATAGATACCGATGGGATCTCGTTATTTTGCGTACCGATGATATTGATACCATTTGATGTATTGGCTGACCATATAGTCGGAACTTTAATGGCCGGGTTAGGGCCAACGCCAGGTTTTGCAGTACGATCAAAACTATCTTTAGGCTTATGATAGGTTAAACCATTATAACCATAATCCGGTGCTTTGTAACCTGTGGTATCAACAGTAAAATTATCGGGTGCTACAGGCTGCATATTACCGCCTTTAGGCAATACGCTTAATATTACCGCCGGTTTTCCTTTAATGTACTGGTTGTAAACGCGCATCACATCCTCTTTGGTAACCGCGCGGATAGCAGCAAGTTCGCGGCCAATTTGGTTGGGGTTACCGGTAAATGTTTGCGCCTGAGCCAGTTCAGATACTTTACCGCTTACGCTCGATAAGCTGTTGATATAATCGGCTTCGGCGGTGGCTTTAAAGCGGGCCAGGTCATCGTCACTTACACCTTTTTTCTCAAACTCAGCTAATGACTCGTCTACCAGTTTTTTCGCGTCGGCCAAAGTTTGACCAGGGAAAGGTATAACCCGCATGCTGATCTCACCGGCCAGTTCGGTATTGGACGAACTCATGGTGGCCTGTGCCGCCTTACGGGTTTTTACAAAGTTTTTGTAAAAGATAGAGTTACGGCCCTGGCCAATGATGGCTGACAAAGCATCAAGCGGCGACATGTCTTTATCATAGATCTTTACGCCAGGATAGCTTACAGACAACAAGGGGAACTTGGCGTAATTATCTGTGTAGGATACATACCTGTCGGCTTTTAACACAGGTGCAGGTAAAGACATATTCTTTACCACTGGCCCTCTTGGGATCCCGCCGAAATATTTGCTCACCCAGGCCAGCGTTTGTTTGGGGTTAAGGTCGCCGCCAATGGTTAGCGTGGCGTTATTAGGGCCGTACCATCTCAGGAAAAAGTTTTTAAGATCGTTTACGCCTACTTTATTCAGCTCCTCAATATAGCCAATGGTAAGCCATGAATAGGGGTGGCCGTATGGATAAAGTGTTTTTGAAGCATACTGACCAACTAAACCGTATGGGCGGTTATCATAGTTTTGCCCGCGTTCGTTTTTTACGGTTGCACGCTGCACCTCAAATTTTTGCTGGGTAACAGCATCGAGCAGGAAGCCCATCCTGTCCGACTCCAGCCAAAGCATTTTTTCCAGCTGATTGGCCGGTACGGTTTCATAATAGTTGGTACGGTCGCGGTTAGTTGAACCGTTTAGGGTACCGCCGGCTTCGGTAATGATCTTAAAATGATCGCCATTGGCTACATGATCAGATCCCTGGAACATCATATGCTCAAAAAAGTGGGCAAAGCCCGATTTACCGATCTCCTCACGGGCCGAACCTACGTGATAGGTGATATCCACGTGAACCAGCGGATCGGAGTGGTCTTCGGCCAAAATAACCGTAAGGCCATTGGGTAATACATATTTTTCATAGGGGATCACCAGCTCGGTCCCCTTACGGGTAACCTTTTCAATAAGCTTTGGTTGCGCGGCGGTTTGGGCAACCGCGTTAAACGCCAGTACAGCAATTGATGGAGTGATCAATGCGTGCTTTAAAAGTTTGATCATTTGTGTTAATTGTTTAAGTATTAGTCAGTCAACCGATGTTTTCTTTTGTAAACACCGGAACCACTATATTAAGCAATTTATACTACCGGTTAATATTGTTGCGATGTAATTTGATTTGTGTAACGGATTTGTGACGGCAGTGGTAAATGAGGCTTTTGCAATTCCCTCCCTCGGGAGGGGCGCGGAGGATAAGTGCGATAGCAGGGAGGGGTTTATACGCCTTGCAAACGAGCAGGCATACAGAAGAAACCCCTCCCTACACCCTCTCAAGGGAGGGAATCGCACATTCCCAAGCTTTTAACGACTCAATAGAAGCAAAAAATGGATGCCTAATAAGGTATCCATTTCTAATTAAATTATGTTTGTATCTTACCTCCAGCCGCCGCCTACAGCCTGGTATAAATTAACCGAGCTTAAGAAAATATCCCGCTTAATACCGGCCAGCTCAAGTTCGGCATCAAGTACGCTCCGTTGCGCGGTGATGATCTCCAAATAATTGGCCCTGCCAACAAGGTATAAATCGTTAGCTACGGATAAAGCATTGTTTAGCGATTGCAGCTCCTGTTGTTTAAATTCAAAAGCACGGTTAAAATTCTCTATCCCGCTCAAATTATTCTTCACTTCCTGGAAACCTGAAAGGATACTTTTTTGATAATTGTACACCGCTATTTTCTGCTCGGCTATAGTCCGCTCATATTCGGCTTTGATTGCTTTGCGGTTAAAAATAGGGGCGGTAATGCCTCCTAAAATACCATAGGTAAATGAAGTTGGGTCGAATAACAGGTTTGCCCTGAAGCTGTTATAACCCACATAGGGAGTTAAAGTTAAAGTAGGGAAAAAGTTGGCCCTTGCCGCTTTGATGTCGGCATTCATCGCGGTAAGCTCCAGTTCGGCAGAGCGGATATCCGGCCTGTTTAACAGCATTTGCGACGGAACACCAGTACCAACTACCACAGGCAGTTTAATTTTCATGATAGAAGTGTCCCGTGTTACTGTTCCGGTATAACTTCCGGTTAAAAAGCGGAGCTGATTTTCGGTTTCGGTAATCTGCTGGCGGGTGGTAAACTCCAAACCTTTGGTACGGGCCAATTGCGCCTCAAATTGCTGTACGGCCAACTCTGTAGCACGGCCGCCCAGTTTTTGGATTTTAACGATTTCCAGGGCATGCTCCTGTAGCTTAATATTCTTTTTGATGATGCCTAATTCGGTATCGTAAGCCAGTAACTGGTAATAAAGCCCGGCAATTTGGGCTGTAAGGGCTGTTGTTACCAGGTGGTATCCGCTTTGACTGGCCAGGAAACGGGCAAAGGCGGCCTTTTTCTGGTTATTCAGCTTGCCCCAAAGGTCAACCTCCCATGAGCTTTGAAAGCCCAGGAAATAGTTAGGTACAGGATTGGGGATATGCTGATCGCTATTGATGTTGTTTGAAAAATTGGTGTCGTAATTACCTACGCCGTTTTGGGTATAATCACCATATTTTTCAACCCCTGCGTTGGCGGCAAGGTTTATGGTAGGGAAAAGCTTTGAGGCGTTGAACCGTAGATTGGCCCGCGCGGCTTCGACCCTTTGCAGGGCGCTTAACAAATCGGGGTTTGCTTTAAGGGCTGTGTCAATGAGGTTAACGAGCCTCTGATCGGCAAAAAACTGGCCTATTGGTAAGGCTGCAATTGTTGTCGTATCAGTACTGTTATTGAATGACGACGGCAGATTAGCGGCCACTTCCTGCCCCGTGACCGGTTTGTAGCTTTTACAGCCGGCCATGATCACCATCAAAAGTGCTGTATTGAGTATATAGAAAATTGCTTTTTTTAGCATTGCAGATCTTGATTAATTATTAACGATATCGAGCTCATGGTGAGCTACTTCTGTGGCTGGTTTTTGCTTTTTATTGCGTTCGGCCAAACCCGCGAAGATGACATATAAACCCGGAATAAGGATCAATCCGAAAATAGTTCCCATCAGCATACCTCCGGCAGCAGCGGTACCTATCGACCGGTTACCCATTGCACCGGCGCCACTTGCTACGCAAAGCGGTATCAAACCGGCAATGAATGCCAGCGATGTCATAAGGATTGGCCGTAAACGGGATACTGCACCTTCAATAGCGGCTTTTAGCACGCTCAATCCTTCTTTTTGCCGCTGGATAGCGAACTCAACTATCAGGATGGCGTTTTTACCTAACAAGCCGATAAGCATTACCAGTGCCACCTGGGCATAAATGTTGTTTTCCAGCCCGGTGATCTTCAGGAAGAAGAACGCGCCGAAAATACCTGTAGGCAATGAAAGGATAACCGGAAGCGGCAGCAAAAAGCTTTCATACTGGGCAGCCAGCAACAGGTAAACGAATATCAAACAGATCACAAAAATGTAAATAGCCTGGTTACCGGATAGGATCTGCTCACGAGTCATACCCGACCATTCAAAGGCATAGCCTTTCGGCAATTTTTCTGCAGCGATACGCTCAATGGCTTTGATGGCGTCGCCACTGCTGAAGCCTTTGTCTGCATCGCCGGTAACCATGGCCGATGTATACATATTATAGCGGGTGAGTTGCTCGGGGCCGAAAACCTTCTCCATTTTAATGAATGTGGAGAACGGCACCATTTCGCCTTTATCGTTCTTAACCTGCAGGTTTAAAACATCCTCGGGGCGCGAACGGTATTCGGGCGAGGCCTGTACCATCACCTTATACATTTGCCCGAAACGGATGAAATTGGAAGCATAGAAACTTCCCATCAATGTTTGCAGGGTCGACATTGCTTTATCAATCGTAATGCCCTTTTGAGCCGCTGTTTGCTGGTCGACAGAGATCATATACTGCGGGAAGTTAGGATCAAAGCTGGTGAAAGCTCCGGCAATTTCCGGTGAAGCGTTAAGCGCATTTACAAAGTTTTTGGTTACATCGGCAGCTTTCTGCAAATCGCCCTGGCCGCTTTTATCAAGTACCCTTATCTCGAAACCGCTGGCGTTACCAAAGCCCGGTACGGTAGGCGGGGGGAAGAACTGAATGGATGCATCGCCGATATTCTTCGTTTTCGCAGTTAGTTCGGCAATGATATCATCCAATGATTCACTGCGCTCATCCCATGGTTTAAGGTTGATCATGGCCATGCCGTACGAGGCACCGGCAATCTCATTCACCAAACTGTAACCCGAAAGGGTTGAAACCGATTCGATAGACTTCATCGATTTGGTTTTGGCTTCAATCTCTTTCAGCACCTGTTCGGTACGCTCAACTGTAGCACCTGCCGGGGTGGTTACGTTCACGTAAAGCATACCCTGGTCTTCAGTTGGGATAAAGCCCGTTGGCAAAATAGCGCTGGTACCCCAGGTAAGGATAAAGAAGCCTGCCAGTAATAGCAAAGTAATTCCCTTGCGCGGCGACAGGTAGGTCATGAAGGTTGAATACCTGTTCTGTAATCCATCGTACCGTTTATTGAAACCGCCAAAAAAGCGCTGCATCAAACTTTTCTTTTTTGAAGCAGGGCTATGTTTCAGCATGATAGCACAAAGGGCGGGGGTAAGCGTCAAAGCATTGACGCCCGATATCACAATGGAAATAGCCAGCGTAAGCGAAAACTGCCGGTAAAATACCCCAACAGGCCCCGACATAAAGGCCACCGGCACAAACACCGCCGACATGACCAGTGTGATAGCCACAATAGCTCCACTGATCTCGCGCATGGCGCTAATGGTAGCATCCATGGCGTTCATGTGGTTTTCGGTCATTTTTACGTGTACGGCTTCAACTACTACAATCGCGTTATCCACCACAATACCGATGGCTAATACCAATGCGAAGAGTGTGAGCAGGTTGATGGAAAAGCCCAGCATCTGCATAAAAAACAGCGAACCGATGAGGGCTACCGGGACCGCCAAAGCCGGGATCAGTGTAGACCGGAAATCCTGCAGGAAAATAAATACTACAATGAAAACCAGGATAAAAGCCTCAACCAGCGTACGTAATACTTCATGTATGGATGCATCCAAAAAGCGCGATACATCATAGTTTACGTTAAAGGTCATCCCGGCCGGAAATGAGCTTTCCTTAAGCTCGGCCATGCGGGTTTTAATGTTGTTGATCACCTCGCGGGCATTTGAGCCGGGGCGTTGTTTTATCATGATTGATGCCGAGGGCTTGCCATCAGTATTGGATACCATACTGTAGGTTAGGGAACCGAATTCAACATCAGCAATTTCTTTCAATCTTAATACCGAACCGTCTTCCTCGGCGCGGATAACAATGTTTTCATATTGTTTAGGCTCGAAGAATTTGCCCGGGTAGCGCAATACATATTGCAGCATTTGCGGGGTTTTATCCGAGCTTTGGCCGGTTTTGCCCGGCGCGGCCTCCACGTTCTGGGCACGGATGGCATCTATCACCTCATCGGTTGATACCTTGTAGGCCATCATCCTGTCGGGCTTAAGCCATACCCGCATGGAGTATTCTTTGGCACCCATGATCTCGGCACGGCCTACACCATCAATTCGTTTAAGTTCCTGTAAAACGTTGATATCGGTGAAGTTATAAATAAACTTTTCGTCCATGCTGGTGTCCTGGCTCATGATGTTCAGGTACATCAGCATACTGTTTACTTCTTTTTCTGTAGTAACACCGGCTTTGATAACTTCTTCCGGCATTTCGTCAATAATGGTGGCTACGCGGTTTTGAACGTTCACCGCGGCCTGGTCGGGGTCAACCCCAACGTTAAAGTAGATCTGGATCACCGTTAAGCCATCGTTACTGCAAACGGTCGACATGTAGGTCATCCCCGGCACGCCGTTAATAGCACGCTCCAACGGGGTAGCCACGGCCTTGGCACATACCTCGGCATTGGCACCGGTATAGTTGGCCGTTACAGTTACCGATGGCGGCACAATATCAGGGAACTGTGTAACGGGCAGCGTGATAAGCGCCAGCACACCCAGCATGGTAATTATCAATGAGATAACAAGCGACAGCACTGGCCGCTTTATAAAAGTTTCGAACATAGTTTGTTAGGGTAAGTGTACAATAAACCCGCGCCGCGCGTTTTACGCGGCCGGAAAAAGGAAACATCAGCAATAATTATTTCATTGCCAGCAATGAGTCTTTTGCCATTTTCCTTGGTTTAATGATCATGCCGTCACGTACGTTCTGCGCTCCCTGGTACAAGATCCTGTCGCCTGCTTTCAGGCCGTCTTTCACAATATAATAGGTAGAAAAACGGGTTTGCGGCGAAAAAGCCTGCATGTGCAGTTTATTATCCTTATCAACTATGTATACGTAACTTTTATCCTGGATATCAAATACCGACTGCTGTGGCACCATGACTACGTTATTGGCTTTGGTAGATATGAAAAGCTTACCGGTAGCACCGTGCCTCAATAGCTTGCTCGGATTAGGGAATTTTGCCCTGAAATTGATTGAGCCCGTTTTTTGCTCAATTTCAGCCTCTACTGTTTCTATTTCGCCCTGGTAAGGGAAGTCCAGGCCATCTGCTAATACCAGCTTAACCTTATCACTTGTTTGGCCGGGAGCTGATTCCTTTTTGCGGATATATTGCAGGTATTCATTTTCCGGAAAGCTAAAATAAGCATACATGGAGCTTATATCAGACAAGCTGGTAAGCAATGTGCCTTCATCAATCAAACTGCCCGATTTAAGCGGGATCCTATCGATGATGCCATCAAACGGCGCATGGATGTAAGTGTAAGCCAGTTGGTCTTCGGCGCTTTGTACCATAGAGCGTGCTTCTTCAATGGTTGCCCGATCTGCGCTCATTTTTGATTCGGCAACTTCCAGTTCAGACTTAGATATTACTTTCTTGTCAACCAGTAGTTTAACCCTTGCTACCTCAAGTTCGGTTGCTTTGGCAGCGGCCACGGCATTACTTAACGCGGCCTTAGCTTTTGACAGGTTTACTTTAAATTCCTGGTCGTTAAGTTTAAATAAAAGCTGGCCTTTTTTAACCTGCTTTCCCTCATCGATATATATTTTTTCGAGGAAGCCACGAACGCGTGAGCGGATCTCGATATTTTTTTGTGCCTGGATATCGGCAACGTATGATTTTTGAAGAACAGTATCCTGCGTATTTAACGTAAGTACAGGTAGCTGAAGCGTATCGGAAGCGGCAGCTTCGTTATTGGTTTTGGCTTTGGTTGAGCAACCCGTGACAAGTATGCCGGCGGCCATGGCCAGCAGGGGTATATAAATGATGATCTTTTTCATTTTTTTCCGGATAGATTACAGGCATAGCAGTGCTAATCACGTACTGTTAGCCAATGTTAAAATTTGATTTATAAAAACATGGATTTGCCGCAAAGGGCATCTGAAACGGAAAAGGGATCAGAACGGGCTGAGCCTGAAAAGGAAATTGTAATATGCAGGCAAAAAGCCTTTGATGGATTTATTCTGGTTTTGTCGTTTTTCGACTAATGATATAATATCGGCAAGTGAGGCCTGCTGACCAGGCATTAGTGCTGATGAATAATTTACCCGGCTGGGTAAAAAGCGTATGATGGTACGGTTATGGTGAGCTTCGTTAGTATCCGAATCGGGTGAATCATCCTGAACTTCCTGCTGCTGAATTTGACCGATGATCCTTTGATGGGTGCGGGAAATTAAATCGGCAGCCTGGCCGGATTTTTTGTAGTGGGTTAAAATTGATTCGGCGTTAGCAGGGGCTACAGCTATTGCAAGCTGGAAAAAAAATAATGCGAAGAATATTTTTTTTATCGTCGGCGCCATGATTGCGAAAATACTAAAATATTTGAAGCTATCGAAATAGGTTTGTATTTTTTTTGATATAAAATGACTTTATTTTTATTTTTTGTTGCTGTTTTTTAGGATTTTATCTTTTTATAACTCAATTTTTACTTCGGTAGTTTTATTTAATGATTTCATAACAGCAAAAACGATTATTTGTTCATGTTTTCTTAATACTGGTTAATAATATAGCTTGCAAGCTTAACTCAACGAATAATTGTATTTTAGCTACATGCTGCATCACGTTATTATTCAATGTGCCTGCCTGTTGGTAGTTATCCTTTTTGTGGTAATGCTTGGGCAAAAAATCAAAATAGCTTATCCCATACTATTGGTTTTAGTCGGTTTACCTCTTGGTTTCGTTCCTTTTCTAAAAGGTATCGAAATACAGCCCGATCTGATCTTTGTTATTTTTCTGCCGCCTTTGTTGTATGAATCGGCCTGGAACACTTCCTGGAAGGATTTCTGGAAATGGCGCAGGGTGATCTCCAGCTTTGCATTTTTGATCGTTATTTTAACATCATGTTTAATCGCGGTTGTGTCAAACAGCTTTATCGCGGGCTTTACCCTGCCCCTGGGTTTTTTGCTCGGAGGGATCATTTCGCCACCCGACGCGGTGTCGGCGAGTACTATCCTGAAAAATATAAAAGTGCCTAAGCGCTTTATTGCCATTGTTGAGGGTGAAAGCCTGCTGAACGACGCATCAAGTTTAGTGATATTCAGGTTTGCGCTTGCCGCGGTTGTTACCGGTAAATTTGCGTTAGGACAGGCCACGCTAAGTTTTGTACTGGTGATTGTAATGGGTATCGTTATAGGATTGGCAGTAGGTTTGGTTTTTTATACCATACACCGGTGGTTGCCAACTACGGCCAATATTGATATTATCCTTACGTTTATTACACCGTATGCCATGTATATGGCGGCCGAAGAGTTTCACTTTTCGGGCGTGCTGGCTGTAGTAAGCGGCGGTTTGTTCCTGTCGTCACAACGGCACGTGATATTAAGTTACCGCAGCCGGTTACAGGGGGTTAATGTTTGGGAAACAGTAGCTTTTGTTTTAAACGGGTTTGTGTTTATCCTGATAGGGTTAGAGTTTCCGGTAATTATCAAGGCGCTTGGGCCCGATGGCTTGAAACCGGCGATAAATTATAGCCTTATTATAACCGGTGTACTGATACTGGCCCGTTTGGCCAGTACTTTTGGGGCCTCTGTATTTACCGTATTCATTAGCCGTTACATCACTACAGCCGATCCGAGCCCGGGTTGGAAGGGGCCATTATTGTTAGGCTGGGCAGGGATGCGGGGTGTGGTTTCGCTTGCCGCCGCCTTGAGTATCCCCGAACTTTTGCCGTCGGGCGCCGCCTTTCCTCAACGCAACCTCATCTTGTTTATCACCTTTGTAGTGATCATGTTTACCCTGGTGGTTCAGGGCCTTTCGTTGCCCTTATTGGTGAAGTTTGTAAATATGCCCGATCGTGATTACATAGGTTCGCACGAGCAGCAAAAGCAATTAGTCAGGAAGAAGTTATCGAAGTTGGCATTACAAATACTTGAAGATAAATATGCCGACAGATTAGACGGTAACGATATGATCAAAGCATTTAGGTTAAGATTGAGTGCCGATATGGAACTGCTGAAAGACTGGGAAAAAGATGGCAGTGAACAACGCGCCGATAATTTTTATCATGACTACCGCGTAATTTTAAATGATGTAATGGACCAGCAGCGGGCCTTGTTACTTACACTGAATAAAAAAGAAAACATTAGCGATGATATTGTAAAGCAGCAATTGGATCTGCTGGATTTGGAAGAAGAGAAATTAAGGCAGCATTTTGAGGTGGTGTAGCCTATTATTTCTTTCATGCATAATGGCTACTTTTGCCGCTCTATATACATCAAACTATAATGAACTGGGATCAACTGTTATCGGCAAAACGCTGGGGTTACGAGGATAAATATATTGCAAACCATATCGATGCACGATCGGAGTTTCAGCGGGATTACGACCGGATCATTTTTTCATCACCCTTCAGGAGGTTGCAAAACAAAACCCAGGTATTCCCTTTACCCGGAAGCATTTTTGTACATAACCGGCTTACCCATAGTTTGGAAGTAGCCAGTGTGGGCCGCTCGTTAGGGCGGATGCATTTTAACAGGATGCTTAAAGAAGATCCGGATGTAGAAAAGAAATATCCGCTGATCAGTGAGATCGGCAATATGGTGGCTGCCGCCTGCTTAGCCCATGATCTGGGTAATCCCGCCTTTGGCCATTCGGGCGAGTCAGCCATTTCACATTATTTTGCAGAAGGAGCAGGTAAGGATTATAAAGACACTGTTACCGCTCAGCAATGGGATGATTTGACGCATTTTGAAGGCAATGCCAATGCCCTGAGATTATTAACGCATCCGTTTGCCGGTAAAGGCCGGGGGAGTTTGGCATTAACTTATTCAACCATCGCTTCTATTGCAAAATACCCGTGTTCATCTGCCGCCGGGCATAAAAAGGGTATCATCTACCGAAAGAAATATGGTTTCTTTGCTTCCGAGCAACAGGATTTTGAAAAGATAGCCAATGATTTGGGTTTGATCAGGGTAGAGGGAGATGAACTTATTTACAAAAGGCATCCATTAGTATACCTTGTTGAGGCGGCTGATGATATTTGCTACAATGTCGTTGATCTGGAAGATGCCCATCGCCTTAAAATACTCTCCTATGAGGAAGTGAAAGCATTGCTAATGCCATTGTGTACTATTCCCAGGATGGAAGAGCGACTGGAAGAGTTTGATGATACTGATGCTAAGGTGGGATATCTAAGGGCAATAGCCATAAATACACTGGTAAATCAATGCTCAAATCTGTTTTATGACAAACAAGAAGAGATCATGAACGGTGATTTTAATTCGGCGCTGATGGATGCGATTGAAGAACCACTCCGGTCTGCCATGAAAGCGATCGAAAAGGTTTCTGTAAAAAAGATCTACAACTATAGTTCGGTAGTGCAAAAGGAAGTTGCCGGTTATAAGGTAATGGGTGGTTTATTGGAAGAGTTTGTCCCTGCTTATTTAAAAAATAATTCAAAATACCACGAGAAACTGATCGAACTGATCCCTAAACAGTTTTTAACCAAAGCCAATGACGATTATTCAAAGATCCAGACCGTTCTTGACTTTGTTTCGGGCATGACGGATCTGTACGCTGTAGAATTGTTTAGGAAGATTAAAGGAATTTCGTTCCCGTCGATGAGCTGATATACACGAATGCCTTTGCAAGGTGTTTATAATTGTATCGAATTACACGAATTATATCAAATAGCTAATTCGTGTAATTCGATTCAATTCGTAATAATTCGTGTAAATAATTATTATTGCTCACTATGCCGAAAGAGATCCGACCTGTACAGATGCATACTATGGAGCAATTGCTTGCTCCGCTTGGTGTTACCAATCAGTATAAAGGCCTGCATGTGATGTCGTTTAATCCGGGGGACATTGAGGTGCCTATTTTGCATCCCTTCCGGTCAGATCATTTTTTTTTAACGCTTGTTCATGAAGGTGAGTTATCAATCAGTGCCAACCTTTTGGAATATAACTTAAAAAGAAACAATATCCTGATGGTAGCCCCCAATACCGTTCGCCAGTTTCTGAATGTTTCGCCAGATTGCAGGCTTACCTCGATCATATTTACCTCGGCGTATTTATCTGCTACCAGTATCCACACCAAAAACGTAGAAGCGTTTGATTTTTTATCATCGCAGGTAAATCCGTTACTGGTTATTGACCAGGAGGCGGCCGATACGCTTATACCAATTATGAAAATCCTCGAAAGTAAAATGGATGTTCGTAATGATCTGGCATACCAGGACGAAGTTGTGTTAAGCATTTTTACGGGTTTTATTTATGAGATAGGTGCCTTATATCAAAAGCAACAAAAAATAGCGGAAGTAAAAGGTACGCGTAAAGAAGAACTGACTTTTAGGTTTTTAAAAATCCTTCCGCAGCATTTTAAGGAAGAAAGAAGCGTGCAGGCTTATGCTGCCATGCTCAATATCACCCCTAAATACCTTTCGCAAACTGTAAAGGAAATAACCGGTAAAACCGCGGGCGAGTTCATTGACGAGATTGTGATACTGGAAGCTAAAGTCGCCCTTAACGACCCCTCGTTAACCATAGCCCAGATTGCTGCCTATCTCAACTTTGCCGATCAGTTCTTTTTTAGCAAGTTTTTCAAAAAACAATGCGGTACCAGTCCCAGTAAGTACCGTCAAACGCCTTTATAAGCCTATAGCCCCCCTGGAGAAATTCTTCTCAGTCCGATCTCTTTGGTACTTAGTTACTACGCTATTCGTTATAATTTTAATTGCAAATGATAAGTATCGTTGCAACGCTGTAACTATTATTACCATTCCATTACAATGTTTTTAGTGAAAACGACTTTTTGACATATTGCGCCATCCTTTAAACATTCTGCAAAAACGATAATTGAGCCACTTTTGCCCTGTCATCAGTTGTTGATGCAGCCGGGCGTAATAGTGTGCCCGGTTAAACGCCAGGTTTGTTTATGCCGATAAGGGACACAGGTGCCGAACAATTAATTAAGGACACCGCTAAACACATTTTTTTTGCCGAGGGCCGGCTCCACGCCAATACCCAGGATATTGCCGACGCGGCCGGTGTAAGCCGCACCTTGTTAAATTACTATTTCCGCACTAAGGATGTTTTAATTGAGCAGGTGTTTAAGGAAGCTATGCTTGCTTTAACTACCCGCCTTGATGCTGTTATGGCATCTGACATGCCGTTTAAAAGCAAGGTCGAAAGCTTTATAGAACTGTTTTTAACTGAGGCCAACGATTATCCCTACCAGGAAACTTTTCTGATCACCGAGATCAATTCAAACATCTGTAAGTACACAAACGAGGCCAGGCCGCACCATATCAATAAGTTCATGGAGCAGATCAGCGCCGAGATGGAGGCGGGTAATATTGAACGGATGAACCCCATGCATTTTGTGCTGAACCTGTTTTCGCTGATGTCATACCCGCTTATCATGGGGCCTATATATAAGAAGGCCTTCAACCTGAGCAATGAAAGTTATACCTGCCTCATTAATGAGCGAAAGAAGATGATCTGTAAAATGATTTTCCAGTAAAAAATTTATCCGGTGATTAACGCAATCGTCAAACAAAACAATTTAACATATATCACAATGTCTTCAATATCAATTCACTCCAATAACTACAAGTTAATATTTATGAAAAATACAGTTCAACTGTTAACCGGCTTTGGGGCCGCCTTAATTCTATTGTCGTCATGCGGCGGCAGCCAAAACCAGGGCGGTGCCATGGCTGCGGGGGCTCCCCAGCCACCGCAAAGCTACCCGGTTTTTAAAATTAGTTTACATGACGCCACGCTGAACAGCGAATACCCTGCCACGCTCCAGGGGCAGCAAAATATAGAGATCCGTCCTAAAGTTGATGGTTATGTCGATAAGATCTACATTGACGAGGGCAGCGTTGTAAAAAAGGGCCAGCTGCTTTTTAAGCTCAGCGCGCCGCAATACGCCCAGGACGTAAACACCGCGACAGCGGCTATCGCTAGTGCCGAAGCTGATGTAAGCGCTGCCCAATTGCAGGTTAACAAAACCAGGCCGTTGGTTGAAAAAGATATCATCAGCCATTATGAGCTTGAATCGGCCGAGTACACATTAAAAGCCCGCAAGGCCACCCTTGCCCAGGCAAAAGCCAGTTTAGCAAACGCCAAAACCAATTTAGGTTATACGGTAATAACCAGCCCGGTTGATGGCGTGGTAGGGGCCATCCCTTATAAATTGGGCAGCCTCATCACCGGTTCAACCGCGCAGCCATTAACAACAGTATCTAATATCGGTAAGGTGTATGCCTACTTCGCGCTGAATGAAAAGCAGCTGCTTGATTTTTCGAGAACGGTAAAAGGAAAAACCATGAATGAAAAGCTGGCCAACACGCCGCCTGTTTCACTGGTATTGCCGGATGGCAGCACCTATGCCGAAAAAGGTAAAGTGGAAACCATCAGCGGTTTAATTAATACCGAAACCGGATCGGCAAGTTACCGGGCCGCGTTCCCTAACCCTGTTGGCCTGATCCGCAGCGGCGGAAGTGCTACTATACAGATCCCCCAGACAGTAAAAGATGCCGTGCTGATCCCTCAAAAGGCCGCTTATGAGTTACAGGGAAAGCATTTTGTTTATGTGGTTGACGGCAAAGGAGCGGTTAAAAATACCGAAGTGAGCGTTATGGACCTCACCACAGGCCAATATTATGTAGTTACCGAAGGCCTTAGAGCCGGTGATACCATTGTTACCGATGGCGCAGGCAGTTTAAAAGACGGTATGGTTATCAAACCGGAAGTACAGGAGAACGCCGTGGTATATAAAGATCTAAAATAATTTTCACAACACCGGCCGGATTCCTTTTTACCCGGCACCAACATAAACAATATGTTACGTACATTCATTGAACGACCAGTACTATCTACCGTAATATCGGTAATTATAGTCATACTGGGTATCCTGGGCCTTACATCCTTGCCCATATCAGAATACCCCGATATAGCACCGCCTACCGTGCAGGTATCCGCATCATACCAGGGCGCTAATGCCGAAGTGGTAATGAAAAGTGTTATCGTACCGCTCGAAGAGCAAATTAACGGCGTGGAGAACATGACTTACATGACCTCTACTGCAAGTAATGACGGCAGCGCCGTTATCACTGTTTATTTTAAACAAGGCACCGATCCCGACCTGGCAGCGGTAAACGTGCAGAACAGGGTGTCAAAAGCCACCAGTTTATTACCGGCCGAAGTTACAAAGGCAGGCGTTACCACCAGTAAACGGCAAAGCAGTATGGTGATGGTATTTTCCCTGTCGAGCGATAATAAAAGCTACGACGAGAAATTTTTGCAAAACTATGCCAACATTAACGTGTTGCCGCAAATCAAGCGTATCAGCGGTGTAGGTGACGCGTCATCATTTGGCATACAGGATTACTCCATGCGTATTTGGTTAAAGCCCGATGTAATGGCCACTTACGGTCTTGTACCGGATGATGTGAACGCCGCCCTGGCCGAGCAGAACATTGAAGCGGCGCCGGGTAAAGTAGGAGAGAACGATAATCAGTCGTTCCAGTATGTATTGAAATACAAAGGCAGGCTTACCAGTGTGCCCGAGTTTGAAAACATTGTGATCCGCTCATCAACCAAGGGGCAGCTGTTGCGCCTGAAAGATATAGCGCGGATTGAGCTTGGCGCGCAAAGTTACGCCAATGCTACTACCATGAATGGCAAACCCGCGGTAGCTATAGCCATTTATCAAACCGCGGGTTCAAATGCGCATGAGTTAATTAAAAACTGCGAGCAGACCATTGAGGCGGCGTCGAAAACGTTCCCCGCGGGCATTAGCTATACTTCCCTTTTTAGTGTTAATGACTTTTTAGATGCTTCGATAGAAAAAGTTGTGCACACCCTGATTGAAGCCTTTGTGCTGGTGTTCATCGTAGTGTTCGTATTCCTTCAGGATTTCCGTTCCACACTGATCCCAGCTATCGCGGTGCCTGTGGCTATTGTAGGTACTTTTTTCTTTCTGCAGCTGTTTGGTTTTACCATTAACCTGCTTACGCTATTTGCCATGGTGCTGGCCATTGGTATTGTGGTGGATGATGCCATAGTAGTGGTTGAGGCCGTACACGCCAAGCTTGATCATGGGGCTAAATCGGCAAAAGCGGCTACAATCAGCGCCATGAATGACATCAGCGGGGCAATCGTATCTATCACATTGGTAATGGCTGCCGTGTTTATCCCGGTAACGTTCATTACCGGTTCAACCGGGGTGTTTTATAAACAGTTTGGTTTAACGCTTGCTGTCGCGATTTTTATATCTGCAGTAAACGCTTTAACATTAAGCCCGGCATTGTGCGCGCTGCTATTGAAACCGCATCCCGAAGGCGAGCATCATAAAACAGGCCTGTTACAAAGATTTTATACAGCCTTTAATACCAGTTTTGATACAATTACCCGCAAATACAAAAAATCTGTAAGTTTTCTTGCGGCCAAAAAATGGCTCTCGATTGCCGGCATTGCGGTTTTTGGGTTGATATTTTGGTTCCTGCTAAAAACAACGCCATCGGGCTTTGTGCCTAATGAAGATCAGGGTTTTATTATTGGCGATATCTCATTGCCGCCTGCCGCATCACTGGAGCGTACTACAGAGGTTATCGACAAGGTATCAGGTATGGTAAGGTCCCTGCCCGAAGTGGAGTCGACTATCAGGGTTGCAGGTCAGGGCATACTGAGCGGCGCGGGTGGCTCATATGGCTTAATCATGGTTAAGCTGAAACCCTGGGACAAACGCACGGCCAAAGGATCTGACGTAAACACCGTTATCGGTAAGCTATTTGGCATGACAGCCGGAATTAAAGGCGCTACCGTCTTGTTTTTTGCTCCGCCAACCTTACAGGGCTTTGGTAACAGCAGCGGTTTCGAGTTCCAGGTGCAGGACAAAACCGGCGGTGACATTGTGAAATTTGCCGAAATAAACGGCAAGTTCCTGAGCGCGTTAAACCAGCGTCCCGAAATTCAATATGCGTCTACGTTTTTTAACACCAACTTCCCGCAGTTTTTGGTTGATGTCAATGTGGCTAAATGTAAGGATGCCGGTATTACTGTAAACTCGGTATTAAGCGCTTTACAGGGATATTTTGGCGGTGTTTATGCCTCCAACTTCAATGAGTTTGGCAAGCAATACCGTGTAATGATTCAGGCAGATGCCGCTTACAGGGGTACCACCGGTAGCCTGAACAACATGTATGTGCGCAATGCCAATAATACGATGGCGCCCATATCTGAGTTTGTTACGCTGAAAAAGGTTTACGGCCCTGAATCAGTTAACCGTTTTAACCTGTTTACTTCTATTTCGGTAAACGGCGCTCCGAAACCGGGCTTCAGTACGGGTGATGCCATTAGAGCCATTCAGGAAGTAGGCGCGAAAACATTGCCTGCCGGTTACGGGTTCGAATTTTCGGGCCTTACCCGCGAGGAGATTGCCAGCGGCAGCCAAACTATTTTTATTTTCCTGCTGTGTTTGGTGTTTGTATACTTCTTATTAAGTGCGCAATACGAGAGCTATATCCTGCCATTTGCTGTATTACTGTCACTGCCTATAGGTTTGGCCGGCGCGTTTATTTTCGCCAGGATCTTCGGCATCCAAAACAATATTTATTTGCAGATCACCCTCATCATGCTCATCGGTCTGTTAGCCAAAAATGCCATCCTGATAGTTGAGTTTGCGGTAGCCCGCAGGCGTAATGGCGAAAGCATTGTGCAGGCCGCTATTGATGGCTCGGTTGCCCGTTTAAGGCCTATTTTGATGACATCTTTCGCATTTATACTGGGTTTAGTCCCGCTAATGATTGCATCAGGAGCAGGTGCCGAAGGTAACCGCTCGATAGGTACAGGCGCTGTAGGCGGGATGCTGATCGGTACCATATTCGGTGTGTTTGTGATCCCGGTACTGTTCATCATCTTCCAATCACTCCAGGAACGCGTAAGCGGTAAACCTGTTGGAAAAGAAATAGAGATTGAGACCGAAACGGTAGCCTCAGAGCAAAATTTTTAAAACGATAAATAAGCAAAAAAATGATCCATTCATATAAACGGCAAATATTGGCCACGCTGGCAGCAACGGCGGTATTTGCCTCATGTGTTACAAAAAAATACCAGCAGCCGGTAGTAAATACCGATAAGCTGTATCGCGATACCACCATCAGCGATACCACATCAATGGCCAGCATGCCGGTAAGCCAGCTATTTTCTGATACCGTTCTGGTAAACCTGATCCAGGAGGGGCTGCGTGAAAACCTCGATTTAAAAACTGCCGTACAGCGCATTAACGAGGCGCAGGCAACATTTAACCAAAGCAAGGCGGCATATCTGCCAAGCCTGGAAGGAAGCGGAACCGTTACGAGGGCAAAAACATCAGCGGCAAGCTTAAATTTTCCGCCTGAGTTTGCCAACTCGTTCAACCTGAAAACCACTACTTACCAGGCAGCCTTGAGTACCAGTTGGGAGGCCGATATCTGGGGTAAATTAAGCAGTTCGAAAAGAGCGGCGCTGGCATCACTGCTGCAAAGTGACGCGGCAAAAAGAGCGGTTCAAACCCAGCTCATAGCCGATATAGCAAACGCTTATTATAACCTGCTGGCGCTTGATGAGCAATTGGCTATCACTCAGCAAACCCTTACCATACGGGTAAAAGATGTAGAGACCGTAAAAGCCCTGAAGGAAGGTGCTGTGGTAAACGGCGCGGCCGTTGTACAAAGCGAAGCAAACCGTTATGCTGCCGAGGTTACCATACCCGACCTTAAACAAAGCATCCGTGAAGCCGAGAATGCTTTAAGTATTTTACTGGCAAGGGCGCCGGGCACCATCAAACGTACAACGCTAAGCGAACAGAAACCTGTGGCCGACCTGAAAACGGGCATCCCATCCCAACTCTTAAAAAAACGCCCGGATGTGCAGGAAGCGGAGTTTGCCTTCAGGAGTGCGTTTGAGAATACCAACCTGGCACGTACTTATTTTTATCCGCAGCTTACCATTACCGGGCAGGCCGGTTTATCAACCCTGCAGTTGAAGAACTTTTTTGATCATTCCATATTTTACAACTTTGTTGGCGGCATTACCCAGCCCATTTTTAACAAAGGTCAAAACCGGGCGCGTTTAAGAACAGCGCAAGCCCAGCAACAGGAAGCTTATTATGCTTATCAAAAATCATTACTCACGGCGGGGCAGGAGGTAACTAATGCGTTGTTCTCCTACCAAAACGCCATTGAAAAACAAGGTTCAAGGGTTAAACAGTTGCAGGCGCTTGAAAAATCGGTTGATTATACCAAGGAGTTGCTGCGTTACAGCTCGGCAACTAACTATACCGATGTTTTAACTTCAGAACAAAACTTGCTTGCTGCCCAGTTAAGCGGCGTTAACGATCATTTGCAGGAATTACAAGCCATAGTTAACCTTTACCGCGCTTTAGGGGGCGGCTGGAAATAGATGACATCAGCACCATGTTAATTATGAAGCCCGGTTTGCAATTGGGCTGCCGGGCTTCTTTTATAGCCAGTGGTGATTTTGACATATTTTGAAGTTGTTTAAACATTTATTATCTATGCCAACTAATTGATTTTTGTAAAACCTGTTATCATACAATCATCTAAACCAAATTGATAATTTAATTATGGTTAATTGTTTATTAATGAATAAATTAAAGTAAATTTTGCTTGTGATTGAGAGGTTAAAACATGGGAAGTAAAGAACGGATATTGCGGCAAAAGGATGATACCCGCCGAAAGATACTGGACGCTGCATTGGATATGATCAAGTGTGAGGGATGTGATGCGTTAAGTATGCGGAAACTTGCTGAGCATATTGAGTACACTGCTCCCGCTATTTACGAGTATTTTGAAAGCAAGGAAGCTTTGTATACCGAGCTTGCCCGCAAGGGGCACCTGAAGCTGGCAGCTATGGTAAAGCTGGCAAAAGAGGCACATACAGACGCCATTGAACAGATGGAGGCTATGTGGTTGGCTTACTGGAACTTTGCAATTGCCTATAAGGAGCTTTACCAGCTGATGTTTGCTGTTGGTACAGGTTGCAGCCCGGTAGAAAACCGGATAGCGGAAGCATTGGTTTTTCCGGAGATGGTTTCTGAAGTGATACGGGCGCTGTATGCACCCCGGGAGGTAAGTGAGGAGGAAGTTCAAAAAAAATACTACACCTACTGGGCCGTAATTCATGGATTGATAGCCATTAACATGATCCAGCTCACGCGGGATGAAAAAATGAACCAGGAGATCCTGATTGGCGCTATCAGGGGGATCACCGCGTTGATAACAACCTAATGCTATGATTGATAAGGAGCGGGTTTTAAATGGGAGTGAAGCGCTTTTTCTTGAAGCAGGGATAAAAAGCATTACCATGGATGATATTGCCCGGCATCTGGGGATCTCCAAAAAAACAATTTACCAACATTTCAGGGACAAAAATGAACTTGTTACTGCTCTTGTAAAAAAGCGTCTGAGCGATGATGAGGCAATGCTTTGCTCAATTATTAGTGACACGGGTAATATGATGGATGAGATGGTTGAGCTCACCAAATGTACAGGGGAGATCTTTTCGAGGGTAAACCCTGCTGTCTTGTTCGATCTGCAAAAGTACCATCATGAAGGCTGGATGTTATACCTGAAATTTAAAACAGGCTTCATGGTAAATATTATCGGGAAGCTGTTAAAAAAAGGTATCGATCAAGGGTATGTCCGTCCCGAAATTGATACCAGAATAATTGCCATTATGCGGGTTAACCAGATTGAACTTGGTTTTAACGCCTCCGTATATCCTCATGCCGAATTTAATTTATGGGATGTCCAGCTGCAGCTTTTAAACCATTTTAACTATGGCGTTTGTACGTTAAAAGGTATCGCCGTTTTAAATAATGCCGACTGACAGTTACCGTTGAGGTATTATGATCCGGATACCATTTTCGCCTGCAATAATTGCCCTGCCGGCCATTTGGTAAAATAAAGAGTGTTCAACAACACCCGGTATCATTTTAACCAGGGTATTTAATTTAACGGGTTCGGGCAGTTCAGTAAATTGTACATCGATCAGCATATTACCATTATCTGATATCAAAGCCCCATCTTTTTGTGTGCTCATACGCTGGGTAAGTGTGGCCTGGGGAAATAGGATTGCCAGTTTTACCAGTACAATTTGTAAAGCCTGGGGTAATATCTCTATAACCAGGGGATATGTAGCGTTAAGTTGGGCAGAGAATTTTCCCTCATCGCCCAGCAAAATAAATTCATGCGCCATTGAGGCAAGGACCTTTTCGGTAGTATGGATGCCGCCGCCGCTTTTCAGGGCGTTTAGTTCGCTGTCAAACTGGTCGCAGCCATCAAAATAGATATCGAGTTTATTAAGCAAGGCAGGCCACTGAATGCGCAAACCGTATGTGCTTAGCAGTTGAGTTGTTTTGAATGATGATGAGGTAAATATTAAGGAAGCCGCAAGCTTACGATCCTGGGCTAACATATTAACCAAATGAGCTATGGTGCTCCCGGCTCCCAAACCAATAATTTGATTGGGGGTAATCAAGGTTAAAGCGGCTTTAGCTGCTTCCAGTTTATAATCCGTCATGGCGCTAAGATACAGCACCTGCCGCTAATAACCTTTGTTAATTTACTCTTTTAGTCGTCTATGCCCTCCCACAACTGACTATCTGCTGTTGATATGATATGCTTTTTCATGTTATGTTTATTTAATGATTTTAACCTTCTTTAATAATGAAGACGAATCAAAACCGGGAACATTTTAAAACAGCATAAATTTTTTGTAATCGGTTAGGATGGTATTATCGCATATCAAAATACACCACGTAAGTGTTAAAACCTGGTTATAAAAACAGCGTTAGCAGATGTGACGCTAATTTTGCCCTCAGTATTTTTAAAGAATTGTTTACCTGCTTTCTAACAGTTAAGGGGCTTATCTCCAATATTTCGGCAATTTCGTTGTGCGACAGGTTTGAATCCCTGCTTAACTCAAATATCAGTTTCATTTTTGGAGGTAAAGAGCTTACTTCGGCCTTAATCAGGGCAATAAGTTCTTTATTTCTTAAATTTTCATCCGTTGTAGATTCGCAGGTTTCCTCAAAATTAATTAACGAGGTAATGTAATTGGCTTTTACTTTCTCGTGCTTAAAAACATTTAAAACCTTGTTCCGGATAGCGGTACATAAATAAGCTTGTAAACTGCCTTTAATATCAATTGATGTTCTTTGGTCCCATAAATGGATAAAAAGCTCCTGTAAAAGATCTTTCACAGTATCCCTGTCCGGCAATCTTTTATACGCATGCTGATATAACGCTCCGTAATAGCGCGAATGAATCGCCGTAAAAGCAGATATGTCATCTTGCCTTAACAGCGTTATCAAATCATCGTCACTATATTTACCGTACAAAGCCATTAAAGTTTACATTGATTATAAATTTGCAAAGCGATATTTATTGATTGATGACCATTGAGGCCCGGGATAAACGAATCGCCTGAAACCGGGTCCCTGTTTATCTAATCGTATAATTGTTGTTACAAATTAAGAGGACTGGAGTGATTTTAAGCGCTAAAGTTCTACGCAACCGTTTGCGTTAATTTGGGCGAATCAGCTTTAACAAAAAGGTTCTTGCCCTCAATGCGAGCGATATGTCGCTTTAATCCGCTGATTAAGAGCGCTGTTTTTAACTGATTGGTAAAGATTTTACCGTCGGGGTAATTAATACAGGCTTTCAATAACAACACTTCGCTGTTATAAAACTCAAAAAACATATTTATGAGCCTTGTTGCGATAAACAAACGTTTGCGTTGAATTTATTTGTGGCAAATTCTTATATCTGAAAGCATAGACGATGTCGATCCGGCGACTTGAAATAGCTGAATATAAGTAAGTGTTCAATAAGCTTTCTTACAATCACAACAGGTGATACCTTCCCCGTTTTATGATCCGGTAAATTATTTTAAATTTTTTAATTTTTATCTACTCCCTCCCCCCGGTAGTAGTTGTATATGGGGTAATAAGGATGATATATCCTTTAACGATTATGCAACCACAAGACATCGAAGATTTAATAGAACGGTATAACAGCGGCATGACTACTCCGGCAGAGAATGCTTTGGTTGAAAGCTGGTATTTAAAATATAAGCACGACGATCCTTATTTGTCGCAGGAGCAATTGGAAGAAGATCAGAAAGAGAGCCTTGATAGTCTGCTGAATGAAATACAGGGAAGGACAAAAAGGATACAATTATCGCGTTGGGCAATAGCTGCTTCAATACTTTTTTTTATGGCTGTGGGGGGATATTTTTTTACCATTAATAATAATTCCCGCCGGCAAATAGCTGCAGTTAAGCCTCAGAAACAGGATGTAGCCCCCGGCGGAAACAAAGCCATATTAACATTAGGGGATGGAAGCACTATCGTATTAAATGGTGCAAAGATTGGAAAACTCGCACGGCAGGGTAACATCATTATAAAAAAAGCCGCCGACGGCCAAATTAGTTATAGGGATGTTGTTGTGGACTTCCATCCGTCAAAGAACATTATATATAACACCGCCGCTACGCCGCAAGGCGGGCAGTATCAATTTATTTTGGCTGATGGTACTAAAGTATGGTTAAACGCATCGTCATCAATAAAATACCCGGTAGTTTTTAATGGTAACGAACGCAGGGTAGAACTTACCGGCGAGGCCTATTTTGAAGTTGCACACAATGCCAAAAAGCCCTTCAAAGTTATTTCAAACGGGCAAACAGTAGAGGTATTAGGCACCCACTTCAATATCAATGCTTACAATGATGAGCAAGCTGTTAAAACTACCCTGCTCGAAGGCAGTGTAAAAGTATCAGCCGGGAAAGTGAGTAATATCATTAAACCTGGGCAGCAGGCAAGGTTTGATCACGGCCTGATCGATGTTATGAATGTAGATGCGGACGAAGTGGTGGCCTGGAAAAATGGATTTTTCTTTTTTGAAGACAATAATATTCAGGAAGTAATGCGGCAGCTTTCGCGCTGGTATGGTGTGGAGATCAGATATGAAGGGCAATTACCCTCACGAAGATTCTCGGGCGAAATTTCCAGGAACGTCAATCTGTCACAAATACTGGATATTTTGAGCTTTAAGCAAATACATTACAAAATAGATGGGAAAACAATTATTGTAATGAACTAACATCTGTAATTAACCAATTATTCACCTCAAAATAAAAGGAACCATATGGAAAAATAAATACACATCCGGCCTTCAAAATTTAGGCCCATCCCCACAAGGTTAACTCAAAAAAAACGCATCCCGAGGGCAATCGGAATGCGGTTAAATATTGAGTTAACCCTCCCCGCAAAACGGGAATATGTTTAGTGTCTCTAACTGTCTGTTAACCCAACTCAACAAAAGTATGAAATTAAATGCTTTTTTAATGGCCATGCGTTGTCCGTGGCCGCGCAAAATGTTATTAGTTATGAAATTGACTACCTTGATCATGTTAGTTGCCCTTCTTGAATGTAGCGCAAAAGTGTATAGTCAAAAAATTAACCTGGATGAAACAAATTCCTCACTGAAAAAAGTACTTAACCAGATAAATAAACAAACAGGATATGTGTTTTTTTATGATTCAAAAGATGTACAGAATAAAAGTGTAACCATTCATCTGAAAGATGCCTCAATAGACGAGGCTTTAAAGGAATGCCTTAAAAATCAGTCCTTAACTTATAAAAAGGTTAATAACAATATTGTCCTTCAGCAAATTGAAAAGGCTGTTGATAATGTGGTTACCAGCTTAAATGTAAGCCCGGTTAAGATAAGCGGGCAGATATTTGATAACAAAAATATACCCCTGGCCGGCGTAACTATTTCAGTAAAGGGAAGCCAAGCCATCACAATATCCGACGCCAATGGTAAATTCAACATAGAGGTTCCGGATGGGAACGCAACACTTGTTTTTTCATTTGTTGGCTATGTGAAAAAAGAATTGCAGGTTACTCCCGGTACACCTATGCTGGTAAAGATGGAAGCCGATGTAAGCGGGCTCAGCGAAATAGTTGTGGTTGCCTATGGTACACAGAAAAAAGAAAACCTGACAGGTGCAATAGGTGTAATTAAATCATCTGCACTTGAAAACCGCCCTACATCTTCCCCCGCCAATTTGTTGCAAGGCCTGTCACCGGGCGTTACCGTTACTACGCAGGGTAGTTATCCCGGCGCAAGCGCTAATATTAAAATCAGGGAATCCTCCACCTGGCAGGGCGGAACAGACCCGCTATACGTGATAGACGGTTTTGTAAGGGATGCAACCACATTTGCCACCATTAACCCGGCCGATATCGATAATATCAGTATCCTGAAAGATGCCGCATCAACCGCAATTTATGGTATCAGGGGCGGTAACGGTGTTGTTTTGATTACAACAAAACATGGCGTAGCTAATAAGACCTTTATATCCTATAATGCATCATATACCATGAATAACCGTGAAATTACACCACGGAGAATGAACGCTTTTGATGCTTATACTTTTGCCAATGAGGCATTTGCCCAAAAAGGTTTGCCGGCAAACGATCCAAGCTACTATACGCCTGATGAATTAGATTATTTCAAAACACATTCGTACGATTGGTTAAAAGATACCTGGCGTAATCCCTGGAATACTTCACATAACTTAGCTGTAAGCGGTGGTTCGCAAGCAGCCAGGTACTACATCTCGGCAGGTTATTTCCAGCAGGAAGGGGCAACCTCAAATTCCTTCCGTAAATATAATTTAACAGCAAAAATAGATGGACAAATCTCTGAGCGATGGAGCTATAATTTAAATATCCAAAGCGAATGGAATAATGGCAGCCGCCCGTTCTGGGCCTATGATTATGGGGATTTCAATTTGTCGAACATGTACAACAGGTTGTTAATGGTAAATCCCGGCCGACCGTCTTTTATTAATGGCCTTCCTGTTGGCAACTTTGATAACACCAATACCGCCAACCTGGCAAAGGGAAATGGTGGCTACACCAAGCCGTCGGGCAATAATATCACCCCTGTTTTTCAACTGAAATATGAAATCCCCGGCATAACCGGACTATCAGCAAAAGGTACTTTCGCCTACAATACCACCAATAATTACACCAAAGCATGGCGTAATGCACCTTACATTTATTATTTCCAAACCGGTGGAGACCATAACCACATCGTTACCGATAAGTTGGATTTAACACGATCAGGAGGCTATCAGATATTAGATCAGGCCCAGATTTCGGGAATTGGTGCACCTACCGAATTGCAGGAGTCGTATTCGCAGTCATCTAATTACCAACTGGATTTGATGTTGAATTATGAACGCTCTTTTGGCCTTCATAATATCAGCGCGTTTGCCGGCTATGAGCAATCGGCATACCGGGGCCATTATTCAACCATCTGGGATGACAATTACAGCAACCCTAACTATCAGCAAATTAATGGTGGCTCAACCAATAGCACCGACTGGTACATCAGGGGCGATCAGAACCAGCCTACAGGCTTCGCTTCTTACTTTGGGAGGGTCGACTACAATTATGCCTCAAAATATTTGCTTGGCTTTACCATGAGGGCCGATGGCTCTTATATTTTCCCGGCAAATAAGCGTTGGGGGTATTTCCCGGCCGTTTCAGCAGGCTGGAATATCGCCAATGAAAATTTCTTTGCAAATTATACTAAAGTCCTTGATGTCTTGAAGCTGCGTTTCTCTTACGGTATAACCGGCACAGATAATACCGCTCCATGGCAGTGGCAACAAACCTACAACTTTAACGCAAACTCAGGTATTTATATAGGATCCGGGCTTCCGCCTTCAACAACATTGGGTTCAACTATCAACCCCAATATCACATGGGAAAAAAATCATAATTACAACCTGGGTTTAGACTTTGGCATGCCAAAAAGAATCCTCACAGGAACTGTTGATTTATGGTACAAAAAAACCACCGATATCCTTGGTGCACGTGTGGCATCAGTTCCCAGCACAGTTGGAGCGAGCTTGCCTGCAGTTAATTATGGAATAGCATCGGCACGGGGTATTGAGCTATCTCTTAGCCACGAACGGCACATCAATGACTTTTTTTATCGCGTGTCTGGCAACTGGTCATATTCTGCCAACAAATATCTGAAGGTTGACCAGGCTGCATCAGTTCGTGGTTACCAGAATTTGATCGGACAGCCAATCAACGGGATTATATGGGGTTATGTATCCGACGGAATTATCAGAACGCAGCAGGACGTGGATAATATTTTAAAAGCTAACGGCCCTAATTTTACCATATTTGGCAGCAAGCCACAGCCCGGAATGTTGATGTACAAGGACATCAGAGGCCCGCTGGGTACCGATTCGCCCGATGGGAAAATTGATGGGAACGACCAGCAGATCATTTCAAAAAACGGCATACCGCGTGTTAATTATGGCTTCAACTTCACATTTGGCTGGAAAGGGCTTAACCTCACCGCTGTATTTGCCGGTTTGGGCCGTTACGACATTATGCCTACCGATGTTTACTACAGGCGGCCGTTGCCTGGCAATGATAATTTAACCATCTGGAAAAATGCATGGACCCCGCAAACAGCCTCTACCGCTACCATGCCAAGCCCTATTATGACCGACTGGCAAGGCACAAGCAATAGCGAGGTGTCATCTACATTTTGGTTAAAAAATGGCGCTTTCCTGCGGTTAAAGTCTTTAATCGTTGATTACAGTTTGCCGGCAAGCTTGTTGGCGAAAATAAAAGTTAAAGCTGTGAAAGTTTATTTCAGCGGCGAAAACCTGTATCAATGGAACCATGTAACCGATTGGGACCCTGAACTGGGCGGCGATTTCAGAATGTACCCGGTATTAAGAGGGTTTACCTGCGGGCTTAATGTAACACTTTAAACATTAAATTATTAGATCATGAAACTTAAATTCAATATACTATTCGTTTTATTGGGGATGATTGCTTTAACAATATCCTGTAAAAAAGTATTTGACGTTGATCATCCGGGAGGCCCTATCACGCCGGAGCAGGAATGGGGCAGTCCTGATTTTGTAAAAGGATATGTAACCAATTTCTATAATATTTTACCTTCCTGGAACAGGAACGAAGAACTGGCCGGCGAAGCGTATTCTGGCGGCAGTGGTGGCAATGGGCTTAACTCTTTTCTTAAAGGTACCTATACAAGCCAAAGCGGTTACCCCGACAGGGTTTGGGACTGGGGAAGGGTAAGGTCTATCAATAACTTTTTTGCAAATATTGATAAAAGTAAATCTGTTTTATCTGATGCCGATTATAAAAGCCTGAAAGGTCAGGCATACTTCTTCCGCGCATATTTATACTACAGGATGGTAAAGGTATTAGGAGGGGTGCCGATCATTACCGCGGTTCAGGACCCAACAGCCGATATAAATACTTTACAGGTAAAAAGAAATTCGTCACTTGAGTGTTTTGACTTTATTGGCAAACAGTTGGATAGCGCAATTAATTTATTGCCGGCTACCTGGGGCTCAAATGATATGGGCCGGGTTACCAAAGGCGCGGCTATGGCAGTAAAAGGCGAAGCCCTGTTATTAAAAGCAAGCCCTCTGTTTTGCAAAACACCTAATGCCACTTATTGGAATGATGCTTATAGTGCCTTGCTGGCCGCCAAAACTGAGTTAGATGCTGATGGTTATGGCTTGTATACTGATAATACTGCAAAACCAAATGAAAACATGTGGTATGATAAGGCAGGGGCTGCTAAGGAAATGGTTTTGAGTTTACGCTACCATTATCCCGAAAAAACAAATGGCTTTCAACAAGGGCAAAGGCCTTTAACTGAAACCTCTGGCGCTGCAGGCTCCTGCGATCCAACCTGGGAGATGGTGCAGGCTTATCCCATGAAAAATGGCCTCCCAATTTCCGACCCGGCTTCGGGATATGACCCTACAGAGTTTTGGAAGGACAGGGATCCGCGCTTCTATCAAACAATTGTATATAATGGCGCCAGGTACGACTTTGCGGACATAACACCACGTGTGCAATGGATTTTTAACACAATTGCCGGCGATGATGCCTACAAAGCCACACCCAATTATAATATCACGGGTTTTTATTGCCGTAAGGGGATTGATACCACATTGGGTTCAAGCGTTTGGAACCGCCAGGCTTTTGATTGGCCTATCATCAGGTATGCTGAGGTTTTACTTAACCTTGCCGAGGCTGCTAATGAAGTACAACACCCGGCTGAAGCGAGGGCTTATATTATTCAAATCCGCCAAAGGGCCCATGTCACAGCGGGAGCAGGAAATTACGGATTGGCTGCATCGGTTGGTTCTGATTATCAGGCCACGTTAAACGCTGTTATGACCGAACGGGCAATAGAGTTTGCTTTTGAAGGAAAACGATTTTGGGATTTAAGGCGCAGGCGGATGTTTAGTGTACTGAATAACATGGGTACGCTGCATGCTTACGGGCCGTACTTTAACAGCGCGGCTGCATCCTCCCAATATGGTATTGATATTACGCAAAGTAATAGCGGGATTGCCGCACAGCTTTCTAACCTGATAGTAAATTCACCGGCATCGTTTGATCGTAACGCTTTTCTTAAGGCTATTACCAATTACAAATATGAGCCGATAGATCCTGGTGCCACCAGTCAAATCAATATACCCGATGCCTATTATTTCGGCCCTATTGACCCGCAATATATTTTACAAAACAAAAATCTGCAGCAAAATACAGGCTGGGATGGCGGAACCTTTAATCCGGTGATACAATAGGTGCCGAATGTGTTTTATTTTTTAAGTGTACTTCCGGTAATGAGACTACCTGAGGTTTAGTTGAAGAGGCGTCCCTGTATGGTGGTACAGGGCGCCCTCTTTTATCATTGATCAGAAAGCGGTGCTTAGAAATTGGAAATGCTTTTTAGTTGATTATATATGAGTTTTTATAACATGATAAATAAATTGAACAAAGGTTTTTTAGTTCTCCTGGCGTTCAGTATGATGCTGGTAATTCACCCGCAGGCAAATGCACAAACCATAACTTTAAACACAAAGTTTGTTACGCTTAGTATAAACAAACGTGGGTTCATCACCAGTATTAAGGATAAATCATCCCATAAAGAATATTGCCCTGCCGGTAAAGTTTCTGCATTGCTTAGTCTGTACAAAGGCGAAAACTATATACTGCCGGTAGCTGCTGCATTTAACACGCTCAATAAGCGCATTACACTACGCTATCCTAATGGCTCGGTGGCAACGGTGCAAACTGATGAAAAAGGGGAGTACGTACGATTGAAACTGGTATCGCTTAAGCCGCGAAACGGGGTTGATAATATCGTTTGGGGCCCTTATAAATTAACTATCTCTAAAACAATAGGAGATATCCTGGGCGTAGTGAGAGATGATGATTTCGCATTTGGCATACTGGGTTTAAATGACAATACCACCAGCGGCCCCCCAACAGGAGGCGACATGTCTTTCATGTACTATTTTATTCATTCGCCTGATCCCCTTAAATACCCCTTGCCTCCAAATCTTAAGGAAGGTCAAACTTTCACAATAGGCGGAGATGGCATAAATGACGTGGCGTTTTATTCACATCCGGAAGAGTATTACCGGATGAACTACGGAAACGGAGCAAGACTTGAACCCGCTTTTGGTTCAACAGTTTGCATGCACTCAAGAGACCGTAGAAAGGAACAAATGATACGCTTCCCGGTGTTACCCGATAATTTGGATGGCAAGGTAAATTCGGCCAGGTACCAGTTGGTGCCGCCGGTTAATGCTGATTTTATCGGATCGTCGGTTGCTTTGCTTGCCTGCCCCGATTCTGTCGGGCTCCGCACTATCGAACAAATAGTTTTAAAGGAAGGTCTGCCGCATCCCGAAATTGACGGTCAATGGATCAAAGATCCTAAAGCATATCGCCCCGATATCGCGTGGCATGGCGTTCATGACAGCCTGATCACCTATGCTCATCAATTAGCCATCAAAGGCGTACAGGATGAAGGATGGGGCGAATATTATCCCAACCCACAAAATCGCTGGACCAACAGAAAAATAAATTTCAACAACGCCGCTCCCATGGATATTCCGCAATATGGCGCATTGATGAAAAAAAATGGGATCAGGTATGGACTGCATACCCTGTGCGAATTTCTGCAGCCTGATAATAACAGTGATGTGGCCCCGGTACCAAGCGATAGCCTGGCCATTATGCAGCGCACTTCCATAACCAAAAATCTTACTGACCAGGACACGGTTATAACGGTGGCCGACAGGGCCTATTTCAACGAGTTTGGTGGCTGGGAAGGTAACCATACCAATGTACTGAAAATAGGGAAGGAGCTTATAGAATACAATGGTATTAGCGAGAGTAAGCCTTATACCTTTTTACATATCAAAAGGGGGCTTTACGGAACAAAAAGAGGTGCCTATAAAAAAGGTGCCACAATAGTAAAGCTGCAGCCTAACTGCTATCGTGGTTTTGTTCCGGATATGAATTTGCAAAAAGTATACGCAGATTATTATGGCAAGTGGCTTAAAGAAGGAGGGATGGATTATATTGATTTTGATGGTTTAGAGAGCTGTATATACCAGGGACAGGGGCAATACTCCTTTAAACAGTTTTTCAGGAAATTATTTGATAGCTACGCAAAAAATGGAGGTGATTATCTCCGCGTAATGGGGAGCGCGGTATATGAAGGCAACTGGCATTATATGAGCGTTTGCAATGTTGGCGGCGGTAATAATATGTTTAATCCGGTATTGAACCAATGGGGGATAGAAGGAAAAGATATGCGATATGTTTTTGAGAGCAGTTATTTACCCGCAACATTCGGAATAGTTGATTTGCAGAGTGATTGGAGTTTATACGATGCTGAAAACCTGGAAGCCAAATCAATAGGATGGAACGCAACCTACATGCTTGGTTTGAGCCAGCATGCTGTTGAAAATTGCCCGGAAAAGAATAATATTTTCAAGGCATACCGCGCCTGGGAAAATGCCAGGGCATTGAATATTTTCACCAAAACAGTAAAAGAGCGTTTAAAAGATTTAAACTTTAAATTTCACCTGGTGCAAAACGGCGAAAAGTCTTTCGTTTTATATCCTGTACGTGAAACCCGCTTTACTGACCAGCAATACACTATCGAAAAAAATACCTGCCGGTTAAATAATGAATTTGATGCGCAGCCGCTGGATTGTGCGATACGGATCTCATCTGCCGAAAAAGACGGATATGCTGACGGGATCAGGATTACTTTTCAGGACGGTACAGAACTTTCAATCGACAAAAAAATTACCAATGGCGAATTTATTATCCTGAAGGATAATGCTTGCTATGTAGCGGATAAGAACAGAAAGAAGATCGCTGAAATTCCTACTCGGGGCAATTTGAGCCTTCCGCACGGGGCATCGTCAATCCAGGTTAGCGCCTTGCATAACAGCAATCAAAAAGTAAATATGGAACTGCTGGTTTCATCCGTAGGTCCGGGTATAGCACTCTGATGATTTAACATGAACTTTAACAAAAAAAGCTGCCTTTCCGCATTCATAATTTATACATGTTTATTAGGCATTGCCCATGCGCAGGGAGTAAAAAAGCTTATAACCCCAGATTTTTTAAAAGCTGTACATGGAAGTATGCATGTAAGCGCTATCCAATATGAGGGTACCAAAGCATTAAATAAATTTGTGTTCGGGAACGACAGCCTTACAACAGACAGTGCCCAGTGGTTGCTTAACTTAACCGCAAAACAGGGTACAAGCGCCGGGATACTGGATATCACCGCCGATATTAAGTTAAAAGAAGGCCATGCAGCTGCCACGGCCCTGGAGGTATCTTTTGGCTTCAGCCGCTGGAGCAGGAAAAATTATATTATGGTGCCTGCAAGTATGTATAACGGGAACAGGTATCCTGCTATTGGCAACGGGTACAATCCACCCTACACCAGGGATATGTACTATAACCCCAAAGTACCGCTAACCATTTCAAATAACCCCAGGTTATCCGCAGAACACGATAAAGCATCGCTGGTGCAGTTACAAACCGGCAATGCAGCAACGCCGGCAATGTGCTTTTATTCACCATCATTAAAGAAAGGCTTTATCCTGTTGTCCACCCAGCAGACCCAGTTGGGCAATAGTGGCCTTACCATTGCAGAAAATGCAAAACAAGATAGTTGCAGCTTTAGCATTTCGGCACCTGCAGTGCGCAGAATGGCGCCCGGGTTTGGGGATTTTCATGAAAGTGGCGATAAAGCACGCGACTGGAAAGCCGGCGACCATGTAACCATTGCGATGAGGTTATATGTATTTGATGCCGGCAGCATTCCCGATTTGCTTACGAAGTTTATGCAGGTACGTAAGGATATAACCGGGCCAAATTGTCCCCGCAATATATTACCTATGAGTAAGTTACTTGCAGTAGGTTCGGCAATATGCAGCGGTAATTTTATACATGTTCCTGCCGGCAGTTATTACAAGCCTGAAAATAATGACGATTTTCAGCTGGGTTGGGTGAGCGGTATGATGAATACCTATCCTATGCTGGCGCTTAATAATGCAAAAGAACGTGAGCGGGTGGCGGAGGAGATAGACTTTGTTGTGAATAAACTTCAGGGGAAAAGCGGCTTTTTTTATGGCGGAACAGAAGCAAATGGCCGCCTCCTTTTTGAAAAAATGCACCCTGATTTCGCGGAAGGCCAGGCTATGGTACGTAAAAATAGCGATGCTTTATTGTGGCTGATGAAACATCTGTTGCTGCTGAAAGCACAGGGTTTTGGAAATATAATTAAGCCCGAATGGGAGTCGGCCGCTAAGAAACTGGCCGAAGCTTTTACTAAAACCTGGAAAAAATACGGCGAATTTGGGCAGTACATCGTACCCGAAACTGGCGAGATAGCCGTATTTAACTCAACGGCAGGGGCGATAGCGCCCGGCGGACTGGCTATTGCGGCAAATTACTTTAATCATCCGGACTGGCTTGGAGTAGCCAGGGATGCTGCCAATTATTATTACCAGCGCGATGTGGTAAACCAGGGCCTCACCGGCGGCGACTGCGGAGATATTAGCATGGATGCTAATTCAGAATCGGCATTTGGTTTTTTAGAATCATTGATGGCCTTATATAACGTTACCGGCGATAAAAGTTGGCTGCAAAAGGCCGAGGTAGAAGCCGCGCTTTGTTCAACCTGGGTATTGTCCTATGATCCTGTTTTTCCAGCCGGCAGCCAGATCGCAAAGTTGAACTGCCATATGACCGGGGCGGTTTGGGCCAGTATTCAAAATAAACATTCGGCTCCGGGTATTTGTGAAGCCTCGGGCGATTACCTGTTCAAATTATACCGTGCAACAGGTAACAAATTATATGCAGATTTGATAAGGGATATTCAACATGCGCAGGCCGAAGCAGTAAACATGCCCGGCCATTATACTACCAACAACCTTATCGGATCAAGCATGGAACGGATTCAGCCCAGTGACGCCGAAGGCCGTGGCAGTGTTGGCAATTTCATAAACACCCGGAATTCGTGGACAGAAACGAACGGCATGTTAATGGCCATTGAATTGCCCGGAATTTATCTTCAAACAGATAAGGGGAAGCTCCTGGTTTTTGATCATGTGGACGCTGCTGTTTTGAAGAAGGATAAGAAATCGACCACGTTGCTGTTGAGCAACAACACCGGGTATGATGCCAACGTAGCCGTTTTTGCAGAAAGCAGTGCCAAGGCGCAGAGGCCGCTTCCATATACAGCGTTTTTACATTGGCCTAAAGTGATGGTAAAAGCAGGGCAAAAAGTACAGCTGCAAATCACAGCCAGCAACAAAATTTTGGCCATTAAAACACTCAACTAAAAATATGACAAACACTGTCGACCCCAAAAAAAGGCGGGACCTGGTAAAGGGGATAGGCTTGCTCGCCATAGCATTGCCATTGGGAGTAAAATGCGAACCGAAGGTTTTGGCCGGGCCGCATGAAAAGAAAAGGGTATTACGGGTAGCGCATATTACAGATGTACATATCCGCCCGAATACAATGCCCTTGAACGTTTCGGGCGCTGCATTGAAGAAATAAAGAAACATAAGGTCGATTTTTTTCTAAACGGAGGTGATTCCATATTCGCTGCCGACTACAATAACATTACCCGTGAACGGGTCAACGAACAGTGGGCGATATGGAAAAACGGTCGTGAAATATTTAAGGAATATGAAGTATACAGTTGTTTGGGTAATCATGATATGTGGTGGGCTTGCCCTGACAAATCCGACGGCATGTATGGCAAACCGCATGTAATAGCTCAACTTGAAATGCCGGGCCGCTTTTACAGTTTTGAAAAGCATGGGTGGCATTTTATCATTCTCGACAGCAATAATGATAATGCAGGTTCATTAGATGCCGAACAGCGAAAGTGGCTGGAGAACGACCTGGCGTCACTGCGGCGCGGCACGCCCGTTTTGTGTATGAGCCATTACCCGATTTTGGGCGTAAGTACCATAATGGAAGGAGGCAACCATACAGATGCAAGATATATCACTAATTTATTTAATAAACACCGGGACAAAACAATCACTTGTATAAGCGGCCATATCCATTTACTTGATGAGGCCGGTTATGATGGCGTTCGCTACTATTGTAACGGCGCCTTAAGTGGATTTTGGTGGGAAGACGGCGACAGTGATTCGGCGGCTAAATGTTATTACCGCGAAACCCCGCCTGGCTATGCTATATTAGATTTATTTGAAGATGGAAGCGTAAGTAACCGCTATTATCCGCATTCGTTCTGACTGAACAGGTTGCGCGTATAGTGTTGCTTTTAAAATATGGAACAAATTGAAAAGAAATAAATGAAAAGAAAGCTGTTTTTTTCGACGATTGCTTTTTGGGGCATCATCAGCATCGCCAGTGCACAAGAAGCGAATAATAAATTACCTGCCTGGAAGGAAAATGACAGATCGGCCCTTTCTCAGGATTGGCTGGTAAACCCGGTTCAGCAAAAAGCCGACGTTTATGCTGATGGTGAAAACATTATTTTGAGCAATGGTTTGGTAAAAAGAACCTTCCGGATTCAACAAAATGTGGCCTGCATTGATTACAGCAATATGAGCAACGGCCAGCAATTGCTGAGGGCTGTAAAGCCCGAAGCGAAGTTAACCGTTGATGGCAGGGAATATAATATCGGAGGCCTTTACGGGCAAAAGGAGAATGCCTATCTGCTGCCCGAATGGGTTAGCGGATTCAAAGGCAATGAAAATGATTTTCAATTTCAATCGTTTTCGGTAACGGATATTCCTCCTTACATCCGTTGGCAACCGCGAGGCTGGGCGCTTAATATCGCAACCTGCTCCGGTAAAATGTTGTCATTCAGCTATAAATCAAATGTTGACGGCTTAAAAGAGCTGCTTGTTACTGTACATTATGAACTGTATAATAACATTCCTCTTATTGTGAAATGGCTTTCGGTTCAGAATAAAGGAAATAAAGCGATAACGTTAAACAGGGTTATAAATGAGGTGCTTGCAACAGTAGAGGAAGAAAGTGCTGTAGTGGGTTCGCCGGCGCAAATGGAAAAACAGCACGGCCTCTATTTGGAGACTAACTATGCCTTTAACAATTCTATGCGATATGACATCAGCGACCAAACTACCCATTGGAAAGCCGACAGTAATTATACATCACAGGTAAATTATAATTATCAAACGCCGTGTTTATTAGAGGTATACCCGGAAAAGGCTACTGGTATACAATTGGCAAAAGGGCAGGTTTTTAACTCCGTTCGCACTTACGAGTTACTAATGGATAGTTATGACCGCGAAAGGCGCGGATTGGCCATCAGGAAAATGTACAGCACTATAGCTCCATGGACAACCGAAAATCCCATCTTCATGCACCTGGTAAGCCGTAACGATGATGATGTAAAAAAGGCTATAGACCAATGCGCGGCGACAGGATATGAAGCCCTGATCCTCAGCTTTGGAAGCCATTGCAATATGGAAGACAGCTCGGCTGTCAACATACAACGCTGGAAAACGCTATCCGATTATGCACACAGTAAGCATATCCTGATAGGGGGCTATTCTTTATTTAGTTCGAGGCGGATCAGTGATGAAGATGATGTGATCGATCCGGTAACAAAAAAGCCGGATGCCGCTGCTTTCTTTGGTAATGCCCCTTGTTTGGGCAGCAAATGGGGCCTGGCTTATCTGGATAAGTTAAAATATTTTATTAGTAAAACCGGGTTCGATATTTTTGAAAATGACGGCCCTTATCCCGGTGATGTTTGTGCTTCAACTACGCACCCCGGCCATAAAAACCTGGATGATAGCCAATGGCAGCAAATGGAACTGCAAAAAGGTTTATATCATTGGTGCAATGAGCACGGTGTTTATGTAAACGCTCCCGACTGGTATTTTCTGGATGGCACCAATAAAATTGCCTTAGGCTACCGAGAAGTCAATTTTTCTTTGCCGCGTGATCAGCAAATGATCCTGAACCGTCAGAATATTTTTGACGGCACCTGGGAGAAGACCCCTGCTATGGGCTGGGGATTTGTGCCGCTTACCCGGTATCAGGGCGGTGGCCCCGAAGCCGTGCTGGAACCGCTTTCGGATCATTTGAAAGATTATGAACAATTGATGGTGCAATATTACGGGGCGGGAGTCCAGGCCTGTTACCGCGGTCCAAGATTGTACGATACCGAGGCTACCCGAAAGATGGTAGTAAGCGTAATTGACTGGTATAAAAAATATCGCAGCATCCTTAACTCCGAGATCATCCATCTTCGCCGGGCCGACGGCAGAGATTGGGATGGTTTGCTGCATGTAAATCCGAAACTGGGTACAAAAGGAATGCTCATGCTTTACAACCCGCTTAAAGTTGGTATCACAAGAACCATTAAGGTACCCATGTATTACACCGGTTTAACAAGTTCGGCCCTGCTCAGGGAAAAGGGAGGGATAGCTAAAAAGTATCCTGTTGACAGGAAATATGAGATTACGCTAACCTTCAACATAGCGCCCGGGAGTTATACATGGTTTACTATTGAATAAACAGGCTACGGATATGGTTAAAACCACCGGAGAAGCGACAAATTACCTCTCCAGTTTTCTCAATTGTTATTTATAACCTCATCGAAATTTATTTGAATGATCTCAACAAAAAAATTAATCACGTACATCACGTTCTTTGTTTTAATACAATCGGGCCTGTACGCCCAGGTGAATAATATTGCGCCGAATATTATACCGGCGGTTCATCAGTGGCAGGCAGGTAGCGGCAGTTTTATTATTAACGCTGCTACGGTATTTAAATTTAAGCCATCTGTTTCAACACAAAAAACCGTTGCAATATTCCTTGAAGACCTGGCTGCATTGCAAGGCAAGGAGCGGCAATCCGGGTTACAGGCAAAAAGAGGGAAGAATGATATTATCATAAAAATAAAACCCCAGCGTCACTTAACGCAACTCCAAAGGGAATCTTATCACCTGGAAATCAAACCGGATAAGATCATTATAAAGGCAATGGATGAGGCCGGTGTTTTTTATGCCACCAGGACTTTGTTGCAGTTAATTGAACAGAGTGCCGATAAGCAAAGTATTCCTTGTTATATTATTTCAGATATCCCTGCTTATCCTTTTAGGGGATTTATGCTGGATGTCGGGCGCAAATTTTTCCCGATATCGCAGCTGAAAGATTACATATGCCGCATGAGCTGGTATAAAATGAACCAATTACAATTGCATTTAAACGATCAGGCTTTTCACGGGCAGCATTACGCGGCTTTCAGGGTCGAAAGTAAAACATATCCGCAGCTAACCGCTACAGATGGATTTTACACACAGCAGGAAATCAAGGATTTGATACAATACGCCACAGATCGTGGCATAAATATCATCCCGGAAATTGATGCGCCCGCCCATGCCATGAGTATTTTGGATATTGCCCCCGAGCTAAAAAATGAGAAGTTGCAGGATGGGCAATTGGATGTATTAAATCCCAAAACCACCGCCATAATGGAAAAGATCTTCGATGAATTTGTGCTGTTATTTCCATCACCCTATTTCCATATCGGAACTGATGAGTACAGATTTAAAAAGGCTACTACGACAGAAGACCGTAAGGCTTTTGCAGCAGGCTTTTGTAACTATATCAATCATTTCAACAGATACATAGGTGCTAAAGGGAAAAAAGTAATGATATGGTCCGGATACAACGAAATGCCGGGATTTACCCCTATTGATAGTAATATAATGATTGATATGTGGTTGGGTAATAATGCGAAGGAGGAGATTAAAGCGGGGCACCAGGTGGTACAATCAACTGACGGGTGGCTGTATATTGTTCCGGGTACAAATTACTATGGCGTAGATAATAAGTTTTTGTATGAAAAATGGGCACCGAATGATTTCGGGCCAAACCAGCAGCTAAACCCGGGCGAACCTGATTTGTTAGGGGCGAAGCTGCATGTATGGAATGATCTTGGGCCAATGGGTTTTACCTATCATGAAACGGCAGACGAGGTTGCGGTGGCTTTACCCGTAATGGCCGAAAAACTATGGGGCAATAAAATGTCACCCTCTTTTGATGAATTTATAAAGAGAGTTGACGGCCTGAAAAACGTACCGAAAGTAAATGATACAAGGCTATTGAACGCTTCCAAAAACAGTGATCCAATCGTTGACGTCGATTTCAAAGAAAATACTTTACCCGACGCTGTAAATAAACAACTAATAAAACCTTTGGCCGGTTATGAGTCAAAATCTGTATTGGCGCTTGATCAGCATGATTTTGTTCGGCTAAACTTACCAGCCGACGAGTTAGAACAACCCTGGACATTGAGCTTCCGGGTTAAAAAAACAGATACCCGCGATACAACGACGGTACTGTTCGAATCGCCCTACGGAACAATTTTCCTAAACCTTAAAGATAAAAAATCAGGCAAGACCGGTTTAGGTATTGCCCGGACTGTTGGCTATAAAGAGTACGCAGGTGAGGGTGAAGATTTTTACCGGCAGGTATTTAATAGCATTGTCCCTGTAAATAAATGGACGCAGATAACCTTGACCGGCGGGCATAACAACTGTACTCTTTATATCGATGGCAAAGAAATAGAGTCAGTCGAAAAGCAATTCGTTTGTCCGCTAAAAACAATAGGGAGCAGCTGCGGCCATCTTTCAGCTTCATCATTTTTAACTAATATAAAAGTGTTTGGCCGTATATTGAAAAGAGATGAAATAATGACATTGTATTTAAATGCTAAACTATTAGTCGATTAATTAAAGAAAATCATTGGTAATAACAACAGCAGGATCGGCCTCAAAAGCAAAAGCTGCGGAATTAGCAGGTTTTGAAAATGTAATTAATTTGGAAAATGAAAGTATTAACGAAGGCGTTATGCGTATTACCGGTGGAAAAGGGGTTGACATCGTTATTGATAGTGTTGGTGGTAATTTAACCGGCAACGCTATTAAGGCCCTGGCCAGAAATGGCATCATCGTAAACATTGGGTATTCTGCAGGGGCACAGTTTACAGCAAACATTACTGATTTTGTGTGGAAGGGCCTTCAAATGCGGGGGCAAAGCCTTTCGGGCTGGTTTACAGCCGAGCAACAGCAATATGTATGGAATCAGCTATTACCATTACTTGCTAACGGCTCTGTAAAACCAACGGTAGCAAAAGTGTTTGATGCCGCCGATGCACCGGAAGCCCAGCGTTATTTAATAGAGGAAAAGCCTTTTGGAAAGGTGTTAATCAAATTTTAAATCAGCTCATTGCATATTAAAACACTTAAAGCCGCTTTAACTACCGGTCTTTAGGAGTTCATTTATCGTTTGGGGTACGAATTTTAGCAAGGGGAATTGATCTTCCGGTAGCCCGCAGATGATCATCAAGCTTATTTCAAGCAATAAGATAAAAAAGCGGCTGAATGCTTACATTTGGCTATCTGACTATGAAAACGACCTTACTGGCGTATCCTTACGTCTTTATTTTGATGTGCTGTGCTTTCGTACAGCAGGAGCAGCCCCGCCGCTTCGAACTGAAGGGGTATGCACAAGGTACCACATATAGTATTGTGTATTATGCGCCCGACAGCCTGGTGAATACAGTGCAAACGGATAGCCTGTTAAAGCGTTTTGATCAGTCGGTGTCCCTATATCAGCCTAATTCGCTTATCTGCCAGTTCAACCGTTCTGCAAAAGGTATCCGTATAGATGAGATTTTTCGTGTGCTGATCACCCGTGCGCTGCAGATCAGCCACGCAACCGGGGGGCTGGTTGACCCCACAGTGAAACCTTTGGTTGATGCCTGGGGATTTGGTATAATTAAACCGGCACATGACCCCGACCGGAAAGAAGTACAAAACCTCCTTCATCATGTAGGAGCGGATAAAATCAGTTTGAAAGGTACTTTTTTACACAAAACCCAGCCGGAAGTACAACTGGATCTCAACGGCATCGCGCAGGGCTATTCTGTCGATCTGCTGGCTTCGTTATTGGAACAGCATTCCATTCATAACTATCTCATCGAATTGGGTGGCGAATTACGCGTTAAAGGCCATAAACCCGGCAACGAGCCGTTTAAGGTAGGCATTGAAGGCATCAGTGGTGATGACCTGAACCCGGCCCCGATGCGTAAAGTGATCGAACCGGGAGATGGCGCCATTACTACATCCGGCAATTACCGCAAACATCATGAAGCAGGCGGCAAACAGGTTTCGCACCTAATGGATCCGTTAACAGGTTACCCAATACAAAACGAAATGATCAGTGTTACCGTTTATGCAAAAGATGCAATAACAGCGGATGGTTATGATAACGGGTTTATGACGATGGGATTAAAACGCACGTTGAGCTTCCTGAAAAACCGGAAGGATCTGGGTGCTTATATTGTATACCGGAAGCCGGATGGCCGTATAGCAGATACGGTTACTGCTTACTTTAAAGGATATCAACAATAAAACTGGATAAATGGAGAGAAGAACTTTTTTAAAAAATACAGGCCTGCTAACAGGCGGACTATTGCTAAACCAAAACCTGAGTGCAATACAGCCCGGGGCCGATCCCGTTAAAATTGCAGTGGTAGGCTGTGGCGACCGTGGTACCGGGATTATGAATATCCTTAACGGAATGCCCGATCAGTTCCGCATTACTGCCTTATGCGATGTGCTCGATTTCAGGCTGACAGCAGCACAAAAGCTGGTTAAGCCTGGTTCAGTGAAAATATATACGGATTACCGTAAATTAATTGATGATAAGCAGGTGGAGGCGATCATCGTTGCTGTTCCGCTGTACCTGCACTACGCTGTGGCAGCTGACGTTATCCGCTCGGGTAAACATTTATACCTGGAAAAAACAATGACCTATACCATTGATCAGGCGCTTGAGCTTGTGGGCCTGATGCATGGGCGCAGCAACCAGGTGCTGCAGGTTGGTCACCAGTACCGCTATTCGCCTTTATATTACCGGGTTAAAGAGATAATCAATAAAGGCTACCTGGGCAAAGTAACGCAAGTAGATTGCCGCTGGGACCGCAATGGCAACTGGCGGCGCCCGGTGCCCGATCCTTCACTGGAACGGGCCATCAACTGGCGCATGTACAAAGAATATTCGGGCGGACTGGCGGCCGAACTGCTTTCGCACCAGATTGATTTTATTAACTGGGTTTTTGATACCCATCCGCAGGAATTTTTTGCCACCGGTGGAATAGATGTGTTTAAAGATGGCCGGGAGACCTATGATAATGTACAACTGATGTTACGTTACCCGGACCTGGGCCTGATCGGTAATTTCGGCGCGATGTGCGGCAATGCGCATGACGGATATCTTTTCAAGATTAAAGGTACCCTGGGTACTGTATCCCTGCTAACCGACCAGGGCATGTTTTACCCTGAGAAAAAACTATTGAAAGAAAAAGGGACGGTAGACGGCGTAACCGGTGCAACACGTATTGTATGGAATAAAGAAGGAGGCACACCCATTCTGCCCGAGGTCACGAAAGATGGTACCTGGTATGCATTCAACGATTTTTATCAGAAAATACAGCATAATGAGCTACCGGACAGTAATGTATTCACGGGAGCCCGCACCGCCATCAGTGTGCACCTGGGCAACCAGGCGCTGTACAGCAAAAAGATCTGCAACTGGGATAACAGTTATAAGATTGGATAATTAGAAGCCCCGATATCGCAAATATCGGGGCTTTGTGTTTATAACTAAAAAAATCAAAATAAATTTGCGAAACCAATTAGTTGCGCATATATTTGCAACCAATCAGTTTCTTATTTAAATAAACCAAACCATGAAAACTAAAATCCTATTTGTTTTATGCCTGCTAACCGGGCTAATGTTTATCAACGCCGGTCTTGACAAATTTTTTCATTACATGCCGATGCCTAAAGAAATGCCCGAAAAAATGGTGAAAGCGGGGCAGGCCTTTATGCAAATAGGATGGCTCATGCCGCTGGTTGGTGCCATGGAAATCTTTGGCGGTTTATTATTGATTATTCCAAGAACCAGGGCGCTCGGCGCATTAGTACTTGTACCTCTTTTAACCGGTATTTTATTGGCTAATATTAGTATGGCCCCATCAGGTTTACCTATCGTATTAGTATTGATCGCAATTGTTCTTTGGGTAATTATTGACAATTGGGAAAAATACCTGCCCATGATCAGGAAATAAGTTTTAAATGAACCGGCGGTCTTATTAACCGGTTCGTAAATAGTACTTCAATGAGAAGAGATATTTTTCAGGCTGTTGCCGATCCTACCCGCAGAGCTATTATCGCTTTAATAGCATTGCAGGCAATGACACCCAATGCTATTGCCGAACATTTTGATACTACCCGACAGGCAATTTCAAAGCATTTGCGGGTTTTAACCGAATGTGAACTGGTGAAACCGGAGCACCGGGGCCGGGAGATTTACTATCTATTGGAGATTGACAAAATGAAAGAAATAGACAAATGGCTGGAGCAATTCCGGAAAATATGGGAAACCCGCTTCCTGCAACTCGATAACCTTTTAGCAACCTTAAAAAAACAACAAAAATGAAAAATAATTTGCACTTCGATTTTATTGCCGACAAAGTAAAAAATACGCTGACCATCAGACGTGAGTTTTCAGCCGACAGACCATTGGTTTGGGACTGTTATACTAAAAGCGAATTGCTCGATCAATGGTTTGCGCCAGCGCCCTTAACCACCAAAACCAAATCCATGGACTTTAGCGAAGGTGGCCACTGGCACTACGCCATGGTGGAACCTAACGGCACAGAATATTGGGGCTGGACAGACTATCTGAAAATCAAACCCATTGATTACTATACATCATTGGATGCTTTTTGTAACGCAGAAGGTGAAATAAATAAGGATCTTCCCCGTGCGGAGTGGCTTGTAACTTTTACCGATAAAGGCGAAAACGCTTTGGTAGAAACCATTGTAACTTACAAATCGCTTTCAGATTTGGAAACGGTTATCCAGATGGGCATGGAACAGGGAATGATGGCAACCCTCGAAAAACTTGACCAATTATTATTAACCTTAAAAAAGTAAGAAATGAGCAATAAGATCACTGTTACTGCCACGGTAAATGCAGATGCTAAAAAAGTTTGGGATTATTACACCAATCCCGAACACATTACCAAATGGAACTTTGCCGATCCTTCGTGGCAATGTCCTTCTGCATCAAATGATATGCGGGTAGGCGGAAAATACTCGGCAAGAATGGAAGCCAAAGATGGGAGCTTCGGTTTTGACTTTGAAGCTACTTATGACGAAATTGTTGATGGTGAAGAGTTTACCTATACCATGCCAAGCGGCAGGCAGGCCTCGGTTGCCTTCAAAGCGCATGGCGATCAAACCGAAGTTGAAGTAACATTCGATCCTGAAGATCAAAATCCCCTTGAAATGCAAAAAAATGGCTGGCAGGCGATACTTAACAACTTTAAGAAATACGCCGAAGAAAATTAACGTGCTCAGAAATTTACCGTTAATGGTAGTTTTACAAAAGCTGGATGGAGACATTCAGCTTTTGTACTTTTTACTCTGCCCTTAGTTTAGGAGTAGGAAAATGTACTCAACAAAGCTATTATTCTTTTTACCAAGTCCACGCTTCCTGTCCCGCCTGTACACTTCAATATTCTCACGTAGCATGTTAGTATTGTTACATTTATCAAGCCACATATTTTATACATTGTACAGGTAAATCAATTATGTTATGTTGTTTAAGATTAAAGTGCTTTGTGCCTGCATTACATTATCGTTATGCTCTTTGATTTCATTTGCGCAGCAAATAAATTATCCTCCTGTTGATAAGGTTGCTGCTGATTTTAAAAAACTGTTAGAAAGGCCTCGTGTTCCGTTAAATCCATCTTTTACTATTACTCATACAGATTCAGTTATTATAGAACACGGTTTTATTTATAGCGAAAAGAATGAGCGGGTACCTGTTCTTATTTATAAGCCGGTTACCGGGACCAAACCATATCCCGCTGTAATTTTTTTACATGGTACAGGTGGTAAAAAGGAAGACAACAAAAAGATGTTGTACCAATTGGTTAAAAGGGGGATCATGGGCGTAGCCATTGATGCCCGCTTTCATGGTGAACGCATTGCCGGAGGCGCTCATGGCTCAAAGGAATACGTAGCAGCTGCCACTGCTGCCTGGGAAAATAAGGACAAAGCCCATCAAACCCATCCATTTTTGTTTGATACCGCTTTTGACCTTTGGCGGGTAACCGATTACCTGGCAAGCAGGCCCGATGTAGATGCTAACCGCATCGGTATGGGCGGCATATCCATGGGAGGGATGGAAACATGGCTTGCGGCATCGGTAGATAAGCGGATAAAAGTAATTGTACTGGATATTGCAGTGCAAAGTTTCAAATGGTCGTTAGATAATGATAAATGGCAGGGGCGTGCAGGTACTATCCGGGGAACGCATTTGCAGGCAGCTAAAGACCTTGGCGATTCGGTATTAAACATGCATAATGTACAGGCTGTATGGGATAAACTATTACCCGGTATCACCGGCGAGTTCGATTGTCCGTCGATGCTGCGAATGATAGCGCCCCGTGCCATGTTGATTGTAAGCACAGAAAATGATCCCAATTGCCCGCTTCCCGGAGCAAACATAGCTTACGCTTCGGCCATACAAGCATATAGATCGAAAGGGGCAACCGATAAGATTATGCGCGATGTAACGCCAAAGCTATTCCATACATCTACGCCGGAACATTTTAAAATGACGTTGGATTGGTTTAGCAAATGGCTGTAATACAGTATTGTGATATTAAGGGAAGCCATTAAATATTTCTAAGAAGCTGTTTAAAGAGTGATTTATTCATTGCCGTTGGCTTCAGCCAACGGTAAAATAGCCAATGAGGAGAGGGCTTTAGCCAAATTCAGATGGTATTTTGGCTAAAGCCCCTTAAATTTACGGCATTATTCCGTTGGCTGAAGTCAACGGCAATGAATTTTATTGAATAATTAATAAGTCGCTAATTTAAACACGGCTAAGCCTTAAAAATAAAATTAACAAAAATTTGCTAAATCGATTTTATTATATAATTTGGTCGTGCAATAACCAATTAATAAATACCGGTCAATTTTAGTTCTGACGGTTTATCTGTCATAAAAAACTTACGGTAAACTAAACTTTCTATCCGGTACTACTATTATGAACATAACTACGCTGCCAGCCTTAAAAAAATGTTTAATAAACGTATTTGCCACGGGTATGTTGTTTATTCCGGCAACAGTGCTTAAAGCGCAAAATGCGGCTTCCTATGTTAATCCTTTTATAGGTGCCAGCACCAGCGCCGATGGAGCAGGGGTTTACCATGGTTTAGGTAAAACGTTTCCGGGCGCTGCCTCACCTTATGGGCTTGTACAGTTAAGCCCAAACACCATAACCGGAGGCGACAATGGCTCGGGCTATAGCTATGAACATAAAAGTATTGAAGGCTTTGCCTTTACTCAAATGAGTGGCATTGGCTGGTATGGTGATCTGGGAAATTTTTTGGTAATGCCTACAGCGGGGCCAATTAAAATCAGTGCCGGTAAACCAGGCACTACTGGGGTTGGATATCGTTCTGCTTACGATAAAAGCACTGAAAAAGCATCGGCCGGATATTACAGCGTCCTGCTAACTGATAATCATATCAGGGCCGAAGCCACTGCCGCCCCTCATAGCGGCATGTTGCGCTTTACCTTTTCACAAAATAAACAATCGCGTATCCAGATTGATCTGGCCCGGAGGGTAGGGGGAACGTCAACGCTGCAATATGTAAAAGTAGTTGATGACCACACTATTGAGGGCTTTATGAAATGCACCCCTGAGGGTGGCGGCTGGGGCAACGGTGACGGACATGCGGATTATACAGTGTGTTTTTATGCACAATTCAGCAAGCCGCTTAAAAACTATGGCATCTGGAGTGCCGATATTCCAAGCGACTGGGGTCGTAAGCTGGACGATGTTACCGGCGATAAATACCAGGAACGCGTAGCTAATGCTGAGGTACTTAAAGGTTTGACGGAAAAGCAGGGAAAGCATCTTGGTTTTTATAGCGAATTTGCTACCAAAGCCGGTGAACAGGTATTGCTTAAATCGGGTATTTCATTTGTGAGTATAGCCGGTGCCAAAGCCAATTTGCAAGCCGAAATAAAGGACTGGAATTTCGATGCTGTTCATCAGCATACCGTTAACCTCTGGAAGAACGCCTTATCAAAAGTAAGCATCCAGGGGGGCACTACTGAGCAAAAAACGGTGTTTTACACGGCACTGTACCATACCATGATCGATCCCCGCATTGTAAGCGATGTTACCGGGCAATATATGGGTGGCGATGGCAAGGTGCATCATACTACAACATTTAAAAAACGTACCATATTTAGCGGGTGGGATGTTTTCAGGAGCCAGATGCCTTTACAAACCATTATTAATCCGTCGCTGGTTAATGACCTTGTTAATTCGCTGGTTACGCTTGCCAACGAAAAGAAGAAAGATTACCTGGAACGCTGGGAGTTATTAAATGCTTACAGCGGATGTATGCTTGGCAATCCGGCTGTAGCTGTAATGGCCGATGCGTATGCCAAAGGCATCCGCAATTATAATATACCAGATGCCTATAAATTAGCGGTGAGCACTGTTGAAAAATTTGGTAATGGCGACAAGGGTTTTACTCCGGGTGGTGGCGGCGTAAGCTATACGCTTGAGTACGCCTATAACGATTGGTGCGTTGCACAGCTTGCAAAAGCGCTTAACAAAACACACGACGTAAAAAAATACGGTGAAAGGGGAGAAGCCTTTAAAAACATCTTTGATGCTGATAAAGGTTGGTTCCGGCCTAAGGATAGTACCGGCAACTGGCTTCCTTGGCCTGCAGAGGGACGGATTAAACAATGGTACGGCTGTGTTGAGAGCAACCCTTATCAGCAGGGGTGGTTTGTACCGCAGGATATTGATGGTATGGCAAAACTAATGGGCGGCCGCGAAAGAGTGATAGCTGATCTGAACAATCTTTTTGAAAAAACGCCCGATAACATGATGTGGAACGATTACTACAATCATTCCAATGAGCCTGTACACCATGTTCCATTTTTATATAACAGGTTGGGCGCTCCATGGCTCACCCAGAAATGGACCCGTGAGATCTGCGGCCGGGCTTATAAAAACTCCGTAGAGGGTTTGGTAGGCAACGAAGATGTCGGGCAGATGTCGGCCTGGTATGTATTGGCAGCGAGTGGTTTGCATCCGGTTTGTCCGGGTGATACCAGGCAGGAAATCACCAGCCCGGTATTCGATAAAGTAACGTTAAAGCTTGATCCTAAATACGCGAAGGGTAAAACCTTTACCATCATCGCCAATAATAATTCGACAAAAAATATTTATATACAGGGGGCAAAGCTTAACGGCAAAGCCTATAATAAATGCTATATCGATTATAAGGATATTGCGGCAGGTGGCACCCTTGAACTAAGTATGGGCGCAACACCCAATAAAAACTGGGGGATCTGATAATTTAGGATATACGGGAAGGAAAGATGAGCAGGTTTTTTATATAGAATTGCTAAATCGATTTTATAAATTGAATGATTTTACAGCACCGACCAAACATCAAACCAAATTATAAACCAAACCAAATTATGAAAACAAACCTGTTCACCTGTACCATAACGGCTATGGCTTTGCTGGCATCATGCAGTAAACAAGCTGCCGTTAAGTACCCCAAACCTTTTGTACGCACAGATTCCGTACAACTAACCAGCGGATCGCCGGTAAGCTCATACGGAACCTTTTTTATCACCAACGTTTTAAGCGGTAAAGCTATTGAAATTAATAGCAGCGGTATGCTTAATGATGGCACCGGTGCGCAACAAAACCAATACTCGGGCAGCGGTACAGCTACGGCCCCCAACCAAAAATGGATAATTGTACAACAGGGCAGCGGCGCTATAACCAGCACTACCAAATTTAAGATCATGAACGTAGCCAGCGGTAAATATCTGGAAGTACCCTTAGCCACCACGAATCCCGGTACAGGCCTATGGCAGGATAAAGCCAACACCAACAATGCCCAGCAATGGTATATTCAGGCAGTAAGTACCGGCGTTTATAAAATTATTAATGTGGGTAATGGCCTGGCGGTCACCAATCATGGATCATCTGCCACTAATGGTACGCCTATTACCCAGGAAGTATTTGTTGCCGGGAATACGGCGCAAACCTGGCTGCTTAACGGGCTCATAGCCGAGGCTTACCGCGACGACGATGTCGTGAACTTTTTTCACCGTACCAATGGCACCGTTGCTTTTGATGAGGGAAAAAGTATCCCGCTTACTTATGGCGCCAACAACGGAAAAGTGCTTTGGATAACTGAAGATGCCTATGAATCGTCACAACTTCAAAGTAACGGACAGTTATATTGCCAGTTTTTTAAGTATCACAATTCGGCCCTGCTGCAGCCGGCCAGTCACAGTTGGGATCAATCCCTTACGCCCAATATCACTACCAATAATTCGCCGGTAAACAGCATGGAGATCATTGAAAGCCCGGGCGATCATAACTCAACCTATCGCTGGCCCGGCGCAGGAATTGAGGCCGGTAGCCACGTTTATCTTTACACATTTGAATCGGCCAACGGATCTACACCCGAAAACCAGGTGCTTTATGACTTAACTCAAAATACATCCGGACTTAACTGGGGCACAGCCGCACGGCTAACACCTGCGGGCATGTCGGGTCAAACTGAAACCGGGTTTTCAAACGGGATGGTTAAAAACGCTACTAACGATTCGGTATATGTTTACGGAAGCAAAAGCGTTTTCTTTAATACGTCCAATGTATTCCTGGCCCGCTTCCCGGTAAGTAACCCGTCTAACTGGTCGTTCTGGACAGGCTCTTCATGGTCGTCAACCCGTACAACCGCTTCGGCAGCAGCTATATCTGTAGGTGCAGGCAATACCACCCAGCAAAATGTGACCATATCAAAAGTGAACAATAAATATGTAATGATGCAAATGGACCTGGGCTATTTTTGTGATCCGGCGAGCCACAATATCTACATATCAACAGCCGACAGCCCTAAAGGGCCTTTCACCACGCCCAAAATGGTTTTTACCATTAATGATGTTTACCAGGGGCATTTGGCTAAATATTATACCCCAGCCATCCACTCTGAATTTGTTAACGGGCATAACGAGTTGCTTGTTACCTATTGCCTTAATTATAACGGTGATGGCGGCAGCTGCAGCACAACCACCTGCGTAAATAATAACCAGGATCCTAACTTTTACCAGGTAAAAGCAGTAAGGATCCCGTACAGCCTGGTGGGTTTATAGTTTGAATTTATTTTTTGCTGAACACATTATAATTAACAGTTAATGAAAAAGTTGATTTTATTATTAGTACTGATAGCAGCCCGGGGAGCAGTAACTGCCCAAAACATAGCGCCATTTCGCGCGGGCGACCGGGTGGCTTTTGTTGGCAACAGCATTACAGATGGGGGCCATTACCACTCGTACATCTGGCTGTATTATATGACGCGGTTTCCCAACATGCGGATAACCTGCTATAACGCCGGCATTGGCGGCGATGTTGTAGGGCAGATCAACGATCGTTTTGAAGATGATGTGTTCAGCAAAAAACCAAATGTGTTAACCCTTACCTGGGGCATGAATGATACCGGGTATTTTGAATGGTACCGCCCCGATGCACAGGATGTTATGGATAAAAGGATCCAGGGCTCATACGATAACTATGCACTGCTGGAAAACAAACTAAAGCAACACCCCGAGATCCGTAAAATTTTTATTCTCGGTTCGCCTTATGACGAAACCAGCAAGTTTACTGTCAAAAACATCTATCCTAAAAAAAGTGCGGCTTTTTCAAAGGTGATCGATTTTCAGCAAGCAGCGGCAAAAAGAAATAACTGGGGTTATGTTGATTTCTACCACCCCATGACAGAGATCAACCTGCGTGAGCAAGCCAAAGATTCCACCTTCAGCTTAACGCCTAATGACAGGGTACATCCTGACAATGACGGGCACCTCGTGATGGCTTATCTTTTTCTAAAGGCGCAGGGCTTCAGCAATAAAGTAGTGGCTGATGTGGCTGTTGACGCTAAAAGTAAAAAGACCATTAAGGCGGTGAATTGTAAAGTAACTAACCTGGTTTCTTCGGCAGACTCTGTATCGTTTAATTACCTCGCAAATTCATTGCCTTATCCTATTGATACTATTCCGCGTGGTTGGGGAAACCGAAAAAAACAAGCCGATGCGCTTAAGGTTGTGCCGTTTACCAAAGAAATGAACCAGGAGTTGCTTGCCGTTAAAGGGTTAAAACCAGCCAATTATGATGTCCTTATCGATGGAGAAAAAATGGGGAGTTGGTCGGCTGAGCAATTTGGCGCAGGTATCAACCTGGCCGGGATCACTATAACACCGCAATATCAGCAGGCTATCCAGATTAGGGAACTGAACGAGGAGCGCTGGGATATTGAAAGGCGTATCCGCATGTATACCTGGATGCAGTTTGACTTTTTAAAAGGCAAAGGCTTGTTGTTCCATGATACCAACGCCGCTATGGATACCATAAGCAAGTATGCCAAAAAAGACATTTTTGTTAATGGAAATAAAGATAATTATACCCGTGCCCGCTACAAAAGCCTGCGCGATGCCTGGCAAAAAGAAATGGATGTACTTACCAACCAGATCTATGCTATCAATAAACCGCAAAACCATCGCATCACCATCATCGCCTCAAAATAAAATCACTATATACTGATGAATATTAAAAAGTTACTATTTATTCCATTATTTATCGGCTTTGCAGTCTGCAGTTTGAAAGCTGCCGCTGCAACGGTTGATACGGTGCTGACCCACAGTGCCATAATGAACAAAGACATTAAGGCTGTGGTGATCAAGCCGGCCGATTATTCAAGCACCAAAAAGTACCCGGTATTATACCTGCTGCATGGCTTTAGCGGCAATTACAGCGATTGGATTAAAAAAGTCCCTGCTGTTGCCGGTTTGGCCGATACTTATCATTTTATCATAGTTTGTGCCGACGGCGACTTTGCGGGCTGGTATTTTGATAGCCCAATCATTAAGGATTCACAATACGAAACCTATGTAGGTACCGAACTGGTGAACTGGGTTGATAAGCATTATTCAACCATAACCGACCGGAAGGGGAGGGCCATAACCGGTTTGAGTATGGGCGGGCATGGCGCGTTGTATATAGCGTTTAAGCATTTAGACAAATTTGGTGCTGCCGGGAGCATGAGTGGCGCGGTTGATATCAGGCCTTTTCCGGATAGTTTTGGCATCGAACGCGTATTGGGTAAATACAGCGAACACCCCGACAGGTGGGAACAAAACAGCGTGGTAAACCTCATTTACCTGTTAAAACCCAACTCACTTGCTATTACTTTTGATGTTGGTTATGACGACTTCCTTTACCAGGCCAACCAGGAACTGCATGAAAAGCTGCTTGAACGTAAAGTCCCCCATGATTATACCGTAAGGCCGGGGGGCCATACCTGGGAATTTTGGGGCAATTCCATTAACTATCAGGCACTGTTTTTTAGTCGTTTTTTTGGTGGAAAAAATAGTTAGTGCCAGGTTACCGATAAATTGCGCTACGTTTTTAGTTCAATGTACACGTTCAGGTATCAAAAAAGAGAAAATCAGACCAGTGGCTTCCGGTTTAGTATTATCGATTTAAATAGATAACGCTTTTATAATAACAATTACAACATTTTCAACCGATTGCAAATGTTGTAATTGTTAAAATTCCGGTATCGAAATTGTGATTTTAGAAATTATAAAAAAATAACTCGAAAAATTTGCTAAATCGTTTTTATAAACTATATTAGTATCAGATTTCAACATCTGAATTATAAACCAATTAACAAATAGCTTTTAAAACGTTTGCTCCGCGGGTTAAAATATGAAATTGCTAAAACGATTTTATATTTTCTCTGTCGAAGCATGATGTTAACTAACCCCTATAGTATGAAAAAACTTTACTTCAAGGTTCTTGCTTATTCGGTTTTCGGGGGCTTCCTTGTTTTTACTTCGTGTAAAAAGGAAGGTTTCCTGGGGCAAACACAAACATCAAACCTAACCGGGGAGACAGTGTTTACCGATAGTGCCAATACCGTATCGTTTTTAGCCGGCATTTACGCCAATGTTGGTTTTAGTGCGGCGGCAGGAAGGTTTACCTACGGGCCAATACTTTCGCCTACACCTAACGGCGGTATCGACGCTGCCTCCGACGAAGCCGAAGTATCAGCATCTGCCGGGTCAACCGCGCTGGCATTTGAAACCGGCACCATCAATGCTGCCGTGGTTACCGATGATGCGTATAAAACCTGCTATACCAATATCCGCTCGGTAAACCAGTTGCTTAAAAATTTGCCTAAGGCACCAATCAATAATTTCGTCAAAACACAGATGAAAGCTGAGGCGCGGTTTTTACGGGCCTGGTATTATGCTATATTACTGAAGCATTACGGCGGTGTGCATTTACTTGGCGACAGTGTTTACACGTATACGGATAAGATCCCGGCTGCCCGCAATACCTATGCCGATTGCGTGAATTATATCCTTGCCGAGTGTGACGCGGCAGCGCAGGACCTGCCGACTGTGCAATCGGGGGTAAACTATGGGCGTGCATCAAAAGGGGCCTGCCTTGCTTTAAAATCAAGGGTGCTGCTTTATGCCGCAAGCCCTTTGTTCAATGGGCAATCTATTGGTGAGGGTAAAACGCTTGAATTGGTGGGATACCCGGCTTACGATAAAGAACGCTGGAGACTTGCCGTACAAGCTGCGGCTGCCGTTATCTCAACTGGCGTATATAGTCTCAACGTTGACAATGCCACTGCCCCGGGTTTTGGCTTTCAAAAGCTGTTTACCAGGCGCGTAAATACCGAATATATTTTCCAGTTGATGCGCCCGACCGGCAACGTGGATTTAGAAAACTTATGGCAGCCGCCAACCCGTACAGGCAAAAACGGTGCTTTCCCCCTGCAGGGATTGGTTGATGCTTTCCCGATGAGCAACGGTAAAAGTATAACAGACCCTACATCAAACTATAATCCCAATAATCCATATGCTAACCGCGATCCGCGTTTGGATTATAGCATCATCCATGACCAAACACCTCTGCAAATCAGGCTTTCGTCAGGTACCTCACCCATAAATATTTTTGTTGGTAAATACAACGGAAATACAACAGGGCCTGATGCCGTTCATGTTGGCACTACCACCGGATACTATACCAATAAAATGCTTGACCCGGCCGCTGTGGCCAATGATTTTATGCACCGGACAGATCGTTGCCTGCCATTGATCCGCTATGCCGAGATCCTGCTTAACTATGCCGAAGCTGCTAATGAATATGAAGGGCCAACCGCATTAGTTTATTCGGCAGTTGAGGCTATCCGTCAAAGGGCGGGCTTAAACCCATACCAGTTGCCCGCAGGTTTGAGCCAGGCTGATATGCGTACAGCCATTCAAAATGAACGCCGCATTGAGCTGGCTTTTGAAGAGCACCGCTTTTGGGATGTGCGCCGCTGGAAAATTGCCGACCAAACTGACAACATCACTACCAAAGGCATGGAGGTTGACCGCGATGGTGCTGCGGTGGCCTACAAACAATTTGATGTGCGCAAACGCAATTTCCGTAAAGCGATGTACCTGTGGCCTTTCCCGCAAAGCGAGGTAGCCAAATCGCCCGAACTGATTCAGAACCCTGGTTATTAATCACCGACAGTATAGTAGTATTGATATGAAATATAATTACAAAGCAAAATGGTTTTACCTGCTGTTGATAGCTGTCTTTATGATGACAGTATCATCATGTAAAACCGAAAAGATAGTTCCCGGAAGCGAGGCCCCCAAAGATATCGCCGGCAACTGGCGGGTGATCAAAGCTACCCGTAATGGCACCGATTTAACCTCCATTATTGATTTTAGCCAGTTCAGGATCAGCTTTACCGATAAAGGGTATACACTGATGAACAAATTGCCCTTCCTGGTAAGCAAGGATGGTGCTTTTGCACTTGATGATCCGCAGTATCCCTTTAAGATCACCTTTACTGCTACAGGCGATAAGCCGGTTTCAACAGCTTTTACTTATCCTATAGTAAACGGCAAAAGGCAGCTTAGCATAACCTTCAGTCCGGGCTGTACCAATAATACTTATGTGTACGTGCTTGAAAAAGCCAATTGATAAACTAAAAGCAACCAATAAATTATGAGATCATATTTACATATAAAAGGTAAAAATTTATGGAAGCTGTGTGCTTTGGTGGTGCTGGGTATTGCTTTAGCCTGCTGCGGCGAACAAATTACCAGTGTTGATCAGCCGGCCACAGCTACCGTAGGTTCAGTTGTGCCGATAACGGTACACTGTGATATCCCTACCGTGGGAGATGGAGGCCCCGACTACCTCATTTTTGGTTTTTTGGTGCCTAAAGGCTGGAAGGCAGCGCAGAATACCACTATAACTTACACCAGCAAACAAGGTAACGGAACCATGTCCCTGATACCCGACGGTACTTTACCTAAAAAAGGCGACGGCCTTACCTGGTCGGCATACATGAAAAAAACTTTCGGTAACGGTGGTAACCTTATTGATGACATGGAATGGGTGGCTTATCAAACTGATAAAGCCTACAGCCATACCGGCGGGGTAGAGTTTATTGTCGACCTGAATATCAAAACAAAAGTAGGCGCCGATAATAATAACATGTTGGTTAAACTGGGCTATACCATAACCGATAGCGGCAACGGTTTTACCAGCGATGGCAACGGTACTTATTACAGTGTGCTGCTTGGTAATACCTGTTTTGAAGTAACCGGCGGCAGCGGTGACCTGGTTGACTTTTGTAACCCGCAACTTACCACTATCGATCCGCCAAAATCATTGGATAACGATTTTGTGACCCTGACTTTTGATGGTACAGTTACCGATACGCAGTTGAGCGGCGCAAGTGAAGTTTACCTGTGCGCAACGGCCTACACCAGCGATGGCAAAACCATAAAAGTTTGTGAGCAAACCACTAAAACATTATTGAAACAAACTACTGCCACCAGTAAAAAGTACCAGCTCACGTTTTGGCCGAGATCATTCTTTAGTGCAGGGGATACGCAAACCATCACAAGAATGGAGTACTTCCTTACAGATAAAACGGGCAAGGTAAAGGTAGGCTATGGTAATACTGATGCCCCGTTCACCTATACATTTAAATGCGGTTGATCTGAAAATGTAAATAACAAGCAAATGCACTACACAATATTGCTTTTGCTAAAACGATATTTAAACCTTTTGCCAACAATTTTAAACCTGAAAAATATGGCTTATTGCTACATAAATAAATGTTTAACAGGTATCACGCTGTTGATGCTGCTACTGGTTAAAACCAGTTATGCAGCCATGCAGCAGGATACAGCTGCCATGGCGCCTGCACGGCCCGGTCAGGTAAGCGGTATTGTACTTGATGAGTATGGTAACCCACTACAGGGTGTTAAAGTAATTAATAAAGGAAAAAATAGTACCCTGACTACCGGTAAAGACGGCATGTTTGCTATCAACGCCATAAAGGGAGATGCCCTGGTATTTACCGCCGCGAATTATAACGCCCGGCAAGTTACTGTTAAAAACACTGCTAAATTAACGGTGAGGCTCATAGATACCTATATTCAGGCACCTAAAACCATTAATGTGCTTTATGATACCATCAGCACATCAAAAAATGTGGGTGCCATATCAACTATCTATACCAATCAGCTTACAAGCACACCAGCAACTTTGTATACCTATGCTTTACCCGGGCAACTCCCCGGTTTATATACCCAGCAGTATAGCGGTTTCGCCGCACCTCAAACCGGCGTGCAGACTGTAAATGATTTTATCGGGGCGGTAGTGCAGCACAATAATTATTCGGCCAATGACAATACCGAGTTCGGCCTTTCATTAAGAGGGCAGGGGCCGATAACGATTATCGATGGTGTTCAGCGTGAGATAGCGTCGCTTGATCCGGAAAGTATCGAATCGGTTTCGGTATTAAAGGATGCGCTTTCAAATATGATGCTGGGCATCAACAGTTCGCGCGGTACTTTACTTATTACTACTAAACGCGGTCAGGTGGGTACGCCGCATATTTCATTCACTGCACAAACAGGCAGCCAACAGCCTTTAGGCTTGCCAAACCCGCTGCCTGCTTATCAATATGCGTATTTATATAATGAAGCGTTACAAAACGATGGTAAGCCCGCCCTTTACAGCAGTGCCGATTTTAACGCCTACCGCAACCACACCGACCCTTTACGACATCCGGACGTTAATTGGTTTAAAACCATATTGCGCGATAATTCACCAATGACCAGCTACAAGCTGAATGTTAACGGCGGTACCCAGGTAGCACGCTACAGTGTTTCATTAAACTACCTTGACCAGGCCGGGATGTTCCGCACGGCATCGGCTGTACCATACAACACCAATAATGATCTTAACCGCTATATCATTAACTCCGATCTCGCAGTTAACGTAACCAAAAAATTCACTGTCGATCTGCAGTTATTTGGCCGTATCCAGCAAAGCACGCAGCCAGGAGCAGGGTATGGAAACATATTGGGCGCACTTTACAGCACGCCAAACAATGCATATCCGCTTTATAATCCAAATAACACATTTGGCGGTACAACAACATATACCAACAACCTGCTTTCACAAACCGAGTTTTCAGGCTATCAGCGCACCAGCAGCAATGATGTACTGGCCAATCTCGATCTGAATTATAACCTCAGCAGCATAACACCAGGTTTGTCGGCAAAGGCAAAAGGCAACCTTGCTTTTTCATCGCAAAGTTTTTTAAATCGCTCATTGCAAAATAATGCCTATTCCTTTAACGCCGACAGTTCTTATTCGGCAGTGGGCTCATCAGTTGCGCAAAGCAATTCGTTCAGTACAGTTTCAAGCGCCCGCTACTCGTTTGCTCAGGCATCAGTTAATTACGACAGGACTTTTGGCAAAAGTAATATAACCGGTATGGCACTGTATGATGTACGCTCGGTTGTATTAAACTATGACCTTTCGCAGGTAACAACAAACCGTGCATTAAAAGCAGGCTATAATTATGATGGTAAATACTTTATTGAAGCGGCCGCCAACAGCAGCGGCTATAACCGTTATCCTCCGGGCAATCAATATGGCTTGTTTTACGCCGGCGGTATTGGCTGGCAAATGGGTAAAGAAGATTTTATTAAAGATAATTTCAGCTGGATAAACTCATGGAAGTGGCGCGCCACCTATGGTAAAACCGGAAACAACAACGTAGATAATTACGGATACTATAACTTTTTGCAAACCTACGGCCCTTCGCAGGGCTATTCATACAGCACAGGTACCAGCAAAAGCCCGGTACAGGGTTATTTTGAAAACACATTGGCCAACCCATACATCCGTTGGGAAAAAGCCCGCAAGCTGGATGTAGGAGCTGATATTTCCCTGTTTAATAATCATTTTAATATTACTGCCGATTATTACCACGACAGGTATTATGATCTGTTACAGGTACGTGGCAACAGCATAGCCTTGCTGGGTACTGCTTACCCTTATGAAAATTTAGGCATCAACCTTTATAAAGGCGGCGAGCTTACTTTAACTTATCAAAACCACATCCAAAATTTCAATTACTTTATTTCGGGTAATGCCTCTATCCAATCGTCAAAAATTATTTTTAGCGACGAAGAGCCATATCCTTACCCATGGCTCAGGCACACCGGCCGCTCAACCAATGCTATTTATGGTTACACGGCTATCGGTTATTTCAAGGATGCCCAGGATGCTGCCACCAGTGCAACAACTACCGGTTACACCGCACAGGCAGGAGATGTAAAATACAAAGACCTTAACGGCGATCATATTATCAACCAGTTTGATGTTTCGGCCATAGGCGGTAACCGGCCGTTGGTTTATTATGGCTTTTCGGCGGGCTTCAATTACAAAGGTTTTAGTCTGAGTTTCCTGTTACAGGGCGTAGCGAACCGTGAGCTGACGTTCAATAACTCGCAGGTGAACGGCTTTGCAGGTGTGGGGTTCCTCGGGCTTACCTACAGCGGGCAGGCGTACGAAACCATTTTAGGCCGGTGGACACCCGAAACCGCCGCCACGGCTACTGCGCCAAGGTTATCAATAGGTAACGCCAATAATACCGCCAACTCAACCTTGTACCTGCGCAAAGGCAATTATGTAAGGCTTAAAAATGCTGAGGTAGGTTACAACCTGCCTTATGAGTGGGCGCATAAGCTCAGGCTATCGGGTTTGAGAATATTTGTAAACGGCGAAAACCTGTATACACTGTATGGCTACAAAGATTTTGATCCGGAGGTATATGGTACTGCTTACCCGATTCAAAGGGTGATAAATGCCGGCGTTAACATTAAGCTTTGATTTTGGCCATCATAAAAATATTACGATCATGAAGAGTTTCAACAAAATAATTTTAGCGGCCGCCGGCTTCTTAACCATAATGGCCGGCTGTAAAAAATATGAGCAGTTCCCGGTTGATAAGGTGACTATCAATTACGTGTTTGACAAAAAGGACTCCTTAGGCACCAATGCCCAAATGTTCCTTTATGGGATTTATGCAACGCTCCAAAACGGGCACAATAGGGTAGGGAACGACTACCTTGACGCGGCCAGTGATGATGCCATGTCATCGGCTTCGGTATCATCAAATGTAGTAACCATACTTTCAACAGCATCTTATAATTCATATACTATCCCCGCCGTTGAAAACCTTTGGGCTTATTACTACGCAGGCATCCGCAAGGCAAATGAGTTTGTGAACAATATTGATGTAGTGCCGGTGCTGGCCCAATACCATGGTTATTCCATGAAATATGTATGGAAAAGCGAGGCACGTTTTTTAAGGGCACTGTATTATTTTGAACTGGTTAAACGTTACGGTGGCGTTCCCTTATTGGGCAACAAGGTGTTTACTATAACAGATAATGTAGCCTTGCCACGTAATTCCTTTGCCGATTGTATCAAATACATTGTAAGCGAATGCGATGCCATTAAGGACACCCTGATGGCCGCGCCGCTGAGCAACCCTAATGCTGATTATTACCGCCCTACTAAAGGTGCCGCCATGGCTTTAAAGGCCAAAGTACTGCTATATGCGGCAAGCCCATTATTTAACGGGCAGAATATTGATGCCTCAAATCTGCTAACCGGTTATACCGATTTCAGCGCCGACAGGTGGGCACAGGCCGCTGCTGCCGAAAAAGCGGTAATGGACCTGAATGTTTATTCGTTATTGCCCAGCTTTAAAGATGTATTTCTGACTCAAAACAGCTCTGAAAATATATTTATCCGCCAAACGGATAATTCATCCTCGATTGAAACCACTAACGGTCCGGTTGGCTTTACCGGGGCGGTAGGCAAGGGGCAAACCAGTCCTACACAGCAATTGGTTGATGCCTTCCCCATGAAAAACGGTTTGGCTATTACCGATCCGGCATCAGGTTATAATCCGGACAACCCTTACCAGAACCGAGATCCACGCTTGACCTATACCGTGCTCTATAACGGGGCAAGATGGCTTAACTCAGATCTGCAATTGTACGAAGGCGGGGCCAGCAAACCTAACGGCTCATTACAGCAAACCAAAACGGGCTATTACATGCGCAAGTTCATGGGCAATTTTGAAAACACCAATGCTTACGCTGCTCATGTCATAGACTGGCAGATCCTGCGCTATGCTGATGTGGTTTTAGGCTATGCTGAAGCACTCAATGAATCGGCCGGAGCAACTCCCGAGGTTTATAATGCTGTTATCAGCATCAGGAAAAGGGCAGGGATAGATGCGGGCACCGGCAATTACGGGCTTAAAGCCGGTATGAGCAAAGCGGAGATGCGCGCCATCATCCAAAATGAGCGGCGCCTGGAAATGGCTTTTGAAGAGAACCGCTACTGGGATATCCGCCGCTGGAAAATTGCCGAAACGGTAATGAACCAGCCGCAAAAGGGGATCAGCATTGTGAAGATAGGCTCCAGCCTTACCTATAACGTGGTGAATGCGCTCACTACCAAATTCGAAGCGCCTAAGATGTACCTGTACCCAATACCTTATGACGAGGTTTTGAAGAACCCGAATATGAAACAAAATCCAGGATGGTAATCTCAAAACTTCAGCCAGTTAAACCAAAAAAATTAAGCTTTATGAGAAAAATAATACTTCTCTTCCAGATATTAATGATCCTGCTCCCGGCGGTGTCATTTGCGCAAAGCAGGACCGTAACAGGTACTGTACGCGATATTACCGGGGTATTGCCGGGGGTATCGGTAATTGAAAAAGGTGTTCCTAATAACGGTGCTATTACAGATCAGGGTGGTAAGTTCAGGCTTGTTCTTAAAGGGCAGTCAAATACCATCATTGTGCGTTTTATTGGTTATATCCCGCGTGAGCTCCGTGTATCTGAGTCAGGCAGAATGGATATCATACTGCAAACCAATACCAATGGTTTGGATGAAGTAGCCGTAGTAGCTTACGGAACCAAAAAAAGGATCACCAATACCGGTGCTGTAAGTTCCATTTCGGCCAGTGAGATCCGTACCGTGCCAACGGCCAACGTGCAAAATGCTTTAACCGGTAAATTGCCGGGCTTTTTTTCGCAGCAGGGTTCGGGCCAGCCGGGTAAGGATGCTTCAGATTTTTATATCCGTGGGGTAAGCTCGCTAAACCCATCGGGTAACCAGCCGCTCATCATTGTAGATGACATCGAGTACAGCTATGACCAGCTACAGCAGATCAATGTGAATGAGATAGAGAGCATCTCGATTCTGAAAGACGCGTCAACTACAGCTATCTACGGTATCAAAGGCGCTAACGGCGTATTGGTGGTGACCACCCGCCGCGGCAAGGCCGGCACCCCTAAAGTGAACCTTCGTGTGGAAAGCGGCATCCAGCAGCCTACTAAAACGCCGCAGTTTTTAGATTCATATAATACAGCGGTATTGATTAATGAGGCCCAGCATAATGACGGCATCCCGCTTAGCTTTACCCAGCAGGACCTTGACCTGTTTAAAAATGGATCCGATCCATACGGTCACCCCAATGTTGATTGGTATAATAAAATTTTCAAGAAGTACACCTATCAAACCAATGCCAACCTGGATATTTCGGGTGGCACAACCGGGGTAAAATATTTCATCTCGGGTGGCGCGCTAAACCAGAATGGCCTGGTACGTGATTTTGCCGATCCGCAAAGTTTGGTGAATACCAATTACTATTTCAAACGCTATAACTTTCGCTCAAACCTCGATCTGAAAGCCAATAAAACCCTTGACCTGCGGCTGGACATTACCACCCGTTTTTCGGACCTGAACCAGCCTTATAACCAGAACGCAGTGAGCGAGGTATATAATTTTACCAAGGAAACGCCTTTTACGGCGCCATATCTTAACCCTAACGGAAGCTATTCTTACGCCTATTCGTCGTTTAATCCCGATCACCTGCCAACGCTTAACGCCAGGCTGGCAACAGGAGGCTATCAACACTCCCGCCGTACCGATTTTAACGTACTTTTTGGCGCTACCCAAAGGCTCGATGCTTTAACCAATGGTCTTTCGGTAACAGGCAGGGTTGCTTATTCAAGTATTGAACAATTTACCAAGCAAATTTTTAACGGCGGTATCCCTGCTTATCATTACGATCCGGCTACTAATCAATATTCCTTAAGGCCGGGTGCTACTTATGTGTATCAAACTTATGCTTTAACGGGCAGCACCGATATCAATACCAATAATTACAACCTGCAGCTTTATGCCAACTACGACAGGACATTCCGTGGTTCGCACCATTTTTCGGGATTGTTGTTGTTCAATCAAACTTCGCAAACGTATTTCACCTATCCGCTGCTTGATGGCGCGCAGGTTGGTGTGCCGCAAAAGTTCCGCGGTATATCGGGCAAGGTGGGATATGACTTTAAACAGAAATTTCTGTTCGACTTTAACGTAGCCTATAATGGCACCGACCGCTTTGCCGCTAATCATCGCTTTGGGATTTTTCCGGCTGTGAGCTTTGGTTATAACATCGCCAAAGAGTCTTTTTTTGAAAAGGCCCTCCCTATGTTCAGTCTTTTGAAAATAAGGGGTAGTTATGGTTTGGTTGGTTCGGATGCAGCGCCGGGTAACCGTTATGTATATAACCAGGTTTACAATCAGGGCGGTGGTTACAATTTTGGCGAAACAGCTCAAAATTACAACACTATATATGAAGGTTCATTGGGCAATCCAAACGTAGTTTGGGAACGTGCCAAAAAGATTGACATAGGCCTGGATGCCAACTTGTTTAATGATAAAATATCCATCACAGCCGATTATTTCCACGATATCCGTTACAATCAGCTGATTACACCGGGGAGTATACCGGAGATTTTGGGTGTTGGTTTGCCTGCCGTAAACATCGGTAAAACCCGTAACCAGGGCCTTGACGGGCAGATCAGCTATCATAGCACGCTTGGCAAAGTACAGTACAACGTTGGTTTCGTGTTCTCGTACGCTAAAAACAAGATCCTATATGAAGATGAGGCTACCCCGGCATATCCATGGCTTGCGCAAACCGGTCATTCAATCGGGCAGCAATATGGTTATCACTTTTTGGGATACTATACCGCTGCCGATATTGCCGCCATCAATTCGGGAAGCAAATCGGTACCCGTGCCAGATAACGGTATCCCACTACAGCCCGGCGATCTGAAATACCAGGACCTGAACGGTGACGGCGTTATCAATGTGTTTGACAAAAGGCCGATAGGCAATCCAAACCTGCCAAATACCATACTCGGTCTTTCATTGCAGGCTGTTTACAAAGGTTTTAGTGTAAGTGTGCTTTTGCAGGGATCGTTTAACTACAGTTTCGCGGTGATTGGTACAGGTATCGAACCATTTCAAAGCCAGTTTCAGCCCATTCACCAGGAACGCTGGACACCCGAAAACCCGGTTAATGCCGCCTTCCCAAGGTTAACTACCAATCCAACTTCGGTAAACAGCCCTACGGCTTATTTTTCTGATTACTGGTTACTAAACGCACATTACGTGCGGTTAAAAACGGTTGATATCGGTTATCAATTGCCAACCAAGCTGTTACCATTTAAGATTAATAACGCCCGCATTTATATGAGTGCATATAACCTGCTCACGTTTGATAACTACAAAAAATATCAGCAGGACCCCGAAATTGCCACCAATACCGCGGGCGATGCGTACATTAACCAGCGGGTGATTAACCTGGGCATCCAGGCAGGTTTTTAAAAACCAATAGATAAACCATAAGGGGCCGGCGTTGCGGTGCCGGCTTCCTTTTTTGATTTGGCAGATAAACTTTAAATTAGAATATGTTTCCAACCATCGGCGATCTGATATATTATCTCTTCCATATCCGGATTGGATTTCCTATCCAAACGCTTGGTTTTTTTATAGCACTTGCCTTTCTATTTGCCTACATAGTGTTTACGTCAGAATTTAAAAGATATGAAGCCATTGGAAAGATCAGTGCATTTAAGCGGAAGGTAATCATCGGAAAATCCGCTTCGGCAGCCGAAATGATCATTAATTTTTTGCCCGGTTTTTTATTTGGCTTTAAACTTTTTGGAGCGGTTTTTAATTACCAGGTCTTTGCTGCAAACCCGCGGGCATATATTCTTTCATTGCAGGGAAATTTAACAGCCGGCGTACTTATTGGAGGTGCATTTGCCTTTTGGATTTACCGCGATCGCAAGAAATTTGCATTGCCTAAACCGCAAACAACCGAATACACTGTACACCCTTATCAATTAATGGGGCTGATTGTTTTCAGTGTTGGATTTTTCGGTTTCATTGGCGCCAAGCTTTTTGATATCGTTGAGCATTTTGGCAGGTTGAGATATGATCCGCTGGGTACTATATTTTCGGCCAACGGATTTGCTTATTACGGCGGCCTGATCTTTGGCGCATTGACTTATTTGTATATAGGCCACCGGCATAACATGAAACTGGTACACCTTGCCGATATCGGTTCGCCGGGCATGATGCTGGCGTATGGCGTTGGCCGTATTGGTTGCCAACTGGCGGGTGACGGTGATTGGGGTAAGGTTAACCCACATCTAAAGCCTGGTTTTTTAAGCTGGTTGCCCGATTGGATATGGGCGTTCAATTATCCGCATAATGCTGTCAATGCAGGTACACTAATACCTGGTTGCCTGGGTAACTATTGCAATCAACTGGCTAACCCGGTATACCCCACGCCGTTTTATGAGGCTGCACTTTGCATTGGTATGTTTTTGCTGATGTGGGTTTTTCGTAAACGGATAGTTACACCCGGTTTTATGTTTTTCCTGTACCTTGTGTTAAACGGTACCGAGCGTTTTTTGATAGAGCAGATCCGTATAAACCCGGTTTATCATTTTTTAGGTTTACCATTTACCCAGGCTGGCTTCATCGGATTTTTAATGCTGATGGGTGGATTAACAGGCTTTATTGTGCTGTTTACTAAACACAAAAGCCATCATCATAAACATTTACCTGTATAAATATTATTTAATGAAGAAAATTACCCTTGTTTGTTTAGCTTGTTTGAGCCTGGTTTTAACCAATAGAGCCTTTTCACAAAAAGCTGATACCGTTAATCTTACCGATATTAAATTTAAGGTAGAGGCCGCGCCGGAATGGTCGGCCCTGTTAAAGCGTGATTCGGGCTGGTTTGGGGGCGATGGTATTTATACCATTCCTTTGAGTGGCAAGGAGACCGGCCAGGCAAAACATAACGATAAAGTGCTTTTTATTTTCAGCGATAGCATGATAGGCGCGGTGCGTGATAACACAACGGCGCCGGGAGCCATCATGATCCACAATGCAGTAGCTGAACTAAAAGGCAACGAGCCTTTGGATAAACAAATGAAATTTTATTGGGATAAAAATGCTAAAGGAAAACCGGAGTCTATTTTTATCCCCCATACACCTAAAACAGGAGCTACAGATTACTACTGGCTTGGCGATGGCTTTGTAAACCAGGCATTGAATAACAGCATCTATATTTTTGGATACAGGGTACATAACGTAAGCAACGAAGCATTTGGTTTCAGGGAAGTTGGCAACACGCTCATCAAGATCCCGGCAAACAGTAAGCCTCCGTATAAAGACCTGAAGCAAATGGATACGCCGTTTTACCTGGTAGATCAGAAAGGGGAAAGCGGCTCGTTTGGTGCCGGCATTTACGTAAATACCAAAGAGGCCGGCGCGCCAAAGCCCGATGGCTATATTTATGTTTATGGGGTACGTGGCATGGCCAAGCACCTGATGGTTGCCCGTGTACTGCCCGGGGATTTTGAGGATTATAGCAAATGGACTTTCTATAATGGTAAAGCCTGGGTTGCCGATATGGAACAGGTTACTAATATAACCAGCAGTGTATCAAATGAGTTAAGTTTTAGTCCGCTGCCGGATGGTCGTTACGCGCTGATATTTCAGGTAGGGGGGATGACCACATCGGTGGGGATGCGGATAGGTGCAAGCCCGGTAGGTCCGTTTGGCCCGATCATTAAATTATGGGATTGCAAGCCAGACCTTATCGCCAAAACCTTTGTGGTTTATAATGCCAAGGCGCATCCAAGCTTATCAAAGCCCGGTGAACTGCTGATCAGCTACAATATTAACTCCGTTGATTTTTTAAACGATCTGAAAAAATATCCAAACCTGTACCGCCCAAGGTTTATCAGGGTAAAATTTGAATAAGCAATGTTCTAAAGAACTTTTTCGACGAAGCTTTTCTGTTTAAAGAACATAAAAATATTACCTTGCTAAATCGATTTAATTTTTAATTTTGTTCAGAGGCTAATTATTCTACAAATCTGCCTCTGATACCATTATAACCCAATGAAAATACGTTCACTTATTTGCGCAGTTGCGCTTATGTATGCCGGAAAACTGTTTGCGCAGGAGGCTAACCTTGTTAAGTATGTGAATACCCGGCAGGGCACCAATACCAAATATGAGTTCTCGTACGGTAACACCTATCCGGCTACTTCGCTGCCTTTCGGCATGAACACCTGGACACCGCAAACCGGCAAAAACGGCGATGGATGGAAATACCAGTATTTTGAGCACACTATCCGCGGTTTTCAGCAATCGCACCAGTGCAGTTCGTGGGTTAACGATTATGCGGTGTTTTCGCTCATGCCTGTTGCCGGGAAACTGGTTGTTAATGAAGATGAACGGGCGGCATCATTTAGCCACTATAACGAGATAGCGCAACCAGGTTACTATAAGGTAAAACTTGATAATAATATTACAACCGAAATGTCGCCGACCGAACGGGGAGCGCACCTGAGGTTTTCGTTCCCGAAAGGTAAAGCCTCTTATCTTGTTTTAGATGGCTACACTAAAATGAGCGGGGTAAAAATCATCCCGGCCCGGCGGAAAATAACAGGCTATGTAAACAACTGCCGCTGGGCCCCTAAAGATTTCCGGAACTACTTTGTCATTATTTTTGATAGGCCCTTTACCGATTACGGCACCTGGGAAAATAAAAACAATACCCTTTCTGAAAAGAACGGATCGGCAGAGGGCGAAGGTATCGGGGCCTATATCAAATTTAAAGATGGAGAAACTGTACAAGCCAAAGTAGCTTCGTCCTATATCAGCCCGGAGCAGGCCGAACTTACTTTGACAACTGAACTGGGTAAATACAAATCATTTGATGATACCCGTAAAGCTGCTGATAAAGTGTGGAACCAGTTGCTTGGCCGTATGGCCATTGAGGGGGCTACAGAAGATCAGAAGGCGACTTTCTACTCGTGCATGTATCACGCCAATCTATTCTCACACCAGTTTTTTGAATATAATAAAGATGGAAAGCCATACTATTATAGCCCTTACGATGGCAAGGTACATGATGGGTACATGTATACCGATAATGGTTTTTGGGATACCTTCCGTGCCCAATTTCCGCTGAATACGGTGTTGCACCCCAAAATGGAAGGCCGGCTTGTAAATGCGCTGCTTGATGCACAACAACAATGTGGCTGGTTGCCGGCCTGGTCGTTCCCGGGTGAAACGGGAGGAATGCTGGGGAACCATGCCATATCCCTATTAACCGATGCCTGGGTAAAAGGGATCCGCACCTTCGATCCCAAAAAAGCCCTTGAGGCTTACTATCATGAAGCTACCAATAAAGGTCCGTGGGGCAGTGCCAATGGTCGCCCTGGCTGGAAGGAATATTATGCAAATGGTTACGTGCCTTTTACGCCGCAAACCCTTGGTTCAACCGCCTGGACGCTGGAGTTTGCATACGATGATTTTTGTGGATATCAACTGGCGAAACTCACCGGTAATAAATTTTATGAAGATGTTTTTGCCCGGCAGATGTACAATTATAAAAACCTGTTTGATACCAAAACCCGTTTCATGCGCGCGAAAGATGGGCAAGGTAATTGGGTTGAACCTTTTGACCCAATGGATTGGGGTGGCCCCTATACCGAAGGTAATGCCTGGCACTGGACCTGGTCTGTTTTTCAGGACACGCAGGGTTTGATCAACCTGATGGGCGGAGAGAAGAATTTTACTGCTAAGATTGATTCGGTATTTACCGAGCCTGGAACTATCAAAGTAGGAGGGTACGGCCAGGTGATCCACGAAATGACGGAGATGGCCGAATTTAAAATGGGGCAGTATGCGCAGGGCAACGAGCCTATTCACCACTTGCTTTACATGTACAACTATGCCGGCCAGCCATGGAAGGCGCAGCAGCATTTGCGCGATGTAATGGATAAGATGTACAACGCAGGCGAAAACGGTTACCCCGGCGATGAGGATGAAGGCCAGATGTCATCTTGGTTTGTGTTGAGCGCCGCTGGCTTTTACAGTGTTTGCCCCGGTACCGATCAGTACGTGATTGGTAGTCCGCTATTTAAAAAGATGACCATCGCTTTGGAAAATGGCAAAAAGTTCGTGATAGAAGCTAACAATAACAACAAGGAGAACGTGTATATCCAGTCGGCGACGCTTAATGGTAAGCCTTATACCCATAACTGGATCACCCAGGCCGATATTATAAATGGCGGTGTACTGCATTTTGAAATGGGTGATAAACCTGTGGTGAACCGTGGCATAGCGCTTGAAGACAGACCGTTCTCGCTTTCAAAAGCTAAATAAAAAGATGTTTAATGCCGTTAAAAGTAAATCAAAAACCGTCATTGCAAGTATTAAAATCCGCGGGCCTCTGAAGGTGAAATGACATTTACACTACCCGTCATCCCGAATTTATTTCGGGATCCGACGCGCTGAGCGGCTATGCAAGCGGCCTTGCATGTGGGGTGCTGAAACAAGTTCAGCATGACTGTATTTTTTATTATGTCATGGGTAGGAACGAAGCAATGCCCGATTAGCAGGTCCGCTCTGTAGAGTTTGGGATTGCTTCGTTCCTCGCAATGACGATTTACTTTAAGAATTATTAGAGTATTCGCTAAAACGATTTTATGATCAATATTTACAAAATAAAAAAGTCAATTCTATTACTTACTTCGGTGATACTGCTGTTTAACCCGGCATCAGCACAGGAAATCTTTTACCTCAACAACACCAATAAACAAATTACATGGAAAGTAAAAGCCCAGACCGACCTGGGAGCCGATAGTCTTGACATCCACAAAAGCGGTTACGCCGCTACTGATTGGGTAAAGGCTATTGTACCTGGTACTGTATTTTCATCATACGTAGCGGCCGGTTTGGAAAAGGATCCCAATTTTGGCGATAATATTTATAAGGTTGATAAAAAGAAGTACGACCGCAATTTCTGGTACCGTACGCAGTTCAGCGTACCTGCAGGTTTCACCAAACAAAAAATCTGGCTTAATTTCAAAGGTATTAACCGCAAAGCCGAGATCTACCTGAACGGGAAGAAGATAGGCAGCCTGGATGGTTTTATGCAGCGGGGAGTGTATGACGTAACGAAACTCGTAAATAAAACAGGGGCAAACACACTGGCTGTTTTGGCTTACTGTCCGCTGAACCCATTGGTAAATTATGCCAGTCCAACATATATACCCAGCGCCAGTTGGGATTGGATGCCTTATGTACCGGGTCTCAACGGCGGCATTACTGATGATGTTTACCTGAGCAACACAGGTAGCCTTACCATTAATGATCCCTGGATTCGCACGGATGTGCCTACTACCGCCCGGGCTGAAGTATCGGTTTCGGTTGGGGTGAAAAACAGCACCGATACTTTTCAAACAGGAACCTTAACCGGTGTTATTAATCCTGGAAATATCCAGTTTACCCAAAAGGTATTTGTGGGTGCTAACAGCAATGCCGAGGTAAAGATCGACCCAAAACATTTTTCGCAGTTGGTGATCAACGGCCCAAAACTGTGGTGGCCTAATGGCTATGGCGATGCCAACCTGTACACCTGTAACTTAAGCCTGAAACTGGGCGATGAAGTATCTGACAGCAAGCAAATCAAATTCGGCATAAAAAAATACAGCTACGATACTGTTGGCCATGTATTGCATTTGTGTGTAAATGGCACCAAAGTATTTTTAAAGGGCGGCAATTGGGGAATGGCCGAGTACATGCTGCGCTGCCGGGGAGATGAGTATGATACTAAAGTACGCCTGCACAAAGAGATGAATTTTAACATCATCCGCAACTGGATAGGCTCAACCACCGATGAGGAATTTTATGATGCCTGTGATAAATACGGCATCATGATCTGGGATGATTTCTGGCTTAACTCTATCCCCAACCTGCCTAATGACGTAAATACTTTCAATGCCAACGCCATCGAAAAAATTAAACGCTTCAGGAACCATCCTTCCATTGCCATTTGGTGCGGTGATAATGAGGGCGAACCTTTACCTCCGCTCAATAACTGGCTTCGTGAAGATATCAGCGCTTACGATGGTAACGACAGATATTATCAACCCAACTCGCATGCGGGTAACCTAACAGGCAGCGGTCCGTGGACTAACTTTGATCCGCGCTGGTATTTCAGCCGTTTTCCTAATGGCTTTGGCGGTAACCAGGGTTGGGGGCTTCGCAGCGAGATAGGTACGGCGGTATTTACCAATTTCGACAGCTTTAAAAAGTTTATGCCGAAGGATAAATGGTGGCCCCGCAATGAGATGTGGAACCTGCATTTCTTTGGTTCGTCCGCAGGTAATGCCGGGCCCGACAGGTACGACGATGGTATTAAAAACCGTTACGGTGCGCCTACGGGTATCGAGGATTATTGCCGCAAAGCCCAGCTGCTGAACATCGAAACCAATAAAGCCATGTACGAAGGCTGGGAAGATAATATCTGGGAAGATGCATCGGGCATTATGACCTGGATGAGCCAGTCGGCCTATCCTTCATTGGTGTGGCAAACCTATGACTACTATTATGATCTCACTGGTGCCTACTGGGGAGCAAAAAAAGCCTGCGAACCGGTGCATATTCAATGGAACCCGGTAAATAATGCTATTAAAGTGATCAACACCACCCGTACCGACGAAAACAGCCTCATTGCTTATGCCGATGTTTATAACAGCGATGGACAGATCGTAAAAGAATATAGCCAGTCAAAAACTATCGATGCGCCATCGAATACAGCGCTGAATTGCTTTGCCATGGCTTTTGCTGATAACCGCGAAAATTTGGCACTAAACAAACCTGCATTTGCATCATCAACCACCATGGGTGAGGCCGGTTCTGTAACGGATGGTAATCCGGGAAGCAGGTGGGCCAGTAATTCAAATGATGTCGAATGGATCTATGTCGATTTGGGTAAAGAGCAAGAAGTAAACGGCTTGAAATTAAACTGGGAGGAGGCATATGGTAAAGCTTTCAAGATCCAGGTATCTGACGATGCTAAAAGCTGGAAAGATGTTTATGAAAGCGGGGATGGCCACGTTGGCGTACAGCAAATCACTTTTGATGAGGTAAAAGGCCGCTACGTTCGTATGTATGGATTGCAGCGCGGATCGGGATGGGGCTACTCGCTTTGGGATTTTGAGGTGTACGGCGGCGCGCCGAAAAGCAGTGGTCTTACGGATGTTCATTTCATCAAACTAAGATTGATTGATAAGGGTGGCAAATTGGTATCGGATAATTTTTACTGGCGGGGTAATAAACGCACAGATTTTACCGCTCTTAACCAACTGCCGAAGGTTAACCTGAAAGTATCATCAACCATAAAACTAATTAACGGCAAGTATTATGTGGATGCGAAGATCAGCAATCCATCCTCATCAAAGGCGGCTGCATTTGCTATTCGCGTACTGGCAACGAAAGCCGGGACGGGTGAACAGATACTGCCGGCAATAATGAATGATAACTATTTTTCGCTGATGAAGGGCGAATCAAAAGATATCAGGATTGAATTTGATGCAGCGTTGCTGGGCAACGACAAGCTGAAGCTATTGGTACAGCCTTATAACGATCCGGTAATAACAGAAAAGTAATAATAAGCCTTTGGTACCTTGAAGTTTTAAACTAATTTACCGGTCCAATTAACAAACAAACCTGCATAATGGATACCAAACCCAAATTCACCGAAGGCAAGTTCCTTGTCGTACTCATTTTTGTAACCTCATTATTTATGCTTTGGGGCATAGCCATGACCCTCGGCGATACATTAAACAAGCATTTTCAAAATGTTTTGCATGTTTCAAAGTCGCGTTCGGCTTATGTACAGTTATCATTATTTGGCGCTTACGCGGTGATGGGCATCCCGGCAGGTATGTTCATGAAAAAGTTCGGTTATAAAAACGGTGTGCTTTTAGGCCTGGGGCTGTATGCTGCAGGTGCATTCCTGTTTGTTCCGGCGGCTGATGCTAAATCGTTTGACTTCTTTCGGATAGCCTTGTTTATCCTGGCTTGCGGCCTGGCTACGCTCGAAACTGTTGCTCATCCATTTGTTGCCTCTCTCGGCGATCAGCGTACCAGCGACCAACGCATTAACTTTTCGCAGGCTTTTAACGGTGTCGGCGGCGTTATTGGTCCGCTGTTGGGCGGCTATTTCGTTTTAAAAGGGGGCAGGAGCATTCTAACGACCTGATATCTGTTAAACACCTGTATATTGTGATAGGAGCGGTGATAGCATTGGTTGGCGTAGCATTTTCATTTTTAAAAGTGCCCCCTTTACAAGATCCACATGTGGTAGCTACGGATTCATACGCTGTTGCTGCCGAAGGACATATTCCGGAAAGCCTGTTCAAAAAAAAGCATTTCGTTTTTGCGGCCATAGCTCAACTGTTTAACGTGGCAGCACAAGGCGGCACCTGGGCGTTTTTTATAAATTACGGTCACGAGATCATGCATTTAACCGATGAACACGCAGGCTATTATTTTTCATTAAGTATGGTGATGATGATGGCCGGCCGTTTTATTGGCACCTTCCTGATGCGTTACATAGCGCCAAACAAACTGCTGGCGATATTTGCCCTGGGCAATATCCTGATGTGTGTTATTGTAGCACAGGGATTTGGCGTGGTGTCATTTGTTGCATTGCTGTTCATCAACTTTTTCTTCAGTATTATGTTCCCAACCATATTTAGCCTGGGGTTGAAAAATTTAGGTTCACAAACGCAAAACGCGTCATCATTTATAGTAATGGGAGTTGTAGGCGGGGGATTGTTTCCGCCGGTTATGGGCCTCATTGCTAATCACAATGTTGCTACGGCTTATTACCTGCCTATCATTTGTTATATGGTGATATTTTTGTTCGGGATCAGTTATCCTAAACTGAATAAAAAAGGAATATGAGCAGATTAGCTTAATCGATTTATTTTTATATTTTGGCCAATAATCGCTTAATAAATCATGGTTATTAAGCGATTATATTTTATATTTGATTTTAGCCAATTATAAGCCATTGAAAAAACTATCGATTGTTGATATCGCCAATGAATTAAAGGTTTCTAAAACCACCGTATCGTTTATACTGAACGGGCGTGCAAAGGAAAAACGGATAGGTGAAGACCTGGTAGAGCGTGTTACCAAATATGTAGAAGAAGTGGGTTATAAACCTAATTCCCTGGCTAAAAGCCTGCGTACCGGTAAATCAAATACCATTGGTTTAATGGTTGAAGATATTTCAAACCCTTTTTTTGCAAGCATAGCCCGGCTTATTGAGGATAGGGCTTATAAAAACGGCTACAAAATAATTTATTGCAGTACCGATAATGATACCCAAAAAACCAGGGAACTAATTAGCATGTTTCGTGACAGGCATGTGGATGGCTATATTATTGCCCCGCCCGAAGGTATTGAAGACGATGTAGAACAACTGCTTAAGGATGGCCTGCCGGTGGTAATGTTCGACAGGCATTTACCCAAAGTAAATACCGATTATGTAGAGATTGATAACCTTTTCAGCACCTATAATGCCACCAGGCACTTAATACAACAGGGTTACAAAAATATAGGCTTCGTTACTTTCGCTTCGTCACAAACACAAATGCTGGCCCGGATGCAGGGCTATAAGGATGCCCTGAAGGAAAGCCGTTTTGCTCCGGTGGTTAAAGAGATTGTTTTTAACCAGGACGAAGAAATGATCATTAAACCGATGACTGCCTTTTTTAAAAAGCATCAGGATCTCGACGCGGTAGTTTTTGGCACCAACCACGTAGGTACCTGCGGGTTAAAAGTGTTTAACACACTGGGTATTAAAGTTCCAGGGATATGGCCGTTATATCGTTTGATGATTATGACGTTTTTAAGCTGTACTCGCCCCGGTAACCGCCATAGCTCAGCCGGTTGAAGAAATTGCCGATAATGTGATCACCGTGCTACTTAAAAAGCTTAATACCAAGGGAGTTAGTACCGCTTCTCATTCAATAATTCTTAAAACCAACCTCCAGATCAGGGGCTCATCGTCCGGATTAAAAGGGTGATTTGATTTAGAAGGGCCTTATATTAGCAGGTAAAAGTGAAGTATTTATAAAGATGGATATTTCGTTAATATTCAGTTTGTATCTTACCTTTAATAAAAATTTACTGTTATGAAACGGGCTTTTATTATAAAAAATAAAGCAAGAATGGTATTAGCCTTAGCTGTGCTTACTGCTATGCTTTTATTAGCCAACTGGAATGGTCGCGACAATGTTAAAGAATTGGATAAAACGCTGACATCCATTATGAAGGATCGCTTATTGCCAGCTACTTTTGTACATGAAATAAGCAGCAGGCTTTATGAAAATAAACTGGCAGCTGTTTCTGGTGCAGATGTCCAGGTAAAAACTAATGGTAATTATGCAGCTATAGAAGCGTTAGCAAAGAAATATGAGGCCACTCAATTAACACGCGAAGAATCAGCAAAATGGAAGACCTTTCGTGTGCAATTGCGTGATCTGCAGCAGCAGGAAGCTGGCCTGAATAATGCAGAGTATGTTTTTAATCAGGCCCTTAAATCGCTTGATCAACTGATAGCGATACAGGTTGGCGAGAGCAACCGCCTGCTGCAAAGCGGGCAAAGAAATGTAAGTTCAAGTATACTTACAGCCAATTTTGGTGTGGTTGTTTGTATTTTACTTGGATTATTTATTATGGTGCTGCTAAGCGCCAGGGAACAAATGATTTTAAGGCAGGACGAAAGGCATTTGCTCAATTAAAAGATCTCAAATAATAAAAACCAGACTTACGAAGTTTTAAAAACTGCTATGTAGAAAAGCATAGCAAAGATGTATGAGATTTTTCGATTCACATAAAGTTATAGTTTTATTTTCAGTAATTAAAAAGACTCAAACTGCTATGTGCGATCAATGCCGCCAGTAATTGTGTGAATTTAAAAGAGGTACGAATACTTCGTAATGTAATTAAATACAGTTTTCAAATGTGCGTTTTCCTCTTTAATGTTGATCTGAGATGCTTTTTGTTACTGAAACTCTTTTTTAATAAATTTAGTATGCTGTAAGAAACGGAAGCGGGCTCTGCTGAGGAGCAACCTGCCAGGGATATTACAGCCGGATAAAGCATATCAGCCAGGCATTTCTATTCGTAGTCCACTGCCTGGCTGTTTGTTTATATGCTGTTCTGTCATGCCTAAAGAAAACCTTTCAGCTTTCAGGCCCTTTTCGTTTTGTTTATTCTTTAAATAATCTTCTTTGTAGGGCTGTCCGCTTGTGGCAACCCCTTTGGCTATCATAGCCAGTTTACGTGCTACTTTAATGATCGCCTTTTTACCACTTTTGTTTGCATGTTTGCTGTAATAAGCAAACAATGAGCGGGATTTAGCTATCGCTTTCCATGATGCTTCTACCAGTAATGGACGCAAGTGACCATTGCAGCGTGGCTGCACACCTTTGGTTTTAATAACCGGACCTGAACTATCCTCCCATGGGCATAAACCAAGAAAGCTGGCGTATTTGTCCGGCGCTTCGAAACGACTGAAATCAGCTATCTCTACCAGTAATCCCATTGCTGTAATTGCACCGATGCCCGGAACTGTCAACAGGTTCGTATAAGTTTCCTTATGCAAGGACTGAATCTGCAACCGCAGGGATTTCGTTATTTGGAATAATTGCTTCCGCTGATATTTTAACTCTTCTATATATTGCTGTAAGGTAAACGTGCCAGGCGAACTACCCAGCTCAATGTTCAGCCAGGCCAGCGCCTTACCCGATAAAAACTCGTTTTTTGAGATGGTCTCGGGTAGCTTTATACTATAATACATCAAAAAGCTTTTGAGCCTGTTGTTTGCCCTGGTTACGTCAATAACCTTGCTTTCCGTCATCCGAAACAGGCTCCTTAATTCCTGTTGATCCTGGTTGAGTACATAGATCCCTTTTAAATTGCCCCGCTCCAAATGGTCTGCAAGTGCCCGGCTGTCGTGAAGATCTGTTTTATTCTTCTTTTGCTTGTCTGTTGTGGGAATATCCGCTGCGTGTACAATGATGTTCTTTATTCCGAGCTTACATAGTTGCCCGTGGGCTTCCGTGCCACAAAAGCCCGCTTCATACGCTGAATAATAATCCCCTCCGGGAAACTCCCGCTGTAAATAAGCATCCAATCGCTCTGCTCCCGGATCCTGGCTAAAATGGGATACCTCAATCCCAAGGCTCCGGATCGTTACTGCCCATGATTTTTTGTGAACATCAAGTCCAACATAAAATTTCTGACCACTAAAGTCATTCCCATTTTGCAATTTTGTTTTTGGCATAGCGCGGTTATTTAATTGTTATTTTGCGAAACTTAAAGTTATCGCCTCTAAATTAAATTTCGGCCCTCCAAAAGAGGATGACCGCATACTCTGCGCTATGCTTTTCTTACATAATTACTTCGTAAGTCTTAAAACTTCTTAAATAACCATCACATTTTCACCGCCTTTAAGCGGGTAGGATTTTGCCCTCCAAACCAATATGCCGGATGTGTGCTGTGGTAAACTGACCTTTATTTTCCATTTGTTATTTTCTAAAACATAAGCTACTGCAACCCTGCCATCAGGATGCGGGATCTCACCGCTCACATTGGTCATTGTCCCCAAATGTGGTTCGATCTTTATTTTGCTAAACCCGGGGGCGTAGCTGTCAATACCCAAAACAGTCCTGAAGAATTCAATGTTGGGGCTGCTTCCCCAGGCATGGCAATCTGAACGGCTATATTTAAGATCGGAGTATTCGGCCCAGGTGGTTAAGCCCATTTTAATATTCTCGCGCCAGATACCCAGCCAGTTCATATAATCGTTACCTAAACCACCTTTTACTAAGGCCTGGTGCAGGTAATATTTAAAATAAATGGTGCATTGGGTCAATGAGGTATCGGTTAATAATCGTTTGGATAATACAGGCAGATCTGCGTTTTTCACCATGCCTGTAAGTATGGCTAATGAATTGGCATGCTGCGAAAATTGTTTCTTGTCCCATGTATCGGCATACAGCATTTTCGCCGGGTCCCAATATTTGCGTTGAATGGTTTGCTTAAGTTTCGCAGCTTCTTTGTTGTATAAAGTGGCGTAACCGGGCATGCCCATTTTTGTTTCCATAGCAGCAGCCCACTCATAAGCCCAAAGTAATTGCAAATCAATAATGGCCGAACTGCCGTCGGTGCCTTTTGGCGGCGAGCCTATATCCCAGTTTTTGCCGCTGGCCCAATCCACAAAAGTCCAGTAAGGGGTGTTTTTTAATGAGCCATCAGCTTGTTGGTATTGGCTGAAAAACTTTAATACTGCCCGTTCGCCATCCAGCTTATCCTTAATAAAATTACTGTCATTGCGGTACATCCAGTAATCGTACAGCATGCCTATGTACCATAACGAAAAGGTGGAAATAATTTGGGTATCATGCGTAGGGTAACGGCTTTGGGTAACGCCCTCTGTTAAACGGGAGTGATCCATCAGGTTTATGGCATTGCGGGCCAGCCGGTCATCGCCGCTATAGTAGTAGGATATCATGGCCTGGATACGGGTATCGCCGATGTATTGTAATTGCTCATAATAAGGGCAATCTGTATAGGTTTCAAACGCATTCAAACGGGCGGTATGCCAGCCGATATCGAGCATCTGTTTTATTTCCTTATTATCGGTATTGAAAACGGCACGCTGCTTAAATGGGTACCCGGTAAAGGTGCCATACAGGTCATCAATAACCAAAGGCTCGTTTTGTGTATGCACAATTAAGCGGATGTACCTAAAAGTACGGAAGTTGAGCGTAGTATATGATTGCCCTTTGCTGCCATTGGATATCAAACTATCATTTCTGCCCGAAAAATCCTTGCCCTCCACATCGTTACGGTTACCTTTACGCATGCCATATTTGCTTAAATTATCAAAAAGCGATTCGGCATAGCTTAAAGAGATCCCGGCATCTTTCCCACCGCTAAAATTAATAGTAGGATAGGCGTTGGTAAGATGCGTTTGATCAAGCAGTATGGTAACTGTAGTATTTGCAGGAATAGTAAGCGGTGCCTTAGTGCCCGGAAAAGCCGGGGGAACATCCATCCCGGAGGCTTTACGTACAATAGGGATCCGCTCGTAAATTAATTCCTGGTGCGGAATGGAGGACGGTACCAATTGCCATCCGAAACCGTCCCACCGGCCCTTTAATTGCCCACCGAAGAGGTTTGCCGCCTTTGGCCAGCTGCTATCATCAAAGTTAGGCGAATACCAGTTCATAATACTTTTATTCAGGTCCACCATTTCGCCGGTGCTGGCTGCAAAATAGCCCCAGATGGGCTGATAGCCTTTATCCTGAATGCTTTTCCAGGTGTTATTGGTATTGAGGATATCTTCGGCTGCTGAATTACCTTGTATAATAAAGGCTGTGCGGACACTGATCTGCGCTTCAGGACGGTATTGAGCCTCGTTCCACACTAAAGCAGCTACGGTATTTTTACCGGCTACGAGATAAGGCGCAAGGTCGACGGTTTCATAGTTCCAGTAAAAAGTATCGCCCCTTGCCGGGCCTAATGATACCAATGTGCCGTTTACGTACAGTTTATACCTATTATCTGCCGATACATGAATAATAAAGCCGGCCGGTTTGTTGGTCAGCTCAATGTTTTTACGGAAATAATAAATGCCGTATTCATTTCCGGTGATGCCGGGTGCGGAGATCCATTGCGCATTCCATGTCTTTTCCTGTGCAGTTTTATGAACAGGCCGGGCATTACTGTTTTGTGATGAGAGAAGGGTAGTTACAGAAAAAATTAAAATCAGAAAGTGTTTCATGTAGATTTAATTGATTAATTGGTGATGGTCAGGTTGTTTTTCCTGCTTGCATTAAGTAGATAAATTGGTTTGACTAATATAATTAAATCGATTTAGCATTTTATTATAATTTTTAATTTTTTATGATTTGACAAAGCTGACGGGATTAGGTTTCTTTTTGAACCATCGCTGATTCGGTCTGTCTCCGGGTGGGGATAACATGCAAACTAAATCCCGAAGTTGTATTGAAATAAGCTGCTGAGCTTTATATTTGTTTAAACCTACCAGCTACATCTATGAAAAAAATAATCCTGTTCCTGCTTTCATTTTATTTTATCGGCAAGGGAGTAGCTCAAAACCCGGTTCAACCACTTGTTATTCAGGGAAAGCTCAGCAATTCGGCCGAAAAGATGTTGAAGATCTTTTTTGAAGATGCCAACGGTAAACTTCTTATGGATACCATCAGGCTTAATGATTCGGGTGAGTTTTATTTAAAAACGTACAAGATAGTAAAGCCTCAACGCACCAGCATCCAGCAAAACAATACCCAAATCAACCGGATCTATGTGGCACCGGGTTATGATCTCCATATAACCGGTGACGCTATTGATTATGCCAAGCTGTCGAAAACTAAAAAGATAACCGGTATAGGTGCCGAAACCAATCAATACCGTGTAAAATTAGATTCAATCCTGGTTGCCCGGAATGATAAAACAGCGTGGTATGAACTTAAGACCGATGAGTTAATCCAATTCCTTAAAAAAAGCAAGACGTTGGAAGATTCGTTACTAAATGCTGTGTTTAATAAGCCGGCAAAACAGGATCATTATTTCAATACGTTTAAGAAAATGATTGATTTAGATAATCAAAGCTTAAATTTTTACATGCTGCTTCAGCACCTTGATTTGAGTAAATACAATGCAGCGCAGATGCGGGAGCTGGTATCAAAAAATACCCCTTCAGCATTTTCAAAAGGGATATCGCATGACGAATATTTAGTATCAGAAGACTATAAATCATGGGTTTTGCCCCTTTATTATGCTTATGAACAGCGCTTGGATCTGCTGCGCGATTCGGCATCGGTGAAGCAGCCCGGGTACACACTTGGCAAAATCAAACAGCTTTTTACCGGTAAGGTTAGGGACTATTATCTGAACCGACACGTTGAAAAAAGAATTGGTAGTGCTAACTCTCTTGAAAAATTGAATATAGCCCAAAAGGAGATGCGTGTATTCATTGACGCAATAAGTAACCCGGCTTTAAAAAATAACATCGCCGGTAATTTTACCGAAAAAAAGTTACAGCTGATGCACGTGCAAATTGGGAAGCCGGCCCCGGCTTTTACTTTGCCCAGCGACCGTGGCAAGGTTTTTAACCTGGCCGATTTTAAAGGAAAAGTTATTTATATTGACCTTTGGGCCAGCTGGTGCGGGCCATGTCGCCAGGAGGTGCCTGCATATAAAAAGCTAAGCGACAAGTTTAAAACTAATCCGCAGGTTGCTTTTGTCAGTATTGCCGTACATGACGGAGAAAAGGAATGGCGAAATGCGCTCAAAGAAGAAAAGCCGGACTGGCTGCAGCTTTATGACAAAGACGGTACAGTTGCACAATCATATATAGCATATGCAATTCCAAAATATATACTGATTGATAAAGAAGGAAAAATGCTCAGCTTTGATGCTCCGGGCCCGGGGAGTGCGCAGGCCGAAAAATTGATCAATGAGGCTATCGCAAAGCCATAGCGTGTTTATTCTTTTTCCAGGGCATATGATGCCAGTTCGTTTTTCAGGCTTTTGATCATGATCTGCATTGGTTTTGTGCTGTTTAATACCCTGCAGATCGCGTTGCCTCCTTCTATCGAAAGCATCATTCGGGTTGCAAATTCAACGGGATTTATGGCGTTTGAGAGTTCTCCATTATCAATTCCTTCCTGAATTATATTGGCATAGGTTGTTATTGCGGTATCAACCATGTTTTTTAACTTTTTTTTGATGGCTGGGTTAGTGTCATCGGTCTCTGTCGAAAAATTAACTATCGGGCAGCCGCCTTCAATATAGCTTTTCAGTGGATTTTTGCTGTTGTCTAAAGCGGCATTGATCTTGGCAATGGCAGTTTTATGTTTGCTTACTGTGTTGTTCCTTCTGTCGTTTAGTTTTCCTAAAAGGTAATCAACAGCGGCTTGTGCCAGTTCGTCTTTGCTTTCAAAATGGCCATAAAAACATCCCTTACTGGTATTGGCAACTTCAAGTACCTCATCAACAGAAGTGCCGGCAATTCCCCTCTCATTAAATAAAATCGCTGCCTGCTCAATAATGAATTGCCTTTTTTGCTCGCCTTTGCTCATCTTCAGTTATTTACTATGCAAATATAGACTAAATGGTTTAAAAAAGTAAAGGCCGTTGATTGCCTGTTGAAATTAACTGAGTGTTTTATTGTTTGTAAGTAGCTGTTAGTTAGTGTTTTATTTTCAGGTTTGGTTTGTAAATGTATAACTTTAGGTTGATTTTTTTACACTTATCTTATGAATGCCTGTATTTATAAGCCGGCTAAGCAGTGATTGACACAGTAATGTAAATATGGCTAAAAGTAGACCAAATGGTTTTATTTAATAAACCAATTAGTCTACTTTTGTTTTAAATAAAAACGCACAGCATACTGTTTTTACGATCTGTTAAATTTCAACAATAAGCTATGAAAATTATAAAAGAACACCACAGGGGCATCAGCACAATTTTAGCGTTCGCGCTGATCCCGCTTTCTGGTTTTGCAACTGATATTTATATACCTTCCCTGCCTTCTATGGCCAGGGAATTAGCTGTCAATAATTCGGCCGTTCAGCTTTCGCTCATCGCGTTTATGATCAGTTCGGGCGTTAGCCAGTTGTTTGTTGGCAGCTTGCTCGATAGCTTTGGCCGGTACCGTATCGGTACTGTTTCCTTGCTGGTGTTTGCATTTGCAAGTTTTGTCATAGCTATCTGCCATAATATTGAGCTTATTTATGCCATGCGTATTTTGCAGGGCATCACCGTAGCGCTTATTGTGGTAGGGAAGAGGGCATACTTTGTAGATATGTACTCGGGCGAGCAGCTTAAACATTATACCAGCCTTTTTTCTATCATCTGGGCAACCGCGCCTATTGTAGCGCCTTTTATCGGAGGTTACCTTGAAGCTGCCTTTGGCTGGGAATCCAATTTCCTTTTCCTGGGAATAGCCACTCTTTCCCTACTTGTTTTAGAGCTGGTATACGGTGGCGAATCATTAAAAAATTATCACCCGTTCAAAGCTAAAAGTATTCTGCAGGTTTACCTGGCTACCATTAAAACCCGTGATTTTTCCCTGGGCCTCATCCTGATCTCCCTGAGCTATGCCATGCTGGTAGTGTATGGTATGAGCAGCCCTTTTATAATTGAGCATGTATTTCATTTGTCGCCTGTGGTAACCGGTTATTGTTCGCTGCTTTCGGGGGTATCATTGATGGCGGGCGGTATTATTTCAAAAACCCTCATCAGGAAACCGCTTATCAAAAAAGTATCTATAGCGCTTGCACTGCAATTAGGCTTTGCCGCTTTAATGGTGTTTACAGCAGGGATTAAAACAAATTTATTTACGCTGATGGCCTTTACAGCATTGGTCCACCTGTTATCTGGCTTTATATTCAATAATATATTTGCCTACTGTTTAGGCCGGTTTTCAAAAAATGCGGGTATTGCAAGCGGCGTGACCGGCGGCTCGCTTTATATTATCACTTCATTTTTTAGCTATGGCATTGTAAATATTATGGCCATAAAAAATCAGCAGTTATTAGGAACCGCTTATCTATCGTTCGCGATACTGGCTGTTATTACCCTGGTGCTTTTCGTCAAAGCGAGGGCTTCGCACCAAAAACAAGAAGAAGCGGCTGTTATTTTAAATGCTGAGGTAGCGGTATAAGCTGAATGATATTGCTTTAAATAACAGGTGAAGCCGGTAATTAATTATCGGCTTCACCTGTTTTACAACGATACATAAGGTATAGTCTATAATTTCATCAATGAAATAACCTGAATATTAAGCCGGCATATCCTTATATTTGCCCCGATAAGTTCTTTACTTTACTTCATCAACCGGTATAGGTTTTACTTAATTGTAGATTAATAGGGAATCGTGTGTAAATCACGAACTGTCGCGCAACTGTAAGTAACACAAAGGTTTTTGCCAGTAATGTCCACTGTCCTGATGAAAGGGATGGGAAGGGCGGCAAAAATGTTACAAGTCAGGAGACCTGCCTAATACTGAATTGACAATGCTTTCGCGGTATGAAGCTTGGTCTGGGTTATGATTACTTGCCTGTATGGGTCCATGGCCCGTTATGACAGGCTGTGCCCATATATTCTCTCCATATTTTCATATCACAAAACATTACGAAGCTTAGCTGAAAGGGCTTTTAACCGATTTATTCATTTAATCAATTAAAAGAATGCTAACGCAAAATTTAGGTTACCCGCGTATTGGTAGCCGGCGCGAATTGAAAAAAGTCTGCGAAAACTACTGGGCAGGCAAAACGGGCTTAAAAAATGTGCTTACCGTGGGTAAATACATAAGGGAAGAAAACTGGCTGCTGCAAAAGGAAGCCGGGATCGACCTCATCCCATCAAATGATTTTTCATTTTATGACCAGGTGCTTGATCATTCACTGATGTTTGGCGCTATTCCTAAACGCTATCATGAAGTGATCAGTCAAAAAGGCAATACCGAGCTCGATCTGTATTTTGCTATGGCCCGCGGCTATCAAAAAGATGGATTGGATGTGGTAGCTATGGAAATGACTAAATGGTTTGATACCAATTACCATTACATAGTACCCGAGTTTTATAAAGACCAGCAGTTTAAACTTTTCTCCACCAAAGTTATCGATGAGTTTTATGAGGCTAAACAGTTGGGCATCGTTAGCAAGCCGGTATTGCTTGGCCCTGTATCGTACCTGTTGTTAGGCAAAGAGAAAGAGGCTGGTTTCGATAGGATAGACCTGATCAAAAATCTGCTGCCTGTTTATTTTGACATCCTAAATAAGCTTAAAGCTTTGGGTGCCGAATGGGTCCAGTTTGATGAACCGTTTTTAGCGCTTGATTTAAGCGAAAAACAACAGGAGGTATTTAAAGATACCTATAAGCAATTGAGGAAAGAATTCCCTTTCCTAAAGATAGTTTTGGCAACTTATTTTGAACGCCTGGGTGATAACACTCAATTAGCGGCAACTTTACCTGTTGACGTTTTACATATCGATTTAGTACGGGCGCCCCAGCAATTGAATGAAGTGATTGAGCATCTGCCCCAAAAAACTATCCTTTCTTTAGGTGTTGTTGACGGGCGCAATATCTGGAAAAATGATTTTGATAACTCGCTGGTCATTATAAAGAGCGCGAAGGACAAGTTAGGTACCGACCGCGTTTGGATAGCCCCTTCATGCTCATTGATCCATTCGCCATGCGATTTGCAAAATGAAACCAACGATGAAGTGCTTACTCCCGAAATTAAGCAGTGGCTGGCTTTTGCGCGCCAAAAAATAAACGAAGTGGCATTGCTCAGCAAATTATCGGAAGATGTGGTTAGCGATAGCAGCCTGCATCAGCTGGAAAAAAACCGGCAGGCAAACGAGGCCCGCCGAACATCTGCACTGATCCGTAACCCGGCGGTTAAACAACGGGTAAGCGCCATTACCGAAAATGATGCAAAGCGTATAAGTGCTTTTCCTGCACGGAAAGAGCAACAGCAGCAACTGCTTAACCTGCCGCTTTTTGCTACCACAACTATTGGTTCGTTCCCGCAAACAGCCGAAGTACGAAGCTGGCGGGCCCAATTAAAAAAAGGCGCGATAACCCTGGGGGAGTATAATAAACTGATAGCTGCCGAAACTGAAAAAGCTATAAAATGGCAGGAAGAAATAGGGTTGGATGTGCTGGTACATGGCGAGTTTGAACGTAATGATATGGTTGAGTACTTTGGCGAACAGCTGGCCGGTTTTACCTTTACACAAAATGGCTGGGTGCAAAGCTATGGCAGCCGCTGTGTTAAACCACCCGTTATTTATGGCGATGTATCAAGGCCACAACCTATGACGGTAAAATGGTCGGCTTATGCGCAATCGTTAACCTCAAAATGGATGAAGGGTATGTTAACCGGCCCGGTAACTATTTTGCAATGGTCGTTTGTGCGCAATGACCAGCCCCGTTCCGAAACCTGTACGCAGATAGCATTGGCCATTCGTGATGAAGTTTGTGACCTGGAAAGCGCAGGTATCAAAGTCATCCAGATAGATGAACCTGCCATTCGCGAAGGATTACCGCTTCGCAGGGATGACAGGGCAAATTATCTCGACTGGGCAGTTAAAGCTTTCAGGATTTCGGCAAGCGGCGTTCAGGACAGTACACAGATCCACACGCATATGTGTTATTCGGAGTTTAATGACATCATTAAAAGCATAGCCGATATGGATGCCGATGTGATCACGATAGAAACATCGCGCTCGCAAATGGAGCTGCTGGATGTTTTTGCCGATTTTAAGTATCCTAATGAAATTGGCCCCGGTGTATATGATATCCATTCGCCCCGCGTGCCCAACAGAGAGGAGATGATCCGTTTGCTTAAACGAGCCCAGGCGGTAATACCCGATGCTCAGCTTTGGGTAAATCCCGATTGTGGCTTAAAAACACGGGGATGGGATGAAACCCAAAAGGCCTTAACAGAGATGGTTGAAGCCGCGAAAGCTGTCCGCGAAAATGTTATCAGCAATGTAACTGCTTAAAAATGATTACTGCTGTGTACCGTACCAGGTGCACAGCAGTTTTATATACTTAGTATGACAAAGCATGAAAATAAATACTGCCCCCGGTGTAAAGAGCCGTTTGAATGCAAAGTAGGCAGCATCCTGTTGTGCCAGTGCCAGGGCATCAGCTTTACCGACCGGGAGCGCGATTATATCCGCTTAACCTATCCTGATTGCCTTTGCCGTAAATGCCTGATGGTAATAAAGCATGAGATCAGTTCAACCGCAGCTCAGGAAAAAATGAAAACGATACTTGAAGCAATCAGGAAAGGTAAGTAATAGTACAAGCCCGGTGCTGATAATTAAAAGCTTTTGGCTTTCTGCGTTCAGCCTTTTGCATCTATTTTATTTCTCCTGCTTCAAAAAGCTCATCCAAACGCCAGTGCGAATCATTTACACCGCGTTCCATACCCGATTGCAGCATGCCGTCACGATCGGCCACCGATTGGAAAACAGATTGTACAGTCACTTTTGTACGGTTCCCTGGTAGTGCTTCAAACCTGGTGGTTTCAAGCGTTACATGACCACTTTCGGGCAATCCTTCAAACTCAAATGTTTGGATGATACGTTCAGGCGCGGTTACATCATGGATAACACCATGAAAGCCATAATCATTACCGGCAGGGTCGGTATGAATGTAGCGGTAAGCGCCTCCGCTACGGCAGTCAAATTGATCTATGCGCATTTTAAGTTCGCGTGGACCCAGCCATCTAACAATAAGTTCAGGATCGGTAAAGGCTCGGAAAACCAGCTCACGCGGTGCTTCAAATTCGCGGGTTATGAAAAGCTCCTGTTTGCCGGGTTCGGCCTTAATTTCTGTTTGATTTTTGGTGGTGATCATGGTGTTTTTATTTAGGTGATTGATTAATCGTTATCGTTAGCTTCCTGCAAAAGCTTGATATCCATTTTGGTCATCTTCATCATGGCAGCCATAACTTTTTTGGCTTTTTCAGGATTTTCGTTATTATAAAGTAACTCGCTCATAACTTCAGGAACAATTTGCCATGTAACGCCGAATTTATCGTCGAGCCAGCCGCACTGATTGGTTTTGCCGCCGCCTGCAGGTAGTGCTTCCCACAGGTAATCAATTTCTTCCTGGGTTTTGCAGTTGATGTAAAATGATGTAGCAGGCGAAAAATTGAACATTGGTCCGCCATCTAAAGCTAAAAACTGCTGATCTTCTATTCTGAATGTTCCAACTAACATTTTGCGGCCATTGCCCGGATCGGTAAGTGAGCTTACTTCGCTTTCGGAGTTTTTGAATACCGAGGTATAAAATTTCAATGCTTCTTCAAGGTTGCCGTTAAACCATAAAAAAGGGGTTACTTTCTGGGTTGCTTTAAATGTTGCCATGGTTTCTGTTTTTTATTAATTAAAAATTTGTTGCTTTCGATATCTCAAAGTTACCTGCCCTGACAAGGGCTAATAGTGTCCAAAAACGACGAGATAAGGGGGCATTAGCGACAAAATGATTTTTTATCTCCCTGGCATTTTGCTCATATCCATGTGCAGCACATTCCAGCTATGGCCATCAGGATCGGTAAACAGGCAGCCGTACATCCAGCCATCCATTTCCCGGGGCTTGTGATTGCTTTTGCCACCGGCTTCGATAGCCTTTTGAGCCAGTTCATCAACCTCTTCCTTGCTTTCCGCGTCGATAGACAGCAGAACTTCAACTCCCTTTGCCGTATCCGCAAGACCGCAGTTTTCAACAAAGCCTTTAAAGGTGCTTTCGTCAAAAAGCATTACTGTAACATCCTTTTCGCCAACCTGCATGGCTGCAGAATTCGGGCCGTTACCAAATTGCGAGTTAAACCGGAAGCCGAGTTTGCTGAAAAACTCCTTTGATACATTAACATTTTTTACAGGCAGATTGATCCAGAATTGCTTCGTCATAATTGATTATTTTAAAGGTTTATCATTGTTTTTTAATTCTTCGAGCAGGCTGTCGAGCGCGTCAAATTTTTCATCCCAACTCTTGCGGTAACGCTCAATCCATTGAGCAACCTCTTCAAGCTGTTTCAGGCGGGGTTCGCAATACCGTTCCCGCCCTTGTTTCTTAATGGTTATAAGACCGCATTCGGTCAGGATTTTTATATGCTGGGATATAGCGGGACGACTTACATCAAAGTTATCCGCTATGGCATTCAGGTTCATGGGTTTAAAGGCTATCAGGTTAATGATATCCCTGCGGGTTGGATCGGCAATGGCCTGGAAAACATCTCGTCTCATCTAAATCAAATATAATATGTAAGTGATTGCTTACAAATTTATATGTAAGCAATCACTTACGCAAATTTTTTGAATATTTTTATTTGTAAATAAAGAAGGGGAGAAGTGCAGGGCCAACATTTAAATATCCGGACTTGCCTAAGCGCTCAAAAACATTAGCGTAGTGTAACCCCACTAAAAAATAAATATTTGATTATGAATATCTTGTAAGTAATATTTTAAAAAAGTGTTAACCCTGTTAACCCTATTTATGGGCGTTTGCCCGGGAGTGAAATAGCCCTTCTGTATGATTCTCAAAAAAATCATCATCTTTGTGGCTGATAAATAGACCCTAACAATATGCTGTTTGAACAAATAAACCAAAAGCCGTTCTTTATTCTTGGTCCCTGTGTAATGGAAAACCAGGAATTGCTATATACCGTTGCCGAAAAAGTCGCCGAAGCGGGGCAGAAGTATAACGTTCCGGTGATCTTTAAATCGTCATTTGATAAAGCCAACCGCACATCTATTCATTCATACCGCGGCCCGGGATTAGAGAAAGGCATGGAAATGCTGATGAATGTTAAGCAGCGTTTTGGTTTACCTGTTACTACAGATATTCATGAGCCGTTCCAGGCAGCTATTGTAGCCGAGGTTGCCGATATATTGCAGATCCCCGCTTTTTTATGCCGTCAAACAGATCTGCTGGTTGCGGCTGCCCAAACCGGTAAAATTGTCAACGTAAAAAAAGCCCAGTTCCTTTCGGGACATGATATGTTTTATCCGGCTCAAAAAGTTATTGAAGCCGGTAATAACCAGGTAATATTAACCGAGCGGGGCAATATGTATGGCTATAATAATTTAGCTGTCGATTTTAGGAATATTTACGATATGAAAGCTTTTGGCCACCCGGTTTGTATGGATTGCACCCATTCGGTTCAGCGCCCGGGCGGAGCAGGAGGAAAAACCGGCGGCGACCGTACTTTTGTCCCTATGATGGCACTGGCAGCAAAAGCTTTTGGAGCCGATGGCTATTTTTTGGAAACGCATCCCGACCCTGATAATGCCCTGAGCGACGGCCCTAACATGGTTAAGCTGCACGAACTGGATAAGGTTTTAGCACCATTAGTAGGGTAAGTTTTTGTTCTGAATGTCCGGATCCATGAAAGATATTGCAAAAAGGGTTTTTGATATTGAAATAGAGTCGCTGCAGCAGGTAGCCGGCTCAATTGATGATGAGTTTGCAAGGGTTGTTGATGCCATACTAAAATCAACAGGAAAGCTGGTTGTTATTGGCATTGGTAAATCGGGGCTTATCGGTAAAAAGATAGCTGCCACATTGGCCAGTACAGGTACGCCGAGCTTTTTTTTGCATCCGGGAGAGGCTTTTCACGGCGATTTAGGCATGGTAGGCCCTAATGATATTGTTTTATTGATATCCTATTCGGGCGAAACCGACGAGGTACTGAAGCTTATCCCTTATTTAAAATGGAATAAGAATGTAATGATTGGCATAACAGGTAATCCTATATCAACTGTTGCCAAAAACTGCAGTTATCACCTTAATATAAAAGTTGAAAGGGAGGCTTGCCCGCTTGAACTGGCGCCAACCTCGTCAACTACGGCGGCGTTGGTTATGGGCGATGCCCTGGCTATAGCATTAATGGAGTCGCGAAACTTTCAGCAGCATGATTTTGCACGTTTTCATCCGGGCGGTAGCCTTGGGCGCAAACTGCTGGTAAAAGTTAAAGACCTCATGCGTACCGATAAGCTTCCTTTTATTAATGAGGAAGCTTCATTTATGGACCTGTTACTGCGCATGTCCGAAGGCAGGTTAGGTATGGTTATAGTAGGCGACGCGTCCCGGATTAAGGGGGTGGTTACAGATGGTGACCTTCGCAGGGCCTTGCTTAAACATCCCGATACCTCAACCTTAACGATAGCTGAAATTATGACCGTTAACCCGGTTATTATTGATGAGCATGAATTTGTTGGCTATGCCGAGCAGTTAATGCTTGAAAAAAAGATCACCACCTTACTGGTGGGTTCTGCACAAAACCGGTCAATAACAGGTGTTTACCAGATATATACGGCCTGAAACACTTTTGATTAGCCTAAGCCGCGCATTCTTTGGATCGGGAGGCAGCTAATTTTGGTAATATTTGATTATCTTTACCGGTATCTATCATATTCTACCGTGTTAAATTAAATGTCTGATCAATCAAATTCGATCACTAATAAATTTCAGGCTCCTGCAAATATTCATATTGCAATAATAGGTCTTGGCTATGTGGGATTGCCCCTTGCTGTTGAATTTGCCAAAAAATATCCTGTAAAAGGTTTCGATATTAAACAAAGCCGGGTAGATGAGCTGAATAACGCGTTTGACCGTACCCTTGAAACCAGGAGCGACGAACTATCGGCAGTTTTAAATTTAAAGGATGAAAGCAAGGGACTCACTTTCACATCGCAGATAACAGACATTGCTTCCTGTAACGTTTATATTGTTTCGGTACCAACACCTACCGACCAGCACAACCGGCCCGATTTGAGCCTGCTTATTCGGGCAAGTAAATCAATAGCAGGTGTATTGAAGAGGGAGGATGTAGTTATTTATGAATCAACAGTTTATCCCGGCGTAACTGAGGATGTTTGTGTGCCTGTTTTACAAAAAGAATCAGGTTTGCATTATAACAGGGATTTTTTTGCAGGATACTCGCCCGAGCGTATAAATCCGGGGGATAAAGTTCATACGCTGACCAATATTTTAAAAGTAACATCGGGCTCAACGCCCGAGGCTGCTGATTTTATTGACAACTTATACCGGTCAATAGTAAAAGCAGGAACGCATAAAGCCCCCGCCATTAAAGTTGCGGAAGCCTGTAAGGTGATCGAAAATTCACAGCGGGATATCAATATCGCTTTTGTAAACGAACTTGCCAAAATATTCAACATCATGGATATTGATACCCATGCGGTTTTGGCAGCGGCAGGTACCAAGTGGAATTTCCTGAATTTTAAACCAGGTCTTGTAGGCGGCCACTGCACAGGAGTTGATCCGTATTACCTTGCAGCAAAAGCCCAGCAAATGGGTTATCATCCCGAAATTATCCTTGCCGGGCGAAGGCTTAATGATGGTATGGGTACGTACGTTGCCCTTGAAGTCATTAAACTGATGGTGAAGAATGATATTTCGGTAAAAAACTCAAAGATCCTGGTGCTCGGTTTTACTTTCAAGGAAAACTGCCCGGATGTTCGCAACACCAGGGTAATTGATATTATTAAGGGATTTGATGGTTTTGACGCAACCTGTGAAATATATGACCCATGGGCCGACCCGGATGAAGTAAAAAGAGAATATGGTATCTCTACATTGAAAAATTACCAGCAACTAAGCGGCGCTTACGATGCTATTGTTATGGCTGTGGCACATCGCGAGTTTTATGATTTAGACTATGCAAGCTTAAAACATAAACCATCATCGGTAATTTATGATATAAAAGGTATTTTAAACAAGGGTGTTGTAAGCGGACGGTTGTAAGTGTTGGTTTTACAATTATTTTTTCACATAGAAAATCATTTTTTTCTCACTGTTAACAGAGAATTCATTTTGAATAAATTTCTTAATTTTTAATTTTGTGGCTGTGAAAATAATACATTCGTAACCGTGTCTTCATTTAATTATGACATTGTTATTAGTAAATAATTATAGTAATTTTAGCAGGGTTGCATACTACATAAGCACATATACATGATTCACAGATACGCTACTTTTATTAAAGCAGTGAACCTTACCATTGATTATATTATACTTAATATGAGCATGGTAATTTCTTACTTCATCGAAGACCGGTCATATATTTTTTGGATTAACAACAGGCAGTACCTGCCTATTGTATTGGTTTTTAATCTAATTTGGCTGCTATCAGCTAATATCACCGGGCTTTATGAACATGTTCTTAATAAAGATTCAATTAAAACCTATCGCGGTGTAATTAAAACTTATCTGCTGTTTGTAAGCTTTATTTGCTTCACTATCATTATATTGATAGGCACCAAAGCGTATTTTATAACACGCGAGTATCTTTTTTATTCACTGGCGTTATTCGGTTTCCTGCTTGGTTTATGGAAGTTAATATTCCTGAGTATTCGTAAAAGCGACCGCGCAACGCTTATTGATATACGTACTGTTATCATTATAGGTGGGGGCCGCATCGGGTCAGACCTGCATAGCTTTTTTAAACAAAACCCCGAACGTGGGTATAAGCTTGTTGGCTTTTTTGATGATGCATCAGACAGCGTACTTGATCAAAGCCTTTATTTAGGCGGTACTAATGATTGTATAAGCTATGTGCTCAACAATAAAGTTGATGAAATATTTTGTACCCTACCAAACTCTGAAGCTGAGAAAATAGAGCAGTTGATGCTTGATGCGGATAAAAATCTGATCAGGTTTAAATTTGTGCCAGAATATTACGACTACGCTAAAAAGCCAACTTTTATACAAAGCTTTGGCCATATCCCGGTTATATCCGTAAGGCCAGAACCTTTGGAGAACATGCTGAACCGCTCCATCAAACGCTTGTTTGATATCTGTTTTTCTATATTTGTGATCCTGTTTATTTTTAGCTGGTTATTCCCCATTTTGGCCATCATTATAAAGCTTGAGTCAAAAGGGCCGATATTCTTTGTGCAGGAGCGCTCAGGCAGGGACAATAAGCCGTTTAAATGCTATAAATTCCGTAGCATGCGGGTAAATCACGATTCGGATAAAAAACAAGCTACACGCGGCGATTCACGTATAACCAAATCCGGGGCATTTATCCGTAAAACAAGTATCGACGAATTGCCACAGTTCTTTAACGTAATATTAGGCAATATGTCTGTAGTAGGCCCGAGGCCGCACATGATAAGCCACACTCAACAATATTCGCAGCTTATTGATACTTTCATGGTAAGGCATTTTCTTAAACCTGGTATTACGGGTTGGGCCCAGGTGTCAGGCCTGAGGGGCGAAACTCAAACCACACAGGCTATGCTTGAGCGTGTGGAGGCCGACGTTTGGTATCTTGAAAACTGGTCGTTCCTGCTGGATATGAAGATTATCTTCCTAACGGTATGGAACGTGTTTAGGGGCGAAAAGAACGCGTTTTAATATGCCGGTATTCCGGGATCAGCTAAGCCGAAAGGTTGAACTTTCCGGAATCCCTAAGCGGATCATATCCATTGTCCCTTCACAAACAGAATTGCTTTTTTACCTTGGCTTAAACGTTGAGGTGATAGGCATTACTAAATTTTGTATCCATCCGGCAGATAGGTTTAATTCAACAACGAAAGTAGGAGGGACTAAACAGCTTGATATCGAAAAAATCCGATTGCTGAACCCGGATTTAATTATCGCCAATAAAGAGGAGAACGACCATCTTCAGGTAGAAGAGTTAATGAATATATGCCCGGTTTGGATCAGTGATATTTTTGATCTGGAATCGGCTTTGCAAATGATTGTTTGCATTGGTAATATGATAGGTAAGCCCGGGCGGGCAAACGTACTTTGCACGGAAATTAATGGTCGTTTTAAGGGTATTAAGTTTCCTGTAACAGAGCTGAGAGTTGCCTATCTCATCTGGCGTAAACCCTATATGCTTGCCGGCAGGGGAACTTTCATTGATAGTATGCTGCAAACATGTGGACTAAACAATGTAACAGAGGGGGAGCGTTACCCGGAGATTGATGCAGATGCTTTAGCCGCGGCTAATCCGGATCTTCTTTTTCTATCATCAGAGCCATATCCATTCGCTAAAAAACATATAGAGGAGTTTAGGGCGCTTTTACCAAATGCAAAGATAGTTTTGGTAGATGGTGAAATGTTTTCATGGTATGGCAGCAGGCTTTTATACGCACCCGTATACTTCAAACAACTGACGAATGGGCTTTTGAAAAATTAATTCCTACTAAATGAGCATGATAGCAAAAAAATGAAAATTATGTTTTTAAGTATAATTTTAAACGCTATCTTTGCAGCCTGTTAAATCAGAAACGCGGAAGTGGCGTAATTGGTAGCCGCACCAGACTTAGGATCTGGCGCTTCACGGCGTGGGGGTTCGAGTCCCTTCTTCCGCACCACATAGGATTCTGTCGAAATTCCGAGAGGGTTGCTCCAAAAAGAGCAGCCCTTTTTTGTTTCTTTTCAGCAAGTTATGCTCGCACGCCGGATTGATGTAGGGTGTTCGATATGCCCCCTCTCTAAACATGAGACTATGTTCGAACGCCCCTTTAATAAAGGATGTTTTTGATTGAGGTTCGCTTTTTTATAAACGCCCGGTAATGAGGTCAGCGAAGTTAATAAGATCGTTTGTTGATGCAGGCTGTCGTCCCCCAGCTTTTGATTATAACTAATTTCCTCACTCAGCCGGGCCCTTTCAGCCTGAAACTTTTATAATATTTCAGGTAGGTTTCCACTTCAATTTCCTCGTTGATCAGTTCCTCCAACTGGTCAATTTTAGCCTGTAGTTCCTTCAACTGGCTTTTCTTCACCACAACTTCCTGTGTTTTAACCTTTACCATGTTTTTGAAACTGGTGGTTGCAGGCGATAAAAGGCTTGGAAAGACTTAAATAATCCAGGACCTGTTCCAGTTTTTCGTGAAGTACAGTTCCAAAAACATTGAAAATATTTGAACAGTAGGATCCAAAAGAAATCCTTTTTAAGAAATATGTCAGGTTGTTCATGGAGTAAACAACTCATACGGCAATACGGAAAGCTTGTTGAACTTAGAAATTTTCGCTGTGAAATAGGATCGATTATGATGATGAGCCGTAGACATGTTTAATGCAATTAGATTTTGCGTTGGAATTGCTGGTGAATCGGGCTTTTAGTATCTGCTGTTGCTGAAGAACTGTCAAAAAACAACATATTTCCACAGATTCAAGATTGGCGGCCAGGCGATTTTTATTGTGTGAAGGATGAGGTGAAGTTGTCATCTTTATTTATAACCACTAACAGCCTGATACGCCAGATTCATGTATAGTATTTAACGGTTGGCTTGCACATCAGGACTGTGGAGACCGTTTAAGCTTAGCAATCATGGGTCGATAAGCACTGTTTTTTAGATGGCTATCCGATGGATCTTCCATATTGGCAGCTATTGGGGTATTTACCAAGTTGTTACTTTCCGAAAGCCTTTTTCGGTAATCAGACGGGGATGTGCCCATTAACCGGCTGAACATCCGGGAAAAATAATATTGGTCATGGATGCCGATGCGAAAAGCAAGTTCTTTGACAGACATGGCCGTGAATGAAAGGTACTGACAGGCTTTTTGTATCTTCAGGTAATTAAAATATTCCATAGGCGTATGTCCTGTTTTTTTCTTGAATATTTTACAAAAATAGGTGACTGACATTTGGGAATGATCAGCCATTTCTTTCAAGGTGACAATCTTTTCAATGTTGTCTTGCATGAAATTAATGACCGATTCTACGGTATCCGTACTCGGCTCTTTCTTCTCCCAGTTAAATTGTTCCGTGTAGATCATGGAGGACAAAAAATGATAAAAACTCATGTTCGCATAACGCAGCGTATCTTCTCCGTAACCTTTTTCAAGGTTGTAGTAGATATCGTCAAAGATCTTAATACGTTCAGCGCTGTAGGTTAACTGCGGCTTAAAAGATTCTTGCTTTTCTACGATCAGGTCAGTGATGAATCGCGCATTTTCTCCCTTGAAATGTGCCCAATAGATCGACCATGGATTTTTTTCGTCAGCGCCGTAAGCGTGCGGCGTATTTGCTGGTATTGCGATAAATTGTGAAGGAGCTATTTGAATTCGTTTTTTGTTAATATCAATCCATCCATAACCATCTGTGCAATAGATTATTATATGCTGATTGATGCCTTGCGACCGCTGCGCGTAGTGGAATAGTGCCCTGGGATAATAGCCGATATCAGTGATGTAAACCTGCCTGGTGATCGGGTCATCGATCAAAAAATCCGAAACAATTTTTTTGGGGATCACAATCAGTCTTTGACCGTCAAACCCATCTCTCTTGCGTAATGATTTGTCTTTGGACATTTAATGCTGAATAAAGATATCGGCAAAAGTGTATAAAAATATTTCATTGTTTGTAAAAATCCATCACAATCACAAAATATGTCATTTTTAGCATGGTCGAAAGGTTGTAAGTTTGATGTATAAAACCAATATGTAAATATATTATTCGCCTGAAGGGCTTTCAGTAGGAAACTAAATTTCGAAAAATCTTGATTATTCGTTTTTTTATTGATACCAGGTAAAAGCCTGGCCCTGATTTCTATTGTCCATCTCTCTGGCGCAGAACTAATTTTTTTAAACCCAATTCAATGAGAAAACTACTACTATTCGTTGTGCTGTTTTCGGCCGGTCTGATCAGCGCTTACGCTCAGCAGCGGAAGATCACCGGCACGGTTAAGGATTCACAATCCGGGCAAACCTTGCCTTTCGCCACCATTTCCATCATCTCTAACGGAAAGACTATTAGCAAATCTGCGGCCGATCAGGCCGGTAAGTTCTCGGTTGACGCAGAAACGGGTATGATTATCCAGGTATCTTTCGCTGGCTACGAACCGGCCCGGATTACGCTGGCGGCAAGCTCTGATCTTACCGTTTCACTTAAAAGCAATACCAATCTTTCCGAGGTTGTTGTGATCGCTTATGGTCGTGAAAAGCGTAAAGATCTGACCAGTGCGGTAACTACCGTTACGGCGCAGCAACTCAGTGAAGCTCCGTCCACCAACCTTGCAACGGCACTCGGCTCGCGTGCTCCGGGACTGGAAGTGCACGCAACCAGTACACAGCCAGGCTCAGGTGCTTCGGTTAATGTCCGGGGTCTCAACTCGATTTCCCAGCTACAAGGCCCGCTTTATATTGTTGACGGTGTCGCCTTAGTCGGTGATATCCGCAACATTAATCCCAATGATATCGAGTCTGTTGAAATTCTGAAAGATGCCGCCGCGGCCGGTATCTATGGCTCCCGTGCGGCAGAAGGTGTGATTCTGATCACTACAAAAAAGCCAAAAGCAGGGGCGACTAATGTGAATTTTGATATGTATGCGGGCATCCAGCATAATAATCCGGCTTACCAGATGCTCGGGGCGCATGATTATGCTACACTTAAACGATTGGCTTATCAGGATGCGGATCCGGGGACCTTCGGTCAGCCGGGTACGACGACCGCTGACGCCAAGATATTTAACGCTAACGAATCACAGAGCATAGCTGATGGCTATACCGGTTATGACTGGCAAAAAGCAATCCTGCATAATAATGCACTCACTCAGAACTATACACTTTCTGTGGCTAATGGAACCGGTTCTAACAAGGTATATTTCAGTGGGCAATACCAGAACCAGGACGGCATACTTATTAACACCGGCTATAAAAAATATTCCGGCTACCTGAGCGACGAAACAGCGATCAGATCATTTTTGAAATTGGGTGGCAGCATGAATTTTACTCATGACATTACGCACAATGCGATGCCGAACGAGTATCAGCAATCGCTGACACAAAGCCCGTTGCAGCCGATCTATGACAGCAGCGGTCAGCCGTTGATCACTGTGGATAACTCCACGGGGGTACCGACTATTTTCAATCCTGTAACACTGGCCTTAAACGCCATCGACTTATACACCACCAACCGGACCAATGCAAACCTATTCGTCGAGTTTACACCGGTAAAAAACCTGATGTTCCGTTCCAGTATCGGCGCTGATATCTATCAAGCCGAAGAAGATAAGTATTGGCCAAGAACGACAGGACCGGGTTATGCGCCGACAAATGGCTTAGGTGAGATTTATAATACCCGCGCTACGGACGTACTATGGGAAAATACTGCAACCTATAACCTGACGAAAGGCAACCACGACCTGAGTTTACTGGGCGGTTTCACTTTTGAACGTCACGAAAATACGGCGACTGATATGCAGGGAAGCCAGTTTCCAACGGACTTGCTGAGTTATAAAGCCATCGGCAGTGCCGGTCAGAAATTGCAGGACAATAGCAATTATGATGGTTGGGCAGTACGCTCATTCTTCGGCAGGGCTGTCTATAAATTTAAAGGACGTTACATCTTGAACGGCACGATCCGTCAGGACGGATCCAGCCGCTTTGGGGGTAACAATAAATTCGGTGTATTCCCCACAGTGAGCGGCGCCTGGCGGGTGATCGATGAGCCATGGATCGGCTTCAAGCTGAAAACTTGGCTGAGCGACTTTAAACTCCGCGCCAGCTACGGCTTGGTAGGTAATCAGAACTTGCCTTATGACGCAATTTATACCCGGTATGACCCAACCACTTATCCGTTTAACGGTACGAGTGTAACCAGTGGCTACCTGGCGGGGGGCACGAACGGCGTATTCGGAAACAACTCTCTGCAATGGGAAGTGCAGCACCAGTTCAATGCAGGTACCGACATTGCCATGTTCGATAACCGCATTCAATTATCACTTGACGTATATAATAAAAATATCAGCAGCCTGCTGATGCCACTTCCTTTGGCGCCATCATCTGGTTTTCAAACAGAATACGTGAACGTTGCGGCCATGAGAACGCGCGGCATTGACGTGGCACTGAAAACAACTCCCGTGAAGACGGCCAGCTTTACCTGGCAGGCGCAGATCAACTGGTCGAAGTATGACAGCAAGGTAACCAAGCTATTCCCGGGCAGGGATTCCGTTAACCTTTACCTTCGCGTTGGCTTGCCGCCAGCGGGCACTTTCGTAAACTACATTTTCGACGGCCTGTACCAGCAGGGAGATAACTTCAAGTTAAATCCAAATGGCAAACCTGGCGACATCAAGATACGCGACGTTAATGGTGACGGAAAGATTACACCGCTGGATCAGGTGGTGGTAGGTTCAAGCATTCCAAAAGGTTCGGGCAATTTCTGGAATTACTTCCGTTACAAGGCGATCTCACTGACTGTGAACAGTACGTTTGCATATGGTCAGAAGTTGAACAACCTGACTTTTACCAACCTGACTTATTACAATTCGGCATTTGGTAGCCAGGGCAACGTCACCGTTCAGGGGGGTGACTACTGGACCCCAACGAATACAAATACAGTAATTCCAAGACCAAACTCTTTCGGTACTTCGCTTAAAACATTGCCTGGTGGTATCTCTCAGGGATCAAGCTATTCCATCCAGAATGCCAGCTACCTGAGAATCCAGCATATTACGTTAGGTTATGATTTACCTTCTTCGCTACTGAAAAAGATAAAAGTCAACACTTTGAATATCTATGCGCAGGCGCTGAATCCATTTGTCTTCACCAGCTACAAAGGAATTGACCCCGATATCGCCGGTAATTATGCATCTAACGAAATTTATCCTCGTTACCGTACTTTCATTTTAGGCGCAAGACTTTCCCTGTAACATTAAGACCAAACTAGACATGAAAACTTTTCAACGTATAAAATTCAAAGCAATCGGTATCACAGCCATCATGCTGTTGTTTGTCATCGCCGGTTGCCGTAAGGAACTTGACTATACTCCGGAAGTATTTGTTTCGGCCCAAAGCCTCTATAAGGACCAGGCTGGGGCTATAGCAGGAGTAACCGGTATCTATCAGCAATTGCAGACGCTTAAAAAATCTGACTATCAGCTTATTGGCGTAATTGGCACCGATGAGGCACGCTGCGCTTACCAGGCGCAGGGTTATGGTTCTTATTGGGCTGGAGTAGTGGGTATTGACGTTTATGACCTTACCTTCAACAGTCAGAACGCTGACATCAGCGGCTTTTGGGGCGTTTGTTATAAAGGGATTGCCAATGCAAATGCAGCAGTTCTTAATATTCCGCAGATCAAGAATTTCGGAGACGCTTCGTTGCAAAACCGTTTGGTTGGCGAAGCCCGATTCCTGCGCGCGGTTTATTACTTCTACCTGGTTCAATTATTCGGCGATGTGCCTATGCCGCTTGAAAATACGGCTTTCGACAACGGCGTACCACGTACGCCGCAGGCTACCGTTTATAACCAGATCATTTCCGATCTTAAGTTTGCTTCGACCAATTGCTGGGCTAAAAGTCAACTTGGAGCAAGTGCCGCCGGCCGGGCCAATATGGAAGCGGCAAAAGCCTTGTTAGGAAAAGTGTACCTGACCTTGCATGACTACCAGAATGCTAAAACAACGTTTGAGGAACTGATCAATGGTAATAAACTGACGTTGCTGGCAAATTATGCTGATCTCTTTGATGGTCAGCATGAAAATAATACAGAATCACTTTTTGAGATCCAGTATTCTACAGATAACAACAATAACACTCAGGGATTGCAGAATCTTTACGGTTCCTACGCTGGTCCTCCGGTGCCTTTTCAACAATTCAATCAGCATACTCCAGGCTATGGCGGTACGGTGATAACTTCCACAGCGTTTTACGCTGATACCGTTTTTGCGAAACCTTACTCATGGGCATATCAGTATGATGCACGTTACAAAGCCTCTATCAGTCACGATCGTTATGACAGTAACGGTAACACCATGAGCTGGTGGGCAGACCCGGGGTTACCAACCGTGAAAAAGTATGATATCTCTTCCAGCGACATTGATGTTTATCACTCTGGCAAAAACTTATATTATCTGCGCGCAGCAGACGTATTCCTGATGTATGCAGAAACTTTGAACGAATTGGGTCAAACTCAGGCAGCACTGGTACCGCTCAATAAAATACGTGAACGCGCTTTTGGAAATAGTTCGGTAAATTACGCTTTGACCGATCAGGTCTCGATGCGAGAGATCATACTGGATGAGCGTACCCGGGAATTGGGCGCTGAAGGCTGGCGCTGGTTCGACCTGAAGCGTACGGGCACATTGATCTCGCGGGTGAAACGTTACGACGATCCAAAACGTGACTTTATGAAGAAAAATAACTCGTCTACCGATCCGCATCCAACGCAGGAGATTTCTTCCAAAAATTTGTTGTATCCTATTCCTCTGAGCGAATTGCAAAATAATGCTGCACTGGGATTAAAAGCACAAAATCCTGGTTACTAATCAAATTGATTTATATATGAGCAAATTCAAATATCTGTGGCTGTTTACCCTGGCTTCAGTTCTTTACTGCTTCCCATTCGCATCGCTCGCACAGCAAGTAGATCGGTCGGGTGACGCGCTAATGGTTAGAAGCGAAGGATCCGCCATCACTGTCAACCAAAAAACAGGGCGTTTGGATTTTAAATTTGGCAATGGCGTTACGATTGATAACGCCATTGCCTATGTAAGGGAATTATCTTCCGGATATTTGGCGACGACTGACTGCCAGTTGCATCAGGCAAGCACCGATACGTTCAGCAATGCCGCCGGCAAAGGTATACGGCTGACGATACGACACTCGGGAAATGCGGCCCGAATTACCTTGTTGCAGCAGTTGCTGATCTATACCGATCACCCTTACATTTTTGCTAATCTTACTGCCATTAAAGGAGACGGTACGGATGAAGAAATGGAAACCCGTGAGATCTGCGCGTTGGCTGTTTTACCAAAAGAAAAGGCCCTGCTTGTGCAGCCGGGCGCCGAGCCGCGTTTGCTCGACGTTCCGTTTGACAACGATAACTGGACGCATATTCTGGAACGACGCTGGGACCCCGGGAAACCTGCATTCAACGGCATAACCTACGAGTTTTCTTCAGTTTACGACAATAATAGTTTTTCAGGTATCGTCTTTGGCAGTCTGAGCCACGACTTCTGGAAAACCGGTATTGCATATCATTCAGGTAAGACTACGGGTCAGGTCGATTCACTATCTGTTACCGACGGCGTAGCAACCCCCGATAATTCTGCATTAAGACCAGAGTATGGGGGCAACGACGGAACCCACGATCATGCAGTGCATGGTACCGCTAAGGGGCCGTCAGTTCATTCGTCCGTGATTTTCCTTGCTGCGGGAGATGTCCGCAAAATTTTTATTGACTACGGCAATGCCAACGCTTTACTAAACGGCCGGCTGGACTGGAAAGGCGCAGCACCTTTTTATTGGAATAGTTTTGGTGTGGAAGGCGTGCTGGGTTATGAGGGGAAAATGATGCCGCGTGATATTCCCAAGATTTCAGATTTTATTGCAACGCTTGATCAGTTCAATAAATATTCAAGACCGGTTATGAGTATCGATTCTTATGATCAGGGGATATATACCACGAGTTTGCTGGCATCGTTCGGTAAATACATTGACAAGAAAAAACAGGACCTTGGCTTCTACTTTATACCCTTCGCCATGTGGACCTGGCGGAACAATACTGCAAATACTAAAATTCAGGGATCAGATTATAACCTTTCAGACGCGCTGCTCTCAGACGATCACGGCAACCCGATCTGGTATAAGGAAGGCGACTGGGGGTGCCTGGCGATGGATCCTACACACCCTGCCGTTCGGCAGTACGTGATCTACCAGCTCAAAAAAGCTAAAGAGATCGGTGCTAAATTTTTGAAGATCGATTTCTTAACTGCCGGCGCACTTGAATCTACCCGTCGGTACAACTCGTCCGTTCGTTCCGGTCTTCAGGCTTACAATTACGGTATGAACATGTTGAAATCACTGGCGGATTCCATTCTGGGCAAAGACGTTTTTATAACTGAGGCAATTTCTCCCATGTTCCCCAGCCAGTATGCCCATGGCCGTTTTGTTTCTACGGATGTCTACTCCCATTTTAGGGATGATCGGCCGGGTTTCCCGCATTATGGTAGTACAGAGGCATCCCTTGCCAGCGGGTCTCATCTCTGGTGGGTACAGGGAACACTCTGGCCATATACCAACCTGGATGTGGCCGTCATGAAGAATTTCCAGAAAAATCCTGATCTGACTGAAAAAGATATCCAGGTACGCCTGTATGCTATGATGAGCATGGGCAGTATACTTGGGGACGGCTCGGATTACCGGAATAAACTCGCGGCTGATCGCGCAGCAGTTTACCTGAACAACAAATACCTGTGCGCTTTCTTTAGCGCACCAAAGGCTTTTACACCAGTAAAGGTAGCTGACGGTGAGTCACTCGACCAGCAGATGGCATTTTTTCTGCCGGGTAAAGAAGTCTTGATCTCACAGTTCAACTTCAGCAATTCCGCCGGCTATGACCAAATTTGGAAAAAGAAGGAGCTGGGTCTTACGAACACCAGTTACCTTATAAAAGATTTTCTGACGGATCAAACAGTAGGCAAGATCGAAAGCGGACAAGAAACTTTTTCTACCAGCGTACCTGCAGCAGATGCAAGAATGCTTAAACTGGTACCATCTAATTAATTTTAAACTACAATTATAATATACCCGATACGGAAGTAAAAGCTTGGGCGGAACAAGTGACCATCCCGACCTATGGGATCGGACAACCGGAAAAAAATCCGATGTTTCTGGAGAAAGGGGTTTACCAGGGCAGTAGCGGTGTTGTTTATCCCCACCCGGTTGTCGAAAAAATATCTGATGAAAAAACGGATAAGGAATACACGGCAGTGTTTCTGAAAAACGATTACCTGAAGATCATGGTTTTTCCACCGTAGCCATGATTTTATTTTACAAGAGTACGCTTTGTGTTTTCTTAAAGCCGTAAACTTACCTCTTATTGTTATCGTGTTAGGATGAATTTTTGTATTGGTTCAGCAAGCGATAACGTTCTACCAATTACCTGATTCAAAATTTGATTTATATAAAGCCTGTTTAATCATTTTCTTTTCACAAATCGTGTTGCTGATTTTTAGTTTTTTGAGTATTTCATTTAAACTGGATAACTTCTTTTACCGAGCGCAGTGTGTTTCGTTCGACCTCCCTTTACAAGTTGACGGCAAAATTTAAAAATGCATAATTCATTCTGCTCATGAGTTCGATCTTGATGGTCGATGTCATCTAATTACAGCCTGATCGCAACGAAGAGGTCCTGGCTTTATACGGCATTTCAATAATGACTTCAGTATCAATGTTACTCTGGATCAGAGGTACGTCCATTATGCGGTGTGATTCCGGTCGCTACTTTTTTAAGGTCTTCTTTGCTGAGGATGGTTTTCTTTTCGTAGTGTTCCAAATGAAAGTTTTCCAATTTTTGTAAAAGATATTGCAGCGTGAATTTTTCGGCAAAGGTCAACCTGCCGGTGATGATCTGTCCCACATAGTTGGTATGTTCAAATACCTGGAACAATAATTTCTTGCCTTCGTCAGTAATGGCAATATGCTTACTTCTTTTATCCTTTTCATCGTCCCACTGCCTAACCAACCCTGACACAACCAAACGCCTGATCACTTCCGTACCAGAAGTTTTTTCCTGTAGATTATGGCTGATAAGTTCACTTTTTGATAAGTGCGGGTGCGTTAATAAAATAGCCAGTGCCGTAAAATCCTCGGCGGTTTGCAAGGGCGTACCCTCCAGTGCTTTTTTAATATATGATTTGGCGTAACGACTCATGAAAACAAACAGGCGCCCGATGTTATTATCCAACTGATAAGCAATATCCAAAGCGGCGCTGTCATTATCACCAAACCTAACTTCACTGCTATGATTATTAACGGCGGGATCGCCAACTTTATTCAAAAGAAAACCTATAAAATCCTGCAAAGACACTTCCCGTCCCTGGTTTTCTTTTTCCAGTTCATCTACAAGATCGATCAGTTGATGAATGAGTTGGTATGATTTCATGTTTTTATAAATTAAGCATGCCGGCAATTTTCAAAATTAGTTTCTTTTAACGAGTGCTGGGTTTTGCGTCTTGAAGGTAGCATAGGCAATCTGGTAATTTTTCTTGGCATCTCCCTGCGGCTTAAAGCTTTTAAACAGGTTCAACGTTTTGATCAGGGTTAGTTTATAAGCAGGCAGTTCGGGGGCGTCGATCGCCAGCATATCGGCCATTTCTTTTCCAAGCAGGTAACGCATCAAGCCCAGTATATCGTTGGCCGTGGCCTTACTTTTATTAACGGAAAGGATATGAGCGGTCAGCGATCTGGTTAATTCCTGTCCATGTGTAGAAACAGCGAACTGCCTTCGTTTAATAATGTTATCAAGTTGCTGCGCCATTTTAGAGTTTTCGGGGATCAGATCTTCATCTAATCCCGACAGATAACCTACTACTCCCCATATGTGCATAAACGCGGCCTGGTCATCCTGGCTTACGCTGTAGCCGAGCATTCGTAGCCCGCGAATAACGATCAGTGAAAATGACAGGTTTGTTCCGGCCATGTCTTCCTGGTTGATCGGTAATCCCCAGCTATCATCCCATTTGCCGCTTTGCAGCGTGTAGTAACGAACGGCCGCGTGCATGATCCGCACTTTTAAAATTTCTTCATAAGCGTTTCCGTTTTTACCGAAAGCATCCGGCCCCATAACCTCCCAAACAAACACAGCGGTATCATAAAGCCTTTTGGTAGTTTGTTTACGGATCAGTTCGGACAAGTATAGCACCATCGCGCCATTGGCTGCATTATAACAATAGGGTAATGATAACAACCCGAGTAAACTCATAATTATCTCCGAATGCCGGGCATAGAAAATAGCGCCGTTTCTCATCAGTAGTGGTTGCGCCCATATTGGCAGTTCTGTAGCTTTATCAATAAAGTCAATTTTCGGGAATAAATGCTGTAGTAATTTCAAATGGTCGGCACCTGATTGGCCACCCATCCAGTCCTGTAATTGCTTCTTCTTTACCGGATCGCTAAAAACATAATGTATAAACTCATCCGCCCGTTTATCACCTAACAGCCGCTTGCGGTTTAAAAGTTCATTGCTATATAAATTATGGTTGATCATTAGCGCATGGTATTTATAATGCCCTCTGCAGCCAGCCTGCCGCTTTTCATCGCTGCATTAATTGAGCCATTCATCAAATAATCCCCGCAAACAAAGCATTGGTTATTTACCCGTATGGTTGTATAACCAGGTTCATTAGTCACGTGGTCGTCATTCGGCAGCGCATAATCAATATGGTAGGTTTTTAGGTGTTTCCAGCTAACGGCTTCGGGATACCAGAATTTCAATTCGCTAACCACATTTTCCTGTAGTTTATTTTGGTTCGCATTTGAATAGTCGCCTATTAACGATAATGAAATTAAAGTATCGCCGCTTTCAGAATACCTGTTAGAAATACGATCCAATACGGCAATGTTATTTACAATTTTTCCAGGTAACGTATTTAAAGCTATCAGGGGCTTTTCAAAGGGGCGTTTCCTGGCTGTGAAATACATATTGCTTACAGAATGATGCTCAATGTTCGAATTTCTGTTGCTTATGGGAGAACGCAAAGGATCGGTAGCGATCAAAACAAAGTTAGCGTGATAGCTAAGCCCATCTGTTGTTGTTACTGAGCCTCCATTAACTGCGGATACATTTTGATGGAATAAGAGTTCCTGCGGAGCAAGGCATTCAGCCAGTTGTTTAGGTATCATGCCCATTCCTTGGGCAGGGATAGCGGCATCACCCTCGCTGAACATTTTAAAAACAAACTCAAACATTCTGCTGGAGGTACTTAAGCGGTCTTCGAGGAATACCCCCGTCATAAAGGGCCTGAAGAACTGGTTTACGATGGTTCCGCTGAAACCTTCTTTTTTTAGGTATTCTGTGGTGGTGATCTCTGGTTCTGAAAAAATCTTGTCGATACTCTTACCGGCCAATTTTAGCTTTAATCGGAGCATGCGTAATTTATCAGTAAATGTAGCAGCTGAAGACAGCAAAGTGCTCATTGTTGAACCTGGCTGCCTGATCGGATCGCCTAAAATATTAGCGCCTTTTTTGTTCAAAATAATTGCGCCGGGATCGAATTTACAAAGGTCCAGCGCCTCATAATCCAATAGGTTTCTGGCCTCCGGATAAGCTGTTAAAAAAACCTGGAAACCCCGGTCGAGCAGGTAGCCATCCACCTCATCGGTTCGCACTCTACCACCTACTCCATCGGAGTGCTCCAAAACCAAGACCGATTTTTTGGCAGCCTTTAATATTTTGGCCGCTGTTAAACCGGCTATGCCTGCACCTACAACAATCACTTCCGCGTCTTTTTTCATGGCTTATGTATTGAAGCTGGTATTTGTATTTAATAAATGTGGTTCAACTCCAGGCTTGGCATAGGCGAGTTGTCCAACGGGTTGGGGTAGATAGTAGGTATCCAAACCGGCCACGGTCATGGTTCCAGCTTTACCGTGATCAACTGTTCCATCTGCCCCGATCAATCCATCTTCTGTTAGGATATGGACTATTTCACCTATAACAATTGTTGTTCCGTTAACCTCCATATCAATCATCTCACGTAATTCCAGCCCTATGCGTACGTTGGATGCTTTCACAAAGGGTGCCTTAAAGCCATTTGTATAATACTTTTTGAAATGACAGGTGTCAAATTCAGAAAAGCCGGAAGGATAACTTGCACTGGTTTGGTGCGCCTGCATGTACCATTCTGGTAACACGTTATTGAGGGTATATTGTCCTGTTGATCTGATGTTACGCAGCGTATCATTGTGCTCACGTTCGGGTCGGATCACCATTCCGATAAGCGGCGGGTTCGCACCCAAATGGAAAACAGAACTAATGATACACAAGTTAGTGACACCGTCATTACTGGTTGTTCCCAAAAGATTCAAAGCCCGGTAGCCTATCAAACTGTTGATCAGGCTTGTCCTGTATTGCTTTTCCAGCTGATAGATGTTTTCGCTTTTTATATCCTGCATCTTAACTTGTTTTTAATTTACCTAAGCCGCCATCCATGCCGATAACCTGCCCCGTCATCCAGGTACTGTCATCCGATAATAAATAGGCGATAAGCCGACTGATATCTTCGGGTTGTCCTATTTTTCCTAAAGGATGACGTTTACCAGAGGCTTCCCGTTTTTCAGGTGTACTCAACAAGCCCTGAGCGAGTGGTGTGTCTGTTAATGAGGGGGCTACCACGTTAACCCTGACATGCTGTATAGCAAGCTCGGCTGCCAAAGAAAGCGCCATGCCTTCAACTGCGCCTTTGGCAGCTGCTATACTGGCATGGTAAGGCATGCCGGTTTTGGCGGCGACCGAACTGATCAGAACAATGGATGAACCTCCGGCATTTTTAATTGGTTTCATAGCCTGCCGGATCATATGTGCTGCACCTAAAACGTTCAGCTGGAAATCTTTCAAAAAATCTTCATCAGTTAACCTGCCGAACGGTTTCAGCGTAATGCTTCCAACCGAGTAAACCAACCCGTGCAGTTGCTCAGGAAGGAACAGTTCCACCGCATCCAAACTTTCTAAAACGTCTGCTTTTAAAAAATGTAAATCTTCCGGCCACTCGGCTGATGCCGATCTTGATACCGTATAAATATTGGCGTTCTGCCGATGAAGCAGTTGAACTAATGATAAGCCAATGCCGGAACTGCCTCCGACCACCAGGATATTCTTTCCGTTGAAGTCCATTATCCGATATACTTTAAAAATTCATTCTTGGTTTCAATATTTAGAAACTGCCCGCTGTATTCAGCTGTCAGCGTGGTACTGCCGGCGTCCCGGATACCACGGCTGGATACGCAATGGTGATGCGCGTCTATAATTACCGCTACATCTTCCGTACCTAACGCTTCTTTGAGCATATTGGCGATCTGCATGGTCAGCCTTTCCTGTACCTGTGGTCTTTGCGAACAGTACTGAACAATCCTGTTCAGTTTTGATAAACCGATTACCTGCCCATTGCTGATATAGGCAACGTGGGCTTTACCTACAATAGGTACAAAATGGTGCTCACAGTTACTAAATACAGCAATATTCCGTTCCACCAGCATTTGATTGTAGTTGAATGGATTCTTGAATAAAGTGGGTTTGGGTTTGTTAGCAGGGTTAAGGCCGCTAAATATCTCCTTCACATACATTTTAGCTACCCGCTTAGGTGTGTCTCTCAAACTGTCATCTTCCAGGTCCATTCCCAAGGTTTCCATTATTGCGGCGAAATGTTTGGCGATATGTTCCATTTTGGTATCGTCGTCCAGTTCAAATGCATCAGGCCGGAGTGGCGTGTCGAAAGCAGCGTTATAATGATCTTGTTCCAGATCAGTTACTACCTGCGCTAAAGTTAAGTCGTTAACTGTTTCGTCTTTTATCATGAAGTCGTATTAGTATAAGTTAAATGGCGTTTACTATATTATTGCCCTTCGCTGATTTTTAAGCCGGAAATAAAACCCTGTGTTTAAACCTGTATAGATCATTACATTTAGCAAGATCGGATTCATCCCATAAAAAACATCCTCTACAGGAATGGTCAAGATACGTACACCTATGATGTGTGCCGGGTTATACCAAACTACCAGGTTTTCCAGGCCTGTGCCGGTCAGCAAACCATTATACAGTGACACTATATCAGGCTTTGGCTAAATAGGCTGCTGCACTTAAACGAGAAAACCCAGAGCAAATCATCGCTACGGAAGATTTTTCGTCAGGGATAATATTATTGATAGGATTTGACTTTAACATTTAAGGAAAATTAGCATTTAGTTTACGATTCAAAGATAATACAATAATGTGCTATATTTTAATATGTAGTACAATTTTGTATAAATTAAGAAAGATTATGAATTACTATTCCCGCAAACTTTTTTAATTGATGCCAAAAGCAATGTTATAATTCAATTGATAAAAAGATGATAAATGCATGTTGTAGATGATGACAGTCAGTTATATAGATGATGACGATCATTCTGAAAACCTGATCCTTTTCCTATTATTGCTTATGTTTTTACAACTTGTAACACAGAAAAAAATATTTGACTTCCCTGGTTAATAACGGTTTGCCCGGCATTTGTCTATCGCCTATTGATGTATGAGGTAGTACAAATTTCGCAGTCCGCCCAATGGCCGGCATACCTGAACTATCCATTATAAGATTAAGCGCATTGTGTCTTTTGGGATACAAATTTGGGTATTGCTTTTTTCGGCATATATAATAAAAATCATCATATAGGTTGTTGAACTCAGCACTGGAGTAACAAGGATCTCTTTATTTTAGTTTTACTCGTTGTATTATGAAAACGCAAATAACTGTTGTTTTAGGATTAGCCTTTCTGTTAGGCAATGCATCCTGTATTAAAGACTTTCACAAACCCACCACAGTAACGGTTAGCACGTTTGCCGGTCAAAGTATTGGAGGGGCATCTGATGGTGTCGGCACATCGGCTTCATTCAACAGCCCAGTGGGTATAGCAACAGATGTTGCCGGTAACATATACGTGACAGATAATTGGACCGGCTTGATCCGTAAGATAAGCCCGGCGGCTGTAGTAACAACCCTTGCCGGCAACGATAAGGTTGACATGGATGGCCGGGGCCCTGTGTTTTGGTATCCGTCCGGCATAGCGGTAGATGCTTCAGGTACTATATATGTAGCCGATAGTCATAACAATCGGATCTGTAAAGTAAGCCCGGAGGGCGTGGTAACAACCTTTGCAGGTAGCGGTGCCCAGGGAACAGCCGATGGCCCGGGAGCTACGGCTACATTTTATAATCCGGGAGGTTTGGCCTTAGATGCCTCCGGTAATGTTTACGTGGTACATAGTAACCTGGTCCGTAAGATAAGCCCGGAAGGCGTAGTAACAACCCTTGCAGGTAGCGGTGCAGCAGGTTCGGCCGATGGCAAGGGTACTGCTGCGTCATTTAATGGTGCTTCTGATATGATAGTAGATGCTATCGGTAACCTATATGTGGCAGATTCCCACAATAACCTAATCCGTAAGATTAACCGGGGAGGCGTGGTAAGTACGCTTGCAGGAAGCGGCGCCAAGGGTGCAGCTGATGGCAAGGGTGCTGCAGCTTCATTTGATACTCCGTTTGGTTTGGGTATAGATGCCGCAGGTAATATATACGTGGCGGATCGTCTGAATAATAAAATACGCAAGGTGACCCCTCAAGGTGTGGTAACCACGGTAGCCGGTACCGGTGAGTTTGGGTCAAATAATGGCCCGGGCGCTACAGCTACATTTAAAACCCCAACTGACGTGGCCGCAGATAATTTCGGCAATTTATACGTAACTGATGGCAATACTATGATACGGAAAATAGTGATAAGTAGATAAACTCTCTGAATGATATCTATTAAAACTCCATTATATGTTAGGAATGGTCAAGCATAAATCCTGAATAATCGGTTCTATCGAAAACGGGTTAGATATTTGAAATCAGCCTGACCATCAAACAGAGTGGCTAATCGGTTCAGTTCATCCAAAATAGGTCTGTGGGTACATCGGGTTTTAGTACTATTTTAGGCAAGTTGTCAATTTTATTGGCAACTTTTTTATGAATTAATTGCAGGTAGCCAATTGCTTCTCTTGAGGTAATCGATTAAGCTAATTATTTACAATTGAGTTTTATTCCTCTTGTTAAATTTGTAATAATTGAACCTCATGGACCATATCATATTCAACATTATTTCTGAATCCTAATGTTGATTACACCCGCAGTCCGCGATACGGACAGAGGATCGGAACAAATTAATCATAACGCCTAAACAATCAAATATTGATTGGACAAGCTGTTTAGGTCAATCATCAACACATTAACGTTCGGCGCAATCAAAATGCCGGAATCCGGCTGGGTTTTCAAGATCCGCTAAACAGCTCCTGCCACTGGCGTATCATGCCTAAAAACCTGTTATTTAAAATGATGATCTTAAACATAGCAAAAGCCAGCTGACTTATGTTGAAGGGGGATTGGGATATATAAGGTTCAAAAAGCTAAATAAACCATATTGACTTTCCGGAGGATATTTGGTGTGTAAAAAAAGCTATTGCATGGCTGATAACTCGCATAAAACAGCCAAATACTTCAAAAATTGGTTCGAATTCTGTACAGTTAGGTGCACCATATAGGAACTGTGTCTAAGTTCTGAAAGGGTCACTTTAAAAGAGTGAACCTTTTTAATTCTAAAAAGTCGCTACTTTTCGATTCGATCAAACAGAACCCGGATCAAGCAGAATTCTTGTGGGAGAATAAAAAGCATTTGCTTTGTGGATATAATAATTAATACGTTGTCGATATCACGAAAACTCAAAATGTTCGATAACTGGAATATCGCTAACTGAGTTGATGAACAGATCCATTTTAACTGAAGGTCCGTGAAGCTGCCATGTTAAAAGCATATAGTCGCCATCTTTCACCCTCTTAACCATCTTGAATTTCAGTTTATGAGCTGTCATCATATCTTCGCACAAGATGATACCATTTACCGAGACCGGGCATTTAATATAAAATGTTTTGGATTGATTATAATAATCTATTTTCTTTTGAAAGAAAGGAAGTACGGAAAGTATAAACAGGATCATTATACTGGCGAACCCGGCAGCTAAGTAGTAACCGGCTCCAATACCCATGCCTACTGCCGCAACGGCCCAGATGGTAGCTGCGGTAGTGATGCCATTAACCCGGTTTTCACCTCTGAAAATAACGCCGGCACCAAGGAACCCAATCCCCGTAACCACGTTTGATGCGATCCTGTCTGCATTGTCAGGCGCCCCAATGGCGGTTGACATGAGTGTGAAAAAACAAGCGCCAAAAGATATCATGATGGTGGTACGGAAGCCAGCCGCCTTACCATGATATTCTCTTTCGGCGCCTACAAGTCCGCCCCACAACAGGGCCAGTAAAAACCTGACCAGTATTTCTATATCGAAAGCCATAAATTCAATTTTATTTGATTATAACCGAATATATGATTTTTATAGATACTTGAACCTGCCGGGTTTCATCATTTATGTAGCGGGAGAACCCGGTTTTCAGAGACAGATTGCTGTCATCTGCTGTAATGATAATTGCCGGGGCCCACAGTGAATTTTTTGTAATTATTTCCTGAAAAATCGGGAACAAAAATATCAGCTGTTGTATTTTGCGGAACAGTTACCCTCATATCTAATTTCCTATCAGTGATTTGCCATTTACTATAGATGGTTCCGTACGGGCAATCGTATTTTCCTTCGGCCCATGATAGCCCGCCGCCAATTACCGGTTTGATTGTTATTTTTTTATAGGCTGGTGCGGCAGGCGTAATACCTGCAATATAGCGATACATCCAATCGCCGATAGCCCCGTAAGCGTAATGATTATAAGAATTCATAGATGACTCTTCAAAACTGCCGTCGGTCCTGATACCATCCCATCTTTCCCAGATAGTAGTAGCCCCCTGTTTAATTGGGTATAGCCAGGAAGGATAAGTATCCTGCAATAATAACTTGTACGCCACGTCGGCGTAACCGAACCTGGTGAGGGCATCACAAAGATAAGGAGTGCCTAAAAAACCCGTTGTCAGGTGATCCCGGTATAGCCCGATGTTCTTAATAAGGCGGGCTGCAGCCTGCTGTCTCAAGTTTTTCGGCAGCATATCAAATTCCAAAGCTAATACGTATGCTGTTTGGGTATCTGATGAGATCAGGCCATTAGCGGTAACATATTCGTTCACAAATGCCCGTTTTATTTTGAGCAACAACTTTGAATAATATTGCTCGTCGGTTGTTTTGTTTAAAACTTTGGCGCTGTTGATCAGTATTTGGGTTGAATATGCATAGAAGCATTGTGCGATAAGATATTTATTGGTTATCGCAGATGTACCATCTCTGTCGTTATTCACACTATAAAACAACCAGTCGCCAAAATGATTACCCGTTACCCATAAATTGTTCCTGGTTTGCTTTTGGATATAATTAACCCAGGCTTTCATGCTTTGAAACTGGTTTTCTAAAATCTTTTTGTCTCCATATGCAAAATACATATTCCATGGGATGATGGTTGACACATCTCCCCATCCTGAACTGCCGCCAACCTCATTTGTGCCATTTTTGAATACATCCGGAACCACAAAGGGGATACTACCGCCTGGATACTGATCGGCAGCTACATCCCTGAGCCATTTGGTAAAGAAATTGTGAACATCCATATTAAATGCTGCTGTACGTGAAAATACCTGCGCATCGCCTGTCCAGCCTAAGCGCTCGTCGCGTTGCGGGCAATCTGTTGGTACATCAAGAAAGTTACCTTTCTGTCCCCATTGGATATTGTGTTGCAATTGATTAAGCAAGGGGTTGGAGCATAAAAAGCTCCCGGTAGCTTTCATATCCGAATAAACAGCTACAGCGGTAAAGTCATCTGGATTTAATGCGCCTTTTATACCGCTAACCTTAATGTACCTGAAACCCTGCCAGCTAAATTGCGGCTCAAAGGTACTTTTAACGGTATCTTTTAATATATAAGTGTTTTCGGCCTTTGCCGCCCGTAAGTTTTCTGTATAAAATTCGCCTGCTTTATCCAGCACTTCTGCGTGAGCAATTTTAATTGAGTCTCCCGGATGGCCTTTCAGTGTAACTTTTACCCAACCCACCAGATTTTGACCAAAATCAATCACCTTTTCACCGCGTGGCGTAGTTATGACCTTTATTGGCTTAAATGTTTCATGTTGCTTAACGGGTTCGTTATATGTAGCAATAAGGGTGTTTTTAGCGTATGGCATTATGATTACAGGATGCCAGTTATGGTCATCAAAAGTGGGCCCTGCCCATCCTGACTTTTCTAACCTCGTATCAATAATACAACCGTTGTAGATCTCGGCAAATTGTAAAGCTCCCGTAGATGATCTCCAGCTTTGATCTGACGATATGATTTTCTCTGAGCCATCGGTAAAGATGATCCTCATCTCCATTAAAACTGCTGTTTTATCACCATAAAAATTGGCCCTGGGTGTATAAGGGCCCAGCGGGCTGCGATACCAACCGCTGCCAAGTGTAATACCCATGGCATTTTCTCCCTGGGCTAACAGAGTTGTAACATCATAGGCCTGGTATTGTAACCTTTTATTATAACTTGTCCATCCTGGTGTAAGGAAGCTGTCGCCTACTTTATGCCCGTTTAGTTGTGCTTCATAAAAGCCATGCGAAGTTATATAAGCTGTAGCCTCCCGTATTTTTTTGTTTAATGAAAAATTAGTTCTCAGCAAAGGAGCGGGGGCGTTTACTGTATCATTTAAGGCAGGCCTAATCCATTGGGCATGCCAGTCAGAAGCAGATAGCAGGCCCATTTTCCAAAATGACTGATCACTCCAAGCTGAACGTAATCCGTTGGTATCCCAAATCCTTACCCGCCAAAAATATTTATGGCATGATAGCAGTGTTTTGCCGCGGTAAGGTACGTACACTGACTGATTTGATGTTATTTTTCCGCTCGACCATAACGGGGTTGTATTATTTTCGCTGAACGAGGCTGAGTCTACTTGTATTTCATAAGCTTGTTGGCCGACGGGTCTATTGTCTTTTTCTGCAAGTTGCCAGCTAAAACGCGGATTGTGTGCATCAATACAAATTGGGTTTTTCAGGTTTTCGGTTAAAAGATTTTTTAAAGCCACTTGTGCCGAAGTAGTGAGCCATGAAAATAAAAAACATCCAATAAGAAATGGTGCTCTCATAATTTAATGTATAGGGTAACCGGTAAATTGGTTTATAAAAATAAAGCAGGATGGTTTCATTACCATCCTGCTCTGTCTTTTTGAATACTTATTATATTTTCGAGAGATCGTTATACCGAGTTTGGGAATAACGTTTACTTTCCCTTGAGTTGAACCATCACTTTTATGGTTTGGAAAATTATGCTCAAGTCGTTATTAAAGTTGATGTTTTTTAAATATATAAGATCGTAACGCACCCGGTGACGCATTTCCTGAACATTTTCGGCATAGCCGTAATTTACTTGTCCTATAGAGGTGAGACCCGGCTTGAGTTTAAATAACTTTTTGTAGTTAGGTGATTCTTCTATGAGTTGTTCAATAAAATACTGCCGCTCTGGTCTGGGACCAACGATAGACATGTCGCCCTTTAAAACATTCCAAAACTGTGGTAATTCATCCAGCCTGGATTTACGTAAAAATACACCCCATTTCGTAATTCGGGGATCTTTATCTTTTGACAGCATCGGCACAGCTTGCTCTGAATTTACATACATGCTTCTGAACTTATACATTCTGAAGGGTTTATGATTTCTGCCAATTCTTTCCTGACGATAAAAAACCGGGCCCCTTGAAGTTAATTTAGTTATTATAGCTAACGCAATAAACACAGGAAGCCCCGGGATCATTACAAAAAGGGAAAAAAGAATATCGAAACAGCGCTTAAAAAAAATAATCTTCAGACTAAGCTCAATAGAAGAGGAGAGCTGTATTACAGGAAGATTTTCATAATTTACGATACTGGCATAGCTGTTATCGAGTACAAGATCTGAAACCAGTTTAATTTTAATGGAATGCTGGTCGCCCAGGTCAACCAGTTTATTCAATAAAAGCTGATCCATAAACTTGTAGCATATAAATGCTTCATCAGGCCTGGCCTCAAGGATTTTATCAAATAGTACTTCATGGGGCAGGCTTTCAATCATTTCTTCGGGTATGGTGGTAATAAAATTATACCCGTACTCCGGATGCCTTGAAAATGATTTTTTTACCCGGTTAACGATATCAGCATTACCAATTACGATAACATGTTTAATGTTATAACCTTTTTTACGAATATAATCGAGTATAAAAAAGATTAGAGAGCGCTGAATAACTATGAAGATAAAAAACAAAAGATATGTGCAAAACATCACCATTCTGCTTATCTCATAAAGCTTAAAGAAATATACTATCCCCAGAACCATTACCAGGTGGTATACGATAGAGGACATGAATTTGCTTAAATTGTCACTTAATATAAGGGGCCTTTTTATAGTATAGCTTTTAGTTACTGAAGCTATTGTAATCCAGGTTAGGTTAACTAATAATAAAAAATCAGTTGATTGTATTTCTGATGAGTAGAATGTAAATATAAAGAGATGAGCACATTGCAGGGCAATATTTAATAATATTAAATCACAAAAAAATGTGAACGGCTGAAGTAGTTTAGAATAGCGCATTTGCGATCAGGGTTAAGTTTTGCAAATATAATAATTTTACTAAAACGAATTGTTTTTAAATAAAATCAACGTTTGTTAAACTTAATTACGGGATCACTACTAATAACGCTACAGTTAAGAATTAATTATTTTCTGTTTTATTTTATATTTTTTAATTGATGTAGATAACCAACTCATTTTTAAATGAATTGAGCGGACGATACGGGTGTATTAATTGATTTCTTTATAATTAAATAACAATTTCTAAATACCGCAAGTGGCAAGTCTTAGAGAAACGAAGCCACAAGCCATTAATAATTGATCTGTTATTTCCAATAATATGAATGCATTGACAATTTCTTTAAAACCGGAGTTGGAAGTTTTTTATAAAATTTCCCGGTTTTATAGCCTAACCATTTTGCACCCAGGGAAAAGACCGATTTAAATATCCTGCTTTTCTTGTGTTTCACAACATAGCTTAATTCGGCTTTCATAAACTTAATACCCTCTCCGGTTGGTTTACCAAAATCATCTATTAGCCATTTGTTTTGTTCGTGGAATACCCTCGTATCAAAATACCGTCTGAATTCCTGCAGCAATGTATAGGTGTGGGAATGGTGTGCTGTTGCATCTGCAACATACGCCTTTTTATATCCGGCGATCAACATTTTAGCCGCAACAATTGCGTCTTCGCCCATAATTGAATCTGAGGAGAAGCCACCAATTGCCAGTAGCGCATCACGCCTGTAGGCCGAAAATGAATTGGAACAAAAAAATACCTTGAACCCCATTTTTACTATATCATCAGGCGCCCGAACATGTGACTCGTCCGGGTAATTGTATAAACGGGCGTGGCTTTCCAATATTTGGGCATTTTTATGAGGCAGTTGCCTGCCATATGCCATGCCTATTTCCGGATCGTTAAACACGTTAACTATATTAGTAAGGCTTTGAGGCGAAGCTAAAATTGCATCTTGGGTTATAAAAATGCAAATGTCCGCGTTGGGCACCGCGTTAACCAGTAATTGCCTTGTACCTCCGTGATTAAATTCGGATTTGTTTATGTTTATTACTTTGAATCCAAATTGCTGGCCAACAGCTACCGTGTTATCTGTTGAACCAGAATCCACAATAATTTTATCTGCGAGTTCGATATTCTGATCGTTTACACTTTGCAAAACCTGTGGCCATATTTCTCCGGCATTTAAAGTAGGAATAAGTAGACTTATATTCAGTTTCATTTTACTTTACGATTTTAGCCCCATTTGTGCTGAAACTTTGTCTTTTGCTTTACCTATCAGGAAAGATAAAAGGCTATCCCAATTATTAAAAAATGGCTGATCCGGAACCATTACTGATTGCTTATCAAAAATAAGTTCGCTCTTCATAAATAAAAACATATATTCTGCCAATTCTTCGGCATTATTGGGATCGAAGAATTTTACTTTTTCATAATTGCCCATATTTTCATGGGCATATGGCAAGTCGGATACCATTATGAGCTTATTGAATGACCGGAACTCGGAAAGAGGCAATCCCCATGTTTCCAATTTAGACGGAAATAATAAGCAATCTGTTTTTGCATATAGCTCGTTAATAATGGCCCGTTTCTGCACGCCTATAAATTTTATACTTTTTACGTGGCCATATTTTTCAAAAATATGACTGGCGTATTTATTCTCCGTGCCATTTAATGTGATAACTAATTCAAAAGTCGCAGTCTTTTTTTCAAGAAGCTCGGCGGCTTTGCATACAACTTCAAAGTTTTTAAATATCCTTGGTATTGACGGAAAAAAGAAGATCTTTTTATTCATATCAATACCCAATAATTCATCATTTAAAACCATTGGTTCAGGTATATGCTTTGTTTGAATAGGATAGGCTACTATGGTATTAACGCCATACATGGTACGGAAAGCCTTCCTAATCCAATTTTGCTGAACTATCACATATGCATTTTTTTTAATGTTTATCTGATACAGATACCGGTAAAAGATGCAGAACAATGAAAACTTAATGTCATAAAAAAAACGCTTAACATCCAGTTTATAAAAAACAGAAGGATTGTGACAATAAACAACCTGAAATTCGCAATTAACATTAGGTGTAATGTCATGCAACGAGATCCAAAGGTCAGGTTTCAGTTGGTTTGATAATTCTTTACTTTCAATATATTCAAATTTTACACGCTTAAGCCATGAGGATTTGACTTCGGGGTATTCAATAAAAGTAAAACAGTTTTTATCTATCCCTTCGTCAAGCAGCTTTAAATCATGTAGCAAAACAGTGATCTCAAGCTCATGTTGCCTTTTAATTTTTGATATTGATTTTAATGAATCCTGAAGTATACTCAATATACCTCCCTCAACAAGATTTACTCCCGAAATGACTACTTTAAACATATATGGATATTATTCGGCGGTTTTTGTTTTTTGATTAAAGGAAGAATAACAAAACATTACGGATAGGATAATTGGCAAACTGGCAAAAACCACGGTATCAAACAGCATAGAAATCATGAGCTGTGCATCTTGCGGAAACGAAGTGATTAAAAGCGTTAAAAATATGATACCAATTGCAGCCAGAAAATTGAGGTTCATTTTATCCATTGAAAAAAACTTTCTTCGAACAAAACCGACTATTATGCCCGTAATAAAAGAATAAATTAAGGCACCAAAGGCTCCGAAAAAAATATGCCCGCTTATATAATAGGGGGTGTTGGGCCCGATTGATAAGCCGGTATCGTCTGAGCTCTTAATGTAATACAGCAACAGATCATTTCCTAAAGGAAGTTTATAATCTACTATTCTTAAAAACCCTAAGACAGAATTAAAATGATAGCTCAAAAAGTCGATAAAGTTATAGCTTTGAAAATGGGCAACGGTTGAAGGCTCATAGTAATAGATTATGGCATCGCCGAAATATAGAAACCTAATCCCCAGCTTAATTAATCCGTCCTGTACGGAAGCATTATACCCACTTCCTTTAATTAAGATAAATATGGCAGAAATAAATCCCACTACCAGGAGCGGAACCTTTGCCCTGTTTATCTTTTTAAAAGACGACATTACCTGTGTTTTCTTAAATACTCCTAATAAACTGATCAACGAAACAAAAGTTAAAACTACCCCTTTGGCTCCGGATGTCATTGAAATGAGGAACAATACGAACAACATGATGAGGTTCCTTTTTCTGTTTGTGCGCATGTACGTAAAAAGTAAACTCACAAACACCAAGTTTAGTAGGCCCCAGTTAATTCTTCTGACGGCGCCAAATCCGCCGCCTTCATCAAAATTCGAAAACTTTGCTAAACTTGGATCATCGCTCAATAAGGCGAGGCCCTTTTGAGAAATCAAAATCAGGTTAGCCGCTACAATAATTATAAATGCAAATAGATTGAAGTAATTTACAAATTTTAACAGATCATCGGAGTAAACAAAATTGCTATCGTCAATTTCCTTAACTCTGGGCCTGTTTAAGAGAAAGCCAATATTCAAACAAACCACACATAGTAAGAAATTGATAAGATAAGGTGTGTAGGTAATTTGAAGCAAAGCCATTTCAACGGAAAAAGCCTGAGTTATCAGAAAGAAAAATAAAGGATCAAACAGAGATATGATATACTTTCTGTATATAAGAAAGGATATTGCAAAAATGAAAAAAGTTTGCAAACAGATTATACCTAAATCAGCAAACGACTCTATCATTTAAAAAAGATTAAACTCCTATACTTAACCGCGTATTTTACTGCTATAATCAAGTTATTAATACGTGTTAAAACAGAATACCACCTGCTTGATGAATATACAATTAAATTTGCCTGCTTAATAGCTCTAAAAACCTTTGCTTTTTGTGTAACAGATGGATTACTCAATAAGTTTAGATCATGTTTTAAACTTGTATTGAGTAAGTAAAACTTTTTATTATCTCCGCTATATTTATACATCATATAGGTATCGGTTCCGTAAAAAAGTAAACGCTCATCATACCTAAAACCACTGTAAAAGAATCTTGCAGAAATTACCATACCACTGTTAATTGCTGTAACATGCCTGGTATCATAGCAGCCGGGTAGATCCTCTTTCCATCTTTTGGCAAATAAAACATACTGAAGAGCCGGACTTTCAATCTTACCATTTACCAAAATTTTAGGGAGTAATAAATTTGGCAAATCTTCACCATTAATCTTATCAATAATTTCAGTGAAATATTTCTCAGTTACAAAAGTGTCATGATCCAATAACATTAAATAATCATCAAGGTTTATGTGATTATCTATTACCCTGTTATAAATTTGGGATAGGGGGAGGTTCTCGGGGTATGAATTACCGATACATCATGTAAATGTCTTTTCAGTTGCTCTAACTCAATTTCGTTTATTTTAACAGGACTATTATCCCATATCAGTAGTTTGAAAGTTTTAAGGAGCCCGGTTTTTGCAATCGCCTCAGTTTCAACCAATGTCCTTGATTCAGAAAAGCTTTTATTATAAATTACAACCAATATATTAATCATCACTTATAAATTTTTAATACGGTTGTACAAACCATCCATTTTAAAATAAGCAAAGGACAGGCACTTGTAAATAGGGCCGAAGTTTCCTTCTACCACTTTGAAAATCTCTTTTCCGTAACGTTTATCATGGGAAATTCCGGTAAGTTCATGTGTAGCTACCACGGGCTCATTAAATACTTTAATCGGATATTTTTGACTGTAAAGCTTTTGGTTAAGGTCGAAGTCAGAGAAAACTTTGAATTTTAAGCTATACTGAATATTTAAATCGCGTTTATAAAAGCAACCTTGATGCGGTAAAAGGTTTTTTATTTTTATGCTTGAATTGATAGCAGGCAACCTTAGTTTATGATTTGAATCCAAAACCGGAAAAGCGAGAAGTTTTGCCGCGGAAGCTTCGTAACTAGTTAAAATATCAGTAGGTAAGCCGAGGAGCAAATCGCCCGCATTAATAAAGTATAAATAGGCTCCCGTTGCCACTTTAATAGCTTTATTCATTGCATCATATATCCCTTTATCAGGCTCGCTAATCCAGTAATTAATATGCTCTTTGTACTTTTTTATAATTTCAATTGTGCGATCTACAGAACCTCCGTCTATGATTATGAATTCATTTCCTGATCCCAGTTTTTCGATAACTGATTTTATCGTTTCTTCAATTGAAGCAGCGGCATTATAGGTTACTGTAATAACAGATATCAACGGCTTGTTTGGCATTACCAATCTTTTAATTTTTATCTATCAAATCCTTAACAATTTTGTAATAGTTTTCAGAGAAAGCTATTGTCCGTTTTAGCAAATCACTTTTGAGCGCCTCCTTCAATTGTGGGGGCACATCGGTTGAGTCCAGGGTTTTGTCATTTAAAATATTTTTCAAAATTCCGGAAAGCAGATTTTCATCAGTGGGTGGAAAATAAAATGCTTTGGGTGGTTTTTGTTCACGATGGACAGGAATATCTGAAATAACAACTGTTTTGCCGATGCTCTTTGCTTCCTCAACTGTTGAACTCCAACCTTCAAAAAATGACGGGTTAATTACTGCTTTACATTTACGCATTAACACCAAAACCTCGTTGTACGGAATTAAACCTAAAAGCAATACATTTTTTTCAAGGCTGTTTTCTGCAATGAATTCTTTAATTAGCTCAATATTTCTGTTGTTACCTCTAAAATCATGCATTACGCCGGTTGTAACTACTACCGGGTTTAATCCCTCTTTCACAAGTAAATTAATTGCCTTGAGGACAACTATATGGTTTTTGTGCGACCAAAATTGATTAGGCAGGTAAAAGAATCCATCTGACAAATTGTACTTCTTTTTTATTTCGAGATATAATTCATCAATCCCGGTAATTTCTCCTGGTTGTGATACAAACTGCAATACCCTGGCTTTATCTATTTTTGAGGGGGCAAACTTTTTATAGTCATTCAATGCATCGTAGCTACTTAAAATAACAATATCACTATAGTTAACAATATTCTGGTCAATGTTCGTAATGTTATTCAATTGTTTCTGTGTCCAAAGCTCCGGAAAATGCAGGCGCTGGAAATCGGGGATCCAATTGATGAGCTTTAGCGATTTGTACTTACCCCAAAAAAAGGAGTGCGAAACAATATTGATTTTATGTTTCTTGAAAAGCAAATATAAAGGCAGCTGATATTTAAAAGTCCGGTTGAATGCTTTGTTCAAAAACCAGGGAATGGTATAGCTTTTAAATATATCAGTGTAAACTACCTTTGCATATGGCGAAAACATATCCACATATTCCTGCTCAATATTTGAAGGCACAATAACATAAAATTCCAGGTCGGGGAACTTTGTTACCGAATTTGTGTATAATAAGTTCTTAATATAATTGATGCCGCCTTTATACTCTTTCGAAAAATTTATCAAAAATGCAACCCTAATCATTATGTAACTCTTTAAAATAATTTACGTACTCCCCAATCCCATTGTTTACACTTACTTCCGGGCGCCATCCCAACTCTTTAGCTTTTGAAATATCGGCATGGTAAAATCGCGGGTCTCCAATTTTAACTTCTTGATTAAACCTAACAGTGGTCTGTTTATTATAAGCCTTTACTAACAAGGCAATCGTATCAGCTACTGTGGTTCTCATACCGGCGCCTCCGTTTATTATATTGATTTGCTTTGTCTCATTAGCTGCTATTGACAATATCAATGATGCAGCATCATTAACATGTATCCAATCACGTGTTTCCTCCCCGGTGCCAAAAAATGTAACATCTCCGGTTGAGTTTTTTATTTTCATGCAGGCGTCCCATAGTAATTGTTTTTGTAAGCCCACACCGTAAATAGAAAAGTAGCGGATTATAGAAATTTTTAATCCAAAGTTTTTGCTATAAGAAAAGCATAACTCTTCAGCTGCTTTTTTATGAAAGCCATAAGGCGAAACAGGGTCGGAGGGATCACCTTCACTGATCATTTTATCTCCAACATCTCCCTGAACAGCAGGGCTTGAAGGGTAAATAAAATGACATGGCTTACCTTTTAATCTTATATATTCCAACAAGGCTAAGGTGCTCTGAACACTCTTTTGAAAATCCTCGAATGGGTTTTGATAAGAAAACGCCACAGATCCACTGCCACCGCAGTGAACTATGACATCAAAAGCCTGGTTGATATTCATTAAGGCTTCAAACGTGATAGTGGATTCAAACCAATCGTCAACACCCCATTTATTGTATTCGTATTTATGCCATTTACCATGACCTATCCCACTTACATGGTAGCCGTTGTCTTTAAAAGCTTTTGCTGTATTTCGGCCCAGGAAACCGTATGCGCCCGTTATTAAAACTTTTTTCATTTTAAGATTTTCGTAAATCAGTGGGGATTTCTTTAATGACTTTAGCCGGATTTCCGCCAACAATTGTCCACGGAGTAACATCTTTTGTAACTACACTTCCTGCACCTACAATTGCACCTTCACCTATAGTTACCCCTTTCAGAATGGTGCAATTCATACCGATCCAGGCGTTTGAACAAATTTTTATTGGTTTTGTATTCACAACCGTCCAGTTTTTATTTTCAATAAAGTTGCGTCCCGCTCTGTAATCCTCTAATTGTGTCTTTATGTCGTTTTCACGTTCCCGGTAATCAACGGAATGTGAATCGTGATCATAAAAATATGAGCCCCATGCAACAAATACTTCGTCGCCAAATTCGATTTTTGATTTGCAAATAATGGTACTTGCGCCAATAAATGACCTATCCCCAATACTTACTTCGCCGGTTTCTGACTCAAAAATGATTGTGCAATCAAGCACTGTATCATTCCCTACCTTTGTATATATTTTATTATGCCTGGGTTGGTTCAAAATGATTCTGAAATTTTCCAGTAAATGCGAATTGCCTTTTTCAATAAAAGTGTCTATCGATCTTAAATATAATTTATGCTTATATTTCTTTAAACTTTTGATTAACTCTGCTAACATTATGTTATGACTTAACGTTATCTAATGATTTTATAAACTTGGCGGGGTTACCTCCAACTAAGGTAAATGGAGCTACATCTTTTGTTACCACACTGCCTGCTGCTATAATTGCCCCTGTACCAATGGTTACACCTTTCAATATAATAACATTGAAATTTATCCAAACATGATCTTCAATAATTATAGGAGCCGTCTGAACAGAACCTTTAACTAAATAATTGCCGCCATTTTTAACTGTTTTCATAAATGACTCAGCACGTTCATCATGTTGTACTTCATGTGAGTTTGTATCAACAATATGAACGTTGTGAGAAATCAACACATGGTCACCGATAGTAATCATTTCACCAGACCATATTTTTGAGTTTAGCCCCACATAGGAGTGTTTACCTATGGATATTTTGCCCCCATAAATCAATGTCTTCAACTCGCCATTTATATAAGTTTCTAATCCTATACTTATATTGGTTTTATCATTTGAAAGATTATACACATGAGCGCCGTTAAGAAAAAAACCTCCGGTATTTGTTACGCTTTTTTGGCAAGCATCAAGTTCATCGGCTTCATTGGCCGCATTAATTAACCGATGCACTTTAGTAAGCCTTAAAAATGAAATAATTATTGATTTGATTCTCCCCATAAATTTATGCTTTGAAGAGTTTTCTTTTAATGCCTGATTTTACCCTTGAAACCAAGGCATTAAAAACGGGAACCTTAAAACAATTATAATAAAAGAAGTTATCTGCTTCGGTATTTACTGTAATTGTATCAGGATGTGACATTTCGCCAAGTTTACCGTTCCCTTTGGTTAGGGCCCTGTACCATTTGGGTTCGTCCTTCGTATGAGTCCCAGCGGCGCTGAACCCTATGTTTTCAATCAGGTTTACATTAGGAATAATGCTCAGACCATTGTTAGTCCAGATAGTCATGAGCCATTGATAATCCCATGTGTCGATATCTTTCGCATTTTTCAAAGTGTTCATCCAAAAACGCTGTTGCTTTTTGTCCTGAAAAACCCTTTGTATATGCTTATCTTTTATAAATGTGTCATTATTCTTTAAATCAAAATCATAGTGTTTCCAGGCCCTCGCCCAGGTGGCCCAGCCCCATATTCCTCCGTAATTTGAAAAATAATATGACCCATCGCCTCTTTTCACACCACCTTGCAGATTTGTGCCGCTAATTTCCCAAATACGTTTGTCGGCTTTGTAACGCGTTAATGTTTCTTCACAAAAAGAAAAGAAATCCGGGTGCGGTAAACAATCGTCTTCTAAAATTATTCCTTCCTCAACCTGTTCAAAAAACCAGGTTATAGCTCCGGATACAGCTAGGCCGCATCCTAAATTTTGCTCCCTGAACAATGTTTTTATTTCGCAGTCCCAATCTATTCTACTTAAAATATATTCTTGAACCACATTAATTTTGACGACATCTTCAGGTTTGTCTGCTCTGGGGCCATCAGACGCAATAAATAAGTATTTAGGTTTTTTTTCCTTAATACGCTCAAATACTTTAATTGTAGTATCTAATCTTGTGAATATTAATAAAAGTATTGGTGTTTTAAAAGCCATGATATTTCTGTATACCTATTTTTATAAATCATGCTGTTAATTGACAATTAACAGCATAACCTAAAATGTAAATCTAATGCGTAAGCGCCCCTATAATCATATTAAAATTATGAGTTTAAGAAAAACAATATCGATTTAGATTGTAAAACAAATATATGCCGGGTTGATTTTGGAAATAAATAGTATAAATAAGATGCGTAAAATTGGGATATTAGAGTTGCAATTGCAGCACCATTGATTCCCAAACGTGGTATTAGCAACAAATTCAGGATTACGTTTAGCACTAACCCCTGAATAGATTTATAAAGATTGTGTTTATTTAAATCTTCTATCAATAACATATTTGCTGCGCCAACACCCCAAAAAACAAAAATAGAGGTCCATATGCTTATTTGTAATGCAAATGCAGAAGCTATATAAGAGGCACCGTATAAAGTACTTATCAGTTTACCGGCACATAATGATAATGCTGCTGATATGAAAAAGCTGATTAAAAAAAGCAATTTTAATAGTTTTGAACAAAGCCTTTTGTATTGCACAACATCTATTTTTAGTTTAATTAGTTTTGGGAAGAACGAGTTTGCAAAAACAGTAGGGATAAAGTACCATAACTCGCTAAATTTTACAGAAACTGAGTATAAGCCTACATCTGTAGTGCTAAGCATACTGCCAATCATTACCTGGTCAATACGCATATAAAGCAATATGATTATCCCTGATAATAGCAATGGCCAACATTCTAATAAAAGTTTTTTGGCGTAGATCATATTAAAACGCCACTTCATCACTCTTGGTAAGCCATAGTTAAATGCTAATCCAAGTGCTCCAAGCATAATTTCAATTAATGATATTATCACAAACAACAATAATCCCCCTTTGTTGTGAATGACTAATAGTTTTAAAACAGACGCTGCAATAAATGCCGAATTCTTGATAATGACGCTTACTTTTGATTTTAAAACTGATTGTAATTTTAAATCGATAACATCAAAACATTGAAATACTAAGTTTAGGGCTGTAATAAAAGTAATCAATAGCAGCGCCGTGCCGCTTTGAAAATATATGTATATGCAAGCAAATATAACAGCAAGGATGGCTCCAAAAAACCTTAAAAAAAAGGCAGTCCCCATTAAATAATCCTCGTCGTTTTCATGTTCAATCAGGCTTTTTACGAGCACCTGGTCAAGTCCCAGTGTGGACAGCGCACTTAAAATAGCAACTATTGCGATGGAATAATTCCATTTTCCGAAATTATCAGGGCCTAAATATTTTGCTACCCATACGCCAACAAAAAGCCCTATGCCTAACCTGCAAAACTTATCGAAAAAGAGCCAACCTATGTTTTTAAAAATTAAGCTGGATGTATATTTTTCTAACTTTAAAATTTTAAAGATATTACGAAAGTTCATTAATACGTTTGGCTATAAATGTGATGTCCCCCGTTAAAAAGAACTTTAAATTGTACACGTGCGAAATAATAATTTGATTTTGATTGAAGATTTTCAGTAAGATTTCATGATAAAATCTTATCGAAAATCTTACGGGTCAATAAAAAAGTTGAGCTTAAAAAAGCACCCAGCAGACCTCCCAATATAATTCCCTTAAGCTTACCAACTTTGGTCTTCAGTAATGGCAAAACCGGTTCATCAATTATTTGTATTAATGGAACATCTTGCCTCAATGATATTTTTGAAAGCTCTAAATTCTTAACTATTTCGGCATATATTGCTGTACTTGCCTGTACATCTACCTGTTTTCGTTGAGAAGGGGCTTTTAATATCAAAAGCTGGGGATTTGCGTTAGGATTTGCGTCAATAGCAGATGCAACCCCATTAATCGAATTATTCAAAACAGCTTTTACACTGTCCGCTTGCCGTTGCAATACAGTTACATTCTGATCGCTCTTTTTGGTTTTGGTTACGGAATAGAAGTTGTTTACCGTTTCTACAAGCTTTAAATTAAATGATTGCGCAAATAGTTCATCTTCACTTTCTACCTGAACAACTATGATGCTTAATTTTTTATCAAGCTTATCTACGGTTAATAGTTTCTTATTAAAAACCTCTACTATAGTCGAAATTATACTATCCTGAGATCTCGTGAACTTATCCGTAGCGCCCCTGAATGAAATAGTATCAATATGATCCTTTTGCTTCCATACTTTTCTCAGTTGATTAAACTCAATATACCGGTCAATTAATAATTGCTTTTTCCCGGCTATGGTGACTTCACTCAATAATGTTTTTTCTAACATCAATCGTGATTTGTATAACTCAATGATATTATCTCCCTTAAAGATTCCCCCACCTCCAGAACTGCCCAAATCAATTCCGGCAAGGGATGCCAACCCGGCGTATTGCCCTAATCCACCCGATTTACTTCCGTCCTCCAACACAAATGTGCATACCGCTTTGTAAGTAGGTTTTTTTATTATCGCGTATGTAAGTCCTAAGGCGGCCCCAACTATTCCAAACGCAACAATTGGTTTCCACCGAGATATCAGATATGTTAACCCCTTTTTGACTTTGGTTACAATTTCTTTAAGAGAAACTTCGCTGGGCTCTGCTATTTTATCCATCTATTCTGATTACTTAACTATTTTATATCAATTAAAATGATTTATAAATCGATATGACGATTTTTATGGATAATGATGTCTTTAAAATGATCTTAAATTCTATTTGTTCAAACTTAATATCCCCAGAATAATTGCTCCCAAAGAAGCCAGTCCGGTAGTAAATCCTAAAATTGTTTGGGCAGTATTGCCCTTACTTTCCGATTTTTTAGGAACATATATTTCGCTACCCGGTTTCACAGAAGGATGGTTATTAAAGAAAAGAAACTTCCGTGTGCCTTTTACCGTTCCGTTAGGGTAAACCACATAGGCACCGCGCCTCAGTGCATCCGGCCCGTAGCCGCCTGCATTTGAAACAAAATCATTAAATGATTTTGATTTGTCAAATACCACGGCGCTTGGGTAAAGTACCTGGCCGTTAACACGAACAATCTGTTGTTGCTTTGGCACCCTGATAACATCGCCATTTTCCAAAAGCAAATCTGTTTTTGATCCGGGAGACTTTAAAATTTTATCCAACTCAATACCAACATAATTGTTTCTTTGTTGTACGGTATCGGTGGTGGTTTTCGTCGAATCTTTGTATGATTGTTTTAACCTGTTGATCCGGGCCGAGCGTTCAGCATTTACTGATGCAGTATCTGCTTTGTTTTTATCGATACCCAGTATTGCAAAATTATCGCGTTTTAGCGAACCGCCCGCTGCATCGGCCGAGGCGGTAAGCCCGCCAGCCCTGGCAATCAGGTCGGATATTTTTTCGTTTTTACTTTTGATGGTGTAGGAGCCAGGGTATAAAACTTCGCCCTCAACCTTTACTGTTTTTTGCTTTTCATATCCGGGCAGGCTATATACCGAAACAATATCAAAGGGGGTAAGCACAAAGTTAGCGTCTGCCGGTTTTAGTTTACCGTCAATATTAACGCTAAAAACCTGCGATACTGAACTGTTTTTAGATGAAGGATCGGCATCGGTTACTCTCCGGGCCACTTCAATACGGTTTGTACTGGCGCCTTCAGCAAAACCGCCGGCTTTTAAAATCAGGTCTTCTACTTTCATGTTTTCTGAAAAAGCAAACTTCCCTGGTTTCCTTACATTACCGTTAATAGTAACGGTGTATTTATCCCTTAAATCAAATATGGATGAGATGTTAACAATATCTTCACGCTGCAAGGGGATATTTACTGATTTGTTGATAACGTCCTTAACATTAAATCCTATTATTTCGGTACTATTATCTGGCTTTAAACGGGTAATCGTACCGCGTTCGGTAAAAGCGTCTTCTTTTAATCCCGCGGCTTTATCAATTAATTGCAGCAGTGTTAGCCCACTTTGCAGTTCATAATCGCCAGGCCGGAAAACCGCTCCTTTTATTACTACCCTGTTTTCAAACCTGTATATAATGGGTTCAATAGTATACTTATCGCCCCTTAACGGAATGTAGTTTTTATAATCGGCTTCCAATACATCCGTTATTTTGCGCTGCTGATCACTTACCTGCGATACTTTAATCCTCGCTGTATATGCGCTATCGGTAAAACCACCGGCATAAGTTATGATGTTATCCAGGCTTTCTCCCGGTAAAACTTCAAACAAGGCAGGTATTTTAATCTCACCAATAAGCTGCACCCTGGTCCGGTACGTTGGTACGCGTACAATGTCCTGATCCTGCAGGGTAATGTTGTTTTTCTGATCGCCTTTTAACAAAAAATCATAAACATCCAGGTACCTGATAATGTGGTTATTCCTGATAACCTCTATCTGCCTCAAGCTACCATTATCATTTGGGCCGCCTGCCATATATAATGCATTAAAAACGGTAGCGAGCGAGGGTAGGGTATAAGTGCCCGGTTTAGCTACCTGCCCTATAATAATTACCTGGATACTACGGATATTTCCAAGGGTAACCTGTACGCTTGTACCGCGGCCAACCGCATAATTATTCGCTGCAAGCCTGCTTTTTATCAAAGCTGTGGCTTGTTCAATAGTTTTACTGCCAACATTTAAAATTCCAACCCCCGGAATGTTTATATTTCCTTCGGGCGATACTTCCAGTTTCCAGTTTACCAAAGAGCTGCCGTAAACATTTATGTTAAGCTGGTCATTAGGCCCAACAATATAATTTAGAGGGGTAGCCAGTTTAAGATTGGGTTCAAATGAACTGTTTTTATTTTTAAAAATATCGGCGCCAAAAATTTTGGGCTTTAAGCTTTCAAATAAATCTTTATTGGTGTAAAGGGTATCAGTAGTATCTGGTTTATAATTAAGTTGCCTGCCTTGCTGTGTAAGTGTCGAATCGGGTTTGGTATTGGATGATTCATTGTTTTTGGTCCTTAATTTTTTTATACGAAGTTCTAACTTTTGAACCTGCGCGGCTGACATTCCCCGATTTTGGGCTTGCTGTAGTAACTCAGCGTCGGTTAATCCTGATTTTTGAGCTTGCTGTAACAGCTGAATCAGTTGCTGATCTGAAATATCGTCGACATTAATTGAGGAAATGTTTTGTAAGTTAGTTTGGGCGGTAATATTAGTAACTGCTCCGAAACTGAGTACAGCAATTAAAAATATAAGAAAGCGAAGTCTGTTCATATGTGAAAGTCATCAGAGTATAAAATAACACTCCAATAAATGATAATATTTTCTGCAAAAGTAAACCAATTTCCCATTTTAGGGGTTAAAGTAATTTTTTTAATTTGTAGTATAAATGGTATGTTGATCGATAAACTAAAAATATGGGCTAAAATTGTTCATTAATTAAAAAAATAAGTAAAGTTAATCCTGGCATGTAAATTGAAACTCGAGCCATTTCTGTATTCATAATTCAACGTGTAAACAGGGGTAGCTTCGGCCGAGAGCAGGTAGTTTTTAAATTTATGATTAGCATAAAACGTACCTGCAAGGTCTACCCAGTGCAGGTTAAAAGTACCCGTGCCGGCAAAAGCCTGGTAATACAGATCATTGTTATGTAACTGCCTTTCCAGCATAAGGCCGTATGAGTTGTAATTTTTGAGGTAACTTATATCAAAAATAAAGCTGTTTCCACCCGGCCCAATTCCAGCACCTATGTATCTGCCATAATTGGTATAACCGTCTCTCGGGCTTAGCGAATGGATATACCATGAAGGTTCGTCACGCAGCAAATAGGTTGGCGCTCTTTGCAACTGTGTTATTTCCGATTTAATTTGTATAAAGCCGCCCCGGCTAAGTTCAAACAGTTTGCGTCCGCCAAAGGTATATGCTGATGAATGCTCGGGTTCCTGTAAAAAGTCAGAAATGCTTCCGGTGCGGTCATTACGAGCCCATTCAAAGTAAATTTCAGCTTTGTATAAAGGTAGCAGCTGCCTGATGTTGAGCGCGTACGCAAAATCCTGTTGGTCGCCGTTTTGTCCGTTGTTGATGTCATTCGCCTTTAGTGAAGAACCGGTAATAACCGGAATTACTTTACGGATAATGTTTTTACTATGATAAAGAGAGTCTTTGTCAAGATAGTCATAAGCAGAAGCGCCAAGGTATAAGCCCTTTAGCCATTTAGGCTGCCAATTGACACTGTAGGCCGAAATATACCTTGTAACTTTAGGTTTGGGGCTATATAAATTGCTGCCGTATATAAGTTTGCTTACGTCGTCTGGTGCAAAGCCCGATTGTTTTAGGTTGCCTCCTATGATCTGCCACTCAAATGAGCCAACCAGTGTTTTAACCGGTTTGGTTGAATTGAAGGTCCAATGGAAAAAGCCAGGGGCCGAATTGCTCATCATGATTGAATTTCTTATTCCTGGTCCCCACCACAAGTTTTCTGTAGATACGCCCGCTTCAATGCTTTTATAGGTCAAAGTGATTTTTGATTGCCCGGGATAAAGATGTTTTAAAGAAGATGTACCAAATCGTTCGGGCGCATCAATACCATTGATTTGGCCAAAATAAGCACCCATGAGTGCCGGCGAATTGTTTCGGGCCTGTACATCTGCAAAAGTTGAAAAGTTTTTATTTTGCGCGTAAACCAGCTCAGGTTTTATCTGTACGTTGAGAATTCCGGCTTTCAACCAAAAGCCGCCACTAAGCATGCTTTGATAGCCTGCATTGGGATACAATGAGGAATTGTTGTAGCCAAAGGGACGGTTCACGTTGTATTCATTTAACCAGTTAAACGGAAGGATGCGTAAACCCGATGGCATGCCCATGAAATTGAATTTTAAATACTCACGGCTCGAAATCAATGGCTGAAGCGCAGGATCAGCAACCGTTGAAGCTAAAGGCCTGATAACAAGCGATAACGTATTGCCTGTATTTCCTGCAACCTGCTCCCTGCGTAATAGCTCCTCAGCATAGCTTCCAACTGGTATGGTTTGACTATAGCCTTTTAATGCAGCAGTGAAGGATAGTAAAATTAAAATATATAAGGATCGGATAGTTATACGGATGCTCATCAAAAAGAAAGGTTTAGGAAACTAATAAATTAACCAAATGGTAATATTAAAATATCTTTCTGTTAATATTGACCGGTGCATCGTATCCAGATGCGAATCTTTAATCAATAGCTCGAGTTTTCTGATATTTCGGTGGCAATTATCGGCTTTTTTTTGAAATTTCAAAACCTTTTTTTGGGTTTAATAAAAAAAATACAATTTGATTACTAATACGGTTAATTATGCCAAAACATTACAATGACCTTTAAATAAAAAACTCCGGACAATCTTAGCCGCTTTTTCTAAAACAGATTTTAACTATTATTGATTGTTCTCCCTTTCTGTTGCTTTTGAGGTTAGAATAAAGCAATGCCTTTATACTTAAGTTTTTGAAATATTTAAAGGCTCTTTTCTGAATACAAAAAACGGATGAACTCTCTTAACATTCCTGCAAAAACAATCACCCATAATCAACACCCATGGTACGACCGTGGGTGAAACACTTTGTTTGTAAGAAACACGAACTTCCGGTAGGAGAGGCCCGCTCGTTTGTGATCAATGGCAGCACTATTCCTTATATCCTTATTCGCATGGAGAATGATGAGGTCAGGGCTTACGAAAATGCACCCATTATCCTGCGCGGTTTTTTATAAACCCTGCAGTGGAAAAATTGAATGCCCTTGTCATAATGGCTTGTTCAACACTTTTACCGGCGAAGCACTTGCCGGCCCTCCGCCCGGTCGTTAACCCGCTTAGCCGTAGTGATTAAAGGGGAAGAAGTATATGTCAAAGATTTCAAGCCTGATAACGACAATCCGGATACGAATCGTCAATTCAGATCATAAGGCCATTAGCCTTTACAAACATTATAATTAAGTTATGAGTAATTTCCGCGAAGCCCAAAATCAGGCACGTCTTAATAAAACCAACACACTCATGCTGGCTATGCAGAAATCTTGATTGGTTTACCGGTGGATGTCCGTCTGTCCGGCCTAATCTCCCTACGTTTAATATTTCCAAAGGTGAATGATGGCGACGCCGGGAAGCGGTGTGCAGCTTATATCCTGATGGACTTAACTCGCAGAAAGTGAACAAGCAACATGGAAATAAAGAAAGGAAAAGACCGATTGCCGGGGCAAGAATATGAAGTGTGGGTAGCAGTACCTAACTAAAAATGTAATTCTTACATTTTATGGCTGATTTTAATTGGTTGAAACATGATTTTTTAACATTTTATCAGGATTTTACCGGCTGCATTATTGATATTCTATAAAAAAACTTAAAATTTTTGTTACTTTTTTTATCATTTTTTCAATAGGGATCGATTGTTACTATTTGAAATAATAAAAGTTTATTATTTTTTTGATATTACTTGGTAAAACGTTTTTCTTAATTATATTTGTTAAAACCAATTGTGAAAAATACTTTATTACTTAATCGTTTAAGCTACCTGAACTGCTTGTTTTGAGATTTATGTAATCATTAAATTAACCAATATCACTGACATGAAAAACATTATTTACCTGTACCACATCTTTCAGAAGCCCATCATCTGACAGGGTTGATCCTTCGAAAAAATCTCTTGCTGAGATTTTAGGTATCAAGAATTTTATTAATTAACCTAATCACTAAAAGTGAAAAGAACGCTTGGGTATGGTCATTTTTGATGGCAAACCGGGGGTGTATAGCTATGCGCCGCTGTCAAAAATATTCCTGCCGGTTATTTTTGATTTCTGTTCTTTTCGCTTGTAAATCAGCGCTATGGAAAAAGAATTACATTCTACTTAATCTAAAGGTGCATGTCATCTGCATAACTCGTTTGCAGGCATAAAAGCACATGGCCCGTTAAATCAAAAATTATTTTACAATCTAAAAGATCCATTCATTATGCGATACTTATGGCTGTGCTTTGTGGTTTTCGCAGCAATTGCCACAAATGCACTTACAGGCTTAGCTAAGGGGAATGAGGGCAGAAAAAGCAAAGTAAAACGTCCTTTTTATAGTAAGCCTTACGTCCGTCGGGATACAACGGCAAAAGATTCATTATTAAAAGACAGCATGAATATTATTATAAAGCATACCATTTATAATAAGCTGGCAGATAGTGTTACCAAAAAGCCTTATGATCTATCCAAATTCCCGGCTGTTTCCCTGCAGCAATTGTTAAAAGGGCAATTTGCAGGGCTGTATATACAGGAACCTTCGGGCGAACCCGGTACCGTTCAAAATATGTTTATGAGAGGGGCGCCCATGCCGCTTCTTTCTCCAAGGGATGTTTACCAATCGCAGCCACTGGTTGTACTGGATGGTATTCCGCTTGTAACAGAACACCCGTTTGCATATGATATACAGCTATATAACTATAACAGGATGGGAACAGCCACCAACCCATTTGCTGGTATTGATATGAATAATATAGCCTCGGTTGAAGTGTTAAAAGATCTGTCGGCCACGGCGGTTTATGGGCCCCGCGCTGTTAATGGAGTTATTGTATTAACCTCTAAAACTCCTATCGCTGCCAAAAGCATCACTTTTGATTCGTATATAGGTTTGGCACAGCGGCCGCATGTAACCACTATAAACGGTAAGTATGAAAATGCTTTCAGACAGCGTTTTTACGACCTTTATACAACCAATGGCAGATACTCTGATGATGAGAACTATCCCATCTACCTGAGCGATTCATTAAACAATGTTTATAGCGGGAAATCAGACTGGAGCGATCTTTACTATCGTAATGCTGCAGTTTATGGTATTAATTTTGGAATTTCCGGGGGCACGGATCGTGCTAACTTCCGTTTCTCATTGGGGGATCTGAAGAATAATGGTGTTGCTGATGGAACAGTGCTAAACCGATATAGCGCCATGTTCAATATTAATATGAAACCTATTAAATGGCTTCTTTTTTCGGCTATGGTAAATGCCAACCGGATTGAGCGGCAACGAAACAGATATCTACGCGACAGATTTGCCCAGATCAACTATTTTCCAGATCTCAGCGCCCCGCTACCACCAAACAAAGAATTTTATGCCGACTACCTGGCGCAGTACAAAAAAGGCTTCGATAACAACAAAACAAATATTGTTGACGGCTATGCCAAAATAGGTATCGATCTCGGAAAATTTAAATTCGTAACCACCTTCAATTTAGATTATAATGAAGGCTACCGCGATGTGTTTTATGCGCGCACGCTTTTGCAGGGCAACAGCTATGCTTCCAATTATTTTGGCTTTAGCCAAAGGATAATGGCTGATAACAGGGCAACCTATGATCTGACGGTAAATAAAGTGAACGATTTTCATTTTGAACTGGGGCAATCAACGCAATGGGACATTTATAAGTATAGCAACGCCTATGCATACAAAGGAGTGAATGACTATATTAAGATAAATCTCCTGGATTCGAACCCGAAAAACCCGGACGGGTCTGATAACACTGACTATCTCAATTCAACAGCCTTCCCCCGCGAATTGACCTATCGTTTTCTGGATAAGATCAAGCATAACCTGGTTTCGTTTTATGCAAAAACGGATTATTCATTCAAAGAAAAATACTTCCTGTCCGCAACGGTACGTGCTGATGGATCGTCAAATGCTCAGCCTACCAGCAGGTGGTTCTATTCGCCGGTATTATCTGCAGCCTGGAACATTAAGAAGGAGTTATTAGACAATAGCACTATTATAAACGACCTTATTTTGCGTGCAAGCGCAGGGAGGATCGGCCGTCTTAATGCCTTTGACAACTATGCGCAGGGGCCTCAGTATACAGCATCGGTAGGGTATACAGGTAACTTAACCGTGCCTGGCTATAACGCTTTTGGTGTGCTTACCAGGCCTTACTCTACCGGTTGGATCGGTTATGGCATACCATGGTCATATTCTAATCAGCTTAATATAGGCACAGATGCCGGTTTCCTTAATAACCGTTTGCACCTTTCGGTTGATTGGTACCTGAAACAGGAAAAGAATTTGCTGATAGGTATTCCCGCTTTCGCGGAGTATGGGTATAGGCAGTCGATTGAGAGCGGTATGGCTGTAAACAATACCGGTATAGATGTATCTGTATCTGCCAATATCATCCGGAACACAAAATTTGGATGGACATCTTCTTTGAATCTAAATCATAACATCAATAAGCTCAAAGCATTGCCAAGGGGCTTAAATCAGATCATTATTGATAACAGGCTTTTAAAGGTAGGGAGCCCGGTTGATCAGTATTGGTTACTGGTAAATGATGGCATTTATAAAGCGGAAAGTGAAGTACCCGTTGTAAATGGGCAGCCACTTAAGTACAATGGCATCGCTCTGCATGCCGGTGATCCCAGATGGCGTGATATCAATGGCGACAACGTAATCGATAATAACGATAAAGTATTAAAGGGACATGCTTTACCAAAAATTTCAGGTGGATATGATAATAATTTCAGATATGGCAACTGGAATTTAAATGTCAATCTCTATTTCAACCTGGGGCGCGACCTGATACACCAGGAAATGGCCAACCGGTTTGATTTTATTAACCGGGAAGGTAACAGCGATGTAAACTCTGTTAAAGAGATCACATTTTGGGAAAAACGCGGAGACTATAGCAAATACCCACTGTATAACCCATGGAGTACTGTTATCCCATATCGCGTTGATCAGGACCTTTTTCTTGAAAATGCTTCATTCCTGAAATTAAGAACCGTTTCCATTGGGTATGACCTAACCAAAGCAATGCGCTTAAAGAAAATTAAGCTAACCAGGTTTTATGTATATGCCACCGCAAATAATGTGTTCACCATAACCCCTTATACCGGTCAGGACCCTGAATTGGTGAATTATGATGGCTATGATACCGGTTACGGCCTGCCTATACCACGAACATATACCCTGGGTGTAAAAATGGAATTATGATATGAAAAACGATCACAAAAATCATGTTGTAAAAATGAAAAAGACATTATGTATCGTCCTGATCCTGTTTACTGCGGCAATAACAAGCTGTAATAAAACCCTGGATATTGATTCAACAAGGGTTGTGGGCGAAAAAAACATGTGGAATAAGCTTGAAGATGCACGTGCAGGCTTATTAGGAGTGTATGCACTTACCCGTGCAGCCTTATCTGACAACGATGGTCACTGGCTTTATGGCGATGTACGTACAGGCGAATTTATTAGCCCGAACCGGCAGGACCTGAAAGCAATTGCAAGTAATCAGCTCAACGCCTCATACCCAACTGTTGACGCCTTGAGCGACTGGACGAGATTTTACGCCATAATTAATGCTGCGAATATTTTCCTTGAACGTATTGGCGATGTAAAAGCCGCCGATAAGCGCTATACAGAAAACTATTTGATAGTTGATGTTGCCCAGGTACGTTTTTTAAGGGCCTTTACCTATTTCTATATGGTAAGGATTTGGGGAGATGTACCATTCATTACCTCATCCCACGATGGCAAGTTTGAAAATCAGCCCCGCGAAAGCGGCAGCAAAATATTAGTATGGGCGCAGCAGGAAATGCTTAAGGCCGCAGCCGATCTGCCATTTGTATACAGTAATAATGACGTGCAGCAGCCCGGCAATTATTATAATGAAGATGCAACCCGCTGGGGCGGGGCATTAGCTACAAAGAACTCAGCCTATGCGGTCCTGGCTCATTTGGCTGCCTGGCAAGGTAACTATACCGATGTAGCTACCTATACCAAGTTTGTTGAAGATAATTATGGTAAAAGCGGCATCAATTTTCAAAGCACCGAAGATCTGACCAAATCAAACGGGTTCTTTTTCAATAAAAACACCAGCCAGATGTTTGGTTTTAACTCTGACTGGGGCCATATTGACGGATCGGTAACAGGCCACCTGGAAGAGTTAACCCTGGCCGAACCCGTGGTGAATAAAAAAGTGCCGGATATCTACATGCCTAAAGATACTATCCTGAAAATATTTGACATGCCCAAGGATGAGCGCTTTAGTATAGATACGCTTGGTCAGCCCCGTACCGAAAGGTACTTCACCAATATCAATGGCAAGTACCCTATTTTTAGTAAAATAAAAGTGATACTGGGGGGCGTTTCTGATCCTAACTTCCGATACTTCACCAGTGCTTTGATCTTTACAAGGATAGAGGATATCGTATTACTCCGGGCCGAGGCTCTGGCCGTTTTAGGGGATGTGAACGGGGCTGAAAATGAAGTTTTTAATATCATGACCCGCCGGGGGATGGGAGATCTTACGATAGACAGCGACCAGGACATTATTGATTTGATATTTAAGGAGCGCCATCGCGAATTGATGGGAGAGGGACATCGCTGGTATGACCTTGTACGCTATAATAAAATCAAGCAAAACAACCCGGCATTCATGAAACTCATCAATTCGCAGGGGATATACTGGCCTGTTTCGCGTAAGCTCATCGCTCAAAACAATCTGTTAACCCAAAACCCATTCTGGAAATAAACTGACCATATATGAAAAAGTTAAAAAAATATATGAGTGCCTTAACGCCGGTGTTGATTGCAGCCCTGTTGCAAACTGCCTGCAAAAAGGATGGCGGCTACCATGACGCTACAGGCACCAACTCAAAATTTGCGGGTAATACTTATGAGTATTTAAAAAGCAAGCCCGGTGTATATGATTCATTACTGGCGGTAGTCAACAGGATGGGACTGCAGCAAACGCTCATGGACAGCAATGTTACCCTTTTTGCGGTTACTAATCCAAGTTTTCAGCTTGCAATTAATAACCTGAATACATTAAGAAGGCAAAGCGACAAAGATCCGCTGTTTTTGGCAAAAATTGATGGCGTACAGTTGGACACCATGGTTTCATATTATATTATCAGGGGTAAACGTACAACTGATTCCCTGCTGCTGCAGGACGGGCTTGATCTTTTCAGCGTACGTTTCGGATATCCTATGCATGGCAAGGTTTCCAAAATATCAGCTTCCGGCCTTACCGGTGGCGGCCCGGATCTTATTGAGTTTAGCAATACCAAACGCAGCAAGTTTATCAGAAACTGGTCAACCACTACTACCGGCTCCAATAATATCAGCACCAAAAATGGTATTGTTCATGTGGTAAGTCCCGATCATATTTTCGGTTTTGATGAATTTGTATCCCGATTAACCTTTGTTCCGCCACCGCCGAACCTGATGACCCTGATAGGTGGCAAGCTTACCGTTTTGAGAGATAACAATGGCGGTCCGGATAATGGCGAAGGCTCTAAAAAAGTAATTGACGGCGACGATCATACCAAGTTCCTGGCCGAACTTCAGGGACGGTTATGGATGCAGTTTGAGCTAAATGAGCCTGCCGTATCAGGGGTGTATACGCTCACATCTGCTAATGATGCACCTGAACGAGACCCCAGGGCCTGGACTTATGAAGGCTCAAATGACGGCAAAACCTGGACGGAGTTAGATCGCCGGAGTAACTTCTTCTTCGAAGAACGATACCAGACCAAAGTTTTCAGGTGCCCTAACACCACCGCTTATAAATTCTACCGGGTGGATATTTCCGAGCTGCGTGACGGGGGCCTTTTCCAACTGGCCGAATGGACCATCAATAAAGTAAAATAAGGCATGGAAGATCAAAATATCAATACATTAAAAAAACGAAAAGAGATGCAAACATTCATAAAAATGGGATCTGTAGCTCTACTATTTGCTGCAGTCGCGCTCAGTAGTTGCAAGAAGATGTATGACATTCCCGATGAAAAAGATTATCTGAGTTCGAATGTAAACTACAGCAATAAAGTTTTTGAACCGATTTTAGGTCGAACCACTTTAATGGGCGGGTTTAATGGAGATAACTCAACCCAGCCATTAAAGTTTGAGATCATCAACGCGCGTTTTGGTGATGGTAAACCCGTAACAGATCTTTTTCAAAAAAGACCAACCTATGTATGGACAGCGCCCTACAACGGGCTTGAAAAGAGCCTGGCCGAGATAGAGGCAAAACGCAAGCTGGAAGATCACCCTTTATTTGAAGTGCGCTCGTCGGGCGAGTTCATTATGTGGGCTTCTTCCAATAATGAGCTGATCAAGCCCAGGCCGTCTGATAGTACCAATTTTCCGCAGGATACGCGCTATTTTGACATAAAAATAACCAACACGGGTGGCAGTACTATAATTCGCGACCTGCAGGTACGCCCATTCCGCGAGCGTCCTTATGAGCCTTCTGACGACTTTAACATTTACTCCGGCCTGCCTGCGCCTCATCCCAAAACGCCTTATAATCCGGCCAGCCGAAACTACATCAGGCCATTTTTAAACGGGGTAATAGGCCAGGTAACCGACATTCCGCTGCAGAGTAATGACGATAAAAAGGATGTGGTGGTTTATATCCGCCCGTTTACCGGCGGTACGGGAAATTCGTTAAGGTTCAAGTTTCTGAACAAAGACTCAGTAGAGATGAATCCGGCCCTGTTTAACGAAACTACCTGGGATAAAATAGTGCATGGCTTCAACATGCAAAAAACTACAACATATGTACAATACGATGTTGCATATCCTATTCCTTTAGTTGAAATACCAACTGTATATGCTCCCGGAGGAACCAGGGACCATGCCGAATTTAAATATTCGCGAATTGGTTTTGGCGGCAGCAGGGTAGTGGCAAGCTTCGGGATAGATTTCGCTATATACAAAAAAGGCGACTGGGAGATAGTGTTCCATTTTTTGAAGGACAATCCAAAGTTTGAAGACGAATAACCGAATTAAAACTTATCACCATGAGAAAACACATACTATTTTATATAGTGCTTGCTGTTTGCACGATCTTATTCTGCGCAGATGTTCATGCACAAGCACAAAATATAACGGTTACCGGTACGGTGGTTGAAAAAGCTACCAATAAAATTTTACCCGGTGTAAATATATATATGGGCAGTAAAGGCCTGACACAAACTGATTATAAGGGAAAGTTTACCGTTTCTGTACCGGCTAACAGCACACTTACTTTTACGTTTGTAGGTTTTGTTACGGAAAAAGTAAAACTTGAACCCGGGCAAAAAAACATAACTGTAACGCTGACTGAAGACAAAAAGGGCCTTAATGAAGTAATTATTGTGGCCTACCAAAACAGGAATAAAGAATCATCGCCAGGCGCTGCGGTTACCTTAACTCAAAAGGACATCCAGGATGTGCCGGCATCAAACGTTGAAAACCTGCTGCAAGGAAAAGTAGCTGGTTTAAACGTTCAGAACAATACCGGTGCTCCAGGTTTCAGGGGCTCCGTTCAGGTGCGTGGTTTATCAGCCCTGAGTGTATCGGGCAGTGGCAGTGAATCGTTCCTGCAACCTACATCCCCCCTGTATATTATTGATGGGGTACCTTTAGATGCGGATAAGGCTGCTGAGTTTGGTTTTCAAACGCAGGGGCCGGGGGTAAGCCCGTTATCATTGATCCCGGTAGAGGATATCCAAAGCATACAGATCATGAAGGATGCGCAGGCAACTTCCATGTATGGATCAAGGGGGGCTTATGGCGTAATCATTATAACCACCAAGCGAGGAAATTCTAAAGTACCCCGGGTAAGGTATACCGGCAACTTCTTCGTTAACGCCGTCCCACAGCTGCGCGCAACACTGGGTGGTAATTCCGAACGCCGCGCAAAAATTCAGCAGATATTATCCAATGCAACAATTATTGATGAGTTAAGGAAATTGGGGCAAACCGGTTTCCTGGCTGATAGTTTGAACGCATATTGGAACAACTCGACAAACTGGCAGTCCATTTTTTATGGCACAACACATAACCAAAGCCATAACGTAGCCTTAGACGGTGGCAACGACCGCTTTAACTACAAAGTGAACATGGGGCTTTATTCGGAAAAAGGCGTGATCAAAAACACCGGTTTCGACAGGTATAACCTGAATATGAACATGGAGTTTAAGCCAAATGATAAATTCAGGTTCTTTGGTTCATTGTTCGGCTCGTTGGGAAGCCAGGCTAAGGGCAATGGTGTGGGCTTACTGCAACAAGGAGTGGCCTCGAATGGTCAGGCATCTACACTGCTGCCGCCTCCTTCGTTTTATCTTTCACCAGATGGCGTAACATCAGCTTTGCAAACCCAAAACAGTAACAGCACCAGAAATATCCGTACCAATATTGATGGTCGTTATGAGTTTATCCCGGGATTGGCGCTATCCTCAAGCATCAGTTATGATTATACCTCGGATGCCGAATCAACCTTCACGCCCGCAGCTGCAAATGCTCAGTTTGCGCAGGTATATGATTATGAGGGCCGTAATTTCACATTATACAACCGTAACGCACTTACCTATGCCAAAACATTCAGCGCCGACCATACCATATTCATTAATACGTTTAATGAAATATATAAACAAGGCGGCCAAAGCGGTATCATCAGGCAAAACCGTATACCTAATGATCAATTGCAGGGGCCGGTAGGGTCCGACCCATATAACTCAAGAGGCGGAGGTGTATTGTCGAACTTTAAAAATGCCACCATCGCCTCATTTGCAGGCTCCTTTAACTACGATTATAAAAAGAAGTATGTACTGGAGTTATCATACCGCTTAGATGGTACATCCTCAAACGGCTTAGAGAATCCGTATTCCAAAAATCCCGCAGCCGGTTTCAGGTGGAATTACTACAAGGAAAACTGGTTTAAAAATTGGGATTGGCTCACTTCAGGAGGTTTAAGGTTAACCTGGGGACAAAACATCGTGCCAACCGGCAGTTTGCAAAGTATTTATGGTTTGTACAATCTGAACGGCAATTTCAACAACAATCCAACTATCGGCATCAATTATGAATTTGTGCCTAACCCGGCATTAAAGCCTACTACAACTACGCAGTACAACCTTGGGTTTGACATGACGATTTTGCAGGGTAAAGTCGACCTGACTTTTGACACTTATTACAAAAAGGTTGATAATTTACTTTTTGACCGGTTTTTACCTAATAGTACAGGTTTTCAGAAAAAATCCAGCAATGACGTATCCATTGCCGATTATGGATATGAGCTGATGGTAACGGTAAGGCCTTTAACCGCCAAGGATTTTAACTGGACAGTATCATTTAACGGCGCCATTAACCGCGATTACCTATTGAGGTTACCTGCCGAATACAACGGACAATACATCAAATTTGATTATAATAACTATCAGCACATTGTTTTCAGGGTAGGTAAGAATACATTGTCAAATTACCTGCTGGTTAACCAGGGCGTTTATTCAACCGATGGTGACGTACCGGTAGATCCTGTAACCGGAAAAAAATATCAAACCGGCGGGCTTGCCTTTAAAGGCGGCGACCCGAGGTTTAAAGATGTTAACGGCGACTACATCCTTGATGACCGGGATTATGAGATAACCGGTAACTCACAACCTTTAATTACGGGTGGTATATCGACAAATATCAACTACAAAAATTTTGGATTAAATATTTATGCCTCCTATACCGCCAAGAGAACAATATTAAATAACGCGTTATCAGACAGGTTGTCGATCATGAAGGATCCTTATGCCCTGCTGGCAGCAGTTCCATTGGACGATCTGGATATATGGCGAAAACCGGGTGATCAATCCAAGTATCCTAATCCCTATTCGTTTTCGAGGTTCAATCAGATAAAGCCACTTCGTTCCGATCAAAATTTGTGGCAGGAAGAAGGTTCATACCTGAAGATCAACACGGTTACACTATCCTACATGTTTGACAAAAAGTTTGTACGAAGGTTCGGGTTCAATAACGTTAGGGTTTATTTCTCAACCAACAACCTGATCACATTTTCGGGATATAATGGGCCCAACCCCGAAAACGTGACCTCTCTGGGCCGGGATATATCAAGCGGGTACCCGGTACCGCGCACATATAATTTAGGTTTAAATATTGAACTCAATACAAGTAAATAAAACTCAAGATCATGAAAAAAAGTGTTATATACATTTTAGCAGCGGCAGCAAGCTTGTGTTTACCAGCCTGTAAAAAGTTTCTGAACGTACAACCCATTGATAAACTAACAGGGAATAACTTTTACCAATCGAAAGATGACGTTGTGGCTAATATTTATGATATGTCAAGAACATTTTTTGGCAAGATCAATGAAACGCATTTTATTGGTGCTACGGGCGAATATCGTTCGGGAGAGGTTTTATCTGAACCTCAGGCAGATAATGGGCCCGCACGTGCATATGTAGAGGTATTAGGCCGGAATGACCTGCTTGGGCTTATCAACGGCAATCCGCCCTGGAATTTTTACAACTTTTATCGCATTACCGACTGGACAGGCTATTACCAGGTAATACAAAGTGCCAACATCCTCATCTCGAAATTGGAAGCAGGCGTGCCCGGCGTATCAGACAGCGAAAAAAAGCAGTTTGAGGGCGAAGCGGCTTTTATACGCGGGCTTGCATACTTCTTTATGGTAAGGCTTTATGGCGACGTACCTTATTATACCGATGCTTACCATTCAACAGCTTTACCGCGCGAAAACATGGTATCTGTTTTAAACAAAAACATCGCCGACCTTAAAAAATATAAGGACGGTTTGCCTTGGACTTATTCTGATCCTGCTTTAAAAGGGGTACGTGCAAGCAGGGGCAGCGTTATCGCGCTTATCATGAACATGAACATGTGGAATGCCGGTTTCGACAAACCCAATGCAACCAAGTACTACCAGGAGACTGCAGACCTTGGGCAGGAATTGATTAAGAGCAATGCTTACAGGCTGTTACCCATCAATGAATGGGCCACGGTTATCAAAGGCCGGTCGGACGAGAGTTTGTTTGAGTTTTATCGCAGTATAAACTATGGCGATCAGAACACCAATGTTGCCCCTATTGGCGATATGTTTCTGCATTATCCATATAAAAGGCCGGAATATACGCACCGTATAAGCTTTGCCTATTTCAGGGCCGAGTATATGCAAAAACTATACTCAGGTACGGCTGACAAGCGCGCTACAACCTGGTTTAACTCAGACATCTACGCCGATAACGGAAAGTTCATGATGCTGAAATTTGCTCAAAATTCATTTGCAACCGGGGAGGAGGACGCCAATCCTGACAACACCTTTATGATATTCAGGTACGCAGGTGAAATACTGCTCTGTGCAGAAGCGCTGGCGGAACTCGGTCAGGACGATCAGGCTATTGCTTTGCTGAATAAAGTAAGGGACAGGGCAGAAGCTTCGCGCTATACCGGAGGCGGGGGGCAAGACCTTAAGGATTTTATTTTCTTGGAGAGATCGCGGGAACTGATGGGCGAGGGGCACCATTACTTTGACCTGGTACGTACCCGCAGAATTATGAACAGTGAATGGTCATATAACGTATTGACGCTGGACAAATTTAACCGTGGTGCCTGGACATGGCCAATCAGCAATAACGCCCTGGCCAATAACCCCTTCATGACATTAAACATGTATTGGGTTAACGGAGGTAATTAACCTATTCCTAAAAAGTAATGATAAGAAATATGAAAAATATAATTATTGTTTTTGCCGGGTTTTTACTGGTGCTTACCGGCTGTAAACGCGATGAGTATTATAAAGACGGAGGTAAAGCTAAGGCTGATTACCCTGCCGATATGCTTCAATACCTGCAGGATAAAGCAGTACCGTTTGATACCATTGCCCAGATCGTAAAACTGGCTGGTATGGAAGAAACATTCCGCAAAAGTGATTTTACCTTTTTTGCACCAGACGATGATGTTATAAAAAGAACGATAGGTGACTACAAAACCAGGGGCTCTTTAAATCAATTTTTGTACGAGGCCGGCCGTGATACCGTGAAAAAGCTGTCGGACATCGACTCGGCCATATGGAAAAAATATCTGCAACGGTATATGTTCAAGGGGATCAACCGGCTTAAAGATTATCCGCAAATAGATTTTAACCTGCAAAATCAGTATCCCGGAGCGCTTTATTATTCATACAGCGGCGATGTGGTGAACATTGGTGTGATATATGACGACGCGAACAACATCAAATACATTGGTCCGCGTACATTGGTAATCAGTTATATCTATGACATCAATAATGCGCAAAACGTGGTTTTCGGGAATAAGGTTTCATCGTCTGATATCAAACCTACGAACGGGATAGTACATACCCTGCAATATGACGGAGCCTATTTTGGGTTTAACCGGTACGACTTTTATGAGGAAATATACTTTGCAGGCCTTCATCATTCTGAGTAAAACATTATTAACAATATTCTTTCAATGATAATAAATTGAATATGAGAAGACTTAACTATATCATCACGTTTATCCTGCTGGTGCTCATAATAGAAGCTTGCAAAAAGGATAAGACAGTTTATTCTGACCCCTATGGAGAGGGAAAGCCACCGTTGGGGGTCATCCTTAGCCGTGACGCAATACCTGCACCAGCAAATGGGACGGTGGGTACCGAGGTAACATTCAAAGCCACCGGACTTATTCCTTATAAAGGCAAAATAAAGTTCATGTTTAACGGCGAACCCGGTCAGGTTACCGAGGTAACAGAATCAACTATTAAGGTAAAAGTTCCACCATTTGGCAGCACAGGTATTACGTCAATAGCAATTGACGATCAGTTAGTGCTCGGGCCGGTATTTAAGGTATCCGGATTGATTAATATCGATCCTTCTTTCAGGGCAACTGCCGGAGCAAATGGCAATGTAAACCAGGTGTATCCTCTTGCCGATGGCCGGAACCTGGTGCTGGGTTGGTTTACCAATTATGATAATAAAGGGATTATCACCCCGCTTAACCGCATTGTAAGAACATCGGCAGATGGCGAGTTTGACCGCACTTTCCGCACGGGTAAGGCAGCAAACGGATCATTATCGAGAGTAATAGAACTCGGCGGAAAATATGTGATAGCCGGAGGATTTAGCGGCTACAATCAGCGCACAGAAAACATCAGTAATATTACCACATTAAATGTTGATGGCAGTATTGATACCATTGGCGTAAAAACCTACAGGCGCCCATCCCAAACAGATACAACCAAATATTTTCCGAAGTTTAACGGCGGTACTAACGACTATATATCTAAAATATACAAGCATCAAAACAAAATACTGGCAACAGGGAGTTTCAGATATTATGTAAGACGGGTTTATACCGAACATAATCATGATTTTACACGCGACACGGTGATTCTTGACAGTACGGAGATCCGGCAAATAGCCCGTTTTAACCTGGATGGAACACTTGACAAAACCTATCGTTTTAACATAGCGACAAACAAAGGCCTGCCTTCGGCAAATGGCCCTGTTGACTCGTACATGCATACAGACGCTGACCAGCTGGAAAAACTGGTGCTGTTTGGAAGTTTTACCACGTTTGACCAAAAAACAGCGGGGCGGCTGGTTCGTTTGAGCCCCAATGGCACCATTGATGATTCATTTAAAACCGGGACAGGTACCGATAATAGCATCTCATCTTTAACGTACAACCCTGTAACCAAAAAATACCTGATAACAGGGATTTTCAGAACATACGATGGCAAACCGGCCATCAGCATGGCGCTGATTAATTTGGATGGTAGTCTTGATCAAACTTTCGTAGCTAAAACATTTGAGGGAGGCTATCCTGGTTTTGCCCGCCAGCTTAATGATGGACTGGTAGTAGTTAGTGGCAGCTTTAAAAAGTATAATAACGTTACCCGCAATGGTTTTATGGTACTAAATACCAAAGGTGAACTTGCCGGGAATTACAATACTACCGGACCATTTTCAGGTACATTGTCTGATATCATTGAAACCAAATCGACTGATGGAAAGCGGGCGTTATTGCTGATTGGTGGTTTTGACCATTTTGATAACATTCAGGTTAGCAATATTATACGCGTTACCATCGAATAAATTTTAATTGAACTTATAATCTATAAAGAAATGCAGAACAGGAAAAAATACAAACAGATCATTTTTTCAATTATTTGTGCATTGGCTGTTGCTACAATATCATGTAATAAGGATTTTGTGCGCACGCTGCCCGATAAAAATTATACTGATACAGCCAAAGCAACATCCGGCGAACGTAAGGTTTTGTACCTGATTGTTGACGGGGCACGGGGCTCATCAGTAAATAGCGCTAATGTGCCTAATATTAAAGCATTACTGCCCAGTTCAATTTACAGTTGGGTTGCATTGAGCGATCCGGACTCGACCCGCGACGTAAGCAACTGGGCCAATATGCTAACCGGCGTAAAAAAAGAAAAGCACAAGATCTTGTCGGATGATTTTGCGGGCAACAACCTGGCAACTTATCCTGTGTTTTTTGAAAGGATAAAAGAAGAAAGACCAAATGCCAAAATCGTTTCTTTTTCCTCCTCGGCTATTTTTAAAAATAAGTTAACACAGGGTGCTGCCGTAAGCGAGTTGTATAGTACTGATGAGCAAATTAAAACAGCTGTAGTTAATGACCTCAATACCGACACGGCACAATTGATAGTTGGCCATTTTAACGATATTAAAGAAGCAGGTGCCAAATATGGATTCGACAATTCATCGTCGCAGTACAAAGCTTCTATCGAAAAATTTGACGGTTATGTAGGTGAGATTGTTAATGCCCTGAAAAAAAGGAAAAATTATGCCAATGAAGATTGGCTGGTAGTGATTGCGTCGAGCGGTGGTGGTAAATTCAATATCCCGGTTACCGAGAACGATAATACAGTTTTCAGTAACACCGCCGCCAATACATTTACTATCTATTACAATCCAAAATATAAACAAAGAATAATAGGTAAACCATTTACCGGCAACAGGTATTTGGGGCGCACAGTACGTTTGAAAGATACGGGGGTGAGAGCCGAGATAGATACAGCTGATATCTTTAACATCGATGATACTACCAAGTTCACCATCGAGCTAAAAGTTAAGAAGAATGAGGATAAATTCTTTTGGCCAAGTATTCTCGGGAAAAGAGCGCAATGGTCGGCAGGCCATCCGGGGGTTGGCTGGGTGATTTATCTGGAAGATGCTTACTGGTATTTTGAATACCGGGGGACTAAGGATAACGATTATCATCAATGCCGTGGCGGCGATTTACAAAAGGGCAGATGGCAAAACCTGTCGGTTAAATGTGAAATACGCGCAGGCAGACGATATATCAGAACGTATACCGACGGGGTTTTTAATAATGAGCTGGATGTGACCTCATCAGGAAGTTTTAGTAACAGTAGCCCTTTAAAGTTAGGCTATTTAAATGGTACCGGGCATGGTACACCTGATGTGTATGTAACCGATATCAGATTTTTCAAGGTCGACGTACCCGATGCCGTGATCGGAAATTATGCCTGCGAAACATCCATTAGCGAAGGTCATCCTTATTATACCTTTTTGGCAGCATACTGGCCGGGCACAGATGGCCAGGGCGACAAGATCAGGGATGTTGGCCCGCAAGCCCGCGACTTTCAATTAAAAGGCCCTTATCAATGGGAAGATTTTAATGATCTGATCTGCCCGCCGCCGGCAGGGGCACTGGCCATATTTGTTCCGCAAACGGCAGATATCCCGGCGCAAATAATAAACTGGTTCAGAATACCTAACAGGCAGGCCTGGGGGCTTGACGGCCGCGTTTGGCTTGACCAGTAAAAAGCTAACCATTATAAACTAAATTATTTGATGATGAAAAAATACAGATATATCTTGTTTATCGGGTTAATTGTCCTGATAGCGGGAGCCTGCAAGCAAAATGATCTTGATGAGCTGAAGCCAATTCAAAACACCGACAGAAACGTTTCCGGCGCAGGAGCCAATACTGGTGATGCAACTGCCGGTAACGAAATAGTTAAAGTTCCATTTAAAATATCCTTATCAGGACCGGCAACCAAAGCATTCCAGGTTGGTATAACATTTAATAATGATACGGTAACCAAACTAATAGCAAATGGTACACTTAAAAATACGGTAATATTACCTGCGGGTACAATTGATTATCCCGGCGTAATCAACGTAGCATTTGGGTCAGATACCGCAACTGCCGTTGCCAGTGTCAGGTTATCGGCCATCGAGGCTAATTATGGTAAAAACGTAGCTTTTGCATTTAAGCTTACGAATCCGGGTAAAGGCAATCAAATCAAAGGATCGCAATCAAATATCCTGGTGGTGCTTGATACCAAAAAGCTTATTAAAGAAAGTGATATTCATTACGTGTCGCTTTTGAATGGCGGTGGCATTATGGATGTTGATTATCAAAAAAACTATACAACATCACCGGCAGGTATCACTATTCCGTTAACTGTAAACCTGGCAGGTGTACCCGCCGGTGCGTTTAATGTTCATGTAAAATTGAACAGGGATACTATTGCCACTTTGGTAAATAAAAAAGTGCTGCCCGATAACACTATAGCGCTTAACCCCGATCAATTTTCTATTGATACCCTGATTAGGGTAAAATCCAACGCAAGTACAGGGGTGATACGTTTATCAATAGGCTGGCCTGTTTTTGATGCCAATATAGTTGCCAATAAACGTTTTGGCTTTGTGGTGAGTTTGGTTAATCCGTCAAAACATATACTGCATCCAACAAAAAGCAAGTTGATCGTTTTGGTAGAGCCAGAGGTTAACCTTGATAATAACTCTTACATAACCGGAAACGGAACGGGCTTAAAAGCGGAATACTTTTCAAACAATCAATTGCTTGATTTTGATGGCAGGAAGCCCGATCTGGTACAAATAGAACCAACTATTGATTGGCCTAATGACGGGGTTTGGCAAGCCGCTATACCAGGTATAAGTCATGATAATTTTTCGACCAGGTGGACTGGCGAGTTCCTTGCACCCGTTCGGGGTGAGTACGTGTTCTGGCAGAACGAATGGGACGACGGATCAAGATTATATATAGACGGCAAGGCCATTATTAATGATTTCACTACCGAGTGGGATAAGGATAGCCGTACCGCCAAAATATTTCTGGAACGGGGTAAACGCTATAAAATAGAAGCCGATCATCGCGAAAACGTGGGTGGCCAGCGCGCCCGTTTAACTTTTGAAGTTCCGTCGGCCGGCATCAACGGTAGAAGAATAGTACCACAAAGCCAATTATTCCCCGCCCCTTAAGCCAGCTACGCTAATTGATCAATGAAAATTAAGGACATGAAAAAAACATTGCATATTATCTCGGTATTTTCAACGGTAGCCCTGTTGTTTGCCGGGTGTAAAAAAGACAAGCCAGCGCCCCAACCCGAACCGGATGAGCCCAAACCCATCGCAGGTTTCACAGTGGCACGAACAGATAGTGTTGATTTTTTAAGCTACCAGTTCACCAGTACATCCATTAATTATAAAGATATCCTGTGGCAATTTGGCGACGATAGCACGTCGGCAGAAAAAGCACCGAAGCACAGGTATGCCTTTGATGGCTTATATCACGTAACATTAACGGCCAGAAATTCACAGGGATATTCAGCTGCCCGGGAAATAATATTGAACGTTGCCGACCCTAATTTTGACCGTACCAAGGTTGGTGAAAGTTACTTTGCTACCATAGGCGGTACATTGACTGTATCACGCGATAATGGCGGCGGCCCAAATGCAAACGAGGGGTCACTAAAAGTGGTTGACGGCGATCCGAATACCAAGTTTTTTCAATCAGGGTTCTCCGGCGACCTGGTAATGAAATATGAGCTTAAAACTCCCGTTGTTGCAGGAGCATATACCATGACATCGGCAAATGACTCACCTGATCGTGACCCAAAAGGATGGATCCTCCAGGGTTCTGAGGACGGTATACGCTGGATAAACCTGCACAGCAAGAACAACGAAGTTTTTGCGAACCGCTTTCAGCGCATCCTATATCACTTTAATAACAATGTAGCTTATAAATTTTATAGGATAAGCATTAAGACCAATAATGGCAGTCGTGACTTCCAGATGGCTGAATGGACGGTTAATAAAAAGCAGCCATAAAATTGGTTATTTGTAACAACGATCCATGGAATGTTCGATCTGATGCTACGTAAGTTCATTCGCCCGGTCAACAGTTTTTAAGGAATAAGGCCCGGGAGTGTAGTATCCGGGCTTATTCCTTAGGTATTCGGTCATATAAAGTGTAATAGCATTACTTGATCCGACAATTATCAGCACTGATGCTAAGTTGCTTTCACTAAATTATATCACCAGCCGGTAAATCAATTCAGAAAAAGTCCAGGTGTCGTTGGTTGCCAGAAATGTAGCATTTGCCGAAAAAAAGAACTACCTGGTCGATATTTTTTCCTTATAGGTGACTTTTTATGCTATTTGCCTAAAAAAACATGAAAACCATCATTTGTAATCTCCCGGCATGGCTAAAAGTATTTCTTTATTTTGTTTTGCTTACCGCCGCCAGGTTCGTCGCAGGCGCTGCTCCTGCATTAAATATATCAGCGGGCTAAATCACCAAACGAAAGGTGAGGTTTACCCTCGCCTTCATTAATTTGTTAGACTTGGCAATCCGGTGTTCCCAATATTCCTGCAATCCTGATTTCATCAGCAGGAATGAACCATGCCCGAGCCTGACGGAGTAATGTTCTTTGTGATTAACTTTATTGCGGATGTCAAAACTGCGCACCTGCCCAAGACTTACCGAAGCAATAATTGGCTGACTGCCCATAATGCTTTCTTTGTCACTATGCCAGGTTACGGAATCATTTCCATCACGATAATAGTTCAGTAATACGCTGTTGAAAGTAATACCCGCTAAAGGTTCTACCATGCCCCGGATAGTTTGCAGTTCCGGTGTCCAGGGGAGAGTTCCTGCGATCCGGTCGGTGTCTCCATACCAGCAGGTGAGCCTTGGTGTCAGGTATTCCTTATCCCAAAGTTTTTGTGTTGTTTGTTTCCAGGGTGTTTCCCTGATCAGTTTTTCTAACAGCCAGTCACCCGTTGTCGGATCAATTAAACCGGGCTGGTATTCCAGCAAATCCTTAGGCAATCCTTTACTTTGCCCGGTTTCGGCAAATAATGTCAATTGTTCCATCACTAAATCCTTTCCACATAAGTCGTTATAAAATGGGCCAATTGTTCCTGTTCTCCTGGTTGCAGTACATCGCCGTCGTAGATCCAGTAACCCTTCGCGTCAAATAAAATACGGCCCATGTAAACGGGCGGCTGATCATAAGCCGTATAGATCTCATAGCATTGTACAGCGTGCTTTTGCCCTGTATTTGGTACAATTTTCACCACTTCCCGTGAACCATCGCGGTATTTAAGCCAGGCTTTAACCTCGCTTTTTAAATACGTTTTGACCAACAATTCCTGCATTTGAAATTTTTTCTCAAAGATATATAAAATACTAATATTTTTAGCATTAAATTTGTACTCCCTATTTGGTACAAACACGATGGAAACGGCAAATGACCGAAAAACACTGATTAACAGCCTGCAAAAGAATATTTTGCAATGGGAGGGCTATAGGCCGCCGCCTGCAGGTACGCAGGGGCTGGTAGGCCTGGGGGCAGTGGAAATGGCTTTCCCCAACGGCGTTTTTCCTTTAGGTACAGTGCATGAACTGGTTTGCAGTACCACCGAACAGGCTACTGCTTCCAGCGGATTGATTAGCGGCCTGCTCTCGGTGTTTATGCAAAATGGCGGGGCTTGTTTATGGATCAGCCTCACCGGAAACATCTTCCCACCGGCGTTAAGCGGCTTTGGTATAGAACCCAGCCGTTTGATCTTTATCCGGGTAACCAAAGACCAGGAAGCCTTATGGGTGATGGAAGAAGCGCTGAAATGCGCAGGGCTTGCCGCGGTTGTGGCAGAAGTGCGGGAACTGGATTTTAAACAATCGCGCAGGCTTCAACTGGCTGTTGAGCAAAGTCACGTTACCGGGTTTGTGCTGCGTAATGCCGTTAAAAAGATCGGTTCAACGGCTTGCGCTGCCCGGTGGCAGGTGAAATCTTTGCCGAGCGAGCCGGTAGACGATTTGCCTGGTCTTGGTTTTCCGCGCTGGGAGGTAGAACTACTACGTGTCCGTAACGGGCATCCGGGTACCTGGATCATAGAATGGGCAGAAGGTAAATTCAAACAGGTGGAAAAAGAGCAAACAGCTAAACCATTTAAACGGAAAGCGGGGTGAGTTATGCAGCACAGGTATATGGCTATTTGGTTTCGTCACCTGGTGACAGACTGGCTGACACTCCGGCAGCCGGAATTAAAAGATCAGCCCTTTGTGCTGGTTGTGCCCGAACATAACCGTATGATTGTCAGGGCAGCTAACCCCGAAGCCGAAGCACAAGGTGTTCGTACAGGGATGCCGGCAGCAGATGCCAAAGCGATTACCACTAATTTACAGGTTATTGATTTTCCGTTGGGCCAGGAAAGTAAGCTGCTCCGGCATTTGGGTTTATGGTGCATCCGCTATACGCCGGTTGTGGCTATTGACCTGCCCGATGGTTTGACCCTTGATATTTCCGGCTGTGCACACCTATGGGGTGGTGAAAAAGGATATTTAAAAACCGTTGTACTTAAATTAAGGGGTATGGGCTACGATGCTCGTGCCGCTATTGCCGATACTGTTGGCGCAGCCTGGGCCATTGCCCGGTATGGCAAGATCAGGCCCATTATTGAAAGCGGCGGGCAGGCGGAAGCCATTGCCGGTCTTTCTCCGGCCGCCCTCCGGTTGGAACCGGAAATACTGGACAAACTGTATAAACTCGGCTTCCGGTATGTTAAAAGTTTTATGACCATGCCACGTACCGTGCTGCGCAGGCGTTTTGGTGAAGGCTTTTTGTTAAGGCTTGCCCAGGCTTTGGGTACTACTGATGAATACCTGGCCCCGATTATCCCGCCCGTACCTTATGTTGAGCGGCTGCCCTGCCTGGAGCCGGTACGAACGGATAAAGCCATAGAAATTGGCATTGAAAAACTGTTGCAAGGCCTATGTAGCCGCTTGCAAGGTGAAGGCAAAGGTGTGCGTAAGGCCGTGCTGAAATGTTTCCGGATTGATGGTAAAATGGTACAAGCGGGGATAACGACCACGCGCGGCTCACATAGTGTTTCCCATTTATTCAAGCTCTTTGGTTTGCAGATCAGCAAGATTGAACCTGCTTTGGGTATTGAGCTGTTTCTGCTGGAAGCACAAAAAGTAGAAGATATCGACCCCTTACAGGAAAAGCTATGGATAGGGGATCCGGGCTTGCAGGATACCGCACTGGCCGAGCTGCTTGACCGGATTGCCGGAAAGATCGGCCCCGAAAGGATTATGCGTTACCTGCCTGCCGAGCATTACTGGCCCGAACGTTCCATCCGGCCCGCTCTTTCACTCAAAGATATCGCGCTGGCCAGCTGGCGGGCTGACAAGCCAAGACCAATACGCTTGCTCAGCAAACCGGAAGCCATTGAAGTTATGGCTTTATTGCCGGATTATCCGCCAAAAATATTTATCTATAAGGGTAAGCGCCATGTTGTGGATAAAGCAGACGGACCGGAACGTATTGAACGGGAATGGTGGCTGGACAAAGGTGAGCACCGCGACTATTATATGGTGGAAGATGAGGATGGAGGCCGTTATTGGCTGTTCCGTTCAGGGCACTATGATAGTGGAGGTGCCCAATGGTATTTACACGGATTTTTTGCCTGATGATGAAATACGCGGAATTATATTGTACCTCCAATTTCAGCTTCCTGCGCGGTGGATCTCACCCGGAGGAACTGGTTGAGCAGGCTGTTGTTCATGGTTATACGGCCATAGCGGTTACCGACCGGAATAGCCTGGCCGGTATTGTCCGGGCGCATATTGCCGCAAAAAAACTACCTGTACAATTTATTCCCGCTTGTCGCCTGGACTTGCTGGATGGGCCGGGCCTGCTGGCTTATCCTACTGACATTGCTGCTTACGGCCGGCTTTCGGCCTTGCTCACCAGGGGTAATCTGCGTGCTGAAAAAGGTGAATGCCATTTATATAAAGCAGATGTGTATGAACACCGGGAAGGCATCCTTTTTATCATAATTCCGCCCGATGAGCTCAACGCGCGATTTGATTTTACCGGTGAGTTTAAAACAGCAGTAGCAGAATATAAACAAGCTTTCGGGAATGCCTTATACATGGCTGCCCTACGTTCTTACAGCGGCGATGATGCCAAACGGCTGCACAGGTTAGCCGGCATGGGTATACCTTTGGCTGCTGCCGGTGATGTGCATTATCATGAACCGAACAGGAGGGAACTACAGGATGTATTGACCTGTATCCGGGAGAAATGCACTATCAACAACGCAGGGTACCGGCTGCATCAGAATGCGGAACGCTACCTGAAACCTATTGAAGAAATACACCGGATCTTCAGGCAATATCCGGAAGCTATTGAAAATGCGCTTGCTATTGCCGAAGCCTGTAGTTTTTCGCTGGACGACTTAAAATACATCGAGCCGGAAGAAAAGATTCTTGACGGATTAACACCACAGGAAAGGTTAAAAAAATACACGTGGGAAGGTGCACATGAACGTTATGGTGAGCATATACCGCCTAAAATAGGTAAGCAGATTGATTTTGAACTGGCCTTTATCGAAAAGCGCAGGCTGGCGCCTTATTTTCTCCGCGTATATAAATACACCCGGAAAGCAGAAGAACTCGAAATCTTGCACCAGGGCAGGGGTTCTGCGGCCAATTCAACGGTATGTTATTGTTTGCGCATTACGGCAGTCGACCCGATGAAGTCACGTTTGCTTTTTTCCCGTTTTATGTCAGATGCACGCGAGGAATGGCCTGACATCGATGTGGATTTCGAGCATGAACGCCGCGAGGAAATCATCCAGTATATTTATGAGGATTATGGCCGGGAACACGCGGCTATTGTAGCTACCGTTACGCAGGAGCGGCATAAAGGAGCAATTCGTGATGTGGGCAAAGCGATGGGCTTATCTGAAGATACGATTAAACGTATCGGTGGTACGATATGGGATTTCAGTGAAGAAGGTTTTGATGAAAAGCGTTTACAGGAACAGGGGCTTAACCCGGGCGATCCATTGATATACAAAGTACTGGAGTTGACGACACTGCTGATGGGTTTCCCGCGGCAATTGGGTCAGCATACCGGTGGCTTTGTTATTACCGATAACAAACTATCCGACCTGTGCCCTGTGCTCAATGCCCGCATGGAGAACCGAACCCAACTGGAATGGAACAAAGATGACCTGGAAGCGTTGGGCATTTTGAAAGTGGATGTTTTAGGATTGGGTATGCTCACCATGATCCGCAAAGCATTTGACCTGATAAAACAACATTATGGCCGAAAACTTACCTTAGCCAATATCCCGCAGGACGACCCCAAAGTTTATGAAATGATAGGTCATGCGGATACACTTGGGGTATTCCAGATTGAGAGCCGGGCGCAAATGTCTATGCTGCCAAGACTGAGGCCCCAATGTTTTTATGACCTCGTGATCGAGGTGGCTATTGTGCGGCCCGGCCCCATACAGGGTGATATGGTGCATCCTTACCTGCGCAGGCGTAATGGCGAAGAACAGGTAGTGTATCCATCCACGGAACTGGAAGATATTTTAGGCCGGACTTTAGGTGTTCCGCTTTTTCAGGAACAAGCGATGGAGATCGCTATTGTTGCCGCAGGCTTTACACCGGCCGAGGCTGATGAACTGCGCCGGAGCATGGCGACTTTTAAAGCGAATGGCAAGTTATACCTGTACGAAAAGAAACTGGTGGAGGGTATGGTGGCGCGTGGTTACGAGGAAGATTTTTCGAGGCGGGTGTTTAAGCAGTTACAAGGTTTTGAGGGGTATGGTTTCCCCGAGAGCCATGCCGCTTCTTTTGCGCTGCTGGTTTATATATCTTCCTGGCTGAAGTATTATTATCCGGATGCTTTTGCTGCTGCTTTGCTCAATAGCCAGCCGATGGGCTTTTATCAGCCCGCTGAGATCGTGGACGATGCGCGAGGGCATGGCGTTTTTGTTCGTGGCGTGGATATTAACTACTCGGCCTGGGATCATTCGCTGGAAGAACAGGCCGGAAAATATAAGATATTACGCTTAGGTTTCCGGTTGGTGAAGGGGTTAAAAGAAGAAGAAATGAATATCCTGGTTGAGAATGCACCTTATCAACATATTATCGATTTGTCAAATGTCGGTATTTCGCAGGCAGCTTTGGAGAAACTGGCTGATGCGGATGCATTCCACTCTATCGGCCTCGACCGCAGACAGGCGCTTTGGGAAGTAGCCGCTTTAGGTGACCGCCCCGTGGCTTTGCTGGAAAGTTTGCCTTCGGCCAGCGCAGGTGAGCAAATTGAATTACCGCTAATGACCGCGGGTGAGCACGTGGTACAGGATTTCGCTTCTACCGGCTTATCCATTAAAGCGCATCCGGTAAGTTTTGTGCGGGAGGATTTAAACCGGCTGCAGGTTATGCCGCTCAACCGGATCCAATCGTTGAAGAATGGCGAAAAAATTCGTGTTGCCGGGATGATCACCGTGCGGCAGCGGCCGGGGACGGCCAAAGGCGTGGTATTCGTAACCATCAAAGATGAAACCGGCTTTGCCAATCTTGTGGTTTGGGGTAAGTTTTTTGACAAATACCGCAAAGAGATCGTTCAGTCGCAACTGCTCCTGGTAGATGGGCATTTACAGGTTGAGGGCGAAGTGATCCATGTGGTGGTACGCCGTTGTTATAATCTCAATTCTTTATTGGGTAAACTAACGGCTGTACCTGATGAACAGCCTGCTTTGCTGAGCCTGTCCAGGGGGGATGAAACCTCGATGCCTTCACCTGATCCGCGAAATATCCCCAATAAGAGTGCTTTTCATAAGGGCAGGAATTTTCATTGATGAAGAGCGTATCATTAATAAGGCTTTTAATAAACTCGAAAGGCAGTTTATAATTGTCTTACTATGCCTGTAAAAGGGATATGGTAAGGTTTATCCGATCAAAGGAATTGCAATACCAATTGCTCCCATTCCTCTTCCAAAGAAAGGTTGGGGCGTACTTGCCGCGCTTTGCTATACCAGTAATCAGCATTTCCAATATCACCTTCTTTACGGTGCAAATAGGCATGTACCCAAGCCGATGCCTGATCTGTCAGATGATCAACCTGTGCATGTGCCTGATGCCAGTCGCCTTTACCATCAAACCAAAGGCTTTTTAGCTGTGCAGAGAGCCCGTTAACAGGCTGTTTTAAATTTAATGATGCTTTAAATTCTGTTAAAGTTGTCATTGGTATTAGTTTTTTGCAATAAACGTAATTGGTACATCGGACTTTTATCAATACATAGTTCGATCCGTTACCGGCATTAATTATTGCGTAGTGGTAAAGATCCTAAATTAATCGGAAAATTAATGGGGATGTATTATTTATCAAAGATAGGCCGGTTTACAATTTCTGATGTAAAAGTATAAACAGTGTATTACCGCGTTGTGCGATAACGCAATTTTTGTTTTTAGCAGAAAAAAGAAAAACAGTGCAACTAAAATCTTAATGCCTGCGTCTTATGGTTATTAAAGCCTGATCATATGTTAAAAAACTACTTAAAGATTACCTGGCGCAACCTCTTACGTCAAAAAACATTCTCCCTGATCAATATCCTTGGATTGACCATAGGCATGGCCAGCGCAGCGCTGATTTTGTTGTGGATCCAGAATGAGGTTAGCTATGATCAGTTCCATGAAAAACGGGAACGTCTTTACTCTGTATATAACCGCTCTAAATTTGACGGTAAATTATGGAGCTGGGAAACCACGCCTAAAATCATGGGTAAGGTGATGAAAGCGGAGTTGCCCCAACTGGAAAAAGTAGCCAGGGTAACTGATGCCAGTTTTTTGTTTAGCATTGGCGACAAACGTTTGACTGCAACAGGCGATTTTACTGATCCGGATTTTCTTTCCATGTTTAGTTTTCCATTAATTAATGGAGATCCCAAAACCGCTTTGAACGACCTTCATAGCATAGTTATCACTGAAAAGTTTTCAAAGAAACTTTTCGGAGAGGAAAATGCGCTCGGCAAAACAGTTAAAATAGATAGTAACGCTTATTTTAAAGTGACGGGTGTGATGAAAGACCTCCCGAATAATACCCGGTTTGATTTTGAATACCTTATTCCCTGGTCATATCTAAAAAAGATAGGGCAGGATGATGAATACTGGGGCAATAACTCCATTCAAACGTTTGTTCTTTTAAAAGCCGGTGTAACGGAAGCTCATGCTGATGCCGCTGTATTGAACTTTACCAGGAACCATTCCGATACCAAGGATATTCAGCAGTTTTTGCACCCCGCAACCAAATGGCACCTGTATTCGCAGTTTAAGGATGGGGTGATAGTTGGTGGGAGAATTGAACGTGTAAGGGTATTTTCACTGATCGCTGTACTGATCCTCGTTATTGCTTGTATAAATTTCATGAATTTAAGTACGGCCAGGAGCGAGACCCGTGCAAGGGAAGTAGGCATCCGTAAAACTGTAGGCGCATTAAGGGGCTCGTTAATCTGGCAGTTTTTAGGTGAATCTGTTTTGATCGCACTTATTGCCGGCATTTTTGCCATCGTCATCGTACAAATCAGTATGTCGGGTTTCAACCAGCTTACCCAAAAGCAATTATATATACCATATAGTAATCCCTACTTTTGGCTCACCGCAATTGGATTTATACTGGTAACCGGTATAATTTCAGGAAGTTACCCTGCATTGTACCTGTCGTCATTCAAGCCTGTAGCTGTACTGAAAGGTACTTTTAAGGCGGCAAATGCTTTGGTTACACCGCGTAAATTGCTGGTGGTCATTCAGTTTACTTTTGCGGTGGTATTGATCATTTGTACCATCATTATCCGCCAGCAATTACAATACGCCCAGGACAGGGATACGGGGTATAAGAAAGATAACCTTGTTTACACATTTATGTCCGGCGAGATCTCGAAGCACTATCAATCCATCAGAAATGAATTGCTTTCCAGTGGTGCTGCAACTTCTGTGTCCAGAACAAATTCGCCCATAACCCAGCGATACAGTGATAGCTGGGGTTTTAACTGGCCAGGTTCACAGCCCAAGAACAAGGTTGATTTTATTATTTACACTTCGGACGGAAACCTTATTAAAACCATGGGCCTTAAGCTTGTTGCAGGCAGGGATATCGACCCGGTAAACTACCCGACAGATTCAACCGCCATGCTGGTGAATGAGGCTTCGGTGAAGATCATGAACCTGAAAGATCCGGTTGGTAAATTAGTTACCCAGGGCGAGGGTAAAGACATCAAAACATGGCATATTGTTGGAGTTATCAAAGACTTTATTATCAGCTCGCCTTATGAACCTGTACAACATATGCTGATTGAAGGCCCCAGTTCCTGGTTCAATATCATTCACTACAAGCTTAATAACGCTAATTCGACAAAAGAAAACCTGCGTCGCGCTGAAGCTATATTTAAGAAATACAACCCGGATTACCCGTTTGAATATAGTTTTGTTGACCAGGAGTACGCCAAGAAGTTTGGCGATGAGCAGCGTATCGGGACTTTGGCCAGCCTGTTTGCCGGATTGACAATCGTTATATCCTGTCTCGGACTTTTTGGCCTGGCGGCTTACATGGCGCAAAACCGTATCAAAGAAATCGGCATCAGAAAAGTGCTTGGCGCATCTGTTGCCAGCGTGACCACATTGCTTTCCAGGGATTTTCTGAAGCTGGTCATAATCTCATTTTGCATTGCTGCGCCAATAGCGTGGTATTTAATGTTCCAATGGTTGAAAGGATACAGTTACCGGATTTCCATTAATATCTGGGTATTTGTAATCGCCGCCGCGCTGACATTGCTGATTTCTGTTTTGACAGTAAGCTACCAGGCAATCAAGGCTGCATTAACAAATCCGGTAAAAAGTTTGAAAGGGGAATAACACCTTCATTACGGGTTGTTGTATTCTCATTACCATAAAAGACAATAGTAACTGCCCGGTGAAGGGCCTGTTTTAAATTTACTGCCCCCAAAAAGTTAGGTACCATTTGGGGGCATTTTTATGCATAAAATAGAAGTGATCGCTTCTGCTAAGCCCAAAATGTTAGTTGGATTCTCAGCTTTATAATCAATCCCAATCAACAACGAGATCTACACGGTCAAGCCAGTACGATGGATAATTACAAGGTCGGTTTACCGGTTTGGTTAACCAAGCCTGGCGAATGCCAGCCTTAATTACCGCTTCGGCAAGCTGAAAGAACCGGTTAAGAAAAACAAACGGAGTATCAGTAATGATGATGTTCAGGGAGTGCCTTCGGGGAACTAAGAGCATTTAACGAATAACAAAACAGGCGGAGGGGGCCGCCTGTTTGTTATTAACCTTTTTCGATATTCCAGGTTCGGTTTTAGTTATTTAATAACCTGCGCAGATCGCCCGCACTGATCTCCTGTACCGGCCGAAATGTATTCCCGGCTGCATAATGTAACAAGCTGTATCGGAGCTGCCTTGCCGCTGCCCGTTCCGTTAATTGACTATGAAGATCCATTGTACAAAGAATTAAGCTCCCCGAACCAACCTTGAATTCAACCAGCGTTGCCAGGTTACGGTTCCTGAAAAAGTTATCGATCACCCGGACTATCGGCGTTGCAGGAGCTCCCAATTTATCAAGTATCAGCGACCGGGAACGGGTCACCAGGTCCCACCATTGCCAATCCGTATAAAAGTCAGTAGGGAAATCAGCCAGCGCGTTACTTTTCTTGTCGATGAGCAGGCCCATACTGCCTGGTTGATCGGGGAAGTGGACCGGGCTCCAGAAAACAGGAGCGAAACGGCCGTCGATACCTTTAACGTTGGCAGTATCCGGATTAAGCAATACTTTTCGCCCCGCTTGCAGATAACTAAGGGCGCTGTCGATGGATGTAGTAAAGATAACGTTACTAAAAGATTCCGGCTTTTTATCTGGGTAAACCCAAATTTTCCAGTGATTAGTGTAACCGGTATTGGCAATGCTCACAGTGATCTGTAATTCACAAGCCCGGTCGATTTTGCTGAGATCAATCGAGAAACTTCCCGCAGAAGCGTTGCCAATGGCAATGGACTGCCGGCCAAGCGAACCACGGAGATTGAAGTGCTTATCTGCTGAAATTACCGACCAGAGAACTTCGCCATTTATTTGCTGGTCGCTATAGTTGGCAATTTCGGCAGCGGCATTAAAATGCTCATTATTGCTGTAGGCAGCTTTTTCAAAACGGATCAATGGCACCACCGGCCCACAGAATTTGCTAAAATCAGTCGGCGAAACCAATCCTTTACTATCCCAGAAAGCATTTAAAATCCCAACGAGTGCTGTTCCCTGTCCCGGAAAATCATGAAGGTCAAGCAATTGAAACCCGCCAACACCTTTGGTTTTCAACGCGCGTTCAATTTCTTCTTTGTAAAGCTGAACAGCCAGTGTTCCGCTGGCTTTAAGATAATCGGGGGCTAATCCAAGCATTCCTTTTTTGCGGAGGTTGTTCCGTACCGCCTCAAAGTTAGATGGCCGCAGAACCCCTGTATACTTTTTTATTTCTTCAAGATCCGGATAAACAGAATACTGGCCCACTTCGTGAATAATAAGAGGAACTGTTGTCCCTTCCAGCGCTTTACTGTAATCTGTCTTAAAATCGGGCGGATTAGTGTTGAAAATACCCTGTCCCGTACCCATCCTTTTTCCGTGTACTGGGTAATAAAATAATCATCGGCAGGATCCGGATTTTTGCCATGCCCTTTTTGAAAGCTGAAGGTGGTTGTGGTGTATAAATGCCGGTTGTCTTCCTGCTTTAACTTACGCACCAGCTTCTCCAGCCATCCAAAATCCCCCTCCAGCTCATTGCCCATGCTCCAAAAACAAAATGAAGGATGGTTGCCATAATTCCGGATGATATTTTCGGCTTCCTGTTCCAGGTAAGTCAATGTTTTTGGGTCTTTTCCCACAGTTAGTGCCCATAGCGGGAGCTCAACATGCAGGTAAAAACCCAGCGAGTCGGCTACCTGAAATGCTGCTTCGGGCGGGCACCATGAATGAAAGCGAAGATGGTTCAGCCCGTAAGCTTTAGCGGTCTTAAACACCTTCAGCCAGCCGGCTGTATTCATTGGTGGATGGCCTTCCAGCGGAAAAATATTGCATTCAAGCGTACCGCGCAGAAAAAGCGGACGACCATTAATACGAAGCTCGTTCCCGGTCGCGTTAATATCCCTGAAGCCAAAACTTTGAGTCCTGGCATCCAAAACTTGTCCCTTGCTGTCAATTACTTCCGTGCGAAGACTGTATAGGCGCGGGTGAAATTCGTCCCATGATTGCACCTCCGGAACCTGGAGGTTAATTTCCTCCTGATTATGTTGAATAACAGTTGGGCTGGTTTGTTTAACAACTTTTTTCCGGAAAGGAGGGAAGCCCGCAGATAAGTATCGCCACGATGGGAACCGCCCAGGCTGATAGCTGCCTTTACGCTGTGATTGGCCAGCGAGGGGTATACCTGTACCTGGTTAATAACTTGTTTGCCTATGTCGATCAGCTGTATCTTTCCGATAACGCCGTTCCAAATGATCTGTGTACCGTCGGTGTAGGCATGGGCAAAGTCATTTACGCTGATATCATGCTGCTTGCGATTGTCTACACGAATGGTGATCACATGTTTGCCTGCTGCCAGAGGGCCTAATTTGAAAACTTGTGGTGCAATCAGGCTTTCCTGTGTCCCGGCTGGTTTGCCATCTATCCAACAATAGGTTTTCCAGATCACCCGTTCAAGCGACAGCAGGGCGTTGGCCATCCGACTGGTTAGATTTATGCTGCGTTGGTACCAAACGGCACCGGTGTACCTGTGTTTTCTGGACAGATGCAGCATGATGTCCTTGCTCAGCACAGTTGTATCCACCTTTACAGGCGCCCCGATACCGGCGTCATCTAAGGTGCCAGGCAGCCATATGCTATTAGTAAATTGCTGTTGCTGCCATTTCTGATCCAAACCTTTGTCAAGCGAATCGAGCCTGTACTGCCATTTGCCGGCAACCGGGATTGGTTTAACCTGCGCCGAAATGGTAGAACTTGCTACCAGTGCCGCGAGCAAGAAAAATTTTTTTTTTAAAGAATACTGCATCATTGATAGTGAGCGGTTAAAGTAGTAACAGAGCGGGGCTCAAGTGTTATTGTCCCGACAGGAGTTGTTGATTTTTTAAGATTTTTGAGAGCTGTTGTGGTGTACATATCAAATGTATTTCCGGCCAATTGTGAACCACCCGGATCAACCATGTATTGTTTGCTTTCGGTACTCATATTTATCAGCACAATAACCAATTGTTTTGAAGCGGGATCTTTGTATGCGGAAACCATTTGTGTTCCTGTTGCCAGCACGGGATCGGTAACATCACTTAATGCTGCATTTACGCGGATCATCCCCGGTCTGATAAACCGTGAATAATTTCCCAAACACCACAATTGTTTTGAATCACTAACCAGGCCATTTGTTTTCATGCTGTTCAGGTCATATCCACCAGATGGGTCGTTAATGTATACAAGCCCGTCACTATAATTATAAGTATCAACGGCAAGCCACCACTGCCATGAAGTTACATTGGCCACCGTAAGGTCATGATGAATAACTTTGGCCACATACAAGCCGTAATCAATACCGGTATTTTTCGGGTACGCATTTAACTGACCACAAATATCGCCTAATATACCAAACTCTGACTGCCAAAGATGAAGACTTGGGTCAACAGTCTTTTGCTTATCTGCTGCGTGTTGCCGGTAACTGATCAAATCGGCGCCCGGACAGGTAGTAAAATAACTGTGTGCTGATAGTAAGTGTTCCATCGAAGGGACATCGCCTATATAATTAGCGGAGCTTTTGTTAAAGAACTGATTGAGCTGATCGCCGCGACCATCGCTGTTGTTAGCGTCCAGCGAATTCCATTGATTGGCTTCACCAAGACATATCGTAGTTGCTAAGCCGGCAGCTTTCATCTTCGGGCCCAACAGGCGTATAAAGTCTGCAATTTCAGCATTGGTAGCACCAGTGCCTTCCTGCGATGGATTTTCTCCCCAGTTCCACTGAGGTTCATTAAAGGGGCTGAGATAATTAAAAGGGGTACTGCTTGATTCAAAATGCTTTAAAACGCTAACCAGAAAATCTGCAAAAGCATTCTTCTTGCTTTCTGTCAGGTTCAGATGACTGTTAGCCAAACCATAAGCTTTATTATTTTGCGTGAACTGTACCGGTGGCGAAACAGAAAATGCCAGGAAGTTTTTTACACCGCGTGCTTTCGCTGCCGACAGGAACCATTGCTGGCCTGCTTGTTTGTTCCAGTTATAATTATTATTTGCATCCAGAAAGCATTCTTCCCGGCGAAACTCATCCGGTATTCCGCTATCCGAACCTTGTTCATAGCTCCCGGCGCCGATGTTGAAGCGCCAAAGCGTAAGGCCAATACCTTTGGGATTGCCCTGCTGGTCGGCTTCCATGCTGAACAGGTAATCAGCAATCTGATTCTTTTTGGTAACATCATTCCACTTTCCGATGAATTTGGTTGTCCAGCAATCAGAGGCACCAAAGCTTTGCATCGTTTGCTGCTCATTTCCCAAATTGATAGTGATGCGGGCCGGGCCGGTGTTGCATGTATTAACGCCATTAACGATGCAACCGTCGTCTCCTTTTTTAATTCCTGTTTTTTTAGCGCAGCTGAATGAGTTTGATACCCCCAGCATTACCATGAACAGCAGTGCTGATCGCAAATTTATTTTCATAATAGTTATTTAAAGCCGCCGGCGTGCCGGCGGCTATTTGCTAATATCCCGGGTTTTGTGTGATCTTTCCGTTCGAGGCAATAATTTCCTTTGATGGGATAGGCCATAGATTATGTGTTCCTGCAATAAAATTAGCACCCTTATTTTGAGGCTCGTTCAGGTTCTTAGTTTCATATGGGTCTTTGCTTTGTTGCATATTGTATTTAACAAAACTTCCGTTCGGCCCTAAAATGCTGTTGATCACCGGTTGTCCGCTTTGATCTTTCCATCGCCTGATGTCATACAAACGATCTCCTTCCAGGGCCATTTCGAGCCTGCGCTCCAATCGCACAGCGTTGATAAGGTTCCAGCCGGTAAGTGTCATATCGGTAGTGAGGCCAACGCGGTTCCTAACCGCACGCATTGACTGTAAAGCCTGGGCCGACTGCTGCTGCATAGCGGCAGCTTCAGCATTCATCAGGTAAACGTCTGCCAGCCTCAGGTAAATATGATCTTTTGAAAAACGGCCGTTCGGTGTTCTTTCACCGCGAGGTACATAAACTTTTCGGTTGTACCTGGCAGATTTACATTGTGCCGGATTGGCATTGAAAGAGGTATTGGCCGGATCGCCGGCAACCGGGAAGCCCTGGCGCATGATCGTCCAGTTTAACCTTACACTGTCTGCCTGAGATTTAAAGGCATTTTCAAGATCGCTGGTTGGCGTAAAATATCCCCATCCGCCTTCGGTCCCAGGCATGGAGGTTGTAGGAAAAATGTTGCCCAGGTTTGGATATTGGGTAGAATACTGGTACTGTATTTCAAAAATAGACTCAGGTCCGTTATGATTAGTTGTTTGCCATATATTGCCAAAAAACGTTTCCAGGTTGTATTCACCAGAGCTGATGATCTGGCTGGTCAGATTTTGAGCTCCTGCCCAATCTTCCGTATACAGGTCAATCTTGGCCAGCAGTGCTTGCGCTGCTCCCTTTGATACGCGGAACTTATCTGTGGCGCTATACTGTGATTTATTCGGTAAAATGCCAATAGCACTATTAAGATCTTGTTTAATGAAATTGTACACATCGGCGGCGCTGGTCCTGCTGTAGGTATTTTCCTGAGGGCCTAATGTTTTAGTGATGAGTGGAATAGCACCCCAGTTCCTTACCAGCTCAAAATATTGGAAAGCCCGCAGAAACTTGATCTCGGCGATAAGCTTCTGTTTGGTAGCGTCGTCAATCTGCGATTTCTGAATGCCTTCAATGGTAGCATTGAAAATATAAATGCTTTTGTAGATCTCGATCCAGTGTGCCTCAATACGATCATTTTCGGCATTTAATGTGTAATGAGCAGCCTGTACTGCCGTGCCTTGCCCACCGTTGATACCGATCCACTCATTGTCGGAGGCGGCCTCGCCACCTACTTGCTTCCACCATTGCGTCTGCCACCAGTCGTCAAAGTCAATGTATTTGTAGCATGCAATCGTTGCGCCACTGGCTTCATCAACTGTATTATAAAAAGTATTGGCCTGTATAGCGTTACCATAAGGTTCCTGATCCAGGAAAGTCTTTTTGCAAGCGCTCATGCCGGCAATAACCAGTACGAGCAATATATATTTCAAGTGTTTCATTGTTGTTTACTGCTAAGTCTTAAAAATTCGCGTTAAATCCGATATTGAAGAATTTGGGGATCGGGTTCTGTCCGTTGTCAATGCCATACCTCAGTACACCCGCAAATGGTACTTCAGGGTTTAGTCCGTCATATTTGGTAATGGTGAAGAGGTTTTGAGCAGATACGTAAACCCGCACTTTTGCCCGGCCACCCAACGCTTTTTCAGGCACGGTGTAACCCAGTTGCAATAACTTATTGCGTACATAGGTGCCATCTTTGATAAAGAAACTGGAGTTTTTAGAGAAATTGCCGTTTGGATCACTCAAACTCAGCACAGGATAACTGTTTGTGCTGCCCGGACCTGTCCAAAATTTATTTTCTTTACCGCTGATGAAGTTATACCCGTAGATGGGGTTCATCCTTACCAGGTAATCATCAGCTACCTTATTGCCAAAGGACCCATAAAATTCCATACGGAAATCAAAGCCATGGTAAGAAGCCTGAAGGTTTAAGCCCGATGATAATTTAGGATATGGATTTCCGATCGACGTCCGGTCGTTTAAGTCAATGGTATTATCGCCGTTAACGTTCGCATACATAAAATCGCCGGGCCTTGCATTAGGTTGCAATACAGTGCCGTTAGGGCTTTTATAGTTCTGAACGTCCTGGGCTGTTTGGAAAACACCGAGTACCTTATAACCGTAATAGCCGCCTAAAATATCACCGGCAGCGGTTTTGGTCCTCCGGGTAGACTGAAATACGTCGTTGGATATTTCGTCATACAGGATCTGTCCCTTCAAGTCAACCGCTTTGGAAATGAAATGCTGTACTGTAAGACCAACACCGAAAGAAACACCACCGATTTTGTCTTTATAATTGATGGCTGCTTCCCAACCGCTGGTACGCATGGTTCCTACGTTAGTATAAACTGTTGGGATATATCCCTGCGGATAGCCCAGCGAGGGTTGTACCGGGAGGTAAAGCAACATATCTTTAGGCGAGCGCCAGTATTTATCAGCAGTTATGGATAATTTATTATTGAAGAAGTCCGCATCAAAGCCGATGGTCACGTCCTGTGTTGTTTCCCATTTGATATTTGGGTCTGGTACATTAGAGGGAACATAACCATAAACCCGGCTGTTTGCGCCATTGATATAATCTGATAAGCCCAGAGTACTTTCGTATGCGCCCGGCGAGCCTGGCAAATTGCCTCCCACACGGCCAAATGATCCGCGCAATTTGAGGTAGTTCAGCCATTTGATGTTCTTCATAAATGATTCGTTTGAAATTACATAAGCACCCGAAACAGTTGGGAAATAACCCAGCGATTGGCGGGTGATAACATTGATGAACCATCTGCCCGGAAAGAGCCGGCAATGAAATAGGTTTCATTAAAATCATAAGATACGCGGGCAAAGTAAGAGCTCATTTTACCGAAGGGGCCGCGCCGGGTTGATGAGAGCCGGATCCGTCGGCAAGCGTTGCGCCGGCAGAAATATAGTGATAAGGCTCCGCATCATAAGGAATATCCTGGCGGTACACGTAAGTGTTATTATATGTGTAATTGTCGGCAGACTGGCCTATCAAAACATTGTAATGATGCTTGTTGATACTTCCGATATAATTGATCGTATTATCCAATTGCCAGCGGTAGTTGATCACCGAGTTTTGGGATGCGCCTGATATATCACTGCGATCTTGCGGATCGATGTAGTATTTAGGTTGGTAATTAGTCTGGTTTATCGAGTTATAAAAGCCGGAAATACTGCTTCTCAACGTCAGGCCTTTAATTGGTTTGATTTCAAGATAGGAGGAACCCTGTGTGCCGAATAATCGTGATTGGTTAAAATCACGGGCCACGGCAGCCAGGGGATTATTGATATTATTAAAATTGGAACGCGTAAACTGACTGTAAACCGGGTTATAGGCAGTGAAGCTCCAGCTGGGATTGGTTGCTGCATAGGCGTTAACAGCCGTTTGCGTCTCGGCAGCAGACCTGGTTGCTGCTACGTTAGGTGCAATAGACATGATGTTGAACAGGCTTGTGCCGCCACCGTCGCCATATCGCTCCATCCGCGGTGCAAGGCTAACACCAAATTTGAATACCTTTGAAATTTCGTAATCGATGTTAAACCTGGTAGTGATTTTTTGATAGTCAGCAGTACCACGCTGTGCCGCAAAGTTGCTGGTTTGATCAAAATACCCGGCGCTTCCATAAAAGGTGAGCCCGTTTTTTGATCCGGATGCGCTGACATTATAGTTATGTGTGTAAGCTTTTTTGGTTGCCTCATTCCACCAATCAGTATTAACTCCTGTCACCGCTCCATTGGCCGGAAGGGTCTGGTTGTTATTGGCATAGATCTGGCGGTAATGGCTTACAAACTCGTCTGTCTGTGCAAGTTTCGGATTTACCCAATAGTTCATGCCCGAAGTTCCGTTAAAATTGATCTGCGTTTTCTCTTTCCCTCTTTTTGTTGTAACCAACAAAACACCGGCCCCGCCACGGGAACCATAAATAGCGGTAGCTGCCGCATCTTTCAGCACGTCGATCTTATCAATATCTGAGGGGTTGATGTCATTAAGGCCGCCGAATGAGGTGATCACGCCGTCAACAACAATGAGCGGATCGCTGGACCCTGTGATGGTGGAGAAGCCCCTGATCAGCAGCTTCGGTTGCGCGCCGGGATTGCCGCCCCCCTGAAATACCTGCAGGCCTGGTACTTTACCTTGAATAGCATCTGCAACATTACTGGTGGTGGTAGGGGCAATGTCTTTAGTCCCGACAGAGGACACCGCTGTAGTTACGCTTTTGCGGGTAATGGTTTGGTATCCAATTACCACAGCCTCATTAAGCTGATTGTCGGCAGGGCTAAGTGTTACCTCATAAGTTTCTCTGTCATCCACCGGAACCTCTTTGGCCTGGAAACCAAGGTAAGAGAATACCAGTATGTCACCTTTGCTTGCTCTGATCTGGAACTGACCCGCTGCGTCGGTTACAGAACCGGTTTTTGTGCCCTTAAGCAAAATGCTTACGCCAATAAGCGTTTGATGCGTGTTATCTGTTACACGTCCTTTTACGGCTTTGGTTTGGGCGAAAACCAGGCTGCAAAGTGGTAACAATAACACTAATGTTAGTGTAAATTTTGTTCTCATAATTGGGTTATTTTGGGTTATTAAGGATGACAAATCTAATGGCAATCGGATCGTTGAGTATAGACGATATGATGTAATACATGGATAATATTCTGATTGTTATTGTATTTAGCTGTTTTGCTGCTTATTGGATAATAAAAACCTATGCCTTTTTTCTGCCATTTGGAGCCATAGGGTGTTATTTTATTCTTTTAATTAAAAAACGGAAGGAGGGCATTCATGAGGTTGGTTGTTCTATATGGATAATTTTACTATTTAATTATAGGGTATGTCAGAGCCTTTCGAATGTGACATTGCTGATTAAAATGAATGCGTAGTGGCGCATTAAATTATAGGAAGGAGAAAATTGAAGGGAATGAAACAAATGTTAAATGATTTCGGTTCGTTCTGTTTGATAAAAAGCATAAAAGTTTGCCATAAATAGCCGAATCACGGGCACTCATCAGGCTTGTTTCCTATAAAAGCCTGACCTTATTTTCGCAATGAACGTAAAGTGTTTTAGCGATCCGGCGATAGTTATATAGTCCATGTTTTTAATTTTTTCATCTATATAGAATGCCCTGTTATTAAATATTTTTGTGAATATCAATGTTGACCGACTAACAATTACAGATTGACATCAATGAATATCAAATCCTGTCCATATCCTAAAAAATGGGGCAGGGCAGTATTTTAAAAGATAATAATTTAATGGATTTATGAAATTCAGCCGTTCAGAAATTTTACTTTTAATGTCAGTATCCGGCATTGATAACGGCTGTGGCAAAACAGTATCTATTCGCCTTTTAACACAGCATGTCTGCATTCGCGAACATGTGTAACCCGCGATAGGATTTAAATAAATCAAATGAATACATATTCAGCAAGTTACAAAAAAGATGGATTTGAAGGTCAGCGAGCGATCGTGATACCCAAAACTATATTACAGCGGTTTTGTGAGGGAAATGCGGCTATACAAGGAGCATTTATAACGGATATTGGATACTATCCCAAGGCAAAATTCCATCGCAGGGAGCGATATACAGGTGCGGGGCAAAATATCCTGATTTATTGCGTTGACGGAAAAGGGATGGTTAAGATAGGCACCCATACTTATGAGATCAAGCCCGGCGACTTTTTTGTTATTCCTCATGGTGTTAAGCACTTTTATGAAACAAATGAAACCAGCCCCTGGACAATTTACTGGTGCCACTTTAAAGGTCCGCAAGCGGATGCTATAACAGAGCAAATTTATGTAAGGGATCAGAGTTTCCGGTACAGCATCGAATTTGACGGTGATCGGATCGCCCTTTTTGACAAGCTTTACGTATTTTTAGAACAGGGTTACAGCACAGAAAACCTCACTTACGTCAATTTACTGCTGCTGCAATATTTAAGTTCTTTTTTGTTTAGGGACAAATATTATAAAACGAATTTAAACACACACTCCCAGCCGCAGGACAGATCTATTTTATTCATGCAGAAGAATCTGGATAAGACCCTAAGTTTAGCTGAGCTTGCGGCCTCGGTAAACCTATCGGTGAGTCATTATTCTGCATTATTTAAGAAAACCACAGGATTTTCGCCTATAGATTATTTTAATCATCTTAAAATACAAAAAGCCTGTCAGTACTTGCAGTTCACGGAATTGAGGATCCGTGAAATAGCTTTTCGCATTGGCATCGACGACCCTCTTTATTTTTCAAGATTGTTTAACAGAACCATGGGATACGGCCCCAAAGAATACCGTAAAAGCCGGTCTCCTTCCATTAAATAAGTGCGTTTCCCCGCTTTGGGTTGTATGTTTAAAAAATTATGCTTTCTTAACAAACTCTGATTTTAATGCCATAGCGCCAAACCCATCAATTTTACAATCGATGTTATGATCGCTGTCAACCAAACGGATGTTTTTAACCTTGGTCCCGGCTTTTATACTTTGAGAGGAACCACGTACCGGCAGGTTCTTTATGGTAACAACAGTATCCCATTCTGGAGAATATTTCCATTGCTATCTTTCACCACAAACAGATCTGAACTTACAGGATTATCTTGCGGGTTCCATTCGTGTCCGCATTCCGGACATATGAGCAGGTTATCCATTTCATAAGCATAGGGAGATTTACATATTGGGCAGGGGCAAGTTCACTCATCTTTTGTAGTATTTGATTTCATCGGCAAAGATAAAATTTAAAAAGATTTGCATTCGGCCATGTTGCATACATTTTTTCCAGGCAAAACAATTGAAGTAAGGAATGTACCATTACACTTTATTAATACCTGTTTTTTGGAGTTTAAACCTAATTCATTGTTAATGCTCCATAAAAATCTTTCTGAATTGAAAAGGCATATCCTGAAACAGAAACAACCACATAAACAGAGCAATGCTCTTTATGTGGTTGTTAAATCGGTTGAGCTAATAGGATATAAATAGCCCGTGCTGATGAAAATTAGAAATACCGTGGAGGCAAAGCGTAGCTTTTAATTACGGACCATTGCCGATTCTTTAACAACCTGATATATATGCCTTCAGAAATCGAGCTTCGCCAACTTACGGGGCTTGAAAAAATGATTCAGAGGCCCGGATCCCTCGCCGGTTTTTACATTCTGCCCTTCTTTGATGGCTATGTTAACGTAAACCCCGGCCGAAGCAATGGCTTCGGTTATGGATTGCCCTCGTGCTATATAAGCTGCGATAGCTGAAGCCAGTGTACAACCTGTTCCGTGTGTGTTTAAGGAGTTTATAAAAGGGTAGGCGAAAGTTTTTCTTACACCTTGCCGATCAGCATATACGTTGTAGAGTTCAAGTCCTTCTAAGTGGCCGCCTTTTACAAGAACGGCCTGGCTACCCAAATCTAACAATGCTTCTGCCGCGTTTATCATATCATCAACATTGCCGGCATGTTTGCCCGTTAGTTGAGTTGTTTCATTCAGGTTTGGCGTGAGCAGGGTTACCATTGGAAAAAGTAGCTCCTTCATGGCAAGCAATGCTTCGTTATTTGCCAGTTGTTTTCCGCTGCTTGAGCTGATAACTGGGTCGAGGATGATGGGTAGCGGTTCGTATTTTTTTAAAGCATCGGTTACCGCCTGCACAGTTTCCGCATTTGGCAGCATCCCGATTTTCACCGCCAAAGGCCGGATATCGCTCATTACTGCGCTGATCTGATTTTGCACCATTGCCGGTGGTACAACGTGAATATTAGTTACCCCCAGGGTATTTTGCGCGGTAATGGCGGTAATGGCTGAGGTGCCGTAACAACCCAGGGCGGCAAAGGTCTTCAGGTCGGCCTGAATGCCCGCACCGCCGCCGCTATCGGAGCCGGCGATGGTTAATACCGAACAATATTGATAATACTGCATCATTTCGTTTTAAAAATTAAAGGCGTTAATGCCCCTTTTAAACTGAAGGCCGCTATCCCCGAAAAAGACCTGGTTTGCTGAGCAGCAATTTTACTGCGTTGCCCGGTTTGGCAGATAAATACCAGTTTTTTACCGCCTGGAAAAATATTAGCGTGTTCTTCCAGCTCATAAAGCGGGATATTTATTCCTCCTATATTTTCATCGTCAAATTCATAAGTTTCACGTACATCAACCAGGTAAATTTCGTCGGGTGTTTCCGCGTGCCATTTTTTGAAGGTGTCGGCGTCGATTTCATTGGCTACCCTATCACTTTCAACCGGCTGAGAGGTGTTAACCGGGAGTGAGGGCGTTGCGGCAGAAATTTTGAAAACACTGATGCTGTTGTCAAGCGCATTCAGGGTTAATAGTTTTCCAGATAATAGCTCCCCAATACCGCAAATCAACTTAATGGTTTCGTTGGCCATATAAGTACCTATTATACCGGGTAACACGCCAATAACACCAATTTCGGCACAGTTGGGCACTTCATTTTCGGGTGGCGCTTCAGGAAATAGGTCACGATAGCCGGGGCCGCCCTGATGGTTAAACACCGATACCTGTCCCTCAAATTTAAATATCGATCCAAACACCAGCGGTTTGTTGAGCGCCGCACAAGTATCATTCACCAGGTAGCGGGTGGTAAAGTTATCAGAGCCATCTATCACCACATCAAAATTGCTTATCAGTTGTTGCGCATTGGCAGCAATAATCCTTTCGGTATAAGCTATCAGCTCCACAAAGGGGTTAAGCTGGTTTAGTTTTTGTTTGGCTATCAAAGCCTTTGGCTGGTCAATATCAGCGGGAGCATATAATATTTGCCGGTGCAGGTTGCTGACATCAACCATGTCATCATCCACAATACCAATGGTGCCCACACCGGCTGCTACCAGGTACTGCAAAACCGGGCAACCTAAGCCGCCGGCACCTATCATCAACACCCGGGCGGTTTTTAGTTTTTCCTGTCCGTGCAGGCCCAGCTCGGGCAATATCATTTGCCGGTTGTATCTTTTCAGTTCTTCACGTTCCAGCATATCCTTAGTTTAAACAGCTATCCCAATCTTTCCAAACCGCTTCGTAACCCTGTTGGGCAATGATCTCTGCAATTTCGGCAGGACTGCGCTCGTCTGAAATTTCGAACTGCTCCAGCGACTCAGGCTCTACCGCGTACCCGCCCGGATTGGTTTTTGAACCGGCGCTTATAGAGGTAATACCCAGCTTGATGATATTATTACGAAAGTTAGCCGATTCGCGCGTAGATATCGAAAGTTCAACCTCTTCGTTAAACAAACGATAAGCGCAGATCAGTTGTACCAGTTCGCGGTCATTCATTTCTACCTTTGGCTCAAGGCCGCCGCTAAAAGGTCTCAACCTCGGGAACGAAAGACTATATTTAGTTTGCCAGTATTTTTTCTCAAGGTAGTTAAGGTGCATCGCGGTGAAAAAACAATCAGTGCGCCAGTCTTCCAAACCAATTAAAACGCCCAGTCCCATTTTATGGATCCCGGCCTGGCCCAACCTGTCGGGCGTTTCCACCCGGTATTTAAAGTTTGATTTTTTGCCTTTGGGGTGGTGCTTTTTGTAATCCTCTTTATGATAAGTTTCCTGGTATACCAGTACGGTGTTAAGGCCATAAGGCGTTAGCTGCTGATAGTCTTCCAGGTCCATCGGTTGCACCTCCATCGAGATATGGGCAAAATGCGGCCTGATCAGCTCGAGCACTTTTTTAAAATAATCAACATGCACATTCACGTTGTCCTCGCCGGTTACCAGTAAAACATGCTCGTAGCCCATCTCTTTAATAACGGCCACTTCCTGCATAATTTCCATTGGCGAAAGCGTTTTGCGTTTTACCTTGTTATCGTAACTAAAGCCGCAATAGGTACAGATATTACTGCATTCGTTGGATAGATAAAGCGGTACATACATCTGCAGCACCTTGCCAAAACGTTTCAGGGTCAGGCGCTGACTGATCTGCGCCATTTGCTCCAGGTAGGGCGCTGCAGCCGGCGATACCAGGGCCTTAAAATCCTCCAAAGTTCGTTTATCGGCGGCCAGGGCGCGTTCAACATCCGCGCTGGTTTTAGCGTAGATACTGGCCCTGGTATCATCCCAGTTATAGGTTTCAAAAATGTCGTTAAAACTACTCATCTAAAAAAGAAGTTAGTGGACTACTTGCCATAGCATGTGATACTGGTTGAGCCAGTTTTGCTTCAAAAGCCATCCGGCCGGCTTCAACGGCCAGTTTAAATGCTTCGGCCATTTGTACAGGATTACTTGATACCGCGATGGCGGTGTTTACCAGTACGGCGTCGGCGCCTATTTCAAGCGCTTTGGCTGCATCAGACGGAGCACCTATACCCGCATCAACAATAACTGGTACGCTGCTTTGGCTGATGATGATCTCTAAAAAATCGATGGTTTTAAGCCCCTTATTACTACCTATCGGCGATCCTAAAGGCATCACAGCCGCAGTACCGGCTTCTTCAAGCCTTTTGCATAATACGGGGTCGGCATGGATATAGGGCAATACTGTAAAACCTAGTTTCGCCAGTTCTTCGGTAGCTTTTAGGGTTTCTATAGGGTCGGGCATCAGGTATTTGGGATCGGGATGGATCTCCAGTTTTATCCAGTTGGTTTCCAGTGCTTCGCGGGCGAGTTGGGCGGCAAATACCGCCTCTTTAGCATTCCGTACACCTGAGGTATTAGGCAGCAGGTTAATATGCGGATATTTTAAACGCAGCAACAGATCGTCGTTGTCGTTGTTTTTTACATCAACACGTTTCAGGGCAACGGTTACCAGCTCGGAGCCTGAGGCCAGTAAAGCCTCCTCCATCATGGCAGGTGAGTTAAATTTGCCGGTGCCCGTAAATAAGCGCGACTGAAAAGTTTTATCAGCGATGGTTAACATAGATGTTATTTTTAAGCTTCGTTAAACGAAGGTTGATTTAAATGATGGTATAATTCCGAAACCACTTGCCTGGCGTTGGTAGCGTGGGTGATGGCGCCGGACAGCGCAACACCATATACGCCGCTTTGTATGATCAGCGGTATATAGGCCGGCACAATGCCGCCGATAGCAATTACCGGGATACTCATATTTGCAAGACGCATCTGATCCATAATATCCCGATAACCGTCCAGCCCCAAAATAGGGCTCAGCTTTTGTTTGGTAGTTGTAAAACGGTAGGGGCCAAGGCCGATATAGTCGGCGCCCTCGGTAACGCGCTGGTTTACATGCGCAAATGTATTGGCCGTACCACCGATGATCATATCAGGGCCAACAATCTGACGGGCCTGTTGTATGGGCATATCCTGTAAACCCAGGTGCAGCCCATGCGCGCCCGCCTTTTTTGCAATTTCAGGATGGTCGTTCACTATTAATCTGGCGCCGTACCCTTCACAAAGTTTAACGGCCTCGATGGCATATTGCAGAATGATATCTTCCGGTTGATCTTTAACCCTTAGCTGTACCCATTTACAACCGGCATCCAAAGCGGCTTTGATAGCGCCGGCATGAGTGCCGTTTTGCGGCTGTTGAGAGATATAATGCAGTTTATCAATCATGGATTTAATTGTTCGGTTTGTTTTTTAATGCTTATAAAATTGGAAACAGCCTGCTTGGGATCTTGCCAGATAGCACCCAAAATCGCTGCCCCGTCAAAATTCATTTTTTTTAGCAGGTTTAGATTGGATGCATCCACGCCGCCAAGCGCTATTACTTTTGGTCCGGGCTTATTACTGTCTAAACAAAAACCGGCAGGCAGCATGCTTTGATAACCCGGTTTTGATATGCTATTAAACACCGGGCTTAAAAACGCGTATTCAAAATGATTTAGTGAAGATGTGGCGCTGACATCATGTATCGAAGTACTCAACCGGTAGCCCTCTTTAAGCTGAATGTTTAACTTCAGCTGGTTGCTTTTGATACGATCCTTTTCGGGATAATGTAAATAGTGCATCTCAAAAACTTTGGCCAGCCCATGATGCTGATGACAAACTACAGCATGATGATAGGCCTGGTCAATCTTCGTAATCAGATTGGTACATTGATCGAGATCCCAATCCGGTTTGCGCAGGTGGAAACGCTGTAAACCGGCCCCGAACAAGCGGTTGATTATTTGTGCTTCATCCGTCACAGTATCCGGGGCCGATATCACGATCAATTCCATTACAGGTATATTTCGCTGCCTTTTTCGGCAAACTCCTTCGATTTTTGTTCCATGCCCCTGGTTAGCGCGTCGACTTCGTTAACACCGTTCTCTTTGGCAAAGTCGCGCACATCCTGGGTTATTTTCATCGAGCAGAAGTTCGGTCCGCACATCGAGCAAAAGTGCGCGATCTTGGCTCCTTCAGCAGGCAGGGTTTCATCATGAAATTCTTTAGCCGTATCCGGATCTAACGACAGGTTAAACTGATCTTCCCACCTGAACTCGAACCGTGCTTTGCTCAACGCATTGTCGCGATATTGCGCACCGGGATGACCTTTGGCCAGATCGGCAGCATGGGCGGCTATCTTATAGGTGATCACGCCATCTTTAACATCTTTTTTGTTGGGCAAACCCAGGTGTTCTTTAGGGGTTACATAGCACAGCATAGCCGTACCGAACCAACCGATCATGGCAGCGCCAATGGCCGAAGTAATATGATCATAACCCGGAGCGATATCGGTAGTTAACGGGCCCAAAGTGTAAAAAGGCGCTTCCGAACAATGTTTCAGTTGTTTCTCCATGTTCTCTTTGATGAGGTGCATGGGTACGTGGCCGGGGCCTTCAATAATGGTTTGCACATCGTGCTTCCAGGCTATTTTGGTCAGTTCGCCCAGGGTTTCCAGCTCGCCAAACTGCGCGGCATCGTTAGCATCGGCAATACAGCCTGGGCGCAAGCCATCGCCTAACGAGAAGGCGACATCATATGCTTTCATGATCTCGCAGATCTCTTCAAAATGCGTATACAGGAAATTTTCTTTATGATGGGCCAGGCACCATTTGGCCATGATAGAACCACCGCGCGATACGATGCCCGTAATACGTTTGGCCGTTAAAGGCACATAGCGCAATAACACGCCCGCATGGATAGTGAAATAATCAACACCCTGCTCTGCCTGTTCTATCAGCGTATCCCTGAACAGTTCCCAGGTCAGGTCTTCGGCTTTGCCGTTCACCTTTTCGAGCGCCTGGTAAATAGGCACGGTACCTATGGGCACAGGTGTGTTGCGGATGATCCATTCGCGGGTTTCGTGAATGTTTTTACCAGTCGACAGGTCCATAATGGTATCTGCGCCCCAACGGCATGCCCAAACGGCTTTTTCTACTTCTTCTTCAATACTCGAGGTAACTGCCGAGTTGCCAATATTGGCATTGATCTTAACCAAAAAATTACGGCCAATGATCATCGGTTCACTTTCGGGGTGATTGATATTTGATGGGATAACAGCCCGACCGGCGGCTACCTCTTGTCGTACAAATTCGGGCGTAATGTAACCTTTAGGCGTGTTGGCGCCAAAGCTATGGCCCTGATGCTGTTGGCTCATTACATCATATTGCCCGTTCAACTGTTGTTTCAGCAAATCGATGCGTTGGTTTTCGCGTATGGCAATGTACTCCATTTCGGGTGTAATGGTGCCCTTTTTAGCGTAATGCAGTTGCGACACATTCATGCCCGCTTTGGCACGTAAAGGTTTACTGTGGTAACCAAAACGTAAATGATCAAGCTCTTTACTGTTTAAACGTTCGCGGCCATATGCTGACGATATGCTATCCAGCAACTCAACATCACCACGCGAAGTGATCCATTTTTCGCGCAGGCGGGGCAACCCTTTTTTAACATCGATGACTATGTTGGGATCGGTGTAAGGGCCGCTGGTATCGTAAACAGTTACCGGGGCGTTGGGCTCGGTTTCGCCAAAACGGCCATGTAGTTTGGTATCGTTCAGGCTTATTTCGCGCATGGCCACGTCAATGTCGTGCAATTGCCCTTTAACGTAAATCTTACGCGACGCCGGAAACGGTGTTTGCGTGATGGCTTGTGCTGTAGGTGTTTTTTCTGTTTTCATAAAAGGCTATTGGGTGTTTATCCTCCCTGGGTGGCTTTAATAATGACGACCTTATCGCCCTGATTGAGCTTGTGGTTTTCCCATTGGGTTTTGGGAACAATAGCTTCGTTGATGGCAATGGCCAGCCCCCGGTCAGGGTGCTGCAATACATCAGCGAGCAAAGCCTGCACATTGCAGTTATCAGGCACAATAAAATTTTGTTGATTAACGGTTACTTCCATTACGTTGCATAAAAATTTCAACTGTAGGAATGTCCCCGTATTAGGAAAGAAAAAACAACACCAATAGTGTCGTCGTCACTTTTCCCTTCGCCAGCATTACCCGGATCAGGTTCAAAGGGTATTATCTCAGTCCGTCAGGACACCCCTAAAGTTGCAGTAAAGCTAAAGGAATAAAATTGATTAATCCAAATCAATTTTATGTTAAGACTGTCTGCTTGCTACTGACGGCAGTTTGTTTTAACGTGTAAGTGTATTGAATATCAAGCGATTGAATTGTGTTAATACCGGCGAAAATAATTTGAAAGCATCAGGCAAATTATCGTCAGCTTAACCCAAATCCATAAAATAATAAACTACTCTCAACCTGATGTCAAATAATTGTTAATCGGCAAAATCGGGCCGGTCAATAAAAATAAGTGTCTTATCTTAGCTGCAACTGAAGTATGAACACATTAGTTGATTTAATACAAACCTATGGGCTCTGGCTGGTATTTTTGATCACTCTTTTACAGAGTGTTGGATTGCCGCTGCCTGCATTTGCAGTATTGATTGTTACTACCGCTGTAACGCCAGCAACCGAAACTAATATCATCATACTCATTTTAACCGGATCACTGGGTACCTTAGCAGGCGACCTCATATTATATTTTGCCGGGAAGAGATACGGAACGGGGATCCTTGGGAAATTATGTAAAATTTCTATGTCACCGGATACCTGTGTTCGCAGCACCGGCGATATTTTTGAACGCTACGGCGCCCCGGCGTTAACCATTGTTAAATTTATTCCGGGGCTGTCAACACTGGCGCCTGTTGTTGCCGGAGTTTATGCAATGCGGGTGACATTATTTGTGTTTTTTTCATCTGTCGCAGCACTTATCTATCTCGGTGCGGCGGTGACGCTGGGTGCAGTTTTTCGGCACCAGGTTGATGGTTTGATCGCTGCATTAAGTCATTATGGCACGATGGGCGGTTTATTTGTCGTTGTGCTGTTCGGTTTATACCTTTTGTTCAAATGGCTTCGGCGGTATCGCCTTATCAGGCAGTTTGAAACGGATAGGTTAACTGTGAATGATTTGATAGAGCTGATTGATGGAGAATCGAATCCTGTGATACTTGATGCGCGTCCGATAGATCAGCGCACAAGAAATGGATTTATACCGGGCTCAGTTCCCATAGATGAAAGCAGTTTTAATGATATTGCCGACCGATATGCCGGGCATAAGGAGATTGTTATTTACTGTTCGTGCCCGAATGAAATAACCGCTGCAAGATATGCTGAGAAATTGCGTAAAGTTGGCCTGAAGCGCATCCGGCCCTTGGTAGGAGGGATTGACGCATGGGCCCAATCAGGCCAGCAGGTTACATTTCTTTAAAGCTTTATCTCTCAAGTGAATTGTGAGTAACCATCAGTAGAACTCCTGAAAAAATTGTAATGACATGTCCGGCTTTGTATATTTAGCTATGGTGCGTGGGCCAGCGTTAGGGATAGCAGCGGAAAGCCCACAGCGCGGGTGGGATTGAGGGTAGGTAAGGCGAGGACTTGCAGCGAATAGCCCGGGCCGGAGGCAACGCCCATACTGTAATTAAAAACGGAAACTACCTTTAATAATCAACCACTTCCAATCACGTCACTATAAGGCACGAAGGAATCCCCATCAGGCACGTAATGGGCTTTATTGGTATTGAACTTACATCGTCGCGCTCTTGGCCGCGCGGGGCCAGGTACTTTTGTCTTGATACAAAAGTACCCAAAAAATCAAGTCAGCAGGGAGGCTTCTTTGCGCTCAGCCACCCCCCCCGTAGCCTTCGCACCGGCCTTTGCCCTGCAAAACAGTCAGAACCACGGGCTGCAATTATTTTGCCCCCTCACACACAATTCCCAAAGCTTCTGCAAAAACTTGCTATGCCCTTTCCTACGCTCATGGCCACCATTGTTCTGCCCGTTTCCGTCCGAAGCTTACCTGCTGACGGAAAACGTATTTTTGATTTCTGCTACTAATATCATCTCGCGCTTGTTTGTAACGAGTGCGTAACCCGGGTTTGCGTTTATAACGCAAAGGCGATGCAATCGCCAAGCCATATTAAGCGCTTGTTTGTAAACGAGCGCAAGTTTAAAGCAATAAGTTCCCGCTAAATCTCCTCCGGAAGGGGAGACTTTTTTGATCTGCATTTTTTAAGCTCTCCCTTCCGGGGAGGGTTTGGGTGGGGCTTTTACCCATTCCCTACACGCTGCATTTCATCGGTGACACCATTGTCGCGCTTGGCCGTTTTGAAGGTTTTGCCGAAACGATAGGTGAACGCAAGCACCACTACGCGGCTATCGCGCTTAATTTTAAAATATTCGGTAGCGTTAGGGAACTGCGTTAAGCCCTCCATAGCGTTGGTATAGAATATATCGCGCATGCTCAACTTCAGGGTGGCCTTCTTTTTAAGTACCGACATGCCCAGCCCTGCCGATAGTTGCCCGGTAGGGTATAGCCGTTCCTGCACATCGTTGCGGGCGCGGGTGGTGTAAAAGCCCGATAGCTCGCCTGTAAAACGTTTGCCAATGGTGAACTGGTTGCTGGCGTTGAGGTTAAGCTGGTTAATATCTGATGTGTAATGATTGCCGTTAAAACCGCTCAGCTTTTTGTAATTGTACAGCGCCTGTGCTGTTAGCGTCCACCAGTTGGTGGGGGATGCCGTGATGGCCTCGGATACGCCGATAATGTACGTTCGCCCCACGTTGCCCTGCGTGTATAGCAGAATACCCGCAAGGGTAGGATCGCTCAAAAAGATCTGCGAAAAGTAGTTGTTGATATTACTGTAAGACAGGGTGGTGGTGAGCAGGTTTTTGTATTGATGGCTCAGTTCCAGGTTCCAGCTGTATTGGGGTAAAATGTAAGGGTTGCCGGTTTGATAGGTGTACTTATTGATGATGAAATAGAAGGGGTTAAGCGTTTGGTAAACCGGGCGGTCAATTCGGCGGCTTACTGTTAAAGTAAAGCTGTTGGCGGTATCAGCCTGGTAACTGAAATAGCCGCTGGGAAAAAAGCTGCCATAGTTGCGCGAAAAAGCCGAATCTTTTTGCAGCACATTACCCAGTTGATGGGCATGATAATCGGTATGCTCATAACGCAAACCTAACTGGTAGGAAATAGCCTTACGCTTGCGCTCCCATTGCGTGTAAACTGCGTGGATGTTCTCGCTGTAAAGGAAATGGTTGCTGCGGGTCAGGTCGTCCGTCCATTGGTCAGCATTGAGGTTTTGATAACCGGCGGAATTATCGGTACTGCTGTGGGCCGATTTCCAGCCCGCTTGAAATTGGCCATCACTATCGGTTTTAAGCGTATAGTCGGCTTTGCCAGTGAATATGTTGATGCCGGTGGGGATGTTGGCGCGGGTTGATTCGTTATAACCGCCGGTGGTTTGCAGGCGGTTGTTGAAATTTTGGTCGCTGGTAATGTTGTAGTGCAGCCAGTCGGCATCAGCGCTGATGTCCTGGGTTTTGCTGATGGTATGACGGAGGCTCAGGCTCAGCTGGCCGTTTTTAAACCGGCTGTTGTTGGCGTTATCGGTAGCAATCACGGAGTCTGCCGCACCACTGGAGTTGAGCCAGCGCGCCGAAGCCGTATTGTTACCCTCGCGGTGGATCATGGTTCCGCCAAGCACAATACCAACCGTTGTTTTAGGCGAAACTTCATAATCCAGCCCCGCTTTGGCCGTATTGTTCAGCAGCGTGCCGGTGAAGTGCGATGGCTGGTCCAGCGTTGCGGTGGTCGCCCCGTCGGCGCCGGTGTATTTACGCAGCGCGTACAAGTTGGTAAGGTATTTTTGCCGGCTGATATTGTAATTAAAGAAAGTGCTGACGCGGCCGGCGCGGTAATTGAGCGTGAGTGTGTTATTGGTTTTGAAGTAAACACCCTGCGCCGCCGTAGCCGTAACCGACCCGTTGAAACCCTTTTGCCGGTTCTTTTTGGTTTTAATGTTGATGATCCCCGCATTGCCGCTGGCATCATACCTGGCCGTAGGGTTGGCAATCAGCTCAATCTGCGCTACCTGGGTGGAGCTCATACTGCTGAGCAGGTTGTTCAGATCGGCACCGGAGAGGTAGGTTGGTTTGCCGTCTATCATCACCAGCACCCCGGGCTTGCCCTGTAAAGAAATGCCGCCGTTACGGTCGACCATTACGCCCGGCGATTTCTCCAATACCTCCAGTACCGTGGCCCCCACATTCGTAACCGAAGCATCCACGTTTACGATCACCTTTCCCTGCTTCACTTCAACCGGCGGCGTTTTGGCGGTGATGTTCACCTCTTTCAGTGCGGTGCTAAGGGCTTGTATGCGGATGGTATCCTGCTTTATATTCTCCGCAATGGTATAGCTGCGGGTGGTTAGTGGCTGATATCCCGTATAAGTTACGGAGAAGCTGAATGTTCCCTGCGCAATGTTCTGAAACCTGGCCTGGCCGCGGGCGTTAGTTATGATCATGCTGACCTGCCGGTTGGCCTGCATCAGTTTAACAGTAGCGCCATCGGCGGGCTGGGCATTTTCTTTAACAACTATCAGCGTAAACTGCTGCGCAAAGCCGCCCAGGGGTAACAGGGCCAGTAGAAAGAGTAAAAGTGTACGGGTCATTCAGTCAATCCTAATAATCCCGTAAGATAATCAGGCTGAGGTAGATGTTTGCAATTTAAAGTGCGAAAATATGGGTGAAAATCACTTTTTTACTTTGAAAGTCACGAATATGCCGCATCTCAACCGAGCCCTGCATACCCGCGCCAGTTTGGGAAACTATCAGTGTTAACGCCTTACGCGGTTTAAATTAAAGGCAACCAGGTATTCGTACACCGGCTCGGGGGCGAAACGATCTGACGATATCAGGGTTTGTGCCTTCATCACCTGGTTTAATCGCGTTTTTACCAGGGCAAAAGTCGCTTTTAACAGTTCGGGCAGTACGCTTGTCGCTACTGTAGGATAGTACTGTTTCTCAAAAGCTTTTTTCTCAGCGGCGGTAGCCATTTGTACCTCCCAATGCTCGTCGGGTTTAAAACCATTCTCCAAAGCGGTATTACCCAGGTCATAAATATATTCGCTGGCTTTGTAGTGTGCTGTTTGTTTATCGGTCATTCTGATATTTATTGTATGAGGATTTATCTTGTTTATTGTTGAAGGGGTTAATTAAGCCTTAGCCCGCTTTGGCTACTTTAACAGCGGTGGGCCCTTTTTGCCCCGGCTCTATTTCAAAGGTAACTTTGTCATTTTCTTTGATGGCAAAAGAAGCCGCGTTGACATGAACAAAGATGCTTTCCTGGGTTTGCAGGTCTTTGATGAAACCGAACCCTTTAGATTCATTAAAGAATGTTACTGTGCCTTTCCTTACAATTTCCACTTCAACTTCCTCCTGTTTTGGCGTACCGATGCGGATGTCCTGCGCCAATACCTTTTTACGGTTACCGGGGTCTTGTGGCACGGAGGTAATGTTGCCGTTTGCGTCAACATAGGCCAGCATATCTTCAAAACCCTGTCCTTTAACAGCGTTGGCTTTACGATCTTCGGCCTTTTCTTTTTTGTCCTGTTGTTTTTTGAGCTTTTTCTTTTCGCGCTCTTTCTTGTTAAATGTTTCGGTGGATCTACCCATATTTTTAATTAAGTGTAACAAAAAAGCATCCCCCCGGGTGGGAGGATGCTTTTAAAATGATGATATAGTGATTAAGCTATTTTTACATTTACTGCATTCGGACCTTTACGGCCTTCTTCAACGTCATAACTAACGGTGTTGTTCTCACGAACATTGTCAATCAGACCTGTTGAATGAACGAAGATTTCGCTGCCACCATTACTTGGTGTGATAAATCCGAAACCTTTGGCTTCATTAAAAAATTTTACTGTTCCTTGTTGCATTATATTGTTATTAATAAGTGTGCAATATAACTATAATTATTGGTGTATTTTACTTTTCGTCAAAATATTTAACAATTATTTAAATGCTGAATGCAAAAAAGGGCCCGGAGTGTCGTTTAAAAGATGTTTTGAGTCACTTTTAATTTTTTTAAGAAAATCTGTTGTTACCCCTTTTCATAAAGATGCACTACCGGCATGCTGATTGTTTTGTTCCACATCTTGTGTTGTGATCCAGCAGTCGCGCATATTTATGTAAATAAATCCTTGCTTCCTTTCGGCCTGAACGCGGGCCACAAGTGAGGACACTTGCGGCAGCCGGGGGAAAATCACTTTTTTGTTTTAAGTTGTAAATAAAAGTGATTTATTTAATGTTCTTTGACCCAATTAATGAATATAATCGTATCTGAAATTATTTTTTAATAGATTCATACAATTCGGTAGCGACCAGCCTGGCTTTTCTCACATTGTATGCCAATATTGCATCATACAGTTGCTGGTTTTTCTTTGGAAGACCAGTAAAATTCACGAAATTATTTTCCATCAGGAAAGTCCTAAATCTATTTACTTGACCATCATTCATTTTGGATAATATAACATCGTCATTTTGTAGAACTTTCTCAAAGTAGTAATTCCATCTTTCTTCTGATATATTTGAAAGTTGCCTATATGCTATTGATGCTGCCCCGTTAGAGACGCCATAATTGTTTCCTAAGTAAACAGCTAAGTATGCTTGCATACATTCAATTAACGCGGGGGATGGAATTGTTGATCCTAAATTTGCCAGTTTACTAATCGCCGCCGGTTCATTGTAAAAATTATTAAATGCAAAATGTGTTTCCAAGACTTGTTGAGCAGCTTTTATAAATGTGATTGAACGCAAGTTCTCGGGAACATAATCAAATCCCCCGACTTTTAAAAGAGCCGTTTTTAAACCAGATGCCGCAACTGTGTTGCCTGCTGCGGTCACATCTCTATAAGCTGTACCAATATTCCACTTATCATTTTCACCCAATTTTTTCCAAACTGGCGAAATTAAAAGATTTAAATTGGCGATAGCATGTTCCAATTTTGCCCCAATATCATTTTTAACCGATGCCAATAAAATCGTCATTACGGTTCTTAAATAAAATAGGGGTGAATTTACTATTTGATCAACTTGATCGTCATCTGTCCGTAATGATTCATTTAATAATCTTTGTCTGAACTGAGAGAATTCAAGAGCAATAGAAACATCACTTTCACCTAAGATGTACTGGACACTTGATTTAACAATTGAGAAAGCGGTATTATAATCCAATTCTTCTTCAGCATTTTTAGAAAAATAATGGGTTATTAATTCGTTGCAATGTCGCAATTTTAATGCAGCCGTATTTCCAATTACGCCCAACTGTTCAGCTAATTGTATGGCGGAATAATCTGTAAGCACAGAATCAATCGATGTATATTCATCAATGTCATCTCTGTTTAGCATTTCACCAATAAATCTTAATCCCAACGTAGCAATAGTTTCCTTTAATTTCACCATCGCCTTTTTCCAAGCATATTCTGCAGCCATATCGTATGCTTCTACTTGAAAAGCAGAAATAATTTGGTTCTTTTGTTTTTCGCTTAGATAAGCGGCAAGAGGCATGATTTCTTTTGCTTCTTTTGCTGAAACAGGTAAATTAATTCCATTTGGACCTTGCCATATTTGAATGTTACTCATTTTTCCAAATTTTTAAATTACCATCCTGAGATTTGTAAAAACAGCACTTAAAATGCCCGCAGTTTTGCATTGATAAATATGCCTTTGACCTGGCACCTCCTCTTAAAACATCGCCATCATTAATATATGGGTCAATTAATAAATGATAACCAATTACTCTGCCTCTATTTGTCATAATAGTTATCCCATCATGATTTATCATCGCTTTAAGAATAGACGCATAGGCTTTTAAATTGATTGATGATTCACTGTCTTTGTTACTTTCAGAATCTACAATTAATCCTTCAAAATCTATGGGACTGGGAAGATAGATGCCGCTATTGACTTTTAACTTCTCTTTAAGAATATTAATAACCGCTTCGTCGTCTTCTATTATACCAATTAGGTTACCGTGTCCTGCCTTAAGGGCTTCGTCAATTGCTTTTTCAAAGAATGTATTTATGTTCACTCTGATTTTTTCATTACACTTTTCCGCTATGCAGGCGGTCAATAAGTTAAGTTCGTTAGAAGTGTACTCTTTAGGTTTTTCCAGATTTAGCGATACTACCAGTCGTTTTTTTAAACCAGAAAGTTCAACGGTTTTTTGGCCCCAGTTTTTAATAAAGGCTATTGTTGTATTAGGAAAATCAATTTTTAGTTTTCCAACTGTTTGATTGTATATTGATGGACTTGTTTCAGTCATTTCTGCGCTCACCAAACCATATTTTATTTTATCAGCTTTAACTTCAATAAATATAATCCAGTTATTTATTGCAAGGGGGGCACATAATTTTATAGCATTTTTAAATTCTTCAACAGATAATACAGATTCATTGAGAACTAATTCCTTATTCGGTATTGATTTGAAAAAATCCAAGCTATTGGTAATTAGAACTTCCGGAAATAACGGTTGTCCTTCTTCATGATAGTCCGAAATAAGATTTAAAATCTCTAAAATCCCTTCTTTAGTAATAGGATCTTTTTGGAAGTCTTCATCATAAAGAAATTCGCCGATGGATGTTAGAATTGCTTCTCTTAATGATGAATGCTTTATTTCTTGCATTACGATTGTTTGATAGGTTTAGTAATTACAATAAATAAATATACTAACTAAAAATAGTTTTTTTTAAAAAATAACTACATAAAATACCTAAACTCGTATGGTTTATTAATTAGTTTATTCATCCTTTTAATGGTTGTCGCTAAAGAATGTGCATAGCCGAGCGTTACAGGCAATCGGTCATATAACGCATCATGATTCCAATTCATTTTTGTCAATCCTAATATTGCCTGACAGTTTCCGTCCCAACCGCCATTTCCGGCAAATCTCCTTATAAGTAATGGCGAAGGAATGTTTTTCCCTTCTTTAAAGTAATTTTTGTTATTAAGAGCCACGTTACCCTGTGTCCATAATAGAATTTCTTGTGGCCCTATTTGAAGATATGAGCCACGATTAAGTGGAAAAAAGTCAGGGGCTTTAATTCCATTTCGATCAGCATAACTAATACCCTTCCAATTTGTATCTTGAACAATTTGCAACAATTCCAAATTTATATTACCCGGAATAGCATCAAAAGCTCCATCAATTTCACTCTTTGTGAAATGGGTTGTTTTGTGAACTATTAATCTTGTTGGCCTTCTCCCAGCGTGTTTCCTTTGATATAGTTCCAGACTTTTAGACATCAATTTCATCATTTCGCCTCTTGATAAAAAAGGATTACTTCCGACTCTCGCCTCGATTTCAGTTGCGTCATATGCCACAAACTCTAAACCTGTTCCATCAGCATCAAATACTTGGCTACAGCAGGTCGTAAAATCAAATTGGTTAGTGTTGGGATTTAATCTTGTTGCATAACTTATCCCTATGAACGCTGTATTTTGATCAATTGATGTCAATTTCCAGGGTATCCCTCCAGCTTTTACATATAAAGCTATTGACAATCGCCACATTACACTGCATCGGCATTTATACTTTATTGCGCTACCTTCTCTTAAAACTTGGCTTGCAATATTACGCATAGCGGTGGTGGCCTTTATAAAATCATGTAGGTCAAAATTGCTTAGATGGTTTTCAAATCCTGCCGACCACGATTCCGGAAGATAAATCACCAGTATATCGTAATCCAGTTTCCTTTTTGACATCTCACGAATTGCACCACTAATAGCTTCACTTAACGATATATGGGGTTCAATTCCTGATTTAAATATGTTTTCTGTACGTAATGATATTGAAGTATCCTTATCTATTAATTCAGCCTTGACTTTGAATATACTTTCAATTCCTGTAAATTCTTCTAAATAATTAAGACGTTCTTTTGGTAAGTGATTTTGATGTAATTCCCGAATAAGGTTTTCGAGTATCTGGTAAGTTCCTTCGGGATAAATTGCAGCTATCCTTATTTTTTTTAAGGGGTTCAATTTACTTGAATATGGACTAAAGTTTTTTAATCCTTTTAACGGATGAATGCTTTGAGCATTAGAAAATGCTTCAAAAGTTAGCTTAGGTTCGGCGATTGTTTGATAAGCAGGAAATTCCATATTGTAATCAGTTTGTCCGAGTAAATGCGGTTGTTCGAGATAATTTAAATGAAGCATTTACCCCACTTGAAAGGTTTGTGAATGCACTAATTTTTATTTCCTTTTTATCATTAAATATAAGATTTAACCATGTATTTAAGATCTCATCATACTTTTGGTTATACCATCTTGCTGTAAATTCTTTTATAAATGGAGCAACTAAAGAGTTTTCGGTTCGTTCGGATGCCTTTGAAGCGATTAATGTTGGTGATAATAATATAAAGGGTTGTGATAAAACATATTGCACATTTATTTCAAGAGCAATTACCCAAGTGATTTTTGTCTTTGCAATGTTGCCTGAAATGTTACCAAATATTTTTTTAAATGAATCGAATATTGGGTCATTGATTTTTTTTGGATTAGGAAACAAAATATGTTTTTCTCTACGCCTGGACGATCTAAAAGGTCTTCCCTCAATTAAGGATTGAAGTAAAACTGTCGTAATCAATCCCTTCATCGACGAATCGTCGTAAATTAAATCCCGCTCTGTGATTTGAACTAAATCAAGCTCATAGCTTCCATAGTTTTCAAATGCGACTTTAAAATCTTCATCAGATCCAAATCCAATAATCCCTGACTGTTTTCTAATTGCAAAAAGAGATACTTTTGACTTATTAATAAGGTCTTTTATTTCACGTGTATTTCCTGCACTACATCTGTATAATCGCGCTGTCGCAGGATATTCTAATATTGGTATCGCATTTAATCTAATAAGCGGAAATTTCTTTCCCGGGGCCGGCAATGGTTGGTTACTTATCCTTAGATAGCTTTCATTTAATTTTTCTAAGTCTTCAGCCGGCAGATTGTCGAACCCTTTAATTATATCGCCCCAAGCCGTATCAAATGTTTCAATTTCAACCACTTCGGCTTGTTTTCCATTTGCTTTAGCATTTTCTACAAGTTGTAACACCTCTGGCAAGGGGGTACTTCCGGCTCTACTAAACCAAAACAACCCATTAGAAAAAGTAGTCGATTTTTTGACAGCTTCATTAAGTACATTCATGATGGATTTATCTCTTCCACTGTAACCCATGACGCATAACCCGTTTGTATCTAAAGAGACTGAGAGAATATCTCTTAACCGTTCATCTTGGCTTTGTAATTCTTGAGAAGTGTTTTTTATATTGTCGGAAAAGTAGTCACCATGTAGTTTCACAATTAATGGTCTTTTACCTGATTGGAAATATTTAATTCCATTGTCTCCATTATCCAGATCTGCTGAATACCAGTGTTCAAGTTTTTGAAACTGATTACTTGCTATATTTTCAAAAGCTTTGTCAAAATTTGTAGTGAAAATGAGATTTATATACTGATTTTTTAATAATATACCCATGATTTTGTGGCCATAGGTTAACTGCATCCCTGTAGTTTGTTGAGCTATGTATTCGCTTCTATCTCTTGCAGATGAAAAAGCTCGTTCAAAATAGTAAGAGTATTCTTCTGAACTATTTAGAGGTGGGCAGCTACCTTGTGCATCAAAATAACTTTGGATTTGTTCCCTGATACCGTGATCGGTTAAATTGTTAAATAAATGCAAGGGGTACGATTGTTCAGCGCAATATATTCTTCGTTTAAAATCCCAAGTAAGATCATAGGCCGATGGAACACCGGCAGATACTGAACTTCCAGCGCCAAATAACCAAGCCAGCCCTTTTGCTCGTAATGGATAAAATTTAACAAATTCAGTTAGAGAAATAGCCAATTGATTAAGATTAGGTAAAAAATTTCAGTTTCTATCTGCGGCAAGATAAGACAGATATTACATACTTTTTGAATGCGATTAAACAAAAATATAAACATTTCATCATTTATATTTTAAAGTAATATCTGACACTCCAAAACTCAACCACCACATCAACCCCAAACCTCACTTCCTCCCAATCCCGCTAACAATCAACTCAATTTGGTTCAGCTGTTCCTTACTCAACTGTTTCAGGTTTTCCTGGCTTAATATGGTGTTGTTTATTTGCAGGTAGTTATTTTGTTCGTTGATAACGGTGTTGGGCCGGCGTTTATTTATAGCGCCAACCGTTTCAAAATAAAGCCGGGCGGCCTTTACATCGCCGTTGCAGGCAAGCTTACAAACCTTGGCCAGTATTTTAGGGACCATATATTTAAACTGCTCCATTTCGGCAAGGTATTGTGGGTGTGTTTTATAGCCTGTAAGGTGTTTGGCAACAGTTTGCCGGCTCAGGCCGCACTCCCGGGCTATTACAAATTTAGGGGGCATGGAGCCATTTTGGGCAATCAGCTTTTCGATGGCCCGGCCAATCAGTAAGTGGTTTTGTTCCCAGATTTGCTCATTGGTGCATGGCAGCATGATCTCCGCTATTTTATCTATAAACTTGTCCCGTTCTTCATCCGTTAAGCGGTGCAGCATTTCGGTACTAAATTCGGCAATGTAATTGCGTTCAGCATCGTTCAAATCTTCAATATCTGCTAAGGTGATCTTTTGCAGGCCCAATACACGGTCGAGCTTCTCTCTTGAAGGCGTTAAATTTGATAAGGTATTTTCAGGTTCCATAAGGTTTGGCAATCTTTTGAATAAAGATCGGAAATTTATTATGAATATACTAATATTTTTAGCAAAAATACCTGTGTTAACCCCGCGGTTTAGTGTATGGTATTGATTGTCAGTGTATTAGATGTTAATCTGCTTTCTAGCTGAAAAATAGTGTAACCCCGGTTAATTTTATTTAATTGATTATCAGTTACTTATAAGTCAATTTTTGAAATTGTGTTAACCCTGTTAACCCCCCTCCGGAACCATGGATATACAAAGGTAACTCCGTCCCTTATGCATCGCGGATCAAATTAACTATTGGTTCAGGGCGGGTGGGGGGGCGAACCCATTCGCCCGAAAACTTAAATCAAATGCAAAAAGCCGGGAGGCCCGGCTTTTTGCATTTGATAATATATTTGAATTGAACTTGAGCGCGATGACCTATTTACGCTTCGACAGCCTGATGACGTTGACAGAGTAAGGCTGGAAGGTGTGTTTGAATGACCGGCCAAGTCCCGTTATGGTCGACGTAACCGGGACGATTTTCGTTGGCTCATCAATTGTATTGGTATCTTCCGGTTTATCGCCCTTTAGTACAACGAGGGTGCCATTTGCAGACACATCTCCGCCTTTGAGGCTAATGGTGATTTCCCGGGCCATATCATCGGTATTCACTACCTTCAGGTATACATTTTTAGCATCCTGGGTACAAACAAAAAATAACGCCGGACGCTCGGCTTTAGGGCGCCGCGCGTTTGCCGGCCAATGGCTTATACCGGCGGTGTCTTTGGCTGCCGGTTTGCGTAAGGGGGCATTTTCGGCTGTTATTGGCACCACCTTAGTGCCAAGGTAGCTGCCGAACATTTTTTGTACGTAATAGGATGGTGATCCATAACTTTTAAGGGCTGTATAACCAATGAGGTCAGAATCCCATTGCCAGGCTTTAGGTTGGCCGTTGCCTGCCTGGTTTACGTTCACAAATAAGGGTGCATAGCAGGAGCGCTCCACCAGGTCGCTGTTGCGTTCCATCCCGGTCATCCAGGCAGCATCTCCGAGGGCCGCGTTCAGGTTAGTGGTAGGCGCGCCTTCGCGGGTGGCCCATTCGCCCACAAATATTTTAGGGCTGGTTGCACGGTTATAACTATCATACTTCGCCGCGTCTTCTTCCATCTGCCAGGCCGATTGGTAATAATGCTCATCAACCATTTCGGGTTTAACACTGGTTACCTTATCGGGCTTATAACTTTCAATGGTTGAGATGCAGCGTAACTGGGGGTATTTGGCTTTAATGGCGGCCTGAAATTGTTTAAAGCGCCCATCGTAGCTATGCGACCTGTCGAACCAGTCCTCATTGCCTATCTCTATATCTGTGAGTTTAAAAGGGGCGGGATGACCGACGGCAGCCCGTTTTGCACCCCAGTAAGTTTTGGTATCGCCAATACAATATTCAATTTCATCCAGCGCGTCTTTAACATATGGCTCCAATAAAGGCCCCGCGTCTATGTGGTCACCACGTAATGAGTAACCGGCAAAGACTGCTAAAAGCGGTTCCATTTTTAAATCTTCACACCATTCTAAAAATTCCAATAGGCCCATGCCGTCGCTTGCACGGTAACCCCAGCTGCCTGTATGGCCGGGGCGCTGCTCCAGCGGACCTAAAGTTGTTTTCCATGGGAAGGCATCACCCAGGTATGGCCCCTCTAAAAAGTTGCCGCCCGGAAAACGTAGAAAGGTGGGTTTCATATCGGCCATCATCTGCATTAAATCAATGCGATTGCCATTTGGCCTGTTTTTATACGTTGGGGGAAATAAGGAAACGAGGTTAAAATAGTAAGTGCCTGTGCGGTTAGATGAAATAACAAAACGCGCGTCGGCAGTAGGTTTGATATTTGCAGCAGTTGTGACGGTTAACTCATGCTTTTTCCAGTACGTGCTTTTTTCGAGGTTGATTGTGCCCCTTGCGTAAGTTGTTTTGCCATCGGTGCTTTCCAAACTAATGTTGATAATACCGGGGCCATCTTCTGTAACTGCTGTTGCAGGCGGAGCAGCGTCGGGCCGGTTACCCCGCGGAAAATTGACAGTGCCGGTTTTGATATAAAACGAGCAGCGATAAGTAGTTGACGGTGTAACCGGAATACCCCAAAAGCCATTGTTGGCAATACCCGCGCGGTTACCGTTTGCCTGGCTAACCGTAAGCTTAAGGCAGGTTGTAAGTGCTGCATTAATAGCATTGCGCCCCTGATCAAAAGGCACATTGGCCGGATCGGCACCAATCAGTTGTATCGATGCCTTGCTATCGCCATCCTGAACAACGCTCCAGCCATCGGGCTGGTTGGGGTTATCCTTAAAAACCCGGTTACGGATCAGTTCGGCATATAAACCTCCATCATAGGAATGATTGATCTCCTCGGTCATGAGCCCGTAAAGCTTCGGACTTACGTTCACGCCTTTGGTAAGATCCAGGTTGAGGCGGGTTTGCGCCTGTAAACCACCGAATGCACTTAAGCATAACGTGGTTAAGAATAGTAGCTTTTTTGTCATTAGTGGTATTCCTTAATTATTCTGAAATAATGATCGGGCTGATGCATAGTTGTTTTATTGTGCATTGCTGATATGGAAAAAATCAAAATCAACATAGCCGCCCGATTGCCTGGTTGCATAGTTAAACAGGCCAAAGCGATATCCCATAAAATGGGGGAGGGTATAAACCATTTGCAGCGTTGTGCCAATAGGTTCCCATTTGCGCCCGTCGAGACTATAAAAAAAGTAGGCTTTGTCTGCCCGGTTAGTAAAATCGCAGCTTGCTTTAAGATAAACAGTTGGTTGCTTTAGAGGTATACTGGCCGCTTCAATAGCCGATCCTGATTGCGCGCTGATCATAACTATTTGTTTAGAGCCATGATCTGATTTTACACCAACGAAGCCAAACTTTTTTTGCAGTAAAACCAAACCTGCAAAGTCTCCATCTTTCATGTTGGCGACATCAATTAAAGTTGTTCCCGAACATTGGGGGCCAATAGTGCGCTGCGTTAATGTGTTACGTGCCGATAGTACTGTGCTGTCCAGTCGCCCGGTGGTCAATCTCAGGTAGCCGGGCCGTTTTTTTAACGACCATAACTGATCGTCCGGATTGTGGTTCCATTGCCATACCAAAGGCAGCATTGGCTCGCCGTTTTTTAGGCTAAATTCATCCGGGGATACAATGCCCGGGATCAGGCTTTTATTTGCAGGTAAATCCAGCGTATCTGGTGCTTTGTGATCAACACCCAATACAGGCCATCCATCTGTCCAGGTAACCGGTACCAGGTATGGCACCCGGCCAACGGCGCCAAAATCACGAAATAAATAGGCATACCAATCGCCTTTGGGGGTATTGATAAGCCCGCCCTGGGCCACACCTTTATCCTGGAGCCCTACCTGCCCTTCATAAGGGCCGGTCAATTTGTCGGCCCGGTGGATTAAAACGGTACGCATTCCCCCTTTAGGCCAGCTGATATTGAAAAGGTAATATTTCCCCTTAATTTTGAATAGCTGCGAGCCTTCGGCAGGCAAACCAATATTGGGGCCGGCAGCAGCGCTTGCATTCTCGATCAGGATTTGCGGTTTTTTATCAGGATTGACGCCTGATAGATCATCGTTCAGTTCGGCGAGCATGATCTTACCGCTCCCATATATCATATAAGCTTTGCCGTCATCGTCAAAAAAAAGTGAGTGGTCATGTAATGCCGGTTTAAAGGACATTTCTTTCCATGGGCCTTTTTCAATGTTTTTTGTGCTATAGATATAGGTTTTGTTGGTAGTGCCCGAAAATGTAGAAACGTAAAAAGTACCGTTATGATAACGCAAGCTGCTTGCCCATGATCCCCTGCCATATGCGTTTGCTCCGTTTGCCAGGTTGAGGGCATCTCCACCATCAAGCGTATTATACGCGTAACTTACGATATGCCAGTTCACCAAATCTTTTGATTTCATGATTGGCAACCCGGGACTGAGATGCATAGTGGTGCTGCTTGCATAATAAGTATCGCCAACCCTGATCATCGATACATCCGGAACGTCTGCATATATGATAGGATTTTGTGCGGTCTGCGCGTTTAAAGGCATAACTGCCAGTCGCCATAACAGGCAGGTAACTGCCAGTTTAAGAAATGCGATATTTTTTGTTTTCATTCCATTTTACGTTAAAAGTTAACCGCTGCCCAATATGCCTTTTTACGCTGAAGTTTTTCATCAAACAACAGCGGATAGGCTTTGATAACTTTGCGGCTTGTGCCCCCGGTCGCAGCCGCGCCTCCGGCAATACCGCCACCACGGAAATCAAGCCAGCTGTACCGGTCTGATACGTTCCAAAATGTAACCCCGGTTATTACCTTTTTGTATTTCCTGAAGATCTCAAAAATGGCCTTATACCTTTCGGTTTGCTGAGCGGCCATAGTTTCCGTATAAGCGGAATCCGTTAGCGTTTGATCGCCTGCTTTACGCGGCGGGCCGGTACGTACCGTAACATCCAACTCCGTGATCTGCAGCTTTAATCCAAGTGCTGCATACTTATCCATAGCTTCAGTTATTTGTTGCAAACTGGGGTCATTTAATTTCCAGTGGCCCTGCAAACCTACTCCGGTTACAGGCACCCCGGCGTCTTTAAGGTTCCTGAGCAATTTACAAATCTTATCCCGTTTGGATGGAACCTCACTGTTGTAATCGTTGTAAAAAAGCTGGGCCTCTGGATCGGCTTCATGGGCGTATTCAAACGCCTTGGCAATAAAATCCTCGCCGCAGATCTGATACCATAATGAGTTACGCAGATAGTTGTCGGGTTTATCATCAATGGCTTCGTTAACTACGTCCCACGCGTATATTTTACCCTTAAAATGATTGACTACTATGGTAATATGATCCTTAAGCCGCTTCAGTAACACATCCTTACTTATCTGTTTGCCCGTGCTGTCTTTAAACATCCATACGGGTGCCTGTGCATGCCAAAGCAAATTATGGCCCCTGATTTTCATGTGGTGCTCTTGCGCGAATGCTACGATAGCATCGGCGTTTTTCCAGTTATATTCATTTTCGCGCGGATGAATGGGGCCCATTTTCATATCGTTTTCCGGCGTAACACTGTTAAACTCCTTTGCAATCAGTTCCGCTTCAGGCCCGTTTATTGCGGCCGCGTTTACTGCAACACCGATAGGAAAATACTTTCGGTAATAATCTTTCAATCCCTTATCAGCCTTATGTGATGAGGTTGCAGCCCGGCCATAATCTGTATTATGATGTAGGGCCTGTCGGTTCGTAAAGGATACCAGAGCGGCAAATCCCGTTAGTAACAGCGGGAATTTTAATGTTGTAATGGTGTTAAATTTCATGTTGGATCAGTTGCAGGTGTAATTTTAATTTATTTGAAACTTATCCAGTCGATATTAACGCCGGTGCCGCTTTTTAATACTATTACCAGGTTGGCGGTTTTAGATGGGAGAGAAGCGAGGCGGGTTTGTATAACTTGCCAATCGTTCCCTTCGGCAATGTTTGCCGAAGCCAATATACGTCCGTTGGGATCGCCAAGCCGCACTTCTATAGTTGCTTTACTTGCTGCATTTGCCAGGATCTGCAATTCTTTAAACTTTTTGCCTTCGAAGTCAACACGATTGTAACTGATCCAACTACCTGCATTGTTGAACGTAGTCTTCCAGCCGTCAAATCTTTTTGTGGTATCAAGAAAGGAGATTTTAACGGTACTGTCCTTATCGCTGTACCTGTCTATCTGTATTTTTTCTGAGGCTTTGGTGATCCCCACGCCACGCAGGGTCGGAATAACTTTTTTGATCGTTCCGTCGGCGTTAAAAAACAGGCTGTCGCACCTTATCGACCTGTTTTTGTCGAAATTCGGCGATAGGTCGTCGTTGTGATAAAACAAGTACCACTGATTTTTAAACTGGATAATAGACTGGTGATTGGTCCAGCAGCCGGAAGCTGGCTCATCCATAATCACGCCTGCAAATTTAAAAGGCCCCATCGGATTGTTGCCGGTAGCATACTCCAATCGCTCAATCTTATTGGCCACATGCGGATAGGTGAGGTAATAAATGCCATTGCGTTCAAACAGGTATGGGCCTTCTTTCAGCCCTTTATCAGGCAGTTGGGCTAAAATTATTGGTTCTGAAGCAAGTTCCAGCATGTTTTCTTTAAGTTTTGCAGCATACAGGTTACCCTGTGCCCAATACAAGTAGGCTTGTCCGTCTTTATCAATAAATACATTAGGATCGATGCCATGCACCCCTTTTATAGGTTCCGGCTGAGGGGTAAACGGTCCGTGAGGTTTATCGGCCACGGCAACACCTATGGTAAAGCCGCGACCGTTTTCGCTGCCTTTCATGGTAGTAGGAAAATACATATAATACTTGCCGTTGCGGAAAATGCAGTCTGGAGCCCACATGCTGTACGAAGCAGGGTCGGCCCAGGGCACTGTTGTTTGGCTGATGATCATGCCGTGATCAGTCCAGTCGGTGAGGTTTGCTGATGAAAAAACGTGGTAATCTTCCATGCAAAACCAACCAGGGCGGCCATGGCCGGGTGTTGCCTTAATATCATGCGATGGATAAACGTACACCCTGTCGCCAAAAACGCGGGCTGAGGGATCGGCCGTAAACTGGTCCCTGATTAATGGGTTTTGTGCCATGGATCGCCCGGTGAAGCCCAGTACTGATCCGAATAGTAATAGCCAGAACTTAATATTTTTCATGTACGGAATGTCTTTGATCTGATTTTTTTTATTATTAATTATTTAAACAGGATGGGGGCAAATTTGTAAAGATCATTTCGCCAAACAGGCCAGGTATGGCCGCCAGGGTACTCGTAATAGGTATGTTTTATCTTCATCTCGTCCAGCTTGCCCAGCATAACCTGGCAATTTTTGTACGCGATATCCTCCTTGCCGCCCATCGCAATCCAGAATGCTTTTAGGTTGGTATTGATCTTGGCTGTATTTTGCTTCATAAAGTCATACTGTGTGTCAGCGATGCTGTTTTGTACAGGTAAAATCCACCCCGAGCTGAATACGCCGAGGTAACTGAATGTATCGGTATTATAGATACCTGTATATAGGGTGTTGAGCCCGCCCATAGAAAGCCCGGCCAGCGCACGGCCCTGCGCGGTACGGTTAACCCGGTAATTCTTTTCTATAAAGGGAATTATACATTGTTTTATTTCATTTGCAAAAGTTTTGAGGCCGGCTTCACCAAAACCTCCGCCGAAATTGGCATCGGGCATTACCACTAACATGGGTTTCGCTTGCCCGGCCGCAATCAGGTTATCCATAATCATATCGGTTTTGCCCTGGGTTGCCCAACCGGTTTCGTCCTCGCCGCCGCCATGTAATATATATAATGAAGGATACTTAACCTGGCTTGCATCATAACCTGGCGGGGTATAAATAAACAGCCTTCGCCATGATTTGGTGACAGTTGAAAAATAGGTTTTGATACGGATATCGCCATGCGGAACGTTTTTTAGTGCATAATAATCGCCGCCGTCAAAAGGTATTTCTATCCCGCTGGCCATGCGCCCCATGCCATAAAAGGTTTGACTGGAGGGATCGGTTGTAGCAACGCCATCTATAATCAACGAATAATAATGGAAGCCTTCGCCAATTGAATCTGTTGTAGCTGTCCAATAACCGGCCGTGTCTTTTACCATGTCATATTTCTTGCCCAGGTCAACCTGAACTTTTTGAGCATCCGGCGCCTTGACACGGAAAAGCACCCGGTGGTCGGGCTGGATAAAAGGATATTTTGAGCCTCTGATATTGGTAGATGCAGGGCCGCCCGAGATCATCATGTTATATTTATCGATATCCACAGGTTTGAACAGGAACTGCGAGAACAGGTAAAGATCATTTTTCCAAACTTTAAAGTCGTGGATTCCCGGCTCGACATTGAAGATATGCGGCACATTTTTTTGTTCGAGGTAATCGTGGGTACGTTTACTGAACGACATTAACCCGTCGTGATCGCCGCAGGAGATCCAAAGCAGCTTAAGTTTGCTTTTGGCTGCATCGGGATCAGGTAACAGCTCTTCTGGTTTTTTAGTGTTGGGTGCCGACGAAAAGCCTCCAACCCAGGCAAATTTATCCAGGTTGCCCAGCCCAAAATTAAGTGATTGACCACCGCCCATTGATAATCCGGCCAGTGCCCGATGCTCGCGGTCGGTATAAACTGGATATTTTTTTTGAATAAATGGGATCAGGTCATCCAGCAAGTCATGCTCAAAAGTTGCGAACGCGGCAACTTTATCCGGGGCCATTATATTGCCGGTGGCACGGTCGTCTTTCATGGCGCGGCCGTTGGGTAACACAACGATCATTGGTTCCAGTTTTTTATCGGCATACAAGTTATCCAATATCACCTGGGGCGTGCCCTGGTTAAGCCATTCAAATTCATCGCCGCCAATACCATGCAGCAGGTACAAAACAGGATATGTTTTTTTAGCGGTATAGCCAGGCGGCAGGTAAACTACCGCGCGCCGTTTGGAATCAACTGTTTTTGAGTTGTAGGTAACGGTGTCTAATTTTCCGTGTGCTATACCAGCGCGATAAGTGTCGAAACCGGCCGGTGAATGTTTAAGAGCTGGCTGTGAAAGGGCCAGCAAGGCAGGCAAAATGCCGATGACGGTGAGGTAGGCTATCTTCTTCATAATTTTGTTGTCAGTTAATCCGCTAAACTGATTGCCTTTCGGATTAAGGACGCTAAAGCGGGTTAAATTGTGTTAGTTTTTGCTCATTTGAGGAATACCCGAAAGTAGGGCAAGCACTTTGCCGCGGTTAACACAAATCATGATAATAATAGCACGAATGTTTAAGACCTGAAAAATGAACCGTCAACCCGGTTTGTGTAAGTGGATAGGAAGCCGGAAAATACGCCCGCTATTCTTTTTTTTTAATAGTTAATTGTATTGATGGCCAGTTTGTTTTGGATATCTGGAATGCTTGCGGCGGCGGTTGGTTGTGGCTGATTGTAACAATCATATAGCATTTTTTGGAACGAAGCCATGCAGATACATTCGTGGTATCAAAATATTGGATTGTGGTAGCAAACCATTTTCTGTACGGATACTTTCGTACGGTCCGTAATCGGTATTCCGATTAATAAACTTCTTTAATAAATCTTATAAACCATGCAATTGAAAATTTACTTACCGAAGCCGGTCATGATGGTGATGGCATTAATTTTTTGCCTGTCATCCCTCCGGGGCACGGCTCAAAAACTAAAACTAAACAAGTTGGGTTATTTCGAAACGCCCGGCGTAAATGTCCTCGTATTCAGTAACCAGTATAACGGGATATTTCAGGACGAAAAAACAGCAGGTGTTGAGCTGATACACCACGGCGTGCGTACAATTACAGGCGGCGCGGTGCGGCTGCAAAACACACCCGAGCAATGGGACCTGGTCCCCACACTGGTTAACCGTAAGGCTGATAGCATCAACCATCAAATTGATGTAACTATGCGTTATGCTGACTATGATTTTGATTCCAGGATCACCGTTACACCCAAAGGCAATGGTGTTGAATTGAACTTGTTCCTTGATAAACCGGTACCGGAAAAGTTAGCAGGCAGGGCAGGTTTCAACCTGGAAATTATACCATCTGCTTACTTTGAGAAAACATTTTTGATTGATGGAAAACCGGGCGAGTTTCCGCTGTACCCGGCAGGTTTAACAAAAATGCTTCCTTCAAGCCAAAAAATCTTGCAGTTTGCCGGCCACAGCACATTTGATGATCGTGGCCGCAACGAATTTATCGAGCCCGCGCCATTGGCTACCGGTAAAACACTGGTGATGGCGCCCGAAGATCCTGAGCGTACCATTAAGATTCAATCGTTTGATACCGACCTTAAGTTGTTTGACGGCCGAAGCCTTGCGCAAAACGGATGGTTTATCGTACGCAGTTTGTTGCCGGCAGGAAAAACGGGCAAAGTATTAACTTGGTATATTGAGCCAAATGCCGTACCTGGTTGGAAGCGAGCGCCCGTAATTGAGTTTTCGCAGGTAGGTTACCGCCCGGAGCAGCAAAAGACTGCGGTAATAGAACTGGATAAAAATGACACGCCATTACAAACCGCCACACTTTTTGAGGTAACTCCCGATGGGAAATACGTTGAGCGGCTTAAAGCAGCGGTACAGCACTGGGGGCAATTTACCCGTTATAATTATTTGAAATTTGATTTCAGCAGTGTGAAAAAGGCTGGGTTATATGTGATAGCCTACGGCGACCAAAAAACTAATGCCTTCCCCATCAATGCAAATGTTTATGAAAATATAGGGCATCCTACAATGGATGTTTGGTTCCCGGTTCAGATGGATCACATGATGGTTAATGAGGCCTACCGCGTATGGCATGGCGCGCCTTTCCTTGATGATGCCTTGCAGGCTCCTCCAAACCACCAGCATTTTGATACGTACCAGATGGGGCCAACTACTGATACCAAATATAAACCGCTTGAACGGATCCCCGGGCTTAATGTTGGCGGTTGGTTTGACGCCGGCGATTTTGATGTTGAAACGCCATCGCACTGCAGCGTTGTGTTGAATTTTGTTGAAGCCTGGGAGAATTTTAAAATCGATCGCGACGAAACATATGTAGATTACCCAACCCGGTACGTCGATATACACCGCCCTGACGGTAAGCCTGATCTTTTACAGCAAATTGAACACGGTACGCTTAACCTGGTGGCACAGGTCGTGAACATTGGCCACCCGGCGCGCGGAATCATAGTGCCTAATTTGCACCAGTATCATCACCTCGGAGACGCCGTTAACGAAACAGATAACCTGCCTTATAACGCCTCTCTGAAGCCCTACCAAACCGACGGTAAATCAAGTGGTACCATGGATGACAGATGGGCGTTCACTACAAGGAATATAGCACTGGACTACCAGGCTACCGCCGCCCTTGCCGCTGCCAGCAGGGCGTTAAAAGGGTACAATGATACGCTCTCTGCTAAAAGTTTGCAAAGTGCCTTGAAACTCTGGCACGAAGATGACAGCCTCAAAATGCACATGGACTCGGCTGCCCGGGCACGTAACAGGTTCCTTGCCGGTAACGAAATGCTTGCCGCGCTCCAATTGTATATCACAACCAAAGATCAGCAGTATGCAGACCATTTCAAAAAGCTGATTATGCCAATGCTTGATCGCTTTCCCGGCTTTGTTATGATAAGCGCGCTGCATGCTTACCCTTACATGGATAAAGATTACCAGGATAAAATTGCAGTCTACATGCAAAAGTACAAGGCGTCATGCGATGAGTACGATAAACAGAACCCCTACGGTGTGCCGGTTACTCCAGGAGGCTGGGGTGGTAGCGGGCAGGTTATTAACTACGCCATTACCAACTATTACGCAAATAAGTATTTTCCTAATATAATCGGTCCGGAATATGTTTACAAAGGCTTGAATTATATCTTTGGATGTCATCCTTATTCCAACCTTTCGTTTGTATCGGCGGTAGGTGTACGTTCAAAAAAAGTAACCTACGGTAATAACCGGGCCGACTTCAGGTTTATTGCCGGCGGCGTAGTGCCCGGTATCCTGCTGCTTAAACCCGATTTTCCGGAGAATAAGGAAGACTGGCCGTTTTTCTGGGGGAGAATGAAGTTACAATAGCCGGCTGTGCGCAGTACATTGTTTTGTCAGGAGCTGTTAATCAGTTAGGTCAGCATAATTAACAAGTTAAAGGAGCATTATTTCAATTAAACAATCACTTCCCGATTTCGAATAGAAGCGATCGGGGAGGTGGATTTAGGTCAACCCGTTTATTGCAAAGAAGCCCTGCCGGCATTTTGCCGGCAGGGCTTCTTTGTGTATGGCCATGTGAATGTAATTGGTATTTACTCTTTAAATAGCAAAGGCGCAAGTTCGTAAAGACTACGGCGCCAGGTCAGGAACTCATGTGCGGTGTTTTCAGAAATGTAAGATACCGCGTCATATCCCGCACCTTTTAAAGCAACTACGGCATTTTTAACGCCATCGGGCCGTTCCTTGCTGCCGCAGCTTATGAATATCAGTTTAGGTTTGGTTTTGTCTTTAAGCTCATCCGGCGAATAAGTTCCGCCGCTAAGCAGGGCATAATAGGCAAAAAGCTCGGGCTTGTTTAGTGTTATCATATGCGTTTCCATACCGCCCATTGACAATCCCCCCATCGCACGGTGAGCCCTGTCTGCACGTGTGCGGAAGCTTGCATCAACGTAGGGGATAAGCTCGTCAGTTAAAACTGTTTGAAAGTGATCAATCTTAAAACTTTTAAATGCGCCAGGGCCGGGCCTCACGTCGTTGGTCATGCCGTAAGTCATTACAATAATGAATGGCTGTACTTTACCGGTCGCAATTAAGTTATCCATAATCAGGTTGGCATGGCCCTGGTTGCTCCATGCTGTTTCATCTTCGCCCCAGCCATGCTGCAGATATAGTACCGGATATTTTTTTGATTTATCCTTTTCGTAACCTGGTGGTGTGTAAACAAAAGCCCGGCGCTGGGTATTGGTGCTTTTTGAAGGAAAAAGGATCTGCTGCACATTGCCATGCGGAACATCTTTAAGCGCATAAAAATCCTGGTCATGCGCGGGGATCTCAATGCCGCTTTCCCAACGTGTGGATCCATAAAAATTTAATGTGCCCGGATCGTTAAATACCCCGCCATCGATGGTTAAATGGTAGTAGTGAAATCCTTCATCCATCGGTCCTTCTGTAGTGCCGGTCCAGAAGCCGTCAGCTCCTTTTGTGAGCTTAGTGCCCCCACGCCCGCCAAGACCAAGGCTAACTTTTATACTGTCGGACTGTGGAGCCTTAATACGAAAGCGCGCGTAGCCTTGCGAGTTTACCTGAGGGTACTCTTGTCCCGGCTGGTTAAAAGTTGATGGTTTGAAATCTTCGGCAATTGAAGTTGTTTGCGCCATGCAGAAACTGGAGGCACATGTAACGGCCAACAAGGCAAGTAAACATTTTGGTTTCATAATAGAATATTGAGGTTTATAAATTGTGGATATAGTAAAGTGCCAGGCTGTTTTGATCCGGTAAATACACGGAATATGATAAATGATTAAATTGTGATTAATTGTTATTGTTACACATATTAAGTAGTTTGTTTCGTTTTGACTTTAACCGGAGCCAGTTTTCATTATTTATGAAAAGTTGATCCGGGATGAAATATTTAAAAATAATTTATAATGGCTCTCCTGTTGTTTTGGGCGGCTTTCTTTATTATAAAAGTATTTTTATGTCAAAAAAAAGGCACGCAGTTTTTAGCATAATTTTACAACATTTGTCGATAGCAGGTCGGGCAATATCGTTGCCGCAAACTGTTCGATATGTACTTTTGTACAATAATTACCGGTTCAATTGAACAAGTGTGTTATTTCTTTGAACAAATGTTTGCCTGTTTAATCATCATAAAATGTAGATTTGGATAATGATGTTTGTTCGAAGACGTCAATCACACCAATTTTAAAACCATAGTTCATCAACAATTTTTTCCTGCGGACTACGCTCCGGAAAAAAAGTAACCTGTTTGTTATGATGCATTCTGTACCCGATTTGTGTATGCGCAAAAAGATCAATACAGTGCTGGCAGGCACTATGCGCATTATACTCACCTTAGTCGTTTTGGCCAACCTCAGTTTTCTGGCAAATGCTCAAAAGCCTAACCTGAAATTTACCGCATTAACCACCAGGCAAGGGTTAATGGGTAACGCCGTAAACGCCATCGTAAAAGATAATAACGGGATGATGTGGATAGGCACCTCCGAAAGCCTGAACAGATATGACGGAAGGAAGTTTAAAGTTTATACATTGGGTGCCAAAAGGCAGGTAGAGCCAGGTTCCTACGAAATAAGTAGTATCAGTATGGATCGTGCCGGTACGCTATGGGTAGGCACTATCGGTTTTGGTTTATATTATTACGATAAGGTGGCGGATGATTTCAAAAGCTTTAGTTCGCCCTTAAAAGGGCAGCGTTTAAGCCAGGGTGTTATTACCGCGGTTTGTGCAAACGATAAAAATGAGATCTGGGTGGGAACGGTAAACGGCCTTGATGTGATCAGTCCCGATCGTAAGCATATCAGCCATTTTGAAACCGGGACAGGCAAACCAGGGCTGATACCGGTTAAAAGCATGGGCTATATTTTTGAGGATAGTTACAGCAGGATGTGGGTTTGCACCAATTTAGGTTTGTATTTATATGATGATACGCATAAAGGTTTTAAAGCCTTCCGTCATCAAAAAAACGATACCCATAGTTTACCCTCGGATGTTGTAATGACAGTTTCGGAGGATAAAGTGGGCGATTTGTGGGTAGGTACAGCAAATGGATTAAGCCGCCTGGATAAGGATGGTGAACACTTTGTTAATTACTGCTATAATGATAAAGATGAACAATCGTTATGTGGTGACATTGTCTACAGCATTGCCGCTGATGATAAAGACCACATCTGGGTTGGTACCGAAGGCGGTTTGAATGTTATGGATATCCACACCGGTAAATCCATCCGTTACCGTCATGATCCGCGAGATCCGTATAGTCTTAACAGTAAATCCATCCGCAGCATTTATATCGACCCTAAAGGTATTTATTGGGTGGGTACCTATATGGGCGGCATCAATAAATACGACAAAAACCTCACATTGTTTAATTATGTGCAACCAACCGAGTTAGACCCTTATGGTTTACGCGCGCCAATCGTATCATCTTTCGCGCAAAAAAATGACAATGAACTATACGTGGGGACGGACGGTGGCGGCCTTAGCATTTTCAACAACAAAACCAACCGTTTCACTCATATCGCAATCCAGCCTAAGGAAAAAATAAATTCGGCAGGCCTGCCTGTTCTGGCTATGTTGTTGGATCATAAAAAACAACTTTGGATAGGAACATTCGGCCACGGGCTTTTTAAACTCAATACCGCAAACAATGGCTATACACAATTCACCAGCGGTACCGGAAAGTTAAATATTAGTCAAAATAATATTTTCTGCTTCAGGGAAGACCACCTTGGTAATGTATGGATAGGAACTAACGGTGCAGGTATCGATATTTTTGACGCGAAGGCTGATAGCTTCAGGCGGTTTAAACCCGCTTTAGTATCCGTAAAAGGCTATAAAATGCCATCAAATGGTTATATCAGGGCTTTTGAAGAGGATAATGACGGTAATATGTGGATCGGGTCGTACGGTACGGGCATCGCTATTTATAACCCGGCTACCAAAGTGTTCGATACACTTAATCCAATCAATACAGGTCTGCCTATAGCAGAGGTGTTGTCTTTAAAACGCGATACTAACGGCAATATGTGGATAGGTACCAATGGCGATGGTCTTTTCTTTTATGATCATCGGTTAAAAAAAATAACCCCGTTTAAATACAATAACCAGTTACAGAATGGTGTAATTTGTAAAATTTTGCAGGATAAAACCAATAATATATGGTTCAGTACAAACCAGGGTATTGGAAGAATTGATCCTGTTGATCAGAAACTTTATATTTATTGTAACGATAACGGACTTCAAAACAATGTTTTTTTAAACGGATCGGGTATTATTGCCGCAGATGGCACGCTTTACTTTGGAGGGGTAGACGGGTTCAATTATTTTAAGGGATCAGATGTAAGGCTTAATAAAAACCTGCCGCCGGTTGTATTAACTACGCTGAGTATAGATAATAAACGTATTTCGCCCAACCGTGATAACCCCTTGCCTGTTAATATCAGTGAGGCAAAAGAGATCACCATAAAGTATAAACAAGACATCTCCATAAACTTTGTGGCGCTTAATTATACACTTCCACAGCAAAATCGATATTCGTACATTTTAGAGGGATTTAGCAATACCTGGAAAAATGCAGGAACATCAACAACGGCCAGTTATACCAACCTTGATCCGGGAGAATACACATTCAGGGTACGGGCATCCAATAATGATGGAAAATGGAATGATACCGGTACATCCTTGAAAATTATAGTGAAGCCGCCTTTTTGGAGGACTGTATATGCTTATGTGCTTTATGTTTTGCTGGCCTTTGGCGTGTTGTTGCTCATCCGCAGGCAGGGTGTTAAAAAGCTTAAAAAGAAATTGCACGATGAGCAGGAACGTAAAGCAGCTAAAGCCCGTCATGAGCTGGATGAGATGAAAATTAAGTTTTTAACCAACCTGAGCCATGAATTCCGGACGCCGATATCTTTGATAATGGCGCCTGTTGATAAGCTTTTGGAGCAGCCTAACAGCGGGCCTGTTACCGAACAATTAGGCGTTATTAAAAGAAACTCGCGCAGGTTGCTTAACCTGGTTAACCAACTACTCGATTTTAGGAAACTTGAAGAGAATGAGCTTAAGTTGAATTTGGTTGAGGGAGAGTTTATTTCTTTTGTTCGCGAAGTAGCAGATTCGTTTTATGACCTGGCCAATAGAAAAAAAATCGTTACAGTATTTAAAACTGTCGGTGAAAGGTTATTTGTAAAATTTGATCATGATAAGGTGGAGCGAATATTATTTAACCTGCTATCCAACGCATTTAAATTTACGATGCCTGGCGGGCAAATTACTGTTGAAGTTACCGCCCCTGTTATATCAGAAGACGGCAATTCATACCGCTTGGGTATCTCGGTTGCGGATACAGGTACCGGTATAGCAGCCGAGCAGGTTAAGCATGTTTTTGACAGGTTTTATCAGGCAGATGCCCAGCCTGCCATACTTAACCAGGGAAGCGGGATAGGCTTATCGATAACACGCGAGCTTGTGCAGTTGCATGGCGGCGAGATTGGTGTGAAAAGTGAATTAGGCAAAGGCTCAATTTTCTCCTTATCAATTTCATTGCCTGTAATTAATCTATCGGAGACAGCAATGCATGAGCAAAATACGCCTGAGGCTGCCCCAGTCGTTATCGACGATGACGGGGACAATAAACCGAAGACAGCGATTGCCACAGGTGTTAACCGGCTCCATGTTCTTGTCATTGAAGATAATGATGAAATGAGGCAATACTTGTCAGAAAGTCTGGCTGCAACTTACAAAGTTTCGGAGGCGGCTAATGGCCGTGAAGGGTGGCATAAAGCACTTGCCGTACATCCCGACCTGATAGTTAGTGATATCAGTATGCCATATATGGATGGGATCCAGCTAAGTTGTAAACTTAGGGCCGATAAAAGGACCAGCCATATCCCCATTATATTATTAACAGCGATGACCAGCCAAAAGGAGCAACTTGCAGGGCTGGAATTGGGCGTGAACGATTACCTGACCAAACCTTTCAACTTCGATATCCTGAATATCAAAATTAAAAACCTGCTTCATCTAAATAAGTCGCTTAAAGAAACCTATCAGAAAAAAATAAAAGTTATCCCGGCAGACATGGATATTGAATCCTCGTCAGAACGGTTCATTAAAGATGTGGTGATGTATATTGAGAAAAACATCAACAACCCTAAGTTTTCCGTCGAGGAGATCAGCCATCATTTTAGTATGAGCAGGGGATCATTTTATAGTAAGATCACCGAACTAACCGGTGAGCCGCCTGTAGAATTTATCCGCTCCATAAAACTGGATAAAGCAGCTATATTGCTCGAAAAAACCGATTTGACCATTGCAGAGATAGCATACTCCATCGGTTTTTCGACGCCTCATTATTTTACCAAATCATTCAAGGCAAAATATAATGTTCTGCCTTCCGAGTACCGGGTGAAAAAAATAGATGTCAAAAGTGTGGCTTAAGCAAGCTTTCATTTTATCGGATAGAAAAATATCGATATTACCTGCCGGTATTCCCTGTTGTTTGAATAGGTAAAGGATTGGTAGTGGCCGGTGCCTTGTAACCCAACAGATTGAGCATTTGTAATCCGTATCGTGTGCCTAAAATTCGATAGCCATCAGCAGTGAAGTGCAGCTTATCTGATGCAGCCGGACAGCCAATTGAATTAATCACATATGCGTTGGGGATAACTTCAGGAAGCTTATCAATTATGTGGTTCATAGCAGCGCACTTGCCGCCCTGGTCTTCATTAACAAGCTGGCCAGCCAGCAAAGGAACTTTTTTGGCCTTTAGGTGAAGATCTTTCAATAGCATATCATAGATGCCTTTTACTTTCAGTGTCCAAAGTGTATCATTTGCGTTAGATTCGCCCTGGTGCAGCAAGATGCCTTTAATCACGCCGGATTTTTGTGCCAGTTTAGCCATCTCGACCAAATGGCCATAGGGATTGCCTCCATATTCGTTGATCATGTTCACCATCCAGGAAGGTGCGGTGGCTGCATAATCCTTATAACTGTCTTTCTGGAACAATTCAATTTTACAACCAGCTACCGATACGTTCACAATACCCACTGTTACATCAGTGGGTAGGGCGGCTATCAGGGTACGGCCAAAATAGTCGGCAGGGGTAAGGCCGGTATTGCAGCGTGCCAATGGTGGTACGGCGGTATACCAGCTCCCTTTGGCGCGTTTAAGGTTAGGGCAGTCCACAGTTTCCAGTACTTGTAAACGCGGATCAACTACGGTATCCTGTGGCTGTATGCGGGCGTTACCTTCCATATTTGATTGGCCGAAGCACAAGAAAATATAAAATTTTTTGTTTTGGGCTGATGTATCGCCAACAAATAACAAGACGATTGCCAACACGACGAGAAAAAAGATCCTTAGATTCATTGGTTGTTCTTTTAGGTTTCGCGGCAGTCAAAATTGGCGGCCGGCTTGCTGATAAAAATAGGTCAACCTATAGTCATACTATTACAACAATTGTTGAAGTTGTTATAACAGTTGTTTAGTGCATTTTGCAATAGTCTACAATGAACAGCAATAAGTTGGAAATGGGGGAGCGATTGTGCGTTTAGTAAACCAATGTGTTAACCTTTTCAACATGTGTGTCATTTAAAGTTTACCATCCTTAATACATTTGATTGCTTGAGGTGTACTAATCCTGGATTACATAACCTTAACAAAGTTTACTGATATGATCAATAATTATTTGTAGCATTTGCGTTAACGCGCAAATACTTTATCACATACTTACAAGATATAATACCTCACCTTTATTACTTTTCTTTTTTTAAAATTGGTTGTAAGGACAGCGCGAGGCTGTCCTTATTTGTTTCCTGTAAGCAGGTATGCTAAAAATATTTATTATTCTATCGCTATAAATCAATAAGATTTATTGTTTTAACTATACCTAAATACCGCATTTTGGGTAAGTTTCGCAATCGATTGTTGCTGGTGGTATTTTTACCTGCAAATTAACAAGCCGGTGCCAGTTTCTGGTAAAGAAAAGCACCTGACTTCAACTTATTTTGTTTTTTATTTTGCATTTAAATTATTGACAATCAATAATTTATTGTTTTTTGAGATCTCAAAAACCGACGTTGGAACATGCTATATAGTATGCCGGAAAACTGTTTTAACATGGAAAGAAAACCTTGTTGTAGGGAACTTGCTTAAACAAATGTTGTAAGATTAAGATAAATACTGCGCTACCTGCCCAACCGCGAAAGATAATTTTACCTCTGTTATTACAACCTGCTTTTAGCCGGCTGTAACAATAAGTACCGTTGCATTACAACGTATAGATTACCAATTATAAACATGTTGACCAATAATGGAGCATTCGTGGCATTTGTCATTTGCTGCCCGGTTCGGCGTGGCATACCGTTTGAAATTGAAAACTAATAACACCGACATACCAATTATCAATCAATTAACTAACAAAAAAAATTATGGAAAGACAAAAAAGAGATTTTCAGGTCCTGGATAAGTACGGAACAGCTAACAGATAGGTTTCGTCGTTCATTTAAATCTGGTAGTTACCATAGGGTGACACCAGGATAATTTTAGGCATATGAGCTTAAACGATGCAGGTAAATGTTGTGCTGAGCGCAAATCAGGCCAACGTTTTCCCAATCGAATCGAAAATTTAAAACCTTAATAACATGAAGTATTCTTTACAAAAAATTTATAATAACAAGTGGCGTTACGCAACGCTCATCTTAACCGGATGTGCGCTCGCAATGCCATCGGTGTCAATTGCGCATAACCGTGGTTCGGCAGGTTCATTGAATGGCATTACCATTAATGAAAATGGCGCTTTGAAAATGAAGCCTGCATTCAACGTTTCGGGCAAAGTTACTGATGATGATAACCAACCCCTGCCCGGCGTAGCGGTTTCCATAAAAGGCACAACTCAAGGCGTAACAACTGACGCCGGCGGTAATTTTAAAATAGCAGTGCCCGGCAATTCAGCGGTGCTCGTGTTCAAGTTAATCGGTTTTGCCCAGCAAGAGATCACGGTTACCAATGGTACTGAGCTAAAAGTGCAAATGAAAAAAGATACCAAGAACCTGGAGGAAGTTGTTGTGGTTGGATACGGATCGCAAAAACGTGCCAAAGTTACCGGGGCGGTTTCATCAGTTAGCGGGAAAACCCTGGCCTCTGTACCTGTTGGTGGTATCGAAGCGCTACAAGGCCGTATTTCTGGTCTTACTGTTACCAACAATGGCGGTCCGGGAACCGGGGCTATTATATCGTTGCGCGGCATCAGTTCTGTAAATTTCGGATCTGATCCTTTATATATTGTTGATGGTTACCCGGGCAGCCTCACGGGCGTTGATATTAAAGACATTCAAAGTATCGATGTGTTGAAGGATGCCAGCGCCGCTGCGATCTATGGTTCGCGCGGTACCAACGGTGTTATCATCATCACCACTAAAAAAGGTAACAATAATAGCCGTACGGAGGTTACTATCGACTCATATTACGGTATACAAAACGTTAACAAGAAATATGACCTGCTTAACACCCAGCAATACCTGCAATACGAGCGCGCCCTTAACGGGTCTGCTGGAATAGCTTTACCGCCGCGCCTGCAGCCAGATAACTTTAATAAGCCGATTTACGCAGGTAGTTCTCAAACCTTTGCCCAAACCAATACTAACTGGCAGGATGCTTATTTTAGAAGCAACGCGCCAATACAGCAGCATAATGTGGCGTTGAGCGGCGGCAATGCGGTATCCCGATTTTACACCTCGGCCAATTACTTCGATCAGCAGGGTATTGCCCAGGGACTAAGTGCCTACCACAAGGCTTTCCGTGCTAATTCCGATCATACCATCAGTAAGTTCCTTTCATTTGGCGAAACATTCAACGTTATTGAAAACCATCAGCGCTATGGCGTTGACGCGGGTAACCGTACCGCTATTACCAATGTGGTGAGGATGCAGCCGTATCTGCCTATTTACAATCCCAACAACGCAGGAGGGTTTATGGGGCCGCAAAATAGCTTCGACGGATCGGATCCTACCAATCCAATTGAAGCTGCCAAACTTATCGATAATACCAACCACGGCTTCACTATCCATGGTAACGCTTATGCAACGCTTAAGTTTACCCCATGGCTTAACTTTAAATCAATTTATGGTATTGACTACAATACCAATCAAAACAATACTTACACGCCTATTTACGATGACGGTGGTACTTCAAAATCCACAACAGCAGTTATTAACTACGGTAGGAGCACCAGCACAACTCAACTGTATTCTCAACAGCTTACCTTCGATAAAACATTCGGCAACAAGCACCATGTTAACGCCGTTTTAGTTTACGAGGCCCAGAGCTCGCGCGGCGATAACCAGGTATCTTCTGGTAATCAAAATACCAACACGGTAAGAACACTAAATGGCGCGACTAATCTTTACACTAATTACACTTATGGTACAAATCTCCTCGTATCGGAGGTAGCCCGTGTAGGGTACGACTTTGAAGGTAAATATTTGATATCTGGTTCTATCCGACGGGATGGTTTATCTGTATTTGCACCGGGACACAAGCACGAAAGCTTTCCTGCGGCGTCATTAGGCTGGAAGGTAGACCAGGAAAATTTCATGAAGGGAATCAAATCAATATCTTCATTAAAGCTTAGGGCGGGTTATGGTGTAACGGGTATCAATGGTACCGTACTGGGCAACTATCCTTATCTGCAGCCTATATCATCTAATATTGCTACCTATCCGTTCAACGGTTCATTGGCCGATCTTGGAAATGCATCATTTTACAGTGGTTTAAGTAACCTCGATCTGTCATGGGAGACAACCAAGCAAACAAATATCGGTTTGGATCTGGGTTTATTCCAGGAAGCGTTTACCCTATCTGCCGAGGTTTATAACAGGCAAACCGATAACCTCTTATTGACAGTACCTACACCGCCCAGCTATGGCTTTGGCGGGGCCGGTACATTAGCAAACGTAGGTTCGATGCGGAACCGCGGCTTTGAAGTTACTTTAGGTTATCATAAAACAAGTGGCGAGTTTAAATACGATATTAACGGAACCTTTGCCTTGAACAGAAACAAGGTTTTAACGCTTAATACTGCAAATGCCTCAATTACCGCCGGTGGCGATGCGGATTATGGTGGCGGTAACCCTCTAACCAATACGGTGGTCGGGCAACCGGTACAGTCATTTTACGGCCTTATTGTTGACGGAATTTTTCAAAACGCGGCCGAGGTTTCTAATTCGCCCACGCAAACAGGGGCGGCTCCGGGTGATATCAAATTCAGGGACGTAAACCATGATGGTGTTATCAATGATGCCGATCGTACCTTTATAGGTAGCTATCTGCCCAAATTTACCTATTCATTAAACTACAGCGCATCATATAAAAATTTCGACGTGGTGGTATTTTTCCAGGGTGTTTACGGCAATAAAATATTTAATGCCGAAAGGATTATCCTGGAAGGTATGCCAAGGCTTTTCAACGCGGGCACGAATGTTTTAAACGCGTGGACGCCTACAAATACCGGTACAAATATTCCGCGTGCCTTTTCCGGCGACCCGAACGGAAACAAAAGGCCTTCAACAAGATGGATTGAAAGTGGCTCATACCTCCGCGTTAAAAACATGCAGCTTGGCTATAATTTCCCCACGTCATGGTTAAGGGCAAAAACAGATAACGCGCTTAACAGGCTCCGGATTTATGTGGCTTCAACCAACCTTTTGACATTTACAAAATACAAAGGTCTCGATCCCGAAATAGGCTCACGTAACGGCACCCTCACCAACGGTATTGATTATGGCCAGTATCCGCAGCCAAGAGTAGTTCAGTTGGGTTTGCAGGCAACCTTTTAATGATTAATTTAAAAAGATACAGCGATGAAAAATAAAAAAATATTCGTGTGGTCGGCCCTTACAGCTATCATAGTAACGGCTACGGTCAATTCCTGTAAAAAGGGATCTCTCAATACCAGCGACCCTAATAACGTAACAACCAATCAGTACTATAAAACCAGCGACCAGCTAACCAAAGGCGTGAATGCTATATATGTTGCTATTCATTCGCTGGGGCTGGTATCAAGGGAATGGTTCTTTATTCACGATCTCAGAAGCGATGAGGTTGCAAGCGGCGGCGGACAGCTCGAAGCACCCAGGGGCCAGATGCTTAATGGCAATGCAGACCCTGCCAACTCAGTATTGAACTCGGTGTGGAATGCCTGGTACACAGCAATATTCAGAGCGAATGTAGTTATTCAAAACGGACCAGCTGTAACCGATAATGGACCGTTGCGCGACAGACTGGTTGGCGAAGCTAAATTTTTGCGTGCATGGGCTTACTTTGACCTGGTTTCGCAATGGGGAGGAGTGCCGCTTCTTACGACACCCGTTAAAACTGCCAGCGATTTTCAACCCCGCGCGTCTGAATCTGAAGTTTATTCACTAATCATAAAGGACCTTCAGGATGCGGCCGCCGTTCTACCTGAAAAATCAGGTACTGACAAGGGACGGGCGACTGCCTCTGCAGCAAATGCCATGCTGGGCCGCGCACTGATGCAAAACGGCGACTATGCAGGTGCAAAGGCTGCGCTCTTAAAAATTCCTACAACCGGAGTAAACGGATATACGCTTACCAGCAGATATCTTGATAACTTTGAAGAAGAGACCGAATTCAACAGCGAATCCATCTTCGAGATCGTTTTTGTTGACAAAGGTGACGGCGGGTTTAACTGGGGCGGCGATAGCCCTACTGAAGCACAATCTACTGTGCGTAACCAGGAGTATAACCCAATTGCCTGGAGAAACCTTATTCCTTCAAATAAATTAATTAATGAGTTTGAAAATACGGCTACAGGTGCTGCCAAATCTGATCCCCGTTTTCACTACACCTGTTACCAATCGGGCGACACTTATAATAAAGGTGCGTCGGTGCTAACTGACGGCGACCAGAACGGCAACTCGTCAGTGATGAACGGCGTAACCAAAAAGATCAGTTTCCGTAAGTTCATGATCATCTACAAGGAAGGTTTGCCGGCAGCAGGTTTCCACCCGGGAGGCAATAATCAACGCATTATTCGTTATGCCGAGGTTTTATTGATGCTGGCCGAATGTGAAAATGAGCTGGGTAATACTGCCGCCGCAGTTAATTATCTTAATATGATACGGGCCCGTGCAGATGTTGCGATGCCGCCTTATCCAACTGCACAATATCCGGTTGGCTCAAAAGCTGATGTTGTAAAAGCAATTATGCACGAAAAAATGGTAGAAATGGGTTGCGAAGAAATAAGAAATATCGACATTCTTCGCTGGAGGAAAAAGCAATACTTTACAACCGATCCATTCCCTTATTTCAAGAAAGGCCGGGATGAATTATTGCCAATTCCTCAGGCCGAGCTGGATAATAACCCTAAGGTAAACGGACATCAAAACCCTGGCTATTAATACTTAACTTGCTTATATAGCAGTTAAAAATTATAGAGTTCGGACTCGTTAAAAGAGATAGGTTGCGCATAGCAGCCTATCTTTTCCATATAAACCAATTTATAAATGAAGAAATTTTACCCGGCTTTATTGCTCGTTGGTGTTGTTCTTTTTTCATGCGCTAAAAAGAAAACAGCACTGTTCGAATTGATACCGTCTTCACATTCGGGCGTTACTTTCAATAATTTAATTACCGAGAACGATTCAATCAACCCGATTGATAATGCCAATGTTTATAACGGCGGTGGAGTTGGCATAGGCGATTTCAATAACGATGGCTTACAGGATATTTACTTTTCGGGTAACATGGTATCAAACAAGCTGTACCTAAATCGCGGCGACTTTAAGTTTGATGATATTACAGATAAAGCCGGAGTTAATGGTTTAGGAAAATGGGGCAGAGGGGTTGCTGTTATCGATATTAATAATGATGGCCTTCAGGATATTTATGTATGCAATTCGCTGCTGCAGGATAGCGTTAAAAGGCAAAATTTGCTTTACATAAACCAGGGGGCAGATAAAGAGGGGATACCGCACTTTAAGGAAGAAGGTAAAGAATATGGCCTAAATATACACGCATATTCTACAATGGCAACCTTTTTTGACTACAATAACGATGGCAAACTGGATATGTATCTTACCGTTAACAGGCCAGGGGACGGCTATTACGCAAACCAGTTTCGCCCGATAATCGCGGACGGCAGCGGTAAGAGTACAGGGAGGTTATATGAAAGCAAATGGGATGCCCAACTTAAACACCCGGTGTTTAGCGATGTATCCAAAAAAGCCGGTATATCCATTGAAGGCTATGGGCACGCGGCAACTATTGTGGATATAAACAAAGACGGGTGGAAGGACATTTATGTTACCAACGATTTTATATCGCCCAATATTCTCTACATCAATAATGGTGATGGTACATTCACCAACAGATCTAAAGAATACTTTAAGCACACTTCGATGAACTCGATGGGGCAGGACATCGAAGATTTAAATAACGATGGTTTGGCCGATGTATTTGAACTGGACATGTCACCACCGGATAATTACCGGAAAAAAATGATGTCGATGCCGGAAAGCTACCAGTCGTACGAGTTATTTAATCATTATGCATACCAATATCAATATGCACGTAACACCTTGCAGATAAACGAGGGGCCGGGATTGGGGCAGAATGATTCTATCAAGAACCCCGTATTCGGTGAAATCGGGTTCTTGAGCGGAGTTACAGAGACCGACTGGAGCTGGACGCCTTTGATAACAGATTTCAACAATGATGGTTACCGCGATATCATTGTAACCAATGGATTTCCGAAGGATGTTACTGATCACGATTTTATAGTTTTCAGAAACAATCCTTATGCTACGGCTTCAAAAAAAACTGTTATTGACCAGATTCCTACAGTCAAGATCCACAATTATGCTTTTCAAAATAATGGCGACCTAAACTTTGGTGATGTTTCCAGCCAATGGGGATTGGATTTACCGACCTTTTCAAACGGCGCTGCTTATGCAGATCTGAACAATGACGGGGCAATGGATATGGTGATCAATAACATCAATGACGAGGCTCTTATCTATAAAAACAATAGCCGCGCACTTACCTCCAAACCATCAAATTACTTGCAGGTAAAATTGAATGGCAACAACTTTAACAGGGATGGTATTGGTGCCTGGGTAGATATCTATTATGCAGGCAAGCAACACCAGGTATACGAGAACAATCCTTATCGTGGATATTTATCGTCTATCCAAAACGTCGCGCACTTTGGCCTCGGCAAAGTCAATAAGCTCGATTCTGTTGTAGTGAGATGGCCGAATAATTATAAGCAGGTATTAAAAAATGTAAGCGCTAATCAAACGCTGAAAGTAAATATCAATGATGCGCGTCAGCCTTATAGTTGGGTTATACCCCAAAAAAACAGGGGGGCGCTGTTTACTGAAGTTACAGGCACGGCAGGTATTAGTTACAGGCACAAGGAGGATGATTTTCCGGATTTTACCATTCAGAAATTATTGCCCCATAAATTTTCAGCGTACGCTCCGGCGCTTGCAGCCGAAGATATTGATGGCAACGGGCTTGATGATATCGCTATTGGCGGTAACAGGAAATTTCCCGCCCAGGTTTTCCTGCAGCAGGCTAACGGTAAATTTAATCAACGAAATTTAATTGATGGAAAACCGGATAGCGCAAATTATAAGGATGAAAGTTTATTGTTCTTTGATGCAGATGGCGATGGGAAGCCAGATCTGTATATGGCCAGCGGGGGATATGAAAGCACGCCGGGTTCAAAAAATTATGCAGATCGCATCTACCTCAACGATGGCCGCGGGCGTTTCAGCGAACAAAAAGGTGCCTTGCCCGGCAATTTTACAAGTAAGCTATGTGTCAGAGCGTTCGATTATAATAAGGATGGCAAGCTCGACTTGCTGGTAACCGGTCGGGTTGATCCCTGGCATTATCCCAACCCGGTATCCAGTTTTATTTTACGAAACGACAGTAAACCCGGGAAGCTGCAATTTACAGATGTAACGGCATCAGTTGCCCCTTGCTTAAAAAATCTGGGGCTAACCTGTGATGCCCTGGTTACAGATTATGATAATGACGGTTGGCCGGATCTTGTTATAGCGGGTGAATGGATGCCCATTGCGTTTATCAAAAACGTTGGGGGCAAATTCGTTAATTCCACAGCAGCGTCTGGTATTGCTGATAAGATCGGCTGGTGGAATTCCATCGCGGCCGGCGATTTCAGGCATTGCGGTAGGATAGACTATATTGTTGGCAACCTGGGAAAGAATAGTTTTTTCAAAGCCAGCGATAAAGAGCCCGTATATATCACGGCAGGCGATTTTGATAAACGTAAAACCACTGATGCCTTTCCATCCCTATTCCTCCCCGACACTGACGGGGTGAAACGTGAATTTCCATCTTTTGTTCGTGACGATGCTGTTAAGCAAATGGTCAGTCTCCGGAAAAAGTTTGTGAATTACAGATCCTTTGGCCACGCAACGTTGGAGGATTTGTTATCGCCGGAACAACTGAAAAATGCTTTGCGATTAAAAGCCAATACGCTTACTTCATGCTATCTTGAAAATTTAGGAAACGGAAAATTCAAAATGTACCCTCTGCCAAACTATGCGCAGGTTTCTGCCATTAACGGAATGGTGGTGGATGATTTTGACGGTGATGGCAATTTAGACGTAGCCATAAACGGGAATGATTACGGCACAAATGTTTCGGTAGGCCGGTACGATGCCTTAAACGGATTGCTTTTAAAAGGCGATGGTAAAGGGAGATTTAAGCCATTAACGATTTTGCAAAGCGGGATCTGCTTTCTCGGCGATGGGAAAGCCCTGGTAAAACTTAAGGGGAAAGATAGCCGTTACTACCTCGCGGCCAGCGAGCATAACGGCAATTTGAAGTTGTTAAAGCTCAACGCACCGGGAAAAACCATAAAGATCGGGCCGCAGGATGCCTATGCGGAAGTATCTGCAAAAGATGGTTCGGTTACCCGGCGAGAGTTTTATTATGGCTCGTCTTTTTTATCACAATCGGCAAGGTTTCTGAAAATAAGCCCGGACGTGCAGAAAGTTAAGATTGTATCTAACGATGGCCGGTGTAGGGAAATTAAGCTTTAATAATCCGTTTGTGGTATTCAAAATATAACACCTTCAATATTGATCCGGGTCTTAAGAAAAAATAATGTGTAGCTAATTTTACTGAACGAAATGCCGAAGAATGTAATTGTCAATTTTGCTTTGAGTTTGGCCCGCGGAAAAACGTCGTTAAATATTTATGCAAAATTTTTGCTATTGATACTTGCCATGTCATTTATTACGTCATGCCGCGAATCATCCGAGGGTAAAATGATCCAGATCATTGCCGGTCTGAACCAAAAGGATTACAACAGCCGCAATCCGTTTTGTCCTGAAGCGAAAGTGGCGCAGTGCGATAGCTTACTTAAACTGCCGGGCAGGGAAAATGATTTTTATCTTTTAAATACCAAGGCTAAGCTTTTATTGGAAACCGGTGACGAAACACAGGCTGTTGCCATCTACGAAAAGATGGTGAGGGGGACCGATAGCTCAAAACGTGATTTATTTGAACCGGATATGGCACTGGCCTATATGAGGTTAGGCGAGCGGACTAATTGTATGTTGAACCACAACCGGATGTCATGTACCTACCCAATAAGGGACAACGCGATTCATGTAAATCAAACCGGTTCGCGACATGCTATTGCGGTTTATGAAAGTATTTTGAAGAAGCATCCGGCTGACCTGGAATCCCGCTGGATGCTCAATATCGCTTACATGACACTGGGGCACTACCCCGATAGTGTGCCCAAGCCGTTTTTAATTCCAGATCTCGATAAAACATCCGCGACAAAAATAAAGCCGTTTATCGATATGGCTGCCGATGTTGGTATTAAACTGAAAAGCAGGGCGGGTGGCGTTATAGCAGATGATTTCAATAACGACGGTTACCTTGACATAGTAACTTCAGGAACGGAACTTGATGATCACATGCATTATTTTCAAAATAATCAGGACGGAACATTTATTGACAAGTCTGAAACAAGCGGGTTGCGGAAGTTTACCGGGGGGCTGAATATTCAGCAAACTGATTACAACAACGACGGGAAGATGGACATTTTTGTACTGAGGGGTGCCTGGAAAAAGAACGGTTTTGGTAACCAGCCGGCCTCCCTGCTGCGCAACAATGGCGATGGCACATTCACGGATGTGACGATACCCGCCGGGCTACTTTTTTATCACCCTACACAGGCGGCGGTTTGGGCTGATTTTAATAACGATGGATGGCTCGATGTATTTGTAGGAGCGGAGGGTTTTAACAACGGCGACAGCGTCAATATCCATCGGAGCATGATTTATATAAATAACCGGAACGGTACCTTTACTGAGGTTGGCCATAAAGCGCATTGCGATGTAATGTCATACGTAAAAGGGGTTACATCGGCAGATTTTAACCATGACGGATGGCCAGATGTTTTTATTTCGACAATGGACGGGCGTAAGTACCTTTTAAAAAATAAAGGTAACAGCGGGAATATCCCCGACTTTGAAGACGTTACCAAGCAATCCTGGATATTGGCAAATACCAACAGCACTTTTACTACCTGGTTTTTTGATTATAATAATGATAGCTGGCAGGATATCCTGATTGCAGATTACAAATTCGAGGCCCCGCTGGGGTATTATTCGGCTGCCGAAGCGCTCGGAAAGCCCATACCCAATGCAGGAAACATTTACCTGTATAAAAATAACCATAACGGCACTTTCACTGATGTTACCAAACAAACGGGTCTTGATAAAGTAGTGTTCAGCATGGGTGCAAACTTTGGTGATATTGATAATGACGGCTTTCCCGACCTGTATTTTGGCACAGGCAACCCCGATTTTGGCTCTCTTATACCCAATAAAATGTTCAGGAACGTAGACGGACAGCGGTTTGAGGACGTTACAGGCGTCTCCGGAACGGGAAACCTGCAAAAAGGTCACGGTGTAGCGTTTGCAGATTTCAGGAACCGTGGCTTACAGGATATATTCATTGAAATGGGCGGGGCTTACGCCGGCGATGCCTATACCAGCGCCTTGTATGTAAACCCTGGTCAAAATGATAACAACTGGATAAGTATAAAGGCAGAAGGGATAAAAAGTAATAAAGCTGCCATTGGCAGTCGGTTAAAAATAACATTTGTTGACAATGGTGTTAAAAGAAGTGTTTACCGCGACTTAAACTCGGGTGGCAGTTTTGGTTCATCACCTATACAGGCGGAAATAGGTGTAGGGCATGCCGGGCTTATCGAAGAGCTTGAAATAACATGGGCTGGCAGCCATAGCGTTCAACGGTTTCGTAATTTGAAAGTAAACCAGTTCTACCACATTACGGAAGGAAAAGGGAAAGTGGCCCTGGTTCAATTAAAAAAACTTAGTATCAATAATATGGCGATGAAAATGTGAGATCTCGCTTAAATCGAGATAGCTGTCAGTTAATTCACAGGCATCTACACCAAATAAGCTTTGGATGATCTGTGGGCGCATAAAAAAGGCAATCAAGGTAAAAGGCTACCTGATCATGAGCGTTTCTGGTTGGATTGTTTGTCCATAGAGGTTAAGATATCCGGTATCAGATCGAGAACGCTTTCCTAATGCCGTTTGAAACACCAGTGTAAGGCAGCCATTGGCATAAAGCGGCAAGATAAAATCAGCACTGGGGGTTTTGCTTTCAATGATCAGTATACCAGTGACATATTAGTCAAGGTCGGGAGGCGGAAACAACGTAATTATATTCACCGATTTTTAAATTACTTCTTTCAATTAATAAAATAAAATTATCTTTGTAACTAAGATAATCAAAGTTACAAAGATATTGTGAAAAGCGAAGCTATTACCCGGATAAGAAAACTAAGCCAGTTGTATGCTTATACATCCATTCAAATGCATGAAAATATCGCTCGAAAAGCCGGACTATCAGGTACCGATCAGAAATACCTGGGCTTTTTCCTGGTGAAAGGGGCCATGACAGCCGGCGAGCTTATGGAAGTAACCGGGCTTACCAGCGGCGCTGTTACAGGTTTGATTGACCGGTTTGAGAAAAAAGACCTGGTCAAAAGAGAATTTTCGAAAACGGACAGGCGAAAAGTATTGGTAGTGCCGGATACTGAAAAGATAATGCAGCTCATGGCTCCGCTTTACAAGGATTATCGCAGCCATTCGGAGCAATTGATCGGTTCTTTCGCTGAAGAAGATTTAAAAATCATCGAAAAATTTTTGGAAGGATCGATTGCAATTATGAGTGAAACGGTCAACCAGTTTAAAGACAAGTAAAGTATAATGAAAAACAGAAGTTTATATATTGTTGATTTAAAAAAGGCCGATAAAACGTTTAATAGGTTAATTGGGGGCAAGGGCGCAAATCTGGCAGAATTATATAAGATTAAGGCGCTTAATGTGCCTGACGGTTTTTGTATAACCACTGAAGCGTTTAAAGAAACTGTCGGAAACGATCAGGAGTTTAATTCACTGCTGGAGCAATTAGCATTGCTAACCGGAAACCAAAGGAACGAGATCCATGAAATAAGCAAAAAGATCAGAACGCTGATAGAATCGATAGCTCTTTCTCAGGAATTGAAAAGCCAGATCGTTGCGCGTATGGACCAATATGGTGGTGATTATGCTTACGCCGTTCGTTCAAGTGCGACAGCGGAGGACTTAGCCACCGCGTCGTTCGCCGGACAACAGGATACCTACCTGAACGTTATCGGCGAAGCCGCCATTTTAAAACACATCAGCAAATGTTGGGCATCTCTTTTTACGGAACGTGCCATCATCTACCGGCTTCAGAATGGCTTTGATCACCGCAAGGTTTACCTGGCTGTTATTGTACAGCAAATGGTAGCTGCAAAGGTAGCGGGTGTACTGTTTACGGCCCATCCTGTTAATGGTAACAGGAAAGTGAGCTCGATAGATGCGAGCTTTGGCTTGGGGGAAGCACTGGTTGCTGGTTTGGTTAACGCCGATAATTACCAGGTCCGTGCTTCAAGAATTATTGAAAAGAAGATTTCGGAGAAAAGGATCGCTATTGAGATCATTATAAATGGCGGTACTGAGCAAAAAGAGATAGGGCTGGAGCAACAACATAAGCAAGCACTAACTGACGAGCAAATTTTACAACTCGAACAAACGGGCAGGATGATCGAGGCACATTTCGGCGATCCTCAGGATATTGAATGGTGTTTAAGTGACGATAAATTCTATATCGTGCAAAGCCGGCCGATCACCACATTATATCCTGTGCCCGGGTCAGACAGCCAGGAGAACCGGGTTTATGTATCTGTAGGACATCAACAAATGATGACTGATGCATTTAAACCACTCGGCATATCTGTTTGGATGTTAACCGGAAACCGTGCGATATTCAAAATGGCTGGCGGAAGGTTATTTGTAGATATCTCGAAGGGCCTCGCTTCGCCGGCTGGCAGGGAAAATCTGTTGAATGTGTTAGGGCATTCAGACCCGTTGATAAAAGATGCCCTGATGACTGTAATCGATCGAAACTTTATAAAAAAGGACCCTGAAGCCAATATTCCCGGACAGGTTAAAGGTCATCACGGGATGTCAGCGGCGGATATACTTGCGGAAGCGGAAGCTGATGCCGGGATTGTGGCCGATCTCATCAGCAGCAGCGAAAGGTCGGTATCAGCATTGAAAGATAACATCCGGATAAAAACAGGACCGGATGTATTTGATTATATCCTCAATGATATGGAGCAGCGGAGGCAGTTGTCTTTAGAAAAGAAAAATCTGAACGTGATCATGGCGGCTATCCATGCTTCGGCCTGGATCAATGACAAGATGAAAGAGTGGCTTGGTGAAATCAACGCAGCAGATATTTTATCGCTTTCTGTACCAAATAACATTACTTCAGAAATGGGCCTTGAACTTTTGGACCTTGCGGATGTGATCCGGCCTTATCCGGAGGTCGTTGCCTATTTACAGGAGGCAAAACAGGATAACTTATTGAATGGGTTATATCAGTTGGAGGGGGGATGGCAGGTACACGACGCTCTCATTGCTTATCTTAACAAATATGGTATGCGTTGCGCCGGCGAGATCGATATTACCCGTACACGATGGAGGGAAAATCCAGGTGCGCTGGTTCCGATGATCCTGAGTAATATCAAAAACCTTGAACCGGGCGAGAGCACCCGAAGATTTGAGCAGGGGAAGCAGGCAGCCTTAGAAAAAGAACAAGACTCGATATTGCGTCTGAAACAATTGCCTGATGGTGAAGAAAAAGCCCTGGAAACGAAGCAAATGATTGACCTGTTGCGGAATTTTATCGGCTATCGCGAATATCCGAAATACGATATCGTGAGCAGATACTTTATTTATAAGCAGGCTTTGCTTCAGGAAGCCGAACGCCTTGTAAAAGCCGGTGTGCTTCATGACGAAAAAGATAGCTATTATCTTTATTTTGAAGAGCTGCAAGAGGCGGCGCGTACCGGAAAAGTAGATTACCAGCTTATTGACCAGCGAAAAGCGGATTATCAATTTTATGAAAAACTGACGCCGCCACGAGTTATTACGTCTGAAGGTGAGGTGATAACCGGTCATTACAGGCATGAAAATATCCCGGTAGGGGCCCTGGCCGGTCTCGCTGTTTCTTCAGGCATAGTTGAAGGCCGCGCACGCGTGGTGCTAAACGTGGAGAGTGCTGATCTGGAAGATGGCGATATCCTGGTTACAACCTTTACCGACCCAAGCTGGACACCTTTATTCTTAGCCATCAAAGGACTGGTTACAGAAGTTGGCGGACTAATGACACATGGCGCGGTAATAGCCCGTGAGTACGGTTTGCCGGCGGTTGTTGGGGTGGAAAACGCAACCAAACTGATTAAAGACGGTCAACGCATCCGTGTGCATGGAACCGCAGGGTATGTGGAGATTATGAGCGAAGCGGGCGTTTAGCGGAAATAATCTTGTCGCGAATTACCCCCGGGATTGTCGCTTTTGCACACTGCGAAACACCGGCGTGTATCCCATCTTTGTATCGTTGATTAAGTTTATGATCAATTAGGATCATGTGCCGAAAAATAACAAAGTGAACCGGCAACCGTACAGGATTTTTAAACAAGCAAATAACAATGAGTACAATACAAATCACAAGGTCAAAGCTCTGGAACGCCATTAAGCTTTCTCTTAATGGCGAGCAGCAGGATTATACTCAAGGCAGTATCCCGAAAGCCATCTTTTTACTGGCTATCCCAATGATCCTGGAATTAAGCCTGGAAAGCGTTTTTGCGGTGGTAGATATGTTCTTTGTAGGTAAACTTGGGCAAAACGCTATAGCCACGGTAGGTTTAACTGAGTCGGTGATCACCATTGTCTATTCCATCGCTATTGGCTTAAGCACCGCGGCCACGGCAATCGTAGCGCGAAGGATTGGTGAAAAGAAACTGGAAGCCGCGGCACATGCAGGAGCCCAGGCGCTGGTAATTTGCCTGATCACAACTATATTGGTAAGCCTGGCCGGTGTCTTATATGCACCTGAGATCTTGAAGTTAATGGGTGCAAGCGAAGAAGTGGTTCGGGATGGAGTTATTTTTACCCGCATCATGCTGGGCAGTAGCCTTATTATTATCCTGTTGTTTCTGATTAACGGAATTTTTCGCGGCGCTGGTGACGCCGCCATGGCGATGAAAAGCCTTTGGATCGCAAGCATTATCAACATTATTCTCTGCCCGGTTTTCATCCACTTTTTTGGGTTGAAGGGCGCTGCCATGGCCACCGTAATTGGAAGGAGTTGCGGGGTGACCTTCCAGGTATATCACCTGTTTAAAGGCAGCGGCATTCTGAAGTTTCGCAGTGCTCACTTTAATTGGGATCCGGCTGTGGTAAAAACCATCATCGCTGTAGCCTGGCCGGCAACCTTTCAATTTATCATTGCAAGCGGCAGTTGGATCATCTTGACGCGGTTGGTTGCTGAAACCGGCGGTACAGCAGCTTCAGCCGGTTACCAGATCGCTTTCCGGAATTTTGTTTTTTTTATTTTACCATGCTGGGGGGTAAGTAATGCTGCAGCAACCCTGGTGGGGCAAAACTTAGGTGCAGGTCATGTTGACAGGGCCGCTCAAAGTGTATTGCTTACAGCGCGATATAATGCCGTATTGATGAGTTTTGTTATGCTGCTGTTCCTGTTCTTCGCCCGTCCCATCATCAGCATTTTTACAACCGAACCGGTTATTTTGAACTTTGGCACTACGGCACTCCGGATTATCGGTTCTGGATTTATTTTTTATGCTATAGCCATGGTCATGAGCCAGGCCTTAAATGGGGCCGGCGACACCAAAACGCCTACATGGATCAATTTTGGGTGCTTCTGGCTTTTTCAGGTCCCTTTAGCTTACTTACTTGCCAAAGGCTTAGGGTTGCATTCGGCAGGCGCCATAGCAGCGGTACCTGCGGCCGAGGCGCTTTTAGCTCTGGTTTCCTGGTATTACTTCAAAAAAGGGAACTGGAAAAAGGTGAAGGTGTAAGGCCATTCATTGAATTGCTAAAAAACAATTAAATTACATAAAGTAATGAAAAAGAAAATCTTATTTATTGCATGCCTGTTATTCGGGCTGATGTTTATCAATGCAGGCCTGAACAAGTTTTTAAATTACATGCCTGTACCTAAAGACATGCCGCCAAATGCCATGGCCATGTTTGGCGCAATTATGCAGATTAAATGGCTGATGCCACTTATCGGCATTGCCGAAATTATCGGGGGGATCCTGGTGATTATTCCCCGTTTCAGGGCTTTAGGCGCGGTAATCATTTTTCCCGTTATGGTTGGCATATTGTTAACTGTTATTTCTTTATCTTCGGGAATACCGATGGTGCTTGTGCTTTGGGCGGTGCTCATCTGGGTGCTATTTGAAAACAGGGAGAAATATTTTCACATGATCCGGTAGCGGATGGCAAGTCTGGCTATTCCGCAACTAAATAATAACCGTTCGGTGAATTGGAAATTACAAATGATTATAGGCAAGTCGTGTTACGTATTTGATAGACTTTATTAAAAATCACATGAAACTTTTTGAAAAAGAAACGGGCAAAACAAACTGTGTCGGGGTAACCGGAGCTTCTGCAACAGGGGCATCAGCAATCGCTGTGTTGGCATTGGGATCTATGGCTATTGGTGCTATTGCTATAGGTGCATTGATGATTAGCCGAATCATGGTTAAAAAAGCTGTGGTCAGAAACCTCCATGTTGGTAATCTCAGCGTAGATAACCTTGTAATTAAAAACCGGGAAGAATAGCACGTCCTGGGGATCAGGTTACGTTGAATTGAGGTGGAGTAAAGTGTTATTAGAGTCGTTTCTGGGTCTGCCCTTGTTCCCACGATAATTTCGCCTCGCCGTCGATAGCCAACAACATCGTTCTCGGACACTGGCCGGCTTGCGTCGGAAACTCACCTGCTTTAAAATTCGTCTTTTGCTATGTTTTGAAATAAATTCAGAACGGTCATCTCAAATTGCGGGAATATGGCAGCCACGAAGACAGATTACGCATTTATAAAATAAATGTTGTTTTTAAGCGTTACATTCATCATTTAGTGCATGAAAAGAGCGTGTTTGGGAATTGTGTTGGCTGCACTGTTATTATTGACGGTCGGCGGTTGCGGCGTAGTTAAATCTTTGGGTAAAAATCCTGATGGCGAAGAACTTACCCGGTTGGATTCTTTACCAAATTATAAAAATGGAGCTTTTATAAATTTGGCTGAACTTTCCGATTCTACGGTCAAACGTAAATTTCTTTTTTTGAGCAGACGTCCTGAAACCATCAGGCCTTCTCATGCACTTCCGTGGATTAAAACCGATCTGAATTCATTAGCTGCTCCTGCACCTACGATCGTTTGGTTTGGACATTCATCTTTACTTATAAAAAGCGGGCAGTTTAATATGCTCATTGATCCGGTTTTTAGCAATCATGCCGGACCGGTGCCCGGATTGATTACCGCATTCCCGGGTACAAAGCATTATCATGCCGATGATATGCCTCAAATAGATGCGCTGATCATTTCTCATGATCACTACGATCATCTGGATTATCGTACTTTGAAAAAACTAAAAGATCGTATTAAAATGGCTGTTGTGCCGATGGGAGTAGGCTCTGATCTGGTATACTGGGGGTTTGACCCTAAAAAGATCATCGAACTTAATTGGAACCAATCGATTACGTTGTCCGGTGGTATTCGGATTACCGCCACCCCGGCCCAACATCGCAGCAATCGTACGTATAAGAATGAGAATAAAACATTATGGGCCTCTTACGTTTTTCAGATTGGCAATTATAGGCTGTTTTACAGTGGCGATAGCGGGTACGGTCCGCATTTTAAACAAATAGGCCAGCAATTCGGGCCATTTGATCTGGCGTTTTTGGAATGCGGGCAGTATAGCCCCAATTGGCCATGGACGCACCTGTGGTTAGGGCAACCCGCACAGGCTGCTGCTGACCTGCATGCCCGTTTGTTACAGCCTATTCACTGGGCTAAGTTTATTGAAGCTAACCAGCCCTGGAACGAACCGATAAAGAGGCTTGTGCCTGCAGCAAAGGAGTTGGGTGTCGAACTAAACGTTCCGCGTATTGGCGAGCCTTACACTTTAGGCAATCCCCTCAAACAGTCTGCATGGTGGAATTTTGAATAACTGCTTTTGTAATATTGAATAGTTAATAAGAAGGATCATATCCGATGGCAGGATGACCATTTGAACAACCGGCAATCAGTATACAAGGCCAGCTTAGCTAATCAATTTTTCAGGTGCCTCCAGATGATATCATGAATGTCGGTCGCTATCAGGTCCTGTTTTTCCAATGGGTTATCGGTAATGATCACAGGCTGATATTCTGACGGTACATCCACCCGGCCGTGAGAGCCTTTAATCAGGGCGGCATCCAGTGGAATAACATCCATCACATACCTGAAACCAGCCTTTTTGCGCAGCAACTTGTAGCCGGCGCGGAGCTTTGAACTCATAAACATCTCAACAGGATCATAACCCGGTTTTTTGTGGATGTCAACTACGCGCGCGTAATCCGGGGCAAGCGCATCATCCAGCCAAAAATAATAAGTGAACCAACTTCTCTCATCAGCAATAAGGACGAGGTCTCCGGCCCGGGGATGGTCGATGTGATACGCGACCTGCTCTTCCCGGGTCAGCACCCTTTCAACACCAGGTACGGCTTCAAGCAACGCTTTGACTTTTGCCGTTACGCTCGCATCGTTGATGTAGACATGTGCCAGTTGGTGATCAGCTACCGCAAAGGCTTTTGAAGCGCCAGGGTCAAGTATCTCCAGTCCACGCTCAATCCTGATGCCTAACAAGCCGTTTTGCCTCAATACCCGGTTTAAATGAACCGGGCGGTCCACCGGGGAGATACCATATTCGGAAAGGATAATGATCTCGGCATCTTTTTTCCTGTAAAACGAAACCAGATCTTCGATAATTTTATCAATATCATTCAGTTCTTTGGCAATAATTGGTAAATCCGGACCGAATTTTTGCAGGCAATAGTCCAGATGAGGCAGGTATATCAGTGTTAGCGTCGGGTCATGCAGCGTATCTGTTTCCATTGCAGCGTCAGCTATCCAACGGCTTGATTTGATATTGGCGCCGGGCCCCCAAAACTGAAAAAGCGGAAACTGCCCCAACTTCGCCTGAAGGTGGTCACGCAGGTCGGCAGGCTCCGAGTAACAATCCGGTATTTTTCGTCCGTCGGCAAGGTAGTTTGGCCTGGGCGTCACGGAGTAATCCGCCGAGGAGTACATATTGTACCACCAAAACATTATCGAGCTCGTGAAAGATGGATCTTCGCTTTTGGCCTTTTCCCATATTTTCCGTCCTTCAACGAGTTTGTTTGACTGCTTCCAGAATTTTACTTCACAATCCGCGCGGTCATACCACCCATTACCTACAATGCCATTGTCAACAGGAAATTTGCCGGTGACGTAGGCGGACTGCATGGCGGTGGTAACAGCAGGCAATACAGGCGTTATATGCGTCAGATGTCTGTCTTTGATATAAGATTTAAGAAATGGCGTATGCTCGCCGATCAGAGACGTGGATAAACCTACTACATCGATAACTACCGTTTTATTCATAATTGTCTTCTTTCTTATGATATCTGCGCTTTAACCCAATCTAATTCCCGGATGATCGATTGCGTTAAGGGGGCCTTCAGCTCATCCGGTAATACACTCCAGGTATATGTTTCCACTTCCAGGTGTTGTGTGAAAGCAGTGTTCCTGAACTTGTTGAGCACCCTGATAATATCGTTTTGTGTTGATTGCACCACACCCATATCCTCAACAAAAACAGGCACATGAAAGTGCGCACGCCATTCATTGACTACCGGGTTCCGGCTATCTGCCAGGGCTTCCGGTAAATCGGGATAGCGGATCAATTCTCCCTTTGCGGTTTTCGCGATCACCTGGTGCAGATAGGTTGGCTCGTTGAATCTGGCAAGCGCGTCGGTCACCTCGTCCCTCATTGCCAGATCCACCGGAAGATGGGCCTTTAAGGCAGCACTGATTTGTATCTTGCCTACCTGGATACCTTTCGCGGCCAGTTCATCAATAACGCTCTCATGTTCCTCATAGCCGATAGCAAAATGGCAAACGTCATAACATAGGTTAATGTGTTGTTTTACAGCTGCTTCTGCATCAGCCGGAGACAGGCCAAACTGTTCTCCCAGCACTAAAATACCCCGCGGCAACAGGTCGTTTTCAAACCAATCTATAAACTCCCGACCTGATTCCAGGAAGCCATCCGGCTCGGGTTCGATATCCAGGTGCATCAGGACCCCGGCCGAGCGGTGTATTTTAAAAAGTGCAGCTGCCACCGTTAAAATATTCTCCGTGGCGATCGCCCTTGTGTTGTTCCTGGCCTCACCGGCCGCATGCCATGGTTTATAGCTTAAGGGTGAGGTTGAAATCCCTCCCTGCAAACCTTCAGGAAGTAATTCGGCTAATATATGAAACAGGCGTAAGGTATAATCCACGCGCTCAACTGTTGTCCAATCAGGCGCATGTACTTCGTCCTTGACTACGGTGTTATGGAAACCGCCATAGGGGAAACCGTTCATCGTGAATACATAAGCATCATGATCAAACAGCCATTGTTTGAACTCCGCTAAGTTATCTTCCTCTGCCAGCAAACCGAGACTGGCCATATTGGAAAGACGCAGGCCAATACCCATTCGTTCCTTCCCCGCAAGGGCCGCCCTGATTGCCGGGAAATGGTTTTTCAGGGCTCCGAAAGTTTCCGGCCAGTTCTCCGCGGGATGGATATTGGTACAATAGGTCAGGTGCGCTGCATTTATTTTCATGAGGGCAGATGTTTGTATTGTTTAAATTTGCGTTTGCTGAAGTTCGAGTTGCCGGTTGTATAGTTCAATACTCGCTTGTTTCAAAAGCTCGGTATCAATTTCATGCACCTCGGCACCTTCGCCAATAGCATTGAGTAACGTAATGGTGAGCTCTCCGCCCAAATGCTCGCGAAACTCCTCCAAGCCCTGCAATAATGGGCTGTCATCTCCGCTGATCTTTAAGAGCCCATGGCTGATTTCAAAGCCTAAGTTTTGGATCAGGCTTACCACGCGCTCACTGTCCGCAACGGTTAAACGGCCGCAAAGGCAGGAATAAACCGTATCCAGGGCTATCCCCATGGCTACTGCTTCACCATGTCGAACGTCGAAACCGCTAAGATATTCCAGTTTGTGCGCGCTCCAATGCCCGAAATCCAAAGGGCGTGATGAGCCGCTTTCAAAGGGGTCGGCGCCGGCAATGTGCTGCATGTGCAGCTGCGCGCAGCGCCAAATCAGGTAATTCATTGCTGTCGCGTCGCGGCTCACGAGGGCGGGTGCGTTCTGTTCTATCCAGTTGAAAAAAACAGGGTCTTTGATCAGGGCAACCTTGATAGCTTCGGATATCCCGGAACGCCAGTCACGGTCGGTCAGTGTGGTCAAAAACTGGTCATCATTAAAAACAGCGGCAGGTGGTGCGAATGTGCCCAGGAAATTCTTTTTCCCGAAATAATTGATGCTGTTCTTCACCCCGATCCCTGAATCGTTCTGAGACAGCACAGTTGTTGGTATGCGGATAAGCTTTACTCCCCGGTGGGCCACAGCAGCGGCGTAACCTGCCATATCCAATACGGCTCCGCCACCGATTACGGCGATGTATGAATGCCGGTCTATACCGTAATTATTTACCGCTTCGAGGATCATATCAAAATAGCGTTCATCATTTTTTACGTACTCGCCGCCGGGTATCAGCAAGATCTCGGGCACCAGCTGAACAGCAGTATGCGCCTGAAAATAGGAATTAATATCAGAGCATAAATCCCCATGGGCGTCAGCAACCCCCTGATCCACCACAAAAAGAATCCTCCTTAACGCGCCTGAAGTAGCAGCGGTTGTCAGAAAACCGTTTAGAAGGGTATTGTCCTTTGCGAATAAAGCCGACGTAAAAAAGACGTTATAACTATATTTTACGCTGAAGTTCTGTTGCAAATGTTCCATCGGAGGAAGATCTATTGTTATTGAAATTAATTAGGTGACTGCAAAGGTTTTTGACAGCCACATCGAGAGCGGTAAGAGGCAGGCGATCATCAGGGCGAATGTAAGTGAGCTGAATGTGGCAGACCAGGAAGCGTCCATCAATATCAGGGAGATCACCCCGGCCTTTACGGCATTACCAATATTTTTGCCGATTGGCTCTCTTATAGCTATGAGCAACGGTTTGAATATCATCCAGGTAAAGGGTAAGATGAAAAGCAGTGACCATAGCAGCCGGTTATTAACGTACGAAAAGTAGCTGATAAAGGCGATGACCGCGGCGTACAAAAATGCCGCTACATACAAGTTGTTCCTTTTGCCCCCATGAACTTCGCCACGACTGGTCAGGGTGATTGAGAATATGTAAACCACAGGCACCAATGCTAACATTGACCAATGGTTGAGCACATCCGGTATGATGCTGACTCCGAGCAACAGGTTTAATCCCCGGCACATCCCCATATTAAGCGGCCCGAAAAAGGGATGATGCTTGCCAAACTTGTCGTAGAGCAGCGCGCAGAGCGCGATAGCTGCCGCGAGTATACCAGATGCCGCCGAAAAGAGAAATGCCAATAAAATGCCTGCGCTTAACAACAACATGCCGAGCACTGAAGCTTCCGGTAAACTAACCCTGCCTGAGGGGATAGCCCTTTCAGGCCGTTCAGTCTTATCAGTCTCCACATCGAAAATATCGTTAAAAACAATACCGCCGCCGTAGAGACAAGCTGTGGAAAGGCAAAGGAGGAGGGCCGTTGGCCAGGCTCTTTCCGTTAAAGTACCTGGGGCACTGGCAATAGCGATCCCTGCCAGAATATCTGCGACCGAAGTAACAATATTGGCGGGCCGCATGAGCTGAAGATAAATGTACAGTTTCCTCAAGATCACGATTAGCTAATGATGATGGATGATTTATCGATTCTCGGTTGCTGGCCGCCGCGCAATATACTGTTACCTTCAAATTTTACGCTTTGATCAACGTTCCTGACCGTAGCGAAATCAGTTTCATCGAGCTGTCCGCTTTGGGCAAAAGCGGTAATTGCGTTACCGTAGGTGATCAATTGGATATCTTTGTCACTGATACCGCGTATTTTCATTAGTGCGGCGGTTTTCGGCACAGCCAGGGGATCACTGATGCCCCAATCAGCAGCCGAATTGACCATGATCCGCTCTGGGCCATATTGCCTGGCGATTTCAACCATGCGCTCATTCCCCATTTTGGTGAAGGGGTAAATCGTGAATGCGGCCCAAAAACCCCGGTCAAGGACCTCTTTAACGGTCTCCTCGTTGTTATGATCAATGATGACCTTATAAGGATCGATGCCATGTTCTATCGCGATGTCCATACTACGGCGTGTGCCGTTTTTCTTGTCGCGGTGCGGCGTGTGGACCTGTACCGGCAGGCCGGCTTCCCTGGCCAGTTCCAGTTGCAAGCGGTAATATTTTTCTTCAGCCGCGGTTTGATCGTCGAAACCTATTTCACCGATACCCACAACTCCCTCTTTATAAGCAAACAGCGGAAGTATTTCCATCACCTGTTCTGCAAGGCTTTCATTGTTTGCCTCGCGGGAGTTAAGCCCTATTGTGCAATAATGTTTAATGCCAAACTGCGATGAGCGAAACCTTTCCCAGCCAACCAGGCTGCTGTAATAATCACGAAAGCTGTCAATGCCCGTCCGGGGCTGTCCCAGCCAGAAAGCCGGTTCTATCAGCCCAACTACGCCCGCATCAGCCATAGCCTGGTAGTCATCTGTTGTACGGGATGTCATATGTACATGCGGGTCAAAAAACCGCATACCTTTTACGGCGGTTATGTCAAATGACTCTGGTTTTTCGCCAGGTATTTGCTCTCTGTTTTCAAAATTGCTGCAACACATATCCCAAAATTAATTTTTTGTATCGTTAATAAATTCGTTCCAACTCGTTTTTCTGCCCGCCGCCATCTTTAAAGGATCAACTTTCAACAATTCTTTTGCTGGCTGAAAACTCCTTTCGGCAATAGCTAATGCCACCGCTTCCCTTTCAAGTTCGCTTAAACCCGGTAATCCTTCTCTGATGTCTTGCAGTATCGCTTCATCCATAAAGTGACTTACTAATCGCCATAGCATAGGATCTGTACTCCGGCCGGCTGACCAGCGCTCTCGCGCGTAATCGATCAATGTATGTGCAAGGCCGGCATTGGCACGCTGGTCCAATCCCGTGATCAGTTCCAGCTTTTTTTCGGTGAAAAGTGCCTTTAGCACCATTTGGTTCCAGGCCGGCTCGGGCAGGTTTTCCGCAGGGTAAGGGTTGCGATACATGATCGCTTCGAGCACAACGCCCAGATTACTGCGGTTACCTTCCGTACAGCGTTGTACCCATATCGGGGCGTAAGCAAGCAGAGGCAAAGCCGAATATAAAGCCACCAATTCGTTCATTTCAGCAGCCAAAAATAGGTTTTCGATATTGCGTTGATAACGCTCCTTATCGGTGGTATCAAGCGTTAACAACAGCCATACCCTGGCAAGCCTGTCAACCGACCATCCTGCGATCGAAAAATCTTTACGGATAGCCGATAAATCGGCTTCATTTTCAGGACCGGCATTGACCGGCGCTTTTCCCGTCTTACGCGGCAAAGCAGCGAAGGCAGCGTTAAATGCTGCGGCAGATGCGGCGTGATTCCCCTGGGCCAGCAGCCAGTCTTTGGCATCCGGGCTTACATGTCTTGCAATGAGGTCTGTAAGCAGAGGCTTAAATTTTTCTATATCATAAGTGAACATATCTTCAAATCATCAGGGTTGACCGATCCATGTTGCTCAGGCCGCGATATAATTGATGAGCAATGCGCCGGCAATGATCAGCAGGCCAAAGAACTCTCTCGTTTTTTCTATATAAGGCTTGTCTGCCTGCATCGTTTCTACCAAACTTGGCCTGTTATATTTCGTTATCCAGTCGCGTACACCATCTTTAGAAAAATAAATGGTGCCTGCGTGAACAAGGTATATCGCGATCAGGCATAGATACAACCTCGGATAAACCAGGTGAAAAACTACCAGCCCGCAACATACCGCCGCACTAAGGTAGATTGGTACCCAAAGCCACGGATCGACATCGTTCAGGTTAAGGTAGGCGAAAACCAGGAAAGAGAGACAGAAAATGATATTTATAATAGCAATCATATTGAACAGATCGGAGCCAAGCAAATTAATAAATGTAATGTAATCTAAGGCTCATATATCAATATAAATTTTCTTACGCTTGACAACTTGAAGATGGGCAATGTTTTTGGATTTGCAGCCGGGCGAAAATGCTCACATATAAGAGTTGATGAGTTTTGCAGAGCCGGGGTGCACCGGCCGGAGGTCGTTTTTGTATAAAATAAAGTCTGGTTTAGGTAATTCTGCATCGCTGGCTTTAATTAATTTAGCGTGGCGTATACCTTAATTATTAAATCGCCCTGAAAAACGTTGGGTTTATTATAATACAAAAGGTTTAAACCATCGCTATTTGCCTGAATTGTTACTGTTTGAAAACCCTAATTATGTTTAACCGAAAGACCACGATCAAGGCAGCTTGTTTGCTGCTAACACTATTGAGCCATTCTTTTATGGTAAAGAGCCAGCAAATGAGCGACGCAGAAAGAAAATCAATGGAAAAAGGTAAGGTGTACCCCGCATTAAAGGGTGCAGGGCAGGGTGTATCGGGCCCGGGTTCTAATCTTCCGCCCGAAAAGATGCAATGGTGGGAGGATCAGAAATTTGGGATGTTCATACATTGGGGCTTATATGCAATTCCGGCCACGGGTGAATGGACCATGTTCAATCAAAAGATACCGGCAGAGGAATATGCCAGGTTAGCCGATCAGTTTAACCCAAAACATTTTAGCGCCACAGAATGGGCTAAGGTAGCCAAGGAGGCAGGTATGAAATATATGGTAATGGTTAGCCGCCATCATGATGGCTTTGCCCTTTGGAACAGCCCCTCAAGTTACCGGCATTTTGATAGTTGGGAAACTGCCGCTCACCGTGATTTTGTAAAAGAGTATACTGATGCGTGCCGTAAAGCAGGCCTTTATGTAGGCATTTATTATTCTCCTTTGGATTGGCGTTTTCCTGGTTATTTCGATCCTAAGGGGCTTCCTGACAACGCTGCCTTGCTCAAAAAACAAACATATGGGCAGGTGGAGGAGCTAATGAAGAATTACGGCAAAATAGATATTTTGTGGTACGATGGCGGTTGGCTGGCGCATAAAGGTACCGATGCCGACGCTGCCTGGTTTTGGGAACCATTAAAACTTAATGCTATGGTACGTAGCTACAACCCGGATGTGGTCATTAATCCAAGATCAGGGATGGTGGGAGATTTCCAGACCGACGAAGGTGGCGCGGATGTTAAAGGGCCTATTATTCCCTTCCCATGGGAAAAATGCTTGAACCTTAATGAAACCAGTTGGGGATACAATAAGGCTCAGCGATTGATGCCGCTGAAAAAGATTATAAACATGCTTGTTAATACCGTTGACCGCGGTGGAAATATGTTATTAAATGTTGGGCCGGATCCGGACGGTGTTATTCCCCCTGCTCATGTGGATCGCCTGAGAGAAGTGGGGCAGTGGTTGGCAAAAAATGGCGAGAGCATATATCAAACGCGTCCGGGACCTTTTCAACCTGTTGATGATTTCTACGGGGCCACAAGTAGAGGTGATAAAATATATATCCACGTGCTGAAAATGCCGGCGGGAGATACTGTCATCAAATTACCACCTGTTAAACAAACTATTACACGTTGCAGGGTACTGCATGGTAAAAAAGTTAAATTTCATCAGGATTCAACGGGTATCAGTCTTGACTTAGCCACAGTAAAACTCGATTCAGTGGTAACCACTTTGGAGTTAAAAACAAAAGGTAGCTAACTGTTTCAAATATCCTAAAGTTGAGCTAAAACCGGGGCTGTAAAATAAACTGTGTCAATCCCAGCCCAGCCCCGGCCACCTTGTTAATTTATTGACTATACCGTTGTTGCAAATCAGAAATAGCGTCAAATTCATCAGCGACTTTTGTTATCAGGCTTTCGAATACTTTAAAATATTGTGCGTAGACCTGATGATTTTCGGCGTTTGGCAGATAGGTCTGATGCATGGTTACCGTTTTGGAGGCTTCTTCTAAAGAGGGATAAATGCCCATCTCGGTAGCGCTTAGCAGGAAAGCACCCATGCCGATGCTGTCTGCATGGCTAATTGTGCTGACCGGCTTGTTGAACAGATCTGCGATGATTTGAGCGCAAAACGGTATAGATGCAAAGCTGCCGTTGATAGATAGAGTTTCAATATGCCGATGTGGTTCAAGGGTACGGCCAATACTGTACATCTCATATAAAATGCCCTCTATGGTAGCCCGTATAAAATGTTTACGCTCGTGCCTGATATTAACGCCAAAATAGCATCCCCTGGAATTTGGGTTCCAGATAGGGGCCCGTTCTCCATGCAGGAAGGGAAGGAAGATCAACCCACCAGACCCCACTTCAACACCGGCGGCTTCCTCTATCAACATTTCCATTGATTGATCGATATCAAAAGCTTCGGTAAAATCACCGAATTGTTTAGCAAACCAATTGAATATCACACCGCCATTACTTGTAGGGCCGCCGGTGATGATATGTTTTTCGGTAAGCAGGTAATTGAAAATCTGTTGTTTGGGGTCCTCTATTATTTTATCGCCAATGATCCGGAACGCGCCGCTATCTTCAATGGTAATCGTTGCCATACTGTTTTCCCAGACGCCGGCACCCAGGGTGGCCAGGCATCCGTCGCTTGATCCGATCAGGATTTTAACCGTTGGTGACAGTTTCAAAACCCTCTGGTATTCTTTTTTTAGCGTAACTCCTGAATAAAAAACAGAATGCAGATCCGGAAGCTCCTCTGGTGTGATCCCTGCAAATTCCAGTGCGGCTTCATCCCAGGTTAAATTGTGGATGTTCATTAGCCCGGTTGCAGAGGCTATGCTATAGTCTATCACGCATGCGCCGGTCAGTTGCTGAATGATATAGGTTTTTATAGGCATAAATTTCTTCGCCAGCCTGAACTTTTCAGGGTCGTGATTTTTCATCCATGAAATTTTTATTAGTGACGACATCGGGTGAATGGGTGTTCCGGTGGCTCGGTAAATCTCCTCGCCCAGGCTGCTTTGTTTAAGGTCGGCAGCTTCTTTTTTGCCCCGGTTATCTGCCCAGGTGATAGCATTGCCCAATGGTATTCCTTCCTTATCTACTGCCAGCAAACTATGCATTGACGAGCCAAAGCAAATACAGGTTACAGTATATTTTTTTGGGTAGATCTTTTCAATGAGCAGGTTTTTTAAAATATAGAGCATGGTAATAAACATTTGCTCAGGGTCCTGTTCGCTATGGTCGGGTTGTTCATGAAAGGTGGGATAATGCCCTTCGACGAACTGATTAAGTTACCGGAAAGATCAAAGGCGAAGACCTTTACTGCGTCTGTGCCCATTTCTATGATGATAATACAATTCATGACGTATAACTGATGATCTGGTGTTTTATTTTTTTCTGAACTCGCTTGGGGTGTACCCGGTAAGTTTTTTAAAGGTTGTAGAAAAATGCTGAGACGAATAAAATCCTGTGCTCAGCGCTATGTCGGTAACATTTACCTCGTTTTTTTTAAGCAGTTTGGTAGCTTCGGTTATCCTGATGTTGATTAGGTAATTCAGTGGTGAAAAACCGGAATAGTTTTTTACTTTTTCGGTAAAAGCTGTAGTTCCCATACCTATTAGCGCAGCCATTTCTTCTACCGTCCATTGATGGGCAAGGTTTTGCCGTAATGTTTGCTCCAGCTTCAGGAATGTTTGAGGGAAATCTCTCCTGGAACTGTTTTGCCTGATCAACTGCCTGCTCACCAACACAAAAAGCTCGTCAAGCAGCTGGTTTACACGTGTGTAAAAGCCTACTTCCTCATTTTGTAATTCAAGTTGTAAATTATGCATTAAAACCTGCGCTTCTTTCAGTTTCAAAACAAGCTGTTGCTTATTTACAAGCAAAATCTGGTTGATGGATAGTTTTTCCTTTTTAGTAAGCCCGCTCCATTTGCCCAGCAAAATCTTCCCGCAATCTTCGGCAGAGATCTTTAACCCAAACAGAGCGCCGATATTTAATATTCCGCTTTCGCCGCCAATGCGTTGCCCGGGCAATACTAAGGCAAAATCGCCCGGATATAAGGTATGTTGTTGTAAGTCAATCATCCAACTGAATTTTCCCTCTAAAATATAATACAGGCAAATGCAGTCCGTAACGTTACTGTTAAAGGAGTTGAGTTGGATGGTATTGTTCTTTTTGTGGGTAAACTCCAGAATATGCGGAAAATGCATAAGTTCTTTAGATATGCCCTGCTGAAGTATCAATTGATTCATTCAGTATAATAATTGGTATACGTTGCTGCCACTTCTGTACTTCAACGGTTATCGGGCATCCAACAGTGGGCGCCATTGAAAGCAAGTTTACACATTACAAAACAAAAATTTGTATAAAAACCAACGCTGTTTTTTAATGGTATTTTCCGGGTTAAATATTATGATACTTTGTAAGTATTATAACCAGTTACAACCAAAACCAAAGCCGCTACCCCCCTTAATAGTGTGCGTTTTTAATTTATTACGATGAGAAAATGTTTTCTTCTTTACCGTATTGCGGGCATTGCGTTGCTGCAATGCTGTTTGTTTTTTCATAATGCCTTCGCGCAGCAAATTTCCAGGGACGAGTTACTTTTCCTTACTCCGGAATGGAAAGGTGAGCGCTTTGCCGACGGGCGTCCGAAGGTATCCGACAATATTTTGGCCCGGATGAAGCACGTTAGTATTGAAGAAGCCTGGGCCGTTTTAAAAAACGCAGGCTACGGCTACCAGCTCACCGAAAACTGGCTGGTAATAAACCCGGATAGCGTTTTGGTTGGCCGCGCAGTAACTGCTGTTTTCATGCCCGCCCGCCCGGATGTATGGAAGGCGATTGATGACAGGGGCAAAGCTCAGGGCAAAAAAGGGCAAAACACCTGGCCTGTAGACTTGCTGGTAAAAGGAGATGTATATGTTGCCGATCAGTTTGGTGCGCATAAAAACGGCCCCACCATTGGTGATAATGTGGGTAATGCCATCTACGCAAAAACCGGTAACGGCATAGTTTACAATGGCGCAGTGAGGGATTTGCGCGGGTTGAAAGAAATTGGCGGCTTTACATCCTTTGTTGAAAGTTACGATCCCTCGTACCATAACCCGCCCGGAGACCTGAATACCATGATTGTTGGGATCAATCAGCCTACCAGGATCAAACAGGCCACTGTGATGCCTGGAGACGTGGTTTTAGGTGAGAATGGCGTAGTCATATTTATCCCACCGCACCTTGCCGAGAAAGTGGTAACCACCTCAGAAGTGGTGAGGTTAAGGGATATGTTTGGCCACCTGCGGTTAAAAGAAGGTAAATACACAGCCGGGCAAATAGATGCCCGCTGGAGCGCTGACATTGAAAAAGATTTTTCTGCATGGCTTAACCAGCACATTAATGAATTGCCGGTACCTAAAGAGCAGATTCAAAACATCCTGAAAAACCGGACCTGGTAAACAAATCTACCCTAAATATAAAATATGTCAAACTATCAAAATAGGCGCAGCTTTCTTTCGAAAACTGTATTAGCCGGTGCAGCCGTACTGGCAGCACCATTAAATAAAACATTTGGACAAGGGCTGATAGAAGCCAAAGAACGCACCCCGCAGGCATCATCCCCGTCCGATCTTAAAATTACAGAAGTTAAGTGCGCCTACGCGGGCGGCGGACTTTTTGTAAAAATATATACAAACCAGGGCATCTGGGGTTCGGGCGAAGGTGTTGATGCCATAGCGGGAACGTATTACCTGGTTAAACGGCTGGAATGGATGCTGAAAGGCCGGAGTCCACTAAACCCAAACCGGATAGCCGAGGAGATCAGGAAAGCTCATTTTTTTGCCGGCGCGCAGTCTGGTATGTTTGTCGCAGTGCTTACTGCGGTTGAGGCAGCCCTTTGGGATTTGACAGGCAAAGCTTTGGGCTTGCCCGTATACCAGTTATTAGGTGGCAAATTCCGCGATAAATGCCGTGTTTATTGCGATACGGAATTATACACTGCCACCAACCCGGTGCCCGATGATTATGCAAAGGCTGCCCGTGGCGCGGTTAACCGCGGATATACCGCCGTGAAATTTGATATTGATGATGCCCGCGATCCGAATAAATTCGACCGTTATAACTGGACTGCCAGTAATGCCGAGCTCGACAGGATGTATAATGCCATAGCCGCCGTGCGGAAAGAGGTAGGGCCCAATATTGATATCTGCGTAGATATGCACGGCCGTTACGATGCTACGACTGGCCGTAGGGTTGCAAAAATGATGGAACCTCTTAATTTAATGTGGCTGGAGGAACCAGTACCTGCAGATAATATTGATGTGTACAAAACAATAACCCAGGAAACAAGCACGCCAATTTGTGCCGGAGAAAATTTTTACCTGGCCTATGGTTATACCAGGCTGCTTTCGGAAGCCGGAATTGATATTGTAATGCCCGATCTTCAAAAATGCGGCGGGCTGGGTGAGGGGCAGCGGATAGCTAACCTTGCCAACTTATATTACGTGCCCTTTTCGCCGCACATGGTAGGATCTTTCCTGGGGGCTATGGCAACCGCGCATGTTTGTGCCTCGGTGCCCAATTTTCATATCCTGGAATGGCAAACGTTGAGCGATACCGAGCCAAAATGGAAGGAAATAGTGCACTATGATAAACCCTTTATTGAGAAAGGTTTCCTGGTGTTATCTGATAAGCCCGGAGTAGGTGTTGAGATCAACGAGGAAGGGTTGAAGAAATACGCGATGCCCGGAGTCCCTTTCTTTGCTTGATCAATGCCGGGTATGAAATTTTTTTACAAAGTTACCATCGCGTTAACCATCGCTGCATTGGTTGCGGTATTAATCATGCTTTCTAAAGGTTTGGAGCACACCGGGCCTTATGTACTTACATTTTTTGTACTGCTTGCCATAAGCCTTTGTTCCTCCCCAAAAACCAAAAGTTTTGCATATACGGTACTGATTTTCGGAGCTGCCGCCATGGCGCTTTATTATCCTGAGTTTTTTATCAGTTATGGCAATTTTAAATATGCTACGCTTATTATCCCGCTAATACAGCTCATCATGTTTGGTATGGGCACTTCCATGCATTACCAGGATTTTCTCGGCGTATTAAAATCGCCCGGGGGAATCATCATAGGGGTGGTGAGCCATTTTATTATAATGCCCTTACTTGGCTTCAGTATTGCAACCCTCAGCGTAAAATTAACCGGAATGCCTGCCGAGATAGCAGCTGGTATTATACTAATTGGTTGCTGTCCTAACGGCATGGCATCTAATGTGGTATCCTACCTGGCCAGGGCAAACCTCGCGCTATCGGTTACTATAACCAGCATTTCCACCATGCTATCGCCGGTATTGACACCATTTTTAATGAATTTACTTGCCGGTCCGCTTATTAAAATAGACCCCTGGTTAATGGTGGTGGATATTTTTAAAATGGTCATGATACCTATTGCTTTGGGTGTGCTGTTTTCATCGATAGCTAAAGAACACAGCCGTTGGCTAAAAAGGATAATGCCTTTTATTTCTATGGGCGGTATCATCGGCATTATTATTATTATAACCGCAGCGGGCCGGGATAGCCTGCTTAAAGTGGGTGTACTGCTGGCCGCATTGGTATTGCTGCATAATATAGGAGGCTATTTATTGGGTTTTTGGTCGGCAAAGGCATTGGGGATGGAAGAGCGGGACTGTCGTACTATTGCTATTGAGGTTGGAATGCAAAACGGCGGTATGGCCGCGGGCCTCGCCAAAGGGATGGGCAAAATTGCTACGCTGGGCCTGGCGCCGGTTATCTTTTCAACCTTCATGAATATTACCGGTTCTTTATTGGCTTCTTACTGGCATAAAAGAAAGCCCGGCCCCGCACACGAGGCTACTTTGCAAAATCCTGCTGAAGCTTGAGGTGGAGGGAGCGTTATTTTTTTTGTGTAAAAATCAACGCTGTGTTTTTTTGGAAGCTTAAGCGATTTGCTTTAGCATTCTTTGTACATAACCAAGTAACCGATTTGTTACATTTTTTGATAAAGGAATAACTGCCGCATAAATGCCGGTAGTAATAAATAGCTATGCACATATTTAAAACCAACGAAAAAGTTATTGTGAAATACGCCGGCCTGCTTTACAGTTCGCCGGATTGGACCTGGGACAATTTTATAAACCGCCAGGCATTGCACAGCGAAATTTTAAAAGAGATTCAAAGTATTACAGCCAACCCTTCGCTTGCTTATGATCTGGAAAACATAAGCGCTCCCATTGCCAATCAGGAGATCTGGGCGTCGGGTGTCACTTATCTGCGCAGCATGGATGCCCGGATGGAAGAATCTAAAGATGCCGGTGGAGGTGATTTCTATGCAAGGGTTTACAGCGCCGAACGTCCCGAAATCTTTTTTAAATCTTCGGCATCCCGTGCGGTTGGCCCAGGGGGAGCGTTCGTATCCGGAAAGATTCGAAATGGAACGTTCCTGAGCCAGAATTAGTGCTGTTCATCTGCAGTGCAGGTACTATTGAGGGTTATATGATTGGCAATGATATGTCCTCAAGGGATATCGAAGGAGAAAATCCTTATATCTTCCTCAGGCTAAATCATACGACGGAGCGGCAGCCGTTGGCCCATGCCTTTATGTGCCGGGCACACCTATTTCGGCGGACACCGAAATTCAAATTGAAATAAGGAGAGGTGATGATAAGGTGTTTGCTGATACCATTTTGATCAGCAGAATGAAGCGTACACACCAGGAACTTGCCAATTACCTTTTTATGGAGATGTCATTCCCTGCGGGTGCATACCTCATGACCGGTACCGGTATAGTACCGCCAGATTCTTTCACACTTAACTATGGCGACGTAATAGCTATCACAATAAGTAACATAGGTACGCTTACAAACCAGGTTGGCAAGTAATTGTACCAAGGCAACGATAAATTAAAATATAAAAGAACATAAAATGTCACAGTTCAGAAGTGCTGATTGGTTTGGAAAAACAGGTAAAATGGGGTTTTTATACAGGAGCTGGATGAAAAACCAGGGTATGCCAACCGACCTTTTCGACGGCCGACCTGTTATTGGTATCTGCAATACATGGTCGGAGCTAACTCCTTGCAATGCACATTTGCGAGACCTGGCCGAAGCTGTTAAACGCGGGGTGTATGAAGCCGGCGGTTTCCCGGTGGAATTTCCTATCATGAGTTTGGGCGAAACTTTGCTTAAACCTACAGCTATGCTTTTCCGCAACCTGGCCAGTATGGATGCCGAAGAATCAATACGCGGCAACCCGATAGACGGAGTGGTGCTGTTGACTGGCTGCGACAAAACTACACCATCTACCATGATGGGAGCGGCCAGCGTAGGTCTGCCTACTATCGTAGTTCCGGGCGGACCGATGTTGAACGGTAAATATCGTGGCACTGATATTGGGTCGGGCACAGCAGTATGGAAGCTGACTGATGACCTCAAAACCGGTAAAATAACCAATGACGAATACCTTGCTGCCGAAAGCTGCATGTCGAGAAGTGCAGGCCATTGTATGACAATGGGTACCGCCTCAACAATGGCTTGTATGGTGGAGTCGCTGGGCATGTGCCTTTCACAGGCCGCGGCCACCCCGGCGGTTGATTCAAGGAAAAAAGTGCTGGCGCAGTTATCAGGCAGGCGTATTGTTGAAATGGTAAAAGAAGGTTTGACCATATCCAAAATACTTACCCGTGCCGCTTTCGAAAACGCTATTAAAGTAAATGCGGCAATAGGCGGCTCTACCAATTTCATTATCCATCTTACTGCAATTGCTGGACGTATTGGCGTAGACTTATGCCTCGACGATTTTGACAGGCTGGGCAGCAGAATACCTTTGTTACTCAACCTCATGCCTTCCGGAAAATACCTGATGGAAGATTTCTACTATGCAGGCGGGTTACCGGTGATCTTGAAAGAACTGAGCAATGAGCTGGATATGGGTGCAATAACCGTAACGGGTAAATCGCACGCGGAAAACATCAAAGGCGAGGGTATCTGCTATAATAATGAGGTTATTGCAGCATATAATACCCCAATTATCCCTGAGGCCGGTATAGCCGTTTTAAAAGGGAACCTCGCTGTAAATGGTGCTGTCATCAAGCCTTCGGCAGCAACGCCAGCACTGATGCAGCATACTGGTCGGGCAGTGGTTTTCGAAACTATTGAAGACTATCACGCAAGGGTTGACGACCCGCAACTTGATATTGACGAAACCTGTGTGATGGTGCTTAAAAATGTTGGGCCGGTAGGTTATCCCGGCATGCCCGAAGTTGGCAATATGGTGCTGCCAAAAAAACTGCTGGATAAAGGTATTACAGATATGGTAAGGATCTCTGACGGAAGGATGAGCGGCACCGCATACGGCACAGTTGTGCTCCATATTTCACCGGAATCTGCCATCGGCGGTAACCTGGCACTTGTTGAAAACGGTGATCTGATATGCCTCGATGTACCTGCGAGGAGGATTGACCTGCTTGTAGATGAGGCTGCGTTGGAAAAACGGAGACTATTATGGCAAAAACCTGCTTACCACACCGATAGGGGGTACGTATCCATGTACCAGCGCCACGTGCAGCAGGCTGATAAAGGGGCCGATCTGGATTTCCTGGTTGGGAATTCAGGATCTGTTGTAACCCGCGATTCGCATTAAATTAACCTGATTGTAAATGACAATATTAATACTGATTTTTTGTATTTTATTGCTGGTAGTGCTGATAACATGGGCAAAAGTGAATGCATTTCTTGCCTTTATTATTGTAGCACTGTTGGCGGGCTGCTTTTTCGGCATGCCATTTACAGCGGTTATCGCGTCGGTAAATAAAGGGCTCGGCGACACTTTAGGGTCGGTAGCAATTATTATAGTATTGGGTGTCATGCTGGGTAAATTGGTTGCCGAAAGCGGCGCCGCCCAGCGCATAGCACATTTTATGCACGACTTATTTGGTGCTAAATATGTAAGCTATGCTATGGCCCTTACAGGCTTTATTGTGGGCATCCCTTTGTATTATAATGTCGGGTTTATACTCTTGGTGCCTATCATTTTTTCGGTTGCTTCCAGTTATCGTTTGCCGCTGTTGTATGTAGGTATGCCTATGCTCACGGCGCTATCGGTAATGCACGGCTTTTTACCGCCTCATCCTTCGCCAATGACACTCATCAGCGTTTTTCATGCAGATGTTGTAAAAACATTTGGCTATGGGCTGATCATTGCTATTCCTGCTATAATAATTGCGGGACCGATGTTCTCGGCTACCCTCAAAAAGATAGGACCTAATGGCTTGCAATTTACCCATAGTTCGGCCGCCTTGCCTGTTCATGAACTACCGGGTATTGTTAACAGCATACTGTCATCTCTTTTACCTGTAGTATTGATTTGCCTGGCCCATTTGCTGCCTGTGCTTTTTAGGGATAATCCTTTGATAAAGAGTTTATCTGAATGGCTCGCCGAACCAATTATTGCGATGCTGGTCACCGTAACTGTAAGTACGTATACGCTTGGTTTGCGTAGAGGCAGGTCATTAGCAAAAATAATGGATGGTTATATGGGTGCAGTAAAAGATATAGCCATGGTATTACTCATTATTGGCAGTGCGGGTGCACTGAAGCAGGTCTTTACAGATAGCCACTTAAGTAATACCCTTGCCGGTATGCTGGTCAGCAGCACCATGCATCCCTTGTTGTTGGCGTGGCTGGCAACGGCTTGTTTACGAATTTGCCTCGGCTCGGCCACTGTGGCTGGTGTAACTGCCGCAGGCGTGTTGTTCCCTATAGCTCATCATCCCAGCGTAAATACCAATTTACTGGTGCTGGCTATTGGAGCGGGCAGCCTGTTTGGTTCGCATGTAAACGACACAGCTTTTTGGTTATGCAAAGAATATTTCGGGTTAACGGTAAAGGAAACGCTGCGCTCATGGACGGTAATGGAAAGCCTGGTAGCTGTAATAGGGCTTGCCGGAGTCTTATTATTAGATATTTTATTATAAATAGATTATACCTACAAACTGTATATAAACCAATTTAAAACTAAAACCCTGCATCAACATGAAGAGAAAACAATACTAAAATGAAAAAGCGGCTTTTAAAGTGCCGCACCAAAGAGGCTCTTTCGCAATTACCAATTTTGAGAAAGAAGTTGAAGTAAGATTTGCCAATTTGAATTAACCCTAAAATTGTGGAAAAAGAAATCAAAGTATCAGGAATGATGCTGTTTATTGCAATAAGTGTTCTTTTTACACTTATGATTGCAGGGAATGTGCAGGCGGAAAGCGCCGTCGCAGCCCGAACCAGCCCCGAAGTAGGGTACAAATAGTTACCGGTAAAGTGACCGACGAAAAAGGCGGCCCGCTTATCGGCGTTAGCGTAAGCGAAAAAGGAACAAAAAACGGCGTTTTGACCGACGCAAACGGTAATTACAAACTCCAGGTATCTGCCGATAACGCGGTATTGTTATTCAGCTACGTAGGCTACAATCCAAAAACCGAGCCCCTTAACGGGCGTAGTACGCTGAACGTTACGCTTGAACCAAAATCAACTGCTATCAGTGAGATTGTAGTAACAGCGTTAGGTATAAAGCGCGAGTCTAAAAAATTAGGATATGCGGCAGAAAACGTACGCGTTGGCGAAATAACAACTAACCGTTCAACAAACTTTGTTAACTCCCTTGAGGGAAAAGTTGCCGGTTTAGACATATCTCCTCCGGCAAGTGGCCCGGGCGGCAGCACCAAGATCAGGCTGCGCGGGCAATCTGCGTTCCAGGGAGATAATGCGCCGCTGATCGTATTAAACGGCCTTCCTTTATCACAAAGCCCGTCAAGCACCAACGGTTACACCCAGTCGGTGGATTTGGGCGATAATATGCAGCAGATAAACCCGGATGATATTGAGTCGATGACTGTATTAAAAGGAGCTACAGCCGCGGCACTTTACGGTTCAAGGGCAAGTAACGGCGCGTTGATCATCACTACTAAAAGCGGTAATAAAAATGCTGGTATCGGTATTGAATTTACTTCCAACTTTACTCAAAATCAAGCTCTTGATTTTACCGATTTTCAATATGAGTACGGACAAGGCGAAAATAACGTGCGCCCTAAAACACAGGGCCAGGCGCAAAGTTCAGGCGCATGGAGTTTTGGGGAAAAATTTGATAATGCTCCAACCTTCCAGTTTGATGGCGTACAACGCCCGTATGCGCCTGAAAGAAACCGGATCAGCAAATTTTTCAGACTTGCCAACGCATGGACCAATACTATCGCGTTTTCGGGCGGTAACGATAAAGGCAGCTTCAGGTTTTCTTATTCAAATCAGGATGCGCAAGGCATAATTCCTAATAATGATTATCACAAAAAGATCTTCAATTTGGGGCTCAATTATAATTTTACCCCCAAGTTGTCTGCCCAAATTTATGTGAATTACGACCACGAGAATAATAATAACCCTCCGGTAATTGGTATTCAGGGCTCATCGGTTACTAATTACATGTACCGTTATAGTAACTCGGTTAGTTTGGATGTATTAAAAGCCGCCGCCATTGATGCCAACGGCAACGAAACGCCTACATCTCGTTTCACCACGCTTACCAATCCGTATTGGATTATGCAAAAGCAATTTACAAAGCAAACTAAAGATCATCTTTTAGGTACTGCGACCCTGCGATACCAGTTTTTTGACTGGCTTTATTTACAGGGTCGTGTAAATATGGAATACAGTCCATCTTACTACGAACAAAATTCGCCAACAGGTACTTTAGCAAATGCGGCTGCACCGGTTGGCCTTTATAATGGTAGTTATAACTCAAATGATAATACCTACCGTGCGCTTAACGCCGACTTCTTATTAGGCGGCGGCCACAAATGGGGCCCTTTTTCTTTTGATGCCACGGTAGGAGGAAATACATTCCCCTCCTCATCACAAGGATATACTGTTACCGCCACAAACTTTTACGTAAGGGATTTTTATACCCTCGGAAATGGCGTAACCAATACCTCTGCCTTTGCGGTTTCCAAATCAACGGTGAACTCGCTTTATGGCACCGCCGAGTTTGGCTATAAGTCGTATTTGTTTTTAAATGTAACCGGCCGTAACGACTGGTTCTCGGTGCTAAGCCCCGAACATAACCATTATTTTTATCCATCAGTAAGCGGCAGTTTTGTTTTTTCGGAGTTTTTAAAGAACCCGCCCTCATGGTTAACTTTCGGAAAAATCAGGGCGACCTACGCTAACGTGGGCAGTGCCAACGGTATCAACCCTTACAGCAATTCACTTACCTTTACGCTTTCACAAAATGCGTTCAACGGTGTCCCGCTGGGGAGTATCAGCAATGTTACTACGCCAAACCAGGCAATTAAGCCATACAGCGTAAAAGAAAAAGAAATTGGGCTTGAACTGCGTATGTTCAGCAGTCGTGTAAACCTGGATATTGCCGCATACGATAAGCATACCACTAACCAAATCTTAAGCGTTGCCATCTCCAACGCGTCGGGCTATACTGGCACCATTGTAAACCTTGGCGAGCTGCAAAACCGTGGTATGGAGTTTTTGCTGGAGTTAGTACCTATCAGGAAACCAAATTTTAGCTGGCGTTCAGCGTTTAATACCGCTATAAATACTTCTAAAGTTTTAGCACTGGCTAACGGCCAAAAACAATTAACACTGGGTGCAGGGGAGTTTTTCGGCTCCATTGTTGACCAGGTTGGTCTTCCGTTAAACCAGATCCAGGGTTCAACCTATCGCAGAGATTCCAATGGCAAGATCATCGTATCAGGCGGTAAACCAGTGGCAAGTACATCTCCTGCACTTTTTGGCAGCGCATTGCCTAAAGCTACAGGTGGTTGGGTAAATACATTTACTTACAAAAGGTTTACCCTGATGGCGCATATCGATTATAAAAAAGGTGGTAAAATATTGTCAAGTTCTAACCTGAATTTCCTGAGAGAAGGTTTGTCAAAAGAGTCGCTGGTGGGTAGGGAAGGAGGCGTAAAGTTTGACGCGGTGAATGCTGATGGTACACCTAACACAACAGCAGTAAATGCCGAGGACTTTTATGCCAATTATCGCTCGCAGGGTATCCTGGATCCTTTCGTTTATAAATCGGACTTCATTAAGTTGAGAAACCTTTCAGTTAGCTATGATTTTTCGAAAATGATGAAAACCAAATTTATTAAAGGGCTTGTGCTTTCAGCGGTATGCCACAACGTGCTTATCATTAAAAAATACACACCTAATATCGATCCGGAGGCTATCTCATCAAGTGGTGATATTTTAACCGGTTACGAGCAAAGTTCGCTGCCTACCACGCGGACTTATGGTTTTAACCTAAACGTCAAATTTTAAAAGAGTACGATCATGAAAAAATATATAAAGATCATATTATCGGCCGCCTGCCTGTTTGCTGCAACAGGTTGCGATAAAGGATTCAGAGAGTTAAATGTCAATCCGAACAACACCACCAGTCTCGACCCGGTGTTTTTGTTTTCCAACGCGGAAGTTTTAACGTACGCGGCATTAATGGAAACTGAACCAACGGTTGTTCAGCAGTTTATTGATCCTTTTGGTGGGGTTACCTCAGCGTTTAACTTCAACGTATTAAATCAAACCTATACAGTGATGCGGTGGAATAACGCTTATCCAAACACCATAAAATTGCTTGAGCACATTTTGCCGGATTTAAAAGGCAACGCTTCCCGGACTAACTTGTACAACGAAACCAGGATATGGCGAGCTTATAATTATATGATGCTGGTTGATACTTACGGAGATGTGCCATACAGCCAGGCCGGCCAGGCTTACCTCAATTCTGCTTTTTTGCCTAAATACGATAAGCAACAGGATATTTATGCCGACTTGGTAAACGAACTGACAGCAGCCACCGCGGCGTTAGACCCTGCGAAGGATCTTGTTAAGGGAGATGTGTTTTTTGGCGGAGATATTCCTCAATGGAAGCGGCTTGGCTATTCATTGTTGCTTCGGATAGGGATGCGCTATTCTAAGTTAGATCCGGGCAAGGCAAAAACTATTGTTCAGGCAGCTGTTACCGGAGGGGTAATGCAATCTAACGCCGATAACTGTTACCTGAAATATAACAATACCTATCCTAACCTGGTTACCCAACAAATTCAACAGCTAACCAATACTTATTATTTGGCCGAGCCTTTTATAACGCAATTAAAATCCACGGGTGATCCAAGGCTGAAGTACATCTCGGCTATGTACGCCGACCCGGAAAAGCATTATCCCTCGCACCTGATACTGCTTCAGCCAACCAGTTTGGTTTGCCGATAGGCTATGATAGCGGTACATTGCCAACAGCACCGGGCTTTCGCGGGTGAGTGGCTCTGGCTTTAAGTATTCGCAGGTGAACTATAGTGTATTTGGTAAAATAACCGCGCCGCAATTCTTTGTAACATATGCTCAAACGCAGCTATTACTGGCTGAGGCAGCTTTTAGGGGATATATAGCAGGTACGGCAAGTACTTATTATAACAACGGCGTAAAGGCGGCCATGGATCAATTTACCAGCTACGACGCTACTGCTGTCATCAGCAGCGATGCACAAAACGCCTATTTAAATAACCCGGCAATTGCATATTCTGACGCCAATGCCCTGAAACTGATCAATACACAATACTGGATAACTTCGTTTGGAAACGGCGCAGAGACATGGGCTAATTTCAGGAGGAGTGGGTACCCTGCATTAGCGCCCAATACCTACCCGGGCAGGCAAATCAAAGGCAACTTTGTACGCAGGTACACCTACCCGCAAACAGAAGCGGCTATTAATGCCGATAACTACAGAGCGGCGGTGGCCAGCATGGGTGCGGATGACCTGGATACACCTGTGTTTTGGGATAAATAAATTATCCCTGACTAATTACACTTCACTACCCCGGTGGCATTTGGCGCCGGGGTATCATTAAGGGGCTGCTAAATCTTGTAGGTTGCTGAAGTAACTGTTTACTCACGAGTGTTCAACTTTTAAAAGTGTGAACAGTTGATATTTTTTCAAAATAAATTACCATTGATAATCAATGATTTAAGATTTAATTAAAATCTAATAAATCGCAATCTGAACAGATTGTTATTGATAGTCAATTAGTTGTGAAATTGTATTTTAATTGATTGAACACCCGTTTTTTAAAAATTGAACACTGACAAGATATTGTCATTAATTCCCCGCTGATGCAATTGCGCTTGCGTAACTACGGGTTCCCAAATCCGTAGTTCGATTTTTTAACTAAGCGTTTAATGTCTTTGATCCATATTTTGCGGCCGTCGGTTTCCAGTACGCCTTCCTCTTTAAATTCTTTTAACAAGCGGATCACATTTTCCTGCGCGATCCCTGCCATGCCGGCCAGGTCCATTCTTGAGATATTGAGAATAACATCTTTTTCACCTGATCCGTCCCCTTTAAATTTTTCTCTCAAAATGATCAGCGAAATAGCGAGGCGTTCAGATGCTGTTCTCTGAGAGATCACGGAAATACTATTGGCCAATACACTAAATTCATGGCTCAATGATTTCAATAAGCGCCGCATGAAAAGCGGCGATCTGTCCAGAATGGTTAAAAAATCCTCTTTAGGGATAAAACTGATCAGGCAGTCTTCCAATGCAGCCGCAGAATCAGGGCTCCGCTCTTCCGCCAAAATCGCGTGATACCCTATTAATTCCCCTTTATTAGCTACATATATGATCTGCTCCCGGCCATTCCGGTCAACTTTGTATTTTTTTATTTTTCCCTGGTGAATAAAATAGATACCGGAAGGTACAACGCCTTCTTTGAAGATGATTTCTCCTTTTTGATATTTCTGCGCGCCTTGCCGGGAGATTAAAAAGTTATAATCTTCTTCGGAAAGTGTATTAAGAACAGATTGTGTTGTGAATTCCCACTTATCAATTGGAAAAATTCCGGATAAACTCATATTACAAATATATAAATTTAATGAAGCCGATGTTATTGGCTGGTATGCCCGGTATGACCGGAGAAACCCGTACAGCATGTACAGGCGCGGGCTTGCTGTCTAAAACTGATAAATATCAGTTTGTTTGCTGATGTCATACCATATCAAGCCTGTATTAGTAATTATAGCTTTGTATTAATGGTAAGAACATCAAGATCATGGGCAATGCTCCATGCAAAATGCCCGCGCTGCCGCAGGGGTAATATGTTCGAAGGAGCAACATACCGTTTTGGTTCCAACAAGATCAACTTGAATTGCCCGCATTGTCAGATGATCTTCGAGATAGAGCCCGGCTATTTTTATGCGGCGATGTATATCAGCTACGCTATGAATGTAGCAGAGGGAGGCATCTTGTGGGCCGCCACTTTCCTGATAACCCAAAATAACGATTCGCCATGGTTATATCTCAGTACCATTCTCGGTGGTTTGTTCTTGCTTGCACCTTTGAATTTTAGGTATTCCCGCGTAATATTGCTTTACTGGTTATCTCCCAAGGTACATTATCATCCCGAACTTGATATTGAAATGCCGGTGGACGGGAATAAATTTAAATGGTTTCAATAATGAACAAGATGATGAATTTGTTCAGGCCCAAGCTGATTGACACCCTTAAAGGTTACACCCCTGCACAATTTTATAAGGATGTTGTTGCCGGAATAATTGTAGGTGTTGTTGCTTTGCCCCTGGCCATAGCTTTTGCAATTGCTTCGGGCGTATCCCCGAAAAAGGAATTTTTACGGCTATCATTGCGGGGGTAATTATATCCGCGTTGGGAGGCAGCAAGGTACAGATAGGAGGACCCACAGGCGCATTTATCGTTGTGGTTTATGGATCGTTCAGCAGTTCGGTGTCAGCGGGTTGGTTATTGCCACATTTATTGCCGGAATCATTTTGATCATTATGGGGTAGCTAAATTAGGTAATACTATTAAATACATTCCCTATCCGCTGGTCATTGGTTTTACTACCGGGATCGCCGTCATCATTTTTTCTTCAGAAGTTAAAGACTTTTTAGGGTTGAAAATGGGAAATGTCCCTGCTGATTTTATCAGTAAATGGATCGGCTATAGCCGACACCTGTCTTCGCTGAACCTTTATGCCTTGTTTATCGGGGTTTTTACCTTACTGGTTGTTTTGCTGTGGCCCAGGGTAACCCGGAAAGTTCCCGGTTCGCTGATCGCAATTGTCATAAGCACACTGCTTGTCCGGTATTTCCATCTTCCGGTAGAAACTATTGGCAGCCGTTTTGGAGTGATCACTGCTGCTTTACCGCACCCGGTCATGCCAGATGTAAGCCTGGAAACCATTAGGCAGTTGATCCGGCCTGCTTTTACCATCGCTTTGCTGTGCAGTATTGAGTCTTTATTATCAGCCGTTGTGGCAGATGGCATGACCGGAGGAAATCATCGGTCCAATACAGAGCTCATTGCACAGGGAGTGGCCAATATCTGTTCATCTGTGTTAGGGGGCATTCCGGCCACAGGGGCAATAGCAAGGACGGCTACCAATATTAAAAATGGCGGAAGTACACCCGTAGCTGGGATCATACATGCCATTGCCTTACTTCTTATTATGCTTTTTATAGGCCAATGGGCAGCGTTGATCCCCATGGCAACACTTGCAGGTATATTGGTGGTGGTAGCCTGGAATATGAGCGAACTGGAGAATTTTATAGACGTATTTAAGGGCTCAAAAAGTGATGCTTCCGTTTTGTTAATCACCTTTGGCCTCACCATCTTAGTAGACCTGACCGTAGCTATTGAAATTGGGATAATTCTTGCTGCTTTCCTTTTTATGCGCAAAATGATGCAGTCCAGTTCGGTACAGCAAACGATTTTGTCTCCGGATCAATTATCTGATGATGAATTTAACCAATCAGTTATCCCCAAAGGAGTCGACGTTTTTGAGATCAATGGTCCTTTGTTCTTTGGTGCGGCCTATAAATTTAAAGACACGATGAAGGTGCTGGAAAAACCCGCCCGGGTATTGATTATCCGGATGAGGAATGTACCCGTCATTGATGCAACCGGTATTAGGGTATTAAGGGATGTTCATCAGGAAATAAAAAAGAAAGGAACTAAACTTATCCTGTCGGAAGCAAACAGCGAACAGGTAACAGGAGCATTAAAAAAGACGCGTTTATTATTTCAAATCGGTAAAGGCAATGTCCGGGACACATTTGAAAAGGCATTAAAACGGGCAGATGAAGTTTTATCGGACACCGATCCCTCAAAAAAATCCTATGCAGGTTAATAAAGGCTTTGATCTGTTATAATCCTGTTATTAAATAGGATAACGCAAGGTCACCGCTCTGCTTATAGCCAGCACCAACCCCTGATCAAGAGGACGATCTTTATCCGGGTCTTTTTCGATCCATAGTTTATTTAAACTCAGAATAAAGGTGTAACTTTTAGCATCTAAAAGAATCTCAAGGGTATGGTTCTTTTTACTCGGGGCAGCGATGATATAATAAATAAAATCTTGCTGCTGATAAGTAACACGTAAGGGAAATCCGATCATATATTAAAAAGAATGATTTATCAGTCCGTTCTTGATAAAATAAACCAGGCCAAAGTTGACCAGGTTTATTTTCCCAAAACAGTTCTTAAACTATTATTTATTGTTTTTCTTTTCTGTTATTTCTTTACGGATATCTGTTGCCATAACTTTTAATTGCTGCATAGCATTTCTAACCCTGGTTCCTGCAGCTTTGTTGCCTTTTTCGTAAAAATTGAACATGTCTTTCTCTATGGCATCTATCAAATCTTTTGTCGCTTTAAATTTTTCCATTGTGTTTTGTGTTAAATAAATGATGTGTTGATTTTATTTTTTTAACCGGTAAGGTTAATATTCGGCTTAAAACCGTCAAAATGGTATCAACGCAGAGGATTAGTTACCTCCGATCTGTGCCAGGTATTGCTCTGCTGTCAACAGCGACTCGCGGTCCTCTGCTAAGCTCACCAGCACTTTGATCATCCAGCATCCGTAAGGGTCCTGGTTCACCAGTTCGGGTTTAGTTTCAAGCAAAGGATTAACCGCTATTACTTTACCATTTACCGGCATAAAAAGATCTGAGACTGTTTTTACCGCTTCAACTGTGCCAAATATGGCCTCTTTAGCAATGATCTTGTTCAGGCATGGGATATCAACATAAACGATATCACCTAATTCCTTTTGTGCAAAATCGGTAATACCGATCAATGCATGGTCCTGCTCGAAGCTGATCCATTCATGGTCTTTGGTATAAAATAAATGTTCGGGGTAATTCATGATTTTTATTTTTTATCGTTCAATTATTATTTAATAAATATTGCCGCGTTCATCAGCTTGATTTTGATGTTTTCTATGGCAAGGCTAACCACCGCCTTTACTTCTTGATCCACATTTTCAGCACCCGGCTATAGGAATTGTTCATTAATTGATAACTAACCGGAATCTGTTTTTCCGGTGCATGGAAAGTAACCAACCGGGTGCCGGCCGGTCTTTTGTTCAGCATTTCATAAATGAACAAGGTATAGTAATTATACAGATCAAACGAAGTATTGACACTATAATCGATCCGGATGCCTGGTTCTATGTTTTCATAAAAAGGATTGAAAAAATAAAAATGATCAAACAGGTCGTAGTCCAGGTTAGTGAGGTTACCATGCATAAACTGCACATTGGGTACACCTATCTGCGCTTTGGCTGATTCTGCATAATTGAACAACGCTTCCCGCTGCTCAATGCCGTAAAAGGTAGCCTCCGGATGATAAACGCCCGATGCGATGCAAAATTTGCCAACACCGCTGCCAATATCCAGGATTCTGGCCCCCGGGGCTGCAAGGAAATTGCTGGCTTCGAGCGAAATGTCCAGGCCAGTCCAGTGCATTTGTGATAGTTCCCGGATATGTATCGGATACAAAGTATCGAAAGCTGCGTCTTTGCGGAAATAAGAAATGCTTATTGTATCACTATACATAAAAAATGGAACTGTTTGTTATTCATGTGTTTAAGTTAAATCGTAATTAATCTTTGACCCACAACTGAAGTAAGGAATCATAAGCGAGATCTTTCATGCTGTAATCTATCGGAATAACTTCTCCGAAACTCTGATAGGTTACTACTCTGGTACCCGAAGGTTTATCATTCAGCATCGATTTTAAATACCGTGAATAATAAGCGTAGAGGCCGTAGGAAGTCTCTATATGATCATCAATAGCATTCTCCTGGTCTAAATTTTCAAAGAAAGAATTATAGAAATAGAAATGGTCAAATTGATGAAAGTTAACCTGGGTGATATTGGCATGTATGAAACTTACATTGTTAATATCCAGGTATCTTTGTGTGGTTTGGGCGTAATGCACCAGTTCATGCCGCTGTTCAACCCCGAAATAAAAAGAATCAGGATAAAAATGCGCCGCGGTTAAGCAGAATTTTCCTATGCCGCTACCAACATCCAGTACTTTGGCGCCTTTTACTGCTAAATATTCGGCGGCCTTTTTGGCGATGGCAATAGGCGTCCATTGTTTTTGTGATAACGACTGCAAATGCTCCGGGTAGAGCCAGTCAAATTCCGCATCATTGCGGAAAAAACAATCATTGGGATTTTTTTTCTTAAAAAGCGTCGTCGCGCGCTGCTGCTGTTCTTCGGAACGGGCGGGAAATGCTGAAAATGGATATTGTGTGGGCACATGCAAATATATCCGCCATTACAGGCCGCTTTACCTGCAAGAAATCAATGATAAAGATGATATTTATCAGTTTTAGGTAGCAGGGTTGGATAATTCAATTATAATGTATCATGACAAAACGGTTTTTATTGTTTTTTTTCCTGCAATGCTTATGGAGCCAGCAGGTTATATGGTAAGGCAGGAATGATCCGACCATAAACAAGTGCCTTAGCGACATTGTGGGCGAAGGCATCTTGTTCAGTTAAACCATATAGCCTGCCACCGGCAGCGGGGGCCATACAATTCGAAGCGCGAACCATAGGCGCCTGCCATCAGGATGGCTGCTTTCTGCAAGCACTTATCAAGTGTTTTAACGCCAACCCAGCCCGGGAGCTACATGCTCCAGGATCGAAGACAGCACATGCACATTGTAATCAACACCTAAGGTGTTAGGTATTGTCAAAAGTACCGTATCTGCTTCCTGGATGGCTTCATCTTTAGATAGTTCGGCGATCAGCCGGTCTGGTTCGGCGGCGTAACTTCTGCCGAAGACCGCCCGCTTGTCTGCCTCGATATAACCGAAGCTGTCTGCTCCTTTCCCTTGCTGGCCAAAATAAAGCCTGTCCTGGTCGTTTACCAATGCAAAAATAGAACGGCTTACTGACACCCTTGCATCGCGATCATGACCGGCCTTCTTCCACGCCTCTTTATACACCTTGATTTGCTCGGCCTGCTGTACATGGAAAGGTTTGCCGCTTTCATCGAACTTTAATGTGGAACTTTGCAGGTGCATTCCCTGTTCGGCTGCCCAAACGGCCGTGGCGTTCGAAGCGGCGCCCCACCAAATGCGTTCCCGCAGTCCTTTTGAGTAGGGCTCTAAACGTAACAAGCCCGGTGGATTTGGAAACATAGGGTAGGGGTTTGGCTCGGCGAACCCAACACCTTTTAACTTATCCAAAAAAGCCATCGCTTTTTTACGCCCCATATCCGCATCATTTTCGTCCTCAGCAGGCTCATATCCAAAATAACGCCAGCCCTCGATCACCTGTTCCGGAGAACCGCGGCTGATGCCCAACTGTAACCGCCCGCCCGAGATCAGATCGGAGGCACCGGCGTCTTCAACCATATAAAGCGGGTTCTCATACCGCATATCTATCACACCTGTACCGATCTCAATCCGACTTGTTTTTGCACCGATAGCCGATAGCAAAGGAAAGGGAGATGCCAGTTGAGATGCGAAATGATGGACGCGGAAATAAGCGCCGTCAAGGCCGATCTCTTCGGCAGCAACCGCCAGATCAATAGATTGCAGCAAGGTATCAGCCGCGGTACGCGTCTTATATGCAGGGTGATCGGACCAGTGTCCGAATGATAAAAAGCCAATTTTCTTCATACTAACAACAAATCTAAGGAATGAATCGCTGATTCGGCATCAGGGAAAAGTCAAGGTTTTAGTCTATGAACCGCGGGTTTTTATCCGCGCCCATTTTGGATTGAGCGTATTTTGCGGTTTATTTGTTCCAAAAAACAGCATGGAAATCATACAGGTACCGGAAGTTACACGTCACCATTCCCACATTTCGGCCGGTGAGATCACTTTCGTGGATTATCATGATAGGGGCAGCGCTTTCCGTACGCGCGTTTTTTTTAGCCGGTGCGCGGTCAGCTTTGTACAAAATGGTCAAAAACAGATCTATCGTGCCGCTGAAAATACTGTTCTTACCCCGGGTTACGGCATGTTGATACCTGAGGGCAATTCAATTATTGCCGAGCACAGCAATAATGCCGAGCCCTATGGTAGTGTAATTGTCTTTTTTCCGCGCAGTATCGGGCAGGAATTCGCGGTAAGCCGCTCCGGCAAGGGGGGAGCCAGCGCCGGCGATGCGCCGTATATTTATTTCAAGACCAACACTTATATCAATGAGTATGTGCGCAACATCAAATCCCTGATCGCCGGCAGGCAAAACCTTTCTTATGAAATGGCCTTACTCAAACTTACTGAGTTGCTAACCGCTTTGCATGAATTGGCGCCCGAACTTTTGACCAGCATGTTCTGCAACCCTGCAGATATATCTCTAAAGACTGTTGTTGAAAATAACCTGTTAAGCAGCCTTACACTCGATGAACTTGCCTTTTTGAGTAACCGGAGCATCTCGTCATTTAAGCGTGACTTCGAAAGAGATTACGGGGTAGCTCCTCAAAAATACATCCGGGAGCGGAAACTGGAAATGGCCTGTACTGAGCTGCTAAAAGGCAAGTTGGCCAGCGAGCTCTACCTGGACTACGGTTATCAGCACGTGTCTAATTTCAACACGGCTTTCAAAAGGAAATATGGCGTAACTCCGGCGAATTACCGCAAAACGCCATAATTTGAGCTTATCTCAATATATTCTGAACTTTCCGCAACAATTACCTTATGCAATACGCAGGCATATTTGAGGCATGAAAAAATTCATCCTCTTTTGCGTCTTTGCAATCAGTTATTACTGCTCTTCAGCACAGACATTCACCCTTAAAAGCGCAGACCTTGGCGGTCAGTTTACCAATGAATTTGTTGCCGGCAATTTTGGCTGCAACGGACAAAATCATTCGCCGCAGCTCGGCTGGTCAAATGCACCTGCAGGTACAAAAAGCTTCGCGATTACGATGTATGACGCTGATGCACCCACCGGGAGTGGGTTCTGGCATTGGGTGATTGTCAATATCCCCCCGATTGTTACAGAACTGAAACGTGGAGCAGGTGACCCAAAGGCCAGCGCGGCGCCGGCCGGTAGTTTGCAAAGCATTAACGACACGGGCGCTGCCGGCTACCAGGGGCCCTGCCCTGGTGAAGGAGAAGCACCGCATCGCTACATCATCACGGTTTACGCGTTGAATACAGATAAACTGGTTATTGCAACTGGCACGCCGGCTGCGTTATCAGGATACCTGCTTAACAAAGCAGCCCTGGCTAAAGCTTCCCTCGTGGTTTATTGCAAGCGATAACCTGGAAACACAGTAGATATGAAAACGATATATATTGCAGGAGCGGGCGTCATAGGCCGCACGCTCGCGGTTATATTAAAGCATGCCGGTAAGAATGTGCTGTTGATCCGCGGAACTGTTGATGGCTTGCCGGGCACATCTGAAAGGATCAGGGTTAACTTGCCCGACGGATCAGAAGTAAGTGAAAACATTGATGTAAAAACTTTCAGTCAAATAAAAACGATTGATGGTATCGTTGTCATTACCGCCAAATCATTTGCCAATAGCGCTTTAGCGGCGAAGTTAGCTTTGAAGGGAGTCCATTATCCTGTCGTCCTTTTGCAGAATGGTCTGAATGTGGAGCAGCCATTTATCATGCTTGGTTTTACGCAGTTATATCGTTGCGTGTTGTTTGTGACGGGCCAGTTTACCTCCGAAAACGTGGTACGGTTCAAACCGGTAGCAACCTGCCCGTTAGGGGTGATCAACGGCAATGAGGAAAGTCTGGCAGCAGTCGTATCAGAAATAAACAGCCCTGCATTTTCCTTTGAACCAGAATTAAACATCCAGGCAGTGATCTGGAAAAAAGTGATCGTCAACTGCGTGTTCAACTCTGTGTGCCCTTTGCTGAACATTGATAACGGTATTTTTCACCGTAATAATGAAACGCTGGCAATCGGAAAACAAATAATTAAAGAGTGTATCCAGGTGGCTAACGCTTGTGGCGTCTCCCTTCCGGAGGAAGAGGTAACCGAGACATTGCTTGCCATCAGCCGCTCATCCGATGGACAATTGATATCTACCCTGCAGGACATCAATGAACACCGCCCTACGGAAATCGCCACCCTCAACCTGGAAATCGCAAGGATAGCCAAAGAGCTGGGCATGGAAGATATGGTAAAAGAAACGCGCCTTTTAGGGGAACTGACAGCAATCAAATCAAGCTTAAGCCTGAATCGATAATTACCTTGCCTTATGCTTATCTATTATGCTGCAAACGGGGAGTAACTGATCCGGATAGTGTATTATTTTGCGTGGTTCAAGTGAGGGGCAAAATCTGCGGAGTTTTTGATGGTTGTCGTTTTCTTTGGTGAGGTACGCAAGGCAAGACAGCGGTTGATCGACCGGGTTTGCTCCAGAAGTGTTCGGAAGAAATAAAAAAAGCGAGGATTGTGCGATTCCCTCCCCTGGGAGGGTGTAGGGAGGGGTTTCATTCACAGACTTATTCGCCTGAAATGATGTATAAACCCCTCCCTGCCACCACGAAATCCAGCCGCACCCTCCCAGTGGAGGAATTAAAAATCTTCCGAACACTTCTGGGGTTTGCTCCGACAGACAGTTGGGGACGGTTACGGATACGCATTATATATCTTAGCAGGCTATTTGAAGAAATCGAATTATTATAACTTAGCGGTTACAATCGCTATAAACCAGCCAAACGGAATACTTGATCATCCGCGCGCAAAGCTACCGATACCTGTTCCCGGAAAATAAAATAAAAGCACTATCGTTTATGAGATTTAAAACTCTTTTGATCTTCACTTTAGCGGTAATGGCAGCGGTCGTTACCACGCCTTTATTCGCTCAAAAAACAAAGCCAGGCAATGCGCCTAAAATCGTTAATATTGTCAATTTTATCCGTGATATCGAACCACGTGATGCGAACATCACCAAAGATGTCCTGTACCAAACCGTGGTGAACCAGATTGCGCTGATGAAGCAATATCACCTGGGCGGAACTTTTTTGTTACAGTACGATGCGCTGATTGATAAGCGTTACCAGGAATTGCTGAAAACACTTCCGAAAGGTGAGTTTGAGATTGGAGGATGGTGGGAACTGCCGCAACCGCTGATTGAAAAAGCCGGGATCAAATGGCGGGGAAAATATGCCTGGGACTGGCATTCAGACATCGGTTTTTCTGTGGGTTACACGCCTGCCGAACGCGAAAAGATCATCGACGTTTATTTTGCTGATTTTAAAAGCGTATTCGGGTATTATCCCAAATCCATCGCTTCATGGGTCATCGATGCGCATTCGCTGAATTACATGTATGATAAATATAAGATTGTTGCCTCCGCCAACTGTAAAGACCAGGTAGGAACCGATGGTTTCACCCTTTGGGGCGGTTACTGGAACCAAGCCTATTACCCGAGCCGTTTAAACGCTTATATGCCTGCCCAGCACGCGGATAAGCAGTTGCCCGTGCCCGTATTCAGGATGCTGGGCAGCGACCCTATACGGCAATATGCCGATGGCAGCTCGGTAACCACGCTTGAGCCTGTTTACCCCCATGCTGGCGGAAATGAGCAGTGGATCAACTGGTTTTTGCAAACTTTTGCCAACGATTCTTCGCTCGGCTACAATTATACGCAGGCTGGGCAGGAAAATTCATTCACCTGGGATGCCATGAAAAAAGGGCTGGAATGGCAGATGCCCGTTATTGCCCGTCTCCGCAAACAGGGCAAGGTTCGCGTAGAAACCATGGCGCAGTCGGGCGAATGGTTTAAACGTACCTACAAGGTAACCCCGGCTACTACCTTTACGGTAAGCAGGGACCTGACAAACAGCGATAAAAAAACCGTTTGGTATAACAGCAGGTTCTACAGGACCAACCTGCTTTGGGAAAATGGAACGTTGCGGATAACCGATATCCACCTGTTTAACGAAACCGTGCCGGATAAATACCTGAATAACGTTACCACCGTTAATCAAAGTTTCTTTTACACGCTCCCGGTGGCAGATGGTTTTCAATGGGGAAAGCGCGGCAAACCCGAGGGGTTTCGCCTGATGATGAATGATGGGGGCGGGGAAGCGCCGGTTCAGGGAGGAGATCCTGTGTTCACAAATCTGAATACGACGACGGCCCATGCTTCATGGCCTGTTGGTAAAGGTTCTTTCGAAATCAATATGAGCGAGAAATCCCTGACCATCACTGCGAAGAACCATCCGGCCGGCGACTGGTTCCTTGACTTGTGCATTACGGAAGGCGCTAAAACCCCGTTTAAACAATTGACAGGCAACAGCGCCCTGTATGAATTTGATGGCCATACCTACCGGCTTGCCATGCGGCAGGGCACTTTGGAAAAAAGCGCCAATGGCAGTTTATACCGCATCTGGCCACAACACCAGCGAGTTGTATTATTACTGGCAGATCAATAAAGATCTGCCGGTAGCAGCTGCCTCCGGCCTGTGAGGCCGCATCAATTTATTTTGATACGGCCTCTTAATGTAAACCTGGTTTTGCCAATAAATCACTATAATTATGATAGCTGTAACTGTGAAATAATTTCAGGATGGCCCAATTCGTTGATTGACAAAATGACTTGGCAGATCGTTCGACAAGACCAGGAAAGCCCGGATAAAAGCAAGAAAACCTTGGATGATGGGATTCCGCTGAGAAGCATTCTTATATGCCGTTGCGGTTGCTGTTTTTTCAATTAGTTTATGATGGTTCCGTCTTCCATTTCAATAATTCTTTGGGTCTTACGCGCGAATTCACTATCATGTGTAACTACAAGTATCGTCTGTTGATAATTGGTAATCAACTCGTTAAAAATGTTAAAAACGATTTCAGTGTTTTTTTTATCCAAATTACCGGTTGGCTCATCAGCCATGATAATTAGCGGATCATTGATCAATGCCCGTGCAATGGCTACCCTTTGCTTTTGCCCACCAGATAATTGATTTGGCTTTTTTTTTGCTTCCGTTTCAATGCCTAATACTTTTAATTTTTCAAAAGCCCGGTGTTCAGTTTCTTCTGCGCTGTATTTCCCAAGTCTCAGGCCTGGGAGCATCACATTTCGGAGTACAGAGAATTCATTTAACAGGTAATGGAACTGAAATACGAAGCCTATTTTTTCGTTTCTTACGGAAGCCAGCTCCCGTTCGTTCTTTTGTTTCATACTGATATGATCAATCCTCAGGTCTCCTTCATAATCAGTGTCCATGGTTGAAAGAATATATAATAGTGTTGACTTGCCGCAGCCTGATTTTCCCATAATTGAGGCGAATTCGCCTTTATGAAGCGAAAAATTAACATCTCTCAATACTTTTACCGCTTTTGGTTCATAAAAGGTTTTTGAGATGTTTAAAGCTTCTAATATTATTGAGTCCATGTTATTTCCCTCTTATAATGATTACAGGATCTACTTTACTTGCTTTTTTAGAGGGAAAATATCCCGCAAAATAGGTGGTTAGAAAAGAGAACAGACCAGCGACAAAATAAAAACCTATATTGAAATCAATGGGATAGGTTTTAATTGTGGGAAGCGCGGTTGTATTAAATGGGATGTGGTTTATGATAACAGATAAGATGAAACCCAGAATCAACCCTGCCAGGCCGCCAAAAACACCTATGCCTAATGCAATTGTGCTAAATATGCGACTGACATCTTTGCCTGAAAATCCTGTGGCTTTTAATATTGCGATTGAATCGAGCTTTTCATAAATCATCATATTCAGAATGTTATATATCCCAAAACCTGCTACAATCAGTAAAGTTACCCCAACTGTGTAAGATATCAGCGAGCGGATAAAGCTACCGGTATCAAATTGTGAATTGGCCGTTTGAATATCCATCGCATCTATATTAAATACCTGCCTGTAATAAGCTGCAATTTTCGGTGCTTCGGTGATGTTTTTTAATTTGACCTGGATGTCTGTGATATAATTGTTTGATTCGTCAAGTAATTTTTGGGTTGTTGCGATAGAAGTATAACTTTGCTTGTTGTCAATCTCTTCAAGACCGGATTGATAAATTCCTACTACTTTTAAAGGCACCTGGTTGCCATTAGCCGGGGTTACGTGAATGATGTCTCCGAGATGGACTATCATTTTTTTTGCAATGCCTTTTCCTAAAATAATACTGTTGGGAGTGTTTTTCAGGTCAATGAATTTGCCCGCTATAATATAGTCCCCAAATAAAAAAAGTTCGTTTTCCATATTCGGATCAATGCCGTTAATAAGCCCGGTGATATTAACCTGTCCCGTATTGTAGAATATTTGCGCGGTAATTAGCGGTGAAAGTCCTTGCACGCGTGGATCGACTGCGATAGCCTTCATTATAGCCTTGCTATTGTAAATGCCCAGGCGCTTGTTCTGCGGCTTGACGGAGCTTACAAAGTTGTAACTGTGGCGATATGCGTTGGTAAGGTCCACTGGTTGATGCTGTGCAGCTGCAATTTCATTATACAATCTGATATGAGGGGTGCGGTTTATTACCAGCCCATCTAAAAGCTTGTTTAAGCCACCCATAAAACTCAATAGGGCAATAAACATTGTTATGCTAAAAGTTACACCGGTTGCGGCAACAATCGTCTGTCTTAAGTGGGCTAATAATAAAGCTACCGCGATGTTCCAGGTCAGCTTAAAATTCATGGTATCGGTTTTATTAGTTCATCATTTAACTGGAGACCAGAAATTACTTCTACTTGCAGGTAATCACTAAGCCCTGTTTTTATTTTAAGTTTTTCACCGTCGCTTCTTATCACAACGGAATCATTGAGCAAGTAGCTTCTGGGGATAAGCAAAGCCTTTTTTCGGGTTTGGATAATTATATTAGCTTCCAAAGTAGTGTTAGGATACAATTTTAGCGGCGGGGTAGTAAAAATAGCTTCAACACGAAATGTTTTGGTGTGTTCGTTCATTTCCGGATATATTTTGGTCACTCTGGCTTCAAATACCTTGCCTCTGTAACTGTCCATCGTGACAAAAACGGTAAGCCCCGGATTTATTTTAACGATATCATATTCGTCCACTTGTAATTCAAGTAAGAAACTGTCGGCTTTGCCAATGAGGGCCAACGGCGTTTGCGGGCCAACAGTTTCGCCAGGATTTTTGTAAAGGTTATATACTATTCCGTCTATATTGCTTTTAACAGTAAAGTCGCTTTCCTGTTGTTTGTTAATACTGAGATTATTTATACTTTGCGCGGCGTTATAACGCAACTGTCTTTTCAATTCTGTGAAGTTAATTATGGCTGTTTGTAAGGCTGTTTTTGAATTGACTACAGCTAATTCCCTTTCCTCAAGCTGTACTTTAGTACCGATCTGCTGCCCCCACAGTTCTTTTTGCCTGACCAACATTACCGAATCGTTCAGCATTCTGTACCTGGCCTGATCAACCACGATTGCCGCTGCGGCCAGTTTATCTTTATTTAGCTTAAAGTCGGCAAATGAAGCCGATATCATCGCGTTTTCAACATTTAGCTTTTGATTTTCTTTTTTAATAGATATTAAGGGGGTGCCAGCGGTAACATATTGGCCTTCAGTTACAAATTGCTCCTGAATGATACCGCTAACTGAGGCAAAAGCTTGATATTGATCCTCGCTTTTAATTATGCCGGACGCATATACAGACTCTGATATGGAAGCAACTACCGGCCTTATTTTATCGCCTTTTAATTGACAGGAAACGCTGAACAGAAACGTGGATGCAGTAATTATCGCTTTTACAATATTTATCTGATGGTTTGTTATATTATCAGTAATACTAAAGCTCCTAACAATTTTCATATTGCTAATGTCATCACTCTTAAGTATTTTAAGTTTGATAAATATCAGGATGAATAGTGACGGTGATCACACCAATTTAGTGGCAGTCATGATTTTATGATCTGCATCAACAAGCTATTTGATGTGTGTCATTCTTTTTGCTGGGTGTTATTCAAAACTTTACACAATATCAATGTAGCCATGGGCTGCACTGAAGAAGATTTGGATACTCACAAAATATTGCAATGAAAAAGTCGGTTCTTTTGTTATTCACTTTCGGTTCGTTTTTTCTGGTGAATGTATTTGCCCAGGAAAAGAAGGGGATTACCAATAACGTAATTAACGAACAGCTCAAAAGCGCTGCTACGTCGCAACAATTACATTACCCACAAAGCGTTACCCGGTTTTATCGCCAAAACAATTACCTTCCGGTATGGACTAATCCGGAATCACATCAAAACACCGGGAATGCAATGGTGCTTTTAGATTGTGTGTTACAATACGGATTATCGCATGATGATTTTCATCCTAAAGAGCTTCAGTTTGATATGCTCCGCGATATTTTGGAAAATCCAGGCTCGGTGAGTGACTCCTTAAAGGCGCAGTTCGATGTTTTGCTTACCGATGCTGTTATTACCATGCTCAACTATTTACATTATGGAAAACTTAATCCTGACTACGGATCCGAAAGGGTAGACTATGGCATGGATGTACCATTTCATGCAGAAGCTAAACTGCGGGACATTATACATTCGCAGGAGTTTACGAAAGCTGTTTTGGAAGTACAACCTAATGCAAAACTCTATACTGCTTTTCAGGGAATGCTGCACATAATCAGAGGACAAGCTCCGGATGATTGCTATGGAACCCCAGGAAATGATGTAATGAAAATCGCCGTCAACATGGAAAGAATCAGGTGGGCAAACGTTGATGAAGGGGAAAAATATATACAAATCAATATCCCTACCTACGAGTTGACATTTCATTTGCCGGATACATTGGTGGTATTTAAAGCTATTGTCGGGACGCCACAAACTCCCAGCCCGACTTTGCAGAGCCAAATCACTTATTTTACTTCTTTTCCAGACTGGCTTGTTCCTGACCGGATATTTATCCGCGACATCCTCCCGAAAGCAATAGCTGATAGTTTGTTCCTTGACCGGCTTCAGATCAGCATTTATAATAAGGCTGGTCAATTAACAGATATCACTAACGCCCAACTTAAGAGCATATTGGCTTCACCCCAGGGCTATTACGCTAAACAGGCTCCCGGCTGTGATAACACCTTGGGATCGCTGGTTTTTCATTTTCAAAATGTGTACAACATATACTTAAACCAAATTGCTGATCAAAAGCTGTTTGAAAAAGATAAACGTGATTTAAGTAATGGTTGTATCTGGTTAGATAATGCTGCCGGGCTCGCCGCGTTATTGCTCAAATATGACGCTTCAGAGCAAAGCGACAAATTGTTTAAAATTCTTAAAAAATCAAAGACACATAATTTCGTGCTTAATAAACCTGTTCCTATAAAAATCACTTACCTGACATGTGACATAAAAAAAGGTGAATTAATCAGGTTTGAGGATATCTATAATATGGACACAAGCCTTGAATTGGCTATTTACGGCAAGCTTCAACGCAATACGAGCATAAGATAAGCTTCGTTTTGCGCAAAAATTGTTAAATCAAATTTTGAACCTTTAACTTATAAGCGGCCACTACTACCAGCGTCAAAACATAGTAGGCCATCAGAAAATTCATCATTTAGTGTACGAGAATAATATAATTTTCTGATATTCAAAACCATGAAAGGGAATCAACAGGTTAAGAAACAAAAGAACCGTTTTTTGAGATTTTTTTCAATTTTAGGCCCGGGCCTTACTACTGGTGCTGCTGATGATGACCCCTCTGGCATTGCAACTTATTCGCAAACCGGCGCACAGTTTGGCTACAATCAACTGTGGACAGCGCTATATATGTTACCTTTTATGATTGCCGTTCAGGAAGCTTGCGCACGTATTGGCATGGTAGCAGGTAAAGGCCTATCAGCTGTGATTAAGGAACATTACAGCAAAACTGTTTTATATGCAGTTGTCGGGCTCGTATTAGTGGCCAATACAATCAATATCGGAGCCGATATAGGAGCCATGGCCGCTGCGGCCCAATTACTTATCCCAGCCTCATTTGTTGTATTAACCTTGTTTTTTACACTGTTAACCCTTCTTCTGGAGATTTTTACTTCTTATCATTCTTACGCCAGGATACTAAAATGGCTTGCGGTAACTTTGTTGGCATATCCCATAACTTTGTTTATTGTACACCAGCCATGGCTTACCGTGCTGAAAGCAACTGTTATCCCTCATTTTGAGTTAAATTTTAATTTTCTATTTATCATAACCGGGGTATTGGGAACCACAATTTCTCCATATATGTTTTTTTGGGAAGCCTCACAGGAAGTGGAAGAACAGAAAGAAAAGGAAAGGCTTTCGCGGCATAAACCCAGGCCCGGTTGGATGCAAATTAAAAAAATGCGTATTGATAACACTATCGGCATGATATTTTCAGAATTCACAACCTGGAGTATTATAGTGGTTGCTGCAACCGTTTTGCACAATAGCGGTGTAACTGACATAAAAAGTGCGTCTGATGCGGCAAGGGCGATAGAGCCGCTGGTGCATACCTTTCCTAACGCCGGATTTTTGGCCAAATTAATTTTTTCAATCGGCATTATAGGCCTTGGTTTATTGGCTATCCCGGTACTTTCCGGCTCGGTAGGATATGCCGCTTGTGAGGCTTTTAACTGGAAGGCCGGGCTTAATTTAAAATTGAAAAAGGCGCGCTCTTTTTATGCCGTGATATGCATTGCCACTTTAATTGGATTACTAATCAATTATATTGGCATCGATCCTGTTAAGGCATTAGTTTATGCGGCTGTATTAAATGGGATAGCAGCGGTACCACTATTGTTCCTGATTGCCAGGATCTCCTCTAACCCCAAAATCATGGGAGAGTACAATAGCAAGTTTATTTCCAAATTGCTGCTTTGGAGCAGTTTTGCTGCCATGGGGGCAGCTGCAATAGCTTTGTGTTATACATTGTATTAGCACGGGATTTGGACACTTCAATTTAATGATTTAAATTACACAATATACTGGTCATCGATATGAGTTTTAAAATCTTGATCATTGAAGATTCCGCGATATTCGCGAGGGTGTAGTGGAAATACTGGGGCTGGCCGGCTATACCGTATTTTCAGCAAGTAATGGTAAAATGGGATTGGAATTGGCTAAAACCCAGTTACCTGATTTAATACTTTGCGATGTCATGATGCCGGAAATGGATGGGTATGGTGTGCTGTTTATGCTCGGAAAATCGGCCGACACCGCTAATATTCCTTTCATTTTTCTTACCGCCAAAGCCGAACGGATCGATTTACGTAAAGCCATGGAAATGGGTGCCGACGATTACCTGACCAAACCTTTTGATGACGTAGAATTACTTAATGCAATTGAAAGCAGGTTGAAAAAGAAAAAGCAACAAAAGGAATTTTACAGTAAGGGGTTGGACGAACTGAGCAATATAGTTGCCAGGACTGATGGGTTGAACGAACTAAAGCGTGTTATCCGGGAACGCAAGATCCGTTTTTTTAAAAAGAACCAGGTGATTTATTATGAAGGCGACAGAGGAAATGGCCTATACGTTGTTCTTAGTGGAAAGATAAAGACCAGTAAACTGGCAGACGATGGGCGCGAATTGATTACTGGTTTACATATAGCAGACCAGTACCTTGGTATTCAGGCATTGCTTGCCGGTGAGGCATATTCAGAAACCGCAAGTGCCCTTGAGGATAGCCAATTGTGCCTCATACCAAAAGAGCAGTTACAGGAAATGTTGAACCTATACCCGGACGTAACGGATAGTTTTATTAAATTGATGGCAGGCCAGATAAGGGAAAGCGAAGAGCGATTACTGCAACTTGCGTATTATTCTGTCAGAAAAAAGATGGCGGACGCGATTCTGAGGCTTTATCGCCAAAGCGATTCCCCAAATGAAGGCGTCCGGATCTCGCGTGAAGACCTGGCTGCACTTGCAGGTATGGCTACTGAAACAGTTAGCCGTACCCTGTCGGATTTTCGTAACGAGGGCCTGATTGAAAAGAATGGAAGTGTGATAACAGTGCTTGATCTGCAGCGATTGGTTAAAATGAAAAACTGAATTTGCCGAAAAAGACAGGCATGCAATAGGGACGCTATGCGCAGAATTTCCGCGCTGAATTTATCTGTTTTTACCAATTAAAAATTACCACGGATAACCATACACTTTAATACCAGACAAAATCATCATCAGTACTATTATTGCTATCAAACTGATAGCAATCCAAAAGGTTATTGCGGTGTTTTTGTGATTCGTAACCATAGCTAATGAGTTAGTGTATGTAATTGATACGATGAAACCTGCACCAGACCTTGCACAGGCAGCTTCAAATAATTGAATGCTTTTTCTAAGTGACTTTCTTGATCTGTTCTCATGCTCCCTGTTAATGAGTAATTAATATGTAAATAAACTATATATCAGCGATGTATGCTGTGATTTCTGTCAGCAAGATCATTGATTCTCGTCATGAATAACAGGGGAGTGGTATTCATAAAAGCTTTATGTATCTCGTTTCGGGTTAAGAATCGACTGACGCTATAATCGGCTTTGGTGTAATTGATGGTTTAGGGATGACCATTGTCATTTTTGCATAAGCTCCGGTTCAGTAACTTGTATAACCAAATCAAATTACCGCTATGAATGGAATTATTATTTATCAGGGCAAATATGGTGCAACCAGGCAGTATGCGCATTGGCTTGGAGAGACATTGCAGATGCCGGTATCAAAAGTGGAGAATGTAACACCTGCAGTTTTAGCCCTTTATGATACCATTGTTATAGGCAGTTCAGTTTATATCGGCCGGCTGGTACTACGCGATTGGTTAAAGGAAAATGACATCAGGCTAAAGGACAAAAAGCTTTTCATTTTCATTGTTTGCAGCTTCGCAGTTAATGACATGACGCAACAACGGGAGATAATAAAAAATAATCTTGGTACCAAGATCAAAGATGTTGCCGAAATATTTTTCCTGCCCGGCAGGTGTGTCGTTTCCGGACTGTCGTGTAAAGACCGGCTTATGCTAAAATTGGGCGCCTGGATTGAAAAAGATCCTGAAAAGAAATCAGTGATGCGTAATGGGTTTGATCATCTCGAGCGGAGCAACCTCAAACCTCTCATCGAAAATATTCACCGTATGGCTGATGACTAACTTTTACCGGTTTGTATGCATAAAGCAAGGTGTTGTAAAAGGATTCATTTATCGATAAAGGTGGCTGCTTATCCCAATCCGTACACGTATGCCCAGTTAGCGAAATGCTGATTATATATCATTCATAACCAATACAGCCGCTCCGCTAATTTGGCCTGATCTGAATTGATTTATCGCCTCATTGGCTTCAAACAAGCGGAATACTTTCGTTTGTGTTAATACTTCGATGTTTTTTAAAATAGAAAAGAAATTCAAACCATCCTGACGGGTTAAATTAGCCACGGACTTAACGGATCGTTCGCCCCAGAGCAAGCTATATGGAAATTCGGGTACATTGCTCATATGGATACCACCACAGATTACCTGGCCTCCTTTGCCTACATCTTTTAAAGCTTTGGGAATAAGTTCCCCTGCGGCAGCGAAAATTATAGCTGCATCCAACACTTCGGATGGTACGTCGGAACTTCCGCCAACCCAGTGTGCACCCATGGTCTTTGCAAATCGTTGCGCACGCTCGTCCCCATCTCTGGTGAACGCGAATACTTGTTTACCCTGCGCTATAGCTACCTGGATCAAGATATGAGCAGCAGCGCCAAATCCATAGAAACCAACATTTTTGGCCGATGGTGCGATCATGCTATAGGAACGAAACCCAATCAAACCTGCACAGAGCAGGGGCGCTGAAGCCGGCTGATTATATCGTTTGTCTAATATAAAACAAAAACGTGCGTCGGCCACCGTATATTCGGAATAACCGCCATCAATGGTGTATCCCGTAAATAAGGGGGCATCACAAAGATTTTCCATGCCCAACAGGCAAAATTTACAACGCCCACAGGTATGACCGAGCCAGGGAACACCCACTAACTGACCGGAAGAAAGTTCAGTTACTGTACCGCCTGTTTTAACTACGGTTCCGATAATTTCGTGGCCGGGTATCAGCGGAAGCTTTGGTTTATCCAGTTCGCCATCTAATATATGCAGGTCGGTACGACAGATACCACAGGCAATTATTTTGATCAGTACCTGATAGTCAGAAGGCTGAGGAATGGGAACCTGGCGATATACCAGTGGTCCGCCGGCTTTTTCAAGCACCATTGCCTGCATGTTACCAGTGTGTTTCATATTAATCTTTTATTACTTTACAATAATCTTAATATCCTGTTTCAGAAAGTTACCTGTTCATTAATATACCATTTGAGAGTAACCGATATATCGCAGATCTCCGGCTCTGTTGCCAGCAGATGGTTAGAGAAAAACATTTCCTCCGGCGAGGCATAGCTATGCGTTTCATTGCCGGCGCACCAACGACCATAAAAATAGATTTTCGGCAAGTAAAAAAAGATGATATTATCGACCTTTGAAAATGATAGTGGTCACTTGCCTTAAAATCAGCAACAATCAGTAATAACATGACCAATATCATTATCCGGGTTGCCGGATGTCATTCATCCGGAATAACGCGCGTTGTAACCTTGTGTTATGAAAAATCAAATCAACATTAAGCACATTAAGAACCTTAACAACGATGTGTTAAGGGGCATCGCGTTCTACACACAGGAGTTGGCTATTTTACAGGAAAGGTTGCAGGAGATTGCCGGCGACAATACGGCCCGCGAAGTACAGGAACAAGTGGAACATTTTCAGAATCAGTTCATCATCCATGAAAAATGCCTTACGGAGCTAAAACAAGACATTCACCGTAATGACCTTGACATAAAAGCAGATCTTTTGCTTTCCGGTACTATGGTTTCTGAAAGTATAGCTGCCGAACATTCAAGAGTTCATGAGCGCTATCTTAACGAAGAAAAAATATTCAACGATTTGCGCCACGAGTTTAACCGGTTTTCTGCGGAGTGGTTGTAATTGATTTAAGGGATAGTGACTCCCGGGGGTATGTTTCCTGTTGCTGCCACTGTAAAAACCGGTGGCAGCAATTAAACCAGAAAAACAAGCCCGAATTGTTTCTTCAACAAAGCTTAATATGCTGTCCAGCCTCCATCCGCTGTTAGCACGGAGCCATTAATAAAGCTTGATTTTACCGAAGCAAGGAAAAGGGCAACTTCAGCAATTGCTTCGGGAGCCGCAGCACCTGGTGCATTGCCTGTTCCGGCGTTCATCCTTTCAAAGCCAAACGGATTGGGTTCCATGCCAAAAACGATATTGGTATTCACTCCCCCCGGTGCTATAGCATTGCAGCGGATATTTTTATCCGCATATTGATATCCTATGTTTTTAGTTAAACCGATTATTGCATGCTTAGATGCTGTATAAGCGGCACCGGCCCGGCCTCCCCGGAAGCCGCTGATGGATGCAATATTAATAACTGTACCGGAGCCGCTTTCCAGGAAAAGAGGTATAGCTTCACGGCAGGCAAAAAAACAACCGTTCAGGTTTGTTCCTATTACTTTCTCCCATAATTCGTCTGTTACATCGGTCACCGGAGTAAAATTGTCCATAACGCCGGCATTATTTACCAAAATATCAAGTGTGCCGAAAGTGTTGTGAACATACTTCATCACCAATTGCACATCGCCCTTTACGGAGATATCTGCAGCGATACATGCTACCATACCGCCATTTGCGCGAATTTCAGCCGCGACGGCTTCAATATTTGATTGATGGATATCGGTAAGCATAACTTTTGCGCCCTGTTCGGCGAAAAGCTTTGCAATGGCTTTTCCAATCCCTGATCCGGCCCCGGTTACAAGGGCCACTTTTTGTGATAGTTGTTTCATAATTGGTTTAACTTACATATACAAAAATCACTCGTAAACAACATGTAGAGAATGATTCCGGTCATTAAAAAATGTGATTAGAGGCGAATTACAAAATTTTAAACATGTTAATAGTCATTTGCCACTATATGTTATTTATGAATTTGCATATTAAAATATATTGCTCAAATGCTTATTGAGATTGCACAGCCTGTTGTTTTCTTTGCGCTTTTTCCTGGCTTTTGAAATAGCCCCTAAAAAGGAAATTGTGCTTGAGCGCTTCCATGTTTTTATTGAATCCATCTGTGCCCTGGCGCAGGTTATACATAGTTGCCCTTAAGTCTTTGGCAAATGCTGAATCTTTTAAAATCATTGGCAGCGAGCCATTCCCGCTGTTTAAATGGCCGTTTACGGTACGCGCCAGGTTATTCAGCTGCCAGGTTAACGAATCGGCGTTATCGCTTGCTTTCCTGATACTCGAAATAGCCGCCTGTAGGTTGCCGGCAGCTATGGTGTCCCTGAGCAAGACCCCCGCCGCTCCTTTTCCATTTTTGATCCCGCCAATCAGATCATCTATGCCATTGGTGATTTTGATAGCATTTGCGCTCGCTTTGTTTAAATTTTGCAAAGAGGCAAGTAAGTTGCCGGAGACATTTTTATCGTTCAGCAGGGCCATGAATGTGCTGCCGTTAACCTTCAGGACAGTGCCCTTTAACGCTTCTGAGATAACTGCAACGTTATTATTGGTTTTGGACAAGGTTTGCAACATTTCATCGGTACTGATTTTTTTTTGCGCTATAAGAAGATCATCTTCAGTAACTTGTGGGCTCGGTAAGTTTGAAGGAACTATGTTTACTATTTTATTGCCCATCAGCCCTTCTGTGCCAATTGAGGCGACCGCATTTTTATGAATATAGGATGTGAACTTGTTGTCGATTGATAATGTTACCTCAATTGTAGTATCATTGATCATGTTGATCTTTTTTACCGTACCAGATTGAATTCCGGAGAACTGTACGTTATTGCCAACGGTGAGGCCATTGAGGTTAGAAAACCTCACCCGTATGTTGAAATCGCTACCAAACAGGTTATGATTTTTGCCGATAAGATAGAAGGCAAGTATTAACACAAATAGGCCTGATAGTACGAATGCGCCAAGTTTTATATTGCCTGCTGTTTGGTTTGCCATAATTTATTCGAAAAATTGATGAATATTTGGATCTGTCGAATGTTCGAAATCGGTGTATGTACCTTGTGCATAACAACGACCGTCCAGCAGCAGAGCCACCCGGTCGGCGGTGTTTTTTACACAGTTCATGTCGTGTGTGATGATAATGGATGATGTATGGTATTTATCCTGCAGTTTCAAAATTAATTTATCGATTTCCCGGGCTGTAACCGGATCGAGCCCTGTTGTTGGTTCATCATATAATATCACTTCCGGTTTAAGGATCATGGTCCTGGCGAGAGCAACACGTTTTAGCATGCCGCCGGATAATTCTTCCGGCATCAGATCAACAGTATGCGCCAGCCCTACGTTTTCCAAAGCCTCCATAACCAGGGCTTCCACCTCGTTCTGCGAAGCAGCAATCCAGTGACGGCGTAAAGGAAATTCCAGGTTCTCACGAACGGTCATGGAATCGTACAATGCGTTGCCCTGGAAAAGAAAGCCAATGCGGGCGCGGACCTGATCGAGTACTTCGTGAGACATATCAGGGACATTTTGACCAAAAACTTTAATGTTTCCGCTATCAGGTTTCAACAAACCGATAATGCATTTGATCAGTACTGACTTGCCGGATCCGGATTTGCCAAGCACTACCACATTCTCTTCTTTTTTGACTGATAATGCAAAGTCTTGCAGCACGGTATGATCGCCGAAATGCTTACAAAGTTTCTCTATCACAATCACGTTGTTTTCGGTGGCTGTTTGTGTTTTCATGCTTTAATTTAAACCAAGCAGATCCGTGAGTTGCACAGCCAGCAAGTCGATGAAAAAGATTACTACAGATGATAACACAACCGCTGAGTTGGCCGAACTTCCAACACCCCTGGTACCTTTGCTTGATGTGTAACCTTTATAACAACCAACGATTCCAACAGCAAAACCAAAGAAAAATGTTTTAAAAAATGCAGGAAGTACGTCGCCGAAACTGAGACTTCTAAACACCTGAATAAAAAAAAGATAAAAGCTGGTGGCCGACCTGATATTAACGCCTATGTATGCTCCGAACAAGGCGATAGCGTCGCCCAGGACAGTGAGCACGGGTAGCATTAATGTAGTTGCCACGGTACGCGTAGCGACAAGGTACTTGAATGGATTGGTTCCGCTTACCTCCATTGCGTCAATTTGCTCTGTGACCTTCATGGATCCAAGTTCGGCTCCTATACTGCTGGCTATTTTACCTGCAAATATCAGCGCTGTTATAACCGGACCTATCTCCCTAACTATGGCAATGCCTACCATCACCGGAAGTTGAGATTCAACACCATAGGCAACCAGGGATGGCCGCAGCTGCATGGTAAGAACAAGGCCCATAATAAAACCTGTGAGGCCGATGAGCGGCAACGATTTATATCCAATTATATAGCATTGGTTTAATAATTCGCGGACCTCAAAGCGCGGTTTAATTCCGGTAGAGAAAAACTGGCCGGCAAATCCTGCGATATCCCCGGTGTCATTCAAAAAGGCTTTGATATTTTTAGTGAAAGCCATCGTTATATCTGTTTAACTTGATTTGAAAAAATGATCTACGGTAAAATTAATATGGGCCCGAAGAAAAATTTGTGATATCGGACAGCATTTTTTTTGATATCTATACCACTGATAAGTGACGCAAATCATTTTTAAGCCCGACGGAACAACTGGTTAACCAGGATATGAAGATGGTTTTAACAGGTGTGTCATAGGCAGAAACCGGTTTGTGTTTATCCAAGAGATAGCTCATGGTTCCCTTTCTTATACCGCACTTGGTTGAGACTTGCTCTTGCAGGATTTCAAGGCATCATTAATATTTTCGATACCTTTAATCAATGCGTCCGCGTTAAAAGCGATGCTGTCGATGCCAGTTTCAACCAGTAGCCTGGTGAACGTTTCTGAATCGCTTGCCGCCTGGCCGCACAGGCCTACTTTTTTTTTCAGTTTATTTGCCTTTTGTATCATCATGACGATCAGTTGTTTGCTCGCGGCGTCCTGTTCGTCAAATAAGCCTGCTATGAGTGCTGAATCCCGATCAATGCCTAATGTTAATTGTGTAAGGTCATTTGAACCAATTGAGAAACCGTCAAATACTTCCGCGAATTCCTCGGCAAGTAATACATTGCTGGGAATTTCTGCCATAACGAAGATCTCAAGGTCATTCAGGCCCCGTTTAAGCCCGCAGGACGACATCAGATCGATGACTTTTTGCCCCTCTTTAACTGTCCGGCAAAAAGGGATCATCAATTTAATATTATTGAAGCCCATTTCATCACGAACCACTTTCATGGCCTCGCATTCAAGCAGGAAGCCGTCGCGGTAATGATCATCATAATACCTGGAGGCCCCCCTGAAGCCAATCATCGGGTTCTCTTCCTTTGGCTCAAAGTACCTTCCGCCAATGAGGCCGGCATATTCATTGGTTTTAAAATCGCTCATCCTCACGATCACATCTTTCGGGTAAAATGCCGCTGCTATCGTGGCAACACCCTGTACAAGTTTATCTACAAAATAAGCTTTTTTATCGGCATAGCCAGCTGTTAGGTGAGCGATTTTTACCCGTTCCTGCTCGTCCAACACCCGGTTAAAGTGTACGAGCGCCATTGGATGTATCCCAATTTGGTTCGCGATAATAAATTCAATTCGCATCAATCCAACACCGTGGTTCGGAAACATCGATAATTTAAAGGCCTGTCCGGGATCGGCTATGATTAGTTGGGCTTTCGGGTGTACCGGCAGGTGTGTTTTGCTTACATCACTGACCGTTTCAGTCCACTCCAGTTTGCCCCTGTAAACCATCCCCGTCTTTCCTTCGGCGCAGCAAATGGTTATCATCTCACCATCCTCAATGTTATAGGTTCCGTTTGTTGTTCCAACTACAGCCACCGCGCCGAGTTCCCGGGCTATAATAGCGGCATGGCTGGTGCGGCCGCCATTATTAGTAACAATTCCCGCTACCTTTTTCAATACGGGGTCCCAATCCGGGCTGGTTGTTTCGGTAACCAGAATTTCGCCTTCTTTAAGCAGGTTAGCCTGGTCAGGAGTTTTGAGCACGCGTGCCCTGCCGGCTGTAATGCCATTGCCTATGGCAGCCCCCATGGTTATAACTTCCCCTTTTTCGGCAATTTTAAAACTTTTTACCTGTATCTTTTTTTCTTGATTATGTACAGTTTCGGGACGAGCCTGGATAATATAAAGTTGGTGATCGAACCCGTCTTTAGCCCATTCAAAGTCCATAGGCTGACGGTAATGGTCTTCGATGATCAACGCCCAGTTGGCAAGCTTTTCAACTTCCTGATCGCTGAGCACAAATTTTTGCCGGAGTTCCCAGGGCGTATCCTGATTTATTGTTGGATTGGTTGCATCGTCGGTAGTTGCGCAAACCATGGTTTTGTTTTTGCTGCCAAGGTTTTTTTGGATAATGGACCTTAAATTTTTTTTAAGAGTTGGTTTAAACACCAGGAATTCATCAGGCGTAACAGTACCTTGTACTATATTTTCTCCTAATCCCCACACACCTGAAATATGTATAATATCCTTGAACCCACTTTCTGGTTCCAAAGTAAATCCGATACCGGAACACCCCATATCAGATCGCACCATTTTCTGGACTGCAACTGAAAGATAAACTTTCCCATGATCAAAATTTTTATCTTCCCGATATTTAATAGCCCGATCTGTATAAAGTGATGCAAAGCATTGCTTTACTGCAGTTAATAAAGCACTATGACCTTTAATATTCAGGAAGGATTCGTGCTGTCCTGCAAAACTCGCGCCTGGCAAATCTTCTGCTGTGGCACTGCTTCGCACGGCCACAGTCGGTTCTGAATTTTCAAAAATATAATCGTAGGCGTCTATGACCGCCATTTGCAGGTCATTCGGCATAACGGCGTCCATGATCAGTTTTCGGGCTCTGGCACCGCTTATCGTTAAGTTAGAAAAGTTCTGCCGGTCTAAACCGGTCATCAAATCAATAAGCTTTTTTTCGAGCCGGTTGAACCCGATGAAATAACGAAAAGCTGCTACAGTTACAGCGAAGCCGTTTGGCGTATTTATTCCATTGTTGGTTAGTTGATTGTAAATTTCCCCCAATGAAGCTGTTTTTCCACCAACATCGCCAATATCACCGATGGTGATTTCACTAAACTTTCTGATAAAATGTTCCATGTTACTGTTATTAAGCCGGCCGAAGAGCGTCCGATTGTCAAAATCGCCGGTGTTGCCGGCAAAAATTTTTAGTCTACTTTAATTTCTTTCTTTGCCGCCTGGTTTCTGCCGCTTTTTTTAAGTTCGATTTCCAAAAGGCCATTGTGATAATTGGCATTCACCCCGTCTTCCTTAACATTGTCTGGCAGCTTAAATGTGCGACGGAAGGAAGCAAAGGAAAATTCCTTACGTGTATAACTATCAATCTCTTCCTTTTCTTCTTTATTGGTTTCCGCACTGATGGTCAGTAAGCCGTCTTCGGTAATGATTTTGAAATCGTTTTTTTTAAAGCCGGGAACAGCGACGTCAAGCTTATAATGATTTTTGGTTTCACGGATATTTACAGCCGGGAGAAATTCTCCGCCGCTGGAAGTTTTATCAAAAAAACGGTCTGGACTCCAAAAATTCTCCATCATTGATTTCCATGATGGAACGCGATGTGATTTTATTAAGGCTGTCATAAATTTGTTTGTTAAATGATTGGTTATCCAAATTTCGCCATGGGATACACTAAGTATAATGACCACTGTCACGCTTTGGTGTGATTGATGTCAGTTTGGTGGTTTCTCTATCGCAATACCTTTATGGTAATAAGTAATAGATTATGAATGAATCTTTTAATGACAGGGAGTCGGCGATAGAAACCGGGCCTGCAATACAAAATGTTTACCTGCAATCATTAGGTGCAGCAGGTACTGTAACCGGATCCAAGCATCTGCTGCTTACCCCCGGGGGGAACATTATGATCGATTGCGGCCTGTTTCAGGGAATAAAGGCTTTGCGGGAAAAAAACTGGGAAAGCCTGCCTGTTAACCTGGCTGATATTAGTGCACTGATACTGACCCACGCACACCTCGATCACTGTGGCTATATCCCTTTACTGGTACGGAACGGGTATCGTAACAAGATTTACATGAGCCAGCCGACCAGGGACCTTGTAGAGCTTATTTTGCGCGACTGCGCCAAACTACAGGAAGAAGATGCCCAAAAGGCTAATAAATACGGTTACTCCAGGCATCATCCGGCAAAGGCCCTGTACACCGTTAAAGATGTTGAGGCTGCGTTGCCCTATTTTGAAGTTTGTGAAATACACAAAACAATCAGCCTGGCTAAACAACTAAGTTTTAGTTTGTACCCATGTGGGCACATCGCGGGTGCTTGTTCGGTCAAAATAAGTTGCTTTGAGAAGACAATTGTATTTTCCGGGGATATCGGGCGTGACCAGTCAGAACTATTACCTGGCCCCGAGTTATTAGGGCAAGCCGATTTTGTAGTCATGGAGTCTACTTACGGTGATCGCCTGCACTCTAAAAATGACACTTCACAGGATTTAGCGGGTGCTATTAATGATACTGTTTTTAATAAGGGTAATGTCCTGATCCCATGTTTTGCAGTTGGCAGGGCCCAGGAAGTGATGCACCTGATCTATCGCTTAAAACAACATAATCTGATTCCGTCATCCATTCCGGTATACCTTGATAGCCCTATGGCCGCAGTTGCCGGAAAGACCCTGGTACACTTTCCCGAATGGTTTACTATTGATGAAAAAGAATGTGCCGACATGTTTAACAGCGTAACTATCAACAAGGATTATAAGAATACCGAAAAGATCATTAAAAGGGCAGGGCCTAAGATCGTTCTTGCGGCAAGTGGAATGCTAACCGGAGGCCGTGTGCTGGAATATTTGAAGCGTTATTTGGGCGATGCGCGTAACACCATACTCCTGATTGGTTTCCAGGCCGAGGGCACACGGGGAAGGGCGTTGCTTAACCATATCCATGAATTGAAAATTCATGGTCAATATTACCCGGTAGTAGCGAAGGTACAGGAGATAGAAGGTTTGTCCGCTCACGCCGATCAGTCCGAATTGATTACCTGGTTAAAGCAGTTTCACAATTCGGTACCCGAGGTTTACCTGGTACACGGCGAACCATGCGCACAAGACACTCTTCGGGTTAAGATCCAGGATGAGTTGAAACTAACAGTAAAGATTATGAAGCCTTACCATAAGGAACTTTTATTCACTTTAAATCAACAGTTGTAATGTGATCCGTGGTACTGCGTAATATCTTGACTTTGAATGCAACAATACTGTTAATCGGTGCCTGGTGCTGTAAATTGACTGTATTGGTTAATTTAATGATAAGCGTCATTTTTCTTTAGCCGGTATTTATCAATATTTGAATACTGGTTACTTTCTAAGCCATTTAAAGCAGGGTTATTAAATTGCAATGTTACGCGAACTTATTAAGTGCGGATCATGGAAAAGCTCACTTTTAATTTTTGCCATCCCGTAAAAGGCCTCCTCAGGCTTTTGAATAAACTTTATCCGGCAGAAATACGCGTAGTACCAATTGATGACCAGCACGGGGGCTTAATTGAAATTTCGGTAACAGGTCTCTGCAGCGGTAAATGGAAGGCAATGCTTGAGTGGGAACATGATGGCATGAATTATTATTATGAACAAGAATTTGAGATACCCGAAGTAAATTGAGTTTTAAATACCTATAATCCCCAATATAATTCTGGTGAAAATAATTGATTCACCGACAATCAATCCCAAGCTCCTTATAATCATTTATTAAAGTATGGGTAAATGAAAAAAATCGGACCGTGTGCCTAAAATCTTTTCGAGGTCACCTTTATCTATTTCTTCCTTAGTTAACAATAGGGTTGCTAACTGGTCCAATAAAGGCTTCTTTTTGGCAAGAATTCCTTTCGCGTTCTGGTAGGCCTGTGCCAGCAATCCAATTATTTCATCGTCAATAATTTTGCTGGTAGATTCGCTGAAGGGTTTTTGTATTGCCAGATCGGTTTGACCGGTTGAATCGTAATAACTTACGTTTCCAAGCCTTTCGGTAAAACCATAATACATAACCATTGATCTTGCTTCTTTGGTCGCTTTTTCCAAATCATCCAACGCCCCGGACGATATTTCGCCAAATGTAAGTTCTTCTGCCGCCCTGCCTGCCAGGGTAGCACATAAATGTTCAACGAAAGCAGTTTTGTTACGCAGTTGCTTCTCTTCTGGCAAGTATAATGCCGCGCCTAAAGATTTCCCGCGGGGAATGATAGATACTTTAACCAATGGTTCCACATTTTCCAACAACCAACTCGCAACTGCATGGCCGGCCTCATGATAAGCTATTACTTTCTTTTCGGCCGGCGTAATGATTTTGCTTTTCTTTTCAAGCCCGGCAATTATACGGTAAATGGCTTCTGAAAAATCGGCATTTTGTACACTGTCGGCTTTCCTCCGAGCAGCAATTAACGCTGCTTCATTACAGATATTTGCAATATCTGCGCCTGAAAAGCCCGGCGTTTGGGCCGCGAGCACAGGAATGTCAATGGTATCGGCCATGGTTAACCGCTTGGTGTGCACTTTAAAGATAGCCACTCGTTCCGTTAAATTGGGTAACTCAAGGTAAATATGACGATCAAATCTTCCTGCCCTAATTAAGGCAGGGTCCAGCATGTCAGCCCGGTTGGTTGCCGCCAACACAATAACCCCAGCATTGGTAGCAAAACCATCCATCTCGGTCAATAACTGGTTTAATGTGCTTTCACGTTCATCATTGACACCGCCTAAATATGCGCCTTTACCTCTTGAACGCCCGATTGCGTCAATTTCATCAATAAAAATGATACAGGGCGCCTTTTCTTTGGCCTGTTGAAACATATCGCGCACCCGGGAAGCACCAACACCAACAAACATTTCAACAAAAGCAGCTCCGGAGATAGAAAAGAACGGCACCTGCGCTTCGCCGGCCACGGCTTTTGCAAGCATTGTTTTACCCGTCCCGGGTGGCCCTACTAAAATTACACCTTTAGGTATCTTTGCCCCGAGTTTGGTGAATATGTCAGGCGTTTTTAGAAAGTCGACAATTTCACTTACTTCTACCTTGGCTTCTTCCAGCCCGGCAACGTCGGCGAAGGTGACAGTGCTGTTTTGTTTTTCAATCAATGTAGCCCTTGATTTTCCGAAGCTAAAAATCGAAGATCCCCCGGGCGCTCCGGTACCCGCCATACGCCTCATGATGAGATTCCAAATAAGAAACATCAGGATGAAAGGTACAGTCCAACCGAGGATATTAACGAACCAGTTGCTTTTGTTGATATACCTTACCGAAACCCTTTCACTTAAGGGGAAACCTTGCTCCGCTTTATCGAGATTAAGTTCAAAAGATTCAACTGATCCTATTGTAAAAGTGTAATGTGGCCCGTAGTTCAGGCCCCGGCCAACTACTGGTTTAAATGCGGTTTTGAAAGCGGTATCGCCTGCAAATGAACTTTTGATGTATACGTTAACATGCTCTTTATTGATCACCTCTAACTTTTCAACAGCTTTTCGGCTTAGCATATCTTTCGAAAATTGCTGCCAGGTGATCTCTTTAACATTATCTCCGGACAAGAATGGGGAAAGAATCAAATACAGCAAAATGATCACATATACCCAAGCCCAACTGAATGTTGGTTTATATTTTTTTTTAGTGTTTTTATTTACTGTTGGTATCGCTTTTTTCATAAAATAAAGATGAGTTGAAGCGGACAAACCTGAAATGACGGGTGTTTGCCGAAAATGTGACTTGTGTCGTAATGAAGTGTGACAAAACTCCATTAGTTTGAAGTAAAAGGAATCAAAGAGGGGGCTTTGGCCGCCTGATAGTAGCCAGGTTAAGGAAACTCAGAAAGATAATGTTTGGTGGCCTTATCTCATTGATGATGAACATCATATCAGTTTATGATCACCATCATGGTGATAGCTGCCGGCTATTCGGTTCTTTGTTGTAGTTAATTACATTCAAAAATTATGAGAACAGACAATCAAATCCAAAAAGATGTAATGGATGAATTGAAATGGCAGCCATTTCTAAATTCATCTGAAATTGGCGTTGCTGTGAAGAATGGCATCGTGACATTATCAGGCAATGTAGATTCCTTTTCCAAAAAGCTAACTGCCGAGCGGGCGGCCAAAAAAGTTGCCGGTGTCAAGGCCATCGCTGAAGATATTCATATTGGTGTGTCGCCAGCCTACTGGAGAACAGACGCAGAAATTGCTGAGGCAGTACTAAATGCACTTAAATGGCATTCGGTAGTACCTGACGATAAGATAAAAATTAAGGTAGAAGATGGTGACGTTACCCTGGAAGGTGAACTTGAGTGGGAATACCAGCGTGTTAATGCCCAGACGGCGATTCAATACCTTTCAGGAGTGCGTTCGGTGTTCAACCGGATCACCATTAAACCGAAATTAACCCCATTGGAGTTGGAAAAAAAGATTGCAGATGCTTTCCGCAGGAATGCAACTGTCGACGCCAGCAAAGTAACTGTGGATACAATCGGAAACAAAGTTGTCCTGACCGGGAAGGTACGTTCCCTTACCGAAAGTGAAGATGCCGAAGATGTTGCGTGGGAAGCTCCCGGTGTACGCCATGTAGAAAATAAGCTGACTATTGAAGAACCGGAATTTGTCTATTAATTCATTAAAAACAAAACAACATGAAAACGTTCAAACCCATGCTTATGCTAACCGCGCTGATAGTCGGTTTTGCTCTATGCTCATCGGCTCAGGTAATTTTACCTGAAGTGCGGATTGTTGCTTCGACTTACAAATATTTAAATGCCACAGATAACCGTGAAATGTCGCAACCAGTTAGGATGCTCGAATTTAAAGCTGCCAGTTACGATGTGAAAAAATCAGAATTTTATGATGATGACTATGATGGGTACTATATCTCATTTTATATACCTGACGGGAAAATACTCGCGGCCTATGATAAGGATGGCAAACTCCTTCGAACAGCCGAAAAGTTTAAAAATACAAAATTGCCCGAGGCAGTCAGGACTGCTGTTTCGCAGCGCTTTCCAAACTGGCGTATTTCGCAGGATGTTTACCAGGTTAATTATTTTGATCATAAGGATCAGGCTGATAAAACCTTCAAGCTCCTGCTGGAAAACGGCGATAAACGCATGAAAGTAAAACTCAACGAAAAGGGAGAATTTCGCTAAGTAACTGACCTCAATACCTTGCATCCCTGTCACAATAAGGGAAGCTCTGGCAGTCAAAGACGGAAGCTTCCCTTTAAACAAACGGTTATGAAAAAGATTATGCTCGCGTTAAACGCAGAAAATCCGGACCCACAATCTGTGGCATTCGGTGTTTATTTGGCCCGGTTAACAGGATCTCAGCTTTGCGGAATATTCTTAGAAGATCAGGCCCCTACGCACGAGGCTGGTGTTAAGTTCGCCTACGGCAGTGTTTATGTAGAAACCATAGATGCAGATGAAGAACCAATAAAGGCTTTTAAGGAGAAAGCTGCTCAATTGAACATACGCGTGTTCAAAGAAGCCTGCGAAGCCCAGGGTATCAATTGCAGGGTCCATCGTGATCAGGGTGTCCCGCAAACGGAATTGATCAATGAAAGCCGATATGCGGATGTTCTGGTTTCAGGACCTGTATTGTTCGCTTCGTCCGCTCTCGAAATGCCGGCTGACTTTGTAAAAAACCTGCTGGCGAAGTCAGAATGCCCGGTGATCATAGCACCACACCATACCCATCCAATCAATAAGATCATTTTTGCTTTTAACGGCAGCGCTTCGGCTTTATTCGCAATCAAGCAGTTTACCTATTTATTTCCTGAATTGAAAGATGCTGAGATGATGGTGCTGCAGGCGGACGAAAATGCTGCATTTAATGAAGAGCAAAAGGAAAAGCTTTATGAATACCTCAGGGTGCATTATAACCTGATCAACTTTAAAGATTTACGGGGAAAACCAAAGGATGAGTTATTTGATTATTCCCTTAGAGAGAACAATGCATGCCTGGTTATGGGAGCGTATGGGCGTAACTGGCTGTCTAATTTTTTTAAAGACAGTACAGCAGAGCTGATCATTAAATTAAATAATCTTCCGGTGTTTATTACCCATTGGTAACTCCGACAAAAGCTGATTAGTTTGAAAAAGTTTAAGTGAGCTGTTGAGTAAATTATCTTTACGCAATTGAAGCCGCTGCACAAGCTATACACCCAAAGTGTGGAAAAGCGATCCGGATAAAACCTCAACTAAATAAAAGCCATGACCATGAAAACAAAATATTTAACTCAAATTGCCCAAAAGTCGCCCAACTGGTTGCGCGGCAATTGGCCGCTTATTCTTTTGCTCTCATTTGTATTACTTATCATTATAGGAATGGCTGTGTTTCTCTTTTTTTTCCTGACAAATTGATAAAACGATCGGCGAATGCCAATCGGCCATGAAAAGCACACATTCAATTAACAGCACCTTTTGTTAATTTGTAAGTTCGTAATTTTTTAATGCTTATTTACTATTAGTTTTTGTTTAAAACTTTTGGGAATTTTTTTAACTTTATTAAACAATCGCAAAACATCTTATACCTCAATCTCTCGTGTTATGAACGAGTTAAATACTTTATCTCTTTGAAAATGAAGCGGGGTTTAAAGCTTTATTTCAGCACACTACAGTTGGGTTTTGGTGATAAGTGAAGGGGGGGAGGATCGAGTTATCTAACCCATGTGCATAAAAATTGTTCGGCTATGATAAATCCGAGCTTGAAGGGCAATTGGTAGAATTATTTTTGTAAAACAATACGTAGAGTTATTGAACGGTAACATCAGTTTTATCAGCAACGCTAACCTCGGAATAACTTTCATTATTGAATTTCCAATGAATCTAAGGCTATGAAAACGATCTTACTGGTAGAAGACAATAACGACATTCGCGAAAATACCTGCGAATTGTTGGAATTAGAAGGCTATAACGTCATCCCCGCACTGAATGGAAAAACAGGATTAATATTAGCTATTGAACACCTGCCTGATTTAATACTTTGCGATATTATGATGCCTGAGGCTAATGGTTATGAGGTTCTTAAATATTTGCAAGACAATGCCGCGACCAGGGCTATTCCATTTATATTTTTAACGGCCAGTGCTGAAAAAAAGGATGTAGCGATCGGCCTGGAGATGGGAGCAAGCGGCTACATCCGCAAGCCATTTGACCCTGAAGAACTTTTTCAAGCCATCAGGCATTCGCTGCAGGAGTCGGTTTAACTAAATATTTGTTATCAATATGTGATAAACTATTTAAAATAGCGTGCCCAAGGTCATTTGTTCTAATATTCTGAGGAGCGATTTTTGATGATAAATAAATAATCAATGAAAATCCCTGAAGGAAGCGAAAGCAGGAATATTTTAACCAGGGAGGATTACGTATAACCAGACAATTGGCCCCAACCGCGCTCAAAAGCTTTCGGTTCGATTTTTACATCGGTTGTGCTGCTTCAATTATACTTGTTATATTAACAGGGGCAGTTTCTTATAATACGTTAATCCAACAAGAAAGAAATGAAAAACGGATAGAACGTACCTACCAGGTGCTTAGAAAAACTGACTCGCTGAACATGCTGTTTAATCAGGCTATGGTGTACCAAACGTATTCAAAGCCGTTAGCGCCTAAAGATAGTTTCGGCTTAAATACGCAGCAGTATGAAAGGCTTAATACAAAAGTTAATTCCTTAAAAGCTTTGTTAATTGATGATAATCAATTAACAAAGGTTACTAACTTGAAACATCAAATAGACACGCTGCGGAGAACGACCTTTTCAGAAAGCGGTAGCCTCAGGTTACAAATTGAAAAAATTAACGAAACCATCCGCCGCTTTAAGCACCTGGAAGAAATGTTCCTGTCTTCGCAAGAGGCCGGTTATAAACTATCATCTAAACAAACCCGGGTTGTTATAGTCGCCGGTTCTGTTTTAATAATGGTCATTGTATCTTTTTTAGTTTATCTAATTCTGAAGGAATTAAACGCCCGTATCAGGGCATATAGGGAAGAGTTTGAATTAAACCAATTAAAAAGCACGTTTGTGACTTTGGCATCACATGAATTTCGTACACCGTTAAGCTCTATTTTACTGTCAGCCACCCTAATCGCTAAATACCTGGAAAAAGATGAAAAAACATCAATTGTCAAACATGTTGCCAAGATCAAACAGGTAGTTCATAATCTTGAAGATATCCTTGAAGATTTTTTATCTGTTGAAAGGCTGGAAGAAGGTTTGACTGAAGCCGAATTTTCATCTTTCGATTTGGTACCGCTTTGTGAAGAGATTATGGCTGCTATGAAACAAATGGCCCGGCCCGGCCAGGAATTAACTTACAAACCGGTTCAGGAAAATACCGTTGTTTGCCTGGACCGGATGCTGATCTCAAAATCAATCAATAGTCTTTTATCAAATGCCATTAAGTATGCGGGTGATGAAACAAATATCGAACTGGTTACCAATTTGACCGCCGAAAATTTGTTAATCAGTGTGAGAGATAATGGTATAGGGATTGCAAAACAGGATCAAATGCAACTGTTTTCAAAATTTTACCGAATCAATAATACCGGGCATATTTCCGGAACGGGATTAGGGCTTAATATTGTGAAGCGGTATGTTCAGTTAATGAACGGTACACTCCAATTTTGGAGCACCCCTTATAAAGAAACTTGTTTTACTATGATCTTTCCTGTTGTTAAATAAATTGGATAGTTCAGGACAATTTATTTATACTTTAGAAAGGCAGGCACTCCAGATTATTTTCCGGTTTTGAAACGTAGTTTTATAAAAAACAGACCTATGATCAAATATGGGTTTCACATTTCATTTGCTGCGATAATATTGATAAAGTTATAAGGCACATCTCTGAAAAATTGGATATCTGAAAAACGGTTTTTAAAGGTAATTGAGTTGGTGTTTAAGCAAAGTATCAAATATCAATATAAGTTTGCTGCGATTAGAAATTCTGAATCTTTTAGAAAAAACCACGCAGGCGCTCGCAAGCTTAATCTTTTTAAACAACTCGCGATAATACTGGTAAGCCAGATAGACGCCCCGGCGGGAAGATTTTGGTAGCTTTCGGATGTCCTTCAACGCTTCATTGAAGTCTTGTTCAATCTCTTGTTCTATATTTCTTTTATCTGTTTCGGAAAAATGCTTAAGGTCAATCCCCGGAAAGTAGCTTCTGTTGAGCTGAAGATAGTCCGCGCCGATATCTCTCAGGAAATTAATCTTTTGAAAGGCCGCGCCTAAGCGCATGGCTCCCGGCTTAAGAGCTTCGTAACTGTCCTTATCGCCGTTTGTGAACACGTATAAGCACATCAGGCCAACCACCTCAGCAGATCCAAGGATATATTCCTCAAATTTTTGTTGATCATAAAGCTGGTCGTCCAGGTCCATTTCCATGCTATGCAGAAATTGGTTAATCAATTGGTGATCTATACGGTATTTATTGACTGTTTCCTGGAAAGCGTTAAGAATGGGATTTAGGCTGATACCCAGTTCTATCGCTTCAAAGCAATCCTTTCTAAATTTATTTAGTAATTCACGCTTGTCATAATTATGAAAGCTGTCCACGATTTCGTCAGTAAGTCTTACAAAGCCATAGATGGCATAAATAGGCTTATGCAATTCTTTATCAAGAAAATTGATGCCCAGAAAAAAGCTGGTACTGTACCTGCGTGTTGCCAGTTTACTACATTCCGCAGAAAGGCGGTCAAATTTTTCTTTCATCGATTAGATTTTCAGATAGTTTAATAATTGATGTATTGAAACATTGCCATAAACGCTGGCAGGCGGAACACCTTGTTCTGGTACGCTCGGGTGTCCTGCAAAAATAAGTACGCCGCGGCGCTTAATCCGGCAATGTCAGTGCCTGTTATCGCGTACCCTTTTCGTTCCTTTTTGCTCATATAACCGGCGCGATTATTTGTTCAAAATCCGGAAGCGTTTCCAACCAATACACGTTTTTGGGAAAATGAACACTATTTATAACTTGCTTGTTGCCAGATAAGTATATTTTAACAGATTTGAAAGTAGACGCGAGCTGGTCAATATATACTTGTGCATTAGCAATTGGCCTTACACGCGTCATAAAAAAAAGGAGATTGTGGGGTTGCGTGCTTTCAACCGTATGGTTTAAAGCCAACATTGGCACCTGCGCACCTAAATAAATCACCCGATGGCCGGCAGTCCGCAACATATAGCTTGAAAGGAGCAGGCCAATATCATGATCTTCGTCTTCCGGTAAAAATAGCAGCCATAACGGTTTGCTATTTTGCTGTTGCTCCAAACAATCATTGATTGCTGAAAATAGCTTTTGCCTGATGATGGACGAAAGAAAATGCTCCTGTGATGGACAAAGCGAATTGTTTAGCCACATTAAACCGGCACGGACTAACATGGGGTATATCACGAATTTATATGTTCCTAAAACTCCATTCTGCTCGAACGATTTGGTTATAAGTTCATTTACCGCATACTCATGAAAAATTAATGCATTGCTGATGATCTGAGAAATGAAATACTCATGCTGATGTTGCGCTGGCCGCGTTTTATCTATTTCATTCTTGAGTAGTTTGTTCATTTCCTCCCGGCTTAACGCGCAGGCTTTAGAAATTTTGTAGCCAGCGTGGTAAAGTCCGGCTATGCTCAATAATTTCTTTAGTTGGTCATCATCATAAAAGCGCGTATTCCCAGCTGTTCTTGAAGGGGTAAATGCCCGGTACCTCCTTTCCCAAATACGGATATTATGGACAGAAACACCTGACAATTGCTCAAGATCAGAAATGGAATAATTCATTTTGTCTAAGTTTTATCAATTCAAATTTAGACAAAAAAATGAATTAACAAATGTTTCTTTATGAAGTATGTCAAATTTCTTAAGCGTAAGTATTGTAGGGAATATACAAGTTGCTAAGCACGGAAAAACCGGAGGTGGTGACAAGAGGCACAATGAAGCTGTAGAACCTCTGAAAAATATTAACCGATACTAACTAAAACCGGTAATATGGAACCGAAGAAGATCATGTCTTAATCAATTGATAAGGGAGTCATCAGGATTAATTATCCATCTAAAATGCTTGTTTCAAAATCTTAATGTACTATCAACGTACTTTCTATCACGAGGTTTTTACTTCTGAGTCCTTACGTAACCATGCTTTATAAAGCTCGAACCAAATAACGGAGGTAAACCCTATAATTGTACTCATCACCAGGTCACTGATATTTAGCGAGTTGAAACCGAAGAAAACTGCCAAAGGGCGGATGTATATCAGTGAAGATGATATAAAGATTGTAAGCCCGATAACCAGCAGTACAAGGTTATTTTTATATTTGATAGTTGTAAACAGCGAATAGTAAAACGAACGATTGACTAAGGTGAGCAAAACATTAGCCGATATCAGGGTGGTAAATACCATGGTACGGGTCACTTGTTCATCTGCTGCTTTGCTTACGGCATATTGGTAGACCGTGAGTGTTCCTATTGTTATGGCTGCACCCTGTACTATGCTGGTCGCCAACTCTTTCCAATTAAAGAATGTGGTGCTGAACGGACGTGGCTTTTGCAACATTGCATTCTTTTCTATTGGCTCGTTTTCATAAATGATCGAACAAGTCGGCCCCATAATCAGTTCCAGGAAAATAATATGCACCGGTGAAAAAATATTCGGATAAATCCAACCTAAAGCCAGTGGTATAAATACCGTTAATACGATAGGAATGTGGATAGAAATAATATACTGTATGGCCTTTTTTAGGTTAGTGTAGATACGCCGGCCCATGGCTACAGCATCAACCATTTTCGAAAGGTCATCCTCCAATAAAATTAATGAAGCAGCCTGCTTCGCTATCTCTGTGCCCTTTTTTCCCATCGCAATGCCAATATGCGCCGCCTTCAGTGCGGAGCCGTCGTTAACTCCGTCTCCGGTCATTGCTACTATCTCATTTTGGGCTTTTAAAGCATTGATGATCTTTAGCTTGGCATCCGGGAACATACGTGTAAAAATGTTCGCTTTCTTTACTTTCTCCCTAAGTTCCTGTTCTGACAATTGCATCAGCATGTCTCCGCTGATGCATTGGTCTGCTCCATGGAAGTCAATTTGCTTCGCGATAGCGCCGCTGGTTTCTGTATTATCGCCCGTGATGATTTTAACCTTAATGCCAGCTTTGTAAAAGCCCTGTAATACAGCAGTGATGTTTTTCTTGGGCGGATCATAAAATGCAACCAGCCCTTTGAATACAAAATGAAACTCCTGCTGTGTAGCAGGAAAATCACTTCCCACAAAATTTGCTTCGCCTACGGCCAATACCCGGTAGCCTTCGATTGCCAAAGCCGCTATTGCAGCAGTCACGTGTTCTTTCTCGATTTGATTTAGGTTGCTGACGCCGATCAATGCTTCAGGTGCACCTTTGGCTGCGATAATGCGATTCCCTTTTCCATTTTCAAAAAGGTGGGTCATCATAGGCGGCTTGCCGCCCAGCGGATATTCGTGGATCATTTTATAATCCGAACGCTCATCTGTCAGATTTGTGTGGGTGTAGGCATTGTGCAGGGCAACTTCCATCGGATCAAAAGGGATCGGTTCGCTGGCCCACATGGCAAGCGCGATTAGCTCTGTTGCTGCGCCGGTCGATAGCTTTTCATTAAGATTATAAATGCAATCTTCCTTCAGGACATACGCTTTCGCCAGGCTCATCTTATTCTCGGTTAGTGTGCCGGTTTTATCAGTGCATATCACCGATGCGCTGCCCAAAGTCTCCACCGTTTTCATTTGCTTGACAACGACCCCAATTTTCATAAGCCGCCAGGCCCCCAGCGCCATAAAGGTGGTAAATGCAACAGGGATTTCCTCGGGCAGGATACTCATGGCCAGCGTAAGCGCTTTAAGGAGACTGTCTAAGATATTTGCCGAATGAAAATAGTTTATCCCCCACACCGTCAGAAACACAATTACCCCCACGATCACCATTTTCTTTACAAAATTGCTGATCTGTATTTCCAGGGGTGTTTTTTCTTCTGCTATAGATTCCAGGCTCCTGCCAATTTTACCTAATCGTGTTTGGTTGCCTATTGCCGTTACGGTTGCAATGGCCAGTCCGCTTGCTACTGTTGTGCCACTGAAAATCAGATTGTCTGCTGAGGATTTGTCTTTAAAAACAGCCAGGGATTCGCCTGTGAGAATGCTTTCATTGATTGAAAAATCATTGGAATGTTCAATAACACCATCAGCAGTAATAAAAGTGCCTTCCTCTACTATCAGGCTGTCGCCAATAACAAGCTCTTCTTTTTTTACTTCTAAAACTTCTCCGTGCCTGATCACTTTGCATTTAGGTTGCGAAAAGTCCTTCAATTTTTCGAGCGCGTTCCGGCTTCTGGAGTCCTGATACAAAGATATGCCCGACACGAGTACAATTGCTGAAGCCAAAAAAATACCGTCGCCCGCCTTTCCGCTAATAAAATAAATACATGAGGTAACTAACAATAAGATTACCATCGGTTCTTTTGTCAATCCTATCAACGCATTAACAAATCCGTTTTCTTTCTTAAACGAAAGGCTGTTCGCTCCGTATTTAGATCTCGCCGCAAGTACTTCCTGTTCGCTCAGGCCATGTATATTGAAATTATTTATTGCCATTTATCTGATCAGCTAATAGTTAGTTACGAACTGATCAGATCATTTCAGACGGAATGACCATCAGAGGTAAATGCTGGTTGTCTAAAGCGGCCACCGTTGTAGACTTGTCAAACAGCCCCGACAAAAAAAAGTTTTGATGATGAACAAGTGTAAGTATATCCGATCCGTTATCTTTGCATAGCCTATTTAATCGTTTAATCACGTCTTTTCCCCTTATTTCCTGAAAGGTTATATTATCCTGTTTAATTGCATCAATATGGTTAAGTAAAGCCTTTTCTTTTACAGTATCGCCTTCCTCTTCTATGGCGGATACGTGGACAATTTCCAGGTGAAAGTGTAACTGTTTTTGTAAGCCGGTTAAGTAATTGATTGCATTGATATCGGCCAGTTCGAAAGCCGTGGCTAATGTTACTTTTTTAAGCTGGGCTAAATCCGCTTTTGGCGGGATGATCAATACGGGGCGGGACGAATGATCTATCACCTGCATCGTATCTCTGCCGAAGATTAAGTGGTCTAAAGAGCTATCTGTACTACTGCCGATTACAACAAGATCAATATTATTATCCTGAATAACCGCCGCTGTATTTCGACCAAGTGAACCTTCACCAATTTGATAATCAATTTTAGGTTCAACGCCTTCTATAGTTAGATCTGCAATAATATGCCTTAGTTGACTAGCCAATTGGCCCAGCCGTACCTCGCTTTCGTCTTTACGAAAAACGAATTCTTCTACCACCCAGGGGCCGCCAGCATATGTAGGAAGTATAGGGTGGTCATAATAAGTGTTGTAAAGCAATATATCTGCATTTAAATTCCTCAGAGCTTTTGCGGCGGTTTTTGCGGCGTGGTTTGCATTTTCCGAAAAGTCAGTGAGCATTAGAATTGTGTTCATGGTGTAATTCTTTAGATTGTAAAGCTATCCGTTCATTATTCGCCAATAAATGATTAAGATCATTTATTGGCTTGATTACTATTATTTAAACAGTGCTATTAGTTGATCACCTTTGATAAAAAAGTCATGAACCAAACACACATCCACCTGCTGATCACGCACCTGCCTATCGTTGGTACGGCTTTGGGTGCATTTGTCCTGATCCATGGAATATGGAAAAGAAACAAAGGTACACTAATCGCTGCTTATAATGTTTTGATTGTCTCAGCAATTGGGGCCGGTATAGCCTATGCAACCGGCGAGGGTGCTGAAGAAACCATTGAACATTTAAAAGGAATATCTAAATATCTCATTGAAGATCATGAGGAGTCTGCCCTGGTATCTTTGATCGCTTTAATACTTACAGGTGGGGTTTCACTGATTGGGCTTTTTGCAACATTGAAAAATACATCACAGGTTAGGCGTGTAGCATTAATATCGCTCACTGTATCCTTGATAAGCTTTGGACTGATTGCAAGGACGGGCTATTTAGGTGGACAAATCAGGCATTCGGAAATCAGAACTGATACGATGTCTGCATCAAAAGAGAAAAATGATAAGGATAATGATTGAATAGAGTTATGTTTGTCAACCTTGCGCATAAAAGGAGTTATTATATAGTAAATGGCATTACCTTTTATAGGTTATTGACAGCTCCGTTACTTTTGACATTATTATTTTATGAGCGGCTTTCAATTTTTAAATGGTTGCTTATTGTAAGTTTTCTTACAGATGCGGTGGATGGCCATCTGGCGCGCAAATTCAAGGTAACCAGTGCGTTTGGTTCAATTCTTGATTCTGTCTCTGACGACCTTACCATCGCGGTAGCGATTATCGGTATTGTTTTGGTGAACCCTGCGTTTCTTAAACAGGAACTCGTATTAGTTGTAATTCAAGTGTTTCTCTTTTTCGCGCAGATCGCGGCAGCATTATTTCGCTACCGTAAGATTAGTAGCTTCCATACCTACCTAGCCAAATTTGTTGCGGTTTTTCAGGCTGTATTCCTTATGCTCTTCTATTGGTTACCCCAACCGGTTTACATATTGTTTTACTTTGTGTCAGCTTTAACCATTCTTGATTTGTTAGAGGAGATAGTACTCGTACTTATTATTCCGAAATGGGAAACTGATATAAAAGGCTTATATTGGGTAATCAAAAAAAGCGCACTTCCAAAAGTGTAAAACTGCACCCCATGGTAAAAGAAATGCCGGTGACCGTGAAGCGGGCCATAGAACTAATTGGCCTGTTTGTTTTAGGAACTATTATCATAGCTGGTAATACGATCATTATGCCTTTGTTAATGGCGTTCTTCTTCAGCCTGGTACTTTTACCCGTCTTTCGTTTTTTCAGGAAGCTCAAAGTGCCGGAGGTTATTGCGGTTTTTTTGCCAATATTGTTATTAACGATTGTCGTGGCGCTGATCATCTGGCTGTTTTCCAGTCAGATAGGTGCTTTGTTAGATGATTTTCCGCAGATTCAACGTACCGTGGCCAAACACCTGGATGACCTAAGTATCTGGATCAGCAAGTCATTTGGATACTCTCCGGCAGAACAAGTGAAATTCATTAATGTGCAAAGCAAAAAGTTATTCAGTTCCTTAGGCGGAGTTTTAAGCGGCGCGGCTGGATCTTTGTCTGGCATGGTTATATTTATTGGGTTATTGCCGATTTATATCTACCTGATCATTCTATACAGGAACCTTTTTTTAAGATTTCTGCTGATGTGGTTTAAAAAAGAGCAGTATCTAAATGTAGAAGAAGCAGTAAGGCAAACTGAAAAAATGGTTAAAAGTTATCTTGTGGGGCTGCTGATACAGATTACCTATATCATTATTCTTTTAGGTAGCCTATTATGGTTTTTCGATATTCAGAATGCACTCCTCATTGGTATTATCTTCGCTTTTCTGAACCTGATCCCCTACCTGGGCGCCCTGATCGGCAATATCCTGGGTGTGCTGTTAACGCTCGCTTCGTCAGATAGTATTGCAGATGTGCTGATTGTATTGGGAGCTATTACAGTAGTACAATTTCTGGATAACAATATTTTAATGCCGCGTATCGTAGGGTCGCAGGTAAAAATTAATCCGCTTGTTTCCATCGTTGGTATTATTATTGGCGGAAGCATGGCGGGGCTTTCGGGCATGTTCCTGGCGATGCCGGTACTATCCATTTTAAAGATCGTGTTTGACCGTAGCGAAAATTATAGGCAATGGGGTGTATTATTGGGCGATGAGCGGCCTGTAAAGAGCCAGATGCAGGTTTAACTCTCTCGGCTATATATTTTCTGGAAAGCCTTGTAGCCCTGAAAAACAACTAATGGTAACAGGCTGGCGGTTGTAGCGGACAGCCACAACTTAAATGAGAGCTGCGATAACCCTAATACTAAACGCAGGCCGGGCAGTGCAAAAACCAGTAAAAGAAGACCGCTGCAAATCAAAATGGCAATCCATATCCATTTGTTCCGGGTAATTTCATTATTTATAAATCCAGAGCCCTCCGAAGACATGTTGAATACGTGAAATAGTTGAGCAAGGGTAAGAGTGATAAACGCGATATTATTGCAGGTTTGATCATCACTATGCAGCGCTTCTTTGCAATAAACAGCTGCAATAACCACAGTTGAGGTGATTGAAGCCGAATACAAAGCGATTGCCAGCCACTTTTTGTTAGTGATGATATTCTTTCCTGGTGCTCTTGGCGGTCTGGACATCACAGTCTTATCCCCTGTGCCTAAGCCCAGCGCCAATGCAGGAAATATGTCTGTCACCATATTCAGAAACAGAATTTGTAATGGCAATAACGTGGCACCAGGTATAATTACACCTAAAACGGTAACAATGAATATCTCGCTTAAGTTGCAAGATACCAGGTAGACCACAAACTTTTGAATGTTTTGAAAAATCTCCCTCCCGTGCGCCACTGCCTGAACGATTGAAGTGAAAGAGTCATCTTTCAAAACAATACTCGCCGTCTCTTTCGCTACCTGGGTGCCTCTGATACCCATTGCAATACCCACATCTGCATTCTTTAATGCCGGGGCATCGTTTACACCATCTCCTGTCATTGCAACTATTGATCCGGCTTGTTGAAATACATGAGCGATTTCCAGTTTCTGTTTGGGTGAAACCCTTGCAAAAACAGCAGCAGCCAAAATACGCTGCCGCCAATCATTTGTCAATAGCTCGGCCCGTGGTAACTCAGTGCCGGTAATTACCTCTTTGTCGTCCTCATCAATTAAGCTTACCTTCCGGGCAATGTTTAAAGCAGTTTTCGGGTGGTCGCCAGTGATCATCACTACCCTGATGCCTGCTTTTCTGCAACTAAGCATAGCACCTTTAATATCTACCCTGGGTGGGTCAAGAAAGCCGGTCATTCCAATGTAAACAAGGTCATTTAAATAATTGTGCGTATCAAGGTTGTTACCCGACCGATAGGCAAATGCCAGCACCCGCAGCCCTTCAGCCGCCATCTTCTCCGATTGTAGCAGGATGGATTTACGGGATGCGCTATCAAGTATTTTGATGTGTGCACCCGACTGTAAATAGTTGCATTTATCCAGCAATCTTTCAACCGAGCCTTTGGCAGCAGTGAAGTATCCTGACGATGTTTTATGTAAAGTTGCCATCATCATGATCTCCGAACTAAAGGGTACTTCTGCAATACGCACAAATTGTTTGCTTAACAAATGGTTGTCTAAACCCGCTGCAATGGCCGTTTTTATTAACGCAACTTCTACAGGGTCACCGGAAAGTTGGTCCGGCTCAGGATATTTTTCTTCAATAGTAGCATTATTGCATAAAATACCGGTTAAAAGTAGTTTGTCCAGATTTTCGGCGCTTTTAACTGCTCCGTTAGGAAATTTCAGCAGGTTGTTTTCTACTTGTGCTTTTACGGTTTCTTCCGGAAACGCCAAAGTATCGGTAAATATCTTGTTTTCGGTTAGGGTCCCGGTTTTATCAGTTAGGATAACCCCGGTGCTTCCCAACGTCTCTACGGCAGATAGTTTCTTGACAATTGCATTACGCCTGGCCATCAATAGCATACCATAGGATAACGCGACGGTAGCAACGATAGGTAAGCCTTCCGGTATAGCTGCCACTGCCAGCGCAATTGATGTTTCTATAATGGTTAATATGGCTTTGCGTTGGATAAATCCGGTTATTGAAAATATTGCGGTCATGACCAGTGTAACCCAAATCAATTTCCGACTTAACCTATTCAGCTTTTTATCCAGCGGGGTGATTGTATCCACCGAAGTTTCTACAAGCGAAGTTATTGTGCCCAACTGTGTATTTGCCGCTATACCGGTTACTACCATTTTACCGTTACCATTAATAACTGAGGTACCCTTAAAAACCATGTTATGCTGGTCGCCAACAACGGTGTCTTTTTTTAATGTTTCAACAGTTTTATCAGTAGGAAGGGACTCGCCGGTGAGCGATGATTCGTCGCATTGTAAACGGTTTACAGCAACTAAACGACCGTCCGCAGGTATAATATCTCCAGCTTCGAGTGGAATCAGGTCGCCTGGTACCAATTGTTCGGAGGGGATCGATCTGGATTTACCACCACGAATAACCTTTGCCGTTACTATATCCATTTTTTTTAGCGCATTCATAGAGTTGCGTGCCTGAAACTCCATAAAAAAGCCGATCAGCGCATTAATTAAGATAACCGCCAGGATGGCTGTGGTTTCCAAAATATCTTTAAAGTAAAGTGAAGCGAGTGATCCGGCTATAAGGAGATAGACGATGGGGTTTTTGAATTGATATAGCAGAATTAACCAGAGGCTTTTTTGTTTTTGAGTTTTATAGCTATTTAAGCCATAAACACGGCTGCGCTTTTTTGCTTCATAATAAGTAATCCCCTCAACGGTGTTGGCTTGAACCAATTTAGCAACTTCTTCAACTGTTAACGAAAACGGCTGATCTATCGGGTATTTCATGGTCATGCTGAAAATGGTTTTATTTACCGCTACTCAGGGACGGGACCTTGGCAAAATTATTTGCCATCCTTTTTTTTAAAGGTGAGTAAAGGTACCTTTCCATAAAAGGAATATTCTGTGGCATTAGAAGGGAAAAATAGCTTTTCGAGCATAGATCTGGACTGATGGGTGAATAAGACCAAAAGGGACGGTTTGCTGATCTTAACAGCGTGATCTATATCTTCCAGTAAATTATTGTTGACATCTCTTTGCAGGTTTAAAAGGCTAATTTTATAACTGTTTTTTTTCTGTAAGGTGGCTTCAGCCAACTCTTTGTCAAAAGCAAATTCATTAGGATAGGCGATATGTACCATCTCGACACTGGCACCAATTGGCCTGGCAAAATCGACAACCTCTTTTAATTCGTTTTCATAATCGGTCATATCCGAAGCATACAGGATGTGTTTCAATTCTTTTAAATGGTATGCGCTTGGTATGCATATAACAGGCACAGTTGAACAGCTGATCAATTTTGCGGTATGCGTGCCGAATATTTTTGCAATAGTGCCCGCTCCACGAGTACTGATGCAGATATAAGAACAACTGTTCCTGCTGGCATAATCTGTGATGCCATCAACCACATCGATATTGGATACTAAAACTAATTCGTAGTTAATTTCGCGTTCATCGATATCACGATAGATGCCTGCAATAAATGATGACAATTCTTCTGTCGTTTTTTTTCTGAATTCATTTGTATACTCCGCAAAAGCGTGGTCTGTCCATTTGAAGGGTTTTAAAAGATGGTATACGTGAAGGATGGTTAATTGCGCTTTACGCTGACTGGCCAGTTTAATCGCAAAACGGATAGCCGCTTTGGAATTAACGGATTGATCTGTTGTAACTAATATCTTTTCCATGATTTATTCGAGGTTTAACTGTTGTGATGTTGTTTTATTCGGCATGTATATGCGTGTTGTTTAAGAACTTAAAATAACTTTCAGCGCTTTCTCTTCGGCGGCATTGCCAAATGTATCGTATGCTTCTGCCACCTGATCTAATCTGAAACGATGTGTGATTAGTTTGGCGGGCGCTATTTTCTTTGATTGTATCGTTTTTAACAACATTGGTGAAGTCACTGTGTCCACGAGCCTGGTCGTGATGGTAATGTTTTTCGACCACAGGTCTTCCAGGTGTAAACGGACACTTTTTCCATGAACGCCAATGTTGGCGATACGGCCGCCAGGGGCGATAATCGCCTCACATAGCTCGAATGTCTCGGGGATGCCGACAGCTTCTATCGCCACATCAACGCCGGTTTGGTTGGTGAGTTTCATTACCGCTTCAATTGTATTTTCATTGCGGCTATTAATAATTTGTGTTGCGCCGAATTTCCTGGCCACATCGAGCCGGTTATCATCCTGATCGATCATGATAATTTCCGCAGGTGTATAAAATTGTGCGGTAAGTAAAGTGGCAATCCCGATAGGGCCGGCACCTATTATGGCTATAGTATCTCCAGGTTGTACCTTGCCGTTCAACACGCCGCATTCAAAGCCTGTAGGCAATATATCGCTTAACATCACTAATGCTTCTTCGTCAGAACCGCTGGGTACCAGAAAAAGGCTGTTGTCTGCATGGGGGATACGAACATATTCTGCCTGCGTGCCATCAATCAGGTGCCCTAATAGCCAACCGCCATCTGTACAGTGAGAATACATCCCCTTTTTACAGTAGTTACATTTACCGCAAGATGTGATACAGGATATAATCACGTGGTCGCCCGGCTTAAAATTACTAACAGTGGTCCCCACTTCTTCGATCACGCCCACGCCTTCGTGCCCTATGATCCTGCCATCGGCAACTTCAGGAACATCACCTTTCATAATGTGCAGATCTGTACCGCAAATCGTTGTTTTGAGGATTTTTACAATGGCATCGTTTGTTGATAACAGTACCGGTTTGGGCTTTTCTTCCCAGGCTTTCTGACCTGGGCCGTGATAAACTAATGCTTTCATATTTTCTGCTTTAACCTACTTATGTTAAGCACAAAATTGCTGTTGTTTTATTTTTTTATGATGTTGGTGGTCAGGTAAATAAATGATATATATCACTATTTGAAAATGACAGGTAATTGACTTTTTATTTGTATATTAAACATGTGGGCGGTTTATCTGCAATGGTATTGCACATGAAGGCCTTGAGACATGTCTGCAAAGGGCAAATCATTTTGAATGATGAGCGTCACCATTATAGTTGATCTTTATCCTGGCCAGGCTTAGGGCGGCGGATTAACTTTGTATCAACCGATGGATGGAATTTATTCCTGTTTCGGTAAATGATCGCGGGCAGGGATTGAACCATTGTCCGACGTCGTTGCGGAACCGGAAAAACCGGTTCCGCTTTTTTTTAATATTGCAACAGGCTTCATTATCAACCAAAGGATTCTCTATCTTTCTCCCCCTGCGGTATTATTGTACGCTCTGTAAGCTATTGGCTTATAGTTTGTTGTTGGCTCTGTTTTTTCGTGGAATGTGATTTCGACAATCTGAATGGATATTGAATGGTGATCGTTTTATGTATATTAAATGGCAATAATTGTGTTTACAATAAGCCAACATAGTTTTGAAATATAGTTGACTTTAATTAACACCAGGAGCAAATTTGATTTTTACCGTGATCTTCTGCGTACCTTTTTTAGCACCAGGTCTTTTTTCTCTTTCTCGCCCCTTTTTTAATATTTTAAAATTCGCGATCTGTTAAAATCTGTTAAATACCCGAGATTTCATCTAAACTACAGAATGTAAAGATACTATTGCAATAATTAAATAAACGCACCTGAAGCTGAATTGCTTTACGCAGAGATTTACCTTCAGGAGGCTTGTTTAAGTTAGTTGAGATTTATTGATATACCCCGATCTTAAATTTATGGACAGAAAAGAATTTCTATCAATTGCCGGAATTACGGCAGCGTCATTCGCGCTGATTAACTGTATGGGCTGCAGTAAAAAATCCGACAATGCGTCGGCAGGTATCACCGGGCCAACCGGCGTGGATTTTACACTTGATCTCAGCCTTTCGGCAAACTCGGCTTTACTCGTGAACGGCGGTTATCTTGCCTCAAAAGGTGTAATAGTGGCTAAAACAACAACCGGCAGCTATATTGCTGTTCAGCAATCTTGCACCCATGAAAGCTATCCTCTTATTTATCAGAGCAGCGGACAGCAGTTTTTTTGCAATAATCATGGTTCCGCTTTCACGGAAGCCGGAGTTGTTAAAAATTCGCCTGCAAACCGCAACCTTACCGTATATCAAACAACTTTAACCGGCACCTCATTGCGGATATTCTCTTAACCAGTTAATAAAATGAAATTACTAATCATCTCATTATTGTTGTTTACAGGCAAGCCGGTTACATGGCTTGGTGATTTTAAGAAAGCGCAGACGGAAGCGGCAACGTCGCATAAGCTCATAGTAATAAATTTTTCCGGCTCTGATTGGTGTGGCCCTTGCATCCGGCTGCGGAAAGAGATTTTGGAATCCGAAAAATTTAATGATTTCGCTGCATATAAACTTGTTCTGGTAAGGGCTGATTTTCCCCGCCAAAAGAAAAATCAACTAAGCAAGGAGCAGGTACAATTAAATGAAGCGCTTGCAGATAAATACAATCCTGACGGTAAGTTCCCATTTACGCTGCTTGTTGACGAACATGGTAAGGTACTAAAAGAGTGGGACGGCTATCCAAATGAGTCCACTGAACGGTTTATTGACCAGATCAAGGCGTTTGTCCAATGACAGCCATTGGCAGCGGGGCAACCGTACATCAACGTGTGCTGAAACTGATGGGTAACCGTTTTGAGATAAGCGTTGTAGGAGATGACGGGCAATGGGCCGCAAAATGTATTGATCAGGCTGTAGCGGAGATAAGCCGCATAGAAAAATTACTAACTACATTCAGTGACGATAGCCAAACCAACCAGATCAATGCCGCCGCCGGAATAAAGCCGGTAAAAATAGATCATGAGGTTTTTCAACTTATTCAGCGTTCGCTAAGGATATCAGAGCTTACGCAGGGAGCATTTGATATTACTTACGGATCAATTGATAAAAGCCTATGGAATTTTGATGTAAATATGAAAAGTCTGCCTAATGCCGAAACCGCGCGAAATGCTGTACGACTGATCAATTATAAAAATGTGATCATGGATTCTGATCACATGACTGTGATGCTTAAAGAAAAAGGTATGCGTATAGGTTTTGGAGGGATAGGGAAGGGGTATGCAGCTGATAGGGCGAAAGCCATTTTACAGCAAAATGGAGTAAACAGCGGGATAGTAAATGCAGCCGGCGACCTGATTACCTGGGGAACACAACCTAATGGTAAGCCATGGACTATAGCAATAGCAGATCCGAATAAGCAGATGACGCCGTTTTCAACGCTCAATATCAGTGATATGGCCATTGCCACATCCGGTAACTATGAAAAGTACGCTGTGATAAATGGAAAAAAATATTCCCATACCATCGATCCTAAAACAGGTTTGCCGGTAACCGGAATTAAAAGCGTAAGCATTATTTGTCCGAGCGCGGAGTTTGCCGACGCTATGGCCACACCCGTAACAGTAATGGGGATCAGCGTTGGATTGGACCTGGTAAATCAACTACAGCAACTTGCCTGTGTGATCATCGACGACAATAACCGCCTTTACACCTCCAGTAATATTAATATTAAAAATTAGTACATGAAAAAAATACCCCTGATTAAATTAATGCTGGTAAGTAGCTTACCGGCGCTCGGCCTTACATCTTGCATGTCGGTAAAAGCATATCAGAAAAATCGCCTTAATGATGCAGAGATGGAGCTATCAGCCCGTAAATCGCAAAAGTTTGAGCAAAGTTTCCAATTGTACCGTGAAGGTGGTTCAGGAGCAAATGGCGGAAAGAGCGGCGGTGGCTGCGGATGTAATTAAAACGGCGACCGGAAATGAGGAAAATATATTTATGCGTTGCCGCTCTGTATTTAGGAATAGTTGCTTCGCATGCGCAAACTAAAGCCTTGCCCGTTAAAGATAGCAGCAATTACCAGGCACGTAAGCTTAAAATTGATGAAATTAACATCATATCTGCCTATTACCATCAGGATGGTAACAACTCGGCAGTTACAGGTGGTATCGGCACAGAAAAACTTACTGACTTTGCTAATACCTTCGATCTGCAATTATCCAAATATGGAATAGGAGGAAATAAACACACATTCACTTTTGAATTGGGTGTTGACCATTATACGTCCGCTTCTTCAGATAAGATCGATCCTTACAGTATTTCTTCCGCATCCAGGCAGGACACCCGTGTATACCCCTCGCTAAATTGGACAGTATCTAATGATAAAACGGGAAATGCATTTGGCTTAACAGGGTCTTATTCACATGAGTTTGATTACCAGTCTTTCGGCGGGGGTATCAACCTAACCAGGGTAACAAAAGATAAAAACACGCAGTTTGATTTTAAGGGACAGGTGTTTCTTGATACGTGGAAGGTTATATTGCCGGTTGAATTAAGGCCCCCTGGATATGGGTCAGGGTCAGAGAGGGACGGGCGGGGTAACGTTGACCATAGCCCCCGCAATTCATTTAGTACCTCGTTTTCAATTTCGCAGGTGCTTACCACACGTTTACAGGCTTTGTTCATTATCGAACCGTCCTATCAGCATGGGTTACTGGCAACAAAATATCAACGTGATTATTTTACCGATGGATCTGAAAGGGTTGAAAACCTGCCGGGTAGCCGTTATAAATTGCCAATTGCAGTAAGGTTCAATTATTTTCTGGATGATCATTTTGTGATCAGAACGTTTTACAGGTACTACATGGACAATTGGGGGATCCGGGCGCACACAGCCGAATTGGAGATACCCATAAAGCTTACCTCTTTTGTATCGGTAAGTCCATATTATCGGTATAATAATCAGAAGGGTACAAGGTACTTTGCACCTTATGGGCAACATGATCCAACCGCTGTGTACTATACCAGCGATTACGATTTGTCAACACTCCACAGTAACTTTGTTGGTGCCAATATCAGGTTATCACCGCCAACCGGCGTATTTGGATGGCAGCATTTCAATTCGCTGGAGATCAGGGCGGGGCATTACATGCGCTCGACGGGCTTAAATTCAAATATTGTAACTTTAGCAATGAAGTTTAAATAAAGCCTTATGCATCGGGAACATCATGTAACAAGTTCAGAAACCATCAGGGATATCGTTATCGGTATGTCTGATGGTTTAACCGTGCCTTTTGCACTTGCAGCCGGGCTAAGCGGAGCGGTAAGTTCGTCGACCCTGGTGGTTACCGCGGGTATCGCCGAAATAGTAGCCGGATCTATTGCCATGGGGTTGGGCGGATATCTTGCCGGGCGAACGGAAGCTGACCACTATCAATCCGAGTTGAAGCGGGAATATGATGAGGTTGAACGTGTACCTGAGCAGGAAAAAGCAGAAGTAAAGAAGGTATTTGCAGATTTCGGACTTTCAAATCATCTACAGGACGAGATTGCAGATGAGATGGCAAAAGACAAGAAACAATGGGTTGAATTTATGATGCGTTATGAACTGGGCCTGGAGGAACCTAATGCAAACCGCGCTACCCAAAGTGCCATCACTATTGGCATTTCCTATATTGTGGGTGGTATCATCCCGCTTTCACCCTATATCATTATTCATGAGGCGCAAGAGGCACTTTATTACTCATGCGGGGTAACAATAATTTGCTTGTTCATTTTTGGCTATTTCAAAAGTAAAATGACCGGCCAGCCTGCGTTAAGCGGCGCGTTAAAAGTAGTAATTATTGGAGCTCTTGCCGCGGGGGCCGCGTTTATTATGGCAAAGCTGATTACCGGAAAATAATATTTAATTATTATTGCCACCGTTTATCATGTCTGAGACAATGCCTTTGTCATCTTTCCGCTCAGCCAAAAATACGCCGGTCAAATGAACAAGTATAAACGCGATAATCAGGTACATACAAAAGCTGTGAACTTCTTTAACACTATGCCTGATAGCCTTAAATGGCGCTAACAGATCTTCAAATGCCAGAAATAAACCCGTTACTGCCATTATAATAAGTAAGATATAGAACGCTGCATAAACGGCTTTCACAATGAGCTCATGTTTGGCAAGTTCACGCTCTTTTCTTGTGGAATGAAACTGACGATAGAGGTCCTTTATCCGGCGGATGAATTTTTGATCGGTTACTTGAAAAAGTTCAAGGATGAGCCTGAACAGTAATAATCCCGCTAATACATAACCAAACCAGGTATGTATGCTCCAAACACTATCGCCGAGCGCATGAGCAACCGAGCCCGATTGATCATCGGTTATGGTAGTGCCCTGGGTTTTCAGTTGCGTTTTAATTATTTTTGTTAAAGATCTTCTGTCAGTAATAGTGGAATTGATCAAAACAGTAATTAATGAACCACTAATAACTATTGTGTTTGCCCAATGCCAAAAACGCAAGGGAGCAGAGTATACCCGGCGAGTAAGGGGCCGACTATCAGGTTGGATTATTGCCATAGTTGTTTTAACTGGAATCGGGTTATTTGTATCCTCTTTTAAAATGTTTGTAAATTACCTGATAATTTTGAAGTAAGTCTGTAGTGTTGGTAATACTTCAGGTTCTCTTCAGTTTCAATTTTTAAATTTGATTAAAAAGCTTTGAAAATACTGGTAATAGAAGACGAGCAAGGTTTACGCGAAAACATCACGAGTTATTTGAATGTAGATGGTAACATCTGTGAAAGTTGTAATGCATTGACACCTGCACTGCAAAAACTATCTGATTATGATTATGACTGTGTTTTGCTTGACATTGGCTTACCCGATGGCGAAGGGTTTGGTGTACTTGAATACTTAAGCACACAACAAAAAAGCGAAGCTGTTCTGATTATTTCTGCCCGCAACTCGCTCGATGATAAATTAAAGGGGCTCAACATAGGCGCAGACGATTATCTGACCAAGCCTTTCCATTTGGCCGAACTTAAAGCCAGGCTGATGGCTGTTTATCGCAGGAAAGCGCTAAATACCAGCAGCAAGCTGGTTTTTAATGAAATTTCAATTGATATACAGGGGCGCACTGTCGAGGTTAATAAAAATACGATAATATTAACCAGAAAAGAATATGAAATGTTACTGTACTTTATTGCCAATAAAGGTAAAGTAATTTCAAAAAATGCAATTGCAGAACATCTTTGGGGTGACGAGATGGACATGTATGATAGTTTCGATTTTATTTATACCCATATTAAAAACCTCCGGCGGAAAATTCTGGATGCGGGAGGAAGAGATTATTTAACATCTATATACGGACTTGGCTATAAATTCACTGATTGATGAGGCTGTCAGAGCATTATACCAGGACGAGTTTCTATATCACCCTGGCTGTGTTAGTGATAGGAGCAGTGATTTACTACTTCGCTATAAGTTACATTGGCACACAGCAACTTGATCGGGCGCTTCAACAACAGTTAACAGAGGCTGAAGAGTATATCAGGAGCAACAATGGCAATCCGCAGCAATATGACCTTGACCGCGATCACGCTGTATTTGTTAAAACTTACAAGCAACTGTTACAGAAGCGTTTTTTTGACACTATTTATTTAAAACCGAAAGAGCAGCGATGGGAAGCGGGTAGGGCCGTAGAAGACCTCGTAAAATTAAAAAACAGCAACTACAAGGTTACAATTACTATTTCGAGGGTTGGGCAAAAAAATCTGATCGAACTCATTTCTATTATCACGCTTGCATTACTTGCCGGTTTATTGACGGTACTCCTTATAACCAATAAATATCTGCTAAATGGCCTTTGGAAGCCTTTTCAACTCACCCTAAAAGAGATCAAACAGTTCAATATCGCCGACGTTGATCAGTTTAAAGGTAAACCAAGTAAGGTGGACGAGTTTACAGAACTTAATGATGCCATACGGGAAATGTCTTTAAGGGTAACTCAGGATTATCTTAGCCTGAAACAATTTACAGAGAATGCATCACATGAAATGATGACGCCACTGGCTGTTGTAACCACCAAATTGGATACGCTAATACAGGACGAAACATTGAATGCAGCGCAATTGGCGCAAATCGCAGATATTTACAGCTCAGTAAACAAGTCCAGTCGGCTTAACCACTCATTATTACTACTGGCTAAACTGGAAAATAAGCTGATCGTTGAAGAGGAATCGATTGAACTCGATGTAATACTTGAAAGGAAAATGCTCCAATTTCAGGAACTTATGCAAAATAAGAACCTTACTGTCCGGTATAAGCTGCACCCGAAGCAGATATCGGCCAGTAAATACCTGATAGATATTTTACTAAATAATTTGTTTGGTAATGCAATCCGCCATAATGTGCCGGGTGGTGAAATTTTTATTGGTCTTGACCCATACCAACTTTCGATAAAAAATACCGGTATTGCAAATGCGCTGAACGGGCAACAAATTTTTGAACGTTTTCACAAAAGCAAAGATTCACAAGGTGCCGGACTGGGATTAACACTGGTTAAAAATATTTGCCAGCACTACGGGTATGGCATCCAATACCAATATGACGCGGGAAAGCATACGTTTGTCATAACCTTTTAATTTCGTTTGTCACGTTTCTTATACATAAGCTTTAACTCCAATTTTACTTCAGATTGTCCCGATAGTTTTAGCGCTATACTATTTGTATACAAGTTAAAACCGACTATTGATGAAATATTTATGTTTATTGATCTTAGTGTTTTACGCCCTGGAACTTAAGGCGCAAGATAATTATGAGATTCAGGTTTACGGTTCTGAAACCGTTGAAAAGGGTAAAACAATGTTTGAATTGCATAGCAATTATACATTAAACGGCAGTAAAACTGTAACCAGCGGAGAACTTCCTACCAACCACGTTGTACATGAAACGGTAGAGATCACCCATGGTTGGACAACCTGGTTTGAAACAGGTTTTTATATCTTTAACTCTATTGGAGATGCGGGCCGGACGGCTTACGTCGGCTCTCACATCAGGCCCAGGGTTGCCGCTCCTTCAAGCTGGAACTGGCCCGTGGGGGTAAGTATATCTACAGAATTTGGCTTTCAGAAAGCTGCGTTCTCGGCAAATACCTCCACGCTGGAAATCAGGCCAATCGTAGATAAAAAATGGAACAAGTTATATGTGTCCTTAAATCCTACCCTCGAGAAGAGTTTCAAGGGCCCGATCAAAACCGTGGATTTACCTTTTCACCAAATGTTAAAGGGAGTTACGATGTAACAAAAGTGGTTGCCCTTGGCCTCGAATATTATGGTAGTACCGGCCCATTTTTTCACTACGACCCAATTAAACAACAAGATCACCAGTTGTTTGTAGCCACGGACCTCAATGCAGACCCTAAATGGGAGTTTAACGGAGGAATTGGCTATGGATTTACATCGAATTCGGACCGTGCCATTGTCAAAATAATTATTGGCAGAAGATTTTAGGTGTATTAAAATGTTCTGATAACTAATAGTGACCTGAATCATTTTTCGGACTGATCAGAAGCATTCAGTTTTTAATTCGCAATGGCTCAATTTGTTTAGAATTTTCTAACCTCTTTTAGCCCAAACTGATGGAAAGCAAAACTAACGATCAACTGAGTAACTTTTGGCGACTTTCTATTAATGACGCATTTAAACTTCTTGAAACTCAGGCAACAGGTATTGGCACTGCCGAAGCTATTAAAAGGCTTAAGCAATATGGTGCCAATACGTTAAAAAAAGCTAATAGATTTAATAACCTGATCATATTATTTTCTCAGTTTAAAAGCCCGGTAACATTGTTGCTTATAGCTGCTGCTTTGCTTTCCGCAGCCCTGGGAGATACCGCCGACACATTAATCATTATGATCATTGTCCTGATCAGCAGCCTTCTTGGTTTCTGGCAGGAAAGAGGTGCAGCAAGTGCGGTAAGTGAACTGTTAAAGATGGTTCAGCTACACTGCACCGTGCTACGGGATAACAGGAAAACGGAGCTTGAGGTAACTGCTGTTGTACCCGGAGATGTGATTTGCCTTTCCGCGGGAGATATTATCCCTGCCGATGGCCTTGTTTTAGAATCTGAGGCCTTGTTTGTTGATGAAGCGGCATTTACCGGCGAATCTTACCCGGTAGAAAAAAATCCAGGAGTTGAAAGTGTTGACGCCCCCTTAGCCAGGCGCAACAATTGCCTGTTTATGGGTTCGAGCGTGGTAAGCGGTATTGGAAAGGCACTCATCGTGACAACGGGCCAGCAAACCGAATTTGGGAAAATATCAGATAAGCTGTCATTAAGAATTCCTGAAACTGATTTCGAAAAAGGGATAAGAAAATTTGGATATATGTTAATGGAGATCACGCTTTTGTTAGTGTTGGTGATCTTTGCCGTTAATGTGTTGCTGCATAAGCCGGCGCTTGATTCGTTTTTGTTTTCACTCGCGTTAGCGGTCGGGCTTACACCTCAATTGTTGCCCGCCATCATTAGCGTTAATCTTTCAGTTGGTGCCCGCAGCATGGCCAGCCAAAAGGTGATTGTAAAAAGGCTGAGCGCTATTGAAAACTTTGGCAGCATGAATATCTTGTGTTCTGATAAGACAGGGACAATTACAGAAGGTAAAGTTACTTTAAAAGAAACACTCGATTTTGAAGGTGTACATAGTGATAAAGTTTTTAAATATGCCTGGCTTAATGCCAGCTGCCAGCAAGGGTTTGTCAACCCGATCGATAAAGCCATCTGTTCTGTTCATTATGAGGGAAATGAAGCGAAGGATTTTTCGGCAATTACAGAAGTGCCATATGATTTTGTACGTAAAAGGCTTACAGTACAAGTGAAAATCCCGGCAGCTAATATAGCCATCACGAAAGGTGCTGTGCGTCAGGTTCTTGATATTTGCAATCGGGTTGAAATATCGGCAGGTATTCTTGCGGATATAGGCGATCATAAAGAAGCGATTTTAGCTCAGTATCAGCTTCTAAGTGATTCGGGATTGCGCACGCTTGGAGTGTCATATAAGGAAGTGGGTCCGGATCAAATTTTCACCAGGGAAAATGAGCATGATATGATTTTCCTTGGGTTTATAACATTATTTGACCCTCCGCGTGCCGGTATGTTTGATACTATTCAAAAGCTGCAGCATCTCGGTGTCAGACTTAAGATTATTACAGGGGATAACGCACCAGTAGCCAGAAACCTGGCTAAACAGCTTGGGCTTTCATCCGCACAGGTCCTTACCGGTCAGGAAATACGTAATATGAGTAGTGCGGCATTGCGTCATAAGGCGCCCCTGACCCATATTTTTGCGGAGGTTGAGCCCAGCCAGAAAGAACGTATCATAAGTGTTTTAAAAAAAGCAGGGAACGTAGTTGGTTTTATGGGAGACGGTATTAACGATGCGCCAGCGCTGCACACAGCCGATGTGGGTATATCAGTAAATTCGGCGGTTGACGTTGCAAAAGAGGCAGCTGATATCGTTTTATTGGATCAGGACCTAAATGTGTTATGTGACGGGATTATAGAAGGCCGTAAAACATTTACAAATACCATGAAGTATATTTTTATGGCCACCAGTGCAAATTTTGGTAATATGTTTAGTATGGCCGGTGCATCGTTATTTTTGCCCTTTTTGCCTTTGTTGCCAAAGCAGATATTGCTTACCAACCTGTTGACCGATTTTCCTGAAATGACCATATCTTCAGACAGGGTTGATGATATTAATCTTAAAACGCCGCAACGGTGGAACCTCGGTTTTATTAAACGATTTATGATCGTTTTCGGTTTATTGAGTTCCGTTTTTGATTATTTGACATTTGCCGTGTTAATTTTTATTTTGCATGCTAATCAAAAAGTTTTTCAAACAGGGTGGTTCACCGAATCGGTGGTTTCTGCAGTTTTAATTGTTTTGGTTGTACGTACCCGACTGTCATTTTTTAAAAGCCTTCCCGGCAAATATTTATCGATAACTACCATCGCAATATTGCTATTGGTGTTAATGATTCCATATTCGCCATTGGCGTCAATATTTGGTTTCGTAGCACTGTCCTGGAAATACTATATGTTGATGCTTGCAACTGTTACTGCATATATTCTATCGGCTGAACTTGCCAAGAGATGGTTTTATAAAAAAATTAAATAACCTCTTTGTCCGATGTACATAGTAATAGCTGTCTGCAAATCAATATCATAGCTTAATATGATATTGTACCCGTATGTGGTAATGTGCATGTTAAATTCTATTTCGCATTTAATATCAGCAACGGAATATTAATGTTCTTAGCCATTTCAAGAGTATGGCTACCATGAAAAAGTCGTTTTATGAAGTTAAAATGGTGATGTACCATTGCCAGCATATCTATACGTTCGTTTGCGCAAAGCATTGAAAGCCCAGTCTCGATTTTGTCGGCTCTTATAATTCTTTTACTCAAGAAAGAGCATTTTTCCTGATTGGCAATAGCATCAAGTATTTGCTCTATAAAGTGTTCGTTTAAGCCAGTATGGCCCGGGTGGTTGTTGATTGATGTTAAAATTAGTTCCGCAGTGAGTGGTTCTATCAATTTGTTTAAAGATTCAAGAGCAATTATATCATCCTTGGTACAAGTTAAATCGGTGGCAAACGCGATCCGTTTTATGTCATTAAATCCTGCAGTTGGTGGAACAAGCAATAACGGGAAATCAAAGCTGTTCATCATGTTTTTTACCGTGTTCCCTTGTAAAAGCGTATTTAAGCCGTCTTTGTCATGAGTGCCGGCAACCACCATGACAATATCATTTGTGGAGGATAGGGCCTCTATCATGTTATTCAAGTCTCCAAAAGAACTCTTAATGGATATGCGTGGATTGAATCTATTATCGACGTTCAAAGTTTCTGACCAGGTTGTAAGCTGGCTTTTTAGCAATTCCAGCATATCGGTACTTTCCTTGCTTAACATGTCGTATTCTTCAATCGGCCATGTGATGGTATAAGGGCTCGGTATATCAATTGGCAACAGGCAAGCATTACATAATACCAAATCAGCTTTTAAACCAAGTGACATTTTTAAAGCATAATTCGCTGCATGCGTTGCGTTGGGAGAAAAATCAGTAAGGGAAATTATTGTTTTCATTGCCATTTTTGATATAAATGTGGAGGATAAGGCCTGCAAAATGTATGAGGAAAATCATGTAAATCGTTGATTTACATCAAGTGGATAAAATGTGCCTATGCCTAATTTTGCTATTGTACTTCAATTATTAACCTGAAAACACAGCCTATGAAAACGATCCTGGTAATTGACGATGGTTCTGCGTCTGCTACAAATGCCACGCATCTTGCCTTCAACATAGCAAAGCACATTGGAGCTAATTTAGTTTTGGCCCGGATATATCCGGTAAAACAACCATCGTTTTCTAAAGCATTGCAATTGGCGGGGCACGTTGCCGCAGATGGTTACATACCCGGTCCGTTACGGGGCCAACCGGCCAATTTTTCCGTAAAAGAAGGTGAACATATGCCGCTAATTGAAGAACTTGAAGTATCAAGCGATACGGAAGCGCAATTGATTGCTTACATCAATAAAAATTGCGTTTGGATGGTTATAAAAGGGTTACCGGAATCGGCACCATTTAATCGGGACGTTAAGGTGCAGGCGGTTTTAAACCGGATATCTTGTCCGGTGATGCTTGTTCCCCTGAAGTTTGATGGTGGTTTTGAGCGCTTGGTTTACACCGCTGATTTACGATATTGCCGGTTAAATGTTTTGAAACATCTTGCTTCTTTGGCCCAGGCCTTTCAGGCAGATCTGTTACTTGCTCATATTTCGGCAAAGGGTTTGCCCCATATAGAACAAAATTATGCGCTAACACTCTTTAGCGACGAGATAAGTAAAAAAATCGGCTATGAGAGGCTGTTTTTTAGTAATACAAAAGAACGTGATATGTCACGGGCTGTTGATGTTATGATACATAATATGCATGCCGATCTGCTGGCGGTTGTACATCACCGATTTCATTGTGAGCAGTTGAGAACCGAGGGGAGCGATACTTCTGTTCCTGTACAAGTAGGCATCCCGGTGCTTGTCTTTCCATATTGATTTACAAAGTTGAAACTGTTTTGAGTGTTCAGGATCAATTGGATAAATGACCGTCGTCACTAATTTAACCTACCAGGCATTGCATTTTTACATCATAAAAAAGATATTATGAAAATAGTTGAAATAAGCTGTGCCGTCAGTAAACAAACCCTTATTTGGCTGTTTGTTTTGTGTATTTTTTTTATGCCGGTAGGAGCCATGTCAAAAAGCTATGCACCAGCAAAAACCATTATTTGCAATACAAGTGATACTTCGATCACAGCACAGATCGCCGGGCAACTGAATGATAAGGCATTGAATAATGGCTTGTATTTTCCTGTTTCAGCTAAGCGGTTTTACGAAAAACGGGCTTTTGCTCCGGTATGGACAGTTGAACAAAAAGATCAAAATAAAACATGGGCTGCCATGCTCCTGATTGATTGTGTGTTGCAATTTGGTTTAAGGCACGAAGATTATCATCCTAAAGAGCTGCAGTATACCACCTTGCACACTATACTCGAACAACCCGGTAAAGTAAGCAACAAGCAAAAGGCCCGGTTTGAGATATTTCTCACCGACGCTATGCTCGCTTTTATGAATAACCTGCATTTCGGCAAACTGAACCCATATTATCCGCCAGCAAAAATTGATAGGGCAACCATTAACGGGTTTAACAGCGAAGAAATATTAACTAATGCGCTCAAATTACCTGCCTTTATGGATGCAGTAGTAAAAGTGCAACCTTTAAACAAAGAGTACGCAATATTTCAACATCAGTTGCATTTGATTAAAGGGCTTTATGAAGGAGACTGCTATGAAACGCCTGAAGCCGATGTGAGAAAAATTGCTGTGAATATGGAGCGGCTACGGTGGGCCGAAATAAACGATAGTACTTATATCCAGATTAATATTCCAACTTATACATTAAAATTAGTCCTGCCGGATACAACGTTTAATTTCAAAATAGTTGTAGGGGCTCCTGCTACACCAACACCCTTAATGGTAAGTACGCTTACAGATTTTGCTACCGGAACAGGCGCTGTAAATCCCAAAACTAATCAGAGAGACAAAATGATTCCGTATAATCTGTTTTTTAAACAAAAAACAGGCAATCAAAAAAATGGTACTTACATCTATTTCATGCCCGGCAATAAGGCAGGTATAGAGTTGTTGGGTTTATCTGACAAGAATTTATTCAAGAAGCAAAAAAGAGCGACGAGTAACGGGGCGATAAGAATTGAGCGGGGAGAAGAACTTGCCAAATTGTTATTAACTACAGCCGGAAATAAAACAGACATAAAATCCATGCACCGAGCCCTGATGGATCGGGAAATTAAAGTTTTTCAACTTAAAAAGCCTGTCCCAATCAGGATCACTTATATCACTACTGCTATTGTGGATGGCCAGATTGTAAAATATGAAGATATATATAACCTTGACAGCAAGGTCGAAAATCAGCTTTATGGCCTTAAACCCGTAAATAAAACAAAGTGAGCGGTTTTAATTATGATTTTGAAAAATTATGAAAACGATTTTAGTTCCAACAGATTTTTCGGCGCAGGCAAAAAATGCGGCAAGTTATGCTGTAAATATTGCGCAAATTATCAGAGCAGGCGTAATATTATGCCATGCTATAAAAGTACCTGACGAATCACCGATGGCAAATCAGGTGGCCTGGCCGCTCGAAGATTATAATTCCCTCAAAGAAGAGACAACGCAGGAACTGCAAAGCTTGTCGGCTGCATTATTGCATGACATCCACTCAGATGAAGCGGTCGGCGATCGGGAGTTTATAAACACGCGTAGTGCTACAGGTGATGTGGTGGATGTAATCAGAAACGTGGTAGAAGAGCAAAAATGCGTTATGGTGGTTATGGGCATGTCGGGAGCCGGGGCCATAAGCAGGTTTTTCTTGGGTAGCAATACACAGGACGTGATCAATAAAGCTTCCTTCCCGGTTTTGCTGATCCCGGCAAATGCTCACTTTCATCCCATATTTAAAATCGCTTTCGCTACAGATCTGAACGATAACGACATTGAACTAATTCATTCGGTAGCAAGCCTTGCCTATTATTTTAATGCCGAATTATTAATAGCACATATTACCGATGATAAAATTGAAGAGGGAGATGATAAGCGTAAGGTAGATGATTTTTTGAAGGAGGTTACCTGCAAAGCCAATTACGCTAAAGTTTATTACAGACATATAAAAAGTGTAGATGTAATGCATGGCCTCGACTGGCTAAGCGAACATGGCACAGTTGATATGCTTGTTATGGTGCACCGTAAAGTAAATTCGCTTGAAAAGCTTTTTGGCATCAGTTATACCCAAAAACTTTCACATCATATAGAGATTCCGTTGCTGGTGCTGCCTGAGGGATTATCTGCCGTACATTTTTAGTGTTTTTAGACCGTGAATTAGGATCGAAAACTTTTACGCAGCAGGGATATATTATAAATTCCACGCACATCTTAACAGGCGCTTTGCAATTTCAAAAAAGCAACATGAAGTCATATTAATAATGGCCGGTAATATATGGTAAGCCCACTGTTTGTTCTGTCAATTTGTAAGCCTACCGAAACCTATGGAATCGTTAATAAACCTGATGACCTGATTAATTTAACATGTAACGTCACTAATGGTGAAATTGAAAAGTTTAAGGCCAATTGCTATCAGAGAGAGGGCGTTGGCATATATTCAATGTTGCGGCAGGTTAAATGGAATAAAGATAAAGCTTTGTTTTAATTATAATTAGTGATGTCTAAAGAGAGCAATAAATCTGAGATCGCATTCCTGGAGGGGCCCCATTCGCGATTTGAAGAGCTACGTTTTACAGTCGAAACAATGTGGGAATTTATAAAAGGATTCCGTGCATTACATTTTATTGGCCCCTGCATTACGGTATTTGGTTCGGCCAGATTTAAGGAAGACCATCCTTATTATGAACTGACCCGGAAAGCTGCTGCCGAATTTGCGAAACTCGGTTTTACAATTATGACAGGGGGAGGGCCTGGACTTATGGAAGCGGCGAATAGGGGAGCTAAGGATGTTGGTGGCCGGTCTGTTGCCTGTAATATCCAGCTTCCTGTAGAGCAGAAGCCTAACCAATACCTCGATAAATGGGTTTACATGAAACATTTTTTTGTAAGGAAGGTGTTATTGGTCAAATACTCTTTTGCCTTTGTTGTTATGCCTGGGGGATATGGTACAATGGACGAATATTTTGAAGCGCTTACCCTGATCCAAACACACAAGATAAAAGACTTCCCGGTGATTATTTTCGGTAAAGAATACTATTGCAAACTTGTTGAACATATCGATCTCATGAAGGCTAATGGAACAATAGGGCCTGGTGATATGAAGTTGTATTTGATAACTGATGACATAGCAGAAGCCGTTAGTTTAATTTCCGAAAAGTGCATCAAAACGTTTGGGCTAAAGCCGGCAAATCCAATCACTCCTATAAAGTGGCTTTTGGAACACATTTAATAGTTTTATTATCAATATCACTATCAATATGAATGATCTGAATTTCTTAAAAGCCGTAATACAGCATGTGATAGATGGTATTATTATAATTGATAAAACCGGACAGATCATTTATGCCAATCCAGCTGCTGACGAATTGTTTGGATATCAGTCGGGTGAACTGTGCAGTTTGAATGTTGACTATTTAATGCCCGTACAGGCGCGCATATCACACAATCGCAGTATAGATGTTTATATAGAAACAGGTTATGCGAAGATAATTAATAAAGGCCGGGAGATTGTAGCATTACGGAAAGACGGAAGTTCCTTCCCTGCAAGACTTTCAGTAAGTGAGGTTTTATTTAAGCAGCAAGCGGTGTACGCCGGTGTAATTCATGACCTTAGCCTCGAAAAAGAAGTTGAAGAACAGCAAAGGCAATATACTTCAGAGCTCGAGACAATTGTCGAAAAGCGTACAACCTTCCTGAAGAATATCGTCCAGACGCTTGAACAGGCAAAAGAAGAAGTAAACGCCTCTTTGAATAAAGAGAAAGAGGTTAATAAAATGAAAACCCGTTTTGTATCTATAGCTTCACATGAATTCAGGACCCCTCTTAGCCGCATTCAGTTATCTGCATCGCTGATAGAAAGGTATTTTGAAAGGCTGGACAAGGGCAAAATATTCGAGCATCTTGCTAAAATTAAAGGAGCTGTAACAGATCTTACCGGTATCCTGAATGATTTTTTGTCAATCGAACGCATTGAATCCGGCAGTGTAAATGTTCATCGTGTAATATTTAACCTGGGAGCTCTGATAAAAGAAATAGCTGCGGAGATGTCATTGCTGAAAAAGGCCAATCAGCAAATTATTGTTAATGACGATATCGACACCATCAATGTAAAACTTGACAATCAATTGATCAGGGATTGTCTTATTAATCTCATTTCCAATGCTATTAAATATTCCGGGGAAGACGGTATAATCAATATAAATGCCCAGCTTGTAGAAGGCGCCTGCACCATTAGTATACGGGATAATGGTATGGGAATTCCAACCGAAGATTGTGATAGTATATTTCAGCCATTTTTCAGGGCCGGTAATACAACTGACATAGAAGGGACTGGCCTGGGGCTTAACATTGTGAAGCGATATGTTGAGCTGATGAACGGAAGAATAAGCTTTAATACAAGTCTGAGAAATGGCACCGTGTTCGAAATGAAATTTCCGGCTCAATAAGCCGCTTCATGTAATTGATACCAATGGTCCATTCAAAGTATGGATTGTACCCATTTTTGAATGGACCGCTTTTAATAAACTGAACTGGGTTTAAATAATAGTCGGGAAAATGAACAGCGGCAATTTTAGGTCGCTAAGAGCTTCTTTGGTAGTGCTATGTTCAAAATAGCGCCTGAAAAAAGAATGTTGGTGATGAACTACCGCGAGGAGATCAGGTTTTTCTTCAGCGCAATGACGGTGTAGCCGGTCCGCAACTTCGCGGCCTCCGAGGTTCTTGAACGAAATATGGTCATACCCGAATTTGGCAATATGTTTTTGGAAAGCTTCTTCCTTTTCAATTTGCTGTTTCTTATCTTTTACCGGCTGGTTTACATGTACTACTTCAATACTGAACTTGAAGATTTTTCCCAGGCCAATTAAGAAATGGAGTGGCGTGATATCCGCTTCATCGAAGGTAGTAGCGAATATTATCTTTTTAATATTGTTAACACTGGTATTGGCTGGTACAACCAATACCGGGCGTTGTGTATGTTGAATTATTTTATTGGTTTCGCTGCCGAAAAACAAGTGTTCGATAGAGGTACCTGACGGAGCCCCCATCGTTATAAACACAATTTGGTTTTCATCAATTATTTGTTTGAGATTATCTTTCAGGTTACCGTCACCGCTTAAGCCTTTGAGCGTTGGCTTTCGTTCGGTTTTATCAATCCCATCTGCAATGTATTGTAGCGTATTTAATTGATGATCAAGTTTTTTCTTTGTTTCGGTAGTGGCTAAAAAAAACTCTTCTTCTACGTAGGGGCCTCCTGAAAAAGTAGACGCTACCGCTATGGTTTCATAGTTATGATACAAAAGTACGTTGGCATGCAGTTTACCTGCCAGTAGTACAGCCGAATTTGCAGCGTTTGATGAATTATCGGAAAAATCGGTGAGTGCGAGGATAGTTTTCATGATAATGAATTGAGTTTTTAAGTAACTGATTTGATTGCACAAATATTCACATCTCACTCCTCATTATAAATGACCATGATCATGACTGAGCTTGACTTTAAACATGAATGGTTAAATGCAGCTTGCATTTAATGCTCACAATCATAGCTCTTTGTGAGCAAGGTCATGTGAGGTTGAATAATCCATTCCGAATTTTGATCCATAAACTTAAATATACAACGCTATGTCAACATTAGTAAAATCAAACAACATCCCCTCATTGCGTTCAATGATGGAGGATTTCTGGAACAACGACAATTTCTTTAATCATCCTTTCTTTAATCGGGAGCTATTGCCCGCGGTAAACATCCGTGATAAGAAAGAGAACTATGAACTTGAAGTTGCCGCCCCGGGTTTCAAGAAAGATGATTTCAATATCGGTATTGAAAATGGTCTGCTAACTATCAGCGCCGAAACCAGAGAGGAACATAATGAGGAAAAAGAGAATTACACCCGCAAAGAATTTTCAAGCAGTTCCTTCACCCGAAGCTTCAACTTACCGGAAGATGTGGACGATGAACACATTAAAGCAAATTACAAGAACGGGTTGCTGACTATTGATATCCGTAAAACAACCCCTGCTGTTGCAGAGAAAAAGAAAATTAACATTGACTGATCAACCGCGTTGCGCCTGTACTTTGATTGTACAGGTGCAACTTCTTCTTTGATCAAACGCCGCAAAAAATATCAAACTATGGAAGCTGTAGTTTATAACAGGGTAATTGTCCCGTCCAGATATTGGATATTGATGCTGTTATCTGGTATCCTGCTTTGTGTTCTTGGTTTTTGGGTGATTTTATCGCCGCTGCAGTCGTATCTTTCTCTTAGTATTACGTTTGCCGCAGGAATGATGATGACCGGCCTTTTTGAAACTGTTTTTGCAATGATAAGTATCCGGCATATTGAACGCTGGGGATGGCTGCTGGCAAGTGGACTGATTGATTTAGCTATAGGTAGTTATTTGTTTACCTACCCAACAATAACTATGATGTTGCTTCCGATTATTGTTGGATTTTGGTTGCTTGTAAGAGGCATAATGGGTATAGGAAGCGCGCTTGATATGCGTGCTTACGGTATCGAGAGTTGGGGCTGGATCATGTTTAATAGCTTGGTGATCATTTTCTTTTCAGTTGGCATTCTTGCTTATCCTGCTTTTGGTATCGCGAACCTGATCGTATGGACAGGAATGGCGTTCTTGGGAGCAGGTATTTTCAGGGTGGTTATTTCGTTTAAGGTTAGGCATATCATCAGTCTTTCTTCGGGTAAAGCCAAAAGTTAACTAAATGCTGTTACTCATCGGAATTAGTGATGGCGGTCATGTTTTGAGGATCCCAGCCATTCGATATTTGTTGATAATGTTAAATCAGTGGATAATGAATTCTAACCAAAATAAAAATATATCTGCAAATGATTCAAGGGTAAATGTCTATATTATACCAACTGATGAGGAACTGATGATGGCGCAGATTGTGAATGAAATAATCCACATTTAAAATTATTTAAAGCAATTAAAATGACAATGATAACTGATATCACATCAATCGATAACGCGCCGTTAACCGGTGAATGTTTGGAAAAATTAGATGCTTATTGGCGCGCAGCTAATTATTTGTCTGTTGGCCAGCTTTATCTTTGCGATAATCCGCTTTTGGAAGAGCCCTTAAAAATAGAACATCTCAAGAAAATGCAGTTAGGTCACTGGGGTACCACCCCGGGGCAGAATTTTATTTATACTCACCTTAACCGGATCATTAACAGATATGATTTAAATATGCTTTATATTTCAGGACCCGGCACGGCGGACCTGCAGTAGCAGCAGGTACATACCTGGAAGGGACCTACAGTGAAGTTTATCCGGAAGTTAGCCAGGACCGTGCGGGATGAAAAATTTGTTTAAACGGTTTTCATTTCCAGGTGGTGTATCCAGTCATGCCTCTCCCCAAACACCGGGATCAATGCATGAAGGAGGCGAACTTGGATACTCGTTAAGCCATGCATTTGGCGCTGTGCTGGATAATCCGGACCTCATTGCTGCCTGTGTTGTAGGCGATGGAGAAGCCGAAACCGGTCCGCTGGCAACTGCCTGGCATTCTAATAAGTTCTTGAACCCGCTTACCGATGGCGCTGTATTACCAATTTTGCATTTGAACGGCTATAAGATTTCAAATCCTACGGTTTTGGCCCGTATCCCTCACATCGAGCTCGAACAATTATTTCATGGTTATGGGTACTTCCCTTTATTTGTCGAAGGTTCGGATCCTGCAATTATGCACCAGGCTATGGCTGCGGCCTTAGAGCAAGCGGTACACTTTCTAAAGCAAATAAAATATAATGCCATAGAGCATCCAGGGCAGGAGCGACCAAAATGGCCAATGATCATATTAAATTCACCAAAAGGATGGACCGGGCCAAAGGTTGTTGATGGAAAGCAGATAGAGGGCACATTTCGCTCTCATCAAATACCGCTTACCGTTTCTGAGTCAAGCCCGGAGAGTCATTTGCAAATGCTCGAAAGCTGGATGAAGAGTTACCGGCCCGGAGAGTTATTCGATACTAATGGTTGCTTAAAGAAAGAAATTGCGGAAATAGCACCAAAAGGCAATCGAAGGATGGGAGCAAATGCTCACACAAATGGGGGGCTTTTGCTCAGAGAATTAATTCTTCCAGATTTTCAGCGCTACGCATTTAACGTGAATTGCCCCGGTATTATGGGTGAAGGAGATGTGCATGTGACCGGCCGCTTTTTGCGCGACGTAACATTACTTAATCCTCAAAATTTCAGGGTTTTCGGCCCCGACGAGACTGTCTCAAACAAGTTAGAGGCAATTTTTGAAACTACCAGCCGTCAGTGGAACGCTGATATTAATATAAACGATGAATATCTTGCTCCAAAGGGGAGGGTAATGGAGATGCTTAGCGAACATCAGTGCGAAGGTTGGCTCGAAGGGTATTTGCTAACCGGCAGGCACGGGCTATTCAATTGTTACGAGGCGTTTATACATATCGTTGATTCGATGTTTAACCAACACGCCAAGTGGTTGAAAATGACGCGGGAGATACCGTGGCGGAGAAAGATAGCATCCCTGAATATCCTGCTTACTTCAACCGTTTGGCGCCAGGACCATAACGGTTTTACCCATCAGGATCCGGGATTCATTGATCACGTCATCAATAAAAAATCAGAAATTGTGAGGGTTTACCTGCCGCCGGATTCTAACTGCCTTTTGTCGGTTATGGCTCATTGCCTGGGCAGCAAACACTATGTAAATGTTATGGTAGCAGGGAAGCACCCTTCTCCTCAATGGTTAAGTATGGATGAGGCTGTGGTTCATTGTTCAAGAGGCATTGGGGTATGGGATTGGGCAAGTAATGATCAGGACTGCGATCCGGATATTGTCATGGCGTGCTGCGGTGATGTGCCTACATTAGAAACACTGGCTGCTGTATCCATATTACGTGAACATTTTCCGGATTTAAAGATAAGGGTTGTAAACGTTGTGGACCTGTTAAAGCTGGAAAGGCAATCCAGCCACCCGCATGGCTTGAACGACCATGATTTTGATGCACTTTTTACTGTCGATAAACCCGTTATCTTCGCTTTTCATGGCTATCCATGGCTTATTCACAGGCTTACCTACAACCGGACTAATAATAACAACATTCATGTAAGAGGTTACAAAGAAGAAGGCACAATAACGACATCTTTTGACATGACCGTACTTAACGAAATGGATAGGTTTCATCTCGTAATGGACGTAATCGATCGATTGCCGCATTTGGGTAGTAAAGGCTTATATCTCAAACAAAACCTAATGGACAAATTGGTTGAGCACAAACAATACATCAATATGAATGGTGAGGATATGCCTGAAATTAAAAATTGGCGGTGGAAAGCTTGAAAGGCGGTTACTTCCGAAAAAATAGTTTGGGCTTCTGATAGTTTTTTGGTTTTTTGTACGCCTTTGCTCACCGGCAAGCAACAACTTTTATTGATAAACAGCAATGAAGTTTTCCAAAAGCCGGCTCCGTTAAGCATGCGGATTGCATGTAAAGTATAATGCTTGCTGTGTTTTAAGGCCTGTTTTTTAAAATATTTCAGTATAAAGATAAGGCAGGCTATGGTCAAAGCAAAAGGCATTATTTAAGTTGCATTACTGGCTGGCCACAAGGCACCTTGATCACAAGAGCCGAACCTTTATATCCGGTTAAAACTCTTTTTGAGGTGACTCACCTTTAAGTTGTGTCCATAAAAGTTTGCCCTTGTCTGTGCCAATTACTTTCCACGTGGCAAAGGCTACTAAAAGTGGAAAAGGAAATGCCGAACCAAATCCTAAAGGCGTAATTGCCAGAAAAAAAATAATAGCTCCGGCGCAGGCGAGCGTTACCCAAATTCCTTTATATGCCAAACCAATGGCAATCAAGGCCTGGCCAATGGCAATTGCCGTAACCATTTGAATAATGTGTAAGCTGAACCAGCCATTTATGAAACCGACATAACCAAATGCATACCTGCTAAAACCAAGGTACGTATTTGGATGTGCCCTGCAAACCGTATAATTTGTCCAGGCCGCCCAGGCAAAAAGTAATGCAAGGGTCAGGCGCGTTATCCAGGGTTTTCGGAAAGATGACCAAAGAATCAGCAGTCCAATTATGTTTGAAAAGCCATACGCTACCAGGAGCATCGGAGATTGTTCCATATCTATGAGATTATGGGTAGTAAAGCGCCGCTCTTAACAGGCGGCGCTTCTGGGATTAAAAGGCAAGCTCTGGTTCTTCAATGTCAAGATTATTGACCACATGAAATACGCCTGGAGCAGCCCAGGCCACATCCGCAGCATCTTCGCTTTCGGCAAATGAACGTACCCTGCCGGTTAGAGTAACAGTGTTGCCGCTGATGCCGGCATGTACCTTAGTTGCATCAATGTTTGCGCTGCGCTGAAAAGCAGCACTGATCTTTTGTTCCAGCTCGGCAGGAGATATCCTGGGCCTTAGGGTTATAAGATTGATGACCGAACGCACGCCGGTGAGGTCTTGAATAGCGGTCTTCGCGCTAACCCTCTGATATTCCCATTCCAGTTCACCCTCCATAGTTACGGCACCATCTTCTACTTTGATTTTGATTTTGTCATCAGGCACAGCTGAATGCCATTTGAGCGCATTTAGCACTGCTTCAGCTATCTCTGTGTCGGTTTTCCGGTATACCGGCGAAACGCCGATCTGGATGTCTTCTGCTATAGCTTTAACTCCGATAACTTTTTTAGCTGCCCTTTCAGCCGTTATTTTTTTTGAAAATGTATCCACTGTACCCGAAAGGGTTACAATGCCATTTTTAACGGCCACACCAATTGCAGATGAGTTTAGAAATGGCTGCCATTTCAATTCATCCATTACATCTTTTTGAATTTGACTGTCTGTTTTCATGACTTGATGATTAAGTTAAGAAATTGTTTATTGTCCCTCAAAGTACTTGTAAAACAGTGTGATATGCCATGATTCAAATCAGTGATTTCGATGATGTTCATCAACTTTACGGGTGCTGCAGATAAGCCATTAAGCACCCCGCTAACAGTGGTAAAGATTATTGGTTATTGCTTACAAGCTAAGCTGCAATTAGCGCAAACAAGTAAGTGCAACACCTGTCCAATCATCTGAAAGTATATAGGATCCAGTTTTAAAAACAGTAGGTTATGCCAGTAAGTGAATCCGCCTGAAAGCTGTTGGCATAGCCGTTTTGTTCAGATAGCCTAAAAACTGCAATGCGATGGCGCATAGGAAAAGTCTCAAAAGCGCCATATCATAATCAATGATCCAATTTTTTGACAACGACATGTATTGATGGGGCGAATGCGCTAACCTATATCATTCATCTGTGTGGTACCTTCATTTATACGTAATCCCGGCTTTAGTTAACGCTCAGCCGGGGAAAACGAAGTGTGAAAACGGTTCCTAATCCGGGTTGGCTTTCAAATTTAATAGTTCCATTCATCAGGCCTACATACCGCGCTACAATATTCAGGCCAAGGCCCGTCCCCTGGGTTGTACCGGTGTTACTTGCCCGAAAGAAAGCACTGAATAAATGTGCCTTATCCGCTTCCGGAATTCCGATGCCCTGATCTGTAACTGATAAACTGCATTCTTTTGAGTTAAGCTCTGTATCAAGGCGGATCAGGGTGTCTTCACCGGAATATTTGATTGCATTTGACAAAAGGTTATTGAGGCAGTTTTTTAACAATTGCTGGTCGAGCGTTACTATTTGAAATCTTCCGGAACGTGTATAAATAAGTTTTTGACCAGGTTTGGCCAACACCTGCATTTCTAAAATGATTTCCCGGCAAAATTCTGCAAGATTAAATTCAGATGCCGAGATGCTGACCTTACCAGATTCCAGTTTTTCCAGAGAAAGGAAATCGCCGAGGATGGCGGAAAGGTCGTTGACAGCATTCTTGATCTTGTCGGTATGTTTGATAATATTCAGGTCGTGATAGGTTTCAGCATATTTGCTGATGAGGGAAGCCGAAAGTTTTATGGCGCTTAAGGGTGTGCGGAATTCGTGGGATGCCATTGACACAAAACGACTTTTCAACAGCCCCAACTCCTTTTCTTTTTGCAGGGAAAGGTTAAGCTCTGCGGTACGCCGGGCAACCATATCTTCGAGGTGTAAAGTGTAATTTTTTATCTGTTCTTCCGCTTTTTTTTGCCTGCTGATGTCACGGGCTATCGTTGATGCGCCTATTATTCGGTCCCGGGCGTCACGTATTGGAGAAATAGTCAGTGAAGTTGGAATAATGACACCGGCATTTGTTTTACGCAAGGTCTCAAAATGTTCTACCGTCTTACCGCTTCTTATTGCTTTGATAATACGTTTTTCCTCGGCCAGTTTGTCGTTTGGAATGATAAGTCCGATATGTTTTCCGATTACTTCATGAGGTTTGTAGCCAAAAATCCGTTCAGCGCCACGGTTCCAACTGGTGATTTGCCCGTACAGGTCTTTGGCGATGATAGCATCTTCGGATGAACCTACTATTGCGGCAAGCAGGGCCTGTTGTTTTTCATACCTGCGCTGGGTAGTAATGTCACTGAGGGTATGGATGGAGCCATCATAATTGCCATCTTTATCGCGTACAGCTATAGACGATACAAGGATGTAGCAGTCGGCGCCGCTTGATAACTGAAACCGGATCTCTTGCCGGACACTATCCTTTCGGACTCTAAGTCCCGTAGTCAATGGATTATAATTTGTATTAATAAGATGCCCTTCCTGGTCGTATTTGGTTAAAGTCGGATACCAGTCATCGTTACCTTTAAGCGGTTCTATTTCAAAGAGGGTGGCAGCAGCTGTATTATATGCTAAGAGCAAATCGTTTCGATCGCATAAATAAACCGCTACCGGTAATTGCTCATAGTATTGAATGAAGGTGGCTTGTTCATCATTCATCGTAAATAATATTTAACAGAGGTCGGATTTATTTATAAAAATAGTTATATATATATGGAGTTGTTAGGATTTCTCACTTTATGTAAACTTATGAAATCGGGCCTTATTGTGTTTAAAGGGCTTTACGGTATGATCTGAGGTCGTTTACTAATATAAATATTAACTTGATTTTTTCCAAAAAAATTTAATGAGGTATCAAACGTAAAATATCAAACGTGACAGAAATCATTGAATGGATGTTCAGTTTAAATTAAATTTGTAAGTATGGTTAACCATTATTTTGTCTTTATCCATAGGTCACGTAACGGGTTTTGTACTATAACCTTAACGCAAAAATAAATGTTATGGCAAAAGAACTAAACGCAGAGAGAATAACACAGTTGTTAAGCGAACAAATCGTTGGAAGGATCGGTTGCCATGCTGATGGCGTCACCTATATTGTACCCGTCACCTATGTTTATGATGGCGAATTTATCTATGCGCATTCAAAGGAAGGTATGAAGACGACGATCATGAATAAAAATCCGGATGTTTGCTTTCAGGTTGATGAGATACTAAACCTTGCAACTTGGTGGAGTGTGGTTATTTGGGGACGTTTTGAGGAGATTCACGGAGACGAAAGAGAAAAAGCTATAAAATTGCTAATAGAAAAAATAATGACACTCCTCGAAGAACGTCGTAGTTTGCCTGCCCATGGTGCGATTGAGCATGCACAGGCTGCTGCTGTACGTGAAGCGATATGGTATAGAATTAGAATTATCAACAAGACCGGTCGTTATGAAATAAATTAACAGGCATCCCACAATAAATTTAAACATTCAGTTGACAAATAATTTTTGTTTTCCCGACAAAACACTACGCAGGCCTCCTAACAATAATGCTTATAGATTTTACATGATTTAGTCTCCCTTAATGCGCCTGTATAGCGATTTGGTAGCCTGCCAGTTCCAGTCGGCAAATCTGCCGCGCTGTACAACGAGTTTGTTCTGCTCAGGGTATTGGATAAAATAATGGAATGCAAAACCGGCATTCGGGTTCTGCCAGCCTGTAATCTGACCAAAACGTAAATCATTGAACACAGTTGTGTCCTTCCGTAATTCCACAGTATAAAATTGTTGTGAAAACTGCAGGAGCCTGCCTATATCTTTTTGATATTTAGTGCTATTAAGTAAATGCGTGTTACGTGGGAAATAAGTTAATGCTAAATGTTGTTTTCGATCAAATACAGATCGGTATCCGGTATAATAACCGCTATCTGTCCCCGCGGTAACGTACCATAGCCAATTTTGAAGGGGGGCCGGAGTGGTAAAATACCTTGTGTACCGGATGTTTTGCTCTTTTAGCAGCGCCTTAACCGAGAGGTCCATCACCAATTTGTGTTTGTAACAGTATAACAAGTAAAAGCAACTTATACCCAAGCCTGCCGTATACCATATTTTTCTTCTCTTATAATCCTGTTTTAAATAAAGCAATGCGAGGAATGCAACGAGCGGCCAAATAGTAAAAAAGGGATCAGCGACGTAAATTAGATTGAACGCTATACGGGCTTCGTTAAACGGTTCGAACCAGCCAACTCCGTAATTATTGAGTGCATCCAACCCATCGTGCAATAATAAAAGCGACACGAAGAAGACACACCATTGCCGCCGGGATATATTTGAGCTCGGTGTCAGACGGTTGGCAGCAATCGTCAGCAAAGGGCAGATCATCGCACAAAACAAAAAAGAATGGGTGAAGCCGCGATGCGCCAACAGCGCTCTTGGGGTGGAGAACCAGAACGCGTTCAGGAAATCAATGTCTGGCAAGCTATGGATTGTTGCTCCCCATAACATTGCGCGTTTACCCAACCGGCGGCCGGCAAACGCTTCGCCTACGCAGGCGCCGATCGTAAGATGTGTTAGTGTATCCATAGCAGTGTTAAAATATTAAAAAGTACCGCGTGATATGCTGCTTTAGAACATCAAATCGGATGAGCATAATCATTTTAAAAAATATTTTAATAAAACGATTAACTTGAATGTACTTTGAATGGACCGCTGAGCCATCTTACAGATATCGAGATAGATGTGGATTAAGATGCTTTATCGGTGGCTTTATCGTTTAGGTTTGCAGGCATGCTACGGGCTGACAAATAATGTTAGCAAAGTTAAATCATCAATTATGACCTAATGATGCCAGAAACAACAGCTTTCAGACAGACTTGTTAAAAGCAGGCGGAAAAACCAGAACCGCCGATTGTTTGTCGGTGATTGCGGTTAAGGATTCACTCTGGCTAAAAAGTCTCGAAATTAAAGAATGGCGACCATGAGTCATTGCTAATACATTAGCTTGATGTGCCCGGCAATATTCATGCAAGCCTTTATGTACGTTTTTGCCAGGTATTTGGGTACAACTGAGTCCGCGTTGGGCAAGAAACTTACTGAAGGTAACTTCCGGGACAATATCGGCAGCCACTTCATTGGACTGTACAACATGCACAACATCGAGATGAAAACCGAGCGTTTCAGATAAATCAATTAAAAAATCTATCGCCGGCAAATCAGCGGTATTAAAATCGGTTGCAAAAACGACGTATTGAGGTATATACTGTTCAGCGCCTGTCGGTAAAATCAGCACAGGTTTGACAGCCTTGCGAATAACCGCTGCTGTATCGCTGCCCGTCAATAAGTGCTCCAGGGCGCTGTCGGACCTTCCGCCCATAATTACCATTTCAATTTCACGTTGGCCGGAAATTTCTTCTATTACGTCGCTCAGGGTACCTTCGCCGTTTTTTATCTCAATATCCGGGTGGTAGTGCGGTACACTACCGGCAAGTTTTTTCAGATGATCGGCTTCGAGACTTAATCTCTCCCTGGCATCGGCAAACAGCATGCTCGTGGTTTCTGTGACATAAGGACCCGCAGTGTCACTGGGAATCAACGGAATGAACGGCAGGGTATGATACAAAACAATGCCCCAGCCAAGCTTGGCCGAATACCTTAATGCTGCAGCCTCCGCATGTGCAGCGTTCGGTGAAAAATCCGTGAGAACCAGTAGCTTTTTCATTTGAATCTTAATTTAAGTGCTGTTATTGTACATGTGTTTTCGCATTTTTCATGCTTCGTCTGCAGTTTACCGCAGGCGGTTATTATTAAAGGTAACCTGCGCGTTCGCTCCTGGTTGACAGGTTTTTAAGTCAATCAAATATATTTACGCGCAGTTTGATTATAAATGATGATCAGCATAAAAAAAAATGATATTCAGCGTAATACAAAGATGATGTGAGCAAAGTTATCTATTTGGATGATGGGGGTCATTGTTACCGGTTTGTAACTATGTTTAATTTGGGCTTGAAAGAGACAAATATGGCTATAACGCTCAACCCGGAAATTCGTGAGATAATCAATACAGTGCATTACCGCGCTTGGCTATCCATGAAAACCCGTATCAATTCAAAGAATGAATTCGCCAATACAGTCAGAGTTGCTGCCGATAAAGCAAAAGCAGAATTGTGCAGCTGTTAATTTTATTAACTATAAAATGAAGAGGCTTATTATCTACTTGTTAGTGATGTTACCTGCAAGGGGAAGCGCCCAGGCTACAATGACCGACTTAAGCCTGGCAGCCGCAAGAGCGCTGCCCGCGGTGGTAAGGGTTACCTCTTACCTTTCAGACAGCTTATTATCCAGGCGCCCGCAATTGCCCGCGCAGATTGGTCAAAGATTCGACAGATCTGCTTATGATACACCTGTTAGTGATGCTTCAGGCGTACTTTTAAGTACTAACGGCTACATTATAACAAACGCCCATGTAATAGCGGCAGGAGATAGCGTGGTTGTTATATTACAAGATCGCAGGGCTTTCCACGCAACAGTGCTCGGGATAGATGCTGCGGCGGATTTGGCATTACTAAAAATACAGGCTGATGGCTTACCATTTTTGGAAATAGGAAATTCCAACTTGGTTCGCATCGGAGACCCTGTACTCGCTGTTGGAAATCCGCTGGAATTAAACTCAACGGTTACAGCCGGCATTTTGAGTGCCCGTTTCCGCGAAATCGACGATCTGGGCGCTGCGTCGGGCGTTAATTCATACCTGCAAACAGACGCTGCCAGTAATGAAGGCATGAGCGGTAGCGCACTCGTAGACGTGTCAGGGAAATTAATTGGTATAAATGCTGCAATACTTTCTCCTACGGGTTCATTCTCTGGTTATTCATTTGCCATTCCCTCGGGGATTGTAAAAAAGGCATGGCTGGATTTGGTTGCCTTTGGCGAGGTTCACCATGCTTCACTTGATATTGTTCTCCGCGATATGGATGCCAAACAGGCGGGCCGGTTAAAGACGAAGAATGTAAACGGTGTGCTGGTAAAAGGCGTGACAAAGGGAGGAGCGGGGGATCTGGCAGGTGTTCGGAAAGACGATATTCTGCTGATGCTCGATAAAATTACGCTTGAAAATACCGCCCAATGCAGAGAAATGCTGGCGGAACGAGCTCCGGGAGATCGCATTACCCTGGTTATTTGGCGAGATAACGGGCAAATATCGCTACCTGTTAAGCTTTCGGTGGATAATAACAGCCGGAATGTCGCAGGCAGCAAAGGCGATGTATGGCCTTTATTGCGCACTGTACATAGAAAATAAATCAAGCTTGAGTATGATTTGTTTGGAAAAAGCGGCCGAACTAATTTATGGAAGTGCGGTGTGTATGAGAGACGTTAAATTGACGAAGGTTATTTGCTTGATCTTTTGGTCCGAACAAATATGGTGATACAACTTGCCCAATATTCTGAAGTAATCTTTAGTTGGCATAAGTATATTTTATTAAATATTAATTTTTGATTTGGAAGCCTGGCGGGGCAATAATTTATTCTTTATGAACAGTGAAAAAAAATCAATGGCTGGCGAATTTGGGAACAACAGCCCTGGCAACAATAGGGGGTCCCTGCATCGTGGTCGTGTGGTTGAACTCGTCATACGCCGGAATTCCGCGAGCATCAGCGATATTGCCAGGGCGCTGCAGGTAAGTCGCCGGACGCTTTACAATTGGTTTGAAGCAGAGGATCTGGATTTTGAAATTGTTTGCAAAATAGGATATGTCTTAAATTATGATTTTACAAAAGAGTTTCCTCAAGAACTGCCCGAAAGGTTAGGGGCTGTCAACATACAAACATTGGGCGGTTTAGATGAAGGTAGCGAAAAGCCGGATGATCCGATTTATTATTGGATGAGAAGATACATTAAGTTATTAGAGGCATTTAATGAAAAACTTATGTCAGGAAAAAAACTGATCCGATAGTTTGATAATAAAATTTGATTTGCCATGTATTTACAGGGCAGATTGGCTATTCATTATTTTTTTTACCGGGCAAGGCTTTTAATTTCGCTACCTGAGGGGCGTCAAATATTACGCCACGGACACTTTCCAAAGCTGATCAAGGTCAGGTCGCCAGGTGATTCCGGTCATGTCAACTCTCGTTACTTTACGGTTTATTTACTTCAGCAATTACAAGTTATTTATTCAAAAAAACATGAAAACAGATCTTGAAATTCAGAAAGATGTGATGGACGAGCTTAAATGGCATCCTATCCTTCATGATGCAGAAATCAAAGTAAGCGTAAAAAAAGGTGTAGTAACACTTTGCGGGCAAGTGGATACGTATGGCAGGAAATTAGCTGCTGAAAACGCTGCCAGAAAGGTAGCCGGCGTGAAAGCGCTGGCTGAGAATATCCAGATTGGAGTATCTCCTGCGTACAACACAAACGATGGGGTAATAGCCGAGGCCGTGCTGCATGCCCTTAAATGGCATACAGGGATTCCTGAAGATAGTATTAAAGTAAAAGTGGAAAATGGTATTGTGATGTTAGAAGGAGAGGTGGAATGGGACGTTCAGCGTAACAGCGCCAGCACCGCTATACAGCACCTCCACGGTGTAAAAGCCGTAAATAATTCTATTACCATACGCCCAAAGGTAAGCGCTGATGATTTGGCAAAGAAAATAAGTGAAGCTTTTCTTCGCAGGGCCGCAATAGATGCCGCCAGGATTACAGTTTCTGTAAGCGGGAATAAAGCGACACTTACCGGCAAAGTGCGCTCTTTTGCCGAAAAGGAGGAGGCGGAAGATATCGTGTGGGCTGCGCCCGGAGTTACCAGCCTGGACAGTAAGTTGATTGTTGAAGAGCCTGAATTAATGTTGCAGTCACCCATCTGAGAGAATATGCAAGTAATCATGTAGCCGCAACTTGTTGTTTAAACTATGTGCCGCCCGGTTTGTTTACTGTTATGCCTGATGATGGTCAGTACGGTTGCTTCCGGCCAACGGAATTTTCCGTTATTTAATCCAGGATATTCATCAAACGGAACTACTGTAGCAGATACGGCCACGCAAACCCATTTTAAGCGCGCTGCGTTTCAATTGGCGCTGGGTGAGGTTATTCCCTGGTCTGTTGACCGGTATGTGCGAAATGTTGATTTCGCCTATATATCTTTCAGCACTGTGGCTCATAATCTGCAATCGTCGACCTGGACCTGGGATAACGGCGCTTTCGGCACAAATCAGTTCGCGTATCCTTACCATGGCAGTCTTTATTTTAGTGCGTTCCGTGCAAATGGTTATACATTCTGGCAGTCGGCACCGCCAACGTTCGTCGGCAGTTATATTTGGGAGACCGCTTCCGAAAAACAATACCCTTCACCGAACGATTTGATCAATACCAGTTTCGGCGGTATCGTCCTCGGTGAAATGACCCACCGTTTATCTAATCAGATTGTTAATAATCATACGCGGTTTTAAGCGGCAGTTTAGCGAAATATTAGCACTGATGGTGGCTAAGCAAAGTTGAGCTTGATCCTCAACTCCTTACCTTATCCGCAAATTATGACTATATCCACAATGAGGTTTTTTTATTAGCGCAAAGTGTCAAATTGAATTGGATTTCAGCTTTTACACTGAGCATGCGGTTGCAAGTCACAGCGAGTACAGGCGGCGGGCCTATCCCTATCTCCGGTTTTCTTGCCGGTACGGCTTGAATTTTAACTAAAACGGATATGACGCAGATCACTGTGACTGCTGACTGTAATCATATTGCACTGCCCTTCAATAAATTACATTTGACATATCATATAGAAATAATATGAAAAAGATCAGTGCAGCATTTGACGGCCTGAAATTCTCACAGGCAACCCTTGACTACGCTATTGAACTGGCAAACCGCGACCATATGGTAATTAACGGGGTTTTTTTGGAGGACTTTCTCTATCATAGCTTCGATATTTTTGACATGGTGGGAAGTCAGGGTGTTTCAGGAGATAAGCTGAACCGGTTGCTTAGAAAAGACCGGGCAACCTGTGATAGGACTATCGCCCTATTTAAAAAGATATGCGCTGAAAAGCAGGTTAGTTATGTAGTGCATAAAGACAAAAGTTTTGCGATCAACGAGCTGATCAAAGAAAGTATTTACAGCGACCTTACAGTTATCAACGTTATCGAAACTTTAAATCACTATCATCAGGAAAGGCCTGCACCCTTTATTAAAGAGTTCCTGGCCGGTGCTCAGAGCCCGGTATTGGTTGTTCCGCCGGTTTATCATTCAATCAAACGGATAATTATTTTGTACGACGGTCATCCGTCCTCTGTATTTGCGCTAAAAACATTCAATTCTTTATTTCCATGGGCAAATAAATACCCCGCCGAGGTTGTTTGCGTAAGCCAACGCCCCTTGGCTTTACTACCCGATGGAAACCTGATTGGTGAATATGTACGATGTCATTACGATGACCTGGTAACAACGCAGTTGACAGGCGATCCGGAAGATGTATTGCTTGACCGGTTGAAAAAAGTCGATCCGGGAGCTGTTGTGGTAATGGGGGCTTATAGCCGGGGAGCTGTTTCCCGCATGTTCAACAGTAGTATGGCTAATAAACTAATGGAAGTTTTGGACCTGCCGTTATTTATAGCACATAGCAAATAAAAACGGAGCTATTTATTTTATTAAATTGACAATTATGAAGACATTGATGATCGCGACTGATTTTTCAGCTAATTCCAGTCATGTTGCAAATTACGCTTACCGGCTTGCACAAGCCCTGGAGGCTAAGTTATTACTTTGCCATACCTTGAATGTACCTGCAGAAGTACCACAAAGCGGAACTGTTGCCTGGCCGGAGGCAGTTTATGACGATATAGACCGCGATAGCAAGCTGCAACTTTCCAAAATGAAAGAGGATATGTATGCAACAGGAAACATTGACAACTATAAACCAGAGATATTGTGTATTCAGGGCCCTGGTTTCGTTACTGATGTTGTAAATACGGAAGCTGATCGGTATAAGGCAGACCTGATTATCGTTGGCGCCCACAGTAACGACCATTTAGGGACCTGGATGGTTGGTAACCATAGCCGCAAAATGATAGAGTCGGCTGTACGCCCCTTATTACTGGTTCCGATAGGCGCGAAGTTTCAGCCAATCATGAGGATAGGGTTTGCCACCGACCTCAAACATATTAACAACGATTTGGACGCGTTGAAGAATGTGGTGTTGCTGGCAAGATCCTTAAGCGCAGAATTAATGTTAGCGCATATCCATTGGGATGTTGATGATCAGGATTACAGATTGGTGATTGATGCTTTAAAAGACGGAATCATGACCAAATACGGTTATGAAAAAGTCAGTGTCAGAACAGTCAACAGTAAGCATGTCGCCAATGGTTTAAATTGGCTCATAGCTCACGCCCACATAAACCTGCTTGCAATGGCTCATCATCAACATGGTTTTTTTGACCAACTTTTCCATGGAAGTCGGACACAACAATCGGCAGGCCACATGCCAGTGCCTTTATTGGTGGTAAAGTAGGCAGATAATTTGAAATTAAACTGAGAGGAAAAAAGATTAATCAAGTATAGGATAAGCGGGCAGCCTCCGCACCGATCAGGGACGAAATGGAATAGTGGTGCCTGGGCTGGCCGGCAGCGGCAGCATAATGCAACTATAGACGGTACCGCGCTAAAAATGGTAAATCGGTATAGTTAAAAATGCAGGTGCTGATTACGTTGCAGTAACGAATTTTCTTTTTTTCCTGCTTTGCATGTTCTCTGTTTATTGGAAATAGTTTATTGTTCAAATAAGTTGAAGATCACATAATATCATCAGAGCGTCTTTACTTATCCAGGAAAAAGCATTAGAATATTTAATAAATCATTTGTTAAATTGATTATAATATTATGAAGACAATCCTTGTCATTGAAGATAATAGCGATATTCGGGAGAGTACTGCTGAAATTCTCGCGATGAGCGGTTACAAAGTAATCACGGCCGAAAATGGAAAAAGCGGCGTTAAGACAGCCGTCAGGCAGCGACCGGATCTGATACTCTGCGATATCATGATGCCTGAACTTGACGGATATGGTGTACTGAACATTCTGAATAAAAACCCTTACACAGCAACTATTCCTTTTATATTTTTAACAGCTAAAACCGGAAAACCAGATCTGCGAAAAGGGATGGCTATGGGAGCTGACGATTATTTGACCAAACCGTTTGACGATAAAGAACTACTGCACGCAATCGACTGCCGTCTTCAGAAGCAGGAAAACCTCAAGACATTTTATAGTCGCTCTCTGACAAGTTTACAACGCCTGGCTTCCGAACATGTTCTTGGTAGCGATGAGTTAAAAAGATTGATTGCCGAACGAAAAGTGAGGCAGCTTAAAAAGAAACATATTTTGTACTATGAAGGCGATAATCCAGAAGGCATTTATTTGGTATTGGAGGGTTTTGTCAAGACGTTTAAGCTTGTTGAAGATGGCCGCGAATTAGTGACCGGGCTTTACAAAGCGGAAGAATATGTGGGGATTAACGAGTTATTCACAGACAAACATGTCGACACCGCTGAGGCGATAGATGATTCGGTGGTGTGCCTCCTGCCCAAGGATATGATCATGGATCTGATTTCACAATATCCGGATATTAGTCAGCAATTTATGAGAATTTTATGTAATAATATTCGTGAAAAAGAAGAGCAATTGCTGCAATTTGCATACTCTTCTGTTCGAAACCGAATGTTACAAGTGTTATTGCGCCTCCAGTCGCAATTTCCGGATCATAATGATTTTAAAATATCGCGTGATGAATTAGCAGCTATGGCTGGTATGGCTACAGAAACCGTTAGCCGTACACTTAGCGATTTTAAAGAAGAAGGCTTAATTGAAAGAAAGGGCAGCCATATACGGATATTGGATGCCATAAATTTTGCAAAAGCCAGACACTAAGCTACTTTCGGATATTTTTCTCACTCAGATAACGCAACATGCCGATGTCCCTTGTTTCGCTGGTCCGGAACACCGAAGCAGTTGAAGGTGCACGTGCGCTCAATCTAATCACTATAATAACCAGTTAATGACTGCGGTCCTTGAATCAAATAAATACGCAGATCAGGACATAATGTAATTCTTTACACCAGAAAAGCCAAACTGCAAAAATCGATCTGCAATCTGCAGTGCTTAGCAATTTATTCTATTACGACAACAGCCGAGTGAAACAGAAAATGCCAAGAGGCATTTTCTGTTTCCGGACTTAATTTAACGAAGGGGGAGTAGTATTTGATAGTTACTTTCGTCCCGGTATCGCTTTCTCACAGTAATATCAGTGTCCGCTCCCACTGCTTTATGGGCAGGATTCAAAAAACCAGATGCTGTAAAGTGATATTGCCCAGGGGGTAATTGCCTAAAAGTTACACTTCCATCAATAGCGGAAAGCTGCATTCCTTGATATGTAATGTTGCCTGAGTTGTCTTTTTCAGGCATCCCGGCATAGTAATAAACAGGAATATCTGGCACAGGTTGTTGGTTGTATTGTACCATAACATTAACATTCCCATTATATACAATAGCTTTTTCGCATGATGATAATATAGTGATGGTGACTACTGAGATGACTAATTTCATCGTGATATTAGTTTTCATATTTGACAGGCCTTAGTTTAAACTTTATTTAATTTTATTCCGCCTTATTCTTCATCATCATTAATAATGAATACGCACCTTTGGTTACAAAAACAGCGTTCGCGGTCATATCCTTTGTGGGCAACAGTATTTCGGTAAAGCCGTTTTCACTTTCGCCTATATTAACCTCGGTCATCTCAAACTGTCGGTTCCCGATAACTTTATAGATATACTGTTTACCTTCAAACTGAACAATGGCTTCGTTAGCTATGGCATATGCCTTAGTATTTTTTACTTGTACTTCTGCATTCATATAAGTACCCGGAACCAGTGTTTTATCGTAGGTTTCAAAATGGCAATGCACGTCTGCGTTCCTGTCGGCAGAAAGATCACGGCCAATCAGTAATATCTCGGCTTCGTGTTTTTTTGCCGGTTGGTTGTTGGTATAGGCCACCAGTTTTTGACCGATATATAATTTATCCAGATCCTTCTCATATACTTTTAGCGCCAGGTGGATATCTGTTGGGTTGACCAACTCGAACAGCACTTCCGTCGGGGATACGTATTTGCCGATATTGACATTTACTTTAGATACAAAGCCGGTGATAGGAGAGTATATATTTACGCTCCTTGATATTTTTGAAGCGCTGATAGTTCGTACGTTGATACCAATGAGTTGTAATTTCTCAGCTAATGAGCTAATTAACACTTGCTGGCTGCGGTATTCGGCCTCGGCCTGCTGAAAAACCTTGTCACTGCTCGCTTTGCTTTGGTTAAGGTCTTTTTGGCGGTTATATTCATTTTCCAGGTATCCTATCCGGGCCTTTGCTGTGAGATAATCCTGTTGTAACTGGATATATTGCTGGTCCTCTATCATCGCTATGGCTTCACCTTTATTCACATGCATGCCCGGCAACAACTTGGTTGATTTTAAATACCCACCAAGGGGGACACTAATGGAAACCATATTTTGCGGCGGAACATCGATTTTTCCATTGAGTTTTAACACAGATGATATTTCCCTTTGCTCAAGCTTGCCTGTAAGTATCGATGCATTTTTTAGCTGCGCATCCGTCAGGGTTACGATGTTAGTATTCTCTGCTTTACCTGTATTATCTGTTGCCGGTTTTTTTTCGCCGCAGGCAGATAGCAGAATAATGATGACTGATAAATATATAATGGGTTTCATGATCATATTTTTAGTTGTTTGAAAAATAGTTGAGTTGAATGATGGCCTCGTTAAGGTTGCGAACAGCATCCAGGTAATCATTTTTAATAGTAGTGGCCTGGTTAATCAGTTGTGTCCATTCCAGGTAGTTTATGTTTCCGGCGGCAATTTGCTGGTTGGCGGTAACGGTTATTAAAGCGGCATTTTTTAACGGCTTGCTTTCAAAATACTGAACCGTTTGCAGGTATTTGTGGTATTGAAAAACGGCAGATTGATAAGCTGTTGTCATGCTTTGAAGTTCCATAGCATAACTACTTTCGGCTATCTGTTTGTTTACTCTCGCGCTGTTGATCCGCGCCTTTTGCGCCCCGGCAAAAATAGGTATGCCGATACCCAATTGCACTGAGTTAAACCGATTTGAGCTATTGTAAAGCTTGTTATCGGCACCAATACCCTTGATGCTGGTATTGTTATATCCTATGGCCAGATCAGGCAAAAGTTTGCTCTTTTCCATGCGGATAGCAGCGTCTGCAATTTGCTGCTGCTGAGCTATTAGTTTTATTACCGGGTGGTTTTTCAAGGTCAATATGTCTGAAGCCAATGTAACGGCTAATTTATAGTCGGATTTATCTGGTGTTAAGGGCTCTGTAGAATTAAGCAATAACTGGAATTGCAGTTGTATGATGGCCACATCTTCCTTTAACTGGCTTAGCTGCATCTGCACTTGTCCCAATAATGTTTCAGCACTTGTTTTCTCCAGTATATTGGCTTCGCCTTTGGCCAGCCGCAACTCGGCTTTTTTATAAAAGCTCAAATACAGGCTATCGGCATGCTGTAGTAACATCCGCTTGTTTTCCAGATATACCAGGGTGTTAAAAACCTGGCTAACCTGCTTTTTTAACAGCACCTCATTTACCGCGATATTCAGTATGCTGTTTTTCCAGTCTTCTTGCAAAAGCTCTTTCTGCCTGCTATAGACAGTCGGAAAGGTGAAAGACTGGGTAATACCGAATTTGGTATCGTTGTAGCTGCTGTTGATTTGTCCAACTTCCCCAAACAGCGTAGCCTGCGAAATATTGGCTGATGTGCCGATAAGTACCTGCTGATACTTCGACTTTAACTGTTCATGTTTAACTTGTAAGTTGTTTTTTAAAGCAGTATCTATAGCGGCTTTAAGGGTAATGGGTGTTTGCGCCCCCGAGGTTTGGCTTATTACAGTCAGCAAAGTGATGGAAAGTACAGTGCCCGTTTTCTTCGATAGCACTGTTTTAAAGCCTTTTTCAAACATGATATATAAAACGGGCAATACAAACAAGGTGAGGAAAGTGGCGATCAGCAAGCCACCTATTACTACCGTAGCTAACGGCCTTTGTACTTCGGCACCGGCACCGTTACTGATAGCCATGGGAAAGAAACCCAGGGAAGCCACAAATGCTGTCATCAGTACCGGCCTTAGCCTTACCTTGGTGCCTGATAACACAATACGTTTCAAATTGGTCATACCTTCTTTTTTTAACCGGTTAAATTCCGATATCAATACAATACCGTTGAGCACGGCCACGCCAAACAGAGCGATAAAGCCAACACCTGCGCTGATGCTGAAAGGCATACCGCGCAAAGCAAGGAACAGGATGCCCCCGATAGCTGACAATGGAATTGCGGAGTAAATCAATAATCCGTGCTTAATGGAGTTGAAAGCAAAATAGAGTAGTAAGAAAATAAGCAGTAACGAAACCGGCACGGCTATCATCAGGCGCTGTTTGGCAGCATTCAGGTTTTCAAAGGCACCACCATAGGTTACATAATACCCCGCCGGGAATTTAAGTTGTTTATCTACCTTGGCCTGCAGCTCGTTTACGATTGTTTGTACGTCCCGGCCGCGCACATTAAAGCCAACTACGATACGGCGTTTGGCATCCTCGCGCTGTATTTGGTTGGGGCCATCCTTGATTTGTACATCGGCCAGCTGATATAAAGGGATCTGTGTACCCCGCGGTGTCGGGATGAGTAAATTTTGAATATCCTTCAAGTCTTTTTTTTGTTCGCTGCTTATTCTGACCACTACTTCAAAGCGCTTTTCACCTTCAAACAGGGTTCCGGTGCTTTGTCCGGCGAGTGCGGTGTTAACCACCTTGTTAATATCGGCGATATTGAGGTTGTATTGTGCTATGGCATTGCGGTTATAATTAATGATAATCTGCGGCATGCCGGCAACTGCTTCCACAAACAGGTTTTTAGCGCCATCAACGGTATTGATGATTTTACCCAGCTTATTCGCATAAGCAGCGAGGGTATCCAGGTCTTCGCCGAATATTTTACAAACCACGTCCTGACGTGCACCGGTCATCAGTTCGTTAAAACGCATCTGAACCGGGTACTGAAAGCCTGCGGTAACACCCGGAACCGCTTGTAAGGCCTTACCCATTTTTTCAGACAATTCATTAAAGGTTTTAGCCGATGTCCACTCGTTCTTGGGTTTTAGGATCACCATCATATCGCTTGCATCCATCGGCATAGGATCGGTCGGCACTTCGCCGCTGCCTATTTTGGTCACCACCTTTTCAACTTCGGGGAATTGGCTTTTTAAGATGTGGGCGGCCTTTTGGGTATTGGTAATAGTAGTATTCAGGCTACTGCCGGTTAGCACCCGTGTATCAACCGCAAAATCACCCTCTTCCAGTGCAGGTATAAACTCACCGCCCAGTGTGGTTAAAATATAGGCTGAAAATATAAACAGACCGATAATAGTTAATAATGCAGCTTTGGGAAATGCAATTACCCCGCTTAATGTTTTTTGATAGGTTCTTTCAACCTTCGCCATTAACCTATCCGAAAAATTGGGCTTGTGCTTGATCTTCTTACTCAGGAAGACGGCGCTCATCATAGGGATGTAAGTGAGTGATAAAATAAAAGCGCCCAACAGCGCAAATGCTACGGTTTGCGCCATAGGCTTAAACATTTTACCCTCGATTCCCTGCAAAGTGAAGATCGGCAGGTATACTACTAATATAATGATCTGACCAAAAACAGCGCTGTTCATCATTTTGCTGGCAGAACTGTTCACTTCCTGATCCATTTCTTTCTGCCCAATCTTGTCAGTTAATGTAAAATGTTTGCTATGGCTAAGGGTATGCATTACGGCTTCTACAATAATTACGGCCCCATCAACGATCAAACCGAAATCAAGCGCACCAAGGCTCATTAGGTTGCCGCTTACACCAAAAAGGTTCATCATAATAATGGCAAACAGCATCGACAACGGGATCACAGAGGCAACGAGTAAACCTGCCCTGAAATTGCCAAGGAATAATACCAGTACAAATACCACAATGAGTGCCCCCTCCAACAGGTTGCGTTCCACAGTACCGATGGCGTTGTTCACCATTTTGGTACGGTCAAGGAAAGGTTCAATCTCAACGCCTTCCGGCATAGTTTTCTGGATTTGTGCTATACGTTCCTTTACGTTTTTAATCACCTCGCTGCTGTTGGCACCTTTCAGCATCATGACAACCGCTCCCGCAACTTCGCCTTCGTCGTTATAGCACATCGCACCATAACGGGTAGCATAGCCTATTTTAACATCGGCCACGTCTTTAATAAAAAGCGGCGAGCCATCGGCCGTATTTTTAATTACCGTATTATTGATATCTTCCATATTGCCAATCAGTCCCTGGCTACGGATATACACCACCGTTGGGCCTTTTTCAATATAAGCGCCGCCGGTGTTCTCGTTGTTACTTTCCAGGGCCTTAAAAACATCGGTTATGGTAATATTATGGGAAAGCAGTTTATTAGGATCAACTTCAATAGAATACTGTTTAAGCTTCCCGCCAAAGCTGCTCACTTCGGCTACGCCTTTGACACCGAGTAACTGGCGGCGTACTATCCAGTCCTGTATAGTACGGAGTTCGGTTTCGTTATACCTATCGGCATAGCCCTTTTTAGGGCGCACTACATATTGGTAAATTTCGCCCAGCCCGGTGCTTACCGGGCCAAGCTCGGGTGTACCGATACCGGCAGGTATCTGGCTTTGTACTTTCTGCAAACGTTCGGCAACCTGCTGCCTCGCCCAGTAAACATCTGTAGCGTCGTCAAAAACAATGGTAACCAGCGACAGGCCAAACCTGGAAAAGCTTCGGATCTCTTTTAAGCCCGAAATATTGCTGTTCGCCTGCTCTATTGGATAGGTAACCAAACGTTCGATATCTGTAGCTCCGAATGATGGGGCGATGGTAATAACCTGTACCTGGTTGTTGGTAATATCGGGTACGGCATCAATAGGCAACCTGGTAAATTGGTAGCTGCCATAACCAATCAGGGCGATAATAAAAAGCCCTATGATCAGCTTATTCCTTACGGAAAAAGCGATAATATGATTTAACATAAAATAAGATCTTGAAAATTAGTAATTCAAAAAGCAGCGCATAGCAGGAATAGCCAGGCTAAGCGCTGCAAACAACATAGAAACGACCGCTAATTAGTATTTTGGCGGCTGCCAGATGCTGGATAAATAAGTAGAGTGGTTAAACCACTGATGGAAGGCATGTAATTTCGTTTTCGTTGAGAATGCCAGGGGGGGGACGAGTGGCTGGAATAATTGAGGAACCAGCACCGGTGATATCGTCGCTGTGCAATTATCTGCTGTTTTGAATGGCAGCTTCATGTCCTCCCTGTAGTCTTTATCTTTCGGGTTGCCATGCATGTAATGCATATCCAGAAATTGCAGGATTGAAATGCTCTTGTTTTCCTTCCTGTGTTCGGCAAAGTGTTCAAAAAACACAGGCAATTTCAGCAACTGGTGGAGTTCTGTTGTTGAGAACAGGAAGGTTGTTAAAAGCAATATGGCCGTGAACTTTTTCAAAACTATACAAAAGTAACAATTAATAAACAATCGTTTTTGACGCAGATCATATGATTATTTAGTTTTAATCATTTATTAACATGCGCGATCGGCTCAAAATGAGGTCCGGAGGTCTTCACAGCCGCATTTGGTCCTTTTTTCATATTCAGCCTTCGGTTCCAATACGATACCAGGCTGTATTTCTTCATATACTGAAGCCCGCTAAAAAAATAACTGTCATACCGGGCGATTTCTTTGTCACTCGTGGGAATTATATCTCATTTAGCGGTCATTGGGATTGCCTGCGAAGCATGCCTAATGATGACGTGTATTAATGATATATCCCTGTATTGAAGGTGCATAATTCATAGTTCCTTGATAACCTTTTTTAGTTTGTCTTTAACTTCAGTTGCGATCCTATGTAAATCTTTGTTTAGTATGAGCTTCATGGATGCTGCCGGATTTATGGCGGATACTTCCACTTTGCCAGGTTTTTTTTCCTGTACAATTATATTACAGGGCAGCATGGTACCGATCTTATCTTCGGCTAATAGGGCATTGTAAGCAAATGACGGGTTACATGCACCCAATATTTTATAGTTGTAAAAATCTACACCCAGCTTTTTCTTTAATGTCGCCGTTATGTCAATCTCCGTTAATAGGCCAAACCCTTCGTTGTTTAAGGCGCTCGTAACCCGTTGAATAGCTTCCTCAAAACTTCCGGTTATTTTCTTGTTGAAATAGTATTTCATTTTTTTGTGGATTTATTACTACACTTTTTATGCCTTTAAATTTCTTGGTTTAATGACTCAAAATAAATGACTTAGCTCATTTATGAGATTGATGTAAATCATCGGTGGCAAATCATTGGCTGCGGAGGTGAATTGAGTTTGAATAAAGCTGATTTCATTGTTTTTAATGCCTGATTTTCCTGCCTTTGCTGGCCAATTTTAAACCCTAAAGAAACCAAAACCCAAGACTGGAAAATGGTGGAATGACGAAAAGTGCTGACATGGAAGGGTATCATTGTGAAAGAATTGTTGTAAACGGAAGTATCAAAAGCAGCTTTCTGTTTTAAAGGATGTAGGAGTGAGGTCACTTATTAAAGTCAATTGCGGGCAGGTTTCAAATTTGGCTGTTAATCCATCGTTTGATTTTGAGTGTTTTGTGCGTACTGTCATATATTACCCTGATCCGTATCATTCCCGGTTAGCAGAGAAACACCAACATTTGAAAAAACATTCATCAGAACTTGTGAAAAACAGAACTTAAAATAGTCTGCAATACTAATATACTCGTCAGTTTTAAAATAGCTACGGATCTTTTTTTTTAAAATCATATGAACTTCTCCTTTCAGCATCCTTACCCAATAAACCCGGAATACAAAACGCCGGTCGCTTATCTTTGCATGGAATATGCCGTCCATCAGCCCCTTAAAACCTACTCAGGTGGCCTCGGCTATCTTGCAGGCTCTTTCATGAGGAGCGCCTATGAACTCAGGCAGGACGTTATAGGTATCGGAATCTTGTGGAAATATGGGTATTATAACCAGGGAAGAAAGGGCGATGAAACCATGGAGGTACTCTTCCAGGAAAAAATATATCACTTCCTCATTGATACCGGCATTAAATTTACTATCAAGGTATCCGGCCATGATGTTTGGGTTACAGCATTTTACCTGAAGCCTGAAATTTTTAAAACAGCTCCTATATTTTTCCTGACAACAGATCTGCCGGAGAATGACTACCTGGCTAAAACCATTTCACATAAGCTTTATGACAGTAATCCTGAAACGGGGACTGCTGCTGCGATATTGCTGGGCGAAGGCGGGGCACGCTTATTAGAAGCAATCAATTTCCAACCGGATATTTATCACCTGAACGAATCACATGCCTTACCCATCGCATTTTATTTATATAAAAAATATCAATCCGTTGAGGAAGTAAAAAGAAGACTGGTTTTCACTAACCATACACCCGAACCTGGCGGCAACCAACGGTCTGATTTGTTTCTGCTTAATAAAATGGGTTTTTGGGGGGATATTCCGATAGATGAGGTAAAGGAAATAGCGGGTTGTCAGGGCGACGTTATGGATCATACCTTAACTGCGTTTAGGTTCTCCGGCAAAGCCAATGCTGTGTCAAAAATGCATTTAAACACACTACAGGGAATATGGAATGGAAATAACGGCATTTGTGAACTTACTTCTATAACCAATGCCCAGAGCTATTCTTATTGGGCAGACAAGGAAATGTATGCGGCATTGGAAACTAATCAGATTCAAAAGCTGGTGGAAAAGAAAAAGGCAGGTAAGCGTGCACTTTTTGACGAGGTAGCGGACCAATGCGGCGTTCTACTCGATCCTGAAGTGCTCACCATTGTTTTTGCGAAAAGGTTTGCCGGGTACAAAAGGCCGGAATTGCTATTGCATGATATGGACTTTTTTCACCAACTGCTAACTAACAATAAAATGCCGATCCAAATGATATGGGCAGGAAAGCCTTATCCAATGGATTATGATGCGATAGCCAGTTTTGATAAGATCGTAAACTTATGTAAGTATTACCCTAACTGCGCGATTTTAGTAGGGTATGAATTGCGTTTATCACGACTGCTTAAACAAGGGGCAGATGTCTGGCTCAACACGCCGCGGCTGACCCACGAAGCTTCAGGTACGAGCGGGATGTCGGCTGCAATGAACGGATGTATTAATGTTTCGATTCCTGATGGCTGGTTTCCGGAATTTGTTGTGGATGGCGTGAACGGTTTTGTTATACCAAATACTGAAATTAGTGAACATAAATTTCAACAGGATGAAACCGATGCGCATAACTTGTACAATTTGCTGCAAAAAACAGTCATTCCCCTTTATTATGATCATCCGGATAAATGGATTGAAATAATTAGGCACAGCATGCAGGATATATTCCCTCACTTTGACAGTAACCGGATGGCAAAAGAGTATTATAAACAGCTTTATACTAACGGTACTGATATTTGTTAATATGGGCTTCTTCACTGCTTCCCATAACCTTTTGAGCAGTAGGATCAAAAACCTCGGGACTGATGCTACGTCGTAATTTCGACACGTTGTTGGTGTTTATCCAGGCAGCAATCGAAACCGTGAATTGTTTGTTGTAACCGGCTATAGCGAGACCAATCCCTTCATAGTTTTTTCCATTGTGGCCCGGATAAAAGATTGCGTAAGGTTGATAAATGCGCTCACCTCATCATGATTAATACAATGACCAGTATTGCAGGTACAGCCTGTATATAGAAGATCTTTTTGGTTACTGTGAGTGCCCCGTAAATACCAGCTACGGCAACACAACTCAGGAAAAACAGGGCCACATAGTTATGCCATTGTGCGTCGCTGATAAAAAATGTCCAGATCAGACCTGCTGCTAAAAATCCGTTGTATAAACCCTGGTTAGCCGCTAAAACTTTGCTGTTTTCCAGTTCCTGCAATGATTTGTTGAATGCCTTGGGGCCGCGGGTTGTCCAGGCAAACATTTCCAACCATAATATATAACAATGGATAAAGGCTACCAGGCCGATGAGTACTTTGATAATAAGATCCATAGATTTTGATGTCTTAAGTATAAATTTAGTAAATGTTATAGGATATATTGTACCGGGATTCTGTTACGCCATTAAGCCTTAAACCTTAAACTTATTCTGTAGGGGGCATTCAAATACAAATGAATAACCGTGTAAATTACAATAATTAAGAAAGCGGCCATCAGATTAAGGCTAATCGGAGCATTCTTGCCATCCTAAGCTGATAATTCTCTGCCATCGGGGTTAAACCCGTTTATAAGACTTTATTTTGCCAGATAATTTCTATATTTGGATTTGACACATATACAATGAGCATTAAAACACCATGATGTTTGTGTAATTAACCTGATCAATATAGGAAATTAAAATAACGCATGGCCCCTCTTGACTTGTCAGACGACGATGCCAAACTTCTGAAACTTATTAGCGAAGGCAGCAAACCTGCCTTTGATGTGTTATATACCAAATATTGGAAACAGGTTTATAACGCAGCATACAAACGGGTTAACGATATAGAACGCGCTCAGGATATTGCTCAGGACGTATTTGTGCAGTTATGGGTGCGTGCGTCAAAATCGCCGATTGAAAACCTGCCTGCTTATTTATTGATTGCCGCTCGCAATGGCGTTTTTAAATATATGGAAAAGGAATCGCGCTATGCGGCCTTACCCGACACCGTCCATGAAATTGAAAGCCATCTTGGCCGCGCCGATGCTAATGTGCTTCATGACGAATTTTTGAAAGCTTTCAATGAGCTTATTGATACCTTGCCAACTCAACAGCGTATCATATTCAATTTGCGCTTTTATGAAGGCCTCTCAAGTCAGCAAATTGCCGACCAACTGGAAATCTCCCCTAAAACTGTTCGTAACCAAATGGGGAAGGCCCTTGCAACACTTCGTAAATCACTTTTCTTACTTCATGTATTGCTTTATTTTTATCAACAAGGTTGATAAAACGTTTTTTCTTTAATGAAGATGCCCTATTTTTATCAATTATGATGATTGGTTGATGATATTTTATCATTTTGATTTTAAACCTGCATTATTTTTAAATAAAACATTAAAAATATTTTCAATTAACATGGGCTATTTTCATTTTGCCGACTCATGTATATATAAAGGATGTAAATGGACGAGGCGAACAAGCAATATTTTATACAAATACTAACAAAATACAAACGGGGCGAGGCTACTCAGGAAGAAATTAAATTCCTGGAATCGTACTATAACCTGTTTGATTTGAACGATGACCTCATTACTGATGAAAATGAGGCCGACTACCTGTATCTGAAAGATGCTATTAAAGCAAAGGTTGATGGGAGGATAGCGCAATACAAAAAAAAGCCGGTTACCATGCCTTTAAGATCGGGTTGGACCAGATATGCCGTGGCCGCTTCAATTCTGTTGTTTATTTCGGTTGGTGCTTATTTTTTTATTCGTAACCGGTATAAGGCCGATAATTTGGCCGCAAACTCTTACAAAGGGATAGTGCCTGGTACCAACAAAGCTACGCTTACTTTGGCCAATGGCACAACCATATCGCTTGATGATGCTGCCAACGGACAAATAGCTAAACAGGCCGGGGTAAAAATTACCAAAACGGCCGATGGGCAGATCGTTTACCAGGCCGAAGCAACCGGGCAGAATCAAGCTGTTCAAAACACAGTTACCACACCTAACGGCGGGCAGTACAAGATCATCCTGCCCGACGGCACTAACGCGTGGCTTAACGCGGCATCGTCAATAACTTATCCAACCGTGTTTAAGGGGCCGGAACGTGAAGTAACACTCAATGGCGAAGGCTACTTTGAAGTAACAAAAAATAAAGCAATGCCATTCAGGGTAAAATCGGCGTTGCAAACTATCGAAGTGCTCGGTACGCATTTTAATATCAATGCTTACGGCGATGAGGGTTTTGTTAAAACTACGCTGTTGGAGGGTTCGGTAAAGGTAACATCAGCAACAAACTCAATACTTATTGTTCCCGGTGAGCAGGCGGTAATAAGCCGTACAGGTAACGGTGCTATTAGTAAACAACAAGTGAACCTTGACAAAGAAGTAGCCTGGAAAAACGGTGTATTTTCATTTGCAGATGAGGATATCCGCGAGGTTATGCGCCAGGTAAGCCGCTGGTATGATATTGATGTGGTTTATGAAGGCGATATGCCAACAGAGAAATTTTTCGGCGAAATTTCAAGGAACAGTAAACTAACCGACGTTTTCAGGATCCTGGAACTTAACAACATGAAATTTGCGGTGGAGGGCAAAACAGTAAAGGTATCCTACAGTAAATAATATTTAACCTTAAACTTTATACTAACAACTAAACAAACTAATGCTAATCACTAAAACAAAACTTAATGGATAAACAACTACGATAAATCTCAGACCAATCTCATATCAACAGACCAAAAATTAACCGGAAGCCTCTCACCGCTTCCGGTTTAAAATAGGTCAGGCAGCACAAGATGTTGAAGCCATGGGCTGCATTTTATTAACCCAATCTTATTCAAAAATATGAAATTAACTTTTCTTTACAACGCCGTATGCGCAATACGGGGGGTAAAGTGCAAATTCTTATTAGTATTGAAACTCACCACTATACTGTTGCTTGTTGGCGTGTTGCACTTATCGGCTGCAAGTTATTCTCAAACGGTAACCATATCCGGTAAAAATAAGAGCCTCGAATCGGTTTTTAAGGATATAAAACAACAAACAGGCTATTTGTTTTTTTACAGCGAAAAAGTGAATATAAAAGGCAAAACAGTTGATGCCGATTTTCATGACACGCAGCTTGTTGACGTGCTCAACGCCTGTCTTAAAAACTTCGACCTGAGTTTTACCATCGTATCTAAAACTATCGTAATTCAAAATAAGATACCCGAACCGCGGCCGGAACCGATTATTATCAACAAGGTTTCGGTGAGTGGCCGTGTGTTGGATTCGGTAAGTAAAACCACCTTACCGGGCGTAAATATTGCCGTTAAAGGGGGCAGGGGAGTAATAGGCCAAACCAATGATAAGGGTGAGTTTAATGTACAGGCAGATGCAGGGCAAACATTAATATTCTCGTTTATGGGCTACAAATCGGCGGAAGTTAAGGTGGTAGCAGGGCAATCGATTGTAGTGAGGCTTTTGCCTGATATTAATAACATTAAAGACATTGTGGTAACCGGTTACCAGGTTATTAAAAAAGATAATTATACCGGTAACGCCATCACAGTAAGTGGTGCCGATCTGAAGCGTAATAATCCGCAAAACGTGATCAAAAGTATAGCCTCGTTTGATCCGTCGTTTAAAGTACTTGATAATAACTTTATCGGTTCGGATCCAAACAAGCTGCCAAAGATCAACGTAAGGGGCGCCACAGCTATCCCTTCCATCAATGATAAAATACTTGACCGTAACAACCTTTCAAGCAATTATAACCTGCCGGCCTTTATCCTTGATGGCTTTGAAGTATCGCTTCAAAAAGTAGTTGACCTGGATATTAACCGGATCGAATCGGTTACCTTATTGAAAGATGGTGCAGCTACCGCGGTTTATGGTTCAAGGGCAGCCAACGGTGTAATGGTGATCACTACCAAAGCGCCTGTTGCAGGAAAGCTGCAGTTATCATACAATTATGAGCTTACTTTCAATGGCCCCGATCTGTCCGACTATCACGTGCTTAACGCAAAACAAAAGGTAGCTTACGAGCAGCTTGTTGGTTTATATGATACAAAGACATCTACAAGTGGTGATACCAAACAGGACGAGCTTGATGCCCAGTTGTTCACGCGCCTAAAAAATGTAGCGAGCGGTGTTAATACTTATTGGTTGTCGCAGCCTTTACGAAATGCCTATCAGCAAAAACATTCGGTATACGCGCAGGGCGGCGATCAGTCATTCAGGTATGGTATCGATTTGCGTTACCAGACACAGCCTGGCGTTATGAAAGGCTCGGATAATACCCGGTACAGCGGCGGTGTAAATTTTACCTATAATCCAAGCTCAAAACTTATCATCAGGAATGATTTGACCATTACGCAGGTTAATCAGGCCAATTCTCCATATGGCGATTTTTCGACATATGTAAACGCCAACCCATATTTCCCGATAAGGGACAGTACAGGCAGATTGGTGCAGGAACTTGCCAACTGGCGTGTAAATACTTTTCGTGAGGGAAAAGATCAATACATTACCGAAAATGTATTTAATCCCTTATATGAAGCCAGCCTGAGCAGCTTTGATAAATTGGCATATACGGAGATCCTGGAGTCGTTTTCAATCGATTATAAATTATCAAAAAGTTTGCGTTTGAGGGCATTAATGAGCGTAAATAAAACCGGCACAACATCTGATAAATATGTATCACCGTTAAGCAGTGTTTTTTACAATTTTGCCGCCGATCAGGCGAATAACAAAGGAACCTACGATTATGGTACCAATGCCAGCCTTAACCTCGACGGTAACGTAACCATCGGCTATAACAAGCAACTGGGCGATCATTATTTCAACCTTGTGTTAGGTGCCAATATTTTAGCCTCAAAGGCTGATGTTAAATCATTTTCGGCCCAGGGTTTTTCAAACGACAGGTTCACCAATATAGGTTTTGCCCGCATTTATAAAGAAAACTCAGGCCCTTATGGCGATGTAACCAGGTCAAGAACGGCCGGCGCTTTCTTTTCGGGCAACTATGCGTTCCAAAACAAATATCTGTTAGATGCATCCGTAAGGGTTGATGGTTCATCGGCTTTCGGCGCCGACAGGCGTTACGCTCCGTTCGGATCCCTTGGGATTGGTTGGAACATTCATAAGGAAAGCTTCTTCCGGGGGGCAAATGTAATAAGCCAGTTGCGTCTTAAGGGAAGTATTGCTACCCTTGGTTCTATCAGCTTCCCGGCGTACCAATCACGTTCAATCTACCTGTATGATACACAACACTGGTATTCCACAGGTATTGGCGCTACTATATTAGGCTATGGTAACAGCAACCTGGAGTGGCAAAAAACCCGCACAACCGATGTAGGTATGGACATCGGTTTGTTTAAAGACAGGATAGTCATCTCGCCAAGATACTACTACAAGCTCACCAAAGGGTTGATCACCGATATCAACCTTGCGCCATCAACGGGCTTCAGCACTTATAAAGATAACCTTGGCGATATGTCAAACAAAGGTTATGAGCTTTACCTTGTAGCACAGGTTTTTCACGCATCGGACTGGAATATAAACCTGACGGGTAACCTTGCTCACAACGTTAACAAAATAGTAAGGATATCTGATGCCTTGAAGGCATTTAACAGCAATATAGATAACTTCCAAACCAACAAGGACAACAACGCTTTTTCAACGCCGCTAACCCGGTATGTTGAAGGCAAATCATTGAATACCATTTATGCAGTTAAGTCATTGGGTATTGATCCTGAAAACGGCAAGGAGATCCTGGTGAAAAAAGATGGAACCCTAACTTATATATGGGATGTTAAGGATGTGCAGGATGTAGGTAATACTACGCCAAAAGCCGAAGGATTTTTTGGCAGCACGGTATCATACAAAAGGTTTATGCTAAGCTTTAGCTTCCATTACCGTTTTGGCGGGCAGGCCTTTAACCAAACCCTTATTGACAGGGTTGAAAATGCCGACCCTCGCTTTAACGTAGATAGCCGCGTACTGGAGCAAAGGTGGAAACAACCTGGCGACCACACGTTTTTCAAAAACATTACCGACCTCACCGACACCTATGTATCATCACGGTTTATACAAAAAGATAACCTGATCGAACTGCAGTCGCTTTACCTGTCATATGATTTTAAGCCAAATGCCATTCGCCGTTTAGGACTTCAAAATCTGAGGCTGGCAGCCACAGCGAACGATATTTTCAGGGCTTCAACTATTCAGGCAGAACGGGGTATCTATTATCCCTTCGCCCGCAGCTTAACATTTTCATTATTGGGTTCATTTTAACACATAACCATGAAAAGATATTTAATTTTTATAATCCCCTTGCTGATGTTTACATCATGTAAAAAGTTTTTGGATGTACAGCCGGAATCTGATGTAGATAAAGAGCAGTTGTTTAATACCGAAGATGGTTTTGAAGAGGCTTTAAATGGTGTTTATTCCAGGTGCACAAAGGCAGACCTGTATGCAGGAAACCTTACGTTCAGCAACCTGGATATCATGGCGCAGAACTATACGTTCTCCAATACCGATTTTCAGAAGATCGCTTCTTTTCAGTATAGCCAAAACATTTTAAAAGATAAAAATAGCCAGATCTGGTCGTCGGTATACAATGCCATCGGCAACTGCAATGAGATACTGCAGGTAATAGATAAGCAAAAGGCCGTATTTTCAGGTAATAACTATGCCATCATTAAAGGCGAGGCACTTGCCCTGCGCGCGTACCTGCATTTTGATCTTTTACGCATGTTTGGGGCTTCGTATAAATCTAACCCAAATGCTAAAGGCATACCTTATGTAACTACTGTAAGTATTAAAAGCACACCGTTTTCATCAGTAGGTGAGGTAATTAACAACGCCATCGTTGATCTGCGTAATGCACGTGCGCTGCTAAGTACTACTGATCCAATTCTTTCACCCGCTTACATTGTCGGATATCCTAATAAAACCTATCCCGACGGCTATGTTGGCCCTAAGCAAACGGAAACAATGGTTAGCAGCTTGTTTTTGCAAAACCGTAGGCACAGGCTTAATTATTATGCAGTGTGCGGTGAACTTGCAAGGGTTTACCTGTATAAAAATGATTATCAAAATGCCCTCTCTAACGCTACCGACGTAATAAACGCCAACAAATTTCCCTGGACACAAAAGGACGACGCTTTTAACAATAACGTTGAGCAAAAAGACAGGGTGTTTTACAACGAGTTGGTATTTGGCTGGTACGCTCCCCAGGCTAATGACGACAATGCACTCGTCACCTTGTTCAGCGCGGCCAACATTGCACAGTATCAGCCAACACCGATGCAGTTAGATAACATTTATGAAAAGAATACAGTGGGTGCCGAAGACTGGCGCTACAGGCAATGGTTTTTTACAGCCACAGATGTAACCCCAAACCGCAGCTACTTGGTTAAATATTTGGTGAACAGTTCGCCGCTAAAAAATCTGCACCCGCTGATGGCCCCGGGTTTTCGTTTAACAGAAGCATATTACATAGCTGCTGAGGCTATTTATGATAGCAACCCGACCAAGGCAATAGAGTACTTAAATACCGTCCGTACGCACCGCGGTATTATTGATCTGTTGCCCGCTACTTTAGGCAGATCAGCATTTATGAATGAGCTGGTTAAAGAAGCCCGTAAAGAATTTTATGGAGAGAGCCAGATATTTTATATGTATAAGCGCCTGAACCTTGATATAGTAGCGGCCAATGGCCAGATCTATCCGGCATCAAACAGTATTTACGTGTTCCCGGTTCCCGACGACGAAAAAGCTTACAATAATTGATCCCATACCATTTATAACAATGAAAAGAAAGATATTTTATGTTTTAGTGGTCGTTGCAGCTCTTTTCGGTTGCAAAAAAGACCAATTACTTACGTATGGCTCCAGGGATAATATTTATCTGAATTACAAGGATAAAGACGGCAACCAGGATACTTCGATATTAACCTATTCCTTTGCCTATAATCCTACCCTGGCGCAGGATACCATTTGGGTACCTGTAATAATTTCGGGGCAAAGGTCTAAAACCGAAAGAAGGTTTGTGATATCCGTAGTTGACACCGCTACCACGGCCAAAGCCGGTTTGCACTATGAGGCGCTTAAACCATCATACACAATGCCTGCCGATTCGGGCACTATAAAGGTACCGGTGATCATCAAAAACAGTGATCCGGAACTTGCAAATCAATCAGTAATGCTTACCATTCTTGTTTCGGGTGGGCAGGATTTTAACTCATCGCTCCCGGCGGCATTACGGGAAAAGTCGATCCTTTACTCGTCGCGGCTGGAGCAACCGGCCTGGTGGATTTACTGGATGGGTAACCTGGGCCCTTACAGCAGGATAAAACACCAGTTGTTCCTGATCTCTTCGGGCACTACCGATCTGGTTGATATGTCAAAACCGAACGCTTATCTGCAGATCCCGCGCACACTGTATTATATAGATAACGTGAGGACCTTTATTAATGATCCGTTTGCATGGGTAGCAAGATACCCGGAAAAAGGTTATGTGCTTACCAAGCGGGCCGACGGAAGTAATGACTATGATTTCTATAACACATCTTCGCCCGGTAAGAAGTTTTACCTCAGATATTACGCGCAGGCAGGCAAGTACTTTTTTGTTGATGAAAATGGTCAACAGGTTATTATCAATTAAACACTTAGGTCATGAAATTTAAATCGATAGCTATATTGGCGCTCATAACAGTACTTTATACTTCATGTAAAAAAGACCTGGGCAATTATGTATACTCGCCACCTTCAGAACCGGTAGTTACCGGCATTAATAATGCAACATTTGCAGCCCTGCTGGGCGATACGCTCACCATAAACCCCAAGGTTACTTTGGCCGGTGCTGATCCCTTAAAGGATCTTGATTTTGAATGGCACATCACCGTACAAGAAGAACTGCGGGAAGCAGTTTACAAAGGCTACCCTCTGAAAATGGTCTACAATTTAGGCCCCGGCGACCGTGCTTGTAAACTCACCATTACCGACAAACGGAATGGGTTATTTTATACGTTCCCTTTCAAAATTACAGGTACGACGCAGTTTTCGGCAGGTATTTTGGTGCTGAGTAACGATAATGGCGTTACCAAATTATCATTCGTAAAACCGGATAAAACGGTGTTGGGCGATATTTATAAATCACTTAATAAAGACGATTTACCTATCAATCCGGTTCAATTGTACTATTCAAAACCATTGCCTTATCAGCCCAATACCAAGGAGGAATATTGGGTGCTAAGCAACGATCCTAATAAAAGCGGGGTGGTGCTTGACGCCAGCACATTATTAAAACGAACAGATTTTGCAGCGCAATTCTTCTCGCCGCCGGCTGTTATCAATACAGGTTACCTGGAGCCATTTTTAGGCCCTGTACAAATGGGAACAGTGCCAACTGGTGTTATCAATGGTAAGCTGTATGTAGGTGTATCCTCAACAGCGCCCTTTGCTGATGACTACGGCAAATTTGCCAACGAACAAGGCGGAGATTACACGATGTCGAAATATTTTACTCACGGCAGCTCATTTTTTATTGGTTACAATCTTAAAGGAAAGGCTTTTATCACTTTTGGCGCCGATGGTACTTACTCAGGTAACAATTATAAAGTTGATGCTGCAAGTACCGGTTTTGATCCAAAAAATGTAGGATACGATAATTTGTTGTTCATGAAACCTACAGAAGGTGGCCCTTCCTATGCTTTCTTTAAAACAGCGACAGGTACCATAACCGAACTAAGTTTTAGCTACCCTATGGGGGATGACCGGACATTTAAAGGCGTGGGCAAACGCACATTCAAAGGCAGCGCCTTAATTGATGATAATACCAAATGGGTGGTGAATAGCTTAAATGTGTTTTATTTTTCATCAAAAGGGAAAATTTACCGCTATAACCCAATTAATGAAGATATAAGACAGCTCGACGCAGACTTTGGCGGTAAAAAGGTATCCATGATGAAGATAAGTTTGGATGACGACACCCTTACTGTTGGCGCAGACGGGGCAGTTTATACGCTTGACGTAAGTGTTTCTAAAACCGGTAATATCACCAAAACAATAACCGGTATTCCGGGCGAACCGGTTGACATTGTGAGCAGATAAAAAACTAACTAATCAAAACCATATAAAAGATTAACCAACAGCATGAATGATTTTTGTGTTGTTGGCCGCAGTCATGACATTAACAAGAGCGTTTCATCCTTGAAAAGTATAACGTAACCTGTCGACTCGATGTATAACATATAAAGAAATGAAAAAATTACTAAACTTAATTTTGAGCATGGCTGCGTTGAACGCCGCCGGCCAAACTAACCAGTTCGCTATTAATGGGCAGATTGGCAATCTCAACGGTCAGAAAGTTTATTTAAGCTTTATGACAGACGGCAAGGGGCATGAAGATTCGACCACATTAGTTAACGGCGCTTTTCATTTCACAGGTAGGATGAACCCATACAGTTCTGTACGCCTCGCACTTGATCATAAAGGCGCCGGCCGGGAAATTGCCACCCATGGCGGCGATATCCTCTACTTTAATTTTTCTAATGAAACGCTTAATATAGTTTCTAAAGATTCCCTGGCAAACGCCCAGATGAGCGGATCCAAAACATATGATGAATATTCGGCTTATGTGAAAGCTGTAGGACCGATGCCATGGGACATCGATCATATTTCTAATGCTGAAATTGCGGCAGCGCCCGAGTTGGTGAATGATACCGCATTTACCAACTCGGTTGCCCGCCATCACTATAAAATGATTGCCGATTTTCAGCGCAAAAATCTCGATTTTGCCAAAACGCACCCCGATTCGTTCTTTGCACCCGTAGCGCTGTTCGGCACTGCATCTAATGAAAAAACGGTTACAGTAGCCGAACAGGTGTTCAAAACTTTCAGTCCGGCAATCCAGGCAACTGATAATGGAAAAACTATCAAAGAATTTATTGATGCACATTACCGTTTAAAAATAGGTGGCCCGGCGCCGGTTTTTACTCAGGTCAACCCTGCCGGCAAACGCTTATCGTTAGCCGATTATAAAGGTAAAATCGTTTTGGTCGATTTTTGGGCAAGTTGGTGTTCACCTTGTCGTCAGGAAATCCCAAATCTGTTAAGTCAGTATAAAATGTACAAGGATAAAGGGTTCGAAATCCTTTCGGTATCGCTTGACAACAGCCGTGACAAATGGCTGAAAGCACTGCAACAGGAGGGTATGACATGGCCGCAGGTTAGCGACTTGAATGGCAACAACAACAGCGTTGCCCGTCTTTATGGCGTTTCGGCTATACCTGCTACATTCCTGGTAGACCGCGACGGCAAACTTATTAGCACAAATCTGCGCGGGGAAGACCTCAATCATAAACTTGCCGAACTTTTTAATTAAGCAGGTATGAAAAAGATCATTTTGGCTTTTCTGCTTTGTGTTATGTTTAGCGTAGCCTCTTTGGGTAACGTCATAAAACACGGAGCGGGCAAAATAGCACTCCATGTTTTATATGTAGGATATGATCCGGCAAAACCTAAGCCCGAACATATTACTTACTACAGCACAGCTGCGGGCGCGGTAGATGAGGCCTGGAAAACCCGTATGGCCGATTTTAAGGCTTTTTTAGAAACGCGCTTTGACAAAGTTGAAGTTGTGGATGTGAGGGATTATGATGCCTCGATGTCTGCCAATGTCGACGTAACAATTGCCGATGCGGGGCCGATAAAATTACCTGCCAATTTTGACAGGCCTATCATTTTGATGCATCAGCTGGCTCCCGATGTGGGCACGCCGATAGGGCTTAAGTTTGATTGGTATTGTCAGTGTTTGGAAGACGATGCGCTGAACATCAAAACCAGTCATGCCATATTTAATACACCTGTAAAAGTGAAGTTAACTTTAGTTAACAGGCCTACGCCGGGTTCTTTTTTTAACGGCTTTCAGGGAGCAACTACCCCGAAGGAACTGCCTATGTGGAAGGTGATCAAAGAAGATCCTACAGCTAAGGATAAATACATTATCGGCATGGTGGCACATGGCGAAGGATTTAACGATTCGCCGGATGCCGAAGCGATAAGTGGCGGTGTTTGCTTAAAAAATGCAGAGGCAGTGGCATTGGGCCGTCAGGGTAATTATTTTATGTGGGGCTTTTCTGCTTCGCCAAATCATATGACCGATGAAGCTAAAGATGTATTTGTGAACACAGTTTGCTACATCAAAAAGTTTGATTACCAGGCACCCATCATGAAAAAAGTACAGATTGAAAACCGTGAGTGGGTAAATGAAATGATTTACCGTAGCGATAAAGCTTTATACCAAAAAACGCTGATAGCCCGGAAAGAGGGCAATGCACGCCTGCTAAAAATGCAGCAGGAACTTAAAGACCGTAAAGCCAAAGGCGAGGATATTGGTAAAGGTAACGAGGCGTTTTTAAAGATGCCGGTATCCGATGATGTACAAAGTTTTGATGAATACCTTAAAAGCTGGACTGGCAGCGGCATGTATGATGCTTTTGGTACTAACGTAGAGGCCTATCATAAGTACTATCGGGATAACCTCGAGTATTTTTATCCGGTTGATGCTTACTCGTTACAGGTGGATGAGGATGCAAAGAAGCTGGGGATTTCTAACCGCAAAATCGAGCTGCTTGAAAAATGTATCAATATGCTTGAGAAAGGAGAGGAGCCTGCCCTAGCCCAAAGGGTATTGGAAAGATATACCACCGAAAAATTCACATCTGCCAAAGAATGGCGTGCATGGCTAACCAAAAACAAATCCAACCTTTATTATACAGAAGCCGGAGGGTTTAAGTTTATGGTGAATACCTACAAAACAGAAACAGCGGCAATTGCGCCCGTATCAACCGGCGACATTAAAGCTGCAAACGCTGTAACAGTACCAACCCGTACCGATCCGGTGATGGTGAGCGCCACGTTGGTTGATGAAGCAAACGGAAAAAAGCAGGTAGTTGTTAAGGCTGATATTTTGCAAGGCTGGCATATTTACGCCTATGTGCCTAAAGATAGCCCTTTTATCACCGCACAACCTATTATTGAGTTGCCCAAAGGTATCACGAACAGCGAGTGGCAAACATCGGCCGGGTTACCATTTACCGGTGGCGAAGGCATGTTTGTTTGGGAGGGCATAGCAACATTCAAAACAGAGATAAGTGCAGCTTCATTAAAGGCTGGCATGGTAGTCAAATGCGGGCTTTATTACCAGGTTTGTGATAACAACAAATGTTTTCCGCCTAAAAGAAAAATAATTGAAATACAGGTTTTATAATCAAGCCCAATGAAAATAAACTTTAAAAGGTTGCTGTTGGTAACACCCGTAGCGCTTGCCCTAAGCACCGGATGGAAGGCGGATGGAAACGCTTCATCATTAAAAAAGCAGGATACTGTTACAGCAAGTCAAAATTTAATAGCTGGAAAACCTTTGCCGGCTTTTACGTTACAAACTGCCGATGGCAACTTCATCAAATCACCGTTGGTTAAGGGTAAAGTGGTGCTGCTTGATTTTTGGGCCTCGTGGTGTATGCCGTGCAGGGCGGCTATTCCGCACCTTAAGGAGTTATATAAACAATACCATGCTAAAGGATTCGAGATAGTTAGTATTTCAATTGATCAAAACAATAAAGCCTGGAAAAACGCCATGCTTAAAGAAGCAATGCCCTGGCAACAGGGAATAGATAAATATGAGGATGGCAAAGATGCATCAGTGATGATGAATGCTTTGGGTATCCAGTCGGTACCCTTTGCAATTGTGCTTGATGCTGAGGGGAATGTGATTTTAATAAATCCCACTTCCTCTGATATCGATATACAGCTCAAAAAGATCTTTAACAATTAAGAAATTATAAAAGGATAGCACTGGCTATCGTAAAGACAGTCCCGGTCGGACGTTTTCCATCAGTTTTAGTTTAATTTCCGGAGAGCCGGTTTTAATACCGGCTCTTTTTACATCGGCAGGTACCCTAAACAGCAGCGTTTGGACAACGCTACGGTTCAATTATAATGTATAATGACAAAACGGTTTTTATTATTTTTTTTCCTGCAGTGCTTATGGAACCTGCAGGTTACTAACGCGCAAAATGTTGATAAGCGGGTGCAAAAGCCCGGAGTTACGCAACTACAGGACAATATAAAAGCTGCGATAAAAAAAGGTTATGCTGCCAGTGTATTGATGTGGGAATATGATACTTTGCAGTATAGCCGGATGAGTGCGCAGTTTAGCGGTGTTGTAGTCTCCAAAGGAGGAGAGATCTTAAGCGCAGCACATGTGGTAATGCCCGGCAAAACCTATCAGGTAATATTTCCCGATGGGAAAATGTGCCTGGCCCGTGGTTTGGGCCGTATTACCATTGCACCAACATTTATGCTGCCGGATGCTGCCATGCTCAAAATAATCCAAAAAGGGGATTGGCCGTTTGTCGAAATGGGCTGGTATTCAGATGTCAAAATCAACCAGCCATGTATTAGCATAGCTTACCCGGAAAGCATGGAACAACGCAAACCTGATGTAAGGTTTGGATATATCACCAATTTAAATAACAGGTATGGTTTTATGGAATCAACTTGCGTGATGGAGCCGGGAGATTCAGGCGGCCCCCTGTTTGATCTGTCTGGCCGTTTGATCGGAATCCATAGCGGCATCGAACAGTCGGAGGATATTAATTATGAAATCCCCGTAGATACCTATCGTAAATATTATACAGCACTAACCCGTTTAGAGAATTATACTTCCCTGCCTTTGGATACAAATGTAATTTCAAAAAATCAGCCGGCCAATAATTTTCCGATAGCTGAAAATCCAGATAAGTATTTTAAAAGTGTGAACAAGCGTTTTAAAACAACTTGTGTAAATATTAAGAGTGTTATTGATGGTAAGGAACAGACTATAGCAGGGACTATTTTTTCTTTAGATAATATCAATGTAAAAACCGCTTTCAAAAATTCAGATATCATTTTGACTAAAAGTTCAATGATTGGCGAGGAACCTTTTATTACATTATCGAGCGGCAAGACTGTTAAGGCAAATATTATCAGACGAGACAGAATTAATGACCTTGCGCTATTGTTGCCCGTTTTAAAGTTAGGGAAGGAAGGTATCAAACTTCGAATGTTGCTGGCAGATACACTTAACAATAACGATTTGGGTAGTTTTTTGATTTCTCTTCGCGCTGATTCTCCGTATTGTAGTAGTGTTTTGGGAAGCGTTGGCGTAAGCTTGCCAAAAAAAACCAGCTACGGCTATTTGGGAGCTGTTGCCCGGCAAAAGGGACAGGCGTTATTATTTACTTTTATTCAGCCCAACAGCGCGGCTGAGGCTGCCGGACTAACAACCGGCGATGAGCTTTTAGCAATTGATGACAAAACTGTAAATGACGAACTGGATATGTTTAAAGCACTTCAAAAATTCCGCGCCGGCGATACTACTTTAATAACAATCAATCATAAGGGAGAAAAGTTAATAAAAAAAGTCGCCCTAAAATATCCACCCCAAAAAATTACCAATCATCCGGCCGACCACTTCATAGGGGGAAAAGCATACGAAAAGATGGGTTTGGGAATGTATTTGTTCATGATGCGAGAATAAAACCGTGGGAGTGCGGAGGGGCCGTATTTGATATCACCGGAAAGTTTTTGGGCATCAACATAGCAAGATTGAGCAGAACAAGCACAATTGCGATACCAGCCGTCGCAGTAAATCAATTTATAGTAACTGCAATTTACGACACCAAAGGGGGTAATTAATTATCCGTACAAGAGTCCGTTCGCATTGCTGCAGGTTCTTTCGGCCTACTTTAGATCTTGCTAACTCATTCAGAACCGTTGCTTTCGGATAACCAAATCTGGTTCGGAAGATGAACAGTGCAGAGCAGGAAATTGAAAGCCTATTTAGCATTTTCGATCAGCTTCATTGCTTCTGTAATATCCTTTGAAGCCGTTATGTCATTTGTCTTATCCCGTGCTTCTTTAACCGCTTTTAAATATTTGATAATATATGGAGCTGCACCGTCTTTTTTGTAGGTTATTCCCATATACTTGAGCTCGGCAATTCCTTGTCGAACATATTCCGGATTCTTCAAACTTTCTATCATTCTGGAGAATTTTTCGGTTAGATGAATTTGTTCCTGCAAGGTCCCGTTAACATAGCGCTGATAAACATAAGGCCATTTGGCATCTCCTCCACTTGCTGCATACACCCTGACAATAGCTTGCGTCAAGTCGCCTATATTATCATCCTCAAATCTGACCGCAAATTTAAGGGCGGCAACGGGATCGACCTCATTGATTCCAATAAGCCCCGCCGCGTCAACCTGGTAGGAAGGACTCGATATGGCTTTTTTGAAAATCTCCATATACTTAAGGTTTTTTAAGCTGCCGAGTATTCTTAATGCATAAGTTTTCACTAAAGTGTTGTCATCATTTTTTGCCAGTTCCATTACTCGCGGCAGAGTGGTGTCTTTTAGGTCTTTATCCAGAGTCATAAAGTCTTTTTTATCGCTGGCCAACGTTTCCAGGGCTTTGAGGCGTAAACCAGAGAATTTGTCGTTTAATGCGGCAAAGATTACTTTTTGAGCGCCTTTATCCCCTTGATTATTTCCAGAAACTTCAAGGGCTTCGTACCGGTCAAGATATAAAGGGGCGTTGAAGTACTGGAAAACAAATTGCTCCAAAGTTTTGTGATCAGTTTTTTGAGCCACCAGTACTTTATCCGCGTCAACATTGACCAGGGTTGGTTTGGCAATCAATTTAAGGGAAAGGGTATCAGCCTTTGCATTCAGCCAAATTTTATGGCGTTCTGTTTTGCCGTTAATGTAAATATCAATCGCTATTGGCAGTTTAAAAACTTGCCCATCTTGTTTCTGAGCGATGTAAACATATTCTGTTTTAGCGGTTTCATCCCAGTGGTAGCTGATGTCCAAAACCGGGTGCCCGGCATTATAGTACCATTGGTTGAAAAACCAGTTCAGGTCAAGTCCGCAGGCCTGTTCCATGGCCAGCCGTAACTGCTGTGCTTCGGCACTTTTAAAAGCGTTTGACGTCAGGTAAATATTCAGTCCCCTATAAAAAGCCTCATTGCCAAGGTAATTACGAAGCATGTTGAGGATACGTCCACCTTTTTGATAGGTTACCCCATTAAAGGCATCATGTATAGCCTGGTAATGAAAGTTGACCAGGGGTATTTTAGCGTTGTCAGGATTGCTAAGATAGCCCTGTAATCCGTTGTGTAAATGTTCGTCAGCGGCATCTTTCCCATATTTATGTTCCAGCCACAGAATCTCTCCGAGGTCGGCAAATGATTCATTTAAAGTTATATTGCTCCAGCTTTCGCAAGTCACATAGTCACCAAACCATTGATGGAATAATTCATGCTCCACACCTGAATTGTAATATTGATCCAATAATTCGCGCCGGGTGCTTTGACTGCCGAAAACATTGGCGGTTGTGTTTTCCATGGCACCGCTGACGTAATCGCGCACCACAATGGCGGCATATTTATTCCAGGGGTAGTCAACGCCGGTAATTTTTGAGAATAAACTTATGGCCTCCGGCACATCTCCAAACATATCCCTTGCATAAGGAGCATATTGGGGTTCAAGATAATAGTTCACTTCTTTACCGTGCCAATGATCATGGTAAATTTTAAAATCACCTACTGCCATCATAAACAAATAAGGGGAATTGGGCAATTCCATTTTCCAGGTGTCGGTACGTGTACCGTCGTTGTTTTTCTTTTGCGAGGCGAGCCTGCCGTTGGATAGCGTGACATATTTAGCCTGTACGGTCATGCTGATCTCGGAAGTAGTCTTTTGATTAGGCTTATCGATTGTGGGAAACCAGCCGGAGGAGCTTTCTGGTTCCCCTTCGGTCCAGATCTCAATCGGCTTATTCTTTTCAGTACCATCCGGGTTAATAAAATATAATCCTTTCTCATTATTGCGAAGTCCTTTGCGCTCATTAGGTTTAGCGGTGTAATCGATAAAAACGGTATAGGTTTCAGAACGATTATAAGTCCTGTTGAGCCTGATCGCCAAGCTAAGGCTATCGTAAGTAAACTTCAGCGGGCTTAACTTGCCACCTGCCAGGATGCCTATAGTGTGGATATCCATCCCTTTCGCATCGAGCCTCAATGAATCCGTTGGATAAAAATGAGGCTTTATAGTAACCCATTCTCTACCATATAAATAGCGCTTTTTATAGTCAAAGCGTACATCTAGTTTGGTATGGACCAAATCATTTACCCTCGCCGGGCTTTGACGATAATTGTTGTCCTGGGCTAATGAGCAACGTACCATTGTCAGCAAAAAAACTCCGGATAATAAAAGGATATAGTATATTTTCATGTCCTACTGAATAATTAGGGTCAATATACAATATTTATAGTACTATTTATAACATAGTACTATAAATATTAATTATTAGTTTTAATCATTACGTTCACTTTCGCGCCCGGTTTTGAACAGAGAATGCGATATTGAAAGAGAAATGGCCGATCTTTTGGAGCAGTCTAGTCAAAATTGTGGCGGAATCCCGCGTGGTGGGGCCGGACGGGATCTCAATCCAACCCCTTATTCCGCTTTTAACACTTTTAGATGAAATGAAAGAGGAGTGAATTTGCTGCATGCGGATCGTTTAATATACTTTTGCGACTTTCTCCTCATTAATTCAGATAAATATTTTCATATTTTAATATTCCGGATCAGCAGCCTGCATGCCAGTGCTCGGCCTTAAAAATTTATCATACACAAAGTCTTTTAAGTGAGTGTAGATAATTGTCGTTATATCGAGGCTACACTGCAGAATCACGAAATGTCGTTAGGTGAAAATGTTTTTTATATTTTAAATAATTGATAAACACTGCTTTAGTTCTGTGGCATTAAATTCATCATTGATTGTTAAACAATTAACGTCATGGAAAATCAAACTCAACACAAGTACATTCAAATCAAAGGTGTTAACATTTTTTACAGGGAAGCCGGTCCTAAGGACGCGCCCGTTTTGGTATTACTGCACGGATATCCGAGCTCCTCTCACATGTTCCGGAATTTAATAGCAGATTTATCTGACAAATACCATCTGATCGCTGCAGATTACCCTGGATACGGAAGAAGCGAACAGCCACCTATAAAGGACTTCGATTACACCTTTGATAATTTCGCTGTTATTATCGAAGAGTTGCTCGAAACTTTAGGCATTAATAAATATAGCCTTTACCTGATGGATTATGGTGCGCCCGTTGGCTGGCGGTTAGCCTATAAACACCCTGAAAGAATCGACACCTTGATCGTACAAAACGGTTGCGCCTATGATGAAGGGTTGGAGGCATTCTGGGACCCGATTAAAGCATATTGGAAAGATAAAAACGACTTGGTTGCCGAAGAGACGTTGAAAGGTTTCCATAGCCCCGATGGGCTGAAATGGCAATATACTCACGGGGTGCCTGATGCAAGTGTCATCAGCCCGGATAACTGGGAGATTGACCTGCGCCATCTGGAGAGACCGGAAAATGGCAGGATCCAGCTCGACCTTTTTTACGATTACCAGACTAATGTTACGATGTATCCGCAATGGCAGGAGTATTTTCGCACCCAAAATCCTGAAATGTTAATCGTTTATGGAAAAAACGATTATATATTTCCTGTTGCAGGAGCGGAAGCTTACAAAAAAGATGTAAAAAATCTGGAATATCATCTGTTTGACGCAGGCCACTTTGCATTGGAAAGTTCGGGTACTGAAATTGCCGGAGCTATCCGCGACTTCCTTGACAGGAAAGTCAAAAGGAATTAAAGTGTTCAATAGAAAGTAGCCGTATTTATTTGGTGCATCATTTAATATTTAGCAGGTGCTATGATTTTGTTGTGGGGATTTCCTGCATCACTTTGGCTTTTCGCAAAATTGATGCAGGAATATGGTGTTGTTAGCGGGCAGGAGTGTGAACCGCTGAGGTGGATGGTTGTCTCCCGAACTGTAACAAACAGTTAATCCGGCAACAGCTTAAGTATTAAACCGGGAAAAAAGCAACCATTAAAAAAAAAGATATGACAGAAAATTTAAATGAGCCTCAATTGACGGCCACCTATATAGGCGGTCCGACTCTTGTATTAGAAATTGGAGGTTTAAGGATCATTACGGATCCTACACTTGATCCGGAAGGCACTTCTTTCAAGATTGATAACAAACTAACCATAAGCAAGCTTTCCGGACCGGCCACAAATGATGTCGGTGTCATTGATCTTGTTCTTTTGAGCCATGACCAGCATTCGGATAACCTGGATCATGCGGGGCGGGAATTAATGTTTAAAGTAGGACATACAATTACCACGCCGGCCGCTGCCCAGCGGTTGAAAAATGGAGCCTTAGGCTTATCCCCCTGGGAAAATGTCGAAATAGATTTGCCAGACGGCCGGCAAATGACGGCAACCGCTACACCAGCAAGGCACGGTCCATCCGGTACCGATGAAATGCAGGGTGATGTGACCGGTTTTGTGTTGCAGGTCAATGGCTCAAAAGAGTTTAGTCTCTACATCACGGGTGACACGGTGTTTTACGAAGGGGTGTTGGAAGTTGCCAAACGTTTTGATCCGGATTACGTCTTTATCTTCGCCGGAGCGGCAAAGCCCAAGGGGCCTTTTAATGTAACCATGGACACGAACGATGCGATTGATACCGCTTTCTGTTTTCCGCGTGCCGGAATTATCCCTTTGCACCACGAAGGTTGGTCCCATTATACGGAAGGCGCAGACGTTTTAGCGACTGCGTTCTCTGTACTTGATATTGGCAGTCGGCTCATGATTCTGGAAAAAGGAAAGCCGACCCGCCTTAAGTTTAGTTAGTGGGAAATATTCAGTCTTTTGTTTCATTTATTACCATAAGGTAATATTTCAGTTTTAAGGATTAGTGATGTTTGCCACGTCTTACGTTATCTCGGACACTATAGTTGATCCGTGTAATAGTCCGATTTACAATGTTATAAATTAATTGATATGAAACAAAAATTTTGGTTATTCGGAACCGGTGTTGAGATCCTGAGCGACGAAAAGCAATCCGGCGGTCTTTACGACCTGATCGAGGGAACCTTTTCCCCCGGAGTTGAGACACCTTTACATGTGCACAATCAATACTCCGAAAGCATATATGTATTGGAAGGTGAGTTTACTGTATACCTGGATGAAGAGGTAATCGTACTGAAACCAGGTGAAACGGCCTTTATACCTAAAGGAGCACCGCACGTGGTTGCGGCTTCGGCCCCTGCGCCCAGCAGAGGTATAACTATTTCATCTCCCAGCGGATTTGCAGAACTGATCCGACTGACGGGTATTCCGTATAAACCTGGGTCTGACGGCTCAGAAAAAACCGATATCGAATTGTTTATGGCAGTTTCTGAAAGACTCGGTGACGCGATCCTGGGTCCGCCGGGGGCAAGACCGGGCAATCAGGTGAATTAAGATGAAAAAAACAAAAGATTGCAAACGCAATCTTTTGTTTTTTAATGAGATACGTGACCATGCCCGGAAATGGGAATTTTCACAAGGTTTTTTCTAATCCTGCTGAGAGACTGAGGGGTTATGTTTAGGTAAGAAGCAATATAATAGTTCGAAAACAAAATTAAAAGGTGAGGCTCTTCAGCGAGTAGTTTTTCATATCGCTGAGTGGCATTCATTGTCAGTAAAGTAAAGACCCTGTTATAGGCCACTATAAAAACTTTTTCATTAAGCAGTCTGGTCCATTTTTCATATAACGGTGAATATTTAAGCAAAAGTCTTACCTGTTTATAACTTAAACGTACGGCTTTAACTTCGGAAAGGGTTTCTATTCCCAAAGTTCCCGGCTTTCCGGTCAGAAAGCTTTTATAATCTACCATAAACAAGTTTTTGATATTACTTGACGCATTATTGAAATGGAACAGCCAGGTGGTGGTTTTTCCTGTAAAATCTGTGTAAAAAGATCTGCCTTCTCCGGAAACGATGAAGTAAGCATATTTACTTACTTCGCCCTGTTTTAAAATAATATCACCTTTAGCAAAAGTTAATTCCTTGCAATTGTCGCTTATTAAATTAATAGTATATTCATCTAATTGGAGATCGCGATTAATGAACTCAATCAGAGAAAAGCCATATTTACTTTTTAAATCTATCATGTGCCTGGTTTTGAATGTGAGAATCGGGTCTGCCTGAACATTTCTGTATTCATTAATAAAGTTATCCAAAAGCTTTTCAGCCGGTGCTATCAGTATTGATCATTGTGCTTAAACGACATGGCCTAATTATGCCGTATTCAATACATCTGTGATTTACTACAATGCAAAACTACCCTTCCGTTTGAGATAAAGTGTCGTTGCTATTGATAGATATGTACCGGTTATAACCAGCACCCATACACCTGATTTATCACGGATCGCGCCTCGGTTCACGGGTTTAAAATGAAGCGTTGTGCTGTCTCCATTCGGTCATAACGCGCAGATGCACATGATCAGGCCCGGTAATCGTCAGGAAACTTTCGTGCCTTTTTCAGCTGCAAATAAAATTCAAATCTGAAGCGTAGAACCCCTTTTCTGATATATCCATCCGCTCATATAATGAACCCGGTAGCGATACGTAAACAATTTTATTATTGAGCCGATTACCTAGGTATGAAAACATAACAGGCGATACACTGTTCTCTCCTGATTCAGTCAGGAAAGTGCGGCTGCACTCATCATTTACTATTTTTGAGCTTAACCAATCATTTTTAAATGATGAGTTTTTTCAAAAAGAGTGCTCCGTAAAACAGATTGAAAAAATGCCAGCCTCTTAACTGCCAGACATCACAAGTTATTTTGAACCGGCTTTCACTGAAGCCGCTATGATCACGTCTGCAACTTCCTTAGGGTGCGTAATAAAGACTACATGGCTGCCTTTGATCCTGGTTATGATACTTTTCGATCTGTAGTACATGTTCATCGTAATGTCAGGGTTGATGCTTTTGTCATCATAGGATGAAATACCAAAAGTCGGCTTCATTTTCCACGCTACTTCGGTTACCGGTGTCCCAAATGCGGCTCCCGGTATAAATCCCTGGGAAGCAAACATGAAATCGGCTAAATCCTGAGGTACGTCTGCACAAAAACCTGCATGGAATTTCGCTTTGTCATAGTAAACATTACCACTGGAGTCGGGTGGAAGCAAGCCATTTTCGGGTTTGGGTGGCAGACTGGTGGCCAGGCTGACCGTGTTTTCACCAAGCTCAGGCTGAAAAGCATTTACATAAACCAGGGCTTTTACTTTAGGGTTGACTCCTGCCTGAGTGATCACCGTGCCACCCCAGGAATGGCCAACTAAAACTACAGGGCCATCCATCTTGCTTACAGCAAAGTTAGTCGCATCAACATCCGCTTTCAGTGAAGTACACGGATTTTGTACAATGGTTACATGATAGCCCTGTTTAGTAAGAACTTTAAAAACGCCCTGCCATCCAGAGCCATCAGCGAGTGCTCCATGCACGATGACGATGTTCTTAACCGAAGGCTGCTCTTGTGCCGCCACATCGATTCCGTAAAAAATAGCGGTTAGAATAATGGCTGAAACCGTAATGAGGTGTCTTGCAATTCCTTTTTTTAATGTCTTTTTCATGACTTTTTGATTGATATGTATAACTGTGATTAATTGCTGATACGCATGAGCTTGTTTTTTAAGGCAGCTTGCTTTTCGCGCTCAACGCATGTCAGATCTATTTTTTCGCTATGTATTCAAATTGAATGCCTTTTTTGTAATTAATTGATATGTAGTGATTTGCTGATTTTCTTGTTTTTCAATTCGTGATATAAAGTAAAATCGCGAAACAATTAGTTAAATATCGATACTGATAGTGGCGATATTTAACCGTTAGATTTGGCTTAGTGTTTTAGCATGTTTAAGGTTGATCGGTGCAAAAATTATCTGCAATTAAAGGCCGTTTGCGGCATTTATAAACTATCGATATTTAGTTAATAGATCGTATAATTACTGTATTTCAATAGTTACACATTTCTTTTGTTTGTTTAAGTAGTTGATAATCAAATTTTTGTTTTTTTTGGTACGGTATTCATTCAGTTTATATCAACTAGGTATTTGTTTATGAAAAAGTTGGAAGAAACAGTGAATGTATCAGCTGAGGGTAAATCCCGGCTGACTATCAGTTATGACTACATTATTGTGGGCGCCGGTTCGGCGGGGTGCGTATTGGCAAGACGTCTTTCCGAAAGTACAGAAGCAAATATTTTGATATTGGAGGCCGGCGAAGGTGCTGACGATCTGGACCGGATCAAAAACCCGCTCCGCTGGCTGGAAAACATAGGCTCTGCCCAGGATTATCTTTATCAATATCAGCCAACACCGGTAATTAATAACAGGATTATTTACGCGCCCAGAGGGAAGTTGCTGGGTGGTTCCGGAAGCATCAATGCAATGGTCTGGGCGCGGGGCAACAAGCACGATTATGACGATTGGGAGAAGGCTGGCAACCAGGGTTGGGACTACGGGTCCGTTTTACCCCTGTTTAAAAAAATCGAAGACTGGGATACCGGGGCAAATGCTCTTCACGGAGCTGGAGGTCCTATCCACGTAGCTCGTCCTGCGAATCTTCATCAGATAGATGCGGCAGTTATTCGTGCAGCGGGAACCTATGGGCTGCCCTATATGGATGATTCAAATATCGCTGAACCGTTGGGTGCCGGCCCAATGAGTATGAATATTGACAAGGGTACGAGGAGCAGTCCGTTTACCGGTTATCTGAAACCTGTCATGCATGCTGAAAACCTTACTATCCTCACGGGAGCAAGAGTCATTAAATTGATTATTGATAACGAAAAATGCACCGGGCTGGCTTTTATAAAAGACGGAGAGGTTGTTAATGTGCAGGCGCTGAAAGAGACCATTCTGTGTGCGGGGGCTATAGAAAGCCCGAGGATACTCATGCTCTCAGGAATCGGTGATGCAGACGAACTGAAAAAAACAGGTATCGAAACCAAAGTAAATCTGCCGGGTGTTGGTAAGAATTTTCAGGATCATCCGTTAGTTTCGGTAACCTATCAGTTTTTAAAGCCACTCGGAGAACTCACCTACAACCTCGGCGGAATTAACCTGTACTGGAAAAGCAATCCGGAATTAAAAAAAGCAGATCTGATGCTAATTCCGATCCAGTATCCTATTCTGACGGCTGAAATTTCTGAACGATATCCGGTTCCCGAAAATGCCTTCAGTGTTTTTGTAACCCTCGTCGATGTCAAGAGTAGGGGATATATCAGGATGACCGGCGCTTCGCCTGACTCTCCCCTTGAAATCCAGCCGAATTTAATGCAGGATCCGGACGATTTTGAGGCATTGGTTAAAGGAATTGAATTTTGCATGGATCTGGCAGAAGAACCCGAACTGAATGCGATCCTGAAGAGCTGGGTGGCACCGGACAGAAGACTTGACCGCAGTGAGATCAGACACTTCCTGCGTGACGCATGTTCTACCTATTTTCATCCTGCAGGTACCTGTTCTATGGGCAAAGGGGGCGATGCGGTCGTCAATGATCGGCTTAAAGTATATGGAGTGGAAGGGCTTACCATAGCAGATGCTTCAGTCATGCCCCGGATACCCACAGCCAACACCAATGCACCTACCCTGATGATCGCTGAATTTGCAGCAGAAGTATTGCTTGGAATAAGATGAAAAGTTTTGCAGGTCAGCGATTTTTTGATTCCGGCAAAAAAGAACAGAAAGGAGCAATACCCGCCTCGGTCGCTCAGGCACGTTTTTTTGATTTACTATCAAACAAACAATAGACAGAACGGGACTGATATTCTACAGCTGTTTTTTAACATTTAGGATCACCTGCTTTTGAAACGGAACAGGTAACAGTTAAATCATTATTTAAAATCTGAAAGATGGCAAGCAGCATATTTCACAGAGGAGAAAAATACATTCAAAGGGAATCAGGTGAAAGTGCGATGGCTTCCCGCAATGCAGCAATGATAAGCGATAAAATTACAGGTAGCTCAGCCATGTTCCTACAAGAGCAACAGGTTATTTATGCAGCATCGGTGGACGCGGAGGGAGGATTATGGGCATCTGTGTTGTCCGGGTCAAAGGGCTTTATCTCGTTATCAGATTACCAACATCTGACTATTAACCTTTCTTTGATTCTGTCGGACAGATCTGATATTTTTTGGACAAATATTACTGAAAAGTCAGGCATAGGGCTTTTATGCATGGACATGGTGAGCCGGCGCCGTTTACGTATCAACGGGCGTATAAGCAGAAACGGCGACTTGTTAGTGATCAGGATTTGCCAGGTATATCCTGTTTGTCCGAAATACATACAGCGAAGAGACCTCTTTTATGATCGGGTTAACCCCACAAACAATACAGGTGATTTAAAAGATTGGCTCAGCAGGACCGATACGATATTTGTCGCCAGTGCGGACGACCAGGGAAACGCCGATATGTCAAACAGGGGAGGGAATATCGGTTTTATACAACTTAAAGATGAGCGTACTTTACGAATCCCCGATTACCCCGGCAACAGTATGTTTAATACGCTTGGGAATTTTCACGTTAATCCTCCCGCCGGGATTTTACTGCTTGATTTTACAAACGGAGAAACAATACAATTGAGCGGCAGAGCCATAGTTCATGTCAATGAGGAAGCAGGTATAGAAACCGGCGGGACTGAAAGGTTTTGGGATTTTTCAATTGATCAAGTCCTGAGGGGCAATTCTTTAACTCACTTTACGTCGCGGTTCATAGATTTTTCACCATATAATCCATGAAATGAACACCCGGAAGAAAATGCACGCAATATGCTGAAAATATTTATCAGGCCGTAAATACTTCCTGCTTATGCCAGGGCCGACGCATTAGAAATTTTTGTTAGCTATAAGTGTTAGGAGAAACTTGTGATTCCACCCAGCCATTTTTCTTTTGGCCTTTATGCTGGCTTTGCTGGTTTTGTCAGCCTTTAGAATATTTAAAGCTATCTTTCTGACTACAGCAAGATTTTGTGCAGCCTGACTATTTCGTGTGGTATTATAATCTTCGGCAAAACCAACATCCAGTTGCCAGTGCAACTGGTTTTCTATTCCCAATGTGTGCGGATGGCTTGGTTAAAATAGGCAGCGTCTGCCTGAAGGCTGGAGATGTAATAACGATTTTGTGTAGTACGGCTGTCCCCAATTATGCGTTCGGAGGTGATTTTGATAATACTCTTTATTCCTTTCCAATTTTCCTTTTCGTCAATCCAGTTAAGTTCATGTATGACCTTGCAGGTTCTGATCTCAGACCGCCCGTGCCCTTTATCCAGATGCTGGCTGTAACTGTCTTCCCTGAAGTTAAACTGGTTGGTTACCTGGTCATAAAACGTTTCATGGTTTTGCTTCAGGGCCAGGATATAATCCCCCTGACTTTCGATAATCTTTTCAGCGATTGCTTTTTGGGTGCCCATCGCATCGATGCTGACTACTGCCCCCTTAATGTTCAATAAAGATAGTAATGCCGGGATGGCACTAATCTCATTACTCTTGTCAGCCACCTTTTGTTGCCCAAGTACCAACTGATTACGGCCTGACCAGGCACTTACCAAATGTAATGCCCCCAATCCCTGATGCTTGCAGGCGCTATTGCAGACGCTCTTTCCATCGATAGCAATCAGTTCCCTTTCGCCAGATGTACCTGTTGTTTGAAGGCTCTGGCCAAGTTCCGCCGTCCAGGCGCGGAAACAGCGTTCAAAAACATCCGCATCGATCATCATAAAAACGCGATTGATCGTATCATGACTCGGTATGCCATTTTCAAGCGGTAGCAACTGTTTTAAAAAGTCTTCTTTTTCCTTGCCAAACTCCTCCATTTCGTACCAGCTTTCCGCACCGCATACAACCGCCAATACCGATAGGATTATTACTTCCAGTAAATTATGTTTCTTATTATTGCCCGTGCGCGGATCGGGTATCCATCTGAAATGATCATGGAGTGAGGTTGTCATATTCTTTTTACAAAGAAAAAACTCTAAAAGCCTTTACCCCCCCCGAACATTTAAACTTATTCCCTCTTTACCAACATTTTGTTGGTAACACTACTCATTTTTACCGTTTCTTATACGTCAGCCCTGTTTACCCGGAGAAGTATCATAAACGTTAAAAATTTATTGCTATCTTGAGGGGGCGTCGTTATTCAGCTAAGTTTAAATTGATTTGAGGTTAAAAAAGTTACAATAAACAACGATCAGGACATCTAAATAATCGCTATGTTTAAGCACCTATAAACAATTTACTCTGGCGTAGCCATTACCTAACCTTTCTGTACGAATGGTTGGAGGCCGGATTGTCGATAAGTACGATTGACGATGATCTGGATATGAGCGATGTAATTTACTTTTACGAAAACATGCAAAAGCTTTATGAAGCGGCATGGATCATTCACCAGCGGGAGATCAGGCCTGTTGTCAAGAACAGCATTTCGAAAAAAAATACTACCTCGTTTACACCGCAAATAGCAACACAAAACTTTCCGCTGGTCAGCAGCAATTGTACTTTTAACGACAGGCTCAGTCCGGAGACTGCCTTAGGATTAGATCAGCTTGTAAAATTTATAGTGAGCAGGATGCCAACTGTTCAACTCATTATCTGCCTAGGGACACATCCCAGCCCTGCGGCTTTTTATTTACTAGTGGTTGTAGCCGATAATCAATCTCCTGAGCATGAGATTGCGAATAGGATAGAGGATAGTTGCAGATAGTACGTGAACCTATATGTCATTTTATCCAAAGCAAATCAATTCATCCGAGGGCTCGAAGAAGGCAATAGGCTTTTAGCAAACGCGATAGTCAAATCCAAAACCTCATACCAGTCGGATGACTTTTTAATTCCACAAATAAAACCTATTGATAAAGAGGTTAGCATCGAAGAAATGGAGACAGCCTGGAAAAGATGGGGAGGACAAGGCAGAGAATTTCTTGACGTCGCCCGGCATTGTATCAATGAAGGGAACAACGTTATTACGTTGTTTCTCTTACATCAAGCAATGGAGAGCACCTTGAGTGCTATCAGATAAACTCTTTTCACCTTGAAATGGGATTTAATTAGCTCTTACCTTTCTTAGCCAACGAATCTCTTTTTGCTTCTTCCAACTTTTTCTTTTCCAGGAAAAAACAATGTGCAGCGCAAGCGTGAAGCTTATAGTTTCGGTGAGCATAGCCCCAGCTATGACCTTTGGGGTCAAGTATCTCACATTTTGCTTCGTCAACGTTCTTTAACTGCAATATTTCTTCGCCATTATTGTTGTAATAATTGCCGTTTTTTGCAGCCTTGCCGAGCTTGTTGCCTTTGGCATCTATAACGTTGCCGTCGCGGTCGATAAAATACAATTTGTGGCCCTGGTTGTCATTAACAATGTTGTCTTTGGTGATGTAACCAAGTTTTGTACCGGCGTGGTTATGTATACCGCCTTTGCCATCAATGGTGATAAAATTATACTTGGTTGAATCTTTTGCTTTTTGAGCAAATGCACCCGCCGCAAACACTATAATTGCCGTCACGGTGAGTAGGTGTTTTAGCTTTTTCATGATGAGAGTTTTTTACAAAGAAAGCAACCACCCATCGTTAAAAGTATGACTGCCAACGTTGTAAAAAATGATATTGCTCATAAAAGGTATTTGATTTTGTTGCTTTTCTTTCAATCACGTTGATAACTATCTGGGTAAATTACTCCGGAGGCTGTTAACTGTCATTTATTGTACAAATATTTGTCATGAAAAATGCGATATAGTTTCCGTTAATTCGTAACACTTTAATCATCATTTATGTTAACGATAGATAATTACCTGGAATCCCATTATATCCATAGGAGTAACTGGCTGCGGGCTGCAGTTTTAGGTGCCAACGACGGGATCATCTCCATCTCGAGTCTTGCGATCGGCGTTGCGGCAGCAAGTAGTACCAGAGAGCCTATTGTTTTGGCTACAGTTGCCGGCCTGGTTGCAGGTGCGTTGTCCATGGCCGCAGGCGAATACGTTTCCGTTAGTTCGCAGACTGACACAGAAAAGGCGGACATAAAACGCGAGGAGATGGAACTCCGGGAGATGCCGGAAGATGAGCTCAGGATACTGGCGCAGATTTATGAGAAACGGGGACTAAAAAAAGAAACTGCCATGCAGGTGGCAAAGGAATTGACGGAAGCAGACGCACTAGGCACGCACATCCGTGATGAACTTGGAATTAATGAGATCAGCCAGGCCAAACCAATACAAGCTGCATTAGCGTCCGGGGCGTCTTTTACAGCAGGCGGTGTGCTGCCACTGCTGGTGATCCTGCTTTCTCCAGTCAAACAAATGGAATATTACCTGTACGGGTTCACGATTATTTTCCTAATCATATTGGGTGCCATAGCAGCAAGAACCGGAGGTTCAAACATTGGTAAAGCAATTTTACGCATCACGATATGGGGAACACTGGCGATGGGACTATCTGCAATAGTCGGTTATTTATTTGGTGTGAAAATTTAGGCATACATTATGAAAGCAATAAAAAAAATAGTCCTTGGGCTATTGGTGATACTGGTCGCAATCCAATTCATCCACCCAAAGAAAAATATTTCTTCCGGGTCGTATGCCAATGGCATAGATAAACACTATACCGTGCCTAAGGATGTTCAGGTTGTGCTAAAGCGGAGCTGTTACGATTGCCATTCAAACAATACCTATTATCCCTGGTACAATAACATCCAGCCGGTGGCCTGGCTGCTTGCACATGACGTTAATGAAGGTAAGGAGGAAATTAATTTCGACGAATTTAACAACTATAGCCTTTCCCAAAAACGGCATAAGTTAAGCGATCTTTCCAAAGAGGTGAAGGAGGGAGAAATGCCAATGAGCATATATACAGTAATTCATCGCAATGCCGTTCTTTCACAGGTTGAAAAGCAAAGGCTTATTACCTGGGCCGATAGCCTGAAGGGTACATTGAATTAACAGCTGTGCAACCGGCATCTACCCAATGGAAGTGTTGTTTATATATCCCGGATAATAGACCTACATGAAATTTTTAACGCGGACTGTCTGGATTCTCTCTTTTATAAGTTTGCTGACGGATGTTGCCAGTGAGATGCTTTATCCTATTATGCCCATTTATCTGAAGAGTATAGGCTTTTCTGTATTATTAATTGGCATATTAGAGGGGATTGCCGAGGCTACCGCAGGATTGAGCAAGGGTTATTTTGGAAAGGTGTCTGACAGTAGCGGAAGACGTGCCCCATTCATCCGCCTGGGCTATACGTTAAGCGCTTTGTCAAAACCCTTGATGGCCGTAACTATTTTTCCGGTATGGATCTTTCTTGCCCGCACTGTTGACCGCCTTGGAAAAGGAATAAGAACTGGTGCACGAGATGCCCTGTTGTCTGATGAAGCCACGCCAGATACAAAGGGGCGTGTATTTGGCTTTCATCGTTCGATGGACACAATAGGAGCTGTGGCCGGCCCTTCGCTGGCATTATTGTATTTATATGTTTATCCTACCAGTTATCGCCCTCTGTTCCTGCTGGCATTTATTCCCGGAGTATTGGCTATAGGCTTGTCATTTTTTTTAAAAGACAGCAAAGCAAAGCCAAAAGAGGATAAGGCTTCAGTTTCATTTTTTTCTTTTTTACAATACTGGAAAACCAGCCCCGCCAGTTACCGAAAACTGGTTGGCGGATTATTGATGTTTACTTTGTTCAACAGTTCTGATGTATTCCTTCTGTTGAGGATAAAGCAGGCCGGACTAAGTGACACGGCCACAATAGGGGTGTATATTTTTTACAATATAGTGTACGCTATTGCAGCTTTTCCTCTTGGTATACTGGCAGACAGGATAGGCCTGAAGAAAGTATTTATTACCGGACTACTACTTTTTGTGGTGGTGTATAGCGGCATGACGGTAACCGGGGTTTGGTACTGGTATGGCCTCCTATTCTTTATGTATGGCCTGTATGCAGCCGCGACTGAAGGTATATCTAAGGCTTGGATAAGCAATATCACTGAAAAGAAGGATACAGCAACCGCCATTGGAACTTATACAGGATTCCAAAGCATCTGCACAATGTTGGCCAGCACACTTACCGGCTGGTTATGGTTCCGGTTCGGGGCCGGGCCTGCATTTACAGTTTCAGCTTTAATGACGCTGATTGTTGCTTTTTATCTTTCACGGGCCATGGCTGAACCTTGGAAAGCTGTTGGGTAAAGTATATATTAACGGATTCTTTCCTCTTGCTATCGTGTAGTTGAAATTGTATAGTCAATTGAAAATCAAATTCTTAAATGATCTGCCCAGCTAAGAAAAAGTATTATTCAAATTCTTATAGATCATCTTACGTTAACTCACTGATGGTCCGTAACATCAGTTCCTGCCATTGCCTAATGAACGGTAGAAATGTACCGCGCGGCAACCTGCCGGTTGCGTTCCTGAAATATAGATACCTGCTTTTTGTCAGGTGAAGGTTTGCCACCAAGAGATCTGTCTTTCAAATTTGGTGTGGTGATGAACAACTTTCGCCCTGTCATATCCCGGTGAACATCATACACCTTGTGTTCTAAAGTTTTCAGGTAGGCATTTATGGGCTTTTTTCTTCGCTATTTTCGGTTAACTTTTGTCCATTTGTATTTCATTTGTCGGGATTGATATAACGTTTAGAGGAGATTTCGATGTACACGCCATCAACAGTAATATGCAGGTAAATGAGGGCGAGGCCTTTGGCATTTGTTTTTAATCTCTTTACATAAAAGAGAAGGTTAAATGCTTTGTTCATCGTTGAAGCGTTTAAGTGAATGAAATTAATTACATATCCTGCTGAAATCAAGACGTTTAATACTGAAAATTCTCAATAAAAGTGACTTATAAGGATTCCGGTAACCAGTAAGATTACCTTGAAAAAGGTCACCTATAGGGTACTAGAATAAGGCGATTGATTGGTTTAGTTTGGTGAGGTCTAAAAACAGAAAGAGGCTGTCTCAAGGGGCAGCTTTTTTGTATAAAAAAAGGGATTTTCCTGAGAAAATCCCTTCGGGTGGAGCCGGAGGGATTCGAACCCTCGTCCAAACATGGTATAAGGTAAGCTTTCTACATGCTTAGCTTCTGTTTAATTGTAGGGAAGGGGAAGGTCAGCCGCTTACCTGTACCGTCTTCCTTAGGTGCTTTATCTTACCCGGTTATCACACCCTAAGCAGGCCAGTTTCATCTTTCGATGCCCCGATTGCCGATCCGATGAAACGGAAAACCGGCGGGACAAAAGCTATGCTAATTCTAAATTAGGCAGCTAAGGCGTAGTTATTTTCGCCATTTGTAAGTTTGAGCGTTCAGATTAAAGCGCTAATTCACCCAACGCGCTGCATGCTTACCTACTTATCTCCATCCTGTCAATTCCGGTCGACCCCATTTTTTAGTTTGTATTAGCCGGTAGGCAGTTGCAGTAAAGCGGTTACAAATATACGGAAATAGTTCGCAGTTTTAAGCAGTGGTTTTCCCATTTATAAATTAAGCGACTGCCTGCTGCAACCGCCTGTTACAAACTGCCAACTGATAATTGCTCACTGCTAACCGTCCTGCCCGGATAAACTTTCAATGCTTCATCCAAACAAATCATCGCTTTTTCAAGTTCGTTGTTATTTAAAACGTATGCCATACGCACTTCATTGAGTCCCGCGCCCGGTGTGCTGTAAAAGCCAGTGGCAGGGGCCATCATCACAGTTTCGTTGTTGAGGCTGAAGCATTCAAGCATCCATTGGCAAAACTTGTCGGCATTGTCAATAGGTAGTTTGGCAACCACATAAAAAGCCCCGCCGGGATTAGGGCAATAAACGCCATCCATTTTGTTTAATGCACTAACAAGTGTGTTACGCCTGCTCGTATATTCTTTATTTACAGCTTCAAAATACCTATCCGGAGTATCAACGGCAGCTTCGCCTGCAATTTGTTCTACCATGCCTGCGCTTAAACGGGCCTGGGCAAATTTTAAAGCTGTGGCACGCAACTCTTTATTTTTAGTGATCAGGCATCCTAACCGGGCACCGCACGCGCTATAGCGTTTGCTTACTGTATCCAGTATTACAACGTTTTCTTCAAGCCCATCCATGTGCATCGGTGATATAAATGAACGACCATCATAGCAAAACTCGCGATAAGCTTCGTCCGAAAACAGGTACAGGTCATGCTTTAAAACCAATTGCTTCAATGCTTCCATCTCTTCTTTTGAGTATAAATACCCGGTAGGGTTGTTAGGATTGCATATGATGATGGCCCTGGTTTTATGCGTTATTAGCTTTTCAAATTCGCTGATGGGAGGGAGCGCGAAACCATTATCAATGTATGACAATATAGGCTTAACCACAACATCGCCCTGGCTTGCAAATCCATTATAATTGGCATAAAAAGGTTCAGGGATGATCACTTCATCGCCCGAATCAAGGCAGGCCATCATGGCAATAGTAATTGCTTCTGAGCCTCCAGTGGTAACAATAATATCCTCGGGAGTAATATTATAATCCAGCTTGTTATAATATTCAGTAAGCTTTTTGCGATAGCTTAATGTGCCTTCGCTCGGGGTATAAGCCCAAACCTTAAAATCAATATTTTTAATGGCATTCAGCATGCCTTCGGGTGTGGCAATATCGGGTTGGCCGATGTTGAGATGATACACCTTTTTTCCATCCTGCTTAGCTTTATCAGCGTAAGGTGTTAATTTTCTTATCGGTGATGCGGGCATCCGTTGCCCTTTTTCAGATATTTTTGGCATCCTGCAAAATTACTAAAAATCAAAATACTGTTTTGTAAAACCTTTGTAAACGAAAAAAGACCCGAAACCGGGTCTTTTAAATATTATTTTTAAATATCCCGGTTGATATACGGGATATATCAAGCATGTAATCAGTTATTTGCTCGCCGCGGGTTTAGCTACTACTTCACCAACAATGTTCAAATATTTTTCGGGCGTTACTGCGTTTGATTTAACTACGATAGTTTTGTTAAATGGAGCAGCAGCAGCAGCATTGTAAGTGATCTTGATCATGCCTTTATCACCGCTTTTTACCGGTGTTTTAGTGTAATCGGCGATGGTGCAGCCGCAGGTTGGCCTTACTTCTGTTAAAATAAGCGGTTCTTTACCAATATTGGTAAATTCAAACACGGTGGTAACGGGAGTGCCTTGTGGTATTTTACCAAAATCATGCTTTTCTTCGTTAAATTTAAACTCAGCTTTTCCGCTATCTTGTGCTGATGCGGTGAAGGCAAAGCCTAATATTACAGCGCAAATCATTAATATCTTTTTCATACGTTATATTTGAATTATTACAAATATAAAAGGTTTAATGTAATTACAAAACTATTACTCAAACTCGGGTTTTATCTGTTAGTTTGCTTAATACAGAATAGAATTTTATACTTTTACCGTCTAAACAAAATTTTATATGCCTGAAACTACAACACGCGCTACCAGTAAATTTAATACTGCCGAGCTCAGTTTTGATGATTTCAAGAAGATTGTTATTGATGATTACCGCATTGGTTATGAGAGCCGTCAGGCCAGTTTAATAGGCCGCAGGGAAGTGCTAACGGGCAAGGCAAAGTTCGGTATTTTCGGCGACGGTAAAGAGGTTGCGCAACTGGCGATGGCCAAGGCTTTCCGTGCCGGCGACTGGCGTGCGGGCTACTACCGCGATCAAACTTTTATGTTTGCTACGGGCATGAGCAATATGAAAGAGTTTTTTGCCCAGTTATATGCTAACCCCGATATTGAAAAAGATCCGGCCTCTGGCGGCAGACAAATGAACTGCCACTACGCTACACGTTTTGTAAATACTGATGGCAGTTGGGTTAACCAGGCCGAAACGATGAACAGTTCGTCGGATATCTCAACCACTGCCGGACAAATCCCTCGCCTATTAGGTTTAGCTTACGCGTCAAAGCTATATCGCCAAAATAAAGAACTGGATTACCTGAAACAATTTTCGGTTAATGGTAATGAAGTTGCTTTTGGCAGCGTTGGTAACGGCGCTACATCCGAGGGTTCGTTTTTTGAAACTTTTAATGCAGGGGGGGTACTACAAGTACCTATGGCCATCTCTATTTGGGATGACGCTTATGCTATTTCGGTGCCAGCGAACCTGCAAACCACCAAAGAAGATATTTCTGAAATATTAAAAGGCTTTCAGCGCGAAAACGGAAGCAACGGTTACGAGATCTTTAAAGTGCGTGGCTGGGATTATATCGCCCTTTGCGAAACTTACGAGCGTGCCATTAATATTTGCCGTGAGGAACATGTGCCTGTACTAATCCATGTTACCGAAATGACCCAACCACAGGGGCACTCAACTTCGGGCTCACATGAGCGATATAAAAGTAGGGAACGCCTTACCTGGGAAGATGAGCACGATTGTTTGTTAAAAATGCGCGAGTGGATGATTACATCGGCTATCTCGACCGAAATAGAACTGGAAGAGCTTGAAGCTGAAGCGAAAAGGTATGTGCGCGAATGCCAGCGTGAGGCCGCTAATGAATTGGCAGTCGTAATAAAAAGCGAAATAGAAGAAGCTGCAGCATTGATCGAAGCCTTTGCCGAAACAGTACCGGGTAAAAAAGAAGCAATATCAGCATTATCAATTGGTTTGCGCTCCAGTATTGATGCCGGGCGTCGCGAAATCTTTTCAGCCATCCGCAAAGCATTACGGTTAACTACTACCGAAAATAATGTTGAACGCCAGCTTTTAACAGAATGGTTAAAAGTTGAGAAAGCAAAAAATACGGAACGTTATAACTCAAAGCTGTTTACCGGAACTCCTGAATCACCTCTGTATGTGCCTGTTGTGCCTGCTATTTATAACGATGATGCAAAGTTATTGGACGGAAGAGAAGTATTGAACGCAGCTTTCGACGCCAATTTTGCACGCGATAAAAGCATCGTTGCATTTGGCGAAGATTTGGGTGCGATAGGCGATGTTAACCAGGGTTTCGCCGGTTTACAGGCAAAATATGGCGAAATCCGCATTACAGATACGGGCATTCGCGAAACAAGTATCATAGGGCAGGGTATGGGCCTTGCTATGCGCGGCCTAAGGCCGATTGCAGAGATCCAGTACCTTGACTATCTGATCTATGCCATAACCATCATCAGTGATGATATAGCAAGTTTAAGTTACCGTACTATGGGCGGGCAAAAAGCTCCGCTGATTATCCGTACCCGGGGTCATCGTTTAGAAGGGATCTGGCATTCAGGTTCGCCAATGAGTGTTATTCTAGGGTCGATGCGCGGCTTTCATATTTGTGTGCCCCGTAACATGACCCAGGCAGCAGGTATGTACAATACGCTGTTAAGGGGGGATGAACCTGCGCTGGTAATAGAATGCCTGAACGGTTACCGCTTGAAGGAAAAGTTACCTGCCAATGTCGGCGAATTTACTGTACCGCTTGGTAAAGCCGAGGTTTTACGCGAAGGCAACGATATTACGGTTGTATCTTATGGTTCAACGCTGCGCATCGTGCAGGAAGCATCGGAAGAGCTAGCAGCAATGGGTATCAATATCGAAATTATCGATCCGCAAACTTTATACCCTTTTGATACAGAGGGGATTTGTGCTGTTTCGTTAAAGAAAACCAGCAAGTTACTTGTAGTTGATGAGGATTTACCGGGAGCGGGTTCAGCTTATATCCTGCAAAAGATAATGGAAGGCCAAAATGGCTATTATGCACTTGATGCCCAGCCAAAAACGCTTACCGCAAAAGAACACAGACCGCCTTATGGTTCGGACGGAGACTACTTCAGCAAGCCTTCTGTTGATGATGTTGTTGAAACCGTTTACGCTATGATGAATGAGGCTAACCCTTCAAAATATCCCGCTATTTATTAATAACATAACTACAGGTTGTTGAAATCAGTGATTCATAATCCCGCTTTCAACAACCGTTTTTTATCTGTTTATGGACAATGCTTTTTTAATAGTCGCCGAGAATATCAAAACCCGCCGTACCGTAAAACCAGCCATGATGAATGGTCATAAGGCTCCAAATGGTCATATCGCTGCACTTCTGGAACTTGCTGATTGGGCACCAACCCATGGTTTCACCGAGCCCTGGCGCTTTATTGTTTACGAAAATCCTGAGCAGTTTTGTGCCGAACATGCCGAAGTTTATAAACAGAGTGTATCTGCCGAAGAATTTAATGAGGCTGCATACAATAATCTGAAAACCCTTGGCGACAAAGTTTCGCATGTAATTATTACGGTAATGCAGCGCGGCGATCTGCCTAAAATTCCACCGTTCGAGGAAGTCGCAGCTGTATCGAGCGCTATTCAGAATATTCTTTTAGGTGCTACAGCCTTAAATATGGCTTCATTCTGGAGCACAGGTGGTGCTATTCTAAAACCTGCTTTTAAAAAATTTTTAAATTTGCGGGATGAAGATTATGTAATGGGCGTATTATATCTTGGATATGCCGACCAGTATCCCGAAGGTAAACGCACTATTCCGCTTGAAAATAAAATTAAATGGGTTAAATAAATTTAATCTATAACCTTTCCTTTTTTCGCTCCGTATAAGAGTTTAAAATATTGCTTATTTTTAAATTTATTTTCATTTTAGTAAATATATCATATTACTAATTTGGATTTCAAGTTTTAAAGTATATTTTTGTATTAATCTGTTAATGGCAGGTTAACCTTTTATCCAAACCCTGTTACTATACCCTAATTAATTAAAATTAAATTAAACTCAGGCAAGCGTATGAGGAAACATTTTTTGTGGGTTACTATGGCGATCTTTTTCCTTTCGGCAACAATTTTAAGCTGGAGATCGGATGGTGCAAATAGATCAGTGAGTGTAAAGAAAAAAAATGTAGCGTATACAACAAAAGAACTATTTGAGCAATACGTTAATAATTTATACGAGGCAGCGCGCCTTAAGGAGGCCGGTTTAGCTTTCAAGGTATTTGAAAAAGCGGTTACTGGTTATACCAATTTAAAGCTTTCACATTTAGTACCTCAAAGCAGTGAGGTGCTTACCGTGGTTGATTTCTCCAAATCAAGCCGTGAAAAGCGTATGTGGATTATAAATTTGTTAAACAAGCAGTTGGTGCTCAATACATGGGTTGCACATGGATCAGGCAGCGGTCAGGAAATGGCAAATCATTTTTCGGATGCTAACGATTCACATGAAAGTAGTCTCGGATTTTATGTAACTGATAAGGTTTATAATGGTAAACATGGCCGTTCACTATACCTTGACGGTATGGATGAAGGCTTTAACGGGAATGCCCGTATGCGCAGCATTGTTGTACATGGCGCTAATTATGTTGGGCCGGCTGCTATCAATGAGCAGGGATATATCGGCAGAAGCTTTGGTTGCCCTGCTGTATCGCCGAAAGTGGTTAATAAAGTTATCAATACCATTGCCGGCAAAACCGTTTTATTTATTAATGGAAACGATGAGTCGTACTATTCAAAATACCTGGATGAAACGGGGCCGCTTAACTTAATGGCGAGCACCGATACGTCATTCAATTTTACAAAGTTTTAAATCCAACCCAACTATAAACCAAATCATGAAGCCCGGCTTACCGAAAAGTTTGCCGGGCTTTTTTTATTTGGCCAAAAAACTTTGCAGATGTGCGTAAAGCACTATATCTAAACCATAAACATCCGGGCGGTATTGAATGGTGCCATTATCATCTGCCCAGCAGGTTACATAGGTGATGTAAATAGGCGTTTTCTTTGGCAAGCCGATATTGGTAGGGTTCGGTTTATCTTCAACCATATCTTTCGAAATGGTATCGAGGTCTGCACCTTCTCCAAATAGGTTTTGTGCCAGGCCAAGCGGATCACCTAATCGTACACAGCCGTGACTTACTGCACGCATAGCATGCCTGAATGCTTCTTTATTAGGTGTATCGTGCAGGTAAACGCTGCTGCGGTTTTTAAACAGAAACTTTATTTTACCCAGCGAGTTGTCTTCTCCGGGGCGTTGTTTAAACTCGTATTCCAGATTGTCGGGCGTAACCTGCGACCAGTCGATAGTTTCCGGATCCTCAATCTTTTTACCGTCCTTAAAAACATCTATGTTTTTATTTGAGAGATAGTAACGGTCGTCGGCAGCCTCAACAATGATCTCTTTTGTTGCAATACTGCGGGGAATATTCCAAATAGGATTTACCTCAACGCTATGGATCAGGCTGTTCAGTATCGGCGTTTCTCGCGGAAAAGGTTTATCGGCCCTCGCTGTATCATCAAAATGTTCAAGCGTGTTTTGGTTTTTCATGTTTCGTCCCTGGCCTACACAAACTTTCATATTTAAAACCGATTTGCCATCTTCGATAACGTCGAGCCTGAAATCGGGGATATTTACTATCACGTATTTGGGTTCGAAAGGTTTATTTCTCCAACGCAGCCGCTCCAGGCTAACCAATAAGTAGCGTTTGCTCTCCTCGCGGGAAAGGCCTTCGATAGTTACACTGTCCCTGTATGCTTTTTGCAACGCTAAATATTGAGGACTTTTGGGTTGGATACTGTCAAGGAATGTCTTAAAGTCTGCCCGGTTTAAAGTGGCAAGCATCGTTGTGCTATCGGGCCGGCGGGTGGCCATAAAATATCTCGAGTAGATCTTTTTAGGATTGATCACACCGTATTGCAGGGCATTGGAATATTTTATTAATGCGCCCGCTGTTAACACCTCAAGTTTGGCAACAGTTTCATAGGCTTCATCAATTGTTTTTATCGCCTTTTTGTCTTTAAGTTTGGCTACAAGTGCTTTGATCTCTGCCGATGGATATATCGTTGGATCAAGACCGTGTTCATTGATCTTATCAAGATACTCTGGTAAAGCTTCGAGATCGCCATTGTTTAAATGGTTTATAACTAAAAGTGGCTGGTATTCGTTCTTTTTGAAAAACGATTCGATAACCAGCGGATTGGCAGTCTTAGACCGGTATTTTGTGAATATTCTTTTAAAAACAGGAATGTATCCTTCAGCATCGGCCTTTTTGAAAATTTCATTTTGTGTGATCCTGAACATATCTTCAGCAATCATTTCATGCTTTTTCTTGCAGCTTTGTAATACAGCAGGTAAAACCAAACACGCGGAAAGTATAATCGGGATAAAGTGTTTCCTAAAGGGAATAGGTATCATATAGACGAAAGATAGTTAAATATTGCTTATGAATAGCAATAGCCATACCATAAACGGCCGTGCTTTTTATTTATTTTTGAACAAAGCCCGTTATCGCCTTTAAGCCGAATAGCCTGTTTAATTAAAATGAAAAAACTACTCCCGCTTACTTTAATCATATCATTGCCTTTCATGGCACTAGCACAAAGTTTTAAACCAGTAAATAAAGAAGCATCGCCTGAGGTAAATAAATTGCTTAGCTTCCTTTATAGTATAAAAGGCAAACATATTTTATCGGGCCAACAAAATTACAACAGTGACCGTGACGTTTTTTCAGACAGTGCTAAAGCCATTACAGGACATTATCCAGCTGTGTGGGGTTCAGATTTCATGCTTTGGGGCGATAAGGACCTGGGGCAGCATTTGGTTAATGAAGCAAAACAAAAATGGCAGGATGGTTACCTCGTAACACTCATGTGGCACCAGGGCCGGCCGATTGATAATCCTCCCTACGATTGGAAACAAAGTATCCAGGGAAAGTTGACTGATGCTAAATGGAAAGAACTGATAACCCCTAATACAGATTTAAATAAGAAATGGCTTGCCCAGATTGATGTGGTAGCCGGTTACCTGAAACAGCTAAGAGATGCCCATGTACCTGTTTTGTGGCGGCCATACCATGAAATGAATGGTGTATGGTTTTGGTGGGGAAACAAAAAAGGTAATGACGGCATCATTAAACTTTGGAAAATGATGTACGACAGGTATACCAATTATCACCATTTAAACAACCTGATTTGGGTATGGGGGCCTAATGGTTTGCGCGACCTGCCATTAGATGAAGCGTATGACTATAAAGACTTTTATCCAGGAGCTGACTATGTAGATATCTTAGGTGCTGATATCTATCATTTCGATTATGAGCAACGAGATTATAACGATTTGCTAAAGGTTGCTAATGGCAAGATCATTGCGCTGACAGAAACCGGCGAACTTCCAAAACCCGAAATTCTGGCAGCCCAACCCGAATGGGCCTGGTTTATGGTGTGGACGAGCTGGCTTTGGACTGATAATACACATGAGCGTGTAAGAACCATTTATGGTCTGCCTCAAACGTTAAATCACGAACAAGTGAAAACTATGTTAAATAAAAACTAATGTCTACTCAAAAAATACCTGAAGTTTGGCTTCGCGGGCCGCTGGATGATGTGCCGTCCCTGCTTCAACCTGTTGCACACGCGCTTTTACAGGCAAGGGAAGAACTTAATGAATTGATGATCGATTTTCCGGGCAAACTGCTATGGAAAAAGCTTGCCGGCATGGCTTCGCCGGGTTTTCATTTGCAACACCTCACCGGGGTACTTAACCGACTTTTTACCTATGCAAAAGGGGAGGGGCTTAGCGCGGCACAACTAAATTATCTTGCAGCCGAAGGTGAACCTGGTGAACATGAAATTACCGTTGTTGATTTGATAAAAGCGTTTAATACCCAGGTTGACGATGCTATCGATCAACTCAAAGCTACCGACGAGGCGATATTAACCGAATGGCGAGGAGTAGGCCGGGGGCAATTACCATCCACAGTTATCGGCTTGTACACGCATTCGGCTGAGCATACCATGCGCCATCTTGGGCAGCTTTTGGTTACGGTAAAGGTGCTTAAGCAACAATAGCGGCCGCGTCTTTAAGATTTTGTGAGCGATAGGTTACCTGGGCGTTTGGATGTTTATTTTCGGGATCGTATAGAAAAGTATCGATACCCAAGTCGCTTGCAGCTTTTATTTCAGATTCGGGATCGTCACCAATAATGAGTACGTCTCGCGTTTTATAACCGTATTTCTCTAATATTGACGCGAAAATATCTTTCTTGGTTAGGGGCGAAAGTTCAGGGTCAACAATGTGGATGGCTTCAAAATCTGCTTCAATGTTCAGCATTTTAACTTTGCTCCATTGCAGTTTGGTAAAACCTGTGGTAACCAAAAATTTGGTGACCTCTGCTTCGCGGATCTGTTTATAATCATCAAAAGGCTGCATCGGCCGGTTGTACTCGATGTTATTTAATAGTTCGAGCCCTTTGTTTTTAACGAGTTCGCTGAATTGATATTTGTCTGCCACCTTTTGATAGGGAATCCTCTTTAAATCCTCCTTTGCTTTATTGATATACTCGATACCCTCGCCGGCAATATGCTGATCAAGAAAGTTGAACAGTTCATTAAACAAATGATCGGCAATGGAACTTACAGGGTATATGGTATTATCAAGATCTAATATGATGGCTTTTTTCATGATAGCAAATTAAGGTAAAACAGGCACTCGTTTAGTGGTATGTATTGAACGTTTCATGATCAAATAACCGCAGGCCACAATCAGGCAGACACCGCCAAGTAGCCACCACAAAAGCTCAAACCCTCCGTAGGCGATAACCTGGCTGCCCAAAAATGGAGCAATGATTTGTGCGCCGGCCCATGACATGCTATATAGCGCAGCATACTCACCCCGGTTGCGCACATTTGAACGGCTTATCCAAAACGTGTTCATAAATGGCATGGAAAGCATTTCACCCAATGTTATCATGCATACAATTAATATGGCTACCAAAGGCACATGCGGCATCAGATTAAGCAAAACAAAACCGGCTCCGGTAACCAGGATGCCCGAGATAATATAGGTTAGGGCATGGCGTTTGCCTTCAAGCCAGTTAATCAATATCATTTCAATCAAAACGATAAGTATCCCGTTTAAAGCCAGCAGGAAACCGATAAAACGCTCATTAAAATGCCATTGTATTTTATAAAATACAGGCTGCATAATAAAGAACTGGAAAAAGCAAGTTGCGAACAGGGTTGCCAATAGGATAAACAGCAGGTAAACACCATCTTTATAAGCCGATGAAACCACTTCATCAAAACCGGCCACTGCTTCTTTAATGGTTTTGGCTACTTTTGAACGGGCATCAAAGTAAGCAACAGTATGCCTGCTGCTATATTGGTACAACCATCTACCCAAAAAAGTAAATGATAATTTATAGACGCCAATAATCCCCCTAAACCGCCGCCAAAGGCCCAGCCTAAGTTTGTAGCTAACCGGTTAAGCGAGTAGGAGCGCGTTTTGTTTTCTTCAGTACTGTAGTGCGCTATAGCAGTTGAGTTTGCGGGCCGGAACGATTCATTGCAGATGCTTAAAACTAACGTGAAGATAGCCATGCTGATGAAACTTGTTTGGTAACCCAGTACCAGGAAAAGCAAGCCACCGGTAAGTAATGCACCCACCTGTAAATCATAAAAGCCTATTTTATTGATCAGCTTACCGCCAATAAAGCCGCCGGATACAGCACCCACGCCAAAAATTGCCATGATATAACCCGACTGTTCAATGGTAAAATGCAGTTGCCTGATGGTATAAATGGTCATGAAAGGTACAACCATGGTACCGCTGCGGTTAATAAGCATTACGATGCTCAGGTACCAGCTGTTTTTTGAAAGTCCGCTATAGGCTTGTTTGTATAATTGGATAATTGAGGTAAGCATGACTTTATAAAGGTAGGTTATTGAGCGAAAAGCTTAAAGCAGAAAGCCCAAAGCAAAGAAAATATGATAAATAATAAGCCGAAAGCTCAAAGCTTTTCAGTAGAACGCTTTAAGTTTTCGGCCTTTTGCTTTGAGCTAAAAAAAATGCTTTCAGCTTAACTTAGCGTTTCTGTTCCTAAGCCAATGATCAGCCAATACGAGGGCAGCCATGGCTTCAACGATAGGTACGGCGCGCGGAACCACACAAGGATCGTGACGGCCTTTGCCCGATATTTCAGCAGCATTGCCCTGGCTGTCGATGGTTGCCTGGTTTTTCATGATGGTGGCTACGGGTTTAAAGGCTATCTTAAATTCGATAGGCATACCATTGCTGATGCCTCCCTGGATTCCGCCCGAAAAATTGGTAATTGTTTGTATATCACCCAGATGTGATTTTACAAAGATGTCGTTATGCTCAGACCCGCGCATTTCGCTGCCTTCAAAGCCTGAACCAAACTCAAAACCATGGACGGCGTTGATGCTTAGCATCGCTTTGCCTAAATCGGCATGCAGTTTATCAAACACAGGGTCGCCAAGGCCAACCGGGCAGTTTTTTACATAGCAGCTGATTTTGCCACCAACGGTATCGCCATCTTTGCGTACGCCGTCAATAAACTCGATCATTTCTTCGGCAGTTGCCGGATCGGCGCAGCGTACTATATTTTTTTCGCGCTCCTCAATAAACTCAAGCGGATCGTTAATAAATACATTTGGTGCATTGATTTTACCTACGCTGCTAACATGGGCAACAATTTCTATACCCTGTGTTTTAAGCAGCAGTTTAGCTAAAGCGCCGGCAGCAACGCGGGCTGCGGTTTCGCGGGCAGATGAGCGGCCGCCGCCGCGATGGTCGCGGATGCCATATTTAGTTTGATAGGTATAATCGGCATGCGACGGACGATATACATCCACGTTATGGCTGTAATCTTTTGAACGCTGATCTTCATTGGGAATCAACATAGCAATAGGGGTACCCGTAGTTTTATCTTCAAATACACCCGAAAGGATCATTACCGTGTCGCTTTCTTTACGTTGGGTAGTGATCTTTGACTGGCCAGGTTTGCGTTTATCCAATTCGCCCTGGATATAGTCAAGATCAACCTGTAAGCCGGCCGGGCATCCGTCAATAATTACGCCGATAGCTTCGCCATGTGATTCGCCAAAAGTGGTTATCCTGAATAATTGTCCGAATGAATTGCCTGCCATAGTTTTAGATATGAGATGTTAGATATAAGATATGAGAAAATCGTATCTGAATATCTTTAATTGGGTTTATAAATGTCGTTATAGAATCCAGACTTACGAAGTTTTTAAAACTTCGTAAGTCTGGATTCTTTTTATAATCGTCATTGCGAGGTACGAAGCAATCGCGAACTTTACAGGGCGAACCTGCTAATCGGGGATTGCTTCGTACCTCGCAATGACGTGACGGAAAAAGTCTTTCAGCCTTCGCCTTTAGGCCTTCCCCTCAAATTCTTCCACTTCAAACCCTTGCTTTTCCAGGTCATTCCAGAAAGCGGGATATGATTTATCAACTACCGGCCCGTTCTCAAATTCCATTTGCGGAAGAACGAGGGCCAGCGGCGCGAAGGCCATTGCCATTCGGTGGTCATGATAAGTATTGATGAAGATACTATCAGGGATAAATTTCCCGCTGCAATCAAGCGTGTAAACTTCATCTTTTTCAATCAGCTTAACACCCATTTTGCCAAGCTCTGTTTGCAGGGCCAGGATGCGGTCGGTTTCTTTGATCTTTAAAGTTTCAAGGCCGGTAAAAGACGCTTCATGATTAAGCGCTGAGCAAACAACAATTACTGTTTGTGCCAGGTCGGGGCATTCTTTCAGGTCAAACTCACGGCGGGAGATAGGTTTGTTCTCTTTTTTCAAATGAACACCGCCGTCCCTGAATTGCGAAGTGATACCAAAGTTAGCCATGATCTCGGTGATCACGCTGTCGCCCTGTAAGCTATATGGTGTTAAGCCAGTTAAAAATAGCTCGGCCTCATCAGCAAGTGCTGCAATAGCGTACCAATATGAGGCAGCGCTCCAGTCCGGTTCAACGTACAATGATGTTGTCGTGAATTCCTGATTTGAAATTGCAATAACATTACCTTCCCAAGTGTGCTTGATACCAGAAGTTTCAAGCATAGCCAGGGTCATTTCAACATAAGGACGTGAAGTTAACTCTCCTTCAATATGCAACTCCAGGCCTAAAGGTAAAGCCGGGGCAATAAGTAACAAAGCGGTAATATATTGACTGCTGATATTGCCTTTGATACTGATTTGACCGGTTTGTTGTTTAAAGCCGCCTTTTAGTTTGATAGGAGGGTACCCATCATTCTCTTCATAATCAATATTGGCGCCCAGCACGCGCAATGCATCAACCAATATGCCTATTGGTCTTTCCTTCATGCGTTTACTGCCGGTTAAGATCACTTCATCTTCCTGAATAGCATAATAAGCAGTCAAAAAACGCATAGCCGTGCCTGCAGGGCCGATATCAATGATTTCGGATTTGCAATTTTCGATTTCGGAATTATTAGGAGAAGCATCTCCTACCAAAACCTCTTGACTCTTGGCTCTTGATTCTTGACTCTTCCTTAAGATACCTGCCAATAAAACAGCATCGGCAGCATCAGATACATTTTCAACGTGTACTTTGCCTTTGCTTAGCGCTTCGATGATCAGGGCACGGTTACACTCACTTTTTGAACCGGTGAGGTTAACCGTGCCGTTAATGAACTTGTTGTTTCTTTTCAGAATGATGTTATGCATCATTTAAAATATTAGGCGTGTGTAAGTTTTTCTGCTGCCTGGCCCTGAGCGGCGTCAGCGTTCATTACTTCTGTTTGCCTGCGGATAGATTCGTTGTGAACTAATTCAAGCAATTTTTCAGTAAACTCGGCGCTTAATTTTAATGCTTTACCGTAAGTTGTACGTTTTTGAAGGATCTCATCCCAACGGCCAACCTGTAAAATGGTAATGTTATTATCTTTTTTGTACTGACCGATTTTTTCGGCAATCTGCATACGCTCAGCAATTTTCTGGATCACCAGGTCATCAATCTTATCGATTTGGTTACGCAGCTCGGCCAGTTTATCGTTTACTTCAGAATTTCTAACTTCCGCTTTACGCAAAGTTAAGTGGTCAATGATATCGGCAAGAGCAGCAGGGGTAACCTGTTGTTTAGCATCTGTCCAGGCTACGCTTGGGTCAATATGTGATTCGATCATTAAGCCCTGCATATCCAGGTCTAATGCTTTTTGTGAAACATAACCGATCAGATCGCGATTACCTGAAATATGGCTCGGGTCATTAATAAGAGGCAGTTCAGGGGCCAGGGTTTTTAAGGCGATAGCAACATCCCACATCGGTTCGTTACGGAAAGCTGATTTTTCATAAGATGAGAAACCACGATGAATGGCAGCCAATTTGGTGATACCTGCGTTGTTGATACGCTCTAAAGCGCCCACCCATAATGAAAGGTCAGGATTTACCGGGTTTTTAACCATTACAGGCACATCAACACCTTTTAAAGCATCAGCAATTTCCTGAACTGTAAAAGGGTTAGCGGTTGAACGTGCGCCTACCCAAAGGATATCAACACCCGCTTTTAAAGCTTCTTCAACGTGTTTTGCAGTAGCAACCTCAACAGCTGTTGGCAAGCCTGTTTCTTCTTTGGCGCGTTTTAACCACTCTAAACCAATGCTGCCAATACCTTCAAACTCACCCGGACGGGTACGTGGTTTCCAAATACCTGCACGCAAAGCTGAGATTTTACCGGTTTGGGCTAATAAATGAGCTGTAGCTACTAATTGTTCTTCTGTTTCAGCGCTACAAGGGCCTGAAATAACCAGAGGTTCCTTACCTGTTTTAATCCAGGTATTAAGCGGCTGTATGTTTAAATTTAGTTTCATCGTTTTTTTGTTTGTCCGGTGGTAGCCGGGAATGTTAGTTGATAATTTAAATTATATTAGTTTTTTGGGTTCTGTTTGCCAATTGTCTTTATTATACATTACGCCTGATATTGATATACTTGCGGATACTCCGTTCGGCCCGGCGAGGTTTTGGGCTCACCGCATGCTCATCATCGTGCCTTTCGTACTCGCCAAGGATATTGAAGTTATGGGTGTACTTAAGGATTTGCCTTATGGAAGCGTCATATTGTTTTTGCTCCTCCCATTCTATGTCTACATAAAAATTGTACTCGTTGCGCTTGCCCAAAATTGGCATCGACTGAATTTTGCTCATATTTACGCCTTCTTCGGCAAAAATATTAAGCACTTTAGCTAATGCACCAACTTTGTTACTCACCTGGAAGCATAAAGAAGCTTTGTTAGCCGGTTTCTTCTCGATATTATCATGATGGGTAAGGATCAGAAAACGGGTAAAGTTTCTTTTGTTCGATTCGATTCGACGCTCCAAAACATCCAGGCCGTAAAGTTTCGCGGCTAAGGAATTTGCAATAGCAACCGTATCTGTTAGTTGCTCATCCCTGATGCGTTTAGCACAGGCTGCAGTATCACTGCTCTCCACAATTTTGAGGTGCGGATATTCGTCAAAAAAATCAACACACTGGCGTAAGGCAATGGGGTGGGAGGTTACATATTTAATATCCTCGAATTTTACTCCGGGCAAAGCCATCAGGTGCAGCTGGATGGGCAGGTAAATTTCACCAACTACGGGAAAGCCATAATCAAGCAATAAGGTATAGTTTGGCAGGATGCTGCCGGCAATGCTGTTTTCGATAGCCATTACCACATAATCGGCCTCACGGTTTTTTAAACTTTCAAACGTTTGTTTGAAAGAGTTGCATTCAATGGTCTCGGTGTTTTCGCCGAAGTATTTCAATGCAGCTTCTTCGTGAAAAGAGGCCCGGATACCCTGAATTGCGACTTTTGGTTGTTCTATTTTCATAAACCTGCTTAAAGCAAAAAGTCCCGGCTGGTAGGCCGGGACTTTTTAGTTTCTTTATATGTTTGTTTTGTACATATTAGTCCCGGCTCTCACTGGTAAAGTAAAAGTAGTAGCCAAAGAAGTATGCACCTGTTAATTTCATTTGTTGTTTTTTTATTACGACGTAAATGTACGGTAAAAAAAGAGTTTGTCAATAGAAAATTTTATTTTTTGTAAAAAATAATAGATCAACCAAATTAAATTCTGTATTAGGCGCTTTGGGAGCGTTTGAAAAGAGAATTTGGGGGATAGATTATCTTTATTCCCAAATTTTCCGGAAACTTCTGAATGAGATCCATATCATGGATTAACATTTTAGGTTGTATAAATTCTCCGTTTTTGAACCTGATTTGTACGTTACCCATATTCCGGTCGCTCATCGCTGTTCTATGAGCAAGTTCTGCTACGTCGGCTTTATTGTACTCTTTAATGTGTTTTTCGTCAACCCCGTAACAGAATATGTGATTGCCACGTGATATTCGCAAATACTGATTACGGCCTTTTACCGCTACAGAAGCTACACTGCCAATAAATATCCCCAGTCCAAGAATTAATAAAAGAAGCGCTATGGGATACGAACCACCGCCAATATGAAGTATGCTTGCACAAAATACTGAAATGGCAAATAATAGGTATATTGAGAAAAAAGCTGCAAGAACAAATATTCTCACCGGGTTAACTCTATAGATAAAGTCAGTGGTTATGAAATGTGGTTGATTCCCGATATTAAAGAAGTGTTTTTCAAATGAACTTAGATTGAGTGTCTGTTCAAAAAAGTCTTTTACCAGATTGCAAGCCTTATCAATGGTGGAGGCATGATATTCATATAAATGATTACCGTTATCAAGATAATAAACGCAGAATTTACTATTAAAGTAAAGGCCAAGCTTGAGGTAGTTCAGGTTATTATCCTGTATAACTACCGATGGCCCGGTTAACTGGATATCAGTTAATGCGCGTTCAGTGTCCCATGGGAAATCCTTAATGAGTTGAATGGTATCATCAAGGCTACGGGGCTGTTGTTCAGAATATTCGCCTTTTTCGTAAGTATTATGCTGTAGTTTGGATATTAATTGCAACATGGTTTAGCGCGACACAAAAGTGTCACGCCAAATATAATGTTGTTATGCGGCAGTTTCGTGTTTTTTATGAGCCTCTTCCATTTTCTTATATTCCCGTTGCAGCACACGCGCAGTTTGGCTACTACCGTCATGGCTCCATCCCGGTGGGTAAATAAAGTACCCGATTTTTGATTTAAGGTCAGGCGCATTCTTTACATCGTGCAGCAATGCCTTCCACTCATGGAATAAAACATTTACGGGGCCCATATCTTCGGGTTGTTTGGTTAAGCCGTATTTAACAGGCTCCGGTAAATCCTCATCCCGGAAAGTACCAAACAACCTGTCCCAGATAATAAGCATCATGCCCATGTTTTTGTCGAGATAGGGAATGTTTGAGGCATGATGCACCCTGTGATGAGCAGGTGTAACAAAAATCCATCCATACCACTTTGGCAGCGGGATCTTGTACTGCGTATGTACCAGGTTGCCGTAAAGCTGCGTTATCAAATAAGCGTATAGAATATCTAAAGCGGTAAAACCCATTACGGCCAAAGGCAAATAAAAGAACACCCTGTAAAGAGGTTCAAAAACGGTAGAGCGGAAGCCTGTTGTAAAATTGAAATGTTCGGATGAGTGATGGGTAACATGCATAGCCCAAAACATACGGCAATAATGGCCGGTGTAATGCAGCACCCAATATAAAAAGTCCTGTACAACAACCAGCACAAACCAGTACCAAAAAATATTCCGGATTTCAAAAAGCCCGTAATGCTGGTAGGTATAATCCAATATAAAGAATGTAAATACCTTAACACAAAGGTTGGTAACAACAGCCAGCGAGGTAAGATAAATATTGGTCAGTGTGTCGCGCGTTTCATAATACTTACGATCTTCCCAGTAACTTAAAGCCATTTCAACCAGGGTTAAAACAACCAATAAGCCCATTAAAACAAGGGCCGCCTGATTTCGCGGATCTATATGCTGCAGCATGTTACAAGTTAATGTAGTATCTCAAACTTTCACAAAGTTCGTTGGCTGTACATACGTTGTCAATACTAAACTGACCTATGTGTGTCAGTAAGGTGCAATTAATTTCGTCGCCCACGTTCTTTTTATCCTTTTTCATATTCAGGAACAACTCATCGAAGCTTTCTTCCTTAATAGTATATTTAGGGTAAAGATCGGTTAATACCTTAACAATTTCATGAAGTTCATCTGAAGATAGGCCCGTCTTTTTATGTGCAAGGTACGATTCGCAAATCATGCCGATAGCTACAGCTTCTCCGTGCGAAAGGCTGTTTTCATCATGCAATAACGAATAGGTTTCAACCGCGTGTCCGATGGTATGCCCGAAATTAAGTGCCTTGCGGATGCCTTTCTCGTGCGGGTCCTCAATAGTGATTTTATTCTTGATTTCTACGGAGCGGTGAACAAGTTCAACCGAAGGATTTTTCAGATCGCTGTTTTTAAGTTGATTCCAATAATTGCAATCAACAATTAAACCATGTTTAAGCATTTCGGCCAAACCCGAAAGGATCTGGCGAGGCGGAAGGCTTTGTAAAAACTCGTGCGCTATAAACACAGCTTTAGGCATAGTAAATGTCCCGATAATATTTTTTATGCCGTCAACATCGATACCTGTTTTGCCGCCCACAGAGGCATCAACCTGTGAAAGGAGGGTAGTTGGCACCTGTACAAAATCTATCCCTCTTTTATAGGTAGAAGCGGCAAAGCCTCCCATGTCTGTAATAACACCTCCACCTAAGTTAATCATAAGGCTTTTACGATCGGCACCAAAGTCAATCAGCATTTTCCAAACGCCCACACAAAAATCAATGTTTTTGCTTTCCTCGCCCGACGAAACCTCGATCAGGTCGTAATTATTAAAATCTTTAAGTTTGCTGGTAAGTAAGGGCAGGCAGTGTTCGCCTGTATTTTCGTCGGTTAAAATAAAGAATTTTGAATAGTTGCCTTTTTTAACAAAATCAACTAATTTATCAAGGCTATTATCAAAATAAACCGAGTAATTATCGCTTAAAATAGTGTTCATTATTATATGACTATAATTTTATTTCTATCGAACTCAACCGTGTCACCTCTTTTTACTTTGAGGCGTTTTCTGTAGTCAACTACACCATTGTACTTCACGAGGCCTTCAGTTACAACTATTTGCGCCTCGCCGCCGGTTTGCACTAAGTTCGCAGCCTTGAGTAGCTGGATCATGGGGATAAAGTCCCCTTCTAACTTAAATTCGATCATGGGATGGCAAAAATAAACTATTCATGCAATTATGAGTTATCATTTTATAATTTTGCAGATGACCTCTTTTGAAACTAACAATAATCAAGGACGAAACACGCCCTCGTTCGAAAATACAGAAATAGCTTTTCGCCATTCATCAAATACCGATCTTAACCGGGCCTACTGGCTGTTCAGGATGATCAATGTTAACTTTTTGGTAAAGATAGGCCCGCCAGTTACCAATTTTGCCATGAAGATTGGTTTGCCGATAAAGAATATTATCAAAGCTACCATATTTAAACATTTTTGCGGCGGTGAAACCATTGCCGAATGTGATAATACCATTAAAAATCTTTACAGCGGCAGGGTGGGTACCATTTTGGACTACTCGGTAGAAGGTGAAGAGGAAGAAACCGTATTTGATAATACCCGCGATGAAATTATCCGTACCATTGACCGCGCCGCCAAAGATAAAGCCATCCCCCTTACCGTATTTAAAGTAACTGGTGTAGGCCGCTTTGGCCTACTTGAAAAATTGGATGCGCGCCTTAAACTAAACGATACTGAGGAAGAGGAGTGGAGACGTGTACAAGCCCGGGTATTGGCCATTTGTGACAAAGCGTTCAAAAACAACGTACCTGTAATGATAGATGCCGAAGAAAGCTGGATCCAAGATACCATTGATCTTTTGGCGCTTACCATGATGACTCAGTTTAACAAGCAAAGGCCGATAGTTTATAATACCTATCAAATGTACAGGCATGATAAACTGGCCTCGATGTTAAATGATCATGCCATTGCTCAAAGCGAAGGCTTTATATTGGGAGCAAAAATAGTACGCGGTGCTTACATGGAAAAAGAACGTAAACGTGCTGAAGAAAAGGGTTACCCATCGCCAATTCAGCCCGATAAAAAATCTGCTGATCTTGATTATGATTCGGCGCTTGATTATTGTACCAGTCATATCAATGAAATAGCTTTTATTGCAGGTACACATAATGAAGAAAGCTGCCGTTTGCTGGCCGAATTACTGGACAATAAAGGCATTGATCATAAGCATCCACATGTTTATTTTTCGCAATTGCTGGGCATGAGCGATAACTTAAGCTTTAACCTCGCCCATGCCGATTATAATGTGGCCAAATATGTGCCTTATGGACCGGTGAAGGCTGTACTGCCATATTTATTTCGCCGTGCACAGGAAAATACGGCTATAGCCGGGCAAATGAGCCGCGAGTTAAGTTTAATAACAAAAGAAAGAAAGCGCCGAAGCGCTAACTTATAAAACTACCATACAAAGAGGGCATTTATTAAATTAATTGCTCTCTTTTTGCAAAGGACTGTATGGTATCTGGAGCTGTCATTAGAAAGGTTTGGATACCCAACTTTTTTGCGACCTCCAAATGCTGCGGACTATCGTCAATAAATAAGGTTTCTTCGGATATTAAATTATTTTCCTTAAGTACCTGTTCAAAAATGGCAGGCTCTGGCTTGCGTTTGCCTGTAAGGTGCGAGTAATATGTTTTTTCGAACAGGTGATCGTTTCCGTCAAAACCGAAATCGGTTTTAAGATAGTTCATGATATAATCGTAATGGATAGCGTTAATATTACTAAGCAAAAAAGTACGGTATTTGTCTTTCAGCTTTAACAGTAATTCGTGATTTCCTTCGGCAATTCCGACCAGGATACTGTTCCATGCGGCATCAATCTGATCATCCGTAAGGGATAGGTTGTTTGTTTTTTCCCTTACGTAATCCCTGAATTGTGCTGCGGTAACCTCGCCACGATCAAATTTATCAAAAATTTCATCTTGAGTTTTGTGGCCAAAAAACGCTTCGGGGTTACTTATACCTAATTGATTCCATGATTGTTGAACCCGGAGAAAGTCGATACTGAAAATAACGTTACCGTAATCGAAGATGATATTTTTAATATTTTCCATAAAAAGAGTTTGAGATATGGCCGCAAATATGTAAAATTGCACCCGCAAACAAAAACAAAATAACCGCGCCTATAGCTCAGTCGGTTAGAGTAGAAGACTCATAATCTTTTGGTCCCTGGTTCGAGCCCAGGTGGGCGCACATCGTTTAAAACCCGCTTTTTACATACGTAGAGCGGGTTTTTTCATTTTGCACAAGCGGGTTAGGATCACCTGCGGCACCGTCACTGTTACATAGTTGTTACGGGATTTACATAGTTTTTTGTTGAACTTGACGCTTCCATGTAACAAATACGTAACAGGGTTTTGCGTCATAATTGGATGAAATTATGGCTACGACCGTAAGTGCAAAGATTTATGAGCACCACGAAAAGGCCGACGGCACTTTCAATGTAAAGTATGTCGTCTACCACAAAGGGGAAAGAAAATTTATCGACTCTCCCCATTTTGTTTCCCGGAGACAGATCAATAAGGATTACGAAATCAAGGATAAAGTAATTCTTAAATGGATCGATGAGCAACTTGATGATTATCGCCTGTTCATCAGCAGCCTGAAGCATCAGATTGAGTTTCTTTCCTGCGAACAACTTCGGGATTATGTGAGGGACAGTGACCGAGAGATCGATATTGTTGAATTTGCAAATTCTCATATCGAGTTTTTAAAAAGTGAGGAGCAAAATCGGGAACCCTATTCCCGGACTTTTCGCAAGATCAAAAATAGTCTCATTGATTATTTCGGGCGTGACCAAATCTCTGTTAATGAGATTCATGCCAATATGCTTTATGACTATGAGCGCTTTTTAAAAAAATCCAGGGTACAAACTCGAATTAATCAATTGGGTAAGGAAGTCACGACAATGGAAAAGGCCTTATCAAAGGGCGGCCTCCAAGCCCACATGAGGGATCTCAGGACTTTGTTTAACGAAGCCAGGAATAAACACAACAATGAAAATATCGGCCTGATAAAGATCAAACATTATCCTTTTAAACAATATAAAGTTGGAGCACCGCCGCCATCCCGTAAAAGAAACATAGACATTGAATTAATTCGGGAAATACGTGATTGTAAGGTTCCGGAAGGTACCAGGATTGAATTAGCAAGGGATCTGTTTATGTTGTCTTTCTATTTATGTGGGACTAATGCGGTCGACTTCTATCACGCTACGACTGCAAGTATAGTAAAGGGACGTTTTGAATATAATAGATCTAAAACCGAAAGCCGAAGACAAGATCAGGCCTTTATTAGTATTAGCATCCCTGAAGATGCAAAACCTCTCCTTGAAAAATATCTTGGCAAACTCAATTTGCGCTATGGTGCTTACGATTACCTGGATTGGGCATTACATAAAGGAATGAAAGGGTTAAGAGAAATTGTCGGACACGCTGAGTTAACACTTTATTGGGCAAGGCATTCTTTCGGAACACTTGCAAGAAATAAATGTCGGATGAGTGTTGATGACGTTGCAGTCGCACTTAACCATATCGATAACGGCCATAAGACAACCGATATTTATATCGATAAGGATTGGTCAATTGTCGATGATGTTCAATGCCAGGTTATACAATTGATAAAACAGCCTGTTTATGACCCGCCAGCTTTTCATATTGACCCTACGGAATCACGCCGGTCGATGCGGGTGATCAGTGCCTGAAAGTCTAAGTTAAGTGATAAATTACTGGTACGATTTGTACCAGTAATTTTAATTTTGTATCTTTATGTAAATTAAAGATCGGACGCATTATGAATAGTATTAAATTACATGAAAGTCAAGCTGATAAAAGTCGAAACAGCCGAAGAAGTTAAAGCCCTTATTAAAGAGGGAAAAGCAAAAGAGTTGCCATCCATGCAAGATGGATGGAGGTTTAATTTTGAAAAGCTGATTAAGAAATTGAAAAACGCCACCGGGTATTTACTCGTAACTGAGGAAACACCCGATATTATTGAGGGGGCGTTGATTTTTCAGTTGGTCGATAAGGTAATGCCCTACATGGCATACCTGGAGGTTGCACCCCATAATCGAAGCAATCCTAAGAAATATGAGCAGGTAGCCGGCTGTTTAATCGCATACGCCTTCCAACAAAGTGTTATCCAGGGAAAGGGCGATTATAACAGTATGCTGCAATTCGACGTACTGGAAGAGAAAAAAGAAGATGCTATTAAACTGATGGCTGTGTATTCAGGTAAATACAATGCCAAACGTTGGGACGATACTACTATGGTCATTATGGATGAGGATGGCGAATCCTTAGTGACAAAATACTTGATATTAGATACTACTGAAAAAGATACTACTGATGATGGAAAGGAAAAAGAAAAACCTGACACAAACGACAATACAGCCGAACAATAATATTGTCGAGGTAACCATCGGGCCGATAGATGGCCATGATCGGACTAAAGCCAAAGCTGCGAAGATTGCAGCTTTGGCAAAAGCCCATAATGCTAACCGTTCGCCTGCGAGATTAAGGCGCAATGCTATGCTCGCAGTTCTATATCGAATGGAGCTGTATATCCAGGATAATGAAATTACAGTTGATAACCTTTGTAAGGTTGAAGACTTTGTTAAAGAGTTTTTAACCGTGCTGAGTATTAACAAAACGGCATTTGCCCGTTTTATTGACATGGATGTTTCCAATTTGAACAAATATTATTCAAGTGAAAGGCGGTTTAATTCAGAGCTTGCGTTAAAGTTTGGGCATTTTTTTCATACACCTGCCAATATCTGGCTTCAGATTCAATCCAAAAATGAAATATTGATCTTACAGCATGAGGAGCAGGCAGGTGATAAATATCGGAAATACGATTACGAGAAATTATTGCAGATTGCGTAAGTAATAAGTATAGCAAAGGGAGTTTTAAGCTCCCTTTATTGTTTTAAATTTGAAATGTACTATTGGTTTGGAATTTCATTGATTAGCCAATGTTACTGGATCTCAATTCCTAATCTCTCCTGATATTTCGCATTCTGGTGAAATTTATTTTTAGGTAGTACCGAAAATCTCCTGAATACATAGACCCTAAAAATCTCACTTTTGGCAGCATGACGCTGGAAAATCTTGTTTTGTTGTTGCATAGTGCATTAGTAAATAGTGAATCATCAATTATCCAAAACCAGAGGATATTCTCCGGACAATTAACCAAAACAGAAGCTTACAAACGATATGGACGCAGCAATGTTGACCGCTGGGTTAAAGAAGGATTGTTAAAAATTACCAATAGGAAAATTGATCGTACTTCCATTGAGGCAATCGCCGCTTCCAGTAATCGGAGATCTTATTTGCCTACATTGGAGAGACAATGAGGCTTGGCAAAATTTTAAAATAGCGGCAGAAGAGAATTTTCGGGTTCATTACCCGCTTCCGCTACATGGAAACTTCAATTATAATATTACAGCATATAGCAAATGAGTCGACAAAATTAGGGGCTATCTCGGCACTCATTAAAACAGGACACCTTAAACCCTATATTAATAAGTCGCAGGCCTTTTCAATTTACGGTCGCACGCGTGTTGAACGATGGTTGAATGCAGGGTATATTCAATTTATCAAAGATGGTGATCATTCGGCAGCCTGGCGTCTTGACCGATTATTACTGGAAATCATTGATAAAGCTGAAGCATTATTAGTATATGTTTAAAGTCTGTTTATTTAGCGGCTTGTAAACTCAGTGTATTGAAAATATAGCCTCTTTAATAACCAGTTATGTCAGTAGCATGAGTGGAAATTTATCTTCCGATTGATCGTTGGTTATATGTTTGATTGATAGATGATTATATTCTAAATGGAAGAAATTTAAATTTTTTGTTAAAAAATCTTCCATTTAGAATTGCATTTTTAAATTCTAATTAGCTATTTTTGTTAGTAATTGGAAGAGGCGATGTTAATTACTGTCGAAATTCTTCCAATACTCAACTTAACTATGGACGCATCATTCAAAGACCTTTCAAATGATTTTATTCAATTAGCCAGAACAGCTCTGACGGGTAGGCAGCAAGACGTTCAACTGTTAATTCATCGGGCTTCTAAAAAATTTAAATCGGTCAATCCTGACTTGACAGATGCATTGATTGCTTTGTTAAAAGAATCCCCGACAAGAACAACTCCACTGAGAAAACATGCAGAAACGCCGCTACCGGTTGACCTCGATTCTCGTTTACAGTTACTTCGGTTAGAGAGTAGTGCGCCAGATCATGAGCCAATATTAGCCGAAAGAATCCAAGCTGGCTTAAGCCAAGTGGTTTCAGAGCGAAAAAACACAACGGCTCTTTTGAAACATGGCCTCGCTCCAACAAAGTCTGTATTATTTAATGGGCCTCCTGGAGTAGGCAAAACCATGGCCGCAAAATGGATTGCCGCTAAATTGAACAAACCACTTCTGATATTAGACCTTGCTGCGGTTATGAGTAGCTTTTTGGGCAGAACTGGTAATAACATCCGCTTTGTTTTAGATTATGCAAAGAACACCGACTGTGTATTGTTGCTTGATGAATTGGATGCGATAGCTAAGCGCAGGGATGATAGTACCGAGATCGGTGAATTGAAACGTTTGGTAACCGTTTTATTGCAGGAGATTGACGACTGGCCAGCTTCCGGACTTTTAATTGCAGCAACGAATCACCCTGATCTTTTGGATCCTGCTGTCTGGAGGAGATTTGAAATGGTTCTCAACTTTACCAACCCGACAACAGCGCAAATTGAACAGCAGGTAGATAGTCTTTTATGCGGGCACTTGGAGCAAACTGGAGAATGGAGTAAAATTTTATCCTATGTATTCGCTGGAGCTTCTTTTAGTGAAATAGAAAGGCAGATCAATCAATTAAGAAAAGCAGCTGCTATTGAGGATGCTTCCCTGGATACAAAACTGGAGCAACTTGTCACATTGGGGAGCGATATGACAAAAGAACAAAAGATCGATCTTGCCCGTGCTTTATATGATAGTGGTGTTGTATCACAACGTAGGGCGCAGCAACTTACTGGGGTTGCCAGGGAGACGATCAGGAAAAATGTAAAAAAGATTAAAATTTAATAGTAAATATTATGGCAAAGATCAATTTTCTTTTGGGCAAGGGTGAGCGTTTAACGGAAGATGTAAAGGTGATAAGCGGTGGTGGTCCCAAAGCTGCACCATATACTTTTTCAGAGGCGAAGAGTCGTCTCCAGCCCATGTTGTTGCAAGTTGCCGAAAAGATTGCAGATCTGCCAGATGATGCTTGCCCAAACGATTACGCTGTGGCAACCATTACTTTGAATCCGGAGTACATAGCCAAATCTTATCATCCAGCAGAATTGCTTCGGGCTGTCGGTCTTGAAGCCGTGGGTAGTAAACCAAGGCAAGTAATACCTGCTAAACGTAGCAAGGGTAGAGAGCCGGAAAATGCATTAACGACCGAGCTTTTCGTGTATGGTAAACGGCAGGCTTTCCGCAAATGGGCTACCGAGTTCTCAGGATGGAGCGAATACCAAGATGGTGCTGCACAAATCGTAGAGATTGAGGAAATATCTTTTCCCGAACCTTCAGGAAAAATCAAAGATTTTGAAGATGATGGCAATAAAATTGTTTTTGAGGTCGTGTTACACATGAACGAAGCCATATCAGAAAGCTTTCAATTGGCTAACTTCAGGAAATACTTAAATACACTAAATATCAATCCTGGTTTTGAACGGAGGTTTTATGCGGGTGGATTATGTTTTTTGGAGATCGAGACATCTGCTGTTTTGGCTGAACAGGTAGCGGAATATAGCTTGATCCGCGTAATGAGAAAGATGCCTGAGTTGCGTTTGCTCCGGCCTACTATCCGATCTGCCGGTACCGAGAAACGTGTGTCCATCAACTTACCCGAAGTAGGGCCGGTAGATGCTAATATCAAGGTCGCTATATTTGATGGTGGTATACCCCCAGATCATGAGCTTTGCGAATGGGCGACGCCTTATGAATATCCTGGCATGCTTCCCGCATCGGATGAATTACTGGCGCACGGTGTTGGCGTAACTTCCGCTTTTCTTTTTGGTCACATTGACCCTAAAAGCGCACTATCACAGCCTTACTCGTATGTAGATCATTACCGTGTGTTGGATGATACTCCAGGCCAAAACCCATATGAGTTATATGAGGTACTTAATCGTATAGAAAATATTCTGACAACCAATCGTTATGAATTTATAAACCTGAGTTTAGGTCCATGCGTACCAATAGACGATGACGAAGTGCATGCCTGGACGGCAGTGCTGGATGCTTATCTTGCAGATGGAGAAACATTGGCAACGATTGCGGTTGGCAACGATGGCGAAGGAGATCCGTTGATACGTGCCAATAGAGTTCAAGTACCTTCAGATTGTGTAAATGCCATTGCTGTAGGTGCCTGTGATGTGCCCGATGCCAATTGGCAGCGTGCGCCATATAGTTCAGTTGGCCCAGGTAGAAGTCCCGGATTAATCAAGCCTGACTTGGTTGATTTTGGAGGCTCGATACAAAGGCCATTCCTAACATTAGATCATATTGACGGCTCAAAACTAACACCTACCGGCGGAACAAGTTTCTCCTCTCCAGCCACTTTGCGTTTGGGTGCAGGAGTTAGGGCTCATTTTGGCAACTCATTGAATGCACTGGCAATCAAGACCTTGTTGATCCATTCCGCTGAACGAGCTGATCTGCCTATGTTTGAGGTTGGGTGGGGACGTATTGCTCGCCAGTTGGACGATATCGTTGTTTGTGAAGATCATGTGATGCGTGTTGTGTTTCAAGGAAGCATAAATGCATCAAAATATGTGCGAGTACCTATACCATTGCCACCTGGTGTATTATCTGGTATGGTTAATATAAAAGCTACCCTTTGCTATGCCACTGATGTAGATCCACATCATCCTGGTAATTATACACGTAGTGGTTTAGAAGTAACATTTCGACCAAACAAGGATACTCGGCGTAAAGTTAACAAGGGGGAAAATGAACCGATGCATGCTATAAGTAAAACTTTTTTTGGCAACGCTTCAAAAGCAGCGCAGACTGAAGACGAATTACGCAGAGATGCCTGGAAATGGGAGAATTGCGTACATGCAGTTAATAAATTCCGGGGCAGTAGCCTTAATGAGCCAGTATTTGATATTCATTATAATGCGAGAGCGGAAGGTCATAATGATACGAAGAACCAGCAATTACAATATGCTTTGGTAATTACTGTCGAAGCGCCTAAAGTCACAGATTTGTATGACCAGGTTGTTCGAAGATATGCGACACAATTGGAACAATTGCAGCCAGTGATTGATATACCATTAAAAGTTAGGAGGCCTTAGCTTGGGAAGCAGTTGTTATCGATTACCGCTCGTCGGTGATTTAATGCTGGTAATATAGGAATCGCCTTTTCCAATTTAAATCCGCAACTATATAATTATCTTCGATGAAGCAATCGAATTAGTAATGACCTTAGCGATACAAACACAACACTCCGAACCCTTACTAAGTGATAATGTGCTCAAGTACCTTATACCCGCATGCGTAACCTTGTTTGTCTTTGGGCTGGGCATATTTGCGACTTGGTTCAAACTTAACTTAGAACGGAGACGACAATATCGACAATTGAAAGCCTTATTCTATACTTGGGTACCCAACTTCTCAGCTCCAGTCGAAGCCTTTGCTTTATCTTGTGCTGACTTGTCGGCACGACTAATTGCATCCGAACGTCTTGCTGCGGAAGCCTTTGGATTTTTGTCGTTGAACACTGATAAGTTAGCAGCAATTGATATTCATCAACTTGTGAAAGCTTTTATTTATAATAGTACCGGCGAAGAGGCCAGTAATAATGAACAATTGTTTTATCTAACAAGTAATCTGGATTATCTCCACAGGCTTGGCCCCGAGATTGAAGCAAAATATCAAGAGCACTATGCGAAAGCAAATAACCTTATGAATGACTGGAATACCGCATTCATGACGCTCACAAAAAATACAACTGCATTATTCAGTGAACTAACAATTAAGAGTCAACAACGTCAAACCCTGGAAAATCAACTACGTGATAATGCTGCAGCTTGGCTATTGATTTCGGCTCAAAATCCTCAAAATACTACATTAATATATAACAATCTGATCATACCGAACACGACAGCTTTGAACCAATATTTTCAAACTGCTCCCTCACAAGACACTCAGGTTAATGACCTCATGGCTGCTATCAGCGTAATTTCGGTAATCTATATGCAATGGCGAGCGAGCCATGAAGGATATGCTACCGTCTTTAATAATTATGCAGGGAAACTCCGGGATACATACAAGCGGTTGCAAGCAGCTGTAGATCACTTTCAAAAAAATACCGCTATCAAACCTATTTGCGATTGATATTCAGTGATTTTAACTATTATTTATTTTGTAAGTTATCCAACTTTCTAAGTTGGTCCCGAAATCTTAAAGATGCTTTTAAACTCCCATATATTTTTAAAATTAAAAATAGCAGAAGGATAGTTACCAAAAAACAAACTGTTATCCTTTGCCATAATGGATCTTTAGACTTTTTCTTTTTGATCCTTCTTATGGTCAGGCCATGTTGCTCACCTAATTTTTTTGACTCATTATAAGTTTTTATTCTTTTCCTTTTCTTTTTTCTCATTAACGATAAGCCAAGGTTCTCCCAGTAGAAATCAATGGTTTCGAATTAAATTTCAGGAAATATTTGTATTACATGATGTAATAAATTTCCGGCTGTGACGGTTGAACAGAAGCAGCGGGTTGTCCAATCATTTCCCGCAAATTGCCCTCAATAGTTCTGCTCAACGTTGTCATTGGGGTATCGGTCGGTTTATTTTCAAAAGGGTCCTGCATAAGGATCGCAGTACGTTCGATGGCAATGAATAATACTGGAATGGCAAAAGTGAGACAGATCTCTATAAATTTTGATTTATCCTCAAGTCCGAATGGAAGCAAAGTCATGAGCACATAAATTAGAAAATGGATCATTACGCTATAGGATCTCGGGAAAACAGTATTTTTAAGTCTTTCACATTTACCCATTCCATCACATAGTCGTGCTATGGTCGAATCAATTTGAACTTGCTTATTGGCATTAATGTTGAACTTTTCAGATGCATTAGCCAACAAATCAGCATGTTTATCCAGCAAATGATTTGGCAGGTTATTCGTTTTAACCTGGTTAACCGTTACATATTCAGCCACTGGTCCGGTAAAGGGGACTTTCCGAAGATTTTCAGTCAGTGCAAAACACCATAATATTTGTTGCTCTGCAAGTTTTGCCACCAATTCTTCACCATCTTTGGTTTTAGGAAAAAATTGTTTTGCCTGCCTGATCAGTGTGCGGCTATCATTTACTATACCTCCCCATATTATTCTCGCTTCCCACCATAACTGATATGATTGAGACGTACGGAATGCAAGTAGCAATGATAATAAGGTTCCCACAAAGGCAGAGACGGCCAGTGGAATAGAAACTTCTTTCAATAACCAGTAATGATCGAACGTGCCAGCCAAAATCGCATAAGCGGCAACAGCAATGATGTCATATTTGATCAGGTTCAAAAAATAGGTGATCGAGATTCTTTTTTTTAATAGCATGGTAGATTAAAGTTTTAATTAAATTGAAAGTAATTTAACAATAATTATTTTTCACCCGAAGCAAATGTCCGGTCAACAGCGCTGCATAAAAGATGACCGATCAATATATGCATCTCCTGTACCCTGGCAGTAATATCGCTATTTACATTTAAGGTAATATCACAAACAACGGATATCATGCCACCGTTGGCACCCGAAAGACCTATCAAGCGGCATCCCCGGTTCTTGGCTTCTAATAAACCAGAAACAACATTCTCGCTATTCCCGCTTGTTGAAATTCCTATCACTAAATCACCGGGCTGCGCCAGTGCTTCAACTTGCCTGGAGAAAACTGCCGGGAAACCATAATCATTGCCTATCGCGGTTAGAGCTGATGTATCGGTAGTCAAAGCGATTGCAGGTAAACCCCGCCGCTCTTTTACATAGCGTCCCGTGAATTCAGCCGCGATATGTTGTGCATCGCTTGCGCTACCTCCATTACCAAAGAGCAGTAATTTTTTTCCGTTCTTAATGGTTTCAATAATCAATTCCGCAGCTTTTTCAAGCTTATTTAAAAACTCAGGATTTTTTAGCGTTCCAGCCGCCTCCAGGTGTTCCTGAATTTCGGCCTTCATGTGTTGGTGATTTTCCATAAGTAAGCTTTATTTGGTGGTTATTTTTGAACAATGCCTGCGATAACATTAATACTCAGCGCTACAATAATTGTGTTAAAGGAAAATGCCAGTAACCCGTGCAAAAGGGCAAGCCGGCGAATACGCCGGGAAGTTACTTGTACATCAGATACCTGGAAGGTCATACCGATCACAAAAGAGAAATAGGCAAAATCCAGATAATCAGGTTTTGGCTCATTCGGAAACTCTAAACCTCCTGGCTTAAATGCTTTGTTGTCCGAACCATCTTCTACATCACAGTAGTAAAAGTGGGCATAACGAAAAGTAAAAATGGTGTGAACTAATATCCACGAAGTAACAACGCAGGCTAATGACAAAAGCACATGAAAGGTTAGTTGTCGCAGATCGTTCTCTGTACCATTTTTTAATAATAATACAATGGCAAATAAACTCGCTACAGATGCAAATATGGCAAATAGGAAAACGAGGGTTTTACTCGAATCCTGGGCATGTGCATCATGGTGCATGGTAGACGGGTGAACTTTAAAGATCGTCAACGCAGAAAGTGTCAGTGATACCAGCGAATATGTCAGCCAGGTTAATAAGTACTGGTTCGAGATGGATACTGCCCCACGAATAGCAATCCAGCATATTGCTGCCAAAGTCAGCGCTACATATAATTTGTGGTGGGCATCGAGCCGGGTAATATTTAATTTTATTGGTTTGGTCATTATTTTAATTGATGTGGTAATAATTTAATCGTCATCCCGATGGCCGCTGAAAGATTGGTAGGGTATAATAATTGGTCTCCTTGCAATTTAAGATCGCTAAGGCCGGTAGAAGCATAAAGGGATAAGCGGTTGCTTAATGACAGGTTATAATTCAAACCGCCAATCAGGTAATTAGAGCTTCCTTTTAATGCTTTAGCAGGCTGATGGAATCTGAAGAAATTGACACCCAGGTATGGTGTTAAAATCAATGCATCAGGCGCTCGCTTGTTATGAATATCATAGGCTAAATGCAGACCGTACTGCCTATAATATGTATTATTCGTCCCGAAATTCTTTGCAGCTTCTGCTTGCAAAAACCATTCCCGGTGTAACCGCACAGAAACGCCGAACTGCAAGCCGTAATTAATCCACGATAGGCGGCCGTCAGACTTCATTGTTGTTCTAACCGGAAATGCATTTAAAGCATAGGAAATACGGAAACGTTCTTCCCGTAAAGTATCTGCTGATTGATGTTTTGCGGGATATTTTGTATGATCATTGGCTTGCGCCTGGGCATTTAAAGAAAAGCCAAGGAACACGAGCAAAATAAATGGGCTTACCCCGCCCCATAGCCTGGCTATGGGGTTCCGGGGATCTGCCTGGGGTCTAAACGTATGTGTTACCATTGACGGTGGTATTATCTTTCATATTTTGATTTCAACTGTACGATCATTTGCTGCTGCATCTTTAGACGCTGCCATACCTGGTCTTTTTCTTTAGTTGAGAGACCTACCTGCAAAAAACCGGCATTGATCTGGTTCAAGTTTTCAAATACCTGAATCATCACCCACAGGTACAATCTTTCCCGATCCAAACCTTTGGGTTGCTGATACCTACTAAAATTTCGCATTGCAGCATCAACGGTCCGCTGAAACAAATCGGGTATTGGGGTGACAGTTTGTTTGCAGGACGAAGGAAAAAGATCCGCCCGAAGCTGGTATTGTAATTGAACCATAGCTCGCGTAAATCCTGAATTTCCTGTACCGCTCTGTATTGCCGATTCCGTCATCGTAATCTTTAAAGCCCGGTCATAAATGGATCTGGTGATTTTAAAGTAGTAGCTACGTGCGTTGTTAGGTGAAAATTTCAGCACCGAATCTGCTGTTCGCTGAATTTGTGTCAGGTAGTCCGGCAATGCTTTTTTGGACGTTAGGGGTTGCGCCAGCAAAGGATGGACTTCTAAAAACACAATGAGGAGGAACATTAATACAGTTTGGCAAACGTTGCTTGATTTAATTTGATTGATCTCCATCGGAAAAGTCGTTTTGTACCTGGTCTGTAAGCCATGATTTTAATTGACTGATATTCCTTTGTTTTACAGGTTCCCAATGCTTCTTCGCGTGAGCGGTAAAATAGGTATGATCGCTCAAGAATTGCAGATTTTGACGAACCCAATCCGAATTGCTATATTCTTTATCTAATACATTCGCCCATTCCACTCGGAGGCGTTCAGAATGAATCGCAAAATCAGGGAGTGCCAGATGACGCATGTCTGCATCACACATAATCGCCTGGAAATGGGTTTTAGGCTCTTGTGGCATCTGTGTGGCCCGTATACATTCATTAACTGGGTTAATGAACAAATCTTTTTTGCCCATACTCCGCAGAAAATCACCGGCAATTGTCATGCTAATTGCTTCATGCCCCTGATAGGTATAACAATATCCGCTATCATGAAACCAGGCCGAAACCATTAATATTTCCTGTTCCCATTCATTGAGGTGCATTTCGGTGCATAGATCATTCACTGCAGCTACCATCAGCTGGGTATGATCGAGATTATGATAGACCATGCCGACAGCCAGCTTTTGTCCTAAAAGATTGATTATATATTCTTCAGTTTTTTTGATGAGTTCATTCATGGATGCATTGTGTTTAGTGTGCGGATGTCATTAAAAAGTACATAGCCGGATAATAAAAGGATTATCACTAATCCGCTGAGGGAGAAAAAGGCCCAAAATGTCCGGCTGACAGGTTTACGGGTAAATCCCTCGTAAATGAGTAATAACAAGATCCCGCCGTCCATCGGTGGTAGCGGAATTACATTGAACAGTGCAAGCGCAGTGGAAAGAAGTGCTACAAGCTCCCAAAACCTTTTGGGTTCAAAATTTCCGCTGAAAAGTGTGGCGATACGTACGGGTCCTACAAGTCCTTCGTTGGCTTTTACCTCACCTGATACCAGTTGGCTTAATCCGCTGGAGTTTTCAGATATGGTGTTCCAAACTTTATTAGTCCCTGCGGAGAGGGATTGACTTAATGTAATCCTTTGGGGTTTTACCAGAGGCAGTTTGTTATCCACGCTAAAGCCGATATGGCCGTCTTTTTCCTGATGGGCCAGCATAGTGCTGGTTTTGCCGTCATGAATAACCGTCAGATAAAGCTGCCGCTGTTTATTCTCCTTTAATCGAATGATAAAATCATTATATGATTGTACGTAATCCCCATTAAGAGCGACGATATGCGATTTTTTAAAAGTCTGATTGTGGCGCAGATCGATGTTCGTGTAAATAGAATCTACCTGAAATCCTGCTTTTATCGAAAAAAATTGAGTTAACCCTTTATCTGCGACAAGCTGCATGATCTTTGGCGAGACGGCAACGTGCATGTGTATTTTTTCCTTGCCTTTATGACGGACAATGGATAAAACAGTATTACCTCTCATCAGGTGTGTACTCAGCAACTCGTCTTCATATAGAGAAGAGTCGGCATTGATCGATGTAACTTCATCGCCTGGCTGTAAACCGGCCTGTAACCCTAACTCACCGGGAAGTATGATTAAATCCCGGCCAATAGCAGTGACCTGGTTCCGGCCATAATAAAGAAAAATCCCGCAGTAAATAATCAGCGCCAGACAGAGGTTCATTGCGATGCCGGCAGACATAACGATCAGGCGCTGCCAAACTGGTTTATCTCCATACAGCTGACCTTGTGGAACCTCCGCATCTTCATCGGCCTCATCCTCATCCACGGCTGTAAGACTTCCGGCCATCCGAACGTAACCGCCAAAAGGCAGCCAGCCTATACCAAACTCCGTTCCCTTATAATTGTATCGATACAATCGCTTATCGAAAGCATCGAAGAAAAGGTAAAACTTTTTGATCCTGATACCGAAAGCTCTGGCCGCAAGAAAATGCCCCAGCTCGTGGATGAAGACGAGCAGGCTCAGCCCAGCCAGAAATTGCGTGATCATGATCAGGATGCTCATAGGAGATTGCCAGTTTGTGTTAATTGAATTGCTCCATTAATTTGCTGGCTCACATCGGTTAACGACCGGATCAAAATTCCATCGTAATAGCCTTGTGCCTTACCGCAGGTTAAATGGATGAATAATTCATTATTTTGAAGGAATCGCGGCATGAAAGGTGCCACCTCTGCCCGTAACAAATTAGTCAGCGCTAATAAGCGTCCCGGGTGTAACAGGAAGATGGATACCTCGGAGGCATACTCACCCAAGCTATCTTCCGAAATACTACGGAGGGTCTTCAGATCTTTGAGGGCAACAAGGGCCATTTCAGGTGTGTTATTATTAACCGGTTGAAACCCTCGGTCGATACCCATTCCATTGAAATCATCCACCAATAACCGGTACCGGTAACTCACCTTGACAGATTGGGGCCATAACTCAACAATGATTGGTGAATAAGGAACCAGGGCATAGCAGTTCAGCCCCAGTGAAAGTTTGCGCGCCAGCGTCAGGTAAACCTGCAATTGCAGGTTACTATCCGTTATAGTCCGGTTATCCGGGTTGACTTTAATATGCAGGAATTGGTAGGTACCAGCTTCCTGGGTTACTTTAAACGGAAAATCCATATTTACCCCTCCAAATCTAAAAACCACTGTTGAGCTTGTTTTACAGCCTCTTTCTCCCTGGTACTTCCTTCAGGGATGTCGTCTTCTTTCAAATTAGCCTCGATCTCCAGCACCTTCGCTTTTACTTCAGGCTCCAGGTCTCTAAGTGGTGTTTGCTCGTTTTTTGATTGATCTTGTTCCATAAGTTTTTATAAGATTATGCCCAGAATCAGAAAGATCAGGAACCCGGCAAAAAACAATGCTGTATAAACAGGCGAATCCTTTTCCTCATGCGCTTCAACCAAAAGTTCCTCGGTCACCAAATACATTAGTGCCGCAGCTCCGAACGAAAGGATAAATTCCATCACCTGATCAGGCGCATTATGTAATAAGAATAATCCGGCTACAGCTCCAATCAAGAATACAATTCCGAGGCCTATCAATACCTGGTACATTTTTCCCCGACTTACTTCCGATGATCGTATAGTACTAATGACTGCGATACCTAATGAAAAACATTCCAGCGCCAGCGCGAATGCCAGCAACGTTCCTTCTTTTTGTCCGGCAGCGAATCCTATGCCCAGTAAAATTCCATCGATGAGCAAGTCGATACCAATTGCGCTAAGCGCTGCCCATGGTAGTTTTCCCGGCTTATCTTTGTCAACAGCCGCTTCTTCCATTTTTTCAGTTACCTGCTTGACGATCAGCATCGATGCAATACCAAATACGAACCCAACCACAATCAGCAAAGGGTCATGTATCTTGATCATATCCGGCAGCAACTCTACAGCTACGACCGAGAAAACTACACCTGCCGCGAAATGCAACGTCATACTTTTAAAGGCGCTGCTGGCTGTACGGAAGATGCCCAGTATTCCGCCCGCGATCAGGAGGACAACAGGGATTAAGGTAAACAGGATCTCTTTTTCTAATTGGTTCATAATTTTATATACTTATATAATTCCGGAAACTGTTCTTCACTGGCCAGGGTAACCCTGACGTAGGTAATACCCGCTGCGCCAGCGGCAATTGCTAAAGCAATTATTATTTGTAACGGGAAAAACTTTTTTTCCATTATGGCGGCCAGGTTAAGCCCAAGGCTGCAAAGGGTCAGCATCACCTTTACCATCCAATGCCGTTTACGTAAGCAGAAATAAGCCAACAGGCACATACCCGTTACGACAGCCCCGCTAACAAAGAGAATTTGACAACTTTCATAGGGTTTGGGATGCACAAAGTTGATCGACCTGCCGCAAAGTGCTGGCCAGAACCAACGCAAAGCCTGGTTAAACAAAAGCAAAACTGCCGTGAGCAGCATTCCAAATAAGGAAAACCTGTTTAACCAAAACATAAACCGTACGCGCTCTTTGTATAGGAACATCAGTATAACTGCACACCAATATGGAATCCAATAGGGCGTATTAATAAAAAGGGGTGCCATATTCCGAACTTGCTGCCATCTGATTTGCTGTACTGTTTTTTCGAGCCAGCCGTTTACTGCCCCGAGGTTTACATGGAAAACCGTAAAAAGCACAGAAATTAAAAAACAGCTCATAGCCCCGATGGTAGCCAAGCAAACGATCTGAAATGTTCTTGAATTATATTTACTGAACTTCATTTGCTAAAAAATTCAAGGTAAATCAAAAAAAAAGCGCCCACCGTCATCACCAGCAAACAAAGTGTTCCCAAAATATTGGACAATGTTTTATTGGTGTACTCGCCCATAATGTTTTTGTTATTGGCAATATGCATTACTATACCAATAATTACAGGGCAGGTGACACCGTAAAGAATTGCTGTGTAAAGCAAGGCATCTACCGGGTTGATGCCGAAATAATTAATACCCAGTCCCAACAATACCGAAATGATCAGTATCACATAAAAGGCTTTTGCCTGATGAAATTTCTTGTCAAGACTGCCTTTTAAACCGAAAGTTTCCGTGACGATATAAGAAAGCGATCCGCTTAAGACAGGAATAGCAAGAAAACCGGTTCCGATGATACCTACTGCAAATAACAGATACGACAGCCTTCCGGCAACGGGCGCTAATGCTTTAGCGGCTTGTTCAACGGTATCAATATTTCTTACCCCATGCGAATAAAGCGCGGTACCTGTTGCCAGGATCGTGAAAAACATAATCAGGTTGGATAAGAACATACCGAGATTTACATCGATGCTCATTTTTTGGATAAGCAAACCAAGTAATTTTCGCTCCCGCTTCACACCATTATCAGGATGGGCATCACTCAGCGTTAGCCTTCGTTTGTTGACGATCAATTGCCGTTTTACAGTTTTTACGTCCTCGGCCTCCATTGCCGTCTGCCAGAAAAAGAGATAAGGGGAAATAGTAGTGCCCAGTATCGCAACCAGCACGCCGATAAAATCCTTGTCCCACCGAAACGTAGGTATAATCGTTTGTTTTAGCACTTGCCACCAATCTGGTTTTGTAAAAAAAGGCACCGCGATGTAAAGCAGCAGTGTAAGGCACAGGTATTTTAATACTGCAACGAACTTTTGGTATGGCAGATAAACGATAAAAAAGAGCAGAAGACCAGTAAAGAGAATACTGAAATAAATGGCAGGCACCGATGGGACAAGCAAATTTGCTACAGCACCCATTGCGGCAATATCCGCTCCGATGTTTAGGATTATCGCAGGTACACTAAAAATCACCATCAGGTACAAAACCGGCTTACCATAATGAGCCTTTAGTGTTGTGGTCAAACCCGAGGAAGTAATCAGACCGATCCTGGCGCACATTTCCTGGATCGCTGCCATCAGAGGAAAAGTAATGACGACAGTCCATAAGGTTGTTAAACCATATTTTGCACCGGCCTGCGAATAGGTAGCTATTCCCGAAGGGTCGTCATCACTTGCCCCGGTCACGATACCTGGCCCCAGTGCTCCAAAAAACTTCCTTATCTTTTTAAACATCTTATTTCTTTTTTCCTTTTGCCGAATTATTATGACCACTATCGTAAGCCAGCAAGCGAAGAGCGTTAAAAACTACCAGGAGTGTAGATCCCTCATGGGCAACAACCGCCGGGCCGATGGATGCAATTCCTAATATGGTCAGCGGAATCAGTACAGCGACCATACCCAGACTGATACACAGGTTTTGCTTTATAATACCCCTTGATTTACGGCTAAGGCCAATCGCGAATGGCAGGCTTTCGAGTTTGTCACCCATTAAAGCAATATCTGCGGTTTCCAATGCTACATCAGAACCTGCTGCACCCATTGCTATGCCCACCGTACTTTTAGCCATGGCCGGAGCATCATTAACGCCGTCACCAACCATCGCCACTTTTTTCTCTGATTTATCGAGTTTTTGAACAGCTGCAACCTTATCTTCCGGCATCAGGTTACCCCAGGCATTGGTTACCCCAACTTCTTTAGCAACGGCCTCTGCCACCTGCTGGTTATCACCGGTTAGCATCACCATTTTTTTAATGCCCAGTTCTTTTAATTGGCTGATCACATTTTTGGCTTCTTTTCTCGGGGTATCCATCAATGCGATAATTCCCAGGAACTCTTTGCCAGATTTTACCGTCATGGTAGTATTACCACCTTTTTCCAGTACTTCAACCTGCTTCATCAATTCCTCGGGCATCGTTTTTCCGAATAGGGCCAGATTACCGATCAATACTTCATGATTGCCGACCTTTGCCTGAACACCTTTGCCAACGATACCTTTTACACTGCTGGCATCTGGAATCTTGTGGTTTTTCTTAAGCCGCTCCATACCGCCCTTAACGATTGCCTCGGCCAGGGGGTGATCACTCAGGCGCTCCACCGCGATAGCAGTTTCCAGAAGTTCTTCTTCTGTGGCCCCTTCAAAAGGAATGACCTGCGTAAGTTTGGGTTTCCCTTCGGTCAGCGTACCTGTTTTATCGAACGCGATGGCTTGCAGTTCTCCCAAATCTTCCAGCGGACGTCCGCCTTTGATCAACACCCCTCCGCGCGCGGCACGGGCTACTCCGCTTAACACGGCACTTGGCGTACTAATTGCCAAAGCGCAGGGACTCGCTGCAACGAGCACAGACATAGCCCGGTAAAAGCTTTTGCTGAAAGGTTCATCGATGACCAGGAAAGCAAAACACAAGGCTGTTACCAGTACCAATACAGCAGGAACAAAATATTTCTCGAACTTATCTGTGAACAACTGAGTAGGGGATTTCTGCTTTTCCGCCTCATTCACCATTTTTACCAGGCGACTGATGGTTGAATCCTTTGCTTCACGGATCACTTTTACCTCTAATGCTGAACCACCATTGATGGTGCCGGCGAATACGCGGTACTCTGGTTTGATTGATTTCTCTGAACTGTAATCTTTATCAGCATCACTCACTGGACGCTTTTCTACCGGCACGCTTTCTCCGGTGATCGGTGCCTGGTTAACGCTGCCTTCACCTTTGATTACGACACCATCGGCTGGGATTTTGCTGTTCGGTTTGATCAAAATGATCTCGCCCAATTGCAGGTCTCCTATAAGAATTTCGGTTTGTTTCCCGTCTTTGATAACAAGGGCGGTTGGCGGTGCCAAACTGGTGAGCGCTTCTATGGATTTCCGGGCTTTGCCCATGGCATAATGTTCCAATGAATGGCCCAGGCTAAATAAAAAGAGAAGTAATGCGCCTTCCAGCCAGGAACCAAGAATTGCAGCACCGACTGCTGCCACCAGCATCAGGAAATCAATCTCAAAGCCACCGTTCAATACGGTTTCTACAGCTTCTTTAGCTGTAAAATATCCGCCGAAGAAATACGCGATGATGTAACAGGAAAGACTTATCCAATCCGGCAGGCTCTTAATGAAATGTAATCCCCAGCCTGTACCCAGCGCCACACCGCAAAGGATCGCGAAGATCAGCTCGGTGTTTTTTCCAAAAACACCACCATGTTCATGATCATGGCCTTCTTCATGTTCATGGTCTTTCTCGTTATGCTTATGACCCTTTTTTTCCTCTTTATCCTCTGGCCGACTGATATCTACCCTCGGAGTTTCGTGCTTGTGGCCATTTCGCTGGGCCGCATTTTTGCTTTCCTGTTTTTTCATCGTTTTTTAGGATTTTATTCTTCTTCGCTATTTTTAAGCTTACTCAAAAGGTCATAAGCACCTTTTGTAACTATTTGGCTATTAGCTGTCATGTCGGCTGGCAACTGCACCGCGATATAACCTCCTTCATTCACACCGGTAGTAACCGGCGTCATTTTAAATCGGTATACTTTGGTATCACCATCCTTACGTTTTTCATTGGTTGTTCCTGTACTCACAAATACATATTGCTTTCCTTCAAAATTTACTACAGCAGTTTCCGGAAGTGCAGGGGTCGCGTTTTTTCCGGTTTCAATAAATGCCTTTACGTAAGTTCCCGGCAGGAAGTTAAAGCTCCCTTTTGCAATACTGTGAATCCGTATGGTTTTGTCATTATTGATCTCTTTACCTACAAGTGAAACTATTGCCTGACGCTCTGTTGAGTCGTTGGTTAAAGTAAAGCGAACGGTTTGCCCGGTTTTTACTTTTTCGGCATCCCGTTCAAAAACGTTTAATTCCACGTGCAGGTTATTGCTGTTAACAATTTCCAGCATGATATCATTGGGATTAACAAATTTACCTACGTTGGTATTTACCTTAGTCACATAGCCGCCTATCGGTGCATAAATGTTTACTGTACTCCGTATACCTGCCGGTGTTAGTTTATCCGGATCTATATTGATCAGGCGCAACCGTTGGCGTAAGGCCGCTTCACGAGCCATTGAACTCTCATAGCTGGCTTTAGCCTGTTGTAAAATCTTGGTCGCCGTAACATTCTGCGAGGCAAGGGTTTGTTGCCGCTTATATTCGGCTGAATTAAGATCGTGCTGGCTTTTACTGTCCAGGTAATCTTGTTGCAATTGAACATAGTCCTGGTTTTCCAGTATGGCGATCACTTGACCTTTTTTAACCACGGTTCCCTGAAGAACTGGAATCGATTTTACAATACCCCCCATTTGCGTGCTGATACTTACCAAATCCTGCGGTGGTACGTCGATAAATCCGTTAACTTTCAAAACACCGCTTAATGCTTTCTGGCTCACTGCTTCCAGTTTTACGCCCAATGTACTATACTGCGCGTCGCTAATTTCAGCGACATTGCTTTCTTCCTTCTTTTTCGTAGTATCTGTCGTAGCAGCAGTTTCTTTATTGCCACCACCACCGCAGCTACTCATTGATAAGGCCAGTGAAACGATGATCATCAGGCCCGAAAATTTTATTATTAGTTGCTTTTTCATTTCTTTTATTATAAACCGGTCAGGTATTGCAAGTCGTAAACAGATTGATTGTATTGATTAAGGGCTTGTAAGTAAGCCAAGCGAATGTCCGATGCCGTTTTCAGCGCCTGCACAAATTCCACATAACTGATCTCCCCGTTTCGGAAGGCAATCTGTGCCTGTTTGAGGATCAGCTCTGCATTGGGCAAGGCGCTGCTTTCATAGTAGGATACCGAACGGTCACTTTTCAGTAACTGGTGGTAAGACTGCTCATATTGGCTGGAGAGGTTTTTCTCATACAGTTGCAGTTGCGTCTGCGATACCTCCTTTTGAATGCGGGCCGCTTTTACGCGTGCTGCAAAAGGTTTAAAGAACAAAGGAATTGAAACTCCTGCCTGAATGCCCTGGAAGCGGTTGGCACCGGTGAAATTTTGATCAGTTCCGTTAACATTTTGAATACCCATGATCGACTGGTTGAAATAGCCTACGGTAAAATCCGGCCCGGATTTCGCTTTCTCCAGGCTGATCGTACGGTCTGCTAAGATTACCTGCTGGCGCTGATACGCCAGTTGGGGATTTTGGTTAATGGCACTGTCCAAATGTTTAAACTCAGCGCTCGCCCTTTTCAGCGAACCGCTTACCAGCGATACGGAATCGCTCGTATTCATTAACCGTTGCAGTTCTGCACTTGCTGCGGCGATGTCACCGCTATTCTTGCTGCGTTGGTTACGTACCTCATTCAGCTGGGTTTCCGCGGTGGTCTTTTCCAGTAAATTGCTTTCACCTGCTTTAAAACGTACCGAAGCGGCGCGGAAGAACTCGTTATAAATCGAATCCTGCCGCAAATAAAGGTCGCTCAGTGCCGTAAAATAAGCGAGTTGCCCGAAGGCCTGACGTACCTGGTAACGCAATTGTGACTGGGTAACATTCAGGCCGATCCTCGCGTTTTGCTCCTGCGCCTCATAAACCTGGCGCTGGCTTTTAAACAAACCGGGGAAAGGGATGCTTTGCGTGATATTGATCTGATTATCCCGCTTGATACTGTTGAACTGACCGTATTGGAGGTTGAAATTGGTTTTGCCCAGGTCAACGGAACTACCTTTCAGCGCCGTTTGCTGGCTGATCTCCAGTTGTGAGGCCTTCACACCAAAGTTATTGGCAGATGCAGTTGAAATAGCCTGCTCCAGCGTAAGCGGTTGTCCGGGGGCAGGACGGTTTTGTGCTTTGGCTGAAGGCAGGCAAAATCCTAATAGCAACAATAGTGAGGCTACAACCTTTGCGGTTTTGCCAGCTTTACGTTTTTTTCCGAAATTCTCGAAATAAGTATATAACACGGGTAATACAATTAAAGTTAAGATGGTTGAAGTGATCAAACCACCGATCACTACGGTTGCCAGCGGTTTTTGCACCTCAGCCCCGGCGGCAGATGAAATTGCCATCGGCATAAAGCCCAGCGAGGCAACCGTTGCTGTCATCAGTACCGGACGAAGCCGTTCTGCAGTACCTTCAAGCACGATTTTTTTGAGATCCGTCAGCCCGCTTTTCTTTAACCTGTTAAACTCAGTGATCAATACGATGCCATTCAATACCGCGACACCGAATAGTGCGATGAAGCCCACACCAGCTGATATACTGAAAGGCATACCGCGTAGCAGCAAGGCAAATACACCGCCAATCGCTGCCATAGGAATTGCAGAGAAGATCAGGACGGATTGCTTGATTGAGCCAAATGAGAAGTACAATAATAGCAAGATGAGCAGCAAGGCCACCGGTACTGCAACGCTTAATCTTGCAGTCGCTTCTTTCAGGTTTTCAAACTGCCCCCCATAGGTAACATAATAACCGGCAGGCATTTTTATCTGTTGATTGATCTTGGCCTGTATTTCAGTTACTACAGATTGGATATCACGGCCACGTACATTAAGGCCTACTACGATACGACGTTTTGTATCCTCACGCTGGATCTGGTTAGGGCCAACCTGGAACTGCACACTGGCCAATTGTTCCAGTGGTACCTGGTTGCCGTTTGGCGCTGTTACATAAAGGTTCTTCACGTCATCAATATTCTGACGGTTCTGATCCGAAAGGCGCACGACCATATCGTAACGGCGCTCACCCTCGTAAACAAGCCCTGCGGATTGACCGGCAAACGCGGCATTAATGGCCTGGTTAACGGTTGACACACTCAGACCGTATTGGGCCACTTTATCCCTGTCAATTTTCACAACGATCTGCGGAAGACCTGTAGCCTGCTCAATATATAAGTCCTTGGCACCTGAAACGCTGCTCACAATTTTTCCTACCTTTTGTGATAGCTCGGCTAATGTTTGCAGGTCGTCACCAAATATTTTGATACCAATATCCTGCCTTACGCCGGAGATTAGCTCATTGGAACGAAGCTGGATGGGCTGGGAAAATCCGAAGGTTACACCTGGTACGCTCTCCAGTTCCTTGGCCATCAGGTTGGCCAGTTCTTCGCGATCCTGGGTGGTGGTCCATTCTTTTTTATCTTTCAGGATCACCGTCAAATCACATGCGTCCATCGGCATCGGGTCAGTGGGAATCTCTGCTGCGCCGATCTTACCGATCACTTCTTTTACTTCAGGGAATTTTTTTACCAGTATTTGTGAGGCCTGGTTTACCTTATCAATAGTTTGGGAAAGGGAACTGCCGGTCAGCAATCGCGTTTCAACGGCGAAATCGCCTTCTTCCAGCGTTGGGATGAACTCACCGCCCATGCGGGTAAACGTGAACACTGCTGCGGCCAATAGTACAACAGAAACGATGATGATCGGCATGCGGTGATTTAAGGCACCTTTGATCATCGGCTCGTAGCGTTTATGCACCGCGTCCATCATTTTGTCTGAGAAGTTCTTGCCTTTTTTTGGTTTTTTACTCAGGAACATCGATGAAATCATTGGCACATAGGTCAAAGACAAAAGGAATGCACCAATAATGGCAAACGCAACGGTTTCAGCCATCGGCCGGAACATTTTACCTTCTATACCTACCAGGGCCAATATTGGAAAATATACAATCAGGATAATGATCTGCCCAAATGCTGCAGCACTCATCATACGCACAGCCGACGTTTCTACCTGGTCATTCATCTCCTGTTGCGTATAAGCTTTTGCGCGTTCTTTAGCATAAAGCAAATGCATCGTAGCTTCCACGATAATCACAGCGCCATCCACGATCAAACCAAAATCTATCGCTCCAAGGGACATCAGGTTACCGGATACCCCGAAAAGGTTCATCATACAGATGGCGAAAAGCATCGCTAACGGGATTACCGAGGCAACTACCAAACCGGCCCGAAGATTACCCAGGAAGATAACCAACACGAAGATTACAATAAGCGCACCCTCGATCAGGTTCTTTTCTACTGTACCTATAGCTCTTCCTACCAGGGCACTACGGTCAAGGAATGATTCTACAACTACGCCCTGCGGTAATGAGGTATTGATGCGGGCGATCTTTTCTTTCACCGCTTTTACAACGTTATTAGCATTAGCGCCCTTTAACATCATCACGATACCGCCAACCGCCTCACCACTGTTCTCTTTAGAAGCGCGGGTAAGCGCACCATAGCGGATAGAATTGCCAATTTTAACAACCGAGATATCTCGGATCAGAACCGGTGTACCGTCCGTATTGTTCTTCACGACGATTTTGCCGATATCATCGGTAGATCCTACCAAACCTTCGCTCCTGATAAAGTAGGCATTGGGCTTTTTATCTATATAAGCGCCACCGGTATTTTGGTTATTCTGCTCCAGGGCATCAAATACATTGGTAATGCTGAGGTTGAAGCTGCGCAGTTTATCGGGATCAAGCGCGATCTCATATTGTTTTAATAGGCCGCCAAAGCTATTTACCTCGGCAATACCAGGTGTGCCTAATAGCTGCCGACGAACGATCCAATCCTGGATGCTCCGCAGCTCACGGGCGTTATATTTAGTTTCATATCCCGGTTTGGCGTGAATCACATATTGATAGATCTCGCCAAGACCGGTTGAAATAGGAGAAATTTCAGGGTTGCCTAAACCGGCCGGAATATTGTTCTTGGCCTCTGCAAGTTTTTCGTTAACCTGCTGGCGTGCCCAATAGATATCCACATCATCGTGGAATACAATAGTCACCACCGAGAGACCGAAACGAGAGATAGAACGCACCTGTTCAATCTCAGGAATGGTGGCCATCGTTTGTTCGACCGGATAGGAAATAAGCCTTTCAACCTCTTGGGTCGCCAGGGAGGGGCTCAATGTAATAACCTGAACCTGATTATTAGTAATATCAGGAACGGCATCTATGGGTAATTTTTTGAGTGACCAGATACCCCAGGCAATCAGCCCGAGCGTAAATAACCCAATCACCAATTTATTGTTGATGGAAAAATGAATGATCTTATTCAGCATAAAATTAATCTAATGCTTGGATAAGATATGACAGTACCTCTGTATCATCCCTATGATCGCCAGTAACAAAACAATAGTAACGATGATTAGCGATATGGTGCGGATAATGCGCATCCATAGTGGCTTACGGGATTTTTTCTTCTTTTTATTTTTGTTGGTTACAGAGGTACGCTTAGCAGGTGTTAACCTGTTTGTTGCCATACCGGTACAAGTAAAACATAAAAAAATAAACTTGCCGCAGGAATACGTCAGTCATGACGCAAGCGGCTAACTCGAAATGTTTATGCGTTTAGCTTGGGCGGTTGCCAAATATTAGCTGGTCGGGTAACCGGCTTTTCCGGGATCATGTAAACAGTAATAGGTGTATACTTGCCTGTAACTGGCCTGAAGACCATTTTACCTTGTATTACTACCTGCATATTGCAGCAGCTACAATGGCACATCGGCGGGCATTGATCCTGAGTAGTCTTAGATTGATGATGTTTTGTGAAAATAGTTGAAACGAAAGAATCAGGCGCAGCACCGACCTTATCCTTGCATGGCTCTAAGTCCAGGGCAAGAAAAAAGATCGCAAATATGAAGCACATCCATTTCATTTCGATGCAAAGATATTAAAACAGTTTTTAAAAATATAATTAATAAGTTTGACTATTGTCATAACCAAATACGTAACAACTATTTATACGGTTTGTTTATAAGACTTTACCCTATAGATCTTGTTACATTTTTAACATCTTTTAACACTTCTCCATGACCTATCAGGCGGAACTGATCATTTTAGGCAAGATTTTTATGGCGGCAATCCTTGGAGCGGTCATCGGGTACGACCGTGAAAAACATGGCCGCGATGCTGGTATCCGTACTTACGCTGCCGTTTGTGTCGGTGCCGCTATATTTACGTCGATTGCTGCCCATCTTGGCGATACTGCCGCAGCCTCCCGTATTGTTGCCAATATCGTTGTTGGAGTTGGTTTTCTTGGTGCCGGTATTATCTCCCGAGATGCGTCCGGCAAAGGTTCACAGGGATTAACAACTGCGGCGACAACCTGGTGTACCGCCGCCGTTGGTGTTACGCTTGGCCTGAATGAATTTTTGATTGCTATAGGTACGGCTGCCTTATTGTACTTTCTGCTGGCTCTTCATCATCATAAATGGTACGTTAATTGGAAGAGATCATTACATGAAAATGAACGCAAGGAAGAATAATAACAGTTGTTCATTCGATCTAATTATGATGTATGACAACAGATAATCAACAAAAGATCAATGCCAGTGACCATTTGGCCAATGAGCGTACCTTTTTAGCCTGGATACGTACAAGTATTGCCCTTATGGGTTTCGGGTTTGTGGTGGTCAAATTTTCGCTTTTTTAAAGCAACTCACCATTGTTGTAAATGACAAGATGCCAGCTCCTTCCAGAGGTTTTTCGGTAATTATCGGAATTTCTATGGTTGCAATTGGGGCGATAACCGCGTTGATCGGTTACCTGCGTTATCAAAGGATTGAACAGCAATTGTTGAATGGCAAATTTTATCCCAACTCCAGGCTTTTATTTCTGCTGACCGCGCTTCTTTTTGCCGCCTCCATAGTTTTGTTATATTACCTCTTGTCAAACTTGTAATGTTCGCAATTGCATTCATTTTATGAGCCTAAACCGAGTTTGCTTAATTTAACCTCCAATAAAAATTTGCTACGAATCGCAAATTTTTATGATGTTTGTTCTGCTACCGGAAGACAATGAAATATAAGAATACAATTCGTGGCAAATTCTTCTCTGTGCTTGCGCTGACATTAATCTATTCGTTAGTCGCAATCACGCATATTTTCCTGCTTCCTTTACAGCATCAGCCAGTATTCCATACCAAAACTGTAAAAGGCAATTCCATATTTAAAAGAAAGCAAGAACAGGTCAGCGGTATTTTACCATCTAATAGCCTGGTCAAGCGCCTCGATAAATCCGTTTTCGAAGATCGCAAACTGGCTCATAGCCTCCCTTTTGTCTTACTTCATAAGTTTAAGGCCTTTCTGATCATTGCGCAATTAAAACAGTTCCTAACACAATCACCAGATTGTTTTTTTTCTGCTTTAGGGACTCGTCAATTATTTCTCTCGCTCTGTACGATCCGTATCTGATCAACCTATAAGGTTGCCAATGCATCCTTCCAAAAATCTTACCTAAAACAATCTGATGCTGGGAAATGCACCTATGGCTTTAACTGGTACTCGCATTTTTGAGTCATCTATGTCTATAGGTAGTCAATCAATCAGGGGAAAAATTAATCAACCAATTCAAGGTATGCAATTGATGATTTCTAAACAACTGCGTAAATTAAAGAACCGCTACGCACAATCCGTTCTAAAAGAAATACCTGGTAAACCTGGGGAGTATTTGATCGACATCATTACTATACTATCATCAGCCACTCAACCGCAAACACAAAAAATGATTGCGGAACTTCTTGAGCTGGATAAATCTCGTATAGCGGTTATCATCGATGCACTCAACACAAAGGGTTATACCTATACCACTTTAAACCCGGCAGACCGTCGGGAGCATTTCGTTTTCCTTACCAAAAAAGGTCTGGCAATGCAGCCATTAGTTCAGGCAGCCATAGATAAAGTAAATGAAACGCTTTATAAAGGGATGACAACTGACCAGATCCTTCAATTTGAAGGTTTGCTGGTCAGGTTAAATAATAATTTAGTATAAATGAATCAAAGGGCTGGATAAAAATTCAGCCCTTTTTGTTTTATTCAATTTAGGAAACTCAGAGATAGTTTACTGTATCATAAATCCTCTTTGCGATTTAGTCTGTCCCCTGGCGATAAAATCTTTAACCGCACATTAACTACTGATTTAGTCAGTGGAATAATCCGGTAATTACAATTCCCGTTGTATCCGGATTTTATTTAAATAAGGCTCCCGAAACTTTATATCCAGATAAAAATATTTATAGGTAGTACCTGAAAGCTCCTGATATGCACCTTCCCGTTAACCTCACTTTTGGCTCCATGGAGCTGGAAGTGAGGTTTCGTTGTTTTGGAAAGTGTTCGTTATCTGCGGTGTAGTTCATCCACTTTAACCAGTTAACCTTTCTCAAGCAACTTCCCTAAACAGTAGCCTGCAATGGCGACGGTCGAATTAATATTCGGCATCATAACCTTGTAGGGTAGCTGAAATCTCCATCGAAAATTGATTGGGCTTCGCTGAATGCCATTGTCGCATCCAGCAAACGAAGCTCCTATCTGCCAACCGCAGATAGCACTGACGGCACTGTCCGCAGTTCTTTGACGTATGGGGATGAAGCATTATCCGGCCACTAACCGGAAATCAGGCGAAGGTGCGCGTAAAGCCGCAATAATCCGAAAACGCCTGGGCAGTTTAAAGACCGTGTTGTAGAACACGACGTGAGTAATCCCGAAAAAATACCGGTAGAAATGAATTTTCGGGTTCGTTACCGCTGCCGGTACAAATAAGGTCGTTCGACATATATCATTTAGGATCGAACCAACTTTATCGTTCGCTGTGGCTTGAGTTACTCAACAATTATTCCGATCCACAGCCTTTCTGAAATAACAATTACGCAATTAATAATCATTACCATGAATGAACTGCATGAACTCTCATCAGCAGGGCCAGGTATTTCTATATCCCAAATCCTCAAATATGCCGGATTTAGGCAGGTTGAAACCTGTGGCCGAATTGTAATCTATGAAAATTGGTCACAATTGGCTGGCGCAAGTATAAAAATAGCTTGTGATGATCAATTGGAAGTATGGTACGATCAACATTATAAAAAAGGCGGTACGCTGGTTGATCTGGTCAAGCACTGGTGGCATGTAGACGAACAGGCCGCAAATCATAAAATTGCCCTGCTACAGCAAGATGCTACAAAGGTCAAACGTCCCCGTATTCAAGTTCCCGTAAAAATCCCCAATTATGTTATTGAAGATATTAAGGATTTAGGTACGAACGACCTGATAACCAATTTCCTTAACCAAAATGGCCTGTTTGAGACAGCCAGGCAATCTTTTAAGGAGCTGTATTACTATACTGTCGATTTTTATGGCAATAAAAAGGATTTTTGCGCAGCCGCATGTCAGAACTCAAAATATGGCTGGCAGGTCATCAGCAAACACTTTAACGGTTGCATCGGAAAAGTAGGAATCACCATTCTTAAAAATGACCTTCGAAGGCTTGTCGTTTTTGAAAATCAATTCCGCTACCTGATTTGGAAGAAAGAAAATAGCTCAGTAAATCACTCGGCAGTGATCCTAAACACAAATGAAGGCCTTAACGAGGCCATCAGGATGGCAACCTCATTTCCCGAGATCGGGCTATACTTTTCAGCAACTGCCGTTGGTGTTGAAGCAGCAAATAACTTCGCCAGGGCATTGCCTTATGCGAACAATCATCTTGTTTACTAATATATTGTATCTGGATACAATTTGGTTTTTATCCTTGCAAGATGTCTTCGTGTCCGACAAAAACCTCCGGTATTTTGCCAGACACTCAGAATCTTGCCCGGCCATTCACTTCGTTCGTTCCTCTCTGCGTGAAAGAGCGGGGAGTATCGGAATTTCGCAACTCAATTCCTCTTATGAAGGCACAGCTGAAACTCGGGGGACGGCCACCAATGGCCGATGGTAAAAGATCAAAAAAAATCGATGTCCGCTTTACAGAAGAAGAATACCGTATGATTCTTCTATGGGAAGAAACCCTGGGCATCAATAAGACCGATTTGATACGCGGTCGCGTTTTACAGAAAACAAAGGAAGTTATTGTCAATGCAAAAGCATTGATTGAAGAAATTGATGCTATTGGAACTGAGTTAGGCCGTTGTGGTAATAATATCAATCAATTGGCGCGTCATGCCAATACGCTCAATAAAGCCGGTCGGTTAAATCCTTCGGTTATCAATGAGTTCAACCGGCTTTTTACGGATTATCTAAAACGGATAGAAACATTGGAAACCACCTTTCGGAAACTGATCCGCATCGCGCGATAATATATCCGGGGATAAAATACTCAGGTGGATTTTACCTGGAGACAATCGCCAATGTATCCCGATACACCGGCACAATGTATCTGGCTATCCAGAGACAAAGTTTAAAGGTATCAGGCTACAAAATACCGGGGTATCTTGTACCCGGCTTGAATTTACCTGGAGATAAAAGCAGAGATATGATGTAGCTGGAGATCATTCACTTTGTAACCAGATATGATCAATCCCGTATCTGGAAACTTTGTATCCGGATCTTTTATCTCTGGTTCTTAATGATCCCGGTACGATATAGCCAGCTCTCCAGGGGTAAACAAGCTAACTATGATCGTTAAGATATTGTCTTCAGCAGCCTCTTTTCCCGGTGTTGATTATAACACCAGTAAAATGGATAGGAATAAAGGTGAATTGATGGCCGTTCGGAATTTCGGGGCATTGCAAGGCCTGACGAACCTGCGCCCCGAAGATTATATCAATTACCTGAAAATGGTTTCTGCTACCAATAAGGCGGTATCTAAACCACAATTTCATGTGACGATTTCAACCGAGGGGCGACTTCATAATAAACACGAATTAACCGGCATTGCCGAACAATGGTTGGATAAAATGGGGTATGCTGCCCAGCCTTATTTGATCGTCTTTCATAAAGATACCGACAATAACCATATTCATGTAGTATCGACAAGGATTGATAAAAATGGTAAAAAAATCAATAGCGGCTTTGAGAAGAACCGCGCCATTCAACAACTCAATGAGGTTGTGGGTATTGCCCCCGTGCTTTACGCGAAATCAGATATTGAAAGCGCATTGGGCTATAGTTATTCGACCAAAGCACAATTTATGATGATCCTGGAAGCACAGGGTTACAAATTCAGCGAGAATGAGGGGCTTCTTAATATCATCAAATATGGGAAAGTTCAGGCGCAGGTTAACACGCAGCAGGTATTGGCCCATATGCGTACAGAGCCGGATAAAAAACGTACAGCTCAGCTGAAGGCGATATTATATAAATACACACAACAACATGATCTGTCATCATTAACGCAATACCTGAAAAGCAAACATGGCCTCATATTGCTTCTTCACGCTAAAGGGGATCAGCCGCCTTATGGATATTCAGTTATCGACCATGCGGGTAAAAATGTATTCAAGGGCAGCGAAATATTAGCCTTAAAGAACTTGTTATCAATGATCAGCAATCCTCCGGATGATCAGCGTGATCAAGCCGAACCCGTCAAGTACCAGTTAGCGGACGACGACCCAGGACGCCGCACCTACTATAAGGCCATGCTCAAAGTGGCTACCAATAATTACCCTGATATCAGGCAGGGTCTCCATCAGGTAGGTATCGATATCTACGAACGCGACAATCGCTATTTGCTCATAAATCATAAAGACGGGGCTTTTATCCCCCTCGATCAGCTGCTTGAACCTGCTGATTATCACCGTACCCTTGAGGCGTTTGATGCCTCCGGTGAACTTGAATCGGAACTATCTCCCGAACATCTCTTTATTCCTCCGCCAATCATCGCGGAGTCCATCGACGACGAGGCCATTAACGGTCGTAACAGACGTCGCAAAAAACACCCGCGCACCAACAGCAGGTAGGACAAAAAAATCCCACACATCATGATTATAATTATCGGCAACCAAAAAGGTGGTGCCGGCAAAAGTACGCTTACTCTTTTGCTGGCCAATTACCTCACCATGGTCAAAAAAAGAAAAGTGACCGTCATTGATATGGACTATCAGCAGTCCATCGCACAGAAGTACGAAAAAGCCAAAGTGCTTGAAAATGAAGAGCCTTATGAGGTGGTAGCGGCCTCACTCGAAGACTACCCGGATTTACTGGAACTGATAAAATCTAACCCCGAAACCCTTGTATTGATCGACCTCCCTGGAAAACTGGATGATGATGGCTTGTTGCCGGTTTTCAAATCCGCAGATCTCGTGATTTGCCCATTTGCCTATGATGAATTCAGCTTTGAATCGACCATACTTTTTTCCGTCGTTTTCAAAAAATTGTGCCCGGACTGCGAAATGATGTTCGTTCCAAACCGCATCAAAGCCAACGTCCGCTATGACACCCAATCTGACGTGGACGAGCAATTGAAAAAATTCGGTATGGTCACCGCTGCTATACCTGATCGGATCGATTTTCAGCGGACGAGTACATTTCAAACACCTATATCTGTGTTCCCCGCCGTCCGGCCGGTTTTCGATGGCTTGTATAAACAACACCTCAAAATGGAGCCAAATGCATGAAATTAAATCACTGGCTGATCAGCTCCGCAATCGCATTAACAAACCGGATGCGCCAGCGGTGGAAAAATCACCACCTCAAAAAAAGAAGGAGAAAAAGCAGCAGGTAGCAGCGCCGGTTCTTGAGCTGCTACGGGCTTATGATCTTGCCGACCACAAAAGCATGATCCATGTGCGGTTTGAAACACCTACAGCACAACTACTGCATCATCTCAAAATGGCCTCGGGTATCGAGGTCAATAAAGTGGTCGGCTATGCGGTGAAGCAGTTTTTAGAACAGCATCCCGAATTGAAAATTATCGTCAAGCAATACCTCCAAACTATTGAATTATGAACTGGACAACTTTTTTACTCTGGTTGGGGGCGATTTATGCCCTCTATTACACCGCAATCATTCTTTTTGAATCATTAAACCATAAAGATCCGGCTGCCACAAAGACTGCCGCGCACGAGCTCACCTTTTCTGAGCCGGTTGTACCGCTAAATGCGGTCGAACTGTTTGGAGGCAATACCGCCCCGTCAAGCCCGATATCGCAAGGGCCGAAATTAAGTGCCCCGGAAATGATTGCCTCGGGTGGGGTACTGCTGAAAGACGTCTTCAGCCTGGCAAGAAAGGAGGCCATCGTTTATCTCAAAGAAGTAAGTTTTTAACCAGCATGAACAAGCGCATCATACTGGTATCAGTATTGGTCGCGTCAGCTCTATCAACCTCCGCACAGCCCGGTATCGACGAAATCAACCAGGCCAAACAGCAACTAAGCTCAACTTTTTTTTCCGCTCTCGACTGTAGTCTTGTCCTTGCCGGAATCTTCGGCATCTTAGGCGCGGTGCGTATTTACCACAACTGGCAAATGGGACATCCTCGCATAGATCAGGCTGTGGCCGGTTGGTGCTTCGCGGCCATTTTTATGATACTGGCAGGCGGCTTTTTGCAGGCCCTGTTCGGTATCTGAATCTATCATTTTTCTAATCTAAACAACCCTGAAAGCGGCTCCGGTTCACCGGGCCGCTTTCTTTTTTTCCAACCCTTAATAACCTCATTTTCATGAATAAAATGAAACGTCTATGGGCCACCTTAACAGTGCTGGCCCTTGGCTCAGCTTCCGCTTTTGCCCAAAGTGGTGTAACTGGTATAAATACCGCAACCTCAACACTTAAAACCTATGTAGATCCTGCCAGCAATATCGCGCTCGTCATCGGCGGTATTATCGGTATCGTGGGCGCTATTCGCGTTTACTCGAAATGGAATTCAGGAGATCAAGATATCAATAAAGAGATTATGGGATGGGGAGGGTCATGTGTCTTTCTCGTGGTTTCTGCGCTGATTGTCAAGGCCTTCTTCGGCCTTAACTAATGGCTAAGCGATTCGCCGTTTACAAGGGGCTTCAAAAGCCCCTTGTATTTAAAGGCTTCCAGGGCAAATTTATTTACTGGGGTATTGCCATCCTGTTAATCGGCCTCGTACTGGGTGCCTTAACTATTGCCCTGGTCAATATGTGGCTCGGTACTGCCGTGCTTGCCGGTAGCGTAACCGGTGGATTAATCTACATCGCTGGCAAGCAGAAGAAAGGATTGCACTCCAAAACGCAATCCAGGCAAATCCTCATTCATCCCGCAAATCTTAAAAAACTCAAATTTTATGGCAGCAAAAACAGAGTTTAAGCTACCCTATATTGGTGTGGCCCGCGAGTCCGGCATCGACCTACTTTATGGCACTGATGGTGATTTTTCAGCAATCCTTACCGTTTCAAATCCTGTCCTGCAATACGGTGCGCAGTCCGAGGCCTACGATGATTATCACAACCTCTTACTGAACATCGTCAAAATATTAGGTGATGGCTACCTATTGCAAAAATTAGATGTCTTTTCAAAAGCCATTTATCCAAACAAACCTGCAAAGGAGTTTTTACAGCAAAAATTTAACGAACACTTCGCCGGCCGAAGGTATATCAAACTCGAAACACACCTCGTCATTACCCGGCAGGTTAAACGCGGTGCCTTTTATGTTTTCGATCAGCGTGCGCTCATCGACTTCAGCCAATCGGTAAATAAAGTGTACGATCTGTTACTCGGCGCGGGTATGCAGCCCAAGATCCTCGAAGAAAGCCAGATCAATAAACTGGTTATGCAAATCCTTAGCATGAGTTTCAGTGAGCCAACTACAGTGCTTAACAATATTGCACCGAATGATACCGAATTGCTGATGGGTGACCGTGCTGTCAGGAGTATCAGCCTTATCAATATCGACAGTATGGATTTACCATCTGAGGTTGCCACCCATGTGGAATGGAATGAAAAAGATACCATTAAAGGGTTTCCGGTGGATGCGCTCCAATTCCTTTTTAAAGCTCCCGGCTGTGATTGCCTCGTCTATAACCAGGTGATCGAAATTCCGGGGCAAACGGCTACACTCCGAAAACTGGAGCTGAAAAAGAAAAGGCATTCCGGCATCCCAGACCCGGCCAATCAAACCTGCGTGGAGGATATTGACCACCTTTTGACGGACGTCGCCCGTGAAAACCAGCTCTTGGTAAACTGCCATTTTAATATCCTGATCGCGGCCGATAAAAGCGAAATACAAAAGGCGGCAAATTATATTGAAAGCAGCCTGTTTGGGTTGGGAATTATTGCCAGCAAAAACGCCTATAACCAGCTGGAGCTTTTCAGAACGGTATTACCCGGTAATGCAGTTGAACTGAAAAACTATGACTGGTTCCTGACCACCTGCGACGCTGCTTTATGTTTCTTTTTTAAAGAATCACTGCCAAAAGATGAGCCGTCAGATTATACCGTCCGCTTCACTGACCGGCAAGGCATCCCAATCGCTATCGATCCTTCTGATCTTCCCATGCGAACAGGGCGTATCAATAACAGAAACTCCTTTACATTGGGCCCATCAGGTTCGGGCAAATCATTTTATCAAAATTCGCTGATAGAACAAAAAATGCTCTATAACACCGATATGGTGATCGTTGATACCGGTCACTCATATTCCGGGCTATGTTCATATTATAACGGCAAATACGTCACCTATACCGATAAGAAGCCGATCACGATGAACCCTTTTGCGATTTCGCCGGAGGAATATAATATCGAAAAGAAGGAGTTTCTGGTTACACTGGTCTGCCTGCTTTGGAAAGGTGCCGAGGGCATTATCAGCCAGGTTGAACGTGATGTCATCGCGCATACCATCAGCGCTTATTTTAACTATTGGTTCGACGACCACGAAGATGACCATCTTTTGAACTTCAACACTTTCTATGAATTTGCCCTTAAAAAAATACCGGAAATCAAAGCCGAGGAGCAGATCGCATTCGATCATGACGAATTCAAATATGTACTTAAAAAGTTTTATCGGGGTGGTGAGTTTGAAACCATACTGAACGAGCAAACGGACAAATCGCTATTTAATGAGCGGTTTATTGTTTATGAAATTGATTCCATAAAGGAGAACAAGATTTTATTTCCGATAGTTACGCTCTCCATCATGGATTTGTTCATCCAGAAAATGCGCTATCGTTCCGACCGGCGCAAATGTCTGATTGTGGAAGAGGCCTGGAAAGCCATCGCCAGTCCGCTGATGGCGGGGTATCTTTTATACCTCTATAAAACGGTAAGGAAGTTTTGGGGTGAAGTGATCGTTGTTACCCAGGAATTGGCTGACATCATTGGCAATGCGGTAGTTAAAGATAGTATCATCAGTAATTCCGATACCATCACGCTACTCGATCAGAATAAGTTTAAGGATAACTATAATGAAATTGCCGCTTTGCTTTCCATCAACGAGGTGGAACGCAAAAAGATCTTTAGTATACATCAATTGAACAATCAGGAAGGTCGGGGCAGATTCAAAGAAGTGTATATCCGACGCGGCTCGACCGGCGAAGTTTATGGCGTAGAGGTTTCCTTATATCAATATCTCGCCTATACCACTGAAAAGCCGGAAAAATCTGCAGTTGAAATCTATGTCAATCATTTTGGTACTTATCCGAAAGCGCTTGAAGCGTTCGTGGAAGCCCTTAAAAACAGCGGGCTTCAGCTTCAGCAATTTGTAAGCCGGGTCAACAATACCGGTATGCCCTTAGCTGCTTAACCATTCCATTAACTTAAAACAACGACCATGAAACTGATGATAGTGCTTTTTCCGCTACTTTTTATGCTTTTACATAAAGTCTGCGGACAGGAATTGGTGGTTGATCCTACAACCTCTGCCGCTATCGCGGTGAATGCTGGGGTGATCAACGGCCAGCTCAATACCACCAACAACAACCTCAGCCTGATCTCAAAGGGTCAATTGGCACTCACCGGGCAGTTGACTGTTGCCAATGACCTGCAAAACAATATTTATAAAGGGCTTAGCCAGGTAGCTTCCGTAATCTCCAATCTCTATACCATTAAGGACATTGCCGAATGCGGCAGTGACATTGTAACTGATGTGCAGCAAGCTTTAACCTACGCAAAATCAAACCCTGTATTGCTGCTCTTTGCTGAACAGGGAGCACGTGATTTTCAATCAAGGGCCGTTGCCTTAGCAGCAGATGTAAGCGCGTATGTCATGAAAGGCGGCAGTGCGAATCTCATGGACTCCGGTGAACGCGGGCGGCTGCTCAATCACATCGCTTCCAACATGCAGGTTTTACGTGGTATTGCTTATGGTATGTCCCGCGTTATGTACTGGGCCAGAATGAATGGCATCATTCGCTCTCTTAATCCCTGGGCAACCTGGCAGAATCAGGATGTCCGCATCGCTAAAGACGTGATCAATAACGCTAAATACCTGAAGCAATGAAAAATCTCATCATGATCATCTGCCTCTTTTCCCTTAGCCTGCCGGTAATGGCGCAAAAGAATGCACTCGACTTGCCAGGTATGTACCAGCTGATTAACGAATCTCAGGATGAGCATAGCAGGCAGGTGGCCGCAAAAAATCAACAGGCTGTAAATACCGCTAATGAACAAGCCAACGAAACCCTACTGGACAAACTTAAGGGGGTTTATAGAACCATCCAGAACCGCTACAATGCCCTCGGTACGCTCATCAGCGCTGCTGATGTAGGCATATATGCTGTACCCGTCATCAATCGAATAGTCAATAATCAACAACAGATTATTGCACTCGCACAAAAGAACCCGGCAATTATTCCATTAAGCTATCATACGGAAGTTGAATTTGCCGAAAAAGCGGAAGCGCTTTCGGGATACGTCGCAGGCCTGATCTTATCCTACGGTGATGTAAACCAGATGAAACAATCCGACCGTAAATTGCTGGTCGACTACATTATTCAGCAGCTTAGCCGTATTCAGGAATTGTCCGGGAACCTTCTCAACCTGTTGCAATATTCCAATCTGGCTTCGGTACTTAAATCAGTTAACCCGTTTCAAACCTGGGTCGATCAGGATAAAAGCATGGTTAACAACATTCTCCAAAACGCCAAATATCTCAAATAATGAAAAGTTTCTTAGTGTTTGCCCTATGCCTTGGCCTGTTACAGGCCAGGGCGCAGGAAATCGTTTTCGACCCGCAGCACTTTGCAGCGGTTATTGAAAATGGGTTGGTGCGCAGTTCGGCAGAATCTACACACAATCAGTATTTAGGAAAAATCAATGGCAACCTGAATACAATGAACACCAATGTAAGTTCTGTCGTGCTGGCGCAGAATATTATTTACAATGGTTTGGTCAACGTAAATTCCGCACTGAAGGATGGCCTTGCGGTCAAAAATCTCAGTGTTATTATCGCCGACATGGTTAATAATCTCAATCAATGCCTGGAAATGGCAAAGGCTCAGCCAGCGCTTTTGCTCTTTACCCAAAATATCCAGCAGCAGATGCAGGCCCGGGCGATTGCGCTCGTCAGTGATGTGTCCGGCTATGTTTTGAAGGAAGGTAATAATGTACTTGCCGATTATAATAGCCGGGATCAGTTATTACGCAAGGTTACGCAACAATTACAAATCATCGATGCGCTTGCCTATGGTGCTTACCGCGCGATGTTCTGGGCGAAAACCCGTGGATTGATCGCCTCTGTTAATCCCTATCAGGCCTGGGTCAACAAAGATCTGAACCTCGCCAGCCAAATTATTACCAAATCCAAATACCTGCAACAATGAAACAATTATTTATACTGTCAGTCCTCGTTTGCTTATTCATTTTTAAAGCAAACGCACAGGAAGAGATCAACGATAAAGCGATCATTCATCAGGAACAGCGGATGGTGTACCTGCAATGGGATCAGAACAAATTTGATCCGAAAGCTGGCTTTCTAAGTCTCAACCCTTATTACTGGCTGATATGGGGGTTCTTTTATCCCAATTATCACAAAACTGATCTCAGGCCCCTGTCAGCCACCGGGCCGCAAACACAACGCCTCGCCCTGGTAGGTACGCAAAACAGCATCGATAACAAATACAAACTGCAATCCGACACCGTACGCAACACGGCACTTTCACAAATCGCCAGTCAATCCGGCCTGCTATCAGATACCGATCCGCTTTGGCTGCTCTACTATAACCAGCAGTTTAAGCCATTACTGAACTTTTCAGCAGCATCGCTGCTCGGTGCGCTTCCCACGGAGGTCAGCGCCAAGCTGGTCACCGAGGGTACTTATAACTGGTATACCAACGAGTTGTCCATGCTCCAGCAAAGGTTAAACGGTGCCAGAACGACCGACATGGATCGCGGGTCCCGTATTATGGCTTATTACCGGATGCTGAAAGAATATGAGCGTCTTGCAGGGGTTTGGAACATTCGCATCTCGGCCGCACAGAAGGATATCCAAATGGTAAGCCAACAGCACCGTATCAAAACAGCAGCCGTAAACCCCGGCCCATGGTCGCCGCAAACGGATGTACAGATTGCCAATAAAGTATTACAGCACGCAAAATACTAACTCATGAAAAAGAAAATCATTCTACTATCCATGCTCTTCCTGGTCATGGCCACCGGAAGTTTTGCGCAGAATACCATCGACACAGCCAATTATAAACAATCAATTCAATTCCTTCAGGGTGACGGTATCTATGAAAACGGTATGATGACCTTTTTAGGTGGCCTTAAAGATTCCATTTGGTCGCACTTCGGTTTGTTCATCGGCGACGCGCAGGCGCTTGCAGCCATATTTATGATCATATTTTTTTCTGTAAAATCTTACGAAATGATGGTCGGCGATAAAAAAATGGAGATCATGCCGCTGTTACGACCCTTCGCATTGGCCATGGTCATCATCTGGTGGGGCGCTTTCGTAAAAATGATCGCTTTTCCTACAGACCTCGTGCAGGCGCAAACAGATCAGATGTTCGAGAGTGAACAGCAAAATGTGGAAGGTTTACGGTTTCAACGTGCCAACCTCATCTTAGCGGTGGCCAATTCGCTCATCACTTACCAGGCACAAACCGAGGTTGCTGAAAAAGAAAGTGATACCTGGTACGGGCAGGCTTGGGATTCTGTTACCAGCACTGTAAAACAGGGTATTTCTGATGTGGTTTCGCCATTATTGGAGTTGAAAAACCGGCTGCAAGTGGGGATGCAATTACTCGTCACGGAGCTGCTCGAACTGCTCGCGATCTGGATTCTTAGGATAGCGGTGTACATCATCTTTATGATTCAGATTATCTATTCATCGATATTGGTGATACTCGGGCCGTTCTCCGTCGCAGCCAGCATACTTCCTGCTTTCCGTGACAGTTTCAGTACCTGGATCGCCCGTTTTATATCCGTGAACCTGTACTCCGGAATTGGTTACCTCATCATGTATCTCTGCGCCCTGATGCAGGAATACGGCATGCAATCGGAAATCAGTCGCTACCAGGTATTGGTTGGCCAGAATGGTGCCAGCGCCGACCTTGAAAAGCTTGCGTGGTTTGCGGGTAACGGCATCCTGTCCTTTGGAACGGTAATTATCGTTTTCCTGATCGGTGCCATCTGCATGTTTACCGTTCCGAGTATCTCCACCTGGATCATCTCTACCTCCGGTATCAGCTCGGCCACCTCCAGCGCCAGCCGTGGTGCCGCTACCGTTTTCGCTGTCGGCCGCAGGGTCTCCGGCAGTTTTATTTAACCCAACTCCAATTTTATGATCATCAAGAACATTGAAGCCAAAATAAAGTTGGCCACTTTTTTAGCGTGCGGTAGTTTCCTGACTGCCATCATTATCGCTGTCACCGCGCTGGCATTCGCCAGCCGGCAGGCGGCCGATGCCCGCAAGAGTATTTACATATTGGCAGGTAACATCCCCATCATGGCGAATCAAACAGATGTCGCCGTTAACCGCCCAGTGGAATACCGGGCAGATATCGAACGCTTTCATAGCCTGTTCTTTTCCCTTACACCGGACGATAAATATATCGATTACCAGCTGAAAAAAGCAATGTACCTGGTTGACGAATCCGGCGTGCAAGAATACAATAATCTCAAGGAAAACGGGTATTTCAACTCTATACTGTCTTCCAGTTCGGTACTAACGCTCACTACGGATTCGATCAGCCTTGACCTCAACCGTAAATATTTCAGGTACTATGGTAAACTTAAAATCGACCGCCGCAGCTCCACCGTTATTCGCTCACTGATAACCGAAGGCTACCTGAAAGATATCCCCCGAAGCGACAACAACCCTCATGGGGTTCTCATCTGTGGCTGGAAAACACTTGAAAATAAAGACTTGCAGGATGTTCAAAAAAATACGCTCTGACCGTGATCCCAGGGATACGGTCTATTCCGAACTTAAAAAAGAGTTCGCACCTTATCTGGACAGGGCAAAAAGTACAGCCGGCCAGTTCGCTGCTAAAAACACGAAAGCCATCTTTTGGGTAATGGTGGCCAGTATGCTGCTTTCGGTGATCATCATTCTAACGTCTCACAGATCGCCTCATATAACCATACGCCCACCTAAAACGGTTATTGCAAAATCGCCCATTACCGGTGGATTTCAGCAAATCATGGCTGCCGGTAACGCAATTCAGGAAATGCTTGCCCTCCGCAAAATGATCGACAGCCTATCAGAAAAGAAACAGCTAACCGGCGCGGACAGTGCCAGGCTCGATACCGCTCTTGACAGCTTTCAAAAACTCAACCACAAATTCAATCAAAGAAAATGAAAATCAATCTCCGACAACCCAAGTACATTCTTCCGTTGCTGGCGCTGCCTTTCCTTTGCCTGTTTTTCTACGTCTATCATAGCAGCGCGTCGAAAAACAAAAAGCAGGTGAAACAGGAAGCTGGCTTCAACAGCACGGTGGCGGACGTTTCCCCCGATATCAAAAAACGCAACCTCGAAAACAAGCTCGACGCATACCGGGACAGGTACAAGAATGCGGATGGTAATTCGGCCGTATCGCCAATACCATCTGAAGCACCAGGCAATGGCGGTATGAGCACCGCCACCCGCCAAAAAAGACAACTGGATTCCATCGATAGCGTGATGAAACAACGCTTCATCATGCCGACATCAAAAACACAAATTCCCAAAAGCACCTATAATAGTCATGACCAGCAAATGGCCGATGCTTTAAACCTGATCTCACATCAGAAAAAATCCCAGCCGCCGCTTAATAGTGGCACTCCGCAGCCCGGCGAGAAAGACCCGATGGAACTGTTCAAAAAGCAAATGGCCTACATGGATAGCATCAAGAAGTTAAGCGATCCAAATTACCAGAAGGAACAGCAGGAAGCCAAATTAAAAGCAGAGCAGAAAAAGGCCGAAGACCAAACGCTAAGTGTCGTCAAATTCAGCGAATCGACTGATGAGTTTAACACCATCAAACCGCAAAAGGATCAATCTTTTATCACGGCCATGATCGATGAAAATATAACGGGTTACGCTGGTTCACGCATCCGGCTACGGTTATTAGAACCCATTGTAGCCGGAAAGGTGACTGTACCTAAAGACAGTTACCTTTATGCGCTCATCAGTGGCTTTTCCGGTCAGCGCGTGGTGCTCACAGTGAGGTCAATACTGTATAATGGCCAGATGCTCCCTGTTAAGCTGGATATTTATGACCAGGATGGGTTGCCCGGCCTTTATGTGCCCGATTCTCAATTCAGGGATTTTACCAAAGATCTCGGCACTAATTCCATACAAGGGGTATCCATCGACAACGGTTCCGGTTCCGGCAGCCAGTTTTTAATGAGCACCGCCAGCAAACTCTTTCAATCGACATCGAACGCCATCGCCTCGGCCATTCGCAAAAACAAGGCGAAAATCAAATACAACAGTTACATCTACCTCATTGACACTAAAAACTTAAATCAGTAATGAAAAATTTCCTGTTTACGCTCGCTGCTATCTTCATAGCGGCCCTGCATTCCTATGCCCAAAAAATTAATTTGCCCGAGGGCACCCATAAATCAGACTTACCCGTGGTTTATTTACCCGACAGCCTTTCGGTACACTTTATTTCCCCTGAACCTATTCAATACGTGGATATTTCCTCTAAAAGTATTGTCGGAGATCTGCCGGTAAAAAACGTACTGCGTATCCGTTATCGTTCGGATTCGTCAAAAATTACTGGCCGTGAAGCCATAGTAACCATCGCCGGTGAAAAATTTTTGGCGCAATACCGTATTGAATGGTCTGCGTCGGATGGGGGGGCCATCCAATCTGAAATCGAAATTCAACCCTCGGAGACGAGGCCGCTCGATATAGGGGTTAGTCTATCTCAGCCAGAACTTAAAAGGTTAAGCACGAACCTGCTTTGTTTTCGCCCGGAAGCCAACCTACGGCGCGCCAAAGCATTCGATATCAAAGCCAGGCTTAATCATGTATACACGTTCGGCGATTATATCTTTCTTGATCTGGGCTATGTCAACCGAAGCAAGCTGAGCTATGAAATTGATGATTTTCGATTTGCAATCGAAGATCGGAAGGTTACCAAAGCCTCAACCGTGCAGGCCCTCGAAATAAAACCGGAATTTATTCTTTTTGACCAGACCCAATTTGCGCGTCATTACCGGAACATTTTTGTGTTCAAAAAATTCACCTTTCCTGGCAATAAGGTATTGCGGGTTGAACTTAATGAAAAGCAATTGTCAGGCAGGGTGATTTCGCTCTGTATCCCTTATAAAGAGATACTTAACGCTGACATCATCCCGTCAGCCAGATAAAGCATAGGCATGGCCTATTATCGACCGAAGTACATTATCTCCTAAAAGAAACAATATGTTCAATCCTCAATCATTTAGCGAAAAGGACTTGCCATTAGAAAGCCTCGCAGCCGTAGGGCTTGTTCAACGTGACCTTATCTTTCTTGAACCCACCGATAAGGATGCCTTGTTAGGTGGACGACGGACACGCCTTGTTGAGCTGCGAAACCTGGAATTTGCAGAAATGAAGATTGCTTCACTTCAGGCAAAACTATCGCTTATCAGGAATCAACATGGCGTACCTGTTTTATTGATTAGCCCCGTGTATTTACAAAGCACCGGCCCAACTCACCTGTCAAATGAAGAAATGAACCTTTTGGAATCCCGCCGGCAACTGGTTATCGAAAAGCATATTACCGCTATAGACGGTTTACCCAAACACGTGCTGATTGAGCTTGATCGCGAAACCAATCAATTCTTGGAAACTAATGTGAACGATCTTATTGCACCGGATCAGGTTAACGGCTATCAGCTTTCCAAAGAGCAGCAGGAGGATTATAAGCGGGGCAAGATCATTGAATTACCAGATAGCACCAGGCTGCAATTTACAGCTACCGACTCCCAGGGCATGCGGGCCAACAAAAATGAACTAATTGCTACCGTAAACATCAATGGCGAGGAAATATACAATTCCTTTTATAACCTGAAAACGCTAAGGGATTATTCGCACGACTACCAGGAACACCCGCCAACTAATGCCTATTTAAATACCCTCGCTAACATGCAGACGCTTGAAATGGAACAACCTATAGTTCCTGATAATCAATCGGAGGCCGAAACCCAAACCAATTCCTATCGCAGGTCGCGATAAACCGGTAACCAGCGCTAAGCAGGCTGACTTGAGCAGGATCGTTCTTCATCCCAATTAGATAGCCTACAACCTAAACACCTGATAGGCTGCGCTCAACAGTTTACACCTCCCGGTAACAGCGCCACCGGCTTCTGCTTTTCAAATTCTCAAATACTTCAATTTTATGGAAGAAACACGTGAGCAACAACGCCTGCACGGCTTTTTGCAATGCCTGATCTATGTCTCCATCGCGCTGGAATTTTGCGTGTTCGTTTACCGCGAAGCCCCATTCTGGGGCCTCCTAAAGCATGCGCTCGATAAGATCAGCCAGATACCCATTTACCGGCAATTGCTTTACAGTAAACTCTCAACGCTACTGCTGATTTGCCTGGTCAGTGTAGGCACTTTAGCAAAAAAGCAAACAGACCTCAATCCAAAAACTCAGATCCTTTATCCATTGGCCATCGGCCTGGTGCTATTTTTTGGTAGCACCATTTGCTGCAACCGGCCTTCCGGCGACGCTTTCAGCCATACCAGTTGGTTTAACCTCATTTATATGGCGGCCTCTTTAATAGGGGCCATCATGGTTAGCGTTAGCTGTGACAATATCTCCAAATTTATTCGCACCGGCCTCGGCAAGGATAAATGGAACGTGGAGGGCGAAAGCTTTATGCAGCCGCTCAAGCCGGTGGAAACGCCTTATTCGGTCAACATCCCGATGCAATTCTATTACAATAAGAAAGTGCATAATGGGTATATACCGATAGCCAACCCCTTCAAGGGAGTGCTTCTTATAGGCGTACCAGGATCTGGAAAATCCTATGGGATTGTTTGCCCATACCTGCGGCAAATAATCGCCAAAGAGTTCTGTGTCTGTTTATATGATTATAAGTACCCGGATTTAGGTAAGGTTGCTTATTACCATTACCTGCTCGCCAAACAGCATGGAAAATGCCAGAAGCATAGTTTCCATGTGATCAACCTGACCGATCCTGAGCGAAGCAGGCGCATTAATCCCTGGCGAAGCGATTACCTTCAATCCCTCGCCGATGCGTCGGAGAGCGCCGAAGGTCTGGTAGAGGCGATGAAGAAAGGCGATAAATCAGGCGGCAGCGACCAGTTTTTTACGCAATCGGCCATCAACTTTCTGTCTGCCTGCATTTACTTTTTTAGTAAGCACCAGGCCGGTAAGTTTTCGAGCATGCCGCATGTATTATCATTTTTGAATCATTCCTATGAGGATATTTTCAATACCCTCTTTTCTGAACCGGAACTGGTTTCGTTGCTGTCTCCATTTAAGAGCGCTTTTATGGCAAAAGCATTCGATCAGCTGGAGGGGCAGGTCGGCACCCTCAAAATCTTCATCAGCCGTTTAGCAACAAAGGAAACTTTTTGGGTATTCTCCGGGGACGATTTTAACCTGAAGATTTCCGACCCGGCAACGCCTGGTATGATGGTGATCGCAAATGACCCCAATACCCAGAATATCAATTCGGCCTGTTACTCTGTGGTCATGAACCGGCTCACCAAACTAATCAACAACAAGGGTAATTTACCTTCAGCTTTGGTTATCGATGAAATACCTACGCTGTATACCCACCGGGTAGAAAATCTGCTCGCAGTTGCCAGAAGTAACAAGGTGGCCATTTTAATGGGATTACAGGAGTTGCCGCAGTTCAATCAGCAGTATGGCAAAGAAACAGCGGCAACAATTACCTCCGTAGTGGGCAATGTACTGGCCGGTGCGGTGCGAAATAAAGAAACACTGGATTGGCTCGAACGCCTGTTTGGTAAATCCAAACAGATCGGTGAAAGTCTTTCCATTGACCGCAACAAAACCTCTACATCGCTACAGGAAAAGCTTGAGGCCCTGATACCGGCGGGTAAAATGGCATCTTTAAATACTGGCGAAATGGTCGGCCTCTTGGCTGCCGACGTTCAGGAAACCTACACCGGTCAGTTTGAAACTTCGGCGATTAATTGCCGCGTTAATCTGAATGCGGAGGAAATAGCACTCGAAGAAAAGAACTATCGCGACCTTCCGGTTTATTATCATTTCGGCGATAAAAAGGATGAAATCCTGCGCCAGAACTTCAATCGCATCAACAGCGAAACGGAGGCGATTGTCAGCCAGTTCCGCCAAAAAAATGCGCCTCCCGCAACAGCGCCCGTGAACGAAAATCAATCTGTCATTAAGAAAAAATAGCCATGAAGCGAATTTGTTCCCTCGTCGTAGCTGCGCTCTTTGCTATGAGGGGCATCACTTGTGCGCAAGTGAGCTTACCACTGAAAAAACTCCGTGTAACCTCATCCTTCGGCAATCGCATTCATCCTTTAACAGGCAAAGATTGTTTTCATGAGGGTGTAGACCTCCGTGCACAAAGGGACACCGTTTATGCAGCCTTTTCAGGCCGGGTAGTTTCCATTGGTTATCATCCTTTAATCGGCATTTTTATTAAAATACAAAATGGCCCGTTCTGCGCCATCTATGGGCACCTTTCCATGTGCCTGGTTGCCACCGGCGATTCATTAGCCGGTGGTGTACCCATCGCCATCAGCGGTGCAACGGGCAGGGTCACCGCTGAGCACCTGCATTTTTCCATCCGGTACTATAACTGGTATATCAATCCGCTGAATTTTCTATCAGCAGCATTAAAAAATCAAAAAACAATTAATCATTAATCCCATGAGCGAAAATCAAAAACCGCTATCAGAACAGGTTGCCGAAAAAATGGCTGGCCTGTTAAATGAAGACAGATCGATCTTCACCAAAGCCATCAGAGAAGATGGTACATCTCAGTTTAATATGCCAATCAATGCGCGTACAAAGCAACCTTATCGAGGGGCAGCAGCATTGGTGCTGATCATGCAGAACCGGCGCGATCCCCGCTGGCTCACCTATGACCAGGCAAAATTCAATCGTACCCCGGTAAAGCGCGGTGCCTATGGTGTTGATATCGAATTTAATTCAACGCGTGAACTACGCCAAAAGACTGAAAACGGCCAGCCCGTAGTGAAAGAAAACGGCGCACCAAAAATGGAGCGGGTCAAACTGGATGAACCAGTCGCGGTAACAGCGAGGATGTTCAACGGTAAAGACCTGATGAACCTCAAATCCGGTGAGGTGAAACCGCATGAAAAAACGCCAATGGAGCGGGCGCAGATCATTATCGAAAACAGCCAGATCAAAATTGAACCTGCGGGCCTGATGACCACTTATGACCGCAAGCAGGATGCCATTCAAATTCCATCAATGGAAGACTTCGAGAAACCGGAGTTATACTATGCCGCCGCGTTACGTGAGGTTGCCGCAGCTACCTCCCATGAAACCAGGCTTAACCGTCCGGAAACAGATCTGCCGCAAGCAGATCAGATCGTCAGGGAATCACTCCGCACCAACATTGCAGCAGTTTTTATGAGCGCACAGCTTAACCTGCCTTACGAACTTGGCGAACATGCTAATATGACGAAGGATTGGGCCAAACTAATTGCACAAGAACCAGGTGAATTATTTAACGCAGCCAACGACGCACAAAAGATTGCCGATTATGTCATGCTTTATGAACGTCAGCCAGCACAAAAACAGGAAGTAAGCCAGGAACAAAAGCAAAACCAATCTCAATCGGGTAAACTGGAGGTAGGCCTGGAAATCCCCTACAATAATACCACCTACAAGATCCTTGAAAAACAATCGAAAAATGCGGTCAAGATTGAAGACTTGACCAGCCATCAGAAAATCAGGATTACCCCATCGATGGGCCTCTATAAATCTCTGCTTAAAGAGCTAAATAGTCCTGGTAGCGCCGAAACGCTTGACCACAAACAATATCAGCAGCAGGGCGAAAAACGAGATGGACAAACTGAGCAGCAAGGCAACAAAGAAGGCCAGCAGCAGGACAATGAACCTGTAGTTGCTCAGGAGATCGAACACAATACCGGTAACCGTTTTAAACGATAAGCTACATGAAACAACAACTCTATGAAGCGCAACAGCTTCCATACAATGAACTGGAAAAGGTCGGTCTTGCCAGGGAAGGAAAGTTAACCATTGACCAGGATAACCTGATGACTTTATTATCCGGCAGGCGCACGGAAATGCTGCGCCTTAAAAATCAGTTCGCACCGGAACTTAACCTGCCCGAGTTTGATGCCAAACTCTCTGTTCGGCCTGCTAAGGAAGGGGGCCTGGAACTTATGGTTCATCCGATTTATAAAGAAGCGCCCCAACTGCCTTTTCTGACGGATACCGAAGCCCTCAACCTCGAAGAAGGGCACGTACCCAACATTGAGAAAATGATTTTTGACGATGAAGGAGATCCGCAGGATATCCTTATTGAGTTTGATGAAGAAACCAATGAGTTTATCGTAACTGATCAGAGCCGTATCCTGGTACCTGACCGCATCAATGGTGAGGATCTCTCACTCGATCAAAAGGAACGTTACCGAAAAGGCAAAGAAGTCGAATTACAAGACGGCACAAAGGTTCAGTTTTCAGCGAAAGAAAAGGAAGGTTTGCGCTCCAACAAAATGTTACTGATAGCCTCCATCATCATGGATGGCGGATTGACTTATGCCGTTTATCACGGCCTTAAAGCACTGTTCGGACAGAAAGAGCATGATTCCAAAGCTACAGAGAACAGCAAAGGCTATTACAGCGATCTCGAACAGTTTCAAAAGCAGGATCGCCGGGAAACCATGGCGCAGAAGCCTGAAAGCAATAATAAGGAATACGAACGTTCGTACTCCCGAACCGGCTCCAGATAATGCATCCTTACCTGGAATGGCTTGGCATAAACCCGCAAATTCAAGCTTGGCTGGCACCATCTTTTCAGTCTGATGATGCCGGAAACATCCTGTTTAAATATGGTAACGAAGCCGAGATTTACGGCATAGGCTTTCACCGGGTGCCGGTAACCGATGATTTCTGGCAAGCTGGCGCACAAAACATTGCCACAATAAAGAGAATAGTGATAGCTACGTCGGCGATGGAAGCCGTCGCCTGGCTGCATTTTCATGCTCCGGCATTTATTGACCTCGACAACCTTCTGTTACTGTCAACTGGCACTGCGCTATCGCTGATCAAGCGTGCCAGGCTCAGCACACTCGGTAAACACAAATCTTATGTACTTGCCACCGAAAATAGCCTTTTAGGGGCGGTAATGGATTTAAGCATCGCCGCCGCGATCCGAAGGAAACCCATTTCAATTCGCCATGATGCGGATTACCTTGACATATTTTTCAGGAACCAGGCTTACCGCGTTCAGGCTGAATATTTCAGCCTGAACGCTTTCAGTAAACATGCAGGTTTTCGCTTTCGGTGTGGCACATCGAAACCCACAGATCATCTCAACTGGCTGCAGCTTTTGCTCGCCGAAAAAAATCATTAATGGCTTATTATGGAAACATCCGATTTTACACCGCCCGAAACGTTGCTCATCCGACCGGCGGCAATCTTCGCTTTTATGCGGATATTTGGTTATCTGGTAACCGCCATCCTTATGTTGCTATTGGCCTGGCGCTTCTGGCCCGGACTAACCTGGTTCAGTCTGACTGCCATTCTTATTGCTGCCTACCGGTACTGGTACATCCGTCATATTAAATACCTGATCACCGCTGAATACCTTCAGATTTGCCAGGGCCTGATCTTTAAAAGAGTGGATACGGTCGAATTATTCAGGGTAAAAGATTATGTACTTATCCAGCCTGTTTGGCTTCAGATCATGCGGCTGATGGATTTGAACCTGAAGACTACCGACCCCGAAAACCGCAACCTTTGGTTACGTGGTATTCCTTGCTCTGATCTGGTAGAAACACTGCGTAAACGGGTGTTGGCGACACGCCGAAACAATGGCGTTTATGAGTTAAACTAATAAAATAAAGCTTGCAATAGACTAATAAAATTAGTATTTTTAAGTATTGAAGCTATGAAAACATTCGTCTATTTTATCTTTACCATCTGTATTTCATGTGGCCTGATGATGGCCGCAACGAATACAAAGCAGTTCGCTGCCAAGGCTATATTTTTTTTAATTGCTTTTGGCATCTGGGTGCCTTTTTTCAGAGGCTGGAATAACCGCATGAAGAAATATCAGCAGCGTAAATATGAAGAACGCGGGTTCCAGGAGTACATGCGTAATAAAATGCGAAACCAGCGCTATTAAGCATGTTATAAATTTTCATAACTTGCCCTTCTTAAATGTCATTAGAGACATTTATTGTGATAAGGTTTAGGTTTAAGGCCCCATGCAGCGAGTGCTATGGGGCTTTATATTTTTCCTGAACACTTAATCTTTCCACGACAATACGACCCAACCTAAATCGAACCCGCAACCATTTTTTGGATCACCTCACTTTTTGTCCTAAAACTTCGCCAATTAACTTGAAATCGGTATCTGTATAATATAGCGCACCGATCGGTTGATACGCGCCATCCCGTTTCCGGGAAATGTACCCTTTAAAACATCCGCTCTCAGTAATCATGAAGCAAGGCCCGGCTTCTCCCGGCATGGCTTTTTTGTCAAATTGCAGTTCCGTCTCCAGGCCTGCAATCAAACACTTAATGTTTATTCTGTCCATCTTTATATCGTGATTAAGAAATTACGGGATTTGGGAAGATCGGCAATTTGGCAAATTTGAGCACCTCTAAACTGGCAAACCCGAACTCGGCGACAACTTTCCCAAGGATCAAATAGCAACCAGCCCCGCGAAAAGGATAATTCGGGGTATTATTAGGAAAATGTACCGTGTCGAATGTATTGCCTTCCACATCGAGAAAGTTACCAAACCACATTTTTTGATTGTATTTTGTATGAACCGTCTTTTCACATACGTACTGGCCCACCATTTTCACCTGCTGGCCTACATGATTGATCAGATCGTTCGCACAGATTTCGCCCCGGTAGTCTGTTTGCAAAAGTTCAAACATGGTCATGCTTACGGGAAAGCCCAGCAGTTCCAGTTCATGATAGGCATTCTCTAACCGTGTGTTGACCAATACAGGCAGGGAATAATTCTTGGTTTCAACCTTAAATAACTCCGCATTATTATTAGGCTTGGTTTTCGCTCCTAATAACAGGTGTATGGCCCAAAGCAGTTCCTTTTTACTTTTCCCGGTAAATCGTAACGCACCTACACGAATTAGCGTAATCGTTTGCTCTAAACCCATCCCCGTTCTTTTTACAAAATTTTCTAAGCTTTGATATGGCCCATTTTGCCGGCGTTCTGCCGGAATCAGTTCAATAAACTCCTCATTTAAGCCGTGAATACCTACAAATCCCAGGTAAACATCAACGCCCGAGATATTCACCAGGCTGTCACTGTTATTCACGCATGGCAAATGAACAATGCCTCCTGACCTTTGCAACTCCTGCACATACAACGCCCGGTCATAAAATCCCCCGTAATTATTCAATACAGCAACCATGAACTCCCGAGGAAAATAAGTCTTCAGGTGAAGGCTTTGATAGCTTTCTACAGCGAAGCTGGCAGAATGCGCTTTGGAGAAACTATAACCCGCAAAAGAGGCAACCTGCCGCCACACTTCTTTAACGACTGCCTCCGGACGGCCCAAATTCAACGCACCTTCATGGAAACGCTCCACCAAACGCTCAAATTCTTTCTTTGAACGGTATTTGCCGCTCATGCCGCGTCGCAGGATATCCGCATCCGTTCCGTCCATCCCCGCAAAATGAATACAAACTTTAATTACATCCTCCTGATATACCATCACTCCATAAGTTTCTTCAAGTTGTTCCTTCATTACCGGATGCAGGTACTTCACCTGATCGGGTGCGTGATGGTTTTTGATATACTCGGCCATCATACCTGAACTGGCTACACCTGGCCGGATAATCGAGCTTGCGGCAACCAACACGAGATAACTATCACAGCCCAGCTTTCGGTTTAGCTGGATCATTGCCGGGGATTCGATATAAAAACAACCTTTCGTGTTTCCAATTCTCAAGTTGGCGTTCACCGTCGGGTCTTTCATGAAATTTTTGACCTGGTGAATGTCGATCTTACGTTGCTGGTTTTCCTCAACCAATTGAACTGCCATTTTGATATGCCCGATTCCCCGTTGACTGAGGATATCATATTTGTCAAAGCCAATCTTCTCTGCTTCGTACATATCCCACTGCACGGTAGCCATGCCTTTCGGCGGCAGGTCAAGCGCAGTATAATAAGTAATGGGTTCTTCTGTAATCAGCACGCCACCGGCATGAATAGAGCGCTGGTTAGGCATATTGGCCATGCGCTCATAAATGGCGGTGATCTTTTTAAAGGCATCATTATCCCGGTTAAAGGCCAGCCTCGTTGGATCAGTAAAACCATCGATTTCTGCTTTGGGCAGGCCCATTACCTTGCCAATTTCGCGGATAATGCTTCGGTCTTTGAAAGTTGACATCGTGCCTAACAAGGCCGTATGCTGGCTGCCGTAGCGCTTAAATATGTAATCCTGTACATCTTCCCGTTCATCCCAGGAATAATCGATATCAAAATCAGGCGGTGAAGTCCGCTGCGCATTTAGGAACCGTTCAAAATAAAGGTTCAGCTCAATCGGGTCCACATCGGTTATTTTGAGACAATACGCGACAATGCTGTTAGCGCCCGAACCACGGCCAACATGGTAATAGCCCTGAGAACTGGAATAGCGGATAATATCCCAGGTAATGAGGAAGTAGGCGCAGAAATCCAGTTCATAAATAACTTTTAATTCATGCTTAACCCTACGTAAAGCTTCCTTGTTGGATTTTCCATAACGGTACTCCATGCCGCTTAGCGCCAGTTTCTCTAACAAGTCCCGGTCATTCTTTTTATTACCGGTAAAATGCTTACGGTTTAGATTGACTCGCCCTTTTGGATAGTCCATAACACAACGGTTCATCAGGTTACGGGTGTTATCCAATATGAAGGCATACCGGGCGAACTTAGCCTCTAATTGTCCCGGCGGGAGAAACATATCGGTTGGCGCACATTTATCTTCCGGAGTAACCTCGGTTAGCACCACGTTCAAATCGATACCCCGCAGGTATTCATGTAAGCGGTATTCAATCTTATCGTTTATGAACACCGGCTGTAAAGCCAGGAGTTTTTCTTTGATACCCGTCAGGTCAGCGTTGAACAGCCTATTTAGCTGATGGTAACGGATACCCAGGTATTCGTTTTCTTTTAACGGTTCCTGGTGGCCATATGGGTAAACAATATAAGCATGTGCAAATGCCGGAGCGAGGTCTGGTAGGGGCTTCTGCTCCAGGTTGTGCTCGGTCAGGTAATCATTCAACTCCTTCATGCCTTCTTTGTTCCGCGCAATACCGAAATACAGCAGCTTTTTATCCCGCCTGAACTCCATACCGGCAATAGGTTTAATGCCTTTCTCGTCACACTCCCGCATAAACTCCATGATACCCGTTGAATTATTGATATCCGTGAGCACCATTTGCGTTACGCCGCACGCGATAGCTTCCTCCACCAATGCCGGGATCGACATCGTGCCGTAGCGCAGGCTATATTGAGAGTGAACATTCAGGTACATCGCTGATTATAAATTAAGATTTATACCTGATGCAAGCTTAATCGCATCCGGGCCGAACCGGCGACGGATTTTATCCATCGCCTGGCAAAGACTATATTGTTCCTTTGATTCAGTATATAAATCAATCTGTTCAAAACCGTTGACCAGATTGGATAGCCGCACACCAACCAGACGAATGAGCAACCGCTTTTGATAAGCCTGTTTAAAAAGCTCTTTAACCTTTTTAATGAGCGGGGCATCCAAAGCTGTATAAGGGATGGTGGCCTGTTTTGTCACATCTTCCCGCGTCGAATAACGCACAGTCACGGTCACGCAAGCGGCTTGTTTTTGCTTTTGCCTCAACTCAAAAGCCAGATCCATCACCATAGAGGTCAGCAAATAATTAATTGATACCAGGTCAATACTATCATTTTTAAAAGTGGATTGGGTACCGATGGATTTTTGCTCCTGGTAAGGAATGATCGGCGATTCATCGATGCCTTGCGCTTTCTGTAATAGCCAAATGCCGTTCTTCCCCAGTATGCTGCTCATGTATTCCGGGTGTACCTGTGCCAGTTCATGAATCCGCTTAATACCCATATCACTCAATTTCACAAAAGTCTTTTCCCCCAAACCGGGGATTTTCCGAATCGATAACGGGTTTAAAAAAGGTTGTACAACAGCCTTTTCTATATTCAGCTCACCATTAGGCTTACATTCATTGGTAGCCATTTTGGAAACTGTTTTATTAACCGATAAGCCAAATGATATGGGCAGGGCCGTTTCTTTCATGACCCTTGCACGTAATTCTTTAGCGTAGCGCAATGTTCCGAAATGCTTGTCCATTCCGGTCATATCGATATAATGCTCGTCAATACTGGCTTTTTCAATCAGCGGCACATTTTCTTTGAGGATATCCGTGATTTCATGGGAAGCTTTGGAATACTCATCCATATTGCCCCTGATCCAGATACCATGCGGGCAAAGCATACGGGCCATCCTTGCGGGCATGGCGGAGTGAATACCGAATTTTCGCGCTTCATAACTACATGAGGCCACTACACCGCGATCCGACAAACTTCCGATGATTACCGGCTTGCCTATCAGTTCAGGATTTTTGCGAACTTCGACGGATACAAAAAATGCATCCTGGTCCATGTGAATGATTTGGCGGTCTGTACTCATTTATGCCCTTGAATTATTAATACACGATCAGTTTTTAATCACATCATGATCTATTTTATTCGTTTAGAAAACGGAGAACAAAACTAATACTAAAAATATTAGCATTTTGTTTATATTTGAAAATAATTTTGGAGGATAGGCTAAATGGCTGATAACTTGTTTTATAATCCATTTTTACGCGTCAAGGAGGATACCATTAGGAAACTGATGGCGATGGGTAAACCGCATGTGGTCATCCAGCGTTTTCAATGGCCAGGACAGCCCTTACAGAAAACATTTCTGCTTTCCGCTTATGAACAGGAATATGAGGCGCGTTTGCACGAACGCGAATTGCGCGCTAATGAAGGTAAAGCCCAAAATCTGCTTGATCTCACGCAATATCAAAATATAACCAAACTGCTGAAACCAACTGAAGGCATTGGCGTTTTTTTTGCCGGTACAATTGATGCCAAACATGAAGCACGTTTGCAAAAGGCCTATGCTAAAGCCGTTTCAGCGTATATCCATTATATCCGCATGAAAAAGGAAGATCATTATGATGTGCGTATATTTGTTGAATACGGGCGATTAAAAGCAGAGATCAGTTCTGGCGATCAGAGCCATACGGCGCTGTTTTATGATATGATTAAATAAACTTATGTGCAAGGACATTAGCTTTCATTCGGAAATACAAATAGTCACCAAGGATTTCCAGGGGATCAAACTGGCTCCTGATCTGGCGCATTATCCAAATGATATGATCCATGTTTCTTGCCTGGTTTTGCCAACCCACCCAATTGTGGTCAACCGCAAGACCCTGGCATTGGCTAATATGAGCTGGGGGGTAGTACCTCAATTTATTGATGACCCAACAGAACGGCAGGCCCAGCGAAGTAACTACGTCAATGCGCGCGCAGAAAGAATAATTGATGATAAAAGATCTTATTGGTATAGATTACGAAAGAACCGTTGCTTGATCCCAGCGACCGGTATATATGAACATCGTGATGTTAAGGGTTTTAAAAACAAAATACCATATCATGTCAGCATTGCTCACCGGGAGCAATTTTATGTTCCGGCATTATACCAGATTAGCCAGGAAGTGGATCAATCTACAGGTGAGATATTTAGTTTCGCATCATTTTCCATGATCACACGCGGGGCGAATGAGAAAATGAGTTGGATTCATAATAGTGGCGATAATAAACACCGCATGCCCTTATTTCTAACTGAAGAAATGGAACAAGCCTGGGTATTGGAAGACTTGAGTGATAGTGATATGAACGAAATTTTCCATTACTCTATACCATCGGAGAAGATTCAGCATCATCCGGTATTTTCTCTTCGCGGTAAGAAAGCATTGCCCGAAGGACAAGAGCGGGATGCATATTACGATTGGGGAAAAAAACTACCGATTTATGGTCAGGAAGAACCGCCAGAAGAGCAATTAAGTTTGTTCTGATCAAAGTTTACCAAAAGACTAAGCTTTACCTATTTCAAAATCACTACGTAACTTCTACCTATGAACTTTGGCAAAGAAAATATAGATATTTCAAGCTTCGATTATCATTTACCGGCAGATACTAACCTGACCACGGCCACTTTAGCAAGCGCAGAGAAGGCCAGCCCGTTCATCGCGCATATTGGGGCACCTAAGTGGGGGTATAAAAATTGGTCAGGGGTTATCTATCCTCATTACACCAAAGACAAGGATTTCTTACAATATTACGCCAGGCACTTTAATGCCATTGAACTCAACGCCACCTTTTATCAGACGCCGCCGCCGGAGCGAATGGCCGCCTGGAAAGAGTTGATCAGGGACGGGGCAGATTTTAAGTTTTGCCCGAAATTCCCGCAGAGCATTAGCCATATCCGCAGATTCAAAAATGTGGAACAACAAACGGACGAATTTTACATGAGCATTGCGGTGTTAAGGGAATATCTTGGCCCTGTCTTTCTTCAATTGGCCGATAACGCTACACCAAAAACTTTCCCTGACCTCAAAGCATACTTAGTTACTTTGCCAACCGACGTTCAGCTATTTGTTGAAGTCAGAAATAAAAACTGGTTTGATGAACTGCACAGAAATGATCTTTTTAGTTTTTTGAAAGAATCAAAATTAGGAGCGGTAATCACCGATACCTTGAGCAGAAGAGATTGCCTGCACATGGAATTACCTACGCCCCATGCGTTTATACGTTTTGTCGCTTGTGATGATGATCGTATAGATTATCTAAGATTGGAAGAGTGGGCCAAGCGTCTGAAAATATGGAAGGAAAAGGGACTGCAATCATTATACTTTTTCATTCATGCTGGTGATGCGCCTTCGCTATCATTATACCAGTTTTTTATAACAACGCTCAATAAAGAGCTTGGCCTAAATATCTATATACCAGGAAATACCCTTGATTAAATAATAATGGAAGAGCAAAACCCCGCATTTAATTTTGATTTGATCTACGCCGAAAAAATCGTCAACTGTAAGGTGGTCATGCAGCCACAAGGTTATGATGTGATTTTCGATGGCCGGTTTATGGCGACGATAGCTCATACTGATGATTGGACTTGGATACAGGAATCCGGGGTTATATTGCCGGACTCAATCATCGAAGAAATCGGCTTGCGCGTCGAAAGTGAATACAAATAATTAAAGCAAATTCTTATGCCTGAAATACCAGATTTGAACATATTTAGCGCCAACCTCGCCAAACGCCTCGTTGGTAAATCGCTTACCGCCATACATATACTTGTTCCCCGCAAAATCAAAACGACTGAAGCCGATTTTGATGCAGCCCTTACGGGCAAGATATTAACGGCAGTGAAACGAATCGGCAAACAGCTATTCTTTGAGTTCGGGCAAAATCACATATTGGGACTACATCTGATGCTGTATGGCTCAATGCACTGGTATGAAGGTAAAAATGAAAATAAGTTTACCATCGTGGAATTGCTGTTTTCTGATGGTACTGGGTTGGCAATAACAGACTGGCAAAAATCAGTGATGTTAACCCTTGATCCGGTTATCTCCACAGTGCCCGATGCCATGCACATGCCAGATGGCTACCTGCAATCTGCTTTGAAAAAAAGTGCAAAGCCGATCAAAACAGTGTTGACCGATGGTAAAGCAGTTCAGGGTATTGGGAACGCTTATGTGGATGAAATCCTTTACGTCGCAAAAATATCGCCTTTTTCAAAAGCCAATAAAATTCCTGAAAGCAATATTGAAATCCTTAGTCAGGCAATCAGAGGAGTATTAACAGATGCTGAAAATCACATTGTTTCTCTTTTCCCGGACACCATCACGGAAAAAGAGCGCGATTTCTTACAGGTACACCGTCCGAAACAAACACTTACGCTTAACGGTGAGCCTATTCTTAAAGCAGAACTTGATAAACGTAAGACGTATTACACTGGAAGTCAGCAGCTATTTGAATAAAATTCCGTTAAAGAAGGTTGTCGATGCGCAATCACATTCAGGATAATTACTTGATAGAAGTGGCCGATGCTACGTGTGAGAGCTCTAATAGCAATCGACCTTCTTATGTCATCTGCAACTAATTTTAAGCTACTTCAGCGTAACGCATTTACCTGCGTTACGCACATATTGCGATCTTCAGCTATTTAAAGCTATTTAATTTTCGACAATTCGTAATGTTCACCTTCATCGTCAGCTATCACTTTTACCACCTTACCTTGTGCGTCTTTTACAAAAGAAAGATCCACCTCCATAACCTTGAGATAGAAATGATCATTCCCGGTGGCGTAGAGCCGGCTTTTAGCCAGATTAACTGTAGGCGAGGCTACACTCAGGCAACCGTTTTCTATAGTTATAATTGCCTTTAGCCGCCCATCATATTCCCCAACGTATTTTTTCAGATCAGCTAAGGGAAGTTTAATATTGGGACGATAGGGTGTATATCCCTCCCAATACCAGGGAATGGTCACACCCGCCAGTTTCTCCACCAGTTCTTTGAAAATGCTTTCAGCATTGGAACTGTTACCCATGATTACTAATGCAAACCGCTGGTCAGGTAACCCGATTACATAATGCATCCACCCGTCGGCATGCCCTTCTTTAAAAAAAGCTTTTCCTTTCGGCGTATGGAATAAGCCCCAGCCTAAACCGTAGGATAACCCGATGCTGCGGTTCTCAATAATGCGCGAAGTATCACCGGGATCGAACTGGCGGGCGCTCTTAATGATGGTCTGCGGCGATAACATTTCGTTCCAGCTTTTCTTTGACAGATTTTTACTTTGCAGCACCATTGCCATAAAACGCGTGTAATCGACTGCGGTGGTTTCCATGGAACCTGCGGCATAAGTCGCCCGGTACCTCACCATGGTCAGTGTGTCTTCATTCACGTTATGTCCAACTGCATAGTTGGTCTCAAAGCGAGGTTGCCATTTAAAGTCAGTTCGATCCATGCCAAATGGTTTGAAAATGCGTTGGCGAGCCGTTTCAGCAAGCGATTTCCCGTTAACCGTCTCTACCACCAATTGCAAAAGCATAATGCCTTCGCCGGAGTATGCATATTTTGTACCGGGGCGAAACTGGATCTCAAGCCTTCCCTGGTTAAGATCCCGCCAATTCGGGAAGCCCGTTGTATGATCAAGGCACATGCGCGGGGTGATCAGTTTATACCGTTCATCACCGGCCAACTGTTTATATGCTTCGTATTCTGGCAGACGCTTGGGTAAGTATTGATAGACCGGTTTATCGAGGTCGATTTTTTTTTCATCGACCAGTTGCATCACAACATAGGCAAACAACGATTTGGACAGCGATGCCCCATAAAAACAGGTATTCGCATCATTTCGCAAATTTAACGCCTTGTTGCGGTAACCATAACCCTTTGCAAAAAATACTTGGCCATCTTTAACTATACCTATTTGCAGGCCGGTTACCGCGGCCGTATCCATTAGCCGGGACACGACCTTATCGATGTAAGCGTCGTTTAAGGACTGGGAAGATACGCGGCCAAATGTTAAGAGCAATAGCACAGAAAATGTTAATCGTTTCATCAGTTTTCTTTTTGCAAAACTGTGCTTAACCACACCATTCACAAAAGCAAACAATGCTCAAATCGGGATATGAGTATTGTTTTTACGGAATTGGGAGGGCGACAAACCGGTAAATTGCTTAAAACTCCGCTGAAAAGTCGCCTGCGAATTAAAGCCGCATTCCGCCGCGATACCCGCAATAGTCAAGTGGTTGAAACTTTCCGATAAAATCTTGTCCTTAACGGCCCGAACCCGGTATTCATTTACCAGTTCGTTAAAGCTGGTTTGGAGATGCTGGTTTAGCACCGCCGAGATATTTTTCGGTGAGACACCGGTATATTGGGCGAGTTTTGACAGATTCAACTCCGGGTCGAGATAGAGTTGGTCAAGTTCCATGGCCCGAGTAATAGATGTGATAAAACCCTGAATAATATCGTCGTTCAAGTTTGCTAAACCCCCAGCCGATGGCTTTGCAAGCTGCCGTTCCTGGCGCGTGATCAAATACCCGTTGATGCCCAGCCAATAGATTAGTATTGCTAACGGCACATATATGGGATACCAGTCCACTGCATCCAGTAATCTGTTACTGACAACGGGTATGACGTAAGGTACCAGGAATATCAACCATAAAAATTGGAACACCGCGAAACCTTTTACACACTGGGTCAGCCACTTTAATTGTTCAGGTTTATCTTGGCGTTTCAAATAACGCCAAGCGAAAATCACATAAGCACTCAACGAGATCCAGCGCGGAATATCTGCATAAGTATTATATACATCAATCCAAATTCCTGGTGCAAAAGGTAATCGATTATAAAATTTTAGTAAAGCCCCTATAAGGATGACTAATACGAATACTCTGGGTAACAGATCGATGATCACCAGGTAAAAATGTTTCCGTTGCGTTTCGCTAAGCCGACAATCCAATTCAACAGATGCGCGCACATAAAAGTAAAGCAAAGGCCCTATTGGCATAACCATAATAAAAGGTACGATAGCATCGATCAACTGCAATAAAGAGTTGGAACGATACCACTGCTGTGTATTCAGGTAAATACCAAGACAAGCCAGAGCTATCAGAAATAACAACGCGCCCAATAAACGGTCAGACAATTTGTGTAGGGGAGCAAAAAAAAGCAAAATGCTAATAATGAAACCTTGTAAGGCCCCAAGCAGAATAATGGTATTCAGAAACGCGGTCATAACGATTACTTGTCTAAATACTCTTTTTTAAAGGACTAATATCAATTTGCAACCAGATGCAGGATAATTACTTGATAGGAGTGGCCGAGGCTACCTGTGAGAATCCCTGTAATAATCGACCTTCCCATGTGCCGCTTACCTCAATCGTCTTGCCACTGCCAGTATCTTTAAAGGTAGCTAAATAATCCGTTTGCAAAGTCTGCCACTTAGCATATACGTCTAAGCTGATCTTCGTGTAACCCGTTACCGAAAGCTTAACTTGATATTGATCAATATTGGCTGCCTTACCTTCTGACTGATTTACAGAGTAGCTCCACTTTTTCTCACCTGTTATCAATGCCTGGTTTGTAAGGGCTACCGGTATGCTGATCTTAGTAGCAAACGTACCCTGTAACCGGGTGTCCGTATTATTTGTAGTGAATTTGGATGTTTCGTCGGGCGTGGGTACGCCAATATTGGCTTCTAAACTATTAACTGCATTATTTACAATCTGTCGCTGGTAAAGAATTGTAGAATCCGAACGTGTAGTAGTATGTTCATTTACCAGAAAAGTAACATGATCCAATTGATAATTTACCGCAGCTGGCTGTGGAGTTGTAGCAGACTGATCACTGCCTTTTTTACATGAAAAGAATAAGGCAGAACAAATCAATAAATAGAAGATGTGTTTCATTGGTAACAGGATGATGGTTTGGGTTAATGTAGAGCAATATACAGGTAACGATACCAAATGGTAATTAGTATCTAACACTTAATATGGCTGATAGAAAGTTTTAATTACCAGTGCAATTAAACATCATTAATTCCAACTCAACGGTCTTCGCAGGATCTTCCGGATGTTTGAAAATAAACGAAGCCCTACTGTTTTCAACTTGGCCTTTATACTCCTTAAAGGATGGGTGTTTCTTCAATGCATCAATCGCCTTTGCAACAATTGCAGAAAACCCTTGAACTGTTTTGTTAAAAATGATCAGCGATACCTTTTCGTCTCTCCAGGTAACATAACGTTCCAATAATTGATCCACCGCTTTGGTCACTTCGCTTTCGCCGCCCCAAACTTTGCACTCAGCGATAAATACATTTTCACCTTTTTGATTCTGAATGAGTATATCTGTTTTGCCGATCTTGTTAAATGTTTCTCCCGTTGCGCTGTGTGAGGCCGACATTACATTAAGGAATGGCAAAAAATACTCCCTGAAGCCTTCTTCGTCAAATTTGCTGTGCAGGCTACTGAACTTCTCCAGGTTCTTACCAAAGTAAGAGATCAGGTTAAGTATTTTTTTGTAAATAGGCTCGCTGATCCCATCTAACACATCATCTTTAATTATTGGGTCCGATGGCTTACCTGCGAAAACCACGTTCAAGGTGCTGGTTACTTCGGCCTGGATTTCTTTGGCCGTGCTAAACCTACCTGGGTATACCGTAAGATCAGTTTGGTTGTTTTCTGTAATATTTACGCTTTTGATGGAAGGAAGATCTCTCAAAATAATTTGAATCTCCTGGAATCGTGTTTTATCCTTCAGAAAAACTTTAAGATACTCCTTACCAAATGTTGAGCGTATTTCGGTTTGAAACTCTGGCATATTGTAATAGTTTAATAAGTGTTGATGCCGGTTAACAAGTTCCGGCTCTCCAAATTTACTGCTTATTCTGTTCCCCGATTGTATTCGTTCGATAAAACGAAAAAAACTAATACGTGCAAACTCGCGGTTAATCACCGGTTCAAACGCCTGCTTATAACCATCTCTAACATTTCGCTCATTAACATAGTCTTCAGGCAAAAGCTCCATCTTACGCTCATTTTTCTCCAGCACTTCGTATTCAAACTGATCCACCTGGTTGACGTAAGGATTGGCATTTAACTCATCAATCGTTTTATCTTTATAAAATGCATCCCACCTAATATCATCTGGAGAATAAGTGAAGGGCTCAGAATCGATAACACCTACCTTATTAGTGAACAAATCATGTTTAATTAGTGTAACCGTGTGGTTTGCTTCATCAATATGCTCTATCGTTACCCAGCTATGTTTCACAATCTTAAAAAGATCTTCTAATGCATAAAACAGCCAGTTGGCATACCGAATGTTGTCAAAAGAAGGTTCTATTTTTGCCAATTGTATGACTTCCAATATCAAATCCCAATCCGGCAGCGACCTGCTTTCTAAATAATAGATAGCCAGCATCTGCTTACTGATTTCTTGATGTACGGGGTTGCTCATAAAATGACAACTGTTATTCTTCGTTATCCAAAACAGTGAAGTCTAATAAATTGAAAAAAGTACGAAGCGATAGGCCTGCCTCTTTTATCCAGTCTACTAAGCCATTCAGAGTTTCATCTTTTAATGCAATAACAGGAACATGACCATCATCTATACTACGCTCTCCGTTATAAATCAAATCCGCATCGAGCAATATTAATAACTCCATCCTCAGTTCCTGTTGAGTCAGACGGAGTATTCTTTGAAGCAACTCCGGCAAAATACCCCAATCTGCACCTCCACGGCCATAAAGCCCCTCTTTACCACGCTCAGCAATAATCGCAATCAATTCTCTTGAATATCTCGGTACCGCAGCTAAGCGCTCATACAACTCTTTAATAGATTTGAGATTAAATTCATCATCGTACAAACGATCAGCAATTTTACCTGCATTAGCCGGCGGCATACTTGGTTTCGACTCCAATTGATTATACAATGACGATTCAAAATTACCATCTTTATCAACTGGCTCCAGCTCAATTTTCAAACTTCTAAATTCCCGTAAAAACTGATTGTAAAGGACATCCAGGCTTGCAATCGGTAGAACCATAATATCTCTTAACAAGTCATCCAAGTCAAGTATATCTTCGTCAATGATAAAATTGGTTTTTGCCTGATTTGTAGCATCAACAGTATATTTCGATTGTTTATCACCAATGATAAATAACTTAACTTTTGTATAAGTACGCAATTGATCCTGGTTCAATACCGCTAAGGTATCGTTAACTTTCTGGCTGTTATTTGATGACGTGATTTGATAGGCTATTTTATTTTTTTTATCGCCAAGGTCAAGGCCTGGGTTATTACTGCGAACTGTATTGAGGTTGACCAAGTTTAAATTATACACGGCATTAAGGGTTTCGCAAAAAAAATCCTCAGCCATTTTTGTAAGATCGAAAAGACCGAGCCGGTTACGGGTTTCTACTTGTATTTTAAGGTTGGCAATGTCATCAACGATCCTGCCAATAATAAATCCTCTGGTAAACATAGATTGTGAATGGTTTTATTGTTTGGGTTAAAGGTACGCCATAAATTAAAACTTAAGGAAGCCGTCCCACCATCATCCCCGCAATTTCGCAGTTTCTTCGGCATGTGTGTGTAGCTAAAGTTCATGCTTTTCTTCATTTAGTTTTTACCATGACTACCATACAACAAACTTTAGCCTGTATTAAAAAATACAACCGTAAGGAATATTATAAAAATTAGAGCAGTGAGAAACTGAAATTCGAGGATATACGAATTTATAGCAGATAGAATTTACAGGTTAAAAATGTATGTTAGTAAGTCGAATTCGACCAAACCAATATAACCAGTTATTTATCCCCTTAATTAATAACTAATGAAAACTGATCTTAATCAATCGGGGGGGCCGAAAATAAAGACAAGCCGAACAGAAGAAGGCAATTAATTTATGGTGCGGCCTTACTTCTGGTTTGGGTAGCAATTTACGCAGCCATTAAGTATCACTTTATACGCTCATGAAATATATAGCCTAATAATAGTACCAAGCTATTTTGCTGGATCAAGAAATTGTTCTTTTCCTTTAAGAGTTTTGTGACATATTCCTGTCTTCGCAAACATCTTTGGATCGTTGCCAATAAATCATCTTTTAAACTGATTTCCTTTTTCAGTTGTCAATTTACCTATTGAATCTTCGAGTTCGTTTTCTTTGAAAGACTTAACGGCCGTTGATAATACATTTATCCTCCTAAATAAAGAGGTTTCATAAGTTTAACTTATATCTTTAATCAATAGGGATCTTTAAGTATAAGTACTTTTATACTATTTAAATCTTATATATCTATGAAAACATCTCTTAAAGCTTTACTTGCTGTTACCTGCTTTCTGTATGTTTATTCAACAAAATCCATTGCTCAGATCAAGATTATAACGACTGACGCAGATTTGCAAATCAATGATGGTTCCTTGATGTTTCGTCCTTCGAAATATGTACATAGCTTAGATAGTCTGGCGATGATCCTAAAAAAAAGCCCAACCGATACTGCTGCGTTGTTTGAACACAGCTTTTTCCTTTATAGGACTAACAACGTCATGGCAAAACCTCATCCTAATGCGGCTTCGCTGGCAAATCTAAAGAAGGCAAGCGCTGAAGCAGACTCCGCTTATAAGCACTCCATGAAAGATTTTAAATTAAAAATATTGCGTGCACGGATTTTTACCTCACTTGCTAACCAATACCTGAGTGATGAGAGTTGGACTTTTAAACCAGACCAAATCAGGATACGAAGAAATCAGTTCAACGCCTATAAAGATCAGGCCAACTTGGAATTAGATAAGTTGGCTACGCTTGATAGCAGAAATGCGTATTTATATCAAAAAGTAAAGGTGAAAGAAAATTATCCTATTAAATGAGGCTAAAAGAATTTTACAATTGTTAGAAGCAATTTTATTCTTAAAAGTCGAAATCTAAAAGTTCTTTCAACGAGATTTCTAATGCATCAGCTAATTTTCCAATTGAAGTTAGCTGAATATCCCTTTTTGCCAACTCAACTTCCGAAATCCAACTCTTATCTGTTTCTGCCAATGCAGCTAATTTTTCTTGCGAAAGATTCCGTTCAATTCTTAAAGTTCTTAAACGCTCGCCAAATTTGATTTTAAGGTTTTCGCTTTTCGCTTCCAAATAGATACAATATTTAAGGAAATGAAATTCGATTATTAAAATTAAAAGTTTGTAGTGCGAACGCACTACAATTCAACAAAAATATTATCTTTGTTTTGCGATACTTCTTGAAAAATATGAAGCATTCGCTTTGTCTCGGTCTGAAAACGTGAGAAATTTTTAACCCCGGAGACGTAAGTGAACGCCCACGCCATTGGTGTGGGCTCTCTTACTGTGGGGTTGGGCCTTCTCACGTGCCTCAGTCCGGTAAGTTGAGTCCACGCCAATGGCGTTTTTATGTGGCCCAACTTTAACTGATAAGTATGGGAGCAATAAATTTCAATAACAGTCCTTCCTCAGAAACACCTTTTAAAGATGTACTGGCTAACTTTTTTGTCGCCAATACCCCTGAAACCATGAAGGTGTTCGCCTGGAAAATCTTTCAATGCTGGACATTGAAAGATTGCAACCAGAAAGCGGAAATCTCCGACGAAAAACTTGCCTTGTTCTTAGATCAGTTAATTGGCCTGGTTGCTGCAGCGTACAACGTTCACCAGGCAAACAATGCAGCCGAAACTAAGGAAGGGTTAACTACTCCCACGTAAAGCATAGTCCATTCTTGGACGTAATAATTTAAAGTGGGTAGTCAAGGCAGTTATGATAGTCAACGATGAAGAATTAAAAGTTTTAGTCATCGCGATAAAAAATGGCGACGAAATTGCATTTGCCAAATTTTACGATTTACATAGCCGCAACCTTTATAGCAGAATTATGCGAATCATCAAAGACGATGAAATCGTTCAGGAGATTCTTCAAGATGTGTTCCTTAAAATCTGGACGAAACGCGATACACTCGACCCCGAGAAACCAATAAAGGCCTATCTATTTAAGATCGCAGAAAACTTAGTATATAAGCATTTTAGAAAAATTGCTCAGGATCAAAAACTTATTGAGCAATTAATAGTGAATAATATCGACTACGTATTACCAGTAGAAGATAAAATTATCGAAAGTGAAACCAAAATACTCATTAATAAAGCGATAGCAAGCTTGCCCCCTCAGCGTAAGATTGTTTTTACCTTGTGTCGCTTAGAAGAAAAGAGTTATAAGGAAGTGAGTGAACTACTCGGAATCTCAGTTTACACGATCAATGACCACCTTGTAAAAGCTAACAAATCAATAAAGCAGTATTTTCTTGCCAACCAGCATTTAGCTCTCCTGGTAATAATCCCTAAGGTTTTCAACCATCTGAAATAAATTTTCATTCACAGCAGTGAGAATTAATTCAATGCGGATAATAGCATTAAACGACATTGAATAAAGTGGATTTAAAAGCACTCCTTGATAAATATCTAAACGATCAATGCACCGCAGCTGAAGCTTCATTATTATTTAATGAAATTCAAAAGCCGGAGAATGAATTACTTATAAGAAATTTTATTTCAAATGAATTAAACGGCGATCCAATTGCGATTGACAGACTATTTGCAAATGAGAAAGCAATTGAAACTGTAAGAAAAACACTTTTGGTTGCGGTTAAAGATAGCAGCAAGGAGAATAATAGGTACAGTAATTTCAATACCAGGTTTATCAAAATCTTTTTATCAGCGGCGGCAATTTTCATTTTGATAGCAAGCGCGACAGTTTACCTGATTTACCGCTCTGAACTTATAAAAGGTAAAACGAACAGTGAAGATTTGAAAGAATTGGTAACAAATATTGGTGAGAAAAAAAGAATCCAGCTTTACGATGGGACGACGATATGGCTTTGTCCATCCAGCAAACTTAAATACCGGGATCAGTTAATAGGTAAATTTCGTGAGGTTAGTTTGGATGGCGAAGCTTTTTTTCAGGTCGCAAAAGATAAATCTCACCCATTTATCATACATAGCGGAAACATGAGAACTGAAGTGGTTGGCACCTCGTTCGATATTACTTCTTATAGTAATCTTAAGATATTTTCAGTTTCTGTAGTTACCGGTATAGTGAAGGTAAGTTCCAATCAGCCTCAATCTGCTCTCACCAAAAATGTTGTTTTAAAACCAGGGCAAAAAGTGTTCTTTAATCGAAGAGATTTAGAACTAACTGTAAGTTCATCTAAAGTTCAGGCTGTCTTAAATAGAAAATCAGGTATTCTATCATATAATGGCACACCTATTCAAGAGGTCATAACAGATTTACGACGATATTACGACGCGTCGATCAAACTTGGCGACAACACTTCAAGTTGTCTGTGTTTCGGAGACTTCGATACATCACAACCCTTATCCGTCATTTTAAAACAAATTTCTGTTTCCATCAATGGAAATGCAGTTGAAGCGAATGGGGGATTTATTATTAATGGTGGTTGTAAAGAACCATAAATAAGACGAAACACTAAGCTGCATTAGCCAGCACAGTAACACTTTTCCAGTCAAGAATTTAAAAACTAAAAAGAAATGAAAATTTACTTTATGGGAAAGCTATTGCCTTTCCATCCCTATGTGCGGCGACCTCCGGTAGGCCAAAATCAAGTTCCCTATGCAATTTTTAAAACACTATTTAAACGCAATTTTAAAATGCCTATTAGACCTTTTTTACAATTAGCTTTTAAACGAATATGTATTATTACTCTATCTCTATTCGTTTTAATCCCGCTGACCCAAACTAACAAAGCTTTCGGTCAGGATCTTAATAAATTAATTTCAGTTGATATATCCGATAAACCCCTCAAGGATGTTTTAACCATAATCGGAAAGAAAGCGAGAGTAGGAATTATTTACAGTAATGTAAGTGGCAACCTGAATGTGAAGTTAAGCCTACAAGAAACAAATCAACCGTTAAAAAAAGTACTTAACGATTTGCTTCTACCACTTGATTTAGACTTCGATATAATTGGAAATCGAATTGTCATCAAAGCGAAACCCGTTAACTCAGAAAAGCGGGATCAATCCCCACAAAGTTTCTCGCAGTCAGAAGCACAAAATATAAAGCTTATTCAGGGTGTTGTTTTGAGTGCGAAAAATCTACAGCCTTTATTTGGTGCTACAATATTACTAAATGGAAAAGTTGTAACACAAACAGATAACCGCGGCTCTTTTCAATTTCATACAGCTGATACCAGTGGAACTATCTTAGCTACCTACATTGGTTATAAAAATATTGAGATTACGTTTGGACATGAGAATTTTGGCCCATTTAAAATCCAATTAACTGACGATCAAACATCGTTGAACGAAGTAATAATTTCCACGGGTTATCAGAATATTCCAAAAGAACGGGCATCTGGTTCATTCGATCAGATTGATAACAAATTACTGAACCGAAACCCAGGTGATAATATTTTAAATAGACTTGATGGTGTAGCAAGTGGATTACGCTTTGTGGGACAGTCCGGGCCAACAATTGCAACTGGTTCAAATGACCGCTATTTAGGTGTTACTGTAAGAGGGGTAAGTACATTATCAGGTAATGTCGGTACTGATCCTTTGATTGTTCTTGATAATTTCCCGTATGAGGGTAACATTAGCAACATAAATCCAAATGATGTTGAGAGTATAACGGTCCTTAAAGATGCCGCAGCAGCAAGTATCTGGGGTGCGCGATCCGGCAATGGAGTGATTGTAATAACCACTAAAAAAGGCCGTAAAAACCAAAAGCTTTCGGTCGAGTTGAATGGGACAATTACATTTCAAAATAAACCTAATCTTTTCTCAGACAGAAATTACCTGCCGTCTGCTGATTATGTCGATCTGGAAACAAGCTTGTTCAAGCAAGGGTATTTTGATACTTGGTTAAACGACACTTACGATCAATCACCGGTTTCACCAGTGGTCGATTTATTGGCTGCTGCAAAAGCTGGCACTATTAATATACCTAATGCTAATTCCCAAATCGCGGCTTTAAGAAGTAAAGATGTTAGAAGCGATTACGAAAAGTACATTTACCGGAGTACCGTTAACCAACAATATACCATCGGCATTAGAGGGGGAACCGACCAAAATGCTTACAATATGTCGGTCGGATACGTCAATAATCAAAATCCTTTGGTTCGTAATGGATTTGAACGCCTGAGTGTGAATGCACAAAATACATACACACCGATTAAAAATCTTTCTATAACTACCGGTATAAATTATAGTCAAAATAACTCAGCCCTGAATAATAATCTTTATTACGGTTCTGGTATTAGCGTTGGTGGCCCTGTGAACGGTGTATATCCTTATGCTCAATTTTCAGATGCCGCAGGCAACCATTTACCAATAGTTAAAGGTTACAGATCAAGCTATGTTGCAGGGGTACCAGCATCCGGCTTATTGAATTGGAGTTATCGGCCACTTGACGAATTAGCGATAGCAGACAATCATGCAAAAGTCAATGATCTTCTACTAAATGTAAGCGCAGACTACAGATTTTTAAAGCATTGGGATGTAAATCTTTCCTATCAAAATGAAACGCAAGCTGTGGATGGAAGAAACTATCAAAGCGTTGACTCTTATAACGCACGCTCATTGATCAATGAATTTACAATAATTAACTCAGGCGCCGCGCCGACATATCAGGTTCCGCTTGGCGGCATGCTCAATCTTAACCATAATCAACTAACGTCTAACAACGCAAGGGGACAATTGAATTATAGTCAAGCATTTTCAAATAACAGTCAGCTTTCGGGATTAGTCGGTGCTGAAGTAAAACAACTGACCAATACTGGATATACAAGAAATTCATTAGGATACAACGATCAGTTTGGCACTGCAACCCAAAATCTAAACTTCTACGATTATCTTTTAATAAATCCTTCGGGTTATGCGCAAATTCCAGCACCGGATGGCAGTATCACAGGTTCAACCAATCGCTATGTATCTTATTTCTCAAATCTTGCCTATACCTTTTCTGATAAATACACATTTACATTGAGCGGTCGTAAAGATGGTTCTAATATTTTCGGTGTAAAAACCAATGATCGTGTAACGCCACTTTGGTCAACTGGTGGAGTTTGGGAACTTTCTAAAGAGCCCTTTTACAAATGGGATTGGTTTCCATTACTTCGGTTAAAGGCTACATACGGTTATAATGGAAATGTCTACAATGGTTCGGCTTATGTGACAGGTTTATATCAAACAAATTCAATTACAGGCGCACCTGCTATATTTAATCTAACCGCTCCAAATCCTGAATTGCGGTGGGAGAAAGTAAGGAATACTAACTTCACGTTAGAGTTTCAAACTAAGAACAGCCGCATCTACGGCGATATTGAGTACTATATCAAAAATGGCACTGATCTAATTGAAAGTATCCCCTTAGCGACTTCGAGCGGTTTTACATCATTTTCTGGCAACGCCGCCTCAACTACAACTAAAGGTTTCGATATCACAATAAATACAAGAAACCTGGTCGGAAAGTTCCAATGGAATTCTACGCTGTTATTTAGCACGCTGCATGATAGAGTAACAAAATTCGATATGCCATTAACGAATTCAACAATTCAGTCAACGACCGGCGTGCCAATATTAAATCACTCCATTTATGGCATCTATAGCTATCGTTGGGCGGGACTTAATCCTACGAATGGCAATCCTATTGGGTATCTTAATGGGAAAACAAGCGAGGATTACACTGGCATAATTAATAATTACAAAACTGATAGCCTAATATATAATGGATCAGCGCGCCCCACGGTATATGGTTCATTAATAAACGAATTTTCTTATGCTGGATTTACGCTATCCGCAATGATCAAATTTGAATTCGGTTATGTATTTAGGCGACCATCTACTAACCTTAACCAAGCTGGCATCATTTCGCAGAGCAATAGTCAAAATATCGATTATGAAGTGCGCTGGCAAAATCCCGGAGACGAGAAAAATACGTCTGTACCCTCTGTAATTTATCCTTCAAACGAAAACAGAAATACTTTTTATAAATACAGCAGTAGTCTCGTTGCAAACGGAAACAACATCAGATTAATGGATATCAGGCTTTCCTATGGCTTGGATAAAAGTATGGTGCACAACCTACCATTCAAAAAAATCAATGTTTTCGCATACGCAAGTAATCTGGGCATTATTTGGAGGGCAAATAAATATGGACTTGATCCAGATCTCGTACAATTCAACCCACACCCAATTGCTACACCATTTACTCTTTCTATAGGATTCAATGCTAATCTTTAAAAACTCTCTATGAAACGTTCACCATTTAAAATGTTTAGGTCGTTATATTTTTGTGTGTTCATAATGGCCTTAATTTGCTGTTTTTCATGTAAAAAACAAGACGACTGGCTTAACATTAAAAACAATAAATCTGATGTAACTCCTCAAACACTCCAGGATTTTCAAGCCATATTAGATAATGACGTAGTATTTAATGATCTAAATTCAATTTTAGGCGTTATTGGAACCGATAACATCTATTTTCCCGATACAAAACTCGATGCCGAAAATCAGGTTACCCGAAACACATATTTATGGGCATCTGATATTTATCAGGGTGCGTTGTCTGCTGACTGGGTTAATAATTATCAGGCAGTAGAATATGCGAACATTGTATTGGATGGCCTGGAGAAACTGCCCACCGCACAACGATCCACTGTAACCGCACAAAATATTAAGGGCCAGGCACTCTTTATGCGAAGTTTTGCATTTTATCAGTTATCACAATTGTTTTGCAAACCTTATGTTTTGTCATCGGCAGGTTCTGATTTAGGAGTTCCCATCCGTTTATCATTAGATGTAAATCAAAAGGTTGGACGCGGCTCAGTAAAGCAAGTTTATGATCAAATGATCAATGATTTGAAGATTGCAATTCCACTTTTGCCTTTAAGTGCTCAGTATAAAACACGGCCGAATTCCAGTGCCGCAAATGCCTTGTTAGCGAAAGTGTGTTTATCTATGGCAGATTATCAAAATGCATACACATTCGCCGATGCAGCACTTAAAGAAAATGCCACACTATTAGATTTTAATAAGCTCAATATATCGAGCACAGCACCATTTCCGAGTTTCGCCCAAAATAATCCCGAAATTATGTGGTACGCTTACAGTTATGGTCTGACCGCCACTATCTGCAACGCGAAGGCAACAAGCCGAATTTCAACCGATCTCTACAATAGCTATATTCCTGGTGACTTAAGAAAAACAACCTATTTTATTAGTGATGGTGCCGGTGCGTTCAGGCCGAAGGCAAACTATTCAGCGAGGCCCTATAACTTCTGCGGAATCGCAAACGATGAAATCTATCTTATAAGGGCTGAGTGTGCCGCAAGAAATAACTATGTAACGATTGCATTAGCTGACATCAATGCTTTGATGAAATACAGGTTATCGCCAGACGCATTCGTCGCGTTCACATCAACAGATCCAGTTACTTTACTCAACAAAATATTAGCTGAACGACGCCGGGAATTAGTTCTTACAGGTAACACGCGATGGGAAGATCTGAGAAGGCTTAATCAAGATAGCCGATTTTCATTGACAATCCAACACGAGTATCATGGCAATACATACATATTAGCTCCGAACGACAAACGCTATGTTTTTCCATTACCGCAAGACGAAATTACTATTAACCATTTACCTCAAAATCCACGATAATCCATGAAAAATTTAACAATAGCTTTCATCGCTACACTGTTTATTTTTATTTATAGCTCTCGTATTACCTTTGCACAATCTTCTGTTCGAACAGGATCGATTGATTCTGCCAAAATAACTGTATTAATTCCAGAGATAGATTTATCTGAAAAACTGGAACTTACTTTTTCAGATCAGGTTGTGAAAGCAGATAGAGCTTTCGATAACGGGGAAACGTCCTTAGTATCCAAAGCTGATAAACATGGCCTTTATGTGTTTCATTTAAAAGTCCCTCCAACTCGGAGAAAATTGGGATTTTATATACGACTAAGTAAAATTGGGAGTTCTCTTGATACACTCGGCCGAAACGATAGGGAGGTGGGGGTGCCCATAGGATATGGCATCTTAGAAAATTACTTTGTTCAAGGTGGAGATGATATCAAAATTGTGGCAAGAAAAAAATCTACCTTTCGCCCACTTAGTAATTACGTAAGAGGCTTTAGCTTTAATTTTAGTGGAAAGGGGGCTCAAAAATATTCATTACGCTATCTTGTAGATTCAATTGAATATTGGCGTGAGTTTGCTAAAGATTATATAAAAGCGGACTCAACCTTCAATGTCGATAATTTGGATATGCGGATCGCCAGAAAAGCGATTGACACAATAAAACATTATAGGGCGGGTTTAGATCTTCAGGCTTATAATGAATTATGTATTCATGCATATTTTTCTGCTGCTGGTTTACAATATGACATCCTCTTAAGCAACCTACATGGGATCTTAAAGAATTCATCGGTACCATTCAAAAAACAGCTATTCAAATCATTATCTTATGCTGATTCTGTAAGTCGTAAAAGGCTTGATAGAACTACAATGATTTCAAGCAATGATTTTTGGTCAGCAGAGCTTAGAAAATATCGTACTATAACTGATTGTAAGAATTGGAAACCTGATACTCTTGCGCAATCATTGGCACCTATCGGCGATGCCTTTATTAAGGAAAATTTATATATCCTGGTAACAAAAATGTATTTAAATCGGTTCAGAAATCTGATCAATTTCTTTAAGATTGCTTCTCTTAGCATCAAAACTGATGTTGGTAAATCACAACTTGCGGAAATGATGAAAACGACTAAGGGAATGCCAGCATATAATTTCGATCTAACCGATGCAAAGGGTCATAAAGTAAAGCTTTCCGAATTTGCAGGTAAAGTGGTTTTTATAGATTTTTGGTATACGGGTTGTGGCAATTGCATAAATTATTATAGAGATGTACTATCAAAGGTTGAAGAGAAATTTGCCAATGATCCAAATGTGGTTTTTATTTCAATATCAATTGATAAAAATAAAGAGGGGTGGTTGAAAAGTATCCAGTCTGGTACTTATACATCAGATAATATAGTCAACCTGTATACCAATGGTGATGGTATGAGCGATCCTGTTATTAAATTTTACCAAGTTTTAGGGTACCCGCGACCATTAGTGATTGATAAATTACAACGACTGTACAAAGTCGATAATACCTTGCGAAACATGGATATCTTATTGAGTACAATCTCAGCAGCAAAAGCAAATTAGACCTTTTAGAATGTTCAGAAATTACTATTAGTATTACAATGTAATAATTAAATAACAATGATCAAACGGAATCGGCTCATACCGATTCCATTTGATGCTGGCTTATTTATTAAAATCACCAGTTAATTTAACAGAAGCACCGGCTGTTGGGATCATGTTATTAGCATCCGGTGTTGCGGCAGAGCGAACTTCGCAGGCTTTTGCTGATGGGTTATCACAAAATGATCCGGAAGTAACTGCGGTAACATGATATTGATTGCCAACCGTGGCAATTACACCCCATGTCTGCAATGCATCGTGTTTAGGAGCATTCATGGCATAAGCACCGCCAAGGCTCATAATTGTTACAATGGCTACCATCGCAATTCTTGCTTTTTGTAAAAAGCTTTTTTTAGAGTTTAACATAACTTTGAAATTTAGATGTATTTTTTTGCCTACTCTTTTCGCAGGTTTTCAGCTTTCCCCTGATTCTTTGCGCATGAATATTTTTATGTTGTCGAATATCTTTTTGAAACAGCTTTGATATGATCTGCTTTGCGATTAAGAATAAGCCCGATGATTGTCAGTGAGAGAAATACCACATTAAAAACTAAATGAACAGGCCAGGACATAGCTTGAAAAACACCTGCACAACCGCAGGGGACGCGTTTGAAAGCATGTAGTATGCCCAGTAGGATATAAATACTAAATCCCGAAAGCAATATCATTGAACCCGTAAATCCAAACCTTCTCCATTTAGGTATTAACAAGGCTACGCCAACAACTATTTCTACAATGGGGACTAACACAACTAAAAACGGATCGACCGATTTTGGAAAAACTTGGTTATGGATCGCACGAATCCAATGGCGCATATCAATCAGCTTGCTAAATGCCGTATAAAGGAAAAGCAGTGCCAGGAGTAATACAATTAACTCACACAGCCATTGGGATTTTTTCATCAGTTTGATTTTTTTGTTGTAGATAAATGCGTTTCACACCGACCAGCAATTCGCCTATTTTGGGGCGGTCAGCACGGCTGTTACTCAAACATTTGATAATGATATCAGTTAATTCATGCTCATTGGTGAGGCGCATTGTCTTCGCCCGGACTTGGTGCAGATTTGGCGTAATGTATTCCCAGGTTTTACATCCCGTCAATGTAAAACACAGCAATGCGCCAAGTGAATAAATATCTTCTTTAAAGTGAGGGACTGCGTGATTGATCTGTTCAGGAGCCACGTAGCCGAAGGTGCCTAACAAAAACGGCGGGTTAGGCTCACCATTTTGTACATGATAACTGAGTTCAAAATCAATAATACATAGCTGGCCGTCATCAAGAATGATAAAATTACCATCCGTAACATCCCGATGAACAAAACCTGCATTATGTACATTTTCAACAAGTTCTACCGCCTGGATAAAATAACCCAGCAATTCTGCTTTTTTGATTGTATTTAGCTCAGTCCATCGTTTTCCTGAAAGCTCATTTCTAACAAATTCGCCATAGGAAATGCCCTCAGCAAAATTCATGACCAGATAATGGTAGCCTTTACGGCTGAAAAAATCAATTACATTTGGGGTGTATACCTTACCAACTAATGACCTATGCACATTTTCCTGCCAATGCAAACGGTCTTTCATATCTCGGTCAAAATGGTCATCTAATGCCACAGGTCTACCTTCTTTAATTATACACCAATTAAATGCGAACCGCTTTAGATTAATGGCTTTGTAGATAGCGCCCTTGGAGTTTGACCTAAGTAGCTGCACTGGGAGATAATACCGACCGATCAAACCAAATAACTTCTTCTTTTCCCTATAAGTTTTATCTACAGCAAAGGGAAACTGCTTAATGCCCGGCTTTTCCAATATTAGATCACCGTTCCCACTGGCTGTTATTTTTTGAATAAATACAACATCACTAATTTGCTGGGAGTTCATGACAACCGGGCCTTTTGAGCCCTGCGTTTTAGGAACGATTTGATTTATTAATCTTTTGGCTTCATCGATGTTGCTCGGAAAAATAATAAGTACTTTTCCAGCTTCTTCATCCCCGAATGCCCCTGCATTCAACCTGTATTGGAAATGTTGATCTTTTATAATCCTGTACGCAGCCTTACTTTCTTTTAGAATGGGCAGGATGCGGGTCAATTGTATTGGTGTATCAAGGGTTCGGGAGCTGACAATAATAACATAGCCCGCTTTAGCCGTTGGCTTGCCGATCATCAGGGTTTTCTCATCTTCTTTAAACCTGATACCCGCATTTTTCAATATAGGTATGTAGCTAACAAGATTTACTGTGAATGCCTTTTCCATAGTAGTGACTCATTTATGAAATCAAAACTATTCCGGCAGCGGGACAGAGATTGTCACTCTGTATTTTTGATATAATATTTTTTTATTTTTTTATCATATAATATATCATGGCCTTTATCACGCAGATTCTGAAGCATGCGCTTTACCGTCCGCGTACTGACATCAAATCGCTTGGCAACTCTTTCAATTGATCCAAAACGTCCTTTCTCAATAAGCTCCAGGATATATTCAAGCCGTTTTTCATAGGTTCTGTAGTCCATAGCCAATCTATTTTTACAGTCGGTTTAGACCCGTAAAGATGAATGGCATCAGCCTAAAGTGCAATAACTCAGTTTTTTAAATTATTAGTCCAGGTTTTTTGAAATGTCCCTGTAAACAATTCCTTTAGCTAAAGCCGATTCATGTTTTCCTTTTAATCGCTTATTATGGGGTTTAAGTAGTTTGAATAGCGTATTTAAATATCGCCCCAAATTGATACCTGACCCGTACTTGGATGGCGGCATCAATACGAAGATGGATATCTCCAGTATTTCTGCAATTTCATAAAGCCTGGGAACAGTTAAAACGGTAGTACCTCGTTCAATATTGGAATAGGCTGGCTGCGAAATCTCCAGCATAAACGACATATAGGTCTGTGAGTAGTTTTTAATTTCCCTTTGGATACGGATTCTTTCTCCGACACTATCCTTATGATTTGGTATGTGATCATTATTAAATCCAGTAGCTTCCATAATATTGTTTTATCCTATAAGCAAAAGTAATAAATCATAAGTTAAGCTTTTAGCTTACCAGCGCCTATCTGATCAATTTTAGTCCAATTCCCAATGGGGGGAAGAACTAAAATTTTAAATACATGAAAGACTTATCTGATCAACAGGCAGACGAATTAAAAGGCGGTTTCGCCTCCGCAATGAGCTGCGGTTACAACATCGTAGTGTCGGCTTCTTTAGGCGGATTATTTGGTGGCGCTGGTGCTGTTGTAGGCGCAGTGGCTGCCGCTACAGGCCCTTCCTGCCTTGGGTTGTGGTAAAGAAAAAGAATGGGCATTTTTAGTGCCTCAATCAATAGCCGGCTAAATGATCATTTGGCCGGCTTTGTTATTTATGTCCGAATTAATATATAAGTACTAATTTTCAGTTTAACAATTGTCCATGGAATAAAAGCATCGTAATTCCCGCGCCAGAAACAGCGGAATAAAAATGTAATTCATTATTCATCATCGGGTTCTTTGTCCTTAACTGATAAATAATAAACCCGATAATAAAACAAAAAGGCCCGTAGATATTTTCAATACCCCAATGACAGGTAAATAAAATGCAATTACATGCGGCTGAAGGATCATATAGCCAAACATGACCCCAATTGCGCTACCCGATGCGCCTGAACTGGAATAATCAAAATCTTTGTAATGACGAATAGCTATGGCAACGCTTCCGCCTAACATGCTTACCAGGTATATAAATAAATAAAGGAAACTGCCCGAAGCTGAATGCTGATGTAGGTAGGTTTCCAGGCTGCCGCAAGCGAAAAAAATAACGGCTTCATTAATGATGAGATGGACTGGATCGTTATGTACCAGGTCGGCGGTAAATAGGCGGTAAAATTGTTTGTGATGGTAGATACTGAAAGGATGAAGCATCAGGTTGATCTTGATTATCGGGTTTATAAACCCAATAACGCTCGTTACCATGATGAGAATCATGATGGATATTGTTATCGGCATAGGTAGTAGATAAGGTACGACTAATATTATTATAACGATGGATTTAAACCATAAGTTTAAATTATAACTTATAATTCATACAAATAGGACATTTCCCGCTAACTACGGAATTTTACCAAAAAATGTTATAACATGCATTGCAAAGGTAAAACGATTTTAATAGCATTCCTCACTCTCTTAGGAACCTCATTCGCTTTAATTGGCTTAACTAACCGGTTGGTCCTTACACCCGAGTTTTATAAAAACAGTGGTGATCTTTTAGGCTATGACGATAATGCTATAGCCACCTATGTAAATGCTCAAAATTGGATATACCTGTTTGAAGGCCTCTACCTCACAATAAAACTTACCTTAATTGCCCTGGTCATTTATACAACATTTTACGTTGCTAAATACCAAATAAGGTTCAGATCGATATTTGGCGTAGTAGTGTATGCTGAATTTGTCTTTTTATTTGCTGCTTTCGGCAAACTTCTATGGTTTCATTATTTTGAACCGGCCGGAACCCTGAGCGATTGGCATAAAACGTATTTACTTTCAACGCTGTCATTATTTCCTAATGTTCCGGTTGCCTGGTATTATCCATTACAATCCTTGAATGCCTTTGAAATTGCGTATTGGTTTGCACTTGCATTCGGACTGACAAAAATTACTACCCTCAATTTCGACAACTCATTATTAATCGTCCTGAAAGGATATGTCCCGGCGCTGGTCGTCTGGATTGCCTGTGTAGTATTTACTACCATGGTGGTTTTTCCTGCACAGGCCTAACAACATCACTATGACCCCCATCGCTTTAATCAAAAGAATCTTTATTAGACAAGCCACAGATCAGGATTGTGGATTGGCCTGCCTCAAAATGGTTTTTGCTTGCTATAATCAGATCCCGCTGATTGATCGCGAATTATCCGCTTCAAATAAACCTGTTTCTTTACTTCAGTTAAAAAATGTTTGTAGCGAATCTTCCTTTCCCGCGAGGGCCGTGGAAATGGATCTCGATACTTTGATATCTATAAACAAACCGGTGATCCTGCATACAACTAACGATGATGGCCAGGATCATTTTATCGTTAGCTTTAGTTCCCGCAAAATAAAAGGTAAACATTATTTTCTGGTTGCCGATCCTGCAAAACAGGTCACCTATATACCTATAGATGAACTTCAGGAAATTTGGCGTTCGAAGGCTGCTTTGTATTTTGAGAAGGAACCTGAATTTAATTATGACAACTTTCCATCTCCCTGGCGTTTGCTAAGAGGTATTCGGGATGTACCGGTTGCATTAATTCCCGTATTTGGATTTCTTTCCCTGATAGCGGCAGCTTTTGGCGTTGGGTTAACCTGGTTGCTTCAACGTGGAATGATATACAATAACCTTTTGCAGGGTACTCGTTTAGTAAGTCTGATTATATTGTTAGTGATTATATACTTCGCTCGCGCCCTGGCAAATTACCTTAGACAATACTTACTCATCCGCATCAATCTCGCAATTAATGACAGGTTGATTCAACATATATTAAACCGCATATTTTTCAAGTCGCATCAAGATGATGCTCAAACCTACAATATACCTAATACGCTTGCGGACATTCAAAAAATTCAGGCCGCCATCTCAGCATTTATGGTTGTTATTTGTTGCGACGGTGCCTTTATCCTTGTGATGCTGGGAGCCGTATTTTATACGACGCCGGTTGCCGGGGCAATTGATCTGGTATTCCTGATTGTTGCATTGATTTGCATTTATAGGTTTTCATCAAAATATTCCTTCGAAATATCCCGGCTGAATTATTATTCAAAGTCTGCCGAACGCGCATTAAAAGATATTTGTCACTTGCGCACAAATAGTATAGATCATGGCCTGAGTGACTTGATTGCCAATCAACAATTAGGCAACTTCCGTCGCACCATGAATTTTGCGGAGAACCATGGAATGAAAGCCGCCCACTTAACACTCAGGCTTGAGATCATGCAGACACTCAACATAGCTGCCATATTTTTTACCTGTTTTCTGACCTTTAATAATGGAGGTGCTTCTTACGATTCCCTAATGATCGTAGTTATCCTCAGTTATATCATGTTCTCGCTGATACCGAAAATTTTAAATGCATTGACCGTTTTGGCTGAAGGTGCTGACGCGGCAATACAGATGAATACAGTTTTCGGTAGTTAACCTCAATTTAATTCGATTAATCGCCCCCGTTAATTACCGGAGGGGCTTAGCCGTGCTTTTCACCACCTTGAAATGTCATCTAACTTTGAAAATGATTATATGAATCCAACATTTGAAACAATCGAAAGCCAGCTGAAGGAGGAATTGCTCAGCTTGCAAAATTATCCACCAATGGAGCGTTATAGCGCCTCCGTAATATTGGTAAATAAGGCCATCGCTGATTTAAAAGAACATCTGAAGACGACTGAATTTACCAGTCCGCAAGAGGAGATAATCTTCTTTAAGGAAATAAGACCTAAAATATTGGCTTATAAGCTCCAGGTTTCCGTCGAATATAACATAAGTGTCAACGAACCTATAGGTACAAGTGATGTCTTGATTAATTACTTCGAGGAAGCCATTAAGGGTTTTCAATCCGTTTTTAAATTGAATTCGTTTTATTATCAATACTACAGAAATCATTTCAGCGAGCTTGACCATCTTTATTTCATCCGGAATGCAGATCACTCGCAAATTCCTCTCCCCGAAATCACCGACACAGAACACAACGATTCCACTCCGATGAGTGATCTGTTTGCCAAGTTTATCGCTTTTGAACAGGTTAACCAGATGATTATTAATCGTATTACATTCTTAATGAACAACTCACCGGTAATGAGAACAGATGGTGACTTTGAATTAAGGTGGACTGGAGATGTTATAAATGCTGTAGAATTGGCCTACGGAATATGGCTGACCGGCCAGGTAAATGACGGTAATGCCAGTCTTAATCAAATCGTACGATGGATTGAAACAAACCTCAAAGTCTCCATAGGCATTGCGCAACGCAAATTCTCAGAAATATCCAGGAGAAAACGATTGAGCATCACCAAATTTATTGATCAAATGCGTTCTGCCATACAAGGTAAGGCCGATGAGCATAATAGCTGATTTGCTTAAGGGTTGCCGTAGATAAGGCAACCCTATTGCTCTACCTCAGCTATCAAGATATATCTTTTATTTTAGAAAAGATTTAAATGCCTCTGTGGGCATCCCCTTCGGGCCGGGTGTTCCGCTGTATCTCCTTGGGAGGATGCCGCTGCACCCCCTGATGCACCCGCCGCTATCGCAGGTTCGCATTCCGCTTTACTCCATCACTCACCAGCTTCGCTTTCTCGGGAACAGCCTTCACGGCGACCGCTAAGCTCTGCACAATACTCGTCATACCGCTGACGCTTTATTCCTCGCTATGTGCAGCCGCCGTAAAGGCCTTTCCCTTTTTCCAGACCATTGTTTGATCTCAGCAATGCTTACAGGGTATTGCAGCGCATAACATACACCAATGACCTGCCCGGTCCTGCGCTTACGGACGGTAACGGTAACCGTCAGGCGCTGGTGCCGTGCAGGTCGGTTTTCATGACCGCCGCAGCGCTGATATTCTTCAGACGGCTATCGCCTCATTTGCCTTTTGTTACGCAAAGGAATCCCCCGCCGCGAGCCAAGGCCATGCGGAGTGCCGTCAAAAAAATCTTCCTGCAATTTCTAAGGCTGCGGCTGCGCCGCGATGTGTTGGCAGCGTATTTTTTTGCGTCAGCCTTGTCTCTTTTCCCCGCGCGCAAATAATGGGGTGCTTAACAAAAGGCAAATGAGGCGATAGCCGAATGAGCCAGGCGAAAAAAAAGTATCAAACAAATTTTTAACCCTTTAACGCGCAGAAAATGAGCACAACAACCAAAAACAGCGGAACTACACAAGGTGCAGCAACCCCAAAAAACGACAGCAAAAAAATCGAAACCACCAATCGCCCGAGCATCCCCGGCAAAGACAATGAAAAAAACGATGGACTTGTTAAAAATGACCCCGCCAAAACTGAACCCGCAGCCCAGGCTGCGCAAGCTGCGTCCACACCGGCAACAGAAACTAAGGCCTCCGCTAATGAGCAACCGGCAACAGGCCATGAGCAACCTAAAGCCGAAGAGGTGAAAGAGCAGCCCGCAGGAGAAATTAAATTTCTTAAACCTGCCTTGAATTTGGAGCAGACAGTAAAATACGTAGAGGGCCTGCATCGCAAAAACATACAGCGTTTAGCCTTAATCGCCCGGATCAAAACTTTAGAAGATTTTCAGATCAAACTGGCCGAAAATGCCGACCAACTGGAAAGCAATTTTTATCAGGGTTGCAAACTGATCATTGAGGACGACAAGGGTAACAAGTTTACCACCAACACCCCAAACCTCATTGCCATGACTGCACAGTTTGTTTACGATGCCTGTGTGTCTAAACTTTCTGAAATCGAGGCAGAAATCGTTTTTCCTAACTAATTAACTCTTGCCTCCCGGTATTGCCGGGAGGCTTTTTTTTAACCAATCCATTAAATAGGAATTAAGATGTACGAGCTATTTATCGAATTAACAAACCAGCTTTTTTGGGACGGCTATGCCGAACAGTTAGCAAAAGAAAACCCCGCAGTTTTCCAGTTTGAATTTGCCGAGTTCATAAACGCCTATCAATCATGAATAAGCATAACGACACCTTGTATTTGCTCATTAAAGTAACGGTAAACACGCCCTACAAGCACATACATAACGCCATCAGCGAACTGCAAAGGGAAACCAATTTGAGCATTACCAGCACAAATAATGTGCAGGTGCTGAAAACCGAAATAATGGAATTGAAAACCAAATAACATTTACAATCATGCCAGATAATATAAATTTCAATCAACTAACAGGTAAACACGCTTTTATGAGCGTTAAGGAAAGAGCATGGCACGGCCTCGGGCAGGTCGTTGACCGTTACCTGACCAGTGCCGAAGCAATACAGGTAGCCGGACTGGACTATGAAGTAGAAAAATGGTCATTATATGCATGCGATCAGCAGGGGCGGTATTCCGATGATATTTTTGTGCCTGAAAGATTTGCTACCGTTCGCGCAGATACCAATCAGGTTTTAGGGGTAGTCGGTAGTGATTACGAAATTGTACAAAACCGGGATGCCTTTAAATTTTTTGATGCTATTGTAGGCGGTGGCGATGGCGTATTGTATGAAACTGCCGGAGCATTGGGTAACGGTGAACGTATTTTTATTACCGCCAAATTGCCGGGTTACATTCGGGTTGGTAATGACGACCTGATCGAAAAATATTTGTTCCTTACCACCTCGCACGATGGTTTTGGCAGTATCACTATTGCATTTACCCCAATTCGCATAGTATGTAACAACACGCTTAACGCAGCATTGCGAAATATGAGCAATTGCCACAAAATCCGCCACACGGAAAGCGCTAAAGAGCGATTAGAAGAGGCACACAAAATTATGGGCTTCACCAACACCTTAGCCGACCAGTTAGGCGATGTATTTAACCGCTGGTCACAAATCCGCATTCGTGATAAGGAAGTTCTTAAACTGGTGCAATTAGCAATGGCACCAAGCAAAGAGGTGCTAAACAAGGTATTGACAGACGAAGCGCCTGACGAGTTTTCAAGCAGGTTTAAAAATACGGTTGAACGTATTTGTACCTATGCCTTTACCAATCCAACCCAACAAATGGACACCACCCGCGGGACGTTGTTTGGCGCATATAATGCGATAACAGGTTATTTTCAAAATGTATTAGACTACAAAAGCGAAGAGCAAAAACTAAAGTCCGTCATGTTCGGCAATGGCCTGACTAAAACACAAATCGCATTTAACCTCTGCCATGAATTTGAAAAGTTTGGCGGCGGTGATTTTAAACTTAATTAATAACAAGGCGGGGGCTTTAGCTCCCGCCAAAATTCTACAATCATGAAACACGATTTTGAAGAACGTAAAGAAAACCGCATAATTAACGCACACCGCTTAGCTAAAAAGAACACCCAGGAAGCGGAAAGCCTGTATACAACAGCCTCAAAAATGGCAAGCGTTATACCGATGGGACAACCTATTTTAATTGGACATCACTCAGAAAAAGGGGATCGTAATTACCGCAACCGGATCAGCAATAAATTTCAACAGGCAAATATCAAATTGGATAAAGCTGCATATTATCAGGACAAAGCAAAAACCATTGAAAATAATGACGCCATATTTTCGGATGACCCTAAAGCCCTGGAAAAGCTGAACGCCAAGTTAAATGAATTAAAAAAGGCACAGGAGTTTATGAAGTCTGCTAACAAATGCCTTAGAAAAGGCGATAAAGAAGGCTTTTTAAAATTAGAGGCTGCAAGTGAAAATCTTTGGGATGAATTAAATAAAACCAGTCCCGGCTATGGCAAAGGATTCGCGCATTTCAGTCTTTCCAATAACAACGCCAATATACGCCGGATTCAGCAGCGTATCGACCAACTTAAAAAGCTGGAGGACAAAACAGCAATCGACGAGACAATAAACGATATCCGCATTTTTGAAAACAAAGAGGCGAACCGCTTGCAAATCATATTCCCCGGTAAGCCTGATGAAAGCACCCGCAAGAAACTAAAATCTGCCGGTTTCCGCTGGTCACCAAGAGAGGGTGCATGGCAACGACACATCAGCCGGAGCGCTTATTTAGATGCTCAGATTATAATTAAAAATATAACTTAAAATGAGCCATGACAATTTGTTATGAATTTGCTTTCAAATTAGCCGTCCGTAAGAAAAACGGACGGCTATTTAAAAATCACACTGTTAACGGGATCGGTTTCACTTTTCAAAATGCGCTTTGGGACGTTTACTATTCCTTGAAAAAACGGAAGTCTGAAATTGTTACTATTTTAAGTGTTAGGCCTTTGCGGGTGGCGTTTGCCTTTAATCGACAACAACAATCAATTAAAATAAATATTGCTGATCACCCCCCGGATATCCCTGACGATTTAAACCGGGAACTGGAAATACTGCCAAAAAAACGCATAGAAGAGCCAGTTAAAGCCCTCATTTGGGAAGATGAGGCAACCTTCTATTTTATTGTAAAAAGGCCGTATAACGGCTAATACAGGGGCTGAGGCCCCTTTTTTAATGGTGGGGACTTCTTTTCTTTGTGATCAAAGAAAAGAAGCAAAAGAAATTAATTAATGGTAACCTATACGTTCTACTTTTAAATTACAACTACATATTGGCATTACCAGATAAGGATTTTGAATCAATTATACCTACCTTAGAAATACTAAATAGACCCAATATGATAGATGTCAAATTTAAATTCAATGATCAAAATCGTGATTTTGGGCTGAAAACATTTGTTAACTATGATAAGGAACGAATGGTTTTCTTCATACAGTTAGATAATAGCGGCATACTTGTAATTGAAAAATTATCAGGTTCTTCATGGAAGCAGATTTCAGGAGGGGCATTTGATGATGGTTTTAGGGATGCCATCATTGAGGCTATCAGTAAAATCCATTTAACCAAAATTTGGGATGATGCCCGCCCCCTTGAAGAATTACCATCGCATTATTTATCCTTCTAAATGGCAATCTTTTTATTATCAGTACTCTTTCCAGTCCTGATTTTCAGCTGCCTCATATGTTTTGGGTCTCCGGTAATTTTGCTATAATAGTTAATAGGAAGGTCGAATAAATTAATAAGCTTCTTTAAGGTTATTGAAATATTGCTCCTGACCATTTTTTTCTCATCAGATTCTTTCATAATATAAAAAAACGCCGGCCAAAATACTGCTGCTTTATCCTGATCGATATCGTCTGGAGATCCGATGAGTGATAATATTTTGGATTTTCCTATCATCAGTTTGGCAAACGGCCTGTTCACACCTTTACAAGCTGACATAAAAATACGTACATCTTTCATATTACCTGACATATGTTGTAACTCCCTGTATGAAATAGCCTCACCGTTTATTTCTATTCCATCTTCATCTGCATGACATGAAAGATAGAGATACCGAAATTTAGAACGTTTAAAGTCTTGTAACAATTCTTTCAACGAGCTTACGGAAAGAGCATATCGATAGATCACCGGTATCTTTGCTACCGTTAGGATGCCATTTAGGTTTTCACCGTCAAAATAATCGCCATCGTTAAGCGATTCTATAATATATACACCGTAAACAGTAGTTAATAAATTCATATTAAAATGTGTGGTTTAAGTTATCTGGCTTGTTATTTTTAAAAATAATAAATTCGGTGGTTATCAAGAATGCATCCTTATTACTTTACTAAATGTCCATTTATATTAACAACTTGATAGATGACTCGTATTAACTTCAGCGAAAAAGAAATTCAGGAACATATCTGGAAGTACAAGGATGATTTTTATGAAATCATTGGTGAGTTTGAACTCCCGCCATTATATCAATTCAATCATAATGAGCAATCTATAGAAGAATTAACCTCCGATAAAATTTTGTTTAATATCATCATCGAAAGAATTAGGAATATTTTCGAGGATTTACAAAGCCTACGATTATTTGGAAATGAGGTATCTCTCGGAAATATTGGTGAGACAAAAATCAGAGCTGACTTTTTGGGAAAGGCCGAAGGCATACCAGGTATTTATATTGTTGAATTAAAAAAAGATGGTCAAACAGAGCGACAGGCATTTACAGAATTGTTGGCCTATGCCAACCAGATAAATGCAAAGTTTCCTTCTCATAGCAGGGATGATAACGTTTTTATCCTAATCTGCCCGATGTATGGCAAAACCATTGAGGATGCTTTTTTGCAATCACTGGTTTTTGATAAACGAAAAATCTGCATACTGCATCCAATATTTGAAGATGAAAATGAAATTACCTCATTAAAACTGAAACCTCATATACCATCGCTTGAAGATATTATACACTTTTCCAGTAATGCCTTTAAAAAAAGAAATTTTGACGTATTGGTATATTCATGGAATAATGAAGAGACACATTGGAACCCAAAACCCGAGGGGCAAAATATTGTAGATATGAACCGTGTTGCTGGTTTAGCCGCGCAGCTCATGGAAGAAAAAGGCATACACGGGTTTGTCTACCCGCAACAGCAATGGCCAGAATTTAATAACTTGTTGCCCAATACCAACAAACTTGTTTTAGTTGGTTTAAATCCCTATAAAATAGCTTCTGATAATTATTTTAGAATAAATAATCCTGAATTGGAGCATCTTGAACCTCCCAGCCTTTTCGAAATAAATGATGAGATCAATCTGACAAACATATTACCTGGCCTCGGTAAACATAACGATATACATACTGACTGGAATTATTTTACTGACCTGGGGTATAATTGGGTTTCAAATTTACACCATATAGGTCAGAAGGCTGTTGAAGCATGTACGATTAACCGGATGGGAGTAAAAATTCATTCGGAAGGGGTTTTTGGAGGTTCTTTCGATCAGTACGAGTCAAGCAATATTGAAAGTGTTTATGTATTCCAATATGATTTAAGGCCAACTGGAGTAATCAGAGAATTATATTGGGAGGTAACCAGACACGACTATACCCATTGGTCAAAGTATGGTTCTCATCCCTTCTATGGGGATGCTTTTGGTTGGGCAATTGAAAATACAGAATCATATTTGCTGTTTGAAACATTTTTGAGAATTATGTTTTATGGTCGAGATAATGAGGCTGACATTGATGATGAGGACATACAGGAGGATTAAATAATATATATTACCAGTTGACCCGCCTTAAAGCCTATTCGAAACTTCTAATGGGCGGCGGTTTCTGATTTTTTTCTCTAATACTTTAACTTCATCAATAGTAGGTATTAATTCTTGCTTTAGAAGATCTTCTATAAATTTCCTGATATCATCCATGTTTGGCCAATAATGCGCACATTGATCACCAGTACTAATTAGAAAATAACCTTCCTCTTGTTCTCGCTCGATATATTCTGTTTGGTGTTCGCTCAATGTAATAACTTCGTCATTTACTTCTGCATAACCATTATGAGCTTCTGATGGTGATATAATAAAGGAATTATCGACAACCGTAACTCCCATGTAATGCTTATTTTCAAATTTAAATGGGTCATCCTTTAAATAATGAACTAAAACAAAATCATTGAAAAAACTGGTATCGTAGTGCACCCAAATATCCTTTATCTTGTACTCCAAAGTGTCAAATTTCCACCGTCCCGTAAAAGGTGACTTTTTGAGATTAAAATCGTGATCCCCAAAATTGCTTGTACACCACAGTTTTTTGTCTAATTCTGGTTGGTATTTTTCAATATTTTCAAATAGCCTATTGATTTTATCTGCGTTATCACAATAAATGGTCCCGGTTTCATTTCGAGGAAAGGATCGGGTTAGCATATCGTGAAACCTGTAGAAATCTTGAAATGGATCAACAAATTTATCAACTCCTAAAGCTGCTTTAATTTCAGCAATATTTTGAAAACGCGCAGCAGGATCATGCTGAAGACATTTGTCGATAACGCTATCATATTTACTCAAACCAGTAAACTTCGTTGTTATCCTCTTTCTACCCGTGCCTCTATGAGTAGAACCTGTAGCAAACCATTGTGCGACCTGACCAATTGCATAAATATCCATCGTCTCAGCCGCAGAAGTTCCTGCATTCTCCTGTTCCGGAGAAGAAAAATTTCTGTTGCCAAGTCTTTCTGCCTTATCGGTAATTGCCTTGGCCGCGAACAATTCAGGGTTATAACTGGCTATTCCAAAATCCGTTAAAATAAATTGCCTGTTCTGATACAGGATATTTTCAGGTTTAATATCACGATGAATTATACCGTTGTTATGTACAAAACCAACAGTATCAACCAGAAATTTAAACAACTCTTCAAATTGCTCCTCTGTTGCATTTGCTTGTAGTTTATTAAGTGATCCATCATACAATTCCATCAATATCATTGGAATGTACTGGACTATATCATTAATGGTTGGTTGGAAAACGGCGTAATCAAAGTAACGAACAATTGATTTTTTGAAGGGTAAGGTGATGACATTAAAATACTCAGCTAAAAAACGATCTTCTTTTGATTTTTTAATATTTCCGGATGATTCGGTCAAAAGAAATTTAACTGCAATTTTCTTACCGTGTAAAGATGCTTCATATACAAGCCCATTTCCGCCCTGGCCGACGGGTTTAATCAGCGTAATTTCACCAAGGTCTGATGGAATGATTTTATTAACACTTTTAAAATATTTGGTAAGGTCAGATACTGTCATAAAAAATTGCTAAACGTTAAGGTTTGGTAAAAACTTCGCTAAGATGCATAAGTTTCATTTGCTTGGTAAAAATAAACTGTTTAAATATTTTTTACCTAATTATATGCCTATCAATAAAACACAATATTGATATATTTACCTAACTATACCAATCTCAGCTTAAACCAAAATCATGCAAGTATCAAGAATTTCCATTAATAATTTTCGAGGCATAAAAGAAGCCGTAATTTATATTAGCGGGCACACCGTTTTCATTGGAGACAACAATGCAGGAAAATCAACCATTTTTGAAGCAATTGATCTGGTTTTAGGCCCAGATCGTTTAGGAAGAACACCGGTAGTTGATGAACACGATTTCTTTAATGGAAAATATATCAAGGATGATAAACCAATTGAAATAAGCGTCGAAGTTGTAATTACTGGCCTTCATAAGGAACAAGTCAGGCGTTTTCGTAATCATATTGAATATTGGGATAATGATCTATGTGAGTTATTTGAAGAACCACCTGCTGAACTTGTAGATGGAGATAGTACAGTTGAGGCTTTACGGGTAGCATTTCGTGGCCACTATGACGTGGACGAGGATGATTTTACAGGAGAGACATATTTTTGTAACCCCGAAAAGGAAGATGGCACATTTGCCAAGTTTGGAAAAATGGACAAACGCGAATGTGGGTTTCTTTACCTACGCGCACTAAGGACTGGCTCAAGGGCATTAAGTCTTGAACGTGGGTCATTATTAGATATCATATTAAAAATCAAGGAACTCAGGCCTAAAATGTGGGAGGATGTTTTAGACAAATTGAGAGATACTACAGTCGCTGATGATCCTGATCTCGGCGTAAAAGAAGTATTGGAGGGTGTACAAGAAGCACTGAAAGAATTTGTTCCTGCCGATTGGGGGTCAGAACCACACCTTAAAGTGACTGATCTGACAAGAGAATCTCTAAGAAAAACCCTAACTGTATTTATGTCAACCGGTTCAGATGATTATTACGCTCCATTTCATCATCAGGGAACAGGAACTGTTAATACCATGGTTCTCGCATTACTTTCAATGATTGCGGAAATGAAAGATACTGTGATATTTGCTATGGAAGAACCTGAAATTGCCATACCTCCATATACCCAAAAGCGTATTGTTAACATTGTCAGAAAAAAGGCGAATCAAGCATTATTTACATCACATTCTCCATTTGTTTTAGAAGAATTTGAACCTGAACAAATTTGCTTAATCAATCGCAAAAAAGGAAAGGTACACAGTACCTCAGTTAGCCTACCTGATGGTGTTAAGCCTAAAACATATCGCTCCGAATTTAGAGCAAAATTTGCAGAAGCATTACTGGCAAAACGCGTATTGATAACGGAAGGTGTCACCGAAGCCGCAGCATATTCAGGTGCAGCCAAAAAGCTTGAAGAACTTCACAGCAATTATTCATCTTTGGAAGCATTGGGTATCGCTATTTTTAATGCAGGATCAGACACTGCGATAAGCAAATATGGCGCGTACTTTAAGGGTTTAAAGAAAACCACATTTGCAGTATTTGATAAACAAGAAGAAGATACCCTTAAAGAAATTAAGAAATATGTTGATCATCCCTACGAGTTACCATATAAGGGGTTCGAAGCACTAATTATCGAGGAGGTCGATATTGAAGCACAAAAGCGTTTTCTGCTTCAAATTGTGGAAGATGGTGGTTGGCCATCTCATCTGGCAAAAATTGAACCCAAAGATACTTCTACAAATGATGAATATAAGAATGCTTTAATGAGTTATCTTAAATGGGCTAAGGGCGCTGCTGGTGCTGCTGACCTACTGGGGGATTGTACCCTCAAGGAAATGCCTAAAACCCTAAAAGCGACATTGAAGGATATAAAAAAGCACATATAAGATTATGGCAGAAATTGTGCTTTGTGACCAAAGAAAAAAGTTGTTGACAGATGATGGCCATATCATTGTTAAAGGAGGTCCTGGTGCCGGAAAAACAACTATAAGTTTGATAAAAGCGGAAAGAACCATAGGTGAGGTAGGTATAGAAAAAAACCAGCGGATATTATTTTTGTCCTTTGCCCGATCTACAGTTGGTAGAGTTGTAGAAAGCGCGAAAAGTATACTTAACCCTGAACACCTCAAGAATATCGAGATTAATACCTATCACGCATTTGCATGGACAATCATTCAAACTTTCAGCAAACTCATCGTAAAACATAAGATAATCCGACTTTTAAATCCCGCTGATGCAGCCGCCAGATTCTTTGGATTAAGCAAAGAGAACAGGAGGAATGAGTGCAAAAGACTTTTTGAGGAAGAAGGAATACTATCATTTGACATCTTTGCTGAGACAACCACTGAGATCCTGGAAAGAGCAAAAAAAGTGAGGGCCATGTTAAGCGATGTTTACCCGATAATTTATGTTGACGAGTTTCAGGATACTGATCCAATGGAATGGCCGATAATACAATTGCTCGGCGAAAGAAGTACCATCATTGCCCTCGCAGATCCATACCAAAGGATTTATGATTTTAGGGGTGCAAATCCCAAAAGAATACTGGATTTTGAAAAACATTTTAAACCGACGACCTACGATTTCGGAGATGAAAATAACAGAAGTAATGGTACCGATATTGTTCAATTCGGAAATGATCTATTGATTGGATCTAATAAGGGCAAAAAATATAAGCAGGTTCAGATAAAGCGATATGGATATGATGCAGGAGAACCAATGTCAGCTATAAAATATGCATTATTTGAAAGCATGAAACGGCAGATAAAAGACAAGCCTGATAATAGTTGGTCAATTGCAGTCCTTACCAAAACGAAATTAGGAACTCTTTCTATTTCCAATTATCTTTCAAAGACAAGTGCCCGGCATAAATCTATAAGTCACGAAGTTTTAATTGATCCTGCCGGACCCGCTCTCGTAGCTGTTTTAATAGCTGGACTTATGGAACGTAAATCTAAGAATGAACTCAGAGTTGATTTCGTTAATAATATAATTGCACATTTACGAGGTAGGAAGGATCGCGTTACTAAGGTAGATATTGAAAGATCAGAGATGTTGACGAATTATTTGAATGGAAGTAAGGTTATAGGCAAAAACAGGTTGCATTTGATAAATGATATCGAAAAAATAGTTGATGCTACTTTAAATTTAATTTTTAGTGGCATACCTCAAGCAGATTGGTTGCTGGTAAGAGATCAAATCGGAAAAGCAACTCACGAAGTTCTAACTGATATATTTACCGATTCAAAGTATATTAAGCTATTGAATCGAGGTGCACTGTTGGGAGAAACACTTGCTGAAAATTATAAACAAAACGGGCATTACGGAAACACGAAAGAAGCCGTACGAACCGGATTATTGCAAGAGCATTTCTCAATGGCTAATAGAGATTACAAAGGTATTTACATCATGACTTTGCATAAATCCAAGGGAAAGGAATTTGATGAAGTAATAATTTGGGATGATCGTCAAAGCTCAATTGTTCGATTCAATCCAACTCCTTCAGATATCGAACAAGCACGTTATTTACTTAGGGTTGGAGCAACCAGGGCCAGACAAATGACCACTATCTGTACGCCAAATGCAACGCCTTGCCCATTACTTTTTTAAAAAGAAATAAGCCAAAATCTTTTCCTGCATCTTTTGAAAAGATACTTATGCACAAGCGTTACTTTATCCTGGTCAAGTAACAAATATGTAACAACCGCTTCTTGACCATTTGGCAAATTAGTCTTAATATTGCGTCAGTAAATCGCAATTAGCGATTGCATCTATAACCCAGTCGGTTAGAGTAGAAGACTCATAATCTTTTGGTCCCTGGTTCGAGCCCAGGTGGGCGCACTTCCTTACCTTTAAAAAGGTCGCAAAACCCCTTAAGTAGCTTATTTAAGGGGTTTTTTATTAATTACCCCCTCAAGAAACGTCAACTTCTGTGCACCTAACTGAGCACCTAATTTAAGTTTTTAACTTAGGTGCTCAGTTTTGATGTTATGTGTGGAGATTGACTAAGGCTAAGCACATTTTTACAGTCGCTTACCGTCTTTTTAATTTCGAAATCGCTTTTTGAAGAGGCTGGCGTGGTACGCTCTTAGAGTTGCAATGTCCCAACTGTATCTTGTTCGAAATTAGAAATGGTGCCCTGGCAATTACCCGGTAAGGATGTCAATCATAATTTATCCAAAATAAATTTTAAAATAAACTGTGCGCTAGTATCAACACAAACCATTGATCTATTAGGCACGAAGATGACAACACTTAGTGCATGCTCTCCCAGATGCGGTTTATTGATATTTGGTTAATTATTTTAAAATAAACGAAATGAAGCAAGCCGAGCTGTTTTTTTTAAGTGGTAATGTATTGATAGTCAGTTTGTTTTTCTGATGGCATAGGGATTGAATGTTTTGAATGATGCAGCACGGGCAGCTTTGACAATGCATTCACTCACATTTTCACCATTATGAATAATTACAGTAACAAGGAAGAGGCAATAATAGATCTGCAAAAGAAAGGTTATGAATTTGACTACGTCCTTAAAAGTGAAAACTTGCTTTGTGTCCAGAATAGGGAACTGCTAAATCCAGACGACTTCGAGATTGTAGAAACGCATCTTTTTGAAAGGGAAGCTGTAAATGATCGGGGCTGCGTTATTTATGCGATAGCTTCGATGCACAATGGGCTGAAAGGCATTCTCATGATAGCATTCAATACTTTTACGAATGGCCTTTCGATTCACCTCTGGTCAAAGCTTTCCGCGGCACTGATTTGCAAACCGACATGATTCATCAGAAGCGTGTTGCGAAAACGAAGGCGCCTTACCGTTGGCATTGAGATCGAATGTTTGTTGGTCATGATGCCTGTTTAAATGCCAGAGTATCGTGAATAGCCTTAAGCAGACCTTTCCCTGTGTAATGCCTGGCCAACTGAAATGAAATGAAAGATCATAGTTATCACCGGTCCTTAAAACGTAAAAATGTCGTTGTCATAGGAGCTGATTCTCTTATCGGACAGGCTACTGCGATATTTGCAGCAGCAGAAGGGGCGCATGTAACAGCGGTTTGCAGGAAGTTAAGCCCGGTATTAAAAAACAAATTCGTTCTGCCATTTGGCTGTAATATGAAGGAGAGCGAACTGAGGTGTGATGATTGTTATAAGGAATTATTCATTAACCGGGCTTCTTTAGATCACATGGTCATGGTTCTCCCCGAGCATATGATTCCCATTGGATCGAATGTATTGCCGGAAGTGGCAGAGCGGCATTTTATTACAACCTGTTTTATTAGTATATCTGCTGCTATTAAGTATGCTTTACCGCTCATGGGACCCGGTTGTTCGATTACCATTTGCTCAGTTAATCAATCGCCGGATCCCTGTATTAAAGATATATTACCCGATTATACGAAGGCAATGGCAGTTCCATTAGCGCCTGTTCGCTTGAACTGCGTTACAGTAGGTTTGCCTCGCCAGGAGTCTTACTACCGTACAATTACGGAACGCCCAACCAGAATTACAGCGGTCAATGATGTTCGATTCTTCGGCAGCTTCCGGGAACCGGGGGATGTGGCGCTCGCGCTGATTTATCTCATAAAGCACCCGTTTGCCACCGGGGAAAACCTGGTAATCGACGAAGGCAGGTTAACAAGGCGGCTCCATGATAAATGATTGATTGAGGGCATCAGCAGTTTGATCTGAAAACGATGAATTGCGCTAAGCCCGGAGATTGTTGTAGATCCGAACATATCGTATTGATGAATATGAACTTAAAGTCATCATCTCATCCCGAGAAAGCATGAAAATTGAACTTTTAAACATTTTAGCTAATCAATTTATAATCAGATTATGAGAAAACCTATACTGCTATTTATCCTGGTTGGAACGATCTTTTTGTGCAGGGGCCAGGAGATCAAAAGGCAACAAGCAGACCAACTGCTAAAAATAGTCCAGCAAAAGGTTACAGATACCGCGCATATCCATGCTTTATTAACCCTTGCAGAATTCAATATATTCAAAAAAGGTCAATTGAAGACAGACCTGGACAGCGCGCGGTTGTTTATTGACCAGGCGAAACGCATGAATACAAAAATTAAATCCATTACGGCCTACGGATACACTGCTTTGGTAGAGTCGTATCTGGCAAGGAAAATCAAACAAGAGGAAATAGCAAAGGTTTTAAACGATAAAGCCGTCCAGTTGTTGAGTGATGCTAAAAACTATTACCACCTGGGGCAGGCTTATTACCAACGTGCCACCTATTATAATCCTTACGATGATTCGGGCAGCAGTAAGGTCCTGGATCTATACACGAAAGGGATTGAGGCATTTAAAATGGCGAATAATGTCGAACGGCAGGCGTACGGATATAAGCGCCTGGGTGAGTATGACAACGCTGTGCAAACCACTTTAGAAAAACTTCTGAAATCACTGGCGCTTTACAAATCTATCCATTATCAGGCGGTACAGGAAGTATATGATCTGATTGCTGTTGCTTATTTGTATGATACCAATCTGCAAAAGGCGCTGTCCTATGCATTACTTGCGCTGAAAACAGCAGAACTGGACAAAGACACCACTATGCAATTGTGCGCAATTAATAATCACCTGGGTTTGATATTTTACAGGAAACATGATTATAAAAATTCAACATTCTATTTTGTCAAGGCGCTTAAAACTGCGGAAACATACAACGATGTTAATACCATCTATTTTCTATGTGTTAACATCGTAAACAGCTGCCTCAATACCGAACAGCCGATCGCCGCAAAGCGGATTTTGCAACAAGTTTTGGGAAAATACCCAGCGCCGAAAAATGATATGGATCTTTCGAGGATAACCAATGAATCATTTGTGAAAATATATACGAAATTAAATCAAATCGATAATGGCAGACCTTATGCCGAAGCATTAAGGACTATTGACCTGAAATATAAAAACAAGCTGAATGTTGCTAAGCTGATTGAAGATAATTTCATCATGTCCAAGTTCTACCTGGCGGCGCAATCATTTGGTCAGGCAACCGATTATATGAAAAAAAGTGAAGAATTGCTGGCCAAAAACGGCACTGCTTACGACCGGTCGGCGTTATATTCCCTAAAATTCAGGATTGACACGGCCAAAGGTAATTACCGGTCGGCGGTGCAGCATTTGATACATTTCAATAAGATACAGGATTCGATTTTCAACGAGCGCAAGGCGGTCGAGTGCCAAAAACAACAAGTGCAATACGAAACGGAAAAAAAGGATCAGCAGATAAAGCTGCTGCAACAAAATGAGCTGCTCCAGCAAACAAAACTTAAACATGCGGGGCTGGTTCAAAACCTTACCCTGGGGGGTATCATCGTGATGCTGATCATCAGTGCGTTGATCTACCGTATTTACAAGCAGAAGAAAGCGGCAAATGCCATCATCACGCACAAAAATGAATTATTACAGCAATTGCTTACCGGCAAAGAATGGCTGCTGAAAGAAGTTCACCATCGCGTTAAAAATAACCTGCACACGGTTATCTGCCTCCTGGAATCACAGGCACAGTATTTGGAAAATGATGCCTTGAAAGCGATTGAAAGCAGCCAGCATCGTATTTATGCCATGTCGTTAATTCATCAGAAGCTTTACCAGTCAGATGAAATTAAAACTATTGACATGGCCTTTTACATTCCGGAGTTGGTGCTATCTCTTCAGGACAGTTTTGATACCTTCGGGAAAATCCATTTTATCATTGATGTGGAAAAGATCGAACTGGGTATCTCACACGCTATTCCTTTGGGGCTGATCCTGAATGAAGCCGTTACAAATTGCATTAAGTATGCGTTTCCCGGTGATAGAAATGGCGACGTTTTCATTCTGATGTCGGAAAATGATGGCTTGATTAAACTCGAAATTATTGATAACGGGATCGGTATGCCGCAAAATCAATGTCAAAATGGAACTGAATCCCTGGGGCTTAAGCTGATTAGTGGCTTAAGTGCTGATATCCACGCCGATTACTGCTGCGAAGCTGAATATGGAACTAAAATTACCATATCTTTCAGGAATCAAAATCTAACAGATTCAGATCGTTACATGGAAACAGGTGCAGCTATTGTTTGATTAGACGGGTACCCGGTAATGACCTTGCTTAATGAACGCTGAATAGTCAAATGCGGGTGCTTTGATCTTTAGGATTGTATCTTTAGGCGGTTGTAGCAGGCATTATCCGTCAGATCAAATAGCAAGACGACCTATTGCCTCATAAGCCCGAATGTAAATATTGTTGCCCCTACCAGAGCACATGATGGATTGAATGCAACGGATAAAAAACGAAACGGATATTTGTTTTTGGTAAACAAATATCCGTTTGATAGATTTGCCGCCAATTCCTTTTTTGGGTTGATGTTGGCAGCCTGCTTTCTTAACTCTATAAAAATACCTGCGTTGCAATAACATAACTGCCTTTTGAAAAAGCTTGCTGATTATTAACAACGATAGGTCTGGTTTGATATTTAAAGGAGATTTTGGCATGATGGCCGTCAAGGTAAACGTTACCGCCGGCACTCCACCAAGTAAATTTTGAACTGCCGTACCTTTCAAATTGCTGCAAGCTGTATTCGGCAAATGGCTGTAAACGCACAACGTCTGTTTTTAAAAGCGTTTTGGGCAATAAAAGGCCAACCTGGGTAAACCATGATGAACCTGTACCAATAATCGGAGCAACGTTACCATAGCCGGCCTGTGATACAACTCCGGTATAGTTTTGGGCCGGTCCGACATTTTCATTCATGATCGATCCGTTTCTCAGGTAATTTGGCCCGAAGTCATCATGGTAATAAACACTATAGCCGGTAAATGCCCAGTTTTGCCGCTTGCCGCCAAAGGGTAGATCGGCAAATACGTCAGCCGCCCAAATGCTAATATTATGGTTAATTAGCGGAGATGTAGCTGTATTGTTTACTTGCGTGGTGGTACCCTTGCCGGTGTAATAGTAGCCGACACCGATATTCAGCACCTTTTTTGTACCAACATAGGTTCCGGTGGTATAAGGAACCAAGGTGTTTTCTTTATCAAAAAATTGCCAGGCTGCATATCCCGTAGTAGACAGGTTACCGTTTGCGTTGTTATCTACCGCATAATTTAATTCAGGGGCATTGGGCTTAGCATAGGCGACGGCGGGAGTAATAACAGTAAACGGCTTGTTAACCGCCCATCGGTAGGTAACAGGCCCGACAACACCCTTAAGATAAATACCCACCTGGCGTCCCAGCTGATCAGAATTATCGATTAGTGGCCAGTTGTAAATTGGCGCATCGATGGCCAGGAAGTTGAATGAGCTTAAGGATGACATGCGGCTGATACCAACCCAGTAATGCAAGCCCGTACCAATGTATAATGAGGCAAAGTTACGCTTATGCGTTGCAAAATCATTGTCTGGAACAATGGTATATTCATTCCATAACTCATGCACGTACAGGGAAGGCTTTTTGCCCAAAGTTCCGTTGAATGTTGCGCCGCCGTTTCCCGTATTGCCGCCTCCTGCCGAACCTCCGCTGGAGAAGCTTTGATTATCTATTCCAATAGTTCCAAGTACCAGGTAACGCTGGCTTAACTGGCTGTATAATGCAAATCGGAATTGGCGAACGCTGAAGTCCAGCATATTATCTTTAGCGATGCCGTTTACTGCAGTACCGGGATTCAACTCTGAATATCGGGCCCTGAAGTCTGTCCAGACCAGGAACCTGACATATTTTTGACCCGTGCTGTCCAGCTTAATGGTTAGCCCGTCAGTATAGGATGGCGAACCGCCTTGCCCGTAAGCTATGCCAATTGTCAAAGCCAGAATTACTGAAAATGAAATTTTTCTGATGTATTGTTTTGTTTTCATCGTCGTAACGTTTAGATATTTATATCATTTCTTCGCGGCAGAACCGGTTTCTTTGATGATCAGACTGATCAGAAATGCCATTCCGGTAGTTGCCAGCAGGAAAGTAACAGCCCCATTAAAATGAACTGCCGGGTCCGCCGCGGTCGTTAAGGTTTTTCCAAAAAAGTGTGCGAACACCGGTCCCAGTATAGCGGTAACACCAAATGTAAGGAAGTTAATCCCGCCGGTCGCACTGCCTTTAACACTATCTGGGTTGGCTTCCTTGATGATGGAATATGGGATCATAGCCGCTCCGGAGGCTATGCCGAATATGAGCATTGTGACAAAAGCAGAGATCAGGCCTGGAAAGTAGGTAAATTGTATTAGGCAGATAACCATCAATATGATGCACAAAGATAATACAGGCTTTCTCCTACCAAGGAGATCAGAAAACCAACCGAGTAGAGGGGCGCCAATCACCCAGCCGAGCGGCACCATGGAGCAGGTAATTACTGCCAAACTATAGGAAAAACCTCGGTCATGTTGAAGGAAAGTAACTCCCCAGGTCATGGCAAAAATCGTGGTAGGAGCAAACAACAACCCTGAAATAAGTCCGCTCAAATAGGATTGAGAATTAGAAAAAACAACTCGGTAAGGAACGAGTATGCCCGAAAGAGTGTTTTGTTGCTGGTTACGCTTATTTTCTGCAGGCGTACTCAGGAAAAGCATTAGTGTGACTATACCGCAGGCAATGCCTATCCCAAGCCAGAATACGGTAACAGGCAAACCTGACCTCAATAAGGGACCGGTCACGAACTGACCTGCCGATCCGCCAAGCATACCAATACATTGGGTTACCCCAATTGCTGTGGCCAGATAACAGGGGGCGAATCCATGGGCAGCGAGATAAACACATCCGGTAAAGGCAAATGCAGAACCTGCTCCCTGAAGTAAACGGCCAAAATCGCCCATGGCTACAGAAGGTGCAGCAAAAGCCAGGCAGCCTAAGAACAATATACCGGTGCCAATAGCGATAGGGTAGCGCGCGCCGAAACGGTCTAAAGACATTCCTGCTATTAAGCTGGTAACAGAATAGGTATAATAATAAGTACCTAAGATACCACTTACACCCAAAGCGTTTACCTTAAAAAGTGTGCTTAACTGGCTGATCATTACAGCCGGTGCCGACCGAATGACATACTCCAGAAAATAGAAAATCAATCCGAAAACCCAGGCTATAATAAAAGCGCGGTCCCGGAACATACGGCTCATAGTGGGATTAGCTGCCGGCGATGTTATGTTTTTCATGTCCTTCGTGTTAATTGTTCAGGTCTTCCAGATGCTTGTAATTGGCCCTCAGCGTGTCGATCACTTCTTCAAATTTCCCCCCAAGCATCATTTTGCCCATATACAGGGACATGCCTTTTACCATTTTGAAGTTTAGTTTTGGCGGCATGGCTAATGCATTGGGATCCGTAAAAACGTTCACTAATACCGGGCCCTGATGTGCCATAGCCTGGGTCATCGAACTTTCCAGCTGTCCCGGATCATGGATAGTAATTCCTTTAATGCCGGTGGCCTCAGCAACCATAGCGAAGTCGGGATTTTCCATGTCGGTTTGATAATCCATAATTCCGGCAACTTCCATCTCAAGTTTCACCATGCCCAGTGACCGGTTGTTGAAGACGATGATTTTTATATTGAGATTGTACTGTTTAATGGTTGCCAGGTCGCCAAGTAACATGGAAATACCACCATCACCGCACATGGCGACTATCTGCCGGCCTGGAAATGCCAGCGCAGCGCCGATAGCCTGTGGCATTGCGTTTGCCATCGAACCATGCGTAAACGATCCAATCAATTTTCGCTTTCCGTTGGCGGTAATGTAGCGCGCGCCCCATACGCAGCACATACCTGTATCGACAGTGAACACCGCATCATCCGTTGCGAGTTTGTCCATAATGAAGGCCACTGCTTCCGGATGTATAGCGTCCGTTTTGCCCTTGTCATTTACATAAATCAGTAAGTGGTCTTTTACCTTTTCATGTACTTGCAACTGGGCTTTCAGGAAACTATTATCTGTTTTTCTTTCGAGGAGGGGCATCAAAGCTGTTATGGTAGCCTTCACATCCCCCCAAAGCCCTATGTCTAATTTCGCCCGCCGTCCCAAGCGCTCGGGCTGAAGGTCAACTTGCACCAGCGTCTTATCCTGGGGAATAAACGGAACGTAAGGAAAATCAGTTCCCAGTAGCAGGATCAGATCACTTTCGTGCATGCTGTGGTATGCGGCTGGTAAACCCAGAAGCCCGGACATACCAACCTCATTAGGATTGTTGTGAGCGATACTCATCTTTCCACGGAAGGAATAACCAACCGGCGCTTGTAAGAAAGACGATAGCTCAACAACTTCTTTATGGGCTCCGGCGGCACCAATGCCGCAGAAAATACAAATCTTTCGATGGGAATTGATCAGTTCGGCTAACTCCTGAATTTCTGCTGCTGACGGTTGAATAGTCGCCGTCGGAAAGTAATTCCTGTCAGCAGATATGTTATCCACGGCCGGTAATCCCGCCACGTCTCCTGGAAGCCCTAAAACGGCAACTCCTTTTTTTTGTATGGCATGCTGAATAGCTGCCTGTGCCATTCGGGGAAGCTGATGGGCAGTATTAGCGATCTGGTTATAATGACTGCAATCGTCAAATAGCCTGGTCGTGTTGGTTTCCTGAAAATAGCCTGAGCCGAACTCCCCGGTGGCGCAGGTTGATACAATAGCAAGTACCGGCACGCCCGAACGGTGCGCGTCATACAAACCATTTACTAAATGGACATGCCCGGGGCCGCTGCTTCCCGCACAGCAGGCCAGGCCTGTAAGTTCTGCATCCGCAGCGGCCGCGAAAGCACCCGCCTCCTCGTGCCGCACGTGGATCCATTGAATGTTCCCATCTTTCCGGACTGCGTTATTAAACTCGTTTAAGCTATCCCCGGTAACAGAATAGATACGCTTAATGCCCGCGTTAACCAAAAGCTCAACAAGTTGTTGTGATACGTTCTTTGTCATTTGTTACTTTGTTTAATTGTTAGGTGAATCCTGGCCGGATGTCTTCCGTCCATCATCAACAAGGAGATAGGGAATGTAGTGCCAGTTAATAATTAATTGATATTCAATTATTTAATTCGAATTCGCGGAAATGAAGGTAGCGATATATCGAAGTTTAGGCAGTTGTGATTGAAATGCCAATAATAGGCAGCGATTAAAGGAATCTGCTGTAGATCTCGTTCAGATAATAGCTGGCGAACGCTTAAAAAACGGTTAATGACCAAGTATCGCTGACAAAATATGAACAAGACTAAAGAAAAGTTCTTGCCGGAGCATCGGGCGGATTGTACCGTGGGATAAGGTCTTGCCATTTGCTATGTATGTTAAACTTGCGGGAATTAGTCTTCAGGAGCTATGCCCGCTAATGATACTGAATAATATGATAAGCAACACCAGGATGGTGATCACGGTGTAGAGGGAATCTTTAGCTAATACAAAGCTCAGTAAGGCGAGCACCACCCTCATCACGGGGGTAGCGATAAGCAACATGATGCCAAAGTTAATGATGGCGGTGCTTTGGAAGGACAAAAGCCCCTGGAAGACCGCTGGAAATGATAGCCTGCTTACACGGAAGGCGCTGAATGCGGCAGGTTCTTCACTGCGGCTGGATAAATATCCTATGCCGCCTGCAACCATAAAAATCAATGACAGGAAGACACCCAACCGCAGGGCGCCGCCAATCAGCTGGTTGATGTTGTTTTTATTGAACTTATCCATTTAATGATGCGCTTTAAGGCCGTTATAGATCATTTGAACCGCCAGCAGGGAAACGACAATTGCAAACAGCATGCGCAGGACCTGCGGTGAATTAATTTTTGTCAGCAGCTTGGCACCCGTCAGTGCCCCGAAGACTACCCCTGTAGCGACAGGCACTGCGATTACAGGATCAATGTACCCGCGCTGGAAGTAGATCACTGCGCCGGCGGCAGCAGTTACGCCAATCATAAAGCTGCTGGTGCTTGTGGAAACTTTAAATGGAATATTCATTACGGTGTCCATGGCGAAAACTTTTAATGCTCCCGACCCGATGCCCAGCAAACCGGAAATAACGCCGGCAAAGAACATGGCGATGAAGCCGCCTGTAATATGCCTGACCTTATAAGGAATGACCTGTGAACCATTGTTATAAGTACCGTTCAGCTTCAGGCGTTCACCTAATTTAGATACCTGTTTTGATGGGTTATCGTTTTTCTTGCGTAGTGACATGACTGAGGAAAAAATCAGGATGGCTCCGATCATGACGGGTATTAAATGTGCCGGGACGAGGGCTGCGTATAAAGCACCCACGATCGCCCCAAGCGTTGTTGAAACTTCTAAAAACATAGGAAGGCGAAAGTTAGAAAGGCTATCTTTAACGTAAGCAGCGCCTGCACCGGAAGAAGTAGCAATGACAGAGATCAGAGACGCCCCCACTGCGTAATGGATGTTGACATGCAGCAGTAAAGTCAATAACGGAATAACAATAAAGCCGCCACCCAACCCTGTCATCGAACCTATTAAGCCTGCCAGGTAAGCTCCGGCTAATATGAAAAAAGTAAATGCAATTAGCGTCATCGGTTAAATGGGTGATTGCCGTTTGTAAATAGAGAAGCCTTGCACGGTGTGCAATCCATGTCGCCTTCTGGCTTGGGGAACAGGCAAGGCCCCGGGAAGCCGCCCTAACAACAGCTTCCGGGTTGTACTTCACCTGTTCTGTAATTAAAAAATTCCTGGTTCATGATCGATCATACGGTGCGAAGATCTCCCGTGGTCCCTGGTTACGAAATCCCCTACGACACGGCCGACTCCCGGAAATTCATGGTCGGGATTGGGCATTTCCTCTTCCAGGTAGGTTTCATGATGATCATGCCCCTCTGGTGCCTCGGCGACTGTTTTCTTTTCTTTCTTTTTTGTTTTCATGATTGAAATCTTTAAGTCTGTTTATGTAAATCACTGTTGTTAATTACTGAAGAGGTATCAATGAAAGTGCCATGTTTTAAATAGTTGTAAGTCAGTTGTTTGTTATTTTTTTTATGAGCGTGTACAAGTGCTTTATATCGCTAATCCGGCCTCCATTGTTGATATATTGTTTTTTACCAGCATTTTATCGGTTTTATAGTACGGCCGTGCTTGTTGCCAGGCTTACGGCCGACCCAGATTTTTGGACTTAAAATGTCTTAGTGGCCACCCGGAACATCGTCATGACAGACAAGTAGGAGATAACGATAGTGGCTAACAGAAGCATCCCGGCGGCAAAGAGCTGATGGGCCCAGTCAGGTTTATTTTCCACATAGGTCAGTGCTGTGATAGAAAGTGCTGATAACGGAAAGCTCACCGACCACCATGAGATTTTAAAGGGACATGCTCGGGGAATTAGAAAAATCTTACTGCCCAGCAGCAGGGCCAAAAACAGATTAAAATAGAATAAAGTTCCGGCTGTAATATCCAGCTTCATCGTCAACTGGTGGTAAACCGTGAAAGCAAGTGCTAATGGCGCAGTTAAAATAAAAAGGGATGGTTGCAGGCCCTCCGGTAAAGGTGCCTGGAAAATCAGCCTGGAGATAAGGATCACGAGAAGGACCAGCGCGAATACTGAACCGATCCCGAAGGCCATCATTGTTATTTCATGGATGCCGGGCAAAGGCAATTGATTACCGATTATAGGTATGTCCAAAGTACCTACGATGGGAAGGACCCATGCAGGCATGGCTGAGTCCGGTTCCTGCCGCTCATCCAGCCATCTTCTCAGCATATAGCATGCAAAAAAAAGCATTAATATGGCTCCGGTACACCAGATGACGATGGCCACCCTGGGAAAAAAATCGATGACGACCCCGGGTAGGAGCAGCAAGCAGATGATATAGGTTGCGAAAAAGCAAATCGTTTTCGGCGACCGGAACTCCTCTATAATTAATTTTCGGAACTTGTACCATTTGACCAGATAACAGGCTGATAAGGCTATAAAGGCCGCAATCGCGAACAATCTGAAAATCAAGTACGGCAATTCCCAAATGTTCCAGATCACTGCAGCCCGCCGCCAGGCAAATGATAAACCGCATAAGCCCATTACGCTGCCGAATATGCTCACCGGCATAAATTCAATAAAGCTTTCTCTTGTGGAGGTTATCATATGGCTAATAAATTAGTTGATACGGTTATGCGAGACCGGGTATGCTAATCCTTTATGATGACACCGAATAAAAGGCGTTCCAATTATTAATTAATTGTTAATCAGTTATTTGTTGTTTGTTGCGCATTCGCCGTATCGCGGTATTACGCTAATTGGTTTTCGTCATTGATATGCCGCTAATTATGAGGTGCTACGGACCCCCACACTCTTTTGACTTATGTAACAATGGATGGATCAATAATGACCTTCTCGACAAAGTCAATTCCGGGTGCCGCTTTGTCTCTATTTAATCAATGGCCCGGACAAAAGTGATATATCGTTATCAATTGAAATGATTGTTCTATTTAAGTTGTTGATAGTTAGTTTATTGTGAGGTGGTATGGGATTGGTTAGATGCTTCGTAAACTAAATCGTTAAATTTTAAACCAATCAAAATGAAAAGTAAAAGATTGACCAAATGGTGTAGGCTGCTGGTATTACTGATGGCAATTGCCTCAGGTTTTACCCTGACCGGTAAGACATACGCGCAGGCCCTAAAAGTTAAAAATGTCGTGATTGTACACGGAGCCTTCGCCGACGCTTCGGGCTGGCAGGGGGTATACAGGGAACTGACCCAAAAAGGATATAATGTGACGCTTGTTCAGAACCCTTGCACCTCGCTTAAAGAAGACGTAAACGCGACAAATTTCGCTATCGACAAAATGGACGGCCCTGTTATACTTGTAGGCCATTCGTGGGGCGGAACCGTGATTACACAGGCCGGCGTTCATCCGAAAGTGGCAGCGCTTGTTTACGTTAATGCCTTTCAGCCTGAGGTCGGCGAAAATACAGTAAAGCTGGCTTCAAGTGCACCGCCAAAACCGGAAAACGGTTTATTGCCACCGGATGAAAAAGGAAATGTATATTATTCAAAAGAAAAGTTCCATGCCGGTTTTTGCGCTGATGTTAGTGATGAGACCGCTGAATTTATGTTCGCTTCATCCGGTTTTATTCCCGCCGAAGCATTTGGAACTCCTGTAACGGAGGCCGCCTGGAAAAGCAAACCAACTTACGGTATTTCTTCGGAAGATGATAAAAGCATTAATCCGGTCATTACGATGAATGGCTATAAAAGGTCAAACAGTATCGTCACCCGCCTTAAAGGAAGCCATGTTGTTTTTATGAGCCACCCGCAGGAAGTAGCAGCAGTAATTATGGCTGCGGCCCAGCAAGTAAGCAAATAGATCCGGCGCAAAAAGAAATCCCTGAATCTGACCAATTCAGGGATTTTTATTTTGTCAGGTGCAGGGCTAAAAATCGATGCCGTATTTAGCCGCCCATTTCCGCTTGATCTTTCTTTTTGCAGTAATAAACTCTTGGTCTGTTCCCTGTGCTATGGCGTCGATGGGGTATCGCAGCGGTCGGAAGCCTTTTTCCATATCAATGAGTGATTGGATACCGTCAGCAATTGCCTGCGGGTTCATATCAAACTCCTGCATTTTGCCAAACATTGAAGTTCCCAGTGCAGCCAGCCGGGGCTCAAAATCGGGATATTCAGCAGTTATTTCGGAACGGTCGGCGTTATGTCCGCCTTTATCGGCCATGCCTGTGGAATAAACGCCGCAGGGAATGGAAACATTTTCGATCCCGAACTCACGCAGCTCTGAATCAATACCCTCGATAAAGGTTTCTAAAGCAAACTTTGAGGCCATGTAAGGAACCATATAAGGAACCGAAAACCCACTTGCTCCGGTCGACAGATTGATGATCAGTCCCTGCTTTAATTTTCTCATAACCGGCAAAGCGGCCTGATAGGTGCGAATAGCGCCATAAAAATTAATTTCGAACATCTTTTTATATGCGTCGATTGAATAGCCTTCAGCGACGCCAAAACCCGTTACGGCTGCATTATTGATTAATACATCGATACTGCCATATTTGTTGATGATGTAATTAAATCCGTTGCTGACCAATTCATCATCGGCTACATCCATTTCCACAACTTCAATATTATCAGTTGCAGCCAGCTCATCTGCAGCATTCTTGTTCTTTCCTGCGGTGTTCCGCATCGTAGCGATTAACGGTCTGCTGGTTAAATCAGCGTAGCGGTAACGCCGCCATCGATAACCAGTGCTCAAGGATTTCAGAAATTCCCGGTCCCACCTCAACAACAGAGGGCGGATAATTATCCTCCCTCTGTTGTTGATCAGTTAGTAGTTTCAGGAATGATATCTGTTTCGCCGGAAACAGTGTAAAGTGTGCCATGTCTTTCAAGGATGCGCACATGCTCTATCACAGCTTTTAAAGCCGCCTGGAACATTTCGCTTTTCAGATGATCGTCAAGGGCTTTTTGATTTACCCAACCTTCGGCCAGTACACAGGTATTAGGATCTACCATATCCCATGAAAAGTGGTAATACACGTTGCCTTCTGTTTTCCTGGTAGCAGATATGTGCGACAAAACCGCGTTGGTGAAAATTTGCTTATCTTCCGGATGAATGGTGTAAGTGGTGTGTACAACCAATACTGCTTTCTTACTCATGATGATCTAATTTATTTGATATGTATGATGGATTAATAATTTATTTCTGGCTTTCCGAAAAGGCCGTATTGAGTTTAACCGGGTCATAGTATTCATACATTTCTATGATCTTCCCGGCTTGTTCCGTGAACATGGTAATGTAGTTTTGTTCATATTCCCTGCCCGTTGCTGCTACCGTGACACAAGCTTCATAGGTTGCAAAGGCCTTGTGCGGGTCCAGAGTCGGATAAACGACCGGGTTGTTAAAGCGGATACCAGGTACCATTTGCAGGAAGGATGCCGTTGCTTTTTTTATTACATCCTTTCCGGCAACCACTACAGGCAGGCCCGCCGACTCTGCATACGGAAATACCAATACAGCATCATCGTGTAAAAGATTTAACCATTCTGCTGGGTCACGGGTAGCTGTGTCCAGAAATTTTAAAACAAGGGAGCTGATGTCTGCTGTGCGGGTACCGTTATCTTCTATCTCCGTTTCCATATGATTTTTATTTTACTCGTCACCATCCAGATTTTTTATTGAAAGCTACCTTTCGAAAAATCCGTGGTTTGATCCGTTTGCAAATGTAAATCGTCTCTTACCCTCCGGCGGTTGACATTTGATAGGAAATGATTTGACAAATGTCAAGCGACGGCGTGTCGAAACATAGCTCATGACAACCGCCGCGTTTACTATACCTGCGCCTGTCCGCCATCAACAAATATTTCGCTTCCCGTCATGTAAGTACTCTCATCCGATGCCAGAAAGACCGCAACAGCTGCTATTTCATCAGGGTGTCCTACACGGCCAAGCGGTGACTCATCGCTGAAAGCCTGCATGGCCTGGTCCTGTATACTGCTGTCGAACAAGCCTAAAAGACCGGGAGTGGCCGTGGCGCCAGGAGAAAGCACATTGACTCTGATACCTTTGCCACGCAGGTCCAGTGCCCAGCTACGTGCAAAATTTCTGATGGCCGCTTTGGTTGCACTGTAAACGCTGAAGGCTGCGGTGCCTCTGGAACCGGTAGAGGATCCGGTCAGGATAATGGATGCTCCCGAAGATAAAAATGGCAGCGCCTTTTGTATCGTAAATAACGTCCCCCTTACATTCACATTGAACGCCAGGTCGAATCCAGCCTCGGTGATACTGCCCAGTGGCTCAAGAGTGCCCAGCCCGGCATTGGCAAATACGATATCCAGCCGGTTGTGACCGGCGCGGATAACTTCGTAGATTTTATCCAGGTCGGCAAGGTTACTGATATCACCCTGGATCGCCGTGGCGTTTTGTCCGATTGAACTAATGGCTTTATCAAGTTCTTCCCGGCGTCGGCCCGTGATGTATACATAAGCTCCCTCGGCAACAAATCGTTTAGCACTTGCCAATCCGATACCGCTGTTGCCGCCGGTAATCAATGCGACTTTCCCTTCAAGCCTTCCTTCAGCTATTGGTGTATCCGACCATTCGTTAAGTTCATTTTCCATATTAAATTTTTTAAGTGTGATTTATTGAAATAATGTTATTGTAGCCGGATACGATCAAAGCAACCGCCTTTCTACTTCAAGGATCGCTACGTCATTGATGCTTGCATAACGCTTCCGCATGAGCCCGTTTTCGTCAAACTCCCAATTCTCATTACCGTAAGCCCGGAACCATTCACCTTTTTGGTTATGGTATTCATATTCAAAGCGCACGGCTATACGATTATCCGTATATGCCCACAGCTCTTTTTTTAACCGGTAATCCAACTCTTTTTCCCACTTCCCCTGTAGGAAATGAATGACCGCTTCCCGGCCGTTTATAAATTGATCCCGGTTTCGCCATTCGGTATCTACAGTATAAGCCATAGCGATTTTCTCAGGGTTCCGCGTATTCCACGCATCTTCTCCGGCTTGTACTTTGATGAGCGCAGTTTCCAGGGTAAATGGTGGGAGGGGGAGTTTTTGTGTCATAACCTCGGTATTTAATTTATTAGCGTTTGATATAAGACTTCAGCAAGGGCAGATCATTGTTCATGATGCTGAAGATAAAATCAAGTGCCATAATTTAAAATATTGAAAATCAGATATTTAATTTGTTTTGTTTTTAAGCTTCCATGCGATATATCAGGTAAATACAAGCGGTTCTTGAAATAGCGCTAATAGAAATCTTGTTTATGGCGATAATCACGAGTATCTATGGAAAGTTGTTCGCGCTTTTTAGTGCGGGTTCGTTCTGAATTGCCGTGAAGTGCCGGAATAATCTGCTTCCGCATACATCTCGGATACAGCTTGACAATTTCAGACTATTGGGATTTCATTTTTTTAGTTCTAATTAACGAAATAACGTGAGGTGAGAATTTGAAGTGTTGTTTTAGCTATCTGTGGTACAGTGTGTTATGTGATTGGCATCAATATTACTTTACGATTCCTGTCCATTTCAGATGCTCATCGTCATCCGGAAGAAGGCATATCTTAAAATACAAAAGTAATTATGGAAGCAATCAAAGTTCCTACCCGGGAAGAAGTAAGCCCGGAGTCACGGGCAATGTTCGATCAGATCACTCAGAAAATTGGCAAACTGCCAAATTTGTACGCAGTAATTGGCTATTCTCCTGCCACTTTAAAAGGTTTTCTGCAATTTGATTCAGCGTTAAGCAGCGGTGTATTCAGTTCAAGGGAACGTGAGGCAATTTACCTCGTTGTATCAGAAGTGAATGAATGTCGATACTGTCTGGCAGCACACACCGTCACCGCAAAAAACAATGGTTTTAACCATGACGAAACAATCAATATCCGTAAAGGTATCAGTTATGAAACCAGGCTCAGCACTGTCATCTGCTTAGCCAAATACATCGCTGAGAACCAGGGCCAGGTAGACCCTGTACTGCTTTGTGACTTTTTCGAAGCCGGTTACAACGAAGATGCGCTGATCGAACTGATCGGTTTGGTAGCACTGCGCACTTTTACCAATTATGTTTACGCTGTTACTGGAGTACCGCTCGATTTCCCGGAAGCCGTGAGCTTAAAATAATAAATAAGAATGGCTTGCCGGTTCAGGACAAGCTGCATATATCCATAAACCGAATTGCTAACAACCAAATAGATTATCATGAATACAAATGACACACACATCAACCGTCGCAGCTTTTTAGCGAGTGCCGGCCTTTTAACCGCAGGCGCTATCCTGTCGCCAAGGTTATTATTCGGGCAGAAAGTAATTGATGGTCCCGTGCAGCAGATCAACAGGGCTGCCGCTACTGCCAAAATCAATGTAACCACACTGAGAGGCAATATTTTTATGGTGGAAGGTTCTGGCGGTAACATTGCCGTTTTGAACGGCCCCCAGGGAAAACTGCTGGTTGACGCCGGTATTGACGTATCAAAGGCCCACGTGGCAGCGGCGCTGAAAACCATCAGCAATAAGCCGATCAAAGTTCTGATCAACAGTCACTGGCATTTTGATCATACCAGCGGAAATGACTGGTTGCATGATGCCGGTGCAACAATTATCTCGCAGGATATTACCCGTGATCACCTGACCAAACGCATTTTCCAGCCCGAATGGAATTACACCTTTGAGCCCCTGCCCAAAGGTGGGATCCCAACTATTACCTACAAAAATGAATACAAGAAGCATTTTAACGGAGAAAATATCCTTGTAAAAACCTATCAACCGGCTCATACCGACGCAGATTCCTCAATTTATTTCCCCAATGCCGACATCCTTCACGTAGCGGACACCTTCTGGAATGGGTATTATCCTTTTATAGATTATGCCACCGGCGGCAGCATTGACGGCATGATTACAGCCGCGGCCCAGAATGTTGCAAACACCAACAAACATACTATCGTTATTCCCGGCCACGGGCCGATAGGTAATCACGCGCAGCTTGTTCAGTTTCATGATATGCTGGCCACGATACGTGAAAGGGTAGCGAGCCTAAAGAAACAGGGTAGAGATTTAAAAGGAGTGATCGCAGCGAAGCCTACCGCTTCATTTGATCCCGTGTTTGGCAATTTCGTTATTAAAGGTGATTTTTTCGCCAAGCTGGTATTTACTGGCGTTTAACCGGGGCAGCTGTTGGTTGAACAGCAGGACTTTGTGCTGTTCAACCCGACAGATAAATAAGTTTCTGAATCAATCCCAGAGTAGTAATTATAGTTTATGAATAACGCTAACAAATGGCCGTTATGGCCAGCCGTGATACATGCAAAATGCCCCCGCTGTCGCCGGGGAAAAATGTTTGCGAATGCGATGTACGGATTCCACGGACAACAGATGCTGAAGCAATGTGATCATTGCAAACTTACCTATGAAATCGAACCTGGTTATTTTTATGTGGCGATGTTCGTCAGCTACGGCATGAATGTTGCGGTATTGATTACACTTTCCGTCGCCTTATCGGTTCTTACTGGAAGTACTAACCCGTGGCTGTATGTAATAGTATTGCTAACCGCTTCATTAATCTTGTCCCCATTTAATTTCAGGTATTCCAGGGTAATCCTGCTTTACTGGCTCACCCCTGGTCTCAGTTATCAGCCGGAGTACAGCGCTGATAAGCCCGAATCAGTTTTGCCGGCATCTGACCCCGGCGACAGCATAGCGCCGTTAAATTTAAATTAGTAATATGCAAAGCTCACTCCTTTCTTTTATCGCAGGCATGGAGCAGGCCGGACGAAATGTTATCCGCGCTGGTGTCGTCATAGCATTTCTGTGGATTGGCGGCCTTAAATTTTTCACCTATGAAGCTGAAGGTATCGTTCCGTTTGTAGCGAACAGCCCGATCATGTCTTTTTTTTATAATGATCCTGCAGCCTACAAAAAACATGTCAATAAGGAAGGTGAACTGTTTCAGAAAAATCATATCTGGCACACTGGTAACGGTACTTATCCATTTTCGAGGGGGCTGGGCGTATACCTGATCGTTGTAGCCGTGCTTGTGGCGCTATACCGCGTATGGCCAACACCAAGTATGATTGCCAGCATCCTGGTTTTCCTGATGACCGCGGTAACGCTTTTCTTTCTGGTCACCCCCCCCGAATCCTGGGTGCCAAATCTTGGTGATGCTGATTGGGGATTTCCATTTTTATCGGGCCGTGGCAGGCTGGTACTCAAAGATACCGTCATCATGGGCGGCGCGATTATAACCATGAGTGAGTCTGCGGCTATTTACCTGGATCGCCATCAAAAAAAATGATACAGTCACAATTCAATAAGAAACCTTGCCGCAGGCAATTTTTGCCAATGGTTTCACTCGCCAGAATTGCTATATTTTCACCTTCAAATATTTGCGTTATGTTCGAACCTAAAGGCGTATTTATTGAAAAAAGTCGTTTTACTGCTGAAGCAACTGTGGTGCGTCTCTGCTCCGTACTGAAAAGTCGCGGTGCAAAGGTCTATGCAGTAATTGACCAGCAGAAAGAATTAAGTACTGCTGACATTGCTATCCCACCGATGCATTTAATATTATTCGGGAATCCTAAAGTGGGCGGCAAGGTACTTTCAGAAGTTGCCGTTTCGGGTATTGACCTACCGTTAAAAATCCTGGTGTGGGAAGATACGGCACATAACATATCAATTGCCTATAATACTGCAGCATATCTGCAGGAACGATTTAACCTGAAACCGGAAGTCGCTAAACTGTTTGACCTAAGCAGTGTTATTCAATCTGCGTTAAATGATTAGGATAGCAATTTATGCAACATTAATGTTGCGCTAAAGTAATTTCATTATTATAATTATATGGCCAATTATCAATGATTGGATTCCCGGTGTTAACCGAAATTTTAATTGTTGCTATAGATTATTAAAAATGGCCTGTAATTTTAATGATTAGAACTTTAAAAGGTGCGGATCTAAAAGAAGAATGGAACAATTTTGTCTTCTCAGAAGATGAGAATTCTTTTTGACGCCCTTTATACATACTATTTTAAATACTTATACTACATTGGCCTTAAGAAAGAATTCCGTACCGATAGGACCAAGGACGAAATCAATGACCTTTTCCTTTAATTTGGGGAATACCGGGAAACCTTAGCCGGCGTACTCCACTCTCATAATTGTATCATCACATGTTTTCTTTGTCGACTGTACCGTAAAGACAAGCTTAAGTTTGATGATAGCGTATTGCTTGAAAAGTGCCTTGACCTTTTTGTTCAGCCATAAGCTGAAAGCCTTCTGCGAGTGCGGCAATCGATGGGGACCTTAAATGAACCTGCAGGATAAATATGGTGTTGATGGCAGAAAGGGAGATGTCCGCGTCATTGCGGCCAACAACAAGAATGTCGAAGAAGAAATCAGTGTCAGCCGTTTCCTACTGAACTTATACTACAGGCTGAACGTTTTTCTGATTTTGTTACCGCAACTACTTGAAAGCCAAGGCGACATATTGTTGCTGACCGATTGTTTTCTGAAAAAATACGCAGGTAAACAAGAAAGATCAATTACCGGCTTTTCCGACAAGGTTATCGCGCAAATCCGGAATTATATTTAAATCAAAGTCGCCCCAATGTTGGCACATTTGCTATTTTCAAAAAAAGCGTTTAATTTTATTAGGTGGACTTTTCAGTCCCCGAAGAGTTAAAATGTTCTTTGTGTCTGTTTTCGCATTTTTGCAATTGTCAGCCATGTCTAAGAAAAATTAATTTGATGCACCTGTATTCGAAGGAGTCAATGTAAGGCTATTGATGGCATTTTGCTGTGTTTTTTCCGAACCGTCGATAATATTGAAGTGCCATGGCCAATAAATTTATGTTGTTGAACTTGCTGGTATACCTTATTATCTATCCAGTAACGATCTATGCCCAGACTTCCCGATTAAGCTCCGAAAAACAACAACTTTGGTTACAGCTAAGTTTAAATTTTTATACGGTTGTAAAGGAGGGACAGGTAGACCAGGATAGCAGTCTTGTTCTGGTAAGCCGAAAAGGCAGATTAAGCAGGTGGACGGTGATTACAGATGGCTTTAGCGATGATATCGCTAAAGAAGATAATAAATGGATAGATACCCGGCAAACCCGGCAAGCCGTAAAAATATTGGGCACTTTGCATGGGATAGACCATGTTAAGTTGCTGGTACTATTAGGCTCTTATTATGCTTTCCAACCAGGTTACAGCCAAAATGACCGGGACAGTGCTCAATATTTTTTATCAAAAGCCAAACAGGAGAGCGAGGCGCTTCATTCAGCATTCTGGTCAAACCAAAGTCTTTGTTTATTGGGCAAAAACTATTTCAAAGGTAACCAGGTAGAAAAAGGGACAAAGTGCTTTACGGACCTGATTAATATTTGCCAGAGAGCGAATGACAAGGTAACGGAGGCAAAAGCCTGGGATTACCAGGGCACCTATTGCCCACCGTTACCTGCTACTATTATGTTGAAAATAAATAGCTTAGCGAAAGCCAATATTTTGTATCAGCAGTTGAATAAGCCTGCGAAGCAAGTTAATACATTAACGAATTTGGCGTACCTGGCCTTTGTTTTAAAGGATATCAAAGGAGCCGAAGTAAATGCGTTGAAAGCGCTACAACTGGAAAATGCCATGGCTTTTCCCTACACTCATTACAATTACGATCTGCTTTCGTTAATCTGCAAGGTTAATGGTAACGATGATAGAGGCACGAACTATGGGCTAAAGGCTGTTAGAGCATCGCAGGAAACTAAAGATAGTATTGGATTGGGATATTTTTACGCAAGAGTTGCCGATTTGCATTATGGGAGTAAAACAATATCCGCATTTGCATCCTATTGGTTCAAAAAAGCGGTGGAGGAGTTAAGTAAGAATGGCGATCCTGCCATATATCGAGCCCTTTTTAATTATACCTCTTATCTAAATGAGAGCGGCAAGTCAAGAGAAGCGATACTTCTGTTATCAAATACACTTAAAACTATTCCTCCTGCAAGTCTTGTCGATAAACAAATGGCCTATTTATCGATAGCCGCAAACTATAAAGATATAAACAACTATAGGCAGGCTGAAAAATATTTTTTAATGGCTGATCATCTTTCGGATCAAGACAAATTAATTACAAAAGATTTCCGCTCGGCTCAAATTAAACTAAAAATAGGAACATTTTATTTTGAAATAAAACAGTACGATAAGGCAAAAAGTTACCTTCAGAATTCTTTAGCAATCCCCGTTATTAAAATGAACGAACCAATAACTTTTTCTGCAGCCAATTGGATGCTCTTTAAGATTGATTCGCTCCAGGGAAATTACGAATCTGCGGCAAAACATCTCCTACAATATGTAACGTACTATAAGAAAATAGTTGAATTAAATGATGCCAAAAATATAGCAGGTATGAAGATTCAGTTGGAGATGACCCAAAAGGAAAAAGATCTCCAGATTCTTCGAGCTAAAAACGCGCTTCAAAACCAACAAGCCGATAACGTTAGGAAACTAATATATATCGGTGTGGCTCTGACCGTTTTAATCATAGGAATGATTTATTATCGATTTTATATTAATAGGAAAAACAATGAAAAGCTACAAGCTCAAAAGGATGAAATAGATCATAAGAACCATCTGTTAGAGAGCTTGCTACACGACAAAGATGTTCTCCTACTGTCAAAAGAATGGTTGCTGAAAGAGGTGCACCACAGGGTTAAAAACAATCTGCACACCGTAATATGCCTTTTAGAGTCGCAAGCAGCTTATTTGGAGAATGATGCGTTGAAAGCCATTGAAAACAGCCAGAATCGCATTTATGCCATGTCGTTGATTCATCAAAAACTTTACCAGTCGGAAGATATAAAAACGATCGATATGTCTGTTTACATCCCCGAATTTGTAAGTTATCTTAATGATAGTTTTGGAACCACCAGTCAGATCCGTTTTGAACTCGATATTCAGCCGCTTAGGTTGGCTGTATCCTATGCAGTACCTTTGTCGCTGATCATTAACGAGGCCGTAACCAACTCCATAAAATATGCTTTCCCTGGTAAAAAAAAGGGGGCTATAAGTATTACTATGTATCAAATTAATGAACAGGTTGAATTAATAATTGCGGACAACGGTATTGGAATAAACGCGCATAAATCTGGAAGCCATTCAGGGGCTTTAGGCTTGAAGCTGTTGCGTGGTCTTTCCGAAGATATAAAGGCGGAAATCAGTATTGAGAACGTTAATGGAACAACAATTACGCTTAAATTTAAAATAGACGAGATGATATACGCAACGGCTTGAAATTAAAGGAACAATCTGCCTCTTTTTAATTTCGCTCAATAGCGTTCTCAAACTGCGTAACACATTGAGCCGCTACTCACTTCAAATCACTCAAAAACTGATTCGATAAATGCCCAGGTGGGCGCACTTTAATAAAAAGCCATTTATTTGTATAGGAAACGGCTTTTTCTTTCCATGAGCCTATTTTAAGCTATCTGTGCCTCATACATTTGGTGACTCAAACGTCAGGGTTTACAAACTTTCTTTCTTCACGTAGCGGATACCTTCTGGAATGGCTATTATCCTTTTATAGATTATGCCATCGGCGGCATGATTACTGCCGCGGCGCAAACACCAATAAACATACTATCGTCATTACCGGCCGCGGCCCGATAGGCAATTATGTTTAGCTTGCTCAGTATCATGAAATGCTGGCTATGGCCAGCTGTGATACACGCAAAATGCTCCTGCCACCGGGTGGAATGTTTGTAAGCGCAATGTATGGACTCCACGGACAGCAGAATGCTAAAATAATGTGATCATTGTAAACTCACCTATGAAATCGAAACAGGTAATTTTTATATGGCGATGTTCGTCAGCTACGCCATGAATGTGGCGCTATTGATTAAGATTTCCGTCGCCCTGTCGGTTCTTACGGTAAGTACTGGTCCATGGCCGGATGTAATGACCCGCCTGACCGCTTTATTAATTTTGTCCCCTTTTAATTTCGGGTATTTCAGGGTGATCTTCGTTTATTGCTAATGCTTACGACAGCGGATCCGAAGTTAGAACAGCTCTGGTGGGGGATGAGCAGCAACCGAAATGGGCATCGCTATCGCTGCCTGGAAGGTCCTCATTTGGAAAGCGGACGACATCATTAAACCATACATAAATAAGCGATTGGTGAAATATCACCAATGCCGTTCAGGCTTGATGATATTTCGTCAACGTTCAAATAGGAAATTAAATTAATGTACTTAAAATCAATAGTTTATTTTGTGGTACCGGAATTGTAAATTGCTTTTCGGCTAATCTCATTTCCAGGTTAAAACAGTTTTAAACCCTATTAAAATATTTAGTTATGTTGAACTCCATCAAACACGCCGGAACTGAAGAAGTCAGATACAAAGCACTTTCGGATATGCTGAATGAACACCTGATCAGCATGGAAAGTCTGTCTGAAAAATTTAAGGATGCGATTTTAACACATCTGCTTTCGGCAACATTACATGCAAACGACGACGAAAAAGCAATTCTGCTCAACCTGAGTAGCGAAGTCGCCGCATCCAGAAACAGCGAAGACCTCCTGGAGGCAGTACATGCCAAACTGGCTTCATTTTTTGATATTGAAGGGCTTACCATTATCCTGCACAGCGCGGAAAATGATAGCTATCAATTTCATGAATATGAGAAAGAACGAACTTCTGCGGGTGATATACAATTAAAGGTAAACAGGCGGCATGAACATAATTTACAGCTGAGACCTGTGATCAACGAAATGGCGGATGCCTTAACGGACCTGTCTTTTGATACCGCTGAGTTTGTGGAGCGATATCCGGAAGTTGATCTGTTTAAATCCTGGGAGGCAAGAGGCTGGCAAAACTTTGCCGCGGTGACATTGAAAGTCAGCGGGGAAACGTTGGGCCATCTGATCCTGCACATGTTCCCGCATGCGGTTGCTTCGCTGCGTATCAATTTATTAAGGGGAATCAGCGCTCAGCTTTCGGTCGCCCTTTCTAATATCAAAATGGTAGAGGAAACGATGCGCCGAAGAAATGAAATGGAATTGTTGCTGGCCATTAATACTGATATTGCTTCTGTCCGCGGTACGGATGAACTGGCCAGGTTTATCAAGGATAAATTTAAGCAGCTATTGGGCTGCAGTCACACCATGATCGCTGTCCGGAATAACGACGGGCTCACCTATAGTGCTTTCCTGTTGGATGAGGATGCCCGTGCAAAAACACATTTGTCTAACCTCAGTGCCCGTGACAGTAATAAAATCAACGGCCCGGTACTGAACCAGGCAAGGCAGACCAGTATCCCGCTGTTGTTCGATCTCGATGAATTGGCTTTACAGGAATATCAGCCGTTATATGTCAAGATTAACCGCCAGCTTCAGCAAAAGACCTTGCTGGTGATCCGTCTTGCTAAAGGCGAAGAAGTATTCGGTTTTTGGCTGATTTACTTCAAGGACCGCGACATTATTACCACCGGTAAACTACAACTGATCCAAAGTTTATCTTTGCAGCTTTGCATTTCCGTGGCGAATATCCTGGCGAACCAGGAAATCAAATCACGGGAGGAGGAGAAAGGGCGTTTATTAAAGTTCAGTAGCGCTATCGCACCGGTCAGGGACCATAAATTGCTGGCTAAAATCCTTAAAGTGCAGTTTCAGGAATTGTTCGGAATTGAAGATTATGTCATCCATTTATTTGACCGGGAAAGTCAAAAGTGCATGCCGTTTCTCTATGATGCGTCACAAGCGGGGGCTGAACCGGATGAACTGGCAGATAATTTGAACACGCTGATGACTTTCCCGGAAAGTATTCTTGACCTAATTACAGAGGTTGACAGCCCGGTATTGTACGAAGTAAACGATAGCTGCCTGACCTTGCTTCCTGGTCCAATGACAGCAGACGCCCAGTCAGACAATACGCGCATCGGCATGTTCATACAAATCGGTTCGGAGGGGATTGCCGTTTTAAGTTTTCTTCACCCCGATTTTCGCCAAGTCAAACAACAGGAGGTTTTACTAAAAAGCATTTGTTCACAGTTGTCAATCGCCATATCTAATATATTGGCCAATGAAAAGGTGAACCAACAACTCATAGAAATTGACCGTTACAAACATCAACTGGAGGAAGAAACAATTTATCTGAAGGAAGAAATAGAGGTAAATCAAAATTACGCAGAGATTATCGGTGAAAGTCAGGTGATGCAAAAAACGTTTCGCATGGTTACACAGGTTGCTTCTTCAGACAGTACGGTGTTGATACTGGGCGAAACAGGGACGGGAAAAGAACTGATAGCCAGGGCTATTCACAATAATTCTCCGCGCAAAAACAAACTGATGGTGAAGGTCAATTGCGCAGCGCTTCCGGCAAACCTTATCGAAAGCGAGCTTTTTGGTCATGAAAAAGGCAGTTTTACAGGTGCAACGGAACGCCGCCTGGGCAAATTCGAGCTGGCAAACAATGGCACCCTGTTTCTGGATGAGATAGGAGAGATGCCCCTTGAGCTCCAGGTAAAGCTGCTGCGCGCCTTACAAGAGAAAGAGATTGAACGTGTGGGAGGCCGTGGCACGATCAAAGTAAATGTTAGGATTATCGCGGCGACGAATCGCGACCTGGAAAAGGAGGTTGATGAAGGCCGCTTCCGCAGTGATTTATATTACCGTTTGAATATTTTTCCTATCGAATTGTCGGCACTGCGCGACCGTAAGGAGGATATTCCGATCCTGGCGACGCATTTTATCCACCGTTATGCTAAAAAAACAGGGCGTCAGATAACTACGCTCGGCAGCAAAGCGCTGCAGGAAATGGTCCACTACAGCTGGCCCGGAAATATCCGGGAACTTGAACACTTAATTGAACGCAGTATATTACTGAGCACCGGGCCAATGCTGAAAAATATCCATTTACCAACTAATAAACCCAAAGGAACGGCCGCCACCTCAGCAGGCGAAATAGCGCTGAAGACCATTGATGAAAATGAATGCGACCATATTTTAAAAATCCTCAAATACTGCCAGGGGCGTATATCCGGACCAGGTGGTGCTGCCGACATACTGGGCGTGCCGCCAAGTACGCTTAACTCGAAAATTAAGCGGCTTGGTATCAAAAAGGAACATTTAATATGATGCTAATAACATAATTGATGATTATAGAGCGATTAAACCACACAAAGTTGACCATCAAATAATATAAACGTGAGAACAAAAATATTGATTGTTGAAGACCAGTTTATTGAGGCCAATAACATGCAGGGGATCCTGGAAAGGGCAGGCTACAAGGTAACAGGAATTGCCCGTTCGGTGCCCATCGCTTTAAAAATGGTTGAAAAAGAAAAACCAGATATGGTTATGCTGGACATCCTTTTACAAGGAAATCTGACGGGTATCGATCTTGCGGGAAAACTGCGCGAAATGAACATTGCTTTTGTTTACTTATCTGCCAATTCCAATAAGGAAATACTGGATGCAGCCAAAGCTACCAAACCTTATGGCTTTCTTGTAAAACCGTTCCGGGCAAAAGATGTATTGATTATGCTGGATGTTGCCTGGTATCTGCATCAGCAGGTAGAAGAGGAGGCAAAAAACCGCGAAGCTTATCTTAAAAGGGCTGGTTCTGCGGTATCAGGAGGCCTTCCCGAAATCATCGGCAATAGTCCGGCCATTGCGCGCATTATGAACAGCGTAAAGATTGTCAGCCAATCAAACACGGCCGTGCTGATTTTAGGAGAAAGCGGCACTGGCAAGGAATTGATAGCCCAGGCGATACACAAGTTGTCTGACCGTAAAAATAAACCGCTGATCGTTGTTAATTGCGGGGCGCTGCCCGCAAATCTGATTGAATCCGAACTTTTCGGGCACGAAAAAGGTTCCTTTACCGGCGCCTTCAACAGGCGTGTAGGTAAATTTGAACAAGCCGACGGTGGCACGATCTTCCTGGATGAGATTGGTGAGCTCCCGCTTGACCTGCAGACAAAGTTCCTACGGGTTTTACAGGAAAAGGAAATCGAACGGATCGGCGGCAATTCGAAGAAAGTGGATGTGCGCGTCATTGCGGCCACCAACAAGAATCTTGAAGAAGAAATCAGCACCGGCCGTTTCCGTCTGGACTTGTACTACAGGCTGAACATTTTTCCGATCTTGTTACCGCCCTTAAGGGAAAGACAAGGTGACATATTGTTACTGGCCGACTATTTCCTAAAAAAATACGCGGTTAAACAGGGAAAGTCGATCACCGGCTTTTCTGACGACGTGATCACGCAAATCCGGAATTATAGTTGGCCCGGCAATGTCCGTGAACTGGAAAATATGATGGAGCGAAGTGTGCTGCTTTCGATGGGAACGCTGATCACCAGTTTGGTGCTTCCTAAGGATAAACGGAAAGCCTCGATTGAAATTGAAGCAGACAGGCAAAAAACTATGGAGGAGAATGAGCGCGACCACATCCTTGCTACATTATTTAAATGTGACTGGAAGGTTTTTGGTGAAGGAGGGGCGGCCGAACTGCTGGATATTAACGTATCCACATTAAACTCGAGAATGAAAAAACTGGGGATAGACAAGAAGCACTATTTTAAAAATAGCGGTGAAAACAAAAATGACTGATCTGAACTTACAACTGTGTTTCGCAGCCGGCATTAATGTCAATTTTGTGATACCCAGATTGTAATATTCAGATCTTGTTCGTTTCACGCTTGAAAACCTTAAAGCCAAATAGTGCTATGGTTAGTTGAAAAGTTGTGAAAGTGATCAAGGCCACAGCCCAGCCGTAAGGAACCATAGCCCCGAACAACAGACTTCCTAAACCAAATCCCATGAATAAGGTAAAAACATTAAGCCCCATTGCCTGCCCCGGCTGATTTTTCCCCAAATCAGTCACTATCCCGGCCAGAAGAGGCTGGCTTAGGTCATATCCCAATGACAGGATGGTTATAAGTAAACAAGCCATCCACAACGGCAGGTGCAATGCAAGCAGTCCGACGCTCAGCGCACTTAAAAGGATTCCCGAAGGTAATAAGCGTTTTCGGCCGTTTTTATCGGCCGCCCTGCCAATAAAGGGGCCAAAAATAAATCCGGGTAAGCCATAGCCCATCAATGCCAGCCCTATCTGCCACTCGTTAAGACCATAGTTGTCTTTTAAGTACAATCCCAACCAGGTAAAAACGCCTGAATGAAAAATACCGTTGCAAAAAACGTAAAAGTAAGTCCTGAGGCCGCGCCTTTGTGCAAGAAGGTTATAGTAGCCGTTTATGATGGCAGTTAAGGTGATCCCGGTAGTAACGGGTTTGGGTAGCCGAAGCTTTTTGATGCCAAAAACGAGCAACAATAGCGCTATACTTGCAAGGATAGCCAACCCTATGAATAAAAATCTCCAGCCGACAACGGGTGCGACGGCTACACCCAGGGTAGATCCTGCGGCGGCTCCACCAGCCATGGCGCCAAAAAGCAGGCCCAGCGGCCTGCCCCTCTCCTCAAAACTGAACAGTCTGCCTGTTAGTGATACGGAGATCGGAATGACACCGCTGGATCCTACACCGGTTAAAAACCGCCATAAAATAAATTGATCCATGTTTGCTGCCGTAGACGTAAAAAATGATAAGGCTACAAAAGCAGTCAGCGAGGCGGTAATGATCGAGGTAGGCCCGAACCGATCTGCCAACAGTCCGAAAAAAAGGGTAGAAACTGCATAAGGAATGAGGTAAGCCGGAATCAGTATTCCTGTCAGTTGCTGGGACACACCGAAAGTCGTTGCCAGGCTGGGTATCAATGGCGCAATCATATAGGCCTGAAAGAAAATGATAAAGGTTGCGGAGGCAAGCAGCCATAGCAATTTTTCGCGGTTTTTGTCAGATATGGCGGGTGTGGTTAATAAGTTGTTCATGAGCGGCGATCTGAATATTAATGAAGTAAATGCCAGTTGAAAGTTTCTTAACGGAAAGGTTGGCTCCGGTCATATTCACGGATTTCAATTCTGATGCCTGTTTTTTAGTTTTCTGTTAATGAGTGTTTTATGATTTAATATTTGTTTTAATTCATGCGGTATACCGCTAATTAGCCTGCTATTAGCGATTTCCATAACGCAAACAGCTTTAGTTAAATATTGATCTAAGCCTGCCCTAAAGGATTGACAAGGGGGGCTTGTTTTTCCGGTGAATACCTGTGCGTTTGTTTTTAGCCGAATATAGCCCCGCCTGATAATCATTCGCTATGCCGATTTTCTGCAATGGTGCAGTCATTCTTGATATCTAAATAAAAAGCCTTCATAAAGTGATATTTCGTGACCTATAAATTGAGGTCTACAAAATAAGTATCTGATTGTTAGTTATTTAAATAGTGGCACCAGTTTCGCCTATCCAGATAGCAATAATGGCTGCAATTCGTGAACTAACGCAAGTTCACTATCAACAGCCATAACCCAACGGGCACAATCATTTATTAAAATCAAAACAATGAAAACAATTAGTAATGATGGTAATGTGGTCATACCACCATATGATCAGGATCCGAGACTTTCAAAAGAGGTGAGGGAATTTCTTAAAGCTTTAAACGCCCCAGGTAACGTAGCGATTGAATCGATGCCCCCGCTGGAAGCACGAAAAGTGCTGGAAAATGCCCAGCTATCTGTACCCATAGATATGTCAGGCATCGAGGAATCGGAACGCACAATCAATGCTGACGGCTATGAAATTGTGCTGAATATTGTACGCCCCGAAGGCATGAGAGGGGTTTTACCGGTATTTATTTTTATTCATGGTGGTGGCTGGTTGTTAGGCGACTACCCAACACACAAAAGAATGGTGCGCGACCTCGTCGTGTTATCCGGAGTGGCCGGCGTATTTGTGAATTATACACGTACCCCCGATGCTGCTTATCCACAGGCGATCAATGAGATCTACGCGGCTACCAAATGGGTAGCGGAAAACGGTCATGAGATTAATGTGGACGGCAAGCGTCTGGCAATTGCGGGAAACAGTGTTGGTGGCAATATGACAGCAGTGACCACCTTGAAAGCGAAGGAGAACAACGGTCCGGAAATAAAATTGCAGATCATGATGTGGCCGATCGTTGACGCCAATTTTGATACTTATTCGTATCAGCGATTTGGTCAGGAGCGATTTCTGACTACACCACTGATGAAGTGGTTTTACGATATGTATATCCCAGATCCTAAGCGCCGCAACGTAATATACGCATCTCCATTGCAGGCCACTAAAGAACAGTTGGCAGGCTTACCGCACGCATTGATCCAGGTAGCAGAGAACGATGTGCTGCGTGATGAGGCCGAAGCCTATGGAAGGAAACTGGACGAAGCCGGCGTTAGGACGACGGTAGTACGTTATAACGGCATGATCCATGACTTTGGATTGCTTAATCCGCTGGCGTATATCCATCCCACTCGTTCACTGTTTGAACATGCTGCCGCTGAATTGCGCAACCACCTGATCAAGAAAGATAATAACCTCGGAAATTAATAATAAGCTTAACTAAAATTATAAAAATGAAAAATCTATTCATGACCTCAACGAAACCGGCAGGATACCTGGCAGGTATTCTGTTATTAATTATCAGCAGCGCTTTTAACGCGCACAGCCAGGTAAAAGATTATGCAACTGATGACCATCTCAGCCCTGGGGTTAAGACTTTTCTGAAGACGCTCAATATCGGCGGACCCGGGTTGGAAACACTCACACCTGAAAAAGCCCGCGAGGTTTTGGTCAGTATACAAAAAGCTTATCCGGTTGATATGTCCGGCGTTACCATCTCAGAAAAAACGATCAAAGTTGATGGCAAGGACCTCCAATTAAATATCGTTCGTCCTGAAGGTTTAAAGGGAAATCTTCCGGTGTTTATTTATATACATGGCGGCGGCTGGGTGTTAGGCGACTTTCCGACTCACAAGCATATGGTAAGGAACCTCGCCGTACTTTCGGGTTGTGTAGGGGTTTTTGTTAATTATACCCGCACGCCTGATGCTGCTTACCCTACGCAAATCAATCAGATTTATGCCGCAACCCAGTGGGTTGCCGAGCACGGCAATGAGATCAACGTGAATGGTAAAAAGCTGGCGGTTGTGGGCAATAGTGTTGGTGGCAATATGACCGCGATAACCGCTATTAAGGCCAAAGAGAACAACGGCCCGGAGATCAGCCTGCAGATCATGATGTGGCCAATACTTGATCATAATTTTGAAACGGATTCTTACAAGGCTTATGGTCAGGACCGGTTCCTGTCAACACCAGTAATGAAGTGGATGTATAATATGTATATACCTGAAGATAGCAACAGAGATGACATACATGCTTCACCCGTAAAAGCCGGCCCCCACCCGTTAAAGGGTCTGCCTCCTGCACTGATTCTGGTGGCAGAGGAAGATATCTTACGCGATGACGGCGAAACCTACGGCCGTATGCTGGAGCAGGCCGGTGTGCCTGTAACAACTGTTCGTTACAATGGCGTTATTCATGACTGGGGCCTGCTGACCGGGTTAGCAGACCTTCCGCAGACCAAATCTCTTTTTATTCAGGCGGCCGCAGAAATGCGTAAATATTTAAAATAAGCAACAGATACCTGGCAAAATGAAAACAACAGTATTGATTACCCGCTTGTTATTGGGACTGATCTATTTTGTGTTCGGCCTGATTTCTTTCTCAAATTTACGCCGGTTCCTCAAATGGGAAAGCAAGGAGATGACTTTCTTAAAGCACCGATTTCTTCAGACTACTTTTTTCAATTTTTGAAAATAGTGGAAATTGTAGGTGGTTTCTTTTTATTAATCAACCGGTATACAGCGTTGTTTTTATTAGTGCTGTTGCCGGTAAGCGTAAATATTTTCTTGTTTCATATCATACTGGCACCGGCTGGGGTACCTATGGCGGTTGGTGTTCTTTTATTAAATGTTTTTTTATGCCTTGCCTATCTGAAATATTATCTCAGCGTTCTTACGGTCAAGCCTGATTCCGGCTGGTTATCCTGACCTTGTGTTACTTATACCTTAGGTCTGTGAGTTTATCAGCATTAACCCCGGCAAACGCAGTTTACTCCTAAGGAGCTAAACTGCGTTCCTGTAAACTGTCCGGCTGGAGGCTGATCCTTAAAGTGATCTGACTCAGATGCCCTTGAACAAGCAATTAAATGATTTTGACAGACACAGTTACAAAATATTTAACCGTTCCGTGCGATTTCCGTCTCGGTCAATGCGTCATTATTGTAGGTTACCGGTTCGATTTGAAACTCGATCATGATGGAAGTCCCATTTCGATTTTGGATTTCGAGGCTGCCATTGATATCATCGGCCAATCCCCTGATAAGTTTGAGGCCAAGTGAATTGGACGGGCCTTGAAGATGGTCATGTTGTATGCCGATTCCGTTATCGGAGATAATCAATTTAACCTTAGGGCCGGAAGTATACATCTTAATGGATATTATGCCATTTGTTCGCCCTTGAAACGCATATTTGATCGCATTGGTCACGGCCTCATTGATGATCAGCGAGAGCGGTATGGCGAGTGATACTTCAACTTTTATCAGGTCCACTTCAAGCTCAAAATATATCTTGTTGCCGGTGCCGGTACTGTCTTTAAGATAACCGATGAACTCAGGTAAAAAAATTGCCATGTTAACCGTTTCAATATCTTCCGACTGGTAAAGTTTCTGATGGATAAGTGACATGGCGTAAATTCGGTGCTGGCAATTTTCAATCGCATGTAAAGCGTCATCCTGTAAATTGATCGCCTGCGATTCCAGCAGGCAAACGACCGTATGCAGGTTGTTTTTCACGCGATGGTGCACCTCTTTTAATAACCATTCCTTCTCCTTTAAGAGATGCTCCAGTAATTCGTTTTTCTTTAAAATGATCAGGTTGTTTTTTTTACGGATAGTACTTTGCCGGTAGAATAAGGCGGCAATGACCACTACGAGGAAAATACCGACGATAGTCACGTTTTTGATCAGATTTAGACGTTGTAGTCTTCCCTTTTCTAAAGCGGAATTTTGGTTAAGTATTTTGATCTGGTCTTCCTTTTTTTTTGTCTCATATTTAATACTCAATTCCTGAATGTCTTTGTTCTTTTTTTCGGTTAAATAAAAATTATCAAGTTCTTTGTTACGGCTCAGGTGTGCTATCGCAGATTTGTAATTACCAGTTGCTGAATCAACCTTAAAATACAGGTACTCGATCTCGCTACGCGTAGATATTTTAAGTTTTTGTTTTACCTCGTTAGAAATCCGGTCAAGATAGGGCCGGGCTTTGGCATAGGACTGCGTCTCGACATAGAACTGTGCCATCTCCTGATGATCGGCCCGAAAGGCCTCGTGTACGCTGTTTAAATAATTATAAGCATTGAGTAAATGCCTTTCAGCCTTTCTAACGTTTATCTTTTGGTAACAGCGGCCTAACTCACTTTCATAGCGCGCATTTTCTGATCCTGTTGCTGGAAACTCTCGCATTCCTCTTTGAAGGTAGTCAATCGCTTCGCCGTAACGCTTCATGGCTCGTAACGCGGCCGACACCTGGGTAACTAATTTAGGAGCATCATCATTGAACATGCTGGGATGGACCTTTTGTGCATCAATCGCTAGCTTCAGATATTCAATAAACTTTTCCGGTTGTTTGTTACTGTTATAAAAATTTGCAAAAGCGCCGTAACAGTCAGCTAATGCAAGCGGATCATTTAATCTTTTCTCAAGTTCCAGGGATCTTTGGGCTAGTTCAAAACCTTTTTTATAATCACCAGTAGCCATGTAATAAACGTACATTGGCAGGTACACGTACTCGAGATAGGGATAATGTGCCGTTTCACTATCTTTAAGCAGGGCTGTAAAGTCTGCTTCTATCCCGGTATAATTACCATAATAGCGGAAATAGGTCAACAGGACCCTGGCGATGATTTCTTTTTCTTTATCATTTGCCTTAAGGGACAAATCCCTGGCCTGCCGTGCATATTTCAGCGCATCACCGTAATAGCCATCCGTAATTTCATTAGCTTCATAAAAATTTTTGTAGCTTAAAGTCAGCAGCATGTTAATCCGTTCGCCACCTGTAACGGATGGCAATAAAGCATCTGCTTCGGCAACACGGTGACGATCACTTAATATTTCAGCCATCCGGATCTGGGCGAGGGAAAAACCCTTCGTATATTTAAGTTGTCCGCTTAGCTTTCCTGCCCGTTCCGCATACCCTTGGGCAGTGTTTAGATCAGACTGTTTTCGCAAGGGTTTATTATAATATAGGTTAGCCAGATCTAAAAGCACCTTTACCTGGTTTAAGTCGGGCTTGCTATGTTTCAGCTGTAACTGTAAATAGCTTTCCATGGCCGCAGGTATAGGCTTTGGATAGCCATAGTATTGCCCCCGGACCTTTGCAGGCAGAAAAATCGCAAGCCAAACGCATGTGATCGCAAAATAAAGATAAAATGGTCTGCTTGACTTTGCTTTGGGATTTCGGATCATTAGCGCTTAAAATATTTTTAGGGCATAATTGAAGGTTTCTGGTCTAAGATAAAATTTTTCCTTTGATTCGGTTGTGCCGATAAGCCGTTAAAAGCTAATTTTTTTCTTTCAAAAAGCGTATACCTGATGCTGTCTGTCCGGTTGTCTGAACTAAGCATTTCAACCGACAATAATTCACCCGGGATGTTATTTCCGTACCAATAAGGATTCTCCTGCTGTTTCCAGGTTACCAGAGCCATGGCTAATCCCCGTGCACCTCTCAGCCTGCTTGACCGGGCTGCACGCATGGCGATATCATTTGCATAAAGGGTGGACATGGTGCCAGCTTTTTTATCAATCAGCGTACTCATAACTTTATAATTTGATGGATCAAACCCGGCGTTCTTAGGTATTGTCGCCCTGGTATTCGATTGTTGATCCACAAAGGGTGCCCCGGCACAGCCGGCTATAGACAGAGCCACAGCAACTAAAAGAAAAAATCTAACGACTTTCACGACGTTCAGTTTTAACAGGAATAGTAAATACATAATCTTGATTTTTCATAGGCCGGTGGCAATTGATACACTCTGATGCAAATAATGCGGTTTTTCCATACGGTACCATTTTCAATGTTTTAAAACGGGCAAATCCCCAGCCACCCGTAGAAGCATACTTTTGCGAATTTTTGATCATGAAATCCAACTGTACAAATGCACCGGTGCGCGCATTTCCGGCAGAATCTGTTACTTGTGTCCAAAGCGCTTTGGCGAGCCGGGCTCCGTCGGGCCATGGACGGGTCTTATGAAGACTGACTGCCTGAATAGCGATCTCATTGCCAAATATTACCCGCATGGTCCCGCTTTCAAAGCGGTTGCTGGTGCTCAGGACTTGCCAGTTCTTATAGTTCGGATCATAAGTGATGCTATTGGGTGAAACGGGAAGAATGGACTGCGCCTTCGTATGCAGCCATTGCTGGTATTGGATAGCTTCGGCATTGATTTTCGAAGTATCAGAAGGCTCATAATCCACAAGGCTGGCAAGGTAGTTTTTTAAGATAGTTAATTCCTTATCGGATACTTTAGCCGCCGGGTGCATAAAAACGTAATCTGCGCACGGCATCGCACCAAGCGCGGTATGATTGACCGCCTCCCATAATTTTTGTTTGCGTTCAGCCGGCGTCAGTTTATCCCATTCAGAAAAATTCAGGTGTGCGCGCCCTTGCCTGATGTGCCGGGCGACCAGCCAGTAAGCGGGTACGATCTGATCGCCCCATCCTAATTGAGTTTCATTGGAATGGCAATCATAACATGATTTTTTAAAGATTGCTTTAACGTCGGCCGGCAAGGTGATATCACGAGTTACCGGGCGTTCTTTTAATTCTGGGCGTAAAAACTGAACTGCCACCAACAAGATCAGAACCATAAGGCCGATACTGGTGAATGCCTCACGGCTGAATAATTTTGGTAATGGGTTCATAATTGATTTGATCTTTGGCTGTTCTGCAGATTGGATTTTACCAACTATATTTAAACCATTGATAGCCATGCCGCCTGTTCAACCAATGGAGCTCTATTAAATTGCTTTAGCCATAAATGTGCCTTTGCTTAATATTTTCATAGTCAATATATTAGCTTGTTTTTGTGGCGTGCGTGCCGGCGATATTTCACTTTTAATAATGGAATAAGTGAAATTTCAATAATTACATTGTTCAATCCTGCCGAAAGCTGTCGCTCAAAAGATGCAGGGCTCTGTTATATCGTCGCGATGTATATTGTAAACTGCTTGAAGAATGACGATCAGGCAGGAAAACATCATCAGGTGTGTCGTAAGAAATAATAAGATTTCCATATTGCTTTTGTTACAAGGAGTATTGATTGGCGATCCAATCTTTAACTAATCACCACCCGGTTTTTATTTTTTGCTGTCTAGGGTGTAGGCAACACGCAATGAAGTTAATTTTGCTGTTGTCCAAAACGTATTTGAATTTGCCGGTAGCCTCATAGCGAATGCTGTGAGAAGAAGAATGAAAGCCGTGATCTTTGTGAAATTTTTCATGTTTATGAAATTAATGGATGATTGATTATCTATACAGTATGTGCAGTAACTCCAGGGCTTCGAGGTAAATTGCCAGTGTTCTGCCTTGCAGTTTCCGAATTTTCATGCATAACAGTATAAATGGCCAGCAGACTTGGTTTCGGCGACCGAGCACCGGAACTATTGGGTTTGCGCAATTTTCCGATGTGATCCTATTGTTGGGGCTAAGGCTGTTCGAGCCTTCGATTCCGGTATTTCCTATCTGCATGGCGTCAACTTTTTTGATGAACGATATGACAGGATTAGGGCAGAAGCAATGCCATTGGTTTAATTAATTGATAATTAATTGTTTAATAATTTCACATAATAGCATTTGCTCATGTCATATCGCCAAAGCCACTCGTGACTAATGAAATATGGATAAGACGGGCTGCTTTTTTGCGAACCGCGCTCTGTCTTCCCAGGCGATTATAAAAGAAAAAAAATTGCAATATCGGAAAAAGGGGTTGAATTATGGAAGATGAGAGCTGTCCAGAAAACAGTGGAGGTCAGTTAAGTGGCCGTCAACAACATATGTTCACGGTTTTGCTCGATGATTTTTGGAAAACCAATCTGTGATAATTGTGCCAAAAATGACAAAGAGTTCTGCTGAGACGGCTTTACGGGATACACAGAATTTGATTGAAAAAGGTATTTTGGAAAAAGAGCGAGGAGGCCGACGTAACACCACGTACATTTTAAAAATGCTCTAATGTGATAGGTCTGATATTTAAAGTTTACTATTAGTAATCTGTTTATTTTCAATTATTTAACAAGTAATTTAGTTTCTATAGACTCAAAATCTTTTGGTTCCTGGTTCGAGCCAAATGGGCGCACCCAACTGTGCAAGCATGAATTTTCATCGCTTGCCCTTTGCTTTTTATCTTGTAACCAGTTGTTAATCTATCAGATAATATCTGCAACCTCGTTTATCCGAGCGGTTCTATCTCTCAATTTCAAATGTGAATTTTCCCGGAAATACTGAACCTATTAATTCCCGGTTTAATTTGCGATCATCCAGGCTAATTAATCCATTTATTGAGGACAAGGCAGACACAGCTCTGTTTAAATCATCATCAATACTGCGTGTGGCTATAGGTAGTTCACTTATTTTTGCTTCCAGTGCATTATCGATTTTACTGAGGCACTGTTTTTAATCGCGGTGCCAATGTTTGAAGCTACATTCCATCTCACGAAATATTCCTTCCTTACTTTCACAGCAAGTTTTTACTCGATTTAAAATTAATTTATTAATCCGACTATCATGCTGACGTCAGATTAATAAATTAATTTAATTATTTAAACACTGTTCAATAATTTTGACATGTTTAAAATATTAACCAGATAATCATGAAAAAAGTATTGATCACAGGAGCGAGCGGGGGCATAGGGCTGGAGATAGCCAGACGCCTGGCTGCTCAAAATTACCGGGTAACACTGGTAGCCCGTAGCGAGGAAAAGTTAAATAAGGCAGTAAAAGATCTGGATGGTACTGGCCATACCATTTTGGTTGCGGACCTGACGGATAAAGACAACCTGCAAAAAGTAGCGGATCATTTGAAAACCGGGGAATACAATGTTCTGATCAACAATGCAGGTGCTGGTATTTACGGAAAGTTTATTGACATTCCATTGGACGAGCAACTGGCAACCATGCAGCTCAATATGAACGCCCTTGTAACCCTGTCTTATGCGTTTTTGCAAAATGCCAGGCAGGGTGATGCTTTGGTAAATATTGGTTCCCTGCTTGCGCATTCTTCCCTCCCGGGCGGTTCAGTTTATGCAGCTACCAAAGGTTTTGTCGCCAACTTCTCGGAATCACTGTGGTATGAGTTCAAGAAAAAAGGAGTTTTTGTGATGGGTTTTAATCCCGGTGCTGCAGCCTCAGACTTTCATTCAAATGCAGGCGGACACACCAGTGATTTTCCAAAATTTGTAATGTCTTCTGTTGAGGATGTCGCCGAAGAAATGGTAAAGGCTCTGGAAAACAGGCGGAAGCCGAGAGTGGTGCAAGGTTGGAAGAATAGGTTCATGCTATTTGGATTCAAATTATTGAGCCGAAAATCCGCTGTAAACATTATGGGACAAATTAGCCCCGGCATGAAAAACTAAACGCCGAATCGTGGTGCGAAATTTCGCCACCCGGCCGGCGCTATTATATTTGTATCTTATTATTAATAAAAATGGGCATAGCAGAACGAAAATTGGAAGAGAAACAGGAAATGCATAAACGCATTTTAAACGGAGCACGTAAAGTATTCCTTGAAAAAGGCTATGAACAAGCCAGCATGCGTAGTATCGCCAACGAGATCAACTACAGCCCAGGCTCTATTTATTTTTACTTTAAAGATAAAAGTGAGATCTTCCAGGAACTGCATAAGGAAGGGTTCGGGTTACTGCTCAACCAGTTCAAAGTTTTAGACAAGGTGGGTGACCCTTTTGAGCGCCTGAAAGCAATGGGCCGCATCTTTATCCAATTTGCACAAGAAAACAAGGATTATTATAACCTGATGTTCCTGGTGGAAGAACCGGCAAAAATGTCCGAAAATGATGGTGGCTTTAAGATAGCACAGGAAGCGATCGACCGCCTGGCTTCTGTAATTAAGGACTGCCAGAAAAAGGGAAGATTCAAAGATTTGGATACAGAAGATCTAACCTTTATGATCCTTTCCGCAATGCACGGCATTTGTGCCCTCTTCTGCAAAGACCGTACTACAAGTTTCATAGGCAGAACGAACGAGGAACTGATGCAGAGCGGCTATGAGTGTTTTGTCGCGCTCCTTGAAAAAAGTTAACGCTTTTTTTTGACATTTTATTGAACAATGTTTAAAATTATAACAGTGATTAAAAATGAAATCTAAAACACATATCCAATATGGTTTTGTCCTGGTGGCGGCAGCCTTGATAGCCGCTACCTCGGCAAAAGCTCAAAGCCGGCTGGATGAATACATCCGCGAGGGGCTCAACTCTAATCAGAGCATTAAGCAACAGGACTTTGTACTCGAAAAAAATGTATATGCATTGAAGGAAGCAAAAAGCATGTTCGGGCCCGAGGTTACCTTTTCAACCACCTATACGAAAGCCGACGGCGGACGGACGATAGAATTTCCAACGGGCGACCTGTTCAACGGGGTTTATTCTACGCTGAATAAACTGACCGGCAGCAATGCTTTTCCGCAGTTACAAAACCAGCATATTCTGCTCAACCCGGATAATTTTTATGACGCCAAGTTTCGCACCACCCTTCCAATTTTGAATGCGGAGCTCATCTATAATAAGCGGATCAAGGCGCAGCAGGTGGATCTGCAAAAAACCGAAGTCCAGCTTCATAAACGCGAACTGGTCAAAGAGATCAAAACGGCTTATTATAATTACTCGAAAGCCATTTATGCTACCGGGATCTATGAATCCTCGCTCCGGCTGGTGGAAGAAAGCCAAAGAATCAATACCAAGCTGTATGACAACAGTAAAGTAAATCGCACAGTTGTGCTCAGAAGTCAGAACGAAGTATCCAGGATCAATGCCTCACTTACCGGCGCAAAGAAAATTGCGGAATCGGCCCGCTACTATTTTAACTTCCTGATCAATCGCTCGCTAACGGACAGCATCCTTTTGGATGATATTACCACGCTACCCGCAAGGGAGCAATTGTTGGGGAATAGCGTTAGCGGCAGGGAAGAATTATCCAAGCTCAGGATCGCAAAAGACATTAACGGCAACCTGAATGGGCTCGCCAAATCTTATATCATCCCCAAGCTGGGCACCTTTATCGACCTTGGATCGCAGGCGTTCGACTGGAAGTTCAATAGCCAAAGTCGCTATTACTTATTAGGCGTTTCCCTGGAATGGAACCTGTTTTCCTCCGGGAAAAATAGTTACCGGGTAAAACAAACGATTGCAGACCGAGAGGCCCTGGCATCACAGACCGACTATGTACAGCAGCAACTCCTTACCGAGCTTAAAGTACGCCAGGCCGCCATGCAAAGCGCCATTGCACAATACGAAGCGGCACAATCCCAGTTGAAGACCAGCCAGACCTACTACAACGATATGGTCAAGCTATATAAGCAAGGAATGGCCATTTACATCGAACTGCTGGATGCCCAAAATCAGTGGATAGATGCGCAGCTTAATGCCAACATTGCCATTTACGACACCTGGATAGCCTATACGGCCATCGAACGAGCTAATGCCAGTTTTACAATTCAACAATAAAAACATACAACAATGAAAAAACTTCAATTACTCAGCATAATAATGGCAGCCATATTCCTGCTAACCTCCTGCAAACAAAAACACCAGGAACAAAATGCAATGGGTGAACCGGATATCATCCCCGTTAAAACAGCATCGGTTTCCATATTAGGAGTTCCCGACCACATTAGTGCAACCGGCCTGGTGAGCACCGAAGATGAAGCCAAATATGCTTTTAAAATAGGTGGTGTGATCAGCCGGATCTTCGTACAGGAAGGGCAGTTCTTTAAAAAAGGCCAATTACTGGCTACGCTCAATTCAACCGAGATTTCAGCCGGTCTGGCTCAATCCAGCCTGGGTGTGGAAAAGGCACAACGCGATTACAGCCGTGCAATGAACCTTTACAAAGACAGCGTTTATACCTTAGAGCAGTTACAAAATACTAAAACTGCCCTTGACGTTGCGCAAAAGGCCCGGGAAGCGGTGGCGTTTAATGACCGCTATTCCAAAATATACGCAGCATCCGATGGTTTTGTGAGCAAGAAGATCGCCAATGAGGGCGAAGTGATTGCCGAAGGAATGCCGGTGCTGCTCATCAACTCTACCGAACAGCACAACAGTTATTCACTAAAGGTTGGCGTAACCGACCGCGAGTGGGCCATCATCAAACCGGGGCAAACAGCCAAAGTCACGCTCGATGGATACGCAGGCAGGCAATTTGATGCGGTGGTATTTCGCAAGTCGCAGGCTGCAGACCAGGCCCTTGGATCGTTCCAGGTAGAGCTGAAGCTGAATTTAAGTGGCATAAAACCTGCGGTTGGCATGTTTGGCAAGGCGGAAATAGCCACCCACCAGGATGAAAGTGTGATGGTGATCCCCTATGGATCGCTGGTGGAGGCCGATGGCAATAAAGGTTTTGTGTTTACTACCGTTAGCGCGACCCGTGTAAAAAGAGTGCCGGTTACCATCCTGAAGTTCGATAACGACAATGTATATCTCAAGGATAAACTGGAAGGTATAGACCAGATCGTGGTTTCCAACAGCGCCTACCTCAACGAACAGTCCATTATTAAAATCATCAAGTAAGCTGCAGTTATGAAAATCACAAATTTCGCAGTTAAGAACTACCAGTTCACACTGATCATATTTTTGCTTGTCGCTGTAGTAGGCGTATTAACGTTGTTTACCATGCCACGGTCGGAAGACCCAACCACCCATCCGCCGCAATACCTAATCACTGTGATCTATCCAGGCGCGAGTCCGAAAGATATGGAAGAGCAGGTGGTAAAACCCATTGAGAACAAAATTTACGGACTGGAAAACATCGAAAAGATCCTGACCACTGTGGAAGACGGTGTTGCGGTTATCCAGCCAAAGTTTAAATATGGCGTGGACGTAGACAACAAATACCAGGAGATATCGACAGAGATCAACGCTTTAAAAAATAGCGAGCTTCCAAAAGATATTTATCTGATCAAAACAGAAAAAATATCCTCATCTGATGTAAAGGTACTGCAAGTGGCGTTAGTTTCTGATAACGCTTCCGGAAAGTTATTAAGGGATGAAGCGGATATTTTGAAAACGCGCCTGGAGAAGATCACCAACCTGAAGGATGTTAAGTATTTTGGAATGCCCGAGCAGGAGATCCGTATCGACATGCAGCTGGATAAACTGGCACAGTTAAAAATACCGCTCAATGTGGTCATAGGCAGTTTACAAAGCGAGGCAGCGGATATCCCCGGCGGCGGCATCAATTTGGACAGCAAGATATTCAATGTAAAAACCAGCGGTAAGTTCAAGACCGTCGATGATGTAGCCAATACCGTTATTTATAATGCGAACGGCAAGATCATTTATCTGAAAGACGTGGCCGATGTGAGCTACAAGGATGGCATTGTCGATCATATCACCCGGCTGAACGGGCACCGTTGTGTGCTGGTTACAGCGGGGATGAAAGACAATGTGAATATCGCCAGCTTACAGCAGGAGTTTTTACCGGTACTGGATGAATTCGGCAAAAGCCTGCCCGAGAATGTCCGGCTTGTTAAAAACTTTGACCAGGCCAACATGGTTTCCGAGCGTTTGGGCCACCTGGGTTTTGATTTTGGATTAGCCATCGTTTTAGTGATAATTACCTTGCTGCCATTAGGATTCAGAGCGTCCCTGATCGTGATGATCTCTATCCCGCTTTCTTTGGCGCTGGGGCTCATTACCATGAATTTATTGGGATATTCCCTAAATCAGCTTAGTATCGTAGGGCTTGTGGTGGCATTGGGGTTGCTGGTGGACGATAGTATCGTAGTGGTTGAGAACATCGAGCGCTGGCTCCGCGAGGGGCATTCGCGAAAGGATGCTATCCTGAAAGGCACTCAACAGATAGGGATAGCGGTTATAGGCTGTACGGCTACCTTAGTTATTGCCTTTTTGCCACTTGCCTTTTTGCCCGATATGGCAGGTGAATTTATTCGTAGCCTGCCGATGGCCGTGATGACCAGTGTATTAGCTTCTATGATCGTGGCCTTAACGCTTGTGCCTTTTTTGGGTAGCAGGATGCTCAAAACCCATACACATGGCGAGGGTAACTTCTTTTTAAAGCACTTGCAACGTTTCCTCACCAGGTCTTATGCCCGGGTAATGCCGCTTGCCTTAAAGTGGCCCAAAACCACTATTGGTATCTCCTTAGCTTTAAGCGGACTTGCCTTTTTCCTTTTCACACAAACCGGTTTTAAGCTTTTCCCAACCTCTGAAAAGCCGATGTTCCTGATCAATATCAAACTGCCCCTGCAAGCCGACATTCCCGAAAGTGACCGCGTGACGAGGTTGGTAGAAGGTGAACTGAAGAAACACAAAGAGATCGTTTATTACACATCTAACGTGGGCAAAGGCAATCCACAGATCTATTACAACGTACACCAGCAGGATGTAAAGCCTGATTTTGCCCAGGTATTCGTTCAACTGGACGAAGAGACAAGTCCAAAATCGAAAACAGATCTGATCAAACAACTGCGAAAAAAATTCAACGATTTTCCTTATGCAAGGATAGAAGTTAAAGATTTTGAACAAGGTACTCCGATTGAAGCCAATATTGTGGTGAGGGTTTTTGGTGAGGATCAGGACACCTTACGGAAGCTTTCCTTTAAAGTGGAGGAGGTCCTGAAAAAAAATCCGGGCACTTTTTATATCAACAACGAATTGAATACCTATAAGTCAGACGTCAAAATAAAAATTGACAAAGAGAAGGCCCGTACCTTAGGCGTGTTAACCAGCGATGTGGATAAAGTGGTAAGGATGGCCGTGGCGGGTTTAACCGTTGGTGACTATATTGATGACAGGGGCGATTCGCGGAATGTGGTGATCACCCTGCCCAGAAATAAGTTCTCAAACCTGGATGCCCTGAAGAACCTGTACGTAAATAATATCCAGGGCACGCCCGTACTGGTTAACCAGATTGCTACTATTTCGTTTGAAACATCGCCAACGGCGATCAACCATTTCAATAAATCGCGCTTTGTAAAAGTTACTTCCTTAACAAAAGAGCACGTCTTGGCCAATGATATCCTGAAAGAGGTTGTTCCTGAACTGAATAAATTAAAAATGCCGCCGGGCTATTATTACAAGTTATCCGGAGAAGCGGAATCGGAAGGCGATGCATTAGGCGGTAACTTTCTGTCGGTGATCATCCTGAGCACGTTTCTTTTCGTTGGTGTGCTGCTGTTGCAGTTCAAGACATTTAAAGGGATCATTATCGTACTATCGATCATACCCCTGGGTATATTGGGCGGTGTGGTATTCCTGCTTTTCACGGGTAACCCGATGTCACTGGTTTCTATCATCGGTTTTATAGGTCTGTCAGGCATACAGGTTAAAAACTCGCTGCTACTGGTTGATTTTACCAACCACCTGCGTGAGGAAGGCCATAGCATTGATGAAGCAATAGCGATGGCAGGCGAAACCCGATTTCTACCCGTTGTGCTTACTTCCATTACGGCAATCTGCGGTTTGCTTCCAATTGCCTTGAACCCCAATCCATTGATCGCACCGTTAGCGATTGTACTGATCGGCGGGCTGATCAGCTCGACCATACTGTCGCGTATAGTAACCCCTGTAATGTATAAATTGATTCCGCCACCTTTAGACAGCAATGCGGAACAGTAAATATATAATACAGCTATAAAAATCATGACGTTCACCCTCTTTGATAAGAAAGCATCAAACGGGCCAATATCAGCTGATATCGGCCCGTTTTTTGAAGATCGTGATAAACCCCAAACAAAAAGCTTCAATTGTGAGGAAGCGATTTGTAAACTGACTTTTCAAGATCCAGATCATGGCAGACTAACCGCAGCCTCAAGCTATGATAATAGTATATGGAGTTGCAGAAAAATGATAATAATAAACTTTCTCATATTACAAAGATGGTCCAATATCCCCTCTCAGCGTGGAGACGGATAATGGTTTAGCCTACACATTTTAATATGTCTACTAATAAATCTTAAACTTCTCACTGTTGGTCGTTATTGTTTATTATTCGGATTGTTTTCTATAGTCCGTGGGAGAGAGACCTGTCTTACGACGAAAAAAAAAGGCAAAATAATTGGGATACTCGAAACCCAGGCTACGAGATATCTCGCCTATGGTCAAAGTGCTATTTAAAAGTTTTTGTTGAGCCAGGGTGATCGCATAGTTTTGAATATAATCTGTAGCAGATTTACCAGTCAAGTGCTTAACGAGATCACCAAAATAATTTGTTGATAAAAAAGCTTTCTCTGCAAAGTAGGCCACTGATGGAAAACCGGAACGGGCCGCCTCATTTGCAAAATATCCTTCAAGGTTCGAATGAAAGTCGTTTATGACCTTGTTAACCATTACCCCTCTACTCTGAAACTGCCTTTTGTAGAAGGTTTCCGTATAAGCTAAGATCAGCCCTACATAGGATAGTAGGATATCTTTACTGTATTACCGAACCAGTTTTCGTACCTCATTTGAGAGCACCCATAAATTTTTTAAATTGACCGGTAACTCGCTGGCTCCATATTTTAAAGCAGTTTTCATAACGATATTCCGAATTTTTATACGCCACTAGGCTCGTAAATCCTAAGTGGATCTCCATTCAATTCAAGTTCATTGTACTTTTGCTTAAGCATTGTTTATACCGTTACCTCCGGCCCGGACTTTTCGATACAATCTTTTTCAAAGGATTTTTACTGCATTCCCTAACGAATTATTTGTGTGTGAATTTAAGCGGTACGAAAGTCTTATACAGTGTATATTAGCTACCCAGCTATGAAAATATTTTTAACCGCAGCCGCGATCCTCTTACCGCACTTCTTCGTTTCAGCACAGGAGACAATATTACCCGTTCAGCCGGGCGTATCGCTGTCTCTGGCAAAGTACCGTAAGGCGGCTGTACACGATATCAAATATAAGGTAGAATTTAAGGTTCCTGAATTAAAGAACGACCCGGTTGACGGGAGTGTTAGTATTAGATTCAACCTTTCCGATAATGCCAAGCCATTGCAGCTCGACTTTAAGCAGCCGGTAGGCCGGGTTACAAAAATGGAGGTCAATGGGCACCCGGCAGTGGTTAACCAGGAACATGAACATATCTTAATTGAGGCACAGGCATTAAAAAAAGGGCCTAATGAAATCAAAATTGGTTTTATAGCGGGGAATGCTTCGCTCAACCGTAACGATGACTACCTGTATGCACTTTTTGTTCCGGATCATGCCCGCAGCGTTTTTCCCTGTTTTGATCAGCCCGACCTCAAAGCGATATTCCAATTAAGTATTCGTGTGCCGGCAGGGTGGAAGGTGCTTGCCAATGGGATATTGAAAGATTCCTTCGCGGAGGGACATTATAAAATTTATCATTTTATGCCCAGCGATCAGTTGCCGACTTATCTGTTTTCGTTCACGGCCGGTCAATATGAGTCGGTTAAGAAAAGTATAGATGGCCGGGATATGGAATTGCTCTACCGGGAAACGGATGAAAAGAAAATCAGACTGAGCCTGGACAGCGTTTTTGATTTGCATAGCCGGGCAATAAACTTCCTGGAAAACTGGACGGGGATTACATATCCGTTTCAAAAGACCGGGTTTGTTGCCGTCCCCGATTTCCAGTTTGGCGGCATGGAGCATCCGGGGGAAGTGCAGTATAAGGCGTCAAGTCTTTTTTTGGACGATGCAGCAACGAAGGAACAGCTTATTTCCCGGGTTAACCTGATTTCCCATGAAACCGCTCATATGTGGTTCGGCGATTTGGTCACCATGCGCTGGTTCAATGATGTCTGGATGAAAGAGGTATTTGCCAATTTTATGGCAGACAAGGTTACGGAAAAACTGATGGGCGAGGAGTCCTTTAATCTTAAATTTGTGCAGGAGCATTATCCGGCTGCCTACGCGGTAGACCGTACAGCGGGAGCGAACCCGATCCGTCAGCAGCTGGATAACCTTCAAGATGCGGGCTCTATGTATGGCAATATCATCTACCATAAAGCGCCCATCATGATGCGCCAGTTAGAACAATTGATGGGGGCGGCTAATTTTCAGGCAGGGGTAAGGGAGTATCTGAAAAAATACGCCTACGGGAACGCCAACTGGCCTGAAATGGTTGCCTGTCTGGGGCATCATACCAGGGCTGATCTCGATGCCTGGAACAATGTCTGGGTCAATGAAACGGGCAGGCCGGTTGTTGACGCGGATCTGCGGTATGCAGGTAATAAGATTAGCAGCTTTTCTGTTTCTCAACACGCAGAGAAAGGAACGAGCAGGATTTGGCCGCAGGTATTTGAGCTTACTTTGGTTTACCCGGACCACCAGGAAGTGGTTTCCGTTGACCTAAATGAACAGGTCATTCATCTTAAGAACATGGTTGGAAAAGCGAAGCCCAGCTATATTATTTACAACTCCAATGGCTTGGGATACGGTTTGTTCCCGGTTAATAAAGATCTCCGGCCGGATCACCTCTTCGGTTTGAAAAGCCCGGTACAGCGTGCGGCTATTTACATCAATGCTTATGAGAACATGCTCAATGGAACGGGTTATACGCCGACTGGTCTATTGGAACTTTTTGAGAAAGGCCTTTGCCTGGAGAGAGAGGAAACAAATCTGCGGATGTTAACAAGCTATGTCGCCACCTTGTACTGGGAATTCAATACGCCAGTTAGCCGCAACGCGTGTGCAGAGCCCCTGGAGCAACTGTTGTGGACGGCGATGCAGCAGCAGGCCGCTAATAACAAAAAGGTCCTGTTCAGTGCTTATCAAAATATTTATCAAAGCCAATCCGCTGGGAAACGGATCTATGAGATTTGGAGGGATCAGCTTCCGCCGGATGGCGTGAAGCTGACGGAAGAGGACTATACCGGTATGGCTCTTGGCATTGCCCTGAGAAGTGATACCCTTACACTGGTATTGAAACAGCAGGAAGGACGCATAAAGAATGCAGACCGCAAAAAAAGACTCGAATTTCTGATGCCTGCCTTATCCCCGGATGTTAAGGTCCGTGATGCCTTTTTTGGTAGTTTAAAAGAACGCAAGAACCGGGCAAAGGAATCATGGGTATTATCTGCGTTGGGTTACCTTCATCATCCCTTAAGGCAATCGACCGCAGTAAAATATGTGCCGGAAAGCCTGAACCTGTTGGAAGAGGTCCAGGCGACAGGCGATATTTTCTTTCCGCAGTCGTTCATCAATGCTACGCTCGGAAGTTATCAATGTGCTGAAGTGGCAGGCATGGTGAAGGTCTACATCAAAGCACACCCTGATCTGGATCCTAAATTAATGAATAAGTTATTACAGGCGGCTGATCATGTAATGCGGGCGCAAAGCATTGTTTGGTGATTGCTGATAAATAGCTCGAATATTGTGATCAGCTTTATGTACACGTTGCCTCCAGACGGCTGGGTACCGATCTGCCGGGCTTCGGGTACCGAGGAGGACAAAGGGATCAAAAGCTGACAGGTAGACTATAGTCCGTGGGAGATACTAATGGAACTGAAGAGTTAGGGATTTGTATTTACCTTAATTTCCTCCGTTTATTAGATATCTTGAACGGTTTGCTATTACGTACTCACCGAATTACTCACCACATTTATTTTTTTTATTAGCTGCAAATGCTATATTCAAATTTACTAAAATCAATCCTGAATATCAAATTAATAGGATGATGAAATTTCCGGAGGGAACGTGGAAAATCACATAACAGACTCACTTTCAATATCAATATTTTGGCTTTTGACACTACTCACCGTGTGCTCACCAATGGCCACTAATTGACCTTATTATGCTATTTAGTTTATTAGTATAAATATACAATTTCTAAGCGTGTTGAGCAACTGTTTTAATGAAATTGTTAGTTAAACGGAAAGAATGATGTTAAGCGATGAACGGTAAAACTTCGAAACGGAGGTGCAGGTAACTTGGTTATTGCTGAGGTGCGGCGGATTCATGTTGATGAAGCTATTTTGGATGCCAACCGTAAAATAGACCCACATAAAATAAACTTGGAAGCTCGTTTAGACGGCGATTGGTATTGTAGGGTAACCAGCGATAATTTGTTTAAAATCGCTAAACCAACGGGCGGTGTCGGCATAGGTATCGGTATTGATGCGTTCCCCCCGGAGATTAAAAATTCTAAAATACTAACCGGGAATAATCTGGGCTTATTGGGCCTTGTTGAAACGTTGCCATCCGATGAGGAGGTAGCCGATTTTAGCCAAACCGACGAAATGAAAGAATTGGTTGATACCACCATTGATGACACCCGCGCCTTACACCTGCATTTAAAAGCTAAGCAATTGTTGGATGACGGCCGGGTAATTGATGCCTTGAAAGTATTGTTGATGTAGTTTGGACTATACTCGAAACATATTTCATCCAATCTAATTATCCATATTTTATCGCCGTAATCTAAAAGTTCTTTCCAGTCGCGTTATCCTATTCCTTCTAATATCCCGGCATTTATCTATCCGCAATGGTTGTTTTTGTGTATTTACACCTTTAGTGTACTACATTGAAACAATACTGTATCGCTTAAAAAACGCACTTAACTAACATTGCCCTCATAAACCAATTTAAATTTTATGAGGAAAATTTTTTACGCAAAGTTTGCCTGTATCCTTATGGTTTTGCTTGGCGCGTTTACCGCCATGGCACAACAAAGGGAAGTTACAGGCATAGTTACCGACCAGGAGGGTTTTACCTTACCCGGCGTTTCGGTAGCTGTTAAAGATGGTACCGCGCAAACTGCTACCGACTCGAAAGGTAGCTTCAAGATCAGCCTTACAGGAACCGGCAATACCCTTGTTTTTAAATTTCTGGGGATGCAAACCAAAGAGGTTAAGGTTGAGGCCGGACAAACAAAAATTAACGTAAACATGCTGAATGCCCGCCGCGACCTTAATGAGGTAGTGGTAGTAGGCTACGGAACAGCCAAAAAACGTGACGTTACCGGTTCGGTAGGATCATTAAAAGGCAGCGACCTGATCAAAACCCCGGCAGCATCGGTTGATGCCTTGTTGCAAGGTAAAATTCCGGGCTTACAGGTGTTAAGTACATCGGGGCAGCCGGGTTCGGGTTCAACGATTCGTATCCGTGGTTTAGGCTCAAGGGCTGATGCAAATCCGTTGGTGGTGGTAGATGGTTTGCCACTGGGCGATGCCGGTAACCTGAAACAGATCAACCCGGATGATATCGAATCGATTGATGTATTGAAAGACGCGTCATCGGCGGCTATTTATGGTTCGAGGGGTGCCAATGGTGTTATTTTGGTGACCACTAAAAGAGGTAAAACCGGCCAGGCGCATATCACCCTGAGTACTTTGAACACGGTATCAACCTTGGGCAATAAGCTCGATGTTTTTCATGATCCGGTTCAGGCCGCTACTATCGATAACCAGGCCCGTATCAACGCGGGGATTGCTCCGTTATTTATCGGTCAGGTGTATGGTGGAACTTACTACCCTTCGTTAGCCGAACTAAGGGGCATCGACCCAGGCAAACCAAAATGGGCTTACAATACCGATTGGTCTAAACTGGTATACCGCAACCCGGTATCGCAAAACTATACCTTATCTGCCGATGGTGGTACCGATAAAACAAGGTACTCCATCTCGGGCAATTACTATAATGAGCAGGGTTTGGCCATCAATAACGGCTATAAAAAATACACCGGCCGGGTAAACATCGAGCAAAAACTGAAACCTACAGTTACACTGGGAACCAACCTTATTGTTACCTCAACTCAAAATTACGGGCAAGGTTTATCTGTGGATAGGAGTATCGTATTCCCGGCGTTTAACCCGGATGGTACTTACTTCCACATAGGTAGTAATGATTTCGGCAACCCGCTGCAAATTGCCAATGAGGTGCTTAATAAAAGTAAAACTATCGATCTGTTGGCTACGGCTTATATCAACTGGGAGATCATCAAAGGCCTCAACGTAAAAACACAATTAAGCTATACCCACGGCAACGCGGTGAATGATAATTACCAGCCAAGGGACGCTACATCAACCGGCTACCTGTTTCAGGGTTATGGCGATATCAACAACTACAACGGCGATCACCTAATCAACGAAAACTACCTGACTTATGATAGAGTTATGGGTAAAGACCATCACATTAACGTAGTTGCCGGTTACACGCAGGAAACCAATACCGTACGTACATCAGATTTGCAGGGCCATGGTTTTGTGAACGATGTTTTAGAGAACGAAAACCTGAAAGCGGCCACTACCCAGTTTATCAGTAACGGGCTTACCAAAACTGCTTTACAATCATTTATAGGCAGGGCCAACTATACTTTTATGGATAGGTACCTGTTTACGTTTACAGGCAGGGCCGATGGTTCATCCGTATTTGGCGAAAACCATAAGTGGGCGTTTTTCCCGTCGGGCGCTATCGCGTGGAGGGCTAACGAGGAGGCTTTTATTAAAAACATCAGCCAGATCTCGGAGTTGAAGATCCGCGCCAGCTATGGTTTAACCGGTAACCAGGGCATCAGTCCGTACCAGTCGCTGGCTACGTTAGGTAGTTATAAATACTTTACCGATGGCGGTTTTCAAACCGGTTATGGCCCACCGTATTATAACGATGGTTCGAACGTGAACGGCAAAGTGTTTAACGGACTGCAAAATAAAAGCCTGAAATGGGAAACTACCCGTCAGTTTGACATCGGCTTTGATTTAGGCTTGTTTAACCAACGCTTTACCTTAACTGCCGATTATTACTACAAGCACACTACCGATCTGCTTCGCCAAAACCAGGTAGCCTTGTCATCAGGTTTTTCGGTGATCGAGGTGAACGATGGTACTATCGATAACCGCGGTATTGAGCTTTCGGCCAACGCGCAGATCTTCCAGGGGAACAAATTTTCGTGGAGCATTGGCGGTAACTTCGCGCTTAACAGGAACAAAGTAATAGCTATTGGCGGCGGCAACCAGATTGAAGCTAACGGGCAGGATATCGAAGCCATCCGTGCGCCGCTAAACTATTACATTAATGGCCAGCCAGCCAACGTATTCCTCGGATATAAGTTTGATGGCATAGTACAAACCGCAGGCGGCACCAACCCGGTTGATGGCACAGCAGCAACAGTTGGCGATATCAAATACCTGGCTGGCGGACCGATCCAGGTAGGGCAGGGCGAATACATTATCGGTAACCCAAACCCTAAATTTTACTACGGCTTTAATACCTCGTTAAAATATGGTCAGTTTGATTTATACGCGCAATTTTATGGTGTAAGCGGAAACGATATTTTCAATTTTCAAACTTTTACACCAAGCGCGCAACTGCAGGCCTGGACACCCGATAACCATACCAACCTGTACCCGAGTGTAAACGCTACACGTGTTTACTATGCCTCAAACTGGTATGTGCAAAAAGGAACCTACCTGCGTTTGCAAAACCTCAACTTTGGTTATACCCTGAAGCCAAACCTGATTAAAGGGATCTCCAGTCTGCGGGTTTATTTTTCGGGTACCAACCTGTATACGTTCACCAATTTCAGCCCAAGCTTTGACCCCGAGGTTGGCGAGAACGGGCAGTATGGCGGGGGCTATCGTAAGCCGCGCCAATATTCGCTAGGCCTCAATGTTAGTTTTTAATTAAACACAACCATCAACATGAACAAATTTAAATACACTATACTGGCTTTAGCGGCAACAACGCTTACGTTGGGCTGTAAGAAGCAACTGGAAGAAAAGCCTTACGGTTTTTTATCCACCACCAACTTTTATAAAACCGAATCGGATGCTAATTCGGCGCTGATTTATGCCTATGCCATTTTGCCCGATCTGGGTTACTATTCGCGTAACTTCATTGTACTAACCGAGCTGCCAACCGAAGACGTAGCCGCGGCCAGCGGTAAAAGCGCCGACGAGATGCTGCTTGATCAATTAAGCGTTACTGCAACCAATGGCACATTGGCATCGGCTTACCAGTTTCCTTATGTGGGGATAAACAGGGCCAACCTGGTTATCAAATACGTACCGGCCATTACCGGTATGACGGATGCTGCCCGCAACGAGATTGTTGGCGAGGCTTACACGCTACGCGCGCTGCACTATTTTAACCTGGTACGCTTATTTGGCGGTGTGCCACTGCATACTGATCCGGTTGATGATATCAGCCAAACCAATCTACCTAAATCAAGCATGAAGGATATTTATGACCTGATCATTGCCGATTTAACAAAGGCCGCCGGTATGATGGATCAAACTGTACGCCTCGGCCGCGTAAATCAGGTTGGTGCAGAAGGCTTACTGGCTAAAGTGTACCTCACGTTGGCATCGGCCAAAGCAAGTAATTCGCCGGGGTATGATTTTGTGAGCAATGCCGATGATATGTATGCCAATGCCAAAACATGGGCCGGTAAAGTGGTAAGCGGACAATCGGTATACAATCTTGATCCCGACCTCGTTGCTATTTACGATGTAAACAAAAAATTAGGCCCAGAGCATTTATTTGATGCCTCGGTTGACAGGAGCGGTGCCGATGAAGGTCAATATTCAAAACTCCCTTTATTTTTTATGCCGAATCTTAACTTCCGTTTACCTAACGGAACCTACGTGCCCGGCGGCTTTAACGAATTCCTTACCGAGAGCGGTCTTTACGATAGTTTTGATGCCAGCGACAAACGCAAAACGCAATTGATCATTTCAACCATAAATGATGTGGGCGATGCAGGCGGTAACAAAGGCCCAACCCAAAACCTGAGTATTACCGATGCTTATTACCGTCCGTTCAGCAATAAATTCAATGATTCGGGCTGGCAAACCGGGCAGCAAACCAGTGCCAATACACCAATTCTCCGTTTCTCGGATGTGTTGCTGATCTATGCTGAAGCAAGCGGGCCAACAGCCGAAGGTTATACTGCTGTGAACCGCATCCGCAGCCGGGCAGGTCTGGGCAATTTGCCGCCAAGCCTTTCGGTAGCGCAGTTTAGGGATGCCGTGATCCAGGAGCGTAAATGGGAACTGTGTTTTGAAGGCAACCGTTTGTTCGATCTTCGCCGCAGTCATAAAATGGAATCAGTGCTGAAGGATACCTATGGCAAAACCATAACCGGCGATCCGTACTATTTCCCTATTCCGCAGGCCGAGATAAACAAGAACCCCAATTTAGGTAAGTGATCAAACAATAATTGAAAATGAAAAAACTATCATATATCATTTTACTGGCGGCGTTTTTAACAACATCCTGCCAGAAAGACCCGATGGATGGCATCAAGAGCCACGAGCGGGCAATAGAATCATTCAGTGTAGGGGCAGGGCTGGTGCAGATCGGCCCGGCGGTGATTGACCGTGATGCCTCAACTGTAACGGTGCGCGTACTGGTACAACCTACCAATGATTTCAGCAAAGTAAAACCAACGGTAATAGCATCGTACAAATCAAACCTGCAACCGGCATCTGGTGCAGAGGTTGATTTTTCGGGCAGCGGCAATGAAGCTACCTATACCGTAACATCCGAAACAGGTGAGAAAAAAGATTGGAAAGTGGTCCTGCAACCCTTTTCGGAAGCGTTGTTAGGCACCTTTAAAATTAACGCCCTTGTAGTTTACGGGGGTACCGGTCCGGAGTACGGCGGTGGCGCGGTTTTAAAACTGGATGATAAACCATGGGATTGGCCGGCCACCGAAGGCCCATCGGTTGAGCTGGATAACTCGCTTACATTCACCTACACCGGTGTAACTGCCGATGGTAATACCTACGGCAAAATAGTGAACAATGCTGGTGCCGACGGTAAGTACGCCAATTTTCAATACATCCAAAACCCTGTAACGGATGTAAATAGCTTTTACCGTAAAATTCCGAAGGGGGAGGGTACCTGGCTGCATAACTATTCAAACAATACCATCACCTTCACCTTTGCCGATGGCAGCACCTCAACCGGAACTTTTGAAAGCGCTGGTACAACCAGTTTGGGCAATGGCTTGAACAAAACCATTACCGATAACGCCTTCAAATTTACCCTGAATGGTGTTGACGACTGGAATAACATCTACTCTGATTACGACAAGTTTGTGAAGCACCCAAGGGTTTTTTGGGTTGATGTGAAGAAGCAATAAAATAAAACGAAGTACTTCAAATTCCCCTCTCGAGATGGGGCGCGAAGGGAAAGCGCGGGAGCAGGGGTGTGTTATATAAGCGATAAGTCGCGCGTAGAATGACACACCCCTCCACCCCTCTCAAGAGGGGAACCGCACAATCCCGCGCTTTTGAAGAGTTTTTTGTCCTTAAGTTGATGTCTATGGGCAGGAGTTGAGCGGCTGTTGCTATTAATACGTTGAATTTGACCTATATGAAAAAAATGCAAATACCCTTAATACTGATCACGGCGGCAACTGCCGTTTTCTTTGCCTGCGGAGGAAAAAAGACCGACGCGGCGCCCGGAGGCGGCGACGGCGGAAACAAACCGCCGGTTGATACGCCGGTTGTTACCGTACCCACAACACCATTTAAATCGCTAAACTACCTCTATAAGATATCGGGCAGTAAAACCATAGCCGGCATCCATAACCGCGAACCTAACGCTACCCCCGCCGTATGGACAGAGAAGGTTTACAGCGTAACAGGCAAGTACCCCGGCTTATGGAGCGGCGATTTCCTGTTTCAGCAGGATAATATTAACGACAGGCAAACCATGATCAATGAAGCCATTAATCAGTGGAACAAGGGCGCACTTGTTAATATCATGTGGCACTCCTGTAACCCGGCCCTTGCCGAGCCCTGCGGCTTTGATGCTAACGGCGTGCTCAGCAAACTCAGCAACGACCAGTGGACAGAACTTACCACCGATGGCTCGCCCATGAATAATAAATGGAAGGCTTTGGTTGATGAAGTTTGCTTTTATCTGCAACAGCTTAAAGATAAAAATGTGGAAGTATTGTGGCGCCCCATGCACGAGATGAACCAGGGAAGCTTTTGGTGGGCAGGAAGGCCCGGCCCAACCGGCACCCGCAAACTGTACCAGATGCTGCACGATTATATGGTAAAAACCAAAGGCCTCACCAACCTGATCTGGGTTTGGGATGTACAGGATTTTGGCAGTTTGAACGATGATGTGAATGCCTACAACCCCGGAGCCGATTATTATGATGTGGCAGCGCTTGATGTTTATGATGGCAGCGGATACACACAGGCTAAATACAACGCGATGGTAACAGTTGCCGCCGGCAAGCCGATAGCTATAGGCGAATGCCAGAAACTCCCCACAGCGGCCCAGCTAACTGCTCAACCTAAATGGACATTTTTTATGGGGTGGAGCGAACTGGAATTTAGCAATAACAGCGATACGGATATTAAAAACCTTCACACCGCCCCGAATGTGATCACGCTTGATAAAATGCCGGGCTGGAAATAAAAATTATTAAATGAGTTTACGGAAAAACATATACACCCTGTTATTAGTGCTGTTTGCGATAACGGCGCAAGCCCGGCAAATAGATTACCATTTGCTGAACAAGCGGGTAATTCAATACAAAAAAGCGGAATGGGATATTAACCTGTCCACGGCATTTACCACTCCTTATGATCAGCAGGATATCAGCCTGGATCTGGAAATGATCAGCCCTTCGGGTAAGCCGGTTATTTTGCCTTGTTACTTTGAAGAAGGCGAAAGTGAAAAATCAATATGGAAAGCGCGCTTCGCGGCGCAGGAAAATGGCGAATACAGCTATCATTTCGTCCTGAAGAGTAAGGCAGGCGAAGTAAAGTCGGCTGAGGAACATTTCAACGTAGAAGCATCCGCGAAACCAGGGTTTCTGCATAAAAACACCACCTGGACTTTCAGATTCGATAACGGTAAACTGTTTAGGGGGATTGGAGAGAATGTAGCCTGGGAATCGCGAAAGTTTGAAGATGATAAATGGACCTATGATCATCTGCTGCCTACGCTTGCCAAAAACGGCGCGAACTTTTTCCGTACCTGGATGTGTTATTGGAACCTGCCGCTGGAGTGGAAAAAAGTATCATCAACCAAAAGGTATTCGAACACCGATCAGTACTTTAACCCCGGTGCCATTAAGCGAATGGACGAGCTGGTAAACATGACCGACTCGTTGGGTTTGTACTTTATGCTCACTTTAGATTGGCACGGCCACCTGATGGAAAACGGTGGCTGGAAAAATAGCCCGTATAATGTGATCAACGGCGGCCCTGCAAAAACATCAACGGAGTTTTTTAGTTCACAAAAAGCTAAGGAGAAATATAAAAACAAGCTTCGGTATATAATTGCCCGCTGGGGATACAGCACTAATATTGCGGCATTTGAGTTCTTTAACGAGGTGGATAACGCGGCTTTCAATAAGGAAGATAGCATCCTGATCCCTCATCAATACATTACCCAATGGCATGATGATATGAGCAGGTATTTAAAAGATATAGATCCATATCACCATCTGGTTACCACCAGCATCTCGCACCGGGATATCCAGGGACTTAATTCAGTAGCTTATTTCGATTTTAACCAGAAACACATCTATAAGCATACTGAAAAAATTCCGGCAATATATCCGCCTTATATCAAAGGCTATGGCAAGCCCTATGTTGTTGGCGAATTTGGTTACCGTTGGGAAGATGCCGACCCTAAATATGCTAAAGAAGCTGATTTTGATTTTAAACGCGGTTTATGGTATGGCCTTTTCAGCGAAACACCTCTGCTGCCCATGAGCTGGTGGTGGGAATTGTTTGATGATGAAAAAATGGCTTACTACTTTAAAGGAGTACGCTCCATTAGCGATGCCATGTTGAAAGCCGGTAACGGCGGGTTTAAACAAATCGCGGTATCAGCAGGGAAAATTGAAGCTTATAGCATGCATTGCGGTAATCAGTATTTTATTTATCTGCTTAACAATACCGATAGGACTACAGATGCACCGGTAAACTTACCTGTAATGTTGAACAAGTTTAGCGTTCAATCATTTTCGCCGGAAACGGGTGAATATAAAACAGAAGCTGCTGGTAGGTTACCCGGTAAAGATGTAACGCTTAGTCAGGTAAACTTACATCCAAAAGAAGCAAGGGTATTAATTATAAGCGATGAAAGGCGTTGATGTATTCCGTGAGATAACACCGCTTACACAGGCTGATTGCTTCCTGCTTTTTGACAGGAATAAAAAGCGGTTCGATTTCCCGGTGCACCGTCATAAGGAAATGGAGCTCAACCTCATCCTCAATGCAGCCGGTGCTAAACGTGTAATTGGCGATCATTCGGCTGAGGTTAGCGATTCTGAGCTGGTACTGACCGGCCCAGGCCTGAAGCATGGCTGGCTAAATCATCATTGCAAAAGCGACCAGATCCGCGAGATAACCATACAATTTCATGAGGATATTTTGGGCGAAGCAATGCTGAACAGAGACCATTTAAATGCTATCAAAATAATGTTCCAGGCATCAGTGAAGGGTATTGTTTTTCTTTCGGAAACTATTAATGAGGTTAGCAGCCAAATTGTAGCTTTATCCGGTAAAAGCGGGTTCGATTCGGTGGTTGGATTTTTGAAAATCCTTCATCAGCTTTCTTTGTCGCCTTATAAATGTTTGTGCGATGCTGAGTTTGTTGAAAAAGATATAGTTGAGGAAGTGTTGATCGAAAAAGCGCTTTCATTCATCAACGAACATTATCAGCAGCAACTTACGTTTACAGAAACCGCTAAGGCTGTCAATTTGCCCGATGATCTATTTAGCCGGATGCTGAAAAGAAGCACCGGCTTAACCTTTAATGATTGCCTTGCCCGCATCAGATTGGGGCATGTATCACGGTTGCTGATCGAGAACAATTATCCGGTTGGTGAAATAGCCTATCGCTGCGGCTTCAATAACCTCACTAATTTCCACCGGATCTTTAAACTGAAAAAATTGTGTACACCAAAACAGTTCAGGGAAAAATATAGCGGCAACAGGCTTGCCGTTTATTGATCGCCCTACCGCATTGTTAAAATGGTAACGTAAACGATACACCCTCCACGCTATTGGTGTATGATATTGTTAAAATAGTATTACCCAAAAAGCGGGCTAATACTTAAGTTTGTTAAACCAGTTATAACGGCCGTTTAAGGATGATAACGGCTTTCAATGTTAGTTTTCCTTTAGTCAGGTTGATTTGCAAGGAGGTTCGCGCATGAAGAAACTTTACTTTTTTGTAGTATTATGTTATTTAGCGCTATCTGCGGGAATTTGCCGTGCGCAATATATTTATCAGCAAATTGATAATAGCAGCGGCCTCTCCAACAGTTGCATCAATACCATTTACCAGGATAACGAGCAGCTGATATGGTTTGGTACCTGGGATGGCCTTAACTTTTACGATGGTAAAAACATCCACGTATTTAACTACGAGCGTACCAAACCCGGTAAAAACTCCATCGCCAGTAATATCATTTACCATGTTACCGGCGATAAGCACCGCAATATTTGGATAGGCACAGTTGAAGGCGTATCCAAATTCAATAAAAGCACCGGCGATTTCAGCAACTATTTTTATAACCGTAAAAAAGTAGTCTCCAACGGCTACACTATCGCGGTTGATAATAACGGACTGGTTTATACCGCCCGCCGCAATGGTGATGAAATTGACCTTTACAACCAGCAAACAGATAAATTCAGTAAGGTTGATATCAAGGGTTTGCATAATTTTTTATTGACCAAGATCTTTTTTGATGCAGAGAATAATCTGTGGTTATTAAAGGATGATGGTATCCTCGAGGTATTTAGCAAAACAGGTAACAGGTTTGAAAAGCAGCATTCTTTCCCCTCCGTTAAAAATATCGATAATGTATTTTTTGTAAATGGAAAGATTTTCTACTCAACCAAAAGCGCTGAGTTGTTCAGCGTTGAGGCTGATCTTTCAACTCAAAAAATATTGCAGTTGCCTCACGAAGTACGGTCAATGAGCTTTTACCGTGGTCATTATGTGTTTGCCTGGGCATCGAAAGGTATTGGCGAATACGACGAGAATTTTAAACCATCCACTTTTTTATCATCTGAAATACCTGTACTGCAAAACATCCGGACAACCTCATTGCAGGAGGCTGGTACTAATTTACTGTGGATAGGTACCGATGGCAACGGCACGCTGAAAGTAACGCCTAAAGAAAATTACTTCGGCATTATCCAAAAACAAAGCAACGGGCAATCGTTCCATATCCCGGTACGCGCTTTTTGCTCGGTTAATAATGAATTATGGGTTGGCACTAAGGGAAACGGCATCGTTACTATCAAAAACTTTGGCAAAAGTGATGTTTCATTCTCCACCATCAAATCCTTCCATACCAATGTGGACCTGTTGGATAACTGCGTGTATTCTATCACCAAAGATAAAACCGGTATGGTTTACATCGGTTCAGACGCGCCGGGTATTACGCTTTATGATCAACATTTAAAGCGATTTATTAAGTGGGAAGAGATTGGTGGCAGCAGCAAGTATCCATCGTTCGGTTCGGTACATTGTGTGCTGCATGACCTGGACGGCTCGGCATGGTTAGGGTTGAATGAGGGCGGTTTGGTTCACCTTAAGCTGGATATAAACAATGCCGGAAAAATTTCATTGAGCTATCTTGAAAAATACATTTATGACGGCACAAACGCCGGGCCGGGCAGTTACGTGATTTACAGTCTGGCCGATGGGAAAGATGATCGTATTTGGATTGGTTGCCGTTATGGTGGGTTAAGTATGTTTGATAAAAAGCTGCGCAGGTTTAAAACTATCAAGGCCTTCTCTTACAATAACAGTTTATCCAATAATGATGTGCTTTCGCTTTATATGGATGGGCATCAGAAGTTATGGGTGGGTACAAGTTTCGGCCTGAACTGGATTGATGAACAGCTTGCGGCCAATGAGGCGAAACCTGTGTTTAGCAAGTTGTTTGTTGATGACGGATTGCCGAATAATACGGTGCATGCCATTAATGAAGATAATGCCGGCAATATCTGGATCAGCACCAACAAAGGCCTGGCCAGGATCAACCCGAAAAACCTTAAAATAGTTCAATTTAAAGAGTCGGACGGCTTACAGAGTGATGAGTTTAGCGATAACGCCGTTTGGAAGGACGCTGCCGGAATGTTGTTTTTTGGCGGGATTTACGGGTTTAATTATTTTCTGCCCCAAAACATCATCATCAATAATGAGCAGCCCCATTTGCTGCTTTCTGATCTGCAGTTTGCCGGTAAGTTCACTACCGAGCGCGGCCTGAATGTGCTTACCAAAAACGGTTCGGCAGTAAACCAGCATTACGAACTGGCCCCGCAGGATAACTATTTTGAATTGAATATTCAGCCTATAACTTATCTGCATCCGCAAAAATGCCAGTATGCCTATTTCCTTGAGGGCGGCGATAAAGAGTGGCATTACATGGGCAACAGCGAAAAGATCATCTACAATAACGTATCTGCCGGAAACTATAAGCTGCTCATCAAATGGACAAACGGAGAGGGCATCTGGACTAATGGAATCCCGGCTTTTAGCATTACCGTAAAACAGTATTTCTGGCTTACGGGCTGGGCTTATTTATTGTATACCGCTGTGCTTGCGTGTTCAGGCTACCTCTATTTCAGGTACCGCAAAAACAAATTCATGATGATGCAGGAACTTAAGATGGAACATATGCTGCATGAAAAAGATGAGAAACTGCACCAGGAACAGCTTAACTTTTTCACCAATATAGCTCATGAACTGCAAACACCTTTAACACTCATTTTGGGTTCGCTCGAAAGGTATTTATACAAAGGTAATCAGGACGATACTAAGCAGGATAATTACTTTTTATCCGTAGTAAAACAGGAAGCATCCCGGCTGCATTATTTAGTTTTACAGTTGTTAGAATTCCGCAAGGCCGAATCCGGCTTTTTGAAAAATCATTTCTCATATCTGAATATATCTACTCTGCTTGGCAACATTGCCGGATTATTTGAGCCGCTTTCTGAACCTAAAAAGCTTGATTTTTCCTGTTATATTGAACCGGAGATCAGTTTATGGATAGATAAGGATAAATTAGAAAAGATCATTTTTAACCTGCTGTCAAACGCTTTTAAGCACACGGGCAATGGGCAATCGATCATATTTTCGGTAAATAAACTTGCAGAAACAAATCGGTTGGAAATTGTAGTTGCCAATTCGGCTTGCACTTTAACTGACGAAGAGATGCACCGGCTGTTTGATAGGTTTTTTGTGGCCGATGGGAGCCAGCAGAGCAAGATCAGTTCGGGAGTAGGGCTTGCCTTTACGCGCCAGTTGGTTACTTTACTTAACGGTGAAGTAAACGCCCAATGCAATAATGGATGGATAGCGTTTAAGGTATACTTGCCATTAAGTTTTATTCCAGACAAGAACGAGCAGGTGACAGAACAAGGCGATAAGGTAGAAAAACCATCATACATTTTCCAATCGATAGCCGCGGGTAGGGTGGAGGGCTTACAGGTTACTGTAGCCGAGAACAATAAAAAAGCGCTTATTAATAGTTTTGAGCAGGAAGAGAAGAAAATGATCCTCGTGGTTGAGGATGAACAGCGCATCCGCTATTTACTAAAAGATATTTTGCAGGAGCAATATATAGTTTATGAGGCAGCTACAGGCAAAGAAGCTTTGGAAGTGATCAAACGCATCACACCAGATCTGATCATCAGCGATATCATGATGCCTGATTTTGACGGCTTGCAGCTTTGCAGCGTAATTAAAAGCACGCCCGAATCATGCCATATTCCATTTGTCATCCTATCGGCAAGGGGTACGCTTCAGCAACAAACCGAGGGTTACGGGTTAGGAGCGGATGCGTATATACCCAAACCCTTCCAAACCGAGCATTTACTGGTAAGGGTTCAGAAACTGCTGGAATATCGTGAAAAGCTGCACCAATTCTTCAACAATACTAAGCAAGCCAATCAGCTTGGCGTTAATGACATCAGCGATAGTGATAAGTTTTTTATAGAGAAGGTGGTAGGTATTATAGAAGATAATTTGTTAGAAGAATTAGATGGCGCGTTCCTGGAAAACGCGCTTAACCTGAGCAAGATCCAACTGTACCGGAAAATAAAAACCCTCTCGAACATGAGTCCTACAGAGCTGATCAGACACGTGCGGTTGCAAAAAAGCGCGGTACTGCTTACCACTTCAGATTTGACGGTATCTGAAATATTTTACCGTACCGGTTTTAACAACAAAACCTACTTTTTTAGGGAGTTTAAGCGGGTATACAATTGCTCGCCCAATGCTTACCGGGCAAAATATAGGCTGCCCGATTTAAATTAAACGCGGGGAATTTGATATAAAAGCGAAGTCTCTCATGGCACCAGAATTTTTCGTGAGAGTGCAGTTGAAACGTTTTAATATTATTGCACTATGCTAATTAAGCAACTAAGTATAACATCCTGCAAATGTTCGACAATGTTCGACCAAGATTTTTTGACAACAAAAAAGCGATTAGTGTCTTTCATCTAATCGCTTGATTTTCAAGCACTCAGAGCGGGAATCGAACCTTGCTTGTAAGTCCTTAAATTATAATGAGTTATAAATTACTGAAAGATCATTCAACGATTTGTACAAAACTGTATTTGGCCATAAATCGTTGTACTTCAAATATACGAAATATCTGTTTTTCAAAGAAATCTAAAGTGATTTATAACCGCAAGACAAACCCTCTACATTCTCTATAGATTTAACAGGTTGCCTTTCTTTTATAACTCGACACTTAAATTTTGTATATTGCTAAATTATTTATGCAACCTGTCACAAAATACCTCAGCACCGCGAAGGTCCCCCTTTTAATAGCCTTATTGCTTATAATATCCACATGTAAAAAGCAACATACGGAGCGTAACGGGGACGGCAGTAGTCCCGACCTAAAACCAACTATACTGTCTCTCAGTACTTATACAGGCCCCTACCGTACCGTCGTACAAATTAAAGGGAGCGGATTTGATCCAGACACACGGAACAATAAAGTATGGTTCAATGGTAAACCGGCCGAAATTACCGCTGCGACGGAAACCATCATAACCGCGATCGTCCCGCTTAGCGCGGGCACAGGTAATATAAGCCTGTCCGTCAGTGGTGCGGCAAAGGTCACTGGGCCAGTTTTTAACTACCAATATACCATGATGGTAACCACATTGGCTAGCTACGTGCGGCCATTAGGCAGCACCGACCCCAACCTGTACCAATTAATGGAATGGCCTACGGGTATCGCAGTTGACGGCCCCGGCAATGTATATGTATCCGACTTTCACTTTAATATGATCTACCGGATCGATACCACCGGTAAGGCCATTGTATTTAGCGGTCAGGTCACTTCAGGTTTCGTGAACGGCACCCTGGCCGATGCCAGGTACAATTTCCCCGGGAATGTGGCCACCGACCATGCCGGTAATATATACGTGATCGATAACGGGAACGGAGCATTCAGAAAGATCGATAACTCCGGCACTGTAACCACCTTTGCCTCGAGTAAATTTGGCGGAGTGATCGGGAGCGGCGGTTATGAAATCTTCCCGGGAATAAATACCAGCGCAGCCATCGTAACAGATAAAAACAACACGCTGTATTTCAGCGACAGTAACGGTATCATCCGTACCCTCACGCAAACAGGCGATGTGGCTCTATTCGCAGGATATAGTTTCGGCTACCGCGACGGCCCCCGGCTGAAAGCGAACTTTAGCTACCTGAGCGGCCTGACTTTCGATGCGAACGGAAACCTCTACGTAGCCGACTGGGGCAACAACGCGATCCGCAAAATAGATACCCAGGGAAATGTGACCACGCTTGCCGGCAGTACCGTACCAGGATACCTGGACGGTAAAGGCACGGCTGCCAGGTTTAGTAACCCAACAGGTATCGTAGCCGACGCCGGCGGCAACATCTATGTGGCCGAGCCGATAAACAACGTTGTCCGTAAAGTTACCCCCAATGGCACGGTCAGCACCTTCGCGGGCATCCCCAAGAGGACTGGCAACAGCGATGGTAATTTAACGACAGCGACATTTAATGCCCCTACAAACATCGCGATCGACAAAAACGGGATTTTATATGTTACCGATAGAGGCAACAAAAGCATCCGCAAAATAGGTTTGCAATAAAGTCCGTTCAATTGGCTCGGGGTATTCCCGGGGATACCTTAACCCGCCAACAGACGGTCAATACATGTAGGCCAATTTCCAGTCCAGCGATCAGGAAGTTATAAATACAGACCTTCTTTAAACCTGTGCCTGGAGGAAGTTCTGGTGAGATCGTACCGATGCGGAAATCACAAGCCTTTTGCTGAACCTTTAAAATAGTTCGATATTCTTCCGTTTTCGAAATGCGAATTTTACTTAAAATTATTAACTTTAGGTTAAATTATGCCCTATGCGCGAGCAATATTTCAAACACAGATCACCTTTCGATTTTAATAAAGACACTAATGATATAGGCCGCCCATTTTTTTGGAACAAAAAAGTTGAGGACAACCACTTTCTTAACCTGCTTTACCGAAAAAATGAACAAGAATTCGATGAAGTTTACAAATACCATCTCCAATTCTTTCTATCTGAATACGATGATGCAACTGAGCAGGAGTTCTTCAGGTATGTGTGGGAAGTCATACAGGATGCTATTGCACAGTTAAGACAAAAAGATAGGTATACTTCAAGTCATGCCCAAAACTTTCGATACAAGTTTCACCTTAATCGGTTTGCAGAATATCTTCAAAGCATCGATCAATGGAACCTTGGCCGTACCCAAGCTGAGATCATTGCAGAAAAGGAAGGCCAAATCAAGATACTCAAAGAACAACTGCAACGCTTGCTGGATGAGCGCAGGGAGGCCGAGAAGTTGGATACTGACTACCCGATCAATATTGCCAGCGGTCATTTTCTTACGGTGGTTGACCTGTTCAAAAAGATCGAGACACTAAAGGTGGGCGATAAGGAACTCGTGTTTTCGCAGATGCCCATCACCTGGGCCAAACTGATCTGTCGGTACTTTCAGGAAGATGGTGAACCGATCAAATTAGACCGTGTACGGCGCTATTACCCGCGTGACGCAGGTAACCCGAGCGGCAGGTCATCTGCTATCCCCTCGGAAAACCAGCATTTCAATATCGTTCCTGCAAAACGCAGGGCAAGTTAAGAACGGATTTTAGTTTCATTTTTCTTTTGCAGGCAAACGTTAACAATTGACTCTAAACTATTCAATACGCTCTTTTTCAGTACTATGCTTTGGCTGCCATTACCATAGCTTGGCCTATGGTAATGAACAACATCGCTTTGCTGACATCTTTGCTTCGTACCCGTTATCGGCGGTACAAGTATCAATTAATGATTAACGAAGGAGGCGATTATGCAAGCAAGTGAACTGATCACTAAAGGAGATCTGAATGAATTTAAAAGTGACCTGTTAACAGAAATCAAGAAACTGGTTCAACTGGATAGCCAGGGCCAGTCCAAAAAATGGCTCAAAAGTAACGAGGTTCGAAAGCTGCTAAAAATATCACCGGGCACCTTACAGAACCTGCGCATCAACGGGACATTGAGTTATACCCGTATTGGTAGTATCATGTATTATAAGCTCGACGACATCAACAAGCTACTGGAAGGAGGGCTGCAATGAGTAACAATAAAATTGCGGCCAGTGAACTTGCCGGTTACAGTAAGCTGCTTAAACGCATGAGCACGGATGGACGACTGAATACAACACATATAAGCTTGTTCAGTGCATTGTACGTCCAATGGCAGCGCGCTGGTTTCAAAAGCCCATTCTGTGTCACCAGAAAGACGCTGATGGCTTTTAGCCGGATAGCATCTATTGCAACGTATCACAAGTGTATCAAAGAACTCGATGATTATGGTTACGTCCACTATGAACCATCTTATCACCCCAAACTCGGCAGCCAGGTTTACTGGCCTGCCGGTTGGGAAGTGTAGCCCGGTATTTTATATCGGCATAGCTGTATATCGGGCCATACGGGTAACTGTATATCTGAATAACAAGTTATTCAGATATAGGTATAGAAAGATATCCAGCTATATAATCTATAAATCCGGTGCAGCCAATAGCTGCACCGGCAATGATTTGCTTCGCAAATCAGGAGGAAAAGCGGTGGTCGCTTCGCGAAAGCGGAGGGAGCGAGCGGAAGTCGGGCACACCCGACTTTTCCGCTCGCCCTGCGGGCTAACGCGGTTTTGCGTATACCTGCGGTATACTTTCCCCCGCTTTTATGCTAACGATAACGAAAACAGTATACCTGGCGGTATACTCAATTAATGCAATACGAAAGATCTTATGAGCAAGGATGAAAATATAAAAACGATCCGGTTCCCGGTGAAAACAGATGAGAAGCTGGTGATCATTGCTAATAAATGCGGTCTTTCGAAGCTTGACCTGTTCATTTTCATGGTGGACTATTTTTATAAGACCAAGAAAGCCCCGAGGGATCTGAACGATGAGCTATTGAAAAATGCGATCAACAGGAAAACGGACAATATCGTTGCGTTTATCAGGACACAGGAACAGGAGCTTTTGACGCCCTTAAAAAAAGAATCGGAGCGTATGATCAATTCACAATTAAAGATCGTGGACTATTTTAATCAATATATCATCACGCATAACAAAGAGCAAAGGGAAGCTTATGCAGCCCAGAGAAAAGCGATTGAAGACATCGTAAAATACCTGCAAATCATAGACCGGCTACAAGTAGAAAAAAGAAACCTGAAAGTCCGTTTCAAATCAATCCTGGAGCATTATGTTTCCCAGCGGGAACAATTGAATGTATTTGCGAAACAGGCAGATAAGGACGAGCTGGTGCGTTTTGCAAGGGAACAATTGGAAAGCCTGTGATTGCAAATGAGTCAGCCGGTAAACGGGGATTGTATTTACACTTAAACAAGAAAAAAAATGCACATCAATATCACGAGCAGTGAAACCGGGAACAATAAAGGCAGCAGCAGCCGGCTGGTAGCCTACCTGGAAAAAGAAAACCGTATGGCTGAAGCGCAGGATAAGCATTATAAACCTAAGTACTGGTTTAACCACGTACGGGATAATATCCAGCCCTATGAGGTAAGGTCGGGTATCGATAATAACGTAGCGAAACTTTCAAAAGACGATGCCAAGTTTTTCCTGGTGAACATCAGCCCGAGTGAAAAAGAGTTATTGTACCTGAATGAGAAGTTTGGAAAGGAGGGTGCGAAAGATTATTTAAAAGCTTATGCCAATGAGGTGATGGATGCTTATGCGAAAAACTTTAAACGTGACCGGGTAGAAGGTAATCGAGACCTGGTTTATTATGCCAAGCTGGAAAACAACAGGTATTACACTTACAAAGATCTGGAGGTGAGAAAAGGCAAGGCCAGCCGAGGAGATGTCAAGCCGGGGGAGCAAATGCATGTTCAGGTCATCGTCAGCAGGAAGGATGCCAGTAATACCATCAAATTAAGCCCTTTAAATAATTCAAAAGGGACGAATGCTGAACACAGTAAGATCGTCGGGCAGTTTGACCGGGTGGCTTTTAAGCAGTCGGCGGAGCAGATCTTTGACAGGATGTTTAATTATGAAAGGGAGGTCAAAGAATCGTTTGGTTATGCGAATGCTATGAAACATGGAAGCTACGAACAAAAGGCTGAGTTCAGGGAAAAACAGAGGGTTCAGGAGTCTGGTAACCTGTTCCAGCAAAGCCATAGCAAAGGGGTTCTGGATGTATTGCTTGATGGTGCTGCCAAAAATTATGGGCCGCCGACGGTAGACGATGGCCGGAGGCGCAAAAAGAAAAAACGACCTGGACAGGATTATGATCAGGGACAACAGCTATCACGCTAAGTAAAGATCATGTGGCCCATGCGGCTGCGGCAGGCGGCTCCATTACACCACGCGCTTCGCTCCGGGTTTCATTGCGCCGCCAGCCTCGCCGCCGCGCGTGCAGGAGTGTATTCGTTCCTCATACACATCTGCCTTTCCCACGCACTGGTTATCGGTTAGTCACAGCACCGCAGTCACAAAGTTAGCTACGCAGGAAAACAGTCAAGGCTATATAAACCGGCTATCGCCGGGCCTTGACAGTTTTCCTGCTAACAGCTCCCGTTGTTTAAGCGGTGATATGACTGGGTGTGCGCAAGTGCATATAGGTACTTGGCGCCTGTTACGGTTACCAATTACCTGTACGAAATTAATTAAAGCTTGAAGCCACCGCTACCCAATGAACGCCCAAGATTTTGACCCTGTTCTGGTTTTGTTATACGCTGTTGCACTGGCGTTTGCTCTACGGATGTTCTCGTGTCTTGAGCAATGCGGTTTACCCATTCTGGTAAATTAGGTGCCTGTTCGACAAGATTACCGTTCGCATATTTCAGATATACTGAAAGACTTTGCCCCTTTTCCTTAGATGCGGCTTTCATTAAGATAACCTGGTCAAAAGCACGATGATGTTTTTGCAGATTAACTAAAGATTGCTCATAATTTGCTTTGATGTTATCTGCTGATACATCGTGTCCTCCTTTAGCTACTCTTAAACGTACACGCTCAAAAGAAATAGCAATTTCATCCAGGCCAAAGAAAAATAATCGGGTGCTATAACCCTTAATCTTAAATTCATTAACTGATGTCATGATATCTTCTGTTCGAAAGTTAGTCTCGAAAGCACAGGTTGCATTTTTGGCTTGCATGCTCTCTTTCCAGTCCGAAAATACATGCCCGTTAACTGCGTCATATAGATTACCGCTGTCTAAGCCTGGAAATTGCTTTTTAAGCAGCATAAATTCTTTATCGCCATCAAAAATAGGGGTTCCTGGTGGTACCATTGAGGATGACAGCGTGCTTTTACCGGCGCCATTTGGCCCGGCAAAAACAAACAGTTCTGGCTGTTCCATTAAAATCTGCTGCGGATTATTTGGCTTTCACCTGTAGAGGCGTTTACTTTAACCAACTCGCGATGGTCTTGATATTCACGGATAACGTGATTTCTACGCTCTTGATTCCCGGTTGGCTCGTAAACGTTATAGAGACCCAAATGCGTGTTTTCGGCTTCTACGTGTTGGATTTCAGGATGCAACCGTTCTTCAAGCTCTTTTAAAGAACATTCAAAAACTGGTATGTAAGTTAGTTGCTCCATTAGATTTTGTAATTCCGCTGCCTTTGCCGGATGCCAATGGCTTACAGGAATAAGAACGGCGGTTGCTTTTTTTTGTTCGTCGTAAACAATATTAAATGTATCCTGGCTGACGAACTCTTTCAAATTTAGAATTTTATACATGATTTTACAAATTATTGTTTGATAATAGCGTGATGCTGATGCGCTCTTTTGTGTCCAATTGGCCTAATGGCGGGCCTTTTATTATTAGATTGAGATTGGATAGGCGCAAGTTTACTTATGTTTCCTGCTTGTTCGTGGAGTAAGCCTACTAACGCATTGACCTCTAATTTTAAAGCTAATGCAAAACCGAAGGAAATTGCTGTTGCGGAAACCAGGCCGAAATAAACAAGCAGCATTTTTATTTTTATTTGTTCCGGAGAGGATTTAATCGCTTTATCAACTTTTTTCTCCAAACTGTCTATGACAAATTCTAATTTGTTTTCCGGTTGAAGGTTAACCAGGTTATCCAGTTTCACACCGATTTCTTCAAGTTGTGAAGCGTAATCCGGTAAATAAACTTTTGGATAGTTATTAATATTTTTTTCGGTGTTAGCCATGCGGTCATTATATGTTTTGCTGTGTACGATTGACCTGTCGGTAACTTCCTCCGGTGTATCAATCCTATAATTGTTTTGATTGCTCATCTTCGTCGAGTGTTTAATTCTGTAAAAGCTAACGGCCAAGGAACATGATTAATCTTATTTTCCCTTTTGTGTTAGTTAAGAATATAATGAATAAGCTTGAAGCCTCAGGCAGCTTCAAGATTATTGAATAGGTGCTTTTAATAAAGCTGTCTTAGCTTAGACATGTCCTGCGCCACTTTCATATCAAGGATCTTTGCGTAGTGCTGGGTTGTTTTAATGTTAGTGTGCCCAAGCATCTTCGACACGCTTTCAATGGGTACGCCGTTAGATAGCGTTACAGTAGTCGCAAATGTATGCCTGGCAATATGGTAAGTTAGCTTTTTAGGGATGCCACAGATATCAGCTATCTCTTTTAAATAAGCATTCATCTTTTGATTGGTTGATACAGGCAGGGCTTTACCGGAATGTTCGCATACCGGAGAATCGCTGTACTTATTGAGTATGGAAACAGCAGGAGGAAGTAACGGCACACGCGTAGGGGTAGCTGTTTTCTGTCTTTGGGTGTTTATCCATTTTTCTCCGTCAGGACCGGTAATGATCTCCGTGGCTTTTAGTTTTTGAACGTCGGCATAAGCAAGCCCTGTAAAACAGCTGAACAGAAAAATATCCCTAATCTGTCCCAGGCGTTCTGTACCAAAAACTTTCGCAGCCATTCGCCGTAATTCCTCATCATTAAGGAATAACCTGTCAACCACTTTTACCTTGGCTTTATAATTTACGAACGGGTCATTAACCATCCAACCACTTGCGATACAGATGCGAATGATCTTCTTGAAATTCTTTAAATATTTTACGGCCGAGTTATTAGCACATTTTCTTACTGATCGCAGGTAGAAATCATAGCTCACTACGAAGTCATGATCAATTTCTTTAACATCAATGTCATTTACATTATATTTCCATTTGATGAAATCCTGAGTATGTTTTAGGGATGTTTTGTAACGTTCTAAAGTTCCTTTAGCGAAATCAGACCCCACGAGCGCAGCGACTTGATTGTTATGCTCTTTAAAAACGTCAATAATGGTATAGAGCTTTTCCGGCTTACCATTTAATAGGTTTTTTAAGCGGTCAGCAGTGATCGCTACCTTCTGCGTTGTCAGGCTTTCGTGAGCTGCATAAACCATTGCCTGCAATGTGTCCAGGTAGGCGTTGAATGCCCGGACAGACTCCTTTGTGCCTTTTAAGCGGCCTGCATTACTGTTCCATTGCGTGGGTTCACAGGTTCTTGATGTGGTAGTTTCCGCACGTTTCCCGTTTACCGTAATACGTAAATACACGGGTATGGGGCCTTCATTGTAGTTCTTTGGTTTCTTCAAATAGAAGAGCAAGCTGAAATTAGTTTTCATGTTAAATAACATTAAAAAGGTGAAACAAAACTAAGCTTGCAGCTAATAGAAATCAAGATGTTTAAGTGTTGAACATGTTGATAATCAAAACAATATGTTCAATTCGGTGAGTCGTTAAAATCTCAAAATTACTCACCTTATCGCTCTCCTTTTTGACGCGAATCGATGGCTATTTTGAGCATTTGACATAAAAACAAAAGCCTGCAATCATTTGATTTGCAGGCTTTTAAATAATTTGATATCAAAATCAGCGGAGAGTTAGGGATTCGAACCCCAGGAACCTTTCACAGTTCAACAGTTTTCAAGACTGCCGCAATCGACCACTCTGCCAACTCTCCGGGCGCAAAAGTACAAATCTGAACCGAATTGCCAAATCTGAATTGGCACTTTAAGCACAGGTTAAGCAAATGTTATAACGCAGTATCTGTTTATCAGGTTATTATAATTGAATTTTTTTTGCAATTAATCATTTTACGTTCAGAAATTCACCTCGATGTTCGTATAATCAAGTTTAATAATCCTGCAGATCATGTTCAAATCTTCTTATACTTTCAAATAGCATGGCAAATCCATCGGCCATTTGACGAAACAATCGCTCGTCAATGCTGTATTTAATTGAGCCGCGTAAACCATGAGTCTTTAAAATACCCATCCGTTTTAATTCGGCAATATGCTTGGTTATTGTTTCCTGGTTAAACGGGATGCTATATAAACTTTCTTTGGGCACTAAATTGCCGTTAGCTATAATAATACGAACAATGGCAATCCTGACCGGCAACGCAAGGGCTTTGGCAAAATTAGCCAGTTCGTTATCGGTATTTGAAAATTTTAAGTTGAAATAAGGCATAACTTGTATACACGATTTTTAAATAAATTAATAATACAGCGTTAATCGCTGTAAATGCAGGTAATAAGAAAACATTGTAAAAGGTACTGGCAGGCGAGAAGCTGATAACTCAGACTCTCCAGGTACAGGTAATGGAAAAAATATTAGCAGCGTAAAAAACCTTGTGAGACCGAAACCTGCTTTGAGTGTCATATTGCGATATGAGCCGGAACGGGCATAAATCACAGGTACGAATTAACCTGAATTGATTATTTAATGCAGCTAAGGTTTTGCCGAAAATGACCCGCGGGCGGGATAAAAAGAGAACAGGTGCCGATTTACCATTATTTGCACTCGAAATAACCGGACCGTTTTGTTTTACCGTTCCGTTGTTAAGCGTTAAATACTTTCCTGTTTTAGCATGACCTGCAATTTTGGGGCATCGTGTAACATACAAACACGAAAAAAAGAAATATCCTATAGCTATAAATAGGCATAGTATTCTTTTACCTAATGTTTCTGTCCCCATGCATCATAATTTTCCAATTCAAATCTATGCGCCTAATATTAATAGTATGTTGTTAAACGATTAAAATAATATTAAGTCAATTGATGTTTTAATTTGCAATTTTGTATATTTAGACATAAACCAAAATGCTTTAACCCTTATAAGTAAAATGATGGGTTTGCTATGGGCAGATATGTTAAAATATTATTCGCTTGTTTGATACTTTTAAGTACAGTTAATTTGTTTGCTCAAAATAACAGTAGGATTTGTTTTGCTTTTTATGATGGTACATTTAATGCCGATGCTTTAACTATTAGCGATACCACAAGCGGACTATCGGTAAATAACATAAAAAGCTTTTATATCAATGTTGATGCCGGTAATTATAAACCTCTACTTGATGCATTGTTGAGTTATAAACAAGATCACCAGCTTAATGACTGGCTGTATTACCAGCTCGTGCGTAAAACTGCCCAGCAGATAAGTCCTAAAGAAAAAAATTACAGTAGGTATACCTTGTATAAATGGTTCCTGATGGTTAAATCGGGCTATGATGCACGATTGGCGCTGGCCGGAAAAAAAATCATTTTTTATGTTTACAACAATGAGGATGTATCAGATATTCCTTCTTATACGGTTAATGATAAAAAGTACATGTGTCTTAACATTCATGACTACCCGGGTACCGATCTTACAATACAACCTGCTATTCCTGTTGATATCAATGTGCCCGGTGCAATAAACTCATTTTCATATAAGGTTACGAGCATGCCTGATTTTACGCCTGCGGACTATGTTGAAAAGGACCTGCAGTTTACCTATCGGCATAAGGCATACTATTTCAAGATTAAGCTTAACCCGCTGATTGATTCTATTTTTAGGAATTATCCGGTTGTCGATTTTGAATATTACTTCAATATTCCCCTAAGTAAAGAAACTTATGGATCGCTGATTCCTTTGCTAAAGAAAAATGTGGACGGCATGAGTCTCAAAAAAGGCGTTGATTACCTGATGCATTTTACGCGATATGCCTTTTTATATGAAAATGATGATATGAATTTTGGCCGGGAGAAACGGTTGAGCCCCGAAGAAACCCTGTTTGCCCAATACAGCGACTGCGACGATCGTGCCGCATTATTTTTTTACCTTGTTAAAGAAATATACAATTTGCCGATGATAGCGGTGTTATATCCAACTCATATAACTATGGCAGTGCAGTTTGATAAACCGATGGGTAAACCCTTGCTTTATAAAGGAAAAGCTTATTCCTTTTGTGAGCCTACGCCACAACTGCGCGATCTGAAGATAGGACAAGTATCTGCCTCACTTAAACAGGTGCCTTATAAGGTTGTGTATGAATATAACCCATAAATTGAGCGGGCAGATCAGGGCTGCTGTTCCACCTTGTTAATAGCACTGAGCATATTTTCAAACTCGGCTGTATATCTGTTCCAGGTTGGCCAGTTTACATCATACAACGATTTTTTACCATCAATTGCAACAGTGATCAGCTTGGCATCCATCAATTCTTTTAAATGATGGGATACCGTTGGCTGCGCTAAAGGGAGTATTTCAACTATTTCGCCGCAGGTAAAATGCTTGTGCTGTGCCAAAATGCGCATAATAGCGATTCTTGCAGGGTGCGAAAGCGCCTTTGCTACCATTGATATGTCCTGATCTGTTGCGGCAAACTCAGTCTTTTTATGATTAGCCATGTTTAAATATGAGTTACAAATATATAATTCATATTTAAACATGAACAACTCTCGGCTCAAGCCTTCATCCAATCTTCATAAGGTTGCATACGCTGATATTGCTCAACTGTAAATACGCTTTAAAATGAGCAAGATAGAGCAAGAAGTGTTAATTATAGGTTAATTCATGTTTTAATTAAAAACCTTTGCGATAAGTTTTTCGTAAAACGTAACTATTAATAAATATGGGATAACTATGCACTTGCGGGATGTCTTTAAAACACCACGGAAATTTTTTTTACTGCTTTTGATAAATCTTTTCTTTTGTGCAAGCAACGCACTCGCTTCTTATACCTTTGCCTGGGATGGCAGTTCATCAACGGATTGGAATACTACAGCGAATTGGACTATTTCCGGCTCGGGAAGTGGAACAGCCACTTATCCGGGGAGTGGGGGCAGAACCGATGACATTGTTCAGTTTGGGGTAACCGGATCAATATATACCAATCAGCCGGTATTGGCTACAAGTGTAACAGTTGGCTCCATTACATTTGGAAGTATTCAATACATTTCCACTTATGTACTAAGCGGTACAACATTAACGGGAACCGTTTTAACTGTTAACGGCGCCACACTTACCGTAGCGGGAGATATTACCCAAAACTATAATTCAAGCACTTCAGGCACAAGTATTTTTAATGATATCAGGGGAACGGGAACTGTAACCTGCACCAACTTACAGTTTGGCAGCACTGCTTCTGTAACAACCTCATCCTTTTCGTTTTTAATCCTTGAAGCATCTGCTTTTACAGTAAGCAATAACGTTAATATTAATTTAAACGTCAGGCAAATAAATGGCAGCGGTATCAGGCTTGAAGGAGGCACGATGACCATAAACGGGCAGATCAATTTTACCAACCGGGGTGTGACGGCCAGAAATTCAGGTTACTTTACGGTCAATGCCCGTACATCATATAAAGTAACAAACACGAATACGAATCCCACATTAGTATTGGCTAATACGAGTGCTATTGGTACATTAGTTACCCCGTATTCTTCAGCAAACTTTTATGGCGACCATAACCCGGGCGGTAAGGCAACGGTCAGGTATACCGGCTCAAATCCTTTAATTTATACTACAGCCACACTTGGGTTTGGTCCTGGTGGTGGGGTAGTTAACACTAACGCTTCAACTGATCCTATTTATGATAACCTGGTGATCCAGGGGACGGGGACAGCGGTTATAGGTGGATCTGCAAGTACGGGGCAGACGAGTTATCTTAACGTCGATTCCGCGCTTACGACAAACTCAAACGTCTCCTTTTCAAACCCCACAAATACTACCACTACTATAGGGGTAGCCGGATCAACAGCGGCCACGTGGACGAATAATTCGGCAGCAACCATTACCGGTGGTACGGGATCAATTGATATAAACGGAACACTTAGCAATGCAGGTACCATGAATATGGGTACGGGTGCTTTAAATATCTCGCGTAATTACACAAATACAGGTACGTTCACGCCTAACCCATCCGCGCTGATATCATTTGACGGTACAACCCAAACGCTTACAGACGCAACTGCCACGGGAACAAATTTTTACAATGTTACCTTCACCACAGGCGGAACAAAAACAATGGCCTCAGGAAGTACATTTACCGTCGCGCCAACTTATACATTAAATGTTAACTCATCGTCAACGCTTGCGGTAGGCAATGTCACATCGACCACAACGGCGCTTACCATACTATCCACCGCTGCAGGCGATGCAAGTATCGGCAGTCTTTCAGCAGGCACCATTACCGGCAGTATCAATGTTCAACGTTATGTGAAAGGTACATTGCGTCGCTATATGCTAATGTCATCGCCGGTACTTAATACAACATCAACATTTTTAACAACAGGTTCGCTTAGCACCTATAATCTTTTACCGCTTATTGCTACAACATACATTACCGGTCCAGGTGGTACGGCAAATGGATTTGATGATGCTACAGCTACCGGCAACAGCCCTTCGGTATTTGTTTATGATGAAAATGCACCGGTTACTTCGGATGTAAATCAGGTATTGAATAATGAATACAAGCCTTTTAGCTCAACCAGTCAGGGTTTGCCACCAGCAAACGGTTTTTTATACTATTTCAGAGGGAGCAGGAGTGTAGCAAACCCCTTTGTAAGGCCTTTTCCGGCAACAGATAATGCTACGCTAAACTTTTTTGGAACTGTTATTAAGGGTACGGGGGCCAGCAATGCAACATTAACGGCCAATATTGTGAATTTTCCATCGACACCGCCAACTTATTATACCACTACGGCAGTAAGTGCCCCGGCTACCTTGTCTTATCACACGTCAACACCGGTTGTTAAACAAGGTTTAAACCTTATTGGTAATCCATATGCCTCGGTAATAGATCTGCATACCCTTTACACTGTAAACACTACTAATAAATTTTATTATATGCTGGTAAAAGATGCCAGTACCGGAACCAATAGCTCGTCAACCAAATTCGCGTTGTATGATGCCAGTACCGGATCTATTGGCACAGGAGCAAGCCGCTACGCTTTATCAGGGCAAGGATTTTTTACCGTTGCAACCTCTGCTTCAGCTATTAAGTTTGATGAAACAATGAAGGTAGCATACTCAAATTATAGCGGAGCGCTTCCATCAACCCCTGTATTTAATGTTGTTGGCAGCCCTTCAAAAAACATTACGGCTTCATTTGCAGCAAGCCCGGCTACCAATAATGTTGAAAGCAGTATTCCTCGTCTAACTATGAACCTGGTACAAGACGCTATTGTTCATAACTCTACCGACATCAATTTTGATGAAAATGCTACCGCCAGGTTCGTGCCCGGTGAAGATGCACCCTACTATCAGCCATCGGGGCAGGGCAATTTGTTTTACTCGTTAAGCAGCGATTCGGTAGGGTGTTTTGCTAATTACACAGGTAACATAGAAAATTTAAAACGTGTAAATCTCATCGTTACTTTCTCGAATTATGGCACGTATAAACTTACCTCGCCCGTAAAAAAGAATATAGATGCAAGGTATTCAATTTATCTAAAGGATAAATACACCAACGATTCGCTTGATGTTGTACATAACTCCGAATACGCATTCAAGGTAGAGTCAAACCCGGCAAGTTATGCTCATGACAGGTTTTATCTTAAAATAGGTATCGTCCCTGGTCACGATTATCGCCTGTTAACCTTTACAGGGAAGAAAGTTACTGAAGGGATAGCTCTAAACTGGGAAACCAATAATGAAAGTAATTTTACCAAATTCGCTGTTCAAAAAAGTGCTGACGGGGGCAAAACGTTTTTGACTATAGATAGCCTGCAGTCAACAGCTACCGGTAAGTATAGCTACACTGACCAAACTCCAGGCAGTGGCCAAATCATTTATAGGCTTAGCCAAAACCTGGTAACCGGCGAAACTAAATTATCTGATAATCTAAATTTTGAAATACAGCCGGGTCCCGGTGTAAGTAAATTCCTGGTATATCCAACTGTGGTTTCGGCCAGTACAGTAAATATAAAGTTAGAACAAACATCTTCAAAACCTGTTAGGATAAGTATAGTTAGCCCTTCGGGCGCTATTGTCAGAAAGCTATCGGCTACTGGTACTAATACCTTTCAGGAAAATGTTAATAGTTTAGGCCGGGGACTTTACATAGTAGTTGCAGTTAATGAAAGCACAGGAGACAGGATTGGGAGCGGAATGTTTTTTAAACAATAACAGTATGTACGTATTATCTATAATTACATCAAAATGGAAAACAGTATTAGCTGTTATTATAATCAATTTGCTTACAGTATCCTTGAGTTATGCAGATCCGGGAGATGGCCTTTGCGATGGTAATGATGGTGGACCTGATGGCTGCCCGCTTGATACCTGGGTATGGATATTAATTTTAGTTGCGTTATTTTTTACCGTGCGGCATTTAAGGTTGAATAACCAATCCAAAACTTCATCATAACTTCGGTTTAAATGATTTTTATTTACTGATAAAGTATATTTATCAGTAAATAAATTCACTCCCAGGTTAATGTTGAAGTTTTAAGCTCAATGGGTTAGGATAATTGTCGCTTTGGTCTTCAGCCACATTGTCAAGACATTTAAAATCTTTTTCAATAAGCAGGTACATCTGGTTGTTGTTGCTTTCGTAACCAACACGGTCGGTGCTTGCCCATTCAACGGTCATCGCGGCTGGCATATACATAATTATGGTATTATCGCTGAACCCGGCAGTTAAAAATTCAGTTGCAGAGCGTTGCAATGCATATTTAAATACTTGTGAACCAAAATTGGTGCTTTCTTCCAGATAGCCGTCCTTGTTAAAGTTTTGCACGTCTGTTTTGGTGAGGCGGTAACGCAGTGAGTTTCCTTTTATCCTGATCTTCATTTCCTTAATTTTTTACGTTAACAACATCACCTATAATAATAATAGCGGGGTAAGTAAGCTGATTATCTGCCGCGATAGCTTCAAGGTCGCTTACTTTTCCTTTTGCAGATTTTTGTTGGGGCAATGAAGCATGTTGTATAATAGCTGCCGGTGTATCCCCTTTGCCAGCCTTTATATAGGCTGATGTTATTTCTGCCAGCTTTTTCATCCCCATATATATAACAACTGTTGCGTTACTGTGCATGGCGCAGGTTAAATCGGCAGATAGGCTGCCGTCTTTTTTGGTGCCGGTAACCATCCAAACGCTTTCGCTCACTTGTCGGTGGGTTAGGGGGATGTCTTCCAGCCCGGAGGCCTGCATGCTGGTTACACCCGGTATGTAATGTGTGGTGATACCATGTTCACGTGCATAAATGATTTCTTCAAACCCGCGGCCAAATATAAACGGATCGCCTCCCTTTAACCTTACCACGTTACCTTTAGTAAATGCGTAGTGTTTTATCAGTTCATGAATTGTTTCCTGCGGTGTATAATCACCATAAGGTTGCTTGCCAACGTATACCTTTTCACAATCATCCCGGCTTATCGCCAGTAACTCTTTGTTAGCCAGGTTGTCATATAATATCACATTTGCTTGCTGTAATACCTTAAATCCCTTGATAGTCATCAAATCTGGGTCTCCTGGACCTGCTCCAAGTACAAAAAGTTCAGGATTTTGTATTTGTTTTTGCATTTTATTAAATTAGTGATTAAAAAATAGAATTTTAAGCCTTTATATTTTAGTTGTTTTGTTAAAATAGCAAAATTAGTTTAAAAAATCTGTTTAAATAATGATGTAAATTATATTAATAGCACTAATTTATGAATTTAAACGTCAATAATCATGATTTATTTAACAAAAAATTGAAATTAAATTTTTATTTGATGCTTTTTTGAGTTATAATTGTAATATAAATGAAGTCAAGGTCGCAGTTGATTCATTTTTAGTTTGAAAATTGCTTTAACATTTAAAAAATTTCGATATGTCAAAACCAACCATCATTGTTGTTGGCAACGGTATGGTAGGTTATAAGTTTTGCGAAAAACTTTTAGCCAGATCAACACAGTTCCAAATAATTGTTTTTGGCGAAGAGCCGCGTCACGCTTATGATAGGGTGCATCTTAGTGAATATTTTAACGGTAAGACTGCTGATGACCTGTCGTTATCCACTTTATCGTGGTATTCAGATAATGGCATCGCGCTGCATTTGGATGACCCCATTCAGGAAATCAATCGCACTGAAAAAACAATCCACTCTTTAAAAGGCATTACACTTAAATATGATTACCTGGTTTTAGCAACCGGCTCATCGGCTTTTGTACCCGATATTCCGGGTATTGAAAAGGAAGGTGTGTTCGTGTATCGCACCATTGAAGACCTGGAGTTGATCAAGGGCTGCGCTGTTAATGCAAAATCAGGGGCTGTAATGGGTGGCGGCTTGCTGGGGCTGGAAGCTGCTAAGGCTTTAATAGATCTTGGCATTTCTGAAACGCATGTCATCGAATTTGCACCGCGCCTGATGCCGCGTCAGATAGACTCTGCAGGGAGTAATATGTTGCAAATGAAATTGAGCCAACTGGGGTTGCATATTCACTTAAATAAAAGCACAGCCGCTATTACCGGCGATAAAAAAATACAGTCGTTAAAATTTAATGATGATAGCCAGCTTGCTATAGATATGCTGGTTATTTCGGCCGGTATTCGCCCGCGCGATGAGCTGGCTAAATTGGCGGGTTTGCATGTAGGTACACGTGGCGGTATTGTGGTGAACGAAAAAATGCAAACCAGTGATGAATGTATTTATGCTATTGGTGAATGTGCTTTATACGAAGGTATGATATATGGCCTCGTTGCACCCGGCTATGAGATGGCTGATATTGTAGCAGCTCATTTAACTGAGGCTGATAAGAGTTTTTATGGCTATGATATGAGCACCAAACTAAAGTTGATTGGTGTTGATGTGGCCAGTTTTGGTGATGCCTTTATTACTGAACCTGATTGCCGTACCATTTTGTTTGAGGACACGCATAAGGGGATTTATAAGCGCATTAACATTACAAACGATGGTAAGAACCTTTTAGGTGGTATTTTAATCGGCGATGCAGATGCTTATAATATGCTGCTGCAAACCGTTAATAATAAAATAGTACTGCCGCCGGATCCTGAAGATCTGATATTAGGATCAAGGGGACGTGAAGCTAATGCCGGAGCAGGTGTAATGAGCTTGCCCGATGATGCGCTGATCTGCTCATGCGAGGCGGTTACCAAAGGTGCTATCTGCTCGGCAGTGAATGACGGTGGTGTTACTGGCATTGATGGCATGAAAAAATGTACCAAGGCGGGCACAGGCTGCGGCGGTTGCGTGCCGTTGGTAAAAGATTTGATTGCCGGCACCATGAAGGCAAACGGTCAGTATATTAAAAATGTTATTTGCGAGCATTTTGATTACTCGCGCCAGGAATTGTTTGACCTTGTTAAAATAAACGGGCTGAAAAACTACGACCTGGTGCTTGACCATTACGGCAAGGGCGATGGCTGTGAGGTTTGCAAGCCGGTTGTTGCCAGTATTTTATCCAGTTTATGGAATGATGTTATTGTAAAACAGGAAGTAATACAGGATAGTAATGATCGATTTTTAGCCAATATCCAAAAAGGAGGTACTTATTCTGTTGTGCCCCGTATTCCGGGCGGCGAAATTACGCCTGATAAACTGATTGTAATTGGTCAGGTTGCCAAAAGATACGGATTGTATACCAAAATAACAGGGGGGCAGCGTATTGATATGTTTGGTGCACACTTGAGCGATCTGCCTTTAATTTGGGAAGAGCTTATTGATGCCGGTTTTGAAAGCGGGCACGCTTACGGTAAAGCACTCCGTACTGTAAAGAGTTGTGTAGGAAGTACCTGGTGCAGATTTGGTTTGCATGATAGTGTAACTTTTGCTATTGAGGTAGAGGATAGATATAAAGGCATCCGCGCGCCGCATAAAATTAAAGGCGGCGTAAGTGGTTGTGTTAGGGAGTGCGCCGAAGCGCAGTCAAAAGATTTTGGAATTATAGCCACAGAGAAGGGTTGGAATTTATATGTGTGTGGCAATGGTGGCTCAAAGCCTCAGCACGCCCAGTTGCTGGCTACAGATATTGATAAGGAGACTGTAGTTAAATATCTCGACAGGTTCCTGATGTTTTATATAAAAACAGCCGATCAGTTAACCCGGACAGCAACCTGGCTTAATAAGCTGGATGGCGGCATGAGCTACCTTAAAAATGTAATAGTAAATGACAGTCTTGGATTGGGTGAGCAGTTGGAAGAGGAAATGCAGGCATTGGTAAATACCTACCATTGCGAGTGGAAAGAAGCTATAAATAACCCTTCAATGCGTAAGCGCTTCGCTCATTTTATAAATGCGCCTGATGAAAAAGATCCTCATGCTCAATTTGAGCCAATGCGTGAACAGGTTCGCGCTAAGGAATGGTAGGTTTTATTAGGAAATCCCGAGTTTTTAGTTCAAAGTTAGATTGATCATTATTAAAAAGAAAACACAATGGAAGCAACAATAGCAACCCAATGGATCATGGCCTGTTATGTTGATGATGTGCCAGAAAATGGCGGATCATGTATTAAGCACGGCGATGAACAGATAGCAATATTTAATTTTACACGTCGCAATGAATGGTATGCAACGCAAAATCTTTGCCCACATAAGCAGCAAATGGCAATATCGCGTGGCATGATCGGCAGTGCCGGCGAAAGCTGCGAGCCAAAAGTAGCTTGTCCTTTTCATAAAAAAACATTTTCGCTGCTTACAGGTGAGTGTCTGGGTGAAGAGGAATTGGTGATAAAAACTTATCCTGTAAAAATAGCCGATGGAAAAGTTTTTGTCGGAGTTGATTAAATGTTAGTGTATTTAGGCGGAAAATAGAACTTAATTTACATTAAGCGCCGTTGCCGAAAGGGGTAATGGCGCTTTTTTTGTGTTTTTGTTTGAAATTTCGGTGTATTTCATACACCAAGGCAGTGCTTAATAAAGTCATGTTCGTTTTTGCTATCTTATTTTGAATTTATTTTCGAATTTTTAGAGTTTAAAGCAAATTTAAATGCCTTTATATCGATGTATGCGATTTTTTATAGTGATTTTGTTTTGTTTAAAGGGTTTTAATTTGGTTTTTGCGATGGTTTATTGGTTTTTTATCTATTAATAAATTGTTAAAAATGCATTTCATCTGTTTTTGATCGTTTGTAATTTGAGTTTTTATCAAAAAATATAGTTTTTAATGATTTTAATCATAAAAATTCATTTTAAAAATCAATTATTTGTACGCAATCATTAAATAAGTTATATTTATCATAATTAAATAGATAAATAAATCAAAAAAGGTTGAGCCTATGGTAAAAATCAAAAATTCATAAAAAAGCCCTGCCGGGAGGTCGCATTCCCAGACAGGGTTAAATAGTTTTTAATCGCTTTAACAAATAAAAAACCAATTCAAATGTACAAAAATGTATCTAATCAATACACTATTGGAAAAATTCTATTAATTATATCATGTTTCGTTTCTTATAATGCTTCTGCGCAGTTGTCTTTGACAGGGCAGATCAAAACAAGGGGCGAATTACGTGATGGTTATGGAACTTTAGAACCGATAGGTAACAAAAACGCGGCCTTTGTGTCACAACGAACGCGGCTCACCTTTAATTACAAAAGCAGCAAGCTTATTTTCCAAACATCCGTACAGGATGTAAGGCTTTGGGGCCAGGATGCCTCAACTATTACTATCAACGATGGCAGCCGGCTAAGCCTTCACGAAGCCTGGGCCGAGCTGATCCTCTCCAACAAAAAAGACACTTCCTTTAAAAGATCACCTGTCGATTATTTCGCCATAAAAGCTGGTCGCCAGGAAATTAGCTATGACGATGAACGCTTGCTTGGTGCTACCGACTGGATTCAGCAAGCCCGCAGGCACGACGCCATCGTATTAAAACTTCTTCAATCAGGCTGGCAGGTTGATCTCGGCGCTGCCTTTAATCAAAGCTCTGATGCTATTAACTATAATGGCACCTATTATACGCCGGCCAATGTACCCGCTACAGTAAAGGATAGCAAAGGTAATCTGGCTAACACCCCTGCCGGGCTTATCCCGCTGGTAAATGCATCGGGCGTTAGTGCCAAAAATGGCAATCTTTCATTTTTAAATCCTCCCGGTACTAATGGGCAAAACCAAAACTATAAAGCACTTGAATATCTCTACTTTGCTAAAAAATTTAATAAAACTAAAGTAACCGGCCTTTTCCTGGCCGATCAGTTTGCCAAATACAAGCTCGATTCGGTAAAAAATGTATCAGGCGAAGATGTTGGTTATATATATGGCCGCCGGTTTAATCAACCTGGAGTTAATACCCGCTATACAACCGGGCTGCTTGTTAATCCCGTTTTCGGCAGCAAAGATGAATGGGCTGCTACCGCTGGATTTTATTACCAGGGAGGTCATGATCGCGACGGTGCTGAGTTAAGTGCTTACACTTATACCGCATCTTTGTTATACAAAAGCAGTAACATGGCTTACACAGCCGGATGGGACTATCTGTCAGGAAATGATGCGCTGTCCACTTCAAAAACCAATCACAGGTTTGACCCATTGTATGGTACTCCGCATAAGTTCTGGGGTTATATGGACTATTTTTATGCAGGCACCGGATCCCCAACCGGCGGCTTGAGCAACCCTTACGTTAAAATCAAATATCTTTCAGATAATAAGCGATTTAGCGTTGATTTGGCTAATCATTACTTTCTGTTGGCTAAAGATCAGAAAGGAACAAACGGCCAACCTATCGACAAATATTTGGGTACCGAATTTGATCTCACCAACAGCTATAAGCTTAACAAATTTACCGCTGTTGATCTGGGCTTATCCTATATGGCAGCAACCCACAGCATGGAGTATGCTAAAGGTTTAACGCCGGATAGCAGCAAACTTCACCCGTTTTGGGCGTACCTGCAGCTTAATATCAAACCTGAGTTTTTAAACAAGTAATGTAGGCTGAAAGCTTAAGGCTAAAAGCCGAAAGCGAGAAATGTTAAAAAATCAAAGTACAAACAAATAGCTTTTAGCCTTAGGCTTTGAGCTTTAAGCTTAAAAAAAATGGAAAAACAACTTACCAAACTCAACATATTTTCATTGAAGGGTGTACAAATGCGCACCTTTCACATCACATGGCTCATGTTTTTTGTATGCTTTTTTGGCTGGTTCGGCTTGGCCCCATTAATGCCAACCATCCGTGCCGAATTACATTTGAGTAAAGGACAAGTGGGTAACACCATCATTGCATCTGTAGCTGCAACAATTATTGCCCGCCTTATTATAGGTAAACTTTGTGATACCTGGGGACCGCGTAAAACAGCTGTTAGGTTATTAATAATAGGGTCCTTACCTGTATTTCTGGTAGGTCTGGCGCATGATTACACGTCTTTCTTATTGTTTCGGTTGGCAATCGGTGTAATAGGTTCATCTTTTGTAATTACCCAGTTCCACACTTCTATGATGTTTGCGCCTAACATAAAAGGTACAGCCAACGCTGTAACCGGCGGTTGGGGTAACCTTGGCGGCGGTGTAACTAATATGGTGATGCCTTTAATATTTGCTGCTATAGTAGGAGCCGGTTTTACCAAGGCCGAAGCCTGGAGGTACGCCATGATAGTTCCGGGTGTAATGATGCTGATAATAGCATTCGTATACTGGAAATTTACCAAAGACACGCCTAACGGTAACTATGATGAAGTAGGTTATGCCAAAACCAACCCATCAAAAACCGATTGGTCGATATTGGCCGACTGGCGTGTTTGGACACTTACACTGGCCTATGCGATGTGTTTTGGTATGGAGATCACTTTTGATAATGTAGCTTCCCTGCATTTTGTAGATACTTTTCATTTGTCGCAAAGTTCGGCCGGTTTCTGGGCAGGTATTTTTGGCTTCATGAACATTTTTGCCCGTGCATTAGGCGGCATTGTATCTGACAAAGTTGGTGGCAAATTCGGAATGCGGGGCAAGGGCTTATTGCTTGCCGGCGTACTGCTGCTGGAAGGCATTGGTCTTGTTCTGTTTGCAAATTCGGGCAACCTTACAATGGCTATTATTTCCATGCTCTCGTTTGCACTGTTCCTCAAAATGTCAAATGGTGCTACTTATGGTATAGTTCCGTTTATCAATAGTAAAAATGTTGGGATGGTAAGCGGTATAGTGGGTGCAGGCGGTAACCTTGGGGGGATGTTGTTTGGGTTTCTTTTCAAGTCCGAACATATCACTTATATACAGGCATTTACTTACATCGGTATAACTGTTATGGTGATTTCCGTGATTGTATTGATCACCCGTTTTCAAAAACAGGCTGAAGCTCAAACAGCAGATGAGCCTGCTTTAGCTTTAGGAGCTTAAAGCCCGGGCAAAAAAATTTTAAGCAGAAAGCCATTAACGCTTTCTGCTTAAAACACATAATAAATAGTAATAAATAAAAGAGCTTTTGGCTTTCAGCCTTAAGCTTTTAGCTTAAAAGAAATGTTGAATAAACGCCCTCAAAATACATTTAAAAGTACTTGCTGCTACTGCGGAGTAGGATGCGGCGTGGTAATTAATAAAGAAAAAAATGGCAGTATAACGCTTGAGGGCGATAAGGACTATCCTGTAAATAAAGGCATGTTGTGCAGTAAAGGGCTTAACCTGCATTACACAGCTAATGATAAAACCGACAGGCTGCTGTACCCTCAAATGCGTTATAACAAAAGCATGCCCCTGCAAAGGGTAAGCTGGGACGACGCATTGGAGCGCACAGCAGCCATTTTTAAAACGTTCATTGATAAATACGGGCCGGATTCGGTTGCATTTTATGCCTCAGGCCAGTGCCTTACTGAAGAATATTATGTTGTCAATAAGCTAATTAAAGGTTTTATTGGTAGTAATAATATAGATACTAATTCGCGTTTGTGTATGAGCAGCGCGGTTGCCGCGTATAAAATTGCTTTAGGCGAGGATACTGTACCTGTTTGTTATGACGATATTGAACTGGCCGATTGCTTTTATGTTACCGGAGCTAACCCAGCCTGGTGCCATCCTATTTTATGGCGAAGGGTTGAAGCGCATAAAGCCGCAAATCCCGATGTGAAAATCATTGTTGTTGACCCCAGGGTTACGGATACCTGCAGCAATGCCGATCTGCACCTGCAGTTAAACCCGGGTACCGATATCACCCTTAACCACGCTATTGGCAGGGTATTGATAGAGAATGGGGATATCGATATTGATTTTGTAAACAATCATGCTGATGGTTTTGAGCAGTACAGCAAATTGGTATTTGAACGTACCCTTGCTGAATCATCTGCAATTTGCGGTGTAAGTGAAAACGACATCCGGCTTGCTGCCAGTTATATAGGCGATGCAAAAGGTTTCATAACGATGTGGACAATGGGGCTAAATCAAAGCGCTGTTGGGGTAAATAAAAATTTAAGCCTCCTGAATCTTAACTTGATAACAGGCCATATTGGTAAGCCGGGATCTGGCCCATTATCGCTAACCGGGCAACCAAATGCTATGGGCGGGCGTGAAGTGGGAGGGCTTGCTAATCTTTTACCGGCGCATCGTGTTTTAACCAATCCGTCAGACAGGGCGGAGGTACAGAAGTTTTGGGGAGGTACAGAGATAGCCGCCAAACCCGGCCTTACCGCTACCGAAATGTTTGAGGCCCTGAATGATGGCCGCCTTAAAGCCATCTGGATCATGTGTACCAACCCCTTAACCAGCTTACCAAACGTACGCCTTGCCGAAGAGGCTTTGAAAAAAGCAAAGTTTGTAGTGGTTCAGGAGATTAGTAATAAGCCCGAAACATTGGCTTATGCCGATGTGATCCTCCCCGCAGCAGCCTGGGCCGAAAAGGAGGGTACTATGACCAATTCTGAAAGGCGTATCAGTTATTTGAGTAAAGTACTTGACCCGCCGGGCGAAGCTATGCCGGATAGCGAGATCATTTGCCGCTTTGCTAAAAAAATGGGGTATAAAGGCTTTGATTTTAAAAATGCTGCCGAAATTTATGCCGAGCATGCTAAACTAACAGGCAAAACCAATATTGATATCAGCGGGCTCACGCACGAAACCATCATACAACAACGGTCAATACAATGGCCGTATAAAAAACGCAATGCAATACCAGGGACGCCCCGCTTATTTACCGACAAGCAATTTTATACCGAAACACGTAACGCTAAGATAAGCGCGGTACCTGATGCGCATACCAGCGAGGTTCCTGACGGCGACTATCCTTTCATTCTAACTACCGGCCGCATCCGCGATCAATGGCATACCATGAGCAAAACCGGTAAGGTAAATAAGCTTAATCAGCATATCAAAGAGTCATTTATCGAAATCAATCCTGTTGATGCGGAAGCTTTGGAGATCGGGGAAGGCGATGTTACTATTATCACATCCCGGAGGGGTGAAGTGCGGGTAAAAGCCCGGATTACCGAACAGATAAAACAGGGTGTTGTTTTTGTGCCGATGCATTGGGGCAAGATCCTGAACAATGATCTGCACCGCATTAACAATGTTACTAATGACGCACTTGATCCGATATCAAAAGAGCCGGATTTCAAGTATTGCGCAGTAAAGATTCAAAAGTATAAAAAGCCTTTTCAAAGAATTGTGGTTGTTGGCGCCGGTGCCGGTGCGCACGGCTTCGTGCGGTCATACCGGGAGTTGAACAAAGATGATGAGATCATCATTTTTAGCAAAGAAGATCATCCTTTTTATAACCGCGTTATGCTGCCAGATTATATCAGCGGCGAGCAACGCTGGGAGCAACTGGTAAAAATGACGGATGAGGAAGAACCCGAACTTAAAATAAGGTTATTACGTGGCATAAGTGTCGAGAAAATAGACCGTGTTAACAAATATGTGCTGGATAGCCGGGGTGTAAAAACTTATTACGATGTATTGCTGCTGGCTACCGGCAGCCGGGCGGCAATTCCTAAAAACGTTCCATCGTTGACAGGGATCTTCAGTATGCGTAGCCGCAATGATGCTGATAACTTTAAAAAGCATGTTCCCAAAAATGGTCACGTAGTAATAGTCGGAGGTGGTTTATTGGGATTGGAGATGGCGGCTTCCTTGCGTGAAATAGGGATTACTATCACCATTATTCAACGTACATCAAGGTTTTTGAACCGTCAGCTGGATGAATTGGGCAGCAGGTTATTGCACGAAGAAATGGTTGACCAGGGCTGCGATATTTTTTATGATGATGAAGTGCAGTTATTTTATGGCCGCAGCAAGCTTACCGGTGTCGGTTTAAAAAGCGGGCGAAAAATTGACTGCGATGCAATGATTCTGGCCATTGGTACTACGCCAAATCTTGAAATAGCAAAAGATTGCGGCCTTGAAATTAAGCGCGGCGTAATTGTAAACGAACGTTTACTTACCAGCGATCCGAACATATACGCCATTGGCGAAATAGCAGAGTTTAACGGCACGTTATATGGTATAACCGCTGCTGCGGAACAGCAAGCCGCAGTAGTTGCAGGTTATATGAACGGCGACATAGCCAGTTATTATAAGGGCAGCCTGTTTATGAATATCATCAAAATTCATGGCTTTGATTTGTGCAGTATCGGTTTATCTGATTGCCCGAATGAAAAAGACTATGAAGAAATTGTGTTTATAGATAAGGCAAAACGTTATTATAAAAAATGCATTATTCACCAGGACAGGCTGGTGGGCACCATTTTAATTGGAGATAAAGGCGAGTTTCAGGAATTCAGAGAGCTGATAGCAAACAAAACCGAGCTTAGCGATAAGCGCCTGAAACTGCTTCGCAGCGGTAAAACGGCTGAACCTGTTTTAGGCAAACTGGTTTGTAGTTGTAATAATGTGGGTGCCGATAATATACGTAATAAAGTAGCCGGCGGCTGTACCCAACTGGCCGATGTTTGCAGCCAAACCGGAGCCGGAACAGGCTGCGGATCATGCAGGCCCGAAGTAAAACGCCTGTTAGAAGAAGTACTTGAGCAACAATTATTAAAAGCTTGAACCAATGGATAATAAGCAACTAATTAAGATAAATTTGCCCGGCGGTGTAGCTTCTGCCGGTGATTTTTACGAGATGCTCATCATCGCGCAAAATGCTGGTGCTAAACAGGTCCGTTTTGGGAACAGGCAGCAAATGTATTTTGAAATTGAAGAAACACAGCTGGAGGATCTGGAATTTGATATGCTTAGTGCCGGTATTGACCATGAAGTTAACCAGGATACTTATCCCAACATCACCAGTTCGTATATCGCCGATGGTATTTTTAACCAGGAGAACTGGCTCAAAGAAGGTGTTTATAAAGACATTTTCGATCTGTTTGATTATCAGCCCGAACTGAAAATAAACCTGGTTGACAGCAATCAAACTTTTGCTTCGTTTTTTACCGGTAACCTTAATTTTATTTCTTCGCCGGTAAGTAATTACTGGTACTTGTATATCAGGTTTCCTAAAACTAATATCCTGTATTGCTGGCCTGTTTTGGTTTATTCGGATGATATTCCCGCCATTGGCAAAGCAATACAACAGGTTATATTTGCCAACAAAAAGCTGTTTTACGATCAGGTTGAAATCAATCCCGATAAGCTTTATCAATTAGTTACTGCCGGTTACCAATTTGTAATCCAGGAAATTGATCAACCGCTTATCATTCCCGAATTTCAACTACCCTATTATGAGGGTTTTAATAAGCAGGGTAACAAATATTGGCTGGGCATTTACAGGCGTCACGAGCTTTTTGATATTGAGTTTTTAAAAGAGATCTGTAACCTGTGCATGCAAACCCGGGTTGGACAATTGTATTTTAGCCCATGGAAATCTCTGCTTATAAAAAATATCGAGGCAAAGCACAGGCCGTTATGGGGCAACCTGCTTAATAAATACCGGGTAAACATCAGGCATGCTTCAAATGAGCTTAACTGGCAGGTTGAAGACCTTTGCAATCCCTGCCTTGAGCTTAAGCAGCAATTGGTAAGCGAATTTGAAGAGGCCGATTTGCGAACATATGGACTTAGCTTTGCCATAAAGCGGTCGCCTAAATCGGGGATTTATGGCTCAATTATGATCCGCGCGCGGATGCCCGATGAATTTGAAATTGTGCATACCCGCGATTTTAACCACAATACCCGCGAATTTGTGATTTATAAACAAGGTGTTGCCAAAGCAGATTTAAGCAGGCACCTGACAGCGCTTTGCGATATGTTTTATGAACAACAAATCAATAATCTATCACCGTTGCCGGTAAGCAAAACCAATACTGAAATTAAATCACCCGATCAAAAAACAGTTCATCAATGTAAAAGCTGCTTCACTATTTATGACGAGCTGTATGGAGATATTTTTAATAATATAGAACCCGGAATGCCTTTTGAAAATTTAAGCTACTATGAATGCCCAACCTGCGGCGCCGAAAAGGAAAACTTTGCAGAACTGATGTATCAAGCCGATTAATCGTTTTTAATAAATTAATTAAAAAAAATCGGCCTGTTTGCTTATTGTAAACAGGCCGATTTTTTTAATAATATACCTTCGGTAATTTATTTTGCCGGAGTAATGATGATGTTTCTGTAATCGATAGGTCCGTGATCCCCTGAATCAGCAGCGGCCCTGGTTCGCCTTCTTTACTGTCGATAGCCCCGCCGGTAATGCCCGGAATCTCCTGCTGGCATATCACCATGGTGCCATTGGCTACGATGGTAACTAAACGCCCTACCAGTGTAATATCATATGATTGCCATTCCCGGCATTTTTTGCCATCATTTTATTAGGCGGCAGGAAACCGTAAATAGCGCTAAACTGGTTATTGATAGGTTCAGGCTCACCGGTTTTAGTGTCGATAACCTGTACTTCATAGCGCCCTCTCAGGTAAACGCCGCTGTTGCTGCCTTTTTGATAGCGAAATTCGATGTGTAATTTAAAATCGCTGAATTTTTGATCGGTAATAAGGTTTGCGCCGGAGTGCTTGCTTCTCAATATGCCCGATTCTACTACCCATTGGTTATTGCCGTCAGTATGCCAGCCTTTGGTATCTTTACCGTTGAACAGTTTAACAGGTTTGCCCCAAACCGGTGCCTTTGCCCTTGTCATTGATGGAGCTCTGACACCTGTAAAATGATAAGTAACCCCATCTGAATATACCATTGTTCCGGTTAATTCGTCACCCTTAACCTCAAATTCAAAATCCATGTTCCGGTTTCCCTCTTCCCATTGCAGCGGGATAGAAAAGCTGTATTTGCCGTCATGTGGTTTTACTTCTGATATTGGTCGCGCACTTCCGAAAGCATAGGTAAAACGGCCAATCAGGGTATGTGTGCCTGATTTTTGAACTTCCAGCCAGGAAGGAAGGCTTTTGCCACCTTTATCAATAGTTATATCCCATCGGCCGATAACAGCAGGATCCTTTGCCTGTTGAGCTTTGGCTCCCGAAATTATTAAAAGCAGCAATCCTGCGATGAGCTGTATGCGGATGAATCTGCTATTTGAGTTCTTTTTAATAGTAGTTTGGTTTCTCATAATTTTTAAATCTACAAACTATCATTCAATATTTTATTACACGGTTGGTTTTTTGTAACAACCATGCAGCGATCATTTTCTTAAAGTTTAGTTAACATTAGTAATGTAGGTTTGTAGCATCAAATGATAGAAATTGCCGATACTATTTTACTTTCACGAATCAGGGAAGACGATCATTCGGCGTTTGATCTGCTGTTTGAGCGTTACTGGGAGCGATCATACCGGGCGGCCAGGGCCAGGATTGACGACGAAGCACAAGCGCAGGACCTCATTCAGGAAATTTTCATCAAACTGTGGCAGCGCAGACATTCCCTAAACATTCAAACAAGTTTCGAGCAATATTTATTGAGCGCGGTACGTCTGAGCGTGATCAGCTATTTCAGATCGCAAAAGGTTACGCATGTGCGCCTGGAGGATGCGTTGCAGCGTGTAGAATTGCTTGAAAATTCCATACATGACCATTCCGGATATCTTGAATTGGAGCAAACGCTTGAACAGGCGGTTAAGCATATGCCCGAAATGCTGCAAAAGGTTTACGAACTGCGCAGCGAAAACCACTCGGTAAAAGCAATTGCCAGCGAATTGGGACTGGCCGAGCAAACTGTAAAAAATTATATCTCTGAAGTACTGCGCCGGCTGCGTATCGTTATCTCCGAAAAACACCCCGAACAAAGCGCCGCCTATTTAGCACTAATACTATTTGTGCTTTACAATTAATTAACAAAATGTTGATGTAAATTATAAGTACCTCCAGGGCCTTTTAACGACTTACTGTTGAAAACCCACTATGGAGCTACGTAAATTTATAAAACAACTTGGCCGGTACCAGAAAGGCACAACCAACGAAACCGAAAAAGCGATCATTGAAGCTTGGTATGATTCATATGATGCCGGGAATGAAAAGCAAGCGTTGCCGGCAGAAGAGCTTGAGCGTGTAAGAAATGCTATGCACGCAAAGATCGGCGGCTCCATCAACACGCCTGTACGGTTGATGTGGTTCAACTATCGCATTGCGGCAAGTATTTTATTGTTATGCTGCTCGGCTGCGTTGATTTATTTTCTGAGAAAGCCCGCAACTGAAGTTCGGGAAACTTATACCACTTTAAGTACACATAACGGTGAGATCAGGAAACTGACCTTGCCCGACAGTTCTGTTGTTTGGCTAAATGCCCAAAGCCGTGTACGGGTCCCTTCTAATTTTGATAAAACTATACGCCAGGTTTACCTGGATGAAGGCGAGGCTTATTTTGAAGTAAAGCATAATGTCCATAAGCCATTCAGGGTTATCACGGCGCCGTTACAGGTGCAGGTTTTAGGAACCTCGTTCAATATCTATGCATACCATAGTCTGCCTCATGTTAAAATAACAGTTGTTACGGGTAAGGTAGGGGTAAGTAAAGGCACAAGGCTGCTGTCATTCCTCACGCCGGGGCAGGAACTTAGTTATTTGACTGATAAAGGCACCTTTGAACAGAAAAAAGTGGATGCTGGTCAAAGCCAGAGCTGGAAAGATGGTGACACTTATTTAAACCGCGTAAAGTTTGAGGAACTGTCGCTGGTTTTCAAAAACCTGCATGGCCTTACGTTAAAGGCAGGCAGCAAGCGCGTACATAATTATTTATTCACTTTACGCATTAAGCGCAACACCCCCGCAACAGAAACGCTGAAACTCATCAGCGCCATACATAATGCACATTTCAGAAAGGAGGGTACTGAAGTAATTATTTATTAACCCTTTTAAAAGAGAAACCGGTCCTGTTTCAGCAGGAGCCGGCTTTAATTTCAGCAGGTGAAGGTTTGCCGACCCCAGCCTGCAATGCTCAGCAAAATTTGACTATTACAAAGCAATCAAAAATATGAATTTCCATACACAGTTATGCAGACAGTTTATGCGTATCTCTTTTTTACTAATTTCCATATCAATAACCATCGGCCTGGTATCGGTAAAAGCCACTGAGTTAGCGGCCCAGGGGGTTAATACCCGGCTTGATATCAGCATCGGGAACGAAGACCTTTCTTCAGTTATAAAAAAACTGGAGCAAAAGGCCAACGTTGTTTTTGCCTATGACGAGTTGTTTTTAAAACTCGCTGATAAACATGTCAACGCGGCAAATTATCAGAACGAAAGCCTTAAAAACATCCTTACAGCATTGCTAAAAGGGCAGGAGATAGGTTTTAAGGAGCAAGCCGGTAATATTATACTATACAGGCAGCTCTCAGGGCACGTAAGCGGCAGGGTAACAGATGAAAGCGGACAACCCCTGCCCGGTGCATCGGTAAGTGTTGTTGGCACCTCATTTGGAATGATGACAGATGCAGATGGCAGGTACAATATCAGCATGCCCGAAGGTACTTATACTGTGGCCGCTTCATTTGTGGGTTACACCCGTGTTGAATCTGCTAATATTACAGTCAATGGTAATCAAACAACTACTTTAAATATTCGCCTTGTGGCCGGTAACCAGCTAAAGGAAGTTACTGTAAGTTATGGAAAACAGCGTGCAAGGGAAGTTACAGGCTCGCTTACCCAGGTTGATGCAGCTCCGCTTCAGGATATGCCTGTAATGCAGTTTGCCCAACAACTACAAGGTAAGGCTGCAGGTGTTCAGGTAGCACAAAGCAGCGGACAGCCGGGCCGAGGTGTAGAATTCAGGATTAGGGGTGCGGCATCCTTTTATGCCAGTAACCAGCCATTGGTAGTGATTGATGGAATCCCTGTTACAGGCAGCATCAATAACATGAACCCAGCCGAGATCGAGAGCTTCAGCATATTAAAAGATGCCTCGGCTACTGCACTTTATGGATCTCGTGCTGCAAATGGCGTAATTCTGATCACCACCAAACATGCAAAACCGGGTGATGCACAGATTGATTTTAATGCTAATTACGGGGTGCAGAAAATACCCGGCGAGCGCGTTCCAAAAATGATGGATGCCCGTGGCTTTGCCCAGTACATGAATGAAAAATTTGCCGATAGCCGTAAATATGAACCAGGTTACACAACCGCCACCCCAGCCGATTATTTGAACCCGGAGCAATACGGCGAAGGTACCAACTGGTATAAATTACTTACCCGCACTGCACCCATTCAAAGTTATGACATCGCCATCCGCAGCGCGCGTGAAAAATCAAGTTCTACTGTGATGGCCGGCTACCAGGAACAGCAGGGTGTATTGATCAATACAGGCACTAAATTGTTTTCATTACGCATTAACCATGACCTTTCATTAAGCAACAATAAATTAAAAATTGGTTTTAACCTTGCGCCAAGCTATCGCCTTGATCATAACAACCGTTTAGGTACTGATGGGGTTGGCGGTTTGTTTGAAAGGATTTTTGAAGCCAGTCCGTTAAAGTCGCCTTATAATGCAGATGGCAGCTACAACCGTGATACTTATTCACCGGGTATGGTGGCTTACATTAATCCGCTGGCCCAGTTCAACCTTACTAACGATGATTATAAAACTACACGCATCCTGGCCAATGGCTATTTAAACTACGAGTTTTTAACCGGCCTTAGCATCAAAACTAATATTGCTGTAGATAAAGGCGGTGAAACGCGGCAGTATTTTCAGTCGGGTGTGGTTACTTCGACGGTAGGCCAGGCCACCGGAACCAGCAGTTCAGTAGATAATGGATCATATACAGCGGAGGCGAACCTCGTTTACCGTAAATCTTTTGGAAATCATAATATCGAAGCGCTGGCAGGATATTCTGCTCAAAAATATAGCGGCACTAATAATACCTTAACCGGTTTGGGTTATCCAAGTGATGATATTCCTTATTTAAATGCGGCGACCAGTTTATCTGCGGGTGGGAGTTCATATAATGCCTATTCGTTGTTGTCAAGCATCGCACGTATTAACTACAACTACAAAGGCAGGTACTTGTTACAAGGCGCAATTCGTCGTGACGGTTCATCCCGCTTTGGCTCAAATCAGAGTTACGGTAATTTCCCATCAATATCTGCCGGTTGGGTAGTAAGCGATGAAAAATTCATGGATCGTTTCAGCTTTCTTAACCTGATGAAGATCCGTGCAAGCTATGGCGTAACCGGTAATAATTTCTTCCCTGGTTATTATGATGCACAGGCAACCATCGGAAAATATTATTATGAATTTGGTGGCGCATCTGTGGCTGGGCAAACTATTAACCGGTTGGCTAACAGTGATCTTCGCTGGGAACGCAATAAACAATTTGATCTCGGCCTGGATCTGTCGCTGTTCAATAACCGGTTGAATTTTACCTACGATTACTACCACAAAATATCCGACGGGCTAATCATGCAGCGTCCTATACCAAAAGCATCGGGCTTTACCAGTATCCTGGATAACGTGGGCGCAATTGAACTGTGGGGACATGAGTTTACCGTTAACTCAAGCAACCTCACCGGCAAATTGAAGTGGACAACCAACCTGAATGTTTCCTTTGATCGCAACCTGATCAAAAACCTTGTTTCTCCGGGCTACATCCGCAGAAATAACACAGTATCTTCTGATTATTACCGCCAGCAGGAGGGACACCATCTGGGCGAGTTTTACGGCTTTGTGTTTTTAGGTTTATATAAAGATGCCAATGACCTGGCTAATTCGGCCAAATATGGCAGCGCCTCTGATGTTGGTACCATCAAGGTTAAAGACATTAATGGCGATGGTGTTATTGATGATGTAAACGACCGTACCTTTATCGGCGATCCTACGCCAACCTTTATCGGCGGCCTTACCAACAACTTTGTTTATAAAAACTGGGACCTGAACATCCACATGGCTTTCTCAGTTGGCGGCAAAATATTAAATGCGGCTAAATGGGCTTATCAAACCAACCTGGATGGTTCACGTGTGATGCTTGCCGCTGCTGCCGACCGCTGGAGATCGCCGGAAAACCCTGGTTCGGGTGTTTATCCGCGTACAAAAACCGGCACTACAGCAATGGGAAGGCAGGTTAACTCGCAATGGGTTGAAGATGGCTCATACCTAACTGCAAAGAATATTTCGCTGGGATACCGGTTTAATTTGGGCGAAAAGTTTTTGATGCGCAGCCTGAGGGTTTATACATCTGTTCAGCAAGCTTTTGTATTTACAAAATATTCGGGCATGAACCCCGAGATCAACTTTGCAGGACTTGACCCTACGCAGGGCATCGGTGTTGATGAAAATGCTTATCCTATCCCACGCACCTTTTCATTTGGTGTTTCAGCAACTTTTAAATAATCTCCCAAAGACCATTGTATGAAAAAGACATATATCATCCTTGCATTAACAGCGCTTACCGCTGCTTCGTGTAAAAAAGACTTTATCGACCTTACACCAAAGGATTCCTATACCGATGCTACATTTTATAAAACTGTTGATCAGTTTAAACAGGCCGACATCGCCGCCTACGCACCGCTGCGTGATGTTTTGGTAAACGATTACTTTACTTCAGAAATGCGCTCGGACAATACCATTTACCAGCCTTACCCCAGCAATCGCGGTACTGCATATTTATATCGCGAAAGCATTTCAAACTTCACAAATACATCTACTAACGATTACGTGAACGCTGTTTGGCAGCATTGCTATACCGGCATCTCCCGCACCAATATTGTTATTGAGCGATTGAAAACAACAGATTTTGATGCAGCAGTTAAGGCGCCCATTGATGGGCAAGCCAAATTTTTAAGGGCTTTTTATTACTTTAAACTGGTTAGGTTATTTGGTGGCGTGCCTTTATTTTTAAAGGAAGTGACCAAGGCCGAAGATGCCTTTTTACCACGTTCAGCAGCTGACGCGATATATAATCAAATTATTGCCGATGCTAAGGATGCCATCAGTGAGTTGAGTGCACCGGCGAAATTCCCTCAAACAGGAGAAGCCACCAAAGGATCGGCCACAATGCTGCTGGCCGAGGTTTATGCTACTCAAAAGAAATGGGCAGATGCCGAAACGTTGCTAAATACGCTTTCGGGCATGGGTTACGGATTAAACGCTAATTACGCAGATGCCTTTACACCCGGAAATAAAAACAGCAAAGAATCATTATTTGACATCCAGTTTTTGGAAGGGACAATTTTAGGCACTACGCCAAACCCGCTGCCTTTTCATTTTTTACCGAGGAGTACAAATACCTCAATCATCACTGGGATTAATACCAACAACAGCTCAACCGGTGGCTGGAATACACCTACACAGGATCTTATCAATGCCTATGAGCCCAATGACAAGCGCCTTGATGCTTCTATCGGGATTGTTGAAGGTACTTATAACGCCAGCGACCTGTTTGTTTATTCGGCCAATAAAAGTGTAATTGGTTATACGCCGGCGGCTGGTAAAATGGGCGTACCTTACATCAAAAAGTACGAGCACCCGCCACTCATTGCGGTTACCGGCTCAAGTGATAACTTCCCTGTTTACCGTTATTCAGATGCATTGCTGCTTTTAGCCGAAGCACAGAACGAGCAGGGTAAATCGCCATTAACTGCACTGAACACAGTAAGGTCAAGGGCCGGGCTACCCGCAACAACCACTGCCGACCAGACATCTTTGCGCGCTATCATAGCACATGAACGCCGGGTCGAGCTGGCCTTTGAAAACCACCGCTGGAACGATCTTGTACGCACCGGCAAAGCTGTTGACGTGATGAACGCTTTTGGAGCTGTACTAAAAACTCAGGTAAACTACCTTACACCTGATACGTACAATGTAATAGCCAATAAATTGTTATATCCCATCCCACAGCCCGAAATTGATTTAAACCCTGGCCAGATGACTCAAAACCCGGGTTATTGATCCATCAATGTTTACTGTCCCTGCTTTCGGATTGCTGAAGGCGGGGAATAGTTTCACCATTAAACTAATACCACATGTTACCGAAATACAGAAATGCATTCGCAGCCGGGCTTTGCCTTGGCTCATTATTGTTGAATAACAGCGCGCAATCAGAGTCATTGCTTCCAACAGATACCGTGTTAAACACTCCGGGACCCGAAGCAACGGTAAAATCCGGCGATTTTTCAATCGCTGTAATTCCCGATTCGCAATACTACCTGGCCCAGGCACAGCTTGGCGGAACTTTTGAGATGTTCAAAGCGCAGATTGACTGGATCCGGAAGAACCAGACCAAAGAAAACATAGCCTATGTAGCACACATGGGGGATATTACCGAACATGGTGATAACCCGGTAACAGCCAGAAGTGAGTGGTACCTTGCCAAAACCGCGCTTTATGGCCTGGAAAATCCTGTTAGTATTCCTTATGGTTTGGCTGTTGGTAATCATGACCAGTTCCCGTCACAACACCCGGTTACTGGCACTACTAATGGATATAATCAATATTTTGGTGTAAAACACTTTGAGGGACGTTCATATTATGGCGGTCATTACGGTAATAATAACGATAGCCATTATGACTTGTTTACAGCAGGCGGCATTGATTTTATCGTGTTGTTCCTCGAATTTGATGCTTTTAACGAAGATCAGGCAGGCATGTATGGCTGGGCTAACCAAATTTTAAGCAAATACGCCTCCCGCAAGGCAATTGTGGTAAGCCACTCCATTTTACATTTTAACCCGGTAACCGGTTCCAACGTGCCGCAGGCTCCTTTTAATGCGCAGGGCAAGGCTATTTATGAAAGCCTTAAAAACAATCCCAATCTGTTTATGATGCTTTGCGGGCACGTTGGTGATAATGGGGAGGGTTATCGTACAGAAGTTTTTAACGGCCACACGATTAAGGTCTTCCTTAACGATTATCAAAGCAGGCCTAACGGCGGCAATGGGTTGATGCGTTTGTATAAATTTTCAGTTATGCGCAATGAGATGTCAGTCAAAACATTTTCTCCTTATGCTAAAACAAGCGAAACGGACGCCGATAGCCAGTTTACGGTTTCTTTATTTGATACACCTGTAAAACAATAGCTATGAAGATTTTTCTTAAAGCGCCGGCAACGATTGCCCGTTGTTTCAAGGACACCTTTTACACTCAACAAACGATTGGCAAAGATTAAGAAACCAATTATCCTGAAAAGGTGGTTGGTTTCATGTTTGTGAGATTATGGATTATTCTTTATCCATTTTTTCAAGCAATGCCAGGATCCTGTCGAGCTTGTCTACTTCAATGGCGTTTAAGCGCAGTTGTAATTCTTCAATTTCTTTTTTTGCTTCCACATTGGTTCGGAAGTCTTCATTGGCCTGGGCGCGGTCACGTTCATTTTGGCGGTTCTGTGCCATCATGATAATCGGCGCCGCATATGCCGCCTGGGTTGAAAACAACAAGTTTAATAAAATGTATGGGTAGGGATCCCAATGACCAATAAAGGCCACTACGTTTAGCGCCATCCACAATGCAACAATTAAGGTTTGAATGATGATGAACCGCCATGAACCCATGCCGGCCGCTACAGAGTCGGCCAATCGCTGCCCAAAGTTCATGGAATCGATATGTCTTTGATACCAGTTTTTTTTATTGTTTGACATTTTTTAAGAATTAAGCTTTAGGTAATAAATATATAAATTTAATTGCCATGGCTACTTTTATTGAAGGGAACCGGTTGTTAATGAACTATTTTCTATCTGTAGTCTCCCAATCTATGTAACTTTAAGATACATGTCACTATGTTAGACTGCTTTGAACATATCCCAACACCTCAATACTGGCTCAGCCGTTTTGTGATTCTTCGCCTGCTGGGTGCGGTTTACGCGGTGGCGTTCCTTGTGGCTATAAACCAGGTACTGCCCTTAGTCGGCTCAAATGGCTTATTACCGGTTGATCATTATTTGCATCAGGTAAGTATAGCACTGGGTTCAAAAGGATCAGGGTTTATGCGGCTGCCTTCAGTGTTTTGGTTTTGGCATTCAGATCAGGCATTACTGCTTGTTTCATGGACAGGTTTAATTTTATCCCTGATTGTTGTGGCCGGTTATGCCAACGCGTTTTTAATGGGGTATTGTGGGTATTGTATCTATCATTGGTACATATTGGACAGGACTGGTATGGTTATGGCTGGGAAATCCAACTTGCAGAAACCGGCTTTCTGGCTATATTTTTATGCCCTTTGCTGGATATGCGGCCTTTTCCCAAACGTCCGCCGCCTTTGCTGGTTATCATCCTGTTTCGCTGGCTCATCTTCAGGATTATGTTTGGTGCTGGAATGATCAAGTATCGTGGCGATGCTGTGTGGCGCAATGGAACAGCATTGTATTATTATTTTGAAACCCAGCCAATACCGGGACCGTTTAGCCGCTGGTTTCACTTTCTGCCACATTCGTTATTGCGCCTTGGTGTTTGGTTCAATTGGCTGGCCGAACTATTGGCACCCTGGTTTGTTTTTGGCCCGCGAATATTCAGACACGTCGCTGGTAGTGTTATTATTTTGTTTCAATTTGCAATCCTCTCGAGCGGGAACCTCTCTTTTTTGAATTGGCTTACTATTGTGCCTGCGCTGGCTTGCCTTGATGATGGTTTTTGGGCTAAACTCTTGCCGGGCGTACTTGTACGCAAAGCTGCGAAAGCTGCACTGGAAGCAGAGGTTTCACAGCCCATGCAATATACGGTGCTGGCAGTGGCTTGTATTGTAGGGATGCTCAGTATCCAGCCTGCATTCAATCTCTTATCATCCAAACAAATTATGAATACTTCGTTTGACCCGTTAGAGCTCGTGAACACTTACGGCGCATTTGGCAGCGTGGGAAGGGAACGTTACAACGTGGTTTTTGAAGGAACAAGTGATCTCAATCCCGACAGTGCAAATTGGAAAGCTTATCCATACAAAGGGCTGCCTGTAGCGCCCGACCGGCCCCCCCGCCAGGTGGCGCCGTACCAATTGAGACTGGACTGGCAGATGTGGTTTGCCGCAATGTCCACAGCCGATCAATACCCCTGGACATATCATCTGGCCTGGAAACTATTGCATAATGACCCGGGGGTAGTCGGTTTATTTGCCGGAAATCCCTTCCCGGGAAAACCACCGCGTTATATTCGTGCTGTCATTTACCGTTACCGTTTTGCCCGTCCCACGCCTGGTGCCGGCCCTTACTGGGAACGGGAAAAGTTAGGATTATGGTTACCCGTGCTTTCTGTGCAAAACCCGCAATTTGTTGCTTATCTGAAAGGCCAGGGCTGGCTATAGGTTACAGCTATCGCAAAGCAAGAACGGGTTCTGGGATATACTCAAAAAGAGATTCCGGTATGGGCACTTTAGAGTAATGTAACTTATAAGCCCCGGGTCGGTACCCCGGGTTCGGATATCGTCTTTGCCTTTAACCCGGCTCCATCTCAATTTCAATTGAAATCAACCACCTGCATCAATAACTGTTTTTAAATTTTATTTTCGCAAAAATATTTTCCTAATGAAAGAACAACTGTCTGATCTACTTGCGGCCCTAAAAGAGGGTACGGTTACATTTAATGAGGTCATTGAATTTATTAATAATTATTACGAGCATCAGCCAACTGCATTTAAAAATGGCAATGTTTATAACGAAGCCGCTCAGAACCAGGGCAGCGCCAGGGTTTTCGCTTTTGCACAACTCAATAATCTTAGTGAGCCTTATACGCTTTATTTATTTGCAGAGCATTACAGGGCCGTACTGGCAAATACAGATGGTACAGACCATCAGAACATCCGACAGTTTATGGCCTATGGCTGGCCAGGAATCATGTTTGAAGGGGATGCCCTGGTGTTGAAGTCAGGACAGGCCTGAAGGGTACCTTAAGATTCCATTATCAACATATTAGCAATAATTTACGATACATCATTTAAGTATTGGTTGACCGGTACAGAGCGTGTTATTAATTGTATTCTAAACAATCATTTATTCACTTACTTATTGATTATTTGAATAATAGATTGTTACTTTATGATTCCAATTATAATATTGCTTTGTTTAACAATTTGGGTTCATCCGATATAGGTGACGAAATATCAAATTCGCTGCACCAGCGTCTGTCATCGGGCGATGAGCTTGCTTTTAAATTATTTTTTCAAAAAAACCAACCCCGGCTTTTCGCCTATATTTATAAAGTTGTCAAGTCTCGCGAAATTGCAGAAGAATTGGTGCTTGATATTTTTGTAAAGATCTGGTCGGCTAAAGAGATCTTAAGTGAAGTAGAAAATGTTGATGCTTTTCTTCACCGGATGGCTGTAAATAAATCACTCGACTTTTTACGTACGGCCACCCGCGAAAAAAAAATACAGCAGCTCCTTAACCAACACATGCAGTATGAGCAGGCAACTGCAGCCCCAAATCACGATTTTAAAGAATATAACCAGCATGTGATACATTGTTTGCAAATGCTTACTCAGCAGCAACAATTGATACTCAATTTAAGCCGGGAAGAAGGGCTTACGCATGAGCAAATTGCTGATAAACTAAACCTGTCAAAAAACACGGTAAAAAATCACATTGTTACTGCTTTAAAAAAAATGCGCGAGTTTATAAAACACGGTCAACTATCCATCTTGCTTACAATCTCGTTTTTTTTTATTTTTTTTCAGATCTGATTAGTCCTCTCTTCTCTTTTTATCGTCATGTATATGAATTGGTTTTAAACCAGCCAAGTGCAGCATGTCAACAGCCTCTGTTTTTCGCATAAAATACTTATTTCAAAAATACCTGGACACCTCGTGTACTACAGAAGAGTTTAACGAACTTTTTGAGCTGATGGCCAAAGAGGAGAATTTGCCAGAAATTGAAGGTTTATTGGAGAAACTATGGGCCGATACTGAAATGAAACCTGATGCTGACGCAGAAGTCGTTCACCAGGAAGTTTTATACAATAAGTTGCTTGAGATTGTAAAAAAGGAAAAAAACGTTTACTCATTTCAAAAAAGAAGCTCCAAAACAATTATCCGTTCGGTTGCCGCTACCATTGCATTGTTAATATGCGCAGGCCTGTACTTTTTACACACAAGGCCTAAACCAATGCCCATGCAGGCCCGGGTAACACTATCAAACCCCGTCCGCCATGTGCACGAGATCAAGCTGGCCGACGGAAGCGTAGTGACATTAAATAAGAACAGTCATTTAGATTACCCGGCAAAATTCACCGGGAAAACCCGCGAAGTATATTTAACCGGCGAAGCTTATTTCGATGTAAGGCATGATCCGCTTCACCCTTTCCTGGTGCATACAGGGCAAATTACAACCCGCGTGTTAGGTACGGCATTTAATATTAAATCGGAAGGCAGTTTGATCCAGGTAACGGTAACCCGTGGAAAAGTTAAAGTATCAACCCCTAAAAAAACCTTAGGCATTGTATTGCCCAATCATCAGATAAATTATAACGAAATCAATAATCAATCTTCCATAGATATATTGAATGCCAAAACAACGGTACTTTGGAAAGAGACCGATTTGGTGATGGATCATATAACATTGAAAGAAGCCGCGGCCGTTTTAACAGAAAGATATGGTGTAAAAGTTATCCTTGATAACGAAAAGATAGGAAGCTGCCGTTTTAGCGCAACCTTCTTAAATACCACAGGGTTGGAACAGGTTGTCAAAGTATTATCGCACCTGAATAATCTGAGCTATAAATGGAGTAAGGAAGGTGATGTTACGCTATCCGGTTCCGGCTGTGAATAATAACCAATTTTTTACCTCTTAAATAAAAAACCTATGAAACATTGATACTTTAAACCTTCCAGATTAAAAAAGCCCCGTTGCTTACGACTTCTCACATCATTCGGCGACAGGGCAAGTATTTAACCAATTATTATTAACCGATTAAAACCAATGCAAGTTATGAAAAAAACTCTTGCGTTTAAGCAATGGTGCACATTATCCGGTGCCTCTGCACGCCAATTTTTAAACACGTTCCGAAAAGTTATGCGATTCAGTTTTATGATCCTGTTGGTATTTCTGGTCTCCGGCCAATTGCTTTTAGCTTCCTCAAGCAAGGGTCAATCGCTGGATAAGATCAATGTCAGGCTGGAAGTGGGTAACGAAACGATAAAATCGGTAATCAAAAAAATTGAAAAGCAAACCAATTTGCGGTTTGCATACAAAGACAATGTCCTGTCACCCAACACCCGCGTTACCGTTTCTTCCCTCGACAAATCGGTAAAGGATATCCTTGACGAGCTTTTTGCCAACCGGGGAATTGGGTATAGCCAGATAGACAACAATATTATTTTGTTTAATACCACAACTGCAGGGCCTGCTGCGAGCAACAATGGGCAAATTGAAACAATAACCATAAATGGCAAAGTAACCGACGAAAAAGGCGAACCCCTGCCTGGTGTATCGGTAAGGATAAAAGACACTGATATCGGTGTAGCAACTAATGTTTCAGGCGATTTTACCATTACTGTTCCCAATGCCAATACCGTATTGGTATTTACTTTTTTAGGATTCAGGCCGTTAGAACAGAGTGTTAATGGCAAAACCTTTTTAAAGGTGGCTTTAGTTCCTTTAAGCAAATCGCTCGAAGAGGTGATTATTGTGGGTTATGGCGCGGTAAAAAAGAGGGATCTTACCGGTTCCGTTGTTTCTGTTAAGGGGGATGAGATCACCAAAGTTGCGGCATCAAATCCTATGGAAGCGCTTCAGGGAAAGGTTTCGGGTGTAGATATCGTGCGTACAAGCGGTGCTGCAGGTGCAAATGTAAGCGTAACTGTTCGGGGTAACCGGTCTCTATCTGCAGGTAACGGCCCGCTTTATATAGTCGACGGAATCCAGTACAGCAATTATGAAGATATCAATCAAAACGACATTGCATCAATGGAGTTTTTAAAGGATGCTTCATCAACCGCTATTTATGGTTCGCGCGGAGCAAACGGTGTAATTATAATTACAACAAAAAGAGGCAGCAGCGGGCAACCGAAAGTAGCCGCGGGTTCATATTATGGAATTTCGGATGTCGCAGGCTATCCGGTACCCATGACAGGGTCGCAATATGCAAACCTGAAACGTGAAAGCTTCAGAACTATCGGAACATGGAATTCCCCTGCCGACGATCCGAAAGTTTTTACCAGTGCAGGCGATCTGGCTGCAGTTCAAAGCGGCCTGTCATATTACTGGCCGGGATTTTTACTGTATAAAGGCTCCCAACAGGATTATAACGCCAGCGTTTCCGGTGGTAGTGAAAAAACAAAAGCTTACTTTTCTTTTGATTATTTTAAGGAAAAAGGGTTATACGCTAATGATTACTCAAACAGGTATACCCTGCGGTTAAATATAGATCACCAGTTATTCAAAGCTTTTAAAGTGGGGCTGCAAAGTCAGCTTGCTTATTATGATCAAAACCTTCGAAACGATGGGGTATTATCCATAGCCAATAAAATTATTCCTTATTTTAATCCGTATAATGCAGATGGTAGTATAGCTAAATTTCCGGGTAACGGTAACCAGGCCAATCCTCTTTTTGATGATGATGCATCCCAGTTTGTAAATAAAAACAAGATTACTCATTTGCTTTCAACCGCCTATGCAGAATGGAAGCCAATAAATGGTTTAACCATACGGTCAAATTTAGGTATCACACTATCTGGTTCACGAAACGGCCATTTTGAAAGTGCCAATACTATAAACCGGGCCTTATCTTCAGGGTCATTGTCGTCAGTAACCAATTCAAACGAAACTAATTTGCTTTGGGAAAATATTATTACCTGGCAAAAGACAATAGCCAGGCATAGCGTAGTTGTAACGGGTGTTACCAGTTATCAATCAAATGTTATGGACCAATCTGCAGCACAAGGCACCGGACAATTAATACCCGACCAATCTTTCTACGCGCTGCAAAACAATCCGTCTAACTTAAAAATATCAAGTAATTACGTTGGGCAACATTTAACTTCAGGAGCATTACGTTTAAATTATGCGTTTAAAGATAGGTATTTACTAACCCTCACCGGGCGTGCTGATGGTTCATCCGTATTGTCGTCGGGAAATAAATGGGCATTCTTCCCTTCGGCTGCCGCGGCCTGGCGTGTGGTTGATGAGGGATTTATGAAAACCCAAAACGTGTTTTCTGAGTTGAAATTACGTTTAAGCTATGGGGTTGCCGGCAATGCTGCTGTAAGCGCATACCAAACCCAAAGTAAGGCAGTGCTTATTCCATTTTCATGGAACGATATAACCGCGTTAGCATATGGCCTTGACCCCAATATCGGAAACCCTCAATTAAAGTGGGAGTTAACAGGAACCTTAAACGCCGGTATAGATTTCGGAATTTATAAAGACAGGGTTTCGGGCACTATAGATTATTATGATTCGCACACCAGGGATTTGTTATTGCCACAGCAATTACCTGCCTCAACAGGAGCGCAAAGAACATTGGCCAATGTTGGCAAAAGTCGTAATACAGGTATTGAGATTGCACTGAAAACCATTAACATCCAATCAGAAAGCTTTACATGGACATCCAATATCACCTATACACGCAATAAGGAACGCATCACTTATTTACCAAATGGTGTGAACGACCTTGCCAATGGCTGGTTTATAGGCTACCCGGTTGTATCTTTTTACGATTATCAAAAAACAGGTATCTGGCAAACATCTGAAGCCGCCCAGGCTGCAACTTATGGGTACAAGCCAGGTGATATTAAGGTTGCTGATTTAGATAATGACGGAAAGTTTACCACAACATTTGACCGTAAAATACTTGGCTCAGCTGTCCCAAGGTATAGCTTTGGCTTTAGCAACGATTTTAAATATAGGGGCTTCGATTTAAATGTGCAGGTATTTGGACGTATCGGGCAGATGTTCGTATCTCAATACGCATTGAAGTATGAGCCTAATGGAATTGAAAATGGCGCCAATGTAGACTATTGGACGCCGGAAAACCCAACAAACGCCTACCCAAGGCCAAGTGCCAATATCACAAAGGCATCAGAGCCATTTGCTTCAACCTTGGGCTATAAAGATGGTTCGTATGTTAAAATAAGGAACGCAACGCTTGGGTTTACCTTTCCCGCAAGTGTAACTAAACCCATCCATGTGTCTAATTTAAGAATCTATGTGAGCGCCAAAAACTTTGCGACCTTCTCAAAGATAAAAGATTATGATCCGGAAGGCGGTGGTTCATTTGACAGGCCACTTACTAAATTGTTCCTGGCCGGTGTAAACCTTTCTTTTTAACAAATACTAATATCTTAAAAAATATATTATGAAAAATTTACTAAAAAGTTGGGCGCTGCTGCTTATAGCCATTGCCACTTTATTTAGTGCCTGCAGCAAAAAGCTCGAAGAATATAACCCCAGTAATTTAACCGCTACAACAGTTTATACCAAAGCGGTAGGTTTTGAAACATTGGTTAATGCAGCCTATACCTATACCCGGTTTTGGTATGGGAAGGAAGAAGGGTACCTGGCCTCTGAAATGGGAACGGATATCTGGACGAGCGGTACCGGCGACCCATACCCAATGTTTACTCAATATATTAATTTACAAGGCACCGCAGACCCGCTGCCTTTATTGTGGAACAACTTGTATGCCGGTGTAAATTTATGCAATACGGGCATAGCCCAGATTGCTGCCGTTACAGATTATACGGCAGCCCAAAAATTGAACCGCGAAGCCGAGCTGCGTTTTTTAAGAGCATTTTATTACTGGCATATTGTTGAAACCTGGGGCGGTGTAAACTTTACCACCAAACCAACCGCAGGTGCCAATACAGAAGCTAATAAAACACCGGTTGAGACTTTTTATAAGCAGATATTTGAAGATCTTACATTTGCAGTAGCTAACCTGACTCCAACCACCACCGATTATGGACGGGCAACAGTGCCGGTAGCTAAAGCTTTTTTAGCACGGATGTACTTAACCCGGGGTATGAATGCCGAGGCATTTAACATGGCCGATGATGTGATTAAAAACTATAGCTATGTATTGCAGCCTAAATATGCTGATCTGTGGAATATGGGGAACCTGAAAAATAAGGAAGTGATTTGGGCCATTGATTATTCAACCAACCTGGCCAATAATGATCTTACCTCGGCAACATATCCAAACGGGCACTATCGGGGTTCAAACAACGGGCACTTACTATACCTGATGGTTTATGACCAGGTAAATTCAAGCCTGCTCGTCCGTGATATTCCAAACGGAAGGCCGTTTAACAGGTATATGCCCACTTTAGCTTATTTAAACATGTTTGATCAGCAAAATGATTCACGCTATGCCGGCTCCTTTCAGAGTGTTTGGTATGCTAACAAAGCAGGTACTTATAATGGTAATGCTGTTAAAGTTGGCGATACGGTTTGTTATACCCCTAATGCAACTATACCTGCAGCCTCGCAGAGCAGTAAATACGTTACTTATGACCTGTCCAAGGTATATAAATCAAATGGGGTACCTATTCAGCGTAAGTTTTATGTTTCTTTATCGAAATTTAAAGATTCAACACGCGCAAGTGTGGCTGAGGCCCAAAGTGCCCGCGATGTCTTTGTGATCAGGCTGGCCGAGATGTACCTGATTGCTGCCGAAGCAAAATTAAACCTGGGCGACCCGGGAACCGCGGCAACTTATATTAACGTACTCAGGACAAGGGCAGCAAAACCTGGTCATATAGCAGAAATGCAGATCATTCCCGCACAGGTTTCGCTCGATTTTATTTTGGACGAAAGAGCACGTGAGTTGGGCGGCGAACAGTTACGCTGGTTTGATTTGAAGCGGACGGGTAAATTGGCAAGCCGGATCCAGGCTATGAACCCGGACGCCGCAGCCAATTTCAAGCCATATGAATTGGTACGACCCATACCTCAGGGACAAATTGATGCCGTAACCAATAAAGATGTATTTAAACAAAACCCGGGCTATAATTAATTTGAAACGGTATAAAAGGAATCTGATAAATGATCCCTTTTTATAATTTTTGAGCCTGCTATAAGCATGCAACCGGAGAGAAAACATTTTGCTAAAAACGATATATGATGTATAGGAGTGGTAATATTAAAATTAAAGGCTTATTATTTATTTGTGTTTTAATAAGCGCGTTGTTGTTGATGTCTTTTCTGATTACTCCCGGCCATACCACCGTATACCTAGCGGGTGATTCAACAATGGCCAATAAGCAGCCAAAGGCATTTCCCGAGACAGGCTGGGGAATGCCTTTCAGCGCTTTTTTTGATAGTACGGTAGTTGTTGACAACCGTGCGCAGAATGGCCGAAGCACCAAAACGTTTATTAGTGAAGGCTTATGGAGTTCTATTATCGGCAGTTTAAAGGAAGGCGATTATGTATTTATACAATTTGGCCATAATGATGAGGTGCCTACTAAAAAGAGCTATATCAATGAGCAGGGATTCGGGGATAACTTAGCAAGGTTCATCCGCGAAACCAGGGAAAAAAAAGCAAACCCGGTATTGCTGACACCAGCAGCGCGAAGAAAGTTTGATACAACAGGAACCATAGTTGGCACACATGAAGTGTATTCGGCCATAGTGCGTAAACTGGCAGCAGAACAAAAGGTCCCGCTGATTGACCTGGACAGGGAAAGCCAGGCTTTATTGCAAAAACTCGGGCCCGAGGGATCAAAAAAGTTGTTTAATTACCTTACTCCGGGAGAAAGTATTAACTATCCGGAAGGCCGGGCTGATGATACGCACTTTAGTGAGTTGGGAGCCCTGAAAATGGCCGAAATAGTTTTAGCAGGCATCCGGTCGTTAAAACTTGGACTTACCCCGCATATCGTGCATTCAAATGTTAAACCTTTATATGAAAAATAAATTACTGTTCGTTACGCTATTAATTATAAACGGACAGGTTCTTGCGCAGCAAAAAAAAGGACTATCCGTAACTGGTGCCAATTATATCTCTAAAGTATGGGTGGCAGATCAGGGTAATGGCACCTATAAAAATCCGGTGATAAATGCCGATTATTCCGATCCTGACGCTATTCGCGTTGGCGACGATTTCTATCTTGTATCTTCAAGCTTTGAAGCAATTCCGGGTTTGCCTGTTTTGCATTCAAAAGATCTGGTTAACTGGAGCATCTTAGGTTACGCGTTATTGAAGCAGCCTCCCTTTGATCATTTTGACGTACCGCGGCACGGCGATGGGGTTTGGGCCCCCGCCATCCGCTATTACCATGACGAATTTTATATTTATTATCCTGACCCTGATTTTGGCATTTGCGTGGTAAAAGCTAAAAATCCAGCAGGTCCCTGGAGCAAACCCGTTATGGTAATGGAAGGCAAAGGTATAATAGATCCCTGTCCGCTGCTGGATAGCGACGGCAGCATGTACCTTGTGCACGGCTTTGCAGGCAGCCGGGCAGGTATAAAAAGCGTAATCGCTGTAAACAAATTAAATAATGACGGAACCAGGGTAGTTGACGATGGCGTGATTGTTTATGACGGACATGAAATGGACCCTACTATAGAAGGCCCGAAGTTTTATAAGCGTAACGGGTTTTACTACATTTTTGCTCCGGCTGGGGGCGTCACCACAGGCTGGCAACTGGCGCTGCGTTCAAAAAATATCTATGGGCCATATGAGCGGCGGGTGGTAATGGATCAGGGGAAAAGTAGCATCAATGGCCCGCATCAGGGTGCATGGGTGGATACACCAACCGGAGAAGACTGGTTTCTGCATTTTCAGGATAAGGGCGTTTATGGGCGCGTAGTGCATTTACAACCAATGATCTGGAAGGATGACTGGCCTGTTATTGGTGTGGATAAGGATGGTGATGGCAAAGGCGAACCGGTATTAACGTATAAAAAGCCCAATGTTGGTAAAATCTTTCCGGTGAGCACTCCGCAGGAAAGTGACGAATTTAATACCATGTCTCCAGGCTTACAATGGCAATGGATGGCTAACGCAAAGCCCGTATGGATGTTTATGAACACCAATAAAGGCGTTTTGAGCCTTTATAGTTATCAACCCCCAAATGATCCCGCTAACCTGTGGTTTACGCCAAATGTGCTGTTACAAAAGTTTCCGGCTGATGAATTTATGGCTACTGCCAAAATCACCTTTACGCCTAACTTAAAGCTGGAGGGTGAAAAAACGGGACTTACCATTATGGGTTTCAGCTACGCTAATATAGCCATGCAAAGTAAAAAAGATGGCATATACCTGGTATTTACTACTTGTACGGAAGCAGATAAGGGCAAAAAGGAGCTGGAGGAAGTGATTACGAAGCTATCGTCACCAACTGTTTACCTGCGTGTTAAAGTAACGAAGAATGCCGTATGTAACTTCAGCTACAGCATCGATGGAATAGATTATAAAAGTACCGGCAGGCCATTTACGGCCGAGGCAGGCCGTTGGATTGGGGCCAAGATTGGCTTGTTTTGTACGCGTACAAGCCAGATCAATGATTCGGGTTATGCTGATGTAGATTGGTTTAGGGTAACGCCTAATAATTAACACGTTGTGTGGGCATATATTGGAACCAGTATCCATTAATTGTAAATCAGCAACAAATAAAAATAAATGAAGATGATCCGGTTGGTTTATCATCACCAAAATGAATTCGTATGAGAAGTGATCAGCTTATAAAAAGGTGCCTGCTTATTATTGCCATCCTTGCACAGCGTTCATTGATATTACAGGCTCAAAACAAGCAGCCTTATTCGCAGCGCATGACACAAACGGTTATGACTATCTGGAAAGATAGCCTGACAACCGGCGACAAGTGGACTTATGACCAGGGAGTGATTTTGAAAGGTATAGAAGGCGTGTGGCAACAAACAGGCGACAAAAGATACTTCACCTATATACAGCAATGCATGGACAGATATGTTACGCCCGACGGCAATATCCGCACCTATCGGCAAGCTGATTATAATATAGACAACGTATTGTGCGGCCGTAATTTGTTGACGTTATATAAAGTGCTGGATGACCAAAAATTCTATAAAGCGGCAACGTTGCTGCGTGAACAACTGCGGAAACAACCGCGTGTACCCGAGGGAGGCTTTTGGCATAAAAACCGTTACCCAAACCAGATGTGGCTGGACGGTTTATATATGGGTGAGCCTTTTTATACCGAATATGCTGCTGCTTTTCATGAAGATACCGCATTTAATGATATAGCCAGGCAATTTATCCTGATGGAAGAAAAAGCCCGCGACACAAAAACCGGGCTGTTGTATCATGGCTGGGATCAAAGTAAAAAAGAACGTTGGGCTAACCCGGAAACCGGTCAGTCGGCTAATTTTTGGGGCCGGGCAATGGGTTGGTATGGGATGGCATTGGTTGATGTGCTTGATTATTTTCCGGCGCAGCATCCCAAACGCGTGGAGTTACTGGCAATACTTAACCGGTTTGCCGAGGCAATTGTTAAATATCAGGATGAAAATTCTGGCTTGTGGTACCAGGTACTTGACAAAGGTTACGCCAAAGGGAATTATCCGGAAGCATCGGCATCATGTATGTTTGTATACACCATGGCAAAAGCGGTGAGGCAGGGATACTTACAACCAACCTATTTACCCTCCATTCAAAAAGGCTATAACGGAATTATCAAAAAGTTTATTGAAACAGATGCAAATGGGCAGTTGAACCTTAACGGCACGGTGAGTGTATCGGGGCTTGGAGGGAAACCATACCGGGATGGGAGTTACGAGTATTATTTAAGCGAGAAGGTAATAACTAACGATGCTAAAGGTGTCGGCGCATTTATATTAGCCAGTGTTGAGGTAGAGCGCCTGGCCGATGCGCATAGCGGAATAACAAAACCATAATTTCTGGTAGCTGAAAAAATCTTATGGGTATAATGATGATCACAATTATACCCATTGCCGATTATAGGAATGGGGGCGCCATTAATATGCTTTAGATTTTTAACTTTGATCCACTATGAAATGGATCACGCGTGCCCGTCCTAAAATTGACCGTATTGCCTGCCCCTGGCTCATCAAACGCTTCATTGATCCTGAAGGTGAAATCATCTACGTTCCTTACGAAGAAGTGCTGGCGAAGGCAGCTGAGCTGGATGCTATCCCCTTTGATATTCCCAATGTAGAATATACCCATTACGAAAATCAATGCACCTTTGATTATTTCCTTAAAAAACACCAGTTAAAAGATGCAGCTTTAAACCGGCTTGCCTCGATAATCAGGGCCGCGGATACAGACCGTCACGATTTTGCGCCGCAATCAGCCGGGTTGGAAGCGATATTTTCGGGGTTAAGACATGATATTGCCGATGATCAGCAACTCCTGGCATTAGGCATGGTGATCTACGACGGACTATACAACTGGGCCAAATACCTCCATAAACAAAAGCATACAGATGGACCTGTTGAACAGAGGCTTATAGAGGTTTACCACCAGTACCTCAAGACTAAAGGAGATAAAAAACCGCCGTCCTGGACAAAGGAACTTAAAGAGATGATCCAGGATCAAATCGATACCAATATGAGCCTGAGCCTGCAACAGGCGTCTGAAGAGCTGGAAATCAACCCTGCTTATTTATCCAGGGAGTTTTCCAAATATTTTGAGAATATGAGTTTTGGCGATTATATCCGGAAAATGCGGATTGAAAAAGCCATTAACCTGATGGGGACCACCACCCACAGCTTCACGGAGATTGCTTACCTGACCGGCTTTTCTGATCAGGGCCATTTTTCGAGGATTTTTAAACAGCATACGGGGCAAAGCCCTTCGGAGTATAAAAAAAGCCTGGCCAAAAAGTAAAATCTGTCCAAATGGTAAATTTTATTCAAGCTTTTCCAGTAGATTGTTTATAGCGTTGCAACCATAAATTTATATATAGTGTATTCAAAAACCTATTCGAAATTTTATCAGGCTAAAACCTCAAAAATTATACTGTTGATGCTGGCCATCGGGTTATTTTGTCTGCAGCTTCATGCACAGCAATCCGGCAGCATTTATCTTGATTCCCTGCTCAGCACGGCGGCCCGTAATTATCCGCTGATTAAAGCCAAACGTTTGCAGACCCAGGGATTGCAATATGCCGTTAAATTACAGCAAAACGGCATCATTCCTTCTATAAATGCATCTTACCAGGTAGATTACGCTACTTACAACAATATTACGGGTATGATTTACCCGCAATACATTACACCTATCAGCGGCCCGCCAAGCAAATCAAATGATTATAAAGGCACGCCAGGAAGTGCCGCAGCTCTGAACCTGCAATGGGAGCCTTTTACCTTTGGGCAGCGTGGAGCAACCGTTGAATTGGCCAGGGGGAAACTCAAAAACGGGCAAGCCGACGAAACGCTTACCATTTTTCAGCATAAGATATTTGTGATTAATGCCTGGCTCAATTACCTGCTTACGGCCGACCTGGTTAAAGTTTATCAAAGTAATATCAGCAGGGATGCTTATCACCTGAAACAATCGCAGGCTGTTGTATCAAGCGGGTTAAGGCCCGGAACGGATTCATCTACTTTTCACGCCGAACTGGCTAATGCGCAGATCCAACTCATAGCTTTTGAACGCCGAAGGGATTCATGCCTGATCGTTTTAAAAGAACTTACCGGGGGTAAATTACCTGGTACCCCGGTGGCAGATTCTGCGATGTTTAAGAGCCTGCCTGTTGTTACGCTCAATGCTGATGATACTGAACATCCCGAGCTTAGCTTGCAAAAAACCAATGTATTGACCAATGAATTAACCCTGAAAACTTATAAAAGGAGCCTTTTGCCTAAACTAACCATCTGGAGCGTGGGTTATGGCCGCGGATCAGGCGTAGCCGCCGATGGGTCCGTTAATAATGGTGATGGATGGCGTTTTGAGCGGTATAATTATGGTATCGGCGCACAGCTTTCTTTTCCTATCCTGGAAGTATTTCGACAGAAACCATTATTCAAACAGCAGCAACTGAATATTGAGGCCAGCCGGGAGCAGCTTAAACAAACCGAACTGCATTTGAATACCGAGCGGGAAATAGCAGATTCTGCGTTAACAAAAGCTATACAATCTGCCCGCCTGGCCCCGGAAGCATTGAAAGCTGCGCGGTACGCCTACCAGGCTATACAATCCCGCTATCAGTCGGGGCTCATCAGTTATTATGATGTGATCCAATCCCTGCAATTGCTTTACCAATCGGAAGCCTCGGTTAAGATCGCTTATTGGGGAGCCTGGAAATCTTTATTAACTAAGGCCGCTTACCAGGGCAATATAGATATCTTTTTAAATCAATACGGAAAATGAATATCATCCAGCTTTTATATGGTTCATTAAGAAAACCGGTAACGATCATTGTCGCGGTGATCGCCATCATTTTCTTTTCCGTAATTTCTATTCGCAATATACCCGTGGATATTTTTCCAAAACTGGGCACCCCAACCATCTATGTAGCACAAACCTATGGCGGCTTGTCTGCCGAGCAATTGGAAGGTTATATCACTTCTTATTATGAATACCACTTTCTGTATGTTACCGGCATCAAATCGGTTGAAAGCAAGACAATACAAGGCGTAACCCTGCTAAAGCTGAACTTTCACGAGGGTACGGATATGGGCCAGGCCACCGGTGAAGTTGTGGCGATGGTGAACCGGGCGAGGGCATTTATGCCACCGGGTACTATATCTCCCTTTGTTACCCGTTTTGACGGCGGCAGTGTACCGGTAGGGCAACTGGTATTCAGCTCAACGCGCTCCCTTTCCGAAGTGCAGGACCTGGCCTTGTTTAAGGTGAGGCCCATGTTCTCAACCCTGCCGGGTGTTTCCGCTCCGCCGCCCTTTGGGGGTAACCAGAGAACCGTACTCATTAAAGCAGATCCTGATAAATTACGCAGCTATAACGTTACACCTCAGGACCTGGTAACCGCCATTGCCAAGGGGAATGTCATCACCCCCTCAGGCAATATTCGTGTGGGCGACCAAACGCTGATCACGCCGCAAAACACGGTTGTGGAAAATATCCAGGACCTGGCTAATATTCCTATCAAAACAGGCAGCGGCCCGACTGTTTTTGTACATGATGTGGCCGCGGTAGATAATGGGGCGGATATTACATCGGGCTATGCGCTCATTAACGGCAAACGCTCCGTGTATATTCCTGTAACCAAAAGGGCCGATGCTTCTACCTGGGATGTAGTTCAACGGGTTAAAGCGGCATTGCCGGATATGCAGGCTGCCATACCGGCGGATATAAAAGTAAGTTATGAGTTTGACCAATCGGGCTATGTCATCAATTCGATAAAGAGTTTAACTACAGAAGGGATATTAGGCGCCGTACTCACCGGCCTCATGGTACTGTTATTTCTGCGCGATTGGAGGGGATCGCTCATTGTGGTGCTTACTATTCCGCTGGCTTTGTTATCAGCGGTTATTTGTTTGAAATTATTCGGGCAATCCATCAATATCATGACTTTGGGCGGCCTGGCGCTGGCCGTTGGTATTTTGGTAGATGAAGCTACCGTTACCATAGAAAACATCCATCATCACCAGGAAAAAGGCGAGCCGAAAGGCCGGGCGATACTGGAAGCTTCTAAAGAGATAGCGTTACCCAAGTTGTTAATATTGCTATGTATCCTTGCGATATTTTTTCCGGCATTTTTTATGTCCGGTATTCCCAAAGCAATGTTTTTGCCTTTATCCTTAGCGGTAGGTTTGGCCATGATCGCTTCATTCCTGCTTTCACAATCCTTTGTCCCGGTCATGGCCAACTGGCTTTTTAAGGATCATTTGAGCGAAAACGCGAAAGAGGGTGAAAAGATGAGTAAATTTAAAGACCGGCATGTCAAATGGCTGAAAAAAGCCGCCACCGCATCTACATTGATTGTTACGGTATACCTGTTGGTATCTGTGGTTGCCGCGGTTTTATTGTTCAATGTTTTAGGAAAAGAATTATTTCCTAAAGTTGATGCAGGCCAATTCCAGGTCAGGGTTCGTTTAGCCGATGGCACCCGTCTAGAGCGTACTGAAACTAAAACCAAAGCATTGCTGGCCCTGATAGATAGTTTATCGGGCGGGGAAAAAATAGCCATTACTTCTGCCTTTATCGGCAACCAGGGTTCGTCATACCCTGTTAATGCCATCCACTTATGGACAAGCGGCCCCCAGGAAGCAGTTCTTAAAGCCAATTTCGTGGAGAATGCAGGCATAAATCTCGAAGATTTTAAGGAAACTTTGAGAAAAGAAGTGGCCCTGAAAATACCTGGTATGCAAATTTCCTTTGAGCCGTCGGACCTGGTAGACCAGGTGATGAGCCAGGGCACCAATACCCCTGTACAGATTAGGATATTGGGTAAAAATTTATTACAGGACAGGGATTTTGCGCAGCGGATCCTCGACCAACTACACAAATTGCCATACCTGCGGGATATTACCTATGGCGCACCTCAAAGTTACCCCGCCATGAAACTGGAGTTTGACCGGGTTAGGTTAGGACAATTAGGCTTAACGGTAGATGACGCAAGTAAATCACTGATCGCGGCCACGTCTTCCAGCAGGTTTACCCAGCCCAATTACTGGCTGGATAAAACTAATGCCACTGCTTACCAGGTGCAGGTTCAGGTGCCGGAGTTTATCATGAACGACCCTGGTAAGGTAGATAATATCCTGTTGGGTTCAAATGGCGGCAAACAAGTGTTTATGCGGGATGTGGCCAGTTGGAAGATGGGTAGGATAGAAGGGGAGTATGACCGTTTAAACCAAAAGCGTTTTATCACGCTTACAGCTAACCTGCATGGCAAATCGTTAGGCGCCGCTATTGGCGACATTGATAAGATTATTGCAGGCTTAGGCAAGTTGCCCGATGGTATGAAGATCCAGCAGCAAGGCCAGGCAGAAGTGTTTCAGCAAACATTTGATGAACTGCAAACAGGTGTTCTGCTGGCCATTGTTGTGATATTTCTGTTGCTGGCTGTTAATTTCCAGTCATTCAGGATTTCACTGATTGTGATCGGTATTATACCAGGCGTATTGACCGGGTGTTTTTTACTGCTGTGGCTAACGGGCAAAACCTTAAACATTCAATCTTACATGGGTTGTATTATGGCCATTGGCGTGGCGGTGGCCAATGCTATCCTGTTTATCAAACAGGCGGAAAACTATCGTAAACTAAGAACCAAAAATTCATTTCTGATCGGGATCAGGGATAGGACAAGGCCAATCCTGATGACCGGCCTTGCAATGATCGCAGGTATGGTCCCGATGGCATCGGGAATAGGTGAGGGCGGGGATCAGACCGCGCCTTTAGGCATAGCGGTAATAGGCGGTTTATTATTCGGGTTGCTCTTGAGCCTGTTGATTTTACCACTGATCTATCATGCCTTAGCCGGCGATCGCCCGGTTAAGTTAATCTCACTTGATCCCGACGATAAGGAAAGCAAATACTTTACCATTACCGAACCAAACGCATGAAAGCATTACATACATATTTAGGATTAGGCCTGTCGCTGGTACTTGGGGCTTGCGGCAGCAATGACAATAAGACACCGGTAGCTACGGTGGCGCCGGCAAAACAACCTGTAGAGCTGATTGAACTTAAAGCCGGTGAAGTGAGCAATAAACTCAGCCTCACCGGGGAAATTATACCAAACGACCGCGCCAATATCTATGCCCGTACAGCCGGTTATGTAAAAGATGTAAAAGTGGACATTGGCAGCATGGTGAGTAAAGGCCAGGTGCTTTGCATCCTGGACGCGCCGGAACTAAAAGCCGGCGAGGCGCAGAGCCGCAGTAACAGCCAGGGAGCTTATTCTAAGTTCCTGTCCAGCAAAAGCGTTTACTCGCGGTTGTTAAAAGCATCCAAAACACCCGGCGCCATATCAGATAACGAGCTGGATATTGCCCGCAACCAAATGAAAACAGACAGCTCCGCTTATGAAGCTTCTAAAGCTGCTACCCGGGCTAATCATGCATTAGAAGATTACCTGGTTATCAGGTCACCATTTAACGGAGTAGTTACCGCGCGTAATATTTTTAAAGGCGATTATGTGGATAATATCGGTAAGATCCTGCTTTTTACTGTAGAGGATAACTCGTTGTTAAGGATCCAGGTACCGGTACCGGAAGCTTATAATGCCACTAAAATAGAAGATAACCAAGCCTTGTTTACCGTTTCTGCTTTGCCGGGTGTTGTATTTAAAGCCAATCTTGCCCGAAAATCGGAAGCGATCAGCTCAGATACCCGGAGCGAAACATGGGAGTTTAGTTTCCCCAATCAAAAAAAACAGCTTAAACCCGGTATGTTTGCCCAGATCAGCTTAAACGTTGATCGCCCTGATCTTGGCTTTACGGTACCTTACAAGGCTGTTGTAACCACGCAGGAACGCAAGTTTGTAGTGAAACTCGTGGATGGCAAAGCGAAATGGGTAGATGTAAAAACAGGTTTTACAGGCAAAGAAAAAGTAGAAATTACCGGCGACTTGAAAGATGGCGATACACTGGTTAAACAAGCCAATGATGAGATGAAAGAGGGCACAACTCTTCTTGTTAAGCAATAGTTGATCAATGTATTACACAGAGGTTATAAATTAATTCCGGGGTTTCAATCGAAACATTGACAGATACACAGGCAACAATGCTATCCGGGCACAGGTGAGCTTTTCTATAGATCATTTGCCGTAATATGCAATGACGATCCGCAAGCCTTTGCCTTCGTCATATCAAAAAAAGGTTTTTAAATTTAAATTTCATTGCTAACTTAACCTGATTTTTTGATAAGATTTGTACCTGAACCCATGCGTAAAGTAGTTCCCTTATTACTAATAGCGATTGTCCTTTGTACCGAACGTGTAAGCGCACAACGCGACACTGTAATGGCTTACATGAAGAATTTTGTTGCTGCACCATGGCTGCCTTCAGCAGCTAAAATAACCAGTAGTAAAGATAGTGCCGACTTTATTCGCATGGTGAGCAGCCCCGACATCAGCACTGATAAGCTTGCTTTTCCCGTAAATGATTATTATTTAAATGGAAATCCAAAACTTCAAGGTTATTCAAATAATGGTTTTGTTGAAGCGCAGTTACAAGGCGCTTGTATCGAATACTTTCCTAACGGCAAGAGAAAATGCATTAGTAATTACGATAAGGGACGCCTTTCAGGTGACATAACCAAATACTTCCCCAATGGCCAATTTTATTTGTCTGGAGTTTATAAAAAAGACACCTTAATAATAAATAAATGTAGCGACTCAACAGGGCGGGTATTGGCAGAGGATGGTAACGGGACCTTAGTACTTTATTCTGATGGGTTTAAAAATATGATTGGCTCCGGCCCGATAAAAGGAGGCCTGAAGGACGGTATATGGAAAGGAGCTTTAAATGACACCCTGAGCTACGATGCTACTTATAAAAATGGGAACGTTATTGCGGGAACAAGTTATGCCAAAAGTGGAAATAAATACTTATTCAATAAAGAATATACTGCCCCGGACTTCGCAGGAGGGCTAAATAAATTGGGAAGCTATCTTGCAAAAAACATAAGATACCCAAGTGAAGCACTATACAAAAACATACAGGGAATTGCGTATATCACTTTTTTGGTTGACCGTAAAGGCTTTTTGAATGACATACATCCGGTGCAAGGAAATGAAATGCTGGCTGAAGAAGCGCTACGTGTAGTCCGATTATCCCCGCCCTGGCAGCCTGCTACAAGTTACGGGATTACCGTTGAAGTAATACACACAGTGCCAATTAGTTTTTCAATAGCAAGGGAATAATAAAGTATATTCCCCATTTAAATAACTACTACACCAATCCCAACACTTTGCTCGTCCTTGCCCTGGTTTCATCGCTCAAAGCCTCGTTACTGGCCAATGACACACCATATGAAGGGATCATTTGCCTGAATTTTTGCTGCCAGGCCTCTGTTTTGACATGGTTTTTAAAACAACGTTCGATAAGCTGGATCATAATAGGTACCGAAGTAGATGCGCCCGGTGAGGCGCCTAACAAGGCTGAGATACTGCCATCAGCAGAGGTAACCACCTCTGTGCCAAATTCCAGCACACCAGTATGTTTGGCGTCCTTTTTAATAACCTGTACACGCTGACCGGCTATATCCAGGTCCCAATCTTCGGCTTTAGCCGTTGGCATGTAATCCTTAAGTGCGTTAAGCCTGTCGGCAGGCGATTGCATAACCTGAGAGATGAGATACTTGGTTAAAGGCCAGTTATCGCGCCCCACAGCAAGTAAGGGAAGTATATTGTTTAACTTAATAGAACCAAAAAGATCAAGCAGAGATCCTTTTTTCAGGAAGCGGGTTGAAAAACCTGCATATGGGCCAAAAAGTAAAGCTCGTTTACCGTTAATCATCCGGGTATCCAGGTGAGGAACCGACATTGGCGGCGAACCAACCGATGCCTTACCATAAACTTTGGCTTCATGTTGTTTTACCACATCGGGGTTGTTACATACCAGCCACTGGCCGCTTACCGGGAAGCCGCCAAAGCCCTTACTTTCCGGAATTCCTGATTTTTGCAACAGGGGCAAGGCACCACCACCGGCACCAACAAAAACAAATTTAGCATTCAGTTTTCTTTTATTGCCAGTGTTTTTATCTTTTACCGTAATTTTCCAGGTACCGTCGGCATTGCGTTTAATATCCCTTACATCATGATTAAGGCTTATGTTTACGCCTCCTTTTTGTTTAAGCTCGTCTATAAGCGCACTGGTAAGGCTGCCAAAGTTTACATCGGTGCCTATATCCATAAACGTTGCCGATACTTTTTCATCAGGGTCGCGGCCTTCCATCACCAGCGGGATCCATTTCTTTATCTGAGCCTTATCCTCCGAGTATTCCATCCCTTTAAAAAAGTGATGTTTGGTAAGGGCCTGCTGACGTTTTTTTAGATATTCAACATTTTCTTCGCCCCAAACAAAGCTCATGTGCGGCACTTTACGGATAAAACTTTGCGGGTTATTTAAAAGGCCCTGTTCAATAAGATAGGCCCAAAACTCTTTACTGGTTTCAAACTGCTCGGCAATTTTAATAGCTTTTTTTATTTCAACGGTACCATCGGGAAGCTGGGGAGTGTAGTTTAATTCACAAAATGCCGAGTGACCGGTACCTGCATTGTTCATTGGTGCCGAGCTTTCGGCAGCGATAACATCCAGGCGTTCAAAAATTTCAATCGTCAGATCGGGCTGCAGCTCTTTAAGCATTACACCAAGGGTGGCGCTCATAATACCTGCGCCAATTAAAACCACATCAACTGTTAAATTTGAACCTGTACCGCTATTAGTCATTTTATTATGATATCCTGCATATGCCGCAGTGTTATTTATAACAAGGTAAACCTCGTTTTTTTAAAATTGTTATGATGGTTTAAGTCCTGCCGCTAATTAACCGGCCCGGCAAAATAAATCAGGCAATTTTAAGAAATTTTTATAGAAAAACTGTCCTTTACCTGTCCATTAAATGCAATAAAATCTATGTTTAAATTGTTTAAACTCAATTTATAGATTAATGCCGCACTTGGTATATCAAAACACTATAACACAAAACGGCTAAAATGATGTATATAAGTTAAGAGCTAATTTATAAACCATGATTCTGTTTAAACCATGTATTTGTTTTTGCGCCTTGGCGATGACCATATTTGCCTGCAAACAAAACAAACCGAAGCCCGTATCAAATGATATTTCAAAAACAACAGTTACCGTAGCCGGTAAAAAAGATAGCGTGATCAATAATCCGCGCAAAAACTATGGAGAAGCAACGGTGGGCGATCCATGCGTAAAATGTTTGCTTACAGTTATTCAGGATAGTAAAAGCTACAAAGAAAACACCAACGGTATTTCGCCGCAAAACATAAATTATACCATTAACTGGGTAAAAGCGTCGGCCCCGGCCTTAACACCAGACACGAGTAACAAAACCAACGGAATAAGAGTTGACGTAAAGAAAGATGAAGATGGTGAAGACGCGCGCTTATGCACATATATTTATAACAATACAAGCGGTACCATGTACCTGCTCAATAGCCAGAATAAATATCAGCATGAAGTGTCAAGCATAACACCCGCAATTCTTAAAAAAATCCGGCATAATTGTTACTGGGGTGTGGCATCAGAATAAGTAGCTTTGCCTTCAACAGTTAAACATACTTGCCCTTTACATTCTTCATCATTTTGTAAGCGCCCTTTAAAACATTGATCAGTGCATCGGTTTTCATGGGCTTGGCAATATAATCGTCCATGCCTTCACTTATACACATATCCCGGTCGTCGGGGCCGGCATTAGCGGTCATAGCAATGATAAAAGGCTGCTTAAAAGCATATTGACGAATATGGCGGGTCGCCTCAAAGCCATCCATCTCAGGCATTTGTACATCCATGAAAATTACATCGAAGGTTGGATCAGCCTTTAATTTATCGAGCGTTTGGTGCCCGTTATGGGCCAGTTCAAAACTATAGCCCAGCTTCTCCAACATGCGGCTAATGAGCTTTTGATTAACCGTGTTATCTTCAGCCACAAGTATGCTGAGGGGGTGATCTTTCGCAAAATTTATATCAAGCAGTTTATCCGGCTTTGCTTCAGGAGCAGGCGCTTGTTTTTTCCCCTGGAACTCAGCCTGTAAGCTTTTACCTAATTGCGATTGTTTTACAGGTTTGGTTAAAATAGTTGAAAATAAGCCCGGATATTTTTTCTTTGAACCATCGCCTATGGAACTGAGCATAATTACCGGCAATTCTCCATAATTGCTCTTGATTTCCCGGGCCAATCCTACACCATCCATCTCAGGCATTTCCATATCGGTTATAACCAGGTTAAATCCATTATTGGCAGTAAGGATGTCAAGCGCCTGCCTGCCCGAGGCCGCCGCCACCGTTTGGATTCCCCATTGTTCGAGCTGCGTTTGCAGGATAAACCGGTTTGTTTTATTATCATCAATTATAAGCACCTTTTTCCCCTCCAGCTCTTCGGCATTAAAAACAATAGGTACATGTTTGGACTGTTTGTTGCTGATAGTGGCTTTTATGGTGAATACAAAAACAGAACCCTCTCCATAAACACTTTCAGCCCATATTTCGCCTCCCATTAAGTTTACCAGGCGCTGGCTGATTACAAGACCAAGTCCGGTGCCTCCATATTTGCGCGTGGTAGATGAATCAACCTGCGAAAAAGCGTTAAACAAGGTTGTCAATTTATCCTCCGGGATTCCTATACCGGTATCCATCACGCTAAAACCAATCTCAATTTCCTTATCGCCGATATTTTTGGATAAGAATACTTTAATAAATACTTCACCGCGTTCGGTAAACTTAAGTGCATTACCAGTCAAATTAGTGAGCACCTGTTTTAATCTCAAACTATCACCAATTACCTGTTGGGGCAGGGCGGGGTCAATCTGGTAAACCAGCTCCAGTTCGCGTTTGGCTGCATTTTGCGAAAAGATGTCCATCACCTCTTCAATACACTGGCGCAGGTCAAAATCTTCCTGCTCCATTTCCATCTTTCCTGATTCGATTTTAGAGAAATCAAGGATATCATTGATCACACTTACCAAACTATCACCGCAGGAAATAATGGTATCCGTATAATCGCGCTGCTCGGCATTCAGTTCAGTTTCGCCCAGTAGCGAGGCCATGCCAATAACGCCGTTCATGGGCGTTCTGATCTCATGGCTCATGGTAGCTAAAAATATGCTTTTAGCCTGGTTGGCTTTATCAGCTTCTTCCCGGGCCTCACGTTCCTGTTCTTTTTGTAGTTGCAGCTCTTCCGACTGGGAAAGCAGTTCTTCGTTTAAAGCCTGTAACTCTTCTGACTGATTTTGGAGTTCGGCATTTAATGTCTGCAGATTTTCGGACTGTGTTTTCAACTCTTCCGATTGTTGCATTACCTCGGCGGTACGTTCGCTAACCTGCTTTTCAAGCAGTTTTTTTTGTTTCACTATAGCATTTACTTTATAGCGATAAAATGCATAAATGGCCGTAACAATCAGCACGATCAGCAAACTGATAAACCACCAGGTAAGCCAGAAAGGCGGAAGCACAGTAACATTCAGGCTTACCTGCCGGATAGACCATTTGCCATCGGCGCTGCGGCTTTTCACCCTGAATACATAATTTCCGGCCGGCAGATTGGTATACGTGGCTGTGTTTTTATTGCCTACATAATTCCAGGCTTTATCAAAGCCTTCGAGTAAATAAGCATACGTTCCCTTATTGCTTAGGGCAAAGTCCATAGATACATATTCAAACGATATAACCGATTGATCATGCGTTAAGGTTATTGATTTTGTTTCGGAAATATCCTCTTTCAGGGGCGAAGGATCATCGCTGTTTTGAGCTACGCGGATAGATTTGTTATAAATCTGAAAATCGGTAAGTACCAGTGGAGGGTTATATATATTTTCACGGATATTTTCAGGATTAAACATATTAAACCCGTTAACCCCGCCAAAGTACATGGTGCCATCATGACTTTTTACAGCCGAGTGAGGTTTAAACTCGTCGGCCTGTAAACCATCCTCAATAGTAAAATTCCTGAATTGGTTAGTTTTAGGATTGTATTTGGAAATGCCTTTATTGGTACTGATCCATAAATTACCGCTGTTATCTTCTTCAACCGCGTACGCGTAATCATTGGCAAGGCCATCCTTTGCTTTAAAGTTTGTAACCTTACCTGTAACAGGGTTTAAGCGATAGATACCGCCGTAAGTGCAGATCCAGATATTACCCAGGTGATCTTCAAAAAGGTCGAGCGCGGTGTTGTTGCCTACCGCACTGTTCAGTTTTTCGTATTGTACCGGTTTAAATGAATCAGTTGCAGCATCATACAGGTTTACGCCTCCATCATTAGTGCCCACCCAAAGGTTACCTTTTGAATCGCCAAGCAGCGAATTGATATTATCACTGCTTATGCTTTTGGGGTTGCCGGGATCATGACGGTAATGAATAAACCTGTTGGTTTTAGGGTCAAATAAATCAAGCCCTGTCCCAAGCGTGCCAAACCATAGTTTTCCATCAAGTGTTTTAGTGATGGCATAAATGTTATTCCCGCCTATACTTGTACTATCGTCCGGATTATGTTTAAATGTCCTGAACCTGCGGGTTTGCGGGTTCATCATACTTACCCCATCGCCCCAGGTGCCAATCCACAGGTTGTTTTTCGCATCTTCCTGTATAGCCAAAACATAGTTTCCGCAAACACTGGCATTGTCGTTTTTGTTGTTTTTATAAACCTTAAACTCACCCTTCTCAGGGTTGAAAAGATTGAGGCCGCCGCCATCTGTGCCTTGCCATATGTTGTTATTTTTGTCTTCGTAAATACTTAATACAAAGTTATTTGACAGACTATTTGGCTGGGCGCCGTGCTTGTAATGTATGAAGTTTTCGCTTGTTTTTTTATAAAAGTTAAGGCCTGATGCAAATGCAGCGATCCATATATTCCCGCTCTTATCTTTTAGGATCACATCTACCGAGTTATTAGCAATACTGCTGTTATCTACATCATCCTCAAAATGGTTGTTAAATTTTCCTTCGGCATAATTAAAAATACTTAAACCGCCGTTTTCCGTACCTATCCACAAGTTATGATTACTGTCTTCGACCATGCATTGCACCGTGTTGTACGAAAGGGAATTATTATCGTGCGGATCATTCTTATAATGAGTAAAAGTTTGGGTTGCCGGATTAAACAAATTAAGGCCCCCATCACTTAGCCCAACCCATAAACGATGATCGCTATCTTCCAAGATAGCATTGACCTTGTTGGCTGATATAGAAGAAGAGATGCTTTCATCATGAACAAAGCGAGTAAAATCACCGCTTTGAGGCTTATAAAGATTTAGTCCGCCGTAGGTTGTACCCACCCATACCTTATTTTGACTGTCTACATAAACTGTACGGACATTGTTATCACTTAAACCGGTTGCATCGGCTGCATTATACCGGTAATGGGTAAACTTTTTTTTAGCGATATTAAACTGATCAAGACCTTCTTTTTGATTCGAGACCCACAGGTTGCCGCTTTTATCGAGCGCTATCTTAACTAAAAGATCGCTCGCAATTGAATTGGTATTGTTTCGATTATGGCGATAATGGATAAAACGATCAAGTTTTCGGTCGTACATGTTTAACCCTCCACCGCTGGTCGAGATCCACAGGTTTCCGTTTTTGTCCTCAATTACATCCTGAACAAAGCTGTTGCTGATACTGTTAGTATCGTTAACGATGTTTTTAAAAACTTTGAATTTGTTACCGTCATAACGGTTAAGACCGTCGCGCGTGCCCACCCATATAAAGCCGCGGCTATCCTGCATAATGCAATTGATGTTTAACTCAGAAAGCCCTTCACGGCTGCCGATATGCTGAAAATGAATGGGGCGGTTTTGTGAGAACGCGCATAACGAAATAGCTTGCAACAATAAAACAAGATAACACTTATAGCTATTCATTAAAATATTTTTGGGCAAATTGAAGAAGTGGTTTAACCGTGCATGATTGGCTGCATTAAATTTAATAAAATTTACCGTTTATTAAATATCAGCTAATATCATTTACTATTTAAACGAGATGGTAACAAATTTTGTTATACCATTTTAACAAAACAAACATTTACTTTTGCCATATGCAGCAACAGCCCAATAACCCATTACATGGCAAAACACTTGAGATGATCCTTAATGAACTGGTAGCTCACTTTGGCTGGAAAGAACTTGGCATACGGATCAGGATCAACTGTTTTAACGATGATCCAAGTATAAAATCAAGCCTCAAGTTTTTGAGAAAAACCGATTGGGCAAGGAAAAAGGTAGAAGAGTTGTATTTGGAGATAGTGTGAAACTTATAAAAAGAAAGTCATGTTAACTTGTTTTAACACCTCACTCGCTAAGCAACCATGCTGAGCAAATTGGCTATCTGGCTTATGGGGTGCCGAAACAAGTTTTGAATGACATTGGGATATAACTACCCGTGTTTTTTCTTTTTATTCATTTTAGCCTTGGTCCCGGCACTTAAATTATAAGTTTTAGCATTTGATGCTTTTTTTTCGTGGAAAGCTTCACCAACACCTGCGGGTTTAACATCTTCCTTAGCATCCGCTTTTTTAGGCTTCGACTCGGTTACTATCACCAGGTCATCCGGCAGCTCGGCTACTGGGATTTTATTCCCTATCATCTGCTCAATCTTTTTCACCTGGCTTAACTCAATATCAGTAGCAAATGTCATTGCCAGCGTTTCTTCCTTATCGTCAGGATTAGGATTTGCCACACGGCTAATAAACAGTTCATTATCTGTAGGCAAATCAAAATGGATCAGGAAGGGGATACCGCTCAGGTTAAGGTTTTCGTCATTTTCGTTAGTCACGATCAGAACCCTTGCACCTGCTTCGGCTTTAAATTCTTCAATGGTCTTGAACCCTTTTGAGTCGAAAAACTTGGGGTTTAAATATGCCACACCTGTACGTAAACGACTTTTAAGGCTTTGGAAAAGCTTTTCGGCAGTTGTTTGGGTGTTTACAAATACAATGGTTTTAGTAAACAGTTCTTCATCGTACATGAATAAATTGAGCAGGTTTAGCTTGGTGCCAAAGTTTGGTACGTTATATAAAAGCTGCTCATGGGTTTCAATAGCCATTTCGCCCAGTTCATCAACCTCAATTGTAGCCGGTTGCCTCATGAACGGATCAAGCATTTTTTCGAGTTTGGCGTGCATCACCTCGGTAAACACCAAGTGCTGGCCCTTGTCAATACTGTTAGCCAATTCAACAACCGGTAATTGCAAACCTTTTTTTATGATCTGGTCGGCATCATCTATCACCAGCAAATCAACTTTATTTAAATTTAAGGCCAGTTTAAGATAGATGGCCCTTGCCCTGTCAGGAGTGGCTACAACAATGTCGGCACCTTCGGCAAGCTCATCCATCTGGCTTTCGAAACCGGGCGTAACGTACAGGCCAACTATGCGGATAGATTTATTTTTATTAAGCCTGTCAAACTGTTCTATAACAGCAACCACCTGTTCTTTTTCGGGTACAAGCACCAATACACGCGGAACACCTTCGGGGGCATAGTTAAAGCGGTTTAATACGCCTAATACATAAGTGGTGGTTTTCCCGCTGCCTTCGGGGCCAATGGCGATAATATCCTGCCCGCCAATTATGCGGTTGATTGTTTTAAGCTGAAGCTCTTTAGGGTTTGCAAAACCGGCTTCATTTACCGAACGCAATAATTGTTTGTTTAGCTTCAATTTATCAGACCACGCCATCAGGATACTTATTAAAATTTAAAATGAGGGTGCAAAAGTACCAAATTAACGCGTCATATTTTTAAAAATCAGCAGATAAGGCAGGGGAACTGCATCTAAATATTTAGCGGCAACGACTTGTTATAAGATTACTAACAAAATAAGGTTATGATGTTGGCGAGCCATCGGTATTAATTGATATTTGTTTTATAGCTTGATCGCGGTTAATGTTCCTGAACTCATCTGTACCTGCTTTTGCCGATAACCAGCACAAACATTCGGACATGTTTAAGAGCTCAAGAATATCAGTTTAGTGTAACCCTTGATTTTATTTAAATATCTGAATATAAGATATTTAAAAATTTAATTTTTAAAAAGTGTTAACCCTGTTAACCCCCATTTGTGTACGTTTGCCATGGCAGATAAATGTTATAGGGGGTACCAGTCTGTACTGTTGAGCAGTGAAAATGCCGACCGCGGTTCAAGATCAAGGTAACGATATGTTACTTTTGAAAGATACAAGCCCTGGGGGTGTGCCGGAATAATGATTTTGGGTGTTTGTTTGTTGGCAATATAAAACTCAAATTCATCTGTGCTCATCTGCCCTTTGCCAATTTCAAGCAGGCGACCAACAGTGATCCTGATCATCTTATATAAAAAACGATTGGCGGTAATGTTAAATCTGAGCTTGCTTCCATTGCCGTCGATATAAAGTCCTGCAGATTTTACGTGGCAAATAGTGTGCTCAATCCTGTCGGGCGTTTTGCACAAGGCGCGGAAGTCGGTGTAATGAGGCAGGATGGAAACAGCCTTTTTCATTGCATCCAAGTCGAGATCCTGATCCGGATAAAGTGAACTGAAGTTACTAAGAAAGGGGTCTTTATAATTATGGATGAAATAATCATAGGTACGGATCACGCCATCAAAACGGGCATGCGGATCTCCCTGCATCGGGATAATATCAAATACAGCAATATCATCCGGCAGCAGTTTGTTAAGGCGAAATAGCAGGTCGAAATCTAAATTATCAGGAATATCTGCGTGAAAAAAATACTGACTTGCATGCACCTTAGCATCTGTACGGCCACAACCGTTAATGGCAACAGGTTGTTTCAGGATTTTGGAGAGGACCGTTTCAATCACCTCCTGCACTGTAATTGCTTTAGAAAGTTTTTGCCAGCCCGAATATCTTGCGCCGTGATAACCTATATGAAAAAAGTGCCGCCTTGTTGATTTAAGCATAGTTTTCAAAAATGCAGATTATTTTAAAAATCGTGTACAAAACAAAAGCCCAATGTAATTAAACACCGGGCTGTATGTATATTAAAACAATTGTTTACACTTTTTTGGGCGGAAGATCAAATGCGATAGCATTATGTTCAAAATGACCTTTGTGCGAACCGTCGCAAAATGGTTTGTTTGCCGATAAGCCGCAACGGCAAATAGAAACTACAGTACGACCCTGTAAACCGTAAGCGTTGCCCTGCATATCAACAATTTCAAAATCGCCTTCTATTTTAACCGAACCGTTGTTATTAATGGTAAGTTTAGTTTTCTCCATGTGTTAAATTTTGGCCAAAGTTAAAACTTGACAAGCCGCCAAAATTGTTTATTTGTTATTTAGAAGTGTTCCTGATTGGAAGAAACAGAGGAGAGCGGATAATTAGTTGAATGACTGGTTAAACGCTACAAGCACCTGCAAAAACGCATCCCTGTCGAGTGCAAAGGAGGAAGGCTGTTCGGGTTTTAACGGTCTTCCATTTTTTATTTTTAGCGGGAATAAGGCAATAAAATCGCGAATGCTGATCTCATACCTTAGCATAGGATCGCGGCGATGGATTTCTTCCAGCCTCATCTCAAAAAGGGAAACGCTTAGCGGGTCTACAATCATTACCCAAAACTAATATTTGTTTACCGCTATGCAATGAAACACCGGCCATAAATGACAAACTTATGATTTGCAAAAATCCCTGCCAGCAACCATTCCGCATAAATTTGTAATACAGGCTACCGCCTGCTACATCATAAAACATTAAACTATGGAATACAGACAATTAGGCGCATCCGGTTTAAGGGTGCCGGTATTAAGTTTCGGCACGGCCACATTTGGCGGTGGTAATGAGTTTTTTAAAGCATGGGGCAATACCCAGGTCGACGAGGCAAAGAAGCTAATAAATATTTGCCTTGACACCGGTGTTAATTTATTTGATACCGCAAACGTTTATTCGCATGGCATTTCTGAAGAAATATTAGGTAAGGCCCTGGAAGGCATCCGTAATGAAGTGCTGATTTCAACCAAAGCCACGTTTACTATGGGGCAGGGCGTTAATGATTATGGTTCGTCTCGCTATCACCTGATCAAATCGGCCGAAGACAGTCTTCGTCGTTTAAATACCGATAGAATAGATATTTATCATATGCACGGCTTTGATGCCAATACCCCGGTTGAAGAAACACTAAGGGCTTTGGACGACCTGGTTACCAGCGGTAAAGTGCGTTATATAGCCTGCTCCAATTTTTCGGGCTGGCATTTAATGAAATCACTGTCGATGTCTGAAAGATATGGATGGAGTCGTTATATAGCCCATCAGGCATATTATTCGTTGCTTAACCGCGAGTTTGAATGGGAGCTGATGCCATTAGGTATCGATCAAAAAATAAGCACTATTGTTTGGAGCCCGCTATCATCCGGCCAGCTGAGCGGAAAATTCAGGAGGGGAGAGCCAATCCCCCAAAACTCAAGGACCGTGCAGGGCGGCGCCCATGGCCCGGCTACAAATTTTGATCATTTATACAATATCGTTGACGTGCTTGACGAAGTTGCTGAAGAAACCGGTAAATCTGTGGCACAGGTAGCATTGAACTGGTTACTGCAAAGGCCTACTATTGCCAACCTGGTAATTGGCGCACGTAACGAAGAGCAACTTAAGCAAAACCTTGGCGCAATAGGATGGAATTTGACAGTTGAGCAGGTAAAAAAATTGGATGCCGCCAGCGAGGTAGACCCAATATATCCATACTGGCACCAGCGCCAGAATTTAAAGCTGGTGCCGTTGCCGATACAATATTAAAAATCACTAACAGGAAAGCTTACGTAAAACTACGTAAGCTTTCCTGTTAAATCCCGTAACAGTACGCTGTTATAGTTGTAATGATTGCTTTAGCTTTGCTTTTGAAGGTAATGAAATATCCATTATTACGATATCTAAACCTTATCACTATTAAACCTTTCCTTTATGATCAAAAAACAATACCTCAAAGAAATAGCTATATCGGCTACCCAACAAAAAGGCGGTGCCTCAAACAATCAAAAAGAAGTAAGTAAAATTCAAAGCTGGCTTAACCTGTATGCGGTTACCAATCCTTCGGCAGGTACAGCAACAGGCATTGACGGTAGCTTTGGCCCGGGTACCGAAACAGCAGTTAAGAATTTCCAAAAGGCAAAAAACCTGCCGCAAACCGGCATTGTTGACAGCAATGTTTTCGGTGAGTTATGCCAGCCCATGATAAAAGCATTTAAAAGCCCGGTAGCAGGTACGGGCTTAAGGGAATTGGTTGTGAATACAGCTATTCAACATTTAGGTAACGCACCATTTGAACTTACCATTAAGGGGCAAAGTAATTGCGGTCCCTGGGTGCGGGCCTATATGGATAATAATGAAGGAACAGAGTGGTTTTGGTGTATGGGGTTTGTACAAACCATCATTGACCAGGCCGCAAGCCAGTTAGGAAAAGATTTTCGTACACTTATGCCGCTAACCTATAGTTGCGATACTGTGGGTACTACCGGCATTAATAAAGGTTTGTTAAGCCGTGTTGCAACAGTAAGGGCTAATCCTGCTGTAGTAAGGCCCGGCGATATTTTCCTGGTTCAGAAAACACCCAACGACTGGGTACATACAGGTATTGTTATTGGCGTGCATGGCGATTTATTTGATACCATTGAGGGAAATACCAATACCGACGGAAGCAGCAACGGCAACGGTGTGTACAAACGTGTACGTAATTTTCAAACCTCAAAGCTCGATGTGTTTTCGATACAACCTCTCGTTTAAAGCATGTTTTGCAAATTAATACTCCCGGAGCCCCTGTAAGGGGCTTTCTGCTTTAAAAGCTAAAGCTTGGGGCTGAAAGCCTAAAGCCAATTTGCTTGTCAAAATTATTTCACGTTAACGATCTTCGCTTTCAGCTCAATTAAGTAACAGTTAAATTACAATTGCTTCATAAAAAAATGGCAGGATAGCTTTAGCCCTTTCCAAAACTTAGCTAATTTGCGGGGCGGTCCGCCGGGGCGCGCTTATCAACCAATTAACCTGTTTTGAATATGATCAATCGTAGAAAGTTTATTCAATCCACTGCCGTAGCTGGTACAAGTTTCCTGCTTGCGCCGCAACTATCAAAAGCCACCGGATTTTTTAAAGGATCGCCCAATGAAAAAGTAGTATTGGGAATGATGGGCACTAACAGCCGGGGACTATACCTTGCTCAAAGCTTTGCCAAGTTGCCCAATGTAGAGATAGGTTATATCTGCGATGTTGACTCAAACGTGGTTGCTAAAACGATTGATGCCATCTACAAGCAAACAGGCAAAAAGCCGCAGGGATTAACAGATATCCGCAAAATGCTGGAGATAAAGGATCTCGAAGCAGTAGTGGTTGCACCGCCCGATCACTGGCATGCTCCAGCAACTATCATGGCCTGCCAGGCCGGCAAACATGTGTATGTAGAAAAGCCTTGCAGTCATAATCCGCACGAGGGAGAGATGGCTGTTGAAGCAGCAAATAAGTATAAACGACTGGTGCAAATGGGCAGCCAGCGTCGCTCATTCTCTAATGTGCAGGCCATGGTGAAGGAACTGCATGACGGGGTAATCGGTCGTACTTATTATGCAAAGGGCTGGTACACCAATCATCGTGCAAGCATAGGCAAAGGCAAACAGGTGCCGGTGCCAGCCAATTTAAATTATGATTTATGGCAGGGCCCTGCGCCAAGAAGGCCTTACCAAGATAACCTGATCCATTATAACTGGCACTGGTTTTGGAACTGGGGCACAGGTGAGGCGCTGAATAATGGTACCCATGAGTTGGATGTGATCCGCTGGGGGCTTGGTGTTGATTATCCGAGCAAAGTGGTATCAACAGGCGGCCGCTTCCATTTTAATGACGACTGGCAAACGCCGGATACACAAAATATCCTTTACAATTTCCCCAATAATACGGCCGCCGAATGGGAATGCCGCAGTTGCAACGGCTTTGATATTGAAAAATTAAGCAGGGGAGTAGTATTTTATGGCGATAAAGGCACGCTGTTTTATGATAGCGGCAACAGCTATCGGGTTTACGATGGTGATAATAAACTGGTAAAAGAGGTTAAAGACGACACCAAGGTCGACGGCACCAACAAAGTAAGCCCGACGGAGGCGCTGGATGGCTTCCACATGAAAAACTTTGTCGATTCGGTAAGAGGAACAGATAAACTGAACTGCCCGATTGAGATCGGTTTCAAATCAACCCTGTTGCCGCAATTAGGCAATATCTCATATCGCGTTGACCGTGTATTGCATATCGATCCAAATAATGGTCATATTTTAAATGACCCCGAAGCTCAAAAGCTCTGGGGCAGGGAGTATGAAAAGGGTTGGGAAGTGAAAGTGTAAGCCTCACCCAACCCTCTCCAGAGGAGAGGGCTTTAAAAACTTTTAAAATCTCCCCTTCTGGGGGAGATTTAGAGGGGCTCATTGCTTCGTTCCTCGCAATGACATATTTTTAATCAAACAAGAAAATATCAAATATGAAAAAAATAATCTACCCTGCAATTATGCTTTTGGCGTCAACGGCATTTAGCCCAGTAAGCGCGCAAACCAAACTGTTTGATGGTAAAACTCTTAAAGGCTGGAAAAAGCTTGCCGGCAATGCCGATTATAAAGTAGAAGACGGCGCTATAGTAGGCACTACTGTACTCAACTCGGGCAATTCATTTTTAGTTACCGAAAAGGAATACGGTAATTTTATATTAGAGCTGGATGCAAAAATTGAAAGTGAGTTGAGTAATTCGGGCGTGCAAACCCGCAGCCATTACGACCCGGCCGGTAATAAGGGTAAAGGAAAGGTTTATGGTAGGCAATTTGAAATAGACCCATCTTCACGCAAATGGACTGGTGGCATTTATGACGAAGGCCGGCGCGATTGGCTTTATCCGCTGGATCTCAACCCAAAAGCAAAAGACGCTTTTAAAGTAGGCGAGTACAACCACATCAAAATTGAATGTATCGGCAACGAGATGAAGACATGGGTAAATGGTGTCCCTGCAAGCGATGTTGTTGATACCATCGATAGCAAAGGCTTTATAGGTTTACAGGTGCATGCGGTAAATGAGGAAAAACAGGCAGGCAAAAAGGTATACTTTAAAAATATCAATCTAAAAACCAATAATTTAAAAGCCACCCCTTTTCCAAAGGAGGTGTATGTGGTTAACCTTACGCCAAACAGCGTAACAGCGGCCGAAAAAGCAAATGGCTGGAAGTTATTATATGATGGCAAAACCAATACCGGCTGGCGCGGTGCGACCCTCAAAGGTTTTCCTGAAAAAGGCTGGGAATATGCTAACGGCACTATGCACGTGCTGCCATCTGCCGGACAGGAAGAATCAGGCGGCGGCGATATCGTAACCAATGATAATTATAGCGCTTTTGACCTGTCGTTTGAGTTTAAGCTTACTCCGGGTGCCAACAGTGGCGTTAAGTATTTTGTAACACTGTCTGAAGTTACCAAGGGATCGGCTATTGGCCTGGAGTACCAGGTACTTGATGATAAACTGCACCCCGATGCCAAACTTGGCCGCGATGGCGACCGTACATTAGCCTCGTTGTATGACCTTATCAAAGCCAATAAACAAGAACGTTTTGTACACCCGATAGGTGCCTGGAATACTGGTCGTGTGGTAGTATATCCAAACAACCATGTTGAGCACTACCTGAACGGTGTTAAAGTACTGGAATACGAACGCGGTTCAAAAACTTTCCGCGACCTGGTAGCAATCAGCAAGTACAAAATCTGGAAAAACTTTGGCGAAGCCACTGAAGGGCATTTATTACTACAAGATCATGGCAATGAAGTGTTTTTCAGGAGTATTAAGGTTAAGGAATTGAAATAAAATCCTTGCGCTCGTTTTTAACGAATGCTTAACTTGGGTTTGCGTTTGCAACGCACTGGCGATACAATCGCCAGACCATAGTAAGCACTCATTAAAAACGAGCGCAAGTTGATTAAGCCCTCACTTGACTATGGTTCCCTCTTAAGGGAGTTTGGGCCTCTACAACGAGCTTCTCAATCGCACTGTAAACGGCACAGCGAAATGCTCGTGGCAGTTATTCAGCGCAAACTCGGCAGTTTTGCTGCCCATCAATTTAAAATCGGTTGAGATGGTAGTGATGCCGTCAAGAATGATCTCTTTAAGCGCCGTTTCGTTATAGGATATCACGCCAACGTCCTTAGCCACTTTTAAATCGGAGGCGATGATCTTTTTAATAAGTTCAACCAGGTCGTCCTCTGTAAGGCTGATATATACGGTATTTTTCTGTATAGTTTCTGTAGATAACGTTTCAACTATACCGTATTCAAAAGCATACTGCCTGCAAAAATTCAGGAAGCCCTTCATGATCTCTTTAGAGTGATAGGTTTTGCCGGGGAAAATCAGCTTAAGCGTATGATATTTACTCAGGTTATCCAGCATACTTTTCAGCGCCTCGTATACATCCGTAGCAAAGTTTTCATATATCGCTGCAAATTTACCGTTTACACCAGGTACAAGGTTGTCCAGTAAAATCAGCTTGTCTTTAGGGATGGTATTGATAATTTCATGAGCCTTGGTTTCATTATCTAAAAAATGTGGGATAATGATGTATTTGGCATAATCGCTCTGGATACTTTCGGCAATGATCTTTTTAAAAAAGTAAAAATCGTTGTTGTAGATATAAAAATCTATAGCAGCCTGCTCGCCGATAGTAGCAACAAAGGCATCATAAATAATTTTCTTGTGCGCGCTGAGTTTGTTGAACAGTAGGAAGATCTTAAGTGGCTTCTGAAAATCGGTATTGGAAATAAAAAAGCCTTTTCCCGGAACCGAGCTTACTATGCCTTTTTCCTTCAGTTCCTTATAAACGCGCTCAATGGTATTGCGGGAAGTATCCAGTGCATAGCTGAGATCATTGATAGAAGGGAGCATATCATCCTTTACAATCTGCCCGCTTTCAATGGCCCTGATAATAGCATTGGAGAGTTGCAGGTACTTAGGCGTAATGGAATATTCGTCGATTGACAGGATCTTTAAATAATTCTTCACAACACAAATGTAATATTTGACAGCACATCTCGTCTTTTAAACAAGACAGATAAAGACGGTTAAGCTTTGCAAATAAATATTATAATCAAATCAACGAAATCAGCGTAATCAAATAAATCAACGGTCTTTCTTCTTAAACGCGTAATATAAATACCCCAGCGCCGGCAATATAAATAAGCTACCTACCAATAAACCAATCCCTAAGTCATCGATACTATTGCTGTTGGCATGTTCGCTAAGTAAGGACATGGAGCTGCCATCTTTAAAAATAACAAACCTCGGGAAGCGCGAAAACCCTACCGATATCAATATCATACACACCTGGAAGGCAGCAAGCACCCTGATCCATTGCCTGTTTCTGCGGTGTGATATAATCAGATAAAGCACTACCAATGAAATGGTTGCAGCAATTACCGAAACTAAGCTTACGGGGTTGCCAAAAATCCAGTTGGCCAGGTGAACGTGCTCAAAATGAGAAGCTAAGAACACCAATGCACCACATATCACGGCGGCTATGTTCATAATCTTTGCCTTACGGATGTAGCGTTTAATTTCGTCAACATCTTCCGTTTCACCAACTATATAAATAGCTGCAAGGAAACCGCATAGTGCCACGGTAAAAAAGCCAACAGATACCGAAAACCAGTTAAACCAGCTAAAGATGTAAGCGTGCAGAAAATCAGTGGCTTTAGGATCAATCTGCCCGGATAGGGCACTGCCTGCAATGATACCCAGGAACAATGGTGTAACAAAACTTGAATAAACGAATATATGCGTATAAAATGCCTGTGTTTTTTCGTCTTTAATGGCGTCATAATTACGGAACGAAAATGCCGTGCCCCGGGCTATTACTCCAAGCAGCATTACCAGTAAGGGAATATGCAGGTAAATGCACATTTCACTATAAATAACCGGAAATCCTACAAAAAGTACTACCACTGTAATGATCAGCCACATGTGATTGGCTTCCCAAATTGGGCCGATAGCCTGGTACATGATCTTGCGCGTGCGGTGTTTATTATCGGTTGATGTGAAAAGCTCGATAATACCTGCACCAAAATCAGCTCCGCCCAATAAAAAGTAAAGGGTGATAGCCGCAAAAAGAAAAAGAATTACAATATATAACATCATGGCTGGGCAGTTTTACGGTCATACAATTCAGGCACCATCTGGATTTGCCTTTTTAATAAAAATATAACAGCCACACTCAGCGTAAAATAAATAAAGCTGAACAGGTAAAACGAATATTGGATACCCGGCATTGGCGTAACTGCCTCGCTGGTACGCATAACACCTTGTATGATCCATGGCTGGCGGCCAACCTCGGTCACCGTCCAGCCGGCTTCGAGAGCTATAAAGCCCAGCGGGGTAGCCCAGATAAAAGTTTTCAGGAACCATGGTTTAGAGAGCAGGTCCTTCTTTTTCCAGAGCTCGTAAAAGTAAATAATCCCGATCAGCATCATCAAAACACCTATCCCAACCATAATCTGGAAAGCATAGTGCGTAACAGCTACCGGCGGCTGATTTTTAACCGGGATTTTATCCAATCCGTTTACCTGTGTTTTAAAATTGTCATGTACTAAAAAGCTTAACAGGCCGGGGATCTCTAAACCATAATTTACTTTTTTTGCTGCGGTATCAGGAATACCACCGATAACCAGCGGTGCGTATTCCTGGGTGTGAAAATAAGCTTCCATTGCGGCCAGTTTCGCAGGCTGGCGTTTAGCTGCGTTTTTGGCTGATAAGTCGCCGCTGAAAGGTTGTAAAATAGCTGCGGCTGCCCCAAAGATGATAGCTATTTTAAACGCCTTAGTATGGAAAGCGATATTCTTTTTACGGTAGATCATGAGCGCATGGATCCCGGCCACTGCAAAGCCTGTGGCCGAAAAGGCGGCTATGATCATATGTAATGACTCGGAAAACCAGGCCTTGTTAAACATGGCTTTTACAGGGTCGATATTGACATACTGTCCGTTCACAAAATCAAACCCGGATGGACTATTCATCCATGAATTGGCTGACACTACGAGGATACCTGATGCAACGCCGCTTATACCGACAATAACCCCGGCTGTCCAATGTACCCAGTTATTTAATTTGTTCCAGCCATAAAGGAATAAGCCAAGTGCTATAGCTTCGATGAAAAAGGCGACACCTTCTAACGAAAACGGCATCCCGAAGATCGGTCCGGCGTGTTTCATGAAGCCGGGCCAAAGCAAGCCGAGTTCAAAAGAGAGCATGGTGCCGGACACCGCGCCGGTAGCAAAAAATATGGCCACGCCTTTACTCCAGGCAACAGTGATGTTTTTATAAACCGGGTCCTGGGTTTTGATCCATTTATAATGCGATATAGCCATGAAAACCGGCATCACCATACCGATACAGGAGTATATGATATGAAAACCTAACGATAAGGCCATTTGGGATCTGGCCGCTAAAAAATCATCCATATGTATTATACTTAAATAATGGTTGAAATTAAAGCTTAATGTAACAAATCTGTAACTAAATGCTTATCGATATTGAATTTAAAATATGTTTTTTATCGGACGAGTGTTGTATTAATGAGGATAATTTAGTAAAAATTTACGAACACAGAGTTCATTGCGAGAGAAAAACGACGATGCTTTTTACTGACTTTTACTGGCGCAAGTATGGAGGGCTGACTATTAACGAAAACTATTTGTGCTGCTAAGCCGCGGCACAAGTAGCCTTCACTTTATGCTTGCCCCAGTTAGAGGGGGTTAGAGCGAGCTGTTCTTTTTCGTCGATCCCCTTATAATCAACTCAGGCTTAATACTGATAATCTTGGGTTTAACAGAAACCTCGACGTTGGCAATCTCCTGGAAAAACAGGTTGCCAATGGTTTTGCCCATATAAACGCTAAACTGATCTATAGTGGTTATCGATGGACTGGTAATCTCTGTAAAAGCTTCATTAGAGTAACCGCAAATGCCCAACTCTGAAGGTACCTTGATGTTCATAACATTGGCTACCTCCAAAACACCTAAAGCCGAAAAATCAGACGTAGAGGCAAATATTGCATCCGGCGGGTGGGGGAGGTTAAGCAGCTTACGGGTAGCTTCGGCACCAAGCTCCTTTGTCCATGCATTTTCAACCACCAGTTCGTCAATCACTTTCACCTTATGCGTTTCTAATGCCCTTAGGTACCCGTTTTTTCGCTGGCGAAAAATGTTGAGATTTTGGGGGCCTTCAAGTAAAGCGATACGTTTATAGCCGTTTTCTATCAGGTGCGATACCGCTTCAAATGAAGCCTGTTCGTTGTCGTTGATCACTTTAAGCGTTTCCAGTTCTTCAGCAACACGGTCAAACTGGATCAGCTGAATGCCATGGTCAAGCACATTTTGCAGGTGTTGGTAATCATAGCTATCGGCCGATACCGAGATCACTATACAATCCACATGCTGATTAATGAGCGTATTTACACATTGAATTTCCTTATCATGCACCTCGCCCGACTGGCATATGATGAGATTATAACCTTTTTGATAAGTTGTTTCCTCAATGCCGGCTATCACGTTACTGAAAAAGTTCTGGTTTATCCGCGGCACCACTACGCCAATAGTTTTTGAATGTCCTTTGCGCAGGTTGGAGGCAAGGGTGTTGCGTTTATAATTGAGCTCATCGGCGGTTTTGATAATCAGCTCCCTGGTTTTTTCGTTCACCTGGCTACTGTTATTCAGCGCTCTTGATACGGAAGACGCGGTTATGCCGAGCTTTGCGGCAATGTCATAAATGGTGGTGCGTTTAACTTTCTTCATTATAGCGTGCAAGTTGGAAAAAATATTTTACGCAATCGATTGCAATTTTTATTTATTTCTTTATTTTCGTTGCGTTAAGTTACCAATTAATAAATACAACCAAAAAATCATACAAAAATCTGAATAGGCTATGCTGTTATTAGGGATCGATATAGGTACTTCGTCGGTAAAAGTAAGTGTTGTTGACGCCGCAACGCAAAATACAATCGCTTCGGCACAATACCCTGACCAGGAGTCGCCAATTAAAGCCTTGCATCCCGGCTGGGCCGAACAATCTCCCTCAATGTGGTGGGAGCAGGCGCACAAAGCATTGGAGCGCTGTCATGCTAAGGGAGGTTACAACTCAAAAGATATAGCTGCCATTGGTATCGCTTACCAAATGCACGGCCTTGTACTTGTTGATAAAAATCAAAACGTACTTCGTGATAGTATTATATGGTGCGATAGCCGCGCTGTTGAAATTGGCGATAAAGCTTTTGCCACCATTGGCGAAGAGCATTGCTTATCGCACCTGCTCAATTCACCGGGTAACTTTACGGCCTCAAAACTGGCCTGGGTAAAGGAAAATGAACCGAAGATCTACAGTAAAATTGATAAGATCATGTTGCCTGGCGATTATATCGCCATGAAGCTTACCGGCGAGATCACCACATCTGTATCGGCATTATCTGAAGGGGTGTTTTTCGATTTCAAAACCAACGGCATCTCCAAAGAGATCATCAATTATTTTGGTTTTGACGAAAGCCTGTTTCCGGTTATTTATCCTGTATTTTCATCGCACGGAATTTTACAGGCATCCGTGGCCGAAAAACTGAATTTAAAGGCAGGTATTCCGGTTACTTATAAATCCGGCGACCAGCCCAACAATGCCTTATCGTTAAATGTACTAAATCCCGGCGAGCTAGCTGCCACTGCAGGTACTTCTGGCGTGATATATGGCGTAGATGACCAACTGGTTTATGATCAGCAATCGCGCATTAACACCTTCGCACACGTTAATTATGCCACCGAACAGAAAAGACTTGGTGTGCTGCTTTGTATTAACGGAACCGGAAGCTTATATCGCTGGGTAAAAAACACCTTCGGTACAGGCTATACCTATAACCAAATGAACGCCGAAGCTGAAAAAGCACCTTTGGGCAGCGAAGGCTTACAGGTACTGCCTTTTGGCAATGGTGCCGAGCGTATGTTAAATAATAAGCAGGTAGGCGCGCATTTTCAAAATATCGACCTTAACCTGCATACCCCGGCGCATATTTTCAGGGCTGTGCAGGAGGGGATAGCCTCGTCGTTCCGTTATGGCTTTGACATTATGCGCAGCAATGGTATGAACCCTACTGTGATCCGTGCGGGCAAAAGCAACCTTTTCCTGAGCGATCTGTTTACCCAAACTTTTGTAAATGCTACAGGCGTTCCTGTCGAGCTCTATAATAACGACGGCAGTGTAGGTGCGGCCTTAGGCGCAGGTATAGGCGCGGGCATCTTCAAATCTCCATCCGAAGCATTCAGCAATATCAAAGCCATCAAACTGGTTGAACCTACTACAGACCAATTTGAACCGGTTTACCAGGAGTGGAAAACCCTTTTGGAAGCGCGCTTAAGGTGAAAGGGAAAAGGTTAAAGGCGAAAGGTATTGCCCCGTATATCTAAATCAATAATTCAATAATTATCTAATAAAAACAATCACTAATTCAATAACTCAGTAAATCAATAATTAAAATGATAGTAACAGGCGAAAAAGAATTTTTCAAAGAAATAGGCCAGATAAAATTTGAAGGCCTTGAATCAGACAATCCACTGGCGTTTCGCTGGTATGACGCGGACAGGGTAGTGGCAGGCAAAACCATGAAAGATCATTTACGGTTTGCCGGTGCTTACTGGCATTCGTTCTGCGGTAACGGTGCCGATCCGTTTGGCGGCGCTACACACGTTTTCCCGTGGGATGAAAAAGCTGACGCTGTTGAGCGAGCTAAAGACAAAATGGATGGAGCGTTTGAGTTCTTGACCAAAATGAACCTGCCTTATTACTGTTTCCACGACGTTGATGTGGTTGACTATGGCAATGATGTTGCCGAAAATGATCGTCGTTTGCAGACTTTGGTTGATTATGCCAAGCAAAAACAGGCTGCCAGCGGTGTAAAATTGCTTTGGGGTACTGCAAACCTGTTCAGCCACAAACGTTATATGAACGGTGCATCAACCAACCCCGATTTTCATGTATTGGCTCATGCCGGTGCGCAGGTAAAAGCGGCACTTGACGCAACGATTGCATTAGGCGGCGAAAATTATGTTTTCTGGGGTGGTCGCGAAGGTTACATGAGTCTGCTCAACACCAATATGAAACGCGAGCAGGAGCATTTAGCTAAGTTTTTACATACTGCTAAAGATTATGCCCGCAAGCAAGGTTTTAAAGGCACGTTCTTTATTGAGCCAAAACCATGCGAGCCAACCAAACACCAGTATGATTATGATGCGGCCACTGTATTAGGTTTTTTACAGAAATACGACCTGATCAACGATTTTAAACTGAACCTTGAAGTTAACCACGCCACTTTAGCAGGTCATACTTTCCAGCACGAACTACAGGTTGCTGCCGATTCAGGTTTATTAGGTTCGATAGATGCAAACCGCGGTGACACGCAAAATGGCTGGGATACCGACCAGTTCCCTAACGATATTAATGAAGTAACGGAGTGCATGCTGATCATTCTTGAGGCAGGCGGTTTCCAGGGTGGTGGTATTAACTTTGATGCCAAGATCCGCCGTAATTCAACCGATCCGGCTGATTTGTTCTATGCTCACATTGGTGGTATGGACCTCTTCGCAAGGGCTTTGGTTACTGCTGACAACATTTTGCAAAAATCAGAGTATAAAAAATTACGTACCGACAGGTATGCGTCATTTGATGCCGGCACCGGGAAAGATTTTGAAGAGGGTAAGGTTTCTTTGGAAGATTTGCGTAACTATGCGATAGCTAACGGCGAACCTAAAGTGACAAGCGGTAAACAAGAATATATCGAAAATTTGATAAATCGATATATATAGTTTATAATTGTCAATCATACATATTAAACCCAAAGACAAACCAAAACAATGAACCTCAAAACCCTTTCGAATGGCGATTATGCTGTTTTCTTTATCTACTTTATAATTGTTGCCAGTTACGGCTGGTGGGTGTATAAGCGTAAACACAACGCCGACGCTACCTCAAAAGACTATTTTTTGGCCGAAGGGTCGTTAACCTGGTGGGCTATCGGAGCATCGCTCATCGCCTCAAATATCTCTGCCGAACAATTTATAGGTACAAGTGGGTCTGCGTTTAAAATGGGCTTAGCCATATCTACTTACGAGTGGATGGCCGCTATTACCCTCATCATTGTGGCGGTTTTCTTTATCCCGGTATATCTTAAAAATAAGATTTTTACCATGCCGCAGTTCCTGCATCAGCGGTATAACGGAACAGTAGCCATGATCATGGCCATTTTTTGGCTGTTGTTGTACATCGTGGTTAACTTAATGTCGATCCTTTACCTTGGTGCATTAGCTGTCAGCGGTATTTCAGGTCTTGATATTCACTTGTGTATCTGGCTGTTGGCTATATTCTCTGCAGTTATTACACTGGGCGGTATGAAGGTTATCGGCTATACCGACGTTATCCAGGTGGCGGTATTGATATTGGGCGGTTTAATGGCATCTTACCTTGCACTTACTTTGTTAAGCGAAAAAGAAGGTACAACAGGCTTACTCAATGGTTTCAAGATCCTGCATAGCGAAGCTACTGATCACTTCCATATGATCTTTAAAAAGGATAATCCAAATTACATGGACCTTCCTGGCTTATCTGTTCTGATAGGCGGCATGTGGATCACTAATCTTAACTATTGGGGCTGTAACCAGTATATTACCCAAAGGGCTTTGGGCGCAAACCTTAAAACTGCCCGTGGTGGAATCCTGTTTGCAGCTTTCCTTAAGTTGCTGATGCCTGTTATTGTAGTGCTGCCTGGTATTGCGGCTTACCTTTTATATCAAAAAGGTATGTTCCACCAGGAAATGGCGAGTTCATCTGGAGTTTTGGATCCTAATAAAGCATATCCATCACTGTTAAACTTATTGCCAAGCGGCTTAAAAGGCCTTTCATTTGCTGCGTTAACGGCTGCTATTGTAGCGTCGTTAGCGGGTAAAGCAAACAGTATCGCTACCATCTTTACGTTAGATATTTACAAAAAAGCAATCAACCCTGAAGCTACCGATAAAAAACTGGTTAACCTGGGTAAAATATCGGTACTTGTTGCCTTGTTATTAGGTATCCTGTTATCTGAGCTTATCGGTAAAGCTTTAATGGGCGAAGGCAAACAGGGCTTCCAATACATCCAGGAATATACAGGCTTCGTATCTCCGGGTATCTTTGCCATGTTTATCCTTGGTTTCTTCTGGAAAAAAGCGACTTCAAATGCTGCATTATTTGCAACTATCGGCGGTTTCATATTCTCATGCTTCTTTAAACTTTGCCCAAGGTTTATTGACCTGAGCTTCCTGTCGCCGTATGGCTTTTCAAAATTAGCCTTGCAGGATGATAAGGTAACTAAGCTGTATGAAATCCCTTTCCTTGACCGTATGGGTTTCGTATTTATTCTTTGCGTTGTCGGTATGTACATTATATCAAAAATTGACCAGGCAAGGGGCATTACTACAAACGGACTTGAAATTGACGGTTCAATGTTTAAAACGTCAAGAGGGTTTTTGGCTGGTGCATTAATTGTAACCGGTATTGTAGTTGCATTGTACTCAATTTTCTGGTAGCAGAAATTTTACCAATAGACAAGAAAAGGCGACGGGTTAACACTCGTCGCCTTTTTTGTGTAATTGACACTAACTTTTACCTGCTAACGAAAACGTTTGCGTGGATTGTTTGGGCTTATTACTTCCAACTTGCCTATATGATGTGTAATTTGCCGCTTACAAGTATAAACTACTATACCAGTAACCATGGTATTCATCTGTTAATAACCAATGAAGAATTTTTTAGATCAGGATTTTTTACTTCAAACTAAAACGGCGCAGCGCTTATATCACGAGTTTGCGAGCCATCAGCCTATTATTGATTACCACTGTCATTTGCCGCCAGATCAGATAGCCGATGACATCAATTTTCAAAACATCACGCAGATCTGGCTTTATGGCGATCATTATAAATGGCGTGCTATGCGTGCAAACGGCGTTAATGAGGCGTATATCACCGGCAATAAAACCGACGAAGAAAAATTTACAGCCTGGGCAGCCACTGTACCGTATACGTTAAGAAATCCGCTATATCATTGGACACACCTTGAATTGCAGCGCTATTTTGGCATCACTGAATTGCTTTCACCGGCTTCAGCACAAAAAATATATGCCCAATGCAACGAAAAATTGCAATCGCCGGAGTTCGGCATCCGTAATATCCTGAAAAGTAAAAATGTAGAGGTTGTCGGCACTACCGATGATCCGCTGGATAATCTTAGCCACCATCAGAAACTGAAACGGGATGGATACAGCGTGAAAGTATTGCCGGCCTACCGCCCCGATAAAGCTATGAACGCCGATGACATTGCCGGGCTCAACAAATACATTGACCAACTGGAATCAGTAGCAAATGTATCCATATCTAACATTGATGAATATCTTTCGGCCTTAAAAGCAAGACACGATTACTTCGCCGAAAATGGCTGCAAATTATCAGATCACGGACTGGAGCAAATTTATGCCGAAGATTATACCGACGCAGAGATAGCTACCATCTTTACCAAAATAAGGAACAGCGAAGTGTTGTTGCCTTTGGAAATCCTGAAATTTAAATCGGCCATGTTGTATTACTTTGCCATTTGGGATCATGAAAAAGGCTGGGTACAACAATTCCACCTTGGTGCATTGCGTAATAACAATGCGCGTGCTTTAACCAATCTGGGGCCTGATACCGGCTGGGATTCTATAGGCGATTTTGCACAAGGCAGGGCATTATCCAAATTCCTGAACAGGTTGGATACCACTAACCAGTTAGCCAAAACCATTATTTATAACCTTAACCCTGCCGATAACGAGTTGTTTGCTACTATGGTGGGCAACTATAATGACGGTTCGGTAGCCGGCAAAATGCAGTTTGGATCGGCCTGGTGGTTTTTGGATCAAAAGGATGGCATGATTAAGCAATTAAACGCTTTATCAAACATGGGCCTGTTGAGCCGTTTGGTTGGGATGCTTACCGATTCAAGGAGCTTTATGTCGTTCCCGAGGCATGAGTATTTCCGCAGGTTGCTTTGTAACTTGTTGGGTGATGACATTGAAAACGGCGAATTACCAAACGATATTGAATGGACAGGAAAGATCGTGAGCGATATTTGTTATTTTAACGCCAAAAACTATTTCAATTTTTAAATGAGCAATATAGAAATTACAAAGGGAAGCATCCTGTCATTTGGCGAATTGTTGTTACGCATGTGCCCCGATGGCGAAGGGCAATGGCTTGCAAAAAACAAGCTGCCATTTTTTATGGGCGGTGCTGAGCTTAATGTTGCCAACGCGTTAGCTTTATGGGGGCAGCCAATAAAATATTTTACCGCTTTGCCTGATAATGCCTTATCCGAACAGATTATCAGTTACCTGGAAAGCAAAAGCATCGACACATCAGCAATACATCACAGTGGTAACAGAATAGGTCTTTATTATCTTACCCGTGGTAAAGATGTAAAGAACAATGCCATTGTATATGACCGTGCGGGCTCATCCTTTGCCGATCTGAAACCGGGTATGGTTAACTGGGATGCCGTTTTGGAGGGAGTAAGCTGGTTTCATTTCAGCGCGATTTGCCCGGCCTTGAACCAACTTGCGGCCGATGTTTGCGAAGAAGTTTTACAGGCAGCAAGCAAAAAACATATCACCATCTCTGTCGATCTTAATTATCGTCCTAAATTATGGCAGTATGGAAAAAAACCGGTCGAGATCATGCCAAAACTGGTACAATATGCCGATATCATTATGGGTAATGTTTGGGCCGAAGAAACTATGCTTGGTATTCCCGTTACGCCAGATATGCATGAATCGGGCCAGCAAAGCATTTACCTGAAAGAAGGGCTTTATTCGTCTGAAAGGATTATGGATGCTTATCCACGCTGCCGGGCTGTTGCCAATACCTTCCGCTTTGATGCAGGCAAAGGCGTTGAATATTATACTTCGCTTTATACAGGCAACCGCTTTTATCACTCCCCAACCTATACTACCGAAACCGTGGTTGACAAAGTTGGCAGCGGCGATTGCTTTATGGCCGGCCTTATTTACGGCTTTTATAACAAGCAGGATCCGCAGCAATTGCTGGACTTTGCAACGGCAGCCGCATTTGAAAAGCTTTTTATTGAAGGCGATGCGACCACCAAAACAGTTGATCAAATTTATAACGCAATGAAACAATGACTAAAAAAAATATAGTACTTGACGCGATATTAAAGCAAGGTACATTACCGCTGTTTTTTTATAAAGACCCGGAAGTGAGCCTGCAAATTACCCGTACGCTTTATAAAGCCGGGATACGGGTATTTGAATATACTAACCGCGGTGCAGCCGCCCTCGAAAACTTTAAGGTTTTAAAACAAGCCCTTGCCAACGGCGAAATGCCGGGCCTGGAATTAGGTATCGGTACCATCAAAAGCGTTCAGGAAGCTGAAGCTTTTATTGCTGCCGGAACTGATTTTATCGTTTCGCCAATTGTTAACCCCGAGGTTGGTAAACTGGCAGCGCAGCACAACTTGTTATGGATTCCCGGTTGTATGACACCAACTGAAATTTACACAGCTCAACAAAATGAGGCTGCGCTGATAAAAATATTCCCGGCCAATATACTGGGACCGGAGTTTGTATCCTCAATCAGGGATTTGTTTGCCGGTCAGTTGTTCATACCAACAGGTGGGGTTGATTTGAACCATGACAGTATCAGCACCTGGTTTAAAGCCGGGGTATGTGCGGTGGGTATGGGCAGTAAACTAATCAGCAAAAGCGTACTGGAAAACCAGGAGTACGATAGACTGTATAACGATACCCTGAAGCTGCTGGAGATAGTACAAACCATTAAATAGCCAGTTAACCTAAATTATAATGAGAGAAGAAAAAGTTGGAAACTACCGCTGGGTGATCTGCTCGCTGGTTTTTTTCGCAACAACCGTTAATTACCTTGACCGGGCAGTAATCAGTTTGCTTAAATCAGACCTTACCAAGGAGTTTAAGTGGAATGATGGCGACTATGCCAATATTGAGATTGCTTTTAAAATAGCTTATTCAATAGGTTTGCTGGCTGCCGGACGGATCATCGATAAGATAGGCACCAAACTCGGCTATTTCCTTTCAACACTACTATGGAGTATTTCGGCAGTATGCCACGCTTTTGTTGGCGGCACCTTTGGTTTCGGCGTAGTACGTTCTGCACTGGGCCTTAGTGAAGCGGGAAATTTTCCTGCAGCCATTAAAACAGTGGCCGAGTGGTTTCCCAAAAAAGAACGTGCATTTGCTACGGGGATCTTTAACTCGGGTGCAAATATAGGTGCTATAGTTGCCCCTTTAACGGTTCCGTTTATAGCAGCTGCCTGGGGATGGCGCTGGGCATTTATCATAACCGGCTCAATCGGTTTTATATGGCTTGTATTATGGCAGGTAATTTATCGTGCGCCTTCAAAACATAGCAAAGTATCAAAGGCCGAGCTTGATTATATCAACAGTGATCATGATAGCCAAACCGAGACTTTGCAGCCTGCCGAACAAAAAAAAATATCCTGGGGCAAACTGCTTTCTTTTAAACAAACATGGGCGTTTGTGATAGGTAAATTTCTTACCGACCCCATATGGTGGTTTTACCTGTTTTGGTTGCCCGATTTTTTGGAGAGCCAATATAATTTAAAAGGTACACAAATAGCCATACCCGTTGCACTGGTTTATACCATGTCGACCTTTGGGAGTGTTGGTGGCGGATGGCTGCCCATGAACCTTATTAAAAAGGACTGGCCGGTATTTAAAGCCCGGAAAACATCTATGTTTATTTACGCACTGGCAGTAATACCAATCATATTTGCGCAAATTTTGGGTGGCGTTAATATGTGGCTTGCGGTGATAGTGATAGGGATAGCGGCATCTGCGCACCAGGCCTGGAGTGCTAATATTTTCACTACAGTTTCGGATATGTTCCCGAAGCGTACTATTGGCTCGGTAACAGGCTTAGGTGGTATGTTTGGTTCGATAGGCGGAGTATTTTTGTCGCTTGCGGTACAGAAAAATTTATTCGTGTACTACCGGTCAATCCATAAAATTGAGATAGCGTATTACATCATGTTTTTTGTTTGTGGCAGTGCATACATTTTAGCGTGGCTTATCATGCACTTTTTGGTGCCTAAAATGAAACCGATTGAGTTGGACTAAGCAACTTATATCATGACAGAGAAAGCCGGATCAATTCGTGACCCGGCTTTCTCTGTTTATAAAGAATGACTTACCGCCTGTTCTGCGAGTTCATCTATCCAGCTTGAAAGGTAAGGCTCCGTGCCATCAAGCCTGATCCATTCACCATCCTGATTTTTACCGATTACTAAATGGAGTGTTCCATCTATCGACCTAAAATCGTAAGCTTTGGTATAACCGGGACGGTTTACCTGTTGCGCTGTGCCGTCAATTTCGCTGTCGGTTCCTGTAAGTGTAGCATCAAATTGTTGTTCCATGATGTTTATAATTTATAAATCTAACATGGTTTATTTAGTTTCTGTTTGCATAAGATGCCCGGTTAGATGTATGTTATTTGTTTTTAAGCTGATAAAATTGTTTTTAAATTTAATCCACCTAAAACTTTTAATATAAGAGTTACGTTTTGTTAACAATTATAAACCATGAACAGAAGGCTCAGTACAAAGTATTTCCAGGTATCGCAAAGGGTATGGGGAACCAAATTATTGTTTGTTAACGTTTACATGATAGCTAATCGCCCAGGCGCTGCCAAGGGCTGGGTATTGGTTGATACCGGGTTAAAAGGTTCGGCCAATAAGATCATTACCATGGCCGAGGAACTTTTTGGCCCCGGAACAAGGCCGGCAGCCATTGTGCTTACACACGGGCATGGTGATCATGCCGGCGGATTGGCAGAGCTTCTGAAGATCTGGAATGTGCCTGTTTATGCCCACGCTCTTGAATTACCTTACTTAACCGGCTTATCGTCGTATCCACCATCCGATCCATCACTAACCGACGGGCTGATGAGCTTGTTATCGGTGTTTTTCCCTACAGCACCTATAAACCTGGGCAACAAAGTAAAGGCAATTGACATAGAGGAAGGGATCCCTGAACTGCCCGAATGGAAAGTCATTCATACACCAGGCCACACGCCGGGGCATATATCCCTGTTTTTACCAATAAACTCAACTTTGATTGCCGGTGATGCGTTGGCAACCACAAAGGCCGAATCAGCTTTATATTCATTTAGTTCGTTAAAAAAGCTAACAGGCCCGCCAAGATATTTTACTACCGACTGGGAGGCTGCAGCTGAATCGGTACGCCGGCTTACTGCACTTGAGCCCCGTACAGTAGCGGCAGGCCATGGCCCCGTAATGCGCGGCCGTGAGCTGCATGATCAATTACACGAGATGGCCGATAATTTTGAGCAAGTTGCAATACCTGTAAAAGGCCGCTATGTAGGGCACCCGGCTCTTGCCGATGAAATGGGTATAAAATATATCCCGCCTTATATAAGCAGCGGTATTTTGAAAGCAACTGTTGGCATCGCAGCTGCACTCGCGACATTTTTTATTATAAAAGGATTGCAGGAATAGGCCAGAATACTATCGGTTTGTACTTACCTTTACTCCGTGGAAAATTTAAAGCCAGATCCAAAGATCCTCATTGATATTGTACAAACCAAAATGCCTTACGGTAAATATAAAGGCACTATTATAGCCGATATCCCGGTATCATACCTGGAATGGATGGCAGGCAAGGGTTTTAGTAAAGATAAAATGGGGATGTTGCTTTCAACCACATTTGAGATCAAAACAAATGGGCTGGGTGAGATCCTGTTTATGGTAAAGAAACAAGTTCAAGCCCCCCGGCTCCCTAAAGGGGGAGGCTTCTGATCAAGTTTCTTACCCGTCTCCATTAAAAAAGAAGCATTACTCGTAACGCTCCTTTTTTATGCCGATAACTCCCCCTTTAGGGAGCTAGGGGCTACAACCTGTTAAACCAACCCTTTTTCCAAAATACAAACACCTGTATTAAGGCTATCAAAAACATAAACACAATGGCATAAATATAACCATGGTGCCAATACAATTCGGGCATGTTATCCGGAAGGATATGGCCTTTATCATCCTGGCGCGAAAAATTCATGCCGTAAATGCCCGCAATAAAAGTAAGAGGAATGAAAATCACCGAAATAATGGTAAGCACCTTCATGATCTCGTTCATGCGGTTACTTACCATGGATAGGTACAGGTCGATGATACTTGACGTTACCTCTTTATAATTTTCAATAAGGTCCATGGCCTGGATGCAATGGTCGTAAGCATCGCGCAAAAACAGTTTCACTTCCGGCGTTATCAGCGGACTATCAGAGCGGATCATGTCATTGATCTTATCCCGCTCGGGCCAGCTGGCACGGCGTACAACAATGAGCGTACGTTTTAACTGCTGGGCATTAAACATGATGGTTTTATCGGCACTCAGGTAAAGCTTATCTTCAAGGGCATCCAAATGATCGCCAATTTCGGCAAGCAGCACAAAGTAGGTATCAATTATAGTGTCAGTAAGCGCATAACACATATATCCGGGGCCAGCGGTACGGATAGCGCCCTTCCCGGCTTTTAAGCGGGCTTTTACGGCATCAAAGCGCTCGGTATGGTCCTCCTCAAAGCTAATGATGATATTATCTTTTATGATAGCCGAAAACTGGCAGTTAATGATCTCGTTATCCTTATTAAATTGAACGATGCGGCTGGTACAAAAGGCATAATCCTCGTATTCATCAAATTTGGGGCGCTGGTGTGTATTGGCAATATCCTCCAAAACCAAGGCATTTATATTGCAATGCTCACCAATTTGCTCAATCAGCGAGGCATCGCCTAACCCATTAATCTTGATCCAATGGGTATGATTATCACATTTATTGAGCTGTTTTAATGCTGTTTTGATATCCTTTCCCTCACAGGTTACCAACTCATCTTTATTATATGAGTAAACGGATATAATGGGTTTCAGTGCATCCTCGGCTACCCTAATAGTACCCGGTCTGTCACCTACATTTCCTGCGTGTTTGTGTTTTTTAAGGCGCAGGCGTTTAAAGTTGCCATTCATCTACAAATAGTTTATTGTTTGCGGGCCCTGGTTAAACAGCAGGTCAATAATACTCAGGTTTTTCATAAAGCCCCGTCGGTCTTCAAATACCTGGAAATATGGTTTCTGCTGCATTTCACTTTCTTTTTTAGGATGAATAGAAAACCGAAAATCGTGCAGGTTAGGATATTCGGCATGGTATTCATCCGTATAATTTAGTTCTGTTTTTATTTTAGTAAGCTTGAGCAGCAGGTTCAAAAGCTCCTGATTATAATCAAACAAATAGGTGATTTGTTTTTCATAAAAAGGCGCTAAATCATCTTCATAAAATTCAAAATAAGCCGAACGGCGATAACAGGCCTGCAAGCTTTGCCAGTGCAGGCGCTGCCACATAAAATCGTAGCTGATTTTTACATCTTTAACTTTAGTATGGTTTTTTGAACCTTTTATTACCGGCACCACCAATGCCAGTACCCCATCGGGCGAGTAGATATTAGCCCGGTTACGATAAGTTTGTTTGGGGAAATGCTCTTCTCTTTCTATCAGTATATCAGGCTTGTACATATTTAACTGTACAAAATAATCTACCGGTGGAAGATAAAACATGGGTAACACAGCGCCTTTTTCAATCATATATTTTATGTTTGTGCTCAAAATTGGCTAAAATAATGATAAAAAAGGGTTTTACTAAGTTAGGGATATTAATTTTATACCTTATATCGTTGCTTCCCTTTTGGTTTTTATACATTTTATCCGATATTGCGTTTGTTATTATTTACTACGTTGTTCATTACCGCCGTGATGTAGTGCAGCAAAACCTCCGCAATTCCTTTCCCGAAAAAACAGATCAGGAACGCCATGATATTGAACGAAAGTACTATCGCTACCTGGCCGACCTGATAGTGGAAACCATTAAAATGATCACCGTATCAGAAAAACAGATCCGGAAAAGAGTAGTCGCAACCAACTCCGATTTGGTGTTTGAATACTTTGCTAAAGGTAAAAGTATTATTGCGGTTGCCGGTCATTATTGCAACTGGGAAATGGCCGCGCTCAATTTTAATTTCGTTACCGATAAAAGGTTCATGATCATTTATAAAAACCTGTCGAACAAAACGTTTGATGATTTTTTTATTAAGATCCGCTCAAGGTTTGGTGGGCAGCCGGTTGCCATGAAGCAAACATTGCGTAAAATGATTGAATACCGTAAAGAACTTACTGTAAGCGTGCTCGTGGGCGATCAAACTCCCGTGATGCATGAGGTAAACTATTTCACCAATTTTTTAAACCAGCCTACTGCGGTATTTTTGGGTATCGAAAAAATTGCCAAAACAATTGACGCAGCTGTTGTTTTTTACGACATGAAAAGGGTAAAACGCGGATATTATGAATATACGCTAATCCCGCTTACCGAAACACCAAAAGAAACTGCCGAACACGAAATAACAGATATGCATGTTAAATATCTTGAGGGGATGATCAGGAGAGAACCGCAATATTGGTTATGGTCGCACCGGAGATGGAAGTTTAAGCCGGAGGATTTACATAGATGACCCATACACCTAAAGTTGCTGTAGTTATTTTAAACTGGAACGGCGCAAAGTACCTTAAACAATTTCTTCCTTCGGTATTATCATCAACGTATCCTAACCTGGATATCGTTATGGGGGATAACGCTTCTTCGGATAATTCAGTGGCGTTTATGCGCGAAAACTATCCATCAGTGAGGATTATCCAAAATGATAAAAACTACGGTTTTACAGGAGGTTACAACCGGGTGCTGGCCCAGGTTGATGCCGATTATTATATCCTGCTTAATTCGGACGTGGAGGTAATCCCCAGCTGGATTGAACCTGTTATCGAATTAATGGAAAGCGATAGTTTAATCGCTGCCGCTGCTCCCAAGATCCGGTCGTATGCGCAAAAAGAGTACTTTGAACATGCTGGCGCTGCCGGTGGCTTTATTGATAAGCACGGCTATCCTTTTTGCCGCGGCAGAATCTTTTACGAACTTGAAAAGGATAACGGCCAATATGAGCAATCGGGCGAAGTGTTTTGGGCTTCAGGGGCATCGCTGTTCATCAAAAAAAGTATCTGGGATGAAGCTGGTGGCTTTGATGAAAGTTTTTTTGCCCACATGGAAGAGATTGACCTTTGCTGGCGCTTAAAAAACATGGGCTATAAAGTAATGTATTGCGCGCAATCAACCATATATCACGTTGGCGGCGGTACATTAAATGCCGAAAATCCGTTTAAGACCTATCTCAATTTCAGGAATAACCTGCTGCTTATAAAAAAGAACCTTCCATTTTGGCGGGCGTTTTGGGTGATCAGCATCCGCTTTATAATGGATCTCCTGGCCTTGTTCAGGTTTTTGATGGAAGGTAAACGCAAAGATGCCTGGGCAGTAAGCAGGGCACATCAGAGCTTTGTGTTAAGCCTCTTTAAGAAGGTTAAAGGCGAAAGGCAAAAGGCGAAAGGTAACGCGGTACATAACACAAAAGGTATATACAGGGGCAGTATTGTTTGGGATTTCTTTGTGAAAAAGAAAATTCATTTTACTGATCTTGATCCTTCGGAGCTTTAACGTCATCTGCACCCTGTTCCGGCTCTGTCTCGTCACTTATGCCCGGCGCTTCTACTTTAATGGGAGGCAAGCCTTTCGGCCATATTACGCGTACGTCCTGCTGGCGGAACGGTATTTCGATACCTTCTTTAGCAAAAGCATCATAGATATCGGCAAGCACGCGGCTTTTCAATGAAAGCCATGTGGAGATATCCGCAGCCCAAAAGAACAGCCTGAAATCAACCGAGCTTTCGTTGAGATTGTGCAGGAACACAGACGGCGGAGGCTGAGCCATGATATCATCATGGTTCATCAATAAGTTTAATAATATATTCCTAACTTTTTCGATATCAGATCCATATGCTACTCCTACTATTAGCTCTACGCGGCGATTGTTATTGCTTAGCGTCCAATTAATTACATGGTGCGAAATCAGGTCGCCGTTAGGAACGATTACCTCGGCGCCATCGGAAGTGGCTATTTTACTGGCCCGGATACCGATATCCATTATAGTGCCCGACCGGTTATCGACCTCAATGATATCCCCAACCTGGATCGGTTTCTCGAAAGCCAGTATCAAACCCGATACGAGGTTGTTAACGATATTCTGTAAGCCAAAACCAATACCAATACCAAAAGCGCTGATAATGATGGTAATCTTATCAATAGGCACTCCTGAAGCAGCTACGGCAAGGAAGAAGCCTAAAGCAATTACCCCGATACGGATAAGCAGGGTAGAGGTCCGGTTCTTTTTCTTGGCTACGTCAATATCATTGGCATGCTTGGCGGCAATATCATAAAGATAACTGATGATCTTAGAGGCTATAGACGACAGCCAGATCACGGCCACAAATATAATCACGCTTTGAAACGTAAACTGGGTATTGGTACCGCCGATGCTGCGGTTTTTGGCAAGAAAATCGCCCAGGTAATCAAATACAGTATCTTCAACGTTCAGGTTTTGGGTAAGCATTACCAGCCACAACAAGGTAGCCAATATGCTTAGCACACTCCTGAACTTATTTTGCATTAATTTATAATCAATAAAAGAAGTGAGGTTGTTACTCTTTTTACCGGCTTCCAGTTGCAGGAACAAGGCTTCCATAATGATATGCACTATATAATACATAGCAAGGGCAAGCCATAGGTTATAAACCACGCTAACACCAATGATCTTGGCTAAACTCACCCTGCCAAAAACATTGCATAAAAAAGATGAGGCCTGCAGAAATATGAAAACCTTCAATATAAAGCCTGTATAAGGCAGGTAATCAGCCCTGGCTTTGCGCACTTCTGATAAAAACCTGAAACTTATTATCGATGCTGCCAGACCTAAAATCAAAATAACTACCCTGTCGATATTGGTTACCTGGATATAAAGATTGCTCAGGCTGTAAATAATAGTGATGCCAAATAATTGTAGCATGTAACGGAACATGGTTGCAGGGCATGCTTTTTTTATGAGGTAAAGCAGGGCGATCATCAGCACCAACAAAAACATCTCCAATACAATTACTGGTGGGTGATCATAAATGTTAGGCAGCAATGTGAAAGTCAAAACTATTGAGGATACAAACGGATAATTCACAACGTAATTGGCCTGGCTAAACACACTTTCGGGCGTATCGTTATCACGTATGATCCTACGGCGACTGGCGCGGACCCAGGCAAAAAAAGCAAATAGAACAACCAGGCCCGAAAGATGGATCAGAATATCCCGACCTATAAAAAAGTTGAACAGCTTGGCGTTCATATCGGCGGTAGCTTTTGTTGCCGGGCCGAAATCGCTGCCTTCATCAGCATTCATGTTCCATATGTTGCTATACTCCTGGGACATCGCCCTGATGCTGAAATCCCTGATCTTGGTATCAATCTGGTCTTTAAGGTCGAGTATCGAAATATAAACAGCTGAGGTGCGGTTTTGCAGCAGGCCTACTTTTACCATTACCTTTTTGTTGGTAGTATCCAGGCGGTGATATTTGCTGTCGATAGCTATTTTTTGGATGAGATAGGTAGTGGCCAGCGAGCTATCAGCAGGCAGGATCTTTAAAACGCTGTCGCGCGATATGGCATCCAGATCGTTTTGATTTTGAACAAGTTTACTATTGATATCGGCAAGCTGCTCCTGCCAAAGGTCAAGCTGGTCATCACTTCGGGTAAGCACATCCCTGATGGTATAAAGATACCTTAACGTGCTTGATTTATCATTATCAATAAGTGATTTGATGAGCGTAATCCGCCTTTCAAATGATGGTAGCTTAGTGCTGATCTCTGCCGTATCTAACTTTTTTGACAGGTTGCTTTTGATCTGGTTAAAGGCAGATGTATAATATTCAACCTTTTGCAGCAGGTTATTGACCGACGTATCTGAACGTTTAAGCGCCCGCATCATCGAATCGCGCGAGAGGATAGAGGCGCGGAGCGAGTCTCTTACCGATTTTGATCTTTTCTTTTTGGCTTGGGCAAATGCATCAACACTGAATAACAGCGTAATAAAAAGTAAACTTAGCGCGGCAACCCTGAATATTTTAAGCATCTGGAACAATAAGCTGAAAGCAATATTTAAACGCTTTTACACCAAAAGCGTTTTATCAAAACGATAAAATATTTTAATATTATTTAAGCGACAGGTTTTCAATGGCGAGGCGATAGCTATCCATCCCGAAACCTGCGATTACGCCACGACAACTGGCCGCTATCATTGATTTATGCCTGAACTCCTCGCGCTTGTGTACGTTGGAGAGATGCACTTCAATAACCGGTGTATTGATTGCAGCGATAGCATCGGCAATGGCAATAGAAGTGTGGGTATACGCCCCGGCATTCATCACAATACCATCGTAACTAAATCCAGTTTCATGCAGTTTATTTATAATTTCGCCCTCAATGTTGCTTTGGTAATAATCAATGGTGATGTTTGCAAAGCGTTGGCGCAGGGTTTCAAGATAGGTTTCAAAACTGGCATCGCCATAAATTGATTTTTCGCGAACGCCTAACAGGTTCAAATTGGGGCCGTTTATAATTTGTATCTTCATTAGTTCAAACTTAGCTATAAATCATCAAAACTAAAATCAATTGGATTGGCGTTCGGCAATAAAAGGTTTCCAGGCATATTTAAAATTAGAGAAGTCGCTATCCGACAACTCTATCGAAGCTTACAGCAGAGATATAGAAAAATTATATCAATATTCAGATTCACAGATAGTTAAACTAAAACCAGAATTAATTACTTTAACTGATTTGCGCGGGTTCATTAACTGGATAAATGAACTGGGTATGATCCCTTCATCGCAAGCCAGGATTCTTTCGGGCATAAAAGCTTTTTATAAATACCTGCTGATGGAGGATATTATTAAATCCGATCCGTCAGAATTGCTCGAATCGCCCAGGATCACGCGTAAGCTGCCGGATACATTGAGCTATGAAGAGATCAACAAAATTATAGCTGCGTTAGACCTATCCAAACCAGAAGGCATCCGTAACAAAGCCATCCTGGAAACCCTATACGGTTCAGGCCTGCGTGTATCCGAGCTTACCGAACTGAAACTCTCTAATCTGTACCTTGATATTGAATTTATAAAGGTGACCGGTAAAGGCAATAAGGAACGATTGGTGCCGATAGGCAGCGAAGCTATAAAAGCACTGAAGATCTGGATAGAAAATGTAAGAGTACATAACCCAATAAAAAGAGGTGAGGAGGACTATGTTTTCCTGAACAGACGGGGTACAAGGTTAAGCCGGCAGATTATTTTTTTAACCATCAAAGGGTTGGCTGAAACCATTGGATTGAAGAAAAAGATAAGTCCCCATACCTTTCGGCACTCCTTTGCCACACACCTTGTTGAAGGTGGCGCCGATTTACGGGCAGTGCAGGAGATGCTGGGTCACGAAAGCATCACCACGACAGAAATTTATACCCATTTAGACAGGGAGTATCTAAAAAGTACCATCAGCCAATTTCATCCGCGCAGTTAAGGTCAGATCAGGTACTGATCAATTACATCCTGAGGGATCTTTGCACCGCGTCCGGTAGCCATGTCAATCATCACATAATCAAACCAACCATCGCAGCAGATCTTTTTAGTGGCTTTATTGGTGATGATAAACTTTACACGGCAGCCTTTGTCGTCAATACTTTCAATACCGGTTTTCACAATAAAGTAATCGCCCATGGTTAAAGCACGTTTATAATCCACATGGGCGGTACGTACCACCCAGCCGAAGCCGCGTTCCATAAATTTTTCCATCGCCATTCCATAGCAACGCTCCATCTGTTCGTAACGCGCAGCCAGTACATAATCAAAATATTTGCTGTTATGTACGTGCTGAAACATGTCGATATCATCGGGGCGTACGCGAAACTCAGATTCAAAAGTGGAAAGTTGGAGTGGTGTATCCATGCAGCAAATATAGTAAACCTATTTAAGCGAAAGGAAAGCCTCCAGTTTCTCATTAAAAGTGTTCCCGTGATCGCAATTGGTAAAAAATACATAGCCGGACTGCCGGGCCCTATCCATCATGAAAGCTGATTGAAAATTGCCATTATTGCCTGAGTGTAAGTAAATTGCACCTGATGGAATTTGCGCTATTGCTATGCCCAATCCCCAGGCTGAATAGCCTGCTTTGCGGAAATCTTCGGGAAGGGGCACGGTTAATTGCTGCCGGAACATTTCATGGATACTATTGGTACTTAGTCCTTGGTCATTCATCAGGGCATGAGGAATGCGGCATAATCTAAAGCGTTGGTGTGCAGGGAAGCTGCAGGATTGAAAGTGTTTGAATCAATGCTGATGGATGGAATTATAGGCCAGTTTAATCCGTTAGTAGGATCTAAGTGCCCATCCTGATGTCCTCTGACCTTATGTTTCAAAATATAGGGATTGGCAGTGTATGAACTATGGGGCATGTGTAGTGGGATAGCAACTTCACGTTCAAACAGTGGCTCCATATTTTGCAATGAACAGTTAAGCAAATGCGCTACCACTTTGCCCAGGTAAAGAAACCCCTCGCCCGAATAATTGAATGCTGTACCTGGCTTAAAATTCAAATAAAGGTCACCTTGTTTCACGTGTAAAGTGGAATCGGCAGTGAAGAAACGCCAGTTTGGAAAACCGGATTGGTGAGAAAGCACCATCCGGGCGGTGATTAGCTTGTATCTCTCATCCTGTGCAATATCAGAATAGGGAAGATATTTATACAAAGGGGTATCCATATTTAATATGCCCCGGTCAACCAATTTCATAACCCAATAGGTAAATACAGGCTTGGAGAGCGAAGCCGCTTCAAAAATCGACTGTTCGTCTATTGGTTTTTTTGTTTTAATATCTGTTACACCTAAAGCACGGTGATAAACGATTTTGCCTTTACTGATAAATGCTATTGATAATCCGGGAAGCTGCAATGAGTCGATCTGTTTTTGCAGAAATGTGTCTATCATGGCATTGCTGATAAGTTTTCCTGCCGGAGTTACTATTTGGGCTTCTGAAATGCCGCAGAACCCAAATGAAATTAAGCAGATGAGAATATATAACTCAGTGTATTTATGGTATAAGTATTGTATGTGATTTTTCATTGTTAGGTAAAGTATGATGTGTGTTTTTATTGAGACGCAAGCATTAACTAGATGGTTACAGATTTTATCATACTTTCGCTGCCACCCAACTACTAAGGGAGTACTTTCGTAGAAGAAGGATAATTTATGAGCAAACACATTGTATTAATAGAAGACGAACCTGATATCCTTGAATCTACCACGCTGTTGCTCGAAAATGAGGGTTTTCGGGTGTCTGGATTTAAGGCTTTCACCACTTTGGAGGAAATGGTAGCCTTACAGCCTGATTGTTTTTTACTTGATGAAAACCTGCCGATTATTAGCGGCCATATAATTTGTATTTTATTTAAATCGAAGCCCGTAACCCGGGAAATTCCTGTTGTGTTGATTTCTGCCAACCCTGCAATTAAACAAAAAGCAGCAATTGGAGAAGCAGATGCCTATATTGGCAAGCCTTTCGAAATTCAGGAACTGGTGGATGTTTTGACAAGGGTTATGGCTTAATAACTTGTTGCAAAACTCCAAATGATTTAATTTACTCATGTAGTCAAAAACAAAAACGGACGACCAGTAAAAATGATCGTCCGCTTTTAAATAGGCTTGCAGAATTATCTTATGACCACCATTTAAGCGGAAAAACTATTTTATCAACCGAGCTTGCTATCATATCAGGTTTAAAGGCATAATGGCTCAATTGATCTTTGCTGGAAATGCCTGATAGTACAAGGATAGTTTTATAGCCCATTTGCACACCTCCCTGGATGTCAGTTTCCATAGTATCACCAATAACAGTCGTTTCGGCCGTTTCAAGCCCAAGGAATTTTCTTGCCGAACGCATCATTACCGGGCTTGGTTTGCCGGTTACAAAAGCTTTGCGGCCGGTAGCTTCCTCTATCATGGCTGTTGTAGCTGCAATACCTAAATTGTTCCAGCCCGGTTTTTTAGGAGATGGGTCCCTGTTGGTGGTTATAAACTTGGCGCCCGCCAGGATCATGTCGACCGCACGCTGTACCATTTCCAATGTAAAGTTGCGGCCTTCGCCTAAAACAACAAATTCCGGGTCGGAATCAACAAGTGTGATCCCGTTTTCGTGCAAACTGCTCAACAAACCACCCTCACCCAGCACAAAAGCGGTACCATTGGGGCTTTGATCGCCCAGGAATTTCCCGGTAGCCATGGCGCTTGTATAAATATGTTTTGTTTCTACAGTTATTCCCAATCTTTTAAGTTTCCGTACTACCTCCAGGCTGGTGCGCTGGCTGTTGTTGGTCATAAAAGCAAATGGTATATCATTATCAATAAGGTGTTTGATGAATTTATCAGCGCCCTGTATCAGTTCTTCGCCGCTGTAAATTACACCATCCATATCAATTAAAAGACCTTGTTTCATGCGTATAAATTATACATTTTTTGTTTTATTAAAGAGGTGATTTTGAATACCTGGCGTTTTAAGCTCCCTCAAAAAAGTCGATCAGGCCGCCAAAGTAACTCTCGTTCCACCCGTCAACAATATCATTATAATCATCATCGGGAATGTTAGTGTGCCTTAACTCGGCCGAAGTGCCTTGCTTATCAGCATGTAATTTGATGGTAACGATAGAATTATCGCTTTGTCCTTCAAAATACCATTGCTGAACCACCTTTTTATTGGGTTCAAATTCGATGTTTTTACCTACGATACTACCATCCCACATAGAAAATTCGGTACCGGGCTCTGTCGACATTTGGGCGACTTCGCCAGTCCACAATTCAATGGTAACCGGGTTGGTGATGGCCATGTAAATCTCTTCGGGAGTGGCCGGTATGCTGTAATATTTTTTATAATCTTTCACCCGCGCAATTTAGCTCAAATAATTTAAACCTTCACCGGGCCAATCGGCAAAACGGTTTTTCCGTAAATCTCATTCAAAACATTAGCGATACCGGTGTAGATAGCCGATGCCCCACAAATAATACCTTCATAACCAGCCAGGTGTTTAATGCCTACATTGCCGGTGACATCACCAGCCACTAACAGGAAAAATAATATAGTTAACGATGCAAAAACAAATTGCAGCGCACGGTTAAGCCTCAATGTTCCAAAAAACAACAGCAGGGTAAACACACCCCAGATGCTTAAGTATGCGATCATGGCGCCTTCAGATGGCGCAGCTCCCCAGCCAAACTTGGGCATTACCAACAGGCCCACTAATGAAAGCCAGAAAAATCCGTACGAAGTGAATGCTGTCAGCCCGAAGGTGTTGTTCTTTTTAGCTTCGATAACACCGGCGATAACTTGTGCAAGCCCACCGTAAAATATACCCATGGCTAAAATCATGGTGTTCATTTCAAAAAAGCCGGCGTTGTGGATGTTTAGCAAAACAGTAGTCATTCCGAAAGCACAAAGGCCAAGCGGTGCGGGATTGGCAATGCCATCTTTCACCGGTACTGGTGTAGTAGGGATCATAATAGGTTTTAGTTTATTTGGTTTGTACCGCAAGCTAATTGATTTATAAATATTAAGCAAGTTTTTCACAACCCTTAACCTACTTTTGCGTTAACTAAATACCTATGCAAAAATTAGTATTAATACGCCACGGTGAGAGTATCTGGAACCAGGAAAACAGATTTACAGGCTGGGAAGATGTCGACCTGTCAGACAAAGGTTACGAACAGGCCCATCGCGCCGGAAAAATCCTTAATAAGAATGGCTATAATTTTGATATTGGCTTTACATCCTATTTAAAGCGATCAATCAAAACATTGCATTACATACTGGAGGAGCTCGACCACCTATGGATCCCCGTTGAAAAATCATGGCGGTTGAACGAACGCTTTTATGGTGCTTTACAAGGGTTAAATAAAGACGAAACCATTGCCCGGTACGGCGAAGAGCAGGTATTAAAATGGCGGCGCGACCCAAATGAACACCCGCCTGCTATAACCAAAGATGATCCGCGCTACCCGGGGCATGATCTCAGGTACAAAGATCTGACCGAGCGTGAGCTCCCGCTGACCGAAAACCTGAGCGAAACTATGGACAGGGTATTGCCTTTCTGGAACGAAAGAATTGTCAGGGCCTTGCGCCGCAATCAAAAGGTTATTGTTGTGGCACATGGTAACAGCCTGCGTTCGCTTATAAAATATATAGATAATTTAAATGATGAGGAAGTGACTGCGTTGGAAATCCCTACCGCCACCCCCTGGGTTTATGAACTTGATGGGGATTTAAACAGGATCAGGCATTATTACCTGGAATAATTTACCCCTCGGGATCTTCATTTCTCTTTTTTATATAGCGCAATTGTTTATCTTGTAAGCCATAAACCAATTAATCCCTAATTAATACGAATGAAAAAATCCGACATTTATGAAGTCGCCATTAAAGTACTGGGCATATACCTGCTGGTGGCCGATATCTCTAAACTTCCCGGCCTGATCACCTTTATCAGTAACCATGCGGGTTCCTCTCTCGAACAGCAGCCTGCCGATCAGGGAAACCTTTTGCTGGTAAATGGTTTAAACTTTATTTTCCTGATCGTATTAGCGGTGTTGTTAATTGCCGGTACAAAAAAAATCACCCGCTGGATCACCAACGAAAGTGATTATCAGGAAAACGCGAAACTTTTTGCAGAGCGCAAAGTCATCTACGAGATATCCCTGGTAATAATAGGAGGGTTATTGTTGGTTGGCACCATACCCGATTTTTTATACCACTTGTATACGCTTTCCAATGTTAATGAACAAAGCAGTGTAATATCGGCAGGGGCGAAAATATTTATCGGCATACTAACCGTAGCTTTTGCCAAAAGGATAGGAGCTTATTTTGCCAGGTAAAAGTTGAACAAACTTAATGTATTAAAAGAGCGACCTTTTTGGACGCTTTTTTTATTTTCGGGCCATATGTTAGCCGTTCCACTTCTGAAAATGGAACACTTATATAAATGTAAGAAGCTTCAATAGGTTTACTTAACAATAAGTTAATGAAATAGCAATGATTACGAATTAACCTTTGTACGGTTTTACCGTATAATTTAATATTATTAACTTATACATTAAAACCTGAAAAATCATTATGCTAAAACTTACTAATCTACGTATGTGGGTATTGGCCGCTGCCGCTACAGGCATGTTGGCAAGCTGTCAAAAAAACGGCCAGATGCCTGCATTGAAAGTTGCCGACCAAACTGCAACCAGTACAAAAACAATTAAAACCTTAGCTGTATCCTTAACACAGGGTTTTGAAGTTGGCGCAACCAGTCCCAAAACTGCTTATGATGTATCGCCAACCGGTTCATCGAGCGGCGATAATGTTACCCTGTCTGGCAATTCATGGAATATGTATGATGCCCTGATCGGCAATCTCTCTGCCGACCAAAAAGCGGGCTCATGGAGTGCCCGTATCCGCAACACCGGTAAAATTACTATGCTGTTTGACGTTACCACGGGCATCAGCACGGTTACCATCAAAAGCGCTACCTACGGCGGCGATACTCCAAGCACATGGGGATTGTTTTATTCTGTTAACGGAGGTTCGTCCTGGACGCAATCCGGTTCGGCAATTACCACTACTGCAACTCTTACTACATCAACTTTTACTGTTACACAAACCGGTAATGTACGTTTGGAGATCCGTAAATTATCTGGCGGCACCAACCGTATCAATATTGATGATATCACCGTTAATGATAACGGCGGCGGCGGTACAGGCGGGGGTACTGTACTTACAGGCAAAAAATTCCTGTTTGATGCAAGTCACCTTGAAAATGCAGGCAGCGCCGACTGGCAAATAGATGCCGACGGCACTGAGCAGGTTGCTATTTACACAGGCGGTACCACTACCGAAACCAAGGCACAACGCATTCCTACTCCGTCATACACAGGTATTACTTCATCTACTACCGAAACTTATTGGAAAGGCGCTCTTTCAGCATGGGCTGTAGAATTGGTAAAACGAGGCGAACTGGTTGAATCGTTACCTGTAGGCACTGCCATCACTTATGGCGGCGGTGGAGCCCAGGATTTGAGCAATTACGATGTATTTGTTGTTTGCGAACCTAACCGCTTATTTACTGCCGCCGAGAAAACTGCTTTGATGAACTTTGTAGCTAATGGTGGTGGTTTATTTATGATAGCTGATCATACTGCGGCAACAACTGCCGGTACCGATGCTAATGGCTACAATCCTTCAGACCGCGATGGTGATGGTTATGATTCGCCAAGGGTTTGGAATGACTTGATGACCAACAATGGCATCAATAACAACAACCCTTTCGGCTTTAGTGTAAATTATGTTGATATCAACGAAAGCCCGTCAACCAACGTTTATACCGGCTCCAATGCCGATGCGCAAAAAGTGCTGAATGGTGCGGCAGGTACTGCTTCAAAAATGGCTTTCTACGATGGTTCTACAGCAACCCTGTTCCCGGCCAACAACTCAACCGTACAGGGGTTATTCTGGCGTAACAGCGCTACCAATGGTGGCAATGCCAACGCTATGGCATTATTGGCAACCTATGGAAGCGGCCGTGTTGTTTGGATCGGCGACAGCTCGGACGCCGATGACGGCACAGGTGATACAGGCGATAACCTGTTTAATGGTTGGTCGGGTGATGCTCCGTCAGGATATACTTCGCATTCGTCATTTCATTTAAATGCTTCATTCTGGCTGGCCAAAGCCCAGTAAGCATAGAATAACCTTTCCCCAAACGGGAGAATTTTCATTTGTTAGTTTAAGTCTGGTTGCCACGGGCAACCGGACTTTTTTATTTCCCCTCTTCAAACAAGTTAGTTGCTTTTGCAGTTATATATTTATACAAAGGTGATCAATGAACTCATCTTCCGTTTTACCTATACAAAAACATCACCATGAAAAATTATGAAACCTTAGTGGATGCCACTAATGACCTCATGAAGAGGGGATATACGGCCAACCTTAGCCTTGATGGCGATACTATTGATGATAAAGAAAAAGATATCAGGATGACAGCTGATGATTTTGAGATCGATGAGTTTTACCGATTTGAAGGTCCAAGTAATCCATCGGATATGTCGATAGTATACGCTGTATCATCATCAAAATATAACTTAAAAGGAGTGCTGGTAAATGCTTATGGTACTTATGCCGATGATAGCTCATCAGCGTTAGCTGCCAAATTACATCACGGGCAGGTAAGCCATAACCTGCACGGCGACGACAGGCCCACGGCGTAAGTAAGTCGAAAGTTTTAAGTCAAAAATCTTAAGTTAAAAGTCGGTGACAAATATTTCTGTAGGGACAGCGGGATATTTGTTGGCGGCTTTTGGCTTTTAATACAATAGCCAACTTTAAAAGTCTGCCTTTTTGGGGATTAGAGAGGCAAAGGTCTCAATTCTTTCATTATTTTTCTCCCGGCAGATTGTATAGCTGCGGTACCATTACGCATTAAAAATTCAAGCTGGGCCGGTAGCTCATCGGCCACCCAGGCGTAACGATGCCGTAAATTAAGCAGAGCCCAACCCGCAAATACTTTTACTGCTATTTTAACTTTGGCATCAATCATCCAGTCAAAAAGGCGCTCAACAACGGGTTCAAGATCAAGGCGGTTGAGTTTTTGCTTTACCGGGGCGTGTTCCTTTTCTTCGGTAGCGTGCATCAGTATTTTAGCATAATGCCTCTGGCAGCCGGGGTTCGTAACCTGTGGCAACCGTTCAATAAAATATTGCAAGTTACCGGTAAAGACATCAGCGTCCCTCAAAAACATATTTTCAAGCAGCCAGGCCGCACGGAAGGCGAGAGGTTTATCGGGGTGAAAGGTAATGTCAATCAGATCGTGCAAATTAAATTGCTGCTCGGTTAAAATACGGCTCAATTCAAGTACCTTGAGCTTGCCAATGGTGTTCTCTATTTTTTTGGTGAGTTCGTCGCGGGTCATTATAGTAGCTTAAAAGTAAATAAATGCTGATACTTAACCTAAAACACCTGTTCATTTCTGGCATTCACTTTCTATGTCACCAAAAGTTATACATTTGCTATCCGTATTAACAATTTAATAGATACATGGTTAAATTCAACCGATTTACACTTGACAATGGCCTTAGGGTTATTGTGCATGAAGATAATACAACGCCAATGGCGGTGCTTAACATTTTATATGATGTTGGCGCACGCGATGAAGATCCCGAACAGACCGGGTTTGCCCATTTGTTTGAGCACCTCATGTTTGGCGGATCTGTCAATATTCCTGTTTATGACGAACCACTGCAAAGGGTAGGAGGCGAGAATAATGCCTTTACCAGCAACGATATTACCAACTATTATATCACCTTGCCATCTGCCAACCTGGAGACCGCATTTTGGCTGGAGAGTGACCGGATGCTGAGCCTTGCTTTTAGCGAAAAAAGCCTTGAGGTGCAGCGTAACGTAGTTATAGAGGAGTTTAAACAGCGTTACTTAAATCAGCCTTACGGCGATGTTTGGTTAAAGCTTCGTCCGCTGGTTTACAAAAAACACCCTTATCGTTGGGCAACCATCGGCAAAACCATCAAACATATCGAGGATGCACAAATCGAAGACGTAAAAGCTTTCTTCAAAAAACATTACAATCCTCAAAACGCTATTATGGTAGTAGGGGGTAACGTAACAACTGAACAGGTAAAAGAGCTTTCCGAAAAATGGTTTGCTCCGATCCCGGCCGGCGAAAGATATCACCGCAGCCTTCCCCAGGAACCTGAACAGCAGGAAGCCCGCCGCGAAACGGTCACCGCCAAAGTACCACTCAATGATGTGTATATCGCTTTTCAGATGGGGGCCCGCACAGATCAAGATTACTATGTGGTAGAGCTGCTTTCGGATATTCTTTCGCGCGGCAATTCATCACGGTTGTATAAATCGCTGATTAAGGAAAAACAGATTTTTAGCGAGGTGCATGCCTATGTCACCGGCAGTTTGGATAAAGGCATGTTTGTGTTAGAAGGCAAACCGCTCGATGGCATCAGCATTGAACAGGCGGAGGCTGCATTGTGGGAAGAACTGGAGAAAATAAAAGCTGAGGAGATCCCGGCAGATGAACTTACTAAAGTTCAGAACAAAACCGAGTCAACCATGATTTTTTCCGAAATGTCGCTGTTGGATAAGGCCATGAACCTGGCCTCATTTGAATTGCTGGGTGATGCTGACATGATCAACCATGAAACAGCAAAATATCTTGCTGTAAACGCTGCCCAGGTAAAAACACAAGCCAATAAACTATTCAGAAAAGATAATTCATCAACACTTATTTATTTGGCGGAGAAATAAAAAAAACCTGATTGAAAAGATTTTTAGATTGCCTTGATGTATGGACACCATTTGAATCAGGAAATCTTTAAATCACGCAAATCAAGGTCAAACAATATACATATGATCAACAGAAAATTAGCCCCCGAATTCAGGGCTATCGATAATATTAATTTGATTAGGCCAGAGCACAAGAAACTCAGCAATGGCTGCAACATTTTTTGCTTTAACTCCGGCGACCAGGAACTGGTACGTATTGAGTGGGTCTTCGGTAACCTGAGCTTTAATCCGGCCAAGCCACTGCTTAACATGGCCGTAAACTCCATGCTTACCGATGGCACTACAACTTTAACTGCTGCACAGATTGCCGACAAAATTGACTTTTACGGCGCCTTTTTACAGGTTGACTATGGATACGAAAACTCGCAGGTAACACTGTATAGCTTAAATAAACACCTGCACCATACTTTACCGGTTATTGCCGACATCCTGAATAATTCCATTTTTCCGGAGAAGGAACTGGAAACTTTTAAGCGCAACCAACAACAAAAATTGCAGGTTAGTTTGCAGAAAAATGATGTGGTGGCACGGAGGGCATTTAACAGGGCAGTTTATGGAGCTACCATTTTTGGATATGCTGCTGAGATGACCGATTATCAAACCCTGCAGCATGATGATATGCTGGCACATTATAAAAAAATGTACCAGCCTTCTAATTGCACTATCGTTATAGCGGGTAAGATTGAGCCTGAAATGCTGACATTGCTTACCGATACATTTGATAAAGACTGGGGAAACAGCCCAACCCCGGCTGTTACAATCCAGCCCGATATTAAAGCCGCCGCCGACCTGTTTTATTTTGCAGAGAAACCGGAAGCTTTGCAATCAGCTATCCGGATAGGTACGCCTATCATCAACCGTTCGCATGAAGACTTCCAGGCGTTACAGGTTTTAAATACAGTATTCGGTGGTTATTTTGGCTCGCGGCTAATGGCTAATATCCGAGAGGATAAAGGGTATACCTATGGTATAGGATCGGGGCTGGCGTCATTTAAGCAGGGCGGATCATTTTTTATAGCGACAGAGGTTGGTGCAGATGTTTGTAAGTCGGCGGTTGCCGAGATTGAAAAAGAAATGAACCTGTTGAAAACCGAACTTGTACCGGAAGAGGAGCTTTCGCTGGTGCGCAATTACATGTTAGGTTCATTATTAGGCAGTTTGGAGAATGTATTTTCGCATGCTGATAAGTTCAAAACCATCTATTTTGCAGGTTTGGATTACGATTATTATGACAGGTATACGGTGACCGTAAAAAACATAACTTCAGATAAGCTGATCCAACTGGCCAATACTTATTTCAACTTCGATCACTTTTATAAAGTGATTGTAGGGAAATATTAATTTTTGATCTCGGAATTGGGATGTTCGATTTCGGATTACTTTGATTTCGGAATTTCGCTTTTTGATTTGTTTAACGGCGAATCAGAAAGCGAAACTCCCAAATTCTTGAATAGATTTGAGCAGTAAAAATTAAACAAATCTGAAATCGAACATTCGAAATCCCAAATCCGAATTATCATCTTAAGGCAATTTTAAATAAATAGCAAAGCGAAATTCCGAATTCCGAAATGTTTTATTACCTTTGCCCGGCAAATAATAACTCCAAAATAATTATTTGCTATGCAGTTAGACCCATCAAAATTTGTTGCCGAAGGATTAACTTACGACGACGTTTTACTACTCCCGGCTTATTCAGAAGTTTTACCACGCGAAGTGAATACCGGCACTTACTTAACTAAAAGCATCCGGTTAAACATTCCTATTATCTCGGCCGCCATGGATACCGTTACTGAGGCTGATCTGGCTATTGCCATTGCACAGGCAGGCGGTATAGGCATGTTACACAAAAACATGACCATACAGGCACAGGCCGACGAGGTGCGCAAGGTTAAACGCTCAGAAAGCGGTATGATCCAGGATCCGGTAACTTTACTGGAAGACGCCTTGCTTGCAGACGCTTTCCAGATCATGAGGGAATTTAGCATTGGCGGTATCCCGGTTATTGATGCCGATCATAATCTGAAAGGCATTATCACCAATCGTGATCTTCGCTTCCAAAAAGACATGAGCGTTCCCGTGAGCGAAGTAATGACCAAAACCAACCTGATCACCGCACCTGCAGGTACCACCCTTGTGGATGCTGCTAACATACTGCAAAGCAATAAAATTGAGAAACTACCAGTTGTGAATAAAGATGGGAAACTGGTAGGCCTCATTACTTATAAAGATATTCAGAAAGTTAAAAACTTCCCGAACGCTTGTAAAGACGAATACGGTCGTTTACGTGTTGGTGCAGCCGTTGGTGTGGCCGCCGATAACATTGACCGGGTAACCGCCCTGGTTAATGCCGGTGTCGACGTAATTACGGTTGATACAGCTCATGGCCATTCAAAAGGAGTTATTGATATGGTTAAGGCAGTTAAAAAACTCTATCCTAACCTGCAGGTAATTGCCGGTAACATTGCAACGGGCGATGCTGCTATCGCACTTGCTGACGCCGGTGCTGATGCGGTTAAAGTAGGTATTGGCCCGGGCTCGATTTGTACAACCCGTATCATTGCCGGTGTGGGTGTACCACAGTTATACGCGGTATATGAGTGTGCCAAGGCACTTGAAGGCCGTGGGGTTCCGGTAATTGCCGATGGCGGTATTAAACAAACCGGAGATATCGTTAAAGCTATTGCCGCCGGTGCAAGCTCAATCATGGCAGGTTCATTATTTGCCGGTGTTGAAGAGTCGCCCGGCGAAACTATTATATATGAAGGCCGTAAATTTAAATCATACCGTGGTATGGGTTCGGTTGAGGCGATGGCCAAAGGCTCAAAAGACCGCTATTTTCAGGATGAAACCGATGTGGTTACAAAACTGGTACCGGAAGGAATTGTTGGTCGCGTGCCGTTTAAAGGCAGCATGGCCGAAGTGATATTTCAGTATATAGGTGGTTTACGTGCTGGTATGCACTATTGTGGTGCCGCTAATATCGAAGACCTGCAACGTGCTAAATTTGTACGCATCACTGCTGCCGGTATGCGCGAAAGTCATCCGCATGATATTACTATCACTAAAGAAGCGCCTAACTATACAAGCAGGTAATTCTTAATATAAACTGCATAAAATAAGGCGGCTGAAAGATCCTCTATCTTTCAACCGCTTTTGTTTTTGATAATAACCTATTGGCCGGTCACTGATGATGATTTTGAAATTAAACCGTTCGCGGTGATGATCTTTAACGCCTGTTCGTAATTGAACCCCACTTTAACAAGTGCATCAAAATAATCTTTATTTAATTTAGCTATTTCGGCTATTTTGCCGGGCTGCTTAAAGTAAGCGAGTTGAGCGTCAAGCACTGATTTGGCCATCGATGCGTACATCGGCCCCATAGAATTCATCGCGTTTTGCATGTAATTAGAGGGGCTTCCATTAAATAGTCCTGTTGAGGCTGTATCCGCGGCTACAGGTGGTGGCGGAAGCAATACAACATCGGTTACCTTGACATGATTGGTTGCGGCAGCTTGCTCAGTTAAACTAACATTATAAAAATTAAAATAGTTAATTCCCGGCCTGCTTAACCCGGCATGCTCTATGATGTCAATGGATTTTGCAGCAGAAGGTATTTTTTTAAAATATACCTTAAACTCAAGCTTATCACCAGCCTTTTTTAATACATTTTTATTGGGTACCATGGCTATGTTTTCCGACTTAACATACTCATAATGTGCGTTGCTTAAATCAGTTTGAATAAAGATCTCTTTATTGAGCTGTAGCCACGCATTATCCTGGTAGGCATAGTTTTCAAAGGTCACAATAGTATACTGACTATTGGTTTCTATTTTTTTGATGATTGTTGATTGATCGTCTTTTTGCTCAACATTAGGAGTTGTGATGTTTTGTGCCAATGCCTGCACTGCAACAATAAAAAACGTGATAATGGTTAAGATAGGTTTTTTCATGTGATAATTTTTCTAAATATATAAATATTGGATTACATACAATCAACAGGTAACAAAACCTTAATAGGCCATTGAACAAATTTTGTTATCATTGAGCATGAAATCTATCTGTGTATTCTGCGGTGCCAATTTCAATGGCGATCCTGCATTAAAACAAGCCATCGAACTATTGGCAGAGGTTATGGTAAGCCGTAATATTACGCTTGTATTTGGCGGCGGCAAGGTTGGCGTTATGGGTTTAATGGCCGATGCTGTGTTAAGCAGGGGAGGTAAAGCTATCGGTATAATCCCGCAGTTTTTGATGGATAAAGAAGTAGGACATACCGGTTTAACCGAGTTGCATATTGTTGAAAACATACACCAGCGCAAGCAAATGATGAATGATCTTTGTGATGGAATCATCACACTTCCCGGGGGTTTAGGTACTCTTGAAGAATTTTTCGAGGTATTAACCTGGCTGCAATTAGGGTTGCATAATCACCCTATCGGCTTGCTCAACGTTAATGGCTTTTACGACCTGTTACTTAAACAAATGGATGTAATGGTTGTGCAACGTTTTCTGAAGCCGACCAACCGCGAACTGATTCTTACCTCAGGCGATCCGATAGAGCTGGTAAACCTGATGGATAATTTCAACGCCAAACCAGATGATGTATGGTTTAAAGATAGAAACCTTACTTAGTCTTAAATTCGAAGTTTTAAGTCAAAAGTTTTGGTGTTTTCGAAGGTTTTATAGGCTAATGAACTGCCTGCTGCCAACTATTTACTGCTAACTGTTTTATCTCTTTAAAACAAAACCGTTTGCAATTCCCTTTTTAGATAGGAAATTTTCTAAATTACCTGTCCTATCTAAAACCAATTATGAATATCGAATTCAATAAAAATGAAGATATTAATAAGCAGCTTGTTTATGAGCTAAACACCCGGCTTAACAAAGTATACCAGGGCGGCGGCGAAAAAGCTGCAGCCAAACAAAAGGAAAAGGGTAAAATGCTTGCCCGCGAACGGGTGGCTTATCTCATTGATAAAGATAAACCATGGCTGGAGCTCGGCGCTTTTGTTGCCGACGGCATGTACGCTGAACATGGCGGCTGTCCGTCAGGTGGCGTTATTTGTGGCATTGGGTACATATCCGGCAGGCAATGTGTTGTAGTTGCCAATGATGCAACTGTAAAAGCTGGGGCCTGGTTTCCGATAACAGCTAAGAAGAATCTCCGTGCCCAGGAAATAGCCATCGAAAACAAATTACCTATCATTTACCTCGTCGATTCAGCAGGAGTTTATCTGCCCTTACAGGATGAGATCTTTCCGGATAAGGAGCATTTTGGCCGCATCTTTCGCAATAATGCTATCATGAGCAGTATGGGAATTATCCAGATCGCAGCCATTATGGGTTCATGCGTAGCAGGAGGGGCATACCTGCCTATCATGAGCGATGAAGCGATGATTGTGGAAGGCACGGGTTCGGTTTTCCTGGCGGGATCATATCTCGTAAAATCGGCCATTGGCGAGGATGTAGATAACGAAACCCTCGGTGGTGCCACTACTCATTGCGAAATTTCAGGCGTTACCGATTATAAACAGCCTAATGATCAAGCCGCTCTTGATTCCATCCGCAATATCATGAGTATGACGGGCGATTATACCAAAGCCGGTTTCGATAGGATCCAGCCATCAGCTCCAAAACTCAGCGAAAAAGAAATTTATGGAATACTGCCCGATAACCGGGAAAAAGCCTATGATATGAAGGAGATCATTCTCCGTTTGCTGGATAACTCAGAATTTGAACCCTATAAAGATGGCTACGGACAATCTATCATTTGCGGCTTGGGCCGTATCGACGGATGGGCCGTAGGGATTGTAGCTAATCAGCGCAAGGTGATCAAATCAAAAAAAGGCGAGATGCAGTTTGGTGGGGTAATCTATTCCGATTCGGCAGATAAGGCTACCCGTTTTATCATGAATTGCAATCAAAAGAAGATCCCATTGGTGTTTTTACAGGATGTTACGGGTTTTATGGTAGGCAGCCGGTCGGAGCAGGGAGGCATCATTAAAGATGGCGCCAAAATGGTGAATGCAGTAGCAAATTCAGTAGTGCCTAAGTTTACCATTGTTATTGGCAATAGTTATGGGGCAGGCAATTACGCCATGTGTGGCAAAGCCTACGATCCACGATTGATCTACGCCTGGCCGTCGGCCAAAATTGCGGTAATGGGCGGCGGACAAGCAGCGAAAACGCTGTTACAAATCCAGGAAGCAAGCCTCAAAGCGAAAGGCGAAGAGATTGACGCAGCAAAAGAAGCCGAGTTGTTGAAACAGATAACAGATAAATATAATTCTCAAACAACTCCATATTATGCCGCTGCCCGGCTTTGGGTTGATGGAATCATCGACCCGCTTGAAACCCGTAAAGTAATATCCATGGGTATCGAAGCCGCTAATCACGCACCAATAGAAAAGGCTTTTAATGTAGGGGTGATACAGACGTGATTTTAGTGATTAGAGGCTGGAGATTAGTAAAAAGCGCCATGATGAACTGCTCATCACGGCGCTTTTAATGTTTTGACTTGTTTCGCCTTGCGCTCGTTTGTAACGCAACCTAAATTATCCTCTATGTCTTTTATGTTTTTTCTTAGACGATTTTGAAGAAGAAGATGACCTTTGTTTATCCGAAGATTTTTTCTCATCAGTTTTAGCAGGCCGATTGTCCGGTTGCTTTACATCTGTCGAATCTTTGCTCAACTGCTTAACAGTAAATTCATTACCCCGTAAACCATATTCCAATTGGCGTTTTGCTCCTGATGGTTTGGCATCTTTGCCGGTTCCGTTAAATATCGGGAACTCCCGCATCAGCTTACCTTCCTTAATGTAGAAATCATCATTACCACGGTAACCTTTGCGCTGCGAGCTGGTCAGCTTCGGAAAATCAAGCTTATTGGCCTTACTATTATTGTCGTTAAACTCAAAGGCGTAAATTGACGTGTAATTGGTTGTATCTTTTGATTTCGCCTGGATCAGGATCTCCGGGTTACCATCTACATCCATATCCGAATTGTAAACGTCAATAATAGCCCCATCCAAATCGCCGGTTGTCGTAGTGTATTTTATAGCCGACGAATCTGAATGTAATATCATGAACGAACCGGCTTCTTCGGCGCCGCGCCCCCAGCTCAAAATGTCATAGCTTTGGCCCGGAGACACCTCTATCAGTTTGTGAAACCTGAAAGGCGCCATCAATTCCGGCTTTTTAGGTGACGTAGGAGCGGCAGGCTTTTTTGTTTCTTGCCCGCCGCATCCAGCCATTAATGCACTTATCGCAAGCGCAAAAAGGTAAAACCTGTTAGTCATATTTTTTGGGGTTCAACTTAGTTGTATAATGTATCTGGTGTTAGCTCGGCTTTTGCTTTACCAGGTGCGGTAATAAACACTTTTAACGATACCGGGCCAATCCCCTGATCAAAATATTTTACCGTTACCTTATGGTAGCCTTTTAATAACGGCGCAGCTCCCATTTGTTCATTCATGGTATGCTTTCCGTCGTTATCAACTACCGGTTGGTCATCGACTAATAAAACCGAACCACCTGCGGATGACGTTGCAAAGCCATAAACGCCATCTGTTTCAATATTAATAAATCCTGTATAAATCACACCATATTTACCTTTATTTTTTCGCAGATCGGCCGTATTAAAGGTTTTGGTTACGCAGCTGTCGGCAGGCATAACGCCAAGTTGATTTGTACTGCTGTAAAGACCAGGAAAAACCTGATACTTTAGTCCTGATGCTGTACCTGTATAACTAACGGCTGCCATTGGCGCTTTATTATAAACCAATGTACGGGTTACATTGCTCCGTTTGCCCGAAGGAGTGATCACAATAGTCTGTAGTTCGCGGTATTGGTCAGCGGGTATATCCAAATTTAATGGGGTGGTATAAATCAAATCTGTTTCGCGTGGGGTGTAACCATCAATAGTATAATAAATTTTTGCACCTTCAACAGATGGTTTTAATACGGCATTTAACTTGCTGCCTATCATTACTGTATCTTTTGCGCCTATAGCTGTGGGTACGTGATAGTCAAATCCATTTTTATCCAGCCATGCCAAATGACCAGGTAAGCGTGTATCAGCAAAATCAGTGTAATTTTTATTAGCAAATGGCGACCAGGCAATTTCTGATAATGCAAGCAACCTCGGCAGCAGCATAAATTCCACTTTGGCATCTGTGGCCACATATTCCGTCCACAAATTGGCCTGCACACCTTTAATGTATTTTTGCTCATCAGGCGTTAATACAGCAGGAGTGGGGTTATAGCTGTAGATTTTTGAAAGCGGTTCGTTGCCACCGATGCTTAAAGGTTCCTGGCTTGGTTTGCCCTGGCCGTGGTCGATGTATAAACCGTTGCTTCCTGGCGTCATGATCACATCGTGTTTTTGCTGCGCTGCTGCAATCCCACCTTCTTCACCGCGCCAGCTCATTACAGTAGCGTTAGGAGCAAGGCCGCCTTCTAAAATCTCGTCCCAGCCAATGATGCTGCGACCTTTTGAGTTTAAAAACTTTTCAATGCGTTGTATAAAATAGCTTTGCAGTGCGTGCTCGTCTTTCAGTTTCAATTTTTTAATCAGTTGCTGGCAAAATGGCGAACTTTTCCAGGCATCTTTCGGAGCTTCGTCACCGCCAATGTGGATGTATTTACTCGGGAAAAGCGCCATCACTTCTGTTAAAACGTCCTGCAAAAAGGCAAAGGTTTTTTCATTAGGGCAGTAAATATCGTTAAATACGCCCCATGTTTCGGCAGGTTGATACGTTTTTGACGGGTCACAGCTTAACTCGGGATAAGCAGCAAGCGCAGCTTTAGAGTGCCCCGGCATTTCAATTTCAGGTACTATGGTAATAAACCTGTCCGAGGCATACTTTACTACCTCGCGGATTTGGTCTTGTGTATAAAAACCCCCATAAGGCGTACCATCAAATTGTTGAGGTGTACGGTCATGATATCCCCCAATCAATGTTTGAGCGCGCATGCTGCTGATTTGGGTGAGCTTAGGATATTTTTTGATTTCAATGCGCCAGCCCTGATCTTCGGTAAGGTGCCAGTGAAAAGTATTCAGTTTATAGGCAGCTAACAGGTCAATGTATTTTTTCACCAGCTCTACTCCAAAAAAATGGCGGCCAACATCAAGCATTGCCCCCTGTAACCAAAACGCGGATAATCTTCCACCTGTACAGCCGGCAGTTTGATGGTAGCGGCATGTTCGGCAGGCATCAGTTGCAACAGTGTTTGCACACCATAGAACAATCCGGCGCCCTTACCTGCAACAATAACCTGTTGGGGGGTAATGGTTAAACGGTAGCCTTCAGCAGGTAAGCCATCAGTGCCAGCGGCAGTGAGCGTTATAACGTTGCTGCTTCTACTGCTTTTTACAGCAACCGGTTTGTTATAAGCCTGATTTTTGGCAAGATAATCTTTAAAAAATAACACAGCTTTGTTTGAAGGGCTATCTGCCTGAACGGTAGTTTCCTGGCTCAAAACAAATTGACCGGAAGCTTTTTTCAATAAAACAGGAGCGGGGATAATACCCAGGTTTGGATCCGTGTCCTGTGCGTTTACAGTGGAGGTGTACACTGCAAGCACGGCAAGCAGTACTAAAGAAGCCTTTTTATACATAATTTATCTAACAGGTTAGTGTGAGCCCGTAAGATAAAACTTTTTTAAAAAATTTAAAAAGTTTTGATGTGTAAAAATCTTAGTTCAGTAAGTATTTGTCTGAGCTCGAATTTATGGAATGAAACGAATTAACAGGATGCTAAGCAAATTCAAAAGAATCTTATTGTTTGCTAATTCGGGTTAGACCACGGTGTGCAGTGTAAACCGAAAAATCTCCCCAAACCCCGGTTCAGAAATGAAAAAAGCGATAGGGGATACCTGTCGCTTTTTATGATCGTAAGAAACCATCTAATCTCTAACCTCCAATCTCTAATCACTTTAATTAAGCCGTCACCACATGCTCTTTGGCAGCCAGATAACGCTCAGCGTCGATAGCGGCCATACAGCCGGTACCGGCTGCTGTTACAGCCTGGCGGTAAATGTGATCCTGGGCATCACCGGCGCAAAATACACCTTCAACGTTGGTTTCAGTTGAACCTGGACGGGTGATGATATAACCGGTTTCATCCATATGTAACCAGCCTTTAAAAATATCGGTATTAGGGTGGTGACCAATTGCTACGAAAAATCCTGTAACATCAAGATCAGTTTCGGCGTTGGTTACGTTATTGATCACTTTAACACCGGTAACACTTTGGCCATCGCCTAAAATTTCTTTGGTTTCGGTATTATATAATATTTCAATGTTTGGCGTGTTCAGCACGCGGTGAACCATCGCTTTTGAGGCGCGGAACTCGTCTCTGCGAACGATCATATATACCTTGCGGGCAAGTTTAGCTAAATAAGTAGCTTCTTCGGCAGCGGTGTCACCGGCACCAACAATAGCCACATCCTGGCCTTTAAAAAAGAAGCCATCGCATACTGCACATGCAGAAACACCAAAGCCGCTATATTTTTGTTCAGACTCTAAACCAAGCCATTTGGCCGAAGCTCCGGTTGAAATAATCACGGTATCAGCTGTAATGGTTTTCACATCATCAACTACAACTTTATGTGGCAGGCTTGAAAAATCTACAGAACTAACATATCCGAAACGGATTTCGGTACCCAGGCGCTCAGCCTGTTTGCGAAAATCTTCCATCAGTTCAGGACCCATAATGCCCTGCGGATAGCCCGGAAAGTTTTCAACTTCGGTAGTTTGTGTAAGCTGGCCGCCTGCCAGTAAACCGGTATACATAACTGGCTTAAGATCAGCGCGGGAAGCATATATAGCTGCAGTATAACCTGCAGGACCTGAACCTATGATCAGGCATTTTACGTGTTCAGTTTCTTGAGACATTTTATTATAAATGAGTTGCGAATTTACGATTTTAAGCGCATAAGGCAAAGCGCATATCGTCAACAAAGTGACATCATTTGCCTGTATTTGCGGCAAGCACCCGCATTACATTTCCGCCCAATATTTTATCAATATCTTTTCGACTATACCCCAACTTTAGCAATTCTTTAGTTATTTTGGGATAATCGGCAACGCTATCCAAACCAAGAGGGTATGATTCGGCACCATCAAAATCCGACCCGATACCCACATAATCAACACCTATCAGTTTCACAATATAATCGATATGCTTGATCAGCAGCTCAAGCGGAGGTCTGAGCTTGTCTGATTCCGTTTTATAAACTGAGTTAATTCTGATATTGGCCAAATCAACATCGTGGTAAACCTTAGTCAATGAATCAAGCTCTGCTTTGTGTTCTCCTAAAAACTTAATTACTTTGGGTGTATAGGTACTATCTACAAAGCCACTATAAAAATTAATACATACCACGCCACCATTTTTGGCCAGTGCCTTTAATTGGTCATCCTTTAAGTTGCGGCGAAATGGATCGATACTATAAGCACAGCTATGTGAAGCGATAACAGGCTTTGTGGTAGTTGCCAGCACATCATAAAAAGTACGTTCACCTACGTGCGATACGTCAACCATAACACCAAGCTCGTTCAGGTGCTTTACTATTTGTTTGCCATAATCGGTAAGCCCTAAATGTTTCAAGCTATCCTTTTTAGTAACCTCGTCACGTGCCGAAGTTGCCCATGAAGTGCTGTTATTCCAGGTTAGGGTAAGATAGCGCATCCCTCGTTTAGCCAGACTGTCAATGTAATCCATTCTGTCTTCGATCATATGCCCGCCTTCAACACCAATCAACGCTGCCAGCTTTTTACCGGCCACAGCTTTTTTTAGTTCTTTGGTATTGCGCACTAAAGCTATTTTATCAGGATTACGCTTGATGAGCGCGTACAACGAATCAATTTCCCGGTTAGCAAAGGCGAAGGCAGTTCCCTTACCATAACTTTCGCCGCACCAGATAGAAAAGATCTGCGCATCAAGTCCGCCTTCCTTAGCACGAATCAAATCAAAATCCCCTTCGTTTTGACGTTTACCTAAATCAGCCCCGGTAATCAGCTCGTTTGAAATAACATCATTATGCGTATCAATTAAAATAGCTTTTTGATGGATTTGCTGTGCGTTTTGGGCAGATAATTTTAACGCGAGCAATAAAGGGAAAATTAATAACGACTTTTTCATACTTGGAATATAGGAAACTTGACCATCGATTTAACTGTTTTTTTGACTCCCTTAAAATGATTCTATTTCATTATATAGAAAATAACAGCTCCAATAATTAGCACTAAGCCAATTAAAATAAAGACACGGGGGATGATTTTTGATGAAGCGTCATTGAGCATAAATGAAGAAGTATCCTTAGGATCATATATAACATTTACGGAATCACCTTCTTTATATGAAGATCCGCTACTGATGCCGATGTTGTATTTTTTTGTCATCAGTTCGTTTTGTAACGTCCGATAACTAACTACGGGGTAATTCAGGGTCATCGAATTTTTACTGCTCCTTTCGCGTTCAATACTTATAACCGTACCCTCAACTTGTACGCCTTCTTTAACCAACCTTTTACGGCGATCATTCAATGTGGCACCTATAAGGCTAAATATGGCTCCTATACCGCCAAATATTAAAGCGCGCGTAGCAGGATCAGTGTTAGATGTAAAATTATTACTATATAGTAAAGTATCAATAAGCATGATTAAGGTTATTGGGTTTTGTGAAGAGTCATTGACTCTTCACAAAAGTGAATAATTTATCCAACAATTACCAAATCATTCAACTGGTTATTGATAAACTCCATTTCCTCTCCATTGATATGAATATTGATGGCTTTGGCATTTTGAACAGATTGTTCGGCATTACGGGCGCCAACCAGCGCTACGGTTATGCCTGGATGATTGATTGTCCAGCGGATAACCAATTGCCCTAAAGTTGCACCTTTTTCATCGGCCAATGGTTTTATTTTGGCAAGGAACGCATTGGTACGATCAATGTTTTGATCTTTAAAATATTTAACGCCTGCACGATGATCGCCTTCGCCGAAATTTTGGCCGGGTTTCATTTTGCCGGTCAATAAACCACGCTCAAGGGGACTATAAGCCAATATCGCTTTCCGATTTTCGATGCAATAAGGGATTAGGTCATCTTCAATAGCTCGGTTTACCATGCTAAACGGAACCTGGTTTGCTGCCAGCTTAATGGTTTTGGCAGCGATTTGCATTTGACTCAAATTATAATTACAAACACCTGCTTCGCGAATTTTCCCCTGTTCCTGAAGGCGTAAAATGGCCTCCATAGTTTCGTCAATAGGCGTAGTTTTGTCCGACCAATGAATTTGGTACAAGTCGATATAATCCGTACCAAGACGTTTGAGACTATTTTCACACTCGGCTATAATGCTGTCTTTACCGGCATATCGATATACATCAATATCCTTTCCGCTGTTGTCTTTACTTTTGAAAAAGAACTCACCTTTTGCAAGGTCCCAGCGCAAGCCATATTTAGTCAGGATCTGTACTTTATCACGCGGCAGGTCTTTAATGGCCCGGCCCACCAGCTCTTCACTTTTACCTTGTCCATAAACCGGGGCTGTATCAATTGATGTTATTCCAAGATCGTAAGCCGCACGCATGGCATCAATAGCTTCCTGGTCATCATTGCCGCCCCACATCCAGCCGCCTGCTGCCCATGCTCCAAAAGTTATTGCCGATATGCTTAGTTTACTTTCGCCTAATCTTCTGTATTCCATTTTTTAAGTAGATTGATGTATGCACCAAATATATTTATTTATACATGATTTGAAAGGAGAGACCGATATTAAGATAGTTAAAGAGACAAGCCCATATTGTTTCCCTGCAATTAGCCATTGAAAAGTTTATGGCGCGTTATCTCTTTGCCATTCCTTATCAAAAAAGCATGGTAAATAGTTGGGATGTCGTTTGTCCACTCTTTTATAATAAGCAGCATGCCTATTATTTCTATACGGGTTGCTATTCCCAGGTAAAAGCAAATGTTAAATAAAATTACGGAAGAGCAGGTAGCGGTAACCTGAATCATAGTTGCGAGCAGTACAAGTGTCCAAAATTTTGAAGATATGGCGTGTGTGGCCACCTCTTTACCAAACCGGATATAGCTTATGGCATAACATCCCGCTTCCATGGCAACCAGCAAGCTTATCTTTAGCAGATTGTCTTTAAAAAACTGTGAACAGGTGATATAGCATCCTGCCACAATACTCAACCAAAAAAACTGATCGACACCTGAATCAAGCCGTCTGAGCATGGGGCTTGAAACGTTCAGCCGTCGGGCAATGATTCCATCAAAAACATCTGATAGTAAGCCGAGTATCATTAATATTATAACGATGTTTTGGAAGTACCGGCATTGTATTAAGCTTAATGCAATAATTATAACACCAAATAAAACTCGCGATAAAATTAATAACAGGGGGATTTTTTTCATGTTCCGGTACCGCAAGATAACAGAAATTCAATTTAATTACCACATTTGTAAATAGCACAACCATCTATATAAAATATGTATTTTTTATATCCTGCTTTTTTATTCGCGTTGCTGAGCCTGGCTATCCCGGTTGTGATCCACCTGTTCAATTTTCGTAAATACAAAAAGGTATATTTCAGTAATGTACAGTTTCTGAAAGAGGTACAAGAACAGCAGGCCTCACGCCGCAATTTGAAGGAGCGATTGATATTGGCTTCGCGCCTGCTTACTTTGTTATTTTTGGTACTGGCATTTGCCCGACCGTATATCCCCGGCGCGCAGAATGCTAATGCTGGTAAACAACAGGTGATAAGCGTTTTTGTGGATAATTCTTACTCCATGGAAACCCTTAACCGCGAGGGCTCGTTACTTGATGAAGCTAAACGCCGTGCTAAGGAAATTGCTTCGGCTTATAATATTAATGATCGGTTTCAATTACTTACGCAAGATTTTGAAGGTAAACATCAAAGACTATTGAGCCGTGATGAATTTAATGATGCAGTTGATGCGGTTAAAGTAAGTTCACAAAGCAGGAGCTTACAACAGGTTATCAACAGACAGGAAAACCTATTGCAAAATCAACCGGGAGCTGCCAAGTCGGTGTTTATTATTTCTGATTTTCAAAAAAACAGAAATGATAAACCAGTGAAGGCCGATAGTAATATTACCGTTAACCTTGTTCAGCTTAAAGCCGGAAACCTTCCCAATGTTGCTGTTGATTCGGTTTGGTTGCTTAGTGCGGTACATCGGCCGGGTGAAAGTGAAAAACTGATTGTACGCCTACATAATTACGCTACAGAAAAAGCAGAAAAGATTCCCCTCAAAATATTAATTAATGGTGAGCAAAAGGCGCTCGGTAGCTTCAGTATCAATGCCCGCCAGGTTCAAAATGATACCTTATCATTTTCGGGCTTAAAACCTGGATGGCAGAGCGGTGAAATTCAGTTGCAGGACAACCCGGTCACATTTGACAACCAATTTTATTTTAGTTTTAATGTAAAGGAGCAAATGCCGGTTCTGCTGATAGATGGAGGCGCTCCAAATCCATATCTGAAAGCTGTTTTTGCATCTGACGCTTTCTTTGCTGCATCCCGTGTAACCGATGGTAACGTTGATTACGCTGCACTTAATAGCTACCCTATAGTAATTATCAGCGACATTAAAACCATAGCTACCGGACTGGCACAGCAGTTGAGAACGTACATAACAAAAGGAGGGACGCTGGTTGTATTTCCGTCGGCCGATGCAGATCTGGCTAATTATAAGTCATTTTTATTAGCCTTAAATACCGGATATCCTGAAAAGCTAATAACCCAGGACGTAAAAGTAGCCTCCATTAACAAACAGAGCGCAGTATTTAAAAATGTATTTGAGAGCTTTCCTCAAAATCCTGATTTGCCATCCGTAAAAAAATATTATCAGCTGAGTAAAAGCGGTTCTAAGCAGGAAAGCCTGATGAACCTCGCTACCGGCGAAGCTTTTTGTGAGGGTTACAGCAGCGGAAGAGGAAATGTTTATGTATGTGCCGTGCCCCTTAACGAGGATTTTAGTAACCTGCCAAGGCATGCACTGTTTGTACCCATACTTTTTAGGATGGCATTATTAAGCGCGCATGACCAACCCTTATTTTACACCCTTGGCACTGACGAAAATTTTGAGGTACCACCTGTACAAACCACCGAAAAGCAATTGCTCAAACTCACCAAAGGCAATCAAAGCATTATCCCGGATGTAAGGCAGCGGGAGGGAAGTACGTTGTTATATGTTTCTGATCAATTGAATGAACCCGGAATTTATTCGCTCCGGAAACAGGACAGCACGCTGGAAACGCTTGCATTTAACGACAATCGTGCCGAATCTGACATGAGTTATTTTTCGGCAGCGGACCTGGGAAAATTGATACCAAATGCAAAGCCCTTATTAACAGCGGGGAACGGCTCGTTAAAAAGTGTTGTTGCCGAATCAAATTTTGGCACACAATTATGGAAACTTTGTATAATTTTGGCGCTGGTCTTCCTGCTTGCAGAAATATTGTTAATCAGGTTTTATAAACCTCATCAACAGGGTGTTATTCAGGCGGGATAGGTCCATACAAATCCACACATAAAGCAGTGCTAATGAATTTGCTTATCAAATCAGCCACTATTCTTGATCCCGGATCGTCCTTTCATCAACGAGTCGCCGATATTTTAATTGAAAATGGTGTTATCACCCGCATAGCGGACGATATTGATGCCGATACCGAACTGTTTGATGCCGAAGGCAAATATGTTTCGCCCGGCTTTTTTGATCTTAACTGTAACGTAGGCGAGTTGGGTCTTGAAACCAAGGAAGACCTTCACTCAGGTACAATGGCCGCGGCGGCAGGAGGTTTTACCGGCATAGCACTAATGCCCAATACCCAGCCGCCGGTGCATTCCAAGTCGGAAGTTGAATACCTGCTAAACCGCTCAAAAGGTAACCTGGTTGATGTTTATCCTCTGGGTACCATATCGCAGAAGCGTGAAGGGAAAGATCTTGCAGAAATGTACGATATGTACCAAAGCGGTGCCAAGGCTTTTACCGATGGCAATCGCCCGGTACAGGACGCGGGTTTAATGGAAAGAGCTTTACTATATGCACAGGGTTTTGATGCACTGGTTTTCTCTTACCCTGAAGATACCGCTATAGCAGGTAAGGCAAAAGTTAATGAGGGGGAGATCAGCACGCTGCTTGGCATGAAGGGAATTCCTTCATTGGCCGAAGAACTGATGGTTGCCCGTGATCTTTATCTTGCAGAATACACCGTGTCCCGCATCCATTTTACAACCATATCAACTGCACGTTCGGTCGAATTGATCCGTGAGGCCAAGCGTAAAGGCATTGAAGTTACCTGCGACGTTGCTGCGCATCATTTAATATTAACCGATGAAGCCCTTTTAGGCTTTGACAGTTTATATAAAGTGAAACCACCCCTGCGTACTGCCGATGATGTTGCTGCGTTGGTAAAAGGTTTAAAAGACGGCACTATCGACGCCATTGTATCGCAACATACCCCACACGAAATTGAATTTAAAGATGTGGAGTTTGAAGTTGCTGAATATGGCATAATAGGTCTGCAAACCGCATTTTCCCTGGCTTTAAAAGCGGGTTTACCGGTTGAACTTATAGTTGAAAAACTGGCTGTTAATCCCCGCGAAATACTTGGTGTTGAACTGCCGGTTATCGCTGAAGATGAAAAGGCAAACCTCGTGGTTTTTGACACCGATGCCGAATGGGAATACACTGCGGCTAACAACAAATCTAAATCTGCAAACTCGCCTTATATCGGGCAGCGTTTAAAAGGTAAAGTATTGTTAACTTACAACAATCAACAAATCTTTAAATAACATACCTATGATCGATCCAAAAATAGAAACCGCCTTTATAGCAGCGCTTGAGGCCTTCTCCAAATACAACAGCTTTGATGCAACCCAGCTAACTGATGAGTTTGCCGAAGTATTTGCATCCGACGAAGATTTTTTATCTAAAGTTGATGAATTGGATGCGGTTTTTGATGAAAATTCAGAGGTTGAAGAGCTTCGTGAAATATTTTTCGACCTGTTGATGATTAATTTCTTCAGCGCCGATGTTAAAAAACTGGAAGAAGATTACCTCGATACTCCAGAATGGGAGAGCATTGAAGAAGAAACGCTTGACCGCGGTACCGAACTCCTTAACCTTTTACTATATCTGAATGAGTGCGAAGACGAAGATATTGAACCAGAACTTGAAGATTACCTGAAAGAGTTTTTATTAGTTGATGAAGACGAGTTCCAGGACGAATACCGCATTTATGAACCGGTTATTGCCAATCAAATCCTGATTGAAAGCCCGGTATCTGAGATCAGTAAAGTAGCAACAACGCTTCCTGACGATTCAGAGCTTAAAGAACTGTTTTACCCAATGATGTGCTTTTTCCAGAATATCGATCCTTCTGATGAGGAGAAAAAAGAAATTGCCGACAATGCCATTAACAAGGAATTTGATATGGCAGTTTTAGAAATTTTAGTTAGTTTTCAATAGCCTTTTTGATGAGCGCACAATTAGAAAGAACCATAAAAATACAAGGACTTATCAAAGGATTGATTTTAGGTGCAGTATTGGCTGTGGTAAGTATTATTTATTTTTATTTTATGGTAAGTGTAGCATCGGCTGTCGCAATAACAGTTGGTGCAATACTTTTCACTTACATATTTCCGATAGCTATTGCTGCTTTGTTTTGCATAAATCTGAGGAGCAAAGTCGGCGGGTATTGGACAATGAGGCAGGCCGCCACCGGAATTTTCATTATGTTTTTCATTTCAAACCTGACCATATTTATACTACGTGATCAGATATTTGCAAACGCTATAGAACCGCAAATGGCTCAGAAAACTAAAACAGCTATGGTTACCGCTTTGAATAAACTGAAAGAAAGTACTGCTAAACCGGAAGAAAAGAAGGAAGCTGACGCCAAGATTCAGGAGATGGAGAAAAGCTTTCAAACCGGAAAAAGCGTTACCATAGGGCAGCAAATCCAGTCGTTAGGTATAAGCATTATATTTTTGTTTGTTTTATCGATAATTTTCGCAGCCTTCTTTAAACGGGAGCCAGCAGGATCCGTTTAAAGAATAAAACATTAATGCTATAACAAAACAGGCCTTTCAAATTTGAAAGGCCTGTTTTGTTATAGCAAATTTGAGGAGTTAAAACCAGGAAAAACGCATCTAAATGGGGTTAACGCGGGTTACTATATTTAACAACAAAATATCGGCGATAAATATTTGAAATACGTTTGCCTGGGTAAAAAAATAAACATATACATGATATAGGATAATTAGTTAATTTTAACCAAACACTAAATAACCTATATCATGGAAATAAAAAAAGCGAGCCCGTCGCAACCAGCCCTGAAGTGGGCGTTAATTAACCTGGTAACCTCAATAGTTATAACTTACGCATTTCAGTTTCTGGACCTTGACCCCAACTCATCTCTTAAATACCTCAGCTTTTTGCCCTTCATCGCTTTCTTGCTGTTAACACAAAAAGAATACAAAGACCAGCTTGGCGGATATATTACCTATGGAGAAGGTTTCTTATCCGGGTTTTTATATGCGATTTTTACAGGAGTTTTCGTGGCAGTATTCACTTATGTGTATTATGCGATATTAAGTCCGGAAATGGTTAATAAGGCTCTAACTGCTTCGCGCGCACAAATGGAAGCAAAAGGAAACCTGTCGCAGGACCAAATAGACAATGCCTTAAGTATGGTGAGTAAATATTTTGCGGTTATAGCAACCGTAAGTGTGGTATTTATATACGCCATTTTTGGCGCTATAGTAAGTCTGATCTCAGCAGCGGTATTTAAAAATGAAAGATCACCTTTTGACACCATTTCCGATAATTACGAAAATCCGAAACCAACTGATCCTGCGGTATAAAAACAAGCTGAAAGCAGAATGCTCAAAGCTTAAAGCTAATTCTAATTTGTACAGCTATTCAATTGATTGATAAATTCATATAATACAAGAAAGGCCTTTCAGTGGTTGAAAGGCCTTTCTTGTATTATATGCTTGGGAGGAAACTAATCTCTAACATCCAATCACTATTTCTTCATTACCAGCTTCACAATATCGTTACCAAAAACAAATACCATCAGGGTAACTAAAATTACAAAGCCCACAATCTGCGCACGTTCAAGGAACTTATCGCTTAATGGTTTGCCTTTAATCATTTCAATGATCAGGAATACCGCGTGGCCTCCGTCAAGAGCTGGAATAGGCAAAAGGTTCATTAATGCCAATACCATCGAAAGGAAGCCTACCAGCGTCCAAAAGTGAACCCAATCAACAGTACCACCAAACAGGTTGGCTATAGCTACCGGTCCGCTTACTGCTTTGCCCGGGTTAACATCACCTCTGAAAATTTTGCCGATTCCTTTGGCATTATCTCTGAAGGTTCCCCATGCTCTTTGCGCCCCTATAGGGAAAGCCTCGAAGAAACCATATTTGATAGTTTTGATATCCGGGAAGTCGCTTTTTGCACGGTAAAAGCCCAGCTTTCCTTCTGGTGTAACCTGCGCCTTAAGTGTAACCAATTCATGGTTACGTTTTATACCTAACTCAATCTGTTTGCCTTTGTTGGCCGATAGCTGAGCTTGCAATTCATCCCAAAATACAACCGCATGGCTATTAGCCATCACAATACTGTCACCCTTTTTTAAACCTGCTTTTACAGCGTTACTGCCTGGCTCCAATGAATCAACAATAAACTTGGCACGGGGCAGGCGACTGATAAAACCTTCAATGTCATGATCGTTCAAATCGTTTAGGATGGTACGCGGGATGCTGATCTGCAAAGTTTGAGTGCCGCGTAATACGGTAAATACAGTGTTATCCAATAGCACTTGCGGGCTTGTAAGGTCATCAAAACGCTCGAAAGGCTTACCGTTAATAGCGACAACCTTGTCACCTATTTGAAGGCCTATTTTTTTACCTACTTCGCCAGGTACAATACCGTATTTTGCTGCCGAATTAGGTATATAACTATCACCAAAACGCATGGTTAACACCCAAAATATCAGGATCCCCAATATAACATTGACAGTAACACCGCCAAGCATCACAATAAGGCGTTGCCAGGCTGGTTTTGAACGAAATTCCCACGGCTGCGGTGGACCAGCCATTTGCTCTGTATCCATCGACTCATCAATCATACCGGCAATTTTAACATAGCCACCAAGCGGTAACCAGCCAATGCCATACTCAACGCCTTTATATGTAAATTTAAACAGGCTCACGTTCCATGCATCAAAAAACAGGTAGAATTTTTCTACCTTGATGCCAAAGGCACGTGCCGCCAGGAAATGCCCCAGTTCATGCAGGATTATCAAAATTGAAAGGCCCAGTATAAGCTGGCCCACCATGATCACTATACTCATTATCTATATCTATGTAATATTAAAATTGTAATGTTTTTGAAGGTAGTTGCTGTATATAATTTTGCGCAAAGATGCGTGTTTCTTTGTCAGTATTCAAATAATCGGTTAGGGTTGGGTTTGCAATAAAATTTATTTTCTGCATACATTCTTCAATTATGCCGCTCATAGTTAAAAAGCCAATTCTACGATCAAGGAACCCGGCAACCGCTATTTCATTTGCCGCATTGATAATGCAAGGCATGTTACCCCCCTGTTTTAAAGCAGCGTACGCTAAGCTTAGATTACGGAAAGTTTCCATGTCCGGTTTTTCGAAAGTAAGATTAGGGTAATCGGTAAAGCTGAAACGTTTAAAATTCGTTTCGATCCGGTTGGGATAGGTGAGGGCATACTGTATAGGCAGCTTCATATCGGGCAAACCCAATTGTGCCTTGATTGAGCCGTCCCTGAACTGCACCAGCGAGTGAATAATAGATTGCGGATGAACCACTACCTCAATCTGATCGGCTTCAACATCAAACAGCCATTTAGCTTCAATTACTTCAAGCCCCTTGTTCATTAACGATGCTGAATCGATGGTGATCTTGGCGCCCATTACCCAATTGGGGTGTTTAAGCGCGTCTTCACGAGTAACGTTTGCTAAGAAATCAAGCCCGCGGCCGCGGAAAGGCCCGCCCGATGCGGTAATGATCAGTTTTTCTATCGACTTATACTCCTCACCAACGAGACTTTGGAATATTGCTGAGTGCTCCGAATCAACCGGTAGAATCTGAACTCCATTTTGTTTCGCCAATGCGGTTATGATATCGCCGGCAACAACCAATGTTTCTTTGTTGGCCAGGGCAATGTCTTTACCCGCTTTAATAGCTGCAATAGTTGGTTCAAGCCCTGCAAAGCCTACCATGGCAGTCAGCACAATCGCAATTTCGGGATGAGTTACTGTATCAATGATAGCTTGGTGACCGGCAAGTACCTGTATGGGCAAATGTGCTAAAGCCTCTTTAACTTCCTGGTATTTGCTTTGATTACAGATAATAGCATATTCCGGCACAAACTCAATAGCCTGGCTAATGAGCAAATCGGCATTGGAATGTGCTGTGAGCAAAAACGCCTTGAATAAATTGCTGTTCCACCTTATAACATCAAGTGTTTGTGTACCGATGCTGCCTGTTGAGCCAAGAATGGCAATGTTTTTTACCTGGTTACTCAATTATCTTTATTTTATAAAACTCTTTAATCCTTCGGCAGTTTTCCTGTCGTTTGATAGCCTTGGTACTTTGTTTTGCCCGCCAAGTTTACCTTCGGCCCTCATATAATTGATAAAGGCATCTTTTTGCAGGCTTTGGATTACCAAAGGTTGCAAAATGTTACCTTCAATCAGGTCAAAATAGTAAATATTTTTATTCTGTAGCGCCTTATCCACTTTTATGGCGAAAGCCTGAAGATTGTCAGGGGCTGTACCAAACTCAATAAACCACTCGTGGTAAGGTAATTGTCCTGCCGAAGGGTTAACCTGCGGGGCAACTGTAAATTCAACCACGTCAATATCTTCTTCTTTAGCCACGCTCATTAATGCATGCTCTACCTCTTCGCCTATAACATGTTCGCCAAAAGCTGATATATAATGCTTGATACGGCCGGTTACGATGATACGATACGGATCTTTCGAAATAAATTTAACAGTATCGCCTATGCTATATCCCCATAAACCTGCACTTGTATTCATTATGAGCGCATAGTTTTTATTCAGCTCAACATCTTTAATATTGATGCGGGTTGGGTTTTCATTAAAGTACTCTTCCGATGGAATAAATTCGTAAAAGATCCCTGAATCAACAAGCAGCAAGAGCCCTTTTTCTTTCTGTGAGTCCTGGAACGCAATGAAGCCTTCGGATGCCGGATAGGTTTCGATTGAATCTATCTTAAAGCCGATACTTTCTTCAATGCGGGCGCGGTAGGGTTCATAATTAACTCCTCCATAAACATATAGCTTAAAGTTTGGGAAAATGTCTTTTATCTTTTTACCGCCTGCTTTGGCCGAAAGCCTGTCGAAATACATCTGGCACCAGGGGGGGATCCCGCTGATGAGGCGCATATCCTCATTGAAAGTTTCGTCGACAATAGCATCAACTTTTTGCTCCCAGTCTTCTATGCAATTGGTTTCGTAACTGGGCAGGCGATTTTTTTGCAGATAGGCCGGAACATGGTGCGCAACTATACCTGACAGCCTGCCTGTTGAAATGCCATGCTTTTCGGCTAAAATGGGGCTGCCCTGCAGAAATATCAATTTGCCATCTACAAAATCGGAATTACCGGTTTCGTGAATATAGCTCAACAAAGCATTTCGCGCAGCCTTGATATGCTCAGGCATGCTTTCTTTAGAGATGGGAATATATTTTACGCCGGATGTTGTACCGGATGTTTTGGCAAGATAAGCAGGTTTGCCCGGCCATAGTACATCTTCTTCGCCATTTACAACACGGTCGATATAGGGGCGAAGGTCTTCATAATCATGCACTGGTACCAATCGCTTAAAATCCTCGTAGTTGTTGATCTTTTCAAATTGATGATCTTTGCCGAAACTGGTGTCTTTGGCCACATGCACCAGATCTGTAAACGCCTTTTGTTGAAATGAAACCGCGTTTTTACGAACTTTGTTTAATTCCCGATTAACAAAGGCAGCAAATACTTTACTTAATGCAGATTTAAATCCCATTTTTAATTGGTTTCAGATAGGTCATCATCCACATCAAGGTGGCTATAAACCAGTTTGCGATAGGCTGCCATCAAAATTATATTAGCAAATGGAATAGCTATTATTAACCCTACAACGGTGATTGCTGCAACCAGCATCAATATTTCGATTATAATGAAGATCAAAAAATATTTTAAAAAATTCCCCTTTATCAAATAAAAGCTTTGTTTTACTGATTCTATCGGCCCCGACGCGTCATCAACAATGAAACAGGTGCAAATAGGAAAATAGAACAAAAAAAAGAACTGAACAATAAGTCCGATAATAAATTTGAAAAAATCCTGGGCGAAACCCTCTTTTAAACCTTCAACCAGGTGGGTTGCAAAAACGGCTAATGTACTCACCAGTACCAGTAACGTAAGATAGCTTACCAGCATCCTGATTTTAGGAATGATCTCGCTAAAATCAAAATCATAGTATTCTTTGTCCATTAATCTGAATACCAGCTTTATAAATGCTAAGAATATGAAAGTTATTTCAACCAGTAACACAACAAAGCCAATAGAACTCACCATTGCATTATCATCAAAATAAAATACGGCAAAGCCTGATATGAACACAAATATCATGGCAACTACCGAATAGACCGAGATTATGGCAAAATTCTTCTTTAAAATATTCCATGCGGTTTTAATGGTCTCCGCTACAGAAAAGGGGTGGTACATATTGCTTATGATCTACTTAAAACTTTCCGCTTCCAAAAATCCTGTATAAATCCTAACCCGTAGGCAATAAGTTGTGTGAAGGCAGCTATAATGCTCAAAAATGCGATTTTTACCGATTTATTTTTCCACCAGGCATGGAAAAAAATTAACAAAGTGAAAATCAACAGTATAAAATTACCTACAGGTGCTAAAACAGAGCCAAATAGGTTTAGAATAATAGTAAGGATAACACCCACTGTAAAAGCAGCCGGAAAAAAATGTACCAGCTTTAACTCTTGAGGAAAAAACTTAGATATGTTGATGCGGGCCCTCCCAAAAAAGTGCAGTTGCTTATAAAACTGGTAAAAGTTAGTACGCCGTTTATGGTAAACAATAGCGTCGGGAATCAACCCAATTTTAAAGCCTAGTGAATGGATCCTGATACTGTATTCAATATCTTCACCAAGACGGGTAATAATAAAACCACCTGCTTTTTCCCAGGCCTGCCTTGAAACACCCATGTTAAAACTACGCGGGTGAAACTGCCCTATACCTTTTTTATTACCACGAATGCCTCCGGTAGTAAAAGGGGAGGTCATAGAATAGCTTATGGCTTTTTGTGTAGGGGTAAAAGATTCATGTGCACCATCGGGTCCGCCGTAGGCATCAAGGTAATTTGCCGCCAACGAATCATTAACAATTTGCAGGTAAGCAGGAGGGATCAGGCAGTCTGAATCAAAAATTACAAAGTAATCGCCTTTGGCACGCTCAAAACCAAAATTACGTGCAAAACCCTGGCCTTCATTCCGTTTTTTAAAATAACGCAGGTTAAGCTTATCGGTAAAGGTATTTACTATGGCTTCAGCATCATTTACAGAACCATCTTCAATAACCAAAACCTCAAAATTGCGATAGGTTTGCAAGGTGAGGCTTTCCAGCAGTTCTTTTATTTCCTGCGGTCGGTTATATAAAGGAATGATAATGGAAAAAAACATGTTTTTAGAATAGATGTGAGATGTTAGATATGAGACAGGAGGCAAATATTCAAAAAGTCTCAAATCTCAAATCTAATTAAATTGTTTCCTCAATTTGATAATGGTTACGTTCGCTTGCGCTGCGTGAAACAAGCTCGGCAACAAAGCCCGTTAAAAACAATTGTGAGCCTAATATGATAGCTACCAATGCTATATAAAACAGCGGGCTCGTGGTTACATCCCTGTATTTTAGGTTGTGTGCTATATTGTAAAGCTTTTCCCAAATTATCCAGATGGCCATAATCAAACCCGTAAAAAAGCTCAATGTGCCCAGCGTACCAAAAAAATGCATCGGACGCTTGCCAAATTTACCTACAAAGAAAATTGAAAGCAGATCAAGAAATCCATTGATAAACCGGCTTAAGCCAAACTTGGTTTTGCCATATTTACGAGGGCGGTGCTCAACAACCTGTTCGCCAATTTTGGTAAAGCCGGCCCATTTTGCCAGAACCGGGATATAACGGTGCATCTCGCCATAAATTTCAATGTTTTTAACTACAACATTACGATAGGCTTTTAAACCGCAATTAAAATCATGCAGGTTATGGATGCCACTCATACGGCGGGTTGCCGCGTTGAATAGTTTAGTAGGTATAGTTTTGCTCAGTGGATCGTGCCTTTTTGCTTTCCAACCCGAAACAAGGTCATATTTCTCTTCAGTTATCCGGCGGTAAAGTTCCGGGATCTCATCCGGGCTATCCTGCAAATCGGCGTCCATGGTAATCACCACATTGCCTTTGGCAGCAATAAAACCTGTATTAAGGGCTGCAGATTTACCATAATTACGCCTGAATTTAATGCCTTTGATAAAGGGATTACCGGTTTGCAGTTTCCTGATCATTTCCCATGATCCGTCCTTGCTGCCATCGTCAACCAAAATTATCTCGTGAGTAAAACGGTTTTCGTCCATTACCCGGCTAATCCATGTGGTTAATTCGGGTAATGATTCTACTTCATCGTAAAGAGGTACTACAACTGATATATCCATTTATTAGGGCTGCGATCAACGACTGTATGTGCCGTAAATCATCCGCAAAAATATAAAAAATAGGGATTGATTTGCAACAATGTATCAACGGCCATTTTAGCAAAATAGTTTATTCGTAATTGTTATAAACAAATGAGCCTGATACTACGTAACCAAGCAATTACGTTTCAAGTCAAATATATTTTAATATCTTTCCCTCACAATTAAAACACAGTTAATGAAATTCTACAAAGCCGCGTTGTTATTGTTTTTAGGCATTTATGCCGGTGAAGTAAAAGCGCAAAATGCAGATCAGGCAGCACCCAAGTATGATCAGCATAAAGTATTTAACCCTATATTTTACCCCGAAAGGGGCGGTGAGTTCAGGACGGCCAGTGGTGCTCCAGGTCCAAAATACTGGCAAAACCGGGCCGATTATAAGCTTGATGTTACGCTTGATACCGCTAAACACCGGATAGAAGGCAGCACTTTAATTACTTACACTAATAACAGCCCGGATGCGCTGGGCTTTTTGTGGCTCCAGGTAGATCAGAATATTTATAAGGATGATTCGCGTGCCGAAGCAACAAGCAATGTTTCGGGTGGAAGGTTCGCAAATAAATCATATACAAAAGGTGCCGAAATAAAATCGGTTTATATCATTAACAAAGGCAAAACGCTGAAAGCCGATTACCTGATCACTGACACCCGTATGCAGATCAAGCTGAAAGATTCGTTACGCGCGGCAGGGAGCAAATTGCAGATCAAAATAGATTATGGTTTTGATATTCCCGAATATGGTACCGACAGAATGGGTCGCCAGCATACCAAAAATGGCTGGATCTATGAAATTGCGCAGTGGTACCCACGCATGGAAGTTTACGACGATGTAACCGGATGGAACACCATACCATATCTTGGTGCAAGCGAGTTTTACTTGGAGTACGGCAATTTTGATTATACTATTACCGCACCTGCAAGTTTGGTTGTAGCAGGATCGGGCGAACTGCTTAACCCTGCTGAAGTATTATCACCTACCTCGATAAACCGTTTGGCCGAAGCCCGTAAGAGTGATAAAACAGTTATTATTAAAGATTCGACTGATATTTTACATAATACCGATTACCCGAAAAAGCCGACGCTTACCTGGCATTTTATGTGTAAAAACGCCCGTGATGTGGCCTGGGCAGCTTCAAAAGCATTCATTTGGGATGCTGCACGCATCAATTTGCCAAGCGGTAAAAAAGCGCTTGCCCAATCTGTTTACCCTGTGGAAGCTAAAGGGAATAACTCGTATGGCCGCTCAACCGAATATGTTAAAGCCGCCATTGAATTGTATAGTGATAAATGGTTTGAATATACTTATCCTGTAGCTACTAATGTGGCCGGTATAGTAGGAGGGATGGAGTACCCGGGTATAGTATTTTGTGGCTCAAATAATCAAAACGGAGGTTTGTGGGAAGTTACCAATCATGAGTTTGGCCACAACTGGTTCCCGATGATTGTTGGATCAAATGAGCGTAAATACGCCTGGATGGACGAGGGTTTTAACACCTTTTTAAATAATGTTGATACCAAGGTATTTAACAAGGGTGAATATTATGACAAGCCCGATCAGCAAAAAAGTGCCGCTTATTTATTTAGCCCAGGTGCTGAGGCTATTATGAATACGCCCGATGTGATACAGGAGGATTTTTTAGCAGTTGCTGCTTATGAAAAACCGGCGTTAGGATTAACTATTTTACGAGAACAGATCTTAGGTGAAGAACGTTTTGATTATGCATTTAAAACCTATATCAAACGATGGGCGTTTAAACACCCAACCCCCTGGGATTTTTTCCATACGATGGATAATGCCGCAGGTGAGGACCTGAGCTGGTTTTGGAACGAATGGTTTTTCACCACCTGGAAAGTTGATCAGGGTATAAAGGATATTTCATATCCTGATAATGATGCCACCAAAGGTGCTATGCTCACCATTGTAAACCTGGAAGAAATGGCATTGCCGGTTACCATATCAATTAAAGAAGAGAACGGAAAAACCGGCATTGTAAAACTTCCGGCTGAGATCTGGCAGCGCGGCGATACCTGGACCTTCCCATACAAATCGACCTCGAAAATTGCTTATGCAACCATCGATCCTGATCATAATTTACCTGATGTTAACCCCGAAAATAATTCATACAGCGGGCTTCCAATTCCACAAGGCACAACTGCAAGTACTGTGATCAAGGCGTATTTAGATGCCATTGGCGGTGCCGACAAACTCAAGAATATTCGCGATCTGCAAACATCGGCAGTTGGCAATATACAAGGCGCTGATGTGCAATTGGTAACCCGGTATAAAATGCCTGATAAGTACTACCAGGAAGCAATAGTACCCTCATATAATAACCTTGTTGTGTCGCATATAACACTTAATGGTGATAGCATAAAAGCAAGGCAGGTTAACAGGGATGTACAGCTTGATGATGCAGCTAAAAAAATGATCAAACTTAAAAGCCGCCCGTTTCCTGAACTTGATTATGAACGGATAAATCAAAATATAACGCTGCAGCCTATTTTAAGAGTGGTAAATAACGAGCTTGCCTACGAGGTTGATATCAATATAGGTACCGAGATTCATATCCATAATTATTACAGCCAAAAAACAGGACTGAAGCTTAAACAAACCATTGAAGGAGCAAATGACCTGACTGTTGAGTTTGGTAACTACGAAGGAATAAACGGAGGTATTAAAATTCCGTTCTCTGTAAAAGCCATCCTGGTTGGGCAACCAATTGAATTTAAGGTTAAAGAAACATCTGTTAATTCAAATCCGTCGAACGAGGCTTTTAAGTAGGCTCAATACATAAACTGATGGGGCATCTTCATTTTTAATTTATATGAAAATGAAGACGCCCCATTTTATTTTCTATGGTGTGAGTCTGAAAATCCCTATCAAACAAAAATTTGAAACTGCTTTGATGTTAAATGCTATTTAAAATTCTATTTTTGTACCCACAAAATGAGGGTCACTTTGTAGGTGACCGTTTAAACGTAATTTTATAAAACTTTAAATCATAGTTGTAGATGATTAACATTACACTTCCCGATGGATCCGTTCGTCAGTATGACAAAGGGATCTCTTCCATGCAAATCGCGCAGTCGATTTCTGAAGGCTTAGCGCGTAACGTATTAGCAGCCGAAGTTGACGGCCAGGTTTGGGACGCAAGCCGCCCTATTGAGCAGGATGCCCATGTTAAATTATTAACCTGGAATGATGCCGACGGCAAGTCAACTTTCTGGCATTCATCGGCCCATTTAATGGCCGAAGCTTTGGAAGCCCTTTATCCGGGTACTAAATTTGGTATCGGTCCGGCTATTGAAACAGGTTTTTATTACGATGTTGACTTTGGCGACAAGGTTTTATCTTCTGACGAGTTTAAGCAGATAGAAGATAAAATGATTGAACTTGCTAAAACTAAAGAGGAGTACATCCGCAAACCGGTGAGCAAGGCTGATGCTATTGAGTATTTCACAGAAAAAGGCGATGAGTACAAGCTTGACCTGATCAAAGACCTGCCTGATGGCGCTATTACTTTTTATTCGCAAGGTAATTTTACCGACTTGTGCCGCGGGCCTCACATCCCTAACACAGGTTTTATAAAAGCGGTTAAGCTGATGAGCCTTGCAGGTGCATACTGGCGTGGTGATGAAACCCGTAAGCAGTTAACCCGTATTTACGGTGTTACTTTCCCTAAAGCCAGCGAGCTTACCGAATATCTGCACATGATCGAAGAAGCTAAAAAGCGCGATCACCGCAAACTGGGTAAGGAACTGGAACTGTTCGCTTTTTCGGAAAAGGTAGGTATGGGATTACCATTGTGGTTACCTAAAGGAACTGCATTGCGCGAACGTTTGGTAAATTTCTTGCAAAAAGCACAGGTAAAAGCAGGCTATGAGCAGGTAATCACTCCTCATATTGGTCATAAAAATCTGTATGTAACATCGGGTCACTATGAAAAATACGGTGCCGATTCATTCCAGCCGATAAAGACCCCGCAGGAAGGGGAGGAGTTTTTCTTAAAGCCGATGAACTGCCCTCACCACTGCGAGATCTATAAAACAAAACCGCGTTCATACAAAGATCTGCCGGTTCGTTTTGCTGAATTTGGTACTGTGTATCGTTATGAGCAAAGTGGTGAGTTGCATGGTTTAACACGTGTACGTGGCTTTACTCAGGATGATGCCCACTTATTTTGCCGTCCGGACCAGGTAAAGGATGAGTTTAAAAAAGTAATTGACCTTGTATTGTATGTATTTAAAGCTTTGGGGTTTGAAAACTACACTGCTCAGGTGTCGTTACGTGATCCTGAAAACAGGGCAAAATACATTGGTACAGATGAAAACTGGGCCCTGGCAGAAAGCGCTATCATTGAGGCTGCAGCCGAAAAAGGATTGACTACAGTTGTGGAATTAGGTGAGGCTGCGTTTTATGGCCCTAAGCTCGATTTCATGGTGAAAGATGCCCTTGGTCGTAAATGGCAATTGGGCACTATTCAGGTTGATTATAACCTGCCTGAACGTTTTGAACTGGAATATACAGGTAGCGACAATCAAAAGCACCGCCCGGTAATGATTCATAGGGCTCCGTTTGGTTCGATGGAACGCTTTATAGCAGTATTAATTGAGCATTGTGCAGGTAATTTCCCGTTGTGGCTATCGCCCGAACAGTTCATTATACTCCCCATATCAGAAAAATATGAAGAATATGCAAAAAAAGTTTCTGATATATTAAAAGATTCCGATATTTGCGGGCTAATCGACTTCAGGGACGAGAAAATAGGCAGAAAGATACGAGATGCTGAAGTCAAAAAAATCCCTTACATGCTGGTTGTGGGCGAAAAAGAAGCTGCCGAAGGCTTGGTTTCTGTACGTAAACACGGTACCGGTGATTTGGGAAGTATGAGCATAGAAGATTTTAAAGAACAAATAACTAAAGAAATAACAGTATAACTTGGCATTAAACAAACCTTTCAATAGAGGACCAAGGCTTCCTTTTAAGAAAAAAGAAGCCGAACATAACATAAACCAATTCATTAGGGCTCAGGAAGTTCGCCTTGTAGGTGATAACGTTGAGCAGGGAGTTTACTCATTAAGAGATGCCCTTGCAATAGCGCAGGAGCAGGAATTGGATTTGGTTGAAATATCTCCTAACGCCGTACCACCGGTTTGTAAAGTAACTGATTACAATAAGTTTATTTACGAGCAAAAGAAAAAGCTTAAAGAGATAAAAAGCAATGCCAAGCAAACGGTTATCAAAGAAATCCGTTTCGGACCTAACACTGATGACCATGACTTTGAGTTTAAATTAAAGCATGCCATTAAGTTTTTGGAAGCTGGCGAAAAGGTAAGGGCTTATGTACACTTTAAAGGTCGTGCAATTGTTTACAAAGAACAAGGCGAGATCTTACTACTTCGCTTTGCCCAGGCATTAGAAGAAGTTGGTAAAGTGGAGCAGTTACCGAAGCTTGAAGGAAAAAGGATGTTTTTAACCCTTGCACCAAAAGCAGCTAAAAAGTAATTAAATAACCTCGGTCTCAAGATCGGGGCTTGAAAATAAAACGTTGAGAAACGTTAATATCTAACACAAATAAATAGAGTTATGCCAAAAATGAAAACCAATTCCAGTGCTAAAAAGCGCTTTAAGCTTACTGGAACAGGTAAAATCGCAAGAAAAAACGCATACAAAAGCCACATCTTAACCAAGATGTCGACAAAACGTAAGCGTGCCCTTGGTCAAACCAGCTTAGTATCTGATGCCGACATGGGTAACGTAAAACGTATGCTTTGTATCGGAAAGTAATTCACAAATTTTAAAACCAGGTATTAGAGTTTTAAGTCCGGCACACGAGATGCAGGCACTCACTACCAAAAAACACACAAGATGCCACGTTCAGTTAACGCAGTAGCGTCGAGAAGACGCAGGAAAAGGATCATGAACCTCGCCAAAGGTTATTGGGGTTCACGTAGCAAGGTATACACCATTGCAAAAAACACAGTTGAAAAAGGTTTACAATACGCTTATCGCGACCGTAAAACCAAAAAGAGAGAATTCAGGGCTTTATGGATCCAACGTATTAACGCAGGTGCCCGTCAGCACGGAATTTCTTACTCTCAGTTAATGGGTAAATTAGCCGCTAAAGAAATCGGTTTAAACCGTAAAGTATTGGCCGACTTAGCAATGAACAACCCAGACGCTTTCAAAGCAGTTGTTGATGCAGTAAAATAATATCGCATTGTAATGCATGAGAGAGGCCGCAATTTGCGGCCTTTTTTGTTTTAATTATTTGAGTATCTATTTTTACGGTATGACATCACACAAGGAGGGACAGCCTGTCTTATCCAGCTTATTGCGCAGTAACTATTATTACTCCTTAAATGGATTTCGCGGCATTTCAATTATCCTGGTTGTATTTTACCACCTTCAGTTATCTGATAATCATTTTTATACTACAATATTCAATGGTGGGTTGGGGGTAAACATTTTCTTTGTAATAAGTGGTTTTTTAATTACGAGCCTATGTTTAAAAGAAAAAGAAGTAACAGGTGGCTTATCGCTAAAAAAATTTTATATCAGGCGTTTTTTGCGAATATTTCCTTTAGCCTATTTATATATTGGAGTGGTGTTTTTATTAAACCATTTCTACAGTTTAAACATTTCCTGGATTCAATTTTTTGGCTCTGCATTATATCTAATGAATTTTAGCTATTTCCGCAGCCATGATTTCACTTATTACTTTAGTCATTATTGGTCATTATCGGTTGAAGAACAATTTTATCTTCTTTTTCCTTTTATTTTAAAGATAAACAGAACTGCATTTTATTATATCATTATCAGCATTGTATTCACATTGCCGCTGTTGTGTGCAGTGCAACAGTTTGTTCCCGTTTTGAATCGTGGCATTATTTACGGTTTTACTCACTATTTTATAAAGTTTCAATCAATTGGTGTCGGCTGTTTTTTTGCGTTGATGGCGTCCAAAGAAACTTTGAAGGTAATTTGGCTCAAACAAACAAAGGTAGCCGGCAATATTTTGGCTATAATATTAATGTTTGGATTACACTTTGACGAATTTTATACCTTAAAATCACTGTACGTAAACCTGGCGATTTCGGTAATTACCGGCTATTTAATTTTAAGCAATATCATACCCGCAAACGATTGGATTTTTAAGGTGTTAAACAATAAATTTCTGTCATTTATTGGTATGCTATCCTATGGCATATACATATGGCAGCAGTTATTTACTGGCCGGGATAGTAAAATGCTATTAAGCATATTTCCTTACAATGTATTGGGTTTGATTACTGTCCCTTTATTATCGTATTATCTTTATGAACGGCGTTTTCTAAAACTCAAATCAAAATTCACCCGTAAATGATGCTATTGTTGTGAGAAATAAAGGCGCTCGTATTACCTGAGCGCCCTGGGGTAAAGGTGTTATTTTTTTATTTGACGACAATTACTTCAACAAATTCATCCGGATCGTTATTGATATCCATATACTGTTTAAAGTTTTGAATATCCTTATCAACCATATTTTTGAATACCGGGTTTAGTATTTTGGCTATGCCTGCGCCTACACCACCTGCCGGGGGCTGATAGCTGATTACTACATCAACAATGGTACCCTGCCCATCAACCGTATCCTGGAAACGTACTTTACCGGCATTGTTAATCATCGAATCAGACAGCGAACTCCAGCCGATCACTTCATTAGGTTCGTCATGAACAATTTCGGCATGCCAGCTGATTGTAGCTACATTTTTGGGAAGCTTCAAAACCCAGTGTGAATATTTAGAGTCGATGACCTCCACACTTTCCAGGTGTTTCATAAAAAGGGGCAGGTTATCCAGTTTGCGCCAAAATTCATAAACCTTTTGCCGGGGTTTATTCACAATAAACGACGAACGAATATTTACATTTATGGGATTGGTGGATAGTTTACCAATACGTTTGTAAAGCTCACAATGCCCTGTGATACCCCTGTTTAACAAATAGCCACCGGCACCTATTTTTACGATACTTGCAAATGGATTTTTGAAAATATTTTTAAAACCTGAGAAACCGAGCTTCATACCACCAGCGATGGACGTAAAGCGTTCGGGCCAATTCAGGTTTATGCGGTCATCTCCATAAAGCACAGGGAAGTTGTCGGTATATTTTACTATTGTAGTTGCCATAGGTTTTTAAATAGTTGTCGTTTTTAAAACACCCTTTGCGCTACTAAGTTTTCCTGAAGTGAATTTTTATTGCTTTTGGCTATAGTTAAATTTAAATTTAGTTAAATGGGGCAGGTATTTTTTAGGGCGTTTGAGTTCATATTGGTATATCACCTGGCCAAGGTTTTTCAGGAAAGGCAGGCATACCGTTGTGTACTCGTATTTATTATCGTTCAGTATCCCATCTTCATTTGATTGCACGACTGCACTGAGCATAAACTCAACATTGTTTTTAAAATCTACGATATATGCATTATCAATATCATAACCATAACTATCACCAACTTTATTAAAGATCCTGATATCGGGATTAATAACTGCCGTGCTATCCCCGCCATAAAACAAAAACTTGCAATAAGCTGGGAAATATTCGGGGCGGTGATAAGTGGGTTTAGTGTTTTCGGTGGGAAAGGTGCTCATGTAACGATAAATGAAGCGATAGTCGTCTGCTGTTAAGTTAAAGCGCTCAGCTTTTGGGAAAGTTTCCGGGAATAACAATCGTTTAAGCACCATCTGCTGATCGGCAAGAGCGTAAATATTCTTTTCAGAAAAGTCAAGCGGTTTATTGACGAGCCGGTCGCTGCTATCTAAATAGGCTTTGCCCTGCAACATATTTTCCAGGTGCATAGGGTAGTTCGAGGCATCATACAATGCAGGTTTCTGATAAATCAATTTATCGCCGTTATAAAAATCAATAGGGTTGGTATGCCGGGTGCTTTCTCCCGCATCGCCAATAGCCAGCCTGCCTACAATACGAGTGTTATCAAGGTGATATTTTTTTAGTTTTTGATTGATCTCCGCCCGGCCAACAAATTCGTACAGGCGGTTGTACGCAGCGTTATCGCTCACCAGCAAGATTTTTTTAATGTAGTTTTCAATAGATGGGAGACCTGTTGCAGATGATGTGTCCACACGTACCTTGGTTTGGCCGGCAAATGAGCTATCTGTAATCATCACCGACTTGGGGTTTAAGCCTTGCACCTTCAGCTCATTCAACTTTTCAAGGGCAAATATGGCTGTAGGAAGTTTTACTGTACTCGCCGGATAAAAATAATGCTGCGCGTTGAGGTGATAACTATATGAGGTAAAGTGAGGGGTGTTGTTTCTATCCCTGTCTATCCGGGTGTATAGTATCTGTACTTCATTTTGTATGGGGTGGTTTAGGATACCCGAAAAGAATTCGGGATGTTCATGCAGCAAACCCTTCAGAAAAATGGTATCTGGTTGCTGGGCAAAACCGTTAAGTGTGCTCATGATCAGCAGTAAAATACAGAGATATTTCATCATGATAAATATAGTTATGTAATTTGAGGTTAACGGATACTTATTGTACTTTTGCAGCGCTTTAGGTTTCATTATTTGCTTAATGAATTAAAAGGGAATACGGTGTAAATCCGTAACTGTCCCGCAGCTGTAAGCTCCGTAACCGTTGCCAAATCTATAAAGTCACTTTCTGTAAACAGGGGGAAGGCCAGGCAAAATGGGGAGCAAGTCAGAAGACCTGCCAAGGCATTATATGTTATTCATAGCTTTCGGGGATTGAAGCTTGGATGTGAATGCTCTTCGTTTGGCGTGTTTTCATTTTATTCATTTCCGTGTATGCTATTAAGGCTGCATTATTATTTTATACATATCAATCATACATGGAAAAAAAGTACGCTAAAATTACTTTGGGATTCGGTTTGTTAGCTGTTGGTTTATCTACCTCAGCAGCATATGCACAGGATACCACACGCACACTCAATACGGTAGTAGTAACTGCAAGCCGGTCGCCTAAAAAACTGTCAGACATCGGCCGCGTTGTTACCATCATTTCTGCCGATGAGATCAATAAATCGCAGGGTAAATCATTACCTCAATTATTAAATACGGTTGCCGGTATAACTTTTTCAGGTGCAAATAATGCCCCCGGTATCAGCACATCGGTTTTCCTGCGCGGAGCTTCATCTGGCAATACCCTTATCCTGGTTGATGGTTTCCCGGTAAACAACGCTTCAGGCATTGATGGCAGCTATGATCTTAACGCCCTTTCGGTGGATTTGATAGATCATATCGAGATTTTGAAAGGAAGTGGTTCAACGCTTTATGGTTCTGATGCTGTAGCAGGCGTTATTAATATCATCACAAAAAAAGCTAAACAACAGGGATTGACCGGTGGTTTGCAGTTAACAGGCGGCAGCTATAATGCGTTTAAAGAGTCGGCCTCATTAATTGGACAGGTGAAAAATACAGGCATAGCCATTAACCTATCAAATACCGATTCAAAAGGCTTTGCCGCGGCTACAGATACCACTGGCAAAGGCGATTTTAAGAAAGATGGTTTTCACCAACGTTCGGCCAGTGTGAACCTGAGCCAAAATGTCTCATCTAAATTTATTCTTAATGGAAACCTGCAGGTAAGCCACAACACTGGCGACCTGCCTTATGGTGCTTTTACTAATGATAACGATTACACTTATAAAAATACATTTTTATTTGGTGGCGTAGGTGCAAAATTAATTTTGCCAAAAGGTAACCTCAACGTGAACCTGTCGCAAAATACGGTTCAAAATGATTTCACCAACCTTCCGTCTGACAATGGCGGAACCCACCAAGTTACAAAAAATACAGGACGTATAACCAATGCTGAAGCTGTGTTTAATTATGAACTGAATAAGTATTTGGACATTACCAGCGGTGCAGGTTTTAAATACAGCAATACAAGCCAGTATAGTCTGTATGAGTCAACAGCTTACCAGGCACCCGCAAGTATTATCAAAGCCGGTGATGCTACTAATAATATATTCAGCGCTTATACTTCGTTGTTTTTCAAATACGATATCTTTCATATGGAGTTAGGCGGCAGATACAATAATCATAGTAAATATGGCGACAAGTTTACCTACACCATCAACCCATCGTTATACCTTGCCGATCAGTTTAAGATTTTTGGTACAATAGCTTCGGCGTTCAAATCACCTTCGTTATATCAGTTGTTTTCTCAGTATGGCAATCCTAAATTAAATCCTGAGATCACCACATCATACGAAGCAGGCTTTGACTGGGAAATTATTAAAAATACATTGTCATTCAATACGCAGTTTTTCAAGCGTAATACCAAAGATGTAATTTACTTTTTCTCTGAATCGCAGCCGCCGTACGCTTCTTTTTATAAAAACGGACAAGAGCAAAAAGATAAAGGCTTTGAGACCGAGTTAAAATATAGCAACAATAAAATTCACGCATCCGCATATTACGCTTATGTAACAGGCAAGCTAACCGACGAAGCCGGTGCACAAACCAGCAATCTTTACCGCAGGCCTAAGAGTACTTTGGGTGCCAACATCAGTTACGATGTTTTAAACGATTTTCAGGTTGGCGTTAACTACAAATATACAGGCAACCGTACCGATCAGGATTTTTCAACCTATCCTTCAAGTGTGATTACATTGAAGCACTATAACCTGGTAGATTTGCACCTGGGATACAAAGCAACCAAAAGCTTAAATGTTTTTGGCGACCTCAACAACGTTTTAGATACTAAATACGTAGACTGGTTAGGATATAACACCCGCGGTATCAACTTCATGCTTGGTGCCAGGTATCAATTTAAATAGCGCTTGCTTATTGTTCGGATTATTAAGTAATTTTACGCCATATATAAAATCATGACCGCAAAAGATAACACCAACCGCAACCTGTTCCTGATCCTGATGATCCTGGTTGCAGCCACATTCAGGCTTTTAGCATTTAAGTATAAAGAATTGAGTAATTTCAATCCGGTAGGTGCTATTGCATTATTTGGCGGTGCTTATTTTACCTCAAAGTGGAAAGGTTATGCAACAGTGTTGCTTACGCTGTTTTCAACCGATATCATAATCAATTACCTGTATACTGGAAAGTTAACTTTATGGTATGGTGGAGCAGTCTGGGTTTACCTATGCTTTGCATTCATGGTACTTGTTGGTACTTTGCTTGAAAGGGTGAATGTTATTAACGTGCTTTTAGGCTCAATTGCAGCAGTTTTAATTCATTGGTTAATTACTGATTTGCCATGGTTATACGGCACGCTTTATCCGCATACCTTAGCTGGCTACGGTGAATCATTGATTAAGGCTATTCCGTTTGAGAAAAATATGGCATTGGGTACATTAGTATTTAGTGCAATACTTTTTGGTGGTTTTGAACTGGCTAAGAATAAGTACACTTTTCTTCGGGACAAAAAGCAATTGGCTTTATAATATAAAAGCATTTAAATTTAAAGCGGATTGTTGAAAGGCGATCCGCTTTTTTTGTGGCCTAACCAATTATCATCTGTTTATATCGAAATGAAAAACTTAGTAGTATTAACAGGCGCGGGTATCAGCGCCGAAAGTGGTTTAAAAACCTTCAGGGACAGCGATGGGCTTTGGGAAGGGTACAATATTGAAGATGTAGCCACCCCCGAAGCCTGGGAGCATAACCCGGTTATGGTACAGCAATTTTATAACGAGCGCCGTAAATCTGTATTGGAAGCAAAACCTAATGCGGCCCACTATGCACTTGCTGCGCTCGAAGAAAAGTATAAGGTAACCATCATTACTCAAAATATAGATGACCTGCATGAAAGGGCTGGATCAACTAATGTGGTGCATTTGCACGGTATTATTACCCGTTCGCAATCAAGCGTAAAATCCGAGCTTACTTACCCTATTGACGGCTGGGAAATTAAAATGGGCGAGCTTTGTGAATTAGGTTCACAATTGCGTGCACATGTAGTGTGGTTTGGCGAGCCTGTGCCAATGATAGAACACGCAGCCGCGATATGCGTAGGGGCTGATATATTTATGCTTATAGGTTCATCTCTTGCTGTTTACCCGGCCGCAGGGCTTATCGGTTATGTTGACCGTGAGGCGCCAAAATATATTATCGATCCCAATATCCCTTCGGTAAATGTTAAAGGGCCTGTAATTAAAATCCAGGAAAAAGCTACAGTTGGTGTGCCGGCCCTGGTAAATGAATTGCTGAAAGATTAAAATCAATAATTCATTAATTCTCTAATTCAATAATTAAATATGAAGTGTATCTTCAATTGGAGCGGCGGTAAAGACAGCGCCCTCGCTTTATATCATTGCCTGCAAAATCCGGATCTTGAAATCGCCTATCTTGTAACTACGATCAATGACGCGGCCGACAGGATTTCCATGCATGGTGTAAGGACGGAATTACTGACTAAACAAGCAGAAGCTATCGGCATTCCATTATATCAAATCCGCCTGCCCGAAATGCCGGGCATGCAGGAATATGACGATGTAATGCGATACCATTTAAACCGGTTTAAAAATGAAGGTGTAACCCATTCCGTTTTTGGAGATATATTTTTGCAGGACCTAAAAGATTACCGCGATGCACGGTTAAGCGAGGTTGGGCTCAGAGGTATTTACCCATTATGGAAAAGGGATACATCCGAATTGATAAATGAATTTTTGAACCTCGGTTTCGGAACTGTGATAGCCTGTACCCAGCAACGTTTGGAACGCATTGTTGGTAAAGAGATCAGCCGCGAGTTAATTGATGCGTTGCATGACGATGTTGACGTTTGCGGCGAAAACGGGGAGTTCCACACCTTCACTTTTAAAGGGCCGATATTTAAAAACCCAATTGAATACAAAACAGGTGTAAAAATTTTTAAGGAATACGCCGCGCCGAAAAACGCCAATGATTCCTGCGTTTCTGCTACCGATACCAAACCTTCCGGTTTTTGGTATTGCGACCTGCTATTGGCTTGACCTTTCATTTATTCCGTTAAAATCAACGCGCAATAAAATTTTGTTTCATATTATAAGTTATTAATTATCAATATGTTGATTTCATTCTACTCAATTTTTTATTTATGTATTTTGTGAAGATAACGACAAGCGAAACTTAAAAGCATTTGGTTTGCCAAATTAAATTCTGTTTGCTGTATTGATTATTTATAACAATCTGTTTATCATCAATATTAACGGTTTTATTTCAATAATTGTATCTAAAATAAGCGTCTTTATAATCGTTACGCATGTCGATAAATCGGGCGGCTATCTTTTTTAAAAACTCTTCATCAAGCAACTCAAAAACACTGTTAACCCCCTCGGTTAAATCCATTTCCGGGATCTTGTAACTCTGCTCAAGGGAGCCCTGCTCTACCTTTACAATAAACTTATTGTTCATATTCAGGATGGAGATTTTAAAATCGGGATGGGGAAGTTCTGCAATAATTCTCATGTCTGTTTTATTTATTCAATAAACCGTTCAGCGGATCTTTTCCGTAAATGGTGCCAAAGCTGGCGATTGGTTTAAACCGCGCAAAAAGCTCTTCGCTATACCAACCTTCGCTTCTTGTCTTTTTAATTACTTCGGCATGTTCGGGGCTTTTATATGCAAAAGTTTTGACGTGTTCCAGGCTTTCCCAAACAGAAAATGTAGCTTGTCTGTATACTGGAGCTTCACCAACGCCAAATGAATTTATATATCCGGGAGCGGATGTCATTATGTTTGCAACGGTATCTACATTGGCCCAGAAATTCTTTAACCTGCTAAGTTTGATTGTTGCGCGTGTGAGTACGGCGACTGGGCCATTAATGTCGCTTGCATCGGGCTTGCCGAATGGCTCTTTTCCATCCCAACTCCCGTGGCTTTGCAGGGGCTGACAAATCATAGTCCAGCTTTCAGTACCTAACAGCTTCCACCAGGATGGGACGAACGACCTGTTATAAAATGCGTCAAAATTTTCCCTGCTATCCCAGCAAGCCAATAAGCCCCATTGTTGCCAGTCGGGTTCAAGGTCAAATGTTCCGTTTTTTCCAGAGCCAAGAAGTTTGTAAAAACTGCATCCTTTTTGCATCAATAGGGGAAGGCGATGAATAGCCATAGCCAACAGGGCAAAAGGAACAAACAGTTTGCGGTATCGGATTATAGTAAGGCTAACTATCATGTAAATGCTAAATAAAAGATTAAATATGATATTTGCCTTATTTAGTTTCAACGTGGCATCCTTACTTTTACATCATGGCAGAAGATCTAACAATAAATACATCGACCGATAAAGCAGAGCAATACGCAACACTTGTCCCTCAAGTAGAAGCGTTACTTTATGGCGAGCCTGACCTCGTTGCTAATATGGCAAACGTAGCGGCAGCCTTAAAAGAGCAGTTTAAATGGTTTTGGGTAGGTTTTTACCTGGTTAAAGAAAACGAATTGGTTTTAGGGCCTTTCCAGGGTCCGGTTGCATGTACCCGCATTGGCTTGGGGAAAGGCGTTTGCGGAGCGGCATGGCAGCAGGCTAAAACTTTGGTTGTGCCAGATGTTGATGCATTTCCCGGGCATATTGCCTGTAGCTCACTTTCCCGCTCGGAAATTGTAGTGCCGGTATTTAAAGATAACGAAGTTGTAGCAGTGCTGGATGTGGATAGCGAATTACTTGATCAGTTTAATGAAACCGATGCGCAATATCTTGAACAAATAATAAAGCTTATTAATTTTTAATGAGCAGGATCTATCTTATTGCCGGTCTCGGTGCTGATACGCGTGTATACAACAATATTAACCTCAGTGATGAGCATGAGGTAATTACAGTAGACTGGATAGAACCGAATTCAAAAGACACTTTAGTTAGTTATGCTCAAAAGCTTATTTATCAATACAATATAAAATCAAACTCAGTACTGATCGGCAACTCCTTAGGCGGGATTGTCGCTGTTAAAATGGCGAAGCTCATCCCTGTCGAAAAGGTTATTTTGATTTCCAGTATTAAAACCAGTGATGAGGCGCCATGGTATTTTAGCCTTTTTCGCGCTTTGCCTGTTTACAAACTTGTCCCGGGAAAAGTATTTAATTTGATGGGGTTTATGATCAAACCTTTGTTTGGTCACATGAGCCAGGAGGATGCCTGGTTATTTAGCGATATGCTCAAAAGATCATCGCCAGTATTTATGAAATGGGCCATGTATGCCATTTTGCACTGGAAGAACGAAGCTATCCCGCCAAACCTCTATCACATCACTGGTGATATGGATTTGGTGTTTGATTACAAAAGAATAAAAAACGCCACCATTGTTAAAGGAGGTACACATATCATGATCTTTGACAAGGCAAAAGAGATTAACAAATTATTGAAGGGGATCCTGAAAAAATGAAAATACCTGAAAGTTATTACCTGGGTAACGATGTTGTAAATATCAGTAAAGACCTGTTAGGTAAGTATTTATTTACTTGTATTGATGGTATAATAACAGGAGGATATATTGTGGAAACAGAGGCTTATAACGGTGCAATAGATAAAGCTTCTCACGCTTTTGGTAATCGACTTACCCCCCGAACTAAAACCATGTTCATGCGGGGTGGTATTGCATATGTTTACCTCTGTTATGGTATTCATGAAATGTTTAATATCGTTACCTCAAGCGAAGGGCATCCGCAGGCAATTCTTATCCGGGCAATTCAACCTACTGATGGGATTGAAGCAATGCAGGTACGGCGCAATATGCCGGTTCTTAAGCCAACCATAACTGCCGGGCCCGGTTCGGTAGCCAAGGCGTTAGGCATTTCGCGCAATATCAATGCGTTTAGTTTGCAAGGTGATACGATCTGGCTTGAAGACCGTGGCCTTCATTTTCCGGATAATCAAATAAAAGCCGTCCCACGAATAGGAGTGGCTTACGCTGCTGAAGATGCCTTGCTGCCTTATCGTTTCTATGTAAAAGGCAATATTTACGTGAGCAAGCCCAACAAATAAGCTTCCTATTTTGTATTATTGGCGAATGAACTATCAAAACGATCTGGCGTTTGCCCGGCGGCAGGATGAGCAGGATTCATTAAAAAATTTCCGAAGTCGTTTTTTAATTCCGCAGCACAATGGTGAAGACGCGTTTTACCTTTGCGGTAACTCGCTTGGCTTGCAACCGGTTTCCGCGCAACAATATTTAGCCGATCAATTAAACACCTGGAAAAACCTTGCTGTTGAAGGTTGGTTTCAGGGTGATGAGCCATGGCTCGATTATCACAAGCAACTTATAGGTTCAATTTCGAGGATAGTAGGTGCAAACGAAAATGAGGTTGCTGTAATGAATTCACTTACAGTAAATCTTCATTTATTGCTGGTAAGTTTCTATCAACCAAATAGTAAACGATTTAAGATAATAATGGAAGGAGGGGCCTTCCCTTCAGATCAGTATGCTATAGAAAGCCAGGTTAAGTTCCATGCACTTGATCCTAAGGAAGCTATAATCGAGATTTTTCCACGTGAAGGAGAGGTTATTTTACGTACCGAAGATATTCTCAAAACTATCGATAAAAATAAAGATGAGCTTGCTTTGGTGCTATTTGGTGGGATAAATTATTACACAGGGCAGTTCTTTGATCTTAAAGCAATAACTGATGCAGCCCATGCCGCAGGTGCCTATGCCGGTTTTGATCTGGCCCATGCTGCAGGAAATGTACCATTGCAATTGCACGACTGGGGCGCTGATTTCGCTTGCTGGTGTTCGTACAAGTACATGAATTCAGGTCCGGGCGGTATTAGCGGCATTTTTGTGCATGAACGCCATTTTACCGATAAGGAATTGAACAGATTTGCGGGTTGGTGGGGATATCGTCGTGATAAGCAGTTTTTGATGGCTCCGGGCTTTGATCCGGAAGTTGGGGCAGCCGGCTGGCAGGTAAGCACCAGTCCAATTCCGCTCCTCGCTTTATTTAAAGCTTCTATGGCTATTTTTGATGATGCGGGCGGATTAGGTACCCTTCGTCAAAAAAGCATTCATTTAACGGGATATTTGGAGTTTTTAATTCAGGGCATTAATAAACAACAGGGTGAAGAGATTTATAGGATCATCACACCCGCCGATCCAGTTGCCCGCGGCTGCCAGCTTTCGGTGGTTTGTAAACGAAATGCCAAAGTTATTTTCAACTACCTTGCGCAAAATGGCGTGATAGGCGATTGGCGCGAACCGGATGTGATCCGCCTGAGCCCTGTTCCGCTTTACAATACATTTGAGGATGTTTACCAAACAGCCAGGTTGATGGCTGATGCACTAAAAGGTGTTTAAATTTTCAGACTTATATGGTTTATTACAATCCCAAAGAATGGTTTTCATTCATTTTTAAAATAAACAAGGCCGAAACGCTGCGCGAGTTATTTCCACTTATGCTTGCCGTAGGTGCATATGCAGGTGTTGTTACTTATTTCCTGATTGATTTTTGGCAGCTACCCGATACAAGCATACTTAAGAAGGTAATCTTTATACATCAAACAATAGGTTTCGTATTCTCCTTATTGCTCGCATTTCGTATCAACTCTGCTTATGACCGCTGGTGGGAAGGGCGTAAGATTTGGGGAAGCCTGGTTAACAATAGCCGCAACCTTGCCATCAAATTAAAACATCTGATTGGCGAAAATGAACTGGCTTTTTTTAATTACGCTATTCCCCGTTATGCAAGAGCCCTGAGAGATCATTTACGGGATGAATATATTCCGGAGGAGCAGTCGTTTATTGATGTTGATGCACAAAAACATGTACCCAACCAGGTAGCTTCTGAAATAATTAAAAACATTTACAGGTTAAATAAAGAAGGTGCTATCAACCCGGAGCAATTGTTTAGCATAACCGCTGAAATTACTTCTTTTACAGATATTTGCGGCGCATGTGAACGAATTAAGAAAACGCCTATTCCGTTTTCGTACAATGTTTTTATCAAGAAATTTATCTTTACGTACATCATGACCCTGCCGTTTACCTGGGCCTTTGACCTCAAATATTTTATTATCCCGATAATCTGCTTTGTACTTTTTGTTTTTGCGAGTATTGAGTTATTAGCTGAAGAAATTGAGGATCCTTTTGGTCGGGATGCTAATGATTTACCGTTGGATAGCATTTGCGACAACATTCAAAAACATGTTGGAGAGTTGATAGGATAGAAGGTATGCTCAAAATAGCTTACGATCCGATATATTCCCATCCGCTGCCCGAAGGGCACCGCTTTCCTATGCTGAAGTATGAACTGATCCCGGGCCAGTTATTATATGAAGGCGTGATAGGCAGGAATAATCTGTTTTCGCCGGGGCTGCTGGAAGAAAATATCATTACCCGTACCCATGATGAAAATTACTGGCACCGGCTTCGAGACCTCACGCTTTCACCGAAGGAACAACGCCGCACGGGTTTTCCTTTATCGGCGCAATTGGTTGAACGGGAGATCAGGATAGCAAAAGGCACAATTGATGGCTGCCGGTACGCTTTTGACGATGGTGTCGCGTTCAATGTTGCAGGCGGTACACATCACGCAGGCAGTAACTGGGGTGAAGGTTTCTGCCTGTTAAATGACCAAGCCATTGCAGCTAATTATTTATTAGACAATAAATTATCCAAATCTATCTTAATAATTGATTTAGATGTGCATCAAGGCAACGGCACAGCTGAGATCTTTGAAAATGAGTCCAGGGTATTTACTTTCTCAATGCATGGGGCTAACAATTTCCCTTACAGAAAGGAGCAATCTGATCTGGATATCCCTTTAAAAGATGGCGTAAGTGATGGCGAGTTTCTCGACATACTTAAGACAACGCTGCCGCGATTGATTGAGCAACATAAGCCCGACTTTATCTTTTACCTTTCGGGTGTTGATATTTTGGCTACTGATAAGCTGGGTAAGCTTGTATTAAGTAAAGACGCATGTAAAGCCCGTGATCAGTTTGTTTTTGAACAATGCATCAAACACGATGTCCCCGTGCAGGTAAGTATGGGAGGAGGGTATTCACCACAAATTAAAGATATTGTGGAAGCGCACTGTAATACGTTCAAGGCGGCTATCGACCTCTATTTTTAATCCTTTGCTATTACTGGTATTACCGGCTTTTGCTTGCGGCTTTTGCTCAACAGGTTAAACCGTACAAATAAAAGTACCGATGCGGTTCCAAGGCCCAGCACAAGGCCATACCAAACCCCATAAACCCCAAGGTTTAATTTAATACCAAGCAGGTAACCAACAGGCAAACCAATTATCCAATACGCCAGAAAAGTAATAACAGTTGGGATATTTACATCGCCCATACCCCTTAGTACACCAAGCCCAACAACCTGCGCACCATCAAACAGCTGGAAAAATGCTGCAATTATAAGTAGCTGTGATGCAATGGTTATTACTTCTTTATCCGAGGTAATAATCCATGGTAAAAGATGCCTGCCTAAAGCAAATACTACTGCCGTAAACGTCATAAATAGCAATACAATGTGATAATTGGATATAGCCGCAAGCCTTAAATTACGATGATCACTTACACCAAAATAATTGCCCGATTTAATTGCTGCAGCCGCACCGATGCCGCTTGCCATCATATAAGTCATGGATGCCATAGTTATAGTAACCTGGTGTGCGGCCTGCGCAACTACGCCGATGGTACCAACCAATAATGCAGCGCCGCCAAAGGCGCTGATTTCAAATGTGTACTGCATTGCCACAGGCGCACCGATTTTCATGATCTGGATACCTCGAAGCCTATCGATATGCTTAATGGCAAAATCTGTTAAATAAGTTTTAAAATTTTTTGAACGGAAAACATAGATACCCATAACAGTTGCCATTAAGCAACGATCAATCAGTGTACTGTAGCCAACACCTCTGATACCCATTGGTTGGATGCCAAACAGGCCCTTAACAAAAATTATCCCGAACAAAATATTAATAAGGTTACCCCATATCGATATCATCATGGCCTGTTTAGTAAAACCCAAACCTTCTGCAAATTGCTTAAACGTGTTAAAAATGAGCAAGGGGATTAGGGACAAGCTAAGCAAAAATAAATATGGCTTAGCCTCTTTCACAACCTCGGGCGACTGGTAAAGGTGGCCGATAAGCAACATGGTGCCAAAGTAGATTCCGGAAAACAGGATGATTCCGCTCAGTATATTCAGGAATAAACTATTGGATAATAACAGACCGCATTCTTTGTGATTTTTGCGGCCATTATTTTGGGCGATAAGTGGTGTTAAACCATAGGAGATCCCCATTCCAATCACCAGCGGAACCATAAAGAGGCTATTTACTGTTGATACCGCAGCCAAAGAAACAGTGCCCGCAAAATGCCCCACAATAATAGTATCAGACATTTGAACGAGCGTATGCCCTACGTTTGATATAATTACCGGGATAGCCAATTTAAGGCTTTCAAGATAATAAGGTTTGTATTTTTGGTAAACGGCTCTCATAATTACTGTTACAACAGGAGCGCAAAAGTAACCATTCGGGCACACAGAAAAGTCAGCAGGCTGTATAATATTCTTCCTTTTCGGTTGTGTTGATCTTGATCAGGCCTGATAATATCAGGTCAACAAGTACATTTTGAGCACGACGGCGCCCAACTTTAAGCAGCTCGCTGCATTCTTTTATGGTAATGCGGCCAGCTTTTTCCAAATGGCCAAGTAAGGTACTCTCGTTTTCAGAATACTCAATTAAAACACCCTGATTATTTGACGAACGTTTTAAAACTTCCAGCACAATTTTACTGGCTAATACGCTTTTATCTTTAACGCGTACGTAAGCCCACCATTTACCATCTTCGGCCAGGGCATAATGAGGCTTTAGCTCGCTTGGGGGTATCCCTACAACGAGTACCAATTTATCATCAAAATATACCTCTTCAAAAACAGGTTCAAGCGCCGGCCTTGAAAAAAAATGAGCTGCCTTTGTTATCATGTACCTTTCTTCGTCGTCTGATTTCACACCCTTTATTGTGCCGTCATCAGTAACCCCAATAAGTAATTTACCACCTTTGTTGTTAGCAAATGATACCATTGTCCGGGCTATTTTTTCACAACTGGTTATCGTTTTTTTAAAATCGACAGTAACCCCTTCACCTTCAAAAATCAGCTTCTTAACGTTTGTTTTGTTCATAGCCTTTTGATTATTATTAGGGCTTAATATATGGTGTAAAAATTTCCATCCAGTTTTCCGGGCGGGAGAGTGGCGAAAAACCAAATTGATTATACAAGTTATGCGCATCCAATGTAGCTAACGACCATCTTCTTAAACCTTTCAAATCCGGATGTTTAACAATTGTTTGTATTAACCATTTAGAAAGGCTTTTACCACGATAAGCAGGCAGGACAAATACATCGCAGATATAAGCAAACGTAGCATTATCGGTAACAACACGTGCAAAGCCCGCCTGTTCATGGTTTAGATAAATACCAAAACACATGGAGTTTTCGATGGCTTTTGCCATTTTTTGTCGCGGGATGCCTTTTGCCCAGTATGATTCATTATTCAGATAATCATAAATAACATCAACGTTAAGCAGGTTTTTATCAGTTGAGATCATGAAGCCTTTTTTTTTAAACGCTTCGTCATTCATAATTACAGTCATCAGTATAAGTTATATTGTAGTATCAGTAAAGTTTAAGTTTCGAACATACACCTCAATCATGAGAGATACGCATATTTCGCCATCTTTATTGTAAATGTCAATAGGGAACGAGCGAATAAATTTCCCAGCTGTATTTAAAACATGCTCTGCTTCGGCTATATCACTGTCTGATAGCTCGATATCAAAAAATAAATTTGTTGCTGCCGGCCTTGCGTATTTTACCGTTGCCGATTTCGACCAAACAGTAAGTTTATAACCTTTATGGCTAAATATTTGATAAAACAGGATAGGGTAAAAGGGATCTGCGGCCGAGAAAAGCGTACCGCCAAAAATTGAGTTATTGTAGTTTTTATTGAGAAAACTCTTCCTGACTTTTACCTTAACACCGCGATAGCCTTTGCTGAATTTAACTACCCAGATACGCTGGAAAAGGAGAGGAGGGTAGAAGCGCATTACCCACTTTAATAATCCTTCGGATACTACCATAGCGCTTAAAGATCAGAAAAAAATTAAACAATAGGTGGCAAATGTGAATCAAACAGGCGTATGTTTAAAAATAAAAAGATAATAAAATCCAGAATTACCGGTAAACAATACGGTTAAAGCTTCGTTAATAGTATGGTTCATCATAAATTGATCATTTAATCAAAAGCAAATAACTATGAAAAAGCAATTTTTAAGTTTCGCACTTGTCGCGGCAATGATCGGCGCTATTGCAACCAGCTGTAGCTCGGAAAAAAAAGCAGGCGATGGCTCTGACAGTACAAAAATGGATTCAACAAGTCAAAGTGCACCTGCACCGGCGGCTACTGACACAGCTAAGACCGACACAAGCAAAAAAGACACTACAAAACATTAGAAATTTAAAACACATAAAAAATCCCGGCCAGGTATTACGCCTGGCCGGGATTTTTTATGTGTTTTCGTTTAAATTTTAGAATGCGGTTTTTATAACCCCGCCATCAGCACGTAAAGTTGCGCCATTAGTTGCTGCCGATAGGGGGCTTGCAATATAGGTAACCATGTTTGCAATTTCCTCTGTAGTAATAAAGCGTTTTATTAATGACGTGCCACGCACGTTAGTGAAAAATTCTTTTTCTACCTCAGTATTACTCAAACCCTGATCTTTTGCTAAAGCCTCAATGAAATCGCCCACGCCTTCAGATAAAGTCGGCCCGGGCAAAACAGTATTTACAGTAACACCTGTGCTTTTAGTAAGTTCGGCCAAGCCACGTGCAACCGCAATTTGAGCCGTTTTGGTTGTGCCATAATGGATCATTTCTTCGGGGATCTGATATGCCGATTCGCTGGAGATAAAAATAATACGGCCCCAATTTTTACTGATCATTTTATCAAAATAGGCTCTCGACAACCGTACCCCGCTTAGTACATTGACCTCAAAAAACTTCAGCCAGTCGGCATCGGTAATTTCGGTAAATGGTTTAGGTTCAAAAATACCCACGTTGTTCACCAAAATATCAACTTCCGGCAATTGTGCTGTCAGTGTTTCAACTTGCGCAATATTTGAAAAATCAGCAGCAATGCCTTTAATTTTATTGTTACCGGTTTCGGCAATCAGCTTTTTTACAACTTCGTCAACCTTGGTTTGGCTTCGGCCATTTACATATACCGTGGCGCCCTCGTTGGCTAATGATTTTGCAATAGCATAGCCAATTCCGGCTGTTGATCCGGTTACCAGCGCGATTTTGTCATTAAGTTTAAGATCCATGATTTTAGTTTTTGCTTAATAATACAAGTGTAGCATTGTTGTTAGTTTAAGGCAGATTTTAAAATCAAAGATTAAACAGCATTGACAATAGATGGCAAATTTTGAATTTAACCCTGACCGGGCTGGTACATTCTTTTTTCAACAGGCTGATAATATTCGTTTAAGTTTTCCGGCACCCGGGATTTATAACCCAAAACTTGCCTCAGGTCATCACTTAATCCTTCGCCAAATTCATATCCCAAAAATCTTGGATAATCAAGCTGTTGTTTAAAAAAGGGCTTAGTAAAAGCCATGGTTAATGTCCGCCTTGTTGCATCAGTATAATTTTTACCAGCCGCATGCCACAAATTGGAGTCAAACAAGATAATGCTGCCTCTTTTTGTATTGGCGCGATCTGCATTTTTGTAAAAAAAATCACTTTCCGGCTTTTCATCGCTTTTATGCGAGCCTGACAGAAAATAAGTTGATCCGTTTTCAAGAGTAAAATCATCTAATATTATCATCATTTGAATCATTACTTTAAAATCGCCGGTAAAACTTCTTATATCCCGATGGATGTTTTGAACATATGGTTTTTCATCTTTTAAATTGATGACCGCGCCCAGCGAATTTATAATGTAATTTCCTTTTAAGAAATGCATTATCTGATCTGCACAATATTTTCGTTCAAGAAACTTTAGTGAAAATCTTTCCCGTTCAACAAGGTGGTGTAACGTTCCATTCATGTTATCGCCTATGCCATTTGCAATTTGAATTTTACGCCTGATATCGTATGCAGGTATCAATGAATCTGTTATTTCGTCAATGAATTCATTGTCCAGAGCATTTTCATATATAATCCATCCATATTCATCCATTACACGGTCGAATACGGCAAGGTCAGCATCGGAATAGTTAAACTTATTTTTCATTTCTGTAATTAATTAAGGTTTTCAATTGTGGTGGTTTCTGGTTCAGAGGTAGTTGACTGTGCTTTTCTGTTAGGATGACGATATAATGGAAAGAATTTAATTTCAGGATTGGGATCCACGCCCGATTTTAAAACAAGCTCGTTATATGCAGGCTCATCATTGATATAGCACCAGATCCGGTCTTTTACCTGTAAGTTTGAGAAAAGCTTTTTGAAATTAAAAAGTGAATCTTCTTTTCCGCCTACGCCGCCTCCAAGGTGAAAGATCCTTTTTCCTAATCTTCTTCCAATCATACTTATCTCGTCTGTTAATAGTTTACTCGGAGAAATATTCAGATAATCGGGAGAAGTAGCAGAAAGGTGGTTTCTCACTATGTTATCTGATAATAAAATGAGCGCTCCGCACATCAGGTTTAGGCCATCGTAAATTAAGATCAGTTTATTTTTCATGTACTCCTCGTTAAGAAGATTGATAAAATGCTGAACATCAAAATAATAATTAGATGAGGCATGCAGCCTATCCATGTTTTTATAATACATTTCCGCAAAATGTTCAATTTCCTGAATTGTATCCGCTTCTTTAATAACAAAGCCCATTTTTCGCAGGCTTCTTATCTGCCGACCAAGTCTTTTGTCATAGCCATTTCGTTGTTCTTGTTCAGAAATGGAAAGATCAACGTACAGCGTTGTGCCGTTATCTTTAATACCGCCAATATTCTCCAACAAATGATGCTGATTTAGGAACGGATGTAACCTTGAAAAGATACAAATGGCCAATTCTTCTTTCATAAAACCTATAAACGCAACCTTAAATTGTGTAGTTATTGCGGTTGATAAGTTTTCAAGGGATATGTTGGATAAAGGTCCTGAATAGCCATACACGCAAGTCATATCGAAGTATTCGGAACCTTCAATTTTCCTCTTGATTACAGGTAATGCTATAAAAACTTCATCTTCTTCATAAACAAATAAAAGCGGCTCGCCTTCATTATTTAAAGAGTGATAATACCAGGTATGAAATCCCTCGTGCGCATATGATCGGTTTATATATTCATCCCAGTCCTTTCTATTGCGTATAGTTAAACTTCGGTAGCTCATAAGTGGTTTTAATTACGTATTTAATTATTGATTATATGCCCGGAGGGTAGGGCATGGGGCGCTTATTAGTCAACAATACGGGCAGTTGCCTCAAAAAAAATGAAAATACTTATCCAGGTACCTCCGTAGGGCACAAGGTTGATTATAGTACAGCAGGAAGGAAAAACTGTGATAAAGTTTAAAGCAGGTATTTTACTGTGTCGAAAGCTTTACGTAACCGAAACCGGCCTAATTCAAATAGTATGTATCTCTTAAGATACAGCAGCAGTAGCATTTTCTTTTGCATTCCACGATAGCGAAAGCGCCTGATAATGAGATTGAAATCACTGATAACCATCTCCATCCGGGCATCATTTCTTATCATGCTCCAAATGCCGCCAACATGATTGCGATAGCAGCTCATAACCTCAGGCATTACATATATCTTGCGCCCGGTGTTGAATGTGGCAAAGATTTTAAAGAATTTATCGGCTGCATAGCAACTCGTATACCATGGCTCCTTAAACAATTCATGCACTTCTGGAATGTTATGATAAACAACAGTAGCGGTTTTAGTTTCTGCCTGCCGGCCAACTAATAAATCTTGATAAGTATAATCAAGCGGTACAGGATTTGGCTCGATATTCAGGGTGTTATTGTTGATATCGATCACTCTTGTGTAGTGGCAGCAAATAATGTATTCCGGGTTATTTTCCAGGAAATTGACTTGCTTTTGCAACTTTTGAGGACTTGTCCAATAGTCATCGCCGTCACAAAGAGCAATGTATTTTCCTTCACATGCTTTGATGGTATTAATAGTATTTAAATGAGCTCCACGGTTTTTTTCCGGGTAGATGATTTTGATTTTATCAGGATATTTTTCCTTGTATGATCTCACTATTTCAGTTGTGCCATCGGTTGAGCAATCGTCGCCAATAACAATCTCGTACCTAAAATTAGTTTCCTGCATCAGGAAACTTTCGATAGTCTGGCCGATAAAATCTTTGTGATTGTAAGTTGTACAGCAAACGCTAACCATCAAGTTCTGACCTGTTACCATATAAAAGAAAAAATTTATTTTCAGAAGTATTAAATAGAATTTGAGCTTCACATGCCCGGTGCTTTAACGAGATACCGAACCTTGTATACGTTTGAACCATCGCACAATGCTTCGCCATATGACTCACATTTTTTATTTATTTGATCGGAAGGTTTATTGTTTAAATAAACTTTTAATTCGTCTTTGGTTCGATCAAAAATCAATAATTACGAGTCGGCTTATAACAGCAATTTGCTATGTCAAATATATTTAATTCAGGCTTATCAACAGCCCGCGCTACGTTATTGACTCTTAAATTGTAAACTACTTTTCAATTATTTTACACACCTGTGAACGCCTGTAGATATTATCTGTATACCCGTGCAATTCGATAAAAGTTTAAGCTGAAACCAATAGTATCTATGTGAAATTTGCAAATGAATATTGTTCTCATAATTAACATTATGTTAAATAATACTTTAAAAAGAAAGGTCTTTTCAAGACCCTTCCTTTTTATATTGTTTTATCTAATTATTGGCTGGCTGGTAAAGCATCAATCTGGGCTTTTAATTTTGAAGCATTCGCATCATCTTTAACACCTAAATAATAGGTTCTTAAATTTTGCAATGCGTCAATTGATTTTGGCTGAAGTTCAACAGCTTTTACCAAATATGGTTTCGCTTGTTCAAACTGAGCTTTAGCTTTGGCAATAGCAGCATCGTATTCTTTTTGTTTGTTAGCAGGCAATTTATTAGCAGCATTATAAGCGTCAATGGCTGGGTTAAGTATTACATAGCCGTAGTTTAAATTAGCTTCAAAATAATTAGGATCAATTTCTAATGCTTTCTTATACATTTCACCAGCTTTAACATAAGCCTCCGCTTTTGAGGCTTGCAGTTTCGCTTTTGCAGCAACATCCTTAGTTGCACCCGCTTCTTTTGCGTAATTATCGGCTGTTTGTGAATAAGTTAACCCTGCATAGTAATACAAAGTTTTGTTTTTAGGATCATTAGCTAAAGCTGCCTGGATCTTATCGGTAACTTCTTTCTCTTTTCCTGTTTGCAGGCTAATTTCGATTTCGCGTTTCCGCAGTTCGCTGTTTGCAGGATATTTAGTTACACCCTCAGATACTGTTTTAAGTGCACCCGCGGTATCTTTATTGGCAAGGTACAATGAAGAAAGATCAAGGTAAACCCCGGCATTTTTTGAATATTTTGTAGTTACCAGTTTACTATAGTTTGAAATCGCCGCCGGATAATTTTTTCCGTTTGCAGCTGCAAGACCGGTGTAATAAATGGCATTTGTATCTTCAGGCAATACGGTACGGTAAAAGTCAAATGATTTGTAAGCCAGATCATATTTACCGGCAGAGTATTCTTTTACACCTTTAGTCAATTGATATTGAGCCAGGTTTAAGTATGCCTCATCAATCATTTTTTTATTTTCGCCTTTCGTGTCAGTTTCTTTAGCTTTTTTCAAGGCTTCCTCGGCTGTGGTAAACAATGGTAATGAAGTAGCAGGTACAGTATCCTGAACAGCTAACGCTGAATAAATTGAACCTTTTACAGCGTAAGTAAGCGGCAAAGTAGCGGTTTTTTCATTGGCTGAAGCTTTGTCAATTGATTCTTTTGCGGTAGTGAGGCTTTTGCCTGCCATTACTGCCATTGCCGGCTGGCCCCTTAAGCCCGAATATTTTTCATATTCTTCTTTTGCGGTATTTAACTCGCCTTTTTGTGCAAAAGCTGTTGCTGAAACCAAGCCTAACAGGCCCGCCATCAAAAGTTTGATTTTCATGATTATTATTGATTGGTTAACTGTTTTAGTTTATTGTTTATTTTGTCTAACTGATCCTGGTTATTGGTTTTTGCGTATGCCAACTGCAAAGCCTGCAGGCTGTTTACATTATTCGGTGATATTTCATTGGCCTTTTCAAGCCATTGAATGGCCCGCCCCAGGTCCTGGATGCTCCTCTCCCCTTTCGAAGTTGTGCTTTGCTTTAAATATAATAACCCCAAATTAAATACCGGATCAAAATATGTTCCGCTTAGTTCAATGGCGTGTAAGTAAAGAGATTCTGCCTGATCAAATTTATCTAAATGATCGTAGCAATTAGCTGCAACAAATGCAATATCGGCGTTATTTGCATTAATATCAAGCAGAGGGCCAATTAGGGGCTCTAAGGCTTTGTAATTTTTTTTGTTGTTATAGATATTGGCTTCATCAAGTAATAAAAATCTGTCATTAGGCAAGATTTTCCTACCTTTTTGAAGAATCTGTAAAGCCTTGGCCGTATCCCCCAATGATTTATAGATATTTGATGCTGTTTCGATATATTCAGTACGTGCACTGTCAACCCTTAGCATATTGCTATAATACACAGCGGCATCCTGCAAATTACCGGCTTTATTGTTTGCGAAAGCGATATAGGTATTGATCTGATTCATCGCCGGCGCATACTTTTTAGCGTTTTCAAACGAAGTTTTAGCATTGGTGAAATCGGAATTATTTACCGCATCAAACCCCTTTCGGATATAAACGTTTGCCAGGCAGCGCCTGGTATAATCAAGTTCTGACTGGTACTTGAAAATTTTGTTCATACCCGATAGCCGATCAACCAGTTTGGTTGTTTTGTCAAGCATATCTGCGGGCATCCCGAGTTTGTTTAACGAATCGATATACAGGATGCTTGAATTTACAATAGCCCGATAAAGGTTTTTTTCAATATCAGCCGTGTCCGACTTGGTAATGATCAAACTATCTGCAGATTTTTTGGCCGCGGCCAAATATTTCAGGTCGTTTTTCTGTTTATAAAAAGCCAGGTTATTTACTACAACTTTCAGCGCTTCTTTTTGTGCGAAGGCAAAAGTTGTAGTAAAGCTTGTAATTAAAACCGATAAAATGATCTTGCGGTAGTGCATATTTATTATTCTGTTGTATCGTCAGTTGATGGTTCTGCGCCATTTTCAGCTGTATCACCATCGCCTGTATTTTCGGCTGTGGTATCAGAGCCTTCTGCATTTTCATCACCTTCTTTTACTTCCTCGTCCTCATCATGCTCAATTTTGGCTACTGAAGCTATCTCATCATTGTTTTTAAGCGTTATCAGCCTTACGCCCTGTGTGGCGCGGCCCATCACTCTTAATTCGCTTACAGCTATGCGGATAATAATACCTGACTTGTTAATGATCATCAGGTCTTCCTTATCTGTAACACCTTTTATGGCAACAAGGTTTCCGGTTTTTTCAGTAATATTTAATGTTTTTACACCTTTACCACCACGGTTTGTAACACGATAGTCTTCAATGTCGGTACGTTTACCGTATCCCTTTTCTGATACCACCAATACTGTTGTTTCAGCGTCATCAATTGCAATCATGCCAACTACCTCATCGCTCTCGTCATCAAGCGTAATACCACGAACACCGGTAGCGGTACGTCCCATTGGCCTTACTGTTGATTCATTGAAACGAATAGCACGACCAGACTTAAGTGCCATCACAATTTCGCTGCTGCCACTGGTTAAGCTTGCCTCAAGTAATGAATCGCCCTCGTTAATATTGATAGCATTGATACCATTTGAACGTGGACGTGAATAAGCCTCGAGTGAGGTTTTCTTGATGGTACCCTTCTTGGTACACATAATAATGAAGTTATTTTCAAGGTAGTTCTGATCTTTAAGCGAAATCAGTTTAATATAGGCCTTGATATTCTCTTCTTTCGGAATATTGATAATATTCTGGATGGCGCGGCCTTTTGAGGTACGTGTGCCTTCCGGTATTTCAAATACCCGGAGCCAGAAACATTGTCCCGACTCGGTAAAGAAGAGCATATAGTTGTGGTTAGAAGCAATAAGCAGGTGCTCAATGAAATCCTCATCACGGCTGTTACTACCAATAGCGCCTTTACCTCCCCTGCTTTGCCTGCGGTATTCAGTCAGCGGGGTGCGTTTGATATAGCCTTCGCGCGAGATTGTGATTACTACATCCTCATCTTCAATAAAGTCTTCAGTTTGCATTTCTGCAGATGAGTGAACCATTTCGGTACGGCGCTCATCACCATATTTCTCCTTAACTTCCAATAACTCATCCTTAATGATCTGCATCCTTAAGCCTTCGTCGCTCAGGATGTTTTTTAAGTGTTCAATGAGTTTCATTAAAGCAGCATATTCATCTTTGATCTTGTCACGCTCAAGTCCTGTTAACCTCCTTAAGGTCATATCAAGGATAGCACGTGCCTGGATATCGGTTAAACCAAAGCTGCTCATCAAGCCTTCCCTTGCTTCATCCGGAGTTTGTGAAGCGCGGATCAGACGGATAACTTCATCAAGGTGATCTAAAGCGATCAATAAGCCTTCAAGGATGTGCGCGCGTTTTTCAGCCTCATTAAGCTCAAATTTGGTGCGGCGTACCACAACCTCATGACGGTGCTCGACAAAGTGATGGATCAGGTCTTTTAGGTTAAGCAGCATTGGCCGGCCATTAACCAGCGCGATGTTGTTTACACTAAACGATGTTTGGAGGGCCGTATATTTAAACAGGTTGTTTAATACAATAGCTGCATTGGCGTCACGTTTGATCTCATAAACGATGCGGATCCCTTCACGACTCGATTCATCGCGAATAGCCGAAATGCCTTCCAGTTTCTTTTCGTTAACCAGTTCGGCAGTACGCTCAATCATCAAAGCTTTATTTACCTGGTAAGGTATTTCGCTAACAACGATGCGTTCACGTTCGCCATTATAAGTTTCAATCTCCGCACGTGCGCGGATCACAACCCTCCCGCGGCCTGTTTCAAGCGCTTCGCGAGGGCCGTCGTACCCGTAAATAATACCGCCTGTAGGGAAATCAGGGCCTTTTACATATTTCATTAACTCGGCAACCTCGATCTGGCGGTTATCAATTAAAGCCATAGTTGCATCGATAACTTCCGATAGGTTGTGCGGCGCCATATTGGTAGCCATACCTACGGCAATACCCGAAGCGCCGTTAACCAGCAGATTGGGAAATTTGGATGGCAGTACGGTTGGTTCCTGTAGCGAGTCGTCAAAGTTTAATTGGAAATCAATAGTGTCTTTGTTGATATCAGCAAGCATCTCTTCCGCAAGCTTTTGTAAGCGTGCTTCTGTATAACGCATTGCCGCAGGTTCGTCACCGTCAACCGAACCGTAGTTACCCTGGCCTTCAACCAACAGGTAGCGCAAGCTCCACTCCTGGGCCATACGTACCATGGTGTCGTATACCGATTTATCACCGTGAGGGTGATATTTACCCATTACCTCACCCACAATACGGGCAGATTTTTTATAGGGCTTGTTATTGGTTAAACCCAGGTCAAGCATACCGTAAAGTACGCGCCTGTGAACGGGTTTCAGTCCATCGCGGACATCGGGCAGCGCCCTGGAAACAATCACCGACATTGAATAATCAATGTACGCCGATCGCATTTCCTCATCAATATTTATCGAAATTATCCTGTCTTCTGCGTGTGAATTATCGTTTTCTGTTCCTTCAGCCATTTTTAATTATTTGTAGAACCTTCTCTTATAATTGCGTGTTAAAATTGATTTTTCAACGACCTGCGAAGTTAAAAAAATACTTGGGATTGCGCCAACTTAGTAACAATAAACCGGGGGGAACATATTGCACCGGGTTAACAATTTTGTTACTTCAATACAGGTTTATTTCACCTTTACCCAGTAATCTTCAACCTTGTTGCCATTAGGTAAAACCGAAAGCAGTTTAAGTGTATCATTACTGATTATGTAGTTGTATTTTATGGTTTTGTTAAGCAGTTTTGACTCCTGCATACAATAGGTTTGGGTTTCAAAGCAGGTGTCAGCTTTTAACTGGTAATCGCCTTTTTCATATACCTGGGTATTCTCCCCTTCTTCTATAACCCTCGCTTTGTAATGCTCGTTGTCGTAATCCCGTTGTAGTTTATAAGCTGTTGGGGCAGCATCAAGTTTGCCGTTAATTATACCGCCGCGATACTCCCATACACCTCTCAACGGACTGTCATCAAAACGGAAAGCACATAACAATAAAATACCGATTACCGGCACAATAGATCTTTTCATTGGTGATGTTATTAGCTTAAAGCCCTAAACCCAGTTAATGCCTTTTTTTAATAAAGATAGTGTTTTTTCCTCTTCGCTGCCAGTTAACGGGTGATAGTCATAAACCCATTTGGCTGTAGGCGGCAGGCTCATTAATATCGATTCAATGCGACCGTTGGTTTCCAGCCCGAATTTGGTGCCGGCATCATAAACCAGGTTAAATTCTGCATAACGGCTGCGGCGCTGGTATTGGAAAAGCTGCTGCGCTTCGGTAAATGATTTATCGCGATTGCGGTTAACCAGCTCAGTATATAAGGGTGCAAATGATCGTCCAACAGATTTTGAAAACTCAAAAATGTCTTCCCAACTTAACTCATCGTTAGCAGTGAGCCTGTCATAAAATATGCCGCCTATGCCGCGGGTTTCATTACGGTGTTTGATGAAGAAGTAATCGTCCGCCCATTTTTTAAAACGGGGATAAAAATCGGCATAATATTGATCGCACGCAGCTTTTAGTCCGCCATGGAAAAAACGGGCATCATCTTCGATAACGTAGTGAGGGGTTAAATCAATACCTCCGCCAAACCAGCGAACAGGCTTCTGGCTATCGCCCATAGTGGAGGGCATTTCAAAGTAGCGAATGTTCATGTGGATGATAGGCACCAACGGATGGTTAGGATGGATCACTATAGATACACCGGTGGCAAAAAAGTCATCCTGCTCAACCTGCAGGGCCCGTTTCATAGTATCGGGTAAATGACCATGAACTGCCGAAAAGTTAACTCCGCCCTTTTCAAGGATATTTCCGTTTTGGATAACCCGAGTACGGCCTCCGCCTCCACCCTCGCGCTCCCAAAGCTCCTCCTCAAATTTTGCAGCGCCATCTAATTGCTCAAGTGCGGTGCAGATCTCATCCTGTATTTGTTTATAATCTTCGGCTATTTGTTCTTTGCTGATCATAGGCTGTAAAAGTAATGAATTTTGGGAATTGCAGCGGAAGGCCTTTTTTCAACGTGGAAACCCGTAGCTACCCGCATTTACAGCCGATAGTGGGAAGCGTTCAACTTTTTTAGGTGTGAACACCCCGTAAAAATAAATCAATTGATAATCAATGATTTATGTGTTCATTATTTTATTGCTAAAAACGTAAACAACTGATAATCAATGCTTGTGTTTTTAACATTAGGCTAAACGGAACATTTTTGAACACCTGTTTTTTTAAAAATTGAACACCTGGCCAATTTTAGCTTATCTCTACGTAATTCAAATCCTTGCCGAAGGTTTCCTTTAACTGGCTTAAGGATAACAGGGCTACTGCAGTAAGTATCCCCATCATGATATATCCCGATTTAATATACCCATACTTTGCATTGAAAGCATTAAATGCTATAGTTATCGGGATCAGTGAGCCGCGCACAAAGTTGGGTACAGTAGTGGTAACTGTTGAACGGATGTTGGTGCCGAATTGCTCGGACGCAATGGTAACAAACGTTGCCCAATAACCTACTGTGCAACCCATAAAAAAGCTTAATATAGCAAATTTTTCTGGAGTAATGCCGTAGCTGCTTAAATAAAAGTGTACACTAATTAATGATATAACCAGAAATACAGCCATCGTTAGTTTGCGCGATTTGGTAACCTGAGCCAATAAGCCGGCCACAATATCACCAATGGCGATGCCAATGTAGCTGTAAAAAATGCCGTCGCCCGGTTTGATCAGGGTTTTAGCCCCTAAAGCAGCCCCAAACTTATCCGAAAAGCTGATCAATACACCCACCACGTACCAAAGCGGTGCGCCTATCAGGATACAAAACAGGTATTTTTTTAAACGTTCCCAGTTGGTAAACAACATGAGCATGTTGCCTTTGGATACATCGCTGTTCTCAACATTTTTGAACATGCCCGATTCAAAAGTACCAACACGAAGCAGCAACAATAAAATCCCTAAGCCGCCGCCTACAAAGTAAGCATTACGCCAGCCAAATTTAGCTACGGCATAAGCAGCGGTAGCGCCAAACAAGCCAATAACAGCTACCATCATAGTTCCGTAGCCCCGGTTTTCCTTGCTTAATGTTTCGCTAACCAGGGTAATACCAGCACCAAGTTCTCCTGCAAGCCCCAAACCTGCAATAAACCTTACTATAGCATAAGTATTTACATCATGAACAAGGCCATTGGCAAAATTGGCTATCGAGTAAAGTAATATCGAACCAAAAAGCACCTTAATACGGCCCAGTTTGTCACCGACAATGCCCCATATGATACCGCCAAGCAACAGCCCAAACATCTGGATGCTGATAATGAACTGACCTTTATCAGTTATTTCCTGTGCATTTAAGCCGATATCTTTAAGGCTGGGGATGCGTACTATAGAAAAAACCAAAAGATCATATATATCAACAAAATAGCCCAGGGAAGCAACAAGTACTAAGAAAACAGCGTTCCTTGTGGCTTTGGCGTTGGTAACATCGGTCATATCGTGTAAAAATTGGTTGGCTAATGTAGGTGATTTATGAAGATAAAAACAAAAAAATCGGCACAAAAAAACCCCTGTCGTAACAGAGGTTTTGTAAGTAAGTTTTGCTCAATAATTTTATATATTTTATGCTTTTTTAACGTTTACTGCCTGTAATCCTTTTCTTCCTTCTTCCACATCGTACGTGACGCTGTCATTATCCTTAATCGCATTTACACCGCCTTGCACGTCTTTAAAGTGTACAAAAAGATCCTTACCCTCTTCGGTAATAATAAAGCCGTAGCCTTTTTGTGTGTTAAACCATTTTACTTTTCCAGTTTTCATAATTATAATAATCGTAATAAAAAATTCGTGTTAAGATCAACTAAAACCAAACTGAAAACAAATAGGCTTATTGGTTCAGAAGGAATAGATACCCTGCTTCCCTCAAATATATAAAATTATTAAATAAACCAAATAAAATTATTTATTTGGTTGTGGTGTCAGGCGCAAATAGGGCTTAACTGCGGTAAAACCCTTTGGAAATTTGGCAGGGATATCTTCAGTTTTAATTGCCGGCACTACCACCACGTCCTCCCCTTCTTTCCAGTCGGCAGGCGTTGCCACACTGTAATTGGCGGTTAACTGCAATGAGTCAATAACCCTTAAAATTTCCTGGAAATTACGGCCGGTTGATGCGGGGTAAGTGATAATAAGCTTAACCGTTTTATCAGGGCCAATAATAAATAATGAGCGTACTGTGGCATTTACCGAGGCATTGGGGTGGATCATATCATAAGCTTCAGAAATTTTGCGATCTTCATCGGCAATGATCGGGAAGTTAACTTCAACACCCTGTGTTTCGTTAATGTCCTGGATCCAGCCGTGGTGCGATTCAACCGAGTCAACACTAAGTGCCAATACTTTAACATTGCGTTTAGTGAACTCATCTTTTAACGCGGCAGTTTTGCCAAGTTCAGTGGTACATACAGGTGTATAATCGCCAGGGTGCGAGAATAGTACGCCCCAGCTATCGCCTAAATATTCGTAAAAGTCAATTTCGCCTTCTGATGTTTTTGCTTTGAAGTTTGGCGCCTTATCGCCCAGTCTTAAACTCATGATGATAGATTTTTGATGGTAATTTAATACGACTAAGTTACTATACATTCATAAACAAATGCAAACAAACTTCAAATAATCGCATTATTTACGCCAACATTACAAAGGCTGTGTTGTTGAAGTTTGAAATTAATAACAGCTATCCATGAGTAAACACACCTATGATACCGGTATAATTGGCAATTGTGCCTTTTTAGCCCATATTAATAAAAACACCAACGTCGACTGGCTGTGCTGGCCCCGGTTCGACAGCACTTTTATTTTTGGCGGCCTGCTTGATAAAGATAAGGGCGGCGAATTCTCGATCCGTCCGGAAGGAGAATACACTACCAATCAACATTACCTGGAAAATACCAATATTTTAATTACAGAAATATGTCCTGCAAGCGGCGGAAAATATCGCATAACCGATTTTGCACCAAGGTTTTACCAGCATCAGCGTTATTATAAACCATTAATGCTGATCAGGAAAATTGAGGTTATTGAGGGATCGCCGCGCATCATTGTAAAGTGCGCCCCAGTATCTGAATATGGTGCTGTTAAGTTGAGTGTAAACCGTGGCAGCAATCATATCCAATATCTGGGCGGCGAAGAAAACATCCGCCTTACCACCAATATTCCCATAAGTTATGTTTTTGATGGGCAGGCTTTTGTACTCAATGAAACCAAGTACCTGGCCATGACCTACGGCGAACCGCTTGAAGCGCCGCTCATCAGCACAGCTGATCGGTTTTTGGCCGAAACCGTGCAATACTGGCGTACATGGATCAAACACTCGTCAATTGCTACTTATTTTCAGCCCTTTGTAATCCGCTCTGCTTTGGCCCTTAAAATACACCAGTATGAGGATACCGGTGCCATTATTGCCGCAAGCACCACAAGCTTGCCCGAATCGCCGGGAAGCGGCCGTAACTGGGATTATCGCTATTGCTGGCTGCGCGATACTTATTACGTAATAACCGCGCTAAACCACATTGGCCATTTTGAAGAGATGGAGAAGTATTTCGGCTATGTTACTGATATCACCTTTTCGGAAATGGAACGTTATCAGCCGCTTTATGGTATTACCGGTAAAAAAGACCTTGTAGAGCATATTTTAACTGATTTAGCAGGCTATATGGGCAACCAGCCGGTACGCATTGGTAACCAGGCATCTGAGCACATTCAAAATGATATTTATGGACAGGTACTCATCTCCCTGCTCCCACTGTATACAGATCATCGCTTTGTTTTTTCGGAACGAAAAGACTCCGTACACTGGGTGGAGTTTTTGTTAAGCAAAATAGAACATACTATCGACGAAAAAGATGCAGGTATCTGGGAGTTCAGGAATATGGCCAACATTCATTGTTACAGCAACCTGTTTCAATGGGCGGGTGCATCCGCAGCCGAAAAAATGGCGCGTACAATCCAAAACCAGGAGCTGATTGATAAGGCAATTTCTCTTAAAGAACGTGCGGCCGCGCATATCGAGAGCTGTTATGACCCGGTGCGCAAAGTTTACACCAACTCAGCCGGGAGCAGTAACCTTGACGCCAGCACTTTGCAATTGATTATGATGAACTATCTCGATCCAAATTCGCAGAAAGCGAAGGATCATTTAGTTGCATTAGAAAAAGAACTAAAGACTCCTAATGGATTATTTTACAGGTATTTATATACAGACGATTTTGGTAAGCCCAAAACTACTTTCCTGATCTGCGCATTTTGGTATGTAGAAGCGCTGGCTGCTGTTGGCCGTTTGGATGATGCCCAGCGCGAGTTTGGCAACCTGTTGCAGTACTCCAATCACCTGTTGCTCTTTAGCGAAGATGTTGATGAGCGCGACGGAAGCCAATGGGGCAATTTCCCCCAGGCTTACAGTCATGTGGGGTTGATGAACGCGGCGTACCGGATTGCCATGAAATTGGACAGGCCGATATTTTTGTAGGATTAATCTTCTCTTGCATAAATTGGCAGCAGATAAGACTTACGAAGTTTCTAAAACTTCGTAAGTCTGGATTAAGTAATTCGCTATTCACCTAAATAATTACCTGATCTCCACTACTCCATCCGCTACCTTTGGAAAGATCTCAAGCTGCCTGCCATCATGCCCGGGAATGATAAATTTAACGTCGCTTGCAAGTGTTTTCATGCGTTTCATTGCCTTGACATAGCCTGCCGGATCAAGCGTGCCACCTTGCGAAGGTGGCACCAAATGCTCAAGGCTATAATAGATCCAGATATTATCAGATGCCATTACTACCCTGTTTTTCCCGGTTTGTACCAGCACATATTGCGAATTGTAGGTATGCTTTGAACCGGTATAAACTTTTATACCTTTAATGATCTCTTTATTGTCGCCGTCTATCAGTTTGAGCCTGCCCGCCAAATTTAAATTAACGGTATTGATAACATCGCGCTTAGCATACCCCCCTGCCTCTCCCGCTTTTTGCCATGCTGCGCCTGCAAAAAACTCATAATCCAGCTTTTGCATCCAAACCTTAGCTTTAGGGAAAAGACTCAAACCATCTATATGATCCCAATGAGGGTGGCTTAAAATAATATCGGTTATATCCTGGGGCTTTACACCAAGCTTTAAAAGCGCCGAGTCTGGGCGTTGATAGGTTTTAAGTTTAAATTCTTTGGCATCTTCAATATCGGGCAAAAAGCCGGCATCAACCAAAATATTTTTTCCGTTGCTACCTTTGATAAGCCATACCATAAAATCAATTTTAACCGGTTCATTTTTGGGACCGTTTAACGCCCAATCGCCCACTTTAAATGGATATCCCGATTCGGCGAATTTTACCGCATAAATTTTATAAACCGGGGTTTGCGCATAAATAATATGGCAACTAAGCATTAATGCAAAAACAAGCAGGCTGATTTTTTTCATAAAGGTTACATTATCGCGAACCGAATATAAAAAATGCCCGCGGCTAAACCGCAGGCATAATAAATTTTAAATTAAACTATTCGACCCTACTTGTCTGCCGGTTCCTCAATTGGCGTATACTTAGCAAAACTGGTCAGCAATTTCCTAACCTCTGATGGATTTCGCAGGTAAAATTTAGCTGCCGAAAGATTACTGCCGACTTTAATGGTAATAGCACTTTCGGGCAGGGCTTTAAAGATATCTTCGTCGGTATAATCATCGCCGAACGCTATAATGAAATCATAATCACGGCCTTCGGTAAGTGTTAAAGCGGCTTTACCCTTATTAATATCCATATTCTTCACTTCCAGCACCTTGTCCCCCGCCAGTAACTGTAATCCTTTATCGCTTGCAAGATATTTAAGATTATTCATCAGCTCATTGGCCCTCAGCTCGCCAAGCCCGGCCTGGGCTTTACGGTAATGCCAAACCAGTGAGTATGTTTTTTCTTCAATGAACGAGCCCGGTGTACGGTCGACATAGGTTTCCAATATCGGATAAATGTCATGCTTCCATTGATCGGTTAGCCCGCTTATTTTATGCCATAAAGTGCCGGGTTGCTTAAACCATGAACCATGTTCGGCAATAAGATAGATGTCGTTTTCCTTAAACCATCCATCAAGGTTTTCATGTTTTCGCCCGCTTATCAAAACCAATTGATTTGCAGGATCTTCTGCAAGTTTATTGATGATATTGTATAATTCCTTATCGGGAGAGGCCTGATCGATATTTGATTTAAAATTCACCAGCGTGCCGTCATAATCCAAAAAGATAATCCGCTTTTTAGTTTTCACATAACGGTTAATAATGCTTTGTTCGGTAGTATTACTTACGTGCCTGGCCTGCATGGAGCGCTGCATGAGTTTTACTTCTTTCAGCCTGTCCATAAAAATTTTAACCCAATGCGATGTATTGAACTTTGTTACAAGCTGCCTCATCGGGATCATCCGCCGGCGCTGTTCTTCAACCGGCATATTGATAGCCTGCAAAATGGCCCGGCAAACTTCCCCGGTATTATTAGGGTTAACAATTATAGCGTCTATAAGTTCTTTAGATGATCCTGCCATTTCACTCATAATCAACACCCCATCATTATTTATCCGACTGGCGACATACTCTTTACTTACCAGGTTCATGCCGTCGCGCATGGGCGTAACCAAACAAACATCGGCCGAATAATAAAGTGCAGACAGGGTTTCGATGGGGAATGAGCGGTAGTAATAGTGCACCGGGCTCCAGTCCATGGTGCGATACAACGCATTGATCTTCCCTACTTTTTTATCTATTTCATCCCGAAGATGAGCGTATTGCGGTACCGTATCCCTGGATGGAACCACGATCATGTAAAGCGTAATTTGCTCAATACATTCCGGGCATTGTTCAAGCAGCAGCTCAAAAGCTTCCAGCCTTTGCAGGATCCCCTTGCTGTAATCAAGCCTGTCTATAGAAAGGATGAGCTTTTTGTTCTGGAAATTCTCTTTAATAAGCTCAATTTGCTGTTTCACATCGTCCTGCAGCGGTAACGATGAATACCTTTTTTCATCAATACCCATCGGGAACGACTCGATAACAACCGAGCGCTCGCCATTGCTGATGATATTGGCACTGGATGTTACCGGCAGCAGACGTGTAGCCGCACCCAAAAAGTGGCGCACATCATCAAATGTATGTAAACCGATCAGATCGGCGCCAAGCATTCCATCCAGCAGTTCCGAACGCCACGGGATCAACCTGAACATTTCATTTGAAGGGAAAGGAATGTGCAGGAAAAAGCCGATGGAAACATCCGGCAGTTCCTGCCTAACCAGAGCGGGTAACAATAGCAACTGGTAATCGTGGATCCAGATCACGTCGCCAGGCTCGGCAATGCTCAGGATCATATCCCTGAACTTTTTGTTTACCGCTTTATAATAATCCCAGTTTGATTGTTTGTATGCTGCATACGTTGATGCATAGTAATGAAAAACGGGCCATAAAACCTCGTTGCTGAAACCTTCGTAGTATTGGTTGATCTCTTCCTGATCTAAAAAAACAGGGATCAGGCTTAACTCTTTTAATTCTTTTGTAACCTGGTCTTTATCTTCCTGCTCCGCAATTTCTATTCCGGGCCAGCCTATCCATACGTTATCACCCTGTTTATATATTGAACCTAAACCGGTAGCTAATCCTCCCTCGCTTGGTGATGAATGGTATGCACCATCAGTTTTGGAAATTTTAACAGGCAAACGGTTTGATACAATTATTGTTTTCGACATATGAAGTAAATATTAATTAATATTTAAAAGACGAAAACACCCTTTTTGTTTTATGAAAGAGGCTTTATGACATAAAAGTGTGATTTATAATCATAAAAAAAGCCGCCCCGATATTCGGGACGGCTTTCCATTGTTATAATTTTTCGGAGTTATTTTACTTGTTGGAAAAACTCGATGTTAGCTTGTTGAGTGATCCTTACCAAAACTTCGTGTTTGTCGTTTTTCAAGTCAACAAAATATGAAGTTGGCTCGATAGCGTCATTGATTGACGTGTTAGCCTGGTAAACGATAACTTCGCCTACTTCGTAACCTTTGTAATCGCTGTTAATTTGTTTAAGGGCTTTTGCAGGAATAGCTTTGTTGTCAACACGTTGAGTTGTACCTAAAAATTCACCTTGCAGGTTGTAGAAAGCAGTTTTTTGAACGCCATCAACAGTGAAAGTAGCTTTTTGAACGTTTTTGGTTACAGTCCAGTTAACGTTGGTAGCTTCAGCGAAGTCAGCAGTAAAGCCGTGTAATGCTACGTAAGAAACGTTGGTACCACCATCTGATTTTTTGCCACCATCAGCGAAAGCGTTAACGGTAAATAAGGCTGCAGTTGCTATTGTTAAAAATATCTTTTTCATGTTCGTTTAAATTTTAAATCCTGCAACAAAAATACGCTACACTTGTCAATATTTAAAATTTTCTTGAACTTTTATGAATATTTAATAATTATAGCCTTTTATAGTCATAAAATTTAAATTTTATCAATAACCTTAGTGTATATTTTACAATATCTAAAAGAAAAAACGCCAATTAATGGCGTTTTTTCTTTGCTAAACCGATTTATGTTGTCATGAAAATGTCATTTAGCCATTATCTGCAAAGCCCGGGTACAAAGTCATGCCCCCATCTGCAAAAATTGTTACCCCGGTAATGTAATCCGACTCATCTGAAGCCAGCCAAACTGCCAGTTTTCCGATGTCAGCCGGCTGGCCTATTCGGTTGTAAGGATGAGCGTCAATAATTTATCCAGCGCTTCCGGGGTTTCCCAGGCTTCCTTATTAATAGGTGTTTGTATAGCGCCTGGCCCTATGCCGTTTACCCTGATCTTGTGCGGAGCAAGTTCCTGTGCTATACTTTTCATAAACATCATAATACCTCCTTTGCTGGCCGCATAGTTTACATGGCCCGCCCAGGGAATTACTTCATGCACGCTGCTCATACAGATAATTTTGCCCGCAGCTTTGCTTCCACCTTCAACAACACCGCGTTTTATAAACTCTTTAGCAGCCTCCCTGGCACACAGAAACTGACCGGTTAAGTTAATGCTGATCACTTTATCCCAATCGTCGAGCGTCATATCAACAAATCTGGCATCTTTTTGCAAACCGGCATTGTTTACCAAAATGTCAATAGTGCCATATTGCTTAAATATTTCGGCAAACATGGTTTTTACTTCGTCCTCATGGCTCACATCGGCCTGAAATGCAAATGCCTCACCGCCTGAGGCCTTGATCTGGCTTACAACATCATCAGCGGCTGCTTTATTATGGGCATAATTAATCAGTAATTTGGCTCCTGCAGCGGCCATAGCTAATGCGACACCTTTGCCAATGCCGCTATCGGCGCCGGTTACGAGGGCAGCTTGTCCTTTTAATAGTTGGGGAGTATTGCTCATAGATAAACGTTTTTGTGTTTAAGATAAGCAATTGAATTGAGAGGGGAATTGTTTTTGCCCGAACCGGGATTTATGTGATTATTGGATTACATAATCGAACAATTCTAATCCTGTAATCTTAAAATCCACCCAAATCCCGGTTCAGAGATTACAACGCCTTTATATAATCATGAAACAGGTACAGGGCTTTCTTCTTGTCTGCTGTTAAATCATAATCTATTTTAACCATCAGGTAGTCGATCAGGTCAAAATCATCGCGCATGGGTAGTTGTTTAAACAGATCTTCGCGATGATCAAGACCGTATTTTAGTGACTCGTTAAACTCGTCCATAAAATCCTGAGGGATAGGTTTATTAGCTATCCAGGCTGCAAAGGTGAATGGCAGGCCGGTCATTTTTTGCCATTCTTCGGCCAGGTCGTAAACATATTTGTATTGCTGCTTTTTACCGAAGGTGCGGTCGCCTATTTGCACAAAGGCAGTTTTCTCATCTGCAGATTGAGCATAATCCGGCGCATTACTTACCTGTTTGGGGTTTACCAACCAATGGTTTTTCAGCAATACACGGGCAAGATTATTTGATGAGCGCGACTGCGGATCAAGCTGGATAGTAGTTACGTCCTTAATATCACTATTGCTGAAAATGAAAACGGAGTTTACCGCGCCTACGGCACCAATGCAGTAATCAGAAACAATTTCCCATTGCGGCAAACTCAGTGCTGCAGCAACCGGGATCAGACCGATATCAACCACGTCGTCGATAAGCTTTTGGGCACAATCTGCCGGGATATCAAGGCTCAGGTCAATTTTATTAATAATGTCGGTATGTTGAATGCCGTATAAAAAGGGTTTGGTATTAGTGTAGCTTACTGCTGATATTCTGATCTTGTTCACAAATTCGCTATTTCTATTCTTCGGAATGTTTGAGATGTTGGGCATTGTTAAAGTCGATAATTTCGAACCTTTCGCCATTGTAGGTTACCTTATATAATACCAGGTTTTGGTGCGGAAAGTTATCCATTTCGGATAAGGGTTTACCGGTAAGGATACAAAGCAAAAGGCGCAAAGCACGGCCATGCATACATATAAGCACCGTTTTTTCTTCGGGGTGGCTCATGATCACCTCCAGGGCCTCACGCTGGCGCACCTCAACCTCAAGCGGACTTTCGCCCCCTTCAAATTTACTGTCGAGCTTGCCATCCAGCCAATCACGCATAATCTGCAGGAAAGCGGCCTTATTATCGATAGTTGGCGACTGGCCTTCGTGAATGCCCCAGGCCAGCTCATCCAGCCCCGGAAGTTTCTTGTAAGGAATCCCAAGATCAATAAAAGGCTGAATGCTTTGTTGGGTACGTTTTAACGCCGATATGTAAATTTTATCAAACGGAACGGTTTTATAAGCCTCAAAAAACTGACAGGCCTGTTTACGACCTTCGTCATTTAAATCAGTATCCACACCGCGGCCCTGTATAATACCAAGTTTGTTATACTCAGTTTGGCCGTGGCGTACTATATATAAGGTTTTTTGTACCATTTTCTTGAGCCCAAAGCTGAAAGCCGAATGCTTAAAGCTTTTTTGCTTTTATCTATGCTAAATTTATTGCTTTGCTTTAAGCTTGGGCCTTTGGCTTTCGGCTTAAAAAGCTTAATTAATTACCGGTAATTTGTAATACTGCGGTTTCGGTTCGTCGCCGATCACAAAGTTCGTATAATCCGTTACTACATTATATAATGTATCACGTTCAATAGGCTGGCGACCCACATGTTTAATTAATTCTACCACTTGTTTGGTGCTCATGCCGGGGTGCTGCTCTTCGGCGCCGGCCATTGAGTAGATTTTGGTGGTATCATCTAATGTTCCATCAATATCATCTACGCCAAAATTAAGCGAAAGTTGCGCGGTAGTACGGCTAATCATAGCCCAGTAAGCTTTAATATGATCAAAGTTATCCAGGTAGATGCGGGCTACGGCGTAGTTTCGCAAGTCTTCAATCACTGAAACCTCGGGCACGTGCGACATCTGGTTATCCTTATTACGGAACTTAAGCGGAATGAATGTCTGGAATCCGCCTGTTTTGTCCTGTAACTGGCGTAAACGCTCCATGTGGTCGACACGGTGTTTATATGCTTCAATATGCCCGTAAAGCATGGTAGCGTTTGAACGGCCGCCAAGCTTGTGCCATTCTTCATGAATAGCCAACCATTGATCGGCAGTACATTTATCTTTCGAGATCTGGTCCCTTATTTCGGGATCAAAAATTTCGGCACCACCTCCGGGGATAGAATCCAGGCCTGCTTCCTGCATAAGGCGCATACCTGTGGCGTAATCAATTTTGGCTTTTTTAAAGATGTAGTGATATTCAACCGGGGTTAATGCCTTAATATGCAATTCCGGGCGATGCGCGCGGATGCGGGCAAAAAGTTCCTGGTAAAAAGGTACATCATATTGCGGCAGCACACCACCTACAATGTGCACCTCGGTGACCGGTTCGCCATCATACTTGGTAACCATGTTGAACATTTCATCCATGGTGTACTCCCAACCTTCCGCCTTTTGTTTCAGCAGCCGCGAGTATGAACAAAATTTGCAGTCGTAAACGCAAAGATTGGTAGGCTCAATATGAAAATTACGGTTGAAATAAGTTTTATCGCCGTGGCGCTCCTCGCGGATGTAATTGGCTAAAGTGCCAAGATAGCCAAGTTCGCCCTGCTCATAAAGCAAAACGCCTTCATCAAAAGTGATGCGTTGTTTGTCAAGAACTTTTTGAGCAATATGCTTTAAATCAGCAGATAAATTCGGATCGTTAAGTAAAAACTGTAAATTATCTGAATTATGCATCAATTAAAAATTTAACCAAAGGTACTAAAAAGCACAAAAGTAATATGCGTTATGACACATATCGGCCAAATTTCACGGTAAATTACATTAAAGTTACAGAGCCTTGATCTCGCTTATAGAGATGCCTATCACGCAATCATCCTGGCAACCATTAGGTACATAACTGGCTCCTGATATCATGCCATCATTATTGGTTTCAAAATAAATAGTGTTTGTTTTCTTATCTACCGCAAGCCATTCGTTCTTTGCCTTTTTATATACTTCATCAAGAGTGATCAATGCTGCGCCCGAACTATGTTGACCTAACGATGCTTTATTCTCATGCCATTGGTCTCTTATAGTTTTAACAGGAGGCATATTTGCAGTTTTATATTCCAAAACATACGATAAAAAATCCCTCGCTGTAACAACCCCATTTTGAACAGTAATCTCCGTTTCAGAACCATAACCGAAAACTGAACCGGCGTTAACAGTGTAAGTGTATGAATTTTTGCTTTCGGCCTTAAAGTTTTGCCATGCTTTATAGCTTTTGTCATAAGCGGTATCATTGGCATCTTTTTTACAGGCAAATAGCCCAATAATAACAAACAGGAAGATAAGGCACTTTTTCATGCGGTTTGGCTTTTAAACTTATTCGACAAAAAATATAAAAACGCTACAGCTAATAACAAATATTCTTGTTTATTTTGGGCGATAACAAATTATGCCATGAAAATTGAAACTATAGCCATACACGCCGGTAACCATGTTGATGAAGCAACAAGGGCCGTTATACAACCCATTATTATGTCAACCACGTTTGAGCGTGGTGAAGATGGTGGTTTTCCGGCAGGTTATATTTACAGTCGCTCAGCGAACCCCAATCGTCATGCACTGGAGCGTGTGCTGGCAAAGTTAGAGGGAGGTGTTGAAGCAGCTTCCTTTTCATCAGGTAATGCGGCCGGGATGTCGGTATTTCAATCATTGGAGCCGGGTACGCATATTATCGCTCCTGATGATATGTATCATGGCTTACGTAATCAGCTTAAAACCCTTTTTGCCGGGATCCTTACTTTCGATTTTATCGATGTAAATAATACCGAGGTTTTGCAACAGCACATCAAGCCCGAAACAGGTTTGATCTGGATTGAAACACCTTCAAACCCCCTGCTTAAAATAACCGATATTAAAAAGGTGGTTGCTATTGCCAAAGCAAAAGGCATTAAAGTTTTGTGCGATAATACATTTGCCACCCCTATTTGCCAGCGGCCGCTTGAGTTAGGCGTAGATATGGTAATGCATTCGGCCACAAAATATTTTGGCGGGCACAGCGACCTGATGGGCGGCGTTTTAATCACCGCTAAAAAAAATGATTGGTGGACAAAGATCCGCCAGGTGCAGGAAATGGGCGGCGCTATCCCCTCGCCTCTGGATTGTTATTACCTGGTACGCAGCATCAAAACCCTGCCATATCGCGTAAAGGGCCATGTACAAAACGCTCAATTACTTGCCGAATATCTTGAACAGCATCCTAATGTTGAACAGGTAATGTATCCAGGATTACCTTCGCATCCACAGCATGATATAGCTAAAGATCAGATGCTTGCTTTTGGTGGCATGTTATCCTTTATTGTTAAAGGCGACGAAAACGATACGCATAACATCATCAATAAGCTGAAGTTATTCATCAAAGCCACCAGTCTTGGCGGCGTTGAAAGCCTGATAGAGCACAGGGCTACAGTTGAAGGCCCCGATACCAAAACACCAAGAAACCTGCTTAGGGTATCGGTTGGGCTAGAGCATATTGACGATTTAATAGCTGATATGGAGCAGGCTTTAGCTTAGTGCTTGCTTTTTTCCTTTTCCTTGTCTTTATTAAATGAATTGACCGGTATATCAGCAGTAATTATTACACCGTAATTTTTATTTGTGACCCCATATTGTTTCAAAAGCTGACTCTTATTTATTATTGTGAGCCCCTTAAATATTTTATCATTTATTCCCGCTAAATTACCTTCGTAATTATTGGTCAGTACCTTTTTATTAAGGATATACTGAATTTTGGGTGCGTTTGCCGACATGGAAATAAGCTTGGCGTAGTCAGCAGATTTTGATTTAAAATAATTTTGATAGCGATGAGTGTCAAATTTTTTGGTTTCTATATAGATCAATCCATACTTTGCTTCCCGGCCATATTTTATAATGGCGCTTGCATCCTTGTAAACGGATACGGTAGCGACATCATTAGTATTTATTTTATTTAAATCTGCCCCGGTTACACGCACACTATCAATAAAATATACAGGTTCGTTATTTTCCGTTTCCCCTGTTACATACTGATGTTCAGCCTCATTTATTTCTCCATGGCAGGATAGTATCAAATCAGCAGCTTCCACAGGCTTATCCATGTAATATGCTTCATCTATCGGGAATGTAATTTTTTTTGTTGAATCTATCCTAACGTAGAAAGAAATAATATCATTTGAGAAATTCCAATAATCATCGCAGCTCCGTGTATTCCACTGCTCTTTAAATGCAGGATATAGGTTGAACAAATCCTTAAGTAATAACTTACTAAGATCAATCTCTTTTCCATCGGGTAATTTTCCGGCAAATGTTTTGGTTAGCCTGATTTTACTGATAAGATCAGTTTTTTGATCTTTCTGGAATATCATTCCGGGATATTTTGACGTTGAATATCCGCTGTCCGCAATATATCTCGGATCATTTCCGACACAAACTGCGTTCAAATCCATTTCTTCAAGCACCGTGTCTTTCAAGCCTGGATCTGACTTTTTTAAATCAGCAATTGCAGTTTGACACAAGCAGATATTATTTATAATTACCTTTTTTGGGGGAATTGAACTATTTATTTGAGCAAAGACCTCCGTACAAAAAAAGGACGAGAATAAAATAATTACCAATAATTTTTGAAGCATATTTCTCTGCATAAGGAATAGGCATTAAAGATATTTACTAAGGTATAAAAGTTTTCCCTCGTTTTTAACTGACGCTATTTAAAAATAAAATTTGGCATATTCCCAAATAACCCCTTATATTCGTAACATTATTTGGTAGTGATACCAACGTCGATCAATCCTCCGCACATAGTTCGGGTGTTGATTTATAAAGAAGCGGCGAGAGATCAGGCTCAATGACCCGCTGGCAACCCTTCAATGTTGAAGAAGGTGCCAATTCCTGTCCCGGCAAATAACACCGGGGAATATAAATTTATAACCATGAAAAGTTTAATTAATTTTACGCAACGCAACACTTTTTACACCGCAAACGGTAACATACAACGTATTAGCTCCCCTATTGGCTGTATTTGTATGTGTTGCTGCTGTTGATGCTTAGCAAGCTCCTGTTTTTCATTCTCTGAAAAAAGCGTGTTTTTAAACCGGTTGTTTTTAAACCGGCTTTCCAAATTCATCTAAACATTCAAAATCTAAATTAAACACATTAAAAAATTACAACTATGTCTGCCTTAAAATTCGAAACCTTACAATTGCATGCCGGCCAGGAAGTTGATCCAACAACAGGTTCACGCGCTGTGCCCATTTATCAAACTACTTCATACGTATTCAACAGTGCCGAGCATGGCGCAAACTTATTTGCATTAAAGGAGTTTGGTAATATCTATACCCGCATCATGAACCCTACTACCGATGTGTTTGAAAAACGCATTGCGGCATTAGAGGGTGGTGTTGCAGCACTGGCAACAGCCTCTGGCCAGGCGGCGCAGTTTATAGCATTAAATAACATATTGCAGGCCGGCGATAACTTTGTTACGTCACCATTTCTGTACGGCGGAACCTATAACCAGTTTAAAGTAGCATTTAAACGGCTGGGGATCGAGGTTCGCTTTGCCAAAGATGATACAGCAGCCAATATTGAGGCTCTTATTGATGACAAAACAAAGGCTATATTCCTGGAAACCATCGGTAACCCAGGCTTTACCATTGCTGATTTTGAAAAGGTGAGCGAAGTTGCCAAAAGGCATGACCTGCCATTAATTGTTGATAATACTTTTGGTGCCGGTGGTTACCTCTTCCGTCCTATTGAACATGGCGCTAACGTGGTTGTGGAGTCAACAACCAAATGGATTGGCGGGCATGGTACCAGTATTGGCGGTGTTATTATCGATGCAGGCAATTACAATTGGGGTAACGGCAAATTTCCGCAATTTACCGAACCATCCGAGGGTTACCACGGACTGATATTTAACGACGTATTCGGCATTGGCGGCCCGTTTGGCAATATCCAGTTTATTATCCGTGCCCGTGTGGAAGGCTTGAGAGATTTCGGCCCGTCGCAGGCTCCGTTTAATTCATGGTTGAATATCCAGGGACTGGAAACGTTGTCATTACGTGTGCAGCGCCATGTTGATAATGCCCTGCAACTGGCTAAATGGTTGGAGCAGCACCCACAGGTGGCAAGTGTAAATTACCCGGGACTGGAATCATCGCCATATCATGAGCTGGCTAAAAAATATTTAAAGAATGGTTTCGGTGGCGTATTGTCATTCGAGATTAAGGGAAGTAAAGAGCAGGCCAGCCGATTGATCAACAACCTGAAATTGGTTAGTCATTTGGCCAATGTTGGCGACGCAAAAACACTTATCATCCAGCCATCGGCAACTACGCATCAGCAATTATCTGATGAAGAGCAATTAGCTGCCGGTGTTACACCTGCTTCATTGCGCGTGGCTGTTGGTATTGAACATATTGATGATATTAAAGCCGATTTTGAACAGGCTTTTGCAAAAATCAAGCAAGGTGAGGGTGAGTTAGTTTAATAATGTATAGTTTTTTTAAGTGATATAGTAAACGTTATTGCAGGTTGTAGCCGGAAATACCGGTTGCACCTGAAATAACAAAACAACAGAATGAACGCAGAGATATTTAAATACACTGATACTTTTGAATTTGAATCGGGCCGTACAATTGAAGGTTTAGAAATAGGTTTTCACACTTATGGCCGGTTAAATAAGGAAAAAAATAATGTTGTTTGGGTTTGCCATGCGCTTACTGCCAACAGCGATGTATTTGACTGGTGGAAAGGGCTTATTGGCGAGGGGTATTTTTTTAACCCGGAAGAGCATTATATAGTTTGTGCCAATATTTTGGGTTCTCCTTACGGCACTACAAGTCCGTTGAGCATTAACCCGGTTACCGGTCAGCCATATTATCTTTCATATCCCCAGTTTACTACAAGGGATATGGTTAAAGCACACCAGTTGCTTGCCGAACATTTAAGCATCAATAATATCAGTGTATTAATTGGTGGTTCATTAGGTGGCCAGCAGGCTATGGAATGGGCTATCATTGAGCCGGAGCGCATCAAAAATCTTATTCTGATAGCAACTAATGCCAAGCATTCACCATGGGGCATTGCCTTTAACGAGTCGCAACGTTTGGCTATCACTACAGATCGTACCTTTTACAGCAATACGCCCGAAGGCGGTCAGAAAGGCTTAAAAGCTGCGCGCAGTATCGCGCTTTTAAGTTATCGTACTTATAAAACTTACGGCATTACCCAGCAGGAAGAAGCCGACGATGTGCAGGACAATTTCCGTTCTTCATCGTACCAAAATTACCAGGGGCAAAAGCTGGTGAACCGCTTTAACGCCTATAGTTATTGGTACCTGACCAAAGTGATGGACTCACACAATGTGGGCCGGGGCCGTCACGGTGTAGATAAAGCGTTGAGCCTCATCAAGGCAAAAACATTAGTTATCGGCATCTCGTCGGATGTGTTGTTCCCTGTTGAAGAACAGCAATACCTGTTCAGGCATATCCCAAAAGCTGCCTTTTCCGAGCTGGATTCGTTTTATGGGCACGATGGATTTTTAATTGAAACAGAAGCATTAACAAAAATATTCACATCATTTTTTAAAACCGATGTGAAAGGAAAAATTATAGAACTGCAACGTACAGCGTAATGAGTAAAAAGTTAAATATCGGCCTCTTCGGATTTGGAGTTGTTGGCCAGGGGTTATATGATATCATCAAAACAAAGCATTTAAATATCGAGATAGTAAAATTTGCTATTAAAGACCCTAATAAAAAACGTTCTTTACCGGCACATTTATTTACTACCGACAAAGAAGAACTGCTTAATAACCCGGAGATCAATACCATTGTTGAACTGATCAATGATACCGAAGCTGCTTTTGAAATTGTTTCAAGGGCTTTAAAATCTGGAAAAAACGTAGTATCTGCCAGTAAAAAAATGATCGCCCTGCATTTGGACGAACTGATCGAAATTCAGCACCAATATGGTACTTCATTACTATATGAAGGTGCGGTTTGCGGTAGTATCCCTATTATCCGCAATCTGGAAGAGTATTATGATAATGAACTACTGCATTCCATCAGCGGTATTTTCAATGGTTCATCAAACTATATCCTTTCAAAAGGCTTTATTGAAGGGCTCGATTATGATAGCGCTTTGAAGCAAGCCCAGGACCTGGGTTTTGCTGAAACCGACCCAACAAGTGATGTTGGTGGTTTTGACGCTAAATACAAGCTGGTTATTGCCGCAGCGCACGCTTATGGTGTAGTTGTACAGCCCGATGAGGTATTTAACCTGGGCATTCAGAACCTTGCAGCTGCCGATTTGCAATATGCCAGGGAAAAGAACCTCAAAATTAAACTGGTGCCTGTAGCTAAAGAGCTTGACGACCGTAACGTTGCCCTGTTTGTACTGCCTAAATTTGTAAACGACAAAGAGTTTTTATACAACGTTGAGTATGAATATAATGGAGTAACTGTACAAGCTGCCTTTGCCGATCAGCAATTCTTTTTCGGAAAGGGCGCAGGCGGTCACCCTACCGGTTCGGCTGTACTGTCGGATATTGCCGCGTTGCGCTATAACTACCAGTATGAATACAAAAAAGCTAAAGAAAAAACAGACCTTAATTTTACCAATAACATTGAATTAACCATTTACCTGCGTTATGATGACGAGGAACTGGTTGAAGCGCTGAACTTTGAGCATATCAATGAGCGTTACTATTCAGGCAACTATAAATTTGTGATAGGAAAAATCAATTTGCAAAATCTGATCGCTAATCAACATCGTATATCTGAGAGTAAGGCTTTCGTAGCCTTTGCCGATCAGCTTACGGGGGTCAGCTTAGCATCGGTAACTAAACAAACAGCTGAAGTTTTTTAATAGATTCTCGGTTGTTAATAAAAAAGGCTTCTCAAATTGGGAAGCCTTTTTACATTTAATTATTTTTCTACAGCTTATTTAGCCGGTTCCGTAGCTTCTTTGGCCGAGTTCAGGAACACGAACTGGTTATCAAACATATCTATTTTAATAACGCTGTCTTTATCAACTGTACCCGCCAGGATCTGTTTACTCAACTCGTTCAGGATCTTTTTCTGGATAACGCGTTTTAACGGGCGTGCACCAAATTGAGGATCATAACCTAACTGGGCCAACCAATCTAAGGCTTCATCGGATGCTTCGATAGTTACACCCATTTCGGCAAGCGTTTGCTGTACCTGTTTAAACTGCAGCTTAACTATATCATGAATTTCATCGCGGTTAAGCGGGGTAAACATGATGATCTCATCTATCCTGTTCAAAAACTCCGGACGGATAGTTGCCCTTAACAAATTGAACAGCTCGTTTTTGGTTTTTGCCACCAGTTCATCGCGGTTTTCGTCTTCCAGGTTTTGGAAGTTTTCCTGGATAATGTTTGAACCGATGTTGGAGGTCATGATGATGATGGTATTCTTAAAATTCACCACACGGCCTTTATTATCTGTTAAACGGCCATCATCCAGTACCTGCAACAGGATGTTAAATACATCGGGATGCGCTTTTTCAATTTCGTCCAGTAAAACCACACTGTAAGGCTTGCGACGAACGGCTTCCGTTAACTGTCCGCCTTCATCATACCCAACATAGCCCGGAGGCGCTCCTATCAGCCTTGAAACAGCATGGCGTTCCTGGTATTCACTCATATCTATTCTCACAAGCGCGCCTTCATCATTAAACAGGTATTCGGCCAGGGCCTTAGCCAGCTCGGTTTTACCTACACCGGTTGTACCTAAAAATATGAACGAACCTATTGGCCTGCGTTTATCCTGCAAACCTGCGCGGCTGCGGCGGATGGCGTCACTTATTGCTTCAATAGCTTCTTCTTGTCCTGCCACACGTTTGTGCAATTCATCTTCAAGATTGAGCAATTTCTCGCGCTCGCTCTGGATCATCTTGCTTACCGGGATGCCTGTCCAGCGGCTTACTACACCGGCAATATCATCGGCGGTAACCTCTTCCTTCAGCATGCGGCTGTCGCTTTGGTTTTCAAGGAGGGCGGCTTTCAACTTTTCAACTTCGGCCTGGGCTTCAACTATAGTTCCGTAGCGAAGTTCCGCTACCTTGCCATAATCACCTGCACGTTCGGCCTGTTCGGCTTCCAGTTTATAGTTTTCAATCAGCTCAACCTTAGTATTAATACCGTCAACAAGGTCTTTTTCGCCTTTCCATTTGGCACGTAATGAATCACGCTGTTGCGACAGGTTGGCTATTTCTTCACTTAGTTCGGCAACCTTACGGTCGTCCTTTTCTCGTTTGATAGCTTCACGCTCAATTTCAAGCTGCATGATGCGGCGTTCCAGTTCATCAACCACCTCCGGTACCGAATCCATCTCCAATCGAAGTTTTGATGCAGCTTCATCCATCAGGTCGATAGCTTTATCCGGTAAAAACCTGTCAGAAATATAGCGTTGTGACATTTCGACAGAGGCGATAATCGCTTCGTCTTTGATCCTCACTTTGTGGTGGGTTTCATAACGTTCTTTCAGTCCACGTAAAATAGATATGGCATCAGCAGCATCAGGTTCTTCAACCATCACTTTCTGGAAACGGCGTTCCAAAGCTTTATCTTTTTCAAGGTACTTCTGATATTCATTAAGGGTAGTAGCACCAATCGAACGAAGCTCGCCACGGGCCAGGGCCGGTTTCAGAATATTGGCCGCATCCATAGCGCCTTCTCCCCCGCCTGCACCTACAAGCGTATGGATCTCATCTATAAAAAGGATGATCTCTCCATCGCTTTGGGTAACCTCTTTTACAACGGCTTTCAACCGTTCTTCAAACTCTCCCTTATATTTGGCGCCCGCAATGAGTGCGCCCATATCCAACGAGTATACCACTTTGGTTTTAAGGCTCTCAGGTACATCACCTTTGATGATCCTGAAAGCGATTCCTTCGGCAATGGCAGTTTTACCAACGCCAGGCTCGCCAACCAAAATCGGGTTGTTTTTGGTACGGCGCGAAAGGATCTGGATAACCCGGCGAATTTCATCGTCGCGGCCAATAACCGGATCCAGCTTGCCCGAACCTGCATATTCGTTCAAATTGCGGGCATACTTGTTAAGGGCGTTATAGGTAGCTTCGGCGTTTTGATCAGTTACTTTGCTATCACCGCGGAGTTCAACAATGGCTTTTTTTAGGTCTTTTTCATTAACACCCGAATCTTTCAGGATGCTACTTACCGCACCACCGGCGGCTAAAATCCCTAACAGCACATGCTCAACTGATACAAATTCGTCTTTAAATTCTTTTAAATATCCCGACGCTTTTTGCAAAGCCGAATTTGCTTCAGACGAAAGGTATACGTTGCTGCCACTTACCTTGGGGAACGATGCAATTTGCGCATCTAACGTATCATTTAACCTGTTCAGGTTAACATTTAGTTTTTTTAGTAAGTAGGTAATTACGTTTTCATCAACCAGCAATAAGCCTTTAAGCAGATGCGCGGTCTCGATTGCTTGCTGTTGGTTACCAACAGCAATTTCAGATGCCTTTTGTACGGCTTCCTGAGCTTTTATGGTAAAGTTGTTAAAATTCATAGTACTCATGGTTAGTCAATTTATCGGCCATAGTATCCATAGTGAAAAATTGTCATTTTAAATTAAATCGCAATGACACTTTGCCATAATTAATAGCAATTTACGAATTACTATTAACAATAGTACGGGGCAATTTGTCGTTTAATACATTAAAAACATAATAAAAGTATGCGTCAAGTGAAGATGTTTAAAGACGCTAAATAAATCAGATGAGCTTAAAAAACACTTCACTAACAGACAGGCGTGGGCTTGCCTGTTAGTGAAATACTGCGTAATGGATAAAGATAATTGCGAGGGTGCAACTCTTGTTGTCTGTAAATGGAGGGCTATAATGTGATGAGGGCTTAGTAAGCCAGCCGCGGGTTTAATTATCCAATTTATCAACTTTAACTAAATTGCAGGTCCAGGCAAGTCCTTTTCCGCCATTTCTTCCGTCAACCATGCCACTTGTCTTCATCGTTTTTCTATCGCTGCTTAACGTATAATAATTGGCATACTGCCTTCCTTTGAGATCATATGTGGCGTTGGGCCTCGCGTCTGTAATCGTCAATACATAAATACTGTCGGATAAGACTTTAAAAGTACCACTGTGCGTAACGATCTGCACATTATTTTCTTTTGCAATGTTATAAAAGCTGCCGTCCGACGTGAATACGACTTGAGATCCCGGATTGGTTGTATCCTTCCAGAAGCCAACAAACGGTTTAATTTCTTTCTGATTAGCCCTTTCTACAGTTCTGCAGGAAAAAGTTGTTAATACAGTAACGAGAATTGCGATAGATTTAAGAGATTTCATTAATATGTGATTTTGGTTTTATGATGTGTAAATTATACTTATCCCTTTTTTAAAAAACAATCAAGGTTCATCAAAATAGGCTTATATCTTTATTGACCGAATATTTGGTAAAAGGGTTAACTATACCTTGTCACATTTCTGTTACATTATTTGAAAATATTTTTATAATTTTGTTTAACCCATAAAATTTAATTGAACACCCATTTCTTTTTTAACAGTATCCCGGTAAAATACCGGTCGCAATACCGTTTGCATTATACTTACCAAAACCTGGTGACCATAAGGGGTGCCAGTATAGTATTTTTATTGCTTAATGTAATTATCCGGATCCTTTATCTTGTATTCCCCATTAGCTTAACCAAAGCTCAAAACTTTCCCGAGTTTAATTTCAGCAACTGGGTTTTCATTATTATAACTCCCGTTTTCCTGATAGCGAGCAACCTTTTTATCGTTAGTTTCAAAAGCCATAAAAAAGCTACAACAGGCATGTCATTGCTTGTGTTTTTGTTTGCGCTTTATATTATTGTTTGCGGAATGTATTCCAGCTTTATAGCCACCTCCAATCCGAGTAATGCCCTCACCTTATATCTTGTTGCATTAAGCTTAATCAGCGTGATAATTGTTTTTGAATACTATGAAACCGTATTGCTGCTTATTGCTATTGAGCTTTTTTTTACTTCCCTGCTATTTTACAGTGAAACGCCGGCTACGGATATGTTGTATAACCAGTTGATCTCAGCTATCTTACTTTCCGGCTTTTATTTTATATCAAGGTACTTTTTTTCCTACAAAGCCAACTATTATTTTCAGCTGATAGAAATCCGCGAAAAAAACTCGGAAATTGAAAAAGCAAGCGAGTTTAAAAACCAGGTTTTGGGTATGGTTGCACATGACCTGCGTAACCCGATAGCTGCTGTTGAATCGATTGCCATGATGATGGAACTTGATGAAGTTAATGAAGAAACACAGGACAACATCAATATGATGAAGGCATCCTGCGTAAAAGCGCGGAGTATTATTGATGACTTACTGGAAGCAGCCCGAAACGAGAACATAGCGGTTATTGAAACTCAAGATATCGAGCTTAACCAATGGCTTAACAACATAGTGGGCGAATGGAAATTACAGCTGGGTAATAAAGTTAATGTACTTTTCAGCAGTTCGGTAAGTGTTGCCCATGCGCTCATAAATCACGAAAAATTTCACCGGGTTATTGATAACCTGATCAGCAATGCGGTGAAATTTTCTAAAGACCGGGATAATGTGGATGTGCGCCTGCTTAAACTAAACGATACGGTAGTTATTGAAGTTCAGGATTACGGCATGGGCATCCCTGCCAATATGCTGCCGGAAATTTTTAACCAATTTTCAAAAGCAGGCCGAGCCGGTTTACGCGGCGAAAAGTCGACCGGGCTTGGGTTGAGTATTGTACGCCAGATCATTGAAAAGCATAAAGGCACTATCAGCGTTACCAGCACCGAAGGACAGGGTTCAACGTTCAGGATCACCTTGCCGGCAGTTAATTCGTTTTAGGATATTAAATAAATCTTTGTTTATCCAAGGTAATCTTCTCAAATGACCACTTAAAAAGGGTGTCATACTGAGCCCGTCGAAGTATGGCGGGCTGGCCTCTGCACACAAGTCTTCGACAGGCTCAGACTGACAGCCCCTCTTTGGCATCTAACCTTCAAAGGCCGCGGATTTATCACTCAGCATGACGGCATAGATGCGTCATTTCACCTTCAGGCATTTATAATTTGCTATATTAAACAACCTCAATGGTCACGGTACCACCTGCCTTAAGGGCCTCAAAAATTTTCGTATTGAGTTTTGCTGTAGCTGTTGTACTATGCAGAACAGCATCAGCGCCTTTATCTTCACCTGGGAGAAGGCAACCGTCGGTGTCCCTGGCAAAATTGCCAACATGGATCTCAATTCCGGCGAAACCGGGTACATTCTCTAATAATGGCAGGTTTTCGTTGTGTTTGGGGCTGAAAAATTTGACTACATTATAAGTTCCTGTAGGGATGGCTGTTTGCGTTTTAATTTTTATTGATGCAATTTGGGCAAGGCTCATACCGCTATTTAGCCCTCTATCTACGTCCTCCAGCATAAAACATTCGAAGGCGCCATTTATTGATAGTTCGCCAATGGTTGATTGTTTGGTTTTGATTTTTCTTTCGAGTTTTAAGTTTAGGTTCATGATACCGGTTTTTAATTGCTAATATTAACAATTAAAATACTAACTATCAATAGTTTGTATTGATAAAAGTAAATTTATCTTTGAAGATTATTCTTCCTTTAATTTATAAAACCTGCTGTCAAAATTAACCAAAAATAATTCGGTGGTAGCTCGGGTGAGCGCGGTATAAAACCACCGCAGAAAATCCATATTGATCATTTCATCGGTTACATAGCCCTGATCGACAAAAACAGCATCCCATTGGCCGCCCTGGGCTTTATGGCAGGTAATGGCATAGGCAAATTTTATTTGCAAGGCATTGTAATAAGGATTGAGCTTTAGCTCATTGTGCATGGCCCGTTTATTAGGTAAATGTTCATAATCCTTCATTACTTCCTGGTAAAACCGTTTCTGATCGTCCTGACTTAACGCGGGCGAATCAGCATAGAGCGTATCAAGCAAAACCTTACAATCAAGGGTTGGGTCTTCGGCATAGTCAATAAATTCCAGCTGCACATCGGCAAAACGAAAACCATACATCTCTTCGGTGCGGCGTACTTTTACTATGCGGGCAATATCGCCGTTGGCAATAAACGCGGTACTGTTCTCATCCTTATCCTGCAGCCAAAAGTAATTGTTCTTCACTATCATGATCTGATCGCCGCCGGTAAGCTCCTCCTCCCGGTATAAAATGCGGTTTCGAATTTGCCCGTTGTACAAATTGGCATTTTTGTTTGAGCGGCAAATGATAAGTGTACGGTCATAGCCGTATTTGCGATAGGCATATTCCAAACCTTCGGGCAATCGCTCGCCGGTCATCCTGAAAACATCTTTAAACCCCTTGGTAACAATTTTAGGGATCTCGATGATCTCCTCGCGGATCAGATCTCGGATATTAGTGGCATTATATAAGATACCCGAATCCTTTTGCTGGCGCAAAACCTCGGTAAGTTCATAACTGAATATCGACAGGCCAAATTTATCACCCATAAGCTGCACATCAAGCGCGGGGCTATCGTCGGCCCCCACAGGCGGTAACTGCGCGGTATCGCCTACCAGTATCAGCTTGCAGTTTTTATCATTATAAACATATCTCAGCAAATCAAACAATAACGACACGTGATTGCTGCCCATGGCCTCATCCGAGATCATGGAGGCCTCATCAACAATAAAAAGCGTATCGCTGGCCAGGTTATCAGCAAGGGCAAAACCATCATCGATAGTTAAGGCCGATTTTTTACGGTAGATGCGCTTATGAATTGTAAAGGCTTTGCGCCCGGAATAATTGGTAATGACCTTGGCGGCGCGGCCTGTTGGGGCCAACAGCACGGCTTTATAATTATAATGCCTCAACGCTTTTACAAGCGCGCCCACAATGGTTGTTTTCCCGGTGCCGGCATAGCCTTTCAGAATAAAGCATTCGTCACCTTCGGTACTTTTTAAAAAAGCATGCAGTTTGCTAAAAAGCTCTGTTTGCTGGCCTGTTGGCTCATGCGGGAATGACTGGCGGATATGATCGGGACTTGACACCCTGCAAAAATGATGATAAGTAATTTAATTCAGTAAGATTAGTTTTACATTTGACCCATGGAATTTGACGAACACAAAGAGGAAGAAAAATACAGCGAAGACGATTATGTAGATATTTACTCCAAAAGGGCGATATTTTGGTTTTCGTTTTTTAACCTGATATTTGGCGGTGTACTGCTGGTTATCAATTTATACAATGCAGGTTACAGAAAGGCGGTTCCGGCGGTGCTGGCCTTTGTATTATTTTTTTCCTATCTCTCCTACTTTGTTATCATGCATTCGGGCGTTAACCTGCAACAGGTTGTTGATGCTATGAATGTAACGGCTAAAGGCGGCCAGCCAACACCGGCGCAGGTTACAGCAATGCTTTCGGTAGCAGGCCTTAACATAGGTTTTGGCCTGATTGGAGCATTAATTCTAAGCCAGTTTTTTTTCAGGAGATATTTTCCGGATAACGATTACTATCCTAAGCCTGTAGGCTTACCAATTTTGATATTTATCATCCTGATGATATTAACCCGCATTTTATAACAGCATACCAATTTGGGCTGCGGTAATTACTGTATCTGCCAAAAAATATTACTTTTGTTAAAACCGGTATGAACGAACACAATTATACTTACCACGATGATAACTTTAGTTTAGATAAAACTGAGGATTATACTTTATTAATACAGGTTGAAGACAAATCGTTTTCGTACGCTATAAGTACTAACGGCAAGCTAATAGCCTGGGCCGAAAATTACCCATTTGATGAGCTAAGCGATCCGCAGGAATTGCTTGACCTGCTGTCGGCCAAATACGAGCAAATGATTATCGGTTTACCTGCTCATAGCTTTACGCTGGTGCCGGCAGAATTGTTTAGCGGTGAGCGCCTGCCAAACCTGGCCCGTTTCCTGGATGTGAAAGCCGACAGCAAAGTTATAGCCCAGGTATTAGACAAAGAAAATATCATCGTATACAATACCAGCGAAGCCATTGTGAGTACCGCGGAAGAATTTGGCATCCGTAATACCGTTTTTACATCAAAAGGCTGGTTAACCGCCATTGCCCAAAACAATCCCGGCACCGATTGCCTTTACCTCAATATTGAAAAGAAAAAGGTGGAGATAGCTCATTTTGCGTCCGGCAAACTGCGTTTCTATAACTCATTTGATTTCATTGGCGATGATGAACTGGTTTACTTTGCCGTGCTGGTTGCCAATGAACTTAACCTCGAAGCTAAATACACCAGCTTATATGTAAGCGGTAACATTGATGCCGACAGTAAAGGACTAAGTCGCCTGGCCGAATTTTTCAAAGCGGCCGAAGTCAATAATTTACAGGTATTACAATTACCCGCGGAGGTTGTGGCTCACAGGGTGTTATCAATAGCGGCTCTTTCATTATGCGCATTATCGGAGGCAGTTTAAAAGGCTTAAGGCTTAATCCGCCAAAAAATCTTCCTGTTCGTCCTACAACCGATTTGGCAAAAGAAGCTTTATTTAATATTCTGCTTAACCAAATTGAGTTTGAAGGCATTAAAGTGCTTGACCTGTTTAGCGGAACCGGTAACATCTCGCTTGAATTTGCTTCCCGCGGAGCTTCGGAAGTTATATCTGTCGACAGGAGTATTCATTGCGTTAATTATCTTAAAGATACCTCGCGGCAGCATAAGCTTACGCAAATAAAAACTTACCGCGAAGATGTATTCAAATACCTGAATATTGAAACGGAACAATACGATCTGATATTTGCCGACCCGCCCTATGACCTGAACATGATCCCCGATTTGCCAAAAGTTATTTTTGAAAAGGACCTGCTTAAACCTGATGGCCTGTTGATTGTTGAACACCAGTCCCTGCAAAATTTGAGTAATCATCCCGCTTTTGTTGAACAAAGAAAATACGGGCATTCGTCATTTTCGTTTTTCAGACCGGTTTAGATACCTGCCTTTAAAATAACTACCCCGCTTTCTTTAAAGCCCTTTAACCGCTCAGGATCTGCATCGGTAATGATCGCGTTGATTATATCTAAGCCTGCAAAATTAAGGTAGGTTTCCTTACTTATTTTGCTGGCATCACACAGAATATAAGTAAATGCGCTGCTTGCAGCGAAAGCTGTTGTAATGGATGCTTCATGTTCACTATTGGCGAACAATCCTGCTTCCGAAATACCGTCAACACCCAAAAAAGCTTTGGTTGCCCTATACTTTTGAATATGCTCAATAGCTGTAGTTCCATGTACAGCCTGTCGCTCTTTATCCAGCTCCCCTCCTATTATATTAACACTCACAGCGCTATCCTGAAGCTCATATACTACAGGTAATGAATTTGTTATCACCTTTATTTTCTTGTTTTTAATGAACTGGCATAACCTAAAAACAGTACTCCCGCAATCCATAAAAATAATATCCCCGTCAGTGATTTGTGATGCGGCCCTGCGGCAAATGGCATCTTTAACAGCTGCGTTTTGAGCGCTTTTATTCACAAAGCTATGAGGCTTTTCGTGGGGATTAACTTTTGTTGCTCCTCCATGAGTACGGTAAAGCAATCCATCGGCTGCTAACTGGTTCAGGTCGCGGCGTGCTGTAATTTCTGAAATGTTCAGTTCGGTAGCCAATTGCTTTATATCAACCTCTCCCCTTTGACTGAGCTGCTCAATTATTTTTTGTTTTCTTTTTGGAAAGTTCATTTTATTAACCTTATTTTCGTTCAAAAATAATCAATATTAATCATAAACGATCAAATAAAAATGAGTCAGATCAAAATTCTTAATACCGATATTTTATCAGATAACTGGTACGTCCTTAAAAAAGTGACTTACGAGGTTACGGGAAAAGACGGTAATACCGCTGTGCAAAGCCGTGAAGCTTATGACCGCGGCAATGGCGCAACCATTTTGCTTTATAATAAAGCACAGTCATCTGTAATATTAACCAGGCAATTCAGGCTGCCAACTTATATCAACGGAAACCCCGACGGCATGCTGATTGAATGTTGTGCCGGCTTGCTTGATAAGGATAATCCGGAAGATTGCATCCGTAAGGAAACTGAGGAAGAAACCGGCTATAAAATAACTGATGTTAAAAAGGTTTTTGAAGCTTATATGTCGCCGGGCTCTGTTACCGAAATCCTTTACTTTTTTGTTGCCGAATATGCCAAAGAAATGAAAGTTAGTGACGGCGGGGGCTCGCCCACGAAAATGAAAATATTGAAGTTTTAGAGCTGCCATTCAGTGGAGCCCTGCAAATGGTAAAAACCGGGGAAATAAAAGATGGCAAAACAATTATGCTTTTACAGTATGCTCAATTAGCTTCGCTGGTTTAGGTTGTTTTAGTGATCAAATGAATGGTTCAACTTGTCAGATATAAAGCCGCTCATTAAATAATGCCGATAAAAGGCAAAAAACAACCGTTCATTTAAACAACCCAATCAACTATTCATTAATTTTACTGCATGAAGACAGCCCTTTTTCCAGGTTCATTTGATCCGCTTACTAAAGCTCATGTTGATATTGTGAAACGATCTGTCGAGCTTTTTGACAAGCTTTACATAGGTGTCGGCGTGAACAGCAGTAAAAAGGGGTTGCTGAGTGTTGAACAGCGCGAACAAATGATCAGGGCGGTTTTTGAGCATGATGAACGGATCCATGTGATAGCCTATGAAGGCCTTACTGTCGATTTTTGCAAAAGCATAGGCGCCGCTTACATGATCAGGGGCATCCGTACCGTATCAGACTTTGAGTATGAAAAAGCGATTGCCCAGATGAACCATTCGCTGGCACCCGACATCGAAAGCATATTTATTGTAAGCAAACCAGGCTATTCATCCATCAGTTCAACCATTGTGCGCGAAATTATCCGCTATAATGGCGATGTAAGCCAGTTTATTCCGAAAGAGGCATTACCTTATTTGTAACCAGCTTTTCCTTATGCAACACATCCATAATAGATGGAAAGGTGTTTTCAATTATCGGTTCAATATGATGGTGTTCAAACCAGCGCACATCGGTAATACCCTCTTCTTTTTGAGGTTTTAGCTTTTCTTTACCCTTACTTGTCATGGCAAACCAATGCGTTTTCTTAAGCACTACCTCGCCGCGGTTCACATATACATGGTATGTTTTACAAATTTTTTCTCCCAGTTCGCTCACTTTTATACCGCACTCTTCCTCTACCTCGCGCACTGCCGCTTCTTTCACTTTTTCCTCTTTTTCTATTTTGCCTTTGGGCAGGTCCCATTTATCATTACGATAAATGAATAAATATTGCCCCTTAGTGTTCATAACCAGGCCCCCTGCCGCTTCAATAAGTGTAATATTCTTTTTAACAGCTTTAAGATACACCTTAGCGTTTGCTGTTTTTATGTAGAACAATTTGTTAGGATTAGCGAGGATCCACGTATATATAATTTTAAGGTCAAAGGTCTCTGCATCAAGCCTTTCAAAATTATCTGCATGCTTTGGTTCAGATTCTGTGAGCAGGATAACCTTTTCGTTAATATAAATTCTGTATTTTTGAGCCATGTTTACTAATAATGAGATCGAACAACAAGTAGCCGAATTCCTGCTGCAAATTAAAGCAATTAAATTACAACCCAATAATCCTTTTACATGGGCATCGGGCTGGAAATCTCCAATTTACTGCGATAACCGCGTTACACTTTCTCATCCAACTATCCGCACTTACATCAGGCAGCAATTAGTGGCAGCCATACAGGATAAATTCGGGTCGGTTGGCTGCATTGCAGGTGTGGCAACTGCAGGTATACCGCAAGGTGCATTAGTAGCCCAGGAATTAGGCCTTCCATTTATCTATGTACGTTCAAAACCTAAGGAGCATGGTACAGGCAGCATGATTGAGGGCGATGCCGCTACTACATCAGGCAAGCGGGTTGTGGTTATCGAAGATCTGCTTTCAACCGGTAAAAGCAGCTTGCAGGCCGTTGAAGCGTTGCGTGCCGCAGGTTATGACGTTGCGGGCCTGGCGGCGATATTTACTTATAGCTTTGATATTGCCGACGAAAACTTTAAACAGGCCAACTGCCCATACGTAACCCTGTCAAATTACAACGCGCTTATTAAATACGCGGAAGAACATCAATTCATTAATGAAAAAGATGTAAACCTGCTCAGGCAGTGGCGCGAAAACCCATCAACCTGGGGCGAAATGGCTGCAAGTTAAGACCGTTGATTTTTTTGATTTCGATGATTGCGCTGATTTTTAGATTGTTCGTCAGCGTAATTTGTCTCAAATCTAATATCTCAAATCTATCCATGAATACATTTACCAGTACCATAAGTATTAATAAGCCTTTAACGGAGGTTTACGATTTCCTGGCCGATTTTAATAATCACCGGCAACTGATGCCTGATAATATCCAGGAATGGACATCCACCCGGGATGAAGCCCGTTTCACTATCCAGAATATGGCCAAACTTGCTTTGAAAATTGAAGAGCGTGTGCCAAGCCAGCTGATAAGGATTATACCTGCCGAGAAACCGCCGTTTAACCTGGAACTAAAATGGTCGTTATCTTTCAATAACGACCACACTGATATTTTATTCACCATTGGCGCAGAGCTTAGCATGATGATGAAAATGCTGGCATCAGGTCCACTTCAAAAATTGGCCGACCATGAAACACAAAGCTTATTTAATATTTTAAACCAAGCTTAGGGCGTTGCTTTAAAGCTTATAATTAATATATTTTTAATATACTTTGCGCTTTTGTGTATTGTTGATGGCTATTACCACATTGATGATAATTAAACCTATAATTAATGCTCCCATGACCATTGTTTAATAATTTAAATAAATTTTTATACTGCATGTTAGTCAAAGGCTGTACCATTATATTATAACTGGTTAGATATAGCGATTAAACGTATTAAATATACTTTTAGTTTACACTCCATTATCATTTCTGTGTAATTGTGTACCCATGGATTTAATTTATGGGGAAAAATTGCTGCTCAAAAAATCCCCATCCATAATATCAGCACCATTTATCGTTAAAATGAAGATTTTACAGTACTTTTGCGCCAAATTAGAGGTGCAGCATGATCACGGTATCCAATCTTTCTTTACGTTACGGTAAGCGTACTTTGTTTGAAGACGTAAACCTGAAATTTACACAGGGCAACTGTTATGGCATTATTGGCGCCAATGGCGCGGGTAAGTCCACATTCCTAAAAATTCTTTCGGGCGATATTGACCCAACCAACGGCTCGGTTAGCTTTACTCCCGGCGAACGCATGGCTGTTTTGAGCCAAAACCACTATGCCTTTGACGAATTCACAGTTATCGAAACGGTGATGATGGGCCATAAGGAAATGTACGCCGTAATGAAGGAGAAAGACGCTATTTATCTTAAAGAAGATTTTAGCGATGCCGATGGCGAACGCGCGGGTGAACTGGAAAACCTTTTTGCCGAAATGGACGGCTGGAATGCCGAAAGCAATGCCGCTACCCTGCTCAGCAACCTCGGTATTAAAGAAGAATTCCACTATCAACTGGTTAAAGACCTTGATAACACTCAAAAAGTACGTGTTTTATTAGCCCAGGCACTTTTTGGCAAACCAGATATCCTGCTGCTGGATGAGCCTACCAACGATTTGGACATCCACACCATTAGCTGGCTGGAAGACTTCCTTGCATCATATGAAGCTATTGTGTTGGTAGTATCACACGACAGGCACTTCCTGGATACTGTGTGTACCCACGTAGTAGATATTGATTTTGGTAAAATGACCATTTATACCGGCAACTATACCTTCTGGTACGAATCGAGCCAATTGGCCCTTAAACAACGTGCCGAACAAAACAAGAAAGCCGAAGATAAAGTTAAAGAGCTCCAGGAGTTTATCCGCAGGTTTAGTGCCAACGCGTCCAAATCAAAACAGGCAACAAGCCGTAAAAAAGCATTGGATAAAATCAACCTGGATGAAATTCAGCCGTCAAACCGTAAATATCCGGGTATTATATTCAACAACCTGGGCCGTGAAGCCGGCGATCAGATCCTGACCGTTGAAAACCTGGGCAAAACCCTTAATGGTGAGGTGCTGTTCAATAATATCACCTTCACTGTAAACAAAGGCGATAAAATTTCTATCTTGTCGCAAAACAGTTTGGCAACTACCGCTTTCTATAATATTTTAACAGGTCGCGATAAAGATTTTACAGGCACCTTTAAATGGGGTGTGACAATTAACGCGGCTGATATCCCCAACGACAGTAGCGAATACTTCGACGGCAAAAACGACAACCTGATTGATTGGCTGCGCGAATACTCGCCCGGCGAAAAAGACGATCAATTTATCCGCGGCTTCTTAGGCCGGATGCTGTTTTCGGGCGAAGAAGTTATGAAAAAATGCAGTGTACTATCTGGTGGCGAAAAAATGCGCTGCATGTTTAGCCGTATGATGTTGCAGCAAGCCAACCTGCTGATGTTTGATGAACCAACCAACCACCTCGACCTGGAATCGATCACAGCGCTTAATAATGGTATGAAAGATTTCCGCGGCACAATCCTGTTCACCTCACGGGATCATGAACTGGTTGAAACGGTAGCCAATCGGATTATTGAGTTAACACCAGGTGGTTACATTGATAAACTCATGACTTATGATGAATACATTAACAGCCCTGTAGTGCAAAAACAACAGGAAGATTTATACGCTGCTGTATAATAACTGGTAAGGAAATATATGAGGCCTGATAGTATAATACTACCGGGCCTTTATATTTTATAACTTATAATAAGTTAAACCCGGAGGCCTGCGTTTCGAGCTGATTAATAGTAGATTCGTCGCTAAACAGGTAAAAATGATCTTTAGTGTACGAATATTGAACATTTAAACCGTTTTGGGCAATAAAATCTTTAACAACGCTTTCATATAGCAGCTTGTTAATTTTAAGTAATTTTCTTTTTTTCATGAGAGATAGATATTAAGTTTTACAATTTAAGTAGCTTTTGTTAAAATTCCAACAAAAAAACTAACATTTTGTTAGGAAGTTGCTATAATTAACTTTTTTTGGCCGAGCCGGGAATAAAATGAACACCAAGAAGATGAAAGCGGGTTATTACTCCAACCTTTAATTTTACAATAAGCAGATTAAAATAATTGTTAACTATGAGTAATTCCGCCTGCTGAAAAAGAAAATAATTTGCATATTTGCAACCCGGCAAAAGTTGGTACATATGACTCCGTAGCTCAGCTGGTAGAGCAAATGACTCTTAATCATTGGGTCGAGAGTTCGAATCTCTCCGGGGTCACTTTTTTAGGCAAGTTGTCAATTTAATTGGCAACTTTTTTTATGCCCAGCTAATTACACCACGCGACCCCGTTATTGGATAACAGAATTATTGTAAAAGTTTAATAAATTACTGTAATTTAACTACTTAACTACTAAGTAACGTTATCCAACCACAATTTCGCTGATGGTTCATATTTTTGATCAGAAATTAATTGCAAATCTTACATTAAAAGACTTACACAATATGATTTTGCATTTTTAGGGAAGTTGCCAATTATATTGCTAGTTTTTTCTTAGCTACAACCTTCTACAGTAAGAACGCGAGAAGATTTTGCGATTCCTTCCTAAAATCGCCCTTAAAAACCAAATTTTAAAAAATCAAATGGAAAAAATAAAGTAACAAATTTTTTCCAAGGAAAATATGACATTTCATTTTTTTTCCAATATTTGTGAAAAAACTTAAAGTTTCTTATTTAATGAAGGATAAAATAGTTAAAACCGCTCTGAAGCAATTCCTAAAAAAAGGAATTCGGGATATTACGATACCTAAACTGATGGCTTCACTTAAGATATCTTCTAAAACATTATATAAGCACTTTGAAAATAAAGAGCAGCTATTACAAGAGTGCGTGAATCTTCTATATCTGAATCTTTTCGAAGACTTCCGGAAGGTTTTGAGCACTGATGGTGATCCTGTCAGCAAAATAAAAAGTGTCTTTACGATCGCATTAGAAAGGGACTTTGGCGTTAGCCACAAATTCTACTACGATCTAAACTATTATTATCCTGAAGTCCAGAACGCATCAATCAGGCTTATTGCCAAAGAGTCTGGAGAATTGTTGATACCAGTTGTTGAACAAGGTATCAGAGATGGATATTTTCTGAGTGATCTTGATCCTTACGTGTCTTTAAGGGCAATTAATATGCTGTATTCCTCAATCACTCGAAACAAAGAAGAGTTCGAATACAAATCCGAGCCAAGGTTGCTATTTAAACAAACGGTTATCATCCAGATCCGTGGGATGTGTACAGAAAAAGGCCTTAAATATTTAGATCACTAATTAAACAATGATAATTATGAGAACTATTTTGATCACCATCTTATCTCTTCTTACTATTTCAGCCTTTGCACAAGAATCGGCACCCTTGAATCTTATGCCAATACCTTCCCGGCTACAGCGGAATAATGGCAAATTTCGGATCACTGAGAAATTAACTGTATCAGTGTCTGCCGAAGCTAAAGATTCGGTTCTATACAGGGCTGTAAATAGAGCCTATAAACGATTAAACAGCAAAACAGCGGCACTTTTCGGCCAGCAATACATCACGCCGAACGATACATTGAAAAATGCAGTGATGCAAATAAAGGCCGCCTCGAAGACCTTGATGAAAATAGGCATTGACGAAAGCTACAAACTAACAATCGATAATTCCCACATCAATTTGACTGCTCCAAATACGATAGGTGTGCTGAGGGGGCTACAGACACTTATTCAATTATGCTCGTTAGATGGCGACGGCTATTATTTCCCATGTGTTTCGATCACCGATGCGCCCCGTTTTCAATGGCGCGGTATAATGATCGACGTCGCCAGGCATTTCATATCTGTAGACGAGATAGAAAGGAATATAGATGCGATGGCTACGGTGAAGATGAATATTTTACACTGGCATTTAACTGACGATGAGGGTTTTCGTGTGGAATCGAAATTATTCCCATTGTTACAGGCTAAAGGCTCGAACGGCGATTACTACACACAAGCTCAATTGAGGGAAGTTGTTCAGTATGCCAGTGACCGCGGAATAATTGTTGAACCAGAGTTTGATATGCCAGGCCACTCACAAAGCTGGTTTGCAGGCTATCCTGAATTGGCAAGCAGGCCCGGTCCTTACCGGCCAGGGCCAAGATCACAATGGATGCAAGAACACCCTGACCCTAACCGGCCAAAAAACAGCGGCCCCGCTTCAGTTGTGAATGATCTGGAAGGTTCAACCTTTGACGCGACCAACGAAAAGGTGTACAAATTCCTTGATAAGTTCATTGGTGAGATGACTTCGATTTTCCCGGCTGAGTACGTTCACATAGGAGCCGATGAGAACAACGGTCTGGCCTGGAAGTTGAACCCGAAAATTGCGGACTGGATGACAAAACATAAGATGCAAAGCACCGACGACCTGGAGCGGTACTTTGTAAGCCGCATTTACGACATTCTAAAAAAACATCATAAGCAAATGGTCGGGTGGGAAGAAATCTATAATAATAATGGCCAACTGCCGAAAGATGCTATTGTCCATAAATGGATACCACCAAGTTTAAGCAAGTTTGTGAAATCACATGGTACGGCTGACGAATTCGCTTCACATGGTTACGGCACTATTTTATCTGAAGGTTTTTACCTGGACGTATTTATGCCCGCCAGCTTCCATTATACGAATCCGGTATTGATGCAGGAAACCTCGCCAAAAATTCTGGGCGGTGAGGCAGCACAATGGGCAGAAATGATAGATAATGAAAATGCCAGCTTGCGTGTATGGCCTCGTGCCGGTGCGATCGCTGAAAGATTATGGTCACCAGTTTCAGTTAGTGACGTAGACGATATGTATAGACGCCTATTCATATTAAGAGAACAGTTGAGTCAACAAGGCTTGTTAAACATTTATGAATATGACCGCGCTTTAGGTCAAATCGTTGATAAAGAAAATGTAGTTTATCTGAAAACGCTTGTTGACGTTTTAACGCCTATAAACGGATACATGAAGGCAATGGGCAATATGATGAAGTCTCCTGCGTTGGGTTACCAGACAACGCCTTTAACCTTTGTCTCAGATTTTGTAGCCTGTGATTCGGAAACTCAGAAAAAATTCCGTGCATTGGTAAAAGTGTATTTGGAAAATCATGATAAAAGCGTGGAAGAAAAAATACGATGGTATCTTATTCAATGGCAAAATAATCAAACACATCTCGACCCTCTATTTGCAGGCAACAGGCGTTTGCTGGAAATTCAGAATCATTCCAAAAATTTAGCATCCGCAGCGGCTATCGGGCTTGAAGCATTAACTCGCGCTGACAAATCAACGGAAGTTGATAACGCATGGGTTCAGAAAAATATCGACCTATTAAATTCGTACACTACGGCACACGCCGAAACCAAATTAGCGATCATATCAGAAGTAAGTTCTCTGGTTAGCGGGAAATTAATTGACGAGCCCAAAGCAAGCGTAGGCTTTTAAAAAAGCGGCTTAAATTTATATACACAATTATAGGACAAGACGATAAATGAAAACACTGAAATTAAGCCAGTTAGTTTTGTTACTGGCAGTAACCTTTCCGATCACAGCTTACAGTCAAGATAACAAAGCATTATCAACTACAAGTTTCAGCATTTCGGATACTTTATTCAGTAAACCTTATATAGACAAAGATGAATGGCGTAACAAGCCTGTCCGTCACCGATATATCCATGGTGGATTCAAAGGTTCTGAAACCCGTTTTTCATTTTATTTCCCATCAAAGAAACAGTACCAAGGGCATTTTTTCCAATACATCACGCCATTCCCTGATAATGAAAACCTGGCACAAAACGCCTCTGATGATTTGAATATGATCGCTTTTTCTGCAAGCAGCGGTGCTTATTTTATAGAGACCAATGGTGGTGGTGGTGGCATAGGAAATCCTATGGGCGGTGACCCAACAATCGGAGCCTACCGTGCTAATGCAGCTGCCGCGCAATTTTCGCGCATGGTTGCTAAACAAATCTATGAAACAACGAAACGCCCTTATGGATATTCTTTTGGCGGTAGCGGTGGCGCTTACCGAACCGTAGGCGGTCTGGAGAACACACAAGGCGTTTGGGATGGTGTTGTCCCAATGGTTATGGGTTCACCGGTTGCGATTCCAAATGTATTCACCGTGCGCATGTACGCGATGAGCGTATTGCACGATAAGTTTTCGCAAATAGTTGACGCGCTTGAACCGGGGGGCAGTGGTGATATGTATACAGGCTTAAACCCGGAGCAAAAATCTGTTTTACAGGAAGTGACCAAAATGGGATTTCCACCACAATCCTGGTATGCCCATCAGAACATGGGGATTCACGGATTTATCGTGCTATACCAAACCATTGTGATGATCGACAACAAATACTTTACCGAAGACTTTTGGAAAAAGCCCGGCTATCTCGGCTATAACCCTCCTGAATCACTGCTGAAAAATCGCATTCGGAAGCCTTCGCAAATTAAATCGGCGATCAATACGGATGAGGGCATAAAACAGTATTTGATAGCGCCATTAAGCGAAAAAGATCGAGGCACTGCTGATCTTGCATGGAAAAGCATTGGTGGTGCTGTAGGTAGTATGCCCGTTGCTTTTGAATTGAGCGACAATTTGCCGGATAAATATTTTCTTGGTGGCGACCTGATTATAAAATCGGGTAAAGCGGCAGGAAAAACATTGTTTATCACCAAAATTGCGGCTAACAAAGTAGTTTTAGGGCCTAACGATCAAAAAATATTGTTACAAATACAACCGGGTGATTCGGTAGCGGTTGATAATTCAAATTTCCTCGCCATACAAACTTATCACAGACATCAAGACCCTGGAAAAGATTATCGGGTATGGGATCAGTTCCGCGATGCAAATGGCAAATCGCTTTACCCTCAACGCCCAATGCAACTGGGGCCCATATTCACTCAAGGGGCCTCCGGTGTGCTGCCTACGGGGAAATTTAAGGGCAAAATGATATTGCTGGAATCCTTATGGGATCGTGAAGCGTTTCCATGGCAGGCAGATTGGTATCGTACCAAAGTCAAAGAAAATTTAGGTGATAGCTTAGACCAGCATTTCCGTCTCTGGTATACAGATCACGCCATACATGGTGAACGTACAGACAGGGGCGATTCTACGCATACAGTGAGTTATAGCGGCGTATTGCAACAAGCTTTACGTGACCTAAGTGCATGGGTAGAAAAAGGTATGGCACCACCAGCCTCAACTAATTATGAAATCAAAGACGGCCAGGTCATTGTTCCTGCAACTGCAGCCGCTCGCAAAGGTATTCAACCCGTCGTCATGCTCAAAGCAAATGGCGGTAAGAAAACAGTTGTTAAAAAGGGTCAAAACGTGGTATTTACGGCGTCTATCGGCCTTCCTCCACACACGGGAAGAATAGAATCTGCGGAATGGGATTTCGAGGGCACCGGGGCGTTTCCAGCGTCTCAAAAGAAACTTATCGGACCAAATTCAGGCTATCACATTGTTGTGACAAATAAGTACGCATTTACCAAACCGGGTACTTATTTTTGCATTGTAAGGGTTACCTCGCAGCGTCGAGGCGATGCGAATTCAGTTTACGCGAAGGTGCAGAATATCGACCGAGTAAGAGTAGTTGTGAAATAGATGAGCTGAATAATCCCAACCGTTGCAGAAATACCATGTTTACCGGAACTAATTACACGCCCAGTGACCACGACAGCAAATGGAAAAACAGGATTGTAAGCAAGGAGATCAAAAGATAAGTACTTATGCATTTTTTGAAAATTTGCACTAAGACGATTAAATTTGGATTTACCTTTATGCCTTTCTTTTTTTAAATAAGCATTGTACGTTTCTTGCTTTTGAACATCTGCGTTATTTTAACAAAGTCCTTTTCTTTTGATACTTTTCTTCCTGGCATTTGAAAAAAGAAAAGTAGACGCCGACATGCTGCGCGTGCAACAAAACAGCAAAGCTTCTCAAGTACAAAAAAGGCTTTGCTATTAATTATCTAAGCGAGCGAATTAAGATACTTACAGACGTAAATCTGCTAAAAAGGGGTTCAAAAAGCTTCCCCTACGGGCTTCCTTATTTCTTCCCCAGAATGGACTCGATCCCCAATTTATACGTTTGCTTTATGTTTCAAACATCGACACGATGGAGTTCCCGCATGGAGCGTCTGTAAAATCGTAAAGGATAACTGACCATTCCTGCGGCAAGTTAAAATTCACAAATCCAAATCCGCGAATAACCGCAAATCAGACAAGAAATAGTTCGAAATTTGTAAAGTAGGGATCACTTTTTTAGGCAAGTTGTCAATTTTATTGGCAACTTTTTTTATGGCTTCACAACCGATAAACATGTTGGTTTAGCACAATGAAATGTTTTACATGAGCCCTGGCTTTAATCAATAACCCATTGAATTTGTATCAATATTTTCTTAGGTTTGAGAAAGCGACAAACTACCTAAACTCACTTGATGCCCCTTACACTCCATTTTACATTTTATGACATTGCGTTTTTAGGTGCTGTATTTATCAGCTTAACGCTATCACTATTTTTATGGATATCCCCAAAGGAGAACCAGTCTGCAAACCGTTGGTTGGCAATTTTAATGTTCGCTGTTGCTTTATGGATAATCCGGATTTTAACAATTGATGTTGGCCTCGTGACGTGCATTCCATTATGGAACCGTCTGAACATTTGGCTGCCAATTACTTTTGGCCCTTTGATCTACTTTTACGTGCGTCAGATAACCCGGCCCAGGTATATCTTCAAACGCAGGGATTTGCTGCACTTCATCCCCTTGGTGCCTGAATTGGGTGCTCAGGTATTTGCTGCAATACAAAACATTGAGACGGGTAACGTTATTTACAACAACGTTAACTCAATTTTACAATTATTGGCATTCCTGTCAATTACTGTCTATTTATTTCTCTGTTATGTACAAATTGATTGTTTTTACAAGGAAAAACAATTTCAAGCGGGAGACCGCTACCGCAATGAGTTACGCTGGTTGGATCGCTCACTTGCCGGAGTCCTTATCTTATGGTTATTATGGATACCGTTTACAGCTGTTAACTATTTTTATTACCGTTATGAGCTAAGCATACACTATTACTATTCCCTATACCTGCTTTTAATATCCATTATCATTTGGATTGCAGGCAAGAATCATTTAAAAGCAGAAATTATTGATGCAAATGATCATCAAGCAAAACCATTATTACCGGCAGATCTGAAACAAAAAGGCTCATGGTTAAAAATGGAAGTTAAGGAGAAAGGATATTACCGTGACGCAGAATTAAGTCTGAGCTCGCTTGCTGAAAAGCTCGGCTTGCATACGCATGAATTATCCCGGATCATTAATACGGTCTTCAAAAAAAGCTTCAACGATTTTATTAATGAATACCGTGTCCGCGAGGTTGCGCTTAAAATGCAGGATTCCTCATATGACCATATCACCCTACTCGGCCTCGCCTACGGGTCGGGCTTTAATTCACAAAGCAGTTTCCATCGTGTTTTTAAGCAATTTACCAGTAAAACCCCTCTGGAGTATAAAAATCACCTTCAGAAAGTTATGCCAACTTATAACTTGGGAGGTTTTAGCCAACCTATGCCGCTAATATTGAACCACGTAAGCCCTTCGGGGTGGCCGCGTGAAACGTTAACCGGCAGTCATATGATAAAAAACTATTTTAAAATTGCATTCCGCGGATTTCGGAGACATAAGCTATTTACACTGATAAACATTGTTGGTTTATCCATCGGTATAAGCGCTTTCCTGGCCATTTACTTTATTGTACACTACGATTTTACGTTTGATAAATTTCACAAGGACAGTGACCGGATTTACCGCGTTGTGATGAACATGTCATTTCAGGGGCATAAAAACTATTCGAGTGGTGTACCTGGCCCGTTGGCCGAGGCGATTAAGAGCCAGGCTACAGGAATAGAAAATATAACCCCACTATATACTCTGTGGCCTCATTTTGTTTATATCGACAAAGATAAAAATACACAAAAGCGGTTTAAAGATCCGGACAGGATAACACTTGCCGATCAGCAATATTTTAAAATTTTTAATTATGTATGGCTTGCCGGGTCATCGCAACACGCGCTTGATGCGCCCGGCCAGGTAGTACTAACATCCCAGCAAGCCAGGCTTTACTTCCCGTCGTTGTCATATCATGAAATGATTGGTAAAGTAGTTACCTATGATACCCTTAAGATAACCATTAGCGGGATAGTTGAAACGTTTACTAAAAATAGCGACTTCATCTTTCATGACTTTATTTCTTTTAGTACCGTCACAACTAATAGACATTTAGCTGATGATCTGCATATAAACAATTGGGGCAGGATATCTTCGGCATCGGAGATTTTTATAAAGCTGGCACCTGGCGTTCCTGTACCTGGGGTTGCAAAACAGATCACTACCATTTTCAGAAAAAACAATCTGCCCCGTGCCGAACAAAAAATGCCTGCCCCCATCATTGATCTGGCCTTGCAGCCATTGGACGATATTCACTTCAATTCCGACTATAATATTTTTAATTTCTCGTCGCCAGCCAGCAAAACAGCACTTTACGGATTATTGGCCAGCGCTATCTTTTTGTTATTGCTGGCCTGTATCAATTATGTGAATTTAACTACCGCCCAGGCCGCCCAAAGGGCAAAAGAAATTGGGATCCGCAAAACTTTAGGTAGCAGCCGGATGCAATTAGTAATTCAGTTTCTAAGCGAAACTTTTTTTATAACATTCTTTGCGGTTTGCATATCAGTGTTGCTTGCGCCAATTATTTTAAAAATGTTTGCCGACGTTATATCCCCGATATTCATGCAAATATTCTGCAGCCGGATGTCATACTCTTCCTGCTGATTTTAACTATTGTGATCAGTATTTTGTCGGGTTTTTATCCGGCAATTGTATTATCAGGTTACAAGCCTGTATCGGTGCTAAAAAAACAGGTGCAGGATAACAGCAATAAAACACGAAACGCGTGGCTCCGTAAGTCGCTTACAGTTTCGCAGTTTGTTGTAGCCCAATTTTTCATAATGGCTACCATTTTGGTAAGCCAGCAAATTTATTACGCCCTACATAAAAACCTCGGGTTTAAAAAGGATGCTATCCTCATTATTAATACACCCTGGAATACCAGTAAGGCCAGCACCAACCAGGTACTGCTGAACGAATTCAGGCTGATGCCGCAGGTTGCCCTCGCGGGTTTAGGTAATGACCCACCTTCGGCTGATGCATTTAACAGGACGCGCATGACTTATGACGACGGAAAAAAACAAATTACAACAGAGGAAATAATAGTTAAGTCTGGCGATGAAAACTACCTCAAAATATACCAGCTGAAATTGCTTGCCGGCAGAAACATAACCGAAGCAGACACCGGGAAAGCTATTATCATTAACAATACTTACGCTACATTATTGGGATTTGATAACCCGAATGATGCTATCGGCAAGCAATTGAATTGGTTTGATGGCCGAAATATTAGTATCATTGGCGTAGTTGCCGATTTTAATCAGCGGTCGCTGCATTCTGCCATTTATCCATCAATCATAACATCGGGCAGTCCAATCCCCCGGCCAATGATGACGTTACATATTAGTTTGAAACCTGAAACCGCCGGAGGTAACGAGTGGAAAACCGCCATTACAAATATGGGAAAAGCCTGGAAGAAAGCTTATCCCGATGATGATTTTGATTGCCATTTTTACGACGAAACGATAGCCCGGTTTTACGACGATGAACAACATACTTCAACACTGCTCAACTGTGCAACAGGTATCTCTATACTAATCAGCTGTCTCGGGCTGTTAGGTCTTGCTGTTTACACCACCAACCAACGAACAAAAGAAATTGGCATACGCAAAGTATTTGGTGCCAGTGTTGCGCAAATAGTAATCCTCCTATCAACCGAACTGATATCGCTTATTTTACTCGCTTTTATCGTCGTAACGCCGATTGCATGGTACGCAGTTAATAAATGGATGGAAGGCTTTGTCGACCATGTGGCTATCAGCTGGTGGGTATTTGTTATCAGCGGTGCTGGAATGCTGCTGATAGGATTATTTACCTTAAGTTTCCGAACCATTAGGGCTGGCATGGCGCCCCCGGCGAAGAGTTTGCGAAATGAATAACAGCATATCACTGCTTTCATTTAACAAGTTGCAAAAAAACCATACATACTATCTGGCGAAAGTGCCCGAATATTATAAGTTCATATAGCTACTTTGGGATAGGTTATAAGTCTAAATCCGCAAATAAACGCAAATCAAATAGAAAATAGTTCGAAATTTGTAAAGTAGGGGTCACAGTATTTCAAATACCGCTTCTATTGCAATTGGAGGCGGTTTTTGTTTTAAGGACCTTTTTTGCTATTGCGTTTCTGCACAATAGCAACACTTTGAGTGTTCGAATCTCGTTGGGGTAACCTAATAAGATTTTGTACATTTATAGTGGACATTTAGTTTAGCGCATACACAACGGACTGATAACTAAATAGCAATTTTGATTTTATTCACCGTATCCGTGTTCGATAGAATTCACTGGCTTACCTAAATGCTTATAAATAAACTGGCATTTTTTCAATCAAAAAAGTGCTCCGGGTGTCAGCTACAGAGCGCCCTTATCGATAGGCAATCGATTAATCACCTTTTTTATTTGGCAACCCCTTATGACCGATTTTATGAATATTAATGAAAGGTGCTAATTCTTTTAGTTTTGCGAACGGTACTCCAAAGGTGTCGTGCCAGTCTTCTGTTTGAATAGCCTTGTAAAATGTTGCGGGTATCTAAAGCCTAGTTCGTAAGCGATCTCACTGACCGATTTATTTCGATCAAATATTTTTTCTTTTGCAAGGTCAATGACTTTTTCTTGTATAAAGTCGTGCGCGGATTTTCCCGTTTCCTTTTTGATGAGCTCTCCAAAATAGTTACTTGAAAGGTGGAGGCTATCAGCACAATAACCAACTGTCGGCAATCCCGTATTCTGTAAATTGTCTGACCTGAAATAGTTGTAGAGTAAGGTCTCAAATTTTTCCAGAATGCCTTTATGAATATCTTCCCGCGTAATAAACTGGCGGTCATAAAAGCGAACACAATAGTTCAGAAATAACTCTACGGTGCTGATCACTAACTTTCTACTATGCTTATCAATAGCGTGTTCGAGTTCATAGCGTATCTTACTGAAGCTATCTAATACAATTTGGCGCTCGCGCTGTGACAAATGCAAAGCTTCGTTGACGTTACAGCTAAAAAAGCCATAATCCTGGATATGACGACCGAGCGAAGTGCCGCGGATGAAATCCGGATGTAATACCAGCGCATGGCCGCTCGGTTGAAACAGTTCCTCTTTTCGGACTCCTGCTACCTGTCCCGGAGAAAAGAACACCAGTGTTCCTTCCTGATAGTCATAATTCGCCCTGCCGTAAGTAAGATCGCCACAGTCGACATCCTTTAAAATAACCACATAGAGCCCAAAGTACATTTTGTAGCGATTGCGCGGTGACGCTTTTGAAAAGTCGATTACGCTCACCAATGGATGCAGCGTTTCTTCGTTGTTGAAGTCATTATAGGACTTAACTGTCTCAAAACGAACTATATCTTCCATGTCTTTTTTCTTTTCTATGAACAAATGTAAAAAGCGAAAATCTTTTTATACCACCGTCAGTGCTCTATCGGTGAAATTGGTAAGCATTACCGTGTTCTGTATAAGTTAAGCTTAAAAAATAGGCTTGACCTTTGTACCATCATCTATTTAAACAAAATTATTTAATTATGGACAAAAGAATATTAGGGAAAGACTTAGAAGTTTCCACACTCGGTTTAGGCTGCATGGGTTTAAGTTACGGCTGCGGCCCGGCAACAGAAAGAACAGAAGCGATCGGTTTGATCCATCATGCGTTTGAAATTGGCGTAACCTTTTTTGATACCGCAGAAGCCTACGGCCCTTACCTTAACGAAGAAGTCGTTGGCGAAGCGCTTGAACCTTTCCGAAATGAGGTGGTAATTGCAACCAAATTTGGCTTTAAGAATGGTAAAACCAGTGATGGTCTTGACAGCCGACCTGAAAATATCCGTGCGCACACTGAAGCGGCATTGAAACGTCTGCCGACTGACCGGATCGATCTGTTGTACCAACACCGCGTTGACCCGAATGTACCTATGGAAGATGTTGCGGGCACTGTTAAAGACCTGATTGCCGAAGGCAAGGTAAAGCATTTCGGTATGTCTGAGGCCGGTGTCGAAAGTATTCGTAAAGCACATGCCGGTCTACCCGTTACAGCGTTGCAAAGCGAATACTCACTTTGGTGGCGTGAGCCTGAAAAAGAGATTTTACCGTTATTGGAAGAATTAAAAATTGGTTTTGTGCCTTTCAGTCCACTTGGTAAAGGGTTTTTGACCGGTGCGATTAATGAGAAGACGACCTTTGATAAGACCGATTTCCGCAATGTTGTACCCCGTTTCTCAGAAGAGAACCGGCAGGCGAACCAAGGCATTGTAGATGCTTTAGCGTAAATTGCAAAACAGAAAGGTGTAACGAATGCACAAGTAACGATTGCCTGGCTACTTTCGCAAAAACCATACATTGTGCCGATCCCTGGTACCACAAAGATCAACCGTTTGGAAGAAAATATGTCTGCTGCCAGTGTGAAATTGAGCCAACAGGACCTGAATGATATACAAATTGCACTTGGTAATATCGAAGTTATTGGTGCCCGTTACCCTCAACATTTGGCAGCAAGGCAAGGACGGTAATATGAAAAATTCAAAAAACGTAATCGTATTGACCGGGGCCGGTCAATTAGGTATGGCTATCGCCCGCAGAATGGGTTACGGTAATAAGATCTTTGTAGCGGACTGGAAAATAGAAAATGCGTAAGCAATTTCTAAAACGCTGACGGAGGCTGGTTTTGACGTAGTATCGTTTAAAGTGGACATCTCATCACGGGAATCTGTTCAGTCACTGATTAAAGCCGCCCGAAAGGAACGTGAGATTGCTATGTTCATCAACGCGGCAGGAGTTTCACCAAGTCAGGCATCCATTGAGCAAATATTAAAGGTTGATTTATACGGAACCGCACTCTTATTGGAGGAGTTTGGCAAGGTGATCAAATACTTGTACGGCCGTTGTGATCTCCAGCCAGTAAGGTTACAGGATGCCCGCGTTAACCTCCGATGAGGACAGGTTGCTTGCAACAACACCTACAGAACAACTTTTGCAACTCGAATTGCTTAAGCCAGAAAATATCAAAGACACGCTTCACGCCTATCAGATGGCAAAACGTGCTAATGGCAAGCGAGTTATGGCGGAAGCTGTAAAATGGGGCGAACGTGGTGCTCGAGTTAATGCAATATCACCTGGCATTATCATTACGCCTCTTGCGCTTGATGAGATCAATGGCCCGAGGGGAGACTTTTATAGGAACATGTTTGCTAAAAGCCCGGCAGGACGTCCCGGAATTGCGGACGAAGTAGCAAATGTTGCGGAACTTTTACTGTCCAATGCTGGCGCTTTCATTACTGGTTCTGACTTTCTGATAGACGGTGGTGCAACGGCATCCTACTTCTACGGTCCACTTCAACCGGAAAACAGATAATATGAACTGTAACGCGCGCAAGTGCAAAAAACAGGATTATGATAAAAAGAAAATTAGGAAATAGCGGCCTCGAAGTATCTGCGTTAGGTATGGGCTGTATGAATTTAAGTTTTGGTACCGGCCCGGCCGCCGATATCAATGATGGCCTGGCTACTATTCGTGCTGCTGTTGAGCGAGGTATCACTTTCTGTGATTGTCAATGATATTGAACCGTAAGCCAGATTGGCTGGCTTATGGTTTTTCAGTTTTCCTACAGAATTTATTAGTTAATTTACGCTCATGCTCAAAAGGATCGCGGCTTTTTGGATGATCGGATATTTGCTCTTTGGCAGCATTGCTTTGCCATTGGGGGATTTCTCGCTGCTTAACGAATTGCCGCGCATGTACCAGGCTTATGAAAAGGTGGTCACACCGGACGAAAAAGGCGTATTGGATTTCATCGGTGATTATCTGCTAAATGGTAAAGATCTGTTAAACCATAACCAGCATGATCAGCCATCAAAACCCGGTGCGCTGCAATTTCAGGGCACGCCATCCTTTGCGGCCATTATTCAACCGGTTAGCCCGTTTTTAGCTAAACCGGTACCATTAGGCTCCATTATCCCAGCTTCGTTACATCATAGCTCCGGTGCCTTGAGCTATTACCACCCTTCTTTATTTCGTCCGCCTTTAGCGTAAGAAAACCCTCATTTTCTTAATCATCAATTCTTACGTTTTAAGCTATTTCATGCGCTATTTACTTTTATGCGCCGTGCTGCTGACTTCAGTGGCCACACGTGCACAGCATACTTTATCTATTCTGGTCAAAGATGACCAGACCAAGCAGTCCATAGCCGGTGTTACGGCTTATATCAACGAATTAAAAAGAGGCGCTGCTGCGGACAGTAGCGGGCACATTCAGTTCAACCTGTCCACCGGCAAATACGAGATCAAATTCAGTATGGTGGGTTATCTGCCGCAGGAAAAAACTTTCGTGTTACCACTCAAAAATATTGAGCCCGTTATAGAGGTTTACCTGGAGCCGATGGCAGGTGAATTGGCGGAGGTGGTGGTGCAAACCAACCGCATCAATCAGAACCGCAGTGATGTGCCCACCCGTATCGAAGCATTGCCTGCTGAAGAACTGGACGAAAAAAGCACCATGCGCCCCGGCGATATCAAAATGCTGCTGGGGGAGATCACGGGTGTACACGTACAAGCGACTTCGGCAGTAAGCGGCATAGCGAGTTTTCGCATCCAGGGGCTGGATAGCCGTTATACGCAGCTATTGCAGGATGGATTGCCAATGTACGATGGCTTTTCGGGTGGGTTAAGCTTGGTGCAGGTTTCGCCGCTTAACCTGAAGCAGGCCGAGATTATTAAAGGTTCGGCATCAACACTTTACGGTGGTGGGGCTATTGGCGGTTTAGTTAACCTGATCACCAAAACGCCAGCGGCTAAACCCGAATTGACCTTATTGCTTAACCAGAATTCAGCCAAAGGCAGCGATGCCAGCGGTTTTTACAGCCAGCAATGGACACACATTGGAACAACAATTTTTAGTTCTTATAACTATAATGGTGCTTACGATCCGGGTAATACAGGGCTTTCGGCGGTACCTAAAACCAATCGCTTCACGCTTGCGCCAAAAGTATTCTTAAAGCCAGGCAACCGCGATCAACTTTGGTTTAGTGTTAACCTCATGCACGAAGATCGTTTAGGTGGCGATATGCAGGTCATCAACGGCCATGCCGATAATCAGCACCAATATTTCGAGCATAACCTAAGCGACCGTCTTTCCACGCAGTTTTCCTACACGCATAAGCTTGACTCGAACAACCAACTGAACTTTAAAAATACGATTGGCTACTTTTACAGGACAATAGGTGAGCCGCAGTTTCTATTTAAGGGCGATCAATTATCATCTTATACCGAAGCTAACTATGTCCGTAATGGCAAAATTGCAAGCTGGGTAGCCGGTGCGGATGTTTGGACAGATCATTTGTCGCAACCAAACGGAAGTGTAGATTTAAGCTATAGCCGCAACACTTACGGAATTTTTGCTCAAAATACCTTCAAACCCACAAAATGGTTAGCTGTAGAAAGTGGCATTCGGCTTGACGAAAACTCGCCGTCATCTGCAAGCTCAAACGGGTTATTCCTGTTGCCACGCGTTAACACGCTATTTACGCTCGATGAACATTGGAGTAGCCGCGTAGGCGGCGGCCTGGGCTATAAGATGCCAGATATTTTTAATGACGATGCCGAAGAACAGGGCTACCGGTATTTGCAGCCATTAAATATTGGCGCGACCAAAGCCGAACGTTCGGCCGGTGCTAACGCAGATGTAAATTATAAGGGCGCAGTAGGCGATGCTTTTTTGAAGGTTAATCAGCTATTCTTCTTCACTAAAGTGAATGACCCTTTAATATTACAAAACAATGCCTTTATAAACGCTCCGGGTTACCTGATCAGCAAAGGGGCCGAAACCAATGTTAAGCTGTTAATGGATGAGTTAGGGATTTACCTCGGTTATACCTATACAAATGTACAACACCATTTTAACGGGTTAAGCAGTGCTCAGACATTAACACCCAAACACCAGTTAAACGCAGACCTGACCTACGAAGTGGAAAACAGTTTCCGGGCAGGAGTTGAGGGATTTTATACAGGTTCACAAATATTGGACGATGGTACAACAGGGCGTGATTATTGGACTTTCGGACTGCTTGTGCAAAAGATGTGGAAGCATTTTGTTATTTTCATTAATGCCGAGAATCTTACTAATCAACGACAAAATAAATGGGGAACGATTTATGCTGGCTCGATTTCTAATCCCGTGTTCAAAAATATTTATGCGCCGTTGGACGGTAGAGTTATTAATGCCGGAGTTATAATAAAGCTGCTTAACAATAAATAAAAGAAACGCCCCCTCGGTAAGTTGTCAATTTTATTGGCAACTTTTTTTATGATTAAACACTACTATGTTACCTGGCTAATAACTTTACAATACCTGTTACGCCAGCCCTAATACCATGCATACACCAGCCCTTCGGCAAATAGTACTTGAATTCTCACTCTGTCCTCAAACTCTTCACCGGTTTACCAACGGCTGCTTTAATCGCCTGGAAATATACTGTAAGTAATGCTACAGAAATGATTGCCAGACAACCTACGCCAAAAAACCACCATTCAATAGTTATCCTGTATGCATAGGCCTGTAGCCATTTGTTCATTAACCACCACGTAATTGGAGTTGAAATGAATAAAGCTAATACAACAAGCCTTAAAAAATCTTTTGAAATAAGGCCGATGATAACTGAAACGGATGCCCCCAGCACTTTGCGGATGCCGATCTCTTTGGTGCGATTGGCAACTGCAAGCGCTGAAAGCCCCAGCAGGCCCAGGCATGCCAGGAAGATAGCGATCCCACCAACCCAGCTAATAATATTTCCCAATCTGGTTTCTGCTTTATAGAAGCGGTTGATATCTTCGTCGAGAAAATTATATTCTAAGGGGTAATCGGGTGCAATTTTTTTCCATGCGGAATTGATTGCAGCCAAAGCTTTTGACGGATTCCCTGGCCGGAGGCGAACATAGAAAATATTGAGACTTTCCCGGCTTCTTTCAAACTGATGAAACAACGCTGGCGCCACACGATCTGTAAGTGGCTCATAATTAAAATCACGGACAACGCCTATCACCGTCGGATCTTTAAAGCCAGGCTCACCATAGCCTTCCAATTGACGGCCAATACAGTTTTCGGGCTTCCATCCTAATTCCTTCATCATGGATTCATTAATGATAATTGCGTTGACGGTATCTGAAGCAATTGTCGGGTTAAAATTTCGTCCCACAAGCAGCTGCATCCCTAACGTAGGTATGTAGTCAGGATCAATATGAAATTGTTTTGTATTGACAGGCTTGCCCTGGTAATTAAAATCTGTAAAGCCGGTCCCTTCATGTTCTCCTAAGCCATTGTCGGCACTGGTTAAATCAGAAACACCGGGGTGTTCGGAAACCTCCTGTTTGAAAAGTGGGAATAAATGTTTTGTATCCGGAACGCCGAATGTTTGCGCAACAATTACATTCTCTTTATTAAAACCAGGATTTCTTGATTCCATGTAGTGTAACTGCTGCATGATGATTATAGCAGAAACAATCAGCACTGCGGAAAGTACAAACTGAAAAGTGACTAATGCTTTTGTGAAAAAATTGGCGCCGCCTAACTTAATTTTAGCCTTCAGCGCGTCCGCCGTATTAAAGCCTGACAATACTAACGCCGGGTAGCATCCGGAGAGTAGGGCAACAATCAGTATTAAGCCGGCAATAAGGCCGGTTAACTGTGGGAATTGCTTAAAAGAGAAACTCAGCTCCCTGCCTGACAATTGATTGAAATAAGGTAAAAGCAGGTATGCAAGTGCCAGGCCTATCAACGTCGAAAAGACAGCAAGCAAAAATGATTCTGTTAAAAACTGAACTACTAAAGCCTTTTTGGTGCCGCCAATAACTTTGCGGACGCCTATCTCTTTTGCGCGGTTTGCTGAACGGCCTATGGAAAGCGTTGTAAAATTAATACAGGCGATTAACAATACACCGGCAACGATACTTAGTAATATCCAAATCGATTTTGGATCGACAGGCGGGACCTTAATACCCATCAACGCCGGGCTTGTGTGCACATCCTTGATTGGTACCAGGTTATACCCGCCTGTTCCTGCATCTGGAAAATGCCTGTGCCAGAAATTTGCCAGCAACTTGTTGTTATTCGCCAGTTTGCTTCCTGGCTTTAGCTGAACTACGGTGACAAATATATTCATCCACCAGTCATGTGCGCCCATTTTTCCTGATTTTGTGTTACCAAAACAATCAAAGTTGGCAAGCATGCTGTATTGGAAGGAAGAATTAGATGGCGGATTTTCTGCTATAGCCGTAACTGTAAAAGTTTCAAACACATCGCCAATCTTTACCTGGAATGATTGACCAATTGCATTTGTTTTACCAAATAACCTATTAGCGGTTTCTTCGGTTAAAACCATGCTGTGCAAACCACTGATAGCCGATTTGGCATTCCCGTATTTAAATTTAAACGAAAACACATTGAAGAACGAGGAATCGGCGTAAGCAATATTCTCCCGTCTCGCGTCATTTTTTATTTTTATAAATGTTTCATAAGGCTGAATATAACGGACATAATTCTCTACTCCCGGCAGTTCCTGTTTCATGGCGGGCCCCAGGGGCATAGGAGTATAAATGACTCCTGCAAGTGCCTTTACGTTTTCTTTTCCATTTTTATCTAAAACAAGGTAAGTGTTAGCAGCATTTTTGTGAAACCCATCAAAACTAAATTCATTGATAGCATAAAGCATGAATAGATTGAAACAGCCTATTCCAACAGACAAGCCAAATATGTTAATGAACGATAATGTCTTTTGCTTGGCCAGCGTGCGAAGCGCTATTTTTAAATAGTTTTTAAACATATAATTGCGGTTTAATATTACAGAAGCCCAATTGGGGGGGCTTCCTGAACGCAATATTACCGGCTGTAAGTGTGAGAGAATGGCCAACTTATCATTTGGCAACTCTTTTTTTAGGCTATTTTTATATTCCGCCGGGGTTTTGCCGGTCATCTCTTTGAAAACGCGGTTGAAGGTTCTCTGGGAGTTAAACCCCGACTCATAGGCTATTCCCAGTAAAGTGAGATGGGCGTGTGCAGGGTCCCGCATCTTCCGGGCAGTTTCACGAACCCTGAACTCATTAATAAAATCGTTGAAGTTCTTGCCCATTCCCACATTAATGATCCGTGATAAATCGTGCGGATGGATATTCAACTTTACGGCCAGGGTGGTTAACGTTAATTCGGCATCCTCGTAAAAACGGTTTGAGGCTACAGCCTCCTTTAGTCTGCGGCTTTTTTCCCTTGCAATATATCTATCGGTTAGCGGCATGGTCATTTCTGTGCCATCATCCAATTTTAGCATCACTTCGGCCGCCACACCAATGACTACAAAAGCAACGATAAAACTCAAAGCGTCGTTAAACAGCCATAACACGCAAAGCAACCCGAGCAAGTGAATGGTTTTTTCCAATGGGCGGAAGGTAAGCCGCGATCTATCCATTATTGTTGGCTGCAAGCGGTTATAAAATTGCTGGATCAACCGGTGCGCCAGGTATAAATAAATAACAACAGATATTAGCACGAGCCATCCCGGTATCCAATATGTAACCAACATGGGGCAAAAATGAAGGAGATCATTTCGGTTAAATTTCAGGTTGGGAGATGTTATTTGCCGTACATAAAGATACAACAACGGTCCCAGCGCCGGTAAAAAAAACGGCGAAAGCCCGCCAGTCTTCAGTACAATTACAGTTAAAGCGACACTTAAAAGCAGATTAGCTCTTTGGCCTTGCCTTTTTGCGAAAGCTAAAAGCAATGCAAGCGTAAAGCCCGAAAACAGGGTTGCCATGGCAGCCACATGGGATAAGTTAACATGGAATATATCCGGATTCAAATTATTTGATAAGTTTAAGGAGTGTTCCAAATTTACAATATTGCCCCATACAAATCATGGGATCATAAAAATGTTTTCCTGTAAGATAAACGAAAAAAACAAGTTACTTTTGTGGTAGTAGCGTGATTTTGTTTCGTCGTTTATGGTATTATCACGGATGAATAACCTAATAAAAAAAAACCGCCTTACTTTCTAATGCGGCTTTATACCCCGTAATAGGGCTGCCCCCTTTGGTAAGGCTACCCTAACAAACTTAACTAACCGCATGAAAATTTGCAGTGAGAATAGAAATACCTTTGTATTTTTCCATTAGACGGGCTACCCGTTAAAGTTCGGATATATTTCGGGTAATTAAAACGACACGTAACCGCAATTACTTAACCGAAACGATGTGAAATTCAGATCCCCTTCCACTCATAGCTTTTATTTTCCAGCCCTATTAAATCAATAACCCGGTTTACTACTGTCATAGCCAGCTCTTCTATAGTTTGGGGCTTGCTGTAATATGATGGAATCGCCGGACATATGATCCCACCTGCTTCCGTAACAGTCGCCATGTTACGGATATGGATCAGATTGAGCGGCGTGTCACGGGCTACCAATACCAGCTTACGGCGCTCTTTAAGGATCACGTCGGCCGCACGGGTGATCAGATCGTCAGAGATCCCTCCTGCTATTCTTCCAAGCGTCCCCATTGAGCATGGAACAATTATCATGGTATCAAACTTTGCCGAACCCGAAGCAAAGGGTGCCATGAAATCTTTTTTAGCGTAAAATTTAAAAGGGAACCGGCTGTATTCTTCGTTGCCGAGTTCAAACTTCCAAACATCTTTGGCATTATCTGACATAACAACGCCCACTTCGGCAATTTGATCCTGCAATTGAGTTAGTTTTTTTAGCAGCAGACTGGCATATATTGAGCCACTGGCGCCCGTAATAGCAACAACTATCTTTTTCTTCATAATTACTCCTTCAACAACCCAAACACACAAAAAGTTAGGGCACAAAAAAGGGTCGAATAACTTGTACCCGACCCTACATCTACCTATGAAAAACATGCCCTTGAGAGGGCACTACAAATATAATAACACTTTTTAAATTATTAAACAATTTGTTAAAATAATTTTAACCTGTTTATTGAATATTTTTTTCTATTAAAGTTTGGATAATTCCATCAACCATACCTACCCTGGGTACATATATGTTTTTAATGTTGGCATTTTTCATTACCGTAAGGTAAATTTCACAGGCAGGAATAATTACATCGGCCCTATCCTGGTTCAGGCCAAGTACGTTGATCCTGTCTTTTAATGAAAAAGAGCTCAGGTAGGTATATAGTGATCTTAGTTTAGCAAAAGTTAGCGGCATATCTTCTTTTTCTTCGGATAGCCTGAACAGTTTATTAATGTTGCCGCCGGTACCTATGCCTGATAATTGCTTAAAGTTACGGGTATTGTCGCGCACAAAATCCTTCATTTCGTTCCAGGTTTCTTCGGTGTCCTGGTTATCAAGAATGCGGATGGTGCCAATGTTAAACGAACGCGAAACGATCAGCTCCCCTGCCGAAAACAGCGAAAGCTCTGTACTGCCGCCGCCTACGTCGATATAAAGGTAGTTTTTGCTTTTATCAATATTTTGCTCGGCATGACTGGCATAAATGATACTGGCTTCTTTAGATCCATGTACAATTTCAATATCGATGTTAGCTTCATCCTTAATCAGCTTTACAACATCTTCTCCGTTTTTGGCTTCGCGCATGGCCGATGTTGCACAGGCTAAATAATCGGTAACCTTATATACATCCATCAGGTTACGAAAAGCAACCATTGATTTTACCAGCTCTGTCGTTTTTTTCTCAGATATATGCTGCTGTATAAAAGCATCGTCTCCCAAACGCAACGGAACACGGATCAAGGTGTTTTTTTTGAACGACACCGATCCGGTGTTTTGAATTATGTCGGCAATTAACAGCCTCACGGCGTTTGAACCTATATCAATGGCGGCGTATCTCAATGTTATTTCGTTTTATTTTTTAAATAATTATATATTTCAATTTGCGCCCGGTGGCTTTCGGGCGAGTTTGTTTTATGGTATTTGTTGGTGTTCTGGCTATTGATCTCACGGGCTTTGGTGTTATCCTCAAGCTGGATATCAATAATATCCCTTATCTCCTGCTGCAGCTTTTCGTCATATATCGGGAAGCCAACTTCAACGCGATTGTCAATATTTCGGGTCATGAAATCGGCCGATGTAAGGTAGATGAGCTCCTTGCCGCCATTGCAATAAATATGTACCCGGGCGTGCTCAAGATATTTATCTACAATACTAATCACCTCTATATTTTCGCTATAGCCCTTCACCCCGGCAATTAAGCAGCACATCCCCCTGATGATCATCTTAATTTTCACGCCTGCATTACTGGCCTGGTAAAGCTTGCTGATCATTTCCTCATCGGCCAGGCTGTTCATCTTCAGGATCATATATGCCTGTTTGCCGGCTTTGGCGTTTTTGATCTCGTTATCTATCAGTCTGTAAATTGCAGGCCTTGAGTCAATTGGCGATACGATGAGGCTTTTGAGCCCCTTAGGCAATAATCCCTTATTAATTGCTTTAAAAACGTTCACCAGGTCATCGGTGATTCTTTTATTAGCTGTAAAAAGGGTATGATCGGCATAGATCTGCGCTGTTTTTTCATTAAAATTACCGGTTGAAAGGCAGGCATAATAAGCCAGCTTACCTTTTTCGGTACGGCTAACCAAACATATTTTTGAGTGCACCTTGTAACCGGGTACACCGTACAATACAGTTACCCCCTCCTCTTCAAGCCTGTTACTCCAGTGAATATTGTTTTGCTCATCAAAGCGGGCCCTTAACTCTACAAGGCAGTTTACCTTTTTGCCGTTTTTAGCGGCATTGATCAAAGCATGGACTACTCTTGAGTTTTCGGCCAAGCGATATACAGCAATGCTGATCTCTTTTACCTTAGGGTCTATAGCGGCCTCGCGCAAAAAATGGATCACGTAATCATACGATTGATAAGGTGTACTTACCAGGTAATCCTTTTTAGCAATGAGCCCTATAAGGCTTTTACCGAATGAAAGGTCGGCCACAGGCAGTGCTATATATTTGCTATACTCAAGCTCCGGGCCGCCAACGTTGGGGAACGCAATAAAATTTTTAAAATTATGGTACCTGTTACCCGGGATAAGACTTTCGCCATGCAGGCCCATTTTGCCTACCAGGTATTTCAGCATATCCATAGGCATCTCTGAGTCATACAACAAACGCATCGGTTTACCTTTTTTGCGCTTTTGAAGGCTCTTGGCCAGTGAATCTACAAATTTTTCGCTCACCTCTTTATCCAGGTCAAGCTCCGCGTCGCGGGTAAGCTGGATGGAGTAAGCCTCTATGCTATCATGTTCAAAAATGAAAAAGATATCCTCCAAACTGTACCTGATAATATCATCAAGCAAAATAATGAACTTCAGGTTATTGGTATCGGGCAGTTTAACAAAACGCGAAAGGTTATCCGGGAACTCAATAAGGGCAAACCTTGTTTTTTTATTGGTGGTAAGCTTTACAAAAAAGTAAACGGCCCTGTCCCTAAGCTCAGGCAGCGGTAAGGTGTCATTAAGCATAATAGGCACCAATGTAGCCAACAGCTTCTCCCTGAAATAATTTTTAACGAAAGTACCTCGGGTTACGTTAAGCTGTTTATCATTCAGGATGAAGATCTTTTCTTCGGCCAGTTGTTTAACAATGATGTTTTCGTACAGGTTGTTGAATTTACGTTCCTGCCTTACTACAATATTCTTGATCTGGTTAAGGATCTTTTTAGGGTTATAACCAAGTATCTCTTTCGATTTTTCATTAAGTGCAGCTAAACGGCTTAGTGTGGCAACCCTCACCCTGTAAAATTCGTCGAGGTTAGATGAAAATATAGCTAAGAACCTAATCCGGTCTATTAGGGGAACGGTCGGGTCGGCCGCTTCCTGCAAAACCCTATCGTTAAAATATAGCCAGCTTATTTCTCTGTTAATTAAGGGAACCTGTTTATCCATAAAAATTTCTCGCTTTACAGCCAGATGTTACAAATCTGCTTATTTATTTGTTAACTTAATATTAACTCATGAGGAATTAACCTGTTTTCATTCATCATTATTTATTGCAGAAATTAAACAATTTGTTGCAATATTGCGCTGTATGTTAACAATACATTAGTTTTGCAAAACATTTATAACCAATACACTACTTATGCCAACATTTGATATAGTTAGTAAAATAGACGGGCAAACGCTTGATAACGCGATAAATACCGCCAAAAAAGAGATCCTGAACCGTTACGACTTTAACGATTCAAAAAGCACTATTGACCTTGATAAAAAAACAAACCAGGTTACCATAGTTACTGAAAACGATATGCGCCTTAAAGCCATACAGGACAGCATTATAAGCCGGATGGTTAAACAACATCTTGATCCCAAAGCGCTGGATTTTGGCAAAGAGCAATATGCATCGGGCAACATGATCCGCAAGGAAATCAAGATCAGGGAAGGTATAGATAAAGAAGCTGCTAAAAAGATAGTAAAGAAAATTAAAGATAGCGGCCTTAAAGTGCAAGCCTCCATCATGGACGATCAGGTGCGGGTGCAAGGTAAAAAAATTGATGACCTGCAATCGGTTATCAGCCTTTGCCGTGCGGAGGATTTTGGCCAGCCATTACAATACATCAACATGAGAGACTGATAGAAATCTCTGATAAGAATTTAAGAGATTCTATTAAAACAAAAGGAGCCATGCATTTTGCTACGGCTCCTTTTGTTTTATCTGAAAGCGCTATTAGCCCGCAACTTCAACTTCTTCTTTATTAACTTCATTAGGCCGGCCATTTTTGAAAGCTTTACGCGGCGATAAACCAAGCAATTCAAACATAGCCATATCGGTATCAAATGATGGGTTTGGCGTGGTAAGCAGTTTTTCGCCGGCAAAAATTGAATTAGCTCCTGCCATAAAACAGAAAGCCTGCTCAACCGTGCTCATCTCTGTACGCCCGGCAGATAAACGGACTACGGTTTTAGGCATAATGATCCTTGTTGTAGCCACCATCCTAACCATGTCCCAAACAGAAACACGGGGCTGATCGGCTAAAGGAGTTCCTGCTACCGGAACTAAAGCATTAATAGGCACTGATTCGGGGTGTTTGGGCAGGTTCGACAATGTTTTGAGCATGGATACCCTGTCCTCCACCGTTTCACCCAGGCCAATGATGCCGCCGCTGCATACAGTGATCTTCGCTTTGCGCACATGTTCAAGCGTTTTAAGACGCTCATCATAGGTACGGGTGGTGATGATCCGTTTGTAATCTTCTTCGGATGTATCAAGGTTATGATTGTAGGCATATAAACCGGCATCGGCCAAACGTTGCGCTTGGCTTTCTGTAAGCATGCCAAGGGTACAGCACACTTCCATATCAAGGCTGTTCACCGCTTTAACCATATCAATTACCTTATCAAAATCGCGGTTATCACGAACCTCGCGCCAGGCCGCCCCCATACACAAACGTGATGCACCTCCGGCTTTTGCCTTTTCGGCAGCAGCAATTACTTCATCTTTCGGCATTATGGCATGTACATTTACACCCGTATTATAACGGGCAGCCTGCGGGCAGTAAGCACAATCTTCAGAACATCCGCCAGTTTTTATCGAGATCAAAGAACTGATTTGCACTTCTGCATAATCTTTATTCTCGCGGTGGATTGTAGCGGCCTTGTATACAAGATCAAGCAATGGTGTATGGTATATTTCGGCTATTTCTTCTTTAGTCCAGTTATGTCTAACTTCTGTCATCAGTTTCAGATTAAATTCGTCCCAACAATGTTATTAAGTTATTGTAAACACGCAAATATTCAAAGATTATTTATAAATATAACATTTTGACAGCCCTCAAAAAGAAACTGGCTATATAACAAGGTTTTAAATATTTGGCAGCTTAGTACTTCCGGGGTTGGTATCCACGCTATCTCCTTATGAATTGCTGTGGGGACAGGCGTAACCGGCGGGATATACTACTTCAACAAAAGCTTGGTGGCCAACCAAAGCGGTAATAAAAACCCAATACAATCGGTAAAAGTAGTGATGATGATGGATGATGCTACTGCGGGGTCAATCCCTACCCTTTTCAATATCAACGGGATGGAAGCGCCTGTTAAGCCTGCTATGATCAGGTTGCCTGTCATGGCTAAGAACAATACCAGGCCAAGCAGCGGATTGGCATCGTAAAAGAACGCTACTATAAACACGATGAGCCCATTGGCGGCGCCGTTGATCAGGCCTACTAAAAACTCTTTTAATACGGTGTTATAGGCTTGTTTGTCGGAAAGATCGCTTAACGAAATACGCCTTACAGTTACCGCCAATGCCTGTGTGGCGGCATTGCCACCCATACCTGCTATAATGGTCATATAAGCCGAGATAATGGAAAGCTTGGCAACTGTCGAATCAAATGTCCGGATAATGGATGCAGCAAGGAATGCTGTACCCAGGTTGATCACCAGCCATGGCAAACGGCTTTTTACTGCCTCCAGCCAGTTACCGCTCAACTCTTCATCTTCAGATACACCGGAGATCTTCAGGATGTCCTCGGTGTTTTCCTCTTCCATTACGTCGATGATATCATCCACCGTAACGCGCCCGAGCAGTTTCATATGATCATCTACAACCGGGATACTGGTAAGGTTATATTGCTTGATGAGGCGGGCTACCTCTTCCTGGTCAAGCTCGGCTTTTACGTAAACAAAATCGGTAGTTACCAAATCGCTGATGCGGGCATCGGCGCGGGCTTTGATAACTGTTTTAATAGAGAGGATCCCTTTTAGTATGTCGTCATTGTCAACTACGCAGATGGTATAAAACTCTTCCATCTCTTCCGATTGTCGGATGATCTCATCAAGCGCATCCTTTTTATCCAAGTTGATGTTTACCTTGATAATCTCGGAGTTCATCAAACCACCGGCAGTATCTTCGGCATAGGTCATCAATGCCCGGATGCTGCTGGCATCTTCATGATCGAGGTCTTCTAATATCTCTTCCTGGTGTTCTTCATCCAACTGGGAAATGATGTCGGTAGCATCATCATAGTCAAGCTCTTCAACTATCTCGGTACGTTTTTCAGGATCGAGGTTTACAAGCAGTTCGGCAGGGCCGTGCTCTTCGTCCATTTCCGATAAAACTTCTGAAGCGACGTCGGCCGGGAGGATATTGATGATCCGTTCTTTTTCTTCCTGCTGAAGTTTTTCAAATAGTATAGCAATCTCCGAGGCGTGATATTCCTTCAGAACATTCTCTAAATCAGCATCATCGGCTTCGAGCGCTGTTTTAATGCGGAGCAGGTCGGTTTTATCTAATTCAAAAGATTGCATACCCGACTAAATTAAAACAATTAGACCACAATTAAGGAATTAAATGGACACAAAAAGAGTGCCTAAAGTGGCTATCGTAATGGAATCGTTAGATGCTGTGGTTGTATTTAACCTGCGAGCCGCTCACCTTGCTTAATTTAAAAAGCGCCTGCTCAACCTGCGTTTTTCGGATAGAAAGCTGGATACTGCAATCATTGTCAAATTGCTGATTAAGTACGATGAGGTTCTCTTCCTTAATGATCCGCATTATATCGTTCATCTGCAGATAATCAAACGAGATGGTGTATACGTCATTTACAGTTTTTGAAATGATAACCGATTGGTTTAAGGCATTCTCGGTGGCTGCTTTATAAGCATTAATCAAACCCGGAACCCCTAATAAGGTGCCGCCGAAATATCGGACTACAACAACCACCAGGTTAGTCAGATCTTTTGACAGCAGTGTATTCAGGATCGGTCGGCCTGCAGTACCTGAAGGCTCACCGTCATCATTAACCCTGAATACCGAACGGTCGATGGTTAAGCGCATAGCCCAGCAATGGTGATTGGCTTTGGGATGTTCTGATTTTAGTCGGGCAATTATTGCCTTGATTTCATTTTCAGAACTGATGGGATAAGCATAGGCCAGAAACTTGCTGCCGCGGTCGCGAAAAACACCTTCGGCAGGGTTTTCTATGGTTTTATAAGTATCGTCAAAAAGCATTCAAAAATATTACAGGTGCAGGAAGCCTAATGTTTGCGGGAAATAAATAATGATAATAGCCAGCACCGCTATAGCTATGCCGATTTTATTAAGCAGGCTCAGCTTCTCTTTAAATACAAAGATGCCAACCAGCGTGCCAACCACAATAACGCCAATATTTACCGATGAAAAAACTGCCGAAGGGCTGTTCGCCAGCGCCTGGTGTGCCTTCAAGTAAAACAGGATATTGCCAAAATTGGCTATCCCCAATACCCAGCCTATGAGGATATGCGGCAATGAAAATTTCATTTTTTTTGTGGATACCTGGTAAATTAAACCGGTAAGGGTTAATATAAACGCTATAATAAAGATGACAAAAATGGCTGTGGTAAAAGGCACATTATTTACTTTGGTAAGCTGTTTTAACAATACATCAATTACGCCGAAACCCAGGAAAACGATTAAAAGGTAAATCCATGAGCCCTTTTCAACTTTATTGCCAACAGATTTTTGCCAGGGTATAGAGCAAATGATAGCAATGAAGGCCAGTATAATGCCAATTGCTTTAATTGTGCCCGTGGCTTCGCCAAATAAAATAAATGCTGCCAGTATGGGTATAAACAGGGATAAACGCTGTGCTACGTCTGTACGAACAATACCGGCCTTGCGCACCGACGTTGCCATGATTACAAATATAGCGGGAAACAGGATCCCCAAAGCCACGTAATTATAAACAGGCCCGTTTTGAATAATACTCAGCTGTGGTTTAAAAAAGAACCAGGTAAGCAAAATAGCCATGGAGTAGTTCCAGGTAATGGCCTGGTAAACGTCCACATGGTAGCGTTTTGCCAGTTTCAGCAAAATGGAAACGATAACACTACAACAAATACTTAAAAAAACGAACAGCATTTATATAACCGGCTTATTGTATAACAATTGGAGGCGATCGGCGCCTACAGGATATTCATCGGCAAGTATACCTGTTATTTGCGGTGCTTTTATGCCTTTGTTCAAAACTTTATCACCGGTAAATATCCGTGCCTCATCCAAAGGCCAGCCTCAATAAAAGCATCAAGTGTACGCGCGCCGCCTTCAATAATAACCGATTGGATATCCTGCAGGTATAACTGGTATAAAATATATTGAGCACAAAGCGCTCAAAATCTTCCAGTGCTATATACCTGTTTTTACCATCGACATCAAACTTAAGCTCGTTAAATATCAATGTTTCGGCAGACTGATCAAATACATTCAATTCTTTATTTAGTTCCAGCCTTCGGTCTATCACCACACGTTTGGGTGATGGGCCATCCCAGTAACGGGTATTTAATTGCGGGTTATCACTTAGTACCGTGTTTTTGCCTACCAATATAGCATTTTCTTCACTACGCCACCTGTGCACCAGCTTGCGTGATTCGGGGCCGGTGATCCAGAACTGGCTGCCATCTGCCGGAGCAAAAAAGCCATCCTGTGTTTGTGCCCACTTTAATATAATATATGGCCTGTGCTTTTGTACCTTGGTAAAAAAGCGACGGTTAAGCCATTGACATTCCTGTTCAAGCACGCCGGTTATTACTTGAATGCCGGCAGCCTGCAATTTTTCAATACCTTTTCCGTCGACCTGGGCAAATGGGTCGCGGCAACCAACAATCACTTCAGGGATTTGATGTTTGATAATCAGATCGGCGCAGGGCGGTGTTTTACCATAATGCGCACAAGGCTCTAATGAAACATATATAATCGAGTTTTTCAGCAGTTGAGGATAGTTATCAAACCTTTGCGTAACCTGTTCAATAGCGTTAACTTCGGCATGGGCCTGGCCGTATTTCTGATGATAGCCCTCTCCTATTATTTTGCCATCGTGAACCACAACCGCGCCAACCATAGGGTTCGGGCTAACGTATCCTGCGCCCAATTGAGCAAGCTCCAAACAACGGCGCATATATTTTTCATGTTCAAGCATGCTGCAAAAGTAGCTTTTATGTTACTTTGTTGCATGATTACGATTAAGGATGTTTTTGAAGATTACAGGCAGCAGATAAATGGCATTTATGATACTAATGAAACCGAAGCTATTACGCTGTTTGTTATTGCCGAAGTTACCGGTTTATCAAGGGCATCTGTTAAGGCATTCCCCGAAAGAGCGTTAACTGCTGAACAGTCGGAACGGGCGAAAAACATCCTTGCCGAACTAAAAACCGGCAAACCCATTCAATACATTTTTGGTGTCACCGAGTTTTTTGGCCTGCCATTTAAAGTAAACCCATATGTGCTGATCCCGCGCCCGGAAACCGAGGAACTGGTGGAATGGATTTTAGAAGGCGAAAGGTTAAAGGCGAAAGGTGAAAGGTTTTCTGTGCTGGATATAGGTACAGGTAGTGGGTGTGTCGCCATCAGCCTGAAAAAGAATTTGGCAAATGCGGATGTTTCTGCGATAGATGTATCCGAAGGAGCTTTGGAAACCGCCAAGGAAAATGCTTTACTAAATGAAGTTGAGGTTAATTTTATCCTGGCTGATATTTTAAATATTGGGCCTGATAAGGAAGCGGCTCAATATAATATCATTGTGAGCAACCCTCCTTATGTTACGCTTGATGATAAAAAGCAGATGCATGGTAATGTTACAGATTTTGAGCCACATACTGCCTTGTTTGTACCAGAACATGATCCGCTGATATTTTACCGGGCCATAGCCGATTTTTCACTTAGTAATTTGATTGCCGGCGGCTTGCTTTTCTTCGAGATCAATGAAAATTTAGGCAATGAAACTGTTGAGCTATTAACTGGTAAAGGGTTTAAAAACATTGAGTTAAGAAAAGATATGAGCGGCAGGGACAGGATGGTGAAAGCGCAGCTTTAAAAGGTTACAACTTATCGCTTGCCACGCCCTCAAACTTGTAATAGTTACTGTAAAACAGCCAGTAAGCAATACCTAAGTTTAAAGGAACCAGCACCCAAAGCAGCTTGAACATAATGATCCAGAACAATACAATAAATAACCCCAGGATCCATTGCAAGTACTTATCCATATTAAGGCCAAACCAGTAAAGCAGGCAATGAAACAGCATCGCGGTGCTTAAGCCAACAAACAGCAGTTCAATAGCCATTAGCAAGTTAAATCTGCTGAACAACCAGATACTTTCGGGGATGAGCAAAAGGAAATAGACGCCTATAAAATTCAGAAATAGCTGTGGCCTGCTATAGGGTAAATTGCGGGAAAAGCCAAGGCCGCTCTCTTCAAATTTCCTTTCCTCAAATATCAATACAATATGTGCCGTTATAACAGCAAGGATTGCTATACCGGCAACACGGACATCAGTTTTAACATCAGCAAACACGTAAAACACCCCGGTGATGATAAGCCAGGAAAGCGCCTTGGTAATGAGGTATGGCACCTTGCGCTTATCGAACAGGTGGTAAATGTAAAGGCTGAAATAAGATTTGCGCCATTTGCTGCTCAGTTTTAACAATATAGATTGATCGCTGCCATCTATTAGCCGGTTGATCTGCCCCGTATAAATAACTGCACTTAAATAAGTTAAAGCGATTAAATACGGTAAAATGCAAACCGGAAATAAATAATACTGATTGGAAAAACCCACCCCCACAGCGATGAGTGCGTACAATATTACCGGCGATAATATAGCGGCCTGTACCCAAAACCAGCTTATTATTTGTTTCCCTCTGCTCAGGGCATTGCTGCTATAAAATAAAAAATGTTGACTGGGGGCAAAGATTTGCCTGGATACGTAATGCCAGCTTTTAACGGCATAAATAAACCAGCTTATAAACACCAGGATCATTACAACCGAACTGCTGTCCATAGCCAGCATCAGTGCTTTGTGATAGCCTATTAAATACTGGGGAGGCACTACGCCAACCATTGCCAAAAATATAAATAGCAAAATCCCGGCATGCACCCGGAAAAAACCGTTTGCAAAAATCTTTAACAATACATTGGTTAGCGATTTCATCAGCTAATAAACTTTAAAGTTTGATCTTCGACGAGAAGTTCACCTGATACAGGTAATGAGCCATCTTCAAGTATCTGGTGCGATGACAGTAAAAAGCCGGTTCCCTCCTGCTCATACCTTTCCCTTATCCAACTATTTAATGTTGCTAACGACGCCGTGTCAATGGTGATCAAAGGTTCATCGAGCAGGATCAATTTGGGCTTGCCCAAAAAGGCAAGTAACAGTGAAAGCTTTTTCATCATACCGCTGCTGTAAGTGCCAACCGGGCGGTCGACAAAACTTTGCATTCCCATACTTTTAATGTACCTATCTTCCTGTCCTGCCGGGGCGTCTTTAGCATCAGCAAACAGCCTGACCATTTCAGTACCTGTTAAAAAATCTGGAAACACCGGCTCGGCTTCAGCAAAATTAACCAGCTTACGGTAAGCCACCGGTTGTTTTTTTATGCTGATACGTTCTTCAAGCATGATGTCGCCATCAAACGCCAGGATGCCGGCGATGGATTTTAATAGAGTGCTTTTACCCGATCCGTTTATTCCTTTTATCCAATAAATGCCAGTTTCAAGGTTAAGATTTTCAATTTTTAAAGCAGGATAATTACCGTATGATTTTGTGAAATTTTGAAACTGCAGCATCGTTGGTTTTTGACGGCATAATGATCCTGTTGTTACACCAAAAGAGACGCTTGTAACGCGTCTCTGAAAGTAATTATCTAAGTAAATCCGAAATCGGAATTCTCAATTCCGAAATTACAACGTGGCTCCTTCGATCAGCGCACTGTAAAACTCACCTACATCCATACCTGCCGCACGTACCTGTTGCGGAATCAAACTGGCGGCAGACTGACCTGGTGTGGTGTTGATCTCAATAAAATAAAAATCATTACTGCCTTCAAGCAAAATAAAGTCGATCCTGGCCATGCCGCGGCAGTTGAGGCGGGTATACACCTCGGTAACTATGCCGGCAATTTCTTCAACCTTTTCAGCCGAAAGGTCGGCAGGAGTTATTTCTTGTGTTACACCAGAAGTATATTTCGCCTCGTAATCAAAAAAATCTTTTGAGGTTATAATTTCTGTAGCAGGCAATACCTTTATTTTACCGTGCAGGCGTGCTATACCGATACTGAATTCGCGGCCTTTAATAAATTCTTCTACTAACACCTGGGCATCTTCCTGAAATGCCCTGTTCAATGCTTCTGGCAGGCCGGCTATGTTTTGAACCTTGCTCATACCCACGCTGCTGCCACCATTATTAGGTTTAACAAACAACGGAAATTTCAAATTAGCTGCAATGGTGGCAACGTCATGCACATCGCGTTCAAATAAACGCATTGAATGTGCGGTATGCAAGCCATGGATCCCGTTCACGATAGCTTTGGTATAAGCCTTGTTCATGGTAATGGCCGATGTTGTGGCATCGCAAGTATTATAAGGGATGCCAAGCATATCAAAATAGCCCTGCAGCTTTCCATCCTCGCCGGGAGTGCCATGAATGGTGATGAAGGCAAAGTCGAACTTTATTTTTTCCTGGTTAAGGGTGATGGTAAAATCATTCTTGTCAACATCAACTGTTGCATCATCTGCTTCAAAAAACCACCTGTCGCGGGTAATTAATATAGTATAAACCTTATAGTTGCCGTTTGATGCCAGGTTAGCCGCAATATTTTTTGCGCTGTTAAGGGATACTTCATATTCGCCGGTAAAACCTCCGGCCAAAAGGGCAATATTTTTAAGACTCATTTTATTTCGGATTTCGGATGTTCGATTTCGAATTTATTTCCAGGAGCAACGACAGCGACCTGATTTCGAAGTCGAAATTAGAATAAATATCATTGCAAATAATACTAAAGTTTAAATTTTGAGTTTAAAACTCCCGAAATTCTGCAATAATTAATTCCGAAATCGAACATCCGAAATCCGACATCCTAACACCAGGGCCGACGCATTAGAAATTTTTGTTAGCTATAAGTGTTAGGAGAAACTTGTGATTCCACCCAGCCATTTTTCTTTTGGCCTTTATGCTGGCTTTGCTGGTTTTGTCAGCCTTTAGAATATTTAAAGCTATCTTTCTGACTACAGCAAGATTTTGTGCAGCCTGACTATTTCGTGTGGTATTATAATCTTCGGCAAAACCAACATCCAGTTGCCAGTGCAACTGGTTTTCTATTCCCCAATGTGTGCGGATGGCTTGGTTAAAATAGGCAGCGTCTGCCTGAAGGCTGGAGATGTAATAACGATTTTGTGTAGTACGGCTGTCCCCAATTATGCGTTCGGAGGTGATTTTGATAATACTCTTTATTCCTTTCCAATTTTCCTTTTCGTCAATCCAGTTAAGTTCATGTATGACCTTGCAGGTTCTGATCTCAGACCGCCCGTGCCCTTTATCCAGATGCTGGCTGTAACTGTCTTCCCTGAAGTTAAACTGGTTGGTTACCTGGTCATAAAACGTTTCATGGTTTTGCTTCAGGCCAGGATATAATCCCCTGACTTTCGATAATCTTTTCAGCGATTGCTTTTTGGGTGCCCATCGCATCGATGCTGACTACTGCCCCCTTAATGTTCAATAAAGATAGTAATGCCGGGATGGCACTAATCTCATTACTCTTGTCAGCCACCTTTTGTTGCCCAAGTACCAACTGATTACGGCCTGACCAGGCACTTACCAAATGTAATGCCCCAATCCCTGATGCTTGCAGGCGCTATTGCAGACGCTCTTTCCATCGATAGCAATCAGTTCCCTTTCGCCAGATGTACCTGTTGTTTGAAGGCTCTGGCCAAGTTCCGCCGTCCAGGCGCGGAAACAGCGTTCAAAAACATCCGCATCGATCATCATAAAAACGCGATTGATCGTATCATGACTCGGTATGCCATTTTCAAGCGGTAGCAACTGTTTTAAAAAGTCTTCTTTTTCCTTGCCAAACTCCTCCATTTCGTACCAGCTTTCCGCACCGCATACAACCGCCAATACCGATAGGATTATTACTTCCAGTAAATTATGTTTCTTATTATTGCCCGTGCGCGGATCGGGTATCCATCTGAAATGATCATGGAGTGAGGTTGTCATATTCTTTTTACAAAGAAAAAACTCTAAAAGCCTTTACCCCCCCCCGAACATTTAAACTTATTCCCTCTTTACCAACATTTTGTTGGTAACACTACTCATTTTTACCGTTTCTTATACGTCAGCCCTGATCCTAACACCCATATCCAAAATAATTCCTATGTTTGATATTTAATTAAAAGGTTTACCCTTACATATACTGATGAGCAAATTTGGGCTTACTTAAAATCAAAATCATTCCGGAATAACTTATTAATGGCTATTGTGACCGTGATAGCCGTTGTTTTAATAGCTTTTTTTAGCCTTGGTTATTATACCCGTCATGGTTCGGGCATACCCGTGCCAAAGCTTAAAGGCCTTACTATTGACAAGGCGATGGATATTTTAAAAGAGCAGGGATTCGGCTATAAAATAGATTCTGTGTATGTACAGGACGTAGCCCCTGGTACTATCGTTGAACAAGACCCAGATCCCGGGACCAACGTTAAAGAAAGCCGGGTAATTTACCTTACCATGGTAACCCTGCAGGCGCCAAATGTAGCTTTGCCAGATCTTGAACAAAGCAATTATCGCGAAGCTATAGCTACCATATCAAATTATGGATTAAAACTGGGCGATACAACGTACCGTTCGGATATTGCCCGCGACCGGATCCTAGAGGTACGTTTTGGCGGACAAGTGATAAAACCAGGTACCAAGATCCCCAAAGGCTCAAGAATAGATTTGGTTTTGGGCGATGGTGAGGGTGCAAGCGAAGTGGAAATACCGGAACTTGTAAACCTTGACCTTGATGCCGCCCGATTTGCTATAAAAGGCGCCGGCTTAACCGTTGGGATCATTACTTACCAGGGGACTATTACCGATTCGACTAATGTGGTTGTTGTTTCGCAGTACCCGATGAAGACCGATTCGTTGAGCAAAACAAGTATTGGCACGCGTATAAATCTTACTGTTACACAAGGTACCAAAACCGATGCAGCTCCACCGGCAAATTAAAGCTTCCGAACTGCTTGAGCGCTTAAGCAAGGGTGAAAGCCTTAACCTGCTCGACGTGCGCGAGGTTATTGAATTCCATACTTATAATATAGGTGGTGATAATATACCACTTTCAAATTTGGAGAATACGCTTAACAGTTTACCCTACAACAAAACAGATGAGATAATCGTTATGTGCAAAGTTGGTTTAAGGAGCGAAACTGCACAAAACATATTGGAGCGGCATGGCTATAACAACGTGCGTAATTTAAGCGGTGGATTAGTTGCCGTTCAAAAATTAAAATAAATACAACAAACACCATCTATTCAATATCATGACCGCGGAAAAACAAGGATCAGGCATGCTGAAAAAAATTATTATAGTGCTGGTAATCATTATCGTTGTGCTTTTAGGCTTTACAGGTTTCAATTATTACCTCAAATACTTTGGCCCCAACGTTACGGATAAACAGGAGTACTTATACATTCACACCGGCGCTACTTTTGGCGATGTTTTTAAAACCATACAAGATGAGGGCATAGTGAAAGATACTGCTTCATTTGGCTGGGCCGCCCGTAATATGAATTATATTACCCGTGTAAAACCAGGTAAATATCGCCTGCATGAAAGTATGGGGAACCGTAAGCTCATCAATATGCTGGCCTCAGGTACACAAGAGCCTGTTAAAGTTGAATTTCACGGATTGCGGCTTAAAGAACAGTTTGCGGGATTTATCTCGAAAAAGATTGAACCGGATTCAATGGCGATTATCCGGCTGCTTGATTCGGCGAGTTTTGTAAGTAAATATGGTTTTACTACCGATAACGTTTATACCGTGATCATGCCCGACTCATACCAGATGTACTGGAATACTACCCCTGAAAAGTTCTTTAAACGGATGTATGACCACTATCAGGCTTTTTGGACACCTGAACGTAAAAAACTGGCTGCTGCAATAAACTTAACCCCACAAGAAGTATCTGTCCTGGCATCAATAGTTGATGCTGAAGCGCTGCATGACGATGAAATGCCCGCTGTAGCAGGTTTATACCTTAATCGTCTTAAAAAAGGAATGAAACTGGAGGCCGACCCTACCGTGATCTTTGCACTGAACGACTTTACTATAAAACGCGTGCTTACCCGCTACCTTTCATATAACTCGCCATATAATACTTACCTGCATACAGGTTTGCCTCCGGGTCCTATTATGATGCCATCGGTTAACGCGGTAAAAGCAGTGTTAAACTATCAAAAGAGCGATTACATTTACATGTGTGCTAAAGCCGATTTTTCAGGCTATCATGCATTTGCAACTAACGTGGCCGACCACCTGGTGAACGCGCATAAATTTCAGCAAGCCCTTAACGAGCGTAACATCCGAAGGTAATGTTTGAGCACACTACTAAAATACGGGTGCGCTATGGCGAAACCGACCAGATGGGCTATATGTATTACGGTAACTATGCCGAATTTTATGAAGTAGGACGTGTGGAGATGCTTCGCAGTCTTGGCCTTACTTATAAAGGCATGGAAGAATCGGGCATTATGATGCCTGTGCTCGAGCTTCAATGCAAATACCTGAAGCCTGCTTTATATGACGAGGAGATCAGCATCAGGGTGATCATGGATAAGCTGCCAGGCATCCGCATCCATTTCAGGTACGAACTTACAAACCCCAAAGGCGAACTTATTAATACCGGCGAAACGCTGCTCGTATTCATTAACATGAAAACCAATCGCCCATGCCTGCCACCACAGGATTTTACCGATAGATTAATGCCCTTTTTTAAGTAAATTTGGTGTAAATGAAATGGCTGCACCGCTTTTTAATCCGGTTTACGTTTTACAGGTACATCATCGAGTGGACGAAGTCTGTCATCATTCCGGGTTTCAGGCCGTTGCCGCTATACACCGTTATTGATTTTTTTGTAAAGGAAATCACCAATAACTCGCTTATTAACCGGGCCTATGCTTTAGCCTATAGCTTTATGCTCGCCGTTTTTCCGGCTACTATTTTTTTGTTTACGCTTATCCCCTACGTGCCCATAAAACATTTTAAAGGTAACCTGATGATGGTGCTGGCCTCTGTAATGCCTACAAATGCCTATATGGCGTTCAGAGAAACCCTTTTCGATATCGTAAGTAATCAAAACGGCAAGCTCCTTTCCTTCGGTTTCCTGACAACCTTGTATTTTGCTACGAATGGCGTTATCAATCTCATGAAAGCCTTTAATAAATCCTCATTAATTGAAGATAAGCGGAGCTGGCTTAAAAGGCGCCTGGTAGCCACAGGAATTACTGTAGCTATAAGCTTCGCGTTATTATTGGCCATTTCCATACTCATCCTGGGGCAATCCATTATCCGGTTCATCCAGTCGCATGTGGCCTCCGAAAATCACTTCTGGGTTTACCCGGTGATGCTTTTCAGGTGGATAATTATTGTAGTAATTATTTTTGTGACCATAGGCTGTTTATACCGCTACGCTCCTGCACATAAAAAGAAATGGAATTTTATTAACCCTGGCTCCATACTGGCTACGGCACTGGCAGTTTTAACCTCACTGGGCTTTTCCTATTATATCAACAATTTCTCGTCGTACAATAAAGTTTACGGATCCATTGGTACGCTCATCGTTGTGATGATCTGGATGTATATAAACTCATTGATTTTGATCATCGGGTTCGAATTAAATGCGTCCGTAGAGCTTTCCAAGCGTACAATCCGTATTGTAAAACCCAGATTTAACACTTTTCGGGCAAAAAAAACCGACCAGTCAAAAAATTAACTTATTATTAATCAATAGATTATATAGATTATTTAATTAAATCAAAAAAAGTGAAATTGAAATTTGGCAATTCGCCCCGGATTTGTACTTTTGTCCCCGGAGAGTTGGCAGAGTGGTCGATTGCGGCAGTCTTGAAAACTGTTGAACTGTGAAAGGTTCCTGGGGTTCGAATCCCTAACTCTCCGCCAAGTATTATTCAATTAGAATCAAAGCGCTGTAAATGAATTATTTACGGCGCTTTCTGTTTTTAGCCCTCACCAAAATAAAGCAATCAATCGCTTTATTCCGGTGCCCCGTGGGTGACCTTTTTTAAGGTAATCTTACAGGTCACCGGAATGCTTATAAGTCACTGTTATTGAGCATGTTCAGTATTTAAACATCTTGATTTCAGCAGGATATGTAATTAATTTTATTCACTTAAAAGCTTCAGCGATGAACAAATCTTTTAACCTGCTCTTTTTCGTAAAGAGATCAAAAACAAATGCCGAAGGCCTCGCCCCTGTTTATCTCCGTATCACTGTTGATGGCCTACGCATCGAAGTCTCCTCTAAACGCTATGTCAATGCCGACAAATGGGACACAAACGGTCAGAAGTTAACCGGGAACAATGAGGATACAAAAAGTATCAATGCCTACCTGAAAACTTTAGAACACCAAGTGTATGATGTTCACTGTGATATGATAGAGCGAAAGTTGTTGATCACCGCGGCTAATTTAAAAGACAGACTTCTCGGCGGCAAGCCTTCACCTGGAAAAATGTTGGTGCCGATATTTCAGGAACACAACAGGCAGGTTGCCACGCTTATTGGCAAAGAATATGCAAAAGGTACGCTTGACCGCTACGAAACAAGCTTGAAGCATACTCAGGCATTTTTGATCTGGCAATATAATGCCCCCGATATCGACATCCGGGCAATTGACCATGAGTTTATCATGGCTTATGATTTTTATCTCCGCTCAGAAAGAGGCTGCAACAACAATTCGACGGTCAAATATCTTAAGAACTTTAAAAAGATTATTCTGATTTGTATCGCAAATGGCTGGCTTGATAGAGATCCGTTTGTTAAATACAAACCAAAAGTAAAGGAAGTTAAACGGGATTTTCTAAATGCCGAAGAATTGGAGGTGATGGCGAATAAGCAGCTGGTTAGCGACCGGGTGTCTCAGGTAAGGGACATTTTTCTTTTCAGCTGCTACACTGGCTTAGCTTATGCCGATGTGAAGAAGCTAAAACGTACGGAAATTGTCACCGGAATCGACGGGCAGAAATGGGTTTACACCAGTCGTCAAAAAACGGATACTTCTTCCCGCATCCCCCTGCTCCCGCAAGCCTTAGCATTAATGGCAAAATATCAAGAGCATCCTCAATGCGTGAACGATGGTTTGTTACTCCCTGTATTAAGCAACCAGAAAATGAATAGCTATTTGAAAGAAATAGCAGATGCCTGCTGTATCAATAAAGAATTAACCTATCACATTGCCCGTCATACATTCGCGACTACCGTAACGCTTGCAAATGGCGTTTCCATTGAAAGCGTATCAAAAATGCTTGGCCATACCAATATTAAAACCACTCAGCATTACGCCAAGATCCTTGATATGAAAGTAGCCCAGGACATGTCTAAGCTAAGGAAGCTTTATTAGACCGCCTATTTACACAACCATAGAGCCATCAGTGGCGCTATGGTTAATTATTTAATTTTTAAACAAGGAATCAATGAGCAATACAACTTCAATATCAGACGATATCATCATGACCAAGATCTATTATATCAGGGAACAGAAAGTTATGCTTGATAGCGATCTAGCTGAACTTTATGGCGTAGAAACACGGCGCTTGAACGAACAGGTAACCAGGAACATGGACAGGTTTCCAGACGATTTTATGTTCAGGTTGAATGAATCGGAGTTTGAAAGTTTGATGTCGCAAATTGCGGTGCGCCTTGTAGTGACGCGCGGTCACGTGCTGTTAAGACGATGGTGGTTTGGGCCACCGCAGGGGATGACAGACATACCCTGCAAACCACCCAGTGGTGCTTTCAACCGAAAGGTGTTGGTACTGAGCGACTGGGCAAAAGGCAGCATGATAGCTGTCAGGTACGATGCGGAGAGCTGAACGAAAGTGAACTACCTACTTAAAACATCGATATGTGAAGAATACCCTGTCAAAATGAAAGTATCGCATTTCCTTTCAGACAAAGCTTAGCGGCAGTAAACTGGAGTTGGCTAAGCGACAGGCGGTGCATAGGTAGCAGGAAGCCGCATCAGGCGTTTTAACGGAATAAGGGAACTTGTATCGACTAAATTAGGGGAAAGCACAAGCAGCGAAACTGTTAGGCGAATACCGCAAGACGATACAGGGACGGATTCAGTCGTAGTAGTGTTGACGGCCTGTGAAAACAGGCAAGAGCAAAGGGCTGAACCAGATTAGTTTCAATGTAAACAACAACTGTAACAAGGGATGATTGATTATTACGAAACAAAGACTCATCCAATTACGAAAAGAATGGTACTGGATGCTTACAAACATGTAAGAGACAACGGTGGAAGTGCGGGTATTGATGATCAAAGCATAAGCGATTATGCTAAACACCTATCGGACAACCTTTACAAGCTATGGAATCGAATGAGTTCGGGAAGCTATTTTCCTTCTTTTGTTAAAGAAGTGAAGATACCCAAGAAATCAGGCGGGACAAGAAGTTTAGGTATTCCAACAGTGGAAGACAGAATTGCCCAGCAAGTGGTCAAAAGCTATCTTGAACCAAAGGTTGATGAAAGTTTTCATCCAAGCAGTTTCGGTTACCGCAAAGGGAAAAGTGCTCACCAGGCATTGGCTCAAACCCATAAATGGTGTAAGCATTTATCCTGGGTAATTGATCTGGACATTAAAGGTTTCTTTGATAACATTGACCATGAGTTGATGATGAAGGCCGTGCAACATTACACAAAGGAAAAGTGGGTTCTCATGTACGTGGAACGATGGTTGAAAATGGGAGTGATGAAAGGAACGGGTATTGAACAACGAGAAAAAGGCACACCGCAAGGTGGTGTAATAAGCCCGTTGTTAGCCAATATCTTTCTGCACTTCGCTTTTGACAAATGGATGGAAAAGAATTTCCCGCCTATTAAGTTTGAACGTTACTGTGACGACATCATTGTACATTGTGCGAGTTTAGCACAAGCCGAGTATCTGAAACAGAAAATCGCATGTAGGCTTAATGACTGTAAGCTGGAATTGAATGAAGACAAGACCAACATTGTGTCTTGTCCAAGCAGTAGGTATCTATCCCGACACGGAAAAAGAAGCTTTAACTTCTTAGGTTACACCTTTAGGCCACGCTGGATTGCTCACAAAGATGGTGGGGAATTAGCATTCACGCCATGTATGTCCAGCGTTGCGAAGAAAAGTGTAAAGGATAGTGTCCGGGAGATGCAGTTTAAACGAAAGCAAATTCCAATACAACGGATGGCAGTTCTATTGAATCCGAAAATTCGGGGATGGATAGCCTACTATTGTAAATGGAACAAATGGACAACAACAGACTTGTGGTGGTGGATGAACAATCGGCTGGTTCGCTGGGTTATGAAAACCCGGCTGTTCAGCAAGAAGCGAGCATATCGCTGGCTTCAGGGTATTTACAAAACACAGCCGGGTCTATTTGTACATTGGCAATTGTTGAGACCATAATGTAATTGGTCAAATCTAATCTGGAAGAGCCGTGTAAGGCGAGAGTCTTAAGCACGGTTCTGTGAGGGCCTTGGGGTGCAACTCCCCTTGGCTACTCGACACATCAAAACGAGGGGGAAGGCGAAAGCTACCCTATGTATTCACTGAGCATGGGGTGCTGATGCTTTCAAGCGTATTGAACAGCAAACAGGCCATCCAGGTTAATATTCAGGTGATGCGGATATTCAACCGGATACGAAACATGTACCTCAATAACACCGAACTCCGGTTGGAAATTGAACAGATCAAAAGCAAACTCATCAGGCAGGATAAAAGCCTTGAATTGGTATTCGGCTATCTCGATGAACTGATCGAAAAAAAAACGCAGCCGATGGACAGAAAAAGAATAGGTTATATGCCTGATACTGATAGCTTTTAAAAAAGCAGGCATTCAATTTATCTTTATATATTTAGGAACACTGGCATGGAAATCCACGCCAGTGAATCATTTATGCGATCTGTGCATCAATTGTTATTGTCTTGCCGCGATCAAAACTGCTATGCTCATCCTGGTGTACATATCCGAGTTGGTTGGTTAGCAGCTCAGTTTTCCCGATATCAAATTCAGGGGTAGCATCGTGATGATGCCGTATATCCAATAGTCAACACCGCTGTCCTCGATAAAAGTTTATCAACGATATCCATAGCCCTGTTACCGCCCTGAACTGAACCGATGCGCCTTGAACCACCACTGCAAGAATCATCCCCAAAGTGTCAGCTATGATATGCCTTTTTATCCCTTTTATCCTTTTTTTGCATCAAAACCTTTGCTTTCACACTTACAATGTAACCCTCCCTTAGTTCGGACTGGTGTTTGTAGACTTATTGATTCAAAAATATAATTATCATTGTTGTTGTAACCGTGGAGATATTGGAAACCCGATCGAGTTTCCAATATCTCCACGGTTTAGCAGCTTATACAGGTCAGGAGTTATGTGTCACAGTGCTTCATGCGGCCTACGGTAATTGTAATCTTCCATCCATTCATCGGTTAAAACTATACCTGATGAATATCTTTAAATAGGTAAGCATCCAAGATGTTTCCCCAAAGTTTCTGTTAAAGCGTTCGATATGGCCGTTCTACATTAGCTTGCCTGGCTGTGTAAATTGAACTGTAAAATCCTTACCCTCACACCAATCCTTGAACCCTTTGCTGTTGAATTCGGACCCATTATCTACCCTCATACATTTTGGTTTACCTTGCTCACGAATAGTTTGCTCCAAGATCTGTGTTACTCTTATTGTTTACTGTTGTTCCCTCAATGGTGCTTCGGCATGAAGATGATGTGTTTTTTGGATCAGCACGTGAGCTTCGGTCCTGTTATGCCCCGGAGGCGCTAAAAGCAAACTTGTTTTGGATAAACCCGACCATAAGGTTTGATTTTGAAATGCAATTGTACAGCCGCCGCGCCTTCTTTGCGAAATCATGCGGTTGATATCGCCAACACAAACCCAGGGATCATGCAATGTAACTCCCCATTTGGCATGGTCATGTGTTTCGGGCCAGGCCCAGTGTGCGCCCATGAAACCTAAATTGATATATTTGATGTCAAAAGTCTTATGAATGCCATCGCTATCAGCGATAGGTGGAATAGGACCGCGGATCCAGGTTTCAATGTCTAAATCATCATTTAAGACAGGCCCTACCAAATCGTTCCAAAAATCTTTATTCCATTCCCGGTTCTTGGCTATAACTTTGAATGACATACCGCCAATAGACTTTAAATCAATGGAGTCGCCCAGGGCAATCGGGTGGCTCGCCAAAGGCTGTGTGAGCGAATGCAACTCGGCAGTTGCGGGCAGATTGGCGGAATTATAAAGATAGATTTGCGGCTCCTGGTGGTTCAGCATCTGTTTGGCAATAAGATTAGTGGTATCCAAATCCAATGAAATGCACATATAGGTTTGCCCGTATTTGGGAGTAGGATCTTTGATGGCACCAGGGTCTGCAAATTTTGGCCATGAGTGAAGCAACCAAAATGCAGTTTTAGATTCGGTATCAAATGCCAATACTCCCTTAGTATGCCCTTTGGTGCCATCATCATGTTTATTGGCACTTTCGGGCATCTCGTCATTATAAAGAACCCATCCGGTACTCGGAGCCGGTGATTTAATGTTTTTGAATACGGAGTCCATAGTCAGGTTGAGTGCTCCTTTATCGCCATTCAAAACATTGGGTGACTTTGTAATCGTCCTTTTTCGGGCGTCGGTATTGGCATCGATAGTTGAGTCGTAATAAACATATTCGTACCCTGTAGCTTTGTCATTACCCACACCTCCGTCAAGTTGCGGAACTTTGTAGATAAACCACCAGTCGACTGGTGCGCCGTTCTCATCAAGCGCAGAAATTTTCATAACTTTTTTGGTTAGGTTGAAAAATTAATTGATTAATTGTTTGCAGGCATTGACGAGGTTTGCAATAAAGATAAAGTAATATCGTGCATAAATGACCACGTAATTTCACGGAATTTCCAGAAGAGTTTCCCGTATTTTTACGCATAAAACAATTAATCGATCAATAGAAATTTAAGGCAATCAGCTATAAAAAAACTCGCTATCTGGTTAAGAAAGCGAGCTCTAAGCATCCATATAATATGATACAGATAACCTGTGGAAGAGAGATTAAACCCAGCTATTTTCCCGATCAATCATCATCGTCTTGATCTTTGCCCGCCAGTTTAGCGGGATAAGCTTTTTCACCCTTAGCCGCAAACCAAAGTATCCTGTTCATCACATCATCATTACCACCGTCAATATGATCGTATTCAGGTCTTGATGATAATTGTGCAAAATGCAATGCAGAGCCTTTGAGCGCAGAAAAAGGCTGGTTGATTTTATTGAGCGGAACCCTGTTTTTTAAACTGGTATAAGTGTATGCAGATGGCTTGCCGGTAAAGCAATCAAACATAGGTAATGCAGTAGCATCGATGATATTCATTGGTGGTAAGCCCAATATTTGCTCAATAGAACGCACTATACAGGTTTGATTATAGTTTTTGCCCACCTTATGCTGTAACCTGCTATACTGACTAATCACAAACCCTGTAGTACGATATGCAGATACATGGTCCCACCCTGCCTGTGAATCATCTTCGGTGACAAATATTACCGTATTTTTCCAAAAACGAGTTTTTGAGACTGCTTCAACAATACGGCCGAGCGCCAGGTCATTATCAGCTACCATAGCGTCAGGTGTCGGGTAGCCTGGCCTGGTGCCTACAGTATGATCGGCCGATAGGGCCATGATCATCAGTTGCGGTAACTGGTCGCCGGGCTTTTGCTCATATTCATGAAGCTCTTTAATAAAAGCGGTGGCCCGTAACTGTTCATTAATCTTATGCTCGTCGGATCCCGGGAAGTTTTGTGACAGCATTGGCCTCACCCGAGAAATAGTGCTGGTGTTTTTAAATGCGAATGGTTTACCTGCTGTGTAATTGTTATAAATATCGCTCCAGCTTAACTTATCATCAAAATGTACGGCGCATGCTTCACCATAAATCCTGACCGTTTTGCCGTGATCGGCGGCATTATTCCAGATAAAACCGTTCCCGTCATAAACCAAAGCATCCTCCTGCACATGCGGATAACTTCTAAACCAGGAGCGTACACTTTTTTCAACATAATCGGTTACCATAGCGGCATCAGTCCATTGGTGCCCTTCGGCAGAGCATTTTCCCGAGGCATAATAATTATCAAGCAATAAAAAATTGCGCGCCAAATTATGCTGATTAGGAGTAACACTATCACCATAAATACAAAGCGATTTATTGCCTTCACCTTCAGGCATATCGCCCAAAACCTGGTCGTATGTACGGTTTTCCTTGATAATATAAAGTACGTGATTAAAAACCGAAGGCTCGCCAATACGCTCTGGTATGGGTTTAGGCGCAATATTTTTGCGGGGCAGTAACTGCGCTATCTGCTGGCGGAAACTGAGATTTAGGTTTTGGACTTTTTGAGTATACTGTTTTAGCAAAGCATCATCCGGAATAGTTATTATTGATACGGTAGCTTTTGAATGGTGCGAGTTATAAGCCGTACCATTTGCTCCCGAGGGTAAGTCACCTTTTAAATTGCTTTTGCCTATCTCATCGGTACTTACCCTCGAGCCCTCTCCTTCCAGATTGGTTACAAATAAATTATTACCGTCAACAGCCAGGCCGCCGGGGTATGCTTCGGTTGGAATAAAGCCTTTCACTTCGTTATTACCAGTGCCTTTAAGAGATGTTTTACTACCCAATTTTACCATGGCCACAGCGTTATCCAAACCATTTGCTACATACAGTATAGTACCATCGGCATTAATGGTTAAAGCATTGGGCGTATCACCTATATAACTTTTTTTACCAGGATTTAATTTAACATCAATCGCTGCTACATTTTGTAATAAACTTGTTGAAATTACCGATACCATGTCACTATTGCCATTCGCCACATAAACAAAATCCTCATCGGCACTGTTGATAATGGCATTAGGATGCAGCCCCACAGCAATTTCCTTAATCACATTGCCTTTAGCCAAATCCATAACCATTACAGTGCCTTGTACCGTTGCACCGGTTTTTGGGTCGATATAGGCTTTGCCGTATGGTACACCCGCTGTTTCACGCTTCAATGTATCGATAGCTTGCGGGCCGGCCCAGTTAGTTAAAAATATCTTGCCCTTTGCTATCGTCAATCCATAAGGTGCAACACCGGTCGATCTTGTCCAAACGGTTTTATTGTCAGTTAAATTAATCTTTACCAGTTGATTATTCCCGTTTAAAACTACATATAAGTAATTTATGCTGTTTTCTTTATTGATGGCTAAATCGTTAGGTAATGCCAATGGCGATTCACCTTCAACTTTAAAATTGAAAGTGTTTTGTATGCTGATTTTGCCATCTTTCCAGATAGCCTGGAAAACGTATGATTTTGAATCCTTACCCTTGCCTGCTGCAGCACTCCAATATATTTGAGTTTGATTGTCAATATTCACAACTTTTAAGCCGGAGTAAGTGCTTGTAAGTTCGCGATAGCGGGGATCTTGTTTATAAGTCCAGCGGTTGGAAACTTTCTTAGCTACAGTATCGATTATAGTAAGCCCATACCGGTCTTCGACAGCGATAAACCTGGTGCCGGGGATCAGCCTTACGTCCATGCTATGATTTTCGTCGGATGCATCGCCAAATGATATCACTGTTCCTGCCGGATCGATAATACGGTTGTAGGGCATTAAAACCGGCAATATATGGCGATTTAGTGTGCTGTCGTCATAAGCGCTATGCATATTAACCTGTTCATTATCGGAGGCTCGCTTATTGCCAGAAACGGTGTGGCATGCATAAAGGAAAAAAGAGATTGCTAATATGGATAGATGCGATAGTAATTTGGAATACTTCATAGTACTGAACTAAGTGGCTAAATTAAGGCAGATACGTTTACTAAAGATAAATATTTGATAAAGAATATAATTGTTACATAGTTCACGAAAATGCGTTGGTGATTGTCTTCTTTTATATAATTGTTATGATATTTACCCGGCAACACATCAATGTACGAGTGATCAGGATAATCAGCTACCAGGAAGGCGAAAGCAACCATAATGTCATCATCAAAGGCGCAGCCATAACCGACCTTAGCGAAAGTGTTATTGCTGCTCACGCAGCCGTCAGCATTTATTTTGACAAGCAAAGTTACAGGCAAATACTGGCCAAACATTTGGAAATTAACCACGGGGCTTTTACCAATCAGTCGGGTACGGTTGCCTTCCCCGAGGTAATCATTACCAGTCATGAAGGGCAGCTGGCACTTTCGTGCGGGTGCCATGCTACAGGTAATAAACTGTGCGAGCACCAGGCACAGGTACTATCGGCAATAACACAGCGTGATGAGTTTAGGGTGTTTTTTGATGATGAACTACGGGATACAAAACTAAAAAAAGCAGCGGTCGATTACGGGCTTGAAGACGAGCCTGACCTGGATAAGTTTTTTGAGGTAAGACCATTGTCTAAAAATTTCGAAATAGTCCCCCGCTCCGCCGCGTTAACAGCCATTACTAAAGAAAGCCTTGCAAATTTGCAAAGTGTTATAGTTAATGACGTTTCCGAACCGGTTGGGCACCCCGGCGAGGACACCGATAAAACAACCTGTATCGTGCTGAAACAGCATAAATATTATAAATATTTATTTATTGAACTATACACCGCACAAAGCACCAAAGATGGAAAAATCAAGAACCCGCTGGTGCCTATAGCTCCTTTAGAGCTGATCTGGGAAACGAATGACGCACAGCAACTCAAATTCTTTACCGGGGTACACAAGTTTCAAAATCATATAAACACACAAATAACCGCCGCCGATATTGCTGCACTAAAGGCTATCGTTAAAAACCCGTTGGCCTACAGTTTCTACGCGCATGACAATACCGTTTCAGACAACGTAACAGCTGGCTCAATAAATCCTGTACTGGTTAAGAATTTAAAAAGTGATATCGAGCTGAAAGTAAATACCTGGGATGATTTTTATGAAATAAGCGGCATTTTAAACATTGATGGTTTGCTGTATAATGTTAAGGATCTTGATATCAGGTATACCTATTTTATCGGCATAGGCAACACGCTTTATCTTATTGAAAGCTTACAGGTATTAAATATCCTCGACCTTTTGAAAAAGAAACAAGGCAGCCTGCAGGTACATAAGAGTAAGTTTGCAGAATTAAAATCGCATTTGCTTAACAAACTGGAAAACAAGCTTCTTATTGATTATACTTACATTAAACCTGCAACACAGGAGCAAATAAAAAAAGAAGGCTTTGATCAGCCCGCCGAGAAGATCATTTATCTGTCGGACTTTGGCGCACATGTCATGATCATACCTGTGCTGCGTTATGGTGAGGCCGAGATCCCGATTCGCACGCAAAGGCAGATCTACGGAACCGACGAAAAAGGCAACCAATTTTTAGTTAAACGGCGCGATGATGAGGAAATAGCCTTTACAGCCCTGCTTGTAAAACAACATCCTTATTTTAACGAACAATTGGATAACGGCCTTGATTACTTTTATCTGCATAAAAGGTACTTTTTAGATGAGGAGTGGTTTTTAAATGTATTTGACGAATGGCATTGCCACAATATCGAAATACTCGGCTTTAACGAACTGGAAGGCAACAAGCTGAACCCTCATAAAGTAAAGATTACTATCAACGTAGTGAGCGGGATCAACTGGTTCAATACAGTTATCGATATAAAATTTGGCAAAAAAAGAGCTTCGTTGAAACAGGTTCACCAGGCTGTAAAAAATAAAAGCAAGTATGTACGCCTTGATGATGGAACCCGGGGAATTTTGCCAACCGAATGGATAGAGAAATTCACCGATTATTTTAATTCGGGAGAGATTGCTGATGATGATACGCTGCATACTTCAAAAAGTAATTATACTGCTATACAGCAATATTACGACGAGGAAATGCTTGACCAGGACGTGCGAAACGAGCTTGCGATATACAACAGAAAACTTACCGGTACCGACACCATTGATGAAGTACCGGTTCCTCCCGGACTAAACGGAACGCTTCGTGCTTACCAGCGCCAGGGCTTAAACTGGTTAAATTTTTTAGATAACCTTAATTTTGGTGGCTGCCTTGCCGATGATATGGGTCTGGGTAAAAGCCTTCAGGTGATAGCATTTGTACTTTTGCAGCGAAGTAAAACAGAAAACAACACTAACCTTATTGTAGTGCCCACCTCGCTCCTGTTTAACTGGCAACAAGAGGTACAAAAATTTGCGCCTTCTATCCGCATCCATACCATTTACGGTGCTGAACGGCTTAAGCATACCAAACACCTGCACCAGTATGAGATAGTGCTTACTTCCTACGGCACATTACTGTCAGATGTTAATTTTTTAAAGGATTTTAATTTCAACTACGTTTTTCTCGACGAATCGCAGAATATAAAAAATCCCGAATCGCAGCGTTACAAGGCTGTAAGGCTCCTAAAATCGCGCAATAAAATTACTATAACGGGTACCCCGATAGAAAATAACACATTCGACTTGTATGGTCAACTTTCATTTGCCTGCCCCGGTTTATTGGGGAGCAAACAATATTTCAAGGATATTTATGCTGTTCCAATCGATAAATTTAAGGGTAGCAAACGCGCGGCCGAACTACAGGAAAAAGTAAAGCCTTTTATACTTCGACGTACTAAACAGCAGGTTGCAACAGAACTGCCCGAAAAAACCGAAATGGTATTGTATTGCGAAATGAAGCAGGAGCAGCGTCATATTTACGACTCATACGAAAAAGAATTCAGAGAGTACATTTCGGCCACAACAAACGAAGAGCTAAAAAAGAGCTCGATGAACGTATTAAAAGGATTAAACAAATTGAGGCAGATCTGCGACTCGCCGATGCTCATAAAAGGCGAGAAAATGCCGGGTGATGCATCGGCCAAATTGGAAACGCTGATTGAAGAAATAGAAAGCAAAAAGCACCAGCATAAGATCCTCGTATTTTCGCAGTTTGTTTCCATGCTTGATCTTATCCGCAAGGAATTGATATCCCGCGAGATTCGCTTCTCGTACCTCACCGGTCAAACCCGCAAACGGGAGCAAGTGGTTAATGAGTTTCAAAACGAGCCCGGCATCAGGGTGTTCCTAATTAGCCTAAAAGCTGGTGGTACTGGTCTTAATTTAACAGAAGCAGATTATGTTTACCTCGTCGACCCGTGGTGGAACCCGGCTGTCGAAAACCAGGCTATAGACCGCTGCCATCGCATAGGGCAGGATAAAAAAATTGTGGCAGTAAGACTCATTTGCCCCGGCACTATCGAAGAGAAGATTATGGTGATGCAGCAATCAAAAAAGGATATCGCCAATAGCCTGAACAGGCCCGACAGCGTTTCTACAAGTCCATTGTCAAAAGATGACCTCCTTGATTTATTGAATTAGTTAATCATTGTTGAGCATTCAAGCTACCCGTCACTATTGCGTTTTAGATTTTTGTAATAGCGGGAGAACTAAAAAAGTAACAATAACGTGAGCAACTAATGACAGCCCAAAAGTAAACAGCACGATATATGATCTCCTCATCCAGGTATTAAAATAATCAAGGAAGGCTGAGCGGTTTGTACCACTATATCAGGCAGCTAAAGCAAACACAGATAAGCCGCTAAGCCAAAGCGTTAGATGCGAGTAAAAATAGCGCGATGGCATAATGCTGGCATTTGAAAACGAACTAAATAACAAAATAACGTGAGCAATAAAAAGAATAATTGCCACTGAGATTAAGATAAAAAGCATAATAAAGATTTCAGCTATGAAGATAAAACTTTAGCCGTCACAACTAAAGATTTTAAGCTGTATTTTTCTCTTTAACAGTAAACAAATGTAAAATACTATTCAACCGGATCAGGAGGCGCCGGTTTCGATGGATCATATACAGCTACGGCTACCCGTGAATCTGCACAGCCATAGTAAAGAAACCATTTCCTTTTAAAATAAACCATTCCTTCAATAAAAACTGTTCCGTTAATATATTGACCACTTTTCTCGAAAGGTTCCATTGGTCTTAAGAAAGGAATATCGAGGCGTGTTTTGAGTTTAGAAGGATCTTTTGCATCAAACAAGGCTTGACCTGCACAGTATGAATTAGGGTTAAACCGGGTGTCCCTGCCTTCGGCGGGTTTGTTTTTGCCGTTGTAAAAGAGGATTACACCGTTTTTGGTCATCAATGCGGGCGGGCCGCATTCGGTGAGGTCACTGTCAAAATACCCGTTGCGTGGTGACATAAGTTCTTTCAACTCTCCTTTATTGTCAACCACCGGGGCCCAGTCTACCAGGTTTGTCGATGTTGCCGCGTATACGTGATGTTCGCCCCAGTACAGCCAATATTTTCCATTTGTTTTAATAATCACTTGTTTGCCATTAACCACCCGGGTTAATATAGAAGCCGATTTACTGGCGATATTGAAAAACTTGCCATGATAGGCAGCTTCAAATATCGGCCCGTGTTTTTTCCAATGGATGAGGTCTTTCGATGTGGCTACACCTAACCTTGGCAAGTCGCGGTTCCATTCGGTGTAAAAAACAACATAAGTCCCCCTGGCGGTAACGGCTACGCGAGGGTCTTCGCAGCCTCCGGGCCATTCGTACTTTTTAGCAATATCATTATCGGGATACAGCACCGGGATTTTCCTTCTGCTAAACTGAATACCATCGGCACTTTCGGCATACCCAACACGTGAAGTACGGAAGCCAATACCGATGCCGTATAGGTCTTCCGCCCGGTATAATACTATTATTTTGTTGTTTTTTACGGTTGCGGCCGGGTTAAAAGTGTCATTGGCCTCCCATTGCACCTGCTTTTTACTCATCGGATCAAGAAAGCGTGAAATCGTATCTGGTGAGATAATAGGATTGGTATTTGCCGGCCGGACAAAGCCACCAAACGCCCAGGAAGGCAGGGTATTCACTCGCGACTGTCCATAGCATAGCTGGGTAAGTAATAACGAAAATATAATACTTCCCTTCCGTAAAAAGTTTATCATAATAAATGGATTGTATATTTTGTTTTATAATTGGCCTATGCCCCGATATCTATTATTTCTCTGCGATAATATCGCACAAAAAACCTTGAAAACAAACCAAATACCAGTTATATTCTTTTCAAAAATAGTAAATTTATGGTCTGTTATAAACCAGTTACCCATCCCGCAGCAGGGTATAATTTTAGGCCGATGAGAAAACTTTTTTTACTCGCATTTTTATTCGTTGTACTTAATGCAAAATCACAAACACTTACACCCCGGCAACAATTTCCAGGATTGTTTGAGGCGGTTCAAACTTCAACCATTTTCCCTGATAACAAAACTTTTGTCGACGCAACACCCAAACAGGATCCAGCACTGATCATGAAAGCTTATAACGAACAGAAAGATCAGCCGGGGTTTAACCTGCAGACATTTGTATTGGCCAATTTTAACGTACCTGTATCCCACAACAATTTTCAAACTGATATATCGGCCGGTATCCGCAAACATATTGATACTTTGTGGCAGGTATTACAACGCCGTCCGGATGAAGCAAAACCTTTTTCATCAACCCTGGCGCTGCCTAACCCTTACATTGTACCTGGTGGCAGGTTTAGGGAAATTTACTATTGGGACTCTTATTTTACGATGCTGGGTTTACAGGAAAGTCACCAGGTTAAAGTGATCCGCAACATGGTTGAAAACTTTGCTTACCTCATTGATAAATATGGCTTTATACCCAATGGCAACCGAAGTTATTATCTTACCCGTTCGCAACCGCCATTTTTTGCTATGATGGTAAACCTGTTGGCAAAAATTGAGGGAGAGAAAGTATTGGTATATTTCAGGCCGCAATTGATCAAAGAATATGAATATTGGATGTATGGTTGGGAAACTGTACAAGCCAATCAGGCTACACACCGGATTGTACGAATGCCGGATGGGCAGATATTGAACCGTTATTGGGACGAAAGTGATGAACCCCGCGAAGAATCGTATATAAAAGATGTTGATGCCGCCAAAGAAAGCAAACAACCGGCAGCGCAATTTTACCGCAACGTACGGGCGGCTGCAGCTTCAGGTTGGGATTTCAGCACCCGTTGGTTTGATGCTTCAGGAAAACTGCCAGCTATACAAACCATTGATATTATCCCCGTAGATTTGAACTGTCTTTTGTATAATTTGGAAATGACAATCGCCCGCAGTCTGAACCAGGGTCAGAATGCCAAGCTTGCTAAAATGTATCTAAAACGAGCCCGTGACCGTAAGATTGCTATCCTGAGATATTGCTGGAACCAGAAAACAGGCTGGTTTGGTGATTACAACTGGCAGTTGAAACAACAATCTGCCGTGGAAACACTTGCCGGTGAGTTCCCTCTCGAATTTAAAATTGCCAGTGATGAGCAAGCCCGCCTTGTAGCCGACGGGCTTAAAAATAATTTCCTGAAACCCGGCGGACTGGTTACTACCCTCAACTTTTCCGGCCAGCAGTGGGATGCACCCAATGGCTGGGCGCCACTGCAATACATAGCTATAGACGGCCTTGAAAAGTACAATTACAATACGCTGGCTAAAGAGATAGCCACCCGCTGGCTTAAACTTAATATCCGGGTATTTAAACAAACAGGCAAATTGCTTGAAAAGTATAACGTGGTTGATACCCAATTAACTGCAGGCGGTGGTGAATACCCCCTACAAGATGGCTTCGGCTGGACGAATGGGGTATTACTGCACTTAGTAAACAGGTATCATATTGATACCCAGCAATTAGAAAAGGCTCCGGCAGAAGTTCAGAACTAAGTACCTGGTAAAGCAAGTTTCAGAAGCCAATCGCCAATTCGCTCTCTCTGTCAAACGCAGGAGATTTTAAAGGGCTAACGTATAAAGTTATAAAGCAGTTACTTTATTTTATAAGTAGTCTTATTAATCCCCACGCCTGTAATTTTCAATGATTTCCAGTTGGCGGGCAACTTACTTTTAACTTGCACTATACCAGTTGGTGTAATATCCAAACCACCAAAACCCATCAGCAAGCTTTGAATAATACCACCTGCGCCTGTAGCAAAATACGGATTGGTTCCACCTTTTGTTTCGGCAATTACCCGGAATGGCGGGTTGAGATTAGGTTCGTAAGCATCCTTAAAAAAGTGAAATGCCTTTTCGCCATTGCCCAACCGCGAGTATAATAAAGCAAAAACAGCCTGGGTCATGGCAGGAGTACCTTCGTTAGGTACACGGGTTTCATAATATTCAAGGTCTTTTTTTATTTGTGCCGGATCGGTTATTGTTTTAAGCGGATAAGCTAACAGGTTAACATCAGCCTGCTTAATCCCTTCACCCTTATAAGAAGCATGCTCGCGGGTAACGCCGTTATCTAACCTGAGGATCGGGATGTTTTGAGCAACATTTGCCCAATCGACATCGGCCTTCTCTCCCAAGATTTTGGCAGCAGCGGTAGCATTTAGCAAGTTAGCTTTTGCTGCAGCATTGGTGAAAGCATTGTTATCAATATTTTCGGCCCATTCATCTGCAGCTACTACGTTTTTAATATCATAATGACCGGGTCCGTTGCGTTCAACTCTGCTTGCCCAAAAATCGGCAGTGGCTGAAAGTATCGGCCAACCTCTTTCTTTTAGCCATTGTTTATCCTGGGTTACGCAATAGTAATTCCATGCGGTCAGCGCTACATCCGCAGTAATATGGTGCTCAAACGGACCACTCAACGCCCAAACCGGTGTTTCCTCTACCCCGCTATCAGCACTTTCCCAAGGGAACATCGCTCCTTTATACCCATGTGAAAACGCATTTTTACGTGCGGCATCCAATCGTTCAAACCGGTATTCAATCATAGATTTGGCAATGTCGGGATGTAAAACCAGCATAGCCGGATACATCCAAACATCACAATCCCAAAAAACGTGGCCATTATAACCTAAACCCGAAAGCCCCATTGGCGATGGCGAATAGGCTGTCCCTGCTCTTGAAAAAGAGTATAAATGATATAGCATACTGTGAATATCCTGCTGCGATTGATCGTCGCCTTCTATTTGGATATCGCTTGTCCAAAGGTCGTCCCAAGCCTTATTGTGAAATTTAATTAGCCTGTCCCGACCTTCCAATTTGGCAAAAATGGTGAGGCGTTCGGCTTCATTCAGTGGGTCGGCATGGTGTGCCGAAGTTATGGATGAACCAGTTACCGCATAATTATAAGTTTGTCCAGCGGCGATAGTTTTACTGAACTTCATAAGGTGCATGTTATTATCCCACATTTCATGAATAATACGGGGCTCCTGTCCGTGCGGTTCGCTGAATAAAAATGAGGTAGATGCACACAGCTGCATTTTGCCGGTAGGGCTTTTTGCTGTTGAAGTAAGCAAACTGATGGTTACATGCGGCCTGTCAATTTCGTTATAATAATTCTGCACTTCTTTGAGCGCATCGGGCGCTTCCATTACACTGGCCGATGTAATGTTGATGGCCTGTTTTGCCATTACCGAAACATCCATCAAAACGGTAAAAGGCAATTGCCGCAGCGAGTAATAGGTATATTTTATGGTTGCTTTATCAGCATAATCAAAAGTAGTGGTGAACGCAGCATGCTGCATATCCAGTTCCTGCTTAAAATTGTTAATACTTTTAGCATCGATCCGCCTGCCATCTATTTCAAGGAACATATTAAGCAGGTTAAAGCTGTTTAGGAAATTGCTTACGCGCCCCCTGCCATATAGATCATAGGCGCCGGCCAGTACTACATTTTTAACCTTGAAAGGCTCCGGTGCTGATACTATCCCAATCATCCCGTTGGCTACGGTAATTCCGTAATAGTTTGAGGGATCAATTTTTTCGGCTTTAATTTTCCATGGATCGATGCTTTGCGCCTCAGACATAACCGGTACCAGCAAAGCATAAAGGAAACTAAATTTAAATATCTTATTCAAAATCAACTATCTAAGTAAAATAAAAAAAATGCTACTTAATCTTTAATTGGAGCTTTTTCACCACCAGTTGCCCAATCTCGGCGCCTTGTTTATTGCCCACAATACAGGCATTTTTAAAATGGATCCCTCCCATTACCCTTGACATTCCTGCCGATTTCGCGGCCGCCCGAAATGATTTAAAAGAAAGCGGATCGATTCCAAACTCCATTTCTGACGAATCTGTATAAGCAAAATTATCACCAATCCTATTGGTAAGTACTTCGGCCGCGGCTGCCGAAATTACGGCATGGCCGCTACTATACTCCGGAAATGGAGGCGTTTGAATATATGGGCGCCATTCGGCATCCATATATTTGGTAATTATGGTTTCGGGGCGAACGTAATTTGAGCGGTATTTAAGGTACCAGCAATTAATAAAGCCGTCAAACAGGGCAATAGCAGTTTCGGTATAAACGCTTACTGTGGTTCCAAAATCAAATTTTTTACTTCTTGTACCGATTGCAGTAATATTCATCCAGTGCCCTCCAGGGGAAAATTTCTTGGTTGCAAACGATGCATGGCCAACTACATTAAGTTTAAAGGCATTATCATCCCAAAAATCGGCCTGATGTTTCTCTTCTTTGGTTAAGCTGTCAACTATTTGTTTTACCTCAAGCGCTTGTTTATAAAACGGACTATTATGGTCTTTAACATTGAAAGCCGGCGGATCGGGCGGAATAAATTGGGCTGTGGAATCCAGCACCATGGGCCTGATCTCACCCCAATGGGCCTCAAGGGCCTGCGCGTACATGGGCGGCGTGGGGATCCAACGACCATCCTGCTGTTTTACCGTGTATTTACTTGCAGACCGGGTTTGTGCATAGTGATCGCCTTTGCTCCACTTCAATATAAATTTAGCGACTTTATCAGCGTAGTTTACGGAGCCTTCAAATAAAACAGACGGCATACCTGCATCTTTGGCCTTCTTTTTAAGCTCATCAACATACTGATCCATACTTCCTTCCGGAAATGTTACCGCGTTGCCAACTGTGCAAAAAGCAAGCAACGAAGCAAACTGGTAATCAACAGCAGTATCTTTTGATGCTTTGGGTACGGCCGGTAAGTGCTTAATTTGCCCGGCTAAAGATCTAAAATGCTCAGGATCGCCGGAAGCTATAACTTCATAAGCGGCTATATTGGCATATACATAATTACGGGAAGCTGTAACCGGCGGAAAGTTATTTTCCAGTACAATATCATTAAGTTTTTTAACGGTTATACGATAAAGTTCGGGATCGTGGAGTACTTTTTCATAGTAGGGCTTTTTACAGGATGTGAATAAAAATAATACACCGGCAAGACAAAATAAAAAGGATCTCATAAGTTATAAAATAGGTTAAAAACCGGACAGATACACAAGGAGAAAATCTGTTGGTTTTTTGATTGATCAAGAGCCAATATAGGCTTTTTCCAGTACGCTGCAGCATATTCACCTTAGTTTTTTAACCCGATCAGGCATTTTTTTTATTTAATTAAAAGGCAGCATATTTTATAACAATATACACATGTTAATCCACCCGATATTATTAAATTTATCACCCCGGGTATCCGTCTTTTATAAACTAAATGAAGAAGATCTTTTTTATTGTACTTACCGTTATTATAATTATTGCGGCAGCTTATATTTTGCTCCCCGAAAAACCTGTTATAGCACAGGACCTGTCAATTGATACCTCCGATGTTATTGCCGGAAAATTCCTGACCACAGAAAGTGGATGGGATAAATGGTGGCCCGGTACCAAAACCGGGGACAGGCAATACAATTTTAAAGGTACAAAGATCAGTATCGATAAAATGACCAATAGCAGTACTTATCTTAAATTGAAAAAAGATAACCTGACTTTTGATGGCGAAATAAGTTATTTTGCCGACGCCGAAGGTTCTGCCAAATTTAAATGGGATGCTGTTGATAAGAATAACACCCAATTTTTTTCACGGATAACTAATTATTTCAAAACCAAAGATACGGAAAAACTGGTTGGCGAAATTTTACTAAGCCTTAAACACTTCCTTGAGGATGAAAGAAACGCATACGGTTATAGGATCTACTTAAATCATGCTAAAGACACAGTTTTGCTCGTTTCAGCTAACACCTATCCGATATATCCTTCATTACAGGTAATTTACAACACCGTTACAACCCTGCAACAACAAGCTGGCAGCCAGGGGCCAAACAAACAAACTTCCCTATGCTTAATGTTACCCAAACAGATGAGCACGAATACCAGGTAAATGTTGCCCTGCCAATCAACAAAACGATCACTCCTTTTCAAAAAACAAGTATAAACAACATACCTAAGGGGGGAATTTATTGGTGGCCGATGTACGTGGCGGGCAAAATACGGTTAACAATGCCCTGGCGCAAATGAAGATATACATGAAAGATCATAGGTTGATATCACCTGCCATGCCGTTTCAATCGCTTGTTACCAATAGACTGGCACAAAAGGACACCTCAAAATGGATAACTAAAATATATTATCCGATACTATAACCGTGATTATTTACTTAATAACATTAATCGGCCATCATAGGTAACCGCGAGATAAGTATTCAAGTTAGTTGCTGTTTTCACTGGCACCAGATAATTGATTTCCTGTGAGTTGATTGCACCGTTAACATAGTATGTCGGCGCATCAAATTGCTTTTGCTGTTTATTGTAGTGTAAATCAGCCAGCCCGAGTGCATCGTACTTTCCCTCATAAGGCACAACACCACAAAAGTTTCCGTTCAGTAATATATCGCCGTTGTTATATTTTAGCATCGATTTAATTGGAGCCTGCTGATAAAGATATGGCAGTGCAGTAATCGAAGCAGAATGCAATACATCGCTCACAAAAATACTTTTGAACTGGTTTACACTTAAACGATCATTGTCATCCAGTTTGTCCTTAAATACCTCAGTGGTGGTTTTGTCAGCCATTTTTTGATAACTAAGCCATTCTTTTTTGAGATATGGAAGTTCCTGCTCCAAATCATTTTTGGGACGAAAAGGGAAATAAAGGCCTTTATAAAAATATGATAATATCAAATCGTTTTTACCATCCTTGTCCAAATCGGTATTATAGGCATACAGCGGCTGATCAGCAGTAACATTATATTTGTTATTCAATCCCCAATTACCGGCAATAAGGTCCGCCTTGCCGTCGCCATCCATATCGCTTATTATAGCCGACTGCCACCAGCCCTTTTCCTTTTCCAAAACCGATGATGAAAAACGACTTAATTTTTTTCCATCATTCAGGAAAATGTAAATGGGCTGCCACTCGGCCGTAATCAGCAGATCAGACTTGCCATTGTGGTCGATATCGACAGTTGTTATACTGGTGACATATTGCAGGTTCATGATTTGATCATAAGCTTTGTCATGACTTATTTCAAACTTTCCATTGCCTTTATTAATGAGTATTGAAGAAGGAATAGTAGCTGTATAATCTTTAAATGAAACGGCGCTGGTAAATAAAATATCGTTCAGCCCATCTCCGTTAAAATCAAACAACGTAATTTTTGATGCCTGGTAATTTAGCTTTGGTAAATGTTGATCTTCAAACTGAAAATTGCCTTTATTGATATATAACCGGGGCTGTATCAATTTCTCCGTTTCCTGAAAAGGATGGTTAGCGCTGATCACGATCAAATCGGGCTTACCATCGTTATTTACATCAGCCCATGTAGCCTGCTCATCCGCAATATATTTATCCCGGTCAAATAATGACACTTTAACTTTGGTAAATCCACCCGATTTATTACCTGCAAGTATGTATTTTTCTTCGTCGGCTATGCCTCCTACGTAAATATCATCAATGCCATCATTATTGGCATCAGCTACAGCAATTGCGGGGGTGTGCTGCAAATAAGTGTGCGGTAAAAGCGAATAATAATTAAAGTCGGGAGTGTCGAAAGTTTTAACGTTGGCCAAAAGCTTTGCTTGTATAGATTTGCTGTCAAACTGTTTTTTATCGCTGATGAAAGCTTCGATAACCTCAGCTATAGGTTTACTGTTTTCAACTGCTTGAGGGTTATATCTTAAGGTAGTTTTCTGACCGGGCCTGAAATCCTTCACCACTTCGTAGCTATTGTCAGGCCAAACCACTAACAGCGATTCTGGTTTATCGTCAGGGGCAAATGTAAAAAGCAGCTCGTTATTCAAATTACTTTCGTACGCGTTGCTGGTTTGTATTTCCTGGTGATCGAGATGATGCTTTGACTTAAGGAAAAATTTGGTACCGATGCCATCACGGTTTAAAAGGTTATATTTTACAGTGTATTTAAGATAGCCCGGCTTGCTTTCCTTGCGGCCTTCCATTGTGGTATTATTATAGATATATGCCGGCTCATCCATATTGTTGGTCACAATATCCAAATCACCATCATTATCTAAATCAACGGCAACAGATCCTGCCGATATAGATGCCCGCTGCATATCGTTGCCGTTAGAAACATCTGTAAATTTCAATTTGTCCTCACCGTGATAAAAGTAATTATGTACGCCGCCTTCAGGCATTCTGTTGATCTTGTCCTTGTCAAAAACGCGATTTTGTTTATATGCCTGCATAACCATAGGATCACCAAGGTATTTCAGGTAATCCATATCATTGAGACGGCGTTTGATACCGTTAGAGAAGAACATATCTTTCTTTCCGTCCATATCAAAATCCTGCACCAGTGGCGACCATGTCCAATCTGTAGCGGAATTCCCGCTATACAAGCTCAGGTCGACAAACTTATTGCCGTTGCCCACGTTCAATTGCATGCAATTTTTTGAATATTGATAGTAATACCCGGCATTAACTTCCTGGTTATAAATATCCAAGGGTTCATCGTTGATGGTTGATCGTAACACCTTCATTTCTTCCGGAAGCATGTCGGTGCTAAGCACATCTAAATGACCGTCCTGATTGACATCACTGATAGTATTCCCCATTGAAAAAAGGCTGGTATGTCCGAACGCATTTTTCAACTCTTCCTTAAATGTGCCGTTATGCTGGTTGACATAGTAATAGTCCTGCTCAAAAAAGTCGTTACTTACATAAAGATCATCCCAGCCATCGTTATTCAAATCACCTACACTTACACCTAAGCCGTAACCGATCGGCGCCGAATAAATACCTGAACCCGCAGTTACATCTGCAAAGTGACCATTGTCATTCCTGAAAAGATGATCGCCGGCATCATGGCTGTATTTAAACCTCTGGGTTGAGTCGCCATAGGTATCATTGCTATGAACTGATGAAGTAAGCAGGAACATATCCAGGTCACCATCCTTATCATAATCAAAAAAAGAAGCCTGGGTAGAAAGTCCTGCAAAATCGAGCCCGTATTTGGCCGCGCTTTCGGTAAAGGTTAAATTACCGTTATTTATGTAAAGCTGATTTTTACCTTTAAAGGTTTTATAACCTGACACCACGCTTACGTAGATATCTTTAAATCCATCGCCATTGATATCAACTACAGTTACACCGGTTTTCCAATTCCCGGTACCTGCAACACCCGCTTTATCGGTGATGTCTTCAAACTTCATCCCTCCTTTATTAAGGTAAAGTTTGTTAGAACCCTGGTTTGATACGAAATAAAGATCGGGCAAGCCGTCGTTATTAAAATCAGCGGTAGCTACGCCGGCACCGTTGTAGAAATACAAATAATCTAATACATTAACTGAATCGGATACTACGTTCCTGTTTTCGAAGCTTAGTCCCGTTTCATTAGCTGGGAGTAATTTAAATACACCTTCTCCGGCTTTTTGGGGTTTACAAGAAGACAAGCCGACCACACCAATACAAAGAAGGATGATGAAATATCTAAGAATATATTTGGCAAACAGCATTAAATTGATGTTAACGTAGTTCATAAGCTTTAAGCGGTTCATCATTAATGCCAAACAGATAATAATTTTTACCGGCTGCATTTCTTATACCTAACGATGAGCGTACCTGTCCGTTTAAATTGAGGCCCGTTTTGGAAGCTGGAAAATAAGTAAACCCATTTTTTGTATATTGATAAACAAGCCCCCGATTAGCATCAAGCCGCCCGACTTCAGGTTTAAAGCCGTAAAAGTTGCCCCCTAAGATGATCTTCACAGCTCCGGTATTATCAAAATCTGCACACAAAATAGTATTTATCATAGATAACTGTGCATCGGCAGGCAGTGGTTTACAAATAAATTTTCCGCCTTTATTAAAAAATACCGCCGAAGCCAGGAAATTCATCTGGTGCTTTTCAGCGCCATCAAGCATCTCAGCAGGAAATACCTCGTCAAATGGTTTGCCCGCATAGTCAATATAGCGCAGAAAACGTTTTTTGAAGATCGGCATCTGGCCCACTAAATCCGGCTTCATATGAAAAACATAGTTTACTCCATCACTTTTATACATGGAAGTTACACATTCTTTTGTACCATTATTATCAAAATCCTTTACAAAAATTTCCATGGGCCGCTCAAACGAAGCCCTGAATTTTGAGTTAAGCCCGATGTTACCGCCAATAATATCAAGGGTGCCGTCGCCATCCACATCAGCAATTTCAAGACTGCTCCACCAGCCTTTGTAATTGGCCAATTGTTTATCTTCAGCAAATTTCCCTTTGTTGTTTTTGAAGATCTTAATCCCCATCCAATCACCTGCAATTATCAAATCTGGCGAACCGTTATGATCAATATCAGCCCATTTGGCTGCTGTTACCATACCGATCTTTGTATCCGTGCCCAATACTAATTTTGATACATCGGTAAAATGCCCGTCGCCTTCATTATGAAAAACAAATGATTGCGGCGAACATCCGTAAAGCCCGGGCACACTTCTGCCCCCAACAAAAAGGTCGGGCTTGCCATCGCCATCATAATCGGCCGAAATAATCACCGAGGCATTAACAGCTGCATGGAGTGTTCTCTCAGGGTCCCTATGAAAATTCCCCTTGCCATCATTCACAAAAAAACGAGGATTGTACACTGGTGTTTCAGCTTCATCGGCGTTACCTCCTACTCCTATTATCAGGTCCTGATCGCCATCGCCATCAAAATCGCCAAAAACAGCCCCCGCATTTTCCAGGTATTCCTGTTTTTTAAAATCTTCAGGAATGATTTGTTTAAACTTACCGTTCTTTTGTTGGATATAGATGCTGGCAAAACTGTTTTTTGAACTTCCGAAATAAAAATCAGTCAGCCCGTCGCCATTAACGTCACCGGTAGCCATATAAGGGTTTTCTGTCGATAACATCTGGAGCATCAGGCGCTCGTTGTCGAAATCGATAAAATCGTCCTCCTTATGCTTAGGAATGCTGTCAAATATTGATTTGGTAACATCGGCAAATAGTGTTTTAACAGCAGGCTTTGTCCAGTTATATTTCAAGACGGCATCGGTTTGCTTAACTGTGTAAACTTTATCCGCGTTTACGTTTTTTAACAACTGATAAGTATTACCCGGCCAAATCACCTGGATCGAATCAATAGATTTGTATTTACCTATACCTATTGTAAGTAAATTGGGCGATGTGCAACTTTGAAAACCACGTGTTGGCTGATTATAATAAATTAGCGAACTGCCCTTCATAAACACTTTTACCGTAGTACCTATTCCAAAAGTATTCAGGCCTGTTCCCTTTAATTTTATCTGGATGTGGTGGTTCCCATTTTTTTCGGCATTGTTTTTAAAGATAGAAACGGGGGCATTTTCATTATTTATAATCAGGTCATTATCCCCATCAGTATCCAGATCTGCATATGACGAGCCATTACTAAACCCAGGCTTATCCAAACCAAAATCAGTTGATTTATTGGTGAAAGTAAGGTTGTGATTGTTCAGATAGGCATAGTTAGACAAAGGCGATGAAGCCATTTTATCAGTAAAATCTTTATAATCAAATTTCTTCCGGCCTTCGGCTATTTTGGCCATATTATCGCGATTACCCAAAAACTCAATATAATCCTGATCGGTCAGGTCTTTATAGATGCCGTTCGACACAAAAATGTCTTTCCATCCGTCATTATCCATATCAAACATCAGCGCGCCCCAGCTCCAGTCGGTTGCTGCTACGCCCGAATAGAAAGCAGTTTCGGAGAACGTACCGTCGCTATTACGTACCTGCAGGCAGTTTTGCATGTATTGATTATAATAGCCATCGCGCTGCTTGGCTTTGATCACATCGTACGATTCAAACGAGGTCATTTTTTTTAAACGCCGATCGCCTTCGGGCAGCATCTCTGTAGTAAAAATATCATACTGCCCATCGTTATTAATATCGGCAATATCTGATCCCATTGAAGCCAGGCTCAGGTGGCCGGTTTCATTTTGAATATCCTCTTTAAAAGTTCCGTTTTTTTGGTTGATATAAAGATAATCGCGTTCAAAAAAATCATTGGAGACATAGATATCAGGATATCCATCCTGGTTGATATCGGCTACAGAAACGCCTAAACCAAAACCTATATCACTTGAATATATGCCCGCTTCTTTGGTTACGTTGGTAAAATGGCCGCCATCATTACGATAAAGACGGGCACCACCCAACTCATCAACAACAGCGCGCAGGTTTTTACTAAAATCAAACGACTCTATAGGCCTGAAAGAATTATTTAGTACAAAGCAGTCCAGATCGCCGTCATTATCGTAGTCGAAAAAAATGGCCTGGGTGGATAACCCATTATCTACCAGGCCATACTTTTGAGCTTCTTCTTTAAACGTACCATCGTGCTGATTAATAAATAGTTCATTACCCTTTTCGTTGCCGCGGGCATTACCGCTGTGGCAAACGTAAATATCAAGCCAGCCATCGCCATTGATATCAACCATAGTAGCCCCCGTGCTCCAGTATTTAGTACCCTTAACCCCTGCTTTATCGGTTATATTTTCAAATTTCCAATTTCCCTTGTTGATATAGAGTTGATTGCCGCCCATGTTTGATGTCAGATAAACATCATTGAGGCCATCATTATTGACATCGCCAATGGCAACCCCGCCTCCATTGTAATAATTACGAAAGGTGAACACATTGGTACGGTCCTGGTCATTGAGCCGATTAGCGAAATTGATGCCGATGGTTTCGTTATTCTGCTCGGTAAACAGGGTTTGTTTATCCCCACCATTACAGGCGCAAAAAATAGTAAGGATTAAGATAAGGAGAAACAGGGGTACTTTTGGTTGCATATACTTTGCGAAAAAACAAACGTAGCGGAAATTTCCGCTACGTTCCTTTCAATCAAATAAATCTCAATTATTAGTAACCTGCGTTTTGTTTAAGGTTAGGGTTAGAGTCAACAGCACGAGCCGGTATTGGGTACACAGTTCTTGTCTTATCACTCTTGTTAGGACGCTGATCAACCGGGTCATTAAATTTTTCAAACCTGATTAAGTCATTTCGCCTCCATCCCTCATAATACAACTCGAAACCACGTTCAGCCAGCATAGCTTTCAGGTCTAAAGTTGCCAGGGCAGCAGCCCCGCGCGGTGTCCTTATACTATTAACGATTGCAAGTGCGGATTCACCATTCGGATCTGTGCCTCCCCTCAGTATAGCCTCAGCCTTCATTAACCTCACATCGGCAAAACGTAATAAGATGTAAGTGTTTGTAGCGAAGTCGTCGTTAACAGAACCATCCGCCGCCGGATGAGGAAAGTATTTAATAACACGGATACCCTGCGCTTCTGTTGAATAGTTAAGGTTTACATCGGGTGTGAAAACGAGCGGAGAACCACCACGCTGTTTAAGGGCAACATGTCCAGGGCCATATTGTTGGCCAACCAGAAAACCAGTATTTAACCCGTTACGATCGGTGAGTTCTGTATATGAACCACCACGTCTCTCGTCTTTTGGATCAAATGCGTTATAAAAATCGGCAAGGGTGGTAAATCCATTCCAGCCACTGGGCGATTGATTATAGTGCATACCCATTCTCCAACGGTTGTGGGTATTTCCTGGCGCATTGGTAGAGGTGTTGATTATACCGAATATAATGCCTTTAGATTTATCACTGTTGTCCCATGCAAACTCCTGAAAGTATTTGCCCGAAGGCTCCAATTGATAGCCGGCATCAGCTACCCGATTGGCAAATACTATTACGCTATCCATATCGGTTTTAGCGAAAGTAAATGGCCCACCAACTGTAGTGGCTTTGTATACAGCTTTATTTAGATATACTTTAGCTAACAACGCTTCGGCAGCAGCTTTGCTTGCAATTCCTGCAGACGCGGAAGCACCAAGATTTGCTTCGGCAAATCGCAAATCTTTAATTATAAAGTCAGTTGCAGCGCTGCGATTATATACTTTAGGATTTTCACTTGACGGTGCGTCTGGATCTCTGAAAGGGGCTTGTCCATATAAGTCAACCACCTCAAACATAAAGTAGGCTCTTAAGAAACTGGCTTCACCTTTGGTTTGAGCGCTTGATTGTGATGAATTGATAACTTGTGTCGCCCGGTAAACACCAGTGTTCAATTGATCCCAGGTGTCGCTCACCTGGTTATGAAAAGCGTCCCAGGTGTGAGTATGTAATTTACGCCAGGTTCCAAAGTCCCCCCAGTCTGTTCCCCTGGTTGGTCCCATCATTTCATCAGTAGGATGCTCTTGCAATGCATAAGTATTTGCCTGATCTGCTTGACCGTTTAATTGCGAGTAAACACCTTTTAGATCAGATGCAGAACCATTACTTCCCTCCCTGATCACCTTTGAGCCGTAAACTTTTTCGTCAAGTTTTGCACAACTCATTATTGCCAGTAACGATGTTGCCAAACAAACAACGCTCGTTCTTTCTATTAATTTTTTCATTTATTTACTTTTAAAATCCTGCAGTTAAACCAAATGTATATGTACGGGCTTTAGGGTATGCAGTATAGTCTATACCCCTTGATGGAACACTATTAATGTCCTTATTAACATTTATTTCAGGATCAAGTCCTTTATAACCGGTTATGATAGCGAGGTTTTGGCCGGTAAGAGCTAATCTTAGCGATTTAATAAATTTACCATTTTTAAGTGGGAATGTATAACCAAGAGTTACGTTTGAAAGGCGGACAAAATCGCCTTTTTCAAGCCAACGGGTTGATACCTGGCCAGAGTTAAGTGGATTTTCGTTGGTAAATGCAACATCGGTTGAAACATTATGACCTGTTAACAAACTACCGCGGTAGAAATATGCATTTGCGGTATTGTCATAAATATAGAAGCCGGTTACCGCATTCAGGAAAACGCTTAGGCTCCAGTTACCATAAGTAAAATTATTGGTTAGGCTGGCTGTGAATTTAGGTAAAGCACTACCTTGTAATGTTTGAACGTCAATACCATCAGGGTAAATAGCAAAACCGTCTTTATCAAGACCATTATATTTAGTAACTTTAAAGGTGAATAATGGATAATTGTTTTGTATCACCTGGGAAAATGCGCCAGACAAACCCTGTCCACTAATAGCACCTGTTTGAACCACCCTTTGCTTAAAGTCTTTAACCTTGTTGCTCAGGAATGTCATATTATAATTAATATCCCAGGTAAATTTAGAGCCCTGGACAGCAGCTACACTCAGCCCCAATTCCAAGCCTTTGTTCAACACTTTACCCGGAAGGTTTATCCATTGCCCAGGAGCTGGAGCTGGAGCTGAAAAGTATTGAAAAAATAAAAGATCTTTGGTGCTCTTATTGAAATAATCAATAGTACCGGTTACCCTGTTATTAAAAATAGAGAAATCAATACCAGCACCATAGTTGGTTGTAGTTTCCCATTTCAGATCAGAATTAGGTGCATAAAGCTGGTTGGTGCCACCGTTCAGATCTGATTGATAAATTGAAAGTGATTGATATGCTGGGAACTCCTGATTACCTGTTTTGCCATAGTTTAAGCGCAGGCTAAGATCATCAAACAAGCCTTTTGGCGCAAAGCTTTCATTCATAATTTTCCATTTCACAGCCAAAGCGGGGAATGTCGCATAACGATTGTTTTTACCAAATTTTGATGAACCGTCGGTACGTACAGTTGCAGTTAACAGATATTTATCTTTATATGAATAGTTGACGCGACCATAATATGACTGTAACTGCGAACGGGTGGTATCACCAAATACAGGAAATGGATTTTGAAAATTGTTTATATTTTTAACCAACACGTTTGGCTGCGATGTTTTAAACCGGATATCATTAAAACCTTTATTGTTAAATACCTGATATGAATAACCTGCTAAAACTGTTAATGAGCTATTATCGGTCCATTTTCTGTCGTAAGTTAAGGTTTGTTCGGTAATTGAGTTGCCCAGTTTAACGGTTTGCAGCGCACCCATGCCTGTACCGGATATAGCCGGAGTAGTTTTACCTCTTATACTACCGCTGCTTGTATACCCCTGGATTCTCGGATCATAGAATGTATAACGTTTAGCTAAAGAATAATCATTACCATAAGTACCGCGATAAGTTAAATTTTTAGTCAGCTTAATGCTCAGTCCTAAATTTGCCAATACACGGTTAACATTATCCCTGTCCCAGGTATTGGTGAGCATATCTACCGGATTAAGGCTGCTACCATCGTAGTAGTAAGTGCCATCTGCATTTTTAATCGGATAAGTTGGGTTCAACCCTATTGTAGCACCGATAAGGCTACCCTGAAAACCCGCGTTGTTGGTGATAGGCGCATATACGTTTTTTACATTTGACCCGAGCAAGTTAAGATCAAGTTTCACTACATCTTTAAATAAAGATTGAGTAGCATTGATTCTTACGGTACCACGTTTTAGGCCCGACTTTTTAATGATACCATTTTGATCGTCATAGCTTCCGGAAACCCTATAAACAAAACCTCCAGTAGCTCCGCCAAAACCAAGGTTAAAATTCTGAGAAACCGCACCTCTAAATATTTGGTCCTGCCAGTTAGTATTTGCTCCTTTATTAATTGCATTTGCGTCTGCGCCTGTTGCCGCCACAGCCTGAAGAAATTGAGAGGCGTTAAGTAGTTTATAACGATTGGCAGCTGTAGCATAGGATGTATTTTCAGAAAACTGTATGCCCTGCCCTTTCCTGCCTTTTCTTGTTGTAATCAACACTACGCCATTAGCGCCTCTTGAGCCATAAATAGCTGACGCGGAAGCATCTTTCAATACCGAAATATTTTCAATATCTGCTGGATTGAGAAAAGAGAGCGGGTTACGAGCCGATGAACTACCGATAGGGCTAGCGGCGCTCGACGCAGCGTATGAATCATTGGATACCGGCACACCGTCAATTACATACAAAGGGTCATTTCCGGCTCTTATTGAACCGGTCCCCCTAATATTTATTGAAGCACCGCTACCTGGCTCACCACTTCCTGGAGTAACCGTTACGCCTGCTATACGTCCTTGAAGTAATTGGTCGGGAGTTGCGATCTGTCCTTTATTGAAGTCCTTGGTACTTAGCGAGGCCACTGCACCCGTTGCGTCCTTTACCCGTTGGGTACCGTATCCAACCACGACTACTTCATTTAGGGCCTTACTGGCCGATTCCATGCTTACGTTAATTTGAGTTTTACCGTTGATAGGTACAGTAAGATTTGAATAACCTACGTAGGTAAAAGTAAGACTTGGGGTATTTGCCGGAACCGAAATTTTGTACGATCCGTCTGTTGCTGTTATGGCGCCACCCTGGGCACCTACAGCAGTTACTACCGATACTCCTATTAAAGGGGAGCCATCTTTTTTGTCGGTTACTTTACCTGTTATTATCTTATTTTGGGCCATAGCAGGCTCCATCAAAAAGAGAAAAACAGCAAAGAAACATACGTTGAGTAAATGTTTAATTTGCATAAAACTTGAGATTTAGTTGAAATTGGTTGTTGTTTGGGTTTAGTTTTCAATCCGTAAAAAAAGATCCCAACATTTATACGAAGTCACGCTAATATAGTTTCGGGTTATCATAATAAATAATACCCGAAGTATACGCACAATGGCCATCCAAACATCGCCCGTAGCGGTAGATAAGAAGATGAGCACAGGAAAAGGCTAACAATGGCCGATCGTTTAAAAATGTAATGGTTTACAATTATTACAGGTTAAATTCTGATGCAATTTACTTATAAATAAACTCAGAAAAAGACTTATCCGTTGCGGTAAAGGTGAAAAGGGCTTATTTTAATAATTTTATAACTTTTTTCGATGTTTTTAGAATTTAAAAAACTGAAAAACAGATATTTATATAAAAAACATCGACAAAAAATATAATGTTTTTTTAATCACTTATAATACTTTTTTTGCTAAAAACCCTGTAAGGTTTGGCTACTTTACAGGGTTTTTAGCATGTATCTTCTAAAAAAATCACTCATAATCAAAAGCCTTAATATCCATTATCCGTTGTTCAAATTGATCAGGGTGCAACGATTTGGCTTTGATCCTCATTTTGTAAACATAGATTGTATTGACAGAATATTCCAATATTTTGGCAATAGTTTCATTATCAGCAATACCCATCCTTATAAGCGCGAATATACGAAGGTCGGTATTTAATACTTCGTCCTCATCAGGCCAGATCTGATCTTTCTCGGCAAACAAGCTATTGAACACCGTAATAAAGTTAGGGAAGATCTTTAAAAAAATATGATCAAAGCTGTAATACAAGCTCTCTCTTTCTTTTTTAATATCGATATTATTTACAAAAGTATGAATGGCATCATACTTCTTCATCGAGAGCTTGGCATCAATAGAGATTTTCAAATTTTCGAGCTTACCGATATATCCCGAAATAGCTTTAAAAAACTGCCCGATATATTCCTCTTTAATTTTTGCATCTTCAATTAGTTTCGCGTTTATGTGGTTTAATTGTACATTTTTCCCTTCAATTATTGCTTCTTTAACCTTCAACTTTTTTAATTGGTTAATGATCATCACCAGGAAAAAGACAACCAGCAGTGCAAGCGCAGTAATAATTAACAGAAACACCAGGAAGCGGTTTTTTTGATGCTCGGTATTATTAAGCTCGGCTGCTGCTATTAATGGTAAAATTGAAGCAATTTGTATTTTACGCTGGCGAGCCCCGTAAAAGTCGGCATCAGCTTTTGCCAGTTGAATGAAACTGTAAGCATCTTTGATGTTACCCTGTTTGTACAATAATTCGGCAAGCGTATAAAGCGCAACCGTTTCACGCGTTGATGATTTGATATCGGCTATTGCAGCCCTCATCATCAAATTAAGGCCCTCCTGCCTTTCATTATCTTCCAGGCAGATTGCGCCCAATGAGCATGACACCATTGCACGCAGGTGCATGGAAATTGGCATATCCTTTTCCAGTAATTTTTTAAAGCGTATCCGCCCTTCTACATAATTCTTTTCCTGGTAATCCTTCAAACCAAGTAAATAAGTATGCATTATATGGTCGTTGCCGCAAAACGAGACCGCTGAATCAATGTATTTATTACCGGTCTTAATATAATCGGGGCTAAAATATTTGTCATTACTGTAATTCGCCAAGTCATAATTGCACCTGGCTAAAAAGAAATAGTAATCAACTTTATCGGCATTACTTAGGGCTTTTACATTTACTTTTCGTAAATAGTCAAAGGTTTCGTTAAACATCCCCGACGAAAGAAGAATAAAAGCCATCCTTACATAACTATAATACTCCTTTGGTTTATTACCGGTTACCTTGCTTAGTGATATCATTTTATCGACATAAACATACGCCGAATCAAACTGATATGATTTATATTCGATGTAAAGCTTGTCCCAGGTATCAAACCGCGCATCATAATTGGTTTGCGAAAGGGTTGATTGATATGCCTTTAATTTTCGGATCCTTGCTTCTTTACTGCTATCATATATATTTTTTTTTGCGATTTCAGTTTTTAATTCTTCGAGTAAGGTATTAGGATCAGTGAATGCATTTGCCGAAAGAATAATTAATAAAAAAAGCAAACAGAAGATATATTTCATTTTTGTTATAAAGGTTTTTAATAACGCACCGATCCGATTAATCAAACACACAATTTCTGCAAATCAAATACGGCAATAAATTAATTAAACTGCAACCAACAAGGCTATCATTTTAGAAGATAAATTGCACACCTATCCCCGGTTTATATTCTCAAATATATGGATTTACAGTATTGCTAATGCGTTTTAGTTTTGTTTTTTGATCCACAGAAATTACACTGTCCGAACCTGAAAAAGATTGAGTCATGCCACCTAAACGACGAGTTTTATTTTTAATCTATTCCGGCCCGTGAGCTTATCTATTTAGATATTGATGCTAAACACAATGCAGACAATTGTATTCGTTATCAATATAAAGACAGCGGCCATTGATACAGGGAGATAGTTTGTTATTAGATGCAATAGGTTTCCGCGTTTACAAAAACAAAATAGTGAACATTTATCTTTTTTTTAAGATGGCTGACGCCTATAAAATACTGGACTATTTCTTAAAAGCATTTGGGCCATTTACCGGGCGTCCGAACGCTAATGCCGATATTTATAACTGGGATACAACCGCACTGAATTTGTCATTGAGATACCAGGTAAAAACCGAGATGGGGTAGCTGTATTTAGCAATAAAAACCTTGAAAACGCAATTGCAGCCAACGGGCCTTCAGTACTTCTTAAAGATGTATACCAGTCGTTCTCTGTTTTGTATTGATGACGTTCTATTATTAAGAGTCACAAAATGCCTTTTTAGGACCATTACTGACTTGAAAACAACGAATTATTAAATAAACTTTGGTTTTAACGCGAAAACATCCTTTATTTAAAAAAAATCAAACGAAATTTGTGTACGGTGGTTATCTATCATCTTAATCTCAATTTATAAATGGTCAAATTATTTGTAGGCGGCTTTCCTCTGGAAATGACAGAGCTGGAACTTGTTAAAATGATAGGTCCACATGGCGATGTGGAAACGATTAAAATTGTACGCGACAAAAAAACAAGGATATGCAAGGGATATGCGTTTCTTGAAATGAAGGACCGCACGGGAGCCGAAAACGCGGTGATTGCCTTAGACGGTACGCCTATTGCCGATCGGATATTAAGTGTAAAAATAAACGACGACTTTGTAAAGAAAACTCCTCCGCCCCGTAAGTCATTTGGATATGGCAATAACAATAGCAGAAGCGGCGGTGACAGAACTAACAATACCCGAAGCTATAATGGCCAAAGCAATTACCGGAGCAATAATAATCAGTCACCTGGAGGTGACAGACCAAGGCGCCCCAGAAAAACAATGTAACAAACGACTGATAAACCACACATAAAAAATCCCGGCCGATTGAGATCTGGCCGGGATTTTTTTTAACATCATTATCCGTAGTTAAACACCGAGGTCCTGCATAATTGAGGCAATCTTAGCGTCAAGTTTTTTGTCTGTTTCACTATATGTCTCTTTACTTTCAAGTTTGCCGTTCACACTGCAATAAAACTTAATTTTAGGCTCCGTACCTGACGGCCGGGCCGAAATGATACTACCGTCCTCTGTAATGAATTGTAAAACATCAGATACCGGCAATTCAATTGGTTTGCTTGTATTGGTTGTTAAATCAGTTTCAATACGTTTTTCATAATCCTTAAGTGCGCTTACTTTTGAGCCGCCTAAGGTAGCCGGAGGATTGGTACGGAATTTCTCCATCATTTCCTTAATTTCTTCGGCACCGGTTTTACCTTTTTTAGTCAGGGAGATCAGCTTTTCTTTATAAAAACCATATTGCACATAAGTGTCAATTAATGCTTCAAAAAGGCTGCTTCCTTTGTCTTTGTAATAAGCAGTCATTTCTGCAATGAATGCGCTTGAAACTACAGCATCCTTATCCCTAACCAGTTCGCCTATCAAATAACCATAGCTTTCTTCACCGCCACCTATAAAGGTTTGTTTACCCTCAAAATGGGTCATTAACTCGCCGATATATTTAAAGCCGGTAAGGGTGTTATAGTAAGTAACATTCTTGGCTTCGGCTATGCGTTCGATTAGATTTGTGGTAACAATGGTTTTAACGATGTATTCTTTACCGGTAAGCTTGCCTTTTTCTTCCCATGCCGTTAATAAATAATTGATCAACATAGCGCCGGTTTGGTTACCATTGAGCAGGATAAACTCGCCATCGGTATTTTTCACAGCAATACCCACACGATCTGCATCCGGATCTGTAGCCAATACCAGGTCGGCGTCAGTTTCCTGTGCTTTTTTAAGGGCAAGAGTAAGCGCTTCCTTTTCTTCGGGGTTAGGGTAAACTACTGTTGGGAAATTCCCATCGGGAGTTATTTGCTCATCAACCAAGATCACATTTTCAAAACCAAACCGTTTCAAGGCTTGGGGTACCAATGTGATACCGGTACCATGGATTGGCGAATAAACTATTTTAAGATCTTTTTGACGTTCAATAGCATCAGGCGAAACAGAAAGCTCGGTGATCTTGCTCAGGTAAAGCTCGTCAATGTCCTCCCCTATTTCTTGAATATTAGCATCAACGCGGTTAAATTTGATGTCATCAATGCTGCTGATTGCAGCAACCTCGTCCATCACGGCTTTATCGTGCGGAGAAACAAACTGCCCACCATCGGCCCCATAAGCTTTGTACCCGTTATATTCTTTAGGGTTGTGCGATGCTGTAAGCATTACACCGCTTTTGCAGCCTAAATAGCGTACGGCAAACGAAAGCTCGGGTGTAGGACGTAATGCCTTAAAAAAATAAACATAAATGTCATTAGCTGAAAAAACTTCGGCCGTAATAGTCGAAAAAAAATCGGCATTGTTACGGCTGTCATGAGCAATAGCTACTTTGATTTTTTCGCCGGGGTAGGTTTTTTTCAGATAATTAGCTAATCCTTGTGTGGCGGCGCCTATAGTATACTTATTGATACGGTTTGAACCCGGCCCCATAATGCCGCGAAGGCCGCCGGTACCAAACTCCAGATCACGGTAAAATGAATCCGTCAGTTCGGTATATGCCTTATCGTCAATTAATTTTTGAATTTCCTGCTTTACATCAGCATCATAATTTCCTTGAAGCCATGAGTTTGCTTTTTGAAGAATGGTGGGGTCTAATTCCTGCATAAGTGGTTGTATATTTTCAATTTATCAGATTCGGTTTTATTTTAAATATGACAATAAATAATCAAAACAGAACGCCTTAAAGTTAAATCATCTTTTTAATTATGCCAGCCCAATATGCAATAACTTTTAAATATAATGCACGGCAAGAGCGGCAGCCGCCGAACCGTTATCTGAACAAGATACTCCAGTAAAAGTTTTATCAATTTCAAGCTATAAATGGCGCTGCCATCCTTCGCCCTCGATTTATCGTTGGCCGACTAACCGTTAATCAAATCTGTTAACGTCCTTTAGTAAACAAGTTGAGTATCGGTATATCAACTAAAACCCCAACCGACCAACGTGTATATAACTTATTATCGCCGTAAGTGTTAGTTATCACATCTTTATTGGCTCCTGTTAAACTAACGCTACGCAAATTTGGCGCAACCTGGAAACCACCCGAAATTGAGATTGGTGTAGATGGTATACCTATAGATAAAAACAAACCGGGGCTTATGATATTCTTCAGCTCAATTTTGGGCACCTGCGCTACAGTGGCGCTGGTATCTTTTGCTACTGGGGTACTTCCGGATGTAAAACGGTATGAAGCAAGTGCGCCGATATCAATTAAAGAAACAAAAACAGAAGTCGACCATTTTTTATCGCCCGTAGGAACAAATAATAAACGGTGCCCCCAGCTAAATGAAATTCCCACCGGTGCTGAGAGCCCGTATGTACCTTTATACTTTTCATCAATGCCATGCACTTTTTCTTTACCTATATAAGGACCAACATAGGCGTTTAGAGCGACATTAAAAATAGCCTCGCGTTTAACGGTTGAACTGCCTACCGGTAAAGCAATTGCTTCAATAGCATTTTTTACTTCGTCGCTGTTTTTCGCTTTTGATACCTCAGCGGCAAAATTGGCATATTTAATAAACATTTTATTTATTGCCGGCCACTCGGTGAACGCTGCAATTTTCGCTTCAAGTTCATTTATTTCTTTCTTTATGGCAGTTTTGGCGACTGCATCCTGCAGTTTATCATATTCTGCTTTTTTTTCTGCAAGATTTCTAACTAAATCCTGTTTTATTGGGTTGGTGACGACTTTATTAATAAACAGGTTATCGTAAACGCCGCTAAGCTCAACTATGGCCGCGGGGTACTGTTTTTCGTAAACATCAATGTAAACGTTGCCAAGACTCCTGGCTGATGACAGGTACTGATCAATCTTCGGATCGTTCCTGTCAATCATTGGTATAGTGATATTAGCCGAGTTGACATTTAAAAGCAATGGCGATTTCAATAATTGCTCAAAAAGGCTAAGGGATGAATTATAAAGCGCGTAATAATCCTGGTAATTAAAAGTGTTTTCACCTTTTTGCTGAAGCTGCTTTAAATTAATAAAATACCTGTTTACTATCGTTGCTTTTTGGATAAGTTCAACGTTATACTTCTGATAAGTTTCCTCAAATTTTAAAAAGTCACCACTACGATCTTTGAGGAATTGCTTCATTGACCCCTCTTTAAAATTAATGTCTTTTTTTTCCAATTGCTGATAAAGCAAACCAAGGTAGATTTGGAAAGTTACAGGGCTATTAAAAAGCATCTTTGCCGAATCGGCATCAACCCAGTATTTATCTTTCTGATTTGACCGTAATGATTGTGAAAAAAGATCAAAAGCCTGCAATGCCGGATATACATTTTCATTTATAAGCCTTAAGGTGCCATTGTCTGCTTTATTAACCAGATAATTATGAAAAATATCCCCGGGATGGGAACCCTCATGAAACTCGTTGGCTATATACAAGGCATCAATGAAGATTATCCTGACATGAGGCATGGCAGCAAACAATTGATCCATACAGGGATCCTCAATCAAATTAGAAACATTGGGAAGTAAAAGTGCCAGGTCTTTCTGAAATGATTCCCGCAGCAAATCCGTATAGGCGGCGTAATTATATATCTCAACATCTATAGCTGTAAGTGATTTGTAAGTAACCGGGAATAATAACTGCAACTGCCTGGTACTGTCCAGTTCTTTTTTAAACCGAGAAAAAAAAGCTGTTGAAAGTTCCTGCTTTGTTCGTTCGACCAAAAACTTTGCAAGACCGTCGGCAAGATTGGTAACATCAAGAGAGCCTATGGATTGTATTAATCCGGATGGGCTGGGCATTGTGCCTCCGCTTGCACCTCCGGCTTCATAAATCCCGCTCAAACTAAAAAAAGGGTTTTTCTTGATAACAGTATCTACATTAGTGGTGTTCTTTAGATTAAAATAATAAGCAAACAAAGGCTTGTTTTGTGGGCTGATCCTTATTTTTCCGTCTTTGTCGTAAAGGCTTTTTAAATATAATACATCATAAAAAACGCGCCTTTCGGGTTGTTGTGCAAATATTTTGCAGGATAGAAGCAAGAGCAAAAAAACAGAGGCGTATTTATATTTCATACAACATCGTTAAAAAAATTCAATAAAAGTTCGGGTTTTAGCAGTGGAAGATCGAAGGATGCTGGCGGGTTTCCATCTTCGGTTATAATGAAGGTTGTTTTCTGCGTCATAGCCGCCAATTTTTCAATGATCGTAGCAAATGAATAACTAAAATTCATTTTTTGAATCATCAGCGCAATTATGCCCGATGTAATAGCCGTCGCAAAACTACTCCCGCTATCAGCTATCAATTCGTTATTCTGATCATATGATTTTATTTGCGAGCCATTGATCACCAGCGATAGGAACTCATTTATACAAGGATAGCCATTCTCCTTATCCGGAACCATGCCGACCCCGATTGTATTTTTCAAACAGGCCGGATAATATTTACTTGTATTTCCAAATACTATCGAATTTCCGATAGAACAAACAATAATTTTATTGTTAGCTACGGCATTGTTTATAGCCTCTTGAATTAAACTTAGAGTAGCAGCATTGCTTATACCCGACGACCAACTTATTGAAACTATATGAATATCAGGATTTTTTGCACACCAATTAATCGCGTCAGCATATCTTTGGGCATCTCTCTCCGTGTTTTCAAATGTTCTTTTTTCGGATATTTTACAGGCGAATAAATTACAACCCGGAGCCACACCGACATAGTTACCGCTGATATTCCGTAGCCCAACAAGGGAAGCACAAAACGTACCATGACCGGCATTGTCTTTTATCTCAACATCATCGCCATAAACATAATACTTACTCTGATTATAAAACAGGTCTGTTATGCCTGGCGCAATACCGGTGTCCACCACAGCAACACCAACGCCTGTACCTGCATACCTGCCCCAAATCTCCGGGAGGTTCAAGTCAATCATCCATTGCTGATAATTGCCACCGGCTCCATCTATTTGTTCGGCCCCGCCACTCCAATAATGACTATTAACATCGTCGCTCGCTCTATACCAGGTATTGTTTCCGTCAAGTTCCTCTCCCTGCACAATCCCCGTTACTTCTATAATGTCACCGGGCTCTTTTACAGTACCGATTTGATAGGTTGTATGAGCGCCTCCTACCCTGGTATTAAGCAGCTTGGTTACTTTAATACGCATCAGCCTACTGGTTTAACGGTTACGGTAGTGTTTTTAGTTGGTGTGGTTGCTTCTTCTTCAGGCTTTTTGCCTGCCGCACGTAAACTTACAATTTTATTGATCAAATCGAACCAAAAAGGAGCGCCTAACATTAAAGCTATAGCTGTTAATAATAAACCCGTTATCTTGATTAAAAGCGGCAAAAGGCTTTGGTAAAATGTTTTACCCTTCAAATCTGGAGTATTTTGTGCCGTCCAACCCACAGGGATACCAGAGCTTACCAGAAACGTACTAACTGTGCTGATTTGCTGGGCGACTTTTTTCCCGTTAGGTGCGTTTTTACTCGTATCGGCAGGTATGTTTTTAATAACCGTTACTTTGCTGGCTTCAAACTTTATCGTATCAGTTTTAGGATTATATCCTTTTTCGTTTACTTGCTTAATTACGGTTTGTAAATTATCGGCTGCATGTTTCAGTGCTTCCTGGTTACCCCAAAGCTTGTTTACAATATTTATAGTATCAACATTCAAGGAGGCGCAGATTACCACCGAAATAATAAATACAATAAGCTGAGACGATCGTTTGTAAACTCCCGAGGCCCTGTCCATGGCCGAATTATAAAATGTTTCGATCTGTTTTTGAAAACTCTGAAGATCGCCCTGGGCGCGCTCATAAAAATTAAGAAGAAGTTTCCTGATCCCGGCAGAGATGCCAACCTGTGCCGCTATGCCGTCATCTGTTAAAACATCCCTAATCTTATTCATATCAAGGATAATATTTTTATCGTCTTTAAACTGATCCATTAAAGCCGCAGCGAAATTGCCAGCTGGGATATAAGATGGCAAACTGTTTAAATCTTTCTTTAAAGATGTAATGTTAGGATTGTTATAAAGCTTTTCTGCTATTTGTTTCCAGTCCTGGTCAAATAGTAAACATTCAATAGCATTTTTCAGATACTCCCCCCGCTTGTTAAGCAGGGCAGACAGATACTCATGAATTGTGCTAACAGTTAGGCTCAGTGAAAAATAGGTGAACGACAGCGTGAGCGCAAGATCAATAATTGGGGAATTAAACATAAGGTTGCGGGTTTAGCAGACATAAAAATGTTTACCAATTTACAAAGCAATCGACCAAATATCAATCCGTTAAAATACGGTATTTTCATACGTACTTTTGCGCAAAAATCAGATGTTCCCTTGTTTTAAATTGGCTCAAAACAGCGAAGGCGTAAATTTTTATGAGTTGCCGAAAAACTAAGATATTACGATGATCAGTTTTGAGGATCATTATTTACCGCACGCGGAATAGTCAATAGTACCTCATTTTTTATGGCCGGCGGAATAACCAGCATCGGCTGAGAAATGATCTCACTTTTACCATCCGGCGAAAGGCAGCTTGCAACTAAAACCAAACATCCCTTTTCAGCTTCAAATATCACTGTTATTTTTAATTGCTTCAGGCACTCAAGGTCTTGGTAGGCTGTACGGGTACTGATATGAAAATGTGATTTCAGCAGGTCGATAGAAACCACATCCCTGGTTTGCAGCAGCACCAATACCTTGAGCAACCTGTCGGCTCTGTTCATAACGGATCACGTTTTTACATACAAAGGTGTAATGCGCTATTGACAACAGTGTGTCAGCAGTAAAGATGCCTTTTTAAACCGGTCGGTTTAATGGTGTTACCTAAGTTAATTATAGGATTGATAAACCATCAATATAACACCCGATGAAAAAACTTTCTTTAAAACCAGTTTTAAAAGCAAGTGGCTTTTTACCCCGTTGAAAAGAGCTCTACCATTGCCTAAAATTACCGGGTGGATCCAAAGCTGGTACTCATCAACTAAATTCGCGGCCACCAGCTTTTTGACCACACTGATGCTTCCGTAAGTAAGGATGTCACGGCCCTGCTGCTTTTTTAAATGTTCAACAACTCTCTTTAGATTTCCTTTGACCAGTAATGAATTGTTCCACAACGCAGAGCTCATTGTTGAGGACATAACCACTTTTTGGTAGTTGTTCATCATATCTGCATAAGCAATATCCGTACGAGGAAAATTCATGCACTTAGCCTGAAAAGGCCAATAGGCAGCCATAGCCTGATATGTGTTTTTGCCCAATAAAATAGTATCTGCCTGGCTAAGCAGTTCTGTTGTTGTCTCGGCTATTTCATCCGTCCAGTATTGATAGTGCCAATCAAGGCCCTCATCCTCCGCCGCTACAAAACCATCCAGCGTAATGTTTAAGGATACGATCAGTTTCCGCATGGTGATAAACAAGCAAACCGGGTTTATTGATAAACCCGGAATTTATAATTAAACTAAAAACATTAAGCCAGTTCGGTATTTCCGGCAAGTTTGGTGTTGGTTAAGCCCAGTTCTTTTACCTGCTCATACCTTTTCCATAAATAGTAGGTAAAGAACATGACAAGCAGCATAACTACCGGCGGAATGAGCACGGCAGCCTCGGCTCCAATAGCAAGCCACGATAAAAATGCACCGATAAAGCTAATGGTGAAGCCAGAATAAGCCCATTCTTTAATAACCAGGTACCTGGTTTGCGCTATGGCCAGTACACCTGCTATTTTTGCCCACCCCATAATAACCATGAGGTAAAAGGGATAACCAAGTTTAGCTAATGAATCTTTGCCAGCCTGCTGCATAGTGATTCCCCCGTAAGCATCGCCCAGCATAGCCAATAAAAAAAGGACGGTAAAGATCCAGTACAGGGTTTTAATTGTTTTTGGTTTCATGATGATATTTGGTTTGCGTGATTATATGTTTGTTAACGATACAAAGTTATTTGGTGCGATAAAGTTGTGTAGCACGTAAAAAGGACTTGTTAAGGGGTTGTTTGCGACTTTAGTGTTTATTATCTTTATCCCAGATAACCAGTTATACAATAACAAAATGAAACATGTTGCCATCCTGATACCCAACGAAGCAGTTTTAGCCAGCATAGTTGACGCCCGAACCATTTTTACAGGCGCCAACGATTTTTTACAATCCATGGGGAGGCAACCTGTTTTTGAGGTACAGATGGTTGGGCTTTCTAAAGAAGTTAAGGTGCATGGCGGTATGTTTTCGGTTCATACGGATATTTTGTTAAACGAGCTGCAAAAAAGCGATATGGTGATCATCCCTGCCATAAGTGGCGATCTTCAAAACGCGGTAAACGTAAACCGGGATTTTGTACCGTGGATCATCAACCAGTACAATAATGGTGCAGAAATAGCAAGTCTTTGTATCGGCTCATTTATATTGGCCTCTACAGGGTTATTGAACGGTAAAGAGTGTTCCAGCCATTGGATAACGGCCGATGCGTTCAGAAATATGTTTCCGGAAGTGAAGTTGGTTGACGGGCGTATTGTTACCGAACAGCAGGGTTTATATTCAAGTGGCGGCGCTACTTCTTACTGGAGCTTATTACTGTTATTGATTGAAAAGTATGCCGGCCGGGATATAGCCATCATGGCCGCCAAGATTTACGCCCTGGAGATCGACCGAAAAAGTCAGTCTCCATTTGCGATGTTCACGGGGCAAAAAAAACACGAGGACAATCCTATAAAGCAAGCCCAGGAATACATAGAAAATAACGTTACCGAAAAAATCTCAGTTGAAGACCTGTCATCAATGTATGCTATTGGCCGCAGGCATTTTGAACGCCGGTTTAAAAAAGCCACCAACAATACCCCGGTCGAATATATACAGCGCGTAAAAATTGAAGCAGCCAAAAAACAATTGGAAAGTACCCCAAAAACATCAATGAGGTAATGTATGATGTTGGGTATACCGATGCCAAGGCATTTCGTACAGTTTTTAAAAAGATCACCGGGCTCTCGCCAATTGATTACCGTAATAAATATAACAAGGAAGCGGCTGTAGCATAGGTATGTTCATCAAAATTTTAGGCGCTTGCTACCCCTTCCCGGATCACCTATGTTGTAGCTTGGTTATTATCGAAAATATCTATTGATTATCAACCGTAACATACTGTATTGCAGTGGGTAATGGTAAATCTGGCTTCTACGGCAAAAACATTACATTCTGTCAATAAAATTAATCCTAACAAATAGCCAAATATTCCGTTTAAAAATTACATTTTTGCCCAAAATTTTTAAGGATGCAGAGTTATCAGGAATTTCTTGACTTAAGTGTAGGCTTTCCACAGGATGGTTTTGAGATCATCGACGATGAACTATACTTTCAGGACCTAAATTTGATGGAGATGATTGAAACGTACGGTACTCCCCTACGCTTTACTTATCTGCCTATGATATCCAAAAAGATCCAGCAAGCTAAACTGCTGTTTCAACAGGCCATCATCAAAAACAACTATCGCGGTAGTTATAAATATTGCTATTGCACCAAGAGCTCGCATTTCAAGCACATTGTTGAAGAAGCCCTGAAAAACGAGATTCACCTGGAAACATCATCGGCGTTTGATATGCCTATGATTGACGCGCTGGAGAAAAAAGGCACTGTAACAAAGGAAATAACCGTAATATGTAACGGCTTTAAAACCTTCCAGTACAAAACATATATTATTGATATGTTACATGATGGCTTTAAAAACATCATTCCGGTATTGGATAATAAAGAAGAATTTAACCTTTACGACGACGAAATTGAGATGGACACTCCTTGCAACCTGGGCATCCGGATTGCAGCTGAAGAGCAGCCTGATTCTCAGTTTTATACTTCACGTTTGGGTGTGCGTATGGAAGATGTTATTGATTTTTATCATAACAAAATTGAGGATAACCCTAACTTCCAGGTTAAGCTGTTACATTTCTTCATTAACTCGGGGATTTCCGATACGCCATACTACTGGAACGAGCTTGAAAAATATGTAACTCTTTACTGCAAATTCAAAAAAGTAAACCCGCATCTGGATACGCTTGATATTGGCGGTGGTATGCCATTTAAAGATTCACTGGTTTTCGATTTTGATTATGAATACATGATCAACGAAATAGTAAGCCGGATCAAAGAGATATGTGCCGAGCATGACACGATGGAACCGGATATCATTACCGAATTTGGTAAGTATACTGTAGCCGAAGCTTCTGGTATCCTGTACAAGGTATTAGGCCGTAAACAACAAAACGACCGCGAACGCTGGCTGATGCTTGATGGCTCGTTCATTACCAATCTGCCAGACGTTTGGGCGCTGAACCAAAAGTACATCCTGTTGCCGGTTAACAACTGGGATTCGGAATACGAACGTGTAAACCTTGGGGGTATCACCTGCGACGGGCAGGATTATTACAACCAGGAAGCGCATATGAACAGCGTATTTATGCCTAAAACCCGTAAGGTGCAATATTTAGGTTTCTTTAATACCGGCGCCTACCAGGAAGTATTAAGTGGCTACGGCGGTATCCACCACTGCCTGCTGCCATCACCCAAGCATGTGATCATTCGCCGTAACAGGGACGAAACGTTTAACTTTGAGGTGTTTGGAGAAGAGCAAAACAGCAAGCAAGTATTGAAGATCCTGGGTTATACCACGTGATTGTATGTCTAATTCATAACAGCATAAAAAAGGTGGCCATTTCGGTCACCTTTTTTGCTTAACGGCCTATGGTGCCATCCCCGACACCTGCTCCTTCAATATTTGGATCCGGAAGATCAGCCAGGCTCCCATCCTCATGTAAAACTTTAAAGTGTTTTCTTTGAGGACCTTTTGTTTCAAGACAGGGGTTGTTTCGGGCAGCATAGTTATAGCTGTCTCTAATGTTACTTTCCCTGGTCTCCTTAATATTACCCTGCCGGGAAGCAGGATAGTTATTTTTATAATCATTCATGATTATACCCTCCTTTTATTAAATTCCTTCAGTTCCTGGTTCATGACCAACCATCCTACCGGTGGTGCGTCCTTGGGGCGGCTCTCAAAATCAGTTTTAGCGGGGCCTACCGACGGAAATTCCTTTTTATTCGCGGTGTAACATCTGTTTGCTCGCTAAATGAAGTGTCAGCACTTCTGTTGGGCTGGTCAATCTCCGATTGACTATGAGTACCCACCTGTTCGTCTTCGGGTTTTTCTACTTCAGGCTGTTCATCAAAGTCTACTATATCGTCTACCTCATCCAGATCATCATCATCGCTTTCAAGATCGCGGTTTGGATAGGCTTCATCACCATTCACAGAAAATGAGTTGGTGTTGTTTTCAAAATCATTACGATCATTATCCTGGTTTCCCCAGTTTTCATTATTGGTATTCATAGGTTTTAATTTTAGTTGTTATTTAATAAACCTACGAAACAATTGTATTGTTTTATTTTTTATCCTTTTAAGAAATTAAATATCGTGAATTAAAACTATTATAGTTGTAACTATTAGGAAGCTCCAAAATAGTTTATAAATGCTATGCAGCATGGCATAATTGCGCCTTCGCAAGTCGAACCGGATTACAGAGCTTGATTCGGACTAATCTCGAACGATACGGCAATTTATGCGCTTGTATATTAAAGCGCTTTTTAAAATTAAAAAGTATGCTGAGGGCAAGTTACTTTATATCGATTATTAAGCAGGATGCCTAACACAATTTCATGCGAACCATGACTCACCGTATTTAGGGCAGATGTTGTAAAATCGTATGAGTAGCCAACATTAATAAGCGAACTCAGGTTAAATCCAACCAAAGCCGCATATGAATCATTACGGCGGTATGAACCACCAATCCAGAACCTGTCTTTGAATGACATTTTCATGTTCACATCAAAAGTTACCGGAACCGGTGCTATAAATTTCAACAAGGCTGAAGGCATAAGTGTAATATCATCAGATACAAAAAGCTTAACGCCGCCGGTCACAAAATAATGGGGTACCGTTTTGTTTTGTACAGCAGTTGTTGACGTAGTTACATATAAATTTTGCGGAAGGATTTGCTGTACAGACGCGCCAAAAAAATAATTGGAAGAATAAGCCCATACGCCTACTCCCAAATCAGGTTTCCACTGCGCCCCCGCGATGCTATTAATGGTTGGGTCATTTTGATCAACATAGGTAAGTTTACTTTTATCTATAATATTATGACTTACCCCGGCAGACACCCCTACCGCCAAATTCAATGTTTCGGTAAGGCCGAGGTGATAAGCGTAAGTAGCGTCAATATTGGTTTGTGTTATCGGCCTGTTTTATCAGACACCACCATTAAGCCCACGCCATGATGCGGCTCGGCAGCCATGTAATTTTGTGTATATGACCTGCTTGATGGGTTTAAACCTCCACCCGCAGGAAATGCAGTAGCATCGCCCTGTAAAAACCGGTTACCTATAGGCGCATTTACTGAAAAATAGGACGTTACCGGTGCACCTTCAAGCCCTGTCCATTGGCTGCGATAACCCAGTTTTACATCGGTATAGTTTTCAATACCGCTTAACGCAGGGTTCAAAAGGTAATTATTGAATACGTATTGAGTGTACTGCGGCCGTTGCTGTGCTTTTGCTAATTGAATTGTTACGGCAATAATAAGTAGAGTATATAAAATTCGCTTCATTTTATCTGATAATGGTCACATTACCTGCAATAACCTCCCGGCCATTTTTCGGATCAATAATATAATAATAAGTCCCGGGAGGCAAATATGAGCCTTTGTATTTCCCATCCCAGGGTATACTATAACCAATTGACGAATATACCTTTTCTCCGAATCGGTTGTATACGTCAACCTTATTATTTGGATAACTTTCTAAATATTTAACATTCCAAATGTCATTTACCCCATCTCCATTTGGCGTAAACACATTGGGAACGACTAAAAACTTTAAAACCTTTACCGATACGCTGGCCATAGCCTGGCATCCATGTGCCGATGTAACCACTACCTGATAGGTAATATCCTGCGACGGACTTGCAACAGGATTAGCCACATCATCATGATCAAGGCCTGTTGCTGGTGTCCATTTATAACTTAAGTTATTATCGTTTACTATAGGTTTTAAAACACGCTTTGTGCCTTCAAGCATAGTAAAATCAGGCCCCAACATTACAACAGGCGATGCATCTACCTTAACCTGCTGTATAACAGTATCGGCACAAGCATCGGCAGTTGTATAAATATACCTGATATCAAATTCGCCGACGCCCGAAACAGCAGGGTTAAACACACCATCTGTACTAATCCCTGTTCCTGAAAACACACCGGAGCCAACAGGGCCCTGAAGTTTTGGCAACAATTTTTTGGGCTCCGATTCGATACAAAAAACCGGCGCCTGATCAAAGATGACCACAGGCGATGCTTTTAAATTAACCGGGATTTCTGCGACATCAGAGCATGATATACCCGAATATGCAATTACTCGCAAGGTAACCTGCCGGGTTCCTGATGTGAACAAAGGATATTTATGCCTGAGTTGCCTTCCATATGCCGGATGGTCATAAACTACCGTAGTTGATGGGTCGTTGATGTCATAAGTAACCTCCAGCCGGGTAATCTCGCCGAAATTAACCGAGGATTGGTTTTCAAAAAATACTTCCTGAGCGCTGCACAAACCTGCCGGGTCCTTAATAATTACTTTAGCTTTTGGTTTGCTACCGTTAATTGTTAATGACTTTGAAGCCGATGTAAAAGAGCATCCATTTTTTGAAGTAACCTTAAGTGTAACCTGATAGTTGCCGGCTAAAAACTTGTGCTTCGGGTTTTTCTCGTGGGAAGTATTCGGGTTAGCTGGTGTTGCATTAGGGTCACCAAAATTCCATTCGTAGGTAAAGTCAGCTTCTGTGGCATCAGCAATTGTGCTTTGATCAGTAAACTGAACAAAGTCATCTTCACAGGCATCGGGCAATAAAAAATCCACTACCGGCACAGGATAAACTTTAACAGGCAGCTGGGCTATATTACTTGTACAACCATTATCATTTGTGACGGTTAGCTTAACCAAATAATCTCCCGGCCCACTAAACGTATGGTTAAATGGGTTCTTGCTTTTAAGAATTTCAACCGGTGTGCCATCACCAAAATCCCATTGCCAGCTACTGATACTTCCTTCGGCAGATGTGGACTTATCCGTAAATGTAACATCCTGACCTGTACAGCTTGGCAACAAATAGCTAAAAGATGCAAGAGGTTGTTTTGATATATGTATTTTTATTGGATCAGATGCAGCGCCGCATCCATTTTCATTAGTAACAAACAGTGTAACCAAGTAGTAGCCCGGTTGGGCATATTTGTGTACAGGGTTTTGCACAACATCAGTTAACCCATCGCCAAAGTCCCATCGCCATGTTTTAGTTTGCCGTGTACCTGAGGTTGACTGGTCGGTGAATTGAACATCGCTGCCAAAACAAGTATTTCCAAAACTAAACTTTACAATCGGTGGCAATGATATATTAAAATCAAACTCTATGTCTTCGTTTGATCCGCATTCATCTGCAATAGGGTTAAATACAGTCGCCACTACACTATAATCGCCGTCGATATAGGTTTTATCTCCCGGACATTCATAAGTATAAAGCACCTTCGAATCCTTTATGATGGAACCAGTTGGTATTGGGTTGTCTACAACAACAGCAGCACTGCCATCCTTAAAATCCCAGCTTATTTTATTGGTTTGAAATGGCAGCGTAAGCTGCAGTTTATAACGAGTATCAGTACAGCCATTGGCCTGCACCGTCTTGTCCGCAGGATTTAATAATACAATAAACTCATTCAGGTTTTTAAGGTTGGTGCCCGCAGCATAACCATATGATTCCGTTTTGCCAAACCCATAAGCAATTGCGTTGAACCCGTCGGATGCTTTGATATTATGTACACCTGCATTTACGCTGATTTGTGCATAAGAATAAATACTGTTCGGCACAGGAGAAAACTGGGTATAAGGTTCTCCATCGAGCGAAAACGTTGGCACCGCAGCTGTTTTAATAATAACATTGATAAAATTATTCAGGATCCTATAGTTTCCGGTTGAGTTTAGCGTAACGTGATCGAGTGTTTGTTCAATCGGGGTCAGATAGATCATTTCAGGGTCACCTGTATCACCTTGAATAAACTGGCAATTTAAACCTTCACCCTGGGTTACCGCATATTGCACTACCTGGATTGGTTTATCGGCAGCGATAACGTTAGTTGTGGTTGATGTAAACTCGTAATACAAACCATTGTTTAGCCCTCCCGTTGGCGCGGCACCGTTTACGGTAACCTTTGTATCGGGCGAACTAAGCACTATTCTTAAGATATCATAATAGCGCCCTTTTAAAGGTGCGGTTACATAGTTCTTACCCCAAACTGCTAAAGGATAAACTTGCTGAAAGAGGTTATCTGATGATCCCTTATCGCCCTGACACCCTATGCTTATTTTTGAGCTGCCCGAAAAAACAGCGATTTTTTTACAGGCCCCGGCTGCGCTCACAATTGAGCGAATGCGGCTGCCGGTAAGGTCAGTAGCTGATAATCCCTGGTATACTTCGCCCTTTTTTAAATTTACGGTAAATGGTTGGTTTGCAGGAATCCCGTTTAGCAGTGGCTGCGAGGGTGTTATTTCAACCGTAGTATTATCTTCTGTAGCTATTACCGCAAAGGTTGAATATGAGGGTACGCCTTCAGTATTTTTTGTACCGTTGTTTGAGTTTGATATTTGTTTATAGTTAATTGAGAGGTAATCTTTACCGAGCGTATTGACGGGCAGCAGAAGCGTTGCGCCGGATACGTTCTCTGCAAAAATATGCGCGTAAACTGCAATTGGTTTTAATGAGGTGATATGAATCCCCTTTAAAAACTGCCCCTGGTTTCCTACAAAGGCTTCGGGGGGAATAGCTACCGTTAATATATCCTTTGCTTTAACCTGGTAGGTACTTGAAAAGCTACCATCTGCAACTTCAACTGTTACAGTGGTATTTACGTCGGCAGTTATGTAAAGGTCCATCTGACTACCCCTGCCCAACGCGGTAGGACTGCCTGCTGCACCATCAACGTGGTCAATATATGCGGTATAAAACTCCGTACCCTGGTTTGAACCTTGCGCGTTAGTGCAAATAGCAATGCATATGAAAATAAAAGAGAGGCTTAACGACCGCAAAAAAATTATCTTGCTCAAAGGTGTACAGTTGGATTTGGTTTTGTAGTATTAAACTAACCCTTTAAAAATACGAAAACCTTTAATTTATACGGTATGATTATATAAAATAAGCAGCCGTTTAATTGCCCGGTCAATTTCATAATTAGCTACGTTTAATTTATACCTAAACTCAAGTCGCTTTTCCGCAGATCATAAACTTCAAGAGCATTTTAAATGATGTATTTCAGATCGTCATGCTATCATGGTATAGTAATGGTTTTGTGGATCCCGCGATAACAGTGTCAGAAAAATATGGCTATTTAAAAACCCGGCCAGCGGGTTCAGGTGGTAATAAAAAAACACGTGCTAAAACAGGACACACGCAAATAACAGGGTTAACATGACTTAACACATTTTAAAAACAACGTATTCAACTGCCTAATAATCAATTATTTATATTTTTACAGGGTTAACACTAAACAAATTTTTGAGTAATCATGCACATCCGAATGTTTTGCGCCTGTTATTAGTAAAAACATGCTGACAAGACCGGGTATATTTAAACCACATCAGGCCATAAAACAAGTATAATTTTGATGTTAATTACTAACCCGATACCATTTCGTTAGTTATATGAATAACAAGGCCTTGTCATAAAAATATTAAAATGCATTGCCCGGCATGCTAAAAAAACTTATCCGGGTTAGGCACCAGGTTCAGGAACTTTTCAAAATTTTCTTCGTAATGCGACTGATCAAGCTTATAGTAAAATGCACCTTTTTTTGATGAAAGCTTATCTTTTTCAGGAAGCTTTACAAGCAAACCTGTTGAAAGCAGCTTACGGCTAAAGTTCCTGTCATCAAACTTGGTTTGATAAACTCCTTCATAAAGTGCCTGCAATTGCGGGATGGTGAACTTTTCCGGAAGCAATTGAAATAAAATCGGGTGAAGCGCCGCTTTATAACGCAGTTGTCTTTTAGCCAGGCGCACCATTTCATTATGGTCAAAGATCAGATCGGGCATCTCGTCCAGTAAAAACCATTCGGGGTGATATTCTTCACTTAGTTGGGCTTCATATTTATGAATGTCGATAAGCGCGAAATAAGCAACGGAAAGGGTCCTTTCTACCGGGTCACGTTCCGGTTTACCGAATACCTGGAACTGCTCCATATACACATTCTTAAGCCCGGTGCGCAATTCAAGCACACGGTTTGCAGCATCTTCGGGTGATTCGGTTGGTTTTATAAAACCACCTATCAGGCTCCACTTGTGTTTTTCGGGCTCAAGGCCACGCTGAACAAGCAATAACTTAATATTTGCCCCGTCAAATCCAAATATGATACAATCTGTTGCAACTAAAATGCGCGTTTCGCCGCTGTACTTATGCATAACTTAGGTTAAGTTTATATGCAATGGTAAAAATAATTTAGCAATTATTTAGTGTTGATCGGACAACTATTTTATATACCGACAATTTATCTCCAAAAATTTAAAACGATTTATCAAATCCGGATAAAAAACAAGGCAAAACCGTGATACCGCATATCCATATCCCAAGAAAGATCAGCTTACCCTTTTCCCCTGCAACAATAGATCCATAGCGTCATCAAATGATCCAGCCCTGATCACCTCGCCCGAGTTTACAAAAAAGATCTCATCAGCATTTTCAATCGTATTTAAACGATGTGCTATGATTACCCTTGTAGTAGTTTTTGGCAGGTTATCCAAAATGTCGCTCAGCAATTTTTCGGTAATGGTATCAATGTTGGCTGTTGCCTCATCCAGTATCAAAATTTCCGGGTTGCGTAAAACAGCCCGCATAAAGGCAATAAGCTGCTTCTGGCCCAAGCTAATGCTGTCGCCGCCTGATAGAACTTTGGTGTCCAACCCTTCTTCAAAAATTGCCAGCAGGCTGCCCAGGTTGGCATCCCTGATCACCTGTTCCATTTCTTCGTTGGTATGATCTTCAAAAAGCTCGTTGCCATAAAGGATATTATCTCTTACCGTGCCTGTAAACAGGAACGGCTCCTGTAAAATAAAGCCTATTTTTCGGCTACGTTCCTCGGCCGTAAAACTCCTGATATCTTTCCCGCCAAGTAACACCAACCCTTTAGTAGGGTCATACAAACGTGCTATTAATGAAGCCGTTGTTGTTTTGCCGCCACCTGTGGGGCCAACTAAGGCATAGGTTTTGCCGCGTTCTAATTTAAAGCAGATATTATGGAGGATCTCCCTGCTTTCATCATAACTAAAGTGCACATGTCTGAACTCTAATAAAGCAGCATCTGGTTCGTTAATGCCTACCTGCAGCACGGGCAAATCGGTTTCAAGGGATAAGATCTGCGAGATCCTGTCCCAGCCCGCCATCGCCAGCTGAAAGTTTGTCCATAAGGCAGCTAATTGCCTTAACGGGTTATAAAAATTAGTAGCATATGATAAGTAGCTCACCAGCAATCCGATAGAGAACATACCTTTACTGATCAGGTAGATACCAAAACATAGTACGGTAAGCTGGGCCATACTGGCAAGTAAACCATATACCGGCACAAAGACGTTGTTAGCCAGGCCCGATCCAATGGCTGTTTTATAGTTTTGATTGTTAGCTATGTCAAAACGCTTCCTGAAATAATCGCGCCGGTTAAAAGCGATGATCACTTTAAAATTATTAATGCTCTCCTGGATCTCACCGCTCAATGCACCGGTACTTTTCAAATTTGCTGCATTTTTTCTTTTTATCCATGGTGATAATACCAGCGTTAAAAACAGGATGACCAAGGCCGGAGATAAAGCAGCTGCTCCCAGCTCAATATTGATAGCCAGCAAAAAAATACCGGCGCCAATCATAATAGAGATATTGCCGATAAACTGCATCAGTGACTGGGAGAAGAATTGATTAAGCTTATCGGTGTCGTTGTTAACCCTCGATATCAGGTCACCAGCCTTGTTCTGATTAAAAAAGGCTACCGGCAACTGCTGTAACTTATTAAAGATAGAATTGCGCAGTGTAAACAACATCCTTTGCCCTACCCCTCCCATCAGCGTGGTTTGCTTATAGCTGGTAAATAACGCCACCAGGTACATACAAAATAAAATAGCCGCATTATGTAAAACTCCGCTAAAATCCTTGTGCTGCACATATTTGTCAATAGTATGACCAATAATGAGCGGCCCGAGCAGGTTAAGCGTAGAGTTAACAAGGATGGCAAAAAAAGCAATGATGAGTGTACGCTTTTCATGGGCTATCAGCTGGAGCAGCTTTTTTAACCCGGCCAGCGTAGAAGTTTTTGGCTGATTTTTACCTAATTGGTTAAGATCGTAGTTCATTGTAATCAATATTTTTTCAGTCGTTAACTTTATATTTAATGGTTAACACCCTGTTCGTAATTGCTGGTACTTTGCTGTGAATTAAAGATCTGTACATAATCCGGACTGGTTTTCATCAACTCATCATGCACACCGCTGGCCACTATTTCGCCCTGCATCAATAGTATGATTTGGTCATAGTGTTCAACAGACGCAATTTTCTGGGTTACGGATATCAGAGTTAAACCCGGATAGTTCTTTTGGATATTAGCCAGGATCTTCCTTTCTGTGTTGTTATCAACCCTTGCCGTAAAATCATCAAGCAGCAAAACCTTTGGATTAACTGCAAGTGCCCGGGCCAGCATAATGCGTTGCTTTTGTCCGCCCGAAAGGCTTGAGCCCCGTTCAGAAACAATGGTGCTCAATTTATCGGGCAGGTTATCGATAAACGTACTTAACTCGGCCGTTTCAATAGCTTTTTGAAGCGATTCATCAGTTACCGTATCGCTGAAAGCTATATTTTCACGGATGCTCATGTTAAAGATAATGCTATCCTGAAAAACAAAGCCAACCTGCCGGTGAAAGGTTTCGCTGTCATATTCGGCAAGGTTTTTACCATCAAACAACACTTCTCCCTCGGTAGCGTTAATCAAACCTGTAAGCAGGTATAACAATTGTGTTTTACCGGCAGATGTAGGCCCGATGATGGCGATTTTTGAACCCGCCTCTACTTTAAATGAGACGTTTTTCAGCGCCGATTTTTGGCCGTAGCTTATTGTAACGTTCCTCAGTTCCACATCGCCGCACAAAGTATCCTTCAACGGGCCACCGTCGGTAACATCCGGCGCATTCAAAACCATGCTGATCCTCGAAAATGAAGCGGTAGCCTGGGCTATCAGGTTGCTCATGAAACCTAAAATGAATATCGGGAATATCAATAACGACAGGTAGCTGTTGAAAGCCGCAAAACTACCCAGGGTCATGCTGCCGCTGATTACGAAATGCCCGCCCATTACCAAAATAGTAAATGCTGCCATGTTAGCGGTAAACGTTACAATGGGAATGAGCCCGGCAAAAAAACCAAGGATCTTTAAGCCGTAATCCTTTGCTTCGGTATTGGCAGCAAGGAATTTATTGTATTCCAACTGCTGCGAGTTGATCACCCTGATGAGTGCTGCGCCAAGTATGCTCTCGTTAATTACCTTATTAAGCTGATCGATAACGCCGCGGCTTTTCATAAACAACGCGCGCACGTTTTTCAAAACATAAAAAAAAGTACCGCCAATGATGGGAATAATAGTGATCACAACCAACGCAAGTTTCCAGTTAATGGTAAGCAGCATAACACTGCAGCCAATAATGATAAACAGCGACGATACAATAGAAACCAAAGCCTGCGATACGAATAGTTTGATCGAATCGATATCCGAAGTTAGATTGGTTAACAGTTTTGAAGGGTTTGCCTGTTCGATAAAAGCATGGGTTTGGCGGGATATTTTATCAGCCAGTTGCTGCCTGAGATCACGCGCTACTTTTTCAGATGCATATATTTGAACAATTGCCTGTAAGCCTGCAAACAAAAATACCACAATTGTCGCCGTCAGGAATTTGGCCATAACCTCGTTTATCACAAAATGATGATTAGAGTAGGCATCAATACCGTTAGCTATAATTTTAGGCAGCCAAAGGTTCATGGCGTTGCCCAGTAAAGCAAATAACAGTAACAGCGCCACAAGCCCTTTATATGGTTTCAGCAAACTAAATACGCCGGGAGGTTTATTGTTTGTTTTTTTTGTAGGATCAGGTTGCATAGTGATCTTGATTTATAATTCTCTTTTGCGGGTATCAAATCGCGCTTTTATTATAGTTGACGACTCAGCCTGCAAAACATTTTTATTTCAATTATCGAAATAAATCAGAACAGAACGGCAAGCCATTCTCATTTTCCATATATTTCTATTTCGATATAGTTTGGCAAATATATTTCTATTCAGGAACAATTAAAACATTTTAGAAATAAATTTATAATTTTACACCCAAACGGTAATAAAATGAAACCAATAGTGCAATTAGTTGACGAATGGACTGCTTTTGAAGAAGTAAGTGAACAACCTACTGTAGAAGCGTTTTGCAGATATTATCTGCAAAAGCAACGCCCAAAACCTAAACAAGCCGGCAAAAAAGGTGAGCGCATCATGAACGGCGCATACCTGCTTAAAACCCTCGGCCGCATCCTGAGCGCTTATTCGCTTTATTTCCGGTCGGCAGTTAACCACATCGGCATCCCTCCTGCCGAAAGTTTCTATTACCTGAATGGTTTACTTCACCTTGGTGAGGTAAGAAAAAGCGACCTGATCAACTATATGTTTGCCGAAACAACAACCGGCATGGAAGTCATTAACCGGCTCATCCGGGAAAACAAGATAGATGAACGAACCTCCCCCGATGACAAACGGGCTAAGCTGATCAAAATAACCGAGAAGGGCATTACGGCTCTTGACGAATATTATAAGATCTCTGGAAAAGTGGTGGAAATGACTTTTAAAGGTATCGATGATGATATTTTAACCGATTGCTATGAAATGCTCAAATATTGTGAGCAGCGGAACTCCGCTGTTGCCATCGAACTAAAAAATAAACCTTTTGACCAGATGTATGAGCTTGCAATGGCAGATAAAGCTTAACTTCAATCCCGGTTACGTCGTTATTATTCAGATAAAAGCCAACCTCAAAACTCAATGTCAGCTAAAAGTAAAGATGGCATAATACTTGGGTGTTTAATGGCCGGGCGTAGTAACAACCCCGGCTTTTTTGTATCTATACCAAAAAAAACATCTGTGGACAATATCCTCAATATCTCTGATTTAAGTAAAACATACCAAAGTGCAGGAGGTCGTACACTCACCGTGCTCGATCAAATAAATTTCTCAGTCGCAATAGGTTCAACCAATGCTATAGTCGGGCCATCAGGCAGCGGAAAAACCACCCTGCTTGGCCTTTGCGCCGGGCTTGACCGCTCAACTTCAGGCACCGTTGAACTCAATGGCATTAACCTTAACAAGCTTACTGAAGATCAGCGTGCACAAGTGCGGAATCAGCATGTAGGTTTCATATTCCAGAATTTCCAGTTGCTACCTACACTTACTGCGCTCGAAAACGTCATGGTGCCACTTGAACTTAGGGGCGAAAAAAACATCAAAGCAAGGGCTTTGGATCTTTTAGATAAAGTAGGCTTATCAGAGCGCGGCCATCATTACCCGCTCCAGCTTTCGGGTGGCGAGCAGCAGCGTGTATCACTTGCACGCGCATTTTCAAATGCTCCCCGGATCCTGTTTGCCGATGAACCCACGGGGAACCTGGATGCAGAAACCAGCGATAAGGTGATCAAACTTATTTTCGACCTGAATAAGGAAGCGGGCACTACCCTCGTGGTTGTAACACATGACCCTGAGCTGGCAGCCAAAACGCAGCGCATTATCAGGATTAAGGGCGGCAAACTGATTGCTGACGAGAAAACCATTAACGGATAAGCTAATGGACAATACCGCAATTGATTTTAAAAGAAAGATAAATATCCCCTGGCTATTCCGGATGGCCTGGCGCGATAGCCGGCGCAACCGTTCAAGGCTCTTCCTTTTTATATCCGCCATTGTTTTTGGGATAGCTGCACTGGTAGCTATTTATTCGTTTAAGTACAATGTACAAAATGATGTGAACGATCAGGCAGCCACGCTCATAGGTGCAGATCTCGCCATATCCGGAAACAAACCTGTTGATGATAAATTGAAGCATATGCTCGATTCATTAGGCGACGAGCGCTCACAGGAACGAAGCTTTGCGTCCATGCTTTATTTTCCGCGCACAAATGGTACCCGGTTGGTGCAGATCAGGGCTTTACAGGGAGGTTTCCCCTACTACGGCACTTTAGAAACTACACCCGAGGTAGCCGGACTCACCTTTAAAAAAGGCAGAATGGCGCTGGTTGATAAAACCCTGATGCTGCAATTCGATGCCAAAGTGGGCGATTCGGTAAAAGTTGGCAATCTCAATTTTCAGATTGCCGGCATTCTGAATAAAGCACCCGGTCAAAGCGGCGTAATGGCGGGTATTGCCCCGGTGGTTTATATCCCCATGCAATACCTGGAACAAACCGGGCTTGTAAAAATTGGCAGCCGGGTTAATTACAGTTTTTATTACAAGTTCAATTCATCCGTAAATGTAGATAAGCTCAGCAAAAAAATTGACCCAATACTCGACAGGGCCGGAATGCGCTTTGAAACCATCGAAACCAAGAAAGACAATACCGGCCGAGCCTTTGGCGACCTGAGCCGTTTTTTATCATTGGTTGGTTTTGTAGCCCTATTGCTGGGCTGTGTTGGGGTAGCCAGTGCTATTCATATTTATGTAAAAGAGAAAATCGCGTCAATAGCTATCATGCGCTGTTTGGGCGTTAAATCCTCTGAGGCATTTTTAATTTATCTGATACAAATTGTTGGGATTGGCATTATTGGTTCTGTTACGGGGGCAATATTGGGTACGGCTGTTCAGCACTTATTACCCCTTGTATTCAAAGACTTTTTACCGTTTACCATTTCCGTACAAATTTCGTGGATGGCTATTGGCCAGGGTATTTTACTTGGTGTGATTATCTCTATACTATTTGCTTTACTACCTTTAATCTCCGTTCGCAATATCTCGCCGCTCAATACGCTTCGTATCTCATTTGATGAAAGTGGCAACAGGCGTGATCCTTTGCGTTGGCTCGTGTATTTGCTGATACTGGTATTTGTGATAGCATTTACATATTTACAATTAAACAGCATCATTGGCAGTATCCTGTTTACGTTAGGAATCCTGATTGCCTTTATGATCCTTACGGCAACAGCCTGGCTATTAATGCGCATCACAAAAGCAATAGTAAAAGGCTCATGGAGCTACTTATGGCGACAGGGATTTGCGAATTTATACCGCCCCAATAATCAAACTATCATCCTTATTGTATCTATTGGTTTAAGCACCATGTTTATTTGTACACTGTACTTTGTGCAGACATTATTGGTGCAGCAGGTTAATCTTTCAACCAGCGGTAATCAATCAAACATGATCCTGTTTGATATCCAAAGCAATCAGGAAAAAGGTGTTGTTCAGTTAACAAAACAACAGGGGCTTCCGGTACTGCAACGAGTACCAATAGTTACTATGCGTATTGAACAAATTAATGGCAAAACCGCTGCCGATCTTACAAAGGACACTACCATCAAAATACAGCATGGTGTTTTTGCCTGGGAATACCGGGTAACCTTCAGGGATTCATTAACATCTTCAGAAAAATTACTGGATGGCAAATGGATCGGTAAAGCTGATCCTTCAAAAGAAATCCCGGTATCTGTTGAAGAAAACCTCTCCAAACGGGGAAATCTTAAAATTGGCGACAAAATAGTATTTAATGTGCAGGGCGTACAAATGCCGGCATACGTTGCCAGTATCCGCAAGGTTAACTGGGGTAAGGTACAAACCAATTTTCAGGTGGTTTTTCCGAAGGGAATACTTGAGGGTGCACCGCAATTTCATGTGTTGATGACACACGTGCCATCAAACAAGGTATCAGCAGCTTTTCAGCAGGTTGTAGTAAGGGCTTATCCTAACGTTTCGATAATTGATCTGGGGCTAATTTTAAGTGTTGTTGATGAGCTGTTAAGTAAAATCAGCTACGTTATACGTTTCATGAGCGCGTTCAGTATTATAACAGGTATTGTGGTGCTGATAGCATCTGTGCGGATCAGCAAATACCAGCGCATCCAGGAAAGTGTTTTATTACGTACGCTTGGTGCAAGCCGTAAACAAATATTCACTATAACAGCGTTGGAGTATTGGTTTTTGGGCAGCCTGTCGGCCTTAACCGGAATCCTGATAGCTTTTGCGGGCACTTATTTCCTGGCAAAATATAGTTTTGAAATACCATACAGTGTGAATATATTACCGGCACTTGTACTATTTTTAACAGTAAGTTTGTTGACTGTTGTTATTGGCTTATTGAACAGCCGTGGAGTGTTAAACAAGCCGCCGCTTGAGATTTTAAGAACAAACGCCTGAGCGCATTGTATTTATTTTATATGAACAAAGTTACATTAAGCGGTATCTTGCTTGCGGCCCTTACAATGGTGGGTTGCGGTGACGGTGCTAAATCATCAAACAATGATCAGACGCAAGCTGCCACAGAAACTGCTAAAACTGATTCGGCTTCAAAAAAAATAGTTTTATTTTTTGGCGATAGCCTCACTGCCGGTTATGGTCTTGATGACCCTGCCGATGCATTTCCGGGTGTAATCAGTCGCCGGGTTGATTCGTTAAAATTACCGTATAAAGTAATAAATGCTGGACTAAGCGGCGAAACTACTGCAGGCGGCAATGGCCGCATAGACTGGCTGTTAAAGCAAAAAGTAGACGTTTTTGTATTGGAGCTGGGGGCTAACGACGGCCTTCGCGGGATTCCGGTAAACGAAACCGCCAAAAATCTTCAATCAATAGTAAATAAGGTAAAAGCCAAATATCCTGATGCTAAACTTGTTTTGCTGGGCATGCAGGTACCGCCGAACATGGGCGCCGATTATACCGGTAAGTTTAAAAACGTTTTCCCCCATCTGGCTAAAAAAAACAATATGGCCCTTGTCCCCTTTTTATTGCAAGGCGTTGGAGGCGTACCATCACTTAACCAGGGCGATGGCATCCACCCTACTGCTCAGGGTGCGAAGATTGTAGCCAATAATGTTTGGGCAGTTTTGCAAGATGAATTGAAATGATCAATCGTTCAAGACCTGGTACACCATCACCCCGAATTCATCCTGCAAAATAGTTCATTAGTTTGATGAATCCCTGATAATTAGTTCGGTTGCTAATGTTATGTGTTGATTTTTTTCTTCAGGGACAGTAGCGTTAAGCCTTTCCATCAGCAGCTTGATCACGTTGTCGGCTATTTCGTCAATTGGCTGAGCTATAGCGGTAACAGCCGGGGTATACAATTCAAAAAGTTCGTAATCGTCAAACGCGATCAAAGCAATATCACCCGGTATATTTTTACCTGCCTTACGGATGGCCTTTAAGCCGCATTTGCCCAAATGATTATTGGCGAACAGAATGGCATCGACATCTTTATTTTTTTCCAGGAAGTTTGTCATTAACTTAAGCAGTTCCTGAACAGTAGTGTGAAAATCGACCTCGGTTATATTGGGTTTTAATTTGCTTTGGTGCATGGCTTTTTCATAACCTTCAAGCCTTTCTATCATTTGAGTTTGGATAGAGCTGTAAGTTATAAAAGCTATATTTTTATGTCCTTTATCAATAAGGTACTGTGTGGCGTTAAAGGTGCTGAACAGGTTATCAACCACTACATAGTCGGTAGCTACTTTAGGCAGGTAGCGGTCAAAAAGTACCACAGGGAAACCATCTTTGATCAAATCGCTGATATCTTCTTCAATATTATCGGGCGGGGTAATAATGTAGCCGTCAACATGCCTGTCGCGAAACATAGCTATCAGTTCGCGCGTTTTTTGCGTATCGTTATCTGTACTGCTGTAAATGATCTTATACCCATTTTGGTAAGCGAGATCCTCTATGCGGCGTGCTATTGTGGCAAAAAAATGATTGGAAATATCCTGCACCAGCAAGCCAATGATATTTGATTTGCCGGTGCGTAAACTTTTGGCTAACGAATTAGGTTTATAACCAACCTCTTTTACATATTGAAGTACACGCTTCACCAACTCATCGCTGATGCGTTTTTCCTGCGCGCGACCATTAAGGATAAAAGATACCGTAGTTTTAGATATATTCAGGCTATTGGCAATGTCAACTATAGATAATTTCTTCTTCAAGGATTTAGTATTTTAAAACCAAATATATAATATAAATAGTAATGCTAAACAGGTTTAGTAGATAATAAATGGTTTATATTACTTATTAATTAATGCATGCAGGATAACTCAAAAATGCACAACAATATATAAAACAAAAAAGATCGCCCATAACAGGCGACCTTTCAGTTAATATATAGGGAGTTAGAATATTAAAACCTGCGCATGCCCCGGCCGTAATTTCCATTTTGAGAAAAACGCTCACCACCATTGCCCCTGTCATAACCGCCGCTGTTTGATGGTCGGCCACCCCAATTGCCGCGATTGTCATGACCGCCATGGTTATCATTGTTGCCATTGTTAGGCTGTCCGTTACCCCATCCGCCATGGTTACCATGGTTGTCATTGTCAGATTGGTTTCCATTACCCCAGTTACCACGGTCATGATTACCGTTGCCCCAGTTATGATTATCCCTGCCACTTCCCCAGTTACCACGGTTATCATACGGATTAGGTCTTCTGCCCCAGTTTCCACGGTCACCACCCCAGCCCGGGCGATAAGCATAGCCGCCTGCAGGCCTTCTGTCAAAACGGTGTCCCCAGTTACCACGGTCGCCCATGTAACCGCCCCACCTTTGCCTGTAAAAATCGTGACGCAAGTATGGTCGTGGGGCTCTTACTTCGTAACGCACAGCGGTACGCCAGTTATAATCCCGGTAAGCGCCTGGCAGATAAGCACAGCTTACCCAGCGGCTGCCGTCATTGTAGTAGTAGCATCCGGCTCCTACATTATAGTAAGCTTCTACTTCCGGTAAATAGTAATAATCATCGTCGTCACTAACATTTACGTTATCATCATAAACAGGCTCTTCTTCAACTACTGGCGGAGGAGGGGCAGGTACGTAAACGCGATGAGCGGGGATATTGATACCAAATTGTATAGATACCTGTGCGTTGGCTTTACTGATAAATAAGCTTCCGGCTACTATTGCTGATAATATGGCTAACTTTTTCATAATTGTAAATTTTATATAGTTAGGACGATATCTATCAACAATGGTTTAATCAAACACAGCATTATATGTCACAACATTAGTTAATTAATACTATATTTTATTCACAACCCGTTTAACCAAATTTTATTTCAAACAATTAAGACCGCAGCCTATTGTTGCCAAATTTTATTAATTGATATGCTTAAATAAAAAAACAACAATGTTACTCGATTACTACGAAACAGATTTTAGGATTATCGGTATATTTACTTAATTTGATAACCATTAATTTTCACCATGAAAAACCGCAAATTATTACGTTCCATACTACCTGTAGTCGCTATGGGAGGTATTATGTTTATTACGGCCTGCAAAAGTAATAACGACTCAAAGAAAACTGCCGATAGCACTTCTACCCCTGCTCCATCAACAGAAAACGCGGGTATTAAAACTCCAGAAGGCTTTAGCGCCAGTATTATTGCTGAAAAACTTGGTGGCACCCGCCATATTGCCATTACACCGCAAGGCGACATCTATGTAAAGCTTACAAATGTTAAAAACAACAAGGGGATATTAATGCTTCACGAAGATGGCGGCAAGGCAACCGTAAAGAACAGCTTTGGCGCTTATAGCGGCACAGGCATGTCGATTAAAAACGGGTACCTGTATGCATCGTCGGATGAAGAGGTTTTTCGTTATAAACTGAACGATAAGGGCGAGGTGATCAATCCTGATCAGCCTGAGAAAATCGTTACAGGGCTTATCAGCCGCCACGAGCACGAAGCTAAAGCTATAACGCTTGATAATGACGGCAATCTGTATGTTAATATTGGCGCTTACTCAAATGCCTGCCAGGTTGAAGACCGAAAAAAAGGTTCCCCGGGCCAAAAGGGCTGCCCTATTTTAGATTCGGCCGGCGGCATCTGGCAGTTTAAAGCAGATAAATTGAACCAGCATTATGGCGATGGTATACGTTATGCCACCGGTCTGCGTAATGTTGTAGGCATCACCTGGAACCAGCAAAACAACCAGCTTTTTGTAATGCAGCACGGCCGCGACCAGCTTTTTGAATTCTTTCCACAATATTTCACTGCTAAACAATCGGCCATATTACCTGCCGAGTGTATGTATGCGCTTAAAAAAGGAGATAATGCAGGCTGGCCTTATATGTATTACGACCAGGAACAACATAAAAAAATGCTGATGCCTGAATATGGCGGCGACGGCAAGATTGAAGGCGGAAAAGATGCTATCGACCCTGCAGCTGCTTATCCGGGCCACCTTGCCCCTAACGGCCTGTTATTTTACACCGGCGATCAGTTCCCCGCGAAATATAAAAATGGTGCATTCATAGCTTTTCATGGCTCATGGAACCGCGCACCTGAACCGCAGGCTGGTTACTTCGTGGTATTTCAACCGTTTAAAGATGGCAAGCCTGATGGTCAGTGGGAAGTTTTTGCCGACGGCTTTTCTGGCTCTGCTGCTAATACTGCTTCGGGCGCTGCGGCCCACCGTCCATGCGGCTTGGCACAAGGCCCGGATGGCTCACTTTACGTTACCGATGATGTAGCTGGAAATATTTATAAAATCACCTATAAAAAATAATAACGGACTAAAACAAGACATAAAAACCGGCGACAAGGAAACCTGTCGCCGGTTTTTAAAATTAATGGCCTTTGGCCAAGCCCTTTTTACTCAATATTGAACAGATAAAAGCAGCAAGAGCTGCCAATAAAAAGTGGTAACACGTAAATCAGTCTGCGAAGTTTTTAAAGCTTAGTAGGCTTAATATCAACCTCACTTCTTTTTGATAACAGCCGTCGCTTTTATCTCAATTAAAATATCATCCCTGAAAAGCTTGCTTACCTGCACCAGTGTACTTGCCGGTGGTTGCTTTGTATTCACATATCTATCCCTTATATTACGAACCACCTGTACCCGCGATGCGTCCATGATATAGTAGTTCAACTCAACCAGATCATTCATAGTCCCGCCCGCAGCCTCAACAATGTTTTTGATATTGGCAAAAACCTGTTCAGTTTGGCTGGCCAGATCACCTTTGCCGGCAAGCTTGCCGGCTTGATCCAAACCAACCTGACCCGACATGATCACCATTTTATTTTTACCCAGATCAACAATTACAGCGTGAGAATAGCCAAATGGCTTACCAACTGTAGATGGGTTTAAGAAAGTTACGTCTTTATTCGAATCCTGGGCAAAACAAGCTGACGATGCGCAGAACAAAATGAGATAAAGGAGTTTTTTCATTAGGTGATTATTGATTTGCACAAATTTGGACATATTAAAGCACACTTACAATATGGTAATACCGGCCGACCAACCGATCCAGCCCTTTGTACGGTTGCTCCAATCAATCAAACCGGGTTTGTTTTTTATGATCTGCTGAATATCGCTGTCTCCGGGATGATTGCCATAATTAGTGTAAACATTAAACGACGGCCCTGCAAAGAAGCTAACTTTTGAACCTGCCCTGAAATTGAGCAACGCGCTTACCCGGTTTATCTGATTTTGGTTTTTCCATCCTTTTGCCAATAGTAAGTGAGTCGAACCCTCAGCCGACAGTGACATATTATTATTGAAGATAAAATCGTGACCCAAACCAAAACCTGTGCTGTAATAAACATGCTTATCTGTAAAATTAACGCCGCCCGACATGATGGAATACAGTTTAGCATTCCCCGATTTAAAGGCGATGTTTATTGTAGTGATCTCGTTATTGTACACTTCAATTTTAGCATATCCATTACGCGAAATATTCAATAAGCCGATGCCATAACCATCAAGCGTATCGGCAATATTTACCATAGCAAATGACACACCTTTTATTACCCGGGCTTTATTAAAAATTCCTGCCATCTGCATTCCGCTTGCGTCGTTGCCTGTAACATTGGCTATCCCTGCAATACTAAAACCTTTGTTGTTTTTCCGGGTGTAATTGTAAATACCTGCCGCCTGGATGCCTTTGCTACTGCTCACGTGGTTAAAGATCCCGGAAAGCTGAACGCCTTTAAGACTGTCTTTTACCATATTATATATACCAGCCGCCTGGATGCCTTCTATGTTTTTCTGATCGTTATTGTTGATGCCGGCCAGTTGAACGCCTTTGCTGTTACCCCCAACAATATTAAAGAGCCCGGCTGCCTGTACATATTTAACTTCCTGTTTGTTGATATTAAATAGTCCCCCAAGTTCAACGCCATTAACGCCGCCGTTATATCCGCCTAAAATATTGAGCGAAAAGTTATTGACTATTTGCCCGCTCATCATACCATGACTTCCTAAACTTGGTAAAAGCGAGGTTTGTACCGGAACCGTTGAAAGGTAACCGCCTAAATTAAGGTTCTGTATTTTCTGGCCTGATGAAAGGAACATTCTGCCCAGCCAGCTCCTGTCTGATTTTGAATTTGCGGCATCGGCGCTGTAATAATATTGGCGTGATTTTATGGATACGTTTACATTATTTAAAAAATTGATACTGGTATCACGATATAGCTCCTTACTTACATTAAGTGTAATCATACCATTGGCTTTTATCTTGAGCTGGAAGTAACCGTTCTGATCGGTAAGAGTTGATTCCAGTGAATTTTTTTCATAAACACTGGCATTGTAAAGTTTTTTGCCGGTGATATCATCATACACGTAACCGCTGATGTAATAAACATTGCCTGGCCCGGCCAGGGTATCAGGCACAAGGGTTAACCTGTACGGGGTAGGCCGGAGTATAATATATCCCGGCGACTCCTTATAATCAACCCTGCCATGAAACAGCTCATCAAGTAAGTTTTTGATCGTTTGCCCGGAAGATACTATGCTCACCACACTATCGGTTTTGATGACATCATTGCTGTACGAGAAATAAAACTTCCCTTTTTCGCCGATAATGGTGAGGATCTCGGCTATCTTTTTTTGTTTAACATTGAGCGCTACAGTACGGTTCAGGTTATCCTGCGCCAGCGCATTGGTAATGAGCAGGCAGCCCGCCAACACGAGCATTATATAAAATAATATGCTTAGTTTCTTTTCCATCAGTTTTTGATTATGATGAGATGAGGTTTTTTGATCACCTTAACATCGCCAAGGGTTTTGCTTATGATCTCTAATATCCCATCAAGTGAACCTGCTTTAAATGTGGTTGTTATAGTCCTGTTAGCCAGTTTTTTATTATCTATGACAATATTTGCGCGATAAGCCTCATTAAGCACATCCACAAGCCGCCACAGTGGTGTTTTATTGGCTACGAACTTTTGGGTACGATAATAATTATATAGCTCATCCTGGCTGGCGCCTTTCTGCAGGCGGCCGCTTTGTACCGATGCTTTCTCCTTAGGTTTTAGTTTTACCACTATCTCCTGCTGAATTACCTGCACAACGCCGGTTTCAACAATAACCTCGGTATTGGGGCCGGTAGTTTTAATATTGAACGATGTACCTACCACCTTCACAACCAGGTCGTTTACGTGGATCATAAATGGTTTTGATTTGTCATGAGCCACATCAAAAAAGGCTTCCCCTTTTAACGATATCTCCCTGATATCGCCGACAAATCTGTCTGGGTAATTCAACACCGAGTTTTTATTCATGGTGATCAATGATCCATCTGATAAGGTAACCTTGCGTACTATATTACCGCTTTGCAGTGCAAGCATATTAACTTTTACCGGCTTGAGCAGGGTGTATAAGGTACCGGCAGTACCTAATATCACCAGCCACATAGCAGCCATTTTAAGCCAGCGGTTTACCGGCTTTAAAGATTTAATTTTAGCCGGTGCTTCACCCCTGTTTTGTGCCAGCTGTTTAAATTCGGCCCATGAAGTATCGGGATCAAGCTTACTTTCTATTTTAAGTTCGCGGCTGGTATCCCAGATCAGTTTAAAATGATCAAAATATTTCCGGTTATCATCATTTTCGCCAAGCCAGCGGTTGATGGTTTCATTCTCAACCGTTGTGGTCTCGTTCAGCATGTATTTGGTTAATAAATCGTCCATCATGTTAAATAATATTAAAAGCCCGGCTTATAAGCCAAATGATTAACGGCAGGTAGTTAACTAATTTGAGCCGTAATGTTTTCAGGGCCTTGCCCATGTGGTTTTCTACTGTTTTTATGGAGATGCCTAATTCATCAGCAATTTCCTGGTATTTTAAATCCTCAAACCTGCTCAACTGAAACACTGTACGGCATTTTTCGGGCAGGTCATTCAATGCCAGTTGTAATTTTTCTTTGAGGTCAAGCAGTTCCATACCGGCGCCCCCATCAACTTTATCCTTCGTCATATACAGTACGTGCTGCAGGTGATTAACCTTTACTTTCTGGTGCCTAAGGTTATTAAGGCATTCGTTATAAACCGCGCCATACAAGTAGGCCTTTATCGAGCCGGTAAAATTCAGCCGTTCCTTTCGTTCCCACAGCCGCATAAAAACGTTTTGCACCATCCCCTTCGCGGTATCTTCATCTCTTAAAATAGAGATAGCATACACATGCAGCGGCCTGATGAAGTGCTTATATACCTTTTCAAAGGTTGCTTCATCGCCCGAGAGCAGCAGCGGGATCAATTGCTCGCTATTTATATCCAAAATATGATCAGTTTGGGTTAACATTCAATTAAATCTTAATGCGGTAACTAATGGTTGTAAGGATGTTTATCCATTTATTTTCCTCCATTATCCGCCTGGCCCAATTATTATCGGGAAGGTAAATAAAAGTAATAAGAAGTAATAAGGAAGCTAATCTGTTCATTTTAGTAAAATTTATCCTGAAACACGCCAGGATCACTTTACCCCTATGAGCGAATGAAATTTTTATTCAGAAAATAAACAGGAAGTTTGATTCAGGAACATCTTACACATGCTCCTGCTTAAAAACGTAGTGCAATACTTTACTATGTAGTTCATCGGGTAAAAAAGGCTTCATCACAATATCATCAAAACCTGTTTTATAAGCTTCGTCCTCTACATCTTTGGGAAGATTGGCGGTAAGCGCTATAATGGGGATGTTTATGCCGTTCAATCTCATTCTCTTTGTAGATTCATACCCATCCATCACAGGCATTTGCAAATCCATCAACACAAGACGATGTTTTGACGTATCCAGCTTGTCAAGTGCTTCCTGTCCGTTGGTTGCAACGTCGGTAGTAGCCCCCCAGCGTTTTAAATAAGTTTGCGCTACCAGCACATTCATCGGGTTATCATCAACCAGCAAAATAGAGATCCCGCTCAGCAGCTTATCATTTGCATCGGGTTTAACGTTAACATTAACCGCCTCTGATATTTTGCCCGCTTTTTCAAAGGTTTTAATAAAATAAAATACTGAGCCTACTCCTTCCTCACTAATTAACTGCAAGGACGATTCCTGTAACTCCAATATTTTTTTACTGATTGCAAGACCTAAACCTGTCCCACCAAAACTGCGTGATATGGACGAATCGGCCTGGGTAAAACGTTCAAATATGAGTTTCTGTTTGCCACGGGGAATACCGATACCGGTATCTTTAACAAACACCATTAATGTGGCCGTTGTTTCGGTTTGTTCTTTCACCTCAATCCCTAACACAACCTCCCCTCTTGGGGTAAACTTTATGGCATTATGAACGAGGTTAGTAATTACCTGCGATAAGCGAGTAGGGTCGCCAAGCAGTTTATGCTGCAATTTCTTATCAAAATCAAGGCGTAGGGTTATATCCTTATCGTGTGCTACTGTTTGCAAACCACCTACTACATTACGGGCAAGTGCAGCCAGGTCCATTTCAATGCTTTCAAAAGTTATCTTCCCGGCTTCTATCTTGTTATAATCCAATACATCATTCACTATCGCCAAAAGATTATTAGCCGAAAAAAGCATGACGTTGAGATGTTCAATCTGATCCTTGCGAGGCTCGTTCTTAAGCAGCAGATGGCTCATCCCTATTACCGAATTAAGCGGTGTCCGGATTTCATGGCTCATCGTGCTCAAAAACTCACTTTTAACCTTTAAACCCTGTTCGGCTTCAGCCCTCGCCTTTTTCAATACAAATGATACCCGGTGCGCTAACACAAGCGACTGCAAAAAGAAAAAAGCGATATATCCTAAAAAACTAATCAGCTGCAGCGGAGGTATTAATGCCCAGTAATGAAAAAGCGATATCGCAAATACCGACATTAAAGCAAATGCGCTCATTAAAGCATAAACAGACCCGGGCCTGTTATTGCGCCAGGCTTTTGAGTATACATATGGAATATAAACGAGGCAAAACAGCATCACTGCTAAAAATGGGTTCACGAGCTGGGTAAAAATCCACGGAGGACTAAATAATGTCATTAAAGTGAACGAAAAGCAAATGCCATTAATAATATTTACAACCCGCCGATTTACATCTGCCGGATATAAATATAACGTGTAAAGGCCAAACAAACCTATCCCTGAAAATAAGCTCATATATTCCAACCGGGCCGTTATGTACCAGTTAATATTCGGCAATAAGGTGTGCAGCACATAGTTATCTGTACCTATGATCCGGTAACTATAAACTATAGAGAACAGGGCAAAAAGTAAAATGGCTTTATCACGGCTGCCCAGCAGGTATAAGCCAAGAAAAAACAATCCCCCCATCAGTAAACAGCCCGTTAGCATCAGATCAATACCTTCGGCGCGATGCCGGGCCAGGTCAATTCTTTCCGCAGGCCCTATGAAAATAGGTTTACTGATCCCTCCTTTACTGTGTATAAAATTGGAAACTTGTAATGTGATATTGATGGTATCGCTGCTGGGCAGGTCTACAGCATGATATTCCCAATGTGCTTCAAATCCTTTTCGGGAAGTAGTTACTTTCCCGTTCGACGATACTAACTTTTTGTTAATATAAAGCCTGTACGCGCTGTAAACATCAGGCATGGCCAACTTTAATTCGCTGTGCTTTTGGGGAAGTAAAATTTTAAGCCGGTAAGTACCATAGCCAAACGCAGGTAGCTTTTTGCCCCGCCAGGTATACCCACTCCATTTAAATGGAAACTCAACCAAAAGCCTGTCCTTAATAGCAGTGGTGTCAGTGGGATTTATTAATTGGTTCCAATAAAACAGCCAGTTTCCAGTCAGTTCAATTTTATCGTTGATAGGCTGGGTACGAAGATCGAGTACGCCGTGCACCGCGGCTACATAGGTGTTTTGTGCAGATACCCTTGTTTTGGCTCCGATCAATAATACAAATATGAAATATAGAACCTTAATGATCTTCATCGATTTACGGCACTTATTATCAAACCAAAAGCTTGCAAATTGTTTCGTTCGGAAATATGAAACAGGATTTATTTTCCTTAATCTAACTTAAGAATTTCATAATTAAGTGTGAATATACCAACCCGTACGAATATTTAGAACTATTATTAAGGCTTATCTATTGATATAAACGATAGGTTAAATTGCCCCTTATGTTTAAATAGTAATAGTTAATATTAAAACCCAACCCTGTTAAATAACAGACATAAAAAAACGACAGGATAGTTTCCTGCCGTCATTCATTAAGTTAAATTATATTATTTACTTACCGGGCCATCTAATACCGGCACGGTTACCGTAGTGATCTCTGTTTGCTGGATATCATTCAACTGATCAAGTACAACGATACTGTTTGTGCCTTTTTTAAGCCAGCAGCCTGGCAAATAAAGCGTTTGCTGTGGGCCAATTTTCCAATAGCGACCAATGTTGATCCCGTTTACAAATACTATACCCTTACCCCAATTCTTCATCTCTAAAAAGGTATCTCCCACTTTATTCAGGTCAAATGTTCCCTGGTAAAGTGCTGGATGGCCAGCTGTGTTTGTTACGCCTGCCCCGAGCGCCGGTATTTTATCCATAGGTAACTTATACATTTGCCAGTTGCCTGTAATTTCATGATCATCAACCTTCACCGGGCTGATGATTCCTTTAAGATTGTGAATGATCTCGCCGCCGTAATTGATCCTGCCAAGGTTTTCAACCAAAATATCCAAACGCGCATTAAAAGGAATATTTATAGGGCAGCTGAATTTATTACTTTGCCTGTTAAGCTCTGCAACTTTTTCGCCATTTACATATATGGTTGCATAATCCCGCAGGCCTTCCAGGTTTAAAGTGCCGCTGACAGGTTGAGTAAATTTACGGCTGTATAATACATAGCCATGGCCTTGCTTAAGCGTTTCAAATGTTTGCGGGGTATCGCTTTCTACAGCGGGCTGGTCTTTCGCCATCTCCAGCAAATCGGCCGTTTTGGTAAGCTTAATAGCCGGGATCTGGATCACCGGAAGCTGCGCGGGTACTTCAGGAATAGCATAAGCTGCATACTTTTTCATCAGGTTGCGGATAGCTGTAAACTTGGGAGTTACCCATCCTGCCTCGCTGATAGGGGCGTCATAATCATAGCTGGTGATATCCGGCTGAATTTGATGTTCCTTGTCATAATTAGCACCGTTTGTGAAACCAAAATTGGTGCCACCATGTGCCATGTATATATTAAATGATACGGTATCTTTCAAGTACTTCTCCAGGTCTTTAATTACCGAGGTTTCTGATACTTTTTCAAATTTCTCGCCCCAATGGTCAAGCCAGCCAGGATAATATTCGGCCACCATATAAGGGCCTTTTCCTCCGTTATATTGGTTAATGAGCTTCTTCAAATTTTTTGTATCACCTTCGCCATTGGCAGTTGGCAATGCCCCTTTAATTACGCCGCCTTCAAAGAGCCAGTCGCCATCAGAGGTAAACAATGGCACATCAACGCCCGCTTTTAAAAGCAGGTCTTTTACAGCTGCACTATAAATTTTATGATCGGCAAGCGGCACATCCTTACGCTGGGCTACATATGATCCAAATTCATTTTCGGCCTGAACCATAATTATTGGCCCGCCATGGGTTATTTGCAGGTCTTTAACCTGCCCCATCAACTGGTTGATATAAGTTTTGCAGGAGTCCAGGAAGCGGTCGTTTTTACTGCGGATAACCAATTGTTTATCATTTTGGAGCCACCACGGATAGCCGCCAAATTCCCATTCGGCACAAGCGTAAGGGCCCGGCCTTAATATTACCATTAAGCCCTCCTGCTGTGCGGTTTTTACAAACTCGCGGATATCGCGGTTATCAGTTTTAAAGTCCCACACACCCGGACTAACCTCATGATGGTTCCAGAAAACGTAAGTGGCAACCGCATTCATACCCATTGCCCTGAGCATTTGCAGGCGCTGCTTCCAGTAAGCTTTAGGGATTCTTGCAAAATGCATTTCGCCCGAGTGGATTTGGATGGGTTTTCCATCATAAATAAAATTGCCATCAGCAATTTTAAAACTATGTTTCGCCTGGCTAAAAACCTGTGAAATTATGAGGGTTAGCAATAATAAAGAGAGGAGTGTTTTTTTCATCTGTATTTGTAGAGTGAACATGATTGACCGTGTATTAAGTGTACCGACCATGATGTGTTTAAGCTCCTAAATTATAAAGGTTAAATAGGAATGCCTAATTTCCTGCAATCTTAATTTAGCGCAAACGTTTGCTTAATCCAGCGGATGCAAGATAAATAGTTCAGCAGCTCATTTTAATCGCAAATTAGCCCTGAATAATGGACTGGTGAAGTTAATGCAGGATAAAGTATCGAAAGAAATTAAGACGCAGAAAAAAATAAAATCCCTACCTGCTTATTTAAATTTCAAGCTTTTTCAAATTAGCACTTTCCCTAAGCTTGTCAATAGCCCGGTTTCGTAGCTGCCTCACCCTTTCTGCGCTAATACCAAGCCGGTTACCGATTTCGGGAGCCGAGAGTTCACTGTGCCCGTCCAGACCATAATGATAAAACACAACAGATCGTTCAGCATCGTTTAGCTTATTAAGCAAATCATCGAGCTGTTGTTTAAGTTGGTAAGCTTCCAAAAGGCCTTCTATTCCGGGTTCATCTGTATGTAAACGATCAAGCAGGCTGTATCCGTCATTGCCGGGTGTATCGGCTTTATCATACGAATGTGTAAAAGGCGCCGCATGCAAAGCTTCTTTCACTTTCCATTCAGCAGTTTCCAGGAATGCCGCTATTTCATCCTGAACGGGCAGTCGCTCAAGTCGTTGTTCCAGAACCCCTGTAGCCCTGTTAACATGAACAATCATATCCACCTGGTTGGCAGGCAGGCGGATCATCCGCGTTTTATCAAGTAGCGCTTCCATGATTCGCTGCCTGATCCACCAAACTGCATACGATATAAACTTGAAGCCACGGGTTTCGTCAAACCGTTTCGCAGCTTCAAGCAAACCCAAATTACCTTCGCTAATCAGGTCGCCCATGGGCATACCTTGGTGCTGATACTTTTTTGCCACAGAAACCACAAAACGCAAATTGGCCTTTACCAACCTATGCAAAGCCGACAGATCTCCCTGCCGGATCTTCCCGGCTAACAGAACTTCTTCTTCCGCATTGATAGTTGGCTCGCGGGCAATATCACTAAAATACTTTTCCAGCGAAGCAGTATCCCGGGCTGTGATCGATTGGGTAATATTCAGGTCTCTCATTAAACCCTTATTTAACTCACTGCTGCAGTGTTGCTGTTATTTTTATAAACAGGTGTAAGATGATCAAGCATATGTGCAGTCATAGTAACAAGATCATATTCAGGGTGCCAGTTCCAGTCGCGCCTTGCTTCAGTATCCTCAACACCGGCGGGCCATGAGTTCGCAATGGACTGGCGCTTGTCGGTGTTATAACTAATGGTAAAATCGGGCAGGTGATTTTTCAACTCTACGGCAAGCTGAGCAGGTGTAAAACTTAAAGCACCGATATTATATGCTCCGCGTTCTTTGAGTACTTCCACGGGCGCGTTCATCAGTTGAAGTGTAGCCCTTACCGCGTCATCCATATACATCATAGGTAATGCGGTGTTGGGGCTTAGGTAGCATTCGTAACGTCCATTCTGCAAAGCTTCGTGAAATATAGCTACCGCATAGTCTGTAGTACCCCGCCAGCCGGGGCGCTGTAGCTGATCAATCCTGGATAACGCAAGCTGCGTACATCCACTCCATAATGCTCCCTGTAATAGGCGCACCATTGTTCACCAGCTTCTTTGCTGATACCGTAGACCGTTTGCGGATCAAGCAAAGCATTCTGGGACTGATCTTACGTGCTGTTGAAGGCCCGAATACAGCGATACTGCTCGGCCAAAACACTTTATCCAATTTATGATCTTTGGCTGCTTCCAATATATTGAGCAGGCTTTGCATGTTCAGGTGCCATGCTTTTAGCGGGCCTCTTCTCCTTTGGCAGATAAGGTAGCTGCAAGGTGATAAATTTGAGTTACTCCGTAGGTAGCAACCAGGTTTTCCAGCTCATCTTTATCTAATACATTTAACTGACGATATGGCCCCTCTAAATCCGGGAGTGCCGCAGCATCATGTAAGTCGGTGGCAATTACTTGTTCCCTGCCATAAACATTTCTTAAAGCGGCAACCAGTTCGGTACCGATCTGCCCCCGGGCACCCGTAACAAGGATTACCGGCGATAGTTGTTTTTTGTCGTGCTTCATAGTATTACGATGTAAAATTGTATATTTACAATCTCATAATCCACACATCACTTAAAATTTGGTTTTTAAGACTAAAAATATTCTTAAAAACAGGTTTTAAAACTTTTGATAAATATTTAAAGCTTATATTTTAGTTTTTATAACTCTCATGCTCAACCAACTCGATGAAACAGATATCCGCATACTCCAGCTTTTGCAGGAAAATGCACGGCTTACCGGCCAGGAGATAGGCCTTAAGCTTAACAAAACCACTACTCCTATCAATAACAGGATCCGTTCGCTCCAGGAGCGAGGTTATATTAAAAAATATGTTGCGGTGCTTGATCATGAAAAGCTCGAGCTGGATTTCATGACCTTTACGCATGTGCAACTGAAGGACCACAGCCAGCACAGTTTAAGTCATTTTGAAAGTGAGATCATTAAACTTCCGGAAGTACTGGAATGCTATCACCTCACCGGCGATTTTGACTTTATACTTAAGGTAACCGTAAAAGACCGCAAAGAGTACTATGATTTTTTGATGAACCGGCTTTTCGCGGTTGTTGCCATTGGCAAGGTAGAAACCAAACTCGTAATGAAAGCTGCGAAAACAGAAACGGCTTTACCAATCGGCAAACAGTAGTTTTAGTGCATTAAAAATAGGTCTCCGTAGACGCCACAAGCGAAAGCAGCTCAAGCTTGGGTTCGACTTCTAAATCACTGGCCTCAAGTTCGTCAGCAAATTTATGAAACGAAGCCAGCCCTTGTAATACAAGGTGGGCTTCTTCATTTTCGAACTGATCAAAATGCATAAATGTTTTACCGTCGGGCAATAGCCATGCTGTATATTTAATACCGGGATGATTTAAAATTTTTAACTCTTCAACAATGGCAGCGATGTTCCGCTGATTGGTGGCCGCAAACTCCGCGCGTGTGGTGTATTGTACTCTTACTACTTTCATACCATAAAATTAAGATCAGCACGATTACTATTAAACATGCAAATGTGCCAACAAACGGGTGTGTTTGTGACAAAATGAAACATCGGAGAAGCATCTCTCTCCCATAAGGCTTGCCCATATATCCTTTTATTGTCATTTATGCGTTTTAAATACATAGAAACATTTCTATATGTTAATATTATTTACCTTTACACTATAACGTTAGATACATATAATTGACGGCAAAAAATGGACAACAAAAAAATAGAGAAAATATCCAGGGCGCTGAGTGATGCGAACCGGATAGCTATTTTACAACAGTTTAAAAAAAGGAAAGATTGCCTTTACTGTGCGGAGGTAAATGATCTGCTTGACCTTACGCAGCCTTCCGTATCACACCACCTTAAACAACTGGTTGATGCCGATTTATTACTATCACAAAAAGAAGGTCGGAACCTTAAATATCTATTGAACCAACAGGTACTTGACGACTACATTGCCTGCCTGAACGAACTGAAAAGCTAAGTACTGACATCTTCTGATTTGACTGGTTACTTCAACATAAAACATCGAAACATTCAAATATTTAAATACATCTACTCATGAATAAATTAATCTACATTATGGCCCTTGGTGCCTTCGGCATCATAACCACGGAGTTCGGAGTTATCGGTATCCTTCCCGACCTGGTGAAAGAATTTCATATTTCCATTGATACGGCAGGCTGGCTGCTTAGTGCCTTCGCGTTAACGGTGGCGCTTGCCGGACCGTTTACCAATATGCTAACAGCACGTCTTAACCGCAAATTTGTGATGTGCCTGGTATTAGGGATATTTGTTATTTCCAACCTGTTATCGGCAATAGCGCCGAACTTCACTGTACTTATGATTGCCCGTATACTACCGGCATTTTTACACCCGGTGTTTTGGGCTGTATCCATGACTGCAGCTGCAAAACAAGCAGGGCCAAAAGACGCGCCCAAAGCCATCTCTATAGTAATGGCCGGGCTTAGCGTTGCCACCGTGTTGGGCGTACCCTTAACCACCTATATGGCAGATCTGTTTAGTTGGAGGGCATCTTTTATCTTATCGGCCATCATTAACTTATTAGCCTTTGGCGCGTTGACGCTATTTGCACCTTCAATGCCCGTTAATGAGGAACAGGCAAGCCCCAAAAGCCAGGTAAAGTTGCTGCGGAGTGTATACTTATGGATTAAGCTACTGGCTTCAACCATTATCCTGGCAGGCATGTTTGCCACCTACGGTTATCTTGCCGAATACCTGGATAAAGTTTCGCGTATGAGCGGAGCTCAAATTAGCATCATGTTGCTGGTATTTGGTGGAACAGGGATAGCGGGCAACTGGCTTATGGGTATAGCGCTTAGTAAAAATGTAACGCTTACAACACGGCTGTTTTTGCTTTCTTTAGTTGCAACCCATGTTTTGGCATATCTGTTTGGCGGGCATTTTATTCCAATGGTTATTATTCTTTCTGTTTGGGGATTTATACACACCGGAGGATTTCTGGCGGCAAATATACAGCTTACCCATGGCATTCAGGAACCAGCGCTTGACTTTGTAAACAGCCTGCTTCCCTCCTTCTTTAACGCAGGTATTACATTGGGCACTTTACTGGGTGGTTTTGTGATTGCTCATTATGGTATCCGTCAGGTAATCTGGATGACAGTACCTCTGCTTTTACTTGCATTTGGCATGAGTTTTATTACCTCAAATGCTACAAAAAAATCAATATCAGCTCAAATTGAGGAAATACCAGAGGACGAACCTGTACAAGTAGCCATTTATGAATAAGCTCAATTGTAAACGATAGCTATATTAAAGTAAAAAGTCCCTGGCTAACACCAGGGACTTTTTATCACTTTTAATTTTTAAACAGTTTAATATTAAACACCGTAAAATAATTGCCTGGGTTTCCATTACCGACCAGATTACCCACAAATCCTATGGACACCACCTGCGGTGAAGAGATTGTAAAGGTGAAGGTTTTTACGTCTCTTGAATTCGGACTGGTTGTACCTACATTTGCACCGTTATACATCTTTACAGATCCCAGCGCTGTTGAAAGGTTTGCGAGTATCGGGATGCCGTTCCCTCCGGCAGCTGCCACACAATAAACCGATGAATTTGATTGCACTTCCGAATAGGCATCAAATGACACAGTATAACTTCCTGCCGATAGCTGCGAAGAAGTAACCTGATATACGATACCGTTTACTACCGGGGTATTATTCCATGTTTCCCAGTTAATGGTACCACCGCCATCAGAACTATAGCCCCCATTGGTACCGCCATCTTTATTTTTGGCCGCCGCATTGGTTATCCAGGGCGCAGCGAGGGTTCCCCAACGGCCATCAAAGGTGTTTCTTTGAAAAGGCCCTGTGTTTAAGAGGTAAGCATTAGTTACATCGATTACTTTCTGATCTACGTAATCTGCATAAAAAGTATCTATGGCCGTTTTATTGGGTTTAAAACCTGTGCGGTAACTAAGCGTTTTTCCAGCATTAAATTTAGGCAGAGATGTGCTTAAACCAGTTGGCTGCGATACAATCACTGTATCGCGTTGTTTGTTGGCAGCGTCTGTGTATTTTAGTTCCATTGAAACCAATCCGTCATCAGCATTCACGTCAGCCCAGTTAATTAACGCTGAGCCATCTGTTTGTAATTTGACCGCGATTATACCTCTGTTGATAAGTGAACTTTGGTAAAGATTACCATATACATTGGCAGCCAACGTAACCGGAACGGAAATATGCCCCCCGTTATCAAAAGTGCGGACCTCGAAGGTCATTGTACCTTCAGGTAAATTGGGTATGAACAATTTAGCCGTATCAACCCCGGATGTACGGGTTACCGGCGTTTCTATCGAATCCTGTTTACTGTTCCAGTATACCCGGTATTTCACAATTTTAGGATCAGATGTAAACAGACCAGTTAGCAAAACACGGTTCCTGCCAGAAAACACCTGAACGGAATCCAGTTTGCCCGGATATATAATTGCCCCATTGGGCTCATATTTCTTTTTATAATCATCCATTTTCGTACAGGCGCTCATGGTGAAAGCGGCCAGCACTAAAAGATAGCATAATGTTATTTTATATAGTTTCATAATTGTAATTAAATTGATAAATGCATCGGCCTTGTTACTTTCCAAACATGGTAAATTCACTGATACTCATAAAGTACGATCCTGTCCAATTACGCAAGCTCCTGATCCTGATGTATCTGTAAGCACTTAATCCGGCCGGAAAATCAAAGCCCCATCCGTCATGTGCGTATTTGTAATCAGCAGCTGTTTCCGTACCTGAAGGTGAACCAGATGGTTTTACTATGTTACAGGTTAACAATTTCGTCCATGAAGCATCCAGCGCACCATTCACATTTGGCGAATTTGACCCCCATATTTCAAAATCACGCAAATTACCCCTTACATAATATACATTACCGATCTCGATGAATGGATTGAGAATAAAGCGGCTGAATACCCTTTGTTTACCAAGATCGATTGTTACCATTTGCGGGCTTCCGGCACTTTCAACCGTGAAGAGGCAATTTGGCCAACCGCCGGTAAAGTTTCCATCAAAAATTTTGGTTACATCGGTATATGAATACAAGTTGGTTGCGTCGCCTGGCAGCTTGTAAACCGACCAATCCGATTTTGAAAACTGCTCCTCATAAAAAGGCGTAAGATTTAAAAATAAAGTGTCGGATTTATTTAAAAATCTATCCCTTACAAAGAATGCGTACTTACGCTCAATAGCCGGCTGACCTCTTACAGCAGCTTTTATTGAGATGCTGTTACTGTAAACATTATCCATACCCTTTGGCTGCACATATAAACCATTGTTAGCTGTATCAACCATTGGCACTATAACCAGGTTATCCTGGGTAAGGTTATCACAAGCAATGTTAAAACCACCGAAAGTAGCAGTTATTTTAAGTGATCGGTAAGCAAGGAGATACGGTGGCGTTAAAGGGTTTGCTGTGACACTAACAGGTGCCGAAACCTTTTCGCTTGAATTTACTGCGTAAAGTTTTATCACATGTGCCAGAGTATCGCCAAATCCATCAACAGTTAATGTATTGGTGTAGCGTGATGCAATTACCTCGCGTGTTTTACCCGGAGAGGTTTCGTAAACTGCTTTTACGTAAAACAGATCATTATCTCCGGGTAACGTATAAGTCAAACTGGCTTTACCGTTTTCGTTTTGTACCTGCACGTTGGTAACAACTCCAGGCGGGTTGTTATTAGTTATAGTAGGTTTATTAAGTGTTTCCTGCTTACAGCCCGTTATTATTATCGCTAACAACCCGATCAAGAAAGCAGCCCGTAATTTCATTGTTTCCATGTGAATGTTTTTATTGTTAAACATATTGTCGCTATATCTACCAGTTAGGGTTTTGAACCAGGTTTTGGTTAACCAGTAAATCGCTTTCTTTTATCGGCCATAAGTAATCGCGCGGAATCACAAAATGCCGCGAAAAAATCAACCGTTCGCGATAATACAACTGAGGTGAATTTTCGCTTATTGTCCATCCTGTTACGTTTCCATTAAGTTCAACACCGGCTGTTTTCCAGCGTAAAAGGTCCCAAAACCGGTGGCCTTCAAAACAAAGTTCAAGGCTGCGTTCCCGCTGTATAATCGACCGCATTCCTTCTTTCGTAGTATATTTGGTTGGATTAATACTGTAATTAGTCCAGGCATCCTGAACCGTAGGCAGGCCGGCACGCGCCCTTACGCGGTTTACGTAGGTATATACATCAGCTACAGGCCCCTGAGCTTCATTTAATGCCTCTGAATAAAGCAAATACAGATCAGACAAACGCATTTCGGGCCAAGGGTAATTGATATAGGTAACCGTTGCCCATTCGTAGTGCCAGTTAAGGGCTTTTTTCATATAAAAACCAGCAATTGGTATAGGTGAAGATTGGCCTACTTCAGCACCACGGGCCTTCATCCACCAGGTATCTTCATCGGTTTTAGTTGGGCTGTTGGCCATATACCAAACACCGCGGTCAAATCCCAGATCGGCATAGTAGCGCGGTTCCCTGTCAAAATTAAGCCTTGCAGTTGTTTCCCCTTCTTTGATGTTAAAACGCTCATCATGAGTACCAACTCTTAACTGGGCTATATCACTAAAATCAAGAGTTTTATCTTCGTTAATCGGCACCCCGTTTTTAGTGTAGAACATCTTAGCCATTTTTAAGGTAGGGCCAAGTAACGGGCGATTGGCTGACTTTGCTGCATCGGCATTGTTAAAATCATATTGCCCGGCGCACATCGACTGGAAGAATGAATTATAGTTGATGTTATTATTGGCAGTTAGCCCCCATATCAGTTCTTCATTCCACTTTTCGCTCATCGCGTTTCTGATGCCCATTTGAGTCATAGTAGTTTGACTAAGGGGATTAGTAGGTGTAGGAAACGTATAAAGGCGTATATTTTGGGATTCGCAAAAATCAATGGCTGCTTTGCAGGCATCGGCAGCGCGCTGCCATTTTTCGACACTAAAAGTAGGGTTAAACAACTGCTCGCCATCCTTATTCTTGAATGAATTATAATCCGGGTTGCCATTAAACAACGGGCTTGCCGCCGTTACCAGCAATTTGGCTTTCATACTCAAAGCAGCCGCCTTGGTAACACGCCCCAGTTCACTTCCTTCATTCCTGATTGTTAAAGGTAGTTTTGCAGCAGCCTGATCATATAATCCGGCTATATAATTTACTACTTCATCAACCGGCCTGCGTTTTACCCGTATATCGTCGATGGACGCGTCAATGGGCAGATTTTTATCGATAATGGGTATTGGCCCATAAGCCCTGAAAAGTTGAAAATGATAAAAAGCCTTTAAAAATTGGGCTTCCGCTATCCAACGCTCACGTGTGTCAATATCCAAATCCAGCACCTTGCTTTTGTCGCTTACATTTTCAATAAAAACATTACAATCCCGTATAGCCTTATAATTCGCAGCCGCGTCTCTGGTACCATTCATATAATTGGCTATAGGGTCAGACGAGTTTTGGAACCCTCTGGGCAGTTGCAGTACGTTTGTTGACCGTATGTGATTTGCAGGGTCTTCCACCCAAACTTCATCACCGGCGGTAAGCCCAACGTTATAAGTAGGATCTGTTTCCGTTGGCAGGTATGAGTAGCAGGTAAATAAATACTTTTCGGCCTCGGTTTGTGAAACAAAGGCGTTGGCTATTGTTGATACGTTATCAGGGACAACATCCAAAAATGATTTTTTACAGGATGTTACCGGCGCAATCATTATTAAGATCATTATTACCATGGAGATATTCCTCTTTGGTGTTTGACTTAATACCGATTGCTTAATTTTTTGTATAAAATTACTTTTCATATAATTAATTTGAAAGCTTTTAAAATTCTACCCGCAGGCCCACGTTAAATACTTTTTGAATCGGGTAACCCAATCCTGAGGTTCCCATTTCGGGATCCCAAAGCTTGAAGCTGCTGAAGGTTAACAGGTTTAAGCCGTTTAGATAGATACGTGCGCTATTCAAATGGATAAACTTGAGTTGACTCTTATTGAAATTGTATCCAAGTTCTGCCGACTTCAGGCGCAGGAACGAACCATTTCTTAACCACCATGTTGATGTTGGAGAATTTGGGGTTGCGCTGTTGTTGGCTTGTATGGTATTACTTAAGCGTGGCCAAAACGCGTAAGGGTTGCGATTATCTTCAGACCAGTGATCATCGGCAATTGATTTTAACAAGCCGCTTTGGTTACCGGTGTTAAGACCGTTATCCTGCCTGCCGCTCACTAAATAAAAAGGAGAAATATCTGCTGAATTGATGACGAAAGAAGATCTTGCCGAGCCCTGGAAAAACGCGCTGATATCGAAGTTTTTATACCCAACAGAAAAACCGAAACCGTAGATGATTTCCGGCACTTGCGGATACCCTATCGGCACTATATCTGAACTGGTTATTTTTCCATCGCCATTCATGTCGCGGTATTTAATATCGCCGGCTTTGTAGTCGCCAAAGCTTTGGACGGGCGAGTTGGCTACCTCTACATTATCAATAAATAACCGCTCGGCTATAAGTCCATATATCTGGCTTAAGGAATTACCTACTTTGCTCAGGTATTGAAGGTTATTTGGGTAAACAGGTTCTTCATTTTTTAACAGCTTGCTCTTAGCATAAGTAAGCGTACCGCGCGATTGGATCCAGAAAGAGTTATTAAAGTTTTTCTTGTAATCCATAGCAATGTCCACCCCTTTACTGGATGATTTACCTGCGTTTGAAGATATATCAGCCTGTAAACCCATAGAGGTTGGGATGGTGCTGCGTACCATTAAAATATTATCACGTTTTTGTTGGTAGGCATCAACTGTTAATGTGAAGTTTTTGGCCACAGTTAAATCCATACCGATGTTAGTTTGCCTTGATTGCTCCCAGGTGATATTTTGATTTTCATAACGATTGGTAACCACGCCCGGCCTGCTATACAGGTAGTTGGTACCAAACTGGCCATAGGCGCCATTATTTAAGTTAACATCAGACAGGTAGAAAAAACGATCTTCCGGCTTTCCTATCTGATCGTTACCCACTAAACCATAGGTAACCCTGAATTTAAGGTTATCGATAGTTGAAAGCAATGGCTCAAAAAACTTCTCGTTAGATACTACCCAACCTGCACCCACAGACGGGAAAAAACCAAAACGGTGATTACTTGCAAAACGCTCAGACCCATTGTAACCAAAGTTAAACTCAAATAGGTAGCGGTTATCATAACCATAGGTAAACCTGCCCGACACCCCTTGATTACGTGACGGCAATGATAATTGTAATGTTTTGGCATTACCTGTAAGATAGTTACGCATAGTCCCGATCAGTAACCCGCTAACAGCGTGTTTTTGGGCAAAGGTGCGGTTATAGGTTACCGCCGTTTCAATGTAAGCTATGGAATTAGAAACATTTAACGCCGGATCTTGATTATAAGTCAAATATTCGGTTGGCGTATTGCCAACGCTGCTGCCTGCCAATCCGTTATTAAGTAGCGTTAACCCATTAAAAGTTCCGTTAACTACATCCGATTGGTAATAATAAGGGCTATACTGACGCGAAACAGTGAAGTATGAATAACGCGTAGTATACGCCATTGCCCTTGCCGATAAACCCTGCGTTATAAAATCAAGCTTTTGACTTAAGCTTAATTGCGCTGTCAGTGTGCTGGTATTTGAGCTTTGGAAACCAGACAGGGATTGCGCATATGGATTCATATACAAACCGCCACCGGGTATAATGGCATTACCGAAAAGCGGGTGGTTTACATATGGCAGCAAATTACCCGGATAAATTGCCGGAAAAGCTACAGGATTACTCCAAAGGGCATTTAAAAAAGTGTAACCGCCGCCGCCGATAGGGCCATGATAACTATCAAACTGACCTTTTAAGCTCACCACCGCCTCTGTGGTTTTAGTAAGGTTTAAAGTTGTATTTGATAAAAGAGAATATGATTGCAGCTTAATGTTGTTGCTGAAATTGTTAAGGCTGTTCTCGGCCAGGTTGCCATTATCAATATTATAGGTCATGGCCAGATAGTACTTAGCTTTTTCTGACCCGCCGCTGGCGTTCATATTAAACCGTTGGTTATTGGTTTTGGTTTTGATCAACTGCTTGATCCAATTATTACTGGGATATAACAGCGGGTCATCACCTTTTGCAGTATGATCTATTTTATTTTGAGAATAAGGCAAGATGCCCAGCGGATTACGGGTAAGTACTGCTTCATTAGCCAATGTCATGTAACTAATATTATCGGCCAGATCAATATTCTTGACGTTTGATGATGTTGAATTTTCACCCCGGATATTGAATTTTACAGCCCCTGTTTCACCACGCTTAGTGGTTACCAATATTACACCGTTTGCCCCCTTGCGCCATATAGTGATGAGGCTGTAGCGTCCTTCAGTACCGAAAAGCCCGATATGTCATCCGGCTGAAGCCTTGCCAGATCGGTTGTGCCCATTTCAATGCCATCGATCAATATCAGCGGATCAACCTTACCAGCTCCAAACGTACCCACGCCCCTGATAAAGAACTGGCATTATCAGCACCCGGTTCACCACTTCTTTGATAAGAGATCATCCCCGGTACAACGCCTGCCAACATGGTGGTAAGGTTACTTGACGGACCTTTGAGCTGTTTAGGTTTATAGAGGTAATCGAACTAACAAGGCTCGCCTTTTTTTGCGTACCGTAGGCAACTACGGTAACCTCTTCAAGGCCATTTTTATCAGCGCCCATTTGCACATTTATTTTATAAACGCCGCCTGCCGATGGGAATAATTTGCAAGATCAAATTCCTGCGATTTTGATCCCACAAATGAAAATACAATGATTGAACTTCCGCCTTCCTTTAAATTGAGAGTGTACTTTCCATCCATGTCTGACTGTGTGCCGTTCATGGTTCCCTTAACCTTAACACTTACACCTGGTAAAGTAAGGCCCTTGTCATCAGAAACAACTCCCTGCACTTTTTTAGGAACGACGGCTCCTGCAGGTTCTTTTTTGGCAGGGTTTACAACGGGCGCGGGTTCACTCTTTTCAATAACAATGAGTTGGTCGCGCACTACATAACTCAGGTTTTTTCCTTTCAAAAGAACGCCGAACACTTCTTTCAGTTCAGCGTTTTTAAAATCTACGGTAACCAATTCTTTGTCATTCAAAAGAGTGTTACTGTAAAAAACGGTTAGGCCCGTTTGCTTTTTGATTGATTTAAATACTTCGGCCAAACTGATGTTAGCCTTTTTAAGTGTTATTGGTCCGGTACCCTGCGCTTGTACAGCGCTATACCGGGTTACCAATAAAAGAAAAATAAAGGGCAGTATAAGCCGCCGGCTGAATAGAATTCTCTCCATATTTATTGGGTTTACGATTTGGTTTTCTCTAAGACCTGTTCCTGCTAAAACGGGTGAACGGAAACAAGAAAAATTGTATTTTTTTTATTACAATGAAAAACAAACATTGTTAATCAACGCTATTTCAATGCATTACTAATGCTACCCATTTGACAAACAAGGGCAAATGACTCCCATGGCGCTTAAGGGCCAGGCATTAAATAACCAGGAAACAAGTTGTAGTTTAACCGCGGCGTTTTCTTACCTGATGTGTAAAACCCCTTCTTTTAAAAGGGCCGAAACTCCTGCAGATGCTTTAATATTTTGAATGAAAACTTCAATTGGCTTGTTTTTTTGAATAGCGCCACTAAATGCTTCATCAGCTTTCGCAGGATCGTCAAAAACTACTTTTACATCAAACCAGCGGAGCAGTACATCGCTTATATCGTGAAGTTTAATGTTATGGAAATAATAAATATCATTCATCCAGGCCAGTTCAACAGCAGGATCAAATAGTTGGGAGCGGAACCCGGAACCCGGCGTATAAACAGACTGGTAGCCAGGTTGTAAAAGCATTTTTTGCTTATCCTGGCCGCTTGTTGATACCGAGCCTTCAACCAACGAGGTTACTGTTTCATCGGCATGATAAGTATTTACATTAAACTCCGTACCTAAAACTTTTACATCAGTTTGGCCTGTATGAACTATAAAGGGGTGAGCAGCATTTTTTGCAACTTTAAAAAAAGCTTCGCCTGTTAAATACACTTCTCTGGTTTTGCCTAAAAATGAAAACGGGAAGCGCAGACTCGATACCGAATTTAACCAAACCTGTGTACCGTCTGAAAGTACTATCCGGTAGTTTAATTTTGAAGGAATAACGAGTGTGCTCCACTCCTCATTTTTACTATTATCTACCTGATAACTTAAACCGTTAACACCTTTCTTTAAATGAGCAAACGACATATTAATCACCTTTTTGCTGGTATCAGACAGGTTGATATGCTGCCCGTTTGCCAGCCGTAACTCAATGGACGGCGTTTTAAGATTTTTTTTTGCAGCAACAAGATTATTAACAGGTATTTGCCGCCAATAATATCCGGCAGTAAAAGCGACACATAATAATGCCGCTATAGAAAGCCATTTTATTGCGCCTGCCCAGCCAGGCCTGATCAATCGTACCGGCTTTATTTCGGGCTGGATTGTATTCCAGGCTTTATTTTCATCAATATTATTAAAGAAGGTTTGAGCTTTATCTGAAGTAAGTACCTGTTGCATTTCATCCCACAGTTGTTTAATCCGGGGATCGTTTTGTATAGCCTGTTCAAGCAAATGACTGTCTTCCTCACTTATTACGCCTGCAATTTGCTCAATTATCAGTTCCTGAAAATACGCTTTATTGTATGTCATTATATATAAGACCTCATTATGGATAAAAGGGTGAACTTATTTGGCACTTTTTAACCCTTCTTTTAAAGTTTTTATTGCCAGTTTCAAATGAGTTTTCAAAGAATTTATACTAATACCCATTTCAAGGGCCGCATCTTTATACTTTTTATGCTCATAATGCACCAGGGTAAAAGCCTGCATCCGCTGTATCGACAAATCAGCCAGCACTTTTTCAGGATAAATTTCTGGTACAGGTGTTTCTTCCTCCTCTATTTCGGTAAGTGTATATTTATAATCTACCAATTTTTTTTGCGTTCGTGTTTCGCTTTCAACTTTTTTGAGGCATCTGTTACGGATTGCTGTAGTTAAATAAGCTTTTAATGACGAATTAATATTGGTATATAATTGTCTTTCCCAAAGATCGACAAAAAAACCCTGAACGGTGTCTTCAGCTTCCATTTCATCCCGTAAAATATAAAAGGCCGATACGTTAAGTAGCTTATAGTATTTTTAAATACTGCTTCAAAGGCCTCCTTGTTCCCCAATTTTAATTGCTCAATAATATAAGCATCGTTCAAAATCTCCATGAATTGGTCTTAACTGGTTTATAACTAAATAGGTTGGGCTACTATAGAAAGCTAAATGTAAAAACTTTTATTGTCAAAACAACAATTATTAAAAAAATATTAAAAATTGTCACTTTACTCAAAAACAGGATCTGTAACAAGCCTTTTTACTAAACCGGCCATTTAATTATAGCGGAGACATTCTTGATACATCGTAAGAAACGGATATACCTTGGTTTTAAAAAATATTCAAAAGCAATCGATTTCATTCAGTAATTAATGTAATAAAAACAATTAAAAAATGAAAATAAGGCATTCCCTTTTTATTCTTTTTAACTTAGAATATCCAGTTCAGCATCAAAAATTCATCCGGCTCTTTTTTTACAAAATGAGCACAAACACTCGTTCTATTTCGCATTTCATTTAATCCGGCTTTGTTTTTAATTTTGTTTTGATGATAAACAGCTTGCAAATTAAACTTCACAAAGGGCAGCTCGATGAGTTAAAGGATGAACCTGCCAGCTTATTGAATTTTTTGAATACAATATTTGAGCCTCTTTCAGCAAACTACGAACAGCTTAAGTATGCCCTTGAACGTGAATTCAGACCTGAGGCTCGCCGGAAGTGGTCAGCTTAAATTTTGACCGGATCAAATTTGATCAGAACACAGGCCAGGGAAGTTTCCGAATAGTATTAGATATAGATTATGCGTTCGGCTGCGAAGACCTGGTTACCCATAAAAAAAATCAAACATCAGAATGGACTTTCATCGTTGATTATAAGCTTTTAATTATAAATCTTTATAGTTCTCCATTTACAGACAGTCGCACAACGTTTGATGAATTTTAATTGCGCTATCACCAATATTGACAGGTATTAAATCTTTAACTACGTAATTGTATTTTTTTAACCGGCCCGTTGTTTTTCATCTCAAGCTATTTTTTCTGCCACATAACTTTTGGTTAAAATAAAAGCTTCCATTTCCATAACACCCACAACATTTAACCCAGGCGAAAATCACCTGATAAAGTATAAGTTACATGTTTAACCCTGCCTTAAAGAAACCTGACAATCAAAGGTAGCAATCGCTGAATGATTCTATTATTTTTATCATTATCATTGTTCTTCAAAACCATTGGGAACGTCGGAATCGATTTTAAATTAATAAAGTCCGGCATACTGATGAAAATAAATATATGAACGTTTTATCAAGGAAAATCCTGCTTGCTTTTTTAGCATTTACAATAATTTTAGTCATCGCCGCCCTTTTCGTGAGGGACAAGATCACCGAAAGATTGGCGCATACGGCCCAGGTGTCGCACCTTATGGATCTTAACAACTCCAGGCCGCAGCAGGCGTTATTATTACTCCATGAGGCCGAAGATCTGTTTCAGTCATCGCTTGTAGATGCCAGTACTGCTAAAGCTCAGGCCTATCAGGATAAACTTTCAATGGCTTTTGCCGAAATTGACACGCTGCTTAATATGCAGCATGATACAACCAGGCTTAACACAGCACAACGTGCGCAGCTCCGCACATGGCACACTCAAAAGGTAAAGTTATCCGCCGAACTCTTCTCCGCCCGGCGCGACTTTGACTCCCTGTTAACCACTTATTCAGACCTCAATACGGCAACAACTCAAAATAGGTTGGCAGTTAAAAGCAGCCGAACGGTGCAAAACAGCAGCGACACTTTAACTCAACCAGGAACCGTAAAAAGGAAAGGTTTTTTTGCAAGGATCAAAGAGGCTATAAAAAATAAAAATGCCTATGCAACCGGCACCGGTAATGTTGTCATTAATCATCAAACACGCGTTTACATAGATTCGGTTACTCAAAAGCTCCGAACTAAAGATAAATACGCCTATCTCAACAAACTCAAACAGCTAGAACAGAGCAACTTAAAATTACAGGAAACACAACGGCAGCTCATTATGCTTAATATGCGTATTACTCATAAAATGGAGCAACTAATTGCGGCTATTAAAGATATCAACTACAGCATGACCGACGCCTTTAAGGGTTTGGCTTTTAATAGCTATCTTGAAACTACAAGCTTACTGAATAAACTTTACCTGATTACGCTATTGCTGCTTTTGGCTTTTGCCATATTGCTGATCGTGTTTGTTATTAAACTGGGGAAATCTGAAGAACTTTTACTTAAGGAGAACGAGCGCGCAGTAATGATAGCCCGGCAAAAAATGGACTTGCTGCTGCATATGAGCCATGAAATCCGCAATCCACTTACATCAATAAATGGTTTTCTATACATTTTCAGCAGAACGACACTCACACCCAAACAGGCGGAAATGTTGGGTACTGTGAGAGCATCATCCGACCTGTTGTTACAAACACTCAACGATACACTTGATGCTGCCAAAATGGAAAGCAGTGAACTAAAAATCCATCAAGACCCCTTTTGCCCTGATAAAACATTGAAAGAGGTTATCGAAAGTATGGCATTCAGCGCCGATAAAAAACAACTGGGGTTAAACTATCATTTTGAAGGCGACCCTGACGCTGAAGTTTTGGGCGACAGCTTCAGGCTTAAACAGATCATGGTGAACCTCATTAGTAATGCCATTAAATATACAGATACCGGCAGCATAAAGATCATTGCAACCCTTAAATTTGCGGATAGTAAAGGCGAATTAACAATTGATATTACTGATACAGGGGCAGGTATCAGCCAGGAGCAGCAGGTTAACCTGTTCTCCAAGTATTATCAAACCAATTCGGCCAAAGGCAATACTGGTACCGGGCTTGGTTTGTACATCTGCAAGCAGTTGCTCGAGTTGCAAAAAGGAAAAATCAGTGTGAAAAGTGATGCAGGTAAAGGAAGCACTTTTAGCTTTGAGATCCCTTACGAAAAGTATGGAATAGACTAACTGCCGACGTTTTACTTAAAATTTGATGCAAATACCCAGAATCTTAAAAAGCTGTTCATTCTCCAGCTAATTATAAGTTACACCAGTACGTCCATTTTAACGTTAACTGTCTGTTTTTTACTGTATACGGTGATGGCGTGGTATTATCGCCATAAACAATAAACAGGTCGGAAGCAGGTTTATAGCGCCATTGCAGGCGGGTATTAATGTTGATATTATCCACCTGCTCATTATATTGTATATAGGTGGTAAAATACAAGCTATTGGTGAAGGTAACATCAATTTTTGGCCCTACCAGCCAGAACGTATTATGGCCAAATGGCTGCGGCAACCTTAAATCATTGAAGGAGGTATTGATAGCAATATTTACATAAGGTTGAAAACGATAGCCTATTAAACTTGTAACGCTATTACGAACGCCTTTATCATAATACCCACCGTGCGATGCTTCCAGCAAATAGGTAAACACATTTTGCGGCTTCGATACAAACTGCACGTCAATAGTGTTCCAGTTATGCTCAGAGCCGGCAGGTAATAAACCTTTACCTATATTGGTTGGATCATAAGGCTTCAGAAGGCGCACATAATCATTTATACCAGACACCGACAGTGTTGCCCGGTTACGGAATGTGATCAAATATGACAGGATACTTTCATTATCAGTACGGTGAAACGACTCATCGAAAAAGTAATTGGAGGTAAGCTGGATGCCATGGCTCAGAATATTGCCCTGCTTAGGAAAAAAGTTACGGAGTAACAGCGGACTCAACTTAACATAACCAACACGGGGAACATACCCCACTTCGGCATTGTAGTTTTTACCTACGTACTCCTCCTGCATATAAAGCGTCCAGTATTTGCTCAGGTATTGAAAATGATCGGATAACACGTAATCACGCCCGCTTACACCTGGCGTAAATGATTTAAGGGCCAGTACTTTGCCTGTCCAGATATTGCTGCGTGAGGCAAGGTTAAACTCGGCGCCTATGTTACGGTTATAAGCAGTTGATCCGGTATTGGTGCCGGGAATATTGGCAGTAGCGTCCTTATTTACAAACAGGAAAGCGATGTTTGAGCGATCAAGGATCCGTCTTTGCAGGGTAATAATGCCGTAGTTTTCAGGAGCCTGACGGGCGCTGCCCGAGCCGCCTGTTTGAATATCCATAGCGCCTATACGCCAATCCTTATCTAATTTACCAGTCAATCTTGCTCCAAAATCAATCGGTACGTTGAGGCCTATCCGCCTAGAAAAAAAAGGGCGAATATCTGAGTAACCAAAGTTGGCAAACAGGTCGCCATTTTCTAAAAAGAATTGCCGTTTTTCGGGGAAGAAAAGTTCGTATCTGTTGAGGTTGATGACCTGTTGATCAACATCAACCTGCGAAAAATCGGGATTGACTGTTAAATCGAGGTTAAGGGATGGTGTAACGGAGATCTTGGCGTCCCCTCCTATTTCATGTTTATATTCGGTTTTGGTATTATGCTGATAATCTTTAGATAAACCCGTAAGCGCGTATGGGATTATAGACACGTTACTGCTGGCTGTTGGGGCGCTTCGTCCCAAACAAGCGTGCCGGTATAAGCCAATGAAGCAGTAGGAAATTGCCGTGGGATGGGTGTCCAGCTTGATTTTTCGGCGGTCTTGAGATCATTACGGCTAAAGTTGATCCCCCATTCCTTTATACCTTTTTTATAACGGATACTTTTAAATGGATGGATGCTTCCCAAACCCATTTATCAGGATAATTTTTTACTGCCGAATACCAGCGGTTGTCCCAGCTCAGGTCAACCTTGCCGCCTTCATACATGCTGCCGTCCCACTGCCCTCCCGCCGCGTTGGCGCCAAAACTAAAGCCATCGGTGCGGGCATCAAATGGATCCATGAAGATCAGGAAGTTGTCATTTTTTACAAAACTGAAATCACGTTTTAACGATTCAACCATGTAAGGCCCCGGTACCGAATTATAATTGATAGCTATGATGTACAGGTTTTTATCATCGTAGGTCATCCGCACCTCGGTTTTAACAGTAGCCTTGCTGGTATCCATCGGCAGCACCATGAAAAAATCTCCCGCCGAATCAGCTTGTATCCAGGCCTGCTCATTCATCACTCCGTCTATATTAATAGCCGAAGCAGCCCTGCGGATATGGTACTTATACCCCGCGTTCTTTTTTTGAGCCGATGCATAAAAGGAGGTTATACAGCATAAGATGATGAGCAAGAATGTTTTTGCCGAAAGGCGGCAATAGCGTTTTAAGGGCATTAAGGTAAGGATATATAAACTTATTGGTTGACGAATTTTAAAACTACATTTTTTTAGTAAAAGTAAATGCCTTGTATCATATAATTTACCGCTTGGTTTCTCCCTGTAATTAGCTATACACCTACTAATCAGTAAAATATACTCAAATCGGGTAAATTAAATTTATTCTTATAATGAAACAGCGCGCTTAACCGATCTGTTAAGCGCGCTGTTTCATTATAAGCCGTCATCGTTAGTTTTGGAATGCTGCGGACTTTGAAAGGCAATGACAAAGCCAGAGAAGAAAGACTTACCAAGTTTGAAAAGTTCTTAAGTCTGGATTCTACAACATGTCATGGGTAACTTTTTATTTTTAAAATGTTAATTAATACTCTCCAGCATCTTAATGTACAACTCAATGCCCTCCCTGATCTCATCTACATAAACAAACTCATCGGCAGTATGTGAACGTGCGGAATCGCCGGGACCAACTTTTATGGAAGGGATATCCAGCAATGATTGATCGGATGTTGTTGGTGAGCCATAGGTGGTACGGCCAAGAGCTATGCCAGCCTGAACTATGGGATGTTCCTTAGGGATAGATGATGGTTTTAACCTGATAGAGCGCGGTTTTACATCGCTGGCAACATGCTCACGAATAATCTCCAGCACTTCCTCATTACGGTAAGCATCAGTTACACGCACATCAACGGTATACACGCAGCTGGCAGGCACAACGTTGTGTTGTGAGCCAGCATTAATAATGGTAACCGACATTTTTATCGGCCCAAAAACTTCTGATTCTTTCGGAAACTTAAAAGTACGGAACCATTCAATATCTGTTAATGCTTTGTAGATAGCGTTCTCCCCTTCTTCGCGGGCGGCATGTCCGGCACGACCATGAGCAGTGCAATCTAACACCATTAAACCCCGTTCGGCAATTGCCAACTGCATCAGGGTTGGCTCGCCTACTATACCAAAAGATAGTTGGCCTAAATCGGGAATAATTAGTTCCAGACCATTTACGCCTGAAATTTCTTCTTCAGCGGTAGTCGCCAGGCAGAAATTATATTTCAGGTTCTCCTTATCATAAAAATAAAGAAATACCGCTATAAGTGAAACAAGACAGCCCCCGGCATCATTACTGCCAAGGCCATATAATTTACCATCTTCAATTTTGGCATCGTAAGGGTCGCGTGTATAGCCCGAATTGGGCTTAACGGTATCGTGATGTGAGTTAAGGAGGATAGTTTCTTTAGCCGGGTCGAAATGTTTATTCCAGGCCCAGATATTGTTAAGCTTACGATGAGTGGTTACCCCATGCGACTGCAGGAATTCGTTGATCAGATCGGCTGTGCGATCTTCTTCTTTACTAAACGACGGGATGGATATTAGTTGTTGCAGTAATGTTACCGCCAGTTGAAATAAATTGCTTGTGTCAGTCATAAATTTAAGGGTTATCCCTTGTGATGAACGGGCAAAATTAATACTTTTTATTGATCAGAATTTTCAGAATTCAAGAATTCGCAGAATTGACATCAGAAATATCAGCCCCATTGATCTATAATTAACCATTAAATAACAATTAATTAACGCGCACATTCAGTTAATTCTAAAATTCTGTAAATTATGGTTCAGACTACTCTTCTTCCATTTTTGAATATTTGCGGGTATCATTCATGGTGATATATAAAACCAATGATAGCGCAATACAAACAGTTACATACCAATAAAACCATTGCGCATGATGTTCATTTTTAAACCACAGGGCAATATATTCGGCAGTGCCGCCAAACAGGGATACGGCTATTGCATAAGGGAAACCTACGCCCAGGGCGCGCACATTGGCCGGAAAAAGTTCGGCCTTAACAACAGCATTGATCGAGGTATAGCCGCTTACAATGACCAGCGCACAAAGGATCAGCGCGAATGCAACCGATACATCTTTAGTATGGCTTAGCAATGTCATGATAGGAATTGTACAAAGCGTACCCAATATGCCGAAACCAATTAGTAATGGTTTCCGGCCAATTTTATCCGATAGTAAGCCAAATAAAGGTTGTATCACCATAAATACAGCTAATGTTAAGGTAGAGATGAGCGTAGCGGCGCTCTTACTGAAGCCGGACGTATTAACCAAGAACTTTTGCATATAGGTGGTAAAGGTGTAAAACGCCAGTGTACCGCCAATGGTTAATCCAATTACCGTAAAAACAGCTTTAGGGTGCTTTGCTAAAGCTTTTATAGTGCCATTCAAGTCATCAGCTTTTTTACTTTCTTTATCAAACGATGCCGATTCCTGTAAGCTTCGCCTTAAATACATAGTGGTGACAGCCAGTATTGCCCCGATTCCAAATGGAATGCGCCAACCCCAGTCATGCAATTGTTTTTCAGATAAAAACGCTCTTTGCAGCAACACTAAAACGCCCAACGCCAGTAATTGCCCCATAATAAGCGTTACATATTGAAAGCTTGAGTAAAAACCACGATGCTTTTTTGTAGCCATTTCGCTCAGGTAGGTGGCGCTGGTTCCATACTCCCCTCCTACGCTCAGGCCCTGGATAATGCGGGCCAACACCAGCAGTATAGGCGCGGCAACACCGATGGTTTTGTAGCCGGGCGTTATGGCAATAATCAATGAACCAACGCTCATAAGCAATACAGAAAATGTAAGCGCTGTTTTACGGCCGCGTTTATCCGCAAAGGTCCCCATTACCCAACCGCCTATAGGGCGCATTAAAAAGCCGATGGCAAAAATACCGGCTGTGTTTAAAAGCTGTACGGTTTGATTATCTGAAGGAAAAAAAGCATCTGAAAAATAAAGGGAAAAGGCAGTGTAAGCATACCAATCATACCATTCAACCAAATTTCCCAGCGATCCGCCTATGATGGACTTGATGCGTCCGCCCGTGGTTTGGGGTATTGGTGATTTTATTTCATTCATAGGTTTGGCAGATATTATTGGTTTCCGTAATATTAGGAATTTTAAAATAGAGGCGCAATACCAATATAATAACAGGCATATTTGCTTTAATAAAAACTTATTCAACCTAATCTAATACGCTCAACCATTCACCCAAACCACAACCATGCTTTTCACCGAAGATTTTTTGCATTACATCTGGAAATTCAGGCTTTTTGAGCGCGAAAACCTTCAAACTGTAGATGGTGAGAAACTGGAAATCTTTTCGGCAGGGCTGCACAATTCAGATTCAGGTCCCGATTTTCATAATGCGAGGATCCGTATTGGCGAAACTGTTTGGGCAGGTAATGTCGAAGTACATCTTTCCGCGTCCGACTGGCAAAAGCATGGCCATACTAATGATGGCGCTTATGATAATGTGATATTACACGTGGTTTATCGTAACGATATGCAGTTGTTTTTACCAAACGGGCGCAAAGTTCCAACACTTGAACTGCAAAGCCGTATTAGTGAAGAGCTTTATAACAAATATCATAAGCTGGTTTTCGGTAACCAGAGTTTTATACCCTGCGAAAACGGCATCGCTACAGTGGATGCCCTCACCATGCAAAACTGGCTTACCCGCGTACTGGTTGAGCGGATGGAAAAACGATCGGCAAATGTGGCGGCGGCTCTGGCACTTAATAAAGGCGATTGGGAGGAAACTTTTTACCAGTTTTTAGCGGCAAACTTTGGTTTTAAAGTAAACGCCCTGCCGTTTGAGCTGATGGCTAAATCGCTGCCTCAGCTTATCCTCGCCAAAAACAAAAACAGCCCGATGCAAATTGAAGCTTTGATATTTGGGCAGGCAGGCTTTTTAGAGGGTGAATTTAAAGATGATTATCCCCTCAAACTTCAAAAGGAGTATGAATATCTGCGTAAAAAATACAACCTTAAACCTATAGAAAGCCACCTGTGGAAGTTTATGCGGCTAAGGCCCCAAAACTTTCCAACCATCAGGCTGGCGCAATTTGCCGCACTTATCGTACAGTCAAACCACCTGTTATCTAAAATATTAGAAATTAAAGAGGTAAAAGCACTGCGTAATTTATTTACAGAGATCAAAGTAAACGATTACTGGGAGGATCATTACCGGTTTGATGTACAATCCAAGCCATCATCAAAAAATATGGGCGATGGTTCTGTTGATATTTTGCTACTCAATACAGTGACCTTGTTCCTGTTTAGTTACGGCAAGCAGCACCAGCAGCAATATTATATTAGCCGTAGTCTTAAATTGTTAGAAAATTTACCGGCCGAAAAAAACAATATTATTACTGATTTTGTTAACTTAGGAGTGAAAATTGAAACTGCGTTTGAATCACAGGCATTGCTTGAGTTAAAAAATAATTACTGCAATTATAAGAAATGCCTGCAATGCGGCGTTGGTAATAAGATACTAAAACTGGCCTGACACCATGCTACAGCGGATACTTACTTTTTTTGAACGGTACTCTTTTGGTGTATGCACCTACCTTGGCGAACGCTTTAATATCTCGATCTCCAAAATCAGGCTTTTCTTTATCTACTCCTCATTCCTGGCGGTAGGCTTCCCGCTTATATTTTATTTTTTTGCAGGTATTGTGTTGGATATCCGCAACTTCATTAAACGCAAGCATACCGGGGTTACTGATCTTTAATCGCTGATCATTTCTGATTACGTTGATTTCGCTGATTTTTATTGGGAGATTTCACCGATTATTCCCTGATTTCACCGATTTTGATTAGTGAAAGCACATCTTCTCATTAAACCAATTTGCCAGTTTTTACAGCATCTTGTAAGTTGCGCACCTTAAATTTGGGAGTATAACAATATTGGGCCAGTTGTTTAACCCATGTAGTATTGTAGCCAAACATCAGTTTAATAACTTTTACCCGGGTTGAGCCTTTGGGATAGCCATATTTATACCAACTGAATTTAGATGGATCTATATTGAACTGTTCGGCAAAATCAGCAAGAAAAAGGTCTATCTCAATGTCAAAAATATCCAGATCAAGATCGATACTGGTATCGAGGTTCAGGCTACGCGGATCAACCTTATGGATCTTATACCTGTTGCAATAATCAACTATAAATTCTTTTAAGGGTGGCAGTATCTCTTCCATTTAAACGAATGTTAATTTGACCATTTAAGTTATGAGACGTAGATTTTTAAATAAGGTTGCATACAAATTTACTTTATTTTTAAATCGTTTAAATTGAACCTGATAGTTAATAAATGTTAAATATTTATTGCTGTACAATGGAGCTTTATGCTACTAAAATCAACCTGATGTATTATTATTGTACCAGGTAAACCAGATACTTCAAATGAACCTAAAAGTAATTGCCTTTGATGCCGACGACACCCTTTGGGTAAATGAACCTTACTTTCAAGCCACCGAAGAAAGGTTTTGCAGTCTGCTCGAAAATTTTTCGCCACAGCACACCATTTCCAAAGAGCTTTTTAAAGTCGAGGTTGATAACCTCCCGCTTTATGGTTATGGGATAAAAGGCTATATCCTCAGCATGATAGAGGCAGCGTTGAGCATTTCTGAAAAAAATATCAGTGTTGATGTAGTGGAAACCATATTACAGTATGGTAAGGATATGCTTAATCAACCGATAGAGTTACTGAACGAGGTAGAACATGTTTTATCCTCATTAAAAGATCATTACAGGCTGGTGGTAGCCACCAAAGGCGATCTGCTTGACCAGGAGCGGAAGCTCAAAAAATCAGGGCTGGCACATTACTTTCACCATATCGAAATTATGAGTGATAAAAAGGAGGATGATTATATCAAGCTGATCAAACACCTTGACATCAATCCCGATGAGTTTATGATGATCGGCAATTCCTTAAAATCAGATGTGATGCCCGTGATCAACATTGGCGGGCATGCTGTTCACGTACCCTATCATACAACTTGGGCACATGAACATGTAGAAACCGTTTTAACACACGAAAACTTCAAACATGTGCATAAGATCAGTGAAGTATTGGAGTTTGTGTTGGAGTCCGGAAGTCCGAAAGTGGGCAAGTCCGGAAGTTAGCGTCATACACATAATCATTAAAATGTTTTACGTCTTTCGGACTTGCCGACTTCATGACATTCCGACTCTAAATATCTTTCTCCATTACAATCAGTTCAATATGCTGTTTGGCGTCACCAAAACGGCCATGTGCATGAAAAGGCTGAATTTCGCCGGTTGGTTTGTAACCGCGGCGCTCATACCAGCTTATCAGTTCGGAGCGGGTGCTGATTACTGTCATAGTTAAAGTATTGCAGTTATGCTTACGCGCGTAAACTTCAGCTTCTTCTATCAGTGCGCGGCCCACACCTTTATTCTGCAATAATGGCGATACACTAAACATGCCAACATACAACTTTGGAGTTCTGACTTCAAGATAAACAGTACCTGTAATATTGCCATCCTCATCAGTATGCTTTAAAATGATGATATTTTCATCATTCATATACCCCGTCAGAGTTTGTTCATCAATGCGGGCACCACCAATTAAGTCGGCCTCAGTTGTCCAGCCCCGTTTGGAGCTTTCACCACGGTAGGCGCTGTTTACTAAAATATTAAGTTCGGGTACGTCGGTAAGGGTAGCTTGGGCTATTACAGGCATATGATTAATTTAAGGATGCCAAAGGTAATGGTTGTATGTTCTAAATAAAAGGCCTCAAATTACCATTTTGAAGTTTGTACCTTAATTGATTCTGCTTAATTCATAAATCAGCAACCTTTCGGCGCTTCACAAAGCCTATCCCGATAATCATTAAAGGCAATAACAATAATACATCGGCCACATGGGCTAACAATAAGATCCTTAGAATCCGGCTTACCGGGAACGCTACAGCTGCAAGGCCTACCAGCAAACCGAGCCAAACAGGTACTGCTTTTTTACGGACAAGGTTTATAGCTAACACCAATAGACTTAGCGGGAACAACGGGCCTGCCCAAAAAAGCAACAAACCCGAACTGATGGGGTATTGCTGTAAAACACCGAGATAATTATGATGAGAAATTTTAAATATAGTTGATAAATATCCCAACATGCCAAACCCTATCCCGCCCATACAGCATCCATAAATCGCTATCAACAAACCTATTGCTGAATAAAACGGCATGTTGTGCTTTAACAAGCCAAATAACCCATACAAAGCCGGGATCCAAAATACTGTTGACAGGCAGATCAGCGTTGCAGCCGTTACCCCGTATTGTCCATCTACCCAAAAAAATGTTGATATGCAAAACAGCAATGGTGCTGTAATAAGGCACAAGCCAGGCAATATTTGTTGCTGGAAATCAATTTCGGCTTTCATAATTTAAAAGATTTACCAGCTATGACCGTAACATGCTATTGTAGGTTACACTTATATCAAATGACATTAAAAAAGCCATAAGTTTTAAAACCAAGCTGTATATTTAGTAGTTAATAACACATCTGTTTATATCAAACCCCGCCATGGCTTTTATAGATTATTACAAAGTATTAGAGCTCGACAAAAATGCATCCGAAAAGGATATTAAAAATGCTTACCGTAAACTGGCCCGCAAATATCACCCCGATCTTAACCCTAATGACGAAGATGCCCACAAAAAATTCCAGCAGCTAAACGAAGCAAATGAAGTATTAAGTGACCCGGAAAAGCGAAAGAAGTACGACAAATATGGCGAGAACTGGCAGCATGGCGAAGCATACGAACAACAAGCGCGCCAACAAGCCGGTGCACAAGGAGGTTTTGGTGGTTATGGCGGCTTTACCGGAGCCGAAGGATTTGGTAGCGCCGAAGGGTTTGGAAGTGACGATTTTTCAGATTTTTTTCAATCGATGTTTGGCGGTGCGGGAGGCGCGCGTAGCGGCAGGCAGGCAAAATACCGCGGGCAGGACTATAACGCCTCGTTAAGTTTAAACCTTCGAGACGTTCTTGAAACACATAAGCAAACGTTGACTGTCAATGGCAAAAACATCCGGATAACCATACCCGCAGGTATTGAAAACGGACAGACTATCAAAATAGCCGGGCATGGCGCCCCGGGTGTAAACGGCGGCCCCGCCGGAGATCTGTATATTCAGTTTAATGTTGCACCTGATGCAAATTTTAAGCGTGATGGTAATAATTTGTACACCACGTTGAAACTTGACCTGTACACTGCAGTTTTAGGTGGAGAAATAACTGCCGATACATTAAACGGCAAAGTTAAAGTGAAAGTAAAACCTGAAACTCAAAACGGCACTAAAGTAAAACTCAAAGGCAAAGGTATGCCCGTTTATAAAAAAGAGAATGAATTTGGCGATCTATACCTGACCTATGATATCCAAACCCCTACCAACCTTACTGAAAAGCAGAAACAATTATTTGAAGAACTGGCAAAATCCTCAGCCTAAATTAAAAACATTATGAAAACAGCAGAATTAATAGCAGCAAACGATTTTTGTGTATATCATAATGTTGAATACACGTTCATCACATCTTTACATGAAGCGGGCCTGGTTGAGGTAACCATCATTAATGAAATCGTCTTCATCCCGCAAACTGAACTTCAAAAGCTGGAAAAACTGGTGAGCCTGTACGAATTGGATATTAACGTAGCCGGCATTGAAGCTATCTCCCACCTGCTTGACCGGGTTGAAAAATTACAGGAAGATATGCGGTATTTAAAAAACAGGTTGAGCTTATATGAATAAGAAAGCTTTCTTTTCAGGAATGCTTAAACCAAATATTTATTCATCATCCGCTCGCTTACAATATTGGCTTCATCAATAACAGATTCTGGATATCCCATGGATTTGAGTATGGCGATTCCGTTAGTGTTTTTAAGCAGGCCCTGCTTCAGGATATAGTCAAATACCAGCATGCGCCCATCTTTTGATTCTGAAAAGGAATATACAACAAAATCTTCGTCGAGCAGTTCGGCCAGTTCAAGGTCATGGGTTGATACAAAAACAAAATTTTGGTTAGCGGTAATGTACGAAAGCACAGACTTAGCCGCCGCTATACGTTCGATGGTATTGGTACCCCTGAAAATCTCATCGATGATCACAAGGCTTTTTATATCCTCTTTCTGAGAACTGTTATCAATGATATCTAAAATAGCTAAGGCCTGTGCCTGAAAATAACTCTTGTGTTCATCAATGTTATCGCTGGTTTTGATGCTGGTTTGTATTTTGAGAAAAGGAGCCTTGTAGGCCTTTGCACAACTTGTAAATATAGTTTGCGATAGCAGCGTATTTAATGCCAGCGCTTTAATAAATGTAGTTTTGCCAGACATGTTTGACCCTGTGATCAATGCCCCCCTGTCTGCATCAGTTGTATAAAGGGAGTTGGTTACACAGTTAGCTACTAATGGGTGAAAAAGTTCTGTAATCTCTATTTTGCCATCAACACCCGTAAACGCGGGTTTTGAATAAAAAGGCATACCGTCACGTATTGATTGTATGGCTATCAGCGTATCGGCCCGGCCAATAAATTTATACACTTCTTTAATGTCCTCACGGTATTTACTTACTTGTTTTAATGATGATGTATAAGTATTGGGCTCAATCACAAAAAGCAGTTTAAACAAATGGAAGGCTGCATAAGCAATATCACTTTTACCATTCACGAAGCCACTTTCTATATTTACAAACTTAAGCGCTCGTTTTAAACCTCTTAGGCTGGTAAGGGAACGCTTTACCTCGTGTACCTGACCAAATTTCCCGCTTTTAACTAACGCCACTGCAACTTTATACATAACCAGCAATTGCGGTAACGATTTGGTATACCCTGAAATAGCCTTGCGGTTGCCGAAGTAAATAACAATGTTGTACGCAAACAACAATAGCAAAAAGATAAAGCTGAAAATGTTAGGAATAACAATCAGCGATAATAACGCAGCCAGGATCAGAAAAGGTGAAACCTTTATATAAAAATTAATTACCGATGCAAATACCGGTTCATGTGCCATAAGAAAAAGATTGGCTATAAAATAAGCATCGGGGTGGTTAAGTTTTGACAATTCCACTTCAAGCAATTCGCGGCCGGGTTTATCCATGTAAAGATCATCAATATCATTGTCGAGGTCATGCAAAACATCAATGTCGGTTGTCGGGTGATGTAATAAGTTAAACAAATATTGTTTACCAGGCTTACTGTTTGTTCTGTCGATATAATTGAAAACACTTATCAGGTCAAGGTCGTCGGCTGTTTGAGCCGAAAGCTTGTTTTTACTATCTTCCGAATCCAGGTAAATCTTTATTAAGTCAAAGTTTCGGCGGGCGTTAACCGGTTTGCCCCACTTTTCCTGAATTTTCATCAGCTGCTTTTTTGCCCAGCGTAATTTATCATAATACGACTTAATATAAAGCACTCCAATTACGATAAAGACAACTATCGCAGAAAAAACAAAGTAATACATATCTAAAAATATAAAAATTTAATTAAACCAACTTATCTATCGCCAGTCATAATTATGTATTACAATTCAGGTATTAACTAAAATTTATGACCATGAAATTTATCCGATTTTCAATAATAGCTTTTGTGATGATGTTTTCATTTCAATTTGCAAAAGCCCAAAGCATAAGTATCAGCGCACATTTTGGCCGTCCTTATCATAGGGTAGTTTACACAAGCGGATATTACGATGCACCTGTTTACTATGGCAGGGACGTTTATTATGACCGTCCTGTTTATTATGGTCGTCCGCGCTATTACGCAGCAAGATATTATGACGCGCCGGTATACTATCAAAGACACTATCGTGTTCATCGTTATTGCAGGCACTGGTAAAAAAATAAAGCCTCCGGGTTGCCGGAGGCTTTATTATAGTATGTAACTATGCCGGTATAAAACGATCAAATACATTAACCAATGCCATTTAGATGTACACAAAATTGCCCCCGTTAAAAATGAGAGGTTTTAAGGGTTGTGTAAAAATACAGGCAGTTATTACTCAAATGTTACTTGGATCTATCCTTAAAAAAAGAATGTAATGCCCGTTGCGTAAATTCTGATAAAACCAGCTCACCACTTATAGCTGCACGTTGTTTAAGCAAATCATCCCAATCAGCAGTGCCTTCCCAAAGTATCTGCTTTAAGCCGGTAAGTGCTGCCGGGTTATATGAAGCTATTTTTTGAGTAAGCTCATATACAGCCCCATCAAGACTTGGAGTATCTTCATAAACCTCATTATACAAGCCGTTTTGCTTAGCCCATTGGGCAGTTTGAAAATCTGACGCCCTGATAGTGAGCTGGGAAAATGCTGATAACCCTATTTTACGGATCACAGCGGGGGCTATCACAAAGGGGCCAATACCTATAGTAAGCTCACTTAACTTTATTGACGCCGCCTCGCTGGCCAGGCAATAATCGGCAGCGGCGGCAAGGCCAACCCCTCCTCCAACTGCTTTACCCTGTACCCTCGCAATTATTATTTTAGGGCATTTGCGGCAGGCACTAATCACGTTAGAAAACCCTTCAAAAAATAACGCGCCGGTTTCCCTATCCTTAATTTGCAACAGCTCGTCAAAGCTTGCACCCGCGCAAAAAGTACGATCTCCCGCGCTTTTTAAAATAATGACTTTTGTTTCCGGATCATTACCGGCATTGAATATCGCATCGGCAAGTTGTTTTAATAACGCCGAGGGCAGGGAGTTTTGTGCCGGATGATAAAAACAAATGGTGGTTACACCGTCAGGCTCATTTGTAACGTATATATTTTCGTTTTCGGCAGACATATTTTATGTTTTATATCAGGCGGTTTTCCAACCAATATCAGAAGTATTTATGTCAACTGCAATTTTGAACCGAAATAAACAATGCTTACTTTTCAAGCAAGGGCAACTCAAAATAAAAAGTAGCGCCTGCACCAAGCTCACTTTCAACCCCTATATCGCCGTTATGATTATTAATGATCTCAGCCGAGATATAAAGCCCCATACCAAGGCCGCTCGTCATAAATTTTTTATCCTCAACACGATAAAACCGCTCAAAAATATGCTCGATCTGCGCGGCCGACAATCCGATGCCAAAGTCCGTTACTGATACACGTACCTTTCCGTTTATATTACAGGTTTCAATAATGATATTTTTATTTTCGGTTGAGTATTTTACAGAATTGTTAATGAAATTTATCAGTACCTGTTCCAGTCGCCCGGCATTTCCATCTATAAAAAAATCAGTTTCCGATTTATTGATAAAATTAAATTCAGGGTATAGGTGGATAGCGTTTTCTAAAGTTGACGCTACCAGGTCGCGAAGATTTATTTTCGCCCTGGCATATTCAAGGCCTCCCGCATGAATTTTACTTACATCAAGTAAATCGTTAACCAAACGCTGAAGCTTATTTAAAGCAGTGCCGGCCTTTTCAATATATTGTTTTACTATTGAGGGAACTTCCTCCTTTTTATAAGCCAAAATAAGCTGTAAATAACCTTTCAGGCTGGTTAAAGGTGTTTTAAGTTCATGGCTGGCCACACCAATAAACTCATCCTTTAAATCAAGCTGCTTTTTCTGTTCTTCGATATCTGTTGCGGTCCCTACCCAAAAAAGAATTTCTCCATTATCATCTCTTAACGGCACTGCGCGGTTAAGGTGCCAGCGATAAGTATTATCCCAGCGGAGGTACCTGTTTTCAAGTTCATAAACACTCCCGCTTTGCAAAGATTCGAGGTAAGCACTCATTGTTTTTTGCAAATCATCTGGGTGTACGATCTGTTGCCAGCCCCAGCCTGCTGTTTCACCATATCGCCTGCCCGTATAATCAAACCAACGCTGATTATAAAAATCGACTTCGCCACCGGGCAAATTCGTCCAGGTCATTTGAGTAATATTATTAGCCAGCAACTTAAAATGTTCCCGGCTGATAAGCAAATCATTGGTACGCTCCCTCACAGTATCTTCCAGGTCATTATTCAGCCTCTCGGCAATATTCTGGGCTTCTTCAAGCTGATCATTTTTAATTTTCAGCTCCCATTCGGTTTCCTTTTGAGCAGTCAAATCGGTCAGGATCAAACTCAATGCCGTTCCTTCATCAAGGTCAAGTGTGGTAGATGATAATAAACAGGGAGTCAGTTTACCATCCCGATTTGATAACAAAACCTCGCCCTTACAATCGGCATTCCAGCCATCCCTAATTATCTGCTTATACTTCTCCACCGAAACTTCGGCAACAAAAGCGTTAAAATCCAGCCCGATCACTTTTTCTAACGGTTCATTAACCATAGCCGCAAAACTCGAATTGCTATATAATATAGTACCGTCCCCATTCAACGTAACCGCTCCTTCGTTCATTTTTTCAATAAAAACGCGGTAGGTTTGGTCGGCCGTTTTCAACGTATAAAGCTGGTGGCCTTCATCATCTTTAACTATAAAGGCATCAACCTGGCCATTACGAATAGCAGAAATGACGTCGGTAGCTTCTTCTAATTGATATCGAAGCTTATTGTTCTCCGCAAGCAACTGCTCATATGTAAGTTTGTCCTGCTCCATAATTAGCTTTCTGTAAATATTCCCAGCCCTTTTAAAACTTTGTCTGTATTTGACATATCTCCGATAAGCTTGCGTTCAACGCCGGGAGATTTTTTAATAAGTAAAGGCAATGCTATGATCTGTTCTTCCCGTGCGATAAGCGGTTGCTGGTAAACATCAATTATCTCGAGCTCGTAATTAGGCTTAAGGTACCGCTCACAAATAATTTTTAAGTTGGCTATTGCCCTGACAGAATTGGGCGATGCTCCAATTACAAATAAACGCAATCGAAAAAACTGGTTTTCTCCTTGATCTAAAGGCAATTGGTTTTGCTCGGTCATCTAACTATTTACTTACTGGTATTATATTCAATCCAACCAAAACTTTTTCCTCGTTGCTCAAGTCGCCTATTATTTTGCGAATCGGTTCAGGTACTTTTCTTACCAGCGTGGGGATTGCAAATATTTGATCCCCTTCGGCCAGTTGAGGCTGCTGCAGCAAGTCTATTACTTCAATAACATACTGACCTTTCAAATGTTCTTCACAATATTTTTTAAGGTTGGTGAGCGCGGTAACCGATTTAGCAGTTTTGCCCGCTACATACAGCCTTAACTCATATTTTATAACTTCATCCAGTTCCATTACTTTTTACTTTTTGATTTACTTTTAAGCGTATCCACATTTCCCCGGCGAATGTCGGTTATCTCTTGCCGGTTTCTTTCTATAATATCCTGTTTCAACTCTTCTTCCAGGTATATTTTGTTCAATTCCTCCTCTGTCGATTCAAATTCGGCCTGCAAGCTTGCAATTTTTGATTCAAGCATCATACGCCGGCGCAATATCTCTTTATCTTTACGGGATATAGCAAACTCCCTTAGTGCCACGCCTGCTTTTTCCCTTAATTTTTGGGCTTCCCTAGCCGATCCTGTGAGCACTCCATCGGGGCCAAGATAAACATCAACCAGGTTTAACCCCTTATCGGTAATGGTAAACTCGCGTACCTGGTTTGAATGGCTCATACCGCGCGACTTCATGATGTATAAACCCCGGTTACGCTCTCCGTTCGATTCGATATCTCTTACAAGCAGCCAGGTATCAACTAATGATGATACACCTTCGTCGGTTTGTTCACTTACCACCGTATTTAAACTGAGGGCAGTAAACATAACCGTGATCTGTTCGTCCTGTAAAAAATCGATCAGCCTTATCAGCATCGATTTTACTTCACTTACCGAACCCACCGTAATGAGGTTTGTAATCGGGTCGAGGATCACCGCTGCGGGCTTAAATCTTTTAATGATCTTATAAATAGCAACGAGGTGCATTTCAATACCGTAAAGCGTAGGACGCGAGGCATGAAACTCGAGCAAGCCATTGTCAATGTGTTTTTGCAGGTCGAGATTGATTGATTTCATGTTGCGAAGGATCTGCTTAGGCGCCTCCTCGAAAGCAAAATAAAGGCACCTTTTTTTGTTGCCGCAAACCTCATTGGCAAAGCTAGCCGCAATACTTGTTTTACCGGTACCGGCCGTGCCCGAAACGAGGATACTGCTGCCCTGAAAAAAACCCTTGCCTCCAAACATGCTGTCAAGAGAGGGTATACCCGATGAAATTCTTTCGGATGACACTTCTTTTTCCAATCTTAAAGATGTTACCGGAAGTACAGAAATGCCATCTTCATCAATTAAAAATGGATATTCGTTGGTACCATGCTGTGTACCGCGATATTTTACCACGCGCAAACGACGGGTTGAGATCTGATTTATAACCCTGTGATCAAGCAGGATAACACAATCTGAAACATATTCTTCAAGTCCCTGCCGTGTTAATGAAGAGCCGTCACCTTTTTCGCCGGTTATAATAGCAGTTACACCTTTTTCCTTTAAAAAAGTAAAAAGCCTTCTAAGCTCGGCCCTCAATATAATCTGGTTTGATAAACCCGAAAAAAGATTTTCAAGAGTATCCAGTACTACTCTTTTTGCCCCGATGCTGTCAATAGCAAAGCCTAAGCGAATAAACAAACCTTCCAGGTCATATTCGCCTGTCTCCTCAATCTCGCTTCGGTCTATATGCACATGATCAAGTCTTAATTTTTTATCATCCTGGAGTTTAATTAAATCAAAGCCCAGCGACGCTACGTTCGAAGCCAATTCATCTGCCTTTTCTTCAAAAGCCATAAATACACCGGGCTCGTTAAATTCGGTAGCACCCCTCACGATAAACTCAAGCGACATAAGTGTTTTACCACAACCCGCTTCACCACATATCAGCGTTGGTCTTCCATTAGGTAAACCACCGCCCGTTATTTCATCTAAACCGGTAATACCGGTAGGGGTTTTGGGCAATTGCTCAAACGTTATAAGCTGCTGTTTTTTATGCAATTTGGTCATAATAAATCCAATCTGTTTAACTACCCGCATACCACAACCATCAAGTATACAGGATTTTGTTTTATTGGTATGGTAATAGTAATACCTATGAAATTGTTTTGATATAATTGATTTTGTGGAGTAAAAAAAACAAAAAACATGGTAAAATTACCGTACTATTAATACAAATAATTCTCCTGATTTTACAAACCTTTAAAATCTCATACCATCAAATTCTCTAAAAACAGAATTTAAACATTTATACAGGTATACTGTTAAAAAAACAAGGTATACGCTTCTGTAACCCGTTTTTATCAATAACTGCAGCTATATTAATATAACAGGCATACTCATTTAATTGAAATATTATGATGTATGAATTGAGATTTTGATCTTAATTATTATAGCCTATATTTATACATATTATTTATATAATGAATAACAACGCCGGCCTTCATCAACAATTAAACGAAGATATTTTCCGTATTCTGTTCAGGGAATCTCCTACCCCTATAGCATTATATGTTGGCAAAACAATGGAGATCAGGATTGCCAATAAGGCCATGACAGATATATGGGGACAGGGAGATGATGTTATTGGGCATAATTACTTTGACCTGCTGCCCGAATTCGAAGAGCCGGGCTTTCATGCAATATTATCAAATGTATACGATAACGGTACGGCTTATAAGTGGAAAGAGCAAAGGGTTGATCTTATGGTTAACGATAAGCTTGAAGAATTTTACTTCAACTTTATTTTTAAACCGTTACATAACGACGATGGTAAAGTTTGGGGTGTGTTGAATACAGCTACAGATGTTACCGAACTGGTTAACACCCGTAAAAAGCTGGTTGAAAGTGAACAGCGTGCTCAATTTGCTCTGCAAGCTGCCGAACTGGGAACCTGGGATTTAAACCCCAGATTACAAACCGCAACATGGGACGATCGCTGTAAAGAGCTTTGCGGTTTTCGAAAAGATGATGAGATAAAGTATGATGATCTGTTGAAATTTGTCCACCCGGAAGATGAGCAACGCTTGCGAACAGCAGTAATGCAGGCTTATGATCCTGTAAGCAATGGAAATTATGATATAATCGTCCGCACCGTTGATGACACAGGGCACCTGAAATATTGGATCCACCTGAAAGGTAGGGCTTACTTTAACGATAATCATGAGCCTATCCGCTTTGCAGGTACCGTACAGGATATAACCCGCGAAATATTAGATAAACAAGAACAACAAAAACTGATTGCACTGATTGATAAAACAGCCGACGTGGTTGCAGTAGGCAGCATGGATGGTTCTGTAACCTATATCAATAAAACAGCCTACACTATATTAGGTATTGGGAGTACAAAAGAAGCTTTAAAACCCGGCGTTGAATATTTTGCAGATCATGAAGCAGACAAAGTAAATAATGAGATAAACCCCGCGGTACAGCAGTATGGTAAGTGGGAAGGTGAAATGCACTATCGGCATTTTAAGACAGGAGAAAATATTCCGGTTTACGTTAACTGTTTCAGAATCGATGATCCGTTAAATGGCTTGCCTATTGGTATGGCATCCGTAGCCCGAGACCTGCGCCCTGAAAAAGCGGCAAGAAATGAACAGTATAAATTATTGTCGCTTATTAACCATAGCTCAGATTTTGTAAGCCTATCCAACCTTGATGGTAATGTAACTTACGTAAATACCGCCGGGCGAAAAATGTTGGGTATCAAAGGCGCCAACGAGCACAGGAGGCACAACAGCGAATATTTAATGCCTGATGAGCTTGATAAGCTGAGGGACAAAGTAAATCCAATTTTAATGAAGCATGGCAAATGGAGCGGTGAAGTACTTTACCGTCATTTCCAAACCGGCGAAGCCATACCTGTGTACGGCACCACCATGCTGGTTTATGACGCTGTAACCGGCTTGCCAGAGGGCCGGGCTTCAATTGCAAGGGATCTGCGAAGGGAAATTGCCGATAAAAAAGCCCTTACTGATAGTGAGAGATTGCTTAAAAACATCACTAATGCGTCGCCAACAGTACTTTGGATGGCCGATGCTCAAGGTAATATTACTTACGTAAATCAAACCTGGGTTGATTGGACTGGCATTAAATATGAGGATAATATGGGCGCAGGGTGGATCAACGCACTTTTAGAAGAAGACAGAACCAGGGCCGGTGAAAAGTTCTTAGCCGATTTAAATGCCCGCCGGTTCTATGAAGTTGATTTTAGGATCACACGCCGGGATGGTGAAATAAGATGGTGTATAGCCACCGGCAATCCGCAATATAATGAGCAGGGGGAATTTACCGGGTACATAGGTGCCTGTACCGATGTTACCGATAAAACACTTGCCGAAAGCGAAGTGAAATTACGTAACAGGGAATTAAATAACCAGATCAGGCAGTTTGAGTTTGTTACTGGTTTTATGCCGGTGCAACTTTGGACGGCCCGCACGGATGGTCAGGTCGACTACTTTAATCAACGTGCTGTAGATTATTTTGGTGCCCAAGCAAATGAAATAGCAGCATCCTGGCTCAATGCTATTCATCCCGATGATAGAGATGCTTGTGTTGAGGCTTGGAACTATGCAGTGAACACGAGTAATGTTTACCAATGTGAATTTAGATTAAAAGATAAAGATCAAAATTACAAGTGGCATTTGTCCAGGGCTTTACCTTTCATAATTGACGGAAAAATCATTAAATGGTTTGGTACTAATACAGACATTGATGAGCAAAAACAATTACAACGGCAAAAAGATGATTTTTTAGGTATCGCAAGTCACGAATTAAAAACGCCGGTTACGAGCATAAAAGCATATGCCCAGGTATTGGGTGCTATGCTTACCAAAGAAGGCGAACAAAAAAAAGCCGAAATGGTGCTTAGGATGGATGCCCAGATTAACCGTCTTACAAACCTCATAGGCGATCTCCTTGATGTTACCAAGATTAACTCGGGCAGGCTACAGTTCAATAAAATATGGTTCGATTTTAATGAAACCTACAGGAAACTGTTGAAGACCTGCAGCACACTACACAAAAACATAAACTTATCCAAAACTTTACACCAACAGGCCGTATCTATTCAGACAAAGATCGGGTAAGCCAGGTTATTACCAACCTTATTACAAATGCTATCAAATATTCGCCTCATACCGATACCATCATCATCAACACTCGCCGCGAAAACAATGAGGTGATTGTTTGTGTACAGGATTTTGGCATCGGGATACCCGAAGACAAGAAGGACCGGGTGTTTGAGCAATTTTACCGGGTAAGCGGGAATAAGCAGCATACTTTCCCCGGTTTGGGGTTAGGATTATACATCTCTTCAGAAATTATTAAGCGAGAAGGCGGCAGAATGTGGGTAAACAGCATTGAAGGCAAAGGGTCTACTTTTTGCTTTGCATTACCTGTAGATGATATCAACAGTTAATGATCTGTTGGATAGTTTACAATCAGGTAAATTTATTACAGCTAATTTCAGAGGGTTTAACCAAGCCCTTACGCCTAAAATGGATACAAAGAACAAGAAAATCATGATTGCAGATGATGACCCTGGCATTGTAGATGCTGTGGAAATGCTGCTTGAATTTGAAGGCTATGAGGTAACTTCAACCGTAGATGGTACAACAGTACTTGATATGAAAGACGAACTCCCCGACTTGCTACTGTTAGATATCTGGATGAGCGGCGAAGACGGTCGCGATATCTGCAGGAAGCTAAAACAAGACGAGCTAACCAAAGATATACCTGTTATCATGATATCGGCAAGTCGCGATATACGTGATTCTGCAATGATAGCCGGTGCCGACGATTTTTTAGCCAAGCCTTTTGATATGGATGATTTACTAAAAAAAGTGGCCTATTTTGTTCAAAAAACTTAATAATAGACAAGCAACATCAATCAACTAACAACAATTACCCCTCTTCGGACAGAACCTTATGGCGGCCGTCTCACCCGGGCGCCGGTTCTTCCCGTTGCTTAAATATCCCTTTAAAATTAATATAAAACCGACATGCTAAAATGCTATAACGCCTCTCCGGGATAAGTCCTCGCGATGGCCGTTTTATCCGGTCGCCGATTCATCCAGTTGTATTTTATGGCATGCAGTTAAACTGGTCATTTCACTGGTCAACACCTAACTAAAATATAAAAACATTAACCCATATGGTATGTTATTTATTAAAACAAAACAATAACGCCATGGGAGTTTTACAGCACGTACAACATCAGATCTCAGCACTGAACGATCTGATCAAAATAAATAACGACAGGATAACCGGATATCACAAAGCTACCGAAGCAACAGATGAAGTCGGATTGAATTTACTTTTTAATGAATATATTGATCAAAGCAAAAACTACGTTAGTGAAATACGCGATTACATTCGTGTATTAGGAGGAGATCCTACAGACGGTACTACCCTTGCGGGGAAATTTTATCACGCCTGGATGGATGTAAAATCGGTTTTTGTAAGTAAAGACAGTCACTCGATACTTTCGGATTGCGAATATGGCGAGGATGTAGCAAAAAAAGCTTATCGCGCCGCGCTTGACGATAAGGAGCTGATATGGGAAGATGAGCAGGTTGTAACCATGCTTAATAATCATTTAGAAGGTTTAAAAAAAACGCATGACACCATTAAATCGTTAAGAGATGCGGTTAATGCCTGATCATAATTTTGTTATATTGAGCAGATGAGCAATTCAAATCAATCATTTTTTTCGGCATGCCGCATGCCTGATCAATTCGCTAAGGTTACCTGCACACAGGATAAGGTGATTTATACGCTTTCGCAATTAAAGCAAGCCACAGTAGCTGATATTGCATTGAAGCTAAAGGAATACGAACCTGCGGTAAATACTTTTACACACGAGAAAAACACGATTGAAGTACTTAATTATCTTTTTGACCGGGGATTGGTAAAGATCACCAAACAAAACGGCGAGTTAAACTACAACCTGGTCAACGCTTAAGCAGGTTGTAGTTTAATATATTTTATTACATACCAGGCGCAAGTGGTTTGGCCGAAACTACGCTATCAAAACGCTTACTCCCCGCCATGGCAGCGTATGCAGGTATTCTTTATAGTGAAGTTCTAAAAATGAGCCTGCGTTACTGTTCAGTTTTTTTGCCACTTTTTCATCGGTTACAGAAAACATAAATTCATTTGAGCCAATTGTACCCCCTGTTACCTGCGTACGGATTCCGTTTTGAATTAACCTATCTTCATAAGTTTTAAATACGTAACCTTTCTTTACAAAATAGTTCATGGTACCGGCTTTAGTTCCCTCGCCAAAAACAAAATAATATCGATAGTAAAAAAAGCCTACTATAATCAGTAGTAATATAAGGGTGATAATAACCTTGGTTTTTGTTTTCATCGGAGATTTTATTTGCTAACTAAGCTACAAAAACTTAGCAGGTAAGCAAACATTTATATCATGACAATGGCCTGTTTAGTTTGCCGGCTTCTCTCCTTCTTTAATTTTCGTGAGGTTTACTTTTTTAAAAGACTCCACTAAAAAGGTAACCAAACCAGTTAGGTTAAAAGGTGGATCATTGGTAGTTAGCGTAAGTTTGTCCTTATTGTTTTCAAAATCGATATCCAGGTAATAATTAGGTGCATCTGTAACCTGGCTACCCTGTTTCCAATCGTACATCTTTTTTAATTCACTCCGTTTTAGCCAATAGTTCAGACTGTCAAGTTGCTGGTTAGTGAGCTTCCCGGCATAATCTCCTTTATAAGGATCTGCAAACTCGCCCCCTTTTAAACGATACGTACCATCAGCCCATATATTGATCAACAATTGCGGACAATTGCCATAACAGGTTGAGGATAGGAAACGAAGTTTTAAAAATTTGATCCCATTATCAAAACTGGATTTATAGTTTTTAAACTGCAAGGGAGGGCGACCGGCTAATTTTATAGCATTATCATTAACAGCTTTAATGGTTAATTTCTTGCCATCAAAATAGTTGATGATAAACTTAGAAACGTCAATATGCTGTTGTTTAAAATTATCTGCACTGGTAGTATATGTATCAATTATTTTAAGCGTGTCATGCTCTATTTTGTATTTGTTTTCGTGTTTCTTATATCCATCCAAATTAAAATAAACCTTGCCGCTATTAAAATAAAGATAACCGAGATCTTCGGTTATCCACTCTTCCGACTCAACGGTTGCATGCTGGCCCGACACTGTGCCACATAGGATAGTTAGCAATAAAATAAGCAGGGATATGCTTTTCATTTAAATTTAACTTACAAACTCAAATAATATTGGGTAAGGGATTCAAAATCGTCAAATTTATGATCATAGTCATCCGTATTACCAAAGCCATAACTAACAAACACAAATGGGATACCGGCAAGGCGCGTTTGTTCAGCATCGCCATTAGTATCGCCTATGTAAACCGGGTTCTGCAATTTGTGTTTATTCATGAGCAGATGCATATTGTGGTTTTTAGGCATCTGGTTGGTGCCATAAGCCATGCTATCTGTAATAACCTCATTAATGCCTGCCCATGTTAAAAACAACGGAATAATACCAACAGCACAGTTACTTAATACAAATAATTTGTATTTGCCTGCCAATTGTTCCAGGCCTTTAGTAACTCCTTTATACATAATACCACCGCTGGTTGGTAATATTTCGCGTCTTACCTGGTTTACCGCATTGTAGATCTCCATCCCTTTTTCCTCATCAAATTCGGGCAGCATTACCCGTGTAAGCTTTTTACCATCCATACCTATCACGTGCAGCAGTTCATCTCGTTTAATAGTCCTTTGAATATCAAGCTTTTGAAATATCAGATTCCATGATTCGGCGTAGGTGTCAACGGCATCCCAAAGGGTTCCGTCCATATCAAAAATGAGGCTATCGGGTTTCTGCATTAGCTAAAAGTATGTTTTTCGCTAAGATGAAAAATTAACGGCAATTAATGTTCATGTTTTCTTCATTATTAATCCTCACCTTAGCATTGTGATAAGGTTAACGCGGGTCGGCTTAGCAGGAGGCTGAGCCCGCAAAGAACCCCCGCCTCTCGGCGGGGTTTCTTTTTATAAAGGTGGCTTTAAAAGTCGTAAGTCCTAAATTCAAAGTCTTAGGTAGCAACAATAATGGTTTCTAAAACTCCAGCTTAAGAGTTATAACTTTAGACTCAAAACTTCCGACTAAATACTTATTCCGTCCCTACTTTATAAATTTCATGAAACTTGATTCCTTGCTTGTCAAAATGTTTTTTGTACGCGGCATAACGCTGAAGTATGAAAAAATCTTTAGCAAACCCGTCGTGCACAGGCAAAATTTGCTTAGGATACAGCTCATCTGCAAAGGCCGAAATTGTTGGTTCATTGGCAAATGGAGCCATCGAAACCATGATCAGCAACTCGATACCTTTAAAATTCAAAAGCTTCTCTTCCATCGAATCAACGGGGTGCAATACTTTGTTATTGATTAGGAAGCCCGTCATTTGTGGCAGCGGGTTATCCATGATGAGCTCATGCCTAACCGGGAACGCCTGGAGTTTAAATGGCCCTGCCCGATGGGTGCCTTCTTCAAGAAGTATATATTTTAAATTGATCTTATCTAATTCCCTTCCTACCTGCGAATTAGTGACAACTACTGCGCCGCTTAACTCTACAATACTTTTTAAGATATCTATATCGAAATGATCGGGGTGGATATGGGTGATCACAATAGTTCTTACATCAACAAACAATTGTGGTGTAACCAAACCTTCGGCAAATGAAAACTTTCCGGGGTCAAACAAGAGCTGATAACCGTCTAATTCAAAAAGCAGGCATGAATGAAGGTATTTTGATATTTTCATAAGCGCGTAGGTTTATTTCCTAAAGATACACAGGAAAGACTTATGAAGTTTTAAAAAGTTAATCCTGATTGAAAAGCGGATATCACGCTCAGTGTTTGGACTCAAGGAATTTAGAGAGCGAATTATATATATAAGCGTAAAACCTTACGAGGTTTTAAAACTAAGTAAGGCTGATTTTACAACAACTCCGTAGCCAAATTGGCCAGTTCGCTCCTCTCCCCTTTTTGCAAGGTGATGTGAGCATAAAGCGGATGCCCTTTTGCTTTATCTATTAAATACGACAGTCCATTACTTTCGGCATCGAGATATGGGGTATCTATCTGGTAAATGTCACCTGTAAATACAAATTTGCTGTTCTCTCCGGCCCTGGATATGATAGTTTTCACCTCGTGCGGGGTGAGGTTTTGCGCTTCATCAACAATAAAGAATATCTTACTGAGCGTGCGCCCGCGAATAAAAGCCAGTGGAGCTATCGAGATTTTATCATTATTGACTAACTCATCAATTTTGGCCTGCATTTTTTCGTCGTCACCGAACTGATCCTTTATAAATTTTAGGTTATCCCATATCGGGGCCATATAAGGATCAATCTTTGATTTAATATCGCCAGGCAAAAAGCCTATGTCTTTATTGCTTAAAGGAACAATAGGGCGGGTAACAAAGATTTGACGATAATATTTACGTTGCTCAAGTGCGCTGGCCAAAGCTAATAGCGTTTTACCCGTGCCGGCGTTTCCTTGTATAGTTACTAATTTTATATCCGGGTGCAATAACGCATGAATAGCAAAAGACTGCTCGATATTACGAGGGTGAATGTTTAAAACAGGCTGCTCGGTAACTTTTTCAAGCTGCTTAGTTTGTGAATTGTAAAAACCTACAGTATCGCCTTTTTTTCCTTTTAATACATAAAAGTGATTGTTGGTGTACGAACCTATCTTTAAATTTTCGGCCGGTAAATTTTCATTTTTATTCAGAGTGGTGATCAGTTTTTCCGTCACCTTATCTACATCCGTTTTACCCGTATAAAGTTCCTCCAGGTTTTTGATCTTGCCCGTTTCATAATCTTCGGCATGCAGGTTAAGGGCTTTGGCTTTGAGGCGAAGGCAAATATCTTTTGATACCAACACTACCTTTTTGCCAGGATTTTCTTCCTGTAAGCCAAGGGCCGCGTTGAGGATACGGTGATCCGTTTTATCTGAACCAAAAATCTGCTCGGCATCCTGGCCGGTAGTTTTAGTATCCATTGCAACTTTAAAGCTGCCTTTAGTTTTACCGTTAAGCGGGATCCATTCGTTGATCAGTCCATTGTGCGACAGGTCATCCATCAACCGGATAAAGCTTCGGGCCTCAAAGTTACGGGTATCATTACCGTTCTTTTTATTATCGAGCTCTTCCAATACCTGGATGGGTATGGCAACATCGTGCTCCTGAAAGTTTTGAAATGCGTTGTGATCATACAGGATCACAGAAGTATCTAAAACAAATATTTTCTTCTGGTTACGCTGACCGTCCTTCATATCCGCCTAAAATAACGATTTTAAGGTTTGAAGAAAAATTTCTCCTCAAACAAAAAAACCTGTAAAAGCGAAAACGGGAGTCATCTCTTTCGATTTGAACTCCCGTTTCCAAACTGTTGTTTAACCGTAGTTGCCCAACAGCATCAAGTTTTGTGTATCTCTTACCGACATGATCTTCGTCCGTTGCTCTCACGAGCGGTCGACTATTTTCAATGTCACCGGTTTCTGTTGTTTCCCTCCGTAGAGTTCTTCTTCTTAATTCCGGTACCTCCTTTAATTGCTTTCTTTTTTCAAAAGACTTTCGCCTTCTTCATTTTTTCTTGCAACTCAGGGACTTCCCTTGATCTTTAGTTCCCCCGAAGGTTCACCCGATTCAATTTCTGTTTTCCTGAAAGGCTGTCAAAGTACGTCGTTCTTGATGATTTCAATATCGGGACATTACCGTGATTTGGCAAATATTTTTGATTATTTCTATTAACAGGTTATCAACAATAAACCAATACTTATCAACATTGAATTTTCAACCTTCTCAAGTATAAATCAAGGTAATTAACTGAAATACAAGCTGCATTATTAACATTACCCTTTATTAACAAAATGCATGAAAAACCATTTGTATCGAAACAGAAAAAACGCGTAAAATCATAAAAACGTTAAATTTTCTCTGTTAAATGCCGCCAATATCGCCTGGGAATATGACGCACATGAAGCCTGGTATTTTTGCGTGAAGCGATGTTTATACTATTAAAATAATTCTTCCAAAGGTCTTGATAAACACCTTCGTCCTCGCTATAAGCCGCAATTACATTAACCGGTTTACTTAACTCATCAAAATTCATTTCGATGAATTGCGTGTCGTGAAGATCGTAGTACAGCCCATAATTTCTTTTAATATCATAGATCATCCATTTTTGATCGGTATAGCGGCTTTTGAAATGCTTAATCAACAATGGCAATACATTAAAATCAGGTTCAATGGCAGCATAAAAAGTACCATCATTTAGTTTTTGAAACCTAACAAAAGCTTCCATCCTGTGTTTTTCGCGCCGCACCATCTTTAAAATCTCGGACAGTCGCATCACATACCTATTCCCGTAATCTTCTTCAATATTTTGGTCGCTGTCAAAAACATGGCGGATAAAACCCAGCACATTGCAGTCTTCGCCGGCAATTTCGGCCATGTGACTAATGTAAAGGCGCTGCACCCCGGCAGCTGAAAGTTTTTTCCGCAATCCCTTTAATACCCGGCCGGCGCGCGCCTCGTCAGTAACAATAGGAATTACCTCTTCAAACAACGCACCGCTGCGCCACTCCCCTTTAAATAACTTTACAGGATACAGTTTACGTTCGTAAATCTCGAACACGGCTGTAAGCAGCCCCTCAAACGTTCCGTCATAAACCAGCGAGTTCATATTAAAACAGGTTAAGTTGGGTTTGGGTATTTTTAATGTACTTGCTTTGCGATTGGGCCATAATAAATTGCTTAATGTTTTGGCCTGTTAAATCTCGCCGTTCAAATTCATTGCTTTTGCAGGTAATAAAGTATCGCGCCCGGTTAATGGCTACTCCTATTTTTTTTAGCTGTTCCCAGCCCAGCCCGGAAAATTTACGTGCAGCCACAATTTTTTGTGCCGATAACAAACCGATACCCGGCACCCGGAGGATCAGCTGCAAATCGGCCTTATTGATATCAATAGGAAAAGCCTGCATATTGCGGATTGCCCAGCTGAGTTTGGGATCAATATCCAGATCAAGTAACGGGTTTTGATTATTGACGATCTCGTTTACATGGAAACCATAAAAACGCATGAGCCAGTCGGCCTGATAAAGACGATTTTCGCGCACCATTGGCACCGCAGTATTCAAAGCAGGCAGGCGTTGGTCGGCCAATACAGGTACATAACCCGAATAATACACCCGTTTTAAGTTAAAATTTCTATAGAAATAATTAGCCGATTGCAGCACCTGCTGATCGCTTTCGGGTGTGGCACCAACAATTACCTGGGTACTTTGCCCTGCAGGTGCAAACATGGGGGCGTTTTTGAAAAGTTTTTTCTCTTCTGTGTTCCGGATGATCTCCTGCTTCAAAAAATGCATCGGGTCGATCATGTCCTGCCGGTTTTTATCAGGTGCAAGCAGTTTTAATCCAGCTTCTGTAGGCATTTCTAAATTCACACTGAGCCTGTCGGCATACAACCCGGCCTCCTGCATTAGCTCCGCACTTGCACCCGGAATGGATTTTAAGTGGATGTATCCGTTAAAGTTATGCTCAGTTCGGAGTTTTTTAGCTACGTGCACTAATCGCTCCATGGTATAATCAGCATTTTTAAAAATACCAGAGCTTAAAAACAAGCCTTCAATGTAATTGCGGCGATAAAAGTTAATGGTAAGGTCAACTACTTCCTGCACCGTGAACGCGGCCCGTTTGATATCATTATTCTTCCGAGACACACAATAAGCGCAATCAAAAATACAATGATTGGTAAGCAGGATCTTCAATAACGAAACACAACGCCCATCTTCCGTATAACTATGGCAAATTCCGTTACTGGCATTTCCCAAACCTTTGTCCTTATTTTTCCTGTTACTTCCGCTCGATGCACATGAAACATCATATTTAGCCGCGTCGGCCAAAATATTAAGCTTTTCCGTTATCCTGTCTACATTCATACCAACCAAAAATACTAATATTTTTAGCAATTAACCAAATTGCGCGATAAATAAAAGGGAAGCCATTTTGTTTTTTTTCGCTGTATGCCTCAACAATTTTTTCCTTCCCGACATTGATACCGCTTTTTAGCACTATTATTCATATTTACTTCCAGCACCGCGTGAGCATCTATAGCGAAAAATGGAACCACCTGCCCACCGTTGCGGAATTCCATATTTTTTGAAAAAAGCTCCGCAGCTACATAGATTAAGCCAGATCAAGCGTTTTTGGAGTCAATCAACGCAACAAACTCTAATGTATTTGCAACAAGCGCGAAAGTAAAACTGATTTAAATGCCGTTTTTTGAATGCCTTTACTAATCATAAAATCCGCAATGCAAAAAATCTATTCGGTCCACATTTGCCTATATCCCACTTGGGACACCTATTGCCGTGGGTACAGTGAAAAGCCTTAAATCTGTCTTGTATACAAAACAAATAGAAAAATCCAAGTGGGCGCTTTTCGAATCAGTTAACCACTTGATAGAATCAATGCATTTTTCATCAAGCATTTAAGAAGATTTACGCGGTTCGAGAATTTGAAAAAGGCTACTTGGTGGAGATTGCTGCATGCTTGGCCACGTTGTTCCGCGTTCATCAGATAAACAGTTGTGTCGATGAATACCTAATTTTAAATATGTAATTCAGAAAGATAGTATGTAAAAGTGTTACAGAATACAATGCCCCCTTCTCCGGAACACATTGATCAATGGCTCCTGGATATCCACTAAGACACGACAATCGCCGATGGAGTTTAGGCTTCATTCAAGTAATCAACGGTTAGGTGATCAGACGTTGAGCAAATGTGTCGCCGCAGCCTTGTTGAGTTGCGCCGTGTCTTTCCGACCGGTCGCCTGTGCTACCACCATTGCTCCCAGGATGAGACTGAGTAACTGTGGTAGCAGCGTTTTGGCCTGAGCAGGTTCAACCAATTGACTTAAACGTTCCTGAATAAACGCCGATGCTTTTTCCAGGTGCCGGTCTACCTTTGCCCGAAGCGGCTTTTCCTCGTCTGTGCTAAAATCACTCAAGCCACGCGTAAAAACACAGCCATTGAAATCCGGGTCCGCGATCCAGTCATCCACCGCGTCAAAAGCAGCCAGCAACTGCGCTTTAGGCTCATTACTTGCTGCCCCCACCCGTTTTTCCAGAATATCAAACCGGAAAGCGTCCCAAAACTCCAGGTAAGCTGCGGTCAGATCAGATTTTGAAGGGAAATAACTGTAAAAAGTTCTTTTAGATACCTGGCTCTCCGCAATGATCCGGTCAATGCCGATCGTGTGTACATCATGTTCATTAAAAAGACGAATCGCGGTCTTTAGTATCCGTTCGCGTGGTTTCAGTTCTTGGATCTTCTCCGTCCGCAAATCCCTGAAGGAGCTAAGTGTATCTGCCATATTCAAAATTAAAAATTTTAAGTGCATGAATTATCAGCAGAATGTAAAAGTAAACAGATCTGTTTACTTTTAATTGCAAAAAGTATACAGATCTGTTTACTTTTGACCCAACAAAATTCTCAGACATGACAAATCTTAGCCAATTCGAATTCAGGAAGCAACCCTGGTTCGACCAAGAACATTTCGAAGGCTTCAATCAAGCCATTCCCATGAAAACCATAGTCATTCATTGCTTCGACCCCCGCGCTTCGGAAATACCGCAAGCGGTAGCCAACTACTTCGGAGACGAAGTGTACCCGGGCGAAAACATCCTTGACGCCGACGGTAACCGGGTGGGTAATACCCGCACGCTGTTCACGGTATCCAATGCCGGCGGCCGCGCCTTCTCTGCGCTGCAATCCGTCGCTACTATGGACTATCTCTTTCATTTTGAGAAGGTAGTTGTGGTTCACCACTCGTTCTGTGGCGCTACCGCCTTTGAGCCGGAACATCTCATTCATTCGTTTCATGAGCATCACCATGCCGACATCGCAACACTGATCGATCATGACAGCATGGCCATACTTGACTTCGAGCAATCCGTTAAACACGACTTGGAACTGCTGCGCAACAGTCCGCTGGTGCCCAAAAATATCAAATTGTATGGTTTCTTTTATGAGATCAACAGCGGTCAGCTCACCGAGATCGCCCGTGATATCCCGGGCGAAAATCAATAACCTGCAAGCAGGCGAGCCTTGTTCGGCGACCCGCCTGTTCATTTTAATCTTTAGTCCATGAATTCAATAATTTTAAAACCGGATACGCCACCGGTCCGCGCGGCGGAAGCTTATGCACGCAGCGTCTCCAGCCCGATGCTGTTCAACCACGTTATGCGCTGTTATCATTTTGCCGACCTGTTCGCCAAAAAGCACCAGGTAGCGGCAGACCAGGAACTTCTGTTTCTTTCCGCTGTTCTGCATGATCTCGGTTTTACATCATCCGTGCCCGGCCAAAACCGCTTCGAAATCGAAGGCGCCGAAGCCGCAAGGCAATTCCTGCTTGAACACGGCGTGAGCGACGAGCGCGCCTGGAAAGTATGGCACAACATCGCGCTGCACGTTGGCGACCTTAACCTGTTTAAAGATGATGCGACGCGCATGCTGCAATACGGCATCCTTTATGATATTACCGGGCTGCCGGCTGGGTTCGAACTGGATGCTCAGGCAGTAGACGATGTCGTACAGCATTATCCACGGCTGGGTTTCAAACAAGGCTTCCTCGAACTGTTCGAGAACGAGCTCGACCGTAAGCAGCCCTACCAGCACCGTTTCCATATGTGCGCCTGCATCGAGCATCACCGGACCGGCCAGCTCAACATCCCAGTTCCGCAGGCCTTTTTTAACAGCGCTCCATTTGCCGACTAATGAAACACTACCAACGATGGATCTGGGCGCTGGCCCTGGCAATCAACGGATTGATCACACTCTCGGCTTTTTTACCGAAAGCAGCACTACCTGGCGGCATAAAAGTTATGCTACTGCCACAGGTCAATGCCATTTTAAATGGCCTTACCTTTGTGGCCTTACTGGCCGCACTGATAGCCATTCGGAGTAAACGCCGCGACTGGCACCGGCGTTTCATCGGAATCGCCTTTGCCGCGACCAGCCTGTTCCTAATCAGCTACCTGGCCTATCATTTTACCACGCCATCTACCAAATACGGCGGCAAAGGCCCCCTGCTATATGTGTATTATTTTATCCTGACAACACATATCCTGCTGGCCATCATCATCGTACCGCTAGCAATGTACACCATAGCGCTGGCCCTCAAAGACGAGATCAACCGTCATCATAAAGTGGCCAGCTGGACAATGCCCATCTGGCTTTACGTCAGCCTTACGGGTGTTATCGTTTACCTGATGATGTCACCATATTACGCGCATTAATGACACCAGCCCTGTACTGCAGGGCTGGTTAGCCAATAGTTGATTTACTTACCAAACAATAATGCCTCCTTAAAGCCCCGACAATCCGTGTTAGTAATTCAGCATTCCGGGTTAGCAGCCCCCGCCAGGTCCGGGCTATCTTTGATCATTCAATATAAAACAAATGGAAAAGCAAATCAAAGTACTCATCACCGGCGCGACCGGCAAGAGTGGTGGCGCCGCCATCGATGAACTATTAAAAAGGGGCTATCCAGTGCGGGCGCTCGTCCATCAACCGGATGAACGTTCGGCGCGACTGGCTGCCAAAGGCGTTGAGGTGGTAGCCGGTGACCTGTTGAACCTCGACGACATCGCTGCAGCCATGCAGGGCATCGACACGGCATACTTGTGTTACCCCGTTTTGGTGCCCGGCGTATTGCAGGCTACCGCTTATTTTGCCATAGCCGCTAAGGAGAATGGACTGAATGGTATCGTCAATATGTCGCAGATATCCGCCAGGCGGGAAGCCAAAAGCAACGCAGCCCAGGATCATTGGGCAGGAGAGCAATTGCTCAACGCTACCGGCATTCCCACCGTTCATTTAAGGCCCACCTTTTTTGACGATTGGTTCTTGTATATCCGCGACCTGATCCGGGAAAACAACGAAATCGCATTGCCTTTCGGCGATGGACTCTGGGCACCGGTGGATTCTGCCGACCTGGGGCGCGTAGTCGCCAAAGTAGCCACCAATATAACCGCCTATGCCGGGCAGATCCTTCGGCTTTACGGCCCGCAGGAATACAGCCTGGCAGAAATGGCTGCGGTCATATCCGGCGAACTGGGAAGAACGATCCGGTACCAACCCGTGACCATAGCTCAATTTTTTGAACGTAACGCCAAAAGACCGGCCAGCAAATATTTTATCCAGCACGTGACCCACGTTGCGGAAGATTGTATAAACGGCGTTTTCGCCGGGACGAACGACCTAATTGAAACCATCACCGGCCAGCAGCCGGAGACACTGTCCCATTTTTTCAGAAAGAACAAAGCGGTGTTCAGCTAAACGGTAAATCTGTGTCAGTATTCGTGCGATCCGGGTTAGCAGCACTGGCCGGCACCGGGCTACCTTTGGTGTATAAGAACTCGGTAAATCATTTAAAATCAAAATCATGAAACAAAAAATTTGGCTAATCACAGGTGCCAGCAAAGGCTTGGGCCTGGAAATCGTCAAAACCGTTCTTGCAGCGGGCGACAAGGTCATTGCTACCGTTCGTAATGACGCCACTGGCCTAAAGGTTGCCTTGGGTAACCCGACAGACCTGTTTGTCGTGAGTCTGGATGTCACCAAAGAGGCCGAAGTAAAACAAGGTGTCAGCGAGGCCCTTAAGCAGTTCGGACAGATCGATGTACTCGTCAATAATGCCGGTTTCGGCATCGTTGGCGCGATCGAAGAAGCTTCGGATGAAGAAGTGAGGCGACAGTATGACACCAATGTGTTCGGTGTGCTGAACCTGGTCCGCGCCCTGTTGCCAAGTATGCGGGAAAGAAAGTCAGGGCACATCATCAACATTTCTTCCCTGTTCGGCTACGGCGCTTTAGCGGGCTGGGCCTTATACGGCTCGACCAAATACGCTGTTGAAGGCTTATCCGAAGGCCTGGCGCTAGAACTAGCTCCCTTTAACATCAAGGTTACCGCCCTGGCACCCGGCCTGTTCCGTACACAGTTCCTGAATGCCCAGAGTTATTCTCTGACCAAAGAGTCGATCTCCGACTACCAGACTACCACGGTAGGCCAAATGAAGGCTGTACCGGAAGCCCTGCACGGTAACCAACCCGGCGACCCCGCCAAACTGGCGCGAGTGGTGCTGGAACTGGCGAACACTGAAAATCCGCCGCTTCATTTACCGGTCGGAAAGGACTCCCTGCAAACTTACCGCAGCAACCGCGATAAAGTCAGCCAGGAAATCGAAGCCTGGGCCGGTAAATTCACACCTACTGAACTCACCGCCTGAATTGCACGCAATGAAACGTAACCTCATCAACAAGGAACTATGGCTTTCCGTTATCGCCATACTTCGTTATCTGCCCAAAGCTATTATTACGCCACAGGTAGACGGGCTGCTGTTTTACAGCCCGCAAAAGCAGATGGAGATCCGGCGGCGGGTGCAAGGCCTGAGCCCGAAATCTGAACGGGTGTGGGGGACGATGGCCGCTGCGAAGATGTTGCACCACCTCAACCTTTCGCCGGGCGGGGCATTGGGGTATTTCAGCCTTTGGGACGAGAGTTATGGGCTCAGCCGTACGCTATTCAAATGGTTACTGGTGGACTTCTTTCCTGAGCAGCCGCGGGGACTGCGTATGCCCCTGAATTTTGTGATACCCCATTACGAGCAATTTTATTTTGAGCAGGAGCAAAAGCTGTTGTTGGATATCCTGGACAAAGCCTGGATCACTCCAACCGAAGCCTGTGGGCCGCATCCCCTGTTCGGCAGGCTGACTCGCAGACAATGGGGTAAATTGGTGCTCATCCATATTGATTATCATTTAACACAATATAGTGCCTGATCTTTTTTAAATTAGTCTTCATGAAACACTTCCGCTCACTAAGCGAGATGCACAGCGAGAATGGCCTGCCAGAACCGGAGCACCCCATGCTCAGCCTGCTGAAGATTACGCCCGGCCTGGTCCTGAACTTCCGGGAATTCACCTGTGATTTTTACATGATCGGCCTGAAAAATATCAAAGCCGGGCACTGGCTTTACGGGCGCACGCGCTTCGATCACGAAAAAGGCTCGATGGTGTTTTGGAAACCCCGCCAGGTTATCGAGATAAATAACCTGGAGCTGGAAGAAGGTGGCTATATCCTGTTGTTCCATGAAGACTTTTTACTGGGCAGCGCCCTGCAGCGCGAGATCGGGCGGTATGCCTTTTTTGACTATGAAGCGGATGAAGCCTTACACCTGGCGCCCAAAGAAGAAAAAATCATCATGCGTCTCTTCGAATCGATCGATACAGAATACGATAATAACCAGGACGAGTTTAGCCGGAACATTATACTGGTCAATATCGATTCCTTATTGAAGTACGCTGAGCGTTTTTATAAACGGCAGTTTATCAACCGCCGGGAATTAAGCGGCAAAACGGTTTCGGCTTTCCAAAGGCTGCTCGACGATTTCATCCGCCAGGACAAATTGATGAAAGAGGGCCTGCCCTCAGTATCCGCACTCGCAGCCGAGCTAAACATGTCGCCACGTTACCTCAGTAATGCGCTGAAATTGGAGACCGGGAAAACCGCGCAGGAACTGATCCATATTGCGCTCATCTCGATCGCTAAAAACCGGTTGCGGGAATCTGGCGACCATGTTTCAGAAATTGCCTATTCTCTCGGGTTTGAGAACATGTCTTACTTTTCCCGGCTGTTCAGGAAAGAGGTGGGCCAAACTCCGAAAGATTTTAAAAAGACGCTGTTGAATTAAAGCCAATTGCCCGAACTGCTTCAACGCACTTTTTTCAACAGGATCTACAAGTTGGACGGCCGATTCGCCTCCGTATCAAACCTTATTCATCTACACGGCGCGCGCGCCAGAACATCAGGTCGCCCAGAACATAGATCTTTTTTTAACCGAATATCACTAGGCCGTATGAGATGGAAATATGAGCATGGTTGTAATTACGCACGAACTGTAGCAACTATTGTTATGGCCGACTACATCACCGCCTTAGTTAGATATCTCTACACCTGCTATGATTGCGGGCACCAAAAAATCAATTTTAAGAGAATTTAGACCAGCACCGATAGTATCAAGTATGCATTTAATAAAACCGGAGGAGAAATACTATTAATGCGAAGCTGTCGGCACCAAAAATCATCGCCTTACTTATTAGTGACAACGACAAAGGGCTGCCTCCCGATTTTAATTTAACCGGGACCTCTTCATTAGGGATGGAGATAATTAAGGCGCTTAGTAAGCGATTGGGAGGTAGTTTGAAACAACAAACAACTTTGGCGTAACAGTACTGGTAATATTTAAAGTTGAGAGGCAAATAAGAGAGCTTTTTGATGATAACCGGATAAGAACATATGCCAAATTCAGAACTTCTCCGTTCCGAAAAACGAATTTACATTGGTTTGCTATATGTTCTTGTTGCGTTTTTCTTTTAACTCATTGACCAATCCTTCGGTAAGCGATTTGCTGAACGTGTCGTACCCGTTAATCAGATTGGCTTTAACACCATACTTGGTTGAAAATATAAAATATACGATCGCCTCATCAGATGGATCAGACATCATGGTATTCATTGTTTTTTATAAATATAGGTTATTGTTAATGCTTAGTCCCAGTTACCTGACAACGTAACATCCATGTCTTTATTTTTGACATCCATCTCTAACGGAAAGATGATTTTATAACTATCCATATTCATTTTTTGCGAACTAATCAAACCTGTAGAGTCGGCCCACAACTGCACTATACATGTTTGTTTATATAGCGCTTGTTTGAGGCTCGAAGTTATACCCAGCGTAACAGGCAATGGCAGATTTGACGGATACGAATCAGATTTACCGATAACTCGCTGATTATCTGCGGCGTCAACTACCTTGACGTAAATATGCTGTAATTCGGAGTTTTTGTTTGTGTAGGCATTTATGGTAACCGTTTTTAATTTAAAGTTTTGGTTATCTTTTTGGCATGCAGTTATACTGACGATGATAATAGCCAACAGGGTTATATATTTCATTTGTTGTTTAATATTAAGTAATTAGATTATGCAGGTACAAGCCGGCGCGAACGCAGGTAAACCGCTGTACGATTTAGATAAGGGAATAAAGCAATAAGCAGCAAGGTTGCGACCAACATCATTGACATCATCTCGTAATAATCCATAGCGAACCTGATTTGGATTTGCTGATTAACGGCGCCTACCAATTGCTTGTTTGCGCCTTTACCGGCTTGCTTTAACGAAAGCCCCTTTGACAACAGTTCGGTCCCACGTGTGGCCAGCGTGTGTAATGCAAACCGGTCAACTTTTGTTAGATGGTCCTGAAATGCATTGTAATGCCGGCTTTTTTCGTAGAGCTCGCAAAAATTGATGATTGCAGCACTAACACAGAAGCCAACATACCCCATAGTAGAACATATCGAAGTTGCTGACGGGCCAATTGCAACAGGCACTGCAGAGATGGCATACACAATGGTGGGTACCATGATCATCCCCACGCCTATCCCCTGCATAAAAAGCGGAGCGTAAAAGTTGTTTTCATTTGCCTCTGTAGCAAACAAAAAGAACATAATGACGTGAAAAGCCAGCAATAATATAAAGCCCGGAAACCAGATAAACCTGATATTTTTTTTCTGCAGGATCATAGCACCGGAAATTATAATACCAACTATGAGGCCACCCAGATTGCAACTGTTTATATAGCCTACGTGAATAGGATCAAGCTTAAGCACACCTGTAAAAAATGAATTGGTGATATTAACCGCAAACCGACATATATAAAGTACGAAGATGAGAAAGGCCGCGAACTTAAAATTGCGAAAGCGAAATATACCCAGATGCAGATATGGTCTTTTTAAACCTCTTTGGCGTACAATGTAAATCAGCGTGCTAACTATCATAGCGGCAACGCTATAGTAAATGCGGGCATCATCCAACCAATAATATTCCTGCCCATAAATACTAATATACCCCAACAAAGTGAGCATGATGCTCCAAAACACAAAACTTTGCCAGTCGAGTTTGTATAAATGAAAGCGGGCGTTTAACCTGACGTTATTCATACACAGCATGATAAGGCACAGGCATGGCAGGTAAGAGAACAATGCGCCCTTGTAAACCAGGTTAAAATTATAAGAGTCTATCAAATCGGCGGTAACCAAATTGGTAAAGGGCAGAATACATATCAGCATTCCGAAAAAAACCGAGAAGCTTATTTCGCGGGCCCTTTCGCTGTGCAGGCGGGTAAACATGAGGGATAAAGACAGATTTACTGTACTGGAGAACAACATCCCCTGGAAAAAACGGATAGGGAATAATATATAAAGATCATTGGTTAAATAACATACCAGTGTTGTCAGCAATTCCAACATGGTAAAAATGATAAAATATTCTTTTGCTGCCAGGAAGTTAAAGAATCGCCGCTCAAGGCTGTAAAAGGCTATATATCCGGCATAAAACAAGGCTACCGCAAATTGTATATCTGCCGGTTCGCTGCCATAATAGCCTGCTGCCGCATTAATGTTTGCAAATGGCAGAAAAAAAAGCACCAGCGTGGGCAGGATAAGCGAAAACAGGATGATCTTAATAGCCCACCCCGGAACCCCGTTTTTAAAAATTGGAATACCCCTATCCATGGCGCTGCTGTTTTTTAGGGACGTAAACATTAACATTCATCCCCACCCTAAGCATAGCCAGCTGCTTTTTTTCAGCATCGACCCTGATGCGTACCGGCACACGCTGAACAATTTTCACATAGTTACCGGTAGAGTTATCCGGAGGCAGCAACGAGAAGCTGGAACCGGTCGCGGGCGACAATGAAATGATAGTGCCCTTAAACTCCTGGTCCGGAAATGCGTCGGCAACAAATTTTACGGTATCACCTATATGCATGCCGGCAATCTGGGTTTCTTTGTAATTGGCTATCACCCATTTGTCAGTTTCGTTATCAACTATATAGGCCAGCACTTCGCCAGCATTAATCATTTGACCAACCTCTACCGTACGACGTCCCATTCTTCCATCATATGAAGCCCTGATAACGGTATATTCAACATCAAGCATGTTGCGGTCAAGCAAAGCTTTTAAACGTGCAATTTCTGCCCTTAATACCGTCTTTTCTGCTATAATATCGTCTATTTTTGATTCTGCGGCTCCGTAGTTTTCCTCTGCCGACTGGAAATCGCTATTGTTTACATCCAGGGTAGCCTGAACATTTTCAAGCTGTTGTTTAGTAGCTGACTCCTCTTTATAAAGGCGCAAATAACGTTCAAAGTCAAGCCGCTGTTTCCAAACTTTTGCAGCGCTTGCTTTAATTTGAGCTTTAGCAGAACCGGCAGTTTTTTGCGTGGTGTGTATGTTACTTTTTAATACCTCTAACTGTGCCTCGGCTTTTTGTATAGCTGCCCGGGTCTGCGCAACTTGTAAAGTGTATTCCCGGTTATCTATAATTAATAAGGTATCTCCCTTTTTTACCGGCTGGTTCTCTTCAAACTTTACAGCCACTATAAAACCTCCCGCGCGCGATATAACAGGGTTTACGTACTCCTGTACCTGTGCGTCATTAGTTTGCTCATACTCATGATACTCCCAAAGTGTAAATACGGCCCAAATAGCCAGGGCTATAATGGTAAGGCCGGCTATCCAACCGGTTATCTTGGTAATAATTCGATCTGTTACTATATGCTTTTTTTTTATGTTAAAGTACGCCGGTGATGTTTAGAAGTAGATAATATTTGTTTTGGGCCACAATACGTGCGGTTGCCAGCTCAAAGCGTGTTTGCAGCACCTGCACATCGGCATCAAGCAAGTCGGTAATTAATGAAGTTTGATTGAAATATGTATTTTTAATAATGCGGGCATTTTCCTGTGCATGGGCCACATCAACCTCGGCCACACCAATTTGCACCAGCGATTCCTTATATCGTAAGTAAGCCTCTTTAACCTGTTGCCGTACTTTGTCCTCAATGTCTTTATGAGTGGTTTCTTCTTTATCAAGCTCCAGTTTAGCCGAGTTCACTTTATGCCTGTTTTGATAAAGTTGCGATAGCGGCATAGTAACCCTGATACCGGCAACACCAAGCGAGTACCAGGCAGGATTGTAAGGAAATAGGAATATTTGCGGGTTAGCGTATGAAAAATCGCTGTAAAGCCCAACCTTTGGCTGGTAGTTGGCTTTTACCTGGCTAAGATGCAGTTTACTAACCTGCGTTTGCTTTTCAGAAATATGGTACGCAAAGGAATGTTCCATTGCGTCGGCGAGGTATTTTTCATAAGGCAATTCTGGCACGTCAACTGAATCGAACTCTGTGGGGATGATCACACTTTCATCCGGTTCGCCCATAATGATGTTTAGTTTCTGCGTAGCGATAAGAATATCATTCTCTATGGTTACCAAAGCCATCTTACGCCTGGAAAGATCCAGTTCAACACGCAGCACATCGCTTTTTAAGACCACCCCATTTTTTTGAAGGGCTTTTATCTCCAACAATTGTTTTTCCTGATCGGCAATATCCTTAATGATCAGTTTCCTGAAGACCAAGGCCTTTTGAAGATCAAGATACAGCGCGGCCGTTTTATACCTGATGACAGAGATCGCTTCGTTATTATGGATAACCGCAATCTGGTACAATAGCTTATTCTCTTCAATTTTAAGGTTAAGCTTATTGCCATTATAAAGGTTCAGATAAAAATCGGCCCCCGCTTTGTATAATGTGTGTATAATTTCGTGTTCCTGCGTGTGCGAAGAAAAAAGGCCATTTTCATAAATGGGCATATTGGTTGCCTTTTCAATGCTGCCAAGCAAACTTACTTCGGGCAACCGTTCCATTATTGCGTCCTTAATCTCCTCGTCAGCAATCAAATTGGCTTTTCTGGTAATCTCAATCTGCCTGCTGTTTTGTTCGGCTTTGCGCCAGGCGTCCGGCAATGTAAGGAAGGCAGTGTTTTTAGACTGGCTATATGCGCTATTGGCGGTTAACAAACCAGCAAATGCGATCAATATTTTACTGTAGTACATATTTGTTGCAAAAATATGCCTCTCACAACTGTTCGCTTTCGCCTAAGTTGCCAATATTTTCATCATTCCGGCCAGTTTTTATTAACTTTGAATCGCGATGATATTCTAATGACGAAGATTGGATTAATAGCTTCCCTCCCCGAAATTGATAATAAGCCGGATTCGGTTTTTGTGATGCATGAAAGATCAGAGAAGTTAATCCCTTTTCATACCCATACCAAGGGCCAGTTAAGCTACGTTGAGGGCGGTCTGGCTTACATCACTACACAAAACAAAACCTATGTAGTGCCTGCAAGGCACTACTTCTGGATTCCGCAGGGCCTGATACATGAACTTCGGGTGGGTGTTTTCGCAACAGCTTTAAGGTCACTTTATTTTTATTCCACCAACGACGACGCGAACGAATTTTATGGCAAACTGGGTATTTATCCGGCTAGCGAGTTGCTGATCCAAATGATCAATTATACCGAGCGTTGGGACGAACTCCATATAGGCATTGGCGATCGTAATTTCGATTTCCTGGTAGCGCTGAAGAATATGCTGCCCGACTTAAACAAAAGGTCGTTGCCTATTATGTTGCCCAAAACTGAACATGAGCTAATGCAAAAGATCATGAATTATTTAGAAAGCCATATAAGCGAAAAATTAGTTATAGCTGATGTAAGCGGACATTTTGCCATGAGCGAGCGGTCGTTATCGCGCCTGTTTCAGTCGCAATTACGTATTTCGTTTTTGCAATATGTTAAGAGCCTGCGTATGATAACGGCGATAGAGATGATTGTTAAAACACAAAAACCTATCGCTGATATTGCTTTTGAAGTGGGGTATGCCAGTGTTGCATCATTTAGTGATACATTTTATGCTTTCACCTCATCACGTCCGTCTGACTTGCGGAGGCGTTGATCTGAAAAGTCAGCGGAACGGTCAAGCTCTCCCGCTACCGCTTACCTATACACCCGTACGCTTTGCACCTCCATGGTAGAATATCCAATCTCTACCTGGCTGTCTTAAATCCACCTGTCATAAAATAGATATCATTAAACCCTTGTCTTCATTTAACCCCATACAAAGGTCTGGGGCGCTGGCCCCGTCCGACGAAACCATTAAAACAATTAAGTTTTGGTGCAATTTGGTCAACCTTTTGAGCAACTCTTAGTCTGAAATACTGCCGGTCTTGCTTAGCATCCACGGCGAACAAACCCAAGGCCAGCTCTGATCAGCCAGTATTTCGCTTACGCAAAAACCGTTCATGTAATTTTCCTTAACCCGGATACACCGTGACCGTTCAAATTTGCACGGGCAAAAGTAAATTCCTGCCCGCGCCTATGTATGGAAATTTTCGGTGACTTAGCTAATAGATAGTAAGTTTAATCAATTCAATGAAGATTTGAATTGAGCAGGCGACAGCTGCGTTTTGGTCTTAAAAAGGCGGCTAAACGATTGCGGATGCCCGAATCCTAATCGATAGGCGACCTGGCTAATGCTCAATGTGGATGTCGCAAGTAATTCTTTAGATCTCTCGATCAGTTGCTCCTGGATGTGCTGTTGTGCGCTAAGCCCGGTAAGTGAGCGCAACATATCACTCAGGTAATTTGGAGTGTAGTTTAATCGATCCGCCAGGTGCTGAACGGTGGGCAGCCCTTTTTTTGTTGGCATTTCTTTTTGGAAATAACAGTTGAGTGCCGCTTCGAACTGCTGAAGCAGATCGCTGGTGGCGGCCTGTCTTGTCAGGAACTGACGTTTGTAAAAGCGTTTGGCGTACGTCAAAAGCAATTCGATCTGCGCAATCACCACCTCCTGGCTGAAATCGTCGATGCGGCTGTTCAACTCTTCTTCAATGATCTTAAAAATGGATGAAACGGTCTTTCTTTCCTGTTCAGAAAGGTGAAGCGCTTCGTTTGATGAATATGAGAAAAAACCATACTGCCTGATCTTGGCAGCTAAGGGAAAACCATGCAAAAAATCCTGATGAAAGATCAACGAATAACCTTCATTTCCTTTATATACGGCTGTGCTGCCAACCACCTGGTTAGGTGCGGTGAATACCATACTGCCTTCGTCAAAATCATAATAGCCCTGCCCGTATCTAAACTTGCCGCCCAGCTTTTCAATAAAGGATATCTTGTACAGAGAGGTCACGTAACTGACCGGTAAGCAGCTTAAATTGATCCGTTCGTCGCGTGTATCAAACAAGGTGATCAATGGATGCTTAGGCCCTGGCAGATTCAGCATACGGTGAACCTCTTTAATCGATTCTACTTTAGCGATTTTAGGCTTTTCTATTTTCATAGCTAAAATTACTTAATATGACCGGCAACAACCTCAGCCGCCGGTCATTTAAGCGTCAGGTAATAGCGATTAATCGAATTACCAGGGCAGTTTTCCTTCCGGGCCGGTAAATCCGCCTGTCGGGCCACCTGTTTCGAGTGCGACGCGTACTGGCTCACGCGAACCTACTTCCAGACTATCTGTTCCCTGGAAATTATTGAGCGCAGTAGCTGTGTAACCTGGGCTGGTCGCATTTACCTTGATCCCCTCTTTCTCCAGCTCTAAGGCAAAAGCCAGGGTTACCGCATTTAAAGCAGTCTTAGATGCAGCGTAGACGATGCCGAAATGTTCACGTGCCCAGCATTCCGGATCGGAGATCCAGGTAAGGGAGCCAAGGCCGCTGGATACGTTAACGATGCGCGCTGCTGCCGATTTTCGCAGTAAGGGCAACGCTTTCTGGGTTACAGCGATCACACCGAAAACGTTGGTTTCCCAAACAGCGCGTACCTCATCCAGCGATACGTTAACGGCACGGCCGGTGGCCATTAACTCTTCCGGGTTTTTGGGAGATGTTCCTGCGTGAGAGATACCTGCGTTATTCACCAGCAGGTCCAGGCGTCCATATTCACTAGTTATTTTAGCTACCGCCGCATTGATACTTTCCTGCTGTGTAACATCCAGTTGAACCGCTTTTGCATTATCGCCAATCTCGGCGGCTGCCTTTTTGCCGTTCGCCAGGCTACGGGAACCCAAATAAACAATATAGCCGTTAGCGGCAAGTGCTTTAGCAATTTCATTCCCTACACCCTGATTAGCGCCCGTTATCAGCGCGATCAGTTGATTATGATCTTGACTTTCCATTTGCTTAATTATATTAATAGAACAAAGGTCTGTATTACGATCTGCACCGTTTAAACCAAATCAAGGATATTCCTAACCAAATTATTCTTTTATTAAAAGGGCTACCTATCCTAAGACATTGCCCTGACGCCATTCCGATCAAACTGGAATTACAATCTACGGTCATCTCTTTGGATGGTCTTTATTTAATTTAACTACTAAGTCATTAGTTAAAATATCTTACAACTACAGCTCGGTTATTTTGCAAAAAAAAACCGCCCCATAACAGGGCGGCCTTCAAACCAAACTAACTACTTTATGAAAACAGTCTTTAATTATTTAACAGCTATTTCTCTTGTTTGAAATTTAGCTTCTTCTCTTTTTGCTACAGTAAGCTTCAGGATACCATCGGTATAATCTGCTTCAATTTTTGATTGATCGGCACTTTCAGGCAATGTGAATGACCTTACAAATGAATTGTAGCTATATTCACGTTTGCTGAATTTTTTACCCTCTTCAACATTTTCGGTTTTCTTTTCTGCAGCTACGCTTAATACATTTTTGTCAAGATTGATTTTAAAATCCTCTTTCTTTAAGCCAGGTACAGCCAGTTCAACATGAAACTCATTTTCGGTTTCTGCGACGTTAACTGCAGGCACACGGGCAATCAGTTTATCACTTAAAAATGAATCATTGATCAGTGAATCAAATACATCGCTAAAAAATGGGTTAGCTGAAGTGTTTTTAAGGCCGTTGTTAAATTTTACTAATGTCATTTTTATATCCTCCTAAAGTTTTGTTTTTTGTTAACTTCGTAACCTATTGATCAACTGCTGTACCAACAGCAAAACCGCCTATATCAAACGACAAAAAGTCACTATTAAATATTTTAGGCAGACAAAATGACCGAAAATGGCTGAAAAACTTACAGATTATAAATATAAAACCCTTATCCCTATCCGCTTTTCGGATATCGATTCATTTGGACATGTAAACAACGCCGTTTATCTTACCTATTTTGAAATAGCCCGGATTGGTTATTGGAAGGAAATTATCAACTGGGACTGGAGCAATACCGGCATTATTCTGGGCCGGTCGGAAATCAACTACCTTAAGCCTATTACTGTTCAGGATAATATTGCCTGCTATGTACGTACCATCCGTATAGGCAACAGCAGTTTTGATATGATGCATGTATTGGTAAAAATAACCCCCAATGGCGAAGAAATTGTAACAACCGGCAAAACGGTTTGTATCAGCTACGATTACTCGGCCAATAAATCTGTTTCTATTCCATCGCCCGAAAGGCACAGGATGATCGATTATGACGAACCGAGGTTAATTCTGAATACGAATTAATTGTATTGATGTGCAAATTTCAAATGTGCTGGTAAAGCTTGTATTGCGCAGATTTCAAATATGCAAATGGAGCTTACGTATCTAATTCAAGCATTTGCACATTTGAAATCTGCATATTTGCACATCCATAATCTGCACATCTAAAATCTAAAATATCTTTCCCGGGTTCAAAATCCCTTTGGGATCAAACACGTGCTTTATTCCTTTCCACAACGCAAAATGCACTTCCAAATATTTTATCGGCATAAACTCTTTTTGCACCAGGCCAATTCCGTGCTCACCAGACAAGGTGCCGCCAAGCAATACGGTTAATTCAAATATCTCCTGGATGCCTGATTTGAGCTTGTTATTCCAGTCTTCATCGCTCATGTTGGCTTTAATGATATTTACATGCAGGTTTCCATCGCCTGCATGGCCATAACAAACTGATTCAAAGCCATATTTAGCTCCGGTTTCTTTTATTCCCTTAATCAGCTGTGGCAGTGCGGCGCGGGGTACAACAGTATCTTCCTCTTTATAAACCGAGTTTGACTTTACCGATACCGCCATGGTACGCCTTAAACGCCAAAGCTCTTCCTTTTGAGCAGTCGAATCGGCAAACAACACATCGTGGCAGTCAAACTCTTCAAGCACTGCATTTATTTTTTCACAATCGGTAAAAATCACGTCCTGGTTGGTACCATCTACTTCAATCAATAAGAACGCTTCAATACCATCCTGCAAATCAAAAGCAATATCATCATGCTCCCTAACCCACTCCACTCCTCTTCGCTCCATAAATTCCAGCGCCGACGGAATAATACCAGCTCTGAATATTGCTGAAACCGCCGCACAGGCAGCTTCATTGGTTGGGAATGAGGCCAGCATCAAAGCATCTAAAGTTGGAGCAGGAATAAGCTTCACCACAATTTTAGTGACAATGCCAAGGGTGCCCTCCGAACCAATCATCAATTGGGTTAAATTATAACCGGATGCATATTTAAGGGTATTTGCACCCGTCCATATGATCTCGCCCGATGTTAAAACCATCTGTAAGTTCAGCACATACTCCCTGATGGTTCCATATTTAACAACCCGCGGCCCGCCTGAACCATGCGATACGTTGCCTCCAATAAAGCAACTACCTTTACTGGCCGGATCAACGGGGTACAACAAGCCTCTTGCAGCCACCGCGTTCATGAACTCTTCAGTTATAACGCCGGGTTCAACGGTAGCTTGCAGGTTTTGTTCATCAATTTCAAGGATTTTATTAAAACGCTCCATGGCTATCAGCAAACCGCCATTAACCGGAAGGGCGCCACCGCTTAAGCCAGTACCCGCTCCGCGCGGCGTTACGGGGATCAGGTTTTCGTTACAGATTTTCAACAATGCAGCAACCTCTTCGGGTGTTTGCGGGCGCGCTACAACTTCCGGATAATAAACAAGATCTTCGGTTTCGTCATGGCTGTACTTTTCGAGGCTTTCTTGGCCGGTTAAAACATTACCGGTGCCAACAATTGCGGTTATGGCCTCTAATATTTGAGCCGATATTTTATTGAATTCCATGATCAGGATTTCTTGTAATTTATAATAACAGCCGAATGCGCTACCTTACCGCTTAAGGGCGGAGTAAGTTTTTTAATGGTAACCTCAATACTTTCAACAAACGGGTATTTCTTTTTTATACGATCAATAATTGCCTGACCAACGGTTTCAATCAATTTACGTGGTTGTTTCATCTCTTCGCATGTTATAATATACACACGTTCATAATCAACAGTTTTACTTAGATTATCTTCCAGCAAATCGCCGGGAGGCACAAAACCAACATTCACATCAACTAAAAAACGGCAACCTATTTTTTGTTCTTCGGGATAAAATCCGTGGTACGCGAAAAACTCCGCGCCCTGTAAGGCTATATTGATCATGGCCAAAAATAAAAAAAAGCCCTCTCTAAATCTCACTCTCTATAGAAAGACTTTTAAAAATATTTTTATTTCGGCTGATTTCCAGCAGCTCAAAAAATATTTTACAATCAAAAACATGTTTTAAACCGTTTAAACCTACTTTTTATCATAAAGTGGCTTCGAATATCAAAAAACAGCGTTTTTGGCTTGCTTTTACCGGCGATTAATGCTTTATATTTGCCCACCAACTATAATTTTATGGCCAAAACAGATCTGTACGAAGCCCCGATTACTATTTATTAGATGAGTTACTAACCGATGAGCATAAGTTGATCCGCTCATCAGTTCGTGATTGGGTGAAGAAGGAATTGAGCCCCATTATTGAAGAGTACGCTCAAAAAGCTGAGTTCCCTTCGCAACTGTTAAAAGGCCTTGCCGAAATAGGTGCTTTTGGGCCTACTATACCAGTAGAATATGGCGGAGCGGGCTTAGATTATACTGCTTACGGCATCATCATGCAGGAATTAGAGCGCGGCGATTCTGGCATCCGTTCAACAGCATCTGTTCAGGGTTCGCTGGTGATGTATCCCATTTATGCCTACGGCAGTGAAGAACAGCGTAAAAAATATCTTCCTAAGCTGGCGAGTGGTGAATTAATGGGATGCTTTGGCCTTACCGAGCCCGATCATGGCTCAAACCCTGGTGGCATGACGACCAACATTAAAGATGCCGGCGACCATTATATACTTAATGGCGCTAAAATGTGGATCTCCAATTCGCCTTTTGCTGATATTGCCGTTGTTTGGGCTAAGGATGAAGCTGGTAAAATTCGCGGGCTGATAGTCGAGCGCGGCATGGAAGGTTTCACCACACCTACAACCCATAATAAATGGTCGTTAAGGGCATCGGCAACCGGTGAGCTTGTTTTTGATCATGTTAAAGTTCCAAAAGAGAATCTGCTGCCCAACGTAGCGGTATAAAAGGCCCGCTGGGTTGTTTAAACCAGGCCCGTTACGGTATTGCCTGGGTGCATTAGGTGCTGCGATGGATTGTTACGACACAGCCCTCCGATACACCAAAGAACGTGAGCAGTTTGGCCGGCCGATAGCTGGATTTCAGCTTCAGCAAAAAAAACTGGCCGAAATGATAACTGAAATCACCAAAGGGCAGCTGTTAGTTTGGCGTCTTGGGGTACTTAAAAATGAAAACAGGGCTACCCCTGCCCAAATATCAATGGCTAAACGAAACAGTGTTGAAACAGCCATTACTATAGCCCGTGAAGCCCGGCAAATGCTTGGCGGTATGGGTATTACCGGCGAGTACCCTATTATGCGCCACATGATGAACCTTGAATCGGTAATAACTTATGAAGGGACACATGACATTCACCTGCTTATTACCGGGATGGATGTTACCGGACTCGACGCTTTTAAGTAATAGATAATCTATATACATTAACTTTTAGCAGCGCCGGTGTTATTCATGCGCATAAATATTGTTCATTATAATTATGAGCGTTATATTTGTGGTGTAACCACTTAATGTTGTCAACCCCTGATAGCCCAGTTAGTTTAAACAAACTGCTGGTCAACCATTTAATTTGGCTGGCCCTGGCTTTTTTATTGATATTTAATTCCTGCGCAAACAGCGTTAATGATACAGGCGATTACTCCAGGCACTTTAAAACACTATTTGATACGGTAAACCTGTATAATGGGGAAAGATCCCAACCACAGAAGGGCATTCAATACCTTGACTCAGCCTACCGCACTATAAAACACCCGTTTGTAAGCGACAGGTTCCGTTTTTATGCCTTCCATTTTCTTTACAATTTAAAAGGGCTGCATGACCCTAAAAAAGCCATGCTTTATGCTGATACTATGCGAGCTGTGGCTACCGAAAGTGTTACCCCGGATCAGCATATTAAATTAGCTGCCGAAGCTGATTTCGCAACCGGGGATACCTATTCGGCCCTGGTAAGATACGATGAGGCTTACAGGTATTTTTACAAGGGCTACTCTATCGGCAAAAACGCTATTGACGATGCCATCCTAGCCGAATACACCTACCGGATGGGTATGATTATGTTTAAGCAGGGGCATTTTAGGGAAGCGGCCAATTATTTCAAGATCAGTCATAGGCAAAGCTATGCCTATGCTGATGATTTTCGTGCCTTTTATCAGCGGCAGGAGCTTTTGGATAATATTGGCGAGAGCTATAAAAACAGTGGCGATATTGACAGCTCAAGCCTTTATTTAAATAAAGCGCTTGTTTATATCAATGAAAATAGTTCAAGGTTTGCCGAAAGGGCAAACCTGCTTGAAGTTGCAAGAGGCGTAGTATATGGCAACCAGGGAGATCTGGCTTTATTAACCCATAATTATAACCAGGCACACGAATTACTGAAAAAAAGTATCGCCATTAATTTAAAACAAGGTTATGATAACCGCGATGCCGAACTAACCGAAATAAAACTTGCCCGGCTATATTTAATAACTAATAAACCAAACGACCTTTTTGAACTACTGAAAAGACTCCGCGCCCAGCTCGATACTATCAAGAATGATGACGCTGAAACCAACTGGAATGGTTTGATGAGTAATTATTATCTGCAAAAAAAAGATTACCAGAATAGCTTGTTGTATTTAAAAAACTATTCATCGTTAAAAGATTCGGCAACAAAAAAAACTTCATCATTAAAACGGACAGATATTAATCAGCAACAAGCCAATTTTGATAAAGAAAATCAGATAGAAGATCTTAAAAGTCATAATAAACTGCAGTTGATATACATCTATCTTGCTGTGCTTTTTTCAGTGATGGCAGTGATTATTATCTTCCTTGTTTTTCGTAACCTTAAAAGGTCAAAACGAGATATAGTAGCTATAAAAATGCTAAACGACCAAATTAAGTTGCAAAAAACCGAATTAGAAAACACACTTGAAGAAGTAAACCGGGGAAGCAGGGAAAAAGACCGAATTCTACGGGCTGTAGCACATGACCTCCGCAACCCACTCGGAGGAATAGCATCGTTATCGGCCTCAATGGTTGATGATGCAACTGATGAAGAACAAACAGAGCTGATCAACCTCATAAAAGAAACTTCCTATAATTCCCTCGAACTCATCAATGAAATTTTAGAGGCGGCAAATACTGCCAACATGACTTTTAATAAAGAATGGGTTGAAATCAATAGCCTCATTAATAAAAGTGTTGATTTGTTGCGGTTTAAAGCAGCTGAAAAAGACCAGGATATCATGCTGAGCTTATTGGATGCTCCCACTGAAATATTGATAAACAGGGAAAAAATATGGCGGGTTATCAGCAACCTGGTTAGTAACGCCATAAAGTTTAGTCCCAAAGGTGCCGTTATTTATGTAATTGTAAACCAAAAACATCAAGGTGTTGAAATATGTGTTAAAGATTACGGTATAGGCATTCCTGATAAATTACAGCAACAGGTGTTTAATATGTTCACCGAAGCTAAACGGCCCGGTACCGACGGCGAAAAATCATTTGGCCTCGGGCTTTCCATCTGCCGTCAAATAGTTGAAAAACATAGCGGCAGGATTTGGCTAAAAAGCGAATCAAATAATGGTTCAAGTTTTTACGTCTATCTGCCGGCCCAGGCATCTTAACATATCGGTTATTCCAAACCAATTTATTTTGGACAGGTGATAGATAAATAAAAAAATATTGGTAAAACAACCCGGTCATTTTTATTTTTTTTATAGATTACCCTTGTTTTACAATCAACTCTAAACCTCGCATAATTTAATATTGATGTTTATATACAAAAGCTTCAGGCAAATATGGCTATCCGGTAATATACAGGGTTGTTTGCTTTTTGTTTACTTTTTGTTGATAACCACTTCATGCGGGCAACAGTCAAAGGGCTTTCTTTCGTCTTCAGCATATAATAAGGCTGTTGACACTGCAACGATAATGTATGATAATGGGCATCACAAAGCAGCAGTAAATTATCTTGATTCGGCCTTCCGTCATTCAAGCAACCTTAGCTTCAAACAGGTTTATAATTACTATTATTTTATCTATAATTATGCTTCGCATATAAAGGCCGATCGAAAAATGGCTTTGCTGTACGCCGATAGTATGCTCAATATTTTCGATACGCCGGAGAAGAAGCTAAAATTTACCAGTGAATATGGCCAGGCTCATCTTGCCAAAGGAGACGTGTTATTTGACGAACATCGTTACAACGAAGCTTACGGTTATTTTTACGAAGGGAAAGTAATTGCCAATAATAACCTTGACGAATGTACTATGGGTGATTACAGCTATCGCATGGGCATGATCTTGTATAAGCAGGAACATTACAGCCGGGCCGCCGTATATTTTAAAAAAAGCTTTGATGAAACCAGGTCATGCGAAGGAAACTTCAATTATTTTTATCGCAGGCAGGAACTATTGAATAATATAGGTTTAAGCTACAGTAAAATGTTGATGAATGATAGTGCTATGTATTTTTACAACAAGGCCCTCGATTATATTAATGAAAATACTGCAAGGTTTAAAGACAGGCCCCAAATGGGGAAGTATCCAAGGGTGTTGTATATGGCAATATGGCTGATATAAATATCAGGCAAAAAGATTATAACAAGGCTAAAAGTCTGCTTAGAAAGAGTATAGCTATCAATCTACGCAAAGGAAACGATAATAATGACGCTCAACACTCCGAATTGAAACTTGCATCTATATACGATCGTCAAAACTTAAATGACTCTTTATTAAATCTCCTCAACGTTATCAGCCTCCAGTTTGATAGTGTTCAAAGTCCGGAAACAAAACAAAACTGGCATTTATTGATGTCAAATTATTTCGAGAAGCAAAATGATCATCAGCAGGCTATGGCCCATTATAAGCAATATGACGAGCTTAAGGACATCATAGCAAATGAAAACAAAAAACTAAAAGAAGCCGACGTTGCAGAACAGGTTAAAAGCCTTGAAAAAGATAACGAGTTTAATAACCTTAAAAAAAACAATGAATTGCAGCATATTTATCTGAGGGTAACTGTTGTTTTTGCCCTGATGCTCATTATTATCATTTCCCTGGTATTTTTAAACTGGCAAAAATCAAAAAAGAACATTAAAACACTTGGAAGCCTTAACAGCCAGATAAACCATCAAAACCACCATCTTGAAAACGCCCTCCGTGATTTAAAACTCAATAACCAGGAAAAGGACCGGATTTTACGTACTGTTGCACATGATCTGCGCAACCCTATAGGCGGAATAGCTTCGCTTACCAGTGTAATGACTGAGGAAAATTATAGTGACGAACAAAAAGAGCTGTTAAATATTATTCGGGAGACTTCATTTAACTCCATTGAACTAATCAATGAAATTCTGGAAGCCACTGAATCTGCTTCGGCTATATTACATAAAGAAGCGGTTGAAGTTAATTCTTTATTGGGCAACAGTGTTGAGTTGATGCGTTTTAAGGCCGCTGAAAAACAGCAGGTTATCAATACTTTCCTATTAAATTCACCACTCGAAATTTATATTAGCCGTGAAAAAATATGGCGGGTGATCAGCAATCTGATCAGTAACGCCATTAAATTCAGTCCGGAAGGATCGGCTATTTTAGTTATGGCTATTGATTTGGAAAACGAAATCCAGTTTTCTGTAAAAGATCGCGGTATAGGGATTCCCGAAAAGCTCAAAAACCAGGTATTTAACATGTTTACAGATGCTAAACGCCCCGGAACCGCTGGTGAAAAATCATTTGGCCTTGGTCTTTCCATCTGTAAGCAAATTATTGAAGATCATAACGGCCGAATCTGGTTTGAAAGTGATACCGAAAATGGCACGTCATTTAATTTCACGCTGCCAAAAAACTAACAGCTTATTTCAGAAATTCAGCGTACCATCTGCCGGATGTTTTAACCGTGCGCTGCTGGGTTGCATGATCAACATGAATCAGCCCAAAACGCGGATGATAACCTTCGGCCCATTCAAAATTGTCGGTGAGGGTCCACACAAAATAGCCATTAACTTTACAGCCTTCGTTTTTTGCCTTTAACACCTGTGCTATGTAATCCTTTAAATATTTTAATCTTTTGGGGTCATTTACTTCACCATCAGTAACCTCGTCGGGAAAAGCTGATCCATTTTCCGTAACGATAATCTTTTTAACATTAGGATATGCATCATATTTTTTTATCATATGGTAAATAGAAGGCGGGTAAACCTCCCAGCGCATAGCTGTAAGGTCAACACCCCTCTTTTCGGCTTTGACCATACTTGCGTTGATATACGGCGTAAAAAACGAATATTTTACAATTTCGCGGGTGTAATTCTGTATGCCGATAAAATCAAAATCAAATCTCAGATTATCCTCGTCGCCGGGGTAAAAATACTTTTTCAGATCTTTAAGTGCAGGCAGGTCTTTTATTGGGTAGCCCATGCCCAACAAAGGTTCAATATATAGACGATTGATCAGCGCGTCGGCACGGACTGCGGCAGCTATATCCCTTGGCTTATCTGTGTAAGGCTCTATTTGCGAACACGAAAATGTGGTACCTATTTGCGCCGTCGAAGGCAGCAATTTTCGCAGGATCCTGCCACCTTCAGCAATACTCATGGTAACGTGATGTATGGCGGGCACAAAGTTTTTCATACCACTGCGTCCCGGCGCATGGATGCCGAAAAAATAGCCGGCTCCCGTAAAAACTACAGGCTCGTTCATTACCATCCAATGTTTTACCCTATCGCCAAAGTTTTGAGCACAAATAGTGATAAACTCACTAAACCAGTTTATTGCTTCACGATTTGTCCAGCCGCCTTTAACTTCAAGCACATGCGGAAGGTCCCAGTGATAAACAGTTAACCAGGGTTCAACGCCTTGCTTAATACAGTAGTTGATTACCCGGTTATAATAATCAATGCCGGCCTGGTTAATTTTCCCGGTGCCTTCGGGCAAAATACGGGTCCACGATATGGAAAAACGAAAATTGGGGATATTAAGTTCTTTTATGAGGTCGATATCACGCTCATACAAATTGTAAAAATCGCAAGCGGTTTGTGCATGGTCGCCATTCAGGATCTTTCCTTTTTTTGTGGTAAAAACATCCCACACAGATAGTCCTTTCCCATCGGCATCATGAGATCCTTCTACCTGAAAAGCAGCAGTTGAAACGCCCCATTCAAAGTCGGCACCAAAAAGATCTTTGCTTAAATGTATTTCCCGGTCAGTAAGTTCCATTAATTTGAGCTACAAGCCCAAAAGTGCAATTATATTTATAAATGAAGAATTATAAGTGATAACTTAATGTATGAACGACGAACGCATACTTTTAAGCATCATCCACTGACGGAAATTGATCAGCAGCTTCGAAATATTGACAATGAATTTCATGCCCTTATGTTATTTAACTATAATAATAAAGGTAACAAGCAGATGTTTGCTGAATGTGACAACTATGTTATTTAATTGTTAACCAGCATTTTCATAAATATACAAAATTGCTTTAATACATTAGCCATTAATTTACAAACGCTATGAAAACACACTTTATAAAAATGTTTGGTTATAACCTGTTTGCCAATCAGCAGTTGATACAGGCAATGGAAGCAAACGGTTCGCCGGAGGTAACGCTTAAACTGATGGGGCATCTGCTGGCCGCCGAACAGGTATGGCTCGAAAGATGTAAACTTATCCCTTCTTCTCTGCCAAATACATGGCCCGAAAATGTTACAATTGAGCAATGCAAAAAACAGGTACCGGAGCGTTATGAAGCATGGGTCACATTTTTAAACGAAATCGATGAGGAAGATCTGAATAGCATAATTCCGTATCGTAGCTTTACCGGCGACTATTTTGAAAACCAACTTGGCGATATTATTACGCAGGTTCTTAACCATGGTACACATACCAGGGCCCAAATTGGGCAACAGCTAAAGTTTGCGGGTACAAAAACTTTACCTGTTACAGACTATAGTTATTATTTAAGGGTGTTAAACAGCTAAACATTTAGCATATTTGCCAAGTTTTATCACGCATCAAAAACCATGAAAAAACATCTATTCGCAGCTGCAGGCATTGCCTTGTTATTAGGTTGCACCGACACTAAAAAACAGGAAAAAGATCTTTTAAAACAGGTAATTGCCGTACATGATAAAGTAATGGCCAATGACGAGCAATTGATGAAAAATAAGATGCTGCTGGATAGCCTGATAAAAAAGAACGCTCCTAATATCAATAAAGACAGCGCACAGGTTTATTTAAAACTGGTTGATGATGCTGATAATGCGATGAGCGACTGGATGCATAAATTCGATGCGGAAAACAAAGGCAAATCCCATCAGGAGATTATGGACTACCTCGAAGCTCAAAAGAAGCTCATCAGCAAAATAGATACCCAAATAAATGTAGCTGTTAGCGGCTCAACTAAATATATAACCCAAATACCGGCAAAAAAATGAGGAAATTGTGGATAGGCATTGTGATATTAATGCTTTTCAATGCTTGCAAATCAAATACTAAAACCGCCCTTCCAATATTGGGTTATAAAACACCGGTAACTAAAACAGTTAATGGCAAAACTGTAACCGATACGGAATATGCAACCATTCCTCCCTTCAAATTTGTAAACCAATATGCCGATACAATTACCCAGAAAAACCTGGATGGTAAAATTTACGTAGCCGACTTTTTTTTTACTACCTGCCCTTCTATTTGCCCGGTGATGCACCGAAATATGCTTAATGTATACAAGGAGTTTAAGGATGATGATAACTTCAGGATCATTTCGCATACCATCGATCCCAAATATGATACCGTGCCTGTATTAAAACGCTATGCGGATAAATTGGGGATTGCGGGCAATACCTGGTGGTTGCTGCATGGCGAAAAAGGCGATACTTATAAAATTGCCAAAAGCTACCTGCAAAGTGTATCCGAAAAAAATCCCAAAGGCGAATATATCCATGACGGCTTCTTTATTTTGATAGATAAACAAAAACGTATTCGCGGTACCTACGAAGGAACAGATCCGGCAGAAGTAACCAAACTGATTGCCGATATCAAAACCCTGAAAGCCGAACCCGACCAAATTGCTGGCAAATGAAGATAAAGGCAATAGGCGCTATAGCTATTTTGCTGATCATAATTGGTGCATCATGCCAAAGCGATGATCAAATTGAGTTTAAACGCTATTACTCTGGCGGAAGCCTTGTTTACCAGCAGCATTGTCAAAATTGCCATGGCGATAAAGGACAAGGCCTGTCATCGCTTATCCCGCCATTAACAGATTCAACGTATCTAAAACAGAACAAAGCTGTACTTGCCTGTTTTATCAAAAACGGCCTTAAAGGAAAAATAACTGTAGCCGGCAGAACATTTGACGATGACATGCAGGCGGATGATATTGCGCCCTTAGAAATTGCTAAAGTGCTTACTTATGTCTCCAATTCCTTTGGTAATAAGATGGGGACAGTTACTTTGCAGCAGGTTCAGGATGATCTTAGAAACTGCAAATAGTTTTTAGTTCATGGTTCATAGCAAAGACTTATTGGTCGACTCCATTTTACCATGATCCATCAGGGCTGACGTATAAGAAACGGTAAAAATGAGTAGTGTTACCAACAAAATGTTGGTAAAGAGGGAATAAGTTTAAATGTTCGGGGGGGGGTAAAGGCTTTTAGAGTTTTTTCTTTGTAAAAAGAATATGACAACCTCACTCCATGATCATTTCAGATGGATACCCGATCCGCGCACGGGCAATAATAAGAAACATAATTTACTGGAAGTAATAATCCTATCGGTATTGGCGGTTGTATGCGGTGCGGAAAGCTGGTACGAAATGGAGGAGTTTGGCAAGGAAAAAGAAGACTTTTTAAAACAGTTGCTACCGCTTGAAAATGGCATACCGAGTCATGATACGATCAATCGCGTTTTTATGATGATCGATGCGGATGTTTTTGAACGCTGTTTCCGCGCCTGGACGGCGGAACTTGGCCAGAGCCTTCAAACAACAGGTACATCTGGCGAAAGGGAACTGATTGCTATCGATGGAAAGAGCGTCTGCAATAGCGCCTGCAAGCATCAGGGATTGGGGGCATTACATTTGGTAAGTGCCTGGTCAGGCCGTAATCAGTTGGTACTTGGGCAACAAAAGGTGGCTGACAAGAGTAATGAGATTAGTGCCATCCCGGCATTACTATCTTTATTGAACATTAAGGGGGCAGTAGTCAGCATCGATGCGATGGGCACCCAAAAAGCAATCGCTGAAAAGATTATCGAAAGTCAGGGGGATTATATCCTGGCCCTGAAGCAAAACCATGAAACGTTTTATGACCAGGTAACCAACCAGTTTAACTTCAGGGAAGACAGTTACAGCCAGCATCTGGATAAAGGGCACGGGCGGTCTGAGATCAGAACCTGCAAGGTCATACATGAACTTAACTGGATTGACGAAAAGGAAAATTGGAAAGGAATAAAGAGTATTATCAAAATCACCTCCGAACGCATAATTGGGGACAGCCGTACTACACAAAATCGTTATTACATCTCCAGCCTTCAGGCAGACGCTGCCTATTTTAACCAAGCCATCCGCACACATTGGGGAATAGAAAACCAGTTGCACTGGCAACTGGATGTTGGTTTTGCCGAAGATTATAATACCACACGAAATAGTCAGGCTGCACAAAATCTTGCTGTAGTCAGAAAGATAGCTTTAAATATTCTAAAGGCTGACAAAACCAGCAAAGCCAGCATAAAGGCCAAAAGAAAAATGGCTGGGTGGAATCACAAGTTTCTCCTAACACTTATAGCTAACAAAAATTTCTAATGCGTCGGCCCTGCATGATCCATGAACTATCAGCCATGAACCACAAAATTTCCCTATCTTTATCCCCGCAAAACGTTCTATCGCTGCCAGCTTGTTTGGCGGAGGAAAGTCCGGGCAACATAGAGCATCCTGCTTCCTAACGGGAAGGCGCCGGCAGCCGGCGACAGCAAAGTGCCACAGAGAAAATACCGCCCGCTTAGGTGGGTAAGGGTGAAAACGTGAGGTAAGAGCTCACGGCATAACCGGGCGACCGGCTATGACGGTAAACCTCAGGAGTTGAAAAACCAAATAGGTCCTGAAAGCGGAGTTGCTCGCTCCCGTATCTGCCGTAAGGCAGGTCGTTAGGATGGGTAGGTTGTTTAAACCTGTTAGTGATAACAGGGCCAGATAAATGATAGAAGTTGCCTTTAACGAGGCAAAACAGAACCCGGCTTATAGGTTTGCTGCTGTATAACCCCTTGCTGTAAAGCGAGGGGTTTCTTTATTTACCTCAATTTATTTTTAATAAATTTTATAACCCTGCAAACATTTATCCGCCTTAAACCTTTATAGCACATTAAAAGTGTTTGTTTTTCTATACAAACCCATATATTAGCAAACAACAATTACACATCGGTACATAATTACAAAACATGGCTAAAATTTTAATAATTGATGATGAACGGTCTATTCGTAATACGCTTCGCGAGATTCTAGAGTATGAAGATTACGAGGTTGAAGATGTAGATAACGGGGTTGACGGCCTTCAGTTAATTGAAAAAAAAGACTATGATCTGGTACTATGCGACATTAAAATGAACCGCATGGATGGCATGGAAGTACTTACCGAAGGCCTTGCCATTAAGCCTGATCTTCCTTTCATCATGATATCAGGCCACGGCACGGTTGAAACCGCTGTGGAAGCCAGTAAAAAAGGAGCATTTGACTTTATCTCAAAACCGCCCGACCTGAATCGCCTGCTCATTACCGTTCGTAACGCGCTTGACAGGGGAAGTCTTGTTGTTGAGGCTAAGGTCCTTAAACGTAAAGTATCAAAGGTGCGCTCGATTTTAGGCGAATCGCAGGCTATCCTCAAAATAAAAGAAACTATTGACCGGGTGGCCCCCACCGATGCCCGCGTATTGGTTACGGGTGCCAATGGCAGTGGTAAAGAGCTGGTTGCGCGTTGGTTGCACGAAAAATCAAACCGCTCAAGTGCACCTATTATTGAGGTAAACTGTGCTGCCATTCCATCAGAGTTAATTGAAAGTGAACTATTCGGTCATGAAAAAGGTTCGTTTACATCAGCCATTAAACAGCGTATTGGCAAGTTTGAATCGGCAAATGGAGGAACGTTATTTTTGGATGAGATAGGTGATATGAGCCAGTCGGCCCAGGCTAAAGTTTTGCGTGCCTTACAGGAAAATAAGATTACGCGCGTAGGCGGCGAAAAGGAAATTGACGTTGATGTACGTGTAGTAGCGGCAACCAACAAGGACCTGCTAAAAGAAATTGAAGCCGGTAATTTCCGTATGGACTTGTATCACCGCCTAAGTGTAATACTAATCCACGTACCACCGCTTATTGAACGCAAAGACGACATCCCGCTGTTAACTCAAAGCTTTTTGGATGAGATTTGCAATGAATATGGCATGCCGGTTAAAAAGATCTCTGATGCTGCACTTGAGGCCCTTAAAGCCCTGCCATGGACCGGTAATATCCGTGAACTCCGCAACATGGTTGAGCGCTTGATCATCCTGAGTGACAAAGTTATCACAGATAATGACGTGAGGGCGTTTGCAAACCCATCTGCACCAGCAGCAGTTGGCACTGGCAGCGCAGCCGCTCCTGCCCCACAAACAGATTTTGATCAGTTCAATAACTTCCAGGAATATAAGGACTTCGCCGAGCGTGAATACATCAAATTCAAGCTGGAGAAAAACAACTGGAATGTGTCAAAAACTGCTGATGATATCGATATTCAACGCAGTCACTTGTACAGTAAAATTGAAAAATTTGGCCTTAAGCGCGGCGAATAACATAAACTTTTGAAATTATTTTAAAAAGCATCGGCAAATATGATAGCCGGTGCTTTTTTTATGTTATTATTGTATATCAATAACCTTTATTAACACCATGAAAACCTATTACTTAGCATCTTTTTTATTACTCGCGTTATGCTCATGCAGTAACCCGCCAAAGGCAACTACAGAAACAACCGAACCGGCCGGTAAGCTTGACGGGACCTGGCATCTGATATCAAGCAAAAGCATTATGAAGGGCGATACTACAGTAACCACCCCTCCTAAAGACCAGGAAATGTTCAAGATGTTTAATGCCACTAACTTCGCCTTCTTCACGCATGACCTGGTACACGGCAAAACAGCCAAACCGGTTTATTCGTCGGGCGCGGGCACTTATACCCTATCCGGCGATGATTATACCGAGCACCTGGCTTATTGCGATGCCCGCGATTGGGAAAACAGGGATTTCAAATTTAAGCTCACTATGAAAAATGACACCTTGACTCAAAAAGGAATTGAGAAGATAGACAGCCTCAGGGTTGATCATGAGATCATTGAAACTTATGTAAGAGTGAAATAAACCTTAAAACTTATATTTTAAAGCCCGGCGTGTTCCGGGCTTTTTATTTGCATTGTCACGTCCTAAACGAACCGAACAGCATTTCACCTTTACAATAACAATAAATCGTAACCTGCGCGGTAACCCATTCGTTAAAACCTAAATTACCCTTTTTATAATAAGTTAAATTTTATTGGAAAGCCTTCACAAAAAGTTAGCCGATTGTTGTTTGTAAACGATGGAATTTATTGAAGAAGTCTTTTTATCGGCCCGGATTTAATTGTAGTTTACCTGCTAAAAACCATTCAAAGAATGAAGCTGTTAATTAGCCATAAAATACTGTTAATGTTATCGTTATTTACATTTTCATTTAATCGCTGCCGGCCGCAAAAAAGCTCAGAAGGCATTACAACTATTAAATCTATTCACACAATTTCAGCTACGAGTTCAAATATTCCGCTTAAAAACATGTTTGGCATAAACGCGTATGAATGGAATTTTTTGCAGGATCCCGCCAATCCTGAGCAAAAAGGAGCCATTTACGAAACCAACATGAACCTTATCAAGTCATTCAGTGCAGTAAGGCATTATTTAGGCTGGGCCCGGATGGAAAGCACTAAAGGCAACTATACCTTCAACCCCACTCATAAAGACAACTGGAACTATGATCTCATTTATAGCCGTTGCAAGCAGGAAGGTATATTGGTTTTAGCAGATATAAAAAATTGTCCGCCATGGTTGGTTAATACTTATCCTAACAATATGCGGGATCTTGAAAATGCGCCGCTTATTTATGGCTTAAGTAAGGCTGATCCGGCAAGCTATATTGACCAGGCGCACATGGCCTTTCAATTTGCCGCCAGGTATGGCTATAATACTAATATTAACAAGGCATTGATAAAAGTTGACACCAGCATGCGATGGGCAAATGACTCGCCTAACCAGGTAAAAGTGGGCATGGGCTTTATAACTTACGTAGAGTGTGATAATGAGCGCGATAAATGGTGGAAAGGATCGGCAACACAACAAACCGCTGAAGAATATGCAGCTAACATGTCGGCCTTTTATGATGGCAACAAGGGGAAGTTAGGAAAAAATGCCGGTGTAAAAAATGCAGATCCTAATATGAAAGTGGTAATGGGTGGATTAGCTACAGCCGACATAAATTTTGTAAAGAAAATGGTAGAGTGGTGCCGCATCAACCGTGGTTACAGGGCCAACGGCAGTATCAATCTGTGTTTTGATATTATTAACTACCACTATTACAACAATAACGGTAATATTTTAACACATCAGTCTGCCACGTTTGGCTTGCCGCCGGAATTGTCGATGGCGGGGCAAATTGCTGATTCGTTTGTTCAGTATGCAAATTCTTTTGTTAAACCAATCCCTGTTTGGGTAACCGAGTCTGGCTACGATATAAACAAGGGAAGCTATCAGAGAGCTTTAGATGTAGGGCAAAAGACATCGAAAAGCACCCAGGCAGATTGGATTTTAAGAACTTCGCTTCTTTACATCAGGCATGGTATACAACGTGTATTTTATTACCAGCTTTTTGACGATGCTCCTAATGTTGCTGTTCAATATGCCACATCTGGTTTAGCCGAAAATGGCAAACGCAGGCCTGCTGCCGATTTTATATTGCAAACATCAAAATTAATGGGTAACTACACCTACACAAGTACCATTAATGCCGACCCACTGGTTGATAAATATCTATCGGGATCACAAAGCATGTACATATTAACCATCCCTGATTATCGGGCACGTACAGGCACATACACACTCAACCTCGGCACAGCTAAAGCAAATGTTTACAAACTAAAAACAGGTGCCGATAATGTTGTTAAAACAACCCTAAAAACAGTTAACGGGAAACTTATTGTTAAAGTAACCGAAACACCAATCTTTGTACAGGGCACAAACTAAATAAATGCCGAAAGGCTCCTCCTCACCTCCCTGGCGTACATACCGCCAAACAGGTTTACGTGAACCAGTAGCGGATAAAGGTTCCAAAGTTTAAGACGCTGTTGCCAACCAGGCAGCAACGAAAATTCCTGATTATAAGCCTCATAAAAAGCGCGGTCAAAACCACCGAAAAGCGTGGTCATCGCAATATCAAACTCCCGGTTACCATAACTAACCGCCGGATCGATCAGGTAAGGTTTGCCACTGGTATCAATCAAGTAATTGCCTCCCCAAAGGTCTCCGTGCAGTAATGCGGGCGGTTCTTCTGCAAACACATTCGGCAGCTTTTTATAGAGCTCGTCAAACAGGTACATGTCGGTTTGATTAAGTTCTCTTTTATCTACAGCCATTTTTACCATCGGCTGCAATCTTTCTTCGATAAAAAACCGGGCCCAGTTATTGTGCTGTTTGTTGCTTTGATGGAGCGAACCCATATAATTATCTGCTTCAAACCCAAATTGTGCAGCTGTGTCACGATGCATGAGAGCAAGTTGCCTGCCCAATTTTTGCGATGATATCGCATCACCGTATCCTGTTTCAATCCATTGCAGCATAAGATAGCTTTCGTCACCTGTATCGCCCTGTAAAACAACCTCAGGTATAGCTATTGTTTTTGTTTTGCGGATAGCAGCTAAACCACTCACCTCGCTTTTAAACATGCCCGGAAATTTACGGAGGCTATTTATCTTAATAAAAAAATCACCTAACGTGGTTTGCAAACAGTAAGCTTGATTAATATCGCCTCCACTTATCGGGCTTACATTCTTAATCTGAGCGTCTAGCTTACTCTCGATATCACTTATTATGCTTGCCGAGACAGCCATTTTGTTCTGATATTATTTAAATTAAAAATTTCAAAATAGTTAATTTATTAGCCGATACAAATTATCGGTTTAAAAAGTTATTTTTGCGGTTCAATGGAGCACATTCGTAATTTTTGTATCATAGCACATATCGACCACGGCAAAAGCACACTTGCTGATAGGTTATTAGAGTATACTAACACCATAACGCAGCGCGAATCCCAGGCGCAATTGCTTGACGATATGGATCTGGAACGCGAACGCGGTATCACCATAAAAAGCCATGCCATACAAATGGATTATGTCCTTGATGGTCAAAAATATGTGCTCAACCTGATCGATACCCCCGGTCATGTGGATTTTTCATATGAAGTATCACGTTCAATAGCAGCGTGTGAAGGCGCTTTACTAATAGTGGACGCTGCACAGGGTATCCAGGCGCAAACCATTTCAAACCTCTATCTGGCTTTAGAGAACGACCTTGAAATTATCCCGATCCTGAATAAAATGGACCTTCCCGGCGCTATGCCCGAGGAAGTTAAGGATCAAATAGTCGATCTTATAGGCTGCAAACGTGAGGAGATCCTTGCCGCATCGGGCAAAACCGGCATGGGTGTTCATGATATTTTACGCGCCATTGTTGAGCGTGTGCCCGCTCCGGTAGGTGATCCTAAAGCTCCGCTGCAAGCACTGATCTTTGATTCGGTGTTCAACTCATTTCGTGGCATCATAGCTTATTTTAAAGTTGTAAACGGCGAGATCCGAAAAGGCGACAAAGTAAAATTCGTAGCTACCGAGAAGCAATATCTTGCTGATGAAGTTGGCACGCTTAAATTGCGCCCGTTAGCTAAAGACGTAATCAAAACCGGCGACGTAGGTTATATCATATCAGGTATAAAGGAAGCAAAAGAGGTTAAGGTTGGTGATACGATCACCCATGTTGACCGCCCTTGCGAAGAAGGTATACAAGGTTTTGAAGAGGTCAAACCAATGGTATTCGCAGGTATTTATCCTGTTGATACCGAGGACTATGAAGAACTTCGTGAGTCAATGGCTAAATTACAGCTCAATGATGCATCGTTGGTTTTTGAACCGGAATCATCAGCGGCTTTAGGCTTTGGTTTCCGTTGCGGTTTCCTGGGCATGCTGCATATGGAAATCATCCAGGAGCGCTTGGAGCGCGAATTTAACATGACGGTGATCACTACCGTTCCCAACGTATCATATCTGGCTCACACCACCAAGGGCGATTCGTTTACGGTAAATAACCCGTCCGATCTACCTGATCCAAGTAAAATTGACTTTGTAGAAGAGCCTTATATTAAAGCTACTATCATCACCAAATCTGAATTTGTTGGCCCGGTAATGTCGCTTTGTATTCAAAAACGCGGTACCATCGTAAATCAGTCATATCTCACATCCGAGCGTGTTGAGCTGATCTTCGAGATGCCAATGGGCGAGATCGTATTTGATTTTTATGATAAGCTGAAAACCATTTCAAAAGGTTACGCCTCTTTCGATTATCACCAGATTGGTTATCGTCAGTCAGATTTGGTTAAACTCGATATCCGCTTAAACAGCGAACCTGTTGACGCACTTTCATCCCTGATCTTCCGCGGTAATTCATATGATTTTGGTAAAAAGATCTGCGAAAAATTAAAGGAACTTTTACCCCGCCAGCAGTTTGAGATTATTATCCAGGCTTCGATCGGCGCCAAGATCATAGCCCGCGAAACAGTAAAAGCTCTACGTAAAGACGTGACCGCCAAATGTTATGGTGGTGATATTTCCCGTAAGCGTAAACTGTTGGAAAAACAGAAACAAGGTAAAAAACGCATGCGTCAGGTAGGTAACGTAGAGATACCGCAGTCGGCATTTATGGCAGTTTTAAAGTTGGATTAATCTCTTAATTCCTTTGAAGGGGAGCGAGAGTGAATAAATTAATATATTCTGTACAGGTTAGTTACATATCTTACAGCAACCGGATTTGTTAAACATATTCATTTAGGAGACTTTATTTATGGCAAATGGATTGTGTACGATGCCGGTGAACCAAAATATTACATTGATGCTTTCAATAAAGACGCAGATTCAAATAAAATTATATTTGAAATGCTCCTGAACAATAAAACAGAAACTATTGAAAGTATCATTAACAAGATAAATCAAAATCACACATTAAAACTATCCCTGGATAACAGGCCTTTTATAAGAATACGAGTGAAATCAGAGCCGGTAAATTTAAGTTTGCCTCCGTTGCCTGATCACTTGGTTAAACACATTTAATAATGCAGCTTTTAGACGGAAAATACGTTTCAGAAAAACTTAAGGTTGAAATAGCTGAAGAAGCAGCTAAAATATTAGAAAAAACCGGCAGGAAGCCTCACCTGGTGGCAGTATTGGTTGGTCACGATGGTGGCAGTGAAACTTATGTAGCCAGCAAAATGAAGAACTGCGAAAAAGTTGGCTTCAAATCATCGCTGGTGCGTTATGAAGACGATGTTACTGAAGAAGAGTTGCTGAAAAAAGTTGAAGAGCTCAATGCTGATTCTGATATCGACGGCATTATCGTACAACTTCCGCTACCAAAACATATCGATCCCGAAAAAGTAACCGAGCGTATCGACCATCGTAAAGATGTTGATGGCTTTCACCCGGTTAACCTGGGCCGCATGCAGCGTAATTTACCATCGTTTATACCGGCAACTCCTTATGGCATTACTTTAATGCTTAAAGAATACGGTATTGAAACTGCCGGTAAACATTGCGTGGTTGTTGGCCGCAGCAATATCGTTGGCTCGCCAATGAGTATCCTCATGGCACGCAACACTACGCCGGGCAACTGTACAGTAACCATTTGCCACAGTCGCACACCCGATATCAAAAAATTCACTCTTGATGCAGACATACTGATCGTAGCTATCGGTAAAAAGAATTTCATTACTGCCGATATGGTTAAAGATGGTGTAGTAATTGTTGATGTGGGTATGAACCGCGAAACCTCAACTACAACAAAATCGGGCTTTAAACTTTACGGCGATGTTGATTTTGAAAACGTAGCACCAAAATCATCATGGATTACCCCAGTACCAGGCGGCGTAGGCTTGATGACCATTGTCGGTTTGCTTAAAAACACATTGGCTTCGGCTAATAAAGAGGTGTATAAATAGTGAGTAGTTTATTGGGTTGATTAGGTGAATGGTTCCTTTTTTCCATTCACTTAATCAACCCCTCACTTAAATCCTCTCAACTTATCCCAAATAGAGGCTACGCCAACGTACACTCCATCCTCCCTTACTTCCACAGGATAAGTTTCAATAAAATCATTTTGCCCTTCGCCACCTTTTCCTGTTTCAAGATTATAAGTATAGCGATGATATGGACAAACAATCAGCTTCCTCACGCACAGGCCTTCGCTTAAATCGGCTCCGGCATGAGGACATTTAGCAGATACTGCATAAAGCTTAGTTTCAAAATTTACGAGGCAAATACTTTTACCGCCAACCTTAACCTTTTTTATAAATGTGCCTTCCATATAGACTAATCCCAAAACTTTATACCATTTCATTTATCGAATATATTAACAAAGGGATTTAAATCGGGATTGTCCAGATCAAAGCTGAATTTTTCATAAGCTATACGGGATAACAAGATCTTTACTGGCAGGGCTTCTTTAAACCCGTTCATATCATAATAATATACAAACTTTTTTTCCGCTGTATCCCACCTAAAGCCAAGATTTATTAAAGGATATCGAGATGCTATATCATCGTCATCAAAGTCTGCCGAATCAACAAAATTATTGTACTGTGAATCTAACGGATGGCTGATTTTTAAAAACTCTCCGGAGACTTCAAAATCAAGATTAAAATTTTCTTCCGCGCTCAGGCAAAACCTGAATTTTCTAATTCGCCTTTCATACAAATCGAACAATGCGTTGTCAATTACCTGGCTATCATTAAAATAAAGATCTGTTTGCTGCCGGTTTAATTTTTTAAGTTCATTTCTCGTTTCAACTATTTGCTCTTTATCAAAAGCAGAACGTTCGCCATCTTCAAAAGAAGAGTCCATCCACCTAATCCATCTTTCAAGTAAACTCTTTTTAACGTAAAAAGGATCTTTAAAACGCTTTAATGCGCCAAGATGACTATCTAAACGCCAAAGGCCTTCCTGTTGATAATGGGCATATAAATAGTCATACTCAGCAAGGCTTTTCTTAATTGACACTTCAAGCGATTTCTTTTCACCTTCAAAATATTCGATAATTTGGTCAAGGTCAGATTTCATGAGTACAAGTTATGCACTGCAAGTTTCAAAATCTAATATTACGCCAACATTTCTGAATCTTATTGAGCCAACCGATTTTAAAAATCAATTTTCAGATTCATCACATTTGGATTCTTAATTACCTCGTCCATGCTGGTAACAAGTGTAACTTCCCTCCTGTCGGCCGAGAGCATAGCCTTTGAATTATTGATCTTCTTTACAGGATGAGCAAACCTCAGGATCACCTTATAAGGCATATCGATAAGCATTGCCTTGGCCATCATGAAAGTGGCCTGAGTTTTCTTTAAAAAAGCGTTAAACTTAGCTTTATCAATGATGCGGTAAAATTTATGGGGAGTTATATCATACGAGTAGTAGTCCTGCCCTCCTACCATTTGACGTGCATCGAATGGCTTATTCGTTTTATCGGTGGTGGTAATAGCGCTTATCTGGGTATTGAGGGCTATTTTCGATACATTTTGAAGATAGTATTGCAGATCTGCGGCGTTTTTAGCCGTATGATTAAGCGTTACTTTCATAACACTCTTTTTAAGGTTCATGTTAACTGTTAGCTCACTGCTTTTGGCCAGTTCAATTTCAGCGGCTTTCAGTTTTTGCTGGGCGCTATCGGGTATCGCACTATAAAAATTAAGCGTAGTGTCCTTAACCAAACTAAATTGAGGCGTTTCCTTAACCGAATCAGACATCAAATTAACCAATACCGATACTGCCCTACTCATATCAAAGGCGTAGGCAACTTTACAGGTTCCGTCGCTTTTAAAATCGTAATGCTCTTCAATATCTACACATGAACTAAAACAAAGCACTGCCATTAAAAATAAAGGAAGGTAAAGCTTTTTCATCTCCGGATATAAATTAAGCGTTAACGATACAGTTATTGCATTTTACGAAAAGAGATTTAATTGGTTATCTTAAAATTAAAGTAATTATAACAATTATAAATGAAAATAAAAAAAGGCAAAAAGATAAAGGTGAAAGGCAAAAGGTATTTTAGCGTGTACTTTTATTTTTTTTATAATGTAATTTGATGATAAAGCCAAGAGCTTTCACCTTTGGCGTTTTACCTTTCGCCTTATTAAGGTACTTCCATATTAGTGTAACCTTTTGGCTTTCACCTTTTAGCTTTCGCCTATATTTCAGTACCTTTGCACCCTCAAATAACTATGGCACACCAAATACCAGACGACGGCACGCTGCTTCCTTTAATGGAAGAGTTTTATACGATACAGGGGGAAGGGTACAATACGGGCAAAGCCGCATATTTTATTCGCCTTGGCGGCTGTGATGTAGGTTGCCATTGGTGTGATGTTAAAGAAAGTTGGGATGCCGAGTTACATCCCCTTACCGCGGCTGATACAATTGTGAGCAACGCTGCCCTTCATCCTGCAAAAGCTGTTGTAGTTACCGGTGGCGAGCCGCTTATTTACAACCTTGATTATTTGACCCACAACCTGCACGAAAAGGGAATAAAAACATTTATTGAAACTTCGGGTGCGTATCCGCTTTCGGGCGATTGGGACTGGATTTGCCTTTCACCCAAAAAATTCAAAGCGCCTACGCCAAACGTAGCCGAATGCGCCCACGAGTTAAAAGTCATCGTTTTCAATAAATCCGATTTTGAATGGGCTGAATATCACGCCAAAATGGTATCGCCCGACTGTAAGCTTTACCTGCAGCCCGAATGGTCAAAATCCAAAGAAATGACCCCGCTGATTGTGGATTATGTAAAAGAAAACCCACAATGGGAAATTTCACTACAAACACATAAGTATCTGAATATTCCATAATCTTTGTAACTTACGGTATTAATTATCCTAAGTTACAAATGAAGATTGCAGTATTATTGGTGCTTGCATTGTGTTTACCTGCTTTGCTTGGCGCCCAGCAGCAAACCCGGTATTCATCATCCAATAAAGAAGCTGTAAAATATTTTGCTACCGCTTATCAAAACCTTGATGAACATCTTTATGATGAGGCGATTCAAAACTCGCTTAAAGCTATTAGCGAAGATTCAAAGTTTATAGAAGCGCGGTTATTACTCGCCGACCTGTACCGAATGAAACGCATGTACAAGCCAGCTGTTGAGCAATACGCTAAAGTCATTTCACTTAGTCCGGAATTTAACAGGGGGGTATACCTCAAAGCCGCTGAAATGGAAATCCACGATGCAGGCTACGCACAGGCCCAGCAACATCTCGAAAAATACCTTACCTACCCTGATATAAGCCCTCAAAACAATACTTACGCAAAAAAAATGCTTGCCGATGCCAAATTCAGCATCCAGGCGATGACACATCCGGTACCATTTAAACCTATAAATATCGGCCCTGAAATAAACACTGCCAATGACGAGTACCTCCCGGTTGCTACAGCCGACGAAGGCACGTTGATATTTACCCGAAAAATCAATAACAACGAAGATTTTTATAAAAGCGAAATGATAAATGGCAAGTGGAATACTGCTACTTATTTAAGCAACCAAATTAATACTGAAAAATATAACGAAGGTGCACAATCCATATCGCAGGATGGTAAATACCTGTTTTTCACGGGATGCAATCGCCCCGACGGTTTGGGCCGTTGCGACATTTATATCGCTCAAAAACGGGGAAATGACTGGGGGAAACCTGTTGACCTAAACCCACCGGTAAATACGTCGGGCTGGGAATCCCAACCCTCGATAAATGCCGATGGCCGCACGCTTTACTTCGTAAGTAACCGTAAAGGTGGTTATGGCGGCTATGACATTTGGAAAAGCACGCTGGGTGAAAAAGGATGGGGCGAACCTGAAAACCTTGGCCCCAATATTAATACCCCCTACAATGAATTATCACCGTTTATTCACCCTGATGACAGTACACTTTACTTTAGCAGCGACGGGTGGCCGGGTTTAGGCAGCAAGGACCTGTTTGTTAGCCGCATGGATAAAGACGGTAAATGGCAAAAGCCCGAAAACCTTGGATATCCTATCAATACCAGTGGTGATGAGGGCGGCTTATCATTAACTGCCGCCGGAGATTATGCTTTCTTTTCATCGGATAATTTAAAGGGTTTGGGCGGTTATGATATTTATAAGTTCGAACTGCCTGTTAAGTTGCGGCCCCATTTGGTAACGTATGTTAAAGGCTTTGTAAAAGACGTAAAGACAAAAGCCCCCCTTGAAGCTGCAATTGAGATTATTGACCTGGAAAGTAACTTGCCAGTTTACCAGGATTACAGTGACGATGAACAGGGGGACTTTTTAGCCACACTAACGTCGGGCAAAAACTATGCACTTAATATTTCAAAAAGCGGATATCTGTTTTATTCCGAAAACTTTTCGCTTAAAAATTATAAGATTAAAAGCCCGTTTAACATTGTGGCACTGTTATCACCCATTGAAATTGGCAATAAGGTAATCCTTAAAAATATTTTCTTCGATACTAATAAGTTTGACCTTGAAAAGGAATCAAAAGCCGAACTTGCCAAGCTCATTGAATTTTTAGGGGTAAACTCAACTACCCGTATTGAGATCTCAGGTCATACAGATAACACAGGTAATCACCAGGGTAACCAAACCTTATCTGAAAACAGGGCAAAGTCTGTTTATCAATATCTTGTATCGAAAGGAATTGCCCCTACACGCCTTATTTACAAAGGATACGGTGAAACGCAACCGATAGCATCTAATACAACAGAGGAAGACAGGGCAAAGAACAGACGCACGGAATTTATGATTATAACTAAATAAACCTTAAAGCCAAAGCGGAAATCAGGGAAGAGTGGAAAGCAAAAAGCCTTCAGAATTTAATCTAAAGGCTTTCTTTATCAGAACTTTTTAGCAACTAATTCCCCAACTCCGACATGAATTTTATACGCATTAACTGCACCTCTTCACGGGTGTAATCATCACTGCCCAGTTCGGCTAAGGCTTCATCAATAGAGTCGGCTTCTGCAGTGCGGAAATAATCAAATACTTCTTCCTGCTTATCTTCGTCAATCACCTCATCAATATAGTAGTTCAGATTAAGTTTGGTTCCTGAGTTAACTATAGTTTCAACTTCTTTCAGGATCTCCTCATAAGTAAGACCTTTTGAAGCAGCAATATCATCAAGGTTTAAATGCCTGTCGATATTTTGGATAATGAAAACTTTAAGCGCCGATTTATTGGCAGCACTCTTGATCACCATATCAATTGGCCGGTCAATATCGTTATCCTCTACATATTTCTGGATCAAATCCGTAAATGGTTTACCAAATTTCAGCGCCTTGCCTGCACCAACACCCGAAATTTGTTTAAGTTCTTCGGTGTTGATCGGATAATGGGTGCACATCTCTTCTAACGAAGGATCCTGGAATATTACAAACGGTGGCAATCCTTTTTGTTTGGCCAGCTTTTTACGCAGCTCTTTAAGCATTTGCAGCAACTGGGTATCAAGTGCACCGCCGCTTTGTTTTGGTCCGTCGTCATCGTTGTCATCGTCAGCAGCCTCCATTACCTTATTCAAAACAAAACGGATACTGTGTGGATTCTCAATAAAGCCAATGCCACTTTTGGTGAGCCTTAAAAGCCCGTATTGATCAATGTCTTTTGAAATGTAATTGTTGAGTAACGCCTGCCTTAAAAGCGAGTTCCAAAGATTTTTACCTTGTTCTTTGCCCGAGCCGTAATAGTCAAGCTGATCATGCTCATAATTTTTGATCTGAGCATTTTCCTCACCCATTAATATGCTGAGGATATGGTGGTCGTCAAACTTTTCGCCAATATGCTTAATCAAACTTAATGCCCTGTGCAGGTGCTCCTCCCCATCAAAATGTTCTTTATGGGTACAGCAATTATCGCACATGTTATTACAGCCTGCTTCATTAAAGTTTTCGCCAAAATAATGCAATAATTGTTTACGGCGACAAACCGACGACTCGCAATAATCGATAACTTCCTTTAGTATCTGAGTACCTATTTCACGTTCTGAAACAGGCTTGTCTTTCATAAATTTCTGAAGTTTATCAATGTCCTTCTCCGAATAAAAAGCCACGCAAACACCTTCTCCTCCGTCACGCCCGGCCCTTCCTGTTTCCTGGTAGTAACCTTCCATACTTTTAGGCACATCATGGTGTATAACGTAGCGAACATCGGGTTTATCAATACCCATACCGAATGCAATCGTAGCAACAATAACATCAACATCTTCCATCAGGAATTTGTCCTGCGTTTCTGCACGCACTTTAGGATCAAGCCCTGCGTGATAGGGCAATGCCCTTACCCCGTTAAGGTTCAGCGCCTCGGCTACTTCCTCAACCTTTTTGCGGCTAAGGCAATACACAATTCCCGATTTGCCCTGATTTTGTTTTACAAATTTTACAATCTCTTTGATAACATTACGCTTGGCCCTAACTTCATAAAACAGGTTACCCCGGTTAAATGACGATTTAAATACGGTTGCATTATTCATTTGCAGGTTTTTTTGAATATCCTGCTGAACTTTTGGGGTAGCTGTAGCTGTTAGAGCAATTATGGGGATATTTTCACCTATATTACTGATCACCTGGCGTATTTTGCGGTATTCGGGCCTGAAATCATGCCCCCACTCCGAAATGCAATGCGCTTCATCTACCGCCACGAATGAAACGTGGTTAAGGCGTAAGAAATCAATATTTTCCTGCTTGGTTAACGATTCGGGGGCCACGTACAATAACTTGGTTTTCCCTGCCAGTACATCTTCCTTAACCTTGCCTATCTCTGATTTTGTAAGTGATGAATTTAAAAAATGGGCTATACTATCTGATCCTCCAAACGCCCTGAGCTGATCTACCTGATTTTTCATCAGGGCTATCAATGGTGAAATTACGATTGCCGTGCCATCGCTCATCAAAGCTGGTAACTGATAACACATCGATTTGCCGCCACCGGTAGGCATAATAACGAATGTATCATTACCGGCCAGGATGTTGGTTATTATCGCTTCCTGTTCTCCCTTAAAATTATCAAACCCGAAAAAATTCTGGAGATTGTCAAATAGCGATTTCTTTGTTTCTATCATTATTTTAACAAATTCTTAAATTGTATTTAAAAGTTTAAAGTAACAAAATTTTCTAAATAAACGATGGATTTACTTTTAAATTTTATGCAAAAATGATGATTAGATGAAAAACAATTTCATTGCTCGTTCATTTAAAGAACCAGACAAATTTGTGGTTATGCCTACCATTAAATTATTTAGCTACACTTAATGGATAATTAACAAATTATTACACATTTTTACGGTCGATATACCAAATTAAAATTCTTTACTTGCTCATGAATAAAAACTATTATGCGATAATTATGGCTGGAGGGATTGGAAGCCGCTTTTGGCCGATAAGCCGTACATCGCACCCTAAACAGTTTATAGATATACTTGGTACCGGTAAAACCTTAATACAAAACACCTACGAACGTTTCCTGAAAGTTTGCCCCAAAGAAAATATTTACGTTGTTACTAACGAAAACTACACCAAACTGGTAAAACAACAATTGCCCGATATGGAGGATCAGCAGATCCTTACCGAACCGGTAATGCGAAACACCGCTCCTTGTGTTGCCTATGGTTGTTTTAAAATTGAAAGCCTTAACCCGGATGCCGCTATTGTTGTAGCCCCTTCCGATCAGCAGATCCTGGATGAAGATGCTTTTGTTGCCGCTATCGAAAAATCATTGCAAACCGCCGCTTCAAATGATTATCTGATAACCCTGGGCATTAAACCATCAAGGCCCGATACCGGTTACGGATATATTCAATACACTGATAACGTTATCAACGATGAGTTTCATAAAGTAAAAACCTTTACCGAAAAACCCACTCTTGAAATAGCTAAAACCTTTATTCAAAGCGGCGACTTTTTATGGAATGCCGGCATCTTTGTTTGGTCGACCAAAACTATTGTTAAGGCCTTTAATCAATACCTGCCCGAAATGCATGAGATCTTTGCTGATGCGAAGCCAGTTTATAACTCAGACGATGAAAAGTCTTATATACACAAGGCTTACCAGCAATGCGTTAATATCTCGATAGATTACGGCATTATGGAAAAAGCAGATAATGTGTATGTATTACCTTCGGATTTTGGGTGGAGCGATCTGGGTACCTGGGCATCAATATATGACCTTGCCGAAAAGGATTATGTAGGTAATGCCGTTATCCCTGCAGAAAAAGTGATCATGTATGACTCTTCAAACTGCATGGTAAACGTGCCGGGCGAAAAACTGGTAATATTGCAGGGGCTGCATGATTATATCGTAGTAGAATCGAACAACTCCCTGCTCATTTGCCCCCGCGACCAGGAACAGAACATCAAACAGGTTGTGGCTGATGTGAAGAATAAGTTCGGGGCGAAATATATTTAGTATTTAGAGATTAGAGGCTGGAGATTAGAGATTAGTTAAAGACTGTTTCCTAATCCCCAATCTCTAACCTTTAATTAACTGACAAAGATCGCTGCCTTATCGCCTCATACAAAATCACCCCGGTAGATACCGATACATTCAACGATTCAATTTCGCCGAACATAGGGATCTTGGCCAGGTGGTCGGAGATCCGGATGATCTCGTTACGAATGCCGTCTTCTTCCGATCCCATAACGATGGCAGTAGGTCCGGTATAATCCGGAGTGTAAATATTGTCCTGTGTTTTCTCGGTACAACAAACCAGTTGCAAGCCTGATTCCTGGAGGAAGCGTACAGTTTGCATAAAATTATCATGCCGGCAAACAGGGATTTTGTATAATGCGCCGGCCGATGTTTTAATGGCATCAGGATTTATCTGCGCCGAGCCTTTGGCTGGGATCACGATGGCATGCACACCGGCACATTCGGCAGTACGGGCAATCGCACCCATGTTCCTTACATCAGTAATGCTGTCTAAAACTAAAATTAACGGCGTTTCCCCCTTTTCAAATACTTCTGGAATGATGTTCTCTATCTTTTGATAAACAATAGGCGAAATCACAGCTATAACTCCCTGGTGATTTTTCTGGGTAATGCGGTTTAGTTTTTCAACCGGAACCTGCTGTGCGGTTATCTGATATTCGTTCATCAGTTCTTTAAGCTCCTGTATCAGGCCACCGCCTATGCCTCGCTGTATAAATAACGCCTCAATCTCTTTACCCGAGCGAATCGCTTCTACTACCGCCCTGATACCAAAAACCATCTGATTGCTTTCGCGCTGAGGCCTTGAATTAAATGCCATTTTATGATTTAAATTTTGGCAAAAGTAGCTATATTAATTGATTAAGCCGTTATTGAACTGATAACCCTTTTGGGTTTACCGGCGTTTGAGTGCAGATGCTATCAACACTTGAAAACTTTATTAACATTGACTCAATTAGCTGAAAATCAATCAGCCCAAATTCCCTTAAAAAGTTATCAACACCGAGGTGTTTATTAAAAACCTTAAAATTATCACCCTGTGTATGATTATTTTAAAATGCCGATACACTATGTTAGGTGTTTACTTTGCCTGTCGAAGCGTTTTTTGTATATTTTTGTACCCTTATGAGTTTTGAGAATAACAACCAGTATAACAAGCCAAATACTTTTGAACGCCGCAGCCGGATCCCTAATCCTACCCCATTCATTGCAGGCGGCAAATTGCAGCCACAGGCTACGGATTTGGAGGAAGCAGTTTTAGGCGCCCTTATGCTGGAGAAAGATGCCCTTTCATCTGTTATAGATGTTTTAAAACCCGAAGTTTTTTATCAAACCAATCACCAAAAGATTTTTTCTGCAATAAAAATCTTGTTTGAAAAAACACAGCCTGTAGATATCCTTACCGTGACTGCCGAATTACGCAGGCTTGGCGAGCTGGAAATGGTTGGCGGTGCTTACTATATCACTGAACTTACAAGCCGCGTTGCATCGGCCGCCAATATCGAATTCCATTCGCGCATCATCATTCAAAAATTTATTCAGCGCGAACTGATCCGCATTTCTACAGAGGTGATCAACAATGCATATGAGGATACCGCAGATGTATTCGACCTGTTGGATATGGCCGAAAAAAATCTGTTTGAAATAGCCCAGAGCAATTTACGCCGGGATGCCCGTAATATGGACGATCTTGTTCATGAGGCCCTACGCGACATTGAAGCCCTGAAGGATAAAAAGGATGGCTTAACAGGTGTTGCCTCTGGCTTTACCAACCTTGACCGGATGACGTCAGGTTGGCAAAAATCAGATCTGGTGATCATTGCGGCACGTCCGGCGATGGGTAAAACAGCTTTTGTATTAAGCTGTGCCCGTAACGCAGCGGTTGATTTTGACAAACCTGTTGTTGTATTTTCGCTGGAGATGTCATCTGTACAGTTAGTTAACCGTTTGATAGCCGGCGAGGCAGAAATTGAGCAGGAAAAAATACGTAAAGGCACACTTGAAGAATGGGAATGGCAGCAGGTACACTCTAAAATTGGCAGGCTTGAAAAAGCAACGTTCATCATTGATGATACACCTGCCCTAAACATCTTTGAGTTCAGGGCAAAATGCCGCCGCTTAAAATCACAGTATGATATCCAGTTAATCATTATCGACTACTTACAGCTGATGCATGGCAAAGCTGAAGGCAAAGGTGGCGGGGGCAACCGTGAGCAGGAAATCAGTAGCATTTCTCGTGCTTTAAAATCAGTTGCCAAGGAGCTCAGTGTGCCGGTAATTGCACTTTCGCAGTTAAGCCGTGCGGTTGAAAGCCGGCCGGGCAACTCAAAAAGACCAATGCTTTCAGACTTACGTGAATCGGGCGCTATTGAGCAGGACGCAGACATGGTATTATTCCTCTATCGTCCAGAATATTATGGTCTGACCGAAGATGAGGACGGTAATCCAACCCAGGGTGTGGGCGAGGTAATTATAGCCAAGCACCGTAACGGTGAAACAGGTACTGTTCGGCTTAAATTTGTGGGCAAATATGTTAAGTTCACAAATCTTGAAGAAGGTATGGATGGCTTCCCCCCTCCCGCAGGTAACGCTTTCGCAGGCCTTGCCCCTTCGCAGGATTTTGAAAAGCAGAGTAACTTCATTATACGTCCATCAAGAATGGACGACATAGATGATGAACCTCCGTTTTAATCTCATTTCGAATGTGGAACCTTCGATTTCGGATTTATTTAAAGACAATATCCGAAATCAAAAATGCGAAATCGCAAATCAAAATATTATTCCTAAAACCACACCGATAATGATCACTATCGGTGTTTTTATTTTGGTAAAATGCAGCACCAGGAAGGTGCCAATCATTAAGGCATAGGCTGTCCAATTTAAGCCAAAAGGCCTTACCAGTAAAATCAGCGCAGTAGCCATAAAACCTACAGCTACTGCATTTATACCGCTCAGTGAGTTTTTTATACGTGTAATCTTCTTCAGATCCTCCCAAAACGGCACAATAAACAGGATAAGGATAAGTCCTGGTGTATTGATGCCAATAACAGCAACCAGGCTCCCAATTACCTGCCCCCAAATACTGTATCCTTTGTTGCCAAGCGTTATGCCGCCCAAAAACGAAGTAAATGAAAATGTAGGCCCAGGCAAAGCCTGCTGCAAGGCATATCCCGACAAAAACTCCGACCGGCTTAAGTAATGCTTAACCTCAACAAATTCGGTATACATGAGTGGTACCAGCACCTGTCCTCCTCCAAAAATAAGAATGCCGTTGCGGTAAAAGTTTTCAAATAAACGGATTGGTAAACTTAATGGGGACGTTTGATTTACAACCGCACCTAAAGCAGCAAAAAAAAGCAGAATACCTATAAAGTAAGCTACTTTATTAGGGTTTACATTTGAATACAGCTTTACCCTCAATTCGTTTTCATGCTGCTGAGTTTCCATGGCCGATGATATAATGCCGCCAAGCAATATCAGTATCGGAAAGGCATAAGCATTTTGAAGGATGAGTGTCACAATCAGTGAACCAATAGCCAGCATGGTGCTGATCCTGGTTTTCAAAAATTTATTAGCAAATGTATAAGTGGCATAAGCAACTATGCCTACCGCTATAGGCTGTACATAACTGATTACATGAGCAAATTTGGCCTTATTAGCAACCATACTGTAACTGATAGCCGCCATACACATAATAGTAGCCGAGGGCAGTATCCAAATTAAAAATGTAATAATAGCCAGCCTAAGTCCACCCACTTTCCAGGCTATCCCAACCAGCGTTTGGGTTGACGAAGGGCCGGGCAATACCTGCGATAAGGCATTAAGCTCCATCAACTCATCTTCGGTAATATATTTTCGTTTTTCAACAAACTCGCGCAGTAAAACAGCAATATGGGCCTGCGGCCCGCCAAAAGCGGTAAAAGTATAAATTAGCACATCCCGAAGGAATATAAGTTGCCGTTTTTTCATTCTTTAAAAAAGATCATAGTTGATGGTTCATAGTTTGTGGTGATGGCTCTTAAGACCATGCTTTATAGCCTAATATCAATTATTATAAGTAAACTCATTTAGTTTATAAAGCTAAAACCTAAAGGTCATTGTTCAGTTGCCATGAACTATGAACCATCAACTATGAACCCTAAAGGCTAATAATCGTCATCGTCTTCTTCAAAACCCATTGCTTGCCTGTACACTGCCTGCAATTCAGAAAAAGCATGGTTATCGCGCTTTTCTTTTGTCATTTTCATGCCGGTTTCATAAGTTTTAATGGCGTCATCCTTTCGGTTTAACGCTTCATAAAGCTTACCCAAATGATAATAGGTACCTGTATAGCCGGGGTGGTTATTTACCAGGTCTTCATAATAGGCAAGTGCCTTATCTGTCTCATTCAGACGCAGATATTCAGTTGCCAGGGCATATTTCAGAAACTCATCATCCGGTTCATTTTTTATAAATTCCAACAGCTTATTCAATCTGCTTAACTCCATTTTAAACTCTATCTTTTTTAACTAAATTTGCAAAAACCTATTGATATGAAGATTCTGGTATGTGTAAGTAATGTCCCTGATACCACCACAAAAATAACTTTTACTGATAATAACACGCAATTTAATACAAACGGGGTTCAGTTTATACTTAACCCTTATGATGAAATTGCACTTGCCCGCGCCATTGAACTAACCGACGGCGGTAAAGGTACAGTAACTGTAATAAATGTTGGGGAAGCCAATACAGAAGCCACTATACGTAAAGCCCTGGCCATTGGCGCTACCGACGCGGTACGAATAAGTGCTAAACCGCACGATGCCTGGTATGTAGCGTATCAGATTGCGCAATATGTAAAATCAAATCCTTTTGATCTGATCCTGACAGGTCGTGAATCTATTGATTATAATGGATCAAAAGTTGCCGGTATGCTTGGCGAACTGCTTGATCTGCCATCGGTATCCATCATTAAAAAATTAGATGCCGCTGACACAGATGCAACCGTTGAGCGCGAGATTGAAGGTGGTAAAGAAGTTTTAACTATCCCCTATCCTTTTGTAGCCGGTACAGCCGAAGGGGTGGCCGAACCCAAAATACCCAATATGCGCGGCATTATGTCTGCCCGAACCAAGCCACTTACAGTTGTTGAACCGATTGAGGTAAAAACATTTTCGGAGATCATTAGTTATGAAACACCTGCTCCACGCGGCCAGGTGAAGCTTATACCTGCTGATGATACTGCTAAACTGGTTGAGCTGCTGCATACCGAAGCGCGTGTTATATAAATTATGATCTAAATCATTAACAGATAAATATGTCAGTTTTAATATATGCGGAAAATACCGGGGGCAAATTCAAGAAATCAGTTTTTGAAGCAGTTTCTTATGCCCGCGCCATTGCCGATCAAAATAATACTTCCCTTACCGCTGTTTCAATAGGCAACGTTGACGCCACCGAATTAGCTTTATTAAGTAAATACGGTGCAAATAAAGTGCTTAATGTATCAGGAGATAAATTGAAGGAATTTGTAAACCAGGCCTACGCATCTGTCATAGCCGAGGCGGCCAAAAAAGAAGGTTCTGCAGTTGTGGTATTATCAAACACCTTTTCGGGCCGTGGTTTAGCGCCCCGTATAGGTATTAAACTGGGAGCCGGTGTTGCCGATGGAGCAGTAGCGTTACCTGAACAGGCCGGTGGCTCGTTTAAAGTAAAAAAAACAGCATTCTCTGGTAAAGCCTTTGCCACTGTTGAGCTTACTTCTGCTATTAAGGTTATCGCACTTGTGCCTAACTCTTATCAAGTTGTGGAAACAGCTGTTGCTGCCCAGGTTGAGGATTTCAGCGTCGAAACCAAAGCATCTGACTTCAAGGCCATGATCAAAGAAATCGTTCGTTCAACCGACAAAGTTTCTCTGCCCGATGCAGAAATTGTTGTTTCGGGAGGTCGTGGTTTGAAAGGCCCGGAAAACTGGGGCATAATAGAAGATCTTGCCAGCCTTTTGGGTGCTGCCACCGCATGCTCAAAACCTGTTTCGGATGCAGGCTGGAGGCCACATAGCGAACACGTTGGACAAACCGGTATAGCTGTCAGTCCAAATTTGTATATTGCAGTCGGTATTTCAGGTGCTATTCAACACCTGGCCGGGGTAAGTTCATCAAAAGTCATAGTAGTAATAAACAAAGATCCGGAAGCACCGTTTTTTAAGGTGGCAGATTACGGAATTGTGGGCGACGCGTTTGAAGTACTCCCTAAATTAATTGCAGCCGTTAAAGAATATAAAGCTTCAGTATAAATACAGGTGTGATGGGGAATAACATGAAAAAAATAAAGCTTGATATTGTCGGCTTATCATACAGTCAAACTCAATCGGGTGCCTATGCACTTGTTTTGGGCGAGGTTAGCGGCCGTCGTCGCTTGCCTATTATCATCGGAAGCTTTGAAGCTCAGGCTATCGCTATCGAAATAGAAAAAATGACCCCAAGCCGCCCGCTTACGCACGATTTGTTTAAAAGTTTCGCACAGGCTTACCAGATTGAAGTTCAGGAAGTGATCATCTATAATTTGGTTGATGGGATATTTTATGCAAAATTGGTTTGCAGCGACGGAAAGCGTTCTGTAGAAATAGATGCCCGCACTTCTGACGCTATTGCGGTAGCTGTACGCTTTGACTGCCCAATCTTCACTTATGAATTTATTCTTTCAACTGCGGGTATTGTTATAGAAGGCAACGATTTTGTTTATCTGGAAAATATCAACGAAACACCCGAAGAAAAATCTGTTAGTGCATCGGTTAGCGGTTATGCTTCTATCAGTACCGAGGAGCTGAAAACAAAACTCCAGGAAGCCCTGGCCGAAGAGTCATACGAAAAAGCAGCGAAGATCCGCGATGAACTGAACAAGCGTAAAGCTTCCTGATTTCGGAGTTCGAATTTTCTATTTCGGATTTACCCGAATGTACTTTTTCAAAAAATATAATTTAATCGTGAATGACATATAACAGAAACTCACCCCTTGGGTTTCTGTTTAACAATCGTAATTTCTACACTTGTAGCTTTCTGATTTACATTTATTTCACTACTTTCCGCTTTTAATTTAACACTGACTAAAATTATTTAAACCCGGTACCATATGAATATTAAGTTCCGCTTAATACTGATGAATTTTATGCAATTTTTTATCTGGGGTGCCTGGTTGCTTACCATTGGTGCATACTGGTTCCAGGATAAACATTGGTCGGGCGCACAATTTGGGGCAATCTTCAGTACTATGGGTATTTCGGCAATATTTATGCCTGCCCTTACGGGTATTATAGCCGATAGGTTTATCAATGCTGAAAAGCTTTACGGTATCATGCATATTTTAGGGGCGGCATCCTTATTTACCTTGCCTTTAATTACCAGTCCTTCCGCCTTTTTCTGGGTAATGCTGATAAACATGATCTTTTATATGCCAACCCTTTCATTATCAATAACAGTTGCATATTCGGCGTTAAAAAGTAATAACAAAGATGTAGTTAAAGATTATCCCCCTATCAGGATTTGGGGAACTATTGGATTCATAGCTGCGTTGTGGACAGTGAGTCTCACACACAACGAAACCTCTCCCAACCAGTTTTATATTGCATCGGCCGTAGCCCTTGCACTTGGCATTTATTCTTTTAGTCTTCCTAAATGCCCGCCACTTTCGGCCAAAGCAAATAACAAATCGTTTGTTGATTCATTGGGGCTAAATGCCTTTAAACTATTCAAAGATGCAAAGTTTGCTATTTTCTTTGCATTTTCGATGCTTTTGGGCGCAGCACTGCAACTTACCAACGCGTACGGTGATACCTTTATACAAGACTTTAAAAATATAGCCATTTATAAAGATTCTGTCGGCGTAAAATATCCGGCCATTATCATGTCCATCTCCCAGTTTTCTGAAACGTTTTTCATTTTACTGATCCCATTCTTCCTGCGTAAGTTTGGTATTAAGTATGTAATGCTGTTCAGCATGCTGGCCTGGGTGTTGCGTTTTGGCCTTTTTGCCTTTGGCGATCCGGCAGGTGGTTTATGGATGATTGTTTTATCATGCATTGTTTACGGTATGGCTTTCGATTTCTTCAATATATCTGGTTCACTTTTCGTTGAAACCCAGGCTACTCCCAACATCAGGGCAAGTGCACAAGGTTTGTTTATGATGATGGTAAACGGCTTCGGGGCTTTTTTCGGAAGTATTGCAAGCGGACTTATTATCGATCATTTCTTTCTGCTGCCCGGCGGTGGCAAAGACTGGCATGGGATCTGGCTTACGTTTGCCGGGTATGCTCTTGTAATTGCAATTGTTTTCCCTTTCGTATTCAGATATAAGCATAATAAAGCGCTTGTTGAAGCTATACAGCATGCGTAAGTTATTCTGAATCAGAATTTACAGAATTTTTAAATTAACAGAATAAAAAAGCCTTGCAAAGTTGAAACATAGCAAGGCTTTTTTATGTGGTATTCTGAAAATTCTTTAATTCTGTAAATTCTGATTCAGACTATTTCCTTCCCATTGCATATTTAATACCACCTAACAGATGGTTCAAATATAATGGATCAGCATATGATTCATCAGTATGACCTAATTCGGTATAAAAAGCCCTGCCGCCGGCGAAATTATGATACCAGGCCATTGGGTGATTATCGCCGTTTTCGCCACCAGTGTAGCTTTTCTCATCTATCTTGATCAGTACGTGCAGATCATTACCAATCCATTTATAGTTATACCATTCGTCCCATCGCTTCCAGGTTTCGGGCAGATGTTTAGTGGCAATAAAATTACGGTCGACCACATTTAACGTTGCTTCCTGTTGTTTTGGATGACTTTTAAAATAAGCCCCTACCAGTTTACCATACCATGGCCACTCATACTCGGTGTCTGTTGCGGAATGTACACCAACAAAACCGCCGCCGGCCTTAATATATTGCTCAAATGCAGTTTGTTGGGCATCATTTAAAACATCGCCGGTGGTGTTTAAAAATATTACCGCCTTATATTGTTTTAAATTATCGATGGTAAACCTCGTGGCATCAGTGGTACTGTCTGTATCAAAATTATTTTCCTGACCCAGTTTAATTATTGCAGTTACGCCTACCGCTATTGATTTATGAGGGAATCCCGCGGTTTTGCAAAATATCAGTACTTTATCTTTAGCAAGTACCTGGCTTATTAGTGCGCCTATTAAAAGGCAAATGGTAAGTAGCTTTTTCATAGTTGATTGTTATTGGTTATCAGATTAAAAATGAACGTCATGCTGAACTTGTTTCAGCACCCCACATGCTAAGTAGCCGACAAGTATGGCGCATACTTAGCATGTGGGATCCCGAAATAAATTCGGAATGACGTGTTGGATAAATTATAAATTCCCTTTCTTCAATTCATCTACTGCAAAATGAGCAGCGCGGGCCGTCATAGCCATATACGTTAATGATGGATTTTGACAAGCTGCCGAAGTCATAGCCGCACCATCGGTAACAAAAACGTTTTTGGCATCCCATACCTGGTTATTACCATTAAGTACCGAAGTTTTAGGATCACGTCCCATCCTTGCAGTACCCATTTCGTGAATACCATCACCAACGTTATGACCGCGGTCGTGCGTTTCAACGTTCTTTACGCCGGCACTTTCAAGCATGGCTTTAGCTTCCTTCACAATATCAATACGCATTTTCTTTTCATTTTCTTTAATCTCGGCATCCATCGCCAAAATTGGCAATCCCCATTTGTCCTTGCGGGTTTTATCAAGGGTGATCTTATTTTCGTGATAAGGCAGCAATTCACCAAAACCGCTTAAGCCTATAGTCCACGGACCTGGCTCTGTAAGTGCGTCTTTATAGTCGGCTCCAATGTTCAATTCAGCAATCTCACGGCTCCATCCCATGCGGCTTGCCGCACCCTGATAACCGAAACCTCGCAGGTAATCGCGCTTATCGCCAAACAGGTTGGTAAAACGGGGTATGTAAATGCCATTAGCACGGCGGCCGTAGTAATATTTATCCTCAAACCCTTCAACCAATCCGCTTGCACCCAGATTATAATGATGATCCATGATATTATGCCCAAGTTCGCCGCTGCTGCTGCCTAAACCATCCGGCCAGATGTCGGTGGCCGAATTCATCAGTACCCATGCACTGTTTAAAGCTGAAGCATTAACAAAAACTATTTTTGAATAGTACTCATAGGTTTGATTGGTTTCGGCATCAAGCACCTCTACCCCTTTGGCCTTTTTGGTATCCTTGTCATATAATATTTTAGTAACGATGGAATATGGCCTTACTGTTAAATTTCCGGTGGCAAGCGCTGCAGGCAAAGTTGATGATTGCGTACTAAAGTAGCCACCAAACGGACAGCCCTCCCAGCACCTGTTCCTGAACTGGCATGCTGTACGCCCTGGAATAGCAGCTGTTAAGTTGGCTGTACGACCGATGATCATATGCCTTGTACCATTATAATTTTTCTTGATACGGGCAGCTACGTCTTTTTCTACCACGTTCATATCCATGGGTGGCAAATAATGCCCATCAGGTAATTGCGGTAACCCTTCAAGCGAACCACTGATGCCTGCAAATTTCTCTACATGATCATACCATGGCGCAAGATCTTTATAGCGGATAGGCCAGTCAATAGCCCAGCCGTCTTTAGCATTTGCTTCAAAATCAAAATCGCTCCAGCGATAGCTTTGCCTTCCCCATAAAATGGAGCGACCGCCAAGCTGATATGAACGCCACCAATTAAAAGGTTTGATCTCGGTGTATGGTGCGGCCTGCTCATCGGTCCAGTAATCCATAATGGGTTCGGAAGCTCCCCAATTACGTGAAATTACGGGGCGTTGTTTACGTTGGGCTTGCGTTGGCTTTCCGGCATGATGTCGGTCCCAGGGGTCCTGATTAGCAGTTTTATAATCTTTAATGTGCTCAAAGTTTCGGCCCCGTTCAAGCATTATGGTTTTCAAGCCAAGTTCGGATAACTCTTTTGCTGCCCAGCCACCGCTGATGCCTGACCCTATTACAATGGCATCATAGGTATTATTAGCCTTAGCCTTGCCGTTTATATTACTTAATGGCATAGTTTATAAATTGGTTTTGAGATTGGATAAAACAAGTATATTAATTAAAAATCGATATAGCAATCGATTGTGAAGAAAAAGAACCATGTTTTTTTGATTGAAGGATTGACTTGATGGAAAGTCTGGATTCAAACATTCTTTAATCTTCTAATCCCGAAAATCATGCCTCAGATTTCTTACTTTTACCCCATGCTACAAGTAAGTGAATTATACATCTACCCTATCAAATCATTGGGCGGCATTGCTGTGCAAAATGCGGAGGTTACCCGTCGTGGTTTACAACACGACAGGCGTTGGATGCTGGTTAATGAACACGGGCATTTTATAACGCAACGCGAGTTTCCGCAAATGGCCTTATTGAAGGCATCAATCCAATCGGATGGGATAACAGTACATCATCAGTCAAGTGGGTCATTATTAATTCCGTTTAATTGCGAAAGAAAACCTTTGCAACAGTTTGCAGTTTGGGAAGACACCTGTTTTGGACAATATGTAAGCGAAGAATTCGACGAATGGCTCAGCGAAGCACTTAATATGAAATGCCGCCTCATTTACATGCCCGATGACAGTGAACGCGAAGTTGACCAGCGCTACGCAAAACCCGGCATGATCACTTCCTTTGCAGATGCCTATCCTTTTCTGCTGATTGGGCAAGCTTCGCTTAATGACCTCAACAAACGTATGCCGTTGCCTTTGCCAATGAACCGCTTTCGTCCCAATATAGTTTTTACAGGCGGCGAGGCTTATAGCGAGGACCTGATGAACCAGATAACAATAGCAGGGATAACCTTTTATGGAGCAAAACTTTGCGCACGTTGTGTTTTAACCACTATTGATCAACAAACAGCAATAAAGGCTAAAGAACCATTGAAAACGTTGGCCTCTTACCGTATGAAAAACAATAAGATCATGTTTGGACAAAACCTGGTGCATGAAAATACAGGCGTAATTTCGGTGGGTGACGAACTTCAGGTCTTGAGTACCCATGCTGAAGATAGATTTATAGTAGCAAAAAAAACCAATCACAACAGCATGAAACCAACCATAATTATTGAATATTGCCCTAAATGTAACTGGATGATGCGTGCCGCTTACATGGCGCAGGAACTGCTTACAACCTTTACCGATGACGTAAATGGCGTTACCTTAAAACCAAGCGAAGTGAGCGGCAGATATACGATAAGCGTAGGTGAAGAAACACTATTTGACCGCAAACGTGATGGCCATTTTCCAGAAATCAAAGAGTTAAAACAGGCCGTTCGTGATAAAGTTAACCCGGGTAAAAGCCTCGGCCATTCAGACAGGCATACATTGTAACTTTTATATAACAATGTCTGTATAAAATATCCTTTCTATATAATCTATAATATTACTCGAAAAAATAGTTAATTTAGAAAATATCTTTATTTACCTTTGTGAGTTTTATTTTAGAAAATGCTTTCAAAAAAAACTAAGTATGCTATAAAGGCACTTGTGGTTCTTGGCAAGAACATGGACCAGCCGCCTATGCAAATTTCGAAGATTGCCGAAATTGAACGAATCCCTAAAAAGTTTCTTGAGCAGATACTGCTTGATCTGCGCAATGCGGGGTTTCTTTACAGCAAAAAAGGAGCAGGCGGTGGCTACAGCCTTAACCGCGATCCCAAAGAAATATTCCTGGTAAGTATCATGCGTATAACCGACGGACCTATTGCCATGGTGCCCTGCGCCAGCTTAAACTTTTACCACAAATGCGATGAATGCCACCAGGAAAGCACTTGCGGCATAAGGGATGTATTTGTTGATGTAAGAGATGCCACACTTAAAATATTAAGCGAAACCAGCATCGCCGATATCATCAAACGCGAAACCACCCTCATCAGCGTTTAATTTTAAAACTTCATAAAACTGTCATAACGCAGTTTTTTTAAATTAAATGCTACTTTTTCCGTATACTATATATATATTTGGGAAATGAATCGTGAGAGCATTAATATTACCTGTCTTAACCAACTGACTTATTGCTATATGCGCAATGAGAAAACGAGGCTATAAACGTAATGTTTAACCATATATGCCTCTTTAGCCACAGCCAAAGGGGCTTTTTTATAAAAGATTAATACATAGAATATGCAGAGCTTCAGAACGGAACTGGAGAACCCTATTGTTGAGAAGGATATTATAGATCTTGAAAAAAAGATCCATGCTTTTCGTGAAGGTAAAATTCATGATGAAAAATTCAGAAGTTTACGTTTGGCGCGCGGTGTTTATGGCCAGCGTCAGCCAGGCGTGCAAATGGTACGCATTAAACTACCTTTTGGTAAAGTTAGCTTTAAGCAACTATTGAAGATTGCCGAGATTTCCGACGAGTTTGGGAGCAGTAATCTCCACCTTACCACCCGCCAGGACATCCAGATCCACTATGTAAGTCTTGACCGTACACCCCAGCTTTGGGCCAAGCTTGCACAGGATGATATCACTCTGCGCGAAGCATGCGGTAATACCGTGCGCAATGTTACAGCCTCTCCTACTGCAGGTGTCGACCCAAAAGAACCATTTGACGTTTCTCCTTATGCATATGCTACGTTTGATTATTTTCTGCGTAACCCGATATGCCAGGAAATGGGCCGCAAATTCAAAATCTCTTTCTCGTCAAGCGATGACGACACAGCGTTTTCATACATTCATGATATCGGTGCTATACCTAAAATAAATGCCAATGGCGAACGTGGGTTTAAGATCATGCTTGGCGGCGGTTTAGGTGCACAGCCAATTTTAGCCAGTATTGTTGAAGAGTTTTTACCAGAAGATCAGCTGATCCCTTATATCGAATCAGTGATTCGTGTTTTTGACCGTTACGGCGAACGCAATAACCGCAACAAAGCCCGTATGAAATACCTTATCCAAAAATTAGGTTTGGACGAGGTATTGCGTTTAACCAAAATCGAGCGTACTGCCAACAAAGTAAAATCATACCCTATCAACCGGGATGCTGTTGATGCTCCGGCTTTACCACCAACTGATAGCTATCCTGAGGTAACCATCAGCAACCCGTTGCGCTATGAACAATGGATGGCTACCAACGTTTTTGAGCAAAAGCAAAAAGGTTTTTACGGCGTGTATATTAAAGTGCCTGTAGGTGATATCTCATCGGATACTGCCCGCGCCCTTGTTAAAACATTAGAGCCATTGGTTGGTCACGAGATCCGCATTACTCAAAACCAGGGGTTGCTTTTAAAATACGTTCAAAAAGAAGCATTGCCTGCTTTATATGAAGGCCTGGCTAAGCTTGAACTGGCTGCGCCGGGCTTTGATAGCATTGCTGATGTTACCACCTGCCCGGGTACAGACACCTGCAACCTTGGTATCTCCAACAGCATGACCATGGCCCGCGTACTTGAGGACCTGATCTATAACGAATACGAAGACTTTATTTATAACCGCGAAATCAAAATCAAAATAAGCGGTTGTATGAATTCATGTGGCCAGCATGGTTTGGCCCACATTGGTTTTCATGGCAGTTCGCTTAAAGCGGGTGCTAAAGTATTACCTTCTGTACAGGTAATGTTAGGCGGCGGTACCGTTGGCGACGGCGTTGGCCGCGCTGCCGAAAGGGTGATCAAAGTACCTACCAAACGTGCTACCGATGTGCTAAGGTGGTTATTGAACGACTATAAAGAGTTTTCGCCCGAGGGTGAAACTTACCATGAATATTATGACAGGCAGGGTAAAGATTATTTTTACCGTTTGCTGAAACCACTTGCCGATTTAACTACTCTTACCGACGACGAATATATTGACTGGGGGCACCAGGAAACATTTGTTACCGCTATAGGCGTAGGTGAATGTGCCGGTGTGATCATCGACCTGGTAGCTACCCTCCTGTTTGAATCGGAAGAAAAATTAGGCTGGGCTAACGAAGCTTACGCCGATGGCCGTTGGGCGGACGCTATTTATCATGCCTATAATGTGTTTGTAAGCTCAGCGAAAGCGCTATTGCTTGACAAAGGTGTTAATAGCAGTACACAAATAGGTGTAATCCGCGAGTTTGATACGCAATACGTTGAAAAAGGCGAGTTCGAATTGAACGGGAGCTTTAATGACCTTGTATTACAACTCAACCAAAATGAGCCGTCACAAGAATTTGCCACAACATATTTAGCACAGGCTACAGAATTTTTAAGCAGAAGCAAGGATAAGAGAGAGGCGCTTGTACAATAATGACTGAAACTAATAAAAATATAAAAGAACCACGCATCACGCTGGTGGGTGCAGGCCCAGGCGATGCCGACCTGATAACAGTTAAAGCAATCAAAGCTTTAAAAACAGCCGATGTTGTTTTGTACGATGCTTTGGTTAATGAAGAACTACTTGAGTATGCCCCTGCAAACTCAACCAAAGTTTACGTAGGCAAACGTTCTGGCGATCATACTTTTTCGCAGGAAGCAATTAACAACCTGATGGTTGATTATGCTGTGAACTACGGTCACGTGGTTAGGTTAAAAGGCGGAGACCCTTTTGTATTCGGTCGTGGATATGAAGAGTTGATAATTGCCGCGGCACACAATATATCCGCTTCTGTTATTCCGGGCATTTCCAGCTCGATAGCCGTACCCGAATTGCAGCAGATCCCGGTTACTCACCGCGGTTTAAGTGAAAGTTTTTGGGTGGTTACCGGAACTACTGCAAATGGCAAGATCTCGAACGATCTTGTTGACGCGTCACGATCAAATGCTACCGTGGTTGTATTGATGGGCATTCATAACCTGGCCGAGATCGCTGAAATATTCAAGTTACAAGGCAAGAACAAACTACCCGTAGCCGTTATTCAAAGCGGTTCTACTGCAGACGAGAAGATCGCTGTTGCTACGGTGGATACTATTGTCGATACTGTTGAAGAAAGTAAGATCTCATCGCCTGCAATTATTGTTTTGGGCGAGGTAGTATCGCTTCATCCAAAATTCCAACTGATAAAAGAAGTTTATGACTTTGTTGCCCGGGGATAAAAGTTTAACCAACATCCAGGATGAAAAACAGGAAGGTAACCAGCTTTTTCCTGTGTTTTTAAAACTGAATGATCTGCATACTGTGCTTATTGGCGGCGGTAATGTTGGTTTGGAAAAACTTACTGCTGTACTTAATAACAGCAACAGTGCAAGGGTTACCGTTATTTCGCGCGAGTTTTTGCCCGAGGTACATACACTTGCATCGCAGTATCCGGGCATCCGCATTATACAAAAATCATTTGCCGACGATGACCTGAACGATGCCGATATAGTTATTGCTGCTACCAATGATAGCGAGCTTAATAACTATATCCGCAATGCCGCCCATGACCGTAAGCTGCTGATCAATGTAGCAGATAAGCCTGCGCTATGTGATTTTTACTTAGGATCGATAGTGCAAAAGGGCGACCTGAAACTGGCCATATCTACCAATGGAAAATCGCCTACTGTGGCTAAACGATTAAAAGAAGTATTGAATGAAAGCCTTCCTGCGGAGCTTGACATCACTTTGCAGCAAATGAGCGAACTAAGAAATACCCTTGAAGGCGATTTTGCCGACAAAGTAAAAAAACTAAATAGCGTAACCTCGGTATTGGTTGAACCAAAACCTGTTAACCGGAAAAATTTCATTTGGCTAATTTGGTCAACCATTATCATATCGCTGGCCATTGGTATAACGGCACTTTATTTCAAAGAGCCTAACTTTAAGCACTTCGTAACCGGCATCGATCCTATCTTTTATTACTTTTTAGGTGCCGGGTTTGTATTTGCAATGATCGACGGCGCCATTGGTATGTCGTACGGTGTTACTTCAACCACATTCTCTCTTTCTATGGGTATCCCTCCGGCCTCGGCCAGCATGGGCGTACATCTTTCCGAGATCATGAGTTGCGGTATAGCCGGTTGGATGCATTATCGCATGGGCAACATCAACTGGAAACTATTTAAATTATTAGTTATTCCCGGTATAATAGGAGCGGTAACAGGAGCTTATCTCCTATCTTCGCTTGAGCATTACAGCATGTACACCAAACCTGTTGTATCGGTTTATACCCTGATATTGGGTATAGTGATATTCAGAAAAGCATTCAATACACAAAAGAAAAAATCGGCCGATAAGGTAAAACGCATTTCGCTGCTGGGTTTAGGCGGTGGCTTTATCGATGCTGTTGGCGGCGGTGGTTGGGGATCAATCGTGCTATCAACCCTGATAGCCGGTGGCCGCAGTCCACGTTTTTCATTAGGCACTGTTAAACTTTCACGTTTTTTTGTGGCGATGATGGGCTCAATAACCTTTATCGCCATGGTAAGCAGCGATCACTGGCAGGCTGTAGCAGGCCTTATCTTAGGCAGTGCACTTGCTTCACCAATTGCAGCTAAGATCTCCAATAAGATCTCTGCGAAAACTATCATGGTGGCGGTATCGATAATCGTTATCCTCATCAGTATCCGTTCTATTATCATGTTTATTACTAAGGTTATATAAAATGAGCACTGCATTACAACAAATACAAAGTGTAACCACCGGACTTGTCCCCGTGGAAGCCCTGACTAAACTGGCAGAGCTTTTCCCTGGCGAAGTTATATTTTCAACCAGTTTTGGCTGGGAAGACCAGGTGATCAGTCATATGATCTTTGCCAATAACCTGCCAATTAAAGTATTTACGCTTGAAACCGGCAGGCTGTTCCGCGAAACCTATTCAGTTTGGGCGGCTACAATGAACAGGTATCAAAAACCTATACATGCCTACTATCCGAATAATGAACTATTGGAAGAAATGGTAAGCAAAAAAGGCCCAAACAGCTTTTACGAGTCGGTTGAAAACCGCAAAGAGTGCTGCGGGATCCGTAAAATAGAACCGCTCAAACGCGCTTTAAAAGGCAACAAAATTTGGATTACCGGCATTCGTGCCGAGCAGTCGATTAACCGTCATGATATGCATGACATGGAATGGGACGAGCAAAACCAACTGGTAAAGTTCCACCCTATTTTCAGCTGGACACTGGACGAAGTAAAAGCCTATATCAAACAATACAACATTCCATATAACTCACTGCATGATAAAGGCTTCCCAAGCATCGGCTGTATGCCATGTACCCGTGCCGTAGCCGAAGGTGAAGATTTTCGTGCGGGCCGCTGGTGGTGGGAAGATCAATCCAAAAAAGAATGTGGTTTGCATGAGACAGCAAAACCATGATGAATAGGATTTAAGGATTGCCATGAAAAATATGCAATCTGCAATAATGAAAATCCTATAATCAAGCAAATCAAGGTAAAAGACGCTTTTTTTATACGTAGGTCAATTGGTTGAAAAATCAGTTGGCCTTTTTTTTGAACAATGATTTTAAGGATGATTAGATGACCATGATATTGTCTAAGTAAGGCGGTTCTCATTCCTCATAAAACTCAAGGCAATCATTAAATCCTAAAAATCATGGTTAAAAAAAGGGGATAAAGCTTATCACTCCATCCCCTTACAAACTATATAAAACGTAATAAAAGCTCTTACTTGTTGTTATTATTGCCTGCTAATAAACCGTCAAGCGTTACCGAAACATAGTATAAGCCACCGATTGTTGGGCCGCCTGCGTATTGGTAATATCTTTTGTTAAAGATATCGGTAGCACCTAACTTAAAGGTTGCATAGTATGACGGCACACGATAAGTAACCTGTGCATCAACTGTTTTGATTGATGGTACGGTACCTGTAACCAGCGGGCTTTCCCACAGGTATGATTGCTGCCATTTGTAAACTACGTTGAAACCAAAGTTTTTAACCACCTCGCGATTACCGAATGATATATTGCCCGACCATTCTGGTGTGTTAAAGCCTGTGACAAATATATCCGAAGCTGTTTGGGCTTTCAGCTTATTAAAACTAACGTTACCGGATACTGTATAATGCTGATAGAAGTTATAAGTAACACCTGCAGATGAACCATAGTTATGGTAGATATTCTTGGCATTAGTATAAACACGGTACCTGCTTTGGCCCTGGCTGGCTGCGTTAGTTGATGTGCCTGTTGTAGGATCGCGGTTAATATCAAGCATTGACAGTACGGCAGCGTCTGAGCCAACGGTAGCACCGTTTGGTACAAACACCTGTACCTGGCCGAGGAAACCGTCATAACGGTTGGTGTAAGCGTCAATATCAATGAACACTTTATTATCGGCTACGATGCCTTTATAACCAACCTCGAAAGAAGTGATCTGTTCTGGACGTGCCGGTGGCAGGTCCGCTACCTTTAACAGGTTACGGTTAGCCAAAGCTGCCTGATCAGAGCCGCCTGCAGCATTCACCGCAGCATTGAAAGCCACTACTGACGTTTGGGTGTAACTGTTACCAAGGTAACCCAAGCCTTCATTAATAAACGGCAAGCTGCCTACACGTTTTACGCGACCGTTATTTACGTATGATAACGCCTCAAACAGTGAAGGGAAACGATAACCGTTCTGGAACGTGAACCTGAAGTTATGGTTTTGATTAACAGTGTAAACTGCGGCTAAACGTGGCGTAAATTTAGGATCGAAGTATGGGTTGCGGTCCCAGCGGATAGAGCCGAATAATTTCAGTTTCTCATCAAAAAAAGTTTTGGTAACCTGGGTAAAGGTGCCATATTTTTTATAGATCACATCTTTACCGAAAGTACCGTCGGCCAATGGGGTATTCCTATCGGCAATAGGGCGACTAAAATCTACGAAGTTATTACCATCCGGCGTAATGCTGTATACACGTACGTCGGCACCAACCAACAGGTCAACAACTTTAACCTTGCTGCTCAAATCCCATTGGGCCTCGCCATTGTACATGTGGCTTTTTTGAACTAATGCTGCACCACCTGTAGCCGGGGCGTTAGGGATCAGGCTCGATTTAATATCCCAGTTATTGATACCGATAATGGTTTTTCGCAACGCATCAAACTCAGGGGTACCCGGCTCAACACGACCTTTATCGGCCGCAGCTCGTGCAGCCTGCTCAGCCGCAGCAAGGTTTGCTGAGGTAAGCACACCGCCATTATAAGCCTTCAAAGCATTACCATATAAAGTTGCCCATGCCGAATTACTTGCATGGTTCAAATCAAGGTTATCTGCCAGTGGTTTCACGTTAAACGAGTTGCCGGTGTTTTCTATTGATTCATAACCACGCACCAGGAAATCTTTTCCTTTTAACTCAATTTTATGATTCTGAACTGTAGCTCCTTGCAAAGATATCTTGTTACCTCGTTGAAATACACCATCCAGCTTTCCGTAACGGTAAGTGTATGATAACACAGTATTAGGGGTAAGCTTGTAGGACAAAGTACCATCCAATTTCAAGTTTTTCACATGCGGGTCAACCAGGTCAACTTCATTGTAGCCTGTACGGGCAACGGTAAGGTTAGGGCGGGCTTTACCATCGACTGTGATTCCTTTTATCGATACCGTGTTGCTGCCGGCAAGGGCATCGTCACCATATTTGTTCCAGCCGTCATAAGCTGCGTTGCTGGTGCCTGTTAATTCAGGATAAGCAGGGTTGGCCGATTTCAGGTTGGTTGGATTTTGATCATTACGGGTATCTGATTGCCAGTCCTGACCTTGCATATAGCTAAAGTTTACTTTCACCGCAAACTTATCGTTAAAAGCTTTGGCATAGCGCAAAGCATCCTCGGTAAGTGAACTTGCCCCTAAGCGGTCTTTACCAACATGGTTTAAACCCTGGCGATGGTAAAAGCTTAAGCCCTGGTATTTGAATGGATCTTTAGTAAACAGATTTGATAAACCATTGATAGCGTTGGTACCATAAAGGGCAGCAGCAGCGCCCGGGGTGATTTCCACACTGGCAATATCCAGTTCAGTCGGCCCAATGGCATTGCCAAGCGGTACACCTAATGTAGCCGACTGCATATCAACGCCATCAACCAACTGCATAAACCTGAAGTTGTTTGGACTGTTGAAACCACGGGTATTCGGCACTTTGAGGGTGATACTGGTGGTTGTCATCTGTACGCCTTTCACGTTCTCCAAAGCATCATAAAAACTTGGGCCGGGCGATTGTTTTAACGCCGTGATACTCAATTTTTCGATAGCTACGGGCGAGCGAAGCAATTTTTCCTCCTTACGGGATGCCGTTACTACTACCTCATTAACCAACAATGATTGCGTAGTAAGCGTAATATTTACGGCACTATTGGCATTTTTAATGTAAAACTCCTGCGGCTGATAACCGATCGCGGTAAAAACAAGTGTATAGGGCAATTTGGCACTGGTAGTTAATGAAAACTTACCGGTAGTATCTGTTGATGTTTTATTGGTTGTGCCTTTAATAGATACGGTTGCCCCTATCAGCGGTTTGCCCTGATCGTCGTCAACTTTTCCGCTCAATATATATGAGCCGTTAAGCTGTGCATAACTTATACCCGGCAATAGTACCAGGAAGAGCACAAGTATTCTAACTAAGTTTGTAAAAATTTTCATGAAGTAATTTGTGGTGGTGGTAATTAAAATTGTGATTTTGGGTTGTGTATTATCGTTGATGGAGGTTATGGCTCAACAACAACACATTGCCGTTAGGAGCTGCATTTTTAACTTGGACAGAGCGGCAATTGCACTAAAATGATACATTGTCTATAGAATTAGTCGACAAAAATATAAATTTAATACTTACGGTCAAGCTTTCCTGTTTGTTTTTTTAAATTTTTGATGACTTCCACATCATTTCACTATAAAATCCATCACTTTAGTGGATATTTCAAAATAAACAAGGGCTAATTTCTCCCAAATTTGTAATATTGAAGCTTCAACCCGTACTGTACTAATGGCTTTCAATTATCAACGCATCGTTATTAAAATCGGCTCAAATGTTATCACCCAGGGAAACGGCCTCCCCGATCTTCCGCGAATAACCCATTTGGTCGACCAGATAGCTGCGATAAAAAAGCAAGGCATTGAAGTAATACTGGTTTCATCGGGCGCTGTAGCATCCGGTCGCAGCCTCATTACGGTTGCCGAAAAATCAGATGCTGTTGCGGCCCGCCAGGTATTAGCCTCTATTGGGCAGGTAAAACTGATCAATACTTATTCGCATTTGTTTGAACAATTTCAGATCCTGTGCTCGCAGGTTTTGGTTACCCGCGAGGATTTCAGGGACAGGATGCATTACCTCAACATGAAAAACTGCCTTGAGGCATTGCTGCAATATGAGGTGATCCCTGTTGTTAATGAAAATGATGTGGTATCGGTAACAGAGCTGATGTTTACAGATAACGATGAGCTTGCGGGTTTGATAGCATCAATGCTCAACGCCAATGCCCTCATCATCCTAACCAATGTTGATGGTATTTACAATGGCGATCCTAAAGCAGCTGGTTCGGCAGTGATAGATGAGGTTAGCGGTAATGAACTTGATTTTTCAAGTTTTGTATCATCTGGCCGTTCGCAATTTGGCCGGGGTGGCATGATCACCAAATCAACCATGGCGCAAAAAACCGCCCAGCTTGGTATTTCAGTGCATATAGCCAATGGTAAACGTGATCAGATCTTAACAGATGTTTTGGAAAACCAGGTTACACATACCCGCTTCATTCCAAATAAAACAGCATCGGGTAAAAAGAAATGGATTGCCCATTCCGAAAAATCAGCGACCGGGAGTGTACTGATCAATGCCGGTGCAAAAGCCGCGCTCATCTCAAACAAGGCAACCAGCTTATTGCCGGTTGGCATAGTGGGGGTAATAACCGACTTTAAAAAAGGCGATATTATTAAACTGATAGATGATACCGATAAGCTGATTGGTTTAGGCATTGCCGAATATGGTGCCGATAAGGCCCGTGAACGCGTCGGCCAAAAAAACCAAAAAGCACTGGTACACTATGATTATCTTTACTTACAAGGCTAAATACAATGAACTATAACAGCTATTTTGATAAAGCACGTGAAGCAAGCCGCAAAGCGCCCCTTGCCCCTACCGTAATCAACGGGATTTTGGAGGATGTTGCTGCCGAGGCTATAGCACAAACCGAATATATCCTGGCCGAGAACCAACGAGACCTTGACCGTATGGATCCGGCCGATCCAAAATACGACCGCCTTAAACTTACAGCCGACCGCATCAAAGGTATTGCAGGCGATATGCAAAGCGTAGCCCAACTTGATAGCCCGCTTGGCAAACAGCTTTCTGCTACAGAAATGTCCAACGGTTTATCGATATCAAAAATACGTGTCCCGCTTGGCGTTGTTGGGGTTATTTACGAAGCCAGGCCCAATGTTACCTTTGATGTTTTTGCGCTTTGCTTTAAAACAGGCAACATCAGCATATTAAAAGGCGGCAGTGATGCCGATTTCTCTAACCGGGCTATTATTTCGGTTATCCATAAAGTATTGGCAAAACATGGAGTTGATGTCAATGTGGTTACACTGCTCCCCGCCGAACGTGAGGCTACAACAGCTTTGCTGAATGCTATTGGTTATATTGATGTGCTTATCCCAAGAGGGAGCCAGTCGCTGATTGATTTTGTGCGGGATAACAGCAAGGTACCTGTTATTGAAACAGGTGCCGGTATTGTGCATACTTATTTTGATGAATCGGGCAACGTAGAGAAAGGTGCTGAAATTATTGCCAACGCAAAAACCCGCCGGGTAAGTGTTTGCAACGCCTTGGATTGTTTGATAGTCCATTCGGCTCGCTTAAATGACTTGCCGCAACTGGCACACATCCTAAACGAAAAAGAAGTAGAGATCTTTGCCGATGAACGGGCCTTTGAAGCACTAAGAAGCAATTATCCTTCAAACCTTTTGCGTAAAGCCAGCCCAGAACACTTTGGTACTGAATTTCTTTCGATGAAGATGGCTATTAAAACGGTAAGTTCATTTACTGAAGCGTTAGAATATATCGCTGTAAACAGTTCAAAACATAGTGAAGCCATTATCTCTGAAAATGCAGAAAACATTGCTAAATTTTTAAATGATGTGGATGCTGCAGCTGTTTATGCAAACGTATCAACAGCGTTCACTGATGGCGCCCAGTTTGGTCTTGGCGCCGAGATTGGCATCAGTACTCAAAAACTCCATGCCCGCGGTCCTATGGGCCTGGAAGAACTTACCAGTTACAAATGGATAGTTAAAGGCAACGGACAAACACGCAATCCGTAAAACATCCTGCAAAAAACATATCGCATAAAAAAGGTGCTTACTCTGTGTAGTAAGCACCTTTAACGTGTTATTCGTATTGTTAAGCGTTACTTTATTAAGTAGTTGGCTGCTGCAATAAAGCAAATAATCACTAAAATTACGCCCTGTAATTTTTGTTCTAAAGTTAATTGAGTTAACATTGTTTTATTAATTAGGATATAGCAAATTTATAATGTAATAGGTCCGTTACAATAGGCAGCATCACTTTTACGTTTTTTTTAATAAATAATGTTGCTTGTTTTTATAATAGTCAACTCTACATTTATTATTTAAAATTTTTGCAACAAATCTCTTTTAATGTTGAAATTAGTGTATCACCTATACCTGTTACAAACACACTTTTTACAACGAAATGAACTCTTTGAGCGCCCGTTTAATTCCCTTTTTTAATCAGCCCTTTTTACACTAAGTAGATTAAATTTTTTTGCCTTATTATACAATATTAATATGGTGTTAAGAATATCGCTATCGGAGCATTTTAACTTATATTAAAGAAACAATGAAATTAACAGCGACAAAATCGGGATTTATAAACAACATTTACCCTAATTTTGCCTCATATATCACCATCATCTTTACTTAATATAATTAATATAAGATTCTGAATAACAATATTAATTGACTATTAATTAACACAAAATAATGATTATCTCAACACATTTTACCCTATACTGACTAAGCTTGTGTTAACATAAAAATCAAATAGGTATCTTTGCAGCATTATGAGTAAGCATGGCAGGATATTAGTGGCAATGAGCGGTGGGGTTGATAGTTCGGTGGCGGCGGTGATGCTGCATGAACAGGGCTATGAAGTTATTGGTTTAACCATGAAAACTTGGGACTATGCCTCATCGGGAGGCAGCTCTAAAGAAACCGGCTGCTGTAGTTTAGATAGCATCAATGATGCGCGTGCCCTTGCCGTTGGTTACGGTTTCCCTCACTATATATTAGATATCCGCAACGAGTTTGGCGATTTCGTGATCGATAACTTTGTTGATGAATACCTGGCTGGCCGTACCCCTAACCCATGCGTTTTGTGCAATACTCATATTAAATGGGAAGCATTGCTAAAACGTGCTGATAAACTCGACTGTGAATTTATTGCCACCGGTCACTATGCCAATATCCGTTTGCAGGATAATGGCCGTTATGTGATATCAAAAGGCAAGGATACCAATAAGGACCAATCGTACGTGTTGTGGGGAGTATCTCAAAAAAACCTTGCACGTACTAAATTCCCGCTGGGTAGTTTTTCAAAGCCTGAGATCAGGCAAATGGCGCTTGATATGGGACAAATAGAGCTTGCAGGTAAAAGCGAAAGCTACGAAATCTGTTTTGTACCCGATAATGACTACCGCTCGTTTCTGCGCCATAAAGTAGAAGACCTTGACGAGCGCATAGGCCCGGGTAATTTTGTACTTACCAACGGCACCGTAGTAGGCAAACACCAAGGCTATCCTTTTTATACCATTGGCCAGCGTAAAGGCTTGGGCGTGGCATTAGGTCATCCTATGTTTGTTACAAAAATCGATCCGGCTACCAACACAGTTGTTTTAGGCACCGCCGACGAGCTTGAACGCAAACAAGCCTGGGTAAAAAACCTCAACCTCATTAAATATGAAAATATAAATGAGCCGCTCGAAGCCATTACCAAAATCCGTTATAAAGATGCCGGAGCGCAAAGCACCATTCTTCAGATGGGCGAACATATGAAAGTTGATTTTCATCATAATGTATCAGGCATAGCGCCGGGCCAATCAGCTGTATTTTATGAAGGAGATGACCTTGTTGGCGGCGGTTTCCTGATGTAAACACCATATTTTCCTGCATTTTCTAAGCTTGACAATGCGAGCTGCCGCATTTGATTGTTATCATTTTGTTAAAATGAGTTTAGTTATTTTGCAAGAATATAATTTCCAAAGGCATTTTTTCATAAAATTCTCAACCTAAAACATATTTTGCCTTCAACTTTTGCACCTTTTACCAAAAACTAATTGGTGTTTCGCTTACTTTATGTTTTATTTGCAAAAACTAAAACTGATTAAATGGCCAAAAACTTACTGATAGTTGAATCACCTGCAAAAGCTAAGACCATTGAGGGTTACCTTGGTAAGGACTTTACCGTAAAGTCCAGCTATGGGCATATCCGTGATCTGGTTAAGTCGGAAGATGCAATTGATATAGCTAATAACTTTAAACAAAAATACGAGGTACCGGCAGATAAAAAGCAGGTAGTTAGCGAATTAAAGAAGTTAGCTAAGGAAGCCGAAATGGTTTGGCTCGCATCGGACGAGGACCGCGAGGGTGAGGCCATTTCCTGGCATTTGTTTGAAACATTGGATCTGAAGGAAACGCATACCAAGCGTATCGTTTTTCATGAGATCACTAAGCCGGCCATTTTAAAAGCAATAGATACACCACGTAAAATCGACTATAACCTTGTTAACGCTCAACAGGCACGCCGTGTTTTAGACAGGTTGGTAGGTTTTGAGCTCTCCCCTGTTTTGTGGAAGAAGGTAAAACCATCACTTTCGGCAGGTCGTGTACAGTCAGTTGCAGTGAGGCTTATTGTGGATCGTGAGCGTGAGATCAATAAATTTAAATCAGAAGCTTCATTTAAAATTGTAGCCATATTTGGTAAAGGCAAAGAAGCTTTCAAGGCGGAACTTCCTGAGCGTTTTGCTAAACAGGAAGATGCTGAAAAGTTTTTACAGGATTGTATTGCGGCCGATTTCGATGTAAAATCGTTAGATACCCGACCAACAAAGCGTTCGCCAGCTGCGCCGTTCACTACCTCTACCCTGCAACAGGAAGCAAGCCGTAAACTTGGTTACTCAGTAGCACGGACTATGCAGGTTGCACAAAGGCTTTACGAATCCGGTTACATCACCTATATGCGTACCGATTCGGTAAACCTGTCTGAACTAGCCTTAAATTCGGCAGCAAGCGAGATTATATCAGCCTATGGTGAAAAATACCATCAGCAAAGAAGATATAAAACCAAAAATGCCAGTGCACAGGAAGCGCACGAGGCAATCAGGCCAACCTATTTCAATAACCATTCTATCGATGGTGAATCGGCAGAAAAGCGCCTATATGAGCTGATCTGGAAACGTGCCATTGCTTCGCAAATGAGCGAAGCCCAGTTTGAGAAAACTACTGCAAAGATCAGTATTTCAACCCGTAGCGAAGATCTGGTAGCTAACGGCGAAGTAATGAAGTTTGATGGGTTCCTGAAGGTTTACCTCGAATCGAAAGATGAGGAAGACGAACCACAACAGGACGGTGAAAATGCGATATTGCCTCCTTTAACCAAAGGTCAGCGTTTAGCTCTGCAGGAGATGTCTGCTACAGAACGTTTTTCGCGCCCGGCTGCCCGTTACACCGAGGCAAGCCTGGTGAAAAAACTGGAAGAGCTTGGTATCGGCCGCCCGTCAACCTATGCCCCTACTATCTCAACCATTCAAAACCGCGGTTATGTAGTTAAGGAAGAACGCGAAGGTAAGCAACGTAATTTCAGGGTGTTAACACTGAAAGCAGGCGACATTACCAAAGAAGAAAAAACGGAAAATACCGGTGCCGAACGAGGTAAGCTGTTCCCAACCGATATCGGTGCTGTGGTGAACGATTTCCTGGTTCAATATTTCAAGGATATCGTTGACTTTAACTTTACCGCCAGCGTTGAAAAACAATTTGACGAGATAGCGCAGGGAATGAAAGAGTGGACTGCAATGCTCCATGATTTTTATAATCCATTCCATAAAGAAGTTGAAAGCACCATCGAAAAGGCCGACAAAGCAACCGGCGAACGCGAATTAGGCATCCACCCGGAAAGCGGAAAAAAAGTCTCTGTTCGGATAGGCCGTTTCGGGCCATTTGTACAGGTAGGAGAGAGCGCTACAGACGAAAACGAAGAGAAACCCCTTTATGCAAGCCTTCGCAGCGGACAGAGTATCGAGACCATCAGCCTTGAAGAAGCACTTGAGCTATTCAAGCTCCCCAAAGTTGTGGGCGAGTATGAAGGCAAGGTAATGAAAGTGGCCATCGGCCGTTTCGGACCTTACATTAGCCACAACAGCGCTTTTGTATCGTTACCTAAAGAAATCGACCCACATGATGTTACTGAAGAACAAGCCATTGAGCTCATTAACCTGAAGCGCAAAAAGGATGCTGAAAAGCTGATCAAAGTTTTTGACGAAGATCCGGACGTTAAAGTACTGAACGGCCGCTGGGGGCCCTATATTGAATTTGGCAAATTGAACGTTAAGATCCCTAAAGATAAAGATCCTTTGACCCTGACTTATGAGGAATGCAAGGCACTTGCCGATGCAACACCGAAGGATGCAAAAAAAGGCCGCTTTGGTAAAGCTGCGGCCTCAGCTAAACCTACTGCAACTAAAGCACCGGCCAAGAAAAAGGCGGCAACTAAGAAGAAGTAGTGAATAGTTAATTGGGGTGATTAGGTGAATGGTTCTAATCGCATCTTTACCAAACCACTCACCTAATCAACCCAATTAACCCAATCAACCAAAAGAATGAAAAAAGACCTGCCCGAAAATAATGTAAAGGATATTGCTATTGCGGTAGCATTGGAAAGCGAGAGCGTAGAAAGTAAGGTATGGTATGTGTATCTCATCAATCTTAAAAATGAGCCTATTGAAAATGTGCTTATTACCTCAAAAGGTTATGGTGAAAAGGACGGTGAGCAGGTAAAAACATCTACCCTGCGGCACATGATCCCTGTTGTTGACAGCAAAGCATATAAGCTTATCGAGCCTATTGATGAGCAAACCTTCGGCCTTAATAACGAATATTGGCTCAGCTATTATATAGGCAAAGACATTTTCGACAAGAAATTTATATTCCTTCCTGAAAGTATTGTGGAGATGAATTTTATCAAGATCCCGGTTTTAAATAAGCCCGGGGTTATGATAAAATAATTCTCGCTTTAAATTATTTATTGTCATAAATTTCATAATTTACCTGATAATAAATAAACCTATTCATGGAAAACGGATACAATCAATTCCGCAAACGCCGAACCTTAATCACTGTTGTCACTACCATTGCTCTTGCATTACTTATCATATACCTGGTAGCTCATGGCCATAAAAAAACAATAGTTGATCCTGCTTTCAGCAAGTATATCGAGTCGTATACAACTGGTGTTATTTCCAAACAGAGCCCCATTCGTATCAGGCTGGCCAATGACGTGCAGATAACGCACCAACAAAATGAGGAAATAACAGAAGATCTTTTCAACTTTTCACCGGCTATAAAAGGAAAGGCTATCTGGACGGATGCACGAACCATCGAGTTCAGGCCCGATGAAAAGCTCGACCCCGGTAAAAACTATACTGCCGATTTTAAATTGAGCAGGCTTATTGAAGTTTCGGATCCTTTTGAGCACTTTAAATTTAATTTCCAGGTTATTCAGCCCGACTTTACCGTGTCATTTATCGGCATGCAAACCGCCAGCAGTACTTCAAATACCGAAATGAAGCTTACAGGTGATATTCAAACAGCCGACGCAGAAGACCCATCGGCTGTTGATAAGCTTATTGTACCCAATTATGATTCGCCGGTTAAAATAAACTGGGAACACGACGCGGCCCATAAAAACCATCATTTTACCATAACCGGGTTAACACGTATAGCCGGCAAAGCCTATCCACTTACTATTAACTGGGATGGCAGCAGCATTGGCGTGGATAAAAAAGGCAACCAGAATTTTGAAGTGCCAGCCATTGGCGATTTTAAGGTACTGAATATCCGCGCTGTGCAGGACAATGATCAGTATGTTGAGGTACAGTTTTCGGATAACATTTTAGTTGGACAGGAACTTAACGGCCTTATCAGCATCAACAATATCACTGATCCGGCGTACAGCATCGACGGTAGCCTGGTCAAAGTTTACGCTCCTGATCGCCTCCAGGGTGATTATACAGTGACGGTAAATGAAGGGATAAAAAACACACTTTTAAAAAGGATCACGAAGGGTTATACCGCTAATTTATTCTTTGAAAATCGTTTGCCTGCGGTTACCATCCCCGGCAAGGGTGTGATCCTCCCCGATTCGGGCCGCATTATGATGCCGTTTGAAGCAATTAACCTGAACGCGGTTGATGTCACCATCATCAAGATCTACGAAAACAACGTACCGCAATACTTTCAAAGCAATGGTTTTGACGGCAGTGCCGAATTAAGGCAGGTTGGCAAGCCTATAGTACAAAAAACTATTCGGTTAGATACTGATAAAGGCCTTAACCTGCACAAGAAAAACCGCTTTATGCTTGATCTTGACCAGATGATCCGAACTGAACCCGGCGCTATCTATCGCGTGGTAATCGGTTTCAGGCGATCGTACTCGTTGTTCAACTGCAAGGTTTATAGCGGTAAAGTTCAAAAGGATAACGGTGATAGTGACGAAGGCGAATACTATGGCGGTGAATACAGCGACAATTCATCAAAAGTAAGCGACGAGGACGACGACTTCTGGAAACGCTACGACAATTACTATCCCGAAGGGTATAACTGGCAGGAACGCGACGATGCGTGCACAGATTCGTATTATAGTAAGCAACGCTGGGCTACCCGAAACATCATATCCTCAAACATTGGCCTTATTGCCAAACGCGGCAATGATAACAGCATGCTGGTAGCGGTTACCGATATCCTAAGTGCCGAGCCCATGAGCAACGTAGACCTTGAGCTGCTGGACTATCAGAAACAAGTGATCTACAAAACCACTACCGATGGCGACGGTCTGGCTAAATTGAATTTGAAAAGGAAACCATACCTGTTGGTGGCCAAAAAAGGCGTGCAACGCGGCTATCTAAAGCTGGACGATGGCAGCTCTTTGCCTTTATCAAGATTTAATGTTAGCGGCGAAGAGGTGCAAAACGGGCTCAAAGGGTTTATTTACGGCGAACGCGGTGTTTGGCGTCCGGGAGACTCCATTTATACATCTTTTATTCTGGAGGATAAATTAAAAACTCTTCCGGCTGATCATCCTGTCGAATTTGAATTATATGACCCAAGCGATAAGCTTTACAGGCGCATCACCCAAACCAAAAGCTTAGATGGCTTTTACAGTTTCCATACCGCAACAGAAACTTCGTCCCCTACCGGCAACTGGACGGCTAAAGTTAAAGTTGGCGGCGCCACGTTTGAGAAAAAAATCAAGGTTGAAACCATCATGCCTAACCGGCTTAAGCTTAGCTTGTCGTTCGGCGGGGCATCCGAATTAACCAAGGGAAACAATGCCAATGGCAAGCTAAGTGCCCAATGGTTGTTTGGTGGCGCGGCGCAAAACTTAAAAGCTAAAGTTGATGCCTATCTGTCGGCACAAAACACCAGTTTTAAAAAGTATAAAGACTATGTTTTTGACGATCCTACACTGGCCTTTAACACGCAGGTTCAAACTGTTTTCGATGGCAAACTAAGCGAAACAGGTACGGCCGATGTTGACGCAAATGTAAATGTGGAGAAACAGGCCCCTGGGCAGCTTCGCGCAAATTTCCTGGTTAAGGTATTTGAGCCGGGCGGCAATTTCAGCATCAACCAGGTGAGCATGCCTTATAACGTTTACCCAGGCTACGTAGGGATCAAGACACCTGAAGGCAGTGACCTTTCGGGCATGTTGGTTACTGATAAGGACCATTTAGTTGACATAGCTGATGTTGATGTAAATGGAAACGCCCTGCCGGGTAGCCGCGATGTGCAGGTTGAACTATACAAGGTACAATGGCGCTGGTGGTGGGACCAAACCGGCAATGAAATGAGTAACTTTACCCAGGATAAGTATAATAAACTTATCAAAACTGAAACCGTAAGGCTTACCGGTGGCGCAGGGAAATGGAAGCTGCATATCAACAAAGCCGACTGGGGTCGCTACCTCATTAAAATTAAAGACGAACAAACAGGCCATTCAACAGGTAAGATCATTTATGTGGATTGGCCAAACTGGTCGGAAAGGTTACAATCAACCAATCCTACCGAAGCGGCGATGTTATCTTTCACTTCAGATAAACCTGCTTATAAAGTTGGTGATGAGGCAACTTTGACCATTCCAACAGGAGAAGCTGGTCGAGCACTGATTAGTTTTGAAAACGGCAGCAAAGTTTTAAAAACAGCCTGGATAGATACTAAGAAAGGACAAACCCGTTATACCTTTACGGTTGATGAAACAATGGCGCCAAACATTTTTGTAAATGTTACGCTACTGCAAAAACATTCGCAAACGGTTAATGACTTGCCTATCCGCATGTATGGTGCTATCCCGCTGCAGGTTGAAAACCCGGAAACCATCCTGAAACCAATCATCAGCATGCCCGATAAGATTAGGCCCGAAACACAATCGGCCATTACCGTATCGGAAGCATCGGGCAAGGAAATGACCTATACTATCGCTATTGTTGATGAAGGTTTATTAGATATCACCAATTACAAACTGCCCGATCCGCATGATACCTTTTATGCGCACGAAGCCTTAGGGGTAAAAACCTGGGACCTGTTTGACTATGTGATAGGAGCGTTTGGCGGAGGGCTGGAGCGAATTTTAAGCATCGGCGGCGATGGAAACCTGGGCAACAACAAAAACGTATCTGTAAACCGTTTTAAACCTGTTGTAAAATTCCTTGGCCCTTTCCACCTCGGTGCAGGCGAAAAGCAAACACAGCGCTTTATATTGCCGCAATACGTGGGTTCTGTTAAGGCTATGATAGTAGCCGGTCACAATGGTGCTTACGGCATTGCCGAAAAAGCCGTAGCGGTTAAAAAACCATTAATGATCCTGGCTACCCTGCCGCGTGTGCTTGGCCCGTCCGAAAGCGTCCAGTTACCGGTTACCGTTTTCGCTATGGAGAACAATATTAAAACCGTTGACATACAAGTGCAAAGCAATGCTTTCAGTAATCTTGGCGGCAATAATCAAAAGACGCTGACTTTCGATAAGCCCGGCGACCAGATGGTAACCTTTGATTTGAACGTTAAAGATTTTGTCGGCGTAAGTAAAGTAAAAATAATTGCCAAAAGCGGTTCGGAAACAGCTGCTTATGATGTTGATCTTAATGTTCGCAACCCTAATCCACCGGTTACCCGCATTATTCAGAAAGAGCTTGCGCCGGGCGAAGTATGGAATACCGATTATCAGCCGGTTGGCATCAACGGTACTAATAAAGCCACGCTTGAAGTAGCTTACATCCCGCCATTGAACCTTTCAAAACGTTTGGATTACCTGATTGAATATCCGCATGGCTGTGTGGAACAAACCACATCATCGGCATTCCCCCAGTTATACCTGAACCAGTTGCTTGACCTTTCACCAAAACAAAGGGCCGAAACCGACCGGAATATTAAAGCCACCATTAACAGGCTCAATGGCTTCCAGATACAGGGCGGTGGCTTAAGCTACTGGCCTTACGGCGGCGACGCCGATGAGTGGGGGACCAATTATGCCGGGCATTTCATGTTAGCGGCACAGGCAAAAGGCTTCAGCATGCCGATAGGCTTTATTGACCGCTGGAGAAAGTATCAAAAAGAAAAAGCCCTGAGCTGGACACCACGCAAGCAGCCATATTATTACGAGGATGACCTTACCCAAGCCTACCGCTTATATCTGCTGGCACTGGCCCGCTCGCCCGAAATGGGCGCAATGAACCGACTGCGTGAGTTTGCGTTGCTGAGTGATGCAGCGGCCTGGCGACTTGCAGCGGCTTATAAGCTTGCAGGACAGCCCGAAGTTGGTTTAAGAATGATTGCGAGATTATCAACTACCGTTAAACCATACAATAGTCTTTATGGCACTTATGGATCTAATTTAAGGGATGAGGCAATGATACTGGAAACCCTTACCCTGTTAGGCCAAAAACAAAAAGCGGCCGGATTGGTGCACACCGTTGCTGCGCGTTTGTCACAGGATGATTGGTACAGCACCCAAACTACAGCATACTCGCTGATAGCATTGGCCCAGTTTTACGGGCAAAACAAACCTGCAGGCAAACTTGAATTTAACTATGCAGCAAGAAGCGCCAAAGCCACCATTAGTACAAGTTCATATTTATGGCAAGGGGCGCTGGCCGGCAATGGAGGTAAAGTATACCTTAAGAATAACAGCAATAATAAACTGTACATTAGTCTGATACAAAAAGGACAGCCATCATCAGGGCAGGATACCAAATCAATCCTTAACCTGGATGTATTACAGATGCGTGTCGGTTATTTCTCGCTTAAAGGTAAGCCTATTGACCCATCATCATTAAAACAAGGGACCGATTTTGTAGCACAGGTAAACATCAAAAACCCCGGTAAACGCGGCAGGTACGATAACCTGGCCCTCACCCAGATTTTCCCGTCGGGCTGGGAGATCCTGAATACCCGGCTGCTTGGCGACGAAGCGTTTAAATCATCACCATCTGATTACCGCGACATCCGTGATGACAGGGTGAACACATATTTCAGTTTATACGAAGGGCAGGAATCAACCTATTATGTAATGCTTAATGCAGCATACACCGGTAAATATTATTTACCGGCTGTTTATTGCGAGGCGATGTATAATAACCAAATCAGCAGCTTATTGAAAGGACAATGGGTTGAGGTGGTGAAGTAGCGATAAATTTAAACTGACGAAGTTTTAGAGACCTCGTAAGTTCTTAAAAAACAAAAAGCGCTTCTAATTAATTGGGGAAGCGCTTTCTTTTTACTGCGATAATAAAGTATTACAACCTGCAGGGTCTTGAAGGTTGATCTGTCGCAGATATATGCCTAATACTTTATTATCTTGTGGTCTGGCTCGCTAACTTGTGTTGCAAAGCCTCTAACGCATTAGCCAGATAAGCCAGCGGGGCATTCCAGTTTATGGCTATTTCATTGGCGGCGTAAGCGTGCTCATCATCAATATAGGCTTCATCGGGCACTTTTGATGGCACTTTGACACCATCCTGCATACCAGGATTCGAGCCGCCAACAAGCAGGCCTGGTATTGGGTCAACTATAGCGTCAGTTGCAGAAGGCCTGTGGTGCGGATGCATTGGTGTTTTAGTACCATACCCTGTTACAAAGGAATAACCAGTGCCGTTACGACCAAGCAAGTAATCAAGATTTGCTAAAGCATAATCCAGGTATTTTTTATCGCCCGATAACTTGTAAGCCTGGATAAGCAGAACTCCTTCGTTTGCGGCCTCGGATGTGCTGCCCCAGCCAAAATGCCTGGCGGATTTAGTCATCACTGTTTGATAAGCGTTTGAGTCAACCCCATTTATCATATCATCGGCAGTGTTGATAAGTCGCTTCCTGATTTCCGGTAACGCGGGCACAGTTTTCCCTGTTATATCATTTTTGATCAGCGTATAATACCCCAACAGCCTAACCTGCGACCATGTAGGTACCGGCATCCGGCCATCAGGCAAAAGATCAATATTTTTAAGATAGTCAACTTCGCCGGTGCTGACTGCCAGCTCGGATGCCGCCCAGATAAACTCGTCGGTAAAGTTATTATCGCCATACCCCCCTGTAGTGATCCTCGGTTCAAACTTTTTGTTCATCTCATCTTGCCGGTAGGTCACCATCGGATTTTTACCAGCCCACCCCCAGGCTTTTTGAGCAGCATTGATACATGAATCGGCTAAGCCTGGTAGCTCGTTTGGATATTGTTTAAAAATGCGGGAAGCTTGCGCCATAACAGCCGCAAAATCAAGCGTAGCCGCAGTAACTTTTTGTACCACATAACGTGGCGATGTGTCTTTATCGGGCATTTCAAACTTATCAAAAGCAGCATTAGTAAGCTTATGATATACGCCGCCATCGGCGGGATCTTGCATAGTCAGCATCCAACGCAGGTTCCAAAGCACCTCATCCAAAACATCCGGAATTTTATTGCTGCTTTCGGGGATATTAAGCTTAACTGTTTTCATGTAAGCGGGGAAATCCTCAAATAAAGAAAGCAGCGTACTTGTTGTAATACCACTGTTCACAATATACTTGTTATAGTCGCCGGCATCATACCAACCGCGCGGTGATGAGATTATTGAGCCAGCCTTCCGCCCTTCACTTTCGGCAGATGGATGGATCAGTACAACCGTATCAGGATGACCTGAGGCCCGGTGCCATTTGCCGGCATACTTTTCGGGTAAAGGTGTACCTGAGCGCATAAAATAATAGGCTTTGATAGCAGCGGCGGCCACAGCTTTATGAACCGAGGCCTTAACCTCAAAGGGATAGGAATAACCTGCAAAGGGGACATAAAGTATATATCTGCCGGGCTTGCCGAATGTACTAAAGTCGGCCAATTGAACAATATGACCGGCAAAGTTTGGTTTAAGTGATGGTTTGAGCTTACCGGTAAATACTGTTTGCTTTTGAAGGGTTTGGATAAAAAAGTCGCTTCCTCTGTCACTTAAAACAATGGCCTTTTTTGTGGCACCAGGGTAAAAGCCTATTTGATTAAGTCGGATAAGCCTCGAAGTTGTATCCGTTTGAGCAGAAGCATTGTTCCCTATCAGCGATAGCGCAAACAAAATTTTGTAAAATGAGATTGAAAGGTATTTTTTCATCTGCCCTGAATTTTAGGAAATGTCTGAAACCCGCGCTTAAACAGATAACTAACGCATAAATGGCACCTAAATATAGGTGTACATTGTAAAATAAGCATAATACTATTCTATCAAATAAAAGCTAAAATATAATACTAAACATACAATCGATTGCGTAACTTGAATAATAGGAAAGTTCACACTCCGATCTAACGCAAAAAAGACCCGCCGTTACCGGCAGGTCTTTCAGTATTTTTGAGGGACTGGGAGATTATAAGGAGAACAATTTATAAGCAACAGCAAGGCTGAACAGGCTAACTCGCGTGTGTGAATTATCGTTGCCATAAGCTATTTTATTTAAACCACCTTCGTAACGAAGATCGATAGACAGGCTACTGATATCAACACCTGCACCCACCTGTATTGCGTAGTTCGCATCTTTATACCTTAACGCTGTTGCATCATTAAATGCATCCCTATCTCTTCCGGTTGTAAATGAAAGCACCGGCCCACCATAAAACCTTCCACCTAAACCTAAAGCACCAACTTTAGCACCTACAAGTAATGGAACATCAAAACTTTTAAAGCTTTGTTTATTTGAAACACCTCCATTATTTACAGTAACGCTTTTATCAGTATAATAAAGCTCGGGTTGAAAAATTAAGCCTAAGCCGCCGATCCTTGCCCAAGCGCCAGCCTGATAACCAGCTTTATTATCGTTGTTAAAAACGCCGTTTGACGGAAAAGTTGAATAATTTAAACCGCCCTTAAGGCCGAAAGAAAAGCTGGGGATTACCTGGGCTTTTGATATGCCTATTGACAGCAAAAAAATAGATAAGGAAAGTAAAATTGCTTTTTTCATATTTATTAGGTGTTCGATGATGTATTAAGTTTATGAAAACGATATTGTTTGCAAAACTACCGCTAAAATAGAAATATCTGGTTAAACCTAACCGATAAGTTCGGTAAAAGTTAACCAGATATTTAACTAAAAATTGGGAATAAAAGTATAGGTTTTAAAAATCTTAAAGAGTTTATTAATTAAAGCGCCAAGTTTCCCTGGTAATAATCAAGGATTTTGGTACGGATAAAATAGTCATACCGGGCGTTGATCAGGTTGGTATTAGCCTGATCGAAGTTTGATTTTGCTATCACAAAATCTACCGAAGTAATAGCACCCGAATTAAATTTAACTTCAGCAATCCTGTACGATTCGCCATAGGCATCAACCTGGTCGCGCAGCAAGTGATAGCGCTCAAGGGCCGATGTCATATTGATATAAGCCTGATCAATATTTTGCTTCAACTGGATCCGGGTAAAGTCATTGTTATACTTTGCAGTTTGCAGGTCGATACGAGCCAGTGCCACTTTATTACGATTTTGGAAATAATTAAGGATAGGTATGCTTAAACCAACTCCAAAACCCGAACTGTAATTATTTTTTATTTGCGAATAATAACCGGTATTACCTGTACTTGAGTAATTGGATGCAAGCGATCCAAACGCAGTGATAGTAGGCCATAAAGCTCCTTTGGCTGATTTTACACCTTTTTCGGCACTTTTTAAACGCAAATCATAGGCTTTAACCAAGGCAAGGTCGTTAAGTGCCTTGGTGTAGATCTCATCTGCATTTTTATCATAATTTCCAGGCAATTGATCGGCAGATAAACGCACAAGTTTAACGCTCTTATCCAATGGCACATTCATGATCTGCAAAAGGTTAATCTTTGAGATCCCCATCGCCGCTTTGGTATTAACCGCGCCTATTTTACTGGTAGCTAATGAGCCTTTCAAATCGTATAACGTTGCAGGCGGTGTAGCGCCGTCTTTATTCAATATTGCCAATCTGTCAACCTGTTTCTGTGCCTGCTCAACCTGTATATCGGTTGCCTTTAGCAAATCCTCATTATCAAGTACCTGCAAATAAGCAGTAATAACGTTCAGGGTAACAAGGTCCTTAGCCTGTTGAAAATCCATTTTACCTGCCTGGTATGCCAGCGAGTAGCGTTTGATATTATTAAGGAGGCTCATGCCATTAAACAATGTCAGGTTACTGTTTAAATTATACTGGGCGTAAGTAATTTGCTGTGTTACGTAGTTATAATTTGTAGGATCCTGGCTACGGCCATTACTGATGTTGTGGCTCACATTGCCGTTAATTGATGGCAGCAGGTTTTCGCGGGCCTGGTTATAGGCAATTTCCTGTGTCTGCATTTGCAATTCGCTCTTTTTTACATCGAGGTTGTTTTTGATTGCAAGATCGATACATTGCTGTAAAGTAAGCACAGAATCTACCGGGGCCTGGCTGTAAGCCTTTAAGTTTCCAAATACAACAAGACCGAGAAATAGTAATTTATAGTATCGCATTTTATTATTGAGTTCAGAGTTTTCTTGATGAATCGATCTTGCCGTCCAGCAGATCGATAATGCGCGAACCGTATTCGGCATTTTTTTCGGAGTGGGTAACCTGAATAATGGTTACACCATCTTCCTTATTCAGCTTGCGGAACAGCTCCATAATCTCCTCCCCTTGTTTTGAGTTGAGGTTACCGGTAGGTTCGTCGGCTAATAGCAACTTGGGTTTAGCAATAAGCGCGCGGGCGATACCCACTAACTGCTGCTGCCCGCCCGATAACTGTGCCGGGAAAAGATCTTTTTTGCCAACAATGTTAAAGCGGTCAAGCATATCTGCAACCATGGCTTTACGCTCCGCACTTTTAAAATCCTGGTAAATAAGCGGGGTTTCAATATTTTCATAAACGGTTAGCTCATCAATTAAGTGATAAGCCTGAAAAACGAAACCGATGTATTGCTTGTACAAAGCCGAACGTTGTTTTTCTTTAAGCTGATGTACTGCATGGCCTTCAAAATAATGATAACCGTCTGATGGTTCATCAAGCATACCGATGATATTCAGCAGCGTTGATTTACCCGAACCTGAAGGGCCCATAATAGAAATAAATTCGCCTTCGTCAATGTCAAGGCTCAGATCATTCAGGATGATATTTTTGTTGCCCCCTACCTGGAAATACTTTGAAATATGCTGCAGTGATAACATTTTTAATTATTGAATTAGTTTGTTAGTAAATAAATGAGTTAAACAATAATACTCATCATTTTGCGATTAACATATCAATAACATACCAAAGTTCTATCTTATTAACTATCAATAAATTACACCATCATACCAAAACTTCACTGTACGCTTATGTAACAGATTGCGTACGGTTATGATACAGTGTTTTTTGAGGTGAAAGGTAAAAGGCGAAAGGTTAAAGCTTTTTTCCATTGCCCAAATATGTACCGGCAGGTAGAGTATAATTACTTTTGATTCCTGTAACACGCTATAGCTTAATTAAACGGCGAAAGCTGAAAGAATTATTTAACATTGTATTTAATGCGTTATAAACCTTTCAGTTTTCGCCTTTTACCTTTCAGCTAAATAATCAATCTCCAGACCGCAAACTTTTAACCGGATTAGTAAGCGCTGCTTTAAGGGATTGAACGCTCACGGTAATAAAGGCGATAAGTACAGCTACTGCACCCGCGGCTATGAATACCCATATTTGTATGCTGATCTTATACGCAAAATCCAGCAGCCAACGATGCATGGCATACCAAGCTATCGGCGAAGCAATGATAACCGATATGATAACCAGTTTCAGAAAATCGCCTGAAACAAGCTTTACTATACTGAAAACGCTTGCGCCCAAAACTTTACGTACTCCAACTTCTTTCACTCTTTGCCTGGTTGAAAACACTGCCAATCCGAATAAACCCAGACAAGAGATGAAGATAGTGACCAAAGTAAACGCAGTTAATATTGAACCGGTACGCTGCTCGGCCTTATACATATCATCAAATTCCTGATCAAGAAAGTGATATTCAAAAGGTGTGGCAGGATTAAAAGCGCTCCATTTTTCTTTTACTGCAGATATGGTTTTGGCAATATTATTTCCTGAGGTTTTGATAAGCACTTTACCAAAATAATCTTCAGTAAACATTACAATTGGTGTAATTTCCTGGTGAAGGGATGCGAAATTAAAGTTTTGTACAACACCTTTTACTTCACCGGTACGTCCGTTAAGGCCAATATGTTTACCTATTGCTTCTTCGGCTGTCCAACCCAGTGCTTTGGCGGCTTTTTCGTTGATGATAAAACCGTAATAGCGCTTATTTTCATCAGCATCCGTAGAACGTTTCTCATCGGCATCTGTAAAATTAATGCCCTGCACCAGTTTAAGACCAAGCGTATTTAAAAAATTCTTTTCTACCGGTAAAGCAGTTACCGAAAGATTATAGTCGCTGTTTTTGCCGTCGGCGTGGTTAATGCTATATCCGCCGTGAACATCAACCGGCGAATCGTACGAAGCAGTTGCGTAAAGCACTCCCGGTAATTGAGTTACCTCGTTGTTAAATGATTTAATATCTTTTAATAATTTGCCGCCAACATCAATCACCATCACCTGCGACCTGTTGATACCTATATTGAGGTGTTGGATATACCGCAGTTGGCTACCCGCGATAACCGTACAGATCATGAAGAATACGGATACCACAAATTGAAATATAACTAACGATTTGCGTAAAGCCCGACCGCCGGAGGTATTTGTGAGTTTCCCCTTTAAGGTAACAATAGGATTAAATGCTGACAGATATAATGACGGATAAGTTCCGGCCAAAAAAGTTACTGTTACAAATAAGGTAACCATGGCCATAATCAGCCATGATGTATTCCAGGTTTGAAAGCCCAACTGCTGCCCCGAAAAATCGCTGAACCATTTAAAGCTCACATCCGCCAAAAACAGGCCCGCCAACAGCGATACGAGGGTGATCATGGCAGATTCGATGATAAATTGTGTAAAAAGCTGCGAACGTGCAGCACCCATTACCTTTCTTACCCCTATTTCGTGGCCCCGTTCTATAGCTTTGGCTGTTACAAGGTTTAGGAAGTTGACACAAGCCAGCAACAATAAGATAATGGCAACTGCCCCTAAAACGTAAATGTATCTGATATTGCCGGATGGTGTTAGCGGATATGTAGCCTGCGATTTCAGGTGGACATCGGTCAAAGGTTCGAGTTTGAACCACATTTTATGCCCTTGCCTGAAATCATCCTTAAACATCTCTGCTACATAGTTGTTCATTTTTTGCTCAACCGAGCTTATATTAACGTCCGGCCTTAAAAGCAGGTAAGAATAATCGTTAGCCGAATCCCATTTGCGCGTTTTAGCATGTTCCGAACCTGCGGACGAACCAATCATGTCAAACTTGATCTGCGAATACTCGGGTACATCTTCCACCACCCCTGTAACCATCATGTTTAGTTTGTTATTAACCTTCAAAACCTTACCTATAGCATCCTCAGTACCAAAATATTTTTTTGCGGTAGACGCGGTGATCACCAAAGCCGAGGGATCTTTAAGTGCGGTAGCTGCGTTCCCCCTCAAAAACTTAAAGCTGAAGATCCTGAAAAATGGTTCATCGGCTAAAAAGAACCGTTTTTCATTGAATAGTTTATCCTGGTATTGCACCGGGTTATTATACCAGGAAATGCGCACACCATCCTCAATTTCCTGCAATTGCTGTTTAAATACGGGTACTGGTGCGGTTGGCGTTACCGCTACAGATTTTGCCTCCGCATCATCAGAGGATTTGTAGTTATAAGCCATGCGCACAATACGATTAGCATTAACGTGAAACCTATCATACCGCAGCTCATTTAATAAATAGGTAGCTAATAATATAAAGCAACCTATTCCAACTGCCAAACCCGCAACACTTATTAATGAAGTAACCTTGTTTATAACCAGGTTACGCCATGCTGTTTTTATATAATTTTTAATCATTTACCCCTCCTAACCTCCCCAAAGGGGAGGAATTGTTGTTTGCTCTTCGACTCTTAAAGCCCTCTCCTTTGGAGAGGGTTTGGGTGAGGTTATTCGCTCCTCAAACTTTTAACCGGATTAGCTACAGCCGCCTTAATGGCCTGGAAGCTTACAGTAGCAAAGGCTATAACCAGTGATGTAAAACCAGCTATACCGAATACCCACCAGCTAATATCAATGCGATAAGCAAAATCCTGCAGCCATTTATTCATGACATAAAACGCTATCGGCCAGGCGATGACGTTGGCAATGAGCACCAGTTTTACAAAATGCCCCGAAAGCAGCATCACTATATTCTGCACAGATGCCCCAAGCACCTTGCGCACCCCTATTTCCTTGATCCGTTTTTCGGCTGAGTATAAAGCGAGGCCGAATAACCCCAAACAGGATATAATGATGATCAGTCCAGCTAAAATACTTACTACAGTGCTTACCTGATTATCTACACTGTAAACCTCTTTAAAATGATCGTCAAGAAACTGGTATTCAAAGGGTATCCCCGGAAACTCCTTTTGCCAGGTTGATTGGATAAATGCAACAGCATCTTTAGCCCTGCCGCCGTTGATCTTAACCGACATTTGGTTGAACCCTTTACCGTTTACCAGGAACAGCGTTTCAATTTTATAATGCAGGGAATTGAAATTGAAATCTTTGGCTATTCCGGTAATCACACCCAACGAATCAAAACCAAACCTTTGTCCCAGTAATGATTCCATATTTTTCCCTTTATGATCTTTCAGCAATTCCTTAGCCAGTGCTTCGTTGATGATATACTGTTTCCAAACAGCCGAAGTATCAGTAGAAAAATTCTTGCCCGTCAGTAGCTTGATCTTATAGAGATCGAGGTAATTATTATCAACCACCAACAATGTTGAAGTAAGCTGACGCAAAGGCGAATCGCCCAGTTTAAATGAGATCCCTGTTTGATCCAGATGACTGCCTAAAATATCCTGCGATGCGGTAACTCCCTGTATTATTGAATTGGAGAGTAATTCCTGCTTAAACAGATCATATTTGTTTTGGGGGATCAAACCTAAAGGAACATTAACAATCTGATCGCGGTTAAAGCCGGGATCTTTTTTCTGCATAAACTTAAGTTGCCTGATAACCAAAACTGTAGCTATCATTAAGATTACAGCACTCGTAAACTGGCCAACAACCAAAATATTACGCAATGGCACTTTATTGCCCCTCGCCGTTGCTAAAGCCCCCTTTAATACTTTAACCGGTTGAAACGACGACAAAAAAAGCGCAGGGTATATACCTGAAGTAATACCAACAAGCACGGTGCTTATCAGCACCACCCCTATAAGCATCTTGTTGTCATGCAGCGGTAAACTAATATCACGCTGGCTTAAACCATTAACAAATGGGATTGCAATACTTACCAAAATACAGGCAAAAGCTAAAGCTATCAGGGAAAGCAACACCGTTTCGCCAAGGAACTGCATAGCCAATTGAAAACGCCCTGCACCGATAGACTTACGTACCCCAACTTCTTTTGCCCGCTCAGATGAACGTGCGGTTGAAAGGTTAATAAAGTTGATACAGGCTATTATCAGAACAATAATGCCTATCACAGTAAATAAGTTGGTGATGTTCTTGTCAAATTTCTGATAGTTGATATAGTCCAACCCTATATCGACAGAGTTAGCATGCACATCCTTAAGTGATAGCAGAAACAATTCATAATTTTTAGAACCGCCTTTGCCCCTGTACTTTTCAAGATACGCCGGAAATTTCTTTTCAAGGGCTGCTATATTAGTACCAGGAGCCAGCTCAAGATAGGTATTTAACCAGTTGCCACCCCAATTGGTAAACATCCATTTCTTATAAATACTACTGAACGAAAACAGGCAATCGAACTGCAATTGTGAGTTTTTAGGCACATTGGCCAATATACCGGTAACCGAATAGGTTATTGTATCCTGCCCATAATTGGTTACTGTTTTACCAATCGGATCATCGTTACCAAACATACGTTTGGCGGCATCTTCGGTTAATAAAACGCTGCGTGGTCGTAATAAAGCAGTTGCCCGGTCGCCCCTCAGCAGTTTAAAATCAAACATTTTCAAAAAAACCGAATCCACAAAGAATACCTGTGGCATGTACACACGTTTGAGTCCGTTGTTAAGCGGAAACTTTTGTTGCCAGCGAACGCGCGTAAAGTTTTTTATTTCAGGAAAATCGGCTTTAAGCGTGGGCCCCATCGGAAACATAGATAACGCAACCTTTTGTGAGGCGCCCATTCCCTCAAACTTTTGCACCTCGTTTAAGCGGTAGATGTTTTTAGTATGCAGATTATCAAAGCTTTTTTCATAATAAACAAAAAGCGTGATCACAATGCAAGCCGCCATACCAACGGCCAACCCAAAAATGTTAATAGCCGAAAAAACCTTGTTTTTCCAGATATTGCGCCAGGCGGTCTTGAAATAATTTTTTATCATTAGTTTATCTCGTTTAGGTCATTTTGCCCCGCATTCCATTAATAAGATGAAAGCATGGCTTAATGACAATTATTCGGAACGTAAACTTTTAACCGGGTTGCTTAATGCTGCTTTTATTGCCTGAAAGCTAATGGTAGCTACTGCCACCAAAACGGCTAATACACCAGCCAGCACAAATACCCACCATTGAATATCTATACGATAGGCAAAATCTTTGAGCCATTGATGCATAAAATACCAACCTACCGGCATGGCTATTATGCAGGATATCACTATCAGCTTTAAAAAATCAAAGGATAGCAGGTTAACAATACCGGGTACCGACGCGCCAAGCACTTTGCGGATCCCTATTTCGCGGGTACGTTGCAGCGTGCTGTACGAAGCCAAACCAAGCAAGCCCAAACACGAAATGAATATGGCGAGAACGGCGAAGTTGAAAAACAGCTTACCGAAACGCTGTTCAGAGCGGTACTGCCTGTCAAAAAACTCATCTAAAAAATAAAATGAGTATGGCCTGTTAGGGATAAATTGTTTCCACTTACCTTCTATCTGCGCCAATGTGCTATTCAGATTTTTCGGGGAGACTTTTACAGTTATCAGATCAAGACTATGAAGCTCGATTCGCATGGTAAGCGGCTTGATTACCTCCTGTAACGAACGGAAATGAAAATCTTTCATTACACCTACTATTTTACCTTCGCGCCCCCATTGTTTAAACCGGCGGCCGATAGCATCTTTAGGAGAGCTATAGCCAAACAATTTAACAGCGGCTTCATTGATAAGCATGGCCTGGGCCGTATCAGTACCAAATTCACGTGAAAACGAACGACCCGCAACCATCTTTATCTTAAATTGGTTTACATAGTCATAATCAACAAAATACAGATCAAGGTTAGCTATCTGCAAATCGCCCATTTTATTTTCTATCTCGGAGTAAGCCCCGTTATTTCCACCTCCAGGGATACTTGAAGCAGATGCCGTTGATACTACGCCGGGAATTGAACTGATAGCATTTTTTAGGGATTCTTTAGCAGGATCGCTGTTGGTGTTGAGTACAAGCATTTGTTCTTTATTAAAACCAAGATCGCGGTTTTGCATAAAGCTCATTTGGTTATAAACTACTATAGTTCCAATAATAAGCGCTATGGAAATACTAAACTGCGCAACAACAAGCGTTTTGCGTAAAATTCCGCCCTTCCGGCTTCCGGAAAAACGGCCTTTCAAAACCATCACCGGTTTAAAGGACGATAGTACCAACGCAGGATATAAACCGGCAAACAGGCCGATGCAAATAGACGTTACAAACAGAATAACTACATAGTACCAGTTTGAAAAGATGCCGGTACTAACAGTTTTACCAGCCAATTGATTAAATGCAGGCAACAATAAAGCAGCGATACCAAGCGTAAGTAAAAAAGCTATGATACAAAGCACCACCGATTCACCAATGAACTGGCCAGCAAGCTGGCTCTTTTCGGCGCCCACAACTTTACGAATCCCTACTTCTTTGGCGCGTTCAACCGAGCGGGCAGTAGTAAGATTAACGAAGTTGATGCAAGCTATCAGCAAAATAAAAATCGCGACAATGCTGAATATATACACATTGCTAATGCTTCCAACTTCCTGTCCGCCTCTTTTTGAGTAGAGGTAGGTATATTTTAAAGGCTCAAGCATGAGCCTATAGAACATCTGGCTTTTCTTCATTCCGTCCCCGTCACGATTTTGCAAAAAGGCAGGCATTTTAGCTTCAACAGCCTTTGGACTTGTACCCGGTTTTAACAAAAGATAAGTCGTAGCGCCGAAATTGCCCCACTGCCCGTCAATTCCTTTATTAAACTTTTGGGTTAACGATGTCATTGAGATGATCATATCGGCCTTGATTTGCGAGTTGCCAGGAAAATCCCTCATAACACCGGTAACCGTGGCAGGTACGGCATCGCCGGTAATTAATACGGTTTTGCCAATTGGGTCGGCACTGCCAAAATATTTTTTCGCGGTAGATTCGGTAAATACTATCGTAGCGGGCGCGGTGAGCACAGTCCTGGGATCGCCTTTAACTAATTTAAAATCAAAGACCTTAAAAAATGTCGAATCCGCGAACATGGAGTTTTCCTCCTGGAATTTTACATCTCCCCTGCGCACCAAAAAACTGCCGCCGCTGGTGCGTACAAATGCTTCTACTTCCGGCAAGTCTGCCTTAATATTGGGTGCAAACGCCCATGATGTGCTACTGGTATTAATAGTTTCGCTCGGGGTTTTGATATCGGTTACCAAACGATAGATCCTATCGGCCTTTGTGTGAAAGTTATCGTAACTCAGCTCAAAGGCCACGTATATAAAAATGAAAAAACAGGCTGTTATCCCTATTGATAAGCCCGTAATATTAATAAACGAAAAGCTCCGGTGTCGCCAAAGGTTCCGGAGGGCTATTTTAATGTAATTTCTGATCATATTTTTTATTTTTTAATGTCATGGTCATTTATCTTACCCGTTATAACAACACAAAGCAAACTGATACAATTACCCATTATTCAGAACGTAAACTTTTAACCGGGTTGGCAATCGCGGCCTTAATAGCCTGAAAACTGATTGTCGTTAGTGTGATGACAATCGCTGCTGTCGCCGATATAATAAACACACCAGGGCCAACGGTTACCCGGTAATCGTATTTCTGCAACCACCCCTGCAAAAAGTAAAAGGCTACCGGCGAGGCTATTACACAACTAATAAGCACCAGCAACACAAAATCCTTCGACAGTAAAAACCATAACTGGCTTACAGTTGCACCTAATACCTTGCGTACGCCAATTTCTTTAGTTCGCTGCTCGGCGATGTATGCGGCTAATCCAAACAGGCCGAGGCATGAAATAAATATGGCAAGGCCCGCAAAAATGCCCGACAATTTCCCCACCAATACTTCCTGGCTAAACTTGCGGTTATAATCATCATCTACAAAACGATAGGTATAGGGATAGGCCGGACTATATTTTGAAAACACCTGCCCAATTTTATCAATGGCATCGTGCGGGTTCACTTTAGGCGAGAGGCGGTAAATCATGTTTTGATGCGGATCATTATTATACACAAACATGGTTGGGTCGGCCTGTGCAAACGGCGATAACATCAGCGCGTTTTTAACTACACCAATTATCTTGCGCTGCTTACCTCCATAAGTTATTACCTGGCTTATCGGGTCGCCTTTAAGGCGCAGGCGCTTAATCGCCGCTTCATTGAAAATGATATTCAATGAATCTGACACCACATTGTTATAATCCCTGCCGGCAAGCATTTTCATGCCGGTGGTTTTAAAATAATCGTCAGCAACGGCTATTACGCCCATTTCAACGGTTTCGCCGGCAAATTTACCAGGCCATTGGTCAAGGTTGTTGTGCATGTTAATATCTGTAATGGTGCTTGATGCTGTGGAGATACTTTCAATCACGCCGCTTTGCAATAATTCATTTTTAAAAGCGGAATAGTGCTTACCCAAATCTTCATTGGCATTAGTGGCTATTAACCTATTAATATCGTATCCCGCCGGGCGGTTTTTGGCATACTGAATTTGCCTGTAAATAACAGCTGTGCTTATGATCAACGCTATTGAGCAACTAAACTGCATCACTACTAAAACTTTACGCGAATACGATGCTGAGCGGCCAATCTGAATTGTACCTTTTAACACCTTAACCGGATTAAATGACGAAAGATAAAACGCAGGGCGGCTACCGGCCACCAGGGCTGTAAGCAATACACACACTATGGCAATCAGCCAAAAAATTACGCTGTTAAAGGGGATAAAAATAGTAGTCCCAGTAAGCGAGTTAAACGGCCCGAGCGCTATTTGAACAAAAAGTATTGAGCATATAAAGGAAATCAGTGTAATCAGTGTAGATTCTGTCAAGAACTGGAATATCAGATGCTGACGTTGTGATCCGATAGCTTTACGGATGCCGACCTCGCGCGCGCGTTTTTCAGACCGGGCAGTTGTGAGGTTGATGAAATTCACACAAGCTATCAGTAGTACCAGTACACCAACAATACTAAAGATGCGTACATAATCAATAAAACCACTTACTGCAACTCCATTTTTATAATTGGCAAAAAGGTGCCAATCGGTTATGGGCTGCATAATTACATCCGAGTTTTCGGCGTTAATATTTTTTTCGCTTTTTTCAATGTGAAGGATCTTTGGGGCCAGTTGTGCGTACGTTACACCTGGTTTTAGCTTTGCAAATAGCTCGAAGCTATTGTTACCAAAGCTATCGTGGGCGTCTTTCATGTAAGGCTGTTGCTCCATCAAACTGAATGGAATAATATATTTAAATTGAAGCGACGAATTCAATGGTACATCCTGAATCACGCCGGTAACCTTTAAATTGTAGTTATTATCAACCTTAACAACCTTATTAATCACGTTCCCGGTGCCAAATAAAGCGAGAGCAGTAGCTTTGGTCAATACAATTGAATATGGATCATTCAAAGCGGTTGTACGGCTCCCCTGTAAAAAATTGTATTGAAAAATTTTCAGGAAATCGCTACCTGCCTGCACGCCATCAATAGATAACTTGTTATCGCCTACCATTAACCCATGTGTGCCACCCCAATCTGTGGGTGCTACATATTCTATTTCAGGCATAGTTTTCAACACATCTGCCAGTTTTAACGAGGTTGAACTAAACGTTAATGTTTCGCCATTACTGTTAAAATTACGGCGAACCTGGTATACCCTGTTGGCATCGGGCAAAAATCTGTCATATGAATATTCATGGGCAACCCAAAGCGCTATCATCAAGGCAACAGCCATCCCGGCTGCCAATCCTAAAACGTTTATAGCCGTATAAGCCTTATTGTTAGCGATGTTTCGCCAGGCTATTTTGATATAATTTCTAAGCATACTGTTGGTTCAATTGTTCATTAGTTCATTGGTTTTATTCGCGAGTAAAAATTATTTGCACAACCTTGCCCGCGTCCGCTAATGAACTAATGAACAAGTGAACAAATGAACCCTACTCCGAACGCAAACTTTTAACCGGATTGGCAAGCGCAGCCATTGCAGCACGATAACCTACCGTAATCCACGCTATAATAAATGTGGATAGTATGGACATCACAAATATTTGTGGACCGATACTAATCCTGTATTGAAAATCCTTTAAGTAATTATGCATTGCCCACCAGGCCAGCGGAGAGGCTATTACAAATGCTATAAGCAGCAATATGCTGAACTCCTTGCCAAACAACCATAAGATGCTGCTGATATTTGCACCCAATACCTTACGAACCCCGATCTCCTTGGTTTTACGTACAGCCATAAATGACACCAGGCCATACAGGCCGAGACAACCTATAATGATTGCGATACCGGCAAACGCTTCAACCAGGATTAGTAATATATTATCCATCTGATAGAAACGGGCAATGGTATCATCCAAAAACTGGTAAGAATATAATTCTTCAGGGAAAGTTTGGTTCCAGATTTTATCAATATCCGCCAGTGTAGCTTTGGCATTACGCATATCTATCTTCACAGCAACGGTAGATAGTGACTGATAGTTAGGCATCACACATAATGGTGAAATCTCCGAATGGAAAGAGTAATTGTAAAAATCTTTCATTACGCCTACAATGGTACCTTTATAGTCGCGGCCATTAATTGCCATTTGTTTCCCTATTACATCCTGCGGTTTAACGTGCAGTTTATTAACGAAGGTTTCGTTCACCAAAAATTCTTTAACCGAATCGCCTTTGAAGAAGTTTCTGCCGGCAATAAGTTTAATGCCGAAGGTTGAAATGTAATTTTCGTCGGCCTGTTTGGTGTTGATGCTCCAATGCTCGTCTTCGGCACGATTATCATATTGAATACCGGTATTACTATTTGAACGCGACGCCGGCGGGTTATAACAGTAAGATACATTTTCAACACCCTTAATTTCGCTGAGGCGATTACGCATCGTGCTCATTTTCATCTTATCGTTTTGAGGAAGCGGCACAAGCACTACGGCATTTTTATTAAAGCCCAGATCGGCAGTTTGTGAATAATGTAATTGCGATACTACGATGATAGTACCGATGATAAGTACCTGCGATATAGTGAACTGGGTAACTACCAGTACCCTGCGCAAAGAAAAACCGCCAACATCTTTTTGGGACAGTTTACTTTTAAGCGCTTTAATTGGCTGAAACCTTGCCAGTACCAAACCAGGATATGAACCCGAAAGAAATACAACAACAATAGTAATAACAACTATAAAAGCGCTCAATTCGGCCCAGTTAAAGGTCATCCTTGCATGGAAGAGATTGTTTAATGGCGTCAAAGCAATCTCTGATAAGCCAATAGCAACTCCCACAGCAATAATGCTGATAATAGCCGTTTCAGCAATAAATTGCCAAAATAATTGGAAAGGCTGGCTACCCAATACTTTACGGATGCCTACCTCTTTTGAGCGGTTTAGTGCCTGGGCCGTAGCCAGGTTTATAAAGTTTACCGAGGCTGTAATGATCAGGAACACACCGATAAAGAACAGCGCCCATAAATAGCTTTTATCGGCATAACCACCAAGTTCACGGTCAAAGTGCATTTCGGCAATAGGTTGTAACTTAAAGCGCCAAACCTGCAAATCCCTGCCGGTGTAATTCTTTTTAACCAATTGCAGCATAGCGGTTTCAACCTGTGCTTTGGTTACACCGGGCTTTAACCTGGTAAAACCCTGACAACCGCTGTAAACACCACCCCAGTTATTCTCACGGCCTTTACCTGCGTACGCTTCCATACTTGCATATGAAATAAAAATCTGTTGCTTTTGGTCGGTGTTATTTGGCAAATCCTGCAGTACACCGGTTATAGTAACAGTTATATTATTATCCAGCTTAAAAGTTTTGCCTATTGGGTTATCATTACCAAAATATTTTTGGGCCATTTTTTCGGTAACCAACGCTTCATTCGGGTTAACAAGCATGGTTTTCTTATCGCCTTTAAGCGATGGAAAATTCAGTATGTCGAAATACTCGGGCTCAACAAACGCAACGCCATCATCCTCCCCAAATTTTTTCACTTCACTTCCCTTGGTAATCGTGATCAGCGTTTTATTAAAGCTGATATATCTCGCCGTTTTTTCGCTAAAGGCAAAGTCATTTCGATAACCCCTGGCCATCGGTTGCGGAATAGCGCCTACCCGGTCTACACCCTGATCGTGAAACTCGGTATAAAAACGGTAGATCCTGTCTTTATCCTTATGAAAGGTATCAAAACTCAGGTGGTAAGTGATCAGCGTAAATATTAATACCCCACAGGCTATACCCAAAGCCAAACCAATAACACTGATGGTTGCGTAAGCCTTGTTACGCACCAAATTTCGCCATGCAATTTTTATGTAGTTTTTGATCATACCCCCCCCTAACCTCCCCAAAGGGGAGGAATTGTACTTGTGATATATTTAGTTATTATTTATGTATTTTAATCTTCTTAAAGCCCTCTCCTTTGGAGAGGGTTTGGGTGAGGTTACTCACTTCTCAAACTCTTCACCGGATTTGTCAGCGCAGCTTTTATAGCCTGGAAACTTATAGTCACCAACGTTATAACAATAGCGGCAATGCCGGCGGCGGCAAAAACCCACCATTGTACAGTTACCCGGTACTGATAACTTTGCAGCCAGTTATTGATTGCATACCAGGCAATCGGAAAGGCTATCAGGCAGGAAACTGCAACCAGCTTTAAAAAATCACGCGATAGCAAGCCGGTTAAACCGGCTACGGAAGCACCAAGTACCTTGCGGATGCCTATCTCTTTGATCCTTCTTTCGGCAGTATAGGCTGCTAACCCAAACAAACCAAGACACGAGATCACGATAGCCAGCGATGCAAATATGCCCGACAGCTTACCGGTAAGGGCCTCCGTTTTAAACAGTTCATCAAAATCAGCATCAACAAACTTGTATTCGAATGGATAACCGGGGTTGGCGCGTTTATAAACTTCGCCTGCTTTTGCCAGCGCCTCGGTTAAATTAACGCCCTCTTTAAAGCGGATAGTTAAAATGTTATTGTTTTGCGGACGGCTAAACAGCATCAGCGGCGCACCAGAAATATACATATCATTATATAGGAAATCTTTAATGATTCCCGCGATTTGGTATGGTTTACTGCCACCATCCCTGATAATGCCACCTAGGTGACCAGCCTTTCCCATTTGTTTGGCAAAGGCTTCATTAATGATCACATTGCTGCTATCGAGCTTTGCATTGGCATAAAAATCCCTGCCAGCAAGCAGTTTCATATTCATAGTTGATACAAACTGAGGGCTTACACTTTCGATAGTGATCAGTGGATTTTTTGAGGCATCTTTTCCGTCCCATGAAAAATTATCCGTGTTACTCCAAATTTGTAAAATTGGATATTCGCTCAATGAAGCATCGGCTACAACCCCGGTTTGTTTTAATTCATTGTTTACCGCAGCAAAATGATCAGTCAGTTTGCCTTTGGTATCGATATAAACAAGGTTATCTTTTTGATAACCCAGCTCACGGTTTTTAACGTGTTGAATTTGCTGATAGATAATTACCGTACCAATGATGAGTATGATAGAAACGGAAAACTGGATCACCACCAAACTTTGCCTGATAAAGCCCGCACCAGCTGCAGATGGTAATTTGATATTTTTTAATACGGCAATGGGGTTAAATGACGACAGGTAAAACGCGGGATAGCTGCCAGCCAGCAAACCGGTAACCAAACCTATCGATAGTAAATAAAACAAATGGAGTGATTGCAAAAGATCGATAAAAAGCTCTTTTTGAACCATAGTATTGAACGATGGCAGAACTGTGTAAACTAAAAACACAGCGACTATTACCGCTATAAACGCCATGACCACCGCCTCAACTATAAACTGAGCTACAAGTTTACCTTTCGCGGCTCCCATCACTTTGCGTACCCCAACCTCCTTAGCCCTTTTCTCAGATCTTGCAGTTGACAAGTTCATGAAATTTATGCAAGCTATGATAAGTATAATACAGGCAATTACCGAAAACAGACGAACATACTCAATACGACCGCCACTCATTTTACCATCAATAAATTTATCACGAAGGTTCCAGTCGTTCATTCCGAAAAGAAAGCAGACAGTTTTATTGCCCTCTTTTTTGGTACCGATGTAGTTGGCCAGCTTTTTATTGACGGCATTAACATCAGCTGTTGGTTCCAGCTCCACATAGGTACGAGCCCAGTTTGCTCCCCAGTCCTGCATCCAGGGCTGCATATGATCGATATTTTTTAATGGTGCAAACCAATGTATCTGAAAAGTTGAGTTTTTAGGCAGGTCGGTAAATACGCCGGTAATGGTAAAATCATGTTCATTATTCATTTTTAAAGCTTTGCCAATAGGGTTGGCACTGCCAAAAAACTTTTTAGCCATTGTTGTACTGATCACTATCGAATGCAGCTGCTGAAAAGCATTAGCTTCTTCACCCTTAACTAAAGATAATTTTAGCATCGGAAAAATCTCTGCATCAGCGTAAGTACCATTTTCGTTAATCACTTTCTCTCCCAGGGCAAATACCATGTCATGGTCTCCACCCATGCGGGCAGCATTTTTCACACCAGGGATATCTGCTTTTAATGCAGCGGCCATTGGCCCCGGTGTAGCACGAAATGTGGAGGTTTTACCATCATAGGTTTGATTTTCACGAACAGTGTACAGATTATCGCGCTTTACAAAGTTGTGATTAAATGTAAGCTCATCCTGCACCCACAAGAATATCACGGATGCGCAAGCAACACCTATAGCCAAACCGGCAACATTCAAAAAGCTGTAAGCCCGGTTTTTCATCAGGCCGCGTACAGTGGTTTTAATGTAATTTCCTATCATGGTAGTTGTTCATTGGTTCATTAGTTCATTGGTAATTGTATAGTCCGTTAACTGCAAACTGCCACTGCCAACTGCTACTCACTTCTCAGGCTTTTAACCGGGTTAACAAGCGCGGCTTTAACAGCCTTATACCCTACTGTCAACCAGGCTATTATCAGCGATGATATTATTGCCAGTAAAAAGATCCAGGCGCTCATCGAAATACGGTATACAAAGTTTTGCAGCCATCCGTTCATAATATACCATGCGGCGGGCATGGCTATCAGGAATGAGATACCAATAAGTATCATAAACTCTTTTGAAAACAGGAATACTATGCTGCTTACCGATGCTCCTAAAACCTTGCGGATGCCAACCTCTTTTGTGCGCTGAACTGCCATGAATGAAACCAACCCGTACAAACCAAGGCATGATATAAAAATGGCTATCCCGGCAAAAATTTTGTACACCAGGGCCATTTTGTTCTCCTGCTCGTAAAATTTGGCAATATTATCATCCAGGAAATAACCGTTATAAGCATATTCGGGAAAGTATTCTCCCACAGTTTTTGCAGCTGCGATACAGTTTTGCTCAAATCAGCAGTTTGGATCTTGATACCTATTTGCCCCTCGAATTTCTTAGCAGGTGATATTACTATTGGTTTTATAGCTTCGCGAAGTGAATTGGTTTTAAAGTCCTTAACTACCCCTACTATCGGCAGCCATTTGCCGCCGCCCAAGCGTAATGTTTTGCCAATGGCATCATTAGCATTTTGGATACCCAATTTATGGATAAAGGTTTCGTTAACCACGTACTGCCTGGCCGTATCACTTACATCGTAGCCTTTGCCTGCAACAAATGTCAAACCATAAGTTTTGAAGTAATCTACGTCGCCAAATTTAAGGTAGGTGTTAAAGCCGACGTCCTTGGTTGAGTTATTGAAATCGAAATTTGTACCCCAGTTATTTTCTGATGATGGTACATCCGAAGAGAAACTGATTGCTTTGACATTAGGATCCTGCAACACCTGTTGTTTAAACGATTCCATTTTACGGAGGCTTAAACTATCGGTATAGCCGGGAATAATGAGCAATGCCTTTTTATTAAAACCGAGATCTGCTTTATTTATAAAGTCCATCTGGTTTACCGCTACGATGGTACCAATAATGAGCAATTGTGATATGGCAAACTGTGCAATCACCAATCCCCGGCGAAGCGGGATCCCACCGATAGAAGCTGCCGTTATTTTATTTTTAAATGCAAGCACAGGTTTAAAACCTGATACTACCGATGCAGGATAAATGCCCGATAATAAAACGATAGTAACTGTACTGGCCGCTAAAAAAAATAAGCTCCCAGTAGTAAATAAGCTGATACTATCAGGCACATTGGCTATATTTTTCAATTGAGGCATGGCCAGCCGGGCAACTGCCAAGGCAATTAAAGCCGAAGCAATGACGATAATTGTTGTTTCGCCAATTACCTGAAAAATCAATTGCGGACGGGTACTGCCCAACACCTTGCGGATACCAACTTCTTTCGACCGTCCGACAGATTGCGCTGTTGAAAGGTTGATGAAGTTGATAGAAGCCATAATGATGATGAGCAAAGCTATGAATGACAGGGTACGCAAGGTGGCCCTGCTGGTGCTATGATCACCAAGCGGGTTACCTATCCGGGTATCAAAATGCATATCGGCAAGCGGCTGTGGTAACAGCGTAGTTTGTGCCGATCCCTTTTTAAAATGCTTGGTCGAAAATGCTTTTAACTGTGCGTCGATACTGCTTTTTGACATGCTTGCCGGGAACAACATAAATACCTCATGGCTGCTGCTGGTTGATCCCCATTCGGCGCTGTAGTTGTAATCTTTAGGATGCTGTTTCCATGTATCAAATGATACCAACACTTTAAACGGAAAATCGCTGTTAACGGGGGCATCTTCTACAATGCCAGATACTTTCAGCGTTAAAACATTATCCATTTTAAGAATTTTGCCTACAGCATTTGTCCAGTCGCCAAAATACTTAATGGCCGAGCTTTTATCTAACACAACCATATCCGGACTGGCCAGTACAGCGGGACTACCAGCGAGCCATTTGTAGCTAAAAATGTCGAAGAATTGAGGCTGAATAAATAACACGCCAATATTTTCAGTAAATTTCTTATCGCTGCTATTACTTCCGGCGGCTTGCGGCACTGTGATCTGGCTGCCATAACTGCTGTTCAAAGCTGCCACTTTAGCCTGTGGTATATCCAAACGAAGGGCATCTGTAGCAGGAACAGCAACTCCGGGATTGGTGGTAGTTTCCGACTCGTGCTTTTCCTGGGTAACTATACGATAAATGCTTTTATAATTAGGATTGAAAGTATCAAAACTAAGTTCAAACTGAATAATCACAAAAATGAGCAGGCAGGCAGCCATGCCAACCGTTAAACCCGCAACATTTATGGCAGAATAGCCTTTATGACGCACGATATTGCGCCAGGCTATTTTGAAGTAATTTTTAAGCATATCGTACAGCAATTTTCAAAATTGATGTAAAAGCTATACCAAAACCAAAAACAATTGAATATCAGATATTTAAGTCAGATAAAAAACATCAACTGTTCGTAAGTGTAACACTTTGTGTACGGTATTGATACAGTGGTTTGATTTCAGATTTGGGATGTTCGATTTAGGATTTGGAGATTTATTTCCTGGGCAACCTCAACGGGTGGAAAGTAAAAACGTCAGATGTTCGAAAAACATCTGACGTTTTCATAAATTGGTTGCTACCTTTTAGCTTTCGTCTTTAACCTTTCACCTCAAAAAATCACTCGCTCCTTAAGCTATTTACCGGGTTGGCCAGTGCAGCTTTGATAGATTGGATGCTTACAGTTATCAATGCTATTAAAAGTGCTATGCACGCGGCAACAGCAAAGATCCACCATGTGATATTTGTTCGGTATGCAAAATCCTGCAGCCATTTGTTCATCATGTACCAGGCCACCGGGAAAGCAACGATGTTGGCTATGACAACTGTTTTTAAAAACTCGGCAGATAGCAGTCCTATTATATTTTGAACACTTGCACCAAGCACTTTACGAATACCTATTTCTTTTACCCGCTGTTCGGCGGCAAAGGCAGCCAGGCCGAGTAAACCTATGGCCGATATTGCAATGGCTATAATGGCGAAAGCGGCTATCAATGTTGATGAACGCTGTTCGGCGTGGTAAAGTTTATTATAGCCATCATCAATAAAACTATAGTCAAACGGCTGGTCGGGAACAAATTCATTCCATACATTTTGGGCTATCTTTATAGCTACCGCCGTATTACCTGGAGTTGTTTTAATATAAAAGCTCCGTGCCCAATCGGTATGATTATTAATAACCATAGGGCCTATCTTTTCATGAAGACTCCTGAAGTTAAAATCTTTCACCACGCCGGCTACTATGCCAGAGTCGCCGTTAAACTTAAACCGCTGCCCGATAACGGGTTTATGAATCCCAAGCTGTTTCACTGCGGTTTCATTCAAAATTACATTATGCTGATCCGAGCCATTTTTATCAAACCAATGCCCGTCGGCCATTTTAAGGCTTAGTATATGTTGAAATTTTTCATCGGCCGATATGGTGGAAACCGAGGGTTTATAATCAAGTGGCCTGCCTTCCCAATCCATTGATCCTGAAACCTTGTTGCTATTATTAAAAAAGGCATCGTTGGCCGATTGAGAGACCTCAGCTATCGCGCTTTGCTGTGTTAATTCGCTGGCGATGCTTTTTAATTTCGACTCCCTTGTCTTATCGTCTAAGCCAAGCACTTGCCATGGTATAGTCATTACAAAAACATGTTCGCGCTTATAACCCAAATCAGCATTTTTCATAAAATTAAGCTGGCGATAAATGATCATTGTACTAATGATAAGCATCACCGAGATACCAAATTGTAAAACAACCAGCGTTTTACGGATGCCGCCATCCTTAAAATTCAATAGTGCCCTACCTTTAAACACGCTTAATGGCTTAAATGACGACAATAACACAGCAGGATATAAGCCATTGAAAACAAAGCAAACTATCAGTGTACCCAACAATATCAACCATGTAACACCAGATGTTAGTGGTTGTACAAAATGCTTTTCGGTAACCTGGTTAAACCAGGGCAGGCAAATCTGGATAAATAAAATAGCAAATAATAATGATAAGAAACTAACAACCAATGATTCGGACATAAACTGGGCAAAAAGCTGCCTCCTGCCCGCTCCTACAATTTTACGTACGCTCACCTCTTTTGAACGCACGCTTGCCCTTGCGGTAGTTAGGTTTACATAATTAATGCATGCTGTTGCCAAAAGTAAAAAAGCCAGGACCAGGAAGATGTTAACCAGCTTTCGGTTGCCGTTTTCAAATGAAGTACTTAGCAAACCACTTTCAAAATGGATATCCCTGAGGCCTATCACACTCATGGTTGTGTTTTCACTGCCCTTGTTATTTTTCCTGATAATCTGGGTTAGCTTTTGGCCTATATCCTTAATATTTACGCCCGGCTGCAGCTTTAAAAATGTGAGGCCGCTATAGTTACCCCAATTGCTCGCCTGTTCTTTTTCATGTGCATTGCTTAGTTTAGCCTCTACCGGCATCAATATATCGTACTGAAAGCTTGAATTTGCAGGATTATCCTTAACTACTGCCTGCACCTGGTAGTTTATGGAATCAATCTTTAGCATTTTGCCAACGGCTTCGCCGTTACCAAAATATTTCTTTGCTGTTGGTTCGGTCAGGATTAAACTAAATGGATTTTTCGAAAAGCTATCGGCGCTTCCATCGATAAAATCGTAATGGAATACTTTGAACCAATTAGCATCTATATATGCATACTTTTTTTCCGATATCAGTTGGTTATTATGATGTACCGTCATCATATAACCCGGCCACAAAAACGTATAATTCTTTAAACCGGGTATTTCCTGCTTAGCAACGGGGCCTAATACATAAGGAGACGACTCCCAATCCCACACTTCGTCTTTAGTCAGGCTTAGTTTCGTTTTTACCCGGTAGATATTATCAACGTCCGGGTGATAATTGTCAAAACTAAACTCGTTTTGTACCCATAGCATAATAAACACCGCCGCGGTGATGCCGATGGTGAGCCCCGCAATATTAATCAAACTAATAGTGCGGTGCTTAGCTAAATTACGGAATGCTACTTTAAAATAATTTCTGAGCATATTAATTAGTCATTGAGTCATTATTGCATAGCCATTAAGTCATTTTGCTTTTCTAAATCATCAATCAAAATGACTTAATGACGCGAAGCAACTGACTCAATGACCAATTATTCAGAACGTAAACTCTTTGTTGGATTAGCCAATGCCGCTTTGATTGTTTGAAAACTTGAAGTGATCAATGCAGTTAGCAACATTCCCGCGCCGCTTGCTGCAAAGATCCACCAACTGATGGTTGTGCGGTCTGCAAAGCTTTCCATCCATTTGTTCATGGCATACCAGGCCAGTGGAGTTACCAATACAAAGGCCAGTACAATGAGCATCACCAACTCGGTTGAAAGCAGGGTGACTATCTGTGCTACTGTAGCGCCAAGTACTTTACGTACACCTATTTCTTTGGTGCGTTGATTGGTATTATAAATGGCCAAACCTAATAAACCAAGGCAGCTGATAAAGATCGATAAACCGGTTGCCCAGGTTAGCAAAGTTGATGTATGTTGCTCAGCATCGTAAAATTTGGCGATGCTTTCATCAAAAAAGCTATATTCAAAATCGTCTTCAGGATAAATCTCTTTCCACGCTTTTTCCATCGATGCAATAGCTTTTTTCCATTCGTTGCCTCCGGCGGTTTGCGGCTTAAGCGCTATATGAAAGGTACCATTGTTGTAATAACTGTTACTGATATGAATGCAGGTAGGTTTAATTGCCGAATGCAATGATTCAGAATAAAAGTCGGCCACTACACCTATGATTTGCATTCTTTTATCGCCATTAAACTTATCAATATATTTACCTACAGCATCAGCAGGATTTTTAAACCCTATTAGTTTTGCGTAAGTATTATTAATTAAAAATGCCCTGGTACTGTCGCCATATTGTATATTACGTCCGGCCAAAAGTTTAAGCTTGTATACATCAATATAATTAGGGTCGCCGTACTTTTCGTACAATTCAATCTTTATTTCCTTTTTGCCATCTATGTACGTAGCTTCCGTTGAATTGGTGCTGGTTGATGACGGAGCGGCTTTACCCGCGCTTACCAGCTCAACCTGAGGTATCGCCTTTAATTTGTTCATAAATACCTGGTTCTTACTAAGCGTTCGATTTTTCCAGGGTGAATTAATGATTAGGATGGCGTCCTTTTTAAAACCCAGATCTTTTGTAAGTGCATAATGAATCTGTTTGCCTACCAGCACAGTAGCCATTATAAAAAACTGGGCGATAACAAATTGAGTTACGGTTAATGATTTACGTAGCCACGCATTACGGGCTTTACTACTGTTTGATGATGCCTGGTTTTTAAGAACCAAAACAGGTTTATAGCCTGATAGCAAAGCTGCGGGGTAAAAGCCCGACAATAAGCTTACCACTATTATCAATAAAAAAAGGAACACAAAAAGATGGGGCTGGTGCAGCAGGTCAAGTTTAACACCTTCCGCTATAAAATCTTTAAACAGTTTTAATATTACAGGCGCCAGCGTCACCGAAATGATTACAGCCAAAAGAGTTATAATGAACGTTTCACTCAGAAACTGTGTTATAAGCTGGGCGCGGCTGCTTCCCATTGTTTTACGCACGCCAATTTCCTTGGCCCTTTGAGTGGCCTGTGCGGTAGTTAAATTAACAAAATTAATGCAACCTAATAATAACAGGAAGGCAGCTATAACCAGTAAACCGTAAAGTGTTGTTTTATTAGCCGGATTACCGGAATCAAATGTTCCGTACATACTGTTAAAATGCAGATCGCTCAAAGGCTGTAAGGCAAAATTACGTGTATTGCCCTTGTTTTCGGGTTTTGGAGGATCATTCTTTTTAAGAATAATATTTAGTTGCTTTTCAAAATTGGCTGCAGTGGCATTGGGCGCCAGCTTAACAAAAAGTATGGATGATGAAGTAGTACCTCCCCAACTGGTAAGGCTTAGTTCGTCAGACAGCGTTTTATTAGCTTTTGCCGTTGAATAAGAGATAAAATCGTGAAAAGTAAAATCGTTATTTCCCTTTAATGGTTCAACAATACCGCTCACGGCCACACTAATCGTATCATAAGTAATTACCCTGCCCATCATCTGGCTATATGACAGTTGAGGAAAATATTTTTTTGCCTGATCTGAAGTGAGCACCGTTTGATTGGGAGAATTCAAAGCAGTGTTGGCCGAGCCCGCAAGCCAGTTGTATTTAAACATGTTGAAATACCTGCCATCTGCAAGGATCACGTTATCCTGTAGTTTAAACTTAACAGGAACGCCCGCTTTTCCGGGGATAAATACATTAGGCTGATTCAACAGGAAAAATGGCACGGTAAGTTCCACCCCACTCACACCATTTCTTACAGCTTCGGGCACCGGGCCTGAAACACCTCGGTTATGCGCTTCTTCGCCGGAAAAGGTGTAGTTTGAAACTACCCTGTAAATACGGTCGCTGTTATCAAAGTTTTGATTAAAAGTAAAATCAAAATGGACTATCAAGTAAATAATCAGCGCCGAACTGATCCCTATAGATAAACCGATTACATTAATGAATGTAAAAAATTTATGCCGCCAAAAATTACGCAGCGCAATTTTGAAATAGTTTTTAAACATTGTCAAGTCATTATTTCATTAGGTCATTAAGTCATTTTTGCCTCGCGCTATCGAAAATGGCTTAATGACGCGAAGCAAAATGACATAATGACGAATTTATTCAGAACGCAAACTTTTCACCGGGTTAGCCATAGCGGCCTTTACTGATTGATAGCTTATGGTTGCAAAAGCAATGATCAGCGCTATTACGCCGGCCATCACAAAAACCCACCATTGTATGTTAACTCTGAAGGCAAAATCAAGCAGCCATTTACTCATGGCGTACCACGCGATGGGCAAAGCAATAACCGCGGCAACGATCACTAACTTCAAAAAGTCTTTTGAAAGTTCGGTAACAATTTGCGGTATGCTTGCGCCAAGTACTTTGCGCACACCAATTTCTTTTACCCGTTGTGATATGATGAAGGCCGAAAGCCCGAATAAGCCTAAACAGGCAATGAATATTGCCAGGCACGAAAATATGGTAAACAGGTTACCCTGTTCCTGCTCACTGTTATATAGCTTTTGGAAGCGTTCATCTAAAAAGCTGTACTCAAAAGGTGTTTCGGGTTGATATTTTTTCCAGGTTTGCCGAAGGGTTGCTAATGCCGAATTGATGCGATTACCATCGATTTTAACCGTTATTCTTCTATAACTATTGTTGGCGAATGAGGGCATCTCCATTAAAAGCGGTATGATATTTTGATGTAATGACTCGAAATGAAAGTCATTAACCACCCCTATCACTTTTCCTTTAACGCCACCATAGCTCATATCCTTGCCTATAGCGTTTTCAGGCGATTTCCATCCTAATGCACTTACTGCCGATGCGTTGATCACAAAATTATTACTGTCGGTGGCGAACTCGCGACTGAAATTTCTGCCAGCTGCCATTTTTATACCGTAGGTTGGAATAAAGCCATAATCGGCATTGATGCATTTGATATCTGCTTTAACCGGCAGCGGTTTATCCCCGTCAAAAACAGAAACGCCCTGATCATCCAGTAGCCGCCCCGACGGAATCCGCGATGAACGGCCGATATCTTTTACAGCAGGATCCCGTAATACCTCTGCCCTGAAAGCTTCAAACTGGTTAGCAGGGATACCGCCCAATGTTACTAAATGATCTTTATTAAAGCCAAGTGATTTGGTTTGAATATACCTCAATTGCTGAAAAACTATCGTCGTAGCAACAATCAGGATGATGGAGATGGAGAACTGCACCACCACCAACACCTTACGGAACGAGATATTTCCTGACCCAACTTTAAGGATACCTTTTAAAACTTTTATCGGTTTAAATGACGACATAAAGATAGCCGGATAAATACCACTGATAAGTCCGATAATCAGCGGCAGCAATAACACCGATATTAAAATTATCGGTTGAAATAAACTATTGATAGAAAGGCCAAGTTCTGAAAGCCGGTTGATAAATGGCAGCAGCAACCACGTCAAAATCGAGGCCAGTACAAGCGAAAAATAAGTGATCAACACAGATTCGCTTAAAAATTGGGTAATGATCTCTTTTTGTTGTGCGCCGATCACCTTGCGGATACCGATCTCTTTAGCCCTAAGCGTTGAGCGGGCAGTAGATAGGTTCATGTAATTGATACAGGCGATCAGCAAAATAAACAGGGCGATAGCCGAAAAAATGTAAACCCTTTTAATATCGCCATTTTGCTCTACTTCATCATCAAGATGCGAATGCAGGTGAATATCCAGGAATCTTTGAATATGCAGCTGGGTAAATTTTGACTGCCGGGGTTGCCCGGGAGAATTCATGTATTTATCTATAAAAGCCGGAAACTGCGAGCTGATTCGATCAATATTATAATGATCAGGCAATAATAGGTAGGTAAAAAATGAGTTGTTCCCCCAATTGGTTGCCAATTGATTACGTCCGTAAACCTTATCATCGTTCAACGTATTAAATGACATCAGCATTTGGGGATGCATTTGTGAGTTAGGCGGAAAAGGTTTGAAAATGCCTGTAACTTTAAAATTGGCCGTATTATCAAGCCTGATCTCTTTGTTTATGGGGTCTTCATTACCGAAGTATTTGCGTGCCATATCTTCGGTCATCATTACTGTATACGGCTCACTAAGGGCAGTTTTGGGGTCGCCTGCCACTGTCTTGAGATCGAAGAAGCTGAGGAAGTTTTCGTCTGCAAAATAAGATCCCTTTTCGGTTAATAATTTGTCCTTATAACGCAAAACCACATCACCGTTAGGAAATAAACGGGTAACCTTTTTTATATCCGGAAATTCATTTTTAAGCAACGGGCCAAAAGGCGGCGCTACGGCTCCCAAATGCAGGTTAACAATGCCATCGGCCGTGTTAAAACTCCGGCTCACCCTGTAAATATTGGGGGCATTATGGTTAAACTTATCATAACTGAGCTCTTTAACTATATAAGTTAAAATAAGCAGGCAACAGGTTAACCCTATGGTTAAGCCAAATATGTTGATGAACGAAATAAATTTGTGCCGGGCAATATTGCGAAAAGCACTTCGTAAATAATTCTTTATCATGATTTAGTTCATTAGTTCACTTGTTCGTTAGTAATTAGTCCCTGGCAATGATCTGCAAACTGCTACTCACTTCTAAGACTTTTCACCGGATTAGCCAAAGCCGCCTTGACCGATTGAAAGCTTATCGTAATGCCTGCCACCAGCAGGGCTATGCTGCCCGCTAAGATGAATACCCACCATTGTATACTGATACGGTATGCAAAGTCCTGCAGCCATTTGTTCATGGCAAACCATGTTATCGGGAACGATATGATGGACGCTATGACAATCAATCTCAAAAACTCCTTTGATAACATCACTGTAATACTACTGGTTGATGCGCCTAATACCTTGCGTATGCCAATTTCTTTAACCCTTAACCTAATCATAAACGCGGCTAAACCGAACAAGCCCAGACTTGCTATAATGAGGGCGATGCATGAAAACACGGTGAATATTTTACCTGTTTGCTGCTCGGAAGCATAAAGCGAAGCGTATTGTTCGTCAAGAAACGAGTAGCTAAAAGACGCTTCCGGTCTGAAATTATCCCATTCGGCTTTGATACCTGCAATAAGCGATTTTACATCGGCAGTTTTGACCTTCAAAATTAGTGTACCTGTACTGTGTCCCGATAACATCATTAATGGCGCTATTTTTTGCCTAACCGAAGCATAATGAAAATCTTTAACCACGCCTACAACTTTGTATTGCGTACGGGCCGAGCGTACAATGGTTTTGCCCACAGGATTAGTATTACCCCAGCCTAAACCTTTTACTAAAGCTTCGTTAACCACCACGGACATCGAATCACCCGGGAACGATGGATAAAAATTACGCCCGTTAATGACCTGCAAACTTAAAGTAGGTATATAACTTTCATCCACGTGGTAAATATTGGTGTGGATTTCGGCATGACCACCTTTATCATCAAACTCCCTGGCATCAATCTGGGTACCATCAACGCCGGTTAGCTTACCCGGTACACTACTTGAGATTGTAGCATTTAATACCTGCGGGTTACGTAAAAGCTGATTTTTGAAGGCATTTGCATTACTGCCTAATGTGTAGGCATCGTTAATAACCAGAACCTGGTCTTTATCATAACCCAGCTTTTTGTTCTGCATATAATGCAATTGCTGGTATACCACAAGGGTTGATATAATTAGTGCTGTAGATACAGCAAACTGAAAAATGATCAACCCACTGCGTAAAATACCTTTTCCTTCGGCTTTAGTAGCGCCATTGCCCTTCAGCACCGCAATGATCTGAAACGATGAAAGGAAGAAGGCCGGATAGATCCCTGCCAAAATACCAACTATAAAAGCTGTAAACAATTCAATAATTAACGCTTTAGCGCTGAGAAAAAATCCGAGATCGATATGTTTGCCTGCTAAATTGTTGAACAAAGGCAATAACAAGTAAACTATGACTAAAGCCAGCAACAAAGCCCAAAATGTAAGCATAACCGATTCGGTAAGGAACTGCGAAACCAATCCTCTTTTTTCAGAGCCAAGCACTTTCCGGATCCCTACTTCTTTTGATCTTCGTGCCGAACCAGCTGTTGAAAGATTGGTAAAATTGATACAGGCCAAAATCAGTATAAAAGCAGCTAATGCGCCGAATATATATACATAGTGAATATCGCCATTGGGCTCAAGTTCATATTTGGTTGCCGAATGCAGGTGAATATCGCTTAATGGCTGCAGGTAAAACAGGAAGGTGTTAACCGATTTGCTTGCTGCGACTACACTGGTACCCATATCATGTGCAATTTCGGGCACAACAAATTTCCTTACCATTTCGGGAAAAGAAGCTTCCAGCTTTTTAGGATGGGCGTTTTTATCCAAAACAACGTAGGTAAAAAAGCCAATATTGCTCCATGTTTGCTTTGCATTTTCAACAAAGGGTGCCAGGTTCAAAAACGCATCACCATGAAAGTGTGAATCATCAGGTACTTTGTCAATTACACCTGTTACCTTGTAAGGTTTACCATCAATGGCAACTGATTTACCAACGGCTTCCTGATTACCAAAATATTTGTTAGCCATGGCCCTGGTAACCACCACACTGTTAGGCTCTGTAAAACAGGCTTTATCATCACCATCAATCAAAGGTATCGAAAACAGCCGCAGGAAATTGGCATCTATCATTTGTACATGCTCTTCTTTAAATTGCCTGTCATTATATTTTATAAAAACCGGACCGCGACCGGTAAGTCTTGTGGTTTCAAGCACCTCGGGAAACATATCTTTAATCCCCTGGCCTACCGCTATATCAACCATCGGGTATTCGCTCACACCGTTATTTTCAATGGAGCGTAAACCAACGCGGTAGATTTGTTTGGCTTGCGCCGGATACTGATCATAATTTAATTCACTGTATACATAAGCACAAATAAGCATGCAGCATGCTAAGCCTACAGACAGGCCAAACACATTAATAAAAGAGAATATTTTGTTCCGCCTTAAGTTTCGCCAGGCGGTTTTGATGTAGTTTCTGAACATGGGTGTACGATTAACCTTAATACAGGTTTAAAAGCCATACCAATAAATCAAATCTCTAAATATCAATTAATTACGATTTGTTTCATATAAAAACTGTACGAAGACGTAACACCAGGTGTTCGGTTATGATACACCCCAGGCAACACAAAAGGCCTGTCACTATTTGAGCAACAGGCCTTTGTAATATTCCTTACACTGATATTAATTGACGGTAAGATTAACTCGCCCATTACCACGTACTTCAACGAGGGATCCGCCACCGTTAAGTTTACCTTCTACCCTTTCTTTATCTTTGTTACCAGAGAAGTTATCTGCAAGGTTACTTTCTATTTTGTTGGCGCGCAAATCGAGGTTAAGGCCTTGTTTTGATGGTAACTGCAGATCGATATGGCCCGAGCTTACATCAATTTTAACAGATTTACCAACGCTTACAAATTGCGCATGAAAGCTGCCGGCACTTGTGGATGCATCAAGGCTGCAAGAAAGATCAGTAAGGTTAATACTGCCGCCTGATGTGCCTGTAATGAAATCGCCATCAATTTTATTGCCGCTGATACTGCCGCCGCTGGTGGTAGCTTTGATATCTCCCTTTAAACCATCGAGATGCAACGAACCGCCAGATGTTTCCAGCCTGATATGGCCCATACAATTGCGGGCTTCAATACTGCCACCTGATGTTTGCAGGTCAATGTCTTCTTTTGAATCGCTCACGTGGATACTGCCGCCTGATGTACGGCCTTTGATAGTGCCGGTAATTTTATCCAGGTGTAAGCTGCCACCACTGGTTTCAAACTGTTGTGTACCTGTTAGGTTATCAAGGTGAATACTGCCTCCGCTGGTATTTAGATTAGTTGCCACATTGCCGGGTACATACACACGGAACGAGATACTTAATGATTTTTTCCAGTCCCAGTTGCCATCATGTTTGCTTTTAGCTTTGGCATGCAGCTCCCCGCCGTTAACATCAATGCTCAGGTCGTAATTTTCGTCGAGGCGCTTTTTGATCTCTTCTTTAGAAAGGTCATTATTACCATTATTACCTTGTATAAAAACCTCAACTCTCGGTTCTTCGCCCGATGCGCCGCTGACGGTAATACTGCCGCCCGAAGTATTAACAAATACATTTTGCACGGCCTGTCCTGATAATGATTTGGTAAGGTATGGTGTTTTCTGATTATTTTGTGCAAAAGCGCTGCCTGCACAGGCAACAAATAACACAAGTAAATACTTTTTCATAATAATGATCTTTGGTTTATATATAATAAGACCTGGCGTTTAGCAAATACGTTGCATGGTGCTGAAAATAAATTCGGGCTACCAAATAATGACAGGACGTCATAAAAAAGCCCGTGGGGACACGGGCTCAGGGTATATTCTATTTCTTCAACTGCTACTGCAAATTGACACTGCTATCTGCAAACTGATCTCATTCGCTTCTCAAACTGCGGATAGGATTTGCAAGTGCCGCCTTTAACGATTGAAAGCTAATGGTAACCACTGCTATAACAAATGTAAGCAAAGCCGCCAAACCAAAGATCCACCAATGCAAAGGTGTTTTGTAAGCGAAACTTTGCAGCCATTTATCCATGCTGTAATAACCCAGGGGGATAGCAATCACTGTAGCTAATAACACTGGTTTCAGCAGATCTTTTGATATCAGGATAAGGATATTTTGTACCGATGAACCCAATACTTTGCGGACCCCGATCTCCTTGGTACGTTTCGCCGCGGTAAATGAGGCTAAACCGAACAAGCCTAAACAAGCTATAAAGATTGCCAACCCTGAAAATATACTTAACATGGTTTGCTGCCTGATATCGTTGCGATAGGTAGTATCAAACTGCTGATCAAGAAAGCTGTATTCAAACGGATAAACGGGCGCAACTTCGGCATAAATGTTTTTGATAGCCGCCAAACCGGCCTGGATATCCCCGGATTTTAGTTTGATTACGGCTACGCGCCTGTCTTCACTTGGCGATATCACCAGGGCATCCATGTTTTCTTTAAGTGAAAGGAAGTTAAAATCTTCAACCACACCAATGATAGTGCGGCGGCTACTATCACGCACTGTATTTTTAATCCATTTACCGATAGACTGCTGCGGCGTAAAGCCCAGTTCTTTAGCCGCTGTACGGTTGATCAATACCGAATTCGTAGTATCAGTAGCAAACTGTGATGAAAAATCCCTGCCGGCAATTATTTTCAGGCCAAATGTTTTTACATATTCAAAGTCGGCAAATTCCGACCTGGATTTAAAGGTTTCATGCTGACCTTCGACCTCAAAACCCTGCATATCGAAAAAGCCGCCCGGCTCGCCCGACATCAGGGATACCGACTTCACATAGTCCGAATTTTGCAGCTGGTGTTTAAATGTTTGCCTGTGATCATAGATGTCATTATTATCAATCTTCACAATAACCGTTTGCTCTTTGTCATAACCCAGTGATTTGTTTTTTACATACCGCATCTGTTTAACGATCACGATAGTGCCAATAATGAGCAATACCGAAATACTGAACTGGAACACCACCAGTGATTGCCTAAAGAATGCCCCACCTTTACCTAATTTAAGCTTACCCTTTAAAGCCTCAATAGGCGAAAACGCCGACATAAATATAGCCGGGTAGCTTCCGGCAAGGAAACCTACAAATAAAATAACTCCTAAAAGAAAAAGGTAAATCGGCACACTGTTCCATGATACAGTGAGTTCATACCCCAGCAGGCTGTTGTATAATGGCATCAGCAGGAGTAACAAACCAATAGAAAGCGCGCATGAAATAAGCGCCAGCAACAACGACTCGCCAATAAACTGCCATACCAAATGGTTCCGTAATGCGCCTAAAACCTTGCGCATGCCAACCTCTTTTGAGCGTTCAACCGCAAGAATGGTGGCCAGGTTCATAAAATTGATACAGGCAATGATCATAATAAGTGCCGCTATCGAAATAAAAATGAACACAACAGTTTTATCTCCATGCTTTACGTTATCAAACGATGACGCATTTTCAAAATAAATATCTTTGAAGGGTCTCAGGCTCAGGTTAAATTTAGTACCGAAGCGCTTCATATCTTCGCCCATGTACTTTTCCATAAACTGCGGAAAATGGCTTTCCAATGCTGATGGGCTACTATGTTCATTCAACAGCAGGTAAACAAACAAGCCATTGTTAATCCAAACATTAAAACCGGGATCGCGGGTATAGTTGGCAATCGGTACTACTAAATCAAAATCAAGGTGAGAGTTTGAAGGTACGTCTTTTGCAATACCCGTTACTTTTAACTGCAAACGTTTATCCATCTTCACCACTTTACCCATCGCATTTTCAACGCTGCCAAAATATTTTTTTGCTGTAGTTTCAGTGAGTACTACGCTACCCGGATTATTCAGTGCCGAAGCCGCATCCCCCCTAAGCAACGGGAAGGTAAACAGGCTGAAAAAATTGGAATCAACTGCATAAACTTTCTTCTCGTTGAATGATTTTTCACCAAAAGAGATCAAATTATTTTGCGGCGAAACGCGTACAGCCATTCTTACATCCTGCGGAAAATCATTCAGCATAGCAGGCGCATAAGGTCCTGACAGGTATGAGGTAGGTGCTTTCGCTTTATCAAAACCACGCATCACCCTGTAAATGTTTTTGCCCTGCTTATGAAAATTATCCACACTAAACTCATTCATTATATACAAGAATATCATCAGGCAAACGGTTATCCCCATGGTTAACCCCAAGATATGGATCAGCGAAAATGCTTTATTACGATAAAGGTTCCGCCACGCTGTTTTTAAATAGTTTCGTATCATTAGTTCACTTGTTCATTAGTTCATTGGTACTTATCGCTTACTTTTATCTGCCTGCTGGACTGTATCTGCTACTGTAACCTGCTGCTGCTATCTGCCAACTAATTTTATTCATTTTTCAAACTCCTAACCGGGTTGGCCAGTGCCGCCTTGATGGATTGAAAGCTGATGGTTACAAAAGCGATCAACACGGCCAAAACAGCAGCCAATACTACCACCCACCATTGTATGTTTTGCCGGTAGGCAAAGCCCTGCAACCATTGTTGCATGGTGACCCAGGCAACTGGAATGGCTATCACTATTGCTATCATTACCAGTTTGATAAAATCTTTTGACAGCATACCTACTATAGCGCCTACATTAGCGCCAAGTACTTTACGGATGCCTATCTCCTTAGTGCGCTGTTCGGCAGCATATGCCGCAAGGCCAAACAAACCTAAACAGGCTATCACAATTGTTAAACTTGTAAATATGATGAATATGGTGCCCATCCGCTGTTCCGCACGGTACGATGAATCAAAATCGTCATCCATAAACGAATATTCAAACTCCTTACCCGGTTTTATAGATTTCCATTTGTCGCTGATCATTGCCATAAGTGTGGTAATATTAGCGGTATTTACTTTTACACTCAAGGCGCCGGTATCCTGCCCATACATCAATATCACCGGGCTTACATTATTACGTAGCGAAGCGAAATTAAAATCCTTAATAACACCTACTATATGATATTCCTTAAAAGTTTTGGCCATATTATCCATAGGCAAATACATAGGCTTATTAAGCGGATCGCGTACGCCCATGAGTTTGGCAGCAGTTTCGTTAACAATCATAGCTGCCGAATCGGTTGGCATCTGGCTTGAGAAATTGCGCCCTTTGGTCAATTTGATACCCAGAGTTGGCAGGTAGTTGTCGTCAACTACCCAGGTTTGTGCAAGCACTGCTTTTTTGGGGTCGAGCCCGCGTTCCTGGAAAACACTGCTGCTGTTCCGGTAATCAGAAGTTGGCAAAAAGCCTGTCATGGTTACCCCCATTACGCCGGGCAATTGCTTTACCTCATCTCTTAACACCTTGCTCTTGTCGCCAAGGTCATACACGCCATGAATCACCAATACCTGGCTGCGGTTATAACCAAGGTCTTTATTCTGAATATATTTAAGCTGATTATAGATCACCAGCGTACCAATGATGAGCACTATCGATATAAAAAACTGGAACACCACCAATGAACTCCTTAACATGCCTCCCTTAAAGCCAGAGGAAAGCTTTCCTTTTAAAACATCAATTGGCTGAAATGCGGAAAGAAAAAATGCAGGATACGAACCTGCCAGGAAGCCGATCACCAAAACCATAACCAGCAAAGCGGGAATCAGCCAAATCAATGAACCCATATTAAGCTCCATGGTTTTACCCGCAATATTATTGAATACCGGCAACAGAAAATAGGCCGTCAGCATGGCTATCACCGTAGCAATAAACGTTACCATGATAGACTCTGACAGGAACTGGGCAATGAGTGACTGACGCCTTGAACCAAGCACCTTGCGTACCCCTACCTCCCGGGCCCGGTTTGCAGAACGGGCGGTTGAAAGGTTCATGAAGTTTACACAGGCTATTAGTAAGATAAAAATCGCTACCGCGCCAAAAATGTACACATGCTGGATATTCCCGTTATGGTCAAGCTCGGACACCAAGTTTGATTTAAGATGGATATCCTTCAATGGCATAAGGCTCAATTGGTATTTGTTGCCTGAACCTTCAAACGAATCAAAAGTGAGATGTAAGATACTTTGCAATTGCGGACCCGCATATTTGTGCATTAACGCAGGAAACTTGTCTTCAAACTTTTTGGCATCCACACCTGGTTTTAGCAGCACGTAGGTATTGAAATTATTGCTGAACCATGCCCCATCTTTGGTTTCGGCATTTGATGCCATCGACAGGAAAAAATCATAACGAAAATGCGATTGCCTGGGCAGGTCTTTTATTACGCCGGTAACCTTATAAAGCAGCTTTTCATCAAACGTAAAGGTTTTACCCATTACCTGCGTGTTGTTAAAATAACGTTTGGCCGTACTTTCAGTGATAACCACGGTATTCGGTTCAACCAGCGCCTTTTTGGGATCGCCGGCTATCATAGGCAGGGTAAATACATCAAATAGCGTTGAATCGGCCAACACCATCCTGTTTTCGTGAATGGTTTGGTTGCCTTTTTTTACGTTATAACCGCCGCGTTGCAACAAACGGCAGGCACGTTCAACCTCGGGATAATCGTTTTGAAATACAGCAGCCAACGGCGACGGCGACGAAGCATAGCTTTGATCGATACCGCCAAATTTAATCTGCATATTGGCGCGATAAATCCTGTCGGCCTTAACATTGAACTTGTCATAGCTCAGCTCATCAACCACATAAAATATAATGAGTAAACATGTGGCCAGCCCAAGGGCCAAACCAAATACATTAATCGCGGTGAATCCCACATTTTTTTTCAATGTGCGAAATGCAGTTTTAAGGTAATTTCTAAACATGGTTCATTGGTTCAATTGTTCATTAGTTCATTGGTATCCTCCTGTTACGTAACTGCTAACTGCCACTGCAAACGGCCTACTGCCTACTCATTTTTAAGGCTGTTAACCGGGTTTACCAATGCTGCTTTTATAGATTGGAAACTTACTGTTACAATAGCTATTAACATGGCGCCTGCACCTGCCAGCACCAGCACCCACCATTGTATACTGATGCGGTAAGCGAAATCCTGCAGCCATTTGTTCATTAAATACCAGGCTAAAGGGGTTGTAATGGCTATGGAGATCAATACCAGCTTTATAAAATCTCTGGATAAGGTATTCACTATGGCGGATACACTTGCACCAAGTACTTTACGGATCCCGATTTCTTTGGTACGTTGCTCGGCGGCATATGCAGCTAAGCCAAACAAACCAAGGCAGGCAATGGAAATAGCCAGCACAGTAAATATGATGGATATGGTGCCGGTACGCTGCTCGGCCCGATAGTTGGCATCAAAGTCCTGATCCATAAAAGAGTAGCTAAACTGACTTTGGGTCATGCCCTGCCATTTGCTTTTTATCTGATCGACAAGAGCCGGTAAATTAGTTGTATTTACCCTGATACTCAGATTTCCACTGTCTTCGTCCATTAAAAAAATCATCGGACTGATATTTTCTCTCAGCGAATTGAAATTAAAATCCTTAACCACGCCTATGATATGATAAGCTTTTACATGATCACGGTTGCCATCCATATTGCGGTACAGGGTTTTATTAACAGGATTGCTAAAGCCTAAAAATTTGACCGCGGTTTCGTTGATAACCAATCCGGTAGAATCAGTTGGCATACTTGTAGAAAAATCTCGCCCGGCAGAGATCTTCATGCCCAGGGTGCTAATGTAATCGGCATCAACCCGCCAGCTTTGCGGAAACAAGGCTGTTTTCTGATCGCCCACAGCCTCTTTATAAAAGATAGACGTTCCCCTGTTTTTACCGGTTGGCAAATAACCTGTCAACGTTGCGTTAACCACACCTTGTAACTTCTTCACCTCATTTTTGAAGGTTTTGGCATGACTGCCTAACTCAAATGCATTATTGATAACAAGCACCTGATTACGATTATATCCCAGGTTTTTGGTTTGAATATATTTGAGTTGATTATAAATAACGATGGTACCAATGATGAGGAATATCGAAATAGAAAACTGGAATACCACCAATACACTCCTAAGCATGCTACCTTTAAAACCGCCGGCCAGTTTACCGCTTAGCACATTAATGGGCTGAAATGCCGAAAGGAAAAAAGCAGGATACGATCCGGCAGCAAAACCTACAACCAGTACAATTAATAGTAAAGCAGGAAGCAACCAGGCTAAGGTTTGCGCACCAACAACCAACTCTTTGCCCGATACCTGATTAAACAGCGGCAATAAAAGTAACACAGTAAAAAAAGCTATAACTGCCGCTGCCAAAGTCACCAACACAGATTCAGTTAAAAACTGAGCTATTAAATATTTACGCGGGGAACCTAAAACCTTGCGTACACCAACCTCCCTTGCCCTGCTGGCTGAACGTGCTGTTGAAAGGTTCATAAAGTTGATGCCCGCTATGAGTAATATAAATATGGCGATGGCCGAAAATATATAAACATATTGCGCCGAACTGTTGCTGCCCAACTCACCGGTACGGTTTGAGTGCAAATGGATATCGGTTAACGGAGTTAGGTTAAGCCTGAAATAACTGCCGCTTTTTTCAAAATCGGAGATATTTACGTGCAGCGCTGTTTGCATTTGGCTTTCGCTGTATTTTTTCAGAAGAGCAGTCAATTTTTTCTCAAAAAACTTGTAATCTGTACCAGGTTTCAACACCACGTAAGTGTTATAATCACTCCTCAACCATTCCGGAGAGCGGCTGTCAGGCCAACTCGCCATCGACATAAAAAAATCAAAATGAAAATGCGATTGCTTTGGCAAATCTTTGATAACCCCGGTAATTTTCAATAATTGGTTGTTATCAATGGCGAGCGTTTTACCAACAACATTGGTGCTGTTAAAGTATTTTTTAGCTGTAGTTTCGGTGATTACTACTGTATTTGGCTCCTTCAAAGCCGTAGCCGGGTTACCATTGATCATGGGCAACGTAAACACGTTAAAAACCGATGGATCGGCATAAACGTTGCCATACTCCAATATGCTTTCGTTGCCTTTTTTTACGTGGAAACCTCCCGCTGCTTTAAGCCGGGTTGCTTCATCCACTTCAGGGAGATCTGTTTTTAAAGCCTGAGCTAACGGCGGCATTGCAACGGCATAAAGTACATTATTGTTGCCAAATTTAAGATCTTCATTAACCCGATACGTACGGCTAGCTTTCTCGTTAAACCGATCATAACTTAACTCATCCGCCACGTATAGCACAATCATAAGACATGTAGCCAGCCCAAGGGCCAGCCCCAATATATTAATAACCGTAAACCCACGTTTTTACGCAGGGTACGGAAAGCTGTTTTTAAGTAATTTTTAAACATAAACCCCTCCTAACCTCCCAAGGGGAGGAATTTTAATTAATTATTTTATATCATAGTCCACACTTTAAGCCCTCTCCTTTGGAGAGGGCTGGGTGAGGTTTATTCACTTTTAAGGCTCTTAGCCGGGTTAGCATTTGCTGCCCTTACCGATTGTACAGTTACTGTTATGAAAGCGATGATCACAGCCAGGATACCCGCTACCGCGAAGATCCACCAGTTAATATCAACCCGGTAAGCGAAACTTTGTAGCCATTTGCTCATGCCATACCAGGCCAGCGGCGATGCTATTAGCGTGGCTATCAGCACCAGCTTCATTAAATCTTTTGACAACAGGGTAACTATAGAGGTTACACTTGCACCCAAAACTTTCCTGATGCCAATTTCCTTTACCCTTTGCTCGGCGGTAAAGGTTACCAATCCGAATAAACCAAGACAAGCTATACTGATAGCCAATATGGTGAATATGAGCAGGATGTTACCCTGCTTTTGTTCAGACTGGTATTGTTTACCGAAATTCTGATCGAGGAAATGGAACTCAACCTTGTTTTCGATATCAAACCGGCTGTAAACTTTACTTATATAGTCGAGTGTAGCAGGGATATTATTTTTGCCAATTCGGATATACATATTATCCTCGTCGTTGGCAGTAAAGGGCAGGTACAACATCATAGGTACAACTTTATGCTGTAACGAATAGGTGTTAAAATCTTTAACTACTCCAATTATTTTTCGGCTGATCACATTACCCTTATCATCTACTCCAACCCTTACAGAGCGGCCGATGGCATCCTTCCAGCCCATTTCATCAACAAGCGTTTGGTTTACAATAATGGATTCAAGTCTGTCGGTACTCATCTCCGATGAAAAATTGCGCCCTTTAGCCAGCTTCACCTGCAAGGTTGGTATAAAATCATCATCAATTATAAGGTTCTCCACCATTTTTGATTCAGAATTGGCCTTTCCGTCGGCGCCGATATTGAAATTGCTTGAACCAATATCATTATTACCAATAGGATTGCCTGCAATACCCACGGCCTCAACAGCCGGATTTTGCAACAGCTGACTTTTAATAGCGGCTATTTTTGCACGGGCAGATTTATCGTTGATATGGAAAGTAAGCGTTTGGGCTTTATTAAAGCCAAGGTCTTTGTTCATTACATAATGCAGTTGCCTGTAAATGATGCATGAACCGGCTATCATAACAATGGTGATAACAAACTGAAATACTACCAATGATTTCCTGAACATGATAGTAGCAGCCTGGCTGCCCATTTGCCCCTTCATAGCAGCAATGGTACGGAAGCCAGCTAGAAACAATGCAGGATATAAACCGCTTAAAATACCGGTGACAAACGCAAACAGACTGAATAGGATAAGTGTTTTGCTAAATCCAAACTGCATAAGTACAAGGCTTTTACCGGAGAGAAGGTTAAAATAAGGCAATAAAAATTGCACCATCACTGATGCTATCAGGGCAGCGATAACGGTGAATAAAACTGATTCGGCAAAAAACATTATGATCAGCTGTTTTTTGCTGGAGCCAATTACCTTGCGCACACCTATCTCCTTAATCCTTATGGATGAACGTGCTGTTGTAAGATTTACATAATTAATAAGTGCGATAGCCAGTATCAGTAGTGCTACAATGCCAAATACATATACATAGGTTATGTTGCCGTTGCTGCCCAGTTCGTAATCAAGATTAGAGTTAAGGTGAATTGATGTAAGCGGCTGCAGTTCCATACTGTATTGCATAGCTCCAAGCGGTCCTTTTAGGTATCTATTAAAAAACACATCGGAGCCAGCCTGGACCTTTTTAAAATCATCATGACTTTTCAGCAATACATAAGTGTAGATATGCGAATTAGCCCAGCCATCGGTATATCCCTCAGGTAATGAGCGAAGGGCACTGAAACCGAAATGTGAATTTGCAGGTACATCATCAATTACACCGGTAACTGTACTTGGGTTATTTTCGATTAGTATTGTTTTATCCAGGGCATCCGCAGCGTTACCGAATATTTTTTCGGCAAGGGTTTTAGTAAGTACAATGCTTTGCGGCTTGGTTAAAGCAGTGTTGGGATCACCGGATAAAAAGTGATGGGTAAAAAGATTAAAGAAGCCTTTATCTGTAAACAACATCGCGCCCTCGTTAATCTGCTTTTCGCCATAAGTGATCCTGCCACCGCCTTCGGCATCAATGCGAATAGCGTCCTCTACTTCGGCATAGTCGTTTTTTAAAGCGGGGGCATACGGCGGCGAAGTAACTGCAAGATTGAATTTACCGCCATTCCATGTACCATGTTGAACAACACGAAAAATCCGGTCAGCTTTAAGGTTATAACGATCGTAACTCCATTCATCAACCACATAAAGGCTAATGAGCCAAAAAGCAGCAATACCCGCAGCTAAACCGAAGATATTGATAAACGAAAAAACCTTGTGTTTGATGAGGTTTCTCCAGGCTATTTTGATGTAATTACGTAACATGGCAAATGGTTTATACCACTAAAATATTAAAACCTATACCAATTACACAATTAATTAAATATCAATCAATTAACAAAATACAATCAATATAAAACCGTTCGGTAATGGAACACTTACAGTGCGAATGTGAACGTTTGCTTAAGTCAGAAGTCTAAAGTAGAGAATCAAAAGTTATTCTTTACTTTAGACTTTATATTATTAAGTCATCAGTCAGCATTCAATGCTTAATGACTCAGTGACCCAATGCAGATTTATTCATTTTTTAGGCTCTTAACAGGATTACTCAACGCCGCTTTGATAGCCTGCCAGCTTACCGTAAGCAGGCAAACTACCATACTGATCCCTATAGTGGCAATAAATACCCAGGCGCTTATATCTGTACGGTAGGTATAATGCTGTAACCATTTGCTCATGTTGTACCAGCTCAGGGCCGAACCAATAATAAATGAAATAACCACGAGTATTAAAAACTCTTTCGACAGGTTGAACCACAAACTACTGATGCTTGCGCCTAATACTTTACGGATACTGATTTCCTTTTTACGCTGTTCGGCCGAGAACGAAGCTAAACCAAACAAGCCGAGACAGGATATAATAATGGCCAACACAGTAAACGAACTCGACAACGTACCCAAGAGCTTTTCATTTTCAAATTTGCCGCTGAAGTTTTCGTCAACAAACTTGTATTCAAAAGGATATTCGGGGTTATATTTTTTGTAAATGTCGCCAATTGTAGCAAGGCTTTTTGATACAGGAGCATTCGGATTTAAACGAATACCAAGCTGACCTGCCCAACCTTTATCAAAACCAATAATGGCAGGCTTCACAGGTTCATATGGCGATCCCCAAACAAAATCTTTAACAATACCAACCACAGTACAATTACGACCCTGCCATTTCACTATCTGCCCAAGCGGATCTTTTAAGCGCATTAGTTTAACAGCCGATTCGTTCATAATGAGCGACAATGAGTCGGCCATGCGATCTGGTATATAATCACGCCCTTTTATCAATTCAAGCTTATAAGTTGAAATAAAATGAAATGAAGTAACAATCTGGTCGATAGGTATTTTATCCTCGCCAGGTAGCTGTCCGGGCCAGTTAATACCCCAACTGCTGCTGCCATTACTGGCTATACTGCCCGATGTTTCTGCAGCATCCACAGCGGCTCCCGCGTTAATTATATCCGTTCTGAAGTTTTCATATTCTTTATATAAATTGCCATCTAATGAGATCTCGATAAGTCCATTTTGTGAATAACCTACCGGGCGGTCATTAATGTAGTTGATCTGTTTATAAATCAGGATACTTGAAAGTATAAGACATGTAGCAAATACAAATTGTACGATAACCAATACCTGTCTTGAGTGCAGCGTTTTTCTACCCGTTTTGTTAGTGCCCTTTAAAACTTTTACCGGTTTAAACGACGACAAAAACAAAGCCGGGTAACTACCTGCCAATAAACCAGTTATCAGCGTTACTAATATAGCGGCGCCCCATGCCCACGCATTGTTATAAGGAATTGTCAGTTGCTTATGTATGATTTCGTTAAAATAACCAAGCGTTGATGCTATTATTACCAGTGCAACAACAAGCGAAATTATAGCGGTGAGGATTGATTCGCCTAAAAACTGCTGGACAATGGCTATTCTCCGCGCACCTACAACTTTACGGATCCCAACCTCGCGGGACCGGCGCTCAGATCGCGCAGTAGAAAGGTTCATAAAGTTGATACAGGCAATAAGCAAAATACCTATTGCAAGAAACAGGAATAAACGCACGTATTCGATTGCGCCACCTGTATTCACTCCATTTTTGAACTCGCTGTGCAGGTGCCATTTGGCAAATGGAAACAAGAATAACTGATTTTCTTTATTATGATCGTCATAGCGACCAATTAACTTTTTGATTTCCAGATTAAGCTTATCTACATTAACGGCGGGCTTAAGCATAACATAAGTTTTGAACGAATAATTACCCCAGCCCGATGTTTTCACCCAGCCATTATCAGCTTCATAAAGTTTCCATGGAATTAGTGCATTAAACCTGAACGTAGAATTCCGGGGCAGATCTTTGTAAACACCACTCACTTTTACCAGCCGCGAACCATTTAACTTAACAGTTTTACCTATAGGATCGACATCGCCAAAAACGGCCTTTACTGCCGATTCGGACATGATAACTGACGACATATCCCTGAAAGCATCTTTTTTGTTACCCTTCACAAAATCAAGTGTAAACATGTTCAGAAATGACTCGTCGGCAGCAATGGTATTAACTTTTAACGGTTTGTTGTTGTAATTAAACAGTTGATCATATGACCAGTTTGCACGGGCTGCATACTCAACCTCTGGGTAGTCTTTTTGCAGCGCGGCAGCAATCTGCACGGGCGTGGCATCCCCTGTGTTTATTTCGCCATTTGAAGGCTGGTTACGCATTACCTTATACAGCCTATCCTTATTTTCATGAAATCCGTCATAAGTAAATTCATTATAAACATATAACAGCAACATAAAGCTCACTGCCATACCTACACCCAAACCTCCAATGTTAATGGCCGAATAAAGTTTGTTTTTAATCAAACTCCGCCATGCGATTTTTAAATAGTTCTTAAACATATCTTTAGTTCGTTAAAGTCATTGGGTCATTAAGTCATTGCCTGTCGCTTGCACAATTAGCCATTCAAAATAACTTAATGGAGAGCAACTGATGACTTAATGATAATTATTCAGATCGTAAACTCTTAACAGGGTTAGTCAAAGCTGCTTTTATGGCTTGGAAACTAATAGTTAAAAAAGCAATGATTATTGCTGCTCCGCCGGCTATAACTATAAGCCACCAATGAATTTCGGCGCGGTAAGCATAATCCATCAACCATTTATTCATTGCGTACCAGGCTACAGGCGAGGCTATTATAATAGCGAGTAATACTAACACCAGGAAATCACGCGATAACATGGTTGTGATATTGGTTACACTGGCACCAAGTACTTTACGGATACCTATTTCTTTAACTTTTATTTGTGCTGTGTAAGCTGCTAAACCAAATAAACCCAGGCATGAGATAAATATGGCTATACCAGCAAATATGTTGAATAAGGTAGCTGTATGCTGTTCAGACTTATACATATCGTTATAAGCCTCATCCAAAAAACTGTATTCATACGGAAAATCCGAATTATACTGCTTCCAGTATTTCTCAACAAGTTTGATAGCTACGGGCGCTTCTTTACCTGTAGTTTTTATATACATTTGCCACGAGCTTGGGCTATAGGTAAATATGGCCGGCTCAATGGCTTGCTTTAGCGAGGCAAAGTGAAAATCTTTAACCACTCCTATGATGGTTCCGTTAAGATCATGCAGTTTAAAACGCTTGCCTATTGGATTTTTAATACCAGTTAATTTAACGGCGGTTTCGTTCAGTATATAATGCGCCGAATCTGACTTTGCACCTGCAAAGCCGACACCACTAACAAACTTTAATTTAAACAGGTTTATATAGTCCTTATCCATCTCAAACGGATGGATCAACATACTTTCATTGGTAAGTTTGCCGTCCCAGTCAGCATCTGTGGTACTTGATCCGCTGCTGATGATGCTACTACTGCCCGTGGCAACACTCAATATTTCAGTGTGGCTGAGCAGATTGGCCTTTATCGCTTCATAATGATCTTGCATTGCGCGCATAGGTAGGGCGAAAACATATTCCTTATCATACCCCAATTGTGTAGAACGGATATACTCTAACTGCCGATTTATAACCAGCGTGCCTATTATCAAACCTATTGAAAAAGCAAACTGGCATACTACCAGCACTTTTCTAAATGTTGCGTTTCCTGCACCGGATATTTTTCCTTTCAGCGCGTTGATAGGCTTGAAAGATGACAGCAACAAAGCCGGATATATACTTGATGCAACAAGCGTTGCTGTAATAGTTAAAGCGATAACCTGCCATACCTTCATGTTAAACAGGTCGAAGTGCATTTGTTTACCCGAAATACTGTTGTATACAGGCATGATAGCGTAAATGAGCATTAAGGTCAATGTCAGGGCTACTATAAAACAAAATGCAGTTTCAATAATAAACTGCACAAAAAGATGGCTCCTTTCGGCACCTATAATTTTGCGTACACTAACCTCTTTTGAACGCAGTATTGAGCGTGCGGTTGAAAGGTTGATATAATTGATGCAGGCTATAATCAAGATCAGCACCGCAACAAACGAGAATATTTTCACCACCTGGATCCCGGCAGAAGTGCCATCGGGATAATATAGATGAATATCTTTTAACGACTGAAGCTGAAACACCCCTTCGGTAGGTTTTATACCGGCCTGGTTTTTCATATGAATCTCGGTTAGCTTGTCGCCAATAGCTTTAACCGAAGCACCGGGGGTAACCTGTAAAAAGGTGGTGGTATAATAATTCCCCCAATCCTCATCCATTGATTTCCAGAAACGGTTTCTGGTATATTGTTTTTTTCTTACCTCGATGGAAAAAAAGATATCTCCTTTAATACTCGAATTTGCAGGAAAATCGGCCAGTATACCAGATACTGTGTAAGGTTCTTTACTATCGCCTAATATAGTTTTGCCGATAGGATCTTCGTTACCGAAGTACCGGTTAGCAACGCTTTTCGTTATGATAACGGTCTTATCATTAGGGAATGGTTTATCGGCGCTTCCCTTTAATAATTTGAAATCAAACATTTTAAAAAAAGCATCATCAACAAACAACAGTTTGCCATAATCTTCTTTCAGCAGTTTATCTTTATATCTAAAAACTGAATAATCTTGTACAGTGATAAGTCTTACCGCGTTTACAACCCCCGGCACTTCTTTTAAGGCAAAAAAAGCCACGGGTCCGGAAACGTTTCCCCAAACCTGCTTACCGGCACCCACACCAATAGAGGCATTTACCTGGTAAATATTATCGGCATTAGTATGAAAGCGATCATAACTCAGCTCATCCTGCACCCAAATTAAAATAAGCATACCAACGGACAGGCCAATGGTAAGGCCAACAATATTTAAAGCGCTGTAAAACTTAGTATTAATCAAGTTTCGCCATGCGGTTTTAAGGTAATTTTTAAACATAGGAGTAGGTTTTTAAAAATAGAAAACTCCAAATGCCCTTCTCTACAAATGTGGAGAAGGGCAGCAGAGGCAATTATTAACTTATCTATAAACTGATTTCGGAAGCGTTGGTCTAAGTCAAAAGTCGTTAGGTTTAAGCCGGAAGTTCTTTTCTTACCACGAGCTATAAAACTATCAACTATGAACTCAACAAACTATACCATGATATTTTCCATAACCGTTTGTCCGTCAAGCAGACGTATAATACGGTGACTGTACCGGGCGTCATGTTCAGAGTGGGTAACCATGATAATGGTAGTTCCCTGTTCATTTAAGTCGGTAAGTAGTTCCATCACATCATTACCATTGCTGCTATCCAGGTTACCGGTAGGCTCATCCGCAAGGATCAGTTTTGGTTTATTAACAACTGCGCGTGCAATAGCTACACGCTGTTGCTGACCACCTGATAACTGCTGCGGATAGTGGTTACGACGGTGCATGATCTGCATTTTGTCTAACACCTCTTCCACCCTTTTAACACGCTCTGAAGCAGCTACGCCGGTGTAGATCAATGGCAATTCAACGTTTTCAAATACGGTAAGCTCATCAATAAGGTTAAAGCTCTGGAAAACGAAGCCAATGTTGTGTTTACGCAGATCGGCGCGTTTACGCTCATTAAAATGCGCTACTTCAATTTCATTAAAAACATAGCTGCCGGCATCCGGGTCATCAAGCATTCCTAAAATATTAAGCAGGGTTGATTTACCGCAGCCCGATGGGCCCATAATGGCTACAAACTCGCCTGTAGCCACTTCCATCGACAGCTTGTTTAATGCGATGGTCTCTACCTCTTCGGTACGGTAGAATTTCTCAAGATTAGAAATTTTTATCATTGGTGCCTCCGTTGTTCATCCCGCCTTTATGGCGATATGATTTGATTTTTTGTTTATTTAAATTTATTAATTATCTCTGTTATATATTATAATGACGCTTAAACAGTGCCAGGCGTTGCAGCTTGGTTACGTTATTTTTTTAGCACAAGCTCCTGAATATCACCATAGGTTTCATAACTTGAGGTAATAACCTTATCGCCAGGATTTAAGCCTTCTGTTACCACGAAATAATCAGGGCTCTGGCGTCCAAGCTGGATGTTTACCCTGTATGCTTTTGAACCATCTTCACTTACCTTAAAGATCCAATTGCCGCCTGTTTGCTGGAAGAAACCGCCTTTAGGCACCAATACCGCCTGCATCTGATCGCTCAGTGCCAACCTCACCTGCAGTGTTTGGCCTTTACGGATCCCTGTAGGTACTTTACCAACAAATTGCATATCCACCTGGAAACTACCTGTTGTTTTAACCTGGGTATATACCTTTTTTATAACCAGATTATAGGTTTGATCGGCAAACTGAAAGTCGCCTTTCAGGCCTGTGTAAATACGTGACAGATAGTGCTCATCAATATCAACCCTAACTTTAAAGCCCGATTGTACGTCTATCTGCCCCAAATGCTCGCCCTTATTTTTGCTCTGACCTACTTCGGCATCCATTGAGGTTAACTGACCATCTGTTGGCGCCACCAATACTAAACCGGCCACTTTTTTTCGCATCAGTTCAAGCGTAGTTTTCATGTGGGCGTATTGTTCTTGTGATTGCGAAGCCTGCTGCTTAACCAGCGCTGTATCCTGCCTAAGAATCTGTTTAGCCAATTTGTAACGGTTCACCTGGTAATCATAGGTATTTTTAGCTGACTGATATTCCTGCAGGCCAATGGCTTTCTGATCATATAAATGTTTGTCCAACTTGTAAACCCTTTCAGCCTCTTTATAGGCATTCTCTACATCGGCCATAGTATTTAGCTTGCTGATGGTGTTTTGCTGTGCATTGTTATGGGAGATCTGCATTTGGGTTTGCTCGGCATAAACCGCGGTTTCCTGGTTAGCTAAAGTAAGCTCAAGATCGGTATTAGACATCCTCAGAATCCGGTCGCCTTTTTTAAGATTAGCTCCGTCTTCAACGTATTTTTCTTCAACAACACCGCCTTCAGATGCATCAAGAAATATGGTAGTTAGCGGCATAACCACGCCGTTAACCGGTATAAACTCCTGGAATGGGCCTTTAGTAATAGTACTTATAGTTAAGCGTTCAGTATCAACATCAAGCTTGCTTTTACCCGATGTAAGATAAATACTGCCGCCTATTAGTAAAATAATGCCTGTAATACCTGCAATGGTAAGTATCTTTTTGCTGTTCCAGGTCTTTTTCTCAATTTTTCTGTCCACTGTATTTCTATAATATTTTGAAAGTTATAACAAAAAGATATGCCACAAATTAAAATGCTGTTTTTCAATAATTTAAACACAAAACACAGTATTTAAGCGTACGCTTCTGTTACATCAGGTGTACGGTATTGATACAGTGTTTTTTCACGTATTAATAGCCTGTTATATGCAAATACAGGTTAACACTTCATTGTGAAGCATTTATATGATATACTGCATAAAAATGCGGGTATTTAGCACAAAAATTGTAACATGTGGTATAATTAGCGAGTCTTTAATTTATTGTTCATGGTTAAATTGTTTTAGCGTATAGTTCATAGTTGATGGCAACGATGCTAAAAGTTTATTTAGGTAGCTTCGGTAAAGAGATACAATTTAATTTAAATTTATAACTTTTATTAAATTGACATCGTCAATAAATAAGATGCTATTTTTATTTTGAACTTAAATTACCGTGTGTCATCGTTTTGAAGACCATGAACAATTATCTATGAACTATTAACTAAAAATAAATGATACTTAAAAAAGCCACCGTTTTAATTGTTGATGACGATCCGGACGTACTAACCGCGGTTAAACTTTTGCTAAAACCCGAAGCCCGTGAAATCATCACCGAAAAGAACCCAGAAAACCTGAACTGGCTGCTGCAACGTAACGGGGTTGATCTGATTTTGCTTGACATGAACTTCAACAGCGCTATTAACACGGGCAATGAGGGGCTTTACTGGCTCCGCAAGGTAAAAGAATGGAAGCCTGATGTTTGCGTTATTATGATAACGGCTTATGGTGATATTGACCTTGCTGTCCGCTCGCTTAAAGAAGGGGCAAACGACTTTGTGGTAAAGCCATGGCACAACGAAAAGCTGATAAACACTATAAAAGATCTTTTGGATAAAAAAGAAGGTGGGACAAAAACCACCAAAACCCCTGTAAAAAGCACTGCGGGAGACACTTCTATCCTTGGTGAATCGGACGTGATGCAGGATATTTTTTATAAGGTTAACAAGATAGCCCCTACCGATGCCAATATCCTGATCCTTGGAGAGAACGGTACCGGTAAAGATCTTATGGCAAAGGCTATCCACGAACGCTCGCTCCGTGCTGATAAACCTTTTATTAAAGTAGATGTTGGCGCGTTAACGGATACCCTGTTTGAAAGTGAGCTCTTCGGCCACAAGAAAGGGGCCTTTACTGATGCCCGAGAGGATCGTATGGGGCGTTTTGAAGAGGCACAGGGCGGTACTTTATTTTTAGATGAAATTGGTAACATCAGCCTGCAGCAACAAGCCAAGCTGCTTACCATTTTACAAAACCGCCAGGTAACCCGTTTGGGCACTAACAAACCAGTTGACGTAGATATCAGGCTTATCTGCGCTACAAACGTACCTTTGAGTGAACTGGCGAACGAAAACAAGTTCCGTAAGGATTTGATCTATCGTATCAATACTGTCGAGATCAATATGCCACCACTGCGCCGCCGTAATGAGGATATTGTAATATTGGCCCGCCATTTTGCGAAATTGTACTCAAGTAAATATCTTAAGCCATCAGTGGACTTTGATACGGCAGCTATTAACAAGCTTAAATCATACAATTTTCCGGGAAATGTGCGTGAATTACAATATACTATTGAACGCGCAGTGATCATGGCCGATGATAATACCTTAAGACCCGACGATTTGATTTTTTCAATCCTGGAAACATCGACAGAAAGCGTGGTTGATGCTGACAATATCCCGTTAAGCGCCCTGGAAAAGAACGCTATATTACGGGTTATTGAAAAGCACAATGGTAACATTACCCGCGCTGCCAAAGAACTTGGCCTCACCCGCACTGCCTTATACCGAAGACTAAGCAAATATGATATTTAACCGTTACGAGTGGCGGCTTTTGCTGCGTGTATTTTTATTGCTAATTGTACTTACCGTTACAGCTTTTGTTATAGTAAGCCTTAATCAGCTGTTGTATCTCGTGATCCTGTTGCCACTGGTTGCTTACTCGGTGGTGGATATGATCCGTTTTCAGAAAAAAGCACAGGACGAAGTAAATCAATTTGTAGAGTCGATCCATTACCGTGATTTTTCCCGCCATTTTGATGTACGGAAGGCTCCTAATGAACTTAAGCCCCTGCGTAAAGGTTTTAACGATATCAATACCACATTTAAACTGATAAGCCGCGAACGCGAAACACAATATCATTACCTGCAAAAAATCCTTGAGCTGGTTGATACCGGCATTTTATCTTACGAAGAGGAAACTGGCGACACCGGCTGGATCAATGAAGCTTTTAAAACCATAATCGGGGTACCCTATCTAAAAACAGTGCATTCGCTCGAAAAACGCGAACCATCATTGTATGCCGAACTGATTAAACTTAAGCCGGGCGATAGTAAGATCATCACGGTAACCCGTAACCAGCAACAGGTTAAAATACTGGTGAACGCCAGCCTGATGCGCAGCGATGATAAACTATACAAACTCATCGCTTTTCAAAACGTAAACGAAGCTTTGGATGAAACGGAGTCGAAAGCGTGGTCGAAATTGCTTAATGTAATGACGCATGAGATCATGAACTCCGTAGCTCCTATTTCTTCCCTCGCGGATACGCTCAAGAACCGCCTGCAAAGCCCTGATATTGCCGAAAGCCTGCCTCATAGTGATTTGGAAGACATTGAGCTTGGTATCGATACCATCAAGCGCCGCAGCGAAGGACTGCTTAAGTTTACCGAAAGCTACCGCAGCCTCAACAAGATCACCAAACTTGATCTGAACAAGATCATGGTGCGTAATATCTTTGAAAACCTCAACAGCTTGATGACGCCTACACTGGAGAAAAAGAAGATAGAACTGGAGATCATTCTACGTGATCCGACACTTGCCATTGAAGCCGATATTAACCTCATTGAACAGGTGATGATCAATTTGCTGGTTAACGCTATTGAAGCTGTAAAAGACCGCGAAACACCGCGCATCACGCTTACAGCTGAGATTCAGGGTGGAAAAACCTTTGTAAAAGTTATCGATAATGGATTAGGCATGCCACCCGAACTGCTCGACAAAATCTTTATCCCTTTCTTCAGTACCCGTAAAACAGGCAGCGGTATTGGCTTAAGCCTTTGTAAACAAATCATGTTATTGCACAAAGGCAATATCCAGGTACAATCAACTGAAGGCAAAGGATCAGCGTTTATATTATCTTTCGTATAGATCGCCCCCAGCCCTCCTGAGGGGGGAGTTTTTGATCTGCATCTTTATGACTTTTGAAAAACTTACGAAGTTTTGGAAACTTCGTAAGTTTGGTTAGATAATATATTTCCCATGACTTACAAAAGCAATATTCTTGCTATTTCCGGCAGTTTAAGATCGGGCTCATCCAATCATAATATTTTGAGTTTTTTATGTGGATTAACTCCGGCTGACGTTCATTATTACATATATGATAGATTGGCAGCCATCCCTCCTTTTGATCCCGGACTTGACAACGAACACCCACCGGAAGCTGTTTCGGAATTACGAAGCTTTATAAATAGTGCCACAGGAGTCGTAATCTGCACACCTGAGTATGCATTTGGAGTTCCCGGTCAGCTTAAAAATATGTTGGATTGGATGGTCTCGAGCGGTTCGTTGGTTGATAAACCTGTAGCTTTAGTTACCGCATCATCAGTTGGCAGTCATGCTCACGCTGCATTGCTGCTGACACTTGGTGCGCTCTCAGCAAAAGTAACAGCAGGAGCAACTTTGCTTATTCCTTTTATCAGGGCTAAAATAGATGTGAATGGGGATATTACAGATGAGCAAACGGAGAAGGCTTTGCGGGATGTAATGAAAGTATTTTTGAAAGAAATATAGCTATGAAAAAACTGCACCTCATGCTGAATTTATTTCAGCACCCCACAGGACAGGTAGACGCCCAGATTAGCAGACGGCTTAGCAAATGCGGTGTTGAAACAAATTCAACACGACCATAATTTTACTCCACTCCCAATTCCCTCATCAACCTGCCCACGGTTTCTTTCAATTCGGCAATTTCCTGTTCGGCTTTGGTTAAACGGGCCTCCATTGCTAATGAAGATGGGCGACCACTTGGCTCATCTGCAAAATCATCATCATTAATTTCGGGCGTTCCGCCTAATAGATGCGCGTATCTAACTTCCTTTTGGCCGGGGCGTTTAGGTAGCTGTACAATGTAAGGCGTCTCGCCGCCAGCAAGTTTATCCAGGATCTCCTGTATATCTTCTATCGAATCAAATTCGTACATGCGACCGCTGTTGGTATTCAATTCACCTGGCGTTTGAGGCCCACGAAGGATCAAAAGGCAAATCAAAGCTACTTCTGAAGGTATTACCGGGAAAACTATAGCGAAATTGTGTTTGTATTTAATATTACGAATAGAACCACCGGTAGCGGTAGAGATCAAACCGCGCCTTTTCAAGGAATTTAGGGCATTGATAACCGTATCATCATCATAATTAACAACAGGTTTGCGCGATGTTTTCTGGTTACAAGCAGCCACCAATCCGTTAAGGGTCATGGGATAATAATCGGGCGTGGTTTTGGCTTTTTCCATTAAAGTACCAAGCACGCGTAGTTCTTCGGCATCAAGTACGGGTAAAGTTTGCGGTGAATCCATGGGGCTAAATATAAGCAGGTTTTTATAGCGTCAAAAAAAATTGCTAATTTTCTGATTGCTAAAATCGTTAGGATTAAAATAATAACACCAAAATAGTTTACTTTGCATAGCAATGTCTTTATTCATTACATCATTAAATTCGGGAAGTAATGGCAATTGCTATTACGTAGGGAACGATCAGGAGGCTATATTGGTTGATGTGGGCATTTCATGCCGCGAGACTGAAAAACGCATGACCCGGCTGGGCTTGTCCATGCAAAAGGTAAAAGCCATTTTTGTATCGCATGAACATTCTGATCATATTCGTGGTATACCGGTATTAGCCAAAAAATATCAGCTGCCGGTTTACATTACCCCCGGCACGTTGATGCACCTTAGCGGTGTTGATCATTTTAAAGTCCATCATCTTAGCGCATTTCAAACAGTTGTTATTGGTGACCTCGAGGTAACATCCTTCCCCAAAATGCATGATGCGTCTGAGCCGCATAGCTTTATTGTAAGCTGTCGCAATGTTAAGGTTGGCGTGTTTACCGATCTGGGAATAGTGTGCGACCAACTCATCCGCTACTTTAGCCAGTGCCATGCTGCTTTTTTGGAAGCCAATTATGATGATGATATGCTGGATAAAGGCGGTTACCCTTATTATTTAAAACAACGCATCCGTGGGGGAAAAGGGCATTTATCAAACAAACAAGCTTTGGGTTTATTCACTACGCACCGCCCGCCGCACATGACCCACTTGCTACTTTCGCATCTTTCCAAAAACAACAACGACCCCAAGCTGGTAGAGGATTTGTTTACCAATTGTGCCGATGGGATCAATATTATTGTGGCGTCAAGACATGAAGAAACTCCGGTTTACTATATCAGCAGTACGGTTGTTCAACATGAGCCGTTAGGGCAGCTTGGCCTTAGCTTTTGATCAGGTAACATCATTATCAGCCAGGTCCTGCAAGAAGATGGTGCTTAACATATCATAAAGTTCGGGATGTTTATGTTTCAACTCGTTCGGCTTTTGAAAAAAGTACTCGGCTACAACAGCTAAAAACTCAGCTTCGTTAGTGATGGCGTACGGATTGATGTCAGAACGCCCGGCTTCAATTTTGTGAATCTCCCGGTGGATCATTTTGAGCCATGGCATAATATATTCATGAGCCAGCAGGATTTCAGGCACACCGTCGGTAGCCCGATCGGCCTTATCAAGCAGGTGTACAAACTCATGAATAGCCGTGTTCTCTTTCCCTGCCGATTTACTAAAACCTTTTGTCAACGCCGCTCTCGACAGGATCATTTGCCCGTTCATATATCCTGAGCCTACCATTCCTAAAATACTCCTGTTTTCGCCTTCAAACTGAAACTCGCTATCAAATGTATCCGGGTAAAGGATCACATTGGTGAGGTTACGGTATTTCCAATCATTAAAGCCAAATATCGGGATCACGGCACTGGCAGCTATCATTACTTTATCAGCATCGCTTACCGTTGTACCAACACCCTCGATAGTAATATCCGCTAAAAGTCTGGCAACCTTTCTTTCAAACAACAGTTTTCGATCAGCATCAAGGTGCTGATAATATGGAATGTGCAATTCTAAAAGCGCTTTATAATTCAATGTGGCAGCAGGCGTTTCATTTACCACTTTCTTTTTATTGAGGAAAACGAACACCACCAACGCAACAACGATCACTATCAGGATAAGAACCATTTTTATTTACAGATTAAATTATAAAACAAAGTACAGCAACAGCATAAACAAAGCAGCTATCAGGGTATTTAAAAAATTAACGGTATCGTTGTTGATCAGATTTTTTCTTTCCAACACAGCCCCTAAAACGGAATCTGTTAGATTACCGAGTGTACCTGCAACAATAATCCAGATGAGATTTGTTGTCCAGTCCATTCCTATGGCATAAACAACAGCAATGATAACCGAGCCAATTACGCCAATTAAAGTACCCTCTAAGCTGATCACCCCATCAAGCCCGCGTAAATCCGGCTTTAGGGTTATAATATTGAAGAAACGTTTTCCGTAAACCGTCCCTAACTCTGATGACAATGTATCGGCTGTTGCCGAAGCGAAGATGGCGGCAATCATCAATTGTAAAACTTGAGTTTGGGCCGGAAAAACGAGGGTCAAAATTCCGCATAAGGCAGCCGTACCGGCATTCGCCAAAACCTGCTCGGCTGTTCTCCCTCCTTTTTGATCTGCGTTTAAATCCTTCTTTGTTTTGCTTTGTACCGAGGTAGCTGCCGAACCTAAAATAAAAAAGGTAGTCATCATGGCTAAACCTGTGAAGCCGGCACCGGCAAATACCAGGATGGCAACTGCGGCACCGGTTAATGCTGCTATAACAGTTAGCTTACGGGCCGATATACTGTATGCTACACCAGCTACTAAAATAAGTGCCAGCAAACCATAACTTAACCACATAGTCGATCAAAGGGATTAATGTGGCGCTAAATTAAACTTTCAATTCATACTTTTGGGCACATGAAAGATATACTGGGCCAGGCCATACATGATCATTATCATAAATCAGCTAACCATAAACTTTGGATCAATAATCAATATGGACCTAAAGAGGAGATGCCCATTGATGTTTACTTCAGGGATGAGGATGACATGCCGGATATAGAATGGCTGGCCATGAACGAATGCCGCGGAAGCGTGCTGGATATTGGCGCAGGAGCGGGCAGTCATGCTTTAGTATTGCAGCAACGTGGCTTTGATTGCACCGCGCTTGATATTTCCCCGTTAGCCTGTGAGGTAATGAAACTGCGCAAGGTAAACAAAGTAATCAAAGGTGACATTTTTGTTTATAACGAATGCAAATACGATACCCTGCTTTTGCTCATGAACGGGATTGGCCTCACCGGGACACTTGAAAACCTGAAGGTATTTTTACAACACATTAAACTGCTGCTCAATCCAGGGGGGCAAATCGTATTTGATTCATCAGATATCACTTATTTATATGAAGATGGCCTGCCGGAAAAAGGTTATTACGGTGAGCTACTTTATCAATATGAATACAATCGCCAAAAAACCGACTGGTTCCGTTGGCTATATATTGATGAAAAAACACTTGAGCCCATCGTTGCAGAAGCTGGCTTTGATATGGAGGTATTACTGGAGGATGAATTTAAACAGTACTTAGTGCGGTTAACTCTGAGCAGGTAAAACCACAGTAATTTTCTTATTGGCTCGTTGTATTCCGTACGGAATAAGCTATTTTTATTCCGACAACATCTATCCAATGAAAAAAGCCATCATCCATGTCCTTGCCGGTCGTGAAAAGAAAATTACCGCCGAAGAAACCGTACGCCAGCCATTACCTCATAAAGATTTTCGGTTTGCAAACCCCTTTATTGTGTTACACCACATGGGGCCGGAGGTAATAGAACCCGGCCAAACTTTGCGCATCCACCCACACCCGCATCGCGGCTTCAGCCCATATACCATTATGCTACAGGGCGAAGGCTATCATAAAGATAATGCAGGTAACGATGAGATTATAAAAGCCGGCGATGTACAATGGATGTTTGCAGGCAAAGGCATCATGCACAGCGAAGGCCCTACCGCCGAATTGTTACAAAAAGGCGGCGTTCAGGAACTTATCCAGCTTTGGATCAATGCGCCCAAAACTAAAAAGTGGGATGAGCCTTTTTATCAGTCGGCCAAAGCAAATGAGCTACCGAAAGTACTTATTGGTGAAGGCCTCGACTTCAGTTTGGCCAGCGGAGATTATGAGGGCAAAACCGGGCCTATCAAAAACTTCACCCCGGTTATTTCTATAGTTGGCAAAATAGCCACGGGAAAAGAGGCAAACTTTGAAGCCATATCCGGTTACTGGGCATTACTTTATATTATAAATGGCAGCGTCAAAGTAAACGAACAAACTATCGGTCAACACAATCTCATTGTGTTTGAAAAAGATAATGAAGAGATCACAGTGACAGCTACCGAAGATTCGCAGGTGTTATTTCTCTCTGCTAAACCTATTGACGAACCCGTATCAGCTAAGGATAATTTTGTAATGAACACGCCCGAAGAAATTGAGCAGGCATTATCAGATTATCAAAACGGCGTATTCGGCACATTAAATTACTAAAACCCCATAATAACTTTTGGTTATCACAGATTGCGTATTATGATGAAAAACCGGCGGTAATTCCACACACCTTTGTATCATTAAAACAAAGGAAAAATGAATACCCAACATCAACTAAACAATACCGGTGGCCTGTTATTAAACATTAATGAAAACGCCCGCAAGGTTATATTCGCAGTTTGTATAGTGCTATGTTTAATGCCCTTCATGAGCCCGGCCGTTGCCTTATTATTAGGCTTAATAGTAGCTCAATGTTCCGGTCACCCTTATCTGCATTTAAACCATAAGGCAACCCATATTTTATTACAGGTATCAGTAGTAGGTCTGGGGTTCGGCATGAATGTGCATAGCGCACTGCAAGCCGGTAAAGAAGGTATCCTGTTTACCATTGCTTCCATCACCGGAACACTGCTATTTGGCACGCTGATGGGCAGATGGTTGAGCATTGAGAAAAAGACTTCTTTTTTGATCTCATCAGGAACTGCTATTTGCGGCGGGAGCGCAATTGCAGCCATATCACCGGTTATTAAAGCCGAAGAAAAGCAGATTTCCGTAGCGTTAGGTTGCGTATTCATTCTCAATTCAATAGCATTGTTTATTTTCCCGTTAATAGGCCATTATCTTAATTTATCACAAACGCAGTTTGGTTTATGGTGCGCGATTGCCATACATGATACCAGCTCGGTGGTAGGTGCAGCAAGTAAATATGGTGCTCATGCGTTGGAAGTAGCAACTACCGTCAAACTAGCCCGGGCTCTATGGATCATCCCGGTAGCATTTCTATCTACCTTTCTGTTCAGGAACAAGTCAAAAAAAGTAAGCATCCCTTATTTTATCGGTTTGTTTATATTGGCAATGATTGCTAATACTTACGTGCCTGTTATAAAGTTGGTAAGCCCGTTTATAATCAACATAGCAAAGGCTGGTTTAACACTTACCTTATTTTTAATAGGTGCGGGCCTTTCACGCATGGTATTGGCATCGGTTGGGTTGAAGCCACTTCTGCAGGGAGTAGCGCTTTGGATTGCGATATCAGGGGCAGCATTGTATGCGGTTATGCATTTAGCTTAGGTCATGCTATTCTATGCCGCTGCAGATGTTTGACAGCCACACAATGGAGCATTGCTATTTTGGTTTTATAGATAGTCTATGCCTCTACAATACCACTACGCAATCTATTGCAGGTTTACCACATATGCGTTTTTTTCGCTTAGCAATATTAGCGAACTACATACTATATGTAAAATGTTGATTAATTTACGGCTGTTAATTAGGCCCGCATTTGCCGCGCAATACTAATTATCAATGGGTTTTAAACCCTTGCCAGGAAATCGTTAATGAAAAAAAGCATTCTATTTGTTATTGTTCTGCGCATGTTGATCTACACATCTTCTGCTCAAACAACCATTGGGACACCCGCTATCAAAAGCTACACGCATAATGAATATAATGCGGGGAGCGAGATTTGGCATATTAAACAAGACAAGAATGGGATTCTTTATTTTGCCAATGATGAAGGCCTGCTGACATTCGACGGGAGTTATTGGAAAACATATCCGCTTCCTAACAAAAGCGCCATAAAGTCTGTAGCCATTGATGCCTGGGGACGTATTTATGTTGGCGGTCAGGATGAAGTAGGCTATTTTTTTCCTAACAATGCAGGCATCCTCAAATTTCATTCGCTTAAACAACGCCTGCCCAAAAAAGCAAGGCAGTTTGCCGATATCTGGGATATTGTTATCCATAATAATGAGGTATTTTTCAGAACCATTGAATGCATCTTTGAGTTAAAAAACAACACCATGCACACATTTGATGCACCCGGTGGCTGGATGCTGCTAAACCGGGCCGGCGGTAAACTGTTTGCTTATGATAAAGCTATCGGACTGGTTATTTTTAAAGATTCGCACTGGCAAGCCTTCGTTCAACAACCCACAACGGCGCTGAATGTCAGCGGCATCACTGAGTTTAATAAAGATACCTTACTGGTAAGTACCCGCAAAAATGGCCTCTTTATCATTGCTGGCTCGTCGCTGGTTAAAAAAAACACGGCTATTGATGGAATCCTGCTCACTGATCTTATAAACTTCATTCAAAAAATTGGCGTCGACAGGTACGCCGTCGGCACATCAGCAAAAGGGCTGATTATTATAGATGGCAAAGGCAAGCTGATAGACCAGTACTCCAATAACCAGGGGTTACAAAACAATAATGTTCATGGTATATTGTTAGACAGAGATCATAATATATGGCTTGGACTGGAAAATGGGCTCGATTTTATTAATTATAACACGTCCGTAAAAAATATTTATCCTAATCGCGAAAACCTGGTAAAGAGTAACTCGGTAAGCATTTTTAACAACAAGTTGTATATCGGAACATCAAACGGCTTATATACCGTATCGATAGGCGCGCAGCAAAAAGATATCAGCACGGCCACAGGTGCTTTTACAGAAGTGCCAAACACTAAAGGACAGGTTTTAAGCCTAACGCAAATTAACGGGCATTTATTGGCTGGTCATCAGGATGGTGTTTTACAGATAGACGATAATCAGGCTAAACTGATTACTCCCGGCCCGGGGGCGTGGACGATGAAAGCTTTCCCTGCTTCGCAGGATGTGATAGCGGGGACTTACACCGGCTTTCAGCTCTTAAAATACAATGGTGCCGGATTTAGCTTTGAAGGAAAAATAAATGGTATTTATGAATCATTAGGAAACCTCGCGGTAGATAGGAGCAATTTTGTGTGGGCAACGCACCCCTACAGGGGTATTTTTAAAGTGCAACTATCCGCCGATAGAAAAAAGATAGTTAGTTATACGCAATATACCGAAAAAAGTGGTTTGCCATCGGCGCTGAATAACCATGTATATTTTATTAAAAACAAAGTAATAGCTGCCACCGAAAAAGGTGTTTATGAGTATAATACCACCGAGGGTGACTTTGCCCGGTCTGTTTTTTACGAACCCATATTTGGCAAAGCAAAAATCGAGTTCTTTACAGAAGACGGTAAGGGCAATATATGGTTTATCAGCAACCAGCGGGTTGGCGTAATTGATTTTGGGAAAAGATCATCTAACGCATCTTATAAGGTGATCTATTTCCCTGAACTGGCCGGGCAAACAGTAAAGGGGGCAGAGTATATTTATCCGCACGACATGGATAACATCTTTATCGGCTCAAACAATGGTGTTTTCCATTTAAATTATCGCCAATACGTTTCATCGGAGAACAAACTCAATGTATTACTTACTACGGTAAAAGCCATAGCCGAAAAAGATAGCCTGATTTTCGGTGGATATTTTGTTAAAAACAACCGGATCGCATCAGCACAAAACACGCAACTTATTGCCTCGCTGTCCAATCACTGGAATTCTTTTCATTTTGAATATACCTCTACCCTGTTTGCACAAAAAAGCAACGAGGAGTTTAGCTATAAATTAATAGGCTTTGATAAAGATTGGTCGCAATGGTCGGTTAAAACGGAGAAGGACTATACCAACCTTCCTTATGGCCAATACACGTTTTCGGTAAAGGCCCGTAATAATTTGGGCACAGCATCTGCTCCCGTCAGTTATAGTTTTATTGTTGAGCCGGCATGGTATCAAACTATTTGGGCCTACCTGGCTTATTTCCTGATCATTGCATGCACTGTGTATATCGGCATAAAGGCGCAGCAAAAACGTTTCAAACTGTATCAGCAACGCCACACAGATGAGCAAAAAAGGTTAAGCTACCTCCATAGTCTTGAACTTGACAGAAATGATAAAGAGATCATTACCCTAAAAAACGAAAAGCTTGAAGCCGAGCTAAATTACAAGAACAAAGAACTGGCCACGCTAACAATGCAAATGGTTAACCGCAGTAAACTATTGCTCAATATCAAGGACGAACTGATGGTATTAATCAAAAAACTTAACATTCCTGATGCATCGTACCAATTCAGGAGCGTGTTTAAATTATTGAGCGATACCGGGAAAAGTGACGATGACTGGGACAACTTTTCCATGTATTTTGACCAGGTGCATAATAACTTTTTAACCACCATGAAGGCCAAATTCCCCGGTTTAAGCTCAACCGATTTGAAACTGTGTGCTTACCTGCGGTTAAACCTGTCATCAAAGGAGATAGCGCAGCTGCTTAACATCTCGCTGAAAGGCGTGGAGATCAGCCGTTACCGCGTGCGTAAAAAACTGCAATTAGCTACCGAAACCAATCTGTATGATTTTTTGATGGAGGTTACTAAACAATCCGGGTAAAACTGCTTCCAGTTTTTACTACTTTCCAGCTATTATTAAACATCAAAGTGCTGTCATCCATAGGCATTTCTTGTTTTAAAAATGCTTTTTCTCAACACCGGCTACTTCATATTTATTTTCCGGCGGCCCAGAATATAGCATTGCTGAAAAGCCTGGTATAATCCTTACTATCAAAAAGCACAGGCGAGTGTCCCATAAAGATGTAAATGTTACGGGCTTTTTTCCCGGGGTTAATCCATATCACAGGATGGTCACCCATAGTAATGCCATCTTTGGGTTCATAAGTTGATTCATCTACCGAGGCCAGCACATGTACATTGGGCCTTGGATCTTTGTCATAAATGTACCACTCTTCTTTCTGAATCAGGAAAGACGGTGAAACGCCTCGCGTTACCGGATGGCGTTGATCTTCAATATTGACAGTACCTTTGGCAAATGTAGCTATGTAGTTTTTATAGCGGATCCTCCCCATAAAATTCCAGAACCAGTTCCACATCGGGTAACCATCAAACTCGCCCAGTAGGGTTGCGTGATGAAAACCTATCCAGCCTCCCTTGCCTTCATCAATGTATTTTTCAAAGGCTTTTACGGCCTTTTTTTTCCAGGCATACGGCGGGTAGTCCAACTGGATAAATAATTGATAATTAGACAAAAAAGCATCATCAATTCCATCAGTACTTTGAATATAATCGACAGAAAAATTACTGTCAGCAGCCAGCTTATCCAACCATACTTTTGCCACTTTTGAATACTCAATATGATGCCCCCCGTTTTCATACAGGGCTATTACTTTAAAACGCGGGGCGTTTTGTGCCCACGCGCTGATAACGGTTAACAGGCAAAAATTGAAGATCAGGGCCATTTTTTTCATACAGATGATTTTTGCGTTGATGGTTTATTTATAGATCCTGCCCATCATCGGGTTATTCCAGATCACTTTCTTAACTTCCTCCAGATCAATAGCGCCCTGGTGGCTGTATACAACCATCCCATCCGGGTCAATCAGCATGGTATATGGTAAAGCTCCATCCCATTTAGGGTCTACTGCCTCTATCATTTTATATTTGTCATCGCCTGTATAAATGTAGTTGATACCTGATGACTGCTTGCGTTGTAAAAACTTCAAAGCTTTATCTTTATTAGCCGGGTCATCAGCGCTGATGCTTACAAATTCAAGGCCCCTGTCACGGTAAAGCCTGTTTAGGGTAACCAGATCGTCAAACTCCGCAACGCAGGGACCGCACCAGGTAGCCCACAGGTTAATAAGCCTTAACCTGTCCGAATGATTTTTTACCACTGTTGCAATTCCGCTGGCGTTAATGGTATCAAGTTTCACCGGCTCCTTTGCCCATTGAATTTGCGCCTTATCTATCCAATCCTTTTTTTCGGCCCATTTAACCGAGCAGCCAAAGGTTTTGGTAACCGGTACTGCTATTTCTTTGCCTCCAAGTACCGCATCAATAGCGTTACGAGCATCCAAAGATTTGGGTGTTTTGGCAGGGTTTTCCATATCATCTATCCGGCCATTGTAACGCAGCTTTCTGTCTTTATCAAAAACAAAAATATGAGGGGTAGCAACCGGGCCATATTTATTGGAAGCTACTTCGGTTTCGCCATCATACAGGTATGGGAAGTTAAAGCCTTTATCTTTCGCACGTATTTTCATCTCTTCAAATGAATCCCCTAAATCACTGTAGCCCAATTCATCATAGCGCAGTGAGGCAGGGTTATTGGGATTGATTGCTACCACACCCACTCCCTTTGGTGCATAGTCGCTGGTTAGTTTGATTACCTTGTCTTCATAAGCCTGCGAGGTAGGGCAATGGTTGCACATAAAAACCACAACTAACACTTTAGCATTTCTGAACGATTGCAAAGTGTAAGTTTTGCCATCAATACCGGGCAGACTAAAATCAGGCGCCGATGCTCCTATGGCCAGTGTTTTATGTTCATCGAAGGCAAAAGAAAACATCGGTAAAACCGATAGCAGCCCGAAGATGAAACACAAACTGATCTTAAACTCCTTCATAGTAGATATGGTTTACAATTAATCACTCGTTGATACTGCCAGTAGGTACCAGGCTGTATGCGGAAGCCATTGCTCGGCCCAGCGCCAGTCAGAATCTTTACCTGACACTGCATAAGGGATATTGAAATCAATATCATCCTCATTATCAAACCCTGAAGTAATGCCATTCACAATACCGCCCGGTGCGTTGGTATATTCAAACGTGCCAAAAAAGCCATACGCCGGATTGTTATGTCCTGTGCCCTGCAGCATACTGGCATCAAAGGGGTTCAGGCCCAGGATCCAGTTCAACTGATCTATCGCAAAGCCGGAGAGCTGGTCATGGAAAGTCTTATCATCTTTAAACAGACTGGCAGCCATTCGTGCAGCAGTGGCTACTGAACCTAATCTCGCGTTTTCACCCTGCCACCAGGGTGAAGCATCACTGCCATGCGGGAAAAAGAAAGCGCTGTGCCGGTTGCCCAATGTATCCTGCACCAGTTCGCGGCTGTAACCAAAGGGATTGTTCACTTCGTGGGTAATAGCCAATTCAAATTCCATTGATTTTCTTACTGCTGTTTTGATCTTTGCCTGCAGATTCGCAGAAGCATAGGGATAATAATACAGCAGGCTTACTACAGGCAAGCCAGCATCTGATGGATGAAAAAAAGGCCTGTCGCTATCGTCAGCGCGCCAAAAATTTTGGTATTTATTCCACGAGGTTAGGCGGTTAAGCAGGTTGTTAGCACGCTTTTTGGCAGCAGCTTTATAAATATCCTTGTGAGTTGCTTTGTATAATTCGGTAGCCGCACTCAGCGCACAATAGTCATCAAGGATATTCTCTTTTTTATCATAGTCCATTTGTGGGTTTTCCTTTTCCAGAAAAGCAAAGGCATTTTCGGCAGCTTTCAGGTAATCGGCATTACTAAACTCACCCGATGTTTGATACGCCGAAGCCATAGCCAGTGCCGCAATAGCAATCCCCCCGCCCGATCGGTAACTGACCTGGTAAGTACGCCAGTTTTTGCCTGAGGTTGTTTTGGTAAACGACTGGTTTTTGCTTTGTTTAATCCGGTAATTGCCTTCATCTGCCTGGATCACCCTGTCTTTTGGCAATTTGCCGGGGCCAGGCGATGACACAGAGCGATAAAACGAACCGTTTTTTGCCTGCATCCGCACTAAATAATCAGCGCCATACATGGCCTCGTCTAAAATTCTCCGGTTAAACTGCCGAAAATCAGTTCCCGGGCGGGCGTTTAGCAGCTCATATGTTTTAAACAGGCTAAAGGCTGTTAAAGTGATTTGCTGTGGATTAAAATAATTAGAAAATGATAAATGCGACAAATGTTTGCCATAATCGCCGGTGGCATCATACCAGCCACCGTGCGCGTCAATAGTATCCGTTGTGCCCGATAATACCAGATGATGATCGGCCTTATCCAGCAGACCCGAACTGCGCTGCCCTTTAAAGTAATATACTACATCGGATATAGTGGCTTTTTCAAGCAGATTTTTGCCAATGAAAAAAGGGTATGATGAAATTATTCCTTTAGGTGAAGTGAATTGAATTTTGTAAGTCCCCGGCACGGTAAAACTGCTGAAATCAAGCGTCCAAAACTCAAAATTTTTCCATTTGCCAACCGGGCCGCTGTAAGAGATCTTTCCGGTAAATACAGCTTTACCCTTATCTGCATCAATGAGGTTAAATGACGTAAATGTAAGACGGCTGTCGGCAACTATAACGGCATGTTTTGCCTTGTTATCTTCATAACCAACGTGATTGGTTACCATTTTAATATTTTGTGCCTGCACAAAAATCGGCAGACCGAACCAAAACAAGGCAGTGGCCTTAAACAGGATATTGATGTGTTTTTTCAGACTCATATATAAAGTTAAGGAATTGCCCTGCGGTTTAAGCATGATGGTTTTGCAATGTTGGTCAAAGCTAAAAGATCAAGTTTCGGCCGGATATTTTTATGCCACTACATTAGCACTACCGTGATTAAACACCTCAATTTATTACAAAGTCACTTTCGCTGATTACCCGGCAAATGCTAAGTAAGGTGTAAAAAGTCGTTTTTAATATTCTGTGCTTAGAAACTACGACTTTGGGGTAATGACCACGTAGCACTTTATCGATAACACGACAGTAGTGGTTTTGTAGTGGCTTCAAAATAGCAATTGAGTAAAGTTTGGCTGATAATTGCAGGATATAAAATTTTATCTCTTATATAAATCCAACATGAAATATAGTCTAAGGGACTGCCGCAAAGTTAAAATTGTTAACAGGCTATTCCCGGCCTTGTAAGTACGGACATCCCTACATCATTAGTATAGCTGCAGCGTAATTGCGAGGTTTCGCCTGACGCCAATGCAGGTGCATTGACTGCCGATTATGCCAAAGAACGCAATTATAATTAATAGCTTTTATTATAATCAACCTAAACCGAAAAGAGGCCGCTTGATCTCGGGGGCCTCTTTTGAAGATGCTTTTAAGGTTCTTTAACCTAAGTGCCTGATAGCAGCATCAAGTAAGTACTTATGTTTTCCACCAACATCTCCCGGCATATTTCACCAGTTCTGGTTGCAATAATGATGAAATTGTTGCCATGAGATTTTAGGTGTAACTAAATTTTTAAGCGTAATCTTTTCTTTTCAAGTAATCCAACAAATAAAACGATGATCACAGCCGTCAGAAAAGAGCGCAATAGTCCCGGAAATCCGTTATTGATAACGCCGGGATAGTTAATTTGGAACAGTTCCAGTGTAAACACCTGAAAATACGGGATGAGGTAGCAGGTTAGTGTGCTGGTACCTGCCGGTTTGATCCAGTTAAAGGCATTTATTTTTCCTTTAACGTCTACCATATATATCAGCATCAAAAAAGCTAACGTGGTAATTCCGGAACAAATGAATACCCAGGCCGGTGTTGAACGAATTTTGGAAATACCTTCAGTATAAGGCCTTAAAGCAAAACCTGCTATGAGGAATAAAATACCGACGACAATCAGTGTGCCCCAAATATGTTGCGTTTTGCCCTGCTCAACCAATTTGGCGTAGATCCCCGATATTACCGTGCCTCCCATAGTTAAAGCCATTGTTGACGCGTCGTTGATTATCCAAAACGGTTTTAAAAAGATAATAGCATTGCCGAGGAAACTGCCCGTAACATCATTTCCGGCAATGGTTACCATTGTTTCGTCGTGCAACACCTTTATCTTTAATATGGAGTGCGCCAAAATGTTAATCGCGACAAGCACTATCCATGCTATGATAAGGCTGTTCAATTTGCCTTTAACCGCGAAAAATATCAAAGCGCAAACCAAATATGCCCATCCTATCAAACCTAATATTCCCCACCATGAAGGCTCCATACCCCGTACCTCGCCATCTTCGCCGCCTTTATAAACCACCGCCATGCCTATCAGCATAGCAATTCCTAATATCTGCAAGGCATATCTTTTAGTCTTTGCCATAGTTTCCGGATAGTCAAGCCAGATCAGGAAGAATGCCATAGTAATAACCAGTGCCCATGCAGCCTTCGGAATTAATGCTGCCGATGAATTATATTCTTCAAGGTTTACATGGTAAAAACCCATAATGAGCAGCGCCGCACTGCGTATCAGGATATAAAATAAGACCTGTCTGGTACTATGACTCTTTTTGATCCTGTTATTAATAGCAAATGGTAACGACAAGCCCACAATGAACAAAAACGCCGGGAAAATAGTATCAGCAAAACCCAGCCTGTCTTCAAAACCTTTAGCGTGGTCTATCCATTTCGGAATATGCTGTACACCACCCGCATCGTTAACAAATATCATCAGGAGCATAGTAATCGCACGCAATACATCTATTGATAAAAGGCGTTTGGGTAATTGCTGCATACTTATTTAAGAGTTTTCATTTAATTTTTCTGGAAAATAGTGAATTATGGCTTGCGGTATATAAAATATTATCGCCGTACCTGCCAAATGCCAATCTGGGTTATAAGACGCTGGTATAAATCCATTGGATCATTAATGCACAAATCTATTCGATAGCATGATCTGATGCTTTTATTACAGCACTACATCACTACTACCATAGGTAACATTATATATAAATACAAAATTCAGCGAAGTGGGAAAGAAGGAGGTTTCGGAAGCGACGGAAAAAACCCGGAGCGGATTGATTAGCAATGAGTACGACCGATCACAAATGGTATAAAAACGAAAATGGGCAACCAAAGGCCGCCCATTCATTAACTGGTTTTAATATCCAATTATTTTGCAGTTTTTCTTGCAGGGATTAATGGAACGATAATAACAGCTAAGAAAAGGGCAACTTCTAATACGGTTAACATAACTTTAATTTTTTTAATGTTTTAATTACTGAACTAACAATGTTTTGAGGAAATACAACCGTTCCTACAGGCATGCTGTAGCAGTGATGCAAGAACAATTGTATCATTCCTGTCACCTGTTCGGCTAAAAACATGCCATTAAAAAATCAACCCTATAAATCAATACTTTAAGCCAAAAAACGTCATTTTTAAAATGGATTTTTTCTTTGAAACTACCTTCAAAAACTGGTGTTTATTAAATTTAACCCAGAGTTTTGCGCTTAACGAAAAAAAACAGGCTTAAATCGGGGCAGAAAAAGCCGAAAAATTGTTTTTTGCCGAATTATTTAAAAAAAAGCGGGCAAACAAGCACAAATTTATTTTTGGAGAAAATTATTTCGCTCATTAATTTCTTAGCCTACTTTGCGGCTATAAAAACTCATCGCCAAACTTTTTTTTGTAAAAAAACTATTCCCTGATTTTCACATATTAGAGGTCTTAGCATTTTTAAAAAAATTAACCGACAATTTGTCACTGGCATGACAAACGCAAATTTTGGCAGAAAACCTCTAACTTAAAAGCATGACAGCAACTGCCAAAGCACGACATGACTTTAGCAAATTCATCCTATTATGGCGTTTAATCCCCCATGCCAAACTTTTAAATTTTTGGAAGACATTTAAGAATGGCCTTTTTCCAGATATTTACTGCTTCATGCATTTCTTTTTCGTTTAATGAGGCAAACCCTATCCGTACAAAGCCGTGTTTAAAGGTTTTATCATAATAATAATCATGTCCCGCACCTATAGACAGCCCCAGTTCATTAGCTTTTTCTGAAACAACGGCAGTGTCCAGATCATGAAGGTATTTAACCCATATGGCAAAACCGCCACATGGTATTTTAAAGGAAATATAATCGCCCAAATGCTCCTGCAGTAATTTGCAAAGAATATCCCGCCGTTCGTGATACAGCTTATTGGCTTTTTTCAGGTGCCTGCTAATGTCTCCGTTCTTTAATAAACTTGCCATAGCTTCTTCTAACAGGTGCTCCCCCTGGCGGTCAATCAGCCTGCGTAAGCGGGTGGCCTGGCGTAAAAAATTTGTCGGCGCAACCATAAAACCAATGCGAATTCCCGGCGCAATGGTTTTGCAAAACGAACCCACATATATTACATTGCCATAATAATCGACACTGGCCAGCGGTAAAATAGGGCCGCTTGTATAATGAAAGTCAAAGTCGTAATCATCTTCAATAATGGCAAACTGATATTTTGCTGCCAGTTCGAGTAAACGCATACGCCTCTCCGAACTCAGCGTTACTGTAGTAGGCTGATGATGATGCGGCACCACATAAAGCATACGTACCTTTTGTGCTTTACAAATAGTCTCAACAGCATTAATATCAATACCGTAGTCATCCACAGGAACAAATTCCAACCTGGCGCCCGCTTGCTCAAACACCTCATTTGCACCACTGTAGCCTGGGTTACCTACAATTACAATATCATTTTTATTAATCAGTACCTGTGCGCACAGGTAAAGTGCCATTTGAACGCCTTTGGTTATTAAAATATCATTAGGTGTTACATGCAGGCCACGGGTTTCACCCAAAAAACGGGCAAGTTCGTTCCTTAAATTTTCGGAACCCTGCTCCAGCCCGTACATCAGGTATTTATGAGTAAAATGATAACCTGCCATCCGTCTGTATTCGCGCACCATCAGGTCGACAGGCGCAATGCGGGTATCGGGAAACCCTTCGGTAAATGTAATATTGCCATCAGGCATTTCCACAAACATGCGCTGAGGGTTGATCCTGTTGTCATCAACGTTGAACGATGTTTTATTTGCCAGGCTATGTTTCAGAACAGCTTTTTCGATAGGCCGGGGTGCAACATCGGGCAGGTTTTTAGCTATGTAAATCCCCTTACGCGCTATAACATCAACCCAGCTTTGAGCATAAAGTTCGTCATAAGCAGCTACCACCGTTTTACGATGTACGTTTAACGATGCTGCCAACACACGACTGGCAGGAAGTGCAGAGCCTGGTTTTAAGGTCCCCTGCCTGATATAATTGATAATACCGTTGCTAATTTGCAAATACACAGGCACCTGGCCGCTTTTATCTACACTTAATAAACTTTCAATGAGCATCATTCTGGACTATCTTTAATCTATTTTCTGGACTACAAGTATAGTCCAAAAGCGTGGTATTTTTGATCATCAAAAAATAAAACTTATGCAACTCAATCAAAAAATATCATCCATATACCTGAGGTTAGCCATTGGAGTAAGTTACCTGTGGGAAGTAGCCGACCGCCTCGGCTTATTTGGCCCAAGCGGTCACGCACACGTTGGCTGGGGCGACTGGAAACATTTTATTGCCTATGCCAAACAGTTAATGAGTTTCCTGCCCAATGGCATCATAAATCCGCTGGCAACTATTGCAACCATTGGCGAAGGCGGTTTTGGCTTATTACTCATCCTTGGCTTATTTACCCGCATGGCAGCTATCGGCAGCGGTATCCTTAGTTTATGTTTTGCTATCGCGATGGCAATTTCCTTCGGCGTCGAATCGCCTTTAGGTTATTCAGTGTTTACTTTGAGCGCCGCAAGCTTTCTGCTGGCCGGGACGTCCCAATATTCATGGAGCTTAGATAAATGGTTCGCCTCACGTATTGTGAACAAAAAGCTTACGGCTTACCAATCATTGCAAACCAATTAAAATCAGCAAACATCTTTAACCAATAAAATAATCATGGCAACTACAGCAAATACAAAAGCATCACCCCTTTTTGTGATCATAGCCTTTGCTACTGTTTATATAGTATGGGGGTCAACCTATTTCTTTATACAAATGGCAATTCAGGGCTTCCCTCCCATGCTGATGGGTGCATTGCGTTTTTTTACCGCGGGTATTTTATTACTTAGCTGGTGCTACATGAAGGGCGACAACATATTTGTTAAGCGCGATATCATCACCTCCGGTATCTGCGGGCTGCTTACCCTATTTGTAGCTACAGGTATAGTAATTTGGGTCGAGCGCAATATCCCCAGTGCCATGGTTGCCATTATGGTTTCTGTGAACCCGATATGGTTCATCATATTAGATAAAGCTAACTGGCGGGTAAACCTAAAAAATAAATCGACCATATTCGGTCTCATCATCGGCTTTGCAGGAATCCTGCTCCTTTTTGGTGAAGCCTTCCTAAAATCAGTTACCGGTACTATGAACCATGCAAAATTAACAGGATTACTATTGTTACTGGCTGGTCCTGTCGCATGGTCGGCAGGATCATTATATTCAAAAAAGCGGGGTGGTACAGCACCAGCAAGGGTAAATACATCCTGGCAAATGATCATTGCCGGTTTGGCTTTTGTACCGGCTGCTATTATTCACCAGGAGTTTAACGGATTTAATCTTGCTACCGTTCCGGCTCAGTCATGGATGGCTATCGTTTACCTTATCATATTCGGATCAATTGGGGCATTCAGCGCTTATGTATGGCTGCTGCAGGTAAGGCCTGCAACGCAGGTAAGCACCCATTCGTATGTAAATCCGGTTATCGCCGTATTACTTGGGGTTTGCTTTGCACATGAAAGTATTTCGTTAATGCAGTTTTTAGGGTTAATTGTGATCTTGCTCAGCGTATTGCTTGTAAATCTTTCAAAGTATGGGAAACTTAAGTTTAAAAAACCTGTGACTGAAACAGTTGAACAAGCGGGTAAATGCAATCACCTCAACCCGGCTTCCGATTTGGAACAGATCAAAGCATTGGCTAAAATAGCTTACCGGATCTAAAACTATCTCGCTAAATAAAACTTTATAAAACTATGAACAAAACAATCATATGCAGCACTTGCGGCACCCAGTTTTTAGCCGATCCCGGCGTGCCTGAGTTTTGCCCTATCTGTACGGATGATCGACAATACGTTCCGGAGAGTGGACAGCAATGGAATACGCCAGCCGAACTTAAGAACCGCACCATCAAAATAACACAGTTAAGTGAACATCTGTATGCACTCAAAATACAACCAGACTTTGCAATTGCCCAAAGGGCCCTGCTCCTTATCTCTCCGGGAGGTAACATTTTGTGGGATTGTATTCCGTACCTGGATGATGCTACAATTGAATTTATCCGGGCTAAAGGCGGATTAAAAGCTATCGCGTTTTCACATCCGCATTATTACAGTAATATGAATGACTGGGCCGCCGAATTTGGCTGCCCAATCTATATCCACCAACATGACGCTGAAAGGGTACCTTTTAATTCTCCGTATATCTACTTATGGGGTGGTAACACCACACAACTTTGGGACGGCATAAGCGTAGTACATATCGGCGGTCATTTTGCGGGCAGCTGCGTGTTGCACATTGCAGGCTTTACACCCAATGGAACTATGCTTTGTGGTGATACCTTTAATATAGCCAGAAGCAAACGGCATATGGCTATTATGTACAGCTATCCTAATATTATATTACTCGCCAAGGAAGAATTTGTCAAAGCATATCAAAAAGCATCCATGCTTAATTTTGATACTGTGTATGGAGCATTTGAAAACCAGGATATTGAGGGTAATGCAATGGAAATATTCACGACTTCGATGCAACGATATAAAGATGCTTACGGGCTGTGACCTAAACAGGGGGATGATGGTTTTTAAGGCCGACAATAATCGTATCCTGGGATATATCTTTACTTCGGTAAATGATCTGGATCTTATTTTTGCCGGCTTTCTTAACCAACCCATTAAAAACTTTCAATTCTTTTAATAATTTCTTATCTGTAGTGTCTGAATTTAGGGCTATAACTTGATTCGAGCCCAAAGCAACAGTCTGATTACCAACCCGCGGCAATTCGGGCAACTGCCATTCCCATATAGGAAACCAATACAAGACAACCCATTTACGATTTTTATAAGTCATGATCTTATATTCATTAAAGCTCGACCAATCGGCTTTATTGGTCACGTAGGATATTTCGTCACCCCCATCGCCGTTCAGATCTCCTTCATTTTTAAGATAAAGTAATCCAAAATTGCCAACCGGAACTACATCTATCCTGCGGATTAATTCATTGTCACATACTATAAATGAATATGATCGCTTTCCATTGGCCATCTTAATGTCGTAATCATAATCACCATTGTAAAATTTGTTTGTCTCCTTATTGGTTAGGCCGTTGAAATAATGTTCGGTGAGTTTTTCCTGCCTCCCATCTCCATCAAAATCGCCGTTAATAACAAAACGATAGCCCCAAACAAGTCGCGGTTTCTCCTGCCCGCCCCTTTTGGGTTAACTTGTCGCTGCGGTTTTATTTGATTAGCCGCATTCCTCTTATCAACATTAACCGAAGCATGATTACAGGAAGGAAAAAAACCAATTAATACGATGAGAAAAGGCAGGTTGCGATACATGAATGTTAAATTAATACTTTAAATTTAGGTGTTTCAAGACTGATAAGCTCCCAATAGCCAAGAGCATTTCATACTTTTTCATTAACATTAAAATTTAGAGTAAAAAATCTGATATAAATTACTTTCGAACAACTCATTGTGTTATATTTACACAATAGAAAATCAATAATTGCCCCTATTGGGAGATCACCGATTTGCTATATTTCTTCTTTCCGATCTCTCAAGCGTGCAGAGATCTATTGCTTTAAACCAATTTAACCAAATACAATTATGAAAAAAAACAGTACCCTCATGCTGCTTTTACTCATTTGCTTTTTACCTGTAACGGCGTTTTGCCAAAGCAGCAACGAACCAGTTGTTGCCGGGAACGATGTGGCTGTAACATCAACCGAAAGCGGAAAAGTAAAAGGCTATCTTCACAATGGCATTTTTACCTTTAAAGGTATCCCCTACGCCAAAGCCGACCGCTTTATGGCGCCCGAAAAACCTGCGCCATGGACAGATGTACGCAGTTCAAAAACTTACGGTCCGGTTTGTCCTACCGATCCAACTACAACTGTTAACGACGAATTTGAATTTGCCTTTCAGCATGATCTGGGTTATTCAAATGAACACTGCCAGTCGCTCAATGTATGGACACAGAAACTGAACGATGGCAAAAAACGCCCGGTAATGGTTTGGCTGCATGGTGGCGGCTTTACTGCCGGTTCATCAATTGAACTTCCATCATATGACGGGGAAAACCTGGCTAAAAAGGGAGATGTGGTACTGGTATCGGTAAATCACCGGTTAAACATTTTGGGCTTTCTTGATCTTTCAGCCTATGGTGATAAATATAGGGGCTCTGCAAACGCGGGCCTGCTCGATTTGAAATTGGCCCTGGAATGGGTAAAACAAAATATAACCCAGTTTGGCGGCGATCCTGATAATGTGACCATCTTTGGGCAGTCGGGTGGTGGCGGTAAGGTTACCTGTTTGATGAACGCGCCATCAGTAAAAGGTTTATTTAAAAATGCCATTGTTGAGAGCGGCAGCTATATCACCAATTTTAACGAAAAACCAGTTACCCAAAAAGTTGCCGCTGCATTATTGGAAGAACTTCACCTGCAGCCTTCACAGGTTGATTCTCTTCAAAAACTGCCTTATGATGTACTGAACGAAGCGGGTAAAAAAGCCATGCGCAAGGTTTCGGCCGAGTTGAAAAAAGAGGGCAAAACCATGAACGGCTGGGGCCCCGCTTTAGACGGCGATTTTCTTCCTTACCAACCATCAGATCCGGCAGCTAAAGAACTGTCGAAAAATGTTCCGCTGCTGGTAGGTACAACCAAAAACGAATTCGCTCCATTTATCCCCGGCCCTAAAAGCCAAACTATGGATGAATTAAAAGCCAGTCTTCAAAAAAAATATGGCGATAAAACAGATGCTTACATCGCCGCGGCGCAAAAAGCGTATCCAACAATTTCAAAACCATCAGAATTTACCGACATTGAATTTAACTTCCGCTCATTAGCCATTAAACAGGCAAATGAAAAGGCTGTTAGTGGCGCGGCCCCGGTGTATATGTACCTGTTTACCTGGCAATCGCCCGTAAATGGAGGTATGTATAAAGCCATGCACTGTATGGATATAGCTTTCCAGTTTAACAACATCGCACGCTGCCAGGAAATGACCGGCGGCGGTAAGGAAGCATATGCCCTTGCCGATAAAATAAGCAGCGCATGGATAAATTTTGCCAAAACCGGCAACCCCAATACATCGTCATTACCTAAATGGCCTGCATACACTGCCGAAAATGGTGCAACTATGATACTGGATAACCAATGCACAGTTAAAAATCACCCGGATGATGAATTATTAAAAATAGTAGTCGCAGCACCAAAACCATAAGTAAATGAGAAGAGTAGCTTTAATATTTGCCCTGCTGTTTAGCAGCATATGGGTTTTTGCAGCCAAAGTCGACACAGTACAAATCCCAAGCGTGGCAATGAACAAAACTTATAAAGCGGCTATTGCATTTCCTAAAGCATATGAAAAAAGCAAAGCCAATTTTCCGGTATTGTACCTGCTGCATGGGGGGTATGGCCATTTTGACGACTGGCTGCTAAAAACGCCGGATAAATCATTGGTAAAAGACCTTGCTGATCAATACAACATCATTATTGTAATGCCCGAAGGTGAAATCTTTAGTTATTATGTTGATAGCCCGATTGATCCTAACAGCAAGTTTGAAACTTATATTATTAAGGAAGTGATTCCTTTTATCGATAGCAAATACCGCACGGTTAACGATAAAAAAGGCAGGCTTATCACCGGCTTATCTATGGGAGGATTTGGCGCGTTGTATCTTTCAACCAGGCATCCGGAACTTTTTGCAGCAGCAGGGAGTATGAGCGGAGCCCTTGACCCAAACATGACCACCTGGAAGCTCCCCCCCGATAGGTTTGAGATGCTTACCAAAATGCTTGATAAAATTTGGGGGCCTATGACGCCGGATACTTACCTGCAATATTCGGTTGTGAACATGGCTGATCAGATCCGTAAAAACGGGCTGCCATTGGTTATTAATATAGGAGTTGATGACTTTTTGCTTGAGCCCAACCGTGAATTACACCGCAGATTAGTTTATAACCATACTCCACATGATTATTCCGAACAACCAGGAGGCCATACCTGGGAGTTTTGGCAAAACGCCTTGCCGGGGCATTTGTTGTTTTTCAGTAAAATTCTAAAAGCAAATGGTGTTTACGTTTTATAAACGGCCAAATTGAATATATAAGGGAAGATCGATGACGGTATCTTCCCTTTATATTTACGCTATTTTCAGCATGGAAAGATAAGCGCCGGTAGATGGGCATGTTCTTCATTCTCCATATTCTCCCAATCCCATAACCCATTTAATTGTGAGCTGCGGTTGCTCAATACAAAAAAATCAACTCGCATTATATTGGCCAGTACATCAACGGTTTTCATGATATCCCGCTCCTTGATATTCACCAGGTTCAGCCTTGAACCGGAGAACAATTGCCTGAACACAGCATCAGCATAATCATTATACATATGCGGTAATCCCGATTCAGTTATATTAAAAAGTGATGCCTTTACATCCATTGCTTCACTCATTTTACTTAAAAGGCTTACGATATCCTTTTTGGCATAACGAAGATCGGCAAGGTATCCCATATTCGTAATATTGAATGAGGCACCTTCCGGAACGGCCAGTAAGGGGCAGCATGAATGATTTAAAACAGGCACAAGCTGTTCATTAATTTCTTTTGCAGTTCCGCCAACCCCTTTGATAATTAAACCTATATCATATTTAGCTATAATTGCGTGGAACGACATCCCCAAAGTATCCAGATAGTTAAGGAAAACTATCTTTTCGATGCCTTTATTTTGATCTTTAAAACTAAAATCCTCATCATCAAATATATCCTGTGTGGTAGTATCTGATTGCTGAACACTCATCGGCTCGGGTACCGTGTTCATAACAATTACTTTGGTTTTTAATTTATCACCTAAATTACCGGCGTAAGTAAGTGCATAATTGCTTTCTTTTTTGAGATTGTGAACTACCAGGATTGCTTTCATAGCCAATTTATATTATAATGAGATGTATGATTTGAACAAGTGATAACAAGAGCTGTTTCTTAATTTGTAATTAAAAAAGTCATAAAAAAGTCAATTGATACGCTCAAGAGTTACCGACAGCATATAAACTTTAACCTTAACTAAAAAGCGGATATTATTCACCACCCGCTGCAATAAACGGTTATGTTGAGTAATCTTTAAAATGACTTTGTTTTAATTTACACTGATATTAAATAACGTTGCTTATAAATGTCACGGATAAATAAATACAGATCAATTTGTAACAAAAATGACCGCTCATGCTAAATACTTGATCACTGTTGACGATTTCCTGGTAGCACCACCATTATCCGCTCCTGCTACAGGAAATTAGACAGGATGATGGTATTGGCGAACTAATTAAAATCCTACCTATTCAAACAATCACATTTGATTGCTAAATATGAAAGTAAAAAAGCCACTCAATTGAGCAGCTTTTTACCTATATAAGGTTTAACAACCTTTGTTAATACAAGGTAAATTCAACCCTGCGGTTAGCCTGACGGCCTGCAGCTGTTTTGTTTGTAGCTATTGGCTGTGTTTGACCATAGCCGGTTGCTTCAATACGCGATGGATTTGCACCTTTGCTTGCGAGGTATGATTTAACCGATTCAGCACGATCTTTTGATAAACGCATGTTTAAATCAGCCGAACCTGTGTTGTCAGTATGGCCAGCAAGTTTTAGGCTAAAGTTTTTATCAACTAATAACTGTGCTACCCTATCCAAACTGGGATATGAATGCGCACGAATTGTAGCTTTACCCAAATCAAACTCAAGGTTTTTAATGGCGTCTTTAACTACTTTTTTATCTTCTTCAGTAACATAAACTACCGGTTTAGCCAAAGGACAACCTGAGCCATCAACTTTTTGGCCGGCTGGTGTGTTAGGGCATTTATCGTTTACGTCCACAACACCGTCACCATCGCTGTCGGTAGTTAATTTGGCGAGGTTGGCATTGGTTGTTGCAAGATCGCTGGCCAGTTGCGCGTTTTTTGCTTTTTCAGCATCAATCTGTTGCTGTAGTTCGGCGCGGGTACGCTGGTTTTCCCATTGGTATTCTGTACGCATTGACGATACAGGATTATGGGTTGCCATCTGGTGTTTTTTCTTATTGCCAAGGGCAAATTCTAAGCCAATATGCGCGTATGAAAACCTGTCATCACTCGCCCCATACTTATATCCGTCAAGGTTATCGGCCTGTACAAAGTTAACCTGGTAACCTAAATCAAGGTTTATGCCCGGGGCGAGGTCAAATTTCAAACCTAAGCCAATGGGGATAAACAATTCGTTGATATGGCCATTATCGGTTTTCTTAAAGTTTTCCTGTTGCCCGCCAACCGGGGTAATCCTTGGTGTGTAGTTCAAATTACCAACACCTGCGGTTAAATAAGGCTGAATAAACGGCTTTTCATGGCGCCAATTGATGTTAGCCAGCGTAATATTAGCACTTAAAGCTGCCGACCAGTTTAATTTAGTAGAGTATGAATCATAGGGAGAGGTACCTGCTGCGTTAGGCTGACTGTTTGATGAAGTTAATTTACCGCGAAGGAAGTCGGCCTGTAAGCCCAAGGATGGCAATATTTGTTTTTTAATGTATCCGCCGTAGCCAAACTGTTCGGTTGGATTGGTAAAATCCTGCCTATTGTTGCGTCCGAATATGGTAAAGGGGGTTAATAAACCGCCATGTACACCTATTGACCAGGTACGTAATTCACTGCCACCCGAAAATGGCCTCACGTAATCTTTTGCTGTAGCTGAGGTATCTGTTGACTGAGCGAATAATTTGCTACCAATCATAACTCCTGTAAGAAGTAATGAGGCTTTTTTTAAATTTGTTTTCATATCTATATGTTTAATTATACGTTTAACATTCAAGTAAAACGTACACTGGTTAATCCAACATTGATGCCATCAATATTTATTAAACCAGAGAGCCCATGGCCAAAAGGCAGGCTAATCAAATAAAAAAAGCATATGAAATTTGATATAAAATGCTGACTCACTAAGTCAAATGCTTAGGTTTTTATATCACCACTAAGGTTGCTTTAAACAGGCAATCACAACCAAATTCTTAACTTTTTGTACAAATTGGTTAATGAGTAAAAAGAATACAGTTTTGTACAGTTAAAGAGTAATTAAACAAAATGGTTGTTAAGCCATCACAGCAACCATATTAAACAAGTTTTCGCCCAGGTTAATATTACCGCTAACTTTGGAAGCCTCCAATGCGGCTTGCGGATTGATGCCTTTGGTGAAAACCTTCCAGGCAATATCAGGCGATAAAGTTACTATAGCATCCGGCACAGATCCGGCATTTTTGATGAGTGTCCAGCCCTCAGCCATTTTAAGCAGGTACCAGTTACCGCTAGCTTCGCCAGTTACAGTGATTTGAATTAGCGTACTGGTGTTTGCTTTAACCGTACGATATGTATGCGGAAGCCCGCACATAAAAGTATCGATACAGGGATAAAACAATTCAGCAGTTAGGATGCCTTGTTTACCAACCGCTTCGCGGATCTGTTGCTGGTGATGAAACTTTTCGGTGTATTCGCGGGCTATATGAAACCAGTTAACGGATTCATCTTCACCTGCCCAGGCTACTGAAAATGGTGCAGGTGCAAACAAATCAGCGGCAGCCATCACTTTACCGTATTGTTTGCCTGTAGTTTCTAAAAGGTCGATAAGCAACTGCGGGCTTACACGCTTCATAGCGTTTACCCAGGTGGCGTTTAATACATTCAAAAAATCAACTAAATCACTATAGTTATTAATGGGATTTGAAGGAGGATCGCCTGCAAATTGATGAGACGAAGAAATGACGCGTATGTTACCATCAAGCAAATGAGCGGCAATATCCTTTACAGTCCAAAGCTTTGCTAATGTAGGCCTGTTCCAGTCGTCGGCTGATAAGGATTTAAGCAGTTCTATTAGCTTTTGGTCCAACAGGCGGAACAGGTGAACTGTTTTAATAGGTACTTCCTGTTCCGCCATTTTATATTTTTAATGTGTAATAAATATATTATTCAGCAGGGTGAACAATTACTTTCCAGTTAATTTCAGCACCGGCTTTTGCAAGTGTTGCAGCAACTGAGCAGTATTTGTTAATAGAAAGTTCGGCAGCACGCACAGCCTTATCTTCATCAACATTGCCGTAAATATGAAATTCAATATCCACATCTTCCCACAGTGAAGGTTCCTTACCTGCTTCACGTTCGCCGTTAACCACCATTTTATAATCGGTTATTTCCTGGCGCTGTTTTTTCAGGATACTGATCACGTCAATTGCCGAGCAACCAGCCAGGCCCATTAAAAGCATTTGCATTGGGCGGATACCAAAATCCTGGCCGCCACTTTCCGGACTGCTGTCCATTTTTACGGTGTGACCGTTAGCGTCAACAGCTTCAAAGCCAAAATCGCCATGTACACGTTTTAAATCAATCTGAGCCATATTATCAGGTATTATTGTGCTAAGTTATACAATTAAGCGCTTATGCTAAAACGCAGTGCTGTTTGTTTAACTGGTTTTAACCAAAAATGACCTATACCACATATTTCCTGTTTTTAACGGGGATCACCAGCTTTAAACCCGACCACACTTCATCAACCGCGCAAACCTTGATATCAACCAACCCCATTTGCAAAGCAAAGTTCCTGATCAAATCTTCTGTAATATCAGTAACTACTTTTGAAGCCTTTTTGGGCCAGGATACCCAAATCATGCCGTCCTGTTTAATTTGCTTTATCAGTTCAGGCAGCTTAACCCGGTATTCATCCGCACTTTTGCTAAAGAAATGGATCACATCAATTTCAAATGAAATATCATCTGTAAAATAAACATCAGAAGGCATGTCGCTAAACAGATCAAGGTAATGATCAGGTGCATTAACAAGCAACAGCTTCCTGCCTGCTTTTATGCCGAGTTTTTTTGCCAGGGGCGTAGCTGAATAGCCAGCCATTACAATATATCTTTCAGGTGATGCAGCATGTGATCAACATAGTCGGCAGCAAGCCATTCTACAGTTTGCAGGTTTGGCTCCTGTTTGCTGCTGTCACAGCGGGCACTCCATCTGTCGGCAGGGTAATTCTCTAAAACCCGTACAATCTGCAGGTTCAGCAAGGCCCAAAGTTCAATCAATTCGTTAATGTCAGCATCCTGGTAACGTGCGGCAGCAACCCATTCTACCTGTTGGTAGGTAAGCCTGAAGTTTTCTTCATAGGTGCAACGCACAAAACGCTGCAGGTTAATTTGAGCACTGTCAATCAAATGGCCAACCACTTCTTTTTTTGACCACTTAGCGGACGATGCCTTACAGGCCCAGTCAATATCGCGGCCTTTCAGTTGCCTTACATTATCTATAATTCCGTTGAGTTTATGGATAGTATCGTTCATTTATTGGTTTATAGGTAGTATAAAAGTATCAGTATTTCATATTAAACAGCAAAAGCACTAACTTCAAAGCCTTAAACATTACTATGGCGCTTAACTATATCTGGATAGCTTTTTTTGTAATTGCATTTGTTGTTTCACTCATAAAATTAGTTTTTTTTGGCGATACAGAAGCTTTCAAATTATTGGTTGAAGGATTGTTTAATTCATCTAAGTCATCAGTAATGGATATTGCTTTGCCGCTAATTGGCTCTATGGCATTCTGGCTCGGTATTCTGAACATCGGCGAAAAAGCAGGGGCAATTAACCTTCTATCAAGGATAGTAAGGCCATTCTTCAGCCGCTTGTTTCCAGATGTGCCGAAAGACCACCCCGCCACTGGCCAAATGATGATGAATTTTTCGGCCAATTTAATGGGCCTTGATAACGCAGCTACACCGCTTGGCTTAAAAGCGATGGGCAGCCTGCAAGAGCTGAATCCAGATAAAGAAACAGCTTCAAATGCCCAGATCATGTTCCTGGTGCTGCATACATCCGGCTTGCAGTTATTACCCGTTACCATCATCGCACAAAGGGCCATCCTTAATTCAAAAGATCCGGCTGAAGTATTTTTACCTTGTATCATTGCTACCTATGTAGCCACGGTAGTTGGCTTAATAGCAGTGGCCATTAAGCAAAAAATCAATCTTTTTGACAGGGTAGTTATTGGCTGGCTTGGCAGCGTTACCGCTTTCATTACATTGGTGGTATGGTACTTTACCACGCAGCTAACCAAAGAGCAGATCAGTACGGTATCATCAGTTATAAGCAATGTGATGTTGTTTACCATACCGGTAATATTTATCATGGGCGGCCTTATAAAGAAAGTAAACGTGTTTGAAGTTTTTGTAGAGGGTGCCAAAGGAGGTTTTGAAACATCTGTCAAAATAATCCCCTATCTGGTAGCTATGCTGGTTGGGATCAGCGTGTTCAGGAATTGCGGCGCGTTGGATTATATGAATGAAGGTTTGCGCTGGGTCTGCGTTCAGTTTAACTTAGATACACGCTTTGTAGATGCTATGCCTGTAGCTTACTTAAAGCCACTAAGCGGTTCGGGCTCAAAAGGCATGATGATAACGGTAATGCAAAATTTTGGTGTCGATAAATTTGCAGGTAGGTTGGCAGGGATCTTTAATGGCTCGGCAGATACCACTTTTTATATCGTTGCCTTATATTTTGGTTCGGTGGGCATTAAAAAGTCACGTTATGCTATCCCTGCCGGGCTTATAGCCGATTTGGCCGGCGTTATTGCGGCGATTTTTATTGCTTATTTATTCTTTGGTCATCAGCCATAATTGCTACTTTTATCGCACCCTTTATAAACTAATGACTCAAACTTATCTTAAAGAAAAGCAGCTTAAAAAAAAGCGCGCTATGAAAGGCGTATATGCCATTATCATCGCTGGTATAGTATTTATTTTTATTATGGTAAAGTTTGCCATATCCGGCGGTGTTACAGAGGTGCTTTCATTTAGCAAAATGCCTAATGCCGATGACGCTTATAAAATTGCGAAGGAATTTGTAATCCCAACCATACGTTCGGGAAATACCTCTTTTCCTGACGACAGATATCAATTTGGCAAAAAGGCCGACTCTGTTTTTATTATCAAATCGTATGTTCTTTCAACAGATAGCCAGGGTGAAACAAACCGTACCAATTTTGAAGTGATCCTGAAATATAATGGCGGCCCCAAATTTCTGAAAAAAAACTGGAACCTGGTTGATATTAACGAAACATCCGAATAAAGAAAGTTAAGTCGATAGTATTGAGTCGGAAGTCGCCAATCTGTTTTTTTGCTTTTCTATACTTAGAACTCATGCCTTAGGACTAAGGACTAAGCTTAATTTATTAATAACAATACTCTATTTAAACGCCTTATGGAAGAAACCGGAATTGAGTTGATAGAAACAGCTACTGCACTTATAGGACTCACTCAATATCAAACAGTAGTTAACAGCGGTGGGCATGGCCTTATAACCGATGAACCCCTTGAGGCCGAAGGCAGCAATACAGGCATGAACCCATTTAGTTTGTTACTGGCGAGCCTCGCAAGCTGCACTGTAATCACCCTGCGCATGTACATTAACCGTAAAATGTGGCCTATAGAGGAAATTAAAGCCGATGTTGAAATGTTTAAGACTTTAAGTGGTACACGCATTGAAACTAAAATTAGCTTTAAAGGTGAAGTAAATGACGAACAAAGAGACCGGTTATTGAAAATAGCAAATGCATGCCCAGTACATAAAATATTGACCGGCAATATTGCTATCCGTACAAATATCAACCCATAAAAAAGCCCGCACGGCAAAAAGCTATGCAGGCTAAATCACTCTAAAACAATCACCTCTTAAAAAAGAAGTATTTTATAAATAATTAAACAGGGAGGTAATTACCTGGCTATTAAATTATTTGTAAGTACAAATGTACCTATAAATAATAGCCATAATATTTAACAGCCAATTCATTTGACGGCTAACTGACAGTATGGAGTATTTATACCTTAAGATGACTTTAGTACATCAATCCTTTGATAAAAATATCAAGCAGGAGGAGTTTTTTATGGTGAATTTCTTCAAGGTGTTCTTTACGCGGAAAGTTGGTTTTCTTTTGAGATATCGCCCCCACCCTGATGCCGTGCAAAGCGTCCATCAATACATCAACAACTTCGTCAGGATTTTCTACAGGCTTAATGGCTCCTTTTTCAACTTCCGATTTAATAGCATTGCTTAACAAGTTTAGCTCGGCACTGTGAACTTCGCTAACTATTTGCCAAATGGTTTCGGGGAGGTTTTGTTCGTTAAGCCTGAAAAAATCAAAAAAGTTATAATTGTTTACTATAAACTCGTGATGGGTATTTACCTGGAAGGTGAAAGCTTCTTTTAAATTGGTAAATGTATTTAGCCTGTTTTCAAGTGTTTTAAGATAATCAGTAGCAAGCTTACGCATTACAGCAATGTACAACTGGCTTTTATCCGGGAAATAATAATAAAGCAGGGCCTTTGACATAGAGAGGTCGCCGGCTATTTCGTTCATGGTAGTTTTTGAATAACCGTAATGTAAAAAGCGCTGGTGCGAGGCCTCTAAAATTTTTTCTCTTTTAATATCCTGCTGGTCATTCACTGCTGCCATGTGCTCGTTAAGTTTTATTTAAACAGGTAAACAAAAAGTTAAGACAATCGATTTCCTGACTTTTTTAACAAAACTATCAAAAATTCATTAAACATGTGTAACAACACCCGGTACGGCGCCATTTGCTAAAACAATTTTACATTCCAACTATTTTACTGTAGAAAACACTTGCCTTGCTATGAATATTGAAAACAGCTTACCCCCCGACCTGCTTACATTTTCACAGCGCATACCGTCATTTGCCTGGAACCTGATCATCGCGCTGGTAGCCGTACTTGTTGGCCTGATTATAAAATTCATAATAACCCGTCTCTTTAAATTTTATGCAAAAAAAGCAGACACATCTTACTCAATCTTAAGATCCATACTGGTTAACCTTGGGCCGGCTGTGGCTTATTTCATCCCACTGTTTCTATTCAATATCCTTTCGCCATTAATGCGAATGAATCCGGTTTATTACAAACCTCTTGACAAAACTTTTGAGATTTTACTTACCATATCTTTCGCAGGTCTGCTTGTACGTTCGGTACGAATCCTGGAAGATTACATCTATCATACTTACGACCTTAATAAAGTGGATAACCTGAAGGAGCGTAAGGTACGTACACAGATCCAGTTTATCCGTAAGATCATTGTGGTGACTATTATCTTTTTGACGATTGCCATTATATTGCTCAGTTTTGAAAGCATGCGTAAAATAGGTACCGGTTTACTTACCGGTGTTGGTATAGGTGGTATCATAGTTGGCTTTGCGGCGCAAAGCTCATTAGGTAATTTACTGGCCGGCTTCCAGATAGCTTTTACTCAGCCTATTCGTATTGATGATGTTTTGGTTGTAGAGGGCGAATGGGGACGCGTGGAGGAGATCACGCTTACTTATGTGGTTTTAAAAATCTGGGACGAACGTAGGCTGATACTCCCCATCAATTACTTTATTCAAAAACCCTTTCAGAACTGGACAAGGACATCTGCCGACATTTTGGGCACCGTATTTTTATACATGGACCATACCGCCCCTATTGATGCTATACGTGAAGAATTTGAACGCCTGATAGTTAAATCAAGCTTGTGGGATAAACGGGTTAAAGTAGTACAGGTAACTGATGTTAAAGAACATACCATAGAGATCAGGGTGTTAATGAGCTCCCGAACCTCATCAGATGCGTTTGACCTCCGCTGCTATATCCGTGAAAACCTGGTAACCTTTATTCAAAAGAATTATCCTGACAGCCTGCCCCGGTCGCGTAATGAGATCAGCAACCTGGGCGAACTTGAAAAATATGTTCAGCCTGCAACCGGGGCATAGGTCAGCTTACTTAAGCCAAAGCCCGATCCTATTACCAAAGCATCTTCAATTGTGCCAATTACCGGGTCGGCGATATGATTTACCTTAACCGTATTTTTGCGTAAAAAGTAACTGGCATAGGTTGCAGATATTGCCGCCACCCCTCCTATCAAGGCTCCGGTTAATGCTTTGCCCCCCACCGCTTTATAAATACTGGCGCCGGCCAGGGCGCCGGATAAACACCTTGCCGCTACCCCTGCAGGCTCTATACGGTTTGGAGTGGAGGGTAATTTATCCGCAATGAGTTCAGTAACGGATACGATCTTTAAAACAGCAGCCACTGTTGTTGATTGCATGAACCTTAACGGTGACGTTTCCAGTTGCTTTGATGGATGATGACTTAATACATGCGTAGTTACAACAGGGGCAGATAAGGTACGCATACCGGCTAACGTACCAAGGCCTATTACCGGCCAAAGCGGTTTTGTTATTTTAAGTTTCATGGCTGTGATAAACGTTTGCATAGAGAACCATAAATACATTATTATGTTTTATTTAAAAACTGTCAAAAAACAAAACAGCCGAATCTTTCGACTGCAGCTGTTTGTGTTATTAATGGCTCTTTATTTTAAACAGCTTCTGTTTCTAATACTTCAACATGTTTAGCTTCAACCGATTTTTTGCCGAACAACCTTGCTTTCAGGTTATAACGGATCAGGTATAAACATGGTACAAGGATCAATGTAATAATGGTGGCGAAACCTAAGCCGAAGATCATTGTCCAGGCCAGCGGCCCCCAGAAAGCCACGTTATCACCACCAAAGTGGATATGCGGTTCAAAATGGGTAAACAAGCCAACGAAATCGATATTGAAACCAACTGCCAGCGGTATTAAACCTAAAATAGCAGCTGTTGCGGTTAACAATACAGGCGTCATACGGGTATGGCCGGCTTCAACTACTGCATCGTGGATACTAACGCCCTGCTCCAACAACATATCGGTAAACTCAACCAACAAGATCCCGTTACGAACAACCACACCGGCAAGTGCAATGATACCAATCCCCGTCATTACTATAGACATAGTCATGCCAAATATGGTAACGCCCAATAACACACCGATTATACTAAAGAGGATCTCGCTAATAATAATAAGCGTTTTACCAATTGAGTTAAACTGGATCATTAAAATAATGAGAATAAGCCCGAACGACACACCAAGAGCAGAAAGCAGGAAAGTCATGGCTTCCATTTGGTCTTCCTGGCCACCACCCTGCCTTATAATAACATTATCCGGTTTCTTAAAGTTGTTTATCGCCTTTAAAATATTGGCATTAACTTCATTAGGATTGTTAGGCTTAATAACATTTGAACCCAGCGTTAACACCCTGCGTTGTTGCTTGCGCTTGATATTACTGTAAGTTGTGGTATAACGCACATCTGCAAAAGCTGAAATAGGCACCTGACGTATTGCTCCATTCATAGCCATATCACGATAGGTTATTTTCAGGTTTTTGATTTCATCAATATTACCCCGCTGATTTTGTAACGTCCGAACCATGATTTTGTAATCATCCTCTTTTGTGTTACGGAAATCGCCCGCCTTCCAGCCAAATACAGAGGTAATCAGGTTTTGCGTTATCTGATAAGTCGATAGTCCTTCGCGATTTGCCCGTTCACGATCAATGTCAAACACTATCTCAGGTTTATCACTTTGTACATCGGCTATAAGGTTTTCTATGCCAGCTATGTTTTGCTTGCTTAGGTAGCTTTTTAACCTATTTCCGGTAGCAACCAATGTATCAAGGTTATCACCAACAATCTCTATACTAATATCCTTTTGAACTGGCGGGCCGCTGTTTTCTTGCGTAACGGATATTTTAGCACCCGGGATCCCTTGTACTGCCGCACGAATATTAGCTAATACTTTTTTGGTATCCTTACCGTTACGCTTACCAAATTCAACAAATGCAACAGTCACTTTACCCTTATTTTCGTAATCACCCTGATCTTCATCCGTAGGATCGGTAACACCTTTAGTAACGTTTGAGATTACAGAGGACACGATATCCTTATCCGGCTCAACAATCTCGGCAACCTTTTTTTCTACACTTTTGGTTATTTCATTAGTGTAAGCCTGATCGGTACCGATAGGAAGCGTGATATATACATAAGCAAAGTTAGGATCGCCCGACGGGAAAAACTCCGGTGTCTTCCCGCGTACCGCCATCAGGACAATCGCAAAAATGAATAAGCCAATGGTTCCAACTAAAACGGTAATCGGCCTGCGTACAGCACGTTCAAGCCATTTGGCGTACCAGTTTTGAAATCTCGGCCAGGCATTTTTCTGAAATCTATCAATTATTCGTAATAGGAAGAAATGATTAATCAGGTATAATACCATGATCAACACCATCAGGTTACCAAAACCCACGTTTATCAAATAACCGATAACTGTAGCAATGGCCAAAAATATCATGGCGCGTTTTGTCGGTCTGTCAAACTTCGGGTTATCATGTTCACCGTCATGATGAGGCTTCATGAAGTCAACCGCGAATACCGGGTTAATTATATATGCAACCACCAGAGATGCCAGCAAAGTGATAATCAACGTGATTGGCAGGAAGAACATAAAATGTCCTATCAAACTGTTCCAGAAAGCCAGTGGAATAAACGGTGCTAAGGTGGTCATGGTACCTGAAAATACAGGGAGGAATACTTCACCCGCAGCCATTTTAGCTGCCTCCTTTATCGGTACCTTACCGTTTGCAAAAATACGGTGCGTATTTTCAATTACCACAATGGCATCATCCACTACAATACCCAGCGCCAGCAGGAACGAGAACAACACAATCATATTAAGCGTAAAGCCAATTGCGGGCATTACCAGGAAGGCAATAAAACACGACAATGGTACCGACAATGCTACGAAAATGGCATTGGTTGTACCCATGAAAAACATCAGGATGACGGTAACAAGCAAGAAACCAATAACGATGGTGTTAATCAAGTCGTTAAGTGTTGTACGCGTTTTATCCGATTGATCACCTGTAACAACAATATCGAGACCTTTCGGGAAAACGGTTTTTTGTTTTAACTTAATCAAAGCATTGATCTTATCCGACGCCTCTATCAGGTTCTCTCCCGCGCGCTTACTAACGTTAAGCGTAATTACATTTTTGAAATTAGCGTTATCATTAGTCTTTAACCTTGCGTAGCTTTCCTGCTCCAGGAATGAATCTTTAACATCGGCAATATCCCTTAAATAAACCGATTGGCCTTTGGGATTTCTGATCACCATAGCCGCTACTTCTTCTGCGTTTTTGAAGTCTTTCTTGATATCAATAGTTCTGCGCACTCCATCGGTTTTAACAGTTCCCGCAGACAGCAAAATATTTTCGTTGCCAACAGCCGTAGTAATATCTGTCAGACTAAGTTGTGCAGCAGCCATCTTATTCATATCAACATTAACCTGTATTTCGGGAGTTAATGCACCAACTTCGTCAACCCTTGATATTTCCTTATAACTTTCTATTTCGTCCTTCAATATATCGGCATATTCTTTCAGCTTTTTCAGATCATAGTTACCCGAAATATTGATGTACAAGATAGGAAGATCGGCAACGTTTATATCCGAAACAGCAGGATCTGTATAATTGTTATCATTTTGTGGAAGATCCTTTTTTGCTTTATCAATAGCGTCTTTTACATCGATTTTCGCATCTTTAATATCAATATTGGCCTGAAATTCAGCAGTGATGATAGAAACGTTTTGTACCGAGTTAGATGTTACTTTCTTTAATCCTTTTAAAGACTTCAGTTGCTTTTCAATTTGGCGCGTAACCAGGTTCTCTATGTTCTGAGGAGATTGGCCATTAAATTGCGTCGTTATAAACACCTTCGACTGCGCAATATCCGGGAAGTTTTCCTTAGGCAGGCGGTTATAACTGATAAGGCCAAGTGCCGTAATCAGGAACATGAGCACATAAATGGCTGTTTTGTTATCAATGGCCCAACTTGAAGGGCCAAATTCTTTTTTTACATCTTTCATAATGAACAGATCAATTGATTAATAACTAATTGGCCGACTGAACAACTTTGATCTTATCGCCATCTTCTATTTCAGTTGCACCTTCAACAACCAGCTGGTCGCCGGCTTTTAAGCCTGATAATATCTCTGTTTGACCACCGTAGGTAACTCCAGATTTTACGTTTACCTGTTTTGCTATACCATTCTGATTAACAAACACATGGTCGCCGTTTTCTGATTTCTGTATAGCTTTAACAGGCACTGCTATAGTATTTGTTTTTGAATAATCAGCAATTTTTAAAATTGCAGTCATATTAGGGCGAAGTGTGCTGCGCTGAGGTAATTTGACCTCCACACCGAAACTACGCGATGTTGGGTCGATGGCTTTGGCCGCAAAAGTAACTTTAGTAACCAACGAGTCCTTAGCATCCGGAATTAATATTTTAACATCGTTACCGGTATTTACGCTACTTGCATATGATTCGGGGACATCGGCCTTAACTTTTAAAACATCGGCATTCACAATACGGATTCCTGTTTGCCCCGGCGTGGCACCCTGTCCCAGTTTCAGGTCCATTTGATCTACGGTACCAGAAATTGGCGATATGATGCGGTATAAACCCGATTGCCTTTTTAAGGAAGCCAAAGCTTTCTGATTACTTTGCAATGCGGTTTGAGCTTGCAGATATTGTACTTCAGTGCCAATTTTCTGATCCCAAAGGTTTTTTTGACGATCAAACAACTGTTGGCTTAAGCTAACCTGTGCTTCGGCTTGTGCTATATTTTGTTGCATAACACTATTATCCAGTTGTGCTAACACCTGGCCTTTAGTTACATGCTGGCCTGGTTTTACGTAAATAGCAGTAATAACGGCAGATGCCTGCGGATAGGCAGTAACGTTATCCTGCGCATCTATTTTACCCTGGATCTGTACATAGTTAGTAAAACTGCCGTTTTTCACTTCTGTAACACTTACATCAGTTGTTTTAGCCGAATCGGTAGTACCCATTTCAGCCTGCAGTTTCGCTATTTTTAAATTGATATCCGATTGTTGCTTTTGCAGATCGGCCAGTTCGGCCTTTTTATCTTTGGGCTTACTTGAGCATGCAGCCAGTAAAACCAGGAAAGGTATGTATATGAATTTTTTCATTTTCATTGTTATATAGTGAGTTTAGTGTTGTTATTTAATTCGTCCGTAAGCTTTGTCAAGGTCAACTTTACTAACCAGGGCATCATAAAGGCCCTGGATATATTTATTGTCAGCATCTTCAAGGCTGGTTTGGGCCTGTGTAACCTCAATGCTTGAGCCTACCCCCTGCTGATATTTTACTTTTGATACACGCAGTACTTCCTGTGCAAGCTCCTGGTTACGTTTTTGATTATTAAGCGATTGTAAGCCATTAATGTATGACACAGTTGCCACCTTTGCATCAAGGTTTATCGTATTTTTAAGGTTTACGAGGTCGTTTGTTGATTTTTGCACCTCAATTTTTGCCTGTCTTACCTGGTTTAGTCTTTGCCCGCCACTGAAAATAGGAACGTTGAGCGTTAAACCGATATAACTTGAAGGAAAAACCTGGCTATAAAGCTTACTAAAATTATTATTCTGATATGATGCCGCATAGCTACCATTCGCACTTAGTGTCGGCAAATAAGTTGTTTTTTTGTTTTGCAGATCCAGCTCATTTAGCTTTTTCTGAGTCTCCTGCAAGGAGTACTCTATACGATTATGGTAAAAGCCTGTATCTACCGACATTTCTGCAACATTATTATCAAGACTAACATCGCTTAGCTTATCTTTCAACACAAGATTTTCATCAATAGGCATTCCCATCTGAAACTTCAGCATTTGATAGTTCAAAGCCAGTGAACGTACAACGTTTTCGCGGTTAGTTATTAAATTATTGTATTGCACAGTAATGCGGTCTACATCAATTTTTTCAACAAAGCCTTGCTTATTTTGTGCTACGGTTTGGTCAACCTGCTGTTTTAACTGGGTTATATTAGCATCGTATAGTTTAATTTGTTCGTCGCTAACCAAAACCTGATAATATGCTTTGGTGACAGCAACGTTGGCTTCAATTTTTGAGCGGGTATAATTACGCTGTGAAAGCTCACGATATGTTCTTGAAGCCTTTAAACCAACAAGATAACTCCCGTTAAAAAGGATCTGGTTTAAACTAACACCAAGGTTTGATTGGTACTTTACACCAAATTTAACCGGCACAAAGGTACCAGGGGCTCCAAAAAACTCACCTGGTAATAACGTGGTTGGTATTTTAAGATAATCCTGGAATGAGGCTGAGCCGCTGATTTGTGGCAAACCAATGCCGGTTGTTTCTTTAACCTTATACTCCGCACTTTTAATATCGAGACCCGAGTTCACAACTGCGCTTTGGTGCTCGTAAGCATAATTGACACAATCCTGAACCGTAAAGTTAAAGGTTTGTCCATTTGGCGTTGCCTCCTGCGCGTAGCTTTTAAAGGCTACGGCACAAAATACAGTTGCCGTAAAAAATAGATATTTCATTATATATATTGTGGTTGAGTGATTTACTTAAACTGATACAAATTTCTTTTAGCTATTGACAACCTTGTGTCAGCAGCCGGTTATTCATTATTAATATTTTTATATTCGTTAAGCAGCTTGTAGCCCTCAAGCGTACAAATGCCATAGTTAAAATGATCTAAAAACTGAACTTGTACTTTCCAGGGGCTAAATTCAGTTACCGGGAATATTGAAGTGTTAAAACCCAACTCCACCTGGTTAACCCGCATCCGTGCCATTATCTTTACGTCAATATCCTTACGAATGTAACCCTGACCCATACCTTTAGTTAAAAGTTCTTCCATTTTTTGGATCAGTACCCCGGCCTTGAATCTTTGAAAGTCGTCCCAGGCTTCAGCATGATATTTTTGCAAATCATGAATAACAATCGGGTTGGTCCTTGAAAATATCTCTTCCGAGCATTTGGTCATGTTGATCATCTCCTCAATCACATTAGCTGATTTACTGATGATCTCATTCATTTGATCCTCATCTTCCTTCAGTTTCTTTTTTGTAAGGGCAACAACTAATTCGTTTTTGTCCTTGAAAAATTGATAGATCGTTTTTTTTGACATGCCAAGGTGCCTGGCTATATCATCCATCGTGATACTCTTAATCCCCGCCGTTAAAAACAGGTCTTCAGCACCTTTTATAATTCTTTCTGTTTGACTCATTGACTTTCCGGGTCAAAACTAAGGAAACATTTTTTGAATAAAAAGTTTCCATTCATTTTTACTTTTTCATTACAAATACTTGTTTGCTTTTTTTAACATCAGTTAGTTATTGTTTGTTGTAGTGGCTTATTTGCAAAGTTTTTACTCTGCCAATGGCACATCAAAAATGATTACCTTTGCAAAAAATTATACCACTCTTTTAATATGACGCTTACTCCACTTTCAGCGATCTCGCCTATTGATGGCCGTTATAGAAACACCACCGCCGAACTTGCCGGATACTTTTCAGAATATGCCCTTATCAAGTACCGTGTATTTGTTGAGATAGAATATTTCATAGCACTTGCCGAATATCCACTACCTCAGTTACAATCATTTGATAAAAATCTGTCAGAAAAGTTACGCGATATTTACAGGAATTTTTCGGAAGATGACGCTGAAAGCATTAAAGTGATTGAAAAAACGACAAATCATGATGTTAAAGCGGTTGAATATTTCATTAAAAAGGAGTTTGATAAATTAGGGTTAGAGCCATACAAAGAGTTCATTCACTTTGGCCTTACCTCGCAGGATATCAATAACACAGCCATCCCGTATACATTTAAACTGGCGCTAAATAACAGCTACTACCCTGCTATTAATGATCTGGTTAGTATCCTGAAAGCATTTGCTGCAGAATGGGAAAACGTTCCGCTATTAGCACATACGCATGGCCAGCCTGCTTCGCCGACCCGTTTAGGCAAAGAGATTCTGGTATTTGTTGAGCGTTTAGAAAGCCAGCTTGAGTTGTTAAAGCCTATCCCAAATTCGGCCAAATTTGGTGGTGCAACCGGTAACTTTAATGCCCATAATATTGCTTATCCGGCTATCGACTGGAAAACTTTCGGCAATAATTTCGTTAACAATATCTTAGGGTTAAAACGCTCTCAGTTTACCACCCAGATAGAGCACTACGACAACTTTGCTGCTCAATGCGATGCTTTGAAGCGCGTAAACAACATCCTGATTGACCTTGACCGTGATATGTGGACTTACATCTCCATGAACTACTTCAAGCAAAAGATCAAAGCCGGCGAAGTTGGTTCGTCTGCCATGCCGCATAAGGTTAACCCTATCGACTTTGAAAATTCGGAAGGCAACCTGGGAATCGCTAATGCTTTATTTGAGCACCTTGCAGCCAAATTGCCAATATCAAGACTACAACGCGACCTTACCGACTCTACCGTATTGAGGAATATCGGTGTGCCATTTGCGCATACATTGATCGCCATTAAATCAACCGTTAGGGGATTAAACAAACTATTGCTAAACACTGATGCTATCAATGCCGATCTGGAAGCTAACTGGCCTGTTGTTGCAGAAGCTATCCAAACCATATTAAGACGCGAAGCTTACCCTAATCCTTACGAAGCCCTGAAAGACCTTACCCGTACCAATCAGCAGATCAATGCTAACACAATAGCCGAGTTTGTTGATACGTTAAATGTAAGTGACGCCATTAAGGATGAGATTAAAAAGATAACGCCGTTGAATTATACTGGGATCTGAGTTAGATGTGCAAATTTCAATTGTGCAGATGTGCAAATTTTATTATGATTTTTTGATGTTTTAATTATACATCAATTTGCACATCTGAAATCTGCACATTTGAAATCTACTCATTTGCACATCGGAAGACACATCAAAGAAATGTCATAACAAAGTTTAGGGTAGCTTTTAATAAAAAAGGTAGTTAAATTTGTTAATTAGATTGAATAAAAACACGAAACGATGAACATCAACGTATATACCGAATTAACGCCTAACCCGGCAACTATGAAATTCATAGTTAACAAACTGCTTATTAACGGCAGTGTTGACTTCCCAACTAAGGAAAGTGCCGAACATTCACCTTTTGCAAAAGAACTGTATAAGTTTTCGTTTGTAAATGGTGTTTTCTTTGCCAGCAATTTTGTGACTATTACCAAAACTGAGGGCAGCGAATGGGCAGATATTGAACCGATAATGAAAGAGTTTGTTAAAGGCGCAATCGAATCAGAATTAAAGATCCAGTTAGAGGAAGAAGCCGAAGCCGGAAACTTTGAAGGCTCTGAAACTGAAGTTAAAATTCAACAGATCCTGCATGATTACGTTCGCCCGGCTGTAGAGCAGGACGGCGGTGCTATTTCTTACCGCTCATTTAACGAGGGTGTTGTAACTGTTGAACTTCGCGGTTCATGCAGCGGTTGTCCGTCATCAACCGTAACCCTTAAAGCCGGTATCGAAAACCTGCTTAAACGCATGGTACCAGAGGTTACTGAAGTAGTTTCAGAAGCATTATAATATTATTGATTTTGGGGTTAGTGCCCAATCATTTACCCGAAAGCCTTTCATTAAAAATGAGAGGCTTTTTTTATCGGGGCGAATTAGTTTTTTTGCTTTATATTTTTCCAAGTTTAAATAGCCCAATTTAAATCTTCTCTCAACTGGCGCGAGTATGCAGCGTTGGAAAAAGCCCGGCGTGCTCGTGAACATTCAATTTGATATTCAGAAAGTCACGAGTAACCAATATCTCAACCCAGCCTTTCATATCCGCGCCAGAATAAGTAAATACTCTTAGTTTGATTGTCATAGCCAACCGCTCATCTCAATATTCGAAACGGATTCACGGTATTTAAAATGGTGTAAATAGCGTTTGTAGGTTGAAGCGTCATAATTATAAATAATTAAACATTAAAATAAAAGGCCCTCATTTTAATGAAGGAGTTCTTTTATACTAACGATTGAGGTGGACCAGCCTGCCCAATAATATCTCCACCAAATTTCACCAAATCAAACAATCTGATAACTGCCCAACTAAGTTCATCTTGATTACAATAATATCCGTCAATTTTCCCAAAGACCTCATAATTAGAGGTATTGAACCCTTCTTCGATATCATTGTACCAAATAACTTTTGTTCCACAAATTGCAACAACCCAAAATCCGCCCCCTTCGTTACCAAATTCATTTTCAATCCACTTTGTCGGATAAACTTTAATTAACTGCCAAAAATTCCATAACTCCCCATTTAAATCAGTTTCTGTATTATGAATTTTGTCAAAAAGTTCTTTCAGAGATATGGGTTCCCACTTATCCATAACATTTTGGAATTTAAATGACGATTACTTAAAATACTTCCCTATCACCGCCAGCATCTCCCCTGTTATTTTCCCATTAGTAGCCAATAATTCACGGGTATCCAAAACTTCCGAGCCACCTTTAAAATTTACAACTTCACCTCCTGCTTGTTTTACAATCACAATACCGGCGGCAACATCCCAGGCGTTGAGGTTATACTCGTAAAAAGCATCAAAGCGGCCACAGGCGGTATAAGCCAGGTCAACAGCGGCTGAACCTAAACGGCGTAAGCCATGGCTGCTGCGCATTAGTTCCGTAAACAATTCGATATAGGCGGACTGCTTGGTAAAATCGTAATATGGGAACCCGGTTGCCAATAAGCTGGTGCCTATTGTGTTGTTTTTACTTACGCTGATCTCTTTGCCATTCAGGTATGCGGGCGCATCTTTCCAGGCATAAAAACATTCATCAAGATTTATTTCATATATCACACCGGCTATCAGCTCATCATATTCTTTTAAAGCGATACTTACCGAAAATGCGGGTAAACCATGTATAAAATTGGTAGTACCATCCAGCGGATCAATGATCCAGTTGTAGCGTTCGCCTATTTTAGTGGTTGTTTTTTCTTCGGTAATGAAACCGGCTTCAGGCAAAATTTTGCTCAGGCCTTTTACTATAGTTTCTTCGGCGGTTTTGTCAACGTAGGATACCATATCGTTAAGTCCTTTATATTCTATCTTATCAGGGTCAAATGCTTTACGTTCCTGCCTGATGAAATCGCCTGCCTGTTTTGAAACTTCAATTACCTGGTTTATGATGTTCGCTGTTTCCATGGTTACGTTTTAATGATAGACTAAATGAAAAAACTTTATGAATAAAAAAACTTGCGAAGAATAAGCTTAAGGCTGCTGTTACACGGGCAGCAGTAGGATTGAAATTCAACGATCTGATAAATAAATTAAAAAGCGAGTAATTAGCGAAAAAACCAATTATAGCCACAAATAAGAACCTAAAAAATTGCTTCTGTGCAGCAAGTTTCGACTCATTAAAAACCATAAATCGAGTAATTAAGAAGTTTACGGTTACGCCGGCAAAAAAAGATAATGTGAATGAAATATTATAATTACTTACAACTACGTTAAAAACGGTGTAAGTAGGCCGATTAAGTATAACATTATTGAATAGGCGAAATATTGAAACATCAACCCCAAAACCTACCCCCGCCGACAGCACAAATCTGAAAACCTGGTTCTGAAGTAATTTGTTTATTGAAAAGCTTTTAGCCATTTGTTGTGCCCAGCGCTTTCTTTTCTTTATTTAATCCGGTTACAATAAGCGTAATACCACCTAAAACCATGATCACAGAGATCATTTCGGCCTGGGTAAATGAAACACCCGCAACAACATACTTTGTATTAACCCTGATGAGCTCAATAAAGAAACGCTCAACGCCTGCTAATATCATGTATATACCAAACAAAACGCCCGGAGCTTTAAAAATGTGCCTTATTTTCCACAATACAAAGAACAGTAATAAACAAATTACAGATTCATAAAATGAAGTTGGATAAACCGGATATTGCAGTTCATGGCAAAATTTGCCCATGCAATTTACCATTTGCACACCTTCGTCGTTCACGTTGTGCGGAAATTTAAAGCTCCACATCCAATCAGGTGCCCAGCTTAACCAATGAGGCTTTGGCGCCAGGTTAACTATACCCCAATCACCATCACCACTCATCTGGCAGCCGATACGGCCTAATGCATAAGCCAGCATCATGCCCGGGCCGCCGATATCAAGCATATCCAGCGGTTTAATGCCGTGTTTGTTAGCAATATAGAGTACTGCCGCGCCACCGCAGATCAGGCCACCGTAAAAGGTAAATCCGCTGGTACCTATCAACATACCAACCGGATCTTTCATGAAATCGCCCCAGTTTTCAAGCCCATTGAAGAGTTTAGCGCCCGCAAAACCGAATACCGCTGCCCAAAGCAATATACTGCCCAGCAATTCATGTGGATGCGCGTCAACGTCTTTGGTTACCGGCTTGTCGAGCTTTTGTTTCTGTGCTTCATACCAGGCCCAGTAAGCAAAAGCTGCTGCACCGAGTATACCGCCTATCCAGTTGCCTCTTAAGGATATCAGAAAATCCTGCGGACTATCAATGAGGGCCTGGTAATTGAGAATACAGTCAACAATTTTATAGCCTAATATGAAGCCAAAAACACCATTTCCCGCAAGCTCGGCATTTGAAGCCGGCAATCCGATAGTAACCCGTTTTTTGAAAGTATGAATTACACCCAACGCTTCCTTGCGTTTAAACTCCTGGCCAAATGCCCAGTAAGCGCCAACAAAAGCTATCGCCACAAAAAAGCCAAAGGTTTGTATAGGCAAAGGAAGATTAAAACCAAAAAGGTATTTCAGTAACGATGTAAGCGTTGGAAACATAGGTTATATTTTAAGGCGAATATAGAATTTAATGCACTAATATTTCTTCGCCTTCTGTTATTTCAACATCACCATCAGGTGAAATATTTGTTAGGTGCACCGTTTTCAATTCGTTAACCAGTACAGGATCATACTTGGTACGTACCTTTACATAGTTACGGGTAAAGCCGTGCATAAAGCCATCTTTGATATCACCCTCAAACAAAACTTCCTGGTTTTTACCGAGTTGGCTTTCATAAAAAGCACGGCGTTTTTTATCCGACAAAATGTGCAGCATTTTACTCCTTTCCCCACGTGCAGAGCCTGGAACAGCTCCGGTCATCTGGGCTGCCAGGGTATTTTCCCTTTCCGAATAAGTAAATACGTGCAGGTATGAAATATTAAGTTCGTTCAGAAAATTATAGGTATCGATAAAATCCTCCCTTGTTTCGCCGGGAAAACCAACGATAACATCTACGCCAATGCAGCAATCGGGCATCAGCTCTTTTATTTTGGCGACACGGTTAACATAAAGGTCGCGCTTGTAACGGCGGCGCATCAGCCCCAAAATCTTATCCGAACCTGATTGCAGCGGGATATGAAAATGCGGTACGAAACGTTTTGAAGCAGCTACAAAAGCGATGATCTCGTCGGTAAGCAGGTTAGGCTCGATAGATGAGATCCTGAAACGGTCGATACCTTCTACTTCATCAAGCGCCTTAACCAAATCAAAAAATTTATCTTCGCGTTTACCGTTCCGGATCCCGAAATCGCCAAGGTTTACTCCGGTAAGCACAATTTCTTTTACGCCCGACTCAGCAATTTGCTTTGCCTGAGCAACAACGTTTTCAATAGTATCGCTTCTGCTTGTGCCGCGGGCCAAAGGGATGGTACAAAAGGTACAAGAATAATCACAGCCATCCTGCACTTTCAGGAAAGTTCGGGTACGGTCGCCAAAAGAATATGCGGGTACAAACTCATTAGCTTCAGACACGGGCTGATTAAGCACCAGCGCCTTTGGCCTTTTAGTTAGGTCGGTAATATGATCAACTATCTGGAATTTTTCGGCAGCGCCAAGCACCATGTCAACGCCGGGGATTTCGGCAATTTCCTGCGGTTTTAGCTGCGCGTAGCATCCTACTATAGTTACGTAGGCATTAGGCGAAATTTTAAGGGCCTCTTTAACAATCTTCTTACACTTTTTATCGGCATTATCAGTTACCGAGCAGGTATTGATCACAAAAACATCCGGTGTTTCGGTAAAATTTACCGTATCGTAACCAGCCTGGTTAAACAGCCGACCAATGGATGAGGTCTCTGAATAATTCAGCTTGCAGCCTAAAGTGTAAAAAGCGACTTTCTTGTTCATTTCAATCGGCAAAGATAATGTTTTTTAAAGAAATGCCTATTTCAGCAATTTCACTTCACGGTAAAAAGTATTTGTAAAATTATGGGTGTCCCAAAATCGCCATTCCCAAAATAAAATTGGTTTTGCTTTTGCCGATTTTTTAAAATATTCCATTTTTTGAGAGTGAAACGCAAAACATGCTTTTTATGAAACATATTGATAATCAAAGTTTTAATGTTTTACCTGAAACATCGATAAATATTTGATTATCAATAACTAAAACTTTAAGGAGTATAAATTCATCACTTAAGGACTTACTTTTATTTTCGGCTTTTTTTGATGTTTTTTTTAGTTTTTTTGAACCTGCAGAGCGTCTTGCCAATGCCCGCTGACAAAACAGTGCCACCATTTTTGCTTTAGTTTTTCTATAAACAAGAGCCTTTTTATAGGCCCGGTATTTTCATAATCCTGGTAATTTGCCTATTTTCAGTGCGGATAAACGTAAACCCTAAACCACCCATACCATGATCATATACGGCATCAAAGCGAAACTATTAAAAGCTGAAATAACAAGCGACACCTGCCCAAACTGCAATACCGGCAACAGTATCCAGATGAATGTATTTCAACGCTGGGCACATATTTTCTGGATCCCGTTTTTCCCGATAGGTAAAACAGGCGTATCCCAATGCCTCCGTTGCAGGCAGGTTTTAAAGCTTAAGGAAATGCCCGCCTCGCTTAAATTAAGCTATGATAATATAAAGTCTCAAACTACAATACCTGTGTGGACATTTGCAGGCTGTTTCCTGATTGTTATTGGTTCGATATTTTTTTATATCAGCGAAAAGCAGAAAGCAAAAAAAGTAAACCAATGGGTTTTATCGCCACAAAAGAACGATGTATTTCATATCAAACTTAAAAACGATCACTATACCCTTTACAGGGTAAATAAGGTTTCCGGTGATTCTGTTTACCTGGCCTTAAACAAATATGAATCGGACCGTGAAGAGGGCCTTGATGATATCGCGGCAAAGGGTGATACCGCCTATGATAACGCCCAGCAAGGTATTGCCAAACCATTTCTTGTAGAGATGGCCAAAGAAGGATCGATTTTGGATATTGAACGCAAATAAGCTATGACTGCCACACCCCGCTCCTATTGGTTTGCCAAGTTCCTTGAATGCCTGTATCTGCTCGTAGCTATCTACGATTGTTTAATGATGATGTGGGGCACTTTGCTTTATAAGCTGTTTAGTTCTTTTGGTGACCTGTCCTTCGCAATGATTTTCACCTGGATTATTATCGGGATATTCATCCTTTCGGTGATTTATTCCATTTACTGGCATCAAAAAAGTAAAAAGGAAGGGTTTAATTCAGAAATAAGGCACGCGTTTCTGCGTGGCGTTATGCGGTACTTCCTTGCGTTTCAAGTGTCGGCTTATGGCTTTGCCAAGATCCTGAAAACACAGTTTGGACACGTTTACATGAGGGATAACACGCCTGTAGGCAAGTTAAACGGCTTCGACCTCACCTGGAATTATTTTGGCCACTCTTATACTTTCGCGGTTATACTCGGTTTACTTCAGATTGGTGGCGCCATCATGCTTTTATTCAGGCGTACTACCTTGCTGGGCACCTGCATGTTACTGCCCATAATGTTAAACATTGTACTGATCAATGCATTTTATGATATAGCCGCAGGGGCATTTATGAACTCCATCATTATAACTATTGGCCTATTGTACCTTTTATTATTAAGATGGCCAGATATCAAACCTATTTTATTTAAACAGGTAGAAATACCATCTGTAAGGCTAAGTTTTGCAAAACCAGTTTTAAAGCTCCTGGTAATCGGCCTTTCTTTTTACAGCATTTACCGTTATGTATTAGCCGTACCCTCGTCGGCCTTTACCGGAAAATGGAAAATTCAGCAATTTATTCGAAATGGCAAAACCGTCGGTGAAAATGATTGGATGAATGGCGCGCAAAACTGGTGTTACATATATATTGAAGATGATGGTAGAATATCATTTTGTGCAAATCCTTACGTTTTTGAGGCAAACCGGGCATGGTTTGGCCGCTATAATTATAACGCTAAACAAAAAATATTCAATATACATTTTGATGGCGGCACAAATAACGATACAACAAAGGTAAAGATCAGCAACTACAACGGTAAGCAAATGCAATGGGATACCAAAGTATATGATGATACCTTGAAGTTGAAACTGATTAAAGAATGACAGAAATTAAACATTCCCCCAACCTAAGGCCAAAACATCAGCAATGTGCATGGTTTGGATAGGCAGGTTATTTTTATCAATATACCCCTGCATGTGCATCAAGCATGAGGTATCGGTTGAGATAATGTATTCAGCACCAACGTCAAGGGCATTATTAACCTTTTGTTGCGCCATCGCGGTTGAAATGCCATCAAACTTAACAGCAAAGGTACCGCCAAAACCGCAGCAGGTTTCACCGTCTTTCAGGTCAAGCAGTTCGAGGCCGAGTACCTTGGAGAGGAGCTGGCGTGGCTCATCCTTTATTTTGCATTCGCGCAGGCCGGCGCAGCTATCATGATACACAGCCTTGCCATCAAGCTCGGCACCGAAATAGTCAAACTCCAGGATATTTACCAAAAAGTCTGATAGCTCATAGATATTCCCTTGAATAGCCCTGCATTTATTGTGAACAGCCGTATTGGTAAACAGATCGTTGTAGTAATTCTTCACCATTCCGGTGCATGAGGCCGAAGGCGAAACAATAACACTGTCTTCCGAAAAATCGCTTAAAAACTTGCTTCCCACCTCTTTGGCATCATCCCAAAAACCAGCATTAAAAGCCGGCTGACCGCAGCAGGTTTGCGCCGGGTTATAACTAACCTTGCAACCTGCTTTCTCCAACAATTTTACAGTATTAAAAGCAGTTGCCGGAAACAACTGATCTATGAAACACGGTATAAACAATTCAACCTTCATCGGCACAAATTAGTTAACGGGCGCTAAAATCCAAATTTTTATTGACGTTTCGTTCAGCCCTCAGCAAAGAAAACAACAAAACTAAACCAACAATGAAAAATACACCCAATACCAAAACCGAATTTCGCGGACTACCGGTTATTTCTTCAAAAAAGCCAAAGCTAAATACCCCGCCTACTATGGCCAGCTTTTCGGTAACATCATAGAAGCTAAAAAAGGAAGCTGTATCAGGAATATTTTCGGGCAGATATTTTGAATACGTTGAGCGCGACATGGACTGGATACCGCCCATCACCAAACCAACCACCACTGCTATGATGTAAAACTGTGTTTGTGTATAGGTAAAGTAAGCAGCTATACAAACCGCGATCCACAGGATCACCACACTAATTAAAATCCTTACGTTACCATATTTGCCAGACAGGCGCGACATCAGCGTAGCACCCAAAATAGCAACCAGTTGAATAATTAAAATGATAGTGATGAGCTGCGGAGTTTCCATTTTAAGCTCTTTGGCAGCAAAACCGGTTGCCACCAGCATAATAGTTTGCACACCCATCGAATAGAAAAAGAACGATGGTAAAAACCTTTTTAACAACGGCATTTCCTTAACCTTTCTCCAAACGTGCCCTAATTCGATAAAACCGCCTTTTATAATATGATGGTTGTGGCTTTGCGCATTTGGGCTGCCCTTAGGCAATACGCTGAACGGGATCATGGCAAAACCTATCCACCATAAGCCTACCAGCAAAAACGACAATCGGGGCGCGAAGGTTTTGTCAACAATACCAAACCACTCCCCTTTCAGCACAAACAAAAAGCAAATAAGCTGAAGCAGTACACTGCCGATGTATCCATAGGTGAAACCTTTGGCACTCACATTATCCTGCATATCAACAGTGGCGATTTCGGGCAGGTATGAATTGTAAAACACAAAGCCACCACTATAACCTATAGCCGCCAGCGCAAAGCAAATGATACCTAACTCCAGATGGTCTTTATCAAAGTTGAAGAGCGCACAACAGGCGGCCGAACCAAGCAGGGTAAAAAACATCATGAAGATCTTTTTATTGCCTTTATAGTCGGCGATGGATGATAATATAGGCAGCAGCAAAACCATTACCAGGTAAGCGGCCGATAAAGCATAATCTGAAAGAGCAGTATTTACAAAGCTTTTTCCAAAAAAGCTGACCCTATCACCGTTGGCATGGTTAGTTGTGATGGCTACATAGTATGCCGGAAAAATGGTTGATGTGATGACAAGGTTATACGCTGAGTTGGCCCAATCAAAGAAAGCCCAGGCGCGGATGGTTTTTTTGTTGTTTTTATTTTCCATTTGCTCACTAAATGTATGCAAATTTTAGAAACTGCAAAAAAGTGCAACAATAGTACTTATCAATGCCCGCGCGGTGCATAAACAATGATACAAGCACCCACCAATGCAATCAAAGCACCTATAATATCATAACGGTCGGGCTTAAATCCATCCACCTTCCAGGCCCAGAATAATGCCATTACAATAAAAATACCACCATAAGCAGCATATACCCTGCCGAAATTAGCGGTTTGCCACGTTGCTACTATACCGTAAAGTGCCAGGATCACTCCGCCCGCTATTCCGAGCCAAAGCGGCTTATCTTCTTTTAACCAAAGCCAAACCAAATAGCCGCCGCCTATTTCAAATAAACCGGCCAATAAAAACAAAGCAAAAGAGCGGATAACTGTTATCATTAAATTTTATCGTAGAAGTCCTGCTAAAGATATCATAAAAAAGGCCTCCTTAGCGGAAGCCTTTAAATACGTTTAAAAATCAAATTTAACTTCTGTCGTAAAACGCCGGTGGTTCAATTCCCAAAGAACGGAGATAAACATACGCCTGGCCGCGGTGGTGAATTTCATTATCGATAATATATTGGATAATGCTGTTGCCTACCCCTTCGTACTGTCCAAAGGCCAATACGGTTTCCTGAAAACGCTGAACCGGAATTTGCGCCCAGTAAGTGGTAATGGCCTCAGTAGCATCATCCCATAACCTCAATAAATCGTTTTTTGAGTGCGCTTCTATTTTTCCGGTATGATGATCCAGCCCTGCAATTGATGTCCAGTCATTAGTTGCAAGACCTTTAACACCCGGTCCGCTCATGCTAATGATCTCTTTAACCATTTCCGAAAAGGGGCGCATCCCACCAATTGAATAGTTAAAAAGCGCTTCCTCAGGAAATGCCTCGATAAGGCGGCGGGTTACACGGCGCTGACCAAGCCAGCCTTGCAAAAATTGATCGGGTGTATAAACAGGAGCTTCTGTTGTTGGTTGTTGAATTGCGTTGGTTTCCATTGTAATTTAGTTTTGTTTTTGATTACAATACAAAGTAACCACACCATGGTGACAGCCCTATGTCAGCAGGAAAAAAGGAAAACTAACTAATTTGTATTTTGGATAAACTCCACCACCTGTTGCTGTTCATAATTCGATAAAGTACCTTCCGAATAATGCCACTTAGAAGTAACATCACCCTCAAAGCGGATCTGTCCTAAATAATCCGGATTTTTGTTATCGTCCAGCAGCGGCTTGCTTTCACCAATTTCGGGAGCTATTTCCTGAATTTCAAAAAGTGTAGCTTCCCCATCGGCCCCACCTTTATAAAGTTTGTACAAGCCGGTGGCATTTAATTCATGATTTGTTGATTGATGCAGCACCGGCTCAATAATGATATTTCTCTGCGTGCCGTTGTCGCCGGTAACATTGTGGTTAACTGTGTGGATCATGGCTTATGTTTTTATTTATTGATAGTACAAGCCTGCCGCCAAATTGTTTAAGCCTCAACTTAAACCCGCTGTTTACGAAGTTTATTTTCTTTAAACATCAGCACGATGAGCATAATAAGCCCCAACACAAAAAAGCCGTCAAGCGCAAGTGTCGAATCGCGCATTTCATTAGTTACGGCCTCCACAAAGCCAAAACAAAACAGGCCCACCACAATCGATATCTTTTCGGTAACATCATAAAAACTGAAATATGAAGCCGTATCCGGGATGTTTTCGGGCAAATATTTAGAATAGGTTGAGCGTGACAAGGATTGTACCCCTCCCATTACAATGCCAATGATCACCGCGGCAACATAAAACTGGGTAGAATTGGTGATAAAGTAAGCATACAAACAAATGGCCGACCAGATTGCCACCAAACCTACCAGCGTACGCACATTCCCGAATTTTTCCGATGATTTGGATGCAATTAATGCCCCCGGCACAGCAACCACCTGGATAATAAGCACAATAGAGATCAGGGCAGCATCGGGCATATGTAATTCCTTAGCAGCAAAGTTAGCCGCAGCCAGCATAATGGTTTGTACACCAACCGAGTAAAGGAAAAACGACACCAGGAAGCGTTTGAGCAGCGGCATTTTGCGCACTTTGCCAAAAACCTTTGCCAGTTCTTTAAAGCCGCCGGTAAGCACGTTATAACTATGCTTGCCCGCATTGGGCTGCCCTTTCGGCAACATGCGGAACGGGATAATGGAAAAACCTATCCACCATACAAAAACCATCAGGAACGAGATCCGGGCCGGCAGCCAGTCGTCGGTGATGCCGAACCAATTGGGCTGAAGCACTACGATAAAGCATAATACCTGCACTACAATACTGCCCACATAGCCGTAAATAAAACCTTTGGCACTTACAGCATCCTGCTTATCGGGCGTGGCTATTTGGGGGAGATAAGAATTATAAAATACAAAGCCGCCGCAATAACCTATAGAAGCCAATCCAAAGCAAAGCATCGGGATTTCCAACCCCGTGCCGGGCTTAAAGAAAAACAAACCCGCACAGGCGAGGCTACCCAACCAGGTAAATAATTGCAGGTATGATTTTTTATTGCCCCGGTAATCGGCTATGGAAGTAAGGATGGGCAAAATAGCTGCAACTATAAGGTAGGATAAACCAAGAATATAATTTGATAAAACCGTATTAACATACCTGTGCCCCAAAAAGGTTACCATTTGGGTATTTTTTGAATTGAACTTGGTAACCTCCACAAAGTATGCGGGGAATATGGTAGAGGTGATAACGATGTTATATGACTGATTGGCCCAGTCAAACATGCACCAGGCCCAAATGGTTTTCTTGTTATTTTTTGCTTCCATTACGGGCTTAAAAGTAGGGAAATTTGGTTGAGTTGTATATCAGGGAAACATCATTATAAAATTTATTGTAGCTTTAAGAACAGAAGATTATAGCATGTTCACCTACCTCCATTTTACAAACCAATTCGGCTCGTATCTTTATAATGATAGTTTCCAGGCATTTTTAGCCGATACATTTACTGATCTCAGCTCATACGATATCCTGAAAAGCGATTATATGCGATCAGAATTATTGCATATTGATTTAGGTTTCACTAACGAAGATGCGGTTATTGACGAAGATGAGCTGATTGTATTAGAACCCGGCCAACCGGTGTTTTCTCATTTGAATATTTACCCTAACCCGGATCTGCAATATATACTCCCATTTGAGATTTCATTCGACGATACCCGTGAAGAAGTCTTCAAAAAAGCAGGTGAGCCAACACAAACCAAACACGGAGATTCGCCGATACTGGATAAACCCTTCCTGGTAGACCATTACAAAATAGCTAACCTTGTTTTAAGTATCGATTACGATCCGGCTGATGAGCATATTAATTTTATACAGATCAGGGACAATAACATTGTTGCGCATTTGAAATTGTAAGTCAACACTTTTTATTCATATATACCGCCTTGAAACCTTATCCTTTCTTCAACATCAAAACCCGTCCCCAGCACATATTCGCGATTGCGGCATTGTTATCAATTATACTTTCATTTTTTACGACTGCCGCAACAATAGATATCAATCTTCATGACACTTATTTCGTAGTATCAGCGGTTCATTTATGCCGCTTAATAGGCCTAATATTTTTTATCTTATGGGTTATTTATACAATAACCGAACCGATATTGCCTGTAGTTTGGTTAAAATGGGGACACGTGCTGGTTACATTGATTGCGTTAATTATAATTTCTTATTTTTCCGCACAGCTATCCATCCGCGGTCCGCATAAATACTATACCGATGGTCAGATCCGGGAAGCAGTCAACATTAACACTATAATTACTATTGCAACAACCGTATTGCTGACTGCGCAATTGCTTTTTATAGCTAACCTTATGACGGGTATTGTCAAAAAGGCTTTCCTATCAAGTCATCGATATAAAAACCGGAAGATATAAACAGCATACATCTCCCGGTTATACGTATTGCCACCATTAATCAAATATTTCGGGCAGATGCTTATAGTTACCTTTCACAGTTGCCAACACCTCATCAAATTTACCACCAAGCATCATTTTGGTCATGGAGACGGCCATTCCTTTAACCATTTTAAGTTCGATATGCGGCGGCATGGCAAGGGCGGTTCCGTCGGTATAAACATTTACTAAAACTGGTCCTGTGTGTGCAAAAGCTTCGGCTATGCCCTGTTCAAGGTCCTGCGGGTCATTAATAGTGATCCCTTTTATACCCATTGACTCCGCGATCATGGTAAAATCAGGATTGCGCATGTCCACTTCAAAATCGGGCAGGCCCATTACTTCCATTTCCAGCTTTACCATGCCAAGGCTCCTGTTATTAAATACAATAATCTTTATAGGCAGATCATATTGTTTAATAGTGGCTAAATCGCCTAACAACATGGAAATGCCGCCATCGCCGCACATGGCCACAACCTGCCTGTCGGGACAGGCCAGCGCCGCGCCGATAGCATGCGGCATAGCATTGGCCATAGATCCATGAACAAACGACCCGATCATCGAACGCCGCCCATTAGCGCTGATATGCCTGGCACTCCAAACATTACACATCCCGGTATCGCAGGTAAAAATGGCATCAACAGAAGCATATTCGTCTACAATAGCGGCTAAAGCTTCGGGATGAATAGCATCATGTTCACCAAAATCCTTAATATAGGCTTGCTGTTGCTCTTTTACTTTAGCATGTACATGCAATTGCGCATCTAAAAAGCTGCTGTCGGTTTTTTCTTTAATTAAAGGGATCAACGCTTTAATTGTAGATTTTATATCGCCATAGAGCCCCATCGTTAGTTTTGCGCGGCGACCAAGATTTTCGGGCTTGATGTCAATCTGCACTATCTTTTTATCCTGGGGATAAAAAGGCGTGTAAGGAAAATCGGTGCCAAGCAGGATAACCAAATCGCTTTCATGCATGCTATGATACGCAGCGGGCAAGCCAAGCAGGCCGGTCATACCTACCTCGTATGGGTTATCATGCTCCAAAAACATTTTGCCACGAAACGAATAACCAACCGGCGCTTTAATCAGTGCCGCCAGTTCAACTACTTCATCATGAGCACCGGCACAGCCTATCCCGCCAAAAATGCAAACTTTGGGGTATCGGTTAATCAGGTCGGCCAGCTGCACCAATTCTTCCCATACCGGGGTAATGTTGGCCTTGCAAAAAAAGTTATTTACTGACGAATCGATTTCAACAGCATCCTCCCCTGCCACATCGCCCGGTAAACCCAATACGCCAACACCTTTGCGCTGAATAGCGGTTTGGATAGCGGCCTGTGCCATACGGGGCAACTGCTTGTTGTTGGCAGCCACCTGGTTATAATAACTGCAATCGTCAAAAAGTTTTACAACATTGGTTTCCTGGAAGTAGTTACTGCCAAACTCTTTAGTAGCACAGGTAGATGCTATGGCTAAAACAGGTGCTCCTGATCGGTGAGCATCATAAAGGCCATTCACCAGGTGCACATGCCCGGGACCACTGCTTCCTGCACAACAGGCAAGCCCGCTCAGTTGCGCATCGGCCGAAGCTGCAAAAGCGCCTGCTTCTTCATTGCGTACGTGGATCCATTTTAATTCGGGCGTTCTGCGTACGGCATCATTAAGTTCGTTTAAACTATCGCCGGTAATGGCGTAAATACGTTTGATGCCGGCCTGTATCAGCATTTCTACAAGTTGCTCGGCTACTTTTTTTGACATGTTTGGGTTGTTTAGCGTTAGTGATGTGGTAATTTACTATCCATAACACCAAACACGTGCCATTTGTTAAGCAATTAACCGTCAAATATTTGTAATTAACATATTTTTTTAAGCTTTTTGATATACCGTGATTTCACGAGAATGAATGATATATCGCAATCTAACCGGATTCGCAACGGATATTTTTTTCATGATCATAGTTTTGAAATAGAATGACTGATACCTAATGAAAAGGTGCGCGGAGGGGCCGCCGTGTAAGTATCCCCATAGCTATTTCCAGTAACAGTAGTTGCATATAGCTTATTGGTCAGGTTCATTACATTAAACCAAACTTCCAGCCCCTTTGCGCTGCCGCTGCTGATGCGATAGGCAGTGCGTAAATTAAAAAGATCATAACCGCTGTAGGTTTTGGTATTAGCTGCATTTGTAAAGTATTTACCCAAATGTTGCCATTCAACACCGGTTCTGAAGCCACTAATAAAAGCGGGTTTCCAGGTAATCTCCGAATTAGCAATCCATTTTGGCGCATTGGTCATTTGATGACCGTCATAGCCGATGGATTTTCCAGCACTAATTTCACTGTATTTATCAAAGGTATGGGACGCAAACGTTCCACCGATGCGAAAGGCAAGGTTTTTTACGGAGCCAACGAGGAGGTTATACTCTAAGCCTTTGTGGGTAGTAGCAGCAGCGTTGGCATATTGTGTAGTATTGTCTGCCTGGAGCAAGCTGATGATCTCATCTTTCCCTTGCAGGTAATAAGCAGTTAGCTCAAACCTGATCTTTTGAGACAACAATGATGTCCAGCCGCCCAGTTCATAATTATTATAAGTGGCCTGTTTAAGCGGTGTTAATTGCCTGGAATTGTAAAGGGTATTAGTTTCAGGCGGCTGAAAGCCCATACTGAAATTGACATAAAAGCCGCGCACTTTCTGCAGGTCATAAGTTACGCCAAGCTTTGGCGCCAACACATCATATCGATTATGCTCCTGTTGTTTGTACTTGGTTTTTAAAGGAGGAAGCTGGTTGTCAAAATTGTAAATGAGCAGGTCATAACGCAGTCCGGCAGTAATTTTTATCCGCTTAACCGGCTCTGCCATATACTGTACATAGGATGCGGCATTAAAAAGATGAATCTTATAATTATCAATCAGCGAATCAGTGTTGATATAACCGGTATAATATTGAGCAGCAATATCTTTTTTAATATTCAGGAAGTTAGCATAAAACGAACTTGGGCTATTATCCAGGTAAATGCCTGCGATCAATTGTGAGTGCATAAAATTTAACTTTACCGTATGCTGGGCAAGTAAGCCAAAGCTGTAAAAACTCAGCTCATTTATTTGACCTGTTGACTTTAAGTATTGGCCCTTATTGTTGCGGACATCAGAAATGTAATAGCTGGGTAATTGACCGGTGGAATTGTTTCTGTAAAAAAGCGTTAGAAAGGTGTGATTATCATCATTCCAATTATGATCAAGACGACTGCTGGCCCGGAATGCGTTCACCCTGCGGTAGGCAAAACGCTGATTACTACTGTAGGATCGGTTATAGAAACGTGCACTATCAAGGCTTCCGGGTGTTTGTGTGTTAAGATAATTATAGGTACCATATACCGTTAGCTTACTGTCGGCCCCCAGCGGATAGCTAACTTTAGCAGAAAGAGAATACTTATCAAAATCGGTATAATCCTGCCAGCCTTTTTCCTGGTGTGTGGCATATCCTGCCATATAAAACCCAACTTTTCCCGCAGTGAGCCCCCCTTGAATACCAGCCCGCAGGTAATGGTATTTATCTCCCTGTACATTGATTTGCCCTGCCGGGGTTATGGATTCTTTTGCCGTATTGAAGTTAACAGCCGCACCTATTGAGTTACTGCCATATAAAGACGAAGCTGGCCCCTTAATCACCTCAATATCCCGGATACCATCGGTATTGATCTCGTATAAAGCGTTATGATTGAATATGCCCGTTGGTCGGATCGGGATACCATCTTCCATGTAAAGGTAAAGCGCGTTGTAAGTAATCGGTTGGCGGATGGCCATGGTATGCTGCTCATTACCGAGGTTAACCATATATACCCCCGCAACTTTATTCAATAATTGATAAGGAGCAGTTGCATGCGCTTCGCGGATGGTATTTGAACTTATCTTGCTGATTGCGGCCGGTATATCCTTGCGGGGCTGCTCCTGGCGGCCCGCCGTTACCACCACCTCCTCCAGGCCGGCAATCACCGGTTTTAGTTGAACTGTGAGCGAGCTATCGCACCTGATACAGCAAGTACCATAACCGGTACAGCTAACCATCAGGGAATCAGTTTTATTTTTATGCGCCAATATAAATTTGCCTGATAAATCCGTTGAGGTACCCAGCTTGCTTCCTTTGACACGGATACTGGCACCAACAACGGGTGCCTGGGTTTGGGCGTCGACAACAACACCCCGTATTTTTTGCGCCGATGCCTGTAAAGTAAAGGCAATAGCAAAGCAGAACACGATAAAGTATTTCATTTTTAAACATCTTCTTGTTAAACCAAAATTGAATTTGCTCAGGAGAGCATGTAACGGTGAACTGAAGATGCAGCGGGGGGCCGGAAGATAGCTCCAAGCGGGCGAAGCAGCAGGGCGAAGCTTACCAGGGACGTAAAAATGGCCAGCAGTTTGATGTGTACAGTAAATTGATTAACGCCGTGATAATAAGCCTCAAAAATGATTTCTTTAGCGGTTCGGTTTTCGTTGCTTTTCTCTTCACTATTAGCCTTTTTAAGCTGTTTGCTCAGGAAACACCTGCCGTTGCAGTGTAGCATGGGCCTTGACTTATTGGCGCAAAGTTTTGCCGCAATATAATCCTGGTTGAGCCGGAACCCCGCATAAAACCATAGCGAGTTCAGGTTCATAACCAGTACTGAGAACAGGAGTAATATGGCGGTGAAACGGCGGAACATCTTACAGATCTTTTTTGGAGAAAATTTTAAGCGCCAGTAGTACGGGTAAAACAGACCAGATAAATAACATCGAAACACTGAAGGCAATGCCTGTACCGCTTCCGAAAAACTGTCGATAAAGCGCGCCGGTGTAACCCATCAGAGCAGAAATATCCAGTTTTAACAAGATCATGATCCTTGCCAGATCTACCGGATTTAAGGCCGTGAGCACGATCATCGCCTTTTCCAACGGATAATCGCTAAAGGTGAACAGGAACAGCAGCACCAGGGCATCATAAATAATGGCCGCATAGAACCAAATCATCAGCGCAAGCCCAATCCCCTTTGATTTATCCCTGGTTTTGGTGGAAGCCCAGAAAGCGAGTGAAGTAAAACTTAAGGTTACCAAACCTCCGGCAACCATTAGCGTGATGCCCGTAGCTGAGAGTGCAAACAAAGCAACCGGCAGGCAAACTCCAAGCACAAAAGCGCCGAGAATAGAGCTGCTGATGCCGAGGTATTCTCCCAATAAAATGTCCCTGCGTTTGATAGGCTGGGAAACAAGCAATTCGGTAAACTCCGCTGCATTGAAATAATAGGTGGTTGCATAGATAATGCTGACCAGCGGCACAATGATCATCACAATGGTTGTAATACTTACCAGTCCTTTAATCACATCGCTGTCTGACAGAAAGATCACTGTACAAATGGTAGCGAGCAACAACGTGTAGGCAATGAGTACCTTACTGCGTATGATGTCGAGAATAATATATTTGGCTATCTTAAACATGTTCTTCAGTTAATAATCTGGTCAATATTTTACCCAGTCTCTGCTCACCTGTCTCCATTTGCAGCGCAGCCAGCGGCTCATAAAATTTGATCTTGCCTTCATAAAGGTACATCACGGTATCGGCCAACTCCTCCGACTCTGAAAGGATATGTGAGGTAATGATCACAAGCCTGTTATTTGCTTTTTCGGCGAGGATCTTTTGTTTTAAAATCTCGGTGGCAAAGGGATCAAGACCAGCTGTGGGTTCGTCGAGTATCAGCACGTCAGGATTAAACATAAAAGCAAGGGCGGCGCTCACTTTCTGCCTGGTACCTCCGGAAAGTGCCCTCATAGGCTTATGGTACATACTTTTCAGCCGGTAAGCCTCAATCAGGTCCGTATCAGGTATTTTGTTGCAGTTACGAATATCAAGCATCATGTCAAACAACTGGCCAATCTTCATATTATCCGGGTAATGCCCGATCTGTGGCATATAGCCGATATATTTTTTGTAATCAAAAGTCTTGTTGACTCTGGCCCCGCGAAACCGGATGTCGCCTTCGTCGGGTATAACCATACCGAGTATACTTTTGATCATGGTTGTTTTTCCGGAGGCGTTTGGCCCCAAAACAGACACAATGTTGCCGCTTTCAAAATGACAACTAATATCTTTTAGCACCTGCAATTTGCCGAATGCCTTTTTAATGTGGCTTAGTTCAATTAACGTGTCCATGGTTTCATTTTAGGGTTTATATCTTTAACAGATTCAGGGGTAAGAGATGGGATAGCCCGTTCAACCTTATCTAAAAGATTGACCATAAAACTCCGCATCAACATCACGCTTTGCGGAATTTGCTCCATTATCTGCGCATATAGGCTAACCGGCCGGTAGGGTACATCACCTGTGCCATCTTTATTCAAATCATAACCTTCATACTTATCCCAGTAGTTCTGATCAAATTTATTAAGGTTGAGCAACCCGTTGGTTGTCACATCAAAAGAGTTCGACTCGAAATTATTCCGCTCAAACGTGCCGTTTTCACAATTAGCCAGTATACGCATAGCCCAACCATTATTGATGAAGGTATTATTGTTAGCCGTCATGAGGTTGCAACCCTCCATGTAAATACCCGTCGTATTCCTAACGAAACGGTTGCCAACAATTTGAGACCTGGTAATATCTTTCAGCAGCAAACCATAAATGGAGCTTCCCCAGTTTTCAATAAACAAATTATCAAACATTCGTATCAGTTTGGAATACATCACCGCGACACCTGATCCGTTATTGCGAAAAGTATTTCCTTGATACAAATCATCGTCCGAAAACATGAAATGCAGCCCATATCTAAAGTTCCGTTCACTGGTATTACTGATGATCCTGCTCTTTTTCACAAATTCAAAGTAGATACCGTCGCGGTGGCGGGTAGAATAATTATTCATAATGATAACATCATGACATTGCCAGGCATGAATGCCGTTACCGGCCGTAAGCTCGGTACCGGTGCCACTGGTTGTATTACCAATAACAGACACATGATCGCAATCGGACAGGTAAATCCCAAAAAAGTTGTTGATTAACCTGTTATTACTGATTGTAACATGGTGTACCTTATGCAGGCGGATGCCAGCATAGTCGCGCATCGAACCGGTTTTAGAGTTTTTGAGCACAAAGCCGCTGAATGTAACACCATTCGCCAGGATAGTCACTACCTCTTCTTTATAATTTGCATCCAGCACAGGATACCCATCGCCAATGATGGTCAGTCTTTTGGTGATAAGTGTATTGTACGAATAATAATACCCCTTCTGCACCTTGATCGTATCACCATCGGCAGCCTCCGCAACAGCTGCCTTTAAATCAGGCAGGGCAGTATCCACGGCCACTATAAGTGTGCGTGCATGCGAAACAACAGTTACCGCCAGGGCAAAAAGACAAATGAGCGAGATCCTTTTCATGCAATCTTTTATTTAACAAGTTCATTCCAGGTCAGCAGTTTCCCGTTTCCGTTGCCAAGAAAGATTTTCGCCTCTTGTTCGGAAGCAAGGGCCGCGAGGTTACCGCCCATCGGAGAACTGATCTTTTGGTCATGTATATAGGTGCATTTGCGGGCATCCATAAGTGTACCGCCTGACTTGTAGTTTACAACAAGGTAAGTATCTGCATCGCCAAACTGCCCGCGTTTTTCGCTGATGTAACCCAGCATACACTCTGCAGAATCGAACTTATAAACCTTGCCTTTGGAAGTTACGATCTCTGCACCGAACTTACGGTCCATAATTGTCATCATACAGTGTACGCAGGCATCTTTTCCATATTGCAGGGCCTCAGGCTTTTGACTGCAGGCGGTGATCCAAAGCGCCAGCAGCACGATCATTCCTCTGTTTTTCATTTCTTTTACCATTTCTTATTTCGATGTATAATGTAGCAGCGGTAATTATTCCCGCCAGGCCGATCAGCATCCCCCCTGTAGCAGGAAAAGACCCTGCCAGGAAGTTCAGAAGTTGTTTATACCCAACCAGCGGAGGTTGATAATACATGCCTTCAACTTTAATGGCTGCATGAGGATCAAGATTGTGCCCATAGTTGTATTCCCATAGGTAAAAATCAATAAATCCGGCGGCGGCAAAAACGATCATCAGCGCCAGCAAGCCAATCAGCAGTTTTCTGCTGCCTTTTACTGAAGCAACCGACCCGATCAGGATCAGTAACCCGAACACATAGGGGGCAATCTTAAATTCGGCAAAGTTCTGCGGGTCGATATGCTGCATGCCGATATAATGGTTAAGCCCATTGATCTGCAGCACGTTTCCTGTGATACCATTCAGCCATATATCCATACTCAGGCCCTCGGGGTATTGTGGTGCGGACAAGGTAATCTCCCATAAAGGAAGAAAATACGCTGTTAGCAGCAGCACCATGGCTGCAGCTATTGCTATTCTTGAACCGGTTTTCATATTATTGGTATTAATGGGAGGACACAGGGCCCTCCCGTTGAATAAAAGATCTGTTACCTTGCCGCGAGGTTTTCTCCCAGGTGGAAAGTAAGTGGTACGTTTGAGCCTTTAGGCGATACCCTAAAGTAACCAGACATTTCCTGGTGCAATGCAGAGCAGAAGTCAGTACAATAGAATGGGAAAATACCAGTCCGGTCAGGTGCCCATTTCAGTGTGGCTGTCTCGCCAGGCATGATCAATAATTCTGAATTATTGGAACCTTTGATGGCAAAGCCGTGCGGAACGTCCCAGTCCTGCTCCAGGTTGGTCACATGCACATACACATCATCACCCTGATTTATGCCTTCTATATTGTCCGGGGCCAGGTGAGACCGGATAGCAGTCATGTATACATCCACCCGGTTGCCTTTTCTTACTACGCGGGCTTCTTTCTCTGATTTAGCAGCGTATGGATTATCGTTCTCTTCCAGTTTAAAAAACTTCACAGAATTTTTCTCTATTTTCTCCGCCGGTATGGTCTGCGCGTAGTGCGGCTCACCAATGGTCGGGAAGTCAAGCAATAGTTTCATCTTGTTGCCGGTAATGTCAATCAACTGGGCAGATTGCGTTAACTCAGGGCCGGTGGGCAGATAACGGTCTTTGGTGATCTTGTTCAATGCAATCACATATTTACCATATGGATGCCTGGAATCGCCGCCCGGTACCGAAAGGTGGCCGATAGAATAATAAGTTGGAATACGATCGATGATCTCACGTGTGTCCACTTTCCATTTTACAATCTCTGAAGACACGAACATGGACGTATAAGCATAACCTTTACCGTCAAATTCGGTATGCAGCGGACCTAAACCCGGCTTTTGCACTTCACCTTCCAATACAGTATTATATTTCAATACCGGAATACCGTCAAAGTCCCCTTCAAATTGTTTTTGGTCAATAGCACCAAGCATCTTCTTAAACGAAAATACAGGAATCACCGCGGCCAGTTTACCGCTGGCAACAAAGTATTCGCCGTTGGGTTCCACATCAACACCGTGAGGTGATTTTGGGCATGGAATATAATAGATTAGTCCCGGATAATCTTTTACATCCAGCATGGTCACGTCGTTTTCCATGGTTGAAGTAGCTGAGTGGGTGCGCTCGTTATAGAGGTTATGCGCGTATTTAGCAGGCGCTTTATGCCCCTTGCCCTGGGCCACCAACTCTTCTGCTTTTTTCCAGTTCACCGCCATTATAAAGTCCTTGTCGCGTTGACTGGCATTAACTTCAAGCAAGGTATTGGCTTGCTCCGTATTATAACAGGTAAAGAAGATCCAATCATGTGAGGGGCCTTTGCCGGCATGTGCCAGGTCATAATTAAAGCCAGGAACAATCAATTGAAAGGCAATGTTCATGCGGCCCGTGTTCTTATCTACTTTGATAAAAGTCGCGGCACCTTTAAACTTCTTTTTGAAATCACCTATCGATACATCCTTATCTCCATCAAGCGGTACGCTAAAACGAGTGTTACCTACTATATACTCGGTATTTTCTGTACAAAATGGAGAGGCATGGTTACCGGCAACGTTTGGTAATTCCAGAATTTCTTCCGTTTTGAAAGTTGCCAGGTTGAGACGGGCAATGCGTGGCGTGTTATTACCGTTAATGAAAAGCCAGCGGCCATCATCTTCGCCATTGGTTTTGGAAAGTTCAGGATGGTGCGTGTCGTCCCAGGGCACAAATCCGTGCGAGGTGTTGAGCATTGGTTTGGTCTCTTCTGAGTAGCCATAACCATTTTCCGGGTTCTGGGAAAACACAGGTATCACTTTAAGCAACCTGCCGGAAGGAATACCATACGCTGCAATCTGGCCGCTGAAGCCACCGGAAGCGAACATGTACAATTCATCATGCTTGCCGGGCGCTACGTATACTTTTTTGGCAGCATCTTCATCGGTGGCCGCCTGCCCCGTTTTACCTGCTTTACAACCGCTGGCGATGGCAATCGCCCCCAGTCCCGCTAACAGCAGGGTAGTTTGTGAAATTCGTTTCATGGTTTAAACATATAAAGAGGTTATTGATCGTTTTTTCTCAAATACTCAAGTATCTGTCGGGTTTCATCGTCACTTACATTCTGAAAACTCATCTGAGTCAGATATTTTGCTAAAAGCGCTTTACCCACGGGGTCTTTTTGTTCCATTTCTACCGGATTGGTGATCTGGTTCATGATCCATTCCGGCGTACGGCGTTTGGTTACCCCTTTCAGACCGGGCCCAACTACCTTCTGATCGGTGATCTGGTGACAGGCGGAGCACTTGGCAGTAAAAACTCCTTTGCCTTTGTCGGCCATTGCATTGTCGATTGCGCCGATCTCCACGCTTGTGAACTTACCTACGCCCTTGCTGTCACTTTTGGCGGCTGGGTCAACGTCTGCTGAAGATGCGGCCGAACTATTTTCGGCATTGGCAGCCGGAGCAGATTCCGTCGCCTGTTTATCACCCCCATTGGAAGGGCCGCAAGCGGCCAAAAGGGCCATACCTCCTATAAAGGCGGCCCGGATAAAGCTGGTTGAAATTTTCATTATTTTCATATTTATAATACTTCGAAATTGCTTTATTAATTTTGACTATTTTATGACTTAAATCATGTTTTTTTAGTGATACACATCATTTAAATAGCATTTTATATGATATATAATATACTTATAGATTCAGCCTCAAAGCCACCCTTTATAAATCAAGACATTTTTATCTTTTATTATTTTAAACTTGTCCCCTCCTGTTTGTTGAATAAAAATTTGCTTATTTTAAAACGTACTTATTTTGCTGGTAATCGCTTACCAAGTCTCGAAGGGATTTTTTGTTAAATTCGAGGAGCAGTTGTGTCCGTACCGTCTTAATTTCGTCGTGCACCGGACAAGGCTTCGTGTCGGAACAGTTTTTAAGTCCAAGTATGCAGGCATTGAATAGCCCGTCCCCTTCAATAGCCCGGATAATATCAATCAGGTAAACCTTGGCGGAGTTTTCAATATAAAAACCTCCGTGCGGACCTTTGCTGGAGGAAATGACGCGCTTTCGGGATAACCCCTGCAGGATCCTGGCAGTGAAATGTACAGGTGCACCTATGGCTTCAGCGACCTCTGACATGCCGGTCTTTTCTTTGTTCAAGGTCTTATAACCAACATATACTGCCGCCCTGATGGCATATTCACATGATTTAGATAATAACACTACTATCCTTTCAACTTAAAACTTATAATTGAGAATTATCTTTTAACTGCTGTTCGAGTTGAACCGACTTTGGAAACAAAATATTGTTCTCGAGGTGTACATGTGTGTGCAGGTCATTTTTAAACTCCTGCAACTTTTGGAAAAGGATACGATACGAGGTACAGGCATCTTCCGGAAGCGTATAGCTATTTGTCATTTGCCTGATCTCTTCGAGTTCTTCTCCCGCTCCTTCATGCTCCATCTCCATCATTTGAATGGGATTCATTACCCCGCCAAATGGTGCCGGCATCACAGCGGTACCTAATTCCCGGGCTGTCACCATATCCCTGATATAAGGAAAAAGGATGCGCTCCTCTTTAATCATGTGCATGCTCAGTTCCTGTGCCACCGTAGCGAATACGTTAGCCACCCCAATCAATTCGGGGCGTTTGTCCCCGTGTACACGCGCCACTTTTGTTGCAAGTTCACCAATAAAGGGGATATTGTCACGCACATATTTATGATGGACATTTACTACGTAGTCACTTAAAAAATCAAGAGCCCAGTCCTGAAAATTATGCGCATTTACATATTCTCCGCTATCCGCCGACTGCAGTGCGAGCTTCACTTCTTCAACGGCAAGCCCTTTTTTCACGCAGGCTTCTGTTAATGTTTTTTTGCCGCCGCAGCAGAAATCAATGCCGAGTTTTTTGAAAACCATAGCCTTCCTATAGTCTTTAGCAACAATCTCACCAATTGTCTCTTCCTGGTTATCCGGGTTCTTTTTACCAATCAGAACCCGCCAAACCTCCGGGCCGCTCATCAGATATTCCCAGTTAAAGATCTGTCCGCGCTCTGCCAGCAACTGATAATAAAGCGGTTTGGGGTCATGATCATTGTGAATGATCAATTCCTCACCGCCGGTCAGTTCGTCGAATCTCTTAAAAATAGTGGGATGTTTTAGTTTTGGTTCAATGACCGTTACATCCAAAATTTGTGTTTCCATTTGTTATTAATTTAATAGAAGATAAATTTATCCTTTATTATTGTTCTTGTATATTTTAGGCTGTTCTTTTTTCGTAAATGTGATAACAATCAACTTTTAAAGCGTAAAAGTGACCGCGCTCATTAGCTCCGCCTGAAACTTTGAAAAGCATTGCCGTAATTTCAGTAAAAAATAGTCATGGCACGTTAACCCGATATTTGAGGCAAATTACCGGGCGTTCAACCGAAGGGGAATCAGATTATGTCCAGGCACTTCCGGATACAGTTAATAATCTCAGCTTCGTCATATGGTTTAATGAGATAGTTTTGTATTTCCATCACTTTTGCTATGCCCTGGTCCCTCTTTTCGGAAAATGCGGTAGTAAAGATGAAGGGGATGTTTTTTTTAAAGGAATCCTCTTGAAGCTGATTGAACACATCGTATCCACTAATACCCGGCATAACTACATCCGAAATGATCAAGTCCGGGTTAAATCAGTCAGGTATAATCCGGCCTCGCCGCAGTCGGCAACCAGCACTTCGAAACCGTAAAGCTCCGGCAGCTCTGCTGCGTTTTCCCGAATGTCCTGGTTGTCTTCGATTAGGAGAACTTTGTTTTTCATATCCGGCGTGTTAATCCAAAAATAAAAATTGGAGTGTGATTTTACACGCTAACTGCCTCACTTTTTTTTGAACTACCTAAAACTAGCAGCCCAAAATAGCCGACCCCGCATAGCAGCAACAGTATGGATAGCAACAATAATTGGGGCTCTACCTCCTGAACTATTATTCCGACAAGTTTTAAGGCGGGTTCAACAAATAATATCACGAGATATGCGAAAGTCAACACTATATAACTTCCGTTTATGATCTGCAATTTTTTTCCGGCGCCGAAAAAGCCGGCTTGCTTAAACTGATCGAGTATGACTGGTGTCACGATGCCCAATGTCAACAAATGAATATAGCCAATGATGATATTACGGTCACTGAAAGCCCATCTGCCAATGACGGGAATACATACCAGGGTTTGAAAAACGGTTTTTAAGGTAATGGCTAAAAATGCAACTTTTAACAGCAAAGGCAGTTTCAACAGCCGCGTTTTCCGACCCTGGCATATCATAAACCACGCAGTAAGATTACCCGCAGCCGCAATTCCGGCTATCAGAAAAACCCAACCGGCAGGGTTGCTCCACAAGGTAAAAATTAAATACAGCGGCAAGTTCGACCAGATTAATAGTTGATATACCCAACGCTGCGGATTGGTTGGGCAAATATTGAAATAAGTGATTTCAACTAACGCAATGGCCGCCAACTGCATCCAGCCATTCAACTGAAAATGCAGGTAAACATAAATTGCATCCTGGTACACTGCCGTGCCTTTTAATCCCATAACCATAAGCGGCCCCAGGGCTAAAGGGCCAAGTGAGGAAAAGCAGAGAAAAAACAAAGCGCCAAGGGCCAATTGGCGCGCGCCCTTTGAAAGTTGCCGGGTTTCCTTTAAACTTTTCAGGAACTGCCGGGTAAAATAATAAGTACTTAAAATAAAAAATGTCGAAAAAATAATAGAGACTGTTTTGTAGCCCTGAAAGGAGAAACTAACCAGCATGCCATAAGCACTTACGAGTGTTGCATTAAGGGCATACAGGAACTTCCGACGTCTTTCAACAGGCGAAACCCGTCCGGCCAATAGCATGGCCAATCCAAGAAAAGCCCACCCGGCAAAAGCGAAATGCGAGTGAGCATGCAGTAAAAAAATATAGTTTAAATGAGGCACAAAGGCAATATGCATCAGCCTGAGCAACACGCCAAAAACAGCAAGCACCACAAAGCTGCCTCCTGCCCAATAATGATACCTGCCTTTACTTATCCAGTCCATTATCCCCACAACTGTTTTTTGCCTTCTTCGGTAATATTATCAAAGCCCCATACTGGCTCCCAGGTGAGTTGCACATCTGTCTTGTAGTCCACAAATCTGGCTTCGAGGCAATTGGCCACCCCCTGCAAAATGGCCTCACCTACCGGGCAACTGGGTGACGATAAGGTCATTACCACCACCAGCATCCTCACTGTGCTATTTGCCCTGATAGTATAAACAAGTCCCAAATCAATGATATTGACATGAAGTTCAGGGTCAATAATGGATCGTAAGCGCTCCCATGCTTCCATTTCTATATAGGTATCAGGATTGGTAACGTCAAAGTTATGCATGGCCGGTTGTTTTTTTGCGGGTAAGGACCCTGGTTAAATTTAAAAGATAGCAAAGCGCCGTTAACAGCAGGCAACCTGAGGCAATACGCGCAGGCGCAGCCAGGCCAGATAACGCCATAGTGATCATGGATAATATAAAACCGGTAAAGGCGATACCCTGGATGATCAGTAATTTTTGACTGTATAGATCCGAAGGTAAAGGTGTAGGTTCTTTGCCAGTTCTTGGTCCATAAATTTTTAGCCAAACCAGGAAAGGCAAAGTTTTAAACGCCTGCCCCAGGATCAGTAAAGAAAGCCAGCCCATTAGCACCAATAACCCGTATAGTTTAGTAAGTGCAATGCCTTGTGTGGTATTTTGAACATGTGCGTTAATAATAAGCGGCTGTATCAGCAATGCAGCCAGCAGCAATATAAAAGACAGCATGGTGTACATCATGGGCAAATCCAACTTTCTTTTCATTCTTGACCGGTAACATTGGATTAAATAAATGAAATATATGATAAACGCTGCAGCTGGAAGCAGTGCGATGAGATAGGTACGGTTATTGATACCTTCCAGGTATGTATCAATCACAAATGCAAGCAGGCCGCCATTCAGCAGATAATAAACCCAATCAAGCAGCTGCAAATTCTGTTTGCGGGACGCCAGGAACATTGGCACCAATTTACTGCTTACCCCTATTACCAACAATAAAAACCAGCCTCCCATTCCCATATGCGCATGGAGCCTTAAAAACTGAAGGTGATCCTGCGGCAGAAAGGCGTAACTGAGGTTGAATACCAGCAGAACCCCAAGAACACCGGTGGCAAGCAACCAGATACAGGAAGTATTGATCATTTCCTGATGAATGTTCTCCTTTTTGTTCTTTAACCTTTTTCCAGTAAGAAAAATAACAATGGTAAAGCCAAGCATGCCGGTTAGCAGCAGCAGTGCCCCTCCCTGCATACATAAACCTGGTTCAAAACGCCAGAAAGAACAAACCAACAGGACAAGCCCGCTCAAAAAAGCGACAAATGATAGCCAGGGCAAACGATAGCTTGACAACCCTGTTTCAAGTATGACCGGTACCAGTTGATACGCTGCCCCGAAAATAACCATGGTAATCCAGCCCAGCGCGGCAAGATGGGTAATGGCTAATAATTTCGGCTGAAAATAGTGCCCGGCAAAATCTGCCGACGCAAAGAAAAACAAGACACCGATAAGCACAAAACAAACCGCTGAAGCCAGGTAGTGAGCCCATACAATAGGGTATAATCCGGGATGCTGTTTAGTGATCATATTCATGGCCTATAGATAAACAGGATAACTGCTTCCGCTGTTTCCATGATGCGAAAGTCAAAACCTCTTTCTTTTAATACCGGGAGCAGATGAACGGGGACTTTTCGATGCCGGACATACAAGGCTTCAGTGGTTTTCAGCGTTTCCAGCTTGTCCAGGATCATAGTCATAGGCTTGGGCATTTGGAAAGGCCTGACATCCATAATGTGCAATTGGTAGGCTTTCATAAGTTCCGTGAACCCATCTGCTTCAACCGATAATTCTGATATATCCATTATGAGCTCATCAGGTTCGGCCTCATTCTTTAGGAAATAAGTATTCACAAGTTCCGGTCCCGCGATGTCCATAAACGAACGGTATCCCTTATTTTCCAGAAGACTGATTAACGGCACAGGTTCAAAAGTATTGATCACTTTAAGCACCTCGCCATTTTTAAGCCCGGCCGCCGCTGTGAGGATGATTTTTAAAGGGTCATTTCCTGCCGCCAAAATCGGTCTGACATCAAGATCAATAATTTTAGTAAAAGAAGCGGCAAGGGGAAGCGGTAACCTGTCAACTTCAACAGCTTCGTGCGCCGCTTTAAATCCAAGCGGTCTAAGGACGTCAAAAAATTCATTCAACGAGCAGCCTGCTATCCTGCAAGCCTGAGCAACGGATACCCGTTTGGCTAAAACCTTTCTGAGCACAGGATTTTTCAGCCGGTTAAAATTTTTATTGAGTTCGGTAAGTTTTTGGATTATCAGCTCTTCGTTATACTTCAGCAGATCACTGATTAGGCTATTAGCATTCAATACAATGTGTATTTCTGACGGTTCCATTTTTTTATGAGTTGATGGACAAATGTAAATAATAAAAGATAAAATTGTCTTTTATTGTTTAGAAAGGTGACGCAAAGATTACGTTTACCCGGCTACGATATTTTTTTTACGTCAGTCACCCATCGATCAAATGGCTGCCAACAATTGGTTTCCTGTTCTCTCTCTGCCCAGATTATCTACGCTATTTGTAAAAAAGCCCCTATCTCCTAAAATAAACTTTCAAATGGTCCGATGCTATGGCAGTTGATCTTCTCCCCGATTGCCTTATGATTTTCCTGCAGTTGTTAGTAATTGTGATCATTTTTTAAGCTGATCAACGTCATGTTGAAGTTTAAAGCCATTCTTGATCTTTGTTTTTAAGAAACCACCGATAAAAAAGCAGAACAGGTCGCGCTGTTTAACTAAGCTATTTATGGTACAAAGGGTCTTCTACTTTTACTAGCCCGTATTTAATGGTTTTATGAATATTAACAAAACAACCAGTCACTCATATGAAAACTATAATTGCTGCAACAGACTATTCGCCAGCTGCTGAAAACGCGGTAACCTATGCCGCCGCTTTGGCCAAACATTTCAACTACAGGCTCCTGCTTTTTAATGCCTTCAGCTTGTCCCTGCACGAATCGAATACGCTACTGCCAGCTTCAACTGTAAGCGACCTGGAGGCAAAAAATCAAGACCGGCTTGCACAACAAGCAGCAATAACTGCACTGATTCACGACATCACTGTCAGTTATGAAACCAGTTATACGCCGGTTACAGATGAATTACAAAACCTGGTAAAAAAGCACAATGCTTCGCTGGTAGTGCTTGGCATGGCCCCTGAAAGTCAGGATCAATGGGTTTTAGGCAATACAACTACAACTGCCATCAAAAATTTGGCTTTCCCTGTGCTGGTCGTCCCCATTGGCGCCCGGTTCAAAGGGCTAAAGAAAATCATGCTGGCATGTGATGTGGCTAATGACCAGCCGGTACAGTTACTATCCATGATTCGGAATGAAGTTATTGCTTTCGAATCGCCGGTGGAGATTTTTTATGTTAATAAAGAAGCAGCTGAAATAAAACCTGTTCAGGACACAGTACCGCATAATTTCCAGGCAGCTGGTATTGATTGTGTTTATAGAGAAACTAATTCAAATAAAATCGTTGCCGAATTAAAAAAAGAGCTTATTACTTGTGGCGCCGAGTTGTTGATCATGATCCCCAAAAAGCACGGCTTCTGGTCTTCACTTCTTCACCGAAGTAAAACCCGCCAAATGGCTACCGGGCTTAACATACCGTTACTTGCTGTTCCGATGAGTTCATGAACTTAAGTAATGATCGCCAGAATTATAAAATATTTGCCTGGGGATCAGTTACCGCCCGGTGGTTTCACCGAGCAATTGCCTGCACTGCCGGGCAATTTCCAATTCTTCATTGGTGGGCACCACCAATATTCTGGCACGGGAGGCCGGTGCACTAAGATCACGAATCCCATTGCCTTTTTCTGAATTTTTTTCGTTATCCAGCTTAATGCCTAAAAAATCCATATTCCGGCAAACGAGGTCGCGTGCCAGGGCATCATTTTCACCAACCCCAGCCGTAAACACAATTGCATCAAGCCCGTTCATTGCAGCGGCATAAGCGCCAATAAATTTTTTAATTCGGTAGGCATACATCTCATAAGCAAGCTCCGCCCGGGCGTTCCCATTATTATAAAGCGCGCTGATATCCCGCATATCGTTATGACCGGTAAGCCCCTGCATGCCACTTTGTTTGTTTAACAAGGTAGTAAGTTGTTCTGTACTGTAATTTTCCCGTTCTGCAAGGTATAATAATACCGAGGCATCAATGCATCCGCTTCTTGTTCCCATGATCAACCCATCAAGTGGAGTAAGCCCCATACTTGTATCCACGCTCTTTCCGCCGTTAACAGCGGCCATGCTGCAGCCATTACCAAGGTGAATGGTAATGAGTTTTGCATCTGTATGATTAAGATATTTCATTGCTTCACCACTAACGTACTGATGACTTATGCCATGAAAGCCATAAACACGAATGCCGTGGTTTTTATAAAAAGAGTCGGGTATAGCATACCTAAAAGCTTTTTCGGGTAGCGATGTATGAAAAGCGGTATCAAATACAGCAATCTGTACAGCCTGGGGGAAAATCTTTTCCGACACTTCGATACCCTTTATATGCCCCGGATTATGCAAAGGCGCCAGTGGGTACAGTGCTTTGATCTTGTCTTTTACCCCGGGCGTAATGACTGTGGTACCGGTAAGTTTTTCGCCGCCATGAACTACACGATGACCAACCGCGCCCACTTGTCCCGAATCGCGGATCACCGCGATACCATCCCTGGTGAGCAGTTCGCCCACAACCTGCATGCCGGCTTCGTGATCGGGTACCTGTTGTTGAATGTACAACACTTTTTCCTCGTCATGTTGCCTGTATTTATGAGTGATCAGCGCATCTGGCTGACCGATGCGTTCAACCAGGCCACTGCAAAGCGGGCTGCTTGAATCCTGAGAAAATAACTGGTATTTGATAGAGCTGCTGCCCGAATTGATAACAAATATTTCCATATGTAAAATTATAATGAGGCCGGGCTATCCTGACTTTGTATAGCAGTGATAATAACGGTATTAAAAACATCATCAACAGTGCAACCGCGGCTAAGGTCATTGACCGGTTTATTCAACCCCTGCAGCATCGGCCCAATGGCCAGGGCTCCCGTTTCCCGCTGTACCGCTTTATAAGTGTTATTCCCGGTATTCAGATCAGGGAAAATCAATACGCTTGCTTTGCCGGCAACTTCTGAACCGGGCATTTTCTGGCTGCCAACTACCGGATCTACAGCGGCATCATATTGTATAGGCCCTTCTACTTTAATATCGGGCCGTCTATCACGCACCAATTGGGTAGCTCGCCTAACCTTTTCCACATCGGCACCTGAACCTGATGTACCCGATGAATATGAAAGCATTGCAACACGCGGTTCAATGCCAAAACGCAGGCTGTTATCTGCCGACGAGATAGCTATCTCGGCCAGTTCTTCGGCAGTAGGGTCGGGATTTACCGCACAATCGCCAAATACAGAAACACGGTCGGCCAGGCACATAAAAAAAACAGATGACACCGTAGAGATGCCGGGCTTTGTTTTAATAAACTGCAGGGCGGGGCGTATGGTATGCTGAGTGGTATGAACTGCCCCGGAAACCATTCCGTCGGCGTGCCCTTTATAAACCATCATCGTTCCAAAATAAGATACATCCGTCATAAGGTCCCTCGCCATTTCGAGGGTTATGTTTTTACTTTTACGCAGCTCATACAGTGTTTGAACATAATCTTCGTAATGAGGCGAACTGGCCGGGGGTATAACGGTTACCTTATTGAGATCAAGGTCAATGCCCAACCGTTTCACCGAAGCGGCTATTTCTGCAGGATCGCCAAGCAGGATAATGTTAACCAACTGCTGGGCAATCAGCCTTGCGCTCGCCTGCAGGATGCGGTCATCATTCCCTTCGGGCAGTACAATAGTTTTGCGCTGCCGCTTAGCCCATTGAGTGAGCTGGTATTGAAACATGTGCGGCGTCATCACATTGGAATGATATGTTACCAGCATTTTATCAAGGGCGGCGATATCTATATAACGGTTAAATGTTTCTATAGCAAGCCGTATTTTTTTAGTATTATCCGCTGTAATACGGGCTTTAACTGCTGCCACCTGATTGGTTGTTTCAAAAGTGCCGGCCCCGACAGCGAGGATAGGGACAACGTTCTGCAATCCTTCAATCAACCTCATCACCGGTTCTTCCGGAATTGCGCCTGCCGTAAGTATAATGCCGGCCACGCGGGGATAACTGGCAGACTGATTGGCTTGCAACGAGCTGATGACAATATCCCCCCTGTCGCCAGGTGTAACGATCAAAACATTCTCCTTCAGATAATTCAAAAAATTGGGCACCTGCATGGCGCCGGTCACAAAGTTATCAACCTGGTTTCCGAGGTGTTCACTGCCAAACAGCAACCTGCCGTCCAACTTTTCAAAAATATCGCGAACAGTTGGGTTTTCCAGGCCCGGATCAGCGGGTACAACGGCGATAAGTATATTTTCGGACAATTGCGCACGCAGCAATTGTTGTACATCTGCAGCCTGATCGGCCTGTACCCTGTTGACAACAACCGCTAATACCTGAATATCCTGCACCTGGTAAGCCTGCCTGAAATTCAGCGCATCCTGAACGATTTCGGCAGTGGTTTTCCCCACGCCCGATACAAGGAGTAAGACGGGGGAGTTCAGATTTTTGGCGATGAGCCGGTTAGTTTCAAACTCAAATGCCGTTCCCTGCCCTTCAAAATCACTCCCTTCAACTACAGTAAAATCACACGTCGCTTCTAAGGCCTTAAACCGTGCGATAATCGCGTCGATCATGTCGCCCTGGTGCTGATCTTTGATCTGCTGCATAGCCCCCTGCCGGGTAAATACATAGGTATCCCGATAAGTTTGCGGTAGTTGGAAATGTGCAAGGACCGTTTCAATATGGGTGTCTGGCTGCTCTTCCGGGCCGAAAGGTATAATGGGTTTCAAATAACCTATCTTTTGTGCCCGGCCAAGCAGCATAGCCACCAAACCCAATACAATAACTGATTTGCCGCTATAGGGTTCGGCCGAAGTGATATAAATACTTTTTGTCAAAACCTTTATAAATTAATTTTTCTTGTGGAACTAAGCAGCCCGCCTTATGCCCGTCAATGCCAATTTAAGGTCCTTCATTGCCAATAAAGCGCCACCCACCCTGATCTGTAAACTGATAAGGTCATCTATCAGCGATAACCCGATCACAGCTCCCGGAACAACGATCAACTGTTCTATTTTGTTTATAAAATGAAGAATATCTTTATGCAGGTCATGTTGCTCAAGCATAGCCGAGTGCAGCCCTTCTTCAATATGCCTGGCCGCGTTTTTTTCGCCAGCCAGCAGTTTTGTTAAAAAGACGTGCTCATTATCCAGGAAGGCCAGGTCTGCCAGCCATTGCTTACCGGTGAGGTAAATTTCCTGAAGTTCAAATTCCAGTTCGGTGTCTTCGATAAGTGCTTCCATCGTTTGAATATTTTATAGTACAAATATCGTTGCCGGATGAAATCTGATAAGGGTAAACAATCAAAAACAAAAATGATCTCCGTCATATTTAACTATAGCCTGAGCAGGACAATTGGGATACATCCCTGGCTTAAAAAAACAACAATGAAAGCGATGATTAGCAGCGTTGAATTAGCAAACAGAAAAGGGAGTATGTTTTGATACTCCCTTTAATTAATGCACCGGGTGCGGCGTATTTTTCTTTTTCAGCCAGAAACAATGCGCGGCGCACGCATGCAGTTTATAATTTTTGTGGGTCGTGCCAAGGTTATGTCCTGCAGGATCAAGGATTTCGCATTCTTCGGCGTCTTTATCCTTAACTTTAAGTACGGTTTCACCCTCATTATTAAAATAAAAACCGTCTTTCCTTGCTTTGCCCAGTTTATTGCCCTTGGCATCGATCACGTTACCGTCCCGGTCGATAAAATAAACCTTGTTGCCCTGGGCATCTTTTACGATATCATCTTTGCTGATATACCCGAGCAGCGTACCGCCGTGATCATGGATTTCACCTTTTTTATTGATATGAATCTCGCTGGCAGGAACACTCTTAGGTTCTGTTTGCGCAAATGCAGACGCACTATTCCATATAGCGCAGCTGTAATAAACAAAATAGCTGTGATTAGTTTTTTCATGATTGTTTTTAGCCAAAGTAACGGCATATAAAAGAGCAAGTCGCTGATCATCAGCATGTAAAAAAGTAATAATTATCATTTATTGCAAAGATGGATTATCCTATGTTTGGAAGGCGATCTATCCCAAAAAAACATAAAAAGAAAAAGAAATTCTATAAACAACACTTTACTAATTTGCTGATATTTGTACCGTGATCAAGAAACTGTTCGTAACTTTTTTAGCTGTGCTGTACCTCGGGGTTTCTTCGGGTGCAACATTGCATTATCAGTACTGCATGGGCAGGCTGATCAAGGTTGCGTTGTGGCATGATGAGCAGAGCAAAAAATGCAATACCTGCGGTATGAATTACCGGGGCAAGGCTGCAAAAAAATGCTGTACAGATAAACACCAGCAACTAAAATCGGAAAAGAGCAGCTCACTTACGTACAGCCAGATTGGCCTGGGCACAAGCCCCGCATTGCTGGTTATACCGCTTTTCGGGTTGGTGCCTTACAATTACCTGCCGCTGAAAATTAGTCGTCCGGTTGGACAGTCACCGCCGCTTGTCACTACCCTACCTGTTTTTTTACGCAACTGCACATTCCGCATTTGATTTTCCTCTTGCTTCAATCCGAAGCCCGGTAGCTTTTTTTATCGCTACCCTGCAACCCTAAAACTTCTTTAATCCATAGTTTCCTGCTACGGCTGGAAATGATATTCATTATTTAACCATTTCTATATCATGAAAAAGATTCAAATTTTCGTTTTCGCCATCGTCATGCTATTTGCTTTTAACCAGGTTAAAGCACAAAACACTTCTTCCAAAGCTGATGTACTTTCGGCCTATTATGGCGTAAAAAACGCCCTGATCAGCGGCGACGCGTCTGCAACCAATTCCAAAGCCAAAATGTTACTGGCTGCAATCAGTTCATTTCCGGTCGACAAGCTTTCGGCAGCTGATAAAACTACCTGGACAAAATATGCGGATAAGTTGCAGTTCGATGCCCGTCATATTTCGGAAAGCGATGATATCATGCATCAGCGTGAACATTTTGCCAAGCTTTCAGAAAACATGTTCGCCGCCGTACAGGCAATTAAGCTGAACAATGCTCCTGTTTACCGCGACTATTGTCCTATGAAAAAATCATATTGGCTAAGTGAAACAGCCGCCATTCAAAATCCCTATTATGGCAATCAAATGTTAAACTGTGGCGCTGTAAAAGAAACTTTACCTGCAGCTAAGTAATTAAAGGGCCGGGGCAAATACTCCGGCCTTACATTTTAATACCATGAAGAAGTTTATTTTATTGATCATTTTTTTGCTGCCTGTTGCCAGCGCCATTGCCCAGCATTCGGGGATGAAAATGGAGCCAACTGGTCAGAGCAAGCATCTTCCGTTTTTCACCAAAACAGGTAGCCGGGAGATATACCACTTATACATCAATGATACTACCGTTAACTATACCGGCAAACAGCAGCCGGCTATGGCTATAAATGGCAGTATCCCTGCACCTGAACTGGAATTTACCGAAGGCGATACTGCCGAGATCTATGTGCACAATGAAATGATGATGGAAACCTCTATCCACTGGCACGGACTGATCCTGCCCAACCGGTATGACGGTGTTTCTTATCTCACCACCACGCCCATCAAGGCCGGTGAAACGCACCTGTTTAAATTTCCGCTGGTGCAGCACGGAACCTACTGGTACCACTCCCATACCATGACGCAGGAACAAAGCGGGCTGTACGGCGCATTCACCATTCATGAAAAACAACCATCCCCTGTAAAAGAATATACCCTGCTGCTGAGCGACTGGACCGATGAAAACCCGGAACAGGTACAGCGCCGCCTCCATAATGCCACAGACTGGTATGCTATCCGTAAAGGAAGTACCCAGAATTATTTGCAGGCGATACAAACCGGACACTTCAAAACAAAGCTGGCCAATGAATGGAAACGCATGACTGCCATGGATGTAAGTGATGTTTACTACGACCGTTTTTTTAGCAATGGCAAGCCCGAAAACCAAGCTCCCGAATTTAAAGCCGGCGACAAGGTAAAACTGCGGGTAATTAACGGAAGTTCTTCTACCTATTTCTGGCTCGGCTGGGCGGGCGGCAAACTGAAAGTGGTTGCCAATGATGGCGAAGATGTTCAGCCGGTTGAAGTGGACCGGATGATCGTAGGTGTTGCGGAAACCTATGACCTGATGGTTACTATTCCCGCTGATGGCAGTTATGAGTTCCTGGCGACACCTGAAGATCGTACTAAATATACGTCGCTTTGGCTGGGAAGTGGAGTCAAACACGCAGCTAAAAAGCTGCCTAAACTGAAATATTTTGAGGGCATGAAAATGATGAATGATATGATGGATATTCAGGGTAACATGAAGGAAATGGAGGGAATGAAAATGACTACCCAAGTAATGGACATGAACACCGTAATGTATCCCGAACTTGACAAAGGCAAGCCGCCGGTTACCCTGAACTATGGTATGCTGAAAGCCCTTCAACCGACAACGCTTCCTACCGGACCAACCAAAGTGTTCAATTTTGAATTAACCGGCAACATGAACCGCTATGTCTAGACGATCAACAACAAAACCGTTTCGGAATCTGACAAGATCCTGATTAAGCGGGGAGAAAATGTTCGTATCATTCTCTATAATAATACCATGATGCGCCACCCTATGCACCTTCACGGGCATTATTTCAGGGTATTAAACGGACAGGGAGAATACTCGCCGCTGAAGAACACCCTGGATATTATGCCAATGGAAAGGGATACCATCGAATTCCGTGCCAGCGAAAGCGGCGACTGGTTTTTCCATTGTCATATCCTATACCATATGATGAGCGGTATGGGGCGGATCTTCAGTTACGAAAACTCGCCACCTAACCCCGAAGTGCCCGACCCGGCAGCTGGATTTAAGAAAGTAGCTGCCGACGATCGTAAATACTATGCATCGGCCAAACTGGGTTGGAAACAAACGGCAGCGATGGCAACGCGGCTTTAGCAAATACCCGCTGGAAATTTTCTACCATGTGGCACCTTGGAATAAACAATACCAGGGGATACGAGAGTGAAACGATGTTTGGAAGGTACTTTGGCCGTATGCAATGGCTGTATGCTTATGCAGGATTTGATTATCATTATAAAAAAACAAACGAACAGGAAAAAAACCTGTTCGGCCAGCTCAGCAGTAAAAACAACCGGCATACGGTAGTTGCAGGTTTGGCCTACACTTTGCCATTACTGTTTGTGGTCGATGCCCGCATTGATGGCAATGGCAAACTCAGGTTTCAACTTGGCCGGGAGGATATTGCATTGACCAGCAGGCTCCGGTTTTCTATTACAGGCAATACCGATAAAGAATATAGCACCGGATTGCGCTACATCGTTAATAAGAATTTTTCTTTCTCCAGCCACTATGACAGTGATATGGGCTTAGGTGCCGGATTAACATTAACCTATTAGTAGTTATCAGTAAGTAAAGCTAATTAATACAAACGACTATGGAACATCAGCATCATGAACACCAGCACGAAATGCCTGAAATGAAAGGTCACGATCATGCACAACATCAGGAAAGGAATGGTATGGGGCATGGAGACATGGGCCACGCCGGACATGATCACGGAGCCATGATTGCTGATTTCCGTAAGCGTTTTTACGTAGTGCTGGCATTCACCCTACCTATATTGGCGCTATCGCCAATGATCCGGCATTGGCTGCACCTGCAAATTGGTTTCCCGGGCGACCGGTACGTACTTTTTGCGCTATCGACGGCAGTTTTTCTTTACGGCGGCCGGCCTTTTCTGACCGGGTGGCTCTCGGAACTAAAGGCGAAAAACCCCGGAATGATGACCCTGATCGGTTTTGCCATATCCGTTGCTTACCTGTACAGTGCGGCTACCGTATTCGGGCTTAAGGGCATGGATTTCTTCTGGGAACTGGACACGCTTATTCTCATTATGCTGCTGGGACACTGGATCGAAATAAAATCGATAGCCGGCGCCTCGCGCGAGCTCGAATTGCTGGTCCAGCTCATGCCTTCAGCCGCGCACGTGCTTAAAGGAGACATTACAGAGGACGTGAAAACGGAAAGCCTGAAAGAAAATGACCTGATCTTAATTAAACCAGGCGAAAAGGTACCCGCCGACGGTATGGTGGAAGATGGCGAGAGTTACCTGAATGAGTCCATGCTGACAGGGGAATCTGCCCCGGTGCAAAAAACAAAAGGCCAGCAAGTGATTGCCGGATCGGTGAACGGTAACGGTTCATTAAAAGTTCGCGTTACACATAGCGGTAAAGATTCCTATTTGTTCAAAGTCATCGATCTTGTCCGCGATGCGCAAAACGCTAAATCAAACACGCAGTTGTTAGCAGACAAAGCGGCCCGTTGGCTAACTATCATTGCACTCTTAGCCGGTATAACTACGTTCGTGGTATGGATTAGCCTGGGCACGACCTGGCTTTTGCCATGGAGCGGATGGTGACCGTTATTGTGATCTGTTGTCCGCATGCGCTTGGCCTGGCTGTTCCCTCGTTGTAGCTAAATCAACATCCTTATCGGCGCAACATGGCCTGCTGATCAAAAACAGGACTGCTTTTGAAAATGCACGAAAGATCACTTCTATTGTTTTTGATAAAACCGGCACTTTAACTAAAGGAAAATTTGAGGTATCCAGGATGGTGTTTACCGAAGGAGTACTGAAAAGCGAAGATGAATTACTTAGGCTGGCGGGGGCATTGGAAAGCAATTCAGAACATCCGATAGCCACAGGCATTTTAAGTGAAGTTAAAAAAAGAAAACTAACCCTTCCCGAAGCCACACAATTTAAAGCAATCACAGGTAAAGGCATTGAAGCAGTTGCAGAGCAAAAGCACATCAAAGTGGTCAGTCCCGGTTATCTGAAAGAAAATAGCATCAGCCTTCCCGCAAATTTCAAGGTGGCCAGTAACGAAACTGTGGTATTTGTATTGATCGGTGAAAACCTTGCCGGGTTTGTTGCCCTTGCCGATGCCATCAGGGAGGAATCAAATGGAGCGATAGCAACCCTCCACGAAAACGGTATCAAGTCGATACTCCTGACCGGCGATAATAAGCAGGTTGCCGAAAGTGTTAGCGCACAGCTGAAAATGGATGGTTTTTTTGCCGAAGTACTGCCGCATGAAAAAATGGAAAAGATCAAAGAATTACAGCAACAGGGCGAGTTTGTAGCAATGACAGGTGATGGTGTAAACGACGCCCCTGCACTTGCCCAGGCCGACGTTGGCATTGCTGTTGGTTCGGGCAGTGACATTGCTGCTGAAACCGCCGGCATTGTGCTGGTAAACAGCAATCCTAAGGACATCGTTAACCTGATCTTGTTTGGTAAAGCCACCTACCGTAAAATGACACAGAACCTGGCCTGGGCAACTGGTTATAATGTGATAACCCTGCCACTGGCGGCAGGCGTTCTGTACAATCAGGGTATTATGGTAAGCCCGGCAATTGGCGCGGTACTCATGACAGTGAGCACGGTAGTGGTGGCTATTAATGCCAGCCTTTTATCGATAGGTAACAAAAAATAGTTGGCAATTTGCAGTTAGGTGCCTGGCGTGAACCGGGCCAGCTCATAAATGCCTAAAGACTTTTCGATACCGGCCACTTTCTCAACCATGCCTTCAAACCCGTTTTTGCCAAACAGTTTATGTTCGTTATTTTCAAATTCCTCACCCAGCGCGTCATATTCATGATGGGATACGATCTTGCGGAAGGCGGGGAATAAAATGGTATCCTCGCGCGCTTCATGCGGGCGGTACATCCTGTTGAAATTATTCAACAAGGTAATAAGCTGCTGTTTTTCCGTATCGGTTAGGTTTTGAGACTTAGTTAATTGCATGAGCTCATCCGTAATAGTACGCCCAGCCTTATGTTGAGCCAGCAACGTTTGTACAAGATCAGTTAACTGGTTGGCCTTTTGAAAACGCGGGAACAGGTAGTTTTCTTCCTGCTTTTCATGGTAATCCTCAACAAAGGTGCGAATAATGCCAGCCGAGTTTAACAATGCTTCCATCGGGAAATCCTGCTTATCTATTAGCAAGCCTTTGCAATGGTCATAGATGAGCAGCACCCGGTTCAGTAAACCGTGCTCCTGCATAAGATCCTCGGGCGGCGATACTTTTTGATCCCCGTCATCATCGTTGTCATTACAAGCTGACAACAATGTCAGCCCGGTTAATGAGGTGATGGCGGCTGTCTTAATAAAATCCCTGCGGTGTTGATTTGCGGTTTCCATAGCGAAGTTAGGTAAGATGATAATCAATAACTAACAAAAATCGTACTGTATCAGGCAATACTGCAAAATATGTTTAGTAATAAAGGTACTACGATATTTTGAACGCCGGAAATCCTCTTTTTCTTATTCGCTATTTAGTAATCTCTTTCATGCCCGGTTATATTCTGGCAAAATTGATATTACTTCCGTTTATCCGATAACCTCAATCATCTGCTTTGGCTGTCTATTGTTATTTATATTAACGTTCGCTCAGGATTTAATATGTTGGTTGGTAAACCCGGGGGCGACATAAATTCATTTAAAGCCTCCAGGTAATGGCAGCCGGCTTTGTTAGCGCCTTTCATTTTTCCCGCTGTTCCGTTTAATATTTGCTGTATTCTTTGCTCATCCGTGGAAGATACAAAGCCCGCAACACAGCCGGCGGATTTGGATTGGCTTAAACAAATGGAGGTTAACTGTTTTTTAATGGCATTCACCACTATGCAGCTTTTTCGCAGTTCGCACCATTCAACAAACCTGTTGATGAAATGGTTGTTGATCTCTCGCGCGGCAATAACCTGGCTTTGCCTTTTCTGAATAGTTTCACTGTTAACAAGCGAGAGTTCGTCAATATTAACCAGTTTAATGTGCGGTAATTCTGATGCTGCGGGTTCAACATTGTTGGGTATCGCCAAATCTATGATCAGTTTTTCACTGCAATGTTCAAGATCAGCTTTAAAAATTACAGGTGTAGCGGAAGCGGTGGCAACAATGATAACATCTGCACGGGAAATGAGTATTGGCAAATCTGCTATATGGCCATAACTAATATCCATTTCTTCGGCAAGCCGCTCTGCCTTATTAACAGTCCTGTTAACCAACGTAATACGAACCTTTTGCCCCAGGTAATCTTTAATGTTTTTACATACACGCTGCCCCATTTTACCTGCCCCTACAATCAAAATACTTGTGGCATTAGCATGATATTGCTTAATGGATTGCAGAGCTGCAAATGATACGGAAGTAGTTCCTTTACTGAGGCCCGTTTGATTTTTGATCTGCTTTGAAGCTTGCAAAACAGTATTATATAGCTTTTCCAAAAAGGTATTGATAAAACCACGGTCCTTCGCAAACCTTACAGCCTGTTTAAACTGCCCGATAATTTCATAATCTCCAAGTATCTGTGAATCTAAACCAGCTGCAACATTAAACATATGTTCAACCGCGCCGATGCCTTCCTTTTTATAGCAGTGACTCTTAAATTCTTTTATTTCGCCATTGGTAACACTGCATAACAGGTTAACCAGTTCATCTGGCGTATTGGTTACTCCGTAGATTTCGGTACGGTTACATGTCGACAAGATAAATAATGAGCTAACGCCATAATTGCCGGCGTGTTTCAATATGGCTTCATATTGTTCGTTTGAAACTGCAAAACGGCCTCTAAGCCGAGCATCCGATTTTTTATAATTAATTCCGACCGCGTAAAAGTTTTCGATCCCAGTTATGCTGCTCTTATTATTCACGCCTTCCAAACTTTAAATTGTATAACAGGGAAATGATCGTTCGTTTACTGGCGGCATAGCTTACCTCAACTACTTTCATAACATTATTTTTATGAGGTAAAGTTGCGATGTTCAGCAGGTCAAAATAGTGACGGCCGTCACTTATACAATTGATTGTACACCCGAAACCGGATCAATTGATTAATAAAGCAACATAAAAAACAATCACAAGGATATTTACCTGTGATTGCGACGATGTACAACAGCCAGCAGATCGGGATGCACAGCATGCATCATAACATCAACAGCCCGAAGGACACTGACACAATGTGACCGCGATCATGCCCTTAACTGACCTGCAGCATTTTGTTTAAACAGTGATGAGCTTAGCTTTGGTCAATTAATATTCGCCGTTATGTTAGGAAAATTGGAACAACCGGAAATTGAAGCGTTGCTTAGCCGGCAGGTAACCGGCCGTTTAGGGTGTCATGCCGAGGGCACCACGTACGTAGTACCCGTAAACTATGTATACAAGTATGGCGTAATCTATGCGCATTCCGGGCCGGGAAAGAAAATTGAAATGATGCGAAAAAACCCTAAAGTTTGCTTTGAAGTTGATGATATAAAAAACATCTTTAGCTGGAAAAGTGTCATAGCCTGGGGTACATTTGAAGAAATTACAGACATAGCGGAACAAGAGCAGACAATGCAGTTACTGATCCACCGGGTTATGCCAATGGTGGAACATGCTACAGACCATCCATCCCATGGTATAACCGCAAATGAGTATGATATTGGCGACAAGATCGACCTGATCGTCTATAAGATCAGGATAGACAAGGTCACCGGCAGGTTTGAACATCATTGAGTTGCATAACATTAATAATCAACACGTTAAACTTTAGGCTTTATGCGTTCTGCTTTTAGCTTTTATATAAAGTACGGCATTATCGGGTCAAAGGCTTTTGGAATGGGTGAAACCCGACCTAAAAAGAATGAGCCCGATAAAATACCGGGCTCATCACATGAATAATTAAGACTGTTGTCCAGATTTCGGCATGCGCTTCATTGACAGGCCGCCTCTGGCTTTCAAGATCTGGTTGCTATTTGTAATCCGGATTTTGTATAAGTACACCTCCGCTCTTGTCAATTTCTGTTTGAGGCAGCGGCCAATGGTAAAACTTATCCTCAAAATGATAATTGATAAGGCTGGTTTTTACCGCGTTAAGTACCGGGCCGGCAATATGCCATCTTAACAGATCGTAGTGGCGCAAGCCTTCGAAAGCAAGCTCCACACGGCGTTCATGCCTGATGCGTTCACGCATCTGATCTTTGGTATACCCGGCCGGGTAAGCCGGCATATTTACCCGTGCGCGCAAATCGGCCATAGCTTTATAAACTGTTGCATCAGGGCCGGCAATTTCATTTTGAGCTTCTGCATACATCAGCATCACCTCACCTAAACGCAGTATAACCGCATCCTGCTGACTAAGAGTTGAAAAGCCGTAAGGTATGTTATTAGGTTCGAGGAATTTTATAATCCCATAGCCTGTAGGCCTCAGATTTGAAGGATGGTGAACCTTGCCCGGACCAAAATATACTGAATCGGCATATACAGTTTTGGCCAACCTTGGGTCGCGGTTTTTGAACTGATTTTTTGTATCAGTTAATGGCGAGATACCATATGGTTGTCCATCGGTGCACTCGTAAGCGTCTACCATATTTTGCAGAGGCGCACAAGCATCCCAGTCGCCATAATACATATCCCATGGAGCCGTATTGTTTGGAGCCAGGAAGTTAACCGAAAACATGATCTCGGTATTATTTTTCTGGGTAGCATCTCTGAAAATATCCTCAAAATTGGTGCTTAGTTTATACTGGCCCATTAAATCCAAACAAAGGTTCCGCACCTGGGTTAGCATGGCGGCATCAGGCGTACCGGTGCTGCCAAATGCTGCAAATAACAAAACCCTTGCTTTTAATGCTTTTGCAGATGACGCGGCCGCATGACCACCGTTGGCGTAATAAGCATTGGTGCTCAAATTAGCAATGCCGTAATCAAGATCGGCAGTAATTTGAGCAAGCACCTGTGCCGCAGGCACTTTAGGCTGCTTTTGATTACTCAAATCAAGTGGCTGTGTCACCAATGGAACATCGCCATAAATGCTATATAACTGAAAGTAAAGAAAAGCGCGGATAAACCTTACTTCGCCTTCATAAATTTTACGCTGGCTATCAGAAATATCAGCACCTTTATATGTGCCTAAGTTTTTGAGAAAAAGGTTTACCCTTGTAATACCTACATAACTGTCGTTATAAATAGCGGTTTCGTAACCACCGGTAGTAGGATTAAAATTGCCTTGCACAAAATCCTTGGCAGCACCCGAATTAAACTGATTGTATCCATTATCGGTAAAGCCATCTCTGAAACCCATGCCATAAGAAAATTCTTCTTGTTGCAGGGAAGCATAAACCGCTGCCAAAGCTGCGTCAAAGTCTGCTTTAGTTTTATAGAAAGTTGAAGTGGCTATCTGATCGTTGGGGTTTAGATCAAGAGCCTTTTTACATGCGCCTAAAAACAGCGATGCAATTAATATGATGGTTATTATAATTCGATTTTTCATGTGGGCTAATTAAAAGGAAACGTTCAAACCAAAAGAGTAGATTTTATTTTGCGGGTACTGCACCTGGTCTCCGCTACCATAACGTTCAGGATCAAGGCCTTTAAACTTGGTTATGGTTAACAGGTTATCGCCTGCGAAATAAACCCTTAACCGGTTAATACCCACTTTTTTGGTAAGTTGTGACGGCAGGGTATAACCAAACACCAGGTTTTTAAGCCTCAAATACGATGCATCCTGTAGGAAATACGATGACCTGCGGCCGATTTTATCCGGTGCGCTTTGCCCGAAATAAAGACGCGGCATAGTGGTTGAAGGATGCTCAGGAGTCCAGGCGTTTAACCAATCGGTAGTTGGTGACGAACCTTGTACAAATGGTATAGTGCCCCAACCTGATACATAAGATTTAACACCGTAAACGCCCTGCATCATGGCTGATAAGTCAAAGCCTTTAAAGCTGGCCGACAAGTTAAACGAGTAGTTTAATTTTGGATAAACACCACCGATAATTGTACGGTCATTTTGATCAATTTTACCATCGCCGTTTACGTCTTTATATTTTAAGTCGCCCGGTAAGGTAGAATCAGAAAACTGTTTGGGGGAATTAGCTACCTCTTGCGCCGACTGGAAGATCCCGATAACCTGCAGCATGTAGAATGAGTTCCACGGCTGCCCGTTTTGATTGATGGTATAATCTCCAATTTCTGTTTGACCAAATTTCACCAGTTTGTTACGGTTATGATCAACGTTTGCGCCTACATTAAAGGCTAAGCCCTTTAAAGCGCCATCAGTTATTACATTATTGTACGATATACCAAGCTCAATACCCCTGTTATTTACCGATCCGTCATTAATGGTAGGTGCACTTAAGCCCACAGCTGCGGTAACCTGTGCCTGCCTTAAAATATCAGACGTTGTTTTATTATACCAATCGGCAGTTAAATTAAAGTTTTTGAAAATGGTAACATCCAAACCAATGTCGGTCATAGTAGTGGTTTCCCATTTAATGGCCGGATTGTTGAGGTTTTGCTGAGCTACGCCGGTTAACAGTGTCGAATTATCAAAAGAATAATTGCCGGTAAAGTTTAATAAAGCCTGATATGGATAGTTGGCACCATAGCCGTTCATTACTATATTTTGATTACCCAGTTGTCCCCATGAACCTCTTAATTTGAAATTATCCAGCCAGGTTAAATTCATGGCTTTTACAAAAGGCTCTTCAGTAAACCTCCAGCCGGCTGAAAATGAGGGGAATACTCCCCATTTGTTTTTACCGGCGAATTTTGAACTTCCGTCATCACGAATATTGCCCTCTAAAAGGTAACGCCCTTTATAGTCGTAATTTACACGACCGAAATAAGACATTAAGGCCCATTGGTTACTGGTTCCGTTTGCGTTTTGAATATCAGAACCACCTGCGTTTAACTCCTGCAGGTCCAGATCGGCAAAGTTTTTACGGTAACCTGATAAGTACTGATATTTACTTTGCTCAATACTATAACCAAATTGTGCTTTAATATTATGCCCATGAAAATTGTGTCCATAGTTCAGGTAACTGAACAGGTTGGTATATACGGTTTGCTCGTCCTGATCTGTTAAACCTTTACCCAGGTCAAGAGATGTTGCCAGTTGATTAGTGCGGAAATTATACTCATCCAGCGTAGCTTTAAAGTCCTTGTACTTATCCATGTTAAAGTTCACAGCACCTTTAGTATACCAGGAAATATCTTTAGTAAACTGCACCTCAAACCAGCCCTGAGCATTTACAGCATAATCATTAGTGATCCTTCTGAAGTTTTGATCAAGTACAGCTATCGGGTTTTTATTGTTATACTCAAAGTCATAAGCTTTGTAGGTGTACCGCCCGCTACCATCAGCTAAATATGGACCATAAGTAGGCGCCTGCGACATGGCCGAAAGGAAAAGATCCATCGAAGAACCATCCCATTGGCTGGGTGATGAAGGATTACCGGCCACAGCACCCCTGGTGCCTGATTTTAGCAATACGTTGGTACCAAATTTTATATGGTCATTGATCTTTGAAGTTAAGTTGATCCGTGCGCTATATCGCTTATAATCAAAGCCCCTTTCAATACCGTCCTGGTTAACATATCCCAATGACACGTTATACGTAGTTTTTTCACTGCCACCGTTAAATGTCAGGTTATGGTTTTGTGTTACAGCAGTCCTGAATATCAGGCTCAGCCAATCGGTATTAGGATAGCGTACCCTATCTGTAGCGTTACGATACAGATCGATCTGGTCCTGCGGATAAAGTGAGTTAGGATCTGTTGTGCCGCTGTTGATGCGTGCCTGGTTAAACATCTCCATATACTGGGCAGAATTGGTAACTAATTTAAACATTTTGGTAGGACTGTTGTATCCTAAGTTACCATCGTAAGTAACAGACATTTGTCCGGCCTTACCTTGCTTGGTGGTTACAAGCACCACGCCGTTGGCAGCCCTTGAACCGTATATTGATGCAGATGCAGCGTCTTTCAAAACAGATACATTGTCGATATCGGTTGGGTTAAGATCGCTGAAGTTACCGGGAACACCATCTATCAATACCAACGGATCAGAACCGGCGCCACTGAATGTGCTGTTACCGCGGATCCGGATAGATACAGCCTCATTTCCAGGCTCGCCTGAGCCTGTGTTGATCTGCACACCTGGTGCAAGACCTTCAAGCATAGACGCAGTGTTAACAACAGGGCGTTTATTCAATGTCTCGCCGGATACCGATGATACAGCACCTGTAAGGTTTGCTTTCTTTTGCGTACCGTAACCAACTACTACAATTTCGTTTAGTGCCGATGTTTGCTCTTTAAGCGTTACATCAATTTTGGTTTGATTGCCTACAGAAACCTCCTGGGTAACAAAACCCACAAAGCTGAATACCAACACTGCGCTATTGTCATTCACAGTAACAGTATAATTGCCATCAATATTGGTTTGTACACCCGTGTTGGTACCTTTAACCTTTACTGTAACACCCGGTAAAGACGCGCCTTTCTGATCTTTTACCGTACCGGTAATCGTTATTACCTGTGCCGGTTTCTTTTCGGCGGGTTTGGGGGTAACTACAATGGTAGTGTTGTTAATTACATAACTAAAAGGCTGATCACGGAAACATTGCTGCAATGCTTCTTCCAATCCCGCATCTTTAAGGTCGACGTTCACAGGAAGTGCCTTTTTTAACATTTTGGAATTGTAGAGTACACTATATCCGCTTTGCCTGTGGATGTCTTTAAGCGTTTCAACAAGCGAAGCGTTATTTTTATTAAGACTTATCCTTTGCGCAAACGTGGTTGAGGCACTTACCTGAAGTATCGAAACCAGACACAAAAAGAACGACAATTTCATGATCAGAAATAATTTTGATACGGCACGGGGTATCTGCCCGCGCTTTAATGCAGTAGAATTTTTGTACATTTGAATGTTAGGTTAAATAATTGGTTGTGAGAAAAATGATCGTTAACTGACCTGATTGCTATCCGTAGCATTGTGCCAGGAGCGGTGCGAACGCTCCTGGTTATTTCATTAAGGATAGCATTATGTAAGTATGAGGTTACTTCATAATGATAACCCTCCTTCCTTCAATTTTATAGTGAATGCTACCGGTAAGCTTGATATTATCAAGCAATTCTTTAATGTCTTTATATTTTGAGATGGTACCGCCAAATTCATTTTCCTGAACCTGGGCATCCTGGTATTCAATATCCACGTCGTACCAGCGGCTTACCTGCTTCATGATATTTACAATGCTTTGATCATGAAATATAAAAAAGCCGTTAATCCAGGCCATATTGGCTTCAACATCGGCCTTTTGTACTTTTATTGATGAACCACTTTGGTTTACAGTTCCCTGTTGGCCAGGCAAAAGCATTACTGCTGCCGAGCCTTTACTCATCTTAACCGAGCCTTCAAGCAGAGTAGTTGTTATATCCTGATTATCGCTATAAGCATTAATATTAAAATGGGTACCAAATACCTGCACCTGCGTACCGTTGGCCTTAACGATAAATGGATGAGCTTTATCCCTTGCTACCTCAAAATAGGCCTCACCGTTTAATTCAATTTCGCGGTTCGCCCCGGTAAAATACTCCGGGAATTTGATTGACGATGCTGCATTAAGCTGCACCTTGGTGCCATCTTCCAATACTACCTGGTATTGGCCGCCCCGCGGTGTGGTGATGGTATTGATTTGTGGGATGCCTGCCTGCCCTTGTTCGTTTGGCTTTCGGTCAAATTTATAAACCACTAAACCGTTGGCTGCTTTGCTTACTTTTACGCCCGTCCCTGCTGCCAATTGACCATTTTTGGCGTCATCAAGTACTATTTTATTGCCATTGGCCAAAGTGAGATATGCTTTGTTGCTTCCAGGTAATATGTTTGTTTTAGTATTCTTAACTATTGTACCTGTGGTATTATCCTTTTTAACAGGCATAAACAGCAAGCCAGCCAATACAGCTATAGCAACTATTGAAGCAGCCGCCCATAGCCATTTGTAGCTCGTTTGTTTAAGAGGTTTTATGACAATAGCCTTTTGTCTGCTTTCAGTTAATTTTTTCCAAATCCGCGCATGTACATCTGCTTCACTTACCTCTTCATCATCCCAAACCTCGTCGGCTAACTGCATTTCATCGCGATATGCATCCAATAGCTGTTTTTCAGCATCGGTGCATTGGCCGCTTATGTATTTTTCATACAGCGCAAGGAACTCGTTCTTAGTTATCATCAGGTTGCAATTGCAGGTTTATATGGTGTTAGTGTAAATTTTATACCGGCACACACATACATTTTTATTTTTTTTTCACGCCCAGGCTTAAAGGTTAAATAATTTTGATCGGCTTTTCCTAATTTTATCCAACCAATTGTATGTACAATTCTCATATTAGTGATCAGGAACTGTGGCTTGCCGTACGTAATGACGATGAGCACGCGTTCGCCCTACTTTTTGACCGGTACTGGGTAAGGTTATATAAGACTGCCCTCCGGTACCTGAAAGACAGTGAACATAGTGAAGAAGCAGTACATGATGTTTTCCTGAATATCTGGGATCGCCGGTGTCAACTGGAAATAGAATCTGTCCCCAATTTTCTGCTCTCGGCCATCCGCTACCAGGTTTATAATCGTATGCGTGCAGCGAAGCCCCCGGTCATTCTAGAATTGGATAATCTGGAAGCAGGCATTTTCCCCGACTACAACCAGGGTGATTTCCGGATCAAGAATCAGGAGTTTTTACAGGAACTGAGTTATTACCTGGAGAAGTTGCCCAAACGCTGCCAGGAAATATTTTATATGAGCCGCATGGAAAACCTGAGTAACCAGGAAATTGCCGCCCGCTTAGGAATATCCAAACGAACGGTTGAAAACCAGATAACCGTGGCTTTGAAACACCTAAGGGGCTGTTTCAAGCAAGTTTCAACGATGCTTTGCCTGTACTATATGTTTTTTAAATAATGCGGGGGAGGTGGAGCACGACTTTGCGAGGCCTAACGTCATTTTAAATATGAAGAGCTATTGGGACTTCTGAGCTTTGATTAATAATTATGATTGAATGCTGATGTTAAACACATCTTTTAAAGCACGTTTGGCCGAATGGTAGCCGCACATACCATGTACCCCTCCTCCCGGCGATGTGGATGATGAACAGATATAAATCCCCTTTGCCGATGTGCGGTATGGTGAGCGGCGCAATACCGGCCGGGTAAACAACTGGCCAATGTCAATTACCCCGCCGTTAATATCACCTCCGATATAATTGGGATTATAGTTTTCCAGTTGCTCTGTGTTAAAAGTATGCCTGCCTATGATGCGTTCGCGAAAACCAGGGGCAAAACGCTCCACTTGTTTTTCGATAAAATCGGTCATGTTTTTGTTTGATCCGTTGGGAACGTGGCAGTATGCCCAGGCGGTATGCTTACCCTGGGGCGCACGGGTATTGTCAAAAAGGCTTTGCTGGGCCAGCAGTACAAATGGTTTTTCGGGGTGCAAGCCGCCCCAGATCTGCTGTTCACACGCAGCAATTTCCTTCAGCGTACCGCCAATATGTACCGTTCCTGCTTGCCGGGCCTCTCCTGCTTTAAACGGAATAACATCATCAAGAGCCCAGTCGACTTTAAAAACACCCATTCCGTAACGATAACGTTCCAGTTGCCATTTATACAATGATGAAAATTTATGCCCGGCAATTTGCAGCAGTTGTTTTGGCGTAACATCAAACAAAATTGTCTTTGCCGATGGCAGCTGATAAAAATTATTGATGTAGGTATTAGTTTCTATCCTGCCCCCTATTAATGTAAAGTATGATGCCAGTGCCTCCGCTATTTTTACCGAGCCGCCTTTAGGCACAGGCCAGCCTTTTAGATGCCCGTTAACCATCAACACTAAAGCAATTGCAGATGTGGTAAGATTTGTTAGCGGTAGAATGCCATGAGCAGCCATCCCGGCTAAAAGCCCTTTGGCTTCCTCAGTTTTGAAGCGCTTGGCCAAATAGTTTACTGAAGTTAAAGCAGCCAGCCCAAAAGCAGCCAGGTCGACAGGATGTTTGGGAAAAGTAAGCGGACCTAAAACATCAGGCGACAAACCGGGCCACGAAGTTACCAGGGGTGCCATCAGTTTAATGTAGGTATCCTTGTCGGCACCTAACAGATTGGCAGTTTCAACAATGGATTTTTTAAGTACCGCAGCCGTTCCATTATCAAAGGGATGCGCTGCAGATATTGTGGGATAAATATATTCAAGGCCATGCTCATGCAGTGGCAGTGTTTCAAAAAATGGCGAACCAACAGCCAGTGGATGAATAGCTGAGCAAACATCATGCTTATAACCAGGCAGGGTTAGTTCTTCAGTACGTAAACCGCCGCCAATAGTACTTTTTCCTTCAAGTAGTAATACCGAAAGTCCGTTTTGTTGCAACAATATCGCCGCAGCAAGGCCATTTGGCCCCGAGCCTACTATTATTGCATCATAATCATGTTTTTCCGGTTTCACAGGTATCTGTATTTTTGTATTTGCCCGCGCCTAATTTGCCGTTGGTAAAACGCGAACTGACGATTTAAGCTATCAGGCACAATATACACATCATTTCTTGCCGTCTTACCTGTATGTTCGATAAATTCGGGTAATTTATCCTGCAAATGGCCCCCAATCATGCCAGCGGTAAGGTGTATCTGCTAACCCATGGCCTCCTCCTGTTAATTCCTGGTCTACATATAAACAATTAATTATACTTTCCGTATACAGTCAATATTTACATGATTTTTTGAATATTCGCAACATGAACCAAAACCTGCAGTTGGAATTTCTTTTTCTTCAAAAACTAAGAGTTTTATATATAACTACAAAAATATCGTTTGCTTTTTTAAATGAACCGAATTACTATTTATGAGATGTCCTCTTTTACGATTAATTATTAGCTGTCTGATACTTTGCCTTTTCTCTTTATCTTGTAATCGATCACAGCCTCGTAATGTCAATAAAGATGGAGTTTACATCAAAAATGAGAATGGCAAATATTCACTGTACCGTAATGGTGAGCCTTTTTTCATAAAAGGAGCTTCCGGTTTTACCAATTTAAAACGATTAAACGAGGCAGGAGGCAATACGATAAGGGTTTGGGATACCTTAAATTTAGGAAGTATTTTGGATTCGGCGCAGGCACATCATTTAGCTGTAATAGCAGGTTTGCCAATGCCTCCAAGCGAAAGCATAGATGACTTTTATAAAACCCCGAAGGCCAGTGCCCATGTGAGCAAGATTGCCGGGATTGTTAATAGATTTAAGCATCACCCCGCGCTTTTGAGCTGGTGCGTGGGCAATGAGCTTGCATTCCCTTACAAGCCGAAATACAATCAGTTTTATACCATATTTAATGACGTAGTCGACATGATCCACCAGGACGATCCGCAGCACCCGGTTACTACAACCATTATGTCCTTTCAAAAGAAAAACATTGTCAATATTAAGCTACGGACCAAGATTGACTTCATCTCGTTCAATATTTTTGGTTCGATCCAAACTTTAAATGAAGATCTTCAGAAATTCAATTGGTTTTGGGATGGCCCGTTCTTAATAACAGAATGGGGAATTGAAGGTCCCTGGACCGCCGACAGTCAAAATGCATGGGGGCTTATATTGAAAATACCAGTACAAAAAAGGCAGAGCAATATCTTTCAACCTATGAAAAGTATATGCCGATTAATAATTCCAGGTTTCTGGGTCGATGGTATTTTATTGGGGCAAAAACAGGAACTAACCCCAACCTGGTTCAGTATGTTTGATGAAAATGGCGCTGAAACCGAGGCCGTTCAGGTAATGCATTATATCTGGACGGGCCAAAAAGCGCCTAAGAAGGCCCCTGTCTTGAAATATATGTTGGTAGATGGAAAAGGAGCCAGGGACAATATCTTATTTAAGCCTGGCATAACAATAAACAGCAAAGTGTATATTGAAGATCCGGACACCACCGGCTTAACATTTAAATGGGAAATATTTGCGGAGGATTGGTTCAAACCCAATGGCGCTTTTAACCAAAAGAAACCAAAGGAGATTAAAAATTTAATAATCGGGCAAAGCGGGCCGGACTTGAAGTTTAAAGTACCCGCCACAGAAGGCCCTTATCGCTTATTGGTTTATGTATATGATCAAAAGGGCTCTTTTGCTACCTCAAACACTCCCTTTTATGTATTAAAAAATCCATGAACAATACTATAAAACCACCTTCCAAACGGCAATTATTTTATTTAAGGCTGATGATTATCATCGGTTTACTTTGTATGTTTTTTTTAATACATAGCCTGCTCAGACAATCAGTTATTGGTTATCGGCCACTATATTGGCTATTAATATCAACCTTTGTTTATACCTTTTTTAAGGTAATATATGAGTGGTATCATTATTGGTCAATAAGCGTTCCGCCTGCTTTACCCATAACGAAACAATATACGGTAGACATATTTACCACGTTTTGCGCCGGTGAACCATATGAAATGATTGTTGAAACACTTACTGCAATTCAGGCTATACATTATCCTCATGAAACCTTTTTGTGTGACGAGGCCGATGATCCTTACCTGAAATCAGTTTGTAAAGAACTGGGCGTTCATCACATAACAAGAACTAAAAAAATCAACGCCAAAGCCGGCAATATTAATAACGCATTAGCCCAGTCATCAGGCGAACTATGTGTAATTCTTGATCCTGACCATATACCCGTACCCGAATTTCTGGATCCGATAATAGCTCATTTTGATAACCCGGAAATTGGTTATGTGCAAATTGTGCAGGCCTATTACAATCATGACATTGGATGGATAGCTAAAGGCGCGGCACAACAAACCTATCAGTTTTATGGCCCTATGATGATGTGCATGAACAGTTATGGCACTGTGCAGGCTATAGGCGCCAATTGTACTTTCAGGCGAACAGCTTTGGAATCCATTGGCGGACATGCGGCCGGGCTGGCTGAAGATATGCATACGGCAATGCAGCTCCATGCACGCAATTGGAAATCCGTTTATGTACCCGCTGTATTGACCCGGGGCCTGGTTCCGGCTACTTTGTCAGCTTATTATAAGCAACAATTGAAATGGTCGCGGGGTGTTTTTGAGCTTCTTGTGACTTCCTACGTTAAACTTTTTAGAAAATTTAACTGGCGGCAGAAACTTCATTACGGTCTTTTACCTCTATTTTACTTATCTGGTTTTGTATTTCTTATTAATTTCTCAATTCCGGTTATATCCCTGTTCACAGATGCTTTTCCGTTAAGGATGGACTTTTCTGAGTTTTTAGTTATCAGTGTTCCTTTTATAACTTCAGTAGTTCTGATCAGGCATTTTGTTCAGCAATGGGTAATGGAGGATAATGAGCGGGGTTTCATGTGGTGGGGGATTACTGCTTATAGGTACATGGTGGGTTTTTATATTAGGTTTTGTCTATACTGTTATCAGGAAGAATGTTCCCTACATAGCAACCCCAAAGGATATCAAAGATGAAAAGAATTTAAAAAACAACTTACCCAATATTGTAGTGTTGGCTGTATCCATCGCGGCTATTATTTACGGCCTTTACAACGACTGGAACCCTTATACACTTTTCATGTCCGGCATCGTTGGTCTGAACTGTATGTTCATGATATTTATGCTTATCGCAAGTTCAGAACTCAAGTTTCAGGCCTACCTGGATAAACATACCACATTATTTACGGTCGTTTCAAAAATACAGCATGTTAAAATATTTTTTTGGCTGCTAAGAAGAAAGATATATTTCGGTGTAAGGAAAGTTAGCCTGATACTTAGCATATTAGTGGTTGCCATCTGTATATATGTGTCTCAGGAATCGGATGAAGATGCAAACTTTAATGTTGCGCGTGGTTTTGATGCTAACAATGATAATAGCAAAAAGTCTTCAGAGTTCATCTCTTCATCAGACACCACCGGGTTATCGCAATTGATCAGGCAATCGGGACTTTACAATAGCACTTCGCGAGCGACTTCAGATACTTCGATAAATATTATTGAACAAGATCCAGTCACCGGTCAAAAACGTTTATCAGTAAACCCTCCATTTTTTTCTTCAGTAAAAGGCGTTATCTACTCTAAAGGAAACTACTGGTACAAGAACATAGCTCCGCTAACCAAAAAAATGATAGTTAATGATTTTGAAGACATTCGAAAAGCGGGGATAAATACTGTAAAAATATATGGGCCCAATATTTACGATCACTCAATTTTTGAAGCAGCGGCACAAAAGGGCTTAAAAATTAATTATAGCTTCTGGGTGCCTGCCCCATCAAGCTTCATTAATGATACCACCTACCTGCACGAGCAATTCAATATCATCCTTAACACCATAAATAAAAATAAATTAAACCCTAACATCAGTGCCTGGAACTTAGGCAATAGTACCTACCAGCAGCTATCCCAATTTTATCATGGGCCACAGTTGTACTGGGCCCAACAGCATTATATCAATTTGTTAAAACGTTTGGTAAATGAAATCAAACATGAAGACCCAACAAGGCCATTAACCATTGACCTTTTATCCTCTCCCACACTTAACCCTGCTATGCAAATATTAAAGGAGCAAATACCGGCAATTGATGCTTTCGGAGTAATTGTTGATAATAAACAGTCATTGAAATATGTTAGCCGTGATTTTAAAACACCTTATTTTTTCAGTTGCACTGATCCCGGCGCACTCGAAGGTGTACAGCATTCCGGCGGAATTTTTTACGCTAACTGGCAGGATCAACAAAGCGGCATCGCTGTCACGTTTGACGGCTTAAAAGATGTATGGGGCAGAAATAAACGTTACCTTTATAAAATAAGCAGGAACTGGAATGGCAATACACCTTTCTATAATTTGCCCGATGTTAAAATACTAAAACCTGCATTAACAACTATTCCCGGAGCATCCCTGCGCTATAACGCCCTGGTATTTTCCTACGGTCACTGGAACATCGCCGCCTATTTAAAAACCGGGTTGAAATTTGAATGGTATCTTGTCAAAACAGACAATTGGGGTAATGCAACCGGCATGAAAAAGGTAGGAAGCAGTCCGGAGGTATACGTTACAATCCCAAAAAATGATGACAGATACAGGCTGTACCTTGTTGCAACCGATGGCGATAATGTAACTGTTGACTACGCAACATTAAATACCCCTCTTCAAAATTAATCGTCAATGAAAAAAAAGTCCGTAAAGATTTATTTAGCGATCAGTTTAGGTATAATCTTCGTTATATCCTTTTGGGGAATTAAACTTTTTCGCAGTGATTATTTTACAAATGACTACTACCGCAGCAACGAGCAGGTGGTTGGCATATTTAACCGCAGGAATTTAAGTGATACCTTACCGGCCAAACCCATTAGTTGTTACACGGCAGTGTTTAAAAATACGGCTATAAGGTCAAGCCGGGGCAATGTTGAAACAGCTTTGGCTAACAATGATGTATTAATTACCGTGGAAACCTGGCTTAAAGGCGTAAATTATCAAAACAACGTTTTAACTGAAGTGCTTAATGGTGGTTTTGATAAGCAGATCCATGAGCTGGCTGTTTTGGCGGCAAAAAGTCACCATCAGGTTTTTATCCGCTGGAATCCTGACATGGAAGTACCGGCCAGTGTATTTCCCTGGCAATATAAATCGCCTAAAGACTATATTACTTCATTTAATTATTTTTCAAAAAAAATTAAAATGATTGCCCCAAGGGCACAAATCATCTGGGGACCCTCAGGTTATCCCGGCGATACCGAATACTGGCCCGGCAATAGGGCTGTTGATTATGTAAGTATAACAATTGGAAGCAAATCAGAAGATAGCACTAACTTTTATCCAAAAGACAGTGCGGTTTCTGATATGTTAAAACATAAGCTCCATCGCTTAAGGTTTATAGACAAACCGGTATTGATCATAGACAATAATACCGGAAAAACACCTTTTAAATACAGTTGGCTAAACGAACAAAAAGACTATTTTATAAAATACCGGAATACCGTATACAGTGCCGACAACTACGCGGATAGTGCCGCTAAAAAGCCGGTAAGGGCCTCGCTCAAGATTGGGGTATTTGACCCAAATAAAAAACTGCTCAATCAACCAAGAATTAGTGTAGAACATCTTTTTACAGATTGGGGCGAAGTTGAAAGAGGCGATTTTGAGAAAAAATTCTCGGAGGTCATTAGCCGTCACCATGACGTTATTGTAACCATGGAACCATGGCGTGACACCAGCGGAATATCGGATACTGTTGTCACGGAAAGTATTTTAAACGGCCGTTATAATAAGCAGATCAAAAAATTATTTAGTATAATTTCTGCCACACAGAATATCGTTTATCTCAGATGGATGCATGAAATGGAGATCCCTATCCACCGGTACAAGTGGCAAAGTCAGGATCCGGTTAACTACATCAATGCCTTCAGATATTTTATGCAGTTTGACGGAGGGCCGGGCAAAAATGTCAGAAAGGTTTGGGGACCTGCCGGCGACCGGGGCTCGGCGGATTTTTGGCCCGGAAGCGATGTAGTAGATTATATCAGTATAGCCATTTACGGTTTGCCGGATAAAAACATTACCGATCAGGATAAGCAGGAAGCCTTCAGCACCATATTTAACCGAAAATATTTTCGGATGAGGTTTCTTGATAAGCCTTTGTTCATAACCGAATTCGGTGTAAAGGGATCAGAAAGCTTTCAGGACAAATGGCTTGCCGATGCCGCTGAAACAATAAATGCGAACCCTCATATTTTTGGCGTTTGCTACTTTAATTTATATGACAACCCCAAGGCCTGGGGTGATATTAAAGCCCCTAACTGGAGCATTACTCCGCAGTCGATGCTCAAATTTTGCAGTTTATTGAAACAGTAATCATATTAATGATTGGTAAAATAGATCACTTTTATTTTCATATTAAATAAATTTATTAAATTATAAAACATAAAGCACTACCCATGGTTGTATCATAACACTATCTACCAAAATCAAATGTTATGTTTCACCATGTAAAAGAACTACAATTTAACGCGCGCGTATCGCGCCCCGACCCACAGTTTGCCAATTTATTACTGGAGCAGTTTGGCGGAGAAAACGGCGAACTGGCCGCAGCCATGCAATACTTCACGCAGGCCTTTGGAGCCAAGGTTCCATTCCCCGACAAATATGATATGCTGATGGATATCGCCACCGAGGAATTCAGTCACCTTGAAATTGTGGGCGCCACTATTCAAATGTTGCTCAAAGGCGTTAATGGCGAACTTAAGAACGCTGCCGACAGTTCTGAGATCATGCAGGTTTTGAATGGTAAAGCTGCCAAAGAAGATATAATTCACCAGGCGGTATTCGCCAATCCACAGTTTGGCGTTATTACAGGCGGCGGTGTTACGCCCCGCAACAGCCAGGGCATACCATGGTGTGCAAGTTATATCCATTCAAATGGCGACCTGACTGTCGATCTTCGCAGTAACCTTGCCTCAGAGTCACGCGCCAAACTGGTTTATGAACACCTGATGAAGTTCACTAATGATCCTTACATTCATGAAACACTGTCTTTCCTGATGACCCGTGAAGTGGCACATTACAAGATGTTTGAAGCGGCTTTAAACGATATCCAGCCGAACTTTCCACCAGGCGTACTGGCGGCCGATCCACGCTTTACCCAGCAGTATTTCAATCTGTCTAATGGTGCCGACGTTCACGGACCGTGGAATGAAGGCGAAATGCCTGATTTGGAAAAAGAATTCATCTACATAGCTGACCCGATCAAGCACGTCAGGGAAACACAGGGCCTCACCCAACTGGAAGACGATAAGGCGAGGGAACTTAAACAGGCCGAAAAGCTGAATAAGCAAATGAGCCAGGAAAAAAGTACCGAAGTAAAGGATGCCGAGCCCGAAGGCGTGGCGCAATGGAGTATTTATCCTGATAATAATAAAAGGGCCTGAAATACTTAAAAAAAACTACCGGCCGTCATCCTGCTGATGACGGCTTTTATTAAACAGTTGCCCAGGCATTTTTAATGGCGCTAACTCCCCCCTTTTCGAAAGCTTTACAGCTAACGATTTTTTAAGAAAGTTTAAACAACTTTCAATAAGCGTCTGTGTTTCGGCTTTCGTTAGTCAACTCAACAACAACACTTTTTTAAAAGAATCTATGATAACCAAAGAAGAAAGACCGCAAAAGCAGGATAGGCAGCCAGGTATTGAAGCAAAGATGCATCCGGCTCCGGAATACATTAAAGACAACTATAAAGCTGCCGGCAAGTTGCAGGAAAAAATAGCCCTCATTACCGGGGGCGACAGTGGAATTGGCCGCGCGGTAAGCGTACATTTTGCGCAGGAAGGTGCTAATGTGGCCATCGTTTACCTGGATGAGGACGAAGATGCCAAAATCACAAAGGACCTGGTTGAATTAACAGGCCAGCAATGCCTGCTCATTAAAGGGGACGTAAAAGACCCGGCCTTTTGCAAACACGCGGTACAACAAACCATACAAGAATTTGGCAAGCTCAATATCCTGGTGAACAATGCAGGTATGCAATTCCCGCAAAAAGACGTCAGGGCAATTGATCCCGGGCAACTGGATGTTACCTTCCGCACCAATATATTTGCCTATTTCTATTTTGCAGAAGCTGCTTTAGATCATATGCATGCCGGCGATTGCATTATCAATACCACTTCGGTAACCGCCTATCGTTCTTCGCCTTCGCTTATTGATTACTCATCAACCAAAGGCGCTATCACTACCTTTACACGATCACTGGCTACCAACCTGACAGAAAAAGGGATCCGGGTTAACGCCGTAGCACCCGGACCGGTCTGGACCCCACTTATTGTATCCACCTTCGACGAAGAAAAGATCAAAAAGTTTGGCAGCGAAACGGCTATGAAACGTGCCGGACAGCCTTCTGAGCTTGGCCCCGCCTATGTTTTTCTGGCTTCAGACGACTCTTCCTTTATTACAGGCCAGGTAATCCATGTGAACGGCGGCGAAGTAGTAAACGGATAAGGCGACACCTATTAAAAGTAAACCCAAGCACAACATCAGTTATCTTCCTCCGGGCAGAGCCCGGCTTCGCAGTAAAAGAAAATCACCTTTTTTTTTGTTATAATAACATCACCATGAAAACAACAAATTGATAATTGCAGTTCCTCTACCTCACCATAGAAAAATAGACGGCTCGCCGATAGCAGCAGTGTAAACAGGGGCGGCGGGCCTTCGTTATTTCATCGGTTTGTGGATGGGCCTTAACGGTACTATGTGGAACTGAGCTAAAACATTGGCATTGGTAAAAGCTGGAAGCAGGAATACACAAACTTAAGGCTAATTTATACTTTTTAATTATTCGCCTTTCGCTTTTGCTAATTTATCATACTCCACCACTCCTGCCCTGGTGGCCCATAGCTTGTACATTGCTTCAAGCTCGGCTACTTTTTGAGGATATTGGACACTCAGGTCATTTAACTCGGAGCGGTCCGTGCTGATATTATATAGTTCCCATTTATTTTCGGGGCGTTGAGAAACCAGTTTCCAGTCGCCTTGTCTTACAGCACGATTGCCTTCGTGTTCAAAAAACAGCCCGTTATGCCCTTGCCACTTCTGGCCTTTAAATACTGGCACCAGGCTTATACCTTCTGTTGGAGTAATGTTATTTCCATGATAAACTTTAGGATAAGTTGCGCCGGCCAAATCAAGGCAGGTTGCCATCAGATCTATAATATGAGCGGGCTTATTAACAATTGAGCCGGGTTTAATCACATCGGGGTAATAAGCTATAAAAGGGGTAGCCGTACCGCCCTCATATTCCCAATGCTTAAATAAGCGAAACGGTGTATTACTTACATTGGCACCCAATGCTCCGTACGATGTAAAAGATGTTGGATCACTTGCAGGCTTACTGTTTGCGGCCAGGACTTCGGGGGTAAAACCCGGCCCGGCAATAGTTTCGTTACTGGCCCCATTATCCGACAGGAACATGATCACTGTATTTTTATCCTCACCCAACTCCTTAAGTTTTTTCCTGATGCGGCCTATGTTCTGATCCATCCGATCAACCATAGCAGCATATACTGCCATTTTAGTATCAAACTGCTCTTTTTCTTCCGGGGTAAGGCTATCCCATTCCGGTACGCTCTTATCCCTTGGCGAAAGTTTTTCATCCTTAGCAATGATCCCCAATTGCTTTTGACGTTCGAGCCGCTCCTGCCTGAGCTTATCCCAACCTTTCAGGTATTTGCCTTTGTATTTGGCAATATCTCCGGGCAATGCCTGAATTGGCCAGTGCGGACTGGTGAAAGCCATGTACAAAAAGAATGGCTTGCCCGTGCCTTTATTCCCCTCAATAAATTTAAGGGCATAATCGGCATACGCATTGGTTGAATACCAGTTTGGCCCTGGTGTGTATTCTTTATCATCTAAAGCAATGGTAAGTTTTTGATTAGGACGATAAGGCATTGTTGGATTAAAATAACTGCTTGCCCCATCAATTAAACCAAAGTAATGATCAAATCCACGTTTAACCGGCCAGCGCGAAGGGTCTGTACCCACATGCCATTTGCCTGCCATCAGCGTATTATAGCCGCCTTCTTTAAGTGCCTCGGCTATGGTTACGCAGTTTTGATTCAGGTAGCCCTGATAAGCCGGCACATCACGGTGGTTTACCATATCGCCCACTCCCGCCTGGTGCTGATAAAGCCCGGTAAGTAACGACGCCCGGGTTGGGCAACAGCGCGACGCATTGTAAAACTGGGTCATCCGCAAACCGCCTTTGGCCATCGCATCCAAATTAGGTGTTTGCGTTTCGGACCCGAAACAGCCGATATCTGAGTAACCCATATCATCAGCCAAAATAATAATGATGTTTGGCCGCTTAGCCGCATGCTTATCCTGGGCAAATATTGGATTGTTTGCCACTGCAAAAAGAAAAATGATTTGAAGGAACTTTTTCATGGAAGACAATTATTGCAATCTATTTGAAATTAAGAACAATATCCTCCCTGTTGTTATGGGAAGTTTTTATCCAAAGCAAATGAGTTGTTTTATCATAATACCAGCCCGCTGCTTTATCTAATGCCTCAACACCATCGGCCATTTTCAGTGGTGCTTTATTTTCTGTTATTGAAGATGGTTCCTTATCACCGGCCCAATGTATTTTGGCCAGATAGCTATGCTGTGCAGGGATAAAACTACCTGCCGGTTTCTTAATCTGCAATTCATAGCTACCGGCTGTATTTGCCAAAGTAATTTGAGTGATCGCCTTATCGCCGTGCTGATACTTTAAACTAACACCGTCATCTTCATACAATTTAAACTCCGACGATCCCTTGTCAGGAAATATATCAAACGTGATCATATCCACCGGTTTTTCATCCATATATTTCATGGCCGGTTGCATTGGGATAATACCTCCTGCTTTTATAAAAATGGGCAAATGATCGGGAGGGGTTAGGATGTGGATATATTGCTTTCCGGTATATTTTGTACCGGTCCAGTAATCAAACCAGGTTCCGTGGGGCAAGTATATCGTACGCGTTTGTGCGCCTTTTTCCGTAACGGGGCAAACCATCAAGTTATCCCCAAACAGGTATTGATCGGCTATATTGTACGTGTTGGGATCATCCTGATATTCCAGCACCAAGGCGCGCATAAGCGGCATGCCGGTTTGATATTGTGTATATGCGTTGCTGTAGATATAAGGTATCAGCCTGTAACGGAGATCGTCGTATTTTTTAAAGTTGGCTAAAGCTTCGGCCCCATAGTTCCATGGTTCTTTATAACCCGGATGATCCATACCAAATACCATGGCTACCGGACTGAACATACCAAACTGCACCCACCGCATATACAACTCCGGATCGGCCGCGTGTTCAAAACCGCCCATGCAATGCGCCCAATACCCCACACCCGACAGGCCAATATTTAACCCGGCCTTTATAACCGGAGCAAAATACTGCCACTCGCTCGGCCAGTCGCCCGCAAAAATGAATGGGTAACGCTGAATGCCGGAATAACCTTCGCGCGTTTGGTTTAAACCACGAATACCATTATATTCCTGAAATTTCAAATACGGCGCTTTAGCATAAGCAATAGGGAATACATTATGCAATTGGGCTACCTCTTTACCCGTAGGCCCAATTTTTTCGCTTTCGTTGGCTAATGAACCGAATGCGCTGCCTTCATCGGTTTTCAGGAATTTAGCACCAATGGAGGCTACTTTCATCACCCCATTATCCCACCACCAGTTTGCAGCCTGCTGATCAAAAAAATTCACGAATTCGCCGGGCTTACCATTTTCGGGATAGGTAAAACCTTTGGCCCGTGCCTCATCAAGCAGGTTCAGATTTTTTGCATTATCAAACCTTGGGCGGATATGCAGCCCCACCATTTTAAAATTCATGGCATACAGGCTATCAAACATAGCTTTGGGGTTTTTAAATGTTTCGCGCCATTCAAAGGTTGTAGCTCCCTTGCCCCATTTTTACCAAACAAGCGCCAGGTAGAATCAAGAAAAAGAATATCAACCGGGATGCCCATCTCGCGCATTTTACGGGCCAATTCTATTACATATCTATCCGAGGTAAGTTCTTCATGCCCCAGGTGCCGCCGCTATAAGTGCCCATATGCAAACCGAAGGCAAACCTTGGCAACAAAGGCGTTTTACCTGTAATTGATAAGTAGCTATTTAAAATAACAGGAAATGTTGGGCCATAAATAAAGTAATAATCCAATTCGCCATCATTTGCCTTAAAACTGTACTCATTATCAGTTTTGCTGTCCATATTCCATTCGGTAGCCGATGAATTGTGCAGGTATATGCCATAGCCCTTAGTGCTCATAAAAAATGGCACCGGGCAGTAGTTAGCCTCGTTGATATTATAAGCGCCAAGCAAGTTATTTTTGCTTTTTCCCCGGCCCACATTCAGCTTTACCAGTTTGTTGCGCTGGTCGGTAAAATCCATACGCTCGCCAAAGCCAAAGAAATGCTCATCGGGAAGCAAATCTTTGGTACACATAACCGTATCACCGATGTGATGTAAACCTCCATTTTGTTTACTATCAGGCACATACTCTGATGATAACATCACGCCCTTGCTGTCTGCGACATTAATTATAAACGGTGATTTAATTACCGTGATAATCAACGCCGACGTTTGGATTACGTATGCCGATTTAGCATCAGTTATTTTATAATCAACAGCGGGCCATGTATAATTTTCCTGCATTAAATGCTCATCCGGTGCAAATTTGCGGCTCCAACTGGCCCTTACCCGGAACATGGATGCAGAGCAGAACTCAATTTTAACATCGCCGTTGGCATTACTGAAAAACAAGGTATTGCCATCCTTTTTGTACCCGGATTTATTGCTGCCGATACCCGTTTGGGCGAAGGCATCCACCACAACCAATAAAACAAAAGCTAAAAACAGGGGGATCTTTTTCATTATTCACTCAGTTTATAAACTTCGCTGCCGGCCAGCAGGAAACAGCCCAAACCATAATCTTCAAAATCGGGTACATTATTGTACCCAACCGGCTGTCCATCTTTTGGTTCTTTGCCCGTTCCTTGTACAAAGCCAAGCATACCATCCGGGTGCAGGCACTCTTTTGCCATGGCATTCCATGCTTTGAAAACTATCGGCAAATAGGTTTTCTTTTTCAGGATGCCGTGATTTATCCCCCAGGCCATACCATAAGTAAACAAGGCTGTGCCAGACAATTCCTTCCCGCCAAAATTCGTTGAATCTTTCAGGCTCACATTCCAGTAGCCATCAACACGCTGTAATGGAACCAAAGCCTCAATCATTTCTTTATATACTGATAAGTATTCATTGCGGTGAGGCGCATGTTTAGGCATAACTTCTAACACGCGCAGCATGGCAGCCACTACCCAACCGTTCCCGCGCGACCAGTAGCAATCCGCTCCGTTAGGTTCTTTATACGGCGGTACAAAGTCTTTATCACGCCACCAAAGATGATCGGCCGTATTGTACAATCCTTTGCCACCGTGAACGGTTTTTGAGTAATTGTAGATGTCGAACATCTTTTCATAATATTTATTGTCGTTATAAACTGCACCAAGCTTGGCATATACCGGCATAGCCATTTGCAGTGCATCTATCCAGTTCCAGTCATCTTTTTTTTCCCTGGTCACCATCAGGTCGATGCTTTGCTTTATTTTTTCAATCCTTTCGGGCTTTTTATCTATCAGGTAAAGGTCGATATAGGTTTGCCCGCAGCATTGATTGTCGGCATTGCGGGTATCAACAGCGCCACGGGGGCTCCACTGATGTTTTTCGCCCCAATCAACTGCATAATCATAGTACCTTTTTTGAGGATCGATTTTATACATCGCCATCAGCCCTTCGTAATAAACAGCCCTCGTCCACAAATTACTGGTGCGGGTGACATTTTTTACGGTAACAGACGCTCCCGGATCCGGCCATTTCTGCATAAAATAATTATTGGCCAGGGTCATACCGGCCAACACCTCTGTTTTTGCAGGCTGTTGGGCAAATGCACTACCTATCATACCCATAACAGCGCATGTGCTTAATACCGTTTTTATTGTAAGCAATAATTTATTCATATCGTAGATTTTATATATCCATTCTAAAAAAACACGTTAAACATTAAGGCATTTTCCTGAGCCCTTCCCACCTTACTTTCCACTTCCCGTTTTTAGGGAAACCGGGATTTACAGTGGCTGAGCCATCCCAGCCGGCACACATCATGGCTACAGCGGCCAGTAAACCACCGTTGCCAGGCAAGTACAGGCGTAATCGCCCGCCCTGGTAATTGTGTCCGTTGGCTAAGTAAGTATTGGTTTTTATGGGCATAAATAAAGCATCGATGGCCTTTTCGGGCATATTTAAGCGGGCGGCGGTCATGGCGGTCATCGGGAAGTCCCAGCCCCAGGTATCCTTCCAATCCCATACATCCCAAACCAGGTTGAAGGTTTTCTTCATTACCACAGTATCCAGTTTACCATTATAGGGCAACATACCATAGGCAGCTAATACGGCCGGGTGATCTGTTTTTAATTTAGGGTTTGTATAGGCATCGGGCGAACTTTCAGCAGCAAGGTAAACACCATCCTTTTGGGGTAACCGGGCCAATTTATCCAGGATTTGGGCGTACTTGTTATCCGGCTGCAAGCCCAGTCGTTTGCGCCATTCCTGGGCGGTATTTAAAGCCCAGCGCCAGTATTGCAACTCATAAGTTGGATTATATGTTTCTTCGGGCTTATAACGTTCCTGCGCCAGGATAATGCCCTTACCTAAATTATACCGGTCATGTTCCTTATCATAAGTTGCGAATGAAGCCATAAAATCGGCGTCGGCCAGTACGAGGTCTTTATACTTATCCAGCGTTTGTTTATTTGGATGGGCACGGTAATCCAGTTCGGCAAAATAAATAATGTGTGGCTGCTGCCAGATGAGAAATGCCCCTACCGAAGATGGGCTTTCATTACCATCAGCGTCGGTCATTTTTTGCCAGCGGATGCCATCATATCCTTGTCTTTTGGCGATAACCCTGGCATTGGCTTTTACGTGATGGTACCAGTCCAAACTATTTTCGAGCAGTTTCTCTCTGCCCCATAATGCAAAATGAATCCCATGCCACCAATGCATCTCAAGGTGTGGCTTGCCGTACCAACTGTTATACGTTAAGCCAGTTTCCTGCGGAGGCTGATGGCCCGAACATTGTATTTTGGTAAGATATTGAGACAGCACCACCCTGCGTTCCAGTTCCTTTGCGCGGGGATCAGCGCTGCCGCTAAAATCAACCGCGCCGCCGCTTTGCCAAAAGGCTTTCCATTGTTGTATGCTGTTGATTTGCGTTTTGGCAAAACCAGGTAAAGCCGCAGTGGATTTCTTTGGATTAAACGAACAGGTAAACGTCAGTTCAGCGGCTTTATCCTGAGGCGTTAACACAAACTGATGGGCAGCAGTATGCTTAACCGAAGCTACACCGTTCCAGGCAAGGCGAACAAAATATTGGCTGGTATCCAAACGATGAATGATGGTAGCCTGGCTGGCACCGGAACCAACAATTGCCGAATAGTGTTTTTGCGGATTTTTCCAGTTATCACCATAATCGGCAAACTGATTGGTTGGGAAAGGGAAACGTAGCCTTACCTTAAGCCTGCCCTGGGCTAACAACGGCGACTGTACTTTTACAGCTATCAGATCCTGCCCCTGGTGCGCATAAGTTTGAACTTTTACCTGCTCGCCGTCAAAAGTAAATGAGCTGCTGATGCACCCTGTCCACAAATTAAGTTCCTGCCGGATATTTTGAATATCAGTTACCCGGGCTTCGGTTCCATCCTTATGCAATAACACAAAGCCAAGATTACCTAATTGCAAGCGATGTACATTTTCTCTAAACCAATTGGCAGCCTCTCTATTACGGCCGGGCTGGTTCCACTGCACCGAATAACTTACGTTGCGGCCATTAAGTGCGTAGGTCTTTAGTGTTTCATCGAACTTGTAGCCTGCGGTATCTTTAAAGCTGTGCCAACCCCACTCAGATTGTGTGCCTAATGGAATGCCTTTATCATAATGTTCAGGAAAGGTTTGTAAGCCTGTAGCGTCAACCGTAAAAGCAAAACGACCATTGCCAACGGAGAGTGAAGATAGCGTGTCGGTGCCATTATTCATCACATTGTGCCTTTGCACCAAAGCCTTACGGTCTATTTTATTTTGCGCCCTCAATAAACCCGGCCAAACAACAGCAAATAATGCAAAATATACAGGCAGTATTTTTTTCATGTTGAGGATGCTATGATTCTATTTTAAATATAAATGGCGATGCTGTCATGTATTTACCGCCCTGCGAGGTAGTAAACATATAAGTTGGTTTACCATTTTGAAATAAGAGCTGGGGCCGCTCAAACCTGCCATATTTGTTAAGGTATTTTGGCGGCGGCGGTTGATTGATATGATAATATTCAGCATTAAAATAGCCAATCTCCGGTTCGCTCCATTTTTTACCGGTTTTTGATTCCATGTATAAACCATACTGGTGATTAAATACACCCATGTCCCGGGCAAGCATTTTAAAGCGGCCCTTATCAAGCCAAACAAAAGCATCCTCCAACTGGGCATTATTGCCCCGTCCTGAAAAATCTATAACCGGGTTGCTATCATACTTGATATAAGGGCCTTCCAGTTTATCGGCAATAGCCAAACCATATTTACGGTTCCCCTTTACCAATGGGTCGGTTGATGTTTCATATTCTTTAGTGTTCCATGATTTATAAAACAGCCAATATTGCCCGTTGGGATGTTTAATAAATGCGGGTTGGTAGTGCAATGATCATCCCAGGCACCTTCCGGGCCCGGTAAAAGCAACGGTTCATCCGGGCGTGTCCAGGGGCCATCCAAAGAATCGGCGGTAGCCAGGCCTATCCGTTTTGTATTGGTTTTACCGTTGGAATTGCCATAAAAAACAGGCAATATTTACCATCAACTACTTTTATCGACGGGTTATGACAGGTAGTAGCATCCCAATAACCCGGCCCACGCGGGCAAGAATGGTTCCCAGAAATTTAAACTCACTTTCGGCGTATCAGCTACGGCATGACAGATTTCGGATCCATTGATCCATCCGCCCATTTTTTTTGAGGCAATCCATCTCGAAAAAAACACATGGATCCGGCCATCGGGCCCCTCAATAGGACTGTTGCACCAAACGTAGTAACCCTCCATTTCCAATGCGCGACCAACTGGCTTCAGTTTTTTGGCAAATGCCGAAATACGATCATTTGAATTCCCAAAGGCCCAACCCGGCAATAATGCCATAGCCGAAGCCACGCTTAACTGTTCGATAAAATCTCTTCTTTTCATCATCCAAACACAATCATTTACAGAACCTGTTACCTTAAATATTTATTGAGCGCCAGCTGATTGAATGACCGGATACCCTGAATAACCATGCTGGCATTTAGCTGAGCACCCGGCTCAAGCGTATGCGTGGCATCAGTGCCGAAGTAGGTTGACTTAACTTTTGTTTCGCCTTCCGTATCGTAATCATCGGCAATTAGTTTGTTTAGGTCGATGAAAAAAGCCCCGGTTTGTTCGCACAACTCACGCGCCCATTGCCCATAGTTGTTTTCATTGTTACGCCCTGCAGATTTACCATCTTTCCACACATTACGGGGTATCGGGGAGCAGATGATCGGAGTTGCCCCCTTTGCCTTAATATCGGCAATAAACTTGCGCATATACCAACCGTAGGTATGTACCACCTCTTTTACTTTTCTTATCGGGTTGTATATTTCCTGCTGTTCGTCGCCAATGCCTTTGATAGTTCCGCGGGCACGGGCTGTATCATCCAGCGCACCGGCGTCATTGTGGCCAAACTGCATGATCACAAAATCGCCGGGTTTAACTTTAACCAATACCTTATCCCACAAACCCATGGTTTGAAAGGTGCGGCTGCTGGTGCCGCCAAGCGCATCATTTTCGACCGTTATTTTTGTTGTATCAAAATAAGGGGCTATGTAATTCCCCCAGCCCCATAAACCACCATCGCCTTTGCCTTTACCATTTTTTACAGTCGAATCGCCTATCAGGTAAAAGGTTGGCTTATCGGCAGGTTTCATCAACATAAAAGAAGATAATATTATACTCAAGGCCAGTAATAAGCCTAAGCCGGCATTTGTACGGATCATATTTTTCATAGCAACCTGAAATTTAGTTTTTAAGGTATTTATTAAGAGGATTTGCAGGATTGGCCTTAATGCCATCAACTACCGATTCTGCATTTACCGTAGCGCCCATTTTATTAGTGTGGGTATGATCTCCGGGGAAAAATTTCTTAACTGAATCGGCTCCCCATTTATCATATTTATTGGCTGTGATACGGTTCATATCAATGAAGATGACACCTTCCTGCTGCGCCACCTCCTGAGCCCATTTACCATAATCGTTATCGGCACGAACAACTTTGCCATCACGAAATTCATTACGCGGGATCATGGACAGTACCATAGGCGTTGCACCTTTAGCTTTGGTATCCCTTATAAATTTGTGAAAATACCAGCCATAGGTATGTACTGTTTCTTTGGTACCGTTAGGCCAGGTAAGCTCTACCGTTTCATTACCTGTACCCTTTAATACACCCCGATAACCGGTTTTTGTAGTATCTGGTTTACTGCCTTCATTATGGCCGAATACCATCATCACATAATCGCCCGGCTTTAAAAGCGAATCAACTTTGTTCCAGCGGCCTTCCTTTATAAAAGTGCGAGTACTGCGACCGGCCATGGCATGGTTTTCAACATTGATCTTCGACAGATCGAAATAATATGGAATGATGCTACCCCAGCCCCATGTTTCTTTATCGTTGTTATGCGTGGTGGAATCGCCAATTAAATAAATGGTTGGCTTTTGCTGATTGATGAAAGCCAGGCCGGCAAAGGCCATTATTAATAAAGCTAAAACCGGTTTCAATACTTTCATATTATTTTTTTATGCTTTTAGGCTTCAGTTCGTCCGGAGCACCGTTGGTATAGGACACAAACACCTCCTTTGAAGCTGTTTTAAAAAGATCTTCAATAGTCTCCATCGCTATCATATCAGCAGGTTTAAACTGCGCTGAATACATATATTTTAAAATACTGTAATATAATTGCTTGGCAGCAGGCCTGTCATCGCCGGATGTTGGTGACAGATCGGCACTGCTCACCATCAGACTTCCCTTACCTACCTTTGCTTCAAAGAGCAACGCTAAACGGCGGTTCATAAACCAGGTATCAATAGGCTGAATAACCGGTCGGAATGTTGCCGGAAAATCTTCCAGGTGCATTAACTGAGCGTTCGACAGGATATCCCACCATTGTATTTCACTGTATAATGATGTCGGGAAATCATTAAACGCAGGATGCTTAGTATCGCACACAAAACCCAGCGTATGCGGCGGGCGCATTTTAAACCAGGAGGTATTCCAGAAAACCGGCGTGAACGTTTGTATAATTTCCTTGCCCTTTATTATTTTACCAGAGGCATTCAGAAATACTTTGCCGCCATTATTGAGTACCTCTTTGGCCTTATCATCCAGCAAGGTAGTATAATACACATCGGTTTTTACAGCAGGTAATGTTGCCGGATACACCCAAAAGTCCCAATCGTTTACATATTGAGTGTTGGGTACGGATACTTCAAGGTTCAGTTTTACCGGCGACTTTATTTTTGATAAAGGCACATTGATCATCCCTGCCTGCTGGCAGTTGCCCATTCCATAACTCTTCTTATCCAGCACACCCGCACTAATTACCTTATGCTGCACATCGGTTAATTTCCAGTTAAGCGCGGTTGCCATAGGCTTGCTATAGTTAAACAGCTCAACCTGAGCCTTTAGCGTTTCGTTGTTTTGATATACAAACTTTTCGGTACGGATAAGCGGTACGGTGGAATTACAAAACCGGGCAAACTGCTTTGCAGTTATATAACCCTTGCTATCCCAAAAGGCATTAAGTACCCCAACCAACGCTGTACCCTGGCCCGGATAATCATTTAACGAAAGCAACTGAAAACCCGAATATCCGGGTGTACGCATGGCTTTTTCAATTTCGTACTTATAACATAAAACCTGTAATTTCCCCGAAGCCATCAGGTACTTTTCGGCCTCGTCGGCCATGCCGTGATCTTTAAGGTCTTCCTGAAAAAGTTCAAAGTTTTTGGCTTTATATATACCCGTATACTTCCTGATTTCCTTAAAATCGGGGAAGGCACAATATTGCCCCATTTCATGAGCCACAAAGGGCACATTAAACTGAGCTATCTGTTTACTGTAATCTGAGTAACTTTCAGGTCGCTGGTTCCAGGCCAGGCCGCGCGCGCCTGCGCGGGCCATATATTCGCTATTGGGGATTACCGGCCAGCTGCCGCCTACCGCCGCGCCAGTGTAAAGCCTGCGCGGATCTTTAGCTTTCCAATAATCAACAAATTTGGTAAGGTATTCTACTTGTTTACCGCTTGGCTCATTACCATAAGCCATCATACAAAATGAGGGATGATTACCGTACCACTTAACCATACGGTTTGTTTCGTCATAAATATATTGGTCGATGGGTCGCCCTAAGCCTAAACCGCTGCCATGATTTGCCCACGAAGGCCCTTCCACATGCAAATAGAAGCCGGCTTTATCGGCTGCTGCGAATGCAGCCTCTGGCGGACACCAGGAGTGAAAACGCATGTGGTTAAGCCCATGTTCCCTGCAAATCTTAAAGATCCTGTCCCATTCCGCTTCAGTAGTGGGTGGGTAACCCGTAAGCGGAAACTCGCAGTTATTCACCGTACCGCGCAGAAAAACAGGTTTACCGTTTATGGTGAATGTTCTTCCATCGGCTTTAAACTCGTGCATGCCAAAATTCAACTGCCTGATATCTGTTGATCCATCCGCAGTGTGCAGCGTTGCTGTAAGCCGGTATAAAACCGGATTAAATTCATCCCATGTTTGCATTTTGGGCCCCATTGGTAAATCGACGGTTAACTCAGCCACACTATCTTTAACATTTACAGTTTTGCTTACAGCTGGTATAAGTTGCGATACCGGAGTATTAAATGCTTTGGCCGAAAGCGTGATGTTGCCGCTAACAGATGCCAGTTCGGTTTTTATCCGTACTTTGATATGGGCTGTTTTTTGTTGCAGATCAGGATATACCTGGATCTCATCCAGCCAGGTCTGACTTCCGGCCCGCAACTCCATTTTACCGATCACCCCATTCCAGTTGCCCTGTGTATGATCAGTGACGCTATGAGAATCGGGACCTACATTGATGGCTTTAATCCGGTTATCAATACAAAGCGTGATCTGATGTTTTCCAGGCGATAAATGATCTCCAAGATCATACTGATGCGGGGCCACGAGACTGTTTTGCATACCAATTTCGGTGCTATCAACCCATAACCTGGTTTCGGTGTGGGCTCTTTCCAGGAAAAGCACAAGGTGTTTGTTTTTCCAATCTGCCGGGATAATCACTTCTTTTTTATACCATGCAGCTCCTGCGTAGTATTTCGGTGGTGTAAGCCAAAATGGTATTTTGAGATTGCCGGGCACCCGGTACTTAGCTAACCGAGGGTTGTAAAACCATGAGCTGTCATAAATACTGCCTGTCCATTTTGTTTTAAGGGTGATGTCATCACCTTTTAGGTTTTGGGTCATAGAGCCCGGCAAATGGATAGTATCCGCCAGTGATTTTAAGAACCATTTCTCTTCAATCCCCTTATCGGCCGGATCCATCTGAAACTGCCACCGGCCTGCCAGCGAAATAACACTACCATCCTTTTGTGCCGAAGGAATTGACCAGGCACTAAAAAGCAATGCCAAACCAGCTCCCACACAAATAAGGAATTTCTTTAAAGGATTGTATTTATTATCGACCGGCAACCGCATCAGTTAAATTAAGTTTTGTATTGTCCTGAGTAATTACCTGAGAGTTTTGCCACTCCCATGCTTGTCCAAACTGCACATCGCCCGCAGTACCCGCCTCAATATTAACTCCATCAAAATGAAAATTTTGCATAGTTGATTCTTTAAGCCCAATAGCATTAATGGCTTTTTTAGCACCGGTAACTTTAATATTTGAAATATAAACATCCTTAAAGTGCGGGATCCCTTTTTCCGCGGGATCCACTTTATGCAGGATCTTTTTCCAATGATCGGGCAGCGTTGCTTCATTGTAACCATCGGGTAATTTAGAATAGCTGTAGCTTGGGTTCCAGTTCATAGTGATTTGAAAAGCCGTGCCTACGCCATTCATGGTTATGTTTGTAAAGTGGATATCCTCAACCGTGCCGCCGCGCGTAATGGCAGATTTAATGTTTAAACCATTACTGGTTCCGTTACCTATCAGATCGGTGGCAAGCACATGCCTGATCCCGCCCGAAGTTTCGCTGCCGCAGGTAAGCAACCCAGCGCCAGCCCTTGATACACATTTGCGGATCACCACATATTCGGTCGGTTTATTTACCCGCAGCCCATCCCAATCCCTGCCGGCTTTAAGGCAAAAATCATCGTCATTACAGTCAATATCGCAGTTTTGCACCAGGATCCAACTGGACGAATCTATATCTATCCCATCTGTCGATGGCCCATGCCCATCAACGTTATTGCGGATGGTGATGTCATCAACAGTAACATGATCCGAATAAAGCAACTGCACCGTCCAAAACCCGGCCTGTTGCAGCGTAATATTTTTAATGGTAACATCTGCCGAATTAGAAACCAGTAACGTACGCGGGCGCTTGGCGTCATAATCAACTATCCAGCGTAAGCCTTTGGGGTCATATTCAGCCCGCATTTTGCGGTAAATATCCCAAAATGGTTTACCCTGTGCGTTTACCAGTCCTTTCCCGGTAATTGCCACATTGGCTTGCCCGGCTATGTTGATCAAAGCAGCCGGCCATTTCATTTCAATACCGGCAACGCGGGTATCAATTTCAGGATAATCTTTTAAATTCTGGCTACCCAACAACGCTACTCCCTCATCAATATTCAGACAAACATTATTCTTCAAAAAAATTGAACCTGTTAAATATTTACCGGGTTTAAATGTGACTATACCGCCACCTTTTGCCGAACACTGATCAATAGTTTTTTGTATGGCGGCCGTGTTTAAAGTGACACCATCATTGACCGCGCCATTATCATTTACATACCACACCATTGTTTTTTGCGGGGCGTGCCGGGCCCCAACTTTTTTTGCCCAGTCCAGGTTAGTTTGCCCGTTTACTGCATTCGCGGCAATAACTATCAGGAAAACAGAATAACGTAATAATTTCATAGGTAAGCTTATTCTTTAAATGGTTTATCCCCCAAGCAGGGAGATAAACCATTTTTATGATGATCAAAATCGTTTGTTCATCATTCCCCCGGATCAATATCCGGGATTTTGTGAGTATAACCCAGGTGCCGCATCCAGTTGTGTTTGCGGTACAGGGTAAATAACATAATTAGCAATAACCGGCTTGATAGCTTTCTGGGCATCTTCTTTGGCGATCCAGCTATTCATAATGGTTAAGAGGTTGCCGCTTCTTTGCAGATCGAACCAGCGTGAGCCTTCATCTGCAAATTCTCTGCGGCGTTCATCAAACAGTTGAGCAAGCGTTACACCTGCCAGGGATGGCAACCCGGCACGTGTGCGCACCTGGTTAACAATAGCATCCACATCAGCCTGCGAGCCTCCGGTTGCACCGTTCAATATACACTCGGCCTTAAGCATCAAAACGTCAGTGTACCTGATAGCGATAAAGTTAATGCCCCAGTCAAACCTACTGGCAGTTGGGATCTTTGTTATATCAAGCCATTTTTTAAAGAACGGGCGGTTTTCTGTACTTCCAGCATTTGTATAGCCTGCGGTGTAGATACTAAAAGCCTTGCGTGTATCGGCAGCGTCATAGCTGTTGGCCAGATCATTTGATACCGGGATAATCTCCAGGCTTCCGTCTGATTTGGTATCCTTGATAGATAAAAAATAAGCGCTTGGTGCAAGCGTCCATGGGTATGAGGCTCCGTAAAGATCACTTGTACCGCTGATACCACTGGTATACATCACATCAAAAATGGCCTCTTTATTAACTGCAGGGCTTTGATTAGCATATGAAAATATATTGCTGTAAGTAGACTCAAAAGCGAACTTACCACTACTGATAATATCCTGCAACAAAGGCAAAGCTAAATTCCATTCATTTGATCCGGTTCCCGGCCCTTCAATACCATAATTTGGCGCGGATTTAGCCATATACACCTGTGCCAGCAAGGCTTCCGCTGCATATTTGGTAGCGCGACCTACGTCTACCCCGGTATACGTGGTAGGTAAGTTAGCTATGGCCGATTGCAGATCGGCTATAATCAGTTTGTAAACATCAGCTACAGAACTGCGGCCGATAGAATTTGCTTCAGGCGCAGTAACCGGGTGGTCAATGATTGGAAGCTTACCAAAATACCTAAGCAGATCGAAGTAATAAAATGCACGCAGAAATTTGGCTTCGGCCTGCAGCCTTGTAGCTAACGAAGCCGAACCTATGTAGCTGCCATTTTTGGCAACCTGGTCAAGCAGGGTATTAGCCCTGAAAATACCGTTAAAGTCGGTGCCCCAGGCTTCGGTAACGTAAGCGTTTGCTGCTAATGAGGGAGAAAAATCATTTACCGGGTCCCAGTCACGTACGGTAACTGAAACACCGTAAATATTATCCGAACGGATTTCAGACATGTTGGCTAACCGCACCGGGTAATTGTGCAGATCGGCATAAATAGCGTTTGTTGCCTGCAAAAAATCGCTTGGCGATTTATAAAAAGTTGCTGTTGTTGAGCTGGATATTGGTACCTGATTTAAATCCTTATTACAGGCGGCCATTAAAAATGCAGCTGTTATGGTTGATAGAAAAAGTATCTTTTTCATTTTAATTGGTTGAAATAATTAAAAAGTAACATTTAACCCGAAAATCAATGATTTAGCCAGCGGCAAGCCTCCGTAATCCCCTGCTTCGGGATAGTTACTGTCAGAACTGATGGCTGTGTTTTGCGCCTCCGGGTTGAAACCTCCATAATATTTGTCATGCCCGAAGAAGTTTTCGGCCGTAACATACAAGCGTGCCGCTCCTAAAACTTTGGTTTTAAAGATATTTTTAAGATCGTACCCTAACGTGATATTTCTAATCCTCACATAATCTGAAGAATACAACCAATCGGTATTGGCTACGAAACCAAACGTAGAATAGGCTTTGCTAACGCGGCCGGCACCCTGGTTTTCAGGAGATCTCCAGCGATTATCATAAAAGGCAGGAGCATTATCAGTAAAGCCCTGGCCGGTACGGGTTATGGCCCTACCCAGTAAGGAATAAACAGATCCTCCATTTTGACCCTGTACTAAAACAGTAAGGTCGAAGCCTTTCCAGCGTACAGTATTGGTAATACCCCAGGTATAAGTAGGGTTGGGATGGCCAACAATTTGTTTATCGGCTTCGGTTATTACACCATCACCGTTCAAGTCCTGGTATTTGGGATCACCAACAGTTTCACCTGTACCATAGGTTGCCACATGGTTATCAATATCGGCCTGTGTAAGAAAACCTATCTGCCTTACCACATAGATACTGTTTATTGGCTGGCCTACGCGCAAAATAGCGTCAGATACATCAAAGGAGTTTGGAATAATAATCTGTTGCTGGTTACCGTAAAGGCTTACGATTTTATTTTTGTAATGACTGATATTAATTGATGTACTCCATTGAACTTTGCCAACCAAATTACGACTTGTCAATTCCAGCTCCTGACCGATGTTACGCACTGAACCTGCATTGCGGAGCTGGCTGCTGAAACCGGTAGATTGCAGGATAGGTACATTCAGCAACAAGTCGGTATTTAGTTTGTTATAGTAATCAAATGAACCGGTTAAACGGTTGCTGAAAAAACCGAAGTCGAGCCCGGCATCATAAGTTTGTGATTTTTCCCATTTGATATCTGGGTTTGGTAAGTTACTTGGTGCCTGCCCGATGGCTAAAGCCTGAGGTGAACCCAAAACATATCCATATGAACCTATTTGCGAAATACTTCCATAATCGGCAATGCTGTTATTACCATTTACGCCATAACTAAAGCGTAGTTTCAGATCGCTCATCACAGGCAGTTTTTTCATAAAATCCTCCTGTATAATGCGCCAGCCTACAGACGCTGAAGGGAAAACGCCATATTTAGTATTGCCGCCAAATCTTGAAGAGCCGTCTTCACGTATGCTTGCGGATAAAAGATACTTGTTCTTATATGCATATTGCGCGCGGCTAAAGTAGGATACCAACACACTTTTGGTGCTGGAGGTACTGCCTGTTACCGCTGCGGCAGCATTTAAAGTTTGGATAACGCTGCTGGTATAACCGCCAACTGATGATAAAGTAGACTGATCTAAACGATCTGTATTATACGACTGACCCAACAATATACTCAGACTGTGATTTGAATGAATAGTAGTATTATAAGTAAGCGTGTTTTCATTAACAAAGGTTTGCCTTTTAAAGGTGCTGTATGATCCTGAAGAATTCGCTGTTAAATTAGGATTTTTAGCAGCATCAAATGTTCTGGAAGCAAGATTACCGGCTATGGCATACGGTGTGTAGCTATTAGTGGCATTGTCAACATTATCAAGATTCAATGAGCTTCTTAACGTCAACCCTTTTATAATTTCGTATTCGGCAAATATGCTGCCCAGTGTGCGGTATTTTTTGGTTTGCCCTACCTTGTTCTCCAATTTAGCTATGGGGCTGTTTGGTGAATTACCCCAGGTGTATTGTCCGTTCTTAAACGCGTTGGGATATAAACCTACCGTATCTTCCTGAATAGGACTATAGCTTATGGCCTGGTGAAAAATGTTGTCTTTCCCTTCTACACCCGGATCCTGCGAAATTGAATAAGTGGGTGCAATGTTTAAACCTAATTTCAGGTTTTTGGCAATACGAGCTTCCACATTGGCCCTGGCCGAGTAGGCTTTATAACCCAGGCCTTTCACAAAACCATCCTGGTTGGCGTAGTTGCCCGAAATAAAATAATTTACAAATTCATTGCCACCGCTTGCGCTCAATGCCTGGTTTTGCATAGCTCCTTTCTGCTCAATCGCTTTCTGCCAATCTATATACTGCAGCCCAGGATGGCCCGGCATGGCCCATCTTGGATCGAGCATATAGGCTGAGCTAAAGGCACCGCCATTCATCGCCTGGCGTGTTGCATTATCGTCACTGGCAGTTGCTCCCTTTGCACCATATTTGAGCACATAGGCAGCATTGATCATTTCGGTAGCCCTATCAATCCATTGATCGCCGTTGAGCATGGGCAAATATTTGGCGGCAGCATTGTAACCGTAGTAAGCACTGTAGCTAATTTTAGCCTTGCCCGATTTTCCTTTTTTAGTGGTGATTAATACAACGCCGTTTGACGCCCTTGAGCCGTAGATAGCCGCCGCTGCTGCGTCCTTTAAAACCTGGATATCTTCAATATCGTTCGGATTGATATTATCAAGCGGGTTTCCTGAGCTAAAGCTACCACCGCTGCCTATCGCCGATACAGACAAAGGAAAGCCATCTATTACATACAAAGGCTCATTACCGGCACTGATAGAGCCACTGCCACGCACATTAACACTAAATGCTTTACCCGGCACACCTGTTGTTTGCTTGACAGTTACACCTGCCATTTGGCCTACCAAGGCCTGGTCAACACGGGTTATAGCCCGCTCGTTCAGGTTATCGGCCTTGAAGGTGGCCTGAGATCCGGTAACGTTTGCCCGTTTTTGAGCTCCGTAGCCGATTACCACCACTTCGTTTAATTGTGATTCGGCTTCGGTTAAACTAACGTTGATGGTGTTACTTGTACCTACGGTAACTTCTTTAGCATCAAAACCGATTGATTTAAATATTAACACCTCTCCTGTTGAGGCCTTAATGGCGTATTTTCCGTCTATATCGGACGTAGTACCCGATTTCGTGCCTTTTATTTGCACAGAAGCCGCCGAAACCGGTTGGTGCTTACTATCTGTAATAGTACCCGTAATGCTAAGCTTTTGTGCCAATGCACTGTTTGCCCCTGCCACGTTAAAGAGCAGCAACAGCAATAGCATTTTACAAGAATGAATAAAAATTCTTTTCATAAAATCAAATTAAGGGGTTTACTGTTTGGTCCAGTTTGGGTTATAATTGTATAAACGAACATAAAAGTTAATTTCAATAATACCATCCTGTAGTATCCTGCTCCGATACATTTAAAACACAAAAAAAGGCGGCCAACATGACCACCTTTTTGAAATAAACCCTTAAATAACTACCTAACAAACAAAGGCTTAACCGGCTCAAGTGTTACCGGTCCAATCAAACCGGAAGGTTTCGGTCCCCAGTTTATAGCCGTAAAAAGCCCGTCCGGTCCTTTAGAACCCGAACTATGTGATTGAAAATTGGTATTATAAAATATCCGGTATGGTATATGCTTCTTATCCATATCAATGATCCGGTTAACCATGAGGTTAGCTACCCTCACTTGCAACTGGTTAACCGTCCTTAACTGTGCTGAAGGAATAACAACTACATACTGCGGACCAATAAGTGTTGCCAGTTTTTTACCATTTAAATAAACCTCGGCACTTTCATTAACTTTTCCCAGGTCAAGCTTCCAAACTGCGGCATTTTTTACCGGCTTTTTAAAGGTGATATTATAACTGCCTGTTCCGGAAAAAGCTTTAAGGTCATCACCACCTAAATCTGTCCATGATTTGAGCGCTGCGGTTTTTATTGGCTGAGGTAATGTTGGGCCACCTTCGGTAAAGCTCAGCGTCCACGTACCGTTAACAGGCACCTTTTTACCTGCAACCTGATAATAGAGATACGCTGCTATTTGAGTTTTTACCGGCAGGGTTTGTAAAATACAGCTTTGTCCGGACGATAATTGCAGGAATACGCTGGTTTTACCATCGGCCTGCTTGCGGCTTTTAGCCAATCCGTAACTTTTTGTCATCGGATCAAATACTACTACTGATGCAGCATTAACAGATAGATCAACCCAACCATTAACCTGGTTACCGCCGCTATTTGTTATAAAGTAGCTGTTGCCATTTTCATAAGTACGGCGTACAAATTGCAGCCCTTTATCGGTCATTTGTTCCCTGTTTATTCCCGCCGCGTCCAGTAACGGAGCAATATCATCTGCTATTAAAAAACGGCCTTTGCCAACTTTGGCAATTTTAACACCATTATTTTCAGCAGTAAAATTAAGCCCGGCAAGCAGTGTTTTAAATACTTTTTCGCGTTCCTGCAACCCGGAATATCCCGGAACACCCGATGGAAGATTTTTATACACCACAATTGTTGCCCCGGTCTTTGCCAGATCCACCATTTTATTAAAGGTTTCGAGCGGGATATATTTATTATCAGGCAAAAGGATAGTCTTATAATTAAGACCGCCGGTAAGCAAATGACTACCGGAGGTTTGTAAATCCATTATTTGCTTATCTGATATAAAATCAAACGTGTAGCCTTGTTTAAGCATTTCTTCGGCAGAGGATTCAAAGCCTGTCCCCTTAAAATCGGGTTTCATGGCATCATAATGCTTAAGCAAGCCCCTATCCCCCGGCTCGGAAAAGCTATCAAATAACGGGTAATAAACCAATATATCATTATTGGGCTTTCCTTGCTGCAAAAACGACTGACAATTAGTTATGTATTGATTTAAAGTTGAGAAATCATTCCAGAACGGGTTAGTTTGATTAAAGTGAATTGCAGCATAAAATAACCATCCCGGCCATTGGGCATTTTGAGGCGAGTAACTGATGCCGTGATAAAAAATATGGTTTACGCCTCCTACAAAATATTTATCAATAGCCTGTTTAACATCTCCCAGCGACGATAGAAAATGATCATTAAGCCATGTTGCCGACTCGGACGATGCAAGAGGTTTTCCCATTACATGTGCTGCCGATGTGGCAAATTTAAACCGCAACACATCATCGCCCTCTGTTTCGGGAATATCAATAGCAGCATACAGATCCAGTATATTTGATGGGGAACCGTGTGATTGATTGCGGATTAAAGCGCCCCTGGTTTTGGCCCAGTCATGCCATGGTTTGGTAAAATCATCAAGCAACAGGTCGGATATGGTTTGGCGATAGTCGCATAGTATGCGGCTATTATTTTCCTTATTATCATTACCTAATAAAGCCGGCAAGTGATCGCGCAGATCGTAACCGCGGCGTTTAATAAATTCGTCAAAAAACAGCGGGGTAAAGTTTGATTGCCCGCGGCATCATCCACCTCGTACGAATCATTGAAATATGCCCTGATCCCACTTAAATTCTGCCCTTTAAATGCCTCATCAAACCGGGCAAGGTAATGATCAAGCGCCGGTTTGGAAAAATGATCAATAACATAACCTTCACCTCCGGGAGCCGCACGCTCAACCATTTTACCATGCCAACCCTGAAAAAGTGCATACAACTTCCATTCACCGGCGGGTGCTGTCCAGTTAAGTTTGCCGGCTGCATCAACTTTATCGGTAAGGTTCAGCGCCTGCCCCTTGCCATCATAAGCCATTAAAACAGTTAAAGGGATCCGTTTCTCAAACCGTACCTGGTCAAGCGCCATCAATTGCAGGTTTTTGTTACTGCTGATGGGTTCAACAAGGTCTGTGATCTTTGGAGCTTGCCCGTCTGCCCTTACAAGAGGTTGTTGTACAAATACCACAGCGTCGCTAAGTTTTTCGCCGCCTTTAACATCGTAATTTTTCCAGAACAGCTCTTTACTGGCGTCTTCATTGGTAACCCAGGGGCCGCCGAAAGGCCAGCCGGTAGCATTAGCCAAATCAATCCCCAGATTCAGCCGCTTTGCCTCTGTTAGCGTATACTTTAACATATCCACCCATTGGGGCGACAGGTATTGTATAAATTCATTTTCGTGCCCTTTTACGCCATAAATTGGTGTAATTTCCAAACCACCCAATCCGGCTTTATGGTAACTCTCCATGTTCCAGGTCAGGTCTTTTTTATTTACCGCGCTCCCTTCCCACCACCAACGGGCCCAGGGCTTGGTTTGTTCGGTAGTTGCAGGCCAACCAACTTGCGCAGATACTGTTTGCGAACCTATTGTGAGTGCGAATGCAACAGCTATTTTAAAATTATTTTTGATCAATGACATCCTGTTTGGGGTATTAGTGTTTGGCAATCTCTACAGCGTAAACGCCCTCATGACCTTCAAAATTAGCCCTGAAGATAACCCATTTTTCATCGGGCGAGAAATGCACATTAGGCTCCAGGTGATAATTATGATGTTTCATATTTACCAGTTTTTCTGATTTAAAATGATCGCCGTTAGGCTTAAACAAATAGATCCACATGCCATCGGGTGCTTTGGCTACCTGCCCAGAATTACCTCCGTCGCCGGCAAATGTTTGCTCGTCCTTAGTTACATTAAAGTGGATTGACCACTCGTTTCTGTTCATTTGATAAACGCGATCCTCTTTTTCTGTTTTCATATTAATGCCTGCCAGAAAAAATGTTTGGCCCTTGGGTTTCTGCAAATCAAACCATTCGGTGTTTCCTAACGGTGAAAAAAACTCGTGACCGGCTATTTCATTGACCATGGTACGCTTATGCAACAACTTGTTTTCGCCGGTTTTTATATTGATGTTCCAGATCCGGTCCACCTTTTCCCAGGGGCCCTCATGGCAATAAGAAAGGTTATCAGGATCTGTAGGCGAAAAAAGCAGGTGGTTTGTCCACTCATTTTCCTGGTGTATTTGTTTTAATACTTTTCGTTTTACGTCAAGCACATACAGGGTATGCTGAATATGTACATCATAGATCCGGTTAAAAAAATCATGCTTTTCGGGATATTTCGCAAGTATTTCACGCTCCTGCTCACCGGTAGCCTTAACACAGGCCATATACGTTCCGTCGGCATTTACAGTGCCAACCCTTCCTTTAAATTCAGGGGCAAAGGCATAAATGAACCTTGTTTTATGTGTGTTAACATTTACGGCGAAAATACTATCGGTACTTTGATAAAATGCTTCGCGGGTTTTGGCACAAACCATCTCTCCGGATACTTTGGTTCTGTTTGTTAACTGTTCTATTTTCTGCGTTTTTAAGTTAACCGTAAATAGCTGCTCGCCCTTATCCGTTTTACCATAAAATACCATCAAATCGCCCTCATTTTTTATTTGAGGAACAAAGGGTGTATTGTTAAAATAAAAACTGCCATTGTCATTTTCGCGGTTCACCAGGCGGATTACCTTATGACTTGTTTCACTATCAATCCACTGTGCGGGCATAGGTTTGGCGCCACCTGTTTCCATTACCTCCTGGGCTTTTACAGCGGTCATGCCTGCTTGTAAAACAACAAGCGTTAATACAGCCAGTTTTTTACTCATTATCATTTTTATTAAAATTTATATGCTCCGACGTTCATACCGCCAATTAATTTCCATCAGGTTTTACAGTGCTGTTTTTAGGACTCGCCGGCAAGCTGAATGTTTCTGCCGGATCAGGATGAGCGGGATCAAAAGGCGGCGCATCAATAATATACTGCTCAATGCCCAAATGATTGCTCCTGATGCCTTCTATAATGCATTTTGCAAGTTCATAAGCACCATAACTGTTAAAATGCGTGTTATCAGCCAAATCTTTCGGCTGGTTTGGGAACGAGTTTGCAGGATACCAAACAAAGGCTTTTTTTGATCCTTCGTTACCTAATGCCTCATAAAATTTAGCAGACATCGCATTAAGATCAATCAAAGGCACATGCAGTTCTGCAGCAACTTTTCTGGCTGCATCGGGATAATCGCCAAGGGTATTTACCACTTTATTGCTGTCATTAAAAGCCCGGCGACTGGTAGAGGTTATGATTACCGGAATGGCTTTTTTCTGGCGAGCTTTATTGATAAACAGCTTAAAACGTTCTATATATGATTTATAGGCGCCATCCTCCGGCCCTTTTTCTTTTTGATCGTTATGGCCGAACTCTATAAACAGATAATCGCCCGGCTTAATTACACTCAGCACTTTATCTAAACGATGACTATTTAAAAAACTACCCAAACTAAGTCCTGATTCGGCATGATCGGCAATGGCCACACCAGGTTTAAAAAACCGGGTGATCATTTGGCCCCAGGAACACCATGGCTCATCATCCTGATCAACTACGGTTGAATTTCCGGCCAGATAAAGGGTTACCTGGTCATCTACCTTTTCTATCTCCAGCGCATCAACACAGGGCCTTGTACCGTTAAATTCAAGACTAAGCTTATTGTCCCAATCGTATTTACCCAACTCGCGGGGCTTAAGCGCTACTTTACCGCCCGTACTTATTTCCGGCTTACGGATGTTTACGATGAAGCTTAACTTTTTAACCGAATTATTGGTCGTTACTTTTTCCAGCATCAACCTCCGCGATTCAGCTCGTACCGTAATATCACTACTACCTTTGACGTCGCCAACCGTTAAGGTAACCTTATAATTACCCTCAGGCACGTTTACTGAGAGATAAAAAGGCTTATCAGCGGTTATATAATCATCTGTAAGTTTATTCCCTTCGCCGCGCGTTATTGCCTTTACTTCCTGGCCAAAATCAAATCCATAGCCTTTAAGCTCGCTAAAGATATCATCAGGACTTACTTTTTGATAACCCGCTGCAGCTTTTCCATTACCAAAGTCAAACTTAAAGCTGGTTTTAACCGCCTGTGCAAAAAGTGGCGCAGGCAAAATAAGCCGAAGCGAGACGCCAATAGCGCAAAACAAGAACTTGTAAGGCAGCTTGATCATTATGGATAGTATTTATCTGGTTATTTGCAGGCTAACACGAGCCCTGGTTTATAATAGATAAAGTTATGGCATGTTCATACCAACAGCGTCCTGCACCATCCTGATTGAAGGCTCTCTTATTGTAACAAATTCATCACTTTATTTATTTTGGCTGCTTATTAAGCTTCCCCGGCTTACACACGCAAAAGGTGGGAGTCTTATCAAACCTAATTTGATTAACTTTAAGTTTTTGCCAGTAGCCAGTTCAATAGTTATGAAGTCTTCACGATTTTTAGAATACATTTATATTGATTATTATTCATCTACCCCTAAATACATCCAGTTAGCTAACTCGATCATCAAAAGTGTTCGTGAAGGGAAATTAATCATTAACGAAACGCTGCCATCCATTAATGAGTTAAACTGCAACTTTGAAATATCACGTGACACCGCCGAAAAGGCTTATAAACACCTGAAATCAATCGGCCTGCTTGGCTCGGTACCTGGCAAGGGGTATTACATCAAAAACACTGAAGCCGGGCAACAGTTTAAGGTTTTTTTAATATTTAATAAACTAAGCACCCATAAAAAGCTGGTTTATGATGCCATAGTTGATGGTCTTGGGCATGAAGCCGCTATCGACTTTTATATATACAATAACGACTTCGAATTTTTTAAAAAACTGCTTCAAAATAATAGCAACGATTACACTCATTATGTGATCCTGCCGCACTTTATGCATGGCGGCGAAAACGTTCACGATATAATCAATATGCTGCCAAAGGAGAAACTAATCATACTTGATAAATTAGTACCGGGAATAAAAGGCGATTTTGCCGCTGTATACGAAAATTTTGAAAAAGACATTTTCCAGGCCCTGGAGGAAGCCCTGCCGCAATTAAGGAAGTATCACACTCTCAAGATTATATTTCCTGAATACACTTATTTTCCAGGCGAGATTTTGAAAGGCTTTTTCAGTTTCTGTATCCAATACGCGTTTACCTACAAAGTAGTTCATGACATACAAGGCGAGCCGATACATGAAGGAGACGTATTTATCAACCTGATGGAAAACGACCTTGTGGTCTTGATTGAAAGGATCCTGGCTACGGAATTAAAGATAGGTAAAGATGTTGGCGTAATATCATACAATGAAACCCCGCTAAAAAAAATCATCCTCAATGGCTTAACCACTATATCCACAGATTTTGAACAAATGGGAAAAATGACCGCAGAGATTATTAAAAATGGTTCTACCGGCCGTTACGAGGTGCCTTTTTACCTTACACTCAGGGCTTCGCTATAGCGATTTTCGGATAATTATTTTAAAAGCGTTTTTAATAACCGCGGCTTTGTTTTGCAACATTAGCTCAGCTGCTTTTCTGCCCATTTCTTCAAAATCACTGGTAATAACGGTAATATCCAATAATTCTTTAAACACGGTTTCATTAAAAGATATGATCCCTATATCTTTCCCTAATTCATATCCACTTGCTCTGGCGCCTTTAATCAGATCGGCCAGGTCATTTTCGGTCAATGCAATATAAAGGGTGCTTTTTTTGAGATCGTCTGTTTTAAAAGCGTCTATTACTTCAAACTTTTTGTTTTTCTCCTCACAAAACTGCATTATTCCATCTTTAATTTCGGGCGGATGGTGGCGGTCTACAGGATATATGATAATTAATTTTTTGTATTTGGCAATCAGATCGGTGACTACATTTAATGCCCCGTAGATATCGTTGCGAAAATCCTGGAATACAGCCGACTGCCTGGTTAATTTGGGCAAATCTTTATCCAGCAATATCAACTGATCAACCGGGATCTTTTTTAAAATGGTTAAATATTCCTGCTCGTTACTATAATCAAAAAAATGCGGCATTACCACATAATAATGATAATTGCCCAAATTTGCATCTATACTTTCCTCGAGCAAAGCGGGATTATAATGATGAATATGAAGATCGACCCTGGCTTTATCACCCAGGGTGCGTACGATGGTATCATAAACCATTTTCTTATAAGAGCTTAACTTATTAAACAACAAAAGTACCTTGATCCGCACATCGGGCTTACCGACTACAAAATAACCTTTTCCGGAAACCGAACGGATATAGCCATTGCTCTTAAGTATCGTGTAAGCCTTTTCAATGGTGTCCCTTGCTACGCCGTGTTGCTTGCTGTATGTATTTATTGACAGCAGCTTTTCATTTTTCCGGTAAACACCTTTGTCAATATTCTTACTGATTGATCCGACAATTTGCTGTACGAGGGATTTCACCCCGTAATTAGCTCTTTGCTTTATTTGCATTATGCTTGTTTAATTGGTTTACAACGGCCGTTAAACATAGTTTAAATTTATCAAAGCCGTTATAAGCAATGAAAATATAAAATATGTTATTAAATTAAAATATTGGGGTTATAGGCAGCATCGGTATTTTTTATCAGCTACTTTAAGGCTCCACCTCTAATAAAATAAATCTATGTTTTATATGGCCATTTAATAATTTAAGCGTCGCACAAAAACGATAAAACTACCTAACAGGCACAAAAAGCACTGCATCAGCCACAATTACGCCATCTGCGTTTTTATTCGAAATTTCTACATATGCCTTCTTTTCATCTGAAAAGTTATATAGCCCCAGTGGAAGCCACTCACCTGAAGTTTGGCCTTCTACCTGCAAATCAGACTGGTTGATTATCTTTTCTGTGGCCTTATCACCATCATAAATAGTAATATAAGTTTTTGTTGCCGGATTCATAACCTTAGGAAAATAGGTATAAACGTGGTAAGCACCTTTTTTTAATTTTTCTGGAATAAACCTTACCGATTTTGCAGTTTCTGCTTTTGAGTTATCAGTGAGATAGGTTGGCCCATAACCGCCTGATTTTTCAGTTTTCCAATCGCCTGTTACGTGACTGTCCTCATTGTCAACCAGTACTTCGGGCATACTTCCGTCTGCAAGAGGGTCTGCCCTGAGCAAGCTTTGTACTTCTTTTACATTAACCTGCTGTATTGCTATTTTTTTATCAATAGCCTGGCATGCCGCCACAGCCGAAGATTGGCCTAATACCATGAATACCGGCTCCATCCTGATTGATCCGTAAGCTATATGACTTGCAGATAAGCATACCGGGACAAATAAATTAGCGGCTTCCTTTTGCTTTGGGACTATTGCCCTGTACGAAACAGCGTATGGCGCAAAACCATGTACCTGAACATCCCCCTCATTTTTCACCACGCCATTCACTACCAGCCTTTCGCAATTATGCGAATCCATACCATATGCGGCCATTCCTACTCCATCTTCTACCTGTTCTTTTCCCTGGCAATGATGCTGGGTCATAACCAGTTCACCAATCATTCGGCGTGCTTCCCTGATATAAAGCTGCGGTGTCCAGTTCCCGTTATCCGTATATTCATCTTTAGGGTAGCCCCATTGTTTCATTTCGTCCCTGATATTTCCGGGTATGCGGGTGTCATTGCCGATAAAATAAAAGAAGCCTTTGGTATAATCTTCATGCTCCTTCCAAATTTTTGTCCTCGTATTATAATCAGCCTCCGGATATTCCCAGTTCATCCCGATCATATCCGTCGAGAAACCTCCGTTATTATTGATATCCGTTTTGCCATTAGGCATTTTACTTATAAAAAAAACATCGGAGCATGATTTCCAGGGTTGTTTCTCCTTTAAACGCAGCAGTAACTCATACTTTTTGGGATCATAATTTTCGGGTTTTGAAATTGGGATCCGATTTTCGGGCACATTGGTTAACGTGATACGAAAATTGTATGCCTGCACTTTTTTATCTCCTGCACCATTTGCTTGTAATACTTCCTTACTTATACCCCACAACAAACCGCTTTTCGCGTCGCCCGGCACTTTATAGGGATCAATATTATCCGGAAACTGGTGTTTATCCAGCAACTCCACTCCGTTTATAGTTTCATCGTACTGGCTGTTAGCTTCTCTTCCTACAGTATAAGAAACACCCGAGCGGGCCATCAGGTCCCCTTCATAAGTACAATCAATAAATACCTTAGCTCGAATAGTTTTATTGGTAGCAGTCGAGGGCTTATAGCTGTCCTCTACCATAATTTCCTTTAGCTGATTTTCTTCCTTTTTCACTTTTATAAGCCTGTTCCGGAATAAAACAGGAAAGCCAGCCCTTTTTACATAATCGTTGAAAATGCCCTCCGCTACCTTTGGCTCAAATATCCATTGTTCAAATTTCCCATAATACGTACCTATACGGCGGTAAAAATCCCGTGCTAAACCTGTCACCACATATTTGTTCCCAATATCCGTATAACCAAGACCTCCCGAACTCATGCCACCTAAATGCTTTCCCGGCTCTATCAAAATCACCGTTTTCCCCATCTTTTTTGCCGTATACGCAGCAATTACCCCTGCGGAGGTTCCGCCATATACACAAATATCAGCCGTAATTAATTTGCTGCTTTGCGCATTTACAGAAACTCCGGCCATAAAATAGGTAGTTATGATTGCAAGGATGATCACTTTAATATTTTTCATGATTGCTTATTAAACATTACATTATTAGAAAAAGATATGCCGGCAAATCTTAAGGGATAGGTAGTTAAGACTTGTAAATTTTAATTATTTAATTTTAAGGCTAATATCTGACAATTTAAAAAAATATATAAATGTTTTCAGATTACGCCGGGGAGCTTAAATGATGGCGTATAGGTTTCGGAAGTTTGCTGTGATGAGTTGCCAATTCCTGCGCCGGTTAACTCAGTTGAACTGGTAGTGCACATAAATACTTTTCGCGTATTTATTGATCACCCAATAGTCAGGGTCATCAAGGGTATTTGCTAAACAGGCCGGTATCATGCCTGTAATGGAAAAGCCTCAGCAATGCTTTGGCAAATAATAAAACAAGCACGGGAATGCTGAATGCAATTACCCTAAACCATCCTATTTTTTTGCTGGAGAGTTACTGAGGCTTTAAATATTTATTTGGTAGCGGCGTTTACTTCTGGAAACCAAACGGTCATTTCGCCTTTACCACGGTTTGCCCATGAATAATAAGGGATGGCCGTAAGCTCTACCTTTTTAGCAGCTTCGCCTTTTGTTTTACTCAGGATTTCCCCTTTTAAAACAGTTATGCCATTTAACAGGTTGGGTTCGGTTACAGGTTTAAAAGCTGCGTTTGCAGGGATTGCTAAATTGCTCACCGTTCCGCCGTTATCTTTCCACTCGGCGCAGTATATAATCGGGCCGCGTTGAAGGGCTGTTTTACCTTTATCATCAACCAATGCTTTATTGGCAATAACCTTTTTAACTTCCATCGGCAGGTTTAATTGGATGTTATCACCTTTTTTCCATTGCCTGTTAATTACAGCGTAGCCATTTTCAACTTTATAAGCAACCGCTTTGCCGTTCAGTTTCAGACTGATTTTTGCGGCCGATTTATTTTGGAAAGCATACAGATCAGACGGGATCGCCTCTGCCCTTGCCCAACCTGGGATCCGGATGTGTATAGCAAAATTAGTTGCCGTCTCCGGTGTTACAGCAAACGACAGTGCACCATTCCACGGGTAATTGTTGCTTTGAACAATGCTCACTTTTTTATTGCCTATCTCCATATTGGCTGTACCGGCAATAAACAGGTTTACAAATACACTATTATTCTTTTGGGCATACATATAGCCTGATAACGACGGCAGGAAACGCGCCATATTGGTTGGGCAGCATGAGCACTCAAACCAGCCGGAACGCTCGGGCTCAAGCTCATGATGTGTAACCCCATTGGTTACCTGCATGGCATTGGTGTAGAAGAATGTCTTACCATCCAGCCCAACACCCGAAATTAACCCGTTATATAAAACCTTTTCCATCACATCAATATATTTCGACTCGCCGTGCAGCAGGAACATCCTCTGGTTCCAGAACACATCACCTATTGCCGCACAGGTTTCATTATAAGCGGTAGTATTTGGCAACTCATAATCGGCTCCGAAACGTTCACCGCCCGGCACTGCGCCGATTCCCCCCTGCACGTAGATCTTTCTGCCAACCATGTTGTTCCAGATCTTATCAATGGCGGCGATGTATTTCTTATCGCCGGTTAAAGCGGCAACATCGGCCATGCCCGAGTACAGGTACATTGCCCTTACGGCGTGGCCCTCGGCATCTTCCTGGGCTATAACAGGTTCATTATCCTGCCAGTACATCCCGTTCTTCCATTCGTCGGTACTGGTTTTATCATAGGTGCGATGCCCCCTTTCGTCAATAAAAAATTTAGCAAGATCGAGATATTCTTTTTTGCCGGTGATGCGGTACAGGCGTACCAGGCCCATTTCCACAATCTCATGTCCGGGCGCTACATGCCTTTTACCCGGCCCAAAAGTTTTAACCAGCAGGTCAGCATTCTTAAGGGCGATATCTAAAAAATTGCGCTTGTTGGTAGCCAGGTAATGTGCGGCCGCGGCCTCAAACATGTGTCCGGAGTTATACAGCTCGTGGCTCAGTTCATTCTCTTTTACCCAACGCTCCGGGCCCGACCATGCGTGCGGGTGCAATGGGTCAATAGTGCGGGCGGTATAAAGATATCCGTCCGGCTCCTGCGCTTTCCCTACTATCGTGATCAATGAATCGACATAGGCATCCAGCTTTGCATCAGGATGAACGGCCATGGAGTAAGATGCGCCTTCAATGGTTTTATAAATATCCGTATCATCAAAAGGAAACTTAGTACAAAACTTACCGCTGCGCGCGGCCGCCATTTCAAAATTTTTAACCCTGCCGGTATTCTCGCACCGGGCAAATGATGCCGGGATGGTAACCGTACGATTGGTTTCAATACGCGAGGTCCAAAACTTATCGTTAAGCTTTACATTGGTAAATGATACCGGCTTAATGGGATAATCCTTGGTTTGCGCATAAGCAATGCCGCAATAAAATGATAATGCAATAAGTAATCTTTTTTTCATCCTGATGATATATTAGTTCTAAAGCAGTAACGGCCAACCCGCCATCCTGCGTTTTGTTTATTTCTATGAGTATCCTACGAGCTTTAGCCAATACCAGTTGTAGATTCCTTCACACGCGTCAATATCTCCAGGTTCAAAAAGCCCAGTCAACTGAACATCCGCATGATCCTAAAAATTTTTCATTTAAGATAAAATCATCCTTACCGGATTTCCGTATGGATACAATTATAAGTGTACAAAATACATTTAACTAAACGAGATAAAATTAATCGATTCAGATTGTTGTTTACGTTTATAATATCCGAAGCAGTAGTTTTGCCATGGAGTAATTATTTAAGGCTATAACGACGACAAGATAAGAAATAATTTATATGGAAAAACAGAAATAAAAAATTAATTGTATTTATAACACTAATAAACACGTGCAGATACCGATCCGGTAAAGCGTTCGTTACAGGGCAGATTTAAGCTACCAGGGTCTTTGCTTAGACGAGAAACTGTTTCAGCAACTGAAGATTTTCCAGCGCTGCCCCGGCGGTATTGTTGAAGTAAACGTAAACTGTTTTATCCTCCTGCTGCCATTCATTGATGTACGAAGCATATTCAGAAAGGAAACTTTCACTGTAACTTCCTTTATAATTGCCCGATGGGCCATGAAAGCGCAGGTAAACCAGTTCATCGGCGGTGATTTCCATGGGCGTGGCCGATGTGGGCATATCCTGCAGTACCATTGCTGCCTGGTACCAGTTTAAAAGTTCAAAAACTTCATCCCTGTACCAGGACGGGTGACGAAATTCGACGGCCATAGGCCAGGTATAAGGTTTAAGGGCCTCCAGCAATTCCGTTAACTGAGGAAGAGCTCCCGCCTGCAGGCTTGGCGGAAACTGAACAAGCAGACAACCCCGCTCAGTTTCCGGCAAACGGATAGCCTGCATAAAACGGGTAACATCTTCCTTATTGAAAAACAAATTTTTTTGATGGGTGATCCCCTGCCACAGCTTGAAAGTGAAACGAAACCCCTCGGTTACTTCCGTTACCCACCGGGCTATGGTTTTTGCCTGCGGGATTTTATAAAAAGAGCTGTTAACCTCGATGCTGTTCTCCTGCAAAGCATAATAACCCAGCCGCGACAAATGGCTGTATTCAGGCGGAAAGTCCCGCCTGGGCCTGTCGATCTGTAAGCCACTGGTCCCTCCAAAAAACAGTTCTTTCATAAGTCAAGTATGATATACCAATGATCATCATCGTCGAGGGCATAGGCCAGGCCGTCACTCATTTCATAAACGTCACGGTCATGTTTTTGACTAAAGTAGATTTTCTCATCACGGATAATAGTACCGTTATTTTCCACACGCAGAAAAAAAAGCAGTGCGCCTATATTCGGTGCAACATCTTTAAGATGCCCGGCCTCCCCTTCTTTTACAAATGCCGAACTCATGCCTGTTTCAGTTTGGCTTCCATGCTTTGGGTAGTGTGCGGAACAGCAAGCAGGCGTTCCCTTGGTATCAGTTTACCGGTAGAACGGCAAATGCCGTAAGTCCTGTTTTCAATGCGCATCAGCGCGGCTTCAAGCTGCTCGATAAATTTTTTCTGGCGGGCGGCCAACTGATTAATCTGTTCCTTTTCAAAAGTTGCCGATCCATCTTCAAGCGTCTTGCCCGCAATCGCGGCATCGTCCCCGTTGGTGTTTGAAGCGCTGAGGCTACCCACCAATTCCTGTAGTTCTTCGCGTGCCATGCCGATCTTTTCTTTGATCAATGTTCTGAATTCATTTAATTCGGTATCAGTGTACCGTGTTTTAGTAGTTTCTTGTTGCATGATTGGCTTAACAAACATTTGCATAAATGGTTGGCATAAATGTTATAAGCCAAACAAACCTGTTTGGCCCCCCTAACAGCACTTCCCCACGAAAAAGTTGATTATTCAGCCGACCCTCTCTTCAATTTAATTAAATAATTAAAAATATTCTTCAAAGGAAACCATTACGCATTTGCACTGTATTTAATGGTACAAAATCTATGCAATGACATTAATCAATCTTAAACGAGATGGTACCAGGAATAGCCCCTGGCAGTCTCTCAGCAGTCCGGCAGCCAGGGTTAAGCCCGAAGATAAAATATACGATTGCCTCATTGTTGGCGCAGGAATTACCGGTATGACGGCGGCACTGCTATTACAAAAAGCAGGCAAGGCTACCATTATTACAGAAGCGCATAATACCGGTTTTGGCACAACCGGCGGCACCAGCGCGCATATCAATACTTTTGCCGATACTACTTACAGCGAAGCTGAAAGCGCCTTTGGCGAGGAAGGTGCACAGGGTTTTGCAGATGCGATCAATGAGGGGTTCGAACTGATTAAGACCAATATCGACACCTATGGCATCAAGTGCGATTATGAACCGAAAACTGGTTACCTGTATGCCGAAAATGACGATGAAGTGAAAATGCTGGATGAAATATACCAGGGTGCTACCAAAGTTGGCGTTCCTGTAAAATATACAGACGAAGTACCGACACCTGTTCCTTTTCAAAGAGCTTTGGCTTTCGATGGCCAGGCACAATTTCATCCCATAAAATATTTAAAAGGATTACAAAAAGCTTATTTGGAGGCCGGCGGCGCGTTATTAGAAAACACGCTTGTTGAACAAATAGTCACTGAAGATGAAATACATATCGTGCAGGCTGGTAAAAACGAGATCCGTGCAAAAAATGTGATCTATGCCACCCATATGCCGCCGAATATCAATGTATTCAATTTCGAGTGTGCACCCTACCGCAGTTACGTGTTGGCCGTTAAACTCCATAGCGGAAAATATCCTGACGGGCTTATTTATGACTGCCAGGAACCTTATCATTATGTGCGGACACATGTAATAGACGGGCAGGAATTATTATTGATTGGCGGGCTGGATCATAAGACAGGGCACGAAGAGCCCGAGAAAGCTTTTGACGATCTTGAAAAATATGCACGTAAGTATTATAACGTGTCATCAGTGAAATACCGGTGGTCAAGTCAGTATTACGTACCCGTAGATGGCCTTCCTTATATCGGCCGGATGCCTTTGACTGCCAATGGTATTTATTGCGCAACCGGTTATAATGGCAACGGCATGATGCTCGGAAGCATTGCCGCCAAAATCCTTGTCGACCTGGTAAGTGGCAAGGGCAGCAAATATGAAAAACTGTTTAATCCGGGCAGAATAAAACCGATAGACGGGTTTAGCGAATTTGTAAAAGAAAACGCCGATGTAGCCTACCACTTTGTGGCTGACCGCCTGAATATTAAAAGTACCGATTCGCTGAACAGGTTAAAGCCTGGCACCGGCAAAGTGGTTGAAGTAGACGGAAACAAAATCGCCGCTTACCGCGATGACGACGGCACCATACATGCCTTAAGTCCCGTTTGCACTCACGCCGCCTGCATTGTTAGCTGGAACAGCGAAGAAAAGAGTTGGGACTGCCCTTGCCATGGCGCGCGTTACGATATCGATGGCAATGTATTAACCGGGCCCGCAACCAGGGGCCTTACCACGATAAGCAATGATGAAAACTAAAGAAATTTTAATTTCGGGAGTCACCGGCACTACCTTCATGACGCTGTTCAGCTATCTGGTATCGCTCGCCGACGGCGAAAACTTCAGCGAGCCGGAGCGCCTGGGGCAGCTAACCGGCCGCCTGATCCCTAAGTTAGATAAGCAGCAAAGCCAGGCATTAGGCTGGTTGGGGCATTACGGCGTTGGCCTGCTGTTTACACTCGTTTATGTAGAACTATGGCACCGCGGTAAATTAAAACCCGACCTCAAGACAAATCTTTGGCTCGGTGGCCTAAGCGGCCTGTTAGCCGTAGCTGTTTGGAAAACGACCTTTAAAATGCACCCGTTGCCCCCATCCCTCAACTTTAAAAAATATTATCTGCAACTGGTACCAGCACATATTGTGTTCGCGGTTTTCGCCGGCATTGGTTATCACATCTTACAAAAAACAACAAGTTATGCTACAAATAATTAATAACCTCCCGCAGCACGTGGTAGGTATTTATGCCAGCGGCGAAGTAACCCGCAACGATATGGAGACCATACTGATACCCAAGATACAGGAGCTGAAAAACCGCCAGGGCGAAATCAACTATTTGCTGGTATTGGGAACAGGCGTGCAGAATTTCACGCTGGCGGCCTGGTGGGACGACCTCAAACTTGGGCTAACCAACTTTACAAACTGGCACCGCATTGCGGTAGTAACCGACCAGAAAGGTGTGGAATGGTTTACGGACCTCTTCCGGTTTATGATACCCGGCAAGTCGCGCGGTTTTTCACCCGATCAATTGGAAGAGGCCAAAGCCTGGGTTAGCGGGGAAGAAATATGAAAGACCTGGCACAACGCTTTCCGGAAAACCCTTTGCTGCTGCCAAAAGACCTTGCTCCCAGTCGCGAGGGTTTACAAATTATCAGCCTGCTTAATCCCGGCGTTTTTAGGTATGGCGGTAAAACCTGGCTTATTGTAAGGGTAGCAGAAGGAGTTATGCAGGAGGAAGGAGTTTTATTTTTCCCTGCCCTGGATGCCACAGGCAATACCGAAATCATTAAAGTGCCGCTTAACGACCCCGATCTGATCGCTACCGATGCCCGGGTCATTAGTTACAAGGGGCTGGACTATCTCACCACAGTTTCGCATTTACGTTTACTGGCCAGTGACGATGGGATCCGTTTTACTGAACAGGAAGGCTATCCGCCCTTATTCGGAAAGGGATACCTGGAACGTTTTGGTATAGAGGATTGCCGGGTTACGCAGATAAATGACACTTATTACCTCACCTATACCGCCGTATCAGACAGCGGCGTGGGTGTAGGCCTGTTAACAACCACCAATTGGCAGCATTTTGAAAGCGGCGGAATGATCCTGCCTCCGCATAATAAGGATTGCGCAATTTTTGAGGAAAAGATCGGCGGAAAATATTACTGTTTACACCGGCCAAGCAGCAAAGAGATCGGCGGCAATTATATCTGGCTGGCAGAGTCATCAGACAGCCGGCAATGGGGCAATCACCAATGCCTGATAAAAACCCGACCTGGAATGTGGGACAGCGGTCGCGTTGGCGCGGGCGCGGCACCTATCCGTACGGAACATGGCTGGCTGGAGATATATCATGGTGCCAATGTCGAGCACCGTTATTGCCTTGGCGCTTTTTTAATGGATATTAACAATCCATCAAAGGTTATCGCCCGAAGTAGTGACCCGATCATGGTGCCAACCGAGGCTTATGAGCTTAGCGGCTTTTTCGGTTACGTTGTTTTCACCAACGGCCATATTGCCGATGGCGACCGTTTAACCATCTATTATGGTGCAGCCGATGAGTTTGTTTGCGGCGCACATTTCTCTATCAGTGCCATCCTCCAAACCTTAATTTATTATTAAAATAATAAATTACAACAAAACAAAACCGTATTTCCGGAGGTTTTTATAGAGTCTGTAATCGACAGGCCTGGATCAATTAATCATGGCAGAAAATAAGATTAAAGAATGTAGTAAACTGATAGCTCAACATGGGATGACCATTGCTTTTGCCGAAAGCGCTACGGCAGGCTGGCTTTGTTCGGAGTTTGCACTTACCGACGAATCCGGCCAGGTGCTTAAGGGCGGGATCGCCTGCTATGATGCCGATCTCAAAGTATCACTGTTAGGAGTACCGAAGGGATTGATTGATCAGTTTACACCAGAGTCGATGGAGGTGACGAAGGAAATGGCATACCGCCTGGCACATCTTATCCCATCCGACATACAGGTAACCGTTACCGGGCTCACTACACCCGGTGGCAGCGAAACCCCGGAAAAACCGGTTGGAACTATGTTTGTATATGCGCTGATCCATGACAGGCACCTCGGTTTTCGAAAAGTATTTCAGGGATCATGCGAAGAAATTATTCAGCAAACTATCCAGGCTACCGCGGAGATGCTGATCAGGGCGCTAACTCAATTTAATTATCACCAACATATATCTACTGGTGCTTAACCGAAAATTGCAGCAGGGACTTTGCGTTGGGAATAGCTGCCACTGCCGCGTCATTGTTAAAATAACACCATGCTTCCCGGACTTCAGGTTTTGAATTAATCTCATCGGCAAATTTCCGTAATTGAGCATCACTATAAGATGAGCGGTATAAATCCGGAACACCGTGAAAACGATAATATACCACCGGGCCGGTTACAACAGGTTCAGCCGGCAGTTCGGGATGGCTCATACCGCAAAAAGAAACACCACGCTCCCTAAGCCTTGAATAAACATCTTCCTGCCACCAGCCCGGATGCCTGAACTCCAATACATTACTAAAGCTGGGATCCAATTGCGCCAACACGCGTGTCAAACGTTCTTCATCATAATGAAAACGCGGCGGAAACTGGAACAATACAGGCCCTAACTTTTCCTGTAAACCATTGCGGATGGTATCATAAAAACTCGTAATCATATCCACGGTTCCGTGAAACTGCTTAAAATGGGTAATAGCCTTGGGGGCTTTTACCGCGAAGCGAAACTCAGCCGGCGCTTTTTCATACCAGGCATGCAGCATAGATAATTGCGGAAAACGGTAAAAGGTCACGTTTAATTCCAGGGTACGGAATTGCCCGGCGTAAAACTCAAACCAGCGCTTTTGCGCCAGCCCCTCCGGGTAAAAAGTATTTTTCCAGTGACGATAGTAAAACCCTGAACATCCTATATGCCAATCCATACATATCATTTTTTAATGGCGCTGATATCACCATTCCGTTCCATATACACCTTGTCTATCTTTTCTAAATCTTCAGTAAGTGCAGATTTGCGTACACCCTGCATCACATCTTCACGGCAAACCAGTGCCCGTTTCATCCGCTCTTCATCAAACCGGCCGCCACGAAAAAGCGGGATCTTCTCCCCTTCTACCCAACTAACTAAAGGACTGTTACGTGCAATAAGCCAGCCCAGCAGCCGGTGTAGCAGAACGATCACAAAGCAGCAAACAATAACCGGCACAAAAGCCGAGGCGCCAACCACCGCCCTGCTCATAACAGCCCCAAGCGAAATACTGACGATATTATCAAGCGGGGTACGTAACCCAAAAGAGCGACGCCCCGAAATGCGGATCAGCATAAGCGCGATAAAAAAGATAACAACGCCGCGGCTGCTCATCTGCAGCGCATTCAGGTCCTTCCCCTCTCCAAAAACAGTGATCAATAACTTTTCCATAACTCAATTTTTTAAAGGTCCGCTGCAAACAACTACAGGCTTGACGTTTTGGGCCGAACGATACCTTACCGCCAGCCAAATGCCCGCTGCAACAAACCCGATGATGATCAAAAATCTTATTTTGCTTATCATAATCTCAATAGCTGACGCGCCACCGGCAGTTCCAGGCATCCGGTTACTCTGACCTCTTATTACTCCTGTTATAACGTTTTGATTTATTTTGTTGATTTACCCTCGCGGCATCAATAGAATGTGTTTTGGTAAGGTCACTTTCTTTTTGCGCCAGTTCGGACAAACGGATATAAAATTTGTACAGGTGATCCAGCTCCTCTTCAGTCAGGTCCTCAATATTAACCATCCTGTTACTGGTACCTTCATGAGAGGCCAGCAATTCATTCAGTTTTAAATGGACAGCTTTCGAATCCTTGTTCTGCGCCTTCTGGATAAGGAAAACCATTAAAAAAGTAACGATGGTTGTGCCGGTATTGATAATAAGCTGCCAGGTTTCCGAGTAGTGAAATACCGGCCCGGTAACAGCCCATAGCACTATGGTGGACGCAGCTATAATAAAAGCAGCCGAACTGCCCGTTGCTGCGGTGGCCCAGTTAGAGAACCGCTCAAAGTAATTGATTTTTTTTTTCATGTTATTTCCAGCTAATAGTGATTTCGGCATTGCCGGGTATTAAATATTCAAAGTGGCCGCCTTTGATTTTTTTTCCGTCGATAGGCTTCTGATTAACACGCACTTCTACCCCTGGTAATTTACCATGCCCGCTCTTAACCACCATCAGGCGGCAGTCGATGCGATTATCCCCCGCCATGCGGACATGAAGATGATCTTGCTTCCTGGTGGCAAAGCGGTAAACAGGATAATCAGTGAAGATCATGAAAGGCTGATCGGGTATACGGATATAGTGGCGCGGCAGGATCCCGAAAGCGTTGCCTGCCCCATATACTTCCTGGCCTACCTGCCCTGATTTTTCCCAGCCGTCGTGTAAATCCTCAAGCGCGATCCATAGGTTCGGATCAACCTCTCCTATTTTTGGCTTTTCCTGGAGCATTTCTTTTGGAAGCATTGTGGGGTAGTAATAAGCGGCACGGTCTACAAGGTAACGGACATATTCGTTTATCAGGAGGCGTACCGATGGTAAAATCTCAATATCCTCGGCGTAGCGGAGGTAGTCATGCAGCGCGCAGAACACTTCCTGCTCTTCGTATACTGCCGTATAAGGAGCGTCATTAAGCGGAAACAATGCAAAAAATGTCGGGAGATTTTTCCCATAGCCATAATCACAGTTCCAAAGCTTCACGTTGTTAAATACACCGGCCAGGCACAGGTAACTGAGCTCGCGGTAAATTTCTTTTTTGGTGATTTTATATAAGCGCAGCATTGCACCAGCAGAAAAGGCTGTATTGTTGGCCTGGTAAAACAGGTCGAAACCCTGGCCACGCAAATGCATAGCGGCTTTTTCCGCTTCGGTTAAATAGCGTTTTTCGCCCGTAAGCTCCCAGGCCTGCAGCATGACATGGGCAAATAAACCCGGCACATCCTTTTCACCTCCTTTGCCTGGCTGCGTTTCGGCTTTTACTACCTCAAGGGTATCTACTTTATAAAAAACCGGCCATTTGTAATTAAAATGGTGCGCCACCCGTATCGAAAATTCCAAAGAATCCAAAAAGAGTTTCCTGGCAACCTTATCGCCCTTCAGCGCAAGGCGCGACAGGTTTAACAAAGGATGGTGCAGGTACCAGGAATCCATAACCAGAGGTTGTTTCTGCTCCTCCTCACCTTCCAGCGTATCGGCTGCTTTTGGGTGCCAGCGCATTATGGTGCCGTATTTTTCACTATAGAATGATGGCAGGCCGGCTTTAACTTTTTTCATTACTTCCAGTTCCGCGCCGCTCCATTCCACATAATCAAGTAAAGGAAGCAGTACCGCCAGTTGCACCATGATCTCGGGAGGAGTGATATAGTCTGATACATAGGCGTTAAAATAATGATGACCATCGAGTTGTACCCAGCAACCCGGGCTATCTATTAGATCCTTTAATCCTTTATCAAGGATGTCGGGCCAATGGATATAATTCGTTGCCGGTTTGGGCAAAGCCAGGTAGACTTCTGCCAGCAGGTTAAGGTATTGCCGAACCATAGCCGCCTCATCAGCAGGTACTTCTTCCGAAAAAACAATAAAAGCATCGCTCAAAGTATAGCTTGTACCTGCTGCCAGCGGCCTATTTTTAATGGTAGGCGGCAGGGCAAAGCCAATTTCGGGCCATTCGCCGCCTACACTGTCACCCGCGGAGGTTTCGGTTTGCTGGTTGTAACCTGCCAACGCGGTTAGATTTTGCAGGTATAATACCGAACCCGCTTTTGGCTGGTTCATGCTAAAATAGAGCTGTCCCGAACGTGTACCCACCTGCCGGGTATGTATTTGTCCTTCGGCCATGCTTTTACTTCCCCCGAAACCAAGCGGCACAATGTCGCGTGGCCAGTAAGGGAACAATAAGGTGGAGGCCGGCGTTAGCCTGGTGGTATGATGAAGTACGGGCCGGTCTTCTGTGGGTAACGTCAAAACCACTTCATAGTCGCCCAACAGCGAGCCAATCTTCAATCGCACATCGTTTTTTCTTTCTTTTAGTGTGATCTGCAACCGGTCGTTTGGTGAATAAGCCAGCCGGAAAGCGATTTGGTTGCCATCCGGCCATCCAACCACCAGCCAGCAACTGTCGCCAAGGTCATATATTTTAAAATCATAGCTACCTGATGTGGTTTTATATACCGGAATAAGGTCAGGCAAGTACAGGGCGGCTTTGGTATTCCAAAACCAGGGTGATGCGTTCATAGGTTAAAATCAGTTAACAATTAAAAAAATCGCTGAAAAAATATCTTTTAAATGATAATTAAAACATCGCTCGCTGTTTTAAGTTTTAAGTATAAAACTATCAGTCTATGAAAAAGTTAATTACACCACTATTCTTAAGCCTTTGCGTGTTATTGAGCAGCTGTGATGCCATTGTCGGTATTTTTAAAGCAGGTGCTGCCGTGGGCATTTTCGCGGTAATCGTCGTTATCGCGGTCATCATCTGGGTTATCTCATTGTTTCGCGGCCGCAGCAATTAACAGGTAGATCATGGAAAAAGAGCTGCAGAATTTCAAGATCGCCAGCTTCGCGCTTAATGCCCGTTATGATGACATCGGTGAAACCGCCATCGAATAACTGAAACGCCATTTGCTTGATGCTTTGGGGTCGCTGATCCACGCTGGTAACAAGCCTGCCATTCCCAAATTATTGAGGCAATTGCAGGCTATGGGCGAAGGCGGCAAATGCAAAATGCAGCCAATTGAAAGTAAGTAGAGGTTTCCCGCTTCATCAACCGCTGATAGTTGCCTGCCTGCTTGATCCTTATACTGTTGCTTATCTCTATAAAATGAAAACCAAGGTGGAGATCGGCCTCAAAAACGGTCAAACCCTAATTAGGGAACAGGGAGATTATCATGTTTTTTTACACGTCCGTTTACGTGGAATGATACGATTGAAAAATTTCGGCGGCTCAGCAACAATATTTTTCCGCAGAGATTCAGGACCAACTGATAGGCACCGTTCGTACCGTCGAAAATCTTCCCGAAATTCCAACCTTAATTAACCTGCTGGCAGCTATATAAAGAAATTATTTGAGCCACTACTGCAACTGCCATTGCAAAACCGGAGATTTACAGCATGGCACCCATCAGGCGGCAAAACGCCGGACATGGTTAATGAGCTCATTGACATCAAAAGGCTTGGCCAGATAATCATTGGCGCCGCATTGTTTCTCGTGCATCGTATGCAACCCGTGACTTGCCGAAACAATGATTATAGGTATATCCTGCATACCCGGGTCATTCTTCAAATGTTTACAAATGTCACGGCCATCCATATCGCCCAGCATAACATCCAGCAGCACAACATCCGGTCGTAAGACTTGTATAGCTTCAAGGACGCCATGACCATTATCCAGTTCGGTTACCGCATATCCCTCCATTTCCAGGATCAGGTGCATTAATTCACGAATGTCCTTATCATCATCAACAACCAGGACTCTCTTCTGATAAGAGGCAATCATTATAGTTCTAAAAGCTACATTTTAACATAACTCTTTTCACACAAACATCATGCCCTGATATCGGAGGATTATTGAAAAATAGGTAGACGCCCCATCTTCTGACCTGTTTAAAGCCCCTTAAAGAGCAACCAACTCTTCGTTTTCTATTGGCACAGTAAAATAGAACGTACTTCCGATCCTTGCCTTACTTTCAAACCGTATGGTGCCATTGTTTCTTTCTACAAACTCTTTACATAATAACAGCTCAAGACCACTTCCCTTTTCACTGGCTGTACCAAAAGTAGTATATGAGGTATATTTGTTGAATATTTTTGATTGCGCTTCTTCAGGGATACCTTTCCCGTTGTCCCGGAGGTGAAGCCATGTGTTTACTTTTTTAATAATGATGCCGGGGGTACGGTATAGCTGCGTATTAACCCAAAGGTGAGTGCCGGTACTGCTATAGCAAATAACCAGAGTGTATTTAAACGTTTTAATCCCGAGCAACCCTTTCAATATACTTTTATCGACGGAGCCTACGCTCGAAAATTTGGTAACGAGCAGCACATAGGCAGGCTGGCCGCCTTCTTTGCCGGGCTGGCAATCTTTATCAGTTGCCTGGGATTGTTTGGCATGGCTTCCTTTATGGCCGAACAACGTGTAAAAGAAATCGGCGTTCGTAAGGTGTTGGGGACAACAGTTTTCAACCTTTGGCGATTATTATCTGCAGATTTCATTAGCCTGGTCATGCTTTCATTACTATTGGCTAAACCTATAGCATTTTACCTGATGTACAACTGGCTTCAACATTTTGATTACCGGACGGGTATATCGGCATGGATATTTATCGTTACCGGTTTTACTACCCTTGTCATCACACTGCTTACGGTTAGCTTACAGACGATAAAAGCAGCGTTAACCAGCCCCGTAAAGAGCCTGAAAAGCGAATAGGCGGAACAATTCCGGCTACGGTATATTGGAGTATAATACTAAAAAAAACTGTCGTAACTTTATTCAGGCAGGCTTTCGCTAAGGCACTGTGATGTGAAGTTTTTACTAAGTTTTAATGTTAACCATTAAATGACCTGTTTAAAGGTCGCGCGCAATTTGCATGACTTTTTCCGCTTCAATGCGACGGTGGATCTCATGCACCATGCTGTCCATTTCCGCGGCGCATTCGCGGAGTTTTGAAAAAATCTCTTTTCGCTCGCTCTCATCTTCAGTCATATCCAGCAGGTTTACCAATCCGAGCATAGTTGCCACGGGCCGCCTTATCTCATGTGAGCTTATCCACGCAACCTCACGGAGTAAACGGTTCTGCCTATTAATCTCTTCTTCTTTTTCTTTACGGTAGGTTATATCCTGACAAACGATGATGTAACCCTGAAAAGCGTTATTTTCATCATATGCCGGGGTTAACTGGGCTGATACCCAAACCGGGGTTCTGTTTTTGGTATAAATGATTGTATCAATACCAAAAGCTTCCCTGGCCTGCTGCTTTCTTATTAACGTTTGGATCACCGGGTTATCGGGGTCTGTCAAAAAATCACCCGGCATTTTATTTACCACCTCTTCCATAGCGTAACCGGTCAGCTCTACAAAGGCATTATTTACCCATTGTACCCTTCGCAGGTCATCTGTAATTAGCACCATGTTATTTACCTGTTTGATGATGCGCGCCAGCCGCTTATTTTCCTGGGTGCTGCGTTTAAGGGCATCAATATCTCTTACCGCCCCTATCAGTCGTATCGGCTGCTTTTGTTCGTTATATATAAAATACCCCTGGTCCATCACGTATTTATATTCGCCTTTACCGCAATTGAGCCGGTATTCGCATTCCCAGTTGGTTAAACCGGCGCGGCTGATCTTTTCCTGGCTGCTCACTACTTCTTCCATATCATCCGGATGAATCAGTGACCGCCACCATTCCAGCTCATAACTAATTTCATCGAGCGGTATTTGCACCAAATGCGTAAGGCTTGTATTGTATACCAGTTTATTTTCAACAATATTAAGGTCATAAACAACATCCCTCGTCGCCTGGGCCACCAGTTCGTAACGTTCAACTGCTTCTTTTAACCGTTCATCTTTAAGCCTGTCTTCGGTTATGTCGGCGAAGTATACAGCAACGCCTTCATCAGTAGGATATGCAGCCATTCTCAGCCAGCGCTGCAGGACAACCGAGTAATCTTCGTGCCTTACAATAATCCTTTCTTCAAGCGCTTTCTGGTAAACATGATAAAACTTATTTTCGGCTTTAGGAAAAAACTCAAAAACACTTGCACCAATAATCCGGCTTCTGTCTGTTTTAACCATCTCCCGAAAAATATCGTTTATCCGGGTTATTTTCATTTGGTGGTCGAGCTCGAAAAAGCAATCGGTGATACTGTTCAGCGTATGCTCAAAGCTATACTGGTACCGGTTACGCTCCATTTCCAATTGCTTGAGCTCAGTAATATCCTGTAGCGAACCTGCTATCTTAAGTTCCTGCTCCCCGCTGCTTTCTACGCGGGCAAGCTGCCGGATGTAACGGGTTGTGCCGTCCAGCGCAGTAATGCGGTGCGTTATATCGAGTTGTTTACCGGTACTGATCAGGTCATGCAAAGCGTTGATCATCAGCGGCCGGTCTTCCGGAAAAATATGCTGTACATAAATATCGAAAGCTTCGCGCCCATCTCGTTTCAAGCCCGCAATGCGATAAACTTCGTCTGACCATATCAACTTGTTTTCGCGAGGGTAGAATTCCCATCCGGCCACCCGCGACAACAACTGGGTTTCACTGAGCTTGTGTTTTTCTTCTAAAAGCTCCTGGTTTACTTTTTCAAGAGCCCGCTCAAATGCCACCCGTTCGGTCATATCACGTATCATAACCATGATATGGGGCTTTTTATTGAACCAGATTTTATGGGAGGTAATATTTACATAAATCAGTTGTCCGTCCTTTTTAATGTGACGCCAGGTACCGCTATCATTGAGCTTACTGTTCACCCGCTCTGATGAAGAAATCACATTTTCCCGGTCTTCCAAAGGCCTGATATCCAGAATTGTCCGATGCCTGAACTCTTCCGCACTGTAGCCATAAACAGCAATGGCGGCATCATTTACCGAAATGAACCGGAGTGTCCCCGGCTCGTAAATCCACATCGGGTTTGGATTGGATTCATACATGCTCCGGTATTGCTTTTCGCTCTGCTTCAACCTTTGGTCTTCTGACCTGATCAAAGCGTAAAGAGCAATTGCTGTAACCACCACAAACAAGCACCCTTTTCCTAAACTCAGCCACAGGTATTGGTTGGGGCTAAGTATTCCTTCGAAATAAAACAATAGCCGGTCACTGAACATGATCCACAACAGGCTAATCAACAAATAAGCAAAGGCAATTCCAAACGCCCCTTTTCTCATATATAGTTAGTAAATCAATAAAGTTGTTAAACGTTATTGCTAATTAGTAAGTTACCAATTAAAAAAAATTAAGCCCCTTAGTTAAAGTTAAACCTTTGTATAAATAGCAGACATAAAATTGTAACATCTATGTTACCTTCAACATTTATTACCGGCAACGCCAAACCATCTCCGTGTTTTTTTTCGTAAAATCATAAATTATTGCATACCCCTTAAAAACATTGTTACCCGGTATCTCTATGCGACTGAACTTTACCCGCAATTTGCAGCTCGGCTACGGGTTTTCAATATTGATCCTGTTGATCGTAGGATTGTTTTCTTACGCTACGATTAATAATTTGCTAAACAGCAATAAAGCTGTTGGGCACAGCACTCTGGTGATCCAGAAGCTTGAACAAGCTATTTCATCGATGAAAGATGCAGAAACAGGGCAGCGTGGCTTTCTGCTTACCGGCAAGACCGCCTTCTTAGGCCCTTATAAGGGCGCCTATCTCAAAACACAGCGCCTGATTAGTGAGGTAAGTGCCTTAACCGCCGATAACGCCCTGCAGCAAGCCAACATGGCAGGCATCCGTGCAATACTAACCCATCGAATGGCTATCCTGGAGCAACTTGTTTCAAAAAAACAACATCAACAGCTTGTTTCCACTGCCGATCTGGAAGAAGGAAGATCTGCCATGGATGAATTACGACATGCCATTGACCATGCAGAAGATACCGAACGCAAACTATTGGATGAACGCCGGGCAGTTTTGGAGCGTTATACCTTTGTTGCTCCTGCAGCCATAATCGTAGTGCTCATACTCGCCGTTGTGATCGCCTCACTATCATATATCAGTGCAATTCGCGATGTGAAGGTCAAAGACCGTCTGCAGCGGGAACTGGAGGTCAAAGAACAGGAGACCGCGGCTTTTAACGAGGAGCTTACCGCGGCTAACGAAGAGATCAGCACAGCAAACGAAGAACTCATCTCTATCAATGGTGAGCTTTTGGAGGCACAACAAGCACTTTCAAGGATGAACGGATCGCTGGAGGAACTGGTAGCTGCACGCACTAAATCCCTTGCAGAAAGCGAAGAGGAAACACAAGCCCTTAATGAAGAACTTACAGCTATTAACGAAGAACTTGCGGCATCAAACGAAGAAATGCTGGCAAGTAATGAGGAACTGCAAAGAAGCAGGGAAGAAATACAAAAGAAGGAGCAGTTATTCCGTTCTATCGCCGTCAATATTCCCCGCTCGCTGATCCTCGTTATTGACAGGGAGCAAAACTTGATAACGATGGAGGGTGACCTGATGCAAAAATTAGGTTACAACGAAGATAGTTATGCAGGTTTACACATGGCCGAACTTAACTCTCCCGAGCGATATGCCATAACCAGGGAGTACCATGAGCGGATGTTGAACGGTGAGCAGATAAGGACCGAACTTAAAAGCACCGGCGGTCATGATCTGCAGGTAGATTTTGTACCATTAACAGATGAACGGGGAATGGTTTATGCTGGACTGGTAATCGCGCTTGACATATCCGATCAGAAAAAAGCAGAGGAACGCAGTGCCAAACTGGCCGCTATCGTAGAATCATCAGATGATGCGATAATAGGCAAATCGCTGGAGGGGACGATCACCAGCTGGAACAAATCTGCAGAAAGGATCTTTGGTTATCCAGCCTCCGAAATGATAGGACAGTCTATTCTTAAACTGGTTCCGGAAGACCGGCAGGATGAGGAACCGCAGATAATAGCCCGCTTGAAAAACGGGGAGCGCATGGAACATTTTGAGACAAAAAGACTGGCGAACGGTGGTCGTGTCCTGGACGTATCCCTAACCATTTCGCCTATACGTGACAAACACGGAAAGATCACCGGGGTTTCCAAGATCGCCAGGGATATTTCAGAACAGAAACAGGACGAGCTGCGAAAAAATGATTTTATAGGCATGGTGAGCCATGAACTTAAAACCCCGTTAACTTCGTTGATGGCGCTGATTCAGGTAGCTAACCTCAAGTTGAAAAATAATCCTGATAATTTTCTCGCGGGTGCTATGGAAAAAGCGGATATCCAAGCGAAGAGGATGAGCAGCATGATTAACGGGTTCCTGAATATATCGCGCCTGGAATCGGGCAAAATCGCGATCAATAAAGAATTATTTGATCTGGACCTGCTGATCAGGGAAGTTGTTGAGGAATACGGGCTCACTGTTTCCACTCATATTATTGACATTGATATCAGTAATCATGTGCAGGTTAACGCCGACAGGGAAAAGATCGGCTCGGTAATTTCCAACTTGATTAGCAACGCCGTTAAATACTCGCCCAAACGCAGGAAGATTGAAGTGAAATGCACTCCGGTCAATGGCTTTGCACAGGTTAGCATAAAAGATGAGGGAATGGGGGTTAATGCACAGGACCTGCCGAGGATCTTTGACCGTTATTACCGGGTTGAAAGCAACCAAACCCGTCATATTTCAGGTTTCGGTATAGGACTTTATTTAAGTGCCGAGATCGTCCGTCGGCACGAAGGACAGATCTGGGCAGAAAGCGAAAGCGGTACAGGATCTGTTTTTCACTTCAGTTTACCGTTGGCTTAAACCGAGCATCCTTACGGGTATTACGGGTAACCGGAGATTTTTTATTAATTTACCTATCGCACCCGTTAAAGTTTAAAGTAGCATACGATGCCCGAAAAAAACGGCATTTTATTTACATTACATCACCCGGGCAATAGTGAACGGGCTTGGGGATGTGCTGCGGAATGGGGAGTTGTGGCACCTGTTTGGTACAAATTACCGGCCATAACTCAGCAATAAAAATAAATGTACTGAGCTGCAGCATCCTGATCAATGACGATCTATCAAATACGGATATATTTATACCGGAGAAAATATATTAAAAGATCCTGTGAATGCTGATATAGCCTTGCTAATGTTTTTAATTCTATTTCTTTTTCGATGTTGCTAATCATTTCTTTCAACAAAGCTTTAAAATAACTGAATACTAATAAATTACATAACACAAGGATAGCTTTTAAATTAGCAGATGTACTTGAATATACCTAAATTTAAAAAAAAGATTAATGCATACAGGCTCCCAACCAAAGATGAAACGAGCTGACACGATACCAAAATGCAAACTGATTATCCTGTGCTTTCTTTTGGCCATTTCAGCAAACGCGCAGGAAATTACCAGGCACCATGTTGATTCTTTGCTTTCGCAAAAAAGCATCCCTGGTTCTGCCGCCGACCGCATCCATGTTGCGCTGCAACTGGCGGAGTTTTTCACCCATCTGCGCCACCCTTCCACTGCACAGTTGGATAGTGCTTCTCACTTTATTAACCAGGCCGAACAGCTTAATTACCGCTCTCCGCAGGCTGAAACCAGCTTTCGCATTGCATTGATCCGTTCGGCTTTTTACAAGTCGAAAGGCCAATCCAAAAACGGCCGCGCATTGCTTGAACGAACCATACAGGAAATTAAGCAGGCACATAACTGGGTGCTGCTTGGTAAAGCTTATTTTGAGTTATCTGAATATTACAGCCAGGATTTTTTACAGCAAAGCATGGTTTCCCGGATTGATTACCTGAACCAGGCCATCGGCGCTTTTGAACGTACAAACCACATGGTTGAACTCGCCCGGTGTTACCGGTTACTAGCCGACCTTCACCAGATGATGAATGATTATACCCTTGCTTTTGCCGAAACTAAAAAAGCATTAGCCTATTATGACCAGGCCCATTACACGGAAACCCAGGGGCTGTACGCGTTATTAGGAAGGCTGTATTATACCCAGGGCGACTATAAAACAGCAATCAGCTATGAACTGAGGGCCCTGAAAATTGCCACCACAAGCCACGCGGATAATGTGAGGTTAATATGCCAGATCAACAATAACCTGGGCTATAATTTTGTAAAGCTTGGCGACAATCAAAAGGCCATCAATTATTTTTCACGTGCTTTGGAAATTGCCAAATCAGAGAAAGATAATGCAACCATATACCTGCTGGCAGGCAATATAGTTGATGTTTACCTCCGAATGCATAAGCCCCAAAAAGCCCAAGCTTTTTTAACACAGGTAACTCGAAAATTCATACAGCCCTCCGGAGAATTATATGAAGGAGGCGATGAGGTAAGTCAAACCTATCTTAAAGTTTACCTGGCATTAAAACAGTATGATACGGCCAAACTTTACTGCGACAAACTGATACAGCAAACTAACAATCCCAACCTCAACTTATATGCCCGGACCAGCTATTATGAACTAATCATTAAGTTTTACACCGCAACCTCCAGGTTTGCCGAAGCGTTAAAATACCTCAAAATGAATCAGGATCTATTGAGGAAGATTGGCAATAACAATGACCTTGGCACCAATGAAACTCTTTGGTTTGGCCTTGATACCAGCCGGAGGCAGTATCAGTCGGCTATTCATCATCTTATATCAGCCAATACCATCAAAGACTCGATATTTAATACCACCAAAAGCAAACAGATTGAGCAGTTGCAAATTGAGTATGAAACCAGGCAAAAAGAAGCACAAATTACACTTTTAAACCAAAAGAGCAAGCTTGAGCAGGCTAATTTACAGCAGGCCAACCTGGTTAAAAACCTTACTATCGGCGCCATATTTTTATTACTGGTCATAGCGGCTTTATTATTCAGGCAAAACGTACATAAGCAAAAAAGCAACGAGGTGATCACTTCCAAAAACGTTCTTCTGGAAGATTTGCTGCTGCAAAAGGAATGGTTGTTGAAAGAAGTACATCACCGGGTAAAAAATAACCTGCAAATTGTAATGAGCATTCTGAACACCCAGTCGGCTTATTTACAAAATGATATCGCGCTTGAAGCAATTCGCGGCAGCCAGCACCGGGTAAACGCTATCGCGCTTTTACACCAGAAACTCTACAGCAGTACAACCACTGCCCTCGTATCTATGCCCGCTTATATCGGTGAATTGATCGATTACCTGAGCGATTCGTTCGATACAGGTTACAGGCAGATCAAAATAAACCAGGTATTAAATCCTCTTAACCTTGATCCGGCCCTAGCGGTACCCATCGGCTTAATATTAAACGAAGCTATCACCAATGCTATAAAATATGCTTTTGATCATAAGGGCGGCGAGATCAAGGTGAGCCTGTCAACATCAGACGATGAAAACGCTATTTTAAAGGTCTCTGACTCAGGGCGCGGCCTCCCTCCCGACTTTGACTTTAGTGAAGCTAATTCCCTTGGGATGGAAATGATGAAGGCGCTTGGCAAGCAGTTAAAGGGAAAATTTGTAATTGAAAATGGCCATGGCGTTACCTTAACGATAACCTTTCCTATTGAACAAAACCGGGAAGAAGCTTTTGTAGAAAAGGACTATTTATAGTGCACCTTAATTGAAAACCCTTCGGCCCGGCAAAATCTTAGCTTATACATAAATATTTAACGTATCACAATGAAAAATAAACTTCTTTTAATCAAAAGCTTGTTCCGTTGATCGTTGTTTTTTTCACAGCGCAGTCCTTTTATTACAGTTTGCTTTCGTCTTCTAAAAACTTGAAGTAAAGCACAATATTCACTAACGCTTTTCAACCAATGATTGAAAGAACTAAAAAAACTTATTTATTTATACCGGGTGGGTGGCATGGTGCGTGGATATTTGATCCAATAACAATGCGAATGAAATCGTATGAAAAAGATTGTTTTTCTTTAACATTACCCGGACTCGAGCAAAAAGCCGTTAGCCAAGACAAGATCATTAATTTGACAACTCATATTCAATTTGTCATTGATTTTATTGTTGAAAAGAAATTGACCGATGTGATCTTATGCGGGCATAGCTATGCTGGAATGGTTATTACAGGTGTAGCTGATATTATTCCTGAAAATATTTTCGGGCTTGTATACATAGATGCCTATATTCCCAAAGACGGGGATTCATGTTGGAAGCTAACTAGTGATCATTATCGCGAGCTTTTTGCAGCTGGCGCCGCGGCGGATGGATTTAATGTAGTTAGCAGGCCAGGTTCTGATAGTAGAAGGCGCCCACACCCTTTGGCTACCTTTATGCAAAGTCTACAATTAATTGGTAACTACAAGCAAATTCGAAACCTTACTTTTATCTATCTCAGCGGCTGGGAAAGTACTCCTTTCCGGCAACTATATGAATTACATAAAAATTCTCCGGAATGGCGAGTGGAGGTGATTGATTGTGAACATAATGTTATGGAGCATCGCCCCGATGAATTGACTGAAATTTTACTGAGTATAGATAAATAGGCAATTTACGTAGTCTTGACCCATAATATTTGAATGATGCGATACGGCAAATCAGTGAACAAACGAAGAAACTCTCAAAGGTAATTTTCTTCTTCGGTCTGAAAATACAGCCATTCAACCGAGCGATAGCTCAAACGCCAAACAGGTTCATGATTGTATTGATTTTTTTCGAGTTGTTAGGTCGAAAAAGAAAGTGAAGACTATCTAAATGCTTTTTAAGGCAAAAACATATTTTCACAGAAATGGTTAATTAATCATGCGTTTGCGTCTTTGTTTTTTGATATGCTTTTCAATATCAGGCTTATGGGCCGCAGCGCAGACGTTAGTGACAGGGCAAGTGGTAGATGCATCTAGCGGTGAGCCCCTTGCATCAGTTTCAGTGACTTTTGCAGGTAGTAATATTGGCACACAGGCAGATTCGCTGGGGCGGTTTCGGCTGGCTGGAGCAGTAACGTTTACACAGGTAGCATTTTCGCATGTTGGTTATTTACCCACCGTCAAAGTAATTGTACCCGGGCAAGCGAATAAATTACAAGTATTGCTTGAACGGGATGCCAATGAGCTGGCAAATGTAACGATAACCTCTGTGAGAGGGCAGCGTTATCGCAACAAAGGAAATCCGGCAGTCGCGCTCATTCAGCAAGTGATCGATCATAAGCAGGAGAACCGGGCAGAGGCTGCAGCTTATTTGCAATACGAGCAGTATGAACGAATGGGACTATCTTTTTTTAATTTACCGCAGAAAGTGGTTGAGAGTAAATTTTTTAGCCAATATAAGTTTATGTTGGATACGGTACAGGGGCAAACTTTTTTACCGGTGTTGCTGGAAGAAAAACTGTCGGACATTTATTTTCGAAAGGAGCCGGAGAAGAAAATACAGATACAGAGAGCTTATAAAGGCGTTAATATATTGCAGTTTATTGACACCGCGGGGGTTAAACTTTATGTAAACCAATTGTACGGTCATCAAGTGGATATTTATGAGAATAACCTGTTTATTATAGCTAACCAGTTTTTGAGCCCTATAGCGGATCATGCGCCAAATTATTATAAGTTTTTTATTACAGATACTATTAGCACGGCTATGGGTAAACAGGTAGAGCTCGCTTTTACGCCGCGCGCAAAAGGAGATCTGTTATTTGAGGGCAAGTTGGTTGTAACGTTGGACGGGCGTTTTTCAGTAACAGCTTGTGAATTAAGGCTAAATGGGAAGATCAATGTAAATTTTGTAAGAAGCTTTGATGTACTGTTAGATTTTGCCCGGCAAACTGGCGGTCGGTATGAACTGGCCAGCAGTAGAGTTAAGGCTGATTTTGGGCTTACTAAAAAAGGCTGGGGTGTATTTGGTGAGCGTAAGGTGATATATCGTAACTACAAAATCGGCGCGTCGCAGACTGCGGCATTTTACCAGGGTGAGACTTTACAGGTGGCTACGGGCAAAGCTGGTTTTGATACGCTTAGCAAAGGCCAGGCACAGGTTTACGAAAAGTTGTACAAACTGGAACAGATGCCGTCTTACAAAAGAACAATGTGGTGGCTGTCCACACTTACAGCGGGCTATGCCGATACCGGCCCGGTGCAAATCGGACCAATTGCACATTTTTTATCTTTTAATAGCCAGGAAGGCTTGCATTTGGAATTGGGCGGACGAACTACTCCATTGCTGGATAGCACCTTTTATTTTGAGGGATACGGTGCTTATGGCACTAAAGATCATCGGGTAAAAGGGAATGCAATCGCTTATCTTTCATTAAATAAAACAGCGCCCTACCGTTTTCCTAATAATTATTTTAAGGCAAGCTATTTATATGATGTAGATGTACCTGGTCATGCTTTTTCGGTAACCAACCGTGCTACAGCATTCTCATCTTTTCAAACCGGAAAAACCAACTATTGGCTATATAGTAGAATATTTGAGCTACAATATTTTCGTGATTTCGAAAATCACTTCTCGTATATTCTGGGTTATAAAAACTGGCAGCAAACACCCGCTGCAGCACTGGTTTATCAAAAAAATGATGATGGCAGTTTGGTGAACAATTTAACTACCAGCGAGCTAAATCTTCACTTACGCTATGCACCGCACGAAGAGCTTATTCAGGGCAGCCGCACGCGACATAGTATCCATAACCCTTATCCTATTTATGACCTTCTTATTAACCGTAGCCTTGGTGGCAGGTATGCCTATACCGACTTTGGCATTAACATTTATAAGCGCTTTTATCTCTCTCAGGCAGGCTTTACCGATGTTACCCTGCTCGGCGGCTATGTGCTGGGCAAAGTGCCTTTTCCCTTGCTCAATATCAGCCCCGCCAATCAATCGCTCGCCTATAAGCGAGATGCTTATAATGCCATGAATTATCTTGAATTTGTGAGCGATCATTACGTTGGGCTTAACCTTACGCATACCTTTAACGGCTTCCTGCTAAACAAAGTCCCGCTAATCAAATATCTAAAATGGCGGGAATTCATCTCTGCTAAAATATTGTACGGTGGCTTGCGTACCGAAAACGATCCGAAGCAAAGCACAGGCCTTTATCGCTTACCTGCTGCAACCAAAAGCTCCAACGGCACTTACACCCTTGGCAGCGCACCGTATGTTGAAGTCGGGGCCGGTATAGCCAATATTTTCAAATTTTTGCGGATCGACCTTATTCGCCGTTGCAATTATCTTGACCAACCCGGCGCACGCGTATTCAGCATCAAATTCAGTTTCCAACCTGAATTTTAAAACCAATGACACTTGATTTGAAGCGGGGTTAAAAACTTTGAAGGAAAATAACACCGAATATTTAGATAACGCCCAAATTATAGACGGAGCATCGTTGCGGCTAAATATGCCGTTTAAAGTGTATAGAAAGGCTAAAATTGACGAAAAAAGGCCGATTATTGGTTCGATATTTCCAGAAAAATGGAAGATTTTAGAAAAAGCTGTAAGAACCGATCAAATTAACTTGACTGCATTTTTAATTCACCACACTAACAATAAGTTAGGAAGAAAAAAAAGCCGAGATAAAAACTTCGGAAAGCTTTCATCCCGGTTTGGTACTCCTTGACTTAGTTGGTTCGAACCAATTCAAAGAAGACTTGCCTACAATGTCCAGGACTCCTTTACAAGGAAATAAAAGATGATTTAACCACCGCACATTAATTAGATGCCGTTATTCATTTGATAAGCGATTTGAGGAACACCTAAAAAATAATAATAGTTGTTTATTATTTTTTACACGTTCGAGCCCATCAGGGTGCATTTCTGAAAAAAGGCCGTTTTGATATCAAAAACGGCCTTTTTTTGTCTCTAAACGCGAAATAGGATCCTTCGCTGAAATGTTACTGTAACACTTTTGTAACATGATTTACACGTTTAAGAATGCGTTACGTATCTCACCACAGAATGCACCTACTAATGTTCAATTAAGCCTCAGATCCCAGTTTGCGGATTTAAGCGTTTTCAGCGGATCCTATAAATCATTCACTCCGCAAACTTTTCACTGAGTTGGTCAACGCAGCTTTTATAGCCTGAAAAATGATAGTGAACAGGGTGATCACGATTGCCGCTATCCAGGATGCGATAAATACCCCTGGGCCAATACTCACGCTGTGAGCATATTTTTCGAGCCAATTTTCCAGGAAGTAGAGTGTGAGCGGCGAAGCAATGAAGCAGCTATTCTATTTTTTTTCGGTTTGCATTTTCGCCGGTGGCCATAAATCGTGCTCTGAACTTAGTATTGCTTCAACCCGCGTAACAAATAAACCTTCCTTATTTTGATCGGGCTTGGCGTAAGGCCCCAGGTTAAAATTGTAATAATGGATCTCTGGTTTTAGCTGTTCGTAAGTAGTACGTGCTGTTACCCAAAGTTCCTGATAATTGAAGGTTTTTAATGCGGTAGTGAGAATGGCAACCGCACTCGATATAATCAATGTCAGGATAGTCCAATCAACGCCCAGTCCACTGCCAGGGGCGGCGTTACCTCCTAATTTTAACGCCGTAAATACCGGAGTCAACAACGATAGAATTATCAGGATCCACTGAAAATTCCTGTAGAGACGATGGTTTTTAGCCGAGGTTGTCTTGTAATACTCCATTTGATGACGATACCTGTCTTCGACATACTTTTGAAAATCATTCTGTTCCATAATGGCAGATAATTGGCATAAGCTTTTGCTTTTTTAAAAGCACTGTACCTATGGGTTGGCGTTTAAAATTTCTTTAATCTTCAATACGGCGGGTTCTTTTCCGGTAATAACTTTCGTTTGTTGCATTTTCTCAAAATCATCCAGGAAACTCACCTTAATTGTCTGACTCCGGTACAAAACATCCTTATAATTCCGGTACAATCGTTCTGCCTCTGTATAATTTCCCTGTAGCAGATTGCCAAGCGCCAGGTTAGTGTAGATCCAAGTTTCACCGGGACCGAGCTCCAATCCCTTTTTTGCTGCAGCAATTGCAGCAGTGTAATCCCGTTCAAAAATTTTGTAGAAAGAAAGCGAACCATATGAAACAGACAATGATCGTTGCGCTTCTGCATCATTGGGAGTGAGAGCCAGGTATTCGTTATAAAGTTTTATATTCTCCGCTGAAAGTTTAGCTTTTTCGCTGTAAACAGAAAGATCAACTTCTGGCATCTCGGCAATCATTTGATTATTGACCATGGCGAGTTGCCAGAGCTCATATCGCCGTTGGCTGGTGTGGTTTATTTGTAACGAATGCGTTAACAAAGCTTTAACCTTGATAAGTGTATCCATCGGCATCTCATTGTACGAATCCGGTGTATGCGGAAAAAAATAAAAAACCGACTTTCTGACCAATCTAACATTGTTAGAATGCATGATGTAATCATAAGAAAGCAGGCCACTTTCAAGCTTTTCTTCCTCTGATTGTTTAAGAAAGCCCTTTAATCGGCCAAAACTTTCGTTTATATCAGCCCTCGAATTATTACGTGTATTCCAAATACTCACAAGCCCGTCGTTGTCGGTCATCACTGCAGTTATATCATCAATAAATTTCGCTTCTTTAATTGGTGTAGTCCCATTGCTGAACCTCTTCACTTTTATATCCGGATAGATTTTTTTCCTTGCATAACTACGCGTCATCTGGTTTGCAGACATATTATGTAATAAGGAATCGCCAGCCGACTCAATCAAAAAAGTGCCTCTTCTTGATAATACTATAGCTTTTTTCCAATCGGCAGAAAGCATAATCTTATCAATTTTTGAGCTGTTATAGCCCTGGTCTAAACCATTGCCAGGCAAAGGCCAGGAAACGATATTTAAAACTCTCCCATCAAACTTTGTCAGGTATATGCTATTTCCCCATACTACCAATAAATTATCGCTGTTCGGAGTAAAACTTACATAGTTTGTCCCTTTGAGGTAATAATTATTTCTTAAAGTAAGCTTTACCATATTATTAATATCCCAGGCCTCGTCATACTCTGAGGTTTGAATCAACAACTTTAAGCCATCGGGCGACACTGTTAAACCTTTGATATTCTGTTTAGCTGTAAGGAATTTCCCCTTCATCCTGCCAAACCCGGGGCTCGTTTTTAATTGATCCAGATTCCAGAGCGTAACCGAATCCCGCAGGGAAGTAATAAGCTGTTTTCCGCCTGGAGTAAAAACTGCATATGCAGGTGATGGAATAGTATCTAATAAAGATTCACGACCTTTATCCCAATAAATTAAATTGCCCCGGTCAAGTGCAAGCAACCCGTTGTTGTTTATCGAAATGTATGCTTTCCATCCAAGGGATCCCCCTTTGATCTGGTAAGCCTGACGTAGCTCAATCATTTTGCCAACCGGATCATAACGAAGGGAGAACAGGGAGTCGCTGCCGATAGCATAAAAACCATCGGTTCCGGCGGGCGAAATTTTAAGATTTTCGTCATCTCCCACGTTTAGGATATTATCGGGAAAAAGATTGGTTTCGAAAATAGTCCTGATAATTTGACTCAGGTAAATGTTTTCTGAATGCATGCTCCACAAGGTGTCTGCCATTCTCAGTCCCAAAATAGCATTGGCTGGTATCGTATCAAATGCTATCGCAGCCCTATTCAGAAGTTGAAGTTTATTATTGTCAATATATTTTTCTACATCTACCGTTCCAGAACGTTCCAGCTTTCCTTTTAACACATTACCCAACATATCGCCCTTGAGCTTGTCACTTAGTCCACTTACCTTATAAAAATGTTCCTTTTGAAGCGCGTTGATGGTTAGTTGTAGTTCAATCGCTTTTTTCTGACTCGCCACTTCTTTTGAAACTTTGCGAAGCGAATTAGTAAGTGAATCATTATGTTTTAGTTGCAATTGAAGGCCGGCTTGGCTTTTTATGAGCTCGTTGTTAACAAGTGTGGTCTGTTCCAGATATTTGTCTGCCCTGATCTTTGCGTTTTGAGCTATTCGGGCACTTTTTTGCGCTTCTACAAGGTTTTTGTTCGCCTCTGCCTTTTGTCGGTTTGCCTCTGCCTTTTGCTGAATAGCCCATGCTGCGATTATCAATGTCAGTACTAAACCGAAAGAAAGTATAAACATTAAGATCTTCCTGTTCCTTTCCCGTTCCTGCCTCCTGACTTCTGCCTCAATCTCTAATTTTTGCTCCTCTGTTTCCTGATCCTCCTTTCTTATGCTATAATCCAGGAACGCAAGGTTCTTTTCTTTGAGAAACTCATGATCAGGCTCAGCCCCCCCTTCTTGCGGGGTTTGATGGTAACGAGAAGCCCATGCTGCCGTAATTTTTATCTTCTCCCCCAGCTCTTTCAGTTCACGTAGCAATACCCCCTTTATAACATCCGAAGGATCGTGTTCATAAAGTTCTCTTCTTTCATTAAGCCTGGTATAAAGTTTTCCGTTCGCGGTTTCTTCATTGATCCAGGTACGGAGTTCAACCCAGTTTCGCATCAGGCTTTCGTGTGAGATGTCGATAACCAACTCCGGGTTTAATGGCGTAGAGGGGGGCGGCATCAGAAAAGAAGTATCTGTTGCCCTGAAATACGCAATTACGGCATTTATTTCTTCCTCATTTGCAGGGAGCGGTTTGCATAAGTCATATATTTTACCAAGTGGAAGCGGCCGACGGCCCCCTTTTTGTCCGCCCTTACTTTGGTCAGTAATGGCCTGAAAAATCAGTTTAGCAATCTGCTGCTTTTTTGAAAGCTTTGCTTGGTTGTCTTTATCACCTAACTCCCAGAATTTATCGCTTGCATGGCGCGATAAAGATTCCTCCATTCCTCCAACAGCCTTGTAATCGTCATATACAATCTCTCCGTTAATTGATCTATCAGATGATTGCCGATACGTTCGCATTAGCGCGTGCTGCAAAATTGGCAGTTGATCAAGGTTATCTTTTAGTTTATTTTCTTCAATCTTGTTGATCAGTAGTTCGATAAGCCCGGATGCTATGCTCTTTTCCGCCAGCAAAAGCGGACCTTCTATTACTTCCTTCAATTGTGGCCGGTCAAGTTGCGGCACAAGATACTGGCTCCGGTTAATAGCCTCAGGTAAGCCCTGAAAACGGACACAATCGCCAAGAAATTCCGACCGCATGGTGGTAATTACGTAAACAGGATCATCTTTAGTTGTGGCAGCTTTCAGCAACAGGTTTACAAACTGGGTCTGATGCCCGTCCATCAGCCCGCTTTTTGCTGTAAAACGAAATAATTCTTCAAATTGATCAATAATTACAAGCAGGTTTCGTTTTTTTCCTTCTTTTTTGCCCTCATTAAGCAATCTGGCAACATCCAACAATCCATAAATGGACCTGAGTAATTGTGGGTAGATCTCCCTGAAATCGTGCTCGATCACTTCTTTGCTCCTTGAACTGCTTCGTATACTGGCCAACGCGATAGCAAGGTTTTCTATAGGATCAGCTCCGGGCCGGCAAATAGCTACGTCCCATCTGTTGCTTGTACCATGCAGATAACCACCGAAGAGTTGCGGAATGAGGCCGGCCCGCACCAAAGATGATTTACCCGTACCCGAACTACCAATAACCGCAAGGAATTTATTGTTTTGAAGCCGCCTGATCAGTTCCTCGGCCTGCCCGCCCCTGCCTTTGAAAAGCTGAAATTCAGATGTGCGGTAAGGCCGCAGGCCGGGAAAAGGATTTTTCTTTATTTCGGCAGGGGTCAGTAATCGGATATGATTACCATCTTCCTGCAAGTCCAGGTAAAATTCATCCAATTGATAACACATGCCAGACAATCCCGCACCGTTATCTACTGCTGATACCTTTGGTGATTGATTTGGGTTGTTCATTACTTCGGTGCAAAAAGTCCGTTGATAAAACCTTCAAGTTCAAAATCTATTCTGTCTTTGCCTTTTATAATATGATTAAAAGCATTCTTGCTTACATCCCGGTCATATTTTAAATCAATATCAGGATCATCTATGCACAGAATTTTCTGTTGATTGCCTTTGGCGTCTATAAGCATTGACTGCCTTATAACAAACCACTCCGGGTTCGACTGCCCGTAATACAAACAAATCCCCTCGCTTTCTTGTGCTTCCGCGCGATCTTTTTCAAATGGAATGCCTGGTATGCTGAAATTAATGAGGATCCGTTTGTCGGTTTCCATCATGTTTTTAAGTTTAATACGCAGCATGCTGTTATGGTCTTTTTCAAAATCATAAAACATGTATACCTTTTTGTGCGGAGCAAAATCATGTCGCATCGCTTTTATCCTGGCCTCCTTCTCGGCATTCTTATCTTCAATTATCCGAAAAATCGTTTCAAAATTATTTCCAAGTACGGTGGGGTGCATCAATAGCTTTTCATCCAGTTCCTGGCTAACAAGCGGGTTGGGCAACCAAAGGATATTGCTAAAAAAAGCGGCCTGCTTTTCGTGTGTTATAGCAAGGTTATATTGCAATAAATCAAACCCTTCATCCAATTCATCGGCGGTCATCATGATGTGAATAGCAAAGGCACATTCCTTTATCAGCTTAAGCATGCGGTCGCTTCTTTCGGTTTCTGGTAACTTTTCAATCGCTTCCCAATCTTTAATACCGGGAACAATTTCGTAAGGCCAGTTTTCATATTGTTTGCGCCCCATAACTACATAAAGAAACTCTTTCCGCTTTTCCCGTCCGCTTAAAGAATCAGGAATGGACAGAAACACCTTACGGTTATCGCTCAGCATCTCAATATCTTTTGCCGCCCGGCTTTGTTCATCCTGCTGATCGATTGACTTACGAATCTGCAGATCTGTAAGCATTTCGCCCGCAATTTCATTTATTTTTTTTACGATCTGAACGTATTCCCTGTCTGCAGCATCGCCCAATGTAGATAGAAAACGTTTATTGTCTGGCAGCCCCTGGAGCCTGGTTATCTGAGGATAGGGCTCAAGAAAACAATCTTTTACAAAAATCGGCACCACCCTTGTTTTTTTCTTATCCAGGTTTTCTAATGCGGTATTTAGCTCAACGTTATTAATATACCTGGAGTTTAAGAAAGTTTGAGTGATTAAAAGCAGCACGATATGTGCTTCATCAAGCCTGTTTTTTATCTCGGCATCCCATTCTGCTCCAGGTTCTATTTTTCCATCGTCCCATATTCTGATGTTGGGGCAATTCCTGTCTGAAAGAAAAGTCCTTAGCTGATTGAGATGCCTTTCATCCTCGTGCGAATATGAAATAAAGAGATTAATCATAGCGGGTAATGTTAAAGCACTGACTGATAAATAGTAACAGACGGTTTGTCTAAATAATTTATAAACATAGCATATATAACTATAGTTAAATCCATAAATAATTTTATCGCAACCTATTCAAATATGGCACTGCATAATCCGAATCGCAAGCGTATTTATACTGAGTTTAGCGCGTATTAATACGTTTTTACTGCAAAAAGGTATTATTCGGCTACTAATGGCAAATTTAGGGTGTTCTAAATCCCTCACTGATCGTCGAAAGGATATTTAGAGACTACATTTTAGGTATTCCGCAATACATCATCTATAAAAATGCAAAGGCGTTAGACTTTACTTATACGGGCAAGTCGGCAATACAGGATATTTGCAGAGCTGCGTTTATGCCGGATTAAATAAAGTTCCGGCTTTTCGGGAACTGCCTGAAAAATATGTGAAGGGTTTACACCAGCCGATTGTAGCCGAAGCAGAATTTTGGCTGGTACAAAATATGCTCGAATCCGGTAAGCGGAAAACAAGGCTGCAACCGGATGATAATTTCCCTTTGCGGGGAGTATTAAGGTGCTGGTGCGGCAAAAAAATGACCGCTGGATGGACAAAAGGGCGTAAACAGTATTATTTATATTATCGTTGTACGGAGCATACGAGCTATAACCTGAAAGGAGAAATGTTACATGAGCATTTCGGCGCTTTGTTAAAGGCATTGAGCTTCAAACCTCATCAGATCAGGTTTATTATAGAAATTGCCAAGACAATGTTGATTGAACCTATAAAGGTTAACCGTGAAAGACAAAAGAAAAGATTGAAGCCTTAAAAGTGGTCAACGAGAAGATATATAAATTGGAGGAACGGTTAATAAATAATGAGATCGAAACTTCTACCTATCAGACCTGGTTCAAGAAATTTAAGGAAGAAAAATCGATGTTAGAACTGGCACTTGATACTAAGAAGCCCAAGATTGATACTGGTGACGATTTGATTGCGCGTGTATTGCCGCACTTATCCAATATCTATGATATTTATGATAAAGGGAACATTACACAAAAACATACATTGGTCAGGGGGGTGTTCAAAGATAATCTGTTATGGGGTGGCGGTACATTTAGAACCGCTTACATTGATCCGACGTTCTACGATAACATACTGAAGGTCAACGAAAAAGGGCTGCTTTTTTACGAGCAACCCTTTCAGTTTTCTAACCTAAAACCGGTTAGTACCCAGCGCCGGAGTCGAACCGGCACGGTTTCCCACAGGTGTTTGAGACCAGCGCGTCTACCAATTCCGCCAGCTGGGCATGTTGTAAGTATCTTTCCTTACAAGCGGGCTGCAAATGTAGATAAACTCTCCTTAATTCGCAACAGATATTTTTGTTTATAGTAAATATTTGCAATTTCTATCCGGCGGCTTTCCTTCGCAGTATCGTCCAACTGTTCATAATCTTTGGTCAGCTTCTCCAGTTCTTCATTCATATCCCCTTCAATAGCAAGTGTTTCTGCGGTTATGGCAGCCAGGTGCGTTGCATCATCAACTTCCATAAGCCGCTCATTGATATCCATCATTTCCATTAAAAAATCTGCAGGCAATTGCGGTTTTGCCCCTTCAGATACCAGGTCGTGCAGTTTTAAAATGTATTCTAAACGTTTTGCCGGGTCGCCAAGCGCGTGGTAAGCCTTGTTATTTAGGGTAGATAACTCCAGGATCTCCTGCTGCCTGGTTTCATCCTCATTGGCATAGAAATCGGGATGGTAAAGCTTGCTCAGCTCGTAAAACTTTTTCTTAAGTAGCGCCTGGTCAACCTTAAAAGATTCAGGGATACCGTAAAATTCAAAATAGTTCATAGGGCAAAGATAACTATTAACAAGTTATCCATGCCGCTATCAACTTCATGTTAAAATAAGTTATCTGCTATGCATTGGTCGGTTTCGGCTTTTTCTACCAATTCTGTTTTGGAGTGCGTATCAACAAGCAGCTTTCTGTCTTTGGTTAAAGTGGGCGCTACGCCCAATGAACCTATCCCGGCAGTGGCCAACATCATAAACAATAAAAGCCCGCAAAGCCTCGTAAACTTTTTAAGTTTTTTCATTTCGATTTCAGAAAATAATTTACAGGCATTACCCTCTTTGGGGTTTGTACCTAAATAATTAAAATGGAAATGATTACCACATCGGATAATCAGTAAGGAAGGATTATCCTATAAGGGACTATCGGCATCGCCTAAATCCGGCTTGAAGGCTTGGTTAAAAAGAGCGCGTTTAACGAGCTTGCCGGGTATAAACAATTTAGAAGTTTGTTTAATGCTGATATCGGCTTCCAGGCTATGCAAAAAGCTTAACGCGGGCAGACTGTGATATCCCCGGAAATTAAAGTTGAACAATTATTCCGCTTAGCCGTTTTAACAGCAGCTTTATATGATAATGATTTTGAGACCCTGTTTACAAAACCGGCAACCAAAGTTGTATCGGGAAGAGCTGCCTTATTTGTGGTTTGGATAGTAAGCCCCGAAAAAGTAAAAAAGCAAAGCATTACCATAGCTGTTAACAACCATTTGGATAACACGCTTTTTACCGGGCTAAATATTATTATATAAATGTAATGATATTGATCTACAAAAAAGCCCCTGCGCAAATTCGCAGGAGCCAGCCCATTTGTCTGAAAAAATCTTATTTCTTATTTCATGTAATCTTTATCCAAAAACAGGTAGCGCGCCCGGTTAACCTCCGGCATCTCCTCGCTTTTAACGTCAATATTCATAAATTTAACATGATTGTTATCCTTAATTGCCGACCATTTTGGCAAGCCTGCGCCGTTAGGGTTGGCAGTTTTTATAAAGTTGGCAAAGTAGTTTTCCATGGTTTCGGAAACTTTGAAATCATCGGGTGTCCAGGCATAGGTTTTGTTCCCGGCCAGGTTCCCCATGGCATATTCAATTTCTGAAGCATGGGCAGCACCCACAGGTGGCGGCATTTTCGGAGCCGGTTTTGCCGCATCGCCCTTAACCACACCGCCGGCAAGCCCCGGGGTGGCATTCCCCATAGAAGCCACCATGGCCGGGCGAACCCGTGAAAACAGGTAACGATAAACCGGCTTCCCTCCGGTTTGTACCTGTAAGTCGGCCCATTTCCAGGTGCTGTATACGATAAACCGGTCGCTTGATAAGTCAGTTGCAACTTTGATCACTTCCCCGTCATTAGCAGCCGGGTATAGTTTCAATGCTTCCTCTGCCCTGTCACCATATAATTGTTTCAGCGTTTTGGTATAATTTTCAAGCGTTGGCGCATCGCCGCGCATCATGAACTGGAATGGTACTTCGGCCGAGTTCCAGCCCACTAACAAAGGAACTTTAGCCTGTTGGCCCGCCATAAAGATCTCAGGCAACGATTTTGGCAGCAAGTAATTATCAATAGTGGCCGACATTGGCGGCGTGCCAGGTTTAAAAGCATCGTTCAACAATTGTTCGGCGGGTATAGCCCGGAGATCGGCCAGGGTATTGGCTTTCTCGTTAGCAGCAAACTTAAGGCCGTTTTGTTCAGCGTCAGCCAATGGTATAGGGAAAAGTGTTGGTTTGATACCCGCGCCACTCTCGCCGATAGCACCCGCGATCAGGTCTTTTGATAAAGGTGATGCCATTTGTACCGATACGGAGATAGACCCTGCCGATTCACCCGCAATGGTAACACGTTTGGGATCGCCGCCAAAGGCAGCTATATTTTTTTGTACCCACAGCAAGGCCAGGTGCTGATCAAGGTACCCATAGTTACCCGACGAATGGTTAGGTGATTCTTTAGTTAATTCGGGATGCGAAAAAAAACCAAATACACCAAGCCTGTAATTTACTGTTAGCGCTACGATGCCTTTTTTAGCCATGCTTTCGCCATCATAGCGCGACTCAGAACCATCACCGGCCATTAAGCCCCCGCCGTAAAAATAAACCAATACAGGCAACTTCTCTTTGGCTGATTTTGCCGGCGTCCATACGTTTAGGTATAAACAATCTTCGTTCATACCTGATGAACGAAAGCCCATATCACCAAAAATGGGCTTCTGCATGGGGTTATGGCCAAAATGATCGGCCTTTAATGTACCCTCCCAGTTTTTGGCGGGCTGAGGCTCCTTCCAGCGCAAATCGCCCACGGGCGGCTGTGCAAACGGAATACCTTTAAAACTTAATACGTTTGACGCTTCGCGAGTACCCTCAAGCGCACCGTTCTCAACGGCGGTTTTGTTTGCTGATAGCTGCGCCATTACCTTTACCGAGGCAACTTGTGCAAGCAACAACATTACTAAAATTGGTTTCTTCATTACTGGTATTTGGTTAGTCAGGTTTAATTGATGGAAATTCTTTGAATTCGATCTTATTGTATCAATTTGTTACAATAATAATTTTTTTTTCGATAGCTGTCAATTTTTTTATTTACTTGTGCCTTTATTTTATTGCGATACATGAATAAAGAGTTTCACCAACTGGAAAATAACATCGCGGGCGAGGGTTTTCTACCAGGTCTTGCTATAGATACGGTTATTTTTGGTTTTCACGACAACCAATTAAAGGTATTGCTGCTGGCTTATAAAAATACCGGGCTATATGCGCTTCCCGGCGGCTTTATTCATGATAATGAGGATGTGAACGAAGCGGCGCGGCGGGTACTTCAAAGCCGAACAGCCTTAACCAACATCTACCTGGAACAGTTTTATGTTTTTGGCAATTACAGCCGGTATGATCCCGGACCGCTTAAGGCCATTATGCAGGCCCGTGGCTATAACCCGCCCGCCGATCATTGGTTATTAAAGCGTTTTATTTCAGTGGGATACTATGCGCTGGTTGATTTTACCAGGGCTATCCCAACACCCGATGAAATATCTGATAGCTGCGACTGGTACAGCCTGAATGAACTGCCTGCGCTGATGCAGGACCATCAGCAAATTATTAATAAAGCGCTGGAAACCCTGCAGAATGAGCTTGACCAAAAGCTGATAGGTTTTAACCTCATGACCGAGGAATTTACCATGGGCGACCTGCAATCGCTCTACGAAACCATTCTTAACAAAAAGCTGATCCGCGCTGCTTTTCAGCGTAAAATGCTGGGGCTGGGTATTTTGGAGCGCGTGGCAAAAAAATGGACTGGCGGCGCGCATAAGGCACCATACCTGTATAAATTTGTTTCGAACAGGCTGCCGGCGGATAATAGCTAAAACCGGCAATACCTTCTTTATTGATCTATTTGTGTGTTTTTGTGATGAAACAATGTCGCAATTAACCCCTTAACATGTCTTGATACCCCCCTCCTATATTAGGGTACAAGACTTAATTTTACTTTCACAAAATCACTCAATTATAAATCTATAAAAACAATCACATCATGTTAGCTATTAATCCTTATTTAAACTTTAACGGTAATACCGAAGAAGCTTTTAATCACTACAAGTCAGTATTTGGCGGTGAGTTTGCAATGGTTATGCGTTTTAAAGACTCGCCTGCGGCTGCCAATACGCCCGAAAAACACCAGGATAAGCTTATGCATATTGCACTACCCCTTGCTAATGGCAGCATGCTGATGGGTACGGATGCAATTGGTGAAGGAGGTATGCCATTCGTAACTATGGGTAATAACTTCTCGCTCACCATAAGTGCCGAATCAAGAGAGGAGGCAGACAAACTGTATAGCGGTTTAGCCGAAGGCGGTAATGCTGTTTCGCCTATGCATGACGAGTTTTGGGGCGATTATTTTGGCTGGCTTACCGACAGGTTTGGCATAAACTGGATGATCACACACAATCCTAACGCCACCAAATAATAATTTATTGATTTTTTAGGGTCGGATGAACCAATCACCGTCCCTAAAAAATCAAACATTTCTATTGTTCAACCAAAGGTTTTAGGTACACACCAAAACAGGCTTATGATAGTAGAAGTTTTTAAAACCAATGTAAATAAACGCCGCCAGGCTAATATGCTTTTGAATGCCATCCATAGCACGTTTGGCAACCATAAAGCCAATTTCGATCTTGATGATTGTGACCGGATTTTGCGGGTGCAGTGCGATAGCGGCACATTATGCGCTCACTCGCTCATCAATTTTTTAAATGAGTTAGGTTTCCGGGCCGAAGTTTTGGAAGGCTAAACTCACTTTTACAAAACAAATTATTAAAAAGCAAGGTAGTATCAATAACATAAAGTCAACTATCATGTTAAAATACAGCAAAGCATTCAGCGGATTTTCGGTAGATGATACAGCTAAAGCGAGGGCGTTTTATGCTGATGTACTCGGGTTAGATGTAAGTGATGTACCCGAAATGCAAGGCTTACTTAACCTTAATATTACAGGGAGCACCCCCATATTAATATATACTAAACCCAACCATACCCCGGCTACCTTCACCATTTTAAATTTCCCGGTTGATGATGTGGAAAAAACAGTTGATGAACTCAGCGCGCGCGGCGTTAAGTTTGAGATTTATAACCAGGAGAATTTTAAGACAAACGAAAAAGGCCTTTTTCTTGATGGGGGTCCAAAAATAGCCTGGTTTAAAGACCCTGCCGGAAATTTTTTATCCGTGATAGAAAAGTAGCGCTATAAATACCTATACCCGGTATAAAATTAAATCCCATTTTGGGGAATTACAGCTACCCGTCGTGGGAATAAATTCCTCGACGGTTATTAACTTTCCGTTAATATCGCAATTTTTCACAACCATTTTATATATTAACCGTATAAAAGCCTACTAAGCCTTTAATTTCGGCTGTTTTTTTATTTGAGGAATGTTTTTTGCATGCAATTGCAGTGAAAAACAAAACGCGTTAATTGTAAGGCTATTTATTTTATACTTAGCTGTTAGTTAAAAACAGCTAATAAACCATTTTCTTTTCATTAATAACATTTATTAAATTTATTTTTTTTACATATCAGCATTTACAATAAATAATAATAACATACAACAAACTGATTAATAAAACATTTGCTTCTCTTTTATAAATAACCCCCATTAATTAAGTATGAAAAGAACGCTACTTATAGTTGATGATGACTTGAGTATCCTAAAACTACTCAACTTCATTCTGTCAAAAGAATATGATATTGTAGTTAAAAATAATGGCATCGAAGCTTTTAGCTGGCTCGAAGACGGCAATATGCCCGAATTGATTATATCCGACCTCCAAATGCCTTATTTTGACGGCCAGTCTTTTATTAAGAACGTAAAGATTAGTGGCTTTTATCGTGAAATACCTGTTATATTGCTATCGGCCGCCCATGATCTTGACGCCCAGGTAAGCAACATGCCCTTTAAGGTTGATGCTTACATTCACAAGCCGTTTAACCCAACTGCATTAAAAACAGCTATTAATCAAGTTTTACAAGTTTATGAATCACCAAACATCTGATTGGAACGAAAGTTCAGGTTCTAATATCAGGATAGCCTATGCCGGCACCGAGTTTAAGGAAATGATTTCGGCTGGACTAAATGAAGGCTTTAAAATTGCTTACAACAACTCTATTGACCAGTTGAATGATTATTTAGGCGAGCAATCTATTTTATCCGTTCCTGATATTATTTTGGTTGAAGTTGATACTGAGGGCAAATGGATTAAAATGGTTGAAGAAGTTAAACAAAGCTTTCTTCTTAGTGGTTTAATTATTGTACTTCTTTCATCACAAAATGATAAAACGCTAAGGCAAAAAGCCATTAAATTAAAGGTTCATGATTTTTATGGCGAACCGTTTGCCATAAGTGACCTGCGCGAAAGGCTTAACTTTTTGGTGCGCTTTAAACTGATAAAGCCCAAATTGCTTGAGCTTTCAAAAGTAGTTGATACGACTTATAAAATGCCGGCAGGTAAGCGCCTTATCGATCTGGTAATTTCGGGCGGTATGATGTTTGTATTATCGCCTGTTATGCTAATAGTTGCTATTTTAATTAAGCTGGATTCAAAAGGACCTGTATTTTACAAAAGCAAACGCGTAGGTACTGGCTATAAAGTATTTGATTTTTATAAATTCAGATCAATGCGTACCGATGCCGACCAACTGCTGGCAAAGTTATCTGCCGAAAACAATCAATATGCCGCCGAAGGGGGCGACAATAAAGTTGCTTTTGTGAAAATCAAGAATGATCCACGTATTACCAAGCTGGGTAATTTCTTACGCAATTCAAGTCTTGATGAATTACCGCAATTATTCAACATACTGCGGGGTGATATGTCGGTAGTGGGTAACAGGCCATTGCCTTTATATGAGGCCGAGATGCTTACCTCTAACGAATGGTCGATGCGTTTTCTTGGCCCTGCCGGTTTAACGGGCCTATGGCAGATCAGCAAACGCGGAAAGGAAGACATGTCTGAACGTGAAAGGAAAAAATTAGATAATTTTTATGCCCAGAAATATTCTATTTGGTTAGATTTAAAAATTATTGCAGGTACAGTACCCGCATTATTCCAAAAAGAAAAAGTATAACTATATGCCCCTGAAACTGAAGCCCATTTATATTTTTATAATTGCTCTTTTATTTACCACCCGCGTACATGCGCAGCAAACTTCATTTGTAAGTGACATTAACTATCCTTTTCTTGAAAAACTTATAGCAACTGCTAAAAAAAACTACCCTGAAGTAAAATCCCGTCAAAGCCAGGTAAATGCAGCCAAAGCCGTTTATAACTCAGCCGTGTTTTCATGGCTCGATGGTTTAACTGCATCTTACATTTATAGTCCGCAAACGTCTATCAACATTTCGCAGCCAACCATATTTAAAGGTTATCAAATAAGCCTTTCGCTAAACTTAGGACACCTGTTTTCGAGACCGGGAGTTATCCGGCAAACGAAAGAAATTTATAAAGCAGCCGAATTTCAACAGGCCGAGTATATGTTAAACCTTGAGGCCCAGGTTAAACGTCTTTACTTTTCATATCTGGCAGCACAGGCCGAACTAAGACTGCGGGCAAATGCTGTAATTGATGCCGAAAGTGCTGTTAAGCAATTAAAATACGCGTTTCAAAAAGGCGAAACAACTTTTCAGATCTATAATGAACAGCTTACCACCTTATACAGCCAAAACGCCTTTAAAGTACAAGCTGAATTATCGACATTTACAGCCAAGACCAATCTTGAAGAATTATTGGGTACCAAATTAGAAGACGTTAAGTAAAAGATGGAGATAGGCAATTTTTTCAATCTGCTAAAGAAATACAGAACTGTACTGATAATAATACCGCTTGTAGCAGTAATCACTTCTTTTTTCCTGGTAAAAAACTTACCTGATAATTACCAGTCGCACGCGGAAATAGCCACCGGCATAGTTGACGCGTCCAGCCATCTTCTTGATCAGGATCCTACGACGAACGTACAAGAGCAACAGGTTTATCGCGAATTCAGTAACCTCATGGCGATCATGAAGCTAAAGAAACTTATTGACCAGGTTTCTTATTCGCTCATGATCCACGACCTGAGCGATCCCTATCCCTTTCGTAAACAAAGTAAGGAATTACTTGAATTGCGGCCTTATGAAAAGGATAACGTATTAGCGATTTTTAAAAAGAAATTTGCCACCCTCCAACCGTTATCTGTTTATGATAAAACCGAGAACTCACTTATTGGGTTGCTCAGGTCAATGAAATACGATGAGCGTAACATAGTAAAAGACCTGCTAATTTACCGTGAAGAAAGCAGTGATTTTATTTCTGTAAGTTTTAATTCAGAAAACCCCCAGCTTTCGGCGTTTGTAGTGAATACATTATGCAAACAGTTTATCGACTATTATACCCAAAGCGTAAAGCAAAATGAATCAAATGCAGTAAATTTTTTATCAAATCTGTTAGATACCAAACGTAAAGCGCTGAGTGAAAAAACCAGCGAATTACAGCAGTATAAAATTCAAAACGGTGTATTGAACCTGGATGAGCAGTCCAAAGCGATTTTTAGCCAGATCATGACTTACAATGACAGAAAATTGCAGGCCGAAAAGGATGTAATATCCAATCAGGGCGCCATTGATGCTATCGTCCAAAAGTTCTCACCCGATGAAAGGAAATATGTTGAATCGATAACCAACAAATACAACCAGGCTATCATTTCCACTCAGGACCAATTGCATATACTGGAAGATCAGTATGTACGCAGCGGGTTTAATAATAAGTATAAAGAATCTCTTGATTCGTTACAGCAACAGCTCTCAAATCAGATCAACTTAACATCTGATAAATACATTACCAATCCGCTTGTGAGCAAAGAGGATCAGGTTAAACAAAAGCTTGGTCTTGAGATTTCCCGCGATCTGGCTAAATACAGCGTTAAATCAATAAATGACGAGCTCACAAATCTTAATGCTAAATTCTCCCGCCTGGTTCCGTTTGATGCGAAAGTAAAAACCCTTTATTTTGATATTGATATTGCAGGTAAAGAATACCTTGATGTATTGAACAAATACAATGAAACTAACCTGCGTTCAAGCATTTCAATAAAACTGGTCCAAATTGAGATGGCCCAGCCGGACGTGGCCCAACCTTCAAAAAAAATGCTGCTTATTATATTAAGCGGCATGGGCAGTTTATTTGCCTGTCTCTTCTGGCTGTTTATATTATTTTACATCGATGATACCATTAAAAGCCCTACCGAACTGGTTAATAAAACCCAGCTGCCATTATTAGGCTATCTAAACAAGATCAGCGGTGAAAATCTTGATCTGCGCAAACTTTGGGATGTTGAGCACCGTGAAAAAATGAAAACATTTAAGGAGCTCTTGCGCTCTATACGCTTTGAGATCGATCAGGAATTAAAAGGTGAAAAAATTTTAGCCATAACAAGCATTGAGCCTGCCGAAGGTAAAACCCTGCTGGCCATAAGCCTGGCATACTCTTACTCCATGATCAATAAAAGAGTGTTGTTAATTGACGGCAACTTCAATAACGCCACGATAAGTAATACCGCTCAGCCGCAAGTATACCTTGAAGATTATTTTAAAAACAGCCAATTTGGCAAATCCGAACTCAGTAGCTCAAACACTACTGTTTTAGGCAACCGCGGAGGTGACGTAACCCTGCTTGAAATTGGCAGCGAAGCCTTTGTTAAGAGCAAATTTGACGAGCTGCGGACTAAATACGATATAGTAATCATTGATACTGCCCCGCTTACCGCGCTTAATAAATCCAAAGAATGGTTATTATTTGCAAATAAAACAATAGCTGTATTTGAAGCCAACAGGAAAATAAACAATATTCAGAAACAGCACATAACCTATTTGAAAGAGCTTGAAAACAAGTTTGCCGGCTGGGTACTTAATAAAACCGAATACAATCAGAAAAAAGAAAAACACTCTTAATTGAACGACGCACAAAACACCGGTTCATATAGTTAATGTTACTTAAAATGAGAATTGACCCTCCTAAACCCAAAAAGGATCCATTTGAAGATTTAAGTCCGCTTCAAAAAAAAACACGCAAAGCGGCTATAGTATTCGCATTTATCAGTGTATTTGTGTGGGCTGTGAAGATCTTATTCCTGTAAATTTATAAAAAGAGTTACTACTTCATGCGCAATGAACCAACAGGTAATACTGAAATTAGGCAAAACTTTTGGAAAGCGCTTCTGATTCAAAAGTTTTCGCATCCGTTTGCCCTGTTTTTTCTGCTAATCACCTCACTTGTGATAAGTTTTTTAACCTATAAGCTTGGATTTATAGGAGTAGGTGCTGTTTTTGTGATAACTATGGGTTTACCCATTGTATTTGCCATTACCGTTTATCCCGAATTCGGCATTTGCGCGCTTATCACAGGCGCATTTTTCATCAATTACATTGCTGAATTATTACCAAGCGGAGTACCTATCGGTACTTTGATGGATGTAACCACCTATCTGCTTATCTTTGGTTTTTTTATAAAACAGCGCACTGAACAAAACTGGACCTATTTTAAAAATCCTATAAGCTACATGATACTGGTGTGGCTGGCCTACAATATGTTTGAATTTGTAAACCCTGCGGCCGCGTCACGGCTGGCCTGGATTTATACTGTGCGTACCATAGGCTTCATTATGCTGATGTACTTTGTTTTTGTTTACCAGATCCGCACGGTAAAGTTTATAAAAACGCTTTTAAAGCTTTGGTTATTGCTGGATATACTGGCGGGAATTTCTGCTTTTCAACAAGAAAATATAGGTTTTTTTTCATTCGAACGCCGATACCTGTATTCTGACCCTACCCGTGTAAGTTTACTGTTCATCAACGGGCATATGCGTAAATTTGCCATCTTCTCTGACCCTGTAACATTTTCATACAACATGGTTATAGGCGCATTGCTCTGCATTGTACTCATTATGGGCAAATTACCTGTCAAACGCAAAGCATTACTGGGCTTTATCGCCGCTTTCTTTTTATATGTTATGCTTTATTCCGGTACAAGGGCCGCCTATGTATTGGTACCGGGAGCGCTTTCTATGCTGGCCGTTTTAAACTTCAACAAACGGGTTTTATTTTTCACGCTTGTGGCAGGAGGTATGCTCGGCATTTTGATAGTAATGCCAACCTCCAACCCATTGATCAAGCGGTTTCAAACAGCTTTTAACCCATCTGATGACGCATCTTACAACGTTCGTGCTGAAAATCAAAAGAGAATCAAGCCTTATATCCTTTCCCACCCTATTGGCGGTGGCTTAGGTTCTGTAGGCGTTTGGGGCCGTAAGTTTTCACCAAACTCCATGTTAGCCAAATTCCCGCCCGACAGTGGTTATGTACGCGTAGCCGTTGAAATGGGCTGGATTGGGCTCATCCTATTTTGTACACTATTTTTTGTGGTGCTTAAAACGGGAATAAACTTTTACTTCAGTATCAAAAATCCCGAACTTAAAAATTACTGCCTGGCCATGTTGCTGATCTTGTTCGCGTTCAATATTGGTAACTTTCCGCAGCAGGCTATCGTTCAATACCCATCAAACATCCTGTTCTACCTGGCCATATCCATCCTTGTAGTATGCAAGCGCCTTGACAACCAGGAGCAGGAGCAATTTAAAAAAATAGTAGTACAGGGGCAATACTAATTCATTAAGCAGATGTCATTTGTATCATCCATAAAATCAAATCCCAGATTAAAAAAATTAGTTCACTGGATGCTTATTCCGCCCGGACAGTCGAGGCCAAGGCTTTGGGTTAGGCTGATACTTAACCGCTTTTTCCATCACCGGGGTAAAAACAGTGTAGTAAGGTTTAATGCACGGATGGACCTTTTTCCGTTCAACAAGTTTTCACTTGGCGCAAAAAGTATTGTAGAAGACTTCGCTGTGATCAATAACGGCGTTGGCGATGTATTTATCGGGGAAGGATCAGGCGTTGGCATCAGTACGGTAATAATTGGCCCGGTTAAAATAGGCAATTTCAGCATGACAGCGCAGCATGTTGTGATATCCGGCCTTAATCATGGCTATCAGGACGTAAGTATGCCGCCACGCCATCAAAAAGTAACCACCCAACAAATTACTATTGATGATAATGTTTGGATAGGTGCTAATTGTGTGGTAACCGCCGGTGTAACCATTGGTAAACATTCGGTTATTGGGGCTGGCAGTGTGGTTACGAGGGATATCCCGCCTTATTCAGTAGCAGTTGGCAACCCCGCCAAAGTAATAAAACAATATAATTTCACAACACAATTGTGGGAGAAAGCGTAAAACATGATTCATGAGTTTATTTAAAAAATTAATAAACAAACACACGCTTTCACTGGCAACCAACGCCGTATTGCCGGTTTTGGGAATGGTGATACTATCACTGCTGGCCCGCCGCTTAAGTAAACCCGCCTTTGGCAACTATATATTTTTCCAGATTGTATTTACACTGGCCGATACCTTTCGTACGGGTTTTCTGCAAACATCGGTCATTAAATTTTATTCGGGCTCCACGTCCGAGAGAATGAAAAACATATCAGGATCTGCATGGTACCTGGGTTTTATGGTCACCTGCGTATTTGCCGTCGTAAATTTCCTGATCTATCTTATTTACACAAACCCGGATGCTGATATAGTTATTACGCTTAAATGGTTTAGCCTCATTTATTTCTGCACACTCCCCTCGGCGGTGAGCCTTTGGACGCTCCAGGCCGAAGAGCGCTTTGATAAAATGTTCACGCTGCAATTAATGAACCAGGGAGGTTTTCTGGCGCTGGTGGTTGGCGTTGCCGTTGCGGGCAAATCAAATTTTGAAACAACTATATATTGTTACTTTACAGCTAACCTGTTAAGCAGCGTTATTTGCATTATTACAGGCTGGGCTAAGGTAAAAACTATAGCACACAAAAACTGGGCTACAATAAAACAAATGGCCCATTTTGGTAAATACAGTGTAGGCACATCTATAAGTTCATACCTGCTCAGGAGCTCTGATACGTTTATCGTAAAGCCTATGTTCAGCCCCGATCTGTTGGCTGTTTATTACATTCCGCAACGACTTATGGAGATTTTTGAAATCCCGCTACGGGCTTTCATTTCTACTGCATTGCCGGTAATGTCGGCAGCTGTACAGCGAGGCGATCAAAAATATGTCACCTATATCATGAAAAAATATGCAGGCATGCTGACCATAGCGCTTACCCCCATCGCTGTGATCTGTTTTGTTGCTGCCGACCTTATTATCGGCCTCTTGTTCGGCGCTAAATACCAGCATTCTGATGCAGGCAATATTTTCAGGATTTTTATGTGTTATGTAATGCTGTTACCTATCGACAGGTTTTTCGGTATAACGCTTGATATCATCAACAAACCACATCTTAACATGATCAAAGTATTCCTGATGCTAACTGTTAACATAATAGGCGATTTTACGGGAATTCTCATATTCCACAACTTGTATGCGGTAGCAGTTGCTTCTATCTTTACCTTTGCTACCGGTGCTATATTTGGTTACTGGGCATTAAAAAAACATCTTCAGTTTAAAATATCCGACATCTTTGTTTTAGGCTACATTGAACTAAAAGAACTTATAGGTGTTGTGATGGACAAAATAAAAGGAAAACGACTAACTGAATAAGCAAGTTATATGGAGCTTAAAAACCGGCATATCGTAATATTTTCGCAAATGCAGTTTGATAGCCGCCTCGAATCAACAAACTATACTATGGCCAAACATTTGGCCCAAGATAACTACGTGTATTATGTTGACAGGCCCTATACCTGGAAAGATTATATCCAGTTTAAAAATACACCCGGGTATAAGGCACGCAAACCGCACTTCTTTTCTCCCCAAAATAGTTTTATCCAAACAGAGATTCCTAATTTAAAGATCATCATTACGCCTCCGGTGCCGTCGATCAATTCATTGCCCGAAGGAGCTGTATATCGGCTGGCCGTGAAGGTGAACGAACGAATTGTAGCGGCGAGGCTCAATAAGATTATTAAAAGCCTTAAAATAAAGGACTACATCTTTATCAACTCCTATGCGTTTTACTATCCGAGCTTGCATCGGTTGTTAAAATTAAAACCATTATTAAAAGTTTATCATTGCGTTGATCCGCTTATTGAGGAATACCAAATTCGTCACGGCCTTATATCCGAAGATATATTGGTGAAAGATATGGATCTGGTGATCAGCACCAGTAAAGAGTTGCGCAATGCAAAAGCTAAACTTAACCCTAACTCTTACTTCGTGCCAAACGCAGCCGACATCGGCCATAGTCAAAAAGCGCTGGATCCGGCGTTGCCTGTAGCAGATATCCTTTCTGATATCACTAAACCGATAATCGGTTATTTCGGCAATATTGAACGGCGTATTGATTATAATTTGTTAACGCAGCTACTCGAACAAAATCCCGATAAAAACTTTGTATTTGTAGGGCCGGTTGGTAAAGATTATGAAAACAACCCTGCTTTTAATGCGCCTAATATTTTCAAAAAAGGAGCAGTACCTTATGAGCAGTTGCCTGCCGTGCTTAAAGGATTTGATGTTGCTATTATCCCCTTCAAAAAAGATGACGTAAGCAGTTCCATTTTTCCGCTTAAGTTATTTGAATACCTGGGCTCGGGCCGGCCGGTAGTGATCACTGATTTTAACGAAGATTTAGAAGAGTTTACCGGCGACAGCGTATATATCTGCAAAAATGTTGATGAATTTTCTGCTGCCCTTAATTTATCGTTAAACGACACTCCTTTTTTACAACAAAAAAGATTAAAAATAGCCGCACAAAATACCTGGGAGCACCGTATAACAGAGATCAAAAGTTTGCTGGCAACAAATTTGAACAATAAACGGAAAAGTTAATTTTTAATAATACAACCTGCTGCTAATTAATACAAACAGGGTTTAGCAATAAAACACATGGAAATCATTAAATTCATAGCATCCCTAATCGCCATTTTGCTGTTTATATACCTTGGCGTATATAGCCTGTACCTGTTTGTATTTTCTGTACTCGGAAAATTAATCCCCATCAAACAGCCGGCCACGGCCACTGCGCTCAGTAAATTTATAGTTTATATCTGCGCTTATAAAGAAGATGAAATTATTCTAAACTCGGCGGCGGCGGCACTAACTATCGATTACCCTAAAGATATGTTCACGGTTTGTGTGATAGCCGACTCCATGAAACCTGAAACCATTGTTAAATTAAAGCAGATGCCTTTGCAGGTAGTAGAGGTGGTTTTTGAAACCAGCACCAAATCAAAAGCGCTGAACAAAGCCATTGAAAACACGGCGGTTGGATTTGATGCCGCGGTTGTTTTTGACATTGATAACATTGCCGCGCCCGATTACCTATACCAGATCAACAACTATTTACAAGCAGGTCACCGGGTGGTGCAGGGCCATAGGGTAGCAAAAAACTCAAACACACAGGTAGCAATACTTGATGCTGTAAGCGAAGAAGTTAACAATCATATTTTCAGAAAATCGCAGCAGTTGTTTAATTTTTCGGCAGCCATTATAGGTTCGGGTATGGCCCTGGAGTACAACCTGTTTGTAAATGTAATGTCGCGTATTGATGCCGTGGGCGGCTTTGACAAGGAAATGGGCTTATTATTGACCCGTGATAAGATCCATGTTGCTTATGCAGAAAAAGCGTATATCTACGATGAAAAAGTGAGTAATCCCGCAGTGTTTGAAAAGCAGCGTAAGCGATGGCTTTCTGCTCAGTTTAACCTGCTTAAAAAATATGGAGCTACCGCGCCCGCCCAATTTTTCCGCGGCAATTTTGACTACGTGAATGAGATTTATCAGATGGCTATCCTGCCGCGCGTATTAATGCTTGGCCTGATGCCTTTTATGCTATTGATCTCTTTTTTCACTCCGGGCATAGGCCCGCACTGGCATTTGTGGCTCGGGGCAACAGTGGCTTGTTACCTTGGTATCGTAGTTGCCATTCCAACATCGTTTTATAATAGAAAACTTTTAGAAGCCATGCTTAAACTGCCGCTTATATTTTTTACCATGTTTTTACTGCTGTTTAAGTTAAAAGGAGCAAACAAAAAGTTTATTCATACACCGCACGATAATGCTCCTTCAGAACCGGTAAACGAAGAGACAGCTATGAAATAGCGAAAACGAGTGTGATAATTAATTGCCCTATAATATAATTACTTTGCCGAAAGTTGCTCTCCCGATCGCTGTAGTTCGGCCACTTATATAAAATTGTTCCTAACCATCAAGAAACACTTCAGAAATTGCGCAGAAATGCCTAACGCTGTTTAAGTTCAATTATCGAGGTAAAAGTATTTACGCCTGTATCAGGTTTATGTTTGTAGTTAAACGCATCGCTGGCACGTGCAATGATCATCAGGCCATAATGTTCATTTAACCCCATAATGGTTTCCTTGTTAATATACCGTACATCAAGGTCTTCGGTAAAAAACTCTAATTGGTTACTGTTTTTCACCCGCCCTTTTAATGTACCAAAGTCATCACCATAGATGGCAATTTCATTTGGGGTAAATTTGCTGTGCGTTAACGGCCATGTCAACAATGCCTGCCTGGTATTAATTTGCAGCGGCCTTCCCTTGTCCTGTTTACTTATATATAATTTGTTATTTTTCAGATCGATCCCGATCCTGGTAACATCATCCCCCATGTGCTTGAGCGAGTTGGTAAGCAATTCAATCAGGATGGTTTTTATCCTGAAGCCAGCGTCGTCATCAACTATATCTTTTGCTATGTTTTGGATATAATTAATGATCTGCACGGTTAAAGGATAAATACCTTCGGTTTCATTGTTAAAAACAAATTTTTTCAAGGTAGTAAATTCGTTTATGCCCCGGTTAAAGCCTCCTGTGTATTTGTATAGATCCTGAACACCTTATCAAGCCGCACCAATTGAAACAAAGACCTGATATCATTATTTAAGCCAACTACGGCAATGTCTCCCCCGTTGTTCATGGCCAGTTTAAGAGCCGATACCAATGCGCCTAAAAAAGAACTGTCAACATATATTACCTGTTCAAAGTTTACAATAACATACTTATTTCCTTTATTGATCAGGCTCATCAGTTCCGACTTAAATTGTTCAGCATTTGCCAAATTCGCCTCTTTAAGCTGAATATCCGCAATTAATGCATTATTAAGCAGATGTGTTTGTAATATCATTTAGCTGTTTTTTTGAATAAATATTAAACTGCAGTCATCAATTTGTTCTCTCGCTTTTTCGTTCAAAAAGCCATCGTATTTTAAGGTTGCAAATGAATTGGTTTTACCAAGATATTTTTCAATCTCATCTATAAAACTGTTCAGGTCAGTTTTCTTTCCTGCCGGTGTCTCTTTATCTATCAATCCATCTGTTATCATGATCAACTGATCACCAGGCTGCATGGTAAATAAATGTTCATCAAAGCCGCCCTCTTTACTAATCCCCAGCAACAAGCCTGATGAGTTAATCCTGTTAAGTTTATTTTCCCTGGAGCTAAAATACAACAGCGGCAAGTCGCCCGCGCCGGTATAACTTAGCGTTTCATTCTCCGGATCGATCCTGACAAGTGAAAGTGTCGACAACACGTCGCTCACAACCGGGTCATGGTAAATTACCGAGTTGATTTTTTGCATGATACTTTTGGTTGATACGTCCCCTTCCGAAACACATATCCTTACAGCTGCCCTTATATAGCTCAGATAGCCGAATGAAAAAAACCATGCTCCCCATTTTTTGCCCATCACATCGCCCAGGATAATAAAAGTATACCTGTTATTTATAGTTAACACATCAATAAAATCTCCGCCCGGGTAATTCTCAAACGATTTATGCCAGAAATCTATTTCAAAGCCATTAATACGGGGTATTTCCTGCGGAACGGAATACAAATTTAAGGCTATTGCGGCGCTGCTCAGCTCCCTGATCGTGTGTTCGTGGCGTTCGCGGATGCTGTTCAAAAAATTATTGATCTTTGAGATAATGACCACAATGGGTGTATCCTTATCAATGTAGTCAATAGCATCAAGACTGATCCCCGCTATCATGTGAGCGTGATCGGTAACTGATGTTAAAAACATAAAGGGGATATTTTTATACTCAGGTATAGTCATTAAATGCTGCCTGAATGCAAAACCATCTGTACCGGGCATTTGATAATCAGACAAAATCAAATCGGGGATTTCATTTTCAAGCGCCGTCATAGCTTCCTCTACATTACCTGCCTTGCGGCTAATAAAACCCTCTTTCTCCAAAGCCTGCCCTATAACCATCAAAATCAGCGGGCTATCATCAACCAGGAGTATTTTTGGACGTTTCGGCATATTAGTGAGTTCAGGCGTTAATTTTTCGGAGTAGGGCATTTATAAACAAATATACACCCGATAATACTATTAACACCGATATAACATCCATTAAAGTTATACCGTCGTCTTTTGAAAAATAAAAAATGGTAAACATTTCAAAATATGGTGGTGCAGGCATGATGATCATGGCTAAACCAAGTATGATCATGGTAACCGCAATTGCTACCAAAACCATACGTTTTATTCTTTCATGCAGCAAGTATTTCTTCGATTCCCGGCTATCAACCTGGTGTTGGGTAAGCAAAAATTCCAGGTTTGTTACCATATCGAGCCGGCTTTGCTCCTGATCTAACCCGCTAAAGGCATCAAATTTTTGCTGGTTCGAATTACTTTCAATAGCATTATTTATTTTTTGCTGTATGGCTTTAACAAGTTCTTTATCAACATTCCCCTTTTTCAGCAATTGTATAAGCTCATCTGCTTTTATGGTAAGCAGTGACTCATCATTATTTGGTTGGTTATTATTCAAAGGAATATAGTGATATAATTGGTTAACTTTTACTAATATTAGCCGTAAAAAGCAATATTGATAATAACCCCTTTTAGATGAAAAAAGTTTCTGTTGTTACTGTAAGTTTTAATCAGCCATCCGTTACCGAGGAAATGTTATTATCAATTAAAAATACAAGTACTTATAGTAATATAGAAATAATTGTTGTTGATAATGCAAGTAAGGTAGATCCGGTTCCCGGCTGGAGAATAAAATACCCCGAAATAATATTTATCCGCTCGGATGTTAACCTTGGTTTTGCCGGTGGAAATAACCTCGGGCTTACGGTAGCTACCGGCGATTATATTTTTATGGTGAACAATGATACCGAGTTTACCCCGGGTTTAGTTGAAAAACTGGTTGAGGTAATGGATAGTAACACCGCCGTAGGAATGCTGTCGCCCAAGATCAAGTATTTCAGTGATAAACAATTAATACAATATGCGGGCTACACGCCTATGAACTATTACACCTGCCGAAATAGCGTGATAGGCTTAAAGCAAAAGGACGAAGGTCAGTTTGATCATATAACTGCGCCTACGGCCTACTGCCACGGGGCAGCCATGATGATCAGGAAAGAAGCTATTGAAAAGGCGGGCATGATGAGCGAAAACTTTTTTCTTTACTATGAAGAGGTTGACTGGTGCGAACACATCATAAGAGCAGGTTTTAAAGCCTGGGTTTGTACCGATGCGCTTATTTACCATAAAGAATCTGTTTCGGTAGGCAAAAAAAGCAAACTAAAGGAATACTTCATGAACCGGAACAGGATCCTTTTTATCCGCCGGAATGCCCCGCCGTTTAAAAAAGTATTATTTTATTTTTATTTTCTGCTGATTGTGGTACCCCGTAACCTGGTTAACTACGTCAAAGAAAAACAATACGACTTTATTCCGATGCTTTTTAAAGCAGTATGGTGGAATTTTACCCACTCAAAAAACAGCAGCAATTTAGGATACCCCATTAATACCATAGCATGAAAATAATTTTAGCCATAAGCCTTTTTATTGTTTTTTACACTTTTGCAGGATACGGAATTTTTCTGTACCTGATCATCAGGATCAAAAGGGCTTTTAAAGGCCGGAAAGCTCTTGCTTCAGAAAACCTGGATGAACTTCCTTCATGTACTTTGGTGATAGCCGCTTACAACGAAGAATATTTTATTGAGCAAAAGATCAGCAACAGCCTCCTGCTTAATTATCCCGAAGGAAAACTAAAACTGCTTTTCGTAACCGACGGGTCATCGGATAAAACACCCGATATTGTTGCCAGGTACCCGCAGATACAATTGCTGCACCAGCCACAGCGCGCCGGCAAAATAGCCGCGGTACATCGTGCTATGAACTATGTTGATACAGACGCGGTTGTATTTACCGATGCCAATACATTTTTAAATAAAGATGCATTGATCAAGATCTGCAGGCATTACAGCGATGCAACAGTTGGCGCCGTTGCGGGCGAAAAACGGGTACATATTGATGAGAACGCAGATGCCAGTGCGGCTGGTGAAGGGTTCTACTGGAAATATGAATCAGCCCTGAAAAAATGGGATTCGGAACTATATTCGGTTGTTGGCGCGGCAGGCGAACTGTTTAGTGTGCGCCGCTCACTATATCAGCCTGTTGAAGCGGATACTGTGCTTGACGATTTTATGATCTCGATGCTGATAGCTGCTAAAGGCTATCGCATTATTTATGAACCTGAAGCATACGCTACCGAAACGGCGTCGGAAAATGTGTCGGAAGAGTTAAAACGAAAAGTGAGGATAGCTGCCGGCGGAATGCAATCTATTTTAAGGCTAAAAAAATTATTCAATCCTTTCCCCTACCCAATTTTATCCTTTCAGTATATCAGTCACCGGGTTTTAAGATGGACCGTTACACCGTTCCTGCTTATATTATCGTTTATTTTAAACGTTGTGCTGGCTCTTAAACCTGGAGAAACAGCTATGCAAGGACTATTATTGGCGCAGATATTATTTTATTTGCTGGCCTTGCTTGGGCTGATAATGGAAAAGCGGCAGCTCCGTATTAAAGTCCTTTTCATTCCCTATTATTTTTGTGTTATGAACTATGCAGTGCTGGCGGGCATTATCCGCTATTTTAGTACCAGGCAAAGCGCGGTTTGGGAAAAAGTACAACGGAAGCAGTAAAACATTGATTTTAATGACAACAATTTTTTGAATGTTAAACCTCTTAGAACCTGTTTAACACGTTGATTTTTATATCGGGACGCGTCACATCGCATCTCCTGTGTGCAATTTAAAATGGATCGAGCCACTCTAAAAAGCGACTTTCGTCATTCAAGTTCTTGCTGACAATTTCGGTAAAGAAGAAATACGGTTTATGAAAGCTACTCCGGCAGAAAAACTCTTATTTTGATTTAAACAAGCCATATTTAAGGATACAGTAAATAGCCCTAACCCCATCCTTCCATCCTATCTTTTTGCCTTCCTCATAGGTACGGCCATAATAGGAAATACCTACCTCATAGATCCTGATGCGGTGCACCCTCGAGATTTTTTGGGTAACCTCTGGCTCAAAGCCAAAACGCTTTTCAGTGAGCTTTATGGATTGGATAACTTTGGTATTGAACAGTTTATAACATGTTTCCATATCAGTAAGGTTAAGATTGGAAAACATGTTTGAAGCAAAAGTGAGCCATCTGTTGCCAATGGTATGCCAAAAAAACAGGATACGGTGAGGGTTGCTTCCCATAAACCTGGAACCATAAACCACATCGGCAAAACCCGCTACTACGGGCTTTAACAGATCGTTGTATTCAGCCGGATCATATTCAAGGTCGGCATCCTGGATGATCAGGTAATCGCCTGTAGCTTTTGCTATACCTGTATGTAAAGCTGCTCCCTTACCTTTATTTGATTCGTGCTTAAAGTATTGAATGTTAACTTCGGGGTTGGCAAGTTTATATTTATAAATAGCTGCTTCTGTATCATCCTTTGAGCAATCATTTACAATGATGACTTCTTTTTCAATATCGTTGATAAGGTTTACCTCCTTAATTTTATCCAAAATTAAATGAATGGTTTTACCTTCGTTGTAAGCCGGAATAATAATTGATAATTTTTGTATCGTCATTTATTGTATTATTGCCTGGTAGATTTTTGCCACAATTATAGTTGTATAAACCTGAACTGGCTTAATATTTTTATATTTAGTAATGCAATTTGTGCTAAAACGAGCTAAAAGTTATTTAAAAAAGCCTAAAGTTACAGTCTCGCTTTTCTTTTTGTTTGTTTTAACCCTGATATTTTGGTTTTGTTTGCCCAATCCTTTATTTAATAGCCCCACCTCCTACGTAATTGACGATGATCAGGGCCAGTTACTCGGTGCTTCCATAGCAAATGATGGCCAATGGCGCTTTCCTTATAATCCCACAGTACCCGAAAAATTCAAACAATGCATTATCACTTTTGAGGATAAACGCTTTGAGCATCACCCCGGCTTTGATATTGTTGCTTTTAGCCGGGCCATCAAACAAAACCTGAGCTCGAAAAAGGTAAGCAGCGGCGGTAGTACCCTTACTATGCAGGTGATCAGGCTGGCTACCAGGCATAAACGCAATATATGGAATAAACTGAAAGAGATTTTCATGGCAATGCGCCTTGAAGTAACCCATAGCAAAAGCGAAATTTTAGCGTTATATACCAGTAACGCCCCCTTCGGCACCAATGTTATTGGGCTGGATGCAGCGTCATGGCGATATTTTGGCCGCAGCCCTGATAAACTTTCCTGGGGCGAAATGGCAGCTATGGCTGTTTTGCCTAACTCGCCATCCCTGGTACACCCCGGCAGGAACAGGGCCATACTGCTCCGCAAACGGAATTCATTATTGGATAAATTGCATAAGGCAGGTATCATTGATAGTACAACTGCAGCCCTCGCCCGGCTCGAGCCTGTGCCCGACAGACCGATGGCCCTTCCTCAACTTGCTCCGCACTTGCTGCAACGTTTTAAAGCCGATCATCAGGCTAAGCCCGAGGGAGATACCCGCATTACCAGCAGCATCAAATCGTCGCTTCAGCAGCAGGTAAACAATATCCTGGAGCAGCATCATAGTTTATTAAAGGCTAACGACATCAACAATATTGCCGCCATTGTACTTGATGTTGAAACAGGTGCAACACTTGCATATGCCGGTAACATATCCCACCGGGAGGACCCGCAAATGGAAAGCGATGTTGATGTGATAGATGCCCCGCGAAGCCCCGGAAGTACCCTGAAGCCGCTGTTATACGCTGCAATGCTGCACGACGGGCTGATATTGCCCAATAGCCTGATGCCCGATGTACCTACCATGATCGCGGGTTACCATCCGGAAAACTTCGATCTGGGTTATGATGGTGCTGTCCCCGCATCACGCGCCTTATCCCGTTCGCTGAATGTACCGGCGGTTAAAATGCTGCAGCAATACAAATACGAGCGCTTTTATGATTTTTTGCATAAAGCAGGCATCACCACTTTAACCAAACCTGCCGATCACTATGGACTGTCGTTAATATTGGGCGGGGGTGAAAACACGCTTTGGGAATTAAGCGGCGCTTATGCCGATATGGCGCGCGTACTTAATCATTACAACAAAAACAATGGCAAGTATGATCCTGCTGATTTTCATAATCCTGTTTATGAAAAGAAGGCTGCAGCCAAACCTGAACTTGAAAAGTCTGGGTTATTGGATGCGGCTTCTATTTATTACACTTTCCAGGCCATGGAGGAAGTGATGCGACCGGGCGAGGAAATGCTTTGGCAGCAATTTAGCTCGAGCCAGCGCGTGGCCTGGAAAACCGGAACAAGCTTTGGCTTTCGCGATGGCTGGGCTATTGGCGTTACACCCAAATACGTAGTTGGTGTTTGGGTTGGCAATACCGATGGCGAGGGCCGGCCGGGCTTAACGGGCATCAATACGGCTGCTCCTGCTCTGTTTGAAATCTTCAGACTATTGCCCGTATCGCGTGATTGGTTTGAAATGCCAATGGGCGAAATGGTAAAAATAAATGTGTGCAAACAAAGCGGCTACCGGGCCGGGCAATATTGCCAGGATGCAGATGAGCAATATGTACCCAAAAGCGGCCTGAAAGCCCTTGTTTGTCCTTACCATCAATTGGTGCATTTATCTGCCGATGCCAAATGGCAGGTAAACGGTAATTGTGAGCCGCCGGATAACATCCTCAATAAAAGCTGGTTTGTGTTGCCGCCATCTATGGAATATTATTACAAAGCCAGGAACTATCAATATCATGTACTCCCGCCCTTTCGCCCGGATTGTACCCAGGCCGAAAATGGAAATACGATGGAAGTCATCTACCCTAAAAACGGCGCTAAAATATACGTGCCCCTTGAAGCAGACGGCACCCGTGGCCGCATGATTTGCAACGCAGCACACCGCCAGCCAGGCATGAAGATCTTTTGGCACCTGGATGATCAGTACGTTGGCGAGACCAAAGATTTTCACCAGGTGGCTTTAAACCCGCCTCCGGGCAAACATATTCTTACGTTGGTTGATGGCAACGGCAATACTATCAGTATAGAGTTTGAAGTATTGAAGAAATAAAAAAACACAACTTATCGATTTTAATTTTTCTGTAAACTAAATGTCTACAGCTATCATCTACTAACTTTATCATTATATTGCCTCGATAATTTTTAACCGGATGCTTGAACAGTACGATCTGCATAATTTATTGGTAATCGATATCGAAACTGTGCCGCAGTACAGCACCCACGAACAACTGCCCGAAAATCTGCAGGTTTTATGGGAACTAAAAACCCGGCATCAACGCAAAGATGAACCTGCTGACATTCATTATGAGCGCGCCGGCATCTGGGCCGAGTTTGGTAAAATAGTTTGCATTTCGGTCGGGATCTTTATTGCCGGGAAAAACATTGGCTTGAGGGTAAAATCTTTTGCATCACATGATGAAAAAGAATTGCTTACCAAGTTCTGCAACCTGTTGGTCAGTCAGCCGCCCACCCTTATTTTATGTGCTCATAATGGCAAGGAATTTGACTTCCCGTACCTCTGCCGCCGTTTACTGGTAAACGGCATACCAATTCCGCCGCAGCTGCAAATAGCGGGTAAAAAGCCCTGGGAGATTGTCCATTTAGATACCATGGAATTATGGAAGTTTGGCGATCACAAACACTACACTTCCTTAAACCTGCTTACCACAATTTTTAATATCCCAACCTCCAAAGACGATATAGATGGCAGCGATGTAGGCCGCGTATACTGGCATGAAAACCAGTTGGAGCGCATTTGCGCTTATTGCCAAAAAGATGTGATAGCTACAGCACAACTATTAAGACGTTATCGCGGCGAAGAACTGATAGCAGACGAATTTATAACAATAGTAGGCTCATAATGCTTAAAGTTAGCGATCTGTCGGTTAGTTTTAAAAATGGCAAAAACCAGTTCACGGCCGTAAAGGGAATTTCTTTTACACTTAACAAAGGCGAAACCATTGGCATTGTTGGCGAATCCGGCTCGGGCAAATCTGTTACCTCCCTTGCCCTGATGCGTTTGCTCAATGAAGATCAGGCCGTAATAGGCGGCTCTGTGCTTTTAAATGGCGTATGCCTGTGTAAATTATCGGAAGATGAAATGCGGCATGTGCGCGGCAACCAGGTGGCCATGATCTTCCAGGAGCCCATGACCTCGCTTAACCCGGTACTTACTTGTGGCTTTCAGCTTACGGAAGCTATCAGGTTGCATTTAGGATCAAGTAAAGCCGAGGCTAAACAAAAAACCATTGAGCTGTTCAAAGAAGTACAATTACCGCGGCCCGAGGCCATATTCAACAGCTATCCTCACCAGATTTCGGGCGGACAAAAACAACGGGTAATGATAGCGATGGCTTTGGCCTGCAACCCGGAGATTTTGATTGCCGATGAGCCCACCACCGCACTTGACGTTACCGTGCAAAAAACAATCATTGAGCTGCTGCACAAGCTTAAAGCTGAAAGGCATATGAGCCTGATCTTTATATCGCATGATTTGGGTGTGATCAAAGAAATTGCCGACCGGGTTTTGGTGATGTACAAAGGCGAGATTATAGAGGAAGCCGCGGTAAAAGATCTATTCGCAAATCCCCGGCACCCTTATACTAAAGGATTGCTGGCCTGCCGTCCTTCCCCGCAGCAGCATTTGAAAAAACTCCCTGTTGTGGCCGATTTTCTGGATGAGGCCAGGCCCGCAGTAACTATAGAAAGCATCAGGGAATTATATCATTACCCGGACACCGAAATCGCCGAAAGAAAGCGTAAACTATATGAACAGCAGCCTTTGTTAAAGGCAGATAAATTAAACACCTGGTTTCCAACTGATACAGGATTTTTCAAACGGAAAGATCATGTTGTAAAAGCAGTGAACAATGTAAGCTTTGATGTATACCCAGGCGAAACCTTAGGCCTTGTTGGTGAATCGGGATGTGGTAAAACCACTTTGGGGCGAAGCATTTTAAGGTTAATAGAGCCAACATCGGGCAGGGTCATCTTTGGAGGTACCGAACTGCAGGGGCTTAAAAAAAATGAGTTGAGACAGATCAGAAAAGATATCCAGATCATTTTTCAGGATCCATACTCATCATTAAATCCTAAGCTTACCGTTGGGCAATCACTTATGGAGCCATTGCAGGTACATCAGTTTTACAGCAATGATACAACCCGCAAACGAAAGGTACTTGAATTGCTTGAACGGGTGAATCTGCAGCCTGCACACTTTAATCGCTATCCCCATGAGTTTTCGGGCGGGCAACGTCAGCGGATTGTTATTGCCCGGGCTTTGGCGCTCCAGCCTAAATTTATCATTTGCGATGAATCAGTTTCGGCGCTTGATGTATCGGTACAAGCCCAGGTTCTGAACCTGATCCGTGAGCTACAGGATGAACTTAAACTTACCTACATCTTTATTTCGCATGATTTGGCTGTAATCAAGCATATCTCCGACCGGATGATGGTGATGAACAAAGGTGAAATAGTTGAAACCGGTTACCCCGACGATATTTATTATCGCCCAAAAGAAGAATACACCAAAAGGCTGATTGCTTCGATACCGGGTTGATTAAAACTGCTTTATCCATCACTATTGGGCCAAGATGGGGTACCCAAAATTCTGTATCTTTGATGCAAATACTATTCTATGTCTAAACGCAAGAAAAACAACTCTTCTATACACCAGGTACTTACCCAAATGGTACTTGATATATTTGAACAAAACGGCAATACGCCACTCAACTATAAACAGGTTTCTGCTAAATTAAACGTCCGTGACCCCGAATCGCGCGAGATCATCTACGACATCTTAAAAGACGAGGTTAAAAAATCGGTATTAAAAGAAATCGCTCCGGGCAAATTCCAGCTGCTTGAACTTAAAACCTTTATTGAAGGCGTAGTTGACCTTACCAACGATGGTTCGGCCTTTATCGTTACCGATGACGAGTTTGAAAGCGATATTTTCATCGCTCCGCGTAAGCTTCGCACCGCCCTTAACGGCGACCGTGTGAAAGTTTATGTATACGCCAAAAGTAAAGGCAAGCACAAAGAAGGCGAGGTTATCGAAATTCTGCAGCGCGCCAAAATGGAGTTTACGGGCATTGTTAAACTCTCAGAACGATACGCGTTTTTTATTCCCGACGATCGTAAGATGATGCACGATATTTTCATCCCCATTAGCGAGCTTAACGGGGCTAAAAATGGCATCAAAGCTGTAGCCGAAATCACCGACTGGCCAACAGAAGCTAAAAACCCTATCGGAAGGATCAAACATATCTTAGGAGCCCAGGGTGAAAACGATACGGAGATGAACGCCATCCTGGCCGAATATGGTTTTCCGCTATCATTTCCTGCCGAGGTTGAGCATGATGCTGAAGAAATTCCGGACGTGATCACGCCCGAAGAAATTGCCAAACGCCGTGATTTCCGAAACATCACCACCTTCACCATCGACCCATTTGACGCCAAAGACTTTGACGATGCCCTGTCCTATCGCGTGCTGCATAATGGCAACTACGAAGTTGGTGTTCACATTGCGGATGTATCGCATTACATTACCCCTGATTCAGCTTTGGATAAAGAGGCTTTAGACAGGGCTACCTCTGTTTACCTTGTGGACAGGGTTATCCCGATGCTGCCCGAAAGATTATCAAACGGTCTTTGCTCGCTCAGGCCAAAAGAAGAAAAGCTTTGTTTTTCTGCAGTGTTCGAAATGGATGAAAATGCCAATATCATTACCGAATGGTACGGTAAAACCATCATCTACTCCGACAGACGCTTTACCTATGAAGAAGTACAGGAAGTAATAGAGACGGGAAAAGGTGATTTTAAGGAAGAAATATTCAAGCTCAACGCACTGGCTTATAAGCTTCGCGACCGTAAATTTAAAAACGGCGCGATCAGTTTTGAAACTACCGAAGTTAAGTTTAAACTGGATGAAAACGGCAAACCAACAGGCGTTTATGTAAAAGAGCGCAAAGACGCCCATAAACTAATCGAAGATTTTATGTTGCTGGCTAATCGCAAAGTGGCCGAGCGGGTGAGCAAAATGGGCAAAGGCAAACACAAATACACTTTTGTTTATCGTGTGCATGATTCGCCCAAGCCCGATGCGCTGGCCAATTTTGCCCAGTTTGCAGCCAGGTTTGGTTATAAAATCAATACAAAATCTGACAAGGAAACAGCAAAATCCCTCAATTACCTGATGGAAGACGTAGAGGGAAAAAAAGAACAGAACGTGCTAACCCATCTGGCTATCCGCTCCATGGCCAAAGCTATTTATACCACTAAAAGCAGCAGTCATTACGGTTTGGCTTTTGATCATTATACGCATTTTACCTCACCAATTCGCCGTTACCCGGATGTGATGGTACACAGACTCCTGTTCCATTATTTAAGCGGCGGTCAATCTGCCAATGCCGAGTTTTATGAAAAGCTCTGTTCGCACAGTTCTTTAATGGAGAAAAAAGCCGCCGATGCAGAGCGTTCATCAGTAAAATACAAACAAGCTGAGTATCTTCGCGACCAGGTTGGCAACACCTTTATGGGTATCATATCGGGTGTTACCGAATGGGGCATGTATGTAGAGATCATCGAAAATAAATGCGAAGGCATGATCCGCCTGCGCGATATCTCTGATGATTTTTATACTTTGGACGAAAAAAACTATGCCATCATCGGTCAGCGTAAAAAGAAAATTTACCAACTGGGCGATGAAGTAAAGATTAAGGTAAAACAGGTTGATCTGACCAAAAAACAGATAGACTTTATATTGGTACAAGAATAATGAACCGTGATTCGCCTAATTTTAGGATTTCCTGATATTTATAATCAAGTCGATCCTAAAATCAAGAAAATCAGGGTTCCCGTAAACAAATGAAACAACTTACAGAGTTACAGTTACTAATAAATGATGCAGTAGGCAAACTAAGCTACCCGGCTTACCCCGCCGATCTGTATGAACCAATAAGCTATATTTTATCTATTGGCGGCAAGCGCATGCGCCCTGCCCTGCTCCTGCTGGCCTGCGACCTTTTTGGAGGCGACGTTGACAAGGCGATTGAACCTGCACTTGCTATCGAGGTATTCCATAATTTTACGCTGATGCATGACGACATTATGGATAAAGCCCCGCTCCGCCGTGGCAAAGCAACTGTGCATGAAAAATGGAACGCCAATGTCGCTATCCTCTCCGGCGATGCCATGATGGTAGAAGCCAACCGCCTGATGATGAAGGTTGATGACAGCATTTTGCGTAATGTACTTGACGTTTTTAACGATACTGCGACCGGCGTGTGCGAAGGCCAGCAGATTGATATGAGCTTTGAACAGCGTAACAATGTAAGTATTGAAGAATATATCAACATGATCCGTCTTAAAACGGCGGTGCTGTTAGGCGGTACATTAAAAATCGGCTCCATCATTGGCGGTGCAGCTTTAACCGACGCTGATTTGATTGATTCTTTCGGGGTTAACCTTGGTATTGCCTTCCAGTTGCAGGACGATATTCTGGATGTATACGGCGATCCGGAAAAGTTTGGTAAGCAGGTTGGCGGCGATATCATCTCCAATAAAAAAACCTTTTTGCTGATCAGGGCCCTTGAACTGGCAAAAGACGGCCAGGCACAAACGCTAAACCAATGGCTATGTGCAGCTGAATTTGACACTGCAGAAAAAGTTAAAGCCATAACAAACATTTACAACGAACTTGATATCAGGCAGCATGCTGAAAAAGCCATGCAGACTTATGCCGATAAAGCTTTCGTAGCCCTCGACGCTATTAATCTGCCCGAAGATCATAAACAATACCTGCGCGATTTTGCTGACGGCTTGCTGGTGAGGGAGAATTGATTTATATTTAAGGATGAAGAAAATTTTACCCATCCTTATCATTTTAATGGTTTCATTAAGCGCTAAGGCGCAAAAACTTGCGCCTCCGCATTTCCGTGGCGGCGATAAGGCATTTCATGAATTTTTAGATCAAAACTTAAAATGGCCAAAAGATTCAGCTGTTAAGCAAGGTATAGTCAAAGTAAGTTTTTATGTGGAGAGTAATGGTTTACTGTCGGACATTAAACTTGTACAAGGTTTTGCTCATGAATTTGATAAGGAAGCTTTAAGGGTTATTAACCTTTCCCCAAGGTGGGTTCCTGCTACTCGCGATGGCAAGTTTATCAAATCAAAATATTCCGTGCCCATTCTATATGAATCAATAGAATTGTGAGCATGAAAAAAATTTTCGTTATCATATCCCTATCGTTTTGGCCGATCTTAGTAAAAGCGCAAACTGAAACTTCTAAAATTGATACCGAAGAATATAAATGCAATTGTGGCATTAAGGTAGACAAGCAACCAGAATTTCCAGGCGGCACCAATAATTTCTTCATTTTCGTCAGAAAAAATTTGCGATGGCCGGTTAAAAGTCAGGAGATTGAAGGGCGGGTGATAGTTGAGGTAACAATTACGAAAAACGGCAAATTAACAGACCCAATTGTAAAAAGAGGTTTATCCAGAGAACAAGACAAGGAGGCATTGCGATTAATTAATAAAAGCCCTAAGTGGGAACCAGCCATGTTAAATGGCAAAGCGATAGATTTTAAATATTATATTATTATTTCGTTTAAAAGAGATATAGAATAGTTAACTCAACCACGATGGACGAGGAAATTAAAACTAAGGAAAATAGGATTGTGTGACGTTGTGGATACCCAAGCCTTTTAAATTATTCATTCACCAACCGAAAACCAGCGATTTTGTCCCCCAACCTTTAGCCAAGCAGATATGCTGTTATATTTTAAACCCAACAACGTTAAATGAAAAAGTTCTCATTTATTTTAATAATCTTGTTAGCATCAGCTTCCCTGTATGCCCAAACCCTCACCTCAGGCGGAAAGCTTAAACCCGAGCAAGCCATCATGGATGTGCGGCATTACACTATTTCGCTTGCTGTTGATCCTGTACAAAAAACCATTAATGGTTTTACTACCATTGATGTAATCATGGAGAAACCAACCAGGGTTTTATTGTTTGACCTGTTAGATTCTTTAACTATCAGCAAGGTTTTAGTAAATGGCAAACAGGAAGCATTTGAATACAAGAATAACCTCATTACCATTAATACAGCCAAAGAACTACCTGCTGGCAAAGCAAGCGTTAAAGTAATTTATGGCGGTAAACCCCACGTTGCCCGTCGGCCACCATGGGATGATGGCTTTATCTGGACCCGCGATTCAACCGGGCACCAGTGGATGGCTATCACAGCCGAAGGTACAGGCGGCAAATTGTATTTCCCCTGTAAAGATCATCCTTCAGATGAACCGAACGATGGCGTAGATATGTTTATCACTGTTCCTAAAGACCTCGTAGTTGCCGGGCCTGGATTATTAAAAAGCGTAAGCAAGCAAAAGGGAACAGCGACATTTCATTGGCAAACCAAATACACCATTAACAATTACAGTATATTATTCAATGCAGGTGATTATACCGTGGTAACCCGTCCGTATACTACTGTAGATGGGCATAATGTACCCCTCCAGTTTTATGTATTAAAAGAGCATGCCTCTAAGGCCGAGCACCATCTTGATATCTTTGTAAAAACAATTAAAGAGCAGGAGAAATATTTTGGTGAATATCCCTGGGTAAAAGAAAAGATAGGCATAGTTGAAACTCCTCACCTGGGCATGGAGCATCAAACCATGAATGCTTACGGTGCCAAATTTAAATACACCAAAGTTTGGGGCGAAGATTACGATGGCCTGATGCACCACGAATTTGGTCACGAATGGTGGGGAAACAAAGTAACCGCCAAAGACTGGGCCGATTATTGGATTCATGAAGGCATCTGTACTTACGGCGATGCGCTGTATGTAAGGGAATTTGAAGGCGAGAAAGCTTATATCAAGTTCTTCCAAAACTCGGCACTCTCATTCGGCAATAAAATTCCGATTGTTATCGGGAAAGATATTGATGAAGAATCGGCCTACAATGGTGATATTTATGGAAAAGGTGCATTCTTTATGCATACGCTAAGGTATATTATGGGCGATAGTATCTTCTTCCCTACGCTTAGAGGCTTTGTTACTGATCCGCGCTACACCTATAGCAATTTAGCAAGCACTGATGATGTGATCCAATATTTCAGCAAAGCTGCCGGTCAGGATCTCAAGCCGCTGTTTGATTTGTACATCTATTCCATCAATAAACTGGAAATACATATAAAAGCCCAGCGAGGCGATAAATACCAGGTTCAGTTGTTAAATATAGATATGCCTTTGCCTGTTGATATTACTACTGATGGTGTTACCAAACGGTATACACTTGATAAAAAAGGCATCACCGTAACCAGCAAAACTATACCGGTTATCGATCCTGATACTTACTATTTAAAGAAACTGATCATCGAATAAACACATGAGATATCTGCTTGTATTTGGTTTGATTATATTACCTGTTGCGTTGTTTGCACAAGGCAAAGCTAAAAGGGAGCATGTTAAACCGGATACAACAGTTTATAAAACAGTAGATGTACAGCCAGAATTTCCCGGAGGCACAGAAAAGTGGACAAATTATCTTTTTAAAGTACCGATACCAAAAGACTACGACAAAGAGAATACACAGGCCAGTTTTCTTATACAAATGATTATAGAAACCGACGGAAGTGTAACGCATGCCAGTGTCAGGAGGAAAATAAACGAAGCAATGTGCAAAGCATTCATTGCTCATGTAAACAAATCACCAAAATGGAAACCGGGGCGTATTAATGGCAAACCGGTAAGGGTTTTGTATAGTTCTCCTATTAGTTGTTTTATGCTGCAATCTGACGAATAATCACAAAACAAAAAATCCCGATCAAAACTGACCGGGATTTTTTATATCCTAATACTTGTTAACTGATTATTCAGCTACAGTTTCTTCAGCAGCATCAGCAGCTTCTTCTTTTTTAGCTTTTGGTGCAGTAGCTTTCTTTGCTTTTGGAGCTTCTTCAGCAGCAGGAGCTTCAACAGCTTTAGCTTCTTTTTTAGCTTTTGGTGCAGGTGCAGCTACTTCTTCAACTTCAGCAGCTTCAAATGGAACTACTGATACGTATGAACGGTTATCAGCCTTCTTTTTGAAAACTACGATACCTTCGGCCAGTGCAAATAAAGTATGATCTTTACCAAGACCAACGTTTAAGCCTGGGTTGTGTTTAGTACCACGCTGACGAACGATGATATTACCTGCAATTGCTGGCTGACCACCGAAAATTTTGATACCTAAACGCTTGCTATGTGACTCACGACCGTTTCTTGAACTACCGGCCCCTTTCTTATGTGCCATTTTTTATCTCTTTTATGGAATTGCAGAACAACTCCGGTTCAACCTTTAATTATAATGTAATACCGGTGATCTCGATTTTGGTAAATTGCTGACGGTGACCGTTTTTCTTTTTGTAACCTTTTCTTCTTTTCTTTTTGAAGATAATTACTTTATCACCTTTTAAATGTGACACGATCTTAGCCGATACTTTAGCGCCTTTCAAATCAGAACCTAATTTGAATTTACCTTCGTTTTCTGCTAACAATACACTGTCAAATTCAATACTAGCGCCTTCATCGCCTTGTAACCTGTGTACAAAGATCTGCTGGTCTTTTGCAACTTTAAATTGCTGTCCTGCTATACTTACTATTGCGTACATGTTTGTTAAATATTGTTTTAAATTTCGAGGTGCAAATATAGGGATTGATTATTTAATAAACAACATCCCGATATTTTATTTTTTACCACGATTCTCTACATCAGTTAGTTTTTTTTGAATCTCGGCTATCAACCTTTGATTAGCGTCAATCAGTTTAGGATTGCCAAAATAATCGGTATCAAAGATCACACGCTTAGTTTTTTCCTTGTATTTGAACTCAATAATGTACCGAACAGCTTTTCCATCAGCAACTTTCGACGTATCACCCGTTTCCTTCGACGGAAAATCCCAGAAACCCAGGTCGGCAGCTTTACGGTGCAAGTATAACAGGTCATCTTTAGTTAAACGCAAATGCTCTTTAACCAACGAATCGCGCCTGTCAAGGTATTGGAACATACCTGTACGTGAATCGTATTTATTTACAAGGCTATCCTTATGACCATACTGAAAACTGATCGATTCGAAATCAACGAAGCGGTATGGCGCATTCTTAATCATCATGCCATAATAATAAACGCAGTACAATATAAACGGTACCACAACAGTCATGATCAGAAATACTTTTTTTAAACGGGGAGACATATATAATTAATTAGTAAATTATTGAGTTTTAGTTATTGGATTAATTTCTTCAAGCCGTCATTGCGAGCTACGAAGCAATCGCGAACTTTACAGAGCGCCTATGCTTTCCAGAGATCATTAATAGCTATGACTAATTTTACAGGTATTAATGAGTTCCCTTTTTGTTGACTGTCTTCGTTCTTTAGAATGGCTGACTTCTAAGCTATCGATTATTATTTTTCTATTTGTTTATAAACGTGGGCGTTGCCTGCGGCCCGGGCTTTCCGTTACAAGTCCTCGCCTTTCTTAACCACAAACCCAACCCACGCTGTGGGCTTTCCACTGCAATCCCTAACGCGGCCACTGCGCACCATCCCTAAACAACATCTTCACATCACTGCTTTTTTGGGATTTATCTAATGATTGCTCTCAATGACACATGTTTTATTCTCTTATTATTTGAGTACCCACCTCTTCTCCTTCCCACTTGCTTACTACAGCCGTAGCCATGGCGTTGCCTAATACGTTTGTTGCTGAACGCCCCATATCAAGCAGTGGATCGATGCCTATCAGCAAAAACAAACCAGCTTCCGGGATATTGAACATTGCCAGCGTACCTGCTATAACAACCAGCGAAGCCCTTGGCACACCCGCCACACCTTTACTGGTAAGCATCAGCACCAATAACATGGATAACTGGTGCCCGAATGAAAGATGAATATCATATGATTGCGCCAGAAACAATGATGCAAAGGTCATGTACATCATGGAGCCATCCAAATTAAATGAATAACCCAATGGCAATACAAAGCTTACTATTTTATTACTACAGCCAAAGCGCTCCAGCTCTTCCAGCACCTTTGGATAAGCCGCTTCGCTCGTTGAAGTACTGAATGCGATCAGCATGGCGTCTTTAATTCTATTAATAAGTCTGAATACCGGCTTTCTCAATACAATGTATCCGGCCAATATAATCACAGACCAAAGTACGATGAGCGAAAAATAAAACTCGCTGATAAAAATACCATAGGTTGAAAGTACACCTATTCCCTGCTTGGCCACTACCGCAGTTATGGCACCAAATACAGCTAAAGGGGCCATTTTCATCACATAACCGGTGATCTTCATAATCACATGGGCAAAGGCATCCATCGCTTTGATCACTATTTTGCCCTGCTCACCTATTGCTGCCGTAGCAACACCAAAAAACAGGGAGAACACCACAATCTGGAGGATCTCATTATTAGCCATCGCCTCAATAAAGCTCTTGGGGAAAACGTGACCGACAAACTCGGTTAATGATAATGCAGATTTCTTGATACCGGTACTTAAATGACTATCCGGAAGCGGCAGGTGCATGGTTTTGCCCGGTTCAAACAGGTTAACCAATAACATGCCTAATAATAAAGACACCAGCGTAGCGCTGATAAACCAGAGCATGGTTTTACCACCTATTCTGCCAACGGCTTTGATATCCCCTACCTTGGCTACGCCTACCACCAATGTGGTAAACACCAAGGGGGCCACAATCATTTTTATAAGATTGAGGAAGATCTTACTCAAGATATTATAAAGTTCAAGTTTATCTTCCCGTGCATCGGTAGCCTGGCTTTGCAGTTTAACCAGGGCAATTCTTTGTAACTTAAAATCTTTGTAGGCTGCAACCGTAGTATCGGGTAAGGCTTCTATTTTTTTGTCGATACTTTTAATTGCAGCACCTGCGCTACTGAGTTGTTTATTAAGATCGGCAAAAACGTAGGTATTATAAATATAACCGGCTATCACACCCAATACCAGTGCGATAAAAATGAAGAGCGTCAGTCTGCTTTTTTTCATTTAATTTAATAAGCCTGCAAAACTACAAAATTTACGGTCGGTTTAAACAGGCTTCGGAATATTCTATTTTACACTAACTTGCATTAGGCAAATAAAACATGTTACCACGTTTTAGCATTATCATACATTATAAAAACAATTAGTATTTTGCCTGCTTATTTACAACATGACTACTACCGCCTACGGATTACAGCATATAAAAAAAGAAATTCAGCACCTGCCTAACGAGCATCTGGCCGAATTAATGCTGCGCCTGGCACGCTACAAAAAGGAAAACAAGGAGCTGTTGGCCTACCTGCTTTTTGAAGCCCATGATGAAGCCGCTTTTATTGAAAAAGTAAAAGCCGAAGCGGGTTTCATGTTCAGCCAGTTATCATCGCTGAGTTACAACGCAGCAAAGGGTATGCGCAAAATATTGAGGTTGCTGAGCAAGTACACCAAGTTTATGGCATCAAAAGGCGCTGAGATTGAATTACTGATCAATTTTTGCGAAAATTACCTTGAATATGCCGACCGGCGCACCTCATACAAACCCTTAAGGCTGATATTGATAAGGCAGGTTGAAAAGATCCGTGGTTTAATTAACAAGCTTCATGAAGACTTACAATTTGACTACCAGGATAGTTACAATAAATTAATAAGCGATGCTGAAAGTAAGCTGGGCTGGTTTAAAAAGAATGATCATTTGTTGTAACATATAAAGTTTAACATCGTCTAAATATAAAATTAACTGAAGTGGCCAACAAAGAAGCAGCATTCAAGCAGATATATGAAGCTAATTCTAAAAAGATATTCCATCTGTGCTATGGTTATACCGGCGATGACGATGCCGCCAACGACCTGTTACAGGAAACCTTTTTAAAGGTTTGGCAAAATTTAGAGAAATTCCGTAACCAGGCCATGATATCAACCTGGATTTACCGCATTGCTGTAAATACCTGCTTAACCTATTTGCGCTCGGAAAAACGCCAGGCCAAAGACGAACTAACCCCACAATTAGCGGAAACAAAACGAGAAGAACTATCGGATAAAAACGAGCAGGTAGCTTTGCTCTATAAATGTATTTCAAAACTGGAAGAATCAGAAAGGATTATTATAACTATGGTACTTGATGAGGTGCCATACCCCGAAATTGCTGAAATTTCGGGTATATCAGAAGGGAACCTGAGGGTGAAAATTTATCGTATAAAACAAAAATTAACGGAGTTATATAACCAGTATGAAAGACTTTGATCATTTGATGTCGGTTTGGCAGGGACAGCCAAAACCAGATCAGCTTTCGGTGGATGAGGTGCTGAAGCAGGTAAAGAAGGGAATAAGGAGTATAACCCAAAAGTTATACTGGAGTATTGTGGCCATGGTTGTAACTGTCGCATTCGCTTTTGTCGTCACTTTTTTCCTGGCATTTAAATCTGCAGTTACTACTATCGGGATCCTTATCGTACTGGTAACTATGTTGATGTATCTTTCATTAATGGTACGTCATTACCACATTTTGAGTAAGCGCGATGCAACACTCAACCCTGCCGAATATCTTGACAGCCTTAAGGCATATCAAAAAAACCGCAGCAAAGTTATAGGTTGGTTTTATTATACCTATATATTGTTGCTCAGCGCAGGTTTGGCTATGTATTTTATCGAAGTACTTGAACATTCATCCCTCACTTTTAAAATAGTAACATATACATCAATCGGGGTCTGGTTTTTGTTCACTACGTTTTACCTTAAACCCCGGATGTTTAAGAACGAGGAAGAAAAGCTAAACCTTATGATTGACAGATTAGTGAGGTTGAAAGAACAATTTGATTAAAGGATTAGTTTTTTAGATTTGCCTGATGGCTATTTCCGAAACTGTAACAATTCAAAAATTAACTTTAGCTGATGCCGACGTATTATTGGAGCTAAGCAAAAAAACTTTTTTTGATTTCTTTGCTCATTTAAATAAACCAGAAGATATGGAGGCTTATGCATCTGTAGCCTTCACGCCGCAAAAAATACAAGCAGAGCTCAGTGACCCAAACTCTCATTTTTTCTTCGCGATGCTGGATGGTGAAATAACCGGCTATCTCAAGCTAAACTATTGCCACGCCCAAACAGAATTTCAGGATCCTGCTGCAGTTGAAATTGAGCGCATTTATGTTTTGGCCGAATATCACGGCAAAAAGATAGGCCACCAATTTATTGATTTCACCTTAAAAGCAGCTACGGATAAACACCTGCAATACGTTTGGCTTGGTGTTTGGGAACACAACCTAAAAGCAATTGCTTTTTATGAAAAACATGGCTTTGAAGTATTCAGCAGCCATGAATTTACCCTGGGAAGCGATAAGCAAACCGATTTACTAATGAAGAAAGCGATCTTATCAAGCTCAAAGCCGAAAGCCTAAGGCCGAAAGCTTTTTTGCTTTATTGATTTCTTTTCGCTTTAAGCCTTAGGCTTTTAGCTATTTAATAACGGCAATTGATAATTAACTCCAACCCTTAACGCTTTTAAGCCTGTAACGCCCTGTAACTCTTCCAGTTCAAGATATTCCAGGTCATCAAGCAAGTAACCCTGTACTTGCAGGTACCTGATGTACTCGTCATATTCAGCAGCTTCTGTTGGGTTAAAATAAACCATGGCTATTTTGCCGGGCTGGGTAAGGCGTTCAAAAGTTCCTGCTATTAAAACTTTATCAATCCGCTTTTTTACCACCTCGTAACGGATATTATAGGCCCCCTCAACGTCAAAACGCCTTTCATCGTTTCTGAAACTGATATCTATAGCGTTTGAGTGGATAAATATCAAGTGCGTGGTTTGTAAAGGACGTGAAAGCTGATCGCCAAGGTCGTTTGTCATCCGGGCTATCTCGGCCATTGACCGTAGCTGCCACAAACGGATATTTTTAAGGTACAGCATATCGAAAACGCGTTGCGGCGCTATAGATTGCCCTATGTAAATATCATATTCCACCCCATCTGTACGGAATTTTTCAAAATAACAGGGAAATGATTCCTGCACTTCTGTCTGAGCCTGCTCCAGGTATTGGTTGATAGAAGTATTTATAAGCTGCATGGAGGTTTCCAGCTTACGCCTGTTTTCAAACGAAGCGCCGGTTTCCTCATTCATGGCATTAAAATACCTGTCAATAGTTTCCCTTTCGGCAGGGTAATTATTTCTGAAATGCTCCAGGAAAGGATTAATCTCGTTATGAAGGAAAGTATCCAGCATCAATTCATCATTGGTAGTAATATAACCGCTGATGCGTTCGAGCCACTCTTCGCATTTAGATACCAACTTGCCGGTAAGGCTTAAATGAATATTTTCATTTAAAACCTGGAGCGTTTCAATAAGTATGGTGAGCAGATTTTTCAAATCCTCCTGCAGGGCGCTGTTGCGTTCAACTGTGGAATTGCGGATATCGACAGCCCGAACAAAGGGTAAACATGGCTGAATGATACTGTTTCAATTTCGGGGCTCTTTTTCTTCTTTCTTTTTTCCTTAAGATAATTCCAGGCCACTTCATTAAACTTCCATTGAACCGACGGTTGCAACGAGGTAAATTTATTTTTGATAACACTTGAAATGCGGGCCTCAAACTGATCGATGCTGTTTTGCAGCAATTGGGCAATCAGCGGGATAGTAGCCTGTAATTTCGAGAGCAGTTTTTCGTAAAAAACAATCTCTTTATATGAAAATACTTCCATGATGCCTACATTTTTCTTATTGTAGTACACCGGGAAAATTCCGTAAGATTTAATGCCGGCTTGTTTCAAAACCTGCAAAAAGGGGAATTTACCTATTTTTTCGTCGGTAATGGAATTGAAAAAGATAGGCCTCGGGTTTTGGTTGTAATCATCAATGATGGCGTCAAACGTTTCTTCCGCAAGGTTAAAATCTTTAGCGGCCTTAAGCAGGATACTTCTGGAGCATTCGTCGTTATCAAAAATAGGCTCATTATTGATAGTTAAAAAAGGCATCAACCCAAACTCAATGCCCGGGCTTTCGGCAAGGGATTTTAGTGAGCTGATGATGTGCGCATATTGCTCCTCCTCATTTGCCGAATGGTTAACAAGCTCAGTACGAATATTTTCGAGCGCATGGGTTAGCGTTACATCAGTTAATGTAATTATCGAAAACCCCTTAAATTTAAAAATATTGAGCGGTATTACCTTTTCAATAAGCTCAAGGCTGGTATGCGAATGTAAATAGGGTTCAATAGTATCAAAACTAAGTTCAGGCAGTTCGCCATTCAATTCAATCTCCACGAAACGGGCATCAGTCTGGATATTAAAATACCTTGAAAGACCGGTTTCAGGATCTTCGTATGAAAACAGCAATTCATTCTTAATTGCCGACGAAAAGCCATACATCCGTTCAAGAATCAGGTTATAAATGAACCGCTTTTGCCTATCACTGAACATTTCGTTCTTGGATACATTCAACGCATATAAATTAGAATGATGACTTGAATGGAAATCATAAAAAGCCTCAGTACTGAAAAATATCTTATCAGGTACCGGTGTACTTAGCGCCCAGTGAAATTCCTTTTCGTTAGCTATTGGTGGTGTCAGTATGGAGTAAATGAGCTCCAGCATTTCCCGGTACTTTTCGGCGTCCGTGGGCCGCATATCCAGGTCAATACATATATCATGCTCAAAACGTTCCAAAACATAGCGATAAAACTCGCTTTTGAGCGTTTTTTCGGTAGCAATCCGTTCTTTTAAATGCGCCACGAACGGGTTAAATGTCAGGCATGTTTCAACCTGACAAATGGTGCATTCGTTTTTGCTTATATTGAGTACTTCTGTGTGCATTTTTATAACAGTTTTACCCTTCCGTTAAAATCTGAAACTTGTTGAAAGATAAGGGTACCATCCTTCTTCAGAGTAACCGGCAATTATTTTAATAACTGCCAATCTTGCAGGTGCAACATAAAAACCTGCACCGGTGCCGTTGTGCCATTTATCCGAGCTTTGCCCGTTTTCCCAAACACGGCCTATATCATAAAATCCTATAACGCCTATTTGGCCGGGAACTATATAACTGGCAAAATCAGTCAATTTTATCCTCAGCTCCAGGTTATTATAAAAACTATGCTGACCGGCAAACCTATAAAGCCTGTAACCTAATAAATTATCTTGCCCGCCTAAAAACAACGACTGATAAAAAGCGGTTTTTCCGATGGTAATGCCGCCGCCCACCCTATCGGCCAAAACAATAGTGCTTTTGGCGTTCAGGCTTTTGTACAAAGCAACCTGGGGTATAAGCTGGGCAAAACTTGTGGAGTTATTATTTAAGCCATTAAACTCCTGAAGTTTAATATTTACAAAACTTCCCCAGGCCGGAAGCACCTTATCGTTGCGTTTATCGCTGGTAAAGTTAACAACAATACCGGCATGCATTTTTGTTTTGTCAAAGGTATAACTGTCAGGCGCGTTTGTGAGTAACGGATATGTAATAAATCGGCCGATATTGTCATCAACATCTAATTTATAGTACCGAAAAGCAGGACCTACCGTTACAGAAGTACCCGATTCATTGCGCCACCTAAAGGCTGGGCTAAAGGTAAAATTATCAAAGCGGGTACGGTAATATTTGCGATAATCGCCTACTTTAACAAATGGTGTTTCATTGCCACGGCCAAAAAAATTGATATTATCCGGAAAGTCAAGCTGGGCATCCATCAAAAAGTCGGCTTTGCCAAAAGCGTGGATCCACTCGCCGTTATATTTAATCTTAAAAGCCTTTGTAGTGAACGAGTGACTGGCAAACACTGTTTGCACATCGTTGTAAGGCAGTTTTTGAAAACCCTCCTGGTGAGTATATTTAAAACCTGCTCCAAGCAATACGCCCTCATCCGGGTTGTAAGAGATATTAGCCAGCGGCGCTATCACATTCATCAGGTTAACCCTTAAGTACGATGTATTAGCGCTATCCTTGCTTATATATTTGTTAACCTTTGATTCATCGCCAGTTATGCTCAGTTTTTTGCCACGGTCATAAAGCTGTACCGTGTTAAGCGATTTTACAATATTGTAAGTTTTGGTGCCTGTGCTATCAATAAACCGTAGCTTAATTGGCGATGTGGCATTATCAAGCACTACTTTATCATCACCGCCGCTTACATAAATGCGGAGCTCTTTGGTAATATCAGGATGATAATTCTGGTTCATGAGCGTATCTTTAATATTACCATCTTTATTGATCTTATTGATGACCACATTGAGGCTTCCATTCGGCTCATCTTTCACAGTTACCAACTCATTTTTATTTGAAGTATGAATATCAACTATTTTGTTAATGAATTTATAATAGTACTCCATTTCGGCCGGGATATTAGCGCGGCGTTCCTTCAGCTGCTTTAGCAATACATCATGCCTTAGTTTATAAGATGATTCCGGCAAACGCCTTAAACCGGCTTCCAGTACTTCATCAGTTTCTGCGGCAACAAAATCATTTACAATTTTTGTCCATTGTTCATGACTGTATTGTACAGATGGCCATCGTTGCATGAACATGGTTTTCCATAGAGAGTATTTTACGCTGTAGATCTCACCGCTAAAGCCCTGCAGGTTCGGCGCAATCCATGGCTGTGCTGCTATGGTTGGCAATATACCCTGGTTGGTATAAAACACCTGATCGCGGTCGCGCGGAATGGCAGTATAAAATTTACCTTTCCCTTTATCCTCATCGCGCCAGCGCCACTGGTCGCCATGCCTGTCCCAGTCGCCAATAAGCAAATCGAGCAGGCGGGCACGTAAAAATTCGTCGCCATCTACTGTATTACCATTATCCTCCAGCATTTTACCGATCATCTTCACGGTATTATCGGATTTGCCGCCCGGTTCGCGTTCTTCAAGCAAACAAACTTTATTGGCAAAAATATTTGCATATTGCCCTAAAACCGGATCAGCCGATACCACACCGATTATCGGGTTGGCATGCGGCACACGGGCGGCATCGGCCAGCGGTGGTACTATCAATGCCGAAAACGGGTGCTGGGCGCTCATGGCGTCGTTAACCCAGTCTTTGGCAAACGTTTCCTGGAATTCATCGGGCAGGATCTTTTCGGGCTGTTTCTCCACACTGCGGAGCACCCATTCCTTACCATCTTTATCAATTAAGCGAAGCGAGTGTGTCTGGAAACCACCGCCAATGCTTTCAGCCTTTAATCCGCCATGAATTTCCGACAGCCTGATCACCGGCAGTTTAGTTTCGGCGGCCCATTCCTTACGATAGTTTTCGCCAAACCACCGGCGGTGAAAATTGCTCACGCTATCATATTTGGGGTGCACCCTAACCATGATGCTATCTGCTTTGATTGGTGTATGTAGTGTATCAGGAATATTTTTTACCGATGTGTAAGGTTGTGTATAGGTAAACACCTGTTTAACTCCTTTATCGCTATCGATGTAATAGGTAAAGCGCATCCGTTTATCTATTAACAGATCGGCAGTTACATAGCCTTGGGTAGCATCCGCAAAAAGCGAGTATTTGCCTTTAATGGCATAGGTTTGCTTGGCGCCTGCGCCGCTAACCACCTGCAACTGTTTGCTTTTGATGAATTGCAGACCATGCTCATGACCCGCCACGTGGATAAGGTTTGGAAAACTTCCAAAAACAGCATCCACCTTTTTGATCATGTCTTTATACAAGGGATGCCCCAAATCTTCGGGGTTTGAAAATGCAGAGCGTAAAAACGGGTAAAGCGAACCGATAACAGGCAACGGTACCCAAAGGTCTTTATTGGCTACGGTAAGCGGGAAAATATGATCTTTAAGCGAAAAATATCCTCCATGTGTACCATAGCTCTGGAACGGGTGGTGCGATGCCAGAATGATTACCTTGTCCTTATTGCGCTCAAATATCAGCTTGATCTTATCGGCAACGTCATCTTTGTTTTTGCAGTCGCACTCGGCACCGGGGTTACTTTTATTGAATGGATATAACCACCATTCGCTGTCAAAGGCAATTACTGTAAGATCATTGGTAAGATTAATCTCAACCGGATCGGGGCAGCCATTTTCAGGTACCATTTTAAGCAGTTTATCGCCCTGCTGATCAAGGTACTCCCATTGTCGTTTTATCTTGGCTAAGCCAAGCGGGCCCATTTTATCCCAGTCATGATTACCGGGTATAAAGTACACAGGCGCAACGGCAGCCCGCATAGGCTGGTATTGCGATTGCAGGATCTTTTGGGTTTCGGCTTCTTCAGGACTGCCAGGCAAACCCATTCCCCGTGGATAAATATTATCGCCCAGATAAAATACCGAAGTTTTATTTTTGAGCACATTAGCCGCCGCATGTTTTAAAACAGCACTTTGCTGCAGATCCATTTCGCCGGCATCTCCAATGAGGATCATCCTGTACTGTACCGAATCCTGGGCCTGGGTTTTTAGCATGCCCAATAGTGAAACAAACAACAAGGGTAGTTTTTTAATCATGAGGTTTGGTTGAGATGTATGTAGTATCTGTAATATCTGTGCTTCAACAGCACTATTTCTTAAAGCTGAATTTCAATATATTGCCGGCACTTAACTGATCGCCCTCGTTTGAGATATACAGGTTACGCTGGTTATCAAATGCCATACCTTCGGGCTGTCCGAATATGGTAACACTTAAAGGGTAAACGTTTTTCACTTTCCAGTTAACATCGGTAACTACCAGCATTTTATTTACCGACGAAAGGACATACCACTCATTTGTAAAAGTATTTTTTGCTATTGCCGAAGGGCGAAACGGTACACGCTTTTTATCAGCCAACCGCTCAATTTCCCTAACATCTATTGCAAAACTGCCGGTCTGTTTCAGGGTACCGTCTGCCTGAAGTTTCAAAATATAGCCGGTGCTTCTTTTGGATGTTTTTTCATCGGCACAACGCTTACACAGCACGTAAACAAGGCCGGTCTTTTCATCGGCACACATAGCTTCAAACTCACCTTCGGGTAACTGGCCTTTAGTTTTTTGTACGTTGGTTACTTCTTTAGTCCTAACCTGGTTAAACGGAAAAGTAAATAACGTACCATCGCTTTTTAGCATGATCACCTGTTCGCGGCAAATGGCCACATCCTCATAGTCACCGCTTTTGCCAAACTTGGTGTAGTTAGCTTTTTTATCGCCCAGTTTCAGGTTAAACAAAAAGCCTTCTTCGTCCTGCTCGGCATAAACCGAATCATTTTTACCATTGTGAAAGGCAAAACCTGAGATTTCGGTGAGATCTTCGGGCATTTTATATTTAACAGGATTATTAAGGTCGTACCCCGGCGGGCTATCAGGGATTGCCTTTTCTTTATTTTTACAAGAGATGATCAAAAAAACTACGGCCACGGCAAGCATTCCGGCTACATAAAGGGTCATTGCACGTTTAGCATCTTGTTTTTTAAACCTTGTCATATTATTTTTGCTGTAAAAGTTCATAAATGGCCCGCTGCGATTGTACCTGCGGTTCAGCTTTATCAACCCTTATGTTTTGCAATTGTTCATTTAATTTTACAGCCTGCACATTATCGGCCAGTTGAATATCAAGCATGGCTATTACCTCGTTCCTGATGCGCTCATCATAAACCGGAAAACACACCTCGATACGGCGGTAAATATTACGGTTCATCCAATCGGCCGAGCCCATGAAAACCTCCTGGTCACCGCTGTTATGAAATATAAAAATACGTCCATGCTCCAGGTAACGATCAACTATACGTCTTATGGTGATGTTTTCGCTCATACCCGGCACCCCTGGTATAAGGCAGCAAATGCTACGTACAATCATCCTGATCTTCACCCCTGCCTGCGACGCTTCGTAGAGTTTGCCAATCAGCACCCGCTCTTCCAGGTTATTGAGTTTTATGGTAATCCCTGCCGGCTTCCCTTTACGGGCCTGCTCAATTTCCCTGTCTATAAGCTCAATAAACTTTGATTGCAAATTAAATTGAGCCACCAGCAGGTGTTCAAAATCAATATCATATCCCTCGGCCGATTTTACTTTTTTAGCCAAATAGATAAACAGCAGGTCCATTTCACGCAGCAATTGCGGATTGGCTGTCATCATAATATGATCGGTATAAAAGGCAGCAGTGCTTTCGTTAAAATTACCTGTTGCCAAAAGTCCGGCATATTTAACGCGGCCATCAACAAGGCGCTTTACCAGGCCAACTTTGGCATGTACTTTTATAGCCTTATCGCTGTAAATGATGTTGGCACCTGCTGCTTTTAGTTTTTTAGCCCATTTGATATTGTTGGCTTCATCAAACCGGGCCTTGAGCTCAACCAACACGCGCACCTTTTTACCACTCTGAGCAGCGCTGATCAGTGCATTTACAATCCGCGAATCGCTGGCTACGCGGTAAAGTGTTACAGAAATTTCCTCAACACTTTCATCGATAGCTGCCTCATTAAAAAACCGGAGAATAGAGTTATAGGATTGATAAGGTGCGTGAAAAATACAATCACCTTTATCAATGTAATCAAATATAGATTCGTCCGCGCTGATCTGCCTGTTCGCCAATGGCGGCCATTTAGTATATTTTAAAGATGGGATACCTACCGGCAAACCCATTAAATCTTTAAGGTTATGGTAAAAGCCGCCTTCAACAACACTTGATCCCAGTACACCCAGTTTATCTTCAACCAAATGCAATATGCGCAACGGAATCCCTGGCTGGTGCAAAAAGCGTGTTGCCAAACCCAGGTCACGTTTTAGCAATTGTTTTTCAATCTGCTCCTGAACGTCGCCATCATAATCATCTTTAAGCTCAAGCTCGGCGTCTCGGGTTATTTTGAAGCTGTAACAGCCTTTTATTTCTTCGGTTTTAAAGATCTTGTCAAGATTGTACCGCACAATATCATCAAGAAAAATGATATATTGTTTACCATCTTCATTAACACTAAAAAACCGCGGTAACTGGTTTGAGGGAATGTTGAGGATCACTGACCTTTCCTTCTTCTTATCCAAACCAAGGTTCACTAAAAAGTATAGCCGGTTATTTTCGGGGAAGAATTGTTTTTTACCGCCTACCAGGTCAATAGGTTGCAGAAAGGCAAGTACCTGGCTGTAAAAATAGTCGCTCACTCTATCTGCTATAGAAGCCGGAATAGGCTCATTGAACAGCAGGTTTACATTATTTTCTTTTAACAACGGAATAAGCCTGCCTGTAAAAACCTTCCCAAAGCGATTTTGCTGAGCTTCTACCAGTTGCTGGGCTTTATATAGTACATCCTCGCTTTCATCGACTTTATTAAGCAGGTTAAGCTTGTGCAGTGCCATTACCACCGGCATCCGCACGCGATAAAATTCGTCGAGGTTGGATGAAAATATAGCAAGAAAATTTACCCTTTCCATTACAGGGAGCTCTTCGCTTTCGGCCTCCATCAATATGCGCTCATTGAAAAGTAACCAGCTCAGGTCCCTGTCGAAAAATGAGTATTCCATAGGTGCAGATTTTGTTTTTGGCAGTACCCCGACCGCCTACAATAACGAAGATATAATGAATGCTACTACCGATACAATAAGGCCAAACATGAATATATTGTAAGATGCCCTGAGCAGCCTGTATTTTTTGCCAAGCACAACACCCTGCGAATAGTTATCACGGATTAAGCTGCCGTAAAGAAACTCGCGGTCTTCCATCATTTTCTCCATACCATCGCTGTAATCCTGGTATGACATGCGGTAGAAGTTACCGAAAAACAACAGATTAACCGTTTTTTTATTGATATCCTCGGGTGTAAACAAACCCGGCGGAATTGACGGACGGGTTGAAAGTATGGAGAAGATCATAGTAGCCAAACTAACTGACAGGAGCATGAAAGTAGGGATTAACAAATTTGAATGCTCATCAAGCTTACGCAACACCAAACTGATAATTGCCGAAAGGATGATAGAGTTAACGGTGATCATGATATGGGCTTTATTATCGGCCATATCGCTCAGTCGCTGATGGTTGCTGGAACTGATCCTGAACATGGTTTCGATCCCGCGATCTGGCCTGTCATTCTTATGTTTCTTACCGCCGTGATCGTCATCGTGGTCTTTGTCTTTATCCTTTTCTTTTTCAACGGTAATAATGGATTCACGATCTATTTCTGTAGTGATCATGGCCGGGGTTTCTTTTACTTCAACATCAGCTTGTTTTTCAATTAGTTTTTGAAGATTTCTTTGTTTCTGATCGTTAAGCAGCAGGCGACAGTAATCTGTATAATACTCATGCCCCTGCAAAAACTCGATGTTATAGCTGCGCCATTCGTCCTTATCAATATCATGTTTTTTGATGGCTTCCATCTCTTTGCGCAGCAACTTATTTTTATCGCGGAAATCATCTGTACCTAAATGAAACAAATCTGCATCGCAAATGATCTGTTGCAATAAATCGGCAGGGTTTTGCGGCATTTTAGTAGCTAAAATACAGCCGGATACTTTATCAATAACAGGCTGCTCAACTTTATGCTGTTTAAGGAAATGTGTAGCCAGCGCAACACTTTTTGCTTCGTGATCCTTTTTATCAGTAAAATACCCTGTATCATGAAACCATGACGCAGAGATCACCACAAAAAAATCTTCATCATTCAACTGATAATGGTTGGCTATCTGGGTGGCCGCTGCAACAACATCTTTAGTATGCCTCAGGTTATGATAAATTAAATCGGGATCATGATGTATGTCAAAATAGGATATAGCGTACTGTTTTACCTGTTCTAACAGCGGTTGAAATTTCATCGTAGTTTTTGTTGTTAAAAGTAAATCAAATTTATTTTAAAAATTCCTATTTGCAGCCATGCACCGGGGAGAAACATCAATTTATCGGACATTGTTTATACAAAAGGCAAGAAAATGGTTGCTCTTGCATTTACAAACCTTATACCACATAAACATATCATTGACTATCAACAGCTTGAATTCAATCAACAACAATTACATGGCGATATTTCGTGAGATGTCGATTTTTTTTGTCGATTAAAGGCTAAAGACCATGACAGCTGAGTCTTTAACTACCAATAATTAAGATGCCGGTTCTTCCGCAACTCCTGGCCCCTCATAACTATAATTATAAGGCGGATGCGGTACAATGAAAGTTTCCTGCACACGAGACGACTTTTTGAAATAAGGAATCCATATGGCAGCCGTAACTATAGATCGTAAAAGCGGGCTGATCGCTGTTTCTGCAAGCTTACTGCTGATGTTAGCAGCCAAGATATAATCCGTCAAAAAGAAAACGAAGCCAAAAGCAAAATAACCGGTAATACTGGCAGGCAGTATGTCACGTTTATTTAATAGCAACACCAGGCAAAAAATGGCATACATCATTAATATGATATTGCCAATCGCTTCCACCACCACCAGCGACCTGAAATTAAACTCATGCTGGTTGCCATGGTACACATTCCAGGTGTGGAGGCTAAAATAATCGCCTGTAACCATATTTGAACCGGTTACCAAAGCAGTGGCAGCTAAACCTATTGCAATTAATATGAGCCATCCTCCTATCGGAACAAAAGTTGATCCGTAAGCAAATACAATGCCCGGTGTTTCCCTTTGATAAAACCATACACCCAATACAACAAGACCAACCATCAAAAGCAATACAACCAAAACTAATATACTATTTGTAGTTGATGGCTTAGCAGCTCCCTGCAGCGTATAAGAAAAACTGTAACCCAAACTGGTATTATTAAGCCTTTTAATATCGGCCTTAAACTCATCGAGTTTGTTTACCGGTACATAGTCACTCAAAAAGTATAGCTTGTAGTTAAGCGATAAAGTATCGCCCGCAGCAGTAAAATCTGATTCATAATGATAGTAGTCCCGGTTAATGGAATCATGATCTTCGTTAATATTCCAGCCACCAGGCAAAACCACTTTCATAGCATAACTGGCATCGTAAGGGTAGGTAAGAGATACCGGCGTTTTGATACGACCGGTCATAGAGGGAAACTGGTTATAAATAAAATTGGCGAACAGATCGGCAGTAAGCTTATCGCTGGTAGAATCTTTCTTAAAGAAGTCGGCTATTTTATAAGTTTCTATGGTAGTAAGCTTATTGGTTTTCAAATCATCTTTTACGATAATCGAATCCTTAACTTCTATTTTATTATAGATCTTTGCGTAATAATCGAGATAGCTCTTTTCTGTTTCAGCCATCCCCGATGACTCCAGTTTACCCCGCATATAATCAGCTTCATCGCCGGTATAGGTGGTTTTTACGGTGAAGAGTACCGGTGATTTCCCGTCCTTTACGGTGTAAATATCCTCTCCGATAACTTTGCCGCCTTTTGATGGCGGAATAGTGATGAGCGCATCGCTTCCTGGCTTTAATACCAATCCTTTGCCATAACGCGGAAAGTAAATATCCGTGCCCTCACCGCCCTGGTTATCCATAGTGGCGTCAACCCAAACCTGTTTTCCGTTTACGTTGGCGGTTACCACGGCATGGTTAAAAGCGTATGCTGTAGGTATGTATTGCTCAACATGTCCGTTCATATCGGCATTCACCAAAACCATCGAAGCATCAATCCCTCCTGCTTTCAGCATCGATACCAGCAACAATGACTTATCCTTACAATCGCCATAGCGTTGTTTAAATACTTTTTCGGGGTTATTTGCGCGGTGCGAATACTCGCCTATTTCAATACCCATGTAACGCACTTCCTGCTGCACCGTACGTACCGCGGCCCTGAAATATTTTTCCTTGTCGTTACACGCGTCTTTTTTCAGCTTCGCAATCCGCTCGCCAAGCTCACCCTTGATATTTACTGCCGGCGGGTTTATACTTAAGGCCCAGTTAACAACTTCGGCCCAGCTTGCAAACTCACTTACCTGGATAAAACCGCGTTCGTTATACCACGATGGCTGGCTATCATCATCATGCGCCGGTGGTACCTGGAAACCTTCATACTCATAACGCTTTAAGCCGTTCGCTTCACTGATGACAGGCTTGGGTACCGTATTAAAAGTTTTAAAGTTCAGCTTGCGTTGAGATGATGCAATAATAGCCGTATAATGATGTGCAATGGGCGTATACCACTGAACATACATATTTGAACAAAATTTACCGTTCAATATAGGGTTACGGCCTGTAATGGTGTATGAATATTCAATCCGGTCGCCTTTACGGATATCATCCAGAATACATAGGGCAGAAAAACTTCCCTGGTAAATAAAATTAGAAAGATCCTGTTCATCGGCCAATACCTTAAAGGCCGAAGTTTTTAAGCGGCTTAAAGGTTTACCATCGCGCCAAACGGTGATATCATGAAAGTCGAGCCGTTCATAAGCAGGATCAAAACTAACGGAGATCTGCGATGCATTCTGAATGCCGGTTTCGGATACTATTTCGCGGATAATATGGTTATAATCGGCCTGCTTTTCAACCTGCACCTGCTCTTCAATAAGCGCATAATAAAAACCGCGCTCAATAGTACGCGAGGATGGCCTTTGATTATAAGGCTTTAACACGCTAAGCCATGTTGGCCTGTCCGAAATATGCACCGATGGTGTATCGCCAAAAGCAGTCCCGCTGCACCAAAACAACATCACCAAACAAATGAAAAACGTAAAACGCATTTTAAAAACTTTTGTATACAGGCTCTGAAAATAAAGAAATTCAGATCAATTTAATGTAACTATTTTAATATTTAATGGGGTGGTTATATGGGATAATAAACGTATTAAAAAGTAGGCCGATAGCACGAAGAATTGACTCACCCCGGCGTTGCTTCGCTAGCCACCCCTCTCTACGCTTCGCGTATAGAGGGGATATAAAGGATCTCGAGACTTTATGGTTCTATGGGATTAATGCAGGTGTAAAATGATTTTATTCAACACTTCATTTATGTTGCTTATTATTTCATCGTTTTCAAAACGCAGTATTTCTAATCCTAAATCAGATAACACTTTATCGCGATTTTTGTCATATTCTTTTTTATACAAATGGATTGCCCCATCTGCTTCGATAACTAATTTTGCTTCATGACAATAGAAATCGGGGATATAGTATAAACTTTTTCCAAAATATGATTGTACACAAAGAGGGTGTTGCCTAAGGAATTTTTTGCCAGCTAACTTTCTGTTTCTTAATTCAAACCAAAGCTTTTTTTCAGTTACAGTTTCCCGCTGTCTTAATTTTCTGCAAAAATCAATAATACTGCTCATTTTGATAAGGTGATAGGATGAGTAAAGATATTACTTAAATTCAAAATTAAAATTTCTCGTCCCCTCTTTACGCCTGCGTAGAGAGGGGTGACAAGCGCAGCGATGTCGGGGTGAGTAAACTATTAAACCAACAAAGCCACCCCGAAACCGGGATGGCTTTGCGAATAGAATATTATTGAGGATTACTATTGCCCTCCGCCTAATACAGAGCGAAATTTTGATTCGTAACCCTTTAACTGGTTTTCAAATTTGGTAGCAAGAGCAGTTTGATGGTTGTCTTTGGTAAACTGCACCAGTCCGTTCAACACTTGCATGCCTATTTGTACATCGCGCCCGTTAATGCTATTAACATCCTGGCTAAGCAGGTAGGCATTATAATCCAGCTGATCGGTAAGATAATTGTCGATATTGCCTGCCAGTTTGTTACCTAATACTACATCATGAAGCTGATAAGCCAATTGAGTTAAATATAGCTTACGACCGGCAACATCCACATATGGGTAAAGGTCTGGTAATTCGGCATCATATTTCTGAACTACTTTTAACGCTTTATCATTTTTACCTTCCTGAACAAGGTTCTGGGCAAGGTCAAGGAATGTAGTTACCATTACGGGATAAAACATTGAAGTCGACTCGTGATCAAGATATTTAGCACTTTTGAACTTGCCAAATTTAAACTTGTTCATCACGTTATCATACATTACATCAGTATTAGTTTTGCTCAACTGATCATGTAAAGCTGTATCCGGCTTAAACGGAATCAGGTGATAGGTAAAACCTTCTTTGTACAGGTAAGGCTGCAAACCTATCAGGTTTTCGTTACCAATGGTAGTAGTGAAGCAGATGGGGCGCTTCCAGTGGTTATGCGCCAAAATATCAAACATGGCCAAATTCTCTTTGGTTACATAGTTTGATGTATATTTCCACTCCATGGCGGTTGCAAGCTTATCTTTCTGATCGGCTTTTATTACACCGTTTGCAATTACCTCATCAGGGTTAACCGTTACTTTCAGATTTTTGGTCGGCAGGTAGTTGCCATAGTCGCCGCTTTGATATTGTACCTGCGTAGCTTTATCATCAGAAGTAATGAAATCAAACACTTCTTTAATATCCTGGTAGCCAGGCAGTTTCTGATCGTTAAAATAAATAACGTCTCTCACCCCTTCTTTATATTTATCAAAAGGCATAGTGATAGGAAGCGGCTCAGAACTGTTCATCTTTTTCTGCATCTGACGAATGTACCAGTCGCCTGTAAACAAGCTCAGGTTCACGATCCGCACATCCGGGCGGATACCTTCAACCTCCTGATCATACCACAACGAGTAAGTATCATTATCGCCGTAAGTAAACAGAATGGCGTTTGGCGGACATGAAATAAGGTAGTTATAAGCCATATCATGCGGCGTCATTTTGGTTGAGCGGTCATGATCTTTCCACTCTTTGGCTGCCAAAAGTACCGGGCAAACCAAAAGGCCTATAACGGTTGAACCGATAGCAGCCATTTTAGCGTCGATGTATTTGCGGCCAAATTCGGCAATGGCAATTACGCCAAGCCCTATCCATATGGCAAAAGCATAAAACGAGCCCACGTACGAGTAATCACGCTCACGTGGCTGCACTGATGCCTGGTTTACATATAATACAATTGCCAAACCGGTGAAGAAAAACAGTAAACCTACAATCAAGGCGTCCTTACTGCGGCGGTTAACGTGGAAAAACAAACCTATTAAACCAATTATTAATGGCAGGGCGTATAGCGGAGTATAAGTAGTAGCCGCAGTTACTGATTTTGGTAAATGTTTGCCACCGTCAAATAAACCGGTCGTCCAGTTACCGTCAATACCTTCGGTGCTGGTTTGTCCGTCGGCATCGTTATAACGGCCAACAAAGTTCCAGAAAAAGTAACGCCAGTACATTTGGTACATTTGCCAGCTAAACATCCATTTCAGGTTATCGCCCATAGTTGGGGCCTGCCCATCGGGAATCCTCAGCCATTGCTTGTAAAACTGCACGTCGTTAGGATCGGTACTGTACATACGTGGCAATGCTGTGGTATGGTCATATACATAATCAGTTTTACGACCTGCATTTTCATATTTGGTTTTACCTTTACGGTAAATGATACTCCCCTGTTTTTGATCCGTAACCTGCGAATCATACATGGGGCCGGTTAACAAAGGCACTTCACCATACTGGATACGGTTAAGATAACCGTAAAGCGTAAAAGCATTATCAGGATGTGAGTTATTTAAATTAGTATTAGCAGTTGCACGAATAGGGATATAAGCGAATGAGCCATATCCAAAGTATATAAATGCAACGCAAAGTAAAGCCAGGTTTAATACAGGTTTCTTTTTGCGGATGCTGTACAGAATCCCCAATACCAGTGCAACAACTATTAGCAGGATGAAAAAGAATGCTCCGGTACCAAAGCCCATTCCTAAGGAGTTGACAAAGAAAAGATCGAAATAAGCCGCGAACTTAATGGTATATCCCCTGATGCCGTATTGTACCAGGCCAAGAATCACTACCCCTGCCAAAAAAGTAAGGATGCTATTGCCAACGGTAATATTTTGGGTTCGGCGGAAATAGTAAACCATTGCGATGGCCGGTATAGTCAACAGGTTTAACAGGTGAATCCCTATGGATAAACCGATAACATAAGCTATAAAAACAATCCATTTATCAGCACCGGGTTCATCGGCATGCTCATCCCATTTAAGAATTGCCCAAAATACAATTGCAGTACATAGTGATGACAGGGCAAATACAATGGTTTCGACAGCCGAAAACCAAAACGTATCGGTATATGTGAAGGCCAGGGCACCAACAAGGCCGGCCCCCATAATTACATATAATTTATAACCGTCAATAGCCTCATCTCGTTTTTCAACCATCAGTTTTTTGGCAAAAGCAGTAATTGTCCAAAATAAAAACATAATAGTTGCACCGCTGGCCAGTGCCGAACCCATATTAGTAAAGAAAGGCACTTTAGTGTTATCGCCAAATGACAATAACGACAAAACCTTGCCTATCATGGCAAAAACCGGGTAACCAGGCTGGTGGGCTACCTGTAAACGGTAGGCACATGAAATAAATTCGCCGCAATCCCAAAAGCTTACAGACGGCTCTAATGTTAAAATATAGGTTATTGAGGCTATAACAAAACAAAGCCAGCCTAACAGGTTATTGATTTTTTTGTACTGCATTTAATAATATCAATTGATTTAATAGCGCGGCAAATATCATGATTTTTATAACTTATTTAAAAAAAACACCTGCACGTGACAAAATTTAACATTAATTAACTTTTTGAAGTACTGGGATTAAAGAAATTTTATTTACTGATCTCCACGAACAGGCATATTTCAATCCAATTATTTAATAACTATAAACCTGCTTTATTGATAATTAATTCAATGATTATGAACGGTTAACGAGGTATCAATGTCCAAATCAATTTGCATAATTTTAATATATCAGAAACAACCTGCGGGGCATGTATGTATATATCCTTATTTACCAATGAAATTTTTAACTTAGAACAATTAATACTTATTTTGTTGTAATGCAAAAACTCTACTTCCTAAGCTTTCGAAAAACATTTATCATAGCTGTAATTGCCTTATTTACATCGCAATTAGCAAAAGCTCAATCAGTTTATTTACCTAATTCATACCAGTTGTATCAAAAGTTCAATTCGGATATTTATTCTGTAAAAAACTCGGTTCATACTTCATTACGTCCTTTTTTAATTGACAGTACTATTTTGCATACCTATGATTCGGTAATGAATGTTGGTGTTAAAGACCGCAAAACCTGGGGCGGGCGTAAATTATTTAATGAACACCTTTTTGACGTAAAAGCAAAAGAATATACCTTTTATGCCGACTATATTACTGATCTGCAGGCCGGCAGGGATTTCGCTAACAGCAATTCGACCAACTTAAATGTACGTGGATATCAAATTGGGGGAACAGTGGGCAGCAAATTTTCATTTTACACAAGCGGTTTTGAAAATTCGGCCAAGTTTGTATCGTATTATAACAACTATGTCAATACCAATGGTTTTATACCCGGCCAGGCATATGCCAGGAAGTATACAGGCCAACCACGCAACTCACAAGATTGGTCGTACGTAACTGCAATACTCTCCTATTCAGTAACAAAAAAACTGAATATTACTTTAGGCGAGGATAAAATGTTTATTGGTGACGGATACCGGTCGGTGCTCTTATCTGACTTTGCCGCCAATATGCCGCTTCTCAGGCTTACAGCCGACCTTGGCCCCGTACGTTATATGGTAGCGTGGGCCTATATTGAAGACCTCAATAATGTTGCACAAAAATTCGACAGTTTTGGAAGTAACCGCCGCAAATGGGCTTTATTCCATTATATTGACTGGAATATAACCAAACGCGCCTCGTTTGGTATGTTTAACGCCCTGATAGCTCCCGAAGCTGATAACCAAGGTAATCGGGCAGGCTTTGACGCCAATTTTGTGAACCCAATTTTATTTGCAAGCTCGCTGGGTCCGGGTGGTTATCAAAAGGATAATGTATTTTTAGGTTTTAATGCCAAATACAAGATTTTTGATAAAGCTGCCTTGTACGGACAGATCATGTTTGACAGGTTCAAGGGCAGCGATTTCTTTTCGGGCAACAGTACCGATAACACCAACGGCTGGCAACTGGGTATCCGTGGCGCAGATATTTTTAAAGTTAAAAGATTAAACTATCTATTTGAATATAACACTGTTAAGCCATACACTTACAGTAACCAGCAGTCAACAAGCAGTTATTCGTTTTACGGCGATCCTCTGGCCCATCCTTACGGAGCAAACTTCAGGGAGCTTTTGGGCATTGTGAATTATTCGGTTGGCCGATTTGATTTCCAGGGGCAACTTAATTATGCCAAATATGGACTTGATGCCACAAAGGCCGAAAATAACGGCAAAATAATTATCAAGCCTTTTATACCTTCGGCAAATACTACAACTACCATAGGCCAGGGTATAAGTACACAGCTTTATTATGGTGAAGGAACTGTTGCTTACATACTTAACCCAAAGTACAATTTACGCCTGGAACTCGGCGCATTGTACCGCCAGGAAAAAAATGACCAAAAAGATTCAAAAAACACCATGATCACCTTCGGGTTAAGAAGCTCGTTCAGAAATTTATATCACGATTTTTAATTACCGGATGAGCCTTACGAAGTTTTTCAAACTTCGTAAGGCTGTAATTTGAAGAGCCTTTACCCTTTCTTCTTTCTTAAGCCCACAGACAAACCAACGGCAACACCAATTGCTATACCTACACCAACGCTGTGCAAGGCTAAGCCAATAGCAATACCGACAATCATCCCGCCTGCAAAATAATTAGGATCTATCCTGTTCATCCGTTCATCAAAATAAGCCTGTCAAATTAAATCATTTTTCCTGCTGACAAACAGTTGTCCTTAAAATATATTTATTTTGAATAATATCAAAGCAGATTAACATGACCACACGTGATATAGCTAATCTTCGGGTTTATAACCAACACCTTAACCACGATAAATTCAAAAAGCCCGAAGAGGTGGTTGGCCATATGTGCGCCATGCAGGCACAAGAATATGCGCATGCCAAATGGGCAATTGGGTTACGTATGTCATCTCCATCGGACAAGGCCGTGGAAAAAGCGATGACCAACGGCGCTGTCTTACGAACCCATGTATTAAGACCAACCTGGCATTTTGTATTACCTCAGGATATCCGCTGGATGCTTAGCCTTACTGCTCCAAGGATCAACGCAGGCAATGCCGCCATGTATAAAAAACAGGAGGTTACCGATGCCATTTTTAATAAAAGCTTTGATGTATTTACAAAAGGCCTGCAGGGCGGCAAACAGCTAATCCGTACCGAAATTGCCGCTGCGCTAACTCAGGCAAACATAGCTACCAACGATCTCAGGCTTACGATACTGTTAATGAAAGCCGAACTGGAGCAATTAATTTGCAGTGGTGCAAGACAGGGTAAACAATTTACTTACGCACTGCTTGATGAACGTGCACCAATGACACCGGTCATAGATCGTGACGAAGCGGTAGCTCGTTTGGTTTTGCGGTATTTTACAAGCCATGGCCCCGCTACAATAAATGATTTTGTACATTGGAGCGGCCTTACTGTTGCCGATGCCAAAACCGGGATCGAAATAAATAAAAGCCGGCTCAGTAATGTAATCATTGAAGAGATAAGCTATTGGATGAGTACTGATGCCGATTTCAGTACAGCAAAAAAAACAGGGGCTTACCTTCTGCCTGTTTACGATGAGTTAATTATAGCGTATAAAAATCGCGATGCCATGGTACCGGCCAGCTTTCGGGATAAAATAGGGGCTATTACCTTTTTCCCAACTATAATGGTCAATAACCAGGTGGTTGGCAACTGGAGCCGGAATATGGGCAAAAAGAATATTGATATCGAGCTCAAACCATTTAACAAACTCAATAAAACTCAAAACCAGTCTATTGAAAGCGCCATACAACGTTTTAAAAAGTTTAATGGTGTCGGATAACAAACATTAATTACAACAACAAGTTACTTATAAAAACAACATATTATGCCCGAACTACCCGACCTGCAGGCTTTTAGCCATAACCTGCAAAAAATACTTGCAGGTAAAACCGTTAAAAAAATAGAAGTACCTAACGCTAAAAAACTAAATGTTAGCGTACACGAATTAAACGAGGTATTAAGCGGGCAAAAGCTCGAAAAAGTATATCGCGAAGGGAAGGAACTGCATATTAAATTTAGCAAGGGCGATGTATTGGGTCTGCACCTGATGCTGCACGGTAAACTGTTTTTGTTCGATACAAAGAACGACAACAAGTACAGCATCATCGAGCTGCACTTTGATGATGGCAGCGGATTAGTACTAACCGATTTCCAGGGGATAGCGACGCCTACCCTCAACCCCGAAAAAAAGGACGTACCCGACGCGCTTGATGCCGATGCCGAGTATTTGAGAAAGCGCCTGGCAAAAACAAAAACCAATATTAAAACTGTTCTGCTTGATCAGAAGATCATGAGAGGCGTCGGCAATGCGTACGCCGATGAGATTTTATGGCACGCTCGCATTTCTCCGTTCTCCATAAGCAGTAAAATACCGGAGGCCAAACTGAAAGACCTGGTTAAGGCAATAAAATCGGTATTGGAAGATGCAGAACAAAATATCCTTAAATCAAACCCCGACATCATTAACGGTGAAGTTCGTGATTTCATGGATATTCACAATTCAAAGAAAAAACACAGCCCAACAGGCGCCGCGATCATAATTAACGAAGCATCGCGGAAAACATATTATACTGATGAGCAGGAATTGTTCGAGTAAATCTCGCAGGGTTTAAAGAAGACTATTTAGCATATTTACTGCGCTCGTTTGCAATGAGCACAGTTGTTAAAAGTCTCTCCTTTAGGGAAGATTTAGAGGGGCATCTACTTCAACTTTTTCACCAGTACATTAAAATCAACACCAACAATCGGAATCTTCCTCCAGAATTGGGTTTCACCATCCTTATGGAAGGTACCACCGTTAAATAAGCCGCAGGCAAATCCAACGTTGGAGTTGGTTTTAGTTGTCAAAAATTCAATAGAAACCACAATATCACCGGCCACTTTAACATTGTATGGCGATAAGTCGACAGTGGTTAATTGATGATTTTCCACATCGTCGTATTTTTTAATATAGCCTTTTATTTCGTCTTTAACCAAATTAGCTTCATTTGGAAACTTCCCGGCCATTTGGTAAACATTTACTTTAAAAGGAATGCTATCGCTTGATCGGTTTTGAGTATGAAAGTTCAGCTTAAGTAATTGTACCTGCTGTTTACCAGCATTCATTTCAATACCAACCTGCGCACCTTTAACAGCATCAAAGGTATTATTGGATGACCCGCTTCGGGGTTTGTTGCCTATCGTTTTGGTTTTATCCTGGGCGGATACGCTAACGGCAACAAAGCATAAAAAACATAACGCAAAGAGTTTTACAGAATTTCGGGAGAATATCGATTTGAACATAACAATAAGCTTTAGATGAATTTGTAAGGTAGACGATAGTGATAAACAAATGGTTGCAACCCCAATCTGATTTTTTTAGGATCTACGCAGAGGCACTCTATACACGTTTTTTCAAAAACAATCACTCCTTCTTAACAGCGTTATTCCTGATAAAAATAACCGACATCAGCGCACCCAGGAAACCAAGGCCGGCGCAGATCCGCATAATATTGCCATAGGCCGAAATAAATCCGTTGTGATAGGCAATCCCGACTGCCTTTTTGTTGGATCCGTCGATGCCGGCGGGCACTTTAGCATTACCTAAGTTGGCCGATTGTTCCATAACCGTCTTTTTATCTTTTTCATTAAGGGATAACTTTTTCAACTCCCCCTGCATCGCTCCCGAAAAAAATAAAACCGCGAGGGCACCAAAAATGGCATTGGCAAAAACATTGGCAATCCGGGTCATAGCATTATTAATGCCCGATGCCGTGCCCGAAAAATGATCACTTACCGATCCCATTACCGTTGCCGTAAGCGGCGCTACCGTTAATGACATGCCGAAGCCAAAAACAAGCACGCCAGGGAAAAAGCTTGTCCAATAATCGGAGGGGCCTGCAGTTTGTTTAATGAACGACAATACCAGTAACCCGGCTCCCGCCAAAGCCGGACCGATGATGAGCAATAAACGCGGGCCTTTTTTATCGGCGATAGCTCCTGCATAACGCGCAATGGAGATCATGAGCACAGTAAAAGGTAAAAATGTTAATCCAGATTGCAGCTGGCTATACCCCTGCACCTGCACCATGTTTAGTGATATGAACAGCATACCGCCACCCAAACCCGCGTACAGAAAAAATGTAAGCAGGTTTACCCCGCTAAAGGTTTTACTACTAAACAGGTTTAGCGGCATCATGGGATGTTTGCTTGTACCTTCTATGTAAATAAAAACAATGAGCAATAATAAGCCAAGGGCTAATGATCCATAAACCTGCCAGCTATTAAAACCAACCGCCGGCATCCGCAGAAAACCAAATGTTAGCAAAGCAAGCCCTGATGCAATAGAAACAGCTCCGGGAAAATCAATGGTTTGATCGGTATTATCATCCTTACTTTCGGCAACCTTGCGCCACAGAATGAGTAAAGCTACTATCCCTATGGGTATATTAATAAAGAATATGTACCGCCATAAACCGGCATCGGCTAAGGCGCCACCCAATACCGGGCCGCCCACTGTAACTATCGTGGTAATGGCCGACCATGTTCCGATAGCCTTGCCCCTTTCTTTTGCATCGATGGATGATGAAATAAGCGAAAGGCTCCCGGGAATCATCAGTGCACCTCCAATACCCTGTATGATCCGAAAAACAATGAGATAAAAAACACCCGGTGAAAACCCGCAAAGAGCTGATCCGGTTATAAAAATAAAGATCCCTATCATGAAGACCTTCTTCCGCCCCAGTTTATCGCCAAGCGAGCCGCCTATTAAAATAAGCGAGGCAAGCATCAACAGGTAAGCGTTCAGGATCCAAAAGAGATCAGCTCCTTTGGCATCAAGGCTTTGTTGTAATGCGGGCAGCACCACATTAAGTGCTGTACCATCAATAAATGCCATGGCCGAAGCCAGTATAGCCGAAACCATGATCCATTTGCCTGCCGGGCTGCCCAATGAAACTGTAGCCATATTTTATGAGGTTGTAATTGAAAGGTTTATTACAAAGTTGCAGTAAATGATCGGATTAAACGGAGCCTAAAAAAACAATTTAAAGTGTTGCAAAAAAATATGACTATCGCCTGAAAACACCGATGTTTTCCGGGCAAAGCAGGATCAGCAAAAATATTGCAGCAAAATCAAGTGGTAAAACTTCCGACTCATTTACTGCCGAAAATAGCATTATCAAAATGGTTAATATAATTATTGCGATAACATGGTTGCGGTGCGGGATAGGAATTCCGATTCTATCAATAAAGCGTTTAGCCCTAAAATTACTCCGATATATAAACGGCAATATCAAAAAGTAAAAAGCACTTGCGGCTATCAAAATCCAATAGAGCACAATTTTTCCGGTCTCATTAATTTTAATTATTCCATTTGCATTTGCCCCAATATTGCGGTGTTGGATTTAAAAAGCGAATGGGTTGACAGATGAAAAAGGTCAGGTAAACTGCTCATTTTTTCCGTGATGAAAAACAGGCTTGCTATCCCGGTTAAAATAAAAACCACACAAAACTGGATGCTGCGATAGCGCGAAAGCCTTACAATATATACTGCCGACACTATAAAAATTACAAGTAACAACAATACCGTTAAGTATCCTATAAAACCGCCATAGCGATTGTATATCATCTCAAAATATCCTTTATCAATAAAGAAGAGTATGATAGCCCCTATATTGAACACGATCATTAATCCGAAGATCAACGTCTCAAACTTTGTTAAGCCGTTCTTTTTACGGGCAGTATTATAGGTATTGAGCACGGCCATGATTTTATGAATGATTGTAACAACTAACAAAAACTTGCCAAAACATGTTTTCAGTCCTTCTTTAAAACGAAAACAAGCTCCAAATTATTTCCGTCACGCCAACGACAACATTCGTCACATTTAATTCTGAAGGTCATATTGTTGCTGTACCATTGAATCATAAATCAACAGCCACATGAAAAAGCTTATCCTGATACTGATTCATCTCACCATTGCATACCTGTTGAAGGCGCAGCCGCTGCAGCAACCTATAGTTTTGGGCAGGGTGGATACCATTTATTCCAACATCCTGAAAGAGAAACGACCACTTTGGGTTTATACGCCAGGATATGATACCAACTACTTTTCAAAACCGGAATTTCCGGTTTTGTACGTTTTAGATGCCGATGATCATTTCATGTCGCTGGTTACTATGATCAAAGAACTTAGCGCAACTGCAGGCAATACGGTGCTGCCGCAAATGATTATAGTTGGCATTTTGAATACATCCGGACACCGTACACGAGACCTTACGCCTACCAGCAGCGCTATGTACAAGTCATCAGGCGGAGGGGAAAACTTTGCCGCCTTTATGGAAAAAGAACTAATTCCATATATCGACAAAGCATATCCAACTGCTCCCTATCGCACCATGATCGGTCATTCGTTGGGAGGATTAACGGTGATCAATTTATTATTAAAACATACACATGTTTTTAATGCCTATGTAGCTATCGATCCGAGCATGTTTTATGATAACGACAATTTACTTAAACAGGCAACGATTATTCTTAAGCAAAAGAATTTTGGCGGCAAAAAGCTTTTCCTCGGTTTTGCCAATACGATGAATGCAGGCATGGATACTATACAAGTAAAAAAGGACACGGCCGAAATATCACATCATATCCGGTCGATCATGAAACTGGCTGATGATCTTTCTGTCAATAAAGCAAACAATCTGCAATGGTCTAAAAAATATTATCCCGATGACGATCATAATTCTGTTTCATTCAATGCCGAGTATGATGCCTTACGGTTTATTTTCAAAAACAACCGCTTTCCGCGAAACCAGCCTTATAACCAATATTTTGATAAACAGTATAATGCCGTGCAGCTAAGACAAATGATAGATGCCCATTACAAAATGATGTCCGCTGAAATGGGTTACACCGTACGCCCTCCCGAGCCGGAGATGAATGGCATAGGCTACGCGTTTTTGCAACAAAAAGATTATGAAAAAGCGGACATGTTCTTCCAAGTGAACATAGATAATTATCCAAAAAACTTCAACGTTTATGACAGTATGGGCGATTGCTTTTTAGCCCGTGGAGATAAAGCAAATGCTGAAAAGTATTTTAAGAAAGCTTTATCAATAAAGTATACAAAAGAGATCATGGATAAGCTGGATAAGGTGCAGGCAGAGCAGTAAGAGATTTGGAGGAGGCTAATCTATAAAACCCACCGGTTCTAAATCTTTCAACTCGTCTTCGGTAAACAATCTTGAATGGATCATAAACCTAAAACCCGTCGGTATTTCTATTGAAAAACTTGAACCACGGCCTTTGGTAATATCGAGCTGAAGCTGGGTATGCTGCCAGTATTCAAACTGGTCCCTACTCATCCAAAATTCACAGTCATCCACCTCTCCTATTTTCACGTCGCTGCCGCCGAGTTTAAACTCGCCCTTTTCAAAGCACATAGGCGATGAGCCATCGCAGCAACCACCGCTTTGATGGAACATCAGGTCGCCAAAGCGGGATTTGAGTTCGGCTATCAGCTTTGAAGCTTCGGGGTTATGGTTACTCTTTTGATCATGTCTTCAAATTTCGCGCGAAGAAGCAGATAAGTAAAGAAATATTTAAACACATAAAGACTTACGAAGTTTCAGAAACTTCGCAAGTCTGGGGAACGGGGGATTAAAGCCGGGATTAAAAAAATCCCAGCTTGTTCTTATTATATGAGATCAGCATGTTTTTTGTTTGACGGTAGTGACCAAGCATCATTTTATGATTTTCGCGACCAAAACCTGATTTTTTATAGCCGCCAAAAGGCGCATGTGCCGGGTAAGCATGGTAATTATTTACCCAAACCCTGCCGGCCAGTATTGCGCGGGGCACCTGGTAAAGCTCGTGCGCATCGCGGGTCCACACACCGGCACCCAATCCGTACAGTGTGTCATTGGCAATCGCGATGGCTTCTTCAGTAGTTTTGAACGTAGTTACACAAGCCACCGGACCAAAGATCTCTTCCTGGAAAATGCGCATTTTGTTATTGCCTTTAAATAACGTAGGCTGGATATAATAGCCGCCTTCCAGCTCACCGTCAAGCTTTTTAACCTCACCGCCGCAAAGTACCTCTGCTCCCTCTTCTTTACCAATTTTCAGGTACGATTGGATTTTTTCGTATTGATCGTTAGATGCCTGTGCACCCATCATGGTATTCCCGTCAAGCGGATTGCCCATAATGATAGCATTAGTGCGTTCTATCACCTTCGACATAAATTTATCATAGATATTTTCGTGCACCAGGATCCTCGACGGACAGGTGCAAACCTCGCCCTGATTAAGGGCAAATAATACTGCGCCTTCAACAGCTTTGTCAAAAAACTCATCATCGGCATCGGCTACCGATTCAAAAAAGATATTTGGTGATTTACCCCCCAGTTCCATCGTAACCGGGATGAGGTTTTCAGATGCGTACTGCATAATCAAGCGGCCGGTTGTGGTTTCGCCCGTAAAGGAAACTTTGGCAACCCTTGGCGATGAAGCCAGTGGCTTACCTGCCTCCGGACCAAAACCGGTGATAATGTTCAAAACACCAGGCGGCAAAATATCCTGGATCAATTCCATTAATACCATGATGGATGTTGGTGTTTGCTCGGCTGGCTTCACCACGCAACAATTACCGGCAGCAAGCGCAGGCGCAATTTTCCAGGTAGCCATCAACAGCGGAAAATTCCAGGGGATGATCTGTCCTACCACACCCAATGGTTCATTTAAACAAATACTTACGGTATATTCATCGTGCTCGGAAATCCCGCCTTCTTCGGCACGGATAACACCGGCGAAATAACGAAAATGATCAATCACCAGCGGCAAGTCGGCAGCGCGACATTCACGAATGGCCTTTCCGTTATCGATGCATTCTACAACGGCCAAAAACTCCAGGTTGGCTTCAATAACATCGGCTATTTTATTTAATAGCGATGCCCTGTGTGCGGCTGAAGTTTTGCCCCATGCCGGGAATGCGGCATGCGCGGCATCCAGAGCCAGTTCAACATCTTCCTTTCCTGATCGTGCAGCTTTGGTGAATACTTTGCCGTCGATAGGCGAAACGTTATCAAAATATTCGCCTTTAACCGGCGGGACAAATTTGCCGCCGATAAAATTGTCGTATTTATCCTTGAAGGATGGTTTAGAAACAGCGCTCATAATTTTTATGGTTTTTTGGTAACACTAATGTAGAGCTACCTCGCTGTACGGCATTTGCATTATGTTCTCAAAAGGTAGCACAATGGTCGCATTTTTTGCACCCACTTGCTAATCATGATAAGTATACCTAATTTGGTATAAATTATAAATGGCTATGAATAACAAAACCCTGTTATCTCCACTAAGCCTCTCACACGGAAAAGAACTGAATACCCTGGTTGAAAACCGCAGGGCTTACACCATGAACCATTGCGAACTCAACGTTTTTGAAACTTTTGAGCGCAGCGAGCTGGTGCCCTTAACTTTTAGCGACCTGGTAATAACAAGCATGCTGCGCGGCAAAAAGGTGATGCACTTGTTTGATAAACCGGGGTTTGATTACCTCCCGGGAGAAACCGTTATAGTGCCGCCAAATATTACCATGAAAATTGATTTCCCGGAGGCTACCATCAACCAGCCATCACAGTGCACCGCTTTGGCTATTAACCACCAGGAAATTATCAATACACTTGATTTTTTAAATGAGAATTACCCAAGGGAAGATAAGCGGGTTTGGCAGCTGAACTATAACCAGTTCCACTTTTTTAATAATTACGAGCTGGCCCAACTCATTAATAAACTCATCCGCATCAGTACCGGCGACGCGCTGACCAAAGATGTGCTGGCTAACCTCACTTTAAAAGAGTTGCTAATCCGCATTATGCAGATGCAAAACATTAACGAGATCAGCGATAACCTGCATGAGCTATCAAGCAGCAGCCGATTTGCCTACGTACTGGAATACATTAGGGTGCATTTAAGCGATAAGCTTAATATTGATGCCCTGAGCCAAATGGCCTTCATGAGCAAAGCCAGCTTTTTCCGGGCGTTCAGGCATGAGCTGGGAATTTCGCCGGTTGATTATATTATTAAAGAGCGCCTGCAATTAGCCAAACAACTCATGAACAATCCACATAACAGTATCTCTGAAGCCTGTTTTAAAGCCGGGTTCAATAACCTTAACTACTTTAGCCGCGCATTTAAAAAGATAGAGGGCATTACGCCAAGTTATTACAAGGCCAGGCTGCGGGGTGGGCACCTGAATTAACAGACTAATAAAAATATTATTCGGAAAGTAAGAAGCAATCTTATACGTGCGCTTAGTAAACACTTATAAGATTGCTGTTGTGTAAGGCGCTTAACCTTCTGGTGTTTATGCCGATCTGCGGCCATTACTGATCAATGCTGATTCATAAACAGTGCTGATGATGTCTTCGGCAGAAAAAGTGCCCAGGAAATCCCAGTCGATATGGCTGTAGATAACCTGTTTTGATGGTTCAATAATATAGGTGGCCAATAACGGCGCGTTTTCGTCAATGCCCGAAAACCTGTCCCACACCGGGTAATCCTCAGAATACACCCTGAATTGCTGTGCTATTTCTTTACCAGCATCATGATAAAAATTAAGGGTGAGGCTTTGTTCCACGCCCATTTTTCAAGATCTTCGGTACGTTCGTCACTAATGATAAGCAGGTTGCCGCCGCTTGCCTTAACCTCATGCTGCAAATTATTCAGTTGCTTAAGCTGCGCCAGACCTTGGTGCCCCAATGACGCGAATAAAAAGAAATAACCAGCGGCTTATTTAATAAATTCCTTTGCGAAATAGGGCCATGTGTTTCGGCGCCATTGTAAAATTGCTGCCAGCGGCTATAATCGTTACTTAACTTAAATTCAGGGACCAAATTGCCCGCTTTTACAGGATGTAATGATTTCAGCTTACGAAACTTAAGATCGGGTTCGGCAACAACTTCAAGCAGATCGAAAAAAGGATATTTATTATTATTTGTGGTTTGCATTTTAAAATAGATTTATGATGTTATGGATAGTGTTTTAAGGTAATTGTAGTTGAGCTTTATTGTTCAACAACAACGGCATAATCCATAAATTACCCGGTAACGCATGAGCAAGCCCGGCGGGATGGCGCTGCTTAATTGTTTATTGCTGGATGTGTTCATAAAAATATATTAATTGAGGTCAGTAAATTTAAAGGTGCGTAACAGCTTATCTGAGGTGGAGAGAATTTCAACAACAGCAACATATGGGCATGTACATTTCGCCCCGGTTTAGAGCCGATGTGTATTTATTACTGCTGATTAAACTGTTGCCCGTCATCTGTTTTTGAATGTTACATGACAAATATACTATAATATCTATAAATTTAGTAGAATTTATTGAAAAATATTTATCGATCCTTCTTATCCTCAAATACCTTGTCTCTTATTTGGCATTTTATATCGGCTAACATTCAATGCCCTTCCCTTTCTAAAAACAAAACCTTGTAATTTGCGTTCCGTATAACTAATAAATTAGCTATGCAGAACAGGTTGAAACCGCAATATATTATCGTATTTGTTTTAAGTGTTTTAGTCCTTTCCAACTGCAAAAACAACAGCAAAAAACATTACAATTATATAGCTGATTCCCAAAAAAAGAAAATGGCTAAAGAGTGGACAAAAACCATTCCTGGCAACTTTAGTGATCAAACCGAAGTTGTATTTGACAGTACCCGTATCGTCACATTTCTTCAAAGCCATCCCGCTTTGGCTCCCTATGAGCAGGATATGCGGAGTTTTTACCGTAAGCGTAAATTTGCCTATGCATGGTACGAAAAAGGCACTTTAATTGAACAGGCCGGTAACCTGAACGACAGGCTGATGAACCTGCAAAACGAAGGCATATATAAAGGTATCCCCTATCAAAAAGATTTAGACTCACTGATATTTGACAATCATTCAAAAACAAGAGTCAAAAAACCTGATATCGGCACCGAGTTAATGCTAACTGCCCAATATTTCGCGTTTTCAAAACTGGCTTTCCGGGGCATGAGCGATTCGGTCAGCCGTTCGGTAAACTGGTTCCTGCCGCGTAAAAAGATAGCATATGATGATTACCTGGATACACTCTTAAAAAAAACTTCGAAACAAACCCTGCTATAAGCGAGCCGGTGTACCGCCAGTACGACTTGCTAAAAAGTTTCCTGGCCAAATACCGCCAGCTTGATGCCCATGAGAACTGGGAGCCAATTATTATCAGCAAAAAACTCAAACCCGGCGACTCGTCGGATGTAGTTGCCAACATAAAAGCCCGCCTATATAAACTGGAAGATTTTAAAGGCGATACGCTCAACAATAAATTTGATGACGAGTTCAAAGCAGCCATAACCCAATTCCAGCTCAGGCACGGCCTTAGCGCCGATGGCTTACCCGGTCCCGGAACCATGGCCGAAATGAATGTACCGCTCAAGTCACGGATCAAACAGATCATTGTAAACATGGAGCGCTGCCGCTGGCTACCGGTAAGTTTAACTACCGACTACCTCGCTGTGAATATCCCTGAATTTAAACTGCACGTTTACCATGCCGATAGCTTATTATGGAGCTGCAATGTGGTGGTGGGGGAAAAAGTACATCAAACAGTAATATTTTACGGCGAAATGCAGTACGTGGTATTCAGTCCTTACTGGAACCTGCCCGAAAGTATTGTGCGCAATGAAGTGTTGCCGGCCATGAGCAGCAACCCAAATTATCTTAACGAGCATAATATGGTCATTACCGGCCGGGAAAACGGGCTTCCGGTAATTCAGCAAAAGCCCGGACCGGCAAACTCTTTGGGGCTGGTAAAATTCCTGTTCCCTAATAGTTACAGTATCTATTTGCACGATACGCCTTCAAGGTCGTTGTTTGGCGAATCGTCCCGGGCGTTTAGCCACGGCTGTATCCGCGTTGGCGAACCGGTAAAACTGGCTTCATTTCTTTTAAAATACGACAGCACCTGGACAACTTCCCGCATTAATAAAGCCATGCATCTCGGTAAACAACAGCAGGTTACACTCAAACAAAAGATGCCTGTATTTATAGCCTATTTTACCGCCTTTACCGACAGGAATAACCGGCTCAATTTCCGCAAAGATATTTATGACCGCGACGAACAGCTTGCATCCATGATCATGTCAGGCAGCGGGCAATACTAATCCCCCCTATTACAATTTCTTTTTTTCATACGGCAGTTTAAAATACCGGTAATTAATAATTGCAAAATATTTTTCATGGGTTTGTAGGCAATCGCTAAAATTTAATTGTCCTCACTTTAAATCACTAAAGTGCATCCCTACAAAGGATAGTTTTCCTTTAGCACAGTGATCATTAACCAAACTATATGACATTATTAATAAACCCAGGAAAACTGATGCCTATGTAAAAAAAGCTTACTCTCCCACTACAGGCGATAATTACCCGGAGGGAATTACTGCCTCGAAAAAGATTTTTGAATGTTTATAACTGCGTTGTGCTTCCAGGGCGCTTCGCTATTAACTCCCTTTAAATTCAATAAAATATGAAATTTTTCAAACACCCGGTGGGTGTACAGAGGCCATGGGTATCAAAATCCCTCAACCTGTGTAAATTTGCCCTTGCAGGTATGGTGCTCTTGAATATGCAGGCTTCGGCTGCTGAAGCGCCAAAAGCAAATGCCAAATCAAACTATAATTTTAACTTAAACTTCGCTAAACTTACCGGTAAGGTTGTTGACGAAAAAGGCGAACCCCTTGTAGGCGTAAGCATCAGGATCAAAGGCACCACTACAGGTACACAAACCGATGCCAGCGGTAACTTTACGCTTGATGTTCAGCCAAACACTGTGTTGATTTTGAGCTATATCGGTTATGGCACTAAAGAAGTTGCGGTGGGAGGTAAATCAACTATTACCATTACTTTAACCTCAAACAATAATTTGAACGAAGTTGTGGTAACTGCCTTAGGTATTAAAAAAGAAGAGAAAAAATTAGGCTATGCAATTACAACCGTAAAAGGCGACCTGCTTGATAAAGCGAAAGAAAGCAACGTAGCCTACTCATTAGAAGGCCGCGTGGCCGGCCTGAGCATCAGCGGTGTAAGTGGCGGACCGGGTTCTTCAGCGCGTATATTATTACGCGGTGTAACCAGCGGCGGTGCTGGCAGCCCGTTATTTGTAATCAACGGTGTACCGATAGACAACACCCAGCGCGGTTCATCCGGCGAATGGGGTGGCGCTGATTATGGCGACGGTATCAGCAACATCAACCCTGATGATGTTGAAACCATTACGGTATTAAAAGGCCAGTCAGCATCCGCTCTTTACGGTACCCGTGCTTCAAATGGTGTAATTTTGATCACCACTAAAGGCGGCAAAAAAAATTCGGGTTTTGGTGTAGAGTTTAATACCAACTACCAGGCCGATAAGGTTAACAACACTACCGATTTCCAAACCACATATGGTCAGGGTCAGCATGGTGTAAAGCCTCAAAATGCATCCGACGCACAAGCGTCAAGCCGGTTAGCATGGGGTTCAAAACTTGATGGTTCACAAACCATACAGTTTGACGGCAAAATGTACCCATATTCTGCGGTAAACAATAATCTGCAAAACTTCTACCGCACAGGCAATACTTATACTAATACAGTAGCGTTTGACGGCGGTAACGAAACAGGAGCTTTCAGGTTATCAGTTTCGGATATGAATGCCGGTTCAATAGTACCTAACAGCAAACTCGACAGGAAAACTTTCAACTTAAACGCCAACCAAAACGTAACCGACAAACTGAACATCGGTATCGTGGCCAACTACCTGGTTGAAAACTCTACAAACCGTCCAAGCCTTTCTGACGGCCCGGGTAACCCGAACAACATCTGGTTTATTGCCCCTAACTTAAACCAATCTATCCTAAATCCTGGCTACGGTGCTAATGGTTATGAGCAGGTTTGGACAGACGACCCATATGTAACCAACCCTTACTTTGCTGCCAACAAGTTTATCAATAACACTGGCCGTAAAAGGTTAATTACAGCATTAACCGCCCGCTACAACTTCACCAGCTGGATTTACGCGCAGGCCCGTTTAGGTTATGACAACATTAACGATAGCCGCTTTAAAGTAACCCCTACCGGTACCGCGTATTACTCAGGCCTGATGGGCGGCCTGGACGAGCAATCAACCATGCAAACATCCGAATTAAACGTCGACGGTTTAATTGGTGTTAAACACGACATTGTTAAAGACCTGTTAAGTTTCGACGTAACCGCAGGTGCAGCAACCCGTAAAGACCAGTCTGAATATACCAGTCTTAGCGGTGGTCCGTTCACATTACCGTTTTTCTACAGCATTAACAACGTAGGCAGCAAAAACTCAAGCTATGACTTTAAAAAATCAGAAGTGCATTCGGCTTACTACAACGCTGATTTTGCGATTAAAAACTTCCTGACCATTGGTACCAGCGGCCGTTATGATGCATACTCAACGCTTAATGCCGGTAACAGAGGTATATTCACTCCATCGGTATCGGGCGCCTTCATTTTCTCCGAGTTGACACATATGCCAAATATTGATTTAGGTAAAATCAGGTTATCATACGCTAAAACAAGTGGTGAGCTAAAAGACCCTTATGGCACTTCGGCTTATTACAGCCTGGGTAACAATATTAATGGTATAACTATCGGTAATTACTCATCTGATCTTTATAACACAGGTTTAAAACCATATACCCTTTCGGAAATTGAGGTCGGTACCGAGTTAAAAATGTTTAACGGTCGGTTAAATTTTGATTTTGACTATTTTGCCCGTAAAACTAAAAACGAGATCCTGCGTAGCGGACTTGACATTGCATCAGGTTATACCACCCGCTTAATCGGTTCTCAGTCATTCCAAAATCGCGGCGTGGAGTTAGAGGTTAAAGGTACACCAATCCAAACTTCATCATTCTCCTGGACTCCATCGTTTAACTTTACTTATGTTAAAAACAAGGTGCTAAAAACCGATGAATTCGGCACTACGCAAAATTTAGGCACCTATCGTCCGTTAAATGCTAACCTTGCTTACGTAGTTGGTTTACCTGGTCCGCAAATTATGGCTAACGATTACAAACGCGACGCAAGCGGTAATATTATTTTCGATTCAAGCGGTTATCCTGAGTACACCGATCGTAAAGCAATGGGTACAACAGTGCCTAAAATTTACGGCGGTTTAAACAACGATTTCAGCTACAAACATATTAATCTTTCGTTTTTGGTTGACTACCGTTTTGGTAATAAAATTCTTTCGGCAACAAACGCTTACAGCATCTACCGTGGTTTAAACAAAATCACACTTGATGGCCGTGAAGGAGGTGTAGTAGGCAAAGGTGTTACTGAAGCAGGTACGCCAAACACCAAAAATGTTGAAGCGCAGGATTACTACCAAAATGGTTTATATAAAGTATCGGCTCTTAACGTGTTAAGCGGCGACTTTATTAAACTACGCCAGGTAACATTGGGTTATACCTTTACAAGCGGCATATTGAAAGGTTCACCATTTAACGGTATTACCGTATCAGCAGTAGGTCGTAACCTTTGGACCATCCTGAAACATTCAGACAATATCGATCCTGAATCAGGCTTCTCAAACAATATCAACTATGCAGGCATCGAAGGTACCAGCTTACCGGCAACCCGCACATTCGGTATTAATGTTAACTTTAAATTTAGAAAATAACAGAGATGAAAAAGAAACTTATATATAGTGGTCTTTGTATTGCAGCGTCGCTTTTTGCCGGCTGTACCAAAGATTTCACCAAAATAAATACCGACCCTAATAAAACGTCGGCCGAAGTGTTCAATCCAAACTTCCTTTTAGCGCAGGCTGAACTTAATTATTCACAAACGGGCTACTCGCAGTTACTTTTTCAAAGTATGTGGTCGCAATCATTAGCTTCAACGTTCGGCTATTATGGTAACGGCGATAAATACACGCAAAGCGGATCATTTAACGATTATGTTGGCCGTGTGTATAGTGAGGGCTATGGCGCTGAAACTTACGCACAGGAAATGAAAAACCTTACAGCGAGCAATGCAGCGTATTCAAATCTGAATAAAATAGGCACTATTATGAAAGTACTTATCCTGCAACGCGTTACCGATACTTATGGTGATGTTCCTTACTCAGAAGCAGGCATGGCAAAACAGGGTATCTTTTTCCCTAAGTTTGATAAGCAGCAGGATATATATACCGCTATGCTTGCAGATCTTGACGCGGCAGTAAGCGGTCTTGATGCTGCAAAAGATAAACCGACTTCTGATCTGATCTACGGTGGCGATATTGCCAAATGGAAAAGGTTTGGTTACTCGTTAATGCTGCGTGTTGCTATGCGTTTAACTAAAGTTGATGCCGCTACCGCGCAAAAATATGCCGAAAAAGCTTATGCCGGTGGTACCATGGCAAGCGTTGATGATAACGCCAAAGTAAAAACAGATAACGCGAATGGTTACAGTAATTCTATCGTTAACGCTTTATTGACTACCGATGATTTCCGTGAAGTACGCTGGTCAAAAACTTTGATCGATTACATGAAATCAACTACCGATCCGCGAGTTAGCGCAATTGCTGAAATCACTACGGGTAACGGTAAAGCAGCTAACGAAAACGAATCGCTTGCTGGTGATAATACCTACAGTAAACAGTTAGGTATGCCAAATGGCTATGATCTTAACGGCGGAGCTACTGATATATCAAAAGCACCGGGTTACCCAGGCGCAACTCCGGCTGTAAGCGCTACAGATGCTCCGGCACCACTTGGCAAATATTCAAGACCAAGGCTCCAAGTTTATTACACCTCATCCGGAAGCATTAACCCTGTTGATAAAAGCACCATCAACATGCTGTTAACTTATGGCGAAACCGAGTTGTTACTTGCCGAAGCTTCGACCAGGAACTGGAATACAGGTAACGCTGCTACGCATTATGCTAATGCTCTTGCTGCTAACATGAAATCGGTCGCGCAAATCAATTCGGCCGCTACGGTAGATGCTGCCGCCATCACAGCTTATGTTGCTACACACCCATTGGTTAGTGCTACCGCGCTCCAGCAAATTAACATGGAGTACTGGGTTGAAACTTCAACCTTGTTCATGTTTAACGAAAACTGGACAAACTGGAGAAGATCAGGTTTCCCTGTATTAACACCTGTTGTTTACTCAGCTCAGTTTGATACTCAAATTCCGCGTCGCGTTATTTACCCAATTAACTTGTCATCAACAAACCCTAAAGGGTTAGCAAGCGGAGTTCAATCATTATCTGGTGGTGATAAATTTTCATCACGTGTATGGTGGGATAAATAATACCCCTATATAATTCATTTTAAAAACAAGGCTATGGCTTCATAGCCTTGTTTTTTGGTTTTTACAACAAAAAGGATTAATAATCCGGTGGCAATTATCAATACAAATAAGTAAATTTAAATCTCCCTGCGACCCGGAAAAAATAAAATCTGTTGATAATGTGTTGTTCTTCTCCCCTCGTTAATTTTAAACTTAAAAGGTTAAACACTTTTACATTTTGTACTGTTGCGCTGTTTACATTACAAAGTATGCGCGGTAATGCGCAGCAGCCACTTTTTAAGCTGCTTACCCCCGACGAAACCAGTGTTAAATTCCGCAATGACCTGATTGAGGACGAAAAGCTCAATGTGCTCTCCTATGAGTACCTGTACAATGGCGGTGGTGTTGCCGTTGGCGATATCAACAATGACGGCCTCGAAGACTTGTTTTTTACCAGTAATCTTGGTCAAAATAAACTGTATCTTAACTTAGGGAACCTTAAATTTAAAGATATTACCCAGCAAGCCGGCAGTGGCCTCGCTGGCAGGCCCGGCGACTGGAAAACCGGCGTCACCATGGCCGATGTTAACGGCGACGGCCTTTTAGATATTTATGTATGTTACTCCGGCCTTGGTGATAATGCCAAACGCCGCAACCAGCTTTTCATCAACAAAGGCAACAGCAAATTTGTTGAAATGGCCAAACAATACGGCCTTGACGATCCGGGCTATAGTACCCAGGCTGTATTTTTTGACTATAATAATGATGGCAAGCTGGATATGTTCCTGCTTAACCATAACGTTAAAAAAATCAGCAACCTTGAATTTGCGCAAGCCAAAGCCGAAACCGACGAACTGGCCAGCAATAAACTTTTTGAAAACCAGGATGGTCATTTTGTTGATGTATCCAAAAAAGCGGGCATCATTCAAAATCCCCTCACCTTTGGCCTTGGCGTTGCCATAGCTGATATGAACAAAGATGGATTACAGGATATTTATGTAACCAACGATTACAACGAACCCGACTACCTTTACATAAACAATGGAAACGGCACTTTTACCGAGGATAGTAAAAAGTGCTTCAAACATTTGTCGCAATTTTCAATGGGGGTTGATATAGCTGATATCAATAATGACGGCCTCCCTGATATGATGACACTTGACATGCTGCCGCCTGATAACCGACGTCAAAAGCTGTTACAACTACAAGAAAACTACGAATCGTTTGAGCTGATGCTGAACCAGAACCTGTACAAACAATATATGCGCAACATGCTGCAGGTTAATAATGGCGATGGTACTTTCAGCGAAATCGGTCAGCTGGCAAGTGTTTCCAATACAGACTGGAGCTGGTGCCCGCTAATTGCCGACTTTGACAACGACGGCTACAAGGATATCTTCATCTCCAACGGCTACTTCCGAGATTATACCAATAAGGACTTTTTACGGTATTGGGGCGATTATAAGCTAAAAAAAGCTATGAACCGCGAACCATTCCTGCTCATGGACCTGGTTAAAGCTATGCCCTCTACTACCCTGTCAAACTATATTTTCCAAAATAATCATAACCTTACCTTCACCGATAAAAAACAAGATTGGGGGATCAATAAAGGTGGCATTTCCAGCGGCTCTGTTTATGCCGACTTTGATAACGATGGCGATCTTGACCTGGTTACCAATAATATCAACAGCGAGGCTTCCATATTACAAAACATGACCATGGAAACCGGTAAAAAGAACTACCTGGCTGTAAACCTTAAACAACCGGAAGGAAATACAAACGCCATAGGTTCAAAAGTATTTGTATATAGCGGTAAGCAAGTACAGTACCAGGAAGTTAACCCTAACAGGGGATATCTTTCGTGCGTATCCACAGTTTTAAATTTTGGATTAGGCAATCAGCAGCAGGCAGATTCAGTACGGATCATCTGGCCCGATCAAACATCGCAATTGCTCAGCACCGTTAAAGCAAATCAACGCTTAAACATTACCTATAAAACAGGCAACCCTGTATTCAAAACCAATGGAAAAACCGCTACCAAATCAGTTTTTAGTTTAGCTAAACCGGCTATTAATTATACTAATACCGAAAACAGCATCAACGACTTTAAACGCCAGCCTTTGATGCTGTTCATGAGCTCAAAAACAGGGCCGGTGATAGCCAAAGCTGATGTAAACAAAGATGGTCTTGAGGACCTATTTATTGCCGGCGATCAGAACACACCGGGTAAGATATTTATTCAAAAAGCAGGCGGCAATTATACCGTTCAGGAAATATCAGATGTAAACAAAGAAAACACATCAGCAGCGGCGTTTTTTGACGCCAATGGCGATGGTTTCCCCGATCTGTACGTAGCCAAAGGCGGCTATTCACTATTAGAACCCGGCGCCAATGAGCTGCAGGACAAGCTTTATCTGAACGATGGTAAAGGCAATTTCAGCTTTTCAAGCACCTCCCTCCCGATATTAACCGCCAGCAGTAAATCATGTGTACGCCCTTGTGATTATAACAACGACGGAAAAATCGACCTGTTTGTCGGATCAAACGTTACACCGGGTTCTTATCCATCTGCACCAAAAAGCTACCTGCTTACCAATACGGGCGGTGGTCATTTTGAAATTACCGATGCACCATTTACAGGCGTAGGTATGATCAAAGATGCTCAATGGGCCGACTTGAATGGTGATGGCCGTAGAGACCTGGTAGTATGCGGCGAATTTATGCCCATCATGGTATTTACCAACACCAAAGCTGGTTTTGTTGATGAAACAGTCAAATACTTTGACCATCCCGTCAGCGGTTTTTGGAACACGCTAACCATTACCGATGTGGATAGCGATGGCAAGCCTGATATTATTGCTGGCAACCTTGGCGAAAACACACAGATCCATGCCAGCCAAACAGAGCCTGCTGAAATGTATTTTGCCGATTTTGACGGTAACGGCTCAATCGATCCGTTTTTTAACTTTTATATACAGGGCGTAAGCTACCCTTTTGTAAGCCGCGACGAATTGAACGACCAGATTTACCCGATGCGTAAAAGGTTCGCTTCATATAAAGCTTATTGCGATGCTACTATGAAAGATATTTTCACGCCCGAAGAGCTTGCTAAAGCTACTAAGCTTATGGCTAATGAGGTTGCAACATGCCTGTTCATGAACCGTGGTGGTAAGTTTGTAAAAGCTGAGCTGCCGTTGCAGGCCCAATATTCATCGGTATCAGAGATCCTCACCGGCGATTTTAATCATGACGGTAAAACAGACTTCCTGCTGCTGGGCAACCATTCAGATAACCGCCTGAAATTGGGAAGCTTTGACGCAAATTATGGCTGCCTGCTTACCGGCGACGGGAAAGGTAATTTCACATACCAAAGCCAGCCGGTTGCAGGGCTATCAGTAAACGGTGACGTAAAATCGGCCACGGAAATAAAAATAAACGGCGCAAATTATGTAATGATAGGTGCATCGGGCCAGGCTTTGCAGTTTTATAAGTACTGAGTTTTAAGTAACAAGTCTAAAGTCTGGAATCGGGAGCTTTAGTGTGTTAGAGAACTATTAGCTTCTGCCTTAATGCTTGAAACTCGAAACAAAAATTAAAACAAATGATCAAACAAATATCCATATTGTTTTTAGCGCTTATAAGCACAACAGCTTATGCGCAAAAGAATAAAAAAAACATTCTTCCGTACCTGCATATCGATCAGGCTGTAAATTCTATTTCGGCGGTTATGATCCATGATGTTGTAAACCCGCCCGCTGCTTCCCGCTATTATGCCTATGTAACCCTGGGGGCTTATAATTTGGTTAGCCTAAACAATAAACAGATAATACCGGTTGGCAATTTTATCAAAAGCTACACACTGGATAACCAGATCAGCATCCCGGCCGATAAGTACGATTATCGCATAGCCGCTATGTATTGTATACTGGAAACAGGAAAGCAAATGCTCCCATCGGGCTTTATGCTACAGGATGATGAGGATAAGTATGTAGCCCTGCTTAAAGAGAAAGGCATAAGCGAAGATGTGATCAAACAATCAATAGCCGCTGCCACCGAAATGACGGCTAAGGTTATTAAATATTCCAAATCAGATAACTATAATAAGCTGAGCGGTCGGCTTCGGTATTCGCCTATTAAAGGTGGTAAAAACTGGTTCCCTACCCCGCCGATGTATATGGAGGCCGTTGAACCCAACTGGAAAACCATTCGCCCGATGTTTATTGATTCATCCGATCAGTTTGTGCCGGTTAGGCCCGCAGTTTTCAGCACAGATAGCACCAGCGAGTTTTATAAAGAGGCCTATGCAGTTTACAAAGTATCCAAAAACATGTCGGCAGAGCAGATCATGATTGCCAACTTTTGGGACTGCAACCCTTTTGCTGTCACCACATCGGGGCATATGATGATCGGCTTTAAAAAAATCAGTCCAGGTGGGCACTGGATGAACATTGTCGGTATTGCCGTAAAAAAAGCCGGGCTTAGTTTTGATAAATCTATACAGGTGGCAACAATGGTGGCCATGACCGAAATGGATGCATTTATCAGTTGCTGGGACGAAAAATATCGCAGTAACGGCATCCGTCCTGAAACCTATATTAACAAATACATTGATATTAAATGGGTGCCCATGTTGCAAACCCCGCCATTCCCGGAATATCCAAGCGGCCATGCCGTGTTGTCAAATTCGTCGGCTGGAGTATTAAGTTATCTGTTGGGTGATAACTTTGCTTACACAGATGATTCGGAAATCCCCTATGGTGTTGGCCCCCGCGACTTCAAATCATTTAAGCAGGCGGCTGAAGAAGCTTCTTTGTCCCGCTTTTATGGTGGTATTCATTTTAATGATGCCATTGTTAACGGAAATCAGCAGGGGCGCGATGTGGCAGCAGCGGTTGTTAAAAAATTAAAAGCGGCCGGAATAAACTATTTGGGTAAATAAAGCTTAGTTAAAAGTGAACTGCTTTTTAACTATGCGCACCAAGTAAGCAAGGTTACTGTACTTTTTATCATACCGGGATCCCGATCTTAATTCAGGAAACCGTTAAGATTCGAGGAGTCGTTCAAAACGTTTATCGGGTATGAACCAGGTCCCGGCTACCACTACATAAATTACCACGCTGATAACAGGATTTAACCAGGTACATAAAATAGCAACCGCGTATAGCACCACAGAAATTTTGCCTTTAAAATCACTACCGAAAGCTTGTGCTATCAGCGAGTTTTCACCATGATGTTTTATAAGGCAGAAGGCCAAAATACGGTAGGCAATACCATTCATGATGAGCACCACACCATAAAAGAAAACCGGCCATTGGGTGAGGTGGGTCTCTCCCATCCAGCCGGTTACAAAAGGTATCAACGATAGCCAGAATAACAGGTGTAGGTTGGCCCACAATATTTTACCATTTACAGAGCGTACCGCCTGCAAGGTATGGTGATGATTGTTCCAGTAAATACCTACATATACAAAACTGAGCAGATAGCTTAAAAAAACCGGGATAAGTGGCTTCAAAGCTTCCAGGGTTTCGCCATGCGGAACCTTCATTTCCAACACCATAATGGTAATAATGATGGCTATTACGCCATCACTAAATGCTTCTAACCTGCCCTTGCCTAATGCCATGCAATAAATATAGCGTTATTTAGCAAAAGCTTTATAACGCTCCATAGCCTCAACAAAGTAATAATCGGCATAAGTTAAAGGCACATCAACTTCGGTACCTGCCGGAAAATGGCCCACGCTGTGTTTCAAAATAAAACCTCCGTTGGTGTTCAAATCAGCCTTATATGCCGGTGCAGATAAGTTTTTGATAATAGTTTGAGCTGTATTAAAATACTCCTGACCATCCTTTTTATCAACATAACGGCAAAGTTCAAGCAAGGCCGAGGCCATAACTGATGCTGCAGATGCATCGCGAAGCGCGTTAGGGATGTTTGGTGCGTTATAATCCCAGTAAGGTATTTTATCGGCAGGCAAGTTTGGATTGGTCAATATAAAATGCGCTATATTTTTTGCCTGCTCAAGGTATTTTTTGTCTTTAGTTTCGCGGTACATAACTGTATAGCCGTATAGCCCCAGGATTGTCCCCTTGCCCATGCCGACTCGTTAGCAAAGCCTTGCGCGGTTTTCTTTTCCTTTACCGCTCCTGTTTGTTCATCGTAATTAATTACGTGGTACGAACTAAAATCCGGCGGAAGTGGTTTTTCATAGTGGTATTGGCATGGGTAACCGCTATTTTATAAAAACTCGAGTCGCCGGTTGCCTTGGTAGCGTAAAACAACAGTTCCAGGTTCATCATATTGTCAATGATCACCAGAAAATCATTAGCCTTTGAATTCCATGAACGGATACAGCCAACCGTTGGGTTAAACCTTGTTGAAAGTGATTTGGCACTATTAATCAGAATTTCTTTATACTCAGGTTTCGGCTCAAGATGGTTTGCTGTACCGAAGCTGCAGTACATCATGAAACCAAGGTCATGCGTCCCTTTATTATATTGTTCTTTTTCGAGGCCTTTCAAGTTTTCATTAGCCTGGTTAAGCAGTTCAGCATCTTTAGTTTGCTGATATAGATTTAGTAATGTACCTGAATAAAAACCACTGCACCACCAGCTGCTATTGCTTGTTTCAAACTTATCGGTAGTAGGGTGATACGTTTTAGGGAACTGCTCAGGTCCAAATTGTTTGGCCATGTACTTATATTGTATGCCCGCATCAGCAAAGTTTTTTTTGATGGTTGCCAACACATCCTTTTGAGGTTTAAAGCTATTTTGCGAAAAAGAATTGAGGCTTAGCGCTAATAAACATGCAGTAATTGCTGATTTGTACAGGTGTTTAAATTTCATAGATTATAAATAACTGGTTAAAGTGCTCATGCAGGGCACATTTCAAGTTATAAAAGTGCAGATTTTGGTTCAATAAAAACAAGCACCAGACAGCCATTTGACTATATATTTCTACTACATCGATGTAGTTAGGGTGATTTTTTTCAGCTGAAGACTCAGGAAGTTTAAAAACCGAGCAAGGCAGGACAGAGAGCACACAAATCCCGTCAGCATCATTTCTTAGTTAAAAGCCGTTACGACAAGATTTTTATATGCCCCCTGTGGGCAGTTGCCGTGCCAGTAACCTACCGAACCGCTCTTCAATGATGGATCAAGCGGGGTGTACACCATAGCCGGCTTCGGGGCATTATCTACATAAACCTCCATTTTGCTGCCATGAACTACCACCTTAACATGAAACCATTTATTTTGCGGGATTATAGCTTTAGCCTGGTATTTTGTTGCCTCATAGTCCCACCAGTTAAACTCCACCTTCTTTTCGGGCATGTACTGGATAGCGTTAATAGTACCGGATGATCCCGGCCTGAAATAAACTGTTTCATAATGATGGGCATCCCGGATATGAAAAGCCAAACCAACAAAACCTCCTTTGGGATTTACACAAGCTACATCCATTTCAATAATACCGTCCTTAAAATTTAAACCCGGTTTATACGCTAAACTGGCCGATTTGTAGTCGCCGATTTTCCGTTTGATGAGCAGCGCTTTTTGTCCCTGGAAAGTACCCAGCTCATAGTCAAGCGTATCGTTTTTAGGAATGATCCATTGTTTAGGGTTTACAATCGAAAGGTTGTATACCTGGTGCTTTTGTTGTGCCCGTGTTTCCACGGCAGCAAACAGTGTTAACATTAAGACTAATTTTTTCATGATGATGGTTGTTTTATACTTATTGAGTAATAACAAGGTTGGCAAAATCGCCTGGCAGCCCGGACGACCAAAGGCCAACGAGCCCGCTCTGCCGGTTATTCAGTTTTTTTACAGTAAGCGATGGTTGATCGGAATGGTTAACATACACAATAATATCATTGGTATTAATTACAATACGCGCATGAAACCAGGCCTCGGCAAGCGGAAAAGGGTTTACTGCATTTTCATAAACCAGCGGATGCTCCTTACGGAGTTTATCCCAGGGAAAATCCGGCTCGCTGATGTATTGTACCGTATGTTTGCGGCGAAGCGTATCCGTGGTTTGGAAATTAAAAGGGCGGAAATAGATAACATCATTGGTTGTAGTATCAACCCCGTGAAAAGCTATACCCAAAAAGCTTTCCTGAAAAACATCTCTGCCCCGTAAATCGATATCGATAGTGCCTGTCTTAAAATTCACATCTTTAAGCCATAAAATACCATCTAATGTTAGGCCTTGTTTATTGCCATCGGTAAGTTCTTTAACAGTTTGGCGGGTGTAGGCTTTCACCATTTTATTTTCCTTAAGCAATTGGTTAATATCATATGTAACTCTTTTTTGCTGACTGTAACAAAAGCCGCCGCCAAGCGTCATGCTTAGTATGGCAAACAATAAAATCTTGTTGTTCATGGGTTTTGATTTTAACTTTAATCAAAACTTGCAAATTGTCATTACAATAAAGCACGGGCGGCATTTCAAGTTAAGTTCAAGTTTGTTCAAAGCATTTTAGGGATTTTTAAACCACATTATTACCTGTAGATCAATGGAAAAGGAAAAACAATTGCTTTTGTTATGTCGGCAGCTTATTGAGCGAACCTTAAATTGGGGTGATAGTGATATTTGGGGTAATGATGACTTTGAGCAGCTAAGCCAGCAAATCTTTGATAAAACACGGGTGCAGCTCAGTGTATCAACCCTAAAAAGGATCTGGGGTAAGGTGCGCTACGAAAGCTTTCCCAATGCAGCAACACTGAACGCCCTTGCCCGTTTCCTTGACTACACCAGTTGGCGCGATTTCAGGCAGCACCACCAGGTTAACGGCGTAATTGAGCAACCGGTTAAAATAAATGATTCAGATACCGCAGTTGTGGTTCCGCTTTCAAAACCCGGTATACGCTATATATGGTTTGGCAGCGCATTACTGCTGGTATTGGGCGCATTGTTTTTCATGAGCAGCAAGCGCAATAAACCTATTGATCCCGGCTCAATAAAATTCACCAGCAAGAAAGTTTCTGACGATTTGCCGAACTCGGCTGTATTTAATTATGACGCCTCAGCATTTCATTCTGATAGCGTTTTTATTCAGCAATCATTGGACCCTAATCGCCGCGAACAGGTACCCGGTGACGGCAAACAGTATACCTCTATCTATTATGATCCCGGTTATTTTATAGCAAAGCTCATTGTAGACAAACATGTGCGAAAGGAAACATCGGTATTTATTAAAACCAAGGGCTGGAAAGGCATCCTTGATCACCAGCCCATACCTGTTTATCTTTCGCCGGAAGAAATTAAAGGGCAAGGGTTTATGGGAATTACAGCAGATGTCATGGAGCAAAAATCAGGAACGCCTGTTTTTAACAATACGAGGGTAAAATTTGCTAACATCCGCGAATTTCCGGGAATTAATGCAGATAATTTCACTATGGATTGTATCCTGCGCAATACCTCAACACCCGGCCAATCGGCCTGCGCCAAAGCCGACCTCACCATTTTAGGTAACGGTACTGCCATTGTGATCCCCATAGTAAACAAAGGGTGTATCGCCGATATGGGCATTTTAACCGGCGAAGAATGGGTTGATGGAAAAAACCATGACCTGAGTGCCTTTGGTACAGATATGTCACAATTTCAAAACCTGAGATGCAGCGTTAAAGACCATTACCTGAAAATATATCTTAATAACAAACAGATCTTTGAATTTAAACAGGCTCACACCATGGGCCGTATTGTAGGCATCCGTTTTGAATTTGAAGGACCGGGGCAGGTAAAACATTATAAGCTGGAAACGCCCGGAGGGGCGGTTTATGAGGAGCAGTTTTAGATGTTGTAAAGCATTTAATTCATCACTTATTCATGTGCTTCTAAAAGTAGCTTATCAATAAGTGATTGTGATATCCTAAAATTGGTTTGCTGAATGCAATCGAGGTAGGGACGGATTAGCGGGATTGCTTTTTGTTGCTTGGCGTAAAGCAATACCCCTGCCGAGCCTTTAACCATGATACCTCTTTGTTCGGCAAGTTTTCTGGCGGCCCGGTCATCCGTCAACAAATAATCAGATTTAATTTCAGCAGCTAAAGCTATTGCACTTGCTTCACCAGGATCAACAATTTCTTTTATCTGATTTTGCAAATCTAAATTTTGAACCTGTTGTACAATTACCCAATCAGGCAGTACTCTACCATATTCATTTGCTATTTCGGGAGTTGTAATTACTTTCGAGAATAAGTCATGGAGTAAATGTAATGCTTTGATCTTATCTAAAATAATAAAGCAGCTTGTATCGGTAATAACAACTATCTTCTTAATCACGATCTAAATCAGCTTTTACACTTGGGTCGAGATAATTAACACCAAAGTTGATAAGGATCTCCGCAAAATCCCACTTTTTCATGCTGCACATTTCGGCAGCTTGTGCTAAAGATAGTTTTCCAGCTTCATAAAGTTTAGCTGCAATAAGACGAACCGTTTCGTCATGTTCTTTTTCCAACGCTTCAGGAACTTGTAATATCATCGTTGTCATGATATAAAGATAAGCATTATTGAAACTAAATACAGGAGTTCATTAAACAAACGTGCTCCAGCAACCCTAATTTACCGAATTATCCTCTAAATTAATATCATACCCCTGGACAAGCAGATCACTCACGCTCGCGGTAAACGGTTTAACAAATTGCTCAATCTTAGCATAACCTTCCTTAACAGCATCTTCATTCTGCGGGTCAAAAACAATCTCATCCAAATTACTGATCACCTTGTTATCACCACGATGCACATCGGCAATTAAAAATATACCTTTAGCATCACTTTTATGGTCGGGGTGATTTGGTTCTGTTTGGGCGTTGATGGAAAACACCAGCCCATAATCATCATCAGAGATATTTTTTAAAACAGTGATCTCCAATACAAGGCAAAAAGCGCCATTATCGCTGTAACATTGCTGCGTGTACTGGCATTTGATCAGATCCTGAAAATCATTTTCGGCTTTTAACCGTATCTGTTCGTACAAATCAAAAACTGCTTCAAATAAATCCATAAAGAGATGTTAGTCGGTTAATCCAAAACAAACATAACTATCTCCCGACTTACTTCCAATTTTTCCGCCGCCACAGGCAATAACTATGTACTGTTTACCATCAATTGAATAAGTTGCAGGGGTAGCATAACCCGCCGCCGGCAAATTAGCTTCCCAAACCACTTTGCCGGTACGTTTATCAAACGCACGGATCTTTTCATCCTTAGTTGCAGCAATAAAAATTAAACCTCCCTTGGTAACCACGGGGCCGCCATAGTTTTCGGTGCCAGTTACAGGGATTCCTTTTTGGGTTAACTCAGGATACTCACCCAGCGGCACTTTCCAAAGCAACTTGCCCGATGTAAGGTTGATAGCATTGAGCGTACCCCATGGCGGTTTTATACCGGGATAGCCATCATTATCTAAAAAACGGTTATAACCATTCATGGCATAAGGTACTTCATCAACCATTTTCTTTTCCGCCTCCGAACTGGCGGAGCGATTGCCGGTTGGTTCTTTGGCTACCTCTTTCGCCCCCTTAGTTTCCGGGATCTTGAGCAGGAAAGCAAGCAGGTTCTTTTTATCTGTGGGCGAAATCTGTTTAAAAGAAGGCATCATGTTGCGGCCGGCAGCAATAATACCGCTCACCTGATCGGCAGTATACTTTTTGCCGATGTTTACCAACGATGGATAGGAGGTGCCATTACCCTTCAGTTCGGCGCCGTGACAGCCGATGCAATTTGTATTATACACCACGTGTCCCAATGCCTGAGGTGAATGATCGTTAGTGTTGGTTTTAGGTACATCAATCATTACCTGCGCCCATGGCATTTCAGAGCAGTTTACGTATAGTATCTTACTTTCAGGATCAACTGCAGCTCCGCCCCACTCGCCCCCGCCGTCAAAACCGGGGAAGATCCAGCCTCCCTCCTTGCTTGGCGGGGTAAACATGTTCCGGTTTTTTACCTGGTTATATTTTGACAGCATTTCCCTGTGCACTTCGGGCGTACGGTCGGTAACATCTTCGGGATTAAACATTTGCCGGGCGAAAGGTTGCGGCAAAGTTGGGATGGGTTGCGTAGGCCAAACTTCTTCGCCTGGAAGCGCTTTGGTTGGCACAGGCGTTTCCACTATCGGGAATATTGGCTTACCTGTAGTCCTATCAAACATAAATACATAACCATGCTTGGTGATCTGCGTTACGGCATCTACCTTTTTGCCGTCTTTAACGATGGTTACCAGGTTGGGGTTGGCGGGCAGGTCCCTGTCCCACAAATCATGATGTACAAACTGGTAATACCATTTAAGCTTACCCGTAGCCGCATCAAGTGCCAGCAATGAATTGGCAAACAGATTTTGCCCCTTCCTGAACCCACCATAAAAGTCGCCACCTACTGAGCCGGTGGGAATATACACGATCCCCCTCTTTTCATCCAAAGCCATCCCTGCCCAATTATTAGCCCCGCCAAATTTTTTGTAAGCCGCTGTATCTTTCCATGTATTGTACCCCACTTCGCCGGGATGCGGTATGGTGTGGAAGATCCATTTTAACTTTCCTGTCCGGGCATCGTAAGCACGCACGTGCCCAGGAGCCGCATCGGCTGATTCGGATACGCGGTCACCAACAATCAACACATCTTTATAAACCACGCCGGGCGTAGTTCCCGCAACAAATGATTTGGTATCCCTGTCTAAATTCTTAGTAAGGTCGAGATATCCACCCTTGCCAAATGAGCGCACCGGAGTGCCGTTTTCGGCGTCAATAGCCCAGGTTTTAGCTCCCACGCTGTAGAAAATCCTTTTTTCACCGCCATTATCATTTTGCCAGTATATTACTCCACGGCTCACTTTATAGTAAGCCATAGGGTCGCCATTATTAGTAGTATCATCCTTAGCGGGGTCAAACAGCCATTTTTGCAGGCCTGTAACAGCATTTAACGCAAACAGCTTCAATTTAGGACTGGTACCATACAAAATACCATCGACCATAATTGGGTTGCATTGATTCTGGCTCAGGTTAGCAGTGTCCCTATCTCCGGTGCTAAAAGTCCACATCACTTTTAGCTTGTTTACATTATTTAAAGTAATTTCATCATTGGATGAATACCGTACCCCTTCTTTTGAACCCGCATAGGCAGGCCAACCACTATAGTTATTATTTTGATTACCTTGCTGATTTTTACAGGACGCATAAATGCCTGCCGCAAAGCACAGGGCTATCAAATACCGGGTGTTAATCATTTATAATGTAAAAATTTGGTGTTAATTGAGTCCCGACGCATTTCAGCATATATGGTGCGGCGCGTGTTTGCAACAGTGTTCGCTAAATGTATGAATAAAAATTATTTTACAAATATTCATCCGTTGCCTGCGTATATCATTTCGTCCATAAAAAATGCCATAGCTAAAAAAGCCATGGCATTACAAGATGTATCACAAGCATCCTCTACAGGGAACCCTTACTTTTATTTCTTCACTAAACTAACAGGTGCAACCTCCTGGCTCAACAGTTTTCCAAACAGCTCCCAGCGTTTTGCGGGAGCTTTTGCGGTGCCTCCGTTTGATTCAATGTAGTTTTTCACCAAATCCTGGCCGTAATTATAATTGATAACATAACTACGATATTTTTTGATAAAGCTGATTGATTTTTGAGCAGTCTCATCGTTCATAAGGCAATACTTTCTAAGGTACGACAATGCTTTATCCTGGCTCATGGTATTATTGATCAAGCCTCTTGCTGCCTCGTTGCGGGCATAGTTTAAAGTACCTTTTATAGCCAGGGCCTTGAAATACAGGTCGGCACCGGCGGTATCCAAACCGGCCAACGGCAGCAATACGTTTTTCGCAAACTTTATTTTATCATCACCGGGGAACGCTACCTCAATACCGTAATTGGCACTACCCTCGGCAATCAACGATTGCGGACTAAACAACGGGTACAGGGAAATTTCAACCCAACCTTTATCATGGTAAAGGTTTTTCTCCAGCAACATATTGTATACATGGTGTCCGGGATAACTTTCATGACTGCCCACATCAATAGCGCGGTCAATAAAAATCTTCAGATCGGTATTGATTTGTACCGTGCTTTTGTAACCTCCTTTGTACCAGTTATAACCCGACCATGGCTTATTAGTTACATATTCCAGCGTAAATGTTTCGCCGGCAGGCAGTTGGTAATGGACAATTGTGCGCTTGCGGGCCTCGGCAATAGCCGCTTTTATAACAGGGTCTAATTTATCTTTTGGTATAATGAACTTATTGGCCAGCTTTTGAAACCTGTCGTTCACGTTTCCTTTACCCGGTAAAATGCTGTCGAGCAGGGCTATCTGCCCCTTAAAAAAATCATCGGTATAAACCGGGGCAGCTACACCAAATAACTCGCGAGATTCTTCATCAAAAGGCCTTTCCTCTCCCGAAAAAATACGGATCCGGCGACTGAAAGCAACCAACTGATCGGCCATCCAATTAGCGCGGATCTTATTGGTATCAATTTTCGAAGTATTGGCGATGGTGCGCAGGTCATTCATCAGGCTGTTTGCCGAGGCCAGCAGACTATCCTTAGGGAAAGTTTTCAGGGGCTCCGATTTTGGCTTCAATGAATCCGGCCCATAATAAGCATCTACAAAGTCGCCGTCGTATTGCCCTATTGCAAGGCCAAGCTTTACATATTCAACAGCAAGGCTATTGAGCTTTTTATTTTCGAGCTGCTGTGCCGGGCCATGCCCACATGAAAACAGTAATAACAAAGGGGCAAAAAACAGTAGTTTTTTCATGGCGATTGATCTTGTACGGTAAATGTGGCGCAAGATAATAATTCCATTTAGTATAAGAGGAATGCAAGCCTTACCGTAAGGGTTGTACAAAAGCTTAGGGTTTGCTGAACGAATTAAGATTATACGTTACCCCCACCGCTACACCCGTAGACTGCAGTTTAATATCAGAATATCCAACTCCTGAAATTGGCACTTTCATATAAGGCTGAACGCTTACCCCAAACTTTGAGTTTATTTTGTGCTCATAAGTTGCATTTATATTGATAATACTCAATAAATACCCCTTACTGTTAGGTACAGTATAAGTTTGAGGCCACGCAGCACTATTAACACCATCGGCATAATTATAAGTATACTTTTCATGCAACATCAGATAGGACGATAAACCAGTGCCTATCGATAATTTATTGCGAAAATTGCCATATACCTGGTAGGCTATATTAACCGGAATATCAAGCATTTTACAGTCTGCCGTTACATCCGTTGGCTCATTTTTAAACACATATGCAGTGCGATAATTGGCAAAGCTTGTATTGTAAGGTTTTGATGAATACACAACACCACTTGTAATTGTTAACTTTTTAGTGGCACCAAATGAAAGCAGCAAACCATAATTGCTGCCAACCTTGCCCTGGAACGAATTTGTACCATTAACATCAGAAGAAGCCAAGGCCGTGATAGCCCATTGCGGCCGGTAACCAAAGCTTTGTTTAGTTATTTTCTTGTCCGGTTTGGATACAGATGCGGCAACAGGCTGTCTCTCGATATTTGTCTTAAAGTCAGGAACTGCTAAAGGTGCCGGTTGTATGTCAAGCGACAAAGCTCTTTTCTCCAGTAAACTTTCAATGGAAGCTTTATTATTTAAGGGATTAATTGAAGGATCTGTGTTTGCTATCAGCTCAGAAGGACGTGACATGATGGTATCACGACCAACTATTCCCTTTTTGTTTGATCCGGTAACGGCGCGGTTAGCACCAGCTACAGAAGGTATCAAAACTGTTTGGCCGGCTTTAACATAATTATTCTTATTGCTGTTAGCTGCAACATTGTTATTTGTTGGCGATGTTGTTTTGATACTATCTGTAACCTGAGGATTTTGTACGGCAACACCGTTCGTTACCGGATTTGTTTTAGGCGCAGCGGGCTTAACCTTAACCTGTTGTTGCCCAGCTGTATTATCATCCTTTACATTAGGTTTAAAAAACCACCATCCTAAAAACAGCAGTAACATCGCTGCTATTCCGCTTGCAATTGGCAACCAGTAAACGATTCCACGACGTTTCTTGCCTTTGTCAAGCATTTGCTCAAGCGCATTCCAGTCATCCTCGTTAAACGCGCGATGATTTGCCGGGTCTTCCAGCCCCTTCTTAAAAATGTTATCTAAATCTTCTTCGCTTTTCATCCTCTGATACCATTATTAAAAAAGGTTGTCCTTACATCTATACCTATGCCATTATACGCCACAATTGGGTTAATATCCATACCCCTGTTGTAATTTGTTTTATTAGCAGTTTCCTCTGCTTTTAATATCATTTGTTTTAGTTTTTGTCGCGCTTTGTGCAGGTTTGACTTTGATGTTCCCGGATTAATATTTAGCATTTCCCCTATCTCTTCATGCGAATAACCGTCAATCGCAAAAAGGTTAAAAACCGTACGATAAGCCTGCGGCAACTGATGTACCATAGCCAGCAGGTCTTCATAATTTAAATTTTTATCTGTCAGGTCTCCCTCACTCACATTTTCTGCCTTCTCCAAATCCTCGGTATAGGCCATTTTTAAATTGGCACGATAATAATCAATAGAAACATTCATCATAATACGTCCAATCCATGCTTTAAACGGCCTTGAAGTATCAAACCTGTCTATATGGGTAAATACTTTCATAAAACCCTGGTTCATAACTTCTGCAGCTTCATCACGGTTACCTGCATAACGGAGACAAATGCCCATAGAAAATCCATAAAACGCTTTATAGAGCATTTTCTGACTTTTCCTGTCCTGCTTTACGCAGCCATTGATCAGTTGATGTAACTCTTCTTCGCCCATACGGGGGTTATAAACTCAGAATCAAACACATAAATTTAACCTTATCTACGCACATCACGGCAACTATTATTAAAAGGTTGCCCGTTGTGCAAAATAATTTAAATTTTTCTCACAATTGGATAAAATCATGCACACTTTTCTCACCTACGGAAATCATTTATACAAAATATGCACAAGCTAACACAGCCTCAATAAAATCTTTGCAAATAATTATATTTTTGACAATGAGGCAACCTGTACGTGTATTTATAGCGTAATGCCATGTAAACCCCGCCTGCTTTAAAGGCCTTTTATGAGAATCGACATAAACCCAAACTTCCCTGTAAAAAATTGTAAAACCTGCGGGACACGTCCGATAATTGAACAAGCAAAAGATCGCTGGATTATCCTGTGTCCCAATCCGAATTGTCGAAATGCCATTTCTGACAAGCTGATTAATATAACAGAATGGAATAAGCAAAATCCATAATGTTTTTTCGCCGGTTTATTTATCTTAAGGCAACCATCCCCTGAACATGCACGATATATATTATAAAAGGGCATAACAAGCCCTTAATAATTTATATACTAATAATACTACTGCTGCATGGTACCGGTGTCTGTTGTGATCATTACTAAAAACGAAGCTGCCTTAATTGAAGATTGTATAAAAATGGCTTCTTTAATTACCGATGATATTGTTGTGATTGATAATGACAGTACCGATAGCACGCCGCTTATTGCCTCCCGTTATGGCTGCAGGGTGTTTCAAAAAAGCTGGAGCGGATATGGAGCAAACAAAAATAAAGGGGTAACCCAGGCCCGCTACAACTGGATCTTAAGTATTGATGCTGATGAGGTACCTGATTTGGAGCTTATTAAATCGCTCCATAATTTAACCTTTGACAAACCGAATGTTGTTTACGATATCAAATTCAAATCATACTTTGGCAAAAAGCTGATCCGTTTTGGTAATTGGGGAAATGATCATCACCTGCGTTTGTTTAATCGTTCATTGGTAAAATGGGGCGAAACCGAAGTACACGAAACTCTGCTTTTACCTTCCGATGCCGAGATCAAAAGCATAGCGGGTTATATCCAACACCACTCTGTAACCGATATTGACGACTTTAAGCGTAAAGCTATTCTTTATGCACAGCTAAGCGCAGCCAAATATTACAAAGCCGGTAAAAAGGCAACGTTTATCAAGCTATATTTCTCGCCCGCTTTTGGCTTTTTACGCAATTACATTATCAGACTTGGTTTTTTAGATGGAGCTGAAGGATTGGCTATAGCGCGTGTTATTTATAAAAACACACGCCTTAAATACGCTTATCTGAAACAATATAAAGAGTTGTCTCAAACGCGAAACACCTATCGTAACGAGTTGGCTATAGAGCAGATTAACTGACCAAGGTATGATATCGTATAGTTGGTAGTCTGAAGTCAAAATTAAACAGGACTTTTGAGCTGAGGCTAAGTACTATCGACTTAAAACTATTTGTCCAGCACCTGTTGGTAAAACTGCAACGTTTGCCTGGCCAATATATCGATATCAAAACATTGTTTTACCTTTTCATTGCCAGCTAAAGCAAGTCGCAGGCGTTTTTCAGGCTCATTAAGCAATGTAACTATCGCCGATGCCAATTGCTCAACATTGTCTGGATCTATCAGCAGCCCGTTAACGCCATCATCAATAAGTTCGGGGCCGGATGTTCGGTTTGAATTGATCACCGCTGTTCCACATGCCATGGCCTCTAACGGCGCAAGTGCAAAAGCTTCGGCATATGATGGGAATACCGCCACTGCCGAATTACTTAAACAGGCATAAAGTTCATCCCTCCCCACGTGCCCTTTAAACACAACACTGCTTTTTGCATCCTTCTGCAAGCAGGCGATTACTTTACTTACCGGGCCTTTCCCCAGTATCAGTAACCGGGCATCAGGGACCTGTTTTATAACTGTATTCCAGGCCTCCGCTAACTGAAAAATCCCTTTTTTTTGAACAAGGCTCCCCGTAAATACCACCTGTTTATTATCAACCAGGGGACTGTTTTCAAAGGCTACGTTTGTATCTATACCATTATACAACACCGTGATGGACTTGTTATACGACAGGTAAACAGCACTTTTTTTTGCAGTATAGGCGCTTGCACTGCTAACAGCCGCTGCGCGGTTTAAAATATCCTGCTCCATTTTCAAAACATGCGGTGCAATCTGTATCCCTGCCTCAGCATTAAAGTAGGTAATGGAACCATTCAATTTAACAACTACAGGAACGGGTAATGCGGGGAACGGCACATATGATTTACAATACCTGATATAATCATTATAATCGGGCATTTCAATAATACCGATCTGCTCATCAGCTATGATCTGTTCCAGTTTTTTTTGATAAGAGGCAAGGCTTCTTTTTATATCCCGTTGCGTAATACCTGTATCCAGTAATATCCTGTTAAGCATCCGCACCCCGGCAGACCGCTGATTTTCAAACCACTTATCATCAATGCCCCAGCGATATCTCAAAACGTTTACACCTTCATCTTCAAATTCATTCGCGCCTCCGTATCCGCGGCTATACAATCCGGCAACAATTACCTTATGTCCCAGCTTTACCATTTGCCGGGTAATGAGCCGTACATAGGTTCCGATACCGCCATGTGGTCCGGGAGGATATTCATCGCACAGATATAAAATGTTCATTGCGCTAAAAACTGTTTACTGTTTTGAATATTACGACTGCTCAATTGTTGTGATATTAAAGCTATTAACAAATAAAAAACTATCCCCAATAAAAGCCTGAACAAGAAATGTATGTTGATTGAAGCTGTTATAAACCAGCCGGCCAAAGCAGCAGGAAGTAGTATCACAAATGGCCGTAAGCTGATATGCATAATATTTTCATTCACCAACCTGTAATAGAGCACCGCCTGTAATATATTGGTAATTAAAAATGCCACAGCCGAACCACTGCCATTAAGCAGCGGGATCAATATCAGGTTAAGCGCAATATTTGTTGTAGCACAGATTACGGTAACAGATGATACGGCCTTATACTTTTTAGCGCTAAAACTTAACGACCAAAGCAGGTTTATAAAAAACTGCAGGGGTATGCACAACGATAGGATCAAAAATTCGGTAGCATTGGCAGCGCCATATTTGCCGCCGGTTATCATCCCCACTACAGGTGTCCAAAGTATATTAAGGACAAGTGGTAAGAGCATAGCCAACAGCGACTCGACTGTATTAAAGGAATTTACCTGCTCCTGCAATTGGTTAGATGGCTTTAAGGCCATCAGCCTTGACAGGCGCGGTAAAATAACAGGAGCTATAATAAGCATTGGCAACCGTGAAAGCTCATAAGCCCGGTATGCAAAACTATAGTCGGCCAGCACGGTTTTGCCTGCCATAAAACCCAGCAACAGCCAGTCCATCCGCGATAAGCTCATATCAAATATTACCGATACATACTGCGCCGTGGCCTCTTTAAGCAACTTTTTATATGCTCGAAATTGAAATTTAAAACTAAAATCTGTTTTCGTGATAACATAAATGAGCAGGGCCAACAATTCGGCCCCGGCTGTACCTATCATTACCATAACTACAGAGCGAACTTGTAATTGATGGATAGTAATAAGATAAAACGCACCACAAACCCTTAGGCTGTTACTTATAATGGCGATTATGCCATAAGGCGTAAATTTTTCCTTTGCGTTTAGAAACTGTTTTAACGGAATACCCAGGAAAAGCAGGCCCTGGGCTATAAAAAACCATGGAAGCGCCTGGTAAATATTGTCACGCAATACTAAACTTAATAGTAACAGTACACCCAGGGTTACAAAAAAAGTAGCGAGCGAATGGAACAAAAATGCAGCAGCCGCCCAATCCGACCGTTGTGAGGCTGCTATACGCCTGATCACTACCTGCTCCAGTCCGAACCCCAGGATGGTGGTAACAAATATCGATAAGGCATTCATCCAGCTAATGGCTCCAAAGCTGTCCTTACTCAGGTAGACAGAAATAATATAAAAAAAGATACTGCCAAGCACCTGCAAGGCAAGTGCCTGCAAACCTGACGAAAAAAAACTGATGAATGCTTTACTCCTGAACAACGACGTATATGTTTATACTCTTATACTATTGTTTTTATCGGCCGGTTGCCTGTAACATTTTAATATCCCGGTTAAATATCTGCATATATCAGCACATTAACGAGGCAACCATTCCATTTTTTGGCACGTAACCTATTTAAACGAAACAATTGCGACAAGGCCGGCAAAACCGGGATATGGACATCAATAAATACCAGGGAATAATGACAATCAGTTTGCCGGGTTTTGATATTAAGAGGTGGAAAACCTATGCCGATTGGCGGCTGCTGATCTTCCTGCTGCTGTTTATCAACGTGCGGATCCCATTTAAGATAGTGGCATTGCTTTTTGTTTACATAAGCCAGTTTAACTTTCAATTTGGCTTTAAGCTGCGCAATTCAAGGATCCCGTTATTCTATTTGCTCGTTTTCCCAATAGCTATTGCTGCAGCCATCATCAACCAAAATTTTGCCAACCTGTATTATATACCCGTTTTTGGCTGGGCTTTGATATGCTGGGCGCTGGCCCTGCTGGCCGTTCACCAGGTTAAGCTGATGGTTGATAAAACAGATGCCGAAACCATTTACCGTACACTGATCATTTTTTTTATCATAAACGCAGCTTTCTCGGCGGGTAACCTAATGCATATTATGTGGATCACTAAAAGCATTAACCCCTATGCTTTTATGGGGATGCATCAGCGCTATTATATCAATACCGGCGATGATGTAATGGGCATAAGCTTTGACATTTCATCAACCAATGCCGTTATCTGTGCTTTCGGTGTGTTTTACTTCATTTATAAGATTAGCTTGCCCATGATGATCGTGTGCATGAGCACGCTGGCACTTACCTACAGTAACCTCATCAGCATTTTGGTACTGCTGATCCTCGCTTTCATTTTTGTTTTTAAAACCACGCGCAATCAAAAAAGTATGATAGTAGTGGCATTGCTGCTTTATGTGATCTCCCTGGTCAAAATATCGCCGCAAAATGAAAAGTATATTAACGAGGTTACTAAAAGTACGCTGCGGGAAAATCGCATTGAGAAACAGGGCCAGGCAGCAGTGCAGGCAACAAGTGCCAATCCCGGAGGGCGATTCATAACCAGGGATGAACAAAGAAGGAGATTTGCACAAAACTATCTGGATAGCCTGAGCAGGATAAAGGCTGAACAGGAAAAACCAAGTGCACTTGATAAAAAGATCAAAAGCTTGCCGCTTACCGATGACGGCAGGCTATACATCCCGGGGCCAAACACACACTTTGCCGAATTTTATAACACCGGCGAAATGACTCCCGACAGGCAACAGCTTATCGACTGTATAGCTGCTCACAGGGCCCAGCTACCACTTTGCCGGCTTGAGCCCTTCAATCCTGCATTGCCTGGAAAGATTTCCGGTGCAATACAAACCTTTAATTATCTTATCAGTCATCCTTTACAAAGTATAGTGGGCTTAGCTCCCGGAAATTTTTCATCCAAAATAGCTTTCAGGGCGGTTGGTGCCGGTATAAGGGGCAATTATCCCCAAAAATACATCTATATCAACCCGGCATTTATGCACAATCATTTAGACCTGTACCTGAGCTTTTTCAGCAAGGATGCAGGTTTCCGTTCGGTACGAAATAACCCCTACTCCACTTACGATCAAATGCTGAGTGAATACGGTATCCTCGGGTTGCTTGCCCTGCTTATATTTTACATTGGCTTTTTTGCCCGGCATTATAAAAAGCTTAGTTATGGTTTGCCCATACTAATGATGGTAACGGGCATATTCTTTCTCGATTACTGGTTTGAGCAGCTCTCGGTACTGGTAATTTTTGAATTGATGTTACTCCTCAATATAAAAGAAACCACTACCCCCCATTTGAAAACAAAAACTACAGTGCAGGAGGAACTTGCGTATGCATAACCCTCAAATTACTGTTTTAATGCCTGCGTATAATGCCGGTAAATATATTCGCGAAGCCATTACATCGGTACTTGAACAATCGTTTGCTGATTTTGAATTGCTGATTGTAAATGATGGCTCAACTGATGACACGGCAGATATTATTAACTCATTTAACGATGAGCGTATAGTGGTTTTGGGCCAGGAAAACAAAGGTGTAGCTGCGGCCCTCAATAAGGGTTTACGCCACGCGCGGGCGCCTTATATAGCCCGTTTCGATGCCGACGATGTATGTTATCCTTACCGCCTGCAGGTGCAGTATGATTTCATCACATCACATCCCTATTATAGCATTATTGGTTCGGGAGTTGACTATACCGATGTTAACGGCGATCTGATATTTACCTGGCAACCTGACGCCCTGAGCCATAACCAGATAAGGCAGCTCAGTTACAGGATTTGTCCCTTCATTCACTCCAGTGTATTTTATAAGCGTGATACCGTTTTAAATGCCGGTGGCTACAATGAGCTGGCCTACACTTTTGAAGATCATTTTTTGTGGGCAGGTATTCTTAAACACGAAAAAGCTTTTAACCTTAATCAACCGCTCATTAAGGTGAGGCTCAATGCCGAATCCGTTACCATTGATGAAAAATGGCGTACAGGTAAATTCAGGCAGATCAAGTACAATGCCCTGCGCAAGGGGAGCATTACTGAAGCCGAAGGAAGGCGGTTGTCTGAGATCGGCAATAAACAGTTATCTCCACGCATCAAAAAAGGAGCTTATTATGCCCTGCTCGGCAAAAAATACCTGTGGAATAACTATCAGCCGGAAAAGGCAAGGGAAAACCTGCTGAAAACACTCTCTATCAGCCCGCTGCATCTCAAAAATTATTTCTTGCTGCTGATGTCATTTCTGCCCGAGCGTATGCTGATGAATTTATACCAATTAGGTAAACGCAATTTCCGATTAGCCGACGCCGAACTGCCAACCGCTGTTTTAAATCAAAACGAATTGAATTATGGCAGCTAAAAAGATAAAACTGTTTGTTGATGCCCACTCCTTTGATAAAGAATTTCAAGGAGCGCAAACTTTTATACGCGAATTATACAACCACCTGCTGGCCCACCGCCCGGACATAGATATTTACATCGGCGTCCACGATACCGATAATATCCGCAGATTGTTCCCGCTGCTGCCGCCGCAAAACATATTGCCTTATAAAAACAGGGGAATCAACATCCTGCGCTTTGTATTTGATATACCGGCCTACATCAAAAAATACAGGTTTGATTTTGCACATTTTCAATACGTCAGCCCTAAAAAAATGGCGGGCTGCAGGTACATAGTAACCATGCACGATATGCTGTTTAACGATTTCAGGACGGATTTCCCCATCCTGTTCTGCTTAACGCGCAATTACCTTTTTGGTCGCAGTATTAAAAATGCCGACATCAAAACCACTGTATCCGACTATTCAAAAGAACGGATCTGTAATTATTACCAGATCCCCGCTGACGAAGTGCATATTATCCAAAACGGGGTAAATAACTCATTACTGCAATACCAGTCATCAAAAAAAAAGGCAGAAGATTGGGTAGCAGAAAAATTCGGCATAAGCAGTTTCATCCTGTACACCAGCCGCATTGAACCCCGCAAAAACCACCTTTTGTTACTGCAAAAATATTTGAAACTGAAGCTATACGAAAAAGGCATTAGCCTGGTGTTCATTGGTAAAGCATCCATAAAAACTCCGGGCTTAGCCAGGCTGATCAAGAGCCTTACGCCTGAGCAAGAGCGGTTTTTCAGGTGGATACCGCGGGCAGAACAAGCGGATCTGGCAGCTTTTTACCGGGCCTGCAGGTTGTTTGTATATCCCTCAAAAGCCGAAGGCTTTGGGATCCCGCCGCTTGAAGCAGCCATTTGTGGGGCGCCGGTACTATGCTCTTCAGAAACAGCCATGAAAAACTTTGGCTTTTTTGCGCCATATACTTTTAACCCGGCCAATCATACGGATTTTGAGCAAAAGCTATTACTTGCCGCACAGCAACCACCCGGCGATGCCTTCACCAGCCAGGTAGCGCAGCATGTTGAACAGCAATACCACTGGCAAAAAAGCAGCACCATATTTTACAACTTGTTACAAGCAAATTTTCATTGTCATGAAACTAAAAATAGCGATCTTAGGCACGAGGGGCATCCCGAATTACTATGGCGGGTTTGAGCATATTTCCGAATATGTATCGGCTGGCTTGGTAAAAAAAGGACATTCAGTCACCGTTTATAACTCCCACAACCACCCTTATGAAGCCGATACCTGGAACGGCGTTAACATTGTACATTGTTACGATCCGGAGTATCTGATAGGCACTGCCGGGCAGTTTGCCTATGATTTTAACTGCCTTATGGATGCCCGTAAACGTAAGTTTGATGTGGTACTGCTTATGGGCTACACCAGCAGCTCGGTGTGGGGGCACCTTTACCCGTCCAACAGCGTTATCATTACCAATATGGATGGATTGGAGTGGAAACGCTCCAAGTACTCAAAGCCTGTACAACAATTTTTGAAGTACGCGGAAAAGCTGGCCGTGAAACACAGCCAGTATTATATTTCCGACTCAAGGGTGATCAGGTCATATCTTAAGGATAAGTACGAGGTTGACAGCCGATATATCCCTTATGGAGCCGATCTGTTTTCAGACCAGGAGCGAGAGCAGTTTGATAAAAGCGAGGTGCTTAAAGAAGATTATTTTTTGCTGATGGCCCGTATGGAGCCCGAAAACAACATCGAAACTGTTTTAGAAGGCTTTAACAACAGTTCATCAAAAAAAAGCTTTATGGTTTTGGGCGATACCAGTAACCGCTTTGGCAAATTCATAACCCACAGGTTTAAAAACGATGACCGCATCCAGTTTAAGGGCGCCAATTTTGACAATTCGGTTGTGCGCGCACTACAGAACAACAGCTACCTGTATTTCCACGGGCATAGCGTGGGCGGTACTAATCCGTCCCTGCTTGAAGCCATGGCCAGCGAAGCCCTGATTGCCGCCCATAATAACCCTTTCAATAAATCGGTACTCAACTCAGATGCTTTTTATTTTGATAATGCTAACGAAGTGCGCCATTTGGTTGAGAATGTACAGCGCAAGGATCCCGAACGCGAAATGGTAAAAAACAACCTTCACAAGATCCAATACCAGTTTAACTGGGAGGTAGTGATCAACGATTACGAAGATTTTATACTGGAATGCTATCAGCAACAACATGGAAAAGTTACTAAGACCTGATGATACGCTAAACAACAGGATAAGCTATTACCTGTTGATGCTGTTATTGCTGAGCCTGCCGTTCAACCTGTTTTACAGCCACCTGTTTTTAATAGGCCTGGCTCTGCATACCATTATACAAATTCGCAAAACAACCATAAAGCCGCTATTAACAAGGGCTAACTTTGCTTTGGCCGCTGTTTTTTTTGTAACGCTTTTAAGCATTATTTACACCACCAATAAACCCCAGGCTTTTACAGAGTTAGGCAGGCAGGTTACCATTTTGCTTATCCCGCTAATTTTTTGTTTTAATCCGCTCGATTTAAAAAAATACAGGCGTAAGTTTTTACTTGTATTTTCATTAGGCTGTACCATCACTATCACTTACCTTTTTTTACAGGCGATTTTTACCATAAAATATTATCATCTGCCTTTAAAAGCATTAGCATCCCCAGCATTCACAAACCACAATTTTTCGGAACCGCTGGAAATCCATGCTACATTTTTCTCCATGCAGATAGCTATAGCGCTGGTTTATCTGCTGTATGTTTTAGTGAGGGAAACAGTAAAGGCCCGTAAATTTTTCTGGCTCATTTGCTGTGGCATTTTAGCAATGGGGATTCTGCAGCTTAGTTCAAAATCGATATTTATAGCTTTGCTACTTATTATAAATATCGCACTGCCCTGGTTCATGCTAAAAGGGCCAAGCCGCTTCAGGTTCACAGCCATTAGCACAGCATTATTTATAGTGGTGATGGCAGGCATTTATACCCGGGATACTTTTAAAGAACGTTATGTAACCGAGTTAAAAAAAGACCTAAGTCAATCAACCGATGCCGAGCTTACTGATCCGCGATTAGCGCGCTGGAACGTGGCCATTAGTGTGGGAGCACAATCGCCTGTTATAGGTCATGGCGCAGGCACTGAAATTGGATTGCTCAAAGACCCATTTTTTGACCATCAATTTTATCGGTCGTACCTGGCCGGGTTGAATGCACATAACCAGTTTATCAGCTTTTTTATTAAATCGGGGATCGTTGGGTTGATGGTTTACCTGTGCGTGCTGGCATTTGGCATCAGGGCAGCCGTTGCAAAACGCGACCTATTGCTCATGGCTTTTATGGTTATTATAACCGCCGTTTCCTTTTCAGAAAACTTTTTAGATGTGGATAAAGGCATCTTTTTTTACAGTGTATTTTTCTCATTACTAATATTTTCTGCAAGCTCAGAAACAACAGCTATCCGCGCTAAAAATATTGTGTAATTAGTTTATTCACAGGCAACCAAAGCTGCAAGGGGTACGTCATCATTATATATACAAAGACGTGAAAAACACAGCCATCTTAGTTGAACAAAACAATAAACGATTGTTAAATACCAAGAATAATATTTTAGCTACCCTTGCCTATTTTGACATGTGGGACTACCCGTTAACCTACGGCGAGATATTCCTGTTTTTGGAAAACAAGTATGGCCGGCATGATTTCACTGAAGCGCTTGATCAACTTATCGTCAATAAGCTGGTATTTCATTTCGACAGGTTTTATTCGCTCAAAAACGATTATATGATAGCGGTGAAGCGTAATAAAGGAAACAAAAAAGCTGCCACGCTAATCAATAAAGCTAAAGAAGTAGGCGCCTTCCTGATCCGGTTTCCTTACGTTCGCGGTATTGGCATTTCCGGTTCTTTGTCTAAGAACTTTGCCGATGACAATTCGGACATTGATTTTTTTATCATTACCGAACGCAACAGGCTTTGGCTTGCACGTACGTTTATGCATATGTTCAAAAAACTTACCTTTTTGGTTGGTAAGCAGCACAACTACTGCATGAACTACTATATTGATGAGGCCCAACTGCAGATAGTTGAAAAGAACATTTATACAGCAATTGAAGTAGCAACTATTATCCCATTAGAGGGTGACCTTACCTTTGAAAGCTTTTATAAATCTAATGCCTGGACCTCCGGTTTCCTGCCTAACAAATGTATGCGCCTCGCTACTGCTAAACCATTAAAAAAGCGGTGGTATAAAACATTTACAGAAAGCCTGTTCAATAATTCGTTCGGCGATTGGCTGGATAATGTATTGATGAAAATCACCTCCGGGCGATGGAACAAGAAAACTGAAATGAAGAAATTGAATATGCGGGGTACAGCAATGAGCATGGCCGCAAGCAAACATTTTGCCAAGCCCTCTCCCGAAAACTTTCAAATTAAACTGATAGAAAAATATCGGATTAAAGTTTCCATCCTGTTACAGCAATTTGAAGAACGGATGGCGCAATAAAACTCCTCCTTATTGTCATACCGAAATTATTTCGGCCCTAAAATGCTAAGTCTAAAACTTGCATGAGATACTTGTTTATAGTTTCCGCAAAAAGTTCGGGCAACTTTTTCAATTACATTTTCCTCAGCGAAATAATATAATAATCGCCCACGTACTTAAACGGCCAGGTGGCCTTCAACCTATTCTCCCAACGGGCAAGTGTTTTATAGGCACGCGGATGTTTTTCGGCAAAGCCTTCAATATATGATGGCGGTACGATGGTACACAAGCCCTCAACATCCAATACTTTAAAGTCGGATTTTAAACGTTTTTTAATGTAGGATGGGTTGTAATAGAAACAATCAAAGTATACACCTTCAACATGCGCCTTGCGGCCATTACTGCTAAAAAACCGGCGAAAAGCAGTTTTAAATTTCCCTTTAAATACCAGTAAAGTTTCCCAAAGGCAGAATTTAGGCAGCACCACCAGGGTCACTGTGCCGCCGGGGTTTAGCAGCCCGGCAAATGAGCTCAATACGTTTTCCAGTTCGCCAGTACAATTGAGGCCTGCAAAGTTGGAAAAGATCAGATCATAAGGGCCTTTGTTGTTTAGCTGTTCAAGCTGCGTATATGAACAAAGCTCATTGCTTAAGGCATGCTGCATATCATACTTTACAATCTTTTCGCGGAGTTGCTGCTGCATCCCTTTTGAAATATCAGTAGCATGTACTTTAAATCCTTTTTGTGCAAAAAACAGTGCATCTTCACCGGTACCACTATTCAGTTCAAGGATGTTGCTTCCAGTCTTCAGGTATTGCAGGATATGATCACGCACGCGTTTGCGCTTGTACGCAATTATCGTGTCGCCTGAGTACAGCTCATCAAAAACTACCGACTGGTTGCTAAATGCAGCCTCGGCAAATTGTTCGTTTATACGTGATGCGGTGCCGGTCATATCGCCTTTTCAAATTTTTCCAGCTTCAGCTTTTCAAGATAAGTAAGCGGCGCATAATAAAACACCGATAACGCTTTCCTGATATTTTTTACCGAGCTCCCGAACGGATCTTTTAGCAGTTTTTGGAAGCTATTTTTTGCCAGGTGCTTGTGATAGTTACGGTGTACGTATTTATGTAATTGCTTATAGTAAAAAGGCGGATAGGTGTTTTTAAACATCAGCGCCATCTCGTCGGAGTCTGTCCAGTTGGTTTTCTTTTTCAACTCGGTTTTAACGCGCTCGTAAAAACCGGTACCCGGCAGCGGATATGATACCGAAATACCAATTTCAAATGGCAGCAACCGGTTAATCATATCTATGGTAAGCATAATATCATCCCGCGTTTCTTCGGGATAACCGAACTGGATAAAGAACGATGGCTTAATGCGATGCGCTTTCATGAGGTGCGTAGCCGTATGGATCTGATCGATAGTGATACCCTTATCCATGGCGTCCAGTACCTTCTGCGATCCGCTTTCGGCTCCTATCCACACGTTTTCACAACCGGCGGCGGCCAGGGTTGCTACAGCTTCTTCCTCTGCCAATAAATCGGCCCGCGACTGGATCTTGAAACGGATCTTAATTCCCTCCTGTGCCAGTACTTTGGCAAATTCCTGTACCCAACCGGGTTTCAATCCAAAAATATCATCGCAAAACCAGATATGATCCATCTGGTACCGCTCCTTAAGCATTTTAAGCTCATTAACAATATACTGCGGACTGTGAGAATTATACCGGTTGCCATAAATAGGCTTGGCGCACCAGTTACACTTGAACGGACAACCGCGGGTGGTTACCACATTAATTGAAAAATAGCCTGCATTCTTCATCCACATATTCCGGTAGGTATCCATATTCACCAAATCCCAGGCGGGCATGGGCAAACTATCCAGTTCCTTCATCACTGCACGGCCGTGCGTTTTAATAATCTCGCTGCCGTTCGGGTAAGCTAATCCTTTTATCTCAAAATGATCAGTATTGCCACTTCGGATATGTTCAATTAGTTCTATCAGCGTTTGTTCGGCTTCACCCAATATCACAAAATCAGCTCCTTCGGCAAGATATGCTGCATACCTGTCGGTTGAATCTGAGCTGGAAACGATAACTGTACAGCCACGTTCCTTAGCCAGCTTGCACATTTTAAATGCAGCCTCGCGCATATTGGTGAGGCACATTTTGGTCAGGTAGTTGAACCCATCATCATAAACAACAAAAAAATCCGGTTTATTCAACTCAATAGCGGCTATCACCTCGTCAGGATTGCTCACAAACATGGTATCAAACAGGCTTACCCGGTAACCCTGCTCCCGCATCAGCGCAGCAGCATATATAGTACCCAGTGGCGCATAAGGTTGCCCTATGCCCCATTGCTTTGGGTCGAACCGTAAAAAGTAAGAATGTGTAAACAGTATATTGTTCATCGTGTTTTAGCCTGTTTCTAAATCCAGGGAAATTTCCTATACCCTCCCAGGGGAAGAAATCGCAAATTTCCGCGCTCATTGCTTTTTTATTATCAATCCAACCTCGCCAGCGGCGATAAATTAAGCGAGCACACACATTTAACACAGGTAGGGTCATTAGCCATATCCAGTGTTTTGCGAAAATTGATCGCCTCTTTGCTGTTCAAAATATCATTTAATGAATTATCCCTGATGTTACCTATCGCCTCATGAAAAAAGCAAGGCCTTACCGCGCCATCAGCCTCAATCACTGCCGACACCCATGGTGCATTACACTTTTTAAACGGGAATGCATTATGGCCATAAAAAGCAGCATAATAACCATAAATATCCCGGATCTTAGCAGGGGATTCGGCAATGAACCTGTTGGCAAAATCGCTTTTATTAGCCAGCACCTGGTTCGTCATTTCCTGAAATTCGGCAAGTTCATTTTCAGTCGGCAGTATCTCATGTTGCCGAGGCTCGGCCCATGCTGTTTGGCGGTTAAAGGCATGGCTGCTAACATCAGCCGGTAAAAAACTTACCTGGTCTATCTCCATTTGCCTTGCCGCTTCAATAATAGCCGGCCAGTTCCTGTAATTTAGCCGATGGATCACCGTACGAGCTGTTATGCGGTATTTTGGTTCAATAGATTTAATGAATTTCACCCCTTCCCGGAGTTTATTGAATGCGCCAGGTACATTCCGGATAGCGTCATGTAAAAGCTCATCGCCATCTAAAGAAACAATCAAATCATCAACCCATTTTAAAATATTGAATGCGTTTTTTTTGATAGACAAACCTGTCGACAGCAGCGTAACCTTGATCTTTTCAGCACGCAAAATCTCGCATAGCCTGAAAAAATTGGTATTCAGCAACGCTTCCCCGCCCGACATCAATACCTGCTTTGTACCGAATTTTCGTAAAGCACTTAACAGATCGGTCACGTCGGCTTCGGTAAGCTGCTTCAGGTTTTTATTATCCTTCCAGATATCGCACATTACGCAACGGCAGTTGCAGGCACTGTGCGGCATCAAAATCACGATGGGTAGCGCAGCGATGCGGTGCGTTTGCAATGTGCGGAAACGCTGAAAGGTATGATATAACGATTGGCCTGTCATCTGCATAAATTAAAATCCCTGTATTTCGGGCTGTCTGTAACGCCAAACCTTTTGTAGCAACTTTATTTCATAAGGATAATGGTACATGCTCGCCTTATAGCGCATGGTAGCTACAAGTTTGATGGCCATACGTTTAATCATATTGAGCCTGATATCAGTTACCGTTGGATACACCCCATTCAGCACTGTTTCAAAATTTCTGATCTTATCAATCATCTCCGGCGTGAGCCATGGCGTGAGCGGATTTTTACGAAGATCAAAGGCTTCCCATGCCGGGCTGATCCAGTCCTCCAGCGTTTCGGGGAAACGGAAGCCACTTTTCATTACCTGCTTAAACAATTCTGACCCTTCGGTAGGCACAGGACTGTAGGTATAAATTACGATCTCGGTTTTAGGGTTAACAGCCTTTACCTTTTTTATAAAGTCTATTTCAAAATCAATTTGCGACTGAACCTGTTCCTGGGTTGGCGCTGGAGTGCCTAATACAAAGGAATATTCGGGTATGATGTCAAACTTTTTAAGGCGTTCGGCAAACTCAATGATCTGGTCGCCTGTTTGCGTGCCGCCCTTATCCATCTGTTCTAAAATGGCATTGTTACCACTTTCGGCTCCGAAAAAGATGATCTTACATCCTGATTCGCGGATTGCGGCAAGGGATGAATCTTTAAATTTCGACATGGTATCGATGCGGGCCATACCCCACCAGGTCATGTTTTCCGGTTTTATTAAACGGGCAAACTCAACCGCGCGCTTTTCTGATACAAAAAAATTGTTATCATGAAACTCAATGGCATCTGCACCCCATTTATCTTTAATATATTTTACATCCTTATAAACATTCCGGGCCGATTTTGCCTTCCATCTTGCCTCATATATTGGCACTACAGCACAAAAGGAGCAGGTGAAGGGGCAACCGATGCTGGAGTGATAAGCCATCGTTTTTTCGCCCAGGTAAGTTTTACCCAAAAACTTGGTAATGGGATAAAAAGTACTCAGCTTATCATATGGCAAGGCCGGTAGGCTGTCCTGATCTAAAAGGTCTTCCTTAGCGGTTTTGATGATCTTGCCATCGGTTGCTTTATAGATGAGGTTGCGGATAAACTCATAAGGTTCGTTTTTCTCCAGGGCATCAATCAAGGCGGGGAAAGCGTGATCACCAGGCCCGTTGATAATAAAGTCGACATAACCGGAATATAAAACCGCGTTAGGCTGATTTGATGGGAAATACCCCCCCCAGATCATTTTGGTATTGGGATATCTTTGCTTTATAATTTTTGCCGCAGTAATAGCCTGCTTTAACTGCGGACCGGGCATAACTGTAAACCCAAAGTATTTAAACTCGCCGGTGCTTAAATAGCTATCTATCTTAACCATCGGGTCATGCTCACAATTGCCGTCAACAATTACCCAATCATATTTTCCATCAACCGAGGCCGCTATATTTAGTATCGAATTAGGTATGCGATACTTGTTATTTGCACTGCGCGGGTTAAATAATAATATCTTGTTCATCTGTTAGTATCAATACTTTGCTTTCAATCCCCCCGGCAATGGGTTTATCTTTTAGTTTAAGCAACCTGTAAAGCACCCCTGCCATTACAAAGTCTGCACACAAAATAAAACCCACTGCCATACCCAATCACAAATGAGGGGATTGCCCATTCAACAATTAATCTGAGCTTCTACACTATCACTTTCACACTAATAAATACGCCCTGGCTTTCACACAGGTTGCCTGCCTTTATAAATAAAATAGCTGGCAACCATTATTATTTAACAGCCGTATCTGCTGATATAAGGTTTAATTAAATACCCCCGGAACTGTGATCCAAACTGTAAAAAATTATATTAAGCAACGTTTTTTTCCGCCCAACATCCTGGAAAAAAACTCGGTTGATGCCTATGACATCTGGGCCGAAAACTATGATAAGCAGCCCGGCAACCTGATGCTCGATTTGGATGAAGTTTTGTTTCCCCGCCTGGTTACGGATACAGTTATCGCCGGTAAAAACGTGGCCGATATTGGCTGCGGTACCGGCAGACATTGGGAAAAGATGTTTGCGCTAAATCCGGGGCGGTTAACAGGCTTTGACACATCTGCCGGGATGCTGGCCCGTTTACAGCAAAAGTTTCCATCGGCAAATATTTACCGAATTACCGACGACCTGTTCGGTGACATGCCATCGGGGAGTTTTGACACCATAGTTTCAACACTTACCGTTGCGCACATCAAAAATATTGAAGTTGCCTTGCAGGCCTGGATGCGGATCCTGAAACCGACCGGCGACATCATTATTACCGATTTCCATCCGCAGACACTGGCAAACGGCGGCAAGCGGACATTTAAACATGGCAGCAGCTTTATAGCGGTCGAAAATTATGTGCACTCCGTAAATACCATTAATGATCTGTTGCTAAACAACGGTTTTAAGCTAATTGCCGAAGAAGAAATTAAAATAGATGAAACCATGAAGCATTATTATGCCAATAAAAACGCGCTTCATGTTTATGATAAATATAAAGGCTTCCCCATTATTTACGGGTTGCACTTGACGAGAACTGATGGTACTGAATAAGGTCATGATACCGGGAAACGATGCCGTGGTGAGCATAAGTATAAGCGAGGGTAAAATAAAACAGGTTTCCCCCTCACATACTGATGACCACGAACAGCTAACCTTTGTGAATGCCATTGCTTTTCCGGGCCTGATCAACTCGCATGACCATCTTGATTTTAATCTTTTTCCGCAGCTTGGCAACAAAACCTATGAAAGTTATACCGAATGGGGAAAACACATTCACCGCGTTTACGCCGGTGAGATTGCATCTGTGCTAAAAATCCCTATTGCCCTGCGCGAACGCTGGGGCGTTTATAAAAACCTGCTTTGCGGCGTTACCACAGTAGTAAACCACGGGGAAAAAGCTACCATAAATGATCCTCTCATCACTATATTTGATAATTGCCAGAGTATCCACTCTGTCCGGTTTGAAAAAAACTGGAAAAAACGGCTCAATAACCCGCTTAAAATAAATAAGCCGGCGGTGATCCATATAGGCGAGGGCACAAACGATATCGCTCATACCGAAATAGATGAACTAATTAAATGGAATATCCTTAAGCGTAAACTCATCGGGATCCATGGAGTAGCTATGGATCCTCAACAAGCCAAACATTTCGAAGCCCTGGTTTGGTGCCCCGAATCAAACTATTTCCTGCTTAATAAAACAGCGGCCATTGATGAGCTAAAAAGCAAAACAACGATTTTATTTGGCACAGATAGCACACTTACCGGGCATTGGGACATCTGGCATCACATTCGCCTTGCGCGTAAAACCCAAATGCTTAATGATGATGAATTGTACAGCTCTCTTACTTCATCCCCTGCCCAAACCTGGGAACTAAATAGTGGCAGCATTACCAGCGGATTTGATGCCGATATTGTAATAGCCAAAGCAAAAGGCAAAGTTGGTTTGCAGGCTTTTTATAATATAACACCCAATGATATTTTACTGGTGATGCATAAGGGCGTGATTTTGCTGTTTGATGAATCGCTTTATCACCAGCTTACGGGTATAATTACCCAAAATTACAGTAAGGTCTTTACCGGCAACCATTTCAAATACGTGATGGGCGATATCCCTGGTTTAATAGCCGAAATAAAAGGATACAAGCCGGATGCCGGTTTTCCCATACCTTACCCAGCCCTGCCTGCCGCATGAATATCATCAAAAAAATATGGTCAAAATCGAAACGCAAAGCGATTTATTTAAGGGATAGTGCATGCCACGTTTTGGGGTTGGATAAAGACCTTGATACCGCTAAATAAAAATAGCATTTGCTTTTGCCACGATTAATACTTTTTAAATGAGATACGTTTTAGCCAGTTATGTGTACACCAAAGAGTTTAACCAGCCACAGGCCTGGTTAAAGCGCATTAACATGTATACCGGCATATTAGATGCCCTGGCCAAAAGCAACGAGGTGATCAGCATTGAACAAATCAATTACGAAGGTGAACTGACACAAAACGGGGTTAACTACCATTTCAGAAGATACCCAAAAGCGGCGCTCAAATATTTTCCGTGGGCTTTGCATTTGTATATTAAAAGCCTTAAACCCGATGTGGTAATAGTACATGGTTTGCATTTCCCCTTGCAGGTTATCCAGTTACGACTTATGCTTGGCCGCAAAGTAAAGGTCATTGTACAAAATCATGCTGAAAAACCTTTCACCGGTTTAAAAAAACTACTTCAGCGGGCAGCCGACCGGTTGGTTAACGCCAACTTGTTTGCATCGCATGACATGGGGATGGAATGGATTGCCGCCGGCAACCTCAAATCGCCCGGTAAAATACATGAGGTAATGGAAGTTTCCTCTGTTTTTTATCCTATAAGCCGCCTGGAAGCCAACTCTCAAACAGGTGCACAAGGCAACCCGGTGTTTTTATGGGTAGGCCGTTTAAACGAAAATAAAGATCCGTTAAACGTGGTGAAAGCCTCTTTGAAATTCGCCGAAAGTTCGCCCGGGGCAAAGCTCTTTATGATCTACCATACCGAAGAGTTACTGCCGAAGATCAACGAATTGTTAAACTCATCTCCCCATAAAGAAGCCATTGAATTAATTGGCGAAGTTCCTCACGCCGATTTATTATACTGGTACAACAGTGCCGATTTCATCCTCTCCGGCTCACATTATGAAGGCAGCGGCACCGCTATTTGCGAAGCCATGTCATGCGGGTGCGTGCCGTTGGTTACAGACATCCTTTCGTTCAGGATGATCACTAACAATGGGGAATGCGGCGTATTATACGAACCGGGAAATGAAGCTGCATTACTTGATGCGCTTCTGCAAACTACACAAATGAATGTTGCAGAAAAGCGGAGATTATGCATTGAATATTATAAGCAAAACTTATCGTTTGAGGCTATTGCCGAGAGGGTTGAGAGCATAGTGCAAAGCCTTTAAGCACTGCTTGCCTTTACCGGTCGCAAATCCAATCTACTGTTCAAACACCTCCATCATCTTCCTCACATTATCCCTGATGTCATAAACCAATACATTTTTCTTCCCCGAATCCGGTTCATCCAAAATACAACAGATAGTTTGCCCGGCTTCTTCCATATTATTTACAATATACCAGTTGGTAATATCATTATCCATCGGCTTAACAAAACTTACCACCTCGGCTGCCGCATACAGGGCTTCAAGGCAAACGGCGCCGAAGCCTTCATATTCCGAAGGATGAAATAACACTCTCGAGCGCTGCATCATTTTAAGCACTTCGTGATGCGGTAGTTCGCCTGCAAGGGTTACGTTACTTTCAAGTTGCTTTGATTTAATTCGTTTTATTAACTTTTCCTTTTCAGGGCCGTCGCCGCATATTACCGTTTTTATATCCGGGTAATACTGCTTCAGCATGGCAACAGTTTCTATAAACAGGTGAAACCGTTTCAAGGAAATAAGTGACCCTGCCCCTAAAATATGAATGTCTTTTCCGGCAGATAAATCACCAAATAATGAAATATCTATTCCCACAGGGATAACATTCAGTGGTTTCACATGATAGTTTTTAGTGAATTCCATCACAATAAAATCCGACAGCGCTATCAGCTCCTCTCCTTTTGGCTTTATCCACTTAGCATATTTGTTCCCGGCTTTAGCATCCTGCCCAAGCATCCAGCAGCGGTGCTTAATATTTTTTATCCGGGCAAAATAATGACCAACAAAGGCACATTCGCCAAGCCAAAAGCTTAACAAGCCCATTATTTGGTATTGCTTATTTAAATGCCCTAAAACTCGCCATACTTTTAGCCAGGTATTCAGCCTGAATAATTTACCACGGCTTCTTCCTCCAAAACTGATCACCCGTACACCATGCCAATCATATTCGGCAGCGAAAAAGGGATATTGAAAACTTAGCACAATGATATGCAGTTCCTGATTTTCGGCCTTTAATGCTCGTACAAAAACTTGTTGGGGTGGTAAGCAGGTAGTATCGGCTTCGCTTTCTGGGAAACCGGGGCTCAGGATAAGCAATGCTTTTTTACGGTTATCATCCATTGGGCGAGATCACTTTATTACAGATAGCCAGGCTGGCCTTGTTATGGGTAATCAGGATGATCATTTTCCCCTGCCGGGTCAGTTGCCTCAATTTGGTTAACAATTCATTTTCCGCATCTGTATCCATTTCACTGAACGGCTCATCTAAAATTAACAGATCGTGATTATGATAAAGCGCCCGGGCCAGCATGATCCTTTGGCGCTGACCGCCGCTGATGTTTTTGCCGTTTTCGGTAATAACTTTAGCTGTGCCTTCTGGGTAATCCGCAACCAGCTTATTTAATCCGCAAAACTCCAGTACACTGGTTAACTTTTGCTCATCGGCAGTTTTATCGTCAAGGATGATGTTTTTCAGGATAGTATCATATATAAAAAACGGTTGTTGTTTAACCAGGGAGATGTTTTTACGGTAAAGCCGGCGCATTGGCGCAGTAGCAATTTTTTTATTGATATAAATGTCCCCTTGTGTCGGCTCCAAAAAACCGGTTAACAGGTTAATGATAGTAGTTTTCCCCCTCCCTGAGTTCCCCGAAATGCCCATAATATCACCGGGAGCTATCTCAAAGTAAAGCTCATCCAAAATAGTTTTGTCCGAATAACTGAAACTTACTTTTTCAAATTTCAATGACCAAATCTGTTCGTCAACAACTTCCTTAACCTGTGGTTTATCAATTTGTTCAACTGTGAGATCGGCCAGGATAAATTCATAGGTTTTCATTTGCCCGCTGCTGTTCAGGATCTTTACAATACCGGGGATGATCTTATATGCTGCCGCCACAAAAATGCTAATGGTCAGGATACTAACCATCGGAGTATCGCTCGTTAATTTATTTACAGCGATGAGGATAAAAAAACCCAGAACGGCAAATACTTCCATCAACCGTGAAGGCAGGTTTTGCCAGGTTTGCTGTGAAGCTATATTTTGATTAAGCTGCTGTTGGTAGCTAAAAAACCGACGACTAAAGAAATCATTTTTTTGATAAATATTGCTCTCCACGTAACCTGATAAGGATTCGTTTAAATGCTGAAGCGTTTTTTCGCTCACAGTTTTGATCTGTGCCCTGATAAATTTTAGCCTGGTTTTAATGAACCAGCCCAAAGCCACGACAGGCGACAGCAGCAACACAAACAACAAAACAAACAAGGCCGGGTGATAGAACACAATAGCCCCAATAGTAAAAAGGATCAATACCGTTTGAGATACTATTTGCTGAAAATTGTTGAGGATGTAATGGCTAAACTCGATAGGCTGCTGGCTGATTCGCCGGATATGGATAGATGAATCAACGTGAATAAACTGATCAAAACCTGCATCAAGATAATGCCTGATATTACGTTCGGACAGCCTTGACGCCACCCTGTAAAAAAAATGCTGCTGCGCATTTTGCGCAAAGAAACCAATACAGTTTTTTATCGCAAAAAGCACCAGAAAAATACCGATAAGCCACAATGATTTATTATTGGCAAAGCCGGCCGGTAAAAAAATATAATTATTTCCCAGCTCTCGCTTTGAATAAAAATTAACTATCAACAGCAGTAAGCCTAAAAAAGCAACATCCAACATGGCGATAACAATATCGACAATAATTGACCTGACGAGCCTCCGCTTTTCAGATCGATCAAGGATGAGCAGAATACTTTTTAAAATTTGCTTCAAGAGGATGATAAAACAATAAAACCAGGTTCATCACTGGTTTCATTGTTAACTACGTTTTACGCACCTTTAAGGTTGCTTTATAAAGGGGGATAAAATGCCCGACAAGCAATCAAAGTAAATTGTTTAAGCTGTTACTTTTGATAAATCACAGGCATAGTTTAATAATCTCTATAAAATTGTTAAATTTCGGCTTCGCATTTATAAAAGAAGTAAAACAACCTTCATGAGTTTAGAACCTTTCCTTGCCGTATTTGTGATCACCCAATTCAGGAGGCACCTGAAGAACGACGGGCTGCTAACCAAATGGAACAAATACCTTAACATAGGCTATTATATTGCTATTGCCATATTTGTGTTTGGTGTAAGTTTTGACCACGGCGAGAGGCTGACTATGATACTCTCCCATTTGTTTTTCTTAGGGGTTGTCATATCACCCTATTATATCGAAGACCTGAAATCAGGCAAACAACTTGCTTTTGCATTGATTCCTTATGCAATTGCCGGTTTAATAAAAGACTTATTGGAAAAATGGTTCCCTAATTTTTACGACAATCACGATAACCTGATACAAAGCCTGGTAATGTTTTCGCTTATCTGGGCATTTTCGCTTTGGCTTATCAGTCGCAAACAAACCAAAGCACTTGAAAATGAGCGCAAACAACGCTTTGCCGAGCAGGAGCAAAACCGCATGATGGCCGCCATGAAGGTAAACCTTGAAAGCGAAGTTCGTGAGCGCACAGCCGAACTTACCCGCCAAACAGAAGAATTACAGCAGACCCTGTCCGAGCTTAAGAGCACCCAGGCGCAGCTGATCCAATCGGAAAAAATGGCTTCATTAGGTGAACTCACTGCCGGTATTGCACATGAAATTCAAAACCCGCTGAACTTTGTGAACAACTTTAGCGAGGTAAGCATTGAACTGCTTGAGGAACTAAAGGACGAAGTACTTGACAAACTGCCCGACGATGTGAAGGAAGATGCGGGCGATATTATTAACGACATTACCCAAAACCTGAGCAAAATAAACCAGCATGGCAAACGTGCCGATGCCATCGTAAAAGGCATGCTGCAGCATTCGCGTGCTACAACTGGTAAAAAGGAGCCCACTGATATCAACGCCCTTGCCGATGAATACCTGCGACTAAGCTATCATGGTCTGCGTGCCAAGGATAAATCATTTAATGCAGGCATGAAAACCAGTTTTGATCCTGATCTGGGTAAAATAGAAGCTATTCCGCAGGATTTGGGCCGCGTGCTGCTTAACTTGTTTAACAACTCGTTTTATTCTGTTACCGAAAAGAAACGGGCTTTGGGCGAAGGCTATGATCCAACGGTAACGGTTAATACCCAAAAAGTGAAATCGCCATCGGGTGTTAACATGGTACAAATTACGGTGGAAGATAATGGCACTGGAATTCCGCAAAAAGTGCTGGATAAAATTTACCAGCCGTTTTTTACCACCAAACCTACCGGGCAGGGCACCGGGCTTGGCCTTTCCATGAGCTATGATATTATTACCAAAGGGCACGGTGGCGAACTGAAGGTTGAAACCGCCGAAGGCGAGTTTGCGCGGTTTGTAATTTGCATACCTGTTGGCAATGTTGCCCAAAGTTAAACGCGGGTAATTTTTGCGTTTAACCACCAATAAAACCACACAAAAATTTAACTTTGAAGTACTATGAAAATACTTGTTGTTGACGACGAGGCCGATGTTCAACCCTTGTTTTTACAACGTTTCCGGAAAGAGATCAAAAGCGGCGGATAGAGTTCAATTTCGCACTATCAGGTGAAGAGGCTCTTCATTTTTTGGAAGACCACCACTCGCAGGTTATACTAATTTTATCTGATATCAATATGCCGGGTATGAGCGGACTTGAACTATTGCGCAACATCAGGCAGCATTACGAAAAACCACCGCCGGTAGTGATGATGATTACCGCTTACGGCGATGATGAAAACTATAAACAATCAATGGAACTTGGAGCCGACGACTTTTTAACCAAGCCGCTTGATTTTAGCAACTTAAAAGACAAACTTAAACACTTAGAACAATAATGGCCAAGATACTGGTAGTAGATGACGAGCAGGACCTGGAATTACTGATCAGGCAAAAATTCAGGAAAAAGATACGGGAAGGCGTGTATGAATTTGTATTTGCCCAAAATGGTTTTGAAGCGTTAACTCAACTGGCCTCCCACCCCGATATTGATGTAGTTTTAAGCGACATCAATATGCCTGAAATGGATGGACTAACCCTGCTTACCAAACTTCCCGATGCTAATCCGATATTAAAAGCAGTGATGGTTTCTGCGTATAGCGATATGGATAATATCCGCACGGCCATGAACCGCGGTGCATTTGATTTTGTTTGTAAGCCGGTAAACTTCGAAGATCTTGACATTACTATTGAGAAAACTTTACAACACGTTATCGAGCTTAAGAAAACCATGCAGGCTATTAAGGAGAACAATATCCTGCGGATGTATGTTGATGAAAATGTACTTAACTTCATGACCCATAAGGAGTTTGAGAACAGCCTTTTGAGTAATGAAACTATCGAGGCCACTGTGCTATTTATTGATATCTGCGGCTTTACCGCCATAACCGAGCATGTTGCAGCCAACACTGTTGTAGGCATGATCAATAAGTACTTTGATGTAATGGTACAAGAAATCATTGCTCAAAATGGCCACATAGATAAGTTTATGGGTGATGCCGTAATGGCCGTTTTCCGCGGTGAATATCACCTGGACCGGGCTATTGACGCAGCCCTCGCTGTTCGCGATAAAATGCACGAGGCCGATGAAATCCAGGCGGGTGATAAAACTTTTAAGCCTTCTGTTTCAATTGGCATTAATTCGGGCGAGATGATTTCGGGTAATATCGGTTCGGCCACCTTAAAACGATTAGATTATACTGTAATAGGCGATGCTGTAAACCTGGCTCAGCGCCTGCAAACAGTAGCACAAGCCAACCAGATCATCGTTAGTGCCGATGTATATGAACAGGCTAAAGGATCTTTCGCCCTCAATAAAATTGGTGAGGTAAGCCTCAAGAACAAGTTAAAACCGGTGGAGATTTACGAGGTGGTGGATTAAGAAAAATAACTATCGCGGGTTTAGCGTAGCGTAACCCGTGTAGCATCATTGAAGTTTCCGACTTCATCCATCCCATCACTTAAACTATAGATAACGAACACATGGCGAGAATCTGCCGTTGTTGGTGTTCTAATCTTTTGCGCTTAAGCTGGAAGCTTAAGTAATGCCCACTCCAGGTTACGCTCCGCTAAACCCGAAGTAGTTTTGTTATTAACAGCAATGTCATCCTTTTGGGATGGCATTGCTGTTTTTAGCAGTAAACGACTTATGACTTGAAACTAAATACTTAGAACTTCCAATTAATGATCCCTCACCTTCTTCTTCAACACCCCCCTGCGGCTTCTTTAATACTACTTGTAAAAACGAATGCCTTTGGGTCAATGCTATGTACGAGGTTTTTTAACCTGCGTACTTCCAAACGGGTTACTACCGTAAAGATAATATCAACCGGCTGGTGAACATCAAAACTTTCTTTCATAAAGCCACGTTCGCCTTTGTAAATGGTGATTCCGCGACCGAGTTCCATAACCAGTCTTTCCTTAATAATCTCACTTTGGCCCGAAATGATATTTACAGCCGTATACTCCTCTAATCCGTCTATTACAAACGTTATTGTTCGTGATGCAGTGTAATAAGTTAAAATAGAATATAATGCTGTTTGTAAACCCAACTCAACGGCCGCTATCAGGAAAATAATGATATTGATACCCAAAATAATCTCGCTGATAGTAAAACTACTGCGTTTCAGTGTGTATAAAGCTAATATCTCGATACCATCCAACGCGCAGCCTCCTCTTATCGATAACCCCACACCCAGGCCCATAAATACACCGCCGAAAATAGATACCAGCAATTTGTCCTGAGTTATAACCGGGTACTCTATAAACTGCAGGCACAGGCCAAGTCCAATTACACAGGCAAGCGTTTTTAGCGCAAATGATTTATTAACTTGGAACATCCCCATAATAATAAAAGGGATGTTGGCTATAATTATTACATAGGCTATGTTGAAATGATAAAGCTCATGAATTAGCAATGAGATACCGGTTACCCCGCCATCAAAAAAGCTGTTGGGTACTAAAAAGCCTTTAAGTGCAAAACCGCAAAATAAAATGCCGATAATTACTGTGACTACGTCTTTTAAAATTTCTTCAATTTTCAAACCCGGTTGTGTCATTAATAGCAGTATTTAAATTTTTTTTGTGATAATTTTCAAATGCTCGTTTTTACCTTCAGCCCTGAGCCTGAGCGCCGTTTGGGTGAAGTAATGATGGCTTTGCAGGAACTTCACCTGCTGCCTGTCCCACTCCAATTCCGATTCAAGGTGATCTGTAATTACAAGTTCCGAAAATAACCTTTTACTGAGGATAAAAAAATCATTTCGGCCCAAATAATCCAAATCGGCATCACAAATTATCTGGCCCAAATGATTGTGAGGGCTTTGCGGCATTTTGGTTGCCATAATAATATCGCAAACCTGCTCAATTTCGTCACTCGTATAAGCAAAATCAGGCAGATATTGCCTCGCATTTTTGCATGAACCAGCCTCGTGATTGACCTGACCGAACAAAAAACCTGAATCATGATAGTAAGCGGCCGTAAGTAATAGCTCCAGTTCGTCTCCGATTATCCCCTCACCCGCCGCAATTTGTTTTGCAGCAGTATAAACATCAAGCGCATGATCAGCATTATGGTAATGAAAATGTTTGGGGAGCTCTTTCTTTATTTTGTCGAGGATAAAGCCCCTGGCTTGTTCTACCTGCATTCAGTATTTATAATGGCGCTAATATATTAATTTAAGAAATATACGAATACACACAAGGACGCATAATTGCGTCTCCCTCGTACAGGTCATCATTGCATGATCGAAATAAATATTTAAAGCGGCAATTGTCTCTACAATAAAACAGAGCTTAAACAATTATCTTAGCACAATGAACAGCTGGTTTAAAAACTATAAAGGCATTATCTTATTACTAACAGGCATTATTATTGGAAGTATCGCCGGGGCAGTTTTACGGAATAAAGTTGAAGTGATTAAACCTATTGGTGATATTTTCCTGAACCTGCTGTTCACTGCCGTTGTGCCGCTGGTTTTCTTTGCCATAGCATCGGCTATTGCAGCATTGGATAGTTCGCAAAAACTGGGCAAATTATTAGGCGTTACTTCGCTGGTATTTGTGTCGACTGTTTTAGTAGCTGCCATGGTTACCATTATAGCTATTTGGATCTTCCCTATCCATCAGCACCTTGTTGCCAGCCCCATAACTGAAGCTATCACCAAAAAACCATTCGGAGATCAGTTAACAAGCCTTTTTACTACCAGCGAGTTTTACCAGCTGTTATCCCGCAAAAGCATGCTGGCCATGATCATTTTTGCAGTGATCACCGGCTTTGCTACTCTGCACGCAGGCGAAAAAGGCAAAGCATTTACAGCCTTTTTACATAGCGGCAACGAGGTGTTCAAAAATATATTCAGCCTCATTATGAGGATTGGCCCCATTGGCCTGGGTGCTTATTTTGCTTACCAGGTTGGCGTGTTCGGTCCACAATTGTTTGGAGGTTACGCACGTTCTATGGCTTTATATTATAGCGTTGGCGCGTTTTATTATTTGGCGATATTCAGCCTCTACGCCTTTATTGCCGGTGGTATTGGTGCGGTTAAACGATATTGGAAAAACAATATTGTTCCGTCGGCTACAGCAGTGGGAACCTGCAGCAGCATCGCAACCATACCGGCAAATTTGGATGCCGCAAAAAAAATGGGGATCTCTAATGCTATTGCCAATATTACCATTCCGCTTGGCGGCACTTTGCACAAAGATGGGTCAAGCATTTCATCAATAGTAAAAATGGCTGTAGTGTTTGCGCTGTTTGGTAAAAGCTTTGACAATGCCGAGACTATTATCATAGCACTTGCTATGACAGTTTTAGTAAGCCTGGTTGAAGGTGGCATTCCTAACGGCGGTTATATCGGCGAGCTACTTTTTATTTCGGCCTATGGTTTCCCGCCCGAAGCGCTCCCTCCGGCTATTATTATTGGTACACTGGTTGACCCAATGGCCACATTGTTAAATGCAACCGGCGATACGGCCGCTGCCATGCTGGTGGCACGCTTTACGGAAGGAAAAGACTGGATGAAACCGCCCCCCGCTAAGGGTGAACTATAGCATATTCAATAAAGGTTTATTATATTGGCGTATAAATAAACCCTTCACTACCTGTATGCTTCACATTCTCTACATTATAGCCATAATTGCGGAAGCAATGACAGCCGCATTGTCCGCCGGGCGAAGAGATATGGATTGGGTTGGTGTTTGTATCATAGCCTGGGTTACAGCTTTAGGCGGCGGCACCGTTCGCAACATATTGTTTAATCATTACCCCATGAGCTGGGTTGAACACCCCGAATATTTAGTGATTACAGCTGCCGCAGCCATATTGGCCGCTATTATTGCCCGCCTCATGACCAAAATGAAAACGCTGTTTCTTTATCTTGATGCCTTGGGATTGGTGGTATTCACTATCATCGGCTGCCAGATAGCGGAGCAAATTGATCTGCCCTGGCTTATCATTTTGCTAAGCGGCATGATAACCGGCTGTGCAGGCGGTGTGCTTCGCGATGTTTTGTGTAATGAAGTACCTTTGCTGTTCCGTAAGGAGGTTTACGCCAGTGCATCCATTGTAACTGGGGCATGCTATTTAGGTCTCGAACATGTGAGTGCCCCCAATGGAGTGGCAATTGTAATAGCTTGTATTATTGGTCTTGCACTACGTTTACTTTCTATTAAATATAACTGGCAAATGCCCAAATTTGTGTACCGGGAAGAATGGCATTAATTCTTGATTTCGGAATTGGGATTTTCGATTTCGGATTTTGTTTTTACGTCAGCTGAAAGCTGACACGATGGTTCACCACGGGCTGAAAGCCGCGGCAGTTAGAATATTAAAACAACAAAGGCGAGGTTTACCTCACTTTTGTTGTTTTAATATCCACCATTGTTCCCCCTTTAGGGGTTAGGGGCTTGGGCTATTTCTCCGTACTCAACGAATACGGAACATCACTAACCTTCACACCTCTTATTTTATTAGGCTTAGGTACCATATTAAAGTTAAGCACAGCTCCTTTTTTAAGTTCCGAGTGGCTTAACCAGGTCAAATCATATGGCTTGCCGTTAAGGTTTAACGTATTGATATATTTATTAGCCGGACTGTTGTTAGCTGCATTGATCACTACCTTTTTACCGTTCTCAAGGTTTAGCGTAATTTTCTTAAACAGTGGTGTACCCAAAACGTACTGATCACTGGCCGGAGTTACCGGGTAAAAGCCCATAGCCGAGAACACATACCATGCCGATGTTTGGCCGTTGTCCTCATCGCCACAATAACCATCCGGAGTAGCTTTGTATAACTTCTCCATAGCATCACGCACATGGAACTGGGTTTTCCATGGTTCACCTGCATAATTGTACAAGTAAATCATATGTTGAATAGGCTGGTTGCCGTGGGCGTATTGCCCCATATTCATGATCTGCATTTCACGGATCTCGTGAATGGTTTCACCATAATAGCTATCGTCAAATACCGGGGGCATGGTAAATACCGAATCCAGTTTGGCGATAAATTTCTGCCTGCCGCCCATCAGGTCAATCAGGCCCTGCATATCCTGGAAAACGCTCCAACTGTAATGCCAGCTGTTACCTTCGGTGAAGGCATCACCCCATTTAAACGGACTGAATGGTTTTTCAAAAGTACCATCCTGGTTTTTACCACGCATCAATTTTGTTTCCGGATCGAACAGGTTTTTATAGTTCATGGCACGTTTTTTATAAATGCCAATCTCTGATTCGGGTTTGCCCAGTGCCTTGCCTAATTTATAAATCGCAAAATCATCATATGCATACTCTAAAGTACGGGCTGCGTTTTCATTAATCTTAACATCATAAGGCACGTAACCCAATTTGTTATAGTACTCCACTCCCTCTCTGCCGGTAGCCTGCGGACCGGCATTATTTGCGCCGTGCACCAAAGCTTCCCACAAAGTACTGATATCATACCCGCGTAAACCTTTTAAATAAGCTTCAGAAACTACCGAAGCCGAATTATTACCGATCATCACCGCCGAATAACCCGGGCTCGACCACTCAGGCAACCAGCCACCTTCTTTATAATCGTTGATGAGGCCTTCCTGCATTTCTTTATTGATGGATGGATAAACCAGGTTCAGGAAGGGATATAGCGCCCGGAAGGTATCCCAAAAGCCGGTACCGGCAAATTTATAACCCGGGAATACTTTACCTGTCGATGCGCTATAGTGTACAATCTTATTATCCTTATCTATCTCATACAATTTGTTCGGGAAAAATACCATGCGGTAAAAGCATGAGTAAAAGGTACGCATCTGATCAACAGAGCCGCCTTCAACTTGCAGGTGGTTTAGGGTTTTGTTCCAAACAGCTTTTGCCTTTTGACAAGTTACATCAAAGCTGTCTTTACCCTGCTCACGCTCCAGGTTCAACTCGGCCTGTTCAATGCTGATGAATGATGAAGCGACGCGCAAATGAACCTTTTCGCCTTGCGTAGTTTTAAAACCTATCAGAGCGCTTGCATGTTCAGCTTTTAGCTCCAGGCCATCAGCTTGCGTAGTATCGCTGAAAGTATGTGCATAGGTGATTGGCTTATCCACATAAATAACAAAATAGTTCTTAAAATTTTTAAGCGGGCCGCGCGCATATTTGGTTGAATAGCCTACAATCTTCTTTTGATCGGGCATGATCTTTACGTATGAGCCTTTGTTCAGTGCGTCAATAACGATAAAGGAGCTATCAGTTTTAGGATAAGTAAACCTGAACTGTGCCGAACGCTCAGTTGGAGTAATTTCGGTAGTTACATCATGATCGGCCAGGTACACACTGTAATAGTATGGTTTGGCAGTTTCGGCTTTGTGTGAAAACCAGCTTGCCCTTTTATTTTGGCCTACTACTGCATGTTTGGTAACCGGCATAATGGCAAACTGCCCGTAGTCGTTCATCCACGGTGATGGCTGGTGGGTTTGTTTAAAACCGCGGATCTTGTGCGCATCGTAAGTATACGCCCATCCGTCGCCCATAACACCGGTTTGCGGTGTCCAGAAATTCATCCCCCAGGGAAGGGCAATAGCGGGATAAGTGTTACCATTTGAAAGGTCGTAGTGCGAGTCGGTACCCATCAACGGATTGATGTATTCAACAGGATCGGTAACCTTATTTACCTGCTGAGCAAAAGTACCGGATGCCAACAACACTGATGTGATAAGTACCAGGGCTTTTTTCATTGTTTTGATATTTGATTTTTGATGAAACGTTTTACCTGCCGTAAATATAAAAGACTGGCTTGATATAGCCAGTCTTTTAAGTGTATTATTTGCATTATACAATTACCAACCCGGATTTTGGGTTAATTTACTGTTAGTGCTGATTTCACGCTGTGGTATAGGCCACAGGTAATATTGAGTTTTAAAGGTTACGCCCTGCTCTGTTTGCGAAGCGGTAGGATCAGCAAAGGTGTTTGATTGGGGCAAGTAAGCCATATGGGTACGCTGCATATCAAAGTATGCCTTATTTTCATAAGCAAGCTCATGGTAGCGTTCTCTCCAGATTGCCTGGCGGAAGGTATCTTTGGTTAAATTACTCAATGGCGCAAGTTTAGCGCGTGCACGGATAGCATTAACAGCGGCATAAGCTTCAGCAGTTGGCCCGCTTACCTCATTAGTTGCTTCGGCATAGATCAACTGAGCTTCGGGCAAACGCAATAAAGTCCAGTTCTCATCACTTCGACCGCTTTGAGCAGCACTTTCAACATGGAAATATTTATAAAGTGCATGTTCGCCAAACTGAATGATGTTGCCTGGGTTACCGTATTGAGGATAGCTTGAGAAATAAAACTGGCGTTCCTGTGTACGTAGGTCGCCCGCCTCGTAACTTGCCACAAACTGATTGGTAGGGATCATAGCGCCAAGGTGGTCTCCATATGCACCAACCAACAGGTTAAACGGAATAGTTAACTGAGGAATAGCATTAGTTTGAGTACCCACCAAGTAATTGATCTGGAATATTAATTCCTGCTGATTTTTATGCGCATTATCATGCAGGAATGCATAATCAGAAAACAGAGAGTACCAACTTAAAACAGGCTCAATTTCTGATGCCGCCTTGGCATAGTTTTCAGTTTGTTTTAGCGGGAAGCCTGCTGTTGTTAAGTAAACGCTGGCCAATAAGGTTTTAACAGCCCCCAATGAAACGCGACCCGAAGCATCAGTATTCGGCATCCCTGATGCTTCGGCTGCCTGTAAATCGCTGATGATTTGTTTATAAACATCGGCCACAGGTGTACGTGAAGGATACAGATCGGGGCTGCTCACTGTTTGCGACGCGGTAATCAGCGGAACATCGCCATATAAACGCACCAGGTGGTAGTAATAAAATGCCCTGAAAAAGTAAGCTTCACCTATCAGTTTCTTTTTTAATCCATCATCCATTGGTGATATACCAGGGATCTTTTCAATGGCAAGATTTGCATTGGCAATCCCCTTGTAGCAGTTGTACCATACTGTTTCAAAACCAGGATTAACTGCATCGGTACGCTGATGGATCACGTTACCATTGTTTACGCTCTGTCCTAACGAAGTGGCATGGCCGGCAAACAACTCCAATGTAATAAAAGGGCTTTCACCATAAGCATCTCCATTTTGAAAAAAATACATTACGTTGTACAAACCATTTACAAAGGTTAAAGCCTGGTTTGAGCTGACAAAATAATTATCCTTAACAAAGTTGCTCTTATTTTTTTCATCAAGATATTTCTTGCAACCACTGCCTGTAGCAGCAGCAAGGATAAGTAACAAACCACCTACCCTGTATTTTTTAAAGTTAAATTTCATAATATGATGTTTTAACATTTTTTAATTAAAGACTAACATTAACACCTAACAGGAAAGTACGTGGTTTTGGATAATCATAAAACTGGATACCCTGGGTGAAGTTGCTTGAGGCATTGTATGTTGATACCTCTGGATCATAACCGGTGTATTTGGTTATCAGGAACAGGTTTTGTGCCTGCGCATAAACCCTTAAACGGCTTAACTTTAACTTTTTAAGAATATTGTCATTAAAAGTATAACCAAGTGTTATCGCCCTGCCGCGAATGAAGTTTCCGCTTTCAACTTTGGTTGAATAAATTTCGGTTTGATAACGAACATAAGCGGGCCTGCTTTCGGCAATGCTGGTGTTTTGGTTAGTCGGTGTCCAGGCGTTAAGTACAGTAGCATAGCTGTTTGCCTGACCAGTGCGGTCCTGGCCCGAGTGGCGGGTAAGGTTCATGATCTGATTACCGTAATTAAATTGCAGATCAACACCCAGGTCAACGTTTTTGTAGCGGAAGTTGTTGCTGAAAGTACCATAACCATCAGGTATTGATTTACCTAATACCACTTTATCGTCAGCGCTAACTTTGCCATCGCCATTGGTATCCTGTATTTTCAGGTCGCCTGGTAACAAGCCATATTTAGCAGCTTCGGTCGCCTCAGCAGTTCCCCATGTTCCAAGCACTTTGTAACCATAAAAACTACCGGCCGGAAGACCAACCCGCATCAGGTTAAATTGCGAAAGGAAGGTTGGAGCAAGGAAGATATCATCATTAGATGCACCTAACTGCAGGATCTTGTTTTTCAGGAATGAAATATTAAAGGTTGAGTTCCAGGTGAAATCCTGTGTTTTTATAGGAGTAGCATTGATCGTGAACTCGAGACCTTTGTTTTGCAGTTTACCTATATTTTTATATACGGTTTGAAAACCGCTTGTTTCTGGCAGTGGTGCATTTAAAAGCAATGCTTTTGTCTTTTTCAGATAAGCATCTGCTTCAATGTTTAAACGATTATTAAACAAGCCCAATGAAAAGCCTAAATCATACTCCGCGGTTTTTTCCCACTGCAGATCCTCATTACCTATCGAGGTTTGCGTAGTACCTACCGCACTGTTGCCGCCAAAGGCGTAGCCAACTGTATTAATATTTGCGAGTGAACGATATTCACCAATTTCGGAGTTACCGGTTAAACCGTAGCTCAGTCTCAATTTCAGATCTGATATAGTTTTATTATCCTTTAAGAAATCTTCCTGAGATACGCGCCATGCAAACGCCGCAGAAGGAAAAAAGCCGTACTTTTTGTTGGTACCAAAGCGTGAGGAGCCGTCCTCACGCCCCGTTAAAGTTAACAGGTATTTCTCGTTGTAGTTATAGTTCAATCTGGCAAAAAACGACTGCATTTGCCATGCATCATAATCAGACTCTGGTTTATTGGGTACAATACCGGCAGATAAGTTATAATACTCATAAAAATCGTCAGACAATGTACCCGTTGATCCTTTTAAACGAAGTTGCTGATAGTTTTGACGTTCGGCACCTGCAACAAGGTTTATAGTATGTACCTTGTTAAAGGTTTTGTTGTAGGTGAAATAGTTTTGCCATTGCCAAAACGTCCTGTTAAACTCCTCTATCGAGGCCGAGCTATAGCTTTGTCCTGCAACAGGGCCGCCAACAAGCCCGCTTTGAGAAGCCGGGTTATAATTAGCAGATGTGGTTACTCCCAAAACGCTGCGGAATTCAAGACCTGGCAACAGGTTTAAATTTAAATAACCATTACCGCTGAAGATACGGTTGCGGGTAAGAGATTGAATTTCGTTAGCTTGTGCTACCGGGTTATCACCGCCTTCAAGGTTAGGATAATCAGTACGTTTACCATAGGTTCCGTCAGGGTATCTAACAGGAATAAAAGGCACCATCTCAATTAACATACGCGGGATGTTGTTACCGCCTGTACCCTGATCCTGGTTGCGGCCATCCTGGTAGTTGTAGTTTAATGTAGCACCAACTTTTACCCATGGTTTTATCTGGTTATCAACCGTTAAACGCACATTATAACGTTTCAGGTAGCTGTTAAGGATAATACCTTCGTCATCAGCATAGTTCAGAAACAAGCCATAGTTTACATTTTCGGCGCCGCCGGTAAATGCAACGTTGTGGTTTTGGCTTACCGAAGTACGGGTTGTAGCTTTTTGCCAGTCAACGTCATATAATGGATTTAAATTTTGATCAAACAGTTTACCGATAAGGGCTGTTCTTTGCGTTACCGGGTTACGGTCGGTATAGTCGCCCGCAGCCCAGCCGGTAGGGTCATATTTTTTGATATTAGCGTAAGAAACATCCTCAATCTGCATAAACTGTTTTGAGTTAAGAACGGGTATCTCCTTAAACATATGATTTACGGCCATATAGGCATCGTAAGAAATGGTACCGCCTTTTTTACCTCTTTTAGTGGTAACCAAAATTACACCGTTTGCACCGCGTGTACCATAAATAGCGGTTGATGATGCGTCTTTCAGTACGTCGATAGTTTCAATGTCATTAGGGTTAATGGCGTTACCACCTTCTGTCCAAACCACGCCATCCACAACATATAACGGATCGGTATTGGTATTGATGGAGCTGTAACCGCGGATCCTGATTTTGGTTGCGCCACCTGGTGCACCTGAGTTACTTGACACGTTTACACCGGCAATTTTACCTGATAACTCCTGCTCAAGATTGGTTTGCGGGCGCTCTTGCAATTGTTTTGCCCCCACACTACCTACAGAACCTGTCAGATCGACTTTTTTAGCGGTACCGTAACCAACCACAACAACCTCGCTCAATGCTTTTGGCTCTTCTACCAAAGTAACATCGATCTGGCTTTTGCCGCCAATTGGTACTTCTTTAGTAGTATACCCGATAAAGGTAAAAACCAGCGTACCATTACCATCAGGTGCGTTTAAGGTATATTTACCGTTAATATCAGTTTGCACACCAACATTGGTGCCTTTTGCCCTAACAGTAACACCCGGAAGGGGGCCTTTAGCATCGCTTACCGTGCCCGTTATTTTAATTGGGGCAACGGCTACCTGCGATACAACAGGCTCATCCTTCTTTTTTACGACAATAGTTTGATCAAAAATTTTGTAGGTAAGCGGCTGATCTTTAAAGCATTGATCAAGCGCACTCTCTATAGATACGTTTGCAACTTCAATGTTGATTGCTCCGGCCTTTGATACATCCTGCTTATCATACATGAAATGATAGCCTGTTTGTTTTTCAATTGAGCGGAGTACTTTTTCAACGGTAGTGTTTTTTTGGTGCAAAGTAACTATCTGGCTATAACTTTTGGCACTCACATTGGTAAGGGCCGCAATTATAATAAAGGCAGTTAGCTTCATGGCCAATATAAATTTGCGTAATTGAGGCCATGCCAAAGGCGTGGCCTTAGAATTAAAATTCATAAGTTTGTAGAGTTTGGGTTAAACATTAACTTTCAATTCATCGATTGTAGAAATTTGGGACCCAGATGTTTATGCCGGGAAAGTACTGCGAATACTTCCCGGTTTTTTCATGTGCTGGTTTTGGAATTCGATACACATGTTTGAACGCATGATAAACCGTTTTACCAATTTGATCCCAAGGGTCGGGCTAACTTATCTCAGGTATTTCTTCCATCATAGGGTTGTTTAAATTGTTAACAATTGGTTGCTTAATATAGTAGGTATAATAATTATGCTATTGTTGTATGGTAATGCGCTTATCTTCAATTTTAAATTTTACTCCGGCATAGCCAAGCATGCTCATTAATTCGGATGCTTTTACATTTCGGGAGATCCGGCCTGTAAATTCGCGCTGTGGTATTTTACCTTCGTAGGCCACCTCAACATCATACCAACGGGCAGCCTGCCTCATAATGGCATCTATCCCCGCATCCCTGAATTGAAAAATGCCGTCTTTCCAGGCTATTTCATCATCTACATCAGCATCGTTAAGTACTTTGAGCCTGCCTGCTTTATTGAGTACAGCCTGCTGTCCGGGTTTTAAAATGCCGTTTGCAGTGCCGTTACTTATTTTTACTGACCCTTCTAATAATGTGGTTTTCATTTCCGCCTCGTCATTATAGGCCATGATATTGAAATGCGTACCTAAAACTTCAACTGTAGTGTTATCGGATTTAACCCTGAAAGGCATCTGTGGATTTTTGGCAACCTCAAAGTAAGCTTCGCCGGTGATGGTGACCTCACGCGTTTTGCCCGTAAACCTGGTTGGAAAGCTTAATGATGATGCCGAATTTAAACAAACCTTGCTCCCATCCGGCAAAACTAACTGGTATTGACCGCCACGCGGAGTTGAAACAGTATTTATTACCGGAGCATCAACATTAGTACCGGTTTCATAAACCAGCTGACCGTTGCGGGTTTTATTGATTTTGGTGGTACCCTGTTGCGCCAGCAGGCCGTTTTGCGCACTGTCAAGCGTAATAGTTTTGCCATTGGCCAATGTTAAAATTGCTTTGTTACCACCAGGCAAAGCATCATTTTTAGGATAAATTTTGGCAATATTTTTTTTTGCAATAACCTGCTTTTTTTGATTGCTATAAATGTAAGCGCCGAACCCAACAAGTAATAAAAATGAAGCGGCAACCCCTAACCTTCTCCAGGGGAGGTTATTATTCTTTACAGGTGCAGCAACAGATTGTTCGGGATTAGTTCTTAAAATCTGCATGAGCATATCCTCGCTTTTCGAGCGGTCAAAAAGCGGGCCATGATCGTCAAGCTTATCCCAGGCATGATGTATGAGCGATGCAAGCTCCGCATCGGTTGCCGATGAGTTGATGATCTCAAATAATTCATCGCGCTCGGCTGGCGTAGCAGTGCCATTATAATAAGTATTAAACAAATAATCAAGCCGGGCGTAAAGTTCGCTCATAGTAAATGTTTTTCAGTATAACTGTATAATTGGCTACAGTGAGTTGGGGCAGATCTTATATACATGACACCTGTGAGATTAAAAAGGGGGTATTACTTTTTGAAAAAAATAAAAAAATGAATCAGCGCCATTACTAACGCTATCGCCTCCATATGTTCATGCACATAATCTTTTATGGATGAGGTGGCAATTTGAAGGTATTTCTTGACGGTTTCGCGGGATAGCTCAAGCTCATCGGCAATCTCATGATACTTTAAGCGGTTATGCCTGCTCATGAGGTAAACTTTTTGCTGCTGAGGCGGCAGCTGATCAATGGCCTCATCAATCAAGTTATAATAATGATCTGTTTCCTGAACTTCGGCATTAAAAGGCACAATGCGGGTTTCTTCCAACTTTTTAAGCTGCATCTGCTCGCGGGCAACTTTGCGCAAACAGTTTAAAGCATGGTTTTTTGAAATTACAAACAGGTAAGCTTTGAAATTATCAACCCCCGTAAGCGTTTCGCGGGTCATCCAGATCTTCATAAACACATCCTGTACAACCTCTTCAGCCAGTTCAGCAGAATGGGTTATACGCAAGATATGAACGCCTAAACGCTGGTGATAAACAGAAAACAATTGACGAAAAGCAAACTCATTACCCTGAGCCACTTGAAAAAGCAGTTCCTTCTCATTTGATTGAGTAAATTCAAACATAGGCTAATGTATGGTTGCCGCAAATATTATAAAATTCGCAGTATTTGCAGCATTAATAATTATATCGATGAAACCAACGTATAACTGTAAAGAAATTGAAAATGTTTGAAAAAATATGAAACGGTCACATTCTCAAAGTTTTTTAACTATTAAGTATGTATTAAATAAATGTCAATCAGTACAATGGGGTTGGCAAACCATCTAAACTAACCCGATTTTTTTCTTGCTTATAATTGGCCAAACCCTGTTCACCTTTTTTTTCGGCCCATTTTATAGCATAATCACGTTCGCCTGAATATTCATAAAGCGGCACACTAAAGCCGCACGAAGTTTGTACCAAATCAATATCACCCACTATTATTTGCCGCGTTGCCATATGGATGTTGAAATATGAAGACAGCTCATTCCACACGGCATTACTACCATTGGGTAAAATGCTGTGACCTTTGCCATATAAGCGCAAAATGTTCGGAGGCCCGTCAAAAGCGCAGAACATAAAAGTTATGCGTTGGTTTTCGAGCAGATGGGCAGCGGTTTCATTACCACTGCCAATAATATCCATATAAGCTACTCGGTTATTGGAAAGAATGCAGAAACTGGCATTATCTTTTGGCGAAAGGTTCACATAGCCACCGGAGCTTAAAGGGGCCGTTGCCACAAAAAATATTTTTTGATGGGCAATAAAATCCTTATGATGATCAAGTATCTCATTAAAAAACTTACCCATAATAAAAGGTTTTAATTAACGATACTCAAATATAAGCAGCAACACAAAAAATAAATAGCCCGGGCCAAAACTATCTCTGAATATTTGGCCCAGGACCTACATTATAATCCCTTCAATGCCTCTATTGTATATTCCACCTGTTCGGCATGTACATCAAGGTGTGTTACAAAGCGGATGCGGTTTTTACCTGTATCGCTTGCCCTAATGCCTTTGTCTGCAAGTTTGGCAAGCACCGCAGCAGCCGGTTCAACCGTATCAAATAAAACAATATTGGTTTCAACCGGAATTACATTGCTTACCCATGGCAATCGGCCCAGTTCCTCACCCAGAATACGCGCATGGGCATGGTCTATCTTCAGGCGTTCAACATGATGGTCAAGCGCGTAAATCCCCGCGGCAGCTAAAAAACCCGCCTGGCGCATACCACCACCCAACACTTTACGGATGCGGCGTGCATATTTAATAGTTTCCTTATCGGCTAATAAAACCGAACCTACAGGTCCGCCCAATCCTTTTGACAGGCAAACCGAAATACCATTAAAATATCTGCCATACTCAACCGCAGCGTCACCGGTATGCGTAAGTGCGTTAAAGATCCGGGCACCATCAAGGTGAAGCTTTAAACCTTTCTCCCGGCACAGGTTGGCAATAGGTTTGATATTTTCAAGCGTGTAGCAGCTGCCGCCGCCTTTATTAACTGTGTTCTCCAACACTACCAAACTGGTATGGGGGTAATGGATATTTTCGGCATTGATCTCGGGTTCTATCATTTCGGCTGTCAGTATACCCCTGTAACCCTCCAATAATCGGGTTGATACTGCAGAATTAAAAGCAATGCCCCCACCCTCGTACCTGTAAACATGCGCGGTTTGGTCGGCAATGAGCTCATCAAGCGGCTGGGTAAAGCATTTAATTGCTATCTGGTTGGTCATGGTACCTGATGGGCAAAAGATAGCAGCTTCCATACCAAACATAGCGGCAGCTTTAGCTTCAAGGGCATTTATAGTTTCGTCCTCGCCAAAAACATCATCCCCTACTTTGACGCTCCACATAGCTTCAAGCATGCCTGGGGTTGGCTTGGTTACAGTATCGCTTCGTAAATCAACAGTGTGTTGCATTAATATTTCTTTATATTTTAGACCCAAATATCTAAATCTTATGCGTACAATTTTTCTGTTACTATGTATTTTAAGTGTTACTGTTAGTGCACATGCTCAAAGTAAGCGGTTTGACAAATGGGTGCCCGGTTCTTTTACTGATACTGCAAACCGAACCCGTAGTGGTTTGATCAGTTGGACCCTCGCCGATCAAAATATGTTCGGCAAGGGCGGTTGCATTTCCTACAAGGAAAACAAAGATGCTGATTTTGTTTATATATCAACCGAGTGGATGAAATCTTTCACCATGGAAGCTGACACATTTGTGGTGGTTAAAGACAAAACGTTTAAACTAAATCCCATTATTAAAGTTGTTGTAAATAACAATCCAGAAAAGTTATACAGTTATTTACCATATACATCATCAGTACATGGAGGGAACATAAATGGTATGCTACCCTATTACAGATCAGGCATCGATTTAAATTACTCAGTTTTTTACTACGGCCCCGACTGCGAACACCTTACTCGAATCACTAAAGATAACTTTGTGGAAATGTTATCAAAAATAATGGCTGATAAACCCGAGACAGTTACCCGAATTTCCGATAAAACGTTTGACTACAAACACATAGGTAATCTTGTTAAATACTACAAAACCGGCGAGTTGCCAAAAAACTTAAAGTAAAACAGGCAAGGATATTAAAAAGTCGAAATTTGCGTTCTTTGTATCAGTATTCAGAACTCGTTATGCGCTCAATTTTAATCATTTTATTTTTCATGCTGTGTTTTGTATCAGCAAAATCGCAAAAATGGCAACAGGGTAGCTTTACTGATGTAAAGGGCAACCGCGAAACCGGGCTGATCCGCACTAATCCTTCTGGAAAAGGGCCAATAAAAGGTGAAGGTTTCATTGAGTTTAAGGAAAACGAAAAAACCAATCCATATAAATTAAGCGCCAGCGATTTAAGATCGTATGTTGTTGGTCAGGACAGCTTTGTTGTGGCGCATGCTCCGGCAAACGAATCGTGGACCAAAGAAGAAACCGACTTTGTAAAAGTAGTGCTTGATGAGCCGGTGAAGCTATTTATGGCTAAGGGAGGTAAAGGCGGCGGTGGCAGCGGCTTTGGCATTACACCGGGGATATCAGCAGGCTACGGAAGCGGTGGTTACGGCGGCGGAATTGGCGGCGGAATCGGCATTAACCTTGGCGGCGGCGGTGGCCGGGGCGGAAGTTCAAAAACAACCTATTATTATGGTGAAAACACTGCAGGTATGAAACGCCTAACCGATGAAAATTTTGAAGATATTATGAGTGATATCATGGGAGATGAACCCGACCTTGTTGATCAGATCCATGAGCATAAATTCAATCTCAAGAATATCGATAAGCTCATTGCCAAATTTGACGAACTGCAAAAAGCAAGGCAATAGAAAATATTCACCTTGGAGATTTATTAAGGTGTATAAAAAGACGACTTGAAAAGATCAGGTCGTCTTTTTTGGAACATTGTACAATACATTCTCAGACAAAGATTATGTCTCTCAAATCTCATGTCTCACATCTCAAATCTAATAGTGACGTTTGCCTGCGGCCGGGCTATCCACTCATACTCACAGGCATTAGCCACAAGGCCGGTATCCGCTGCTATCCTTAACGCAAAATCCGCTTCTTTTGACCTCTGTTCAGGTTTTAAAGCACGCAAAAAAACGGATTCTCCCCTCTTTTTTTCTTCCTGAACATCACGTATTTAAGCACAAATATTAATAAATCAAAACTATTTTACGTAATTAAAAGTTATTAAACTATAGTAATTCACCAAATAAATAACTCTTAATTAATTTATATCGATCAAAACGACTACTCATTACATTTTAATTCACTAAAAAAACAGAAAGAAAGATGAACATGAAAAAGTCAGTTTTAATAGCCGTTGCTTCGTTAGCTATTGGTTTTTTATCAAACAAGGCAGTAGCCCAAACACAGGATACAACCAAAAAAGATACTACAAAAGCAACTGCTGCTCCTGCAACATCAACAACTGCCGCATCAGGCGATGTAGTTGGTGTGATGTCAACCTCAACTAACTACGCGCCAATGGCCCTTGCGATAAAATCTGCTCAGCTTGAGCCAACTTTGCAGGCACCTGGTCCGTTCACCATATTTGCACCAAATGATGTAGCATTCAGCAAATTGCCAAAAGCACAATTTGATGCCCTGATGAAAGATCCGGCCAAATTTGCTCCGATACTGAAATATCACGTGGTTGCAGGTAAATACACTAAAACCGATATCATTAAGGCCTTAGGTGCAGGCAAAGGCAAAGCCGACCTGAAAACCATCGACGGGCAAACATTGCATTTATCCGTAAATGATAAAAGCAATTTGCAGATCACCGATGCCAAAGGCAATGCGGTGTTGGTTACCGCATTTGACACACAAGCAAGCAACGGTGTTGTACACGGTATTAACGGCGTCATGATGCCTTAATCACAAAATACTTTGTTTAAATTTTAAATCCACGAAAAACCCGGCTGTTGAAGCCGGGTTTTTCCATTTATGACAGGCCTGTTAAGTAATCGGCTTTATTCATTCTAAAATCGAGATATGTGCTGCCAGTTTCCCCATCTGTAAAATTTCCTGTAAGCGAAAACCCTGTTTTCTTCAATAACTTCACCGAACTTTCGTTCCCTTGTTTCGGGCAAGCAGTTATCAATTCTAAATGCTGATCATTAAAACCAAAGGCCAAAACCGCTGAAATGGCTTCCTGCATAAAGCCCTGCCCCTGATAATCAGGGTGGAGTTCATAACCTATTTCTGCACTTTTATTGGCAGCATTAAGGTTCCAGTAACAAATGGTTCCTATCAGCTCATCCTTGTCTTTTAAGGTTATAGCCCAATAAAAGCCTTCGTTATTACCAACTATAGCCTCTATCTTTTTAATAAATAACAGTGCCTCGTCAACGGTGGTATTAGCAGCACGGTCAAGGTGTTTGTTCACTTCCGCATTGGAGCGGAGAGCCAATATTTTCAGGGCGTCCGACTCAAGTAATCCGCGTAAGCCCAAACGGTCGGTATTTAAAATATGCATTCCCATCATAACTATTTGGATTTCTGGGTTTCTCTATCGGCAATGAAAACTACGGGCAAACCCACACAAATTATCAGCGTTAACATCCCGATCACAATAGTACTTACCGGGATATGATATCCCGGCTTCATGGTTATTTTACTCAGCGGCACAACTCCTAAATTCATGATGAGCCACGCAGCTATACCGTAAATAACAGCTACGAAATATTTATTGCGCAATCCATTATAAAAGAACGGATAAAGCAGAAAAAATACCGCGCTGAATACAAAAGCGATTACATAATGAAAGATAACCCCGGCAACTATAATTTCAGCCCCACCTGCAAAAGCCGCCGGTCCGAAAGCCCCGCTGGCAATAAATTTAAAAATAACACCCGGGTTTACTTTATAGTTTAGGATCATGGCTGCAAGTCCATCAAGCGTACCCGTTATAAACCCGGCGAACAGGATATTGACAAGTTTACTTTTCTTTTTCGGGTTTTCTTTTTTTAACATGGCAGAAATTACAAAAGCGTAAATTTATGCTTTTAGCGTGCTATAAATGGCGAATGAAACATATTTTTTACCTATTAGCTTTAGGAGCGTAACTTCCATTTTAATCACTTGATCTTATTATTACTTCAGATACTCATCCATAAAATAAAACACCCTTTTCCTGATCTCTTCTGCATCAAACATCACCCCGTAATGAGGCGCGTTGGGCACAATAATAAGTTCATTTTTAACACCGGCAAGTTTAAGGTATGAACTTAGCAAAACCGATTGGGTGTAATTGACCGATTCATCCTTTTCGCCCTGAACAATGAGAAATGGCGGATCGTTTTTATCAACATAGGTAACCGGACTGGCTATGTTGGCAAGATCGGGCCTATCAATAGCATAAGCGCCAAGCAGCAGGTTAACCGGGCTTTTGGGATCATTGACATCCGTGCCTTTGAGCGACAGAAAATTTGACGGCCCGTAAAAATCAAGCGCCAGTTTTATTTTAAAATGAGGTTTGTTTCCGTTGGGATAAAACTCTTTAATATTATTGTTATTGGATAAAGCAAGTAACGATGCCAGATGCCCTCCGGCCGAAAAACCAATCACCCCAAACTTATCTTTATTGAGTTTATATTTTGAAGCATTTTGATAGACAAATTCAATAGCCTGGTTACAATCCTGAATCTGCGCAGGAAATGGTGCTGTTGTACTCCAACGATAATCGATAGAGGCAACGGCATAACCATTATCAATAAAACCCTGAATGGTTTTCTGCATGTAACCCATATCGGCATATTTATCATTCAGCATCCACGCACCACCGTGGATCCAGATAATAACAGGATAACTATCTTTTGCCGTTGGTGGCAGGTAAATATCCAGTAAGTGTTTCTTTAACGTATCCCCTGCATAGTTTACATCTCCGTACAAAATAGTTCCCTTCGGGAAAAATGGCTGCTTGGGACTTGAGGTTTGCGCCAAAGCAGACACAGACAAGGTGCTGATCAAAATGACCAGCAGGTTTTGGGTTATTTTTTTCATAATTGGTTAATTGCTTAAAGATAATCGATATCCTTAAAAATCACCAACTAAATCCCGACCGAAAAATATAATATCCAGGCTATAAACAACAATTGTAAAGGAATGCGGAACCATAGATAGCCGGTGCCGCTGCCATCATAAGTGCCTTTTTCAAAATCCACGTGCTTTATGGCAGCATTGATATTAGCAGGCAGCATGACCACAAACATGACGAGCAAAATAATCCCTGCTATATGCCTTGCAGCGTTAACCACCAGCAAAGCGCCGAGAACTATTTCCATTATCCCGGTTAAATAAACTAACGCTCCTTTAAACGGGATAAATGAAGGCATCATCATAACCATCCCTTTGGTAAACATAAAATGCCCCAATGAGGTAAACCAAAGCATCAGCATCATGGCTACATTACCGTTAAGCATAATGTTCCAGTCGTCAACAAATAGACGGGAAATAACGGTCGTAAGGATAAAACTTATGATGAGAACGAGCAGGACTTTCATAAGGATCAAATAAAAGATTAGATGGTAAAGTTAAGAGAGTTCCTTTTTTATTAAAGGAACCAAAAAATCGTATTCATTAGCTGGTAGTTTCAACTCGCTTGCAATAGCAGTTACCATTGAATAAAACGCTTTGTTTATCGCAACATCATATTCATGAATTTGGGTTATCACGCAGTCAAAGCTTAATTCCAATTCGTTATATTCAAGACATTCTTTGGCATTCGTTATATCCTTTTCATTTAAACCTAACTGCTCAGCCAAATTTATCAGTGACAATATCCGACTCTTTGTTTTTCTTTCTTTTCGCCAGCCAAACATAACGGTAATATTATGCTTTTATCAACTGCTCCCCCTCAATCTTCTTCTGTAATTCTAATATAGCGCCAATTAAGGCTTCCGGTCTTGGCGGGCAGCCTTGTACATACACATCAACCGGGATCACCCTGTCAACGCCTTTTACCACATGGTAGCCATGCTGCCAGTAAGGACCGCCGCAGTTGGAGCACGAGCCCATCGAAATCACATATTTAGGCTCAGGCATTTGTTCGTACAGGCGTTTAATACGCTCGGCCATTTTAAAAGTAACGGTACCTGCAATAATGATTACATCGGCCTGCCGGGCAGATGGGCGCGGGAAAACGCCAAAGCGGTCGAGGTCGTAAGTAGATGCCATGGAGCCCATCATTTCAATAGCACAACAGGCTATACCAAAACTAAGCGGCCATAATGATGATAAACGCGCCCAGTTAAGCAGGTCGTTCATTTTGGTTACCACTACACCACCATTTTCACTTGTTATATCGTTATTCATTTGCAGGCTTTTTAAAGGCGGGTTTAAACATTGGTTTGCGGGCGGGCTCAGTTAGCGGAGTGGCAGTAGCAGCGGCGGTTGCAGTTGCAGCAATTGAAACAGGAGCAGCGTTGAAAGCTTTTACCGTAAACCTGCTTTGTTCCTGGTTCAACTGTTCGTACAAGGATGGCGGAATATGCACATCGGTATGCGGTACAACGGGAGTTGGCTTAATCCAGTCCAGATCACCTTTGCGCCAAACGTATATTAAACCTATGATTAGGATGCCCAAAAACACAAACATTTCGGCAAGTGAAAGCCAGCCCCAGCGTGCGTCTTGTGCTGCAAGCTCATGGCTGCCAAATACCGTTGCCCAGGGAAAAATAAACACCATCTCCACATCAAAAAGCAGGAAAACCAGCGCTATCACATAAAAGCGGGGATTAAAGGGTAACCAGGCATTGCCGGTTGGTTCTTCGCCACATTCATATGAGCTTAATTTTTCCGCATTGGGATTATTGGGGGCTAAAAGCTTGTTGATAAAAAATATCACGCACACCATTATTATCCCAGTAATAATAAAGATGAGTATCTTTCCAAATTCTGATATTTGCGAAACATCCGTCATGAGTACAAATTTAGTAAAACAAACAGATTTTGACGCTATAATAATTGGCGGAGGCGCATGCGGCCTCATGTGCGCCGTACAGGCCGGCTTTTTAGGCAAGCGTGTATTGGTACTTGAAAAAAACGACCGTGTTGGCGCCAAGATACTCATCAGCGGCGGCGGGCGTTGTAACTATACCAACCTTTACGCTACCGATCAGCAATTTATTTCGCAAAACCCACATTTCTGTAAATCAGCATTTTCGCAGTGGACAGTTGATGATACCATCAGCTTTTTTGAAACTTATGGCATCACCGGTAAAGAAAAAACGCTCGGCCAGCTCTTCCCGGTGAGTGACAAGGCCAAAGACGTAGTTGAAGTTTTCACTAACCTATGCGATGACCTTGCCCAGGAGATCTGGGTAAATGCTGAAGTTAAAATGGTAGAAAAAACTGACGATGGTTTTACAGTTAGGGCCGAAGTTAACGGCAAACAGGAATATATAAGCGCTGCCAGTGTAGTGATGGCTGCCGGCGGTTTGCCCATCCCCAAAATGGGCGCTACCGATTTCGGACTCCGAACGGCGCGCAATTTCGGTTTAAAAGTTACCGATACCGCCCCTGCCCTGGTGCCGCTTACCATTACCGGCAAAGATCAGCCATGGTATGAACAATTATCGGGCAACAGCATTTTCTGTCGTGTTTGGAATGACAGGGCAAGCTTTGAAGAAAACATCCTGTTTACCCACTGGGGCCTCAGCGGACCGGCCATATTACAGATCTCCTCGTATTGGAAACCCGGCGAAACCATTAACATCGATCTCCTGCCAAATCAAAATATTGCTGACCTCATTCAGCAGGAAAAGGAAACCAACGGCAAAAAAATGCTGCTTGCATACATCGCATCTTTATATACCCGCAAGTTTGCCGAAGCGTTGAGCGACAAACTCCCCGCCGAAAAAAACATGGCATCGCTCACCAAAACCGACATTGAAAACATCAGCACCCTCATTCATGATTTTAAGGTAAAACCTGCCGGCGATAAAGGTTATGACAAAGCCGAAGTAATGCGCGGTGGTGTATCTACAGATGAGTTATCATCCAAAACATTGGAGGCTAAGAAAGTCCCAGGGTTGTTTTTTGGCGGCGAATGTGTGGATGTTACCGGCTGGCTTGGGGGCTATAACTTTCAATGGGCCTGGGCAAGCGGTTTTGTGATTGCGCAGAACATATGACCGTTGATTTTTTTGTGATTGCGCTGATTTCGTTGATGCTATTTTACAAGCTAACCCACCAATTGATGTCTATGCTCAGTGATACCAGGCCAATAAAATCCTCTTTGCAATTGTAACAAATCGGGTGTCCCAATTTTTCGATTCTCCAAAAAAAATGGAAAAAGCTCCGGCGTTATTTTTTTTAAAAAGGGCTGTTCCATTTTTTGAGAGTGAAAACGCGGAACGCTTTAAAAATGAAACACATTGATTATCAAATACATAATATTTTACACGAAACACTGTTAAATATCTAACTATCAACAATTAAAACTTTAAGGAGTAAGCGCTTCCGGTTCACATACGAGTTAAAACACCATTTTTATTTAGCCTATTTTTAAGCTTTTTTGATTTTTTTGATATTGACCGCGCCGGTTAGGAATAGCGCTGACAAAATAGCGCCACCAAAGTTATGAGTGTAAATACCTATTTTTAATAGCGTTTATTATCTACCGTTCCACTATCTTATAATTCCTGTACTCACCAACGCGCCATCCCGTAAGGTCTTCAACCTTTTGCAATGCCTTACGGCGGAAGTCCATACCAGCCCTTAGCTTTTTGGAGTCAAAATCGATATTCCAATTGGTAGCCGCAATTCGTTTTTGCATTGGCGCCGGATGTGTCCCGGTAAAGCGGATGAGACGGTCGGCATTGCTGTAGTCAAACTCATAGGTTTCGGGCAGGTTTTGTGCCATCCAGTTTTCATCATGATAAAACTGGTTAAAGTTACGCACCTTGTTATTCAGTCCTTGTGGTGGCTTTGCCCAACCGTAATGATAAATATAGGCATCAATTAGTTTTACGTTAATCTTCCGATCCTCAAGTCTGAAGCCCTGCGCGTCGCGATAGGCGTGGATACCCTTAATATTTTTGAGCAAACGAATTTCGCGGCGGTACCAGCGCCTTGAATGCCCGTAATAGTCATATGAGCCATAAAAATGCAGGTATTTAAATAATAAGCCTTCAATATTGGGTTTATTTAACGCTTCACGCATTTCCTTTTTGATAAGCGGATGATATTTTTCATGCACTGCTTCGTCGCCCTGGATATAAAAGCACCAGTCGGCATCGGGCGATATAGCTGCAAAAGCCTTATCTGTTTCGGCAGCGAAAACCTTTCCGCCTTCCCTTAATGATTCATCCCAAACCGAATCAATGATTTTTATAACGGGCGAGTTGATGCCCTCGATCAATCCCCGGGTACCATCATCGGAGTTACCTACCACTACAATAAATTCATCGCAAAGCGGTAATATGGATGTAATAGCCTCAACAATGGGATAATCATTACGTACAGCGTTCCTGATAAAGGTAAAACCGGATACTTTCATATGCGGCGTAAAGATAATAACAGAATTAAGACTTCAGGATACAAGATTCAAGACATCGCGTCCCGAGATCAACAGATTGCAGGTATCTTCAATTTGTGACATTGGGATTAGTGCATTTTGCATCCCGATGCGTTACTTTGCAAATAATAAAATTACTGCACAGTTTTGCGGTAATCTATATCAATAAATATCACTATGAAGGCACTCGCCAGGCAACTTTTCAAAACTTTCCTTTTTTCGGTAATCATATCTATAGTAGCAAGTGCTGTTTATTACTCGCTGCAGCATAAAGGTGTAAGCCAGGACCTAAACGGGATACTCCCCTCATTGTCTGAAAGTGTGGCTTTGCTCAACATCTTTATTTTAATAATGACTTTGCCCATGTTGTTTTTGGCCAACCCCGTATACTACAACAATCTATCTATAAGGCTGGTGCTTTATTTTTCGGGCGCTGTTGTATTTGTTATTACTGCTTTCCGTTTACAGCTAAACCCCGAAAACAAAACGCTTTACTTTATTACGGCTATTAGTTTTATCGTAGTACACAGCGTTTTCTATTATCTAATGACCAAAAAACGTCGTTAAGCCATTGTTGTTTAAAGCATTTATAGGCTTTTTGAAAGATTTAGGCTAAACTTGCATCTTCAAATATGAAAGCATTTTACGGAGATTTAAAACTGGGTATTTTAGGCGGCGGACAATTAGGCCGCATGCTGATACAGCAAGCCATAAACTATAATGTTACTGTTAAAATTCTTGATCCCGACCGCGAAGCGCCATGCCGCAAACTGTGTGACGAGTTTACCGTAGGCTCATTGAGTGATTATGAAACCGTTTATAACTTTGGTAAAACTGTCGACCTGCTTACCATTGAAATAGAAAAGGTTAACGTTGACGCTCTTGAACAATTGGAAAAAGAGGGCGTACTGGTTTACCCGCAGTCGCGCATTATCCGGTTGATCCAGGATAAAGGCTTGCAAAAACAATTTTTCAAGGAAAACGATATCCCCACTGCCGATTTTCAGATCATATCATCGCCCCAGCAGCTACAACAAAGCCTGATCCCATTTCCGTATATCCAAAAATTACGCAAAGACGGCTACGACGGCAAAGGTGTATATAAAGTAATTGACGAAAGTTACCTTGCCGGTGCCTTTAAAGAGCCAAGCCTGATTGAGCAATGGATAGATTTTGAAAAAGAGATTGCGGTAATTGTGGCCCGTAATGAAAACGGCGAGATCAGCACGTTCCCGATGGTTGAAATGGAGTTCAACCCTAAAGCCAACCTCGTGGAGTTTTTGATCGCTCCCTCTACCCTTCCATTCGCCATCCAACAAAAAGCAGAACAGATAGCTAAGAAAATAGCTGACAGCCTTAAAATTGTTGGTTTGCTGGCGGTTGAAATGTTTTTAGACAAACAGGGCCGCATCCTGGTTAATGAACTGGCCCCGCGCCCGCATAACAGTGGTCACCAAACTATTGAAGGCAATGTGGTATCACAATTTGAGCAGCATTTAAGGGCGATATTTAATCAGCCTTTGGGCGATACCTCCTGCCTTAATAATGCCATTATGGTAAACGTTTTAGGTGAAGCCGGTTATGAAGGACCAGCTATTTACCAGGGCATCGAAAAAGTATTGAAAGTACCGGGTGTATATATTCATCTTTACGGCAAAGCGCTGACCAAGCCTTTCAGGAAAATGGGCCACGTCACTATTGTTGACGCAGATCGTGAAAAAGCGATTGAAAAGGCACGGTTTGTGCAGAAAACTTTAAAGGTAATTAGTTAATTGGTAGTTCATGGTTCATAGGTCATAGTTTATAGTAGAACAAATGGCATTTAGATTTGAGGATCTCAGGTTTGGCAAAAAGCTATGGACTTGGATGAACAAATAAATCAACTAACGAAAACATTTCCGAAAGAAGAAATTTATATTTTAACATCAAAGATAAAACGTGCGGCTGATTCTGTTGTTCTGAATATCGCTGAACGATCAACTGGACAGAGTAAAGCAGTTTTTAAGGTCTTTTTAGGTTATTCACTAAGATCTGCCATTGAAGTGGTAAGCTGTCTTTTTATTGCAAAGAGAAGAAACTATATCGCTGAAGAAAACTTTAAAATTTTTTATGCTGATTATGAAGTATTAGTAAAAATGATCACGGCGTTAAAAAACTCCATATAGCTGATCTTCCCATGAACTATGATCTATGAAACCATTAACTATGAACAACACACCAAAAGTCGCCATTATAATGGGCAGCAAATCCGATTTAAATGTAATGCAGGATGCTGCTGATGTTTTAGCCGAATTAGGCGTTGAATATGAAATAACCGTGGTATCGGCCCACCGCACACCCGATCGCATGTTCAGCTATGCACGCGCCGCTGCCGACAGGGGCATTAAAGTGATTATTGCCGGTGCAGGCGGCGCAGCCCATTTGCCGGGCATGGTAGCTTCATTAACCCATTTGCCAGTGATTGGAGTACCTGTAAAATCAAGCAACTCTATTGACGGCTGGGATTCCATCCTATCCATATTACAAATGCCAAACGGTATCCCGGTAGCAACAGTAGCTTTAAACGCAGCCAAAAACGCGGGTATCCTTGCTGCACAGATCCTGTCAACAGGAGATGAATACCTGGTAAAAAACCTTATCAATTTTAAAGAAAACCTTAAAAAGAAAGTTGAGGAGTCGGCAAGGGAAATGGAAGGGGAAGAATAGTTGGCAGTTTGCAGTGGCAGTTAGCAGTAACGCCTGCAAAGCAACTAACACTATCATACAAAAGCGGGATTTGATTAAAAATCAAATCCCGCTTTCTTTTTCATAAACTGCAAACTGCCACTGCAAACTGCCAACTTAATTAAGAGCCGGATTTTCCGGAAAATTAGCAATGTGGGCATACCGCTGGCCAAGACTGATCACCACCTTGCGCCATAGATTTTGTTCATCAAGGGTAAATAGTGTTTCTATATCAAACTTATTAGTCACAATCCAGCTGTCTTCTTTTATTTCTTCATCAAGTTGCTGAGGCGTCCAGCCCGAATATCCGGCAAAAAATTTAATTTCTTCGGTGCTTAACTGGTAATTGGATACTAAATATTTCACCTGCTCAAAATCGCCGCCCCAGTAAAGGCCATTTGCTATTTCAATGCCGCCTTCTATTTTGTCAGGGGCGCAATGGATAAAATGCAGTGTATTATTGGCTACCGGGCCGCCCTCGTAAACAGGCATTTCGGAGTATGATACATCAGGCAGTACATCGCCCAATAAATATTCGCTTTGATGGTTCAGGATAAAGCCCATAGCTCCTTCTTCAGAGTATTCTGTTAAAATTATTACGGACCTCCTGAAATTCGGATCCATCATAAACGGTTCCGAAATGAGTAAATGGCCTGCCGCGGCCGCTATAGGACTAAGCATAAAGTTTAGCGTTTAAATACATAACAAGCATAGCAAAAATAAGTTCAATTATGAATAATGATTTACATCATTATATACGGTTTAATTAATTTGTAAGTTTGCATCAAAATGAATCAGCAGGAAATACAAAATTTAAGGCAGGACTATAGTGCCTCTACCCTATCAGAAAACAGCACTAAGGGCGATCCTATTAAACAGTTTGAACAATGGTTTAACGAAGCTTTGGAGGCAAAATTGCATGAACCCAACGCCATGACGCTTTCAACTGCCACCGTAACCGGCAAGCCTTCGGCACGTATTGTACTTTTAAAAGGCTTCCATGCAGGCGGTTTTATATTCTTTACCAACTACTTAAGCCGCAAAGGCAAAGAGATTGCCAAGAACCCCCAGGGCGCGTTAACATTTTTTTGGGGAGGCCTTGAGCGCCAGGTGCGTATTGAAGGCACTATTGAAAAAGTAAGCAAAGAAGAGTCTGAAAAATATTTCCATTCGCGCCCTAAAGGCAGCCAGGTTGGCGCAATAGTATCTCCCCAAAGCCAGGAAATTGAAAGCCGCGATGCATTAGAGCAAAAATGGAACCAACTGGAAGCCGAATACGCTGACAAAGAAGTGCCTAAACCATCATATTGGGGTGGATATATCTTAAACCCGCAATTGGTGGAGTTTTGGCAAGGCCGGCCAAGCCGCATGCACGACCGCATCCTGTATAAAAAAACTGATAAAAAAACCTGGAAAAAAGTACGCCTTGCACCATGAGTTTTGACGATATTAAAAACCTGCTCACCGAAAAACTTGGTGATACCGTAATTACCGGCGAAGAAACAGGCGGTCTGCAACCGGCTTTGTTAATTAACCCTGATGATATTGCTGCCGTATGCCTGGAGTTGCGGAACAATCCTAAAACTTATTTCGATTTCCTGTCGAGCCTGAGCGGAGTGCATTATAATGACGAAGCAAACCGCTATGGTGTGGTTTATCACCTGGCATCAATCCCTTATAAAACACAACTTACTTTAAAAACAAGCAAAGCCCATCCAAAAGAAAGCACTGAACTACCCGAATTTAAAAGCATAACCTCTGTTTACCGCACTGCCGACTGGCATGAGCGCGAAGCCTATGACATGCTGGGGATTTACTTTGAAGGGCACCCCGATCTTCGCCGGATTTTGCTGCCCGACGATTGGGAAGGTTTCCCTTTACGGAAAGATTACCAGAACGCCGAATTTTATAAAGGCATCAGGATAGATTAACCTCAAATAAGCTTTCCCGGTGTTAACGGAGCGAAATGAGCCAAAGGCAGGCTATTAAATAACAGCTTTGTTTACTTCATTTTTACAGCGAAAGTAGCCCATAAATAAAAAAAAAAGCTGATTTTTGGTATCCGGCAATATGCCCCAAGCAATATATGACCGGATATAAATTTAACCGGATATAAAATTGGTCATTACAAACCCCAAATACGAAGAAGCACTCCTCAGGTATAATAAAAAGATAGCCGGGGCCAGCGTTGAGGATATGGTACTTAATGTAGGTCCGCAACATCCCTCAACGCACGGGGTTTTGCGCCTGGAATTAATTACCGATGGCGAGATAGTAAAAGAGGTGATCCCCCATATCGGCTACCTGCACCGCTGCTTTGAAAAACATGCCGAATCATTAACCTACCAACAAACCATCCCTTTTACCGACAGGATGGATTACCTGGCTTCGATGAACAACAGCCACGCCTTTGTAATGGGTGTTGAACGGATGATGGGTATTGACAAGGATATCCCTAAACGTGTTGAATACATCCGCGTGCTGGTTTGCGAGCTAAACCGCATAGCATCACACCTGATAGCCATTGGCACTTACGGCATTGATATAGGCGCCTTTACCCCCTTCCTGTGGTGTTTCAGGGACAGGGAGCATATTATGGGGATGCTGGAGTGGGCATCGGGCTCACGTATGCTATACAATTACATTTGGGTAGGCGGTTTATTTTACGACCTGCCGGTTGGTTTTGAAGAACGCTGCAGGGACTTTGTGGAATACTTTAAACCTAAAATGGTTGAGCTAAACCAATTGCTTACCGACAACCAGGTATTTATTTCGCGCACAGCAAATGTGGGCGTTTTGCCGCTTGATGTGGCTATTAACTATGGCTGCTCGGGCCCAATGTTACGCGCATCGGGCTTAAAATGGGATTTGCGGCGGATTGATAATTATTCGGCCTACCCCGAAATTGATTTTGAAATCCCGATTGGGCAGGGCCTGATGGGTAAAGTTGGCGACTGCTGGGACAGGTACAAGGTACGTGTTGATGAAATTGAACAATCATTAAGAATAGTTGAACAATGCCTTGACCGTCTGCAGAAAGAATTGAAACGTACGCCTGATTTTGATCCCCGTGCTAAAATGCCCCGCAAAACCATTCCTAAAGCACAGGATTATTACGTACGCTGCGAAGGCGCCAAAGGCGAGCTTGGCTTTTATTTTATTACAGACGGCAAATCGGAGATCCCAACCCGTGTAAAATCCCGCGGACCGAGCTTTAATAATCTTTCGGTACTGCCGGAGCTATCCAAAGGTGTATTAATTGCCGATTTGATAGCAATTGTAGGTTCTATCGACTTTGTTTTAGGCGAGGTGGATAGGTAGACTAAGTTGTCTGAATCAGAATTTACAGAATTTTAGGATTAACAAAATTCATCCGGTTTTATAAAGGACGCAGCAATGTAGTTTACCATATTATGAAAATTCTCAAATTCTGAAAATTCTGATTCAGACAAACAAAAAAAGAGACCCCTCACGGCGTCTCTTCTCATTTTAATATATTAATTTTTATTGAGTGGGCTATTGATGATTACTGGTTATACACTTTAACCATAAATACATAGTTTTTGAGCTTGCTGCTCTGTTGAGTACGGCTTAATCCAGCTAATTTATTCTTGGTATTCAAATTAAGCGTTTTCGACAACGAATCGGTTGGAATATTTTGTATCGCCTTTAACAGGTAAGTTGATTTTTTAGCAAAATATGCACCTGCAACCTGGGTTTGACGTGCTGTAATTACACCTATTACGTTTCCTTTTTCATCAAGTAAGGGTCCGCCTGAATTACCGGGGTTTACCGGAACAGAAATTACATATTCGGTAGTATCGCCCGAATAATTTGCTGCCGAAGCTAAATAACCTCCTCCATAAACCATATTATCGGCCGGGTAACCGAGTGTGTATACGCTCTCTCCAAGATCACCTTCGGCCCTTTTAACGTTATATGGTATAGGGCCAAGGTTTTTAAATGATGGATCATTGATCTGTAAAATAGCAAGATCATATTGTGGCTCGGTATAAATAACCTTAGCATGAAATGATTCGCCTGCGGCATTCTGCACATAAACCGAATCAGCATTTTTAATCACATGGTAGTCTGTAGCCAGGTAACCATTTGATGTAAGCGCAAAACCGGTGCCCCTGAAATTAGCTGGTGTCCTGGTTATTTTGGGTTTTACCGGAGTACGTCCATGGCCTATCTGAGCAACCGTTTTCTCCATGTTGTTGATCTTTTCGCTCAGTTGCTGATATTTTGACTTATCATTATTCAGCTTACCTGTCAGGATCAGGATAGTCAAAACGCCAAAGATCGCAATTGAAGCGGCTACCGATATTTTTGAATGATGATTACGCCACATACGCACAATCCATACCGGGTGGATCATCACTTCTTCTTTTAAAGCATGAACATCAATTTCATTATGAATGGCGTTTAAGCGATTCTCAAGCTCAAGGCGTTCGCCATATTGCTTCAGTAAGCCTATAAATTTAACATGCTCGGTAACTTTACTTTCAACAGCCGCGTCGTTTTTGCGGAGCAGCTCAAATTGAACACGTTCTTCAGCGGTCATGCTACCGTCGAGGTACCGTTCAATAAATTCTGTTAGTTGGTTATCACTCATCTCTTGATCTCCTTATTTCTGCTGAAAAAATAATTTTTTCAGCCTTTGCAGGCATTTATACTTCTGCGTTTTGGCATTATCCGCATTGGTGTAACCAAACCGCTCACAAATCTCCTGCATCGATCTGTTTTTTATATAAAAATCTTCCATAATGGTTTTACAGGGTTCGCCTAATAACTGGAGCGCACTCTCCATTTTACCAAACTGGATGTCCCTGTCGTTATGGTTATCAATTTCTTCTTCAACGGGTAAGTGTTCTTCAAAGTCCCTGATGTCACCACCATATCGGTTCATTTGGCTTAACCTTTTAAGCCAAAGCCGCCGGCAAACTGAGTATATATATGTTTTAAGCTTACTGTTTAGCTCAAAATCACCCGCTTTAATTTTATTGTAAAGAACGATAATGGCTTCCTGGTAAATATCCTTCGCGTCATCCTCATCGCCATTGTTGTTAATGATCAACTGTAATATCATTGGAAAGTAGGTTGTGTAGAGCCTCTTCAGCACTATTTCCGAGTTATTAAGTATCCCAAGAACTATTTCACTATCTGTTGGAGCCGAAGCTTTTAAGTCTTTATTCACTCTTAATACTATTTAGGTCAAATTGTAACCCACTATTATCAAAAAAAATCAAACTAAAATAAATTAATAACATTGGCATTACATTTCATTACCTGTAACAATTGTGTACTGCATTAATTTACCGTTAATACCTGCGGGTAAACAAGGTAACCCCAATGTTAAAAACTATGCAGGCAAATCTGCAATAAAAAAACCGCTTGCAAAAACCGATACGTAAACTATAAACCCTATGGAATTTACAAAGGTTTAATTTTTATGGGTTACCTTTTCCATTAATGCGTATTAAGTAACAAACGATCACAAAACGTTAACATTTTAAAAATTAAGAAAATGAAAAACACATTTAAATTAGCATTCGTAGCATTAGTTCTGGCAGCTTCTTTTTCAGCTTGTGGCGGTGACGCTAAAAAAACTGATGGCGATACTACTAAAACAACTGTAGTTGACTCAACTAAAGTTGTTACTGACTCTACTAAAACTGACACTACTAAAGTTGTTGCTGATACTACTAAAAAAGACACCACCAAGAAATAATTATTTCTGATAAGATAGAAAGTAGTTAAATATCATTTTTAACCTTTTTCTATTGATTTTTTAGTTATCCATCAATAAAAAAGGTGACTTGTGATTTTTTTTCAAAATTATGGGTTACCTTTTTTTATTTCTGGTATTAAGCAGTAAACTATTAAATCACTTATTAAAAAAATTAAACATGAAAAATTTCAAATTAGGCTTTTTAGCTTTAGCTATCGCTGTTTCTTTCGCTGCTTGTAAAGGTTCTTCATCATCTTCTGCTGCTGATTCAACTAAAGCTGATTCTTCTAAAATGGCTGCTGATACTACTAAAGCTGACACTTCTAAAATGGCTGCTGATACTACTAAAGCTGACACCACTAAAAAAGACACTACTAAAAAGTAATTTAACTTTTTATGTTAAAAACGTCCCCGGAAAACCGGGGGCGTTTTTTTTTGCTCAAAACCGCCAAACAATTTCTATTGGTATTGCTTAATGTGATACATAATAAAATATGAAATATTCTGAATGGAAAACGCTTAGTGCCGATGAGCGTCAAAATATTGGCTGGCACCGTCATCCGCATATACGCACTGCTACCCTTTTTGCCATAGTTTTTGCGATAACATTTATTATTGTAGTGCTTGGCATAAGTAAAAACAGCACAATTCATCTTAACCGCAAACCAACTGCAAAGGAAGCTTTTACCATGGCGAAATTATTTGTAAAGGAAAAGCTGAAACAACCTCAAAAAGCTATTTTTCCTAACAATAGTTTTAAATCGGTTATTGACACAACAACTAATAGCTACGAGGTACAATCAACGGTAAAAATTGAGAACGATAGTGGCAAAATGGAACAATCGGCCTGGGAAGTTAAAATGTTGTATACGGATGGTGACTGGGCCGAAAAAAATAGCTGGCAAGTTAAAAAAATAGACATTGTCCCTCAACCATAAACCATTTACTTAACAGTAATCATAAAAAAGGAGCAGTTATAAAACTGCCCCCGGTGGTTAATTAGTTATCAATAAATTTAGTGAACAGTATCACGCAGGGCTTTAATCTCGTCATGAGCATCAAGCAGCTCACTTTCCTGCTGGCTGATCGTTTCGCGCAGGTAGGCCGGTAAATTTTCGTCTTCAAGCGCGGTACGGTATGCTTTTAAAATGGCATCTTCGCCAAATTCGCATTCCTCCAGTACGTTATGGGTATCATGCCCGGTAAACGCGGCTTTAACATCAAGCCAAGCCCTGTGTATTTTGCCGCTGGTGGTTGTGCTGGTTTCAATGTCTTTTCCAAAAGCACTAACCTCTGTACCCAAAGCAAGCCTGTAACCCTGGCTTTGGCCAATAAACCTTGTAAAAAGCGATTTCAGTTCGGTGTCGCCGTCCTTCAAATCTTTTGAGGCGCGTTGATAGCCCTCAATCCTGTCATTGTTGATCTGTATCAGATCATTTAAAATCTCTACTGTTGCTTGTGTATTTTCCATGATTAGATGTTTTTATATAATACAAACCCCTTTAAAATTAAATTGTTTAATTAATTATATAAAAAATAATCCAAAATGAAAATTAACTTTTACCTCTAAATAAAGAGATCACCCAAATAATAATAGCGATAACAACTATTACAGCTATGATACGGTTACTGCCCCGGCCTTAAAAATATCGCCTATAACCGAGCACCCGCTCATAGTTAATAAGGCAAAAATGAATAATAAAAGGTGTGCGTTTTTCATGGTTAATGTTTAAATAGATAAAAGTATGATGGCTGGTTCAAGCCCCGGTTACTATCGATAAGAGGAATGCAATAATCAGGCCTTTTTATCATCAGGCTAACTGGAGGGAACCAATTTAAATAGCGGTATATTGTAGTTAATTAATTGTATAGGTATGTATACAATGATGCCTCCGGGTGATAAATAAGCGGCCGCTTTTAACCGGAATTTAATAGCCGAAATAATTTCTAAATAATCTTCAAATTTTAAAACCAAACACTGCCATTAATCGTTCATAACATAATTAGTTATAAACCAATTAAACATATCAATATTTAAAGATTATAGAAGGTCACATGTTTATACTGGCTGCCTACAGCAGGTGTGTTGCGTTTAGCATAAAATAATTTATTAACAATTTATCACCAACCAACTATGACAATACCGATACAACCAAACATTCAATGTGAAAACTGCATTAAATGCGGTAACAGGCCTCATGTTGAACAACATAAAAAATATTGGGTACTTACATGTCCTAACAAGAGCTGCAAAAACTTTGTAAAAGCGCTCACTATCGACTTTGCCACCTGGAACCGGCTCAACAAAAAGGCCAATGAAATACCGGCTACAACTGAAACCTTAAAACGTACCGCTTAATTACAGCAGAAGGATAATAAAGCCATAAATCCACAAAAAATTTTTATGACTTTAACTCAGATGAGTACATTTACACGCTACTCTACTGGCTAAGCTATGACAAATGCACTTCTATCAATAAATAAAGCAACTGTACGTTTTTTAAATACAACATTATTTACCGGCTTAAGCTTTAGTATAAAAAAAGGCGAAAGCTGGGCCCTTATCGGCGAAAGCGGATCGGGGAAAAGTGCCCTGCTACAAACCATAGCCGGGCGTTTTAATATCACAGGCGGTGAAATAGATTATCATTTCTGGAATGATTACTCCAAATTTTTCAAGGCCGGTGATATTGCCACGCCACATAAGCTTATAGCCCTGGTTGAGCCTAAACATCATTTCCGCAATCTTTCAAACACTACTGATTTCTACTACCAGCAACGCTATAATTCATCCGATTCGGAAGATGCGCTTACCGTTATAGACTATCTTAATACGATACCGCACTTTCCCGGCACCAATACATCCTGGACATTTGAAAGAGTGGTTTCATTATTACGGCTCGAACCACTGCTCAATAAACAGATCATTAAACTATCAAACGGCGAAACCAAACGCCTGATGCTGGCAGCCGCCCTGCTTAAAAATCCGGTATTATTAATGCTGGACAGCCCCCTAACCGGCCTTGATATAAAAACCCGCGAAGAATTTAATGGCATTATTGAGCAAATCATGGCATCAGGTATTAACATCATAATAGCCACCTCTATCCATGAAATCCCGACAGCTATTACCCATGTCGCCGTGTTAAGCAAAGGGGCTATTATCCACGAAAGCCTAAAACAGGATTTTAAAGCAGAACTTTTTGAGCAGGACAAAAGCGATACAATTGATACCAATGAATTGAATGCCTTACTCAACATCGATAAAAACCCTGCCACTTACAAGCACATTGTAAAAATGGATAAGGTACACATTAAGTATGGCGATAAGGTGGTGCTGGATGATGTAAACTGGCAGATTAACCCTGGAGAACATTGGGCTTTGCTGGGTCCTAACGGGGCAGGCAAATCAACGTTGCTAAGCTTAATCAACGGAGATAACCCACAGGCTTATGCCAACAACATTATTTTATTTGATAAAAAACGCGGGACAGGCGAAAGCATCTGGGATATCAAAAAAAAGATCGGCTTCGTATCGCCCGAACTGCATCAGTACTTCCCTACTGATAATAGCTGTTTACAGGTAATCGAGTCGGGCTATTACGACACCCTCGGCTTATTCAGGCCAAGCAATAAAGACCGTGCAGAGGTTGCTTTACGATGGATGAAGGCTTTGGAAATTGAAAAGTACGCGCGTGTATTGCTCAAAAACATCCCGGCAAGTGCACAACGCCTCTGTCTGCTTGCCCGGGCGCTCATTAAAAACCCGGCACTGCTTATTTTTGATGAACCCTGCCAGGGAATGGACGATCATCAGCAACTCCACTTTAAAAACCTGGTTGATACCATTTGCAGCCTCAGTAATGTTACGCTTATTTATGTCACCCACTATCAGCATGAAATACCCAACAGTGTTGATAAAGTTTTGAGGTTGGATAAGGGAATGTAGTTTTTTAAGCTGAAAGCCAAAAGTTGAAAGCTGAAAGCTGAAGGAATAACAAGCCTTGGGCTTTCAGCTTTAGGCTTTACGCTTCCTTTCTATCTTTTTTGTCAATTATTTAACAGCGCGCAAAATCAAATTACCAACTTGCGTATATTTGCGTGATATGAATACAGCCGATCTGTTGCAGCGCGCGTTGCGGTTTGATTTTTTAACGCTTGAAGAAGGCGTTTACCTGTATAACAACGCCTCTACTGCCGAGTTGATGTACACAGCCAACGAACTTCGTAAAATACAGGTTCCGCATGGCAAGGTTACCTGGCAAATTGACCGTAATGTTAACACTACCAACGTTTGTATAGCCAATTGCAAGTTTTGTAATTTCTTTCGCCGTCCTGGTCATGAGGAAAGTTATATTACTGATATTGAAACTTATAAAAAGAAGATCGAGGAAACATTTCGGTACGGCGGCGATCAACTGCTGTTACAGGGCGGGCATCACCCCGATCTGGGACTGAAATTTTATACCGACCTGTTTCGCGAACTGAAACAGCTTTATCCGAAATTAAAACTGCATTCATTAGGTCCGCCGGAAATTGCGCACGTTGCCAAATTAGAGGGCATGCCGCATATTGAGGTACTAAGAGCGATGAAGGAAGCAGGCCTGGATTCATTACCGGGTGCCGGTGCCGAGATCCTGAACGACCGCGTACGCCGCCTGATATCAAAAGGCAAATGCGGCGGTAAGGAATGGCTTGATGTAATGCGTGCCGCTCACCAGCTTAACCTGCCAACATCGGCTACAATGATGTTTGGCCATATTGAAACTATTGAAGAGCGCTTTGAGCATTTGGTTTGGATCCGCGAGGTACAGGCCGAAAAACCTGAAGGCAACTATGGTTTTATAGCATTTATCCCCTGGCCTTTCCAGGATGATGGTACCCTCTTACGTAAAGTACGCGGTATCACCAATAATGTTACCGGCGACGAATATATCCGCATGATTGCCTTGAGCCGGATCATGTTGCCAAATATCAAAAACATTCAAGCTTCATGGCTTACCGTGGGTAAACAGGTTGCCCAAATTTGCTTGCACGCCGGTGCTAACGATTTTGGATCGATCATGATTGAAGAAAACGTTGTATCCGCAGCCGGTGCACCTCACAGGTTTACTGCTAAAGGCATCCAGGAATCCATAAAAGAAGCCGGCTTTGAGCCCCAGCTTCGTACCCAGCGATACGAGTGGCGCGAAATTCCCGTTGAAATTGAAGAACAGGTTATAAATTATTAAGCCCTTAGTAGCAGTGGCAGTAAAAAAATAACTGCAACCAAAAACTGCAACTGCCACTGACTAAAAATGGAACAACACATAGAGGCCCTAATTTTTGCATCAGAGCAGGCAATCCGGTTGGAAGAGATCATGTATTGCCTCCAGGCTGCTTTTGAGCGTGATTTTGATATACAAGAAGTAACCGATGCTATAGGCAGGATCCACGAAAAATACCAGCATCATAGCTTAGCCATTGAGCTGGTTAAAATTGGCAACGGCTATCAATTCCTCACTAAAAAGGAATATCATGCTGTTATTAACCTTTTGCAGCTGCAACGGTCAAAGAAAAAACTAAGCCAGGCCGCTTTGGAAACCCTGGCTATCATCGCCTACAAACAACCCGTAACTAAGCCCGATATAGAACAGATCAGGGGTGTAAACTGCGATTATTCGATCCAAAAGTTACTCGAAAAAGAGCTAATAGCTATAATTGGCAAATCAGAAGGGCTCGGAAAACCTATCCTTTATGGTACAAGTGCTTTGTTTATGGACTATTTTGGCATTAACAGTATTGAGGAATTACCTCAACTTAAGGACTTTACAAACAACACGGCCACCATTGGCGAGCAATCAGAATAATTTTAATTTCTGTTTTAAAAAAAACCATTTTTCATTATTTTTACTATTGAATCAATAGGGTAAAAGATTTTAGAAACGCTTTTCTTTATCTGATTTTAATTATTATTATTGACAAAGTTTAATTTATAAAATCCATTACAATGGGAGCGCCAAAGAAACCGAACACTAAAAAGATCGAAAACTCAGATAATGATCCTGATGATGATGATGAGTTTGACCCAAAAGTGAAAAAGAAGGTAGTTGATGACGATGATGATGATTTTGACGGACCATTAGATGATGATCTGGGCAGGGGTTACGAGTCATTCGATGACGACGACGAAGACGACTATTAATTCTTTTTAATACATAACATTTTACAAAGCATTCAGACTATGCCTCTGGATGCTTTTTTTATTATCTACCGGTAGCATACAATAAATGAAAGTAACAGAAGTAAAGGACAAAGCAACAAAAAAGGCTTTTTTAGATGTGGCCCGCATCATTTATAAAGATGACGATAACTGGGTTTGCCCGCTTGATAATGATATTGAAGCTGTATTTAACCCGGCAAAAAACAACTTTCATCAACATGGTAAATGTACCCGTTGGATCCTGACAGATGACAATGGCCATCTAATTGGCCGGGTTGCTGCTTTTATTAATGAAAAAAAGGCATACAATTACGAGCAGCCAACCGGCGGTATGGGTTTTTTTGAGTGTACCGATAACAAAGAAGCTGCCTTTTTTTTATTTGATACCGCGAGAAACTGGCTTAGGGAAAACGGCATGAAAGCCATGGACGGCCCCATCAACTTTGGCGAAAACGACAACTTCTGGGGCTTGCTGGTTGAAGGATTTACGCCCCCTCCTACGGCATGAACTATAATCATCCGTATTACCAGGCTTTTTTTGATGAGTACGGCTTTAAAACCCAGTACGCGCAGATCACTAACCATGTTGACGCTCATAAACCTTTCCCGAGCGGTTTACTAAAATAGCTAATTGGGTAGCCAAAAAGCCAGGGTACGATTTCAGGCATTTTGAAATAAAGAAAATAGAGAAATTCGCGGCTGATTTCATTGAGGTCTACAACGATGGATGGAAAGATTTTGAAAACTTCGTTCCCATTACATATGATACGATCATGGAAAGCTTCGAAAAAATGAAGCCCCTGATGGACGAAAAATTGATCTGGTTTGCTTACGTAGATGATGAGCCGGCATCCTTCATGATCATTTTACCTGATGCCAACCAGATGCTTAAACCGCTTAACGGCAAACTGAACATGATAGGTAAACTTAAATTTTTATACTACCGCTGGAAAGGGGTATCCCGCATGCGGGCTATTGTGATGGGCACGAAACAAAAGTACCAAAAGCACGGCCTCGAGTCGGCAATGTTTATAAAATTAAAGGAATACGTATTGCCTCTCAAGCGTTATGATGAGCTTGAATTATCCTGGGTAGGCGATTTTAACGACAAAATGATAGCCATCCATGAAGCAGTTGGTGCTACATTTGGCAAAAAGCATTTAACAATGCGTTACATTTTTGATTAGCCCGGCCAAACCGGGCCACCAAATTATGCGGTTACTTTTGAATGTCGAAGTTCTTCAAATAGCTCAATTACTTTTTTCTGCAAATCGATTACTTCAGTTTCACGGTCCATTAAGCGTTTGTTAACGGTTTCAAGTTCGTTAACAAATTTCTGATCCTGTTCGGTATCATTAAACGTAAGCAACTGAACTACTGACATTTCAAACAGGTTTGCTATCTGCTCAAGCCTTGATAAATTAATATCAGTGATCCCTGTTTCAATCTTTGAGAAAGCAGGAATTGAAATATCCAATCTCTTTGCAACATCCTCCTGGCTCCACCCCTTTTGATGACGTAATAATCTGATTTTTTTTCCGAGAGTTTTCATTTGGTTAAATTAATAGTGTAGGTTTCGCAAAAGTTAATTACTTTACAATAATATTTATTATCACGCTAATTATCAACTAATTTGCGTAATTTTTTATTTTAAAGTGTAGTTAATTGTTGCGATTGGCAAATCCCTTAAATTAAAGCAAATAAATCATTCTAAAACATACCTGCTACACGGTATTTTTTTCGAGTAATTTAGGTCTGGATTTTCATCCCATTGTAATTTAGTGCGCAAAAAAGCGCAAAAAATTCTTCTTTTTAAAATTAAAATTTCATTTTTGTACTGTAATATTTTTTATTACAGATAAATGAACGGACAATTTCAAATAGCAACCCATGTATTAACCCTGCTTTGTAAACAGCCGGGCGAGCTATTATCGTCTGATTATGTTGCCGGCAGCATGAACGTAAACCCAGTTCTGGTACGTAAAGAAATGCGCAAATTACGCGCCTGCGGGCTTATTGAAAGCAAGGAAGGTAAAACAGGCGGTTATTGCCTTGCCCTCGCTCCGCAAAAAATAACCCTTGCCGATGTTTATAAAGCTGTAAAACTGCCGCCGGCTTTAGGCCAGGCTAAAAATAAGCCCAACCCCGCCTGCCCTGTCGGCAAGCAAATTGGAGCTCACCTTGATCATTTGGCCGATGAGGTTGAAGCAGCCATTATCAAAAAACTAAGCACCATAACCATTTTTGATTTTGTAAATCAATTTGATTAAAAAAATTTAAAACAAACTGTAACAAATTTAATTACAATATAAAAGCAAAAACAATGAAAATCGCATTAATTGGAGCCACAGGTTTTGTAGGCAAAGCCGTTTTAAACGAAGCGTTACAACGTGGATACGAGGTAACTGCTATAGCCCGTAACCCGAAAACAGATATTGAAAACCCTAAATTAACACTCAAAACTGCCGATGTATATAATGTTGATGAGTTAACCGAAACATTGAAAGGGCATGATGCTGTTGTAAACTCATTTAACGCCGGCTGGGGTAACCCTAACCTGTACAATGATTTTATTAAAGGGTCAGAGGCTATACAACAGGCCACTAAACAAGCTGGTGTAAGCCGTCTGTTGGTTGTAGGCGGTGCAGGCAGTCTTTTTATTGCTCCGGGCGTACAATTAGTTGATAGCCCTCAATTCCCTGCCGAATGGAAAACAGGCGCCACAGCGGCCCGCGACTATCTGAACATTATCAAAAAAGAAGAAGATTTAGACTGGACCTTCCTGAGCCCGGCCATACACCTGCATCCCGGCACCCGCACAGGTGTATACCGCACCGGTACGGATGAGCCTGTGTTTAATGATAAGCACGAACACGAAATTTCGGTTGAAGATTTGGCAGTTGCTATATTGGATGAACTGGAAAACAACCGGTTTGTAAAGAGAAGGTTTACTGTGGGATATTAAGCCCCTCTAAATCTCCCCCTAAAGGGGGAGACTTTTAAAGCTTCATTTAAAGCCCTCTCCCTTTAGGGAGGGTTTGGGTGGGGCTTTACTTTATAAACTTAGCAGCCACCCATTCTTTATCTTTTTTATGGGTAATGTATTTCAGGCCATACTTCCGGCTTCGTCGGTAATGATATCCAGGTCTGGCGATTCATAGAAACCACTGAAGTAAATCTCGCCATCGGTCTTTAATACTTCAGCATAACGCTGCATCTGGTCGATAAGGATATTGCGGTTGATGTTGGCCAGGATGGTATCATATTGCTCATTGGGATAACTTCTTTTGACCCGCAAAGTGGTTTGATATTACCCACATTATTCAAAGCCGAATTTTCGATAGTGCTTTCATAACAAACCGGGTCGTAATCAATGGCGATGATATCGTCGGCACCCAGTTTGGCTGCCATAATAGCAAGGATCCCCGTACCGCAGCCCATGTCAAGCACTTTTTTACCGGCAAATTCATTTTCAAGCATCAGCCCCAGCATCATAGCAGTGGTTTGATGGTGCCCGGTACCAAACGCCATTTTAGGATCAATAACAATCTCATAATCAAACTCAGGCTTTGGTTCATGAAAGGTTGCCCGTACATAAATCTTATCCACTATCTCTATAGGTTCAAAATTACTTTCCCATACCTCGTTCCAGTTTTTCTGCGGAATGAGCATTATCTCGTAACTAAAAGTAAACAGGTCTTTATAGGGTAAAAGTTGTGCATCAAGCGCCTCCTGGTCAAAAACATCTTCGGGAATATAAGCTTTAAAGCCAAGCTCAAGCTCTTCAAAAGTATCAAAACCTATCTCACCCAAAGCATTGATCAGCAGGTCCTGCTGGTAATCTTCGGTAGTGATGGTAGTAAAAAACAGTTCGTAGTAATTCATTTTGATTTTTTTCGTCATTAACCTTCACCAGGAATCCGGTCAGCCGGCGGAGAATTTAAGCGGCAGCTTCAGGTTCAGCCGGCTCACTATCTGCGCTTGTCCTCTTCCTGTCGAGTAAATACAGTACAACAAAGTTAACAATCCAGTAAACAGCTTGTATTTCGGTCATATACCACCAAAAACTAAACAGGGGGCTATATCCATCCTCGGGCAACCATATAATATAGCTTAGGGCTCCGGCAAATAATATACAAACCAGGGCAATGCAGCCTCCGGCAATAAAGCGCGCCGAAGCTCCTTTATGTTTAACCCAATTCCAAAGTGGTATGATGATCAGGTACTGGGTCAGGACTCCATCTGCAAGCAATAAGGTCCAAAAAAAGCTGAAATAAGCCATGAGGCTATACAGGTTACCGTTACCAATTTCGCCAATGCGCATAGGGTGATCGGGCATATTGAGGTATACAACCGCCCAAAATACGCCAAAGTCGACCAAAACGGGTAAAAGAACTTTTAAAAGCTTCATGCTTCTCTTAGATTTGAGACGTGAGATATGAGATTTGAGAGTTTACTTTTTTGTAAACAGCACAAACCCTCTTTCTGTTTGAAATTAAGTTTGGGCATTCTCTCAGATCTCATATCTAAAATCTCATATCTAATATTAATTAAATGTTTTAACGATATCTGTAAAGTCGCGCGATTTCAGGGAAGCACCGCCGATAAGGCCACCATCAATATCAGGCTGAGCAAACAGTTCGGCAGCATTGGTTGGGTTGCAGCTACCGCCGTATAAAATGGTAGTAGCATCGGCAACTTCCTGGCCATATTTAGCGGCAATTTCTTTACGGATAAATTCGTGAATTTCCTGAGCTTGTGCTGATGTAGCAGTTACACCTGTACCGATAGCCCAAACCGGTTCGTAAGCGATAACCAATTTAGCAAAAGCGTCAGCATCAAGGTGAAAGATGCCCTCAACCAACTGAGTTTTGATCACATCAAAATGTGTATTGGCTTCACGCTCCTGCAAAGTTTCGCCAATGCAGAAGATAGGGCGAAGATCATTTTTTAAAGCAGTATCCGTTTTTTTGGCAAGCAAAGCATTGGTTTCGCCAAAATACTGGCGGCGTTCTGAGTGGCCAAGGATCACATAAGCGGCACCGGTAGATTTAATCATCTTAGCAGAGATCTCGCCTGTGTAAGCACCTTTTTCTTCCTGGTGGGCATTTTGTGCGCCAACAGCAATTTTGCTATAACCTTTTGACAATTGCACCAGGCTATGAATGTGGATGAACGGACTGCAGATCACTGCTTCCTGCGTGCCGGTAGCCTCATCTTTTACCATGTTGATGATCTCTGAAAATAAAGCCAAACCTTCATTGTAATCAAGGTTCATTTTCCAGTTTCCGGCAACGATTTTCTTTCTCATGATTTTATTATTTTATTTATTAGTGAATGGTTGATTGGGTTGATTAGGTGAGTAGTTCATAAAGTTCAATTAAATGGTGATATTACCCCACTCACCTAATCAACCACTCACCAAAATCAAAACTGCCTATACTTCTCCGTCTGTTCAAATATGGCTGTTAATAAATTCTGTTCGATTTCATCAAAATCACGGTGATCGCGGCGGTCGAATACTTTCTGAGCGGTTTCAAACATTTTATTGATCAAATAAACTTCGAAGCCCTGCGCACCTCCCCATGAAAAGTCGGGCACAAAGTTACGCGGAAAACCTGCTCCAAAAACATTGGCCCCTACCCCTACTACTGTACCGGTATTAAACATGGTATTGATCCCGCTTTTTGCATGATCGGCCATAATGAGGCCGCAGAATTGGAGGCCCGTTTTACGGAAACGTTGTGTACTGTAATCCCAAAGTTTTACCTCGGCGTAGTTATTCTTCAGGTTTGAATTGTTTGTATCAGCGCCGATATTACACCATTCGCCTAAAACCGAGTTGCCAAGGTAGCCTTCGTGACCTTTTGACGAATATCCCCAAATTACCGAATTATTTATTTCGCCTCCAACCCGGCAATACGGCCCAACAGTGGTAGCACCATAAATCTTAGTCCCCATTTTCACCTGCGAATGTTCGCAAATAGCAAATGGCCCGCGGATATGGGTACCTTCCCAAATTTCGGTATTAGCCGAAAGGTAAATCGGTCCGTTAGTCGTGTTAAATGTTGAACATTCGGCAACAGCACCTTCTTCTGCAAAAAAATCGTCGCCTATAATAACGTTGGTTAAACTGATAGCAGCGCTTGTTCGTCCTTTAGTAAGCAGTTGAAAATCTTTACGAAGCTCGATGTCGTTCTTCCTGAAAATATCTTCAGGGTATTTGATCGATACAAAAAGGTTAGAATAGTTTATCACATCGCCAAAATCAGCGTTAACGTCAAAGCTTTCCGCATCCGCGGCATTAAGTTTAACAGCCATTAACTGATCATTGGATTTAAGCGCCTGACCTGTTTGCAGCTTATCAATCGCTTCAATCAGGTTTTCATCCGGACATACAGCGCCATTGACAAAAACGTTATCAGCCTCAATATTTACCGGGAACTTAATCTTTAGGTAATCAAGCGTATGAAAGGAATAGGCGCTTTTTAAATACCTGGCCCATTTTTCGGCAATGGTGAGCATCCCGATACGAAGATCGGCAACCGGCCGGGTATACGTAAGCGGTAACAGCGTATGGTGTGCGTTATCGTCAAAAAGGATAATTGCCATGGCGCAAAAATAAAAAAAGTCCCGACTGCAAAGCCGGGACTTGTAAATATTAATTAAACAAAAATTACTTTTTGTTGTAACGTGAGCGGAATTTGTCAATACGACCTGCAGTATCAACCAGTTTCATTTTACCGGTGTAGAACGGGTGCGAAGTGTGAGAAATCTCTAATTTAACCAATGGATATTCGTTACCATCTTCCCATTTAACGGTTTCGCGGGTATCGATGCAAGATTTAGTGATAAAAGAATAGTCGTTTGACATATCTTTAAATACAACTAACCTATAGTTTGATGGATGCAGATCTTTTTTCATTATATTATATAAACTTACCTTCTGTACTTTACTTAAAAGAGGTGCAAATGTAATAATAAAAGTGAAAACTGGAAAAGCAAATTAAAAATATTATCTGAATCAGAATTTACAGAATTTTAGGATTAACATAATACTAACCGCAACATGCCTAATTAAACTTAAGCATCTGTAAAACACGCTTTTCAATTCTATAAATTCTCAAATTCTGTAATTCTGATTCAGACAGCCATTTCCTGACACAACTCTACCAACACCCCATTAGCATTTTTGGGGTGCACAAAACATACCAGTTTATTGTCAGCCCCTTGTTTAGGCTTATCATTCAATAAAACAAAGCCTTCAGCTTTTAACCGTTTCATTTCCGCCTCAATATCATCTACCTCAAAAGCTATATGATGAATCCCCTCGCCTTTTTTCGCTATAAACTTGGCTATAGTGCTATCGTCGTTAAGCGCTTCGAGTAGTTCGATCTTATTAGGGCCGCTCTGCAGAAAAGCAGTAATCACATGTTCGCTTTCAACTGTTTCGGTTTTGTACACCGGTGTGTTCAACAGTTTAGCGTAAATCTCACCTGCTAATTTAACACTGTTAACTGCTATACCAATGTGCTCCACTTTGTTCATGTCCAAATATTGTAAATTATTGGTCAGCTTTGGTTATTTGCGAAGGAATTTAGCTGAATTTCAATAAAAACTTGCGTATCTTTGTTTTGTTAATATATTTCAAAAGGACTATGAATATCCCAATTTATTTAGATAACAATGCAACTACACCGATGGACCCAAGGGTACTGGAGGCTATGTTACCATATTTTAACGAAAAATTTGGTAATGCAGCAAGCCGTAACCACGCGTTTGGCTGGGTTGCAGAGGAGGCGGTTGATTACGCACGCGAACAGGTAGCCAAATTGATAGGCGCATCTGAAAAAGAGATCATCTTTACCTCTGGTGCTACAGAATCAGATAACCTTGCTATTAAAGGGGTGTTTGAAATGTACAAAGACAAAGGTAACCACATCATAACTACCGTTACAGAGCATAAAGCTGTACTTGATGCCTGCAAACACGTTGAAAAACTGGGCGGCAAAGTAACTTATTTGCCAGTTAAAGAAGATGGTTTGGTTGATCTTGCAGTTTTAGAAGCTGCAATGACGCCTGAAACCATCCTGGTATCTATTATGTATGGCAATAACGAAATTGGCGTTATTCAGCCAATTAAAGAAATTTCGGCCATAGCCCACAAACATGGTGCATTATTTATGACCGATGCTGTACAGGCTGTAGGTAAGATCCCTGTTGACGTTAATGCTGATGGTATTGATCTTTTGGCTTTATCAGCACACAAAATATATGGCCCTAAAGGTGTTGGCGCATTATATGTACGCCGTAAAGGACCAAGGGTTAAAGTTACAGCCCAAATGGACGGTGGCGGTCACGAACGCGGTATGCGTTCAGGCACCCTTAACGTACCGGGTATTGTTGGCTTAGGTAAAGCATGCGAACTTTGCGGCCAGGAAATGGAAAGCGAAGCAAAACGCCTTTCAGCTTTGCGCGATAAACTGCAATCGGCTTTAACCGTGTTAGAAGAAAGCTATGTAAACGGCAATGTTGAACACCGCTTACCACATGTTGCTAACATTTCATTTAAATATGTTGAGGGTGAAGGTTTGATGATGGCTATGAAAGATTTGGCTGTATCATCAGGTTCTGCTTGTACCTCTGCTTCATTGGAGCCATCATACGTACTGAAAAGCTTAGGCCTGTCTGACGATTTAGCGCACTCTTCTATCCGTTTTGGCTTAGGTCGTTTCACTACCGAAGAAGAAGTTGATTACGCAATTGAAGTAACCAAAAAAGCGGTTACCCACCTGCGCGACCTTTCACCACTTTGGGAAATGTTTAAAGAAGGTATCGACCTTAACTCAATTGAGTGGGCAGAACATTAATTTAATTTCGGATTTGGGATTTTCGGTTTCGGATTGACCATTTGCGAATTGACATACAAGAGTTTAAGAAACTCAAAACTTATAACTTACTACTTAAGAACTTTAAAAAAATGGCATATTCAGATAAAGTAATCGATCACTACACTAACCCCCGCAATGTGGGCACTTTGGATAAAAGCAGCCACAAAGTAGGTACCGGTTTAGTTGGTGCACCTGAGTGCGGCGACGTAATGCGCCTACAGATCCAGGTTGATGATAACAATGTTATCACCGATGCAAAATTTAAAACTTTCGGTTGCGGTTCAGCAATCGCTTCTTCATCATTAGCTACTGAGTGGCTTAAAGGCAAAAGCATTGATGATGCTATGAAAATCGACAACATGGACATCGTTGAAGAACTTGCCCTTCCACCGGTAAAAATCCACTGTTCAGTTTTGGCAGAGGATGCTATCAAAGCAGCGATCAATGATTTCCGCGTTAAAAACGGCTTAGCGCCAATTGAAAGCGAAAAAGTACATCACTAAGAAGATGTGAGATATTAGATGTGAGATTTGAGACTCATATCTGATTTGTATACGTATAATTGATTTTGATGATTTGCGGTGTGACTTGGTCTCATATCTCAAATCTCATATCTCAAATCTAAAAAAATGGTAACTGTAACTGATAAAGCAAAAAGCAAAATAGAACACCTGATGCAGGATGCAGGGCTTGATGCCTCGTACTTTCTGCGTGTATCTGTTCAGGGCGGTGGTTGCTCTGGCTTATCATACAATCTTGATTTTGATAACGAGGAAAAAAAAGGCGATCAGTTTTTTGAAGACCAAGGAGTCCGCATGGCACTTGATATGAAATCGTTCCTGTACCTTGCCGGTACCGAACTTGATTTTTCTGACGGTCTTAACGGTAAAGGCTTTAATTTCCACAACCCTAACGCCAGCCGTACATGCGGCTGCGGCGAAAGTTTTTCGGTATAAATTCAACCTTAAAATAATTGAAAAGAGGCGCGATGAGCGCCTCTTTTTGTTTTACAATCTGCCGCGGGCTTTCACAAGCGCGGGGTTTAACATGGCTTCAGCTTTCAGCTGAACTCACTAAAACATATCCTCTGCTATAACACCATCAGGTACAACCTGCTCTACACTCCAGTGTTCTGCAATTTTATCATTAGCCACCCTGAATATCTCATAAAATACAAACGTTTTGCCATCCCTGTTAAACTGTGATTGGGCTGCCACGAAATCCCCTTCAGCAATGAGCCTATGAATTTTAACAGATCGATCAGGCTCCGAAAGATAGCCTGCCAATCCCACACCTGACGCGATTACAGAAGCAGCATGCTCAACGTAAGCGGTATCAATAAACAGATTATCAGATTGTTTATTTACAACCGATTTATAAAACTGATCAACAATAGACCTGCTATTTTCTGTGGAAGCATTATGATCAATTTCAGTTGTGCCATTAGTAGCAGTGACTGTTTTCCCGCTTTCATCGGGCAAAGGCTGGATAGCATCCCAGTGCTCTGTTAACATACCGTCCTCTAACTTAAACAGGTCGATAACAGCCATACGCCTCCCCAAAAATGAAATATCAAGGTGAGTTGCTACTAAGTCGCCATCCTGTATCGCTCTTACAATTGGCGACTTTGCATCCTGCGGTGGTGGCGGTAAAGTTTTCAGGTAATTGATCATTTCGGTTATGCCTGCCCTCCCCTGTTTAACGGTTGGGTTGTGCTGCTTATAGTTTTCAACTATAAATTCGGGGATCAGCTCTGTTTTACGTTGCCCTACCATTTGTTTATAAAAGGACAATACTTTTTGTTTATTGGTTATGGTATCCATACAGGTATCAGACTTTGCATCACGGGCAGCGCATATTAAAATGCAGCATATGCCCAAAGTAAATACTTGAGTAATTTTCATTACCGGTTAAATAAAATTGATTGGAAATTTTGAAACAATACAAAACACTGCCGCGAATGCAGCGTGTCACCAAACCTGTATCAACAGGCCGGGCCCTTAGGCAACCCTTGTTTTATATGTGGAGATAGTAATTATGCAGTGAAGATAGTGAAAGTTTGAAGATTATAAAAGAATGTCATTGCGCAGCGTAGCAATCGCACAGAAGCTTTGCCGCTCTGTATAGTATGCGATTGCCACGTTACGCTCACAATGACATCGAGGCCAATCAAAAAACCTTGATCACCTGCCCTGTAATGGCGCCAAGCACGCTTTTAACGTAAGCGTTAGCTACCTTATCCATGGCAACAGGCTCGTGGCCGGGGAAGTATTCAAAATAGCTTGGCGAATCTTCAACAACACCCGGACTTACGGCGTTGATCCGCACACCATTTTGCAATTCAATGGCCGCACTTATTACAAAGGAATTTAGCCCACCGTTAATGGTACCCAAATTTACGCCGTTTACAACCGGATCTTCCGATAGGATACCTGAGGTAAGCGTAAATGAGCCCTTAGGATTAATATGATGCTGGCCTATCAGTACAAGATTTACCTGCCCAAGTAGCTTGCTTTCAATTCCTTTTTTGAAATCGGCAGGGGTTGTACTCGCCAGTGGGCCGAAATGCCCCGATCCGGTAGTACTCACCAACGCATCAAACGGGCCAACCTTTTCATAAAATCTTTCAATCGATTCGGGCGAAGTAATATCCAATTGAAAATCACCACTTTTTGAGCCTGCAGTAATAATTTCGTTTTTGCCTTGCAATGCTTCGGTAACTTTTTTGCCAATAGTGCCCGAAGCACCAATGATAATTATCTTCATAGTATATGTTTTTTGTACAAGTTAATAACTGTTTGCTTAAATGCGTATCATCACAAAGTAAAACACACCCCGTCTGTCAAATACCTGTATCAATGCTTGTTTTTATAAAAATAGATTTAGATTTGTTCCAATATCCCATTATATAAATGAGTAAAAATACCGAGCTTTCAACTGTTCCAAGTTTCATTCGCAATACCGTTGCCAAAATCCATCCTTTAGATCATACTTTCCTGCTCCATAAAGTTAAAGATACCTGGGTGGAGATCAGCTACGGTGAGGCCTTAGAAAAAATAGACGCGATTTCGGCCTGGTTCCTGCACATCGGTATCAGGAAGGGCGACAGGCTCTCGCTCATCATTGAAAACGGGCCCAATTACGTTTATTATGATCAGGCCCTGCAACAGATTGGTGCCGTTAACACCTCTATATACCCCACCCTTACCGAAAACGAGATAGAATATATCCTAAATGATTCGGGGGCTCGTACTATCATTTGCGGCAACCCTTTCCTGTTCAGGAAAGTTTTAAAAGTGGCAAACAACTGTCCGGAGCTGATCCGCCTGATCCCGGCATTTGATGATTTTGAAAAATTCAGCGATAAGGTAAGCTTAAACGCCGGCGTAATTGGTTTTGACCAGGTGATTGCCGAAGGCAGCAAATTGCTTGAGCAATACCGCCACGCTATTAATGCCGCACGTGAAGCTATCTTAACAACTGATACTTCATGCCTCATTTATACTTCGGGGACAACAGGGGTACCTAAAGGCGTGGTACTAACCCACCATAACCTCACGCAAAACGCTATCAATAGCCTTATCCAGATTCCGTTTGTTGAAAAAACTGATAGATTTCTGTCGTTCCTGCCCCTATCGCACGTATTTGAACGCACCATTTATCACATAGCCATTTACCGTGGCTCGCAAATAGCCTTTGCCCAAAGTTTGGAGCTATTGGCCAAAAACATGGCCGAAGTTAAGCCTACTATACTTTGCTGCGTGCCGCGGCTACTGGAACGTATTCATGACAAAGCCATCAAAAGTGGCACATCGGCAGGCGGCCTCAAAACCAAAATCTTCCTTTGGGCATTTGAAATCGGTAAAAAAGTGCGCCTGGTTCAGGAATCCGGTAAATCGCCAAATGTTATTCTAAAAGCACAACACGGCATTGCTGAGAAACTGGTATTCAGCAAGATCAAGGAAAAAACCGGCGGACGGCTGAAATTCATGGTATCAGGAGGCGGAGCACTGCCTAAAAACATTGGTGAATTTTTTGGCGACCTGGGCATTGTAATTTTAGAAGGTTTTGGCTTAACCGAAACATCACCTGTAATGGCGGTTACAGAACGCCACCGGGTAATTTATGGCACCGTTGGCCGTATTATTCCCGGTATTGAAGTGGCTATCCAAAATGTGGATACCAAACATATTTACAGCATACAAACACACGATAACTTTAAAGAAGATACCCTTACCGAAGAAGGCGAGATCATTGTTCGCGGGCATTGCGTAATGAAAGGCTACTGGAACAAGCCCGAAGAAACCGCCACCGTTATTGATTCGCACGGCTGGTTCCATACCGGCGATATCGGCAGGTTTTTCCGCGGCAATCTTCAAATTACTGATCGTCTCAAAAATATGCTGGTGAACGCTTACGGTAAAAATATCTACCCTACTCCGGTAGAAAATACCTACCTCAAAAGCCCCAAAATTGAACAGGTATTTTTAGTGGGCGATAAACGCGAATACATTGCCGCCATCATTGTGCCGGCACGCGAGACTCTGCAGGAAACTTTTAACATCCAGGATGATTTCTTCGAACGCCCTGAAGTATTCATTGACGATAAAGAAATAGTTGACTGGATAGGCGCCGACATCCGGAAACACAGCAATGAACTGGCTAAGTTTGAGCGCATCAAATCATTTAAGATAAAACGCAATCCTTTCAGCATGGATGAGGGCGAGATCACCCCTACCATGAAAGCCAAACGCAAAGTCATCGAAAAGAAATATGCAGCTGATATTGATGAGCTGTATGCCGGCGAAACGGAGGAAGATTAAGCGGAACCATGATTTTTAGGATTTAGGGATTTCTTGATATGTTATGCATTCGGGAGATTCCTTTATCGAATTAATCATGCTTTATTTCAATAAAATAGTAAACTATCAAGAAATCCTAAAATCAAGCACATCAGGGTTCTGATATTTTTTACTAAATTTGTTAGCATGAAGCGATCCGGCAGTGCTGACTTACCTTTACATTATGGCTATGTACCGCAATGGCTTGCCGAGCGCATGGCTAAACTTGGCCTTGCTGTGGTGGAAACCATTGTAATGGACTATGGTAAGGATGAAGTGCTTCGCCGGCTAAGCGATCCTTTTTGGTTTCAGAGTTTGGGCGCTGTTATGGGGATGGACTGGCATTCCTCGGGCATAACCACTTCTGTAATGGGAGCTTTAAAAAAGTCCATTAACCCGCATAGTCGCGAATTGGGCATTTATATCTGTGGCGGTAAAGGTAAACACTCTACTCAAACACCTGCCGAACTGGTTAAGGTTAGCCAAACCACCGGGCTTGATGCAAATTACCTGGTGAAATGCAGCAAGCTGAGCGCCAAAGTTGATAATACTGCCATGCAGGATGGCTTCCAGCTTTACACGCATAATTTTATTTTAAGCGATACCGGCAAATGGGCCGTGGTGCAGCAAGGCATGAGCGATGTAAGCCGTACGGCCCGCAGATACCACTGGCATTCCGAACAGTTAAGCTCATTTGTTAACGACCCGCATACTTTTATCTATGGTAAGAACAGCGGCTATATCCTGAACATGACAGATAAGGAAGCGGATGGTTCGCGCAATGGTGTTATGCAGATTGCCGCTGAAAACCCGGGCATCATGATCAACGAGATCAGTAAACTGGTGATGCCCAGCCATCATGAAGTACATGCCAAAGATGTCGACCTGAAACGCCTTGGTGCCGTACTTTGGCTGGCTCATGAAAAACAACCCAAAGATTTTGAAGATCTGCTATTGCTGCAAGGCTTAGGGCCCCGCACCTTACAGTCGCTGGCCCTGGTAAGTGAAGTGATCCATGGCACACCATCCCGGTTTAAAGACCCGGCGAGGTTTTCCTTTGCTCATGGTGGTAAAGATGGCGCCCCATTCCCGGTGCCTACCAAAGTTTATGACGAAACCTTAAGCACCCTGCAAACGGCTATTCAAAAGGCAAAAATGGGCAACAGCGATAAAAATGAAGCTATCAAACGCCTTTCCCAAATAGCCGAAAGGGCTGAAAAAGATTTCACGCCCAATGCCAACTTTGATAAAGTTATTGAAAAGGAACGTAACGACTCGTGGAAATATGGGGGCCGTACCGTTTTTGGCAAAGCCAAACCACCTGTTGAGCAGCAATTAAAGTTATTTTAATGTACTGCCAATCAGTTTTGCAGAATCTAAATGAGCCTGTAAACCAGGTAACATTTTATTTGCAAAATCGGCAAGGCTTGTATTTCTCCGGTCTTTTCCTGCTGTTTTGTATAAAGCTATTTGTTCAGTATGATCGTTTATAACCAATTGGATATAAGCCCTGTCAAACGCGCCGGCACGTTTTGTATCCAAATCATTAATAATTTGCTGATGCATAGGGCTAATAACAACCGAATCGGCAATAAAATTATCGGTCCTTAATTTTTTGAAATCATCTGCCAGCATGGTATGGTCAACAATCATGAGCTTGGCAAATTGAATCACGCGTTGATTTTTTGAATTGGCGATTGCCAAACCAGATGCTTTCACAGAGGCGAGGGTTGATTCTTCCCCGTTTTTAATAAACAATAAACAGTTGTCGTCAACCAGGGCCTTGTTATAATTATTGGCATGCCGGTTACTTTGACATGATTGCGCTATCACTAAAGCAAACAGGAATAATAAAAAGCTGGTTAATCGGCTCATGTTAATAGTTTAGTGTTTCAATATAACAAAAAAAAGTCGCTGTGGTTTTTTATCCTTATTCCACCTAAACTCAGCATCTAATCATCGTTTAAAACAGCTTGTTCATAGGTATTAAAAGTTAATATTTTACTGCCAATGGCCGCCTCAAAAAGAAACGGATTGTCAGTTTAAACATACACATGGGTTTTAAAAAAACACACTTGTATTTATAGTTAATCTTTTTTATATTTAAATTAATTCGCTTAACAGCTGAAGTTATAAAAATGTTAAAGTGCAACTATTTTAGTTCATAATTGTAACCAACTCAGCATTAGGAAATTGAATTTTACAGCCCTTAACAATCCTGACGAAACAGAAGCTACTTTGTAAATATTTAACTACAAACCAACAAGGGGCATCAATGTTGAGGCAATTTAAAATGAATAACTAAACAAAAACCTTTACACTATGGCCAGCTCCGAAAAAATCACTTGTTATTGCTTCAATAAAGATTGCGCTAACTCCATATATAACGATGCCACCTGCTTATCGATACAAGTACCGCTTGAGGTTGCGTTATCACGTACGTTGAATTGTATTGAATGCGGCACCGAACTTTTGTCCCCGTTACTTATCGAAATCAAAAAAGATATACTCAATCTTATTAAAGACGATCAGCACCGTTCGGTTGCTATCATTGATGATGACATAATTTTTCATGAAACGGTTAAAATCATATTGAAAGATAATTGGTTAAATGCAAGCTTTTATATGGATCCGGAACCTGTTTACCAAGCATTATATAACAACCATAATAAACGTGCAGAAATACCCAACATTATTTTTCTTGACCTCGATATGCCGGGAATGGATGGGCGGGAATTTTTAAAATTATTCAATAACATTTACAGTTCATTAGTAAAACCTGTTTCGGTTTACATTATTTCAAACTCCGTTGATCCTGCCGATCAGAAACGAGCTAAAGCATACCCCTTTGTTAAAAGCTTTATTTCAAAACCATTAACAAGGCATTTTTTGGGTAAGATAAATGAAGAGCTTTCAAGGAACACTATTGTTATTGAAGCAAAACAGGCACCTAATTGGCAACAATAAATTGTTAATCAGGATATGAAAAGGGAACATTCAAGTTCCCTTTTGTGTTTGTGTAATTACATAAAAGCCAGGGCTAAGCTTTACCTTTGCAAATGGACTATTTTAAAAAACTGCTCAGTTTATTACAAACTGAGCAGAACGAAGACCGCCAGGCTTACCTCAAACTAACTGAAACATCTTCAACTGCCGAACGCCGGACAGCAGGGCTTACATGGTACCCCATATCCATAAAAGGCACCGAAATAGGCCGCGGCGATTACCTTACTGTTGAGGTGGAACGGCCTTCGCACCAGGACCTTAGTCACCAGTTCAGGTTCGGCGCTTCGGCAGCATTGTTCTCCAACCATGATCCTAAAACCGATCGTGTAAACGGCACAGTATCATACCAGGGCGGCAACCGGCTAAAATTAACTTTGAATACCGACGAGCTGCCCGACTGGACCAGGAGCGGCAAGCTTGGCATCGACCTGCTGTTTGATGATAATAGCTATGACGAGATGCAGAAGGCGCTCAAACTATCTGCCAAGCTTATTGATGATCATAAAGAAGGCCACCTCACCCGGGTGTTAACCGGCCAAAGTGTGCCTGCTTTTATCCCCGAAACAATTCATTACCCACTTAATGGTTTAAACGCTTCACAACAGCAGGCTGTTCAAAAAATAATTGAAGCACAGGAGCTCGCCATAGTTCACGGCCCTCCGGGCACTGGTAAAACAACTACGCTTGTACAGGCTATCAAGGCACTTATCAGGCAAAACAAACAACAGATCCTTGTTGTAGCGCCAAGTAATACAGCGGTTGATTTGCTAAGCGAAAAGCTGAGCAATGAAGATCTGAATGTACTGCGTATAGGTAATCCGGCAAGAGTATCCGAAAGGCTGATGGCCTTAACCTTAGATAACAGGATAAGTGCCCATAGCGATATGAAGGAGATTAAAAAACTTAAAAAGCAGGCTTCAGAGTATAAGAATATGGCGCACAAATACAAGCGTAATTTTGGCAAAGCCGAACGCGACCAGCGCAAGGCGCTTTTTGAAGCAGCGCACCAGCTTATTAAAGAAGTTGATAAAACCGAACAATTTATTACCGAGGACCTGCTTGCTAAAGCTCAGATAATTACAGCAACCCTTGTAGGCGCCAACCATTATACCATCCGCAATTTAAAATTCCATACGGTAGTTATTGACGAAGCCGGTCAGGCGCTTGAACCCGCCTGTTGGATCCCGATATCGAAGGCGCAAAAAGTGATCTTTGCCGGTGACCATTTGCAGCTCCCTCCTACCATCAAATCGCAACAGGCAGGTAAGGATGGCCTTAGCACTACCCTGCTCGAAAAATGTGTTACCCTCCACCCCGGAGCGGTGATATTGCTCGAAGAACAGTATCGTATGAATGAAGCAATCATGGGTTTTTCATCAAAAGAGTTTTATGGCAACAGGTTAAAGGCACACCCCACCGTTGCCCACCAGCTGTTATTTCCGAGCGATTTGCCCCTAAGCTTCGTTGATACCGCAGGCTGTGGTTACGACGAGAAACAGGAAGGCACCAGCACCGTAAATCCCGAAGAGGCCGCATTTCTGTTCAAACACCTGCATAAGCTGGTTAGCGAACTCACGGGATCTTATTCAACAGAAAACTTCCCAACGATAGCAGTTATTTCCCCATACAAGGAGCAGATCAGGATTTTAAACCAATTGTTACTGGATTCACCGGAGTTGCTGATTTATGCTGATAAAATTGCCGTGAACACGATTGATAGTTTCCAGGGGCAGGAACGCGACGTGGTTTACGTCAGCCTCACACGCAGCAATACCAACGGAGAGATAGGCTTCCTGAACGATATCCGCCGCATGAACGTGGCCATGACCCGCGCCCGCAAAAAACTGGTAATGATCGGCGATAGTTCAACGCTTGCGTATGCTCCTTTTTATGGAGATATGATCAGTTATGCGGAACAGCTAAACGGCTATCAAAGCGCATGGGATTACGCAGGCTACGATTAAACGTCAATTGTTTGTTACATAAGCCTTAGCCCCATTCCAGCATAGGATAATGGTTAAATTTATCCTTTCATTATTATCCACGCCTGTATGAATTTTAAAGCACACTATTTAACAAAACTCATCACGCTCGCAAGCTTTTTTATCTTTTTAGGGCAAACAAACAAAGTATCGGCCCAGGTCACTACCGATGATCCGCATCTGGGCATTATCCCTGCCCCTGCTTCCATTACCAAAAATAGCGGCACGTTTACATTTAGCCAGCTTATAGCAATCAAGGCTGATAATCCGAAAGATAAAGCTGTTTTATGGCTAAAAAGCTATCTGCAGGATACCCGGCACCTGAATATTAAAGTAGCTAAATACAATTCAAAGCTTAAAGCCGCAAAAAGCAGGGGGCTAATATTAACAGCAAAGGGAGCCAATAAATTGCCCGTGGAAGGTTATAAACTAACTATCACACCACGTAATATCATCATAGTTGGTAAGGATGCAGGCCTGTTTTACGGTATCCAAACCTTGTTGCAACTTTTTCCGGTTGAAAACGCTGCCGTTTACAAATTACCTTGCACGATAATTGAAGATTCGCCCCGCTTTGGATACCGGGGAATGATGCTGGATGTATCGCGTCATTTCTTCACCATTCCGCAGGTAAAAAAGGTGATCGAACTTATCGCTTCTTACAAACTCAATACCTTTCACTGGCATTTGGTTGATGGCCAGGGATGGCGTATCGAAATCAAAAAATATCCTAAACTTACGCAGGTGGGTGCATTCCGTCAGCAAACCATGTTTGGCAGCAACCGCGACTGGCCCGATTCGCTTAGCTACGGCGGATTCTATACGCAGGAACAGATCAGGGACGTGGTAAAATTCGCTGCAGACAGGTATATCAATGTCATCCCGGAAATTGAAATGCCTGCACATTCAGAAGCTGCCTTACGTGCCTATCCCGAGTTTAAATGCGATACCGTTGCTGGCCAGAAAGCCCCGCGCGATATTAACAATCTATACTGCCCTACCGAGCAAACTTTTACCTTTTTACAGGATGTACTTACCGAAGTTATGGCGCTATTCCCAAGCAAATACATCCACATTGGTGGCGACGAAGCCGGCAAGGAACCATGGAAACAATCGGCATTTTGCCAGGCTTTGATGAAGGAAAAAGGCCTGAAAGATGAAAAAGAACTGCAAAGCTATTTTATCCAAAGAATAGAAAAATTCATCAATTCCAAAGGCCGCAGCATTATAGGCTGGGATGAGATATTAGAAGGCGGCCTCGCCCCTAACGCCACTGTAATGAGCTGGCAGGGCGAGGAAGGCGGCATTAACGCTGCCCATCAAAAACATAATGTGATCATGACACCGCAAACCACCGGTAATTACTTTGATCATTATCAAAGCAGTTCGCCGCAGGAGTCGGTTTCATTTGGCCGTTACGCCACCTTAGAGGAAACTTACAATTATGATCCTGTTTCAAAGCAATTGACTCCCGACGAACAGAAATATGTAATAGGCACCCAGGGCAACCTTTGGACGGAGTATGTGCCTACAGTAGCGAAGCTTCAATACCAGATCTTGCCAAGGGTATTCGCCCTTTCAGAAGTAGCCTGGAGTAAGCCGGAGAACAAGGACTATACCAATTTTTCTGAAGTAAGGCTTGCCAAACACTTTGCAAGGCTTGATGCCATGAACTATAATTACCGTGTGCCAACCGCGTTAACTACTATTGATACCATGGTTATAGGCCCTCATTTTGTTTACATGCTAAAATCAGTGGTGCCCAGCGCCAGGATCTATTATACATTGAACGGACGCGATCCCCTGGATACTGATCTGCAGTACGACGGGCCCATCACGTTCTCCATTCCGCAAAACGAAAAACGGGAATTGAGGACAAGGGTAATTACGCCTTCAGGTCGCCGCAGCATAGCCACACGCACTTTAATGTATAATAAAACACTGATGCCTGCTGTAAATTACACAGTCAATATGCCAGGGCTTAAATATAAATGGGCAAAAAACATGTTCACTTCGCCCGATCAGCTTAATTACGTTACCGCACAGGATTCATCAGCAACCAATAAACTGGATGCCGAGCTTTTGAAAAAAGACAACCCGAATTTTGGTGTAGTTTATGACGGTTACGTGAATATATTGGCCGATGGTACTTATAACTTTACCCTTGCAAGTTATGCCGCCAGTCAATTATTTATTGATGGCGTACAACTAACAGAAGCCGAATATGCGCTGCCACTGGCGAAAGGTTTTCATCAATTAAAGGTAAAGTATATATACAACGCACCGCCTCCCCCAACCGGCAGGTACAGGCAACGTGCAGCACCACTTAAAGTATATGTTACCGCACCCGGAAGTTTTGAAAAGAAGGAGCTTAACGCAGCCGATCTTTATTATTGATACATGGAATTAGGTATTAGCACCTTTGGTGAGATCCACCCCGACGGAACGAGCGGCAACGCTGTAAACGCCCATAAGCGGGTTCAGGAGTTATTGGAAGAAGTAAAGCTGGCCGATGAGGTTGGCCTTGATGTATATGCCTTCGGCGAACACCATAGGCCCGATTTTGTGATCTCGGCACCCGAAATATTGATATCAGCAGCAGCCGCTATTACCAAAAACATCCGGCTGTCAAGTTCGGTTACCGTATTGAGTTCAGTCGACCCTGTGCGTACATTTCAAAATTTCGCCACCGCCGATCTGGTATCTGGCGGTCGCGTGGAGATGATAGCCGGTCGGGGTTCCTTTATTGAATCTTTCCCGCTTTTTGGTTTCGACCTGAATGATTACGATGCATTATTTACCGAGAAACTCGAAATGTTTTTGCAGATCAACAAGCAGGAAATTGTTTCGTGGCAGGGTAATTTCCGGGCACCAATCCGAAACCAGGGTGTATATCCTCGTCCGCTGCAACAGGAAATTCCGGTTTGGATTGGCGTTGGCGGAACCCCTGCCTCAGCTAAACGGGCAGGAGCGCTTAACCTCCCTATGATCATCGCTATTTTGGGTAGCGCGCCAAAACATTTTGTACCCTTTGTCGAACTTTATCGCGAGTCGGCAGCCAAAGCAGGGCACGATGTAAGCAAGCTCCAATTGGCCATCAGTTCGCAATTTTATATTGCCGGAACCTCACAACAGGCAGCCGACGAGTTTTATCCAAGCTACGAAGCCCTCATGACCCGCGTTGGCAAAGACAGGGGTTGGTCGCCCATGACAAGGGAACAATTTGAGTACCTGCGCGATTTTGGGCCTTTGGTGGTAGGCGATCCTCAACAGGCTATTGACAAAATCATGCAGCAATATGAGCTTTTTGGCAATACCCGTTTCGTGGCCCAGTTGGTAACCGGTTTTACCAAACACAAGGATATTTTAAAAACAATTGAACTTTACGGTACCCGGGTTGCCCCTGTTGTACGCAAAGAAACCAAGGCAAAAGCTTAAGCTTTTGTCTTGGTTAAAAATTCTTCAATAATAGCGACGGCCGGGTAATCTCCATCTCCGCGGCGATCCTCAATCTCACCTATATAATCGCCGTGGCCTGCAGGCAAAATACAAAGCTGCGCATCGGGAAGCATGCGGAATAGCTCAAGCGTATGCTCAGGCCTGATCACGTCCTTATCCCCGGCTATAACCAACGCGGGCATAGTGATGGAACGGATTGCGTCATCGCTCCAATCCTGGAAAGCCTGCATCCGGTGAAGGTCACGCTTGTGCATTACTTCTAATGCGGCCTGATCATTGTTTATGGCGAGGAATGCGTCCTGCAAAGGTTTGGGCATACTGTCAAGGGTCGCGTTCTTCATAAAATCCCAAAACCAGTCATCAAAACCACTGCGTTTATAGAACGAAGAAGCAATCACTATTTTATGAACCAATTGTGGATGCCTGATGGCTACCTGCATGGCGGTGTTACCTCCGTTGCTAAAACCCATAATATCGGCCTGTTTTATGTCCAATTGCTTAAGCAAAACAGCTACGTCATCTGCATCTTGTTCAAATGAGGTAGGTACACCTCTATCGGGCGTACGGCCATGCGCCTGCAGATCAACCCCTATAACCTGGTGATTTTTCGCAAAGCTCGACAATACCCTGCCAAAAGTAACGCCGATATCTGAACCACCGCCATGAATCAATACCAGCGGGAAGCCTTCGCCGTGAATTTCATAATACATTTTCAGGCCGTTAACAACGGCATAGTTACCCGCAATATTTGTTTGTGCCATATCCATAGGTTTTTATTTCAATACAAACTTAGCAGTATGAAGATAAGGCACCGGGTAGTAAATATGACAATTTGAGGTATAAAAAATGACAGCTCCGAATTATTGCTGCACAGCCATAGCGGTAACGGCCTGAAAATACCACGCGGCATGAGGCAACCATTGTTCTGTCCATCGCCATTCGTTGCCGTTGTCTTTTATTTTAAAATCGATACCGCTGCCGTCGGGATTTTCCTTTTTACCGGTAATTCCGTTAGAAATCCCGCCCTTGCCCGATCCATGGCCGAAATTTGAACTCATATAAGGCACATTGTTTTTACCATACTGATACATAAAGCACATTTGGTAAGGGTTACAACCCAGTATCCAGGCTATCTGGTGCGATGCATACTCTGCCAGTTCTCTTTTTATGCCCCAGCCACCTTTTTCGGGATATACTAACCGCCCTCCTACCAATGCCGCAGCAGCCAGCGAACCCAGGCGGGCATTTTCTCCCTGCCACCACCAGCCGGTTTCATTTTCATGCGGGATAAAAAAGCCATCTTTTACCGCACCTCTAAACTTAAAAGATTGGCGGGCATAGCCAAACGGATTATCCACATTAGCGGTTACCTTCAGGTTATAATCCAGTGCTTTTTTTATGGTTGATAATGCATCGGAACGTTTATCAGCTTCTTGCTCCTTATCCAGGTACCTGCATAAAGCAATAACGGGTAAGCCGGCATCAGCTGCGTGCCAGAAAGGCCTGTCGCCGTCATCAGCAATAAAATACCCTGCGGGGCTCATTCGCTTGTTCAAACTTAGCGCACGTTTTCGGGCTTCATCACGATAAAGGGAACTATCGGTAGCAATCCACAATTCGGTAGCAGCCATCAGGGCACAATAATCATCAATAATATTTTCCTTGCCGTCGTCATCATATCTGGTATTGTTTGCCAGCAAGTGCGCGAAAGCCCGTTTGGCAGCTGCAAGATATTCTGCCGACTTAAAGTCACCGTCTTTTTTCAGTTGCGAGATTCGCGCCAACGATGCAATGGCCATTCCCCCTCCTTCCCGAAAAGCAGCCTGGTACTCATCTGTAGTAACGCTGTTTGCTTTTAGCCCTACAACACGCCTGGCTTTAGGGTCTTTATTAAAATAGCTGAATACGATCATGTAAAAATAATCGTCTTTTGACAGGGCGCGCATCATGTAGTCGGCCCCCCAAAATGCTTCATTCATCATGCCATCATAAATCCCCTGTTTATTTAACAAACCTGGCGCAGTTTGCACCGTATTGATCATTGACCACGTTACCAACGGTATTTGCTGGGGCGACATAAAATTAGCATAAGCCAAATGCGAAAAGTATTTGCTTACATCGCCCGACGCATCACACCAGCCGCCATGCATATCAACTGTTTTATCGCCGCCATAAAGCTGAACGGCTGCGTCGGCCTGCAGCTCCGTTGGTGTGTTAGCCCGCTGCTTATTATAATAGCTCAATACCGATGGGATGGTAGTTACTGCCAACGCGTTTTCCCTAATCTGAAACCAATCAGATTGAGAACGAAAATCTTTGGCACCAATGTAAACCCTGTATTTCCCCTCCGCTGTAAATTCTGAAAAATCGGCCTGGTAAAAATATCCGTCCTTGTCCCATTCCTCAACCTTTAACGGACCATTTAACGGAGCGATATACACAGCATTACCATTTGAGTTTTGTAACGCGAAAAGTATACCCGGCTCAAGTTTGGTATCGCAACGCACAACAACAGTTTTTGCTCCCCGGGCATCATACCCTACCTGGTTCATGTAAAAAATAGGATCCGCTTTGCACAGACAGCAAAACAGCGAAAAAAAGGCTGACAGGATAATTTGGCGGACAAATGAATTCATGTAAATGCAGTTTAATGGTCAATGCAATTTACAGTATTTATAAACCTACAGTTAGTAACCCTGGCCTAAAAAGCGGCAACCATCCCCCTAATTTACCACTACAATTTATCCAACAACTCTTTATAATTTAATTGGGGTATTAAAACAAACTATAACATGCTGCCTGTTTACCCGTTTTATTTAGGTAACTTTGAAACTTATAAAAATTGGCCGTTACATTAAGCTGATTTATTGAGAACTATTAATGCCGGGAGGTGTAACAATCTCTTTAACCCGATAACCGAAGCCCTTGTATAAATACTTTACGAGGGCTTTCGCTTTTACAAACACTATTATGGACGAAAGAAATTATTTAAGCACGTGGCAAAAGTACATGCCTGTAATACGCCTGCACTTGAAAAGAAGTCTGCAGGACGAGCAGCAGTTTAAGTTAAATATAACTGATTTTGAAGCGGCCGGCAGCAGGGGAAAATCCGGTTATACCTTTAATATCAATATCGAAAACGGCAAGGTCACCAACAACATCAGCGGATCGGCAGTGGCGCGCGATTTGTATGAACTCCTTAAAGCCGATGAAGCTGTTAAAGCGATTTTAAAGGATAAAAATGTAAAGATAAGCGTTGGCAAATCGTTTGTCCTTAATATTAAAACTACACACTTATCTTCATACAGATAAACATCCGGAAGTAATTTCAAAAGGGAAATAACCTATTAGAGGTTATTTCCTTTTTTTATGAGATGATTTTTTGCTTTTACCTGAAGAAGAAGATTTTTTTGAAGATGATGACTTCTTAGAGGAAGAATGCTTTGATGAAGAAGAATGTTTTGACGAATGAGAGGTTCTTTTTGAAGACTTTCCATGTCTTCTCCTTGGGCGGTAACCTTCATCTTCTATATTCTGATCTGCCGGTCTCTCCATTTTCCTGATCTTCGGACCAAAGTCAATAGCCTCATCATGGAAAAACTTATCAAAAGGATTAAAATAATAGATGTTAGCGGCATCGTAGATCTTGATACTTGCTTTTAAACGGTTATTGAACGCTTCTTCATCTTTGAGTTCAGGAGCAGTCCAGCCGGCTTCGGCCAAACCGGCTATACGCGGAAATAGCATAAAATCAAGGCGCTTTTCAGAGCCGATCATTTCAGTCCAGATATTGGCCTGTACACCAATGATCTGTTTTGATTGCAGGTCTTCGTTATTCTGCATCTGCCTTTCAGGGAAACCATAAACACTGCCCACAGTATTATACACACCTTTCCACCTGCGGCCCGAGATATGGTCAGCATCCTGCACAAAATCAAAATACATAGGCAGGCGCGGACAAAGCACTACCTGGTACCCTTTTTGAACGGCTAAATGCAGCTGGCCCGGTAAATTTTGCCTCCACCAAAAGATAATAGTTTTATCAGCCGGCAGGTTTGTTCCGGTAGCTTCATCCCAGGCCAATACTTTATTACCTGCGTTTATGGCAGTGTCGGCTACGCGCTTAAAGAAATAACGCTCCAGCTCGCCTACATCGGCAAAATTATTCTTCTGCATAAACCCGGCTATTGAAGGGTTAAGCGACCAGGCCTTAACACCCAAAGCCACTTCATCGCCTCCCAAATGGATCATTTTAGAAGGGAAAAGCGTGCTGGTTTCCTTAATGATGTTACCAAGAAACTGGTAGGTACTATCGATTGCAGGATTAAAAGTAAAATTAGGATAGCCTTCAACACTGCCGCCGCTAAACTGCGGATACGCTTTGTTGGCTGCGGTAGCATGGCCGGGCATATCAATTTCGGGGATCACGGTTATAAACCTTTCCGCGGCATAAGCAATGATCTCTTTGATCTGGGTTTGGGTATAATATTGAGGATCGGCTATTGAATCACTGTAATTACCGATTCCGCCAATCAGTGTCAGCTTAGGATATTTTTTTATCTCCAAACGCCAGCCCTGGGCATCGGTTAAATGCCAGTGAAATTTATTCAGCTTATAGTAAGCCATCCAGTCAAGGATTTGCTTAACTTTTTCCATCCCGAAGAAGTGGCGGGATTCGTCGAGCATTAGCCCCCGCCATTGATAGCGCGGCGTATCGGTAATGGTTAAAGACGCTAAGCTGATGGTTTCGCCCCGGGGCTGATCTTTGATCATTTGCAGCAAGGAAATCATCCCATAAAACACCCCATCACGGTTTGACGAAGAAATGGTAATTTCATTGGCAACAATTTTTAAGGAATATGCCCCCGCGGCGGGATCGCCATTGGTTAACAACAAATGAATAACACTGCCTGCATCTTTATTATCAACGGCAAGCGTAAAACCTGCCGACTGGCTTACCTGTTTTTGGAAGTAACGGGCTATTGGCAACAACGAAGCATCATTCACACCAACGGTACTGTGATTACTAAATGTAAACTGCCCTGTACCATTAACAACAGACTTGGGCTGCGGGATTATATTGACATTTTGCGCCCGTACGTATCCGGAAAACAAAATAAATACAAGTACGATCTTAAATTTCATTTAAAAACAACTCAAATAGTTTGGGGCTGCTATGATATGAATTTTCTTTGAAAAACCCGATAATTTGTTTGTAACAAAGTGTTTAACTGCTGCAACCGGGCAGGTTTTTATCCGTGAGGTCATGAAATCACCTGTTAATGCGTTCCGGGAGTTGTATAAATTGCTTCACAATTTTTGAGATACGATTGTGGAGTTAGCTATAACAACATGTAAAGCGTTACTAAAATTACCACAGCGCGAAGAACAATCGCAAAACGAGCGTTCTGAATAAATTGCAAATTACTAAATTACAGCAATTTACATCAGCACAAGTATTGCATCCTATGAACCAGGCTCGCATCAATGGAGCGGTAAGGAATATTTCTGGCCTGTTATTCCGCAACAGATATTTCGTGATTGCTTCGGTAGTAATTGTTGTTTTAGCAGCTTCAGTTTATTTACTTTTTTCATCCCTAAATACAAAGTGAGCGTAGAGTTGGATGCTTCCGATGATTGGGAACTATTAACGACAGCAATTAACGAGTTGCGCTCTGAAACCACGATAAAAAAAGCGGTCAATGCATTGGGGCTCCAGGTAAGTTATTATCATAAGGGAACTTTTACAACAAAAGAGATTTACGGGGATTCATTACCCATTAAGCTTATACCTGGAAAGAGCAACTTCTATACTACTCCTGTTGAGATCACCATCAATTTAATTAATGGCAGCGTTTGCAGGATTGATCAGGATAATGTACTCATAGATGCGCCTTTATACCACCCGGTTAAATACGGATCTTTACGCTATACCATAATAAAAGGGCCTGCCTTTAAACCAATACAACTACCGCTGATAGTGAAGCTCACTCCCCCAGCCAACTTAACCGAACATTTTAGTAAAAGTTTAACTGCAAAAGTTTTGAGTAGTAACACTTTTGAATTGAGCATAAACGCGGATAATGCTCAAAAGGGGCATGATTTTTTGAATAAACTTGTAGAAATTATTAATGCCCAATATGCCAAACCAAGTTCACCCGCTAAACCGGCGGTTATTGATGCCACGTTACTTCTTAAATTAAACGATAGTATAACATACTATAAAGCAATGGCCGATAAATATCATGAACAGCAAGCCATACTGAACAACATCAAAAAACCCAGACAAATGCCGAAGCGGAGAGCTGTTCCGGTACTGGTGACGGCGAAAACGGCACTGACTGAAAAAGAAAGAGCCGGCTTAAATGCACTTACTGCAGTAAAAGCATATGCCTTGAAACCTAATGACGCTTTTGTTATCATACCGGATAATCATCAGGTTAGCGATTACCGTATCGAAGCACTCATACAAGATTTTAATAAAGCGCAACTCAATAAACAGCGGGTAATGCAGGATTCGGACAATGCTGATGCAAGCGTTTACGCTTTCAAACTCGAACTTAATTCAATAAAAGAAGCACTTGTTAACAGCATAACGGTAAAAGAACAGAAAATCAGAAATGCTCATCAAGTTAAAGATGTCCGCCAACTTAAGTACATTGATCAACCAAAAGATGTTGAGCAACCTCAAGATAGTGTACAACCAGAAGATGTCGATCACCCAAAAGATTCAAAATCAATAGCATCATTTTTATCGCTGCAATTGAATGATTCTATCGCCCAAATAAAAGCTTTAATTGAAAATAAGCAACAACAGTATAACAGGCTGTTACATGGCTCAGGCGGGCAAGACCCCGCGCCAAGGCTCATTATAAATGAAACGTGGCACACGAGGGAATCAATGCTCTCCAAATCATTATTAGTATATTTTTTTGCTTTACTGACAGGTTTGCTGCTGCCTGTTTTATTGCTGATTATAAATGAATATATAACATCAGCTAAAAAAAAGCCGGTGCAATAAAACGCAGGGAAAGGCATATCCCTAACATGGAAAACGGCCGATCAGGATCTCTGATCAGCCGTTTTTCATTTTCACGGGGTGGATAACGCTTATTTCCAGCCGCCGCCTAATGAGCGGTAAAGCTCAGCGTTGGCACTAAGTTGAGCCATTTTAATAGATGCTAATTCAAGCTCACCTTGCAATACATTACCTTGCGCAGTAATTACCTCAAGATAGGTAGCAAGCCCGTTTTTAAACAACATGCTCGCATTGTTTGTAGCTTGTTGCAATGTTTTAACGCGGTTAGCTGCGATAGTTTGTTGCTCTTTAAGCTTTTGGAGCCTTACCAAAGCGTCAGATACCTCTCCTACTGCATTTAATACAGACTGACGGAATTGGATCACTGTTTTTTCGCGGTCAACTTTGGCAACTTCATATTGGGTGCGCAGTTGTTTATGTTGTAACAACGGTTGCGCTATACCACCTGCTACTGTACCAAACAATGAAGCCGGAATATTAAACCAGTTGCTTGATTTAAATGAGTTTAAACCACCCTGACCGGTTATAGTTAATGAAGGGTAAAGCTGGGCTTTAGCGATACCAACCCTCGCGTTAGCTATATTTAAAGCCAACTCCGAACTGCGTACATCAGGCCTGCGGCTCACCATTGCTGATGGAACACCTGCCGAAAGTGTTTCGGGGAAAGTAATATCATTAAGTTTAGCGCTACGTTCAATAGCATCAGGTAACCTACCTGCCAATATGCTTAAGCCATTCTCCTGAACATTGATATCGCGTTCAAACTGAGGAACCAATTGCGCGGCAGCTTCTAACTGGGCCTGTGCCTGCTGAACACCTAAAAGTGTCACCTGGCCGGCATCGTACTGCAATTTGATGATGCGCAATGTACTGTCATTCAGTTTTACGTTTTTCTTAGCTATTTCCAGTTGCTCGTCAAGCATCAGCAAGTTATAGTAACCTTGTGATACACTTGATACGATGTTGGTTTGGATAGCCCTTTTAGCTTCATTAGTTTGCAGGTACAGGGCCAAAGCTTCACGGTTTTGACTGCGGATTTTACCCCAGATATCAGCTTCCCATGACAGCGCCAGGTTAGCATTATAATCTTCGACATGTTTAGTACCAATATTGTATTGTTTGATACTTAAACCGGTAACACTGTTATCAGACGGGCGGTTGGTACTTGCAGTAACGTTTAAGCCAAGAGTAGGAACATAATTCCACTTAACTTGTTTAAACTGCAATTGTGCAGCCTCGATATTTTTTACGGCCACCTGCATATCGTAATTTTTAACGATAGCACTGTCAATCAGCTTTTGAAGAGCAGCATCGGTAAAAAAGTTTTTCCATTGCAAGTCGGCAATGCTGCTGGTATCGCTGGTGGTAACCGCGTTCCTGAAGGCTTCAGGTTGCGCGTCCTTTGGCGTAGCAACATCTTTTGAAACTTTACAGCCGGCAAGCACCACCAGTGCTAAAGCCAAACTGCCTATTATATTTTTCATTGTTATATCTTTTTTAAACTATCACGGATTTTAAAGGCCGTGATAGTTTTAGTTGATGTTTTGATTGATTAAGCTGAATATTCGTTTTCAAGAACTACAGCATCCTTACCATGGTCGCCGGCAGCGGCAAGCGGTTTAGGTTTACCGCTAATGCGTTCCTGCAAGCCCTGGAATATCACGTATAGTACAGGTATGATAAATAAACCTAACAATACGCCTGAAACCATCCCGCCTGCTGCACCGATACTAATAGAGTGGTTACCCTGTGCAGATGGCCCGGTTGCGATACTCATCGGGAACAAACCGAATACGAATGCCATTGAGGTCATGATGATTGGACGGATACGGAGCTGAGCAGCTTCAATAGCCGATTGAACCAGCCCATGCCCTGCCCTTCGCCGCTGTACCGCGAACTCTACGATCAGAATCGCGTTCTTGGCCAGCAAGCCGATGAGCATGATCAGCGCAACCTGTACATAGATGTTGTTTTCGATACCGGTTAAGCCTAACACAATGAACACCCCGAATAAACCTGTAGGTATTGAAAGTATTACCGCCAATGGCAGGATATAACTTTCATACTGCGCAGACAGCAGGAAGTATACAAACACCAAACATAACAGGAAGATCACAGTCGACTGACCACTTGAAGCAATCTCCTCGCGGGTTTGGCCGGTAAACTCATATGCAAAACCTTGCGGCAATTGCTCCTTAGCTGTTTCCTCAATCGCTTTGATGGCATCACCAGAGCTGTAGCCCGGTTTAGGGATAGCATTAATTTCGATAGAGTTGAAGAGGTTATAACGTGAAGCAGTTTCTGAACCATACACACGGGTTAATTTAACCAGGGTATTGATCGGCACATTTTCGCCCGATTTGTTTTTAACAAATACACGGTCAATTGCTGATGGATCTGTCCTGTCGGCAATATCAGCCTGAACAACCACGCGGTAGTATTTACCAAAGCGGTTAAAGTCTGATGCCTGTGCGGTACCGAAGTAAGCCTGCATGGTTGACAGAATGTCTTTAACGCTTACACCCAACTGGTTGGCTTTTTCGTCATCAACCTCTAATTGTAACTGAGGATAATCAGCTTTGTATGAGGTAAAGGCGAAAGCAACAGCCGGCTTTTGCATCAGTTTCATGATAAAGTTATTGGCAACACCGCTAAATTTATCCAGCCTGCCGTTGGTTTTATCCTGCAACATTACGTCAAGCGCTTCCACGTTGCTGAAACCAGGAACGGTTGGAAAACTGAACACGAAGAACGTACCACCTGGTATGCCTGCTAATTTGCCCCTAACAATATTCTGGATAGCATCAATATTTTTAACTTCTCCCCTTTCTTCAGTAGGCTTTAACAACAGGAAGATAACACCTGCTGACGGGCTGCTGGATTGTGTTAAGAAGTTAAAGCCCGACAAGGCGGTAACAAATCGCGCAGATGGCAATGTTTTCAACTGATCCTCAGCCAGTTTAAAGGTTTTATTAGTTCCTGCTAATGAAGTACCTGATGGTGTATTTACTGCTATCGCCACAAAGCCCTGGTCTTCGGTAGGAATAAAGCCTGTTTTGGTTTTGTTTACCATGTAAACTGTAGCAACAACTACTAAGGCAAGGCCGGCCATACTGATCCATTTATTACGGATCAAAACTTTCAAGCCGCCAACATACCTGTTGGTCATATAATTGAAGCCACCATTAAAGCCCGCGTAAAATTTCTCTACAAAGCTTTTCTTAGGTGCATCATGACCGTTTTCGCTATGTTTATTCTTTAAGAATAGCGCAGCCAAAGCAGGACTTAAGGTTAAAGCGTTAACAGCCGATATAATGATAGATATAGCCATGGTTAACGCAAACTGGCGATAGAAGATACCTGTTGAGCCCGTCATGAAGCTCACCGGTAAAAACACCGCCGCCATAACCAGCGTAATGGATATAATGGCACCTGTAATTTCGTGCATCGCTTCGGTGGTTGCAGCCTTCGGGGTTAGACTGGGGTCATGCTCCATTTTGGCATGTACCGCCTCCACTACCACAATGGCATCATCCACCACAATACCGATGGCCAACACCAACGCAAACAGTGTCAACAAGTTAACCGAGAACCCAAACAGGTTCATGAAGAAGAACGTACCGATAATAGCAACCGGAACCGCTATAGCCGGGATCAATGTTGATCTGAAATCCTGCAGGAATATAAATACTACAATAAATACAAGGATGAAGGCCTCAACTAATGTATGCTCAACCTGGTTGATTGACTCATCAAGGTCGGTTTTAGTACGATAGAACTGGTTGTATTTAATCCCGACAGGGAAATCTTTAGACAATTTCACCATCAGGTTGTCGATAGCGATCTGGATTTCGTTGGCGTTTGAACCTGACAATTGGATAATACCGATGATAATACCATCGTGGCCGTTCAGGTTACTAACACTATTGTATGAATAAGCACCCAGTTCAACACGTGCTACGTCTTTTAAACGCAATACAGAACCATCTGCATTAGCACGGATGGCGATGTTCTGATATTCTTCTGGTTTGGTAAGTTTACCTTTATATTTAATTACGTACTCAAACGCTTCGTTGCTGCGCTCGCCAAATTTACCTGGTGCTGCTTCAAGGTTTTTGTCCTGTATAGCGGCGGTTACTTCGGCCGGTGTAACATTGTAAGCTGCCATTTGGGTAGGATTTAACCAAACACGCATTGAATAATCCTTAATACCACCAAAGATACTGGCAGAACCTACACCCGGAATACGTTTAATTTCCGGAACGATATTGATCTGCGCATAGTTGGCCACAAAGGTTTGATCGTATTTTTTAGGATCCTCAGAGTAGATGGCCATAGCACCGATAAAGCTGTTTTGCTGTTTGGTAGTTGTAATACCGTATTGCAAAACCTCGGCTGGTAACTGGCTTGAAGCCTGTGAAACACGGTTTTGAACGTTCACCGCTGCCTGGTCGGGGTTAGTACCCTGTTTAAAGTAAACGGTTATGCCCAATGTACCGTCGTTACTTGCGGTAGAGGTCATATAGGTCATATTTTCCACCCCGTTAATCGCTTCTTCTAACGAAGGAGTAACGGAACGTAAAATAGTTTCGGCATTGGCGCCCGGGTACACAGCCGATACCAATACTGACGGAGGGGCAATATTAGGAAACCGCTCTAAGGGCAGTTTTGTTAAACCAAGCACACCCACTATCACCAACAATATGGAGATAACAGTTGAGAGTACCGGTCTTTCTATAAATTTTTGAAACATGACATTAAAGTTTAAGTGTATGTATTATTTCTTAACTACAGCGGCTACTTTATCTGCAGCCTTTTGAGGCTGGATAACCATACCTTCCTGTAATTTATCAATGCCTTCTAACACGATCTGGTCGCCGGCTTTAATAGCTTCTTTATCTTTAACCAGGTAGTGATCACCTGATTTGCCAATTATGTCGATAGGTTGTTTTTTCACTTTGCTGCTATCGCCAACTACAAATACAAATACTTTATCCTGCATTTCGATAGTTGAAGCTTCCGGAACGATCAAAGCATCTTTATGGCTCAGGCTTAAACGGATCTTGCCGGTATTACCAGAGCGTAAAAGCCCGTCAGGGTTTGAGAAATTTGCCCTTAAAGTGATAGCGCCGGTGTTTTTATCAAACTGGCCGTCTACAATATCAATTTTACCTTGTTTAGCATATTCTGTATTATCGGCTAACAATAATGATACTGATGGTACATTTTTCAATTTATCTTTCAGGTTAGCGCCTGGATATTGTTCTTTAAAGGCAACAAAATCTTTTTCGCCCAATGAAAAGTAAACGTGTACATCATGAACATCTGATAATTGAGTTAGTGGAGCAACATCCGCAGGAGCAACAAGGCTACCTTGTTTCTTAGCAAGCAGACCGATATAACCGCTTACAGGAGCTTTTATTAAGGTATAACCCAAATTGATCTGCGCGGTAGCTACGTTAGCTTTAGCCGATTCGATATTGGCTTTCGCTACATCAGCTGCTGCCTTAGCTGTTTTTAGCTGGTAGTCAGAAACTACTTTATTAGCTACAAGCGGAGTTAATTTTTCAACTTCCAATTGCGCATTTACATGTGCTGCTTCTGCGGCGTGTAAGCTTGCTAACGCGTTATTTAAAGCCGCACGGTATGGTTGTTCGTTAATTTTAAATATTGGCTGACCGGCAGATACGAAAGCGCCTTCGTCAACAAATACTTTATCTAAAGTACCGCTCACCTGTGGCCTGATCTCTACGTTAACCGCACCTTCAATTGAAGCAGGATATTCCTGGTAAGTTGTTTCGGTACCTGATACTATAGAAGCAACCGGTAAGGCCGGCGGTGGAGGTGCTGTTGGAGCCTGCGGTGCAGATGAACATCCATATAATGTTAAAGCTGCAACTGCTGCTAAAAGGAGTGTTTTCATGAGTGATGATTTTAAGAGTGGTGAATGAATAGGATTAGAAAAAGCCGTTGGGCTTGTGATATATGATGATTTGATTGTTTTCATTGTTTTGCTATTGCCGATCATTTTCAATTGAGATGCCAGTCATCTACTGAACTGACTATCAATTATTTATATTTATAATATTTAATTTCCAATGCCTTATATCGTTATTTTCACGATTTTTCATGACGATATACCGAAACGACGTACGCTAATTACAGCAGTCGCGTAAATTAGATGTTACAACACCGTTAAATCGTTTAACACTGTTAAATAGATTGTGTGGGTTGTGAGTGAGCTTTTCCATTGTATATAAGAGTTTGTTTTAAAAGTGCTTTAACATTTACTTAACACTGTAAGGAAATTTAACAGTGTTATTTTATGATCAAGAAAAAACCTGATCTTTCATTGACCGGATGATACCGCCTATGGTATCTTTCAAAACCTGGCGGTTTACTTCGTCAGAGAATCCTCTGCTTAGTAAGTTGATGGATACCAGCCCGTGTACAACCGACCAAAAGGTGTAATATTTGGTACAGATCATTTCGTCGTTGATATCTTTTATATTCATAACCTGCATAATCGCTTCACTAATCATAGTTGTGAAACGTTGGGCTTCGGGCATTGCTTTTACCACCTCGCAGCAACAGTTCATCTGTACGCCAAACATCACCTGGTAAAGTTCTTTATTATCGAAAGCAAAACTCCAGTATGCAAGCCACATGGCTTCCAGTTGCTCTTCGGGACGCAGATAGTTTTCTTTTGCTACCTCCATATCCTTAGCTAAAATCAGGTAACCTTTGCGGGTAAGTTCCATTAGTATGGCATCCTTATTTGCAAAGTATTCATATATAATAGGGGCGGTATATTCAATTACGTCAGCAATTTTGCGCATGCTTAAAGCTTGCCAGCCTTCATGCTTAACTATGTGGAGCGCGGCATCCAGAATATTGACCCTGGTTTCCTCTTTTAAGCGCTGTATTCGTTCTTTACTTGCCATTTTGATTATACTATTAAATCATTTAACAGTGTTAAGCAAAAGTATAACGGTTTTAAGGATTATTTACCATCCCTTTGTAAAAAACGTTTCATCCAATTGTCACGGATTAAACCTTTTGAGCAAAATCCGGTCGGCAAACGCTTATTTTTTTACCAGGTAAACCAATTGCCCAATATGATAGCCCTGGTGTATAGTACGATTAATCAGGATATTTAATTTGTTACGGTGCGGCTCTTTTGCAAAATCATCTGCTGCAATGGCGCTATGCGGCTTAAACCATTCTTCGGGCTGCATAGCATTCATCCTTTCGGTTAAAACCTCATTTACTTTAGCCCAATATTGTTTAAGCTCAGCCAGTGACGGTTTCTCCAACCCAGAATTTTCAGGACTTTTAACAAATATTTGATCAAGCTGAGGATAAAGTCTTTCGCCCAAACCTAAATAGGTAAACATTCCGTCACTAACAGCAGTAAGGTGGCCCAGCAGGTACACGCCGGTATTGCGACCAGGAGCTGTTTCTGTTGCAAGGGCCTCGTCAGTCAACTTATCAAGCAAACCGTTTAGGCGGCTGTTTTGTAATTCCCAGTTGGAAACTACCATCTTGATAAATAATTCGGTTGACGGCTGTACGGTGGTTTCGGTAATGTTTGCGCTCATTTTTTGCAGATGTAATATCAAACCAGTGGATTTGATGACACAATTATAAGCTAAAACGGGGCTGGCGTAAATACTAAGCAGTTTATATGACAAAACTATGATACCACAGGCTCATCTTCAATTTTACGCACCAGCCATATCATCATGGCAGCAAAGGCGGCAACAACAAAAAAGGCTATTTGCAGGTTGGCTGCCTGGGCAATAAAACCAACTATCGGCGGCACTATAACAAAACCCAGGTAACCAACTGTTGATATGGCGGCGAGGGCCTGGCTGCTGTTCATTGTTTTTGATTTACCTGCCATGCTAAATATCAGCGGCACTATACATGACACCCCCATGCCTATCATGGCATAGCCCAAATAAACGGTTAAAGTATATGGTAAAAACACGGATACCAGCAAACCGGCCAAAACCAGCGAGCTGCTATAAGTTAGCACTTTTTTTATGCCAATGGCCGATACTACCCGATCGCCCGCGAAGCGGCCAATGGTCATGGTAACCATGTAAACTACAAAACCGGCTTCGGCAAATGATTTGGTGGCATGCACTACCTTCTCAAAATAAACACCGCTCCAGTCGTATAGCGTGTTTTCACAGGCCATAGAGGCGAAACATATTAAAGAAAACTTAAGCAGATGTTTATCGGGCATGGAAAACACCGATCTATTGGGTGTTTCGGCGGGCTGATAATCATATGTTGAGGGATAAAATATTACCGAGAGGATCAACATTGCAATTCCTACTGCTAATAAATGATATGAAGGCGCTACGTTAAATAATACCATTAAATAGCCAACAGCGGCGCCGCCAAAACCGGCCAGGCTCCAGATGCCGTGGAATGTTACCATGATCGATTTATCATACAAAGCCTGGATCCCCACGGCCTGCGAGTTCATGGATAAACCTAATATATTACGGGTTGAGCCAACAAAAAATAAAACTACTATCAGTTGCCACATATAAGCCGCAAAACCAGGCAGGCAAAGCACCAGGCTAAAGGCCAGTGCACCTATCAGCATCATTATGCGGCTGCTGAAATGCTTGATCATTTTAGCCGTTAAAGGCATGGTAAGCATCAGGCCAACAGGCATGGCAAACAGCACAACCCCCAACTGGGCTTCGTTTAAATTTAGCTGATGTTTTATGGATGGAATACGCGAGGCCCATGAAGAATACCCGAAGCCCGAAACAAAGAAGAAGACACTGTTGGCAATCCGCATTTTTGATTTGCCCGCAGCCGTTAGCTGATCCATACTTAATAATTACGCGCAAATTTAGCTATAATTTATAAGTACGGCTGCCGTTATCTGCAATTAAATGCAGCTTACATACATGGCTGAAGCTCGCCGCAGGGCTGATTATTTTGAGCCGCTTTATGAAAAACTTTATTGAAACCTTGTTGTACATAAGTTAAACCGAGGTTTAAAAGGGCTGATACCTGCAGTGGTGTGGTATCCGGCAGGGTGAGTGATATGAGGTGTGATATGAGTTTCATGATTACATTATCGTTTCAAGCTGCAAAATTGCTACAATAGTTTCAAAAAAAATTTACCCGGATCAACAACTGACTTTAGGAAGATAATTGATAATGAGTATGATAAACGGTTGACAAACAACCTCACCTAAATCCTCTCCGGGGGAGAGGACTTGAAAAACTCCTCTCATTTGGAGAGTGGTTTGGAGCGAGGCTCATCTAATTGCAATATTGATGCGTTAGTTTGTTAGCATGTTTTTTTAGCTTTACTTTTGAGATAAGTATTTAAATGAAAGACACCACCAAAACTTTGAGTTCAGGACCTACATATAAAGCAGCCGGTAAAGTAGCAACCATTATTGAAAGGCATTTCAGGCATTTTCATGCCAAGGCGCTTGCCGATAATAATGAGATAGACCTTGCTCCTACCCCCAGCTGCACCACTATCGAATCACTCATCGATATCTCATTTTGGGCAAGCTTGCGACGGGAAGAGGGATTTTCACCAAAATTCACACTTGCTTTTTTGCCGCCCGAAGCTGCCGGTCAGCCGTTGTTGTTTGGTGGAAAAATTAAACTCGCGCCTAATATCCTCACCAAATTTGCCTCGGCAGTACAACAGCCGGGCATTCATTTAGGCATCTGGATAGAAGATGATGAACTATACATCTGGGGAACTACCCTGGCCATTCCGGCTTACTGTTTTGTGCTGGAAGTAATTGAACCCGGATTATTGGTGATCAAACATCGCCGTGTAGAGGGTTTTGGCAAATTTGTAAACATAGCCATATTAAAAGGCGACGATATCAAAGTAGTTGACGAGCACGGCTCCAGTATTTCTGATTGCCCTAATGTACTTTCGGCCATGCTTGATTTTACTTTGCCATCACTATGGAATGATCCGGTAAACGTATTGGTTCAACTGGCTACCTCCATGCAAGCCCACAAACGTGGCGGCATATTATTAGTTGTGCCGTCCGGAAACGAAGAATGGCGCGAATCTATCATTACCCCGATCTCTTACCCTGTCGACCCTCCATTTTCGGGCCTTACCGATTTGATGATTCACGAAGGCATCGACCGTTACCACACCTCATGGCAGGAAAAAATGCGCCGCGCGGTTGATACCATAGGCGGATTAACCTCGATAGACGGCGCTACGCTAATAAATGATAAACACGAGCTGCTGGCTTTCGGCGCCAAAATAGGCCGCGCAGCAAAAAGCTCACCTGTTGAAGAGATCGTGGTGACCGAGCCTATCGTCGGTTGCTCAACCAGGGTGATCCACCCGGCGCAAAACGGCGGTACAAGGCATTTAGCGGCAGCACAGTTTGTTTTTGATCAAAAGGACGCTTTAGCTTTGGTAGCTTCCCAGGATGGCCGGTTTACGGTATTTGCATGGTCGCCGGTTGTAGGCATGGTGCATGCGCATCAGATTGATATTTTGTTGCTGTAGATTGTCTGAATCAGAATTTACAGAATTATAAAATTTTCAGAATTAGAGATTTCGATGGAGAAAAGCATTCGGTTAATTCAGAAATCCTGTGAATTCTGATTCAGACAATCTGTGAAATCGTATAAATCCCCCCAAATCCGGGTTCGGACTTAATCGCAGTTCAACAATAAATCATAATATTTCCGCATCAGTACGGTATCGTAATTAACCAGCGACTGATAAGCTTCTGAAACCAGCTCATTGAGGATAGATGATCCAAGCTGACCGCCTCCATTGGGAATAGAGTCATAATAAACAATAATTTCTTTAACCCTTATTATTTCGTACAGCAACTGCTGAACCAAATCAATTTGAGTACCCGTCTGCATTCCAGCCGAATTCTTGCTCAGAAAATCTAAAGGATCGTTAGTAGCAGGGGTCATTTTTTTATCAAACAGGATCGGAATTATGGTTTTATCAACTACGTATTAACAGTTAATAAGTTTAAACATCCGCTTTTTGTTTTAAAAAAATAAAAAAAAATCAAACAAAATAACAAAACCCTCTTTATGAGGGTTTTGCTACTGTATAAAAATACTTAATTATTTTGCTTTGGTTCAGGCTTAGGTAACAGAACCTTGCGCGATAGCTTCAGTTTACCTTGCTTATCTACGTCAAGCAGTTTAACCCTTACTTCGTCGCCTATCTGGAAGATGCCATCCATCGTTTCAATACGGCGGTGATCAATTTCAGATATGTGCAGCAACCCATCTTTACCTGGCATAATTTCAACAAACGCACCGAAAGGCATAATTGATTTTACTTTACCTTCGTAAATTTCACCAACTTCTGGTTTTGAAGCGATGGCGCGGATGCGGCCCAACGCTGCGTCGATAGAAGCCTTGTTATCGGCAAATACCTGAACGATACCCTGGTTGTCTTTTTCCTCGATAGAGATGGTAGCGCCTGTTTCACGTTGCATTTCCTGGATGATCTTACCACCGGGCCCGATAACTGCACCAATAAATTCTTTATCAATTTTAATGGTAACGATACGCGGAGCATGTGGTTTGTAGTCGGCACGTGCCTCGGTAATGGTTTTAGCCATTTCGCCAAGGATATGTAAACGGCCATCTTTAGCCTGGTTTAACGCGTTGGTTAATACTTCGTATGAAAGGCCGTTGATCTTCAAGTCCATCTGTACAGCAACGATACCGTTTTTAGTACCGGTTACTTTAAAGTCCATATCACCTAAGTGGTCTTCATCACCAAGGATATCAGAAAGGATAGCGTATTTGGTACCCATTTCGTTGGTGATCAAACCCATCGCGATACCTGATACAGGCTCTTTAATTTTAACACCAGCATCCATAAGCGCCAGTGTACCAGCACAAACTGTAGCCATTGAAGAAGAACCGTTTGATTCCAAAATATCAGAAACTACACGGATAGTGTATGGGTTTTCATCTTCGGATGGCAATACCTGTTTCAATGAACGCATAGCCAGGTTACCGTGGCCAATTTCACGGCGGCCGGCACCCCTGTTAGGCCTAACTTCGCCGGTTGAAAAACCAGGGAAATTGTAGTGTAACAGGAATTTTTGGTAACCGTTAATGAACGCACCATCAATCATTTGCTCGTCATCCTTAGCACCTAAGGTAACGGTAGTTAATGATTGTGTTTCGCCGCGGGTAAATATCGCCGAACCGTGAGCCGATGGCAAATAACCTACTTCGCTCCATATCGGGCGGATCTGGGTAGTAGTACGGCCGTCTAAACGTTTGCCTTCGTCTAATACAAGGTTACGGATAGCATCGTATTCTACATCATGGTAATATTTTTTAGCAAGGCTTTTAGTAATATCATCTATCTCACCTAAGGTTTCGATATAGGCGTCACGCACTTCTTTAAACTTAGCACTCCGCTCTTCTTTTGCAGATGCAGCAGAAGCAATGGAGTAAACCTGATCATAAGTAGCAGCGTAGATAGCTTTTTTCAAGTCCTCATTGCTATGCTCATGGCTGTAAACACGTTTTTCGGTTTTACCAACTTCAATGGTCAGTTCTTTTTGAGCTAAACATTGCAGTTTGATAGCAGTGTGGGCAAACTTGATGGCTTCAACCAATTCAGCTTCCTGAATTTCTTTTGATTCGCCTTCAACCATGTTGATATCGTGCTCGCTGCCTGCAACAATAAATTCTAAAGTTGCATTTTCAAGCTGGCTTAAAGTAGGGTTAATTACTAACTGCCCGTCAATTTTAGCAACACGTACCTCAGAGATTGGACCGTTAAAAGGTATATCAGATACAGATAAAGCTGCAGATGCTGCCAAACCGGCCAACGCATCGGGCATAATATCTTTATCGGCAGATATCAAGGAGATCATCACTTGTGTATCAGCGTGATAATCTTCAGGGAATAAAGGACGTAAAGCACGGTCAACCAAACGGGAGATCAAAACCTCATAGTCTGATAAACGGGCCTCGCGGCGTAAAAAACCACCCGGGATACGGCCTGTTGCAGCGTATTTTTCCTGGTAGTCAACAGATAAAGGCAAGAAGTCAACTCCTTCTTTAGCTTCAGGCGACGATACAACAGTAGCCAATAACATGGTGTCACCCATTTTTATCACTACCGAACCATCCGCTTGTTTGGCCAGTTTACCTGTTTCGATCTCAATGGTGCGTCCGTCGCCCAGATCAATAACTTTTTTAATTACGTTTAAACTCATCTTTTTTTGTTTGTGATGCACTTTTCATCTTCGGGAGCGCATCGGATTTTATGTGTGTAAATATATGTTGCAAAAGTAAAAAAGCCATCCTAAAATGGGGATGGCTTTTAAATAAAAAAGGAGAGAATTACTTAATGATATCCCTTAGCTGTAAAGCTTTGATGATAGCACGGTACCTTTCAATGTCTTTATTATACAGGTAAGCAAGTAACGCACGACGTTTACCTACTAATTTTTGTAGCGATAATTGAGTTGAAAAATCCTTTTTGTTTTTTTTCAAATGCCCTGTTAAGTGAGCAATACGAGTAGTAAATAATGCTACCTGACCTTCGGCCGAACCTGTGTCAGCTGCTGATTTACCGTGTTTTGCAAAGATCTCTGCCTTTGCTTCTTTACCTAAATACATTACTTGAATAATATTAAAGCGTTAACTATTTTATTAATTGTGGGTGCAAAGATAGTGATTAATTATGCAAAAGCAAGGGGCAGAATGATTTGTTTTTGGAGGTTTGGTCAGCGGTTGATTGAGTGGATTAAGTGAGTGGTTGTTATTGTCTGAACTCGAATTTATGGAGTTAAGGGAATTTATAGAATTTGCAATTACTCTGTCTATTCTTTAAATTCCATAAAGTGGGGCTCAGACGTAATAAATTCGAAATTGAAAATCCCAACTCCGAAATCAATTTATACTACCAACAGCCAACCATCAAAACAACAAATACTCCCCTGCCTTGCCATACTTCTCCAGTTGCCTGATACCCGTACTGGAGATGTGTTCAAATTCCATATCACAAAAAATGGCTGTTACACTGATGTTTTTACCGCCTAATTCTTGAAGATAGCGGTATTGGTTCAGTTCATATTGCAGATCGGAGCCATTTCTTAATCCGCGGATGATGGTAACATCGTAATTCAGGGTATCCACAAATTCGGTAAGCAGGCCTTCGTAAGTTTCAGTTTGCCTGTATCTTAATATTTCCGGCAATTCGTATGTGGCTTTATCTTTACCTGGGTTAATACCACGGGCTATAATCACCTTATCAAAAATTCGCTCGGCCTTTTGGAGTATATTATAATGCCCTTTGTGGAATGGATTAAAGCTCCCCGGATATACTGCTATACGGGGTTTAAAGTTTTCTACATAGTCTATTAAATAATCCAGGGCCGGGTTATCAACACTTTGTTGCAGGCTCTTTAAAACATCTATCCGCTTCTCACGGTAAACCTTATGATCGACAAACTGAAACTCTTTAAAAATCTGTTGCTCATAAGTCAGCAATTTTTCAAATGGCTGTTTTAAGATATTAAGATCGGCTGCGCTGAAAATCTCTGACAATGCCGAGCCCGGCTTGTGATGTTTGGTATCGAGGATAATATCTGTTACAAGAGCTTTGAGCGCTCCATCCCCCGTAAACGTTTCGTTAAAATATCTCGCCGAATCCTCTTCGTTTGTGCCGGATCTCGGATCGTAAATGATATCATGGAAAATTGTAGCCAGCAATAATACATCATTATCACTGTAGCCCCGGTTCTCTAATTGTTGCCATACATCGTCCAGATGCTCAAGGGTGTGGTAAAACCGATGGGGCTCCCGGTAATGGTTTAACACTACTGGATCAACCCCTAACCTTGCCAATCGCTCAGCTTTTTCAATGACTTTCATAAGCGTTGAATTGCACGTAATTATACGAAGTGCCTTACATTATAACAAACGTTATCTCTTAATCAACCATTCACCTGATCAACCCAATCAACCACTCACTAAACCTATTACTTCCCTTCTGTCCAGCTTTTAAAAATGGCGGCCTGCAGCGGATCCGGATTAGGCAACGGCTTGATCTTGAATGATTTTTCGCGTTTCTTACCGAGCGTTACATCTATATCTCTTGTTTCGCCGTTTTTTAAAACGGTAAACTTCACCACATCGCCTTCTTTACCGTTATCCAGTGCTTTCACCAAAGCTTCCGGATTAGCGGTCTCGCCATTAACCTTCAAAATAACACTGCGCCCACGAATGCCTGCATTCCAGGCAGGTGATTGATAAGCTACCGTGGTAACGCGCATGGAATCCCGCACCTGACGCATGTTTAGCCCGGCCCAGGCATTAGAAACTGTGGTCGTAGCGGTATCTACAGCTAAACCGCCTAAGGCGAAATATTTTGGATAATCAGGCGGTTTAACGGTGGATGCATATTCAAACACTTCTGTTAACGGCACACCCGCCATTTTCTCGCACTCATTCCTGAACTCCTGCTCTGTAAAGCCGCGATTTAGCTTTTTGTAATATTTGTAATAAAGCAGGCGCATTACATCATCAAGCGTTTTTTTATTTTGCGTTGCATGGCGGATGCTGAAATCAAGCATCAAGCCCAAAATCGGCCCTTTATCGTAGTATGAAATGGTTTTATTAAAATCGTCGCCCTGCCTGCCGTTAGGCCCGTCGTCCCAGGTGTTGTAACTGGCCTGTGTCGCCGATTGATACAAATGTCCCGGCTCATTTTCGTAGTTACGCAGGTTGTTTTGAAAATCGCCAAACATATCTTCATTATTCATTAAATCCGCATGTCTGGTGATCATATACTCATAATAAACGGTAAAGCCCTCTGATACCCAAAGCATATTGGTGTGGTTCTCTTTGGAATAATCAAACGGCCCAAGCTCCACCGGCCTGATGCGTTTAACATTGTAATGATGAAAATACTCATGCGCTATAAAATTATACAGCTTTTTACGGGCTTCGGGTGTATTAAATCCTTCGCCGCCGCTGAAGCTTAACGAGGTTGAGTTTAAGTGTTCGATACCGCCACCGCCGGCGCCTATTGATAGAAAGGTATAATGTGTATAAGGTATTTCGCCTATGATGTTGCTGCCCGTCACTACTATCTTTTTCAGGTCGTCCATAAACGCCTGCCTGTCAAAAGCAGGCAACTTATAACCGATAAAGTTGTGTGGTTTATTCTGCACGCTGAAAGGCGGCAAAACTTCCAGTTCGCCCATTAAAAATGGGCTGTCATAAAGCACGTCAAAATCGGCAGCTTTGTAAACATGGTATTGTCCTTTCAAGGTATCCAAGCCTGTTGCTACCAGATCACTCCATTTGCTGTAGGGCTTCATTTTGATGGTAACCGGATGGCGTAATTCCTGGTCGAGGTACATGAACAGGCCTCCGGGGGTAATGTAGCCTCTTGTTTCGTCAAGATAAACGTTGCCTACAAACGGCACAACCGCTTTAACATCGTACGAGATCTTTACATCGCCGGCCGAAGGGTTAATAACTTTCCAGGTATCCTTAGTGGGCTTATCAAATTTAAGCGAATTGCCTTTTGCATCGGCAACAGTAAAATTTTGTACAGCTCCGGCAAAATTGATTAGTTGGTAATAGCCCGGCGTCCAAACGCACATCTTAAAATCAAGCGTTTTGAGGTGGGTTTTATTGGTCAACTCAACATGATACAAATGTTCGGCCGCCTTTTCCATTGACACCGAATATTGCATATTAACAGGTTGCTGAGCCCAAACACCGGCACAAAAAAACAGGCAAAATGACAGGGTTAAATTAGATAGTGATTTCATTATCTGCTTGGGTTTTGCCGAATATAATAAACAGCGATTTATTTATTTCACCAATCACCGGAAATTAGCCCGAAAAACACCTGTATTTATCCCCCGGAGATAAATTTTACCAAATGTTTTAGCCAAAGAAAAACAGGTTATGCCCAGCTTATTTCCCGGATAAACTACTCCTTGGGCAATCCATAATTACTCCCGTCGCCCCTGCACAAATACCCTTGTACTGAGCAGGACTATTACCGACATTAATAATATTTTTTTCATGATAGATTAACTTCACTTCTGATTGTCGTAATACAAAGCAGCCGCACCTATGATACCGCTGTTTTCCAGTTCCGAGATCTCGATTTTTATACGTTCAAGCGTTTTTGAATAGGCAAAGGTTTTCACCTGCTGCCACATGGTATCTTTAAAATACTCAAAGGCCTGGCTTACCGATCCGCCTAAAATAATCAGTTCGGGATCATAAGCATACATGATCATTTTTACGGCATTCCCTACATGGTTTCCTAATTCGGCATACAGCTCCAATGCCCTCTCTTTGCCGGCCTGCGCATCTTTAAATACCTGTACGCCATTCAGTCCGTACAAATTGCTAAAGAATGAGCCGCTGCAATAATACTCAAGGACGTTATCGATATAGGGAAAAAGACCTATCTCACCGGCACCGCAATTATGGCCTGCGTACAGTTTGCCATTGGCAATAATGCCAGTACCAAGCCCGGTGCCCAGGGTTACGCCAACCATGCTATCGGCACCCTTTCCCTTTCCAAAATATAACTCACCTACGGCAAAACAATTGGCGTCATTATTTACATGTACCGGGATGTCGTATCGCTCCTGCATCAGTTTTTTCAGGTGTACTTCCTTCCATGAGGGAATATATTGCACATCATAAACAATACCTTCAACTACATCAACCACGCTGGGCACGCCTATGCCTATGGCGCTGGCCTTATCGTTTTGCAGCAGGGCATCAACAACGGCATAAATATCGTTCAGCACATCTTCTACACTGCCGTCGCTTTTTATCCGTTGCGATATGATATTACCGATGATGTTATTATTAACCACCGCACCGCGGATATTGGTAGCACCCAGATCAATGCCTATAACTTTTATATTGCTCATTTATTTACTATGCTTTATTATCAAAAATAGTTTTATTGGTAACCAGCGGTTTAGCCCCAAAGCCTATACTAAGCATGTAACCGAATGTAAAATGGTTTTCTCATTATACTTTTGAACAAGCATGCTCGACGGGATTGATATAACCCCATAGGCAATAAAAAACGCAAAGGGCAATCCCCCTGCCATTACATCGCTCGGCTTGAAATCCTTAATAAACTCCGGAGATAACGACCAGATAATATCGCTTAAAAATGAAATAACAAAAAATGTTAGCGTGATAAGCGTTACGATGTAGTAGTTTTTCTTCATCAATTGGAGGTGTATGGTTTTTGATTCGGTATAACCTAATATCGTTAAAAATCCTTTGGCGGAATAATTTTCCAAAAACTTACTTAAATTGTACGCTTCCTTTTTAACTATTTAAAAAGTTTAAAGTAATATCCTGTTAACTTAATTCAATCAAAACATTTAGGGTACATGAACGTGTTAATGGAACAAATACCTGCTATATGACCCCAAAAAAAGAAAAAGAGCTTACTTATATCGAAAAAGTATGGCACACTGTTGCTATTGTTGCCTTATTGGTTGTAGTGATACTGATAGCCCGGGTGGCTTTTAACGTACTGCTCATGGTACTTTCAGGCGCGCTGATCGCGACTTATTTTCATGGCCTTGGCGACCTGATAGAGCGCAATACCAAAATGCCCCGGCGGTATGCCATGATCATATCTGTAGTTGGTTCATTTTTAATTGTAGCCGGCTTGTTTTATTTAATGGGCACAACCATACAGCACCAGATAACTTTACTTAAAGATACACTCCCGCATACGATTAATAATTTTAAGGCTAAGCTGGCTTCAAACCCAACGGGGCAGCAAATACTTGATTATTTTTCGGGCGATAATGATCCCGATAAAGTTGTGGTTACGGTACAGCATTTTTTCAGCACCAGCTTTGGCGTGCTGGGTGATATTTATATCATACTGTTCCTGAGTATTTTTTTTACTACCAATCCCGATGTTTATAAAAATGGCATTTTAATGCTGCTATCAGATCAAAAAAAACCTTTGGGACAGGATATTATCGACAGGATCAGTCTTTCATTAAAAGGCTGGATTAAAGGGATGCTGCTCTCTATGGTATTATTGGGCTTGCTGCTTACCACGGGCTTAAGCATTATGGGAATTCCGGCAGCATTGATATTAGCCTTATTTGCAGGCATGTTAAAGATCATCCCCAACCTGGGTTCGGTTATAGCCATGATACCGGGTGTATTACTTGCCCTTACCGTGGGCACAAATACAGCTATTATAGTGGCGCTCATTTATGTTGTATCGCAAACCATAGTGAGCAATATCGTAGTGCCCATAGTACAAAACCGTATGATCAACCTGCCTCCCGCGCTTACCATCATCAGCCAGGTGGTTATGGGAACGCTTTCGGGGGTACTGGGCATCATATTGGCAGTTCCTATTGTGGCCATCATTGTGATTTTGGTTGATGAATTATATGTTAAAAAACTTGGCGATGCCGAGGTAATAGCGCATTAAGGAATATGCCCTCATCAAAAAAATCGATATATAGCGCACTTATTGCCAACCTGCTCATAGCAGTAACCAAATTTATAGCGGGCGTTATAGGCCGAAGCGGATCTATGATCTCCGAAGGGATTCACTCGGTAGTGGATACCGCTAACGAATTGCTACTATTGCTTGGTCTGCACCGGGCACGCAAAGAGCCCGATAAAACCCACCCTTTTGGCTACGGTAAGGAGCTGTATTTCTGGTCGTTCATTGTATCTATCATGATATTTGGCCTGGGCGGAGGGTTATCCATTTACCAGGGCATATTACATATCCGCGAACCCCAACCCCTTGGCGATCCTACGATGAGTTATATCGTTTTGGGATTATCCGTCATATTTGAAGGCTCATCGCTCATCATCGCCCTGAGAGAATTTAACGCCATAAGGGGTGATCAAACCTGGTGGGACGCCGTAGTTAAAAGCAAAGACCCATCAAACTTTTTAGTGATGTTTGAGGATAGTGCAGCCGTTGCAGGGCTTTTTATTGTTGGCATTTGCATGTTCCTGAACCATCGTTACCACCTTCCCGTGCTTGACGGTATAGCATCATTATTGGTTGGATTGATATTGGTTGGTGTTTCGGCCATATTAGCCCGGGAGAGCAGGAGTTTGCTTATGGGCGAAGGCATTTCGTCTGAATCGCGGACTAAGATAAGCACCCTCGTTGAACAGGACAATGCTGTTTTAAAGGTGATGCACATGCTGTCAACCTATCAATCGCCCGATGAAATTATTTTGATGCTGATAGTAGCTTTTAAAGATGATCTGAATACCGAACAAATCAACGAAGCTATAGGCCGGATCCGGGATTGTATTAAGCAGGAGTTTAGTTTGGTGCGCTTTGTGTTGGTACAACCCGAAACATTTTCGGCAGAAATTACTGAAACAGGCAGCGTACTTTAATTGTATATTAGCTATTGATAACAAACACCTATCTCATGGAAGAACAAAAATTTCATTACGCAACGGTAACCGAAGCTATAACCAAATTAAAAGAACAGGGCTATACCCATGAATTTAGCCTGGAAGGTGACCATCTTAAGGCAGGCGCGGAAAACTTCCCGGTAAAAGAATTTGAAATAGTGGACCTGTACCGCTACGAAGGCCCCTCCGACCCTGCCGATGAGGCTATTGTTTACGCCCTTGCTTCAGCGGAAGGTGTTAAAGGTACGCTGGTAACGGGCTACGGGATCTCGACAGATGAGGCGACTATCGAAACGCTAAAGAATTTACATTATAAGTATCAGAAGGGCCGGCAATAGTCTGGCCCTTTAATAGTACCAACTTCACTTCCAACGCACATTTCGGCCTTAGCTTTAAAGGAAGGCAGCCATCGGGAATAGTAAATTGACCGAAAGAAAGAGGGATTATTTTAAATACTCTTCGTAATATTTTGTTATCAGCACCTGCTCATGAAACGTCGTTCGGATAATTTCGCGGCCATGCTTGCGGATGTGATCTAATTTTTGCTTTGCAAGGTGAGCTTCGTTCAGCTTTTCGACAATGTCGACAGTATCTAATGTACAAACCCAGCCCAGGTTGTTTTCGCCAACAAAATCGGAAAGACCTACATTTTCGGAAACTAAAACAGCAGTACCCATATGCAGCGATTCAACCACCACATTCGCGAAGTTTTCATTAAAGGAGGTGAGGACACACAGGTCAGACTGGTTAAGGCGTTCAAATTTCTCCTCCCGATTCACCCAGCCTGTCCAGTCAATTTTTGAAGCTATATTTAACTCAGTTGCAAGTTGTTTCAATTGCTGTATATATGCTTCCCCGCCGTCGCCGGCAATAACAAGTTTCAGGTTAAAAGAAAGCTTGCTTATAGCAGTAAAAAGTTTTTCAAGTCCTTTTTTATGATGAATGCGCGACATAAAAATAGCCGTGAAGTATTCATTGCGGGGCTCCTTTATTTCGATATCAGGTAATGATAAAATATTAGGTAATACAAAGCCCTGCCAGCCCGGAATCAACTTCCTGCACTCCATATATTCGGATTGCGCGGTAGCGTGCAGCACGCATTTCTTTAAAATTTTACGACCACCTAATTTATGGATCAATTTTTTGTAGCTGTTGTTCCCGCTTTCAAATACGTACCCGCTTAGCATGCCGCGGGGCGCCAAAATAACCTTGGCTTTACTGAACAAGGCGATCCATGCAGCAATTACGTTTAAAATACTCCACCACGAATGAATATGGATCACATCATAGTGGTTGGCAGTTTTAACAAGCCTGCGCCATAATGCCGGACTAACGTGCGTATGATCACCGGTGATCCGTTTAAAATAAATCACATTAACCCCTTCAACATTCGTTTTAGCTCCGGGTATTACATCCAGTTCGTTTTTACCATTAGCGGTAGTGGTAAAAACGTCAACAACATGCCCATTAGCTGCTAATCCCTCGCAAAGCCGAGATACAGATTCAGTTGGACCTCCGTAGCCGTAAGCGGGTTTATAAGCAGGTATAATGTGCAGTATTTTCATAAAACATCATTAGCAATATGAGATTGCAAATATGCATCCGCGGAGGAATTATTTAGCCTCCTACAATTTTAAACCTAAAATTAACGAGGTATAAGCGGAGCAGGCAAATCCCGAAGGAAACCAACGGTACTAACTCTCAAAGATTACTACGCTCCCCGCCGGGACGAAGTAAAAATAAAAAATGTTTAACGCCGCAGCTCAATTAAAAAGAAGCAGAGTTAAACATTTTTTATCAGACCTTAATATTTTCAACCGGCAACTTTGGTTTGGACGGATTTAAAATTAACATCGTATAATACCATGCTATCTTCTATCACCTGATGGCCGTAACTTACCCCCATCCAGCGTTCAACAGTTACATTTTTGCCTTCCAAAACCTTGTAATCTTTAAAAAAGCACTCAATCTCTTTAATAGTATGCGGCGGTAATTCGCTTAAATCATTTATATAATTAACCGACATATCATTATTAGCAACAGCGATAATTTTATCATCCTGCTGGCCATTATCAATCATATGCATTACCCCAATCACCTTTGCTTCAATAATAGACATCGGAAAAACATCAACAGAGCATATAACTAAAATATCAAGCGGATCCTCGTCATCGCAATAGGTTTGAGGGATAAATCCATAATTAGCCGGATACATTACAGAAGAAAAAAGCACACGGTCTAATTTTAAAAGTCCGGATTCTTTATCAATCTCATATTTAGCTTTTGAGCCCTTGGGAATTTCAATAACGGCGTTTACAACATAGGGAATTTTCGGCCCGGTTGAAACTTCATGCCATGGATGCTGTGTATTCATTGGTAGCAATTCAATATTTTGGTTATTTTTTTATGAAAGTACCAACAATTTACCGATTCGATTAAAATATCTTCATTTTATTTCAATTCACTTTATTACCCAAATGCATCAAAGAGCTTGTTACCGTTCAGTTTCAATGGTTTACGGCTCTTATAAAAATGCAGGCGGTATGCATGCTTTTGGTACATACCACTACTGCAAACTAACATAATAAACCAGCAATCAATAAACCACAAAGGCAGGCTACGGGTTTAACTCAGTGATCTGCCAATGTAAAAGTATATGGTTATAAACCATTTTTTATCCATAACTGTTATTTAATGATCAACAACCAGCCTTTGCCTTTTTCAACCGGGATCCTGTCATTCAAGCCAAATGTTTTAGCCGGCTGATAACTTTTTATTTCGGGAGCAGTAATTGTTGCTTTGGCAGGGTCGATGCCTAATTTTTTCCAGTCGATATTTAACTGAAAATCGATATCAGCATCTTCCCAGCTGGCAACAGCCACCATAGCTGCACCATCTTTTTTGTAAACTGTTGCTATAACTTTGGCCTTATCAGTTTTCACCGGGTTATCATCAACCCAGTAACCGATCATTTTTGTGCCCTTCATACCAAAATTATCCCAGGCTTTCCAGATCGGGCGGGGATCGGCACCATCGCTCCATGGCATACGGTTGGTCATGCCGTAAACCATGCCACGCCATTTATTACCGCCGCCTTGCAACATCTCGCCCATTAAACCAAATGGAATCCCACTCACTTCGGTCAGGAAGAAATCAGGATCATTTTTTTCATAATCGAAGTATTCACCAAACCATAAACGGTTCAGGTAAGGAAAATGCTCCATGTACAGGTTAGCGCTGTTATTGAACCCGTCGCTTTTGTTGTACTGATTAGCAGAGTGCAGGTCAATAATACCCGGGTGACCATCTTTGGTTAATACGCGTTTGATACGTTTCATAGTAACGCGGTCAAAAGCCACATCATCCAGGTAAATACCGTCGATGCCTACGTTTTGGGTTAGCCAGTTCATGCCTTCCACGTAGTAATTGTGCCAGCGGTTCATACCGCTGTTGATAATGGCCGCATCTTTAATTTCGGGTACAAACCATGCGGCTATGTAATCATCGCCCACATGTTCCTGTAGCCAGCTAAAGCCTCCACCCTTACCCGGCGAATAGATCTCATGCCCCAAGCTGCGTAAGGCAAAAGTCTCATAAGCATGGTTTGACAGCTCACGAATGGTATTATAGATCTTCACTTTTAAACCCGCAGCATGGGCCGAATCATCATAGGCCTTCATTTTTTTCCAGGCGATGAACGGATAGTTGATGGTTGGATTTATTGCTGTGGCGTGGTGAATATTGATAAGCGTTGCTCCCGCGCTTTTAATGGTATCAATAGGCTTATACGCATGATAAAATCTTGTTGCCCACTGAAAATCGGTATTGATGGTATGGAAAGGCGTTATCAATAAAGTAAAGTTATAATAAAGCTCATCCCCTTTTTTCAGGTCGCGCTCGCCGCTGTAATTATTGGCCAATACCGCTTTACCGTCAAATGCTACTTTAATACCACCTTTGTTATCGTTACCCCATGAAGTTGGTAACAACAAAGGTTTTTGCAGGTAGAAATTAGTATTCAGCGGACGGACATATTTCTCATCCCTTAACGAATACTGCAAGCCGCCGTTCACATTGCCTATCCAGGCACCATCCTGATTTTTATGGGCTACATCCCATTTCCATTCAAAGTTTTCAGGACGGTAGCCGCCTTTTTGACCCAGGCCCATCATGTATTTGGCAAAATCCTTTTTAAAAGGGATATGCATGGTAATATCTTTCAGGCTAACATCCTGCAGGGCTTTTACTTTTACGGCATAAGCCATAAAGCCATCAAACTCCAATGAGGCAGTTACATCCATTTGTAAACTATCATTGGCGCTTATTGCCGTCCACTGAATTGTTCCTGCTTCTTTTTTGGTGAACTGCACGCCCTGGCTTTTCAGGTTTATCTTTTTTCCGGCAGCGTTGATAAAATGAAAGTGAATGCCCTCGGTAAGCAGGTTGTTAGGTGCTGCAGCATACTCGGTCATTTCGGGCGTGAAGTAGGTTTGGATCTGTTTGGGGAAACCATCCTTATTCACCTCAACCTTGCGGCCTAACAAGCTTATGGTATTACCGCTAACTTCAAGCGGGGTATATGGCGCGATAACCGTATTTTGCTGTGCCATGGTTGAGTTTAACCAACCCAGGCGGGTCATTTTATAAGGTTCGCTTACACCGCCATTTTTTGATATTTTGCTATTTACTTTAACCGATAAAGCAATTGTTTTTGCCGGTTTCCCGTTGATACTGATGGTAGCTTTACCTGTATAAACCGAAGGAAGAACTGCGGTAGGAACATTCACGCCACACCATAACGCCTGGATATCACCTTTAGCTACATTTACAACCTTAGTAAGTGGCTTGGCATCATAAGTGGTACCGCCGGTATTAATGCAAAACAATGCTGATGCCGGAATAACTTTTCCGGTGGCAGGTTTCAGATCGCTGAATGTTACCTGTACATTTTCGATATTTTGCAATGCGTAAATACCCAGCTGAAATGCAAAGTTTTCGCCGCGGGAGGCCTCGCCGGTGTACTTGCTTTGCGGACCAAGCTCTATCCAACGCTGCGGCAGATCTTTGATCATGCGAATGGAGTTCATCCTGTCTTCCGGGAAAACTAAAAATGCTTCTGCTTTATGTTTACTAATCAACGCTTCAGTTTCTGCTTTAGTAGCAATCACCTCCATCGGGTAAAAACTATTAAAAGCATCTACAGACTGATATTCTTTTACCGAAGCTAAAGGTACTTTACTACTCACTGCATCAAGCCATTCGGCCGAAGCTGTATTTTCAGGTTTTAGATAAACGCCCTTGGGATAATTGGAACGGCCTTCATTTTTATAAGGCATGTAATACACAAAATAAGTACCCTTGCCCGATGTTGGCTCAAAATACAATTCGCCACTTTCTCGGTTTACTGTACCGATTTTTACGTTGGTAACCTTTTGTTTGGTTTTTGCATCCTGAATAATGATCCGCTTATTTTCGGGCTCATTATCCCTGCGCCGCCAGTTGATTATTGCTTTAGCCACTTTTCCTGTACCGTTAAAGGTTAACACTACACGATGGTTACCCAAAGAATCGGCCAGCCAGCATTTATCGCAATTAGTATAAGGCACTTTTTGTGCCGAAGCAGCAAAGCCCGATAAAAGGAAAGTGAGCGCTAAAAATTGTTTTTTCATGAAATAAATTTAGTCAGTCTTTTTATAATAAAAAGTATGTCATTGCGTAGCGCGGCTATCGCGCGGCCGTTCTGTATTGCAAATATGTCATTGCGAGCGCAGCGTGGCAAACTCGTAGCAAATGCATATCGAAGATGCATAACTACGAGATTGCTTCGTCGTCCCTCCTTATAATGACATATTTTTTTGAGGGGAATGGCGCTATTTTTAAATAGCCGGTGTAATCCCCTTGCCTTCCCAATAATCAATGATCGGCTTGTACGGCCCGTATTTGTGCTGTTGTTCAGAAAAAGGATCTTTAAAAGGCCCTTTATCATAATCAATCGCTTTTTCTTCATAATGCGGATAATCAACCTCTTTAGTAGTCTTAGGCAACGGGCGTTTATGCTTTTTATCGTCGTTAACAAAAGCGGCAATATCAAGCGCTTCAGCATCAGTCAGGAAAGGCTTGCCTTCGGCAGTTTTATCATAAGGCATATTACCCTTTAACCATTGCGCCAGTTTAACCACACGGTGCATGCTTGAACCCGGACGGTACGCCAACAATCCCCATACCGGTGGATATTCGTAAGTTACATTGTCAAAACGCATTTTGCCTTCGCCGTTTTTGGCGTGGCAGCGCTCGCAGTTTTGCGCGTATAGCACTTCGCCCCTGTCTGATGATGCCGCAACATCCGGCAGTTCGACTTCCATATTCTTTAACCCTTTGGTAGTTTTAGATATGTTTGACGAATCACTCAAAAACTTCAGGTAAGCCATGATCGAGATCATCTCCTTTCCATCCAACGGCAATGGTTTGCCCAGGTTAGGACGCATTACGCAATTGTTGATGCGCTCGGCCAAAGATAAGATCCTGCCCTCTCTTGCCCTGTACTGCGGATAATCACGAAACGACCTAACCAAATTAAAAGCGTATGGTCTTGTACCTGCATCACGGTGGCAATTGGTACAATTCATTTTATTGCCGGTGTAATGGCCGTTAACACCTTCGGGGCCAATATAGTATGCGGTATGCAGCATCAGTTCGCGACCATAGCGCACCGCATCGCCGTATTTACCGCCGGGCATTTTGGCGGTATCTACAGAAACCAGGTTATTCACAGCCGCCGAATCAGCTTTATTCGCCTCTTCGGCTTTGCTCCCGCTGCATGAAACTAACTGGACAATGCTCGCCAAAGCGACTAACAACATCAGCAAAGCTATATATTGATATTTCTTTTTCATTTTTAATTATTCTGGTTTTAAAAATGGATCAAGTTGTTTGTATTTGATAAAGCCGGCACGGTAAGTTGGAACCGATGTTTCCATCGTCCATTGCAAAACGCCTTTATCATTTGCCAGCACCACAATATGCCTTTTGGAGCAACATACCAATGTGGTTGTATCATTGATCATATAGGCACTGCCCATACGTCCGTTAAAAATTTCTTTAGGTAGTTTAATGTGCATGGCAATGGTTGACGTTTGATTTTTCTCATCAATTTTCATTGCATACACGCCTGACTGGTGTTTCTCCACTCCATTATCAAAAAACATCAGATTGCCCTGTTTATTGATATGGGCGGCATGGGCCTGGGTAAAGTTGCAATCGGCAGGCATGGCTATGGTACCGCCTTTACCAAACTTGTAGATAATCTTACCATCGCGCGAGTTAATTTTCCAGATCTGCCCGTTGTTGTAGAACGACATCAGGTAATTGCCATCTGTATCATAGCTGAGACTGTTGGCATGCATCCAGTCTTTTTTAGTTTTCAGGATTTTAGGATCTTTCAACGGATCCATCACATCAAACACGCTCCACTTATAAAGCTGCTTGCCGGCTTTATCCATTACCATAATGCCATCTCCGTTAACCGTATCCTGTTTACTTCCCCCTACCGATGTGAGATCCATGATTTTTTTATCAACAAAAATAGTTACCAGCTGGCCTTTATTATTCTTCAGGATTTCGTGATGAATGGTTTGCCTGAAATCGCCTTGCCCTTTGGTGAGGTGCAGTAGCGTATCGCCAAGCATATTGACCTCCAGTATCTCGCTGCCGTAACTGGTAGGCTCGTCATTTCGGCCTAAAATAGAAAGCAGGGTTTTATCTTTTGTAAAATTGATCACTTTAAAACCTAGACTGTCAATCATGTGGTACCACCTGATTTGCCCTTTGGCATCAACCAAAAACGCCACACCAGGCGCATAACGTTTGTTGATAAGCATTAAGCCGTCATTAAACTGTACCGGTAGTGTTGCTTTTGCAGCAGTTTTTGCATGAAACTGCTCCTGCAAAAACAACGGCAGTTGATGCGATTTAAAAGCGTGGGTTTTACTGACAACTGTATCGCCGCCATCTACAGTTACAATATGGTAGGAATAAGTAGTATCAGGCAAAATATTACAAAGCAAAAGCTTATATGACGTGCCGCTGGTGGTAGTAGTCGACCGGTATTTAACCGGCTGCTTACCTTCTATCCAGTATTCGGCATACAGATCAACAGGCTTGCTGGTCATAACATCAAGCTTAATTTTTAGCTTGTTATTATTATACAGGCCTATGTGAATTTCTTTTATGAGATTGCTGCGTGAGCAACCGCAGATGATCGAAACCAACAAACCTGCCGCCAAAACTTTAAACCAATCTTTCATCACTAAAATTTGTAACATCGGTTAAATAATAAAGAATATACAACCCATTGAAGGCTGTATACTCTTTACTAATATTTGAATTGTGTGCTTATTGTTGTCTGCCCGCATTATTCAGCTTAGGGTTGATGTTAACCTGATTAAGCGGATATGGGAAATACTCGTCGCGCGGCAACTGTACGGTGTTGGTTTGGCCAATGCGTTTCAGATAAGCGTTTACGATCACATCATATTTGCCAAAGCGTTTAAGGTCCGCCCTTCTTTTGCCTTCATAATATAGCTCCCAGCCGCGTTCCTGTAACAATGCATCGCGGAAAGTTGCCTGGGTAAGATTGGCTTGTACCAATAACTTGGCATGTGACCTGCCTTTAACCTGGTTTACCAATGAAATCGCTTCGGCGGTTGGACCATTCAATTCGTTTAAAGCTTCAGCGCGGCTTAACAATACATCAGCATAACGTAAAACATCAACACTATGACCATCATAGTAAGTGTTGGCACCGTTTGGATCTGCATATTTCATGGTTGCAACATCCGGCATGTATAATACACCATCCGGAGCGGTAGCGCCCTGCGAGGGAGCTTGTTTGTGCGTTAAGCCGTCAACACCCTGGTATTGAGTAAAGAACATTTTTTTACGATCGTCTTCATCGCCATAGCTGTTGTAAAAATCCCAGGTTACAGCGTAGTACTGCCACCTGTCGGTTAAAACCGGATGGCTCAACGGACCAAAGTGGTTCAATAATTCGGTGCCATTAACGTTAGCATCGCTTAATACCGAGAAGATATTTTCAGCACACCAGGTGTTTGATTCTTTAAACAGGCCTTCGTACGATGGATACAACTGGTAGATTCCCAAATCCATCACCTGTTTGGTTAAATCAGCAGCTTTTTGCCATTGATGCTCGCGCAGATAGATCTTGGCCAGCAGGAACATCGCTGCACCTTTAGTAGCGCGACCAACATCATTGGTTGTATAGATATCGCTTTTGGTATAATCTTTAGGCAATACATTGATTGCATTTTGCAGATCGCTGATCATTAACGCGTCAACATCCGCAACAGGACTTGGCGCAGTTTGAGCCTTATAATCAGGATTGGCTATATCTTTTTCGGTAGTTAAGATCACCGGTCCCCAGGCATCAGTAAGATCGGAATAAGCAATGGCACGTAAAAATTTCATCTCGGCCAGAAACTGATTTTTCTGGGCATCTGTAATACTTTTCATTGCCGAAATATTATAGATAGCGTTGTTTGCGTTGGCTACCAATTTATAGATCTGCCTGTAATCTTCGGCTATCAAACCATTGGCCGAGTTCCATTGTACGAGTGATAACTGCCCCGGGTCACCTGCATAGCTACAGTGGCCGACATCAGTGGTTAAATCGGTAAGAGCGAAGTGCCTTACCGTCCAATAATCAAAATTGTCACCAACCGCCGGGCCTTTAAGGCGGGCATAAACCGAGTTAACTGCTGCAATAGCGTCTGATTTGGTTAAGAATGCGTTTTGACTTGTTAAGCTGCTGTATATTTTAGGCTCGAGATTGGTTTTATTACACGAAAACTGCGTAACTACCGCCGCTGCTAAGAGTAGAATATTATATTTTTTCATTTTGATTCAAATTTTGTTGATCCTTTAAATGGATAATTTCATTAATGGATAGATGCTTTAATGCCGAATGTTATGGTTCTGAATGCCGGGAACGAGTTAAAGTCTAAGCCGCCGCCGGTAGCACCAGAATGTACGTTAACTTCCGGGTCGGTACCTTTGTAGCCCGTAATTGTCCATAAGTTTTGCGCTTCGGCATAAACTCTTATTCCCTGTAAAATTTTCAGGTGCTGAAACAACGATGCAGGGAAATTATAAGCCAGCGTAAGCGACTTTAAACGTACATAAGATGCATTTTCAACAAATCGTGAGTTTACGTAGCTACCATAGGTACTTAGATAATAACCTTCGCGCGGGATTGGGGTATTTTCGTTTTTGCCGACTACAAACCTGTTCAATGCAGCAGCACCTGTGGTTGACTCTAATACCATGGCGTTCATGTTATACAGGTAATAGTCAAATGCGCCCTGAAAAAATATACCCAGATCGATGCCTTTATAATGAAAATCGTTACCGAAACCGGCCATGTAGTGTGGATTTGAATTACCCAGGTAGGTACGGTCGGCAGGGGTAATTACACCATCACCATTAACGTCTTTGTATTTAGGATCACCTGCCTTAGAATTTGGTTGCGGAGCATATTTTTCGCCAGTTTTCACTACGCCTTCGTAAACGTAGCCATATAGCTCACCTAATTCAATACCCGGTACAACCCTTGTAAATTCCTGTCCGGAAACAGTACCGCTTGGGTTTGCAGTATTGGTACTGATCACGGTTACTCCCGGACCCAAATCCAATGCTTTTTGCTTATTGTAAGCAAAAGTAACCGTACTGTTCCACGATAAATCTTTACCACGCACATTGTTGGTATTTACTGAAAGCTCGATACCGCGGTTTTGGATTGCGCCACCGTTTACATACTGATTACTGAACCCCCATTGCTGTCCTATAGGGATCTGAATTAACAGGTCGGTTGTTTTTTTACTGTAATAATCGATACTTGCATTAATACGGCCATTGGCAAAACCCATATCCAAACCAACATCAAACTGCCTGGTGCTTTCCCATTTTAGGTTAGGGTTAGCCAATGTTTTTGGTTCTATCCCTGTTTGAAGATTACCGGTTTCATTCAGTACTACACCATAAGGCCCAAATGTTGAAAGATATAAGCTCGCAGGGATACGGTCATTACCGGTAACACCGTAACTAACACGCGCTTTTAAGTTTGAGAAGGTATTCAGATCTTTTATAAAATCGTCATCGGTAAGTTTATACGCTATTGCTCCTGCGGGGAAAAAACCTGAACGCTTGTTCGAACCGAAGTTTGACGAACGGTCGTCACGATAAGAGAACGAGGCTAATAATTTATCCTTATATGCATAATTAAACCTTGTAAAATACGAGGTTAACATAGCCTCTGCCTTACTGCTGCCATAACCATTTACCAATGATCCGGCACCAAGGTTGTAGTATAAGAACGCATCGGTTGAGAAGCCTTTAGCCCCGGCGCTTAACCCTTCGGTAACATCTTTTTGATTTGATGTACCTAATAAAACAGTAAAGTCATGATCTTTAGCTATGTTGAATTTATAGGTAAAGTAGTTCTCCACTATCCACCTGAAAGCTGATGATGACTGCTCAGTGGCAACACCGCCCTGTTTAGCACCGGCAATAGTTGTGGTAGGCAGGTACTGGCCCGCTGTAGTCTGACTATATTCAGTACCGGCTGTAAGATGATAGGTTAAACCATTGATAATCTTATAATCCAACCCGATATTGGCATTGACCAATTTATTACCACTGTTATTTGTAGGCTCCAAAAGGCCTGCTAAAGCGTTGGTCTTTGTGCCCTGGGTAACATAATAATTATAAGTACCATCGGCATTATAAGGCTTTACATTAGGTGGTGCTGTCAATAAACTAAATAATGGCGCAGTTATGTCTCCAGAGTACGATTGCAATGTCGAACTTGAGCTGGCGCCGTAAAAGTTAGCGCTGATCTTCAGGTTTTCGTTCATCGTTTTCTCAGCACCTATCCTTGCAGTATACCTTTCATAACCGGTATGCTGTAACACACCTACCTGTTTAATGTGATTACCTGCAACGTAGATCTTTGAATTCTGATCACCTGAGCTTAAACTGATGCTTTGATTTTGAACTGTCGCGTTGCGGGTTGCAAGCTTTAACCAATTGGTGTTGGCCACCTGGAAACTTGACGGGTATGGTTGTGGCTTACCATCTTCAAGAGCCGTAGCATTTTGAATATCTGTATATTGCTGGCCGGTTAACAGATCTGGCTTATAGGTCAAGTATTGTGTACCTCCTGATATATCAGCATCTAAAGAAACCTTGCCGTTTTTTCCTTTTTTGGTGGTGATCAACACAACGCCGTTACCGCCTCTCGCACCATAAATAGCTGTTGCCGAAGCGTCCTTAAGCACCTGGATATCCTCCACGTCATTAGGGTTAACCTGGTTACCATTATCGCTGATGAAGCCATCAACAACATATAATGGAGAAGTTGAGGTATTAATAGAGTTACCACCCCTCACGGTGATATTGATTCCGGAGCCCGGCGCAAAACTGGTTTGTTGCACCTGAACACCGGCTGCTTTACCCTGAATGGCCTGCCCGATATTAGTAGTTGTACCACCAAGTGTAAGGTCATCACTTTTTATTGAACTAACCGATCCTGTTATATTTCCTTTTTTAACGGTACCGTAACCTACTACCACTACTTCGTTCAGTTTATTAAGGTCCTCCTGTAAAGTGATAGTAACGTCTGAGGAACCGCTAATTGATACTTCCTGTGGTCTATACCCTACATAAGAAACAACCAACACTGTTGAACTGCCCTTTAATGTAATTTTAAACTTACCATTGACATCGGTTGTGGTAGTATTTTTGACGCCTTTTTGAATAACGGTAGCGCCAATTACCGGGCCGTCTTTATCTTTTACGCTACCGCTGATTGTTGTTTGCGCGTTGGCAAGTGCTGGCAATAATAGTAGCAGGCAACAGCAAATCAATTTAAAAAGGCTGTTGATCTGCCTCCTTAAATAAATGTGTTTGCTGAAGCCCTGATCGGGGTTTGAGTAAATTTTAATCATACGTGGTGGTGTTAGTATTAATTAATTGTTAGCTTTTTATTGTGATTTAGCTCTGTTTTTGAATATTGGAAATTAGAGATACAGGGTTTCGAAAGCAAAAATTCGCCCCTCCAAACACAGCGCAAACGTTTGTTTTGGGCAAAATCGGACCTACGCAAACGTTTGACTCAAAGTATTTTGCGGTGATAAAAATTGATTCCTGAAGGTTTTTGTGGTATTGAGCAGATCGCAACCGGGATGATTCAGGCGCCAATTTTATGGATTCTGCGTATTTGAGGACTAAGCTTGAGGAATTTGATTATGAGTGGATTGGAATAAGATCTACAAACGCAACCCCACTGTGGTATCAGCCGCCACCCAGCTCCAGCTATAGGCGTTAAATTAGACGGCAAAGGGGTTAACAGGGTTAACGGATTTTTAATTATTTAAACTTAAAAACCTAAAAATCAATCACATAAACAAAGCATAGGGTTACACTAAAAGCCACTGCTTACCTGTAGCAGGGTAGCTATACTGCTTTAAAAAAGTAAAGCCCGGCTTTTGGCCAGGCTAAACATAAAACATGCAAAAATATAAACGATAATTAAAAGCCGCTGTCGTCAAGCGCGAAGGTATTCTTCCGCTCTTTCCATTTACCTTTGGTAAAATCAGGAAATGCCACACTTGCGTTACCTTCTTTCAATGATTTTGTTGACAAGGGCGTAATTACACTCATGGTAACAGAATCATAAACATCTATAGGAGTTTGGCGTTTTTGCTTAACCGACTCTACGAAAGCATTAAACACAAACCAGTCCATGCCACCGTGACCGGCACCTTCGGCAAACTTTTCGTATTTTTTCCAAAGCGGGTGGTCATATTTATCAAACCATTCCTTTGCCGGATCCCATGAGTCATCTTCTTTTGATTTATGATCGATATACACGCTTTTGTTAACATCCATCCATAAACCTTTAGTGCCCTGCACCCTGAAACCTAATGAATAAGGGCGTGGCAGGTGCGTGTCATGACTTAGCATTACAGTTTCACCATTGGCACAATTGATCATCGTAGTGGTAACATCGCCGTTTTTGTAGTGGATCTTAGCATTCGGGTGACCGGGCGATAATTCTTCTACGTATGCTGCCAAACCCTTTGCTTTGGTGCTGAACGATACCAGGTTAGTAAAACGGTTACCCGCATTGATATTGGCATAATGCATACAAGGGCCTGCGCCGTGGGTTGGGTAAATATCACCATCCACATCGATATTGAACTGCGTACGCCATTGGGCTTCGCTAAGGGCTTTAGGGCCAAACTCAACGCCGCCGCCATAATATTGCTTACCATTATTGAACAATACACCTCTTAAATTATGCTGATATCCTCCTTCTAAATGAATGATCTCACCAAACAAGTCCTGGCGTACCATGTTCAAGGCAGCCATTACATCACGACGATAACAAACGTTTTCGAGCGTCATGTAAGGAATCCCTGTTTTTTCTGAAGTATTAACAATATCCCAGTGATCTTCAACTGTAAGACCGGCAATTACCTCACAACCAACATACTTGCCGGCTTTCATAGCGTCAATAGCCTGTGGGTGGTGAAACTGCCATGGGGTAGCAATAATCACCGCATCGATATCTTTATGATCCAGCAGCTTTTTGTAGGCATCCAGTCCGCCGGTGTATTCCTTTACAGGTGCATGGCCTTTTTTGGCGATGTATTCGCGGCAAATTTTCAGGGAGCTTTCCTGGGTATCGCAAATAGCTACGATCTCCACATCATCGCGAAGCAAACCTTCGGCAATATGGCTCATGCCACGGGCACCTACGCCTATGTAACCTAAACGGACTTTTGCAGGTGCCGATGCAAACAGCCTTCCTGACGGTAAAATGCTAAAACCTGCCGCTGCAATTGCGCTGGTTTTCAAAAATTGTCTTCTTTCCATATATAATATTGAGGTTTTTGGGGCTTATTTATTGGGTAATTTTTCAAAGTCAATTACAGGCTTCTTTCCTGTTGGTTCACGATCATAAGGGGTTTTGAGCTGGATATAATTATCAAAGAAACCTCCGTTTTGCAGAAAGAACTTATCACCTTCTTTTCCTCCGGCATAATCTTTACGATAATTAGCATTGGCTGTAGCATCACCAGTATATATGGCATGTGTAAGTTCCAGCCAGTTATTATCGCTATCCCCTATCCATTGGTTGGTAAAATACGCTTTGCGGATCTTATCGCCGTTGTCAGGTTCAAAATTCTCAACAAACGAATACAAATGCGTTAAGTAAGTAGCCTTTTGCGGGCGGGTAAAGCTGGCTATCAGAAACCATTTATCTGCAGCTACATCTTTAAAGTACGCAGTATAAGTGGTTGTATGCCTGGCATTATCAGGCTCGGCGCTAAGCAAAAAAGCGTAAGCTTGCCCGGCTTTCCAGGGGAAGCGCATATAGCTTTGTCCGCCCGAGCCTTCGTTGCCAAATTCGCCGATGTGGACATTACTGCCGCTTTTAACGAGTTTAATACGCATGCTATCAGGGATGCTTTTTGGATCTTCAGTATTAAAAGGACTCCATACTGAAAATAGCACCCTTCGTTCGGTTGCCGAATTTACCTGCATACCGAAATATCCTTCGCCAAAACCATCTGCCATAAAGTATGAACCTATCACGTCCTGTCCTTTGGGTACTATGATCTCGTTATAGAACCATTTTACTTTATTCTCCTTATCGGCCGCAACAGGATAGCGTAAATGTACAGAAGGCCCCCTTCTGCCAAAATGAAATGAGCTGCCTTTTGCAACATATGAAATGTCATTATCCGGCTTTTGCAAAGTAACCACAAGGTCAGATACATCTGCATAAACAGTCCCGGTTTTACTGATGCCTTTTAAACTGATCTTTACATAACCCGGCCGACTGAGGTGAACCTTCCCAAAACTGACAGTATCAAACCTGGTATTGCTTATTTTTTTGACGATCGCATTTTTTCCTACCGATAACCGCAGCAAGCTGTTCCCCTGCGGCGCCCGTACCACCAGCGCAAGCTCAAGGTCCTGTGCAACACTAACCCTGAAATAAATATTACAGGTTGATTTTATGCTTCTCAGGCCAATCAACCCTTCATCGGTTATGGTATCCGGCGCGTTTACCCAGGCATTGCCGCCAAAAGGGATAACATGACGCAGTTTTGAAGCATCAATGTGTACCGTCTGCGCAATGGCAGCTCTATTTCCTATGAAAATAAACAATATTGAAAGACAAATTATAGCGGTTTTCTTCATCATTGGGTTATAACACAAGTATCGTTTCATAAATGTACTCGCATTAGTGGCTTTAGGAAAAAATAAATGCTTCAATTTCAACGCAAACGTTTGAAAAATGGGCATAATTATCCCTTTACTGGCATTAATTGAAAAACAGGTATTTATCCAACATTATGGCTTGATTACTTCCGCTTCTAAAATTGGAGGTAAATATGCCTGTTAAGCGATTATTCCTTTATTGCAGATAAGCAGGGTTCTCTGAATAAAATTAAAGGGCACTATATGCCATCGCTAATGTTCAAATCTCCACTATGCTAACCAGCCAACCTATGCAAACTGATGATTTAGCACGCAAACGTTTGCAATGCAGTTAATACAAGCTATTTCATAATAATCGCTTAACTTTAACTATAAAAACAACATTAGCCCGTAATTGATGCAAACAAAGCCAACTACTATAAAAGAGATAGCACAAATATTAGGCATCTCGGTTTCTACAGTTTCAAGGGCCTTGCATGATCATCCGAGCATAGGACTCACCACAAGGGCGAAAGTTAAAAAACTGGCCGGCGAGTTAAACTATGAGCCTAACCAAACCGCTATTTTTTTGCAAAAGGGCAAAACGCTCACCATCGGGGTCATTTTACCCGAACTTTCGGAGGCTTTTTTCTCCTCGGCCATAAGCGCTATTGAAGATACTGCCTATAAAAAAAATTATACCGTATTGCTGGCACAATCACATGATGATGAGCAAAAGGAAAAACAGCTGGTTGAAAAAATGAAAAACCACCGGGTTGATGGCCTGCTTGTATCGGTAGGGAAAAATACCTCCTCGTACCAACATTTTGAAAACTTAAAAAAATACAATATCCCGGTAGTTTATTTCGATAGGATCCCGGCCATACCCAACATCCATTATGTAGCCTGCAATATGGAAATCGGCACCATTGAGGCAGTGAGTTACCTGCTAAAAAAAGGTCACCGGGCAATAGGCATGATCAACGGGCCGCAAACCATGGTTGCTACCGGCGAGCGTAAAGAGGGCTACATCAAAGCCATGACCAAAAACAGGCTTAAATATGACCCTTCGCTCATAGTTTCGTGCGACCTTACCGAAGAAGGCACCAGGAAAGCGTTAGATGAATTATTGGCCAGCAAACGTAAGCCAACCGCTATAGTAACGTTTAATGATTATGTAGCACTTTTTGCCATTAAACATGCCAGCAAATTAAACATCAGGATCAATAAGGATCTTGAATTTGTAAGCTATGCCAATTTACCGCTAATCAATTATATGGAGAATATTCCCGCCGCTTCTGTTGAACAATTCCCATATTTACAGGGGCAAAAAGCAACTGACATTTTGATGGACCTGCTGCACCACCAGGGTACCGGCGGCAATGAACCAAGTGCCTTTTACAAGGTGATTATTGAATCGCAACTGGTTGAAAACAAAAAATAAACCTAAACAAAAAACACTCAAACGTTTGCGCATGGCTATCGTTTATGAAATTAGCTATGTTTGATGAGTTAACGTCTATAATATGTTTGATGATATCCTAATAAATTTTGGATTAAACGTTTCTGAATACCATATCCGGCCCTTTGGCTCGGGTTTAATAAACTATACTTATAAAATAAGTGGTGCTAACCATTCCTATATTCTTCAGCAAATCAACGTTGCCGTTTTTAAAAGGCCCGATCATATCGACAGCAACCTTGTACTAATCAAAGAATATTTTGATAAACACAATCCAGGTTATTTATTTGTAGCCCCGTTAAAGAATCAAAAAGGGAAATCGATCATTCAAGCCGCCGACGGTAAGTTTTACCGGCTTTTTCCATTCATTGAAGGATCGCATACAGTAAACTTTTTGCAGGATACAAAGGAAGCCTATAGCGCTGCGGTGCAGTTTGGCCGGTTTACCCGTCTGTTAAATCATTTTGACATCAGCAAACTCGAATACACACTTCCGGATTTTCATAATTTAAAATTACGGGTTACACAGTTTGAACAGGCTTTAAAAACAGCCGAACCCCGAAAACTGGAACAGGCAGCTAAGGAAGTAAAAGCTGCTAATGATCATATCAACATATTGCATACCTATAACCTGTTTACAACCAATAACGAAATCCCGCTCCGGGTGATCCACCACGATACCAAAATAAATAACGTACTATTCGACAAAGACCAAAACGCGCTATGTATTGTTGACCTTGATACAGTAATGCCCGGCTATTATTTAAGCGATGTTGGCGATATGATGCGCACCTATTTATCGCCCGCCAACGAAGAGGAAAAAGATCTGGATAAAATTATCATCAGGACAGATTTTTTCAGAGCGATATATAAAGGTTATATGAGCGAAATGAGCAACATCCTTACTGAAACTGAAAAACAGTATTTCACCTTTTCGGGCAAACTAATGATCTATATGCAGGGCCTCCGTTTTTTAACAGATTTTTTAAATAATGATATTTACTATGGTACCCAATATGAAGGGCATAATTTGATCAGGGCTAAAAACCAGTTTAAACTACTTGAAGGTTACATCAATGCCGAACCTGTATTTAGAGAAATAATTGCCGGTGTAGATAAAGAATTACTGACCACTGCCAACGGCATTTAACAGGTCATTCTACCTGTCGGGCCGCACAATGTTACCAACAAACCTTGCACAGGCCTCGCTAAATTCATACTTTCGACGCCCGTATTGGCAGCAACCGGCCTAAACCGGGGCATGGGAAACAACATTTATGAAAGTTATTATAGCCGAAAAACCATCTGTAGCTAGGGAAATTGCCAAAGTTTTTGGGGCGACTACAAAGAAAGACGGTTATATTGAAGGCAAGGGTTTCACCTTTACCTGGGCTTTCGGTCACCTGCTGCAGCTTGCCGCCCCGCAGGAGTATGGTTATTACGGCTGGAGCGTTCAGCACCTGCCGATGCTGCCTCAAAAGTTTAAGCTTTCCATTCGCAAGGTTAAAACCAAGGATGGTTTGGTGGATGATCCATCAGTAAAAAAACAACTGGATACCATTCAAAAGCTATTTGATGAATCCACTGAGATCATTGTAGCAACGGATGCCGGGCGCGAAGGGGAACTCATCTTTCGCTATATTTACTATTACTTAAAATGCAAAAAGCCTTTTAAAAGGCTCTGGATCTCATCGCAAACTGATGAGGCTATCAAAGAGGGCTTCCGTAACCTGAAGCCCGGCAGCGATTATGATACACTGTTCAATTCGGCCCATTGCCGTTCCCAGTCGGACTGGCTGGTGGGTATGAACGCCACGCAGGCGCTTAGTCTTTCTTCGGGCATTCGCGGCGCTGTGCTTTCCTTAGGCAGAGTGCAAACCCCTACCCTTGCCATGATCTGTTCGCGGTACCTCGAAAACAAAAACTTCGTACCCGAAACCTTTTACCAGGTAAGTATCCATCCTGATAAAGACGGACAGGTATTTAAAGCGATATCTGCCGAAAATTATAAAACAAAAGAAGAAGCACAGGCCGTACTTGACAAGGTACAGGATATTGAAGGCGGCTTTCCGCAGGGCGGCCATATTTTACAGGTGGAAGCCAAGCCGCGCAAAGAGCCACCTCCACTATTGCATGACTTGAGCAGTCTGCAGCAGGAAGCCAACAAACGCAAAGGTTTCACTGCAGATCAAACCCTTACCATTCTCCAAAACCTGTATGAAAACAAACTGGTTACCTATCCCCGTACCGGCAGCCGCTATATAGGCGACGATGTTTTTGCAGGCGTACCTGCATTAATTGAAAAGCTGGAACAACATCCGCTGTTTGGCAAACAAGCCATTGCGTTGGGCAGCGCTACGCTTAACAAACGAAGTGTAAATGCAAAAAAGGTAACAGATCACCACGCCGTGCTTACCACCGGCGAAAACCCGCACCAGCTTTCGCCCGATCAGCAGGCCATTTACGATATGGTAGCCGGTCGTATGCTCGAAGCATTTCATCAGGATTGTATTAAGGAAGTCACAAAAATTGTGGTGCAATCGGGCGCTAAATTCAACGCCAGCGGAACGGTAATCCATACTGCAGGTTGGCGTTCTGTATTTAACGATAAAGAAGACGACAAAAAGGACGAAGAAAACGCAACGCTGCCTAAAGTAACCCAGGGCGAAAATCTCCCGATAACAGCCAAAGCCCTGCTCGAAAAGCAAACCAAACCACGGCCACTATACAACGAAGCAACCCTGCTTAAGGCATTGGAAACGGCAGGCAAAGAGATTGACGACGAGGAGCTGCGTTATGCCATGAAAGACAGCGGCCTCGGAACGCCGGCAACAAGGGCAGCCATCATCGAAACACTGCTTAAACGCAATTATATTATCAGGGAAAAGAAAAACCTGGTACCCACAACTACCGGCATTGCCGTTTATGAAGTGGTAAAAAACCAACAGATAGCCCAGGCCGAACTTACCGGAACATGGGAAAAACGTTTGGAAGAGATCCGTTCAGGAGCATCCGTTACCGAATTCCAGAACGAGATCAAAACCTATACACGAGCTATCACTTCCGAATTACTGGCACAGGGAAAATCACTAAAAATTCCGACTGTAGAAGCAGCCGGGAGCAAAGTTACAGCATAAAGGATGGCGACATAAATAGCGCTATCGATAAGGATAACAGGACCTTAACTGCAACTACTCCGGCGCCGGATAAAACGTTAGTGTGGATTTTACTTTGGTAACGCGATAAATTTGATATTTGTATGCATAAAAGCTTACATTCATTGCATTATGGATCTAATCACGCTTATTGTAATTACCATTATAGTTTTTATTATAGCATTTGCGGCTTTCAGGTTATTTGATGTTAAGAAGAAAAAGAAGAAACTTGAATTGGAGCGATCAGCAAGGATTTTACCACTTTATAAAAAGGCGGAAGCGGCTGCAGGTTTAACCGCCGAAGATGTTTTGCCCTTTGCCCAAAATCTGCTTACCCGCTACGACACCTTTTTGTATTTAAAAGAACTTGAGGAATTACACTTGTTCCCGGAGGCATACCTTACGCTTATTAAAGGAGCGGAAAGCTCACTGGCCCAATGGCTGGAGTTCCCTACCGAATTGGATGCCTGCCCCGACGAAATTGAACATATTAAACGGGTTACCATTGATTTTGACGGCAGAAACAATTTTATCCACTACGAGGTGTTTAAATACCGTGTAAACCCACCCCACTGGGCTGCTAAAAACGGGTGGATGCTTGGCGTTGTCGGTCCGTTTTTTGACGATAGCAAACCTTATGATTTCCCCGGGGCTACTTTTAGCAGGATAAACAGTACCATTGATAAAGTAACTCCGGAAGAAGAGGCCAAATGGGTGCACGAAAACATTGGTATGCGGAGGTAAGCGCAACAAGTTTTTGAACCAGACTTACGAAGTTTTTAAAACTTCGTAAGTCTTCAATTCTTAAACTCATTCATCATCCTTCAGTTCAATCCAAACCGGTGCGTGATCGCTTGTTTTTTCCCAGCCTCGTACATCCCGGTTTACACCTGCAGCTAAAAGACGTTTTTCCAGGTGAGGGCTCAGTAAAAAATGATCGATCCGTAAACCGGCGTTACGGCCGTAGGCATCGCGAAAATAATCGAAAAAGGTATAAATCACTTCGGTAGGATAAATTTTGCGGATAGCATCCGTCCAGCCCTGTTGCACCAGTGTTTTAAAGGCTTCGCGTGTTTCAGGGCGAAAGAGCGCGTCATTTACCCAGCGCTCCGGTTTATAAACGTCGAGCTCGGTAGGCATAACGTTATAATCGCCGGTTAATACAACCGGTTTATCAGCAGCAAGTAAACCGGCTGCATGGATTTTAAGGCGTTCAAACCAACCTAATTTATAATCGAACTTGGGTCCGGGTGCAGGATTGCCGTTAGGCAGGTACAGGCAGCCAATGGTAATACCATCAACAAGTGCTTCAATATAACGGCTATGCTCATCTTCAGGATCGCCGGGAAGTGCGCGGCATACCTCTGTAATTTCCCTGTCTTTTGCCAGTATTGCAACGCCGTTCCAGCTTTTTTGGCCATGCCAGATGGCTCTATAACCTGCGTCAAGTATAGCCTGCTCCGGAAAATTTTCCTGTGGAGCTTTAAGTTCCTGCAAGCAGACAACGTCAGGGGATGTTTCCTTTAACCAGCGGAGCAAAACAGGCAGGCGCCCATTTACACCATTTACGTTATACGTAGCTATTTTCATGATGCAATTTAAATAGTTTAGGTTATATCATGCATGTTCCCAAATATTAAAAGCACGGCCACCCATCGCAAGCAATTAGTTGTGATGGCTCATGAGCAGTAAATATCCCCTTACTTTTCAAACTCATCCGGGTCTACTTCAGGCTGGCTTGGCTCAGGATCGGGGATTTCATTCGGGATATTTTCCGGCGCTTCTTCGGGCATTTCCGGTTCTCCGGGGTCCGTGGGCTGCCTGATTTCGGGCCGCTCCGGGTTTACCGGCATTTCATCTGGCTCGTTTGGCATGGTTCTCTTCTTTGACATATCTTAATAACTGTTAAGGGAATGATTGGTTTTCAGAAAGATCTTTCTTAACCAATATATCGCTTGCATTTTAAAAATATTTAATTACATTTGCAGTGTACTACCATACTAATACACTATAAAATGATTCAAATAAGCAATTTGAATTTTAGCTACAACAACCGGAAGCCGTTGTTCAAAAATCTGAACCTTTCATTAAAGGCCGGCCACATTTATGGTCTACTGGGTAAAAACGGAGCCGGGAAATCAACCCTGCTGAAAAATATCGCCGGTCTGGCTTTTCCGCAATCGGGCCATTGCCTTATTAACGGAACAAAAAGCTCAAAGCGCCTGGTATCCACTTTACAAGACCTTTATTTTATTGCCGAAGAAGTTCACGTACCGGCACTAACTCCCGGCCAGTTTTTGGCCCGGACAGCAAGCTTCTACCCTGCCTTCAGTATTACTGACTTTTACAGTTATCTGAAAACATTGGATATTGACCCGGATCTGTTGATGACCAAAATGTCATACGGGCAGCAAAAAAAGATGATCATCGCTTTTGGGCTGGCTACCAATACCCGTTTGCTTATCCTTGATGAGCCTACCAACGGGCTTGATATTCCTTCAAAAGTTCAGTTCAGAAAACTGATAGCATCGGTTTTAAATGATGAGCGCTGCATTATTATTTCAACCCACCAGGTGAGGGATTTGGACAGTCTTATTGATACCGTGTTGATTTTGGACGATCACCGCATCGTAATTGAGAACTCGATAGATGAGCTTACCGAGAAATTATTTTTCGGTGTTTTTAAAGACCTTACCGGGATGAATGCGCTGTACGAAGAAGAAACCCTCATGGGCAAATACGCTATTGTACAAAACACCACTGGCAAGTACGGAAAAATGGACCTTGAGTTATTATTTAACGCAGCAACAACCAATAGCAGCAAATTACTAAACGCACTAAAACCAAGCACAAATCATGAATAATTACTTCAGTTTAAAGCGCTTTGGCCTGTTGTTTATGAAGCACACTGTTGAGCATTACCGCGCCTATTTAATGTCGGCAGCGGTTTTGGCGGGGGTATTTTTACTTGGCGGTTCGTTTGTGTTTTATATGATCCCGGGTCCGGTAGATCCCGGCTTTCAGATGGCCATGTTCGGAGTACTCATGATTATCGCAGGGCCATTATTTACAAGCACGGTTTTTACTGATCTGGGCGATAAGCGCCGGGCAGTTCCAATGTTAACCCTGCCTGCATCACAACTCGAGAAGTTTATGGTCGGCTGGGTTTATTCGTATGTTATATTCCTTTTCGTGTACACAGGCGTTTTTTACCTGGTATTATTTATCCTGATCAATCTCAAACCCTGGCCCGGGCATCAAATTGAAATACTCACCCTGTTTCAGGATAAATTTGTACTGGTGATGATATTGTTTTCGTTGCTGCATGCCGTCACGATATATGGAGCAATCCGGTTCGAAAAATTACACTTTATAAAAACAGGTTTCAGTTTCTTTATTTTTTATGCCCTGCTAATCCTTGTGAATACAGTGTTTGTAAGATTTATTGTTGGCAGGCCAATCAAACCGGTAACACCTTTTTCATTTCTCAATTTCCAGGATGGTATAAACTTTTACTCCATTGGTTTAAATGCGCAGCAATCTGCCTGGGCTTTTATTGTGGTTCCCATTATATCGCTGTTGATCTGGATAGCGGCATATTTTAGGTTTAAGGAGAAACAGGCTTAAAAAAGACGATAATGGAATTTAAAGATAACGAAGCGATATACCTCCAGATAGCGGCTTTTGTGAGCGATCAGATCCTGATGGGCAAATGGCCCGGCGGGCAAAAGATCCCATCGGTACGTGATATGGCGGTTGAGCTGGAAGTAAACCCCAATACGGTTATGCGATCATACGAATTTTTGCAGGGGCTCGAAATTATTTATAATAAACGCGGCCTGGGTTTATTTGTGGCAGAGGATGGCTTTGACAAAGTAAAAGCTTACCGCAAAGAAAACTTTGTGCGTCAGAACTTACCCGAGCTTTTTAAAAACATGTACCTGTTAGGTATATCGATAGATGAGATCAGTCTGCAATATCAACATTTCCAGGCGCAACAAAATAATGAATTAAACCAGGCAAGCAACGATGAAAACAAGCAATAAATTCTTACTTACCGCGGTATTGTTACTGTTAGTTTCGGTTGGGATCTATGACTTTCAGCTGAAAGCAGAATATTTTAAAGGTGAGTATAAAAACCCTTATAATGGCTTTAACAACCTAAATTTCAGATATTTCAAGGTTATTAAGCTTGGTTCATCAACGGCTATCAATATTATGCTGGTTCAGGGGCCATTCAAAGTACTTGCTGATCCCGACGCCATGGAGTTCATGAAAATTGAACAACGGCACGATTCGCTCTTTATTCGTGCCGGGTTTAAAGATAACTTTCATAATGTACAAGCCCCAAACGTTTTGTACATATCCATGCCGCAATTAAATGCGTTTTATGCCGATGCAAAATATAAAGCAGGCGACACTCAAATTATTGATACCACTGCCGCGCAAGACTTTAAATGGCGGGCTACCACCATCAGTGGTTTCAACGGGGATCAGCTCAATATTATCCAGGACCATGCCTCCACCGTCTTACTAAAAAACAACAAGTTTAACATAGTAAACGCCATTATCGGTAAAAGCAACAATAGCTCTTCAAATCTATCTATTGAAGCAGGCAACCAATTCAATAAAACCAACCTCGATATCCGGAACAAAAGCCGCTTATGGATCAAGGACGATAGCCTCAGCAACATAACCTATAAACTTGCCGACAGCGCTAAACTAATCCTGAACGGAAATACAAGGATGATCCGTAATAATAAATAACCAAAACTTAGCAAATCATGAAATTAGTAATCAACTCGCTATCAAAAACCTATGCCAACGGCGTACATGCTTTAAAAGATGTTTCGCTGACCCTGAATAATGGCATGTTTGGCCTGCTTGGCCCAAACGGCGCCGGTAAATCATCACTGATGCGTACCATAGCCACCCTACAGGAGGCCGATAAAGGCAGCATTTTTTTAGATGAGCTGGATGTATTGAAAAACAAAACCGAAGTAAGGCAGCTACTCGGGTACCTGCCACAGGAGTTTGGTGTTTACCCCAAAATATCGGCCGAACGAATGCTCGACCATATTGCCCAGCTTAAAGGGGTTGGCAACAACGCCGAACGCAAAGACCTTGTGCTTCAATTACTGGAAAACGTAAACCTTTATAAAGACCGGAAAAAGCACCTTGGCACCTACTCCGGCGGTATGAAACAGCGTTTTGGAATAGCACAAGCATTAATTGGTAACCCTAAACTTATTATTGTTGACGAACCCACAGCGGGCCTTGACCCGGCTGAGCGAAACCGTTTTTACAACTTGCTTAGTCGTTTGGGTGAAAATACCATCGTAATCCTGTCGACCCATATTGTTGAGGACGTAAGTACGCTTTGCGCCAATTTTGCCATTATTTGCCAGGGCGAGGTTTTATACGCAGGTGACCCGGAAAGCGCGGTAAATGAGCTGAACGGAAAAATTTACAGCAAGGTGATCACCCAATCAGAGTTGGGCTTTTACAAAGATGATTACCAGGTGATATCAACGCAGCTTAAAACCGGCAAACTCCATATCCGCATTATAAACGAAGCCGACCCCGGCAACGGTTTTATCAGCAGCACGCCAAACCTGGAAGATGTGTACTTCAGCAACATCGCCACACGTATAGATGTAGATACCATTTAAAACTACTATAAACCAATAGTTTATGTTCCTTAAAATATTTCTGTTCGAGATCCGGAATCGGGTCCGCAGGCCAGCCGTTTACCTTTATTTTTTGGCAGCACTGATATTTACAGTGTTCACTTTTTCAAAAGGCTCATTACCATTGGGCGAAAAAGAGCACATCAACGCGCCTTATGTACTTGCGTTGTGGTGTTCGGGCATCACCATGATGATGACGCTTGTGAGTTCATCAATTATGGGCACTGCCTTATACCGCGACATTGAATACAACACAAAAGATTATTACCTAACCTACCCTATCACCAAAGCAGGTTATTTTTGGGGCCGTTACCTGGGCTCGTTCGTTTTCATGCTCCTGATCTCAACAGCGGTTATCATTGGCGCCTTCATAGGCACCAAACTGGGCCCGGCTATGGGATGGACAGATGCAAAGCAATACGGCCCCAATAGCCTCATTTACTACCTGCACCCATTTTTCACTATCGGGCTGCCTAACGTTTTATTTACATCTTCGTTATTTTTTGGGCTTGTAGCCATCACCCGCAATGTAAAGGTTATTTACTTTGGCGGTATCCTGCTGTTTCTTTTTTACTTCATCGCGTTGTTTTTCCTTAACCACATTAACAACCCCACGGTAATAAACCTCAGCGATCCTTTTGGGCTTAACGGTATCAGGATGCAAACCAGTTCTTCAAGCACCATTGAGCAAAATACTACCTTATTCCCGGTTACCGGTACGTTTATGCTCAACCGTGTATTATGGGGCGGTATTGGGATAGTTATTGTGCTTTTCACTTATTTCAGGTTTAGCTTTGAGCGTTTCTTTAGCGGCAGGCGTGATAAGGCTGCTATTGACGAGGCAGGCACAAAAACTAAAACCCAGGTAACTATTAAACCAGTTGTTGGCTTTACAGGCAAATACAACAGGAATACCTTATACAACCTGGTAAAAGTTGAATTGCTGAATATCATCCGCGATAACTACTTCTGGATCATATTAATCGCTGGCAGCTTATTCCTCGGTTTTGTATTCTGGCTTGGCGATAACAGGAATGGCGTACCTGATTTTCCGCGTACAGTTACCTTGCTCGCAATCTTTAATGAAGCTTTTCCATTCTTTATTTTCTTCATCCTGATGTTTTATACCGGCGAAACCCTGCACCGCGACAGGACTACCCGCTATGCATTTATCAATGATTCCCTCCCGCCTCCAAACTGGATCCTGAACGGATCGAAGCTAATCACCTTATTGCTTATTGGCACCGGCTTATCCATCCTACCCATATTAACCGGGGTTACCGTTCAATTATTAAAGGGTTATCACACATTGAATTTATCAGTGTACTTTCTCTACATAGCCTACATATTGCTGCCCGCTTTGCTGCAGATGGTTGTATTTTGCTATGTTGTGCACGTTGTTATCAATAACAAATTTGCAGCCCATGGCATAGGCGTGTTTTTATGGGTGATTGTTTTCTTTTTGCGCAAAACCGGCACTTTTGATTATAATCTGCTGCTGTACTCGTACACCCCATCGTCGGGAATATCTGATATGACCGGCATAGGGCATATGGCAGCGCCCATTAGCTGGTTCAACCTTTACTGGATGCTATTTGCGGGTTTGCTGATCATTGTTTCGGGATTATTTTATTACCGGGGGGTAACCTCATCTTTTAAAGAGCGATTACGTTTATTGCCCCAGCGTTTTAACAGCAGCACAGCTTTGATCACCGTAATAGTGACTATAGCTTTTTTAGCTGTTGGTGTGTGGAATTATTATAACGTAAGTTTTTTAAACAGCTACCTTATCAAAAGCGAAAACACAGCCAGGGCAGTGATGTATGAAAAAACCTTGAAAAAATATGAGCACCTTCCCCTGCCTAAAGTAACCAGCATAAAAATGCAGGTAGAGCTTTATCCGGATAAACAACAGGTTGCCACACACGCATGGGTAACCATCACCAATAAAAATAAAGCTGCCATATTACAGATGCTGCTCGACGGCGATGAACTCACCAATTATTCGCTTAAAACCAATGGCACATTAGTTCCGTTTACTACCCCGCTGCTTTATCCCCGTGGATTTTTCAACTGGTTCAGGCCGAAAACTGACACTGCCGAATTTCGGTTATACAAGTTCGTAAAACCGCTAATGCCGGGCGATTCATTAACGTTAGAGATCAACTCAGAAATAGTGCAAAAAGGGTTTACCAATGGCATGTATGCTGCGGCTCTCATTAACAACGGCACATTTTTTAACGGTGGATTGCCGGGCCTTGGGTATGATGAAGATGATGAGCTAAGCAGCCCTTACGAACGCAAAAAAGCAGGTTTGCCCGAAAAAAAGGAAGAGGAAACGCAGCAAAATGATCCCGAGGGCATAAGCACCTTAAAAGCAGGAAGAGCTGCTGACCTTTTGAAACTGGATGTAACTGTTAGCACCCTGGCCGATCAAACCGCTATCGTACCCGGCCGGCTCGTAAAACACTGGCAGCAAAACGGTCGTAATTACTTTCACTATGTGCAGGATAAACCGGGTATGTACATGCCGATGGGTATTATATCAGAGAGACTCGCCGTAAAAAAAGCGACCGTTCAACTGGACCATACCATAAATATCGAGGTATATTATAATCCTGAACACAGCACCAATATCGACAGGTATATTGCGGCTTATAAGGATGGCTTAACTTATTACAGCAAGGTTTATGGTGCCTATCCGTTTAATGATATCCGACTGGTGGAGACGTCTGTTTACGGTCCGCAGGATGCCTCCATGACAACGCTGGACACTTACGCAGAATACTTTGGATGGAATGCCGATTTCAGGGATCCTAACAGTTTTGATTATTGTTATGCCAATACAACCAGACTGTTATCACAACAATGGTGGCGTTTTCAAACAGCGCCAAACAGCACTGTAGGCAGCCTGGTGATCCCCGAAGGCCTTTCAAACTACGATCAACTGGTAATGTCAGAACATAAATATGGCAAGGATAACATGCGCTATATTGTTTTAGATCAGTTATGGTATTACCTTTTTATCAGGAGGCACCTTAATGAAAACGAACATCCTTTAATAAAAGCCAACAATTGGTTTTTATGGGGAGGCAAGGCAAGCGTGGCACTGTATGGCCTGCGCGACCTGATTGGTGAAGACAGCCTGAACGTAGCCCTGCGCGAATTTAAAAAGACCTATACTTTTAAAAAAGATGGCCCGTTTGCCGGTGCCAATAACCTTTACCAATGTCTCCAAAAGCATGTACCCGATTCGCTGCAGTACTACCTTACCGATACCTGGCAAAAGATCACACTATATGATAACAGGGTGGTTGAAGCAAGCAGTCAATCCACAGGTAATAAAAATGAATATAAAGTTACGTTGAAGCTTGATATTGATAAAGTTTGGAAAGACGCCAAAAACAACGATATCCCGGCCATAAACATGAACGATTATATTGATATCGGAATCTTCGGCAAGCAGGTTCAAGGTGCCGGTAACCGCATGGTGAGTAACACCTTATACCTTAAAAAGTATAAGCTTAAACACGGGTTACAGCAATTTAGTGTTATTGTTAAGGGTAAGCCGGCCTCTGTAGGAATTGATCCATTCAGTAAACTCATTGACAGAAATCCTAACGATAATATTAAAGACCTTTAAAACTAAAACGGGGTTACGCAAAACATAACCCCGTTTTTCATGATCTTGAAAGCTGTTAAAAAACATTAATTGCCGTTGGTTTTAACCAACGGTAAAAGACAAAAAAGTTCTGGCTTTAGCCCAATTATGCAAGCAGATTTGGGCTGAAGCCCTCTTATCACTACTCATTATTCCGTTGGTTAAAACCAACGGCAATGAAGTTTTATCTACCTATAAACGATAGTTTTTGAATGTAGAGACGCATAATTGCGTCTCACGCTTGCAATTTACCGCAGCTGAGACGCTTTTGAAATCGGCTTGTCCTTCGGGAGACGTAATTATAAGTCTCTACAAAAATTCTTTCTTCCATTTTCAAACAGCATCTCACCAAATATTACTGCTTAAATAATTTGTTTTCCCCTTCTATTTCAACATTAGCCTGTTCAACTACAGCCTTGTATTCGTAATCGGCTTTTAGTGGAATGGTCGCTTCAAAAGTGCCATCAGTCTTAATATTTACCCAGGTGCCGGCTGTCCACTTACCTGCATATAAAGTTTCTACCTGTCCATGGTAAGGGCGATAATCAAACCGGGCCCTTTTTACCGAAATACTTTTGTAGTTCAGAATTTTACCTTTTAAAACTGCACCGGCCTTTGTTTTTGAACTTGCTCCTGTTTCAACAATGGCGGCTTCTTTAAAAACAGGGGCAACATTTTCCAGTTTAATCACTACCGGGTTAGGCCAGCGGTGATCATCATAAATACGCTGTGCCTTCACAACAGATACTTCAAGCCCCTGATCGGTTTGTTTATACCTGCAGCTTACATCATCAGTTTTATATTCAATAACCTTACTATTTTGCCCTAATACACTAACCTGAGTTTGATTAGTAGCGATGGCCGAACGGATCAGGAAAGTTTTGCGGGTTCCCTCCTTCCAATCGGCAGCATTGGTAACAATAGCATAAAGTATATGCCCGCCTTTTGCGGTAAACCAGGTGTCGCCCTCCTTGCTGATCACCCAGCTTCGCACGCTGTCAATACATTCGCGGTTAACAAAATACCATGCCGACATTTCCCTTAACCGCTCTTCCTGTTCAATGGGTAATGAGCCATCTGGTTTAGGGCCAACATTAAGCAATAGCGAACCGCCTTTTGCCCTCGCCTCAATCAATAATCCGATTAACTGGCTGCCCGATTTATAACGTTCATTAGTTGGCTGATAACCCCATGCCGTGCCCATTGTAATGCATGACAGCCATGGCTCGTTGATCATAGCACCGGGCATGATCTGCTCAGGGGTTTTGATTGCGCCCCGGGTTATCAGCAAATCAGGCTGTAACTTCCAGCAGGTTTGCTTTACCACTTCCTTTGGATCGCCATCTATAAAAAGTACATCTATTTTACCGTAATTGGTCATCAGCTCTTCGCATTGCTTCCGGGTGTACTCGTCATACTCATGGCGGGTTTGGGTATCCATCTTAACATCAGTACGACTAATAGGTATATGATGGTCACGCAAAAAGTTAAAGTCCTCGGGCGAAAAATAAAATCCTACCTGCAAACCTGCTTCGCGAGTGGCATCCACAAACTCTTTTAACAGATCTTTCTTGTATGGTGTATGCGTTATACTAAAATCGGTTGTTTTGGTATCCCACATACAAAAACCCGAATGATGTTTGGTAGTGAATACGATGTATTTCATTCCGGCCAGTTTTGCCAGCGTTGCTATCTGGTGCGGATCAAACTTGGAGGGATCAAAAGTTTTGGGCAGCTCATTAAAATAACGGTTTACGCAATCATCACTTGCGCCAACCAGCGAGTGACTGATCACCACACCCAACTGGCTATCCATACTAAAATGAATAAACAAACCCAAGCCGGTATTTTTAAGCCATAGCTCGCGTTCGGGCTTGTTCAGGTTATAATTACTGGCGTTATCATCTTTAACCAGATCATTCTGTGCTGACGCAGTTTGGATTCCACACAGTACCAAGAGAAAAAAAAGGTATTTCTTATACATCAAAAAGCCGTTAAAAAAAAATCAGGGAAAGCCCCACGCCCTCCCCGATACAACATCAATTAATCAAACTTAAACACTATTGTTTATCCCACCATATCCTGGTTAAAAAATCATCCGAACCTTGCCGCGCAATGGCCGCAGCGTATGAAGCCGCATTAAGGTTTTGCTCACTAACCGGGTACAGCATCCGCCTGAATATTTTGCCACCGGTAGCGTTACCTACGTAATTATTAGGCACAAGTGCAGGATAACCGGTACGCCTGTAGCTTGCAAAAACCTCCTGCGCATCGGGAAATATGCCAACCCAAAACTGGGTATAAATCTGCGCCATTTTTTGATCAAGCGTACCGCCTGTATTAAAAGGATGCGCGTTAATGTATGAGTTGATCTGGGCAGTTGATATAGTACCTGCGCTGCCTGCAATGATGCTCCATTGGCGCATAGATGCAGCAATACCATTTTGGTATAATGACTCGGCAGTAGCGGCTGTATACCATCCCCTTGCCGCAGCTTCAGATAACAGGAAGTAGCTTTCGGCAGCTGTAAAAACCAACCGCGGAGAATTCAGCAGCAATATGGTTTTAGGATTCGGTTCCGAATAGGTCACAAAATCCGCAGGTTTGGCATTCAGACCAGATGACATACCTTTTTGAATAGCCGATGTAGTATCAGCCACGCCACCATTCCACACTACAGATAAAACGGCCAGGCGAGGATCTTTATTAGCTTTCATGTAATTAATAAACACATCCTGGTATTTACCGCCTTCAGTGTTAGTGCTGCCGTTACCTGCTATATAGTCATTATTATAAAGATCAAGTGCTAAAGGATTTTTGTTGATATCCTGCCCTGCGCCGATATATGCTACTTTGGCAACATCGGCGTCATCCGTAATAACGCCGCCTGCTATAGCTTTTACTGCCCATGTTTGGGCCTGGGCAATATCAACTTTGGTCATGCGCATGGCACACCTGAGCATGAGCGAATAGGCAAACTTTTTCCATTTTACGGTATTACCACCGTAAATTAAATCAGCCGAACCAAAGGTTGCTTTGGTTGCATCAAGGCTTTGGGCTGCCTGGTCAAGTTCCTTCAATAAATCGGCATAGATGTCTTTTTGTGCATCGTAAGCAGGCTTGTATATCGCCTGGTTATAACCTTGTGCAGCCTGTGAATATGGGATATCGCCATACAAATCGGTAAGCCTGCTGAAGCAATATACTTTCCAGATCCGCGCTTCGGCTTGCAGGTTTACCTGCGAAGCATCGGTACCAACCGCTTTTAAAACCTCACCCAATTCGTTGATCTCATTTGGATAAGCATTAGTGAAAGCGGCAGCCGACTGCGGGCTTTGACTCAACACATATTTTGACCCGAAACCTGCCACATCATTAAAGCTGGTGGTGTACTGCATGGTACCCAGTAACAGATCAAGCATACGTGCTGTACCGTCATACTGGGCTTTGGTAAAAATGTATTGTGGTACCGCTTTTGAAGATGCATCCGGGTTAACATTAAGCGTATCAAAATTTTTGGTACACGATTGCGTGGTGATAATGCCGAGCATTACCAGTGCGTAATAAATATATTTGGTTAAATGTCTTTTCATCGTATTCAATTTAATTGTTAAAACTTAACAGCCAGGTTTACGCCAAGCGAACGTGTGCGCGGTAAGCCGATAGACTCGAAGCCCTGGGTTTTACTGTTGGTAAAACTTTGCTCCGGATCGAAATTGTCTGTCTGCTTATAAATTGTCCAAAGGTTCCGGGCCACAAAAGATATACTGGCCGACTGGATTTTAACTTTGTTTAAAAGGCTTGTTGGAAGCGCGTATGACAGGATAACCTGGCGAAGTTTAACAAAGCTGCCATCGTGCAAAAACAGTTCGGAATACGTTTTGTAATTATCATAGTATGACCTCAGGCCACTTACAGGTACCGTGCGGGTGTAAGGAGCACCAGTTTGATCAACACCGTTCAACACCAATCCGTTTTCCCTTCCCGGCAACGTTGATTTCATTAAGCCCAAACGGGTAGCGTAAACTTCCATAACCGAAAACACCTTGTTACCAAACTTGCCATCAACCAGGAAGTTTAACGAGAACCTTTTATACCTGAATTCGTTGGTTAAACCCATGGTAAGCGGGGCAACGCTTTTACCTAACTGTTGCAGCGGGGTTTGTACCGGTAAACCTGTTGTAGCATTAAATACTACAGTACCATTAGCATCCCTTTGCATGCGGGTACCCACCAGCATGCCAAAGGGCTTACCTTCAATGTTATCTAAAATACCCCAGTTACCTACCGAAGTGGCCAGCTGAATGGTATTAAGGCCGGGGGCCAGCTTAACCACTTTATTATCATTATAGGCTACATTATAACTCGCGCTCCAGGTAAAACTGCTCGTTTTTACAGGCGTACCATTCAATAATACCTCAATACCCTTGTTGCTTACCTCACCAACATTCAGGATCACGTTATTGTAACCCGATGTGGAAGAAATAGCGGTATTCACAATATCGTTGGTTGTTTTACGATCATACAACGTAACATCCAAACCTAAACGGTTCTTAAGCATCTGCAATTCAAAACCACCTTCAAATGTTGTCGAAGTATAGGGCTTAAGATTGCTGTTGGTAATGTTATTACTGGTTACGTTTTGCAGCGGCTGTCCTGCGCTTGGCACATTACTGTAAGTAAGGTTAATAGCATATGCATCGGGATCGCCTCCGCCTACCTGGGCCCATGAGCCGCGAAGTTTTACAAGATTAAAAAAGTCAGGGAGTTTAACCGCATCAGAGAGGATGAAACTTCCGCCCACGCTTGGGTAAAATATACTGTTGCTTTTAGGACTAAGCACTGAAAACCAATCCTTCCTGCCGGTGAATGATAAAAATATTAGACTTTTGTAATCAAAATCGGCCGAACCAAAAATTGAGTTGGTCACAATCTTGGCATTGTATGGTAGGGTTGATGAAACTGCAAGGTTGGTGAAGCTGTAAAAATATGGAATCGTAAATTGCGAACCATTAAGCGTTAGCTGGTTGATTGTGTATTTACGACTGTTCACACCACCCAAAATATTTACGTTTAAATCACTGATGATCTTCGTTTTGTAACTAACGGTAGCTAACTCGTTAGTTTCAGACACATCCGATTTAATGCCTGCATACTGGCCATTGGGTATATACAATGTACCGGTTGGCAAGATATTGGTATAGTTGTAATTGAAAAAGTCGCGGCTGATGGTAGCTTTGAAAGTAAGGTTTTTTATAGGCGAATAAATAACCGATCCCTGGCCAATAAAGCGGTTCTTCACATCATCTTCCTTGTATTTATTAATCACAAAATATCCGTTTGACGCAATGGATGCGTCATTCCAGATCTGCTCATTGCCTAAAGCATCGTAACCCGGCTTAAGCCAGCGTACATCAACGGTATTGGCAACCTCAAGCGGTGTCCAGTTCGGGTTGCCCAAAGCATCGCCTGCGCCGGTGCGGTTATGGCCGGTTTCAACATTATATTGGGCTAATGCCTCAATAGATAGCTTGTCGCTCAGTTTACCGTTCAGGGCGAGGTTAAAAGTTTTACGATCATAGGTAGTGCCCGGCAAAATACCTTTACTATTCAAATCAGCAGCCGAAAACCTGTAGGTAAAAGCCTCGTTACCACCTAAAAATGCAAGGCTGTTGGTGTAAGTGCTTCCTGTTTGATAATAATTTTTGAGGTTATTTTTCTGAGCCGTATAAGGGTGGGTAAGCCCGTCAACCGCAACATAATCGGTTGATCCATCAATTTTTGAACCCCATGAGCGCCTTCCGCTTGCCTGTGCAGCAGCCAGCGTGGTTGGCTTTACGCCGCCATCGCCCTGCCCGTACTCATATTGGTAATCTGGAAATACGGACACATTATCATAAGTAGCTGTCGAGTTAAATTCTACACCTACCCCCTTCTGCATGCGGCCTTTTTTGGTGGTTATCAAAATAACACCATTCGCTGCCCTTGAGCCATACAGCGCCGCCGCCGTACCACCTTTAAGTACGCTTATCGATTCAATATCATCGGGGTTTATGGCTGCTATACCATCGCCACGGTCAACGTTATTGGTGATACCATTAACAGTAGCAGCACCACCGGGTACGCTGTTATCGATAGGCATACCGTTTACCACATATAACGGCTGATTATCGCCGGCAAGACCACCGTTACCCCTGATCACCACGCGGCTTGAACCACCCGGACCAGTTGATAAGCCTGCCGCGTTAACACCGGCAACTTTACCGGTAAGCGCATTGGCTACGTTATTTTCGCGGGCCTGAGTAAACTCTGTACCTTTAACTTCGGTCACCGAATAGCCTAATGATTTTTTTTGCTTGCTGATACCAAGCGCGGTAACTACAACCTCATTAAGTGCTTTGTTATTGGGGGCCAGTTTGATTTGTAAAGGCGATGCAGGGTCGCTTACGGCAACCTCTTCCTGATTATATCCTATAAAGGCTACCACAAGGGTTAATGGTTTCCCCGAATACTTATCAGGCACTATCAACCTGAAGCTGCCTATAATATCGGTAATTGCACCCACCTTATTATCCATCTTTAAATAAACCGATGCGCCAACAACCGGCTGACCATCGCCTGAATCCACTACCTTACCTGTTAATGTAACTGCTGCAACAGATACATTGTTCGGGGTGAGGTCCTTTACTGTAAAAATCGAGATCTGATTGTCGTTGATCTTCCGATACGTTAACTGAAAGGCCGATAATAATTGTTTCAAATTATCGTCAAGCGTGAACTGACTGATATTATTTGTTAAATTGGCGGGTACAAACTTGTTATCAAGCAAACCTTCCTGGTAAGCTATCTGCACGTTGAATTGCTTTTTCAGGTTATCCAGTGCATCCTTCAAAAGCACTTTGCTTTCAACAGCCTGCGGGGCCGAATAACCGAAGCTTTTTGCGTGGATCCTGTTGTTACTGGTTAGTGCCATTTGGGCAAAACCGTAAACTGACTGGCCGAGCAAAACCATCAGGAAACAGCAACATCTAAAAAAATTTGATGAGTCGAGTTTTCGCATAAAATGTTTGGTTAGGGGTTTTAGTTTTGTTTAGTAATAGTGATATTTTTATCAGTGCGTATAATTTTCACAGGTAGTGTGGTAGATATTGTCTCAATCAGTTCTTCAACACTGGGTACATTGATTTCGCCCTCTATTTTTAGATTAGCCAAATCCGGGGTTGAAAAATCAACATGATAGCCGTAATCATCGGTCATGATCTCGCTGATCTGCGCCAGGGTGGCATCATTAAATAAAAGCTGGTGTTTTGTCCATTTGGTGATCTTTTCAGGAACCGGCAGGATCATCCGGGTAAGGGCTTTTCTATAAGCATGTTGTACATAATCGCCCGGTTTCATAATAAGCGATAGTTTTCCGGATGCTGCATCAACATAGTCAAGCCTGATCTTTCCCTGTACTAATCCTACATTAGTTTTATTGTGCCTGCTTCTTACATTAAAAGTTGTACCCAACACCTCAATATCCATATCAGAGCAATGCACTATAAATCTTTCAGTAGGTTTGATATTGCGGGGATCTTTATTGATATGTTTTACATTGAATAGCCCCTCTCCGCTTATCCAAACCTCCCTCGATTTTTTATCCCAATTACCGGAGTAAGTTAACTTTGAGTTACCATTAAGCACAACGGTTGAGCCATCGGGCAATGTAACAGTACGCAGCTCGCCAAAAGTGGTATCAATTTCATTTTGCCTGTCTTTGATGAGCCATAAGGAAATACCTATAGAGGATACCAGCAATAACATTGCAGCAACACGGAGGTATTTGTTTAAGGTGAATATTTTTGGTTTGACCCGATCTTTTTGCAGTGATGATTCAATCCGGAGCCAAACTTTTGATTGATTAGCCTCGTTGGTAAAAACATCCTGTTTACGGTATGCTTTAATAATTTTTGAAGCTTCGGCAATTATTTCTGTCTGCTGCGGATACTCTGTAGCTACTTGCTGCCAAAAAACGGTATCATTTTGTGAAGGGCTAATCACAAAACGGAGAAAATCATCGTCCTCTAAAAAATCCGGCAAGGTATAATTACTGTATTTGGAAGTCTGCATTGGTTATAAGGGGTTATTTTATCCTTATAGACAGCAGCCTACCCTAATTATCCCTACAAACCGAAAAAAAATTTAATTTTTAATGATTATTTACGCAGAAGCATGAATACAGGGCTAAAACAATAGCCAATTTTGAAGTTTTTAGCACATCCTGGAGATTATCGAATGCTTTATAGATTAGTTTATAGGCCGAACTAATGTTTATTTCCATGATATCGGCAATTTCATCATAAGCTAAACCCTCATAAAAACGCAGGTATATAATTTCCTGCTGCCGTGCAGGCAAAGCTTTTACATGAAATTTAATCTTCTTTTGTAATTCCTGTTCTTCCTCATCGGCCATGAGCTGATGGTCGAATGAAATTTCAAAGGGAAAGTTATGTTCAGCTTCATCTTCAAGGTCAACAAAGCGCGATTTTGACTGCAGCTTACGAAAAATAATGCTGCGCAACGATTTGAAAAGATAGTTTTTTACCGAAGCAGGATTGCCGAGCCCTGCCCTGTTTGTCCAAAGCCTGATAAAAAGATCATGTATGGCATCTTCAATTACGTTAACGTCCCTGGTAAATTTGTGCCCGTAATTATTGAGAATTTTAAAATACTGATTATACAGTTGCGTGTAGGCATCCCAATTGCCTTCTTTAAAAGCAAGCCAGACAGCAGTATTATGATCGTCATGAACAATTTGTTCGTGAGACATAGCTTAACCAGGGGATAAAACGTTTTACAATTGAAATCAGGTACAATGTAATAATTATAACAATAAATTTACACCTAATTAAAAATCAATAATACAATTAAATTGATATAAAATTGCTTTTACCGGAATTGAAGACGTTATCGCCAAAAAGCCACACCTTTTTGACAATGGAAAACACTCAAATATTTCAATTTTTAAAATAACTTAGCCCGTATCAAATATTTCCTGATATTTAAAAACCGATGGCCACGCTAAATTATGTTTGAATCAGTTACTATTAAGGATATTGCCAAGGCTTTGGGTGTGTCAACATCAACGGTATCAAGGGCGCTTAACGGTAGCTATGAAATAGGCACCGAAACCAAAAAGCTTGTCCTTGAGTACGCTGAAAAAATCAACTACCGGCCTAACCCTATTGCTTTAAGCCTTAAAGAACAAAAAAGCCACTCCATAGGCGTGGTGGTTTGCGAAGTGGCTAATGACTATTTTTCGCAGGCTATTAACGGCATCGAATCTATAGCTTATAATCGCGGGTACCATGTTATCATTACCCAAACACACGAATCATTTGACAGGGAAAGCGCCAATGTAAAACACTTGCTCTCAAGGCATGTGGATGGTTTACTGGTGTCACTATCAGCCCAAACAACCGATACATCCCAATATAAATACCTGCTGGATAAAGGCTTCCCTATTGTATTTTTTGACAGGGCGGCGCCCGATCTGAATACTCACAAAGTGATAGCCAATAATTTTCAGGGCTCATTTAACGGCACCGAAGCTTTGATCAATTCGGGTTTTACCAAAATAGCACACCTCACCAATTCAAATAATCTGCTTATAAGCCACGAGCGCTTTGAAGGTTATAAGGCTGCACTTGATAAACACGGTATCGAGTTCAGGCCCGAATACCTTAAACATTGCAACCATGGCGGCATGATCCACGACGAAGTAGAGCTTGTGCTGAAAGAATTGCTGACATTGGATGATAAACCGGAGGCTATTTTTAGCGGCAGTGACAGGCTTACCATCAGCAATATATCGATATTAAAAAAATGGGGATTAAAAGTTCCGGGAGATATCGCGATAGCAGGATTCACCAATTCGGATGTTGTTGATCTGTTTGATCCCCCATTAACCGTAGTACGCCAACCAGCTTTTCAGATTGGGCAAATGGCTACAGAAATGCTTATTAAAACCATAGAAAGCAAATGGCCCATTGAAGAGTTTACTACCGAAAAGGTGGATACGCAGTTGATTGTGCGGTCGTCCTCAGCGAAAGGTATTTGAAAGACGAAGAACAACTGAGGATGTTAATGTTGAACTAAATCCCATGTCATAACGAGGAGCGGCATGGGCAAAAGCATCCGGGGCGACGTGGCAATCTCGTAGCCACGCATATCGGACTGGCATTAGCGACGAGATTGCCGCGCTTCGCTCGCAATGACATTTTTTATTTCAATACCTGCCGCCTCCAGCGAATCACGCGTCTATCTAAACCACCGTTACCTTCACCCCCTTTTCTTCCAGCATATTGAGCATTGCCGGGCTTATACCGTTATCAGTAATAATTTCATTGATTTGATCAAGCGCACAAATTTTGGCCAGGCCCCGCTTACCAAATTTGGTGCTATCGGCCAACACAATGGTAGTTTGGGCAGCATTGATCATTTTTTGGTTGAGCCTGGCTTCAGATAAATTAGTAGTAGTTAAACCTATTTCAGGATCAATGCCATCTACTCCTAAAAACAACACGCCGCATAACATATCGTCCAGCATCAGTTCGGCATAATTACCGGTTACCGATGAGGAGGTGTTTCGCATTTGCCCGCCCAATTGAACAATATCAACCTGCGGATGCTGCAAAAGTTCAAGCGCTACCGGCAAAGCTGCGGTGACTACCGTAAGATGCTTATTGGGCTGCATGGCACGGGCAAGGGCAAGCATTGTAGTACCGGAGGCTATGATAACTGAATCATTGGTATCTATCCTCGTCGCAGCTTCGAAGGCAATTTTTCGCTTTTCCGGGCCATTCAGTTTCTCCTTTTCAGCTACCGGTCGGTCGTTGGTGTATGGGTTTGTTTTACTCGCACCACCGTGAGTTCTGAAAAGCAGGTTTTTATCTTCCAAAAGTTTCAGGTCCTTTCGGATGGTAACTTCCGAAACACTTAACTCGTTGCTCAGGTCCTGCACATTCACAAAACCATCTGTCTCAACCTTTTGCAGGATAAACTTATGCCGGTCGGTGTTTTTACTCATAATCGCTAAATTAAACAGAAAAATTGACTGTAATGTTTTGCAAAGCTCACTGTGCTCCGTGTTAGTCAAATGTAACCAAATAAAATTATTTTCAATTTCATTTAGTTTTATTTTATTTCGATTTTATATATTTGAATAAATATCGAAATAAAATGAACTCATTTACAAGAGAAGCGAACCTTAGCCACCTTAACGATACCGAAAAGATCTGGGACCTGATCATCATTGGTGGCGGAGCTACAGGGCTTGGCGCCGCAGTTGATGCAGCTTCGCGCGGCTTCTCTACATTGTTACTTGAACAGGCCGATTTTGCCAAAGGAACCTCGAGCCGTGCTACTAAACTGGTTCATGGCGGCGTACGTTATTTGGCACAGGGCGATATAGGCCTGGTGCGTGAAGCTTTACGTGAACGGGGATTATTATTACAAAATGCACCACACCTTGTAAAAAATGAAAGTTTCATTATCCCAATTACTCCTGGTGGGACGGTGTTTTTTATACTATCGGCCTCAGCCTTTATGATTTGCTCGCCGGTAAACTAAGCTTTGGCCGTGCAAAACATATTTCAAAAAAGGACACCATTAAACGACTGCCCGGCATACAGGCAAAAGGACTTCACGGTGGGTTATTTATCATGACGGGCAATTTGACGATTCGCGGCTGGCAATTAACCTGGCGCAAACCGCCATTGAACAGAGCGCAACCCTGCTCAATTACTTTAAAGTAACCGGATTAATCAAAGATACTACTAATAAAATCATAGGCGTAAAAGCCACTGATACAGAGACAGGCCCCGGGTATCAACTAAAGGCAAAAACAGTGATCAATGCTACCGGCGTATTTGTTGACGAGGTACTAAAAATGGATACGCCGGAGAAAAAACCGATGGTTAGGCCAAGCCAGGGCGTACACCTTGTACTCGACCGTTCCTTTTTACCGGCCGACGATGCATTAATGATTCCTAAAACCGAGGATGGACGTGTGCTTTTCGCTGTCCCGTGGCACGAGAAACTATTGATAGGTACTACGGATACCCCTATCAATTCGCACAGCCTTGAGCCGGTAGCGCTGGATGAGGAAGTGGAATTTATTTTAAGGACCGCCGGCAAATATCTTACCAAAGCCCCTACCCGTGCAGATGTTTTAAGTGTATTTGCGGGCTTAAGGCCACTTGCCGCCCCACAGGATGGATCGTCAAAAACAAAGGAAATTTCTCGGAGCCATAAACTGATCGTTTCCGCGTCAGGGTTAATTACCATAACAGGAGGCAAGTGGACCACCTACCGCAAAATGGCAGAAGATATTGTTGATAAAGCAATTGAGGTTGGCGGGCTAAATAATATACCGTGTAAAACTGCCTCCTTATCTATCCATGGCAGTCGCCTCAATCCCGACCGCACAAACCCAATGTTTGTTTATGGTGCCGATATTGAAAACGTTTTGGCTTTGTACAAAGAGAATCCGAACTGGAAAAACCTTGTTCATGCCGAAAGTAGCTACACTAAGGGCGAAGTGATCTGGTCGGTAAGAAATGAAATGGCGCGCACCGTTGAAGATATATTGGCCCGCCGTACCCGTGTGCTTTTTTTAGATGCCCGTTTGGCTATCGAAATGGCTCCCGAAGTAGCACACCTCATGGCCGGCGAATTGGGGAAAGATGCTGCATGGGAGACGGCACAGATTAAAGCATTTAACGAAACAGCAAAAAATTATATACTAACACCACATTAAAATAAAATTTAATGTGATATTCAATTAATAAACCAAGGTAAACCAAACCAAATTATGCAGGAATACATTTTAGCGCTCGACCAGGGTACTACCAGCTCACGGGCCATAATTTTTGATCATGCAGGCAAAATTATTGCTTCGGCACAAAAAGAATTTAAGCAGTATTTTCCCAAACCCGGCTGGGTTGAGCATGACCCTAACGAGATTTGGGCTGGGCAGATAGCAGTAGCCGTGGAGGCCATCGCGAAAGCAGGCCTGGGTGGCGGCAATATCAAAGCTATAGGCATAACTAACCAACGCGAAACCACCATAGTATGGAACCGCAAAACCGGCGAACCCATCCACAATGCCATTGTTTGGCAGGACAGGCGCACTGCTGCCTTTTGCGATGAGCTAAAACAAAACGGTCTTAGCGAAATGATCCGCGATAAAACCGGCCTGGTAATCGATGCTTATTTTTCCGGCTCAAAAGTTAAATGGATCCTGGATAATGTGGAAGGTGCCAGGGCACAGGCCGAAGCCGGGGAACTGGCCTTTGGTACGGTTGACAGCTGGCTCATCTGGCAGCTAACCCGCAGCGAGGTACACGCTACCGATGTAACAAATGCCGCTCGTACCATGCTGTTCAATATCCGCACACAACAATGGGACGAGGACTTGCTACAACTGTTCAATATCCCAAAAAGTATCTTGCCCGAAGTAAAACAGTCAAGCGAGCTATATGGACAAACAGCCAATAATTTGTTTGCGCAACGGATCCCGATAGCAGGCATAGCGGGCGATCAGCATGCGGCTTTATTCGGGCAAATGTGTATTGATAAAGCTATGGTTAAAAACACCTATGGCACCGGCTGTTTTATGCTGATGAATATCGGGCATGAGTTTATCAAATCAAAAAACAATCTGCTTACCACCATCGCCTGGAAAATAAACGGGGAGATCACCTACGCTTTTGAAGGCAGCATTTTTATAGGCGGCGCGGTAGTACAATGGCTGCGGGATGGCCTGGGCATTATCAAAACATCCGCTGATGTTGAAAAGCTGGCCACATCAGTAAAAGATACCGCGGGTGTTTACTTCGTACCGGCATTTGCAGGCTTGGGCGCCCCCTACTGGGATCCGGAAGTTCGCGGCGCTATTGTTGGCCTAACCCGCGGCGCTACTGCCGCCCATATTTCAAGGGCCGCACTGGCTTCAATTGCTTACCAAACTATGGATGTACTTAAAGCAATGGAGGCTGATGCAGGCATGGAGATAAAAGAATTACGCGTGGATGGCGGCGCAACTGCCAATAACCTGCTGATGCAGTTTCAATCAGACGTATTGAACTGCAAGGTTATCCGACCAGAAGTTACCGAAACCACCGCACTTGGCGTAGCCTATATGGCCGGGCTGGCCGTAGGCTATTGGAAAGATATAGCCGAAATTCAGCACTTGTGGGCCGCCGAAGCTGAATTTACTCCGGCTGACGATCTTGATGAAGTAAAAACCGGCATAGCAGGTTGGAAACGTGCGGTAAGCACTGCTCAATGTTGGTCAAATTCCGGGCATCCTGTAACAGTTATTTAATATCCACCTTTAAAATATTTTAACATGTCTCCATTTGTAGCCGAGCTGATAGGCACCATGCTCCTGATATTATTGGGTGATGGTGTAGTGGCCAACGTAGTTTTAAAAGATACCAAGGGAAATAACAGCGGATGGATAGTAATTACCACTGCCTGGGGATTAGCTGTTTTTGTAGGGGTAGTTGTTGCAGGTCCGTATAGCGGCGCGCACCTTAACCCTGCTGTAACCATAGCCTTAGCTATTGCGGGTAAGTTTGCCTGGGCAAACGTTGTGCCTTACATTATCGCCCAGTTTGCGGGCGCTTGTATCGGCGCCTTTTTAGTTTGGGTAATGTATTACGATCATTTTAAACGCACAAATGATCCGGCCTCGATATTGGCTGTATTTTGCACTGGTCCCGCCGTACGCAATTACATATCAAACATCGCCAGCGAGGTAATAGGTGCTTTTGTATTGCTCTTCACTATTTTCTACATAGCCGGTGCCGAAATCACGCCCGCTAAAACCCCTATTGGCCTGGGCTCAGTAGGCGCTATCCCGGTAGCATTACTGGTTTGGGTAATCGGTTTGTCATTAGGAGGCACAACCGGCTATGCTATCAATCCCGCGCGTGACCTTGGCCCACGCTTTATGCATATGCTGCTACCGATAAAAGGCAAAGGAACCAGCGATTGGGCTTATGCATGGATTCCTATTATCGGCCCATTGGTTGGGGCTTCCATTGCCGCTGTATTGTATCTGTCAATTAAGCTATAAATCTCGTCAAAACAGCATTAGCCTAACGAAGTTTTAAAGGCTTCGTTAGGCTTTAAAAGCTCTGTTAAGCTACAGCAGCTATCAATGTGCTACTACTGCAACAAAACCTTAATCTTATTAAATATCTCCGTATTACTATAAACCCCTCTGAAATCCAGGGAATGCGGGCCGTAGCTAAATACCGGAACCGGGGTACCGGTATGATCATTGGTGCTAAAATCGCCCCATACGTAACCATCGTTGATACTGCCGTCAAGCAGGGTTAAGCCGCCTGTTTCATGATCGGCAGTTACAATTACCAGGGTTTCGCCATCTTCATCGGCAAATTTTAAAGCATCGCCTACAACCCGGTCAAAGTCCGCGTTTTCGGTGATAATTTGTTTCAGGTTATTGGCATGGCCTCCATGATCTATCTGTGAACCCTCGATCATCATAAAGAAACCATTAGGGGCATTCTTAAACGTTTGGATTACTTTATTGAATGCCAGCGGCAGATAATTCCCCCTACCCTCCATTTTCGGGCGGGTTACGCTATCATCCATCAAACCCAGGATTTTCGGGGCCGAGCTATTCAAAAACTCATCAAAGTTGCGGATCACCGTGTATCCCCTCTTTTTCATTTTATCAACCGGGCTCTCGCCATTAACCGGCCAGATAAAATCTTTATATGATGAGCCTAAGAAAATATCAATTGGAGTTGAAGTAATTTGACTGGCGATTGCTGTAGAATGGCTCCGCTCCGAGTCGTGCGCATAAAAAGCCGCGGGGGTAGCGTCTGTCAATTCGCAGGCCACAATATCGGCAGTCTTTTTGCCTGCTTCGGCGCTGTAATCAGCCAATGATTTCAATGGTTTACCTGCTGGGTCAACGCCTATTGCCCTGTCGTTAGTTTTTCGGCCTGATGCAAAAGCGGTGGCTCCTGCAGCCGAATCAGTGATATAAGCATCGGCAGAATTGGTTACCGAAAAGCCAATGTTCAGCATCTGGAAAATATTCAACTGGCCGCGGTTGGCGGTATAGGTCGAATAGATCTGCGATAAACCCATACCATCGCCGATACACAAAATGATGTTTTTGACTTTCTTAACCGCACCGTCCGATTTATAAGTTGGCTTATAAATAGTGTACGCTTGTGGCGCGGTGTATTCGTTTGTTGGCTTCTTGTTCAGGAAATCGCCAAGCTCTTCTATTTTATCAGTTCCAATTACATCAACGCCTAAACGGATCAGCGCCAGCCAGCTGCTTTTGGTATCGGGAGTCTCCCAAAAACGCACCTTTTTGCCTGAGTTATGTACGCTATCGATCCCCGCTTTTATCCTCGCAATCTCTTCGTTATTCAATACACCTTTACCATTCCAGTGCATATATTTACCAAACGGAAAGCTTACCATGCCAATCTTTTTCCATTGCGCCGGTGTAAAGCCGTTCATATGGTCAACATCAAACGAGATCCAGGCCGGATAATTGGTCATCTCTGCCGCAGGGGGTACCGCGCCGGTCATTACTATTGATAACCTGCCCGGGTGATCTTCATAATCAAAATACTGTTCTAACGGTTTCAGTTCTTTAATCACCAAGGGCAATACCGCCTTATGATCTTCCTTAATTTCGATAAGCAGCCTTAAATGGCGCTGAGGGTCGCGTTTAAATTTTTCAATCAGCGGATCGATGTACAAGATTTTCAACGACCGCTTAGCGTCAATCTCCTTTTTATCGTGAGCCACCATCAACTGCCCGTTAACGGCATAACAGTCGGCCTCGATAGAACCGAAACCTTTTTCATAAGCCCGGTAAAAAGGAATGTTGTTTTTGTAATCGTTGTGGGAGTGTGCGTCGGCTACGGTGTAGTTTTTAACCTGCGCATTGGCCGTTAAACCAACGTTTGCCAGCAGCGCCGCCAGCGTAATTAGGGTAGTACTTTTTTTCATTTGGTATAGATATAGCAAAACCGGGCTGAGCCCGGTTTTTGTAAGTTTCAATATGTCAATTACCAGCCGGCATTCTGTTTCAGCTGGCCCTGGCTTATCTGGATATCTTTTGGCGGAATTGGCCAAACGTTATCCCTTGCCGGGTCAAAGTTACGAGCTTTCCATACAACTGAGCCATCCGAACCGTGTAACGGTTTTGCGTAAATTGCCTGTGCATCGCCCCAGCGTACCAGGTCAAAGTTACGATCGCTCCACTCACCCGCCAATTCAACGCGGCGTTCGTGTTTGAGGTTTGCCATCGTAGCATTAGTAATCGGGGGCAATCCTGCACGTACACGCACCTGGTTAAGCGCGGCATCACCGTTTTTGCCCTGCATGATCTGCGCTTCGGCTTTAATCAGCAGGATCTCGGCATAACGCAACAATGGTACGTTTAAATCTGTAGACGGCTCATCGCCGTTAGGGCTTACGTGAATACCACCTGCATAGCTAAACGGTTCCATATATTTATTAAACTGGTAGCCGGTTAAGCTGTTGCTTTTACCACCAATTGGGTAAGTATAAGTTTGACCGAAATACTGGAAGCTATTACCTTTTTGCAGGATAGTAGCCGGAAGCCTTTTATCGCCTGCTTCAAACTCATCAACCAGTTCTTTGGTAGGCTGATAATAACCGAAGCCGTTATATAAACCCCAGCCTTTGTTCTCCAGCATTGCACCAGGCAAAATACTCTGGCCATTCAGGTTACTTGCAACCGACCAGATATACTCAGAGCCATAGTTATTAGCGATCTTGAACACATCCGCATAATTACTTAGCAAAGCATGTTTTCCGCTGAGGATAACCGAGTCGGCATATTTTTCGGCATTAGCGTAATCCTTAGCATGCAGGTAAGTTTTAGCCAAATAAGCATAAGCAGCAGTTTTATGAGCGCGGCCTTTATCGGCAGCAGCCAGTTTATCGAAATAAGGCAATAAAGAAGCTGCCTTTTTCAAATCAGCCTCGATATAAGCGTAGTTATCTTTAACTGAGGGCAATTGCGCCGGGAACGCTAATGGATTAGCGCGATTTTGCAAAGGAGCGCCTTGTTTGTTTGATCCGTATAGATCGGCAATTTCCAGGTGCATTACAGCATGTATGAAGTAAGCCTGGCCCAAAATAAAGTTTTTGGTAGCCGCATCCATGTTAATGTTCGGCACGTTGTTGATGACGTCATTAGCACGTTTCATCACAATGAAATGCAGCTGCCATGGCGCATAAATACTACTTTCATTACCAGTACAGATAAAGTTTTTGATGTTTTCCCTATCGGCAGATGTACGACCTACAACCATGTCATCACTGGCGTTAATAAACCAAAAGAAACCGCGACCATAAAGGTCTTCGCTGTTGCTTTGTTTTTCGTATAAACCATTGGCAGCTGCCTGGGCATCATCAGCGGTTTTCCAGAAGTTAGCCGTGGTTGGCGAACCTGTTGGTTTAATATTATCTAAAGTTCCTTTTTTACAGCTTTGGGCCAGTGCAACAACCATTACACCCATTAAGCCTTTGCTAATTATATTTTTAAGTTTCATCTCTGTTATCTCCTTAATTATGGTTCCTGATTTTTTATAAGCCTACGTTAACACCTATTAAAATGATTCTCGCTTGTGGGTATAAGCCTAAATCAACGCCGTTTTGGTTGATACCAACTTCCGGGTCAAGACCAGTGTATTTGGTAAATGTGGCCAGGTTTTGCGCGTTGGCGAAAATGCGGGCGCTGCGTACACCAATTTGGTTCATCAGTGTTTTTGGTAAGGTATAACCAAGGGTTACATTCTTGATACGCATGTACGAGCCATTCTCAACATAAAAATCGGATACGTTACCAAAGTTGCCATTTGCATCACTTGCCGAAAGGCGTGGAATATTGGTATTGGTATGCGTTGGCGACCATGCATTTTTAGCATCGGCCAGCAAGTTATAGTTTTGGATAGAAGCGTTTAAGCCGGTATATTTAACCGCATTGAACAATTTATTACCTGCAACACCTTGTAAAAACACGCTCAAATCAAACGGGCCATAATTAAAGTTGGCTGTAAAACCATAGCTAACTTTAGGGAACGGCGTGCCCATGTACGTTTTATCAGCTTCAGTTATTTTACCATCCTGATTCGTATCCACAAATTTGATATCACCAGGTTTGGCATTTGGCTGAACAAGCGCCCCTGTTGGACCTTTGTAGTTATTCACTTCATCCTGCGACTGGAACAAACCAGCAGTTTTGTATCCGAAGAAAGAATACATTGCATAACCTTGCTTCAACCAAACAGGCACCAGGTTGTCCCTTACGCTTGGATCGGCAAGAATGGTTTGTTGTCCTGATAAAATGTCATCAATTTTATTTTTGATGTATGAACCATTGGCGATGAAATTGTAATGAAGTTCGCCAACGTTGCCCTGATATTTGACAGATAACTCAATACCTTTATTCTGGATTTTTCCACCATTAACATACGGCGGGTTTGATACACCGTAAACAGCAGCAACCGGCGGATGAAATATAAAATGAGTATTTGTTTTCACGAATGCATCAGCAGTAATATTCAATTTGCCATTCATCAGGCCTAAATCAACGCCAACGTTGGTTTGCGTTGCTTTTTCCCAAATGAGATCAAGATTAGCTAAACCATCAACAGCTGCACCGGTAACTCCTGTAGCTGGGTTTCCGAGATATCCGGATGTTTTTGACACACTAACCGAAGTAGGGAAATAGGTATTAAGCCCTGCAAGGTTACCTGATTGACCGTAACTTGCCCGTAATTTGGCAAAAGACACTAAGCCGTCTTTAGGGAAAAAATCTTCTTTGCTAACTATCCAACCACCGGAAACGCCCGGGTAGTTTTCAACTCTGTGCTGCGCTGCGATACTTGAAGTTGCATCACGGCGAAAGATCCCATTAATAAAATACTTTCCTTCAAAATCGTACCCTACCCTTCCTATGTAAGAAATTAAACCCTGCTCGGCTTTAGCTCCCTGTAAGGGTAAACCTGTAGGATTAAGCGTACCATTAATAATATAACGAACCGCTGGATCTTCGCTCTGATAATTATCAGTATTTACGCTAAAAAACTCGTTCATATCATCCTGGTAAGTGTAACCTGCCAATGCCGATACGTGATGTTTATCACTAAATGTTCTGTCGAAGCTTAAAGTTTGTTCAGCAAGAATGGTGCGCGAGTTGTTTTGCTCCTGGAACAGAAAGTTGTCAAAAAACTTTTTACCCGGCTCCAATATCCTTGTGCTGAAGTTTTTGATAGTTTCTGAGTTTTTGGTAATACCTAAATTTGAGCGGAATTTTAAGCCTTTGATCAGGTTTATTTCAACATAGGGGTTAACGTTGAAGCTGCTTACACCATCACTGTTATCTAAACGTTTTAGGTAAGCAACCGGGTTAATTACGTCGCCATAAGAGCCCGCATAGTCAGCCGGCACACCGCCAAAACTACCATCGGCATTATAGATAGAAGCGTTTGGCGGATAAAATATAGCTGATAAAATAGCACCGGTATAAGCGCTTGTTGTGTTAGCGCCCTGGCCATTATTGTAAGAGTAGGACATACTTTCACCAATTTTTAACCAGTTGTTGATTTGGTGATCAGAGTTTACGCGGAAGTTATAACGAATAGCATTGGTATTTAAAAGAATTGCGTCGTTTTTTCGATAACCGCCCGAAATATAAAAAGTAGATTTTTCGCTGCCGCCGCTGATATTCAGGTTATAATCCTGTATGTAGCCTGTCCTAAACAAGGCGTCAGTCCAGTTAGTACGTGTGATGCGCGAATCGGGATTTATAGTAGCATCAAAGGCCGGCAAACGCTTTTTGCCTGCATTATCATAAGCTGTGTTGATTGCATCGGCATAATCAGCAGCATTTAAGGCCTGTAATATTTTCAAGGCGTTTTGTACGCCGCCTTTTGCGGTAATATCTAAATTGGTTTTGCCTTGTTTACCGCGTTTGGTTGTGATCAGTATTACGCCACCGGCAGCTTTGGCACCGTAGATGGCAGCGTATGAATCTTTCAATACGTCAATTGATTCGATATCGGCCGGGTCAATAGGGCCACCATTATAAACGGTTCCATCAACCACAATCAGCGGGCCTTCAGTATTAAAAGAGCTTTGACCGCGTAGCCTGATGCTTGGGCCCGAAGTTGGATCGCCGCCCTCATTTAGTACGGTAACGCCTGCAATTTGTCCCTGCAGCATTTCGGTCACCGAACCTACCGAACGATCTTTAACATTACTAACTTTTAACGAACCTACCGAACCGGTTACATCCGTGCTTTTTTGTGTACCGTAACCAACAACAACTACAGCATTTAAACCGGTTACATCAGCTTCTAAAGTGATATTAAGCGGTGACTGATCAGCGCTAACTTCACGGCTTTTGTAACCAATAAAGCTAAACATCAGCACTTCGCCTTTTTCAACGGTAATTTTAAAATTACCGTTAATATCGGTTGCCGTAGCAGCAGTTGAGCTTTTACTGCGCACAGCCACACCTGCAAGCGGGCCATCCTTATCAGTCACCGAACCGGTTACCGTAATTTTATCTTGCGCACGCACCACTTTTTTGTGCGAGATAATAATAGTGCCATACTTTTCGCGGTACTCCAACTGGGTATTGGCGGTTAAAGCGCTAAGTACATCTTTTAAGGGTTTGTTTACAAATGAATTTGCCTTTACTTTTACCACGGCCACATCATCCATTTTGTAGTTAAATGCAACGGTATTTACCGCTTTTTTGAGTTTCTCGAGCGAGGCATCCATGGTTTCATCGGCAAACTTTACGGTTACCGGCTGATCCATCAGCGACACACTACGCTCGGCGAAGGCGCGTGAGGGCAATACTGCCGTCAGGGTTGTTACCAGCAATAAAATTGCTGAGATTAATCTTCTTGAAATCCGGGTTAAAGATTTTTCCATACATTTGTTTTTAAAGTGATTAGTAACTGCCTGTTGGCTTTTAGTTTTGGCAGCTACACTTAATTGAGCCAGTGCCTGTTGGAGCAGGCATTGGTTTTCCTTTTATATTGCTATTTAATATTTACTGTATCTCCGTTTAACTTATACTTTCGGCCATCAATAAACTGAAGTATATCCAGCACCTGCCTGATATTCAACCTATTTGAAAACCTTACCGAATAATGCTGCTGCGCCAGTCGTTTTTCATTGTATTTAAAATTCACACTGTAGCGGTTTTGCAGGTAAACCGTAATCTCCTTAAATGATGCATTATCCAGTATCAGCTCATCATGCATCCAGCTTAGTGAATGATCGGCCGTTAGTTCCTGGCGTGTAAAGCTTTCATGTTGTTTGTTATAGATTAACTGCTGCCTGGGCGTGTAAAAACCCAATGTATGGCGCTGATCATGCACCTCAATTTTGCCGCTGTTCACATAAACCTCTATGTCGGGCAGCTCCTTATAAAATTTGATATTGAACGATGTACCAAGTACTTGAGTAATAACTTTTGCGGCATGCACCATGAATGGCCTTTTTATATCGTGCTTTACATCAAAAAAAGCTTCTCCATTTATCAGCGTTACTTCTCTTTTTGAATCGCCAAAACTAACCGGGAACTTTAACGATGTACCCGCGTTTAACTGAACAGTTGAGCTATCTGGCAGCATTACCTGTTTCATGCAGCCTTTAGGAGCGGTGATTACCTGGTAAGCAATTTGCTCATTTTTATGGGCAGCTAATTTTGAGTAGAACAGTCCGGCACATACAGCTACCAAAACAGCGGCGGCAACTTTTAACCAGGTGGTATTTAGCCTGCGTACTTTACCTCTTTCTATGGTTTGTTTTTCTATACGTTCCCAAAGCGGCTGCTTAAAGGCTTTAACATTATCGCCGACTTTGGCATCCGCATCAAGGTTATGCATCATTTGTTGTAAAAGCTGCAATTCCTCGTCGGTGCATTTACCGGCGTTAAACTTATCGAGTAGTTTTTTTATTTCTTTTTGATTCACCTAACAGGGGCTTTATACCTGATAAGTGACCGGAGACGGAGGAGTGTACTATAACTTTTTGAAAAAAATTATCAGCAGCAAAAATCTGCTGTAATTATCAAAGGGGATGACATCGTAATACTTCTGAACAGATTTCTTCAACCTGCTTAAAGCATTACTAATTTGGTTGCGCACGGTTTGGTGCGATAAGCCTAAAAATTCGGCTATCTGCGGGCCAGTCATATCCTGCTCGCGGCTGCACAAATAAACCTGTCGCATTTTCTCGGGCATATCCGCTATTTCCTGGTCTATCAACAAGTGCAATTCGGCAAGGGAAAGTTTTTGATCGGTGCTGTGTTCATAAGTTTCCTGTAATTCGGAAACATCATCTAATGACCGTGGTTTGATGCTTTGCTTTTTGTACCACTTGTAGCTCATGTAATTAACAGAAACCATGAGGTAGGCTTCAAGCGCTCCATTTACCTGGATGGTATTACGATTTTTCCATATGGAGAGGAACAGCTCCTGTACCATATCCATCGCTTCATCCTCGTTTTGCGTTTTCTTTAATGCGAAGGCAATCAACCTATCCGCATAACGCTCATAAATCTCCCGGAATGCCCCGTCGTTACCGCTCTGCAGTTCAAGTAAAAGTTGTGCATCTGAATAGTGTTTCACAAGGGGTATTTTTATGGCATCAAAGTAACGGCACTAATGTTAAGCTAAATTTAAATATATATTAATGCTTTAGAAAACACCGGCTAATAATTGGTACTATTTTTTAAAAATAGATTTTGCCCCCAAAATAACTTTTATTTCTCAAACAAACCTATACCTTTGCAATTCATCTGATGATTTACAAATGAGCAAAATTATTAAAAGATCGCTGGCACAAGAGATTGCAGAAAAGCTGAAAGAACAGATAAGCAGCGGCCATTACCGGGTAAACGACAAGTTGCCTACCGAACCCGAACTCATGGCCGAGTTTGGCGTTGGCCGCTCAAGCATCCGCGAAGCAACTAAAAGCCTTGTACAATTGGGTTTGCTCAGGAGCCAACAGGGCGCGGGGACTTTTGTGGAACGCGCTGCCAGTAATCCTGAACCTATGGAAGCCCGTTTAAAACGTGCCCGCTCTCAGGACCTTGATGAGGTAAGACAATTACTGGAGATGAAAATAGCTGAGAAAGCTGCTATAAACCGCTCGCAAAAAGATATTTTTAACATGAAAAGCCATTTGGAAACCCGGAACAGAACTGCCGAAGCCGGACTATTGGAAGAGTGTATTGACGCTGATGTTAAATTTCACATCGCTATTGCCGAAGCATCAAAAAACGAGATCCTGAGCGATCTATATAAAACGGCAGCCGTACATTTAAAAAAATGGTTCACTGAAATCCATCCCGATACGCGCATTTTTATCGAAACCCAGCACCTTCACGAAAAGCTCCTGAAAAACATTCTCGATTGCGATTCGAAACAGGCCTGGAATACAGCTATGGAAATTCATCAATATTAAAAAATTTCGGCAAATTCATCTGATGATATAATGTTTTATAAATTAATCTGTCGCTAATGGAATCTACATCGCCAACAACTATTATCCCCGAACCTAAAAAATTGGTTCAGCAAACAGTGTATTCAATTTTGTTTACAATAAGCCTTGCACACTTTATCAATGATATGCTCCAGTCGGTTATACCGTCTATCTATCCGCTTATCAAGCAACGGTTCAGCCTTAACTTTACCCAAATAGGGCTTATTACCTTCACCTATCAAATTACTGCCTCTATTTTGCAACCCTTTGTAGGGCTTTATACCGATAAAAAACCCAAACCATATTCATTGGCAATTGGCATGGGTTTCACTCTATCCGGACTGATGCTTGCCTCTTTTGCCGGCAACTTTTATATTATGCTGATGGCCGTAAGTCTTATTGGTATTGGCTCATCCATATTTCACCCGGAGTCATCCCGGGTGGCGCATTTAGCATCGGGAGGAAAAAAAGGACTGGCCCAATCTATTTTTCAGCTGGGTGGTAATGCCGGCAGCGCTATTGGACCGCTGCTTGCAGCCCTTATCGTGATCCCTTACGGACAATCAAACGTGATCTGGTTTTGCCTTATCGCCTTCGCCGGAATTTTGGTATTGCTCCGCATAGCTAAATGGTATGCCGAAGGCCTCAGTTTTAATGCAAAAAACAAAAATGCTAAAGAAACCGTTCAGTTGAACATCTCAAAAAGAAGGGTGATATTCTCCCTGGGTATTTTGCTGGTGCTTATATTCTCCAAATATTTTTACCTGGCCAGCATCACCAGCTATTATACTTTCTTCCTGATCAATAAGTTCCACTTAAGCATTCAGCAATCACAAATTTATTTATTCATGTTTTTAGGATCAGTAGCAGCCGGAACATTATTCGGCGGGCCACTGGGCGACCGCTTTGGCCGTAAGTACATCATCTGGATTTCGATATTGGGTGTAGCGCCCTTTACCATGCTCTTACCCTACGTTTCACTATTTTGGACAGGTGTGTTATCTGTATTTATCGGCTTGATCCTTTCATCGGCATTTTCGGCCATTTTAGTTTACGCTACCGAACTTGTACCAGGAAAGGTAGGTTTAATAGCGGGCTTATTCTTCGGCCTGGCTTTTGGTATGGGCGGTTTAGGCTCGGCTATATTGGGTAAAGTTGCTGATATGACCAGTATCAACTATGTGTTCAAGATTTGTGCTTATTTGCCGCTAATAGGTATTTTCACTGGCCTACTGCCAAATATTGAAGGGAAGAGGGCGGTGAAGAGTTAAGGCTTAAAAAATATGTCATTGCGAGGAGGAACGACGAAGCAATCTCGTAGCTGTACAGAGCGGATACGCACTGGCTACGAGATTGCCGCGCTGCGCTCGCAATGACGTTTTTTATAATTCCGTTACTTTTATAATTCCCTTACCCAGATATTCCTGTAACTGATAGGCTCACTTTTATCGCCATGAGCTTGCAGCTTAATTGGTGAAGCGCCATGTTTACGATATTCAGGTTTGCCGATATACGGGGTATCTCCTATTAATGAGGTATTGTTTTGAACCAACACACCATTGTGAATTGCGGTAGCGCGGGCAGCCGATTTTAATGAACCATCCTCATTAAAACGGGGAGCTGTCCAGATTACGTCGTAGGTTTGCCACTCACCGGGTTTGCGGCAAGCGTTTGCCAGGGGGATGGCTTGTTTGTATAAACTGCCCACCTGCCCGTTCACATAGGTTTTATTATTATAGTTATCAAGCACTTGCAACTCATAACCACCGGCTCCCCATGGCAGGGCCGCCAGGAAAATGCCGCTGTTGCCGCGTGCTTGCCCACTGCCGGTTATGTTTGATGGAATGCGATATTCGATATGCAGCTGAAAATCCATGAATTTGCGTTTGGTTTGAATATCGCCCGCCGTTTTATCTACCGTAATAATTTTATCGTCAACCTTCCATTTATGACTTGATGTACTATCGTTGGTGGCTACCCACTCGTCGAGGTTTTTGCCATCAAACAAAATGATGGCATCAGAAGGGGCATCTCCCAAAGTTTTACCCGGGGTAACCACAGCCGGCACCGGCGACCAGATCTCGGTATCCTCCGGCTTAGCATTTTGCTGCGCGAATATTGTTAAAGAACAGCCTGCTAATAAAGCAGTAAAAATAAGTTTGCGTTTCATTTTAAAACAATTGATCAGGGTTTAAATAATCAGATAACTATTCGTGTTTAGCTGAAAGCCTAAAGCTAAAGGCTGAAAACTTTTAATACTGGGTCTTTAGCTTTTTGCTTTAAGCATTCGGCTTTCAGCTTTACTTAGCCAGCGATTTGATCCATAAAGCTATCTTACGGGCCTCTTCCTTTGAAACCTGCGGCATAGGTGGCATAGGTGTTGAATAATCTGGCCAGTGCTCGGGCTTCGGACTACGGATCAGCTGGATCAATTCGGCCACGCTGTATTTACGTTTGGCTACATCGACATACGCCGGGCCCACCTGTCTTTTTGTAGCATTATGGCACGAAAGACAGGTATTTTTCAGCAGGATCGGCTGCACCTCGGCATAAGTAGGAACCGTGTTTAACCCTGCTGCAGATTTTGCCGTAGCAGCTTTTTTGCCGGCAACGCCTTTTTTCAGATCGGCCGCGGCTGCAGCTTTGGCAGAGTTTACCGTACTTACTTCCGTCATGGAAAGTTTTTGCCCTTCAGGGATATTATTCAACGTATAATAAGCCGTTGGATGAACTAAATTGAAATAGTTTTCCTTATCGCGGATACCTGCAAGCGTAATGGTGTGGATATAATATTTACGCAGGTTATTCACAATCAATCGCGCTTTTAAACCATCTGCAGATACCTTCACACCTGCTATCGGGCATTTTTCGGTATTCACCGGCGGACTGCCATATACGCCATGGTATTTATAGATATAGCTTTCTACAGAGTATGAAGCAATATCTTCAGCTACTTTCTTATCAACCGGCTTGGTAAACTCTATCTCAAAACCATCGGGCATTGCACGGATAGCACGCATCTCAAACGGAACTTTATTGTTCCATACCAATCGCTGCAAGCCCATAGTGGCCTCCCCGGCAGATCCCCAGCCACGGTTGGTTTCGCCTGCAACCAATGAACCATCAGGTAACCAGGCCAGCCTTACTATGCCCGACTGGAAACCGCTTCTGAAAGCCCAGGCCGCGCCCTGGTATTCGCCGTTAACCTTCTCTAAAAACACCCTGTCAACCATACTTTGGCCCTGGTCGCAGATCAGTAACTGCCCGGCAAAAGGGCCAAATGCGCCTTCGGGAATTTTAACAATTTCGGAGTTGGAGATTCCCAAGATCCCATGCGGTAACCACACCGCGGGCAGTTGTAATTCAGGGATTTCTTTTTTAGCCTCAAACTCCGTTTTAAATTTTTCATTAACAATATCCTGTGGCTTTACAGGTTGGCCGTTTTTATCAAATTCTATCCTCGGGTTGTTTTTGGCGAAGAATTGCTCGGAAGTGAGTTTTAGCGGCGAGTTAGGTAAACCTGTCCAAACCAGGCTTGAAGGATGCCCCATAAAAGCCCCTTTTTTGATCGGCATGATACTGCCTGAACCAACCCAATCACCCTGGTTATCTGAATACCAAAGTTCGCCATCAATCATGCTGATACCGCAAGGCGAGCGCAAGCCCGCCGCCCATGGCGTAACAGTGCCATCTTCCTTAATATTTAAAGCCCAGCCCCGGTAAGGCACAAAACTTTTCGGGTGCCACCAATCGGGCGGGAAGCCAAGGTTCAAAGTCACAAAGAATGAGCCATCGGGCGCTATCTTAGGCCCAAAACTATACTCATGATAGTTACCAGATAATGGCCATGCATAAATAGTTTCAAAAACATCGGCCTTACCATCCATATTGGCATCAACCAGCTTGGTCAATTCGCCGCGCTGAACAACGTACAACGCACCGTCTTTCCAGGCCGCACCTAACACCTCATGCAAACCCGAAGCAAACTTGCGAAAAAAGGGATGCTGACCGGTTGGATTTTCGACCATAAATATATCCCCGCGACGGGTAGTTACCGCCAGGGTGCCATTAGGCAACGTACACAAACCGCCAACTTCAAGGATAGTACCCTCAGGCGCGGGCACTTTCATGATCTTAAAAAAGTCATCTTCTTTAGGCGATTCGGCCTGGGCAAAAGTATTTTTGATATCGCTCAACAGCGCGATAATTATAAGCGTAAATAAAAACGTGCCCTTGTTTATCATTTGTTTTAAAGTATTGTTCATGATCAAGGCAGCTTAAAAAATGATAGAATAGGTTAATTTCTTTTGAATAGGAATGATGAGCTCCTGCTTCCCTCCCGCATCCCGAACGATAGGTTTGGCGCCGCCGGCATCATCAATACGGATATAGTAGGATTTATCGTCAATGACATATAATCCATTGCCAAGTGTTTCGATATTGCCCGATGCCAGGTGATAAAACAGGCCGTCTACTGCATTGGCAAGTGTTACTTCCCGGTGAATGCCCTGGCCTTTATCCATCACACTGCTGGCATCATTTACCGAAGTACCATAAATATTGTACTTAAATGCAGGAACATCGTCGGCATTTAAAACATAGCCTTTTGGCCTGTATCCTGTGCCTGCAGTATCCAAAGCCCAGGCGGCATTTGCATCGCTCAGCTTTTCGATAGCGGGGACAGGTTTGCCAAGATATTGTACAGAACCAGCCGGGCGCGATGAGCCATCGCCCCTGTCATGCCACATGGGTGTGGCATCTAAGAAACCACCACGCCAAATCTCAACAATCATTCCTTTATCCAAATCGTAAGTGTAGTGTAACAATTCTGGACTGCCTACATTTACACCATGGGTAACCCTGATACCTCCCGGTAAATCAGAAAAGCTCCGTAATACAGTATTTGAAGTTGCATTGATCAAAATAGGATCAACAGGATCATTGTTGCTTACATTGGCATCGCTCAATAAATACTCGCGGATGCCCGGGCCTGATACCGTAAGCCCTAAAGCCGGCCTGGCCCATTCGACAGTTTTTGAGTAGAGTAATTCAAACGGATGATCACCGGGTTGTAACTGGGCCTTGCCCTCTCCCTTGTTTTCGGTTAACGTAACCGCATCAGCTCCGTCAATACGCAATTTGCCTTTACCACCCGGTACATTTAGTTTAAAAACATATTCACCAGCTTCTTTAATTTGAATACTGCCAGTATAACGGATTAGGAAATTATTGGTAAGCTTACCCTGATTTGATGATAATACAGGCGAAGTTCCTTCTGATTCGGGTTTTAGTTTCTTATAACTATCTCCCTCAATAACCCCATCTTTATAAACCCCGTATTTCAGGTTTGAAAGTGCAGGGTGAGGATTGTCAAAACTGGTTATCCTGATATTCCTGAAAGCTACCGGGCCATGATCGCCCTGCAAACGCAGCGGACCGGTGGTGGCCTCCTTATTGTCAAAAGCTCCGCGGGTTGGCCCGGCAAGCTCAACATTATCCTGGATCAAAACACCATTGAGCCAAACGTAAAGGACCTTGGCACTGCTGATCTTTTGGCCATTGCTATCAAAGCGCGGCGCCTGGAACGAAATTTTCATATGCTGCCATAAACCCGGCGCACGACTTGCGTTTTGCCGTGGCGCATGGCCATCATAACCTTGCTGCCCCTCGGGTTTACTATCATCCCAGCGCTCATAAATACCGCCATTATCGCCCGATTTAGGGTTACCCGTTCCCCAGCTATCTAAAAGCTGAATTTCATAACGCCCCTGCAAATAAATACCCGAATTGGAACCTTTGGCCATCATATAATCAAGCTCCAGGTCAGCATCGCCGTAAACAGATTTGGTAAACAGGTCTTTTGCGCCCTTTTTACCGGGTAGGTTTACCAAAATCCCGCTACCATCTTTAAGGGTTAAAACTTCATCCTGCGCAATATCAGCCTGTGCGCCGGCCGCTACTTTCCAATTGGATGATGGATTATCAAAAAAAGAAAGATCATTAAGAGGTACCGTGTTTTGCGCCCTGAGTTGCTGGCAACCCAGCAGGCAAACACATGCTATCCAAAACTTTTTTCTGCCGAAGAGTTTAGGAGATTGATTAAAGCAATGCATTGATTTTTAATTATAATATGGTTTATTGGCTAAAGCGCATAACAATGCGGCCTTATATTAGCGACGCAAGATAATTAATTTACGCAATCGATTACGAATATTTTAATCAATTTCCGGTATAATTTCACCCGATGGTAAAACACCTAATTTACAAGCCTTTGATTACCCTTGTCATCAAAAACGGTAACGCTTAATATTTTGTCATTAAGCTGTATAAACCTTGCCGACTGCGATAAAAAAGATGAGCCAAAATAAAATTCCTGCCTTGAGGTATGCCCGTTCTTATATTTAATCAGTGCATAAACATCATTGGCCTTGACCGGGATAGTTTTTGTTTTATTTTCTGATCTGAAAACTTTTAAAACATCTTTATGCTGACTGGCGGCCAATATTACCTGCCCATTTTTATCGCGGAACTTAACCAGGGCCTTACCATCCCCCGGAATATAAATACCACTTTGCATAATACTTAATGGCTTAAAGTTGCCTTTGCCGTCACCTTTCAGCATTAAACCATTAAGCGCATCATAACGCCCGATAGTAGCATCACTGCCATAATCGTTGCCATTAATAACTACATCGAGGTTTCCATCCCCGTCAAAATCGCCGGTTTCCATACCGTTTAATACCGATACCTGGGCTTCAACCGGCAGCGGGGTAGCTGTAAATTTACCATTGCCATCATTCCTTAAAAAACATGATTGTAATGTATTAGCTTTCAGCCTCAACGCGCCGCTCCTCTGTTCGGGTGAAAGCACCTCGTCCATAGTTGCTAAAGCATACGAGCGATAATTGGTAAACTTTTTTCTCATGCTGATCATTTGCTTCAGCATATCATCGCGACCGTACATTGGGTACTCCTTTTTATCCCCATTTTGATCGGGCAGAAAAATAGACGGAATCGCGCTGTAGATGCCACTCTTATCAAATTCTTTAGCTGTAATGTAAACAGGATATTGGTCACTGGCCTTGATCAGGCTATTCTCGCCCAGATTTCCGACAATATAATCCGTGCGTCCGGTATGCCTGAAATCTCCGGCCACCAATGAGTTCCACCAACCCAGCTTATTGCCCAGGCCAGATTGAGCTGTGGTATTAACAAACTTACCATGTTCATTTTTAAGGAATGTTACCGGCATCCATTCACCGGCCATGACCAGGTCGGGCCAGCCGTCGTTATCATAATCGGTAAACAAGGCATCGCAAATCATGCCTATGTTTTTCAAAGCCGGGGCTACCTGTGCTGTAACATCCGTAAATTTTGCATGACCATTTTCACTATCGTTCCGCAAAATAAAACTCGAAACCGGGTTGGGGTATTTCCATGGCTCAACTCTTCCTGATACAAACAGGTCGGGCTTGCCATCTTTATTATAATCACAAGCCCGTACGCAAAGTTTGCTGGTGAGGTTTGAAGGCAAAGCATCCGTTGCAAGCGTAAAATTGCCTTTGCCATCATTAATATAAAGCCTGTCCTGGTATTCAGGGCCATTTGCTGCAAACTCGTAACCTCCACTGGCTGCATATAAATCGAGCTTGCCATCACCATTGGCATCAAAAAGCAACAAACCCTCATCCTGAAAGTTATGGACAGCATTAATATTGCCTGTTAACAGGTTACGGCGGTTAAATTTGCCGTCGGGCATCTGGAAAAAAACCTGCGCCTGATCGTAAGCGGTGCCGCCAATGATCAAATCATCAAAACCATTGCCGTCGATATCGCCCACGGCTAAAGCCGGATTATACTCAGAAAGTTTGTGCGGCAGTAGTTTCTGGATATTAAAATCAAGAAAACCGCTTCCCTTGTTGGTATAATGGCCCCCTATGGAATCTGTTATTTCTTTAAATAAAGCGTTCGCGGCTATTTGCGGCTGAACCAGGGAATAAGGGTCATTAGCGTTTTTTATATCAACCTTTATTAACTGATCTGCTTTTAGCTTTGCCAGCTTTTCTCTTTTGCCATTCGGCCATTTGATCAAGACCGAATCTATTGTGTTAATTTTACCCAGACCGAAATGCGCTATACTTTGTACGGATGAAATATATCCCCGGTAGGGATCATTTTCATATACCTGTGTCTTATCCTTATCGTAAAATATCTCGGCCGTAGCACCTAAACCATTAATATTTTGCTTATCACCTTTAAAGGTAATTTGCAGGTAATGGGTTTTATCAAGCTTATTTTTATCATCACGCGATGTATTGCGGTAAACCAGTGCTTCATCGTTGATATTGTTAACCACCATATCCATAGCCCCGTCATTATCCAGGTCCACGTACACTGCACCGTTTGAAAAAGTAGGCAGGCTTAAGCCCCAATCCTTACTCACATCGGTAAAGGTAAGATTGCCATTATTCGCAAAAGCATAGTTATGCAGTTTAATTTCGGGGATCTGATCCAAAACTTTTTGTTTGGAAGTAACTGCATAGGCCTGCTCACGGTAAGTCATAAAGTCGTGGTCAGACACATCCTTAGGGAAGCCGTTGGTTATGATCATGTCCCGATAGCCGTCATTATTAAAATCGGTGATCAGCGGTGTCCAGCTCCAGTCGGTTTGGGCAATGCCACTTAAAAAGCCTATTTCGCTAAAAGCGGGAGCGCCAATAGCGCCATTCTGTCCTAAACGCGGCCCCTGGTTTAATTGCAGGGTATTGCGTACGTACTGGTACTGTGTACCATAAATATCAAAGTTTTGATAAGTTTGATAACTATTAGGACCGAGGATCATCTTTTTGCGATAGTTATCCTCCGGACTCATGTCCAGTTCAACAACATCGGGCAAGCCATCGTTATTGATATCGATAACATCCTGCCCCATAGCGTTGTAGGATGTATGTTTAAAATATTCTTTAGTGCGATTGGTAAAGGTACCATCATGGTTGTTGATGTAAAGGATGTTGTTTGATATAAAATCATCCGATACGTAAATGTCTTTCCACCCGTCGTTGTTAAAATCGACCGTTGTGGCTGCATGGCCGTAACCATCCAGGTTAATACCTGCCTGTGCGGATACATCATGAAACACGCCATGATGTAATTTTTCATCCCAATCGTTACGGTACAACCTGCCACGGCTATGATTTGCCGTATAATTTGAATTACCGAATAAATTAGGGTTGTAACTTGCCGTGGCGCTGTTTACTGTAAGGTACATATCCAGGTCACCATCGTTGTCATAGTCAAAAAAGCTGGCCATGGTTGATTGTGCTCCTGCTTCCAGGCCATATTCTGCAGCCTCATCTTTAAAATGAGGAATACCATCGTTGCCTTTTCCCTGGTTAACGTATAGTATATTCCGCCTTTTCAGCGAGTCTTTGGTAATGGTATTGCAAACGTAAATGTCCGGTAAACCATCATTGTTGATATCAACTACCGCAACACCTCTTCCCCATCGGCCCGCGCCATTTACACCCGCGGCATCGGTAATATCATCAAACTTAAAATCACCTTTATTAAGATATAGCTTGCTTGCCACCATATTACCCGTAAAGTATAAATCGGGCAGGCCATCGCCATTAAAATCGCCAATCCCTACGCCCCCTCCATTGTAAATATTAACCAGGTCTAACGGGTTGATCGAATCGTTTTCGATGATCTCATTTTTAAAATGAATACCCGAATGGGATGATGAAACCTGCTGAAAAAGTGAAGCTTTTTTACAGGAGAATAAGACAGACGAACATAGTATAACGATGGATAAAATTTTCTTCATCAATTAGGGGATTGGTTTATTCTTTAAAGATAATAATTAACACAAAAAGGCTTTCTCCCTGCGGGAGAAGCCTTTTCTGTTAAATGATAACAATATACTAATTACCGTATGCCGGATTTTGAGTTAAGTTAGGGTTTAGCCCACGCTCAAGCTGCGGAATAGGATAAAGATCACGACCTACCGGAAGTGATGTATTGTACAAACCATGAAGCTTTAAACCGTTATCTGTATCAAGCTTTGCATCTGCAGTGTTAGGGTTAGGGATCATGTTGGTATTGTTGTCGACTGTACCGTAAGCTTTTTTAATGAATTCGGCAGCTACACCAGCCCTGCGCAGGTTATAAAACACAGAATATTCACCCGAAAGTTCATGCCTGTACTCGCTGTAAACCATTTGCAGTGGGTCTGTGATTGGGCTTGAAGCCGAACCGTCATAATTTGCACCATCCTGCATTACAGCCGGCGCAGTGCCGCCCCACGCACGGTCTCTTACCTTTTTAATCGTGGCCAGGCCACCTGCTGCGTCACCTGTACGAATCTGGCACTCGGCTTTATCAAGCAATACTTCGGCATAACGTAACAGTATTTGATTTTGAGCGCCAAAAATTGTTGAATTGCCGGAGTTAGCATCAAGGTTGGGGTCGCGCCACATTTTAGCACAGTAGAAACCGGTACGTAAACCATCACCGTCAGAACCATACCATGGATTGGCATGTGTGCCACAGGTATTGATGATCTTACCGTCATCCCCCGTGTATTTAGCTTTTACCTTAGGATCGGAGCTCGCAAAACCTGCTACTACTAAAGGATAAACTTTAATGCCGCCCCGACCTATAATTCCCGGACTAATGTTCTCATCGCCGGGGCCAATCACTGTTGCCAGTTTACGTTTGTCACCAGCCTGGTATGAATAATATAATCCCGGATTGGCATAATCATAACCGAAGTTTGAAACCTCCTCCGGCCAGCTAAAATCCGAAATCCAGGCTACTTCATTACCTGCACCCCAACTTTGGGTACCTGCTACTGTGAACTGCACCTCAAATATCGACTCAGCATTATTTTGATGGTTGTATTCATTTACATCTATAAAATTAGGCATCAGTGAAAAATGCCCATCCAACTGGTTAAAGTTTGCCAATGCACCGGCGTAATCTTTATTCCACATTTGTGCGGCACCTTCATAAGCTAAAGCAGCACCTTTTGTTGCCCTTCCAAGTTCAGAAGCAGGCAAATCTTCCCTCCATGGTAATAAAGTTGCGGCCTGCTTGGTGTCGGCAATTACCTGAGCAAATACTTGTTCTTGTGTACTTCTTGCGGTTAAACCATCAGTTACTGATTTAAGCTCCAGTGGCACACCGCCAAAACTACCCGCCAGGTAGTAATAGGTCATTCCGCGTAAAAAGTAGGCTTCACCAAGCAATCGGTTAGCTAAACTTTCGTCAAGAATACCTTTGGCTTTCATTTCGGGAATGATTTCAATTGCAGAGTTAGCCCGTGATATACCCACATAAGCACGTTGCCAAAAAGTCCTGATCGGGCCAAAATCTGTAGTTATTGCGTAGTAATTATAAAAGCGGTCATTTCCCCAGTTAAAAAAATCATGGGTTTGAAAGTTAGCATAATACCAGATCGACTTTTTTAGCAAGTCGGCATTTTGATAGGTATCATAAATTGAGTTTACAAGCGCTATACCGTCAGATGCTTTATTAAAATAAGCATCTTTAGTGAGCTGTGTATAGCTTGTTTGGTCAAGAAAATTCTTTTTACAGCTCAATGGAACCATAAGTGTGGCACCGAGAGCAATTAGTGTGATATATTTTTTATTGATTTTCATTTCTTTACTGTTTTATCGCTGCCCAATTAGAAAGTTACATTTAAACCAAGTGTATAAAACTTAGATGAAGGGTAATTACCCGCATCAATACCAGATGCTGTTGCACTTCCATTAGCTGTTCCAATTTCAGGATCCAGACCTTTATACCCGGTTATAGTAAATAAATTCTGGGTAGAAAAGTAAATCCTCACTTTTGATAAGGTCAACTTTTTGGTGACGTCAGACGGTAATGTATAACCCAGGGTAAGGTTCCTTAAACGGAGATAGCTACCATCTTCAACATACACACTTGATGGTACATTATTTGCACTGGTATCATCATTATATGTAAGCCTTGCGTAACGATTTGATGGATTACTCGGGGTCCAGTGATTAACATAATAATCGTAACCTACGTTTTCAACACCAACAAAGCCGGGGGCCTGAAAGCTTTCAAGGGTCCTTTGCTGATAATTCAGGATTTTATTTCCGTAAGAGCCATAGAAGTATGCGTTAAGATCAAATGCCTTATAAGCAAAATCGAGGTTTAAACCACCATAAAATTTAGGGATCGGACTACCGAGGCTTGTCCTATCCGAAGGGGTAACTTGTCCGTCGCCATTAGTGTCCGCATAGTAACGGTCTCCGGGTTGGGTAACGCTTTTCCAGTAGTATGGGTTACTTGGGAATTTAGTTGCAGCCGCGGCGTTTAAAGCATTAATTTGCGCCTGCGACTGAAAAATCCCCAGCGATTTATAACCAAAAAACTCACCTACGGCCTGCCCGATATTGGTTTCGCTGAATTGGCCCCAGCCATTACCGTTAAGACCGGTAACCGTGGTAAGGTTATCGATAAAGGTCAGGCTTTTGTTAATGCTAACCAACTTATTCTTAACCGTGGTAAAGGTTAAACCCAAACCATATCTGAAATCATTTACCGTATGGTTATAGTTTACAGCAAATTCAAAACCTTTGTTATTGATTTCACCAACATTTTGGGCCAGGTTTTGGCTAAAGCCAGTTTGTGACGATACAGGGAGGTTTAACAAAAAGTCTTTTGATCTCCTGTTATAGTAATCAACTGTAAAAGTAAGCGCGCCATTCAGGAAGGCAGCATCCATACCAATGTCAGTTTGGTAATCAGTTTCCCATCTGAGGTCGGGGTTGGCAGGTTGTGTTGGTGCCAAACCGGGTTGATAGACCTCTCCTGACGAACCATTTTTACCAAATGGATAGCCCACGTTTGTGCCGGTAGTAGCTGCACCACCTGATGAATATAAGGCATTATATTGAAATAATGGAATAGAGCCCTGATTACCAACTTCGCCATACCCGCCTCTGAACTTCAGATCAGACAGCCATGCAACGTTTTTCAGGAATGATTCTTCTTTAGCTTTCCAGGCTACGGAACCCGAAGGGAATACACCATATTGATGCCCGTTAGCAAATTTCGACGAACCATCACGCCTAACGGTACCTGTTACAATATATTTGTCATTGTATTTATAGATTAACCGTCCAAATTGTGAAGCAAAAGTTGTTGTATACTGGCTGCCTGTAACAACAAGATCGTTAACCTGCGCCAGATCCCGAAGGGCATTATTGATCAATTTATCTCCAGTACCTGTCATATATCGGTAGGTATTTGATTGAGCTGAAACACCACCAACAAAGTTAATAGCATGCTTTCCGAAGGTTTTATCATACGATATGGTATTTTCCCATAACCACTCAAAAGTGTTATTGGCGCTTTGCGAATAAACAGAATTTTGGTTAGCGCCGCTTAAACCATATTGCTCCTGCCAGCGAAGGTCTTCCGGTTGAAAGAAGTAACCCGAATAGTCGCTTACGTTTAGGCCCGCATTGGTTTTGATCTTAAGCCCGTCTATAATAGTAGCCTCTAATGAGCTACTTGCCAAAAGGTAATTATTTAGGTTTTTATAATCGTTTTTTTCAATAGTATATAATGGATTGTTCCAGCTTTTTGTATAAATATTGATCGGGTTATAAAAACCATAGTTCCCATTTTTGTCTTTTATCTGGTTGGTTAACTTATTACCACCATCAAGCGTAGGGATAAGCTCGGTTAATTGCTGCAATGATCCTGAACCAAATGGATTATTTTGATCCTGCCTTGAATACTTAGCACTGGTAGATGATTTAAGCCATTTACTTACGGTATAATCAATATTCATCCCCAGGTTTAACCTCTTAAAATATGAACCTAAAACAATCCCCTTTTGGTCATAATAACCAGCTGAAAAGGCAGATTGAATTTTTTCGTTGCCTCCGCGTATACCAAGGTTGTAGCTCTGTTTTGCCCCCTGGCGATAAATTGCATCCTGCCAGTCAACACTGGTTAATGCCGAAGGATTTGCCCATTCAGGCAATTCTGTAAAATTGCCTTCAGATGCGTGATCTTCATTGGCCAGGGTTGCCCATTGCTGCGCGTTAAGAACTTTATACTTTTTTGGTTTTGATTGCAATGAACCATAGGCATCTAACGATACCTGCACCCCACCATCCTTCCGGCCTTTTTTTGTAGTAATGATAACAACGCCGTTTGCTGCCCTAACACCATAAATAGCTGTTGCCGAAGCATCTTTCAACACATCAATATTAGCTATATCATTAGGATTAACGTTATTTAAGCCTCCGCTGATCGGGTAACCATCAACCACATATAGAGGCTCATTACCATTTGTAGCCAAACTACCTACCCCCCTGATCAATACACTCACACTACTACCGGGTGCGCCATCATTATTAGTAACCTGTACACCCGCTGCCCTGCCTTGCAAAGCCTGGTCAACGCTGGTCACAGGCACTTTACCTACCTGATCGGCGTTGATTGAACTAATAGCCCCCGTTAAATCTTTACGCTTAGTGGTACCATAACCCACAACAACAACCTCAGTAAGGGTTTTATTATCGGGCACCAGCGATACGTTGATAACCGATCTGCCGTTTATGGCAACTTCCTGGTTTAAGAAGCCAACAAAGCTAAAAACAAGTGTTTCATTGTTACCGGCGGTTATTGAGTAGGTACCATCGGCCTTTGAACCCGCAGCCTGCGTGCTCCCTTTTATCTTAACGGTAACACCCGGCAAAGGTAGTCCGTTGTCCGAACCGGTGATCTTACCGGTAATCAATTTACTTTGGGCTTGCCCCGACAGGCTTATCAACACAAATGATAAACTTGTACAGAATAAAGCCACAACTTTTTTGATACGTAGTTTTCCTCTCATACGTTTTACTTTAATTTGTTAAAATTGGTTTAAAGCACATAATCACTTCTTAACAGTTGTTGCCAAATAGATTATATGCTAAGTAAAAGTAGCCAGAGGTAACAATCGATTGTAATACGATACGAGTGGTTTTTTGTATTATTTTAACATAAGTTAAAAATAGAAATTAAAAATTTCAAATAGCTAATTATCAATTAGTTAAAACTTGAAAACAAAATCAAAAGTCAATATATTATCGCCATCATGATAAAATAATACATATCAATGTTAAAATTAAATCACCGAATAAATGTTATTTTAACAATAAAATTGATTTGATTTTAAAACATTGCCCTAACGTTCTGCAGGTTGTATAAACAAAAATGCCTCCCGGTTAACACCGGAAGGCATTGATCATTTTTAACTTTTTAAATCCCCTATTTTAGCTTCACAAAATAGATCCTGTTCCTGTCAAGCGAATTGGTAGCTGGCAGTATTTTAGCTGCAAAGCCATTTTTACCGTTATCAGCAACACCAAAATCGTCATCATTTGATATAGCGAGGATATTACCAGGCAATAAAGCCAAACCTTCGGCTTTATCGTGAGGATATACCTTTGGCAAATCTTTAAGTAAATCGAGCATCAGTGTTTTGGTAACCGGAGTAATACCGGCGGCCTGCAAACCGGCGGCATCATTAAGCTCTTCAACAGTTTTGGTGTTATATAATTTGCCGTTAGCACCGTTTGCGGGGTCGGAGATATCGGTAGCATTGCTGATATCTATTTTAAATACTTTTTTAAACGTAGCGGCATCGGTAGGTGCACCTCCGAACTTACCATCGCGTTCAATAGTTAAAAATGTAGTGGCATTAACAGCGGTTATGTCACTAACGCCTGTTAATGAAGTATTATCCATAAGGTAAGCATACTGTTTTGTATTGCCCGTTGCAATATCAAAGGTAAGGATGCGCAATACAGTTGAGTTAGCAACCTTTGCTTTAGATGGATTATACATTGGCGATTGCATCATGCCAACCAGTGTTTTGCCATCGGGTGTGATGGCTAACCCTTCCATACCGCGGTTTGCCCTCCGGATAGCAAATACCGCGGGAATTTTACGGCCGCCAGTTCCGGTACCGAAAGGATTAATGCGTTCGATGGTTTTGCCACTGGCATCAAAATGTACTATATGCGGACCGTATTCGTCACTTACCCAAAAAGTACCGTCGGCTGCCAGAACCAAACCTTCCGAATCAATACCATCGGCACTTGGAGATAACTGATTTCCGCTCAGATCAAATGGAATTTCGCCCGAAGCACCCATTCCGGCGGGGTTTGGTAAACCATTTAATTTCCCGCAGTTGGCATTTTTTAACTCTATGGTTTGTTCCAATACCAATTTATCATCCTTTAACCTGAATTTACCTATCTGCGGATCAAAATCTGGTTTACCGATGATGATGGAATTGACTGTCTGCCCGGCCACGTTTGAACCACGGTCGGTAAGCATGTAAAATACATCTTTCTGGTTTGGATCTGCTGCCACTGCGGATCCAAAGCCGCCGTTATAAACCTTTACACCGTCGGCAGTGGTGAAAAGGATAGCCGGGTTTTGCGCCTCGGCCATATCAGGATAGCTGAATGGATTTATCTTATTATCATCGTGGCAGGAAGAAAGGATCGCCGCGGATAACGCGATGACGCTGAGGAATTGTTTTTTCATTTGATAAGTGATCGATTAGTTTTACAAAGGAATCGGCCACATGTAAACCTATTGTTAATTCTATAACAATAATTTAACCTACAGGAACAAATTATATCGAATCTTAAGATATCAACAACTCAACATTTTGCAATATTTATGTTACTTACCAATATCATTTAAGATAAAACGTATTACCTCATCCGCTTTTTCATATTTTTAACCTTATGAAACATATTTACCATTATACCTGCAACAACCTTTGGAACAAGGCAAAGCCTATTGTTCTTAGCATGCTGCTTTGCAGTGGCATAGCTTCGGCACAATCAACTAACCCGGTTATAAACAGCATCATGACCGAAGAAACCACCAATTCGCAACTGGAAAAGCTGGCGCATGAGCTGTTTGATGGTATCGGCCCCCGTTTGGTTGGTACGCCGCAAATGAAACAGGCAAACGACTGGGCGGTTGCTAAATACAAAAGCTGGGACATCCAGGCAAAAAACGAAAAATGGGGCGAATGGCGCGGGTGGGAACGCGGGATCTCGCATATTGATATGGTATCGCCAAGGGCAAAATCATTAGAAGGCACGCAACTGGCCTGGAGCCCGGGCATGGGTAAAAAGACCACTACTGCCGAGGTAATTATTCTGCCGGACGTGGCTGACTCAGTAGCTTTTCAGCAATGGCTGCCCAATGTTAAAGGTAAATTTGTAATGATCTCCATGCTGCAGCCAACCGGCAGGCCCGATTATAACTGGCAGGAGTTTGCATTAAAGGAATCATTTGAAAAAATGAAGGCCGAGCGTACCGCCCAAACCGATGCCTGGAAAAAACGCATCAGCAAAACCGGGTTTACCAATAAAACTTTGCCTGTAGCATTGGAAAATGCGGGCGCGGCAGGTATCCTGACCAATAACTGGTCGGCCGGATTTGGGGTTGATAAGATCTTTGCTGCCTATACCAAAATTGTGCCTACGGTTGATATTGCATTGGAAGATTATGGTATGCTTTACCGCCTGAGTGAATCGGGCAACAAGCCGGTGATTAGTATTCATTGCGAATCAAAAGAATTAGGTGTAGTGCCAACCTTTAATACCATTGCCGAAATCAAAGGCACCGAAAAACCCAATGAGTATGTAATGCTGAGCGCACACTTTGATTCATGGGACGGGGGCACGGGTGCTACCGATAACGGTACAGGTACTTTGACCATGATGGAAGCCATGCGCCTGCTGAAAAAATTCTATCCACACCCAAAACGTACCATATTAGTAGGCCATTGGGGCAGCGAAGAGGAAGGCCTGAACGGCTCACGTGCTTTTGTTGAGGACCATCCCGAAATTGTTAGTAATCTGCAAGCCCTGTTTAATCAGGATAATGGTACCGGCCGCGTGGTAAACCTTACCGGGCAGGGTTTTGTGGAAGCTAAGGATTATTTAAGCAGATGGCTTGCCGCTGTACCGGATACCATCAAAAACCGGATCAAAACTGTATTTCCTGGTCAGCCAGGCGGTGGCGGGTCTGATTTTGCATCGTTTGTAGCTGTTGGTGCACCCGGCTTTTCTTTGGGTTCGCTTAACTGGTCGTACGGATCATATACCTGGCACACCAACCGCGATACTTATGATAAAGTTGTTTTTGACGATCTGAAAAACAACGCCATTTTAGCGGCAATCATGGCTTACATGGCAAGTGAAGACCCACAAAAAACCGTTAACACCAAAACCGAAGGCATTAAATGGCCTGCACAAGTTAAAGCAACGCGCCGCGGCGGATTGGATAAGTAGGCTGAAGATGAGATATAATAAAACGCCTATGTTGGCATTTCTGTTGCTGCTCTTAAGCCTTGGTCTGCAAGCTCAGGAAAATAATAAAATCCAATTTGTGCACCCTGGTATTTTAAATACCAGGGCCAATTTGGACTTTATCAGTGCCCGGCTGAAAGCCGGCGACACCATGCGTATAGCAGCCTATCAAAAAGTGCTGGATTTTATTAAAGATCATGAGTACCCGGCGTCGTTCCCATCCACCATCGTTGTAGGTTCAAATGGGGCTACATCACCGTCAAAAACGCAGATCAGAAAAGATTGCGAACTGGTTTACGCTTTCGCACTGGCCTGGGCTGCTACCGGTAACGCTGATTATGCAAAAAAGGCAATTGGTTTACTTAATGGCTGGGCATATGCATTTAAAGACTATGGCCTGCTGGAAGGAAAAACCAATCCAAACCAACCCGATCTTGAAGCATCATGGACTACCCCGAGTTTTGTTGCTGCCGCCGAGATTATCAGGTATTATAAAGTTAAGGGTAAATCTGCGGGATGGACGGCTGCTGACATTGAGCAGTTTAATAAATATCTTATCAATGTAAAGGATAATTACATCAGCAAGATCCCCGATTATAAAAACAACTGGGATGCATCAGCAGGTTATGCAAAAATGGCTATTGGCGTGTTTTTAAATGACGAGACAGCTTACCGGGAGGGCTACGATCTTTTGGTAAAAGAGTTGCCCAACATCATTCAGCCAGACGGTACGCTGCCTGAACTATGCGTTCGTAAAGATTGCGTTCATTACCAATATTCGCTAACGGCCTATGTGTATGCTGCTGCCATCGCCAAAATAAGGGGAGATAGCAGTTTATGGGCGATCGGCAATAAAAACATCAGTCTTGGATATGATTTTATGCGGAAAGCCTATGAGCAGAAAACCGGCTGCGATTACTGCAACTTAAACAGCCGAATTTTTCCGGGAGTTGAGGTTGCCTATGGCTACTACAATACCGGTAACTTAAAATATTTAAGAGATTTACAAGCACCGCTTGGTGTCCCTATCGACAATACTTTTTTAGGTTTTACTACCTATACCCATTACAAAGTTAAGGGGCTATAAAAACAAGCCAACAAAAACGCCGCCCGAAAAAGGCGGCGTTTATGTTTTATGCTACCGGATGCTTCTCCAGCTCCGGTGTATATTTGCCATCACGGGCTACGGTATTAATATAGGCACGTTCATATAACAGCTTTTGTGCCTCTTCAATATTTTCATCTTTACCTCCCCATTTCTCGAGGGCAGGTTGCTGTACAGCCCTTGAATATGAAAAAGTTAATGCCCATGGCATTTTATCCCTGAAACGTACATGCATGGCATTTAATCGTTCGGAGGCCAGTTCGGGAGATTGCCCGCCAGAAAGGAACGCGATACCGGGCACAGCGGCAGGCACACAGCGTAAAAAACAATTGATGGTAGCATCGGCCACCACATCAGCACTATCCTGTTGGGCAGCTTTAATACCAGGCACTATCATATTGGGCTTTAATATCATACCCTCAAAATTTACCCTTTGCTGGTACAACTGGTTAAATACTGTGTGTAAAACCTCGTTGGTTACTTCGGCACAGGTTTGAAGCGAGTGATCTCCATCCATTAAAACTTCGGGCTCCACAATAGGCACAATACCTGCCTCCTGGCAAATAATCGCGTAGCGGGCCAACAGAAAAGCATTGGCTTTGATGCTTCCACTTGTCGGGGTATTTTCACCTATGGTTATAACCGCCCGCCATTTGGCAAAACGCGCACCCATCTTATAATATTCAGCTAAACGCTCCTGTAAACCATCAAGCCCTTCAGTTATTTTTTCGCCGGGAAAACCATCCATGTCCCTCGCACTTTCATCCACTTTGATACCTGGGATAATTCCTTTTTCTTTCAGGATCTCAACAAACAGTTTACCATCCGAGGTGCTTTGCCTTATGGTTTCATCAAACAAAATGGCCCCGCTAATGGCTTCTTCCAGCTTCGGCGTGTTCACGATCAGGTCGCGGTATTTGCGGCGGTATTCTTCCGTTTGCGGGATATTCAGCGCTTTAAAACGTTTGTTACAGGTATTAGTACTTTCGTCCATTGCCAAAAGGCCTTTATTACCGGCCATAAGCTGTTTTGCGATATATTTCAGGCTTTGCAGTTCCATAAGTGATTGCTTGATTATTGGTGAATAACACAAGTTAATTCATACTTGTTTCAAGCGGCAAAGAGAATATTGCAGGTTTACTTGTGGATGACTTTAGCAGGTAAATTTATGTAACGAACCGGTCGTTAATAATTGTCAGGCCAGCTTACAGTCCAAATCCCTCAGGCACAAAATCAAGAGAAACGGAGTTCATACAAAACCTTTTATGTGTTGGCGGCGGACCATCATCAAATATATGCCCCAGGTGCGAATCACAGCGGGCGCAGATCACCTCCGTACGCTGCATGCCGTACGAGTTATCCTCTTTATAAATTACACTGTTTTTGCGCACGGGTTCATAAAAACTCGGCCAGCCGCAGTCGCTTGCAAATTTGGCATCCGAGCGAAAAAGCTTATTACCGCATACCGCGCAGTAATAAGTGCCTTTAGTATCTTTATTCCAGTATTTACCGGTAAACGCCCGTTCGGTTTCCTGTTCTCTCGCGGTGGCGTACAAAGCAGGCGGCAGGATTTTTTTCCACTCGGCGTTCGATACATTTAAATGCCGGGTATCTGTATTGGAGTAATAAGGATTATTTTCGTGCCCCTTTATTGTCTTTGCCTGCTGTGCAAACATTCCCATTGTAAAAAACAACAGCGCTGCTATCATAAATACCGCTTTCATTATTGCTTCAGTTTATCTTTAAATACTTTTTTAAACTTCTCCAGCTCGGGCTGGATCACATATTTACAGTAAGGCTGACTGCCGTTCTGGTTAAAATAGTTCTGGTGATAGTCTTCGGCCTTGTAAAAAGCTTTGTAGGGGACTACCTGTGTCACTATCGGATCTTTATAGGCTTTTTCGGCGTTCAGCTTCGTAATGTAATATTGGGCCTTTTGCTTTTGCCGGGCATTATGATAAAATATAGCCGACCGGTATTGTGTGCCTACATCATTACCCTGCCTGTTTAATTGCGTTGGGTCATGCGCCACAAAAAATGCAGCCAGCAACTCGTCATAGGTAATTTTTGCTGGGTCGTAGATGATATTGCAAGCTTCTGCATGACCGGTTGTACCAGTGCAAACCAACTCGTAGGATGGGTTGGCCACATGCCCGCCGGAAAATCCGGAGATCACTTTTTCAACCCCTTTTAATTGCTGAAATTTAGCTTCGGTGCACCAGAAGCACCCTGTAGCAAAAGTAGCGGTATCTAACACTTTTTTAGGGGCAGATGCCGAAACAGAAAAACAAGCCGTTAACAGTACAGCTATGAAACAAGTTATTTTTTTCATGTATAACATATAGGTTTTAATACGATGCGTATCTATAGCAACTAACGTAAAAAACATGGGTAGCGTTGAGCAAAATTACCATATTAATGCTTTGTGATAGTTGTTTGACAAAACATGCTGTTTTACTTCGAAAGAATAATGGAAATTTAAAACATTTTGAGATTTTGCTAATTGTATCAATATCAATTAACCAATTAAAATTTCCGTCATGAAACATGCATTCATTTTTGGGACTACCATATTTTTGTGCGAGCAAAATACGCTTACTTATAGCGATGGGCTTAGTAATATTGAGTTTTTGAGGATCCTTTCATTTTATAATGAGCAAAAGGGCAAAGTGCTTACCATTGAGGCCAATATCAACGCTCCTAACGGCGAAACCATCAGGATAAGTGATAATGCCAATGAAAACGGCGCTGATATACGCCTTGATGTAACTAAAGGCCGTGTTAAGATATTTCAACCCGGACACGCGGAGCCTGTGCTGGACGTTTACCAGTTCGACCCGCATGAATACAGCGGTTTATCAAGCCATGTGCTGAATGAGATCCACGCGCAGCATCCTGATCACGTATTAACCATTAAAGGAAATTTCTTTGTTGGCGGAGCGCATTTCCTGATAGAAAACGAAAAGATGTTCATAGACAATAATGGCTATGCCAACGGTGTAGTGAATGCACATAATGGGATAATACTATCGGCTGCTGTGGCTTAGCAACTAAAATATATGAGGATAGGATAATATGATTACCGATGAACGAAGCAACCCCCGATTTGCAAGGCCGTTCTGTATTGGGATTGCTTCGTTCTTTTCAATGATATTTTTTTGCTATAGATTAACATAGCTTACTCAAACACACTCTTCGCCTTCTTAATAGTTTTTTCCAGGTCGATGCCTTTTGCCAGTACACCTTTAAAAAGGTCGCCGGTTTCTTTAAGGCGGTCGATGGAATTAAAAATGGTAAAATCTTTCATGGTGAGCCCGGGTTTCACTTCGTCCCAATGCAGGGGCATAGAAACAGTAGCACCAGGTTTAGGTCGCAAGGAATACGGCCCCGCTATTGTAGCTCCCGGACGGTTCTGCAGAAAATCAAGGTACATTTTACCATTTCGCTTGGCTACCATACGTTCCAAACTTGTATAATCGGGAATTTGCTTATGAACAATGCCCACCACGAGCCGCGCAAACATCTGTGACTGATCATAATCATACTTCGCGCCCAACGGGATATAAATATGCATCCCTGTTGATCCCGATGTTTTACAGTATGAAGGTACATCTATAGCGTCAAGCACTTTTTTTACCTCCAAAGCAGCCGCGATCACCTGGTCGAACGTGTTTTTATCCGGATCGAGGTCGACCACGCAGTAATCAGGATTGTCCGGCGATTGTACCCGGCTAAACCAGGGGTTCATTTCAATACATCCCAGTGATGCCATCCATAGTAAATAAGATTCATCAGAACCTACTAAATATTCTTTATGTTCCCCTTCGCTGGTGGTGTACGGGAAAGTTTTAGTGATCCAATCGGGGGCTTTACCTTTCACATCCTTTTGGTAAAAACTTGGCCCATGAATGCCATTAGGAAACCTGTTAAGCGACATTGGCCTGTCTTTTAAATAAGGCAAGATATATTCAGCGACCTGGTAATAGTAATTGAACATATCCCGCTTGGTTACACCATCTTCGGGCCAGTAAACTTTGCTTAGATGTGTGAATTTAAGCTCATGTCCGCAAATTTTGCGTACCTGGGTTTCATCTTTAGGATTAAGCAGAGTTTTCCGGTCAGTATTTTTTACTGGTTTAATGGCTTTAGCGTGTGTATCATTATCAGCTCCTTCGGCTTCCTCAACCGTTTCGGCTGTATGTTTCGGAGTTTCCAGTACAACATCTTTTGTTTTTTTATCGCTACGCATCCCTTTAAAAGAGGCTTGCCTGAACACCCCATCGCCGGTTACCTCAGCAAATGCCACCTCGCAAACCAATTCTGGTTTAAGCCAGGTGGGCTTAGCCCCTAAGCGCTGCGGCCTGAACCTTGATGGCTTATCCACATCAGGCTCCACCTCAAACGGACTTTTATCGGTAATAAGCGGCTTAAACTGTTCCATCATTTCTTTCTGCAGTTTATCAGAAAAGCCTGTACCCACTTTACCGGCATACTGTAGTTTGCCCTTATCATCATATAAAGCAAGCACCAGCGCGCTGAACGATTTGGAAGTGCCCGCATTTTTGGTAAAGCCGGCAATGATCACTTCCTGCCTGCGCTGCACTTTTATTTTAAGCCACTCTTTTGAGCGAAGATCGGAAGTGTAAACACTGCTGGCTTTTTTAGCGATAATACCTTCCAGTCCAATCCTTTCGGCGGCGTTAAAAAATTCGATCCCGCCTGTATCAAACACTTTGCTTTGACGGATGCGCTCATCATTGGTGGGCAGAACCGCACTTAAGATAGCCTGGCGTTGTTTAAGTGGTAACCCCATCAGGTTTTTGCCCTCGTACCAAAGGATATCGAAAACGTAATAAACCAAATTGCCATCGGCCTCGCTCCGCCAGTTTTGCAGCGCTCCAAAATCGGAGACTCCTTTATCGTTCAATACCAGGATCTCTCCGTCAATTACTGCATTGATCTGCCAGTCTTTCAGCAATTTATTAATTGGATAATATTTATCAAAAGGAAGATTATTGCGGGAGATCAGCTCCGCTCCTTTCTTGTCGATCATGGCAATGGCCCTGTAGCCATCCCATTTAACCTCGTAAAGCCAATCGGGCTCATCAAAAGGCTCGTCTACAAGGGTGGCCTTCATTGGCTTTATGTTAGTTGGCGCTTTTGATTCAGGGGCTTTTTTCAGAAGTTGCTCAACATCAAAATCCTCCGTATCATTAGTGTCTACTTTCTTTTCCAGTTGTTCAACGGGTTCGCTCGGGACTTTTTTTTTACCTGTTTTTTCAGGCTTTTCTACATCCTCTTCATGCCCGTGCTGCCAAACCTTTTCGCTGGTTTTTTCCATACTTTCAATGGTTTTGCCGGAAAGAATAGATTTATCTTTTTTGGTAATATCTTTACCTGACGCAAATTGATCATTGTGCTTAATGAGCAGCCAGCCGTTTTCGCCCATACCATGGGTTTTAACAAGGGCATATTCACCCTCCAGCTTTTCGCCATGGAGCTTGATCTTCACCGAGCCGGCCTCGAGTTGTTTAAGCAGGTGTTTTTCCTGGGCCTTTTTGCCTTTGATCTCTTCAATGGGTTCATAAGTACCCTCATCCCAAACTATAACGGTACCGCCGCCATATTCACCTTTGGGGATGAGGCCTTCAAAATTCCGGTAGTCAAAAGGATGATCCTCAACCATCATAGCAAGGCGCTTAACTTTAGGATCGGTTGAAGGGCCTTTGGGTATAGCCCAGCTTTTCAGCACGCCATCCATTTCAAGCCTGAAATCATAGTGTAAACGCGAAGCATCATGCTTTTGGATCACAAACATCAGATGGTCTTTGTCCTTGCTCCTCCCCGCTTTAGGTTCACGGGTTTTGCTAAAATCGCGTTTTTCCGCATATTTTTCCAGGCTCATAGTGATACTATTTGTTGTTCGAAAATTTGGCTACCGCGGCGGCTGAATTCCCAACGGCACGTACCGCTGTTTTTAATCTTTCCGGGCGAACACCAAATTTGTTTGCCCAATACTCAACCTCATAATTTTCGCTGGTATTGATGAGGCTGTTGTCATGCAATCCCGCTTTGTTCCTGTTGTTCATGATTAGTTTTATGATTGATATATTAACAGATCGGCCAATTAAAGGTTTGATTATTAATTAATAAATTATTGTAATAAAATTTATTAATCGACACATGCTTATTCCCACTCATCACTTTGTTCGGTGTAGTTTGGCATCATCATATAAACCAGTATGGCAAGGCAGGCAAGCAATACCGAGCGGGTTACCCAGAATATAAATGTTTCCATAGTTATTTTTTTAGATGTTTTAATTTGGTTTGCTGTAAAAAACTTATGCATACCGCGTGCCGTTTATCAACTGTTTAAATATCAGCATGTTACATAGATACCACTAATTAAAATTGACTATATTTCGAGTATCGACGATTATATAACGATTATTAGCGGCAAACAACCAACCTTTTATTGGTGCTATAAACAGTTTTTAAATCGCATTCAGGACAGTTTCAAACAACAAAGCCTGAGAAGTTTCGCTTCCCAGGCTTTTAGATAAAACGCTTAAAAGAATGTTACGATCAGGCTTTTATGTTTTGCCTGCCGGCTTTATGCCCTATTGTGGAATAATAAAGGATAAACAGGTAAATAGGAACAAGTAAAATATAGGCAGACTGCGCCGAAAATTTTTCAGAAAAATAACCGTAGAGTGGGGGTAAAACAGCGCCGCCCGCAATACCCATAACCAATAATGAAGATGCTATTTTAGTAAAGCGGCCTAAGCCGGCCAATGCCAGCGGCCATATAGCAGGCCACATTAACGAATTGGCCAAACCAAGCAATGCAATACAAAAAACCGATGCATAGCCGTGGGTTAATAACGTTGCAATGGTTAAAATGATACCCAAAATTGCCGAAGCTACCAAAGCTTTTTGTTGTGTGATCAGTTTCGGGATACAGAAAACACCAACCAGGTAACCAACGATCATGGAGATCAAAGTACATGATGTAAAAAATTTAGCTGTTGATAATGGGATATGTTGAGAAGTGCCGTAAAGTGAAATTGAATCGCCAGCAATAACTTCGGCACCTACATAAACAAACAGGGTTGCTACGCCAAGCATCAAATGCGGAAACTGTACAATACTTGTTTTATTGGTATTTGCGGCAGCTACGGTTTCGTCTTCATGCTCGGTGTTGATCTCGGGTAATGACGAAAAATAAATAAGGATGGCCAGCAAAATCAAAACTACCACCATGATACTGTAAGGCATAATCACCCTTGATGCCAGCTCATTTAACTCCAGTGCTTTTTCTGCTGCACTTAAAGTTTTAAGCTTTTCGGTTATCGAATCAATATTGGCGAGTACTACAGTACCCAAAATAACAGGTGCTAAAGCGCCGGCGATCTTGTTACAAATCCCCATGATACTGATCCGCCGGGCAGCGGTTTCGACAGGCCCTAAAATAGTGATATAGGGGTTAGAAGCAGTTTGCAGCACAGTTAGCCCGGTGCCCTGAACAAACAAGCCAATTAAAAATATCCCGTAAGTACGGGTCATTGCAGCGGGGATAAATATCAATGCACCTATGGCCATTACAAACAACCCTATGGCCATCCCGTTTTTAAATCCAAACTTTTTGATGGTTTTTCCGGCGGGAATACCCATAACAACGTAAGCAATATAAAAAGCCGTAGTTACAAAATATGCTTCCTTGGTACTCAGCTCGCACGCTATTTTTAAGTAGGGAATGAGTGTTCCGTTCATCCAGGTAACAAAACCAAAAATGAAAAATAAAGTGCCGATAATTACAATTGGGTTTATCGCTGATCTTTTTACCGGCGATTCGATTACTGAACTTGTTGCCTGGGCCATAGTATGTTATTTTATTTAGAGGTATTTTATTTTAAATGAACTTTATCGTACCAAAAAACTGCGACAAATGAAAATCAGGTACAGGGCTATCGATGTTGCTCCAGCTTATAAAATGCGGTTCGGGCAGGTCATCGCCGCATTTAAAAAAGTTTGCCCGGCTGGTTATGCCATTCACTGTTTGAATATCATGATAAATAAAAACATCAAAAGGAACCAGCAACGTTAACTCCCATTTATTAAAACTGGCTAAATCTTCAGCCCAATTTATCTTACTTAATACTTTTATGCCACTCACCGTATCATCAGGTACAGCCAGCCTTCCATTGCGGTCTTTACCAAAGCCAACCAATGCAGTCCCGAGGGCATTAAATTCCAGGTTGTAGTAATTTGGGTCGTCAGCAAAACTTATAAAAAATTCTACGCAGCTATCTTTATAAACAGGATCATTTACTGTTTTATAAGTTGCCTGGGTATACTGCTCTTCTACAAAATATTTTAGGGCGACACCATTTTCGACATGAGCTATTGAAAAATTAACTGATGGGAAATATCCGGTATCGCTCCATAAAAGATTATCGATAACGTACTTTTTTCCTTTTTCGAGCAAAACCGATAGCTCATCAAGGTTATTTTCATTGTAAGTACCCGGAATAAAGGGGGCGTAAACTTCCTTCACTGTTATTTTATAAAATGTTTAGTTTCAATTTACTAAAAGCGCATCCCAAATCAATGATTCATGCAGAATTAACAGGCTAATGTTAATTTTTCCACCAAAATAAATAAAAAGTTTATAAATTTTTTAATAATCTACATTTACTTATTAAAAAAATATAAAAACTTTTCTATCCTTGTACTTACCAGAGAAACACCTGCAATTTCTCTTTCAGTTCTGCTTAATAATTAGCTACCTTGTACTAACCAATTTGTTATGAAAAGAAAAACTTTCATTCAATTAAGTACTACCTTGATGGCGTCTCCCTTATTATCATCATTCGAATCATTCGCGCAACAACCCCGCCTGCAAAACTGGTCGGGTAATTTAACTTACAGCACAGGCAATGTATTTTACCCAAAATCGGTTGAAGAGGTACAGCAGCTTATTAAAAAACACGATAAAATAAAAGCATTGGGCACCAGGCATTGCTTTAATAATATCGCAGACAGTAAAGATAACCTGCTCTCCACACGCGACCTGAACAAAGTGGTATCCATCGACAGGCAAAATCATACAGTTACGGTTGAAGGAGGTATAAAATACGGCGAGCTTGCCCCGCATCTCGATAAAGAGGGCTTTGCCCTGCATAACCTCGCCTCTTTGCCCCATATATCAGTAGCAGGCTCAATTACAACAGCAACACATGGCTCGGGCGTAAAAAACGGCAACCTATCAAGCGCAGTAGTGGGGCTGGAAATTGTTAAAGCTGATGGCAGTATCGTTCATCTTTCAAAAGCAAAAGATTCGATAAAGTTAAATGCGGCCGTGGTTGGGCTTGGAGCATTGGGGGTAATCACCAAAGTTACCCTTCAAATACAACCAACTTACATGATGAAACAGCATGTATTTACAGGCTTACCTATGAGCGAGCTAAAGCAGCATTTTGAAAAAATTGTTTCGGCCGGGTATAGTGTTAGCCTGTTTACCGACTGGCAAAGTGACCATATTAACGAAGTTTGGATAAAAAGCCGGATGGGTACCGATAAAGATGAAAACCTGAAGGAATTTTACGGAGCAAAAGCAGCTACAAAAAACCTGCACCCAATTATAGGACTTTCTGCCGAAAACTGCACCGAGCAAATGGGCGTTCCGGGGCCATGGTATGAGCGGTTGCCACATTTTAAAATGGGCTTTACACCGAGCAGCGGAAAGGAGCTGCAATCAGAGTTTTTTGTGCCTTTTGATCATGCCGTTGAAGCTATCGAAGCAGTGGCGCGATTAAGGAAGCAGATTGGCCCCCATCTTTTTATTACCGAGATCCGCACCATTGCCGCTGATGACCTGTGGATGAGCCCTGCCCATAATCAAAAATCGGTGGCTATCCATTTTACCTGGAAACAGGAAACAGACGCTGTATTGAAATTGCTCCCTCAAATTGAACGGGAGCTTTCTCCGTTTAAAGCAAGACCGCACTGGGGTAAAATCTTTACCATCCCTGCTAAAACATTAGCGGCACGTTATGAAAAGATGGATGCTTTTAAAGCCCTGGCAGCCGAATACGATCCGCATGGAAAATTCAGAAACCAATTTTTAGCAAACGAGCTTTATACTTCCTGAAATCAATGGGCTAAGGCTGCTGCTAATTAAAAAATCAATTTATTAGCTTTTAGCCTCATGCATTTTGCTTTAAGCTTTTCAAAAAAGCTTATGGCTGTTGCCTGCGCGGGCGTTTTGCTCTTACCGGGGCCGCAGCGTCCTGCTGCTCATAGCGGTTATTTTCGCGCGGAAAGCGGGGCTTGTTGTAACCTTGTGGCTTTACTTTGTTAAAACCCGGCTTAGGTTTTGAAAATTGCTGCTTTTGTTGCGGCTGGTGCTTTTGTTCTGCTATCCTCACGCTTATCTCACGCTCATCGATAGTAGCACCATTCATAGCGTCAATTGCTCGTTGAGCGCCTGCCTCATCAGTCATTTCTAAAAAACCATAACCTTTACTAATGCCGCTGTCTTTATCGGTAATTATCCTCACGGTACTTACCGTGCCATAAGCACTGAACAGTTCAACAAGTTCAATTTCTTCCATGTCCCGCGGAAAACCCACGATAAAAAGCTTAATCATACTCTACCAAGTAATTGCAATAGGTAACCAGTCAGCAAATATAGTGCACAAAAATGGTTTAGCCTATTGCTTAACCATCTGTTAAAGGCTTATTTACAAAAAAAGCGTTCCGGATCTTATCCCGGAACGTTTTTTCACACTAATTGTGTAGTAAATCGCTTTGGATTATATCCATTCAAACCTCTTGAGCGTCTTAATTATTATCTCAACTCATAATCAATTCCTTGCCCTTTATTTAGCTACTTAAGCTGCATATATATACACGAGCATTATCACTGTGGATCGATACTATTCAAAAGATTGATATAATATGGGTATCGCTTGAGAATTCACGGCTTGATTTTTTCTTTTACCGTTGCTGTTAACACCTCCCACTATTAGTTAACTGGTGAAAATTGCTGATAAAATTACCCATAGTTCCCCAATAATGTAATGCCTGGTTAAAACTTATTAAACACCGCTTAATTATTTTGCCTTGCGGATATAAAGACTACCAAAGGTGGTTTTCATCAATAATTCGGGACCGCCACCGGCTATCTTCCCGTAAACCCAATCCTCCATTTTCAAGCTGTACATTCCTTTTTCACCGGTATTTTTGGTAACAACCGGTTTGCGCTGCTCGGTAACCACATCAAAATCGGTAAATATATCACCCTGATCTGATTTTAACTTTACATTGGCTTTAAGGCTTGCCGGGAACGTAACATCAACCTTGCCGTTGAGCGTTGAAAATGCCATGGCCGCTTTTGCATCAATGCTTTTAAAGCTAACCTCAACATTGCCATTAACCGTATTGGCCACAACAGATCCTGATATATTATTTAGTTTGATATAGCCATTAACATTCCGTATTTCCAGGTCGCCGCTCAGATTGCTGGCATTGATGTTACCATTATTTACAGTGGACAATTTAACGCTGGTACTATTCATGGGTACTTTAATAGTCAAATTAGTAGTTTTATTAGGGCTGCCATGAACGTTTACCTGGTTATTGTTTTCCTGGGCTTGTACATCCAGGTTGCTCCCGGCCGATAAACGCCTCATTCCGCCCGGTGCCGGTTCCTTTTCACGGTGTTTTCTTTCTTCGCCCTGGGCATCAATAATAATATCCTTACCCTCATAACCTGTTATGGTTATTGAACCATTAATCAATCCTACTTCCAGTTTATATGGCTTTCCCGGATCACTTAACGGCACAACTAACTGCCCTTTTTCCCCATCCTGCGCCCAAAGCCTCGTGCTTAACAGCGCAGTTAATAGTAATATACCTGTAAATCTTATCGTTTTCATGTTGTTGTTTTTTTATTGTTGTTTTTTGATATAAATATTGCCGTTAAGTGTTTCAAACTTAAATAGCTTTCCGCCTGCCCCTATACGTACGCCATTATTTTTACTAAGCTTGTAAGTAGTGCTGCTGCCGCTTTTTGATTCAGTTTTACTTACTCTTGTAGGCAAAAGCTCTGCATCCGGAAAATCGGTATAAAACTGTCCGTTCATACTTTTAAATTCAAGATCAGCTGCCAGGTTAGCCGGGTAAGTTACTTCAAGCTTACCATTAAGTGTATAATAGCTTGAAGCATCGGGTGGCACCGAGAGGTAAGTTACATTAAGCGGCCCGTTAATGGTATGTGCGCTGGTTGTACCTTTGGCATTGGCAATGGTTATGCCGCCGTTTACATTGTTTACTTTTAATGCCCCATATACATCTTTAACGTCAATGTTACCATCGTTTACGGTTGATACGCACAGGTTTATACCATAGGGCACTTTAACAGTATACTCTAATTTTACCGTATAGTCTATATGATGACGATCCTCTCGGTTCCAGTTGCGGCGTGGGCGGGTATCGTAGGGTTCGGCCGTGTAAGCGATAATACTATCAGCCTTTTGATCAAATCCCAGTTTAACTTCTTTTTTACCGGTTTCTACATCACCGGCGCTTTTGCCCGGATGGTTTCATCTACCTCAATTGATACCTGGTTGCCTGAATATCCCTGCACGGTTATAGAGCCCCAAATATTGTAAATGGCCAGCGTAGTGCCGAAGCCGCTCCCTGCAAAGTGAATTGCTTACTGATATGCTCTTTATAATCCTGGGCACGGGCCGAAATTTGGGCAACGCAAAGCCCAGACCTGCTACAACAGGTATTAATGATCTTTTCATGATTTGGTTTATTTAAATAAGTTGAGTTATTGTTTGTTTGATTTTGTCGCGAACGCCATTATCAAGGTCTTTTTGTTTCAGCAGTTCTTTAAATGATTTTACTGATCGTTTTTCCTGCAGTTTCAGCATGACATCGGCAATGGCCAGTTGCATCAACGGCGAATCCTGCTCAACTATTGATTTGATGAGGCCTTCCCTTACTTCCGGGTAACCGGTAAGGTGTGTCAGCGCATCAAGCGTGCTCAGGCGTACATTTACATTTGGATCTTTGTTCAGCGTAGCCAGTAGGGCGTCTATCACCTGCTTATCTGCATGTTTAATCTCACTGGTATAGCTTACCCCCCTGATCCGCTCGGAGGCTGATGGATTTTCAAGCAGGGCCAGCATCATGGTTTGTTTAAGCTCATGCACCTGCGAGCTTAGGGCTTTCAGTTGTTTATCCTGATTATCACTTTTACTTTTACCGAAAAACAGGTACCCTGCACCCACTAAAATCACAACCATTGCCAGGTTATAGGCCATTGGCCAGCGTGGCTGCCGCTCCCAGATCCGGCTTACCTGGTGTTTAATACCAGCCCACAAACTCCTTTGCTCTTTTACAGATTCCTTGTAGGTATCCAGCATGGCATAAAACTTCACGCTCATATTGGCCGATGGTTCGGGCGTTTCGATATGGCCCATTGTATCCCACATTTGCTGAAGTCCCCGCAGCTCTTCACGGCAATTGGCGCAGCCTGCAATATGGCGCTCTAAAGCCCCACTTTCTTCAGGACTTAACTCTTTGTTTATCCAACCGGTAAACAGTTCCTCATATAGCTCACATTTCATCTTATACTGTTTTATCGTTCCATTTTTACATAAATACTTTTAAGCTCCTGCATAGCCCGGTGGATGCGCACTTTTACTGTGCCTTCGGTCATGCCCAATATTTCGGCTATCTCCTGGCATTTTAATTCCTGGAAACGGCTCAGGGCCAAAATCTCGCGCTGGCTTTCGCTCAATTTTTCCATGGCCCGGTGAAGCTCGGCCTTAGCTTGCTTTTTTTCAAATTGTTCATCCGGCACCAAGCCCCCTGCCATGGTTTCAGCCGCCTCCACGCCCTCGTGTTGTACCTGCTGTTTGTTTTTGCGCCAGTGATCTTTTAACACATTGCGGGCGATAGAGTACATCCAGTGGATATATTCGCCGGTGCCGGTAAAGGTGTGCCGGTATTTGAGCATTTTGTAAAAAACCTGCTGTACCATGTCCTCACTTAGCTCACGCTGGTAGGTCATGTGGAACAGAAAGCCATACAACTGCCGATTGTAGCGTTCAAAGAGCATACCCATCCTGTCAAGGTCACCGGCTTTCACCTTAAGCATAATGGCATTGTCTGTAAGCGTGTTCAATCAGTTTGTAATTATGTAATATACCTTAAGTACTTCGGCGGCGTAAAATGGTTACAGAAAATTTTAATTTTTTTTTCGGAAGATGCAATTGCAGATCAAACTTAACAGAAATTTAAACCAAACAGGCAATTGGTTTGAAGTGTTATTAACTAACTTTATATAAACAATTAAAACCATAAGATCATGACCACCACCGAAGTAGCAGAAAAATTAGTTCAGTATTGCCGCGAAGGCAAACATACTCAGGCTATTGATGAGCTTTATGCAGATAATACTGTGAGCCGCGAGCCAAAAGGTTCGCCGATGGAGCTTACCGAAGGTAAAGAGGCAGTGAAAGGCAAAACAGAATATTGGTATGCCTCGGTACAGGAGATTCACAGCGGCGAGGTATCTGACCCGATTGTTACCGGTAATTTTTTCGCGGTAACCATGGATATGGATGTTACCTATAAAGAAGGCGGCCGTATGCCAATGAATGAAATTGCGGTTTATGAAGTGAAAGACGGAAAAATTATAGCCGAGCAGTTTTTTTATAACATGGGCTGAGCGCACCTAACCAATAATAAATGACAAAGGCCTTCGCTCTCCGCAAAGGCCTTTTGTTTTTATCTTCGGAGCAATAAAGATCACTATTCCATTGAGCGGATAATACCCAGCTCAAGCCCTCTTAATTCGGCAAGACCGCGAAGCCTGCCAATGGCCGAATAACCGGATTAGTTTTCTTTTTAAGGTCGTCAAGCATCTGGTGACCATGATCGGGGCGCATAGGGATACTTAGTTTGCGCTGCTTCATTACCTGTACAAGCTCTTTTACTACAGCATACATGTCAACATCACCTTCCAGGTGGTTATCCTCATAAAAATCGCCAAACTCGTTGCGGCGGGTACTGCGCAAGTGAATGAAATTGATCCTGTCGCCAAATTGCTTAACCATGGCGGGCAGGTCATTATCGGGCCTCACTCCGTATGATCCTGTGCAAAAGCATAAACCATTGTTTAAGGAAGGCACAGCTTCAATAAGTGCGTTAATATGTTCGGCAGTGCTAACCACCCTTGGAAGGCCTAAAATTGCATATGGCGGATCGTCCGGGTGGATAACCATTTTGATGTTATTGGCGTCAGCAACCGGGATAACCTGCTGCAGGAAAAAGATCAGGTTTTGCCTCAGCCTTTCCGCATCAATGCCGTCATAAGCAGCAAGGGCATCCCTGAATTTATCCAGCGTAAAACTTTCTTCACTGCCTGGTAAACCGGCTATGATATTACGCTGCAGCACTTGCTTGTCATCATCGCTCATGCCATCAAAACGGGCTTTGGCGCGGGCAAGTTCGTCGGCGGTATACTCCTGTTCGGCCCCTTCCCTTTTCAGCATAAATACATCGAAGGCAATAAAAGCGGCTTTTTCAAAGCGGAGCGCTTTTGAGCCGTCTTCAACTGTAAAAGCGAGATCGGTACGGGTCCAATCCAACACGGGCATAAAGTTATAGGTAACGATATGGATCCCGCAAGCCGCCAAATTTTGCAGGCTTTGCTTATAGTTTTCAATATATTGCAGGTAGTCGCCGGTTTGGGTTTTGATGGCTTCATGTACGGGTACGCTTTCAACTACATCCCAGGTAAGCCCGGCAGCTTCGATGATCGCTTTGCGCTCGTTAATGGCCTCAACTGTCCATACCTTGCCGTTGGGTACCTGGTGCAGGGCGCTTACTACGCCTGTACACCCCGCCTGCCTAATATCGGCCAAACTTACAGGATCATTAGGGCCATACCAGCGCATGGTGTTGATCATGCTGAAGGCATTGCTTGTATTGGTATCACTCATTTTTATATCGTAGATTTAATATTCAAAAACAGGGTGTTCAATTTTAGAAAGGTTGAACACTTCAAAAAAAACCAATATTGATAATCAAGCACTTAAGTGTTCAAATATTACAACAAAATAACTAAAATACTAATAATCAATAAAATAACATTTAACAACTTATTTTATTGAACACCTGATTTTTAAAAATTGAACACTGACACAGCCATGTCAGTAAACACAAATCAAGCTGCAATTATCACGCGCCAATAATCGTTATATTTTTTTAATCGACTAACAGTTAATTCAAATAATTTGAGTGCTACCCGGGTTCTCAAGCAATATAGCATTCAATCATGTCATTATGAAGCGCTATCCTTATGGTCAGATAACAGGCATTAGTGGTACAGAACTTACATAGTCGCGCTCTTGGCCGCGCGGGGCCAGGTACTTTTGTCTTGATACAAAAGTACCCAAAAAATCAAGTCAGCAGGGAGGCTTCTTTGCGCTCACCCACTCCACAGCCCTTCGCGCCGGCCTTTGCCCTGCAAAACGGGCAGAACCACGGGCTGCAATTATTTTGCCCCGCTACGCTCGCGCTTTCCCAATGCTTCTGCAAAAACTTGCTATGCCCCTTCCTGCGCTCAAGGCCACCATTGTTCTGCCCGCTTTCACCCGAAGCTTACCTGCTGACGGAAAAGTGCTTTTTTCAACGGCCCATGTTGAGCCAATCGAAGCATGGTGGGCAAGGCCTTTGCGCGCGACCCTTCGACTGGCTGCCATTGACAAGTTTGCAACATGCTGATTATCAGACGAAAAAAAATGTCATCTGCAATGCGATCATTTGTAAACAAATAAACCCCTACTCAGGGTGACAAGCCCCTCTCTTGGTTTACGCCCAATCAAAATCAACCACCCTACCGTTCAGTTTCCATTTGGTGGGCGTTATTGTTTCCATCCAATCCAATGGCTGGCCAAGCGGCTGTACTTTAGCGGCCTGTGCGAAAGCCGTTTTTACTGCTTTCTTTTGCTCTTCGCCCATGGCTTCGGGCTGACCGGAGATGAACAGCGGCGCGCCACTTTCGGCTAATAATTGCAGCCACTGCTTGTTCCTTTTCCATTCAATATCTTTAGTAAGGCCTACGCAATCGCCATCTACCGCATAAAAGGCATTGTGCTGCGGCAGGCGGAAAGCGAGCGTGTTAACGCCCATTTTACGGGTACGCGCCCATTCATGACCGCTGGTATCATCGCCGATACGGCAAAGTTCAAATACCCCGGCCGACAAGTGGCTCATCGTATTACAACCAATCACATAAATGCCATCACCCGCGGCTTCACGGATGGAGCCGTACAGGTGCAGGATGATCTCGGCGTTGGTTTTTGTCCTGTCGTTAAAATGCCAGCCCGGCGAAGTAAAGCTGTCCTTCATATCAAAACCCCAGCGGCCTGCTATGTCATAAGTGGTAAAATCATGCTTTACCATTTCGTATCCCCATTGCTTGTACACATCAAAATTATGTTTAATACGGGCTATATTTTCGGGATGGTTGGATCGAGTACCGGATTTTTCGGGTCATCCCGGCCGGGGATCTTTGGCGCAAGCAGGCTGGCTTTCTCATCATGCTTAGCACAAAGCGGACGCATCCACAGGCCGGGGCGCATACCTAATTTTTTTATCTCATCCCCCAGCGCATGCATATCCTTAAACTTATCGTTTGGCTTTGAAAAGTCATCGTTCCAGCCACCATCACCGGGTAATAACGGCGAATAAGTTGCCCAACCGGCATCAATTACCGAAAAAGGTTTATTACTATGATCGGTAACCAGTTCGGCCATCATAGCGGTGGTTTTTTTGATCAGTTCGGCCGAGTTGTTTCCGTAAGCAAAATACCAGTCGTTAATCCCGTATACCGGTTGCTTTGGAATGCGCGGCTTTTCGCACATCATTTTACAAAAGCGATGGGTTGCAGTAAAAGTATTCTCTCCTGTTTTAGCATTGGTGGTTATAACATCCGCTGCATGCAATTGCCTGTCGCCCAGCAGCACCCCCACACCACCCGAAGTTGTATCCAGGGTAAGTTCAACGCTGTCATTATTTACGCCCCACCAGCAAATGCTATTAGCACCGGTTTTTACCCCGAAGCAAGCCGTTTGCTTATCATCATGAATAATTATATACCATGGATTTTTAATGCCGGCAGCTATAGTTTTCCATTGCAGGTCGCCGTATGAACGTTCCCAATGATCGCCCAGGAACTTGGCTGATGCAGCAGTGTTATGTTTCCACTTTAATCTTATCGCGTTTAATTCCTGTTTTGGAGATGAAACGAATACGCCAAGTGCATTGCCATTAGTTTTCAAGCTTACGCTTATTTCTTTATTAGCGTAGTGAGATCCGTTTGACGCAGTAAGCTTAACCCAATCGGTACCGGATTGAGCCCAAACCTCATCAGGGGCGTTCATCATCGCGGCTCCGTTTAGGGCCGAATAAGTAAGCTTGCTAAAAAGCATTGCAGCGCCCGTGGCTGCAGAAATTTTTATAAAATGCCGTCTTTGCATAGTAGATGTAATTGCAGTGATTATCTGTTAAGGTAACATTTAAATTGGTTTACAACGTTACTAAAAGGATTAAGCAAAAACTAATACAATTATTATTTTTATTGACGTGGGTACAGCACTGTAATCTAAAGCAAGGGATTGCGCGATTCCCCTCTTGAGAGGGGCGGAGGGGTGTGTTTCTGCTCTGATAAGCCAATCGCAGAAACACACCCCTGCGACCGCTCTTTCCCTTCGCGCCCCTCTCAAGAGGGGAATCTCTAAAAGGTATTTAAATCGTTGTTAAAAATAAATCACAAACTCCGTCTGCTGATCAGCCACCGTTTTCAACGAAAACTCAAAGCCGTGGTTCAGCATGATCTCGCGTACCAGGGTTAGGCCTATCCCCTGTCCGTCTTTTTTGGTGCTGAAGAATGGGGTAAACAGGTTGGCATTTTGCTCGGCTGTGATGCCTTTGCCTGTATCGGTAATAACGAGCTTTTTTTCTTTGAGGTTGATGGTAAAGGTTACCGATCCCTGGTCATCAATAGCCTCAATAGCGTTTTTTACAATGTTAATGAATGCCTGCTCCAGTTGTTGTTCATCAGCCATGATATTAACCGGTTCTTCGGGTAAATGAAGGACTAACGCCACATTTTTTTCTTTGGCACGGATATTCATCAGCTTTACTACCGATGCTAAGAGCTTTTGCAATACTACAGGCTGTTTGTTGGCCGGCGGCAGTTTCACTAAATCGGCAAAATTGCGCATAAACAGGTTAAGGTTCTGGTTCCTGTCCATTGCAACCTGCAGGGCATCTTTTATTGGGTCGAAATCATGACCGGCCCAAAGCTGATCGGTTTTCATGGCCGATTGCATGATGGAATTTACCGGGCCTATGGTATTGTTCACCTCATGCGCCATCATCCTGATCACTTTGCCATAAACTTTCTTTTCTGCTGCCAGGATCTCGGCTGTCAAATCCTCCAGCATAATAAAATGGCGCGAAAATCCCCGGTCGATAAAATGCGATTTTTGGAGTTTGAATGAGTTGATACCGTCCAGCTTAACTACCTCCGTTTGGCCCGATTTAAGGGCTTTGATATGTTTGAAAATGGGGTGATTGAGTTCACCAATCAATTCACCAACCACGGCTTTTTCATCAATACCCAAAACCTGCAAAGCTTTAGGGTTTATTTGCTGCACACGGTCATCAAAATCAAGGATGATGATACCTGTTGGCGAAGTGTGGATGAGCTTTTCTAAAAAGAAATGCTGTTGCTCCTGTCGTGTCCGTTCGGTTCTTAGCTCGTCCATCATTTGGTTATAAACATCAATCAGCGCGTCAACCTCGTGCTTGCCGGTTGAAAGGAATTTCACATTAAAATCTTTATCTTTAATAGCCTCAACGCCCTGCATCAGCGTTTTTAGTGGCTGAATGAGCTGCCGGTAAAGCTGCACGGCAATTACCGAAGAGATGATCACAACCACCTCCGATATGATAAAATAGATCTTGTTATCGTTGAAAATAAAATAAGTAAGCACCAGGTTAGCAGGTGCAGGATCACTACGAATAAAATGTATTTAGTCCTCAGCTTCATCGTACGGGATCTGGTATTTTTCGAGCCGCCGGTACAGGGCGCTGCGCGTGAGCCCAAAGCGGCAGCAGCCTTGCTTATCTTGTTTTTATGATGATCTAAAGCCCTTTTTATCATTTCTACTTCAACCTCTTCTAAAGTTAAAGTACCCACCCCGGCAACTGGATATTTCCTTTTTTAACTGGTGATAATTCCAATTGCGACCGAAAATCATCAATACTCAACTCATCCCGCCGGCTCACCAAAATGGAGCGCTCCACCAGGTTTTTCAACTGCCTTATATTGCCCGGTAAAGGCAACTGCTGTAACCACTTCATAGCAGATGGCGCTACCGACAAATTGGGCCGGTTATAGATCTGCTTCAAGTTATTAATAAAAAAGCTAACCAGCAATGGGATATCCTTTGGCCGCTCGCGCAGGGCCGGCAGGTAAACAGTAATCAGGTTGATTCGGTACAGCAAATCCTCGCGAAAAGTACCCCGGGCCACCATCTCGTTAAGGTTTTTATTTGTGGCGCATACAACACGGGTATCAACCGTTTTTGTACGGCTGCTGCCCAATACCTCATAGGTGCGGTCCTGCAATACACGGAGCAGCTTTACCTGGCTGCCGGCATCCAGGTCGCCTATTTCATCTAAAAAAATGGTGCCTTTATTTGCCATTTCAAAGCGGCCTACCCTGTCAAACCGGGCATCAGTAAACGCTCCGCGGATATGGCCGAACATTTCGCTTTCAAACAAAGAGGTAGAAATCCCCCCAAGGTTCACCTTGATGAATGGCTTATTACGGCGGAGACTGTTTTGATGAATGGCTTCGGCTATCAGCTCTTTACCTGTACCGCTTTCGCCCATGATCAGCACCGATGCATCGGTTGAGGCTACCCGGCCAATGGTTTCCAGGATATCGAGCATCCGGGGATCTTCGCCTACAATATTTTCAAAGTTGTAGGTTTTATCCAGTTGCTTACGGGTATGGTGTTCGGTCTTTTTATCCTGCAGATCGAGCAGGGTTTTAACTGATTGAATAAGGTACTCGTTATTCCAAGGCTTATTGATGAAATCATTGGCGCCCAGTTTCATACCTTTAACTGCCAATTCAATGCTCCCCCAGCCGGTGATAAGGATCACGGGGATAGCGCTGTTAAAAGCTTTGATCTTTGCAAGCAGTTCCATTCCCTCCTGCCCTGATGTATCTATCGAAAAATTAAGATCTAAAATGACCAGTTCAGGGGCCTTTTTCTTAATGATCTTAAGGGCTTCGGCAGGCTCATCGGTACCTGCAGCATCATACCCCTCGCTTTTTAGCAGCAGGATCAGCGAGGTGCGTACGGCAATATCATCATCAATAACCAATATCATAACAGGCGGTTAATATCGTAATTATTCTTCGTGTAATGCAACAGCCGGGTAAATAGCCGCGGCCTGTTTGCCGGGGTAAAGCGAACAAATGAGCACCAGCAGGTAAACAAACAAAACAGATATTAATATCCCTTCGATATAAACAATTGCAGGCAAATCAAAAACGTTTAGCAATGGAAACTGGGCCGCGAAAAAGGTCCCGATAATAAGGGCCAGCGTTGCCAGGATCATAGATTCGGACACTAATTGGGCTGATACCGCGCCACCTGTAGCACCAATGGCCCGGCGTAAACCTATCTCTCCCCTGCGCTTATTAATATTATACCACAATACGCCAAACAGGCCCAGCGCCACGTTAATCACCAGGAATGTGCTCACGATAGCCAATATGATCATAGGCACCAAAGCAAAGTAGTTAGCATCGGTTCGTTTACTGGCAAGGTGTTCAATTTCGATATTGGCATTTTTCATATAGTTGGCCATTGTTTTGTACAGTTTACCTTCAAAGGCAGCATCGGCACCATGATCAACCTTTACCAGGATCTTATCGAGCCAGCGGAATGAGCCTGTATCCGTTCTGAAATACATACCGGCCCTGGGTTTAAATAATCTCCATTCTTTTTAATAGTTTGAATTACCCGACTACCTTAAACTTGTTTTTATCATCATCGTTGCCTAAAAGTTTCCCAACAGCAGGTTCTTTACCAAACGTAGCTTCCTTTAAAGCAGCATCAATAATGATACTTTTGTTTTTGCCAACCACATCTTCCTTATCAAACCAGCGCCCTTCTAATAAAGTAACATTCATTACTTTTTGATAGTAATCTTCAACAGTAAAATTATTAAGATGTTGAACGTGCTTACCCCTGAAAGTCAACCCGCTTTCGTTTGTTCGTGATGAAAACGGAATATTGCCACTAACAAAAGTGATTTCTTTTATATTGGGTAATGATTTTATTGTTTTGCGAAGCGTTTCGTAATAAAGATTAAGTGAATCCACATTTTTGGTTTGGTATGAATTGTTATAATTAATAACCCATACATCCTGGTAATCAAAACCATGGCTTTTTGTAATTGTTATAGTAATACATCATAAGTGTAAATACCGCAAACAATACCAGGAAGGATACCAGCATCTCGGTAATGAGCAGAAAGTTCTGCTTCTTTTTATTCCAGATGAGTTTAAATAAATGCTTGAACATAATATTTTGATTTAAAAGTAAATGACCATTAAGCTTTTAATGCCGTAACCACGTTCAGTTTTGACATGCGCCAGGCCGGATAAACGCCAGATAACAGGCCAAACACAAGGCAAACCAGCAATCCAATAAATAAAACTGTAAAGTTGATGCTTAACTCAAGATTGGCTATGAGGTTGGCGTTATTGATGGCAGAAAGCGCAATCAGCGATAAAACAATCCCAATTAAACCACCCAATAAAGTAAGTATCAGGTTTTCGACAATAAACTGGTAAACCAATGTTTTTGACGAGGCACCAAAAGCCTTCCGTACGCCAATTTCTGACGAACGTTCCATAATACGGGTGATATTGATGTTAACCAGGTTAAGTGTTGGCAGCAAGGTAAAAATGAATACAAATATGCTTATGGCCGTAACTACTATGAATACGCCAGAATGTTCTTCGTTTCCGGTATCAACATAACTCCTGAAAAAAGTGTTGGCATGGCTGTAAAGGTGTTTAAATTCCTTTCGTTCAACAGGCACCCGTTTTATAATATTCTCATATTCGGCCTTCATTTTGGGGACATCCCCTGGCGAGTTGGCAAGCAGAATGCCCAGATAACCGCCCAGATAACCTTTGCTTTTATAATCTTCTTTTGATACTGTATAAGGCAGATAGATATCGCTGTAAAGCATATAATTAGTCACCGGTACGTTTTTCACAACGCCAATCACCCTGTAATTTACGTTATCAGCCTCAATATACTTCCCTACTACATTGGCAACGTCACCAAAATATTGTCTCCGCATATCTTCAGATATAACAGCAATACGATCTGCATTGCTTACCTGCTGCTTGTTAAACGGTTTACCTTCAGTAAAATCATAATCCAGCACATCCCAGTAATCGGCATTGGTGTATTTGAAGTTTACAGCTATCTTTTTGTTGTTGACATAGGTATTGGTGCCCTTAAACATAGATGATATGGCAACCTTTACAGGGGTTTTCATCATACCCGTATAATGGCTTAAAAAATAATAAGATAAGGTACTCGACATCATATTATTATCCCCCGACTCCTGGATCCGGGTAATATACAATGACCTGTCACGCTTTTTATCCGGGTAGTTATCACCAATTACCTTATCAATAAAAGCTGTTAAAACTATCAGGATGGTAAGCGTAAAACTAATCCCGAACAAGCTGATGAATGTAAAAAACTTGCGGCGCTTAAGTACCGCTATGGCTATTTTAAAATAATTTTTAAGCATAACTTCTAATGTTAAAACCGGTTAATTACTGAACCTGGGCGCCATCAAACAGGCGCACCAAACGGTGGGTTTTGTGTGCCATATTTTCATCATGTGTTACCATTACTATGGTAGTGCCATCGTTACGGTTAAGGTTAAGGAGGATCTCCATGATCTCATTGCCCATGGCGCTATCCAGGTTACCGGTTGGCTCATCGGCCAAAATAATTTCTGGCCTGCCCACAATGGCCCTCGCTATGGCCACACGCTGACGCTGACCACCAGACAGTTGTGTAGGAAAATGTTTTAAACGGTTAGCAAGCCCTACCTTTTCCAGTGCTTCGGCAGCCAGTTCACGGCGTTGTTTGGCGGTAGTATCCCGGTAAAGCAACGGCAGCTCTACATTGTCAAGCACCTGCAGGTCGTTAATAAGATGATAGCTTTGAAAAATGAAACCCAGCTTTTTATTCCGGAAAGCTGCCAGTTGTTTATCATTCATGCCTTCTGTTTTTTGATCGTCAATCCTGATCTGTCCTTTTGAGGGCGCGTCAAGCAGGCCCATAATATTAAGCAGGGTGCTTTTACCGCAGCCCGAGGGGCCCATGATGGATAAAAATTCGCCTTTGGCAATATCAAGGCTTACGCTGTTCAGAGCCAGGGTTTCTACGGTATCGGTGCGGTACACCTTTTCAATGTTTTGTAAACGTATCATGAGTGATTAATTATTGATTTAATGAATTAGTGATTTAGTGATTTAGTGATTTTTATTGTTTATGTGTGTTTAGATTTCTGTTAAATAAATTATTGAATTAGTTATAGGTGATTTTTTTGTTTGTTTCAAAGTCGTAGAGCGAAAGGTAACGCAACTGGTAGTAAGCTCCCCAAAAATCACGGAGGGCGGCTACATAATCACGCTGGGCCTGGTCGTTTTCGCGGAAGGCTATGCCAAGATCGGTAATGCTCAGGTCGCCTAAAACATAGCGTTCACGTGCTATCTGGTATTTTTCGGCTGCTATGCTATCGGCCTGCGCGGTATAAACCAGTTGCTCTTTCATTACATTAAAAAGCGATACCTGGGTTACTATCTGCTGTTTAAAAGTTTGTTTATCCTGCTCAACAGCATACTCGGTAAACTGCTGGTTGGCTAAAGCCGTTTTAGCACGGGATTTGGATCTGCCCCAATCCAGTATCGGTATAGAAAGCTGTACCTGCAGCAATTGCTGGTTTTGAGGGTTCTTGTATACATCAGGAATATTGGTAGCTGTATTTGAAAAGCCCAGGCTGGCAGTAAGCGTGGCGGTTAAACCATTTTGCCCTTTGGCTTTAGCCACATCCCGTTTTGCTTCTGCAATACGGCGTGAAAAAGCGATGGCATCCGAGCGGTTAGCATAAGCTTCGGCCAGCACTTTATCTGATGATACGGTCATCTGGCTAATATTTTTCGGTACTACCAGCACTATCCGCTCACTCCCCTCCTGCCCCGTAAAACTGCGCAGGTTCAGTGTAGCAATCTCCATATCGCGCCTGGCTGTACCAACGGCTTTCTGCGCGTTGATCTTTTCCAGCTGTAGTTGCAGGATCTCGTTTTTAGATACCTTTCCTAACTCGTACTTGAGGTTGGCTACCTTTAAGATTCCCTGGGTATTAGTTAAGTTGGTTTCGGCAATCTTGAGGTTTACCTGGGCCAGCAGCAGGTCGAAAAAGTACCCTTCCACGTCAACCGCTATCTTTTCCTGGGCTTCAATGTAAACCTGCTTGCTTTCGTTAAACTTTAAAGGTTCAATTTTTTTATCCCATTTAAGGCTGTTGAACTGAAACAGCGGCTGTGAATAATTTATACCGTAAGGGATACCGTTATACAATACATTATGCCTGTCAAAATCATCAAACCGCTGCAATTGTGTGGTGCCATAAATAGTACCGCCGGTAGCTGTAATACTTTGGCTAAAATTAAGTTGTAACGACGAGTTGTCATTATGAATAGGCTGGAAAAGTATAGTGCCATCGGGCTGCTGCACCTGCGAAAATGTTTTGGTATAGCCCGGTAAAGTACCGCTTAATGCCAGCTGCGGCTGGTAGTTTGATTTATAGGTGCGGTATTCCCAGTACTTGGTTTCGCGTACAGTAGCGGCCTGCTTGGCGGCTATTGAATTGGCTTTGGCCAAATCAACTACCTGCTGCAGGGTTAGCCGCAGGGTATCGGTGCCACTGTGAGCCAACGCCGCCGAACTTATGATTAATAATAGTATTATGTATAAAAATTTCATGATGCCCGATTCTATTTTTTAACCGTTTTTAATCTGTTATGGCTACCCAAACCGTTGTTGGTGTTGTCACCAACAACGGTTTGGGAAATTTTTTAATTCCCTCCCTTGGGAGGGGTGTGTAGGCATGCGTAGTGGCAGGGAGGGGTTTATCCGCCATTTAAACGAATTGTTTGTCCACGAATCGCACAGCCCTCGCTTTTTTGTTTCTTCCAGGGGCCTGCCGTGATAACACCGTTGTGTCATAAGCTCCTGTTTTTCTAATTTTTCACCGTCACTTCCTTCGAGTTTTTATATTCGCTCATATCCGATGTGATTATCACATCATCAGGCTTTACGCCGCTCTGTATCTCCACATAATCAAAATTGGTGAGACCGATATGTACCGTGCGGCGTTCGGCTTTACCATTGTTCAGCACAAAAATATCCTGAACAGAAGGGCCTTTAAATGCCGGGCCATTAGCCACGCGCATAATTTTATTATGTGTAGCCGTCACCAAAAAAACGTCGACTTTCATGTTGGGCCGGAGCAATTTGCTGGCCCGGTCATCCAGCTGCACATCAAACGAAATGATGCTGTTTTGTACCGATGGGGATACGTTGCTTACATGTCCCCTTAGCTGATCATCATTGATCCGCACAATAACCGGCAAGCCGCTATGCAGCTGATCGGCAGAGTTATCAGAAATACTGCCCTGGATCCTGAAACTGCCCAGATCGGCAATCCGTGCCAGGGTTTCACCTTCGTGAATGTTGGCGCCAATATTTCTGTTTACATAGGTGATCACTCCTGCCCGTGTTGCCACCACATTGGCCAGGTCAAGTTTACGTTGTAATTCTTTCAAATCGTTTTGCTGGATATTTGCCGCTATTTCGGCTTCTTTAATCTCCAGCTGCATGGTTTGCTGCTTGCTTTTGATTTCGTTTTCCAGTTGCTTTTTTTCAAGCTGTGCAACTTTGAGGTTAAGCTCGGCCTGTTCGATATTTTCGCGGGTGCCGCCACCTGCTTTATACAGGCGTTTAGCATTTTCAACGGCATCGGCAAGGTTACTGATGTGGAGTTGCTTAATATCGTTGTTGGATTGGATGTCGTAGAAGCTTTTGTTCAAATCGAGCTTGAGTTTGCTGATCTCGGTGCGTTTGGTTTCGAGCTGAAACTTTTGTTTTTCAAAATCGGTTTGGGTAGCCGATTTATCCAGCGTTAATATCGATTGGCCGGCTTTAACCTTATTACCGGCATCCATCAGCGCACTTTTGATAGATGCATTTATCGGGCTGGTGATAATTTCTTCAAACTCAGGCAAAACCTCGCCAGTGGCGTTTATGGTATTTTCGATATTGCCGATTTCAACTTTGGCGGTTGTAATTTCGGCCCTGGTAATGGTTGATTTAATATATCCGCGCAAAAGCATTACGGCAAGCACCAAAACAGCTATGCTGATAATGATGACAACCGCGCTTTTTTTGCGTTTGGCAGCTGTAACTTCAAGTGTAATTTCCTTATCCATTGTGATAAATTTGGATAAGGTTTTGCAAGAGCTATACCAATATTAAAACATTAATTACCAATAAGTTATATATTTTTAATTTTAAAAAAGTGATCGATATCGGACAAAATATTCAATACCGACCGTTGATTCTTTTTTGATCGCGTTGATTTCGCTGATTTATTTTTATATCGTTGAGTTGTTGTTCATGCCCCCTCAGGGTCCTCTGCGAGAGACCCTGAGGGGACGAAAAATGCAATTCATTTAGATGCTGCAAACCTTTTACACCTCTGGTGCAAGTCCATAAGTTGAACCTGGCGATAACCTAAAAATCAGAGTAATCTGCCGGGCGCAGAAAGATAATATCAGCATGGGAAACGTTATGCTGGTACTCGGCTTTAGCCGAAAGCGTTTTCCAGTAAGCATCTTTACCAAAAGTGTCCCAATGCTTGTCCCTGTCTTCTTTGCTGTTAAAAGTGGTCATGTACATTAAATTAGGCATATGACTGCCCGCAATAACCTCCGAATAAAAAACGGCATTAAAACCAAGCCGTTTAAACAGGCCTATTTCATCGCCCACATTAAACATGGTTACCTTATTGACATTGTATTTTTCGGTAGGACTTTCATAACTACGCAATTCATAAACCCTATCGGCTTTTTTAGCGGTCAAATTAGGCACCGCTGTTGAAGGCATGCCCGGAAACGCCTGTAGTATAATTGTTTCAAAACGGGTATAAGGCTGATCATTATAAGCGGCGTCAATGTAATCCTTTCCATCCGCAAGATATGCGGCATCGGCCTGTAACTTTTGATCGATACCCATTAACTTGTCCCATGATTGAAAGGGTGTAAATACATATAACAGCTTCGCGGTATCTGCCTGGCTTACAGGCTTAAACACACCGACATTCTTAATGCCGGCCCGGTGCAGCGCAGGTATATAGGCCTGTTCTAAATACTTTTCAATGGTATTTTCCTGCGCCTGGGTTTTGTAATGGTATATTTTAAGCTGATAATAATTACGTGCCGGTGCATTTGCCAATGCCACTGCAGCGATAAATAAACAGGTAAAAAAAGCGATAGATGATTTTACAAAAGGTTTCATAACTGCGTTATATTTTCGAAGTAAATATAATGTCAATTCATTAAACCTGCATTATGTCCGTTTATATATTTACCCCATTTTTCAAGCATCTCCATTAAGTCAGAAAGTTTCATGGGCTTGCTCAGATAATCATTCATCCCGGCGTCAATACATGCCTGCTTATCTTCAGGCATTGCGTTTGCGGTCATGGCAATAATTACCGGTTGGTCCTGCATGTTACTGCGGATAAAGCGCGTTGCTTCCAAACCATCCATATCGGGCATTTGTACATCCATCAAAATAAGGTTGTAATGTTTTGCTACCATAGCATTTAACGCAGCATGGCCATTTTCGGCAATATCGGCGCTATAGCCCATTTTACTTAACATATGCATAGCAAGTTTCTGGTTTATTAAATTATCCTCAGCTATCAGGATGCTCATGGGGTAATTTTTAGCAAAATCTTTAGAAAACGCCGTTTGCACCTGGTGGTACTCAGTTTTAATACCGCTGCCGGCTTTTAACTGCTCAACTATATGCTTATGTAACAGATTATGCTTTGTAGGCTTAGTCAATACCGCGTTAAATACATTGTCTTCCCGTTTGCTTTGTTCGCTGCCTATCGAGCTTAATAATACAATGGGCATTTCAGGAAATTTCCGTTTTACTTCTTTAGCCAGCTGCAGGCCATCCATCTCGGGCATGCTCATATCTGTTATCAGCAGGTCAACATGCTCATCCTGATCGTTAAGCACTTTTAACGCCTCAGTTGCCGATGCCACAACTACAGGATCATATTTCCACTGCCTCAGCTGCGTGTCAATTATATCGCGATTGGTAGCATTGTCATCGACAAATAAAATACGCTTGTTTTCAAGCTCGGCAAGGTTAAGGTAAACGTAATTTCGTTTTACCTTTTGCCCCACTTTTGATTTTATGGTGAACGAGAAAGTAGTCCCCCTGCCTATTTCACTTTGTACGCTGATTTCGCCGCCCATTAGCTTAACCAGTTTTTCGCTTATAGCCAAGCCTAAACCAGTGCCGCCATATTTACGGGTTGTACTTGAATCAACCTGCGAAAACGGCTTAAACAAACGCTCCAGTTTATCCTCGGCAATGCCGATGCCTGTATCCCTTATTTTAAAGATCAATTCCAGGTCGTCATCTTTTTGTTCTTTTACCCCCACCAGTATAAAAACTTCGCCCTGGGTGGTGAATTTCACAGCATTGCCTACCAGGTTAATCAGGATCTGTCGAAGACGTATCGAATCGGAAATAATTTGAACCGGCACATTATGTTCAACCTGGTAAACCAAATCAAGGTTTAACCGCGAAGCTTTCTCAGCAAAAACATCCAAAACACCTTCTATGCAATCGCGCAGGTCAAAATCCTCTTCATCAAGCTCCATATTGCCCGATTCAATTTTAGAAAAATCGAGGATATCATTAATAACCGTTAACAGGGCATCGCCGCAATTTTTTATGGTTTCGGTATACTCCTCCTGCTCACTGGTAAGCCGGGTACTGGCCAGCAATGTTGCCATACCGATAACACCGTTCATAGGTGTCCGGATTTCATGGCTCATGGTAGCCAGGAAAATACTCTTGGCTTTATTGGCGCTTTCGGCTTCTTCACGCGCTTTTTCTGATGCCTCACGGGCCAGGCGTTCATTCGCGGTCATTTTTACCAGGCTTTCGGTACGTTCCTTTACCTGACGTTCCAGTACGGTTTTCTGTGCTTTCAGAAATTTAATCCGGTATTTGAAAATAAAGTATACCAAAGCAACAATAGTTACCGCGGTAATTAATTTAAACCACCAGGTTAACCAAAACGGCGGCACAATAGTAATTTTCAACCCCGCTGAAGGTGGCGACCATAACCCTGATGTATTCTGATACTTTAACTTAAATGTATACTCGCCCGGTGGCAAATTGGTGTATGAAGCAGTATTCCGGCTTCCCACATTGTTCCAGTCTGTGTCGAAGTTTTCGAGTATGTAACTGTACTTCTTTTTATCAGATGAAGAGTAATCAAGCGCCGCATACTGTAATGTAATTACAGATTGAGTATAGGATAATTTAATTGATTTGGTGTCACTTATATCTTGTTTTAAGGGCGATGGATCATCCTTGCCGCGGGCAATTTTCACTGTTTTATTGAACAATTGAAAATTGGTGATAACCAGGGGCATAAAGGCGGATGGTTTTAAGATCTGTCCGGGTGTAAAGGAATTAAAACCGTTAATCCCTCCAAAAAAGATCCTGCCATCCTTCGTTTGCAGGGCCGAATGTGATTTAAATTCTTCATCCTGTAAACCATCTTCAATAGTATAGTTTTTAAAGGTTTGCTTAACCGGATCGTAGTTGGATAAGCCATTATTGGTACTAACCCATATGGTGCCCAGCTTATCTTCGCGCACAGCATAAATGACATCGCTTGGTAAGCCATTTTTGGTCGTAAACGCCGTAAAATGTTTGGTAACCGGGTTAAATAGATTAAGCCCCGAAAGTGTACTGATCCAGATGCGGCCCTTGCTATCCTCAAACAAATCGGGGACACTGTTATTGCTGATGCTGTTACGCCTCTCGTCGTGCTGAAACCGGGTGAAGGTACCTGTTTTCCTATCCATCAAATTGAGGCCGGCATCAAAAGTACCAACCCAAAAATTGCCGTTATGATCCTCAAGCAGGGAATATACCCTATCGCTGCTGATACTTTTAGGATCATTAGGATCATAATTAAAAGCCGAAAATGCGCCCGACTTTTCGTCATACAAATCGAGTCCGCCGTTATAGGTGCCTACCCAGATGCGGTTGTCGCGGGTTTGGGTAAGGGCATAAACATTGTTATTACTTAAGCTGCCGTGCTTTGCCACGTCATGTTTAAAACCGGTAAAACTGCCGGTGCGGGGATTAAACCGGCACAAACCATCTGCCCAGGTACCTATCCAAAAGTCACCTTTAAAATCCTGGATGATGTTCAATACATAATTTCCGGTCAGGCTATTGGCGTTAGCCGGATCATTCACATAATGTTTAACGGTACCATCCTTATTAAACACATTAACACCGCCCCCGTCGGTGCCTACCCAAATATTACTATCCTGATCTTCATGCAGGCACAGTACAAAATTATTGGCCAGGCTGTTTGGCGATGAGCTATGCCTGAAATGCGAAAAACTTTCGGTACTGCGCTTATACAGGTTAATGCCGCCACTAAATGCCCCAAGCCACATATTCCCCATCCTATCCCGGCAAATACTGTAAATGGAATTACCATTCATACTGCCCCTGTCAATATCATCATGCTTATAGGCTGTTATTTTTCCGGTTACAGGGTTCAGGATATTAACGCCATTATTTTCGGTACCTACCCACAAATTACCGTTCAGGTCCATGTTTAATGCCAAAACACTATAGCCAGAGTTAGAGCCGGAATCTTTTTTACTCTCAAGGTAATGTTTAAATGTGCCTTTTCCCGGGTCAAATAAATTGAGCCCGCCATCTTCCGTCCCTATCCATAACCTGCCCTCAATATCTTCGTATATAGCAATTACATAGCCTCCTGAAATACTGGCGTTTACCCCCGGCTGGCTTTGATATCGTGTAAAAGTTTCCTTCTTTCTGTCAAACAGATTAAGGCCGTGGTTCAGGGTACCAACCCATAAACGGTGCTTGGAGTCTTCTTTTAATGCGGTTACATCATCGTCACTTAATGACGACAGGTCGGCCTCGTTGTGTTTATAATGGGTAAATTTATTTTGGTAGATATCAAACCGGTCGAGCCCACCTTTTTGGCTGCCTATCCATAAAATACCATCATGATCAAATATCAGCCTGTTTACAAAATTGCTTGAGATGCTGTTTGAATTGGCGCTGTCATGAAAGTAATGTATAAACTTACCTGTTTTGCGGTCGAGCTTATTTAAGCCAAAAAGCGTGGCCAGCCATATGTTGCCCTCTTTATCTTCGGCAATGTCTGATATCAGGTTACTGCTTAATGAATTATCATCCTGGATACTGTGCTTATATATCACAAAGCTATACCCGTCATACCGGTTAAGGCCGTCGCGGGTACCTATCCACATAAAACCCCGGCTATCCTGAATTATGGTACTCACATTAATTTGTGATAAGCCCTCCCGGGTGCCGATATGCTCAAACTTAAGGTTCCTATCTTGCGCAAACCCGTTTCGGGTAATCAACAAGGCAACCACAACAAACAAATATTTATAGATATTCAAAATAACAGGCGGTGTTGAGTTTTAATTTTCGTGAAAATCCGTTCCTTAAAAAGAGAAACAGAATGGTTTATAGTTAACTTATACGGCTATAATATTTATAAGTTTAATGTAGACAAAAAAAAGCAATGATATAAAAACTGAAAGCGAAATACACAAAGACCAAAGCTAACAGACTGATTAGTAAATACACTATGTAAATAGCGACAGCGCTTAGCAACCGTAGATTTCGCCTTTAAATATCATAAAAAAAGCCTCCCGGCATTACCGGGAGGCTTATCATATTTTCAAAAATTAGTAGCGCTGCTTACAGCTCTCTTACCCAAATATTGCGGAAGCTAAGCGGTTCGCTCTTATCGCCATGGGCCTGTAACTTAATTGGCGACGGGCCATGTTTTTTGCCTTCGTACGATGGTTTTCCGATGTATTGTGTAGGACCAAGCAGCTCAAAATTATTTTCAACCAGTACACCATTGAAAAATACGGTAGCCCTTGCTGCCGATTTCAATGAACCGTCTTCATTAAATACAGGGGCGGTCCAAATTACATCATAAACATTCCACTCGCCGGGTTTACGACCAGGGTTTGCCAGTGGGATCACTTGCTTATACAAGCTGCCTGCCATGCCGTTAACATAAGTTTTGTTTTCGTACGAATCTAAAACCTGTAGCTCATAGCCTGCGTCACCTTTACCTATCGAAGCTAAGAACACGCCGCTATTGCCGCGGGCCTGTCCGCTGCCTGTAATGTTTGCAGGCACTTTCCACTCAATGTGCAGTTGGTAGTTGCCAAAACTTTTTTTAGTTTCGATGTTACCGGTAGCTTTATTTACGGTAAGTACATCACCTTTAACCAGCCATTTAGCCGGAGTTTTATCTTCAACAGAAACCCATTCGTCAAGGCCTTTACCGTTAAACAAAATAATTGCGTCTGAAGGGGCATCGCCTAAATTTTTGCCCGGTGTAACTACCTTAGGTACCGGCTCCCAAATCTCGGTGTCTTCCGGTTTGGCATTTTGCGCGTTTGCCATGAAGCAGCTGCCTGCTAAAAGGGCGGTTAGTATTAATGGATATTTCATCTCTCTAAAATAATTGGTTTAAACGTGAAGCGTATTTTTAAGGTATGAAGCACTTTTTGCAATGCTCACATACGGATCAATATTGGTATAGTTTTCCTGCTCAACAATAAAGTGCTTAATGCCCGCAAGTTTAGCTTTACCCAATATGGTTTTGAAGTCGATATCACCGTTACCTATTTCTGTATTTAGTTCGGCATTGGTTTTATCCCTGTCTTTAACATGCACAAAAGCGAAACGGCCGGGGTGTTTTTCAAAAATCTCAACCGGGTTTTTTCCGGCGCGTACTACCCAGTAAAGATCCATTTCCATGGCCACCAGTTTAGGGTCGGTGTTGTTAAGTACTACATCGTAAAAAGTAGTATCACCGACAGGCGCCCACTCAAAGTTGTGGTTATGGTAACCTAATTTTAAGCCCGATGCTTTCAGGATCCCGGCAATCTTATTCATTTTCTCGGCAACGCCTTTGCAGTCGTCAACCGTTTTAATAAAGTTGTGGTTTAAAGAAGGGATAATAATATGTGACTGGCCAATGGTATTGGCAACCTCAATGTATGCGTTCAGGTCGTCAGTTTTACCAGAGCCAAAGTATTCGTCCAGTCCATAATGACCGCTTGGAGTTGTTAAGCCATTATCTTTTAAAAGCTGACTAAATTCTTTACCTTTTAATCCCCAATAACCGGTTTCTTTGTTAAAACCAAAGGTTTCAACTTCGTTATAACCGGCTTTTGCCACTTGTGCAATAACACCTTTAACATCTTTGGGTAACTGATCGCGCAGGCTATACAATTGCAGGCCCACTTTATTTGAAGCTTTCGCCGATACCAATTTCGGCGTAAGCATTGCGCCTGCTGCCATTAATCCGGCTTGTGCTAAAAATGTTCTTCTGGTTGTCATGTATTTGTTTTATTAGTTTAGCTTTTTAGAGTGATAAGGTGATGTAAGGTTTAAACATCACAAATATGCACCGCCTTTTTAAGCGAAGCTATTTTGTCTTTCTGTTTCGGGATGAACTCCTGGGCTACAAAGCCTTTATGCCCTACCTCCACAATGGCACGCATAATGGCCGGGTAGTAAAGTTCCTGGGTTTCATCAATTTCGTTACGGCCGGGAACACCGCCGGTATGGTAATGAGCGATGTACTGATGATTAGCGCGGATATTGCGGATCACATCACCTTCGTCAATCTGCATATGATAGATATCATACAGCAATTTAAAGTTTTCTGAACCAAGCCTGCGGCAAAGTTCGGCGCCCCACTCTACCCTGTCGCACTGGTAATCTTTGTGATCAATTTTGCTGTTCAGCAGTTCCATTACCAATATTACGTTGTGTTTTTCGGCAAGGGCAACCATAGGTTTCAAGCCTTCAACGCAATTATTCCAGCCTTCCTCATCGGTTTTACCGCGACGGCTGCCGCTAAAGCAGATCAGGTTTTTATAACCCGCCTCTGCCACCAGCGGGATCATTTTGGTATAATTTTCATGCAGTTTGGCATGAAACTGTTTATCACCAAAACCATCGGTAAGGTTGATCTCGGCACCATTGCACATAGATGAGAACAAGCCGTATTTTTTAAGTGTAGGCCAGTCTGAAGGGCCAACCAGATCGATCCCTTTTATGCCGATATCCTTAGCGGCGGCACAAAGTTGATCTACCGTAAAATCGCCGTAACACCAGCGGCATACAGCATGGTTAATATTGCCTTTGAGCTTAACATCAGCCTGCATATGTTTTTCAGTTTCGGTGGTAAATGAAGATAATACACCCGACGCGCCAATTGCCGCCGTGCCCGCGATCATGCTTTTGATAGCCGACCGCCTGTTTTGATTTGATGCCATAATTATATTTCGGTTTGTGCTGATGGTTCCTGAATATCCAAACCTGGTTTTGTGGCCATGCTTGTTTTATCTTTAAATAAAGCGAGGAATAATATCAATACCACAGCGGCAATACCTGCAGGTATAAGCCAAATGGTTTGCCAGTTATGTGATGTATCGGATACTTTCCAATGATCAACAATAGGGCCTGAAATGTACGAACCTATAAGCATACCTACGCCATAAGTAGCTAAGGTAATAAAGCCCTGGGCCGCGCTTTTAAAACGCTCGCCCGCTAAATTATCGGTATAGATCTGACCGGTTACAAAGAAGAAATCGTAACAGATACCATGCATTACTATACCCGCAATAAGCATCCAGTAGCTTGAACCTGCGTCGCCGTAGGCAAAGAATATATACCGCAGTACCCAGGCCAGCATACCGATAGCCAGCATTTTTTTTACACCGAACCGCACAAAAAACAAAGGCATCGCCGCCATGAACGCCAGCTCGGATACCTGCCCCATGGCCTGTACACCGGCAGCGGCTTTAACGCCCACTTCATTTAAAAAAGGGTTGGTAAAGTTGTAGTAAAACGCCAAGGGCACACATATGGCTACCGACGCCAAAAAGAAAATTAAATACGACCTGTTTTTTAATAAGCTGATTGAATCTAAGCCAATGATATCGCCAAATGTGGTCTTCTGCCCTCTTTTTACCGGAGGGGTATCAGGCAATGTAAAGCTCAATAAACCCAATATGAGGGATGCTATTGATGCCATTTTGAAGGTGAGCACAAGCGTTCCGCTTTTTTCCCATCCTAATAAGCCGATAACTATACCTGCAATGATCCACCCTGCTGTTCCGAATACCCTGATTAAAGGAAACTCTTTACTTGGGTTTTGCATCTGCTTAAATGAAACCGAATTTACCAGTGCCAGTGTTGGCATGTAAATGATCATGTAAAACAGGATATTAGGATAAAACTTATCAAAATCAGCTATGGTAGTTGCATAATAAAGTGAGGCCGCGCCCAACAGGTGCAGTACACCCAGAATCCTTTGTGCCGAAAAATACTTATCAGCAATAAGTCCGATCACAAAAGGGGCTATAATAGCACCTAACGATTGCGTTGCGTAAGCACCCGCATTTTGTGTGCCGGTAGCCTTTAACGTAACTGTTAAATAAGTGCCCATTGTTACAAACCACGCTCCCCAGATAAAGAACTCCAGGAACATCATTGTTGAAAGTTTTACCCTAATTCCGATATTCATAATTATATTTTAAAGCCAGACTGACTTATCCTTCTCGTTATTTTTTTAATGATAAAATATATTTAACGATTTCTTTGGCATCGCTTTCAGGCAATGAAGGGTGCGGGGTCATGGCTATGTTGCCCCAGTTGCCGCTACCGCCGGCGATGATCTTTTTAGCCAACATTTCGATATTAGCATCTGAAGCTTCGTATTTACCTGCTATATCCTGAAATGCAGGGCCAATAACTTTGGTGTCAACTTTATGACAGGTGCTGCAATCTAACGTTGCAATTAATTTTTCGCCGGCTGATGAACCTGCAGAACCACCTGCCGGTTCGGTGCCGGTTTTTGCTACTACAGTATCAGCATTGGCATCGGCAGCTTTAGCTGATTGGTTTGTACCGTTAGTGCTATCGCTACCACCGGTGTTTTTTGATGAATTTCCGCCACAGGCAGCAAACGCTGCGCTGATACAAAGAATAACGAATACTTTTTTCATAAGAGTTTAATTGTTGTTTTCGATGATAACCTAACAGAAAACCTGTTCATTAACAATGCCCTGCTGTTTTTCATCATGTAATTTTAATTGGGTTGGTTAATCAGGCGAAAATTACAACTTTTTATCATAATTAAAGCCTCATTAAACCGATATAGCGCCTAATGAAGCGGTTTTTTTACGTGAGCGCATATAAATTACCAATCCTATAAATGCAACGATTAATGCAATCGGGATAATCAGGGTAGTATTTAATACTTCAGGACCTGCCGCCGACCGTGCTGCATCAAACGCCTTAGCCATATCCGAGCCCGCCGGCGCCGACCGGTAAGCATCCAGACTGGCGCCCGCCGGTAATTTCGAAGCCATGATTTTATCGTAAAAACCACCCATGAACATCATATAAATAGATACCCCGAACATACCGGCACCGCCCATCAGGTTTAAACCTACGGCACCTGTACGCGGCAGGTTTTCGGCCACAAAGCCTATCATGCAAGGCCAGAAGAAAGCTACCCCCAAACCAAAAACTACTGCTGCAAAATAGATAGCATCACCATGCAGGTGTACCATCAAATAAATACCCAAAGCTGATAATATGGCCGAGATCAATAGTACCCCCTGAGGCGCCAAACGATGAACTATCGGGCTTGCAAACGCGCGGCCCAATACCTGTACCGAGGCAACAAAAGTTAAAATAAGGATGGCGTTGTCCGTAACTGTTTTGAATAAAACGTCAGTCCACTGGTTGGTGAATAATTCGGTAATAGCTGTTCCGAACATACAAATGATCATGAACAGGAACAAGGGGTTGATCAATGCCTTATACATATCCTCGGTACTTACACCGGCAGATACACGCTCGGTAACCGGGAAATCCAATTTCGAAAACAGGTACCCATAAGCAATGGTAGGGATCAGCATCAAAGCAATTTCAACCTGCGAGATCCAATATGGTTTGGGCGATACGCCATGGGCCAAAGTGGTATCCAGTCCGAACACGATGAGTGTACCGATCACGATGCCCGCCGGGAACCATAGATGAAAGTGATTAAGCTTTGTAGTTTTATTATCTGTATATAGCGAAGCTACAAGCGGGTTACATGAAGCTTCAACCGTACCATTAGCAATACCAATCATTAAGGTAGAAAGAAACAGCGTCCAGTAGCCATTGGCAAAAATGGTAAGCAGGATCCCCACCAGGTGAAACACGAAAGCTGACACCAGCAGCTTTTTCATACCGATGATATCGACAATAAAGCCGCCTACAATGATAGCCAGCGGAAAGCCCCAGAAAGCAGTTGCTGCAATGGTGCCCAGTTGCGAAGCGTTCAAATGAAATCTTACGCCCTGGTCATTCAAAATCCCGGCACGGATACCGAATGATAATGAGGTTACCAGCAACGACAGGCAGCTTGCCCTGAATAGCTGTGTACGGTTAATAGTTTGCATTTTAAATTATTTAAGGTTATTTGATAATTGGTTAATTGGCTGTATCAAAATGCTTTTACTGAATTGTTTCAGCTTTGTATTTACCAGCATTGCAAAGCTCATCTTCAAAGTGGCAATTTCAAATTGCGTCATTGCGAGGAACGAAGCAATCGCGAACTATACTGAGCGCTTTGCATAGCTGCTCTGCTAATCGGGGATTGCTTCGTACCTCGCAATGACGGAAAAACAATTTTAGAATCCAGACTTACGAAGTTTTAAAAACTTCATAAGTCTTAAATCATGTCGTCATGCTGAACTTGCTTCAGCACCCCACTTGCCAGGCAGCCATGCTAAGCACTCGCATACCTATCTTGTGGGGTGCCGAAACAAGTTCGGCATGACGCTTTTTTTTAAATTCAATAAATCCGAAATCGAAAATCCGAAATCCGAAATCCGATATCGGAAATCGGAAATTATATCCCTAACGTTTTCCTGTTGAAAGCGTCATCAGAACCTGATGCGGCGAAATCATCAAAAGCTCGTTCGGTTACACGGATAATATGATCTTTAATGAATTGGGCACCTTCCCTTGCACCGTCTTCAGGATGTTTGAGCGCACATTCCCATTCAAGCACAGCCCATCCTTTGTAATCATATTGTGTTAATTTACTGAATATCGATTTAAAATCAACCTGACCATCACCCAATGAGCGGAAACGGCCTGCGCGGTTAACCCAGTTCTGGTAACCACCGTAAACACCCTGGCGACCTGTTGGATTAAACTCAGCATCTTTAACGTGGAACATTTTAATACGTTCATGATACAGATCGATATAATCTAAATAATCAAGGCACTGTAATACAAAATGCGATGGATCGAACAGTAAGTTGGCCCGTTTGTGGCCTTTTACATGATCCAGGAACATTTCGTAAGTGATACCATCATGCAGGTCTTCGCCCGGGTGAATTTCATAGCAAAGGTCGATCCCGTTTTCTTCGTACACATCCAGTATCGGTGTCCAGCGTTTAGCAAGTTCACCAAAAGCAGTTTCAACAATCCCGGCAGGGCGTTGCGGCCATGGGTATACCATAGGCCAAAGCAGGGCACCGCTAAAGGTAACCGAAGCATTTAAACCTAAATTTTTTGAAGCCTGCGCAGCATATTTCAATTGCTGTACAGCCCATTTTTGCCTTTCGGCCGGGTTACCACGTAAATGCTCAGGTGCGAAACCGTCGAACAGATCGTCATAAACCGGGTTTACCGCTACCAGCTGGCCTTGAAGGTGGGTTGATAGCTCAGTTATTTCTAACCCTGCGGCGTTAACTATACCTTTAATTTCATCAGCATAAGTTTTGCTTTCGGCGGCTTTTTGCAGGTCGATAAAACGGGTATCGTTTGTTGGCAGCTGCACACCTTTGTAACCTAAACCCGCTGCCCACTGGCAAATAGATTCAAGGCTGTTAAATGGTGCCGCGTCTCCTATAAACTGTGCTATAAATATGGCAGGTCCTTTTATAGTAGTCATGTCTTTTTTTTAAATAGATGGTGGATTAAATAGTGAAATCAGTCCATTTGGCATCTGATTTACCTGAGGCTATCACATTTTCAATAAAGGCCATTCCTCGAACGCCTTCTTCGATACCCGGAAAATCAAGTTCTTCGGGAGTGGCCTGCTTACCTTCCAAACCTGCTTTAACTGTCAAAGCAAAATTACGGTACAGGTTGGCAAATGCCTCCAGATAACCTTCGGGGTGACCGGCAGGCGTACGTGTATTATGCTGCGCGAATGAGCTGGTATACCCCCCGCCGGTGCGCCAGGTTTCGGCAGGCTTATCGGTATACATTACAGTTAATGAGTTAGCATCGCTCTGGTGCCATTCCAAACCGCCTTTTTCACCATAAACCCTGATCTTCACATTATTTTCTTCGCCGGCTGCAATTTGGGTAGCCGTAAGCACGCCGCTTGCACCATTGTTAAATTTCAACAATGCCGCGCCATCATCATCAAGCTTGCGGCCTGCAACTACGATGTTGATATCGGCACAAATTTTAGTAACCTGTAAGCCGGTAACGTATTCGGCAAGGTTAAAGGCGTGTGTACCTATATCGCCCATGGCACCGGCAATCCCGCTTTTACCCGGATCGGTACGCCAGGAGGCTTGCTTGTTATCTTCTCCTTCTAAAAAACTGCTCAACCATCCTTGCGGATACTCAACATAAACCTTCCGTACTGTACCTATTGCACCTGCTTTGATCAATTGCTTAGCTTCCTTAACCATGGGGTAGCCTGTGTAAGTATGCGTAAGGCAAAATAGTTTGCCCGATGCACTAACTACTTTTTCCAGTTCTTTAGCTTCCTCAAGCGAAAAAGTCATGGGTTTATCAAGCACCACATGAAAACCATTTTCAAGCGCCATTTTGGTTGGGGCAAAATGTACATGGTTAGGTGTTACAATGCTGATCACCTGCACACGTTCGTTCTCGGGCAGTTGTTTTTCTTTTTCGATAAGCTCCTGGTAAGAGCTATAAGAGCGGCTTGCCGGTAAACCAAGCAAAACACCACTGGCCTGTGATTTTTCGGCATTACTGCTAAAAGCGCCGCAAACCAATTCATACTCACCATCAATACGGGCAGCTATGCGGTGTACGGCACCAATAAAGGCACCTTGTCCGCCGCCTATCATTCCTAATCTTAATTTCATTTGTTTTTGTTGGGGTTGATGTTTTTGATGATTAAACGCTTCTCAATCGATTGTATACATCAAAAACAGCATTATTACATAATGCTGTTTTTGATAGCAATTCAAATTTTGTAAAAATCAAAGGTATAATCAATTGATATTGCAATTTTTTAGGTTGCCCAGGCTTTATCACCTTTTTTGTATGGCAGGTTGCCGTCATATTTACCAGGAACGGCAATATAACGCAATGCCTGTGTGGCACCCGGTTTTGAAGTGAAGAAACCCAGCAGGGTTAATTCCTTCAGCATCCTGAAGTAATGGTTAGGATCTTCCGGTTTTTTTGTTTTGGTATATGCTTTTTGTTCTTTGTCAAGCTCGGTTAACAGTTCTGTACGTTGCTCAGGTGTAGCCTCTAAAAACTTTTTACCAAATTTTTTGTCGCTTGCATCATTCAGGTCTTTAAGGCCTTTAGTGAAAATTTTCTGATCATCGGCAGTATAGCAATCCTGTACCATTACCGTCATAAATTTGCCAATTTCGGCAGCTTTAGCACCCGGGGTTGAGGTTGCAGGCAAAATGGTTTCGCCAATTTCATCCATCAGGGCCACATCATCCTGTGTAAAAAGGTCGTTTACTTTCGGCGAAGATGGTTTACATCCGGAGATGAAGAACTCGGCGCCGATGATGGTACCGCCAAGGATCAAACCTACCCTGCCTATCGCTTCTCTTCTATTCATGTTTAATTATTGATTTAACGAATTAGTGAATTAGTTGGGGTTAGTGAATTAGTGTTTACCAAACTTACGAAGTTTTAAAAACTTCGTAAGTCTTTTCCCAACTAATCACGTATTCCTAAATTACGCTTTTAACACGAAACCTTCGCGGTAATCGCGTTTTATATATTGGTTAACAGCATCAAAGTTGGTAACTTTCATAGCCTGGTTATCCCAAACTAATTTTACCCTGCCGCCATTTAGCTCATGACCGCGAACCGCAAGGTTAGCCATCAATAAAGCCTCAGTAAGCGGACCAGCCTTATCAAACGATGAGCTTAGCTCTGTTTTACCGTAACCGGCAATACAGCCTTCAACCCATTGTGCATAGTGGCCGTTAGCGCCGCCCGGTACACGTGCCCATTTCTGCGGAGCTTTAGCGCTTTTGGTAAGCGATTTCGGCAATAATGTTGCTGCATCAGAATAGGTGCTCGCATACATTTTACCTTTTGTACCAATAAACAATGTACCGTTACCTTCTTCACCGCCAAAATCTTCGCTCGCTAATAATTCAGCAGGCCTTTCTGGTTGGATACCACCGTCCATCCAGTGCAGTGTAACATCACCTTTGGTTTTATCGGTTTTAGGGAATGTTAAGGTAATGTGGCTTGACGGAGGGCAGCTTTCAGGGAAGTGTCCTTCTTTAAACTCATCTACATAAACACTGCCAACACTGGCCTGTACATCCTTAGCATACTGAATACCCAACACCCGGAAAGGAGCTTCAACCAGGTGACAGCCCATATCGCCAAGGGCACCGGTACCGTAATCCCACCAGCCGCGCCAGTTAAATGGTACCAGTTTATCAACATAATCTTTTTTAGGTGCTGTACCCAGCCACAGGTCCCAATCCAGTTCTTTAGGAATGTTTGGTTGTGGCGGCGGCCATGCAATGCCTTGCGGCCAAACGGGGCGGTTTGTCCAGCAGTAAACAGTGTGTACATCGCCAATCAGATCGGCATCATACCATTCCGACATTAGGCGCGTACCATCATTTGATGCACCCTGGTTACCCATTTGTGTAACCACTTTATACTTTTTGGCAGCCTCTGTTAGCAAACGGGCTTCCCAGATATCATGCGTCAACGGTTTCTGAACATAAACGTGTTTGTTCAGCTGCATAGCATTATAGGTAATAATGGCGTGGTTATGATCGGGTGTTGAAACCGATACCGCGTCAAAATGCTTGTGTTCTTTGTCAAACATTTCGCGCCAGTCTTTATAATACTTTGCCTTAGGAAAATCGCTGCGTGACCTTGCCGCTCTGCGGTCGTCAACATCGCACAGGAAGGCGATCTCGGCTTTGCCGCTTTTGTAAAAATTAGCAATATCGCTTTGTCCTTTACCACCGGCACCTACGCCGGCAATCAATAACTTGTCGCTTGGAGCTATAAAACCTTTACCGCCCAAAACATGGCGCGGAACTATCATAAAACCAGCGGCCGCTATAGCGCTGCTTTTAATAAATTGGCGTCTCGACGGGTTTGGGGTTTTGTCCTTTTCTTCAGTCATAGGTGTTTTTATTAGGTTGTTTTTATGTGATGCAGATTAAATTTCGCCTTTTTTAAGGATCTCAACAGCATGGTTAGCAGCACGTGCGGTTAATGCCATATAAGTAAGCGACGGATTTTGGCAAGCTGCCGAAGTCATACATGAGCCATCGGTAACAAATACGTTCTTAGCATCCCAAACCTGGTTCCACTCGTTCAATACTGAAGTTTTTGGATCACGGCCCATACGTGCGGTACCCATTTCGTGAATACCACGGCCAAGGAACGGATTAGTGCTTGAAGTTTGTACATCTTTAGCGCCAATAGCTTCCAGCATTTCTTTGCCGTCTTTTTCCATATCGATGCGCATTTTCAGTTCATTCGCTTTCAATTCGGCATCAATAGCAACAACAGGCAAGCCCCATTTATCTTTTTTGGTTTTGTCGATGGTAACCTTGTTTTCGTGATAAGGCAATGTTTCGCCAAAAGCGCCCATACCTATATGCCATGAACCTGGTTCGGTCAATGCATCCTTAAACGCACCGCCAATGTTCAGTTCGGCAATATCACGGCTCCAGCCTTCGCGGCTTGCCGAACCCTGGTAACCGAAACCACGGATGTAATCACGCTTTTCGCCGTTAAGGTTACGGTAGCGCGGGATATAGAAACCATTTGCACGGCGACCGAAATAATATTTATCCTCATAACCTTCAATCCGGCCATAAGCGCTAACATTAAGGTGGTGGTCCATCAGGTTGTGGCCAAGTTCGCCGCTGCTGCTGCCCAGGCCGCCTTCCCAAACGTCGGTTGCCGAATTCATCAGGATCCAGGCCGAGTTAATGGTTGAAGCGTTTACGAAAACGATCTTAGCGAAGTATTCATAAGTTTTGTTGGTTTCAGCATCCAATACCTCAACGCCTTTGGCTTTTTTGGTATCCTTATCGTACAATATTTTGGTAACGATAGACCAAGGGCGAACGGTTAAATTACCGGTAGCCATAGCCGCAGGCAACGTAGCCGATTGTGTGCTGAAATAAGCACCGAACGGACAACCTAGCCAGCATTTGTTACGGTACTGGCAGTTGGTACGGTTATTATGCGGTACCGTGATATTAGCCGTACGGCCGATGATCATGTGACGCGCTTCTTTATAAAATTCTTTCAAACGTTTTGAAACGTCTTTTTCAACCACGTTCATTTCCATAGGCGGCATAAAATCGCCATCAGGAAGGATAGGTAAACCATCTTTATTACCGGAGATCCCGGCAAACTGCTCGGCGTAGCTATACCACGGAGCGATGTCTTTGTAGCGGATAGGCCAGTCGACAGCGATGCCATCTTTTAAGTTGGCTTCAAAATCAACATCAGCCCAGCGGTACGATTGGCGTCCCCACATCAGTGAACGACCGCCTACGTGGTAACCGCGGAACCAGTCGAAACGTTTAATCTCTGTATAAGGACTATCTTTATCACTTGCCCAATAGTCAAGGTTAGTTTCATTTAAAGGATAGTCGCGTTTAAGAACCGGGTAATCATCAATCATTTTCTGGGTACGGCCGCCTCTGTGCGGAAATTCCCATGGATCTTTGGTTGCGTTTACGTAATCTTTAATGTGCTCAATATTACGGCCACGCTCAAGCATGATGGTTTTCAAACCCTTTTGTGTTAGTTCCTTGGCAGCCCACCCGCCTGAAATTCCTGAGCCAATGACTATTGCGTCATAAGTGTTTGCAGACATACGAATAATATGATTAGTTTAATTTGTTTATTACTTGGTTATCTCGTTAAATGTATGAATAAAATTCATTTTCCAAATATTACATTGTGTTTTTTTTACACATAGCTCTTTGTTGCAGTAGCACTGGCAGTAGATTTTAGTGACAGTAGCACTGGCAGTTGCAGTGACTTTTTCCTGCTACAATCGCCATTTTTTTCTACAACTTTTACTTTTAAATAGCTGCTACTTTTCACTGCAACTGCTACTATTAAATAACTGCTTCTGCCCACTCAAAACTGCAAACTACAAGTTCCCCTTCTTCATCTCGCTCATGGCATAATCAGCAGCCCTTGCTGTAAAGGCCATATAAGTTAGTGACGGATTTTGGCACGAGGTTGACGTCATGCTGGCGCCGTCGGTAACAAATACGTTTTTAACGCTGTGCACCTGGTTCCATTTGTTTAATATCGATGTTTTAGGATCATTCCCCATACGGGCACCGCCCATTTCATGAATATCAAGCCCCGGTGCTCGTTTATCGGTACTGGCTTTAATGTTGGTAAAACCCGCGCTGGTGAACATCTCGGTTAACTGCTCCACATAATCCTTCTTCATCTTCTCATCGTTATCGTCGTAATCAATGTTCATCTTTAATAATGGTACGCCCCAGGCATCTTTTTGCTTGTCATCAAGACTTACAAAATTGCTTTCCTTCGGGATGGTTTCGCCCATCATATGCGAGCCTACACGCCACGGGCCAAGCTCTTTATTAGCCAGGTTATCTTTCAGACTGCTGCCTACGCCGTCCCAACTACGCTGCGGGGATCTGTAAGCGCCAAAGCCTGAAGCATAGCCGCGTAAAAAATCGGTTTCTTGTTTGTACACGTTCCTGAACCTCGGGATGTACCCCCCGCCGGCAGGATTACGCCCATCTGTTGTCCATTCTTTAGCGCCATCATACTCGGCTCCAATATGGGCCGAATAATTATGGAAAGCTACATATTTACCCAGCACACCGCTATCATTGCCCAAACCATTAGGGAAACGGTGCGACTTGGAATTAAGCAATATCAGGTTGGTATTTAACGCCGCTGCATTGACAAATATTACTTTGGCGTAATAGTCGATAGCTTCTTTGGTATTGGTATCAATAACCCGCACACCGGTAGCTTTACCCAGCTTATCATCATATATAATAGATTCCACTACCGAAAACGGCCTCAACGTAGCGTGCCCGGATTTTAAAGCCCAGGGGATAGTGGTAGCATTTGCGCTGAAATAGCCACCAAAGGGGCAACCACGCTCACAGATCGTTCTCCTTTGGCATTGTACCCTGCCCTGATCCAGGTGGATTTGATTAGGGGTTGACAGGTGGGCGCAACGGGCGCTGATCACGTAACGGTTTTTATACTTACTTTTTACGTGATCTCTGAAATATTCTTCAACAGTATTTAACGGGAATGCGGGTAGGAACTCACCATCCGGCAATTCGGCAATGCCATCACGGTTACCCGAAATGCCGGCGAATTTCTCTACATAACTATACCATGGTGCAATATCTTTGTAACGGATAGGCCAGTCTACCGCGAAACCATCGCGGGCGGGGCCTTCAAAATCAAAATCGCTCCAGCGCTGGGTTTGACGTGCCCAAAGCAGGGATTTGCCGCCAACCTGGTATCCGCGGATCCAGTCGAAGGGTTTATCTTGTATGTAGGGGTGCTCTGCATCTTTAACAAAAAAATGCGCGGCGCTTTCTCCAAAAGCATAACAGCGGTTTACAATAGGATTAGCTTCCTGTACAGCCATCGGCAGTTCGCCCCGGTGTTCAAACTCCCAGGGGTACATATTGGTAGTCGGGTAATCCTTAATATGCTTCACATCGCGGCCACGCTCCAATATCAGTGTTTTGAGTCCTTTGTCCGCAAACTCTTTGGCAGCCCATCCTCCGCTCATTCCCGAGCCAATTACTATCGCGTCGAAAGTGCGTTCTTTAACGCTGTCGATATTTAAATTAGCCATTACTTATACTGCTTGCTTTTGTTTGTAAGGGAAATGCGCATTGTACCTGCCCGGCACAAGCTCATATACCACTTCTTTAGTCATAAAATATTTTGAATTGGTATAACCGTTTATGGTTTGTCTTTTTACCATGCCGTAAAACTTCTTAAGCTCGGGTGAATATTTGCCGGCAGGAGGCGTGGCAGGTGCGGCATCTTTTTTATCACTGTTTTTCCTGGTCGTCTCTTCTTCCGCTTTACCTTCTTTTTCTATATCCAGCAAAAACGCTTCACGGGTTTTAACATCGAGCTGATTAAACGTTTTACTATATAATTTCTGAGACTGGTTCGCAAAATGGCCCATGCCGGTTACAAACACCTGCTGATCTTCTTTTTTATAGCAGTCATCCACCATTTTCAATACAAATAAATGGAGCAGCAGGTCTTTCGCACCCGGCGTTGTTGTTTTAGGTATAATAGTTTCTGCTACATCGCCTATCAACTGTTCCTGATCGGCAGTGATATCGATATTTTTGAGTGCAACCTTCGACTTTGCTTTATCCTGCGAACAGGCCGGGAGCAACGCAGCCCCTCCTATTATCAAAGCCAGATTTTTAATGACGGTACGCCGGTCCATTGTTTAAACTAAATTGTTTTAGCGAAGCCCATTTATCTGTCACAAAACTTTTAGCTTACTGAACAGGTAACGAGAAAGGCTTAATATGATTTATAATGTGCTCCCAAACTTAATAATTACAATTCAAAATCAAAGGCTGTAAAAATTAAATCTTCACGGGGTGTAAGTTAGTCTTATACTATTAATAGCCCCATTTTTTCATGATTTGTAAATCAATTTTTACACAATCGATTGGGTCTTTGCCCTGGTATGCTTCCTGCTCAATAATGAACAAAGAGGTGCCGCCTTTTTTTGCCCCGGCCTTTACAATATCCCTAACTGGCAGGATCCCCGCGCCTAAAATGGTGCTTTCAGTATCATCGCCACCGTGGGGCGGTACTTTAATTTCGTCCTTTACGTGCATGGACTGGAACCTGCCGGGATATTTATTGATAAACTCCAACGCTCTGCCACCGGTAGTGTACATGTTACCGATATCTATTTGCTGGGCCACCAAAGCCGGATCGGTATTTTGGATAATATAATCATAAAGGGTGATATCGCCTACTTTAGTACTGATCTCAAAGTTATGGTTGTGGTAGCCAAACATCATTGACGATTGTTTGCAAAGCTCACCGCATTTGTTAAACTGTTCCATTGTACGTTTCAGGGCATCGGTATCTGTACGTACCTTTTCATCCAGCCATGGGCTTATCACAAACTTTTGCCCCATGGTGGCAGCGTCTTCAACAGTGTATTTCCAGGCATCGGTAAAATCATTCTTGGCTGCATCCCAATGTTGAGGCGTCATTACAGTATGACCGCTTGGCATTTTCAGATCAAGGTCGGCCAGGATCTTTTTAAATTCTTTGGCAGTATAGCCGTAAAATTTCCTGTCGATGTAATTAGCATGTTCCACATGTGCGTAACCTGCATCAGCTATCTTTTTAAGCGTTCCCTGCGGATCGGCCTTCATGGCATCGCGTACGCTGTAAAGCTGCACCCCCACCCGTTTAAGCTTACTATCCGTAGCGGCAAATAAACTATCAGGAAGTAGTGCCGCCCCGGCTACTGCCATTGCGCCGGTTTTTAAAAATGATCTGCGTGATGTATACATGGTTATATGTTTAAGGTTATTTTGCAATAGGAAATACAGGAAACAATAAATCAGAATTACTTACAAATGCCAGGTGCTTGCTATCCGGCGCCCATGACGGGGTATTGATAGTACCCTGACCGCCGTATAAATAAGCTACTACTTTTGACGGGCCTCCGCCTACCGGCATCAGCCTTAAATATACATGCTTATAAAAAGGATGGTCGCCGGGGGATACTTCGCTTTTGAGGAAGGTGATATAAACTATCCATTTACCATCCGGCGAAATATGCGGGAACCAGTTGTTATAATCATCATTAGTAAGCTGGGTTTGTTCACTACCATCGGCTTTCATGCGCCAAACCTGCATCAGGCCGCTGCGCACCGAATTAAAGTAGATGTATTTTCCATCGGGCGAATACTCAGGGCCATCATCAAGGCCGGGAGTATTGGTAAGGCGTTCTTCTGGCCCGCCTGCCGCGGGGATGCGGTAAACGTCAAATTCCTTATTGCGCTCACCGCAAAAAACGATGTACTTTTTGTCGGGCGACCATCCATGCATATAACTTGCGCCGTGCCCGGTTTGGGTTACCCGTGTAGCCTCGCCACCGGCCGAAGAAACTGTGTATCCTATTGATGGGCCACCATCGCCGCTGCTGATAGCCAGCATTTTGCCATCGAAGGAAAGCACATGGTCGTTATTATTATTTTTAGCGATGCCGGTATTGAGTGCCGTTGGCATATGCGATTTAAGATCGAATTTATAAAGTGAACCTTCGCTGTTATAAATGAGTGATTTGCCATCAAGTGTCCAGTTTGGGGCCTGGAGTGATTTTGGTGACTGATAAACCACTGTCGCGTTCTGACTTTCGAGGTCAAGCAACTCAATGGCGCTGCCTAAGTATTGTTTATAAGGTATCAATGTGGCCGGAGCGGGTGTGACGATACGTGTATTGTTGAATACCGCTTTCTCCGTAACATCAGCATTGTGCGAGCAGATGAAAATGCCCACATACACGTCATCTCCCAAATCAAGATCTGTAACTTCTTCGCTCACAAACAAATCGCCTTTGCGCGCTACCGACATGGTATACGTATTACCTTTACGCTCCAGCTGGATCACGTCAGCAGCGGTGATGGAAGCTTTCTTTTCTTCGGTAATGCCGCTCACAGTTTTACGGTATTGAAGCGAAGTTAAGCCATCTCCATGAACAACCGCATTGATATGTTTTGAATTTGAATCGAGCGTAGTACGCACCATTAAACCTACCTTACGGTGTGCTTCAGCACCTTTGCCTATAAATGCAGCGTTGGTACGCAATATGAAATCGCCTTTCATTTTCTTCCACACAAAGTGAAAATCATCATGTGTAGCCCAGATATTCTGGCCCGAACCGGTAAGTATATATTGCTGTAGTTTAGCGTCATATACACCGCTGCCCTGATGCTTGACCGTACCAACATCGGTTTGGCCTTCAAATATTCCCACGCCCTGAGCACTAACCCGGGCAGAAAACAAGGCAATGCAAGCCATGCATAACACAACATTTAATATTTTACAGCGCATTGGTTTGGTGTTTAGTGTACACTATAATCGGTTCACTAAGGTATATAATCAATTCGCTATTAAGATAGTACTATTTTAACAATTCTCCACATTTTTGATATATAGCCAGATTTTTACAAAGTGTAATTTTAACACGGAGTGGGGATTTGCTGTAGTTGTTGGTGCTATCAGAATAACTGATTAGAAGTTTTTCAATTCCCTCCCCCGGGAGGGGTGTGATGGAAATGTGTAATGGCAGGGAGGGGTTCATCTGCTATTTCCGGTATAGGCACGTCGACGAAACCCCTCCCTACACCCTCCCAGGGGAGGGAATCGCGCAATCCCACGCCTTTTCTTCTTTCCACAAGATGACGATGACAATACTAACAGCAGCCAAAGTGGCGGCAAACCAAAAAAAAGGCCACAGCAATAATTTTGCTATGGCCTTTTAATGTATTTAATAACAGCTTACTCCGCAGCTACTAATATTTCGGTAACCTGTATAGCTGCAGGTACTGCTACCGGAACAGGTGTACAATATTCCTTCAAAAAGTCAGCTTTCGAATCCCTGTATGAGCTTACTGCACCAAGCATACTCATCATTTTAATATAACACCAGGCCAAATCAAACTGATATGGTTTAAAGCCAGATCGGGCGCTTTTAGGATATAAATGGTGGTTGTTATGCCACTCACCTGCTACATAACCCGGCCACAACTGATTGATTGACATATCCTCGCGGTTATGGTCGATACCTTCACGGCGCATATCTTTTCCTTTTCCATGACCTTCGTAGTTAAATGTACGTACACCAACTGCCCAAATACCGGCAGAGCCAAATACAGCACAGGCTAATGCCGGTCCGCCTAAAAGGTAGAAAGCTGTAAACCAAAAGCCCCAATTCAGTATAATACCAATTATGGTTCGGGTTGGATTAGCCAGGGTGCCCCATTTTTGATATTGCTTGTAAGTATTTGTATTTACCCCGGTGTGTTTCATCAGGTTAACACATTTTTTGTAAGTGGCTTCGTCCATGTTTCGTGCTATGGGCTGGTGGTTAACGTCAGCTAAAAAGCAATACATAAAACCACCTTGTGCATTGTAAGGATCGCCCGGCTGATCAGATAAAGCGTGGTGCACATGGTGCGATACTGCGTAGATTTCTTCAGGAATGATTTTAAGCGTAAGGTTTTGGGTAAAAAACCGCCAGAATTTATTTTTAAAAGTATAAGCGCCATGGGTGCAATACCGGTGATGCCAGATAGTACCATGGGTGCCCATAATGATCATGCTGTATATAAAGGCAACGATAAGCCCTGTAATACTGAAATATTTAAAAATGAACAGGCCTAAAAACGGCACCAAAGCCACAACCAGCGACCAGCTTAAAAATGAAAGCCAGTTCTTTTTATTGCTGAATACGTTAAGCCTTTTAAAAAATTCCTTTACAATTTGCTTGTTGGTGGGTTTTGAGAGATTGCCAAGTTCATCTGTCCAACCATATGCAGGTGGTTCGAGCACAGTGTTTAAAAATGCCATTAAGTTTTGGGAGGTTAGTTAAAGAGTGGGAAATATCTGTCTATTTTGTCACAATATAGTAAAAATAACTTATTGTTTATACGTATTAACGTCAGAAATAGATTTAAATTACCCAACAAATGATTAAAACTTTTTCAAAATAATTAAATTTCTTTATAAGAAACTATAAAAGTTAATATCAGCTACATATTACTTAATAAGCATTAATCGTGTAGCAAACCATTAATTTAAAAAAGGAATAATTTTTGAGGAAGCTTAATCTGTTACCAAAGGAAGACAAAAACTGAAAGTGCTGCCCCTGTTTACTTCTGAATTTACCCAAAGCCTGCCGCCGTTAAACTCAATAAGCTCTTTACATAAAAACAAACCAATGCCGGTGCCTTTCTCGCCGGAAGTACCTGTTGCTGTATATTTCGTATTAAGGCTAAATAACTTGCCAAGTTTTTCTGCAGGAATACCGTTGCCGGTATCGTTAACACTAATCACCACCATACCTTCATCAACGGTGCTTAGTAAACTAATAATACCGTAATTGCCCGTAAACTTAATAGCATTACTAACCAGGTTACTTAAAACTACTTTTACATGCCTCTCATCGGCCTGCACACACATCCCGGGTAAAGCCATGTTTTCAAACCTGATGTTTTTTTGCTGAAAAAGGTAACTAAAAATCCTCCCGATTTCATTGCCAATTAAATAAATATCGACTGCCGATGCTTCAAGATTAACGCCTTTGATTTGGCTGCCCGCCCATTCAAGCAGGTTTGAAAGGGTTAATTCGGCGCCCTGTACCACCGGCTCTATTTCCTTCATCAGGTCCTGAACTTCATCGTCGCTTAAAACACGGGTATTGTACAAACGTAATATAGAATTCAGATTAGCAAGCGGTGTACGCAGATCATGCCCTATTACAGCCAGTAACTTATCTTTAAGATTATTAATATTTGCCAGGTTTGCCGATTGGTCTTCAATCAGTTCTTTTTGAATTAATAAGGCTTTATGCTGCTTGCGCATCCGGTTATTTAATACCCGCTTTTGTTTATAAAGGTAATAGGTAACCGACAAAGCCAATATTACAACCAGCAATGAAATGAGCAGTGTAATGATTATAACCTTTTGCAAATGAATTTTTTCGCGGTATTGCCCTGCCTTTTCCTCAACCGCGGCAATAGCATTAAGACGGCTGTTGAGCTCAAAATAACTCTGTATGAGCTCGGTACTTTTACGCTTATTGGCAGCACTGAGGCTATCAAGCGCCTGGGTATATTTTTTTTGATAGGCTAACGACTGCACCATATCGTGCTTTTGCTCAAAGCTATAGGCCATGGTTTTATAAGCCGACGAAATGCCATCCATAACACCGATGCTATCGGATAAAGCAGCACCTTTTTTTGCAAGGTTAATGGCTTTGTCAAACCGGCTTAACGAATTGTAAATAACAGCACGTTCAATAAATGAGATAGCTCTTAAACGCCTGTTATTCACAATATAACTCATTTGCAGGGCAGTGTCTGAATAAGCGACCGCCTGTTGATATTGCCCCTTTAACCGATAAGCGTTCGCCAGCCGGCTATATAATATACATATCGCGGGCTGGTCATTTACCGTACGGCTAAGCTGCATGGCAAGTTTGGCAAGAGCAATGCCTTTATCATATTGTTTAAGCTTGGCGTAAACAAATGAACGTTCGTTATAAACTTCGGCAAGCATTTTTGGATCATGGCCTGCAAAGCGGGCGGCTATGCCTAAATTTTTTAGAGCCTTGCTATAGTTTTGCAAATCTGTATAAGCCCTGCTCATGGAGCTATAACAGTGGGCCAATAACAGCGGCTTGTTTTTGGGCAGATAATTTAAAGCCGAATTAAAATAAAACAAACTGATAGGATAGTATGACTGCGACCAGTACACATGCCCTAAATTTAAAAAAGCGGCACCAGTACCTTCATTGTATTTTATTTTTTCCGAAAGCAGCAACGCATGCTCAGCTCTTATCCTTGCCTCGTAGGGGGCACTAACATAGGTTTCCTCAACAAGTTTGTTAAGGCTGTCGATGGTTTTGATTAGTGATGGCGATTTTTCCGGCTCAATTCCGCTTGTTTTTTGCGCATAAACAGTACTATGCATCAATAACAGCAATAATAAACCAAGGGGCCTTGTCATTCGCTAACAGTTTCAGACTGCAATCTAACAATAAACTTAATACAGGCAATAGTTATCCGGCAACAATGCACCGCTCGCCCTGCAGCAGTTCAATACAATTCTCGTAATTATCAGGCATTTGAATTTGTTCAACCTCTTTCATATAACTCTGCTTAATCTCTTTACGGCGGCGGGCTTCAATAAAACGCCTTACCTGCTCCCGGTTTTCCAAAACCAGGCCAGGCACTTTGGCTGGCTTGTTAAAATCATCTTTAGCTACCATAGTAAAATAGCTGGTGTTAGTATGTTTTACCGAATGGTTTTTGATATTTTCAGATATTACCCGGATCCCTACCACCAGCGAAGTATTGCCTACATAGTTTACCGATGCCATGAGCGATACCAGTTCCCCTACTTCCACGGGCTGCAAAAAATCCACAGTGTCGATAGATGCTGTTACACAATAATTACCGGCATGCTTGGCCGCGCATACGTATGCTACTTTGTCCATAAGCGAAAGCAAGATCCCTCCATGGATCTTTCCGCCAAAATTAGAATATGAAGGGATCATCAGTTCGGTAATGGTGGCCTGCGAAAATGCCACGCTTTTATAGCCGTCTGTATCGGGTAAGGGATTCATAATATATGATAATATAGTATAAGGTTAAGCACTAAAATACAATATATGCAACATTAGTATTACATAGGGTTAAATCGTTAAACCTTCGTTAAACTTTAATGGTCAATAACCTAAATTGACCCTAAACTATGAAAAAACACTTACTGCTCGCGTTTATCGGTATTCTTTTTTTATCAACTGCCTATGCCCAGCAAGCCCGCGAAGTGCGCGGTACGGTAGTTGACAGCGTGGGCGCCGTACCCGGAATTACCGTAAAACTGATATCCGATAAAGACAGCGCAGTGGTAGCAACCAGCACTGCCGGGGCATTTTATTTCCCAGCCGTTGCCTCCAAAAACTTTAAACTCACCATCAGCGGTATCGGTTACCAGCCCTTTACCCGCCGTTACGTAATGGACAATGATACCAAACCCATTAACCTCGACCCCATCAAAGTAAAGGTGCAAACCAATATGCTGAACACAGTAGTTGTTTCGGCAGTGATCCCTATCACGATTAAGGAGGATACCGTAGAATATAAGGCCAGCGCCTATAAAGTACGGGAAGGATCGCCGGTGGAAGACCTGCTCAAAAAGCTGCCCGGCGTAAGCGTTGATAAAGATGGCAATGTAACCGCGCATGGCAAACAGGTTACTAAGGTGCGGGTTAATGGTAAGGATTATTTTACCGGCGATGTGCAAACCGCCACCCAGAACCTGCCTGCCGATATTGTGGAAAACATACAGGTGATTGACGATTACGGCGACCAGGCCAACCTTACCGGCATCAAAACCGGCGACCCGGACAAGATCCTGAACATCACCATACAAAAGGGAAAAAGCAAAGGTAATTTTGGCCAGGGCAGCGTTGGCGTTGGTAATGACGACCGGTACCAGGCCCGTCTTTCGGCCAATTCATTTTATGATGCAAGGCAGCTGGCGGTTATCGGCACATGGAATAACAATAACACCAATAGTTTCAACCTTGGCAGCAGCGGTGGCGGTGGCGGTCGGGCTGGGCGTGGAGGTGGCAGCAGCGCAGGCGGGGTGAGTACCGCCAATGGTATTACTACCAACCGCTCCATAGGTACCAATTACCGCGATGACTGGGGCAAAAAAGTTACGGTATATGGCAGTTATAGCTTTGCCGATAAAGACAGGGATATCAACAGCACAACCCTGCAGCAAAATCTTTATCAATCGGGCAATATCATCAATATGGACAACAGCACTAACCATAACCATGGTATCAACCACCGTTTTGATTTCAATATCGAGTACAAAATAGATACATCTAACTATATCAAAATAAACCCGGGCTTTTCATATGCCACCGCCGAAAACATGAGTACCGATACCTTCAGCAATACCCGTAACCAAAGTTTAGTTACAGGTAATGAGCTGGCCCTCACCAATAACTCATCACAAACAGGCAGCCTTAACGTGCTTTATAACCACAGGTTCCACAAAAAAGGACGAAATTTCAGCGTCAATGCCAATGTAAGCTATTCTAAAAACGACCAGGAACTGAACGATAAATACACCACCCGGCAGGATACCGTGGTAACGCCATTGTTTCAGCAGATCAACTCTGATAATCAATCGCAAAGGGTAAGCCTGCATTTTTCATATATCGAACCTGTTGGCAAAACAACTTACCTGGAAAGTAATTACAGTTATAATTATTCAAACACCGATAATAACCGCTACAACTACCGGGTTGATCCTGCAACAGGCAATCAAACCTACGTTGATTCATTGAGTACGTTGTATAACTACCAGTTCATCACCAACCGCATCGGGTTAAACCTTCGCGGGATACAACCTAAATATAATTATACGCTGGGCCTGGCTGTTCAGCCTTCAAAACTTGACGGGGAATCGCACAATTTTCATACCTCCACATCTACCTTTAATATTATCCCTACGGCAAGGTTTATCTATAACTTTTCAAAAAACCATTCCTTCTCGTTTAATTATAGCGGCTCCAATGCACAGCCTTCATTTAGTCAGCTGCAGCTTCAGCCCGATTATTCAAACCCTCAAAACAGGGTTTATGGCAACCCTGACCTGAAACCTGAATTTACCAACAGCTTTAATGTGCGTTATAACCAGTTTGATATTGCCAGCGGCAATTCATTGTTCGCCAGTTTATCATTTGCCGAAACCCAGGATAAAATAGTTACCAATTCGGCCCCTGTTACCGATAGCACCCAAAGCACAAAAGGCAACAATACCATACAGGCAACCCGCTATATTAACACCAACGGTTTTTATAATGTAAACGGCAACTATTCCTTTTCAAAACCATTCGCCGAACGCAAGTACACCGTATCCTTAAACGGCGGCGCAAGCTACAACAACAACATTTCATATATTGAAAATCAGCGCAATGAGGGTAAAAACTGGGTGCTTAACCAGGGTGTTAAGCTTAGGGTTGACCTTGACAGCATTATGGATAGCGAGATCAGCGCTAATTACAGCATTAATACTACCCGTTACAGCCTGCCATCCTCATTAAATACCGATGCCCAAACCTGGACATTAGGGCTCGACGGCCGTAATTACTTTTTTTACAGTTGGGTGCTCGGTTACAGCTTAACTCAAACCATCAATCATGGTTTCAGCAGTACCGTAAAAGCGAACCCTACCCTGCTGAGCAGCTATCTGGAATACCAGTTTTTAAACAAGCATATAGCCTCGCTCCGGTTCCAGGCTTTTGATATTTTTGACGAGAACAAAGGCATAACCCGTACAGCAGTAGGTAACCAAATCATTGATACACGCACCAACCGACTGGGCAGGTATTTTATGCTCAGTTTTACCATCCGGCTTCAAAAATTTACCGGCAGCCGTCCGCAGGGCGGGCGTAACGGCGGCGGTAAGGGCTTTGGTGGCTTTGGCGGCGGTCGTCGTGGTGGCAGGGGATAATTTGTATCCTGCTTTTTTTGAAAAACGTTAAGCGCTGTTATATATTTACAACAATCTATATCCCTGCATTGAGAAAACTTATTTTAACCTTTATATCGATATTATATATCGGCAGCACCTTTGCACAAACCAAGGATGCTGCCGCCGCAAAAGCTGCCCCGAAAACCGTTATAGTAAAACGCCGCCTCACCGATTCGGTAGTTGAGCGGTTTAATGTGCTTAAAACGAACAGAGGCATAAGGCAGGGGCTATACCAGGCCCTGTATCAAAAAAACTATGCCCTGGCCAGTGGTTATTACGATAATGATAAGCGAACCGGCGTATGGCATTTTTTTGACAACCGCGGGCACCTGGTACAAAATTTCGACTACAGGACCAACCAGATCACCTATGAGGCCCCTGAAGACAGCACGTCAAACCTGCAGTATTTTGTTGATGTAAAACTTAATGATACAGCTAAAACAACCAAACCACTTAAAGTAGGCGGCAGATTTTTTGGCTACCTCCCCTATCTGAACCTCTTTAAACTTCCGCCCGAGTTAATGAACCTTAATCCTAACGTATCGTTTGGTGCGGTAGAGTTGCTTATTAGTCCGTTGGGGAGGCTTGCTTCATTCAAGGTACATGTATACAGCGGCTCGTTCAAGAAAACATTCAATATGAGCATTGACGTACCCGACCCTGCCGATAAGATCTTTGTACCGGCTACCGTAAACGGCGAAGGTGTAAGCTGCCGGGTGCTGATCAAATGTGCATTCAGAAACGACGGGGGGCTGGAGTTCTATTAAGCAAGCAAGCTCCCTCTAAATCTCCGCCGGAAGGAGAAACTTTAATAGCAACAAAATAAAAAAGGTTCATTTTGCATCATCCAAAATGAACCTTTTTATTTAAAGCCTCTCCCTTTAGGGAGGGGTGGGTGGGGCTTAGTGAGCGTGATGACCATCCGGGCCGTGTGCGTGGCCGTGTGATAATTCTTCGGGAGTTGCAGGGCGTACGTTAAGGATATTGCCTTTAAAGTGCAATTCCTGACCGGCCATCGGGTGGTTAAGATCAACAATAACGGCATCTTCGGCAATTGAAACTACCATAGCCTGGAAACGGTGGCCCTGGTTATCCTGTAAAGGCAAAATGCTGCCAATTTCAGGGATTTCAGTGCCCTGAAACATTTCTTTTGGCAGGTTGGCTACTGCTTCTTCATCATATACGCCGTAAGCATCTTCGGGAGATAAGCGAAACTCGTAAGTATCACCGGTTGAAAGTGTGCTCAGGTTATCTTCAAATTTAGGCAGCATCTGGCCTGCACCAAATAAAAAGGTTAACGGTTGTTCCTGGGTGGTACTTTCTACCAAAGTTTCGGTACCTGTGTTTTCGCGGTCTACGTACAAATCGTAGGTTAATGATACTACGTGCTGAGGTGCAATCTTCATTGTAAATTGTTTTTAGTTGTAAAATCTGGCTTCAACCTCTTTTATGGCATCGGCCGGGTTATGAGCAGGTAATCCGCAGGTTTTATCTTTACAAATGAAAATTTGCGTTGATGCACCAAACTTATCCTGCAGCAAAGGTAAACTTCCTGTATTACCGCCCAACATAATTTTATTGGGGATGTAATTATTTTCCATTTCCTTTCTGAAAGTTTCCGCTCCGGCTCCTGTTATCGCAATTTCGTTTATTCCAAACACCTCATCCAGCAAAAGCATCGTCCAGTTTGAATAGGCCGAACCATATTTTGCCAGCTGCGGCATTACATTGCGTAATAACTGTGCCGAAACCTCAATGTAACTTTCGTTATCAAAAAGCAAGCCTAACTTTTTAAGCACCCGTGCCATAACCGAATTGGAGGCAGGGATCACCCCATCCATAATTTCAGATTTGCGGGCGATCAGTTGCTCATCATCATCGGCAGTGAAAAAGAAAATACCCTTCGCTTCATCATAATAGTGGGCTATAGCTGTATCGGCAAGACTTTTGGCCTGCTGCAACCATCGCTCATTAAAGGTAACCTCATATAAGGCAATGAGCCCATCAATGATATTGGCATAATCATCTAAAAATGCTACAGGCTTATCCGGTGACGATGTGGCGCTGTAAACCCGTGAGAGCCTGCCATTTTGGCCAAGCAGGTTATTTAAAATAAACCCGGCATTGTTCAGTGCAAGCTCAAGGTACTCCAGCTTATTAAACGTGCGGTAAGCATCGCTCAGGCCTTTCAGCATAAGGCCATTCCAGGATGCCAGGATCTTGTTATCCAATCCCGGGCGTACGCGTACACCGCGGGCTTCAAAAACTTTTTGACGGGATGCCGCTATTTTAGCAAGCAATTCATGAGCAGGCAACCCTAATTTCGCAGCCAGGTCTTCATCGCTGTCCTTTCGGAACAATACGTTCGATTCCTCCTCTTCCCAGTTGCCATCCTCAGTAATATTATAGTAGATACAGAACAAACCGGCTTCATCGCCTAAAATCTCTTCAATCTCATCCTTGGTAAAAATATAGAACTTGCCTTCCTTTCCTTCACTATCCGCGTCAAGCGCCGAATAAAAGCCATACTCAGGCGACATCAGCTCACGGGTGCTGAAAGTAATGATTTCATCAACTACCTGTTTGTACAATTCATCCGGATGCCAGGTGTAAGCTTCGGCATACAGGCTAATGAGCTGGGCATTATCATACAGCATTTTTTCAAAATGTGGTACATGCCAGCGACCATCAACCGAATAGCGTGCAAATCCACCGCCGACATGATCATAAATCCCCCCGAAAGCCATTTTATGCAAAGTAAGTTTCACTTGCCCCGCTACTTCATCATCTTTCATTAAATAGCCATAGCGCATTAAAGCCTGCCAGTTATTTGGCATCGGGAATTTGGGCGCGTTACCGGTCCCCCCCTCCTGCTTATCAAAATATCGTTTCCAATTGTTTACGATGGCTTGCAGATCATCTTTTGTATGCTCGGCCTGTGCCACTACAAATTCTATCGACTCATATTTTTGAATGCCCTCGGTAAGGCGAACGGCATAGTCTTCGGCCTCTTCGGGTTTCTGCTTGTAGAAATCGGCCAGGTTAAAGAGCAGCGATGTCCAATCGTTTTTACGGAAATAGGTACCACCGTAAATAGGCCTTTGATCGGGCAGGCAAATACAATTAAGCGGCCAGCCACCACGGCCACTCATGAGCTGTACAGCGCTCATATAAATCTGGTCAACATCGGGGCGTTCTTCCCTATCTACCTTAATACAAACAAAATATTCGTTCATTACGGCAGCTACGGCTTCATCTTCAAAGCTTTCGTGCTCCATAACATGGCACCAGTGGCAGGCCGAGTAGCCGATGCTTACCAGGATAAGCTTATTTTCGACTTTGGCTTTATCAAGGGCTTCTTTGCCCCAGGGGTACCAGTTTACCGGGTTATTGGCATGTTGTAATAAATAGGGCGATGTGGAATTAGCCAGGCGATTCATATAGCTGTGTGTTTGCTGCAAAAATGCAGATATAATTGCACCTGTAGGTTAAATGGAATTTATTTAGAAAAGTTTTAACCTCACCCTGCCCTCTCCAAAGGAGAGGGTGTAAAAACTTTGATACTTCACCACTGATTTCAAAGTCCTCTCCTTTGGAGAGAATTTAGGTGAGGTTAAAAATCACTTATCCAACCCTTTCGACATCTAAAAATTATCAAACTCACAAATTATTTCCCTTTATTTGCCCCCTTGTTATCAAAAATTTAAGATGAACTGTTTAAAACTGAATTATTTATTATGCGCCGTAGCGCTAATGCCGTTAACGCGACCGGCATCGGCCCAAACTACCGACACCACAAAATACAATCACCAGGACCTTTTTGGCCCAATTACATGGCCCGTTACCAGTGGCGGTACACGCTCGGCTGCAGGCAAGCCCTCACCAAATTATTGGCAAAACCGCGCTGATTACCAGATCAAAGCTTCCCTTAATGAAGGTAAGGATACTACCATAACCGGCGAAGTAACCATTAACTATACCAACAACAGCCCTGATAAGTTGGATTATCTGTGGCTGCAACTGGATCAAAATCTGTTTAAACCGGATTCGCGCGGAGCGGCGGTAACGCCATACACCGGCGACAGGTTTGACGTTCGTGGATTTAGTCGCGGTGGTTATCATATCGCTTCTGTTGAGATTACCTATAAAGGCGAAACCTACAAGGTTGATCCTATCATTACCGATGCACGGATGCAATTACGCCTTAATGCCCCAATGGATGGCAAAGGCGAAAAAATAGAGATCAAGGTTAATTATGATTTTGCAATCCCATTTTATGGCGCCGACCGTATGGGCCGCAAAAAATTTAAACAGGGCTATGTTTACGAAATTGCCCAATGGTACCCACGCATGTGCGTTTATGACGATGTAGAAGGCTGGAACACCCTGCCCTACATGGGACTGGGCGAGTTTTATTGCGAATACGGCGATTTTGATTATTATATCACTGCTCCTGCCAACAAAATAGTAGTTGGCTCGGGCGATTTGCAAAATCCGGAAGAAGTACTTACCCCGGCACAACAAAAAAGGCTGGCAGAAGCCCGCAACAGCGATAAAACGGTAACTATTATTAGTGCAGGTGAAGTTGGCAAAGGCTCAACCCGCCCGTTTAAAGGTACGCTTACCTGGCACTTTAAAATGCAGAATACCCGCGATATCGCCTGGGGTGCTTCTGACGCTTTTATCTGGGACGCGGCAAGGGTTAATTTCCCGTCGGGCCGCAAGGGTATTGCCATGTCGGCCTACCCGGTTGAAAGTTCTGGCAATGACGGCTGGGGCCGCTCAACCGAATACCTGAAAAATAGCATGGAGATCTATTCAAACCTATATTTTGAATATCCATGGAATTCGGCAGTTAACGTATCGGGAGTGGCATTAGGCATGGAATATCCGGGCGCTATCTTCTGCCTCAGCAACCTGAAAAAAGGACAGCTTTGGGGTGATGTTACCCACGAGATAGGCCATAACTGGTTCCCGATGATAGTTGGCTCAAATGAGCGCAAATACATGTGGCAGGACGAAGGTTTTAACACCTTTATTAATGAGTACGCTACCGAACATTTTAATAAAGGCGAATATGTTGAGAAAAGTGGCTCGGCGCAAAATGTACTGGCCGGCTACCGCAACAGCAAAGACCCGCTCATGACCGCTCCTGAAGCCATAGGGCTCAATGATTACGGTCAGTATTATACCAAAACCGCGTTAGGTTTGGATATATTGCGCAACGTAGTGCTTGGCCCCGAGCGCTTTGATTATGCTTTCCGCGAATATGTTAAAAACTGGGCGTTTAAGCACCCGCTTCCGTACGATCTTTTCAGGGCCATGAATGATGCCACAGGCGAGGATTTGAACTGGTTTTGGAAATCATGGTTCTTCACCACCTGGAAGCTTGACCAGGCCATTACTTCGGTAAGCTATATCAAAGGTAACCCGGCCGAAGGTGCGCTGATCACACTTAACAATAACGAAAAAATGGCTATGCCTGTTGATCTTAAAATTGTTCAGGCCAACGGCAAAACCGAAACTATTCACCTGCCGGTAAACATCTGGCAGCGCGATGGGGTTTGGAAATTTAAATACCCCTCAACATCCGCTATCAAAAGCATGGAAATAGACCCTGACCGTCAACTACCTGACGTTGACCTTAAAAACAACGTTTACAGGGGAGAGTAGTTTTGATTTCGGAATTTGGATTTTCGATTTCGGATTTTTGTGAAGAGATTAGAGATTAGAGATTAGAGATTAGAGATTAGAGGGAACTTCAAAAAGCGATGGGCGTTTGGGCTCATCGCTTTTTTTGACGCTTCTGTTTGCTTACAGTGAGTTGTTTTTATCGCGGCCAGTATAAAATTATACAACTTTTACAAAACCATAAAATACCCTTAAAAAAACATTATATCTACCTATTAATAAGCAATATACCTATTAATACAGCCCCATATCAATTTCAATTAAACACTGGAAATATTTTTAATTATAAAACATTTTGTTTATTTTTAATATTAAAAGTTAATAGCAAATTACTATTAGCATGTTACCTATGGCAAGAAATATACTCATAATTGAAGATGACGCCGAAATTTTACGGGTACTTGAAACAGTACTCACTTTTCATGATTTTGAGGTTACCGGTCTTGACCGTACTGATGATATTATTGGTGCTGTAAAAGCGTACAACCCTGATCTTGTATTAACCGACTATATGCTGCCCGGCCTCAACGGCGGCCGCATTTGCCAGCTTATTAAAGGCAACGAAGATACCCGGCACATCCCGGTGATCCTGATTTCGGCCTACCATGAACAGGCAATTGCCCTGGTTAATTTTGGATATGATGCCTTTGTACCCAAGCCTTTTGATATAAATAAGCTGGTAAAAACCATTAACAGGTTTTTGAATTAGAAAAGCTAAGCAAATCTTAATATAAATGGATTGGCTTATTGAGCACTCCGACACCTTTATTTTCTGTTGCAGCTTCCCATTGCTTGGCTGGATACAAAAAAGGATTGTTAGTAAAAAAGAAATAATCTTCATTCTCTTTACTTCATTAATATTTTTACTGCCTGCACTAACAGGCTATCGTTATCTCAATGAATTCATTTATCCGATATTAATTTGGACTTTACTGTCATCAATCTATGCGATAATTATAAAAGAAAAAAACAAATCAGGTGCATTGACAATCAAGCTTTCTGCCTTAACGCTTGTTCTGGCTATACTTCTTACCGTTCCATTTATATTGGGGGCAGGCCAAATTACTGTTGATCAGGAATGGGAGATAAAAGGATATAAAGTAAAACACGTAATAGACCAGGGATTTGCAGGTCGCGCTGCAATTCGATATGAACTTTATCAATATGGTACAATCCCAATATTTATCAAAATGGTCGATTCAAAAATGGATAACGATACAACAGGCAACTGCACTGTCAAATTTGGTTATAAAAACATCAGTTTTAATAAATGCAACGCCTATGATAAATGAAATCGAACTGATTCGTTCATATACCAATACCAAACTTGTAAAATAGTTACTTATGAACTTTCAAAACATCTCTCACCTCCATCAACGCAAATCCTAATAAATTCAATCCTCTCCATGTATCCGGATGTTGCGCTTTAGGATTCTCACCTCCCAAACCAATACCCCAAATAGTATCCCGCGGACTGGCTTCTACTAAAACGCGGTCGCCTGTCGCTACGAGATAATCGGCAAAACGTTGGTTCTGGCTAAATTTGTGAATGTTACCCTGTTTAACTATCTCAAACCGTTCGGTCTTCCATAATTGGTCATCAAAATTCTTCACCTCCCGACCAAGATCTTTGGCTTCTCCCGCCTTAACAGCGTTGATGATTCGCTCGTGTATTTCAAAATCATTGAATAACCAAGCTTTTTTGGCCATCATCCAATGCTCTGCTGTGCGGTAAGTTATTCCGTCAACTTCAAAAGGCAACTCGTACCATTGGCTAAAACAAAATTTCCCTACCTGTTCACCGGCTTTTGGCGTGTGTCCCCAAAAGAAAAGATATTTAACCGGTTTCTCTTGTTCAAACTCCTGACTGAGCCATTGTTTATCATAGTGCTGTAGCATGTGTTAAAGCTATAAAAATTTTGTTTAACGGTATTAAAGACCGTCCACCATGCGATACAATCGCGAAACCATGTTAAGCACTCATCACAGATGAGCGCAAGGGTAAAATGATGTAAAAAAAAAAAAGAAATCCCAAATCTAAAACCCGTCTTTAAAAAAATCAACGCAATCATCTTCGTCAATAGTCAAAATCGGTGGAATCAAAAAACAATCGGTGTAACCCCAGAAACAAAAATCAATCTGCGTAATCCCAACAAAAAATCCAATTCCGAAATCTCAAATTCGATATCCGAAATTTTTCCCCCTTTCGCCCCAAAACCTTAATTTCGCTGGCTCATAGCAAAGAGGAAAAGATTTTGGATTACTTACAGGGATTAAACCCCGAACAAAGGGCAGCGGTTGAACAAACCGAGGGGCCGGTGATGATTATTGCCGGTGCAGGATCGGGCAAAACACGGGTTATTACCTATCGCGTGGCGCATTTGATACGCAAGGGTGTTGATTCATTTAACATACTGGTGTTAACCTTTACCAACAAGGCCGCCCGAGAAATGCGCGAGCGTATTACCCACGTTGTTGGTACCGAAGCTAAAAATATATGGATGGGAACCTTCCACTCGGTGTTTGCCAAGATTTTGAGGGTTGAGGCCGAAAAAATCGGTTATCCAAGCAACTTTACCATTTACGATACCGACGATAGCAAGAGCGTTTTAAGGGCCATTTTAAAAGAGATGAACCTTGATGATAAGCTGTACAATGTAAACTTTGTACTTAACCGCATCTCGGCATCAAAAAATAACCTGATCTCGTGGCAGGAATATAACAAGAACGAGCAGATCCAGGCCGACGACTTTTCGAGCGGCCGCGGGCAAATGGGTAAGATCTATGAGATGTATGCCACCCGCTGCTACCGCGCCGGTGCCATGGATTTTGACGATCTGCTGTACAAAACCAACGAGCTCCTGAAACTGCACCCCGATGTGCTCAACAAATACCAGCACAAGTTTAAATACCTTATGGTTGATGAGTATCAGGATACCAACTTTTCGCAGTACCTGATTGTTAAAAAGCTTGCCGCTGTTAACGAAAACCTGTGCGTAGTAGGTGATGACGCTCAAAGTATCTATGCTTTCCGCGGTGCCAACATTCAAAACATCTTAAACTTTGAGAAGGATTACCCGGACCTGAAGGTGTTTAAGCTGGAGCAAAACTATCGTTCAACTCAAAACATTGTGAATGTGGCCAACAGCATCATCCGCAATAATAAAGACCAGCTTAAGAAGAACGTATTCTCCGAAAAAGAATCGGGCGATAAGATCAAGGTGATGCGGGCCTTCAGTGATAACGAGGAAGGTAAAATAGTAGCCGAAGCCATTATGCAAGACCGGAGCTCAAACGGGCTTAAATGGTCGGCTTTTGCTATCCTTTACCGCACCAATGCACAGTCGCGTTCTATGGAGGAGGCTTTACGCAAACTGGGCATCCCATATAAAATATATGGTGGTCTGTCGTTTTATCAGCGTAAGGAAATTAAGGACCTGATAGCTTATTTCAGGCTCACCTTTAACCCTAATGATGAAGAAGCTTTAAAGCGCGTTATCAATTACCCTAAACGTGGCATTGGCGATACCTCGGTTGATAAGATCATTGTAGCTGCCGATCAGCATGGTATAACGCCCTGGGAAGTTATTGTTGAGCCGGGCAAATACCTCGAGGGTAAAATATCGGGGGCAGTATCCACTTTTGCTACCATGATCCAAAGCTTCCAGGTGCTGACCAAAACCAAGTCTGCCTATGAGTCGGCTTTATATATCGCGCAGCATTCGGGCTTATTAAAGGACCTTTATGAAGATAAATCGGTAGAGGGGCTTAACCGTTACGAAAATATCCAGGAGCTTTTAAACGGGATCAAGGAGTTTTCAGAGCGGGAGGATATTGAAGAAAAAGGCCTCGATGTTTTCATGCAGGATGTGGCATTGTTAACTAACGATGATAATGACAAAAACAAAGATGCCGATACGGTATCGCTCATGACCATCCACTCGTCAAAAGGGCTTGAGTTTCCGCAGGTTTATGTTGTAGGACTGGAAGAAAACCTCTTTCCTTCGCAGATGTCGCTTAACTCACGCAGCGACCTTGAAGAAGAGCGCCGCCTGTTTTATGTAGCCGTTACCCGTGCCGAAAGCAAGCTCCATATCAGTTACGCCACCTCGCGTTTTAAGTTTGGAACACTGATTAATTGCGAGCCAAGCCGCTTTTTGGACGAAATTGATGCAAAATATCTCGAGCTCGACTACACCGCAAAACCTGCTTCGGGCAATAATCCATTTTTTGATGATGAGCGTAAAGCATGGAGCAGAGATAAGCAGCCCGACACATTTTCGCGACCAAAACCGGCAGCTGCAGCACCGGTAAAAACCACTTCGATACTGGCCAAGGCGCATGTACCTTCGGCCAATTTCAAACCTTCTGATACATCCGGTTTACAAGTGGGTATGGAGGTTGAACACGAACGTTTTGGCTTTGGCAAAGTACTCGCTCTTGAGGGTAATAAGCCCGATATAAAAGCCACAATCTTCTTTAAGGAAATTGGCCAAAAGCAGTTGCTATTAAAATTTGCGAAACTTTACATAGTTCAGTAAACATAAACCAAGAGTTAAAATCCCTACTTTGAGGAAATGATTCCCCACCCCCCGCCACAGTCCATCATTAAATCGCCTTAATAACACTAATTTAAAGGTAATTTAATGATGGCATACCATTTGGATTGCATAAGTATCCCCTTTCCCTAATTAATATTAATTGATATGAGCGATACTATTAAAAAGCAAACAAACAAATCCGTTGGTAAAAACATCCGGGTATTACGCCATCAGCATGGATGGAGCCAGGAAGATGTGGCTAACCGTTTGGGCATCTCTATTCCTGCGTTTTCAAAAATTGAAACTGGAGTAACTGATATAAACCTGTCGCGTCTTGAACAAATTGCCAATATTTTTGATGTAAACGTTGTGAACATACTGGCCCTCGATGCTGAAGAAACTGATATGAAACCGTCGAGTTTAAGTCTTGCACAAAAAAAACTGATAGATCGCGAATCAGAAATCGCCAATTTACAGCGTAAGGTAATATTACTTTATGAAGAGCTGCGTAATAAGGCCGGTGTAGCTATCTAAAGGTGTGCAGTAAACATTACAATTTACCGATAGTGTACATTGTTTGCGTCGCATCAGTGTCCTGCCCTACTTACTACATTGCATAGTAGTTAACAATATTTAGCAAAAGGAAATTTGAATAAAAAAGCTTCCCAATGTATTAGCTAATTTATCCGTAATGAGCGTTTTATAGCCATTTTGGAGTAATAATTGTGGCATGCAGGTTACTAAAGCAAACTGTATGTCAAATTATCTTATTTCCATATCAAAAAACGAAACCTCGAGCGACGGTATCATCCATGATCCTAAAAGTAAGCTAAAAGTTAAGGCGTTTGATTTGCTGCGGGCACGTTTTAAACCAAGCCAAGGCGAAGTAAGGTTTTTTGTAACTGCCGGCGATGAGACAACATTGGCTTTTGAAACACAGGGCTATAATAAACACAGACAGCTGCTGGTTTTGCAAATGATATCGTGGTATTGTATTTACCTTGGGCTTATAGAAGCACAGATCCACTCCAGCCTGCCTGTACACTTTAGTTAAACCTGGAGGAGAACCGGACGCAGCTAAACTCTTGGAGGGTTATGTAGCATGTCGCTCATTTCGATGATCTTTTCATCAATTTCGGATACGCATTTATCCATCATATCCAAACATTCGGCCTGGTCAACCAAGCCTTCTTTTTCAAGGTTGATCAAACCGCGTAACGTAGCTATAGGCCCCCTTATTTGATGCGACAGGTATGACGAATGCTCAGAAAGCTTTTTATTTTTTAACTGCAGATCCTTGGTACGTTCATCAATGATCTCTTCAAGATGATGATTGATCCTATCAAGGTTATCTTTTTGCCGGGATACCTCACCGTTTAGCAATGTAAGCTGTGCATTGGTTTTGGCTTTACGTTTTACATTGCTGATCAGCAAACCAATTACTACAAGCATCAAACCGGCAACTACCGTTACTGCCCAAAATTTCGACCGGTCGTAAGCCTGCCGCTCTGCAATTCTTTCGTTTTCTTTCAGTTGCTCTTCCTGCCGGCGTTTGGCTTCAACCAGGTTCATTTGAGCCGATACGTTGGTTTTATAGGTAACACTATCCTGGGTATATATTTCCCGTAATAAATTTACCGCGCGGGCGAAATTCTTTTTGTTATATTCCAGTTCGTAAGTAGTGTATTTATAATCGTAGTCAAGCTTAGGGTCCTTTACTAACTGGGTGTAAGCAGTCCCCTCCTGCACCATCTTTTCCGCATTTTTAAAATCGCCTTTTGTCATGTAAAGCGCTGCCAGCGTAAGGTCAACGCTGGCTACCGACTCGTTCAGGTCACGTGCTTTTGCGCCGGCATTAGCCTCCAGCAGTAAACCCAGGGCCTTATCGTAATCCTTAAGTTTAAAATAAATAACACCACGGTTTTGCAAACATTGGATCAGGTTTACCGAGTCCCTCAGTTTTTGAAATATGGGAAAGCTTTTATCATAAAACTTAAGCGCCATATACAGGTTATTTTTTCGCGTGTAAACGTTACCTATATTTAAATACAATGAGCCTACCAATTTGGTATCATTTATTTTTTGTGCTATCTCCAGCGATCGGTTAAGATAGGTAAGGGAGCGTTCGTAGTCGTGGTCACGGAACAGGATCCCGATATTATTATAAACCTTGGCTTCGCCCCTCAGGTTATTGTTGCGGGTAAAATATGAAAGGGAGTTCAGATAGTTTTCAATAGCCTTTTCAGGCTGATCAAGGTAGTATTTACCAATACCTATAACACGGTAAGCTTCTGCAATACCATTAATATAATTGAGTTTGACAGATAGCTTCAGCGCCCTGGTGGCATCTTCAACGGTTTGCTCCGGATTTGTAAGCCTATTTGAATAAGCGCTGGTGTTCAGGCTTATTACCTCATTAGTATCTTTCGCAGCAACATCAATTATATCATTCGCGTATACCGACAGCGATAATAAAAAGAATAATATAAATGTGCCGATTTTTTTCATTGAAACACTTTTACGTTCTGTTGGGGTGAAAGTTATAAAATAATGCTGAATTATATTTAATGTTAAGAATAAAAAACATTGTTGAAAATTATTTTCATATGTTTTTTACTCCTATTAAAAACATATCTATATTTGCATTGTTAAATATCTGAAAAACAATATATTAAATACAAAAACACCCTATTCAATATCACTTCAAATAAATTACAGGCAATTACAAATAATATTGCAACATATATCCTGAGATTAACAATATAATTATAGTTTGTATATCAAATAAATGAAATAATGTGAAAATCGTGCAATAAATTGTATACCATACCGGTAATTAATCCAGATGATATTACATTTAAAATTAGTAATTTAACGCCATAATTAACAGTATAAAAATACGAAACAGAGAATCTTATTTAAAATTTTAGAAAAACAGAGTTTTTAAAAAACAGAGAGTAAAATCAGACTTTTAGAATATTTGTGATAAGCTTTATATAAGCTTGACGGATTTTAATAAATATTATATATCGTATTAATTTAAAAAATAGAATATTAAATACAATAATTAATCAATATGAAAAAAACAGTGTTTTTTGTACTCTTTACCATAGGCGCCGGAGTGCTCTCATCGTCATCAGTTTTGTCATCATCGGCAAAAAAAGACGTACAGCCAACAGCTGTCAATTTCAACAAAACGCCGGCAGGTTTTAAACGCGACCTGGGAAGCGCCGACTGAAATTCAATTAAATCATACAGGAAGTTCCACATCGATAATATAACACGATCATGAAAAAGATAATCACCATCGCTTTAGCAATTCTGTTCACCGGGGCCATTTCATCCTGCAAAAAGGAAAGACCAAAAGCTGAGTTTGCTAACCTTCACTTATTCGCAACCGGTTACAAAAGAGACCTGGGAAGTGCTGACTGATTTATCCATTCAAGATCAATAAAACATAAAACAACATGAAAAAATTCATCCTCATAGCAACAGTAGCCCTTAGCGCAGGTGCATTATCATCAGCTACAAACAAAAATGAAAACAAAACCAAAATGGTGATTGCACCAGTAAACTCGCTGACAACCGGTTTTAAAAGAGACTTAGGCAGCGCCGACTAAAAAACAAACAATAACGAACGAGAGATTTAATAAACAAAAAATATTTACGTACCCCCACATTAAAAACATCATGAAAAATTTAACACTAATAGCAACTTTAGCATTAAGCACCATATTATCGACCGCCACATTTGCAAATGCCGCTAACGGACCTCAACCAAAACGTGACTTAGGTTCTGCTGATGCTCGTGGCCCTCAACCAAAAAGAGATCTTGGTTCCGCTGATTTTGCCCGTGGTCCTCAGCCAAAACGTGATTTAGGTTCTGCTGATTTTGCCCGCGGTCCTCAACCAAAACGTGACTTAGGTTCTGCTGATGCTCGTGGCCCTCAACCAAAAAGAGATCTTGGTTCCGCTGATTTTGCCCGTGGTCCTCAGCCAAAACGTGATTTAGGTTCTGCTGATTTTGCCCGCGGTCCTCAGCCAAAACGTGACTTAGGTTCTGCTGATTTTGCCCGTGGCCCTCAACCAAAAAGAGATTTAGGTTCCGCTGATTTCGCCCGTGGTCCTCAACCAAAAAGAGATTTAGGTTCTGCTGATTTCGCCTTCGGTCCTCAGCCAAAACGCGACTTAGGTTCTGCTGATTTCGCCTTCGGTCCTCAGCCAAAACGCGACTTAGGTTCTGCTGATTTCGCCTTCGGTCCTCAGCCAAAACGTGATCTTGGTTCTGCTGATTTTGCCTTCGGCCCTCAACCAAAACGCGACTTAGGTTCTGCTGATTTCGCCTTCGGTCCTCAGCCAAAACGCGATTTAGGTTCTGCTGATTTCGCCTTCGGTCCTCAGCCAAAACGCGACTTAGGTTCTGCTGACTTCGCTATGTCTGGCCCTGGTCCAAAAAGAGATTTAGGTTCTGCTGATTTTGCTATGTCTGGTCCCGGTCCAAAAAGAGATTTAGGCTCCGCTGATTTCGCTATGTCTGGTCCTGGTCCAAAAAGAGATTTAGGTTCTGCTGATTTTGCTATGTCTGGCCCTGGTCCAAAAAGAGATTTAGGCTCTGCTGATTTTGCTATGTCTGGTCCTGGTCCAAAAAGAGATTTAGGCTCTGCTGACTTCGCTATGTCTGGCCCTGGTCCAAAAAGAGATTTAGGTTCTGCTGACTTCGCTATGTCTGGCCCTGGTCCAAAAAGAGATTTAGGCTCTGCTGATTTTATGGCATAATCCACAACTCTTCCATTATAAAATCATATGTTATAAACTAAAATTTGAATAGTTAACAACATGAAAAAATTCATCATTGCAGCAGCGGTTTTAATAGCTACAGGCCTTACCGCTGTATCATTAACTCATAAAGCGCCTAAACAAGAAGCTAAAATAAAAGTCGAGAAAGTTGAGTTTGCCACTAAGACTGCAAATACACCAAAATCAGATCTGGGTTCGGCAGATTGATAATCAATTAGGGAATTATTGAATTGGTGAATTACGGTTTTCGCGATTAATTTTATTCACCAATAAACTAATGAACGAGTGAACCGATGAACTAACTATATTTGCTGCAAACAATAATATTATGCAGCACATAAAGCAATATGTTGAGCAAAACAAACAGCGTTTACTTGATGAGTTATTTGACCTGTTACGTTTGGCATCGGTTAGTGCCGATCCAAAATACAAACCCGAAGTATTAAAAACTGCCGACTATGTGGCAGCAAAGCTCCGCGATGCCGGAGCCGATAATGTTGAAATATGCCAAACCGCCGGCTACCCTATTGTATACGGCGAAAAGATCATAGATGCTTCCAAACCTACCGTATTGGTTTATGGGCACTACGACGTACAACCGCCAGATCCGTTGGAACTGTGGAAAACACCGCCATTCGAACCAACTGTTCGTGATGGAAAGATATATGCCCGCGGCGCCTGCGATGACAAAGGACAGTTTTACATGCATGTAAAAGCCTTTGAGCTGATGATGCAAACCGGTACCCTGCCATGCAATATTAAGTTTATGATTGAAGGGGAAGAAGAAGTAGGTTCATCCAACTTGGGCATCTTTGTGAAAGCCAACAAGGAAAAGTTGAAAGCCGATGTGGTGCTGATCTCCGATACATCGATGATCAGCATGGAGCACCCTTCACTTGAAACCGGCTTACGTGGCCTCTCCTACCTTGAAGTAGAAGTAACCGGCCCAAACCGCGACCTGCATTCGGGTGTTTACGGCGGCGCCGTAGCTAACCCTATCACCATACTGGCCCAAATGATTGCCAGCCTGCATGATGAAAACAATCATATCACCATTCCCGGTTTTTATAATGATGTAGTACCTTTGAGCGAAGCAGAACGCAAGGCCCTTAACAGCGCGCCTTATGATGAAGCCGGGTACAAACAAGACCTTGATGTAGCCGAGCTTTGGGGCGAAAAGGGCTACAGTACTTTTGAGCGTACCGGCACCCGTCCTACCCTTGAGCTAAACGGCATTTGGGGCGGCTATATAGGCGAAGGCGCCAAAACGGTGTTACCTTCAAAAGCCAATGCCAAAATCTCTATGCGTTTAGTGCCCAACCAAACGTCAGATGCTATAACCAAACTGTTTACCGACCATTTTTTAAGTATTGCACCTCCCTATGTTAAGGTTAAGGTAACTCCACATCATGGCGGCGAACCTGCTGTAACTCCAACCGACAGTGTGGCTTACCGTGCTGCTCAAAAAGCCATTGCCGAATCATTTGGCAAAGAGCCCATCCCTACCCGTGGCGGCGGCAGTATCCCAATTGTTGCTTTGTTTGAAGCCGAGCTTGGTTTAAAAACTGTATTGATGGGTTTCGGGCTTGATAGCGATGCTCTGCACTCGCCTAATGAGAAATATGATATTTACAATTATTATAAAGGCATAGAAACCATTCCGTTGTTTCACAAATACTTTGCGGAGTTATCAAACTAATGTCATGAAGCTTTAATTTGCGCGATAACGACAGTTATTTTTTGATTTAGGTAAAACAAATAATATATTTATGATATTATCTAACTATACAAAAATCAAAACCATGGCAACTAAAGAATTGGACAAAGAAAAGACCGATGCATCTAAGCAGTTGCGCGATCTAAAATCATCAAAACAGGACAAAACAAAAACAGCTAAGGCTTTAAGCGAAAATAAAATGAAGCGAAAGCCTCTGCTATAAGATATTTATAACACCCCACGAGCCGGCAAGGGAAACTTACCGGCTCGTTTTATATAATTCCATTACAGTCTTATCCGCATTTCAATCATACGTTTTTTAAATCCTGCCTTTTCATAGGCTTTAATGGCTCCAATATTATCATTATATACCTCGAGCCTTATTTCGGTCACCCCCTGCTCAACTATCCATTTCTTCAATTCTTCTATTATTGCTTGGTTTACTCCCATACCCCGGTATGCAGGCAGCACATACATAAAACCCAGGTAAGCATATTTTTCAAAGTCATAGTACGCGTCGGGGTTCTTTTTAATTCGGGCATATCCGCTGCCCGCTATCTCCCCGTCAATTTCGGCTACCAAAACCTGCACATCTGTTGAGGTTATGAACGCCTTCAAATCATAATAACTGATAGGATCGGGTTTGAGTGTGCTATCAAAAGGGCGTTCGGCAGTAATTATACCCTGCTCAAATTGAAGCAATACGGGCAGGTCTTCAATGGTAGCTTTTCTGATCAGCATATTCGTTAAATAGTAAATCGTTCGCAATCGGCCAAAAATGCTTCATCGGCATCGGCGCCTATGCCTGGCGCGTCGTCGATGGTTAAATGATATCCATCATATATGGCCCCGCCAACACACGGGTCAACCAAATGCCCCAGTTTACAGGTATCCATGTCATAAAACCGGATATTGGGGCTGGCATATACAAAGTGTAATTTAGCGCTTAATGCTATCCGGCTTTCCAGCATCCCTCCCATCATACAGGGTATCCCGTATGAAGCAGCAACGTCGTGAATCCTTTTAGCCTCATAAATACCGCCCGACTTGGCCATCTTTATATTAATATAATGGCAGGCGCCCGCGTTGATCTGCTTGCGGGCATCATGATGATTATACACACTTTCGTCGGCCATGATCTTAACCGGTGATAGCTGCATCAATTCAGGCAGCCTATCATCATACCAGGTACGCATAGGCTGCTCACAAAATTCAATATCATATTGCGCAATTGACTGCAAGGCGAAAACCGCTTCGTTAAAAGTCCATCCCTGATTGGCATCAATACGGATTTTCATGGCCGGCCCAACAGCTTCACGGATCTGTTTGATGCGCTCAACATCTTCCACTGCATTTTTGCCCAGCTTCACTTTCAATATATTAGCACCGGAGGCCTTAAAATCAAGCGCTTTTAAAGCCATGGTATGATGGCCGGCGATTCCTATTGTAATATCTGATTCAACAACGCGTTTTTCGCCACCCAAAAACTGGTATAATGGCAGGCCTGCGTTTTTTGCTGCTATATCAAACAGGGCGTTATCAAAGGCGCTTTTTATAGTGGTATTACCAGCAGTAAAACTGTGAAGTTCGCCAAGCCGGGCTTCGATATCAAGTGCATCTTTACCTTTCCATAAGCGGGCAAACTCACGCGCCATAATCAAGCAGGTATCCTGTGTTTCGCCAACAATCATCGGGAAAGCTGAGCATTCTCCTACACCGTAAAAACCGGCATCGGTATGTACACGGATAAAAACATTTTGGGCGTGAGATAAAGTTCCGGTGGCAATGGTAAACGGCTCCATCGGGATGCTGAAGCGGTAGATCTCTGTATGCGTAATGGTAATTTGCTGATTTTCCAAATTGTAGATGTTTAAAAGCTAAAATAAAACAAATATTTGCAACAATTAACCAACGTAATTTGCGTATTATAAGTATTAGTTTATATTTGCACTACTTCAATACAAGTAACAATTCAATTTTAGCCTCTTTTGCCCTTCCAATCAGGGAAATTTGCCTGGCTAACTTTCAACTTTCTTAAAAAATTATTACCATGGCTAAAGAAAACACGCCTGCAAATTTTGATTATAACTCAACCAGGAACAAACTGATCCTGTCTGAATATGGCCGTAACGTACAAAATATGGTTAAATATATTGTAGCGCTGCCAACCAAAGAAGAACGCAACCGCTACGCACAGGTAGTTATTGACCTGATGGGTTTCCTTAACCCCCACCTGCGCGATGTGGCCGATTTTAAGCACAAACTTTGGGACCACTTGCATATCATATCTGATTACCAGATTGATGTAGATTCACCGTACCCCAAGCCATCGCCTGATGCCGTGCATATTAAACCCGCGCCATTAAATTATCCTCATCAGCGTATCAAATACAAGCACTATGGCAAAACCATTGAACTGATGATTGAAAAGGCCAAAGCCATTGAGGAGCCGGAACGCAAACGCCACATGATCCAGGCGATAGCTAACTTTATGAAAATGGCTTATGTGCAATGGAACAAAGACTCGGTGAGCGACGAAAGCATCTTGTCAGATCTATACGCTTTATCGGGCGGTACATTGAAACTGGAAGAGAACATCAACCTTAACCGCGTTGATTTCCGCCCTAATAACTTCCAGCAAAACAATACTAATAATAACAACCGCGGCCGCAACAATAATCAAAACAATCAAAACCGTGGCGGTGGTAGTGGCGGCAGGCAAAATAATAACCAAAACCGTAACAACAACCAAAACCGCAACCGTAACAACGGCGGCGCAAAAAAATATTAACCCCGAGATATTTCCGGAGGACTCAGATACAAGAAAAAATGTCATTGCGAGGAGCAGCACAGGTCAGAGCATGCGGCGCGACGTGGCAATCCCATAGCTTTGCAAAACTGTCATGCATTGGCTACGGGATTGCCACGATGCACTCACAGTGACATATCTTTTTATTTATCAGGCTTTTAATTTTGCGTTCATTTGTAACGAGTGCAAACTGATAGATTTATAAAATGTGGGCGTTGCCTGCGGCCCGGGCTGTATGCTCATACTGCACAAGGCCTTAGTCACAGGCCGGTATCCGCTCCCATCCCTAACGCGGCCCCGTGCACTATCTCTCTAAAATATATCTTAAACGTTATCATATTTTTCCGGGGTTTCCCTGTGCTTACCTCTCAGCAACGACGTTTTGCGTTAATATCATTAATGATAAATCCAACCCGGCTTTTATTTTATCTGCATTAATTTTCTAATCTTTGCCGCATATAAATTATTTGACAAAACCGATCATAGCTTTTACAGTTTATCATTGGTGATCTTATCAATTATCCGAAACTCCGCATGACTAACGCATTTGTAATAAATGGCGGCAAACCGCTAAAAGGTGAAATAACCCCTCAGGGTGCAAAAAACGAAGCTTTACAGGTTATATCTGCTGTATTGCTTACTGAAGAAAAAGTAACCATCAGCAACATCCCCGATATTAAGGATGTAAACAAACTGATAGAGCTGCTTGGCGATATGGGCGTTATTGTTGAACGTATTAACGAGCATACTTACACCTTCGAAGCAAAAGATATCAACCAGGACTTTTTCCTGTCTGAAGCTTTTAAATCAAAGGGCGGTGGTTTACGCGGCTCTATTATGATTGTTGGCCCATTACTGGCCCGCTTTGGCAAGGCATCAATCCCTAAACCAGGTGGCGATAAAATCGGTCGCCGCAGGTTGGATACCCACTTTTTGGGTTTTGAAAAACTGGGTGCACAATTCAATTACAATCCCGAAAATGGTTTCTTTAATGTGGATGCCTCTAACCTGCAGGGTACTTACATCCTGCTGGACGAAGCTTCGGTAACAGGAACGGCCAACGTGGTAATGGCCGCGGTATTAGCCAAAGGCACTACTACTATTTACAACGCCGCCTGCGAGCCTTACCTGCAGCAGCTTTGTAAAATGCTGAGCCGTATGGGTGCTAAGATCAGCGGTATTGGCTCAAACTTGCTAACTATTGAAGGTGTTGAAAAATTAGGCGGTACAGAGCACCGATTATTGCCCGACATGATCGAGATCGGTTCATTTATCGGCCTTGCAGCCATGACGGGATCTGAGATTACCATTAAAGATGTTCAATACAAAGAACTGGGTATGATCCCCGACGTTTTCAGGCGTTTAGGTATTAAACTGGAGCTTAGAGGTGATGATATCTTTATCCCGGCCCAGGAACATTACGAAATAGAGACTTTCATTGACGGCAGTATCATGACCATTGCCGATGCACCATGGCCTGGCTTTACCCCCGATTTATTAAGCATCGTGCTGGTTGTAGCTATCCAGGCCAAAGGCTCGGTACTGATCCATCAAAAAATGTTTGAGAGCCGCTTATTCTTCGTGGATAAACTGTTGGATATGGGCGCGCAGATCATTCTTTGCGATCCGCACCGTGCAACCGTTATTGGCCTGGATAACCAGGTTAAACTGCGCGGCATCTCCATGACCTCGCCAGATATCCGCGCCGGGGTTTCATTGCTGATTGCCGCACTTTCGGCACAAGGCCAGTCAACCATTTACAATATTGAACAAATTGAACGCGGCTATCAGCATATTGATACCAGGCTTAAAGCTTTGGGCGCTGATATAACCCGTATTTAAGCTGAAAGCTTAAGGCGTAAGGCTAAAAGCATAAAGCCGAAGCTTATTAAAAGCTCAAAACATAAGGACAAGCAAAAGCTTTCGGCCTTATGCTTTGAGCTTTTAGCTTAATGGGGCTTTGAGCTTTCTGCTTTATAAATATATTTTTATAGCTTTATGCTTTCAGCATTCGGCCTTCAGCTCAAAACCCATTATATAAACAATGCCTTACAAAAACCGGAAATCTACCTACGTTTATTTTGTACTGATATTTGTATTTATTAAAGTTGTTCTTAATCTTTTCGCGATATCGCATTTTGGTTTCCACAGAGATGAGTTTCTGCACCTTGTATTGGCCGATCACCTGGATTGGGGATACAAGGAAGTACCGCCATTTATAGCCATCCTGGCAAAAATCTCTGTAACTTGTTTTGGCAACTCGGTTTTTGCGGCGCGATTGTTCCCTACCCTGTTTGGTGGGCTCATTGTCCTGCTTACCGGCCTCATCGTTATTGAATTTGGCGGAAAAAAATTTGCTATCACCCTTGCCTGTTTGTCGCTCATTTTTGCGCCTGCCTTCGCAGCAAGTGACTATCTTTTTCAGCCTGTAGTATTCGATCAGTTTTGGTGGGTATTAACGGTTTGGCTGCTCGTAAAATACCTCAACACTACCGATGTAAGGTACCTGTACTGGCTTGGCGCAGCCGTCGGCTTTGGCGTACTTACTAAGTACACTATGCTGTTTTTTACCGGTTCGCTGGTTATCGGTATCCTTATCAGCAAACAGCGTAAATTATTGTTCAATAAGCATATTCTTGGCGCTGCCTTGCTAACAATAGTTATCGTACTGCCTAACCTCATCTGGCAAATAACGCACCACATGCCTGTATTTACGCATATGAAAGCCCTGCGCGAGGAGCAGTTGGATTACATTACCCCAACCGACTTTATTAAACAGCAATTACTGGTCAATGGCGTAGCGTTATTTGTATGGCTTAACGGACTGGCGTTCCTGATATTTTCATTCAGGCTGCGTAATTTCCAGTTTCTGGCATTGGCTTATGCGCTCATCTTCTTTTTTTTACTGATGATGGATGGTAAAAGCTATTACATATTTGGAGCCTACCCCATGTTGTTTGCAGCAGGGGCCTTTGGTTTTGAGCGTTTATTAAAAACCACTGGCTATATTTTGCGTACTGCCCTGGTAATATTGTTTACGTTGCCCAATGCTTTGTTACTGCCAATCTTATTGCCCATTTTACCAATGGACCAAACCCTGGCATTTTTTCGATTTGCCGATAAACATCTCCCCCCTGCTCGTTTTTCGATGACCTGGGAAGACGGTAAAAAACACGCTACCACACAGGATTATGCCGACATGCTGGGATGGGATGATATGGCGGCATTGGTTGATAAAGCTTACAAAAGCTTAAACCCTGAAGATCAAAAACAGACTATGGTTTATGCCGATAACTACGGTGAAGCCGGTGCAATCCACCATTACCGCAAGCAATACGGCTATCCCGATGCAATATCGCTGAACAGCAGCTTTACCCTTTGGGCTCCCGATAGCCTCAAATGCAAATACCTGATTTATGTAGATGAAAACGGCGGAAAAAATATTAAGGAATTTGTGGCCGGCAATATGATAGGCAGTTTTACCAAGGTTGGTGAGATAACCAATCCCCTTGCCCGCGAAAAAGGCACGGCTGTGTTTATTATTACACCGAATTACCGCCTAAACCAACGGTATAGCCCGGAATTGGCGAAGAAGAGGTTGGAGTAATGTTGAGGTGAAAGGCGAAAGGTTAAGGGCAAAAGGCTTTTGCCAGTTACAATCTTATTTTTAAAAGCCAGGTAATAAATCGCTTTTTTCAAACGTTTTAACGCAGTTGAATTAAACCTGCCATATCATGAAATATGTTCTATCATTATTTTTGCTGCTCCTCATCTTATCGTGCAATGATACACGCCAGCAAAATGAAAAGAACATTTTAGGCAATTGGGTTAAAGTTAAAAATCCGACCACGGCAAATAAAAATATTGTTCTTGAAGCTCCGTATTTTGATAAAGCAGGCTTTAGCTTTTATAAAAATGGCACTTTTGAAAATAAAACCAGTTATTTAAGGCGAACAGACAGTACCACAATAAACCTTGGAGGTGGTTCAAAATACCGGATCAATGCTGATAGTCTGTACTTGTTAAATCCAAACAGCAATAAATGGGAAGCCCACCTATTAACCAAGTTAACTCCTGATACCTTGCAATTTGACTTATGGGATAATAAGCTTGCAACCTTTAAGCATTACAAACCCGGAAGCCATAAAAATCCCACCTTCGAAAAAATCGTTTTATCTACATCCGGATGTTATGGATCGTGTCCGATCATGAGCATTATATTGAATGATGATGGAACCATATTATTTAAAGGACTGGAATATACCGGTAAAAAAGGCATGTTTGAAGGTAAAATCACGAAAGAAAAGTTCCAACAGCTACAAGCAAACTTTTCGAAAGCTGATATTGCTTCACTAAAAGATAGATATAACGGATCTTGGTCAGATGATGAAACAATAAGCACCACATTCATACGAAAAGGGAGAATTTACAAAACCATTGATGACTATGGTAGATCTGCCCCTTTTGAGTTTACCTGGGCGTATATCCCTGTACGCTACCTTTATCAGCAATTGACCTTAACAAAGATGTCTATACTTCCATTTATTAGTCCAAGATTTAATAAAATAAGAGGCTCAAGTTTTAGAAAAGGAAAAAATATTGCAGAATTAACCGAGTCAGAAGCTTTTTTATTATCTGATTACCTACGTAATGGAAAGGTTACTGATACTACTTTTTCTCAACGGTTTAACCTTCTCATCGAATACAGTGACTTGCCGCGAGATACCATTACTACCGACGGCCGGTTTTTCACATTCAAAATAAAAGATAAATCTCAAACCATCGATATCGGGTTCAACTTTTATGATGTAAATGCGCAGCAATGGAAATGGCGTAAAATTGACGACTACGATTAGAGGCTAAAGACAAAAGGTGTCATCGCACAACACCTTTTGCCTTTCGCCTTATCCTTTTACCTTAAAATCAGGCCGAAATTGCATTTATAATATCATACTGGGTAATAATCTCAATTTTACCCTGCCCATCTTCAACCAGCACGGCAATGTTATCTTTATTGATCATGGCCGAAATCCTGTCTATCGATGTATTCAGATCTACAAATGGGAATGGCGCTGTGGTGATATTCTTGATCGGCTGCGATTTGATAGATGGGTTTTCGATCAGCGAATCCAGGATATCACTTTCGGTGATCTTGCCTATTACCATACCTTTTTGCGTAACCGGGATCTGTGAGATATTGAGCGATTTGATAGTATTGATAGCCTCCAGCACGCTCTTTTCACAATCAATAGTGATGATCTCTTGCACATCTTTTTTGCTAATGATATCACGGGCAGTTAGTTTTTCGTCTTTCAGGAAACCGCGGTCGCGCAGCCAGTCGTCGTTGTACATTTTGCCAAGGTAGCGCGTACCATGGTCAGGGAAGATGATCACCACCACATCGCCCTCTTTAAACTTATCCTTCATCTGCAGCAAACCCGCCACGGCTGAGCCGGTTGAGTTGCCGGAGAAGATGCCTTCCTTACGGGCGATTTCGCGGGTCATGAGGGCGGCATCCTTGTCGGTCACCTTTTCAAAATGATCTATCAGGCTAAAATCAACGTTTTGCGGTAGGAAATCTTCGCCGATACCTTCGGTGATATATGGATAGATCTCATTTTTGTCAAAAACACCTGTTTCCTTGTATTTTTTAAATACCGAACCGTAAGTATCAATACCTAAAATCTGTATGGCAGGGTTCTTCTCTTTCAGATAACGGGCAATACCTGATATAGTACCACCGGTGCCTACGCCTGCAATAAGGTGCGTGATCTTGCCCTCAGTTTGCTCCCAAATTTCGGGACCAGTACTTTCATAGTGCGCCTGCGAGTTGCTCAGGTTATCATACTGATTGGGCTTCCATGAGTTAGGGACTTCCCGCTCCAGGCGTGACGATACCGAATAGTATGATCGTGGATCTTCAGGCTCCACGTTAGTAGGGCAAACAATTACCTCCGCTCCAAAGGCGCGCAAAGCGTCAAACTTTTCTTTTGATTGTTTATCGGTGCTGGTAAAAATACACTTGTAGCCTTTTATCACAGCTGCAATTGCCAGGCCCATACCGGTATTGCCCGATGTGCCTTCAATAATGGTTCCGCCGGGTTTTAGTTTGCCGCTTCTTTCGGCATCCTCAATCATTTTAAGGGCCATGCGGTCTTTAATGGAGTTGCCGGGGTTGGTTGTCTCTATCTTGGCTAAAACGGTAGCAGGGATGTCTTTTGCTACTTTATTCAGTTTTACCAGCGGCGTATTGCCAATGGTATCGAGTATGTTGTTGTACCACATAATTTAAATCTCTACTAACCCGGTATATAAAGCAGGGTTACGCCTCAAAAATAAGTTTCTTAAATGATATTTCTTTTATGGAATAGTAAATAGATCTGCATCCTATAAACACACAAGCATAAATGTAATAAATTTAAACCGGTGACAATTACCACAAAATATACCTAAACATGCAGGCACCAATAAAAAAATTGTTATTATTTTTTAGTTTCTTAAGTTTTTGTACAACTGCCGCATTTGGGCAAAAGCCGCTTACCCTAAGCCGGCAAAGCAGTTATTATACCTACATATATAAAATAACGGCCAGTGATGTGCTTAAATTTTACCGCTACCCACGTAAAAAACCTGATGAGCAAATATTGCACAACCCCATTGACTCGTTTAAAACAAACGATAAATGGAACAATACCCTCCCTCCCGGCAACTATTTGAAAGTAGTTGCCAAAAAGAACTTGCTAAGCTATTCGCTTATCGAAAACCGCTCGGCCAATTTAAAACTGCTGGCTAATAACTATGACCTCCGCTTTATTTTGGTTGACCAGGCAGGTAAAGCCATTAACAACGCGTTAGTACAGTTTAACAATCATACCGTTACTTATGATTCAAAAGCCGGCTTATATATAGCCAATCCTTCAAAAAGGGATACCATACTAAAAGTTGATTACGCGGGCGTTACCAACTATTACGTTATAAAAAAACAGCAGCGCTCATCTTACTATCATTACAATCCGTATCGCCATATGAGCTTTTTTAAAGCTGCCTGGAAACGCTTTAAAAACCTGTTTAAGGGACACGATAAATATTACAGCCGCCAGCCCGCAGATAATTATGAAGGCTTCATGGTGTTTAACAAGGCCATTTATAAACCACACGATACGGTAAAATTCAAGGCGATCATCTTAAATAAAAAATCAAAACAACCTGTAACCGCAGCTCAGCTTTTAGTACGGCTCAAAGAACGGTATGAGGATGACGGTAAGATCATAGGCAAAGTAAACAGTTACCGGGAAGGAGCTTATGAATATAGTTTCGCGCTTACTGATAGCCTTAACCTTTCTCTTGATGAAGATTATACCATCTCGCTCGAAGATCCGTCAAGCGAAAAGTACAAACTTGACGATTATGAAGGCGATGACGATCAGGGCTTTTTAGCCAAACGCAAGGTTTTTTTGACGGGCCGGTTTAAATATGAAGAATACGAGCTTAAATCAATAACCTTCAGCACCAGGGTTGATAAAGAAGAACACGGGCCCGGAAATCCGGCTACATTATATTTAAAAGCAATTGACGAAAATAACCTGCCGGTTACGGATGGCAGGGTTACTGTTACACTCAATACCCGTGGCACCGGTACGCGCAGGCAAAGCTACACTTTTGTGCCCGACCAGTTTTGGACACACCAGCTACAGCTTGACCCGGTTGGTGAAACCAGGCTAATTATCCCCGATTCCATCTTTCCTAAGGCAGATATTACTTACACCATTAATTCAGAATTTCTGAACAGTAATAACGAACAGCAATCGGCCAATAACGATATGAGTTACCGGTACAGCCGATTTAGTATTACCGCCAAGTTAAACGGTGATACATTGATGAGTACCGCCTTTGATAATGGGAAGGCCGTAAATGCTATGGCTACCATCAGCGCCCTTAACGCAAAGTATGATACCATAACCAGGGTCAGGGTAATGCTCCCGGCAAAAACCATCATCAATCCTTATGCCGATAGTTACAATATCGAAACAGACAGCGCCTATGCCGACCTCGACCTAAAAGATAATAACGCCGGCATCTCGCTATCGGGCTACCGCACCGCCGATTCGGTGTTTGTAAAGGTTGACAACACGCAGCACCTGCATTTTTGGTATTCGGTATTTGGCGGCAACAAATTAATTGATGCTGGGCAGGCCAATAACCTGTTTTATATACGTGCTTATAATGATCAAAACCTCCTAAACTTTCAGGTGCATTATATCTGGGCGGGTGAAAGCAAAACCGAAGCCACCGATATCATGTACCGTGATAAGCTGCTGACCATCAACGTTCGTCAGCCGGTGTCTGTTTATCCGGGACAACAGGCTAAAACCGACATCGTTGTTACCGATGCCAAAGGCCAGCCTGTAGCCAATGCCGATTTAACGGCCTGGTCAATGACGAGTAAGTTTATCGACTACAAGACACCCTATGTACCCTACCTTGGCAAAGGCTTTGCATATCGCAAGCAAAAAATGGGTTTTAATACCGGCAATATAAATGGTGATGGTTCATTACAGCTCAACTGGAAGCGCTGGAGTAAGGAAATGGGGCTTGACAGTATTGCTTACTACCGGTTTATTCACCCCAACAAAATTTACAGGGTTGAAGAAGACGCCAAAGACTCGCTAACACAGGTAGCGCCTTTTGTGATTAAAAACGGCGATGTACTGCCCGTACATATCCTCTATATTGATGACCGGCCGGTGTACTTTGACCAAACACAACAGCTTAAACGCTACAGTTTCGCGGTATCGCCGGGCAGGCACATGTTCCGGTTCAGGACCAGCCATCAAAACATTTGGGTAGATAGTGTAGATGTACAAAAATCGAAAAAGCTGATCTTCAGCATTAATGCTGATAATGCGCACTCAACAAAGGTTTTGGATACATTGAGTACCTATGAAAGCGACCTCATCAACCGTTACCTGATTACCGTTATCAATAATTTTGGCTGGAAGATGGCCCTCCTTACCCAAAACGAAAAGGTATTAATGATCAATCCCGACCCGAACTATGGTTACCGGAACAACAGCGTACTCATAGGTCCTTCGGTCGAAAACTTTGCCAATTTAGATGTACAGGGCAGTGGTTCGCGATATTTTGTTACCGAACCAGGCTATTCTTTTCAGTTTGAGCCCGGTCTTATCAAACAAAAAAGCATCGCTGCTGCCTATCCCTTCAATCCCATACTATCTTCATACCACGGCCCTGCCGATGATTATACACAGCAGGTACTTACCCAACCTGAGGCCGAAAGTATCTGGCAGCAATATCTTGACCTGCGCAGCAACACGCAATCACTTTTTGTAAACCCCGTTATTACGGGCGAAACAGGTAAACTAAGTATGAGCATCGATCAACCTAAGGGCAAAAAACTGCTGGTTAAAAACCTGATCGTTTATAAATATGATGACCCGGACTTTTTATTGATCTATCCCGGCAATACCACATACATTAATAACCTAAACGCCGGCAGCTACAGGCTTTTATTTTTGCTTAAAGGCGATAGTTATGATATTAAAGAAAATATAACCATAAAAAAAGGTGGTACTAATTTTTACAATTTTGAGATACTGCCCACTCATGGCAAAGATTCGGTAGGTACCCGGATCAGCAACATTATCAATAACAGGACGGGCAGCTATAATCACGGTGACCGCGAAATAGAAAACGATGCCCTGAAAATAAAAGAGGCCTTTAATGATAAATATCTTGATACCGGTACTTTCGGCGACATGATGAGCGGAACAATTATCGCCAGCGATGATAAATTAGCAGTGCCCGGTGTAACCATAAAGGTAAAAGGTTCATCAACAGGCACACTCACGGATTTAGCCGGGCGCTTTAAATTAAAAGTTCCCAAAACCGGCAAGCTCATTATAAGCTTTATAGGCTACGACACGCAGGAGCTAAACATACAACCCGGGGCAACTGTCAGGATAACCTTAAAACCAAGCTCAAAATTATTGCAGGAGGTTATGGTTATTGGATATGGTGCGGTAAAAAGAAGTGAGACTACAGGCGCGTTGGCAATGGTATCTTCCTTAGAGGGGAGGGTTGCCGGTCTGAATATAAACGATGGCGGGCCCGGAGGCGGTATCAATATTATGATTAGAGGAATGGCATCATTACCGTCGGCCCAGCCGCTGATTGTGGTAGATGGAGAAATTGTTGATAAGCTATCTGACGTAAATAAAGATGACATTGCAGAAATTAGTGTATTGAAAGACGCTGCTGCCACGGCAATATACGGTGCCCGGGGCTCAAATGGCGTCATCGTGATCAGAACCAAAGCTAAACCCGGTTTGGCCGGAAGCAAAAGGGCTGACAGTACACAAACCGGCAGCACGCAAACCATGCGCAAAAACTTTTCAGATTACGCCTACTGGCAGCCTAAACTCACTACCGACGAGCATGGTAAAGCCAGCTTTATGGTTACTTACCCTGATGATATCACCAACTGGCGAACGTTTATCATCGGCATTACCGGCAATAGGCAAACCGGCTTTACCGAAAGCAGCATCAAATCATATAAACCATTAAGCGCAAATTTTATCGCACCGCAATTTGCCATAGCCGGCGACGAAATGAACTTGATTGGTAAGGTAATGAACTACAACAATACCTCCGCGAAGCTTACCCGAATTTTTAAATACAACGGCCAAACCTTGAAACAAGACGAGCTGGAAGTTAAAAACTCTAAAATTGACACACTTACTATTACTGCTACTGCCGCTGCTTCTATCGCTCCTACCGACAGCCTCACTTTTGAATATACCATTAAACGGGATAACGGCTATTTTGACGGCGAGCAGCGCAGGATCCCGGTGATGCCTCAGGGGGTTAAAGAAACCAAAGGAGTTTTTGAAGCACTTGACCGCGATACCACAGTGAACATGAAATTTGATCCGGCTTTGGGACCTGTCACTTTCCGGGCAGAGGCTTCTGTATTGCCCGCGTTGACTGAAGAAACCCGTAAGCTGAGGGAGTACAAGTATCTATGCAATGAGCAGCTGGCTTCAAAATTGAAAGGCCTGCTCATGGAACGGCGCATTAAAAAGTTTTTGGGCGAAGAGTTTAAATACGAGAGAAATATAAAAGACGTAATTAAAAAACTACAGGAAAACCGCAAAAGTAACGGCACCTGGGGCTGGTGGAAAGATAGTAACGAAGAACTCTGGATTAGCCTGCATGTGGTAGAAGCATTGATAGATGCGCAAAAAGAGGGCTACGCTGTTGAACTGGATAAACAAAAATTAACTGACTATCTCGTCTTTCAGCTTGAAAGTTACAAACGCAGGGACAAAATACTTTGTCTTCAGTTGCTTCATAAACTGGGGGCCAAAGTTGATTATCAGAAGTATGTAACAGGCATTGAAAAAGAGCAGGCTAAGGATCAAAAAAACTTCGACTATAAGTTATCAGGCTATGATAAGTTAAGAATGATGTTACTACGACAGGAATCTACCCTACCCATAAAAATGGACAGTTTAATCAACACAAGCAAACATACTATGTTTGGTAACCTATATTGGGGCGAAGACGGTTATCGTTTTTTTGACAATTCGGTACAGTTAAGTGTATTAGCCTACCGCATTATCAAAAGCGAAGGCAGGCACCCTGAGCTACTGGCCAAAATACGTGGCTACTTTCTTGAACAACGCCGTCTTGGTGACTGGCGTAATACTTATGAATCGGCGCTGATACTGGAAACTATTCTGCCAGATCTGTTGACAGAAAATAAACAGGTTAAACCATCGCAGATCACGCTTACAGGCACAGATACAAAAACGATCGACAAATTCCCTTATTCGACAACGCTAACTGATAAAACGATCAGTATCAGCAAAAAAGGCAGCCTGCCCGTGTACCTCACCGGCTACCAGCAGTATTGGAACAGTAAACCCGAAAAAGTAAGTAAAGATTTTACAGTAAATACCTGGTTTGAGCGTAAGGAAAAAACAATAACCACCCTGAAAGGCGGCGAACCTGTATTATTAAAAGCAGAAGTAACAGCCCGCGGCGATGCTGATTTTGTGATGATAGATATCCCGATACCTGCCGGATGCTCGTACGAAAGCAAGGATCAGCAATGGGACAACAATGAAGTACACCGCGAATATTTTAAGGAGAAGGTAAGTATATTTTGCCGCAGTCTTAAACAGGGCAAATATACATTCACCGTAAACCTCATCCCCCGATACAACGGCAAATACACCCTAAATCCGGCCAAAGCTGAACTGATGTATTTCCCGGTATTTTACGGCAGAGAGGGGATGAAACAGATTGTCATTGGTTCATTTGTTCATTAGTTCATTGGTATGCTTGGCTCATTGGTATCTGGTTCATTTGTTTAGCGCTTGCTAAGACAAATGAACTAATGAACCAGTGAACTAATGAACTTAAAACTTCAAATGCTTAACCGTTAACCCGTTATTGATCAACTGCTTTAAGGATTCGATACCGATATGCAGGTGTGTTTCAACAAATTGCTCGGTTACTGATGAATCGCTTTCGGCGGTTTTAACACCTTCGGGGATCATCGGCTGATCTGATACCAGCAGCAGCGCACCTGTAGGGATCTTATTGGCGAAGCCGGTTGTAAATATGGTTGCAGTCTCCATATCAACGGCCATGGCACGCAGATCTTTAAGGTATTTCTTGAATACTTTGTCGTGCTCCCAAACGCGGCGGTTAGTGGTATAGCAGGTACCGGTCCAGTAATCGCGTGAGTAATCACGAATGGTAGTTGAGATAGCCTTTTGCAATGCGAATGCCGGCAAAGCAGGCACTTCGGGAGGTAAATAATCGTTGGATGTACCTTCGCCACGAATGGCGGCTATCGGCAGGATCAGGTCGCCTACGTTGTTCTTTTTCTTAAGGCCTCCGCATTTGCCCAAAAATATAACAGCTTTAGGGTGAATGGCTGTAAGTAAGTCCATAACAGTAGCCGCAACCGAACTGCCCATACCAAAGTTAATAATGGTAATACCGTTTGCTGTAACGCTTTGCATTGGTTTTTCAAGCCCCATAATAGGCGCGTTATCATTCCATTGCGAAAACAGCTGGATATACTTTGAAAAATTGGTAAGGATAATATACTCACCAAATGCTTCAAGTGGTCTGCCGGTATAGCGTGGCAGCCAGTTAGCAACAATTGCTTCTTTTGTTTTTAATCCTGATTTTACGGGCGATTGCACTTCCTTCACCGGCGGTGGCAAGGCATCTCCGTCCTTTTTAATGTTTAATTCTTCGTTCATATGATTTCTTTTTATACAGCAAACCCCGGTATAAGAACCAGGGCGCGCTTTATTTTTTAATAAATATAAGTGTTTGCTTATATACTGTGCGTTAAGCTACTTTTAACTTTTTCAGATCAGATTTTTCAAACTTCTCGCGTGCGTAATCCAAAGTTACGTTCAAACGTTTCACATCTTTTTTGGATGGAAACTCGAACATAGCATCGATCATGATAGCTTCGCATATTGAGCGTAATCCCCTCGCACCAAGTTTAAATTCCATTGCTTTATCAACAATAAACTCCAGCACTTCGTCTTCAAAATCAAGCTTTACACCTTCATATTCAAACAGTTTTTTGTACTGTTTCAATAATGAGTTTTTAGGCTCGGTAAGGATATTGTGCAATGCTTCTCTATCAAGCGGGTTGAGGTAGGTAAGCACCGGCAAACGGCCTATCAACTCAGGGATTAAACCAAATGATTTCAAATCCTGCGGTGTAATATACTTATAGAAGTTTTTAGTATCGATATCGCCCTCATCGTGCTTAAACTTGTAACCAACAGTTTGGGTACGCAGTCGATTGGCGATCTTTCTTTCAATACCGTCAAATGCTCCACCGCAAATGAAAAGGATGTTGCTGGTATTTACCGTGATCATTTTCTGATCCGGGTGTTTACGGCCACCTTGTGGTGGTACGTTAACCATGGTACCTTCTAATATCTTCAATAGTGCTTGTTGTACACCTTCTCCGGATACGTCGCGGGTGATAGAAGCATTATCGCTTTTACGGGCTATTTTATCAACCTCATCAATGTAAACAATACCTTTTTCGGCAAGGGTTACATCATAATCGGCCGATTGCAGTAAGCGGGTTAGGATGCTTTCAACGTCCTCCCCTACATAGCCTGCTTCGGTTAGCACAGTAGCGTCGCAAATGCAAAATGGAACGTTAAGTACTTTGGCGAGTGTTTTAGCAAGCAGGGTTTTACCCGTACCTGTTTCACCCACCATGATGATGTTTGATTTTTCAATCTCAACCTCATCTTTATCAATACGCTGATTTAAGCGTTTATAATGATTATATACAGCTACCGAAAGTATCTTTTTGGCATCATCCTGCCCAATAACATACTGATCAAGATGTGCCTTCATCTCTGATGGCTTAAGCAAGGCCGGCGCCAGAGGCGATGACTTGACTTTACGTACCTTCAACTCCTCAGCCAATATTTCATTGGCCTGGTTCACACATTTATCACAAATGTGTGCATCAAGTCCTGCTATTAACATCAGGGAATCCTGTTTACCGGCACCGCAAAATGAACACCTGATCTCTTTGCTGTTTTTATTCATCTGATTTGTCTTCTTACTCAAAGTTAAAAAATTAGTGGCAAAAAAAAAAATCCTGCCCGTAAGTCGGGAAAGTGAGCAAGTCCGGAAGCAGCTCAGCTTCCGGACTTTAATAACTTTTTAACATTCCAAACATCCAGACTTTCCGACTTATCGGAATCCGGACTTTCAAGAATTATTTCCCTTTGTTACCTCTTAAAATCTCGTCAACCATACCAAATTCTTTGGCTTCTTCTGCAATCATCCAGTAGTCACGGTCAGATGCATCCCAAACTTTTTGGTAAGGTGCACCGCTGTGATCGGCAATGATCTGGTACAGTTCTTTTTTCAATTTAGTGATCTCCTGATAAGTGATCTCGATATCCGACTGCTGGCCCTGAGCACCGCCTGATGGCTGGTGGATCATTACCCTTGCATGCGGAAGCGCTGCCCTTTTACCTTCAGTACCGGCTACTAACAGTACTGCAGCCATTGACGCCGCCATACCTGTACAAATAGTGGCCACGTCATTTGATATAAACTGCATAGTATCATAGATACCTAAACCTGCATAAACCGAGCCACCTGGTGAGTTAATGTAGATCTGAATATCGCGTTTAGCATCAGCCGATTGTAAGAATAGCAACTGAGCCTGGATAATGTTTGCAATATTATCATAAATGGCATCGCCCAGGAAAATGATACGGTCCATCATCAAACGTGAAAACACGTCCATGGCCTGTACATTAAGCTGGCGTTCTTCAAGGATGTAAGGGGTCATGCCGGTTGGTACAGTAGTGATACCACCTGTTGGCATATTGCCTCTTTCAACACCTGCAATATATTTGTCTACATAAAGACTGTTAATACGGTGATGCTTAACAGCATATTTTCTGAATTCGTTTTTATCGATATTACTGCTCATGGTTTTTGTTTGTTGTTCGTTAGGAAATGCGGGCGTCTTACCCGCGATAAATATAGTTTTTAGTTCAATAGATTTTTTGCAAGATAGTTTTTATTACGTAATTTTTTGATGAGGCCTACGTGACTAAACCTGATTTTTTTTGGTCAAAACTAACAGTAGAGTCGGCAGGAAGATGTTGGTGAAAATACCAACATCGGGCAGATACTCTCTTATGTCATTGCGAGTGTAGCGACGAAGCAATGACATATAATCTTAACGACAGATAAAACACCAAAAGCAACCTTTTGAGTTGCTTTTGGTGAATATGCTATAAAATCTATCCCTTTTCAGGGCGATTGAAAAACTGCTTACTGTGCTGCGGTAACCAATGCACTGAAATCAGTGTAAAGGATATCCTGCTTATCTAAAGTGATCACATTTTTGATATAATCAAATACCTTTAATGCTTTTACCTCTTCAAATATCTTGTTAGCGTTGTCTTTGTTTTGCAGGTACTGAACAGTGTACTGGCCTAATTGATCCTCAGGGATAGCAGTCGGGCTGTACATCCTGAACTGCTGATCTAAACGGATCTTAGCTAATTCAAACACATCTTCATATTTAATTTCGATTGTGTTATCAGTAATGATCTTGTTTTCAATCAAAGTCCATTTCAAGTTTTGAGCAAAATCGTTGTAACCGCCTTCTAATTCCTCGTCGCTCAGTTTTTCGTTAGTTGCTTTTAACCAACGTTTCAGGAACTCATCAGGAAGGGCGAAATCAACTTTAGCGATAGCCAGTTTGTACATGTCGTCCTGCAATTTGCGGTCGGCATCCTGAACCATCATGCTTTCAAGTTCTTCAGTAATTTTAGCTGTGAACTCCTCTTCGGTAGTTACAGTACCTTCACCAAATAATTTGTCAAAGAACTCCTGATTAAGATCACTTTCTTCTAAACGGTTAACGTTTTTAACAGTTAATTGGAAATCGCCTCTTAAATCAGCTGCATCGTCTTCTTCAATTTTCAATAAACCGGCAATTTTAGCCGCGTCGTTATCAAAAGCTTTACGAATATCGAATGTTAACACATCGCCTTTTTTCAAACCGATCAGTGAAGCTTTGATTGCTTCATCCTTGATCTGATCTAAACGTACAGACGCTGTATTGGTTATTCCACCCTCAAAAACACTACCATCAGCCGAAAGTTGAACCAATTCGCTGTAAAGAACGTCATCATCTGCCGATACGTCAGGATTTGTCATTTTGCCATAGCTGCGGCGGATATTTTTGATCCTTGAAGCCAGCGTTTCGTCATCAACTTTGATTACGTATTGGGTTAATTTATCTTTTGATGAAAAGTCGATGCTGAACTCAGGAGCTAAACCTAATTCATAGCTAAACTCAAAGTTATCGGCAAAATCCCAGTTGTATTCTTTGTTATCATCTGCAGCAGGCAATGGCTGACCCAATACGGCCAGTTTTTGCTCGTCGATATAGTTATTTAAAGTATCTTGTAACAGGTTGTTGATCTCATCAACAAGGATGCTTTTGCCGTACATTTTTTTGATGTGCGATGCAGGCACCATGCCCGGGCGAAAACCAGGAATTTTTGCTTTTTTAGCGTTTTCCTTTATAGCTTTTTCAACACGTGGCTGGTAATCTTCAGGGTTGATGTTAATTTTAACAACTGCGTTCAGGTCATTAATTTTTTCCTGTGTAATATTCATCTTTTTACCGGGTATTTAATTTAATCCTTTGAAATATAGCCTAAAACCTAATCCGTGCTATACAAAATTCGAGGCGCAAAAGTATGAATTTATTTTTAATTAGCGCTTGAATTTATATTGTTTTGAAATTTTACAACGTGGTTACTGATGGGCTTTATTGTTTTCAAATAAGCGTAAATTGCTTCCAGATCTGACACTTTCATGGCGCCATATCTCCACCATGGCATTATGGTTTGAAATTCACCCGGTTTTACCGGTGTCGGCTGCATTTTACCATTGGCAAATTGAGTAAAGCGACTTACAAATTGCTCTTTTGTCCAGCTGCCAATGCCTGTTTCCTTATCGGGCGTAATATTAGCTGAAAACACTTTACTTCCACCGGGTACTATATAACCCTGTCCGCCGGCAAAGGCCATAGCCTCGTTCAATTTACCTTTATCTGATTGCGTGTGGCATTCTTTACAGGCCGCGGCGTCAAGCAAATAGGCTCCATATTTAACAGTATCTGCCGGATTGGGGATATTACCCAACGCAGCCTTTTGCGGCATGGTATGTACAATAACATTCAGCGGAAAATCGAGCTGATGGCCCGGATAGTTTTTGCCACTGGGTTTCAATGTACGTATATAGGCTATAATGGAATAAAGGTCTTCCCTATCCATTTTTGCATAATAAGGCCATGGCATTATCGGAAATATGGCCGACCCATCTTTTTTAACACCAGTGGTCATTGCCCTGAAGATTTCGCCATCAGTCCAGTTACTTAGGTTTAAAGGAGTAATGTTAGGCGAATAAACCGTGCCGGGGAAACCTGCTGAAGCATCAAATTTTTCACCGCCGGCACCGGAAACTGTAGAATCTGAAGGGCCCGCGAATTTATCCCAACTACGGGTAGAATGACAATCCAGACAAACCGTAACATTATTGGCCAGATACTTACCGCGGGCAATGCGTTGTGGCGTGGCATCAACTTTAATAGCTTCGGGTTGGCCTACATTGGGCAATGCCAGGGTTATGTAGGAGATGCCGGCAACAGCGACAAGAACAAGCGCTATAATTGCATAGGCCGTCCATTTTAAAAACTTTTTCATTCAAATTTTTAACAGTGATAGGTTGTAAAATCAAAAAAAGCCGCGAATTAGTTATATCCCCGGCCTCTTCGTTAATTATTATAAAGTGGATCAGTCAACTTTTTTGATAGATGAAGCGCCCGATTTATCGTTATTCACGGTAGATGGGGAGCCTTTGTATTGAATTTCGGAAGCACCACTGGTGTGCACGTTCAGCGTTTTAAGCACATTGATCTTGCAATGTCCAATGCCCGATGTTTCGATATCATAGTCACCAACAACAAAATCAAAGGCTTCTATTTTACCGGCGCCGCTCAGGTCAATCTTGTGCGATGCTGCCTGGCCTGTAAGGTGTACATCTGTGGCACCACTGCCGTCGGTTGAAACATTGGCGGCGTTAAGGTCAAGCGTAACTTTAGTAGCACCTGAAAGATCAAGCTTGAAATCTTTAGCGTTGAGCTTGCCGTCAGAATTAACTTCAACCGCGCCCGAAGCTTTAATTTCTTCAAGGTTTTTCACGCCGATGTTGATCACCATATCACCGGGATCGCAGAAATTCTTTTTTGATTTAATATGTAATACACCACCTTCAACCGAAGTTGAAATATATTTGATCAGGTTATCATCGGCTTTGATATCGATAGTTAACGAACTATCCTGCTTCAGGTGTACTTTAAAAGCGCCTGAGATCTCAACTTTTTTAAAATCTTCGGCCTTGCGCTTTTCTGTAGTCTGGTTTCCCGAACCGTGTACGCATCTGTAATTACATGATGATAATATGGCTGTAGTTATTAATGCGCCTGCTATAGTGAAGGTAAAAAGGTATTTTTTCATAGTATGGTTGTTATGACGCCGAATGGCAGTTTAGTGTTACATCAAAATTAAAAAAAGCTATCACATTTTGAGTGATAGCTTTTGAATATATGATGGACTTTTGCAAAAGTGAGTTATTAAAGGCCTGCAAACTCGTTTTCAACGGTGTATTTAGCAGGGGCATTGGTTACTTTATCGGTAAAGTTTACCGCAGCGAAAGCATTGTTGTTTACAAATGATTCGCGGGTGTGGTTAAGGGTGTAAACATCGGCAGTACCTGTAAACTCTGCTTTAGCTTTATCGTTAACGTTTACAGTGGCAGCGTAAGCATCAATATTTAATTTAGCAGATGCATTGTTGTAAAGGTTAACATTCAAATCAAGGGCAGCAAGTTTCCCGAATGATTTAACTTCGGCATTGTCATAAGCGTCGATAGCTTTCAAATCATTGGCAGTTACCCAAACTACGAGTTTTTCGTTTTTGTACGAGGTGATACGCAGGGTACCATTGTTATTTTGTACCAATGCGTTTTCTGAATAATATTTGTTGTAAACTTTAACATTTTCGTTTTCGCCGGCTGATACATATACTTCAACGTTACCGCGAACTTCGATCTTGTTGATCTTGCTTACGTTGTTTAAAACTACGGCTGCGCCGTTGTCAATTTTGGTTGCTGCGTTAGCTGCTGTTGATACTCCAAGTGCTAAAACTAAAGAGGTTACGATTGTTAATATTGTAGTTTTCATGATGATTAATATTTTGATTGTCAATTATTTGTGTTGTTATTTCATTTAATACACAGATAAGACGCCCCCATTTTTAAAACGTTACAGCAGTTTCGGGCAAATTAGATGTACAGCAGGTTTTAGTCGGCGAACAGCGGAATTACATCGGTAAACAGCGGAAGAATTTTTGTGCGCAGATATGCAGATTTCAGATGTGCAGATGAAAAGTAATGACGGCAATGCTATTAATGCCATTCGAAACCTCTTTAATTGGGGCTGCTATAAACGCAAAAAGCGTTATTGTTCAATAACGCTTTATACATTAACAAAAGAAGATATCTATGTGACCTTCGATAGAGTTTATCCCTTCCTCACACCTTTTAAATACAGGTTCAGCTTTTCGATGTTTTGCTTTAAGCCTTCATCAGCTTTAAATGTTTTTACTACCTGTACAAACTGCTCATGCGTTTCAAAAAGCATGTGCCAGCTCAAAAAGGTTTGCTCTCCCCGTTCGTCAAACTCAATGGTTGCAACAAATTTTGGACTGCTGACATGCTCGTATACTATCTTTTTAAGTGGAATAACTTCTTTAAATACACTCTTATTTTTATAATCTGTCCCGTCGGGGCCATGCATCACCAAATCCCACTCCCCTCCCGGTTTAATTTCCATTTTACTAATGGTATTGGTGAAGCCGTTGGGGCCCCACCACTGGGCAATATGTTCGGGTTGGGTCCAAACTTCCCATACCAGCTCAACCGGGGCATCTAAAGTTCTGGTTAAGCGCAGTTCACGATCTGCAGTGCTACTTTGATTGTTTTCCATTTCTTTCATTTTTTAGGTTTACAACATATTTCTCAAGGTTATCCAGTTTATTTTCCCAGTGCTGGCGATATTGATCAACCCAAACTGATATTTCGCCAAGCTGATCAAGCCGGGCTTCGCAGACCCTATCGCGGCCCTGCTGTTTAACGTTTATCAAACCGCAATCGGCCAGGATCTGGATATGCAGTGAAATTGCCTGCCGTGTAACATCAAAGTTTGCAGCTATCGCATTCACGTTATGCGGCTGTACAGCAATCATATTGATAATCGCTCTTCGGGTGGGGTCGGCTATCGCCTGGTAAACATCTCGTCTGGCTTTCATAATTGCGCAAGTAAGTACTTGCAAATATAAATGCAAGCATTTGCTTGCGCAAGTATTTTTTGAAAATAGTTTTATTAATAAAAAAACAAAAACGTCGCCACCCTATTAACGGTAACGACGCTCCGGAAAACAATTTGAGGTCAGTTCAAATTACCATGGCAGTTCTTCGCCAAAGGCTGATCGAGGCAGAGCAGAAAAACTTTGTTGAGACCATCAATTAAGGTGTTGCAGATGGCGAATATCGCCTGAAATAAACGCTGCCTATTATTGAAACAAGTTCAACATAACAATAACTTTTTAGTTATCTTATTGGTAATAATATTAAAGCATCTTTTAACACGCGCCCCTTTGCAACGCAAAAGCACACAAAAAAGCCGCCCCTTTCAGGGCGGCTGCACTATATATAATTGACTCAAAAAAATGGCTGTTATAAAGTTGCAAATTGATCAACCGCTGGCTTGGTTTCTTTATTCAAAGTTTCGGTAGCGTGAGTGTAGGCTAAACCGTTGCTGTTTACGTTTGAAGTTGCATTTCTTGTTAGACTATACTCATTGGTATTACCTTTAAGCTCGGCTTTGGCATTACCGCTTAGGGTGATGCTGGCGCTATAAGTATCCAGGTTAAGATTGGCAGATGCATTGTTGTTTAATTTAACATCAAGCTCGATGCCTGAAAGGCAACCGAATGATTTGATCTCGGCATTATCATAGGCGTTAATGGCGCTTAATTGGTTTGCAGTTACCCAAACTACCAATTTTTCGGCTTTATATGATGAGATGCGCAATACGCCTTTTTGTGACTGAACCAGAGCGTTTTCAGAATAGTAGCGGTTGTAAACTTTCACCTGGTCGGCCGGGCCGCTTGATATATAAAGTTCAACATTGCCGTAAACTTCAATTTTGTTGATTTTGCTGATGTCGGTTAAAATTATGCCTGCATCAGTTTTAGCAGTATTTGCAGATGCGATGTTTGCGAAGCCAAGTACCATAAACAGTACGGTAGCGATGGCGGTTAATGTAGTTTTCATGGTATTAATATTTTGATTGTCAAGTGATTATTATTTTATTTCATTGAATACATACATATGACGATCTCAAATAAAAAACGTTACAGCAGGTTGAGCCTAATTAGCTGTAGGGCAGGTTTTTGTCGGTAAAGGGCTGATTTTTCCCGGTGAAGTGGGGGAGAAAATTTGAGGATAAGATGAAGATTATAGCACATAAATGATTATTAACGTCATGCCGAACCTTGTTTCGGCACCCCACTCGCTAAGCTTCTGCGTGCTAAGCAAAGCGTTGCCCTGTCCTGTGGGGTCCTGAAACAAGTTCAGGATGACGGGTGGGTATTAAAAGAGAGCTATTCATCAACTTAAATAATAAGCCTCACCGTCGGTCTTAATCTTCCCTGCATCGAGCAGCAGGCGTACGGCCTCCATTTTTTCTTTTTCGGTACCGATGTTGATCCCGGTTATCAGTCCGCCGATATCGGGGTTGCTGATCCTGAGCAATTGTACTATTTCGGTGGTGATGTTGTCGAAAATTTCGTCTTGATTTACCCTGCGTTTTTCCTCAAGGCAAACATCGCAGATCCCGCATTTACGACCATTTGGCTCATCAAAATAAGCCAGCAACATCTGGCTCCGGCAGCGTTTATGAATGGCGTAGGCAAAAACAGCTTCCATTTTTTGGCGGTACACTTCTTTGCGCTGCTCAATATATTTCCGGTCGATGATGAGGTGGCTTCCCTGTACCCGTGGTTTTAAATAGGTAACCTGGGGCTTATCTGTTTGCTGCATATAGCTTATCAGGCCGTATTGCTGCAATTGTAACATCCCCTCAATAACCTGCTGAACGCTTAAACCTGTTCGCCTTGCGATATCAAACTCCTTGATACGTACATAATTTTCAAACGCGCCACCGTATGAGCGCAGCAGGGTTTTGATAAACGGGTCCCAGCCGGCGTTCTGGATCTGGAAGTTGTATAGTTGTTCGTTAACTACCTCAAACTGAAAACGCGAGGGCAAAAATACGCTTTCGTTAAAAGCCAGGTATTCATCACGCTCTAAAAACTTAAGGGCGTTGAGTGTTTTAATAGCATCGAGCTTAAAGCGGCTGCAAAATTCGCCAAGGTCGAGATCAAAGCTTAGACCCTCGCCGGCCTCATAAGCCACCTGGTAATAATTGGCCAGGTTATGGTATACCTGCTTAATTTCCTCAACCGATGGAAAATTAAGCTCATACATCTTTTCCTGTTTCAGCTTATCGGCAGGGTTATATAACAGTACGCCAAAGGCTTTATTACCGTCGCGGCCGCCCCGGCCGGCTTCCTGGTAATAGGCTTCCAAACTTTCGGGAATATCCTTGTGGATCACAAACCGTACATCCGGTTTATCTATCCCCATACCAAAAGCATTGGTAGCCACGATCACCCGTACCCGGTTATTTTTCCAGGCCTCCTGCTTTTCGGCGCGCTGGTCAACAGTCAGGCCTGCGTTGTAATAATCGGCCCGTATACCGTTATCCGTCAGGAACTTTGCTATCTCAAAAGTTTCCTTCCTGCTCCGTACATATACAATGCCGCTTCCCTTAACACCGCGTACAATATTTAACATTTTACGGAACTTATCTTCCTCATGCTGCACTACATAGCTGATATTTCGCCGTTCGAAACTTTGCTGGTAAACTACCGGATTTTTGAATTTCAGCTTTTCCTGAATATCGGCCTTAACATCAGCAGTAGCGGTTGCTGTAAGCGCAAGCACCGGCACATTGGGGTGCAACTCCCTCAGATCGGCAATATGCAGGTACGGTGGCCTGAAATCGTACCCCCATTGCGAAATACAATGCGCCTCGTCCACCGCGAAGAGGTTTACTTTCATGTACTTCACCCGCTCGCGCACCAATTCACTCAGCAAGCGCTCGGGCGACAGGTACAGGAACTTTACCGAACCATAAATGCAATTATCCAGCGCCAGGTCTATCTCACGGCGGCCCATCCCCGATACTATCGATATAGCATTGATGCCTTTGGCCCGCAGGTTTTCAACCTGGTCTTTCATGAGTGCGATAAGCGGCGACACCACTATACAGATCCCCTCTTTAGCCAACGCCGGCACCTGGAAACAAACTGATTTACCGCCACCGGTAGGCAACAGCGCCAAAGTATCATTTCCTAATAAAACAGATTGGATGATCTCGGCCTGCATGGGCCTGAAGGTATCATGGTTCCAGTACTGTTTTAATATTTCTTCGATGGTCATGGGTAAACGCTGACCTCAAAACTATTAAATTTAAGGGAAATTTGGGCGGGTTATGGATAGAACGTTAAGGTCGGAATCAGAATTTATAGAATTAAGGATTTACAAATGCAAAGAAATTCGAAATCGAACATCCGAAATCCCAAATTATCATTGTGGGCGTTACCTTCGGCCCGCGCTATCCGCTCATACTGCGCAGGCCTTAGCCGCTTGGCCGGTATCCGCTACTATCGCTAACGCAAAACAGGTAGTTAATTAAAACTCCATCAACCATTTATAAAACCCAGGCCAGTCGCCGTTCCATTGCTTTTCATTGTGGGATGCGCCTTTGATTACAGTAACGGGGGCGTTTTCGGGTTTTACCCCTCTTGATTTCAGCAAATTGGCCATTTTTTGCATATCGGCTACCATACTGGCGCTTTCTGCATCGCCGCAAACAAAATAAAAACGGCTATTTTTATTTATTGCAGCCTGTTGTGCCTGGTCATAAATTTGCGGCGCGATCCAGAACGCGGGCGAAAATACTCCTGCATTTCCAAACACCCCGGGATACTTAAGTGCGGCATACATGGAAATAAGTCCGCCCATGGAGCTGCCCGCAATGGTTGTGTGTGCGGCATCAGTTTGGGTACGGTAATGAGCATCAATATATGGCTTAAGCTCTTTAATCAAAAATTGAACATAATCGTCTCCCCTGCCTTCACCATATTTTGAATTATACGGGTCATACTCGGTTATGCGGTACTCGCCTCCATGATCGATACCTACTATAATACTTTCCTGCCGTACTGGTATTTTATCCATCAATTCATCAATGCCCCATTCGCCATAGCTTGAGGTGTAATCATCAAAAAGGTTTTGCCCATCGTGCATATAAATTACCGGGTATTTCTTTTTGCCTGCCTCGTACCCGGCCGGCAGATAGATCCAAACCCTCCGCTGCCTGCCTAATTGCGGCATCTGAAATTTTTCGCTGATCAAATGTACCCTCGTTGTAGCGGTATGTTTCTTTTCGGGTACGCCAAAGTTATCCTGCCAGGCTTCAATGTCCAGCTTAATAGTTGTATCTGCGGCTATTTTTAGGTTGCGGTTATCAATGGGCTTGCCAGCAACATCGCATTCAACGGAGTTCCAACTGCCACGGGTCACTTTAAAATGCACGATACCAACCGGCAGTTCTTTGTTCAATACATAATTCCCGCCCGGGGTTTTGAGCAGTTCCCAGGTTTTATCAGCAGGATTCCAGCCGTTAAAATCGCCCGCCAGGAACAGGTGTTCAGACGAGCTTTTCAGGGTTGCTATTTTGCCGGTAAAAAAGGAGATTTTCACCTGGCTAAAAAGCAAAAAATTTTGTCCAAAAAGCAAAAACGCGCAGAAAATTATTTTTTTCATTATCATAAAAAGCTAAAAACCGGGAACGTTGCCGGGAACGTTCCCGGAAAGGGGTTGCATAATAGTAAAATCACCTATTGTGTACACCTGACACTTACTTATTTCACAAATATGCGTTTAAATCTAAATTTCGCATAAAAACAATAATTTTTCCCCACTACTTTAATAAATTTCAATATTTCTTTACAGTTAAAAAAGACTTAATTAAACGCTTTGAAATTATCTTTTATATAAAATTTGCAATTGATATTTGTAAATGTAAATTAGTCGCATGCTGTTTCGGCCACAATAATAAACCAATTATAGACGGCAAAATAAGCCTTTTTTTATTCATAAAAATCAATAAGTAAATGAGAAAAAATTACTCAAAAAAGTATGTTCTTCTTTGTGCTTTCCTGATGATGTCATTCATGGCGTTTTCACAAACCGGGAGTATTAAAGGAAAGGTATCTGACGAAACCAACCAGCCCCTCCCCGGTGCTACGGTTACCGTCGATGGTACCACTATTGGTTCAACTACCGACCCTAATGGTAACTATGCCATTAACAATGTAAAAGCCGGTACTTACACCCTAAGTGTAAAATTTATCGGTTATATTACCATCAAAAAAACAGTAACCGTTAACGGCGCGACGGTCGAAAACTTCAGCCTCGCTCCCGAAAGCAAAAGCCTGAACGAGGTAGTGGTTATAGGTTACGGTACCCAGCGCAAAAAAGATCTTTCAGGCGCAATCACCAACGTAACCGCCAAAGATTTCCAAAAAGGCGTTATTACCACCCCCGAGCAGTTAATTGCCGGTAAGGTTGCAGGTGTATCCGTAATATCAAACAGCGGCGCGCCTGGTGCAGGTAGTACGATTCGCGTGCGTGCGGGTGTATCACTGGCGGCAGGCAATGATCCGCTGATCGTAATTGATGGTGTACCTATCGATCGTCCGCGCAACGGTGATGGCACATCGAAAATACCGGGGGTTGCAGACCCGTTGAGCTTGATTAACCCAAATGATATTGAATCGTTTTCCATTCTGAAAGATGCGTCGGCTGCTGCTATTTATGGTAACAGGGCCTCAAACGGCGTCATATTGATTACTACTAAAAAGGGCAAAAGCGGTAAACCGGTTATCGATTTCAGCACTCAATTTTCGGCCAGCAAGCTCAACAAGTATGTCGACGTGCTTACAGGCGATCAAATACGCGATTATGTGAATGCCAATGGCACAGCCATACAAAAATCACAGCTTGGCACAGCAAATACCAATTGGCAAAAGCAAATTTACCAAACAGGCATCACTACCGACAATAACATCAGTATATCAGGTGCAACGAAACACCTGCCGTATCGCGTCTCTGCCGGGTATTTTGATCAGACAGGTATTTTAAAAACCAGTTCATTACAGCGGTTTACCGGCGCAATTAACTTAAGCCCAAGCTTTTTTACAGACCATTTGAAAGTAACCCTGAATGCTAAAGGCTCACAGGTGAAACAGCGGTTTGCAAATGAGGGGGCAATTGGAGCGGCAGCTAGCTTTGATCCTACTAAACCTGTTTACTCGGGCAGCAATCGTTTTGGTGGCTATTATGAATGGCTGAATGATCCGTCAAAACCATCTACAAGCCAGCTTAAAGGGTTAGCCACGCTTAACCCACTGGGCCTACTTGAAGAGCAAGACAACCGCAGTAATGTTTATCGTAGCATAGGCAATCTCCAATTGGATTATAAGTTTCATTTTTTACCCGAATTACATGCAAATGTTAACTTAGGCTACGATGTATCTAAAGGCTCGGGCAGTGTGAACATTCCTGATAGTGCGGCTTCAAACTATAACGGATTTCAGGACGGTAAAGGGATCACTCACCGCGGCCAGCGAAACCCGTATAGAGGCACACAATCAAATACTATATTTGAAGGTTACTTCAGCTATGCTAAAGACCTAAAAAACATCGCAAGCCATATCGATGCGGTTGCCGGTTACTCATACCAGGATTTTAGCACAAAAAATTACTATTACGGATCCTATGCATTTGACGGAACCGAAAGACCCGGCTCTAATCCAAACTTTAATTTTGATGAACCGGAAAACAGGTTAATATCCGTTTATGGTCGTTTAAATTACGTATTTCAAGATAAATATATCCTAACCGGTACTGTACGCCGCGATGGTTCATCAAAATTCAACCCCGATAGAAGATTTGGTACCTTCCCTTCTGTAGCATTTGCCTGGAAATTAAAACAAGAGCAGATGTTTAAGGGAATAACCGCATTATCTGATCTTAAATTACGCCTGGGTTACGGTATAACCGGCCAGCAGGATGGCATTGGTAACTATGATGTGATATCGTTTTATAATCTTAGTGGTAACGCCGCCAAATATCAGTTAGGCGATATTTTATACAACCTGTACCGTCCGGGCGGTTATTATTCCCAACGTACCTGGGAGCAAACAGCATCATCAAACGCCGGGCTTGATTTTGGATTTCTTGACAACCGCATTACCGGTACCCTTGATTTTTACTACCGCAAAACATCAAAACTCCTTAACAGCATACCCCAGCCCGCAGGTACTAACTTTTCAAATACCATTGTGGCCAACATTGGCGATTTAACCAGCAAGGGTGTAGAATTAAGTATTAATGCAGATGTGATCAGATCTCAGGATATGAACTGGAGCATCGGCTTTAATGCCACCTACAATACCAACAAAATTACCCGGCTTACCCTGGCTCCTGATCCAAGCTATCCCGGTGTGTTAACGGGGGGCATATCAGGCGGCACCGGTAATACAATCCAAATCAATTCGGTTAATTATCCCCGCCTTTCCTTTTACGTTTATCAACAGGTTTACGGTGCCGATGGCAGACCGCTTGACGGCGTTTTTGTTGACCGCAATAAGGATGGCATTATCAATAGCAGCGACCTTTACAGATATAAAAGCTCAGATCCTAAGGCATACTTCGGTCTTAATTCAAACTTCAATTATAAAAAATGGTCAGCGGGCTTCTCAGCAAGGGCAAGTGTAGGTAATTATGCTTACAACAACGTGCTTGCAAGCTCGGGCACACAATTAAGCGTATTTAACGGCATAGGAATTTTGAACAACGCTTCTACAAGTTTGCTTCAAACTGGTATAGTGGGCTCTTCTGATAAGATGAGGCTATCCGATTACTACATACAGAACGCGTCGTTTATAAAAATGGATAACATTAACCTCGGCTATAACTTTGGCAAAGTGTTTGGCAACACCGGCAATTTACGTGTAAGTGCTAACGTACAAAACGTATTTACCATTACCAAATATAAAGGCCTCGACCCCGAAGTTAGCAGCGGCATTGATAACAATTTTTACCCAAGGCCGCGTACCTATGTGTTAGGTTTAAACCTTTCATTATAATATAAAGCTGATAACGCAAAAAAGATTGACATGAAAAGAAATTCATTAAAATATATATTAATAACCGGTTTGATAGCCGGGAGTTTAACATCGTGCACCAAGAAGCTTAATTTGCTTCCTACCAATGATGTAACGGCGGAGCAGGTTTACAGCTCGCCCGAGGGTTACAAACAAGCATTTGCCAAGGTTTATGCAGCATACGCGCTCACCGGTAATACAGGGCCTGCCGGCAACGGTGATGTACAAGGTATTGACGAAGGCACGTCTGATTTTTTCCGCCTGATGTGGTGTGCTCAGGAATTACCGACCGATGAAGCTGTTGTTGGCTGGGGAGATGTGGGGCTGCCGGATTTTCACAGCATGACCTGGTCATCAAGCAACCTGTTCCTTACAGGTTTATACTATCGTTGTATGTATCAGATTACATTGGCTAATGATTTTATCCGCCAGTCGTCTGATGCTAAACTAAGCAGCAGGGGAATTACCGGCGCCGATGCTGATAAAGTTCATCAATATGTTGCTGAGGCGCGCTTTTTGAGAGCTTATCAATATTCGATTTTAATGGATTTATTTGGGAACCCTCCGTTCGTTACCGAAAACGATGCTTTGGGTGGTGCTTTGCCTAAGCAAATAAGCCGTAAAGATCTGTTTACCTATATTGAAGGCGAGCTTAAAGCAATTGATGGAAGCCTTGCTGATGCCCGCACTAACGAATATGGCCGCGCAGATAAAGCGGCTGCATGGGCATTATTAGCCAGGATCTATCTTAATGCTGAGGTTTATACCGGTACAGCTAATTATGCAGCTGCGGTAACCTATTCAAAAAAGGTAATTGATGCCGGTTATTCATTAGTTAGTGACTACACCAAACTAATGCGCGCTGATAACAACCTCAATAAAAATGAGTTTATTTTAACCATTAACTACGATGGCTTGCATACACAAAGCTATGGTGGTGCCACATTTATGACCCATGCCCCCGTTGGTGGCTCAATGCCTGCTGCTGATTATGGTATTTCAGGCGGCTGGGCCGGTTTACGTACTACCAAAGCTTTTGTAAACCTGTTTCCGGGAGGCGCTTCAAGCGCTGATAAACGTGCCCAGTTTTATACTGATGGCCAAAATATCGATATCAATACCATAAGTAGCTTTACCGATGGCTACGCTATCAGTAAATTCAAAGATGTTAAGATAAACGGTGCCCCCCCGCAAAGTTTGGATTATGCAGATATGGACCTTCCTATTTTTCGTTTAGCCGAACAATATTTGATCTATGCCGAAGCTACTACACGCGGCGGTGGCGGTGATGCTGCACTTGCTTTAAGCTATGTTAACAAATTAAGGGCCCGTGCCTACCAAAGTGCTACCACCGGCCAGTTAACCGCCTTAACAACCGACCTGTTGCTTGATGAAAGAGGACGTGAGCTGTACTGGGAAGGTTTCCGCCGTACGGATCTTATCCGTTACAAAAAGTTTGTAGAGGCTACCTATTTGTGGCCGTTTAAAGGCGGTTCAAAAGATGGAAAAGGCGTTGAAAGCTTCCGCACGGTATATCCGTTACCATCGGCAGATGTTACAGCTAACCCTAATCTGAAACAAAATACAGGATATTAATAATATACCGGGAGATGCTCTTAAAGTATCTCCCGTAAAACCATAAAACCTAAAAAAGGACATGAAAAAAATATTTACCACGCTCCTGGCAATTGGCGGTATCGCGCTGCTGATGCTGGCATCATGTAAAAAAGATGAAGTAAAGGTTGTAGCAAACGTGGGCAAAGTAGGCGCTTTAACATCAACAACAACCGCCCCTGAACTTTCAAAGCCCAATGCCAATAATGATGCTATTAACTTTAGTTGGGCCGCAACCCCGGTAACTGGTTACAATGCCCCTATCACCTATACTATACAGTTAGATGTAAAAGGCAATAGTTTTAAAAACGCAAGAGAAGTAAGCACCGATAAGCTTACCCAAACGCTTAAAGTGGGTGTACTTAACGATATGTTAACAGCATTGAAGCTATCTTATGACAACCCATCGCAAGTTGAGGTGCGCATTAAATCATCAGCGGCTCCAAACCTGGCTGCTACCTACTCAAACGTTATTACATTAACTGTATTACCATACCAGGGTACAGGCTATATTTATGTTCCCGGTGCTTACCAGGGATGGGACCCCAAAACTGCCGACAGCCTTACTTCGCCAAATAATGACGGTGTGTATGATGGTTATATCGGTTTCCCTGCAGGTAAGCTTGAATTTAAACTTACTCCTAAAAAGGTTTGGGACGTTGCATACGGAGATGCAGGCAGCGGAAAAATAAGTACTACCGGCGGTAACCTTTCAGTACCTGCCGCAGGATACTATGCATTGCATGCTGTTATTGATCAAAACGATAAAACAAAAGGCACATTTACGGCTACCCCTGTGTTCTGGAGCATTATCGGCGATGCCACCCCGGGCGGCTGGAGCACCGATACCGATATGCTTTACGATGCTACCACCAAAACCTGGAGCGTTACCGCTGTTTTAATAGGGGGCAAGGATATAAAATTCAGGTTTAATCACAGCTGGGATTTAAACTTAGGCGGAACGCCAGCGGCACTTACACCAGGCGGAGGTAATTATACCATAACAACCGCCGGTACGTACAAAATAGTATTAGATACTAAGGCCAACACCTTTACTATTACTAAGCTTTAAGATTAACCACTGCAGTTGATTGATTTATTTATATGGCCCCGCACGGTGAAAACCTGCGGGGCTTTTTAACTGAACCTTGATTTGCATGATTTTAGAATTATAGGATCATTAAAAAAAACGGTCACTTCCACGTTTTAAAGATAACCTGATAAAACACGAATATTAACATGGCTCTTCTTTTGATAAGATCAATCCCCGAAAGCATATGATATCAAGGAAATCCTAAAATCCTAAAAATCAAGGTTCAGACGAAAAAAGCGATGAGGTCATCCCCCATCGCCTTTTTATTTAAGTAATTTTTTTCTTCTATGACCTATGATCCATCAACTGTGAACCATATAAATTTACCGGTTTGCTATCTCCACATACTCTTTAGAGGTGGCACCAACGTAAATCTGGCGCGGACGACCGATAGGTTCTTTGTTTTCTTTCATTTCTTTCCACTGAGCAATCCATCCCGGTAAACGGCCAAGCGCAAACAGTACAGTAAACATATCTGTAGGGAAGCCTAAGGCGCGGTAAATGATACCGGAGTAAAAATCAACGTTAGGATAAAGTTTACGCTCAACAAAGTAAGGATCTTTCAGGGCAACTTCTTCCAGTTTTTTGGCTATTTCCAATACCTCATCGTTGATGCCCAGTTTTTCTAAAATATCATCACATGCCTTTTTGATGATCCTTGCACGCGGATCAAAGTTTTTATAAACGCGGTGGCCAAAACCCATTAAACGAAAAGGATCGTTTTTGTCTTTAGCCTTAGCAATCCATTTATCAGTATCACCACCATCTTCTTTAATCTTCTCCAGCATTTCAATTACAGCCTGGTTGGCGCCGCCATGTAATGGTCCCCAAAGCGCTGAAATACCTGCAGATACCGAAGCATAAATATTGGAATCAGACGAACCTACTATACGAACGGTAGAAGCAGAACAGTTTTGCTCATGATCGGCATGTAAAATCAACAGCTTGTTCATAGCGTCAATAACCACCGGATCAATCTCCACCTCCTCTGTACGCTGACCAAAGGTCATGTGCAGGAAGTTGGTAACGTAATCGTATTTATTTTGGGGATATATAACAGGGTGCCCTAACGATTTTTTATAGATCCACGAGACCACGGTAGCCATTTTAGCAAGCATTTTAATAATGCTTTGGTTAAGTTCTTCGGTGGTTTGGGATGGCTTTAATGATTCGGGATAAAAAGCCGATAATGCAGATACCAATGACGACAACTGCCCCATTGGGTGCGATTTTGACGGAAAGCCATCAAAAAACTTTTTCATGTCCTCATGCACCAAAGTATGACGGCTTAGCTCGTACTGGAATGATTTTAGCTTTTCGGCAGATGGCAGCTCACCATAGATCAGCAAATAAGCAACTTCAATAAATGATGATTTTTCGGCTAACTGCTCAATTGGATAACCACGATATTTAAGTATTCCCTGCTCGCCATCTAAAAAAGTAATGGCGCTTTTGGTAGCGCCTGTATTTTTGTACCCGATGTCAAGTGTTACATAACCGGTTTGATCGCGAAGCTTAGAAATATCGATTGCCTTTTCACCTTCAGTGCCCTCAATTACCGGGAGCTCAAATGTTTTATCACCAATTTTTAGTTGTGCTGTTTCCGCCATAGAAATTTGTATCTGCAACAAATGTAAATAAATCTGCGTATTAATAACCGCTAATATAATTTACTGTTTGTAAAAATTTTCGGCCAAATTTATTATTTTACAACCTGTATTTATGCTTATAGACGTTAATAATTGATTAAAAAATTACTGCAAAACATGTCGTTAAAAGGTAACTCATTGGTAATGATCCAAAACCAAGCTACCGTTTACCGCCTTTTACTCATAGGCTTATTTATTGCAAGTCCCTCGTTACACTATCTTTGCTTCCACAATTCTTACGATCCTTTTTGGTTAAGGGCTATAAACTGTTTTTTTTGTGCTATAACGCTATTTTTTTCTTTCGGTAACAATAATTTTTTTTACAAAGCGGGGATTTTTGCAACCGTTTTGTCTTTCCTGGTCATAAACAACTGCATTTTACTTGCCAAAAACGGGTTTGAACATGTGTACCTGTTTAGCGCAATAACCATTTTTATTGCCTTAACCCTTTTTTGCAAAAAAAGCAGGGAATTCATAATTATCTGCGAAGCTAACCTTGCGGCTATTATAACCGCCTATTTTACCGCGCCCAGGCTTGCCATTTCGCCAGCAGTGCTGATAGTGCTTATTTTGGTTTTCACTGTAATAGCCTATGTCTCATTTTTAGTGGTGATGGCTTATCAATACCAGTTAAAAAATGCTGTTAATAACGTAATGAAGCTTAACCAAAGCCTTATGGTTAATGATGCCAAGCTGCGTGAAAGTCGCAATCATCTCAACGCGCTCATTAACTCGTTAAATGACATCATTTTTGAGTTTGATGAAAACAAAACCTGTATTAACGTATGGTTTAATGAAATGACCGAGCGCGTAGTTGATCCGCGGATAGCGATTGGCAAAACGCTCGATAAGGTAGTAGGCCCCCAAAAAGCCGAGAAGTATGACAGGGCTTTAAACTATGTAATAGAAAACCGCAAACCCATATCAATAGAGTTTTTATCAGACTACGAAACCGGACATTCCTTTACAGCTAACTTTACCCCCGTATTTGATAAAACAACAGGTTATACCGGCCGGATCTCGGCTTCAGTAGTGGATATAACCGAACAAAAGAAATATGAACGGGCCCTTAAAGAAAACGAAGATCAGTTACTGGAAGCTCAAAACATTGCTAAAATAGGCAATTGGTGGTATGACCACGAGAGTAAGGAAACATTTTGGTCGGCCAACCTCAATGACCTGCTCGGGATTGAAGATATCCCCACAGGTATGAACCACTTTCAATATTATATAAGCCTGGCACATCCTGACGATAGGGAGAACGTTTTTGAATACCTTGCATCCATCCGTACAACAACACAAAACCAACTTGAGCATAAATTTATCACACCGGCGGGCAACTTAAAATATATCAGGATCCAACGCGGCGAAAAGAAATTACTGTCAGACACAGTTACACGAACATTTGGCATTATCCAGGATATTACCGAGGCCCGCCTTGCCGATAAAGCGGTTAAACTAAGCCAGCTTGAACTGATGGAAGCCCAGGCCATTGCTAAAATAGGCAACTGGAAATATGACGTAGCGTCGCGTCACCTGTCATGGTCGGAAGAGTTGAACGGCATTTATGAACTTGACCAGGATACCTCTTCATGCCAGCGCTGTTTTATAAAGTTGCTACTTAAGCATGTACATCCTAACGACAGGTTTATTGTCAGGAGCTTATTGCGTAACGAGTTAAGCAACATGGATTCATCCTATGAATACCGCATCATAACTACTGGCAGCAATATCAAACACCTGAGCATTATAGCGGGCAAACGTCTGTATAATGACGACGGAAGTGTGCGTAAAATTATAGGTACCCTGCAGGATATTACGGAACGCAAACAGGCTGAGCTTGATTTCAGAAACGTTGAAAGCAAATACCGGCGGGTATTAGAAACTGTTAATATGATAGCAATAACGGTTAACGACAGTGGCATTGTTACCTTTTGCAACAAATACCTGGCAAACCTGGTAGGATATAGTCAAGCCGAGATCATTGGCATGAATTGGATGGACAATTTTATTCCCGATGATCTGAAAGATTTTTTAAAGAACTGGTTTATAAATGACAGTTTTTTACCGCATTACATTAACCCTATTATTTGCCGTAACGGCGAGCAACGGATAATAAGCTGGCAAAATACGGTTTTTTATGATGAAAACGGCGTTTTTAAGGAGACCACAGCGCTTGGCGAAGACATAACAGACCAGGAGAAAGCGCGGCAGGACCTGATCTGGGCTAAAGAAATGGCCGAAAAGTCGTCTAAGTTCAAGTCGGAATTTTTATCCATCATGAGCCATGAGATCCGTACGCCGATGAACGCGGTTATTGGCACAACCAACCTGTTACTTGACGAAAACCCAAGGCCCGAACAGATGGAATACCTCAATACGCTCAAGTTTTCGGGCGAAAACCTGTTGGCCATTATCAATGACATTTTAGATTATAATAAGATTGAGGCTGGCAAGCTGGAACTGAATAACTCAAGGTTCAATATTCACCAGCTAATCCATAAAATAAAGCAATCTTTTGAGCCAAAGGCGGCCGAAAAAAAACTGACGCTTGAATTGATAGCAGATGATACCATTCCCGGAGATTTAATTGGCGATGCAATGCGGCTGAGCCAGGTATTTAATAATCTGATCAGTAATGCCATTAAATTTACACATACAGGTAAGGTTATTATCCGGTTGGATAAGGATGTGATAACCCCAAACACCGTTAATATTAAATTTGCGGTTACCGATACAGGTATAGGTATTTCGCCCGAAAGCTTCAACATTGTTTTTGATCCTTTTATGCAGGACCAACAGGTAATTGATAATGACTATGGAGGTACCGGTTTAGGCCTCGCTATTACCAAACGGCTGGTTGAGCTGCATAAAGGTACAATTGCAGTATCAAGCGAACTGGGTAAGGGTACTACATTTAGTTTTGCTATAAATTTCGCTCTCGCCCCCGAAGCCACCGCTCTGAAACAGGTTGCTGTTACGGCTAATGCTTCAAACAACAATTTACAGGGTATGAATATTTTAGTTGTTGACGACAACAAAATGAACCTGATGATAGCCGGCAAATTTTTAAAACGATGGAATGCCCACGTTCAGGAAGCATTAAACGGGCAAATAGCTGTCGACCTGGCTAATCAAAATTCTTATGACCTTATTATTATGGACCTGCAAATGCCGGTTATGGACGGCTTTGAAGCAACGGCGATGATTAAACAAACTCAGCCCGACTTGCCCATCATAGCCCTCACGGCCGACGCCATGCCCGAAACCTACCAACAAGCGCTGGAAGCAGGTATGTGTGATTATCTGACTAAGCCTTTTGTGCCGGAAGTACTGTACAGCAAATTAGCAAAACATATCAAACAATCAGTGTAACTTCGGAGTTCGGATGTTCGATTTTGGATAGAGGCGAAAGGTAAAAAACTAAAGGCTAAAGGTTTAAAAACCTCCGCTATTCGAAGTCCCGCTATTCGAAGCATATGCCTTCGACTAAACTATACCTGGAGTTTGCAACTCCAGCCCTGCACACTAACGAAATCATGTCACAATAGCCTATGTATGTGGTTGCAAACTACATACATAAATCCTCCGTAGACGAAGTCTACGGGCAGCGAAGCGATAAGTATACAAACCGCTTTAAAATATCATAAAATCCTTCAATCATGAAAATCATGGTTCAAAATAAAAAAGCGATAGGGATAGCCTATCGCTTTAAATAAGATCAACGAAATCAAACTAATCAGTAAGATCAACGGTCTTAGTTAATCTGTTCCTTCACCGTTCCGCACTCCTTCATATGCTCCGGAAAATAGGGGTTTACAATTGGTTTTGTTGACGAAAGCCAGTACCCTCCTTTTCCCCCATCGGCCATCGGGCAAAAATCAACATAAATTGGCGCCGACTTGAATTTCGCGCCTTTTACCAAAGCGATAACATCTTTACTTAATATCAAAAACGCTTCGCGCTGGCCTTTGATATCTGCTGCATTGCTTATCTGGTGCGCCACAGCAGCTGTTTCGCTGCAACCTTTTATACCCGAAAGCTTATCTTCCAAAGCTGTAGCGGCTGTTTTTATGCCGGCGGGGTCTGATTTAATAAACTCATCTTTTAAAGCGATATAAGCCTTAAAAACATCACTGGTGTTACCTGTATCTGCAACCTGGGTTTCCGCTGCAGGCTTAGCATCAGCAGTCGTATCCACTTTAGCAGTATCCTGTTGTTTGGCAGGCTGGTTACATGCAGCGGCAACGGCTAAAGCCGCTAAAAAACAAAATCCTTTAATTATTTTCATATTAAAATTAGTTTGTACGGATAGCTTCTACCGGGTCCAGCCTCGAGGCCGAATACGCGGGAATAATGCCAGCTATCACCCCTATTATAATTGAATAGCTTAAACCCCGCGTAACGTTAGCAGCATCAAGTATTACCTGTACATCTAAAGCGGCCTTTACGGCAAACGTGGCCAGATATACAAAAAACAACCCGATGATCCCGCCCACAAAACAAAGCAAAACCGATTCAATTAAAAACTGCAATAATATGAAATAGTTTTTAGCCCCTAATGATTTTTGTATCCCTATGATATTGGTGCGTTCCTTTACCGATACGAACATGATATTAGCGATACCAAAACCACCAACTAAAATGGAGAACCCGCCAATGATAGCACCGGCAATGTTGACCACTTTAAAAAGATCGTCGAGCTGCTGGGTGATCATGGTTGTACGGTTTAGCGAAAAATTATCATCGGCACCGGGCCTCAGCCTCCTGATAGAACGCATAAGCCCTTTAATTTCGCTTTCAACATCATCGGTCGGGATTCCTTTTTTTCCACGCACAATAATTGACGGACCATATTTTGAACTCTGTATATCAATTAAGTTGCGGGCAAAGTTAAGGGGCAGCAGCACCTCTTTATCTGTAGAGATACCAAGCATATCCTTACCCTGTTTTGAAAACACGCCTACAATGGTCACATACCGCCCCATCACCTTAATCTGCTTACCTACGGCATCGCCATCGGGGAAAAGGGCCTGGGCTATATCATAACCGATATCGGTTATAGGCGCACCGGTTTTTGATTCCATTTCGGTAAAGTAACGACCACTCTCAAGGTCAAAATTCCAGGTTTTGTCATGATCCTGCGAAGCAGCGTCTACCTGGGCGCCTTCAACTGTGTTGCTTTTATACTTTATGGTGCGGTTATCAATATTTATTTCGTATGATAATGCCTCGGCGGTTGTGATGCGGCGCGAAAGTTCGTTAAAATCGCGAAGATCAGATTCGGGCCTTTGCAGGTATTTCCACCAGGGAAAATCGCTCCCGCCCACCCAGGGCCACTTTTGCACATATATACTGTTATTACCCAACTTATTAACACTATTTTGCAGGTTATTACGCAAGGTATCAACAGCCGATTGTACAGCTATGATAGTAAATATACCAATGGTTACCCCAAGCAATGACAGCAACGTACGCGTTTTGTTCTGCCGCAGGGCATCGCCGGCAAACAAAAAACTTTCCCTTAAAAGTTTTAAAAAAAGCATATAACTTATTTTGATCTTACTTGTTAATCAATCCTAATTGCACGGTTAAAGCGTGGAGGTAATAATAATATAACAGGCGCTTTTATTACTGATATGTTAAGCCGCCTGCTAATATTTTTTTAGACAACAGTACATGATTTAAGTTACAGCATTTTGCAATTAATATAATGGTAGTGTAATTAAACTGCTTCTTAAAAAAATCTGTTAAATTAACAAAAAAATTCGTACATTTGCGCCCTTGAAAATTCATAAAAACAAGCATGAAATTATCTCAATTTAAATTCAACTTACCTGAATCCCTTATCGCCCATACACCCTCTGCCACCCGCGATGAATCACGTTTAATGGTTTTACACAAAGATTCGGGCAAAATTGAGCATAAAATATTTAAAGACGTGCTGGATTACTTTCATGATAAGGATGTAATGATCCTTAATAACACCAAAGTTTTCCCTGCCCGTTTATATGGCAACAAAGAAAAAACAGGTGCCACTATCGAAGTTTTTTTACTTCGCGAGCTGAACAAAGAACTGCGCTTATGGGATGTACTGGTTGATCCGGCACGTAAAATACGCGTAGGTAATAAATTATATTTTGGCGACGACGATTTGCTGATTGCCGAAGTTGTTGACAACACTACTTCACGCGGCCGTACCATCCGCTTTTTGTTTGACGGTACCGATGAGGAATTCCGCCGCAATGTTGAAATTTTAGGCGAAACACCGCTTCCAAAATACATTAAACGTAAAGCTACCGCCGAAGATAAAGAGCGTTACCAAACCATCTTCGCTAAACATGAAGGTGCCGTTGCTGCTCCTACTGCCGGTTTACACTTCAGCCGTGAACTTATGAAACGCCTTGAATTAAAAGGTGTTGATTTTGCAGAAGTTACTTTGCACGTTGGTTTAGGCACCTTCCGCCCGGTGGAAGTTGAGGATTTAACCAAACACAAAATGGATTCGGAGCAATTCATTATCGAGCAAAAACAAGCTGATATTGTAAACCGCGGCATCGAGCGTAAAGCACGCATCTGTGCTGTTGGTACTACATCAATGCGTACCATCGAATCTGCAGTATCTGCAAACAAAACACTGAAAGCAGCTAATGACTGGACCAGCAAGTTTATCTTTCCTCCTTACGACTTTAGCATTGCCAACTCAATGATCACCAACTTTCATACGCCCGAATCGACTTTATTGATGATGATTGCGGCATTTGGTGGCTACGAAAATGTAATGAACGCTTACGAAGTAGCTGTAAAAGAAAAATACCGCTTTTACAGCTACGGCGACGCGATGTTGATCATCTAATCTTTTTAGATGTGAGATATGAGATTTGAGATATGAGACCATGGTTTCATATCTCATTTTTTTTGTAGTTTATTAGATCTGAGACATTCTATTTGTTTTCAGGTCTAATTTTTTTGCGGCCAATTTTGTTAGATATTAGTTAACTTAAATTATGACAACGTCCAATCTCACATCTCATATCTCACATCCCATATCTAAAAATAACAACTACGTTATTATAGTAGCAGGAGGTTCGGGTAGCCGGATGCAATCGGCGGTACCTAAACAATTTTTACTACTTAACGGTAAACCCGTATTAATGCATAGCATTGAAGCCTTTGAACAATCGGAGGCGAAACCAGCCATTATACTGGTTTTACCAGCAGCTTACCATACTTACTGGCAGCAATTGATTCAGGAATATTCATTTACCATTTCCCACCAGTTGGTTATGGGCGGAGAAACCCGTTTTCATTCGGTAAAAAACGGGCTTAACCTGATTACCGATCAGGAAGCCCTGGTTGCTGTACAGGATGCCGTACGGCCGCTTACTGCACCCTATATTATTGATGAAGCTTACCAATGCGCCGCTAAGTATGGTACAGCCGTAGTGGCCGTCAAAAGTCGCGATTCGGTACGCCAGGTAAAAGAAGGGCGGTCGGTAAGCCTGGTAAGGGATGAGATTTACCTGGTGCAAACCCCGCAAACCTTCAGGGCTTCGCTATTAAGAAAAGCTTATGAACAACCATTTGATACCAGGTTTACAGATGATGCCAGCGTTGTTGAGCAATATGGCGCCGAAATAAAACTTACCGAAGGCGATCATAGCAACATCAAGATCACCTTTCCTGAAGATATTGCCATTGCCGAACTGCTTTTAAGCAAAAAGCCACAGCTATAAAGTCTGCGGCTTTTTTCGATTTGCAATACAAGGTTAAATTTGCTATGCCCGTCTGATTACACCTAAAAGTACAGCTATGATAGCTATTACCAATAGTATGTGAATCAAACCACCCCCAAATGGGTGTATAAATGCTCCAAAAAGCCATCCTATAACCAGGATAACAGCGATAATGTACAATAAACCTCTCATTTTGTTAGTTTTTAGTAGTTAAGTAAATGTGTAATTACCTATACCAAAACCATTCCAAAATTAGCGGTTAATAAAAAAACCCTCATTGCTAAGGGTTTCATTATCGTGTTTAGTACTCGTCTTCATTAAAGAAGAAGTCGTCTTTAGTCGGATAATCCGGCCAGATCTCTTCTATGTTTTCGTACGGTTCGCCATCGTCTTCAAGTGCCTGAAGGTTTTCGATAACCTCAACAGGAGCGCCTGAACGGATAGCATAATCAATTAATTCATCTTTAGTTGCGGCCATGGTGCATCTTCCAGGTGCGATGCCAGTTCAAGTGTCCAATACATCGTTTTTATTTATATTTATAATTATCAGTAAAATTTACTTTTTCGCAAAAGTATAACATTTTCAAATTGAATATCAATATTTTTTTTCATTTTTTTAAACCCGTGGTATCCACTGATTTTCAGCTATTTTATTAGCATTAGCAATTTTGCGAGCCAAAGTGAACAGGTAATCACTCAACCTGTTCAGATAAATATTCACTTTTTCATCAACTGTACTTTCTTCGGCAAGCTGAACGGTTATCCTCTCGGCACGGCGGCAAACACATCTTGCAATATGGCAAAATGAAATCACATTACTGCCACCAGGTAAAATAAAATGTCTAAGCGCCGGCAGGCTTTCATTCATGGTATCCATTTCTGCTTCCAGCATTTCCACATCACTCATGTTAAGGTCCGGAATAACCATCCTTGACCGTTCAGGGTCGGCTGCCAGTGAAGAGCCGATTGTAAACAACCTGTCCTGTATCTGCTTCAATACCTCCTTATCATGTGCATCAATATCCTGATCACCAATAAGCCCGATGTACGAGTTAAGCTCATCAACCGTACCATAGCTTTCAATGCGGATATGATGCTTGGGCACGCGTGTACCGCCAATTAATGAGGTAAACCCTTTATCGCCCGTTTTAGTATATATTTTCATACTTAATTTAACAAATAAGCTACCAACAATCAGGTTACAAAAAAGCTAACTCTGATTATCAGGCAATTAAAACCAAGCCCGATAAATCTTTTTTCATGATTGGTGTTATTTCAAATCTATCATCTTAAATTTTGTATTTCATAACACTTTAGCATATTTTTTGCCAATAAAGTGTAATTTTTAATATGTTAGCTTAAACTTGCATCTGTGATAACATCAAACATACTTAGCGTGAAACTCATGAAACCTATCATATTATCATCAAAGCTGCTCTCCTTATCTCTTATCATCCTGCTTTCAACCGGGTTTAGCTGCGGCGGTAACAGTAAAAGTAGCAGTGGCAGCGACAGTAACAAGGCAGTAGCAGATAAACCGGCCACTCCCAAAGTAAGCATGGCCAGTTTATTAAGCGAAAAACAATTTAATGATCTTTTTCCGCAACGCGATAAATTTTATACCTATGCTGCCTTTATCAAAGCAGCCGATGACCTTGGCATGATCAGTATAAAAGTAACCCGCCGGGCAACATCCGTTTACCAGTTGATACGTACCGATAAAAAAACAGGCAAAAAGGCCGTTGTACGCCAGGATGTTGATTGGAGCGAAGAATGGGCCAAAGCCAAACCAGATAGCACCTACACTATTGATTATGGCAATTTCTGCACCGAATACAATGCCGATGTAAATAAAAAAGAGCTCGCCGCCTTTTTTGCGCACATTGCGCACGAAACCCGTCATGGCATAAATGCTACATATACCGATGGCCTCATGCTGATCCATGAAAGCAATACCAGTTTGCCTTACGTTGCCGAAAATGATGAATACCCACCCGTGGCCGGTAAAAAATACTATGGTCGCGGGCCGATGCAGTTGAGCTATAACGGCAATTACGGCTATGCTTCAGATTGCATATTAGGCGATGATAAAATTTTGCTCCAAAATCCCGAGATGGTAGAAACCGACCCGGTGATGGCTTTTAAAACCGCCATCTATTTCTGGATGACGCCCCAAACCCACAAACCATCGGCGCATGATGTAATGACAGGCAAGTGGCAACCCAATGCAGAAGATAAAGCCGCAGGCCGCACGCCAGGTTTTGGTATGACCATTAATATTGTGAACGGCGAAGTAGAATGCAACAAGGGCGAAAATATGTATAATATGAACGACAGGATTGGCTTTTACCAGTTTTTCCTGAAGAAATTAGGTATTACCGATGCCAATTGCGCTTGTTCATGCGGTAAAATGAAGCCTTATCATTATTAACGGCTATATTTTTGAATTTCAAAGCAAAAAAGTTATTATTGTATTAGCATCTACAACACTAAACTTTAACATTTGGAATCCGCTATTGAAAACGCCGGTTTGTATCCCCGGCAACCGACCAGTTCGGTGATGTCCTGGCCAGCCTGAAAAACAGATTCAGGATTGAACAAACCGGGCATATTGATTTTCATTTAGAGCAGTTTAGCATTTTCAAAGACTATCTCGACATTAGTGTAAAGGAATCATACGCTATAAAAAATAAAAATAACGATAGCTATATGCTATTCACCGAATGCCAGTCAAAACATATCGGGCATCATCATGACAAGGCCGTAACCTACACACCATATCAAACCTGGGCACTGGCTTATTTAAAGCATGATTTTGGCCGGGTACTCATCAGGCGCGAAACATTGGTTGACAAGATCATTGAACTGATCCACCCGGTTGAGCTTGATTTTGCCGAAGACAAGGCCTTTAGTGACACTTTTTATATGCTGGTAAGCGACCGCCAAAAAGCAATTACTGGTGCCGATCGTAATTTCCGCAACGTGGTAATGGATATCAGGCTGGATGATTTTGTAATAGAGATTGTTGAGCACACCCTCATTATCGGTAATACCCACGCCATATCTGCAGAAAAAGCTACGCACCTGGCAGAGTTTGTTTCGAGGTTGTGTACCACCTGCGATTGAGCACACAATTTAGATGTGAATAGTAATAACAGTAGCGGATAAAATAATTCCCGTTGTGTGTAGAGACGCATAATTGCGTCTCCCGTAACCTATCCCTACAATATATTCGGAGACTCATGTTATGCGCCTCTACAGCAATCATTTCAACACCGCCGGTAAAATATACTCCTTCATCATTTTATCAACCTGCGGATGCGCATACGGTGTGTTGTAGGCCTCGGCGGTTATAATGACAACCAGCGGCTGATTAGTAAAAATAAAGATCTTGTTACCGCCATTGCCTGAGCAGTAGTAAGTTTCGTAAGCTTTGTTGTTTACCGTATAGGTTTTGTTCCAGAACAGGTAACCGTAAAAGCCCTCACCTACCACATCTTTTGGTAACGTAAGGTGTTTGGTAAATGATTCCTTAACCCAGTTTTGCGAAATTACCTGTTTGCCATTCCATACACCGCCATTTTTATACAACTGCCCGAATTTGGCATAATCAAGCGAGCGCATTTGCAGGCCGCCCGCGGTATTGGGTACATTCTGCGGTGTGTATTGCCAGCGATAATTACTGATAACCAATGGCTTGAACAGCTTTTCGGCCGAATATTTATCAAGCCCGCCGGGTACCGATTTGTTCAGAATATCTCCCAATACCACCACTCCGGCTGTAAAATAATTCCATTGTTTACCTGCCATTTTATTGCTGTCTGTTTTAAGGCTGAGGGCAAATTTCACCCAATCATCGGTGGGGTACATATTTTCTTCATTCCCCGGCGAATCACTTTGATTATCATCCGCACCAAAAACAGAGCTCATGGTAAGCAGGCTTTTTAGTGTTACATTTTCTTTTTGAGGCGAGTAGTTACTGAACTTTTTAAGGTCATAAAACTCCTTCAAGGTTTGATCAACGCTTTTGATATACCCATCATGAACTGCTATCCCCATCAGGGCCGAAGCAAATGTTTTACCAACCGAACGGGGATTGTGCAATGAATCGCGCGCGCTACCGTTAAAATACTCCTCAATTAGCAACTTGCCGTTGCTGATCACTACCACGCTGGTGATCTGTTTAAACCTGTTGCCGGCAATAAGGGCATTCATCTCCATGATCTTCTTTTTATCAAAGTCTTCTTTTGATACCTGCCAGCCGCTGCCCGGTTTTATATTTTGCAGTTCGGCGTCTCTGAAATCAATTGCCGGTACGGTAACCCTGATCTCTCCCTGTGCTATCAGCTCACCTACTTTCAAATCAGGGATAGCAACATAGGGCCTTACTTCAATTTTAAGCAGGTGCGCACCTGTAGTAAGTGCATCTTCCCCGCCATGGGCCATAAACCGCCCCCACAAAAAGCGTCCCCATGAATCTTCTCCCCGGCTACTGATGAGCGGGACAAAAATAGTGGTCTTTGTATTTTTTGCGATGGGTAAATTGGCCCCTTTATGCAGATTTTCCTGGTAAACCTGCCTGCCATCTACATAAAAAACAAATTGAAAATTTCCCCCGTTCAATTGTTCAATACTTAACGACGGCGCTAAGCTATGCTGGTAATTGGTTAATGAATTGGCCAGCAAAAGCCGCATGTACAAATTATTGGCAGGTTTAGCCTCATAGCTTGTTAACAGATCGGTTTGTTCCAGTTTTTCAAGCGGGATAGTATCCGCCTCAAAAACAACCTTACCCATATTGGCTTTTTGAAGAACGGAGGTTATAGGTTCAGGTTCGATGATATTGCCCGCCTGCGCGAATGTTTTACAGGCGGTTGTAAGTATAATGGAGATTATGAGTAAATAACGTTTCATTTTAATTGTTTAGATATTACAAATCTGCTTTTATCAACACTTTTAAAATAGAACAGAATTAACATGGCCTTAATAAAAACTTACGATATACCGACGGATTACTGCCGCTAAACTTTTTAAAACAGCGTAAAAAATGGCTTTGATCGGCAAATCCGCAGGTAAAGGCGATATCTGTTAAGGATAACCCGCCATCTGCCAATAAAGCAAACGCTTTTTCAACCCTGAGCTTTCGGATATATTCGCCCATGGTACAATTGAAATATCTCGAAAAATCACGGGATAAATGAACCGGATGGAGTTGTAATAGACCGGAAAGTTCGGCAAGCGTATGCTTCCGGGCAGGATCATCGGCCAGCAATATTTTCAGCTTGCCAACCCATGCAGGAACTTGTCGTGACATGCCGGCGTTATTTACCTGCATTTTATTGAGCGTTTGCAGCAATAACATTTCTACAGTCATTGCAGTCAGCTCGTCACAAATCTTTGATTCTTTAAAGATCCGGTATAAAAGAAATTTCACATCCGGGTCCTGAATAGCAAAGCTGCCTTCCAGTTTATCCTGTTTTAATTCCAGGTTATCGAACCAGCACTTTTGCAATTCAATATGAAAGCCGCGGGTAAAGCCTTTGGGCTTGATGTTATAGTGCGGATCATGCCAGTTATGAAACAGTAGAGTGCCTGCCGGGCAATGATAAACTTCCTTTTTATTGCCTTCAATAACATTACCGGCCAATATAAAAGTGAAGTAGGCATTTTCATGGTAATGCCAGTCCACCTTATCAAGGGTATATTCGGTATCAGTTATGGTGATACCCTGTAAATGCGTTGTATGATTGGTTTGCCCGTAGAAGCTGCCTGTTTGTAGTTGTTTCACGGCGAAGATTATTGAGTTAATAAACGCTATAACTCCTCCTTCAGCGGCCGGGGGCTTACACCTCCTCTACCCTGCGGTCAACGGTTTGAACATTGGTATTAACGTAGTCATTTTCTATCAATCCATCGCGCATCCTCACTATGCGGTGGGCATGCAGAGCAATATCTTCTTCATGTGTTACCAGGATAATAGTGTTACCTTTGGCGTGGATATCTTCGATAAGGCCCATGATTTCGATGGATGTTTTGGTATCAAGGTTACCTGTTGGTTCATCGGCAAGTATAATGGATGGATTATTGATCAGCGCCCTTGCCACGGCAACACGCTGTCTTTGCCCGCCCGAAAGTTCATTGGGTTTATGATCCATACGGTGACCAAGACCAACATTTTTCAATGCATTGCCGGCACGTTCCTTACGTTTTTCTTTATTAACGCCAGCGTAGATTAGTGGAAGCGCCACATTATCCAAAGCAGTATTACGGGGCAACAGGTTAAATGTCTGGAACACGAAACCAATTTCCGAGTTACGTACTTCGGCAAGTTGGCTATCGGTCATGTGGCTTACATCTATTCCGTTAAGGATGTACTGCCCTTTGGTTGGGGTATCCAAACAGCCCAAAATATTCATGAGGGTTGATTTGCCGGAGCCGGAAGGGCCCATCAAAGCCACAAATTCGCCTTTGTTAATAGTAAGCGAAACTGATTTAAGTGCGTGGATCACTTCGGCACCTATTACATATTTACGCCCGATATCTTTTATGGTTATTAACGGCTTGGCAGTATTTATTGGCTCCATGAATTATTTTTTGTTTGGACTGCACTGGGGTGCCGAATGTTACAGTGGTTTTTATTTTTAGTGGTCGGTAGTCCGTAAGTCCGATGTCCGCAAGTTTTTAGTCTGACTTACTACCGTCTTAACTTTCGGACTTCTCCGACTTACCGACTTTCGGACTTTCGGACAAAAAACTATTTCTCAATCACCTTGGCCACCAAAAAGTAGTCTTCGTCATGCTTAGGGGCATTTTCCAAAGCTTCTTCGTGGGTAATTTGTTGTTTAACTACGTCCTCTCGCAGCACGTTGGCACCGGTGGTCATATAAACCAGTGGTTCAACACCCGTGGTATCCACCTCGTTCAATTTAGCCATAAAATCAAGGATCTTGCTCATATCCTTCATCGTATCCTGTACTTCGCTTTCAGTAAGTTCAAGGCGGGCCAGGTGGGCTACTTTTTCAACGGTTTCTTTATCAATGGTCATGCCTGTTGTTTTTTGTTTTATAATAGCGTGATCCTCATCGCGCAGTGCGCCGGCATTATCTATGCTTAACTGGGCCGCTTCAATGGGTTTATGCACAAATATATTACAAATTCCCGGTCTGCTGTCATATTATTGACTAAGCCAGAGTAGAAACAGCGCCTTCAAACATTAAATCATTGTTCATAATCTCAAATACCTCATCCCGTAAAGCATCGGCATCGTCAATACTCAGGTGTGCCGTTTCAATAGGCTTATGAACCTTAAATTTAGAGATTCCTGGCCTGCTGCCGTGCTTAATGCCGGTGTCCCAAAGTATTTGCCAGGTATTAGCCGATGATACCGGGATGACAGGTATTTTCAGCTCGATAGCCAGCCTGAAAGGGCCATTTTTAAACGGGCAAAGCTGCGGAGGATAATGATCCGAAATTCCGCCTTCGGGGAAAATGATAAGAGAAACGCCCTCCTGTAATTTCTCGGATGCTTTTTTAAACGCCCTAAACGATGACATTTTACTATCACGGTTAACAGGAATATCCACCGTACGAAAAAACAGACCGGTTACCAGGCCATTTTCCAGCTCATGTTTGCCCATAAAACAGCAATTGCTTTTAACCAGGATACACATAGCCGAAATATCAAGGTTTGAGGTGTGATTAGGACAAATGATATAAGGCCTGTTCCAGTCAATCGGTTGTTCATATTCAAACTGGTAAAATATACCTACAAAAGCAGAACTCACTAATCCCCAAAGCCTTCTGAATGAATTGAGCGTATGATAGCGTTCGGGTTTACGCGAAAAATAATAGAAAAAAGGCCATAATATAACGTAGCCCAGGGCCACGCTCACAATGTAAAGATATACGTGTACTTTTCTCAATATCATTTTCATCATTACCAAAAATAGAAAAATTCCTTACTTTCGCCACACTATGGAGATTGTTGTTAGTGGCATCCGTTCGACCGGAAACTTACACTTAGGAAATTATTACGGGGCGTTGCAAAACTTTATAAAAATGCAGGATGAATACAACTGCTTTTTTTTTATTGCCGACCTCCACTCGTTAACTACCCACCCTACGCCTGCCAATTTACATGGCAACGTAAAACAGGTGCTGATAGAATATTTAGCCGCGGGCATCGACCCTGAAAAGGCTACCATATACGTGCAATCCGACGTTCCGGAGGTTACCGAATTATACCTGTACCTGAACATGAACGCTTATTTGGGCGAACTGGAACGAGCAACATCATTTAAAGACAAGGTGCGCGCCAATCCCGAAAATGTGAACGCCGGCCTGCTTACCTACCCGGTTTTAATGGCGGCGGATATTATTATCCACAAAGCTACTAAAGTGCCTGTAGGTAAAGATCAGGAGCAGCACCTTGAAATGGCCCGCACTTTTGGTAACCGTTTCAACAGGCTTTATAACCATGATTATTTCCCCGAGCCTTTTGCCTTTAGCTTTGGCGAAAGTTTGGTGAAAATTCCGGGATTGGATGGCAAGGGAAAAATGGGCAAATCAGAAGGCGAAGGCAATGCAATATTTTTGGGCGATACACCCGAAGCCATCCGCAAAAAAGTAATGCGCGCGGTAACCGATAGCGGCCCTACCGTTGAAAACCAGCAAAAACCACAGGAGATCCAAAACCTGTTCGATTTAATGAAGGTTGTTTCAACACCCGATACACTTGCCCACTTTGACGAGCTTTATAACAAAATGGCTATCCGTTACGGCGATTTAAAGAAGCAGCTTGCCGAAGATATGGTACTGGCAACAGCCCCTATCCGCGACAAGATCAACGCCATTGCCAATGACGCAGATTACCTGCGTAAAGTAGCCGAAATGGGTGCCGAAAAGGCCCGTGAAAGCGCGTCAAAAACGATAAGGGAAGTTAGAGAGATCATCGGCTTCAGGAAATTTTGATCAGGATTTTCAGAATTCAAGAATTGTCAGAATTTAGGCTAAAACTTTTTTAATTCTGACAATTCTGTAAATTAGGAAAATTCTGATTCAGACATGAACTAAAATATATGCACATAGCTATTGTAGGAAATATAGGCGCCGGAAAGACCACCCTTACCGAGATGCTGACCAAAAATTACGGATGGGACCCTTTGTATGAAGCTGTAGATAACAACCCCTATTTAGAGGATTTTTACAGCGACATGAAACGCTGGAGCTTTAACCTTCAGATCTACTTCCTGAATAGCCGTTACCGCCAGATCATCGATATCCAAAAAAGTGGGCGTAATATTATACAGGACCGCACCATTTACGAGGATGCCTATATTTTTGCCGAAAACCTGCATGATATGGGTTTGATGACTACCCGCGATTACGAAAACTATGAATCAATTTTTCAAAATATCACCGAGTTTATTAAACCGCCCGATCTGCTGGTTTACCTTAAAGCATCTGTGCCTACCCTGGTAAGCAATATTCAGCGCCGCGGCCGTGAGTATGAAATAGGTATCCGTTTAGATTATCTTTCCAAACTGAACGAAAAATATGATAAATGGATCAACAATTATAAATTGGGCAAACTGTTGATCCTTGATAAGGATAATCTGGATTTTGCTAACAATACCGAGGACATGGCTACCATTGTGAACCTGATTGAAAGGGAGATTAACGGGTTGTTTTAATAGTTAATAGGGTATGAAGAAGCTTTTGATCTTCGCTTTATTATCTATTCTTTTATTCGCCTGCGAACATAGTTCAGAAAAACAAGTAAATATCAGCACATGGCATCTGCTCCGTTTGAATGGTTTCAAACTATGGCTGCCTCCTAACTGGCATTTCCAACAGGAACAAGGCATAGACTCTTTTGTAGGTAGAATTATTGCTCCAACAGATACTCTTTCTTTCGAAATCAGTTCGATGGGGTACGCTAATCACCTATTACTATCAGAACAGGAGTATATAAAAACTAACGATTGGCAACGCGGATGTGATTTTTGCGATAGAGAACGTACATATAGTGACGTTCCCAATATAAAAGTCAAAATCTCGATGCATAAACCTGCAGCTAAGCAAAAAAACAAATTTCCTAAGGCTGACTACATCGCAAATATGCTTACTAAGGACAGCACAGTGTATATTCCGATAGAAATCCCTGCAGAGATAAAAGATCACAACTTTAATGAAGAGTCGAAACAAGATTTTATTATAAAAACAATCTGGCCAAAAAATCCTTCAAAAGGAATTACTGGTATTTATTATCAAAGTAAATCATCAACTTTAAACTTCCAACTGTCAGGCCGTAATTTATCAAAGCAGGATCAGGAATTAGCTTTGCAAATGTTTAAAACCATTGTAATAAAAATCAAATGAAAATCTTAGGCATTATCCCAGCCCGTTATGCGTCGTCACGTTTTCCCGGTAAACCATTGGTTGATATCGGCGGTAAAACTATGATCCAACGCGTATATGAGCAGGCAAAAAAATGCCGGAGCCTGAGCGAAGTTATCGTTGCTACCGATGACGACCGGATTTTTAACCACGTAAACGGTTTTGGCGGCGTTGCGGTAATGACAGGCGCCAACCACCAAAGCGGCACCGACCGTTGTGCCGAAGTTGCCCGCCTGCACCCCGGGTATGATGTGATCATCAATATTCAGGGCGATGAGCCTTTTATTGCCCCTGAGCAGATCACCAAATTAACAGCCTGCTTTAACGATCCGGAAACCCAACTGGCCACTCTTATAAAAAGGATCCTGACCGAACAGGAACTGCATAATACCAATTCGCCCAAGGTGGTGATCAATAAATTATCCGAAGCTATTTATTTCTCCCGTGCTACCCTGCCCCATATTCGCGGCCAGGAGCCCGAAAACTGGCTCGAATTCCACACTTTTTTTAAACACATCGGCATTTATGGCTATCGGGCAGATATATTGCAGGAAGTTACCAAACTACCGGTATCCCCGCTTGAAAAGGCCGAAAGCCTTGAGCAGCTTCGCTGGATAGACAACGGTTACCGTATCAAAGTTGCCGAAACCGAGCTGGAAACCCATGCCGTTGATGTGCCTGAAGATCTGGAGAAACTGAAGTTTGATATATAACTCTGGGAATTCGTTTTAAACCTCATTTGTTCCAGACAGAACCACTGCCTGAATCAAATAAAAATGTAAGTGGAAAATAGTACGTTATGTTGCACTGACTCCTGCAAATATTTATCTCTATTTTTAATCAATGACCGATGAACAACGACTAAGAGACGAAACAACACTTCCGGATTCCAACTATGACGCAAAATTCGATGCATTTGGCAGATTAATTGGCTTACAAGTATATGACAGCGAATATGTCTCATTTGAATATAGCGGAAATTTATTGCAGTTTATTGGATCATTTCACTTTTTAACAGACTTATCCATTTCTGTTGAAAATAGTGATGTAATTATAGACGATCTTAATCACATTGACGCATTAACCCATTTGGAATGCCTCGTGATAATCAATGGCGGATATAAAGACATTTCGCCGTTGAGTCGAATGCTACGCCTCAGAACTTTATACTTACCTGGTGGTCTTATAGAAAATATAGAGCCTGTAAGGAACCTTGTAGAATTAACCGACTTAAACTTATCAACTAATAAAATAACGGATATATCCGCTTTAAATGAGCATACAAAATTAATTACAGTAAAGTTATCCTGTAATGCGATAACAAACATTTTGGCGTTAAAATCATCACTTAGTCTCCAACAATTAATTATAGATGGTAATCAAATAACAGATCTTTATCCAATCGCCGAACTTAGCGACCTCAAAGTATTACACGCTGCGCGAAATAGAATAGCTGATATCAGCCCGCTAAAACACCTATTAAAACTTACATCGCTCATTCTTTCAGGAAATCAATTGATTAGTCTTGGCCCCCTTGAACCTCTTAAAAAACTCGAACTTTTAGAAATTGGTGGTGTTTATTGCGATGATTTGTTGCCTATCCGTGATGCTTCAAATCTAAAAAAGCTCACGGCGAGCCATATTAAATACATTGATGGAACTATAATTGGAAGGTTTGGGAAACTGACAGGTCTTAGCTTAACACATTGCAATATTTCGGATGTTTCATTTGCCAAGACCCTAACTGACCTCTATTACATTGAACTGGACAACAATATCATAGAAGATGCGAGTCCCCTGTTTTCCTTGCCTAATTTATATAGGATAAGTTTGCGCAATAATTGTATCACCACACCTTTCCCAACCGATCCACACAGCCCCTTTGCGCTTGATTTAACAGGTAATCCCATGTGCCCCAAAGCTTCAAATCTCAATGAGTATTTAATAGAAGCTGCTCAACATTACTATAATCATGGCTACTTTGATAAAGCACTCGCCTATCATTACATTGACGCCAACGAAAAGAGAGCATTGTTTATTTATTTTAAAAAACTTGCTACAACCGATATTTCAGAAAACTACTATCGCTTATATTATTTGATGCGTTGTGAGCAAATAATAAAAAAGCTGAATATTGACGATCAGGAAACCGAAACAATAAAGGCGCAACTGATTAAAATTGTACGTGAAAGTAACTTTTTCAATAAGCGGGAACTATTAATAAGTTTGAAAGAAAACGGCGAAGCTGTAAATAATTACGAGCTATTTTCAGAGTATATCACTTATTTAAAAAGTAATCCTAATCCCAAACCCAATCCAGAAATTGCTTATTTCCTGGCCAAAACATTCATGCGGCAAGATGACCTGCCTCAATTATTATCAATTTACAAACAGCTGCTTGATAAGGGCCTCCCAATTAATTTTGCCGTTTATCATATTATCCAAAAAGTACTTGATTCCTCCGGGCGTAGATTTCAGCTATACGATTATTATCTCGATTTACTTATTAATGCCCGTGACCGGGAAATTGCTCACTTTGACGTTTTCAATTACCTGAATTTTATTTTTGGGAATTACGTCCACAACATAGCGCCCCTCCGGTCTAAATCAAAAGATTGGTCGGATCAACCGGCAGAAAATAAAATCGGCTGGCAGATAGTTTTTGGAATCTTAATTGTCTCGTTCGCCTTTCTTTTCCTAAACAAAGGCTGTCATTAGTACCATATTTTAACCCGATCTAAACCTTATGGCCGCTCACGCGCATAAAGCAGATACGCCATATCAGAGGCCATTTAAGCTATTGAAACATAGCTATACTATTAAATGTTTACCATAATAACAATGCGTTTAATACTTTAGTATTTTAACAAATTTTTGTTTTTTAATTTGTTAACTTCATCTGTAGCATCACCTTATTATTAACCTAAAATCATCCTGAAGATAAGGCAGCATCATTTTGTAAACAAGGGTTGGGTAAATTACTTTACAGACCCTGAATTTAGTGCTGAAAAATGTCAGTTGGTACTTGCTTTCGGTGCACCGAAGTTAATTATCGGTCCTGAAATTTATGATTATCTTAAAAAGAGCTATCCTAATGCTAATGTAGTTTTTGCCTCCACAACTGGGGAAATCATGGGCAGTGATGTGTATGACGACAGCATTGTTGTACCGCGGTTGAGTTGGAAAAATCATTATAGTCTGCACTTCTACCCATGTAAACAAACAGGCCAACAGTGCCGAAACAGTACCTTTTTGGAGGCACAGCTCGAGAAAAATGACTGAAATTACGTATTCATTATATCAGACGGTAACCGGGCAGCGTCACCGGCCCTCCCCCCTTATGGGGACCTTACCAGAATTATCGCCGTTAAAGCCGTCAACCAGTTCACTTCCGTTTATAAAAGTATCAGCTCCAAAACGCGCATAATACACTCTGTAAAAACCAATTACAAACAAAAGACATTTACAGTTCCATTTTTTAAAAACAGATACGGCGAAGCGTGAAAATTTTCTTACTTTTGTATCCCGTACAGAAACAATTGGCCGCGGTATAAAAGCCCGGTCATTTTCAAAAAAAATCATGACTAAATATATTTTTGTTACGGGCGGTGTTACCTCATCGTTAGGAAAAGGTATAATCTCTGCTTCTTTAGCCAAACTCCTTCAATCGCGCGGTTACCGCGTAACCATCCAAAAGTTTGATCCTTACATCAATATTGATCCGGGAACACTTAACCCTTATGAGCACGGCGAATGCTATGTAACCGAAGACGGTGCCGAAACCGATCTTGACCTTGGCCACTACGAGCGTTTCCTGAACACTCCTACGTCAAAGGCCAACAACATCACTACCGGCCGCATTTATCAAAATGTAATTAATAAAGAACGTGAAGGGGCTTTTTTAGGAAAAACTGTACAGGTAGTGCCCCACATTACCGATGAAATAAAAAGAAACTTCCGCATATTGGGCGAAAGCGGCGATTACGATATTGTGATCACCGAGCTTGGCGGTACGGTAGGCGATATTGAATCATTACCATATATTGAGGCTGTAAGGCAATTCCGCTGGGAAATTGGATCGGCTAACTCTCTGGTTATCCATCTTACACTGGTACCATTCCTTGCAGCAGCAGGCGAATTAAAAACCAAACCTACGCAGCACTCGGTAAAAATGTTATTAGAGTATGGTATCCAGCCCGATATCCTGGTTTGCCGTACCGAACACCACCTTACCAACGATATCCGCAAAAAGATAGCGCTGTTTTGTAACGTGAATATCAATGCTGTTATTGAGTCGATTGACGCACCAAGTATTTACGATGTACCCCTGTTAATGCTGAAAGAACAGCTTGACAAAACCGTATTGACCAAATTAAAACTTCCGCACAAAAATGAGCCAAACCTCGAAAACTGGAAAGAATTTCTTGGCCGCCTGAAAAACCCGACTGCCGATGTACGTATTGCGTTAGTTGGTAAATATGTGGAGCTGCCGGATGCTTATAAATCCATTACCGAAGCCTTTATCCATGCGGGCGCTAAACAGGAATGTAAAGTGCGGCTTGAATATATCCCTTCGGAACAGCTTACGCCCGAAAACGCTGTTGAAAAATTAAAAGGCATGCACGGCGTACTGGTTGCCCCAGGATTTGGCGAGCGTGGCTTTGAAGGTAAGATCCAGGCTATCCGCCATGTGCGCGAAAATAATATCCCTTTCTTTGGTATCTGTTTAGGTATGCAATGTGCGGTAGTTGAGTTTGGCCGTAATGTATTAGGATTTGAGAATGCCAACAGTACCGAAATGAACCCCGAAACCCCTTACCCGGTTATCGGCATGATGGAAGATCAGAAAAATATCACCAACAAAGGCGGTACCATGCGTTTAGGCGCTTATCCCTGCGATATTAAAAAAGGCACTAAAGCGGCGGCTATTTACGGAAAAAACCATATTTCGGAAAGGCACCGTCACCGTTATGAGTTTAATAACGAGTACCTTAAGCAATACGAGGCTGCGGGCCTTACCCCATCCGGCATAAATCCTGACAATGGCCTGGTGGAGATTGTAGAGCTTAAAAACCACCCGTTTTTTGTCGGTTCGCAATTTCACCCCGAATTAAAATCAACAGTTGCTAATCCGCACCCACTTTTTATTAACTTTGTCGCCGCTTCGCTAGCTTATGCCCGCAAAAAATAAGTAATTGTACGATAATTAGATAATGGATAAAAATACGTTTACAGGATTATTCCTGATCATGGCGATCATTGCCGGCTCGATATACTTTTTAAAGCCATCAGAAGCCGACCTTAAAAAAGAGCGCGAGGTACAGCACCAGGATTCGCTGAAAAAAGCTGGTGCCGCTGTAGCTGCCGCTGCTGCTAAAACCACAGCTAAGTTTGATACCGCCAAAACAGCCAAAGTTGATTCGGTCTTGTTAAAAATGCCTTTTGGCGCCGCATCTGTTGGTAAAGAAGAGTTTGTTACCATTGGTAATAAAGAGCTGCTTATTAAATTAAGCACCCACGGAGGCAAAGTAGCTTCCGTTGAGTTAAAAAACTACAAAACTTTTGATAAGAAGCCCCTGGTGCTTTTCAGCGGTGACAATAACCAATTTGGATTGAAGTTTGCCGCCGGTGTTGCCAATATCAACACTAACAATTACTATTTTACCCCAAGTGCAAAGGAACTTAACATAGCCGAAAAAGATTCCGGTTCGGTTACTATGCGTTTGAGCTATAGCCCTACCCAATATATTGATTATATATACAGCTTAAAAGGTGATGGTTTTAAACTTGGGTTAACCATTAAGCCTACCGGTCTTGACGGCGTTATTGCCAATAGCAGCACCATTAACCTTAACTGGGCCACCAGCCTGCACAAACAGGAAAAAGACATCAAAATGGAGCGCCAGTATTCAACGGTGTACTATTATAATACCGATGGGGATGCTGATTACCTGAGCGAAGGCAAAGACGATCAAAAAAGCATCAGCGATAAAAAAATGGCCTGGGTTGCTTTTAAACAACACTTCTTTTCAAATGTGCTGATAGCTAAAGGGGGCATTACCAAAACAGATATTGCTGTTGCTACTGATTTTAACGATACCACCGATGTAAAACAAATGAAAGCCGACCTGTCGCTTACCCGCGGCACAGATGGTTCTTTACCCTTGGAGTTTTACTTTGGCCCTAACCGTTTTAATACGCTTAAAGACCAGGGGCATGACCTTGATAAACTGGTTAACCTTGGCTGGGGACCATTAAAATACATCAACCGTTTCGCGGTATTGCCGGTATTTAACTTCCTTAACAAGTTTAACTGGAACTATGGTTTGATCATCCTGGTATTGACTGTATTGCTTAAGCTGGTATTATCACCTCTTACTTACAAGTCATACCTTTCAATGGCCAAAATGCGTGTGCTGAAGCCCGAAATGGATGAAATTAAAGCTAAAGTTGGTGAGGATAACCCTACGTTGTTACAACAGGAGTACCTAAAGCTGTACAAAAAGGCAGGTGTTAACCCATTGGGCGGCTGTTTACCATTGCTGATCCAGATGCCTATAGTTATTGCGTTCTTCCGCTTTTTCCCAAGTTTATTTGAGCTAAGGGGCGAAAGTTTCCTGTGGATGCATGACCTTTCAACTTATGATTCGGTTATTAAATTCGCTCCGATAGCTTTCCTTGGCGGCGTTAACCACATTAGTTTAATGTGTTTACTGATGACCATTTCAACGTTGATCTATACTTATTTCAACAACCAGATCTCCGGTGCTACAGGGCAAATGAAATACATTGGTTACATCACTCCTTTGGTATTCCTCTTCACGCTTAACAGCTACCCTGCCGGTTTGAACTATTATTACTTTTTGGCCAACATGTTCACCTTTTTACAGCAGTACCTGATCAAATTCATGGTTGATGACAAGAAGATCCATGCCCAGATCCAGGAAAACAAAAAGAAACCTGAAGATACCAAGAAGAAAAAATCAGGCTTTGGTGCTAAAATGGAAGAGATGATGCGCCAGCAACAGCAGATCCAGGCAAATAAGAATAAGAAGTCTTAAGTCTTTAGTCGGAAAGTCCGCAGTCCGAAAGATATTGAAGCCCTTGAGAAACTTTCTCAGGGGCTTTTGTTTTGGTGCCTAATTTTCATGCTGTAAAGCTGCTCAATTCCTCACAAACCAAACTTTTTAACTTTCGGACTTTCCAACTGCAAACTTTCCGACTTTTTTAAACAACACTAAAATAATTAGCAAATTTATATTACATTTGAAATATCATGTATGCAATTGTCGATATAGAAACTACTGGGGGGCATGCCAGCGCTAATGGTATCACCGAAATAGCGATATGCATACATGATGGGAAAAAAGTAGTGAAGCGGTTTGAAACGCTTGTTAATCCGCAGCGTGAAATCCCTATTTACATCAGCGCCTTAACAGGTATTACCAACGAGATGGTAAAGGATGCCCCCCCTTTTGAGGATGTGGCAGCTGATATTTACCACCTCATTCACGGTAAAATCTTTGTAGCGCACAATGTAAATTTTGATTTTTCTTTTGTCAGATATCATCTCGCTGCCGCGGGATATGATCTGCAAACAAATAAGCTTTGTACTGTAAGGCTTGGGCGTAAGATATTGCCAGGTTTGCCTTCATATAGTCTTGGCAGATTGTGTAAACATTTGGGTATTGATAATCAAAGCCGCCACCGTGCCATGGGCGATGCTGAAGCTACTGCCGAGCTGTTTACCTTATTGCTGAACAGTGATACAGAGAACCACATCAAACAGTCGCTTAAGCAAGGTTCAAAAGATCAGGTGCTGCCACCCAACTTATCCAAAAAAGACATTGACCAGTTGCCATATACACCGGGCGTATATTACTTTCATGATCAAAAAGGCAAAGTGATATATGTAGGCAAAGCCAAAAACGTTAAAAAAAGGGTAAGCAGCCACTTTACAGGCAACAACCCCGGCTTTCAGCGCCAGGAATTTTTACGCAATATATACCAGATCACTTATCAGGTTTGCGGCACCGAGCTCATCGCCTTTGTGTTGGAAGCTATTGAGATCAAACGCTTATGGCCCAAATATAATCGCTCGTTAAAACGCTTTGAAAATGCGTTCTGCCTTTATGCCTTTGAAGATCAACGCGGGTATATTCGCCTGGCAGTTGATAAATACCGCAAATACAGCGACCCAATATATACCTGCAATTCCCTGCTTGATGGCTATAACCTGCTCAACAAACTGATAGAAGCATTTGACCTGTGCCCTAAGCTTTGTTTTATACAAAAAAACAATGAGCCCTGCGTTAGTGCAGCAGGAAGTTCCTGTGCCTGCGAAGGTGTTGAACCTCCCGACAGTTATAACGAAAAGGTCAACAATGCCATCGATCAGCTTAAGCAAGCTTTACCAACGTACGCTATCAGGGATGAGGGCCGTACCGGCGATGAACATAGCTGTATTTTGGTAGAAAAAGGCCAGTTTTATGGCATGGGCTATATCTCCCATTATTTTGATGCCAATAACATACAGCAACTCAAAAGCTATCTCACACCTTATCCGGGGAATGACTATATCAAAAATATTGTAGCAACTTATGCTTCAAAATATCCAGACAGGATGGTGGTGTTTGGGTAGACTATCCCTCTAATAAAAACTTATAACTAAATAATTATCTACTAAGTTAAATAAATCCACACAATTGAGTTTTTGATTTGTTACTCTGATAACATTTACCACCAAAAACTTGAAACAATGGATAGTATCAATCAACAACAGCCTGAGGATAATATGAAGGACTTGAATGGACCTGAAGCCCTGGCCAAGATTAAAGAACTTGCCGAAAGCGCAAAAAGCTGCTTCTTTGTGAGCAGTCTTAAAACAGGCGTACCTGCTTCAGTGAGGCCAATGTCGGCACAGAAAATTGATGATGAGGGCAACTTCTGGTTTCTGAGTGCTAATGACAGCCATAAAAATGATGAGTTAGCTAAAGATCCCTTTGTCCATCTGCTTTTCCAGGGGTCAGGATATTCAGACTTTTTAAACCTTTATGGCATAGCTACTATTACCGAAGATAAAGAAAAGATCAAAGAACTATGGGAACCGACACTCAAAGTGTGGTTTACGGAAGGTATCGACGATCCGCGCATCAGCGTTATTAAAGTTGAACCAACTGAAGGCTATTACTGGGACAATAAACATGGCAATGCCGTTGCATTTGTAAAACGGCTCGCCGGTGCAGCTATCGGCAAAACCATTGATGATTCGGTTGAGGGAAAGCTGGTTGTCTGAAATCAGAATGTCTGAATTATTGAATTTACAGAATAAAAAGCGGCTTAGGTATAATTATCTAAGCCGCTCTTGCTCTTAAGTTTTGTTAATCAAAAAGCTCCCGCTTTAGGGGGTTGGGGAGCCAAATATTTATCAAACCATTCAATATAGCGCTTCAGTCGGTCAACCTGGTAACTGGGCACGGTGATGCCATGATATTGGCCAGGATAAAGTACCAGTTGTGTTGGTATACCCTGCGATCTCAGCGCTTCATACATTTGTTCGCCTCCGCCGGTGGGCACGTTAAAATCTTTTAAACCCGACATGAACTGGGTTGGCGTTTTTATTTTATCGGCATGAAAAAACGGGTACGATAGCTTAATGTACTTATCAGCATTTTTCCAGGGTGCTCCCAATTCATTATCGTATTGCATCACCCATTGATCTGATCCATAAATGGCTAACTGTAAGGCACTTCCCGCCCCGCTTGATGCTGCTTTAAAGCGGGGATCAGTAGCTATGGTATAATCGGTAAGGATGCCCCCGTAACTCCAACCACCAATGCCGAGGCGGTCTTTATCGGCTATCCCAAGTTTAACCAATTCGTCTACAGCACCCAGTAAGTCTTTCACTTCCTTATTGCCCCAATCAGCATAAATAGCTTTGGTATATTCAATGCCTCGCCCTGTACTGCCACGATAATTTACAGCGGCTACTGCATAACCCGCACAAGCCAACGTTTGCCTGATCTCATCAAACTCAAACTCGTCCTGATCGGTAGGGCCGCCGTGAATGTAAAGAATGAAAGGCATTTTCTTAGTAACTACGCTATCGGGCGTATAAAGTATCCCCGAAACCAGTGTGCCATCGCTGCTGAACGACTGGAAACCTTTCACATAAGCCAGTTTAACCTCGCTTAACCATTTCTCCTGGTGAAAAGTTAAACGGCGGATCTTGCCATTTTCAACAGCCACCAATTCGTTGGGTATGTATGGAGTGGTCATTTTACCCATCCATACGCCTAAGGAATGGCCAATGATATCAGAAAAACTGCATTCGTTCCCCTTATAAACCAACACAGATTTACGGAGAAGCAAATTATACCTGTTGATATAGCGGATCCTGTCGCTACTTACTACGTATTCAAGGTCTTTGCCGTCCTTGCTCCATGCAATATTGCTAACAGGCCTGTCCAACTGATCTGTTAATGGACGATTATTTTTTCCGTCGGCATCCATCAGGTACAAAACATCGTGCTGATAAATGAAATAATCGGCATCGCTTGTTGACCGCAGGTAGGCTATGCGCTTTCCATCAGGGCTCCAAATGGGGTTAATATCATGGCCGGTAAAAGTAGTAAGCTGTTGCGGCTCGGTACCGGGTTTAGCTTCTATCGTAAAGATATCTGTGTTTTCATTCCGATCCGGATCGGCTGTATGATTACTTATGTAGGCAATCTTTTTTCCGTCTGGGCTCCATTGCGGCGAGCTATCGTCCATGTTACCACTCGTAAGAGTGTCCAGTTTTTTCGAACCCACATCATACAAGTACAAATGCGAATGCAGATGTTGCAGATACCCTTCAATATCCTGCTTAAAATGGTAACGGTCTATTTTTATAGGAGGAGGAGTTTTGGGCGTTTCCTTTCCTTTGTTTTCGGGATCTTTAATGATCAATGCCAGCCTTTTACTATCCGGCGACCAAACATACTCTTCAAGTTCACCTTTAATATCGGTGAGCTTGTGCCCCTCGCCACCGCGCCTGTCCATCAACCAAACCTGCCCGCCGTTTTTTGAATCCTTTTCGGACAGATAAGAAATAAACTTACCATCAGGGGTCCATTTAGGAGTGGATGCCGGCTCATCACCATAAGTAAGCTGAATGGATTGCTTGCCGTCAAAACTCTGCATCCACAAGTGCGACACACGCTTATCTTTAGCTGTATCCACTTCAGATAATTCATAAACCACCCATTTGCCATCCGGAGAAAGCTGTGGCGCCATCAGCGTTGGTTGTTTATACAGATCGGTAGGTTTAAGCGGCTTTTTGGTGGTTTGAGCCATCAAAGGCGAAGAAGCCAAACTACTTAAAATCAACAGGACATATTTCATAAAACAGGATAAAAAAACCGTTTCGAGGGCATAAAAATATTATTTTTTCAAATACTTATCATACCATTCCACATAGCGCTGCAACCTGTCAACCTGGTAACTTGGCTTAGTAAGCCCATGAAATTGATTAGGATACAATATCAGTTCGGTTGGAATGCCTTGGGTTCTCAATGCCTCGTACATTTGCTCACTGCCGATGGTCGGCACATTAAAATCCTTCAGGCCCGACATAAACAGTACCGGGGTCTTTATTTTATCAGCATGAAAAAACGGGTACGAAATCTGGATCCATTTGTCTGCATTTTTCCAGGGCGTACCTATTTCGTTTTCGTATTGTAACACATATTGGTCGCTACCATAAACCGAAAGCTGCAGCGCACTGCCCGCTCCGCTGGCTGCTGCTTTAAAGCGGGTATCGGAGGCTATTGTATAATCGGTAAGTATGCCGCCATAACTCCAGCCACCTATACCCAGCTTATCAGGATCTGCGATGCCTAATTTCTCGAGTTGATCGACCGCACCAAGCAAATCTTTTACCTCCTTATTGCCCCAATCGGCATAAATGGCTTTACAATAATCCAGCCCGCGGCCATTACTGCCCCTGTAGTTCACAGCCGCTACAGCGTAACCGGCAGCAGCCAGCGTTTGCCTTGTAGCATCAAAACCAAATTCATCCTGCCCTACCGGTCCACCATGAATAAATAGGATCAAAGGATATTTCTTATTAGGAATACTGTCGGGCGTTAAAACAATGCCTGATACCTTGGTACCATCGACACTTGTTGACTCAAAGCCTTTTGCGTATGCCAATTGCACTGTATTTAACCATTCGTCGTGATGGAAAGTTAGCCTGCGAAGTTTTTTATCTTCCAAAGCGAATAATTCGGCAGGAGTATACGGGTCGGTTTTTTGAACTACCCAATTGCCCGAAAGATTGGTAGCTATGTCGTTAAAAACGTAATCGCCTTTGTTTATCGTAGTTATCTTGCCGCTGTTGATATTGATGTTGGCCAAATAACGTGTACGGTCGTCCGTTACTATAAATACAATATTCTTGCTGTCTTTAGCCCAGGTTTGTGCACCAGCCGGGCGATCCAGCTGAAGCGTGAATGGTTTATTATTTTGGCCAACTACATCCATAATGCACACCACGCTCTGATCATACATCATATAATCGGCGTCGCTGGTTGAACGGAGGTAAGAAATATATCTGCCATCGGGGCTCCATTGCGGGTTACCGTCCCTCCCCTTCCATGTGGTTAGCTGCAACATGCTGGCACCCGGCCGGGCATCAATGGTAAAAATATCGGTATTTTGATTTTTATCAGGATCGGCACTGCGGTTACTCACAAATGCAATAGTCTTACTATCTGGCGACCATACCGGCGAACTTTCATCTTTATCACCCCTGGTTAATGTATCCAGTTTTTTTGTGGTTACATCAATTAAATATAGATGGCTATGCAAGTGCTGAAGATATCCTACTATATCCTGTTTAAAATGATAGCGGTCAATAACTATGGGTTTGGGGGTTTTAGGTTCTTCTTTGCCTTTATTTTCGGGGTCGCCTATCACCATCACCAAACGCTTTCCATCAGGGCTCCAGGCGTAATCGCTCAAATCACCTTTAATATTGGTCAGTTTTACCCCTTCGCCACCCCGGCGGTCGATGAGCCAAACCTGTGAGCCTGTTTTTGAATCGCGCGAAGACAGGAATGATAAATACTTACCATCCGGGCTCCAGCGCGGCGACGAGGCAGCCTCCTCACCATGGGTCAGTTCGATGGACTCTTTGCCATCAAAACTCTGCATCCAAAGGTGTGATACACGGCGGTCTTTAGCAGTATCAACTTCAGAAACACTATAAGCCACCCACTTGCCATCGGGCGATAATTGGGGATCGCTCACCGTTGGGATCCGATACACATCGGCAGGTTTTAAAGTTTTTTTTTGCTGGGCGAATACGTTAAATGCAGCTGAAAGCGCGAGGATTAGAAGTAATGTTCGCTTCATAAATGATGTATTTGATAGCGCCTGTAATTTAGTAAAAGAACCTTGATTTTTGGGGATAAAAGGATTGCCATGACCGGGATTACAAAATTCTGGCATATTAATGACCAGGGCAAACACATTTAAATATTTAGTAGCAATGAATGTTGCAATATAGTTACGAAATATGGTTGCGATGCAGGTAAACCATCAGCATCAAACTTAGCTAACCTAAATATCAGTTTAGTGTAACCCCTAAAAAACACAAGCAATTGATTATAAATACATTCAAATTAAAATATTAAAAAAGTGTTAACCCTGTTAACTCCCCTTTCAGACATGTTTACCCTTTATTACTCACGATATTTTTGAGTAACGGACACTACAATTATTAGTACCGCCCTGCAGAAACCTGGCTTTTACTTCGGCAAATTTCAACTCAGCTTTCACTAACCGGATAATTTGCGTTAATTAGAATCATGTCTACAAAATTAAAGCTCCCTTTTGTTATCTGCCTTTTTTTATCCGTTCTTAATACCCACGCACAAACTACGGCCATTAGCAACAATTACCAAACCGAAGCCGGCGTACCAAAGCTAAATATCGAACGATCAATGATCTACTCGCCGGATAAAGAGTGGCTTTACAACCATCATGCATCCATTATCCATTTTAAAGACCGCTTTGTGGCTATATGGAGCAACGGAATGGTTGATGAGGATTCGCCGGGGCAAAGGGTAGTTTATGCCACTTCTAAAGACTTTAAACATTGGTCGGCATTAAAAACCTTAGCCAATCCTGGCAAAGTCAACGATACGCTCACGGTTCTCACCGCCGCCGGGCTTTATCAATATAAAGGAACTTTGGTAGCCTATTACGGCGATTATGACAAACACCGTAATAACACCCACTTGTGGGCCAAAACCAGTACCGATGGCGAACATTGGAGCGAACCGCTTGATATGCATTTGCCTGTCGTACCAAACCATGGCCCGGAGGTTACCAATAGCGGAAGGCTGATCATCAGCGGTAATTTCACTTTCCCTTACACAGATGATCCCCGCGGGCTTTCGGGTTGGAAACTAAGCAGTTTCTATCCCGATTCACTTTATAAGCAGGATAACCCCGCTATGTTTTATGCACCAGCTACCAAATCCGGTTTACCGCCGCTTTGCGAAGGTTCGTTTTTCCAAACAAACGACAATATACTGCACATGCTGCTCAGGGTAACCGGCAAAGGCTGGAAAGGCCATTTATGGCTAACCGAAAGCAGGGATAACGGTAGCAATTGGTCGCGCCCGGCGGAAGCTCCATTTTCGGATAATGACAGTAAATTTCATTTCGGCCGGTTGCCGGATAAGCGATTTTATTATGTCGGTATCCCTGATACGCTCCACCATTATGACCGTAACCCGCTGGTGTTATCCCTTTCTGCCGATGGCAAATCATTCGATAAAAACTATATCATAGCAAATGAGCTGTACCATCTAAAAAAAGAAGGCTTATGGAAAGGCGGGCAATACGGTTACCCGCATACCATTATTTATAATGGCTATATGTACGTGATCATTTCAAGGCAAAAGGAGGCAATTGAAACGCTTAGGTTTAGTTTAAAGCAACTGAAGTAAGAGACTGGTTAGTTTATGCAATTTTACTTTATATTTTTATATAATTAACCTATACCTGAATAATGAAAATAAACCTGAATAATACCTATGCTACCATTGCATTTTCAATTATATATGCGGCGTTGTTGATCCTCTCATTTGCTATCACAGTACTACATGTTTTTTTGCCAGAATGGGGATACTATTTATCATCATTTGCAATCATGGCTTGCTACTTATGGATCATTCTATTTGTGATAAGCCTACTGAAAACGGCAAATGAAAAGAAACTTATAGCAAACGCTTTTGCCATTTATATAATTTTTAGTTTGACCCAATATTTAGCCAGCTTAGTAATCGGTACAATGCAATTGAATCAACAATTCCTAATGTTGTATTCTTCGATTTCAGCCATAACAGGAATTATTATCGTAATCTATTTAACTATAATAACTTTTATGGTCAGGCATAAGGAAATTAAAACCCCTTTACTATTTTTCGTATTGTGCAGACTGATAATAATGCTATTTTATAATATTGTACCTTTCGCCTTACGATACTTAGCAGAGAATTTTTCCGTATTAACGCAATTAGACTTCATGAAGTACCTAAATTTGGTATACATCCTTATACCGATAGGAGGAATATACCTCGGAGTAACAGTATTAAACCTGCTTAACAGCGAACAAGGCCTAAACACCGCACAATATAAAAGCGATTTCAATGTTAACTGGCCGTATGATAAACCCAACCTGTAACTTTTATTGATTAACTCCATCTAACAAGCAAAACAGATACATAAACCTTAATAAATGCTAAGCATCCGCAATATTGTTAAACAATACGCCGGTCACCGTGCACTCAGTGATGTAAGTTTGGAAGTTGAAAGCGGGCAAATTTTTGGCCTGCTTGGCCCTAACGGCGCCGGTAAAACATCCCTTATCCGTATAGTTAACCAAATTACAGCTCCCGATTCGGGCGAGATTTATTTTAACGGTGAAAAACTTAGTCAATCTCATATCGAACGTATCGGTTACCTGCCCGAAGAACGCGGCCTTTATAAAAAAATGGAGATTGGTGAACAAATGATCTACCTGGCCCGGTTAAAAGGCTTAAACCGGGCTGAAGCTCAAAAACGCCTCAAATTTTGGTTTGAGAAACTGGGGATGGAAACCTGGTGGAAAAAGAAAATAGAAGAGCTTTCAAAGGGCATGCAGCAAAAAGCCCAGTTTGTGGCAACCGTACTCCATGAGCCCGATTTGATCATTTTAGATGAGCCTTTCAGCGGATTTGACCCTGTAAATGCCGAACAGATTAAAGACGAAATATTGGAGCTAAATAGAAAAGGAGCCACTATTTTATTTTCCACCCACCGCATGGAATCAGTTGAGGAGCTTTGTGATGCCATCGCCCTTATCCATAAATCGCACAAGATATTGGATGGCAAGGTTAAACACATCCGCAACTCATACCGTAACGAAACCTACCTTATTGAGTATGCCGGCAAACGTATTGCATTTGATGGCAGCCAGCCATTTGAAATAATGAGCGAAGTTATTGCCGATGACGACAGTCACAATATCAAGATAAAACTAAAGGAAGGGCATAATTCCAATGATGTATTGCAATACTTAATTCCTAAAGCGCGGGTAAATATGCTGCAGGAAGTTATCCCGAGCATGCACGAAATTTTTATTGAAAAAGTAAACCTAAATTCCACCGGCCATGAATAAAGTATTACTCATTATACAACGCGAGTACCTTACACGGGTACGCAAAAAATCATTCATCATTATGATATTTGTAGTGCCCTTGTTGATTTTAGCTATGGGTGGAGCTATTGTCTGGATAGCAAAAAGCAGCGAGCAACTCGCCGGATTGCATGTAATAAATGTTGTTGATGATACCAAATTATATGCAAACAAATTTCATGATACGCCAAACATCAAATTTACAGTAACAAACGACGATATAAAAACAGCGAAAGCGAAATTTAAAGACGATGAAACTGTATCAACATTATATATACCCGGTAATTATCATAAATCTGGCGCTATACAGGTTTTTTCAAAGAAAAAGGCAGCTATACAGATCACCGATGAAATTCAAAAACAATTGAATGAAATCACGGCAGCTAATATTATGGAGAAAAATCATATTGACACTGCCGTTCTTCATACACTAAAAAAAGTAGATTTTTCAGTAACAGCGGTCGAAATTACGAAGGCAGGCGATAAAGATGCCAATCTCGGCGCCAATATAGGCGTTAGTATAGCCTGTGCCATATTTATATACCTCTCGCTTTTAATTTATGGAGGACAGGTTATGCGCGGTGTTATTGAGGAAAAAACCAACCGCATTATCGAGGTAGTAATATCATCCGTTAAACCCTTTCAGCTAATGCTGGGTAAAATTATCGGTGTTGGACTGGTTGGTTTAACACAGTTCAGTGCCTGGATAATCTTATCGCTAATTTCATCTAAAATAGCCGGGCATGCTTTCAATTCGCCGGTAAGCCCAATGGCTGGTATAATAGCTACTTTATCAACAATCCCATTTGGATATATTTTGGGCTGTTTTATATTTTATTTTTTAAGTGGGTACATGTTATATGCAGCCCTGTTTGCGGCAGTAGGGTCGGCAGTAGATAGTGAAACAGAAACCCAGCAATTCATGTTTCCGATTACCATGCCGTTGCTGTTCACTTATATTTTATCGGTATCAGTACTTTTTAGGGCTCCTGATAGCCCACTGGCTGTTTGGTTGTCTATAATTCCTTTTACAGCCCCAGTTGCCATGATGGTACGCCTTCCTTTTGATCCGGCACCCTGGCAGGTAGCAGTATCTATGTGTATGATGGTGGTAGGCTTCTTATTTACTACCTATGTCGCGGCAAGGATCTATCGTGTAGGCGTGCTGATGTATGGCAAAAAAGCAAGTTATAAAGAATTGGTTAAGTGGTTCTTTTATAAAGAATAGTTTTTGGATTTCGGATATCGGATGTTCGATTTCGGATTTACTGAATAAAATTCCCGGGAATGATAAACATTTTCGGGGATTATTTATTTTAGCCGTATGAGTAAACGCGTTGCAGTAATGGATTTGGGTACAAACACCTTCCATTTATTGATTGCCGAAGGCGATATCCATGACTACCGTGAAATTGTACATATTACGGAAGCCGTTAAGTTAGGCGAGGGAGGCATTAATAAGGGTTATATTTTGCCTGATGCCTTTCAGCGCGGCGTGAATACCATGCAATATTTTCAAGGACTCATTGCTGCCAACAATGTCACCAGTGTAAGGGCAATTGCTACTTCGGCCTTGCGGAGTGCCTCAAACGGTAAAGATTTCATTAAAGAAGTGGAGGCCCAAACAGGCATCGCTATCGAAATTATCGACGGAGAACAGGAAGCCGTTTTTATTTATAATGGCGTAAAGTTAAGTGGATGCCTATCGGCTAAAAATTCGCTCATCATGGATATTGGAGGCGGCAGTGTGGAGTTTATTTTGGGCAACACCGATAAAATCCTGTGGAAACAGAGCTTTGAAGTTGGCGCCGCACGCCTTATGGACCAGTTTCACCACACGGACCCTATTCCGCCCGCATCTATCGAGGCTATGAATTTGTATCTTGAGGATAGGCTACATGATTTGTTCATCGCAACTACGAGCATTGAAATTGATACCCTTGTTGGCTCATCAGGCTCGTTTGAAACTTTCGCCGGATTGATTGAAACAGAAAAGGCCCGAGTTTTTGATTTAAAGAGTATTCAGCATTATGATTTTGATGAGGAAGAACTGTTAACCATCACCAATAAGCTCATTCTCTCAAGCCATAAAGAAAGACTGGGTAATCCGGGGATTATTCCTGTTCGGGTTGATATGATCGTAGCTGCCTCTTTGATTACACGCTTTATTATGCACGCGCTGGATATTCATAAGGTAAGCATGTGTACCAATTCGTTAAAAGAAGGGGTTTTGGCGGGGATGTTGGAACGCGGTTAAATTCCGCTGATGCTCAACATGCTTACACAGGTCGAAAACCCGATGATTAAAACCATTAGCGCGCTTAATATCCACCCCCAACTTCTATTGATGATGGCAAATATGATACAAGCAAAAAACTGTATACCTATAAAAAACATATCAAAAACAAACCCGCCATCTTTACTCGTAACTGCACAAATAACGGTGTAAGCAGCGAATACCAGCAGGTTATACCCAACTATTTTCATTGCAGATGGCTTCTTTCCCTCATTATTATCGGGAACCTTACTATTCGCTTGAGATTGTATATTATTATTTTCGCCTTCGATCATACCAAAATTTCTCCTCTTAATTGTTCAAGATATTCCCGCTTATCGTCCCTGTAAAAAATGTTCATGGTTTCAAAAGGGATGATCTGCATGTCTTTATTTACGATGTGCACACATGATTTTTTGATAGCCCGAACATCAAAATTCTGCGCATCTATAAATTGCATAATGATCACCCTGAACAGGTTATCATAGCTTAAACTTGGCGCGTCAATTTCAGGCAGGCAACATAACAACGAGTGCAGGTGTTCGTTAGCTTTATCAACCGAATTACCTGTGCTGAACATATTAAGCAGATGGCCTTTCAGGCGTTCATCGTTTTCATAAACAATAGTATTTTTTGAGTTATCCAACAGGTCATCCGGGTTTATCATCCGGGTCAGCGGAATCACTTCGCCTCCAAGCTTAAGGGCATAACCCATCACCAGGGCATCCGGGTTACAAGGTACCGGGATCAGGTCGTTTTTATTGAATACACTGGTTTGTTCAAGGATCGCGTTACGTACTTCGGTTAGGGTGTAACGGTCGGTTTGTTCATTAAAATTCTCTAACCTGCCGGCCTGTTGCGTAGGCTGAAAAGTTACGCCGCGGACACAGGGTTGCTGCAACGCGTATTCAATAATTGTACCTAATTCATCGGTATTTAAACCTTTTTGCAAAGTGACTACCAACGTTGTGGACAGATTGTACTTATTAAGATTTTCAATAGCCTTCTGCCTTACTTCGCGCAAATCCTCACCGCGCAACTGCTCAAGTGCCTCTTTTTTTAAAGAATCAAATTGCAGGTAAATCTCAAAATCGGGCATGTATGTGGCCAGCTGCTTTACAAAATTTTCATCTTTAGCTATGCGGATGCCGTTGGTGTTTACCATTAAATGTTTAATAGGTTTGGTTTTGGCAATATCCAGGATCTCAAAAAACTGAGGATGCACCGTGGGCTCTCCTCCACTGATCTGCACCACATCCGGCTGACCTTCATTCGCTACTACAACATCCAGCATCTGTTCTATTTCGGTCAAAGTGCGGTGCCTGCCGTATGTGGGCGATGACATGGCATAGCAGGTAGGGCAGCTTAAATTACATCGGTCGGTTACTTCAACAACGGTAAGGCACGAGTGCTGCTCATGATCCTGGCACAAGCCGCAATCATAAGGGCAGCCATAATGTGTTTTGGCGTTGAACTTAAGCGGCATCTCACTTCGCTTTGCATAGTTGCGACAGTTTTTATAATATTCCACATCTGTGGCAATCAGCACCTTTTCAAAACCATGCCGGCGGCAGTTTTTAAGCATGTAAACCTTATTATCCTCAAAAACAATCTTGGCATCAACCCGTCGTAAACAGGTGGAGCAAATGCTTAACGTAAAATCATAGTATATATACGGGCGTTCAGGCATGGTTTACAAACAGCTTTTTAGGATATAAAAATACTTTATAATAATACAAAATACCGGCGAGAGAAACTAACTGAATTACCGATAAACCAAAACCGAAAAAATAATCTGGCTTGATAAATTCAACCAGTAGCCTGAAAACAAGGTAACTTGCCATGAATACTTTAAATCTTGCACCATCGGCAAAACGATAATTTTGTTCAATGAGTTTGAGTACAACCCAAAGCATTCCCCAAAATACAATTTCATATAAATTAGTAGGATGTCGGCGGATTCCGTCACCAAAATCAATAGCCCAGGGCAGGTTGGAGGCTATGCCATAAGTCCCATCTTCCAGCCCGGCCAAAAAACACCCGGTACGGCCAATAACCATAGCCAGGATCAATGGATAAACCATCAAATCGCCAGATGACGCGGTTACTCCCAATTGTTTTTTGGTAAGCTCAACACCTATCAATCCACCAAGCATCCCACCCACTATGGTTTTATTGCCCATAATATAGATGATATTGAAATGCGAGAACAGCAACGGTGGGTTTTCAAAGATCCCTACAAGGTGCGAGCCAATAAATGCGCCTGCCGCCGCACCGATAAAGATGATAAGTCGATGTTCGGTACTGATCTTATCAGCAGTATGTTTCCGTAACCAGGCGTAATACCGGTAACCTAAAAAGTACGACAATGTTTCGCAAACAAAATGTACCGGGATAGATGAGTTGCCTAAAGGTATATTTACAGGAAAATGCAAGTTTAGCTTTTATAGCACTAAAATAGTTTTTTTATTATGCTGATAAGTAAATATCTATAAAATCAAATTTCAGTCCCATCCTTTGTATATTGGGTGCTTAAATGCACACCATGAAATTAAAATTTATCGGCATTGGTTTACTGTCGGTGTTAGCACTCGGCGCATTCGCGCAAAAAGGGAAACTCAATCCAAACGATACTTCATCAAACTACAACCCGTCGGCGGCTTTTTTGCCTATGTTTTATACCGAAAAAGGAAACGAATTTCATTCGGCTAATGGCGCACCCGGACCAAGATACTGGCAAAACCGGGCAGACTATAATCTGAAAGTTACCCTGGATACCGTAAAGAAAACCATCAGCGGTACTGTGGTGATTAACTATACCAATAACAGCCCGGATGCATTGCCTTACCTTTGGCTGCAGCTTGATCAAAATACTTATAAACAGGATGCCCGCTCTAATTTCTTCACAGACCATACACCCGGCGCCGACCAGCATACCAGCGGTTACCAGATAGAATCCGTTTCGGTTGATAATGGCGATGTAGTTAAACCCGTACCATTTGTAATTACAGATGCCCGCATGCAGGTACGCCTTGCACACCCGCTGCAAAAGGGGGCAATAAAACTGCGTATTAATTATCATTACACCATTCCCGGTGCCTTTGGAGGCCGTACTGATTATTGCGATACCAAAAATGGCAAGATCTACGAAATTGCACAGTGGTTTCCGCGCATGTGTGTTTATGACGACAGTCACGGCTGGGATACCCTACCATTTCTGGGCAGCGGTGAGTTTTATTTAGATTATGGCGATATAGATTATTCCGTAACCGTGCCATGGGATATGATCGTAGCAGGCTCAGGCGAATTACTTAACCCAAAGGAGGTTTTGACCGCCAAACAAATAGCCCGCTTAGGCCAAGCCCGCAACAGTGATAAAACCATCATGGTCCGTGATTTGGCCGAAGTTAATGACCCGGCCAGTCGCCCGGTTAACAAGGGTACCCTCACCTGGCATTTTAAAATGCTCAACACCCGCGATGTTGCCTTTGGTGCATCAAAAGCTTACATATGGGATGCAGCAAGGGTTAACCTGCCTGGTGGAAAAAAATCATTAGCAATGAGCGTTTATCCGGCCGAAAGCTATGGCAACGATGCCTGGGGCCGGGCTACCGAATATCTCAAAAAATCAATTGAATACTTTTCGGAAAAGTGGTTTGTATATCCTTACCCGGTTGCTATTAACGAAGCTGGTATTGCCGGAGGAATGGAATATCCCGGCATTGTGTTTGACGGCATCACCGATAAAGGCAGCGTACTTTACTGGGTAACAGCCCACGAGATAGGCCATAACTGGTTCCCGATGATTGTAGGATCAAACGAGCGCCGCTATGCCTGGATGGATGAAGGCCTCAATACTTTTATCGATATATATGCATCCGATGCTTTTAATAAAGGCGAGTATGCCCCCAAGCGTGATAGTGAGTATGCTCCCGGCGGCGGCAACCCTGCCGATGAAATTATCCCATCACTGCTTGATCCGCAATCGCCAAGTATTATGACCGCTCCTGATGCTATCCCCGAAAAATACCGCCATCCGCTTACCTACTATAAGCCGGCATTTGGCCTGGTATTGCTGCGCGAGCAAATTTTAGGGAAAGACAGATTTGACTATGCCTTTAAAAATTACATTAACCAGTGGGCTTACAAACACCCACAACCTGATGATTTTTTCCGTTCGATAGAGAATGGGGCGGGCGAAGACCTTTCCTGGTTTTGGAAGGGCTGGTTTTACAATAACTGGCTGATTGATATAGCGCTTATCGACACAAAATATGCAGGTAAAGATGCATCCAAAGGTATCACCATCAAAGCTGTAAACAAAGAGCAGTTGCCCATGCCGTTTACTGTTGAGGTAGAATTTAAAGATGGCAATAAGAAACGTTTTTACCTGCCGGTTGAAACCTGGCTGCAATCCAGGCAAATCACGTATACGCTGCCTACTACACAGGAAGCTGAATCGGTGACCATTGATCCCGACAACGCCCTGCCTGATCTTAACCGCAGCAATAACAGTCAAAAGGTTAAATAAAGCATATAACGCCAGGTGTTCAATTTTTTAATGTGGAACACCTGGCGTATTTTTTTAAATAAACAAATACTGATTATCAACTACTTGCATTTTCCATAAAATACAAATTGAACACATGCGCTTTGATAATCAGCACATTGCAATTCCACACTGCAAAAAGTTGAACACCCGCTTTTTTAAAAATTGAACACTTGTCCGACGCCGCTCCGAAACACCCCATGTAGCGTATAGTCATCGTCACATTAATTGGCATTCGGTTGACTAAAGTCAAAATGGTGATGATTGTTACAGGACACATAACCACCAATCAAATCTGAACAGTTTTTACCGGCAACAAAAATCCTCACTCCTAACAGGAATATTTTTTAATATTTATCGTTACCCGGTGATTAATTAGTCCTTACTGTAAGTTAACAGCCTGCTTATTGATTAAAAGCATAGTAGAAAATATTCCCCAAAATGTGTAAACAGTAATCAATAATTAATTTCTCTAAATTTTCCATTTTTTCAATAAAAAACATCACAACCGATGCCATTGGCAACACAACCGCATATTTGAGTTGAAATTTGTACTTTAATCCGGTTTTATTGAACCAGCATCATTATTGATATTACTTGCCCGAAACCCTATTAATTTGAAATCACAATTACGCTGCGTTTTATTTACCGGATATCTGCTATGCCTGATGAGCGCAGTTGCGGCCCAGGAAACCAGCGATAACCTTACCTACTATTACAATAACTTTGAAACTTCCTCTGCCGGTAATATAACATCATTAGGAGCAACCGGGGTTGGTAATGCCGCCCGCACAAGTTCATCGGTTACCATAGACGCATCAACTACAAGCCCTTTAAACGGCTCGGTAAGCCTGCGATCCGCGGTACCTGCAACCAACGCTATAAGCGCTATCAGGTGGGATTTTGTCGGAAGCGGCACATCAGGGAGCGTAGATCTTACCGCCAATGATTTTGAGTGGAACTTCATTTATAAAAACAACAGCAGTACAGGCCCCTCTGATCCTGACGTGATGGCTGTTGGTAACAATACCTGGCGTTATTGGCTTATTGCCAATGGTTATACCACCAATAATATGCAGGGTATTTATATAACTCATACAGGTACGACACTCAGTTTGCGGTACAGGTATGATAGTGGCACGAACTCGGGCCATTATAATGAACTCCTTAATGCAACAATGGCTAATGATCAGCAAACATATATGATCAAGGTACAGCGTTTAAAAAATGGCCGCTGGGCAATTTTTAAAGATGTTTTTGTAGCAGGCATGACTACGGCCAAAACGCTTGTGGCTTCAAGTACCAGTACAACCGGCAGCGGATATAATACTTATTATTATTCCTATCTTGAATCAACATGCACAACAGATGGCCGTTTTCAGTGGGATAATTTTGATATGTATACCCGTGTGCTTCAATTTACCACTACAGGAGCAAACGGAACGGCTAATAATGTAACGCAACCTGCTTATTATGAAAGCGAAAGTGTAATCCTCTATGGCCTCAAAATAATATCAAGGGGCAACTTTGTTATTAATCAACTGGTAATGAACACATCCGGTGCAGGGTTCGAGGCCTATTTCAATAGTTCAGGGAGCTTGTACCGATCAGATGATTCGTATTATTCTACCTCATCTGATGCATTGATAAGTTCAGTAACGTACACCGGTAACGCTATACAAGATTATAGTGTGGGCGACCTTATCTCAAGCTCGGGCAATACAGATGGATCCTACTCTGTCCCCGGCTATTATTTTTATACAGGTACGGTAAAAAGCCAACTAAATTATGGTGGCAGCCCTACCGGTACCATTACCGTCACCAGCATTAATACCCTTACGGGGAATGGAAACAGCTCAGCCATTACCTATACGGGTCCCTCGTCAAATGGTAATACCATCACCTTTGTGAACGCGATTGACTGGACAGGCGCTTCAGATAACAACTGGAACAACACCGGAAACTGGAGCCCGGCAACAGTACCAACTTCAAGCAACGTGGCTCGTATTGGTGTTGTTTCATTTAAAAACCAGCCTATTGTTCAAAGTAGCGTACCCAGCATAGCATCCCTGATATTTGGCCCTCTAACCAGCACGCTATCCGGGTCTCCGTCAATTACGTTAACCATTAATAATACCTATTCACTTACTGTAAATGGTGCAATTACTCAAAATCACAATAGCAGTGCCGGCGGCGTAACAACAACTATTACGGGCGCGGGAACTGCTACTTTAAACTGCAATTCATTTGTATTAGGCGATAATACTACTCCCCCTGCCCCTACTTCGCTTACCACTCCAACATCAAACACAACTATAATAAATGCTACAGTTCCTTTATTTAACATCACCAACTCATTAACCTTAAATACAACAGCCTCGGCGTTGGGAACCTATGCAGTTGCCTTATTGCAAAACTATTCTGTTAATAACGCCACATTCCATTTAAATTCGGGTACATTAACGGTAAGCAATATTGCAACCACAAATTCAAACTATGTAAACAAAAACGACGGCGCACTTACTATTACCAATACGGCCCTCATTGATATGGATACCGGTACCGGGGCTACCACTTTAAACTTAACAGGCAATACCCCAATAAATGCTGCTACAGGCGGTACTATCGATTTCACCACAGGCGGCAGCGGCACCGGGCTTGTTAACTATGCAGCTACTTCGGGCACGCAAACTGTACACGCTACTAATGACAGCTTTATAGGTACAACCCCCTCCAACTATGATAACCTCACCTTATCAGGGGCGGCAGCCAAAACTGTCGACGGCGGCGCGCTAACCGTAAGCGGAAACTGGATCACAAGCGGTGGTGCAATAGGCCTTAACACGAACAACCCTGTTATAACTGTTACAGGAACCTGGAGCAATTCGGCAAACGTAACCCAGGGTTCGGGCAATATTAGTATTACCGGCAACACTACTAACAGCGCTTTTATTACAGGCGGGTCGGGCACACTAACCTTAAATGGCGATTACACCAACACGGGTACGTTTACGGCAGGCACCGGAACAGTGTTTTTTAGTAAAGCAGGCGCTCAATCTCTTACAGACAACAGCACCAACGGCACAAAATTTAATAATGTTACTGTTAATGGCAGCGGTATAAAAACCATGTCGGGCACAGGTAAATTCGCGGTATCATCCTCGGGTATACTTACTATGGGCGGTACAGCTACCCTTGCTGCCGGCGGTGTTTTAACGTTAAACTCCGATGCAACAGGCTCAGCCACTGTAGATGCTATTCCTTCCGGCACTGCAATTACAGGCAATGTAAACGTACAGCGTTTTATAAGCGGCGGCAATTCATATAACAGGGGGTACAGGTTACTTTCATCACCCGTTAATACAGGTTCATCAGCCAAGGTAATCAGTATAAATTATCTTAAAAACTCATCGTGGGTAACCGGTACTACAGGCACAACGGGCGGCTTTGATAAATCGGGCAATCCCACAATTTATTGCTTCAGGGAAAACATAGCCTCGTCGCAAGCGTCTTTTACAGCCGGTAATTTCAGGGGCATCAACAATATCAACTCCCCGCCAACTTATATTTTTGATACCGACGGCTCACATACCATACCTGTCGGAAACGGCTTCCTTTTTTTCTTCAGGGGAGACAGGACAGCCGCCGATCTTGCAACTTCAACAACCGCAAGCTATGTACCCACCAACACCACTTTAACAACAACAGGTACATTAAACACAGGTGACATTACAGTAACCAACTGGTACAGCGGCACAACCAGCCTCTTGTTCAGCAATACTACAGGCAGCCAGGTTAACGGATATAACCTGGTTGGAAATCCTTACGCAGCCACCATCAATTGGGAAAAATTTAACCGCAGGGGCACAACAACAACCGTTTCCGCCACATCCTCAATTTACGGGGCCGGTTTCCCTTCAGAAGTATCTTCGGCTGCAACCCTATCGGCTCCGGGCAAAATTTGGGTTTACAATCCCAAAACTAAGCAGTATGCAAGCTATATGCAAAAAGCGACTGCCATATCTACGGCAGACACGACTACCAATATTAACCCCGGTATTTCGAGCGATGGCTACGCAAGTAATATGATAGCCAGCGGGCAGGCGTTTTTTATACAGGCTACCTCAGCTTCGCAGTCATTAACTTTCAGGGAATCGGCGAAGTCAACAACGCAACCAACGGCATCAAATCTGATAGCCTTATTAAATGTCCCTGTTGATAAGGGGTTACAGAAACTGGCTGCCACAGCTGCCGACATAGGCATATTGAAGGCTGCCGAAGTACAATCAGCAGCATCACAACAAACTTCATCATCATCGGCCGAACCGATATTAAGGCTGCAAATGATAAAGGACTCCATTAATACCGATGATATTGTTATTGCATTTAATAACGACGCCAGTACAGCGTTTGAAAATAGTAAAGATGCGGAAGACCTGGGCACCAATGGTGCACAGATAGCCTTGTCGGCCCTGTCAAGCGATAGCGTTAAAACCGTTATCCATCACCGGCCTTTCCCCAAAAAGCAACAGGAGATCATTCCCCTAACGTCTGACGCTACCTCATCCGGGCCTTATCAATTAAAACTAAGAGCACTTAGCAACGTACCTGCCATTTATGAAATATGGCTTAAGGATAACTTTACTAAAGATTCGTTGGATCTTAAACACAACAACATTTACAGCTACAATATTGATAAAAGTATCCCGGCTACTTTTGGTAAAAAACGTTTTCAGCTGATATTGCGCCAATCACCTGCATTGGGCTTGCGGCTGCTTGATTTTAATGCCGTAAAAGCAACCGGCGGGGCTAAAACAACCTGGATTGTTGAAAACGAGGCAAACTACACCACATTTACGCTGCAAAGAAGCACAGATAACGGCAAAACCTGGGAAAACCTGGATGTGATAAAATCGAACGGTTTGGGAACTTACTCTTATACTGACCCTAACCCGGCAAAAGGCTTAAATAATTACCGTGTTCAGTTAACTGATTTAAACAATGATATCAGCCTGTCAAAAGAGCTGCCATTAATGTATGCCAATACAAAAAATAACATAAGCAATAGCCTGCTTACGATATATCCAAACCCTGTAACAGAAACATTAAACCTAACCATAGGGCAAACCAACGCTTCAGCAAACTATAATATTCAGTTAACCAACAGCAGTGGTGTGATACTGAAGGCAGTAAATATCACACAGCTTTACTGGAAAAACAACGTAACCGGTTTAGTGCCGGGAACATATATTATAAGAGTTACCGATAATAAAACCAAACAGTTGATTGGCACCGGTAAATTTTTAAAACAATAACAAGCGATTTGCGCATATGAAAAAAAAGTTCTTTTTAACCGCCCTTGTTTTTGCGGCCGGCACCTTAAGCTGTTTTGCCCAGTTAGATAATCCCTGTGATAATGCCGACGGCGACGCTAACTGCCCGCTTGATGGCTGGGTTATTGTTTTAGCTGTAGCCGTCCTTATTTTTACTGTAACCCATTTATACCGCAAACAAAAATCCCTCCAGGCTTAGCGCCCGAAGGGATTTTTGCATTAGTTCAATAATTGATCAGCAAATTTCCTATGCTTTTTTCATTGGCACCTGGTCTTGCTGTACCTGGTTAAGCTGTAGTTGTTCAATAATGCCGTTAACTACTTTGGGCAGTTCCTTTACAGTTTTTTGCGGGTTGTGCAGTTCGCCAACACCAAAACCACGCCATACCAGTTTGCGCGATTTGGTATCCATAATGTCGATAATCAGGGTACCTTCTTTGTAAGGCACGCGGGCATAACCGCCGCCACCATAACCGTAACCATAAGGATATCCCCAACCCCAGCCGCCGTAGCCATAAAACGGACGATAGCCCCAGCCACCGCCCCAACCCCAGCCAAATCCTAAACCGAAGCCCGGGTAACCGCCATAGTAATAAGGATAAAACTCAGTTTTCATTCCCCGGCCGGTAACTGTGGTATAACTTACCAACAGATCGGGGTTATTTTCCTGAAATTTTAACCCCTTGTTTTCCAATGCCGAAATAGCCGCGTCCTTAACCCTTTCATCAGCCACTTCCTTTTTTACAACTGCGCCGGCTTTATTGGTCATGGTTGCAGGAGGTAGCCAGGCAAATGTACGGTAAGCGGATAAATCTGTTTTGTTTCGGGCTGCGGTGTAATAGTTGTAACTGCTGCATGCAGACAAGGCAGCCACCAGCAGTAACACCAGCCCTGTATTAATAGTTTTTTTCATGACAAATTACTCCCTTTATTTAATACGTTAGACTATGCAGTAAACAAAGGTTTAAATTAAATAATTATTTATTTAATTGTACCGGAAAAAACACGCTTTATCAAAATTGACGATGTTTACCGAAACTGTAACGACGAATAAAATGGTTTGCGAAAGGCACAAGTAATCCCCGCACAGGCAGCCGCACAATACTTGCGCCTGTATGTGAAATCTATTTGCTTAAGCTGCGCAATTGCGCATAAACCTTTTCGGTAGGTAAGCCGACAACGTTGGTATATGAGCCTTCAATCCGTTCGATGCCTATCAGGCCTATCAGCTCCTGGATGCCGTATGATCCGGCCTTATCAAGCGGCTGGTACTTATCTACATAATTACTGATCTCGGCATCAGAAAGCTTGCGGAAGAGCACTTCGGTAAGATCATAAAAATTGTTATAACGCCCTTTATATAACAAACATACACCGGTAATAACCTGGTGTACACGGCCCGATAGCATTTGCAGCATTTCGATAGCATGTGCGCGGGTTTCGGGTTTACCCAGTATCAGGCCATCAATACAAACTATAGTATCGGCAGTAAGCACAACCTCATCTCCTACCGTTTCGTCAAATGCTTCTGCTTTTTTACGGGCTATATGCAGGGCAACCTCTGTTGGGGTAAGCCCATCGGGGAAAGACTCATCAACCTCTTTAAGCACAACCCTGAAATTAATATCCATAAGCCGGAGCAACTCCTGCCGTCTTGGCGATTTTGATGCGAGAATTACGGGTGGGAACACCCCCTCTAAATCTCCCCCGATAGGGGAGACTTTCTTGTGCATTGTGTTTGTAGATGATAAATTCATAACCAATATATGATAGGAACTCTTCTTAAAGCCCTCCCTTTCGGGGAGGGTTTGGGTGGGGTTTACCAGCTATACGCCTGTTTGCTCATCCATTTATCCTGAACCTTCAGCACTTTTTCAATGATATCGCGGGCACAGCCTTTGCCGCCGCCGTAGGGCGATACGTAGGCGCTAACCGCTTTGATCTCTTCAACAGCATCGGCAGGGCAAACAGGCAGGCCTGCAAGCTTCATCACTTCCAGGTCGGGAATATCATCGCCCATGTATAAAACGTTAGTGGCTATTATGCTTTTTTCTTCCAGGTAAATCTTGAACCTTTGTGATTTGGTATGTGTGCCCATATACACATCCTGGATGCCAAGGCTGTTTAACCTGTACATGGCACTTTTTGAGCGGCTGCCCGATATCGCGCAAACATTATAACCGCATTTAACAGCTAACTGCAGCGCGTAGCCATCTTTAATATTAAAGGCGCGGCTTTGTTCGCCAGCTTCCGTTACAAAAACAGACCCGTCGGTCAAAACGCCATCCACATCAAAAATGAGGGTAGTAATATCTTTTAATTTATTCAGGAATGATTCCATGGTTGTGATTACACCGATTTTGTTTCGTGATCCCACCGATTTATTGAGGTGATTTCACCGATTTTTTGATTACAGATGTTTGCTTCGTGCTAAACTGCTAATCGCAAATTTAAAACTGCAAACCGCCGGCTCAAAACTGCCAACTGAATTATTGATTATCCCGCCACTCATATACCCAGGCCGATTGGATCTGCTCCAAGTGGCCTTCGTTTGATTCGGCACGGGTACCGGCAAAATTAGGCAGGCTCAATACCCATTCCAGCAGTTCGGTAAAACGGATGCGGTATATTCTTGATTCGTCAAAATCGTCACCAAACTTTTCATAAAGTTCAATGGCAATATCTTCATAATCATTCCAGTGAATTGGTAAGGCAAATTTATTATCACTCATTGTTGTTGATTTTACGTACTACCCGGGGGTTACGCTAATACGTTGTAAATTATACGTTTTATTTATTGTTTAAACGGATTGATGCAAATATTAGTGGCCTAAAAACTGCGACTGATCCGGCAGGGTAACTTCAATGTCGCCATCAACAATCACACACTGGCAACCCAGGCGCGAATTAATGCGCGGGTTAACAGCCCTGTCAATAAAATCCTCTTCTTTATCGGATATCTCCTGGATATTATCCATCCCCTTGTTTACATAAACATGGCATGTGCTGCATCCGCAAACACCACCGCAATTGTGCTGTAGTTCAATGCCATTCTCCAGGCATACGTCTAATACAGATTCTCCTTCGGCTATAGGTAACTCAACGCTTTCGTGCCCTTTTTCCTCGAAATTGATCTTTATTTTATAAATGTTCATTTAAGCAAAAGTAACAAAATTACTCGGGTGCGGTAATCCCTTTGTTGTTTTTGATAATACCCTGACTTAACAAACTGTAAATATCCTGTAACATAGGCATCTCACTTAACATCTGCATGTGAGTGGCCATAGTGCCCTCATCATTGCGTACTGCAGGGCCGGTTTGTACATTGCGTGGTTCCTGTTCAAGCACTTTTTGGGCAGTTTCCAGGATCAGGGGGCGCAGCATGTTAAACTCCATTTGATTTTGCGCAAGCAGGTCCTGGGCAACCCCGTACAAATAATTGGGGAAATTACAGGCAAATACCGCGGCGAGGTGCAATATTTTGCGCCGGGCGGAGTTAACGCTATATACATTATTACTGATGGTAAATGCCAGCTGCTTTAAATCAGCAAGTATACCATCATCAGCACCTTCAAGACAGAGCGGGACAGATCTGAAATCAACCTCTCTTATCTTGCTAAACGTTTGCAGGGGGTAAAATACACCGGCCTTCGGGGTAAAAGCCAGCAAACTGTTCAAATCGGTTGAGCCCGATGTATGTACTATTAACTTTTTATGGGCCGACAACGCTTTAACAACAGTCGTTATAGCATCGTCCTTAACCGAAACAACAAACAATCCCGTATCAGGATTAATATTGTCAAGGCTATCTATCGCTTCGGCGCTAACATGGTAGGCCAATAAAGCGGCATGCTGTATATCGCGGCTGTATACCTGCACAATACGGTGGCCTGCATTTTTAAACGCTGCTGCCATATGGGTTGCTACGTTGCCAGAGCCTATTATAGTAATGTTCATATATTCTTTACAATAGATATAATTATTTAACTAACTGTAGTATAAATATTTCTGTATTTTAGAAACCAACATCTAATACCGCATGAAAATACTTAAAGTAAGCATTATAATTGTGATATTTCTTGTCGGGGCCGCGTCATTAATACTATACGGCTTCTATAGATATAACAATAAAGAAACCAAAACCTTAACCGATGCAAGCCGCAAAAACATCCCTGGCAGCTTTATCAAATTAAGCCAGGGGGTAACCCATTACCAGCTTGAAGGCCCTGATAGTGCCCAGGTTGTTATACTTGTTCACGGTTTTAGCGTACCCTATTATATCTGGGACCCAACGTACGATTTTTTGATAAAAAAAGGATACCGGGTATTACGCTATGATATGTATGGGCGCGGTTATTCAGACAGGCCTGATGTCCCTTACACTCAGAATCTTTACAATACGCAAATTCTTGATCTTATCAATCAGCTTAAATTAGGGAACAAAGTAAATTTAGCTGGCGTATCATTCGGCGGCGCGGTAATAACAAACTTTACATGTAGCCACCCCAACCTAATTAATAAAGTTATTCTTGTTGACCCGGTATATGAACAAAAAAAGCCGGTAGCTCCGCAATATTTCACACTTTATAACGAAGCCGTGAACTCCGACGAAAGAGCAAAAGGACAAACAACCGATTTTCTTTATCCGAAAAACCACCCAGGGTGGATAAACCGCTACCTCGCGCAAATGGCGTATAAGGGGTTTAGAAACGCGCTGGTTTCAACCCTGTACAATTACAACCAAAATGGTCGTGAAAGCAATACCTGCCTCAACAGTGCAGGCAAAAGCGTATTACTGATATGGGGCAAAGCTGATAAAACCCTACCCCTACGTTTTAGTGATTCCATCCGTAGTGTATTGAAGACCGACTTTTTCCCTGTTGATAGCGCAGCACATTTACCCATGATTGAAAAGGCCGACACCGTAAATGCTAAGATCCTTTCGTTTTTGAAGGGGTAGGAAAATCAATTTTATCTGTAGTTTTATCAGATGAAATTTAGATTGATTACCTGCTTTTTGTTATTGATAAACCTTGCCTGTTACGCAAACTGCAGTCGCAATGGTTATTATTTTACAGATACAACGGTTCATCAAAAAGTAAAACATATTTTCAAACGAAAAATTGTATATCACGTAAGTTATACGCGTGAAAGCATTAAGGGCTATAAACCGGAATTTGATAATTGCTTATATACAAAAATGTTCACTGTTACCCAGCGATTAAAGAAATATCCTTTTTCAATCGCAGCAAAAATATTAGCTATATCATACGTAGGTGTGCCAAAGAATTCAAACAGAACTATTGATTCGGCAGGTTTTCCTAAAGCCCCAGAAGAGCCGGATACTATTGGCGGCATTATTATTGAAAACGATCACCTAAAATACGACAATGTTAAGCAGTCTAAATTCTTAACACGTGAACAAATTGAAAAATTCTCTGACATTATCTTCAACTATGGCTACAGCGGTATGAAAAACTACCTGATAACATCCCTGCCTGGCTGCTTCGAACCGCGTAATTCGATCGTATTTCTTGATAAAAATGACAGGGTAATCGACCATCTTGATATCTGTTTCACTTGCCACGCGAGTGATTCCGGTTCACGAAAAATAAACGTAGGAATAGATTGTAAACAGAAATACGATATGTTGAAAGCGTTCTTCATAAGCGTCGGAGTACCTTACGGAACAAGGAAGTACGATCAATAAATCCTTTCCGCCCAATCAATCCCATCAGCAAGCGTTGCCCTGCTAAACTCAATATGTACTACCCTACGCCGTTTGCTGTTGGTAGTACGGTTTGAGGCATGCATGAGTAAAGGCCGCATGATCATGATACCACCTGCCTGTACATTGCAGCTTACCTCGGTTTCCTGCTGCCAGTCGATATTTTCAGGACGATAGATCTCTTTGAGATGCGAACCTGGCAACACTTTCAGGGCACCGTTACCTTCATCTGTATCATCAAGATGGATCCGGATGGTGAAGTTATCCTGCAAAATATGGAGAGGCGGTTGCACGGCAAATTGGTTATGCTTAACCGTCCCGGGGCCGTAGCCTGTTATCTCAATCTTTTTATCAACAGAAATGGTCAGGTCCTGGTGCCAGGCTACAAACCAGTTGGATGATCCGGGTTTATCGAAATAGATGGATTTAACGGCGAAATATCCGTCACCAAACAATTGCTGTAAGCAGGTTTTTAATCTCCCCGTAAAAATCAGTGGGCTTATTTCGGGCACTGCCTTTAAAAACTGCCTTATCGCAAACAGGTCATCTGTTTGCCTGAACAGCGGACTGGCTTTATCCACGTTTTCAATACCGGCGACGATGACTTTTACTTCAGCATCAGTATAAATATGCTCAACAACAGAAAACCCCTGCCGGACTATTTCATACTGATGCCTGGTAATATCCATTTAACAAAAGTTAAACAGTTTTAAGTTCTTTATTACGTCTTTGAATTGAAAGCAGGAAGCCTATCACCATAATGATAGTACCGCTCCAGAAGAAGTTAATATACGGGAAACTGATGGCTCGCATCACAATCCATGGGCGTTTGTTTTGCGGCTGCTGATAAACAGTGATCTCCACTTTTTTATTCTCAGGGTTGATCCTTGAGAAACGCAGTTTTAAACCGGCATCCTCAACCTTACGGGCAAAATCAAACACGTTACCGCCCCTGATCATAAATATGGGCTCGGCATTGTATACTTTGCCGTCGCGGGCATGAACTTCGATATTAGCGCCAATAGCTACATCATTAGCGGTAAGCGGGATATTTTGTACCGTGGCCTGTTTGTTTAATGATTTAACCAGCATAAAGCCATCACGGTACCTGATGGTATCGCCGATAGCCACTTCATGGGCTACAGGCTCATCGTAGTTTTTATCATCGTTACCTTCGTCGTGCCCGGCCTCGCCCTGCATGGCAAAACCTTCGCTTGGTATAGCGGTAACGTGAGTATAAAGGTCATTTAATAAATAATGCTTGGTATCGGGCGATGAAGACATTCCCGCATCACGGCTGGCCTGCACTTTGGGTTTAAGTACAAAGTTTTCGAGCAATTTACCATTGGCATCAAACTTTTTATAATCAACCCTGTAAAAATGGTAAGGTGATGATATCGAATCGCCAAGATAGGTAACTGTATAATCGCCCATTTTTACCGGGGTGTTTTTGTAGATCATGATGTTTTCGCGGGCATTGCCGGCTTTGGCATCAAAGCCCTGCACATTAACCACACCGCTTGCATTTTCAGAAACCACTTTGCTGGTACCTGCCGCTATAACCGCGCCCACCATCAACAAACCGAACCCTAAATGCGCCACTGCCGAACCGGCCAGCTTGAACTTACCTTTAAAGGCATCAACCAATACTTTGGCATTGGCGATCACCGAGTAAACCGAACCGCACATCACCAGGTTAAACACGAAATTAAGGCGATAAACCCCGGTTAAGTAAACAACAAGCGCTGTTACCAGTATGGCAAACACAAGGTAAACACCGGTAGTAATGAAGAACCGGGTAATATCAGTCTTTTTATATTTCAGGAATTGCGTAAAGCCGGTAAGTAAAGTCACTACAAACGCAAATGACGACTGGATCACGTTATAATGTTTAACAGCATCAGAAGGAGGTGCTATTTTGGTACCAAACATGGCATTCCATACAGGCACCGATGTTACAACGATAAGGTGGAAGCATGACAGGCCTAAAAATACCGAACCTACAAACATCCAAAACTCACGTGAGTAGGTTTCTTCGTCTTTTTTGGTGATAGGCAGTTCTTTCCATCGCCAAACCAAAACCCAAACAGATAAAACAAGGAATATCAGGATGCCGATAACCAGCTGCCAAAACATACCTAAATCGGTAAACGCATGTACAGAGCTTTCGCCAAGGATACCGCTCCTTGAGAGGAACGAAGTGTACCACACCAGTACAAAACTCAGCAATACCAGCAGTGTAGCTGTAAAATAGGAATGACCTGTATTTTTAAATACGATAAGCACATGCAACGCCGCAACCATGGTTAACCACGGAAAAATAGATCCATTCTCAACCGGGTCCCAGGCCCAAAAGCCACCGAAGTTCAATGATTCATACGCCCAAAACGAACCCATGATCACCCCGGTACCCAATATCATAGAACCAAACAAGGCGTATGATATAGCGGGCTGTACCCACTCTTTATAACGTTTTTGCCAAAGCCCGGCAACCGCGTAAGCAAACGGAACTATAATAGATGCAAAACCCAGGAACAGCGTAGGCGGGTGAATGACCATCCAGTAGTTCTGTAAGGATGGATTCATCCCCTGTCCGTCTTTTATAAAATCCAGGTAGTTTGGTTGCGAAAATATAGGCGCTTCGATACCTGAATTACGTAACAACAAGAACGGCGAACTACCTATCCGCTGACCAAAAATATCGATACCCAATACCATAGTACCCAATATCACTTGCGACAGGGCTACAACCGTCATTACCGGGCGCTCCCATGATTTGGCCCTTGCAATAAGCACATTACCTAAAACAGCCTGCCAAAAGGCCCAAAGCAAAAAGCCACCCTCCTGTCCGTTCCAGAAACCCGATACCAAGTAGTAAACAGGCAATGAGCGCGAGGTATAAGCCCAGGCATAATGGTACTCGAAATAGTGATTGTAAAGCACATAGAACAGGCAGGTGCCCATTCCTAAAATAGAGATAGAATTTACGTAAAAACCTAAACGGCCTAAACGCTGCCAGCTGCTGTCGGCCTTACCGGCATCATCAGTAGTAGCAAAATAGTAACTTATAAATGACAGCAGGGCTGCACCAAACGAAAGAACAATAAAAAACTGGCCGATTTGTCCCGGTAAAAGGTGTTCGCCCTTAAAAACTGTATTCATCAAAAATGATTAAATGCTGGCTTGTTTAGCCTTCGCTTCTGTAACTTCTAACTTATCCTGCGTGTATTTGGAAGGACATTTCATCAGGATCTTTGATGCATGAAACTCACTCCCAACCATCTGGCCGGTAAGTACCAGTTGCTCCGAACGCTCAAAATCTTCCGGTTTGGTACCGGTAAAAACAACTTTACGCTCTTCGCCTTTATTATCTTTCATATAAAATGAAAAATAATTGGCATCCTTAGCAGCGTCATAAACCATTTCTTTTCCCTTGCTAAAATGGCCTATTACATGCAGTTCACTGCTGGTTTGCTGCGCTTCGGCAAAGGTTGCATAGGTGCTTGAGCTTGAATAAACACTTATGATAACCGCTATGGCTATAGCGATAACAACAAGACCAAAAATTGCACTTTTTTTCATCTGCGGTTTATATTATTAAAATAACGATTTGCAAAAATACAAAACGTGCAGCGAATAATGTTTATTACAAGACATATGTATTATTTAGAATCATTCTTGATTAAAACATCAAAACTCGAATTTGATGAATTTCAGGAATTGGTCGAATGTTAATAGTTGTGCTCATCTGTTAAACGTGCTTTTGCGAAAAGCGAAGAAATTCCATAAATTCTTGAAATTCGTTTAATTCGAGTTCTGACAATATTTTGGCGATGCCTGCGGCCCGGGCTTTCCGCTCATACGCCTGCAGGCTTTACGCTCATTGGCCGGTATCCGCTGCGATCCCTATCGCGGCATGATTGAAAACCAAAACGAGGCGGGCTTTTTCAAACCCACCTCGCCATATATAAAACTATTAAATCCTTAATTATGGCCAGATACCCAAATTTTGATATGACACCGCTATTTTATTAATGGCGCCAACCATAGCTGCGTTACGCAGGGTGCCAATTTCAGGGTTGCTTTTGTAGATCTCCCTGATCTCATGGTATGAGCGGATCATGGTATCTTCCAGTCCTGAATTTACCAGTTCAAGCTCTGATGCACCTTTGATAATGGTTGAACGTTGTACCGGGGTTAAAGCTACGCCCGTGATCCCTTCAACCATGTTCACCAGGTTAAGGTTGGAGTTTTCTTCAAACCTGCGGTTCATACGGCCGAAAGCTACGTGGCTCAGGTTTTTTAACCATTCAAAATATGATACGGTAACACCGCCTGCGTTGGCAAACATATCGGGTACAATGATACCGCCGTTGGCATAAAATATGGCTTCAGCCTCTGGCGAGGTTGGGCCGTTAGCGCCCTCGACAATGATCTTAGCTTGTATGTTGCGGATGTTTGCTTCGGTGATCTGGTTTTCAAGAGCTGCCGGAACCAGGATATCGCATGGCTGCTCAAGGCCTTCCATGGTATTGGTAAATTCCTGTATTGCGGCAGCATATCCTAAAATAGAACCGGTTGCTTTGCGGTGCTGAAATACAGCTTCGATATCTAAACCATTCTCGTTATAAATAGCGCCTTCAAACTCACAAAGACCAACTATTATCGCACCCATTTCGGATAAAAACTTAGCCGAATAGTAACCTACGTTACCAAGGCCCTGTACAATTACCCTTTTACCTGATAAACCCGGCAGCAGGCCAATCCTTTGCATATCCTCGCCAACGCTTACACACTCGCGGGTGGCGATGGCCACACCACGGCCGGTAGCTTCCCTCCTGCCCGCGATACCATGCAGCGCAATAGGCTTACCGGTTACAGCGCCCATAGCGTCCAGCTGGCCAGGGTTCATAGTAGCATACGTATCGGCAATCCAGCTCATTTCACGCTCGCCCGATCCATAGTCAGGTGCCGGCACGTCAATGCTTGGGCCAATAAAGTTCTTTTTGATTAACTCAACGGTATAACGGCGGGTGATGTTTTCCAGCTCGCTCACGGTGTAGTTTTTAGGATTAATTTTGATACCGCCTTTGGCGCCGCCAAACGGAACGTTAACAATGGCGCATTTGTAAGTCATGAGCGCGGCGAGGGCCATCACCTCATCCTCGTTCACCATTTCGCTGTAGCGGATGCCACCTTTGGTTGGCGACTGGTGGTGCGAGTGCTCCACACGCCAGGCGTCAATTACCTCAAAGCTGTTACCCTTGCGAATGGGGAAACGGAAGCGGTAAACACTGTTACATGATTTAATTTGATCAAGCAGGCCTGCATCGTGTTTGGTGAATTGGGCAGCATGATCGAAGTTTTTGCACACGTCGCTGAAGAAGTGTGTTTCCTGGTCGGCAATCAAAATATTCGTAGCCATAACTATTGTATAAATATTAATCTCTTAAAAAAGTGAGCAAATTTGGTACAATTTTTATCAATATTGCAAATATTTCTTAGTTAGTGTGCCCTATACACCAGTCAACATCGTCACGAATGATATGTTTAAATTGTTTAAACATATTATTTGAACTACTTTTCGTTTTCGACTTTTTTTAATCTGCGGTCTATAGTAAACAGGTAAATGGCCAGTCCAACAAAAATTATGGAAATAGTTGCTACAACCACGTAAATTTTTCCCGACTGGCGCAGGGCATCGGCCATTTCAACCTGCTGCCCTGGTTGTGCAAAAACAGCGGTACAAAACGTAAGCAGTAGCAATAAAAGCGTTAATTTCTTCATCTTAATTTATAGCGTTCTTCTTATTCTCAATTAAACGGATGCGGTAACGGATAGTTGCTATCCAAAGGGCAATAAAACTCCAGCCTAACATAGCCGGGTAAAAGGCTATCTTCATACCGTTATCAAGGTCGTATTTACCAAATGCCGGGTTACCGCCGCTGCCGGGGTGCAATGAATCTGTCATGCGGGGCAAAACAAATATCAGCACAATCATGATGGGGAAAGCGAAGATATTGTAGATGGCCGAAATCTTGGCCCGCTTCTGCTCCTCATCAATAGAGTTACGGAGCACCAGATAAGCACAATACAACAAAAATGCAATGGCCGCGCTATTTTGTTTGGGGTCGCCGCTCCAAAATTCGCCCCAGGTAAATTTTGCCCACAGCATACCGGTTAAAAGGCCCAAGGTGTAAAACAGCAAGCCCGTATTAACGCTCTCAACGGCGGCAAGGTCGTGCTCTTCTTTACCCGTTTGCAGGTATTTAATACTGAAATAAACCGATACCACAAAAACCGTCAGCATCCCCATCCACATAGGTACGTGGAAATACAAATTACGGATGGTTTCGTGAATAATTGGCAGCCTCGGCGCTTTGAAAACCAGGCCGGTGTAAAAGGTGGACAGTACCAGCAAAACAGCCGCAACCTTCCACCATGTTTGATAAATAAACTTCATATGATTTATGGAGGCAAAGGTAACTAATTATTTGCTCATTGATTCGACGCTAAGTTTAGGCAAACATAAAGTATTACACATTTTAGTGAATCTCTCTTATAACTGGTGCGGACTTAAAATTCTCCTGACCGGCACTCTTTATTACTTTCACAGTATTACTTACATAAAACGTTGACAGCAATTTGTTATTGGAAATATCTAATTGGGATACAGCCGTTGAAAGCAGTCCAATGTAAGTGAGAGCAACGTTTGGTCTGATGTCAATAGTCTTTAACGCCTTATTATCTATCAATTCTAATACACTGAGATTAGTTAGGTTTTCTAATTTGATGTTTTTAAAAGCATTGCTCTGTAAATAAAGTTGTCTGATGCTATCAGTGCCATTTAATTCGACTGTTTCCAAGTCATTATGGGCCGCCGCCAAAACGGTCAGATTTCTAAGATTCTTTAGCGTCAACTTTTTTCCGAGAACATTGCCTCCGATATAAATTTCCTTAATCGTATTATTGTCAAAAAACACATCCAGGTTCGCAATCTGGTTAGACATTGCATAAACCCTTTCTAAACTTTTAAAATATTTTAAATCATCTAACAGCCTAATATCACTTTTGGCAATGTTTAAATTCGCCACAGTGTCAATTTCGGATACTTCTATTTCGCCGTTTTTATTAAAATCATAGCCTCTTTTAAGTAAAGCCGATTTTAAATTTTGGTCTTTAAATACTATTTGTTGTGCTGAAACTCCCTGCGCAACAAAAACAACAGCTAACACTAAATAGCTTATATATTTCATAAAGGATGGTAACAAGAATTATATCTGCGATGGTGGCGGCAAATATAATTCGAAATAAGCAAAGTCTTCCTGAAATTAATCAATCCCCCGGTTCGTAATCCACCGGCAGCAAATCACCAAGCTTTGCTTTTGACCATGAACCCTCATAAAGCGGGCTCGGGCTTGATACCACAATACCGTTCATATCAAAAGCAATATAGCCCGAATATTTGGTCATGATACTGGTTTCATAATTAGGCATATCCAGAGGATGATAAACATCTTTAAATTCGGTAGTTTCTTCACGTTTGGTATATACTACATATAAAAAGTGCGGAAAGGTGAGCGCGTAAATCCCATCCTGTGGTGTTTTCCGCAGGATCTCAAACTCCTGATAGGGCAGCTTCGCAAGGTTTTCGCGGTACCATTTGGTCATTTTCGACAGGTTATAATAACGCATGGCCGAATCGCGCGGCCCTTCCCGGTATTTTTTCATCTTCTGCATCAGTACGGCTTCTTCCGGCCGCTCCGGATTAATTTGCCTCGTAAAATCATGCGCTTCAAACCCTTCTTCTTTTAACTTTCCTTTATAAAGCGAGCGGTAAAAATGCTGGGCCGATCCGTAATAGGCCTGTTCGCGTTTCTGCTTCCAGAGTTTTTTTTGTACCGAACTACCGGGCAGGTTTTCAAAAAGCGCACTTCCCGAATAGGATATGGTATGCTCAATAGCATCGTACAAAAAGTTTTTGAGCAAAAATTTGGTGCGGTAGCCCAGGGCCTGGTTCTCTACCACCAAAAACTCATCGCCAGAGGCCTCCAACTGCTGTTTACCCCTGTGGTAGATAATATTTAAAATATGAGGGTTGGTAACTTTACACTCCTTGCCGTTTTCGGTATCACCAACAAATTCCTTACGGAACAGTTCATAGTTCTTTTTCCAGTCGGCGCTGCTGCTGATCACTACTTCGCGCAGCATCAGCACTTTTTGGTTGACCTCGATACTTAATTTTGCAGGTTCGCGGCCAACCAGTACCGTTGTGGAGTATTCTTCAATGCTAACGCCGGTAACCACCAACTGGTATTGGCCTGGTTTAACTCCGGCCAGGGTAAAAGTACCATCCTCGGCAGTTGAGGTACCGTAGGTGGCATTATTTAAAAATACGCTGGCATTGGCTACCGGGCTTTTAGTATCGGCCCGCACTACCTTACCTGTAATAGTACCGGTTTGTGCCGAAACTATGAGCGGACATATAAACGCGATAAGCAAAAACCAATAAAAACGCATTAATTAAAATTAGGATATTTTTTCAATCCGCTAAAAAACGCATTTTTTATGAACGGTTAATGAATTGCCGGTGTATAATTTTTGTTGCGGTAATGTCTGAACCCGAATTTATTGAATTAGAGAATTTATATTTTTAATCTTTTTAATTCAGCCTGTTTCTTGATTCTTAAATCCGGTTCGGCCAATTCAAATTAGTCCCTCCACAAGTATGGGAAAAGCAGTAAAGCTGTAGCTATTACAATGGCATTGATAGCGCACAAAACGCCTATGTTGCCGTAAAAGAAACTCCGGTCTACCCCGTCCATTGCGCTTTTACTTAACTTAATAAGCACCAATATAACAGGGATAATAACCGGGAAGCTTAATATGGCCATTAGGGTACCGTTATTACCGGCCTTTGACGCAATAGCCGAGATCATGGTGAACACGGTTGAAAAACTGACGCTCCCCAACAACACAGCCAGGAAATAATACAGTGGGTCGCCAAGTGCATTGGGGAAAAATACTTTATAGATAATTAATGCCAAAGTGCTCAGTAAAGCCATCAGCAAAATATTATAAATTGTTTTTGACAGGATGATTGCCTGCGGACTGGCAATAGAATAATAATATAGCAGCCGGCTTTTGCTTTCCTGCATAAAGCTTTTGGCTATGGCATTTACCGATGCAAACAGCATAATGATCCAAAACAACACGTTCCAAACTATGGGGTAACCACTGCTGTTGGAAAAGCCGGGGTTTAAGTTGAGGGAGATATAACAAACAAAAACCGTTGAAACCACATACAGCAAAACGCCATTAAAAGCATATTTGGACCGCCACTCCAGCAAAACTTCCTTTTTGAGCAGGTACCAGGTTTCATTAACAAGTTTCATCACCGCAAATGTAATAATTACCTGCGAGTGAGTAAGGGCATTTGACAAGCTAAAAAAATTAGCTTAATTTTGAATATAACATACCAATTACCATGCCTGTAGCTTATTTCCGCACGCCAGTTGGCATTGCCCGCATTACCGAAGAAGATGGCTTTATAGCATCAGTATCGATACGCGATGAGGAATATGAGATTGCTCCTGCTCCCACCCCGTTGCTGCAAGCTGCTATTGATGAGTTAAATGAATACTTTGCCGGTACAAGGAAGGAATTTACTTTTCCTATAAAGCAGGAAGGCAGTGAGTTTCAACAACAGGTTTGGGACGAGTTGATCCAGATCCCTTATGGAACAACCATTACTTACGCCCAGCAATCAAACCAAATGAACAACCCCTTGGCTATAAGGGCAATAGCATCTGCCAACGGCCGTAACAACCTATGGGTTGTAGTGCCCTGCCACCGGGTAATAGGTTCAAATGGCAGTTTGACCGGCTATGCAGGCGGTATATGGCGCAAAAAATGGCTGCTTGAGCATGAAGCAAAGGTAATGGGTGTTGGGCAAACCAGGCTTGAGTTTTAAACGCCCACCTTCAATAACCTCGATATTTTATCATGCAGTTGGTATGGCTGAAACGGCTTTGAAAGCACATCGTTCATCCCTGCCGATAATGCTTCCTGCTGCTCATGGTCATAACTTGCTGCCGAAAGCGATATGATGGGAATACTCCGTTTAGGCTCCTCAAAATCAACCCTGATGGTTTTAGCTGCCTGGTAACCGTTCATTTCGGGCATATGGGTATCCATTAAAATAATGTCATAGTCTTTATTGGTAAGCCTCTCAATAACCTTGCGGCCGTTATCAACCATCTCTACCTCTACATTCCAGTCCTTTAATATTTTGGAGAGCATAAACTGGTTAACCATGTTATCTTCGGCTACCAGCACCCGTACGTTATTAAACGGCGGCAATATCTTATCAGTTTTGGGAGTTACCTTAGTTTTGGGTTTAACAGTGATGGTATACCAGCATACAAAGTTAAAAGTACTACCCCTGCCTACCTGGCTGCTTACGGTAAGTTCGCCTCCCTTTAGCTCGGCCAGCTTTTTCACTATGGTTAACCCAAGCCCGGTACCACCATATTTGCTTACGGTATCGTCTTCGGCCTGTTCAAATGAATCAAAGATGCTGTTAAGCCTGTCGGCCGGGATCCCGATGCCCGTATCCTCAACACTGAATTTCAGCTTTACCTTTTCATTGTGTTTTTGAAGTACGGTAATCTTCAGCTTTACATAGCCCCTTTCGGTAAACTTAAGGGCGTTACTCAGCAGGTTCATCAAGATCTGGTTCAGGCGCAATGAATCCACCATAAGGTATTCAGGTACTTCATCTTCAATATCCAGCAAAAACTCAATATTATTTTCGTCGGCTTTAAACTTAAGCAGGTTAAAAACCGAGTTTACAATGTCATAAACATTATTGGCGGTGCGGATGATACTGAACTTACCGGCCTCAATTTTTGAGATATCGAGTACATCATTGATCACGCCCAACAGCGATTTTGATGAGGTATCAAGCAAATCAAGCATCCCCACTTGCTGATCGGTAAGGCCTGTTTTACGCAAAAGCGAAGTAATACCTATAATGCCATTAACCGGTGTACGCAGCTCATGGCTCATATTGGCCAAAAAAGTTTCTTTCACCTTTTTGCTGTACTCCGCGTTTTCTTTCGATTTGATGAGCTGCTCCTGGTAACTTTTTTGCGGAGAAATATCGCTGATATTAATAAATATGGTTTTGTTACGGTATGCCGCCCGGCACTCTACCCAAATTACCCTTTTATCAAAGGTTTCAAACTTAAATTCAAAAATGGCATAATTCAGGTTGTCTTTAATGATCTCGCCCAGTTTTTTGCGAAACGGCGGCTTATGATCGTCTATGGCCAGGTCAACAATACTTTTGCCAATAAGTTCATCGGGCCTGAAACCCATTATCTTTTCGACAGTGGGGTTGATATTGTCAATGCGGAGACTTTGCGCGTCGACCGATGTGATAATATCGGCCGAGTTTTTTACAACGATGGCATAATTCTGCAGCTCATCGTTCTTTTGTTTTATTTCTGCCTGGGTACGGGCCAGTTGTACAAATGAATCAACCTTGGCCGATGTAATGTAAGGATCAAGCGGTTTGTAAAGATAATCTACGGCGCCGGTACCGAGGCCTTTAACAGCATATTTAGCCTCCTTTGAAATAGCTGTAACAAAAATAACCAGGATATCTTTGGTACGTGGGTTTGATTTAAGCATTTCCACCAGTTCAAAGCCGTCCATTTCGGGCATCTGCACATCAACTAAAGCAATGGCTATATTGGTTTCCCAGGCAATTTTAAGGGCTTCATTTGGCGAGGTAGTAGAAAATATTTTGATATCATCGCGCTTAAGCAATGCCTCCAGAGCAATGATGTTCTCTTCTCTGTCATCAACTATAAGAATATTAACGGGGTCATTTAATATTAATTAGGGGGCTGGTGATTGTTATGAAAGTAAAAGTTTAAAGATCTCATCCTGTGTTAAAACATAATCGGCAGCACCTAAATTTATAGCTGCCTTTGGCATTTCGGCCATTTCCGCGTCGCCGGGCTCCTGCGCTATGGTAAGGCTGCCGCTTTTCTTTAATTTCAATAAGCCTTTGGCGCCATCCTGGTTGGCTCCCGACAGCAATATCGCCATGCACCTGTCGCCATAAACCTCGGCGGCGCTTTCAAAAGTAACATCAATTGATGGTTTTGAATACCATACCGGTTCCGAAACATCCAGGCTAAAATAACCGCCGGGTTCAATTAAGGTATGATAGTTTGCCGGGGCAATATACATAGTGTCCGTTTTAAGAATATCCTTGTCCTCAATTTCGCGCATGTACATACGACTGTTCTCGGCAAATAGTTTTTCTATTTCGCTGAAAAAATTTTTTTTCCTGTGTATGATAAGAATTACGGTTTTCCCCAGTTTTTCGGGAAGATCTTTTATGATCCGGAATAAAATTTTGAACGAGCCTGCCGATCCGCCCAATAATACGATCTGGGCGGCGTGCCATCTTTCCAGTAACTTCTTATCAGGTCCCAACTTTTTGGTAAATGTTTTCTTTTTGGTTGATCACCTTAAACTTGCTCTTAAACGAATCTGACCGGATAGTTTCTTTACTGCCAAGGCATAAATAACCCAGCGGACAAAGGCTTTTATAAAACAGGTCAAGGATCCGTTCCTGCAGGTACGTTTCAAAATAAATAAAAACATTCCGGCAACTTATCATCTGAAACTCATTAAATACGGTATCAGATATTAAATTATGCACCGAAAACAGTGTATTTTGTTTTAACTCATTGTGTATCGACGCAGCATCGTACAAAATGGTAAAATGATCTGTAATTGAACCTTTTAAATCAGTGTATTGATAATTTTCTGCGTAGCTTTTTATATTACGCAAACTGTAGATCCCTTTGCGGGCCTCCTTTAAAACCTCGGTATTGATATCCGTACCGTATATGAACGACTTTTTGCCCAAACCGGCCTCGTTCAGCAATATGGCCATAGAGTAAACCTCTTCGCCCGTTGAGCAGCCTGCACTCCAGATTTTGACGTGCTGATAGGTTGAAAGATATGGAACAACCTGTGAGTTAACCGCACGATAGAATGAAGGATCGCGGAACATCTCGGTTACGTTAACCGTAATCTCTTCCAGGAAATTCTGAAAAAAATCCGCATCATTAATAAGCACATGTTTAAGGTCATAAAACTCAAACTTGTTGAGCAGCATAATACGGGTCAACCTCCGTTTTAATGAAGCTTTGGTATAACCCGAAAAATCAAAGCCATGAACCTTTTTTACAATATCAATAAGTTCATGAACCTGTGCATGTGATATAATTCCCTGCTCTGTGTCCATAACTAACTTTCAAGCCAAAGCTGCATCAGCGATATCAGCCTGTCCATGTCGACCGGTTTTGTGATATAATCATTGGCGCCGGCCGCTATACATTTTTCGCGGTCGTCTTTCATTGCTTTTGCAGTTAAGGCTATTACGGGTAATTTAGCCCATTTGTTTTGCTTACGGATATGCCTGGTAGCCTCATAGCCATCCATTTTAGGCATCATGATATCCATAAGCACTATGTCAATATCCTTTATATCCTCAAGTTTAGCTATGGCTTCTTCACCATCATTAGCTATCTCTACATTGAGGTCATAGCTTTGCAGGGCGCTGCTCAGCGCAAAAATATTGCGCATGTCGTCATCAACAATGAGCACCTTCTTGCCTTTAATGGCATCCTTGCCTTTAGTTAGTGTTTTAGGTTTGGGCGATGATGGTGCCTGCTGTGCCGGGGCAATCGCCGTTTCGCTGATCTTGTTCAGGAACAGGTTAACCTCATCAATCAGCCTGTCGGATGATTTATTGGTTTTAACCACCATGGCGTTGGCATAGTGCATTAGCCTGTTTACCGATGTTTTATCAAGCTCCATTGCTGTATTGATAATAACCGGAAGCGAAGCAAAGCGGTCAACCTCTTTGATCTTATCCAGCAAATCCAAGCCCGAAATATCAGGCAGGTTAAGATCAAGGATCACACACTGGTACTCGTTTTCATGCAACATCCTGAATGCCGATTCGCCGTCAAAAGCCTGGTCGACGGTGATACCCTGGCCCTGCATTAGGTCTTTCAAAGCCTGGCTCTGGGCTTTGTGATCTTCAACCAGCAGGATCTGTTTAAACCTGGTGCCGCTTTGTACCATGATATCGGCAAAAAGTTTATCCAGCGTTTCGGTGTTGATAGGCTTTTTCATGAAGTTGATAGCACCTTCCCGGCGTACGCGGTTTGCCGCGGCATCCCCGGCCGACATCAGGTGAACCGGAATGTGCATTGTATCCTCATCATTCTTTAACTCCTTCAAAATCTGCCAGCCGTCTTTACCCGGCAGCATAATATCCAGGATCACCGCATCGGGTTTGGCTTCCTTCACAATTTCAACCGCCCGGGTACCCTCATATACCATAATTGATTTATAACCATGATCGCGGGCATAATCCTGCAATATGTTTGCAAAGTTTTTATCATCCTCAACAATTACAACCAAGGGTTCTTTACCGGGGTCACGCGGGGCAGCTTTAACCGGGCTCAGGAACTCTGTTACAGGTTTAAAAGTTTCGGCAGTTGGCAATACCTCTTCAATTAAGGTGGCGGGTGTTAATTTAGCTTCATAAGGCACGGTAAGTACAAATTCGCTGCCTATGCCCGGCTCACTGCTCAGGGTTATGCTGCCGCCTAAAAGGAAAGCAAGTTCGCGGCTTATAGACAAACCTAAACCGGTACCGCCATATTTACGGCTTGTTGAACCATCGGCCTGCTGAAATGCCTCAAATATTACTTTTTGCTTATCCGCAGGGATCCCGATACCCGAATCTTTGATAGCAAAGCTGATGGTTTTATCTTTAATACCCGGCTTTACATTGATAGCGATAGAACCATTTTCAGAAGTAAACTTAAACGCGTTACTTAACAGGTTTTTGATCACCTGTTCTATGCGTACCTTATCGGTAAATATGGTTTGCGGCAGTTGCCTGTCTATATTTGTTGTATAATTAATTTTTTTGTTGCTGGCTACTTCGGCAAACAGCATTTCCATATCGCCAACAATATCGCTTACCTTAATATCCTCATTTTGCATATCCAGCTTGCCCGATTCAATTTTGGAAAGGTCGAGGATATCATTGATCAAAGTAAGCAGGTCATTACCGGCGTTGAAGATAACGCTGGCATATTTGATCTGGTCTTCAGAAAGATTGGCAGGCTTGTTATCTTTAAGTATCCGTGCCAGTACCAGGATACTGTTAAGCGGCGTGCGCAGCTCATGGCTCATGTTGGCCAAAAACTCCGATTTGTATTTACCCGTGGTTTCCAGTTCCTCAACCTTAAGATTGATAGCCTGGCGGGCCTGTTCAATGGCCTGGTTTTTTTCTTCAAGCAAACTGGCTTTTTCTTCCAGTTCGGCATTGGTGGTACGCAGTTCTTCCTGCTGTACCCGGAGCTCTTCTTCTGAGGCTTGCAGCTCTTCAGTTTTTTGAACAAGCTCCTCATTGGTAACCCGCAGTTCTTCCTGTTGTGCTTCCAGCTCTTCGGCCTGCTGCTGGGTTTCCTCGTACAGGTCGTGCATAATAGTACGCGCCTGCGATGTATTAACAGCTATACCTATATCATTAGCGATAGCTAAAATGTATTCTGATTTATTTTTCGAGATCCCTTCATTAAAAGCAACCTCCATTACTCCTTTAAGCTTTTTATCAAAAAAGAAAGGTATGATAAATGATTCGGCCAGTTCAGTTTTTAATACCGATGATGAAAGCTCAAGCTTATCGTTCAGTTTACCTTTTACAACCGCCGCTTTACCATCCTTAGCTACCTGGCCAAGCCAGCCTTCGGTCATTTGTACCGACTTTTTAACAAAATCAGGATTGTGGAACGCGTATGAAGCATAAAACTCAAGCCTGTTGCTTGCTTCGTTATAAAGGTAAAATGTACCTGCCGCGGCATTGGTATAGGTACAAACTTCGGTTAATATATTATTGGATAATTCTTTTTCAACCTGCTGGCCCTGCATTTTTTCATTAAGCTGACCGGTTCCGGTGAGCAGCCAGTTTTTGGCTTCGTTATCGGCAAGCACTTTTCCAAGTTCAATATTAGCAACCCTGATTTCGTCCTCAATTTTCTTTTGTTGATCGAAAGTTTTTTGAATGTAGAAGAACAGCATGAGGATGATGAACAGGAAAACCAATGAACCGCATGCGATTACGATCTTGGCAAAGGTTGATGCCTCCTGCGAATTTTCTTTCCTATTGGCAAGCAATCTCTCCTCTGTGTTGGTCATGTGGTCGATCAGCATTCTGACCTGATCCATATTTTCCTTGCCATTTACAAACATGTTGCGCTGCACCATGTAATCAAGCCCCTGGCTATCGCGCGTTTCAACATTGGTTTTAAGGATCAGCAATTGCTCCTTCACGAGCTTATTGATTGAATCGACGCGTTTTACCTGCACAGGGTTATCCTTCACCATGTCTTTTAGCGTGGCCAGGTCATCGGCTACTTTAGGTAAAGCGGCATTATACGGTTCAAGAAATACCTTTTTAGCGGTAGCTCCATAACCACGCATGCCTGTTTCGGCATTAATTAACTCCTGCAATAAACTTGTTGAAGTACGGATCACCCTTTGAGTATGATTAACCCAGGTGTTATCCTCCTCGAATTGGCGCAGGCTGTTAAAAGACAAGATGCCCACCACAAAAACAAGAATGATTGATACTACAAAGCCAGCTAAAACCTGCTGGCGGAAGGAAAACTTTAACATTAGGTATCCGTATTAATCTGAATTACAAATATGTTTAAAAAAAGCTGTAATGTTAATATTACAGCTAATTAAACATACCAGGAATATTAATTTACTGTCGTAGTATCGGTAGTGTTTGAGATAAAAACTTTAGGGCGGCTGCTCAAAGCGCCGATCAAAGCCAAAACAGGGCCAGCAAACATCACATACCAACCCCATTGAAATTTAAGCTGGCTGGTTAAAAACCTGTTAATGCCTTTAAACGGAATAAAGCTAAATGCCGAATTTACTTTAAAAATGGCAGCAACCAGCAACAGTACAACAAGTACTACCGACAGCCAGGCCGCCACACGCATAATCTTAGCCTGGTTAAGGAACGATACAATAATGCCAACAACAGCCACCAACAAAAGTACCAGCCCGTAAGGTTGGTTAAGCTTGTAAATATTCCAGCTGGTTACGTGGAATACCCGCAGCAGCGGGCAGTAGGTTGCAGCAAAAAGCAATGCAAAACCTGCAAATGATAAAATTGAGCTAAGGCGCATATTTAGGTTGTTATTTTTGTGTTATTTCCATTTTATCGGCAAAGTGGGCACAATAGTCGCGCAGGTCTTCAACAATATTTTTCTCGCCGGTTGCACGTAAAAAGCTGTCGCCCATGGTTTGCAGGGTTTCATAAAAAAATCGCTTCATCTCATCAACAGGCATATCTTTTGTCCAAAGGTCAATGCGCAGGGTATTTTTATAGCTTTGGTCCCACAGGGCAAGCATCATTGATTTTACAGGCAACGCCTCTTTGTTGGTTGAGTCGGTCGATTCCCAAAGAATGTGCTCAGGAACATTATTATCATCAAGCGTAACGGTAAGCTTTATTTCAGCGGTTTTCATTTCAAATTTTATTTAACAAGTAAGAATATAATTATAACCAGAACGATGAAGAAGGTCTCCACCATCCATATTTTTTTGGTTTCGATAAAAAAGTTGCGGAACATGATATCAATCACAAAAACCACGAAGGCAAACAATAAAAAGATCCAGCCTATGGTGCCACCCCAGTGTTCAAGCGGGCGTCCGGCCATACCAGCCCCATAAATAAAAACATAGGCTGCTACCGCCACCAAAAACGCGGTAAAAAAGTTTAAAGGGGTAAATCTGAATTTCATTGATGGAGCTTAGTGTCTTTTTTTGCTTTTGGATGATCGGCCTGTACCCTGCCTTGCTGCTTTTGAGCCGTATTTAGCTTTATCCTTATTGGCATCAAACTTTTTGCGCTGGTTAAGGGATTTCTTTTCGTGGAAGGCGCCTTTAAAATCGGGGTCTTCTTTGCGCTTTTGCATATCTATTTCCCGCGCCTGGTCCTGCCTTTCCTCATATGGGGTTTCTTCAATAAACACATCGTCGGGGATACGCTCAACGGGAATGGTTTGCTTGATGAGTTTCTCAATCTTGCGGATATAATACTCTTCAGACGGTGTAGCAAAAGTAATGGCTTCGCCCGATTGCAACGCACGACCTGTACGACCGATCCTGTGTACATAATCCTCATACACCACCGGTACATCAAAATTGATCACATGGCTTACATCGCTAACATCAATACCTCGCGATGCCACATCGGTAGCCACCAATATCTTCACATCGTCGTTTTTGAATGAATTGATGGAGTTGATGCGCGTATTTTGCCCTTTATTGGCGTGCAGCACTTTCACTTCTTCTTCGCCAAATTTGCGGGTCAGAAATTTAAATACATCCTCGGCCACTGCACGGGTTTTACAAAAAACAATCAGTTTGGTGATCTCCCCCTCGTTATCGAGCAACCTTTTAAGCAGGTTGATTTTGGTTTTGATATTGGGCACATGGTATAAATGCTGATTAACCGTTTGCGCCGGCGTAGCCTGCGGGGTAACCTCAATAACCGTAGGAAATTCCAGGAAGTTAGCCGAAAGCTGGTGCACCTTCTCGCTCATGGTAGCCGAAAAAAGCAGGTTTTGCCTTTTCACCGGCACTACTTCCAATATCCGGTTTATCTGGGGCATAAAGCCCATATCCATCATTTTATCGGCCTCGTCAAGCACCAACACCTGTAATGGCTTGGTCATGATATGCCCGGCAAGGTAAATATCCATAAAACGGCCGGGCGTTGCCACAATAATGTCGACACCCTTTTTTACCTGCTCTATTTGTGTTTTGGGGCCAATACCTCCGTAAAGTAAAACAACCCGTAAATCGGTATAAGCGGCAAATGCTTTAATGTTTTCCTCAATCTGCATGGCCAGTTCACGCGTCGGCGAAATAATCAACGCCCGGGCATGTTCGCCCTGCGCATATTTAAGCTTCATAATGATGGGCAATACGTAGGCCGCGGTTTTACCGGTTCCTGTTTGCGCTATACCCATTACATCCTGTCCGTTCAATATCGGCGGAATAGCTTTTTGCTGAATAGGCGTAGCTTCGGTATAACCGGCATCGGCTATAGCGTTTAAAATTTGCCGGTTAAATTTAAGATCTTCAAAGGTTACTGCCATGCCGCAAAGATAGGCTTTTTGTTGAAGTAGGAACAATGCGGAAAGTGCGAGTCAGGAAAGTAAGAACCAGGAAACAAGAAGAGCGCATCGTTCACAAGTAATCATCGCTGGGTACAAATCAATGGGGGACCTCTAAATTTCCCAAAAGTGAAGCCTTCAGAAAAGTAAACACCCCCCACCTGAGGTGGAGGGTGGGTGAGGCCAACTACTGCTTTTACAGCAATAATGACTTTTACATGAGAAAATTTAGCCGTTGTATACCGCAGCAAACTCCCTGGCAAAATCCTGCAAACTCACCTTACCGGACGATACAGGCCTATGCTTATCATAATCCTCCCAGATTTTTCCGCTTTTTACAGCTGTGCCCATTTCAACAAAGTTGCGGGTCATTTCAGGAGGAACGCCTGCCTGTGATAAGCCTTCTGCAAGCTGTTCATCAGTAAACTCAATCCATGGCAAGTTAGGGTTGCCGATTGCCTCACCTAAAATTGCAGCTGCCTTGCCGGGTGTCGACTCTTCGCTTACAATGTAGCGTATGCTTTTACCAGTAAAATCCTTTTGCAACTCTTCTGCTATTGCGGCTGCAATATCTTTAGGATGTACCATGATCAGTCTTGCATCTGCAGGATAATTTGATCCAAGGATACCCTGGTGCTTGATAAGCGGGATATTACTGAAAAAATTGATATAGAAGAATGGTGCACGGATAAATTTAACGGCCACACCATCTAATCCGCTCAAAACACCTTCAACATCGTGAATGCCTTTTATAGGGCCTACGCCGCTATCCAAATGCGCACCTATGCTGCTTAATGCAACTACTTTTTTTATACCCGAGCGTTTGATAGCTTCGGCATAGCTTTTACCTGTTTCGTTTTGGTATGCCCTTAAACTTTCGGCACTAAAGCTTGGCGGCACCATGGCGTAAAGCGCATCGGCACCAGTAAATGTTTGTGTTAAGAAATCAGCATCGGCTAATGAACCTATTGCTGCTTTAGCGCCTAATGATTCTATCTCGGCTACCTTATCGGCATTGCTGCTAATTACTGTTACGTTATGCCCTGCGACTATTAAAGTTTGTGTTAAAGGTTTGCTTATATTGCCTGTTGAACCTGTTACTATAATTTTCATAATGTTTTTGTTTTTATTGAAAGCAAAGGTATTTTTACACTTACTTTTTTACAAGTACTTACCCTAAAGTATGTATTACCATGACTGCGATAAAAGAAAGCTCAACCATACAGGAAAACAAACAAGCCGCATTTAAAGAATGCCCGGTAACTTATGTTATGGAACGCATAGGTGGATATTGGAAACCGATCATTTTGTTTCACCTCTTAGCCGGAAGCAAGCGTTACAGCGAGCTAAAAAAATCTATCCCAACCATCACCGAAAAAATGTTGATCCAGCACCTGAAACAACTGGAAGCAGACGGACTGCTGATCAGGGAATCCAAACCGGTTGTACCGCCCCATGTAACCTACCGGCTCAGCGAATCAGGCATGGAATTGCGGCCGGTAATGTACGCAATGGCAACATGGGCAGTGAAGGACAGCGAGGCGAGCGGTAATGCAATTTACAGAAGTTTAGGAGAGTTTCCATCTGAAGAAACTTTTGCCAAAATGTAAAAACGAATAGAATGACTTACGACTTTTACGCGATTAAACAAGACCAAATTGACTTACTCGATTTTATTTTGACCGAGACTAAACTTCAAATTATTGATCATTATTCTGCTTATGACGAAGAGGTGCTTCGTTATACATCGGCAACAGATATAACCGCAAAATTTGATTTATACAACGGAGGCTCTTTTGGATTAAATTTCGCATTATGGTCACCGGAGTTTAAGGGGCAACCTGTTTTCGAAAAAATCAATCTTGATCCTAAGCGCTGTAAAGGGCATACGTTCCGGTACTCAACCATGGGTTGGGGGTTGATACGACTTTATCTGGGACAAATTAAGGGGAACGTACTTAGCAAATCACACATCGGGCATTTTAATGAGAAAGGTGCAATTGGTCATGAATTACCCAACTCAATTATGGGACCGGCAAGTGTATGGAATTGGGAGGAAATCAATAAAGCCTCGCGGAAACTAAAATACCACATCCATAACAAAATGGCCGTTAAAAAGACTGGAACATACGGTATATTGAAAAATGCCGAAATACTGGAGCAACAGGGCTTCATGCTTCAGTAGTTTACCTTCAAAACTTACAAAGTTTTAAAAACTTCGTAAGTTTGAGCTCAATCAACAAATCCGAAATCGAATATCCCAAATCCGAAATTTCAAAACATGTCTACAATTCTGATAAAAGCAGCCGCCATAGTTAACGAGCATAAACAATACGTTGCCGACATATTGATCAAAGATGGTTTGATAGACCGTATCGACTCAGTTATCGACCACAAGGCAGATGAAGTGATTAATGCAGAAGGACTGCATTTGTTACCTGGCTGCATCGACGACCAGGTGCACTTCCGCGAGCCGGGCTTAACTTATAAGGCCGATATTTATTCAGAATCAAGAGCTGCTGTTGCGGGCGGCATCACTTCGTTTATGGAGATGCCAAACACCGTTCCCAACACTTTAACGCAGGAACTTTTGGAGGACAAATACCAGATCGCATCGCGCAATTCGCTGGCTAATTATTCTTTTTTTATGGGCGCGTCTAACAACAATTTAGATGAGGTTTTGCGCACCGATATCAGCAAGGTTTGCGGCATCAAAGTGTTCATGGGATCCTCTACCGGTAACATGCTTGTTGATGACCCGCACACCCTCGAAAAACTCTTCGCGCAATCACCCATGCTCATCGCTACACACTGCGAAGATGAGGCTACGATCAAGAGCAATCTTGCCCATTACAAACAACTGCTTGGCGAAAATATTCCGGTGCGGATGCATCCAAAAATCAGGAGTGCAGAGGCCTGCTATTTGTCGTCATCAATGGCGGTTGAGCTGGCAAAAAAGCACAACACTCGTTTGCATATTTTGCACATTTCTACAGAGCGGGAGACACATCTTTTTGACAACACAATTCCATTAAAAGATAAACGAATTACTGCCGAAGCCTGCATCCATCACCTTTGGTTTACCGATGCAGATTATGACACAAAAGGCAACTACATTAAGTGGAACCCGGCAGTAAAAACAGAGGCAGACCGTGATGGTATTTTACGTGCTGTACTTGATGGAAGGATTGACGTTATTGCTACCGACCACGCCCCGCATACTATAGAAGAAAAAGAGCAGCCTTACCTGCAGGCGCCATCCGGCGGCCCATTGGTTCAGCATGCTTTGCCAGCCATGCTTGAGCTGTATCACCATGGTAAAATAAGCCTCGAGCAAATTGCAGAAAAAATGGCGCATAACGTAGCTACCCTCTTTCAAATAGAAAAACGCGGCTTCATCCGCGAAGGTTATTGGGCCGACCTGGTATTGGTTAACCTCAACAAACCATGGAACGTAAATAAAAGCAATATCCTGTATAAATGTAACTGGAGCCCCTTTGAAGGCAATACTTTCCGTTCGCAGGTAGCTTATACTTTGATATCGGGAAACCTGGCATATGCGAATGGAAGTCTTATTGAAGGTAAAGCCGGCAAGCGCTTGACTTTTAACAGGTAATATTAATTACAATTTATAAAATTTTAGAAATTACAGAATTTTCTGGAGTTTAAACGTTATATTCTTTTAACTAAAAAGTCATGCCGAATTTATTTCGGCACCTCACAAGCAAGATTCCACGCGGCTCTTCTGATGGGGTGCTGAAACAAGTTCAGCATGACGATAGTTAGTTATTCACTCCCACAAAAACCTCTACCTCGGCATTATCAGCATTTTGTGACCTTTCTCCATATACGTCGAAATCGGCCATATACCTCCTGTCGATATCACTGGTCCAGACCTGGTGCCAGGTTTCGCCTACCGACTGCGGCAGTGCACCCTTAGCCACGTACCGGTTATAACTTCCGGGCGGCACGGTAATGCAGATAAGCCCTTCAGGTATATTGTCTTTAGTAGCTACCTTACAACCAAGTACTGTGGTATAAAAGCCGTTCTCATCGCTTTCATAATCGGTGTAAACACAATAAATATCATCACTAAGACGGTTCACCACCTGCTGTAAAACCGCTTCACTCATAAACCAGTTCCAAAGCCCTGCTATATCTTTCATTGCCTGCCCGTTTTGGTTTGTAGTACGTACCGAAATCCCAACTAAATAGAAACCTTTTATTGTTACTTTATCCATTTTCGGAGTTATTACTATTGGTTATATTGACTTATAATCAACTTTTTTACAAATAATTATAATGATTATATAAATTATTAATTTAATATTATAATTACTCTATCAGTTTCCTCAATTCTTCAAAAATCCCCTTCCAGTTTTGTTCTGAATGCGCTTTAGCTTCCTCGTTTTTTACGTTGTCCTGGGTAACAGTAAGTTCAGTCTCGCCATTATTTTCGGTGAGGTTGTAGGTAACATTGGCATAGTTTTCGGGCTTGTCGTCAGTGCCACTCATGCTGCTCCAGTAGCTGTATTTTACAAATGTGCCCGGATCAATGTCCAGTATAGTTCCATGGTCTTCATACTTTTTACCCCCCCACTCCCCGCTGAATTTTATGGGCTCCCCTACCCTCCAGCTCGATTCAAGATCGGTACCAAAAAAATATTTTTTCACCATAGCAGGATCAGTCAGGCCTTGCCAAACTTTAGCCATCGGGGCTTTAAATTTTACCTGCACATTTACTGTTAATTTTTCCATAACGTAGCCTTATTTAATAGTGGTTGTTTTGCAGTGATCATTTGTTCCTTTATCTTCTTAAAATCTGCGCCGGGAACTTCAAAAAATCCAAACCTGAAGTTGTATCCCCACGCTTTTTTGTTGGTAATAAAATCGAGTTCGTCAATCATCGGGGCTATCGGAACTTCGGCACATTCGTAGTAATTTACATTGCGGCGATATGGGATAAAATCAATAGCCATTTGCTTCTGATAAATATCCTCGTCACGCACCTGGCCAATGGCTGTAAAAGCCTGCAAAGGCTCATTGCCGTTCATCTTTTGTTTGGGCGAATATACCGCCACCCAGTCGCCAACTTCCATACGTTTAAGCGGCGCCAGTTTACCATGATTGGCCTGAATAAATCCCCCGGAAATGCCACGGCCAATGTGATCTTTTGATACTACTATTATCCAATGTTTCATAAGTGTATGGTTTAAATTAACCGCAAAAACACGACCAATAAAAGCCCTGCCCCTGCCATTATGAAACAAAGTAACAACGCGCTGGTGACAGCCTTATGTCAGCAGGAAAAAAGAAAAGAAATTAATTTATTTTTTGTGCTATGGTTGCGGTGATTTCACGCACACGCTGCAGCAAGGTGTCGGGTTTGATGATCTCGGCACGGTCGCCAAAGGTCATATACCATCGGGCAAAACCTTCCAATGAGATGGTCAAAAAAGTCATCTCAATTTTATTTCCTACAGTTTTCTCAGATACAAAACCGCCATAGTATTTTTGATGATCAAGATAGCTGTGAATCTCCTTGTCAACTTTTATCACCACCTGTTCAAGCTGCTTTTCGCAGGCCATTTTGTCAATATAATCTTTTAGCGTAGGGTGCTTACTGTTTACATAACTTTTATCGGTAACCACCAGCTTCCTGATACGGTCTATCCTGAAATCGCGATAGTCACTACGCAGACGGCAGTAGGCTATCAGGTGCCAGAAACTATCCAGAAAAAAAACGCCTACCGGTTCAACTTCGCGTTTGGTATTTTCCTGTGAGTGGGCGGCAAAGTAATCAATGCTCATGATCTTTTTACAGATAATGCAATCCAGTATGGTTTGGATATGATCGGTACTTCCGGCCCTTTTCTGACTATGGCTTTTCAATACTTCTATGCTCCCGTCAAGGTTTTCCAGGGCATCTTTTTCAGATGATTTGAGAATAGCCCTCACCTTGTACATGGCCGACTGGTACTGTGCCATGGTTGAGGTATCTGTAAGCTTTTCAACAAACTTTTCGGCGGTTAAAAAAGCTGTGGCTTCCTCGCGGGTAAACATTACCGGGGGCAGGCGATAACCATCCATAATAGAGTAGCCAACCCCGGCTTCTCCTATTAGGGGGATGCCCGCTTCTTCCAGCGTTTTTATGTCGCGGTAAACCGTACGCAGGCTAATATTGAACCTATCGGCAATATCACCGGCCTTTACTACCCTGCGTGATTGTAGTTGGATCAAAATGGCTGATATTCGGTCGATGCGGTTCATGGCGTCCAAATTAAATAAAAAACAATTTACCTTTGATTAATATTTATCTACAATATGGCCGTTCAACCAGAAGAAAAGATCATAACGTTTGAAACCTATTATGATGTGATGCTTGCTCATATCATCCGCACCAAACTGGAAGGTTATGGTATCCCCTGCTTTATTGCCGATGAAAACACCATTGGTTCCAATCCTCTTTATAACCAGGCTGTAGGCGGCATTAAACTCAAAATATTTGAGCGCGACCTGGAGCGATGCCGGGAGATTTTAGCCGCCGAAGGTGACCTGCACGACCAGGACCATATTGAAATTGATGACGAAACGCTTAATGCCGTGATTTGCCCTTATTGTGGCTCAACCAATGTACGTTATGGTTCAGCAACCGAAAAAAAGGTTCATTGGTTCACCGCCATCATCTCATTTTTATTGATGATATTCCCTTTTTATAGCCGCAAAGCATGGCATTGTTTTAATTGCCAGCGGGATTTTGAATAGCTTTTTTCAAAGTCGAAAGTCTTAAGTCGCGAGTCAAAAGTCTTCATTTTTATAACCCGATAGGGTCTTAACTTAAAACTCAAGAGTTACGACTTCAGACTGAAGACTTAGAACTTATGACTTAAAACTGTTTTTCATATATTAGCGGTATGTACAACCGCCGTAAGTTCATTAAATTATCCGCCGCAGGTGCTTCATTTGCAGCGCTTTCTAAATCTGCCATCGCAAAAACTGTCATATCAAAGCCCGAAGGCGGTTATCCTATTGTAATTTCAACCTGGGATTTTGGCATTATAGCCAACAAAGGAGCCTGGAAAGTATTATCAGCCGGAGGCCGCGCGCTCGACGCCATCGAAGCCGGGGCCCGCATTCCTGAAGCCGAAGATATTACCAATCATACTGTAGGCCGCACCGGCCTGCCCGATCGTGACGGACATGTAACCCTCGACTCATGTATTATGGACGAGTTTGGCAACTGTGGCTCGGTAGCTGCCATGGAGAATATAGCCCACCCTATTTCGGTAGCCCGTTTGGTGATGGAGAAAACCCCTCACGTAATGCTGGTTGGCGAAGGTGCTACCCAGTTTGCCGTTGAGCAGGGTATGAAAAAAGAAAAACTGTTAACCCCCGAAACAGAAAAGATCTGGAAGGAGTGGCTTAAAAAAGCTCAGTACAGCCCCGTTATGAATATCGAAAACGGCGGTAAACCGGGCAATAAATACAACCATGATACCATTGGTATGCTTGCTATTGACGCCAAAGGCAACATCTCAGGAGGATGTACTACCAGCGGCATGGCCTTTAAGTTGCATGGCCGCGTTGGTGATAGCCCGATTATAGGTGCCGGCCTTTATGTAGATAATGAAGTTGGCGGAGCAACATCAACTGGTGTTGGTGAGGAGGTGATCCGCAATGTGGGCAGCTTCTTGGTGGTTGAATTAATGCGCCAGGGTTTATCGCCCGAGGATGCCTGCAAGGAAGCTGTAAACCGCATTATCAAAAAGAAGCCCGAAATAGCTAAAAAGATCCAGGTAGGATTTTTAGCCATCAATAAAAAAGGCGAATATGGTGCCTATGCTATACAAAGTGGTTTTTCATACGCCGTTTGTAATGCGCAACAACAGGACCTGTTAATACCTGGCAAGAGTTATTATAAATAGATTTATTTGGTTCATGGTTGATAGATCATGGTTCATGGCGAAAAGCTATTAGGACGTTGGGTTAAATAGAGGGATCTGGCTATGAACTATCAACTATGATCCATGAACTAAAAAACATAAAAGAAAAATGTATCAACCCGTATCGCTCGAAGTTTGTGCTAATTCGGTAACATCGGCCCTGGCGGCCAGGAGGGCGGCGCTGTGCGTGTTGAACTTTGTGAAAATTTGAAGGATGGCGGCACCACCCCATCGCACGGCACCATATTAATGGCCCGCAGCCTGCTCCATATCAAGCTGTATGTGCTCATCCGCCGCGCGGTGGTGATTTTTTGTACAATGATATGGAGTACAAGCTCATGATGGCCGATATCAGGTATTGTATTGATGCCGGTTGCGACGGTGTTGTAATAGGTATTCTTAAAGAAGATGGCTCTATCGATATAGAACGCTGTACCGAAATGGTACGCCTTGCCCGGCAATGGGGCCTGGGTGTAACGTTCCACCGGGCTTTCGATATGTGTGCCGATCAGCATAAAGCCCTTGAAGAAATTATTGAAATGGGCTGCGAGCGCGTGCTTACCTCAGGAGGCAAAAGCACGGCTATTGAAGGTGCCAGCAATTTGAACCGCCTTGTTGAACAAGCCGCCGACCGTATCAGTATTATGCCCGGCAGTGGCGTGAGCGAAGCAAATGTGGCCGACCTCATACATTTTACCGGGGTAAAAGAAGTTCACTCATCGGCAAGGATCAAGGTTGCCAGTAAAATGAAGTTTCATAATGAAAGTATTATGATGAGCGCCGAAGCCGGGGATGAATACAGCATTGATGTAACCGGGGTTGACCGCGTTAAGGAATTGATCAGGCTGGCTAACAGTTAAATTTATGAATAGAAAAATACTTTTTCTGTTTTTATTCCAAGTTACCGTTTTAAAAAGTTATGCCCAGCTTCAGACTTATTATCATAAAATAGAATCAGTATCTAATAATGAAAAGAGCGCTACCAGGCTTTTCCAAAGAATTGACAGCATTAAACAAACCCGGCAGCCCCATGATAGCAAAGTAACTACTTACTTTAACAGAGATGTGGATTTTGGTTATAAGCACCAGCGCATAACTGTTATTTTTAATGGATCGAATCGTTACTATGTTAATTTACTAACAATGGGCGACAGCATTCTAATTAGTTCTGTGTGCTATGATAACTCATTCTTTGGAGATCCGCTTTACGATAAACTAAATAAAAGAGAAAATCATCCAAAAATAGATACTACGAAAGTGTTGCAATACTTAAAAAGACGCAACGACTTTTACAAATCATCCAAAAACATTGAAGATTTAGTAAAAGAGTTAAATCTATATAAAATGTATGCCTTTTATTGTGGTGACGCAAGTCCTAAAACGAAGATGGGGGAATATATTGACGAGCTTGTAAAAAACAGGGATATCAAAAAACTTAAAAATCTGTTGTTCAGCTTTTGCTGCGAGGAACAAGCCTACGGCGTTGCCGGAATAAAAACTCTTCAAAAAAAGAATGTCAAAATTCCTGTTGAGATCATTCGAATAGCCTCCTATGTTAACGATAGAAAATCAGAGTTGATCACCTGTTCGGGTTGTATAGTGGGCATCATAAGTACTGATTATTAGATCAACCATCCAACTAAAAGAAAGTTACCGGCAAAACCAGCTCTATCCTATTGCGCCCTGTCCCGCCAAAAAAATCTTCGTCCAGCAGCCTGCTATATCTGATACCGAATGTGATACTGTTTTGATTAAAGAATTTGGTATCAAAATACAGGGTACCACCTGCCGACCTGAAGTTTTGCTTAAAACCGCTGCCGTCGGTAAAAAAGTTGGATGCGTTTGCATGTGTATAATCGAAAAACAAAGCTGCACGCAGGCGTAACAGGTAAAACAAATTACCGAAACCTGCATCGGGATAAGCTATCGGCAAATGATAGGTTAAGCCAACTTTATTCATATTATCCAGGTTTTCGGCAGTGTAACCTTTGGAGAAAGGAAAATCATTGGAGAAACTGATCACGTTATCTTTCCCTTTTTGCTGATGCGCCAAGCTGATCACAAAGTTGTGGTTCACAAACAAACCAGGGAAATAGAAACTTCCCGTAGCCAATAGCTGCGTTGCGCCCGATCCTGAAACTGCCGATTTATAATTGACGCCTATGCTTTGCGCAAACCGGGGATAAATATTTTTCTGTGCCTGTTGCGTTTGATTGCTAAAGCTGAAATAATTATTCAAATAGCTATATGACCGGTCGGCAAAACTGCCTTTGTAGGCTTGTTGAAAGTTGATACTGTTAAAATACAGGTCGCTGCCAAAGGTAAGACTGGTTAAGCGCTTGCCCTCACTAAAATTCAGGGGAACCCGCAAACCACCATGCACAGCAGTCTCGTTCCAGTAAACGTATTGGCCCTTATAAAAGCTCCGCCTGTCGAGTGTGTAATCGGCCCCGGCCGAAATATAGGGGAACAAAGCCCCGTAAATGGCATCGAAACCAAACTGCTTGTAGCCTTCGTTGGTATTATAATCAAAAGACAACTCGGACTGAAAAGTATTCAGCACATTCTCGCCCGTGATAGCGAATGAATAATTAGGGTCGCTGATATTGGGGATGATACTGTGAAAATTAAACAAACCATGCGCTTTGGAATAGTTAGTAACCGGCAATGGCTTATCAACTATCCCTGTTACTAAATTGACAGCCGAATCTTTTTTGAGTGCTGTGATACCCAGATCGGGCAGGTAGCGGGCGTAATCGCCGCCTGCCGCTATCCATTTTAAATCTTTTTTATTGGCCTGGTTAATCCGGTAACCATCGGCAGTAAAACCTACCCAGGCCAGTTTATTGTCGCTTACAGCAGGTTGATAATAGCCAATACCAGTGTCGTTAGCGGTAGGCAGCATCTCATAAACACTTTTATCGTTAAGCATCATTACAAACAGGCGGTCGTTTTTGCCATCGGTTTGGGTAAAGTAAAGTGTATCTTTTTTCAGGGCGATAAAACCTATCGGGCGATAACTCAGCGGCGTTAAATACGCTGTTTTACCGGTAGCAATCTCTGTAAGGGCTATCCCCATTTTACCGTCCTTATTACGTGCCGCCGATAGCAGTTTGCCATCGCCATAAAACTTAGGATACGTATAAAACAGCCCCGCGGATTTGGAATTTCCTGTTGCAGTTTCCCTGCTGTATCTAAAATGTGCAATTGACTCATTCCTGATGGATCAACCTGTACGGCAACAATACTCTGGCCATCGCACTAAAAGCAGGCGAAAAGTATTTTGCTTTTGATGTGATCCGGTGTTCCTGGCCTGTTTTTGTATCAAGCAGCATCAATTCACTATAATTACGGTAGCCCCAGCGTAAATCCGGCCGATAGGATGTATAAATTATTTTACCGTTGTGATAATCAAAATAACTATCCAATGAATAGGAACGGGTGCTGATTTTCACTTCTTTATCACCGGTTTTAACAACAAAGGCGGGCAAATGATCGTAAGTATTTTTGGCATAGATGAGCGTACTATCCTTCACAAAAGCCGGGTATTGCCGGTTGGCGTCAAAATGTTTCTTCCGTTCGGCAACGGGCTGATTGTTATCTTCGGCAAATTGCTTTTTGAAATAAGCAAACCCGTTATTTGAAAAGGTTTTGAAACTTTCGCCGGTGTATTTTTTAACAGCCCATTGAAAAGGATAAAAGCCACCGCGATAGGCCGCGGCGTCATGTGTCACGTTTTTCCATAATTCGCTTCCATATTTTTCGCGGCCGTAGGCTACCATCATGTAGCCGAGCGGGTAATGATCGGGCACATAGTCGCGGTACGAGCCATTTCGGAGCTTCATATAGCTGTAGTTTTTATCCGCCGCCCATAGCGCACGGTAACCGGTAAAAAAATAAGGCAACCGGCCCCTGCCCTGTTCGCTCACCAGGGTTTCGTTAAAAACAGCGTCGCCCTCAAAAAACCAGTTGGGTACAGCCAAATCGTTACCCAGCGCCTGCCCGCCCTCGCCAAAAATTATGCGGAGTAAATGCGACAGGCCTACATTAAAATTATTGTACTGCTGCACATGCCTGTACTCGTGAATAGCAAGTTGTTGCGGCCATGGCAGGCTGCCTATATCAAAGCTATTTTGTTCGGGAGTTAAAAAAAACTCGCTTCTGAAGGGGGCCAATCCTACATAACCGTTGGCTACAGTAGTTTGATTTTGCAATACAATACTGATTTGTTTTTGCTTAAAACCGATTGTTGGCCGGATCGGGCCGTTCATTTGCTGCACGATATTGGCAACCCTTAACCCCGCCGAATCCAAGCCGGCCGGGAATATCACCCGGGCGGGCGGTGTGTTTACCTGTTTCCATTTTATAGATGGCGGATTACCGCCAAACACCTGCGCTTTTGATAATGTAGCAGAAAGTAACAGCGCCGGAAGTATTAATTTTTGAAGCGTTTTGTAACCGGTAAACAGATGATTCATTGAGGGTGAAAGTAAGTACAAATTGTAATTTAAACAACAAGCCACTTACTGAACGCTTATGAATTTGAACTGGTATAAAACAAAAAACACCCATCAAACTGACGGGTGTAAGGACAAGGTTAAAGTTAAGGTTTAGGTTTTAAATATTATATCAATTATTATTGAAGGCAATATTAGCAACCCGTGATAGGTAATGGCAGTTCTTGTTTTGCAGGATTTAATCAACGCTTAAATCTCGACATTTAAAAACATCGCCGCAATCCGTGAAAACACGGTATTTAAAAGGGTGTTTTAACGGGGAAACAAAATTTAAAACGTGCGTTCAATGCGTTTTCAGAGGTTTGAAATTTGGGAGAGGTGCAGGAAAGAAATTTCACCTTTAGCTTACTTTCTTTCTCTTTTAGAGTGACAAAAAAAGTAAAATTGGGATTTTTTTAAAGGAAACAAAAAAGCAAATTATATATACCATCATGTTAGAGACTGTAAATTTCGTTAACAAGTTTTCATTTCAACAATTAATAGAAATAAAAATCAATTCCCTAAAGGGAAACAAAAAAGGCAAAGCGATATATAGAAGTATAAAAACAAAAACAATGATTTTAAAACAAGAACAACAACGCATTATGACAAAAAGAGAAACAATCAAACTAATAGGTGCTAATTTATGCAACCAACTGTTTGAAATTAATGGTCATTTCCAATACGGTAGAGATGAACGAACTTTTACTACTCGCTGCAAAGATGAGGATTTAAAGCAGCAGGTAAATAAAGTTTTAGAAGATTTAGCAAATGGAAAAAGGATATTAATGTGATTCACCGGCTTAATACCCCCGGTCGGTAAAGACCGGGGTACATTACTATATTTTGATGATCTTACCGCCTTTTTGCCCGGAAGGTTTAGGCGAATCATGTTTGGGAATATGTTTTACAATGTAGACAAGCGTATGGGCTATTGCGCTTATAGCTTTCACACCAAAATGTACAAAAGGCTTCATCACTTGCCAGGCATTGCTATGCTGATGCTGTACCTGGGGACCTTGTTTGCCTATCCTTTTTATATTATTAGTTGCCATAATTTTAAGTTTAAATGCCTAGTATAATAAGCATAAAAACCCTGCCACAAATCAACCCGGATAAATCAAATCCTTATTTTATAACGTTACACTACCTTTTTCTTCAGCTCAATAACTGTAACCTCCGGCCAAATACCTAACCTTCCAGAAAATGCCAGGAAACCAAAACCACGGTTTACGTACAGATACCGGTTCTTTTCACTAGCGAGGCCGGCCCAGTCAACATAACGATATTTTACCGGGCTCCACCTAAAGCCGGGAATCTCTACACCAAACTGCGCGCCGTGAGTATGGCCCGATAAGGTAAGATGAATGGTTGTTGGGTTATAACGAACCTGTTCTTCCCAATGGGTAGGGTCATGCGAAAGCAGTATTTTAAAGGCATCCCGGGGTACGTCCTGAAGCGCCTTATTCAAATCGCCTATCTGGATGAAACCTCTGCCCCAGTTTTGGATCCCGATGAGGGAGATCGATTGCCCGCCTTTTTCAATGGTGACATTTTCATCCAGCAGCAAACGATAGCCTAAGGCTTTGTGATGTTGTTTAAGCTTATCGAGGTTGGCTGCTTTTTCCTGCATGTTATCCCAATGGATATAATCACCGTAATCGTGGTTACCTAAAATGGAAAACTGTCCGTAGGGCGCTTTGATCTGCCCGAACCTTTCGATATAGGGCTCAATTTCCGATGCTGCATTATTCACCAGGTCGCCGGTAAAAACAAACAGGTCGCTTTTTTGCGCTTTAGCCAGGTCGATACCGCTTTGCATAGCCTCGGTATTATCAAAACTTCCGGAATGGATGTCAGAAAGCTGGGTGATGGTAAAGCCATCGAAGGCATCGGGCAAATCATCAAAATAAAGAGTGGTTTTATGCAGCTTATAATCGTATTTACCTTTAAGCATGGCATAAAAAAACGAAGTAAAAGGCACGGCAGCCGCCAGTACCGCTATTTCACTGATGAACTTACGCCGGCCCGGAAAAGCCGGCTGCCCGGCAACCCTGCCCGAACCACTGATCAAGTTGAATACACCTACGAAAAACCGCCCCAGATCGCCGAGGGATAGCACGATTATGAAAACCAATTTGGTAATAAAAAACGTCAGGAACAGGCTTAGCATCCACTCATGAAACGGGCGCATGCCGCTTGCTGTACTAAAAGCGCCAAAGCCAATTAAAAACAACGCAGTTACACCAACAGATGTGATCAGATACCCCCATAAAACAACATTGCGCCACAGGTTTGATTGCCAGTCGGCAGTTAAGGTTTTAAGGCCGGAATGGATGTACCAATCAAACAACAAACTAATCAACGCAATAATTGCGAATACCTTCAAAAAACCACTACTGTGCATATAAATACGTATAAGACTGCAATTTAAAAAAGTAAAGGTAATTAGAGGGTAAAATTGCTGATGCAGGCCAGGTTTAAAGATTTTGAGAAAGACGGGAAATTACTTCATGCAAAAATAAAGACCAATAATCAATAGTATTTGGATACAAATTGCTGCAGAAAGGCGTTTAAAACCATTCATTTTGGACGGGATAAATATATATACTGCCCAGGATAACAAAAATACAGCCAGTGCCAGACCTCCAACTATTAAAAGATTTGGGCCTTCAGGGTCATTAAAAAAAAAGAACAGCAACCTGGAGCAAATGATAGCCATGACCGCCAACATTATTAACGAAACCTGTTTTGACCTGAAATATAAGTTTGTTGTGTTTTTACCCATGACCTTAAGATGAGTATTACACAAATATAACAATGCAAGCAGAGATTCTTCATCTGTTTATTTATCGATGTATTTTAGTTTCAAACCAGGACGCCACTGTAAAATTATGATCGCAATTGGTAAATACTAAGTTCCTCTCATCCAATTTATCTACTTTTAAACCCTTATCTCACACCTCAAATGAATCTAAAATATCTGCTGCTATCAGCTCCACTTTTATTAGCGTTACAGGCATTCGCCCAGAATAAAACTACGGATACTGTTTTCTTTGAAGATTTTAATAAACCAACCCTCAACAGGAGCAGGTGGAATGTTGAAGTTACGGGCAACACTGTTAATGACGAGCAGCAGGCCTATGTTGATTCGGCGGCTACCATTTATATGATAGATGGTAAAGCCGAAGGTGCCGAACATGGCGCGCTTGTTTTAAAGGCTTTATATAAACCCGGCTTTACCAGTAAAGAGCAGCGTAAATATGATTTCATTTCAGGCCGCATTAATACCCGAGCTAAAATGGAGTTTACATATGGTACGGCCTCATGCAGAATGAAAATGGCGGCAGGCGCAGGCCTATGGCCAGCCTTTTGGCTGCTGGGAAACGGTAAATGGCCCAATTGCGGCGAAATTGACGTAATGGAAACTGTAGGCGACTCGAGCTGGGTAAGCCATGCTTTACATGGCCCCGGCTATTTTGGCGATACACCGCTTGCAAAACGTGTATTTTTCCCCGCAGGCATTGATGTTACCCAGTGGCATGTATATTCGGTAGACTGGTTGCCTGAGAGCCTTGTTTTTAAGGTTGATGGCAAAATCACCTATACAGTAACAAAAGCAATGGTTGAAAAATATGGCCGCTGGGCTTTTGATAATAAAAAATTCATCATCCTTAATTTTGCATTAGGTGGTGGCTATCCTGGTGGTGTTAACAAGGTTACCAAACCCTATCATGGCTTATCAGAAAATACAGTTAACAAAATAAAAGCCGGTGATGCCAAAACCATTGTCGACTGGGTGCTGATAACTAAAACTGTGATTTAATATTGTTGATACATTTGTAAAATAAAGGTTATTTAAATTTTACTTTCATAAAACATTGGTTAAATTTTATTGCCATATTTTTGAATTATTAAAAATAACATCATCTACCCATGGCAATATTAACCGTACAAATACCCGACTCAGAGATCTTTACTTTATCAAGTATAGTTGAACAGATATCAGGCAGCATCATCAAAGTTACTGCCGAAGAAGACATCAATCAGGGCGATTGCATTTTGCATAAAGACGACCTTATAATTAAAAACAAACTGGAAGGTAGCCTTCATTCACGGCACCTCTGGAACGATTGATTTTACCATAAACAATCCCGGTTTTTAAACGCCATAAACAAAACAGGCCGTGCTTTATCAGCACGGCCTGTTTTGCTGTATTTACTTGTTTTAATTATGTATAACTACACGTTCGTGTACACGAACCCTTTCGTCGTGTCGTCGCCTGTGTCGTTCCCGGTATTCGGCCGAACAGCTTGTAAAGCCCATTGCTGCTAATATTAATAATGAAATTGAGCGTGAAACAGTGGTTTTCATAGCAAATGATTTATTAGTTTTCGATAGATAAACTATGGCCAAACAGTTATCATGCCATAAGAGTGCGGCAACAAAGCGGTAAAAGGAATGTTACAGTAGGATAATCATCAGTCGATAACTATTTCGAGCGACAACTCAGCAACTCCGTCGCGCCATAACCCGGTTAATCCAAACAAACAGAAAACCGATGGCCAGAAAGGTTATAAGGATCAATAATGATATTGCTCCATAGCTGTTTGCAGCGTTAAATTAATATAAAACGATACTGTAAAACACAAACAACTATTATTATCTCCATAAATAAATAATAATCTGCAAAGGGCAGTAACATAAACCCAGTTTCATACGTATTATATTTTCATGGAGGATTTTATTCTCAATTAGCATTTTTTTAACTTTTGAGGATAAAATACGAGTACTTTAACAAGTTGATTGACCTGATAACTAATCGCAATTAAAAACTTAATTAAACGCCGGATGAAGTATGAGGGGCTATGTAAATATACCAGGATCGGTTGATTGTAACTGCTGCAAGGTTTGCGGTGCAAGACCAATAATTGTGCTGATTAAAGATATTGGATATGTAGTAAAATGCCCTGTTGATGACAGTCATTACAGGACCCATGCGGGCCTTATTGATATTAATGACTGGAATTTACACAATATCAATTGTATTAACCAAGAGGACGAAAAATTGATATTCAGTTTTCATTGAATGCTTGTGTAATTTATTTGTGCATTACTTTAACCATAATGCTAAACCTATATCTTTAGGCATTTAAACTACAAATCCTAACAATGAGATCTTTATCAATAATCTTTAAAACAGCCAAACTAACCACGTTGCTGCTGGCAATAACTCTGTTTTTGCCTGTGGTGTGCAAAGCCCAAAACGGTACCGATATTTCGCCGGTAATTGATCATATTGCCATTACTACCGGTAACCTTAAAAAAAGCACCGAATTTTATACCAAAGTATTACACCTTAAAAAAGTTGACAACCCCTTTGCAGATACCGTACACCAATGGTATAGCCTTGGCAATAATGTAAAACTACATGTTATACAGGCCGAACGCAAAGAAAAACAGGTTAAAGGCATACACCTTTGCTTCACCGTTTCGTCGGTAAAAGAGTTTGCAAAAACACTCGATCAAATGAATATCCCGTACTCAAACTGGAAAGGCGACAGTAAAGAACCTACCTACCGGGCAGATGGCGTATTGCAACTTTATTTCCAGGATCCGGATGGCTACTGGATTGAAATAAACAGCCCGGCTAAAAAATAAACCGGGCTGCAAAACAATCACTTAACTAAATTTTTGTATTTCTTTTTAAACCAATAGCCTTTCCACAGCCAAAAGCCCGAAAGTACTATTATTGGGAAGAACACCCATTTTACCGCCGCAGCCGCGTTAGGAATTTGAGCAACCGGGCCATAAATATACCCTACAACTGGTATGCTTAACAAGATATGGACCCATCGGATCAGCTTACGTTCAAGCGAGGCTGTCATTGTAAACAGGTATTAATAATCCAGCTCCTGGCAATAGATGCCGGCGTTTTGCAACAACGATTCGATGTAACGAGGCGAAAGATCCTTAGCTTCCACCCGTAAAATATTATCGCAGTCTTCCAGGTCAAAGTTCCATTGGGCTATAGCGGGTATTTTGGTTAATAAATTTTGTACCCGGCTCACCTGCCGTCTCTGCCGTACACTTGTTGCAAATACCAGTACATCCATTGTTATGTTATTTGAGGTAGATAAATATCAATTTATTTAGAACTGAAAGCGGAATGCATAAAGCTTAAAGCTGATATTCCTGATCGCTTACTCAGCCTTCTTTTCTTCGTTTGTGGTAGTCTTAAAATCGTCCCAGTCACGGCTAAACCTGCCATGCCCGTGGCCTTTCCATCCGCACATGCGATCTTCCCACTGAGCGCGGAATTTATCTCTGTCTTCGGGGCTCATATTCTTAAAACGTTCGGCCATGCGTCCGCGCATCCAGGGCGCTCCTCCCCCACCTTTAGGGCCGCCTTTCCAAAACCAAACAAAATTTTGCATAAAATAAATATGCCAACGGCCTGCCAGTAAGTAATGGTTGTTACATGTAAAATATCCGGCAATAAATTATTCCACAGCTGCATTACCACAAAGCTGATGACAGCCAGGCAAGCGATCACCCAAGCGGGATGAAGAAAAATCGCCTTTTATAAAAAAATGGTTTCATGTTATATAATGTCTTAATTTTTAATATTCAGTAATTTCGGTGTAAAGCTGGGCAAGCCGTTTACGCAAGTGTAGTACGGCGTAACGTTTCCTTGATACCAGCGTGTTGGTATTTAGCCCGGTACGTTTGGCAATTTCCTCAAAGGGGATATCTTCAAGCTCATGCCAAACAAATACCTGTTTTTGTTCTTCGGGCAATTCATCCAGCGCAAAAAATAACTGCTCCCAAAAAAGGTTGCGCAAATACTCGGTTTCGGGAGTGGTAGCTTCAGTAAGGAGTATGGCTTTAAAGTCCGGTGCCTCATCGTCATAATCCTCATCATCGGCCAGCATATCATCAAGTAGGGTTTCCGTCTTTTTTTTATGCTTATCAGTTATTTTGTTCCGGGCCACCCGGTATAGCCAGGCGCTGGTTTGTTCAATCGGTTCAGAATTAATAACAGCGCTAAACTGGTACCAAACATCCTGGAGTATATCCTCGGCGTCGGCATCGTTTTTTACCCTCCGGCGAATAAATCCCAACAGGCTTTTACCATACGACGCAATTGTTTGTATGATGTGGCTGTTTTTGTCCTGGGGCATTATCGCTGTTGTCAATTTCTTTATCCTTTTTAAAGATAAAGACGATTGTGATTTAAAAACATTTTAATTTTTTTTCAAAAAAGTTTATTGCATATCAAAAAGTCATTTCAGACAGCTAAAACAGTATTTATTTGATTGCAGAAGCGGTTTGAGCAACTGATGTTTAAACATCATGAAGATAGTTTTGTCGAATTAAATTCATTTTAATTAAAAATATTTGAACTTTATTCGATTTATACCGAATATTACTGTATGATTAACGAACCGGAAATTATTTTAGATAAAACCGACCTGCATATTTTGCGATTGATGCAGGAAAACGCCCGGATCTCTAATGCCGACCTGGCCCGTGAGCTTGGCATGGCGCCATCCGGCATACTTGAACGCGTAAAAAAACTGGAACAAAAAAATGTGATCCAACAATATACAACGCGCATCAATCCGGCGGCCCTGCAGCAAAAAATGCTTGCTTTTATATTTATGAAAGCGGCCGATGGGCCAGGAAGCGATGCTACATCAGGCGAGCTGGCCAAGATACCCGAAGTACAGGAAGTGCACCACATAGCCGGCGACGATTGCTATTTAATAAAAGTGCGTACTTATGACTCCGCCTCGCTAATGAATTTAATGCGCACTCACTTCAGTAAAATACCCAATATTTTGAGCACCCGCACCACCATAGTGCTCGAAACCAAAAAAGAACAACAACAATTGGTTATACCCGAAAAATAATATACCATGGCACCTACTACTGCAAAATCCACTTCGCCCTTATTAGTTATTATAGCTTTCGCCACTGTTTATATAGTATGGGGCTCTACCTACTTTTTTATAAAAATTGCAGTAGCTGGTTTTCCGCCGCTGCTGTTGGGCGCGCTGCGTTTCTTCACAGCGGGTTTGCTGTTAATGGCGTGGTGTGCAATTAAGGGTGAAAAGATTTTTGTAAAACAAAACATATTACATGCAGCAGTAAGCGGTTTCCTGCTGCTGGTAATAGGTAACGGTGCAGTAATATGGGCCGAACAAACTTTACCAAGCGCTATGGTGGCCATTATGGTAACATCGCCGCCAATTTGGTTCGTGCTGCTTGATAAACCCAACTGGAGCACCAACTTTAAAAGCAAAAGCACCATTGTCGGCCTCATCATTGGCTTTATAGGTGTGATACTTTTATTTCGGGATCAGATCGCGGACGTATTGGGATCATCGGCAGGTCCATCAAAATTACCAGGAATGATATTGCTTTTACTTGGTACACTGGGCTGGGCCTCCGGTTCATTATATTCAAAACATTATAACACTAAAGGATCGGTATCGGTAAATACGGCCTGGCAAATGCTTGGAGCCGGCATATTTTTTATTCCCGCAAGTTTTTTAAACAACGAGGTACAAACCGTACAATGGCATGCCATACCGGTACAAAGCTGGTATGCCCTGGCTTATCTCATTCTATTTGGATCGATAGCGGCATTTAGTGCTTATGTATGGCTTTTACAGGTGCGACCGGCTACCCAGGTTGGTACCTATGCCTATGTTAACCCGGTGATAGCTGTATTATTAGGGGTAATTTTTGCAGGCGAACATGTAACGCTGATCCAGGTTATTGGACTGGTTGTAATATTGAGCAGTGTGTTGCTGATCAATTTATCGAAGTATAGGAAGGCAAAACACGGAGAACACAAACTGGCTGTCACGGAATGATATGGTTTTGTTTTGATGAATTTTTTAACGAACTTTGTTTAATTGAAAACAGCAAAAACAAATATCGACAAGTCTTCGGATAAAAACCAGTCGACCTCTAAAAAGGTTAATCCATTCAAAAAATTATTGGAGGACAAAGATCGTATTGCCAATGCTGTTGATAATGATCAATCCTCTCAACGTTAAAAGATATCAAATTTGTCCGCCCGCTATAACGTTGAACTTTTAGAGGAAGGTAACGTATATAAATTCAACACATCTTCTGGGATATTTACATAGCATACTTTACTGAATTCATAATGCTTGATCCCGATGAAAACGAAATTACTGTGATTTCGTTTGGTTTCACCTGTAAACGGTCCGGTCAGCATAAACAACGTTATGATAGCAAGGTAAAGCACACTATCGTTCATATCATCAATATTTTTTTTGCTAACCAACCAAACGATGCCATTTTATATATGTGTATGACCAATGACGGTAAAGCAAGGAATAGGCATATTATCTTTAATAACTGGTATCACGAATTAAATAATGGACTTGAAAAGCATAGTTCATCCTCTGAGCATGGAAAGAAAGGATTTTATGCATCCATTTTATTTAAAAGCAATAATCCTCAAAAGATGAGACTGATCTCCGCTTTCTACTTTACAATAGATTATTGGGGACTAAATAACCTTTAACCTCAACTCTCCCACTTCCCAAATTCAAAATATTTACTGATACTGATGCTAACTTTACTGCCAACCGGGTACTTACGCCTGTCGTAATTGAGTATCCGCAATGTTAAACCATCTTTTTCAACAATAAGCTCTTCAAAAAAGCCCTTGAACAACACCATTTTTACCAGCCATTTGCTGCCCAGGCTGCTAATTTTAATATGCTCGGCGTAAACAACTACCACGCTGCGTCTACTTTTTATGCCGCAAACTTTTGCCTGGGCCGATGTTAGCCGGGTACAACTGGCCAGTATTTGTGCTGTGTACAATAATTTAGGCGAATGATATAACTGCTCAGGACTGCCATTCTCCACAATCTCCCCTTCTTTAAGTACAATAAGTTCATCGGCCATGGAAAGGATCTCGGCAGGATCATGCGATACCAGTACTACGGTAACTCCCCATTCCTTTACAATATACCTGATATCGTGCTGTAAACCTTCCCGATAGGTTGCATCTACCTGGTTAAAGGTTCATCAAGCAGTAAAACTTCCGGGCGGCTAATCAATGCTTTGGCAATGGTTACGCGCTGCTTTTCGCCACCGCTTAATTTACCAAAGGGCATTTCTCTAATGGTGTAGATATTTAAAAGGTTCAAGGCTTCAGTAACATGATGGATAGCCTGACTTTGATCTTCGGCAGGCAAACCTTCACATATGGTGTCCCATACCGATATTCGCGGATCAAGATCGTTATCTTGCTGCGCTACCATCCGCATAACCTTATGGGCATGCTGAATACCTTTTTGCCTGCTTAATACCTGCTCTTCCTTAAAAAACACCTCGCCATGGTCGGGCTCCAGGGTACCATATAACAGGTTAAGCAAAGTGGTTTTCCCGCTGCCGCTTTCACCTACTATCGCTGTTATCTTTCCTTTCGGAATAAAAATGGTAACGTTATTAACCCCCGAAGACTTATCCCCAAAAAAGTTTTTAGTAACCGATATGGTTTCCAGTATCAGATCATCTTGCATCTACGGTAATTAATTTTCAGGATGTTATAGGAAAACCATTCACCCTGGATCCAGGCTTCTAATCTAAAGAAAAGTTGAAAGCAAAAAAACTTAATATGCCAATCTGAACGACAAGCGCAAAACAAATAGTAACTAAACGCTATTTATTATCAATAACCAAATTATATAACCATGAACAAAGCCATAGGGATTGTACTCATTATTGTAGGTGCGGCCATGCTCATCTGGACAGGCTTTACTTACACCAAAAAAGAAAAGATCATTGATGCCGGCCCTATACAGGTATCGGCCGACAGGGAAAAAACTGTTAACTGGCCGCCCTACCTTGGCGGATTATTAGTTATAGGCGGTATTGTTGTAGTTGCTACTTCAAAAAAATAGGAGCTTATTTATTATCTGCCGCTTTAAGTACGCTAATATCCTTACCGACAAGCAGTTGCTAATGGGCCAACCACAAGCTTAAGAAAAAACAGGTCATATTTATATATATATATGCAAAAAAGAAGGCCGCATCATTTGTTTTATGATGCGGCCACGGGGATGCTTCTCCTCTGCAATTTAATATCATTGGGCCGAAACCAGGTCTGGATTATGGTTTACCTGGCTAATGGTGAGGGCCTGTTGAATGTTGAGCCCGGCACCCTGCTGGTCCGACATCCATTTTTGGATCAGTGCATTTAACGTGTTCAGCTGGCTGGCATAAGCATCGGGATTGGCGCCTTTCAGTTTTGCTAAATAAGCCACCGCGTCGGCTATTTTTTGCGCATCTGTTTTACCATCTTCCTGTACAGCCCAGTTTAAATCGGTAACCACTTTGGGCAGCCATAATTTAATGCCATTCACAATTACTGCTGATGCCGGCACCAGGGTTTCCAGTGTTGTTTCCAAAAACTGGCCGGCCTGGCTTGCTTCAAGGTTTTTGATTCCGTTAGCAACTTTGTCGGCTACGGTTATGATTTCATGTACAACGTCTGAAGCGTTGTGGAACAGGGATTTTACATGATCCCACATTTTTGATAAAAAAGACATAGGTTGTAGTTTTAAGTTTATATAATTTGATTGTTGGTTCACAAACATTTAAAGCCATATACAGGCGGCCCGAACACTATAAATACTATTGATTTAAGCTATTTGCAAATTCAGAAAACTGCAAATAGCCTCCGGGTAAATGACTTTAATTAGAGAAGATAAAATTGACGATAAAAACAGCCGGGTAACATAGTGTTTATACGCTTTCGGAATGCGGTTTTTACGTTATTTAATGATATCGGCGGTGTTACCAATGTTTTATTGTGTTAACGGCACGGCTCAGTTCAGGTTTTACCCTTTCTTATTTTATGTTTTTCAAACTAAAATCTTATATTCAAATCTAAAACCCTCACTATGAAATATATAAAACGCAATTTTATTTTCGGCGCGTTGTTGCTTGCCGGCACCAGTAGCTATGCCCAACAGGAAATTATTGATACTACGGCTTTCAGCCGTATTCGTAAGGCCGAGCTTAGCAGCTCACAAATTCCGCAGATAGCGCATTATTTAACCGATGTATCCGGTCCGCGGTTAACCAATTCGCCGGGTTATGCCCGGGCAGCAAGTTGGGCAGTTGCCACCATGAAAAAATGGGGAATGACCAATGCCGCTACCGAGCCCTGGGGCACTTTTGGCAAACAATGGGAAGTGCAGGATTTCAGTATGATGATGCGCGCACCCTATAATGCCCAGATCAGGGCTTATCCTAATCCATGGAGCCCGGGCAGCAAAGGCCTGCTGCAAGGTGAAGTTATGATAATTACATCGGCACAGGCTATAGATACAACTTATCTGAATAGTCACGCCGCCGGGTTTAAAGGAAAATTTGTGTTGGTTACCGGTGATGCGACCGATTATAAAAAAGACTTTGAGCCATCGGCCGAAAGACTGGCCGACACCGCGTTAGCCAACCTGAAGGATACTTATATGGTGTCTCGCTCCATGATTGACATGTATACTACTAAATACCTGAAGATCTTTAAAACAGCAGACCGGATACTGAAAAACGCCGGTGCACTGGGATTCATTAGCGCAGGCCGCAGCAATGTTAACGGAACCGTTTTTGTGCAAGGCCGCTACGGCTATAAATTAACTGATCCGGAAACTGTACCGCAGGTTACCATGGCTTCGGAGGACGGGCAGAAGATCAAACGGCTGATCCAATCGGGCCAGAAAGTTGAGCTGGCCATGAGTTTTACGGACAAAACATCTACCGAAGATACAAACGGCTACAACGTGGTAGGTGAAATCCCCGGTACCGACCCCAAATTAAAATCGCAGTTGGTGATGCTGGGCGGCCATCTTGATTCGTGGCAGGCAGCTACCGGTGCAACCGATAATGCGGCAGGCTGCATTGTAATGCTGGAGGCTGTTCGCCTGCTCGATTCGCTTGGACTTAAACCTAAACGCACCATCCGCATTGCACTATGGAGTGGCGAAGAGCAGGGTTTGCTGGGTTCATTCGGGTACGTTAAAAACCATTTCAGGGATGGCGTTAAATTTACTGTAAAGCCCGAGCAAGCTAAAGTATCGGCCTATTTTAATTTGGACAATGGAACCGGAAAAATCAGGGGGATCTTTGCGCAAAGCAACGAAAAAATGAAACCGATATTTGAACAGTGGCTAAAACCCTTTAATGACCTTGGTGCCACAACGGTAACTATGGCCAATACCGGGTCAACCGATCACCTGGCGTTTGATTGGGCTGGCATACCGGGTTTCCAGTTTGTGCAGGACCCTATTGATTATGAAACCCGCACACACCACAGCAATATGGACGACTACGACCACCTGATGATAGACGATCTGAAACAAGCCGCCATCATCGTAGCCTCATTTGTGTACCAGGCCAGTATCCGCCCCGAAATGCTGCCAAGGAAACCGCTTGTAAACGAAACTTTTGTTTTTGATGGATTTTAGCAGAATAGCAAACGTCCGCGATTAAATAAGCTCACTGATACGCAAAGGCAAAAAAATCTTTGCGTCTTAGGGAAAAATATTTTCCTCAACGTATATTTTAATACAGGCTTGTTTAAACTTCAAAAAAACGACGGGAGATAAACAATATGAGCATCAGGAGATATCAATGCTTTGCAGAGCCGGCCCCGCTTTGATCACAGGGCCGGCCCTCTTAATGGATTTGAAAAACAATTAAGAACGGTTAACGGGTTTCAGGATCCGCCGGTCTTCAGCTTTTTTGTTTAACCTGTTTTTAACAAATGAGTTGACCATAATAACCAGGATACAACAGGCAACCAATACGTAAATAATTAGGATGTGCTTTGGCATTTCAGTTTATAATTTCCTAAATGTAACAGGTTTGCTACTTAACCTGCAAGCGTTTTTTAAAATAAAGTTTCGACTAATTTGGTACAAAAGTCAAGAAAATGTCATTTTCCAATTTCAAAATTCGGATGTTCGATTTGGGATTTGCAGGGTTTGGATTAATTTATACAAATAAAATCTTTGGGGACAAAATCGGTAAGCCACACCTTGTTTTCCGACAGGTAGAATTTATGGCCCAGCCGGTGCGTTTCACCCGCCGCAACGGTTAACACAACCGGTTTACCATGGCGTTGACCAACCTTAACAGCCCTTTCCAGGTCGCTGCTCAGGTGTACGTGTTGCCGGCTCCGCTTTTCGAGCCCGGTTTGCAAAATCGCCTCAACCGACTGGCTCCCCGTGCCGTGATACAGCACATCCGGCGGTATTTGTGCTTCATAACCCAACTCAACCTCAACCGAATGCCCCTGGCTGGCGCGGATCTTCTGCCGGGCAACATCAAATGCGAAACGCTTTTTGGCGTTAGTTTCAACTATGTGGTTCAGTATTTCAAGAGTTATGGCTTTACCATGTGCAGCCGCTTTAAGCAGCAACTCGTCAACGGCTACCCAGCCCTGCTCATCAAGTTTAATATTTATTGCTTCGGGTTGATGACGTAATACCAGGCTTAAAAATTTACTTAAGCTGGTAGTTTCTTTTTCGCTTATCATTAGCACTAATATAAATGCTTTACGTCATGAATTTAACAAACTGCTCAAATTCTTTCCCTGCGGTACAGGGCTATCCCCAGCATAATGCTCCAGTGATTTCCGGTACAGATCCTTCATTTGTTTAACCAGTATCCGCGGACCAAGCACCTTCAGTTTAGGCCCGAAACCAAGCAGTTCGCGCTCCAACTCGAAGTTCATGATTACCCTGATACTGAATATCGTTCCGTCTGCCGTAACTTTTAATATTTTTTGCGTGTGGTGCAATGGTTTGGTAATAACATACGGGGCATTTTTATCATCTACCCAAAATATGACTTCATTATCGCGCTGACCGGGCGATTTGGTAACGCCAAGCACATCATTATAATAAGTAGCGAGATTGATCCTGGTGTTTTCAATATATTCATCAGCATGTACTTCAACAGTCTGGATCCTGTCGAGCGCCAGGGTAAGCAGCGGCTTATTTCTTACGTGCGATACACCCAAAACAAACCACCGGTTACGGTATTCCTTCAACAAATAGGCACTGAAACAAAATGTACTGGCCTCCCTTGCTTTGAACGACTGATAGCTAACACACAACGTATTCTTGCTTACAATAGCCTTGCGGATGATCTCTATCCATTCAAGCCCTTTCAGGTTATCGTTCTTTTCAAAATCAACTACAGGTATGCTATGTGTTTTCTGGCTGTAGATCTTGTCTTCCAGTTTGGTTACCATTTCGTTAAGGTCGGCAAAATGCCCCAGGCCTTTAAACTGGCCCAGCAAACCGGCCACTTCGCTAAGCACCTGCATGTCCTGGTTATTGAGGGGGATGTTATTGATGCTGTAATTTTTGTCGGAGTAGGTGTAATACTTTTTATCAACCACTACAATAGGCGCTTCGTACCCCAGCTTATTACTGCGCATCATCTCCATATCGGCCTGTACGGTGCGGCGGCTTACCCCGCTGTCTATACCCTGATATTCGTACAAAGCTTCGGAGCAGGCTTCAATCAGATCATCAAGTGTCCACTGCCGGCGGCGGTTTTGCAGGCAACTGTCGATGGTTCGGTAACGGATAAGGGCATTGCGGTTTACAGGCATATTTTGATTTCGGATTTATTTATTCTTTAATTTCCCTACCCTCTTTGAAGCGCAGCCGGAGAGAAGGTCGACGAGCGAAGTGATGTCGGGGTGAGTCGACATACCAGTTCATGACTTTTGTTATAATATTATTAAATTATTTTCAACTACGCAAATACATTGCGTAGTTGAAAATTTACTTTGTATCATCAGCCCCACCCAACCCTCCCCGGAGGGAGAGGGCTTTTAAAAAAAATCAATAGACAACCAAGTCTCCCCTACCGGGGAGATTAGAGGGGCAACTTTATGGAAAAGATAAAAATAAGCAACAACGAATTAACCTCATTAGGTATTAACGACGTAAAGATATTAGAGAACTTTAGCCGCGTGGCCAATGGCCTGTTAAAACACGGCGTAATGGATAAGGAACAGATCCTGGCTAACCTGGAAGCCCTTATTGATGAACCGATGCCTTACGCCCTTAAAAAAGGCGGTAAGTTCAAGAACCTGGCCGAAGCCGTGATCGATCTGCGTAAAGAAGGGAAATTTTTGAAACAACCGCGAACTTCGTTTGCCCTGAAGCAGGAAATTGCCGATTTTCCGGTTTACGGCCTTGAGCATATTGAAGTGGGTGCGCTTGCGCAGATGAAAACCGCGGTTAAATTACCCATAGCCGTGGCAGGCGCTTTAATGCCCGATGCCCACCAGGGTTACGGCTTGCCTATTGGCGGCGTGCTGGCTACAACTGCCAACACCATCATCCCCTTTGCTGTTGGGGTGGATATTGCCTGCCGTATGTGTTTGAGCATTTTTGATTTACCTGCCGGTGTGGTTGATACCGAAACCGACATGCTTAAAGGCCTTTTGCTTGATCATACCAACTTTGGGATTGGCGGGGTTACCAAAACGCATTTTGATACCTCGCTGTTCGACAGCCCTGTATGGAGCGAAACCAAGGTGATCCGGAACCTGAAGAATAAGGCTTATGCCCAATTGGGAACTTCAGGTACCGGCAACCACTTTGTTGAATGGGGTGAGCTTACTGTTACCGAAGGCGCGCTTGAAGGCATCCCGGCCGGTAGTTACCTGGCTTTATTGTCGCACTCAGGTTCACGAGGGTTTGGCGGAAGCATTGCCGATCATTACTCAAAAATTGCTATGAGCAAAACCAAGCTTCCGCAGGAGGCCAAACATTTGGCATGGTTAAACTTGGATAACGACGAAGGGCAGGAATACTGGATTGCCATGAACCTGGCCGGCGACTATGCCAGCGCCAATCACCATGAAATCCATAATAAAATTGCCCGTGCGCTTAACCTTAAACCGGTTATGATGATAGAAAACCACCACAACTTTGCCTGGAAAGAGCAGCTTGCCGATGGTACCGAAGTAATGGTACACCGAAAGGGCGCTACTCCGGCAGGCGAAGGTGTATTAGGGATCATTCCCGGCAGTATGAGCACACCTGGCTTTGTAGTGCGCGGTAAAGGCGATGCGGTTTCTATCAACTCCGCATCGCATGGCGCAGGCCGTTTAATGAGCCGAAGCGCCGCCTTTAAAACTGTGGATCCCAAAGCGGTTGCTGCTAACCTGGTAGATAAACGCATTACCCTAATGGGAAGCGATTTGGACGAAGCGCCGATGGTGTACAAGGATATCCATGCAGTAATGGCCGCCCAACATGATTTGGTTGATGTATTGGCAAGCTTTCAGCCGAGGATTGTGAGGATGGCTGATGCTAAGGAAAAGCCGGAGGATTAGAAGCCCCCCGGCCCCCTAAAGGGGGAGTTTGTCTAAACATAGCACATTACCACGGCACTACCTTGCAATAGCAGTGAAGATATATGCAAAACACAAGAGGGTTAATGAATTCCCAATTGTAAAAATTATTTATATTAACGTATTAGTTTACAAGAAATCATGAAACAAGAAATTGAAAATTTTCATTTTGTTGAAGCAAGTTTACAACGGTCATTTAAATCATTATCGGAGATTTCTTTTATTAATAGAGCGAGAACCCCGAACGAGATCGAATTAGTTAATGGCCCACCATTTGATTTCTATCGCGTCTCATTGCATTATATGTTTACTATGGAATATATAAAGCTGATGGAATTAAATAAAGAACAATATCCCACAAATCATTATGCAAGTTTAGAGAAGCTGTCAATTACTGTTTTTAAAAATCACGGAGATAACTTCAAGCAAAAGCACGAACTCAACTTAGATCTCCTATCAGAGATTAGAGCCTCAGACTTTTTTAATAAACTCAAAGGAGACAGAGATAAAAAATTTGCACATGCAGATTCAAATTATTCCGACCCTTTTTCTTTTCATAGTTTCTCTGATGGCGAAATTCAAGAGGGATCTGAACACTTAAAAAAGTTTAAATTAATAATGGATAATTGTACATCTGTATTTGATTACGAGTTTGCGTTTCAACATATCGATTCTCGCACTGATAATTTTATTAAATTCCACACAAAGTATAAGGAATATTATTACAAAAACTATTTCGATGCCATGAAGAATGGCTGTGGATTGCTTTAAAAGTTTACTTGATTAACTTATACCTCAATCACAAATCATTAAATGCCCACAACACCACAATCATACAACCTCCTGCTTGAAGTATTTTATTGGGGGCTACAATGGGGACTTATTCCTAAAGCCGATGTAGTAAAATGGGCTGATGATATTATCATAGCTACAGAGGATATTCCTGATTACTTTTTCATTGAACTTTCAATGAGCAGGAGTATTACAGAAGCAATGATGCTTATAAAAGATGAAATAAGTATCAGTAATGCCACTATTATTGGCAACGCGTTACTTGGCTTGATTTATCATAAACTCAATAGCAGTAATTTGGAATTACAGCAAGCATGTAATATCATGGACCGCATTGCTTCAAATGATACGATGGCCGGTTACGAAAAAGGCATGTTATATCAATTTTGCGATGAGTTCCAAGAGGCATTTCGTCCGGAACATTTTGATAATCTGCGCACCGATATATTGGATTTTTTAATTTTATACAAAGATTTCACCCTTCATAATTACCATGAATGGCCTACAATAACTGAGCGAACTGAAACGCATAAATTCAACGCAATTCAACAAGTTAACGAGGAAAATGAAGCCTATGCCAAGGAGCAAAAGCAAACCGCTGCCGCGCACAAATTTACCATTAAATTGGTCTTATACACGCTAATATTGGGGGCCGAAATAGTAATTATTGCAAAACCCAATTTAGAATATAAATTCAATAGAGATATGTATGCTTTATCGTTATTGGTATTTGGAATTGCTATGTGTTACCCTTTCGTGTGGATAATATATCGCAGCCTAATTAAGCTATTCCGAGTATAATCTATCAATCCTTATCTTTATGCTACTATGGAAGTCAAACCTTTCCTCAAAGAAATCCAACTGAAACGCGATACGGTACCATCTTTTGATGCCTATCCATTTCACATCCCTTCCATCAGGAGCCTAAAGTCGTTAAAGTTCCATCGCGATGTTACTTTTATTATTGGCGAAAATGGTTCGGGGAAGTCAACCTTAATTGAGGCCATAGCTTTGCATATGGGTTTCGGTACAGAGGGCGGTTCAAAAAATGCCCGGTTTCAAACGCATAATAATTCTTCGAAACTTTTCAATTACTCAACCAGTATAAAAAGCTTCAAAAAGCCAACTGATTACTTCTTTCTCCGGGCCGAAAGCTATTACAACCTGGCTACTTATATGGAAGATGTTTATGAAAATGATAAAGGTACCTTTGAAAGGCAATACGGAGTAAGGTCGCTTCATGAATGCTCACATGGCGAATCGTTCATGGCTACGCTAACCAACAGGCTTACCGGCAACGGGCTTTACATATTTGATGAGCCCGAGGCTGCCTTATCGCCCAACCGGCAAATGGCGGCACTCTCGCTCATCAATACGCTTGTGAATGAAAACTCACAATTCATTATCGCTACCCACTCTCCTATTTTATTAGCCTACCCGGGCGCAACCATTTACCAGTTAGACGATTCGGGCATAAAGCAGGTACAATATGAGGAAACGGAACATTACATGGTTACCAGACACTTCCTGAATAACCATGCCGAAATGACGCGGATCCTATTTGGGGAATAGATAGTTTCATACGAATTATAGAAAATTATAAATCAAACATCAGTGAAATTAGTAGAGACCGATTATACTCAAGAGCAAAAAGAACTCCTTAATTATCTTGAGAATTTAGGTGTAATATTAGAAACAGTCATTTTTGATCTTGAAGAATCACCAACGGATATTTATAAAGCCTCTAAAGAAGTCATAAAAAAGGGGATTGGGATTTTGGCGGAAAGGTTTGGATTACAATTTAGGTTGCGCGCCCCCGATTTAAACATCAATGATTATTTTAAGTTTCAAATTTTCCCGGAGGTAGAACCAACTGGCGAAAAAATAGACTTCAAGAGTTTTCTGGGTGTTGGCTTCGATTTTGCAACAAGCACAATCAAGCTATTTTCTTACGATAGTGAAAATAAGGTTATCTATCACACGGTTGAGAAAGGCTTTGCTAAGGCACTGGTAAATCCACCGCATGGGTTAAGGATTGAAAAACGGGGCAATTTTGCAAGTGAAGATTACCAGGCAAGCGAAAACGATGCCTACTCTGCAATAACAAAATCTTACCTGAGTAAGATTTTATGTTGTGATTCTATTTCTGATGTTCAATTTCTACACATAATTTCCTGGTCAGATAATTGGAGCAACTATTTTGATGACGGGAAAGAGTGGTGGGGCACTTTTTGCTGGACAATATATGATTCAAGAACAAATAAAATAACATTCATTACTGCCTCTTCAACCGATTAGTCGCCTCCACAAAGTCATTCAAATCTCAAAACAAACCACTGTAATACAATCATTTTCAAACTACCCTTTTAAGATTCTAATAAAACTATTGTATTAGTGTCCACCCTTTTATTAAAACACAATTGTGACAATTTAAGCTCCCATATTACCGGTCTTAACTTCTCCGGCGCGCTTGTAATTAACAAAGATCACTCCGCTTGGTGTAACGGTGCTTTCTGTTACCTCCAAAGTAGTAGGCACGGTGTCCTCACTGAATATGGTTTTTCCTTTGCCAAGAAGTACCGGGTATATTTTGAGCCAAAGCTCGTCTACCAGGTCATGTCTCAGTAACAACTTAACCAATTCCCCGCTGCCCCACACTTTAATATCCGAACCTTCTGAATCTTTTAGCTTTTTAATATCTTCTATGCTTGTAAGGAACACGCTGTTACTCCAATCGGATTTATCCTTTGTATTGGATAACACATATTTTGTTACCTCATTGATACCTGGCCAGTAATCTGCATGTTTAGGCCAATACTCCTCAAAAATGTCGAACGTTTTTCGGCCTAACAGAATATCTGTCGCTTCCATCTGTTGCTGCATAATCTTACCCGAAACTTCATCCATAAAAGGTGCCGACCAGCCGCCATATTTAAAACTGCCTGATTGATCTTCTTCCGGGCCACCCGGTGCCTGCATTACGCCATCTAATGTCATGAATGTTAAAACGATTATCTTTCTCATAAGATTTACCTCCCAATGTGGTTGATGTTTAAAATTTGTTTTTTATTATGATACAAATCTCAGCAATAAGGCAATAATACTTGCGGTGTATATGCGACCAATGATAGGGTGAATGCGACAGAGAATAAAGTACTCATTTCCGAAGAGAGACTCGAACTCTCAAGAGTTATAGATTGCCGTGAAACTATAAAGTGTGCCCAGAACGAGATTCGAACTCGTATATCCCGAACCTAATCGGTAGGAAGCAGGTACAGGAAAATCCAAGGATTTTTAAAAGTAATAAATTCCTTCCATCTGCAAACATCTTTAACCAATGATTTTATAATTTCTTTACCCCGGTTATATCAGCTGTTAGCTATATTGCAGGCACCATATGAAAAAGAACTATATCGACCTGCTTGAAAACATCTATGCCCTGGCACAAACCGGTATCAGGTATACCAAAAGCCCTTTCGATATGGAGCGCTATCAAAAGCTGTTGGATATAGCCACACAGGAATACAGCGAATTTACCGGCCTGGAGACCGAAGTATTAAAGGAACGCTTTCGCAAAGACCTTGGTTATGCTACTCCTAAAGTAGGTGTTAACGGCATTTTGTTTGATGAGCATGGCCGCCTGTTGGTTGAGCACCGCAGCGACGACTTTTTATGGGGGTTGCCCGGCGGCTGGGTTGATATTGGTGAAGACCCGGAAACAGCCATGAAACGTGAGTTTTGGGAAGAGGCCCGGCTAATTGTTGAACCGGTTGAGATCATTAAATTCTTCGCTGTCCCCGCCGGAAAGTTTCAGCAGCCCCATAGTTCGGTAGTGGTGCTTTATTTATGCAAATACGTTAGCGGCAATATCGAAACATCCATAGAAAGCCTCGAAATAAAATTTGTCGATCCGGCCGAAATAACCACCTGGCATAAAAACCATGGTGAATATGTAAAAGAAGCCTTACTTCATCGAAAAAAAGCCCTGTCGCAAGTGTAAATAAATTTGTTTCGGTCACTTCTATTTTATCCACTCCTTTATGAGCTGACGGTTTCTTTTTTTCAGTCTCATTTAATATACTTTCCGCAAAACCGGCAACTATCCGCATAAAACGGCACAGCATTTCACATAATGCGTAAAGATTTGACCATCAGTAAAATATAAATGTATATTTATATACCTGCTCGCTTAGCCATTAACTGAACTCAAACTGATTTTTAAACATTAAAGCCATGAGTACATCAACCAAAGCATTCGACAAAAACACCTCTATGGGTTTTAGGGACAAAAATACCTCAATGGGATTTGCTGATAATGAAACAGGGCTTGAGCCCGAAGACGAAGCCGCCGACGGATTTGTAGCTTCGCCCGACCCGGATGATGCAGCTGAAGAACCTTCGATGGATAGTTAGGAAACTGTTTTATCCGGCTGGTACCATTGCCCTGTATATCTATCCCCTTCCTAAAAACTGGGGCTTTGTTTTATTTTATAATTTATGTTAAACCACATACTAAAGGGAATGGTTTGCGTATGCCTTTTAACCGGCATCGCCGCGGATACCTATGCTCAAAAAAATATAATAAATCAGTTAAGATCAGAAGCGGCCCGGCATAAAAATGATACCGCGGGTGTTGAACCATTACGCCAATTAAGCTTACAATTGCAGGCCACCCGGCCTGATAGCGCGCTGATTTATGCGCAGCAGGGGCTTGAACTGGCCCGCAAATTCTCGTTCAAAAAAGGCGAGGCCGATTGCATGAACCGCCTGGGTGTGGTTTTATGGAAAAACGGCAAGTATGACCAGGCCCTTTCTTTTCTGCTCAACTCACTAAAAATACGCGAAGAAATTAACGACCGCCTGGGTATTTTAAAAAGTCTCAGCGATATAGGCATCATTTACTCCGACCAATTAGATAACGTAAAAGCCCTATCCTACCATTTTAAGGCTAAAGCTGTTGCCGAAGAACTGCATGAAACAGCGCGCCTGGGGATTATCCTGGCCAATATCGGCAACTGCTACATCAAGCTTAACAAGGTTGATTCGGCTTTAAACTATGAGATGCAGGCTTATGCCATAAAGCAAACCCTGAAAGATACGGCTACCATGCCTAACACTTTATCCATTTTAGGCGACATTAACTATAAAATGGGACACACCGCCCTGGCGCTTGATTATTACCGGGTGAGTATAAGTTATGCTGCAAAAGTAAACGATCAAAACAGCCTTGCCGACAGCTATAACAGCGTAGCACAACTCTATAAGCAAAAAGGCATGGCCGATTCAAGCATCTATTATGCAACGCTGGCCCTTAATGCTGCAAAAGCCGCGCTATATCCCGAGGGGATTTTTCACGCCAGCAACCTGCTTACCGATGTGTACCGGGGCAAAAATGAGCACCTTGAACTGCTTTATTTAAAAACCGCACTCGCCGCCAAAGATAGTATGTTCAATGCAGAAAAAATTAAGCAGATCCAAACGCTAAGTTTCAACGAAGCAGCCCGGCAGGAAGAGATTGCCGAAGAAAAGCACCGCGAAGAAGAGGCCCGGATAATTAATCTGCAAATGGTAGGCATAGCTGTTTTTATCCCGACATTTTTTTTGGTAGTGTTACTGCTGAGCAAAAGCCGTACCCACCGCAAGGTGATTGAGTTTATGAGTGTGTTATGCCTGCTGCTGGCTTTTGAATTTCTAACCCTGTTTATTCATCCTTTTGTGCAGCGCCTCAGTAACCATTTACCCGTACTTGAGTTGGTGATCCTGGTATGCCTGGCCTCCGTGCTGGTACCATTCCATCATAAGCTTACACACTTCATGCATGAGCGGCTGGTACACGGACATAAGCCCCAGCTTCCGACGGCCACCGCGGCGGTACCTTCGCCAGAGAAAAAGGGAAATAATCCACCGGCCGCAAAACGTAAACCCGCGTAAGGGTAAGACAATTCCTTACTGTTTTCCTCACTCAAACATCGCTTTGCTATCGCACACAAGCGTTTACAAGATAAGATTATCCACCAAAAAAATGTCATTGCGAGGAACGAAGCAATCGCACGGAAGCAAATCGGCTCTGTATAGCATGCGATTGCTTCGTCGTTCCTCCTCGCAATGACATTTTTTGTTTGACATTCACTTTTTAACAGTGTCCTTCCCCGGTTAAAATCACGGTTAAGAATTGGGTTAATGATTTTTTGTGGGTTAAAACCTTGGTTAGCGGTTGTTTTTTAACCTATAATTGCCTTGCCTGCGAATAACTACCTTATTCCGCTACCAGACATAAGCCTATTACTAACCAACATTTATCATATGAAAAAACCAATCCGCTTTTTGATCCTGAGCTTATTCATTACTATTGTAAGCTGCAGCAAGGGCAAGGATATTACGCCCGTTACCGCTAAGCCGGGAACAGATACTACCCAAACCGATAACAGTACCGGATTTAGCAGTGCCGATGCCGACCTTGCCTATACAGCATTCAATAACGCTTTTTACGATTCAAATAATAAACTTTACTTCAGCACCACTAAAAAAGATGGCGTTGCAGCTATATGGACGCAGGCTATTTACTGGGATATGGCCATGAACGTTTATGAGCGTACCAAAACCGCTGCACAGCTTACCCGCATTGGCGATATATACCAGGGTAATTATAATCATTACGATGGCTACAACTGGAACAACACCACCGTTTGGTTTATTTACGACGATATGATGTGGTGGGTTATTGCCCTGGCGCGCGCCAACCAGCTTACCGGCAATGCCACTTATCTTGAAAAAGCAAAATCCGGGTTCGACAGGGTTTGGAACGGCTCTTATGACCCTGTAGATGGCGGCATGTTCTGGGATTTTCAGCACAGTGGAAAAAACTCATGTATCAACTTCCCTACCGTTATAGCAGCCATGAAATTGTATAATATCACTAAGGATGTTTCTTATCTCAACAAGGCCAAATCTATCTATTCATGGTCGAAAACTAATTTGGTTGACGCATCGGGCAAAGTGAACGATAACAAAATAGGCAATAACCCTCCGGGTGGCCAGGATTATACTTATAACTCAGGTACTGCAATTGGCGCAGCCATGGCCTTATACAAACAAACCAACGATGCAGCTTACCTTAACGATGCCAAACTATACGCCGATTATGTAAAAAACAATATGTGCACCAACGGTATATTACCTGCCGAAGGAGATTTTAACGAACAGGGCGTTCTGAAAGCTATCTTCGCGCAATATATAGTGCAACTGATCAACGAGGGTGCCCAAAGCCAATACCTCAGCTGGCTTCAAACCAATGTTAAAACAGGCTGGAATAATCGCGATGGCCGGAATCTTACTTATCGTAATTACGCCGTACCTACCCCAACCGGCGATATTCAATCATATGAAGCCAGCAGCATTGTAACTTTCATGCAATTGATACCGCCAACTAAGAAATAAGCATTGCGCTCTGCAATCTCCCACAAACCGCGAAGGCGCAAAATAATTATTTTGCGCCTTCGCGGTTTTGCGTGTTTATAAATAATTTAAATGGTCCACAATTGCGGGGTATCCCTGAAATGATTGATCTCCTCAATCACATCCAGAACTTCATCGGGCGACAGTTCATTTTCACCGTCGGCAACATAACTAAACACTTTTCCCGGTTGCTCAAAAGCGATATAACCCAGGTAATCGGGGTTGTTTTTTTTATTCGCCTGTAAAAGCTTATCAGGCTGGTTAAGCTTGGCTACAGTTGATTTACCGCGGCGATAAATACTATAAGTATAGGTTAGCACCGGGTGGCCGTCTGCATGGGCATCACTGTCCGGTACTATAAGAAGAGTTAAATTTTTAGCTATAGCAATAAAGAATGGTTTCATATGTAGCATTAAGTATAACATCAAAATATAGCAAGAGGGATGCCACAATCATTATTTCTATAAAATTAATTTACTTTCAGTATAAATAATATTTTTCAATAAAGATTGAATTATGGCACGATTTTTAAAGTGTTATATATAACAAACTAAAACATCAAACTATGAGATCACTATTGTATATCATCGCAGTTATCCTGATAATAGGATGGGCGATCAGTGTTTTTGCCTATTCGGCAACAGGATTAATTCATGCTTTATTGGTAATTGCCGTAATTTCATTTTTACTTGGCATTATCAGAAGCCCTTCAACAGTTTAAAAACTATTTTTTTATAAGAAAACAGAACGCGGGCCGCAAGCCCGCGTTTATTGTTTTGGGATTTAGCTAAAAATGTCACACAAACTTTAATAACGTTTGTAGTGTTATTATAAGTTTTACTACGATGACATTAAGCGACGAAGAATTCAGGGAAGAATATAAACCACTGCATATCCCTTCACATTTTGATCCACAGGATACCCAGCAAAATAAAGCCATATATGCGCTGGCGCAAATTCGCGAAGGTACGGCAGATAGCGTACTGAAAGAGTTGGAAACCCTGCAGCCCGGCATTGTGAACGAACAGGTCACCGCGCTGGTTAAAACCACTCTTGTCAGCCTTTACAATAAAGGTCTTATTAAGGGCGAAGAACATAACGGGCAGATGCATTACAATCTAAGCAAGATCACCGAGGCCAATGACGGCTCAACGAGGCACTAATAGTTAATCTTCCTCGCCATTTACATTTGCAGTGAGCACATCGCTCATATAATCAAAAAAGGGGCGCATATTTTTAAAAGTATCAGAAGCCTTTATGATGAAATCCGGGCGTAAAGCCTCCTCATCGGTAAAGCATCGTCTTACTAAAAACTGTTTATAACGCAGCAGCTCAATAGCTTCATGATCTACAGCATAACCTTTGGGTGCGGTTTTCAGCTGTTCGCCTTCTAAAACGCCAAAAGTTTTTGTAAACTCCGTACTGCCGATGATTTGCTTCAACGGCGAGGCATCAAAAGCGATATCATCGCGGATCCGCTTAAGATCGGGTGCATCCGGGGCCCAAAAGCCACCTGCTATAAATGTATTGCCCGGTTCAAGGTGAAAATAATAACCACCGCGGCGGTGCTTTCCCGCCCGTTTAAAATTCCCGCTCCAGTTAGTTTTAAAAGGCGTTTTATCTTTTGAAAAACGGATATCGCGGTAGATGCGGTGCAGGGCCTTTTTTGCGCTGGGCGTTTCGATAACGTCATGCGTATTGAGCAGGTTCAATAAGCCGGCAGTAAAAACCTCCACCAGTTCAAGCTGCTCTTGGTATGTTTCTTTATGCTGCGAAAACCAGTCGCGGTTATTGTTCTGTTTCAGTTGCCTCATAAAATCAAAGGTGGAGGCGGGTAGTATTAGCTGGCTCATAATTAAAAATGATCTGCAAAAAGCAGAAAAGCCAAATTAGAGAAATTTGCAGGCAGTCCAAAATTGATTCCGCCTGCACTGTTTAATAATACATTCGGATGATGCTTAAGCAACCGGATTTCCCCTCAAAACAAAAATGTGACACTTGTTTTTTGCCGAAAAACCTATCTTAGCCAAACAATCAAACCTGCTATGAAAAGGCGCTCCTTTGTTAAATCAACCCTGTTAACCGGTGTTACCGCAACTGTTTTACCTGCCATGAGCAAAGCTACAGAAACTTCTCCCAAAGCTGCCGAATACTATGAGCTAAGGGTATACAACCTGAAAAATTCGGAACAGCAAAAACTGGTAGAGGATTTCCTGAAAGATACTGCTATACCAGCCTTCAACCGGTTAGGTGTAAAACATGTAGGCGTATTTACCGAAATGAAGCCCGAAGGTCAAACCAGGCTTTTTGTGCTGGTGCAGTTTAACAGTTTTGCCCATTTCGCAACAGTGACCGATAGTTTCGCCGGCGATGCAGAACTGCAGGCCAAAGGCGCTGCTTACCTTAATGCCCCGGCCGCTGCACCTGCTTATGAACGGATAGAAAGCTCTTTGTTAAAAGCATTTGTACACATGCCGCACCTGGAAGCACCTGAAAATAAAACGAGGATCTTTGAGTTGAGGCAGTATCAAAGCGCAACTGAAGCCGCAGGTAAAAAGAAGATTGAAATGTTTAATGATGAAGGCGAAATAGACGTATTTAAACGCCTCGGTTTCAAGCCCGTTTTTTGGGGCGAAACCGTAATAGGTTCACAAAGGCCTAACCTTACCTATATGATCACCTTTGATGACCTTGATGCCAAGAATGCTCACTGGAAAGCTTTTGGTAGTGATCCGCAATGGAAAAAGATCAGCGCCGTACCGGAATATGCTGATGCCCTACTGGTGAGCAAAATAACATCAACTATGCTGATGCCAACAACTTATTCACAGATTTAATTTTTTACAGACTTACGAAGTTTTGGAAACTTCGTAAGTCTTGCTTATCAACGGCCTTTTCGAATTTCATCATACAGCATATTTTTCATAAATTTATTAGCCACGATATGGAGGCAAACAGGTAAACACTCAGCGAGGCTGAGATTGAACTTCTGAAAGAAGGCTTGAAACGAGGTTATAAAGAGCGCTTTCAAATGCTACCCGTTTGTACAAGATAAAACAAACCATGAGCAAGGCTTCGATAGTGCATAAACCATTTATCAGCAAATAATCTGTGGATGTATTTGACGAGGAAATATTAAGCCTTTTCAAAACCCATATTCCCCTTAATTCCCCTACTGCCTGTTTCAACATTTGTTTTAAATAAATATTGCCTTGGTTAGAGCCAAAAGACCCTGGTTTTGAGAGGGCCAAACGGAGCGCAATTTTTCCTGAGACTCATGACCTTTTATCAATCATTATAAAAATCAAAAATACTCAATAAAATATCATTAAAATATTATTAAATAAATAAAAACAATAACTATCCATACCCGGCTCTGCGCCGGAATTATGAAAGTTAAGGCCCTGCGTAATGCTATTACGCAGGCAAAAATAAAAGAGGCCGGTACAAGATTCGAACTTGCGAGCATTCCTTTTGCAGAGGACTCCCTTGAACCACTCGGGCAACCGGCCATGTTGTGGAAATAAAAGGACTTGAACCTTTAACCGACACCGTATAAGGGTGCTGCTCTTACCATTGAGCTATATTTCCAGCTGTAAATCAGTAGGGTAACCCGGACTCGAACCGGGAACCTCTACATCCCAAATGTGGTAATCTGACCAATTGATATACTACCCTGTAAAGCAAAAAATCCCCTTAGTTTTATCTAAGAGGATTTTTCAATGTCGTTATATACTTACTATATATACATAGCTATCTCCTCTGATAAATCAGTATGGGTGATGGACACTGTATACATATTGTTGTTTTCATAATGCAATGATACAAACAATATTTTAATTAAAAAATAATTATGAAAAATATTTTTTTTCAATTGGATTTGAACCTTGATTCATAGGATTAAAGGATTACTTGAGTTAGAACCCTAAAGTAACATTTAAGCTTCCCAATTTCTGCAAATCATTAAAGCATCAAGTCCATCTTTTAATCCTACAAACCAAGGTTCTGAAAAAAATAAAAATATTTTTCACTGCGCAAATACACTGCGCAGTAGCCTCTAACCTTTGTATCAACAAAACGAAATAAAGGAGGTTCAAAATGAAATTCAACCTGTTAAGCAGAGTAAAAACCAAAACGGTAAACCATGAAGGTGCAAAAGCCTTTACCATGAGTGCCGAACTGGAATTGTACACCACGGTGGTAACCTGGAGCTTAAACGACACCTTTTATGAAAAAGACCAGGCACGTATGGAGCGCCTGCGCAACTTGATAGCTAAATGCAACCCGGTATTTGTTGGTAAACTGGCAGTTTATGCACGTACCAAAATGTATATGCGTTCGGTACCGCTGGTGCTGGTTACCGAATTGGCTAAGCTGCACTCGGGCAACGATCTGGTTGCCCGGGTTACCGACGGGGTTATCGGTCGCGCAGATGAGATCACCGAATTGCTGGCCTGCTACGAAACATTAAATCAGCGTAAAGGCACTAAAAAGCTCAACCGCTTGTCAAAGCAAATGCAAAAAGGTTTATCGCAGGCGTTTAACCGCTTTGACGAATACCAGTTTGCCAAATATAACCGCGATGGCGCCATAAAAATGCGTGATGCTTTGTTCCTGGTACACCCACGTGCCAAAGATGATTTGCAGCAGCAGATCTTTAACAAGATAGCAGCGAACGAACTGCAAACGCCTTACACCTGGGAAACAGAACTCTCGGCCCTTGGCCAGCTGAATTTTGACAGTGCGGAAGCTAAAGCGATAGCGTTCCGTGCCAAATGGGAAGAACTGATTGACAGTGGTAAAATAGGTTATATGGCTTTGCTGCGTAACCTGCGTAATATACAGGAAGCCGGTGTAAGCTATGCCCACTTTAAAAAAGTGTGCACAACCATTGCCGATGGCGAACAGGTGGCTAAAGCCAAACAGTTTCCATTTCGTTATTTGGCGGCTTACCGTGAGCTGATAACACCTGCATCTGCGGTACAAAACATTGCAAGGGCGGCCAAAGCAGCCATAACAGGCAACAAAGGCTATACCGGCGAACTGCTGGATGCTTTGGAAAAAGCAGTACAGGCAAGCGCTGCCAATATCAGGGGCTTTGATGAAAATACCCGTGTGTTGCTGGCCTGCGACGTGTCTGGTTCCATGCAGAAACCGATCTCGGCAAAATCAAAAGTGCTGCTGTATGATATTGGTTTAATGCTGGCGATGTTGTTGCAGTCGCGTTGTAAAAATGTAGAAGTGGGTATGTTTGGTAACTTCTGGAAAACCATTACAGTGCCTCGCGGTAATATTTTAGGCAACGTGCAGGAGTTTTACCGCCGCGAAGGTGAAGTGGGCTACTCTACCAATGGTTACCTGGTTATCCATGACCTAAGTACCCGCCGCGTGCAAATGGATAAGGTAATGTTATTTACTGACTGCCAGTTATGGAACAGTAATGGCGGTAACAACCACATCCAGGAGCAATGGGTTTATTATAAACAACACATTGCGCCAAAGGCAAAACTGTACCTGTTTGATTTGGCGGGTTATGGACAGGCACCATTGCAGCTGTTGCAAAACGATGTGTATTTAATTGCAGGCTGGAGCGATAAAGTTTTTGATGTGTTAGCAGCAATCGAAAACGGAAGCTCAGCACTGAACATTATTAACAATATAGATTTATAGAAATGTGCAGGAATGTTAGCTAACATCCTTGCACTTAAAAAAATAAAGATGCCGTAGGCGAGAGTTACTTCGCAGCCAATAATGGGGAGGGCATTGTGGCGAAAGCCATGATGGAGGTTCGAGTCCTCGCATGCAAGTCCCCTAAGTCTCTTGCCGCCTTTGCTCTTTATACAGAAGGTGCCGTTTATAAGTGTTACTTCGATTTCCAAAACTGAGACGTCGGTTCGAGTCCGGCCCCGAAAGGGTAGTTGAGATGGTTAAAACACGGTGTAAGCAAGCACTTATAGCTTATTGCCCTTCTTTTAAAATTTTGAAAATAAATAAGGTGCCGTAAACAAGTACTACTTCGTTTAGGGACGTTAGGGTCGCCGGTTCGAGCCCGGCCCGCTGGTAACCGCGGTAGCTCAGTTGGTAGAGCATAATGCAGAAGATTTGTTGACCATCGCCCTTATTTTTAAATGAACAACAGGTTAAAGTGCCGTAAACAAGTATTACTTCGCTTTTTAACCCCAAGGTCGCCGGTAAAAGCCCGGCCTTTAGCCGCAAGCTAAGGTAGCTTAGAGATTAAGTTTAGAGCATGGGACGACTGAACCACTTGTTGGCAATTGCCTTTAAGCTGTTGTTCATTAAAACTTTTTTACCTAAACCTGTTGCAATCAGGAATAAAGATGCCGTAGATAAGTGTTACTTCGCCTGTCACGCAAAATCACAGCACTTGTCAATTGTTGCTCTTTATTCCATGATTTTTAAACAAAAACATCCCCTTTGGGGAATAAGTAATGGAAGATGCCGTAAGCGGGTGTTACTTCGTTGGTTGAAACATGTAGCAATACATGAAGACAGGTTCGAATCCTGAAAGCCACCTGCTGCCAGTAGCTCTTTCATTTTTAACTTTTAACATTAAAACCATGACTGATACTATACAACAAAAACTACTTGAATTGGAGCAGACCGAAAACATAAAAATACTTTATACCTGCGAGTCCGGAAGCCGGGCCTGGGGCTTTGCCTCACCCGACAGTGACTTCGATGTGCGTTTTATATACGCCCGCCCGGTAAACTATTACCTCAGTATAACAGATATGCCCGATTTTATAGACCTGCCTATAAATGATGTGCTGGATATACGCGGCTGGGATATACGTAAAACATTGAAGCTATTCCTGAAGTCAAACATATCCTTGTTTGAATGGATACAATCACCTATAGTTTACCGTGAAGCCAGTGATTTTGCCAATGAGATAAGGAACATAATGTCGGAATACTTTTCGCCAAGGGCATCGGCCAACCACTATTCGTCATTGGTTTTTAATACCTTGCGAGATGATTTGCAGGGAAGCGAAGTTAAACTGAAACGCTATTTTTATGCACTAAGATCAACACTGGCCTGCCTTTGGATAGTCGACCGTAAAACAGTGCCACCTATGGAGTTTAGCAAACTAAGAAGTTTGATAACCGACACGCATTTTCAGAATACCGTAGACGACCTGCTTGTTCAGAAGCAAACAGCAGATGAAAAAACGTTGATACAGCCAGTACCGCTATTACAAACCTGGCTGCAGGATATGCTGGCTTATTGCCAACAGCAGATATCTCTGCTGTCATCTGAAAAAAAGCAACCACACGAATTGAACCGACTGTTCAGAAAATACATATTACAATGACCTTTGATCATCTGCAACAAAACCCGCAACTGCTCCTGCTTGATTGTATCAGCGGGAGCACTGCTTATAATCTCAACGTTAAAGGCTCAGATACGGATAAGAAAGGCATATTTATCATGCCTCAAAAGCAATTGTATGGCTTTACCCAAACCGATCAGGTTGCCAATAATACTAACGACGAGGTTTATTTTGAAATCAGGCGTTTTCTGGAATTGCTAACCAAAAACAATCCCAATATACTGGAGTTATTAAGCACGCCCAGTCAATTTGTATTGTACCGCCATCCGCTGATGGACTTGGTAAAGCCGGAAGATTTTCTGTCGAAACTTTGCCTGGATACCTTTGCAGGATATGCACATTCGCAAATAAAAAAGGCCCGCGGTTTAAACAAAAAGATCAATAAGCCGATGGATGAGGAACGGAGATCTGTATTGGATTTTTGCTATGTGATCCATAATAACGGTAGCATCCCGCTAAAAGACTGGCTTAAGGAAAATAATTTTGAACAGCAGGCTTGCGGCTTGGTAAACCTGGACCATTTCAGGGATGTATACCTACTTTATCACCAAAAACAATTGAAGGCAGGCTACTTCAGGGGAATAACATCTGGTGCCGACGCTGATGATGTACAACTGAGCCCCGTACCCGAAGGAGTAGAACATCTGGCGGTGATGAACTTTAATAAAGATAGCTATTCGGTATACTGTAAAGAGTTTAAGGAGTACCGCGAGTGGGAAGCAAAGAGAAATGAGGCGCGCTATCAAAGCACGTTATTGCACGGCAAAAGCTACGATGCCAAAAACATGATGCACACTTTTCGCCTGCTCAATATGGCCGGAGAAATAGCACAATGCGGCCATGTAATCGTAAACCGGCCCGACAGGGATTTCCTGCTAAAAATACGCAACGGCGAGTTTGAATTTGATGCACTGATGAATATGGTTGACGAAAAAATGGAGCAAATCAATGAAACGTATCGAGCCTCTACCCTACCTGATAAACCGGACCTGCAAAAGGCCGAAGACATTTTATTGCAAATAAGAGCTGAATTTTACCACAGTAATCAGTTTTAATTTAAGTATTATAGCTATTAAAAACGTCGTTGCAATGACGTTTTTCTGATACATTATCATAGCTGATCAATTTTAACCACACCTTAAAATCGAAAAGGGCCATTCCAGTTAGGAACGGCCCTTTTGGCTGATCTCTAATCACTAACCTCTGATCACTACTTGTGTTTGGCGCTCATATAAAAAGTGATCTCACCACCATTCATGATCTCATCATGGCTGATGAACAACTTATCAAGCGGTTTGCCGTTTAATACCATCTTTTGCACATAAACGTTTTTAGCGCTTTGATTTTTCACGTTGATCGTAAACTTTTTACCGTTATCCAGATTGATCACCGCATGATCAACAGCTGGACTGCCGGTTGAATATTGATCTGAACCCGGAGCAACCGGGTAAAAACCAAGTGAGGTGAATATGTACCAGGCGCTCATCTGGCCTGTATCATCATTGCCTCCTAAACCGTCGGGGGTTGGCTTGTACATCATCGGTAAAATCATGCGTACGCGTTCTTGCGTTTTCCATGGTTTATCTGTCCAGTTGTACAGGTAGGCTACGTGGTGCGACGGCTCGTTGCCGTGCACGTAGTTACCGATAATGCCGTCGCGGGTAATATCTTCTGTTTCGGCAAAATATTTATCAGGCAGGTTCATGGTAAACAATGAATCCAGGTAACGTACAAAGCGCTTATCGCCCCCCATCAGTTTGATCAGGCTTTCGGGATCCTGCGGAGCGAACAGGGTATAGTTCCAGCTGTTACCTTCAATAAAACCTTCGTTAATGGTGCTCAACGGGTCAAACTTAGTCCTGAATGAACCATTGGCCAGTTTTGGGCGCATGAAACCTATTGAGGCGTCATAAACGTTTTTATAGTTTTCTGAGCGCTTGATAAACTCCTCGTAGATATCGTTTCTGTTTAGTTTTTTTGCAAGCTGAGCAATGGCCCAGTCGTCAAAAGCATACTCCAGGGTTGAAGACACCGATACGCCACTTTTTTCATCAGGGATGAAGCCTTTATCCATATACTCGCCAATACCTTCATAATCGCGGTGACGGGCTGTAGCAACGCAGGCATCAAGCGCTTTGTTAGCATCAAAATTTACATTGCCTTTTATTACAGCATCTGCAATTACTGCAACACTGTGATAACCGCTCATACACCAGTTTTCGTTACCCGAATTTGACCATACCGGCAGCATATGCTCCGGGCTTTGATCAAAGTGCGCCAACATCGACTGGATCATATCCGCGTTACGTTTCGGCTCAATGATGTTAAACAGCGGGTGTAACGCCCTGTAGGTATCCCAAAGCGAAAATGTAGTGTAGTTAGTAAAACCATCTGCCTTGTGCACATTTTGGTCAAGGCCTTTGTATTGACCATCGGCATCCATGTACAACGTTGGGTTGATCATGGTATGATACATAGAAGTATAGAAGTTCAGTTTGGTTTCTTTACTTCCGGCAATCTCTATTTTGTGCAGTTCTTTTTCCCAAAGTTGCTGACCATCATTTTTTACTTTATCAAAATCCCAGCCCGGTGCTTCGGTGCGCATGTTGTTCATCGCACCATCCATACTTACAGGAGATATTGCAAATTTGATCTTAATCTTCTCCCCTTCTTCTGTTTTAAAGTCGAAGTATGTACGGATCTGCCTGCCGGCAATTTCAGGAAGTTTTTGGTTTGATTGAATTTACCCCAGAAACCACCGTATACTTCACGTTTATCAAACTTTTTATAGCCATGCTGATAAAAAGGTTTTGAAAAACTCATGGCAAAATACAACGTACGTGTACGGGCCCAGCCATTAGTTTGGCGGAAGCCAACAACAGTTGAATCATTAACTACTTTAAGGTAAGTCCACACGTTTTTATCGGGATAGTTATAGATCCCAGCCATGAGGTCAAGGATAATGTGCGACTGATCTGACTTAGGAAAAGTATATTGGTGAAAACCAACTCTCGCTGTAGTCGTTAACTCGGCAGTGATGTTATGATCATCCAGCTTCACCTTGTAATAATTGGCACCACTAACCTCATTCTGATGCGAAAATGCCGAACGGTAGCCGCTGCCTGGTTTATCGGCCACACCCGGATTGAGTTTTAAAACCCCAACGGTTGGCATAATTAAAAAGTCGCCCAAATCTGAGTGACCGGTACCGCTGAAGTGGGTATGACTAAAGCCTACTATCGTTTTATCGTCATACTGATATCCTGCACAATATTTATATACATCCGGATTGTAATGACCGTCCTTTTCATAGCTGGCAGTGTCTGTTTCGGGGCTTAGTTGCACCATACCAAAAGGTACCGTTGCTCCCGGATAGGTATGCCCCATACGTTGTGTGCCTATAATAGGGTTAACATAATCAACCAGCTTTTCTGTTTTGGTTTGAGCCTGGCTATAAACGGCCGTACCTATTAATAATGCTGTAAGTAATCTTCTCATTGTAATCTTTAAGTATATTCATTTTTTCCTCTCATATACGAGGAAATTCTGCGTCGTGGCCGCTGGCCTTGTAATCTTTTTTTTAACAAAGCAACTAATTTATGTAAAGCAGCCCGCTAAATATGGGAGTACGTGGTATTTGTTACAGATACCTGTAAAAAACGGTTTAAACCGCGGGATTTAAAGCATAAGCGGCCCACAATTCATCCACTGTTTTACCTGTTAGATTTTTCCAACTCTCGTTGGTGAAAGTATGCTCACGCAGTTGCTTATCAAGTATTTTTACCAGATCGGGCTTCGCGTTTTTTTCTGCCCATACCAAAAAGCGTGCAGTTACGCGATATGCATTATCATAGTTTTGGGTTGATTTAAATGCTGGCAATGCCCATTTGGCCCCGGCGTTGTCTACTCCAAATTTAAACCTGGCATAATCAGCAATCCCTTCGGTTAACCATCCGGGGCCATCGCTGTTGCCATAAGCCTGTACAATGTGCATTACTTCGTGAGTAACCACGTCAATATCGCCGGGATGTTTGGTCATGTATTTCGCGCTGAATACTACGGTATCATTTCCGGTAGCAGCTACGCCGTCATAAGCAGTGTCGATAACAAACGTTACTTTTTTAGATGTTTTTTTGTTGTACTCCTTTGAAAGTTTTGGATACACTTCAAAAAAGGTTTTGATCAGCCTGTCTTTCAAATCTGTGCTAAATGCAGCATCCTTACTGATAAAAGTTACCTGGTAGCCTTTTTGTTTAAAAACTTCCTGCGCATTGGCATTCAAACCCATGAACAAGCCCGAAATTAAGAATAGTGAGAAAATAAATATTTTTTTCATGAATAGTTTTGGTTTTTACGATTGATAATAATTAAACCATCCAAATATAGATAAAACGTTTTATCATTAAAGCATATTACGCTGTAATATTATTAATAGTTCCCTTTCAATTTATTCAAAAACAAACGCCTGTTGCTCTTCAAACAACAGGCGTTTTATTAATTAAACAATATTATCGAAAAAGAACTATGAAGCAGTTGAACTATGGTGGAGTTAGCCCCCCAACTACCTCAACCGGTTCTAACTAACCAGGTGAGCAGCATCAATGTTCAAAGCTAATTAAATAAAACGTTTTACCAAATGATTTTTAAGGAAATTAGTGGCCCCAATACTAAACTATTGTCACGCTGTAGCCTTCGACAGGGTTGATCCCCGCTCAATCAGTTTCGACGGGATCTTCAGATCAATTTTTGAAGCATCAAGTTTGTGTGTGTTGATTTGCGCCATTAAAATATCAATTGCCGATTTTGCAATGTCGTAAGTAGGTTGTTGTATGGTAGTAATACCCGGCGGGTATAGACTAAACACTTCATTATCATCAAAACTTATCACGGCCAAATCATCCGGGATACTAAGCTTAAGATCTTTGATGGCCTGCAAACCCATGGTACCCAAATAATTGGTGGTAAAGAAAACAGCATCCATTTGTTTTTGCTTTTCAATAAATGCTTTAACAGCCTCAACTCCTTCATTCTTGTCCATATCAAAGGGAACCTTTAAAACCATCTTACTGCTATCTTTCAGGTTATTATCTTTTAAAGCAGCTTTATAGCCCAGGCTCCGGTCGTTTAGCTGGATCAGCCCGAGGTCGGCAGTTACCATCCCGATATTTTTATATCCCGATCGTACAAAACAATCAACCGCGTTATAAGCGCTTGCATAATTATCAACCAGCACATGAGGGATGCTTGTCCCGGGGAAATATCCGTCAATGAGCACTACAGGCTTTTCATTATCAACCAGGTTCTGGATATCTTTTTCCAGCCCTTTCATCGGGGTAATAATATAACCATCAACCAGTTGCTGGCTCAGCATCCTGATCATGTCCTTGCCTTTTTGCAGGTTATTATTGGTGCTGCAATAAATAATACGATAGCCGTCTTTTTCAGCCTCCTCTTCAATTACCTTTGCCATCTCTCCAAAAAACGGCCCGCCAATGCTCTCCACTATCAGTCCGATAACTTTTGAAACACCCGTACGCAAACCAACCGCCATACGATTAGGTTCATAACCATTTTTTTGGGCCACATCCAATATCTTCTTACTGATCTCTTTGCTAATACGGCCCTTGCCATTTAAAACAAATGAAACAGTAGTTATTGATGTATCGGTAAGTTTGGCTATATCCTTAATGGATATTTTTTTTTTCATCATCGTTTTTAAATTCAGGTTTAAGGTTTAGTATGCCCGACATCTTAAAGTCTTATCAATTTTTATGTTAAACCGGCAATTCGTCAAACAGGTATCTCTGTCAAAATTCAACTTTTTGCTTTTTTTTCAATCAAACCCGGCAAGTTAATTTTGCTAATTGCCAATATTTTAACCTTATAATATAAACATTTAAAACCGGACTGGTAAATATAGCGTATGGCTTCCATTTTCGACCTTTTCAACAACAATTTATTGCAATACAGTTATAAACTTTCATTAAGATCATTAAAAAATTAAAATAGAAGACCTGTGTATAAAAGCTTTCATCGTATCAATTGCTAACAAATTAATGCTAAATTTAGATTTTGTGTTTTCCCTGATTAATTGGTATTTTAAAACTTCATGAGTATAACCCCGAAACTCAACCGCTTTGATCTTTCAATGATTGTTGTGAGCCTGGTAATAGGCATGGGCATTTTTGCAGCACCGGCAGAAGTAGCAAAAAACTCAAGCACACCTCTTTTGTATTTCGGAGCCTGGCTGCTTGGGGGAGCAGTAAGCCTGTGCGGGGCGCTCACCTTTGCCGAAATTGGCGCCCGCTACCCCACCACCGGTGGCTTTTACAAGGTTTTTTCGTACTGCTTTCACCCGGCTTTTGCCTTTATGATCAATTGGGTGCTGGTAATAAGCAACGCGGCCTCCGTTGCTGCCGTAGCGCTTATAGGCGCGGAATACATTAACCCCATTATTATGCCACAAAGCCTGCAAAACGATGCGGGCATCAAAATCATGACTATAACTTCCGTAGTTGTTTTATATATTATAAACTACCTGGGCATTAAAATGAGTGCACGCACACAAAATGTGCTTACCCTTTTTAAAATAGGCATGATCCTGATTTTGTGTGCGGCAGTATTTAAAGGTAACATCAATACTACCAAAGAAGTTATCGCATATCATAATAATACCAATATAAGCGCGTTCGGAATAAGTTTGGTAGCTGTATTTTTCACCTATGGCGGTTACCAGCAAACTATAAATTTTGGAGGCGATATTATAAACCCGAAGATCAATATCCCCAAGGCTATATTTTTTGGGATAGCTACCGTGATATCATTATACATGCTTATCAACTTTGCCTATTATTCGGTTTTAGGCATTAGCGGGCTACAGCATAAAACTACGTTAGCGGCAACCCTTGCAGGGGTTTTGTTTGGTGCTGCGGGATATAAAATAGTATCGCTGCTGATGTTTGTTTCGGTACTGGCTTTCGTTAACGTTAATATTATGGCCAATCCGCGTGTTTATTATGCCATGGCCGAAGATGGTATATTACCTGCCCGCTTTAAACGTGTAAACAGCCAAACCCAGGTACAGGAGTTTGGATTGAGCTTTTTTGTTGGCGCGGTGCTCATTATCCTGTTTTTTGCCAATTCGTTTCAAACCATATTAAATTATGTAATGTTTTTTGATACAATTGGGCTTTCAACTGCAGCTATAACCATCTTCATTTTGCGGCGTAAAACCAAACAGCTCAATAATACCGGCATCTATATCATGAAGTGGTACCCTGTTATACCTGTCATATTTATTACCACTTATTGGTTTGTTACTATCAGCATTTTTATTGAAAACCCGCAGGCTGCTTTAATATGCATTTGTGCTTTTATTGCCGGCCTTATTATTTACTATATCACAAAACGAAGCCAAAAACCTAACACTATACTTTAATTATGGATTTGTCATTTATTTTAAATGAGCTTGGGGAGGAAAGAGAAAACTACTTTAACGCCGTTTCGCCGCCAATTATGCAATCAAGCAACTTCAGTTTTAAAGATGTTGCCGGGCTTAGGGAGGCAATGAGTGACGAATTTGAAAGCAGCCTGTACTCAAGGGGACAAAACCCGACACTTAATATCCTCAGGAAAAAACTTGCCGCGTTAGACGGGGCTGAAGACGCCCTGCTGTTCAGCAGCGGTATCAGTGCTATAAGTGTCCCCATTTTATCGCTGTTAAAATCCGGTGATCATATTATAGCCGTGGATAACCTGTACAGTTGGACAATTAAATTATTTAAAGACTTTTTACCCAAATTTGGCATTACAACCACATTTATTGACGGAACAGTTTTTGAAAATTTTGGACAAGCCGCAACTCCGCAAACACGCCTAATTTACCTCGAAAGCCCTAACACATTTTGCTATGAGCTGCAGGACATCAGGAAAGTGACCGATTTTGCGAAATCAAGAGGTATCATAACCATGATTGATAACAGCTATTGCAGCCCCCTTTACCAGCAACCAATATCTATGGGGGTTGACCTTGTGGCGCAATCAGCTACCAAATATATTGGCGGCCATTCGGATGTTGTGGCAGGTGTGCTTACCGGCAGCAAAGCTGTGCTTAAAAAAATCTTTGATCACGAGTTCATGAATACCGGCCCGGCGCTGTCGCCCCACTCGGCATGGCTGCTTTTGCGGGGATTAAGAACGCTCCCGCTCCGGCTGCAACGCAGTTTTGAAAGTACCAGGATCATTACAGAATGGCTTGCCTCTCATCCGGCTGTACAGGATGTGATCTGGCCTTTTAGTCCCAAATTCAATCAGGCCGATTTAGTTAGCCAACAAATGCAGGGCTGCGGAGGTTTATTTAGCCTCATATTAAAACACAGTTCATTTAATAAAATTGAAAGGTTTTGCAACAGCCTGAAACATATTTTACTTGCAGTGTCGTGGGGAGGCCATGAAAGTCTTGTTGTGCCGGCCATTGCCTCTTTTAGTGAGGATGAATATTCGGCGGATAACGACCATCATCAATTAATCCGGATGTATATTGGTTTGGAAGATCCTCAATATTTGATAGCGGATATTAAACAGGCTTTAGAAAAGTAAGCAGTCCCGGCCCCGCGCCGGGATTTATTGTTTGGTTTGGAAATAAATACTGTTCAATTTCAAACATTCATTCCCATTTTTTTATGCCCAGCTTTTGCATTTTTGAATGCAGGGTTGATGGCGGCAAACCTAATTTAGAAGCTGCCCCATCCTTACCGCTTATTTTGCCATTGCAACGTTTCAGTACATCTAAAATATGGTCGCGGGCGTGTTCATCAATGGTTTTTAATCTGTCGGTCGGCATTTCGGCATAAACAGGGCTTTCTTTTTTTCCCTGCAGCTTGGGCAGGTAAGCGTCTTTTATTACCGGGCCATCCGTTAACAGGATACTGCGTTCAATAAAATGTTCCAGCTCGCGCACGTTGCCCGGCCAGTGGTATTCAAGCAGTTGGGCCATTACGTTTGCTGAGATCCCCGTTACCGCTTTACCGATCTTTTGCGCGTAACGTGCCAGAAAATGATTAGCCAATACCGGGATATCATCTTTACGTTCTCTTAAAGGTGGAATTATGATCGGGAACACAAACAGCCTGTAATATAAATCGAGCCGGAAGCGGCCTTCTTCAACTTCTTTTTCAAGGTTGCGATTAGTAGCCGCAACTATGCGTACGTTGATCTTCACCGGGCCTCTGCCGCCAATGCGTTCAATCTCCTGCTCCTGTAAAACACGTAATAGCTTAACCTGTAATTCGGCCGGCATTTCACCTATCTCATCCAGGAAAATAGTACCGCCATCGGCCAGTTCAAATTTGCCGGTACGCTTTTCAACAGCTCCCGTAAAAGCACCTTTTTCATGCCCGAACAGTTCGGACTCAATCAGGGTCGCCGGCATGGAGGCACAGTTTACCACTACCAAAGGCTTGTTTTTACGAGGCGACAGATAGTGGATACTCTTAGCTATCTGCTCCTTACCTGTACCGCTTTCGCCTAAAACCAATACCGATGTATCAAGCGGAGCTACTATGCCAATGTGGTCAAGTACGGTGAGCATCTGATGGCTTTTACCGATAATATCTTTAAAACCTGCAACTTTGCTTTTTTCACTCAATTGATTTTGGCCTAATTTATCAACCCTCGTTAGTGACGGCTCAGGCACATCAAATGGGATGATCTCCTCCACCGTGCTCAGTAATAATCTGTGCAGCCGATCTAACAAGATCAAATGATCATGGGTATAACAGTCGGTTTTGCGGCTGTAAAACGAAAAATGAATAACATCCCCTCCTGACGAAAGCAAAGGCAATCCTAAAAACGATTGCATATTAAAAAACTGGGCAATAAGCTTTTTAACGGGAAACTGCGGCCAAATCTTAACAAAATTAGCAGCATTATAAAAATCAGCCTTGGTTATCCGCGGACTGTCTTCCTGCATCTGGCTCAATTGTGCCTTGTTTGTTTTTATGATGTTTACCAATTCATCCTTGCCAATAACCTGGTATTCATCAAACCCTGTGCGTAAAAATGAGAGGGCGTTATCAGGAAAACCCGTATCATTTTTCATAGTAACGGTCAAATAATCAAACGGTACATGCGGCTGGATGCTCATTGCTATTTTCAACAGCTTCTGTTTCCAGTTTATCGGTTCGGCAACAATATTTTTAAACACCTGCTCCAGGGCCTGCTCCTGGCGCAATTTTGATTCGATACTGTTTTGATGTCGGTAAAAAGCAACATCCAGGGTTATCAGCAACTCCTTTTCGCGGAATGGCTTTACCAAAAAACCATAGGGCTGCGTAGCCTTTGCCCGTTCCAGGATACTTTCCTGAAAATTAGCCGACAGGTATACAAATGCTATATTTTTTGAAGTGAGCACTTTGGCAAGGTCGATACCGTTCAGGCTACCCTTTAAAAATATATCAAGTAATACCATTTCCGGTTTTTGCTCCTCAATGATCTCCAAGGCTTCGGATACAGAATCGGCAATGCCGCAAACTTTATAACCGGCGCGGGTTAATATTAATTTCAGATCATACGCCACCAGCGACTCATCCTCAACTATTAATATCTTTTTGTTCATATTTTAATTAGCTGCAAAAGTTTTTCGTTCAATATTACTTAACATCTTCTCGGACCTGAATTCGACGGTGATTATAGCGCCGCCGTAATTTTCTATTTTAAAATAACCGCCCAGTTGTTTACTTAATGCTTTCATCATTTCCATTCCTAATGAGCTTGCTTTTTGGATGTCAAAATTAACAGGCAGGCCTATTCCATTATCAGCTATGGTGAGTATAATGGTTTCCTCGGCCAGTTGTAAGGTTACTTTAATTTCGCCCCACTGCACGGGGAAGGCATATTTTATGGCGTTTGTAATGGCCTCGTTTAGTATCAGGCCTACAGGTACGGCCTGTGCAACATCAAGCTTAACAGGCTGTATCATTTGCTCAAAACGAATTCCCCTATCGCCGGGATCATAACAATCGGCCAGGTAATTGATCAGCTCATTAATATAAACCGCCATATCGATATAAGCCACATCCGAATTACTGTACAGCTTTTGATGAATAAGCGCTATAGCCTGTACCCGGTTTTGACTTTCCCGGATTGCGGCAAGTGCCGCGTTGTTCTTCAAAAATGCCGATTGTGTATTAAGCAGGCTCATTACAATTTGCAGGTTGTTTTTTACCCGGTGATGCACTTCCTTTAAAAGCCAGTCCTTTTCATCTAACAGGCCATCCTTTTCATTAAGCAGAATTTGTAACGATAGGTTCTGATTATTAATTTCCGTTTGTTTTAACTGTAATTGCAGATTGCTCCTTTGCTTGTGCCGGTAACCATTAAATGCCAAACCTGCTATAATGATGAGCATGGCCACACCACCAAAAGTAATGTTACGCTGCATGTTTACCTTTTGCAGCTCGGCTTTTTGATTCTTACTCTGTTCCTGTAAAAACCTTATCGACTGCTTGTTTTCATTAGTTTTATATCTGATATCGAGCTCTTCTATCTGCTTGTTTTTAATGGCATTAAACAACGAGTCATCAAGGCGTTTATGGATCTCAAAATGTTTTATCGCAGCTACATAGTTGCCCGATGCAGAATCGACCCGAAACTGCAAGTTATGAATCTTGGTGAGTGTGATAGGCCTGATGGTATTTGATGGCAGCGATAAGATCTGTTTTGTATAAATGCCCGCCTTTTTATATTGTTGAATAAGCAGGTAAAAGCCGGCCATGGTTTCGTTGTAATGAACAAAATCAGTAACCTTTTGCTCGTTGGTGGTATAAAAGTCTTTACTAAAGTTAGTAACCTTATATACGTCCATCATTTTCAGATAGTATCGCTCGGCTTCCGGGTAATCTTTCAGGGCAACGTAGATATTGCCAAATGCCTCATACATATCAACCTTTTGCGCCAGGATCTTTGGTGGTACATCTTTTACCGCCTGTTTCAAGTATACCAGTGCTTCTTTAGGCCTTTTAGCTGTTATGAAATCATAAATAATGAGGCTCAGGTACCCATAAAAATCCTCGTACTGTTTTCTATGCTTTAATATCTCGGCCGATTTAAGGATGTAAATAAGGCTTTGGTCGTACTTATCCAGGTCGGCATACACCAATGCAAGTTTGGCGTAATAAAAATCGGCCAAAGCCGTATCAGCCGTGGCGTTCATACTTTTTATTACCTCGTGGCGATATAAAAGCTCGTTATGCAGATCAACCTTTTGTTTGCTTATCTCGGCAAGGGAATGATAGGTATAATGAAGTTTTTTGTAGCCTATTGCTTTGTATTGGGCCAGCACCTGGCGCAGTTCGGTTTCGGCCAGATCAAGTTTCTTTTGGCTAAGATGGATGTCGGCTATGTTCTTGTTCATATCAGCCTCATCCAGTTTATGGCCCGTTTGCTGAAATAAAGCCCGGGCCTGCTCATAACTATTTATTTTATCAGGAATGGCAACTGTATTATCTATTGATATATTATCGCCTAAGCGGGCCAGGGTTTTACCTTCCTGGTACTGATCACCTGTTTTATGGTAATAACCAACCACTTCCAAAAAAACAGCTTTACCCTGCTTCAGGTTGTCCTGCTTGAGATACGCTGCCCCTTTAAGCATCATAGCTTCGTTAAGCCACTTTGCCGAATGGATGGCAACACTCATTTGTATGGCTTTATTAAAAGCGTTGATGCCGCTATCCAGCACCTCTGTGTGGTCGCCTTGCTTGTTTAGATAATAGCTGCCTAATTGTATTTGTAGTTTAATTGTATTGGTGTCGGCTTTGTTTTTTTGGTTATCGAGGTTTAGTTTAATGGTAGCAATGTCCATCTTTTTTTGCCCGGATACGCTTGGGGCAAAAATTAAAACAATAAAACATGTCGCTATATATTTAAACATACACTTAGTATTTTATTGCCCCAGAGATAATTACCGACAAAACCATAACGAAATCATCTCCTGTGAAAGTCACGGAATAGTGATAGGCGATGATTTGCTAAATTTATTCAATTTTATGCAAACGGCATCAATAAGCAGAAAGCTAAATTTTCTTTATTGCTGAAATAACCAAGATCCGGACCGGCATAAAAATCCCGAACGCTGCTGAACCGGTCAATGTACAGATCATGGATTCCATTGTACAGATTATAGATCGACGGAAAATTTCGGATTTATATCCCGGAGGTTCCTACCAAACCCGGTTCTCTTTAGTATACTCTCTTTCAATACCTTCCAATATTAGTTCAGAGGTTATGCGGCTTTCCTTGCGGGCCAGCATTTGCAGGCATGCAAATTGTACTACATTCAAGATCCCGGAACCACTGAGCTCATATTTACGCGAGATCTGCTCAAGGTTAATGTGCCCGTTGAGGTTGGCTTTAGGCGGAAATGATTTTTGCCAGATAGTATAGCGTTCATCGGCATTAGGCAGCGGGAAGTTAATAACCGACTGAAACCGGCGCATAAAGGCCTCATCAATGTTATTTTTAAAATTGGTTGCCAGTATCACCAGGCCATTGTGCTGCTCCACACGCTGCAGCAGGTACGATGCTTCCTGGTTAGCATATTTATCGTGCGCATCTTTAACGTTAGTCCGTTTGCCAAAAAGCGCATCGGCTTCGTCAAAAAACAGGATCCAGTTTTTATTATCGGCCTTTTCAAATAGCTTGGAGAGATTCTTTTCTGTTTCGCCTATAAACTTGGATACGATCATTGACAGATCGATCCTGAAAACCGGCTTACCCGTGTACTTACCAAGCAGAGATGCGGTAAGTGTTTTCCCCGTTCCCGGCGGGCCGTGGAATAATGCGCGGTAACCCGGTTTCAGTTTCCGTTCCATGCCCCAGTCGGTCATTAATACCTGCTGGTAGTTCACCCAGTTTTCCAGCTCAGCAATTTGCCTGCGGGTAGTATCGTTCAATACAAGGTCGTCCCAGTTGTAGGTAGTTTCAAGGTGTTGTGCCGGAAAGTTCATACTTAGTTTGGGAATAGATTCGGTGCCGCTGATCAAAAGTTCAACATATTCGGGCTGTAACAATAATCTACCGGATAAAGCAGGCTCACCTTCGGGCACATCCTCCAGGTATAAAATGTGCTGCTTCGCCAAATTACTATGATGATGAAAAAGATCAGCTATCTCCAGCCGCTTTTCCAGGTCATCGCCTGCCAAAACAAAAACCGCTGTTTGACCGGTTGGCAAAAAGCTGCGTCCGTTACGGCTCCTAACTCCACCAATCTGCTGAAAATCGCCCGATTCACGCATGTAAGGCTGAATAATTTCATCAAAAAACTCAACCTGTAAATGAGGTACCAGGGCCATCATTAGTATAATAACCTCATTGCTGTTCAAGCCATGATCATCAATTAATTTTTCGAGCACACTACCATTTCGCTCCAACTGGGGCAGCAGCGGAGGCAAATAAGTTGCGTCGTTACCAAATACAGTTTGCAACCTGGCTTCAACACAACCGGCTGTATACTGCATCAGCGCTTTTAATTGCTTAATATTAGTATCCATTTTATTTACGCGGGCCGTTTTGCTGTACAACATGGGTTAACTCGTGCGCCAGCAGGTTCATACCGGCGGTGCTTTCAGGGTCAAACTTGGCTGCGTTAAAATAAATATCGTTACCATGCGTAAACGCCTGCGCTTTTGAAAGGTTGCAAAGCTCAACAGCCTGCTGCCCGGTGTGGATTTTTACCTGCTCAAAATTGGCATTCATCTGATGCTCCAACTGTGTGCGTACTTTGGCAGGTAAGGGACTACCTCCGCCTTTGCTTTCGTTCAGCAACCTGTCAAACTTTGCTTCCGGGGTTCGGGCCTGCCTTCGGTTTTTTCCACACTGCCACCTTTTTCTTCCTTTTTTTGGGCAGCGGCCTTATCGTCTTTTTCGTCGCCTTTTTCCTTTTTCTGGGCTTGCCTTCGTCCTTTTTATCTTCTTCGCCTTTTTTTTGCGGCTCCTTGTCTTTTTTGTCTTCTTCCTTCTTTTGCGGTTCTTTGTCCTTTTTCTCTTTCTCTTTTTTCTGAACCCCTTCTTTATCCTTTTTATCTTCTTCTTTATTTTGGGCTCTTTATCTTTTTTATCCTCCTCTTTCTTCTGAGTTGGTTTCTCTTCTTCTTTCTTTTCGTCTTTTTTCTGCGGCTTGCCTTCCTCCTTCTCGTCCTTTTGTTCTTTTTTCTGAGTCGATTTCGCATCCTTTTCCTCATCCGCCCCCTTTTTTTGAACGCTCATTTGCCCCATTCGCTGCGATGAATTAGCAGTTGCCTGCTGTGCCATAGTCACCTTATGTGCTACCGCATCGGCCTCCTGTTCAAGGGCACTGTCCTGGTTGCCGTCAATCTTCCTCGCCTGGAAAAAGGCATCACTATCCTGCTTGCTTTTTTCGCGGCTGCCATTAAAAAACGGTTTCTCGGCTTTATCCGCCTGTTTCTGACTAAGCGGCTGGCGTGTATTTTGGATGTATTTCATAGGAGGTTTAGTTTAAATTGTTTAACAGATCCAATTGCTTTTTGGCATGAGCGGCCCATTCGCCGGGGTCATGCAGCAGGTCTTCAAAAATCATCTTTGCCTTATCTCTCTGATTTAAATTAGCTAACGCTATGCCCAGGTATAGTTTTCCTTTTTTGTTTTCGGGATGTTGTTCAAGCAATAGTTCCAGGTGTGCAAACGCGGCGTCAAAACGGTTAAGCCCAAGGCAAAGCACTCCTGTATTTAGCCTTATTTCCTCGTTTTCAGGGTCATATTCCAGGATCCGCTCGTATTCTGCCGCCCCTTCATTTAACTGACCGCTTTGCAAATAAGCAACGGCCAGGTGGTTACGTACCGCAATATCGCCAGGAAACAGCATCAAATACCTGATCAGGTACCCTGTAGCCGACGCATAGTTTTTTATCATTAATTGGGACAGACCCGCAGTTTGCAATGCCCTGCTGTTTTGCGGGTTCTCTGATAAAACATAGTCGGCCATTTCAAAAGCTTCATCATACCTGCCGGTTGAAAGATAGACCTGCGCCAGTCCCATCAATAAATTTAAACTTGTGGGGTTAAGTTCCACCGCTTTAAGCCAGCATGTTTCAGCGCTTTCCATATCTGCCGATAACATATACAGTTTTGCCAAGCCCTCCCAGGCTTCAAACTGATCGGCCTTAAGCGTAATGGTTTGCCTGAAAGCGTTTAGAGCCTTATCATACTGCCCCAGCAAAACTTCGGTATTAGCCAAATTAAGCCATGCCGAAGCATTTTGGCTGTCAATTTCTAAAGCACGTTCAAACAGCGGCTTCGCTTCGGCAAATTTATTTTGCTGGTAAAACAACATTCCCCGGTTATTGAGCAGGGTAACATTGGGTTCATTTAAATCGGCAGCTTTTGCATAATAAGCCTCGGCAGCTTCAAAATTGCCGTTAAGCTGCTGTATAGCACCAAGGTTTATCAGTTCGGTTAGTTGGCTTCGGTTGCTCATAACATTTCTTCTTTTACTTTATCTGCTATACCACCTGCTATATCAGAAATGCTGATTTCAGGATAGGTAACTTTAATATCATCGGTTTTCACATCAAACGGTTCGCCATCTTTATAGTGGATTGGCAGCGAAACTTTAACCTGCAGATCCGGGCCATAACTAAATGACGCAAGGTTTTTAGTCCACTCTTTTGAAATATCGGTAACCAAAAGATCAAGTTCGGCTTTAATAAATGCGTTTACATCAAACGTAAACTTAGGGTGTACCTCGATCTCACCCAAAGCGTTAAACTCAAACCCGGTTGTGGGCGACCAGGCCAGGTCGGCAGCCGCGCTTGCCTCCCCCTCCAACCCTAATCCGCCGACTATCTGAATACCACCGGTAACGCTGGCCGGGCCAATACTTAAACCAATACCAAGCGCGGCTTTTAACTTTAAACCGGCATGCGCCGGGATCACAAATTTTGCCCCACCGCTGATCCGGGTATTTTCGGGATGTGAAGGGTTAAATTCTATCTGTCCAAAAACGTCTTTGAGTTGGCCGGGGCCAACCGCAGCGTCAAAATCGAGGCCGCCATCAATAGTAGCTACGATACCTATGCTTTTAGGACCAAGCGGGATGGCGAATATGGGGATCTGGATGGTTGGTACTTTAAAAAGCTCTTTATTAATGCTCTTCTTCGGAAAAACATCAACCGCCGAAGGCAGGTCCAAACGGCCTACGACTTCAATTTCACCGGCCGGGGTCACCCTTACACTTGCCGAAGCCTGCAGCCAATCGGTAACTTTAAGCGTTAATTTACCCGAGCCGTAGGCAGTAAACTTATCCCCTGCCGGGCCTGATGGTGTGCCATCAGCGGCAATAGCACGGTTGGTTGCACCAACAGTTACCTCGCCCGATACCCTGTCGGCAGCGTAAGATGCCTTGCCTTCAATAGTCAGCGCGCCATCGTCATAAGATATTGACAGCTCTGTATTGATTTTCGGTATTTTGGGAATGGCTTTACCGCTGGCTTTAACATGGTAAATTTCGTCCGGCCCGCGTGTAACTTCCACACTGCCGCTGCCGCTTTGAATGCCCGGCATATTCTCGTCAAGAACGAAGCTGCCACCAATAACTAAGGTTTCATTAGCGTAACTAACGTGGATCTCGGCACTTTTTACCCCTTTAATATCCGGTTCGGCAGTGCCTGTAGCTGTAAACTCATTGTTTGCATAAGTTATATTAATATGGGCCGATTTGATCCCCTTTATCTTATTAGGGCCGATTCCTATCTCGCCTGTAGCAGATAAACCTCCGCCACTGCCGCCATCACCCGGCTTAACATAGTCAACCGTAATACGGGCAGGATTAAAAGTTTTGGAGTCGAAATCAAATGAACCACCCAGCGCGAAAGCCCCTGAAGTACCTGCTTTTGCATGAACTTCGCCTTTCCCGAGTTTTTTGATCTCAAAGTTCATGTTACCATCAACCGTCAAACCCGAATCGCCCAAAGTAATACCGAGCGAAGTATCTGTAATTTTAAATGGAGGGGGAAGCTTGATCTCGCCGCCATCAAAAACTTTCCGGATACTTAAGCCGTTGCTATTTATGATAATATCAATATCCGCATTGTCGATAAGTGGAATGGTTGTATGTACTTTTCCTTTTGCTTCAAGCTCGCCATCATCACTGAAGCCGGCTTCAGAGAGTTGAACCGGGCTTAAGGCCTTGACCTGCGGACGTAATTTATCTAAAATGTCTTGTCTCGAAACGTATCCCCCGTACACCCCCGGAATAGGATTCAATGTAAAACTTTCAGTAATCTTGTCAGCAGTTTTACTGGTTTTAAACATGGTTACTGTTATGCTGCCGGCTCCACCCTGTTGCATAATATCTGTTTGGGGGTCATAGGTAACAGAATCGATATTGGCAGTATACTTTTTTGAGTTTTGAAGTTTAAAAGGCCCTTTTTTAGGCATTTTGATAGCTTTACTCCGCCTCTCATTCAAAAACAGGTGTACAGTATTGGTATCTACAAGCTCTTTTAAAATCTTATCATCTTTGCCGGGCACTAAAAAGCGCATACCGTTGAGATGCTCTCCCTTCTGAATTTCAGAAAGCGAATATTTTTCCTGATCGCCCACACTGTCCGGCGATCCGGCTTTATTTAACTTTGCAGTGGTGATACTGTAATTATCTACAATGCCCTGTACCGACAGACCTTTTACTTTTTCAGGGTCCTTGGCTTTTTCGGCTTTAATAGTTTCGTCTACAGCACTTTTTATATTGGCCTGAATAGTGCCGCCTGATGAGCCGTTAATTTTTTGGGAAAGAAGCCATAAGTTGCCGATATCGTTATCGGCCCCTCCAATTTGCAACTCTACTTTATGGTCAACTTCAAACTCATGCATTTGCCCCGCCCGCCGCCAGTTAGGCCTTACCGACCGGGTCCTTATCTCATCGGGATTACCAAACAATATGCCCCCGGTAACATTGGTTTTTGATACCATGAAATAAGTATTATTTCCTGCGGGAGATGTCCCGCCATTGGGTAATTCAACCTTTTTCAGATCATCAAACTTTTTCCCAAAGCCAGCATCTGTAGCTGCATCTTTTTCCCAGGTAGCCAAATGTTTCCCGCTTCTCGTCGTTTTTTTAAACGAGTAATCGGTTTTAGATGGCATCATGTCATATTTAAAACCTGGAATATCTATTTTCTCAACCTTTATAGTTTTATTGGTTTGGTCAATTTTATCTTCACCAGTGTGCGCCTTGGCTTTTCCACTTTCTGCAACGCCGGTTTCCGCCCGTTGAATAACCCCTTTCTTTTTAACACCATTTCCACCCTGTTGTACCGTATGCGTCACCTCATGCGCTAACAAGTGCTGCCCCGATTTACTTTGCGGGTCATACTTGCCCGCCCCGAAATAAATATCATTACCATGCGTAAACGCCTGCGCCTGTAAGTCGTTACTTAAACCGGCGGCTTCACTGTTATTATGGATCCGTATCGCACTCAGATCTGCACCCATGGCACCTTCCATTTCCTCGCGGGTATTGACAGGCAATGGTTCGCCGCCGCCTTTGCTGCCTTCGATCTTTTGTTGCGTTTGTGGAGATACATCAGGTGCGGCCGACTGGCTGCTGCGTTTTAATGTATTCCCCTCGTTGGGATCGCCATCACTTTCAAAAATGGGGCGGCGCTGTAATTCTTTATCGGCTCCGTTCTGCTCTTTTTCCTGTTTATCTTCCTTCTTATCTTCTTTCTTTTGCACAGCGGAGGTAGCTGCAGTAGCAGGACCCGTGGTAGTAGTAGAACCAGTTGCAGCGTTGGCTACGGTTTTAGGCTGATTAATATGTTGAACAACTTTATCAGCCACCTGGTCGGCCTGCCGTTCAAAATGATCGCCAGGTTCATTCACCGTCATTTTACGCTGAACCTTATTCCCTTCAAAAAAAGGAGATTCCCGTACCTGTTCAACATCATGAGCGGCAGAAAAAAAAGGATCTTTCCCTGCCGCCTGCATGTTTGCGGGCTGATTCTGTTTGGTGTTTGCGGGTGCTGCCTTTTGAGGTGTCTTCATTGCCATTCCACGTAAAAAGGTTCATTCATCCAGGGCAGTTTAACTACGCCAATGCCCCATGGCAATGATGAAAGCAGGATATCCAGGTCCATCCGCTCTACAATAAGGCGGGCAGGCTGTTCTGCTTCAATTAGTTTCCCGTTGCGAATTAAGAATGCCTCGCGCAAGCCGCCGGGCGATGTATTTTTTAATGCTTTCCAGTATTTTATCACAGTTCGGAGCATATTGTCTCCTTCATCAAGCATACGCTGCGGTATTTCAGCTTCACGTTCTAAGGGCTCGTCAAGTGGCCACCGGCATAAAAACTTTTCAAAATAAAGGTCATATTCAAAAGCGTTCACATTACCGGTACCTAAATAGTGCAGCAGGTGAACGGCCAGTTGCCTTGCAGGCAGATCAACAAAATCGTTGTCCTGCAGCAAGCCGAAATCTTTAAAGAAATACTCCAAAAAGGGGTGCAAGATCACCAAACCGGCCTGATTTACATACGTTCCGGCAATTTCTTCTTCTTTTTTTGAGCTTGTTTCCGGAGTATTATCGGGCGTGGTTATAGGCTTATTACTTTGTAGTAGCGGTTTATTTTCTGTTGATTGGATAAACGCTTCTGCAACTTGAATAAGGTTCGTTGCTGACAATGAAGTCGTATTAGCTGACTCTCCCAATATTAAAGTGGCTAACTTTTTCGGGATTGTGCTATCAACAGGTAATTCATCAAGACCTGTGCGGAGGGATATCCTCAGCAAAAGTTTTTCGATGATATACTCCTTGTTACCAGTAAGTTCTGCCAATGACAAACCTGTACGGCCATCTGTTGATTGGCTGCTTATCAAAGCCTTAATTTCGGCTATGGCAGCATCGAGTCTTTTTTGGAGTTCATGTACATCTATACCCAGCAGAGCCGCTGCAAGCTTTTTAATAAATGCTATACCAAACTGGCTAAAGAACCTGCTTACGGTAAGTTGTGAACCTTTAAAAAGATTGATAAGTTTTGATTGATAAGTTGGATCTTTTGTCAATAATTCTGACAGTTCACTCAACCAAACATTTTCCTGCTGCAGCCATTCTGTTGCAGCCACTGCGTACCAAGGAAGCCTGCCCGTGTTAAGGAAATAAACAAATACATTAAAGGCCTGCTGCTCTTCAGTAAGCAATGAATAGCTGATCTCGTTATCTGGCTCATCACCTACGGGTAATACGGCAGGATTTAAAACCGGCTCAAGCACCTTAGCCAGGCTTGCCTGCAATTGTTCAAATACATCCTCCAGCTTACCGGAGCCCAGGTCAAGATCAATCTTATCTATCAAAACATGAGCAGGCAGATCCATATCATCCAGCAATTGCTCCAGTTTTTTGAGCAGTACCTGTTCAAAGTACCGCACGGCCTCGTCCTGCACCTTTTGGGCAGTGCTTCGATGCGATACTTCTATATCAAGTACCAGCTTATGGATGATATGTGTGCTTCCTGCCATAGCTCAACATTATTTAACAGTGCCCGGATCTGTAGTACCCGGATCTTTTTTGATAATCTTCGAAGCTATTTTGGGTGTCACAGGAGTTACAGCCGGATCTGTCTTCGGTGTAGCCGCCGGTGTTACAGTTGTACTCGTTTTAATCACAGATGGGTCTACCGTTGGTGTTGGTGTTACCGATGGTGTTACCGCAGGTGTATCCCTAACTGTAATCACCGGCGGTACAGTAGTACCCGTTGGCGGCGTAGTAACCACAGGCGGAACTTTAGTAATTACCGGTGTAGTGGTTTCCGGCGGCAAGTGGGTAAGTACCGGAGTGGTGGTTATAGGAGGCAAAGCAACAGGCGGCGTAGGCGTAAACACGGCACGACACTTCTCAAATTTACCATTCACTGCTGTAAGTGTAATAACTGTATTACGGCCACGCGGAAACTGGCGCATATCAAACACTTTTACTGTGTTTACCTCATTACTGGTAGTTCCATCGTCAAATGTCCATGTAAACTTGAAGCTGCCCGGATTAGGTGTTTTATTTGTTAAAGTAACCGTAGCAGCACCTTTTTCATTATCCATAGTTACCTTATAGTCAAACGAAGCCTGCGGATGCTCATGGATTATGAGCATACAAGCAGGAACCGGTTTGCCGTTCACCATAAAGTCGTTGATGCTGACATCATAAGGACCTTTGGATGGGTCAACAACCCACTTGCTGCCCAGCAATTTCACAGCATCTCCCGCTATTTTTGAGGTGATAATCCCTGTTGCGGGTTGTACGGCAGTGAAGTTTATATTACCCTGATCTGAACAGACTTCGCTGGCGGCTAACTGCAGGTCTACCGGCTCTTCGGGGATTTGTACAGTAAGCACAACCTGTTGGGTATCGGTACAATCGTGGTTATTGGCAGATAAGGTGAATGTAAGCTTGCCATCAGGGAATTTGGCACGAAGATCAGCGTATTGGAAGGTAATGTTATCATCCGGTGTGGTAAGATTAGCATGTACCTGTCCGTCAGGCATAGTCCAGGTGTAAGCAAATGTATCCCCTGCTGCCTGATTGGTTGTAGCCGTTAGCTGAACAAATACGGCAAACTGGGTTGTATCACTTATGCTGGCCGCAGGTTTAACAGCCGGGTGTTTAAATACGGTAATAGTGCAATCGGTTGGCTGATCATTTACAGTAAATTTAATCTGCTGACCAAATGCACCGTCTTTAACTTTAGTTGTATCAAAATAGGTTATTGTGTCTTTAGTTACAACTGTAGTTTCAAAACCAGCCGAGGCTTTGATTACGCCATCAGCCGGGCTAACTTTAAACTGCAGCAACCCTTCGTCAGAACATGCTACGGCTTTAGGTAAACTAAGTCCTACCTGTGGCTTAGGCATGATAAATGCTACCGGCGGACAATCGGAACAGCACATATAGGGCAGGCAAAAATCGGCAAATACGATATCGGCAGGCACATCAGGGTTTGCAGCTACGGCCCTTGATTTTCCCAGTTCGAGCGCTAAAGCCTGAGTTTTCTTGATGATCTCGGCCTCATTTGTGGGGGTATACTTACGTTTCGACCGGCGTTCATAATATTTTACAGCATCGGCAATGTCATCATACTCGGTATTTTTGGCGATATAAGCCATCGCGTCGCTATCACTTGCAAAACCTTTTACAAACTGCTGTTCGCTTTCAAGCGACTTTAGCCTGTCTTCGAGCGGAGATTTGGTTGAAGGGGTGGTTGGACTGGGTGCAGCTACCGCGGTAGCATAAACCATTACAAAGGTACCACCCGCCGGCACACCTGCCAGGTGTTCTAACCCGGTATGATTGGCGGCATAGGCCGAAAAGGTAAGCTGTTGCAGCAGCTTGGTTTTGCGGTCCTGTATTTCCTTTAATATTACAGCAAGCGCCTGACCTGCACAGCAATTTTCAGATAAGCGCCATAATTGTAATTCATAGTCATCTTCGTACCCTTTGCGTATATAATCGCTTTTAGCAAAAATCTGGCGGCTTTTTTGAGCAGCCAACTTTACTTCGTTGCAAAGTTCATCCAGGCGGGCTGTAAAATTATCAATGGTGTCTTCGTCAATATCAACCAGCCTGTCGGGCAGCCACTGGCTTATGTTACGGGTACCGGCTATCATACGCACAGGGATATCAACTGCAATAGCTTGCTCATATGAGCCTGTTGCCGAGGTATCCACAGTTTTGCCTGCGGCATCTGCATAGTCAGAAATACTGATGGCCCCGCCCTGCCTGCGGATCTGATCTACATAGTAACCTATACTGCCTTGAGCAATATTGATATTATTGTCAACCGCGTCGATGCCGCCGTCCATTACATATCTATCGGTGCTTTTATTGATCGCAAATCCGCTGCTTACCTCACGCGCAGTTGCCTGTATTTCGCCGGTATCCGCTGTTTTGGCAGCAGCCATTCGCATTTTAGGAGCGGCTGCTTCCTCCTCATTGGCCAATTCCAGTCTTTGCTGGGCCGCCTGATACCGGATATCATTCGCCACCGAATAACCTGTTTGGGTATTAAAGCTTGAAAAAAACTTGCTAACATCACCATAAAGGCAATTCTGCTCGGCCTGAAAAGCTTTTAATGTGGCTTCAAGATCATTAAACTGGCAGGCATAATCATCTATATTGATATCGCTAAGCGTTACATCGCCTAAACGAATGGCAACCACATCAAATGGCAGGTTACTGTCCTGCCTGATCTTATCAACCGCGGCAATAGCCTCGGTATATTTTTTACCGATGTGCCCTTCAATCCTGAAAAAATTATTGGAGTCGATTGAATAGGCCAGGGGGTTTACCACCATATCATTTGCAGGCGAATAGGCCCCGGCATTATAACCAAGGATCAGTTTATCTGTGCCCTGCAGCCACCGGCTATAACTCCATTTTTGAGCCAGGTCAATCGGTTTGCCATAATAAAAGGGAATAGCCCTTGCCTCTAAAGGTTTACTGTTATCTGTAGATGGCGTTATTTTCACCACCGGGCTCGGAGGCAGCGTAAACCCGCTGCTCATGATGTTCAACCTGTCGAGGAGGTTAATAGCAATGTTCAGCTTATCTTTATTGGCGCTGATAGCCGGTGAAGCATAAAACTTATGGCGATAAGGCGTTGGCTTGGCCGTTGGTATAATATTTAAGGCACCCAGCATAATATGTTTCGGGAAAGCATAGATATTAGGGCAGCACTGGTAAATGATATCCGAAAGTATGGCCCTCAATTCATTATAGCCGGTTAACAGGTCCTTATAAAAATCATACAGGTACTGTGCCTGCATTGGGGCTGTAACTTTACTCAGCGTTGTATTGATATTGGCAACGATACCGGTAATAGGATAAACAGATTGCGGATCGAGCGCGAATTTGAATGTGTTGTAGAGCGTTTGAACAGCACTTGATAAACCACCGGCGCCATCATTTGCAATTTTTGAAAAGGCCGCGGTAAGCGCTGATGATGAAGCGGTTGTTTGCGTGTTAAAGAACACGCGTTTTGCAGCTAATACAGGAGCATCAAAATAGGCATTATAAGCGTTAAAATACTTTTTGTAGATATCGTCATAAATAACCTCCGAACCGGTTTGCTCAATAATCTGGTTCATATCAGCCTGGGCAATTAGCAACACTTTGGGTTTGGCTACCTGCTTGCGGCCCTGGTTATCACAATCAATAGCGGTACAGGCATCGGGATCCTTAGAGTAATATTCCAGGTAAAGCAGGCCGTACATTTCAGTCAGGTCCTTACCGGCCTTTGATTTAAAATTGGTAAGGGCAAAACTATCAACCGGGAAAGCGCCTTTATCATCGGGTGTTACCAGCTCCCATAAAGCCATTTGCGCGGCATCGGTGCCCATGGGATAAAACGGCGGGTATTTGATCAGCGAATTATCATAGGCCCTGAAGTTTTTATAGGTTGTTTCGGGCATATAAAGCAAATCGCCGTCGGTAGTTACGCCGCAGCCCTTGCCTATGGTTATGCCGTTGGCATCGCCTTTGAAACTTAAGCCGCATACCAGGCCAACACCAATTAAACAGGTACGGGTAAGGCGCTGCTGATCTTCAAAAAACTCTACAATATCATTCAGCTGTTTGGCTGTAAGCACCTGGCTGTCAACAAAGGAGTTATACTCTAAAGTTATATCGGTGAGCTTTATGTTGGTTACTGGTGGCATGGCTTTTTCATTTAGGTTTTAACTGTTATTATTTGTGCCGCCCTGCAAGGTGCCAAGGCTGGTTTTGTTCAATATTATCGGGTTGGTTTCCTGGGTGTCGTCATTGCAATCACTTAGCTGGCCCTGCTGATAAACGGTGTACAGTTTTTCAATCACGTCGATGAATTTGCTGTTTAATACCGGATCGATAGGCGTATCAGTACTTATCGCTATGTGTTTGGCAGCAAGCCAATCTTTATAAACCGCTTCAAAACCAACCATCTGGTCATGTCCGATGAAACAGATCCGCGGCAAAATATGAGCGGGTGTTTCCGTGCGGATGAGCCGCTCGGCATAGGTGCGGAAAGCTGTGTTACGTAACCTTACGCTATATCCCGGCAGTATCACACAAACCCGGAACGAGTATGGATCAAGCGGCTCGCAGTACACACCGTTAGGATCAAGGCAAACCGGCATAAACTGGTGATGAGTGCTGTCATCGCCGGTATAATCAAATGGCGGGCGCAGCAGGATATTTTCTATCACGTACATACCCTCCATCTTGAAATCGTTTTGCATAAATTTGATAATGAACGCAATCTCGGTTTCGATGGCGGCGGCGCTGAACTCCATATCATTATGGGTAAGCAAAGTACCTGCGGAGTTGGCTATATTATAAACATACTTACCCACGGTAACTCCAGGACTTAAGCGGTAATTTTCCCTGTCGCAGGCCAGCACGGATACCAGGCCAAGATCTTCATAAGCATCTATCTCCTTCAGGAAGTTGGCATTGCCTTTAAATTTAACTACGCCAAGCTGCGATATTGTCCAGTTGTAATGCAGGGCATCGGCCTTAAACAAAAGGTAATCCTCAACGCTTAGCTGCTGCATTTTATAGTTAGAGAAACCGAGCAGCATTGAAATCCGTTTTTCCATGCCCGATACATTCACCAGTTGCTGATCCGGTGTTTTGACATTGTACAAATCCATCCCGCTGCCGCGGCAAATGCTCATCTGGTCATAGTCTTTCAAAAACTTAACCTTATGCCTGATGATGTTGCGCTGATAATCTTCGCCGTAAATGCGGTACATTAAAAATACGTACTCGTTAAACTGCTCGGCAAAACGGGCCAGCAAATGATCGAGGAATTTATTTTTCCGTTCGGGATAGTTATCCTGCCCGGTTTCTTTAATTACATCATCAACCGTTTTCTCCCATTGGGCATAACCATCCAACAGCTTTTCCGCATCGCGGATGCCATTTACCGTATTACTGAAATAGGTTTTGCGAATGCTGTCATCGGCAGTAAGCAAAATCCTGGCATTTGAAAGCTGCGCGAAGTAATTGGCCAGCACCTGGTCATAAAACAGCAGGTAGCCTTTAAGTTGTAAAGCCAACGACCGTTGTTCAGTTGTAGCAGTATCTGGCAGGCCCAGCGGCGAGATACCGTAATTTTCAGGAAACTGATTTTGCAGGGTTTCATAGTGCCCTATATCCCTGTAATCGCCTTCGGGTACCGGCAAATCAACTATCTTTTTAGCCTCTACATTGTCCTGCCAGTCTTTACGAAGCTGGTTTAGATCTGCCTGGGCTTCGGACTGTTTCAGTTCGATAGGCACCACATCTTTGTAAAATGTGAACGAGGAGTTGGTTTCGCACAAAACAGGCTTGTGGCCATCCTGTACACAAAGCAGCCATTCGTTTGATTTATAGATCTTATCGGCAACCTCTCTCTGCGGCGCGGTACAGCCGCAAAAACCAAAGGAAATTCTTTTCACCAATCGTACACCGTCAATTTCCATGATAATGCGGTACAGATCAGATAGGCGCACCTCTGTACGCAACTGCGAGGCTGCAAGCTCGGCAGGGATAATAAATCCTTGTTTAGCAAACTTGGTGTCGATACCCTGCAGGTTTTCAAAATCAAGTACCGGGCCCTCAAAGATCTCGTCGGGCTGCATGCCTTTATCCAGCAATTCTTTAAGCAGGTAAAATTTAATATCGGGTGTAAGGTATTGCTCAATATTAAACATGATCTGCGCCCAGATCATTTCAGGATCGGCCTGGGGCTGAAGCTCAATTTCCGCGCAGATAACTATTTCCTGGTTTTCAACGGCCTTTACCTGGTCAAGATCCTCACACAATTCGCGGAAGTAATGATATACCGATTTTATTTGTTTGATGATGTCATCCTGTTTCGCTTTGATCTTGGCTGCATCGCCCCCCAATTCAGGAAAATCCTCAAAATCTATCAGGATATCGTTGATGCCTTTTAGATCGAATTTAACCTCTTTACCGGTCAAGGCATTTTCGCCGGGTTTGGCATAACGAAGCAGCGGTTTACCATCAGGTTGTTTATAGTTGGCTATAATACTATGGGGCGATTTTTTGATCCAGGCATTCCGCACACCATCTATCCGCACAAATAATTGACGGTAGTCGTCGGGGGAAACCGGGTAAGTGGGCAATATTTTTATAGCAGATAAGAACTGCTCATGCATACTGGTGGTATTGTCATGATCAACCGCTAAAATATTTTCAACGGGCAGGGTAATGCGGTAGTTAAGATCGGTGAGCGCATAGCAAAGCATCTCCAGCGTGGTAATGCCCGGATCATGCACGTTATAATCCGACCAAATGGCGCTGGCCAGGTCGCGGATATGCTGCATACCTTCGGTGCGCAAAGTATTATACTCAGGCCCAAGGCTGGTATCAATTTGTTTCGGTATGGTTAACTGATCAATCATGGGCATGTAGGTATGGTTTTGGTATCAATTAAATGTTGCTTTGCCGATACAAGGATGGCCTTTGAATTGCCTGCCTCCAAAACATCGGGGTTTGCAGGCCCCGATGCTGTGAAGTACATCTTAAAATCGGCTATATAATCAACATAGGGTAGTTCTTCAATAAAGCGGATCACCACGCTTTTGTACAGGATGCCGCCAAAATCAATATCGGCATTACGGTTAAAAGCCCAGGGCGACAGGTAATTAATCACATCGGTATTCAACCTGGCTGCATATAGGTTTTCATCCAACCCGAAGTAAAATTTCACCTTAAAATCAAGGATTACCTCTTCATAATCAGGATTAATAGCCAGCAGGTCAACATGCATAGAGTTTAATCCCGACAGGTATTTGGTAATCTCGCTCAGGGTATTTTTGCTTACGCGAGGTTTAAATGGATCAAAACTGATCTGGTTACGGATATCAGGTATGGCTACCACCCTTACACTGCCCGGGGCAACTTCAATATTATCGTTGGTATGGTTAAGGCATTTAACCCTGAACACCTGCGGAAACTGCGCCATCACCAGGTGCTCATAATCCCAGATGGTGATAGCCCGGTGTTTATGCCTCAGCCGTTCACTTACCCTCAGGCGGAAAGCGCCATCATCCTCCGGCAGCAAACCGCCAAACGAAGCATATGGCTGAGTAACCGATTTGATTTGCGGCAGCCTGTCGACCAGTTTGCTGATTGTACCTGCGGGCAGCCCGGTTTCCAGGTGCGAAAGTTCATTATCATTATCGGCAAATTCGGCTTCGGCAGCCTGGATATGTACGTTGATGAATTTACAAACCGAATCTATCGTTACTGCAGTTGGCAGTTCAACCCCAAGCCAGGTGAGGCTTTGGTTTAGGAATGTATTGTTGGTTCTAGCGCCTTCGGGGATTAAAAATTTGATGATCCCCGAGCGCAAAAAATCATTGGTATCATCGCTGATGATATTGCTTTTATCCAAAGCAAGCCATTCATTGCCTGATAAATAATACCATTTAGGTTGAATAGTATCCGAGAACGAGGGAGCAAGCGCGTCTTCACTGCCCTCGGCTACCTGGAAAAGAATACTGGCTACAGACCCCGTTTCAATACCTGCAATACCTATGTAAAAAGCTGCAAGATCAGGAGCTTGCGGTATAGCTGTAATATTCCCGTCGATAAGCCCGTGATATTGTTTTTTGAGGAAAGCATGCTGTTCGGCCTGGCCAAATGGTGTTTCGTGAAAAAATTGAACGTTATGGTTCACGTAATCAGCCAGCAAACCAGGGTTATCATTACTGCCGGTCAAATCGTCAATCTTATTTTTAGCCGATGCCTTGTAATCGAGCTTTAGCGATGCTATTTCGGGAGTATAGGGTTCTTTAGGGATAAGCGCGGCCCTTGTTGTATCTGTCATGGCAGCGGCAAACAATTGCGGATATATACTATGCATAAAATCCTTTGCAAGGCTTATAAGGATATAATTATCCTTAACTCCTGCTGAGAAATTTTCGGTTTGTGTTTGAACTGTGGTAGCAGTTTGCTGAAAACCAACAAAACCCAGCACCGGGAAAAACATCTGCATAGGTTGCACATACTGTTGCACCAGCGCCTTTTCGGCCTGTGGCCAGCTACCTTGTTTAAAAGAGCCCGACACATTAAAATACAGGTATTTATTAATAAAATAAGGTGCGGGATTTACCGCTTGCTGAACGCCATCCGGCTTAAGTGTAAAGGCATTATCGAGCACATTGATTTCGCTGCCTTCGCTTGGGAACAATGCACCATTTTTGATATAGGCTACTTTTGCTTTAAAATCACTTTTGGCAGTTATCACCCTCGAAGTCCCCGTAGTATCTGAAGCCTCATTACTGGCGTTAATGTTATATGCACCGGGGCTTAATGTCGACTTGAGATAATCTGTACGATAAGCCGTATAATAACTTTTCAAGTCAGCAGGTACACCTTTCCATTCAATATTGGGCGTAATTTCCGTCCACTCTTTTTGAAAGATCTCAGCGCTGCCGATATATAGGGTTGAGCCAACTTTTGGCAGTGCGCCAAAGGCAAAGAAGGGCTTTGACGGATCAATTTTACCGTTATCATTTTCAACGGACAGGTTTTTCATGCCTTTCACAGTCACATCTATCTGCACATTATTGAGCTTAGCTTTACTCAGCGCGATATAAACAGGATAGGCATTATTCTGAACACTCATCAGCAGGCGGATTACCGGGAAATCGGTTTTATAATTTTCTTTATGAATAGCCTGATCATAGGGCACAACAGCCTTAGCCTTTGCCGGTATATTTACTGTAATAATAATTTGCTGCTGATTAACCTTAAAGGCATCTGTAGTTGGAAAATCGGCCTGCAGCCATTCTTTTTCTGATGTTAAAAAAACCTTAAACAGTTGGGCAAGCAGTGCAGGATCAATAGTACCGAGCCCCGAAAAGTTGAGTGTTAAAGTTATGGTACGGTCACCCTCGCTCATGAGCAATACTTTTGATGCAAAAGCAAAGCCCATTGATGCCGTTGGCCAGCTCTTGCTGCCAAAAGGGTTCCACTTAGGTACATCATCTTTAAAAGGCGTACCCAAACCATCGGCCGAAAAAGTAACATCGGCATAGGCTACCTTCTTATCCGCGGGCGATTGGTACCAGCTTTTCATAGCCGCTATAGTGGCGCTGTTTACAGCCAGCTCTGCGTTTGTTTTAAAAACAACCGGTTTGGGTTTGGGGCTTTTATCTTTACCGGCATCAAGTGGTGTGCCTTCCGGCAACAGGAAACCGGTGAGGTTACGGGCAAGCTCAAATATTGCATGTACCTTATCGGGTACTTCGGGGCGGTTGCGCAGCTGCAATACCCGTTTAAAATAAAAATCAAGGTGCCGGCCGGTAAACTGGTTCAATGCATCTTCCGAATGCTGTAAAAGCATAATAAAACACATAAACAGGGCCAGGTGCGGTTCAACATCGCTTTTGATTCTTGAGTCGGGAAAACCCAGGCCGGCATTCTGCATTTTAACCTCAACCTGCTTCAAAAAATCCTGCAGCGCTTTTTTATCCTGGATGAAAAACGGTTTCCAATCGCCCTGGGGGTAATTGCTGTCTTTCAAGGTATAATAGTTTATTTTATCGGCATAAGCAGCAGCGAACGTCAGCCAGTCTTCCATGCCCAATTCCTCAATTGGGGCGCTTGCTGGGTCAAGCGCTTTCAGGAAGCGCTGTGACTGGCTTGAGCCATCACGTTGAAGCGGATTTTTATCGTTACAGGCCATGGTTAGTTCTTATTGGTTGGTAGTTATGCTGGTAATGTCATTTTTATAATAAGGGAACACGTAGTTGTACCTTGAATTGGTGGTACGTACCGTGTAATTGAGCTTAATAAGCAATATCCCTTCGTTATCCATACTGGTGTCAACCTCGGTGCTGTTGAGCGTTATCCTGGGTTCAAAATACAGTATGGCGGTTTCAATCAAATCTTTGATATAGGTTTTGAGGGTGAGGTTTACAGCCTCAAAAACTATCTTTTGTAAATCGCACCCGAAAGTTGGCTGCATAATGCGCTCGCCCAGCCGGGTGCTGAACAGTATGCCCAAACTGCTTTCAATATCGGCCTCGTCGGTAAGCATTTCAACTTTACCGGCAGCCTTGTCAAAGCTTGGCGGGAAACTCCATCCCCTGCCTATAAAAGGTATTTTTGGTTCCATTGATCAGCCTCCGATTATTACTGTTGGGCAGCCTAACACTATTGATCCGCCGTGGGCCGTGCTATCGCCCATACGGGCGGCGGGTTTCCCTCCTATCAGCACCGTTGCCGAACCCATGATTATCGAGTCAGGCGGACCGGCGCAGGTACACATATCGCCCACGCATACGGCCGGCATACCACCAATGAGCACCGTTGGTACCCCCGGCCCTATTACCGGCCCCCCTACGTGAGGCGAAGGCCCGTTGAACATAGGGCATACGTGCATATCGCCTATCCTTGCTGCTGCTCCCATTTTTTGTTATTAGTTTATTTGTACAATTGAGCCTTTCAGTGCTGCTGTTCCGCTTGATTTTACTTCCACGCTGGCCGATCCTTCGGCCGAAAGGGCGGTATTGGCTTTCAGGCCCAGGTTCATTCCCTCGGCATTAAAATCCTGCTGGGCCTTAAGCACCAGTTTGCCCTGGGTTTCGATGGTAATACCATCGCTGTTCATTTTTATCGAGTTATTGTTCTCATCCTTTAACTCAATCGCCCCGGCGTCTTCATCCATAGTTATCTTTTTCCCTGCCGGCGTTTCTATGGTTACTGATTTTTTATCGTCATCAAAAATGAGCTTCATTTTGCTGCGGGTTACAAAACCCTTTTGGTTGTTGGCATCGGCCGCGGTTAAAGGAGCGGTTTTATTGCTGCTGTTAAGCATGCCCAGTACCACCGGCTTACGAGGATCGCTGTTTAAAAAACCAACAATTACCTCATCCCCAACTTCGGGCAAAAAGAAACTTCCGCGTTCCTTGCCGGCATCCAGAGTTGCTACCCGCGCCCAAATCCCCTGATCATCAGCGCTGATCACCGGCATACGTACCAGGATGCGGCATTCACCATCGGGATCACTTTCCAATTGGGTTACAACGCCAATCTGCAAACCGGGCACTGCCTGGATCAAAGCCGAAGCGGGCTTTATACTGGTTTCAAACTTTTCGGTAAACCACTGCGGATCCAAACCAAACTGTACTTCCAGTTGCCAGTCGCCGGCCGAGATATGATGCTGAATATGGCTTACAAAGGTGTTGCCGTTAAACCTGTCGCTCAGGTTACTGAGCTTAATGATCATCCCCGGTTTCACCGTATGAATGCCTTTAAATTTCACCCTGCCCCGCACTTTTGAAAGCACCTGTTTTTGCTTGAGCGATGTTGCCCAGGCCTGCAACTCGGGCTGTGAAAGCTTGCCGCCATGGTTAAGCTGATATTTACTTTCATTAAATACGCCAGCCAGATCATCACTTGAAAGATTGCCGTTCAACTCGCCCGATGGCGGATTAGCATCAACCTTTTCAATTTCCTGTGATGCCGGGTTCCAGGTGCGGCCTGTTATGGAGGGGAACTGGATCCTTGAATCAATCTCGGCATCCAACTCCAGCATGGTGGCGCCAAATGATAATTCCACAACCGCGGTGCCGCTTATTTCCGGCTTTTTGATGGAGAGGGTATTATCATCGGTATAAACCAGCATCCCGTTCAGTTCGGCGCGACCGGTTATAAAATCCCAGTCGGTGGCTTCGTACTGCACCAGATCGCTGGTGGTGATGTTCATATCGGCAACATCGGTGCTTAAACCGCTGTAAGTGCCTGCTATAGTAGTTATAGCATCGCTGTCCTTCACGTTTTCGCCAAAGTACTTGCTGTGGCGGGCAAGTGTCATGGCTATGGCCTTATCGCGGCATTCAATAACCAGTTGCGAGCCGCTGTTGCGCAGCTTGATACTGTGTTTAATAACCACACCTTTAAACAGCGTATAATTATCCGATTCGTAACCACACAAAATCTCGATGTTTTTACCCGGCACAAACAAATCGCCGTTACTGGCATCAAACTTTTGGGCCGAAGTATCACCATCAATGATCACCAGTTTGGCGGCTGCTATCCGGTTTACGCCTTTATCAATCACCATAGCCTCCACCTGCATGGTGCGGGGTATCTCGGTGCCCTCAATTTTCACAATCGGGGTAACAACGGTACTTGGCCGGGTGGTTTCTATGGTGCGGCTATCTGCCATGATCTGTTATTGATTTAATGGTGGAAATTTGAGCTTTGTGCCTGTTTTAAGGTACCTGAAATCGTTAAGACTGTTTGCCCGGGCTACTTCTATGTAATACTTTGAATCGCCGTATATCTGGTAGCAGAGCAGCGGCAATGTGTCCCCTTCGTTAATCACCCTCACTTTTGTTAAATCGGGCGACTGGGCATTTTCTTTAGCTACCCGCTTTTTGTCCTCAACCGAACCAATGAACGAAGCTTTTACAATTGCCCTGAGCGGGCGGCCCTGGCTGTCAAACAGTTTATAACTGATATCCATTGTTTCCAGCGCACCGTCAAACTGAAGCGTTCCCCAATAGATACTTACAAACCTTGGCCGGTGCTTATCGCCCTGGTATTCGATGATGAGTTTCTGCAGGTTGTCGATATCCTCGTCAACTCCCAACTCACCGGCGGTAGCACCATTGATTACCCCGGTACGATCAAACATCAGCTCGAAATCCATCTTCTGCGGCTCAATCTTGGAAAACTTGGGCAGCTTGCCCGAGGTTCCCTGCGCCTGCTTGTCAGAATACTTGATCTCGATCTTCTGGCTATAGCTTTCGGGGTTAACCTGTACCGTCATAGAGCCTTCTTCATTTTTGCTCTTCGGATCGGACCAGGCCACGATCTTCATTTTGGTTACGTTATCGGCCATCAGCGTTCGTTTTTATTTTTCAAAATCTCCAGTATCTGTTCTACGCACTCGGCAATGATCTCATCTTTATCGCCGCCGCCACTACCACCACCGCCACCTGAGGGCTTTGAATCCTGTTCGGCAGGGCTTTGATTTACGCTCACGCGGATGTTCAGTTCTCTGATCTCAATTGGCATAACATCAGGTTTGAAGGGTGTAATACTGGTATTGCAGCTCAAAGCTTTCAATTGCGATGCTGTTTTGCTCGGCATTCAAATCGCTCAGGCTCCATTTTTTGGGCCAGGCCTGCACTACGTTCCAGGTTAAAAGCGGGTCATGTTCTTCGTTAAGCAGGCTTACAGTCAGGTCTTTGGGTTCGATAATAAAATTATTGAACACGTTATTGCACCAGTCCATCAGCAGTTTTGATTCGGTAATGAGCCCTCGCTTTAGCACCAGTGCCGGAAACTTGGCCCTTACCGGCAGCGCGTGTTCAAAACGATTTTCGCCGCCCTCTTTTTTGGATTCTGTTTCCATCTCCATGGATAGGCCCGATACGTTCTGGAACCGGCTGTCGATTTCTTCATCGCCAATGCCCGTAAACACCACCTTAAAGTGAAAACCTAAAGGCGGATAACCCGATTTAGCGTCGAAGGCCATGATTAGCCGTTTTTGATGGTTAAACCTTCGTGTGCAACCTCAAGCGTTTCAATTGCAGCCTCGTTGGCATCTGCTTTCAAATCGGCCGACTGGATCTTAACCGGGAAGGCATTTTTAACCGACCAGGTAACTACCGGCTGATGCTCTTCGTTAAGCAGGTTAATGGTAAGGTCGCGGCGATCTATCTGGTTTAGTTTTACGGTGTTCATCCAGTCATAAAACTCGTTATCATTAGCAAATGTGCCGCGTTTTAGGGTGATGTTACCATATTTGCGCATGCCGGGCATTTTTATCTTATTGTATTCCTTACTGCTACCTTCGCGGTATTCAACCACTTCGGTTTCAATTTGTAAGCCGGTTACTTCGGTAAAACCGATGCGTGTGCCACCCCAGTCAACCTGGAAATGGAATTTGGGTAGAGGATAATTTGCCATTTTATTTGTTTTAAATGAAATTCATTGATTTATATAGAACCTATTGATTAGTTTCACATAAAGCGATTAATAATAAAGCCGTTAGCTTTAGGCTTTGTGCATTCTGCTTTAAGCTTTTATATTATTAACTCTCCTGCATTTTGTGCGAGAAGCGGAGGATGATGAACTCGGCAGGCCTTACTACAGCCATACCAATTTCAACGATCATGCGGCCCTCCAAAATATCGAGTGCGGTCATGGTTTCGTTAAGGCCAACGTGTACAAAAAATGCGTCTTCGGGTTTAGCGCCCTGTAAGGCCCCGGCACGCCATTGCAGCGTTAAAAAGTTCTGGATCATCACCCGCACCTTTGTCCAGGTATTGGCATCATTGTTCTCGAATACAAAAGGATAAGTAGCCTTTTTAACCGATTCTTCAACCATAATAAAGAAACGCCTGACAGGGATATAACGCCATTCATTATCATTACCTGCTAAGGTACGCGCGCCCCAAACCAAAGTGCCCCGGCCCGCAAAGGCTCTGATAGCATTGATTGATTTACCAGTGGCAGTAACATTCATATCATCCTGGTCGCTGTTATCAATTTTCACAGCGGGGCCTATGACATTGTTAAGGCTTACGTTGGCAGGTGCTTTCCAAACACCCCGGGTACCGTCAACATTGGCATACACCCCTGCTATTGCCCCAGACGGCGGAATAGTGCTCATTTTAAGCGTTATTGCCGAGTTAGCAGCGCTGAAAAATACGTTGCCCGAGAATAAAGCCTGCTCAGCAAGGTTTTCATAAAACAGGGCACCATTTATTAATGCGCCAAAACCAGTTAAAATGGTGGCAACTGTATCCTGTAATGCCTGTACAATGGAAAGTGCACCGGCTGCATCTTTGGTAAAATTATCTGCATTGGCAGCTATCGCCGCATAGGTTGAATTGGTTATCCATGCTGTATTATCCAATACCGAATAAACAGGCGTTGGATTACGACCAGCGGTTGTATTAGCAGCCACCTTGACATTTTTTTCGTAGGCAATGAGGTTGGTGACGGCAGCGGAAAGCTTTGCATCTTTGCTCAATGCATCAATATCTTTGCCATATAACGCACCAACAGCGGGCGCATCTTTAGCCTTTTTACCCGCGGTAACAATGGCGGCCAACAAATCGAGGTAACTGGTTAGCTGTACATCGGGCGTTATATTTTTGGCAATATTATTTGCCAATGCGGTTAACTTTGACTTAACTGCATCAACCCCGCCTACCCTCAACGCAGTTGCATCGGCAGCGTTGCTAAATACAGATCCGATTACTTTATCAGTATCTTTGATAGCATTTTGCAGGTTGGTGACCAGCGCCTTTTCATCAGTGCTTTTTGAAAAGCCATCATAATTGGTGATCTTGGCCGGTACCCCCGCATTGTTCCAAAACTCCATCTGCCTGAAATCAACATTGACATTATAAGTGGTTATGATCCAGGGATAATAAGCCGCGCCGTAATTGAGGTTGTTGATCCCTATCGAGCTGCGGAAGTTGTCAATAGGCTTATTGCTAACATCCTGGCGTTTATCGCCCTGCAGCACATCAAGTATTGAGAACCTGTCTTGCATAGAAGCGCACAAGCCCAACGCTTTGGTTTGCAAACCGCTAAAAGCAACAAGGTCGGGGTTACCGCCGCTTACCAGCTCAACCGCATCAGGAAACAGGATCAGTGTAGGCTCATCCTCGGCCGATAGGGTATCGATACCTCCTGATATGGGTGGCGCTGTTACTGCAGATGAGAAATCTCCCACCGAAATGATATAACATGGCCCGCCGCCATTATCAAAGTACTGCCTGAGAGATACATACAGGTGAAACCGCTTATCGGGTACCACGTTCAGGATCTGGTTTGTAGCCGGGTTAACAGTAACCTTAATGGTTGCCGGTACATAGCCGCCGCCAAATAAGCTTTCAAACTCCAGCAACGATTTTATGCGGGTTGGTACATTTACCAATGATTTGCTTTCAGGAGTTAATGCAAAAGCTGTAAAACCTATAAAGGCGGGTATAGCGGTTTCAACCTGGGCAACTGATGGCGGAAACAGTGCAATCTCCTGCACGTAAACTCCGGGTGTTTTATAAGCCATGACTAATTGATTTAAGATTGAACCATTTTATGACTGAAACGAAGAATGATAAACTCGGCCGGACGGACCACAGCCATGCCTACCTCAACAATAAGCCTGCCTTCCAGTATATCCAGCGAGGTCATCGTTTCACCAAGACCAACGTGTACAAAGAAGGCATCTTCAGGCTTGGCGCCCTGTAAAGCACCTGCACGCCATTGCAGTATTAAAAAGTTGGCTATCATTCCACGTACCTTTGCCCAGGTATTACCATCATTAGGCTCAAATACAAAGGGCTGGGTTGAGTTTTTAACCGATTCTTCGACCATGTTAAAGAAACGTCTTACCGATATGTAGCGCCATTCGTTGTCATTACCTGCCAGCGTACGTGCTCCCCAAACCAGTACCCCCTTGCCCGAAAATGCCCTGATAGCATTTACTGATTTACCGGTACTGGTAACATTCATATCTTCCTGGTCGGCATCATCAATTTTTACCATTGGGGCTGCTACCATGTTAAGGCTCACATTTGCCGGCGCTTTCCAAACACCCCGCGTATTATCAACAGAAGCGTATACACCTGCTATTGCCGCTGCGGGAGGTAAAATAACCGAGAACAGGCTGGTTTGCTGTTTGATATAATTATACAGATCACTGTTTAAGTGATAGATAGAATTGGCTGTGTTGGCATCATCGCGCAGAACGGCAGTGGCCGGAAAGTCCGTTGGTGTAACACCTGTTCCGGAAACGATCAGCTGTTTGCTTTCATTGCTGAAATAGTTGATGCTGGTTTGCAGCCATGGATAATAGGCAGCACCATAACTAAGATTATTAACCCCGATAGCTGTGCGGAACGCAGTTGCGATATCGCCAAACGCTTTTTTCCCTTTATCGGCTACTGCCACATAGGGGTCAATAAGTACTACCCTATCCTGCAGAAATGCAGCCTGGGCCAATGCCGCAGTAAACAAGCCATAATAATCTGCAGGTGCGGTAAGGGTTACGGCATCAGTAAACAGCAAGATTGTGGGCTCATCTTCCTTTTGAACCGCGGCAAGCGCGTTTCCAAGCAAAGCTTTGTCAACATTAACAGCTGCACCTGTTTGACCTGCCGAAACAATATAACAAGGGCCGCCGCCATTGGCAAAGTAAAGCTGCAGGCAATAGTACATCCTGAATTTCAGGGCTGCGTAAGGATCGTCAACCGCGGCATCAAATGAAAATACACCGGCCGCCTTTTTGATTTTGATACCGGTTGCCGTTCCGGTTGTGGTGAACAGGGTATTCTCGGCAAAACCAAAAATCTGCTCATACTCTTTAAGCGATTTGATCCTGACAGGGTTGTACTGCAGCGATGCCCCGTTATAGCTAATATTTTGTGTATAGCCTATAAAGGCCGGGATAGCCGTTTCAACCTCGGCTACCGATGGAGGTAGGAGCGGAATTTCTTCCACGTAAACACCCGGAGTTTTGTATGTTGTTGCCATATTACTGTTTTTTACTTCCTAAAAAAATATGTCTGAAAAAATCTGGTTGGTTTCTGGTTTAATAAGGGATGCCGTTGCATTGGGCAGGTCGATAGTGGTTGGATGATTATTTTTATCCTTCACCTTCACCGATATAAAACCCTGCCTTGTAAGCGGTAGTGCGTTATCGCTTACTGATGCCGCACCAAAAGCTGTACCTATATACCGCCAATAAGTGGCCCTGTTTTTGAACCGTAAACTAAACACCGGCGATTTAAGTGTGGTATCCGCCTGTAGCAGGTTATAAGTTGCACCGCTTGTTTTAACACAGATATCAATAAAAGCCCAGGCCGATGAGTCCATACTGTAATAAAACGGAAAATCGTCAGTATAACCTGCGGTTGCCAGGTGGGCAGTATATAAGCCTTCGGGCAAATTGCCCATATCAGCTTTGATGATGTTCAAAGGCCCGGTTTCCACACTGCCGGGCACGTTTACAACATTGCCAAAGCGATCTTTTATAGTGAGTGCCGGAGTCTTATTAGCCACCGTAACCTGGTAAGTAAATATGCGTCCAAACTGGCGGATCAAATCATTGTTACTTGCATACGCCAGTGGTTTTCCGCCTACCAGCGGATCAGTTACCCAGTTGCCCGCCGGGGTAGCGCCCGCTGCCGGGTCAAGGTTATTCTTTTTCTGGGCTATAAATAATTTAGTTGGCGCAGCCTGGTTGTCAACCAGCATATCGCCAGGGTAATAATCGGTAGCAGCCTTGTACACATTCGGTGTCGCTGTTAAAAACGGCGCCACACGCGGCGAATACGAAGGATCATTAGTAAAAAAGTATACCATACCATCCGGCGCTTTTAAAGGCAGTGAGCTATAGTTGGCAAAAAGCCCGTCGTTAATGGCCAAACTAAAGCTAAATACGGTGTTATCCGGTGGTACTATCTGCGGCTGTTCCTTGGTGCCGTTCGGGGTATAAGGAATACCGGTAATAATGCCGGTTTCTGTTTGTTTATAAACCATGTGCAAGCCTGCGAACTTTGCCCTTGTAGCTTTAGTAGGCGTTACGCTCATGAAACTGCCTATGTCATAACGCTCCAGCATGGCCAGGCGTGCATCGGCGCTCAGCGTGTCAAAGAGTGTGATCCCGTCATCCAGGTGATAGTGATGACGGATGTCAACCTCAAAAAGCGTTTCGTAGTTCAGGTCCAGTACCATCGGGTTTATAATTTACAGGTTAATCGCCGGCACTAATCGTTAGCTTAGTTTATCGCTCAGTTCTATCTTTTTAATGATGCCCCGTGTTTCGGTCACATTATCGCGCAGTATTTCAATCAGCCTGACGCGGTACAATACATATGGAAATTGTTTACCACCCAACGTGCTCCACAGGTAATTGGCCTGCTCAAATGTGGGCGAGTAGATATCAAGTATAAGGCGAAAATCGCCGAGGCCTACTTTCGTGGTCGGGCTGTTTTGTTTGGTAAAAGTGCTCTTGCCCTGAAAAAATTCGACGATATGCGACAGGAAGATCAGTGATTTTTCATAAGAAGAATGCAAACAGGCCGAAAACAAAACATACAGGTTAAGGTACATCGGCGCGTTACGATAGTTAATATCATCGCCGTTGCGTACATAATTGGGTATATTTTTCATGGTAAACTCCTCAGATATATTTACCAGCGTTACCAGGATATTCTCAAGCCCTTTGATCTCATCATCGCTCAGGTGGGCTACGTTTTTAAGCTGGGTGAAGCTTGAGCTGAGCCCGCTGTTCCCGTCGGTTGTTTTGAGATAGTTATTTAACTGCTCGGCTAAAAAACTTACGGTTTGGTAAATCATGATAATTAGATGTTTATAGGTGGTTGCAGGTTAGCTGCTGATGTTAATCCAAAATTGGGCATCAGGCTTTAGTAACCTGCAAGTGTATGCACGTTAATTAACACGTATTTATACGCAATTAGGGCACGTATAAATACGTGGTAATGAACAGGTTAAAACAACACAAAACCTGCAAATTTCATCAAAAACGAACTTTTTAAAATGGATAACCAGTTGTCACGGCGCACTCTTCTTCAAAGTCCATAATTTAAGCGCGGCGTAACATCGACAAAACCGGAGAACCTCATATCTAATTGATGTTCAAACAAATATCTCAAAATCAGGATACTGCTATCCTAAAGGATACCGGTATCCTTTAGGATAGTAGTATCTTTTTGATATCTGTTAGGGGTAATTTTGCTGCTACAAAACATACAGCAATGAAAATATTACATCTAATCAGCAGCCCGAGGGGCGAAGCATCATTCAGCGTAAAATTAGGCAGGGCCATCGTAAGTGAATTACAATCGGCCCACCCGGATCATACTTTAATCACACATGATTTAACAGCTACCCCCTTCCCGCACCTGGAAGAAGCACACATAACATCTTTTTTCACTCCTGAAGAAAAAAGGACACCCGAGCTTGTTGAAGCCGTTAAACATTCGGACGAGGCAATTGCCGAACTAATGAATGCCGATGCCGTAGTTATTGATGCACCAATGTACAACTTCGGCATTCCATCAACCTTAAAAACATGGATAGACCATATTGCCCGTGCGGGCAAAACTTTCAAATACGATGGAAAAACACCTGAGGGATTAGTTACAAATAAAAAAGTATACCTTGCCATTTCATCTGGCGGAGTATATTCTGAAGGATTCATGAAAGCTTATGATTTCACCGAGTCCTATTTAAGGGCTGTACTGGGCTTTATGGGGATGACGGATATTAAAGCATTTAGAGTTGAAGGTGTAAAGGTACCGGGCATGCAGGAAACTGCTTTAGATAAAGCGATACAGGCAATTGAGCTTTAATATTAAAACATCCGGAGGAAGTAGTTGCTTTCTTCGGGTGTTTTTGTTTTAAATTTTAACAACAAAGCAGTCTGTCAAAACAGATGTATTTTCGTCCTCATCAGCTACGGTGTAATATTCACCGGTTAAGGTGAGCCCATTGTTAATCTTTTCAACAGCGATCTTTAAAAAGCCGTGGCGGGTGTCGCAACTGTATTCAAGGCTAACCCCATCAAACCTGGAATCATCGGGAATAAAACCCGTGTTGTCGGTCAAAGCAATTGGATGCAATTCGTCAAAACCACCTGTACCGGCTACAATATAAGGCATCATGGTTAACTCATCATATTGCTTACTGAAACGCTGATAATTGTGTACGTGCCCGCTAAAAACTATATCAGGCCGGATACCGGTTTCTTCAAAAACACCTTCCAGGAAATCAATCATTGGTAAACTGGCTCCATGATTAATATCTGCCGAGTAAGGGGCATGGTGCATACAAAGGATAATTGCCTTATCTGGCCGCTGCATATCGGCAGATCGCAGTTCCTCCATAAACCATTCACGCTGCTCGCGGGTAACAACGCCGTACTTAGGTACATTGGTATGTAAACCGATGATGGTTGCCAGCGGGGTGTCCATTGTCCAGTAAATATTGGGTTGCGGCATGCTTTTGCGGTCTATCCTTCGGCTTAGCATTACCGGGCGCGAAACAGTATCACAAAACACAGTTGTAAAAGCATCAAGACTTTGATACGGCATTGCAGCAGCAGGGTTTACATCACTATCATGGTTACCGGCTATCGCGAATATCGGTCCCGGATAAAGGCTATAGGGTTCAAAAAACTGTTCATAATAGTTTTGAGCCTCTCCGTAGTTGTAAACAACATCACCTAAATGGTACAAAAACTTTGGTTTACAAGCGCCGGAAAGCACTTTATACTGTGCAGCCATTAAAGCTGCTATGCGCCTTTGCGAACCCGGATTACGGATGCTGCCGGTATCCCCTACCATATGAAAAACCATTTTGTCATCAGCAATGCCGGGCACTACATCATGTATGAATAGATGATAGGGATAATTGCCGGAGGGTTCGGGCAGGGGCTGAAATTTATAGCTGTCATCCGGCTGATCTTTTTTGATGACCGGGCCTGTGTGTTTTAACGAGGAAATTAAAGCCATCTGCTCCATGATGTCAACAAAATTACGCAACCTAATATTAAGGCAGGGTTAAATTGGGGTTTAGGGTTTAACAGGGCCAGCCTGAAATCACGGGTTCAAAACAGGGCTGACGTATAAGAAACGGTAAAAATGAGTAGTGTTACCAACAAAATGTTGGTAAAGAGGGAATAAGTTTAAATGTTCGGGGGGGGTAAAGGCTTTTAGAGTTTTTTCTTTGTAAAAAGAATATGACAACCTCACTCCATGATCATTTCAGATGGATACCCGATCCGCGCACGGGCAATAATAAGAAACATAATTTACTGGAAGTAATAATCCTATCGGTATTGGCGGTTGTATGCGGTGCGGAAAGCTGGTACGAAATGGAGGAGTTTGGCAAGGAAAAAGAAGACTTTTTAAAACAGTTGCTACCGCTTGAAAATGGCATACCGAGTCATGATACGATCAATCGCGTTTTTATGATGATCGATGCGGATGTTTTTGAACGCTGTTTCCGCGCCTGGACGGCGGAACTTGGCCAGAGCCTTCAAACAACAGGTACATCTGGCGAAAGGGAACTGATTGCTATCGATGGAAAGAGCGTCTGCAATAGCGCCTGCAAGCATCAGGGATTGGGGGCATTACATTTGGTAAGTGCCTGGTCAGGCCGTAATCAGTTGGTACTTGGGCAACAAAAGGTGGCTGACAAGAGTAATGAGATTAGTGCCATCCCGGCGTTACTATCTTTATTGAACATTAAGGGGGCAGTAGTCAGCATCGATGCGATGGGCACCCAAAAAGCAATCGCTGAAAAGATTATCGAAAGTCAGGGGGATTATATCCTGGCCCTGAAGCAAAACCATGAAACGTTTTATGACCAGGTAACCAACCAGTTTAACTTCAGGGAAGACAGTTACAGCCAGCATCTGGATAAAGGGCACGGGCGGTCTGAGATCAGAACCTGCAAGGTCATACATGAACTTAACTGGATTGACGAAAAGGAAAATTGGAAAGGAATAAAGAGTATTATCAAAATCACCTCCGAACGCATAATTGGGGACAGCCGTACTACACAAAATCGTTATTACATCTCCAGCCTTCAGGCAGACGCTGCCTATTTTAACCAAGCCATCCGCACACATTGGGGAATAGAAAACCAGTTGCACTGGCAACTGGATGTTGGTTTTGCCGAAGATTATAATACCACACGAAATAGTCAGGCTGCACAAAATCTTGCTGTAGTCAGAAAGATAGCTTTAAATATTCTAAAGGCTGACAAAACCAGCAAAGCCAGCATAAAGGCCAAAAGAAAAATGGCTGGGTGGAATCACAAGTTTCTCCTAACACTTATAGCTAACAAAAATTTCTAATGCGTCGGCCCTGGGGTTCAAAATTCTATCAGGCCAATGGTAATTGAAGTGCTTACCTTTGCGGCATGAAAAACTACAAAATAATCTTATCTGCAACCCTGCTTACTTTATCGGCATGTAGCGTTAATCATGTTAAAAACACATCTGCCGGTTCTGATTCTGCTAAAAATCAAAGTTCTGCCCATGCTGTAAGCGCGAGCCTGTTTGCCAAAATGCAAATAAAGCCCACAATTAAAATTGGAGACGCCGTTGAGCTAAAATTCACCGTTTACAACGATGCCGACACTGCCCGTCAATTTTGCAAATGGCATACCCCATTTGAGCCGTTGATGAGCAAATATCTTGACGTTAAAGATGCAAGCGGTCAGGAAATACTATACAAAGGCGCAATGGCCAAAAGAATCATGCCGCCCCCGCCCAGCAGCTATATTAAGGTTAATCCTAAAGATAGCCTATCGGCCACCATTGACCTGCTAAAGGCTTATGACATCAGTAAACCGTCGAAATATACTGTTATTTACGTAGGGCAAAATATGAGCGGGCTTACCGTGAAAGACAGTGTAGCTTTTGTTTATGAAGGGAAGTAAACCCCCATCTTCGCGCAAAGTCAACTCACCCGGTCTGCGCTTCGCTGGACCACCCTCTCTCCGGCTTCGCCGCAAAGAGGGAAACGGAAATAAAAAATGCCCCCCTCTTTACGCTCGCGTAGAGAGGGGGGACGAGCGCAGCGATGTCGGGGTGAGTCTATACGGTGTTTAATCCCTCCGAAAATCAAGAGGCTACCTCCTTCATTTTCTTCAATGCTGTTTTAGCCACCGTTAAAGCATCCTGTGCATAATAACTTTTATTAAAAACCTCGAACGAGATCACCAGCGGCCGTTCGGGGTTTTTAACTATTTGCAGGATCTGTTTAATCGGGGCGATGCCATCTCCGCAATAGATTCTGTCGGGTTCGGAGATGAGCTCAGGACTGATACCTGCCGGATAGTCATTTACATGAAAAATATCCAGTGCGTGATGACCAACATAATTTAGGCTCTCTACTGCTGATCGCCCCTTAAAAATGTGGAATACATCGAGCAAAATGCGGGCATTCGCTTTACCGCATTGCGTAGCTACATAAAGTACCTGGCTTATGTGTTTCAGATTTTGTGAGCCGCCCCACATTTCCAGTTGAGGCATAACACCGGTTTGTTCACCCATCTTCAGGATGGTAAGATATCGTTCGGTTACCACATCCAGATCAAGTACAGGGCCTTTGGTTACGCCCGCCGGAGGGGCTGCAATACGATAACAGCCTATCTGTGCCAGCATTTTCATTTCCCGTTGAAGCTGCTCCATCGCTTTTTTACGGGTAGGTTCATCATCAGCCAGCCATGGGGCAAAACCGATAGCATCTTCAACTTTAAGGCCTAATCCCTCGATGATCTTTTTGGCTTCAGTCAATGACCCGCCGCTTTGCAGATAAGTTTGCAGGGTATCTATCCAGATCTCTACTGAGGTAAAACCGGCTTTGGCAGCTACTTCAAGCTCTTTAACAAAACCAAGATTATGCCCGTGGATGGTGCTCATATTTAATGAGTAAACAAAGCCGCTGCCAGCTATGGGCGCTGCTACCGCTCCAGTTTCGCTCAATACGGCAGCCCCAGCCGTTAAACCTATCGCTTTTAACACTTGCCTACGGTTTAAATTACTCATATACTAATCCTTTAAACCTTTCAGATAGGCAATGGTAACAGGCAATTGCTGGCTGTACGAGGGACTTTCATCCTCAATAAAGTAGTGTTTAATACCCGCCTTTTTTGCAGCTTTCAGCACTTCGGGGATATCAATTTGCCCGGTGCCTAAGGCAACATCATTTTTGGTATCGGTGCCACCTGTAAGGTCGTTAGCTACGCCTTTGCGGATATCTTTCAGATGCATCAGTTTCATCCTCGACGGATACTTATTGATCAATGCAGCCGGGTCCTGCCCGCCATGGAACGACCACAGGATATCTATCTCGAACGAGACATATTTCGGATCGGTATTTTGGGCGATATAATCAAACAGTGTACCATCGTTATAAGTTCCAAACTCGTAACCGTGGTTATGATAACAGAAGGTTAAACCCGCTTCACTCAATATCTTGCCAACCCGATTAAAATCGGCAGCGGCTTTTTTGGCATCATCCAAAGTAAACTCTTTACCATGCGGGATCCAGGCAACCATCACATATTTGGCGCCCAATATTTTAGCCAGCTTGATCACACTACCCGGATCATTAACAATTGCGTCATACCCCGCCCCGGTTGATGGGATGCTGATACCGCGGTCATCGCACATTTTCCTGAACTCTTCGGGTGGCATCCCTTTCGGCCCTTCGCCTTCAATTTCAGTGATGCCCAATGATTTTATAGTATCCAGCACGGCAGCGGTAGCTTTTGGCATACTACTGCGAAATGTGTAAGCCTGCACCCCTATCGGGCCGGTAAATAATGGTTTACCTTGTGCTGAAGCTTTGTTTTGTCCCGAAGCCATGACGGCTACGAGGGCTATAAAAATGGTTGATTTTTTCATTGTTAAAATTGGTTAACGATTAATAATTGCAGCTAAAGACTTACGAAGTTTTAAAAACTTCGTAAGTCTTTAGCTGCTTTGTCATTTCACTTTCAGAGGTTGCATATTTTTGCGCTTCGAAATCGTTACTCAACAAACTGAATATCCTTTAAATTTAAAATACCATCACTCGGTTTAGAATGTTTTATGGCGAAGAAATATACATCATGCTTTCCCCTTACTGGCTTACCCAACACCCCGGTTACTTCACCGGTTTTATCCCATGAACCAGTGGTTTGGTAAGCTACGGAACTGATCACCGGCCCGGCCTGCGAATCGAGCCTCACCTCTATCTCCCCGTCATAATCCTTCGAGGCATATTTATAAGCAAACTTGCTGATGTTGGTCAGGTCAATATTCCTAAACAGTACATATGATTTATGGTTACCTGCCGACAGGTCATCTTTAAATCTATTAAAGCCTTTCAACTCATCGGCATAAACAGCCTTCTCTGCAGCATTACGCAACACCACCATATCTGTAGCCTTCAGTGGACCAACAACTTTACCGCCCTTATCGGTATAAGATGCCAGCAACGTGTATTCTCCGCGCGGTTCGGCATCATTAAATTTCAGATTGAGTGTTCCGGTTAAGGGCAAAGGCAATACCGGGCTCTTTTTATCCGTAAGCGAAAAAATGTATTTCACTATTTCTCGCGTATCGGCATTTGATAGTTGCGGATGCGCACTCATTACATGCTCGGTACCCCAGCTACCCGCGCCGCCCGCAATTATCTTTTTGGAGAGCTGATCAATAGCTCCCTTTTGTGTTTTGTACCGTTTTGCAATAGCTAAAAAGCTTGGCCCAACGGCAGTTTTGTTAATAGTATGGCACGATTTGCAATCACTATTAGCCATCAGCCCCTTACCCGGATAGCTTACCTCGGTAGTTGACAAAGCCGTTAAGTTTTGTGTGGTGCTATTGGCCGAGGGCTGCGGGTTATAGATATAAAATAATTTTACCCTTTTGGGATCTATTTTACGGTCCTCCTTGTCACTAACCACTACATGATAGCGGAAAGGTTTGCCTTTCCAGATGAATGATTTGTTATCAGCACTGGCTATGGTAACTTCGGGTTTGGTATTGCCAACCCTTACAATTACCGTATCCCGACCGGACAAGCCGCCCTTGTCAGTTACCTTCAATATGGTTTTATAAACACCCGGCTTTGTAAAAGTATAACTTGCCGATGGAGTGGCAGCCCCAACAGTTTTACCATCAAACAACCACTGATAAGTAATCTTATCATCGTCATCCAGATCTTTACTGTTCTGGCTGCTGAAAGTTACCTTAAGCGGCGCCTGGCCGGCTATTTCCTTTTTAGCCGGAAACTCTTTTAACTCCGCGGTTAAAAACTTGGTTTTGGCGAATTTATTAAATGCCGCTGTATCCGAAATACTTGCTTTGGCAATCGGCGCACGGTTACCGGTATTGTATTCAATCTTAACCAAACGAGCGTCTTCATTTTGGGCACCATAAACCGAGCCATACTCCAGCATATACAAGGCACCATCCGGGCCAAACTCCATATCAATTGGTCGGCGGAAATCGCCGTTAGCGGGCATGAAGGCTTCGTTGCGTAAATAGTTTTCATCCTTATCAAACCTCAGGTCTATTACCCAGTTGCGCATCCAGTCGGCCACAAACAAGGCGCCGTCATAATATTCAGGGAATTTGTTCGGATTTTTGATATTCTTATCAAACTCATAAAAATCGCCGCCAATGGCACAGCGGCCACCCATACCCAACTCAGGAAACTCGTCGGAAGCAGCATACGGATACCAGATCATGGCCGGGGTAGCAGGAGGTAGTATATTTAAGCCGGTGTTATTCGGCGAATTGTTTACCGGTGCTTTAGGATCAAAATTTGGCCCTGGTTTGGCATTCACAAAATCCCAGTGCGAGTAAGCAAAGTTGTTGCCCACAAAATATGGCCAGCCAAAGTTTCCTGCTTTGCGCGCCTGGTTAAACTCATCATACCCGCGCGGCCCCCGCGGTGAATCTTTACCTGCATCAGGCCCAATCTCGCCCCAGTATAAAACCGATGTTTTAGGATTTACCGCAATCCGGTATGGATTACGGCAGCCCATAACATAAATTTCGGGCTTGGTTTTAGCCATCCCTTTCGGGAAAAGATTTCCTTCGGGGATGGTGTAAGTTCCATCAGCCTCGGGGTGGATCCGCAGGATCTTGCCTTTAAAATCGTTGGTATTGCCAGCGCTCCGCTGCGCGTCAAGGCTGTAATGTTCCGTTCCGGGGCGCTCATCCAGCGGTGCATAACCATCAGAAGGAAAGGGACTTGAGCTATCACCTGTTGACAAGTACAGGTTTTTATCCTTATCCCATGCCAGCGAACCACCATGGTGAGCGCCGCTTACCTTTTGTACAGGTACTTTAAGGAGGATTTTCTCTGATTTAAGGTCGAGCACGTCCGCCGGACTTAACTTGAAGCGTGAAAGCTGGAAATTAAGCGGTTCAATGGTTTGTCCGGCGGGCATGTAGTAAATGTAAACAAACTGGTTCCTGTCAAAATCAGGGTCGAGCGTGAGACCGATAACACCCGTACCGCCTTCATAGGTGATCGGGAATTTATGGATTAATTTAAACTTATTAGTTTTGGTGTTATAAACGGAAAAATTGCCCAATAACTGGGTGAAAAACACACGGCCATCCTTTGCCGCCGCCAGTTCCATGGGCGAAGCGATGTTACTTACCAGCACCGTTTTGATAAACCTGGTTTGATCGGGCGCTACTTTAGAATATGATTTACCATAATCAAGCGGTTTGCCACTGCCCATCGCATATTTGATCCCGCCGAGCAATTGTCCCAAAAACAGGGGATCGCTGTAGCTTTCGTCGGTATGGCCGCAGCCTGTATAAAATGCCCGGCCGCCATCAAACTCATGATACCAGGTTATGGGATGATTAGCGCCGTTGGTACCCCCATCGTAAGTATTTTCATCGAGGCTTGCCAGCACATGGATGCCACTATATATAGATTTGTAATTATACCATTCGTCAGTACGCTCCCACCTTGTGGGCAGGTTGGCGGTGGCCGGCTGGCTTTTATCGTTTACATCTATTGTTGCCTTGCGAATGTTGGAATTATTAGGATGGCTTGAAAAATAGGCACCAACCAGTTTGCCGTACCATGGCCAGTCGTACTCGGTATCAGCCGCAGAGTGTACACCCATAAAACCACCGCCTGCCTGTATGTAACGTTCAAAAGCTGCCTGCTCAACGGCATTAAGCACATTGCCTGTAGTGCAGTTAAATATCACTGCCTGGTATTTCCTCAGATTATCGTCGTTAAAATTAGCAGAATTGGTGGTGGTATCCACATCAAAGCCATTCTCGTTACCTAATTTTTGAATGGCCGCTATCCCAAACGGGATGCATGAATGGTGCCAGCCCAAAGTTTTTGAAAACACCAGCACACGCGGCTTATCAGACGGCTTTTTAAAGGAATAGAGCAGGAAAGTTAATCCTGTCAAAAAAACGAAGGTGAGTTTTGTTTTTAATGACATGTTTGAGGTTATTATTGGTTTACAGTTAATGAATAGCCATAAAAGCAGCATTAATCCATCACCTTGCTAAAAGGATTTATAAACAAGGCAAAAAATATGAAATGCAGTATCGCTAAAAAGCTGTTCAACAATTGGCTAACACAATATTACTATTTAAAAAACTCACTGTGTATTAATTACACTTTTATTTTTAGCAGGAATGGATTTGTAATTGAATTGTTACTACCATCAATACAAGATGGGACCTGCCGGATGCAGAAGTGCATAACCGAGCCTCCGCCGGCTTCATTCTGAAGGTAAGCTGAGGGACATTTTTAATGAAGTAAGTCACCTTGCAGCGAAAGCTCACTTCGCCGGTAAGTAACCATCATATATTAAGACAAAATCTGGTTCCGGTACTGGCGCGGGCTTACCTTTTTAATCACTTTAAAAAAGCGGTTAAAGTTTGATACATTATTAAAACCGCACTCATAGGCTATATCTGTAATACTGTTATCTTTATTACTTAGCAGTTTGCAGGCATAACCAATTCTTGTTTCATTTACAAACTGGGTAAACGACTTTTGGGTACGCGCCTTAAAAAACCGGCAAAAGGCAAATGTATTCATGTTAGCCACATCGGCAATGGTATTTAGTGAAATATCCTCCCTGAAATTATCAAAGATGTACTTAAATACCTGGTCCATGCGCTTACTATCATGGTATTGATAATAGTTGATATAGTTGATACTGGCCAGCAGGTTATGCTCCGGGTCTGCACTCATGATATTGAGGATCTCGAGCAGGGTGATGATCCTTTGCAACCCTTCCTGCTGTACTATCTGGTACATCAGTTTTATTACCATATCACGGCTTTTACCCTTTAGCTCCATCCCTCTTTGCGCCTTACTTAAAAACGACTCCACTTTGCGTATGTTACCAAATGCCGAAAGATTCATGAGCAATTTTGACGGATTGAAGTGAATAGATAGTGAATGCGCATAATGTTCAGGGTCATCCTCATTGGGTTGTTCCTGGGTATTATGCCAAACATGCGGAATATTTGAACCAAGAAAAATAAGCTCGCCGCTTTCAAAATAATCAACCAGATCGCCGATGATGCGCTTACCCGAGCCTTTTACAATGTGTACCAACTGGCATTCTTCATGAAAATGGAACTCACTTGAGAAAAAAGGAAGCTTCACCTCCCGTGCAACAAATAGGTCATCCGACTGTACCCCGTCAGACAATACGGCTAAAATTGGTTTCATTTTAACAAAACATGAAGAGAAAAGCTAAATATAAGCAAAAATACTATCGAAAGTTGCCAATTAAAGTGAAAGTAAAAAATCAAACGGCACTAATTTTACAGCATCATACCTTATCCGGAAAGGTATAATAAACCGATTTATAAACACAAGGAACAAGATTTCATTAGGGCTTTTCGACATAGAACGGCCCGGGACTATTTGCAAAATATATTTACCCACATGTATATCAATAAAATTGAAGTTACCGACAAGCGTTTTAATTTAGGCAATGGCGCCGGCTCTGATGCAGTAAACGATTCAACCCAATATGCTTATGCCATTTGCGAACTGCATACCGATAGCAGCGTAAACGGCATTGGCCTGGCCTTTACCCTTGGTGCCGGTAATGACCTGGTATGCAAAGCCATCCAATACCTTTCCGAAACATTAAAGGGGCGAGAAATTGAGGAACTTATGGCCGACTTTGGTTCGGTTTACCGTTCGATACTGGATTCGCCCACCTACCGCTGGCTGGGTCCGCACAAAGGCGTTATGCAATTAGCCCTTGCAGCTATAGTAAATGCATGCTTCGATCTTTGGGCCAAGAGTCGCCAGGTACCGCTCTGGAAACTTTTACTTGATTTAAGCCCGAAAGAACTGGTGGCAACGCTCGACCTAAACTACCTTGAAGATGTATTGACTGTTGAAGAAGCAGAAAACATTTTAAAGGGCAATTTTACAGACCGAACATTACGCAATGGTGTTTTACAAACAGGTTATAAGGCTTACGATACATCAGTAGGCTGGTTTAACTATTCTGACGAGAAGATCAAAGAAAACGTAGCACGCGCCATTGACCGGGGATTTACCGCCATGAAGTTAAAAGTTGGCTCAAATGATCCGCAACGTGATATCCGCAGGGCAAAGCTGGTTAGGGCCGAAGCCGGTGATAAAACAACTATTATGCTGGATGCCAACCAAAAATGGAACCTGCCTCAGGCCATCTCCATTTGTAAAGAACTGAACAGCATAAACCCTTACTGGATAGAGGAACCCACTCATCCTGATGATGTCTTGGCGCATCAAACATTATCTAAAGAAATTGCGCCCCTTAAAATCGCTGCGGGCGAGCATATCCCTAATAAAATCATATTTAAAAACTTTTTGCAGGCCGGCGCCATGGATTTTTGCCAGGTTGATTGCGTGCGGGTTGGCGGTGTATCCGAATTTTTGACGATAAGCCTGCTGGCAAAAAAGTTCGGTATCCCTGTTGTACCGCATGTGGGCGATATGGGGCAGATCCATCAGCATTTGGTATTGTTTAACCATGTGGCTATTGGACACGAAAACTTATTTTTGGAACATATACCGCATTTGGCCAAATACTTTAAAAATCCGGCCAATATTAGCGGGGGCTATTACGCCGTACCTGCCGAAGCAGGCAACAGCAGCGACCTTGTAACCAGCTAAAAACCAAAAATGAACCAATTATTAAATAAAGTAATATTTATTACCGGAGGTGCATCGGGCATTGGCTTGGCCTGCGCCGAAGCCTACATCCGTGAGGGAGCAACCGTTTTTATAATGGATGTAAATGAACGCGCCCTTTATAAAACGCTTGACCGTTTTGGCGGCAATCATGAAGGTATTCCGGGCGATGTATCAAAAGCTGCGGATGTAAAAGCAGCCTTCGATGCGATAAAGAAACATTATGGCAAGCTCGATGCTATTCATAACAATGCAGCTATAGCCCATCCCTCAAAACCGGTTGATGAAACCGAAGAGGATGAATGGGATGCGCTGATGAGCATTAACCTCAAGAGCCTGTTTTGGACAACCAAGTATGGCATCGCTTTGCTTAAAGCATCAAAAGGTTGCATTTTGAATACCAGCAGTATGGCCGGAGATATTGGGCAAAGTCTGCATGCTGCTTATACAGCAACCAAAGGCGGCATCAATGCCCTTACCAAATCAATGGCGCTTGATTATGCACAATATGGCATAAGGGTAAATGCTGTTTCGCCGGCGGGTGTGTGGACCCCATTGCTTAAACAATGGGCCGCCGAACAACCTGATCCCGGATCGATAGAAAAATACTTAAACGATATCCATGCCTTAGGCTACTGCCCAGAGGGCGATGTAGTAGCAGATGCCGCAGTTTTCCTGCTTTCGGACGCGGCCCGGTTTGTAACCGGCTGCATTATGCCCGTAAGCGGTGGCGCCGAACTTGGATACAGACGATAAAACAAGATCTTAACCATGAACAAAACCAACGGTAATACATCAAAATACCTGGCTCCGCTGCTGATAGTAATGAGCCTGATGTTTTTCTGGAATTTTAGCCGTAATATCAACGATGTGCTTATCCCACACCTGAAACGGGCATGCCAGCTAACCGACCTGCAATCGTCACTTATCCAGTCGGCATTTTTTGGGGCTTATTTTTTGATGGCCTTACCTGCGGGGCGCTTTATTGAAAAAATGGGTTACAGGGCAGGAATGCTTACCGGTCTAATTCTGGCCGCTATAGGGGCTGCCATATTTTATCCGGCAGCAACCACCAGGTATTATCCTGTGTTCCTGCTGGCTTTATTTACCATGGCGTCGGGTTTTGCTATACTGGAAGTTACCGCTACCCCCTACATATCAAAACTCGGCGATCCGAATTATGCCTCAAGCCGGCTAAGCTTAGCTGCAGCCGTTGGTTCAATGGGCGCTACCATAGGGCCCTTCATCGGCTCCAAATTTTTATTGCATGAAAAGGATATTCCTGCAAACCTTATCAAATCCTTTAGCCCCGAACAACTAAAGACGTTTTTAAACAACGAGGCGCATTTGGTTATCCCACCCTATCTGACACTGGCTGCGCTATTTATTGCCCTTTGCGCGGTACTTTATTTTTTGAAATTGCCGGTTATACATGAAGGCAACAACCGTCAAAAACTATCGGGAGTATTTAAATTCAGGCATACTATGCTGGGCGTATTAGCAGTTTTTGCCTATTTGGGTGCCGAAGTTGGCGTGGTGAGTTTTATCATTAGGTATACAAAGTCCTTAAATATTGCAGGTATTACCGAGCAAAAATCGGCCCTGTTTATTACACTTTACATGGCGCTGGTTTTAACCGGGCGCTTGCTGGGTGCGTTTTTGCTTAAGCAGGTTAAACCCAATAAAGTGCTTACCCTATGCAGTATTGGCGCTTTTATACTGATACTGGTATCGGTGCTTACAGGTGGTTACCTATCCATAATTTCACTGTCAATAGTAGGACTGTTTACCTCGGTGATGTATCCTATCATTTTTACACTAAGCATTAAAAACATTGGCGATTACACCAAAGTGGCTTCGTCATTGCTTATTATGGGTGTGGTAGGCGGCGCCATTATCCCGCCAATAATGGGCTTGATATCAGACCAATCAGGCATCAGGATGGCATTCATTGCACCACTGGTGTGCTATGTGTACGTACTATATTACGGAATTAAAGGCTATGTGGTAAAAAACAAAACTTATTCGGATGAATCGGAAGAACCACAGTTGACAGTAATAGGACACTAACCTACCAATTAAGCTTACGAAGTTTTAAGTACTTCGTAAGTTTCTGAAAGTTCGCTGCGCCTAATGCTTCCATGAACCATCAGCAATGAACCACGAACTAAAAGTAACCAATACCATATTGCGCAACTTTTTGCGTTTCAATATTATTTTGTTGTGAAAACCACACTTAATACAACTAAATTGTTTCAGCAAGTCATTTTTTACTCAAAATCAAAAAACCGATGTCAAAATAGTATCGAAACAAATCAATTTATGTACAATTTATTGCTAATACCCTCCATATTTTTACCCTTGATTATAAACGCCAGCTACTAAAAGTTTACAAAACATTTTTTAATCAAAAACCACAATCCCAAAAAAGGACGAAGTTTTTGAAGTGGAATTTTTATATCCAAAATTGAATGATTAAAACTTTACTAATTACGCTATTATTTGGGTTCACGGCCGGTATTGCCTCAGCACAAAACCATGAAAATGTGAGTGCGGGCAATGCCCCAGCCGTATATGCCATTCAACATACAGCTAATGATAGCTGGAAGGGTTTTGAACGTGTTAATATTGCTATAGGCACTCACAAGGCCTACTATGTAAAACCTAAAAAGGCGCTTGAAGGTAACCCTTGGGTGTGGCGGGCTTCATTTCCTGACTGGCATACCGATATTGACAGCATCCTGCTAACCAAAGGCTTTCATGTAGCTTTCGTAAATGTTGATGATCAATATGGCAGCCCCTATGCATTGCAGGTTTGGGATGCTTTTTATCAGTATTTAACAGCTAAACAAGCTTTCGCTGCCAAAGTTGCCCTTGAAGGCGTTAGTCGTGGCGGTTTATATGTATATGGCTGGGCCAAACGCAATCCTGATAAAATTAGTTGCATTTATAATGAAGCCCCTGTTTGCAATATTCAAAGCTGGCCGGGAGGTAAACTAAGTGCCCCGGGCGATGCCGCTCTGTGGAAACAGCTGCAACAGGTGTATCACTTTACCGAACAACAAGCCCTTGATTATAAAGACAACCCTATTGATAACCTTGACGGGCTGGCTGCCTTTAAGGTACCAGTTATGCATATTATAGACATTAATGATAAAGTGGTACCCAATGCCGAAAACACCAATATCCTTGCTCAACGTTATATCGCATTAGGCGGGCCGATGATGATATACCCGGTAACTGCCGGTCCGCAGGAGTTGAACGGGCACCACTTCCCTATCGAAAATCCCGGGCACTGGGCCGATATGATCATAAGCTACAGCTATCCTGTAAAAAAAATGCTGCCATATACCGATTACTTTATAACCCGTAACGGCTTGGCCAACAGTCTTAGTGTATTCAGTGCGGGCAAGAAAGCTACAGTAGCTTTTTTAGGCGGATCAATTACCTATAACCCCGGCTGGCGCGAAAAGATAAGCCGTTACCTTACCGAGCGTTTTCCCGCAACCAGTTTTCATTTTATACAAGCCGGCATCCCCTCGTTAGGTAGTGTACCGCATGCATTCCGTTTACAGCGGGATGTGCTTGATTCGGGCAAGGTTGATTTGATGTTTGTTGAAGCCGCGGTAAACGATAAAGTGAACGGACTGGACAGCCTTACCGAAGTACGGGCGCTGGAAGGAATTGTAAGGCATGCAAAAAAAGCCAATCCGCTGATTGACATCGTCATGATGTCATTTGTTGATCCGGATAAGATCAAAGATTACAACAATGGCAAAATCCCGATGCAAATCAAAAATCACGAATTAATTGCAGAAAATTATGGCTTGCCATCCATTAACCTGGCCAAAGAGGTTACGGATAAACTTAATAACCATGAATTTTCATGGCAATATGATTTTAAAGACTTGCACCCAGCCATTTACGGACAGGAACTTTACTTCGCCACCATAAAAAGCCTGTTCAATTCATGTTTTAACAAACAGCAGGCTGCTGCTACTAAAGCAAATCACTTGCCCAAACCGCTTAACGCGCTTAACCTCAATAATGGCCGCTATTACAGCATTCAAAACGCAAAAAATTTGAACGGATGGGCCATTAATCCCGATTGGGCACCCAACAATAACCTGAGCACCCGCGAAGGTTTTGTACACAAACCAATGCTTATTGCCACAAAACCGGGCTCATCATTAACATTGCCATTTACCGGCACCGCTATAGGCATAGCCATTGTATCCGGGCCTGATGCAGGAATCATCAGCTACAATATCGATGGTGGCATTGAAAAAAAGATGGACCTGTACACAGAGTTCAGCTCATGGATTTATCTGCCCTGGTATGTAACCTTTAGTACCGACCTCAAAAAAGGCCCGCACACGCTCAGCCTGAAAATTGAAACCGATAACAACAAAAACAGCAAGGGGAACACGTGCCAGGTAGTCTATTTTTTAACCAATTGATTTTTTTAAAAAACAGCAATACGCTGTAAACGCAGCTCAAAACTTTTAATTGTCAACTTAACATATCTAAAAAATGATCAAACCTTTTACCAGTGAAAAAACCTTTTACCATCTGCGCATTTAAACGGCGCCTGAAACCAATAAACCCATCAACCAAATCTCAAAAATAAAGAACCATTATCAAACCAATTTTTATGAAAGAATTTTACCAACGGATCAAAAACCGGCGGGAGCCTAGACAGTTTCACAGGCCTGCACCGGGTTTTTATTACTTTGTATTATTACTGCTGAGTTTTATCTGCTCAGCCCAATTTACGCACGCACAAAGTAAGGTAACTGTTACCGGCCTCGTGACCGACACACTGGGCGGCAAAATTGCAGGTGCCAATATTGTGGCTGTCAACCGCAAAAACCTGGGCACTACTACCGACGTTAACGGCAAGTTTGTGATAGATGCCGAACCCGGTACTATCCTTAAAGTATCGTACGTAACTTTTATTGATCAAACCTTCACCGTTTCGGCCGGCAAACTGGTAGTAAACATTGTACTTAAAGAATCAAAACGAGGCCTCGATGAGGTTGTAGTATTAGCTTACGGTAAAAAAGAACGCAAGGAAGCCGTGGTAGGTTCGGTAACCACCGTTAAACCCGCCGACCTGAAAATACCCGCCAGTAACTTAACCAATGCACTTGCCGGACAGGTTGCAGGTATCATCGCCTTTCAGCCAAGCGGCCAGCCAGGGCAGGATAATTCCAGTTTCTTTATCCGCGGTGTAACCACTTTTGGTTACAAAAAAGATCCGCTTATTTTGATAGATAACGTTGAACTTTCCACAACCGACCTTGCCCGCTTACAGGTTGACGATATCGCCAGCTTTTCAATACTGAAAGACGCAAGTGCTACTGCACTTTATGGTGCGCGTGGTGCCAACGGTGTAATTTTAGTAAGCACCAAAGAAGGTAAAATTGGCAAAGCCAAGATCAATGTACGTGTGGAAAACTCCATATCGAAATCGGCCAAAACGCTGCAGCTGGCCGATCCTATTACTTATATGAAGCTGTTTAACGAAGCTACCATAACCCGCGATCCGTTAAGCCCGCTCCCCTTCTCTCAAAATAAAATATTAAATACCGAAGCAACGCTCAGTAATGCGCCCGGTAGCAATAAATATGTTTACCCTGCCGTGGACTGGCTGGATATGCTTTTCAAAAAACGCACAGCTACGCAGCGTGCAGATATGAGCGTAAGCGGTGGCGGCGACGTAGCCCGCTACTATGTGTCAGGCTCATACAATGTTGACCATGGCATTTTGAGGCAGGATATTGCCAACAATAACAACAACAACGTAAAGTTTGAAAATTACCAACTGCGATCAAACGTTAATATCAACTTAAGTAAAAGCACCGAGCTTATTGTAAGGCTTGCCGGTTCATTCAATGAGTATAATGGCCCTCTTACTGCCGATGCTTCATTTTCGACCGATCTTTATAACGTTGCTGTACACACCAGCCCGGTATTGTTTCCTGCTTATTTCCCTGCCGATTCCGCCAATCGTGATGTTAAACATATCCTGTTCGGTAACGCCGCGCCAGCCAACGCAGGTTCAACGTCAAACGCCATCGCGTACAATAACCCATATGCGGCGTTATTGCGCGGCCATAAAAACTATTCAGAATCAAGGTTATCTGCTCAGCTGGAGTTAAATCAGAAACTGGATTTTATAACTGACGGATTTAACTTTCACGGCTTATTCCATACCAACAGGTATTCATACTTTCAGTCGCAAATGGGTTACTCTCCATTTTACTATAATGTAAATACCTACGATAAAGCCACTAATAAATATACTTTAACCTGGCTTAACCCGCAGCCAACCGGCAATAACGTAGCCACAGAGTACCTGAGCTATTACCGCGACCCAAGCACCGATAACCTGAATACCTACATCTATTTCCAGGGTGTATTGGATTATAATCACGCATTTGGCAGTCATAATCTGAGCGCATCATTGATAGGTACGCGCCAGCAAACAGTTTATTCAGCAGCTAAAGATCCGGTACTTGACAGGCCAACCCTTCAATACTCGCTGCCTTACCGTAACCTCACCATTGCAGGCCGCGCTACTTATTCATTTAAAAGCCGCTATTTTCTGGAATTTAACTTTGGGTATAACGGCACCGAGCGCTTTTCGGCCAATCACAGGTTTGGTTTCTTCCCAACCATTGGCGGTTCATGGATCGTATCTGACGAAAAATTCTGGGGACAGGGGATTTATGATGTTATCTCCCGCATGAAGGTGAGGGCCAGCTATGGTTTAGTAGGTAATGATGCCATCGGTTCACAACGTTTCTTCTTCCTTTCGGATGTTAATCTTAACGGCGGCAATCCTGCCTACTTCGGTACCTTTAACGGTTACAGGCGCGAGGGCGTTTACATTAACAACTACGAAAACCCTAACGTAACCTGGGAAACATCGCGCCAGCTAAACCTTGGCCTGGAGTTCACCATGTTTAAAAACCTCAATGTAGTAGCCGAGGTTTACAAATATCACCGTTATAATATTCTTCAAACACGCAGTTCGCTGCCAACAACACTGGGTCTTGAGGCACTTGACCAATATGGAAACCCAAATGTTACTGCCAATATAGGCACGGCCGATACAAAAGGTATCGACCTGCAAATGGATTATAAGGCCGCTATAAACAAAGATGTTTGGCTGCAGGGTCGCGGCAACTTTACCCTGGCAAGCAGCAAATATGGCAACTATGAAGAGCCTCAGTATAAAGAAGCTTACCGTTACCACAAAGGCCAGGAAATAAACAGGCAGTACGGTTACATTGCCGAGCGTTTATTTGTTGACGATAATGAAGCCAGAAACTCTCCGTCACAGATCTTTTCAACCAATGGCATCCCTCCGGGTGGTGGCGATATTAAATACCGCGACTTAAACGGCGACGGTAAAATTGACGGCGCCGATCAAACTTTTATTGGTTATCCAACAGTGCCCGAAATTGTATATGGCTACGGCTTATCAGCAGGGATCAAAAACTTTGACATTTCCTGCTTTTTCCAGGGCCAGGCGCGTGTATCGTTCTTTATTGACCCCAGCCGTACCAGTCCATTCATTCAAAGCCCCGATCCATATATCTACGGCAATACACAGTTGATCAAAGCTTTTGCCGACAGCCACTGGAGCGAGGAGAACCAGGATTTATATGCAACCTATCCAAGGTTAGGTGTAACCGGAAACCAGATCGAAAACAACCGTCAAAACAGTACCTGGTGGATGCGTGATGGTAGTTTCCTGAGGCTTAAATCGGTGGAGATAGGTTACTCATTACCGCCATCTATTTTAAAACGCTTAAATGTTACCAAATGCCGCATCTACTTTAACGGCCTTAACCTGTATACATGGAGCGCCTTTAAACTTTGGGACCCTGAGCTTGGCGGTAATGGTTTTGCCTACCCAATACAAAAGGTGTTCAACTTAGGCATCAACGTTAACCTATAATTTTTTACAAATCAATACTTAGTATTATGAAACAATATTATAAACTTTTATTACTGGTAGGGCTCCTGGTTTCGGGCGCATCATGTAAAAAATACCTTGATGTAACACCAGATAATACAGGCACGCTTGAGTACGCGTTCAGAAACCGTAACGAGGCCGAAAACTACCTGTTTACCTGCTACGCAACCTTACAGCAGTTTTATGACCCCACTTCAAACATAGGTTTCACCACATCATCGGAAATCATTTATCCCAACAACCTCACCAATCACCCGCTTAATGAAAATGGCTTTAGCCTTATCCGTGGCACGCAAAACAGCGCAAGCCCAGGTGTGAACTGGTGGGATGGCGAAAATGGCGGGCAGGCATTGTTCCGTTCTATCCGCAGGTGTAACATCATGCTTGAAAACATTGACAAACCTATTGACCTTTCACCAGCTGAAAAAGCAAGGTGGATAGCCGAGGTAAAGTTCCTTAAAGCATATTACCATTATTACCTGTGCCGCTTGTATGGGCCGGTACCACTGGTAAAAACCAATATCGATATTACGGCCAGCACCGAAGAGGTAAGGGTAAAACGCTCGCCGGTTGATTCGGTATTTAACTATTGCGTACAATTACTGGATGAGGCTATTCCAGATTTGCCGCCGGTTATCACCAACCAGGCAAAAGAGCTTGGCCGCATTACCCAGCTAACCGCTTTATCAATTAAAGCCGAAATGTTAGCCACTCAGGCCAGTCCCCTTTTCAACGGCAACCCGGACTACGCCAGCATGAAAAACAAAGATGGCCAGCCTTTATTTTCAAGTACTGCCGATCCGCAAAAATGGAAACGTGCCGCCGATGCCTGTAAAGCTGCCATTGATGCCTGCGAAGCCAACGGGCTTAAACTTTACACCTTTGTCGCACCACCTACAGTTGGTTCCCTTTCAGATCAGTTGCGTAACGAGCTAACCATTCAAAACGCGGTTACCGAAAAATGGGATGTAAACCCCGAACTGATCTGGGCATTAAACCCAACCTTTCCATGCCAGGGCTATGCAACACCGAGGTTAACGCCAAAATCGGCAGTTAATATCTTCTCAAATCCGTCAACATTCGCTGTTCCGATTTCAACACAGGAGCTTTTTTACACTGTTAACGGCGTACCGTTAACAGAGGATAAAGATTATGATTATGCCAACCGCTTCGCCCTGAAAACAGCAGGCGACGCCGATAAATACTATATAGCTCAAGGATATACAACTATCAACGAGCATTATGGCCGCGAAAGTCGCTTTTACGCTAATATTGCTTTTGATGGCAGCATCTGGTATGGTAACGGCATTTACAACCAGGACCAGGCTTACCATGTTGAAGCACGCGGTTCGGGATCACTGGCCGGCCCAAAAGATTTGAACACGCTAAACATCACCGGCTATTGGCCTAAAAAGCTGGCCAATTACCTTTCAGTTTATGATGATGGATTTCAGCCTATTGAATTTCACCTACCGCTGATGAGACTTGCCGGTTTATATCTCTTATATGCCGAAAGCCTGAACGAGGCAAATGGCCCAACTGCCGATGTCTACAACTACATTGACAAGGTAAGGGCAAGAGCAGGTTTAAAAGGTGTGTTAGAGTCATGGTCAACCTATTCAAAAACTCCGGGCAAACCAACAACTAAGGAAGGATTACGGGATATCATACACCGTGAACGTCGTATTGAACTATGTTTTGAGGCGCAAAGCGGGTGGGACCTTCGCCGCTGGAAAGAAATACAAAATGTATTGAGCGTACCACTGCAGGGTTGGAATATTTATGAGTCTGAAGCTGGTAACTACTACAGGCCACACACCGTGTTAACGCCGGTTTTCGGGCTAAAAAATTATTTCTGGCCTATAAAGGATAATGACCTGATAGTTAACAACAACCTGGTACAAACCACCTACTGGTAGGCGTCCTCCCCATTTACAAATGAATTAATTCAACATAAATAAGAATTATGAAACGCATTAAAAATTATACGATAACAACGCTGGTGCTTGCAGTCGCGTTGTTTATAGCGTGCTTAAATTCATGCAAAAAAAACGACGGGTACGTTAAAGAGGTTTCGACCGATATGAGCAAGCCTGCCGTGGTTACCAACGTAAAAGTTAAGAACTTTAACGGCGGTGCTTATATTACATACGATTTGCCAAACTCAGACAACCTGCTATACGTGCAGGCCGAGTATCGCATCAATGATAAAACTACACGCCAAACTAAATCGAGCTATTACTCAGATACCGTTACGGTTGATGGCTTTGCCAAAAGCCAGGAATATGAGGTAACACTGTACTCGGTGAGCCGGGCTAACGTAAAGTCAGATCCGCTTGTAGTTAAAGTACACCCTGATACACCTTTTTACAAGCTTATCAAACCAACATTAACTATCACATCTGATTTTGGCGGCGTAAACATCAAAGCTATGAACCCCAACCAAAAGGACATTGGCGTAATTTTATTGGCTTTTGATAAATCAACGCAGGCATTGGAGGTTGTTGATCAGCATTATACCAAAGTTGACACTATTAATTACTCCATAAGGGGCTACCCTGCTGTACCGCAACAATTTGGGGTATATGTTACCGATAAATTTGGCAATATCTCTGATACTACTGTTGTAAACATCACCCCAATATTTGAAACGCTGCTGGATAAGAGCAAGTTTTCGGTATACAAAACCCCTACTGATAGCCCTACAGCTTATGGTTGGGAAGTGCCTTACCTATGGGATAACAAAACCGACGGCTACTCAAACGGTTGGCACACTGCTCCGGGAGCGCCCGCTCCAATACAGGTTACCTTTAGCCTGGGTGTATCGGCACAATTAAGCCGCTTTGTATTATGGGAAAGGCCAAATCAGTATGCCTACGCGCATGGTAACCCTAAAGATTTCAGCATTTGGGGATCAAACGTTAATGCACCGCAGGATATAAGGCTCCCTGATTATGCTCCTGTAGGAACTGTAGTTGGCGACTGGGTTAATATCGGTAACTACCATTATCCAAACCCGCCATCGGGCCTTACACCTGGCTTCACCAATGCTGCCGATGCTGACTTTGTTGCAGCAGGGGTTAACTTTAATATCCCTCCGGGTTCAACACCTATTAAGTACTTCCGCTTCATGGTGCATGACACATGGTCAAACGGCGACTTTGCCCACATGATGGAACTTTCAATTTATGGTAACCCACAATAGGTATTAACTCATTTAGATTAAACGAACATGAAAAATATTGTCAGAATAGCTGCTTTCTGTTTGCTTGGATACCTGTTGTATGGTTGCAGCAAGCAAGACACACAGTTTGAATCATACTTAAACGGCCATGAAGTTAAGTATCCGGGCACAGTGGCCAATGCCCACTCCCGCCCCGGAAATTTACGTGCCGCCCTTACCTGGAACCCAAGCTCCGATCCCAGCATAACCCGTTACGTGATATACTGGAACAATAAGGCTGATTCAATCATTTACAATTCCACCAACCATAATACGTCGGATAGTTTAACCGTTGTTATACCAAACCTGAACGAATACATTTATTCGTTCACAGTTTTCTCCTACGACTCCAAAGGCAACCGCTCTATTCCGCTTGATATCAACAATGTAAGAGTTTATGGGCCTATTTACCAATCGGGCTTATCAAACAGGGGGTATAATGTTACCAATCCATATGGAATTAGTGCCGATGGAAAGCTCACACTTAATTTCTTAAAGGTTGATACCAGTGCTCATAATGTGTTCACAAACATAAAATACACTAACAAAGCCGGGAAAGAAAGTTTCGGAAAACTTAGTGCTGATAGCATGTCGGTTACCCTTGCAGACTATAAGGCGGATACGAAGATCCAGTTCTTATCAGCCTTTAAACCAACGGTAAATGCACTGGATACTTTTTATGTAGCTAACTATGAGGATTTCCCAACCATTAATTCTGTTGCTGTTTGCGATAAAAAACTATTCAAAAAAGTTTATTTAGCCAATGACGCTAAGCCTTATGAGGGAGATACCGACATTGACAGGCTTTGGGACGGCAGTACAGGACCGCAGGGCTTCCCTAACATTTTCCATAGCGATGGCAACGGTCCGCTGCCTGTAGTTATCACTTTTGATATGGGCGCACTGTACAAAGGCCTGGTAGCTATTGAAGAAACCGGCCGTAACTGCTGCCACAACCCTGATGATTTTGAGGTATGGGGCATAGCTGACATTACCAATGCAGCTACCACCCTAAAAGCTAATGATGCTGGCTGGACTGCCGAATCTATTTCCAAAGGCTGGAAACTGCTTAAAGAGATTAAAAGAACCGACGACGGCAGCGCGCCATTAAAGGTAAACTTCGATCCTAATCCTCCGGCGGTACGTTACATCCGCATCAGGATCAAACACAACTCAAACAACGAGGGTAATTACACCAATATGAGCGAACTTACCTTCTGGAATAACGCACTACTATAATAACACCCCAATGACCGGGCTGCCTTGCGGCCTGGTCATATTTTAAAAAGCATAAAGACGAAGACTTCTATAATGTTCACCCCAAAAATTCCGCAATGAAAAAACCGGCAATTATTCTCCTGTACCTGTTTTCTATAATCAAACTCAGCTTTGCTCAGCAGGCTGTTACTGTGAAAACACCCAAAGCGGTTTTGGATGATTTTATGACCAAACGCTTCGGCATGTTTATACACTTCGGACCGGTAACCTTACGCGGTACCGAAATTGGCTGGAGCCGCAACAAAGAAGTAGCGCAGGATGATTATGATAACCTGTACATGGAGTTTAATCCGGTTTTATTTAATGCCGATGCTATAGTAAAAGCAGCCAAAGATGCAGGCATGAAATACCTGGTAATCACTGCCAAACATCATGATGGCTTTGCCTTATGGCCATCAGCATTTACCGACTATAACATCAGCAAAACGCCGTATAAACGCGATATGGTGGCAGAACTGGCCACAGCCTCCAAAAAGCAGGGCATGTTTTTTTGTATCTATCATACTGTGCTCGACTGGCACGACCCTAACTATCCTATCCACAACCCTTACGATTCGACAAAGAATGTAAAAGGCGATATGGTAGCTTTTAAAACGCAAATGAAGAATGAGTTGAAAGAACTCATCACCAAATACCACCCCTACCTGCTTTGGTTTGATGGCTACTGGGAAAAACCCTGGACCAACACCGACGGTCAGGAAATTTACAAATTCATCAAAAGTGTTGATCCAAACGTTATTGTGAACAACCGATTAGGCAAAGAAAGCGAAAAACTGAACGATCAATCAGTAGGTGATTATCTCACCCCTGAACAGCGTATCGGTCAGCTGAATATGAATGAGCCATGGGAAAGCTGCATCACCATTTGCCAGCAATGGGCGTGGAAACCTAATGATAAAATGAAAACCGTGCAGGAGTGTATCCAAACACTGGTAAAAACAGCCGCCGGTAATGGCAACCTGCTGTTTAACGTTGGGCCAATGCCCGATGGCCGAATTGAAGCGCGCCAGGTTGAAACCCTACAGCAAATGGGCTTATGGTTAAAAAAATACGGTGAAAGCATTTATGACACTAAAGGCGGGCCCATTGCTCCCAATGATAACTATGCTGTTACACGCAAGGGAAACAAGATCTATTTGCACGTATTTCAGAAAAAAGGTGATAAAATTGTGCTGCCTAACCTGCCGGGTGTTAACATAACCAATGCCTACGTACTGGGCGGGACCAAAGTAAATTATAAACCGGATGCCACAGGCTATATCATTGATTTGCCGCAAACCTTACCCGATGCAAACAGCAATGTTATAGTATTGGAACTGAACAAAAACGCCGAAGAGATCCCCGTAATTGCCGCAGGTAAATAAAATTAGAACAGAAAACCTAATTAACATAAACATGCTAAAAAGAACGCCCCTGCTAATAACTGTAATGATAACAGGTATTACAACGTTTACTCACGCACAAACAAAACAATTAAAACTTTGGTACAAGCAGCCGGCGCAACGCTGGGAAGAAACTGTTGCCCTTGGCAATGGTCGCCTGGGGATGATGCCTGATGGCGGTGTTACTGCCGAAAAAGTAGTATTGAATGATATCACCATGTGGTCAGGCTCATCGCAGGATGCCAACAATTACGAAGCTTATAAAAAATTGCCTGAGATCAGGAATTTGCTTGCAGCCGGTAAAAACGTGGAGGCGCAGGCTATCATCGATAAATCATTCGTTTGTACCGGCAAAGGATCGGGCGGAGTGCCTTTCGGTTGCTTCCAGGTGCTGGGCGACTTGAACCTAAACTACCAATACAAAGGCATTGAGGGTAAAGACGTAAAATACGATAACTACGAGCGTGAGCTATCATTAAACAACGCGCTGGCCAAAACCACTTACCAGGTAAATGGCGTTACTTACAAACGTGAGTACTTTACCAGTTTTGGCGATGATGTAGACGTGATTAAACTAAGTGCCGATAAACCGGGAATGCTTAATCTGAGCATCAATATCAGTCGCCCGGAGCGCGGCGTTACTTCAGTAGAAGGTAATGAGCTTGATCTTACCGGTCAGTTGGATAATGGTACCGACGGCAAAGGCGTAGCTTACAAAGCAAGGGTAAGGGCGCAACTAACCGGCGGTTCATTAAGCAGCACCCCTACTTCGCTGGTTATTAAAGACGCAACCGAGGTGATCCTTTATATATCGGCGGGTACAGATTTTAAGAATCCGCAATATCTCAGCAAAATGGACGGCGCACTGAAGGCCGCTATGAAAAAGCCTTATGCTTTGGAAAAAGAGCAGCATATCGCCAACTTTCAGAAACTCTTTAACCGCGTAAAAGTTGATCTTGGTGCTTCAGAAGCAGGTAAACTAACTACCGATCAAAGGCTTATTGCTTTTCATACCAACCCTGATGCGGATAAAGGCCTCCCTGTTTTATTTTACCAGTTTGGCCGCTATTTGAGTATTTGCAGCACTCGGGTTGGCTTGCTACCACCAAACTTACAGGGTTTATGGGCTAACGAAGTACATACCCCATGGAACGGCGATTATCACCTGGATATTAACATTGAAATGAACCAGTGGCCGGTTGAAGTTTCCAACCTGTCAGAACTGAACCTGCCCCTTGCCGACCTGGTTAAAGGGATGGTACCACATGGCGAAAAAACTGCCAAAGCTTATTACAATGCCGATGGCTGGGTAGCACACGTAATTACCAACCCCTGGGGCTTTACCGAGCCTGGCGAAAGTGCTTCATGGGGTGTTTGTAAAGTTGGTTCGGGCTGGTTATGCGACAATCTGTGGCAGCACTATGATTTCACCGGTGACAAAAACTACCTGAAACAAATTTATCCGATACTGAAAGGTGCCGCCCAATTTTACAACAGTATGCTGATCAGTGATGCCAAAACAGGTTGGTTGGTCACCTCACCTTCATCATCGCCCGAAAATAGTTTTTATCTGCCCGATGGCACACATGCCAGCATCTGCGTAGGTCCAACTATCGATAATCAGATCATCCGCCAGTTGTTCAACAATGTGATCACCGCAAGTAAAGTGCTGGGTAAGGATGAAGTTTTCAGCAAAACATTGGCTGACAAAGTAAAAAAACTGCCCCCTCCGGGTATTATAGCCAAAGACGGCCGCATCCAGGAATGGCTGGAAGATTACAAAGAAACCGAACCGCAACACCGCCACGTATCCCACTTGTATGGTTTATTCCCTGCATCTGAAATAACTCCGGAAGCTACTCCCGGCCTTGCCGAAGCCGCTAAGAAAACATTGGAAGTACGTGGCGACGACGGCCCAAGCTGGTCTATCGCTTACAAAATACTATGGTGGGCACGTTTGCATGACGGAAACCGCACTTACAAACTATTTAAAGAGTTGATGAAGCCAACCATCAAAACCGATATTAACTACGGTGCAGGCGGCGGCGTATACCCTAACCTGCTATCGGCCGGTCCGCCGTTCCAGATCGACGGTAACTTTGGAGCAACAGCCGGTATTGCTGAAATGCTGATCCAGAGCCATGCAGGGTTTATTGATTTTATTCCTTCTATCCCTGATGCATGGAAAGCACAGGGCGAGGTTAAAGGCCTTAAAGCCCGTGGCAATTTTACCGTCGATATGAAATGGAAAGATGGTAAAATAATCTCTTACAAAGTAACTTCCCCTACTCCGCGCCTGGTTAAGGTGAAAATTAACGGACAAATTAAGAGCGTTATGGCCATTAAAGCATAGACAATTTTATTCATAATATAAGGTATCTACTTCCCGGATGCCACATTGTTTTCAAAGCGTACTTTATGATTTTGAACAAAACAATTGTGCGTTTTAAATACAAGATGACTTAGAAATCAAATAACCTAAAATTCATGCGAAATTTCTTTAACCGCTTTATAATTGCTGTGCAGTTGTCCGGCTTGCTTTGCGTTTGGCAGCCGGCAATTGTTTCGGCATCAACCAAAACAGGCACTGTTCAGCCGGCCCAACAAGGCATCATATCATTTTCATATAGCCCGGCCAGCAACATCAGCTATGACCAAAAAAACGGCACTTTTTCTGTTATCGAAAACGGAAAAACTGTACTGAGCAATTGCTATAGCAAGGCAAACGTCAACGGAAAATTTATTACTTCAACAGCATACAAAACCACTGCTTATGCCAAAACCTTAATAACCGACGGCTTTGGCAGAGGTGTACAACATACTTTCACCCTAACTGGTAATAATTTGCCAAATATGGTGCAGGTGTTTTATACTTACCCATCGCATAAAGGCTACTTTTTTGTGGAGCTTTATATTGAAGGCAAAAACCTGAAAACAAATTACATGGAGCCAATAGCTGGTAATATGGCAGCAATACCCGGCGATGCCCGTTCGGTATTTGTGCCTTTTGATAATGATACCTTCATTAGCTATGATTCCAAAGTGTTTAAAGCACCCTTAATTAACACCAGCGCCGAAGTAGGGACTGTTTTTGATAACAATAGTCGCAAAGGCCTGGTGTTTGGATCTGTAGAGCATGAAATCTGGAAAACAGGTGTGCGTACCATCGCCAAAAAAGATAGCGCTAACACCTTTGAAGTATGGGGTGGCTATACTGATGAAGCTGTAAACCGCGATAAAATTACTCACGGCTACATCAGTGGCAATACAGTTAAATCGCCTAAAGTATTTGTTGGCTGGTTTGCCGACTGGCGCAATGGTATGGAAGAGTTTGGTAAAGCCAACCGTATTGCCGAACCACCTTACATTTTTAACTGGACAAAGCCTACCCCTGTTGGCTGGAACAGCTGGGGCGTTATGCAGGAAAAACTCAACTACGATAAAGCTATCAAAGTAGCGGATTTTTTTGCCGATAGCATCCCTGCATTTCGCAACGGCAATACCGCGTTTATTGATCTCGATTCGTTTTGGATAATATGATTAGTGGTGGCTGGGAAGGTGACTTTGGTAAGCTGAAGTCTTTTGCCGATTACTGTAAATCGAAGGGTTTGCAACCCGGTGTGTACTGGGCACCATTTACCGACTGGGGCTGGAAAGGCGGCCCCGACCGCAAAGTTTTAGGCAGCAACTACACCTACGGCGAAACCTGGACTAAGGTTGGTGACGGCTATCACGATATTGATGGTGCCCGCGCCACAGATCCAACTCATCCTGGCACCTTACAACATATCGATTATGTAATTGGCAAACTAAAGGCATGTGGTTTTAAAATGATCAAGATAGATTTTTTAGGCCATGCAGCAGCCGAATCAAGCCATTTTTATGACCCTAAAATCACTACCGGCATGCAGGCCTATAAAAAAGGAATGGAACACCTGGTTGACCAGTTGGGTGATCAGATGCTGGTTTATGCGGCCATTTCCCCCAGCCTGGCAACTGGGCGTTACGCGCATATGAGGCGCATTGCCTGCGATGCTTTTAAAACTGTAAAAGATACCCGCTATACCCTCAACAGCGTAAATTACGGCTGGTGGCAAACTTACTTATATAATTACATCGATGCCGATCATGTTGTACTTTCAACCGAAAGCGAAGGCGCTAACAGGGCAAGGATGCTCTCGGCAGTTGTTACAGGAACGTTCATAACAGGCGATGACTTCTCTACCCATGGCCGGTGGAGCGACCGGGCGAAAGCTATGTATCAAAACCCTGAAATTTTAAAAGTTGTACAAAACGGAAAAGCTTTCAGACCGGTTGAGGGTAACACCGAAACAGGTACAACCGAGCAGTTTACGCAAAAAATTGGCAACAGCTTTTACCTGGCCCTGTTTAATTATGGTGAAACTGATAAAGTTTATACTATCGACCCGAAAAGGATTGGTATGGAGGCCGGAAAAGCAGCAAATGCGAAATCGTTACTGCAAGGTACTAACGTAAACACAAAAAGCGTTTTAGTAAAAGCAGGAGATGCTGAATTATTAAAATTTGAATTGAACTAATAAACACTGCAAAGGCGCCGGCAACAGATTCCCCTTTAATCGCCGGACGCCTTTTGAGGGGATGAAACCCTGTATCGTTTTTAACTGTTCAATTTAACCGATTTTGCCCGTTTGCATGCAAGCGGGCATTTTGATTTTTTGGCGTTCATGCAGCATTTGTTTTTGTGTTTAACGCCCGCAATGTTAGTCTTTTCTATCTGGAGCGAAGTAAAAAACAATCCGCCGGTAACGGCCAGTATGGTAAAAAATTTCATAGCAGTAGGTTTTAACTTAGAAGACGATGTTTTTTTGCGAATGTTACAGTAAGGAAGGCAAATGTTGATTTTCGCATATTTTTTTAACAGGACCATCATTCAATGTCATTGCGAGCGTAGCGCGGCAACCGCACGGAAGCATATCCGCCCTGTATAACATGCGATTACCGCGCTACGGCAATGACATCATTTTTATGTTGTCCTCATCCTCCTACCCTCAAAAACAAAAAGTCAGTGACCTCGCGTTACTGACTTTTTCATTAACTATTAACTGACCAAATATCCTTAACAAAAAACTATCTGGTATTGCAAACATAGTGTGTTAAATACGTGCTACATGTGTGAAAAGCACCATCTTAACACAAAAAGAAAACTCTTATCATGCTGATTGTCTGTATTTTAATGGTGTTATCTTATAATGCGTGCGAAATAACCTAATGAACGAACTTGGGCATTCAAAACCTACCATGCCAACCACTTCATTTACAGGATAACGGGTATCCTTCAGGAGCATTAATGAACGTTTTAAACGCAGCTGGATCAAAAACTGGTGCGGGGTTAAACCAAAAGCCTGCTTAAAAGTGCGCAACAAGTGATTAACCGAAAGGCAGGCATGTTCGGCAAGATCTTCAAGGCTAATGTTTTGGTTATAATTACTGTACAAGTACTCTTTAGCCAGGTTAAGGCGCCGTAGGATCTCAACCCTGGTACCCTGGTTTAAAAAGTCGAGTTTTTCTGCTTTTTTACAGATCTCATCATTATAAATATGAAAATAATTGATAAGCGTATGGTGCAGGTATTCGTTGATCAGCATTTCATCCTGCATACCATTGTCTAAGTGTTGTTTCAGGTGAAATACGTTGTATTTGATATCGCCCGCAAACGGATATATAGTTTCATTAAACTCGGGCTGTATTTTGCCGTTATCATAGCCTTTAGTTAACAAAGTGTCATTGTCAAAGGTCCAGCAATCTTTAAAATCCTGCAAAAACTGCTGATCAAAATTGATGGCAAATGATTGTACCTGCTGCCCCAGATCGGTATCGGTTGAATATTGTGTACCCCTGTTCAGGATCAGGAACGAATCGGGATATATGGACAAATGCCTGCGGCCAATATCATAACGTTCATTACCGCTTAATACAAAGCGAAGGCTTAAATCTGAAGTATACTGCGGCCCCTGCCTCTGGCCGCCGGTGCGGCTTACAATCTTGTTGTTGTTGCGTAATACTTTTGAATAGTCCATTGTGATATGATTTTATTGTTCGTTATAATTTCTTTCTTCCAGTAACATAAATTTGTTCCCCGCCGGGTCTAAAAATTCGGCTGCCAGTCCGGCCGGTAAATACGCAGGCGATTTGCAAAAAAATACGCCAGCCGTACGAAGCACATGATAATCGTTTAAACAGTCGGGAGTGTTAATGATAATATTACTCTTATCACTGTTGCTGTCATTATTAGTTACAAGCAACGCCACATTTAATTTATCCGACTGAATCACCGTGCTTTCCCTGCCTTCGTAAAATGTCATTGTACCTGTTATTTTGAAACCTAATTTTTGAGTATAAAAATCAATTTGCCCCTCAAAGTCGGCTGTATACACAGGTATATATTTCAATTTCATTTTACAGTAGCTAACGGAAACCAGATTTTAATGATGGAAACCAACCTGTTAGCCAGGGGCAGCAAACAGGATAATTTTTGAAGCGGGTTTACAGTAGCCGGTCAGTTAAAACTACTTAACATATCAAAGGTACTTTACCTGCGGGGGATAGTATCCCCTATTTGGGGATTTGTGAATTAGTAGGGCTGGATTTTCAAAGCGATCCGTGAGGACACGGATCGGGAAGGAAAATAATTATTCATCCCTGCGTTCGTGTCCCCACGAACGCCTCTAAGCCTATATCAGCTTATTCTGCCTTGCCAGCTTTATAGCATCAGCGCGGGAATTTACATCAAGCTTTAGGTAGATATTCTTGATATGGCTACGTACTGTTTCCAGGTCGATGAACAATTCATTGGCAATCTGACCACGGCTTTTGCCCTCGCCAATTAATTCCAGGATCTGGGTTTCTCGCTTAGATAAGGGCGATTCCTGATTTTTTTGAAATGAGCGGATTACCAGGCGTGCAATGTTGATACTCATAGGGCCGCCGCCTTCACGTACTTCTTTTATCGATTCGATGATCTTGGTTGACGGGGTGTTTTTTGTAAGATAGCCCGATGCGCCATTGGCCAGCGCATTAAAAATCTGCTTTTCAGATTCGTAAACAGTTAGAATTAGGATATAGCAGTTTGGCAAAAGCTTTTTTAATTTGGGTATAGCGTCAATGCCGTTAACTCCGGGCAGCTCTATATCCAGCAGGATTACATCGGGTTTATCCGCAGCTATTTTTTTAGCAGCCTCGTCATATGAACAATAGGTACTGATCACATCATAGCCCTCGGTAGCACCAATTAAAAAGGCATAGCCATCGCGCAGGGTTTCATCATCCTCAATAATACTTACCTTAATGTTACGGGCCATGCTTAATTGCTTAACTGATTTTTACTAAACTTTAATGTTACTGATGTGCCTCTGCCTGTTTCCGAATTAATGAGCAGTGATGCGTTGATCCGTTTTGCGCGGGCATTAATGTTATTGATCCCCCGGCCGCGATGAGCTGCGCTGCTATCAAACCCTTTACCATCATCGGTAACCCGGAGTGCTATCGCGCTTTTATCGCTCTGATCAAGCTCAAAAACTACCTGTCCGGCATCGGCATGTTTAAGGATGTTATTTAACAGTTCCTTAAATATCATGGTGATATTACGGCTGTATTCCATAGGCAGTTTTACCAGCTGTATATCTTCATCAACGGTAGCAAACTCAAAATCAACCGGTACATCATGAAAAACCTCTATCCCTATTTCGCGGATATGGTTCAGGGTTTCATATAAGTTATCACTTTTAGGGTCGAGCGCCCACAGGATATCCTTTGTACCGTTGTATAGTGATGCCGCGTTTTGCTTTATTTGATCCACAATTCCGCGCTGATCCGCTTGCTCTTTATCTATTTTGGCATTTAGTATTTCTGATAAGACGGTGATCCGGGTTAATTTGTTACCCAGATCGTCATGAAAATCTTCGGCTGTTTGCTGGCGGATCTTTAATTTCTCTTCCCGCTTCATGGCTTCAATTGCCTTTTGACGTTTTATTTTACGCTGATGAACTAAATTTTGTACCCCGAAACCCAGCAGAACTAAAAATATAATGGCTAATAACCTGAAGGTAAAAGTTTGATAAAAAGGCGGAATGATCACAAAACTGAAACTGGCCATCTTCGGCGATACCTGCCCGTCGGGGCTTATGGCTTTTACCTTGAAAGTATATGTACCGGGCGGCAACGAAGGATAATTGACCACATTATTGCGCATGGGCGAACTAAAAGCACTATCCAGCCCCACCAGCTTATACTGGTAAGATACCGCGTCTGGATTTTTGAGGTAAACACCAAGAAAAGATATCGATAAATGATTTTGATTATGTTTAAGCTCGGCCCAGTCATTAAGGTCAATTGAAGAGCGTTTTTCGCCATCCTCCTTCATCAACTGTACCGATTTGATGAACACATGCGGTGGCGGCGCGGGAACCATTTTTGTCATGGTATTATACACCATAACAGCCTTGGTGGTACTTATCCAAACCTCGTGCCCACGGTGCATAATAGCGTTTTGGTTGGCCTCTACCACTGGCTCCTTTGAGCCTATGTTATCAATTACCCAAAAAGTTTTCTTTGCAGGGTCATATTGCATCCGGTTAATTCCCTTACCGGTACCCATCCAAAGGCGGCCGCGTTCATCAGCAGCAAGGCTGTAAATACTATTGGCTTTGAGCCCGTCATCAACATTATAAATATTTACCGCCCCGGTTGTCATATCCCAGGTGTATAAACCGCTATCATCTGTACCAACCAGCAGCAGGTCGCGATATCGGATCATGCTGTAAACAGCCGTTGCCGGGAAAGATTTAAGTTTAAACCCCGAAACTATCTTTTTATTTACAGCAAGCATAACACCGTTTTGGGTGCCTATCAAAATAGAATCGCGCCCCAGGCTAAGCATTGCGGACGAATAAGGAGGAATACCTTCTAATTGTTTCAGCCCGCCGTTTTGGTAGTAGAAGCTGCCCATTGACGTGCCCAGCCATATAGTACCATTATCATCGGCAGTAATAAAATTACAGGCAAAAGATGAACTGTTTTTTACCTGCCTGAAACCCTTTTTATCATACTGCCATAAACCGGTTTGCCCGGTACCAATCCAAACAGTGCCGTTTTTATCCGTATATAAACTCTGCACACCCTTTAAATATGGCGAACCGGTTGGTACAGGTACTTCGCTGGTTTTTTTTCCGTCATATCGCAAAAGACCGGCTCCATCTATCCCCATTAAAACATTTTTGTTCCAGTCTTCAGTCACCGACATTACTATTTTTGATTCGGGGATACCCTGTGTACGATCAAAAACGGTATATCTGTCGCCTTCGCAGCGGTAAAGGCCATTGCCAAGGCTGCCCAGCCACAAGTTTTTATCTGCATCAAAATAAATATCAGGGACAGAGTTATCGGTAAGTCCGTTTGATGAGTTATAGTGGATCACACCATCATTCATAATACAATAGGCTCCATTATCGGTACCCAGCCAAATATTGGCATCAGCGTCCTGTTCAATGCACAATAACTGACCTTTTATTTTTCCGGTAATATTTTTTGCATCCAGTGGTTTAGCCATACCATTCCTGGCGCATAACAAACCTGAGCGGGTTAGAAGATAAGTTTTGCTTTTATCAAAACGGTCGAAAAAAATCCTTTTGATAATTTGCTCACTATATTGGGAATCAATATCAATTACATGCTCCCATTTTTGCCCTTTAAGGCGATATATACCCTTTTTGTAAACAGACACATATAACGAACCTGCACTATTAACAGCCAAACTGGTGATAAAAATATCAGGATCATCATTAATAGGGACATGCTGCATCTTATCATTTTTTACCCTAAACAGCATCCCTGCAGCTGTAACCCAGATAGTTCCCTCTCCATCCTGGGTTATGTTACCGACAAAAGAGCGTTTAACCGGTATATCCGGTTTATACTTTATAATCCGCCCATTATAAAGCCTTGCAAGCCCGTTCATTGTACCGAACCAGGTACAGCCCCCCTTATCCGAAAAAATGGTTGCAACATAGTTATCAGGTAAACCTGTTAAGCGGGTATAAGCCGTAAAATCCTTTCCATCAAAACGGCAGGCGCCACCAAATGTACCTATCCACAAACGATGATCGGTATCCATGGATAGCTTGTTTATTTGCGACTGGATGAGCCCATCCTCAATATCATAGTGCGCAAAAATGTATTTCTGTGCATGGGCCCGGCCTGTAAACAATAGCATACCTGCCAGGAAACACAAAACCAGATAAACGGGGAAACGCGATAGCTTATTCAATTAAAAACATAAATTAAATTACCTGTATGGGGGTACAATTAAAAAGTTAAATTAAAGCTAATTAAAATAAAAAAAATCACCCCAATAGGGTGATTAATTATTGTCGGTTAAGGAAGTAAAATTTAGTTTTTGGCTACCACAGAATTGTCGCTATTTAAAGGTGTTTTTATGTCCTCAAACATTTTGCAAACCTGGGTAATTTTCCAGTCCTGCCGCTCATTTTTCTCGATGATCAGGTAATCATGCTGTGCGCAGTTTTCGTAGTTAAAATCAACCCGTGCAATCACCATGGCATCGCTTTTGGCAAGCACTTCGTAACCCGACTGGCAATTTTGCTGGGTACCGGCATCCTTTTTCATCATGCTTACCAGGTCGTCTTTTTCCTGTACAAGTACCTTTTCGCCGCGGGGTAACTTCAACACAGAATTGTCACTCATTATTGATTTCAATTTTTTAAAGTTGGAGGTCATGTGGCTGTCAATGAAATCGCGGATCACGCCGGCGTATCCTGTTTCGGCGGCCGTACGGCCATACATGGTGCTGGCAGATAATAACCCTACTATACATGCCAATAAAAATTTATTTTTCATTTGTGATATTTTTTTGATCAAATGTGGGCAGGCTTTGATCAAAAAAATATGCCTATCACACCTAAGCAATGCAACCGTACCCGGCCATACAGCAAGCCGGTGTCTTTCGCCTATAAAGATCATTTTTTGCACTTTTTGAGCAGATCTGCAATTAATCTGAAAATCTGTGCAGATAATTCTTTAATTATCAATAAACCATAACAGAACCTGCCCTGCATATTTAAATCTGTACGAAAATATTTTTATTTTTGGGAGCATCTTTTACCGAATAAAACCACGCCATAACTTGGAACCTACTGAAAACTTTTTCCGAAGCATTATTGAGGCCTCGCCTTTTCCGGTGTATATGTGTATGGGCCCGGATAAGCTCATTGCCATAGCCAATGATGCTACCTTAAAGGCATGGGGGAAAGATAAGTCGATAATTGGAAAACCTTTTGACGAGGCGCTACCCGACCTTCAGGGCCAGCCGTTCAGCAGCCTCATAAGCGAAGTATACCGTACCGGCGAAACTTATCACGGCAACAATGCACCTGCCGAATTTATAATTAACGGCAAACGGCAAATTAATTATTACAAGTTTACCTATCAGGCTGTACGTAACTCGCGCGGTAAAATAGTTGGCGTTATTTGTTTCTCGACAGATGTTACCGAAATTGAACATGCCCGACAGGCTATGGAAGAGAGCAGGCATACCTTGTATAACATGGTGAGGCAAGCACCCGTGGGCATTTGCATTATAAACAGCGATAACCTGGTAATTGAAGTAGTGAATGACTCGTATCTTGAGCTGGTAGGCCGTAAACGTGCAGAAATGGAAAACCGGGGCGTTTGGGAAGCCATCCCTGAAACGGCCGAATTGTATGCCCCCGTAATGGATAATGTTATTGAAACAGGGCAACCGATTACCGCCAAGGAGCATAAACTGCTGCTTGTACGCAATGGCGTACCCGAAATGGTATTTATTGATTTTGTTTATGAACCTGTTAAAGGTTTTGACGGCGAGATAAGCGCCATTATGGTAATTGCCATTGATGTAACTGAAAAAGTTTTTGCACGCCGCAAAATTGAGGAAGCTGAAGAAAGGGCCAGGCTGGCCGTTGAAGCTGCTGAAATAGGCACCTTTGATCTTGACCTGGTTACCGAAGAGATACTTACATCTGAAAGGTTTAACATTATTTTTGGAGTTGGCCGAGATGCCCCCCGCGATTTATTTTTGAAAGCGCTGCATCCCGATGACCTTGAGCTACGCAATAATGCTCATAAAACCGCGCTTACTACCGGAAAACTTTTTTATGAGGCAAGAATTATCTGGCCAAATGGCTCTTTACGCTGGATCAGGGCGCAAGGCAAAGTTTATTATGGTTCAATAAATAAACCGTTGCGTATTCTGGGCACCTTGCTTGATATAACCGAATTTAAACACCTGCAACAACAAAAAGATGATTTTATAAGCGTTGCCAGTCATGAGCTAAAAACACCGATGACATCGATCAAGGCGTCCATGCAATTGCTCGACAGGTTGATCAAGGTTGATCCCTCATCTGATAAGATCCCTCAGTTTATTAACCGCGGCAATAGCAGCCTGAATAAAATGCAGCAACTGGTTGATAGCTTGCTTAATGTTTCAAAAATTACCGCGGGGCAGCTTGCACTTCATAAAACACGTTTTTTGGCAGCCCAAATGATCAATGAATGCTGCGACCACGTGAGGCTTGCAGGTACGCATGAACTTGAGCTTACAGGCGACACCGATCTGGAACTATACGCAGACAGGCAACGGATAGACCAGGTTGTTGTTAATTTTGTAAACAATGCGGTTAAATATGCGCCCGACAGCAACCGGATTGTCATCAATATCAGTAAACAGGACAACATGGCCAAAATATCGGTACAGGATTTCGGCAGGGGAATCCCGCCGGAAAACATCCCGCATTTATTTGAACGCTACTACCGGGTTGATACTTCGGGTATTCAATATTCAGGGCTTGGACTTGGCTTATATATCAGCGCCGAGATCATTGAGCTTCACGGCGGCGAAATGGGGGTTGAAAGTGAAGTAGATAAAGGCAGCACTTTTTGGTTTACGATACCGTTAAATTGAAATTTAAATCCCGATTGAAAATAGTAAAACCCATAATCATCGTTCTATTGTTTTGCCTGCTCACTGTTTTTACACAAATTGGTGGGTTGGTTTATCTCATTTCAATTAGCCTGCACAGGCTAATCAACAAAACAGTAAATAATAAATATTACCGCCAAATCACCAAGGCTGTAGTTTTTATGGTGTTATATTGCCTTACCACTTTTTTAATTGTACCTCCGCTTGCCAGACTTTCGGGAAGGGTGCCGCTCCCCTTCTCCCAAATCAATCATTTAAAGCCGCTAAACCGGCTAACCTGCCTGTTCAATCGTAATTATGTTCGCCCACAACTTAAGCAGGCTGCATTTGCCGTAGCTGCCGAAATGAACCATAAATATCCGGGAAGTACCCTGAATTATCTTGACGCGAGCTTTCCGTTCATTAATGGGTTTCCGCTTATGCCCCACCTGAGTCATAACGATGGTAAGAAACTCGATCTCGCATTTTTTTATATTGATAATAAAACAGGCTTGGAAACCGATAAAACACCTTCGCCAATCGGATACGGAATTAGTGAAGAGCCGCGCGCCGGGGAAATCAACACAACACAGGCTTGCCTGATAAAGGGTTATTGGCAGTATAGCTTTTTGACTAAAATTGTTCCCCAGGGCAATAAAGTTAATTTTACTTTTGACAGTTTACGAACAAAGGCACTTGTAACCCAGGGCTGACGTATAAGAAACGGTAAAAATGAGTAGTGTTACCAACAAAATGTTGGTAAAGAGGGAATAAGTTTAAATGTTCGGGGGGGGGTAAAGGCTTTTAGAGTTTTTTCTTTGTAAAAAGAATATGACAACCTCACTCCATGATCATTTCAGATGGATACCCGATCCGCGCACGGGCAATAATAAGAAACATAATTTACTGGAAGTAATAATCCTATCGGTATTGGCGGTTGTATGCGGTGCGGAAAGCTGGTACGAAATGGAGGAGTTTGGCAAGGAAAAAGAAGACTTTTTAAAACAGTTGCTACCGCTTGAAAATGGCATACCGAGTCATGATACGATCAATCGCGTTTTTATGATGATCGATGCGGATGTTTTTGAACGCTGTTTCCGCGCCTGGACGGCGGAACTTGGCCAGAGCCTTCAAACAACAGGTACATCTGGCGAAAGGGAACTGATTGCTATCGATGGAAAGAGCGTCTGCAATAGCGCCTGCAAGCATCAGGGATTGGGGGCATTACATTTGGTAAGTGCCTGGTCAGGCCGTAATCAGTTGGTACTTGGGCAACAAAAGGTGGCTGACAAGAGTAATGAGATTAGTGCCATCCCGGCATTACTATCTTTATTGAACATTAAGGGGGCAGTAGTCAGCATCGATGCGATGGGCACCCAAAAAGCAATCGCTGAAAAGATTATCGAAAGTCAGGGGGATTATATCCTGGCCCTGAAGCAAAACCATGAAACGTTTTATGACCAGGTAACCAACCAGTTTAACTTCAGGGAAGACAGTTACAGCCAGCATCTGGATAAAGGGCACGGGCGGTCTGAGATCAGAACCTGCAAGGTCATACATGAACTTAACTGGATTGACGAAAAGGAAAATTGGAAAGGAATAAAGAGTATTATCAAAATCACCTCCGAACGCATAATTGGGGACAGCCGTACTACACAAAATCGTTATTACATCTCCAGCCTTCAGGCAGACGCTGCCTATTTTAACAAAGCCATCCGCACACATTGGGGAATAGAAAACCAGTTGCACTGGCAACTGGATGTTGGTTTTGCCGAAGATTATAATACCACACGAAATAGTCAGGCTGCACAAAATCTTGCTGTAGTCAGAAAGATAGCTTTAAATATTCTAAAGGCTGACAAAACCAGCAAAGCCAGCATAAAGGCCAAAAGAAAAATGGCTGGGTGGAATCACAAGTTTCTCCTAACACTTATAGCTAACAAAAATTTCTAATGCGTCGGCCCTGACTTGTAACCCTCTTTGCATCGCAAAATGTCATCAATAAAATATTTATCGAACCTCATTTAAAAAACCGTCTGGGCATCAAAACACCCAAGCTACGATTTCACGGATGCCGTGCAGTAAGACATGACGACCATATTCATGTCCAACTATAGGTTTAAAGCATTCATCATTTTTCAACATACGAATTATAACAGATTTCCCAGGAATTGCCTTCAGGATGGGCAATAAAACCTGCATAACCGCCCCAGAAAGGTTCAGCCGGATGCTTCAGGATTTGTACTCCTGCCTGCCTCAAAGATCTTTAACTGCAAGAGTAATGGCGGTTACGAGGGCCTGCATAGCATTTTTTTATTGGACCCTATCCATCCACGAAATCAGGGTCCGTGGCTGATTTTCATGCGTAAATTTAATTCTCAGTTAATACAGCCGGGGTAAATTTAGCTAACCAAATATATAAACATGCAAATCAATTATTTTACAGTAGGCATTGTAATAACCTTGTTAATAACATTAATAGTATGGATAGTAAAAACCGACCGCAAAGACGAGAAAAACTTTGAACAACAAATTATTGACCGGGAACTTAAACCAAGGGAACATCCCAAACCGCAAAAAGCCGATAAAGCAATGTGATCGGGTAAAACCCGCTATCAACTCACGTAGTTTCACGTATCATTTTGTGCGGTCATTTTTTTAAATTTAGCAACCCAACCTAATATCTATCTCATGGAAGCAGATAAAACTTCAGATCAGCAAGTATTTTATGTAGGACTTTGTATGGCCGGCGCCGTGTCTGCCGGGGCTTACACAGCAGGCGTTATTGATTACCTGCTTCAGGCATTGGCCGAATGGGACAAGCACCGCAATGAGCCAGGCGTACCATCGCACAAAGTGCAGATCCCGGTAATGGGCGGTGCGTCGGCAGGCGGTATGACCAGTATCATGGCCGCATCCTCCCTTAACAACCCGATAACCCATATCGACAAGCCATCAGGAGATCTTTTAGCCGAGCATCCCGAAAACAAGCTCTACCACTCCTGGGTCGACCTTATTCAGGCTGATATGTTCACAAAAATGCTGGATACCAGCGACATTAAAAGCTCGGGTGTAATATCGGCACTGAATTCTGATTTTATTAATGATGTTGCCAAACGGGTAGTTGCTGCCGATCCAAAACAATGGCAACCGCTGCCCACATATATTAAACCCGGTTTAAAGATCTTTACCACGCTTACAAACTTGCAGGGCTACGCCTACAATGTTCCGTTCAATTCGTCATCTTCACAGCGTACCAAATATAATATGCGCATCCACAATGATTACGCATGCTTTGAGCTTACCGAAAACGCCATTGCCGGGCATAATAACGGATGGATGCCGCTTGACCTGAAAAATAATATTAACACGGATATAGCCGCCGACGCAGCAATGGCTACCGGCGCCTTTCCGGTTGGGTTGCAATCAAGGATAGTTAAACGCGACGCCCAATATGTTAACAATAACCCATGGTTAAGCAACTACTTAACCAATGCTCCAATTGATGCAGGCGGTTATCAAACCCTGAACGTCGACGGTGGTATGATCAACAACGAGCCGTTTGATAAAGTACGCAGTGTTTTAGACGACCTTACAGCCCAACCGAGCGTTGATTATAACAACTTTAACAAATTTGTTTCAACCGTACTGATGATTGAACCTTTTCCTACCCAACCGCCAAAACCAATTTCGCAATCACGGGCTATATTAAATGTGATAGGTTTAACGCTATCATCCATGCTATCGCAAATGCGCTCAAAAGCGGTTAATATTAAAGACGCAATGGATGATGATTGCGCAGGTCAGTACCTGATCACGCCATCGCGCCGTGTAGATACGCCCGATGGCAAATCGACAGACCTAACCGGCGAACAAGCCATTGCCTGTGGTGCGTTGAGCGGTTTTAGCGGATTTTTAAATAAAGAATTCAGGGTACATGATTTCTTTTTAGGCCGGCACAATTGTAAGATCTTTTTGCGTGATTACTTTACCATACCAGCCAAAGCACTTACCACTAACCCCATTTTTAAAGATGGCTATGCTAATGCAGATCTGGCCAGATTTAAATCGACACAAAACGATAGCTACCAAATCATCCCGGTATTTGAACAAGATATCAAATTCCCCGATATTAAATTCAGTTCGGGTACCAACTGGCCCACGCTTAAAGAAAAAGATATCGACAGATTTAGCAGCGGCTTGAAAGATCGTATCCAAACCATTATGCTTAATGTGGCAGACCTTGGCTGGCTCACCAAAAGCTTATTATGGATAGGCGCTAAAGTGATCCTGAACCGTATGGTAACCAACAAAATAATGGTAGTGATCAAAGAAGAACTTAAAACATGGAAACTGCTGCCGTAGCGGTCTAAAAAATTCAGCCTTACGAAGTTTCTTAAAACTTCGTAAGGCTTCAATGGCTTTTATACTGCTTTAAATACCACTATTCCGTTATGCCCGCCAAAGCCAAAAGTATTGCTCATGGCTACTTTTACTTTATGGTTAATGGCGTCATTTAATACAAATTTTAAATTGTCAGGAATAGCAGGATCCAGGGTTGTGGTATTAATTGTTGGTGGTATCACCTGGTTTTCAATTGATTTTATGGCTGCGATAGCTTCAATAGCTCCGGCGGCCCCCAGCAGGTGGCCAGTCATGGATTTGGTTGAACCTATAATAGTATCTGTTACTTTGCCTTTTGTAACCGCAAGCAGGGCGTTGATCTCTGAAAGATCACCAACCGGAGTTGAGGTAGCATGCATGTTCAGGTAGTCGACATCTTCAATACTTAAACCCGATTCGGTAAGGGCCTGCTGCATGGCACGGGCAGCACCTAATCCTTCCGGGTGAGTGGCTGTCATGTGGTATGCATCAGCAGTCATAGATGCCCCGGTCACCTCTGCGTAAATATGTGCGCCGCGGGCAACTGCATGATCATAGTCTTCAAGTACTAAGGCACCGGCGCCTTCACCCATAACAAAACCGTCACGATCAATATCAAATGGCCTTGAAGCGTGTTGCGGATCATTATTACGGGCAGACATAGCTTTCATCGAACTAAAACCCCCAATTGAAGCCGGGGTTATAGGCGCTTCAGAACCACCAGTAACTATGATCTTAGCCTTACCTAAACGGATGTAGTTAAAGGCATCCATAATAGCGGTATTGGATGTAGCACAGGCCGAAACCGTAGTGTAGTTAATCCCCATAAAACCGTTACGGATAGAGATCATTCCCGAAGCCATATTAGAAATGAACTTAGGTACAAAGAACGGGCTAAACCTGGGCTGTCCGTTACCCCTGGCATACTCAGTTACCTGCTCCTCAAAAGTTTCCATACCGCCTTGTCCGCTGCCCCAAATTATACCAACATCAAACGGATCCATTTTGCTCAAATCAAAACCCGAATCTTTGATAGCTTCATCGGCTGCAACAAGCGCATACTGGGTGAAGGTATCGGTACGTTTTAATTCGGCTTTATCCAGGTGATCTGTGATATTGAAATCTTTCAGTTCGCAGGCAAATTGCGTACGGAATAATGATGCATCAAAACGGGTGATGGTTGCAGCGCCGCTTTTACCGGCAATTAAATTTTGCCAATAAGTTTTTACATTATTTCCAAGCGGTGTTAAAGCGCCCAGACCTGTTATAACTACTCTGTTTAACATGATGGTTTTATTAAAATCGGCGCAAAGATATAACAATATACCAAATGGTATTTTGACAATTCAACATGTATCGGTTTTACACGCTGAAAATTACCAGGTTATGGCATGACCAAAAGTTAAAATAGTTCAAAAACCATCATGGTTAAATCAAGGAAGAGATTTGATTATTTCCCAAAAATCTTATTTAATTCCGAATAAGGAACAGCATCATTTACAAAACCATAACTTCCCTGTGAAAGTTCAACAGCGGCCCGCTGAAAAGCGCCCAAAGCAGCCCTTGCCAATGCCGAACCAAGGCTTACCCTTTTTACGCCCAGATCTGCCAGTTCATTAAAGCTGATATCAAAACCTGCTGCGCCAAGCACAATGTTTACAGGTTTGGGAGCAACGGCTTTTACCACCTCGCTTATCTGTTCCCTTGTTTTAAGTCCGGGCGCAAAAAGCACATCGGCACCTGCATCGGCATAAGCAATAAGGCGTTTTATGGTGTCCTGCAGGTCTATTTTCCTGTGGATCATATTTTCGGCCCTGGCGGTTAGCATAAAATGAAACGGTAAACTCCGCGCCGCTTCAACAGCAGCCTTTACCCGTGCAACCGAAAGGTCGAAATTGTAAATGGGATCTTTATCATTCCCCGTAGCATCCTCTATCGAACCGCCAACCAGTCCCACTCCCGCTGCGACTAAGATAGTTTCGGCACAAATCTCCGGCGTATCGCCAAAACCATTCTCCAAATCGGCAGCTACCGGTAAATGGGTTGCATTGATGATAGCCCTTGCATTATCAAGCGTTTCATCGCGACTGATCAGAGCATACCCATCCGGCCGGCCCAGTGCATAAGCCAACCCGGCACTGGTAGTAGTAAACGCTTCAAAACCTAAACCGGTTAAAATTTTGGCAGAACCAGCGTCCCAGGGGTTGGGGATAATGAACAAATCATCGCGCTCATGCAGTGCTTTAAAAACTTCGGCTTTTTGATATTGGGAATTGTTTATTGCTGATGACATTTGAAGGTAGATTAGTGTTTATCGAAATTAAACAAAAGTTAGCCTGCAGTCACGAGTCTTAAGTCAGAAATTTGCTTTTTGACTTAATACTTACGACTTCGAACTTTTGGCTTAATATCCCTATTATTGTAGTTGCAATGGTTATGAAACAAAAAATAGATATTGAAAACTGGATCAGGAAAGAGCATTACAACTTTTTTAAACAGTTTGAGGAGCCCTATTACGGCGTAAACGTAAACGTTGATGTAACGGCGGCCTATAAGTTTGTGAAGGATAACGGGATCTCATTTTTCCTTTATACCATGTATCAGTCTTTAGCTGCCTCGCAAATTATTGAGCCTTTCAAATATCGTATGGAGGGCAATGATGTTTTTTTTTACGACCAGATTGATGCCAGCTCAACCGTTCCGCGGGCTAATGGCACATTTGGTTTTGGCGAATGGCCCTTTCATCCGTTGTTCGAAGATTTTGCCCGCGACGCCAACAAGGAAATTGAACGGGTACAAAGTAACAACCTGCTTGAACGCAAGGCTTTAAACAATGTAATCCGTTTTTCTTCGCTACCCTGGATCAATTTCACCTCACTGTCACATGCACGCATGTTTTCATTTATGGATAGCTGCCCTAAGGTTTCGTTTGGTAAAATGACCGAACATCATGGTAAGCGCACTATGCCGGTATCCATCCATGTAAATCATGCATTGATTGATGGCATCCACGTGGGCCAGTATATTGATTGTTACCAGGAGCTGCTGAACAAAGGGTTTTAGGCTACCGTAAAACGCGCAGAAGTTGCGTACCTCTGGCACGCTAAAACCCTTTAATAATTATTCTGCAAACCTTTAGCACCTCTGGTGCTATCTTTCCATCTATTGATTTACAAGATAAAAAGTTTAACTTTTCTTAAACACATTTTCCTTAACCATAAACAACGGCAGCGAGCCATGATCAAGCACGCGTGAATGAAAATCCCTGATGTTAAATTGGGCACCCTGCTTTTGCTGCAATTCCTCTTTCCAGTGCAGTATTTGTAATGCGCCATACTTGTAGGTAACTACCTGTGCCGGCCAGCGGCGCATGCGGGCAATTTCGCGCATGGCAATATCATCCTGCCCCCGGATATTCTTTTTCCAAAATGCCAGTGCCTGTTCATCCGTCCAGCCGTAATAATTAAGTGCTACATCCAAAGGCACACGTACCGACCGTACAATATCCCACTCCCATTTGCCAAGCTCATCGTAAGGCGTTTGGTATATGCCAAGTTGTTTGCCCAACTCTTCGGTATATGCCGCCCAACCCTCGGCAAAACCCATATAATAAAACAACTGCTGCACGGCAGATGTTTTGGTTTGCGCCTCCGTACTCGCCTGGTAATGGTGACCGGGAACGCCCTCGTGCATAAAAAGCCAGTCGACCTGCCGCTTATTGTAAGGCTTATCAAAAAGATTATAGTAAAACGCATTATTATCGTAATAGCCGGGCGTTTGTGCCAGTTGCGTGTTTTCACCTTTTACAATTTTTAGCGGGGCTATGTTGGTATTACTAAACAGTTTGGGCATGTTGGCATAAATGACCGCTTTGGTATTTTCGAAGGCTTGCTGAACTAACTTCGGGTCGCTGATAAAAAAGGACGGATCATTGAGGTGCTTATAAAAATCATCTTCGTTTAACCCGGTTTGCTGGCGGATAGCTTCGATATGCTTTTGAACGCGGGCCACTTCGCTAAGGCCAAACTGGTAGATCTTATCAGGAGTGGCGCGGGTGCTGGTCCAGCGTTTTAGCAGATAGGCATACCAGGCTTTGCCGTTGGGGATAGTGATAATGCCGCCTGTGGGGATTACAGCAGGTTTATTTTTTAACCAATCCTGCTCAAGTTTAATCCGCTCTAAATTAAGGGCGGTTTCATAGCTGATCAGCTGATAATCTACTTTTTCCGGTTCGCTGAGCTGACCTGCTTTGAAGGCTGATAAATCAGTCTTAACTTTTTCAAAAAAAGCTAACTGTTTTTGCACATCAGCGGCGGTGCCGATATGTTCCAATCCGCTTGTGTAGCTTAGTTCCAGTTGGGGCAAATGCAATTTAGTGTAACCGGTTACAAAATCATTGCAAAAAGCATCAAACGTTTGCTGACTAAAAGCAAAAGAAGAAGTTAAAATAAAAAACAAAAAAACAAGAGGTCGCCTCATAACAACGGAATGGTTAACAAACCTAAATATTTGCTTTGATTAATTTATGCAAAAACAAATCTCCTGTTAACCATTATCAGTAATCCAAAAGCATTTTTGCTTAAGTTGACTGAATGTAGCTGTGCAATTGCTCAATAGTTTCCCTTTGCGAATGGATAGTTTCGTACACCACATCACTCATTGAAATAATACCGCATAACTGATCGGCCACATCAAACACCGGTAAATACCTGATATTATTTTCGCTCATGATCAGCATGCATTCATCAACTGATGATTCGGGGGTGATCCTCGAGAAATTGGTACTTATGATCTCGCCGGCGGTGGTTTCGTCGGAGTGTTTACCCATTAAAATGATTTTACGGGAGTAATCCCTCTCCGTCATCAGGCCCATATACCTGCCATTTTCAGTTACCACTACCGAGCCGATGTTTTTTTCGGCCATCAGTTTCAACACGTTAAACACGGTGGTATCGGCAGGTACTGCAGTAACGTTGTTCCCCTTACGGGCCAGGATATGCTTTACACTTTTCATAAATACTCAGGTTAATTTGGTAAATTCAAGATACGAATAAGTAACAGAAAAACAATGGATTGTGGAAAACAAAATCTATTCAGGCTAAAAAAACCGTTCGGCCATGCAGTTAAACCAATCCTTATATTGTAACAAAACGGGTGTCCCATTTTTTTGATTCCCGAAAAAAAAATTAAAAAATGTGGTCTGTCTTTTTTGCAGAAAAATAAATGTTCCATTTTTTGAGCCTTGAAACACGGGACAGTATAAAATCGAAACAAATTGATAATCAAATAATTAACTCATTCAATGAAACACATTCAACTAACTGATAATCAGAAAATAAAACTAACAGGAATAAAACAATACGTGTTTTACAGAAGATTAGACGCCATGTTTATTCAAGCTGTTTTTTTTGTTTTTATCGTAATTTTTTAAATAAGTTACCCCAATAATAAAAGGCGCTGACAAAATAGCTTCACCAATAATCTCAATTTATTTTATTAAAAAAGCCCCCGGTAATTAAACCGAAGGGCTACCAACCTATATAAAAACAAACCTATTGTTTTCTCTTTCCCCAAATGGCGGTGCCATAGTTATCCAACCCGGTAAATATCAGGGTTGATGTTATTTTGTTTTCCCAGTCGCGCTCACGTTCAACTTTTAGCTTGTAACTATCGCCGTTGCTGTATTTAAGCTCAAGCCACGGAGCGGTAAATGTCCATTTATCAGCAGCGTTACCATCAATAGTACCGGCAGCATCCAGTTTAAAGGTTGTTGAAACCTGGAAGTCCGGATTGGTTTGCTCGGTACCATAACCCGGTACAACATGATAATTCAGCGTGATTTTTTCATAGGTCCCTGCCACATCGGTTGATGCTATAGTTGTTTGAGCAACATTGGCATATCGTTCAGGCGATACTATTGGCCAGCCGTCGGTTGTCCATGATATTTTACGAACGTGCAGGTCCATAAAGTACGAGTTAATACCCGGCCTGCCCTGGTGCGCCATGTAATATTGCCCGCTACCGTTGTCAAACACTGCACAATGCCCTGTGCCCTGCCAGCCGCTTTGGTTGCTGAACTGGTATGGCGCAAGTATCATGGGGCCATGATCCTCATCGGTATTGATGTCATGCCCGTTATAATCATAAAACGGACCGGTCGGGCTATCGCCCCGCCCTACCCTAACATTATACTTGGTTTGCAGCCAGTCATAACTGATAAACAGGAAATACTTTTTCAGATCGGGGTTGTAGATCACTTCCGCGCCTTCAATGTTACCATTGTATTTGCCGCCGGTAAAACCGCGGTTAGCTATGCGCTTGCCCTTATCGCCCGAGCTGGCCGCCAGGCCAGTTGAAGGATCAAGTTTAAGGATATAGATCCCGTCCCAGGCCGAGCCATAATACATATATTGTTCGCCGGTTGTTGTAGTTATTACCGTTGGGTCGATAGCGTTGGTTTGGATACTGGCATCATTGGCTGATGTTACAACGAGGCCTTTCTCCGTCCAGGGGCCGTCAGGCGATGAAGCCGTTGCCATACCGATAACACTCAGGCGTGCTACAGGCGATGAAAGCGAATAATACAATCTGTACTCCGAACCCACCTTCATTACGTAAGGTGCCCATAAGGCGTTGTAAGGCGTACCGCCTTTACCCGTAATATAGGCCGATCCCTGTGCCGGCAATGACGAAAATACCCAGCCTACATACTCCCACTGCACCAAATCCTTCGACCTGCGGATTTGCAAGCCCGGCCTTACATCAGTACCAAAAGCCACATCGGTACTATAGCAATAATAATAATCACCAAACTTTTTAATGGATGGGTCATGCACGTTATACACTGTCCACTTAGGATAATAGGTAAATGCCGCAATATCCGCGTAAGTATCACTGATACTGTTGATATCAAACGCTGTTGTTACCGGTGGAGTTGTGGTAGTATCCGTTTTAGCTGGCGCAGGTGTCTCCTTTTTTGAGCAGGAAAACAGCACTGTTGCCAATGCGGTTATTAAATATAGATTTTTCGCTGTATTCATCATCGTGTTCGTCTCTTTCACTTAATTTTTTAATTCCCTCCCGCGGGAGGGGTGTGGTGGACTGTGAAGTGGCAGGGAGGGGTTTATACAAGCAGTATATTTGCCATGATTCATAAACCCCTTCCTCCTCCTTCCCCAGGGAAGGAATCGCACCTCCCCCGCCCTTTTTTCCTAATACCCCGTATTTTGTACCAAACCAACATTGGTTTGCACTTCGCTCAGCGGTATCGGCAAATACTCCTTACCTGCGGTATAGGTATTAAATTCCGGGTCGCGGGATTTTAGCCAGGCCAGTTTAGCTGCATCCTGTAACCAGCCCCAGCGGCGGATATCATCAAAACGGTGGCCTTCCAACGAAAACTCCAGGAAACGTTCGTGACCTATCTGATCGCGCATCTCAGCCTGGCTCATGCCCGGTTTTACCGTAGCTAAGTTTGGCAAACCAACCCGGCTGCGCACCCGCTGGATGTATTGATAAGCATCGTTTGTCTGGCCCAATTCGTTCAAACACTCAGCGTACATCAGCAGTACATCAGCATAACGCATCAATCTTTCGTTGATACCTGATCTCCAGTCATACTCATCGGCCTGGCCGCTGTCGCCGTTTTCATACTTATGGCAAAACAGGGCATTTAATGAGGAGCTGCCAGCGTAGCGGGCGGCAAAATCCTGGTTATATAATTTTTCGCCGGGTTTATTATAGTACATCGTTACATCCAAACGTGGGTCAATGCCCCCACTGGTTGTTTTTTCCTGCAGATATTCATTGTATAATGCAGGCGTTGGCTGCACATCTGTAAAACCAAAACTCGCTGCGCCAAAGGTGATGGCACGGGCAGATGTACGGCCCCATCCTGATGACGGATCTCCTCCCCAACCCAGATCGGTACCACCAGCATCCCTTGAAAACTGAACCTCAAAAATTGATTCGGCGTTATTTTCATTGTTCGCAAAAAAGTTATCGTAGTAATTAGGCACAAGGCTGTAAAGTCCCATATCAATTACCGATTTAAACTCGGCAGCAGCCTCAGTATATTTTTTTGTAAACAGGTACGTTTTACCCAGATATGCAGCTGCCGCACCCTTTGTAGCGCGACCAATCTGTCCATCGGGCGATAAGCCACTGTAAGTTGTTGGCAGCATACCTTCGGCAGCTTTAAAATCGCTGATCACCTGCGCCCAAACTACATCCTGGGGCTGTTGTTTTTGAAAATAATCGGCACTTGAGCTGGCGGGAACCAACGGCATCGGCACGTTTTTATAAAAATCGGCCAGGTGAAAATAGTACAGGGCACGCAGGAAATAGGCCTGACCCAATACACGTTTCTTCAGTTCGGCATCCATGTTAATATCAGGGACATATTTCAGCACCTCATTGGCCCGTAAAACACCCTGGTAGTAAGCGGTCCATGAAAACAGTACGCCATCTCCGGTACTCTGCATGTTAAACTTGCCCATATTATAGATCTGGTCCCAGGGGCTATAGCTCGTAGCATCATCGCCCCTGGTATTTTCCACTATCGGTGAAAAACGCATGTATGAACCATCAATAATTAAGCTGCCGTATACAGCATTGATGCCTTTAACGGCATCGTCGGCAGTTTTCCAAAATGTTTGAGTAGTTTGTGCATTAGGATTTACTGTATCTAAATCGCCTTTTTTGCAACCCATTACAAAAACCGATAGTACTAAAGCTGTAACTACGGTCTTTTTAAATATATTTTTCATTATACCAATGTTTAATGTTTATCAATAATTATAAGCCTACCTGTAAACCAACCAATAAAGTGCGGGGGTTAGGGAACGAACCGTAGTCAAAACCGCGGTTAATGGTACCATCATTAATAAAATCAGGATCGTAACCTTTGTATTTGGTTATGGTATAAAGGTTTTGGCCCGACAAGTAAATTCTTACGCTCCGGAAAACGTGTGTGCGGTTTAATACTGATACCGGCAAGGTATAACCCAATTGCGCGGTTTGCAAACGGGCATATGAGCCGCTTTGAATAAACCTGTCGGAATTGCGGTTATTGGCATTAGGATCGCCGATTATTGGACGCGGCACGGTGGTATTAGTATTATTTGGTGTCCAAAAGTTCAGCTCATCGGTGCTGGCATTAGTATATTGGCCTGTCATTAATGCCTGGTACACCCCGTTGGCTATTTTACTGCCATAATTGCCTTGTATAAATACTGACGCGTCAAAGTTTTTGTAATTGGCACTGAAGTTAAAACCATAGTATAATTTAGGGATGGCCGAGCCTAAGTAAACACGGTCGGCATCATTGATTAAGCCATCTTTATTGGTATCAACAAACTTAACATCGCCCGGGGCCGCGCCGGTTTGGGTGGCGTGGGCGGCTACATCGGCTGCATCTTTAAAAATGCCTTCAGTTTTAAAAGCGTATAGCTGGCCTACCTCGCCGCCTACTGCTGTTTTGCTGTACGCGCCATATATCGGGTTACCACCATTACCTAATGATGTTACTTTATTTTTAACGGTTGAAGCATTTGCGCTAATGGTGTAATTGAACGGACCGGTATCCCTGCTGCGATAAGTTACCGTAAACTCGATACCTTTATTGGTAAACGAGGCGGCATTAACCAGCGGCGTATTAATTGCCCCTACCGAAGGCGGAATAGGCACTCCTAACAATACACCGGTAATTTTATTGATATAATACTCTGATGAAAATGCAAGCTGATCATGAAACAAGCTTAAATCAAGGCCGATGTTGGTTGTTTTTTTACCTTCCCATTTATTGGTTTGGTCAAACACCTGGGTTTGGGTCGTTCCTGTAGCAAGTGTATTACCAAACACATAGCTTGCATTTCCATTTACAATGGTTTGGTAAGGATATGGATTAGATAAAGCGTTTATGTTACCCAATATTCCGTACCCGGCTTTAAGTTTTAATTGCGTAATAGCCTCTGGCAGGTGTATAAATTTTTCTTTATTGATGTTCCAACCGATTGATGCTCCCGGAAAATTCCCATAACGGTGTTGTTGCGTAAGTTGCGAACTGCCATCGCGCCTATAATTAAAGGTTAACAGGTACCTGTCATCATAATTGTAATTGATACGCGCAAATATTGGCGAATAAAATTTGGTAATAAAGCTGTTGCTGTAAGCGGTTTTATTAGCCGGGTTACTTACGTTGTCAAGTGAGAATAAATAAGGCTGGGGCAAGTTTAATGCTACACCTGTTAAATTGCTGGTAGCATTTTTCTGATATGCGGTACCTGCCAAAATCTCAAAATTATGCTTTTTAACATTCAGTTTATAGCTCAGCGTGTTTTCTATCAATTGGGTATAATAGTTGCCTCTGGCATCACTGTAGTAAGCAGTTGTATTAGGATAAAACCAGCCCAAATCATAAATAGGATCAAAATAAGTGTTTCTGAAATCGTTGCGGTCATAACTTCCGCTGATGCGGTATTTTAGGTTCTTAAGTATATCTACCTCCATCCAGGCCGATGCCATCATACGGTTACGCTGGCCTGTGCTGTTCAATAAATTATTGACACCTATAATATTGAGCGAGATAGCCCTTTGTGTATTTTGATCAACGCCCCCATAACCGCCAACGCGATTAGGATCATAAATAGGCATGGTAGGAATTGCAGTAACCAAGTCGACTATTTGGTTACCTGTACCGTGCAGGTGCGGATATGCCAGGTTATTATAATCACCTTCGGTATAGGCAAATTTAGTACCGAAAGATACGATACCTTTTTTGCCCTGGATATTGCCGCTCAGGTTATACCGGGTATATGAGGGCCCGGATACCGTTGTACCAGTTTGATTAAAGTAATCAAAAGCAACGTTATAGCTCATGTTATCGTTACCTCCGGATAAACCAAGGTCATGGCTTTGTGTATAGCCTGTTCTGAAGCCCGATTTTTGCCAGTCGGTATTTACATTGCTAATAAATTTGCTTGATGACGGATCATTACCTGGTGCTAAAGACAAACCTGCATTAGTTTCAGCTGCATTAGCGATTTTTTGATAGCCAACCCTATCGGTAACAGATAACGTTTTAGGGTTTTTCTGAAAGCCCGCATAACCGTTATAATTAATTTTCATGGGGCCGTTTTTACCTTTTTTGGTGGTGATTATAACTACGCCATTAGCACCTCTGAACCCATAAATTGCGCCTGCCGAAGCATCCTTTATAACCTGCAAACTTTCAATATCAGTATTCGGGAAGTCAAAAGGCTCAAATGTTGGAACTCCGTCAATTATAAACAGCGGGTTATTGCTGTTAAGTGAGCTTACACCACGAATGCGTATAGAAACACCTTCGCCCGGTACACCCGAACCATTTACCTGCACACCTGCAACCTGGCCTTGCAAAGCCCTGGCAACATCAGGTGTTACACGTTTATTGGCATCTTTAAGGTTTACCACAGCAACCGAACCTGTAAGGTTCTCTTTTTTCTGTGTACCATACCCAACCACAATTACTTCGTTCAACGAGTTGGATGCTGCTTTTAACTGTACATTGATCAAGGAGTTACCAGTAACTGTTATTTCCTGCGAGGCATAGCCAACAAACGAAAAAACAAGTACTACACTACCTGTATTGTTATCGGGAATATTTAATGTATAACGCCCCTGTAAATCAGTTTGGGCGCTTACATTGGTGCCCTTTACCTTTACTGTGACACCAGGCATGGGCAAGTCAGTCTCGTCGGTAACTTTACCGTTAATAGTGCCGGGAGCCATTGCCTTGCCTTTTTCGGTAAGGATAACGAGGTTATTATCGCTCAGCGTATAATTAAGGTTAGTGTTGCTAAGTACAATTTTCATCACCTCTTCAAGCGATGCATCTTTTGTATTTAAACTGGCGGGCATATCGTTTTTCAACAACATATCGTCGTTATACAAAAAGCGATAATCAGACTTCTTTTCTATCTCCTTAAGTGCCTTCTTCAGGGACACATTTTGGAAATTTACGTTGATCTTGGTCTGACCATATCCCTTTGAAAACGCCTGCAATGAGGAGACGAGCACCAGGATACAGATAAATTTAAACATAAGAAGTACTTTCAAAAATTGGTTCAGCCGCAATGGGTTAATGCGGTGTGCATTTTTTTTCATAATTTAGCATTAAGGTTATTTTAACTATTTGGTTTATAGAAGGACTGGTAGTTAACTTGTACCACATTATAATGGGGGGATGCGGGAACATCTTCCCATTTTTTATGGTTTAAGATTTGATACTTATTTACGCATAGGCTATTTCATAAAGGTTTATTAATTAATAAATTACAATTTGGTTAGTGTCAATTTTATAATGAAACGCCGCCGTTTTCTGCAGGCTCAATAAAGCCTTATTAATCGATTCTTTTTCAAACTTACCGGTAAAGCGCAGCTTTTTTATATCCTCATTTTCAAAAACGATGTTCACATTATATCTGCGCTCCATTTTTTGGGCGATATTTTCAAAGTCTTCAGCGTCAAAGGCCAGTTTATTTTCAAGCCATAAGGCTTCTGATGGCAAGGTGTCCTCTTTGGCCTGGTGGATACGGCTCAGTGCTATAAGCGGAGTTTCTTCGGCTATCTTATATGTTGGGGTATTACTTTTAAGTTGCGGTTCCTGGTTGTTGATTACCGTAATTTTTTCTGATGGGTTAAGGATGATCTTTTTTTCGGGATTTTTTAAAATGGTAAGTTCAATTTTACCGCGAATGAGTGCGGCTTCGGATGTTTTGTCATTATTATATGAACGCACATTGAATTTAGTACCTAACACCCTGATGCTAATGGTTGTGGTAGTAACTACAAAAGGGCGCTGCGGATCTTTAACTACATCAAAAAAGGCTTCACCCACCAGGGATACCTTTCTTTGCTCGGTACCAAAATCATTATTATAAGTAAGCTTGCTGCCCATATTGAGCCAAACACGGCTACCATCGGGCAACTGAATTTTACTGATCCCATTTTTAGGGGCAGTTATTTCATTGGGCTTTCCCGGCACTATGGTTTCTTTACGGGTAAACCAGAAAACGCCCAACATTAAACAGGCCGCGGCCAGCAATGAGCCCAGTTTAATGATCCTGGCTTTTTCCTTTTTGGTTTGAACAGCGATAACCTGCGCAGCCTCTTCAGCTTCCTTTTCTTCAACAGCATCAAGTTCGGCGTCAAAAGCAGCCCACTTGCTCAGCAGTTTTTCATCCTCGGCAATTTGCTGGTCGTTTTTCCAAATCTCCTCCAGCTTATCCATCGGGTACATAATGGCATCCCCCTGTTGCTGTAACAGTTGTTCAAGTTCAAGTAACTCTTCGGGCGAAGCTTCACCATTTAACTTTTTACCAATAAGTATCCAGATGTTGTTGATCATTATTTACGGCTCTATATATAAAGACTGTAAATAATCGGGATACCCCAGTGGAGAATTAAATATTTTTTGAAATTTTTTCGGGACTGGCTGATATTGCCGTTTTTTGAGTGTCTTTTAACCCCTGTGCAAGGGTTTTTAACGCGTTGCCCATATGGTATTCAACCGTTTTTATGGAAATATCAAGTAAATCGGCTACTTCGCGGTATTTCAGGCCGTCTTCCTTTATCAGCTTAAAAACAAGGCGGCATTGGTCGGATAGTTTACTTAATGTAGTACTGATGAGTTTGGTAAGGTCCTCGCAAACCAGTTTATCTTCACCGGTAGCGCCAGAATCAGCAACATCCACATTCACATCATCAATATTTACGCTCTTAAGCTGATTTTTTGCGAGGCAGGTAAGCGATTTGTTTTTAACCGAAGTATAGCAGTAATAAGTAAAGTTATTGATTTCAGGCAACGAGGCACGGCGTGTCCACAGATTCATAAAAACGTCGTTGGTGATCTCTTCAGCCAGTTCATCCTGTTTAACCAGCGATTTTGCGAGGCTAAACAATTTACCATAGTAAAATAAGTAAAGCCTTTTAAAGGAAGCCCTGCTGCTGTTTAAAGCAATGTCATTAAGCAAGTACCTAATCTCGGTGTCCAGCATCTCCTTATCGGTTGTAATTACTTTGATCAAAACCCGGCACGGGTTAAGTATGGTTTAAATTAATATAATTGGCTTCATTAAAGCGAGGTTATCACGCTAATGAAAATCTAAGGTATAATATTTATTTTAATTGTTCAAAAAACAATTAAAATATTTTTAGTAAAAAATCAAATACCCAAAAAACACCCTGCTAAATTATTTTACAAAAGATAACTAACGAAAGCATCTGTTAAGAATTCAACTTTAAAATTAGTTACTCTTCTCGCTCTTTCAAGGCATATTAACTTATCAATAAAGTGTCATTTAAACAATAATTAATATAAGGCCCGAATAGATTTTGCAAAAACTTGCAACAAAAAAACCCCGGCTTTCGGCGGGGCCTGCGTTTTTTAGCTATAAGTCTTTAGTCAGACTTTTCTTTTTTGTACTTTGAACTGAAGACTTAAGGCTCAGAACTTGACACTAATACGCCAGTATATTATTGATCAGCTTTAACTCATCATCACTAAATGATGTATTGGCCAAACAACCGATAGAATCTGTAACCTGCTCCGGCTTACTTGCACCAATCAATACCGAAGTGATGCGTTTATCTTTCAGGATCCACGATAAGGCCATTTGTGCCAGGTTTTGACCGCGCTGCAATGCAATTTCATTCAGCTTTGCTGCTTTGGCTATATTTTGTTCGGTTATAGCATTTTCATCAATAGCACCATTACCACGATGAGCCGCAGCCCGTGAGCCTTCGGGGATACCTTTCAGGTATTTATTGGTTAATAAACCCTGGGCCAGTGGCGAAAACGGAATACAGCCAACACCTTTATCTTCCAGCACATCAAGTAAACCACCTTCAACCCATCTGTCGAACATGGAATATTTAGGCTGATGGATGAGGCATGGCGTACCCAGCTCTTTCAACACCGCGACAGCTTTTTCTGTTTCGGAAGCGCTATAGCTTGAAATCCCAACATATAAAGCTTTGCCCTGGCGTACTATCAGATCCAACGCGCCCATAGTTTCTTCGATGGGGGTTTCAGGGTCAGGACGGTGATGATAGAAAATATCTACATAATCAAGCCCCATGCGTTTAAGGCTTTGATCTAAACTGGCTACCAAATATTTTTTTGAGCCCCAGTCGCCATACGGGCCTTCCCACATACCCCATCCGGCTTTGCTTGAAATAATGAGTTCATCGCGATAGTTTTTGAAATCATCTTTAAAAACACGACCAAAAGTTTCCTCGGCCGAGCCCGGCGGCGGGCCGTAGTTGTTGGCCAGGTCAAAATGGGTGATGCCTTTATCAAAGGCTAAACGTAAAATGTTACGGGCATTCTCCAGGCTGTCGATACCGCCGAAGTTATGCCATAAGCCAAGCGATACTGCCGGCAGTTTCAAACCACTGTAACCGCAACGGCGGTACTCCATATCCTGGTAACGGTTTTGATTGGGTAGATAGGTCATATTTGATTAATAAGAATTATATGAGGCAAAATTGACTTATCTATCTTAAAAATCCATTGAACTGGGACAAGAAATGAAATTATTTAGCGGCCTGATGTTTGCGGTTGTAACCCTAACCGCGCTTATATTTGAGCCATGTTTCAAAACATCAATAATTACGCGGCACGGTCGGTAAGTTTAACTGCAGAGGAAACAGCCCTTTTTAATGAGATATTGGAATATCGGAAAATCCCTAAAAAAACCCGCCTGCTTACTGCCGGCAACATCTGCAATTTTGAAGCCTACGTAAACAAAGGCTGCATCCGCGAGTATATCATCGACAAAAACGGCGCAGAAGTGACCCTACAATTCGCGGTTGAAGACTGGTGGGTAAGCGACCTTGCCAGTTTCGAGGATCAAACCCCATGCAGCATGTACATCGAAACCTTAGAAGATTGCGAATTGCTCATCCTCACCCGCGTCTCAAAAGAACGCTTACTTAATGAAATACCCAAGCTTGAGCGCATGTTCAGGCTCATGCTGCAAAGGCATTTAACGGTAGTTCAAAAACGGCTGTTTAAAACCATAGCAACCACAGCCATGGAAAAATATACGGAATTTATCAACCGTTATCCCAGCATTCCTCAAAGGGTACCCCAGCATTATATAGCTTCATATTTAGGAATCTCGCCCGAGTTTTTGAGTAAGCTGAGGACGAGGAGTTTGAAGAAGTAAAACGTTCACAATCTATCCTTCACACGCTGACATATTAGATCGTCATTGCGAGGCACGAAGCAATCCCAAACTCTACAGGGCGCACCTGTAATCGGGGATTGCCACGCTGCGCTCGCAATGACGCTTTTATTTGACGTTAATGCTTTCTTAACACACATGCTATCAATTAATTCCTATGAATATGCAAGCCGTTAAACTGCTTTTTGCCATTTTCATAACTTGTATTGCCCTGGGCAAAGCGGGGATATTTTTTGCTATATTTTTTAAACACGCTGTCGGGCTGCTTTTCACCGTTTACAATCAGTTCTTCACCGTTAAATGAAAGCTCGTGTAAGACCTCTTCATTCGGAATAATATGATCTGCCACCAAATCACTGGTCATCTGTTTTAGCAGCCGCTGATCTTCAGCCGCATGTTCCTGGTCTCTTTTTGCCTGGATTTGATCCAAGTGCGCCTGTTCCTGGTCACGTTTGGCCTGTTCCTGATCACGGGCAGCCTGCTCCTGGTCGCGTTTGGCCTGTAACTGATCTTTGGCTGCTTGTTCCTGATCACGTTTGGCTTGTTGCTGGCCGCGTTCAGCCTCTTCCTGTTCAGCTTTTGCATGCTGCTGGTCGCGGGCGGCTTGTTCCTGATCACGTTTGGCTTGTTGCTGATCGCGCCGGGCTTGTTCCTGATCACGCTTAGCTTGTGCCTGATCCTTTTTTGCCTGGATCTTGTCCTTCCTGATCTGCTCGCGAATGGCAGCTATAACTGTGCTGTATTCACCCCATTTGGTCGACGGGATAATTTCGCCGTCAACGGCCAAAGCCACCAGCTTGTTGTTTGCCAATTCCATTTGGTAAGTTTTCCCCTGCCAGTCAGTTTGGATGCGTTCCCGCCCCTTACCATCAAAAGTGTCGTGATTTTTATAAGAGTTGAAGGCCGTTTTTTTCCCAGGCTTCTGTGCATTTGCAGCAGTTGTTAATGCCGTTGCCGCTATCAGCAACAGAGCACTTCTTAAATAATTGGTTTTCATTTTTCTGTTGATTTAAAGGTTAAAAATTGGGCAATAGTTTTCCATTTCCGCCCATTTGGCAGTTTAAAATTGATTATTGAAATGACTGATTACTATAGCTTATAAAGTAGTATGTATCCCTGCTTTACAGACTAAATAAGAAAGGTTTTACTTAATCCTGAACGCTTGTTTTACTTTTTATCGGTTCCGTTTTTAGTTTGTTAGCCTGTGCCTGATCACGTTTTGCCTGCTCCTGATCGCGCTTTGCTTGTGCCTGATCTCTTTCGGCCTGTTCCTGGTCGTGTTTAGCCTGCGTCTGATCACGCACGGCTTGTTCCTGATCGCGCCGCGCCTGCTCCAGGTCACGTTTGGCCTGATCCTGTGCACGGCGGGCTTGTTCCTGTTCGGGGTTAAGTGCGGCTTTATTATTTACCGACTGCTGATTATCCTGTTCGGCCCGCTGCTTTGCTGCCAATGCATCGCGCTCAAGCTGCTCCTGCGGAGACACGGTTTCATCATTAGCCATAACTGTGTTTCCATTTGCATGAACGGGTTTCCGGGCAGCAGCAAGATATTTATGTTTTAAATGTTTCGGCTTATCTCCTTGACTAACAATCGCTGCAGATTGGGTATCGGCAAATGATGTTACGCGTTGTTCCTGTTTATACGTATGATTATTGCCGTTTTCAGGATAATTCACTTTCCGGATCTGTGCAATGGCTGCGGTTGCTATTATAGCCGAAAGGATAATAACGCCGCTTATCAAAAATACCTTTTCGCCCGAGGTTACCGTTTTGTTTCTATTACCCAGGATGCGGCTTACCCTTTGCAATAGTTGGTTCTTTTTACCAGGGAATGCAACCGCATAATTTGCACCGTAAAGCGAATGTTCTTTAAAGCTGATCAATGCCTGTATAAAATCGCGTTTGTTTTTTGTTTGGGCGAGGGCGATATCATCACAGCAGTTTTCCCGCTCATCCCGAAGCAGGGACGAGATCCACAATAAGCCGGGATTAAAGAAAAATACGGTTTCGGCAATGGTTTGTAAAAAGTTAACGATATAATCGTGCCTGCGGATGTGGGCCAGTTCATGCAGCAACACCGCTTCAACCTGTTCGGGCGGCAGCCCTGCCAATAAACCCGCTGGGATCAGGATTACAGGTTTCAGGTGCCCGACAACCATGGGTATTTTCACATAACCCGATTCAAGCAGCCGAACAGCCCGCTTCAATTGCAGTTTTTCGCAAAGCAGCTCAACCCTGTTTTTCCAATACCCAACAGGTTCGGATATCTGCCTGTGTTTTGCGGTATGGATAAACATAAGCCCGCGCATCATCTGTACAGACCGGAACAGGAAAAACACAAACCACAGCAGTACAACCATTGGTGCATTGGCTGTAAAATAACCGATACAGGTATTGGCAAAATTCCGGATCCCATCAGCATTAAGGTTTAATAGCTGCGATGCACGGTTACCTATAGCATTACCAAACTCAGCAGTTACAGGTTGCCTGTTCCATTCCCAAACAAAAGTGAACAGACAGCTCCCTATAAACAGTAAAAACAGTACAAGCACCAGGTTGTACCTTACTGCCGCGCTTGCTTTTTTGGTGAGGAACATCACCACCGCGCTCATAACCGACAACGACAGCCCCTGCCATAGTGAATGGATCAGCATCCAGCTAAAAGCCTGTATCAGGCTGTGGGAAACGGTGTTGGTGTTAAGGAGCAGGTACATATCTGTAAAGTTTAATTATCGTCCATGTTTTTGAGCAGTTCTTTTATTTTTCTGAGTTCTTCGGCCGATGTTTTGTCGTTACCCAACAGGGCTACCATCAAATCGCTCGGCGAACCATTATACATCGAATCAACAAAACGGCCAAGCATATTACCTTTCACCTTGCTTTCCTCAACCGCGGCGCTGTAAATGTGCTTCATATTGGTTTCATCGCGATTAAGCATCCCCTTCTCTTTCATTACCTGCATCAGCTTAAGGGTGCTGGTATAAATTACCGCTTCCTTTTGCTCGTTAAGCTTATCATGCACAAACCTCACTGTAGACGGGCCATGCTGCCACAACACCTGCAAAACGTCCATTTCTGTTTTGGTTGGCGTTAAATCAGCAGTAATATCCTTTTTAAACAAACTCATAAACCAAAGGTATGCATTAAAAACGTACGTTACAATAGCTAAGTTGTTTTTCTTGAAAAAAAATTCCTCTAAAACAAAACAACCACCCTAATATTAAGGTGGTTGTAAATTATAAATATAAGATCAGTCGTTTAAAAACTCTTGGCGAAGGTTAATCCAACCCTTCCGTCCTGGTAAGTTGGCAACAATAAGGAGTTATTGTTTTTCCCTTTCTCATTCCCCCCACGGAATACGCCATTACGGATAAGCGGGTACAGGTAATAAGCCGCTTTGGTTGACAGGATCCCAAAACCGGCTCCTGCTATGATGTCGCTAAACCAATGCTTGTTGTTATATACACGCAAAATAGCAGTGGTAGTTGCAAACGCATAGCCCACACCACCGTATATGGGCGAGCGGTCGCCATATTCCTGGGCCATAAACTCTGCAGAAACAAAAGCGTTACCGGTATGGCCTGAAGGAAACGAAAACTTATCTGAGCCATCGGGCCGCTCACGGTGGGTAACACGTTTTAAGCCAAAAGTGGTACCGGCAAATATGGCTTCAGAAAGCACGAGCAGCATAGTACGGTCGATAAATGTATTTTTACCATGAACACCAGCCAGGTTAAGCGCATAAACGGACACGATAGGCGCGTATTGCATATAATTATCAACCTTGGTATGGAAGCCGGGATGATCTTTGTTCATATCATTCCGTACGCGATAATCAATATTACGTATAAATCCTACTTTAAACGATAGCAGGCCATAAGTGATAAAAGCCGCGGGCGGTATGTATGACGGAAACTTACTTTGAAGGTGCTTAACCGTATCGGGCAATGTCAGGATATTCCTGGCCGAATCTTTCTGCAAAGAATCCTTTTTTACAGCATCTTTTTGTAATGTATCCTTAACCTGGGCATATGATGACAGCGAGAACGAAGCTGCCAATAGCATCGAAATAAAATAAAACCTAAACTTTTGCAAAGAATCCCCCTTATTAAGCGCTGGTAAGCACAATTATACAATTTAATTCTGTAGAATTTCTGAAGCGCGTAAACAATAAATTAACACGCTGTTAACGTAAATTAGGTTAAATATGTTGTATGTGATTTAAAATTGATTGAAAGGCCAGCCCCCCTTATTTTAATTGTTCTTTTTACAATAAATAAAATTACCTATGTTTGATCTGTACTCCTTATAAATCACCAAACTACCTGAATGAAGACCATCAAACTTATCCCCTTCCTTTTATTATTTATCAGCGGCAGTATTTTTGCCCAGAACCAGGCCAATATCACTATCAGCCTAAATGATAAAATTGGCGATATGTACCCCTTTTGGGCATGGTTTGGTCACGATGAGCCTAACTATACCTACATGAAGGATGGCCGTAAACTCTTGTCGGAGTTGGCCGCTTTGAGCCCGATACCTGTACGTATGCGGGTTCACAACCTGCTTACCAGTGGTGATGGCACGGCAGCCCTAAAGTGGGGGTCCACCAACGCATATACTGAGGATGCCAGCGGCAAACCTATTTATAACTGGCACCTGGTTGACAGCATTTTTGACACTTACATTAAACTGGGCATGAAACCTTATGCCCAGATAGGTTTTATGCCCGAGGCCTTGTCAACCCACCCCAAACCTTATCGCCATTACTGGAAACCCGGCGATAACTATGATGATGTTTATTCCGGCTGGGCTTATCCTCCCAAAGATCATAATAAATGGGAAGAGCTTATTTATCAATGGGTAAAGCATTGTGTGCAGCGCTACGGCCAAGCTGAGGTTGAAAGCTGGTACTGGGAAGTGTGGAACGAACCAAACATAGGCTACTGGAAAGGTACCATGAAAGAGTTTTTTAAACTGTATGATTATGCCGCCCATGGTGTAAAACGCGCCCTCCCTACCGCGCACGTGGGCGGACCGGAAGTTGCAGGCGGCTCAAGTCCCGGCGGTATGAAATTCCTGAACGCATTCATTAAACATTGCATTGCCGACACCAATTACGCGACAGGCAAAATAGGTTCGCCTATTGATGTAATCTCGTTTCATGCCAAAGGGCAACCTACACTGGTTAATGGTAAGGTACGCATGAATATGGCGCCCCAGATTCGCGATATCAGGGAAGGCTTTAAAATTGTAGCATCTTATCCCGAAACTAAAAACACCCCGATAGTAATAGGCGAATCGGACCCGGAAGGTTGCGCCGCCTGCGGTATGGCTACGAATCCCTCAAATGCGTACCGTAATGGTACTATGTATTCGAGTTATACTGCGGCTTCCATAGCCCGCGAATACCAACTGGCCGACTCATTAGGTGTAAATTTTATGGGCTCCGTATCATGGTCGTTCGAGTTTGAAAATCAGCCCTGGTTTTATGGTTTTCGGGATTTGGCTACAAACGGAGTTGATAAGCCGGTACTTAACGTTTTCCGGATGCTGGGCATAATGAAAGGCAAACGCCTGAAAGTAACCGGCGACCAGATGTATTCGCTTAAAACCGTGGCCGATTCAAGCATCAGGGGAAATAATACAGATATCGGTGCTTTGGCAGCCGTAGATAAAAAAGAAATGACCGTATTGCTGTGGAACTATCATGATGATGACCTGCACGATGCAGGGAAAACCGTAAAGATCAGGATAAAAAACCTACCTCCCACCTTTGTAAAACTAACTCAATACCGCATTGATGAAGAGCATAGCAATGCCTACGAAGTGTGGAAAAAGATGGGTTCACCGCAAAAACCTACAGCTGCGCAAATTAAGGAACTTGAAAAAGCAGGGCAATTACAACAGTTCGGCAAACAGGTTACGCTGCAGGCTAAATCAGGGCTGGCAAGTGCCACTGTATTGTTACCAAGGCAAGGGGTGGCTCTTTTAAAGCTTAGCTGGTGAGATAAACTCATCTATCAAACTATAAAATTGTTCCAGCCTGCCTAACCGTAATACTTTTGATAAAGTATCGAGCGTATAGGTGGGTTGGTTATCGGTAAAATCGCCAATCCTTTACTTTTTTATAATAAGGTCTTCCCTGGCCGCCCACATACCAATATCCTGTTTAGTGAGCGCGGCGGCCATCAGATCGGGAAATTTATCGGGTGTACAGGCAAAAACGGGCACACCCATATCGGCCAGGAACTGCGCATTGCCATGATCGTACGATGGAGAGCCGTCATCGCTTAAAGCAAGCAATACTACCAATTGCACACCTGCCGCAACCAGTTCTACCGCACGACGGCGCATTTCGGCAACGTTACCTCCTTCGTAAAGATCGGTAATGAGCACCAACACTGTATCCGCAGGCCGTGGAGCTATCTGCTGGCAATAGGTTAAAGCCGCGTTAATATCAGTTCCCCCACCTAATTGCACACCGAACAATAGTTCTACCGGATCGGTTAGCTCTTCGGTTAAATCGGCTACAGCAGTATCAAAAACCACCATTTTAGTTTTTATGGCTGGGATAGAAGCCATAACGCTTCCAAAAATCCCCGAATAAACCACTGATGAACCCATCGACCCGCTTTGGTCAAGACAGAGGATCACATCTTTTAATGATGAACGCTTACGACCGTAACCAATCCTTGTTTCGGGAATAATGGTTTGATATTCGGGTTGATAATGCTTAAGGTTTTTAAGAATAGTTGCCCCCCAGTTTATTTCATTATGCCGCGGCCTTGTATTGCGGGCACTACGATTTAAACTACCGGTTATGGCCTGACGTGTGGGCTCAGCTAACTTTTTTATCAGTTGGTCAACAACCTTACGTACCACCTGCCTGGCGGTATCTTTTGTTTTATCGGGAATAACGCGGCTCAATGTCATCAAAGTTGCTACCAGGTGAACATCTGGCTCTACATTTTCCAACATCTCCTTTTCAAACAGCATTTGGGTCAGGTTCAAGCGCTTTAATGCATCCTGCTGCATTACCTGTACTACGCTTGATGGGAAGAAGGTACGGATATCCCCCAGCCAACGGCTTACATTCGGTGATGATGCACCGAGGCCTCCGGTTCTGTCGCTGTCATATAAAGCTTCAAGTGTGCGGTCAACTTTAAGGTCGGCATCATCAAGGCTAAATCCGGTACCTTCATTTTGATTACCGCCCAGTATTAACCGCCATTTGCGCAGATGCTCCGGTTCAATTTCCATTTGTGTCGTTAATATTTATGGTTAAACCCAATAATTGCATAATAACCGGCAAACCTTGCTTAGCTCTTTCGGCATCAAAATTAGCGCTGATGTTTGTATGCTGATGCCCCGTCCCACCGCCGGATCTGGCCTTTTCGCCAAGCTTTCTCCTTTCAGGATTGGTAAAATTGGCAAAGGTGCGGCGCAGTAAAGGCAGCACTTGCATAAAGACCTCATCGGCAAGACTGGCTACCCAATTGTCGATCAATTGCCAAAGGTCCTGATCAAGCAACAATAAAGTACCGCTGCCTTTCAAAAACCCTTCGAGCCAGGCTGCGGCGATGACCGGAGCCGTGGCCGATGACATAGCAAAACTGAAATACTGCATCAGTTGGTCGCCCTCCAATTTGCGGGCGTCATGCAGCAAACGGGTACTATATCCTCCTATAACCGGCGAGGTGTTTTTATTAGCTGCTATAGTCAACAGCGTTTGCTGCCACATGTTAATTATGCCCGTATCCTGCAATAGGTTAATGCCATCGTTCAGTTTAAAAAACAGTTCCAGCAGCTTTTGAGAGGCATCTTCATCAATAGCGATACAGGCATTGGGCAAACTGATACAAACGCGGGTAATAATGCTATTGATAATGCTGATCACCAATTCGGCATCTGTTTTGCGTACATTGCCATACCTTGCCACGGTTATCAGGCCGGGCACTACTTCCATCAGTTCGATAACATCGGCAGAGGCCGCGGCCAAATTATTAAGCTGACTGATCAGCGCTTCAATGGCCCCCGGCAATTCTGCAGGAATCGTTTTTTCAAGCAGATCGCCTATAACTTTCAGTTCCCTTGCTTCTTTTGCCTGGTTGAGGACGCTATTTGCGGCCGCTTCAGCTACGGTATTGCCCAAATTACCGCGTTCAATAATCTCCACCGAATAGCCGGGGTCCCATTGCAGGCGCCATTGCTCTTTAAAAGTACCCTTACCGCTGGTGTATTGCTGCCTGCCCCAATTAATGCCCAGTAATTGCAGGCGGTGCAGGAAGATACTCCGCTCCAGGTCGGTATCTTTCCTCAGGTCGAGTGTATAATCTTTGTAATTGGCTGTTGCGGGCAGCCTTAATTTCTTTTGTTGTTTTTCGATATCGAGTTGCAACGGCGGTTTGGGAATCTCAACCGGCACCTCGCCTATCTGGTGGCCAACTATTAATTCGTCATGTACCAGTTTTAGCAAAATGCTCTCGCCGTTACAAAGCACGCTCAGTGTGGCCTCATTCAGTTCCTCTAACCCTACTTTGGGCAAACCCCGCAGTGAAGCGAGCGCACCGGCCAACCTTACCGCTTCAATAATATGAGCAACGGAGGTATCCATCTGCTGCTTACGGAAAAGTTGTGCCACCTTGGCCATCCACAAGGTACCATCATCATGCGGATGGTTCCAGATGTGGTTGTACCACCCCGGCGAATTGATACCGGCACCGTAACCGCTACGGAAGCTTAAACGGTTAAAAGTCCATGGAATCCAGGTGCATTCTGTTTTTACCTTTGGCAGCCCTTTCAGGATTTCATTATCATCTTTTTGCGATGATTTCCCTTGCAAGGCAGGCGCATGCCAGGCACCACAGATTACCGCTATGGTATGAAACATCTCTTTTTCGGCCTGGCGAATGGTGCGGCGCATGTATGCTTCGCGCATCTGTTCAAGCTTTTTGTCCTTTTTGGGAAAACTCTCGCGGAGTGCCTGCATAGCTTCAGATACCGCATCAAAAACCTCATCGTTATTATGGCGGTACTCAAACGTATGCTCCCACCATTTTTCATCGTCGGCAAAGCCGGCAGCATCTGCCAGGTAACTTATCGGACTTTTATAGAGTTGCTCAAGGCTTTGTGCCTCGCCGTTGATGTGAACTGTATCCGGCTCTTGTTGTTGTTCAACAACCTTTAGCTCCTTTTCAACAAGCATCTGGTTACCGGCAGGAAGATCCATAAAACGCACATGGATATTTTGCCTGCGGGCATAAAGAATTGCCTGCCATTCGGGCGAGAAATCGGCAAAGGGATAAAACACCGAGCGTTGCGGGTCATCCGGCTGATAGCAAAGCAGCGCTACAGGTGGTTTCAAACCTTCGTTGCTTACCCATTGCAGCATGGCATCAGCTTCCGGCGGCCCCTCAACCAAAACAATATCGGGCCTAACCGTTTCCAGAAAAGCTTTCACGTTACGCGCCGAACCCGGCCCGTGGTGCCTTATGCCTAAAATATGTACTGCCATTGGCTTAAGGTTTTTTGATTACAGATCGCGGCAGGCACGGTAAATGTCGCCCCAATCGGCACGTGGTTTTACTACAGTTTCCAGGTATTCCTGCCAAACCAGTTTATCCTGCACCGGGTCTTTAATTACCGAACCAATGATGCCCGCGGCAAGATCAGCTGCCTTCAATTGTCCATCGCCAAAGTAGGCAGCCATTGATAAACCGCTGTTCACAACGGAGATAGCTTCGGCAGTGCTTAAGGTACCTGACGGCACTTTGATCTTGGTTTTGCCATCAAGCGTAACGCCTGCACGAAGTTCGCGGAAGATGGTCACTATCCGGCGGATCTCCTGCAATGCCGGCGGTTCGGCCGGCAGTTCCATTACTTTTTCAAAGCTTTCAACCCGGCGGCGTACGATGTCTATCTCCTCTTCCACCGAATCAGGCAAGGGAAGGATGACGGTATTGAAACGGCGCTTTAACGCGCTTGATAATTCATTTACACCTTTATCACGATTATTGGCTGTGGCTATGATATTAAAACCTTTAACGGCCTGCACTTCGATATTAAGCTCAGGCACGGGCAGCATCTTTTCAGAAAGAATGGTGATCAGTGTATCCTGCACATCGGCGCCAATACGAGTAAGCTCTTCTAAACGAACTATTTTACCATCTTTCATCCCGCGCATTACAGGCGTTTCTACCAGCGCATCTGGCGATGGGCCTTGTGCTATCAGGCGGGCATAGTTCCAGCCATAGCGAATGGCCTCTTCACTTGTACCGGCTGTTCCCTGGATAATCATGGTTGAATCGCCACTTACAGCCGCCGCCAAATGCTCACTCACCCAGCTTTTTGCTGTACCGGGCAAACCGTATAATAACAGGGCACGATCTGTTGTGAGCGTAGCTACCGCTATTTCCATTAAGCGGCGGTTGCCAATATATTTTGGCGAAACCTCAAAGCCATTCTTCAGCTTTCCGCCAACCAGGTAGGTTACTACTAATTGAGGAGAAAGTATCCAGTTGGCCGGACGCTTATCACCGTCCTGCTTTTTCAATTCTTCCAGTTCGTGTGCAAATAATTGCTCTGCATGCTGACGTAATATCTGTGACATGTTAAAGTTTTTATGCGTTAAAGGCTTTAAGCGTTTGCTGTTTTAAGTTGAGTAAATTAATTAAGTGATTGCGGGTTTTGTCCCAGGTTGGCTGGAGGTTAACCTGCTGCGATGTTATGTTTTCGACATGTTTCAAAGCCCCGACAGGGATCAGGCTGATATGCCGGGTAAAAAAACCACGATTATATTCGTAAGGCCAGTTAGCCATTTTTAGCAAGGCCGAAACCGCAAACTCGGTGCCCCATTCATCACTAATGCGGATGGCATGAGCAATTGTATTTTGCGGATCACTGCTCAAGGCTTTCAGCAGGTATTTTTCCTGTTCCCTGCCGCTTAGCATTTCAACAAAATCCGGGTAGAACATACTTTGCCCGAGAAAAAACGGCACCCAATTCTTTTGCCTAAACTTTGCTACCGCATTGGCCAAAGCCGGTACCATAGCAGGTGCATATTGTTCAAAATATTCAACTATCTGAATGGGCGTTGCTTCAAACTGATCTTCCCAAAACGCCGGCGGCACGCTGCTGATGAGCTGATAAATAACATAGTTTTCGTCAGTTACCGTACTTTTAGGCCCCGATAATTTTTCGATGCCCGATTTGTAGATGCTTTCGTCAACTACGGCGGGAAGTTTTATTTGGATGGAAGTTTTAGTAGTTAAACCTAATAAGGCCTTTTCTTTTTTTAGCGATACAGATTCACGTAGCAACTGCTGATACTGTTTAACAACCGACGAACCAGAAATACTTTTGAGCAGGGCCAAAGCTTCATCTTTAACCTTTTGCCCTTTTTCGTTGAGCAAGCCCTCCAACCATGGCAGGTCATTAACATTACTATTCACTTTCATGGCTTTAAGCAATTCCAATTTACCGGCTGCATTCTCCTGCTCCCACGTTTGCTGCAGCCATTCTAAAGCTTTGGCGGGCTCACTCAGTCTTAAGCTTTTCAATATTTCTGAACGCTGGGCTGGCGTACCCATTTGCCATAGTTCCTCATCGGCTATAGTAGTAAACCAGTTCCACGCAGGGTTCATTTTGCTAAGCCAAACTCCCCTGTTACCGCTGCATTCAATAACAACTTTGCGTAATGCCATCTCCTTTTGTGCTTTTTCAAATACGACCGGCAACACATCAAGCAATAGTAATTGCCCTGATTTGCAGCATTGCATTAACCACAATTGTAGTAATTGATCGTTCTCCTCGCCCAATATGGCGTTCAAAACCCCGGCAGCTTCGGGTGCACAGTACGGTTTTGTTTCTGCAAGCGCTTTATTAGCCGGCAGATCATTTTTTTGAAAGGGCACAAAACCCGATTGCCTGTAATTATAGATCACAGCAGCCTTTTGCAGGTAGCGTTCTTCTTTATCTAAGCCTGCTGAGGCCTCTATCGCATTAGCGATCAGGGCTACTTCTTCCGGCAAATCAGCAATAGCAGGTGTAGGTTTATCAGTACCCAGCATTGCGGTGTTTATGATACTTTCCCAGGCCTTCATCAGATACTTTTGTAATTATTTTGATGCCAAACGCCAATCGGGCGATATTCATTTTCTCTACCGATGACGGCCATGTTTACCGGGTCGCCTCCGCTTATGGCAATCAGTTGCCAGATGTTGGTATAACTTGCCGATATTTTACAGAGGCAGCCTTCGCTATCCTGCAGCCACCATTGCTTTTGGTAAACAACCGGTGTTAGCGATGCTATAACAACGGGCATTTCATTGCGAAATGGCAAACGACTGTTTAGTATGGTTTCATAACCGGCAACTTGCTGCCAGCCTGTAAATGTTTTTATATTAACGTTATCGATTTGCCTTATGATATTATAATCCTTAACGATAGCACGATACGGCAGGGCCGACGGGAAATACACCAGGGTAGCATCCAGGTACATCCCCGGCGAAAAGTTAAGCGGCGGGAACTGCCCTTTAACCGTAAATTGCAGCACCAGCGCATAACTGTTGGTTTTTAAACCGTAAAGCCAGTTTTGTTCAATGGTCAGTTGCTGCTCATCGTGACTTTCCTTTCCAATAACAAGCCAGGTATCTCTTACACCTGTTTGCGCCCGCAGCTCTTCCTGGTTGGTGGTGAAACCTATGACAGTGCATAAATCCTGCTGCAAATCCGGGTCAATATTTTGAATGTTATTGTACCCCGCTGCAACTAAATATAATTGGAGTAATTTATCTATAAAGCCACTTTGCCAGCCGTCGTTCCAAAAGTTGGTAGCACCAAGGTTCCTTACCATACCAGCCAATCCCGATGCCTGGGCATCAACCATACGGCGGGCCATATTATCCCAGTAAGCCGGCGTTTTTTCGGGGACGGTTAAAATTCCGCCGCGTACAATATCTTTAATCCAAACCATTAGTTCGGCTATCCCTGCGCTTACTTTTTGTTTCCGTGCCTGTACACGTTTAGCCTGCGCGTTTTCATCTACAGGTTTTTCGGCCGCCTTTTCAACTTTTTTTTCTTCTTTTTCGGCTCGTTTGTTTATCCAGTCGCTTACCCAGGCAGGCATTGTTGATTTGGCAAATAAGCCTGGTTGCCTCGCACATAAAAGCATTAAGCCTAAGCCATGCTTACATGGAAATTTACGACTGGGGCATGAACATTTAAAGGCGATAGCGCCAAGATCAACTTGAGTTTGGTAAGGTTTGCTGCCGCTGCCCTGGCATTCGCCCCAAAGGGCTTCTTCACTAATCCCTTTGCTTACCCATTTGATCGGGTTAGCCAAATCACGACCTGCTTTTTTTGAAGCTTCATCAGGTGCGAGAGTGTATATCTGATCTTCTGTTAGCTGCAAAACTTGTGATATTTAGTAAAAAAACGGGTTAGGTTTCTCGTTCCTAAAATCAGGATAAAATAATTAGCTGTCAACCCGAAAATAAACAAAAACCCTCCTCCGGTAATAACCGAAAGAGGGCCAGTCAACCTAACATAACCTGGGTAACCCGGGTGTTTGTTAGTTCATATTAGTTAATCGTTACATTAAGTGCGAAATTATAAAGCAAACCCGTAGGCTAAACGCAGGCCAACCATACCAAAATGATCCTGGTTAGCACCCGAAAAGTTTTCATAGCGTACACTTACATCCCAGGTTTTATTGGCCCAGCCTATACCAGGCGAAAGATCAAGCCTGTGCGGGCCCCAGCCATGCTCCAGTTTTTCGTAAGCGATACCAGCTTCGCCGGCAACATATACACTTGGTACAAAAAACTCTTTGAAACCAAATTTAATAGGAATTTCGCCATAGCTTGGATAGCGTTTACCCGTAGCAGGATTTTCTTTCTGAAAAAAATGATACCCGCCCATAGTATAAGTAAGCGCAAAACTATTGCTTATACCATATTGCAAACGGGCTGTACCACCTAATGTAAAAGTAGTGCCAATTTTTGCTACACCTGTAGGCAAGCCGGTTTCAATTCCTAAACCTAAACGGAACGCATTTGCAGGAGTGGTTTGCGCTTTTACCGTATTTGAAAAAAACAGTGCTCCTGTCACAAGGGCCGCTGCTGTTAGCTTTGATAGTAATTTCATGTAGTAATATGTTTGTGTACATAATGATTACTACCATTTTAGCAAAGGCGTTGCCTCGGGTTGCAGTTTTTTTTATAACTGTAAGATATCTACCTGCAAAACACTACTCTTTTATATAATGCACCCCGAGAACACCATCGGCAAAAGTTGTGCTTTTTTCCAGTTTAAGTTTTATTTCCGCATTAGGAAACAACGGAACACCGGCGCCAAGCACTATCGGGTTTATAAACAGCCAAAATTCATCAATCAACCCTTCCTGCATCAAATAACGGGCAAGGCCGGGGCTGCCGAACATGATGATCTCGCCGCCTTCCTGTTTTTTGAGGTCTGAAATCCGCGCCTTTACATCGTCACTGATAAATCTAATCTTATCGGTATTTTGCCCGGCAGCATTTTCAGACACTACATACTTAAGTGTATTATTATACCATGTAGCGTGTTCAATATCATGTTTTGAGGGGTTTGGCCCATCGGCTGCTGTTGGCCAGTAGGCATCCATCATTTCAAAAGTTTTACGGCCATACAGGGCGGTGTCAGCTACCTGTGTGCGGGCGTTGGCATACTCAAACAGCTCATTGCTCACTTTGATCCAGTCCATAGCGCCATCAGTGCGGGCAACCATACCGTCGAGTGAAATGTGCATAAACAATACTAAGTTTCTCATAATATCAGTGGTTATATTTTTTATATCAAAATTAAACCGGTGCTCGTTCGTATGCAGGGGGCTAAAGCGACTTTTGAAGGGTGTAAATATGACTATAGTAAAAAGGCCATGCTCCCGCACGGCCTTCTGTTATCAATTATAAATTACTTTACAACGTAGCCATATCAATTACAAACCTGTAACGCACATCGCCTTTTTCCATACGGTCATAAGCAGTGTGAATATCCTTGATATCGATCATTTCAATATCCGAAACGATGTTATTTTCGGCACAGAAATCAAGCATTTCCTGGGTTTCTTTGATACCACCAATACCCGAACCGGCTAAACTTTTACGGCCACCCAATAAACTGAACGCAGCAATCTCAGCCGGTTTAGGGGGAACACCTACGCAGATATGAACACCATCGGTACGTAATAACGACAGGTACATGTTAAAGTCATGCTCGGCCGATACGGTATCCAAAATAAAATCGAAGGAGTTTTTAGCTGCTTCAACCTGTTTTGGATCGGTAGTTACCACAAAGTGGTGAGCACCTAATTTTTTAGCGTCTTCTTCTTTCTTAGGCGATGTACTTAATACCGTAACATCGGCGCCAAAGGCAACACCAAATTTAACCGCCATATGGCCTAAGCCGCCTAAGCCAAGCACGGCAAGCTTATGGCCTTTGCCTACTTTCCAGTGTCTTAGCGGCGAGTAGGTTGTGATGCCGGCGCATAACAACGGGGCAACGGCGGCGAGGTCAACTCCTTCCTTAAGGTGCAGCACAAAATCCTCATTAACAACAATGGTGTTTGAGTAACCACCATAAGTAGGTGTTTTATGATCCTGTTCAAGGCCATTATAAGTTTGTGAGTTGCCATTAAGGCAATATTGCTCAAGGTCGCGTTTACAGTTTTCGCATGTACGACATGAGTCAACCAAACAGCCGGTAGCGGCAAGGTCGCCAACTTTAAAACCTTTTACATGCTCGCCAACTTTAACTACGCGGCCAACAATTTCATGTCCGGGAACCATAGGAAAAATACCGGGGAACCAGTCGTTTTTGATCTGGTGCAAATCGGAGTGGCAAACGCCGCAGTATAAAATATCAAACTGCACGTCATGAGCACCCACTTCGCGCCTCTCAAAAGTCCAGGGGGCAAGCGGTGTATTTTCATCTTGCGCGGCATACGCTTTAGTTTCAATCATAGTAGTAAACGTTAAGTAGTGTGAATGATGATTTATTGAGTTTGGAGAGGATCTCCTTTACAAATGTACAATGATAATTTTATAAATATCGGCCAAGCATGGGTTGAAATAAAAAAGTGACACATGAGGGGATAAATATTAACCACAGATAAAAGCAATCATTTAATTTAGCATACAGATTAACACCGCATGAAAATAGCAATTGCCACCCCGCCTTTTCCGAAATCAATTAATGATGGTCTGCAACAAGCCGAAAAGTTGATTAAAGATGCAGCATCACAACAGGCAGAGGTTATCTGTTTCCCTGAATCATATATACCTGGATATCCGGGTATGATAACCGATCCGGAACCAACATCGCCGGAGATACTGCAATCGGCACTGGATGAGGTATGCAAGATTGCCGCCGAAAATAATATAGCGGTAATTATGCCTATGGATTGGTACAGCGAAGACGGGCTTTTAAACATTGCACATGTAATATCCCAAACCGGCAAGGTACTTGGATATCAAACTAAAAACCAGTTAGACCCTTCCGAAGACGCCATTTGGGTGCCGGGCACCCAACGAAATATTTTTGAAGTAAATGGCTTAAAATTTGGCATTACCATTTGCCACGAGGGTTTTCGCTATCCCGAATCGGTAAGATGGGCGGCGCGCAATGGCGCGCACATTGTTTTCCACCCTCATTTTTCGGGCAGTAATACTGAAGGGGTATTGCTTACCGAATGGGGCAGTATGGCAAACCCTTATTACGAAAAAGCCATGATGATGCGGGCGCTGGAAAATACCATCTATTTTGCCAGTTCTAATTATGGTTCGCTTTACCCGGAATCGGCAAGCTCAGTTATAGCGCCGGATGGTACGTGCGTGGTTTACCAGGCTTATGGAACAACCGGTGTAATTATAGCCGATATTGACCCGCAAAAAGCTACCGGATACCTGGCTAAAAGATTTAAACCACTGTTGTACGATTATTAAAAGCGCCGATATTTTAACCATTATTTGAATTTTGTAAATAATGGATTGATTTATTAAAACGCCTCCCCTCCAATCTGTTTTACTTTTGTATCAAAACAAAAAAGAAAATGGAAAACAGAAATAAAATTGCCGTGGTAACCGGCGGCAGCCGTGGCTTAGGCAGGGACATGGCCTTAAGGCTTGCCAAAAAAGGAATAGATGTTATTATAACCTACAATACTAATGCAGAGGAGGCGGCTAAGGTAGTTAACCTTGTAGAACAAAGCGGCGCAAAGGCAGCAGCATTGCAACTCAATACCGGAGTAATTAAAAGCTTTGATGCATTTACCGAAAAACTGCGTGAAGTTTTGACGGATAAATTTGGCACCGATCATATCGACTTTTTAATTAATAATGCCGGGCAAGGCGGTTACAGCGCCATTAGCGATGTTACCGAGGAATTTTTTGATGATTTGTTGAACGTGCACTTTAAAGGCGTATACTTTTTAACTCAAAAACTGATCCCGTTGATGGCCGATGGCGGTGGGATTGTCAACGTATCATCCGGATTGACGAGGGTATCGGTTCCTCGTTCTTCGGCCTATGCATCTATGAAAGGCGCGGTAGAAATTTTCACCCGTTACCTGGCTAAAGAACTTGGCGGAAGAGGTATCAGGGCCAATGTGGTTGCCCCAGGCGCCATCATGACTGATTTTGGCGGCGGCCATTTGCGCAACAGCGAAGAAACCCAAAAAATGGTAAGCAGTATCACAGCCTTAGGCAGACCGGGCGTTGCGGAAGATATCGGCGGCGTAGTAGCTTTCCTTTGCACCGAAGATGCGCGTTGGGTTAATGGCCAGCGTATTGAAGCATCGGGTGGTATGGCAATTTAAACGAGAAACATCTTGATTAGTCAGGTACCTCGTTAAAATTAATGAGGTACCCCTTTTGCACGGAGCCGGCTGTATATTATTACGGAAGGCGCCTATAATGCGTCTCTACAACAGGCGATTTATTTTAATACTTCCAATATCACAATCACCGCGTTGTTGCTTAATGCTTCCATGTCAGCCTCTTCCAACTGCCATAACGCCAATCCGTCGCGCTCATGCATCAGGCGGCCCTGCAGCTCAAAAGCCCCGGCAAGCACAAATGCGTAAAACAACGATCTATTGTTTTGAAGTTGATAAAGCGCATCAGCCCTCCCGCCAAATACCCCTGCATGCAATCGAAACGGATGCATTCCGCTGGTGGGGACCAGGTCGATCAGTTCATTTTGTCTGTTGGTAATATCAAATTTAAAAACTGCGTCGTGGGGTAGATTTATAACCTCATCATCCTTTAACTGCAAATAAATGTAATTGATCCAATCGCTTTTATAAAGATTAGTTAATTCAAGACGCTCACCCGCAATTGTATAACCTGCAAACACCTCTCCAACATCAATCAGGCGGATATCTCCATTTGCCCTTTTTAACAATACTTCGCCGGTTACCGGCATTAAAACAAACCAGCCGGAGTTTTCGACAGCTACATCAATTGAACTACCACCCGCCAGCATTTCATCATTCCATACCTCCAACCGGCCAAAGGGTTTACGATGCTCGTTAAAATAGTTATCATAATTGAAACTACTGTAACGCCGCAGGGTTGCGGTTTTCGTGAAACCTCTTTGGTCGGCTAAATGTATTTGTCCCGGTGAGATCTTTTCCATGTTAATTGTGATATTGCAATGAAGTTATGTTTATATACGGCTGCAATTGCATAAGGTTGGTAGATATGCAATTATTTTCGACATTTAACTGATTTTCGGCCTGTTGAGCGGATATGAGCAGGTAATTATCTATGGTATCATGCCAAAACAACGGTTCGGAATAAAAATTTACCGCGACCTGGTGTTTATCCTTATCATCAATATCCGAATTGATGATCTCCAGCTGAAACCTGCTGAATGTAAGGAACCGCCGGCCAACATTATTTAAAATATCGGGCATAATACCGCCAAGCTGCTGAATATAACCGGTAACCGATGGGGTAACCATACCCGTTAAACGCTGGGCATTGGGCACATTCCTTAACAATTCGGCATAGGAAGTATAGGCTGTTCCCTGGCTAAAGTTCTGGGCCTGCATTTTAAATTCCAGGTAGGTGCTTTCAAAAACCAGCTTATCCCATTGCTTAATCGACCGGATATGGATGATTTTACGATAACATAAAATGATGACACGTTTTTGCATATGATGGTTCAAAAAACAAACGCCGGCGACAGCCGGCGCTCCGTTACAAACAAAATGTTTTTTTAAGCAGGTACACTTAAGCTGATAGCTAATACAAAACCGGCGGTGGTGCTACCGGTAACAGTAGCAGTTTCAAGCGTATACCCATCGCTAAACACATTATCACTGGCGTTATACGTATATCCGCTCATGCCTTTAGCATAACCATTAACAGCCGCCAGGGCCGTGCCGGAACCTTCCGGAAAAGCGATCTGTGTTACCTTCAATGATGTACCCGATGAGTTATACACATGAACGTGAATATGCGTAGCCCTGCCCGTATACCAACCTGGAAATATAGAAGTAAAAGTTACCAGGCCATTTGAATCGGTAGTTTGCCTGCCACGCAAAAAATGTACGGAAGTATAATTTGTTGATTGTGTGCCGCTGCCGCCATATTCAGAATAATTGCCTTCCGCATCGCAATGCCAGATATCAACCAACGCTCCCGAAAGCGCGCTACAGCTATTATTGCTATTGTTGATTGTAATTTTCACGGTAAGCTTATACCCGGTACGGCCATCGGTAATATCGCTTCTTACATAAGATGCCGGTGAATGTGTTGGATAGGGGCCTTCGGTTTCGGTAGGTGCAACACTGCAGGTGCCTGAATCGGTTGACCCCGAAGTACTGCCGGAAGATGAAGTAGTAGTTGTTGTGGCGGTATCAGCATCCTTTTTGCAGGCTTCAACCAATACCGACGATGACACTGCGCCAATTACCAGGCTTTTTAAAAAGTTCTTTCTTTCCATTGTATATTCTCCTTTTAAGTTTAAACTAATTCGTTGATTCAAAAGTAAAAGCGGCATAGTCAGTGTTGAAGCATGTGTCGGTTAGCTGCCTTTTTGTGTCGATAAACAGCAAATTATCGGTGCGCAGGAAGATAAGATTGTATAAACATACAGTTGCATGACAACTTTAAACCGTCAAATTTCTCTATCTTTGCATGTTTTTTTGAGAGTATATAATATTTATGGCATTAAAAAGCAGTGCGGTGATTACCGGTGTAGGCGGCTATGTTCCCGACAACATTTTAACTAACAGTGATTTAGAAAAAATGGTTGAAACTAACAGCGACTGGATAGTTTCACGTACGGGGATCAAAGAAAGAAGGATCCTCGCCGACAGAACACTGGCTACTTCAGATATGGCTGCCTTTGCAGTAAAAAATTTACTTGAAAATGCCAAAGTCGATCCTTCTGAAATTGACTGTGTTATTGTAGCCACCTCAACCCCCGATTACCTGCTTATCTCCACCGCCAGCATCGTTTGTGATAAATGTGGTTTAAACAATGCCTGGGCGTCTGACGTTAATGCGGCCTGCAGTGGTTTCCTTTATGCCTTTACCCTTGGCTCGAGCCTGGTTGAAAGCAACCGTTATAAAAAAGTAATAGTTATCGGTGCCGATCAAAACAGCGCCATTGTAAACTATGCCGACCGCAACACCTGTATCCTTTTTGGCGACGGCGCCGGCGCGGTATTGCTTGAACCATCTACCGAAGATATTGGCGTTATTGACAGTGTATTTAAAACAGATGGGCACGGCAGGGAGCATTTATATGTACCCGGCGGAGGTTCTATGAACCCGGCATCTGAAGAAACTATTGACGGCAAACTGCACTACATACGCCAGGATGGCCGCGTAGTCTTCAAAGCTGCCATAAAAGGGATGACTGAAAGCTGTACATCTGTGCTGCAACGTAACAACCTTACCATAGATGATATTAACTGGCTAATACCCCACCAGGCCAATTACCGCATTATACACGCCGTAGGTGACGCCTTGGGCCTACCTGAAAGCCGTGTTAAGATCAACATCGACCGTTATGGTAACACCACAGCTGCCACTATCCCGCTGGCGTTATGGGATTATAAAGAAGATTTTAAAGAGAACGATAACATGATCCTGACAGCATTTGGTGCTGGGTTTTCATGGGGCGCTACTTATTTAAAATGGGGTAAATTGAGATAAGCGACCTCACCCCAACCCTCTCCAAAAGAGAGGGAGTTAAAATTCAATTCAATGACTACTGAAGAACGAATTAAAGAAGCCGAATCACGGATATTCAAAACCGTGTTCCCGAGCGACACCAATCATTACGACACGCTTTTCGGAGGTTCGGCAATGGCCATGATGGACGAGGTAGCTTTCATTACGGCCACCCGCTTCACCCGTAAAAAAATGGTTACCGTATCATCCGACAGGATCGACTTTAACCGCCCTATCCCGGCAGGCACCATTATTGAGCTTGTTGGCCGTATATCCCATATCGGTAATACCAGCCTAAAAGTCTTGGTTGAAATCTATATTGAAGAAATGTACTCCTTTGTACGCGAAAAAGCTATCACCGGCACTTTTACGTTTGTTGCCATTGATGATCATAAGCACCCGGTAAGCGTATTGTAAGCTTAAAGCGGAAAGCCTAAGGCCTAAAGCCCGATTTTCCCGTATACAAAACTGCTTTGAGCTTTCAGCCTTAGGCTTTAAGCTCTTTTTTAGCTTCTTAATGTAGTTTCTTCCGTTTTAGTAAGCCGCCTGTAGTATCGTCAATACTTTGCTGTACAATAAAAGCTTTCGGATCAATACGAAGAATAGTTTGTTTTAATGATGGAATTTCCAAACGGGTGGCCACAGTGAAAACAATATCACGGGGATCATTCACATGGCCGTCTTTACCGTAACCACTTTTCCCCTGGTAAATAGTAACACCCCTGCCAAGCGTAACCGTTATCGCCCTCCGTATCGCATCACTTTTGGTTGAGATTACAGTAACGCCGGAGTATTGCTCGATACCGTTCAGCAGGAAGTCGATCATTTTAGCGGCGGCCATATAGGTTAATATCGAATACATGGCCGGTTCAACACCCAGCACCGATGCCGCTACCCCAAATATCAAAACGTTAAGCAGCAAAATAAAATCGCTCACTTTAAGCAGCTGCGTTTTTTTGCTTACCAATACGGCCGCTATTTCGGTACCATCAAGCACAGCTCCGCCGCGCATGGCCAACCCGCTGCCGGTACCAATAAATACACCGCCAAATACCGCTGTAAGCAATTTATCATGAGTAACATCCGGAAAGCTGACCAATGCCAGACAAAGCGATAAAAGCGCAATGGCCCCGGTACTTTTTATCGCGAACCAAAGCCCAAGCTTGCGATAACCAAGCCACAAGAAAGGAACATTGATAACAAAGATCAATATCGATATAGGAATGGAGGTTATATCAGATATCAGCATAGAAACGCCGGTAGCACCACCATCGATAAAATGGCTTGATAGCAAAAAACCCTTAAGGCCAAAAGCTGCCGATAAAATCCCGAGTCCGATATTTGCTGAATCCCTAATCGTGTTGATTGCCTTCATGCCCAAATATAGCTTTTTGGCGCTAAAAGCAGGTATTTGAACACTGACGAATGTTGATAAAGCGAGATTTTTGACTTTTACCTCACCACCACCTGTATCGTATTCCTGCTGATCTGTTCCAGTAAAATAGTTTTCCCTTCAGTTAATTCTTTAATGGTATTTACACCATCATGACGCACGGTAATCAACGTTAAGCCCTCATTATACTTCACTTTAAAATCCTGCTTTAGACCAGTTAATAGCTTCTCAAAGCGCTCCTCATTCAGATCAAAACAAACTGAAAAACTCAATGCTGAGGTTTGCATTACATTTACCTTAACATTATTCTGGGCAAACAGGCGAAACACATCACTCAGGTGATCTTCCGTAATAAAAGAATAATCTTTACCTGATACTGATAGCAATACCTGGTTCTGCTTCAAAATGATCACCGGTTTGGTAAACTGGTTATGCCCATCTTCTTTTATTACAGTACCGGTAGCCGAAGGATCAGTGAAGGGTTTTACTAACAACGGAATTTTAGCATTCTGTAATGGCTTGATAGTTTTTGGGTGAATAACGCTTGCACCGTAATAGGTCATTTCGATGGCTTCCGTATAGGAGAGCTCATCAAATTTAACCGTATCAGCAAAAAATCTCGGATCGGCGTTCAGGATTCCCGGAACATCTTTCCAGGCGGTAACCGACTCGGCACCCAAACACGCTGCAAATATGGATGCGGTGTAATCTGATCCTTCGCGACCAAGTGTGGTGGTAAAATTTTCGGAGGTGCCGCCCAAAAAGCCCTGGGTTACAACAATACTTTTTTCAAGTAAGGTTGGAAGATCCTTGCTGATACTTGCTTTAGTTTTATCCCAGTCAACTATGCCTTCCCTGTAGGTATTATCTGTATGCACATATCCGCGTACATCAAGCCATTTACTTTGCAGGCCGACCAGGTTCAGATAGGCATTAACTATCCGGGTTGACACCAACTCGCCGATGGAAACGATCTGATCATATACAAAATCGTAGCTGTCATGTGGTTCATCTTCAATGGCCCAGTCAATCTCCACAAAGGTGTTAGCTACTTCGTCAAATACCGGGTGACCGGGTTCAAACAAGCCATTCAGGATATTGTAATGATATTCTTTGATCTCGTTAAAGATATCATGCATATCATCAGCCTGATCCATATAAGCTTTGGTAAGCTTTTCGAGCGCGTTGGTGGTTTTGCCCATAGCCGATACCACGATGAGCAATTGTTGATCAGTATATTGTTTTACAACATTAGCAAGGTTGGTAACACCCGCAGCATCTTTAACTGATGCCCCTCCGAATTTAAAAACAAGCATTTATTTAATGAATTGACTTACAACCGAACCCGGCTGTACTAATGATTTGATCTGTGCATATGGAATGAACAATTCGGTAATACCGGCCGCGTATGGTTTAATGTCATACTGATTATACAAAAATTTAATCCCAAGTGGCGTAATGGAAAAATTAGTATTGAGCGCGAATTTGTTATCCTTAAAAAAATAATTGGTGGCGAGTGATGCGGTATCACTTAATTTTTCATTCTTCCTGAAGATCTTTTCGGCAACAGCATTTAATTTATCATGATACCCGTCAACAAGAACATCATCAAGTTTGAGGTTTTTACCGGCTTTGGTATCCCAGTTTATAAAGCCGACACATGTGCTGCCATGAGCGCCGCCGGTATATGAATAACCCCGAACTTCGAGCGTTGTTAAGCTCGAATCCTGGTGGATCACCTTAACGGAATCATCCAGCGTAAAAAACATTCCCGGCCGCAGGTTAGTCTTCCTGAATTCATCATATGATTTCAGGAACTTTTTGGTCATTAGCTCCAGGCTGGTGTCGGCTTTACCGTCCATAGCAAACATCGATGTAAGCTTACGGGTTATGCTATCATTTAAAGTTTTGGCGCTGTCAAAAATAGGGTAGTTAATTTTCACTACCGTACAGGCGCTATCGGCCTTAGCACCGCAATCTGCCGCCCGCGCTTTGATGACTTTATAAGCATAACGCAGAGTATCAAATGATTTTTCGGGAATTTTATTAGGAACGCCCCACTGGCACGATGATAATCCCATCGCCATAAAAAACAACAGGCACAGATTTTTCATAGGTATAGTATTAGTAGTTTAACAACTGCTCTTTTGAAAGCGAAGCATTTAACCAGCCCGCCTCAATATTCGCGCCGTACTTATTGTAAAAGTTAATGGCCGGCTCATTCCAGTCAAGTACCTGCCAAACCATACCGCTGAAACCTCGTTCTTTAGCTTCCTGGATCAACCTGTCGAAAAGTAGTTTGCCGATCTTTTTGCCACGCATATCTTCAGTTACAATGAGATCTTCCAGGTACATGCGGGAGCCTTTCCAGGTGGAGTAGCGAACATAGTACAAGGCAAAACCAACCACAAGGCCGTCAACTTCGGCAACAAAAGCTTTCCATACCGGGTTAGGGCCAAACCCGGTTTCTTCAAAATGCTGCAGGGTTACGGTAACCTCGTCCGGGGCTTTTTCATAGAGGGCAAGCTCATGCACCAGCTCCATCAGGCGCGGACAGTCGGTTTGAATGGCTTCCCTTATAATTAGCCCCCCGGCCCCCTGAAGAGGGTGCTGACTTTCAATTTTATTTTCTGTATTATTCATTTTTATCTTTTCGCTTCGCAGTTGTTGGTGTTGACACCAACAATTTCATATTTATTTTAACAGGTGTTCAACTTTTTTAGGTGTGAACACTTACAGATATCCTCCCCAAAAAACAACTGATAATCAACTATTTAATTTCAACGCATATTACCCATCCAAACAAAATGAACACATAACAACTGATAATCAATTACTTAATTTTTCACAACTTTACAAGTTGAACACCCGTTTTTAAAAAATTGAACACTTAAATTTTTCTTCAAAAAATAGGTTGTTGGTGACAACGCCAACAACGGCCATAGCAAGAATGACGAAGCAATCGCATACTACACAAGGCGGCTATGCCTCCGTGCGATTGCCGCGCTGTGCTCGCAATGACATGATGGGCTAATTAATTATTCTTCCAGTGCTTGATCACCCTACCTCCGAATATCGTGCTGCCCAATCTTACCATATTACTGCCTTGCTCAATAGCCAGTTTATAATCAGACGACATGCCCATCGACAGGATATCAAAACTTTCCTCTTTCCGGAAATAACTCACTTTTATGCCCTCGAAAAAGGTGTTCAGTTCGTAATATTCTTCTTTAATCTGCTTTTCGTTATCGGTATTGGTAGCAATACCCATCAACCCACGGATACGAACGTTTTTCATTGCAGCAAACTCTTCAGAGCGCAGCAATTCTATTGCTTCATCAAAGCCCAGTCCGTATTTGGTTTCTTCGTCGGCTATATAAATTTGCAAAAGGCAGTCAATTATTCTTCCGGCTTTTTCAGCATGTTTGTTGATCTCGTGCAAAAGTTTCAGGCTATCAACAGACTGGATCATACTTACAAAAGGCGCTATATACTTTACCTTATTGGTTTGCAGGTGACCAATCAAATGCCATTCGATATCTTTAGGCAGCTGCTCGTACTTCTCAACCATTTCCTGCACTATATTTTCGCCAAAAAGGCGCTGTCCGGCATCATAGGCTTCCTGTACATCTGCAACAGGTTTTGTTTTTGATACGGCCAATAATATTACCTTATCTGCTTCCGTTTCCTTTTTTAAGCTTTTGATGTTATCTGCAATGCTCATTTATCCGTAAATTTGCTTAATTAATCAGCCGCTAAATTACTGAATGCATAAATATATAACCTTGTTTTTTTCTGCAGCACTTTTTTTATGTGCCTGCAATGGCAAAAGTATTCCCAACGACGTCCTCAAACCCGACGCTATGGCAGCAGTGTTAACCGAAATGCACATCATCGACGGCAGCCTGTATAATACTACGCAGATACCCGATAGTTTGTATAAATACGGCGCGGGTAAATACATTGCCATGTTTCAGCGCCTGCATACCGATACCGCGCATTTTAACCGCAGCATGCGGTACTACGCCATGCAGCCCGATAAACTGCTGGCCATTTATGACCAGGTGGATATAAAAATTAAAAGTAAAACCGATTCGCTTGCCAAAGTACAAACAGAACAGAGCAAGTCTACGCGTAAGCTCGATTCGTTAAAAAACTTAAATATTAAAACTAAAATAGATTCGGCAAGGAAAACTCATCCGCACGAAAACACGGAAGCCCGCAAAGCCGACTCATTGAAAAATTTAAAAACTAAACTAAAAACCGACTCGGCCGGGAGATTCCATCCCCGCAAAATCAAGAGAGCCCGCAAAGCCGATTCGTTAAAAAACTTAAAGTCATAACCTGATGCTTTACCCCCAAAACAGTGTAGATAAGCTGGGTTTTACCGAGATAAAAGAACTGATAAAAGCACATTGCCTGAGCGAAATGGGTCAACAAATGGTTGACAAGATCCAGGTGATGAGCAATTACGACCAGATCCATAAATTCCTGAGCCAGGCAAACGAGTTTAAGAATATCCTGGTTAATGATGAGGCCCTGCCCATCCAGCATTTTTTCGATATAAAGTCCCTTGCCAATAAAGCCCGTATAGAGGGCGTTTTTTTAAGCGAAGAAGAGTTTTACCAGGTTCAGGCTTCGTTAACCACGGTATTTGCCGTTATTGCCTATTTTAACGAGCGTGAAGGCCTGTACCCAAACCTCGAAGCCCTTTTTGAGCACCTGCCTATTGAAAAGGCGATCCTTAAAAAGATAGACGCCGTGATTGATCAGAAAGGCAAGATCAGGCCCAATGCTTCGCGCGAGCTGATGGAAATTACCACAGGCATTGCCAAAGCCGAGCAGGAAGCCCGCAAAAAAATTGATATGGTTTTTAAAAATGCCACATCAAACGGCTGGGCTGCTGATGGTTCGTTAACAGTACGCGATGGCAGGCTGGTGATCCCGCTGCTGGCCGAAAACAAACGCAAACTGAAAGGTTTTGTGCATGACGAATCAGCATCGGGCCAAACAGTTTATATTGAGCCCGAAGAGGTATTTGTACTCAACAACCGCATCCGCGACCTGGAATTTGAACGCCGCCGGGAGATAGTAAAGATCCTTACCGCTTTAACTACCGAGTTAAGGCCTTATGTGCCTTTGCTGCTCTCGTACCATGGCCTATTAACCAAGCTTGATTTTGTGCGCGCCAAAGCGCTGTTTGCCATTGATATTGAGGCCGAAATGCCGCAGGTGATAAACGAGGCCAGGGTTAAATTATACAATGCCCGTCACCCGCTATTGTTCCTGAATTTTAAGGCAGAGAAAAAAACGGTTGTCCCACTCAATATGCAGATAGACGAAGGTACCCGCATCATCGTGGTATCGGGCCCTAACGCCGGCGGTAAATCTGTTTGTATGAAAACCGTTGGTTTATTACAGATGATGGTGCAGGCCGGCTTACTCATCCCCGCGGATGAAGCCAGTGTAGTAGGTGTGTTCAAGCAACTTTTTGTTGATATAGGCGATGACCAGTCGATAGAAAGTGATTTGAGTACGTACAGTGCCCACCTGTCCAAAATGAAAAATTTTGTGGAGCAGGCCAACGGCAAAACTCTCATTCTGATAGATGAATTTGGTACCGGTACAGATCCGCAATTTGGCGGGCCGATTGCCGAGGCCGTGTTGGAATCCCTTAACCAAAAAAAGGTTAAGGGCATGGTAACTACCCATTACTCCAATCTTAAAATATTTGCCAGCAATACGGAAGGGATCGAAAATGCTTCGATGCTGTTCAATAACGTTGAGATGAGGCCGCTGTACCAGTTGGAGATTGGCAAGCCCGGCAGTTCATATGCGTTTGAGATCGCCCAAAAAATAGGCTTGCCTCAAAACGTGCTTAACCTCGCCAAAAACAAAATAAGCGAAGGGCAAAAAAAGGTGGACACCCTGCTGGTTGACCTGGAGCGTGAAAAGCGTTCTATTTTTGAAACCAAACAAAAACTGGATAAACAACAACGCAAGGTTAATGAACTGCTTGCCGAAAACGAGAAGTTAAAAAGCTATCTCGAAGAAAATAAACGTACACTGATTAAGGAAGCCAAGGACCAGGCCAAGAACATTATCCTGAACGCAAACAAGCTGGTTGAAAACACCATTTCCGAAATAAAGAGCAGCAATGCCGATAAGGAAAAAACCCGCCAGCTGCGCGAAAACCTGAACGTTGAACTTAAAAAGAATACCGTTAAAACTGAGGCGCCAAAACCTGCAGCTCCTGTTGATGAAGAGCTGAAACCAGGCGACTGGGTGAAACTCACCGATTCGGAAACTACGGGCCAGGTAATTGAGATCATTAAAGAAAACGTAGTAATTGCCATTGGCGATTTGCGTACGGTTGCTAAAAAGAAACGCGTGATTAAAGTTTCCAAATCATCGGTACCTAAAGAGATCAGACGAAATTTCAGTTCGCACACCAATGACATGGCCAGTTTTAGTCCGGAGATTGACGTACGTGGCCAGCGTACTGAAGATGCGCTTCACGCCATTGAAAAACTGTTTGACCGTGCACTGATGATGGGTTTTAACAACCTCAAGATCATTCATGGTAAGGGCGATGGAATTTTACGCAAAATGATCAGGCAATACCTCAAAAAATATGAACAGGTTGACCGCATGGAAGATGAGCATGCTGATCGTGGCGGAGATGGAATAACTTATGTATATTTGAAGTAAACGCAAGGTTAAAATAATACCAACAACTAACCAAACGTCATTGCGAGGAACGAAGCAATCCCAAACTATACAGGGCGGATTTGCATATTCGCTCTGCCAATCGGGGATTGCTTCGTTCCTCGCAATGACGCATTTTGTTTAACACCGATTCAACCTTAACTTATTTCAACTATGTCTTTAAAATCTATTGCTCCTATGTTATACACCCGGCAGGTACGGGAAAGTGTTGATTTTTATATTAATAACCTTGGTTTTACCTGTATTGGCTATGATGAGGACTGGGGCTGGGCCACGGTAAGCCGTGATGATATCGAGATCATGTTAGCTTTGCCTATTGATAATGCATCGTTCACTGTACCTAAATTTACCGGCTCATTTTATATCCGCACGGATAAGGTTGATCTGTTGTGGAGCGAGCTGAAAGACAGGGCGGTGATTTGCTACCCCATAGAAGATTTTAATTACGGCATGCGCGAATTCGGCGTTTTTGACTATAATGGTTACCTGCTGCAATTTGGTATGCCAATTGAATGATAGTTTCTTAACAAATATTTGCGGATAGGCCAATGACTTATCCGCGTTTTGCATAAGTTTCCTATTTTTAGGGCAACCCCGCCGTTGTTGGTGTTGTCACCAACAACATTTGCTTACCAGTTTTATTAACGGTAACGTAATTAAAAAACATAATTTATTGAAAGAATAGAAGTTGTTGGTGACAACACTAACAACGGCATATGCATAGAGGAGACTTTTTTGCTGCATTGATTTTGTATAAGTTTCCTATTTTTAGGGCGGCCAAACCCTAATAAAAATGCGCAGATTATATTTTCTTGTACTTTTCATTGCATTTACCGGTTCAATAACAAGCTGTCTTGCTCAAAATATTATTTTAAAGAGCAAAGATCAGCGCATCCGCTACACCGGGCGGATCAATCAAACTGATGAAGCTGCCGAACTGTACTGGACGGGCTCATCATTAAAAATTAGTTTTGACGGAACCGGCGCATCGGCTGTGATGCAGGATGAACGGGGCGAAAACTATTTTACCATCATTGTTGATGACAAGGTTGTAAACACCATTCACCTTGATAATACCAAACAGGCTTATACACTCGCTGAGAACCTGCCGAGCGGTAAGCACACCCTCGAACTGTTTAAACGTACCGAATGGGACAAAGGCAAAACCCTTTTTTATCAGTTCACCTTAGCTAAAGACGCCACTGCCCTTCCTCCTCCGGAGACCCAAAAACGTAAGATCGAATTTTTCGGCAACTCCATTACCTGCGGTTATGCCGATGAGGACACCACCGGGCAGGATCGTGGCAGCGCCCCTTATGAAAACGGCTACCTGAGCTACGCGGCCCTTACTGCCCGTCACTTTAATGCACAGTATGTTTGCACCTCTAAAAGCGGTATCGGCATTACCGTGAGCTGGTTCCCGCTCATTATGCCCGAAATGTATAACCGCCTTGATCCAACAGACCCAACAAGCACCTGGAATTTCAAAAAGTATACGCCCGATGTAGTAGTGATCAACCTGTTTCAAAATGATTCGTGGATTGTAAACCAACCCAACAATCCACAGTTTAAAGAGCGCTTTGGCAGTAAAGCCCCCGAGCCGGAGCAGATCATTAAAGCTTATAAAGAGTTTGTAAAAAGTATACGCAAGGTATATCCTAAAGCACAGATCATTTGCGCGCTGGGCAGCATGGATGCAACCAAAGCAGGTTCGCCATGGCCTGGTTATATCGAAAAGGCCGTTGCTGCTTTAAATGATAAAGGCATTTACACGCACTTTATTCCTTATAAAAATACGCCGGGGCATCCGAGCCTGAAAGAGCAGCAAGCTATGGCCGATGATTTGATCGCTTTTATGGAGAAGACGGTTAAGTGGTAAAATATAAAACCATGTCATTGAGCGTAGCGCAGCAATCTCGTAGCAATACAGGGCAAATATGCTTTTCGTATTGCAAAACGACGAGATTGCCACGTCGCCCCAAGGCTCATTACGACTCGCTCCTCGCAATGACATAAAATTTTACCTTACTCCCCTACCTTCTGCTGATCAGGCAGCTCATTAGGTCCTGGAATATTGGTTTGTTGCTTTTTGCTGGCATCCCCGTCATCGTCGGCAGTTCCTTCCTCGTATTGCTGCTGCGGGTTGGGCTTGCTATTACTGGTTTCCGTTTGTCCGCTGTCCTCATCCGAACGGCCGTTTTGTGATACGTTGATCACATTGCCGTAGTTGGCGTTACCTGCCTGGTTAGGATCTTTAAAATTGCTGTTTTCGGGATGTTCCTCGGCAGGCTGGGTGCGGTTAAAGTATTCGTTATTATTGCCCGCCATTTGTGACGGATTGTCTTTATCGTTACCGGCCGGGGTGATATTGTTTTGACCAAAATTTTCGCCTCCCATACCGTTTCCTTCCATACCTGGGTCATTGGGGCTTTTCATTTCTGAGCTACCAAACAGATAACTTCGTTTCAGGTCTTTTTCGTCCTCATTATTGTCGTCATCCACCCGGTAAGCATTGGGTTTGTTTTCTTCATGTTCGGGGCGTTTAAGCTCGTCGCTCCTGAACTCGTCATCTCGTAATTCCATAGGTTTTTATTTGATATATTAATTAATAATAAAATTAATTTCCAATTGTTTTAATAAAACCTATAAATCAATTGTCCCCATGTCATTGCGAGCGATAGCGTGGCAATCGCACGGACGCAGGGCCGCCCTGTATAGCAATGCGATTGCTTCGTCGTCCCTCCTCAATGACATAAGTTTATTTCCGTTATTTGTTTACGCTTTTGGCGCAAGTCTTGTGTGCAGGGTGGTGCAGAGCTGACTTGTGGCCCCGATCGCCCATTTCCATTCCATCCTTCAAAAGCTTAAGTTAAAACGATGTAATACGCTTACATTCATAAAACACAAACCTGCCCTAATAAGTTATCTACATAACCATAAGCTTCAGGCTTATTTTACTTAAATTTATAGCAACCAATTATAATATATGAATAAAGTAGTTAGTGGTGCCGATGAGGCCATCCGCGACATTTCCGATGGCATGACCCTCATGCTGGGCGGCTTTGGATTATGCGGATTGCCAGAAAATTGTATTGCCGCCCTGGTAAAAAAGGGGGTTAAGCAGCTCACCTGTATCTCCAATAATGCGGGGGTTGATGACTTTGGTATCGGCTTGATGCTGAAGCAGCGCCAGGTAAAAAAAATGATCTCATCGTACGTGGGTGAAAACGCCGAATTTGAACGCCAGTTACTAAGCGGCGAGCTTGAAGTAGAACTGATACCACAAGGTACGCTGGCCACCCGCTGTATGGCCGCCGGTTACGGCATGCCCGCCATATTCACCCCCGCAGGTATTGGCACCGAAGTGGCCGAAGGCAAGGAAGTGCGCAACTTTAACGGTAAAGATTATTTAATGGAAATGGCCTTTAATGCCGACTTCGCCATTGTAAAGGCATGGAAAGGCGATACAATGGGCAACCTGGTATATCGCTCTACCGCGCGCAATTTTAACCCGGTAATGGCTATGGCGGGTAAGGTAACCATTGCCGAAGTAGAAGAACTGGTACAACCCGGCGAACTTGATCCGGATCATATCCATACCCCGGGTATTTATGTACACAGGATTTTTAAAGGAAGTAACTATGAAAAGCGTATAGAGCATGCGACAGTAAGGAGTAAAAACTAAGCTTAAACACCACGTCATTGCGAGGCACGAAGCAATCCCCGATTGGCAAAGCGACTATACAAGTCTCTCTGTATAGCAAGCGATTGCCTCGTTCCTCAATGACATAATTAATAAAACGCAACATGTCATTGCGAGCGTAGCGTGGCAATCGCACAGAGGCATAGCCGCCCTGTATAGCATGCGATTGCTTCGTACCTCGCAATGACATGATTTAATAAAGAAAATCATGTTAGACAAACAAGGCATCGCAAAGCGAATTGCAAAAGAAATAAAAGACGGTTACTACGTTAACCTTGGCATTGGCATCCCTACGCTGGTAGCCAATTACATACCGGATACCATGGACGTAGTATTACAGTCCGAAAATGGTTTATTGGGGATGGGACCTTTCCCTTTTGAAGGGGAGGAAGACCCGGATACCATTAATGCAGGCAAACAAACCATCACCATGCTGCCTGGGTCGGCCATATTTGATTCGGCCATGAGTTTTGGGATGATAAGGGCTAAAAAGGTAAACCTTACCATCCTTGGCGCTATGGAAGTATCCGAAAACGGGGATATAGCCAACTGGAAAATCCCCGGTAAAATGGTTAAAGGTATGGGCGGCGCTATGGATCTTGTAGCATCGGCCGAAAATATCATTGTAGCCATGCAGCATGTAAACAAAGCTGGTGAATCAAAGTTGCTGCCCCAATGTACCCTTCCTCTCACCGGCGTACACTGCGTTAAAAAAATCGTGACGGAGCTGGGTGTATTTGACGTTTTGCCCGAAGGTGGTTTCAGGCTTATTGAAAGGGCTCCGGGAGTAAGTGTTGAAGAAATAAAACAAGCTACGGCAGGGAAGCTTATTGTTGAGGGGGAAGTGCCGGAGATAATTCTGTAGTCACGTCATTGAGTAACCATCAAGGAAACCCTGAAAAACACCGCGATGACGTATAAAATATATCTTAGCGATGGTGTGTCGGGCGCGTTAGCGATAGCAGCGGATACCGGCCTTGTGGCTAATGCCCGTGCAGTATGAGCGTATAGCGCGGGCCACAGGCAACGCCCATATCACAAAACAGGCCCCAAAAACCAACTTGATAATCAATTATTTACGATGACGTCATCATAAGGCACGAAGACAACCGACCGTAGGGAGCTCATTAATACCTATAAAAATCAAATTACAATTATTAATAATTCTCAATAAGCAAGTCCGCTCTGTATAGCTCGCGATTGCTTCGTTCCTCGCAATGACGATTTAGTAAAAAGCTATAGCATCCCTCAAAGAAACTCCTATCTTTAAAACATGGATTTCATATTTGGCATTGCTGGAATGATGGGCATGGCAATTGCCGCACTGCTGTATTTTATACCCGCTATAATAGCCCGCGAAAAAGCCGATTTCAAATTGATTTTCCTGTTAAACCTGTTTCTGGGCTGGACTATTATCGGCTGGATCTGGGCGCTTATCTGGTCGTTTGAAAAGGAAAAAGCGCCTTTAGATTATTATAAAGCCGGTTATCCCGGTTACACCACCGAAAAAGCGTTGAGGCTGCATGAACTATACAAACAATTTGATGCCGGGGTTATTACCAAAGCCGATTACGAAAAAGCACTGAAAGAGATTTTAGGCGACCTGTCTTAAAATAAACGTCCCCTCAAATCAGCCGAAATCTCTTCTGTTATCACCATAATATCCTCGGCAACGTGGGTGTTATTAGTGATCACGCGATCGCATTCATCTTTGTAGGGCAGCAGGTATTCTTTGTAGGCCGGCACCACGTGGTTGATCCATTTGTACATCACATCATCATGCGAGTAGCCGCGTTCTATCAGATCGCGTTTAAGGCGGCGCTGCAGGGCAACATCTTCATCGGCATCAATAAAAACTTTAAGATCAAGCAGCTCCGATATATCTTTAAAATGCAGGATAAACAAGCCCTCCACTATCAAAATAGGTGCAGGCTTGATCTCTATCATTTTGGGGATAGCATCGGGGTTATTGAAAGTGTATTCCTGTTTTAGGATAGCTTCCTTATTTAAAAGCTTGCTGATATCCTGCTGAAAATGTTCATGATCAATAGTTGAAGGAAGATCAAAGTTATATTCTTTGTTCTCCTCCTTGGTCATGTTATGTGCTACCGGGATGTAATAATCATCCTGCGATACGAGGCTCACCTCGTCGGCAGTAAAATGTTCTAAAAAGCACTTTAAAAAAAAGGTTTTGCCTGAGCCGCTTCCGCCGGCAATTCCAATAATATAAGGTTTATTCATTCGGGCTGCCGTAGCTGATATTTACCTGGAAACGTTTATCTAAAGCACCTAAAGCATCGGCAGTGTTTTTGGTCATGATGATCAAAACATTTTTGTTTGTTTCGTTATCGGTAAAACGGCCAACAACCTTTGCAAAGGTGGTATGATTATTCATTGGGTTGGTAATTTTAATAATGGTGCCTATTGGTGCTGTACGGTGCAGCACCAACTCCTTTTTAGGATCTAAACCGGCGTCATCCATCCAGGTAGCTACGCCTTTTTCAACTTTCTCGTATAAACCAAAACGGTTAGCTTTGCCATGATCGCCGGTGGTGTCCTGCTGCGCAGCCACCGAAGTTGAATCGCGCTGCATTACAGGCTGTTTTGCTTCTTCGGGGGGTAAACCGGTACGCACATTAATAACCTGGTTAGGAGTTACAGAATCAGAACTTAGTTTATTAAGTGCTTTGATATCCTCAACAGATGTATTAAAACGCTTGGCGATAGAAAACAAGGTTTCGCCCGCCGATACTTTGTATTGCTGCACATTAAGCATGCTTACTTTTTTAACGGTATCGGCAGCAGCCTGTTGTGGTTTGCTTGCAGCAGGCTGCGTTACAGGGGCAGGCGAACTAACCGGAGCCTGTACCTGAGGTTTATTTTGCTGAACCGGAGCCTGGATAACCGGTTTTTGTTGTGCGGGTGCAGGATTTGTTGCTGCTTGTTTTGCAGGTGCAGTTACTGCCGGTTGCGCGGCAGCTTCGCCCGAAAACGGCAATTCGGTAGGTACTTTTACAATACCGCCAATTTTAAGCGGGGCGTTATTATTAAACTGTATAATAGCTTTAGGGCTGATGTTGTAGCGACGGCCTATAGAATAGTAATTATCTTTGGGATCAAGCTTGTGAACGATCACTTTTTTGCCGTTCAGGTTTTCAACACCAATTGAGTCAACAACAGGGTTTGCAAAAAGCGATATGGAGAGTGTGAGTAAGGGAGCGACCAATAATAAAATCTTAAATTTCATAATAAATTATAATACAGTAATTTACAAGTTCAACACTATTAAGCCCGATCTGTTTTTTAAATAGATGAGCTGATTATTATGTAGTACAAACGCCTCGGGTTGCATTTTTTGTATAGCGTTATGTAACAAATCGTGATACAAAAGGGTACCCTCCTCGTTAAATACAAACAAGTGCTGTTCAAGATGCTCCTGCAAAAGCGTGTGCAAAGATACAATTCTGAATCTATTGTCGCTGATATAATGAACCGCATTTGCATATATGCTGAGCGGTAAATATAAACTATTTACTTCCGCAGCAGGCAACAATTCAGGGTTAATGACCTGATTATTCAGCGGTTGATCTGGCACCGGCTCATATCCTCTTAGCACATTGCCGGTTTTAACATCAAGTAAAAATAATTTCTTTGGTTGTAGCTGGGCATTGTAAACTACAGGACCATTTACCGACAGATGATCAAAAGCCAAAGTAAAATTGCTCCATAATGCCTTGCCTGTTGTAGCTTCAATAGCTGTCAAGCCCTTATGTACCGGCCCTGTGGCCGATTGGTAATTATGCAGCAATAATACGCCACCATAAGCAGCTTCAATACCGGTAAGCCAGCGCTCGGGGGTAGTTAAGCCTTCAAAATAAACCTCACCGTTTTGCAGGTTAAGGGCCGAAAAACTAACCTGCTTATCGGCATGGTCCCTGATCTCGAGGAACAGCGTTTGGCTGCTTTCGTCAATTTCCATACGCCAAACCGGGGACTGGTAAGTTTTACTGATGAAGGGTAAAAGCGAAGTCATAGAGAATGCAAATATGCTCATTAAAATTAAAACTGTTTACCTTTGCCAAACATTGCCCCGCAAAGGCATGTTACACTTAAAACATCACTATTATTTATGGACGCAAAAGAAATAAGCCTCGAAGAAGTTAAAGTAAAACCGGTAGTTGACCACCTGAACGACCTGTTGGCTAATTACCATATCCACTACCAAAAACTGCGCGGCTGCCACTGGAACGTTAAAGGCACAAGCTTTTTTACACTGCACCTGAAATTTGAAGAGCTGTACACTGCCGCGCTGGTTACCATTGATGAGCTTGCCGAAAGGATCCTGAGCCTTGGCAAACCTCCTATCAGCACGTTTAAAGATTATATTGAAACATCAAGCATCAAAGAGATCCAGACCATCGGCTTAAAGGACACCCTGATGGTGAAAGCTATTATTGACGATTTGGCTGCGCTGATAAAAATGGAACGCGAGATATTGACCATCACCGCCGATGCCGGAGACGATGGCACTAACGACATGATCAACCGCTTCATGCAATTCAACGAAAAAAATACCTGGATGCTGCGTTCATTCGTGAACGAGGACTAACCCGCAGATAATCCTACTGTAAAAAAGCCATATCCGGATTGTCCCGGATGTGGCTTTTTTTAAAACGGGGTTTACACCGGTTTGCATATTTCGTATATTTGCAAGAAACAAAATGCTATCACTTTAAGTGGCAGATGTTCTGTAATTTTCCTATGGTGTAATGGTAGCACGTCAGATTCTGGCTCTGAAGATTGAGGTTCGAGCCCTTGTAGGAAAACTTGTTTTGGAAAGCTCTTAGCGCATTGCTAAGGGCTTTTTTTTGCGTTTAAAGGCTAAAAATGCGTCTTTTAAAAAACTTTCAAAATCCAAATTACTTGCCCCTGTTAAGTTGAGCAGCTTTTTTGTTGAATTTATCGAAAATGTTTTTTATCACCATTCAAAACTTTTAAATCGTGGGTCAGTTACCCGATCGGCCGCATCGGTAACCTGAACGTTTGAAAAAATCGTCCACTGCTACCGGGTTTGCGTAATCTAATTCGATGATTTCCTTTAGCGCTGCTTTTTTATCTTTTGCCTGGTCATAATATGCCTGGCATATCCGGTAACCGATAAAGTAGCCCAGGTCGGGCGCGGGCAACGCCGGGTTTTGGCCGGTACTCACCCAGTTATCATTGTTTTGCGTATACATTTCCCGTTGGAAAGAGTTCCACACTTCCTTTTCATGCACGGGACCGTAAGCCATATAAGGTGTTTTCATTGGGATGCCTGTTACCAGTTTGGCCACAAAATCGCAGGCCCCCTCCCGGATAGCCGAAGTCAGTACATTGATATGCTGAAAATCCGGACGCTTTTGCTGTGTGTGGGTATACTCGTGGATTCCCATGCGTACCAACTGATCGCCTGTCATCTCAGGATCGTTCAACACGACTTCCACCCCGATGATCGACAAACTGCCGCGGACCGTGCCACCCTGCTGCCGTAAACCAACAATAAAATACGACTGAGCGGGCTTCAGTTCGGGATATAGCTTTTGAAAGCGGGCGATCCGTCTTTCCAGTTTGCGTACGGCAGCATTGATCATGAATTGCTTTCTTTGCAGGGTATCCCAAAAGCCGGGATTGCCCTTAAGCAACGCCAGCCATTTACGGTCCAGGCCGTCTTTATTACGCATGAACGCCTTCAGGCCATCACTGGCGCTGCTGATATACAGGTGGTTAACCGCGGCAAGTTGCCGGGCCGTATCAGGGCTGGCTGATACGCTATCGCGCATAGTCCAAAAATTCTTCCAGTCTGTTTGAGAGATATGCTGTGCCCGGCAAAGCACCGGGGCCAACAAAATCAGGAACATAATTTTCTTCATCATTAAGCTGCTTTAGTTCATTCTCCGGGGTATTTAGCAGGCAAGTAAACTGAAAAATAGTAAATAACTTACTCCGTTCGTAGACTTTTGGCCGGGTTGGCGATCGCTGCCCTGACAGATTGAAAGCTGATAGTAATCAGGGCGATCAGTATAACCAATACACTACCGGATACAAACAACCAGCAGTTGAGTATAATTCGGTAAGGGTAATGTTGCAGCCACTGGCTGGCCGCGATCCAGGCAAACGGAACGGATATAGCGAGCGCGATAACGACCAGCTTAAAAAAATCCGCTGAGAGGATTACCACCACGTTGCCTGCTGAAGCTCCAAGCACTTTGCGTATGCCGATCTCTTTAACCCGCTTCTCAACGGCCAATACAGATAAGCCGAACAAGCCTATACAGGAAATAAAGATAGTAAGTGCGGCACTGAATAAAATAATCGCTTTCCACCTGGCTTCGGCCGCATAACTTTGCCTATTCTGGTCCTGTTTAAAGTTGTAAACGAAAGGACTGAGCGGGAACAATTCTTTAAATATCCGGCCGATGAACCGGAGGCTCGCGGTCTCTGTGCCGGGCTTGATTTTAATGTACATCATACCGAAGCTGTTTGCCGGATTCATGGTGAAAAGCTGCGGGCCTGTTTTTTCAGTCAAAGGCTGATAATGGTAGTCCTTAACCACACCTACGACGGTGTAGGTCTCATTACCAAAGGTATTGATTTGCTGCCCAACGGGGTGCTTCCAACCGGCTTCTTTGGCAAACGCCTCATTGATCAAGACTGATTTTAGCTGATCCGACGGATAGGCAGCTGAAAAATTCCTTCCGGCAATAACGGGTACACGAAGGAGCGGTAAATAATCAGCATCTATTGTTTCAACAGCGATGTTAATCTGCTGATCACCATTTATTTTTACTGTATTGTTATTATAACCGCCATTTTTAGGGGCAGCTTCCACAATATTGGGGTTCTCCATCAATTTCTTTTTTATCAAAGCCGCTTCACTTCGGGTCAATGAAAATTGGTCAACCGTAATCAAATTACGATCATCATAACCCAGGCTTTGTGTAGTCAGGTAATTGAACTGTAAAAAAATGGTGATCGCGCCGATGATTAAAAAAGAAGCCAGCGTGAACTGAAAGACAACCAAGGCCTTTTGTAAATAACTTTTCCCGGCCAGGTTAAAACGACTGTACAAGGTTTTGACCGGCTGGTAACCGGACAAGATGATAGCGGGATAAAACCCGGCCAGTAAACCGGTGAGCAAAAAAAGCGCGATATAGCAGCTCACCAGTTTTGCATTAAGCAAATAAGTAAGCGACAGCACTTTATTGGCTAACCCGCCAAATACCGGTAATATCGTTATAACGATCCCCAGCGCGACGGTGAAAGCGATCAAACAAAGCAGAAAAGACTCGCTTAAAAATTGCAGCCGTAATTGCTGTCTGGTGCCGCCGATCACTTTACGGATACCGATCTCTTTTGCCCGCTTTACCGAACGTGCTATTGTCAGGTTAACAAAATTGATACAGGCGATCAGCAGCACAAAAAGAGCAATAGCCGAAAGAATATACGCAAATTCAGGGTTACTTTTATCGCGGAGTATTTCGTTTTCGCCCGGCACCATCTTACCCAGATGAATACCAGTAAGCGGCTCCAGCAAATAAGCTATACCGATATTTTTTACGTGATATTTATTTTTTATCTCCCCAATGGCTTTGCCGGCATCTGATACAAATACCTGGTTCATTTTTGCTTCAACAGCTTTAATATCCGCACCGGGAGATAGCACGACAAAAGTGCTGAGAAATGAGTTAAACCAATTAGCATTATTATTTTCGGCTGCAGCAGAAACATGCAGCGGTCGCAGTACCTGAAATTTGAGGGATGAATTTTGCGGGCAATTCCTGGCAATCCCTGTGATCATGCAGGGTCTAAATACACTGTCGTCCTTGATGGAGATAATGTGGCCAACAGCGTTTGAATGCCCAAAATACTTTTTCGCCATTTCTTCGGTAATTACCGCGGAATTGGGTTGGGTTAATACGGAACGTGCATCACCACTAAGTAAAGGAAAACTGAATACCGAAAAAAAGTTAGCATCGACAAAACAGACACCCTGCGAATTGACATCTGTGCCGATTTTAATATCTGCCTGCGCCGGTTGAAAGCGGACAAAGCTTTGTATTTCGGGGATCTTTGCAGCAAAACGCGGGCCCGGGAAATAACCGGTATAACTGCCGTTGGAGACACTGTTATCATCTTTGGTCGTTTGCTTATCAATCCGGTAGATCTGACTGGCATTTTGGTGAAAGCGGTCGTAGCTTACTTCGTCCTGAACATACAGTATGATCAGCATGGCGCAGGCCAGCCCCATACTTAAACCGGCGATATTGATGATGGAGTACAACTTTTGCTGCCGGAGGTTTCTGAATGCGGTTTTAAAATAATTGCGGAACATACGATTACGGTTTAATTTTTCGGAGACCTGGTTTGGCCGACTTTCCGAACGCAATATTACCAGCCTCCTATGCGGCAGAATGGCCAATTTATCAAATGGCCATTCTTTTTTCAGGTTGTTCTTGTATTCCACAGGGGTCTTTCCGGTCATTTCTTTAAAAACCCGGTTGAAAGTTCTTTGGGAATTGAACCCGGACCCGAAGGCAATGCCGAGCAGGGTCAGGTGGTTATAGCTGCTATCCTGCATTTTCCGGACCACTTCGCGTACCCGGAACTCATTGATAAAATCATTAAAATTCTTTTTCATCCCCATGTTAAGGATCCGGGACAAGTCATGCGGATGTATCGCCAGTTTCAGCGCCAGGGTAGCCAGGGTCAGTTCGGCATCTTCATAAAGGCGGCCGGCGGCTACCGCTTCTTTAAGTTTACGGCTTTTACTTCTGGCATCCGGCATGTCCGGCGTTATTGGTTGTGGTTGCACCGATCCAAGGGGTTTCAGTATTGCACCGGCCGCCATCCCGAACAATGCCAAAGCTGCGGCAAAACCGAAGATAGGGTAAAATGACCAGAGCAGGCAGAGTACAGCCAGCAGGAAAATCCACTGTTCCAACCGCCGAAAAGTAAGCCGGGGCCGGTCCATCAGCACCGGCTGTATCCGGTCATAGAAAATACTGATCAAACGATGTGACAAATAGAGGTAGCCAATGGCCGAAATTAATACCAGCCATGCCGGCATCCAAAATGCAGGCAGCAAGAGGCTGAAGTGCAGCAGATCTATTAGTTTGAACCGTTGGCCGGGACAGGTTTGCTGCCGCACATAAAAATACAACAGCGGCCCCAGGGCCGGAAAAAGAACCGGCGTAAGTCCGCTGGTCTTCAATACGACTGTAACTAACGCAGAGCTTAAAAATAAATTACTGCTACGGTCAGTGCTTTTGGCTGCCAACAGCAAAGCAAGCGTAAGCCCGGTAAACAAGGTTCCAAGGGATGCCAGATCGTAAAAGGTCATATAATAGGAATATGATTCACGTGCTCAATTAGCTCAATCGTCATTCCAAATCAATAACTAGCTAACAAATAAATAGTTATAAAAACTTCCCCATATTCATTTGTAATAAAACCGCACAGGCAGCGTACGTTTTTAATAAAATAACGTAGCCCTACATAGCCTGAGATAACCGGGAAAACCTATTAAAGGGCTCAGCATTTGCTGCCCAATTGTTAAAACAAGGCGCCCGGCGTACAGATAACCAAAGAACAATTTCTGCAACTCTTGCGGGACAGGATCTTGGTTGTACCCACCTAAAAACGAAGGCCTTTAGAGGGTATCTAAAGGCCTTTCAACCTGTTGGTTTCAGTCAAGTGGGTAATATCAGAGTCGGACCGATAACCTCTTGCATGCCAGCGTTTCGGCTAAACGAATATGTTCACGTAGCTGGCATCCTGGCATTTGCCTTTTCTAATCAGGTATTTTCAACTAATAACGTTTCTGATGAAAGCGTTTGGATTATCTACTGCATTTTTTAAGTATCAGTTTAACTTGATGCTCTCACTGATTCGCCGATCGCCGGTGCCACCTACGTATTTGTAATTTAGTCTAAAAGTTTTTGTAACCGGATCATACATACATACACCATTATTTTGGATAGTTTGGTTAGCGGCTTCAGGAGCCGATTTAACAGTTACCGAATTATCGGCGTTTACCGTTAAATACATGTAGTAATTACTTCCACTAAGGTCTGCTGCTTCTGAACGTACAGTTGTGCCGTTAATGGTTGTTAAAGTTTTAGTTCTGTTAGTCCATGATCTGTTTATTGAAGGATCAGGAAAAGCAATAGAACCATTTGCTGTATAGTTGCCTTCATACTGACTTTTTATCCCAATAATATAGTATACTGTTTTATAGTAATTGATAGCCTGGCCCTGCGCATCTGTAATAGATAGGGGCAACATATAATTAGTACTAAGCGAAAGGCCCGAGGTAATCAGGTTGATATTATGATTGGCCGATAAAAGTCCGGCCCCGATAGTTACGGTTGAAGCTGGCACATTATAAGCGCTTGATGGCAAAGGTACAAAGGTGGCGTATTGTGCGCTGTTACGATCAGGCAGATCAGTACCGTTTTTTACCGCCTCGGTACTATCGGCAACAAATTGGGCTCTGTGTGCCGCGTTAAGACTGGTAACGGCATTCATATCAACCTGAAGGGTAACTGTTAAGGCCTTTGTAAGCGGTTTTACTGCAGACAGTAACACAGTAGTGGATAAGGACTGCGGCTGCGCGCTGATGCTTTCAGATATTTTATACTTAAAACCGCCATTATCAAACGATGCGGGGCCTGCATGCGCCGCTATAGGCAATTCAACCGAAGTTGGCATCTTCCGGTAATCGTAATTATCGTCGTTTTTTGAGCATGAACTGATTAATACTACCAGGGCCATCAGTACCGGGTAATATTTCACTAAGGTCTTTTTCATTGTTTAATTGAGTTAATGATTAATGTTTTTTAAATGTCTTTACAACCAGGCAGCGGTCTTTTCTAAAAAAAATGGCCAGCGGTCTATCAGCATTTTCACTGTTAAACTTATTTGTATTTAACCTGCGGAAAATCGTGCTGCGCTTTAATAAACTGCGCTTCCCATTCATCACTCCATCCAAAGGCTACAGATGCCTGCGTCTTGAGGTTTACACCGGCGGCACCGCTCCAAAAATGTATAAACTCGCCCCAGTTCAGGTCCCTGGTGTACTCTTTATTTTTTTGCGGGAAATAATCGGCAAGCAAACCAAAATATTTATTCAATACCGCTGCTTCGCCATAGTTATGATAAATTGGGTAGAACCAGTTTTTAAACCACTGCGATTGGGGGCGGGGGAAATCATCATACTGGGTTTGCATTTGTTTATAAACCCTGCCGGCTTCATCTTCCCTGCCAATATGTTTCAGTACATCATAGTTAAAAATTTCCATAAACTTGCTATCACCCCATAAAGCATCCGATGGCGAGCCTTTTACCCCATGGCTGGCACCGCTAACAATGTGCCCTACCTCATGAACAGGCATCCCAATTTGCTGCCCTTCAGAGCCTGTCCAGTCATCAAGCCCGCAATCAATGGTATTGTGATGATCATGACTGGCATCAAAGTACGATGCAGGGTGCCCGCCGCCCAGCTTATTGTTAACCACACGGTGCAACACCACGTACAGGCGGGGATCAGTACCGAATGCTCCGTATGTTTTTTTTACATAAGCCCAAACAGCCGACATGGTTTTATAAGGCCATGTTACTGAAGGGTACATGTTATCATCATAATAAAAAACCACGTTAGCATCGGCATAAGTGCGCGAAACTATAAGGTCGTGCTCAAACCAATGCTCTTTCCAGTTTTTGGCAGGGCTTTTCAGCGTGTCGCCGGGGCTGAACTGAGTTGCCGAACTGATTAAAATATGTGTAAGGAAAAACACCACCAGTAATGATGCATATTTGATAAATTTCATAACAATGTGCTAACATCCTGCGCTACGGCGCTTTTGCACGGCAACCAGGATTTGTTTATTTAAAACAGGATGATTTGCTTTTTATACCGGCAAAAGCCAATTTCAAATGGCCTTTACCGGTATGCTTTTTTCAATGAGTTTACCAACCGGTATTTTGCACCAATAGTTTATCACTATTAATATCATTTTGCGGCAATGGATAGAAGTAGTGTTTTTTAGAAAAAACACGATTTTCAAACGACACCACTTTATAAAAATCGGGCAGGTCGGCACTGATATTTAATCCGTAGGTTGGCCCGCTTTCCGTAGTTTCGGCAATTTTCCAGCGCCTTACGTCAAAAAAGCGGTTGTTTTCAAATGCCAGTTCTACCTGCCGCTCCTTCCTGATGGCCAGGCGCATGGCTTCCTGCCCTACCGGTGCAGGGACACCTTTGCCATATTCGGGGATGCCGGCGCGGTTACGGATCAGGTTAATATAGGTCAGCACATCGGCGTTGCCCGGATTGCTTTCATTTAACGCTTCTGCATAGTTGAGGTAAATTTCGGCAAGCCTTAACATTACCCATGAGCGGCTGCCTTGTGTCCTATCGCTTGGTGGCATATTTTTTCGCACCACGTATCCGGTAGGGCAATAATCATTACCACCGGTGTTGCGGCCCGAGTTACCGGTATTCCAGAGTTGTGTAATCACATTGCCTGAGTTTTTATTAAGCCACTCGCTGCCGTTATAGGTAATGCCTACATAAAACCGAGGTTCGCGCCCTACCCATTGATTGTAGGTACTTCTTGACTGATCATCATAAGGTGCCTTAAAATCTGAGAAGCCAGTTTTTTGATAGCCAGATGCGGCATCATCAATAGCGCGTCCATTGGCCATAAAATAAGCATCAACCATACCCTGGGTAGCGCCCAGACCTCCGGCCCCCCTGTCTTCGTCAGCTGCACCCTGATGGTATGGGGTTGTTTCATACTGCCGGTTCGTAACGCCTGCGCCAATATTGGCGTATATAACTTCTTTGTTCCAATCTTTTAACAATACGTCACGGCATGATAGATACGGGCTGTAATTGCCGCTTGGGTCATTTACACGATAAAGATCATATACCGCCGGAACAAACTGGTCAATGAAGTCCTTAGCGGCATCTGCAGCAAGCTTCCATTTATTTGCATCGGGCTGCTGAGTGATCAGTTGTTTGCCATCGGCATTTTTCATAGGGGCATAATCGGTATTGCCATTGTAAAGCGGGCTGGCAGCATACAACAACATTTCAGATTTGATGGCCAATGCAAAACCTTTGGTAAAACGTCCATAATTATTATCATTAGAAGGCAATGCAGGAAGGTCTTTGGCCGCCTGATCAAGTTCGGCAGTAACATAACTTACGCACTCATCATATGAATTTCTGGGTAACTGAACATCGTTAAAAGATGCATCCGGAGCGATGGTTTTATCGCCGATAATAACCACAGGCCCATAAATGCGCAAAAGATAAAAGTAATATAAAGCACGCAATGCCCTTGCTTCGGCCTTGTACTGCGTTTTAAGATCGGGCGTAAGGTCTGGCACCTTATCTATATTATCCATAAATACTCCGGCATTCCTGATCCCCTGGTAAAAATAAGTCCAGAAGCCACTAATCAGGCTGCTTGAAGCATCATAAGTACCATTATTGATATTATTGCTGGTTACAAAGCCCCAAACATATTCAGCCTCATCGCTGCCACCCGTCCACTGGCCTACGGTATTCCCGAAACCGGCAAAACGCTGCGAAGCCTCATCGGGCATATTAGAGTATATATTTGCCAAAAATTTCAATGCCGTATTACGGTTATTGAACGTTTGATCAAGGGTTAACCTATCATCCGGAACCTGGTCCAGATATCCCTTTTTACAGGAAAAGTTCATGCTTACCAAGGATAGTAAGAAAGACATTATTAATATTTTTTTCATACCTGAATTTTAAATACAGTTAGTATTAATTGAACTGCGCGCTAAGGCCTAGCGACAACGTTTTAGTATTAGGATAAGACGTTCCATTGCCTGTATTAAGCTCTGGATCCCATAATTTAAACTTACTGAAGGTGAACAGGTTATACCCCATTACATATACCCTTGCTCCTTTTAAACCCAGGTTATTAAACAAACCTTTAGGCAGCGTATACCCAACATCCAATGTTTTAAGCCTTACAAACTGAACGTTTTTGATCCAGAATGAACTGGTTTGGGTATTGTTGGTGTTCGCGGCATCGCCAAAGGCCAGGCGTGGATAAAACGCGTTGGGATTGGGGTTTTCGGGTGTCCATCGGTCGGTAATATTGGCATAGGCATTGCTTACACCGCCATTGGTTGAAAACGGCTGGATAGCATTACCTGAAATATACCTGTCAGCCCGGCCGGTACCCTGAAAAAAAGCGCCCACGCTGAAATTCAGGTACGATACCGTAAAGCCGGCTCCGTAAATTAACGAAGGCACATCGCCGCGGCCAATTTTAGTAACATCATAAGCGTTAATCACACCGTCGTTATTCAAGTCTTTATACTTAATATCGCCGGGCCTTATGCTGCTTTTATCACCGGGTACCGCGCTTTTGTTAACTTCATCCTGGCTGGTAAAAAAACCCTCGGCTATATAACCGTAATTAGCCAGTACATTGTTACCGCGACGGTTCATCCATGGATACGGCGGTATGGGCTGATCGTTTTCTATCACCTTATCCTTGTTATAAGTAACGTTTGCACGGATGCTTAAATTAACCTTGCCAATAGTCATGTTATCCTGCAGGCTGGCATCAATCCCCTTATTATCAACAATACCCAGGTTACCGTAAGGCGAGTTTGCAAGCCCTACAAAACTTGGAACGGCCTGCCTTTGCAATAAAATACCCGTGCGGTGTTCTTTAAACAAATCAACAGTAAGTGAGAGCTTATCATTCAGCGTTCGTATATCAAAGCCGAGATCCTGTTTGTGTGATTTTGCCCAGGTCACGTTTACACCATAATTGGTAATATTGATTCCGCTTACACCCTGTCGGTTAAGACCGAATGTATAACCATCGGCACCATCTGTTAAAAAAGTAAGGTAGTCAAAACGCGGACCGCCGTCATCAGCACCCGCAAAACCATTACTGTAACGGATCTTAAACATGGAGAACGCTGTTTTCAGCGGCTCAAAGAATTTCTCTTCGGACAGAAGCCAGCCCACGCCGAAGGCCGGGAAAAAGCCGTAGCGTTTTTGGGGCGAGAAGTTTTCAGATCCGTTGTAGCCTACGTTAAACTCGGCAAAATACCTGTCTTTATAGGAGTAGGTAACCCTGCCGGCCAGGCCCCTGTAACGGTAAGGAATTGAGTTTGCAAAGGAGCCCCCCGGATAATTGGTTTGATCCTGCTGGTTAAATAATAGCAGGCCACCGACATGGTGATCGCCAAAAGTGCGGTCATAATTCAGCGACGATTCGGTATAGGTTTTATAGTAACCGCCGCTTGCTTCCGAAAAGTTAAGATATGTACTTGTGCCCGAATATGTTTTGATCAGGTTAAGCGATCCGTCGGCGTTATAGGGTGTTGTTGCATCAGGAAAATAGGTATCCAAACGCTTGCTGCGGTTAACGCTATGTGATGTGTTGATATCATAAGCAAACATGGTCGTAAAACTCAGGCCCGGTGTAATAAATTTCAGGTCCTGCGTAAGCCTGGCATTTGAATATAACTGGCTCGAATACGTGGTGCTGTAACCCCGTGTAGTTAAATCAGCATATGGATTTCGCTGATCGCCGTTGGGGTTTACGCCCGGAACAAAACCGCCAGGATACATAATGGGGAAAGCCGTAGGCTGTACGATCATGGCCTGCACAAAAATATCGCTGGCCGAAACTGAAGGATAGTTCCCTTTGCCCACAAAACCCTGTACACCTAAATCAAGTTTGGTGGTTTTTGTAAGCTCAAGGTTTAGATTACTGGTAAAATTGTATCTGTTATAATCAATAGTTGAATTGTATTTGGCCAGCTCATCTGTTTTAAGCAAGCCGGTTTCATCATAATAACTTGCCGAAACGTAGTAACGGGCACTTGGTACCCCGCCGCTGGCATTGATATTAGCGCGCCTGTTGTGGCTGTATTTATTAAAAACGGCATCTATCCAGTTAATATCCGGATACAACAGCGGATCAACCTGGTTTTTGGTGTTTTGGATATAGGTTTGCGTGTATTTGGCAGGCTGATCCCGGGTGGTTAATGACTCATTAACCATATTCATGTAGGTTACGCCATCGGCCATTTTAGGGATACGGGTAAATGAGTTTATACCCTCATAAAAATCGACGTTTATTTTGGGCTTACCGGCTACCCCACGCCTGGTTTGTACAATGATAACACCGTTTGCACCACGAACACCGTAAACCGCAGTGGCCGACGCGTCTTTTAAAATCGTGAAAGATTGAATATCCTCAGGCTCGATATTATTGATAGAGCGCTCAATACCATCAACCAATACCAATGGATAGCTGCTCGTAAAGGTTGATATACCACGAATCCAGATATCGGCACTGCTACGGCCCGGTTCGCCGGAACGTTGTACGCCGATAACGCCGGCAACCTGCCCGGCCAGCAGGGTGGTAACATCCGAAACAGGCTGTTTCAGGTTTTCAATATCAATAGTTGACTGTGCGCCTACAAGGCTTACCTTTTTCTGCGTGCCATAAGCTACTACCGCTACTTCTTTTAGTTCATTATCAGCCGCGGGCTGCATTTGTATATCAATAACCTTTTTGTTCGTAACGGCTACTTCCTGGTTCTTATAGCCAATGAAGCTGTAAACCAAAATTTCGCTATCGGCATTAACCTGGATCTGGTAATTTCCCTTAGCATCGGCTATACCACCCCTATCTGTTCCTTTAACTTTAACGGAAACACCGGGCAGCGCAATGCCTTTTTCATCGGTGACCCTGCCTGTAACAATTCGCTGAAAAAACGTTTTACCAGAATTGGTATTTTTTTTAGCATCATCATAGCGAACAAGGATTTCGCCATCGTCGAGTACGATAAAAGTAAAATCGGTTTTAGCCAGCACCCGTTTAAGTACAACGCCAAGTTCAATATTCACCGCTTTTTCCGATACTTTTTCGGTACTGTTACTTACCGCTCCATTATAAGTAAACTTAACCCCCGATGAGGCGGAGATCTTCTCGAGCGCATCAGAAACCGGACTATTTTTAACGTATACAGTGATCTTTTTTTTCAGGACCTCCTGCCCGTTTGCATCAACGCGAGTCATAGAAAACGCAGTGCTGCATAATAAAAGCATTAATGTGCTCAATTTCATAAAAAGCGTACACTTGCGGCCCCATTGGCAGGGCACATTATTTTTCATATATTCACTAAATAAAATGTTTAAAAAAATTGCAGATACTTTTGGCTCCAACCTTTCAAGTACTGCTTTAACGAATGACATTTTTTGATCTTCAGGCAGGCCTTGCCGGGCCTGCTGAAGATTGTTTTAAAGTAGATAACTTAGCTCAACGGCAACCTCCTTCCTTTCCTTTGATAACATAACCGCCATTTTTACCGGTTACCGTAGCATCCATAATTATTCCTAACTTGTTAAGAAACTGCTCCGGACTTTCGCCCTCTTTAATACGGCCAAAAAAGGTGCAGTTTTTAACAGCGCCTATTACAACGGCGTGAGTATTAAAGTTTCGGTTCAGATCTTCAATTACCTGTTCAAGCGGGGTGTTCTTGTATTCAAATGAGCCCTTATGGCGGCCAATAAGCGCTGCCGAATCCGGGATTGTTTCAATCTGTGGCAGTTTTTTTGATTTATTGTATACTACCTGGAAGTTGGGCTTAAGTACAGCTTGCGCATTTCCGTCAGAAAACATTACCCTACCGCTTATAAGTGCCACGGTAACATCAGGGTGTGACAGGATAGCATCCACATTAAATGATGTACCCAACACCTTTGTAGTTAACTTACCGGTATGCAAAATGAAGGGTTTTGATTTGTCTTTAGCTACCTCAAAAAAAGCTTCTCCTTCTAAAATCACCTCGCGGGTATTTCCTTTAAAGGCAACGGGATATGAAAGCTTTGATTCTGAACTTAAGTAAATTAAAGTACCATCGGTAAGTTCAATTTTTTTATGCTCGCCGCTTTTGGTTGTTACAAGCCGTAGTTGCCCGCCAGAGTGGTATATGTTAAGGTAATAAAACGACATGGCAATACCCAGCAACACGATAGCCGCAGCAACCAGCCTGAATTTAAGTGCTTTAGGTCGGTGCTGTTCACCATCGGCATTATCCATTTTTTGCTTCAGGTTTTTATACATCCTCTCTCTTGCTTCCGCTTCTTCACGCTGATCAAGATAAGGCAATATCAGATCTTCCCCTTCCTTAAGTCTATACCAGGTATGCAACTCGGCCTTTTCGGCTTCGGTAGCCGTGCCGGAAAGATATTTTTTGGCAAGCGACTGCAGGTGTTCGTCTTCCATCTTTGTTTTTTATAACAGGATGTACAACAACTATGAAGTTACCCTTAGTCAAAAAACAAAAACTTTAATATTTATTTAAAATAACTTAATGAGCAAACCTTTGGTAAGACGCGGATAAACAACAAAATTAACTGGGCGATGTTAAATTTTGTGAAGAAATATGGCCAATACCATAAATTCTTTCAAATTGAGGCGGAGCACTTTAAGCGCTTTAGACAGATGTGCTTCAACCGTTTTTTCGGCAATGTTCATTTTTTGCGAGATCTCGCCAACGTTTAGCCCTTCTTCGCGACTTAGTTTATAAACCAGGCGGCATTTTTCGGGCATCTCCTCTACCACGCCGCTTATATATTCCTTCAAAAAGCGGGCATGCACAAGCTCATCCGTCATTTCCACTAAGCTTGCGTTCGGCATGGCCGATAAAATTCTCTGACGGCGGTTATTGGTTGCAATATGTTTAAATATGGAAAATTTTATGGCTGTTGCCAGGTAACTACTTACCGTATCTATTTTTAGTTCATTCCGTCTGTTCCAGATACTCAGAAAAACTTCCTGTACAATTTCTTCGGCTAAAAACCTGTCTTTAGTATGACTATAACCTATCGCAACCAGTTTTCGCCAATACCTGTTGTAGATAGCTGCAAATGCGTCTTCACTACCATTAATCAATAATCGCAACAGTTGTTGATCATCAAGTTTAAGATACATTGACATAGATTCCAGCTAGTTCCCGAATCTATCAATAAAAAAGCACAAGTAGTAACAACACAATTTTTTTATTACGTTTCATGCGTTACTGCCGGTTTCCTTAGCGTGTTTTATACAACCATTAAATTAACCTTACCGGTGTTAATTAAACTACACACCAGTAAACCTCGATCCTTAAAACATACCAGTTCAATCAGGAAATATTAAAAATATCGACCGAGTTGGTAAATGACGCTTAAATCAGCCTGATCACAGGTTTGCAGCCGAAATCGCAACTTATTGTTTTACTGCTTAAATAAGCGCTGCTTTTACTGCTGCGATTTTTTCATCTCTGAGTATAATATCAAAAGTACCGCCGATTTTCCCCTCGGGAAATTCCCCGGTAAATTCCACTTCCAGATGCGCTTCGTTACCGTGGATGTCCAGCTTCATTAACCGGGTCTGAGTTTTATATCCTATAAAATAAGTGGTAAAATAATCCCGGATGCCTTTGTGACCGATAAATTTCCTCCCAACAGAAGGGTCGTCCAGAATTGCATCGGCCCTGTACTTTTCCAGGTATGCATCCGTATCGAAAGCATTGCCCAGTTTAATCCACTCTTCTATAAATAATCTGATATCCATTTACTGGCTTTTTAATTGAACGAGGCCCTGAATTCCAGGGGCGTTACATTGGTTTTTCTTTTAAATATTTTATTGAACGATTGCGGATGCTCAAAACCCAGCTGGTAGGCTATTTCTGCAACTGTTAAATGGGAAACCGAAAGATATTCCTTTGCTTTTTCTATCAGTTTTTCGTGTATATGCTGCTGTGCATTTTGGCCGGTAAGGGAACGCAGCATATCACTTAAATACCGAGGGGAGATATGTAAATGCTGCGCCAGGTATTCTACCGTCAGTAGTCCCTTATCCAATCCCTGTTCTTTTTCAAAATAGTCATTTAATACATCTTCCATCTGCATAAGCATATCATTACTTACCGCCTTGCGGGTAATAAATTGCCTTTTGTAAAAACGGTTGCTGTAATTGAGCAGCACCTCGATGTAAGAGATTAGCAAGTCCTGGCTGAGATCGTCAATAGCTCCGTTTAATTCCTGCTGTATGTTATCCAGAACGCCTAAAATAATCGTCTTTTCTTTATCAGAAAGGTGCAGGGCCTCATTCGTTTCGTAAGAGAAGAATCCATACGACCTGATTTTTTTATCCAGCGGGTAGTTCCTGATAAAGTCCGGGTGGATAAGCAATGAGAAGCCTTCATACTCTTCGTCGTTACTAATAATTGAAAGCAATTGATTGGGGGCGGTAAATACCATACCGCCCTCATCAAAATCGTAATGGCCCTGTCCATAGCCGATGAGCCCTTTTAGCGTTTTCTTAAAAGAAATTTTATAAAAGTTAAAGAGAAAAGAACTGTTCAGCTGCGCTTTATTTACCACCATTTTTGTATTATCCACCAGACTTATTAACGGATGTAATGGCTTGGGTAAGCCCAGCATTCTGTGCAGTGCTGAAATAGAATCTATCCGCAAGGGGTTGTTGGCTTCTTTCCTCATTTGGCTAATTTACTAATTCTCCGAAGACCATTTTGTTCATCTCCTGTACTGCTACCTCAGAACCGATTTCCAAACGCCTTTCATACAACTGCCTGGCAAATGCCCCTACAACATAGCGTAGCTGCTGCTTACCATCTGTAGCAGCTTCATATACCACATCTGCAATCCATTCCACAGGTTCAAAATTGGCAGGATTCATCAGGTTAAACAGCTTTTCCAATCCTTCTTCATAGGCAGGGTGGCGGGCAACATCTAATGGCTCACCCGCGAAGTTAGTTTTGATACCACCCGGCGCAATGGTTTTGATACCGATGTTGTGAAGCCCCAGTTCATAGGACATACCCTCGCTCCAGCCTTCCAGCGCCCATTTTGTTGCGTGATAGATCGAGTCGAGAGGGAAGGTCACCAGGCCGCCGATAGAAGTTGTGGTAATAAACAACCCGCTTTTCTTTTTTCGGAAATAGGGTACAAAAGCCTGCGTAACGCGGATGACACCGAGCAAATTTGTGTTTATCTGCCTTACCACCTGTTCATCTGAAAAAGCTTCCAGCGCGCCAACGAGGCCATAACCGGCGTTATTAAATACCACATCGATATCATGTTGGCCGGTTGCTTCCTTTACGGTACTTTGAATTTGCTCCAAATTGGTAACGTCTAATGGCAGTAGAGTTACATTTTGTAATGCAGTAAGTTCTGTTTCAAGGGCGGGATTGCGCATTGTCGCGATAACGTTCCAGCCTTTACTTTGAAATAATTTGGCAGTGGCTTTACCCAGCCCTGAAGATGCCCCGGTAATAAAAATTGTCTTTCCCATTTTTTGCTTAAATATTACCGTACAAAAATCGGCAGGAGTTATTTGCGATGTGTGGCCGTATTGCAGTTTATAGTAGCCAAAATGACGCGATGCCGCTGTTCCTTGTGGATTTTCTCTTTAAAGGCATACTGTTTACACTTATCCCGGCACAGGAAATGGATTTTATTTCCTGATTTTATATAAAAAGCACTGCGGAAGATACATTATCGAGTAAGTGTTCAGGGAAGGCAGGGGTCTGAATAACAAAACTGATAAAAAATAAAATGATCACGGCCGGTTATCCAACTAATGAAAACGTACTGCCAATGGCGGAGGAGTGAAAATGACTACACTGCCCAGGATGCTTGATCGTTAAACGTTTGCCTGATCGGGTTCAATCCTTGATTCTTTCCTTTGTTCGTATATCGCCAGGTGTTTCTTTGCTAATCCTGATAAGACGGCCTCCTTATCGTTCTTAAGGGCTGCCGTTAACTCTTTTTTTATTTCCGTGTTATTCTCTGACATTCCCCATATCGCCATTTCCATAATAATCGGGATAAGGGCAATGCCTCTTTCTGCAAGGCAATAGGCCACCCTGGCCTTGCCAGGAACGGGGTATTTCATGATGAAACCTTCGGTTTCCAGCATTTTTAAGCGATCTGTTAATACGTTGGTTGCGATACCTTCAGCCGACTGGAAAAACTCGCCAAAAGTATTTTTATTATTAAGCAGTATGTCCCTGACGATCAGTAATGTCCATTTATCTCCGAGAAAGTCCAGGCTAAAACTTATCGGGCAGGCAGAACGTTTCTTTATCTTTTTCATGATATCGTCATAAACTTCACAAGCATTTCACTTGCTGATTACAAGTGCAATTTAAGCATAAAAACCCATTAGTAAGAGAAAACCCACCACCATAAATATTTCCACTTGCAAATAACAAGTAGAAAGATTTATATTTGCACTTGCAAAAAACAACAACAAAAAAAACTAAATCAGATTGCAAATTAAATAAACTCACGATATGAATGATCTCTTAAAATTTACGATTGATGCCCATGGCGGCTTGGATAACTGGAAAAAGTTTGGAAATATTTCTGCACATCTTAAAATTGGGGGCGTTACCTGGGCATTTAAGCAGGTCCCCGGTATTATGGATGACATTAATGTCTTGTTGAGTACTACAAAACAGCATGTGTCGTTCTCTCCTTTTATAAAAGAAGGTTGGCATAATACCTTTGAAACTAACAAAGTCGCCATCATAGATGAGAAGGACGTACTGGTCGATCAATTGTATTTTCCACGAAACAGCTTTAAGGACTATGTAACAGAAACACCCTGGTCAAAACTTCAGGTAACCTATTTCACAGGGTACGCTATGTGGACTTATTTGAACACACCGTTTTGTTTAGCGGAACCCGGATATAAAGTGAAAGAGTTGGAGCCATGGACTGAAAATGGAGAGGTATTAAGACGGCTGCATGTCACTTTCCCGGAAAACATCGCAACACACTGCAGGGAACAGGTATTTTATATCGATCAGTCGGGCCTGTTCAAGAGGCATGACTATAATGTTGAGATTCTCAACAATGCGGCATCTGTTCATTATTTGACAAATTATGCGGAAGTTCAGGGCATCAAATTCCCAACAAGCAGGCATGTTTACAAAAAGAATGAAGATAATACCGCCCTTGTTCCTGCCCCGCTGTTTATCTCTATTGGTTTAAGTAATATAAAATTGTTTTAAGCATCAATATATGCTGCATTATCGGAAAGTCTTCGATGGCTTTATTGTTTCATACTGATTTTAACCGATCTCAATGTATGTTTTCGACACCATACGAAGTAGTACTACTGCCTCTTCGCTTTTTTTCGATCTATATCTTCCAAGCGCGCCGTAGAAAAAATAAAAGGAACATCCATCGCAAGACAGCTTAAGTGGACGAAAAAACCACCTCATAATATCCGCATGAGGTGGTTTACTACAGTTGGATGACCAGGCAGCGAAGGCTTTAAAAAAGAAGTCGCTTGTCGTTGACGCCGGAAAAGACGGCTATGATGATCCGATAGTGAATGTTAATGATGTTGTTTTAAATGGTAGATTGAAAGTAAATATTAAAGGTATTGCTCCATATACCTTTGCAGATACTGCTCCGTTTCGAAAAGGGATGCAAATCAACGAGGCCAGCTATATACGTTTTGGCTATCGGTTTTTTGACCAATACAAAACGGTTTGGGATTTTGACGAAAAGAAAATCTATGTACTGGAGAAATAAAACTCGTTAACCTGCTATTAGTTTTCGAATTGCTGAAGTCGTCTACAAAATCGGGTACCGACACCTATTATAACCTTGTAAATTAATGATTTACAAGGTATTTTATTTCCAACCAGAGATAAAACAAAATACATTTAGTTATTGCAAAAGGATTCGTCTATTGTCGATATGACCGCGTGATAAGCAATAAAGGCCAGATTGGCCTGCCCCTGCATTTCAAACGTTTTGGCCAATCCCCCAATTATTACTTCAACAAATATGGTGTACGCCCGTCCAACGGCAAACCCCCTGGCAGACGGGGAAAAGTATATGGTGATGAACCTGGAGATCAAAAAAGGATGGAAAGCATGGCAAAAAAACGGCGATCACTTCGGGAATCCCTATCTTTCTGAAAAAAAGGATACCGGCAAAAAAAAGCCATCAGCAAGAGCATAGGATCGTGTTCCCGGAAATGATGATCGTCCCAGGCCGACAGGCCAATGAGTTCTATGGCCCGTTTTACGGTTACCGGCGTTAGCTTTTCATAGGCAATAATATACGCCTTTTATAGTCGGGCAAAAAATCAAATCGCCTGGATCACTGCGTCGTCATAGCGTGAAAGGATCGCCGGCAGCAATTTTTCTTCCGCTATATAAGGGATCTCAAACGTTCTTTTTGATAAATGAGCAGCAATATGATCAATGATAGGAACTTCAGCGGATGCCCGTTTTCTTAAAAGGGGATCTTTTAAATCGTTTACAGCTGAAAGACATTCATTAATAACCCAGGCATAGGGTACAATTCCGGCCCGTTGCAGATCTTTTTGAAGCGCTTCAGCTTCCCTCATGGGCGTTGTTTCCGGTAAGGCGACCAATAGAATCTTGGCAAAAACACCGTCTTGTAGCATCATATACGGTTTGGTAATCTTGCTTGGACTTACAGCCATGTTCTTCATGATTTCCTTATGGTAGCTGCCGGTTGTATCCAGCAGTAGTAGTGTATGGCCTGTCGGCGCAGTATCCATCACCACAAACCGCCGCCTGGCACTTTGAATTGCTTTAGAAAAAGCATGGAATACAGCCACTTCTTCCGTGCAAGGCGACTGAAGGTCTTCACGCAGGAGTTTTTTACCTTCCTCATCCAAATGTTTCCCCTTTTGTGCAGCGATCTTATCGATATAATCCTTCGTTTCAATTTTCGGGTCGATCCGTTCAATGGTTAATTTTTCCGGGATGGCCGTTAACTGATCCATAAAGTCCCTGATATGTGCCGCCGGATCGGTCGTGGTTAAAAGAACGGTATGCCCCCGATGGGCCAGCATCGTTGCTATTGATGCTGCTACGATGGTTTTACCTACACCGCCTTTTCCCATGGTCATGATCAGGCCACTATCGCTATTTTTTTCCAGTTCATCAACTAATGCCTTCAAATCAGGCAGCAAATGGCCAGCTTCCGTTAATTTTAAAAATTCAGCAGCTACGATTTTACTTTGGAGGTCCGTATCAAATACAGACCGTAGATTTTCCAGGCCCAGTACGTTATAAGGCAATAATGGATAATGCTCAGCAGCTAGGTTTTTTAATATCCCGGGCATCTCCAGCAATTCCCTTTCCGCTATTTTTTCCATTTTTAGCGCGGTAGTGTCTGTTTGGTCCCTTGCCTGAAATATTCCGTTGATCAATAAGCTTTGATTGGCCATCCCCAGGTCGATCAGATCCCGGCTTGTTTTGCCCGCTTCTTTCAATGATGCAGCGTCGGGCCGCGTTATCAGGAAAAAAGTAGTTTGCAAGGGATCTCTTAAACTGGACACTACCTTTTCATATCTTTCCCTACTACTTTTCAGGGCCGACGAAGGCCCGATGCAGGAAGCCCCGTTCGGGTTATTCCCAAGAAAATCATCCCAGGCGGCGGGTAATTCCAGAAGACGGATGGTATGCCCGGTCGGCGCAGTATCAAAAATGACGGTATCAAATATTTCCGAAAGACCTTCCCCGGTGATAAACCGGGAAAACTCATCAAAGGAAGCGATCTCCGTGGTACAGGCGCCAGAAAGCCCTTCTCTTATTTTGCTTATCTCATCAGCTGTAGCAATAGCTGCAAGCGGATCTATCACCCTTTTGCGGTAATCTTCCGCAGCAGTTTGGGGATCGATATTGACCGTGAACAGGAGATTTAGATCCTGATGCTGCGTTACTTGATCGCTAACGGGGGTGCCCAATACATCTTGCAGATTGGAAGCGGGATCCGTACTGATCAACAGTACCTTCTTACCCTTATCCGCCATGGCCACCGCAGTGGCGCAGGCCAGCGTAGTTTTACCTACGCCACCCTTTCCTGTAAAAAATATAAATTTAAATCCCTGGGCAGTCATTTTAGCATTTACTAATTGTTGAATAATTAAAGTTACACTAACTGCACGAAAACAAGGTGATCGTTACCGGCCCATTTAATGATATTGGTCATTATCAGGTTTAATATCCCGGGCCGGTTTAGAGGCCAAGGGCTTCGCTCCAGCGGGCTCTGTAGGGTTCGCAAAATGCGAACACCTCATGCTAATCTGCTAAGCAAAGAAAAACTCAAAAAACAAAATCGAATAAAATAAAATATCAAAAAAGGAGGGCTCACCGTCGGCATATCTAAGGTATGCTTGGGTGGCCGAACACAATTAACTGTTCAAGTGTGATCATAATTAAAGCATATCCCGCTCTGAAGATTGAGGTTCGAGTCTTTGTAGGAAAACTTGTTTTGGAGCTCTTGCGTGCTGCTAAGGCTTTTTTTATGCATTTTAGCTTTTATTAATCAAAAAACTGCTTATATCGCAACGTCCCTTGGCGAACTTAAGTCTTCGATCAGGTTCAAGATGGTGTATTGAGGTTACAAATTCTTAATCGTTTCCCAGTCAACCACGCCAACTTTATTTGCCCAGGCCAGATATTCCTTTTCCAGTTTAATAACCTTTGCGCGATATTTCGTAGCCAGATCCTTCGTTTCAGATCGGTCTGCTTCCAGATCATATAACTCCCATGGTTGCTTCGGTTCGGCTACGAGCTTCCATCGGCCTTTTCTTATGGCCCTGCTACCTTCATGCTCCCAAAACAAAGTTTCGTTACCTGACGCAGCTTTGCCTTTAAAAACATTAATCAAACTGGTACCTGCCAATGTTGTAAGGCGCCTGTTTTTAAACAGAGCCGGATAAGTTACCCCTGCCAGTTCCAAACAGGTAGGCATCAGATCGATCAAGTGGAAAGTATTGCTATTGGTAGTCCCGGCTTTGATATGTCCCGGATACCGGGCAATCAACGGAGTGGCTATACCACCTTCATGTGTGTTGCGTTTAAACAACTTAAATGGTGTATTGCTCAGGTTTGCCCAGGGTATCTCATAACTATCGATCGAATTTACGGAGCCCGGGGAGCCGTTCTTTTGTATCACGGTTGCCAGGCTTTTAACCTCATCGGCGCTGCCGCCATTATCTGATGCAAAAAGGACAATGGTGTTTTTATCTTTTCCCAATTGCTTCAGTTTGGACATGATCTCACCTATACAGGCGTCCATCCGGTAAACCATAGCTGCATAAATGGCCATCCGGGTATCCCATTTATCTTTTTCATCGGGAGATAATGAATCCCATGCAGGGGCACGTTTATCCCTTACCGATAGCTGCCATTGTTTTTTGACGATACCTGTTGCCAGCTGTTTTTTATAACGCTGTTTCCGTAATACATCCCATCCTTTAAGATACTGACCTTTAAACTTTGCAATATCCTGCGGCAACGCCTGAATAGGCCAGTGTGGGGCATTGTAAGCTACGTACATAAAGAATGGTTTCTGCTGATCTTTGATCTCATTCAATGATTTAATTGCAAAATCAGTGATGGCTTGTGTCAAATATTTTGAAGTATCGCTGCGCGAGATCGCTTTATCATTGAGCATAAAGGTAATTTTGCTGCCATCATTATACAGTGGTGCCGAGTTAAAATAGCTACTGCCATTATTCAACATCGTAAACGATTTATCAAACCCGCGGTTATAGGCTAATGCAGATTGCTGTAACCCAACGTGCCACTTGCCCGATACAATTGTATTATAACCAGCCTCATCTTTCAACAACTCGGCAATGGTAGCGCTATGCTCATTCAGATAGCCCTGGTATGCCGGCGAGCCTTTGTATTTCACCATGTCACCAACGCCTGCCTGATGCGGATATAGCCCCGTAAGCAAAGCAGCTCGTGAAGGGCAACATCTGCCAGCGTTATAAAACTGTGTCATTTTCAGGCCTTCCCGCGCAAGCCTGTCAATATTAGGTGTGCTGATCTCCGAACCAAAGCAGCCTATATCAGAAAAGCCCATATCGTCGGCCAAAATGACAACGATATTGGGCTTTTGCTTAGGGGCCTGCCCAAATACAGGCCCCGCGCAAAATATAGCTACCAGTAGGTAGCCAATGTATTTAATCATCTTCCGGCTTTATTTATTGTTGGCCGCCAATCCGTTTTTGGCGAGTTCGGTTTGAGCAATAACCTGCGCCGTTGATGAAAAGCCCTGCTTTTTCCAAACTTCCTTACCATCTTTATACAACACCAGCGTTGGCAGTACATTCACCTTTAGCTCTTTAGCCAGATTGGTATTGTCGTAAACCTCGATGCTGATCACTTTAGGAGTAAAAGCCGAATTTGCTTTGAGCGAATCCAACACAGGTATCAGCTTCTTGCAGGCCCCGCAATACCTCGACCCAAAATCAACCAAAACTAAAGATGACGAAGCAGCAACCACCGGGCAATTCCTCTACATCCTTAAATCCTTTAGCCCTTAGCTCGCGCGAAAGTACGGTGCTACGGCCATTAGCTATCGAGTAAACAAACGTTGGCTTTTCTTTATCCAAACCATCCAGTTTTTGCTGATAGTCTGCTGCTTTGGCATCAACATTTACTGCACCTTTAATATGATTTTGCGCAAACTCTTCTGCCGAACGGGCATCTAAGATCTGTGGTTCTTTAGCCTGTTTTAGTTTGGCCGCAAATGCTTCAAGCGATAATAAAGCAGGTGATTGGGCTTTTACTTCGCCGGTAAAAATTACCAGCAGGGCCAATAAAGCAATTTTCAGGTTTTTCATGATTAATTATTGTTTTTGAGTTTATGGATCCTTTTGTTGTTGATATCATCACGATCAATAAATGGATAGATGTGGTTCTTTTTGGCTTCAGCATCAAACAGGTCTTTCAGCTCCTTTAGCTTTTCAGGATATTTTTTGGCGAGATCAACACGCTCGTTAAAATCCTCATTCAGGTTATAAAGCTTCCAAACATCCTTATCGTAATTACGCTCGGGGATGGTTTTCTCTTTCGGAAAGTTTAGCAGGTCCACATTATCCGGGCGGTGCGCAGCCTCGGCCTTCCAGCCATCTTTGTAGATAGAGCGGGAAGTGAAAATGTAGTAATACTGCTGTGTATGCAATGTTTTCGCCTGTGCGTTATTGAATGAGTTAAAGAATGATTTGCCCTGCAATGTATCCTGCTTAATGCCCTTAACGTACTCCGGCAGTTTTAAACCGGCAGCTTCAATAGTGGTCGGGAATACATCAGATACATGGCTGTATTGCGTACGGATACCGCCTTTTTCTGTGATTAGTTTCGGGTAATAAACAATAAGCGGGTTATGGGTCCCCCCTTCAGCGTCAGCGTCAGATTTCCAGTATTTAAAAGGCGTATTGGCAGCCTGTGCCCAGCCTAAAGGATAGTTGGTTGAAGCCTCCGGAGTGCCGATGGTTTCGTAATCGCTTTCGTTCTTTTTGAGATAGTCAGCCTCAGGTGTGGTTGCTGCCGAGTTTTTGGGATTGATTGTACCATGTACAGTTCCCTCTTTACTTGCACCGTTATCCCCTATCATCACAAAAACCAAGGTATTATCAAACTGGCCCGAAGCTTTCAGATAGCTGATCACGCGGCCAACCTGGTGGTCGATATAGGTTAAATAGCCTGCATAAACTTCCATGAACCTCGCATACAATTTCTTTTGATCGGCAGAAAGGCTGTTCCAGGCCTGGATGCGCTCGTTACGCTCAGGTAATTTGGCATAAGCAGGAATGTAGCCGGCTTTCTTCTGGTTTTCAAAAACTTTTTGGCGGTACACGTCCCATCCCTCATCAAACTTACCTTTATACAGGTCGCTCCATTCGTGGCTCACCTGGTGCGGGGCGTGGGTAGCGCCGGGGGCATAATATAAAAAGAAAGGCTGATCGGGAGCAGCTTTATGAGCGGCATCGATGTAAGCTATGGCCTTATCCGTGATCTGCTCGTTCAGGTTACGGCCATCTGGTTTAATGTGGAAATTATCCTCCACCAAATGCGGCGGGTTATACTGATCGGTAGCCGATTCAAGGAAACCAAAGTGATGATCAAAACCTTTACCGGTAGGCCAGCGGTCAAACGGGCCAACGGCCGTGGTATCCTCATCGGGCGTTACCCCCCATTTACCTACAGCGAAAGTGCTGTAGCCATTAGAGCGAAGCGCTTCGGCAATGGTGCCTTTATCCGGCGGGATGCGGCCATCATAACCCGGGAAACCCGCAGCTGTAGAAGCATGGGCGAAGTTACCCATATGCACATAATGGTGGTTACGCCCGGTTAATAACGACGACCGTGTTGGTGCGCAAATGCCTGCCGTATGGAAGTTAACATAGCGTAAGCCGTTGTTGGCCAGCGTATCAAAATATGGCGTATTGATTAAACCGCCAAAGGTTCCTGACGCACCGAAGCCTACATCGTCCAGCAAAATCCAGACAATATTTGGCGCGCCTTTTGGCGCTTTGAGTGGTTTATTCCACCACTCTTTTGATTCGGCAAGTGTTTTGCCTTCCACTCCTTTGTAGTTAGCGGGATCAATTGGCGCTATGTTGGCCGGCGTTACCTTTACCTGCGGCAGCTGCGCAAAAGCAGTTGCGCTGAACGCAACAGCCATTGCCGACATGGCGAAAATACGTTGATAAACGGATTTCATAATTGTAAATGGTTATATAGGTTTTTTAATTAATCCAATCAAGCTATTAGCTTTAGGCTTTCTGCCTTCCGCTTTTAGCTTTCTTGTTATTAGTTACTTTTTATAGTTTTTGTGAATGCGCTGGTGATAAACATCATACCAGTCAATAAACGGATACAGGTTATTTTTTTGAGCCTGCGCTTCAAATACCGCTTTCAGTTCTTTTAACTTTTCAGGATATTTTTTAGCGAGATCGATGCGCTCATTAAAATCCTCGTTCAGGTTATACAACTCCCAGGTATCCTCATCAAAACTTTTATCCGGCACGTTTTGCCCAACTGTAAAATCGCCCAAGTCTACGTTATCAGGGTGGTGCGCAGCTTCGGCCTTCCAGCCATCACTATAAATCGACCTCGAGCCGAAAATGTAATAATGTTGCAAAACGTGTTTTGATTTTGCTTCGGGATGATCAAAAGAATACACCAAAGAAGTGCCCTGCAAGGTATCCTGCTTAATGCCGCGGATATATTCGGGCAGTTTAATGCCGGTATACTCCAGTGTTGTAGGCAATACATCAATCACATGTCCATACTGAGTGCGGATACCTTTTTCTTTAATGCCTTTTGGATAATAAACTATCAGTGGGTTACGGGTACCACCTTCAGAGTTGGCATCCTGTTTCCAGTATTTAAAGGGCGTATTGGCAGCCTGTGCCCAGCCTAGTGGATAGTTGGTGCTCGCCTGTGGCGTACCGATATCGGTAATGTCTTCAATATTGGTTTTCAGATACGCATCTTCGGCAACAAGTTTAGCCGAGTTCTTTTTAGGGTTGATAACACCGTGAACTGTACCCTCTTTACTCGCGCCGTTATCGCCAATGATCACAAATACCAACGTATTATCCAGCTGACCGCTTTGTTTCAGGTGATTGATAAGCCTGCCAACTTCATGATCGGTATAGGTAAGGTATCCGGCATAAACTTCCATGAAACGGGCGTACAATTTTTTCTCTGCATCAGGCAATGATTTCCAGGCCGGAATGCGTGTATTACGCTCGGGTAGTTTGGCGTAGGCCGGGATAATACCCAATTGCTTTTGCCTCGCAATAACTTTCTCCCTGAAATCGTCCCAGCCGTTGTCAAACTGGCCTTTGTACAGGTCGCTCCATTCGGTAGCTACCTGGTGCGGCGAATGGGTTGCACCCGGAGCATAATATAAAAAGAATGGCTTATCGGGCGCAGCCTTATGCTGGCGTGTTAGATAAAATATCGCCTTATCGGTGATCTGATCGGTAAGATGACGACCGTCCGGCGTTACATGGGCATTATCCTCAACCAAATCGGGTTTATACTGATCTGTAGCTGACCCTAAAAATCCGAAGAAATGGTCAAAGCCCTTGCCTGTGGGCCAGCGGTCAAACGGACCTGCGTCGGTAGCGTCCTCATCGGGGGTTAACCCATATTTGCCAACCGCGAATGTGTTATAACCATTCTCGCGCAAGATCTCTGCTATAGTCCCTTTATCTGATGGGATCCGCCCATCATAACCCGGAAAACCGGCCGACAAAGTTACATGCGAAAATCCCCCCTCATGAACATAATGATGGTTACGACCGGTAAGCAATGCTGAACGCGTTGGCGCGCAGATTCCAGCCGTGTGGAAATTGGTGTAACGCAAGCCGTTGTTGGCCAGGGTATCAAAATTGGGAGTTTTGATGACGCCGCCAAAGGTACTTGTAGCACCAAAGCCAACATCATCTAAAATAATCCATAATACGTTTGGCGCGCCGGTGGGTGCTTTATGAGGTTCCGGCCACCACTCCTTCGACTCATCAAGCGTTTTGCCCACCGTACCGCCAAATACCGGCGTTTGTCCGTTTTGTGCTTTGGCTGTAAATGCTGCAAGCAAGCTAAGCGAAAGGAACAATGTTATTTTTCTTGTTTTCATTGATAAAAAGTTTATTCGGCATAGCTGGAGCGAAACTTTACGCCCCAGCGGCCGTTTTCTTTGGTTAATATGTATAATGATTCATAATGCCCTATCAGGCTGCCATCTGCCCTGAAGCGTGAAAAGCGGGTATCTACATGCACCTTATCGGCCGATGCCTGTACAATGTTGCGGTGGTCCCACTGGCTATGGTCCCATCCCGCTTTTTGCAGCTCGCCAAATACTTTGGCTGAATCGCGCAGACCGGCCTTCTCCAATACTGACATTTTACCACCGGCCAGCCGGTAATGCGGAAACTGATAAGTATCTTCCCACCCTTTCAGATCTTTTGCGTTAAAAGTGGCCATATACTCGTCAAGTACCTGAATCACGGCAGCGCTAACCCTTGGATCGATGCCATGCGAGCCGCTTTCAATTACAGGGCTTTGTGCCGATACCCGGCCGGCAAGGCAAGCGATGATCAGCAGGAACATTGTTGTCTTTTTCATAGGTATTGCTTTAAAATTCTTACTCCCCTCTTGAGAGGGGGCGCGAAGGACAGAGCCTTGGGAGGGGGTGTGTTGTATGAGCGATAAGTCGCCTACAGAGTAACACACCCCTCCACCCCTCTCAAGAGGGGAATCGCGCAGGCCATTGCCCGCATCGCTCAGTTCATCAGTTTTATTGCCACCCCGGATTTTGCGTAAGCTTACCATTGCTGTTGTCAATTTCCTGTTGTGGTATAGGGAACAGGTAAAATTTGCCTGCCGCACCTTTGCTCACATTGGTTTTACCAACTTTAAGCAGACTTGCCTCCAGTATACCGTTGCCCGAAGCGTCCCGCTCACGGATCAAATCAAACCAGCGCTGGTATTCAAATACAAATTCCAGTCTGCGCTCCAAATAAACCGCGTTACGGAATGAAGCCTGATCAAGCCCGGCAAGGTCATCCAGCCCGGCACGTTTCCTTACCCTGTTGATGGATGCATATGCTTTGGCTGTTGGCCCGTTTAATTCATTCTCAGCTTCGGCATGGATCAGCAGTACATCCGAAAAGCGGATGATAGATACATTAGCGCCTGACTCAGCTTCGTTTGAGGCAACGCCTGGATCATAATATTTATTAAAAAATGGAATAGAATCGTTAGCAATAGTAGCATCATTCAGCTTACCATACCAAAGGTTTGTAGTAGGGCTTTGAAAGCGTGTTACAAAGCTTACCCGTTTACGCTTGTCATTGGCCGGATATAGCTTATAAATACTGAAAAACTTATCTACACCGTTTGGCTTTGTAGCATCAGGTACCGAGTAAAATACTACCTGATCGGCATAGCTGCCCACCATACCCGGGATACCGTTCAATATTGATCGCGGTGCCTGGTTATTGCCCTGCCCCTGTGAGTTTGATTTAAACTGTGCCGAAAAAATGTGCTCTTTTCCGTTTTTACTTGCAGGCAAAAACACATCGGCATAATTCGCAAAAAGGTCATAGCCGTACGGGCCATTAATTACTGCCTCTGCCTGGGCTACGGCCTTATCCCATTTACGTTCGGTCAAATAAACCTTAGCCAGCAATGAGTAGGCTGCCCCCGCTGTAACCCTGCCTACATCCGGACCAGTGTAATTATTAGGTAAGTCGGTAGCTGCATTAGTTAAATCAGTTTCTATCTGGGCATAAACTGTAGCCGCGGCTGTTCTTGGCACCTGCAAATCAGACAGGTTAATGGAAGTTTGATCGTGCAGCACCAAAGGCACATCGCCATAAAGCCTTACCAAATTAAAGTAATACAGTGCCCTTAAAAACTTAGCTTCGGCAACAAGCCTTTTGTTTAGTGTAGCATCAAATTTGATATCGGGAATGGTATCAATAGCGATATTAGCTTTTTTGATAGCTGCATAATGCTGTTGCCAGATCTGCAGGATCCTCAGGCCTGAAGCTGAATGGCCTAATACGGCCTGCGAACGTACGTCGGCATTAGTAGCGCCGGGGCCTGGTCCTTCATCATCAGCCATAAAATTCATGCCCGTATTAAAAAGGGTATTGTAAGGCGTTTGAATACTATTTGCACCGGCATTCAGCAGGGAGTAAGCTGCGGTAACTGCTGCCACAGCATCGGCTTGGGTTTTGTAAAACTGACTTGCAGGGATAAACGACCGCGGGTCTTCATTGAGCTTTGCGCATGAAGCGACAGCAAATGCAAGCAGTATAATGAGGTATTTAATATTTTTCATCTTCATATCTAAAAAAATCAAGGTTTAGCCGTTACAGGGTAACCCCTATGCCAACTATTACAGATTTATTGTTCGGGTAAGCACCGTTGTCAACTCCCGATGTAATAGCCGATTGCTCGTTGCTGCTTACTTCAGGGTCATAACCGGTGTATTTGGTCCAGGTTGCAAGGTTTTGGGCACTCAGGCAGATCCTAACCTTTTTGATAGGCGACCTGGAAAGTACCGATTGCGGAAAAGTGTAACCAAAACCAAGGCTTTTAAGGCGCAGGTATGAACCATTTTCAACAAACCTGTCAGATATTGTTGCCGCCGGATCCTGGTAAGCACTATGTACATCCGTATTAGTGTTGGTTGGTGTCCAGCGGTTTAACAATGTAGTAGTAGCGTTGGTATAACCTGTTCCTAATTCCAAAACACCTCTTTGCTGGTTGTAGATCTTGTTACCGTATGATCCTTGTAAAAACACACTCAGGTCAAAACCCTTATAGGCGAAGGTGTTGGTGATACCTCCGGTAAATTTAGGCTGTGAGTTACCAAGGATCACCCTATCGCCGGTTTGCGTTATTTTACCATCGCCATTAATATCCTGGTAGTTTTGACCGCCCGGCGAGGTATTGGCTGCCGGGGTAAGTACCGGTCCGCCTGCCTGGATGAGGCCATTGGTTTTGTAACCGATAAATGAGCCTATAGGTTCGCCAACTTTAATGATAGATGGCAGGGATGAATCGGGGATAAACTGGTTAACGCCGTTACCGCCGAGACTTAACACCTTGTTACGGTTAAGTGCAAATACCAGGTTGGTATTCCATACAAAAATGCCAACAATGTTGCGCGAGTTAATACCCAGTTCAAAACCTTTATTCTGTACCGAGCCTACGTTTTCATATTGTTGTGGATTGGTAATAGCTGTGTTGGTAATTATGGTTAATCCGCTTGTTGCCGGCAAAGGCAGGTAAAGCAGCAGGTTGGTTGTTTTCTTATAATAAACATCGGCTGTTACGGTAACCCTGTCTTTAAACAGGCCCAGATCGAAGCCAAAATCATACTGGCTGGTTTTTTCCCAGGTTAAGTTAGGATTGTATAAACTATTAGGTGCGAAACCAGCAACCGTAGAGTTACCAAAATTATAACGATAATAACCTAACTGCGAGTACGACTGGTAAGCCGGGATATCGCTGTTACCGGTTTGACCGGCACTCAACCTAAGTTTTAACTGGCTGATAGCTGTTACGTTTTTCAGAAAATCTTCGCTCGATGCATTCCAGGCTATGGCAGCTGACGGGAAAGATGCCCATTGGTGGCCCGGTGCAAACTTCGACGAACCATCGGCACGCAGGGTTAAGGTTAACAGGTATTTACTGTTAAAACCATAGTTAATCCTGCCCAGGTATGATTTTAAAGCCCAGGAATTTGACGATGAGGATGGAGCGATTGCAAACCCACTGCCCGATACCGAAGTTACACTGCCCGAACCAAGGTTATTAAAGGTATCATAATCGCTCACAAAGCCCGATGAGCCTGTAATAGCTCCTTCGGCTTTAAACTGTTGCTGGGTAAAACCTGCCAATACATTTAATGAATGTTTACCAAATTTTTTGTTGTAGGTAAGTGTATTTTCGTTAAGCCAGTTAAATGAGTTAAGCGTACCCACCTCGCCAAGGCCCGAGTAGCCCGATCCCTCATAAACGGTAGCAGGCAGATAACGGTTTTGTTTATTGTCGATGATATCCACACCGGCCAATACTCTTGCGGTAAGGTTTTCGGTGATCTTATAATCACCTGCGATATTGCCTAAAATGCGGCTTGTGGTGGTTGTATTGGTTTGGTTATAAAGCGTATTGATCGGGTTTCCGTAGGTACCCTCAAAAACGTTCTTGATAAAAAATGAACCATCGCTATTATAAACCGGCGTGGTTGGCGTCATCAGCAAAATGGCAGGTACTACTCCCTGCGGCGCAATTTGCGCGGTGGTGCGGCTGCCAGTGATGTATGACGAGATCTTGAACTTATCATTATAATCATGCTCTACATTTACCCTGCCCGCGTAACGCTCAAAGTTGGTATTTTGCAAGATCCCGTCCTGTTTAAAGTAATTGCCGGAAAAGGCAAGTCTTGTACGCTCGGTACCTGAAAATATCGAAAGACTATGATTTTGTGAAGTTCCTTTACGGAAAGCGGCACCTTGCCAGTCGGTATTGGCATTGTATGGATTAAGCTGCGCTTCTGTTTGGGCGGTTTTACCGGTGTTTACCAAAGCATCGTTACGCAAAGCTTCCCATTGAGGCGTGTTAAGCAGCGACAAGGTTTTAATCACCTCCTGCTTACCGTAGCTGCCATCATAATTGATTGATGATACGCCTGCTTTCCCTTTTTTTGTGGTAATAATGATTACACCATTGGCACCGCGCGTACCATAAATAGCTGTGGCCGAAGCATCCTTTAAAACCTCTATACTTTCAATATCCGAAGTGTTGATAGATGCCAGCGGATTGATCTTAGGTCCGTTGGTCACACCCGCATCAGTAAGTGAGTTGCTGTTTGAAGTAGGGAAACCATCAATAATATACAGTGGTTCGGCAACAGCATTGATAGAGTTTACACCGCGGATCTGCACGGTTACGCCTGCTCCCGGTTGCCCGGTGGCCTGTGTAACCTGGATGCCCGAAACAGAGCCCTGCAAAGCCCTGTCGAGCGAAGGGACCGGCTGCTTCAAAGCAAGCGCAGGTACGGATGCTACCGAACCGGTGATGTCTTTACGTTTTTGTGAGCCATATCCCACTACAACCACCTGGTTCAGCTGGGTTTGAGCGTCTTTGAGCTTAATTTCAACCGGGCTTCCATCAGCAATAAACTCTTTCTTTTCGTAGCCGGTGAAGGTGATAATGAGTTTGTATGGAAATTTCTGGCCGGTTATAAAGCTGAATTTGCCTTCAATATCGGTTGAAACTACGTGCGTGGTACCCTGAATCTTAACCACAGCCCCTGGCAACGGTTCTCGGGTTGTACTGTCAATTACACGGCCAACCAGGTGCGAATTGATAGTGGGCTGGGTTTGCTGCGCGATGGTTAACAACGGAAAAACAATAAGCAGCAGGAATGGGGTTAATAAGAGTTTTTTCATGTCGACAGGTTTTTAAAAGATGAAAAAACGGACGCCTGATCAATAACCGCATTAAACGGCCTGTATAATTGCTGCGGATGAAAAGCATCCTCGATTATTTGCAGCGTAAAAGCAGCTGCGTGCAGCGGAAAAGTCAACGCATAGCCAACCCCTGCATTTGCAATATTTTGCATAGATTTGAATAATTAAAATGACTCAATTGAAACAGGCTCAACGCCAATCGATCCCTGTTTCGTTGTTTTAATGAAGGGGAAAGGCTTTGCTTTTCCCTTATTTGAAGAATGTAATTGTTTACTTTTTCATGTTCCTTTCTGGTTATGCCTGTTGAAGCAGGCCGATCAATCATTTATTTTAGGGGTATTATTGTTAATTGCTAACACAACGGAAGCCAAGGTGCTCCATGCCGCTGTCTTCGGTAGTTTTCATCCGGCGCGATACGCGGTAGCCTGAACAATAGCTATCGTTACACAAAAATGAGCCACCCCGCACTACCCTTTTTATGGCATAAGGCTCATCCGGATCATATGATATTGAAGCACCTTTGGGGTTTTTAACTCCCGCCGGGTTGCTTACTGTTTTGTAGTAGTTGTTGTTATACAAATCGGCACACCACTCCCATACATTGCCGGCCATATCATATAAGCCATAACCATTGGGCGCAAATGAACTAACCGGCGCCAAATAATAGTAATGATCGCGCTGGGTGTTTTTATAGGGGAAACTTCCCTCCCAGGTATTTGCTTTAGGCTGCCCTTCGTTCACTTTTTCATTTCCCCAGGGATAGATCTTATCTTCCAATCCGCCCCTCGCCGCCCGCTCCCATTCTGCTTCGGTTGGTAAACGTTTGCCTGCCCATTTGCTGTAAGCTACAGCATCAAACCATGACACCTGCACTACAGGATAGTTTTCTTTATCTTTAATATCGCTGCCCGGCCCGTGCGGGTGTTTCCAGCTGGCACCTGTTTTCCACGCCCACCATTGGCTGTAATCGTTCAGGTTAACCTGATGATCTGCCGGTACAAACACCAGTGATGCCGCAACCAGCAAACTATAGGCAGGTTTTTCGGTGCCTGGCGGCATCTGTTTTTTTAGCTCGTTCCAGTCAGGCTTACGCTCGGCTGTGGTGATATAGCCTGTGGCTTTCACAAATTTTTCAAACTGGGCGTTGGTTACTTCTGTTTTATCTATCCAAAACCCATCGACAGTTACGTCGTGTTTGGGGTATTCATCAGGTTCTGCCTGCTGGTTATCGGCCCCCATTCTGAAACTCCCAGCCGGTACCCACGCCATCCCCGCATGGCTGGCATGAGTATTACCGGTATCAGGCAAACTAAGCGCCGCACCGCTTAGTCCTGCCGCTTTAAACCTGTTGGGGATATTTGATTCGCAGCAAAGCTGCTTTTTAGTGCCGGGAACCGTAGCTACCGCAATACCCGCCACTGGTTTCGCCGGTTGTTTGCATGATACAAACAATACAATACTAAAAAGTATAAGTACAATCTTTTTCATTACGCTTTTACAGGCTGTAATTGAAATGCTGCATCAACCTGTTCAGCTTCGGGCTGCACTGCAACATCGGTTCTGTATAATTGATGAGGCTGCAAAGGCACATCATCCTTAACCATCGGACCATCGGCTGCAAGTTCGCTTCCGGGCACTTTTGATTTAAACAGAGGCCAGGCCAATTGTGCATACCATTGGTCACCTTCATAGTGCGAAATACCATAAGCTTTAGGATACTGGCGGGAGATATGAGCAGTACCAAAAATGATATCCCACCAAAAGAACATGTTACCAAAGTTGCCTTTATAATAGCCTACGCCGTCATCGGTAGTAGCTGCATGGTGCGCATGATGCGTTGCAGGCGTTGAAATGGTACGTTCAAGTACCCAGGCCAGGGGGTGTAATATTTTATATTTATAAAATGGTTTATCCCATGGAATGCTTGAATGCGCCAGTGTGGTAATGGTACCTTTAATACCTTTTACAACTACCGCAGGGATCCCCAAACCAAGGTAAACCAAAGCTGTGGTTAAATAGGTTTGCGAAAAAAAGATGGTATAAATGATATTTTGCCTGCTGGCCATTGCCATACCCATGTACGATGCCGAGTGGTGTGTACGGTGAAAACGCCATAGCCAGGGCACCTGATGGTGCAAACGATGATACCAGTATTGGGTAAGATCATCGGCTACCGCGATGATGATGAATCCCCAGAAAAACGGAACCCAATCAAAGGTGTTCTTTAATCCTGGTAATACAGCCGGCAGAACTTTTAATCCGTAATAGGCCACCAATGGTTTTACCACCAGTTTAGGGATGGTAAAGCAGGCAATATCAACCCATTTTTCATTTTTGTTCCAGCGCTTTTTATAAAGGCCGAACGAAAATTCCAATACACCGAGTACCAATACCAAAACGGAAAAGCCATAGCCGTTAAGGTTTTCTATTATTTGCTTTATCTGATCAATCATTGTCTGGCGAGTTTGATGTTTTAGTTTTTATGGTGTTTTCCTGTTTATGCTGATGTTGCTTCTTTTCCCATGGGCGCTGACCGGTGATGGCGAAAGTGCCAAACATGAGCGCGATAGGCAGTATATAAAGCAGCAGGCTCAATGAAGCGTTTTTGATAATCTGCTTTTTGGTTGATTGATCCAGTTTCATGAGGGTGTACTGTTTTGAGGTTGAACAATTTGCGCTGTTTTAGTTGCAGAGCCTTTTTCCAATAGCTTACGGCCAAGCCACAGCCCGCCAAAAATGATAACAAAAGGTATGAGGGTTACTATAACGCCTACCAACACCTTTTTCCCAATCAGGGAAACGTCGTTAATGGTCATAATGAACTTATATTAAGTGATTAACAATGCAGGCGTTGCACAGCAATCCGCATAAAGCAGCAATGCCTGGTAAATAATGTAATGAATTGAAAAATTGAGTACCGTGCGATCAACGCACGATTATGGAGGAGGGATTACCCCTTGTACTGATTAGCAGCAACAACAAGAATAACAACAGGAAGTAAAAGCAACAGCGGTTAACTGATAATTAGCAAGGCCGTATTTAGGTAAAAGTTCGGGTTGCATGGTGGGTGCTTTTAAAGATTTTAATTTGTTGTTATTAATTTTCTGAGGCAAATGTAAAAAAAGATTTGATAAATACTACTAATTCTATAGAAATTATATAATAATAATTTATAAGTAAAATAAAGATGTCCCGGCGCTTTTTTGAGATACCTGGCTACATCCCGGATTACCTGAACAAATACAGAGATCAACCTACAAAGAATCGTAATTAGGCTACAAAGCAAAAGGCTTGTTCCCTGAACTTTGCTTTCATCAAATAAAATATAGTATGACACAGCAAACGAATAAAATATGGTTCATCACTGGCGCTTCGCGCGGTCTGGGACGTATATGGACAGAAGCAGCATTGGAGCGCGGAGATCAGGTGGCCGCGACGGTCCGCGAACTGAGCAGCATCGCTGCATTAAAAGAACAATATGGCGATCGGGTATTGACACTGGAACTCGACGTTGTAAAGGTTTATTAATTCGGTAATAGAATTAATAAACCTTTACACACGTGACTAACCCTGCTCAGGTTAAAGAAGTCGTAAATAAAGCGCATGAGCATTTTGGCCGATTGGACATCGTGTTGAATAACGCGGGGTACCCACTGATCGGGACGATCGAGGACGGCAGTGCCGGCGATATCCGCGCCCTTTATGGTCATTTTTAAATTGGCCAGCAGGGGTCAAGATATAGTGGTTTATCAAACAGTGTTGGTTAAATTTCACCGTAGCTATTCTAACTGTAATAAAGATCACCGGATTAAGTAACTGCCGTCATTTAAGTCATTCTCGTCCTGGTTTAAGTTTGTATTCCAATAACGATCTCTTTCATCTAACCTAATGTACCATGAAAACTCAAGTAGTTTCTATTTTAGGATTTATTTCCCTGGTGAGCAGTACATCTTGTATTAAAGACTTCCATAAACCAACCACTGTAACGGTAAGCACGTTCGCAGGTCGTGCAACGGTAGGTTCGTCAGATGGCATCGGCGCTTCGGCTTCATTTTATAGTCCGACGGGTATAGTGGCGGACGCTGCCGGCAACTTATACGTTACAGATGAGTGGACCGGCTTGATCCGTAAGATAAGCCCGCAGGCTGAAGTAACAACCCTTGTTGGTAATAGTCATATTGACATGGATGGCAGGGGACCTATATTTTGGTATCCGACTGGTATAGCAGTGGATGGTTCTGATAATTTATTTATAGCCGACAGCCATAACAACCGGATACGCAAAGTGAGCCGCGAAGGCACGGTAATTACCTTGGCAGGAATAGGTAGCCAGGGGCTGGCAGATGGCCCCGGCGCTACAGCTAAATTCTACAATCCAAGAGGCGTAGCATTAGATGCTTCGGGTAATGTATATGTGGCAGACACCCATAATAACCTTATCCGAAAAATAAGTCGCGATAGTATAGTAACAACACTTGCAGGCAACGGCATGAGTGGCTCTGCCGATGGTAAAGGTACGGCGGCCTCTTTCAACTCGCCATATGATATAGCAGTCGATGTTACTGGTAACATATACGTGGCAGATACACAAAATAACTTGATCCGCAAGATTAACCGGGGTGGAGTGGTGAGTACACTCGCAGGAAATGGTACGCAGGGTTCCGCTGATGGCAAAGGAGCCGATGCATCATTTAACCGTCCGTCTGGCTTGGGATTAGATGCATCTGGAGACATTTACGTGGCAGATACCCGTAATAATAAGATACGTAAGGTGACTCCACAAGGTGTGGTCACTACAATAGCGGGTAGCGGCGGGTTTGGGGCCGATAATGGTCCGGGCGCTACCGCGACATTCGGTGGACCAGCCGACGTCGCCGTTGATATAAGCGGTAATATTTACGTTACGGATGGCAACACCCGTATCCGCAAAATAGTGATCAGGTAACCTGTACACACTAATTTAATTAACCAGGATGATGATCAGAGGATGTTTTATATAAGAAACATCGGGAGGCACATTTGTAACCCTTGGTTTTTATTGCATCATCTTTAATTTGCGGGGTTATAACATCATCAGTCAAACTCGCATAGTTTAAGCTTTCATCGATACGGGAGATTAGTTGTAATAAATTATTTAATCTTATGATTGGGATAACGCTATAAATCATCCGTTTATAGCGTTTAATAAGTTAGATTAATTACTTTATCATAGGGTCGAGAAGGGTTTAGGTGGTTTCTCTCAAGGGATGGCTAAAGAAGCTGAATATTTTGCAAAAGGTAATTAAGGCTGGTCTCTTATGAATCGTAGGACATATTGGATTGTCCTGCATTAGGTCCCTGAAAATGCTCGCTATCACTGTAATTCAATGAGATACAAAAAAATACCATCTCAATATCCCAATACTAATTCCCCCTACGCCGACCTTGTAGCTTTCTCAATATCATCCCACATTTCATCCGGTATCATTTCGAGCCCGCTGAACTGACCGGCACCCTGCAGCCATTCTCCCCCATCGATGGTAATCACCTCGCCATTAATGTATCCTGAATAATCGGACACCAAAAAAGCGGCCAGGTTAGCCAGCTCCTGGTGTTCGCCTACCCTTTTAAGCGGCACCCTGTTTTTAAAATCAAACTTTTGGCCCATGTCTCCGGGCAATAATCTTTCCCATGCGCCTTTGGTGGGAAATGGGCCCGGCGCAATGGCATTGGCGCGGATGCCATGCCTGCCCCACTCAACGGCTAAAGACCTGGTCATGGCCAGCACACCGCCTTTTGCACAGGCCGAAGGCACAACATAGGCCGAACCGGTAAAAGCATAAGTGGTAATAATATTCAATATGTTTCCGGGCATTTTTTCCCTGATCCAATATTTGCCCAAAGCCAGCGAACAATTGGCCGAACCTTTTAAAACAATATCAATGATAGCCGAAAACGCGTTTGCCGATAAACGCTCCGTAGGCGATATAAAATTACCCGCCGCGTTATTCAATAGTGCATCAACCTGCCCAAATCTTTCGATAGCTTGCTGCAACATTGCTTCAACCTGGTCATACTTCCGCACGTCGCAGGCTATTGGCAATACTTTACACCCGGTTTCGGCTTCCATTTCGGCAGCGGTTTGTTGCAGTACGTCCAATTTGCGACTGGTAATTACCAGGTTAGCGCCCAAATGCAAAAAGTAAGTCCCCATTGCTTTACCTAAACCTGTTCCGCCGCCGGTTACAATGATGGTTTTTCCTTTTAAAGCGTCATCTCTTAACATTCCACCGGCAGTTGCGGCGTTTGGATTTACAGCATCATTTGAAGTTTTAGGATCTGTCATCGTCAATTATTTAACAGCTGTATTTTTTGATTTTAAATTCTGGATCATCATTTGAAGGCCTTGCCTGGTTTCGGGTGCCCACCATTGTTTTAGCATTTTGTTCAGGGTATCGGTTTGGTCGGCTTTGAGTTTCCCTATCAACTCCTTTCGCAAATTCAATTTACTTTCCGTCCAGGTAACCGGGTTCAGTTTCAAATAGGCCATTGCCTTTTCTATTGCAGCGCTCATTAACTTATCCGGCGCAGCAGTTTCATCAACGAGCCCGGCTTCCAGTGCTTCGTTTACCTTAAGCAGTCTACCCTCCAGCAAATACTGATATGCCTTACGCTGGCCAAGCCAAAAGGCATACAAGCTAAAAACACTGTCAGGTACGATAATACCAACCGGAACTTCATTTAAACCGATGATAAATGCGTCTTCGACCATCACCCGATAATCGCAGCAAATAGCTAATATACAGCCACCAGCCGGGCTGTGACCACTAATGGCAGCTACCAAAGGTTTTCTGAAAGCGGCTAAAGTATTTTGCAAGGCTAAAAAATCCACCCAAAATTGGCGGCTTTGCGCTTCATCATAATCATAGGCCTCAATCAGGTCGATCCCGGAAGAGAAAAAGCCTTCCTTGCCGGTTAAAATAACCCCGCCCACGTTGTCATCATGCTCCAATGTTTTGATACAGGCCGCCAGTTCTTTAACCATTTCATGATTAATGGCATTTGAGCGGCCCCTATCAAGCGAAATTGTAACCAGCCTGCCCTGTATTGTTGTTTGAAATGTATTCATCAATTAATTTACAAGAGTTGGATCCTCACTTACTTGGCAGAGATACATTTTATCTATCTCGGCTTTGTATTTTTCGGTGATCACCTTCCGTTTCATTTTACCTGTCGGGGTAAGTTCACCGCTATCTATCGACCATTCGTTGGGAAGCAAAGTGATCTTCTTTACCTGTTCAACATGGTTAAATTCTGGGTTATAGTTATTGATAATGGATTGATACAATTCAATTACCCTCGCATCTTTAACTAACTCATTGTTAGTTGTAAAAGCAATACCATTTTCCTTGCACCAGGGTTTTAAATGAGCGTAGGATGGTACAATAAGCGCCGCGACAAATTTCTTTTCCGCACCAACAACCATCATCTGCTCAATAAAATAATTTTCCTTCATCTTATTTTCGATGGGTAGCGGGGCCACGTATTTACCGCCCGAGGTTTTAAAGATCTCTTTTTTACGATCTGTTATTTTCAGGAACGAATCGTGGTCCAGTTCGCCTATATCCCCGGTATGGAACCAGCCGTTTTCCAATACCTCTGCCGTAAGCTCAGGATTTTTGTAATAGCCCAGCATCACATTAGGGCCTTTGCAGAGGATCTCGCCATCGGTGGCTATCTTCACCTGCACACCGCTCAGCAAACGACCTACGGTACCAAATTTCCTCCCGCTTTTTTCATAACAGTTAACAGCAATTACAGGCGATGTTTCGGTAAGCCCGTAACCTTCCATAATAACAATATTGGCAGCGGTAAAAATTCTTTCCAGCTTAATGGGGCAGGCCGAACTGCCGACTACGATGGCTTTTATATTTCCGCCTATAGCAGCACGCCATTTGCTATAAACCAATTTATCGGCTATGGCCAGTTTGATCTTATACCGCAGGCTGGTATTATTAATTTCATAAGCTTCGGCCAGTTTTACCGACCAGAAAAAGATCTTCCTTTTAATACCGGTTAGTTTCTGCCCCTGCACCATAATTTTCTCAAACACTTTTTCGAGCAAGCGGGGCACAGCGGTAAAAAGTGAAGGCTTTACCTCTTTCATATTTGCGCCTATGGTGTCCATACTTTCGGCGTAATAAATAGAAAAACCGTAGTACAGATAAACATAGGTACACATCTTTTCAAAAATGTGGTTCAGGGGCAAAAAGCTCAAAACACGTTTTTCTGTAACCGGGATCCGGCCAAGAATATCGCCGGATGACGAGGCATTGGTCATGATGTTTTTATGCGTAAGCATTACCCCTTTTGGCCGGCCGGTAGTGCCCGAAGTATAAATGATGGTTGCCACATCGTTTTCGGTAATCTGATTATTTATCTGCTGTATTTTTTGCTGATAACTTTCTTGCAAAGGCTTAAGCAATGTACCCCAGTAATCACAGCCATCGATGTTATCGAAAGTAAATATGGCTTTTAACGAGGGGATATTTAAATGAACTTCCTTAACCTTATCGCATAAATCTTTACTGCTTACAAATACATATTTCACTTCGGCCTCGTTCAGGATCTGCTCAATTTCTTTAGTTCCTGTATTAGGGTATAGCGGGACCAGTATGGCTCCAGTTTGCTGTACTGCCAGATCGGTTATGATCCACTCGGGTCTGCCGTTGCTTATCAAACCTATTTTATCGCGGCCTTCGGTAGTGCCGTCACCGCCCGAAACGCCCAGGGCCAACAGGGCTGCGGATAGCTGGTTGATCATGGCATGCACTTCTTGGGTGCTGTATGACCTCCAGGAACCATTCTCCTTCGCATTCAAAAGATCCACCTTAGGCTCCTTAGCCTGGGTAATCATGCAATCAAACAATCTTGTCGCCTTTTCCATGCTTGCAATGGTTTAGATAAAGGTAAATTCCTACAACAGTTCAAATACACCCGCCGCGCCCTGCCCGGTGCCTACACACATGGTAACCATGCCATACTTTTTCTCCCGTCGTTTTAATTCGTTAAAAAGCTGAACAGAAAGTTTGGCCCCGGTACAACCAAGCGGATGGCCGAGCGATATAGCACCTCCGTTTACATTTACAATTTCGGGATTAAGTTCCAGCCCCTTTATTATCGCCAGTGATTGTGAAGCAAAAGCTTCATTCAATTCTATCAGGTCAATATCCTGCTGTTTCATCCCTGCCATTTTCAATACTTTGGGGATAGCCACCAGCGGACCTATCCCCATGATCCGCGGCGGCACACCTGCAACGGCGTAATTAACCAGCCGGGCTATGGGTTTAAGGTTGTTCTGTTTCATAAAACGTTCGCTAACCACCATGACAAAGGCCGCCCCATCGCTGGTTTGTGACGAATTACCGGCAGTTACCACGCCCTTTGCATCAAATACCGGTTTAAGCTTTGCCAGCGCGTCAATTGAGGTATCGCTGCGCGGACCTTCATCTGTATCTACCTTAAATTCCCTTTTCGCTTTTTTGCCGCTCTCATCTACATAAGTTTCCACAATATTTACCGGCGCTATTTCTTCTTTAAACTTGCCTTCTTTAATAGCATTGATGGCTTTTTGATGCGAATTGTAAGCAAACTGGTCCTGCTCTTCGCGGCCGATATGATATTCTTTAGCTACAGCTTCGGCAGTAAGGCCCATGCCCCAGTAATAATCGGGATGGGCAAGGGCAATATCGGCGTTAGGAACAATACGCCAGCCGCCCATTGGAATCAGGCTCATACTTTCCACACCACCCGCGACGATACAATCGGCGATGCCACTGTGTATTTTTGCTGATGCTATGGCAATTGTTTCCAACCCCGACGAGCAATAGCGGTTCACCGTCATGCCGGGTACTTTATCGGTATCAAGCGCCATTAATGAAATCAGTCTGCCTACATTCAATCCCTGTTCGGCTTCGGGTGTAGCATTGCCTACAATTACATCATCAATCTGCTCTTTATCAACATTGGGCACTGATGCCAGCAGATGCCTGATCACATCTGCCGCAAGTGTATCCGGACGGGTAAACCTAAACCCGCCCCGGGTAGCTTTTCCAACAGCGCTGCGGCTGGCTGCCACTATATATGCGTTCATTTTATTTAGATTTTGAATGTATTAAAATTTAGTTCCTTAACACTTTACCACCGGTTAAAATAGATTGGATCCGTTCAAGCGTTTTCTTTTCGGTGCAAAGCGAAACAAAGGCTTCACGCTCCAAACCCAGCAAATATTCCTCGCTCACCATTGAAGGCTGGGACAGATCGCCGCCCGAAAGCACATAAGCCAGTTTCTGCGAAATTTTCACATCGTGCTCGCTGATGTAATTACCGCTGTACATGGTATTGGCCCCTACATAACCTAAACCCAGGGCCTGCTTGCCAAGCACCCTGATATCACCGCGCGGAATAGGCTGAATGTACCCTTCGTTCGCCATCTGCAGGCATTGCTGTTTAGCTTCGGCAAGTAACCTGTCGCGCGATACTACCACTATGTCCCTGCCCTTTTTAAGATAGCCAAATTCAAAAGCCTCATAAGCCGAAGTGGATACTTTTGCCTGGCCGATGGTTAAAAAACGGTCACGGAAATTATTGAGTTCTACGTCACCTTCCTGTAGTTCGTCTGAAAGGCGCAGGGCAAACTCTTTCGTTCCTCCGCCTCCCGGTATCAAACCAACACCAAACTCAACCAGGCCCATATATAATTCGGCATGTGCCACCACCTTATCGGCATGCAGGCACATCTCGCAGCCACCACCCAGGGCCATTTGATGAGGCGCTATCACCACCGGGATCGATGAATAACGGATGCGCATCATTGTATTTTGGAAGGCTTTAATCACCATATTGAGCTCGTCAAACTCCTGCTCAACGGCCATCATGAATATCATGCCCACATTGGCCCCTGCGCTGAAATTTGCGCCCTCGTTTGATATAACCAGACCTTTATAGCTTGCCTCGGCAAGGGTGATGGCTTTATTGATGCCTTCAATCACCTCGCCGCCTATTGTATTCATTTTGGTATGAAATTCCAGGTTCAGGATGCCATCACCAATATCGGTAATGGTAGTACCGCTGTTTTTCCACACCGTATTTGTTTCGCGGATATTATTAAGCAAAATAAGCCCTTCGGTACCTGGAATCACCTTGTGGCTTTTCGACGGAATATCATAATACAGGCGTTTGCCATCTTCTATTTTATAAAAGCTTTTTGCACCCGCCGCAAGCATGTCATATACCCATTGGGCCGGTTTGTTTCCCACCGCTTCCATGGCTTTTACAGTATCTTCAACACCAAGCGCGTCCCATTTTTCAAATGGGCCAAGTTCCCAGCCGAAGCCCGCATTGGTAGCAGCATCTATTTTATAAAGTTCATCGGCTATTTCAGGGATGCGATTACTGGCATAAGCAAATAACTGATAAAAGGTAGCCCTGTAAAAATCACCTGCCTTGTCTTTTGCTGCAACCAGGATCCTGAGCCTATCTTTTAAGTTGTCAATCGCCTTTGTAGTTTCAAGCGAGGCGAATTTTACTTTTTGAGACGGTCTATACTCAAGCGTTTTCAGATCGAGCGCATAAAACTGGTTTCCACCTTCACCTTTTTCTTTTTTATAAAAACCCTGGCCGGTTTTACTGCCCAGCCAGTTATTTTTTAGCATTCCCTCAACAAATGATGGAATTTTGAATAGTTCCCTTGACTCATCATCGGGTGCGTTTTTGTAAAGACCGTTGGCAACGTGCACCATCGTATCTAAACCCACCACATCATTGGTACGGAATGTAGCCGATTTTGGATGACCTATTACAGGCCCTGTCAGTTTATCAACCTCCTCAACCGTCATACCGGTTTGCTCCACATAATGCAGCACACTCATGATGCTGAAAACCCCGATGCGGTTACCGATAAATGCCGGTGTATCTTTAGCTAATACTGTAGTTTTCCCCAGGTATTTTGCGCCATAGTCCATCAAAAAATCCACAACGCCCGCTAAGGTGTCTTTTGTGGGAATGATCTCCAGTAATTTTAAATACCGGGGAGGGTTAAAGAAATGGCTACCACAGAAATATTTTTTAAAGTCATCGCTCCTGCCGTCGGCCATTAAATGTATCGGGATACCAGATGTATTGGAAGTGATCAGTGTGCCGGGTTTCCGGTACTTTTCTACTGTTTCAAACACATGTTGTTTAATATCCAACCGTTCCACAACTACCTCTATCACCCAGTCGCAATCCGCAATTTTGGGCATATCATCTTCAAAATTGCCGGTTGTAATACGTTTTGCGAATGATTTGAGATAGATGGGCGAAGGGTTTGATTTTAAGGCGAAGTCCAGAGCGTCATTAACAATTTTATTCCGCGCTTTTTTATCTGCCGGAGCATCCTTGGGTACAATATCAAGCAACAGTACCTGTACGCCGATATTTGCAAAGTGACAGGCGATACGACTGCCCATTACTCCCGACCCCAATACTGCAACCTTTTTTATAATTCGTTTAGCATTCATTAGTATCTGCTTGTGTTATTAAAACTCTTTATCTTTAATTTACTCTGCCCGCGACCAGGTTGTTGTCCGCCCGAAAAGCGAAATACCAATGTATCCGCGGATATCCAGGGTTTTACCTTTATAGGTCATTTTACAGGAGTACGTTTTGCCGTTATTAGGATCGTAAATTGTTCCGCCCGAGTATTTGTTATCGCCGTCTTTTACAAAATCGGCCAATACGGGTAAGCCCAGCCTGGGCCTTGAACGCAATTTTTCGTCACTATTCATTTCGTCTACTTTCGGCTTCCCATCTTTTAATGGTTCCTTAAGCCATACCACCTTACCATAAAACTTACCGTTGTTTTCTTTAGTGATCTGGATTTTGGCGGTTTTTACGTCGTTGTACCATAAACCTTCAATTTTATCGGTTTGCGCTTTTGCGTTGATGCTGACCGCCACAATGGTTAGCAGGATTAATACAAAACGGGTGAAATGTTTTTTTGATGCTGACATTGCCTTAGGTGTTTTTTATAGTTAAAAACAAGTCGATTTTTAGGTCATTTGTCGCATTTACCCCATATCAATACGGGTATTGGAAGCCACCTAAAAAGAGACAGAGTAGAATTATAAAATGGTTTATATAAAGCTAAAAGCAGCATGCACAAGGCTTAAAGCTAATAGCCTGGTTATTATTATTTAATTATCTATGTGAATTAATAGATTCTAATCATATCCCCGATACCGGGATGGTTTATAATAACAAATATCTATTTCTGCGGTGCTTTATAAAGGTCTAAACGGCGGAAACATTTGTCAATATTTCGGAATAAAGTTAGCTGGTTTTATTTGATAATTGCGTTACAAGCTGAATATATTGCTGCATCGCATTATCAGCGGTAGTGCCCTTCTGTTTTAACCAGGCATCATATTTTGCTTTAGCTACAAAATCAAACATCCCCGGAGGGTTTTCTGTATTTATATCGCCTTCCGTTGCTTGCTTATATAAACTGTACAAGCGTAATAATGTTTCATTGTCAGGTTTTGAGGGCAGCCCCTTACTCTCTTTAACGGCCTTTTCAAAAGTGTCTTTCAGATCGGTCATAGATAAATTATTTAAAGCTAAAAGTAGAAGGCATAAAGCCCAAAGCTTACTGATATTCAACACTATTTAATTATTTCAGGCTGGATTGGCCTCTTCCACATAATCGCTGCTCCGGGGCGCCTTCATAAACATCTGGCTTAGTTTTGAAGGCAATACGGCCAGCTTACGCTTTTCCATATCTATCCATGAACCTTCGGCATTGACGATTGCGGCTTTAACACCGTCGCCCCGGTACAGCTCATGCCTGATTGCCCAGCGCGAACCATCAGGCCGGGATTTGGTAAGCTGGCAGGTTACCCTGATCTGCTCATTGATCCCGATCTCTCTCAGGTAAATCATTTCTTCCCTGAATAATACAGGCCCTATTTTGTATTCATAAAGTGTAGGCAGTTTTAAACCCAGGCTTTCAAGCATGGTGATGCGTGCCTGTGCTGCAAGATCGGCATATGCAGAATGCCGCATGTGCTGGTTCGAATCTATCTGCGACCACAGCACCTGTCCTTCATAAAAAAACTCCATAGCCCTGATTATTTATTGATGATGTTCTTTAAACTTTTTGACTGCTGCCGTTAGTCGTGGCAAAACCTCCAGCGCGTCACCAACTACACCATAATTGGCTGCTTTAAAAAACGGGGCTTCGGGATCTTTATTGATCACTACAATAGTTTTTGAACCGTTAACCCCGGCCAGGTGCTGGATAGCCCCGGATATTCCCACTGCGATATACAGATTTGGGCGAACGGTGCCACCTGTTTGGCCCACATGTTCGTGATGCGGTCGCCAGTGCGAATCGGCTACCGGGCGCGAGCAGGCCGTAGCAGCGCCCAACTCTTTCGCCAGGTCTTCCAGTATGCCCCAGTTTTCGGGGCCTTTTAAACCTCTGCCTCCCGAAACAACCAGCTCGGCGTCGGCAAGCGGGACTTCACCGGTCACTTTATTTACCGATTTCACTTTTACGCCAAAATCCTTTTCGCTAAAGCTAACATCCAATTGCTCAACAATCGCCTTACCCTCCTCCTTTTTCGCCGGGAAAGTGTTAGGAATCAGCATAATCACCTTTACCTCACTTAAAATATTTATATACGCAAATGCCTTGCCCGAAAACACAGCTTTTTTGACCACAAAGCCTTTTTCCGTATCGGGGTATGAAAGCGCCCCGGCTACCAGGCCTGCTTTTAATTTTACAGCTATCCGCGGCGCTACCGCCCTGCCCCTGATATCATGAAGGGTTACAATTACTTTACTACCCTCCTTTTGTGCTGCGGCTATTAACGCGCTGGCATATGCCCTTGAGTGTAACTCGTCCAACCGGCCATCGGCAACATGCAGCACTTTTTGAGCACCGTACTGACCAAGTTTTTCCATTTCGGCTCCCTCAACGCTGCCTAAAGCAACGGCAGTTACCGTAGAGCCCATTTTTCCGGCTATCTGCGCGGCATATTGCACAGCCTCAAAGCTTTGCTTTTTTATAATTCCTCCGGTATGTTCTACCAATACTATTACAGACATTTTTTTGTTTTTTTAGTTAGATACTCCGGCTCGCACACCATGGGTGTTCGGAAGATACAGATCAGTTGTAAATGTTGGTTTAAAAAGCAATGTCATTGCGAGGAGGAACGACAAAGCAATCTCGTAGCTATACAGATCGGACATGCATTGGCTAAGAGATTGCCGCGCTACGCTCGCAATGACATATTTTTTAGAGGTAATTTCATCTTCCAAACATCTGTGGTGCGCACACCGGGTAATAAATATGATTATCAAATAACCTTTGCCTCTGTGTGCAACAGTTCTACCAATTCATCCATGTTATCGGGGCTTACCAGCTTGATACCGGCCTTGGCAGGCGGCAATTCATATGACAGTATTTCGGTTACAGCAGTTATTCCTGAAGGCGTAATGACCTTTAACGGACGCGTACGTGCTGCCATGATGCCGCGCATATTGGGAATGCGGGCTTCGGCAACACCTTTCTGGCAGGAAATAACCAGCGGTAAATTACAGGCATCTGTTTCTTCACCGCCCTCTATTTCACGATTTACCACAGCAGCATTGGCCTCTATACTGATCCCGGTTGCAAAACCAACGTAATCGAGGTCAAGTAACTCGGCCAGCATGGCGCCTGTAGTTCCGTTATTGTAATCGATAGACTCTTTGCCGCATAAAATAAGGTCATAACCAACCCCGGCAGCATATTCGGCTATATAATGAGCGGTTTCATAAGGATCATTGCTCTCAGCATCAATACGGATAGCTTCATCGCCACCCAGGGCTAATGCTTTCCTGATCACGGGCTCTACATCGGCCTTACCTACAGTTATCAAATGAATTTCGGTAGCGATACCGCTTTCTTTTAATTCGATAGCCCTGATCAACGCGTACCATTCATCGTAGGGATTGATTACCCAGGTAACACCATCATTGTTAACTGAGGTGTTATTATTTTTCAATACAATTTTGGTGCTGGTGTCGGGCACCTGGCTTACACACACTAATATTTTCATTATCAGAATTTTGTTTTTTGGTTGATATTATTTAGGGAAATGAAGTACCCTTGCCGTTAATCTATAGAGTAAAAAGCATGGGAACGCGCGATTCCCCTCTTGAGAGGGGCGGAGGGGTGTGTATCTGCTTGATAAGCCAATCGCAGAAACACACCCCTGCTACCGCTCATTCCTCCGCCCCCTCTCAAGAGCGGATTAAAAAAATTAAAAGCAATATTTATTTTCTGCAATGAGCTTTGCTGCGATATTTCTGCGTGCCTGGGTGGTATTGATGTCTTCGGTTTTAGTGAAGCGCTTTAGTCCCATGAGCATCATCCTTCTTTCGTCGCCTTCGGCAAATGAGTTTAGTGCTTCTTTACCCGATTTTGCAATATGTTCGGCCGCGTCATTGATGTACACCCGCATCATGTCCAATTGTTCTTTACACGCTTCTTCGCCTCTTAAGCCAACCAATTTCTCTACCCTCAATTGCAGCGATTCGCTTACATACAGCTCAATCAGCATATCCGCCAGGTTCATCAATACTTCCTGCTCTTTACTCAATTGCATCATTAGTTTTTGAACAGCCGCACCGGCTACCATCAATATGGCTTTTTTAAAATTGGCTATGTATTTCTTTTCTTTAGTAAACAGGCCATCTTCTTCGGTTGCGCCAAAATCGGGGATGCTCATCAATTCACCGGCTACTTTCTGGGCCGGTCCCATCAGGTCAAGCTCACCCTTCATGGCGCGTTTCAGCATCATATCAACAGTTAACAACCTGTTGATTTCATTGGTGCCCTCAAAAATCCGGTTGATCCTCGAGTCACGGTACGACCTGTCCATTGGCGCCTCTGCGCTATAGCCCATACCGCCGTAAATCTGCACACCTTCGTCAGTTACATAATCTAAAACCTCCGAAGCATGAACTTTAAGGATCGCTGCTTCGATGGCAAATTGCTCAGTGCCTTTCAGTTTTGCTTTGTTTTCATCAAGGCCGGAAGCGATTAACAATTCTGTAGCTTCCTCCATATTCTGACTGGCCCTGTACACAGCCGATTCTGCCGCGTAAGTACGGATAGCCTGTTCGGCCAGTTTATATCTTATCGCCCCGTATTTGGAAATAGCGCGACCGAACTGCTCCCGCTCATTGGCATAGCGTACCGATGAGGTGATCACGTCCTTACTGGCCCCCACTGTGCCACCTCCTAATTTAATGCGACCGAGGTTTAGAATGTTAACGGCTATCTTAAAACCGTTCTGCCGTTCAGAAAGGAGGTTTTCAACCGGCACTTTGCAATCGTTAAAAAATACCTGGCGCGTTGAGCTCCCTTTAATCCCCATTTTATGTTCTTCCGTATTGAGCGAAAGACCTTCAAAATCCTTTTCAACAATAAACGCGCTCAGGTTTTCATCATCATCTATTTTGGCAAAAACCGTAAACACATCGGCAAAACCGGCATTGGTGATCCACATTTTTTGCCCGGTGATAAGATAATGCTTACCATCTGCAGAAAGTTTTGCCCTGGTTTTACCCGAATTAGCATCTGAGCCCGCAGCCGGTTCGGTAAGGCAATAAGCCCCTTTCCACTCGCCACTGGCCAGTTTGGGGATGTACTTTTGCTTTTGGGCATCATTACCATAGTATAATATAGGCAGGGTACCTATACCTGTATGAGCCGAAAAAGCAACCGAAAATGAGTGACCGGCCCCTAATTTTTCAGTAACAAGCATGGCAGTTTTAAAATCTTTACCAAAACCGCCATATTCTTCGGGCACGGAGATGCCTAACAATCCAAGCGCACCCGCCTCGTCCATTAAATGGCGCATTAACCCCTCCTCCTGCTCGTCAATGCGCTGCAGGTTTGGTGTTACCTGCTGTGCCAAAAAATTGGTACATGTTTCGGCGATCATCAACTGTTCTTCATTCCATTCTTCAGGAATAAAAACGCTCTCCGCGGAAGTCTCCCTGATCAGAAACTCCCCTCCTTTTATGGCTTTCATCGGTTCTGTGGCATTCATAAAGTTTTATTGGTTTATAATCAGGAGTAAAATTAGAGGCATTATGAAGCCAAAGAAAGGGCAGCAATGCGGAGATATTAGTCAAAAAGTCGGAAAGAAGATGAGAATGGGAGGGTGGAAAAAGACTGTTGGTGTCCGAAACCTGAAGATCGACTGGGAATGATGGTTTAAAAACCCATGTCATTGCGAGGAGGAACGACGAAGCAATCTCGTAGCTATACAGATCGGACATGCATTGGCTACGAGATTGCCATGCTACGCTCGCAATGAAATTTTTTTTATTACTTAATTAACTAATAAACAATCAATGCGCAGATATCGCCCTGTAATCAGAAGGCGACATGCCGGTATGTTTCTTAAAATATTTGCCAAACGATGATTGGTCGGGGAAATGGATGCTCTCGGCGGCACGGGCAATGCTGATCTCGTGATTTCTCAGCAATACCTTGGCTTCTAATATTACCGCGTCGTCTATCCATTCGCCCGCGGTCCTTCCGGTTACTTCCTTAATGGTTTCAGTTAAATGTTTGGGAGATACATACAGCGCGTCGGCATAGTATTGCACGCTGCGATGTTCTTTATAATGATGGAAAATGAGGGACTGGAAAAGCACGTTTAGTTCCTGTTTCCTGGTTTGTTTACCTTTTATTATCAGGTGTTGCTTTTCGTAAATGGCTTGTATTTCATAAAGCAGCGTCATTAATATGCTCCTGGATATTTCAACATCATAAGGATGCCCTTCGCGCGCTAATTTTTGCTGGATCAATAAATAAATTTCCAGGATCATTTTGGCATCGGCATTGCCCGGATAAATTACCGGGATAGATGCGCTATTGAAATAACTGAATGATTCAAGGAAATGGCTATTGGCATTATTTTCGATTAGAAAAGCTTTGCTGAAAACAACAAACCGGCATAAAAAATCGGCACTGCTATCGTAGATCCTCAAAACATGAAAGGGGGTTGCCAGAAGCATGGCATCCGGCCGGGCATCATAAACCTGCAGGTTTACTTCTACTTTGGCTGTGCCCCGGGTACAAATGCCTATAATATAACCGTCCGAACGATAGGGATATTCGCTCAGGCTCAATAATTGCTTTTCGTCAACAACAAAAAAATCGGCACCAGCCAGCTTGTCTGCATACAGATCTGCAAATTTCGACAGGCTTAATTGTCCAACTTTATTATTCATATAGTTTAGATATATAATTTTAACTATTGTATTTATTAAAGACGGTTGTAAAGCAATTTTCTTATCTGATATTAAAAATAAGCTTTATCCGACTTTTTGACTAATATCTCCGCATTATAGCCCTTTTTTTCTTTTTAATCCAAACTAATTTTATCCCTGACAGTTTCAAATTGTAACCTACAAGCAATTTCCTGTCACGAACCAATTATATTTTTATGAGAAAAATTCTACTATTGGTGCTCACCGCAGCGCCGCTGTTAGCTTTTTCCCAGGGTTTCCAGGTAAACCTGGGGGGCAAAAGCAAATAGGAATGGGCCATACAGGTACGGGTATCGTACAGGATGGCGCTTCCGTATTTTTTAACCCGGGCGCGGTAGCCATGCTGCCCGAAAATTACATACAGGGAGGAATAAGCCCTTTACTGTTCAAATCTGTTTTCAACCCCGCCGGAACCTCAATACAGAACCATACTTCTAATAAAGTTGCTACCCCGTTCCATGCTTATGCGGTGTGGGGGCCCAAATCTTCCTTCTGGAAACTGGGACTTGGCGTTTATACTCCTTTTGGCGGCTTAACCGACTGGGGTAATACCTGGCAGGGTAAATATGTACTGGAAAGCCTCGACCTGAAAGCTATTTATATTCAGCCAACATTAAGTATAAAACTGGCCGACTGGTTGAGCATTGGTGGAGGCTTCGTTTACAACCATGGCAGCGTTGATCTGACGCGGGCCATCCCACTGGCAAACAACAGCGGCGACCCAGGACAGGCCCGGTTGAAAGGCAGCGGCAAAGGCTACGGGTGGAACGCGGGCGTTTACTTCAAAACAGAAGCAGGTATTACCATAGGGATCACACACCGGTCGCAGGTAAATACCACAATTTCGGCAGGGAACGCTATTTTTACTGTACCTGCATCGCTGCAAAGCAGTTTCCCTCAGCCCAATACCTTTAGTTCAACCATACCCTTACCGGCCACTAACTCCATCGGTTTCGGCTTTTACCCCAGCAGCAAATGGATATTGGCCATGGATGTTAACCTGGTTAACTGGGACAGTTATAAAACGCTATCGTTTGATTATAAAAACAATACGGCTGTATTACAGGACACCCACTCCGCCCGGAACTACCAACAGGCGTTTAGCTTACGCGGGGGCGCTCAATATAAGGCTACCGATAAACTGGCCCTGCGTTTTGGCGGTGGCTATGGCGGCACCGCTGTTTTAGATGGCTATGTAACTCCCGAAGCTCCGGATGCTAACCGGGTTTATGGTACCCTGGGCTTGGGTTATACCGTAGCCAAGCACCTTGATATAGATATCTCCTTTGAGTACGAGCACCTGATGCAACGCACCCAAACCAATATCGAATCGCAGCTATCGGGAACATTTAAAACCGATGTTTATATACCAGGTATCTCATTAGCCTATCATTGGTAATCCTTAAAGAAATCAGTTCATGAAAACGTTTAAATTACATATTTATATTGTTGCAGGGTTACTGTTATTAGGTGCCTGCAAGCCCGAAATCCATACGCCAAAGCCGTCCGCAGGTTCTGTTGATTTTTCAAGATACATTGCGTTGGGTAATTCGCTCACTGCCGGTTATGCCGATGGGGGCTTATACCTTGCAGGTCAGCAGGTATCCTATCCCAGCATCATCGGCAAGCAAATGCAATCGGTTGGCGGCGGCGCATTTATGCAGCCGCTATTCAGCACCGCCCAGGCAAACGGATCGGGCTATTTATCGCTCACCGGGTTTAATGCTGATGGTACACCGATTACAACCCCGGTAACTACTAACCTGGCAATACGTGGGAAACTTACAGTACCCGGTTTTGGAGATGTTACCCTCTATACCAAATATACGGGCGATATTAATAACTATGGCGTACCCGGCATTAAGCTGATGCACATCACTTACGCGCCCTATGGTAACCTTAACGGGTATTTTGAACGCTTGCTGCCGGGCAACGCGCCAACAAACTCCACCACCTATCTTGGTTTTGTTATGGCCAAGCCCTTTACCTTCTTCTCTAACTGGCTGGGAAATAATGACGCTTTAGGCTATGCCACATCCGGAGGGGCCGGCGACGTGCTGACAGACAAAAATACTTTTGCTGCTCTGTATAATGTATTGATCAACACCCTTACTGCCAAGGGACAGAAAGGCGTAGTTGCAACCGTACCCGATGTAACCTCAATACCTTATTTTAATACTATCACCGTTTCTGCAATACTGGCCGGCGTGCAAAAAGCCAACCCCAATGCAAAAGCATTGTATATTAACGCTCTGGTTTCGGGCAGTACTTATGCGCCGCGAGCAGCAACGCCTAACGATCTTATCGTACTTACCTTTCCGACGAGCAAGATCGGGCAGCCGGTCGCAACCCCTGTTGGCAACCTGCCTTACGGTTTAACGCCGTATACGCCGATAGATAACCAATATGTACTTGACGAAAAGGAGGTTGCCCTTACCGAGGATTATGTGACTTCTTATAACACAACCATAAAATCTATAGCGGCAGCAAAAGGCCTGGCTGTATTTGATGCATATACCTTTCTGCAAAATGTTAAACTGAACGGGATGGTGGTTGACGGAGTAAGCGTTAATTCCAACTATATCAGCGGCGGCCTGTTTTCGCTGGACGGGGTACACCTTACGCCACGCGGGTATGCTATTGTGGCCAACGAATTTATCAAGGCTATTAATGACAAATACAACTCATCAATACCGCAGGTGAATATATCAGATTATAACGGGGTTAAGTTTCCTTAAAGCCTTAAGTCGAAAGTCTTAAGTTCTAAGTCGGTAGGAAAATCGTGCTTGCGACTTGGAACTTAAGACTTTCGACTTAAGGCTAAAAATCACTCTGCAGCACCATCCGGCTCCGATTCATCGCCTGGCTCCCAAAGCTCAATAATGTTCCCTTCCGGATCGAGAATGTGAACAAACTTGCCATAATCATACTCGGCAATCTCGTCAATAATGGTTACTCCATCTTTTTTTAATTCGTCTACCAGTGCAACAAGATTTTCTACCCGGTAATTAATCATAAACGGCTTGGCCGACGGATTAAAATATTTGGTATCCTGCGGGAACGTACACCATGAGGTGGACCCTATTTTTGACGGATCATCTGCATGCCGCCACTCAAACGTTGTCCCGTATTCGCCGGAAGGCAGCCCAAGGTTTTTGACATACCATTCGTTCATACCTTTCGGATCGTCGCATTTAAAAAATACGCCTCCAAGGCCAGTTACTTTTTTCATAGTTATATCTTAATTTTTACGTCACATTGTAATACCATTTCCAAAGCAGTTTTACCTTTTTTGTGAAAGGGTGATCTCCTTTAATTTTTCGTTAGCACGGATGGTTTTTAAACCTTCCTCGTAGCCTATCATATAAATTTCCTCGGCCGCGTCGGTATCAAAAATACCATACCCTCCCAAACCATGCGGTTCAATAACTATATCGCACAGCATTTTATGTGAGCTAAGGTTCGCGTTAATTCCTATCATAGCGGCCCTGTCAACCAGGTTCCCAAATGATTTGATAGTTGTAACTACCGGCAAATGGTTGCAGCATGAGCCAATAATCAGGTCGCAATTGCCTACCAAGGGCTCAACCGGGAAATTATTGAGGATCCCGCCATCAACATACATATGATTATTAATCATAATGGGCTTAAAAATACCGGGCAAACAGCAGGAAGCCAAAATTGCGATATCCAGTTCGCCCTCGGTAAAGTAAACCAGCTTTGCTTCGCCCAGGTCAACGGCCGGAATAGTAACGCGCGTTTGGAGCTTTTGAAAGGAATTATGCGGAATATATTTATTAATTAAAGTCCTGGCGTGCAATATAGAAACCAAACCGTTACTGCCAAACGCAGGGCGCAACAATTTAAGCAGGCTGTTTTCTTTGATGATATGTAAAATTTCTTTAGGCGCGTATCCCTCAGCAAAAAAAGCAGCTGCGATTGCCCCCGCACTTGTGCCCGATATATGGGAAAATCTGATACCCTGATCTGTCAGGGCCTGCATCACACCTAAATGAGACACACCCCTTACACCGCCTCCCGAAAGTACTAATCCTATCTTTTTAGAGCTATTTTGATCGATACCTGTATCCATTTTTATATTTATTATCATCGGCCGCTAACAGCGGCAGATTATCTGAGCATTGAGGTCAAGATATTACTTTAATAATAATTTACCTGCAAAATATTATTAAAACTTTCCTGCAAAACAGAAACCACTTCCTATTGAAGATTTCTTTTATTTTACATCCATGTTAATCTCAGTAGATAACCTCGAATTAAATTTCAAACAAAGCAACGATGGCGAATGGTGGACAATATTTAAACTAAACACAATTCGATGTGAAGTTATATTTAATGAGAAAGTGTTTCAAAACAAAGCTGACGAAGACATAATTATAGATTGGAATTGCGTTGTGGAAGCAATAAAAGACCTTATAAATAACTTTGATACTTTAACGCGCAAATCGGAATATGCGCTTATAGCATTGCACCAGCAAATTTTTGATGACGATTTTTTGGATAAAAAAGGTTATTTCGATTTTTCAGGGCTTGAAATAGTTGAATATAACACTCAAGGCTATAGATATGCTATTGATTTATGTTTCGCTCTACAATCGCATTTAGCATTTGTTATGGACGATCTTTGTTATTATTCAAACTTCAAAAAACAGCCACATGGATTAATACTCTCAAATGTGCGACGAGAATAACGAAATAATTCGGCAACCCTACTTCTTCAAAAACGACATAACCGTAGCACTGCCCACACCCAACGTTAATCCAGCAGCCACATCGGTAGGATAGTGAACACCTAAATACATTCTTGAATAGCTTGTGGCCCCCGCCCAAAAGAAAGATGGCGCAATGACGTACCACTTAGGATAGGCAGCCGATAAAGCTGTAGCTGTGGCAAAGCTTGATGAAGTATGCCCCGACGGGAATGAGGTACCACCTGCCCTGTAAACAGGTGTAATATTGATATTTTGAATAAATGGCCGCGGTCGCTTCACCAAATGTTTTATCAACAACATAAAGCCGTATGATATGGCCGTACTGCTTGCCACATAACCTGCGTTTTGGCGCATTTCTTTGTTATTGCTTGCAATACCTCCTACCAGTAAGCCCGCCGGGATCCCGATATCGCCATACAAAACATTTTTGCTCAGGAACATGAAAAAACCTGTTTGGCCAGGTGTGCGTTGATTTTGCAGATCGATCATGACACGGTCGTCCCAACGCTGAACAGCAGGTGAGATAAATGCAGGACTATTTACGGTAACTTTCGCCGAATCCGCCTGGGCAAAAGCGTTGTTAATACACACTGCAAAAAGCTGCAGATAAATCATCAAGACCAATTTATACGAAGGCAATTGTTTCATCGGCATTTTTCATGTGCTCAAATATAAGTGCAAACCGATTAATTTAATTGACCCTTAAATTACTATGTTAGTCCTTGTACACCCTACAATAAAGTTTTAAAACAAACATTTTATATTTGTTCATTATGCAAAAAAGTATATTTATTGAAATGCAATTTTCCGGATAAGGTTATTTGAGGTATCAGCTACGTACACATTCCCTTCTTTGTCAGTAACTATCCCAATTGGAGTATAAAAGCTTGAAACAGCAGCAGAGCCATTGGCAGAACCATGGTCGGTAATACCTGCAAAAAGCGTGACATTTACATCTTTATCAATTTTCCTGATCTGGTACATGTCTGTAACATAGAAGTTCCCGTTTTTGTCTATTGTCAACTGATATGGAGAATAAAATCCAGCTTTAATTCCCTGCGCGTTTACCACAGCTCTTGTGCCACTACCGGCAAAAGTTGATATATTCCCTGAAAGAGTTATTTTTTGAATCATGTAATTCAACTGATCAACAACAAAAATATTATCATTGGCATCTATGGCTAAACCCGAAGGAAAATGAAAACCGCTTGGCAGCCCTGTAGCGTCTGGTACAGCTATTTTTGAAAAAGTACTTACCACACCTCCTGTTGTAATTTTCCTGATAATCTCGTTCGCGAAATCGGCAACAAAAATCTCCCCTGCTTTGTTAAAAACCAAATCAATAGGCCCTCTAAAGGTAGCCGATACTCCTGGCCCATTGTTAAATCCCTGTATTCCTGTACCGGCAAGTGTTGTCACTTTACCTGATGCATCTATTTTACGAATCATGTTATTGGCATAATCGGCGATGTAAAGATTTTCTGCCTTGTCGACCCTAATGCCGCCCGGATGATAAAAGGTTGCTGCGGCACCTTTTCCATCGGCTTTTCCCGCGCTTCCGTTTCCGGCAATCGTTGTTACTTTCCCTGCCGCCGTAATTTTCCTTATTGCATTATTTCCTTGCTCTGTTATATAAAAGTCGCCATTATCATCAATCGTAATACCTACAGGCTGATTTAAAGTCGCTCCGATCCCATCACCATCGTTAAATCCGGCCACGCCACTGCCGGCAAATGTGCTCACAATCCAGGATTGTTTATAATTAAACACAGATCCGAAAACTTCTGCCCCGTCATTTACTTTTACACTGACCTTACCCGTTCCTGCGGCTAAGGGTACCAGAGCAGTTAGTTGCGTTGATGTAGCAGCTGTTATAGTTGCTGGCTTACCATTAAAAAACACCTTGTCATTCGTAACAGTATTGCTAAAACCTGTACCTGTTATATTAACAGAGGTGTTATATACGCCCGAATCAACACTCAAGGAAGTTATCGTGATCTTAGGTGTTTGATCAACAGGAGGCGGCGGATTATCTTTTTTAGAACAGGCATTAAAGGCAAAACATGCATAAAAAAGCAAAGAATAAATACCGAAGCGTTTGGTTAGACTGATGTTCATTTTGTGAAAAGGTTAAGTAATTGGTTAAGAAGTTTTAGTAAAAGTAATATTTATACTTTTTCTCACAAAAAATCTTTAGTCAATCCTTAAGAGTGCTCTTAATACGAGCACTCTTAAGGATTAAACTATCCCAATTTCTCAATAATCTCGGCGGTAGTCCCCACCTCTCCTATCCTCGGGAAAATATATTTGAAGCTGTGGGCATGCGCTTCGGCAAACATATCGGTCATGGCATCACTGGCAAAAGCTATATTGTAGGCATACTCGTTGGCCGAGCGGGCAGTAGCTTCAACACCGATACTGGTAGCTACACCTGCCAGTACAATTTGTGTAACGCCTCTTTTTAGCAGTTCTTGATGCAGCCCCGTATTATAAAAAGCGCCCCAGGTTTTTTTGGTGATAAAAATATCTGCTGGTTCGGTTTTAATTTCGGGAGCTATTTCGTTCCAGTCGGCGGGGAGTTCGGTCATGTTGTTTCTATTGTTGTCGCGCCTGGTTTTAAAAGCCGCACCTATAGGTTCTACATGAACAACAACAATCGGTTTACCTGCTTTACGAAAGGCTTCGACAAGCGCTGCCGATTTTTCAAGGATGCCGGCCATGGGGTGCGCGCATGAAAACTGTACAATATATTTTTGTAAGTCTATCAGTACGAGTGCCGTATTTTGATCAAGTGTAGTTATCATGATAATTTGATTGTTTTAATGGTTAAGAAATTGCTTCGGTAGATTGCTGCACGGCAGCCATCGCTTTCTTTTTAAGCCTGCTGCGCCGTAAAAAAGCAAAATGTAAAACACCCAACAGCAGTGCTACCATGCCTTCGGCCATAACAGTATCGGGTACGCCTATTTTTTGCGAAACTGCGCCAATGAGTAAACCGCCAAGCGGCTGCATCCCAAAAAAAGACATGGCGTAATAACTGATTACCCGGCCCCGCATTTCGGGAGTAGCAGTAGTTTGGATAATGGTATTACCGATGGTAACCTGCGACATCATACCGAAACCGATAATAGCCGAAAAAAACAGCGCCACGGGATAGTTATGCATATGTGAAAATGCGATCAGCCCCACCGCAAATATTACTGTATTAACTGCAAGGATCTTTTTAAGATCGGTACCGGCACTTAATGAGGCCAGCAAAATGCCGCCGCCAAAAGCACCAAGCCCTATCACACTATCTATAACCCCAAAAGTTGACGCCGTTCCCTTAAATATATCCTTAGCATAAACCGGTATCAGCGTACTAAAAGGCAGTACAAGCAGGCTTATTGAAGCAAGCATCAGTAACATAAACTTTATAGTGGGCGTTTGCTGAATGTATTCAAAGCCGTCTTTCAGATCGGCAAGCACGTTTTTACCGTGGGGCTTGGGAGTAAATTCGGGCAAACGCATCATCAGCAATGAGCCAATTACCGCAATAAAGCTTAATGCATTAGCCCCAAAGCAAACCGAATCGCCGAATTTTTCAATAATCAGGCCCGCTATCCCCGGTCCTATTAACCGCGACAGGTTCACCATCGAAGAGTTAAGGGCAAGCGCATTAGGCAGGTCGGATTTATCATCAACCATTTCGTATACTAACGATTGCCTTGCCGGAACATCAAATGCGTTAATCAGCCCTAAAACAGCAGTCAATGCCATGATGGCCCAAACCGAATAATATCCGAAAAACACCAGCACAGTGAGTAAAACAGCCTGTACCATTGAAGCCACCTGTGTAAATAGCAGTACTTTAAAACGGTTATACCTGTCAGAAACCACACCACCCAAAAACGAGAACAGGAATGAAGGGAACAAACTTGCAAACAGAGTTAAGCCCAACATAAACTTGGAATGCGTTTGCGAATAGATCACCCAGCTTACAGCGGTTTTCTGCATCCAGGTGCCCAGTAACGAAACTGACTGCCCGGCAAAATACAGGCGATAGTTGCGGCTTTTAAAAGCGTTGAATGTACTTATCTTACTCATCTATCTCTTTCTGTCAGTTTTCATTAATTAATCAAAGTCAACAAGTTTGGCCAGGGGTGCAAGGGCTTTCTTTAAAACTGCCTGCTCTTCGACAGTACAGGTAGTTTCAAGCGCACGGTTAAGCCACTCGTCCTTTTCACTCCTGGATTTGTGGATGAGGCTGATCCCAGCTTCCGATAGTGAAATGATCACCTTACGCTTATCCAGCTCGGAGATACGCCTTTTGATCAACCCAAGGTTGAGCAGGTTACTCAGGATCTGCGACATGGATTGTGTGGTGATCTTCTCCATAGCTGCCAACTCATTGGGCAGGATCTCTTCATGCTGAAAGATCAGCGCCATGGTCGACCGCTCGGTAAGCGAAAGCTTTTCGGCAGTAGTCGAAGTCTTCCTGATCTTTTTACTAAGCCTACCTATAATAAACCTCAATTCCGAAGCCAGTTGAATCTCTTTTTCGTCGCCCATATAATTAATTAGTTAAACTTGTAAGTTTACCTTACAAATATAAAGATTGTTTTATCAGCACAATGTCAAACCTGAACCGGGATTTGGGTAGATTTTCCAGATTTAAGGGATTTTGATTTGCATGCTGTCCCGGCAGGTTATCGATCTAAAATCAAAATGAGTTAAGAAAATCTGATGAATCCGAAAAATCCCCCCAAATCTCGGTTCGTTTCGTAATTTTACCCCGTGCCTGCTCCTGAAAAGAAAACACCTGTAAGAAAGAAAGCTCCTGCCCGTAAAAAGCCGGTAGTTAAAGCAAAACAGCAGGCCAATTTCTCCACACAGTGGATAGTGGCTATAGGCGCTTTGCTGCTTATCCTGCTTTCGCCTTTTTATTATGGCTATATTTTAAAATTTGGCAGCGCCACCTGGCGGTGGATCATGGATGCGGGGGAGGATACCCATTATCGTAAGTACAAGGATTTTGCCATCCATATCCCCGATGGCTATACCGTATATGGCATTGATGTGTCCTCATACCAGGGCCGTATAAACTGGAAACAGGTAAAAGCCATGCGCGAAGGTGATGTCCACATCAGCTTTGCATTTATCAAAGCTACCGAAGGTGTGTTAAGCGTTGACCCATATTTTCAGCGCAACTGGCGCGAAGCGCCAAAGGCAGGCATCATGTGCGGCGCTTATCATTTTTTTCTTCCGCAAAAAAGTGGTGTATGGCAAGCTAAGTTTTTCCTTCAAACGGTAAAAACCGAAAAAGGCGACCTGCCCATGGTGGTGGATATAGAAAGGTTGTATCGTACCAGTCCTGAAAAGATGCGCGAGCAGCTGGAGAGTTTTATCAAAACAATAGAATCGCGCACAGGGATCAAGCCCATCATTTATACCAATCTGAAGTTTTACCAGGATTATTTGGAAGGCTATTTTGATGGCTATACCCTTTGGATAGCCCATTATTATCAACCTAAATTGCTGGTATCAAACAAAACTAACTGGAAGTTTTGGCAACACTCGGATAAGGCCCATGTTAACGGCATTAACCATGTTGTGGATTTTAATGTGTTTAAGGGCGATAGTACAGAGTTTGAGAAATTGCTGGTACCGTAGGATTGTATCTAACGTCATTGCGAGGAACGAAGCAATCCCCGACTCTACAGGGAGACTTGCATAGCCGCTCTACTTCATGGGGATTGCTTCGTACCTTATAATGACGTGGTGGGAACATCCCTCACATTACTGCTGCTTTTTATAGTAAAAAAAATACGATCCTCCCAAAATCGCCAGAAACACCAGCGGCATCACACGGTTTGCTACCGGATCGCCGGATGCGGTATGCGCTATAAATGCCGAAACAAATACAAAAGTAAATCCCGCATAAGTCCATTCTTTTAACCTGGCAGGCACTGGTACCAATAGTAATATTGCACCGATAAGCTTTGCTATTGCCAGTTCAACCCTAAAATAATCAGGGAAGCCTAAATGATGAAAGGCTGCAGCCATTTCGGGTTTAGCTAAGTATGAATAGCACGAAAAAGCCATCATCAATGCTACAATAGCGGTTAGTATCCAGTAAAAAATTTTAGTTGCTTTCATTTAATGAATTATTTGCCGCAAACTTAACTACCTTTGCTATTAAAAAGATACTACTATCCTAAAGGATACCGGTATCGTTAAGGATAGCAAGTATGAACAACGAACAAATCATTCACAATAAAGAGACCTGCAAAGCTTCTGTAACCGCAGTACGCGATACGCTTTATGTAGTAAACGGTAAATGGAAGCTGCCGATGCTGGTAAGCCTGATGACCGGCCCTAAACGGTTTAAGGAACTTCAGCGCGACCTGGAAAGCATCACGCCTAAAATACTTTCGAAAGAGTTAAGGGAGCTTGAACTAAATGGCTTTGTTAAACGGACGGTTTATGATACCACACCGGTAACTGTAATTTATGAACGTACCGAATATGCCGATACGCTTGGTAAGGTTGTTTCAGAATTGCGCGAATGGGGCATGAACCATCGTGAACATATTAAACAAATGAGCCGGGCTGAAGCCGATGCCAAAAAAACAATGGCAGTTTCATTATAATGTAGTAAATAGCTCTTCAGAATTTAGAAGCACAAAGCGCCTTTGCCTGGTAAGCAAAAGCGCTTTTATAAATAATAACATCACGCTTTTTTCTTCTCGGGGTGATGGGCGCTATCCCGGCTTGATGTTTGATCGGATCGCTGCCCGCCCGCATTACTGATGCCTTTTTGCTTCTGGGCATCATTGTGGTTCGTAAAAGCACGATCGGCAGTTGGTTTGCCCTGTGCATCGGTGTTATTCTTAAAATGCTGCTGACCTTTCATAGTAGCTATATTTAAATTCAACAATGTTTATATATTTACTACAAGCAAACAGTAATTGGGTTTTATAAAATTAGCCTCCACTATCCATTACCGGTAGTTGCATTATTAAGAAGTCCCATAGCTCCCTCTGCACCGAGGCGTTCCATCAAATTAAATTCTTTAGATTCGAGGCGGTTGTAGTTTGTAAAAAAAGCCTCTATCTGGTCGGTAAGGCTGTGCGGCAGTTGCGCGGCATCATGCAAACCGGTAAAAATTTTTGATACTGCCGGCACTGCCAGCAACCTGTCGTTCCGGTAGCGTTTCCCATCCGGACCGGCTTGTTCTACCTTAAAAGCTCCTATCAGCCGGCAATCTATCACACAGCCCGGAAAAGTACTGATCTCAGATATGATCAGCACATCCAAGGGATCGCCGTCGCCCCCAACTGTATCGGGTATAAAACCAAAATCAAAAGGAAAAACCATACCGGCCGGCAGTAGTTTTTTAAGCCTGAACTGATTGGTGATGGCATCATAATCATACTTATGGCCGCAGCCTTTAGGCGTTTCAACAATCACCGTGATCTTATTTTCTAAATTATCCATGCGTACATATTTTATAAACCTGGTATTTTAACCCCGGAAGCTTTTAAGTCCTGCAAAATGTTTTCCTGTACGGCCAGTTTGGTATCCTGGAAGCCATGGGCATGAACCCAAACATTAACCCCTACCCTATAACCATCAGGATCTAAACCGGCAATACCTATCCTCCTGTCCGGAGTTTCCAATATATTTTTTGATTTATCGATAGAAGAGTTAATGACCGACTTCACCTCATTAAAATCAATATTATTGGTAAACTTCAGCTCGATATCAAGCCTGCGGGTGCCTTCCCTGCTGATGTTAATAATAACTTCGTTTGAGAGCTTACTGTTAGGCATAATAACTATCCGGTTATCAAAGGTTTTAACAATAGTATAAAAGATCTGGATAGCGATAACCGTTCCTTCAAGGCCTTGAGCTATGATATTATCGCCCACAACAAAGGGCTTGAGCAGCAGTATCAACACACCGCTTGCAAAATTTTGCAAAGTACCTGAAAGCGCTAAACCGGCTGCTACACCAAAAGCGCCAACAAGTGCAGTGAACAAAGTAATGGGCACACCCATGATCTGCACAACTCCTAAAATGAGCAACACACGCAATACAACGCCTACAAGGCTCTGCAAAAAGGGTTTAATAGTAGGATCTATTTCCTTTTTTTGCATATGGCCCTGCCACCATTTCAACAACATATTAATCAGCCAAAGGCCTATAAACAAAACTACCAGCCCAATCAAAAAACTGGGTGCATAACGGATCACCCAAATGTATACCTGTTCATAAAACTTTTCAATCTTCATAAAACAAATCGTTTAGCTTCCGCATAAAAACCACCTATGCTTAACGCATATTTGGGGGAAGGGTTTGTTTTAACAACCATTTAACACTTCAACCCTCCAAGTGTTAACAAATGTTAAAAGTGTTAAATTTCAATACGTTACCAATTTTAAGCCCTAATTTGGTATTAACTACTTGAAAAAAACTTTTACACTTTATCATGAGCTACAATAAGATCAACAACCTTTTGGCCTGGCTTTGTTTTACCCTTGCATCCGTAACTTACATCCTTACTTTAGAGCCCTCCGTAAGTTTTTGGGACTGTGGCGAATTTATTTCCTGCGCCTACAAACTGCAGGTATCGCACCAACCGGGCTACCCTCTTTTTGCCATGATAGGTAAGGCCTTCTCGCTGCTTTCGATGGGCGACAGGACAAAAGTTGCCTACTTTACCAACCTGGCTTCGGCATTGGCCAGCGGGGCTACCATTATGTTTTTATTCTGGGGCATAACCGCCCTTGCCAAAAAACTGCTTGCTATAAAAAATACTCCTGTTAATACAACCCAAACCTTACAAATAATGGGTGCCGGGCTAACCGGCGCCCTTGCATTTACCTTTACCGACACCTTTTGGTTTTCGGCAGTTGAAACCATCGTTTTTGCATGGTCGTCATTATGTACCGCAGTAGTATTTTGGGCTATTTTAAAGTGGGATGCCGTTGCCGATGAACCACGTGCCGACAGGTGGCTGGTTTTTATAGCTTATGTAATCGGCCTTTCTATCGGCATTCACCTGCTTAATTTATTAACCATACCTGCTTTGGTAATGGTTTATTATTTCCGCAGGCATAAAAACATCAGTGTTAAAAGCGGGCTTTTGGCATTCGCTATAAGCATCCTGATCCTGGCCTTCGTTCAGTTTGGCATCAGGGGGTATACCATTGGCCTCGCCGCCCGGTTCGATCTGTTTTTTGTAAACAGCCTTGGACTTGGTTTTGGCAGCGGCGTATTGTTCTTTTTCTTGCTGATCATCGGCTTGCTTATCGCCGGGATCCAGTACAGCATCCGCAAGCAGAAACATCTTTTAAATATAAGCCTGCTTTGCGTTGTGTTTGTTTATTTTGGTTACAGCTCTTTTGTTTACATCCCGATCAGGGCATCGGCGGGCACCAACCTTAACAACTCACACCCCAGCGATGCCTTTACGATGTATGAATATCTTAACCGTACCCAATACGGTGAAACACCATTGCTTAAGGGGCCTTACTTCGATGCCAAAATAACGGATGTTACCGATGGTACACCGCTTTACCGCAAAGGAAAGACGAAATACGAGGTAGCCTATAATAAGCCCAATTATGTTTATGACCACACCAGCATTCTGCCCCGCATGTGGTCGACAGAGGAGAATACCACCTACGCCCAGGATGCCCAGTTTTACCGCAACTGGCTGCAATTGAGCGATAACGCTACGCCTACCTTTTCGGATAATTTAAGATGGATGTTCAGCTGGCAAATGTACCAGATGTACTGGCGTTATTTTATGTGGAATTTTGTTGGCCGCTATAACGATGACGATATGGAAGGTCAAACCAATATGAACGGTATTGGTGGCAACTGGACATCAGGCTTGTTCAACAACGCCTCCAATACGCCTAAGTTTGTGTTGAATAATGTTACCTATACGCCGCTTTATGCACTGCCTTTAGTGGTTGGTTTGTTAGGCATGCTCTACCATTTCAAAAAGCGAAAGAAAGACGCGCTGGTAATAACGTTGCTGTTCTTTTTCACCGGGTTGGCTATAGTATTATATGTTAACCAGCCATCTGTACAGCCCCGTGAACGCGATTACTCGTACGTGGGCTCATTTTATGCCTTTGCCATTTGGATTGGTTTAGGATTGATAGCGCTGATTGACATGGTGCCCAAAAAGATCAGCCCGAGGTTTGCCACTATTGGCGCTTTTATTATTTGTACAATTGCTGGCCCTGTTTTGCTGGCAAGTAAAGAATGGAAAAACCACGACCGCTCAACCAAAATGGCGGCGCATGACATGGCTTACAATTACCTCATGTCCTGCCCTAAAAATGCTATTTTATTTGACCTGGGTGATAACGACACCTACTCGCTATGGTATGACCAGGAGGTAGAAAACATTCGGCCTGATGTACGCATCGTAAACCTGAGCCTGTTAAGCGCCGACTGGTCGGTAAGGCAAATGCAGCGTAAAATAAACCAGGCCGATGCACTGCCTATCACCATGAGCTTTGATAAATACAAACTGGGTACCCGTGATGTGATCAGGTATAATGATGCCAAAATACCGGGCTATGTTGATGTAAAGGATATTTTTGATTTTATCACATCGGATGATAAACGTACCCATGTTGAATACACCAACGGCACTACCGAAAATTATTTGCCTACCAAAAACTTCAAGCTGGCAGTTAATGCTGATGATGTAATGAAAAATAAGGTGATCACGCCCGAGCAAAAAGGCTTACTTACGGATACCATGAAATGGAAATTCCCTCCCAATTATATCACCAAAGAAAACCTTGCCATGATAGATATACTTGCCCATAACGACTGGAAACGGCCAATTTGCTTCACTACATCTATCGGTCAAACAAGCATGGTTGGTTTACAGCCGTATTTGTACCAGGAAGGTTTTACCTATCGCCTGCTGCCTTTCAAAACTGATTCATCGTTAAGAGATCAGCTTTCAAAGATCAACAGCCTGGTGATGTACAGCAACATGATGGATAAGTTTAAGTTCGGTAATTTCAAAACAGCCAAATACCTTGATCAGCAATCAACAACCATGTTTTTTCCGCAAATGGTGTCTGCTTTTTCTGATCTGTCGGCAGCGTTACTGAAAGAAGGCCATCGTAACCTGGCACTTAATACCCTGCACAAATATGAGGATGTAATGCCCGACATCAACCCTAACTTTATGACGGCACAAGGCAAAATAACAATGGCCGATACCTCGTATAAGCTGGACTATGCCAAACTGGGCAATAAACTCATTAAAAGTGTTAATAGCTACCTAACCGATCAGCTTGATTATAACTACCATCAATTACAAAAGGATACAGGCCGGTTAAGCCCGCGCGATGTGCAGATCAGTATGTCACTGCTGAACAACATGGTTGCCATCACTCATAACGGCAATCAAAAAGAACTAAGCGGGCAATTAGTTGCCCAGCTTAATGATTATGCCGAAAAGTTTAAAAGTATTCTCCAGCTCTAAACAACCAACATATATATGCTATGGGGCAGGCTATTTGATTTAGCCTGCCCCTTTTTATACTTAATAATTCACATACTTTTCTTCAAAAGTACCATCTGCATACAGGTCTATCAAACCATAGCCGGGGGCTGTTTCCCGGCGGTTCCCCTCCCACCAGGCACCGGAAACGGCGCCGTTACACAGGTAAGTAACATTGTTATAAACCACCTTATCGCGCATGTGCAGGTGCCCGCTTACGCAGAGCTTTACGTTGGGGTGCTGGTAAAACAGGTTAATGATCTTAGCCGTATCGGTATGCATATCGCCGCCAAGCATTGTCCACTTGTTTACAATATCATCCTCTATCATCAGTAAAGCCGTCAATATCGGTATGTGCGACATAACCATTACCGGCATACAGGCATCTGTAGCCTTCAGCTCATCGTTGAGCCAGTTAAGCTGTTCCTCGCCCAGCTTACCTATATACCAGGTATTATCAATATCTAAATGCACACTATCCAGCACAATAACCTTCCAGCCATTCTTAACCATACTGTAGTAGGGCTTTACAAGCTGTAACTTATCCAAAGCGTATTTTTTTCCGTAGATGGCCTGGCCCTTGTCGTCTTCGTACCACCAGATATCGTGGTTGCCCAAACAATAATGAACGGGCAGGCTACATTCATTTTTCATGATGTTTTGCACCAGCTTCCATTGATCATTGATGGTGCCGATGGTTTCCTTGTTCATATCAAAAACAATGTCGCCGCCATTTAATACCATATCAACCTTTGGCGTTTGCTGCTGCAGGTGATGGAGGCACCTGGTAAACCTGGCAGGGGCATCAAACTTATCCTTAAGGTGCACATCGGTAATGTGGGCTATCCGTAATGATGGCTTTGCAGCTGGTGTTGTATTGCCAAGTGCTAATGAAGGCGCCAGAAGCAGGCCGCCTATATTTTTTAATGCTGATCTTCTTTCCATAATATAAAAGCTACCTCCTGGTTCAGGCATTTTGGGCTTAAAAATACATTTATAATATTGGTAGGCCGCGGGAATTTCTGTTAAACTTTTATTAAGAAAATAACGACCGAAACACCTGTATAAAACAAAAAAGCCTTCCGCGTTAGCAGAAGGCTTAATAGATTTGTGTAGGGAAGGTTAAAATAGTATTTCAGGGTACTTAACCATTATTTATTGAAGATACGGCCTGCCTGTCATGTAATCATTTACAACCCCGGCAATGTATTTATTGTTGTAACCCGTTCCTTTGTTTTGCAAAACTGCTTTATAATAAAGCAGCAGAAAATCGTACACGCCCAGTTCGTGAGCCTGCTGGCTGGTCTTAAACAAGCGGTTCATACTCATTTGAATAAGGCTGATCACAAGCAGGTTCAAATCCTGCGGCACCGTTCCGGATGAAATAAGTTCGGCAAGCAATAAAGCTGCCGGTCTGTTGTTTAAACTCCGGTACCTGAGCAGGTCGTTGCCTGCAACCGCGGCACCTTCCACAAAAAGGTCCTCAATCTTGTTGCGGTAATGCCTGTATTTAAAAGTCAGTTGCTTTGAAAGCAGGTTATCATAATTAACGTCCGGATATGATGAGGCTACAAGCAGCTCCATAAGCTCGCTCTTTTGTTCGATCTGAAAATCAAAATCATTCAACAGCCTGTCAATTGATAACAGTCCCCAGAGCCACCTCAGCTCTTCAAAGTTTTCTGTCACATCCGCTCTTGATATAAGACTGGCTATTGCAAGGCTATCATTAAAAAACAACTGCTCAACAAGCTCAATCGATGCTTCTCCGTAACGTTCCAATTCGCGCTCGTAGGTATCAAACTGCACCTTCCAGATCTGCTTTGATTTAATTAAGGCCGAAAAGCAATTATTAATATTTTGAATTACCCTCCCCAATGCAAATACAGAAGCCAGATGGATCCTAAAACGAATATGAGGTTCAGGGTCAGCATAACGTACATAAAACCACTGATCAATCAAGTCTTCATGGTAAAGCTTTTTGCTTAGCTGTATCAGCTCATTGCCTATCACATGTTCGGCAGTTTTTATGCCGCAATATAGTTTTACATACAGCCATTCATCACCCGGGAAAAACTGGCGTTTGGCCACGTTTGTGCTAAGCGGCCCCATACTGGTATACTTGCCGGATACTTTCTCGTCCCGCTTTAAAACAGCCACAAACTGGTTACCTATAAGCTTTTCATCCTTCTTTTTAAGCATGATATTATCGCGTTTGCCAATGTATTCCTTTAAAATAATTTCATTCTTTTTCTTGCATGACGAAAGCCATGCAGCAACCTCAAGCCTGCTGTTGGTATGTACAACCAATTCACTATCAATATCAGTAAAAACAAAAGCCTCGGGTAAATCCCAGTATTTAACAAACTTCGCCCATGCTTCGTTGTAATCAACGGCCAGTTCTTTTAACAGCTGCTGCAAATCAGCATTGGTCATGTACCAGGTTTTTAAGGCTAATATTACGCCTTCATAAACTACCCTCGGCGTTTTCGTTACCCCAAGTTTAGGTAATATATCAAGATTAAACCCAAGCTCGTATTTTGAATCCTGGCATTGCAGATCGGCCAGGAACCGGTACACAGGTAAGGCTGTCATTCCGTAATTATATGCTGTATTTAAGCGGGGGATAATCCGTTTGCCTAAATTGGCCGAACGCAGCACAACATTATTTCCTTTAACAGATACAAGCAGATCTGTTATATTAACTTCCTGGTCACCAGTGCTTACCGGCGTTTGAAACTGGTAATCCCGATATGGTGCGGAGGTAAAGCTCCCCAGGTAGTCATCAGGCGTGTGTACAATTTCGGCAACTATAGCCGGCTCATAAATACGGGTTTCTGTTTCGGCTATTTCATCAAGGATCTGGCCAAAATTCCGCTCGGCATTAGCCAAACGGCCAAACATGGAGGTACCGGCCGGCCACCCGCAATGTTCAAGGTACAGCAAGGGCTCATCATGGCCCGAAATTCGGAACATTACCGAAAAACTTGGGGGCAACTCATCATCGTAAGCCTTAACGTTGTCAAACTGTGACTTTTGCAAATGAATAATTTCCTGCCCGGGGTTATTAACAATTTGCCCGATAAGCCACTTCACAGCACTGGTATATTGCAGATCTTCCTTATCAGCTTCAAAGCCAGATAGTTCTGTATAACAGTTTATGGCATAGCCGATACCTTTTTCAGGATCAAGCGCTTCTGTTAGCAAAATCTCCCGCTCATGATAGCGGTCGCGGAAGCGTTTTATAAACGTTTCCAGGTTTCTGCTTTGGTGCCTGGGTGTGATCCGGTTAAGCAGATCAATGGCATCGAGCAATTTATCAGCATAAGCTTTATCAAGCGTAGCCGAATCTGCCTGCCTAAAATAATCAACCTGCAGTAATGTCCCCTGTGAGGCATCACCTGGCAAATCTTTCAAAATCATAGCAACCTTATTATTTTTTGTAATTACATTATCGGTGCCGGTCAGCACCTGCTTAACGGTTTTCAGTTTTGATAAATAGTTTTGTGCCTGTGCACTTTGGTATGCCAACCGGGTAAAAATGCCAATGGCCTGGTCAAGGTATTTTCCGCTCTCAATACACGGTTCAAGTTCACTCCACAAAACCTGGTTTTTAATCAATTGGTCCAAAAAAGCAGCGGCACTTTCCGGAGTTTTGCCAAGTGTTTGCGTTATAAATAAACATATCGAATTGTATGTCCTGGCGTTTTCACAAAACCCGATAACCGCCTGCAGATCATCAGATATCTTTACCGACGACGCTTTGTATTTACCACAGTTTACAGTTTGCCGGTCAATTTTACGGTAGGCCCCGTTTAAGGTATACAGTGTTTTATTTACCCTGTAACTTAACAATGACCGTATGACACGGTTATTTAAAATTTGGCCGTTCAAATTAACCGCTGTGGCAACATTAAGCCTTACATGCTGGTAAGCATTACCAAGCTGTAAATCGGTGGCATCCCCCCAGGTAACAGGAGCGCAACCTGCAAATAACCCTGACGGATTGGTGCCGGTGGCGCTCCTGTTAATAAATTTGGCTAAGGTTATTTCAAGCTTCTCCAGTTTTTTCGCATCTGTAATATCATCTATATGCAAAACCGCTTCATACAAATCTTTAGAGGTAAGCCAAAGCGCCTGCATAAACAATTCATCTTTTGTGAATGCCCTGATAGTTTCTTTATCAATTGCTTCCACGCAATCAAATGCAGGAAACCTGAACATCAGGCCTGATGAAAATTTATATAGCTCGGATAATTTGGCTGTTTTCATATAGTGGTTAGCTCTGATGATGGCCGCTTTATTTAGGCATTAATCCTTTACTACAATCACCGGTATTTAAACAGGTTGATACTTCTCAGTTAAAACGCCGTGCCTGTGGTAGTAGTCGTTGTATCAACAGTAGTAGTACCAGTAAGCAAATACCCTGCATTGTTTTTAATGTAGATTTTGAAATTATGCGATTTAAAACCTGTACTTGTTTAATTTGGATTTTTGGTAAAGAAGCTTTGTCATGATTTTTCATAATTTTAAACTTTTAAATGGTTATGAATTATTAGTTATTTATCCGTGATAGGATAAATGTGGTTAACAGGCTTTTACTCGAGAAAAATTTAGTACCAATGCCTGTTTATGAATGACCAAAACCGTATTTAAGAGTGACAAAAAAAATAACGAGAGGCCCTTACAGCGAATAAGGAGAGTCCCAAAACAATATCTCAGAGCTTGTTTTGGGAGATTATTTATATTTTTTATGAGGGAGTAATTATTTTTTTAGCAGGCTTGAGTATTAAGTTCTTTAACACTTTTTTCGTCTCTTCTTTACGAATTTGAAACGCTGATCAATGACATACACAATACTATGATTGTGATCTCGCAATGCTTTGGAGATTTAAGAAGATTTGACAATAAGCTCTTTAACTAACCTGAATATCAACAATTAACAATATCAAGTTGCACAATATATAATGAAGCTAAAAATAATAATGCAGCATTTGCTGTTTTGGTTCGGCTATATGCTTTACGAATCAATCATAGGCTTTTTTGGCGTTGGTGTAAATGTTTTAGGTACACTATTAGCATTTACTGTAAATACCAGCGTATTTTATGCAACCAGTAGTTGCTTTAGCTCATTAAAAAAGCGTATAAAAAACCCCGTACTACTATTTTTATTGATGTTTTGTGCCGTTTCTGTTATTGTAGCAATATCTATGATATTTAAAATATTTGTAGATATGATCCTTGACCATATCAAATTCAGCGATGATATCAACAAAGTACGGATAACTGCTCTTATAATGCGTTCAATTTATTTTGTGATGATGGGTTTAGCTTACTCAGTTTTTAGAGAGGTTTTACAAAAAGAGAGAGAAGTAGCAACACTGGCAAAGAAAGCCCTTCAAGCCGAACTAAATGTAATAAAATCACAGATCAATCCGCACTTTGTATTTAATACACTCGGCTTTTTATATGCTGAAACTTATAAGAAACTCCCGGAAGTAGGGCAGTCAATCATTACACTTTCAAACATTATGCGGTATGCATTAACCAAAAATGAGGACGGGTTTAGCAGCCTTGAAAGTGAGCTTGCCTATATCAAAGACTTCATAAAAATTCATGAAGACCGCAGCAAAGCTTTTTTTATGAAGATAAATATCGAAAGCGGTGTTATTCCGTATAAGGTAGTATCATTGGTTTTAATTACCCTCATCGAAAACATGTTTAAGCACGGCATTTTCAATCAAAGCACGAAGGAGGCTGTGTTGAGCATTGCTGTTAAAGATGGGATCCTTCATTTTTATTCGCTTAATTATAAAAACAATAACAGCGTTAACAAAATACAGTCGAACGGGATAGGATTAAATTATATTCGCGAAAGATTAACCGATGAATATGGCCGGGACGGATATGAATTATTGGTGGATGAAACGCACAACAGCTATGAATGCAAACTTACCATGCCTTTAAAGTATCATGAAAGTAATTAACTGTATTATAGTTGAGGACGAGCCTTATGCCATTGATATTTTAAGCGATTTTATATCAAAAGTGCCTTTTATTAACCTTACCGAAACGTTTACCAATCCTATTGAAGCACTATTATATTTAAAAGGATCGGCAACTGACCTCATTTTTCTTGATATAAACATGCCTGAGCTTTCGGGTATCGACCTGATTAAAATGCTACCGAAAAGCACGGAGATCATCATAACATCGGCTTTTAGTGAATTTGCGCTGGCGGGATTTGAAAACAATGTGCTCGATTACCTGCTTAAGCCCTTCGCTTTCGACAGGTTTTTACAGGCTTCACAAAAAGCCCTTGACAAGCTAATATTGCTTTCATCTAATAAGCCAGCGCCGGTAATTGACCTGCAGCCAAAGCCCGACTCATTTTACCTAAAAACCGATCACGGTAAAATTGTACGTATCAACTTTGAGGATATCATTTATATAGAAGGGCTTAAAAATTACTGTTCGGTTTTTACAGAAAATGAACGGCATATCTCATTGGTGAGCATGAAAACCTTGGTTGATACCCTGCCCCAGGAAAATTTTGCGCGGACCCATAAATCGTACATTATTGCTTTAAAACGTATTAAGGCCATTGATGGCAACATGGTGATCTTTGATAAGATCAAAGAAAAGATCCCGATAGGGGTTACTTACCGCGACAGCTTTTTCGCACTGCTCAATAATAAGATGTTCAAGTAAGCTATACTTTCCCTTTACGGGCCTTTTCCGATTTAAGGAACTTTAAGAGCATCCCGTACAGGATGCACTCATGCAGGCGCTGCCGGCTGCTAAAATAGCGGTTAACTGCCATGTGGATCACGCTGCTCAAAAACTTCGCATTCCAATCAATAGTGTAGTTTTGCAGCAGTAATTCTACCTGCATTCTTTTTTGCCGAAGCAGGTCATTGTATGCTAAAAGCAGGTTATTCAGGCTGCCATGATATTTTCTATATAACTGATCAATCTGTATTTTAACCGCCTTATCATCAAACTCGGCAAAAAAATAAGCCTGCTGCCTTTCAACAAATCGCAATTGATCGTTCAGGTCCGGGCTCATCAGGTTTAGGTAATCTTTGATCAGCCAAAAAATCAGGAGCCAGTCTTCCGTATCATAGCGGTTGCTTTCAAGCAGCCTGAATACGCTGCAGCAAAACGAAGTTTCAATGCAAAAAAGGCCCTCAGCCTGTTCAATTTGTTGCCCGTAACGTTCCAGTTCGCGCACGTAGGTATCAAGTTGTACAACATGAAGCTGACCGCTTGTCAAAAATGGCGACAACACCTCGCGCACAGCCAGGTAAACATCCTGAAAATCACCGTCCTTAAGCAAATTAATCCTAACCCGAATGTGATTATCCGGGTCATGGTACCGGATAAAAAACCATTGTTTTATTTTAACAGTACCCGAATAATTTAACAGTTCATCCAATTTTAACAGCACCTCGTTGGCGATATTACTGCTGAGATATAGCTTGATAAATAACCACTCGCTGCCGGGAAAAAAATTACGCTGAAGCGTATTTTCAATATATTGGAAATATGGGGGCTTCAAAGGCCTGTCGAAATGGAAGGGTGCAACAAACTGGTGCATGTAAGGATCTCCATCCACATCTCGTACAATAGCCTCATGCTGAAGGTGAATACACTCAGATAAAATCAAAACCGGGTCCTGCTTTGCTATTTCCTTTGCAAGTACCTGTATACTAATCTCATTTTCAGTATCAATCAGTAATTCATTATCGCCCTTTATTATATAAAATTTATCGGGCAGTAACCACTCATTCCTAAAGCTGTTAAACAAATCGCCGAATTTATCCATGAATTTTTCGGCCTTGCAAAGTTCACCCAAAATAGCGGGCGTAAACTTCCAGGTGGCGCGGTGCAGGATAACGCCAAAACTGGTTTCAACGCGTGGAAAAAACACAAAATCTGTTGAGAGCGCACCCCAGTTAAAACTTAAGCTGCTATTGCCCCGCTGATGCTGGATATCGCACAAAAAGGTGTAAATGGGGTGCTGCGACCTGTTATAATTATAAGCACTGCTTAAGCGCGGAACTACTTCCCGCTGATGTTTTTTTGAAAACAATTTAAAAACGCCTTGCTCAAGCTTTATGTAGATATCGTCAAGCCTCAAAACTGAACTTCCTTTAGCATCATCAATATAAGCCAGTTCATGAGGCCAGAAAGGCGGGTGCATCATGACGTTTAAGATCCGTTCTTCGGGCATATGGATCACTTCGGCAAACATGGCATCCGGGCAGTTGGCGATCTCCTTTGCCGCTATCTCTAAACCTGTTTTATAAATTTCGTCATCCCCAACTGCAAACCGTGCTATCATGCTTAAAGCGCCGGGCCCGGTAACTCTCTCCAGGTATACCATATCGTTTTCAAAAAGCTGAAAAACCGCCGACATGGAAAATGGCAAATGATCCGGGCTACGTTCCCTGGCAAAATTATCGGGTATAACAACTTTATACTGTTTTTCAATTTTGGCGCGGTTTAACAGATTAAGCATTTTAAAATCTATCTCTGTATAATCCACCCATGAAGGCCCCCCTTCGCTTCCGGTATACAGCCCTTCTGTAAAAAGGGTTTCATGCTCATACCATTGCCCGTATTCAATTCCCGTATCGGTGTCAAATGCCTCCAGGAGCGGTACGCTCTGCTCCTCATACCTTTTCCCGAACCTGCCTTTAAACTGCTCAATCCTTTTATTGGGAGCCACAGCACTCACATTATTAAGCAATGCGATCGCCTTAGTTATTTTCCATTGCAATGATTGACCAAGCTCCCGGCTTTCCAGCTCGTTAAACCTGGTTACATGCACCTGGTCTTTGAGTTCCCTGCCGGTTATGTGATTAGTAATTTGTTCAATAGCAGTATATAACGAAAACCAGTTTGAGCTTTCAGCATCTCCATTATTAACTTTATTAAGCAAATCGATCAATTCATTAATGGTATCGCTTAATTCCGGATCATCAGTCTTTTGCAAAAATACCGGAAAATCGTACCCTATTACCGGTTCAAATGCCGGTTTTAGCAATTGCCCTTCAATAAGGCCATTAATAAACACAATGAAATCATCAGGCTCAAAGTCCGGGAATTTTTCGAGCAGTTGTTGTTTATTCCATATTTTATCACCAACAACAGCAACTACATCATCAAGTACCTCATTGCAGGCAATCGCACTCACCTGGTAAACCCTTTGGCTATCAATAATTTGATAAGTAATAAATCGTAAATCGTCCCCCACTTTATAAAGGGTATTATTGAGCTTATATCCTGCAGATATTTGATTGGCATTTTCAATTTGTTTGGCAAGCGAAAAACTCACCACAGCATCGGGCACTACATGTCTGCTGAACTTTGTCGTAAGTTTTACTTTATTTGCAGCCCCCCAGTAAACCGATGAACAACCCGCAAACAGCCCAAACGGCGTAGCCCGGTTTGCCATACGGGCCATATATTTATAAAAACTTGATAGTAATTGAGCTTCTTTAGCTTTCGTTTGCTGCCCGTTTGCAAAAAAAGCATCCAGTTCATTATAAAGCGATTTACTTGCTATGTAAATACTTTCCTTGATTAGCCTGTTATCCCATAATGTAAGCAAGTTTTTTTTATCAAGCTTTTGCCTGTACGACAAAGCAGCCGAGCGTAAAATTAAACCGTTAATAAAATTAACTTTCATTTGGATGTACAGGCAAGGTTCAGTATGTAAACAGCTAATTTAAGTAAAAGCTATTTTATTGGCAGGTTTGTTATGAGTGTTGTCTATTTCTTTGTTTATAATATGATTAATTGAGTTAATATCGCCCTGCTTCATGCCTTTGTATTTAGCGCAAAAATTGATATACTGACAAGGCGATCAAAATAATTGCCATGCAGGTGCACTATCCAAAATAGGGCGGCAAAAACTCACAAAATATCATCCTTCGGTAATTAAGAACATTTGATTCCAGGCCTTCACTTATAGCCGAGGTTCAGGTTATCAATTTGCAAGCAATCCGCATGACACTGCATGATAACCACAAGCGGCGACGTTTGCGGTAGTATATGGACCGACTGAAACTACATTAATTACTCCAACAGCAACGCATCCTCATCATCGGTAAGGTTAAGCTGAATAGTATCACTCCCCGCAATCCCTTCAATACTGCCGCGGATGTGAGCGGCACTTAGCAGCACTTTATCCAATTGCTTTTCGCGGGCTTTCCAAAGTTTTTCCATGGCATCGCGTTCCCGCTGAATGGATTGGCGCATGCTCATATATCCTTCACGAATAGCCTTCCATTGCTCCGAAAACTCGCTGCTGGTAAGGTAATCATACAACAGGTGCATTTTATCACCTTTATTATCCTGTGATTTGGCCAGGTTTGATAATTTCATCACCCCATCCCTTAAAATGTAGGATACTGCCTTCACCTCATCAAAACTACAAATCCAAACCCCGTCACGCTCGCCAAAACAATCCATGCCTTTTGGGTAGCATTGGGTTACAATAACGGCTACATCAACCCCCATGCTGCGCATATCTTTTTTAAGCTTCTCGATCCAATCTGCCGAAAAAGCATTGGTACGCTTGCTTTCATAAATAATGCGGCCGCACTCCTGGCCAAACTGGTTACGCACGGTTTGTACGCAGTCGGCACCGCGTACGCCCTTACCTACTTCGCTTATGATATCGAACGGGAAATAATTGCGTAATAACTCTTCCAGTATCAACTCCTGGGCTTCGCCCTGCAGCTGCATAGAACCCTGCTCGGCTTTGCGCTTCATTTCATCGGCCAGTTTCTTCTGGTCGTCAAGCTGTTTTTCAAGCTCTTTTACCTTTAGCTGGTATTCGGTATCTTTTATGCTGTGGCGTTCTGCTTCCTGCTTGCGGATCTGATCGGTAAGTTCGTTCCGCTGCTCCTGCAGCTTGCGCTGTACGGCAAGCTCCATTTCCTCTTCCTTTTGGCGCAGTTGTTTCTCGCGCTGCAAAAATTCCAGCTCTTTCTGGCGTGATAGTTTTAGTTTTTCCTCAGTTTCAGCGGCTGAATTTTTGAGCAGTACAAGCTGGTTCTCAAAATCCTGGCTTATGGTTTTACGCAGGTTGTCTTCAAGCGTTTGCTGTAATTGCTTTTTTTCGTTGTTAAGCCTTTGTTCAAAGGCTGCCTGCTGCTGGCGCTCCTTATTTAAAAACTCCTCATCCTTTTTGCGGTATTCTTCTTCTTTTTGACGGGTATAATCCATCATTTTAACCCTGAGCTCTTTTTTATACTCCTCGGCCATTACCTCCTCTATCGGAAAACCGAAACCACAACTTGGGCACTTAACTTCTGTAGCCATATTATTTATATAAAAGCTGAGAGCTGAATGCACAAAGCTTTAAGCTAATAACTTGATTATTGATATTATTCAATTACTTAATAAAAGGAAAATATTTCCTGTAAATCAAAGATAGGGATTTTACTGTTTAGCACATGATATGGTAACCCATAAGGGGTATTAACATTATTGTAACAAAATGAAACTACAATGATAACAATCTGTTGTAAATGCCGTTTAAAATACCGAAGTTTATAACATGCAGATATTGAGAATTGGAAAGGTAATGTGGAGTCACGATTATGACCTGGCCACATTAGGGTTGGCAAATGACGGAGGAGCATTATTTGCATTTACCCCGCCACCACACCATTATAACGGCGAAATTATACTTACCCCTAAAAGCCTTGTACTTGACGGCGATAGTTATGAACATATCCCGCTTGATAGCCTTGAGCAGTTATATTTAGGTTTTGACGAGCTTTACAAGCGTTCGATGGTACGGAACAATGGTTTATTCTGGCAGCCGTTAAGATTACGCTACAGGCTAAAAGAAGAGCTTATCACCTTATATCTTATTGTTGATCATACCCTTTTTGGAGCTAAAAATCAATTGTGGTTTAATACCCTTAAACAATTGCTTTCCCGCAAGGCCTAAGCGGATCTTCTTTTCTCCCTCTTTTTACCCGCGCTTCTTTCAAAGCTAAGCAGTTGCTCAGCAATTACCAATTCAGGTTGTAAAAATACCGTGTAACGGGTATTTTATAAAAAGAAACATAGTGGCATATTTACAGCGCATTAGTTGCGCTAAATACTATTATCACTTTTATGAAAAAACTTGGTTTCCTGAGGCTATTCTCCTGCTTGCCCCTCATCGCCATCATCATTCCTGACATAACCGAAACGCTTATCAATCCGGAGTTTAAAGTATCCTTTACACATGTCATAGCAAGCGCGGCCCTTATTTCAATAATTAGCATTTGCACCTTAATAATCCGCTATCAAAAAAAGCAGGGATTAAAAATGCAGTATCTGCCTTCCCAAGCATAGATCTTCCACTGCCTGTATCATAAAACAAGAAAACGGCGCGGGTTATCCGCGCCGTTCCTGTTAATATATTTTGCAATTATTTGGCTTTGCCAAACTCACCATTTGCTTTAATAGCAACTTCGTCGCTCACCATAGCGTTGCCAAATTTTGAACCGAAGTTAAAATCAGAACGTTTGATGGTACCGGTTAACTGGAAACCTGCATCATCAGCTTTGCTCATTGGGTTTTGGATAGTACCACGGTACCATAAATCAAATGAAGCCGGTTTGGTTACACCGTGTAAAGTTAAGTTACCGGTAAGTTTGTAGTGCTTATCAGATGTTTTGGTGATACCGGTGCTGGTAAAAGTAATAGTTGGGTAAGTAGCAACATCAAAAAAATCAGGGCTTGTGATGTGTTTATCGCGCTGATCATTATCTGTAGTTACTGAGGCTGTTTGTATGCTGATCTGAAATTTAGCGTCGCTGAAATCAGGTTTAGCGGCAGTGATGGTTGCATCATAGTTTTTAAAAATACCATCAACATCAGATACCATTAAGTGGGTTACTGTAAATTTAACGTTTGAGTGAGCTTTGTCTACAGTCCAGGTAGTTTGTGCTGATGCCGCCGTGTAGGTGAATGCTGCTGCTAACAGGATAAAAATCTTTTTCATTGTTTTAATTTCTTTTTTTGTTTTTGATTTATGGCTCAAAAGTATGTAAATGATCCGGACTTCAAATAAAATAAATGTTTAAACATGTTTTTATTGAAATCGGATGACAATATACTACCATTTTAGTAGAACTTACAAGAAAAGTAAACTATTTCCGGGGAGATTTATACTTAGTTTTTTAAGGTTTTTTGTTTGTTACGGAGCATGATCAATGCCTTATCGGCCCTTACTTTACGGGTAGCCTCCTGCTTAGCCGAACCTACCCAATCACAATAACCTTGTTTATATGATTTGGACAGGCTTTCAAAAAACGCACGGGCTTCTGCATCGTTGTCAAGCAGGGCCTGCAGTTCGGTAGGTGTACCTTCAATATGTTCGCCGGGTTTAAGCATGGTTTTTCATCTGGGTTTACTTGCCGATAAAGATAATATTAATTGGCATAAACACCGGGCTGAAAAACCATAATTACGGCAAGTAAAACTATTAAAAGAAATGAGATGGCTAAGAGCGTGTCGATAAGCAGCCTTTGGTTTTTTGATTCCATATTACTTTACTTAAACAGTAAAGCTGCAGGTTAGCTTACGGTTGAGTTATTGTGAAAACGGCAGCAGGCTGTAATTATTATAGCTTTTTTTGCACAAAAAGCCTATGTAACGCAAATTTTATAAAACCTAAGGCAAATAAAATTGTTACCTAACAATAATTGAGATTTTACTAAATTAAAGTAATTATGTGAGATAGCCCGGCGTAATAACCGGGCCATCTTTTTTTAAGACCTCATAACCAATTACATCCCCCTTTTATATCCCTTAACGCCGGTGAAACGGTTGCTCAAAAAAATCATCCACTTTTTTATTAAACTCATCGGTATGTTCAACCAATGTGCCATGACCCGAGTTGGGCAGGATCCATAAATACGCGTTCGGAATATTCTCGGCTATCTGAACAGTGTGCGTTGTTACTATGAGGTCATGGTCGCCGGCAATAATCAGCGACGGGCATTTAATAGCTTTCAATGCCGACAGTTTAATATGGGGTTCTTTATAATCAAGCATAAACACCTTCCTATCGTTCTTTTCTTTGGCGGTGATAAAATGATAATCCTTTTTGGCGGCATATTCTTTTTCCATATCCTTCCATAAGGAAGGTATAAGGGCTGTAGAATCGGGCCAGAGGTTGGCACCGGTCGATGCGAGTTTTATTACCTTTTGGGGATGGCGCATAGCCATTACAAGGGCGTTAATGCCGCCGTCGCTCCATCCTATCACATAAGCCGAATCGATATGCATTACATCGAGCAAAGCGGCAAAATCATCGGCCATCATTTCAAACGTAAGTGAATCGCGCGGATCGGTGGACTTGCCATGTGCACGGCTGTCAACAGCTATTACCTTGTACTTCTTTGCAAAATAAGGTATATTTTTTTTAAAAGCATTGATGCTGCTACTGTTGCCATGTATCATCAGCAGGGGTTTGCCTTTACCATAAACTTCGGCATACAACTTTATTCCCCTAATATCATAATATTTACCGGCAACGGCATCATCGCCATAAACTACGCCTTTTTGCTGACTGCAGGCCAAAAATGCCTGACATACCAATACAATTAACAACAGCTTTTTTAACATCATGATCACACCTGTTTAAGTCATTAAATATACATACATAATGCAAAGTTTAAACTTCTGTTACGGACCCAGGCTATTATTTTTTAGATAGTGCTGTAAATCAAACATGTATTATATTTGCGCACTTTAACAAATGCGCTTTTTAAACCATACGGTTAAAACAATATCATACCTATAATTATTTGTTATAGAATGAATATTTATAAACCTGTATACATATATGTTCATGCCTGCTTCCTTTCCTAAAAAATATAAAATATTTATTTCGCTTTTTCCCTTACTATGCGTGGTGTTCACCGCCAGGTGTTTCGGGCAACAGTCTGCAACAGCAAGCCCCAATCGTTTCAAATTTAAAACGGTTATTATCGATGCCGGACACGGAGGCAAAGATCCGGGATCGCACGGAGCTTATTCAAAGGAAAAAAACGTTTCTTTAAGTATCGCCAAAAAGTTAAGGGATGCTATAAATGATGAAATGAGCGGCATTAAAGTAGTAATGACCCGCAGTACCGATGTTTTTATTGAGTTGCACCAACGCACCGATATCGCTAACGACAATCACGGCAACCTGTTCATTTCCATTCATTGTAATTCATCGCCCCAGCGAAAAGGATCATCGCGGGGGACCTTGCTGCTTGTTTATGGCTTTCATCGCAGCCAGGAGCAGCGTGAAGCTTTGCGCGAAAATGCTTCGATATTTATAGAGAAGGATTACAAAGAAAAATATAATGGCTATGGCGATGACGCTGCGGTAAACACTATTGTACTTAACGCGTTTCAGCAAAAATACCGCAAGCAAAGCATCCAGTTTGGCGATTTGGTTGATAACCAGTTCCGCAAAACCAATGGAAGGCATAGTTTGGGTGTAAAGGAACAGGGTGTTTTGGTATTAGCACAAAGCGGTATGCCCGCAGTACTGGTTGAAACCGGGTTTATCAATAATCCATCTGATGAAGCATACCTGAACTCGGCCAGGGGACAAAACGAAATTGTACGATCAATCCTAACAGCGCTAAAGCAATACCGTAATAATTTGGAGGGCAACTAAAAATAAATGAGGGCAGGAGGCAACACTTATGTCCCGGCTGCCCTTATTTTATTTTACCCTGTGGATGATAAAGCCATTATGAACAGTTTCCATACCTATTTTAGGATAATACTCCATAGCTGTTGCGGCCGAAAGCAATAAAAGCATAGTTTCATCGCCAATAGCTTCTTTAGTTAGTTCAATCAGCCTTTTGCCTATTCCTTCTTTTTGATAAGCCTTAGTAACCGCCAGGTCTGAAAGATAGCAGCTGTAACAAAAATCGGTCAGCGCGCGAGATATGCCTACCAGTTTATCACCATCCCAGGCACTAACCACAAGGTTTGAGTTTTGGTACATCCTGGCAATCCGCTGCTCGTCATGGGTTGGGCGGTTCAACCCCGCTGCATCGTAAAGTTCTATCACTTGCCGGGCGGATGGTATTGTACCGGTTTTATAAGTTATTTTCATATTGTTATTGAGTTGTTTACAAGCTTTTAATCAAATGTAAACAGCATCCGCATTATCCCAATAAGCCAGGATTAAGAAAGCAGGTAGTCCAGCAAATATGAAACCGGGAAGCGGGCAGCAAGTTTTACAGCGTATCATTCAGACCGCTTTACCTAAGTGTTAGTTAATTACCATTTTTTAAAAATAACAAATACCGCCAGCACAATTAGCCCGAAACCTACCAAATGGTTCCAGCCCAGTTTTTCATTTTTGAAAAGCAGGGTGGTGAATATCATAAATACCGTGAGGGTAATGGCTTCCTGAATAGTTTTTAATTCAACCAGGGTAAAAGGGCCGCCGTTTTCCTTAAAGCCTCCTTCGTTAGCAGGTACCTGGAACAGGTATTCAAAAAATGCCAAGCCCCAGCTTATAAGTATAATGGCTATTAAGCTTAGGTTTTTGCTCCATTCGTACTCTTTAAACTTAAGGTGCCCATACCAGGCAAATGTCATAAAGGTGTTGGATATAAACAGAAATGTAACAGTGCGCAAGCCTTTCATCAATACAATTTTTTGTGTAAATATCAATAAATTGAGATTGATAACACCAGCGGCTGTAAATTGTTATGCTATTATTTATAACAATTTAAAATTTTAAAACCAGTTCGGCACCAAGCGAAAAGGAGTTCCAGTTTTGTTTTCCCGAAACATCGCCCAAAGTTAGTTTCTGGGAAAAAAAATTATATTTTGATTCGATGCTGACCCCTAACTTAGGAGTTATCGGAAATATCACCCCTACTTTAGGAGCATAATATAATGATTGCGACCATTTATCATAAACAAATGGATCTACGCCGTCAATTTCATAACCTACAGCAAAGTCGGTAAAATATACTCCTAAATTCACACCGCCATATACCCTGAAGTTATCGGCTATGTCAATATTATAAGCAGCACCACCATACGCGGCAATTACGGGCATATCCGCATAATACGTATTTGCAGTTGAGCCGGTACCTTCAACTTCCTCCGAAATTAAATATTCATCCGGCTTAAAGTTCATGTACCCTAAGCTTATACTTGCGGTAAAAGGACCTAAAAACCTATAAACGCTGGCATTAAAACTATAGGCAGGCTTAAACGTGTAATTAGTATTACCCTGCGGGATATCAACACCTGTACCGGCAGCTATGCCCCAGCCATCGCTAAAATTAACGGCGCCACTGCCTCCGCCACCATACGTTAACGCCCGGCTTGAATGATGCTGGGCCATAGCAGTATTAAAACAACAAAACAGTATAAATAGTAAAAATATCTTACAACAGATAGCTGATTTTTTCATGAGGAGTAAGTGCGCCTTACGGGGAGAAGTTAGATAATGGTGTTTAGGGTTCATTTACCCGTAAAAATAAAAAAATAAAGTTAACCCCGAACACTAAATTAATTTCATAACATGTAAAAGCCACAAAAAAGCCCGGCCTAAATGTGGCCGTTGCGCAACTAAACTGAGGTTTTCAACTAACCCAGTCGAATAAAGTTCGATTGGGTTAGTTTTTTTATAAACATTTGACAATCAGATATTTGTTTTGTATATTAAGGATATGCAAGGCAAAAAAGATTATCAGGAAAAGCTCTTTATCCGGTTTCAGCTTTCAGACTACGTTCCAGCAGATAACTTCTACAGGCGTTTGAAAAGTATACTCGATCTGAACTTTGTTTATGATACGACCAGCAAATATTATGGTACAGAGGGTCAAAAGAGCATTGACCCGGTTGTGTTTTTCAAACTAATGCTTGTTGGTTATTTAGAGAACCTGAATAGCGATAGGCGCATTATTGCTACCTCACGTATGCGCATGGATATCCTCTATTTTATAGGATATGATCTGGATGAAGAACTTCCCTGGCATTCGACATTAAGCCGCACACGCCAGCTTTACGGAGAAGAGGAGTTTACAGCTGTCTTTAAACAGGTTCTGAAAAAGTGTATTGATGCAGGTTTGGTAGCAGGTAAAAGACAGGCTATCGATAGCGCATTTGTCAAAGCCAATGCAGCTATGTCAAGTTTGGTAGAACGCGAGATCATGAATGATGCGGCAACTTATGGCAAGCAATTGGACGATCATAATGATGAAGCCCCGGCTGGGGACATACCGGATGAAAACACTAAGCCTAAGCCGAGAAAGAATGCTAAAGTTGATAAGAAAGCGAACAGCAAGCGTTACAGCCCATCAGACCCTGATGCCCGGTTATCGGTGAAACCCGGAAAAACAACACGGCTGAACTATTCGGCTCATGTAAGCGTAGATACACAAAACCACGTTATTACACACATCCAGGCCTTCCATGCAGATAAAGGAGATGCACCATGCCTACCTGAGATCCTTACCCATGTCGCCGGAAACCTTAAAGATAATGGCATGGAAATAGAAGATGTGCTTGCCGATACAGGTTATAGCGGTGAAGCGGCGCTTCTGTTTTTAGCTGGTAATCATATTAAAGGCTTCATACCTAACAGGCCAGGATGTCAAAGCAGGGAAAGCCGGCAGGGCTTCAGTTATGACGGGGAGCAAGACCGGTATGTTTGTCCTGAAGGCAAATACCTTACTTTTCACAACTTCAAAAAAGCAGAGAACGATAATACCCATAAGATATATCGTACCAGTGTTAAAGATTGCAGGGACTGTCCGCTTAAAAGCACCTGCGCTAATCTGCAAGGCTTTAAAGTGTTTAAGGATTCCGTAGCTAAAGACCTTTATATAGAAATGCATGAACGCATGCAAACCCGACAAGGGAGCAAGGCCAGGAAAGTAAGACAAAGTACGGTAGAACCGGTACTGGGCACCCTGATCAATTTTACAGGCATGAAACAGGTAAACACAAAAGGGCTCGAATTGGCCAATAAATGTATGATCATGGCCGCCATTGCATATAACCTTAAAAAACTTGTCAATGGTATACCTGCAAAAATCAGAAGAAGAAAAAGAAAGCTACCGGGAAACCATTCTGATGCCGTAATCAATACATTATCGGCCTGTTTATTGAAGATAGCAAACATACTAACTGCTTTCAGCATTGACTATAAAAGCAAATGGCCGAATAATCATTTGCTTTGCAATTTAATTATTCAGCCATTTTAAGCCCTGTTGCGCAACGGCCACAAATAAACCGGGCAACAGGGCTTTAAGGGTACTAAACAATATATTTGGTTTATAATGATTAATGTTAAAAACTACGGTAACTGACCGAGGCCAGTAATTTATTATTGCAACTGCGAACCTGGCCTGTCGCCAAGTTTCCGGATATAGGCTATGCCCAATGTACAAGCAATTATAAAAAGAAATAAAAAGCATTCAATGTATATATGAAACGGCGAAATATCTTGGAAACGGCCAACTATAAAAGTAGAAATATCAGGCAGTAATAAGCCGAACAATGGAAAGCCGGCAAACATTCTTAAAATTGCTAATTTTTCCATAATATTTTAAGGTATCAGTTAATACGTCTAATTTAACACTTTAGAGAGTAATGAAAAATAATATTTATTAAAAAGCAATAAATATTTTCGATATGGTTAATGTGAGTTTTTATAGATTTAAACAGCATCAGAGTTTATAATATTCCTCAATTGAGCGGCCTATTTCTTGCAGCGGGATCAGATGATCTCCAAAACGATGCTCAATAATTTCCCAGTAACCTTTTGTTAACCGGGTTATGGTGTAAAAAGCCGAGTAGTTCAATACACTGAAGGTAGTTTCATTAACAACCGAAGGTATAATTTTATAAGTCCGCTTATTAACTCTTAGTTCAAAAGGCTCCATGGGCATCCGTTTACACAAAAATATTGTGCAGTATACGGATATACAAGCGTGACGCACCCCGTATTTTAACCCATTTTACACTACGTATTTTCACCCTAAAAAAGGGTTAAAAAGGCATTGCTTTTACCAATTCAAGTACATTTTGTTTTATTGCAGGATCGTTTTCAATAATCTGAACAAGCTCATTATCGTCTGACACAGAAACAATTACAAAGTTTCTATCCTGGTTCCAGAAACTACCGCTTATAACAACTTTGCCATTGCTTTTAAGGTCAGCGTAATAACCATTTCTATCAACTAAACATTGTTCGTTATCCGCAAGGCTGTCAATCTCTTGAAAAAAAAGCATCACGTGATGCGGATCTTTATAGGCTGATGCATGTACCATAAGTTGACTATTTTATTTAATACTTAATTATTAAACTGATTAAGCTAAACAAGTAACCTCTGTTAATATGTTACCCGGAGCATTAAAATAAAACCCATAACCGCCACGCAAAGGCGCAGGGGCTTGCGTTACAGCTACTCCCCCTTTTACCAGCCGGTCATAAACTTCGGCAACCTGTTCATGACTGTCAACCAAAAAACCGATATGAAAAGCATCGGGGTAACTGTTATTGCCATTCCGGTTAAAGGTATCAGCCATAAGCACCAGGATAAAACCATCCTCGCCTTCCATTACGGCCAGCATATTATTACCTTTTACACCGGTACATTTAAAGTTAAAATATTACTTAAAAAATTCAGAGCAGCCGGCAACATCGGTCACCGGCAAATTAACATGATTAAGTTTAATAGTTGTTGCTGACATAATTATTAAGGCTTTAATGCTTTTAAAACCAACCCAAGTGCTTGTTCCATCAGTTTATCATCCAATTTAAAACTGCTATTCACATAGCTGTTGCCCTGATTATGAAATTTGATAAGCTGATAAAGCGGCGCATATGCTACTGCCCAATAAACCTCAAAAGGCAGTGGTATCAGTTGCTGCTTTTTTTCGGCATTACGCATAAATACTCCCAGTACCTGCCCAAAATTAACGGTAAGCATAGCGGTTACTTTTTCATAAAAATGGGTATAGCGCATAATTTCAATAAACTCCATATCTAACGGACATTGCATGAAATACTCAAGACGGTTGCGCCATTGTACCCTCAGCCCATCTGCAAAATCCATATCAGGCGAAAAATTTTGAAGACTAAAAGTCATCATCTTTTCAGCTACGCCAACGCAAATACTGCTTATTAATTCTTCTTTATCTTTATAATAAATATAGATAGTAGCGGGTGATACCCCAGCCAACCGCGCAAGCTTGTTCACTCCAAAACCGTCAAGACCTTCAGTCACTATCAATTCTATCGCCTTCTGGCGTATTTGGTATTCTTTATGTTCGTCGCGTGGCCTCATTTCAACACAAAAATAAGTGAGCGTTCGCTTATTTAAAAATTTATTTTTATTCATTTTGGATATGGGCTAAAAACCTATATCACCCTAAAAAAATCTATAAAAAAACACGGACGTTAAAACAATAACCGCAATGCAATGTTCTATCATCACTTAATTAACTAAAAATTGCAAAGGCTTTTTGTAAACGATGCCTTCGAAATTGTTAGCCGGCTGATTTTGAGGGTTTCAATGGAATGAATGCAATTTTATTTAAATTACAAAGAAATAATACGTACCTTAGCATTGTCATACTAAATGTTAATAATTATGGAAAAATTAATAATATTGAGAATGTTCTTTTGCTTCCCGCTTGTTGGTCTGTTGGTTCCAGATGCAGGTATTTTGTTGTCAAACTTCCCTGGCAAGGTTCCGGTAATTCACGTTGTAATTGAGGTAGCATTATTGGTGTGCATTGCGCTTTGTACAGCCGCGATAGCATATGGAAAAAAACGGAATCAGGATAGGACAAACGAAGCTTCTTTTTCCTGATCATTGATTAAAAAATAAAGGAATATTCCTGCCCGGTTGTAATTAAACTCTTTAAAATTGGGGCTTTTACGCCCCAATTTTATCCCCAATGCCCATTACCCCCCACTCTTTTCTTATCAGTTATAAGATATTTCATTATGGTATAAGTTTTGCCATAGTCAATAACAGTTTTTTATTGATATTTGATAAACCGCTGCCGTGTTCATGAAAAAAATTCTATTTCTGCTTTTTTTGCCGCTATGTTCACTTGCCCAAACAGCAAGTAAATATATCCAGGAGGGAAACTCAAAAGCCAATGTAAGGAATTACAAAGATGCTATACAAGATTTTACACGTGCTATAGAATTAAACAACAAAAACGCGGACGTTTTTTATTACAGGGCCAATGCATATGGCAACCTCAAAGACTATAAAGCAGCTATTAATGATTATGCTCAGGCCATTGTCCTAAAAGCCGATTTGACCAACGCCTACCTTTATAAAGCCAACGCAGAGGCTGCCATACAAGATTATCAGGCCGCCATTATTGATTTTGACCGCGCGATTGCATTGGGACCAAAAACGGCAGACATGTTTCACTACAGGGGCAATGCCAAAAGTAACATGAGCGATTATACCGGCGCTATTGCCGATTTTACCACGGCACTTCAATTTACACCAAATAACGCCGATCTTTTCAAGTACCGGGGCCTGGCCAAAAACAATAATAACGATTTTACCGGAGCCATTGCTGATTATAATAAGGCTGTTAAACTAAGCCCTAACAGCGCCGAAATCTATCAATACATGGCAGGCAGCAAGGCCAGCATAAACGATTATAATGGCGCTATTGCTGATTATACCAAAACACTATCGCTTAATCCCGATAACGCTGAAGCTTATTTTTACCGGGCAAATACCAGGGCAAAACTAAATGATTTTAAAGGCGCGGTTGATGATTATAAAAAAGCGGCCGCTATCAACCCCAACCTTAAAAACCTTTTGCTTTACATGGCCAATGCCCAAAGCAGCCTGGGCGATTCAAATGGCGCTCTTGATTATTTCGACAAGGCAATTGCTCAATTTCCCCGGAATGCAAATCTGTACCTATATCGTGGAATTATTAAGAGCGACAAAAAAGATAATAATGCCGCGTTGGAAGATTTTAACAAAGCTATTGCCCTTGAACCCAAAAACGGCGATGCATACCAAAGCCGTTCATTTTCAAAGCTGGCATTAGGCAATTACGAAGGCGCCAGGGCTGATGCCGACTCGGCAATTAAAATAAACCCCAACAGTATAAGTGCTTACGTAACCTTAAGCAAAGCTAAAATGGCCATGAAGGATACCGCGGGAGTGATTACCGATTTAACAAAAGCAATCAACTTGAACAGTAAAAGCGACGAAGCTTACCTGTCGCGCGGCGATGCTTATCGCGATTTGGGGGTTCCCTTAGCCGCTATTAACGACTATACGAAGGCCATTGCTATAAACCCGGTTTATACTTATGCCTTTTTAAACCGGGCCATTGAAAAAACCAAACTGGGCGATTATGCCGCGGCTGTAACTGACCTCGAAAAACTGATCAGTATTGCCCCACAACAACAAAATGGTTATTCACGATTGGGTAAAATCAATAATTTTTATAAATACACTAACAATGGCGTACAAATATTTAACAAGGCTATAGCACTTAACCCTGCAAATGCTGATTTTTACCTTTATCGGGGTGAAGCAAAAGCCGCCACCGGCGATGCCAAAGGGGCCATGGCCGATTATAATATCGGTGTACTTAAAGCCCTAAAAATATCACACTATTGTTGAAGCGGGGTCTGGCCAAAGCAGACGCTGAAGACAACAACGGCGCCATAGCCGATTTGAGCAACGCACTAAAAATTGACTCATTATCAGATTCAACCGCTTTAGTATGGCAAGCGCGGGGTTTTGTAAAAGCCAAACTTAAAAACTATAAAGGCGCCCTAGCTGATCTCGACCGTGCCGTGTCAATTTACTCAAACGACGAAACCTTTTTAATCAGGGGCGATACTAAAATGGCTATGAAGGATTATGCCGGCGCTGCCGATGATTATCATAATGCCATTTATATGAACGATACCAATGTAAAAGCTTACTCGCATAGTGGTATTGCTAAAAGCAATCTCGGGGATGCCCAGGGAGTGAAAGAAGATTTTGCGGCCGTGGTTAAACTTGCCCCTAACAATCCTGATCTATATATTGACAGGGCTGTCGCCAAAATAAATTTGAAAGATCTGAACGGAGCAATTTTGGACTGTAATACCGCTATAAGCCTTGACGCGAAAAATGGCCGTGCTTATCTACAAAGGAGCCTTGCAAAAATAGCCCTTGATGATAGAACGGGCGGTTGCGCCGATATGAATAACGCTTTAAGTATGGGCGTAAAAGAAGCATCTGATTTTATTATAAAATATTGCAAATAACAATAACTTTTCATTTACAATACTCGTATAATAAGTAACTATTAACTGATCTATAAATAACAACCAAGCCCCGAAAGGGGCTTTTACATTTACGCGGCTTTGGAGCGACTATACCGCCTTCTTATCTTCTATATGTAATTGCGCGCGCAGCTCTTTCAATTCCATTTCGTAGGCGCGCATACGGGCCTGTAAAATATCAACCTCGGTACGCATCATTTGTATTTCGGTAATAAGCTTGGCCGATTCGGGTTTGTTGATTATTTTTTCGCCTGTGCCAAGAATAAGCCATTCGGGCGAGTATTTAAGCTGGAAACAGAGTTTGCGGATAAGATAATAGCTAATATCCTGCTTTTTGTTGATCACCTTGCTAATGAAACCCTGATCAACACCAATGGCCCCGGCAAGCCCCAGCTGGCCGCCGTGCTCTTTAACAACTACCTTTAACCGTTTTATAATCGCTTCGTCAGACATAAGTGACTGCAATAATAATCATTTTGTTTATCCATGCAATATATAATTGCTTTATTGAACAAACACCCAAAACAAAAAAGGTCAAATGCCCCAACAGCAAATGACCTTAAAGTAAAACTAACCAACAAAAACTATATATGACAATAAAATAAACTCTGGTTAAACCATAAATTATTTATTTCCTAAATTTTCAAGCAGCTCGTCAAGCTTATCATTATAAATCGGCAAACTGATCTTTCCTGCATGGTACTCATCTGCTATCTGTTGCAGGTTTGCCCCTATTTTTTGCTTCGCATCGTTACGAATATTCATATGACAGGTATCAGCACTGAGCCCGGCATTAATTTTACTTATTTTTTGATCCATGCATCGTTTCATCAGTAACGGCTGCACATCATTCGCGTTTTTCAGCAATAAGTTAACCCTGCTGCGTTGTTGCTTATCAAACTGTAAAATAACAAATACCAGTCCGAGCCCCGCTATCATAAACAAATAAAAATAATCCATATAAAGCACTGATATTAAACATTCATTATACATTTTAATACGGAGCCAATAAAATAAGGTTGCATAATATTTAAAACTTTTTTCGAATATTTTTCTAACACAAAAATCCCCGTGCACAAATTTTAAAATATGCATAAAAAGCCGACCTTTACATTCACAATCTCTTAACAAAAGAAATACATAAAATTGCGATCATTATGAAACCGGGCGATAAGGTAATTTGTATAAACGACAAAATAGATCCTGAAAAGATGGCTGAAATACGGCAGGACTTTGAGATTTGGATCACCAAAGATAAGGAATACACCATACGCGAAATACTTGATAACAATGGTATTGTAACCGGCCTGTTGTTGGAAGAAGTACACAATTTCCCCAAATTTTTTAAACTGATAAACCGCTTCCAGGAACCTGCTTTTGCCCAGTGGCGTTTCCGCAAACTAAACTACGCAAGTCCGGAAGCCGAAGCTGTTAGCGAAGATTTGGAGCTTGTTGAGCATATTGAAAAAGAACAACAGCTGGTAAAAGTAAAATAGCGTCGGGACCTGCATCCCGGCCCTCCTTTAGGCAACAATGATCGCTTTGTTAAAATAAGTTAAACATTTGCTGCAACCTATTCATAAACGGATATTTATATAGCGAACCTGCTGCATATAATTATCTGTCTGTATGAAAAAGTTACCCGCATTGTTTTCACTGGCAACCTCAATTGGATTGTGGTATGCCTGCACCCAGCACCCGCAAAACAAAAACGCTATTGATAAGTCTGCCGTAAAAATCAGCAACCATGGCGTTAACATTGCCTATACAGATACGGGCAAAGGTGATACCACATTGCTTTTTGTACATGGACGGCGCATTAACAAAAGTTACTTTAACAATCAGGTAAAATACCTTGGTAATAAATGCCGGGCTATTACGATTGATTTGCCTGGTTATGCCCAATCAGGTAAAACCGTAACTCATGTACGGTGAATGATTTCAAGCCTGTGAAACAGTATTTAAAGCAAATTTAACAACACGGTCAATTATGTAATAAATGCCAAATAGCATATTTTACAGCTAATTTAATAAGTATAATCGCTTGCTGCACCTTCTTCTACAAGTTGTGTAAGCAAAGCTTTCAATACAGCTTCGCGGGTCCATTGCTGTTCGGGTGACGAGGCGTCCTCTTTATACCATTGCAAGGGGGTGTTAATTTCGATGCGGGCCTTGTAGGCAAAGTTTTTGGTTGGGTGTAATTTGGTACCCTCGTAACTATTCAGATTTTCGGCTTTAATGATCCGGGCAAGGTCACGGATTCGGATATCTACCTGAAGGCATTCATCAATTGAGTTTTTAAAATCCTGTTTATCCTCCAGCCACAAAGTAAGCACTTCATCGGTAATATCGTGTTCGGCAATAGTTATCCGGCTGTAATCATAATCAACCGATATAATAAGCCACCAAAGCTGGCTTTTAAGTTTTTGAGAAATTTTTATCATGATAATTAGTGTATTGATTTCGTATTATTTTAATTGAGCATTTTAGACCGTAATACCTGCAACCAGGTTATGACCGTTTAAAAGCGGGCATCCATCCCGGCATATATTTTTGGATAGCAGCAATTTCATCTCTATATTTTTCACATGCAGTTTTGTAACCCTCAAAGCGCTGCAAAGCCTCATGTTCATTCAAAGTATCTCGATTATTTTGATTGTTATTACTTCCTGTCAATTGCCGCAGGGCCGAAAATACTATATGCATGGTGGTATGATATTGATTATTTATTGATATTATTTCTTGATTTTAAATTACAGAATATCGTACTTTAACAAAAGAATACTCTTTATAAAACGAAACGAACATTTTGATTTGTAAATAATATGACTTACATTAGCGTTTATCAACGAAACAAATATACAGAATAATCTTTATTATAATCAAGAAAAATCTTTAAATTATTTTCATCATGGAAGACGAGATAAAACCAAACAAAATAAAGATTGTACGGCCCGAAACATTGGAGTTTATCATACTTTACAATCAGCTTAAGGGAAAAGCTTTTAACGGAAATGCTCAATTAGCTGAAGCGTTAGGCTTTAACTCGCCAAGCTCGATCACTGAAATAATAAAGAGCCGACAGAACATAGACCCAGAAAAACTCCGTATTTTTAAAGAAAAATACAAAGAATACATAATCGGAGACAAAAAACAGAATTTCTCTGAATCAAAGCCTGTATCCAAACACAGTGAGGGCATACCTATGTATGAAATTTCTGCAACCGCTTCAGGCGTAGAAGTATATAACGACATTAATGATTCACAGCCGGTTGGTCATATGAATTTCCCGGGCATTGAGGATTGCGATTTCGCACTTCCGGTTTGGGGGCACAGTATGTACCCATATCTTGAAAACGGCTGCTGGGTTGCACTAAAAATAATTCATGACAAAAAGATCCTACCCGGCGAGGTTTATTACATCGAGTGGGGGGATTACCGAATGTATAAACGCCTGCTTGCAGGGGATAGCCCTGATGAAGTAATTGCACATTCAGATAATACAACCGAAATGGTTGGCAACCGGCTCAAATATGCCCCATTTATTATAAAAGTAGCCGACATCAAAAAACTTTGCCTTGTTAAAGACATCCACAAAAAGCATAACCATTAACCAGCATGGCGGTAGAATTTATTAAAAGAACAACAAATTCCACCGCCATTGTTGCCTGCCCGGTGAGCGGTTATCATACCTATAAATTAACATCCAAACAGTATTATAAAACGGCCCACAGCGAAATAAGCCGATTATTTATTACAAAAATCAAGCTATCATAGCTTAAAACTTCGTTATTTTTAATTACAATTTGCTTGACAGATAAAATGATAATCCGGCTGGCTACCCTCAATGATATACCGCAGATATTAGCTTTTGTAGCTGACGCAATACCTGGCATGAAGGCAGCAGGTAATTTTCAATGGGATGATGACTACCCCAATAAACAAGTATTTACCAGAGATATTAACCTTAACCTGCTTTGGGTAGCCGAAGTTACAGGAGCAATAGCAGGTGTGGCTGCCATAACTACCGATCAGGATGCAGAATATGCACAGGCCGGGCTTGATATCGACGAAGCTGCCATAGTTACGCATCGGCTTGCTGTAAACATTAACTACCGGAGCCGGGGCGTCGCCACAGCACTTCTTAAGCAGGCCGAACATGAAGCTATACAGCGCGGAATAAATATATTACGAATTGACACCAATATTGCGAACCACGCAACGCAAAAGCTGTTCCCAAAGATGGGCTATGTTTTGGCGGGCGAGATTAGCTTAGATATAAGGCCGGGCTTAAGATTTTTGTGCTACGAAAAACGACTCAATAACAAACAATAACAACCTATAACAGCGACCCGGCAGGGTTAAGCTATTTACATCTATTCAAAACTTCACACATTTACACAAAACTTACAAGCATTTCTCAATAGTTATTCACAAATGGGCATTTTATCAACAATGCCTTTTTAGTTTATTTTTTATTCAATTATATTTATAGTAATTATAAACCGCAGGCCTCTGCCGGAGTGATAAAGTTGTAATAAAAAGAGAAGAAGATGGAACCTATCATGATACTGGTAATCGCGGCTATTATTGCTGCCATAATTTTAGTTGAATTTAACAAACGGCAAAACACAAAAGCTGGCGATAGTAGTCATATAACCGCCGATGTGCAACAACTATACCTGCTTAAAGCTGCAGAACATAAAATAGAAGTAATTGAAGATTTACAAAAGAATGCTACTAACACCAACAATGCCATTGTAACAAGTATTGAACAGGAGTTGACACGCTTAACAGGGGCTTTTGAAAAAGGCGATATCAAATTGAAAGAATTTAACCTCAAGCTTGACAGCTTACTTAGTAACCTCGATGTTAACAATTCACTGGCACAAGCATCATAAACAATAAGTTACTTAATTGCGCCGGCTTGCATATATCACTTTAAAAGTGTTACATACCCCGACAGCGGTTTCTTACCATCTTTAAGATCAACCACGTAATAATAAGTCCCGGCCGGCAGCACGTGCCCATTAAATTGCGCACGTAAACAGATCAATTTCAGGGCTGTTATTTGGAAAGCAACAAATTAGTTTAAATGATTTAAATTACAAAATCCGGCATCGCCAAAAACAAAAAAAGCCGGACTAAGCCGGCTAATATTTTTAAAAAGAAGAATAATGTTTTAGTTGGTATTAATTACGTCTGAAGCCACCTTTTTGGCCACCGCCGTTAAAGCCAGGACCTTTATCTTCGGCTACGTTAACCGTGATCCTGCGGCCATAATAACTTGCTCCATTCATGCAACGTATCGCTTCTTTCGCTTCATCCTCGTTAACCATCTCCACAAAACCAAAACCCTTACTCTCTTTTGTTTCGCGATCTTTAATAATCCTGAGCGATTTAACCGGCCCAAAATCACCAAAAACAGCTGTTAATTCGGCCTCATCTACTTCTAAAGGAAGACCTGCAATAAATACTTTCATCAATGTTTTTAAAATTTGCGTAAAGGTACAAAAAAAGAGCCGGATTCCTGCCTCGCCCAGCACTAATGATCATCAGGTAATGGCTTTTTTACCTTCATATTACTGAATAAAATTTCCAAACCAAATGTTAAAAACAGAACCGGATTTTATTTGAGTTGTAGCTCGAAGCTTCCCTCAACGCGGTAAAAAGGAGAGTCAGACTTATCGTCTTTAGCTAAAAAGGTAAAGAAAGTACCTTTAGCAATCATATTTTCGTGATTATACTGATCTATATCAATCTTACCAAAATCCTGTTGCCCGGCATATTTGGTCAGGGTATATTGAAGTAATGGTTTTTTTTCATCAACCTTAAACAGAAACTGGCTTCCGGCTACGTCGCTGCTGGCTTTCACCGAAGCCAATCCTAACGAACTGATGCCAAAACTCATGTTATGCGCTTTATTGATAGCTGTGATGCCAAAGTATTTGTTATCGCCATTATGCACGTTTATGAATGCAATTGAATCCTGGCTGGCATCGAAAGTGTAAGTTGAATCTTCGATGGTAACTTTTAAAGTACCTTTGCCTGCAAGAAAATTACCCGGAGTATTGATAATGTTTACTGACGATACGCTGTCCTTACTGCTTGATGTTTTAACCGCGCTGATATCTTTCACTTCCTCGTCTTTTTGGCAGGAAGTTAAAGCCACCGAAATGGATAAACTTAGTAAAACAAACCATTTAGTAAAACTGGTACGTATCATAGGCTTACTGGCGAATAAACATAGCAATAAATAATTACAAATTTCATTAAATATGGTTAAACGAATTAATTTTTTAACTTTTTTTAACCTTTATATGAATATACGTCAATAGTCATGCTAAAGTTGCCGGTTTATGCGCGGTAATGCACTTTTAATAAAAATGCAAAAAACGGACAAGCTACGGCCTATTTTCAGGAATTTTCACCATCCAAAATGTAAAAATTAAAATACAAATTACAGACAATATACTGTTAATCAAATCAATATCGGCCAATTAAAACACTTCGCCCACATTAATAAACAAGCCTTTTGACCCTTCGCGCCCGAAACCATAATCAATGGCTATGTTTGTTTTGGATACCTTATTCAGTTTAACTCTTAAACCGGCTCCAAAACCAGGCTGCACAGTTTGCAAAGCCGTACCCGGTGCCGCCGAAAACGACTCGCCGTTTACAAAAGCTACCCCTCCAAGTAAACCATTACGGGTTATTTTAAACCGGTATTCGCTTTCAAGGTAAACCATTTGCGCCCCTCTAAACCTACCCTGTATGTATCCGCGTCCGGTAGTAAAGCTCGGGTCATGCCCTGTAGCGGGCAGGTCGAGATATGCCGGCCGACCATTAATTACCAGCCAATTGTATGACCAAAAGGCCAGCACGTTGTCCGAGCTTTCCGGAAACCTGAAGTATTTGCGCACATCAACAATTAAAGAGCGCCAGGCAGTTGTACTGCCTAAAAAAGTATAATTATCCCGGTACTGTAATGAGGTGTAGAATCCGCGCGATGCATTAATCGGGTTGTCGCGACTGTCATAGAGCCCGCTAAACGTTATCCCGGTTGATATAGCGCGGCTAACGGGGCCGTACCTTTCATAGTCGGACGTTTTTCCGTTTAACTGACCTTTCTCGTACATATTCCACCTGTCATCAAAAATATACCCCAAACCGGCGTAAAAATTTCCGGATATATTGCGCAAAACAGTTTCATGGAAACGAAAAAAACTGTAAACCAGGGGATTTTCATTATCCCTGTCAGAATTACTGCCTAAGCCAAAACTGCTTTGCGGATATTTGTAAAACCTGAAATCGCCTATAAAATCATATTTGTTATTTTTCGACCATATGTTTGATTGGATGGGGACGATCACCTGCTTATTTTGAGTGTAAGCAGGGTTTACCGTTATAGTGGAGATCCGGGTATCGGGTGCTAACCTGAAAATCACATTGCCCGATATAGTACCCGCCAGCCCTGTTTGTAAAGTGTAACCTATAGCCGGAATAATTGATATTACCGGTTTTGAAGTTACAGAATCAACTTTGCCGGGCTTCTTGCTTTCACCAAAAATGGACCCTATAACGTCAAATATATCTTTTTCAAAAGTAGTGTCGGGATGGGTAACCAGTATTGTATCTTTATATTTAGTGTGCCCTATCGGGATGTATCTTTTATCCTGGGCGTGTACTCTGATACTTATGAGCAAGCCTGCAAAAATTAAAATGCTTGTTTTATTAATACCCATTATAATTATTCGATGCAGGAAAAGTAAAGGTTTATCCGTGCAATTATAAAATAATTATTTAAGTTATTTGTTTGTACAAGATTTTATTGCGCTTTAAGCCGCGGATCAAAAGTGAACTTATTTACACTGCTGATAGTTATTTTGTTATAATCGGGATGGGCCGGATTAAGTAGGTAATTATACTCCAGGTCAATAATTGCCGATGGCACTTTTAATACGGCCGTTTCCATTTTACGAAGCCAGGTATCACCAAGCAATTGAGTAACCGGGTAGTTAATTACCTTGTGCCAGTTGGCATTAAGTTTTTGGAGTTTGTTTACAGTGATTTCAAAAACAGGCAGGTTATCCGGTATCTGAAATATAATAACCGAAAAATCTCCGGCATATAAAGCAGTACCAGGCGAGTGCGCCAGTTTTTCAAGGCATGAAAGAGCAAGTGAACCGCCTGTATAGATCATATATTGCCCCAATGAATTCCATCGGCCGTCAATTCCTGAACCTTTGCGGTCATGGGCATACTTGGTTTGACTTATCCGGTAAACGTTCAAAAGATAGAAGGAAAGATTAATAACCTATTTAGTGATCATAAATTTGCGTTAAAAATGCAATCGATAATTCACTAAATCATTAATTCAATAATTATTTTTAGGCAAGCACACCGTAATCAATACGGATAAGCTGACTTATTACAATACCAATGCCTGTTATGGTATCGAGCAAATCAAATGGGATAGCATCAATACCCGGATTATAATGTTTTAGCCAGCCTTTAAACTCATCAAGGGAGCCAAAGGTATCCAGGCCTTTGTCAAAAAGCTCAAACAGTTGAATGATGTGCTCACTCAGCCCCTGGTTTAGCTCATGTGTACTTTGCAAATGCTTACGCAAAGTAGGCTCGGTTATATGCAACCATTTGGCAATATCACTTTGAGTAGCACCGGTTACCTTTAATAAATCAGTGATGGAATTTGAACGCAACCCTTGTTTTATAGCCCCAAGCTTAGCCAAAGGCGATTTAAAATAGGTTTCATAAGGCATCAGCAGATCATTAAAAACCTGCATAGGCGCATCGGTAAATACATAAGGGCGGGATGCAGCCTGCCCTTGCCGGCCTTCAATAGCTGTATTACGTTTAATTGCTTTGCTCATACACAAATGTAAATATTTTCTATTAAAAAAGAAAATATTTACATTTTATTCATTCCACCACTATGCCCATCCGCCTACATCTGCTTAAATAAAAAATTACCAATAAAATTAGTAATTGTGAAAAATATTCCCGACATTTGATTATTCATTTATGCCAATCGGCATTCAAAACATAATGAAGCCTGATATATCTTCCTTTAATAACGCCGCCCAGGTTGAGCGGCTTATTGACAAATATTTCGCCTATATAAAGGGGAAATATCATATTGAACAAAAACCGGTAAAAAACAGTAAAGACAATGCAGAAACTATTGAACAAAAGGTTTGGGACCGTGAACCCGAACCTGCAACATTATCAGGGCTGGCCCTTGCCCTTGGCTTTAGCAGCCGGCAGGAGTTTTATACATATGTACAGCACGGCCCCTTTTCACAGGCAGTTAAACAGGGCGTTTTACGCGTAGAAGCCTGCTATGAAGCCCATCTGCACCAAAATGTAACCGGGGCAATGTTCGCGCTAAAAAATATGGGGTGGAACGAAAAACATGATCCATTACCAGATACAGAAGCAGGGAACATTTTAACAGTAAAGGTTTTTAGCTCCGGCCCTCCTCCTGCCGGTAGCGAAAAAGAGGTAAAACTATAACCCCGGTACCCGTTTGCAACCTCAGCTATCAGATTAAAATCAGTAACAATGACCGATGAAGAAGTAATCACCGACATTACATTTAAAGAGCCGGAAGGTTTTCACTGCTCTGTCCTGTTCAAACAAAATTATCTTTCAACCGCGCATGTGGTAATTAACCAAGGAGGCACCAGCAGCGGTAAAACATTTGCCATTGAGCAGGCGCTGTTTTGCCTTGCCTGCGAAAACCCCAAACAGGTGATCACCATAGTTGGACAGGATATCCCTAACCTTAAAGCAGGCGCCCTGCGCGATGCTCTAAATATACACAGCTCTTCGCCAGTATTACAGGCAAAAATTAAAAGCTATAATAAAAGCGACCGTATTTTCGAGTTTCTCAACGGTAGCATAATTGAGTTTAAAAGCTACGACAACGGCCAGGACGCAAAATCCGGAAAGCGCGACTACCTGTTTATCAACGAAGCCAATGGCCTTACATGGGATGTATATACAGAACTGGCATTGCGCACTAAAAAGCGCATTTTTATTGACTATAACCCCAATACCGGCTTTTGGGTACATGAGCACTTAATTGGTAAACCAGGAGTACAACTTATAGTGTCCGACCATCGGCATAACCCGTTTTTAGGTCAGGAAGTACGTGATAAAATAGAAGCGTTAAAAACTGTTGATATTGAACTATGGAAAGTATACGCCCGTGGTTTAACCGGCAAAATAACCGGGCTTATATTTGACAACTGGTATATCTGCGAATCTATCCCGGCCGATGCCCGTTTGATAGCCCTGGGGTTAGATTTTGGCTTTACTAATGATGAAACCGGATGCATTGAAGTATATCAGCAAAACGGTGAATTGTGGGTAAACGAGTTACTCTACAAAACAGGCCTAACCAACACAGATATATCCTCAAAATTAAAAGAGGCCGGTGTAGGTTTTAACTGCGAAATTATTGCAGATAGTGCAGAACCCAAATCAATAGAAGAATTAAAACGCCTGGGATGGCGTGTTACAGCTGCAAAAAAAGGCGCCGATAGTGTTAAAAACTCTATTGATATCCTTAAACGCTACAAAATAAATATAACCCGCAATAGTACAAACCTGCGCAACGAGCTTAACCGTTATAAATGGCGCGTAGATGTAACAGGCAAAACCATCAATGAACCGGTTGACTCATGGAACCATTTGATAGATCCCTTAAGATATATCGCCCTTAATAAATTAAAAATAAACGGCACCGGAAAACTTCAATCACGCCTGCCGCACAAGCAAAGTATTCAACAAGCAGGGGCATTATACGGGCTGATCTAAACATCCATAATCAAAAACCACAAAACCGATACAGGCTTAATAGATATGACAGAACAAATATTAAAAACAACCCAGGGCAAGTTACGGGTCCGGATACCAACGCAATTAAATGAAGTAACCCTCGGCCAACTAATGGATTTGCAAGCCCGGCCCGATATAACAGATCTTGAGGCCATCAGCATACTTTCGGGCATACCGATTGCTGAGCTTCATAACATCAAAAACTATGATGACCTGCACCAGTTTGGCGATGCCGTGCTTTCTTTATCCTACCAGATTAAACACCTGTACAACAGTAACGAGATCCCCAAAGAGGTAATTTTTATGTTATCCCGGGACAGCGGGGCACCATTCCAAAAAACAAAGGTAAAAGTAATGCAAAACCTTTCGGTTGAGCCTGCCGGCGCTTTTATGGCAGCCCGCGATATCATAGCCGAAGAAATAAATGCTGATATAAAAACCCATGGCGAAGATGATTGGCAGGAACATTTTAATCCTTCATTAAATGCGTGCTGTCAGGTATTGGCGCAATACTTCTATTGCCGGGCAACAGGTAAAAAATATGACGAATATGAGGTAGAGAGCTTTATGGATGAAGTTAAAAAGCTACGGGTAACGGAGGCACTGCCCATCTCAAAGCATTTTTTTACCTGTTATCCCAGCTTATCGATGCCGAGAATAAGCTTTTGGCATCGGCTCCTACTATACTTGAAAAAAGGGCAGGGATCCAGTCGTTCGAAAAATTTAAATACATCAACACTGTAAACTCATTAGCAGGCGGCGATATTACCAAATGGGACTTGATCATGAGTATGCCATATGAGCGCTTGCTTACCAAACTGCTGCTTAACAAAACCGAAGCTGAATATCAAAAACGATATAGCGAGCTATCTCAAACTACAACTTAAAGTGCCTTATCCCTGCAAGGCAAAAACATCTAACCACCCCAAATCCAGGGATCGGGGCCTGAATTATTATGCGTAACCAAATAGAAGCTATTGTACAAACACTTAATGGCAACCCGGCATTTGCCTATGGCACCCATGCCGAACTGAATACCCTTGCAGATGATATCACCTTTCCCTGTGTATTTCTTTACCCCCTTCAGCCTATTGAGGTAAGTCCGCAGGTTAATGGCTCGGTTGATAATATGTTTACCGTTTATATGGAGTTTTTGCTCAAAACAGATTTTGGACAGTTCACCGCCGAAAATGAAACCTATATATCGCAGGCACTGCAAATGGCTAATCAATTTGTGGTAAAAGCCTCAAAATACAGGGAAGGCGAAGGGCGGTACTTCAGGGTTAAAGCAGGACAAAAAGCCAAATGTGTGCCGGTTTATAACAAATTTGATGTTAACACCACCGGTATTGGTTTAACCATAGCGTTATCGGCCATGTATTTTGATGCTTTTTAAACCCTCATTCTAACTAATAAAAAAATGAATATAACAGCCACCATTAATGAAACCATCAGCTCAACAACCTACCCCGATCAAAATGGGGGGCAAATTGACCAGGGCGATGTGTTCATCAGCATCATTGATGCTGATACCAGGCAGACTACCAATGGCAATAACTGCGAGGTTACCTATCAGCGTAACGAAAATGGGTATACAAGCAACTATACTGTTACGGTAGCCGGGCAATCGTTCCTGCTCTATTCGGGCATTATCAGAGACTATGAATACAGTCCTCAGGGAGATATGATCCGGAGCAATTATATATCATTCAGCATAATTGCTGTCAAAGCCGGTGACAATCCTTCCCCCAATCCCTCTGTTTGTGATCTGAAGATAAATTATATAGCTATCAATAAGATCGAGTCAGCCCCGGGAGCTGCCGACGCTCAGATTACAGTTAACGCGACCTCAAGTTTTGCATCCATATTGTATAGTATCGATCTGGGTGCAAACTGGCAGGCGTCTCCTGTTTTTACAAACCTAAGCGGAGGGTTAAAACACATACTTGTAAAAGACAGTAACCCCTTAGGCTGTACAGATACCGCGGAGGTTAGTATTTCAACATCCACCAATCTGTTAACCGGTGATCCTTCGGTAATGCTCCCCGATGGATATGTATCACGCTGGAGCGCAGCATTCAATCCTATTGTGTTTACCTATCAAAGAAAAGATTTCACGATTAAAAGCATAACAGCCGACAGCGAAAAAGGACATGCCAGCATCAGTGTTAACGCCAATTTTAAAGATACCAATACGGGGCTGGTTAAAGTCAAGGAAGGGGATAAAATCTATCTGAAGTCAAACGCTTATAAAGGAGTTTATACCATTGAAAAAGTAACAGGCACTAATAGCATAGTGATTGATACTCCCTTTATAAACGGTGAAACTACCGGCTTTATCAATATCAACAGCATGTACCCGTATTATGAGTTGCATACACGGATTACTTATACCGATCCGCTCACCGGTATACAATCAACCATAAAATCAGTAAACCGGCCGGATAATACCGGCTTAGTAAAAGCAGACCTGTCAAACTTTTTACAGAGCTTGCTACGCCCGGCCGACGGTAGCTATATACAATAGTGACCCAAAGGTTTATTGTTATGTAGTGTGTTAAAAATGTGTTGAAATAAGTAATAGCTTTGAATAGGCGTAATAATGCTGCTAAAATATGGGCAATGAAATTGTTAGAACAATAGACCAAGGCGCTATTGAGTTAAGTAATAAAGTTGAAAAAATAGCCAATAGCATATTACCACTACTTAACGGGCTTACTGCTTATGAGTGTGAAAGAGTGTTAAGTAAGGCAAAGGCTATAGTATTTGAGGAAATACCTATAAAAATTGAATGTGAGGAGATTTAATTTTTCCTGTTATACTTTCTATTTCGTATCCTAAATTAATTTCACAATCTTTCTTTAGATAGAGTTGGTAATCAACACCCGACAAATGTTTATAGGCTGCAATACTTTCTATTGGAATAAGTATTTCTGTTTGGCTGGATGATGGTAGGTTATTGGCCGTTTTTCTCTTAACAATAGCCCTTATTACATTAATTGGTAATCCCATGATTTAAAGTTTAGGCTAACAATATACCTGTTAAATTCAATTTTCTTTCTATTTTAGTGGTGATTAAAATATTGTAGTATTTAATTCTCTGCTTCACTAAATTACCACACGTTAGAATAAAGCAAAGGAGAATGATAATAGTACGCTGTTATGGCGTAACTGTATCATTTTGCTTTGTTAGGCCGTGGTAAGCCTTGTGATGGCGTGATATTAGTTACGCCTATTTTTATTAATACCATCACACAATTACCACAACAAATGAAATTACCTGAACTGGCCCGTAAGCAATGGATAACAATATGTGTTGCATTACTTTTCTTAATCACCAATCCCTCACCTAATACATTCAAAGATCACATTGGTAACCGTAGCCAGTATGGTATTCGCCGGGAATGTAATCTCTTTGTATGTAGTGTATATATAAACTTTGGCAGCACGTACTTAGGGCTGTTAGGTAATTTCATTAAGATTAGTTAGTGATGATAGTATTAGATTACCATTGGCTTATAGAGCGTGTACTAATGCTTATAGGCTATTTGCTGTGGTTTTATGTGGCTTATGCTATCACAAGGCAGTATTTGATTGTAACGCCCGAGGATCGGTTAATACAGATGCAGGTTAAACTATTGCTGTTAGGTTTGGTAGTAATGTTGGTAGTGTGTTTGTACTTTGGGAAGATACACTATTACGAGCAGTTGTTAATAAACATGGTGATAGGATATTCCGGGATGAGATACAGCATAAAGTTAAACAAAGAAATTAGAGCCTAAGTAATTAGGCTTTTTTTATGCAGTTATGATAATAGAGATAAAGATGGTGATATTAAAATGATAGATAGAACAAGTATAAGTATGTACTTTTATCTTGTCAAGTGTCAAGTGACAGTATTGTGTCACCTCTATTCCTATAGGAACAAATGTAGCTTACAATACATCTAATTACGTTAATTTACTGCACATTAAGTTACATTATGTCGTAATACACCCTGTTATGTATATTTAAATATACCTCTAATTTTTCTCTAAAATAAATTTGGAGTTATGCTTCTCAATCCTGTATATTTGACGTCATCAATCCGAGGCATTATGTACAACAATCAATTTATTTCAGAACTAAGGGCTCAAAGGCTAAATGTCCTTGAGCAATTAAAGCATATTGATGCTATGCTAAAGTTATATGGGGTTAATTTGGATGAAGAAGAAATACCTGCTTATAGTGGTATTGAGGCTTTGGTATATGAACGTCCATATAAAAAGGATGCAAGTAATAAAGAAAAGATTGCAGGCCTTTTAAAGCTAACTAATAGGTTTTTGAGTATTAATGAAATGACTTCATTAGTTATGGAGTTTGAGCCTAAATCTAAAGTTGAAGAGGTTAAAGCATCATTGAGTAGTGCTAAGAACATCTTATTAAAAGATGGTTCTATTGTTAAAGTTCAAGTTGGCACAAATAATAGCAATACTTTTTATGGTAGTCCTACATGGATAGATGAACAAGGATTTCCATTGCCTGAACATAAATATAGCGATGATGCAGTTCAGCTAAAGACAAAAATAGTGATATAAAAAACCGCTTCACTGATGTTTCCGAGGCATGCAAGCGAAGCGGTTTTAAAGATTTCAAGGTTAAGCTCCCGTAGTTCAATGGATAGAACAATTCCCTGCTACGGTTTTAATCTCGGTTCGAATCCGAGCGGGAGCTCTCTTACTTACTTCAAAGGTAAGTAGGATAATTAAATTATACAAATTAATTAGTCAATACTATTTATCATGGAGCAGGAGCACCCACCATTAGGTAAAACACTACCATTTAGAACCATAAATGATATAGCTATTCACTTTAGAGATAAAGCTGTATGTATTGAGTATTTAACTCAATTACGTTGGGCAGGTAATGTTAAATGCGCTCATTGTGGCCATGATAAAGTATATGAGTTAAAAGGTGCTTACAAGGGCTATAAATGCGCCAAATGCCGTAAGAAGTTTACAGCTATTAAGGGTACTATATTTGAAAACAGCCCTATTGAGTTAAGCAAGTGGTTCATGGCTATCTTTATCTTATCAACCCACCGGAAAGGTATTAGTAGTGTCCAGATTGCCCGTGACATTGGCGTAACGCAAAAAACAGCGTGGTTTATGATGCAGCGTGTTAGATATGCCTTTAAGATGAAATCATTTGAGAGTAATGAGAAAATTGGCAAATCTACATTCGATAATAAGGGTAACGAGGTTAAAGCCGTTGTTGAAGTTGATGAAACTTACATTGGTGGTAAGGTTGCCAATATGCACAAGCATAAGGCCGAGGCTATTGAGAAAAAAGGTTCAAGTAGTAAAATTGGCGTAATTGGGGCTATTGAAAGGGGAGGGAAAGTAAAGCTACAACCACTTAAAGCCACGGATCATGAAAACGTTATACCGTTCTTAGTTAAATCAGTTCATCAAGGCACAAAGTTAATGACAGATGAACATGTAGCTTATAACACTATGAATAGAGTTTACGAGCATCAAACTATTAAGCACATGCTTAAAGAATATGTTCGGGGTGAAGTACACACCAATACCATTGAAAACTTTTGGTCATTGCTTAAACGTGGTGTCTATGGTACGTACCATTTTATCAGTCCTAAACACGTTCACCAATATTTAGAGGAATTTGCATTCCGTTTTAATTCAAGAGAACTAACCGAGGCGCAAAGGTTCGATAAATTAATATCTTTGTCTAACTATAAGATTACTTACAAAGTATTAACGTATGAGCCAAAAGAAACGCAAGCAAACGCCTAAACCTAAAACCGATAAGATAAATCAAAAAATGGATGGATTGGGCATTGACTTTAATACTATGATGCAATCATTAGCCCAACCCACGAAAACAGTTAAAAACGAAAATAAATAAATTATTGCTGTTTCGATTTGTTATGAACAATGGAAAGATTTTTCATTGTTTCCTCATAGCCAGTCACTTTATTTATTTTAGAAATTTCAGATTTAATGCTTTTTAAGTTCATGTGAACATCTACAAAGTTTTCACCTGTATCTTTTGATAAAGCGTCTATTTTTTTATTGATTTCTTTAAAGTTGTCATCTATTTTATTGAGGCCATCGGAAAGGGTTTTTCGAGTAGCAGTAATATCTTTAATTAAATAAACAACAGCTTTAGACAAGCTATTAACAACTTCATCAAGTGATGGTTGGTTTGATGCGTTATCAGACATGGAGAGGTTAGGATTAAGTTTTAATCATGCAAATCTAAACAAATACTATTCCACATCAATAGATTTTAAAAAAGTTTTCAACAAATTATATGTTTTTAAATAGTTTTCATCTATAATATGTTGATAACTAAAATTATCTTAACATATACACATTCTTTTTACCCACTCTCTCAGCGGTTATCTTACCGCTCTTAAACATTCGGCTACATACATAGGTGATACGCTCAAACGCTCTCTTAGTGTCTTTAATGTGGCCGTCAATCCTCAATATATACTCTGTTATATCACTTGCATCACCTTTACCTATCTTACTCAAAGTAAATATTACTTTCTTCTCTGCCGTCATCTTAGGATTGTACATTAATGTTGATATTAACAAATCCTCATCAACTTCTAAATCCTCCATCATGTAGGGCATAGCATCCAGTATGTTTATCTCGCCTATATTTTCAAACGCTTTTATCGCCACTTCAACCCGGTCTAACTCCATTTTTAGCTTCACCCTACGCACTTTTAGTTGTGCTAAAACTTGTTCATCTGTTAAGTCCATTTTATAGCTAAAATTGATAAAAGCACAAGTTAATAATTCAAAATAGCATAACAAAACACAAGATTTTAACATGAAAATAGGGTCTAAGTAGTATATAAATGCCCGGCCGACAGCAACGATTATAACCAGGTTGATCATCGCGATACCAATCTCTGTGCCGCTTATACGGTTGAGTACGCCCAGCATTATGATGATGGTTCAAACGAAGGATTTACAAGCAGCTTCAGTCAAATTCAGTATCCGTACTGTGTAGTTTATGCGGCCAAACAACTCGGAGATAAGTATGGCGGCAATCTTGCTGCTTATGTTCCCAATATCAACTCACCCGCACAATGGATAACGGACTTTAAAGAGTCTGCATATTCGGCCGGATACCCATTTGATATTGGGTTCATCTGCACCGATGAGATGGCCGGCCTCCAACCCTATTGCCTGCTTACTTTGCTTGATATTAACCGGAACCCGCTACCCGGTGGTTCACAACCCGATTATTTGCAAAATGAGGATGATTCGTGGATCCTGAATGAAGATGGCAGCAAGTTTAGCATCGGTAACCAAACATCTTTTATCATGCCGTTAACAGGTCCAGCCGGCTTGCACCGGCTTATGGTTAATGCAAACTTCCCGGCCGTGGCCTATTACTTTAATATCCAGATCAGGTATGATGATGAAAATGGTTCGCATTCGTTAACCAAAGCACAAACTGTACGGATAGATGATGCTGTTGATGATAATTCAGTATACCTGAGATGGATCGGGCTTAGTGGTTCCTGGAATTACTATCGTTTTGTATTTAACCAGGAAATAAGTCTGGATGTTCAAAATGCTGTTATAATTAAAAACTTTGTACAAAACTGGCAAACCCAGGAAGGAATTGAAGAAGTGATCAGCAAAAGCGCAGGTCAAAAAATGAAGGTTATGGCCGAAGATCTTTCTGTAAATGATATCCGCGGGCTGCAGTCAATTAAATATTCGCCGAAGGTACAAATGCTGGTAAATAAAAATCCCGTCAGGTGGCAAACCATTGTGATAAATACCGCTACCTACAGCGAATATGAAACCCGCAACGGGCAGGCCCCGTTTAGCATAACGTTCAACATGCCATCCATAAATATTCAAACCCAATAACCGTCCTATTCTTTCGTAAAACTAATGTTATCAACCCCATAGTAATAATCACCATCAACAGTTATACTACTTTCATAACTTACTTCAAGTGCATTTTCGGTAAGTGTATTAACGGTATAAGTGCCTTCATAAAATGCCGGTGTTGTTTTACTTATGATTAATATTTTATCCTTCAAGGTGTATTGATATTTAATAAGAGCTGTTTCGCCCGACGGAGTGCGGTTTGAGGTATAACCTGAACCATCATTATTAAAAATTTCAAAATCAGCAGCCGAGTAATCTGTACGGGCAGTATCTCTCAACAGTACATTGTTTTTATAACTGCGGGTATGATATTTTTTCAGGTACCATTTACCTGTAATAGTAACTGCAGGGTTAGCAGCCTTATCATCTTTTTTGCATGATACCAGGCAACATACCAATATGGCAATTATCAAAAGATACTTTACATGCATTGAATGCTGTTTCAGGTTAATTGGCCGGGATTATAAACTTAAATAAATTATTGATAATAAACCAATTGTTTTAAACAACGGTCAACAACTAATATTTGCTAATTTCATGAATCAGATACAACTTTATATTAATGACCAACTGGTTGATTTAACTGATGACAGCCCTATTGCGCTCACCTTCCAGATCAATAACCTGGCCGAAGTTAAAAACCAGCAGGGAAACACCAGCAACCAGTTTAAGCTCCCGCTAACGCAACGTAACCGTCAAATTCTGGGTTTTCCGGATGAGGTAGCTTTTACTACAAACCTGCCCTATGATAATTATCAGGCTAAAATTATACAGGATGGGCTTGAAATCATCCCTTATGGGTTAGCTGTGCTTAACAGCATTGAACAGGATATGGCCAACATCACCATATTAAGTGGCAATGTTGATTTTTTTGACGCGTTGGAAGGTAAGATTTATGATATGGGCGATAGCAACAGTCTCATATCAAATTTAGGAAAGAACCTGCCATGGCAGGTGTATGATCATACCTGGAATTTGGAAACCGTTGTTGCATCACAAAAAAAGAAAGAGGGCTGGATATGGCCCGTTGTGGACTATGGATCAATAAACGAGGTTGATTTTGATAAACCCTTAGATGTGTACACCATGCGCCCCGGCTTTTTCATTAAAACAGCCATCGAACTAATGATCAAAAACACAGGTTACAAAGCAACAGGTTCCTTGCTTAAAAACGAATTGTACCCTAAACTTATTTGCCAGTTTGCCAATGACGAGTTTGAACATGGTACTGATTTTCAGAATTCAGTTGAAGGTTTGAGTAAATCAGCATCGATGTTGTACGTTACAAATAACGAGCTTGTAATTGATGGCGGGCAGTTAGGTATGCATGCCAATGATAATACGGACAGAACTTTACCAATTGGGTTTCAGGAATACCACGCAACAGAGCGGGTTAACGGCACAGCAAGCCTCATTCTCGACTTAGACATGCATGGCGTGGCCAATACCGGCGATAATGGGTATTTTGAGCTCATCATAAATTACCGTGAAGCAAGCGGCCACTCAAGTGAGGTAACAAGGCAAACCATCAACTTTACAGACAAGGCTTACCCACCTAATACACGTGAGCGCACAGAACCGGTTAAGAATCTAAAACTCACATACGATTTTGAACTTAATATAGGCGATTCTGTATTTATCACTTATCACCTGCATCGTTATAACACCACGGTATTTATTCACAAAGGCGCCGTATTCAGGTTTGACGTTAACCAAAAACCAGTTTTATATGGCCAGCAGGTACAATGCGAACGCATTTTTCCGGATATAAGTCAGAAAGATTTATTGAAGGATACGCTGCAACGATTTGGGATAGTTTGCCAAACAGACAACAGTACCCGGACCGTGTCCTTTAACTCTTTTGCAGATATTGTTGCCAATATTCCTATCGCAAAAAACTGGACAAGCAAGTGTATTGATCAGGGTAAAACCATAAGTTTTCAACTCGGCGGATATGCACAGGTTAATTACATGAAATACAAGGATGACGATAACGTATTACCCAAAAAACTGGCCGATTCTGAAATTATAGTTAAAGATAAGACCCTGCCGGCAAGTGCCGACCTGTTCGAAAGCCAGTTTGCCCCTACCCTTAACCGGGCATTTACCGGTGGAACCATAGCGCAAATTAAAAAGCTCGATCCTGATAGCGATACCAACGATTTCAGCATCAGCACATCACCAAGAATATTGATTGATCAAAAGTTAAACATGCTCAATCTTAAAGATTATCCTACGGTAAAATTTACCGACGGCGAAAAGACTGTTGAGGTAAATGACGTAGTATCGGTGCCTTATTTTTATAAACCCGATGGTGAATTTAACCTTTGCTTTAGCGATAAACCGGGAGTTAACGGTAGCATACAGTCTGGCTTAAAAACAAAGTATTATCCGCAGCTCGAAAAAATACTTACGCAAACCAAAAAGGTAGTCAGATATTTTTTGCTTACACCCCGCGATATCCTTGAGCTCGATTTACTTATTCCTGTTTATCTTGAACAGGATAGTTGCTATTACTACATCAACAAAATTGATAGCTGGCGAAAAGGACAGCCGACGAAGGTTGAATTGGTGAAGTTGGGATGATAATTATTAATTGTTAAATAGCATTTGCATGATATTATATAAATGGTATATTTACCAAAAAAATTAGCATTTTATTGTACAATAAATCAATAAACCTACATCATGAAATTATCACGATTAATTCCCGTTTTGTTTTGCCTTGCTGCTTGTAGTGATAGTACACAACAGGGAGACCAATTGAAAAACATGCCTGCTCCGGAACTGGCCCTCATTAAAAGAGTTGAAATTGCCGACTCCGCTAAAGTAGTTAACGATAACCCAATCAAAAAAGGCGATGCCGTCAAATACCATAAAGCAGCTATTTTAAAATTTGTACAAGATACTTTGCAGGGGAATGTAAAACAATGGTTAGCGGTTATAGAGACAATAAAAACGACACCGCTTGTAGACGATGATTATGATACCAGCGTAAGATTATTGATTCCGAGGAATAATTATTTAGACGAAAAAGTTCCTGAATTTGGTACAATAATATTTGATGCTCAAATTGATAGCGCAGGCGCAGTAAAAAATGCCTTGAAAGAAATGAAAGACGGAGACAGAGTAATTATTTCAGGAACCTTTGTAAGGGATATCGTAAACAATATTGATTTTGATAATATCATCGATTTACATGAAGGCTTTAACAGCCCTACGTTTAAATTTAATATTCAAAGCATAACCAAACGGCCATGATTTAAACCGTTAAGAAAAACTGCTGGCTAAATGATTTAGTGTACGTAATTATAGGATATTATCTTATAAATAGTAAATGGCTATGGTCACACTACAGGTTAATCCATGCTATTTGTTTGTTCATTCCAATTTACTTCTTCCGTCAAATAAGCCATAACTTGAGATGGCAAATTTTCTAAAAAACCACCAAACTTGATGTATTCAACGGCGTAACAAATATGCCATATGGAACTACATTCATAAGCATAAAACCCGTTCAGTAGTCACAAACAATTGGCTTACAAGCAAAAACGACATTAACATCTTTAACTCAAACAGAAAATCCTCTTTCCATCCTGCAAAACGCATACCGACAGTAGCTCTTTCCAACACCTCCTACCCCTCATTCCTATTTCCAACAACGATCAACCAATTAAAACAACTTACATTATATGCCAGATGAAAAAAAAATAACCGTCGATGTTAAGGTTAACAGCGATGGACAAAGACAGCTCGACCTATATACCAAAGCCTTTGTCAACTTCCGCAATGCTATAGCTGATATGTCAAAACCTTTGAATACTCTAAGCTCCGATCTTCCTAAACTGACTGATGCCATTGACAAATTAAATACTCAAAATCTCAAACTGGCTGATTCAGGCGACAAAGTTGCCAATAAGATCCCTGATGTGATTAGCGCGTTTCTTAACTGGAAAGACGTACTGGACTTAATTAAAAAAGGCTCAGAACTGGCTGAGGGAGCATTCACACTTTTTGAAGGCGCATTGACAGGAGGTTTGGCTATCCTGGCGGTATATGGCCCCGAAATAATTAACTGGGCAATGGCTCTTTTTAAAGGAAAAGAAGCTATTGATGTTGCCACGCTTAGTTTAAGCAATCTTAACAAGGGATTAGCATCAACTGACTATTCACATGCTATCGAAAATGTTGATATGCTTCGCATCAAAGTGGGACTTGCAAGGAAGGAAATGATTGACAAATCAGAAGTTGTAAAAGAATATAATAGCACCATCGGGCAAACCATTGGGCAGGTTAAAACCCTTGATGAGGTTGAAACTATATTAAAAAACAATTCTGCAAACTATATTAAATCAATGATGTACAAGGCGGCAGCGATGGCCGCTGTTAAAGAAGCCGCTGAGAATCAGGTTTTGGCTGCAAAAGAAAGGGCAAAATCCGATGAAGAAAGCAGTAACTATTGGGACAGTGGGTTAGCCAACTCAAGTGACCCTAAAATAAAAAAGATTTATCAGAAACGTGCAGAAAAAAACAGAAACGACGCAGCAAAGCCTTATGAAGACAAAGCTAATGAATTGTTGGCAGCTGCCGCAGACCTTGAGACAAAATGGGCCAAATTTGATCAGCAAAGCCCAATTAATAAAATAAAAAAACAGATTGAGGAGTTAAAAAAACAGACCGATGCAGGTGTCATAGGTTCAAAGACATTTGTAAACTTGCAAAACTTACAAAAGCAACTTGATCAGTTGAATGGTATCGAAACAGATTCGGACAGTAATAAAAACTCGTCTAATTACGGTACATCTGTTAAAATAAATATAAGCGAAGAAGAACATGCTAAACGAAGAAAAAAGACAGCATCTTCACGAAGTACTGAGATGCTACAAGCTAAAGCAATTGACTTTACCAAGCAAGTTGAACTTGATAAACAAAACTACGATACCGAACTTACGGCGTTAAACGACGCGCTCGATAAAAAGCTGATCAGCCAGGAAGATTACGACAAAAAAAGCGAGCAGCTTCAGCAAAAATTTCACCTTGGCATTGGCGATAAAATTCAGTTCTTCAATAAAAATGATTTTAATGAAGCCAAAAAGCAAATGCAGGCCGTAATAGATGCCCATCAGCACGAGGATACCATGGCAAAGGATGAGAAAAAAGTTGATAAAGCCCTGCTGCCGGGTCAAAAATTAGAAGCCGAAAAACAACTCATTGACGACAAATACACTTATGAAATAAAACTGGCTGCCGGCAATGCCGACAAGATCAAAGCCTTAGAAGATCAAAAGCAAAAGGATATTACAACTTTAACACAGCAATACGAGCAGCAACGCAAAGAATTTGCACTACAAGCGGCACAACAAGTATCAGACAAAGCTTTTTCAATCATTCAAAATAACATTAAAAATCAAAGCGATGCCAAAATCAAGGGGTTAGAAAAAGACAAAGCAGCCGAACTGGGCAATAAAAACCTGACAAACACACAGAAAAAAGCCATTGAAGATAAATATCAAAAAAAGGAAGCTGCTGAAAAAGTCAAAGCTTTTAAGGCCGAACAAAAAGCTTCAATATTACAAGCCGTTATTAATGGAGCGCTGGCTGTTACCAAGGCTACTTCTCAAACCGGTGTGCTGGCTCCTTTCGTAATACCTGGTATAATTGCTTCTACCGCCATGCAGGTTGCAACCATTATAGCCCAGAAACCGCCGCAATACGCCAAAGGCGGCTTACATTATCAGTCTGACGGTCGCGGGGCTTTACTTTCCGGCTATAGCCGTACAGATAACACCAATGCCTACCTTCGCTCAGGCGAAGCTATTGTTGTATCAGAAGCTATGCGGAACCCATGGGCCCGCAACCTGGTTAGTGCTATCAATGTGGCTCACGGTGGCCGTGATTTTTCGATACCCAATCCAGGCCGGGGTTATGCTATCGGCGGTATATTCACCGATGGAGGTAATGCCAACAGGTATTATAATCAACCTGTTAACGACGTTAAAGACCTGGCCAATACCCTCGCTTACCAGATGATCAATAACTTCCCTCCTGTTTATGTAGATGTTAAGGATATAAACAACCAGCAAAATATCCTCGCTCAAACCATAAACAGAGTAAATTTATAAATAAACTATGCCAATCATCACAGAAAGCATATCTCTAATCTCTAATCTCTAATCTCTAATCTCTAATCTCTAATCTCTAATCTCTAATCTCTAATCTCTAATCTCTAATCTCTAATCTCTAATCTCTAAAAAAATGGATATCCAAATAGCCAATACCCTGTTTGATGAAGGCATTTTCTCGGCCATGTATAAAGCAGGGTTCATCACTACTAAAGTATTCGTGTATCGCGAAATTTATTTATGGGTAAATGCCCAACAACAAACGCGCGGTATTTCTAAAAATCAGGCAGTACTTGAAGCCGAAATCAAGTTTAATAAGGACGAACGCACTATTTGGCGGGCACTCAACTGTTTTTCTGAAAAAGCAGCTTAAAAATTCTTCCACTGACAAAATACTGTCACCAGGTTAAAAGAAATTTGTTCCGACATTTGTTATGTCAATCAATCGAACCTAAAGAATTACTGAGATTAGGACGAGCCAAAGCAAATCCAGTCCATTCAAATAATTCAACAAATTCGAGTTCAGACCACAACTGACAAAACACTGTCACCATCAAAATAAATAATAACCACGACCTTTGATATATGCCAACCGGCATTACAAGGCACTAAAAAAACTTCGGCTATTCCAGGCCAACTAATAAACCCCAGTCCTTCTTCCGGACTTTCTGACTCCCCGACTTTCGGACAAAAAACAACATAATATGAGCTACAAAATTTATTTATACGATACCGAAACCGACTGCATTGGTTCGGGTAATTTATCATCAGTTTACATACAAACCCAACTTGAGGCGGCAGCGGGCGATGACGTTGAAGTACACATCAGTTCGGTAGGCGGCAGTGCATTTGATGCCATCGCTATTTATGATCTGCTTAAAAAGTATCCCGGTAAAGTTACTACCTATATCGACGCGCTGGCCGCCTCGGCAGCTTCAGTTGTTGCGATGGGTGGCCACGAGGTAGTGATGAGCAAATATGCATTACTCATGATCCATAAACCTATGGTTGGCACAGGCGGCAACGCCGATGAACTCTTAAAAGATGTACAAATGTTAAATGTAGTTCAAGAGCGCCTGGCACAGATCTACATGGACAAATCCGGGTTAGACGGAGTTACCGTAAACAGTTTGATCAACTCCGTAACCTGGATGACTGCCGATCAGGCCCTTGATCTCGGCTTTATCGACCAAATAGAAGATTATCAAACAGAGATTACCAACAGCGCGCTTATTAAAAACTACACAAACGCTGCCCCAGCAGTTTACCAGCGATGCATCAACAAAATCTTAAACATAAATAACAACAGCATGAACATCGAGAACAAAGAACTCATTGAGAAAACAACATCGGTATTAGACAAGATTATGAACTTTTTTAAAAAAGTGGTAAACAAGCAAACCATCACGGATAAAGGTACGCTTCATCACGGAGGCCAAATTGAAGAAGGCGCCGAGGTTTATCAGGACGAAGACATGACTACACCTGCCATAAGTGATACTTATACCTGCGCCGATGGCAAACAACTGGACGTTAAACAGGGAAAGATTCAGACAGTAACACCTGCCGATCCCGAAAATGCACCGGAAGCAGAAGACGAAGACGAGGATCTGCCGGAAAGCAAATCTAAATCAGCTAAAAAGCCTGCCGATGTGCAAAACCGTATGCAACAATTAAAAGCCCGCTTACACGCGCAAAACGCACTGTTAACAGAAGCCCGTAGCGCGCTTGAGGAAGCCAACAACCGCCTGCAGAAAACACGTACTGAAGTAAAGAACGAAATCAAATCAACCTTTATACCCGAAAGCTCAAAGCGCAGCAATAAAACCCACTCAGCGCCCGCTCCGTTTTTTGCCCCGCAAACTGAAATCGCGAAAAACGCGGTTAAAAAAGCAATAGCTTCCTAAAACTACCACCACATTACCTTATCCTTCTCATATCTAATTAACCCATTCTCACTATCCCTATACGTTTAAAACAATCAAAAGCTCTCCCTTTAGGGGGCCGGGGGGCTAAACTTTATGGCTCAATTTACATTTACAAACAACACCTACGCCGGCGAAGCGCTGGCAGGATTTATGGCAAGCACATTACTCGAAGCAGATTCGGTTAAGCGTGGCCTGCTCACCGTAATTAACGACGTAAAAGCCCGCAAGGTGATCCTTGATGTTGATGACGACGTTGTACTGCAAAACCCTTCGGGTATCTTTACCGATCAGGGTACAACCGCTCACCAAACCGAAAGCTATCTTGACCCCGTGGTTTACGAATTTATGAAACAAGAACAATGGGATAAGCTGGCCCAAAGCTGGGAAGCTCAGGCCCTTAAACCCGGTGCCTTTATGGATTACGAAGGTGTGGTTGACCTGTCGGACTTTATGGTGCAGCGTTATTTAACAAAAATCCAGATTGCTAACGAACGCTTGTACTGGCTTGGCAAAGGTGCCACTAAAGAAGCAGCCTTTACCGCCGATTTCCCCGGCTTGCTCCCATCAATAGCTGCGGCTTCAGGCGTTTATAAGGTAGGTTTAAGTAAACCTGCCACCTCATTAGCAGCCACCGCAATTGATGCGAATGGCATTGTAACCGTGGCCGATACCTCAATCCTCGCTGATGGCGATGTTGTTACAATCACCGCGGTAACCGGCACCAGCAAGGATACTACCAATGGCGCGCCAGGTATCGCTGTTCAGGGCCAATCTTACTTTATTCAGGTAGCGAGCGCCACCTCGTTTAAGCTGGTGCGTAACTACAACGAAGTTAACAGCCGTAAGCCAGCAACTTTTAGCGGCACAGCTACCGCGGCTATAGTAAACTACATTAACGTAAGCAATGTATTGCAGGTGCTGGGCAGCGTTTACGCCCAGCTTGACCCTGCCGACAGGATCCAGGAGGATTTTAACTTACAGATTCCTTTACATGTGGGTTATGCGTATGCCCAGGCGCAGGCAAACAAGGCATTAAACGTTATCAACGCTTTTACCGATATGAAAAAGATGGACTACCTGGGTATTCCGCTCCAGATCATGAACCACTGGCAGGCTAATACCATTTTAGGTGCAAGGTCGTCAAACCTGTTCCTCGGTGTCGACCTGTTAGGTGATGCTTCTGAGCTATCAACCGTTTACCTGAAGCCTTACACCAACGATAACGTGGTACGCATGAAAGCCCGTATGAAAGCGGCTGTAAATTTCAAATTTGCCAACGAACTGTTCTACCTCTCTGCTTAGTGAATTGTTGATTGGGTTAGTTAGGTCAGTGGTTATTGACCCTTTACCCTATCCCTAACTAACCCAATCAACTTAATCAACCATTAACTTAATCAACCAATAATAACATGTCAATTTATAATAAAATAAACGCCGGCTTTAGCCTGGGCACTGATGAACCTATTACCTCGGGTATTGAGGATGTGATCTATATTTTCAATGCGGATGATGTTGTGCTCACTTATGATACTACCAACCCGCTTATTGTTAAAGGCTTAACGGCAGTAAGCAATGCTAAAGTTTACAAATTTGAAGGAACAAATAACAGTTTCAATACTACTTCCAAACAAACAAAAACCCAGGTTGGCCCGCGTTATACCGAGGAGATAGATTTCAATATCGCAGGCTTATCTGTTGATATCAAAGGCCAGCTTATGGCCATGGGATATGGCCGCGTACGCGCCATAGCGGTTAATAACTATAAATCAAGTGATTCGGCTATTGAACTTTTTGGCGCGGTAAACGGATTGATCCTAACCGATGCCGAACGTAATGCCGCTGATGAATCACTTGACGGCGGCTACAAGCTGAAGCTCACTAATCCGGATAAAATGAAAGAGCCCTACCCTCCCCGTGCGGTATCCATTGCTCCCGGCACCGGCAGCGCCACTTATGCCAGCACTTTAGCGGCCCTCGAGGCGCTGGTTACAGCATAATCATTGTGTCATGAGGTCATTAGTCATTGTATAATGGCTAATGACCATTAAGATCTCATTTTTCTAACCTAAAACTAATGACCAAATGACTAATGACGTAATAACAAAAAAATATATCCTTAAACCTGGCTTTCATCAATTTGTCCCCGGCTCGGCAGCAATACATTGCAATGAAAACCTGAGCGATGAAGAAGCAGAATGGTACTTACAACGATATCCACATATTGAAGCACTGTTTGCCCCCCGGCCTCCTGAAGGAGGTGGGACAGTGCAGGCCAACGATGAGCGTAAAATATCAGAAGATGAAGTTTTAAACAAAGGAGGTTTTGTATGAAAACCTATCTCCCGCAAATTGAAAGGCGAATACTTGTAAGGCCAAACCAAACCTATGGTATTCTTAACTATGACCTGGATAATGCTTATCCGCAGCGCATGCTTGAGTTAGTAGCCGGATCACCTACCGCAAAAGACTGCTGGAACAAAAGGACGAAATTTATTGCAGGTAACGGGTTTGAAGAAAGAAACCTCGGCAAACAGGTAATTAACTGTAAAGGTTTAACCATTGCCAAACTATTAAAGGCATTGGCTACCGACAAAGCACTTTTCACTGGTTTCGGCATTCACGTAAATTACAATGCTGATTTCAAGATCGTATCGGTGAGTTACGTAAAATTCGAGGATATCCGCATGGGCGATACCGATAGCCCGGAAACGACCGACAAATATGCGCTTTACTCAGATTGGGGCCGCAAAACCTGGAAAAACATCATGCGCAGCAAGATCACGTTTTTAGACAGGTATAATCCTAATCCGGAATTAATCCGGGAACAGGTATCCCGGGCCGGCGGATGGGAACATTACAAAGGACAGTTGTTTTATTTTAATCCGGAAGTTGATGATTACCCGTTAATTGAAGCAGATTCGGTATGGGAAGATTTTGAAACCGAGGCCGGGATCAAGATTTTCAACAACAGGGAGGTAACCACCGGGTTTCTGCCATCAACCATGCTTTTTATGCAGTCGCGCCGCGAGGAGGCCGAAAACATCAGGCCTGATGCCGATGAGTACTCAGGGGTCAATATCCCATCACAGCTTGAAAAAGACCTTGGCGCATTCCAGGGCGCAAAAAGCGCGCAAAAGATCATCGTAATTGAATATGAAGATGAAAACTCAAAACCGGAATTCAAAGCCTACCCTATTCAGAATAACGATAAGCTGTTTGAAACGACGGAACGATCTGTCGAAGCCCGCATCATTAAAGGCTTTTCGGTGCCAAAAGAATTGATCAACGCCGAAAAATCATCAGGATTAAGCAACGGCAGCGAAAAGAAGCAGGCTATTCTTGAGTTCAATGACAATACCGCGGCCGACAGGCTTGACCTGTCAGAAACTTTAGCTGAAATTTTCAATCGTTTTTACAGAAATATAAATCCCGGTAATAACTGGAACATCGTACCCGTAACAGCGATAGCAGCCGATGATAGCCCGGGTATCAAGGCCGGAAACGCCATCAACGGGCTCCTGCAATCGGCCATTCCTCAAAAAAGCAAAATAGCCGCTTTAATATACGCCTACGGTTTTAAGCAAGCAGAAGCCGAAGCTATGTGCCAGTAATTTAAGTCATAAGTCTTTAATTGTAAGTTCTAAGTATAAAGAAATACTGTCTCAAGGCCTTAGACTTAAGACTTTCGACTTCCAGGTCAATCAACACAATCGTAAATAACATTTTCAAATCCCTTAACAGGAGTTAGGAGGCCATGCCATGATCTATTTAATTAATCAAACCATATTTCAACAATATGAAGATATTAACGTAAACATTAAACCCGAACGGCTCAAAGTATTTATCAAAAAGGCCCAGGAGCTCGACCTAAAACCATTTTTAGGATATGCTTTGTACTACCAGCTAATAACCTATTGCAATGATGACGGCACTATAAAAGATGATGCGCCGCAGGCTTATAAAGATCTGTTAAACGGCAGCGAATATCTTGACGAGTATGGCCGCATCGTTTTGTATGAAGGCCTCGCTCCCGCCCTGGTTTATTTCACCTTTGCCCGCTTTATTGAAAACGACGCTGTACACTACACTGCAACTGGACCAGTTATTAAACGCCACGATAACGGCGATGCCCTTTCATCGCCCGAGATTGTAAAACTGGTGCAGCAGCAACGCAGTATAGCCAATGCTTATACCAATGATATAGAAAAATTTTTAAGAGATAATCAGGAAAACTTTCCGCTTTGGCGCTACAACGAAAAGAATAAAAGCAGCCGCCAGTCCGGTCCGCGGATCCGTGGTATCGACAAAAATGATTTCAACTATCCGGGCACAATTAACAATTACAATTTACCAATAACCGAATTTTTAAACTGATGGCGAACGATAAAAAAATAAGCGAGCTCCCGATAGCAGAAACTATAAATACCGAAGACAGATCAATCCTGATCAGCAACAATGCCGATTATCAATTCGATTTTGCCACCCTGCTTCAATTTATCAATTCAGGGCTAAACGCCGGAGCTAACCTAACCTTCGGCCCGGTGCTTCCGCAAAACATAAGCGGTAAAAACGGGGACGTATTTATAAACACTGCAGCAGGCTCCTTTGCGCAAAAAATAGCAGGTGTTTGGACAATTGTTTACACCATAGCCACCGGAAGCAGCGGCGATACCACCGTGCTATACGGCACAACCAGCCCCAGTACGTCAACCGGTAATAATGGCGATACATTTATAAACACCGTAAGCGGCATATTTTACAAAAAGACCGCCGGAGCATGGAATCAGGTATTCTCTATGCAAACAGGTCCGCAGGGACCACAAGGGGCAAGCGGAACGGATGGCACCAATGGTACAAACGGCAAAACCATATTAAACGGAACAACCAATCCGGCAAACAGCCTGGGCACCGACGGCGATTTTTATATCAATACTTCCTCATACTACTTTTTCGGCCCCAAGACCGCCGGTATCTGGGGCAGCGGAATTTCATTGATAGTTTCGGGCGTACAATTTGAGGAAACTGCGAACAAAAACACACCCAACGGCTATGCGGGTTTAGATGGCAGCGGAAAGATTGCGGCAGCACAACTCCCCGGCTATGTTGATGATGTACTGGAGATTGCCAATTATTCATCGCTACCGGCGACCGGGGAAACCGGAAAAATCTATATCACTACCGATACCAACAATGAATACAGGTGGAGCGGATCGGCATACATCCAAATTGTCGCGTCGCCCGGCACCACCGATGCTGTGCCAGAAGGTGCAACAAACAAATATTTCACGGTATCGAGGGTTTTAAACGCTGTACTTACAGGTATCGGATTCGGAAGCGCCTCGGCAATATCAGCAACCGATAGCATTTTACAGGCATTAGGGAAGCTGCAGGCTCAAATTACCGGTCTATTTAAGATTCCTTCGGGAGGGGCAAGTGGGCAGATCCTGGCAAAAAACAGCAATACTGATGGTGATTTGCATTGGATTAATGCGCCTTCTGGTAGTGGCGGGGGCGGCTCGTCTGAACCATCCGGGCAGATTAAATCTTTCAGGGTTGATTATGGAGCTGTTGGGGATGGTGTGACGGATGATACGGCGGCGGTTGCAAATGCTTTAGCTGCCAATAAGAGAATATTTGACAATGGCGATTTCTCGGTTACTGCTTTTGATAATACAAAGGGGGTAACTATAGAGGGCGACGTTAAAATTTTAAAACAAACCACCTATCTAAAACAGCAAATAAATAGCTATGCTGATAAATACCAAAGAGTATTCGGTGAGGAGTATTTATCTTCATTTCACAAAAAGCTATTAGCTAAAACAGCTGTTAAGGTAATTCTTTCAGGAGATAGCACAACCGCGGGAACTGGTGCAAGCTCAAATACTTATCATCCGGATATACTTCTTAATCAAATTACTTTAAATAATCACATAGATAACGTTACATATATTAACAGCGGTGTAGGAGGGCAAAGTACTGCCTACTGGCTATCGACTGCTTTACCGGCAGATTTAGCCCAAAATCCTGACGTATACATTTTACGTTGGGGAATAAATGATTCGTGGGTTGGAGGTACTCCCGAAGCTAATGCTATTGCTTTTTTAGGGCGTTTGGATACTGGACTGTCTACCATCAGGAGTACAACGGGGTTTGATTATCAGCATTTAGCTATTATTCTTCAATCGCAAAATCCGACGACAGACGATGTTAATGGACATCAAGGCCAGATTTTTAATGAGCTTGTTAATAACGGTCTAAGAGCATTGGCGCGAAAGTACCAATGTATTTTTCAAGACATATACGGTACTTTTCAGGATAGTGTGCATGGGCAGGATTACCTAACAGCCATAAACATATCACTGCCAAACGAATTAGTTCACCCGCAAGACCCGCTTTATGTAGCAATTGCTAATAAGACATTTGATGTTTTATTCCCTGAATATTTTAGAGCCCCTGATGTTGTTGATGCCGGGCAATCAGGACGTTTATTTTCTGCGTTACCATCTGCGTATCGTAAGGGTATTACATACGAATATGTTGAATCGTCTAACGGGTGGCCTATTAGCGGATTTCTTATAACTCATCATCTTAGTAATGATATGTATAGGCAAGAATTAGCCTCGTTCGATGGAACTAACAACGGTAAGTTATACGTTCGTGTAGGATGGTCAGTATCGGGCTGGCAGTCTTTTTACATTTTATCCCCGGTTCCAACTGCACTCGTTTATGACGGTACTCCAGGTGGGATAACACTTTCTAAATCGCCATCTGCGTTTCCGACTGGGATATGTACCGATTTTGTTTTATCCTCTGATGGGTGGCCGATTAATGGAATGGTGATAACTCATAGATCGAGTATTGGTACCGTTAAACAAACACTATCCTCTTATGATTCTGTAACGAATGAGTTTGTAAGGGTTGGATATGGTTCTTGGCAGGCGTGGAAGCAGGTTACGTTAGTTTAATGAGTATAGTTTCCCGCAATGCGCTTTATAAGCTACTCTCATGGCGAATCAACATGTTTAAAGAAGTAACACTAACTTAATTTATAATTATAAATTCGCATAAGAATTGTAGATAATTAATGTTTAATAATAAGTTTAAAAAACGTTTGTTGATAGCTTCGTTATCACTCAATATTTTATTTGTATTGTTTTTTGTGGGTAAACGGCTGTATTATGGCAATTGGCTGTTTTTTCATCCCCAAAAGCCATCAGATACCGAACAGCGTTGGTCGAATTTTTTAAAATCAAAGCCCAATAAAAATGAAATTGTTTTTTTAGGAACAAGCATTACGGAAGGATTTAATGTTGAAAGAGGATTTGATAATCCATTTGTTAAGAACATGGGTTTTGCTGGTAGTATATCAGAAAATGGTATAGAAGTAATTAACAGGCTGATTTATCGTAAACCGAAAAGGCTTTTTATTGAATTTGGGATAAATGATTTTAGATATGCGATACCTTCAGATACTGTTATCGCTCATCTTGTTACAATGATAAACTTAATAAAAACGAAATCACCGAGTACAGGCATATTTGTTGAATCGATTCTCCCTACGTCGTTAGACACTTTAAATACAAAAATTGTAAGGTATAATAAGGATGCCAAAAGTATTTGCGATAGTTCTAATGTAACGTTTATTAATTTGTATCCCGAGTTCTTAAAAGGAGATAAGATAGACCCTGATCTTACGATTGATGGTATCCACCTTAGTCAAGCAGGATATTTTAATTGGCGCAGGCTCATAAAAGGCTATGTTAATTGAATTTCTCTGAATCTTAAAGCCCGATTAAATCTTTTTTTGGGGTTTTATGATTTACCATACCTATCAAAATCGCGTTAAAAAATATTACCAGGCGTTTTATTTTTTAATGGGGATTTTGAGATTTTGCTCACCATCATTATAGCGCAAACAATTAAACACCTGCGCATTTCCCAACCAATTTATAATATCTACATCATGACAACATTTGAACACAGAGAGATCAGGGGCATTACCATAAAGAATATGATAGTCACCATAGCGAGCACCGTAAGCATTGTTGTATCTGTAATGTCAGGATACTTTCAATTGAAAGGCGACATTAAAGATATCCGCTCATCGCAGGAAACACAAAGCAGGATCAATGAGATCAGGTTAAAAGTACTGGAAGGACAAGTTAATGTATTACAGCAGGAAGTCCGTGGATTAAAAGAGGGGAAGAGATCTTAAATAAGTTGTTTAAGAGGTGTGCCCAGAACGAGATTCGAACTCGTACATCCTTACGAATGCCACCCCCTCAAGATGGTGCGTCTACCAATTTCGCCACCTGGGCTTTTAAAAAATGTGAGAATCTTTCAATTCTCACATTCTAATTTTCTTACCTTAAAAAAGGCGTGCCCGAAGAGAGACTCGAACTCTCAAGAGACAATTCTCAACGGCTTCTGAGACCGCAACGTTTACCAATTTCGCCATCCGGGCTTATCGTTTTATTAACAAGCGTGCAAATATAATCGTTTCCGGCAAATTGCAACTTAATAAATTAAAAAATCAATATTATGTTGTTTAACGGCCTTTGAAAATCTAACTTAGGTTTCATAAAACTCTTTATATCAAACGTAATGAAACTAAACCGCATTTTTATATCAAGTATCTTACTTTGTTCTTTGTGGTTCAATTCTGTCCTGAAAGCACAAACTATTACCGTTTTACAACAGGATAAGCCAACAAGCATCCGTGGTTTATCTGTAGTTGATGATAATACGGCATGGATAAGCGGCAGCAAAGGATACATGGCCAAAACAAACGATGGCGGCAAAACCTGGAGCTGGCAACAAATAAAGGGCTATGAAAAATCCGACTTTCGGGATATTGAAGCTTTCAACGACAAAGAGGCTGTAATCATGAGTTCGGGCACGCCGTCCCTCATCTTAAAAACAATTGATGGCGGACAAACCTGGCAGGAAAAATATCGAAAAACGGATACCACCTATTTTTTAGACGCTATGGATTTTGCCGATAACCTTCATGGCTACATCTTGGGCGACCCGATCAACAATAAATTTTTATTACTGGAAACCAAAAACGGCGGTGAAACCTGGAACGAGTCGAATAATGCCCCAAATGCACTGCCTGGAGAGGCATCGTTTGCCGCAAGTGGCACATGCCTCAGAGTATCGGACAAAGAGGCGATATACATCGTTTCAGGGGGTAGTAACGCCAGGCTTATTTCCTTACAGCCTCACAATAATCAATGGCAGTATTCAAACCTTCCACTTACACATGGTAAAAGCAGTGAAGGCGCTTTTTCAATATCGATAGGGCAAAATACCGGTATCATTGTTGGGGGTGATTATGCCAGTGATAAAAAAACAGATTCAGTGGCAACTATCCAGCCGGTTCACCCTGCTCTCACATTTACACCACCACAAACAGGGCCGGCAGGTTTTCAATCAAGTGTTGAGCACATAAAATCCGGAATGTTTCTTTCTACAGGCACACCCGGGAGCAATATTACAACAAACGGCGGCCAAACATGGAAACAAATAGATAACACAAGTTTTAACGTTTGCCGTAAGGCAAAACACGGTAAGCTTGTATTATTAGCCGGGAATAGTGGTAAAATAGCCGTTCTAAAATTGTAGTTTACTGGTTTTTAACGGCTTAAAAAAACCTTAACATTAATTTAAAAAATAGCTTGCAGGGAATAATTAAGAACCCTATATTTGCACCACTTTAAACGGAAACGGTTAACCGAACCAAAGAAGTTTAAAGAATGATTCCGTAGCTCAGCCGGTAGAGCATAACACTTTTAATGTTGGGGTCCTGGGTTCGAGTCCCAGCGGGATCACAAAGCCTTTGAAAAGAGGCTTTTTTATTTAAAAACAAAAGCTGCCTTTAAACAGCCACGCCTTAGTAAGCGAAAAATTTAAAGAATGATTCCGTAGCTCAGCCGGTAGAGCATAACACTTTTAATGTTGGGGTCCTGGGTTCGAGTCCCAGCGGGATCACAAGAACCGTTTAAACGGAGATAAAGCCTTTCGAAAGAAAGGCTTTTCTTATTTTAAATCGATTTTAAAGCACTTTTTCATTCAGGCAGGGTCAAAACAGTTTAAGCCGTTCGGTATACTATTCGGTATACTATCAAAAAACCGGAATTTAGTATACCGAATTTATTTCGACAGTTCAATTTGGGGTTGTGGTGGGGCCATGGTTTAACCTCAAATAACTCGCTAAATGAAAGTAAATCAGGAGCTTTCAATTCTGTTCTGGCTTTGGAAAGCCAAACAAACCTCAGATGGGATGATCCCCATCTATGTACGCATCACCGTCAACGGATTAAGAGATCAGTTCTCATCCGGAAAGAAAATTATGGCAGATCACTGGAATGATGAAACCGGGTTTGCCATTAGGGCTTGCAAAGATGCCGCTACCATTAATACCTATATCACTTATACCACCAGGGAACTGGAAAAGTGCTATAACCTGCTTTGTGAAGAACATGAAGACGTTACCGCCAAAATGGTCAAGGACGCTTACCTGTTCAAACCGGAGCCCAAACCGACACTAATGCAGGCATTTAAAGTGCATAACGATGAGTTTGCAGAAAAGGTAGACAAGGGAAAAGGAACAAAGGGTACGCTGGGTCGCTACGAACGCTTGCAGCGAAAAGTAGAAGCCTACCTGAAAAAGAAGTTCAAAGCGACAGACATTAACCTTGATCAAATCCAGTATTCATTCGCATCCGGCTTTTATCATTATTTGCTGATGCAGGACATCGATGAAAACACAGCGATGAAATACGTAAAAACTTTAAAGCAGGTAATGACAAAGGCCGTGAATGACGGTATGATCGCCCAAAGTGCTATCAACAACTTTAAGTGTACCTACAAAGATCCGGATCGCGATTACCTGGAAATGGATGAAATCATTAAAATGTACAGCAAGAAAATAAGCTGCCAACGGATCGCTGAAGTAAGGGATGTCTATGTGTTCTGCTGCTTTACCGGCTATGCCTTTGAAACGGTGTATGCGCTTGAACCGGAAAATATCTTTACCGGTGTGGATGGCGGCTTGTGGATCACTAAAGACCGGGCCAAGTCAGGTACGGAAGAAACCGTACCCCTACTGCCTATCCCATTGGAGATCATCGAAAAATATAAACGTCAACCTTATTGCGTCAATGAAAACAAATTGTTGCCGGTAAATAGTAATCAGCGGTTTAATTCCTATCTGAAAGAGCTGGCTGACATCTGCGATATCAATAAACTATTGACCACGCACACCGCCCGGCACACGTTTGCAACAACAATTACTTTAGAAAACGATGTACCTATTGAAACTGTCAGCAAAATGCTAGGTCATAAGGATATCAGGACAACTCAAATTTATGCAAAGATGACCAAAAGGAAGATCAGTAACAATATGAAGGCCTTGCATGATAAACTATATGAAAATAACGGCCCTCTGCGATTAGCTGTAAGTGCTTAAAATTTGAGGGTGCCACCCCGAAAGGACACAATCAGCGTTAAACAGATTAGATAGATTTGTCTTCTTTAATTTATAACAGATGACAGTAGAACTAATAACAAAGGATGATTTAGAGCAATTCAGGCAATCCATGTTGCAGGATCTCAAATTACTTTTAACCAAACGAACCGAGGAACCTCAGAAATACTTAAAAAGTTACCAGGTAAAAAATATGCTGAAGATTTCCGGGGGAACCTTACACACGTTGCGCGCAAATGGCACTTTGAAATTCACGAGGATCGGGCACATCATTTATTACAATTATGAGGACATTATGCAGCTCATGGAAGGCACCGCAAAAAAGCCCAAAAGGTAAAATAAAAGCCGGTCACCCCGGCTTTTATTTTAGGCATTTTCGTCATCCAAACGCTTTAATATCGCTGCCTTCATCTGATCGAGATATTTAACCTGGCTCACCCGCTTCCTGCTAGAGATAGATTGCCACCTTCTGAATGGCCGCCCAATGTTTACCTGAAAGTTTACTTCCAGCCAACCCATAATTTCAGCAATCCCAGCGTTGCCATGGTTGACCTGTCCTGTCAGCCAAATACCATAAGCCATTTCTGCCAGGTTAATCGCATCGCCTGTCCACTTTAATGTCACTCTCCTCTTAGTCATGCCAGATAAAGTTTCGGCTTCTTGTGGGCTATACAAGTGATCTGTCAAAAATTCCTGTACCCGCTCATTGGCTATAAACCTTGCAAATACATAATCCCCGGCAGTTGAAAATTCAGGGTCAAAACCCTGCACGTCAGGAATCAGCGAACTTGGCGTCTGAGCATTGCGGACAAATAATAAAACATCAAGTTCAGTGCCATCAAGCAAATAATATTGATGCATAAATTTATTCTGATCGTAAAATTTCCTCATATATTTTAATTCCTGTTCAAAGTAATTTTTTATCACTTCGGCTGTATCAACTGGTTTACCTGCTTCGATGGTAAAAACATCAAAAGCAAATATCTGCCGCGCGATGAACTGCGGTTTTACATATTTAAAAAACTGGACTTCATCTTCTATTGAGGAAAAGGACTGCTGGTTTAACAACGCTTTCAGGTCGCCAATTGCCTGCCTGATACTATTTAGCTTGCCATTCAATTTTTGCCCGGCTGGAATTCCCATTTCATCAAATAATTCCAGGTCTTCATCAAGTTGCACTAAGCGTGCTTTTGCTTCTTCTATTATCATAACTTTAAACCATTTTTGACACCATTTTTTAATACCTGCGACAAACTTGGGGTAAAAGACCTTTGGTGTAAAGTGGCTAAGATGACATAATAAAGTGCCATCTAACTGATTTTCTGTGATGATACAAGCTTAGAATCCAGAATTATGTTGTAACCCATTTTTATCATTTTTTTTATTTTTTTTCCAAAAAAACTCTATTTGATATACTTAGGGCTATGATTAACTTTGATGCATGAAGTAGAAATTAAAATGATATAAAATATATTAACGACACTATTAACCTTGTTACAAGGAATCGGCTAAATTCAAAATTAACACAAGGGGGTAATAGACTGATCGTCCACGTTATGCGTGGGCATTGGTTTACCCTGTGTGTAGGTTCTTAGCCGTACCTCTTGTAACAGAAAAACTGGTGACCCACGCTATTTTTTTATGGAAGCAGCTAAAGAAAAAATCCTTCAAACCCCAATCGAACAGTTAGATCTAAACGCTGAGTGTAAATCAAACTTAAAGGAACTCGGTATCAGTAATCTTCAGGAATTTATCGGTAAGGGTTGGAAATGGTTACGGGGACAGGAGGCGTTTGATTATGTAAGGTTTAATATGGTCATTAGATTCCTGGATAAAAAAGGGTTACTGCACCTGCTGGAAAGAAAAAGCTAAACCTTTTAAACTTGATTATATATCGTAATATAAGTTGATATGATTTATCATCTTTTCCAGCCAGCCTTTAACATTTTTAACAGTCCGATCCGGGAACAGCTTATTACTAAGATGATTGCGCTGACTCTGCTTGGATAAATTTTCTGCTCTTTGTGTCCTGATGTGATTTGATACAAATTCATACAAGTAGGAGTTAAATTTTGTAAATATCACTTTTACCTCCAGCATAATTCTAAAGAAAAACATAAGTTCCGCTAAAGTTATCGCGACCGTAAAATAGAACTTAGAAGGCCCATTTGGTTCCGTAGCTTTTAAGCTTTGAATGAGTAATTTTTCCTTTTGTTCCAAATAAGCCAGTTCAGCTTCTAGACTTTCTAACACAGAACTTTTTAAAGACTGAACCTTTGAATCATACATGAATTCAGCATCAATCCTTACCTGCCGGAACACCTTTATTAAATAAAGTAATTCCTGCTGTTGTTCCTGAAATATAGCTTCGCCTAATGTGATGCGCTCTACATATTTTATAAAATATGCATAAACCTGTATGCTGTTAAACTCCTGGCTGATCAGCAGTTTCAATAATTCAAGATTAATATCACCTTTAATAGAATCATCCAGAAAAGCATAAATAATTATAACGGTACCTACCAGGTAATCCCATTGCCGCCAGGTACGTAAATTGAATTTCTCCGAATCCCTGGAAGCTTCACTGAAATTCTTTAGCAGGTTTACGAGGTCCTTATCAACCTTTAATTCTGTAAGTTTATCAGTAAGGTCTTGTGGCGTAGTAAAGTAGGTATTCTTGGCGCGTTCAATAAATTTTACTGGCAGGTCAGCTTCATAATTGAAATAAGCCTTAAAATAGGTACGCAAATATTCAAACAACTCAAATACGCCATTTAACACCCATTCAAATACCCAGGAAAGTTGCTTTGAGTCATCATTTTCCTGATCAAAACCAGTTAGGCCACCCGCAAGATGTGTTAATTGTAATTGCAGATTATGTATGTACTGGGTTTTATTTGAAAAGTCTGGTACTTTATCAAATTCACTTTCAATTTCCCACCTCACAGAAAGAAAAGCCTCAGCCAGGAACACCTTCAGTTCCTCAATTTCAAGATCGGTGATATTCTCAAAATTGTAACCCGTGTAGGTTTGTACAAATCCTTTGATTTTTATCAGTGCTGCGGCCATAATAATGTTCTGCCAAAACTTATATTTTATAATATATAGTTCTGAATAATCGCCCTCTGTTATACTATCTGCATTTAACAAAGATAAATCAATTTTCTCACCATTGAGAAAATTGATTTGCTTTAAAGTAAAATTTAACAAAAATCTGCGTTTTTTAAAATGATGACATTTTTATTGCCACCCTTAGCCACTTGACCTGAGCCTTCGGATTATGGTTATTTGTCTAAAACAGTAGTAAAATGATTGATTCCTTCGCCTTTATTCATCGTCTGAATTCTATTAAAATCCAATCACAAAGAGTTACCAGTGCCCTGATGGAAGGATTGAGAATTAACAGGTTTGAGCCTATGGAGATTTTTATTTCACCAGGCAATTATGCTGGTTCATTATACTTTATTCAAGAAGGAATAGTGAGGGGGGCTGTGGATGTGGGAAAAGAAAAGGCGACAACCTGGTTTAAAAAGGAAGGAGATTTAATTGTACCACAGGGGCTCTTTAATCAAACAACAAGTGATGAATACATAAGCGCGGTATTAAAAACCACGCTTTTGACCATTCCGGTAATACATATTCAAAAAACATTAAAGACCTATCCGGAGGTGCAGGAACTCATAACACTGTTGATAAATGAAAGTGCTTCGGAAGCCCAATACCGTGAAAAACTGTTAAGGATTCCATCCGCTAAAAACCGTTATGATTTTCTATCAGAACATGAGGATTATATTCTTAAACGCATACCTCATTTTATGACTGCTTCATATTTGAATGTCACAAAACAAACGTTCAGCCGAATTAATAAGGGACTGGATTATTAATCTACCTTAACAAATCATTTAATCTACATTCCTAATTTGTTAAGGTATTTACTTTATTTGTTAAGGTACATTAACTCAAAAAGCCATTAAACAGTCTAATTTTGGATATTTGTTTTTTTTTGCAAATTTTTGAAAATCAGGCGCACCGTTCTCCGGCATTTTAAATTTGCCATCACTTGATCGAAAGTACTTTAACTCATTTGTTAAATTAAATTCAATAAAATTTAAGGTATTCCCTTAAATTTTGTAAGGTACATTCAGAATTTTGTAAGGTAGATTAATCCTATCTATTCCATTACCGCCTTAGATTTAACTCATAATTAAATCGGGGTAATGGACGAATCAATATTCAGCAAAAAAGATCATTTAATAAATGATTGCGAAATTAAAAACCGCAATGATTCCTTGACTGAAGAATTATTGAATTATGATTCCATTTTAAATGAAGCCGCTATTATGTATGTTAAAAGTGGTTATTATTTAGTTAGTGCCAATGACGAGCCTAATTATAACTGGATTTTTCACATTTCGGTAATCAGGCAACAGATTATCCCTCTTTTAAAGATAATCTTTCCTTTACTTTCAAATTTAAAAACAAAATTTTCAATACCTGAGAGCAGTGGTGTTCACTCTATGCTACTGGACGGGGGCTTGGGGTATCATCAAATAGGAAAAATAGTTACTATTTATCCAAAGAATTACACAGATGCCATTATTATCGCCGAGCAATTTATCGAGTTAACCAAAACATATTCCGGCCCGGTAATACCATCTGCATTTCCGCTTGGAGGGAATTTATATACTAATTTGGTAGAAGAACAATTTTCTAAATCCGGTATCAAATCGGAAAGGTGGCCTTTTGGGAATATTATTAATAAGAGAAACCCAAAACAAAAAAAATGGATAAAGCAGTATCTTGTTGTTAAACAGATCAAAGGGGATGCCAAAGGAAAAGTATTAAAATGCCTTAATCTGAATAATTGGCTAAATATCCAATGGTGTGTCATAAAGCAGGGATTGGCTCATCAGTGTGCCGATAATTATGGCAGAACTATTAAAGATCGTCTTAAATGGCAGTTTGAACTATTAAATTATTATGAGGCTTCATTTCCTTTGCCTAAAGCGATCAGCTATTTCGAACATGATAACGATTCCTACCTGGTAACCGAGTTTATTGAAGGCGTTAGTTTAAATGAAAGGATTGAATCGCTGCACCAGGGTACATTTTGGCCAGCGATTCCTATAGAGTCGCAACGCAAGCTTTTAAAATACCTGATTGAGATTACTGGTATTATTGATACGTTTCATGGTAGTGGATTAGTACACAGGGATATTAACCCTGGAAATTTCATGGTTCGCGAAGATGGAACCATCGTCGCTATTGATATAGAATTAGCTTATGATTTTTGTTCTAATGAGCCTTTACCTCCTTATACTTTTGGAACACCGGGTTACATTTCACCACAGCAGCAACAAATGCAGGAGCCAGACATAGAGGATGATATTTACAGTCTTGGTGCATTAATTTTAAAAGCTCTAACAGGTATTTCGCCGGGTAAATTCATTGCAGCATCCGAAGAGGAACTATTTAAAAATTTAGTTTTTTTTATAGGAAACAGTTCTGTTGCCTCAATGATAAATTCATGCTTAAAGTATGATAGGTTGTTAAGGCCATCGCTCAAATCAATCTGTCACGCTTTAGAGGTTTATGATGTTTTGTTACTGACTAATACTTCAAAAAAAACTTCTTTTACCAAACCGAATTTAGAGCAATCAGAAATTAAGAAGGTGATTCAAATGGGAATTAACGCCTTTTCATCAGCTTACTTTCAAAATGATGAGGGCTATTGGTTATCCAAATGTGTACAATCAGACGCAATCATCTCCAATGAATTAATCAAGTATGAATGGGAACCCGGTTTTGCCAATGGTATATGTGGCATAATCTATCTCTTAGCCATTGCAGAAAAGACCGGTTTTAATACTGTGGACATTCAAAATCAAATCTTTAAAAACTATAAACTGATCAACACGAATAGTCAGTTGCTAAAGAGGGTTGAGAGAGGCTTATACGAGGGTAATACGGGAGTTGCAGTTGCCGCCAATGCAATGATTATTTCCGGACTTTTGGAAAATTCCATTAACAACCATAACCTGATTTATCAGTGGTTGAACCATAAATGCCAAAGCATCAATCTCGCGGATGGATTAGCTGGCCAGGGTCTTGCTATGTTAAAATGTTCAAATAACACCCAGTTGCCCTCATTTTATGATCAGCTTTTTTCAATTGTAAATATTTTACTTAATGAACAGAATTCTGATGGTTCGTGGAGGATAAAAAAAGATGAAAGTCAATTAAAAGGAATTAAGTTGTTTGGATTTTCTTACGGAATAGCAGGTATCAATTACTTTCTAATCGAATATTATGCTAAATATGAAGATCAAAGGGTTAAAAATGCAGTGTCAAAATCACTGAACTGGCTGTTAAAACAACGTCAATTGTCCAACGGTAATCTGACATGGCCAATAAGTTCGATCAATTCAAGTATTGATCCCTGGATTGAATTCGGGTTTTCGGGTATTGCTCTGACGTTTATTAAAGCTTTTGAAATTTTCAGGGAAAAGAAATATAAAGAAGCTGCAACATTTGCCTTATTAACCCATCCCAAGTATATATCAAGTAATTATTTGTGCCTGGGTAATGGATTAAGCGGCCTGGGAGAAGTTTATCTCGAAGCATATAATATCTTCAAGGATGAGGAATGGAAACAAAGAGCTGATCATATTGTAAACCTGTTGCTTCATTGTGTTCGGCGATCAGCCAATTTTTCAGCCTATTGGCTTGACGGTAATGAAACCAATCCAACAGGAGGTTTTATATATGGGAATTCGGGCATTATTCATTTCTTAATCAGGTATCTAAATCACCATAAGGTAAGTTTTCCACTGTAAATGAATTGGGCGAATAACATGAAAAAGCAGTTAATCTTAGAATTGATAGTCGCGGTATTAGTTGCGCTATTCCTTTATGCAAGCTTTAGCAAATATGCTGATTTTGAATACTTTAAAAAATCCATGCATAATCAGCCATTTCCAGCATGGTTTTCAGATTTCTTAATCGGCACAATTCCTCCATTGGAAATCATTATTGTAATTGCCCTCATTTTTGAAAAGTCAAGGATGTTGGCTTTAAGAAGTTATATATTGTTAATGAGCCTCTTTACATTATACGTTACGGCTATTAAGTTAAGCCTCTTCAAAAACATTCCTTGTTCCTGTGGTGGGATCATAAGAAAATTGAATTGGGGACAGCATTTGGTTTTAAACCTTTTCTTCCTAATTCTCGCTGTTGTAGCATTTCAGATAAATAGAAAAATAAGAGAAAATAAACTTTACCGGTGTTAACAGAACCATGGTAAATAAAAATATTTCACGCGCGAAATCAGGTTGAAAACCGGTTCCTGATGTAAAAATCGGTTAAGATTAATTTACATTTATTTACAACATTATGAAAAAAATCAAAATGGGCTTGATAGCCCTTGCGACCGTAACAGGGATTGGCGGTGCATTTGCGTTAAATCATCCAAAAAAGGTAAGTGGAACTACCTATTACGGCTATAAAAGCGGTACGGATGCCAAATGGTCATTAACTCCGCCGGCAAGAACAAGCTGCCAGGCAGATGCCAGTGCCATTGCCTGTACCATAACTTCTACAGCTTCCCAATCAGTAGTATTAGGAACTGTAAATGCCCTGCCGCCAAATTCAAATATACAGAATGGTTCAGCAGGTGAATTTTATAAATAGTTTACCTGTAAAGCTGCCGGGCAATTCCGGCAGCTTTATTCATATTTTAATTTGCAATTGCTTTATTAATCAGATACTCAATATTTCGTCCTTCGTCTTTTCGTGGGTCTATTGGTCTTATCATCATTTTACCATACTTATCTATCATTATCAAGGTCGGCCCATCTGTAACATTATAAAATTTACTTATTGGATGATTAAATGCCAGGTTATCAGTGTATAAGTTGGTTGCATAAGGAGTTGTATATTTCCCTGACTGAATGCTTTTAATCCATGTTTTTCTTGCCTTATCGAGATTTACACTTAGAAATATTACCTGCCTTCCCTCAAACTTTTTTTCAATACGGGCCAGGAGGGGATTTACCTTAATACAATTACCACAGCCTGTAAACCAAAAATCGATAAATACTACTTTGCCCTTAAATTCTGAAAGTGTATGGATGCTTTCAAGACTATCTGATAATGAAAAATCGTAAGCTTTTGCACCAACCAGATTGGAAGCCTTTAATTGCAATAAAACATTTTTATAATCACTGTTTCTTACGCGATCCAGCGCATCGACGATGAGTCCAGAATTATCTTCAGGTTCAACCCTGCGATCATATAAAAGCGTAGTTACTAACCTGTCAAGGAAGTCCCCGGAAAAGTTCCTTAACAGGTAATCATAACAGCGTTTTGTATCGAATTTTTTAAAAACCATATAACAGCTATCATTTTTGTACTGCTCAATAATGCCCTGGGCGAATTCGTCAGTACATGAAAACAGCGGATTATACTGTGATTCTATATAATTAAGAATGATTTTACTATATGGATTTTTATAACTGCGGAGAGATTTAACCGCAATAGTCCGCATCGAATCTGTCATTGGTTCTAAAACATTTGCCTTTAGGTACCAGGTTCCTATAATGCTTGATTTTAATAAACCCCGGATTTTTGTACTTAAGGATTGCTCTTGGTTTGACAAAAACGCCATGCTTTTTATGGTCATGGAGTCTTGGCTCATAAAATACAAATCTGCCTTTTCAGGAATGCCCCAGGAATGTTTACCGAATTGCTGTCTTAATATGCCCAATTGTTGAATAACTCTGAATTTTCCTGCACCATTTCCCCTAAACCTTACGGTATTGTTTTTTTTAGTAAGCCATACCCGATCACCAGACTCAAGATAATATCCGAATAATCCAAGTTTTCTATATTCGTTCAGGCTTTTATAACTGCCATTTTTTTCTCTTATTGACAACTTAAAATACAGTGGCTCATTAGTGCAGTTAATTTTAAAATGAAATGCATGCTTAATCACCGTACAAACATAGGTTTCCTCTCCGTCGCCAAAACTTACATTTCCAAACCTGTTTGTTGTCAGGGTTACTATATCGCCGTCATTTATAAATTTATAATTTCCCGAAATAGAGGCAAATCCTTGCCTGCCAAAAGTACTTAGAGAGGATATTAGCAGCATCGTAACCGTTATTCCTGTAAATATTTTTTTTAAGCTCATAATCTTATCTGTTGTTTTGAGGAATGCCGCTTAATACAATTTCGTTATCAGGTATGGGTAAGGCATATTTTGGATCATTGGGAGGCAGTGTGTAGGTTTTACCCCCAATGATCCGGGTTAGGGTAACCGCAAACCGAACATCCTTATTTAATCTCCGGAGGTCCGTCCATCTTATCCCAGTAAATACCAGTTCCTTTCTTCTTTCGGCAAGGATTTGTTTTAAGGCACTGTCGCTGTTTAGTGCAGTGAAGGGTTTAAATGATCCTGTTTTCCACCGCTTGATAAGCAAGGTGTTTAAATCGGCCATTGCAGATTTAAAATCACCTGTCCGGGCCTCACATTCAGCTTTGTTTAAGTAAATCTCATTGATTGAAATGCCACAATAGATATTATTATGCTTGTCAAATTGGCTGTTAAATCCAATAATTCCCCCGCTATTGTAGAAAAATATAGAGGGGCGTAAATCATTGGGATCATTAAAAGATTGGAATAAAGTAGAATCTACCACCGCATTAAACCCAATTAGACCATAGCCTTCAAAAGAACTATGAAAGAGTTCCTCCATTGAAAAGTTCGGATAAATTGGAAAAGCATTAGGGTTAAGCTGATTAAAATCCTGTAACTTGTTATTGATTACAAGACAGTCTGTTGCATTTTGTAAAGACCCGGTATAATTTCCAAGTGCAAGCTTAACCCTTGACAACAATCCCAAAACCGAAGCTTTGGTTGGTTCAGTTTGATCTGTGTTTGTCAGGGGAAGCAATGTTGCAGCGATTTGCAGATCATTCATAATCTGGTCATAAGATTGTTGTACAGTTGCTCGGACAGATTTAACATTCAGATTGGAAGTAAGTCTTAGCGGAATACCAAGATCTGATTTTGAAGTTGATGGGTCATAGGGCAAAGCAAAGGTTTGCACAAGATTGTAAAAAGCAAAAGATCGATAAAATAATGCTACGCCTTTAATTTCATTTGCCAGACCCTGCTGATTAGAGCTATTTGTAAGATGTGGCAATGCATCCAAAACAGTATTCGCGTAATAAATTTGATTATAGGAATCACTCCAGTCACCAACATTTGCTCCGGGATCATAGATTTGTTTAGCCCAGATATAGGCGTTCCTTTCAGTAGTTGTGGTGGTATTGTAAAAAGAAGTTGTTACATAGGAGTCATCCGATGAAATTTGCCCTAATGCCGGATAATGCTGATTTAATATTCCCTGATTATGCAACAAGGATTTTAAGTCGTTCAGGGTTGATGGTACAGCTAATGCTTCGTTTGGTTTCGCATTTAAAAAGTCGGTTTCTTTCTTACAACCACTGCATAGGAGCAAATAGTACACAACTGTATAAAAAAGGGTTTTGTAAAATAAATTTTCCATGAAAAAGGGTTTTAAAAGTTTGCTTTGATGCCTAATGCGAATGTTCGTGGAAGTGGATATGCTGCCGAGGCAGTATTGCCACTTAAATCCGGGTCAAGCCCATCATGGTTTGCTCTCCATAAAATCCCTACATTGTTGACATAACCGTATAGTTGCAGATGATTAATAGGCAAGTTTTTAATGTTCGATTTATACAGGTCATAACTTAAACTAATGTCCTGTAAACGGATATGGTCGCCTTTATCAATTAATGCAGTTGAGTATTGGTAAAACTGATCCCTGCCGGATGTATAAGGGGGGTATTGTAGTGATGGGACGCTTGTAATTAATTCATCGCCCGGTTTCTGCCATCTTTTATAATAATCTTCATTTCCAGAATACGGTAATCCTGACGAGGTTAAGGAAGTCTTCCTGAAATAATAATCAAGCTTATAAACGATATTGAATGAAAGGGAAATATCATTGTATGTGAACGTGTTTCTGAATGACCCGAAGGTAGTTGGCCTCGAAGATCCATTATATACCATATTGTTGATGTTGGTATTTGCCAAAATTCCGGAATAGTTGGTACTTACTTTTCCATCAATATATCCCTGCGGATCACCTGTTTGATGATTTAGACCAGCCCATGAATAGCTGTAAATACCATAAAGTGACTTACCTGTTAGTGGAATGATACTACTTGAATTGCTAAAGGCTATATAGTTGGAGGAGGTAGAAGTGACATCGTATTTGGTCACAATATCTGTAGCATGACTTAGAATAAAATTGTTATTCCATTTGAATTTACTTCCGTTAATTATTCTGGTGTTTAAAACCAAATCCAAACCATTCCCCTTTGTATCAGCAGTGTTTCCGAAGTATGTTGAAAGCCCGGTAGAAGGTGCCAATAAGGAATTGCCAAATAGATCTATACCTTTTTTGCTATAGTATTCAATACTTCCTGAAACAATCTGATTTTTGGAGGTAAAGTCTAATCCAATATTTGTCATTCGATTTTTTTCCCATCTTAGGTCGGGGTTGCCGGGATTGGCGATTTGGTTATAGGTATCCCCGCTGTAATAATTGTTACTCAGTTGTCTTATTGTGGCAACTGCAGTAGCACTTTTATTAATGTTACCAGTATAACCGAAAGTCGCCCTGAGTTTTAAATAAGGGAGCCATGTTAAATGGTAAAAACCCTCTTTGCTGATGTTCCATGCGGCACCGGTTGAATAAAGTGGAACTGATTTTTGATTTGTCGAAACACCGAATAAGTTAGACTTATCAATTCGCCCGCTTAAAGAAATTGTATAGCGGTGGTCATAGGTGTAGGCAGCATTACTGTAGTAGGACAAAAAGTGGTCTGTAGTTTTTCCAAATCCGAGGGTACTTGGAATGGTTGCCGCGCCATTTGGATTAAGCCCATAACTTGTAGCATAATCAATATTTGCATAGCTGGCCCCCGTTTCCTGGTCATATCCGTAAACGGTATTGCTGTTAGAGCCATTCTCGGTCGAACTTATTTCACTGCCCAGAATTGCCGTTAATTCATTTTTATCATTCCAGTTATGATTATATTCCAGTTGACCTCTAAGTTGTTGCGAGGTCAGATAGCTATCTGATTGTTGTAAAATACCACCAATTGGTATAGGATAAGTCACAGTGCCATTAGGATTGATTTGACTATATATATTGATAAGATTTCGGGAGTAGTAAGTTGCCAAACTATTGTAATTCAGACCGCTTTCGGCTGAGTGCTCATATTGATATTTTATGTCTGCACGGAAGTCTTTCAAAAAGCGATAGTTCAACCCGAGATTTACACGGTTGTCTATTGTACGGAGGGTATTATCCGCGTTGTGAAGCTCATCTAACGGTTTGTAGTTCCAGTCTGTAAGTTTACCATTGCCTACGGTATCTGTATAACTTTTCGCATAATCTTTGGGAATTGCAGCAGCGTTTCCATTGGCATCTTTTAGTTGAGCATAAGGGTAAATATTGTTGGAACCAAAAGCAAGATTGCCATAATTATAGAGGGGGTTATTGGTAGTCGCATTTAACTGTACATAATTCGCACCTATTGAAAATTGTAAGTTTTTAATAGGGTAAAAGTTTAGCCGGGAATTGACTGTAATTCTGCTGTTTTTATTTCCCTGGTAAAAACTTTTATCCTGGTCGTCCCCTAAAGACAAAAAGTAATCACTTTTTTCGCCGCCGCCCTTGAAATTTAAGGAATACTGCTGGTTAACAGAATGTCGATATAAATATTTGGTTTCATCTTTACGAATATCATTATTAGCCAATAAGCTTAATCCGGCAGCCAATTGATCTACAGCAATAGTTCCATCCCTGTGCCCGGCCAATAATTGTATGACAGGCGATACCGGCACGTATCCGGTTTTGAGATTGCTGTCAAAATATCCTTTGTTAAATAGATTTTCTTCAAGTGATATCATGTCAGATGAATTAATAAAATTTCTGCTGTAAAATAAATCTGGTTTATTTCCAATGGTAAGATTGGCATTAAAGTCAATGCTTAAAGGCAGGTTTGGTGAACCCTTTTTGGTTGTCAGAACTAAAACTCCGTTGCCCGATTTTACTCCCCAAATAGAGGCTGCGGCAGCATCTTTTAGGACGGTAATGCTTTCAATATCATTTGGATTAATATTGGTTATGTCTCCATCATAGGGAAATCCGTCGACAATTACCAGCGGCTGGCTATTTGCAAATAGTGTGTTGGTGCCTCTAATACTAATATCAACATTTCCTGCTGATCCGTTAACAGTATTCCTGTTAAACAAAAGTCCAGGTACAACTCCTTCCAGTCTACTGGCAATATCAGTGCTAACCCTTCGGTTCAGTAGTTGATTATCTATCTGCGCAAAAGAACCAGTAGAACGTTCCTTTGGTAAAGTCTGGTAACCTGTAGAAACAATTACTTCTTTTAAAACTGAGGGATCAGATGCAAGAATAATATTATAAGGCCCCTTTTCTGTTTGATTAAATGGGATTATTGCCGTGCGATACCCAATAAAAGATATAAACAAAACACCTGACGTATCCCGTGTTAAAATCTGAAATTTTCCATTTTGGTCACTGGTAACCGCATTGCCGCTTTTGCCGATTTTTATGGTTGCTCCCGGTAATGGTTTTAGATCATCACCAGCTTTAACTGTACCTATTAATTTTACAGGAGTGTTTATTTGTCCAAATAGTGGATGCCAGTTTAAAATCCCGCATAACATTAGTATTATAACCGGAATTTTCTGTTTAAGGTAAATATGCTTTGGGCATAGCAAAGCCATTACGATTTTGATCGTTGTTTTTTTCATGAAAATGGGGGTGGTTAATTAGAGGGCTAACGTTTACTATAAAAGGTAAACGGCAACCTGAAAAAAGAATTAACTAAAAACTGATCTTCGGTTGCCGTTTTATACCTTAATCATTCGGGACAGCATATTATGTTTTTAATTGGATTCTGTAAGGGGTAAGAAATGGCTTTGCGTGGTGCAAAGCCATTAACCAGGTTTCCATTAGCCGTTATGGTATATTCTGGCTTAAAAGAGTTAGGGTAAAAATCTTGACTAAAATTATGTGACAGCAATTCCCTGAAAACTTTTATGTGTTGATACTGGGTAATGATTAAATTGCGCATAACTTTATAGTCCGAAGTAAATCAATTTTCTCAGTAGTGAGAAAATTATACAGTTGACTATTATTTTAATTCGGTTGATTTTTATAACTTTAAAGCGTATTTTAAGCACTATGGAGGAAAAACTATACACAAGGGCACCTTTAACAATTGGACAAAAAGTTGAGCGTGTAAGAATGTTTAAAGGAATAAAGCAAGAATATTTAGCCAGTAGACTTGGTATATCTCAGCCACAAGTTTCTAAGATTGAACAGCAGGAGGAAATTGAAGAATCATTACTAAGTCAAATTGCTGATATTTTGGGGGTAACTCCTGATGTAATTAGAAGTTTTGATGAGGATAAAATTATGCAGGTAATTAATCATCAATATAACATTTACAACAACGAAATAAAGGATAATGCTACAAACAATTTTGTTTTCAATCCAATAGAAAAGATAGCAGAACTTTATGAAAGATTATTGGCAAGTGAGCGTGAAAAAAACGAATTATTAAAACGATAAATATTCATTGTATATAAATGGAAACAAGCACCCTGACGAAACCAGCATTTATCGGAAGAAAGATAGAGAGAGTTAGAAAATTACGTGGCATGACGCAAGAGGAGGTTGCTTCGAGTTTGGGAATTTCAAAACAAGCCTTTTCTAAAATTGAACAAAGTGACACAATTGAAGAAGGTAGGCTAATACAAATTTCAAGTATTTTAGGCGTTACTTTAGATGGGTTAAAAAAATTCAATGATGAAAATGTATTAAATAATACAAATAACTTTTATGAGGCTGTAAATAACTCTTCCGTAAACAATGGTTTCGAATGTACGACTGTTATTAATAATCCGGTCGAAAAAATAATTGAACTTTACGAAAGCTTGCTAAAAAGTGAGCGTGAAAAGGTAGAGATACTACTTAGCAAGAGTAAAACCCAATAAAATATTACTTACTATAGATTGCCTTTACGAAAATAGATGTCCATTTCCAACGCCGCATAACGCATTGCATTAACGTCAATATTTAGTGGAAATAGCTTCTCATCGTCTAAAAATTCACGATTTCTTTGTTTTCCCAATATCCGGCCTATAAAGGGTGTCTGGCTCATGGTGAGTTCATCAATAGATGTATTTAACTCTATTACAGGAACAGCCTTGCTAACATTAAGTTGATTATATTCCTTTATATCCAAAATTATCTGGCCAATGGAAGATTCCTTTAAGCCAAGTTTTTCAAATAATTCTCTAATAATCATATTTACTGCTGAGATATATTCCTATCCAAATTTAAGATTAACGCCTCGATACCACCAGTTTCAGTTTTCAGGTCAAACTGATGTTCATTTAAAAACCCAACAAAGAATTCTAAATCGTCCTCGGCTTTATCTAAGCTCCTTTGTGCCCAAAACTGGGCCATAATTTGAAAATATGGCTTTTCAGCATATTCGTTAAAGGGGTCTTGGGCTACCGTTAGTTTTTCTTTTGCAGTCGCTACGTTATTTTTAAGTTGGTCAACTATGTCATTGAAAGTCATATTTAATTATTTGAATGTTAATTTTTATTATTGGCAATTTCGGCCCTTCTGAAGGTATCCTCAAGTATCGATCCTATTGCTTTTTTTATTCGGTCTAAGCCTTCCGGTGAATTTACATCAATTTGGCAAAATAAGCTGTCATTAGATTTGGCATGTAAAACCATATAATAAATTCCTCCTACCAGCAATCCGGCTACCGCCCGAAGATCCACATCGGTTCCTTTGAAAAAGGGGTCTGCCAAATCAAAATATACTGCTCCTAATTTTTCCCTTTCTTCGGCTACTTCAAACATGATTTGGCTTCGCTGGCTAATCTGCCATAACACAATTTTTTGCATTTCTTCTTCCTTGAAAAAGTAATCAAGCTGATTAACAAGCAGGGTTTCCAGAATTTGCCGGGTGTCGTTTCCCTTATTTTCTTCCATTAATTCCCCTGCATTACCCGATGCAGCAACCCAGTAATCCTTTCCTCTTACATAAGTTTCAACTAAAGCATCTAAGTTGCCAAAATAAAGATTAATCAATCTCCTGTTTACACCAGCATTTTTAGCCACGTTAGACGCGTTTAAACCTGTGTAACCTTGTGATCTGATAATGACACCTACAGCATCAACGAGTTTTTGCTTAGATCGCTCTTTGTCGTTTGTTACTCCATGATAAGTCTTCTTAGCCATAATTTCAGTATTTATATACTGGAAATATGCAATTTTTGGTTAACATATTCAAATGCATTTAAAGCTTTATCCAAGTGCTCACGGGTATGGGTCGCCATAAGGCTGGTTCTGATCCTGGCATTCTTTCGTGCAACCCCCGGATATACAATCGTATTGGCATAAATACCGGCATCCAGCAATAAACGTCCGGCATCTCCCGTCTTATGGGCATCACCAATTTTTACAGGAATAATAGCAGATTCAGTATTTCCAATATTCAACTTTAAATCAGTCAAGCCTTTCTTAAAATATGTAACATTGTCTGCAAGCATTTGCCGCCAATGAGGTTCTTCGTCAATGAGATCTATGGCTTTTAATAGTCCTGCAGCTGCCGGAGTGGAAGTCGATGAAAATACCTGTTGCCGGGATTGAAATTTTAAAAAATTGATGATTTGAGGTGTAGAAATAACAAAACCTCCAATATGACCAAAGGCTTTGCTCAATGTGCCGGAAATAATATCAATCTTGTCTGTGAGACCAAAAATCTCCATCGCCCCACGGCCATTTTTACCCAAAACACCAATTCCGTGTGCATCATCCACCATTAAAAAACCGCCGTATTGCTTAGTCAGATTCAGGATTGCTTCCATTTTGGCGAGGTCGCCATCCTGGGAATAAACACCATCAATTATTACAAGTCTTGTCCGGAATTTGTCCTGGGCGTCTTTTAAAATGCGTTCTAAGGATTCGAGGTCATTATGAAGGAACATTTTTAAATTAGTTTCTTTGCACCCCTCATAAACACTCGCATGTACAGCCATATCCAAAATTGCTACGTCTTCTTTTTTCAGGATAGCTAAAATCGCTGCACTGTTAGCAGTGTAACCCGTCGTAAATATTAGTGCTGAGTCCGACGGTCGGTTAAAAAAGGAAGCGATTTTAGTTTGTAACATTTCATGGTATTCATGATGACCACCGATCAGTGGTGATGCCCCGGCACCGGTGCCATATTTTTCTATTCCTTCAATCGCCGCCAATTTCACTTTTGGATGCTGGGTAAAGTTTAGATAATCATTGGATACAAGGCTTACACACTTTTTTGGAATTTTGTTAAATGGTGAGGTAACCCACATTTCAGGGCCGCTTCCCTTTTTACTGGTCATAAAGCGAAAATTCATTTGCCCGCTTTCTTCCATATAATTGGTAAACTCCTGAAATACCTCTGCTCGTTGAAAAGCGTTTAAATCAGGAATATTCTCGAAATCTTTAAAGCTTGCTTTTTGGAAATTGATGTTTGTTTTCATAGTGATGTCTTTTAGTAAATGTTTAAACATTAAATTTAATTAATTTTAACACCACTGGGAAATTTGTATAATCGGTATTATTGTACTATTTACACTTAAATGACATTTTTTTCTAAAAGGGTGCTTTTTTGGACTTTAAACCATAAATGTCGAGTATAATAAAAATAAAATTTGGAATTTTCTAAACATTAATCGTAATATTGCAATATAAAATTATGGGATTAACAAAAACAGAAATATTTACCGAAGAACAGAACAGGTTAGCTGTTATGCTGAAAGCAGTAGCGCACCCTGCAAGGATCGCTATCTTACAGTATATCATCAATTCCAATACCTGTATCTGTGGTGACCTGGTTGATGAACTGGGGCTGGCACAGCCAACCATTTCACAGCATTTAAGAGAATTAAAAATGGCCGGTTTGATACAGGGTACAATTGAAGGTGTAAGTGTATGTTACTGCATCAACCCGCCGGTATGGAATGAATTAAGAGAGCAAATGAGTGGCTTCTTTGCAGCTTATGATCTAAAAGCTACTTGCTGCTAAAAAAATTTGAATTAATTAATCGCAATATTGCAATAATAAAATAGAATAAATGCCATGAATAAAGTAGAAGCGATCAACTGGAAAACCTTTAAAGACACCCTATTACTGCATCCCGACCTTGACCTGCAATTCCAATATGCAGAAGGCAAGCTGGTTGATGCAGCTTACCATATTACAGAGATCAAACAAGCGCCAATCACATCGGTAGATTGCGGCGGTGTCATGAATGCCTGGACTGAGATCATCGTGCAGCTTTGGGTACCGGAAGATCAGGACCAATTGCGTTCCATGAAAGTAAAGAAAGCTTTATCTATTGTTGATATTGTAGAAAAAATGCTGCCGCTTAATCCGAACGGCACGGTGAAGATCGAGTTTGGCAATTCTGAGTTTGATACCCGCCAGATGTTTCCTAATGAAATGATCATTGATGGGGAAAACCTGATCGTTGATCTGCGTCCTGATGCAGTACAATGTAAGGCCATTACTCGCGGCGGAAGCTGTGGTACCAACGATAAAGGGGAAGAATGCTGTACACCTGTTGCGGAAAAACCAAAAATAGAATTAAAAAACCTGGCGGTAGCTGCTGAAGCTTGCTGTACACCTGGGGGAGGCTGCTGCTAATTTTTTACAGATATGATTATAGACCAGGCTCAACCTTATAAAGACAAAATCATCGAACTGCTGGCCGCTGAAAAGCTGCCTATAGCTGACCTGCCCGAAACGCTGGATAACTTTATTGTCGCCATACAGGATGGTACGGTAATCGGTGTCGGAGGCGTTGAAGTTTATGGAGACTACGGGTTGCTCCGGTCTTTAGCGGTACAACCTGAAAAGCGAGGTTTAGGTATTGCCGGTAAACTGTTGACCCGGCTGGATACGATGTGTAAGTTGAAAGGCCTGACTGAATTATACCTGTTAACAGAAACTGCTCCGGCCTACTTCGAACGTAAAAGCTATTTAAAAATAACCAGGGACGATGTGCCTGCGGAAGTCAGAGCTTCATCAGAGTTCAGCCATGTTTGCCCGGTATCTGCTATCGTTATGAAGAAAACACTGAAATGAGTAAGAAGAATATATTGGTTTTATGTACCGGCAATAGCTGCCGCAGCCAGCTGGCTGAAGGTTACCTGCGCTATTTTGCAGGTGACAAGGCGAATATATACAGCGCCGGGATAGAAACGCACGGTGTTAATCCCAAAGCCATCCAGGTTATGGCAGAGGATCATATTGATATTTCGAAACACACTTCTAATCATGTGGATGAATATATCGGAATCCCCTTTGACCAGGTAATCACCGTATGCGATAATGCAAACGAAGCCTGCCCGTTCTTTCCGGGCAAAGTGGAGCGTTTTCATGAGAACTTTCCTGATCCGGCCAAGGCGACAGGAACACAGGAAGGGGTTATGGATGAGTTCAGGCGGGTAAGAGATCTGATCAAGGTCTATGCAGCCGACTTTGTTCAGGATCATGTAAAGAACTGAAAGGTTTGCACAGACAGGAAAACTGTGCTTTTTTTAGAATCATATTAATCGCTAAATAGCAATAAAGCAATGATTTAAAATTAAAGTAATGGGACAGGCTAAATACAAATTTGATCTGCCGGATGTTGAACTGGCGAATTTTTCCAGAGCACTGGCCTTACCTGCGCGGGTAACCATCATCAGGATACTCATGGAACAGGAGGACTGGGTGGATAACAGCCGGTTTAATGAATTACCCTTAGCTGCTGAGGTAACAGAAAAGCATCTGAACGCCCTGAAAGCAGTAAAACTGATCAGGAAAATGACCCGTGACGGCCATACTTTTTACCAGTTGAACCATGAACTTTTTAAATCGATGACAGGTCATCTAAGCACATTTATCAGCGAAATAGCCAGTCATGAACCGCAGAAATAAAACCAAATAACCAAAATACCTAAAATTATGAAACCCTTATTCAACGTATTTTTAGCAGGCCTGCTGATAGCAGGCTCCGCTTTCGCCCCGGTGGCAGATTCTATTTATCCTGAACTGGTGCAATCTTTCAAACAAATCAAAAAGAGCAGCCCTGTTTCATATGAACGACAGGACGTATTGACCGGCATACAGCAGATGGGCATTGTAGCAAAAGGTCAGAAGAAGCCGGTTTTGATCGAACTGATCAGTAATGACGGCTTTAGCGCTCCTTTTGCGAAAGCTATCTTAAAAGCAGCTTTAGCGAACAATGGCATTAACGATGTCAAAGTATTTACCGTCGGCGCTGCCCCATCGGAAAAATTAGCACCAGCCTTGACCAAACTGGGCTTCAAGGTAGGTACGGATGGCGGCCTGAATGCGAAATATAATGACCAGGGTGGCTCGGTTACCTTTGAAAGCTCAGCCTCTAATCCGCAGGCGGTGCATGTGCTGCTGAATGAGGATGCATCGTCTTTACTGAGCAGCCCGGACAAATTCTCGGTTAAATTAAAATACCCTGGTCTTACAGGAGCAACAGATGAACAAATCCAGCAACAGGAAAAACTGATCGCGGCAGAAATGATCTTTGTGGCCAATAAGATAAAAGATAACTGGAACTATTAATATTCACTTCACATTAAAACACGAACTTCAAATATGTCAGCAAACAACTGCGCCCCGGTGGCCGAACGAAAAAGACTAAGTTTTCTTGACCGGTACTTAACCTTATGGATATTTTTAGCAATGGCCATAGGTGTCGGTATCGGTTATTTTATTCCCTCGTCATCGGGGTTCATCAATTCTTTCTCCAGCGGAACAACCAATATCCCGCTCGCTATAGGCCTGATCTTAATGATGTACCCGCCATTAGCCAAAGTGAAATATGAGAATATGGGTGAGGTATTCAAGGATACCAAAGTACTAAGTGCATCCCTGATCTTAAACTGGATAGTTGGCCCCATATTGATGTTCGTGTTAGCGATAACATTGCTGCGGGATCACCCGGCCTATATGGTGGGTTTGATCCTCATCGGACTGGCCCGTTGTATAGCAATGGTGGTAGTATGGAATGAACTGGCTGAAGGTAACCGGGAGTATGCCGCCGGGTTGATTGCTCTAAACAGCATCTTTCAAGTGCTGTTATACAGTGTTTACGCTTATGTATTTATTACCGTATTACCGCCGCTGTTTGGCCTGAAAGGTTTAGCCGTTAATATTACCATTGGGGAGATAGCCAAGAGCGTAGGTATCTATTTGGGAATCCCATTTGCAGCCGGTGTTATTAGCCGGTATGCACTGATAAAAATAAAAGGGGAAGAATGGTACCAAACAAAATATGTACCGTTCATTTCGCCCATTACTTTGATCGCTTTGCTCTTCACCATCGTCGTGATGTTTAGTTTGAAAGGTAACCTGATCGTACAGATTCCATTTGATGTATTGCGGATAGCAATTCCGTTGGTGATCTATTTTACAATCATGTTTGTATTGAGCTTCTTTATCGGCAAATCATTTGGGGCAGATTATTCCAAAAGCACATCCATTGCGTTTACCGCTACAGGGAACAATTTTGAATTAGCCATTGCAGTTGCCATCGGCGTATTCGGTATCAATTCTGGCGAAGCTTTTGCAGGTGTGATTGGTCCATTAGTAGAAGTGCCAGCGCTGATCGCTTTAGTAAACCTCGCTTTCTATTTCAGAAAGAAATATTATACTTCTAAAACCAAAACACTAACTACTATACAATAATGAAGATTGCTCTTTTTTCTGATATACACGCTAACCTGCCTGCACTGGAGGCTTTCTTTGCTGATGTAGAAACTCAAAAGCCCGATGCCATTTATTGCCTGGGTGACCTGGTGGGCTATAATATCTGGCCGAATGAGGTCATTGACGAGATCCGTAAACGGGGTATCCCCTGTATTACCGGAAACTATGATTTTGGCATTGGCCGTCACAGCGACGATTGTGGCTGCGCCTACAAAACAGACGAAGAAAAAGCGATGGGCAAAATATCTATCGCCTATACCAATGAGGTGGTGAAAGATGAGCAAAGGGCTTATCTGCGTACCCTGCCCGCACATATTCGTTTAGAGTTTCAACTCAATAATGATAAACTGAACGTGCTTTTTGTACATGGCAGTCCCCGTAAAGTAAATGAATACCTGTTTGAAGACAGGGACGAAAAAAGTATGCTGCGTATTATGGAAGGGGCCGATGCCGATGTGATGTGCTTTGGTCATACCCACCAGCCTTATCACCGTATCCTGCCAACTGAAATAACAGAAGATACGCATTACCGTCATGCCATCAATATCGGCTCGGTTGGTAAACCGAAAGATAAAGACCCGCGCGGTGGTTATGTGTTGCTGTACATTAACGAAGACAGTTCTGTTAAAGATAAAGACAACATTAAGGTGGAATTTATCCGCTTTGACTATGATATCGAGAAAGCGGCCAAAGCGGTGGAAGATAGCCCGCTTCCGAACGAATATGCAGATATGTTAAGGAACGGATAATGAGGATAGCGCTATTTTCTGATATACATGCCAACCTGCCGGCATTTGAAGCTTTTTTAGAAGACCTGGATAGCCGTAAACCTGACGCGGTTTATTGCCTGGGCGACCTGATCGGTTATAACATCTGGCCGAACGAAGTCATTGCGGAAATTCGCAGGCGGGGCATGGCTACGTTAGCCGGCAACCATGACCTGAAAACAAAAGGCTATGCTTATGAACTGGTGTCAGCCGATAACCGGGCTTACCTTAATACCTTGCCTGCACACATTAAACTGGAATACCAGCTAAATAATGATCATCTGAATGTGGTATTGGCGCATGGCAGTACCCGAAGTATCAATGAATATGTTTTGGAAGACACTGACGACGCTTATGTACTCGATATGATGGTCGAAGCTAAGGCGGATATTTTATGTGTGGGGCATTCCCATAAGCCTTATCACCGGGTTATAGGCAACAAACACGTCATTAATATCGGCTCGGTTGGTAAACCTAAAGATGGTGATCCTCGAGGCTGTTATGTGCTGCTAAATATTGCCGGGGATAGCGATATAACGGTTGAGTTCGTCCGCTTTTTTTATGATATAGAAAAGGCTGCAAATGCTGTTGAGGATAGTGAATTACCAGATGAACTGGCAGAGCGGTTAAGAACAGCTCACTAAATAAAAAAAGCCCCTTACCATCCGGTAAGGGGCTTCCCATTTAGCTTAAAGCATTAGCAGCCTTTTTTCTTGCATTCTGCTGAGCCCTTAACGCAATGATCTTTTTTCAAAGTCTTTGCGGTTGCGGCTTTTGCTTTTGCCTTTTTTACAGGCGTTTTATCTGCTGCCATTACGGTTGATGCGGCGATCATTATCGCCAATATGCTTAATGTTATCTTTTTCATTTGTTGTAAAATTGAATGTTAAATAATAAACGGATACTTTGGTTTAGGTTGTCGGGTATTATCTAACAGGCTTTGGGTGGTTTCCAGTCTGCCTTATGGTAAGCGGATAGCTTACCTATCTTATAGAGGGAAACTGTCTTCAAATCAAACGGCACGAAGCCGGGATGTAACGTTAATGGTTGTTCTGTCAGAAAACCGCAGAAACTGCACGTTAGCAGCGTAGCACAACCAGGTTTGGTACAACCATCATCATTCTTCACTTTCTTCTCGTGGCAGACCTTTTTACCGGCGACACGCTTGCAGCATGTTTTATTAGCCGCTGATCGTACAAGCTTTACCGTCCCCGTAAAGGTGGACAGGAAAACGATGCAGCACAATAATAAAACGGCTAAAAACTTCATTGATCCAATATATTACTTTCTTGGCATATAAATAATGATGCAGGCACCTGTAACCGCTACCAGTGCGCCGATCACATCCCATTTGTCCGGCTGGAAGTTATCTACTTTCCAGGCCCATATCAAAGCCATGATAATAAAGATGCCGCCATAGGCCGCATAAACGCGCCCGAAATCAGCCGTCTGCCACGTCGCAACCACACCATACAATACTAACACAATGCCGCCGACTATACCCCACCAAAGCGGTTTGTCGTTCTTTAGCCATTGCCAGACCAAATAGCCGCCGCCAATCTCGAAAAGGCCTGCGAGAATAAAAAGTAAGAATGATTTAATAAATACCATAGCTAAAGTCCGATCTCGTCGTGAATAAATGTTTTGATGCCTTCAGCACCGGATATGTCCATCAGGATATACTGATCCCTTGACACAAACATATTGAAATTAAAGAAGTCGCAGCATTCCCTTTCGGTCTTTATAAAACTGGCCAATAAGTCAATAGTGGCATCCGTATTCCTGAACTTATAAGAGAAGCCATTGCTTAACTCTACTTTTTCTACAATGATGCTCTTTAATTGGGCGATCATCGTACTCTTCCTTTTTTGCAGTTCCGGTGAACTGAGTTTGCAGGCAAAAGCCTGCTTGTCTGCTTTCATCATGGCTATCGCTTTTTGGTTCTTCTCGTATTGTGCGGCACTTTGCTGCGGTAAACCATCTTTTTGGGATCGCTGTTGGGTTGTTTTTTCAGGCGATGGACAGCAAGCCGTCAATAGTAATAAGCAGCACACTATTAATTGCTTCATATCTTTATCTTTGGTATAAAGGTAAACAGTGGAGTATACTCGACTAATTGCGAACGGTTCATAGTCCAATACTTACCAGAGCATTAAACAATGCCCTTTTAAAGAAAGTGGGGTTTGTAAGTCTGAAAGAAATTATCACCCCGCTGAAAACTGTTAATGTTTATTGAACCGCCGTATGCCGAACGGCACGTACGGTGATGTGAGAGGACAGTAAGGGAAATAATCCCTTACTTCCTACTCGATTCAGCTTAAAACAGCTGCCCTATTCCAGCTGAAACTAATTTTTCCTTTGTTATGCCTTCTTCTGAATTTGGGATAGCTATTCCATTGACTACTACTGCAGGCAAAGAAGTGATTTTATATTCTTTGAGTTTGTCGACGTAAATTTCTGGGTCAGATTGTTCTGCCAGGTTGTAAATCTGAACATCACAATTTTCGCAGGTTAGTGATTTTACCATCTCAATAACGGGTGCACATACAGGACAACCTGCTGTGAATATTTCAATTTTCCTTTTCATGTTTTTTTTGACACAAATTAACGCTGCTAAGTGGGGTGGTCTCCAAATGGTTTTAACATTTCTTGTTTATTTTTCTGCATTTGGTCATAAGCTACCTGAATTTCTTTCATTTTTTTTGTCAGTTGATTTTGTTCAAGGGTCGGAAATTGCATCCTCAATATCTCGATGATATCTTCCTGACCACAATTTCCAGGACAGGCCTGCAGCGTTTCGGATATTTTCGCGGCAAGCGATTTGCGATACGTCTCATCTAATAGAAGTTCTTCTGCCATCTGGAGACCTTTGCCAGCAGCTTTAAATTGATTTAGTATCTGGTCAGGATCTTTGTCATCATCCAGCATTTTGACAATGCCTTCTAATTGTCCTTTGACAATATTAAGTCTGGTTTTTATATCTCGTGTTAAATCTTTTTGTAGCATTTTTATTTTTTTTACAAAATACGTAGTTAGGGGGAGTCGTCTCCAAACATAAATGTGGTTTTCCTGAAAATAGTTTGAAATAATTTCTACCATAATTTGGACACCACCCTGTAGCCACTTATACCTTAGCGAAATTAAGATCTATTTTTTATGAAAACGATAAATGAAAAAATGCAGAACTGCATTGATGCCTGTTATGCAGCTGTTACAGCGTGTAAAGTTTGTTTAACTCAGCATTTTGGTGAACCGGACATGAAAAGGTGCCTCCAGTTATGTCTTGATTGTATTGAGGCTTGTACAGCTTGTGCAAGTTTATGTGCAACTCATTCAAATTATCGAAACGAATTAAGCAGCCTTTGTGTTCAAATCTGCAAAGACTGCGCTGCTGAATGCGCTAAATTTGACAGTGAGGCATGCAGGGAATGTGCAAAAACATGTCAAGCATGTGCTGAAACATGTGAATTAATGGTGAAATAGTAAATCGATATCTTACTAAGTTTATTTGGACTTAGTAAGGTATTCTATTAAAACAGAAATACGATTTAAAAACATTCAGGTTCATCCCCAATTTAATTGGAAATATTGCAAAACTCTTCATTTTTAAATCAATTGATAGAATTGCTCACAGTTGGCGCAAGGAAATCTGTTTTTTGCTAAATAATTCGATGAATAAATACATCAAACAAATCTTAGATTTCTTTATATACACCCATATTTTCATTGCCTCATGCGCCGTTGCTCAAGGTCTGGTAACTTATTACCTGCTTCGGGTTCAGGTTGATAAAAATATACTGGCAATCTTATTTTGCGCTACAATAGCGGTATATAATTTTGGTGTCTTGTTATCCAATCCAGCTAAAGCTCAAAATTCTACATTCCCAAGGGTGAATTGGATATTCAATCATATCGGTTTAATAAAATGCCTGACTTCACTTGCAGTAGTTTCGCTGACTTTACTGGTAATTTTTATTTCTTCAACATCCCGGATGTTCCTGCTGTTTCTGGCAATACCCTCAATAGCTTATAATTTACCATTGCTTAAAATTAACGGCAAGTGGATGAATTTAAGAAATGTTCCCGGCTTAAAGTTATTGTTAATTGCTTTAGTATGGTCTGCAAGTTGTGTAATCTTACCTATTGTCGAATTACAGGTTCGCCAAACTATAACAATTTCAGCAGGGTATACTTTGATACTGTTTGCAAATCGTTTTTTATTTTTTGCTGCTATAGCCATCCCATTTGACATCAGGGATAAATTTCAGGATAAGAAATATGGGCTTAAAACAATCCCTGTTTTATTTGGCGAAAAAAAAGCATATAGATTTTGTCTTTTCTTACTTGCAGGTTATCTTCTTTTGTTATTCGCTTTAAGTCAACATTTTGATTTGAACTTTTTTGCATTGTTGATAGCAATCATATTTACCTGGTGGCTAATTTTTCGTTTCAACCGGAATTTCAACGATTATTACTATTTCTTATACCTGGACGGAACGATGATCCTACAATTCGTCATGCTGCTATTAGTCGTTTCTATTTAATTCATACGTAGGGATAAATAAAAAACTGTCGTTTGCCAATTATTAGCGGAAAAGTGAAATTTATATTTGAGGAAGACCCCCCGTTGATTACGACCTTTACCCCCATTATTAATATCTTATTCAATTACACATGAAAACAGAAACAGTTCAAATGAAGGTATCAGGATTAATGTGTTCTTTCTGCACCATGAGTGTAGAAAAAGCCCTTAAAAGATATCCAGCGATCAAAAGCGTTATGGTTAATCTGGTTCATGGCATTGTCCTGGTCGAAGCCGATACTGCTCAGATGAGTCGTGAAGAACTTGCAAATGCTGTGGAAAAGCTTGGTTACAGCGTTTCCTCCACTGAAGTACAGCAATATAAAACCGACGAAGATTTATTCCAGCTCATAAAGCGGCGGGGAACGATAGGGATTATTATTTCTGTTATCGACCTTTTGATTGATCCTTTAAATATATTTTCTATACCAGCTAACTACAGGACATGGTTTAGTTTCATTATAGCTGTTTTCGTTTTGTTATGGGTGGGCTATCCCATTTTTAGAAAAACGTTGATGGCTATCAGGCAAAGGGTGATTAACGCCAATGTACTGCTATCGGCCGGAGCCTGGGGTTCATTTATAATAGGCACTCTGTCGCTTATTAACCCGCACTGGCCAAATTTTTTGCCTGTTGCCGCCTGGTTAATGTCACTGCATTTATTTTTCGGGTACTTTAAACTGGATACCCGAAAAAAAGCTTCTGAGGCTGTCCGAAAGCTTCTTTCATTGCAACCCTCTAAAGCGAGAGTGCTTCGGGGCGGGCAAATCATAGAAGCATTGACTAAGGAGGTGGTGGTAGGGGAAGTTGTTGAGGTGCGTCCGGGAGAGCGTATACCGCTTGACGGTAAAGTGCTTGACGGAATGGCGAGTGTTGACGAATCAAGTTTTACCGGTGAATCGGTACCTGTGACTAAGGAAATAGAATCATATGTTATCGGAGGAACTTTAAACTTAGACGGGGCTCTTCAAATCCAGGTCAGTAAAATTGGAGGTGATAGTTTCCTTAGCCAGATTGTTCGGCTGATGAGTCAAATATCAGAAAAAAAACCACCTATCGAACTTCTTGCTGACCGATTAATGAATTATTATGGGCCAGTTGTATTTATAGTAGCTGCCATATCATTTGTGGGTTGGTCGCTTTTAACGGGTGATTATACGAAAGCAACCATTGTTTTGATTACAACCATTATTATGGGTTATCCCTGTGCCTTGGGTATCACTACGCCTATGTTAGCTGCAATTGCTGGAGGAAAAGGCATTTCAATTGGACTGTTGGTTAAGGCAAGTGAGGTTTTTTATGGGCTTTCTAAAATTGATACCATTGTATTTGATAAAACCGGAACGCTTACTTATGGCAGGCCAACGGTAACCGACGTAGAAGCTTTTCGCATCGACATTATAGATGTTCTTTCACTGGCGGCTACAATTGAAACAAAGTCTGAACACCCATTGGGCCAGGCGATTGCTTTTTACGCATTACGTGAAGGAGCCACTAAGCTTAACCTAAAAAATTTCAGGGCTGTTCCGGGAAAAGGGGTAACAGCTACCGTGGAAGGTAACGAGGTAATGATTGGTAACCCTTCTTTTGTGAAAAACAAAGGAATTATTTTTTCTGATAGCGTTAACTCAAGGATTGACGCATTAGGGGTGGAAGGTAAAACAGTGATTGTTTTGTCTCAAGAAAATGAAGTGATCGGCCTTATCGCCCTCCAGGATACCCCACGCAAAGATGCAGCGCAAGTAGTCAAAAAATTAAGCCAAAGAAATATTCATACTGTGATGCTAACCGGGGATTCTACTCCTGTGGCCGAAGCAATAGGAAGATGTTTAGGTATAAGCCAGGTGCAAGCTGAATTACTTCCGGCCAATAAGGTCGCTGCGATTGAGGCATTGCAAAACAAAGGAAAAAAAGTCGCCATGGTAGGTGATGGAATTAATGACGCGCCTGCACTTGTCCAGTCCGATGTAGGCATTGCCATTGGTGCCGGAACGGATATAGCCATTGAGTCCGCCGGGGTAATTCTAATCGGAGATAAATTAATAGATGTATTAAATGCGCTAATACTGGGTAAAGCGAGTTACCGCATTCTGACAGGAAATGTTTTGGTCGCGGTGATCTTTAACATTGTGGGAATGACTTTGGCTGCCTTAGGCTTTATAACCCCCTTACTGGCCGTCGCCATGATGATACTGAGCATATTTACAATTTTGATTAATACTTTAAGGGTAAGGGCTATTAATCTGGAGGCAACGGATGATAACGGTTTAACTGTTATTTCTTCTATTGAGTATAAAATACCAAATATGGTATGTGAGGGATGCGCAGAATCCATTACAACCAGCCTTAAGCAATTACCTGGTATACAAAAAATAAAACCTAAGGTCATGCAAAAACAGGTATTAATAGAATTTAAGCCGGATCAGGTAAAACAGGAACAGGTTAAAGAGGCAATCAACAAAGCTGGATTTACCGCAATAGAACTATAAAAAGTATAAAATGAATTCAAAAAACGAAATAAATATTGATATTGTTAGAGGCAGGGAGCGTCTTTTGTGGGTGCTTTCTGCCGCTACCTTTGTTATATTCTTTCAGGCTTATATGATAGCCCCTCTGATACCTAAAATGGCGTCCTTGTTTAAGGTCCCGGAGCAAACAATCGGATATTTAATTCCAGCCTACCTTATACCTTATGCTATTACAACGTTATTTTATGGTTTGCTTTCTGATCGGATCAGCGCGAAAGTCATTATCAAGCTTTCACTACTGGCCTTTGTCGTATTAACTGCTTTAACAGCAACAGCCCACAATGCAGAACAATTAATTTGGTGGCGCCTGGCAACAGGGGTTGGAGCAAGTGGCGTAGTACCAATCGCACTTGCCCTGATGGGGCGTTTTTTCCCTTACGAGGAACGGGGAAGGCCTTTAGGCTGGCTGTTCGGGGCAATGGCCGGCGGAGCTGCCTTTGGATCAACGCTCGGCGTCATTGCAGAGCCTTTAATTGGCTGGAGATTTTTGTTTATCGGTGTGGCGGGATTGGGTTTTATTATTTTAATATTTCTTTATTTCATTCTTGACAAACTGGGATTAAAAGCTGCACCGGCAGGAACACTTACCTTAAGAAAAGTATTACAAGGATATATTCAATTACTTTCACTTGGGCGGGGTCTAAGGACTTACCTTTATGTATTTTTAAACGGCCTTTTTCATTCTGGTGTCTTTACATGGCTGGGCCTGTATTTTAAAGAGAGGTACGGTTTAGGTGAACTGGGCATCGGATTGGCATTGCTGGGTTACGGAATACCCGGATTTTTATTAGGGCCCTATATTGGTAAGATAGCTGACCGTAAAGGTAGAAGGTGGCTTTTGCCTATTGGCTTGGCGATTAGTGCGCTTGCGGTATTGGTGTTGGTTTTCCATGTACCTTTACTAATTGCCGCATTGGCTATAACAGTTCTTTCACTCGGATATGATCTTACGCAACCTCTACTTGCAGGAATTGTAACCGATGTTGGGAAGAACCAGCCGGGACAGGCAATGGGATTAAATGTGTTTATGCTTTTCATGGGTTTTGGAATAGGAAGCTTTCTTTTTGGACAGCTTCTTCCTATGGGAATAAATACTGCTTTGCTTATTTTCGTCCTCTTTCAAACTGCACTTTCTTTAATCGGAATAAAAATTTTTAAATCAGAGCAAAAAATTAATGGTAATTAAAACAGAATATAGAAATGAAAAAGTTAACACTGGAAAAAATAAAAGCGTCACATTACGTTTTAACATGGTTATTCTTACTGATAGGATTGGTAGCCAACTCGCAACAAGTAAAAAAAGCGTTAATACCTAAAAACAATGAAACAATATCCAAAGCTGGATTAAACACCGTACTGATTCCAGTGGAAGGCATGTCTTGCGGATCGTGCGCTTCACATGTTAAGAAATCAGTAAAATTTTTACAGGGAGTGAATAATGTCGAAGTAAGTCTTGAAAAAAGACAGGCAAAGGTGAGTTATTTCCCACAAAAGATTTCAGCAACAAAAATTCAGGAAGCGATTTCTGCCTCTGGTTATAAGGCGGGCAAACCGGTAGTACAAAAAGACAAGTAATGACACTCGAAGATTTTCTTCATCGATTTGGATCATATATTGACCATGGATCGATTCTGGCTGTACTGATCGCATTGTTAGCAGGTATTATCGCTACCGGTATATGTCCTTGCACTTTACCTGTTGGTTTAGGGATTGCTGGATTGTCTGGAAATAGCGGCAAGAATAATGAGGCCAAAAACAGTGGATTAGCAATTTCCGGTGTATTTTTTGCCGGAATTGTTGTTTGTTTGACGCTTTTAGGTGCTTTAGCGGGAAGACTGGGAATGGTGCTGTCAGAAAGCTTTGGGCAATTTTGGGCTTTGGCTATGGCAATTTTCTCTTTGATAGCCGCAGTAATTGCCTTTTATGGTCCACGTTTAAAAATAGGCCAATTGCAAAAAATGCGAAGTCCAGGTCTTGGGGGAACATTTATTTATGGGTTTATCTTTAGCTTAGGAACATCAGCTGCACCGTTATTGCTTTTAATATCGGTCGCGGCAGCGCAGGCCAGCCCTTTAAGAGGAATTATTCTTGCTATTGCCTTTGGAATAGGCCGTGGTTTGCCCTTTTTAATCGTAGGTGTTTTTGCCAGTGCTGTAACCCGCTTCGCACAATTAACCTGGTTAAAGCGCTCAATTCAGTTGCTAAGCGCCTGTGCGCTTTTGTTTGTGAGCTATTATTATATTCGAGTTTTTATAGATTTACGTTGAGTTATATTTTGAAAAATCCTAACGCCTCTAACTAATTAGATTATAACATATATACGATATCTGAAGCGTTAGTCGGATAAGAAAATATCATTTTTCTTAACTCGTCCTCTTTTGTTCATTTCCATAATTAAATACTCACATTTTCATTCCGGCCATGTTATCACTTCCATTTTTAAATATGGCTTCACTGTTTAATAGATAAGCCCCGTTAGTTACCACAATATCCCCTGCATTTAAGCCTGAAAGAACAGGCACATAGCTCTGATTACCATCCCCCGGTTTGACCATCCTGGCTGAAAAACTGCCATCCGAATTTTTGACCCATACCTGGCTGCCTTTTCCATCGGTTAAAATAGCGGAAACAGGCACCGCTAAAGTATGGTTATTACCACCTGGAATCGAAATATAAGCCAGCATACCGGGCCGGACCAGGCCTTGCGGGTTTGGAATGCTGATCCTGATCAAATTGACCTTCGAGGCATTGGACAGTTCCGGGTTGATAAACTCAACTTTACCATTAATGACCTGTCCCCCCAGATCAGGAAAGGAAACACTTACCCGGTCATTTTCTTTACAGCTGTTTGTTTCACTGGCGTACAGCTGCGCTTCTACCCATAAACTGTTTAAGGCTTGTGTTTTTAATACAGACATCCCTTCGGTAACATAATCTCCTTCATGTACCGCTATTTCACTAACGGTTCCACCAACTTTACTCAATATGGTTGTGGTTGCGGATACTTTGCCGGAAACCGCTATGTTCCTGATTTGTGCCGGCGACAAGCCCCAAAGTTGTAGCTTGTTTTCGGCAGCGCTAATGAGCTGTTGATAATCCACATCCGGATTATGCAGCACTTTTTGCTGCTGTTTGGCCAGCAAATATTCCTTTTCGGCTTCCTGCAGATCTTCGCTGTAGATGGAATAAACAGGCTGCCCCATGGCTATTTTCTCACCGGTTGTTTTGACAAATAATTGCTGTATCCTGCCTGCCAACCTTGCGCTCAGCTCTTCCGATTTATTATCGTCGGTGGTAACTGTTCCGGTCACTGTCTTTTCGCTACCTACATTTTCTTCCCTTACCGTGTCTGTTTGTATGCTTGCCAGCTGGATCTGTGTAGCTGTCAACCTGATCTTGTTTTCAGTCATATCCATACTATTTCCGGTCATTTCCACCTTGATCAGCTTCATACCGCAGATCGGGCAGTTTCCCGGATGATCTTCATGGATCTGCGGATGCATAGAGCAGGTATAATAAGCTTTATTCATTGTCTTAGCGGCAGTAGCAGTAGTTTTCGGTTTTTGGGTGCAGGCTGTAAAAAGTACAGCGATCAGTACAACAAAAGCAAAGAAACCGGTTGCACTTAATCTTAAAAAATATTTCTTATTCATGGCCTTGCGTTTTAATAAAGCTTTCGCTGTCTGTTAAATATTGGGCATTGGATGCCAGGCTATCTGTTACAGATAAACCTTTTGTAATTTGTATTTCGTTGTTATTAGTTAGGCCTGTATTTACCTGGTGAGCTACATATGACGCACCATTTTTTAACCATACGATTTGAGTACGTCCCAGATCAACCAGTGCTGATCGCGGTACCCACAAACCATTTTGGGTGCCGCTTTGTATAGTAGCTTGGATGACACTGTTCACTTTCAGCTCATGATCCATATTATCGATATAAACCCGGATGCTGGTGGTTTTATCACCTTCCTGCAAGGTCGGTTCTATAAAATTGACCTTCCCCCTAATGGTTTTATCCGGCAGGTCTGGCAACGTAATGGTGACTGCCTGATTCAATTTCAGCCCGGAAATAGCGGATCTATCAATTTTCAAAACAGCCCAAAGCTTATGAGGGTTGACCACATTAAACAAATTCTGCCCTTTTTCAACATACATACCCTCTTTGACAGACAGCGGCAGGTTACTTGCAAAATCGGAAGGCGCTTGTACTGGTGCCGCGACCGCCATTTGGCTATGCGGCATATCATGCACATGACCCTCGTAGGCGCTATAGACCGGCAGGCTATAAAACGCTTTCCCGGTTTTAACCACCTGGTTAACCTGTTCAGATGTCATGCCCAGTAATAGCAGTTTTTGTCTTGCGGCATTGATTAACCCGGTTTCCTGCGCGGAGTTTTTTGCCAGGTAGATCAAATCTTGCTGGGCAGTAACCATATCCGGGCTGTAGATATCAAAGATGCGTTGACCCCGATGGATTTCCTGGAAAGCATTTTTGATGTACAGCTTTTCAATCCGGCCCGAAAAACGGGACGCGATATTATTAAACGTACGCGTATTAAAGTCAAGATAACCCTGGGCTGAGATTATTGTCGGTATTTCCTTTTGTTCGGGCACAATGGCGTTAACGGTTGACAGCACCGAAGAATTAACCGGCTGCAAAACGGTATTTAAGCTGATGCCTGCACCCTCACTGGCCTGACCTGATTTTTTCACGAGCGCCATGCCGCAGATCGGACAGTTGCCGGGATGATCTTCCAGTATCTGCGGATGCATCGGGCAGGTATATTTGGCATCAGTTTTGACCTGCGCTTTGGCCGGTTCCTTTTTCTGATCTGAACAGGCAGCGAAAAACAACATCCCTGATAGCAGGCTGATCATTATGATTTTAATACTTTTCATTTGTTCTGGTTGTTTGGTGATAATGCCGTGATCTCGTTTTCCCGTTCATAAGCAACCTGTAAGGTTAAAAGCTCCTGTAAACGGTCCAAGGCATTCATTCTGGATGTTTGCAGATCTTTAATAACAATTAACACAGATGGCAAATCGCCGGTATTCTGATCATAGGCCAGTAATGCTGTTTTATAACCATTCTGCAAGGCCGGAATGATATTTTGTTGATAGTTGCCGATCTGCTTTTTCTTGCTGACCATATCTGTTCTTATACTGGCCAGTTGTCCCTGGGCCTGGTTCAGCACATCCATTTTCCGCTGCTGTAATTCTTCTACCTCGTAACGAATCCCTTTCAGGTTAGCCTTATATTCTTTAGATGCCCAGGGAACGATAGGGATCGTTACGGAAGCCATTAAGATATACTGGTTAGCGTAACCACCATAACTGAGCATGTGTGCAGCCTGGATACCAAAATCAGGCTTGCGTTTGCTGTATTCAACCTTGGCATTTAAAGCTTGTAATTCAATATTCCTGTTGATGCTTTTAATATCACTCCGGGCATTTGCCAGTGTAGCGGTGTCGGTTAGCGTACTCTCATAGTTATTTAATACAATAGCGGTGTCTACCGAAAAAGCCGCTTGTTTATCCCGGTTCATCAGCGTATTGAGCATGATATTCTTCTGGCTGATCTCGCTGTTCAATTGATCACGGGTATTGTCCAGTTCAAACAGGTCCGCTTTGGCTTTATAAATATTACTCAGTTTTTCCTTGCCATAGGTCAGCCGGATATTGGCGTCCTTGAGCATGTACTCCAGCAGGCTTTGCGTATTCCGCAATTGATCAAGCTTTTTCTCCAGTACCACACGCTCGTAATAATATTGCTTTGCCTGCGCGATCAGTTGATTTTTTAAATAGTCTTTTTCAGCTGTCGTCACTTTGGATTGTCCTTTCATATATTCCTCTTTGGCCTTTAGCTTCGCCGGATTGGTAAACATTTGTTCAGCCTGGATCATGAATGAGCCACCATTAGGACTAAACTGGTAGGGTACCTGGTATTGGCCCGCGCTGATTTTCGGCGCATCGAGGCTTTTTGCACCTGTGGCATAAGCATCCTGCGCGCTGGCTTTCGCATCAAAAGCCAGCAATGCCGGGTTGGCGGATACCTTTGCCACAACACTATCCAATGACAGGCGCTGTGCCTGCGCTTTTGCAGATAGGAATGCAAAACAGGCGACCAGCATAATTATAATATGATATTTCGTTTTCATGTTATTACTCCTTTACTTCTAATACTTCCAGCTTGCCATATTTTTTTAACTCGTACTCCTTTACCATCAAAAAGATGAGCGGGGTAACCAGTAAAATATGTGTGGAAGAAGTTAAAACCCCGCCGATCATCGGCAATACGATGGGCAGCATTACATCACTACCTGTCCCGGTTGCCCAAAGCACAGGTACCAAGCCAAACAGGGCTACACAAACCGTCATGAGTTTTGGCCGCAAGCGTTTCACCGCGCCATTCATCACATAAATTCTCAGGTCTTCTCTGGTGATAGTTTCTCGGGAATTACCTTTTAAGGCAATCAGTTGTTGCATGGCATCATTTAGGTAAATGACCATTACAATACCAGTTTCTACCGCGATCCCAAACAGGGCGATAAAGCCAACAGCTACGGCAACTGATAAATGCACGCCAAAGAAGTACACCATATAAGCGCCGCCAATCAAGGCAAATGGGATGGAGATCAGGCTGAAAAAAGCTTCGCGGATAGAATGAAAGGCAAAATACAAACAGGCAAAAATGATGAGCAGGACAATAGGTAATACCAACTTTAGGGTATGCTCAGCACGGATCAGGTTTTCATACTGCCCGCTCCATTCTATAAAATAGCCTTTGGGTAGCGATTTAACCATGGTGTTTAATCTTTCCTGGGCTTCCTTAACCGTACTGCCCAGATCCCGGTCGCGTACATTGAACAGAACTGTTCCTCTCAAGAGCGCATTTTCTGATTGCACCATTGCCGGACCGTCACTAATTTTTATATCGGCAACAGACGATAAAGGGACCGGGCCGTTGTTAGCGGTTTGCACGAGCGTCCTTTTGATTGCATCGAGGTTACTACGGTAATCCTGTGCCAGCCTGGCATTGACACTGAACCGTTGTCTACCCTCCACGGTGGTGGTCAGGTTCATGCCGCCCAGGGCGCTTTCCACCACTTCGTTCACATCATCTACACTCAGGCCGTATCTGCCTATGGCTTCTTTATTGACTTGTATATCCAGGTATTTGCCACCAGTGATCGGGTCAACATACAGATCCTTTACCCCGTTAATGCCTTGTAGGGCCTGTTTCATCTGGCTGGACAAAGCATAGATCGTATCCAGATTCTGTCCGTAAACTTTCAAACCTACATCGGTACGGATACCTGTGGAAAGCATATTGATACGGTTGATGATGGGTTGGGTCCAGCCGTTCACCACACCTGGTATCTGCAATTTAGCGTTCAGTTCATTGACGATATCTTCCTTTTTAATACCCTTGCGCCATTCGCTTTTAGGTTTTAAGAGGATGATGGTCTCTGTCATGCTGATCGGCGAATTATCGGTAGCGGTATTGGCGCGACCCGCTTTACCCAGAACATTTTTTACTTCGGGTACGCTTTTAATGATCTTATCCTGTACCTGTAAAAGCTGTTTGGCCTGTGAGTTGGATACATCAGGCTGGGTAACCGGCATAAACAAGATCGTTCCTTCATCCAATGGCGGCATAAATTCACTGCCTAAGCTTAATAACAAAGGTATGCTGATCAATAAAGCAACCAGGTTAATCCCGATAGTTGTTTTACGCCAGGTAACACACCAGTTAAGGATTGGCCGGTATAGTTTTTCCAGTGTATTGGTTAAAGGATTGCGGTCATCTGTTCTCAATTTCCCTTTCAGGAAAAAAGAGATCAGCACCGGGGCCAGTGTTACCGCCAAAATTGCATCTATAGCCAGTATAAATGTTTTTGTCCAGGCCAGCGGGCCAAACAATTTACCTTCCTGTCCTTCCAGCAAAAATACCGGGAGGAATGAAGCTACAATAATGAGCGTGGAAAAGAATACACCACGCCCCACCTGTTTGCAAGAGGTTTCTATGATTTTTATGCGTTCTGCTGTGGTCATGATTTTTCTTTTTGTTGTGCAAGGGATAGGTTCCGGTGCGAGTTTTCTACCATGACGATACCGTTATCCACGATCACCCCAATAGCCAATGCAATACCGGTTAGCGACATGATATTAGAACTGATGCCAAAGGCATTAAGCAGGATAAAACTGGCTGCGATGGTAATAGGGATCTGAATAATGATGCTTAAAGCGCTTTTTAAACTCAATAAGAACAGGATCACAATAATGGATACCGTGATCATCTCTTCGATCAGTGTATGTTTCACAGAACCTATGGCGCTTTCAATAAGCTCGCTCCGGTCATAGGCGATCTTGAATTTCACACCCGCAGGCAATCCCTTTTGAATATCGGTCATTTTATCTTTGACCGCATGGATCACCTTGTCGGCATTCTCACCATAACGCATCACCACAATACCGCCAACTGCTTCTCCGTTGCCGTTCTGGTCAAATATGCCCAAGCGTTCATCGCCACCCATCTGTACGGTAGCTAGATCTTTGATCTTTACGGGTATGGTATTGATCACCCCAACCGGGATGTTCTCCACATCGGATAATGTTTTGATATAGCCCAGTCCGCGCACAATGTAGCCTGTGCCGTTCATTTCAAATTTGCGGCCACCTACATCGTTGTTATTGCTTTGGATGGATTTGAGCACCTGCGATAAGGGGATATTATAGTAGTTAAGTTTATGTGGATCTATAGTAACTTGATATTGCTTTTCAAAGCCGCCGAAGGAGGCGACCTCACTAACACCGGGAACGGTTTGCAGACCCAGTTTTACATACCAGTCCTGCAAGGCGCGTTGTTCGCCCAGGTCCATGCCTTTGGCATCCAGCGTATACCATAGGATATGGCCAACACCGGTGCCGTCCGGGCCTAAGGTTGGGGTGATCCCCTGCGGTAATAAGCGCTGCGCGTAGTTCAGTCGTTCCAGTACCCGACTGCGCGCCCAATATACATCGGCCTTATCGTCAAAAACGATATAAACGAAGCTCATCCCGAACATGGATGTGGCACGAATGGCTTTCACTTTGGGGATACCCTGCAGGTTGCTGACCAGCGGGTAGGTTACCTGGTCCTCCATGATCTGCGGACTACGGCCCTGCCATTCGGTAAATACGATCACCTGGTTTTCCGAGAGATCTGGGATGGCATCAATAGGGTTTTCCCTGACGGAATAGGCTCCCCATACAAAAAGCACAATGGCGATCAGTAATACGATATACCTGTTTTTTAAAGACAGGGTAATAAGTTGATTGATCATCTTAAAGGTTTTGATAAGCCCGTCCATCCACCAGCTGGCAGACGGACGGGCTTAAATGAATTACATTTTCATTTTTTCAGCTTTCTTTTTAGCAGGTTCTTTTTTCACCAGTTCCATGCCGCATTTAGGGCATTTACCGGGCTTGTCACTTAAGACTTCCGGATGCATGGTACACGTGTACTGCACTTTGGCCGGTTTAACTTTTTTGGATTTAGTCGTGTCAGAAGCAGCGGTCGTAGGACTTGCAGCGAAAACGGTTGCGGCCGAGAATAAGATGGCAACAGCCATCAACATTACTTTTTTCATGGAAATAAAAATTAAAAATTGAATAAATGGCACCAGGTCATATTAAGCCCTGTGCGTTGATTATAAATTAAGATGATGGATTCTAATTCAAAGGATAGCCTCTTTACGGATCGTAAGGCTATAAAGAAAAGTACAGATCAGATTCTGTAGGTGCAATTAAGAATATAAACAGGTGCTTGAGGCCGGTCAGGCGGTGCATGGCTGTTAAAAGCGGTATAGTCAGGTTTGAAACTATAAACGCTGAAATCAAATATGGAACAGGCAGGAATAATGGCGTGAAACAAACCGGCATTTAAACTCAAAGCCTGCGAACCAACATGCTGATCCTTTACTTTAAATAATTGCGTTTTTGTTTTGCAGCAACCCGGCATTCCTGTTGCCATTTTGCAGGCAGTTTTTTGGGCACTGTCAAAAGAAACGCTGGTAGATTCCAGTTTACCGCAGCAATAAAAACTACTAACAGTAATACCTGATGCCGAAAGCAGGTAAATAACTGTTAATGATATAAGTGCGATACGTTTCACTGACCGAAGATAATAAATTATTGATACGTTTTTTGTGTGGAATAGTTTATAAAGCCGCCCCAATGAAGAGGCGGCTTTGTTATATTATTTACATTTAGTCGTACATTCTCCGGAAGCCTTACAGCTTTTGCTGCAATAATCCAGGCAGTTTGGCTTGTCACAGCCCTTTGCACATTTGGTACAATGGTTCATTTTGCTGTTACAGCAAGGAGTATTCGCATAAGTAATGGATATAACGGATAATAGCATCACCATAGTGATGAAAAGAAACTTTTTCATGATTTTGAATTTAAAGATTAATAATTAATTGAAATACTACAGTCAGGAATTGACTGTTCAATGGGATCAATTATTAAGCTTTCGGAGGGTTCCAATCATTATCATGGAAATCTGATATCTCGCCTGTAATAAAAGGGCGGACTATTTGATTATTTAAATCAATCGTAGCCGGTGAAAGAAGAACAGATGGATTCAGAATAAATCCGCAGGTACTACAAGACAACATGGTATTACAGGCACCTTTAGCACAATTGTTATCGGAGTTTTGCTTCTGTTGTTTGCAGCAATCCTTATGCGTACTTTCTTTGCAGCAAGATGCCTGCCCCTGATGAGGGCTCGCCATCCCCGAAACCGACGATAGCAACAGGATACATGATGCAAGGAAAACAGCGAGACATTTCATTATTCTGTTAAACTTATATTTTTTTAAAATATTGCGACAATTACTTTGCGCTTTAAATTATTACACTGCTAAGGTATGGATAGATCCTTTTGATAATTTTATATAATTCTGTTAAAAATTTACATCCTATTGTACTAAGCCTTTACTTTTAGCAAGCTTGCATTGATTGCAACAACAACTGTACTTACGGTCATTAAAACGGCCCCAGCTGCCGGACTTAATGCAATTCCCTGGTTATAAAGCACTCCGGCAGCCAGTGGCAAGGCAATGACATTATAGCCGGTTGCCCAGGCCAGGTTCTGGATCATTTTTCGATAAGTGGCTTTGCCAAATAAGATCAAACTGACAATATCTTTCGGATTGCTGTTGACCAGCACTATTCCGGCGGTCTCCGCCGCAATATCACTGCCAGAACCAACTGCAATGCCGATATCTGCCTGGGCCAGTGCAGGAGCATCATTCACCCCGTCGCCGGTCATAGCTACAAACTCGCCTTTGCTTTGCAGTTCTTTAATTTTCTCTAATTTTTGATGTGGTAGAACTTCAGCAATAAAACTGTCCATTCCTAACGTTTTACTTACGCTGGCAGCTACTTTGCTGTTATCGCCCGTAAGCAGGATGGATTTGATATTTTCCTGTTTTAAGGTTTTAACGGCTTCGGCTGATTCCGGCCGTACTTCATCAGATAAAGCAATATATCCCGCCAATTCCTTCCCGATAATTACAAATACGACTGTTTCCGTATCGTCAGCGGTAAAACCATCAGGAATAGTAAGCTTGTTTTCCTTTAAATAGCCCGGACTAACTACCATGATCTTTTGACCCCCTACCGTCGCTTCAACCCCCTGACCGGTTATGGCCTTAAAGTTCTCCGCCATGGGGATAGTGATCTTTAAGTCTTTTACCTTTTGCAGGATGCCGGTAGCAATCGGGTGTTCTGAGTTTTGTTCCAGTGAAGATGCCAGGCGAATGAGTTCCCTTTCATCCAGTTCTTTTTGAAGGGGTACTATTTTGGATACTTCAAACTTTCCTACGGTAAGCGTCCCTGTTTTATCAAATACAACGGTAGTTATTTTTCGTGCGTTCTCAAATGCTGTCCTGTTCTTAATCAGCAGGCCATGTTTTGCCGATAAAGCGGTTGATTTGGCTACGACAAGTGGTACCGCCAGTCCCAATGCATGAGGACAGCAGATCACAATGACGGTAACCATTCTTTCCATTGCAAAGGCTAAGGTTTGTCCGGTTAAATACCAGTATAAAAAGGTGGTAATACCGGTAACCAGTGCAATGATTGTTAACCATTTGGCTGCCGTGTCTGCCAGTAACTGGGTTTTGGACTTTGAATTTTGCGCGTCCTCAACCAGTTTTACTACCTGCGATAGGTAAGAGTCTTTTGCCGCATGGGACACGGTTACCTGAAAAGAGCCATTGCCGTTAATAGAACCGGCAATTACTTTGTCACCTTTCATTTTTTGTACCGGCCTGGATTCTCCCGTCAGCATACTTTCGTTCAGATAGCTTTTCCCTTCCAGTATGATACCATCTGCCGCAACTTTTTCACCGGGTTTGACCAGGATAATATCGTTCTCTTTCAGGGTATCCGTCGTAACATCATGCACCATATCCGGCATTACCATGTGTGCTTCGTCAGGCATTAGCTGAACCAATAGCTCCAGTTCCTTTGATGCCCCGGCAACAGATCTCATTTCTATCCAATGTCCTAAAAGCATGATCAGGATCAGGGTATCCAGTTCCCAAAAGAAGTCCATTCCTTTTAATCCAAATACGGTAGCTGCACTATAGGCATAAGCAACAGAAATGGCAAAGCCGATCAGGGTCATCATGCCAGGATTTTTAGCCTTCGTTTCGCTTAGCCAGCCAGTTAGAAAAGGCCAGCCGCCGTAAAAGAATACTACAGAGGCCAAAACAAAAAGCAGGTAGGCTGAACCCCTGAAACTGATGTCGAGATGAAGCCATTGCTGAATTTGCATAGACAACAACATGACCGGAATAGTCAAAAGCAACACCACATAAAACCGTTTTTTAAAATCAGCAATCATCATCGCATGATGGTCATGCCCCGCCATATCCATCGACTGGCCGGTACCGTGATGCATCTTGATGTGATTCATTTTGTCCATGTTCATTTGATGAGATTGATGTTCCATAAAAGCCGGATTAAATTTTATCAATGGGTTTCCGCTGCTGTTCCGATGATCTGTACTGACTGGGTGTTAGCCCGGTTATGCTTTTAAATTGGGTAGACAAATGGGCACTGCTGCTGTAACCCATCTGGTAAGCAATTTCGTTGAGGTTCAGTTCACCATAATCCAGCAATTCTTTTATTTTTTCCACTTTTTGCTCAATAATAAAACGCTCAATGGTCATATCCTGGGACATCGAGAACATGCGGCTCAGATAGGTGTAATCTTTTGCTAAGCGATTTGCGATCAGGTCAGAGTAGGATGTTTTCTGCTCCGACTGATCCGTGTGATGCACCAGTTCAATGACGATATTTTTGATTGCCTCTACGGTTTTGTCCGCTTCTTTATTGATCAGCTCAAAGCCCGGAACTTTTAAGGCCGCAGCGATCAGCTCTACTTGTTCCTCATTCGGATCGGGCGTTATTTCCACATGGCCCAAAGAGATCTGCTTAACCGTAAAGCCCAGGTTTTCCAGCTGCTGGCGAATGATCATCAGGCAGCGGTCGCAGACCATATTTTTAATGTGCAATATCATGATGACTAAGTTACGTTATACGCGATGATTCCCATCTTATACTTTTTCAGCTTTATAGCCCTTTTCCTTTAAGATACCAATGATTTTAGCTGCTGTCAAGCTGTCATCAGCCTTTACCGTCAGCGTTTTATTAGGATCGGTAGTATCCACCTCCCAATGCTGAATGTCTTTTAGTTCGTTTAATGCGGGTGTTACCGCAGCGATACAGCCACCACAATTAATATTGGTTTTGAATTTTAGAGTTTCCATGATTATTGAATTAAATTATTTTATTACAGATCAAGTTTTGAAAATTTGAGCCTTAAACTGTTGCTTACTACAGATACAGAGCTTAAAGCCATTGCTGCTCCGGCAATCATCGGATTAAGCAAAAAACCGTTAATCGGGTAAAGGATACCGGCTGCAACAGGGATACCGATCAGGTTATAAATAAATGCCCAGAACAGGTTTTGACGAATAGTCCGGACGGTTACCTTTGATAACCGCAATGCTTTGGGTACCTGCTGCAAATCAGAAGATACCAGTGTCATCTTGGCAACATCCATCGCTATATCGGAACCCTTGCCCATCGCGATACTCACATCTGCCTGGGCCAACGCCTGGCTGTCATTAATACCATCACCTATCATGGCTACAATTTTACCGTTTGCCTGTAACGACTTTACAAAATCGGCCTTATCAGATGGCAGTGTGTCCGCCCGGAAATGATCAATGCCCGCTTGCGCGGCAATGGCTGCTGCGGTTTGCGCGTTATCTCCGGTAAGCATATATATTTCAATGCCTTGTTTCTTTAGCTGCCGAACTGCTTCAGCCGAACCTGCTTTGATTTCATCGGTGATTGCTGCTATTGCCAGTACCTGCTTCTCATCTGCAAAATAGATTACCGTTTTCGCCTGGTTTAAAAAAGAAGTGATGATGTCTTTCAACTCCACTGGAATGGTGATTTTTTTTTCATCCACCAGTTTATGACTACCGGCTAAATAAACCTCATCCCCAAACATTGCTTCAACCCCTCTGCCTGTAAGGCTATTAAAGGAAGAAACATTGGCCGGCTTTACATTAGCTGATTTTAAGTAAGCCACAATGGCTTCTGCCAATGGATGTTCGGATTGTTGTTCCATTGCTGAGAAGATGCGTTGCAGCTTATCTTGATTGTCTTGAGCATTAACTGCCCATATAAGGTCGGAAACGACTGGTTTCCCTTCGGTTATAGTTCCGGTTTTATCTAAGACAACAGCGTTTACCCGGTGCCCCAGTTCCAATGCTTCCGCATCTTTAATGAGGATGCCATTTTCCGCACCCCGGCCTATGCCTACCATAATGGCTGTAGGCGTGGCCAGCCCTAAAGCACAAGGACATGCGATGACCAATACGGTGACCATGGCCAATAACCCTTGGGTAAAAGCGTGCTGCCCGCCAAATATCATCCAGGCACCAAGGCTTAACAAAGCGATGAATATAACTATAGGTACGAAGATTCCTGCGATTTTATCCACCAGTTTCTGTACCGGTGCTTTTGAACCCTGTGCATCCTGTACCAGTTGGATAATCTGTGCCAGTAAGGTACTTCCACCAACCTTTTCAGCCTTAAAACGAAAGCTTCCTTTTTGGTTTAATGTGCCCGCGAAAACTTTTGTTCCATGTTTTTTCTCGACCGCGATGGGTTCCCCGTTGATCATACTTTCGTCCACATAGGAATGACCATCATATACCTCACCATCTACCGGGATTTTTTCTCCCGGACGAACCAGCAATTTGTCGCCGGTCTGCACATCCGCTATCGCCGTTTCTATTTCCCCGTGAAGGGTGATCAGCATTACTGTTTTAGGTTGCAGGCCGATCAGTTTTTTGATGGCAGAAGAAGTGTTTGATTTTGCGCGTTCTTCAAGCAATTTGCCCAACAGAATAAAAACCACAATCACGGAAGCCGCTTCATAATATACATGCGGCTGTAATCCCTGCCTTAACCAGAAACCCGGATCAAAGGTATTGAAAGCGCTAAACAGGTAGGCGATGCCGGTACTCAATGCTACCAGGGTATCCATATTAGCTTTGCCCTGCCTGACCTGCTTAAAAGCACCCATAAAAAAACTTTTCCCTGCAATGAATAATACAGGCGCGGTGAATACCAGCATGATATAGTTAGCGTAGGGTATATCCATAAAAACCATACCGATCAAAACTACCGGGATAGTCAAAGCCGTAGCCCAGATAATGTTCCTCTTTAGTTCTTTATAATGATTTTGCTGCGCTTCTTCCTGTTTTGCTTTTCCATTGTCAGTATCGATGATCAGGTCATAGCCGATGGATTGTACTGCTTGTTGCAGGATAACCGGCCCAACTATCTCAGGATGAAAAACAACTTTAACCAGCTGGGAGGCATAGTTTATTTCTGCCTTATCCACGCCATTTTGTGCGCCGAGGATAGATTCAACACTCACTGCACAAGAGGCACAGCTCATACCGGTTACGGGAAAGGTAAGTGTTTGTATGTTGGGTTGCATGATCGTTCTTTTTAATAGTACAAATTTACCCGCGCAGACAACCTTGGGCTTTACAGGATTCCGTTAATTTTTTACAGGATTTTGATATGTGGGTAATGAGTTGATCCTGAACAAATAAGACATAGTCAGCAAACTATTTAAGTGGAATGAACGTTATATTCATGTTATGAAAGCCATAGCTATTTTCCTGGCAGCCGGCATGTTATTTCTTTCCTCTTTCTCGGGGATCTACCAACCTATGCGGGGAAACTGTTGTTCCGGAATGATGCATCAGGGGGGCTGCGGACATGGTACAAAAGATTGCTGCAATAAAGGAATATGTGGTATGATGTTATCCTGCGGTAGTTGCGGGTTTCTGATCGCTCACCCAATTCCTGCTCTGCCCAAGATCAGTTATATCAAACCAATACCGATAGCTTCCTACATGATGGGCAATTCCTTGTATTATTCCGATTCCGGCTGGCATCCCCCGCAAGTTTAATAATTGATCTGCATCTGCCTGCCAATTCGTTGGCCGTATTATTTACCGATTATTAAAACTTAGAAATCATGAAACGTTTTATTTTCATCATTATAATGATGTTATTTTCCATTAGCTCTTTTACGTTTACTACCGCCAATACCCCATGTTGTAACAGCAAAATGCACCATTGTACCAGGTGTGCAAAAGGTTGCGGGCAGAACTGCATGGATTATTGCAGCAAAAGCTGTAAGGATTCAGGGGAATGCAAAAAAGTGTGTAACAAATAAAATGAGTTCTATTGAAGCCGGGCAATGTCCGGCTTTTTCGTATTTCAGGGACGATCTTCCTGCGTGTCGTCTGCATATTTCCGCGTTTCCATCAGGACTAATGCGGCCACTAAAATGACCGTCGCAACAAAAAACAAAGCAATGCCGATATAGACCTGCGGTTCCCTAATCACCCAAAGTGATAAAATGAATAGGCCTAGGCAAATGATATTACTGACTAAGGTTAAATAGCCTACCAGGGATTTAGCGCAATATTGCACCACTGCCAGGTTTAAGAAGCCGCTAAAGACCAGCATAAAGCCCGAACCGATAAACCAAAGCATACTTATGTTAAAAGTGATAACCGGAAATACAAAGCTGATATGGATCAACCCAAAGAGGATGATAATGGTTGCTAAAACCCTTCTGCTCCTTCTTAAAGTTGTAAGTGTCATGAGCAACAGGATGTTCCCTGCTGAATAGGCGGGCATTTAATCGAGCCGTAACTGCAAAAGACGCAGCAATCTCCCGCCAACGGCTTCAATCGGGTTTTGCAGCTTTCGCATTCATAAAAGTATTGACAGGCATCTATCGGCATTTCTTCTTCTTTTTGGAAGCCGCAATTCGGACAGGTAATTACAGAGGTTAATATTACTGTTTCGCTCATCTTATATGGTTTTTTCTTTATGGCAACAATCTTCAGTTTTTTTACATTCCTTTTCGCAATTTTGCTGGTAAAGCAGCATTGCTTTTTGCGCCCTTGCTTTGCCAATGTATTTTTCAGCAATGCTATACATTGCGGCTTTAAACTTAGTTTGGCTGTCTTCGTTTAATTGCTGGTTAGTCCTGATCTTCACCAACTCTTTATTAAAATAGGCCTGTGCATCTGTTTTTATTTTCGCGGCCTCATCCTGCGTGATCAGCTTATTTTCAAGCGCAAACTTTACTGCTGAATTAGCAATTGTGGTTGCTTCTTCCCGGCTAAGCATATCTACCTCCGCGCTATGATACCATAAACCGGCTTTACGGAATGTTTTCCGGTAGGGTGCGGCATCAGCTTCGTTTAAAGCGGTAAAGCTTACACTGTTTTCTTGGAAAATAGGTTTGGCTACAGCCAGGGTTTCCGGTTTGTCTTTCCAGACTACAGCTACCATTGTACCGGCGCGGTTTAACCAGGCTTCCTTGATAGCCGGGCTCTTTTCCATAGCCAGCAAAACAGGTTTGGCACGGCTTCCGCAACCAATGGTCGGCGCAGCATTGCAAACCAACGGCGTTTTGTAAAAGGTAATCGCAGGGTCAGTTGGTTTAGCCATACCATTAAAGGCAGCGCCTGTTAATAATAGCACTACAAGGAGTCTTTTCATAAAACTTAGTTTTTTAGTGATTGGTGAATTACTTTATAGCCGGTGGCATTGACAGCCGTTATAATCGCGTTAACGGCAATTTTACTGGTATCAAATTTAATAACACTGGTTCCCAAAGCGGATGAGGTTTGATATTGCAACACGCCGTTGAGTTTGGCTAACTCGCCGTTGACATGATGTTCGCAAGCTTCGCAATCCATCCCGGTGATCTGGAGCTTTACCTCGCTTATGGGGGTTGCGGCAGGAACTATGGATATTTTATTTTCATCTTTTCCAAAAAGACGGGGGTACATCGGAAAGGTCATCAGCACAACGGAGACTACCGTAACGATAGCCAGGAAGGTTTTGCTTTTCGGAAAGGATTGTTTTTCTGTTTCACAACAATCCGCTTTTGCAGGTTTCAATTGCCGATACCAGGCAAATAGTAATACAGCAATGCTAATAGCGATCAGGTAAGGACGAAAAGGGTTGAGCCATGACAAAGATGAAGCAAACCCGGAGCCACCTGAGATCAATGCAAGGACGGGTGTGATACAACATAAAGAAGCACTAAAAGCCGTTAACAGGCTGGTCACTTCTAATTTACCCATTGATGTTGACCGCTTCATACTGTTTCCGGTTTGTTGTTGAGTTCATTGATATGCCTGAAAAATGATTGCAGCATTTTCAGGTTTTCCGGCTTTAAAGAATAATAAATGGTTTGCCCGGCTTTCCTGAACTGAACGATATTACTGTCCTTCAGTTTACGCAAATGCTGCGATACGGCAGGTATGCTCATATCCAGTATATCTGAAAGATCACAAGGACATAATTCGCCTTCTTCTTCCAATAAGTACAATATTTTTAACCTTACCTCATTCCCGGCCAAAGCCAAAATCTGGGCCAGTTCTGAAAACCATTGGCTGTTTTTCTGAAGTATGTCCTTACAATTATTGATCTGCCCAACATCGGCAAATATCCGTTTACAGGTATTCATATTTAATTCTCCCAAGACAAATGTAAGTATTTAAGCAATTACTTAAATATAAATCACCTTTTTTTATTATTGGGTAGCCGCCGTCCCGCTAAAAGCGATTATAGGTGTGACATTAAATGATGTAAATGTGAGACACTATAAGATGTAAATGACACTTCTATCCAATCCTGGGATGAGGTTGATTATTTCTTTATTCTTTTTAATTAGGAAAATGATTAGCCAGGATTCCCATATACCTTATTGAAAATCAACTAATTGAAAATTATTTGAGGGTCCGACCCTTTAAGGAACCCGGTAAAAATCTGCACTCTCCGAACCTTTGTACCGTCGATCAGGCAAGAACAAGTTCTCCTGATTCTACGGTCTTTGACATTGGGGAACGAAGCATTATCCACCTAAGAAATGGAAATTTTGCGAAGCTGAGATAGTATCAACAAAGCGAACGCGCATTGGCAGCCGGGAGGCCGTATTGTAGAATACGACGTGAGTAGTTCCGAACTATATATAAACACCTAAAGGGGCCATGTGCCCCTTTTTTTATGCCCGAAATTATGGAAAATCAACAACTGAAAGCCAAAGAGATCAAAGAAAATTATTCCCTTGTTGACCTGTTAACGCACCTGGGCTATGAGCCGGTCAAGCGCGTTCGCAATGAACAGCTTTATTTGAGTATGCTGCGCGATTCGGACACGACGCCCTCCTTTTCGGTCAATGATAAGCAGGGTACCTGGTTCGATTTCGGCGAAGGCAAAGGCGGCAACATTATAGATTTTGGTTTGCAATATTGGAAAGGCTTGCCTTTTCCCGAAATATTGGAAAAGATCGTATTGACCTGCGGCGGTTTAGTTCCAGTCTTAGCTCCACAGGTTTATAAAAGACAGCCGTCGGCTGAAAAAGAACCAAATTATGAAATACTGGATATTAAAGACCTCGGCAGCAATGCCGCCATCCTGAATTACCTAGAAAGCCGGGGTGTCGGTCAGGTGGCGGAAGGCAGGCTCAAAGAAATTTATTATTACGTTGAGGATGAAGATAAAAAGCGGAATAAGTTCTTTGCAGCAGGCTGGCAAAACGAACAGGGAGCCTGGGAAATCCGCAACCTGAATTTCAAAGGCTGCCTCGGCCATAAGGCGATCAGCTTTATTCCGAATTCGGAAAAGAAGCTGGCGGTGTTCGAAGGTTTTTTTAATTACCTGAGCTGGCTCACGGAGAACCCGTTCGCACCCGACAGCGTGCTCGTGCTGAATTCCCTCTCTTTGCTTCAGGCAGGAATACTCAAAGCCCAGGACTTCCGGGATATTTCACTTTTTTTGGACAATGACCCATCGGGGCGGCAGGCCACCCTTGATTTTACGTCTGCATTACCCTGGGCCAAAGACCGCGCCGGTATATATACAGGCTACAATGATTACAACGATCTGATCGTCGCTGGGCGAACTAACTACCAGCTAAACCGATGAAAAACGAACAAGTTCCCTTTTGGTTTTTCCCCTTGCAAGATGTGTTCGTGTCCGACAAAAACTCGTTCCTCGTAATTTGTCAGCCACTCACTGTCTTGCCCTAAACTTCCGCCCTGCGGAACATTAGGGAGTATCGGAAACTCGCAACTCGTTTCCTCTTATGGCAAAAACACAGCGTCCAAAAGGCCGGCCCTTAAAAGAAATAGGTAAGCGGATCAAAAAAATTGATGCAAGGTTTACACAGGATGAATATGATATCATCCTGGAGTTGGAAAAGACGCTGGGTGTTCGTAAAACGGATCTGGTGCGTACCCGCCTTTTGCAGGATGCCCGGCTTACTATTGTAAATGCTAAAGAGCTGATCGGTTTTTTAGATAAGATCGGCGCGGAAATGGGCACGTGCGGAAACAATATCAACCAATTGGCTCGATATGCGAACATCCTGAAAAAGAAAGGTGTCCTTTCACCAATAGTCAGCGAAAGATTTAACATCCTGTTTGAGCAATACATTCAGTATCAAAAACAGCTTGAAATTTCATTGCGAAAAATCATCCGAATAGGTGGCAGCTAAAATGTTCGCTGAGAACTTGTTTTGTACGAATCAGTTCACATTGAATTTGTTCGCACCGAATTTGTTCGTACTGAACTTGTTTATTCAGCACTTGCTCTCCCCGAATTTGTTCGCACCGAATTTGTTCGTACTGAACTTGTTGATTCAGCACTTGCTCTCCCCGAATTTGTTCGCTCCGAACAGCCATGATCGTCAAAATCCTTTATACCAGTGGCCCCAACGGGCATTTCCCGGCAATAAGTTATAATACCGGGAAGATGGATAAAAATAAAGGCGAACTGATGCGAGTGGCAAATTTCGGCCCTTTACAGAGATTGGGATTGTTGCGACCATCTGATTACAGGCAATATTTGAGAATGGTATCAGCAACCAATAAAGCAGTAACAAAACCCCAATTTCACGTAGCCATTTCCGCTGAAGGCAAATCTTATAACAAACAGGAAATAACGGATTTCGCTACCCAATGGCTGGAGCGAATGGGTTATGGAAAGCAGCCTTACCTCATTATTTTTCATAGTGATACGCTAAATAACCATGTACATATTGTTAGTACGCGGGTCGATAAACAAGGCAAAAAGATTCGTGACAGCTTTGAACAGATTCGTGGCCAGGAACAAATGAATATCATATTGGGAATAAATGAAAAACACAATACCCAGCGGGATATTTCAAAAGCCCTTGAATATCAATTTGCGACAAAGGCGCAATTCATGATGCTCTTAGAATGTAGAGGGTATGTACTGAAGGAAGCGGGCCAAGTCATGCAGGTTATTAAATTCGGTAAGCAGCAGGGCGAAGTTTCCATAGCTGCAATTGAGGAGCGCCAAAAAGAATATGCTCCTAATGAAAAGAGAAGAGTTCAGTTGAAGGCGCTGTTTCATAAATATGCAGTATTACATGATACCGGCCTTACTAAAAATCGGACGGTTTATACCTCGGCTTTTTCGGTTGTGCTCAAAGAGAAATTTGGCATTGAGCTATTATATCATGCTTCAGTCGATAAGGCGCCTTATGGCTATACGGTTATCGATCATGATAAAAAACAGGTATTCAAAGGCGGTGAAATTGTTCCACTGAAAGAATTGCTGGCGATTAAGGCTGTCAGTAATAAAAAACCATCAGACACTAGTATCGAATCAAACAAGGCATTCAAATTTCTTACTACTGAAAAGAAGGAATTTTACTCGTCAATTCTGAAAGCGGTCTTGCACAATTACCCTGATATGATGCAGGGTTTGCAACACCAGGGATTGATGATTTACCGGAAGGGCGAAAGCTTTTATCTCCATGACCCCGGCGCCGGGTTGTATGCTGGTCTGGATAAGCTGCTAAACGAAAGTGACTACAATTTAGTGGTAGAAAATTTCAGCCAGGCACAGGAAACCAGCGAGGAACTTTACCGCCAGCACCACCACTTTAGCGGAATTAACCTGGCGTCAGATGTCGATGACGAGGCCATCTTAGGCATGAAGCGCCGGCGAAAGCAAAAAGCAAGAACCAATCTCCGTTGACTTAGCGACGCGAAAAATTCAAATCAAATTATTTTATGGTCATCATTATCGGCAACCAAAAGGGAGGCGCAGGGAAAAGTACGCTTACCGTATTACTCGCGAATTACCTTACCGTTACAAAAGGCTGTACCGTTACGGTATTGGATATGGATTACCAGCAGTCTATTTCGCAGAAGTTTGAAAAAGCGAAGATACTGGAGAATGAAGAACCCTACCAGGTACTGGCCTATGGCCTGCGGGACTTTCCATTGATGGAAAGTACTATCCGGCAAAATCCGAAAGACATCGTGCTGATCGATTTGCCCGGCAAGCTGGATGATGACGGTTTGATCAGAGTTTTTAAGGCGGCAGACATTGCAGTTTGCCCTTTTTCCTATGACGAATTCAGCTTTGAATCGACCGTGCCTTTTGCTTTGGTATTAAAGAAGATTAATCCTGATGTTAAGGTGTTGTTTGTGCCGAACCGGATTAAGGCTAATGTAAAATATGAAATAAAGGTGGAGGTAAACGAGCAGCTGGATCAAATTGGTTTTGTTACCGGCCCAATCGGCGACCGCATCGACTTCCAGCGGATCAATACCTTTCAAACGCCCATTGCCGTGCAGGCGGTCATCGTACCCGTTTTTGAACAAATCTACCTTGATTATATCCAACCCCATTTATGAGCGAAATTAAAACACTGGCCGATCAGCTAAGGAGCAGGATGGCAAAGCCCGACACGCCGGAAAAAACTCTAAAACCCAACCGAAAAAAGGAAGGGAAGCCGGCTGAAATCCCTTTAATCATTGACCGCCTGCGCGAACTTGACGTGAGCAGCAACAAAACACTGATCCATGCCCGAGTGGACGAACAGACGGCCCAGATGATCCATCATTTAAAGATTGCCACCGGCGTTGAGGTTACCCGCCTCATCTGCTTTTCCATCCGGCAACTTTTCGAGCAATACCCCGAACTAAAAACGATTATCAAAAACCACTTAGAAAAATTTGAAATATGAGCTGGAAATTCTTTCGCGGCAAGCGCGACCCGGTGTATGATGAAATATTGGATCGTATCAAAGGATACGATAAGACCGGCGACCGGAGCCTGGTTCATGTCCGGCTGGACGATCATACCATTTTGCTTTTGAACCAATTAAAGCTGGCTACGGGGATTGAAATGCAGCGGATGATTGCCTTTGCCGTAAGCGAACTGATCCGGCAGCATCCGGAACTGCGCACTATTGTTAAACAATTTTTACTAAAAATCAACGAATGAACTGGTTACACTTTTTTATATGGGTGAGCGGGATTTATCTGCTCTATTACCTCGCCGTTATATTGATGGATCTGGCCGGTGGGCGGCGGGCGGCTGCTGCGGAATCATCCGTACATCAGCTAACTTTTGCGGAAAATGTCGTGCCTGCACAAATGTCCGCTACCGCGATAGCGGAAGCCAATACGGACAACAAAACACGAATTGATGATGCTGTCCGTCAAAGAAAACAGGAGCCGGAAATGATCGGTTCCGGTGGCGTTGTCATCGACAACCTTTTCAAACTCTGCAAGCAGGAAGCCATCATCTACACACGTTCGGTAAGCTTTTAACCCGATGAGATACTTATTGATATTTTGCTGCTGCCTGCTGTCATCGGGGGCAACGGCCCAGCCTGGTATAACGGAAATGCAGCAGGCACAGCAAAACTTAAAGTCCGATTTCTTTTCTGCATTGGATTGCGCCTTAGTGCTGGCCGCAATTTTCGGAATTGTCGGTGCCGTTCGCATTTATCATAACTGGCAGATGGGGCACCCGCGGATTGACGAACAGGTTGCCGCATGGTTCTTCGCATCCTTTTTTATGATGCTGGCCGGCGTTTTTTTAAAGGCCGTTTTTGGCCTGTAGCTTTTTAATACCCCTCCATAACCCCGGCGGTTCTCCTGATTAATCGGGAGGCCGCCTTTTTTATTCCACTAAAATTTAATACCCCTAAAATGAACAAACTAAAAAAAATGTGGGCCACAGCCGTGGTCCTTGCCGTTGGCACGGCATCCGCCTTCGCGCAGAATGGCGTAACCGGTCTAAACTCCGCTACTACTTCCCTTAAAACCTATGTCGCCCCGGTTACGAACGTGACGCTGGTTATCGGCGGTATAGTCGGAATCGTTGGTGCCATCCGCGTGTATTCGAAATGGAATTCCGGTGACCAGGACATTAATAAAGAATTAATGGGCTGGGGAGGTTCCTGCGTATTCCTCGTGGTTTCGGCCGTAGTGATTAAAGCATTCTTTGGCCTTACCTAATGGGCAGGCAATTCCAGGTATACAAGGGGCTGCAACGGCCCCTCGTATATCGGGGCTTTAAAGGCAAGTACATCTATTGGGGCGTAGGAACCTTACTGGCCGGGCTCGTGCTTGGGGCAATGACCATGGCGCTCATTAACATGTGGCTTGGACTGATCGTACTCATCGCGGCCGTGGCAGGCGGACTTGTCTTTATCGCCGGTAAACAAAAAAAAGGCCTGCATATCAAAACCCGGCCCACCGGCATATTCATCCACAAAGTCAACTTTAAAAATCTTTCCCGTTATGGCCGAAAAACAAGTATTTAATATTCCTTATATCGGTATAGATCATTCTTCCGGGCTGGACATCTTGGTAGGTTCTGGCGGCGAATGTTCAGTGATCATACAAATCAATAACCCGGTTACCCGCTTCTCGGCTGCAACTGCGGCTTATGATGAATTCCACGCCCTGATGATTAACATTGTTAAAATATTGGGTGACGGCTATTTGCTTCAAAAATCTGATGTGATCAGTAAGGAAAAATACCCGCTTAAGCAAAGCGACGAATATCTTCAGCAGAAATACAATGCGCATTTTGAAGGCCGCGAATACATCAAAGTAAATACTTATATCACCTTAACCAAACAGGTGCGTAAGGGCGCATTTTATGTATTTGATAAAAAGGTTTTGCGGGATTTCAGCCAGCAACTGGATAAGGTCATGGATATTTTGATAGCCGGGAAAACCGGCGCTTCAATCCTGAAAGAGCAGCAGCTCAATTTACTGGTGATGCAGTTCCTGGCGATGGATTTTAAGGCGGGGCCTATTGCGCTGAATAACTTGTCGCCGGATGATACCGAGATTAAGATGGGCGACCGGGCTATCCGGAACATCCCGTTGATCAATATTGATAATGTGGATCTACCGCCCTCGGTTTCCACGCATATTGAAATGAATGAAAAAGAAACTTTGCGTGGTTTCCCGGTGGATTTCCTGTCGTTTTTGTTTAGAGTGCCCGACTTCGAGGTGATTATCTTTAACCAGGTCATTGACATTCCCAGCCAGTTCATGACGCTCAAAAAACTGGAGTTGAAAAAGAAACGTCATTCGGGAATACCTGACCCGGCCAACATGCTATGCGTAGAGGATATTGATCTGCTTTTGAATGATGTGGCAAGGGAAAACCAGTTGTTGGTTAACTGCCATTTTAATATTGTGCTGGCAGCAAAGCAGGAAAAGATCCAGCGGGCAGCGAATTTCATTGAAAGCGCCTTATTCAGCCTGGGTATTATCGCCAGTAAAAATGGCTATAATCAGTTGGAGTTGTTTCGCTGTGCTTTGCCCGGAAATGCGGTAGAGCTGAAAGATTACGACTGGTTCCTGACGACCTGCGACGCGGCGATATGCTTTTTCCTGAAAGAGTCCATGCCGCTCGATGAGCCTTCGGATTTCCTGGTAAGGTTTACGGATCGGCAGGGTATTCCCGTGGGCATTGATGTTGCCGATCTGCCCATGCGGACTAACCGCATCAATAACCGCAATAAGTTCGTTTTGGGACCCAGCGGTTCGGGAAAATCGTTCTTTATGAATAGCCTGATTGAACAATACATGTTGTATAACATGGATATGGTCATTGTCGATACCGGCCACTCTTATTCCGGACTTTGCTCCTATTACAAGGGCAAGTATATCACCTACACGGATAAGAAGCCAATTACGATGAATCCCTTCCAGATTAAAGCGGAGGAATTCAATATTGAAAAAAGAGATTTCCTGAGTACGCTGGTCGGCTTGCTTTGGAAAGGCGCGGATGGAACATTTACACAGGTGGAGCGCGATGTGATCAGTAACGTCATCGGTGCCTACTATCTGCAATACTTTGAGCAGGGAGAAGCCCCGGTTGAGTCTGAATCCGATTTGATGCCGGGCAAATCCCCTGTTATAAAAGAGTTAAACTTCAATAGCTTCTATGAATTCGCGCTTTGGAAAATACCCGAAATTAAGCAGGAAGAACGTATTCCTTTTGATATAGACGAGTTTCGTTACGTGCTGAAGAAGTTTTACAAGGGGGCCGAGTTCGCTGCTATCCTTAATGAGCCTGCCGATGCTTCGCTCTTTACCGAGCGATTCATCGTATTTGAAATAGATGCCGTAAAGGAAAACCGGGTACTTTTTCCAATTGTGACACTCATAATTATGGATGTTTTCATCCAGAAAATGCGGTTCCGCTCAGCACGCCGGAAAGCTTTAGTTGTGGAAGAAGCCTGGAAAGCGATAGCGAGCCCCCTGATGGCCGGCTATCTTTTATACCTCTACAAAACCGTACGTAAATTTTGGGGCGAGGCTATCGTAGTGACTCAGGAATTGGGCGACATCATTGGCAATGCGGTTGTGAAAGACAGCATCCTGAATAATTCAGATACCATCTGCCTGCTTGACCAGACCAAGTTCAAAGATAATTACGGCGCTATTGCTTCGCTACTATCCATCAATGAAACGGAACGCAAGAAAATATTTTCGATCAACCAACTGGAAAATACCGATGGACGTGGGCGGTTTAAGGAGGTCTATATCCGCAGGGGCAGCTTTGGCGAAGTGTATGGTGTCGAGGTTTCTCTACACCAGTACATCACCTTCTCGACCGAAAAGCCCGAAAAATCAGCATTGGAAGTCTATATCGAGCGTTTCGGCAGCTACCACCGGGCGCTTGATCTTTTTGTAAATGACTTCCACACTTCAAAATTAACGCTGTCGCAATTCGTCAGCCATATTAACCAACACGGACAACCTTATTTATATGATAACCATGAAAACGACAATGCTTTTCCTTATCGTCCTGCCACTATTAATTTTTAAAGCAGCCTTTGGACAGGAAATTGTTGTTGACCCTGCTACCTCGGCTGCTATTGCCGTGAACAGCGCAGTCATCAACGGACAATTAAATACGACCAATAATAATTTAAGCGCCATCCAGAAAGGCCAGCTTGCGGTTACGGGACAGTTGGTCATCATCAACAACCTTCAAAACAAAATTTATACAGGTTTGAGCCAGGTGGCTTCGGTTATCAGTAACCTCACCTCCATTAAGGAGATCGCGAGCTGCGGGACGGATATTGTAAATGATGTCGGTCAGGCCGTTACCATAGCTAAATCTGATCCGGTGCTGTTGCTTTTCGCCGAAGAAGGTGCCCGCGAATTTGAAACCCGCGCCGTTACCCTATCGGCAGATGTCAGTGCATTTGTGCTTAAGGGCGGAAATAACCTTATGGATGCCGGCGAGCGGGGCAAGTTGCTCAACCATATTGAAAGCGAAATGGAAATTTTGCGGGGGATTGCTTATGGCATGGGACGCGCCATGTACTGGGCCAAAATGCGTGGGATATGGGCTTCACTGAATCCCTGGGAGGAATGGAAGAACATGGATGTGCAGATCGCAAATGATGTCATCAATAACGCCAAATACTTAAAGCAATGAAAAAACATGTTTTCCTTCTGCACTTTGCTTTGTCCTTTTCGCTATCCGCTTTTTGCCAGCAAAGCACACTTGATATTGCCGGAATACATCAATTGATCGATCAGTCAAAGTCGGAGCATACTAAGCAGGTGGATGCCAGGAATAACCAGGTAACGGTTACGGCGAATGAACAGGTAAATTTAACGCTGCTCACCAAAATGAAAAATATGTACCGCACTTTACAGAACAGGTACAATACATTGGGTACAGCTATTAATATTGCCGACATCGGGATTTATGCCACACCGGAAGTAAAACAAATCGTGGGCAACCAGGCGCAGATCATTAAGCTGGTTGAAAAGAACCCGGCCATCGCTTTTTTAGGCTATCAAACGGAGATCGAATTCGTTGAAAAAGCCCAGGGGCTGATTGGTTACGTGACCGGCTTAACGCTGTCCATCGGCGATGTGAACCAGATGAAGGCCTCAGACCGGAAGCTGCTTTTTGATTATGTATTGATGCAGCTTTCCGAAATACGGGAACTATCCGGTAACCTGGTCAACACGCTTACCTATTCCAACTTAAATTCTTTGCTGCGTTCGATCAATCCCTTTCAGAATTATATCGATCAGGATAAGGACGTGGCCGAAAGCATTATTCAAAACGCCAAGTATCTCAAACAATGAAGAAACAAACTTTTATTTTCTTGCTCTTAGCTTTTGGCTTTAAGCTTTCGGCATTTAGCCAGCAATACGTACTGGACGAGAAATACCTGGTTTCCGTAGAAGCGAACCAGGCCGTCCGCATGGGTGCCGAACAAACACACAACCAATACCTGGGTAAGATCAACAACAATATTGAAGACCTAAATACCAATGTGGGTTCGGTGGTGCTGGCGCAAACCATCATCTATAACGGCTTGTCCAATGTCAATTCAGCTTTAAAGGATGGTCTGGAAGTTAAATATATGGCCACCATTACGGCAGACATGCTAAACTACCTTAACCAGGCATTGGCGATGGGTAAATCGGAGCCTTACCTGTTTTTGTTTGCATCCAATATCGCCACCGAAATGAAGGTGCGCTCAGTCGGGCTGGTCAGCGCGGTATCCTCCTATGTGCTTAAATCCGGCAATAATATTCTGGCCGATTATAACGGGCGCGACCAGCTGCTCAAAAAGGTAACGACAACGCTGCAAATTTTGGACGGCCTTGCTTATGGTGCCTGGCGCGCCATGTATTGGGCAAAAGAGCGCGGGATTATTGCCTCCATTAACCCCTGGCAAAACTATATCAACAAGGACAAATATTTCGTCCAGGAAATTATTAATAACGCTAAATACTTACACCAATGATCTTACAATTAAAAATATTAATGGTCAGCCTGCTGACTATCCTCTTTTTCTTTTCACACACTATACAGGCCCAGTCCCTCATAAAGGACGATGCTGTCGATAATCAAAGCCAGCGCATGGTGTTCCAGCAATGGGATCAGAATAAGTTTTATCCCAAGGCAGGATTTCTAAGCTTAAATCCATACTACTGGCTGGTATGGGGATTATTTGATCCCAATTATCATAAAACGGACTTGCGGCCGCTTAGCGCAACCGGGCCGCAGACACAGCGGCTGGCATTGGTCAGCACGATGAATGGTATTGATAACCGCTACAAACTGCAATCAGATACGGCAAGAAACACCGCGCTCTCGCAAATAGCTTCGCAGTCGGGTTTATTGTCCGATGCCGATCCCTTGTGGCTGCTCTATTACAAACAGCAATTCAATCCGTTATTGAACTATTCGCCGGTTTCTATTTTGGGTGGCCTGTCGCCACAGGCAAGCGCTAAATTGGTTTCCGAAGGCTCTTACAGCTGGTACACCGCAGAACTGGATAAATTAAAAGAACGACTGAATGGCGCGCGTACGACTGATATGGACAGGGGCTCGCGCATCATGGCTTATTACCGGATGCTGAATGAATATAAAAACCTGTCATCTGTCTGGGCGATATGCACCTCAACGGCACAAATGACTTTGGACATGGCCGCGCATCAGCTGGCGTTACAAAAAGGCACGGTCACCATTCCTAACTGGACACCCAACAGCGATGTACAGATCGCTAATAAGGTGCTCCAAAATGCAAAATACTAATGAAGAAAAAGCTTTTGTATTTATGCCTGCTGTTCTCCTTATGGGGAACGGCGGGCTTCGCCCAAACCAGCACCGTTGATACTGCCATCAGCCGCAAATCATTGCAATACTTGCAGGGTGATGCGGTTTACGAAACGGGGGTAATGGTGTTTCTAAAAGGCCTTAAAAATTCGATCTGGAGCCATTTCGATCTGTTTATTTCAGACGCACAGGCGCTGGCTGCGATTTTTATGATCATCTTTTTTGCCATAAAGAGTTATGAAATGATGGTCGGCGATAAGCAAATGGAGATCATGCCGTTACTGCGGCCTTTCGGTTTGGCCATGATCATTATCTGGTGGGGCGGCTTTGTAAAGATGGTGGCTTTTCCTACGGATTTGGTTGCCGAACAAACTGAGCAAATGTTTGACAGTGTGCAGGGCGATGTGGATGGGTTGCGCTTCACCCGTGCTAACCTCATGTTACAGGTTGCTAATTCACTCTACACCTTCCAGGCGCAGGCCGATGTGGCAGAAAAGGAAAGCGATACCTGGTACGGGCAGGCCTGGAATGCGGTCACCAGTACCGTAAAACAGGGTATCGCGGATGTGGTGTCGCCATTATTAGAACTGAAGAACCGGCTAACGGTCGGGATGCAGCTGTTATTTACCCAGCTTTTGGAACTGATCGGGATTTGGATTTTGAGGATAGCAGTTTACATCATCTTTATGATCCAGATTATCTATTCTTCGATACTCATCATCCTCGGTCCGTTCTCGGTAGCGGTCAGTATTCTACCGGCATTTCGGGACAGCTTTAGTACCTGGATCGCACGTTTTGTGTCCGTAAATTTATACTCAGGTATTGCTTACCTCATCATGTACTTATGCGGCCTGATGCAGCAATATGCCCTAACCTCCGAGATCAGTAAATACCAGGAATTGGTCGGCACCAATGGCGCGGCAGCCGATATGGCAAAAATGGCCGTGTTCGCCGGTAACGGCATCCTTTCATTTGGTACCGTGATTATCGTTTTTGTGATCGGCGCGATCTGCATGTTTACCGTGCCCAGCATATCTACCTGGATCATTTCTACTTCCGGCATCAGTTCAGCCGCCTCCAACTTTGGCAGGGGTGCAACCACTATGGCCAGCGCAACCCGCATTGTCGGTACTTTCATTTAACCCAATTCATTTTTTTTATGATCGTAAAAAATATCGAAGCCAAAATCAGGCTGGCGACCTGGGTGGCTTTTGGCAGCTTTGTAACCTCAATCATTCTGTCGGCGATTTGCTGTTCTTATGCCTACCGGCAGGTCAGCGATGCGCGAAAAAGCATTTATATCCTCAATAACAATGTGCCGCTTTTGGCAAGCCAAACAAACGTGGCTATGAACCGTCCGGCAGAATACCGGGCGGACGTGGATCTGTTTCATTCGCTTTTCTTTTCCCTTACGCCTGATGATAAGTTCATCGAATACCAGATGAAGAAGGCCATGTACCTGGTGGATCAATCCGGTGTTGACCAGTACGATGATCTTAAGGAAAACGGCTATTTCAATTCAGTTTTGTCGTCCAGTTCGGTTATCACCCTGCAAACAGATTCCATTTCACTGGATATGACTAAGCGGTATTTCCGATACTATGGCAGGCTGAAAATTGACCGGCGCAGCTCAACGGTGATCCGTTCGCTGGTTACCGAGGGTTACCTGAAGGACATCCCGCGAAGCGATAACAATCCGCATGGCGTTCTGATCATTAACTGGAAAACCCTTGAAAATAAAGACCTCGAAAATGTTCAAAAAAATACATTCTAACCGCGATCCAAGGGATACGCTGTATAGTGAATTAAAAAAGGAATTTTCGGTTTACGTGGACAAGGGAAACGGCGCTTTTAAATCTTTGATCTGCGGATACCCGAAGTTCATTTTCGGGCTGATGATTGCTTTGCTGGCTGCATCATTGATACTGGCCGTCGCATTGCACCATAAAATGGTACCGCCGGATAAGGCAGCAAAAGTTCCAAAGGCACAGCCAGCGCCGGTGAGTGCCGGATTTGATAACATCATGGCTGCGGGCAATGCGCTGAAACAGACGATCAGGTTGAGGAGACAGGTCGATAGCATCACCGGTAAAAAGACATTGACAAAAACGGACAGCCTCCTATTGCTGCATGACTTGGACAGCCTGCAGCATATCCGTATCAATTTACCTCATTAGCAATATTATGAAAATCAATTTCAAACAACCCAAATACATTTTGCCGCTGATCCTGCTGCCGTTCCTGTGTTTGTTCTTCTTTGTGTACCATAGCGGATTTGCGGCAAAAAAAATAACAGAGGATAATCCGAATGGCCTGAACGGCACGGTCGGCCAGATCTCCGGCGATGTGCAGAAAAAACAGCTGGAGGATAAGCTGGATGCTTATCGCGACACCTACAAAGAGGGCGATGGCTTAACCGCGGTTAATGCCTTACCGGCAGAAAAAAGCAGTAATCCGACATTTGCCAATACCTATTCCGATAAGGAAAAGCACATGCTCGACAGCATTAATCAGGCCATGAAAACCAAATATGGCCAGGCTGCGGATGCGCATGTTATTAAGTTAGGCAATCAATCTGTGGGCAATGACCAGGCGATGGTTCAGGCACTAAATGGTTTACGGAACAGGCATGCTTCTGAAGCTGGTAGTGGCACACCTATACAAAAGGACAAGGACCCGATGGAAACTTTCCGCCAGCAGATGGCCTACCTGGATAGCATAAATAAGGCTAACGATCCGGCCGTTAAAGCGGAGCGTCAAAAGTTAGCAGCGGCGGCAAAGCTGGAAGCAAAACAGGCGAACGAACCAAAGCTGACAGTCAAATTAGCTGATGGTTCTGCGCCGGGTTTCAACACGGTAATGCCGGAACACCATCCTGATTTTATAAAGGTGGTTATCGATGAGAACCTGACCGGTTATGCCGGTTCGCGCATACGCCTCCGGCTGTTGGATGACATTGATGCCGGTAATTACCGGATCGCCAAAGGGACATATGTTTATGCGCTGATTACCGGATTTTCCGGGCAGCGGGTAGAGCTTACCGTCAAGTCCATTTTATACCAAAATAAAATCCTTCCGGTCAAATTGCAGGTCTACGATCTGGACGGACTTTCGGGTTTATATGTCCCCGAATCGGCGTTCCGCGATTTTACCAAGGATCTGGGCACCAATACCGTGCAGGGCGTCACCATTGATGGCAGCGGAACCGGCTCAGTAGCCAGCCAGTTTGCCATGAGTACGGCAAGTAAGATGTTTGAATCCACCTCATCCGCAATCGCGGGGCTGATCCGCAAGGACAAGGCAAAGATCAAGTACAATTCCTACCTCTATTTAATTGACAACGAAGCGCTGGAAAAGGCGCAGCAACACTACTAACATGAAAAAATTATTTTATTGTCTTGCCATCATTTGCATGGCAGCCCTGCATAGCTATGCGCAATTGACGCCGTTCGCTGAGGGTGTCAAAAGAAATGCTTTGCCTATTATTTACCTTCCGGAAAATGTTTCGGTACAGTTTATTTCGCCGGAACCTATACAGTATGTTGACATCTCGGCAAAATCCGTTATCGGCGATTTGCCGCTTAAAAACGTTTTGCGCATTCGCCTCAAAGATTCGGTCAATTCGGCGGATGTGGTGGTTACCATTGCCGGCGAAAAGTTTATCGCGCAATACCATGTGATTCGGGCTGATTCAATTACTGCGCGGGACACCCGGACGGAAATTGCAATCGACCCGGCCGATACAAAGCCGCTGGATATTTCGGGTATAGGTTTATCGCAAAACCAGTTGAAACAACTTGCGCTAAACCTGTTTTGTAAACGGCCTGGAAAAGCAGTTGAAAAAACCAAGGCCTTTGACCTGAAAGCCTCGCTTTATCATTTGTACACTGCGGGTGATTATATCTTCATTGACCTAGGTTATCAAAACAAAACCAACCTGGCTTACAGTATCGAAGACTTCCGTTTTCACATTGATGATAAAAAGATAACCAAGGCGACCAACGTGCAGTCCGTCGAATTGCATCCGGAGTTTGCACTGTTTAACAATCCCGTATTTCAAAGAACTTACCGGAATATCATTGTCCTGAAAAAGCTCACGTTTCCGGGCAATAAAATACTGCATATCGAACTCAGTGAAAAGCAGATCAGCGGCAGGGTGATTACACTAAACATTACCTACCAGGATGTGCTGGACGCGGACACCATCCCACTGTAATGAACCCATTAAAATCGCTGGAACCTGAAGAGCGGGAGCGTTACGACTATCTCCGGCTGGTTTTCGAAGAAGATTTTGAGCAAACGCACCTGGCTTTTCATGTGAGCGGCATCCTGGTTTACGAACTGCTGAACCTGCTGGCTGCCTGCGCTTATCTGTTTGAAGAATTCGGCTTTCCCGAAAGTGAGGACAGCCGGCTGCTGCGCTACGCCGTCACCGGAACAATTGCTGAATACCTGGAAGGAGAATAGATCATGGCTTTTAACAGTGCAAAAAAACTGGCCGGCAATATCGCCGCCCTCCGCCTTGCCTTGTCGGAACAGGAAAGCTTCAGCGAGGAAGATGTAGCAATACTAAAAAGCTATGCCGGGTTTGGCGGTTTGAAAGCCATCCTGTTTGGTGCCGGCCCGGTGGAAGATTGGGTAGCGCAAAATGCTTCCGCCAACGATTTGCGACTTCACCCTTTAGTGGTGGAGTTACATGAGTTGTTACGTGAAAAGCTTTCTGAGGGGGACTATAAATCTGCGGTCGATGCGATGAAACACAGCATCCAAACGGCCTTTTATACACCTGAACTCGTGCCGGGGGCTTTGTATGCTGCGATGAATGAACAAGGCATCGTGCCAAAGCAGCTTTATGAACCGAGCAGCGGCGCCGGTATATTTATCACGGAAGCGGTAAAGGCCTTTCCGGACTTGCAGGAGATCAATGCCGTCGAAAAGGATATCCTAACGGGCAAAGTGTTAATGGCACTTGCCCTGACATTGCCGGTAACCAGCATCGTTCAGGTACGCGGTTTCGAAGAAACATCGCCGGATGAGAAGGGCAAATACGATTTTATTACGAGTAATATTCCATTTGGAAACTTCCGGGTTTTCGACCCGGCCTATCAGGGAAGCGCGGTTACGGCCAAGATCCATGACTATTTCTTTGCAAAAGGTCTGGATAAATTGGGTGATGGCGGGTTACTGGCCTACCTGGTGACAGATGCTTTTTTAAATACCGCATCAAATTCCCTGGCGCGGAAGCACGTTTTTACTTCGTCAGATTTTATCAGCCTCACCGTATTGCCGGACAACCTGATGAAGGATACCGCGAATACCGAAGCGCCGAGCCATCTGATATTGGTACAAAAGAACGATTTTAAAGAGTCCTTTACGGAAGCCGAGCAATTGCTGATCGATACGGTAGAACAGGAAAACAGCTTCGGTAAGTTTTCTGTCAACGCATATATCAGCCGGCACCCGGAATTGTTGTTGGCCGACAACATTGGCGAAGGGCGAAACCAATATGGCAAAGCCAGCCAGATGATCTGGCAGGATGGCCCGCTGGAGGACTTACGAAAGCCATTAATGGAACAAGTGTCCGAAGGTCTGGCTGCAAACTTTGACCGTGAACGATGGCAGGCTTTACAACAGTGGTTGGCGGCAGAACAAGCTTCCGGCAAAAACCACAACAAAACCGTGCCCAACGCACGGTTTTTTACGTTTCTGCCCGTGCCGGAACTTCCGGCTGCAGACATTTCAACGCAGGGTCAGTTAGGGCTATTTGATGCGCCGACGCTTAACAATGACCAGGCGCAGGGTTATTTATCCGATGTAGACAGGGCATTTGTTGACCCCGCCACCGGCAGGCAGATCAGTACAATACGCACCACGGCACGCCCGGACCATGACAGCGTTGTTTTGGTAACGGCACGCGCCAAGCAATCCGGAAAATACCTGTATAAGCTATTCAGCAATGTGCAGGAACTGAGCTTTTCCAATAAATGGGTGAGTGGAAACACGCTTACCTATGAACTGAAAGCCTTATCTGCCAAGTTAAAGAATTTCGGGCATGATTACCGCTATGAGGGTGACCGGAGTATTGAGGCCGCATTTGAGCTGATGCCTGACCGGCCGGTGCCGTTCACTGCACTCAAACCATTTTACACCCGTGATACGCTGGTGATCCATGAGGGCAAGACCGGGCTGACCGGCTTGATTGAGAATGGCCAGGCTGAATTTAAACCCTTTGAGGATCAAAAGGACAAGGACTTGTTCCGGCTCTATATTCCATTGCGTGACAGCTATATGGAACTGTACGCAAAAGAGGCGGAAACCTTACAGGTGCAGCCTCAGCTGCGTGTTTTACTGACCCGGAATTATGACAACTTTCGAAATAAGTACGGAGACCTGAATAAAGGGAACAATCGCAACCGCATATTACAGGATGCCGCTTTGGGCTTTACAGTGCTTTCCTCCTTGGAACGCCGGGAGAACGATGCCTGGGTAAAGGCGGATATCTTTTATGGCCCTGTGTTTCCACAGCAGGAAAATCTACACACGGACGACCCGGCTGAAGCATTGGCGCGCTGCCTCAACGATAAGGGCTTTGTTAACCTGGATTATATCGGTAAGATGACAGGCTTAGATGATCTTGCCATTATCCGGCAGCTGGATGGTAAAATACTCATGAACCCGGCTAACCGGGCCTGGGAAACCACGGATGGCTATTTATCAGGAAATGTCGTTCAGAAATTAGCTGTTGCCGAACGCGCAGCAGCAGAAAACCCGGAAGATTTGCAAATCGCGCGGAGCCTTGCCGCCATCCGGCGGGTGCAGCCTGAAAAGATCCCATTTGAATTACTGGACTTTAACCTCGGCGAACGCTGGATGCCGCTGCGCTATTATGAACAGTTCGCCAGCGACCTGTTCAGCCTCGATACCCATATTGAATATTTCTCCTCGGTAGATGCTTTCAAGGTTAACTATAAGCACGGCAACGCAAAAACCGATGAAGAATTTGCGATCATGCCGAAATCGGGTATTAAGATGAAGGGTGCCGCCTTACTGGAGCATGCCCTTGAAAACACCAGCCCCTACTTCAGCTATAAGATAGGTTCAGGAGACGATGCCATCCGGCTACCCGATAACGAGGCCATCCAGTTAGGCCATCAGAAGATCGAATCGATCAGAAGCCGTTTTGAAGAATGGCTGCGGGATTTGCCGGGCAGCGAAAAAAATACCATCGAAAACTTATACAATAACACTTTCAATTGCTATGTGCTGCGGGAATATAATGGCAGCCATTTGTCTTTCCCCGGACTTGACCGGAAAGCGTTAGGCATTGACGATCTTTACAGTTCGCAGAAAAATGCTGCCTGGCGCATCGTCCAAAACAGGGGCGCATTGATCGACCACGAGGTGGGCTTGGGTAAAACGCTTACAATGATTGTTGCCGCGCAGGAAATGAAACGGCTTGGTATCGTTCAAAAACCAATGATACTGGCTTTAAAAGCTAACGTCGGGCAGATCAGCGATACTTATCGCAAAGCCTATCCGCAGGCAAAAATATTGGCGCCGGGTGAAAACGATTTTACACCCGTTAAACGGCAGGCGCTGTTTCACCAGATCAAAAACAACAATTGGGATTGCATTATCCTCACCCACGACCAGTTTGGCAAAATACCGCAGTCGCCGGAAATACAACAGCAGATATTCGAGGCGGAACTGGATAATATCGACAACGACCTGTCAACACTTAAATCTTTAGGTGGTGAAATTTCCCGGTCAATGCTCAAGGGCCTGGAGCTACGCAAGACCAACCTGGAAAGCAAATTGAATTCCGTTTTGTATGCTATCGACAACCGGAAGGATACAGGTATCGATTTTCAGCAAATGAACGTCGATCATCTTTTCGTTGATGAATCGCATAAGTTTAAGAACCTGACATTCACCACCCGGCACAATCGGGTGGCAGGTTTGGGAAATATGGACGGCAGCCAAAAGGCATTAAATATGCTTTTTGCGGTGCGTACCCTGCAACAGAAATTTGATGCCGATTTGTGTGTTACTTTCTTATCGGGAACACCGATATCAAACAGCCTGACCGAAATGTATTTGATCTTCAAATACCTGCGGCCAAACGAACTGGAGCGGCAGCATATTTCCAATTTCGATGCCTGGGCCGCTGTGTTTGCCAAAAAGACAACTGACTTTGAATTTTCAGTTACTAACCAGATCATCGCCAAGGAGCGGTTCCGCCATTTCATCAAAGTGCCGGAACTGGCCTTATTTTATAATGAAATTACTGATTACAAAACAGCCAAACATATCAACCTCGATAAGCCGGAATTGGCAGAAACACTGATCGATATTCAGCCCACACCTGACCAGCAGGATTTTATCAAAAGGCTGATGCAGTTTGCTGAAAGCGGCGATGCGACATTGATCGGCAGAATGCCGCTGACGGACGAGGAAGACAATGCCCGGATGCTCATCGCAACCAATTACGCGAAAAAGATGTCTGCCGATATGCGGCTGATTGACCCGGATTACGAAGATCACCCCGATAATAAGTTGAATGTGTGCGCCCGAAAGATCGCTAAAATTTACTACGTGAGTACAGAACACAAAGGTACCCAGATCGTGTTCAGTGATATTGGAACACCGAAACCCAACGTTTTCAATATCTACGATGCGCTGCGGGATAAACTGGTCAACGACTTCAATATTCCGCCGCATGAAATAACCTATATCCATAACTGGACAGACAGGCAAAAACCTGAGTTATTTCGAAAGATGAATGCCGGTGAAATCCGGTTGCTTTTGGGAAGCACCGACAAGGCAGGTACAGGGTTAAATGTCCAGGCCAGGGTCTTAGCGATGCACCATTTCGATACGCCCTGGCGTCCGTCCGATCTGGAACAGCGCGATGGCCGGGGAGCAAGACAAGGCAACTGGCTGGCGAAAAAGTTTTATGAAAACAAGGTGCTCAACTTTATCTATGGTGTCAAGAACTCCCTCGACGCTTACAAGTTCAACCTGCTAAAAAACAAGCAGACGTTTATTTCGCAAATGAAAAACTGCGAATTGAATGTACGGACGCTGGATGAGGGTGCGCTGGATGAAAAAAGCGGCATGAACTTTTCCGAATATATCGCTATCCTTTCAGGCGATACCACTTTGCTTGACAAGGCTAAGGTTGAAAAAAAGGTCGCGCAGCTGGAAGGCTGGAAATCGGCACACTTTAAAGAGGTGGCACGGAACCGCTATAGCCTCGAACGCGCAGAAAAGGAACTGGCTGATGTGAGATCTACGCTGGACGGCTTACAGAAAGATCAGGCGCGGTATGTTAAACAACTGAAACATACGCCTGATGGGACAAAGCTGAATCCGGTAAGTCTAACCGGTTTCGATACGGCTGATTCCGAAGTCTTAGGCAAAAAGATCATTGACACCTACCGCCGTTGGAAACCTGAAAAAGGCCAGCCCGAGGAAAAGCAGATCGGAACGCTCTACGGATTTAATTTATATATCCGTCAGCAGCGCGAAGGTTACGAGGAAAATGGTTTGTTCCAGTACCGCCTGCAAAACCATTTATATGCAGAAGGGCCAGGTGGAATTAAATACCAGTCAAACGGCGGGCATCCCAACATAGACAATCCAAAATTGGCGGCGCGGTATTATCTGAATTCGATTGATAAGGTTGGCGGTTTGCTTGAAAATTATGAAAAAAAGGAAGCCGAATTGTTAAAGGAAATACCAACCCTGAAGGAATTGAGTCAGAAAACTTTCGAGAAAGAAGCCGAGATCACCGAACTACGGGTTGAGCTGCGCAGGCTGGAAAATGAGATCGCGGCAAAGATCAGGGAAACACAAATGAAGGCTATTCCGGGCGACAAGGAAGACGAAACCGTTGAGAAAACGCTGGACCATTCGGAAAATCTCAGGCCTCTAAGGTTGCCAAATGTTACCGGCATCGACTATTCCGGCGAGGCTTTAGGCCGTTAATCGCCATTTTATTTAATACAAGTAAGGCGAGTTTGCTTCATCTTTTTTAGCAGTCAAATGATATGGAAGAACGGCGTCAGCCCTCCCTACATACCATTAAAAAACAATTAATTTATGGAGGAAACTCACGAGCAGCATAAGCTGCACGGTTTTATGCAGTGCCTGATTTATCTGTCCATTGCGCTCGAAGCCGCCATCTTTGTTTACAAGCAGGCCCCGTTCTGGGGCTTTTTTTATGGCCCGATTGAAAAGTTAAGCCATGTATTTATTTACCAGCATTTATTATACAGCAAGCTGGCTACGCTGTTGCTGATCTGCCTGGTGAGCATAGGCACGCTGGCTAAGAAGAAACAGGAACTTGATCCGAAGAAGCATATCCTATATCCGCTGACTTTGGGATTGATCTTGTTTTTTGGAAGTGCATTTCTTTATGGCAGGGATTCAGGACTTGCGTTTGTTTTTACTTCCTGGTACAACTTAGGCTATATGCTCTGCTCGCTTTTTGGCGCGATCATGCTGAGTGTTTCCATGGATAATGTTTCCAAGATGATACGCTCCGGCCTGGGCAAGGACATTTGGAACGTGGAAGGCGAAAGCTTTATGCAGCCGGTAAAAGCGGTTGTTACCGCTTATTCAGTCAACATTCCCATGCAGTTTTATTATAAGGGTAAAGTTCGTGCTGGTTATATCAATATCGTTAATCCTTTCCGGGGTACGATCCTGATCGGTACGCCGGGTTCGGGTAAGTCCTTCGGCATTGTAAATCCTTTTATCCGGCAGATGATCGCCAAAGAGTTTTGCTGCTGTGTTTATGATTACAAATACCCGGACTTAGGAAAGATCGCCTATTACCATTATCTGCTGGCGAAACAACAGGGTAAATGTGTGGGTTTTGATTTTCATGTGATCAACCTGAATGATGTCGAACGCAGCCGGCGTACCAATCCCTGGCGGGCTGACTATCTGCGTTCGCTGGCCGATGCGTCCGAGGGTGCGGAAGGATTAGTAGAAGCCATGAAGAAAGGCGACAAATCAGGGGGCAGCGATCAGTTCTTTACGCAGTCCGCCATCAATTTTTTGGCAGCCTGTATTTATTTTTTTAGTAAATATGAAGGCGGCAAATATTCCAGTTTCCCGCATGTGCTGTCATTTCTTAACCATTCCTACGAGGATATTTTTAATACACTGTTTTCAGAGCCGGAGCTGGTTTCCTTATTGTCGCCTTTTAAAAGTGCCTATGTTACCAAAGCCTTTCCGCAACTGGAAGGACAGATCGGTACACTGAAGATTTTCATTTCGAGGTTGGCAACGAAAGAAACCTTTTGGGTGTTTTCGGGTGATGATTTTAACCTGAAGATTTCGGACAAGGCGACACCGGCGATGGTCGTACTGGCTAACGATCCAAATACCCAAAATATCAATTCAGCGTGCTACTCAGTTGTCATGAACCGACTGACCAAACTGATCAACAGTAAAGGCAACCTGCCATCGGCTTTGATCATTGACGAAATTCCAACTTTATACACTTATAAAATTGAAAATCTTTTGGCAGTTGCCCGGAGTAATAAAGTGGCTATTTTGATGGGCTTGCAGGAACTGCCGCAATTCAATCAACATTATGGAAAAGATACCGCTGCTACCATTACTTCCGTTGTAGGCAATGTGCTGGCCGGCTCGGTCCGAAATAAAGAAACCCTGGACTGGCTGGAACGTTTGTTTGGTAAGAATAAACAGATCGGCGAAAGCCTGTCCATCGACCGCAACAAGACCTCCACTTCCTTACAGGAAAAGTTAGAACCGCTGATACCTGCGGGTAAAATGGCTTCACTCAATACCGGTGAGATGGTAGGGCTCATTGCAGCCGATGTACAGGAAACTTATACCGGCCGCTTTGAAACTTCGGCGATCAACTGTAAGGTGAACTTATCCAAAAAGGAACTGGAAGCTGAAGAGGCCGGTTACCGTGACCTGCCGGTGTATTACGATTTTAATGGCCGCAAGGAGGAAATCCTTCGCGGGAACTTCCTGCGCATCAATAGCGAAGTCGAGGCTGTGGTTGCTGCTTTCCGGAAACCCATACCGCAGGTACAGGTGCTGCCAAAAGCTAAAATGTCTAAATCCAATTAGAACCCTGAAAAAATTAATGATGACTGATGACCTGAAAGGGACTTTTGTATTGGTTCATCCTGAACTCCCGTATGACCCGGCGAACAAGCAAAATGAGATCGGCAGTATTACGCACAGTGATTTGTCGAATGATGATGTGTTTGTCAGCTTCGGCGATGAGCCTGCGCTGTATGAACCCGATGCGTTGCTGGTGTTAATGCCAATGGAACAGATCCATGCGAACCTGGCAGAGTTAGCCTACGAAACAACTTTTCGTGACCTGAAATCACTGACACAGATTGACCTTTTCCTTCGCTATGGTTCTGACAACAAGGAATTTATGGCTCTAGAACTCGCGCGGGATAATAAAAATATTCAGCCTTTATGCCTGGAGAGCCTCGGCGAGCAGATCAGGCGGAGCCTTTCTCAATACCCGGAGCGATGAACGTGCTTTATTTATGCTGCTGCTTCTTTCTGCCGTTAAAGCACATGCAGTTAACATCTGCTTACGGCTATCGCATACATCCCGTTACCGGTAACTACGCATTTCATTCCGGCGTTGACCTTAAGGCCAGGCATGATACGGTCTTTTCTGTATTGGAAGGCCGCGTGACGTTTATGGGCTATGATCCGATAACCGGCGTTCATATCCGCGTCAAAAGCGGTGATTTCGAATTACTGTATGGCCATTTGTCACAGGTCTTTGTGCTGGCTGGTGATTCGGTTCATGCGGGGATGCCGTTGGGCATTACTGGTGCAACCGGACGAGTCACAGGTGAGCACTTACACTTTGCTGTCCGTTACCGGCAGGCAGCCATCAATCCCCTCAAATTCTTAAACAGCTTATCATATAATCTTAACAAATAAAAATAAGGAGAAAACCAATGAGTACACCTTTTAAACCCCTGTCCGAACAGATCGCAGGAAAAATGATCGCGGACATCAAAGCCGGAACTTCAGTTTTTCATCGGCCAAACAACAGTATTAATTCAGCGCTGCCCTTTAATATCGAAAGCGGCCACCGCTATGCCGGGCCATCTGCATTGGTACTGCTGATGCAAAAGCGGGACGATCCACGATGGGGCACCTCTAACCAGGCGAACCGCAATCACACTGCCGTATTAAAAGGCTCGACCGGCACCCTGATCAATTTTATGTCCAGCTACGAATACCAGAAAGTAGTCGACGAAAAAGGCGAGCCGGTGATGAAGGATAACGGCAAACAGCGTACCGAACGGGTAAAGCTGGATGAACCCAAACAGGTGGAGCCTGGCTTTTTAACGGCGAGCAGATGCGTAAGCTACCTAAATGGGAAAAAGAGCCGATGGATTTAACGCCAACCGACCGTGCCCAGCAAATACTGGACCATGCGGGCGTAGCTATTGAAAACGGCGGCGACGATATGTTTTATGAACGGCAGACCGATACCATCATCATTCCAGACAAGGAACAGTTTGCAAGCCCGGAACAGTATTATGCCGAAGCACTGCATCAATTGGCGCACCGCAGCTACCAGCAGGAAGGCTTAAACCGCGACGGTGATTTACGCGCGGGTGAAATGGTAGGCGAAGAATTGCGTACGAACCTCGCTTCGCTGTTTATCAGCAAAGAGCTTAACCTGCCTTATGACCTTAATGACCACGTTGGCTATTTAAACAGTTGGTCGGTGCTGATGAAAGAAGACCCGGCTGAATTATTTAAAGCTGCATCTGATGCGCAAAAGATCGTCGATCAGGTTTTGGGCTTTGAGCAGCAGGTTGCTGAAAAGGAAGAACTGGGAACTGAAAACGATTTGCCGGAAAGCAGGCAGCAGGGCGATAGTCCTGAAGCGCAACACGAAGAGCCAAAGTTTAACCCCGAACGTTTGACCAAGGGAGAGATCATTCCGCATAACGGCACAGAATTCAAAGTACTGGCCGAGTTGAAAAACAACGTTTACAACATGCAGGATTTGGGCGATAAGCGAAAGTTCAAAATGAGCTCGGATTCCGGCTTGTTCGCTTCATTGATCGAGGCCCGTAACAATTCGCAGGAGATCAGCACCGGCATGGACGTGGAACATGAAGTTGCCGAAACCGAAGAAATTAATGAAGCCGAAGAAATTGATAATACTTACCAGATGCAGCGTTAAAAATGATCAGGCAACAATATAATCTCCAGGATCTGCCAATGGCAGACCTGGAACGTATCGGCCTTGCGAAAAAAGGCCAGCTGAGTTTGGACGAGGATGATTTGAATGCCATGTTATCGGGCAGGCGAACTGATATGTTAAGGCTCGAAAATTTGCAGGCCGATGGAATTCATATTCCTGCGTTGGATGCAAAGCTTTCTTTACGGCCAAACGCGGAGGGTAAATTAGATTTGCTGGTGCATCCGATTTACAAAGACATCGAGCCGCCCTATTACCTGACTGCTGAAGAAGCGGAGCAACTGGAAAAGGGCGAGAAGGTGAATATTGACAAGGTGATTGTCGATAAGGATGGAAAAGCCAAAGAGGTTTTGGTGGAGTTTGACCGGGACACCAATGAGTTTATCATAACCGATACCGAGCAGATTTTAGCGCCGGAAGAAATTAATGGATTGCCGCTTACCCCGCAGCAGAAAGAAAAGTATCGTAAAGGACAGGAAGTGGAAACCGATGATGGCACGACCATCCAGTATTCAGCAAAAGACAAACACGGTGTTCGTTCAGACAGGCTTGCCCTTATTGCTTCTGTCTTAATAGATGGGGGTGTATCCTATATACTCTTTAAAGGCTTAAACGCCCTGTTCAACAAGCCGCAGAAAAAAGAGCCCGGCACAAATTATCATAAGGCCATTGAAAAGCTTAAAGCGGAGGGCATTAAGGTAGATCAGCAAAATACGCCTGATAATGATGCCGATGAGGAACGTGCCGAAACGGTAAGCCGCTGATGCATGCTTATCTAAGCCGTTTAGGTATCAGGCCGGATGTTCAGGAATTTTTTGCGCCTTTTTATTCAGGTGATCCTAATGGTGATTTGATTTTTTGGCATGGCAAAGAGGCTGAACATTTCGGTCTTGGCTTTCACCGGGTTCCGTTATCGGCTGGTCTATGGTTGGCCGGTAACCTTAATTTATCGCAGGTAAGACAAGTTATCATTTCCGGCTGCGCCCTTGACGCGGTTTCCTGGCTGAACAAAAAAGCGGCATACCTGCCTCATTTCGACAACTTACTATTCGTATCCACCGGTGCCGGGATAACGCAAGAACATATCCTTTGGGTAAATGCTCAGTTGCAGCATAAGGAATGCTGCCTGATCAATAGCAGGGATCTGACAGGTGCGATGGCTGACCTGAAACTGGCTTCGGCAATCAGGAACCAGCCAGCAGAAATTTACTTCCTTGAAGGAAATGTGGAGGTGCAGTTTCGTTTGCGCGCTTTTTCTTTCAACCAGGAAAATTTCAGCCTCAATGCTTTCGAAAAAGCTGCCCGCTTCCGCTTTGGTGTGCGTACCGAAAAGCCCAAAAAGCACCTGACTTTTTTTGATGAACTGAAGGCGGAAGCCTTTTTTACTTTTAATCTTAATTATGGAAACCCCTGAAATTATTCAATTAAAGCCTGCGGGTGTATTTGCTTTTTGCAAAATATGCCCGTTCATCATTTGTGCCATTGGTTTTCTGCTGCTGGCCTGGCGGTGCTGCCCTTTACTGATCTGGCTCAGCCTGATGAGCACGTTGCTGGCGGGTTACCGTTTTGCATATATCCGAAACATACGCTATGAGATCAGCCCGGAAATTATCCGTATCAGCCGTGGCCTGTTCTTTAAACGGATCGACCAGGTAGAGCTTTTTCGCGTGAAAGATTATATTTTAACGCGGCCTTTACTATTGCAGCTATTTGGATTAATGGATCTTGAACTGAAAAGTACCGACCCGGTAAATCCGGTGATCTGGCTGCATGGAATTCCTTTTTCCGATCTGGTTGATATTATAAGGGATCGTGTTCAGGAAGGTCGGCAGCACAACAGAATTTATGAGATCAATTAAACTTTTTGATAAAAATCTTGTCTAATTACTAATTAATTTAGTATATTTAGGACTCGAATTCAGGTGTTTCCTTGAGCTGATGTGCTTGCCTGATCATTTGTTCACCAATTGTTAAGCTCATGAAAACCTTCGTTTATTTAATCTTTACCTGCTTTATTTCTACCGGCGCTTTTTACGGCGCACTGTATTCCAAAACACCATTGTTATTGTACGCCGTCGGCTTCGGAATTTGGGCGCTTTTCATTTGGGGACTGAACCGCCGGATGAAAAAAAATGCGGAGCGCCGCGACATGGAACGCCACTTTAATGAGTTTATGCGCGCCAACCGGCATCAACAGCGCTTTTAAAATATTTAATTGTTACTTTCGTTTATTATAAGCAGGCATTTCTTTGCCTGCATTGTGATAAGGTTTAGGTTTTAAGGGGCCGGCAGCGAGTGCTTTGGCCCCTTATATTTTTCATGCCATGGCTAATTATTGTTCGAACAGCGTCCTGTTCCTTGGTGACAGGGAATCCGTTGCCGCAGTACGGGACTTATTTGTTAAGATCGAACTGCACCAGCACATGACTGACACTTACCATTTGCCGGATTTTGTGAAAGCTGAGGATGGTTGTATGTGGGACATTTATGATTCCGAGGGCTGGCTGAATTACGAAACCCGGTGGTCACCAAACCTGGAAGTGCTGGAACAGATCGCCGAAAAATATAACGTAAATTTCATTTGTCATTACGCCGAAATGATGAGCGGTATCTGGGGCGAAGCGGTCTATCATAACGGAAAACTGACCTCAGTTGACCGAAACAAGTATGATAAGCAGGCTTCTCCCGACCATAAGCTGAATGCCCTGCGCCAGCATCAGAAATACCTGATCAACAAATTCTTATTCTCCGGAGATGATCTGCCCGAACGCTGATGGTTTCTACCATCTATTTCCGTCCACTTCTTTTTCATTCGTCCGAAACTCCCGTTTCGGCCGCTCAAAGCCCGAGGGCCTTTGTTCTTCATCCGCTTCCTTAAGCGCAAGCTTTCTCCCGAAGATCTCTTTATCGTTAAGCGCTGTAAGCGCCGCCTTAGCCTGTTCCCTTACCGGCATCTCGATAAATCCATATCCCTTTCTTTTTCCTGTTTCCTTATCGGTCAATAATTTCACAGATGCTACCTGCCCGAATTGGGTCAGCATCTTTTTGATTTCCGCCTCCTCCAGTTTGTGCGGTACATTAGCAATAAAAATCTTCATCCGATAGCGTGTTGTTCTTCACTCGTAAATTTATTAATTTTATACTTGAAATGGAAGCGCCTTTCGATATCGAGTATGAAGGATCGCCCGCCAGGGTGAGTGAACATGAGTTGCAGGAAATGCGCATCTTTCGTATAACATTTACCGGTCCGCGTAAGCCGCTGGTGATCACCGTAGCCGAAACGCCCGGCGGCAAGAAATGGTGGACATCCGTACCGCAGGGACGGCAAAAAGAGGCAGAAGAAGTTGGCAGGTTAATTGCGGACTATATCCGGGCAAAAAGAAAGGAAAAAGGTTAAGCTATGTGTTATTACAACGGGCAAAAAGTTACCAGGGCGGAATTTATCAAATTAAAGGCGCTCGAAAAGGCTGTCAGCAGATATGACTTCTTAAACGTGGGCGTACATAATGGGTTCAATTATGCACCCTGCGCTATTCTGGTACAAAGCGAGGACGGAAAAGATTTTGATATCGTGCAGGCGGAATGGGGATATGTTCCCGGCTATATCAAAACGCGCGCGGAAGCCAATATCTTCCGTGCGAAATATACGACCCTGAATTTTAAGTCTGAGAACCTGTTCGTGAAAGAGGACGGAAAGCCGTCGATGTGGGCTTCGGCTGCGCGGAACCGCCGCTGCCTGGTGCTTTCTACGGGTATCGTCGAATCGCGGCACATTCCGAAAATTGGCAAGAAGGGACAGGAACTGAAAGAAACCATTAAATACCCTTACCAGGTGAGCGTAAAAGACCAGGAATATTTTTTTATGCCGGGCTTATACAATGAATGGCTCGACCCGGAGACCACCCAGTTTGTAAATACGGTGGCCATTGGCATCACCAGGGCCAACGACCTGATGAAACAGATCCATAATACCAAGCTGCGCATGCCTACCATATTAACGGAAGACCTTGCCTGGGAATGGCTTATGGAGAAACCCAGCGAAGAAAGGTTGCAGTTGATTGCGCGCACGCAAATCCCGTCACGCTTATTAGAATATTGTACCATTGACCCGGATTACCGGAAAGCGCTGGAGGCTACGCCGCGTGATTTCGATGAGTTGCCAGCACTGAATACTTCCTATCTGTATCGTGAAGAACTGGAATTCGATCACTGGCCAGCCCCTGCATTCGAGCCGGAACCGGCAGAAGAGCAGGGAGTTATGAGTGAGCAAACGGTGATAGCCGGTCGTCCGGGAAACCTGACGCTTTTTTAAGACTTTTATTTAAAATTCCTGCTTTTCGGAAACGGCTTTTTCAGGTCTTCGGCGCTTAACACATTTTCAAAATACGCATCGGCATAAGGATCGATCTTCTTCGCGGCCGTGGTGTTTTTAAGTTGGCTGGCCTGTGCTGCCATATCATGGCTCAGCTGTCCAAGCAACCGCGAATAATCATAACATTTCGTAACGATCAGATGGGTGGTTTCACCTTCCTGTTGTACCCGGCCTTCGACGCAAAGCAGGTCGGAGTATAAAATCTCTTTGGTGAATTTCTTAAAGTTCTGTTTAAAAACAACCAGGTTGCAGGTATCTTCTTCATCTTCTAAGGTGATAAAGCAAACGCCTTTGGCGGTGCCCGGACGCTGGCAGAACAACATGATACCCGCCAGGCGCACGTACTGGCCGTTCTTTGCCTCTTTCACCTGCCGGGTGCTCAATGCCTGGAGTTTTTGTAATTGCGGGCGCAGGAAACTCAGGGGATGCGCCTTGATAGACAGGCCTGTATAAGCATAGTCCTGCAAAACGTGTTCTGAAAGCTGCATAAAGGGCAACTGAAGCTGCGGTTCAAAGGCGCTGTTTGATGCCTGTCCGGCGAATAAACCGATAGGCCGGTCTTTGAGGGCTTCGGCTTCCCAAAGCGCCTGTCTCCGGTCAAGCCCAATGGAACGGAAAGCATCGGCTTTAGCCAGCAGGACAATTCCGGCCTGTGACACACCGGCTTCCGCCAGCTGCTCCATGCGGGTAAAGGCCTGCGTCCGTGCCGCTGTCAGGAAATGACTGTCTTCCTCCCGTAAGCCCTTGACCTGGCGCAAGCCCAGGCGCAGCGAGCAGAATTTGCCTTTCGTTTCTTCCAGCGTATAATCCCATTCCGAATGGTTGATGTCAATGTTACGCAGCGAAACGCCGTGCTTGTAGGCATCGCTCACCAGCTGCGCGGGCTGATAAAAGCCCATGGGCTGGCTGTTGAGGATGGCGGCCGCAAATACATCAGGGCAATAGCATTTGATCCAGCAGGAAACATAGACCAGGTGGGCAAAACTGATCGCATGGCTTTCCGGAAAACCGTAGCTGCCAAAGCCTTCGAGCTGCTTAAAGATCCTTTCCGCAAATTCTCGGCTGTAGCCGCGGGCGGTCATGCCGCCGATCAGTTTATGCTCAAACTTGCTGACCAGGCCATTAAACTTAAAGGTCGCCATGCTGCGGCGCAGCAGGTCGGCTTCGGTCGGCGTAAAGCCTGCCGCGACAATGGCCAGTTCCATTGCTTGTTCCTGGAACAGCGGGATGCCCAGCGTGCGTTCCAGTATCGCTTTGATCTCGTCGGATTCGTAGGTGACCGGCTCCAGCCCCTGCCGCCTGCGGATATAGGGATGCACCATATCACCCTGTATCGGGCCGGGGCGGACGAGCGCTACCTGGATAGCCAGGTCGTAAAAGTTTTTAGGCCTGAGCTGTGGTGCCATAACCATCTGCGCGCGGCTTTCCACCTGGAAAGTTCCGGCGGTATCCGCAGCGGTTACCATTTCAAAAACCTTCGGGTCGTCCTGCGGGATATTCGCCAGCGTCAGGTCAAGGCCGTGATGCTTTTTGGCCAGGTCAAAAGCTTTGCGGATCGCGGTCAGCATACCGAGCGAAAGCAGGTCAACCTTCATAAAACCGAGCGCGTCGATATCGTCCTTGTTCCACTCGATATTCGTTCGGTTGATCATGCGCGCATGGAATACCGGGCATAGGTCGCTGAGTTTACCCTGCGTAATCACAAATCCACCCGTGTGCTGGCCGAGCTGGCGCGGGAAGCCGATGAGCTGGCCCGTCAGCTGGATCACTTTCCGTAAGTGCCGTTCTTTCGGGTTTAGTCCGAGCTTAATGATCGTCTCTTCATCGATATGCTCATCCACCAGTTCCCCGAAGGCCTTGGATAATTTTTTAACCGTGTCTACCTGCAAACCCATCGCACGCCCCACATCCTGGATCGCGCCTTTGCTTTGCAATACGGTTACGGTCGGCAGGATGGCCGCACGGTCACGGCCAAAACGTCTGAATACATATTGCATGACTTCTTCCCGGCGCTCATGCTCAAAGTCCACATCAATATCCGGTGGTTCGGGCCGGTCATCCGACATAAAGCGCGAGAACAGCAGCCGGTACTTCATCGGGTTGACCGGGGTAATGCCCAGGCAGTAACACATGGCCGAGTTGGCGGCTGAGCCGCGGCCCTGGCAAAGGATCTTTTGCGAACGCGCCCAGGCGACATAATCGTGAACCGTCAGGAAATATTTGGCATGACCGCGCCGCTTCACAAAATCCAGCTCGAAACGGAGTTGCTTCTCCAGTTTGGGCGCCAGCTTTTCGCCAAAGAATTCATGCGCGCCTTTAAAGGTGACCTCGGCCAGGTAATCATCGGCGGTCATCCCTTCAGGCACCAGCTCATCCGGATACTCGTATTGCAGACTTTTTAAGTCGAAGTTGCAGGCATCGGCAATCTTTTGGGTGTTGGCAATAGCATCAGGATAAGCATGGAACAAGCGTTCCATTTCCTTTGCCTCTTTCAGATAACGCTCCGCGTTCTGGTGCAGCAGGTAACCGGCATTAAAGATAGTTCGCTTCGCCCGTACACAGGTGAGTACGTCCTGTAATTCGCGGCGTGAGGGATCGTGATAATGCACATTATTGGTAGCGACCATAGGAACCCCCAGTTCTGAAAGCAGGAAGAGGCGTTTCGCATCGCCATCAGCGAACGTGCGGCTGGCGACGATGTACAGTTTTTTAAGGTTTTCGCGGTATTCGGCTACCTCGTTTTTGAATTTTTTGGGTAGCTCAAAATCGGCAGTGATCTTGTCCGGCGGTATGATGACAAAGATGCTGCCTTCCGCGTATTCGTAAACGTCCTGCTTATGGAGATAGCATTTTTCTTTTTCAGCCCGCAGGTTGCCTAAAGTGAGCAGGCCGGACAGCCGCGAGTAAGCGGCCTGGTCGGTGGGATAAGCCAGCAGGCTCGGTCCGTCGAGCAGGTCGAGCCGGACAGCCGGAATAAACTTAATGCCGCGGTCTTTGGCGACCACGTAGGCGCGTACCACCCCGGCGAACGTATTACGGTCGGTGAGCGCAATAGCGGTGTAGCCGAGATCAGCCGCCGTATCGACGAGTTCCTCCGGGTGGCTGCCGCCGAGCCGGAAGCTGAAATTGCTCGTGACCTGCAGCTCCGCGTAACTCATGGGAAATAACCGTGAATGAACCAGCGCCGCGTTTGGCCGGGTAAGTCGTTAGGCGTGCCGAACAGCCAGTAGCGCATACCTTCCTCGTCCTCGGCTACGTAATAATCCCGGTAGCCGCCATCCTCGATCCACCATTCATGGCTGATCCTTTCCGGACCATCCGCATTCACGATGATGTGCCGCTCATGACGGTAGACAAATTGCCTGGGCGCGTAATCAGGGGTAAGCGCCATCGCTTCGATGGGTTCCGGCGGCTCCAGCAATTGCACCGGGCGGATACTATCTTCCGGCCAGTCACTTTCCGGGCTTTGCGTCAGGTCGCTTGTATTACCGGCGGCACGTTCCGGCCAGTGATGCTCCTGCGGCAGATAACGGTGGATGTGATCATTGCCGACACGGGCGGCCACATTATCGAGCAGCTCGGCTACCTGTTCGCTGTCCGCTGCCGGTTTGCCGTTCCAGAGCAGGTTCTGCTTATCGCTGGCGGGTTCTGTTTTCGGAGCGTCCAAAATAAACAGCTCAATACCCAGGCCGGGCGCTACCTGATCAAACTGCAAAGCGAACAGTTTAAAAATATGGTCGGTGCGCTGGCTGGGATGATTTGTACCGATAGTAAGCTGGCCCGATTTGCCGTCAATGCGCAGATAGGTCAGTACCGCGCTGCGCAGACCGAGCCCTTCGCCATAGAGCCGTTTGCATAAGGTATCGACCAGCGCGTGCACGGTAGTTTCGATGACTTCACGGGTGCGTATCGGTTCGAGCAGGGCAATCCGATCACTGTAAGGCACCGGTTCTTTCAGCGGCAAAAGAAACTCGGCTTCTTGCCCCAGCGCCTGGTAGAGCCGCAGCACAATGCTGGCACCGAAGCGGCGTTTCAGTACAGATTTGGGCAGATGGATAAAACTGCCGACCTGGTAAAAACCCAGATGTTTGAGTTTGATCAGTAATTCGGTGGCCAAACGTAAGGAAGCAGGTGGTAGCGGCATGAGCGCATTGCGCTGCCCGCCGGGCGGCACGATCAGGCCGCTATCCGCGCAGCGTGCCACGGCCCAGGCGCAGCCGATGGTGTCGGCCATGCCCGGACGGATGGTATAACCCAGGCCGCGCAAACGGCCGACCATATCTTTCAGATATTCCATTTCGCCGCCCTTCAGGTGCGTGCAGCCGGTCACATCCAGCAGCAGCCCGTCGGGCGGATCGACCATCACCAGCGGCGTATAACGCAGGCACCATTCGGCCAAACCTTTCAGCAGTTTGACGTTGCGGCCCGGCTTGGCTTCAAAAAGCTGGATGCCCGGCGCGATCACGCGGGCATCGGACGCGGTAATGCCGAATTTGATACCGCAGCGTTCCGCATGGGCGTTCATCGCGGTAACCAGCGACCTGCCATGATCGGGTTCGGTAAACGCCACAGGCAGTTCCCGGAGCGACTTTTGGCGGATGGCCTCCCGGTCGGTCAGTAAATACTTGAACCATATGGATACAAAGCGCTTAGGCATAGCGTTTCGCCTTTTCCGTTTGCGGCTGTTCAATGACCGGTACAAACTGCTTGTTCTTCCACTCGACGTTCCAACTGCCCGGACTGCCATTTTTAACTTTCAACAGGTCAACCTGCCAGCGGGGATACCCGACGCCGGGCATGCCGGGCCGGAGCTGGCTGCGCAGCGGCCTGACCGTCCAGCGCGCGGTGCAGGCGGTCGTATTCAAATGCTTCACATCCTTACGCAATATAAAACCGGTAACCTGGCTTTGCTCGATAGCCAGCTGCAGGCGGCGGGATTCCATAAAACTGAGCAAACGCGTTTCGCAGATGACGGCCGCGATGCCGCCGCACTTCAGCGCTTCCTCCGTCGCCCACAGCACATCCTTTTCACGGGCCACGTCGATAAAAATGATCCGGTCGGGATTGACCCCAAAACGTTTGAGCGCGGGCGGGTAGATCCGCCGTGTATAGCTGACCCAAACGCACACGCCGCCTTTTTCGAGCAGGGTCTGCATAATACCGGCTATAAAACCGCCGATGGCCGCGGTGAATTCCGGCCGTGTGCTGATGAATTCATGCAGCGCCCCGGTCGGAAAGGTCTGGTTAGGAAAGGCGCTTTCAATAGCGCCCAGGCCAAAGGACTGCCGTTCTTCGGGCGGTACAGGGCGGAAGCCTTCCCAGCCAAGCAGGTCCTGGCGCAATTTGGTGATGATCTCCTTTTTTGTCGCTGTCATATCCCTTCCGTTTAAAGATCAAAATTGAATTCAGGGAAGCTAATGCCAGCCTCCCGGTTATACCGGCGGATCGCCGCCGCGATCTGGTTCAGTTCGCTGTTGCTGAACAATTCATCATCGTCGTCTGTAAAAGCCTGCGCCTGTCCGGGATAATGAATAGCCTCGTAAAAAGTTTCCAAATCCTGCGGGATGACCGGCGGCTGCGGATCTTCGTATTCCACGTTTATATACACGACAGACCGGCGTTCACCGGCGGTGATGTCATAACGGCAATAGCCGTCCACGTCCGCAAAATTTTGCAGCTGTTCTACCGTGATCGTAAGCTGCTTATTGTCTAATTCGAGTTCAAGAAAAAACGGTACCATACTGATCAAATTTGGGACTATAAAGTTATGCTAATATTTTTAGCATTTTCTGTACCTTTTTTACATTTTTTTCTCCACTTTTGTTTTAATGAAAAATAAACTGTTCGACGACCTGCCTAAAACGGTAAAACTCAGCACTGAAAAATGGCTCTATATTTTGCCGAATAAAGGCGAGGGTTATTTGCTCTATGATCCCATTAACGAAAAAGAAATGGGCCGAATCCTGATGAATGACGCCGATCAATGGATCTACGATGGTGAACTGCTGAATGTTTACGAAGCGGAAGAAGTGGCCGGCGCGATCACCGGCCATGAAAAAGAAATGGAAGAATTATTAAAGAGTTTGAAGGAAAAGTGATGGAGCAATTGTGTTTTTTCCCCGAGGCAGGACAAAGTAAGAGCCTGCCGAAAGAGATGCTGGAATATACGCCGGGGTTATTCAGAAAGGAAGAAAGCGATTACCTGCTTGAAAAGTTTATCAGTGAATCACCCTGGAAGCAGCGCCTGCAAAAGATGTGGGATAAAGAAGTGCTAACACCGCGTCTGACCGCCTGGTATGGGGAACGCATGGAAGAAGAACCTATTCCCTGGACGCCGGAGCTGCTGATGATCAAGGCGAAAGTAGAACCGCTGGCTGGTGTGGAATTCAACAGTGTACTACTGAATTACTACCGCGATGGCAATGACTCGGTTGCCTGGCACAGTGATAAGGTAAACGTATTGGGCAAACGGCCGGTGATCGCTTCGGTTAGCTTCGGACAGGTCAGAAGCTTCGATATCCGCAACAAGGGCGATCATGGTGAGCATTATTCCGTCCGGCTGGAACATGGTTCGTTCCTGCTGATGAAAGCCGGTCTCCAGGAAGCATTCGAACACCGGATCGCCAAGTCCGTCAAGCCGATGAAAGCGCGGGTAAATTTAACATTCAGGGTAGTGAAGCATGCCTATTGATCAGGGACTTGTCCTGATCCTTGTCAGGATCTCTGTTAACAAGTAGCTGTCATCGATATCGCCGCTGGTCAATTCCCAATCTTCCTCCATCATTTCGATCTCGGCAGAAAAACTACCATTGATAAAGACGAGGTAACGGCCTTCATCAGCCACGAGCTGGATGTATTTGCGTTCGTGGAACCGGTCATAGGTAAAAGATAGCGCTGTATCCGGATCATTGCCGGAAAGAAAGATTTGTTCCTTATCCTGTAACAGATCAACTATCTGTAAAACTTCGGCTTCGCTCAGGCTGCCTCCTTTATATTTCCATTCGTAAATGGTGGTGCCGTTAAAATGCAGTTCGCCTAAAAAGCCCGGATTGGCTTCGCCTTCCAGTTCTACACTTTCCAGGTAACGTTCCAGGTGTTCCTCAAAATCTTCACCCGCTTCAGCCGGATAGCCTTCATACAAACGAAAGGCCTGCGTAGCTACATACAGTTCGCCGTCCTGGCTGTAAACCGGGAAAATATCAACAGCAGCCAGGCGGCCACCATCGCGGACAATTTGTATCAAAGCGGGATTGTTAAGCATAATGATCTTCAATTCGGTCGCCGATCTTGCCAATCAGCGCCTGGTCCAAAGTAGCCCCGGAAACCTGTTTCCAATAGCTGTCGTTGCAGATTTCCGCAATGACCACCCCATCTTTCTCCACGCCGAAAACGTGTGCTGCCATTTCGGTGATACGGTAATCGTGTTCGACACCGGCCACTTCTTCGCAAAATTGAAAGCTGTGCAATTCTTCTTCGGGTTCCATTATGCAAGGTAAACAAACATTCGCAAATTGCGTTTAGCAGCATTGCTGCGCATCACGAATCTGTGATCTAATTTTAAACGGCATAGCTATTTATTCTTTTTCGGCTGCTGGTACTTCGTCGGGATGATGCTCAAAATGTATCCTTGCCTGTTTCAGGCCGGTTGCAATAGCCTCACCTTCATTGCCGCTGGTCTTCAGCACTTCGTTAGCGATCTCCACGGCTTTATCACGTAGATATTTGGGTTGATTTTTATAAGATGGCGGGTAATCTCCGTTATACCAGGGCATATTTCCTCCTTTTTATTTAAGCTAAACAATAAGGTTTTCAAATAGTTGTATCACTATGGATAATTATGCGATCATGGTCAGCACGGACAAAGGAGTGCACCATTTTGAGGTGGGTGAATATGTGCATCATGATGATACGAAATGTAAGTACAAAGTCTTTGAAAACGGTGTGATGATAGCCAGCTTCGAGCCGGATCACCATGATTTTTTGCATATCTGCCAGAATCCGGGTGAGGTGAACGAAGAGATCCTGCACCTGCTGGCGGATCAGATCGAAAAGCACCACCCACAAGGTAAATTTGACAACCCTCAAAAGCATATTCTATGAGAAGTATCTGGACTGGCTCCATCGGCTTCGGCCTCGTGAGCATCCCTATTAAATTATTTTCGGCAGTTCAGGAGACCCGGCTTGACCTGGACATGCTGGACAGCCGCGATCATGCGCATATTAAGTTCCAGCGCGTCAACGAAAACACCAAAAAGGAAGTGCCCTACGATAAGATTGTCAAAGGCTATAAATATGATGATGATTATGTCATCATCGAAGACGCGGATTTTGAAGCGGCGGCTCCGGAAAAAAGCAAAGTGATCGAGATCGAAAGTTTTGTCGATGTGGCATCGGTAAACCCAATGTATTATGAAACCTCGTATTACACCGAACCGGCGACCAAGAAAAATAAAGCTTATGCTTTATTGCTGGAAGCCCTGAAGAAATCCGGTAAGGCCGGGCTGGCGAGGTTTGTACTGCGCAGCACGGAAAGCCTCTGTATTGTGCACCCGGTGGACAAGGACATCGTTGTGACCCGTATCCGTTTTCAGCAGCAGATCCGTGACCAGGGCGAGCTGAAGCTGGATGATGATATTACTGTCAGCAAGAAAGAGCTGGATATGGGCCTCGCGCTGATCAACCAGTATGCCGAATCGCTTGACCTGTCGAAATATAAAGACGAATACCATACGGAGCTCATGAATATCATCGAGCAAAAGGCGAAAGGGAAACGTCCAACCATCAAAAAACTGAAACCGAAAGCGGCAAAAAGCGATGATCTGTACGATCAGCTGATGAGCAGTTTGAACGTTAAAAAAGGCGCATAAAATTTAAACTATTAGCTATGAAAAATCCATTTGAAAAAGAAGACCATACCGGCCTGATCGTAGGGATCGCGGTTGGCGTAACGGCAGGTATCGGCCTGGGTTGGTTGTTTTTGACCGACAAGGGCGCGCAATACCGCAGGCAGCTCACCCGCAAAGTAAAAGAAGGCATCAGCGATACCGCAGCGGAAGTGATCGACAAAAAAACGATCATCCCCAAGAAAGCGGCTAAAGTGGCAACCGACGCAGTGATCAAGGATTAATGCAATGAAAAAAGGTAAAGCATTAATTGGCGTGGCGGCTGCCGCGGGCATTGCCGGTATCGCCTACGTGCTGTGGCCGAAAAAGAAAGTTCCGGCCAGTGCCATCGTGGATCCGTTCGATAAGGAAAAGTATCTGGGCAAGTGGAACGAAGTAGCGCGTTTGCCCAACCTGATCGAAAAGGACCTGCGCGACCTGACCGAAGAATATTCGCTGAATGAGGACGGCACGATCAAGGTCGTTACCCGTGCTTTTAACCCGGTCAAAAATAAAGCGGTGGAAGCGACTGGCACGATTAAGTTTAAGGGAGCGGAAACGCGCGGGCAACTGGAGGTCGCCTATTTCCTGCCGATCTACCTGGACTATAATATCCTCGACATTGATGATAATTACCAGTATGCACTAGTCTCCGGCAGCAGTATGAGTTATTTGTGGCTGCTATCCAGGGAAAGCAGTATGCCGGAAGAAATGAAACAGCGCTTCCTGCAAAAGGCCATGGCCCTCGGATTTGAGATCAGTAAACTCGAATGGATGGATTATTAATTGAAATTCAAAAATAATGAGCAGGATATTCATCACCGGTTCAGCCGATGGCCTGGGCCAGCTGGCAGCCGTCGAACTGGTCAAACAAGGGTACCGGGTGGTATTGCATGCCCGCGATGAAAGACGCGCCGAGGAAGCTTTAGCCCAAGTTCCCGGCGCGGAATGCGTACTGGCCGCTGACCTTTCGGATATAGACGCCACCAAAAGACTTGCAGATGAGGTCAACCGCCTCGGCCGTTTTGATGCCATTATCCATAATGCGGGTGTCTACCAAATGCCTGCTCAAACGATATTGGCCGTAAACACCATCGCGCCCTATATCCTCACCTGTCTGATCGAACCACCGAAACGCCTGATCTATTTAAGTTCAGGCGATCATTTGAACGGTGACCCGACACTTGCGGGTTTGCGCGCCGATCCGCCCAAAGTGCGATATGCCGATTCCAAACTGCATGACCTGATCCTGGCCAAAGCGGTCGCGCGCAAGTGGCCGAACGTTTTGGCCAACGCATTGGACCCTGGCTGGGTGCCGACCAAAATGGGCGGCAGAGGTGCGCCGGATGATCTGCAAAAAGGTTATGAAACGCAGGTTTGGCTGGCTGTGAGCGATGATCCCAAAGCCTTAGTGAGCGGTAGATATTTCCGTCACCAGCGGGAAGCCCGTTACGAGGTGAAAGCTGATGACGCTGATGTGCAGGAACAGTTCCTGCAACTGTGCGGGCAAATCAGCGGTATGGCGTTTTGATCCACTCCTATGTGTCCCCTAAGACCGCGGATATAAACACAAGATCCGTCGATTTAGTTAATTGCCCCTGCTCACCGTTGCGGACCTTTGTGGTATGAAAATCATCGTAACAGGTTCTTTAGGAAATATCAGTAAACCATTGGCTGTTCAATTAATTGCGCAGGGGCATACCGTGACCATTATTTCTACCGATCCGGGAAAATCCCAGGAGATAATAACTTTAGGTGCGACAGCGGCTATCGGTTCCGTCACCGATGCGGCATTTTTAACCGGGGTGTTCACAGGTGCCGATGCGGTCTACACCATGGTGCCGCCGAATTTCGCGGCACCTGATCCGATCGCTTATTATGAGCAGGTGGGACAAAGCTATGCGGAAGCTATCCGTGCCTCCGGTGTCAAACGGGTGGTGCAGCTCAGCAGCTGGGGGGCACACTTGCCGGCCGGTACCGGCATCATTGTCGGCTCCCACCGGATAGAACAAATTTTCAATGGCTTGGCAAACGTTGATCTTACCCATTTGCGGCCGGCTTCCTTTTATACTAATTTGTATCACTACGTCGATATGATCAAAAACTCGGGTATGATCGCGACCAATTATGGCGGTGGGGACAAATTGATCTGGGTATCACCGCTGGATATCGCGAAGGCCGCAGCTGAAGAACTGGTCAGGCCCTCCGTTGAGAGGATACGCTATGTCGCCAGTGATGAGCGGACCTGCAAAGAGGTAGCAGCAGTTTTGGGTGCGGCGATTGGTAAGCCGGAAATGCAATGGCTGTCCTTCAGCGATGACCAGGTGAAGGCGACCATGGAACAACATGGCGTCGCGCCGTTAATGGCGGGTTTGCTAGTGGAACTGAATGCGGCGATCCGCACGGGTTTGATGCGGGAGGATTATGACCGGCACCCGCCTGCGATGGGTAAGATTAAGATCGAGGACTTCGCGCGGGAATTTGCTTTAGCGTTTAAATAAGTATCTTGTACTATGCTGCAACAGATCAAAACGATTAGTGCTTATCACCGCCTGATGGGTTTGCCGGCGCCGGAGCACCCGCTGATCAGCGTTGTCCGCTTCGAAGATATCAAGGCGCTAAAGGGTGATGAACCCATCAGCCTGGTCAATGACTTTTATTCCATCGGTCTCAAACACAACTTCGGCGCCAAAATGAAATACGGGCAGCAGACCTATGACTTTGACGGCGGCATGATGACCTTTATGGCGCCCGGGCAGGTCCTGCGCATTGAAGTCGAACCGGGCAGGGAATTGAAACACACCGGCTGGCTGCTGCTGGTGCACGCGGATTTTCTCTGGCACACCACGCTGGCCAGGAAGATCAAACAATATGCATATTTCAGTTACGCGGTCAGTGAAGCCTTACACCTGTCGGAGAAAGAGGAAGCCATCATTGCAGGCATGCTGCAAAATATAGAACGGGAATACCACTCTAATATTGACCGTTTCAGCCAGGAAGTGATGGTCAGCCAATTGGAGTCCATTCTGACCTATGCGGAGCGGTTTTACCACCGGCAATTCCTCACCCGGAAGATCAGCAGCCATCAGCTCCTGGAACGGTTCGAAGCAGCTTTGCAAGACTGGCCCGGTATCCCGACGGTTAGCGAACTGGCGGACAACCTGCACATTTCCCCGGGCTACCTCGGCTCGGTGCTTCGGGTCCTGACCGGGAAAAACACGCAGCAGCATATCCAGGACCGGCTGATCGAAAAAGCCAAGGAAAAATTGTCGACCACGGAATTAAGTGTCAGCGAGATCGCCTATCAGCTGGGCTTTGAGTACCCGCAATCCTTCAGTAAATTATTCAAGGCCCGCACCAGTCTTTCACCGCTGGAGTTCCGGGCCTCTTTCAACTAAGCTTTATAAGCGGCCAGGTCGGCGGTCTGGGATGTAAGTGCTTCTGCAAACAATTGATAAGAGCGTAATTTCGCCTGGTGATCATAGATATGCGAGGTCACCATGACTTCGTCGATCTTCGTTTCGCTGATAAATTCCTGCATTTGCTGTTGAATAGTTTCCGGGCCGCCGATAAAGGCGTAGGCCAGCATCTGGTTGACGGCTTCGGCTTCGTAGGGGTTCCAGATGTTGTCCATCGTAGCTACCGGCGGCTGCAATAGCGCCCGTTTACCGGTAATGACGCCCATGAAGAATTGCTGTAAGGACGTGAACAGGCGTTTGGCTTCCGTGTCATTATCGGCGGCGACCACGTTCACGCAGGCCATCACATATGGCTCTGCCAGCTGTGCTGATGGCTTGAAGTTTTGGCGGTAAACGGCGATGGCTTGCTTAAAATAGGCAGGTGCGAAATGGCTGGCAAAGGCATAGGGTAAACCCAATTCTGCCGCTAAATAGGCGCTGTCCGTACTGGAGCCCAAGATCCAGATGGGGATGTCCAGGCCCTCACCGGGGTTGGCCCGCACTTTGCCGTTTCGGTTCTCCTCAGAGAATAGTTTTTGCAATTGCTGAACGTCTTGCGGGAAATGATTGGGCGCATGCATATTCTCACCACGGATAGCCATCGCCGTCACCTGGTCGGTGCCCGGCGCGCGGCCCAGGCCCAAGTCTATACGATTCGGATATAACGTAGCCAGGGTGCCGAACTGCTCAGCAACAATGAGCGGGGCATGATTGGGCAGCATCATGCCGCCCGAGCCTACCCGGATCGTTTTGGTACCGCCGGCAATATAGCCGATCAATATTTGAGGCGCCGAACTGGCCACGCCGATCATATTATGGTGTTCGGCAAACCAGTAACGGGTATATCCGCCTGCTTCGGCCTGCAGCGCCAGCTCCATACTTCTTTTAAAAGTATCAGCCGCGGTAAAACCTTCCACCACGGTAGCCAGGTCCAGCACGGAGTATTTGATATCGCTTAATTGCTTGCTCATGATTATTCCATCACTAAATGACCCAAAGCTTCTTTGGTAAATGACCTCAATTCCGCGTTGCGCCCATCCCGGATCTTCTGCACCCAGAACGGGTCCGCTAAGATCGGGCGGCCAACGGCTACCAGGTCGAAATCCCCGCGGTCCATGCGGCGCATCAGTTCTTCCAGTGAACTTGGCTCCGAGCTTTCGCCCCGGAACGAGCCGAAGAAATCGCCGGATAAACCCACCGAACCGACGCTGATCGTCGCTTTACCGCTCAACTTTTTAGCCCAGCCGGCAAAGTTCAGGTCAGCGCCTTCAAACTCAGGCTCCCAGAAGCGGCGCTGTGAGCAATGGAAAATATCGATGCCTGCATCCGCCAGAGGATTCAGCCAGGCTTCCATTTCCTGCGGGGTTTTAGCCAGCTTGTAGTCGTAGGCGGATGGCTTGAATTGCGATAAACGGATGATGAGCGCAAAGTCTTCACCGACTTGTTTTCTAACTTCCTTGATCACTTCCACGGCAAAGCGCGTACGCTCCGGCAGGGTTTTGCCGCCGTATTGATCGGTACGTTCATTGCTGCCTTCCCAAAAGAACTGGTCGATCAAATAGCCATGCGCGCCGTGGATCTCCACGCAGTCAAAACCCAAACGTTTGGCATCCGCAGCGGCACGGCCAAAAGCGGCAATGGTATCGGCAATGTCGGCATCGGTCATGGTTTTACCATTGTTAAAACCGGGACGGTTCAAACCGGAAGGGCCTTCGAAGGGCACCGGCGGCAGCCAGCCCGAGTGGTGGTTATCCATCACGCCCATATGCCAGATTTGCGGGCCCATGCTGCCACCGGCGGCGTGTACACCGTTAATCACATTCTGCCAGCCGGCTAAGGCCTGTTCGCCATAAAAATGCGGGATGTTCACATCGTTTGAGGAAGATGGCCGGTCGATCACGGTGCCTTCTGATAAAATCAGTCCGACTTCACCCTCCGCGCGTTTGCGGTAATAAGCGGCTACATCAGGGGTGGGTACGCCGTTCGGTGAAAAGGAGCGGGTCATCGGCGCCATGACGATGCGGTTCTGGATATGTAAGGACTTCAGCGCGAAAGGCTGGAATAGACTATTGGTGTTCATAGTAAATGTTTTGATGTTAAACTTAGGAAAGGATCAGTTGGGAGAGTTGTTCAAAAGCGGCTTCGTTCCGTTTGTAATAGGTCCATTGCCCTTTGCGCGTGGACTGCACCAGACCGGCGCGCTGCAGGAGCGATAGGTATTCAGAAACGGTGGACTGCGTCAGGCCGGCTTTGGCCTGGATCTGTCCGACGCAAACGCCGTCCTCGAAACCGGCGTGTTCCGCCTGCCCGGGAAAACTAGTTTCCGGTTCCTTTAACCAGGCCAGTATTTGCAGCCGGGTCTTATTGGAAAGCGCTTTGAATATTTCTACCTGATCCATGGTACAAAGATATATCGGAATTTCCCGATATGCCAATCCAGTTAGAGATATGACATTGTGCTGATCTGGCATTTAGCCGTGGAAAGGATTCATTAATTGAGGCGCAAGCGTTTTGGCTACGACAAAAGCCGTTTTGGCTATCAACGGTCTGCACGATACGCAGACCTTTGTTGAATAACAATACGCTATGAAAATTATATTAACAGGCTCATTGGGCAATATCAGCCAGCCGCTGGCTAAGGCACTGGCGGCCAAAGGACATACGGTAACCGTGATCAGCAGCAATGCCGACCGGAAGGATGCCATTGAAGCGCTGGGTGCGCAAGCCGCCATCGGCTCCTTACGGGATCTGAATTTTTTGATCAGGACATTCACCGGTGCGGACATCGTTTACCTCATGGAACCGACCGAGCCCGGCCGTTTCCGGGATAAAACCTACGACCCTTACGAAAGTGTGCGCGGACTGGTCACTGTCTACAAAACTGCTGTGGAGCAAACGGGCGTGAAGAAGATCGTGCATTTAAGCAGTATTGGCGCGCATACCGACCAGGGTGTGGGCCTTTTAAGGTTTCACCATATGGCCGAGACCATCCTGCGGTCGCTGCCCGCGGAGGTGGCTATTAAGTTTATGCGGCCGGTGGGCTTTTACGGCAACCTGCTGATGAACATCGATACGATCAAAACGCTGAGCAAGGGATTTATCGGTGCTGTTATGGCGCTGCAGTACTACGGCCTGGGGGGTTTGCTCAGCGGCAAAAGAGGGGTGATCGTGGCCAATTACGGTGGCGATACGATCAACCTGCTGGTGTCGCCCATTGACATAGCCGCAGTCATTGCCGAAGAAATGGAAAAACCTTTTGAAGGGCGAAGCTTCCGGTATATTGCCAGCGAGGAACCGACCTGCAGCGAGGTGGCCCGGATCCTGGGGGAGGCCATCGGCAAACCCTATCTGAAATGGGGCAAGATCTCTGATAAAATGCTCCGCAATGCGATGCTGAAACAGGGCATGGGTGAAATGCTGGCGGACGGGCTGGTGGAAATGGGCGCGGCAGGCCGCAGCGGCAAGCTGTATGAAGACTATTTTAAACACCGCCCGGTATTAGGGCAAACAAAACTCAGCACCTATGCGCCGGTATTTGCTGAGGCTTACCGGAATAGTAAGTAAATTTGATCGATGTCAAAGGAAGTACGCCATATCAAAACCGTCAGCCAGTATCACCAGCTGCTGGGCTTGCCGATGCCGGATCACCCGCATTTCAGCGTGGTGGAGATGAATACGGTCAGGCCGCCGGAAATGGACGGGGGATTTGTCCTGTCTTACGGTTTTTACATCATTTTTCTGAAGCGCGACCCGGAAGGTAAATTTAAATACCGTTACGGCCAGCGTTCCTTCGACCTGGCGGTTTCGGCCGCTGAGCAGGAAAATGATTTTGAAGCCAGCAAACTGTTTTTTATGTCCCCGGGCCAGGTGCTGGCGATCGAAAACAACAATCCGGAGGCTTCGGCGATCTCGGGCTGGATGATCCTGGTCCACCCGGATTTCTTATGGAAAACCACCCTGGCCAGGACCATCAGCCGTCACGAGTTCTTTCATTACTCGGTCAGCGAGTCTTTGTTCCTCGCACCGCAGGAGGAACAAAAAGTGCTCAGCATTATCCGCAGCATACAGGAGGAATACCGGTCGAAGATCGACAAATACAGCCAGGATGTGGTTATCGCCGAACTGGAACTCCTGTTCACCTATGCGGAACGGTTTTATAACCGGCAGTTTGTCACCCGCAAGATCACCAACCACGGGATATTGGAGAAACTGGAAGCTGCGCTCGACGCCTGGTTCACCAATGATGATTTATTGAAAAGCGGCCTGCCTACGGTCCAGTATATCTCCGATAAACTTCATATTTCGCCGAATTACCTGCGCAGCCTATTAAAATCCTTTACCGGCTTGAATACGCAGGAACACATCCACAACAAGCTGATTGAAAAAGCCAAAGAGAAGCTGGCCATGACCGACTTGTCCGTTAGTCAGATCGCCTATGAACTGGGATTCGGCCATCCGACCTCGTTCAGTAAACTGTTTAAAAATAAAACAAGCTTCTCTCCTGCAGCATTCCGGGATTCCTTATAGCTTATCCGTCAATACGGTAATGTCCTGGATAACTTTATCAAGGTCCTCCGCCGATTTCTTCAGCATCGGGATGATCTCGGCATTGGGCGAATCATTCGGGTCGCAAAGCTGGACAAGGCCCAAAATGCTGGCTAACGGTGCACGCACCAGGTGGGAATGGATCCAGGCGATCTCGCGCAGGCGCTTGTTTTGATTTTCGATCTTTTGCAAGTGCTCCTCGCGTTCGGTAATATCCCTTAGAAAGCAGTTTACGCCGATAACCTCGTTATGCACGTCACGGATCGGGTTAAAGCTCAGTTCTTCGTAAACCTGTTTGCCGTCGATTTCACGTTGCCTGACGACGCTGAACACTTCGCCTTTGAAGGCCCTTTCGTAGCTTTCGAAAAAAACCTTCATTCTTTCCTGTACAAAATCAGCATTGGTGACCTCATCTTCATTTTTCCCGGTGAGTTCTTTTACCCTATCCCAGAAAGCCTGGTTACCGGTGATGATATTCGAGTGCCGGTCGACCGACCAGATCAGGTCGCGGGTATTATTAATGATCGCCCGGAGGTTCTGCCCGTCGTTATAGATCTTTTCCTGGATCTTTTTTTGTTCGGTGATATCGACGAAATAAACGGCGATGCCATCCTTGGTCGGATAAACGTTCATGGAGCCCCAGACCCCCAGCGGCGCGTCGAGTTCCTCAAAATGAACGCTGACCCTTTCGTTCATGGCCCGCTCATATTCGGGATAGAAGCGGCCTTCGCGGGAATTCGGGAAAAAGTCCCAAAGGTTCTTGCCCATGACTTCTTCCCTGGTGCAGGACAGCGCCTGTTCGGCGGCTTTGTTCATAAAAGTCACCTCCCAATTCCTGTTCAGCGCGTAAAAGCCGTCCGTGATACTGTCGAGCATATTTTCCAGTTCCGCGGACTTCTCGCTGACGATCTGCTCGGCCCGCATCTTTTCGTCGATATTGACGATCAGGACCTGCCGGGCACCTTTGCCCTCAAACATCGTATAATGGGTATAAACGCTGACATAAAAGCGTTGCCCGGCCTTGTTCCAATGCAGCATGCGGCCCGCATTTACATGGCCTTCCGGCAGGCTTTCATGAAATTTGAGCAGGGCGGGTATCTCTTCCGGCGGCCGGATATCGGTGATCCTGAGGTTCAGGAATTCTTCCCGCGTATAGCCGTATTGTTCGATAGCCGCATCGTTCACCGCCAGGAACCGGAAGGTTTTATCGTCATAGATGTACATCGGCGTAGGGATGCCATCGAACAGGCGCTTGTAATCATCGGCGCTATCTTCCCGGGTCCGCTGCTGTTTCTGCTGCCGGAAATAAAGCACCAAACCAAGAATTAGTATAAAGGCCAACGCAGCACCAACGACATTCATAGGGGTAAGATCAGCGATTTATCCGGAGATTTTACTGCAAGTTAAAATTTATATTTCGCATTCCCGCAAGTTGTAAAATTGACAGGCATCCCTGGCTAAACAATTTATTTGTTAACCCAGCGGGCACCCGCTTTTTTCCCCCCAGAAGTTTGCCCATTAGGGAGCATCCCTCGCTGGTCGGAAGATAATAGGTCAATTGGTTTGAAAAGAATTTTTAAAACCTTCAACTAGTTGAACTTTTTTGCAGCCGGGCCAGGCGACCTTTGTGTAATGGAAAATAAAAAGACAGTAGTAAAGATCCCGGATAATGTGCCAGGCACAGGACCGGTACTGATGGTGAACCTGCTTAAATTTGCGGACCGCCGCCTCTACCTAGAAGAATACCTCCCGGCGTTTAACCGCGTGGTGAAAACTTTAGGCCTTGAAGCTAATGTAAAACTCGTGACGAACGTATTAGCCAGCGTAGTGGCGGATGAAGGTGAGGACTGGGACGCCATTGCTATCGTGGAGTATGCCAGCGCCGAAACATTTCTGACCGTGGCACAAAGCGCGGCTTACCACGAAATAGCCGAACCGCTTCGGCTGGCCGGTACTGCCAAACTCAAACTGTATATGACGCGCCAGTTCGAGTTGTAATACCTATCTTAGCTCATGCACCAGCTGATCCTGAACAATTTTGCCATGCATATCGCGCTTGCCCCTGCTGAACAGGAGCAAGCGCTTACTTTCTTTCAGCTCAGGGAAGTGAAGAAGCGCGCCTGCCTGCTGCAGGCAGGAGAAACCGACCGCTACATCTACTTTGTCAAACGCGGCTGCCTGCGCATGTTTTACACCGATCAAAGCGGCGAAGACCACATCATCGGTTTTTACCCCGAAAACTGGTGGACCTGTGATATTGTGAGCTTTTTTAATGCAAAACCCTCGGCAAATGCCATTCAGGCGCTGGAAGACAGCGAGGTCTATTATATTTCGTTACCACAACTGGAAAAACTGTTCCAAATCCTCCCGAAGTTTGAGCGCTTTTTCCGTATCCTCAGCCAAAATGGCTTCGAGCTGTATGAGCGCCGCATCACCTCTCAACTTTACAAAACCGCCGAAGAACGCTACCTCGAGTTCCGTAAGCGCTACCCCGGGCTGGAGCAACGCATCGCCCAAAAACAGATCGCCGGTTATCTAGGCATCACGCCGGCGTTCTTAAGCATGATGCGAAAGGCAAGTGGCGTTTGAGGTTTGATTTGATTAACTTTGCCAGATAACAGAAGAAATTGTAGCAAATAACAATTCTGCGGCATTTTGGTGTTAAAAAATCATTGAAACAAACGCGGCTACCGGCCTGTTTTACCGGTATGAAAACAGCCCTTGACCAATTGCCGCCGCAACAGACCGGCCGACAGACCGATTTTACACAGGAAAAAAACATGATACATTGGAACAGGCGCATACATCCTTCCAGGTCGCGGCGGGACGAATGCTTTCGGTTAGCAACTGGCACGCATATTCAGGGGCGGGTTCAGCGAAGTTCGTGCTTTGCAATAACCAGGGCGAGGAAGTAGATGTGCTGGCCGAGGAAGGTTTCTTTATCAGCATTGACCTGCCAGGGCCCGGTCCGGATGCAGGCGATGGCGTCGAATGGGTACTGATCGAAAAGCTGGTTTCAGAAGGCGGCGCACACACCGCGGAAGAATATGTGCTCATGACCGTGCGTCCGGCGGCAGATCCGCATAAGGCCGCAGCGGAGATCGCGCATTTTTATACGGATGAATCGACCAGTACCTTTATCGTCCGCCGGGACGGGCTGGTGGTCAGCGCGGGCGCACACGGCCGAAACGAAACCCCGAATAATGAAGCTGTCGATCTGCACGATAAGATCCGCAACACCGCGATCGCCTTAATCGCCAGGGTCGGTCTGTCAGGCGGTCAGTGGCAAAAACTGGTAAATGGTTTAATCGAATTTAAGGAAACAAAATAATGGGGAAACAACACGATACAATTCCGGGCGAACAGCCCGAAATTCCGGTGCCGAACGAGCAGCCGGAAGTAAACCAGCCATCAGATCCCAAGACACCTGAAGTGCCTCAGGAAGACCCGCAGGTAGTCCCGGATGAATATCCGCCGGAGGAAAACCCTCCCGCAAATCCCAGCGTTGATGCCGGCGAATTCAAGCTTTAAACGTACTTGGCGAGATAGGTCGCGGTCCGGCTGCCTTTGGTTCCCACGATAAAAGCTGGTGTCCCGGCGGCGACAATCTGGCCACCGTCTTCACCGGCGCCGGGACCGATGTCGATCACCCAGTCACTGCCCGCAATAACCTGCATGTCATGTTCGACCAGAATAACGGTATTGCCTGCATCTACCAGGCGGTTGAGCTGTAGCATGAGCCGTTCAACATCAGACGGATGCAGACCGGTAGTCGGTTCATCTAAAATATAAAGGGTCTGCCCGTGTTGCGCCCGTTGCAACTCGGTAGCTAGCTTGATGCGCTGGGCCTCGCCGCCGGATAGCTCAGTAGCCGGCTGGCCTAAACGCAAATACCCCAAACCCACTTCGCGCACCACTTCCAGCGCGCGGCTGATCGACGGTTCTTCATCAAAGAAATTAGCCGCATCGTCAACGGTCAACCCGAGTACTTCGGCGATGTTTTTGTCCTTGTATTTTACTTCGAGCGTCTTCGGGTTGTAGCGCGTACCGCCGCAGGTCGGGCAGGGTGTGTACACGCTTGGCAGGAATAAGAGTTCCACCATTACCATCCCTTCCCCTTCGCAATGCGGGCAACGCCCTTTGGCCACGTTAAAAGAAAAGCGGCCCGCGTCGTACTTACGGCTTTTGGCCGTCGGGGTGGCAGCAAATAATCTACGTACATGGTCAAACAGGCCGGTATAGGTAGCCAGATTGGAGCGCGGCGTGCGTCCGATGGGTTTCTGGTCAACTACGACCATGCGCCTAATGTTCTTCATGCCGGAGGTGATCTGCCCCCCCAGCGTTTGCACTTCGGTTTGTTCGAGCGGATCGGCCTCCGTATCGCCGGAAATATCCACCTGCACACCTAAACTTTCGCCAACGAGTTCCACCAGGACCTGGCTGACGAGGCTGCTTTTACCCGAGCCGGAAACACCCGTCACGCTGGTCAGTACGCCTAGCGGAAATGCCGCGTCGAGCCGGTTCAGGTTATTGCGTGTCACGCCTGCCAGTTTTAACCAGTCTTTTGGTACCCGCGGATCACTAATGGGTTTAGCGGTATCGCCATAAATATAATGACGGGTCAGCGATGCTTTGATGTCTTTCAGGCCGGCCGGCAATCCGCTGTACAGAATATGCCCGCCTTTTTCGCCGGCGGCCGGGCCGACATCCACGATCCAGTCGGCATGACGGATCACGTCGATCTCATGCTCGACCACGAACAGGGAATTTCCGGAGGCTTTGAGTTTATCCAGCGCCCGCAGCAAAGCTTCGGTATCTGCGGGGTGCAAACCTGCCGAGGGTTCATCAAGCACGTAGACGACGCCGAACAGATTGGAGCGCACTTGGGTGGCCAGTCTCAAGCGCTGTAATTCGCCCGGTGATAAGGTCGGTGTACTCCGCTCGATGGTTAGATAACCCAGGCCGAGGTCCAGCATAACCTGCAACCGCGCTAGAAAGTCTTCGGCGATGCGCTGGGCAACGATCACTTTTTCGGGATGTTTGGCAGCCAGCTTTTTTAAGGCGGGTGCATCACCGCTGGCATAAGGGTGGAAAGTCGTCGCCAGCTTATTGAGCGCCAGCCCCGATAGTTGGGCAATATCATAGCCGGCAAATTTAATACTCAGTGATTCTTGCCTGAGCCGCTTGCCATGACAAACCGGGCATTCGCTGCTGAGCATATATTGGCTTACCCTTTTTTTCATCAGCGCACTTTGGGAATTGGCGAAGGTATGCCGCACATACCTGCGTGCACCGGTAAAAGTACCCATATAGTCGGGCTGGCGCTTATGCTTGATAAAACGTTGTATTTCTTCGTGGTTGTAACCGGAATAAACGGGTACGACCGGCTGTTCCTCGGTAAATAAGATCCAGTCCCGGTCTTTTTTAGGCAGGTTCTTCCAGGGTACATCAATGTCATAGCCCATGGTGGTCAGTATATCCCGCTGGTTCTGACCCTGCCAAGCGGAGGGCCAGGCGGCGATGGCTTTTTGGCGGATAGTTAAGGTGTCATCGGGTACCATCGTCTTCTCGGTGATCTCGTAGACCCTGCCCAGGCCGTGACATTCGGGACAGGCGCCCTCGGGCGTATTAGGCGAAAAGGATTCGGCATAGATGATCCCCTGGCCCGGTGGGTAATCACCGGCACGGGAATAGAGCATGCGCAATAAGTTAGATAGAGTGGTCACGCTGCCCACCGAGGAACGCGTGCTAGCGGAGCCGCGCTGCTGCTGTAAAGCAACGGCCGGCGGCAGGCCATCGATTTCATCCACCTCCGGGATAGCCATCTGGTTAAACAGCCGCCGGGCATAGGGCGATACCGATTCGAGGTAGCGCCTTTGTGCCTCGGCATACAGCGTTCCGAAGGCCAGCGAAGATTTGCCCGATCCCGAAATACCGGTGAACACCACCAGCGCATCGCGCGGGATTTCCAGGCTGACGTTCTTTAAATTATGTTCCCTGGCACCGCGCACGCGGACAAAACCCGAAAATTGTTGCTGATCACTCATCATCTTGAAACAGGCGGGGCAAGGCATTGTTTGTGTCGGGGCGCTATCCTATACGCTGAAAAATTGACACCGCCGCTGAAAAAATTACAGCCGCAAACTGTAATTTTTTCAGCATCAACGGACTGGCACAGGCCTTGTAAGGCTTATGACAGTTTAATTAATTTTATTGTTCATTTATTAATTTAGAAGGCCATGACCTTAGTTAAATTCAATCCAGAAAAAAGAAACAGTTCATTATTGCCAGGCTTTAGTGACGTTTTCGACTCCATTTTTAACGATACCTTTTTTAACGACCGGATGGTGACCCGTGTTCCGGCTGTCAACATCAGCGAGACCGAGAACAACTATCATGTGGAACTGGCCGCGCCAGGCTTGAAAAAGGAAGATTTTAAACTGAATTTAGAACGCAACAACCTGACCATTTCGGTCGAACAGTCTTCAAATCACGAAGACAGCCAGAAGAACTACAGCAAACGTGAATACAGCTATAGCTCTTTCGTGCGTTCGTTTACCCTGCCGGACAGTGCGGACGACAACCAGATCGAGGCGACCTACACCAACGGCGTTTTACGTATCGATATTGCCAAACGCGAGGAAGCCAAAACCGTCCGCAGGCAGATCGAAATAAAATAATCGACTCCATCATATATCCACAGAGGCTGCCGTCATGGCGGCCTTTTCGGGATATACTATTGTAGGACTTTAAATTTAAATGACCATGAAAACGATGAATAAATTCTTAATTGGATTAAGCATCGCAGGTTCGCTGGTTTTAGGTTTAACCGCTCCTGCCGATGCCCAAAGAGGCGGCCGCATGACCGCCTTTAACAGGACAGCTTTTCACCTACGCCCCGATGCAATGGCGGTACATGCCGGATTCTATCACCCCTATGTTTATCCGCGTATAGGTGTAGTCGTTCATTCACTGCCCGGAGGCTATTATTCATTTTTTTGGAATACTTATCCCTATTATTACTATGACGGGCTGTTCTATCAATCCTATGCGGATGGCAGCTATAAAGTCGCCGCGCCGCCGATTGGTGCGGAGGTGCCTTCATTGCCCATCGGGGCAGAGATTCTAACAATCGACGGCAATCCTTACTGGGTATACAAAGGCATTTACTATGATTCCGTCATTCATCCAGGCGGACAGTTTGCCTATAAGGTAGTAGGCAAAGATGGCATCCTGAACACGACTGCCGAGCCGGACCCGTCTTTACCGCTGGTAGGCGACATGACCAACCGCCTGCCCGACGGCGCTCACCAGGTGAGGCTAAGCGGCAAAACTTACTGGGTAACGCCGGATGAGATCTACCTGGAGGAGGTCAGAAAAGACGACAAGCTCAGCTACCGGGTGGTTTCGGTTCCGGAACGCAAAAAAGAAGAACCCGCACCGGAAAAAGGATAACAAAAGCTAAATCACAAAGGGCTCCTGCACGCAGGGGCTCTTAAAATTTAGGATAACAATGGAAACACAATTTTATATCTTATTGAGCCTAAGTACGCGGCAGGGGTTTGCGGATTACGGGCAGTACTTTTTTGGCAATGACCGCGAGGCCGCCTATGATTTGTTCAATCAGCTGAAAGGTAGCCCTGATTTAAAAGATACACGCCTGCTGCATATCGACCTGATGGAAACGGTAGGCGAATTGCCGGTAAAAATTAAAACCATTTGTTGTACGCTGGAAGAACTCGGCTATAACTGTAAACTCATCGCCCGCGAGGTGTTCCGCTTAAAAAACCTGGAGGAAATGATATGAAACAGAAGATAGATTTTTATAGTTCGCTGCTTTTTTCGCTGCTTTTTTGCTTTTTGTTTTATGATTGCATCTTATGGGCGGCGGGAAAAATTCATCAGGTGCCCGGCAGCCACCGGCAAATCTTGCTGATCGGATTTCTACTTTGGTTTATTTCGCTCGTGCTTCGGCGGGATCGTGATGATGACTGGGCAGGACAAGTTTGACGATTTAAACTTGCAGTAATATAAAATTAAAATAAAAACGGATTTATTACCACCATTTTAGAGGAAACTCGATCTCGTCAACAGAATCTACGACCAGGTGAGGCCGGTAGCCATATTTGATCAACTGTTCTTTGTCAGCGATCCCGGACAAAACGAGTATGGTTTTAAATCCCATATAAATGCCGCCAATGATATCGGTTTCCATGGTATCACCAATGACGGTCACCTCTTCAGGCTTTAGACCCATATAGGCGGCTGCCGAGCGCATCATGACCGGGCTGGGTTTACCTATCACAAACGGTTCGCGCCCGCTGGCTTCTTCGATCATCGCAGCCGTCGCCGCAATGCCCAGGTTATTCCAGCCTTCCCGACGCGGTGAGGGATCGCGGTTGGTGGCAATAAAGCGCGCACCGGCCAGGATCATGTCGACTGCCTTGTGCACTTTCTCCAAACTGAATTCCTGTCCTTCGCCAAGAATAACCAGGTCAGGTTTTTTGTCAGCACTGCGAATGCCCGCATTTTTCAGGCTCTTCAGCAAGCCGCCCTCGCATAAAACGTGGACTATGCAATCCGGGTAATGCTCAGTAAGAAAGGTCGCAGTGGCCATCGCACTGGTATAAATATGCTTTTCGGTGACCTTTATGCCCAGCTTTGCCAGCTTTTCAACCGCGTCCGCACGGCTCTTTGAACTGTTATTGGATAAAAAAGTAAACGGTATTTTGTCCTTTAACAGGCGCTTTACAAAAACGTCAGCGCCTTTTATCAATTCTTCGCCGGCATAAATTACGCCGTCCATATCGATCATTAACCCGTGTTTTTTCATCCCTCTAAGGTAATTTCGCTTTAAAGACCATATAAGGACTGGTCCGTTTATTCACCCCGTTATTATAGTCTGGCTGTTTTTGTATCTGCGAGGTGGTGATATAAATAAAGCCATCCTTGGAGATGCTGTAGGTATCCGGCCAGATCAGTTTGCTGTCCCTGATCCAGATATGTGGTTTCAGGTCCGGCGTAACCTGCACCATACTGTAGGTAATCGGGTCTCCCAGATATAAGTTTCCTTTGGGGTCAAATTCCATCCCATCGGTATTGCTGATATTGCCCAGGTCCTGCACCTGGCCGGCCAGGTGCTGACCGCTAAGGGCCGGGTTGTTCAACGCACTGGTTGGAATGCGAAAGAGTTTCTTATCCGTAATGGTTTTATAATACAGGTAAGCCCTGTCCGGTGATAAGGCAATGCCATCCGACTGGAATGCTACCGGCTGGCCTTGCTTCTTAAGTTCGCGGCCGTCGATAATGAATTTTACATTGGGATCGGGATGGGTGGATTTATGCGCCTGCAGCACCTGCCTGGACTGACCAGTTTTGAGATCGAGCACGACAATCCCGCCGGTGCCGGAATTAGTCAGGTAGGCCATTTGTCTTTTGGTATCAACGCGGATGTCATTCAAATAGCTCTGATTATCAATTGTGCCCGGAAAACGGTAGATCTTTTCGATCTTATTGGTAGCCAGGTCAAATTTCACCACCTTGGCGCTGTTGTTATACACCTTGCCCAGCTTCGGTGCAGCCGGATCGACGATGTATAATTTATCCTGGTCGTCCACATACGCGGTTTGAACGCAAACCCATTTGTTCATGCCATCCTGCCCCGGCACCCAGTTGTTTGTCGCCGCATCGGGATAAGGAACAGCTTTACCATGCACCACTTCTACTACGCCATATTTGTAAGTGTCCGACCAGCGCGGATAGGTGACAAATAACCGGCCTTTAGCAGATACGGCCACACCGGTAAACTGGTAGGTGTTATCACTGTATACGGGTTGTAATTTGGATTGCGCTACTGCGGAACAAACACCCAGCAAGCATGCAAGAATCGAGAGTTTGATGGTTTTCATGGCTTTGGTTTTAGTTGTTAATCATCACTTGTTGCGTAAGGCCCTCATCACCGAAGCTGCGACTAAGCCGCCCAAGGTATACCAGGCTACGGTTAATAATTTTGTTTTGTCTGTTCGCGTTACCGGGGCGTCGCTCAGACCCATTGGCCCGGTCAGTGTTAAAGCGCCCACGCCGGCAGCTATTCCAACGGCGGCACCCCTTAGCAGTAAATATCTCTTTTTGCCAAAACCGATGGTACTATAGTATAAGGCATTGCTAAGTATATCGCCGGTAAGGGTGGCGATAAAAAGGGCGTTGCCGTTGGGCGGTGTCAGGCCCAGGGATTCCATTCCTTTGGTTAAAGCTTCTTCACCGACGAGGTCGACGCGCGGTGCTTCGTGGTCAATTTGTTTTACGGCCTGGTGCACTATATTTAATGCTACCGCACCGGTGATACCGCCAACCATACTGCTGATCAATTTTTTCATAGTTCAATTTCTTTAGCTTTTGTCAGAGTCTTCTTTAAGTCAATTCCCGTGCCGAGCACGCCTTTAAACAGATCACCCGTTTCTCTTAAGCGGGCAATGGAATTATAGATCGTAAAATGCCGCATCATTAGTCCCGGTCTGACCTCATCCCAGGTCAGCGGCATAGACACTGTGGCGCCGGGTTTGGGCCGCAAGGAATAAACACCGGCAATGGTGGCATCCGGGCGGTTTTGCAAAAAGTCCAGGTACATTTTCCCGCCGCGGTTTTTCACCATCCGTTCGAGGCTGGTATATTCGGGTATTTGTTTATGCACCAGGGTAACGATGATCTTGGCGAACATTTGACTTTGGTCGTAAGTATACTTCGCGCCCAATGGAATGTAAATATGCATTCCGGTGGAACCTGACGTTTTGGGGTAAGCAGGTACTCCCATAGCATCCAGTACTTTTTTAACTTCCAGCGCCGCGCTGATCACCTGGTCAAAATGTTGTTTGTCCGGGTCGAGGTCGATGATACAGAAATCGGGATTATCTGGGGACTGTACCCTGCTGAACCAGGGATTGATCTCGATACAGCCGAGTGAGGCCATCCAAAGCAGGCTGGCTTTATTGGTAGCTACCAGGTATTCCTTTTCTTCGCCCTTGTCGTTGGTATGCGGCATCGTGCTCATACAATCGGGCACTTTGTCCTTTACGTTTTTCTGGTAAAAGCTGGGGCCATGGATACCATTGGGGAAGCGGTTCAAGGACATCGGCCGGTCCTTCAGGTACGGCACCATGTACTCGGCGACCTGGTCGTAATAGTTGAACATATCCCGCTTGGTGATACCGTCTTCCGGCCAGTATACTTTTGAGAGATGATTGAAAGTTAAGGGGCAGCCATTTACTTTGACGGTCTGGCTATCCTTGTCTGCGTCCAGGAAGCTAGCTTCCGGTTTGATCGTTTTACTCATGGCTATTGCCGGGTTAGGTATTTCCGTTGCTTCTGCAACGATTTGGTTTGTTTCGGTGGGTGTTTCTAAAATGACCTCTTTTGGGTTCTTGTCGCGGCGCATGCCTTTAAATGAGGCCTGCCGGACTTTTCCATCGCTGGTGATCTCAGCTATATTTACTTCACAGACCAATTCAGGTTTTAACCAAAATGGCTTTGCGCCGAGCCTGCGAGGGCGGAACTGCGAGGGTTCGTCCACATCCGGTTCGACATCAAATGGACACACATCCGTGATGAGCGGCTTGAACTCGGCCATCATTTCTTTTTGCTTTTTCTCCGACCAGCCGGTACCGACCTTGCCAATATAGCGCAGCACACCGTTTTCATACACGCCGATTGCCAAGGCGCTGAAGAGTTTATCAGTTCCGGCGTTCCGGGTGAATGCACCAATGACCACTTCCTGCCTACGTTCGACCTTAACCTTAAGCCATTCTTTGGAGCGGTCGCCGGCCGAATAGGCGCTGTCGGCTTTCTTGGCCATGATGCCTTCGATGCCGGCTTTTTCCGCCGCATGGAAAAATTCGATACCGTTCACCGCGAAAGCTTTGCTCAGGCGGATCAAATCGTCAGCGGGCAACACCGCTTCCAGGATCGCCTTCCGTTCGGTAAGCTGAAGGCCCCTCAAATCGCGCCCATCGTACCACAAAATATCAAATACGTGATAGACCAGTTGCCCATCCTTCCGCCGCTGCCAGTTCTGGATCGCGCTGAAATCTGATTTACCATCTGCGCCGAGCACGACGATTTCCCCATCGATAATGGCTTTGGCATTCCAGTTTGCCAGCGCGTCCGTTATCGGATGAAACTGGTCAAAAGAAATATTATTGCGGGAGATAAGTTCCGCGTTTCCATCACCGACTACAGCCAGTGCCCGGTAACCATCCCACTTAATCTCGTAGAGCCAGCCCGAATCATCAAACGGTTCGCGCACCAGCGTTGCCTTCATGGGCTGTAACTTAGCCGGCATTTTGGCTTTTGGCGCTTTTTTCAGCAAGCTGTTCAAATCGTGTGTGGGTGGTACCGCTACTTCGGCCTGGCTGCTCTTTTTTTCCACTTTGAGGCTCGGTTTGTTGCCGCGTCTGGAAGGTCCGCCGCTTTCTTCCGACAGTTCGATCCAAACCGGCGCGTGATCGCTGCTGCCTTTCCAACCGCGGACATGCTTGTCGACCGTAGCTGAAACCAGGCGGTCAGCACTCTTTTTATTCAGCAGGAAATGATCGAGCCGTAAACCGGCATTCCTGCCGTAAGCATCGCGCAGATAATCCCAAAACGTATAGATGCGGGCGGTAGGGTGTAAGGTGCGGATGGCATCCGTCCAGCCCTGCTCTACTAAATCTTTATAGGCTGCTTTTGTTTCTGGCCGGAATAAGGCATTGTTCACATATTTTTCGGGCTTATAGGTATCCAGGTCGGTGGGCATCACGTTATAATCACCAATCAGGATCACCGGCAGGTCGCGGCCAACCAGGTCGCTGGCATGATCCGTCAGCCGCTGGAACCAGCGCAGTTTGTAGTCAAACTTTGGCCCTGGCCAGGGATTGCCGTTAGGCAGGTAAATGCAGCCGATCACGATGCCATTAATAAATGCTTCGATATAGCGGCTGTGGGTGAACTCATTGTCATCACCCGGTAGGTCGTTTCTTAATTCTTTGATTTCAGATTTGGCAAGAATAGCCACGCCATTCCAGCTTTTTTGCCCCTGCCAGATGGCGTTGTAGCCTGCCTCTATTAATGCCCGTTCAGGGAAACGGTTGTTTTCACATTTAAGCTCTTGCAAGCATACGATGTCCGGATCGGCCTCTTTCAGCCAGCGCAGCAGGATGTCCAAGCGGCCATTGATACCGTTGATATTGTAAGTCGCGATCTTCACGGCTTTTGTTTGAATTGTAAATGGAACAAGAATTCGGCATTTGGCTTGCCTTTGAACAGGTCGGGGCGGTCTGTTGCCCACAGGCCGCTGGACGTGGCGATATAGTCCTGCATCTGACAAAACGCGTCCAGTACGTCCTCGAGTGGCACCTCGGTGATATACGCGTCGCAGGTTTCTTTTTCAAAGTTGCCGCCGATGATCCGGCCGAGGTTAGTTTCAATATCCTTGCCGGTATCCAGCTCATCAATCGGTGTTTCCGGCAGATCTTTATAAATGACATTTTGCCCGTCCGTCTGCACTACGATCACCTGCCGGTCAGCCGGCGAAACGCCATAAAAACGGATGGCTTCGTAATCCGGCTGATGGATATGAAAGCTGCTCCAGATATGGTGCAGGCTGTAGACCTTGCCATTAACCAGTTGCAATATGGAATCGTAGGGGATCATGCCAGTAGCGTTTTAAGGTTTTTAGTGTTGGCCTCTTTAAGCTTTTCGTCCGTCAGACCCGCCCACAAATCGCCTTTCTTTTCCAACCGCTCTGGTAGGGTGTCCATCGTGAACTTTTTAGGGTCGAGGTTATCTTTCACCTCCTTCCATTCCAAGGGCGTCGAAACTGTCGGGTGTTTGTACGGTCGCACCGAGTAGGCACAGGCCAGTGTATCGGCGTAGTCATTTTGGCTTGGATCGACAAACAGCTTGCTGCCGCGGTGGTCAATGCTTACTTCGGTGGTGGCAATATCCGGTACTTCTTTTGCTACGAGGCCGCATATCTTTTCAGCCAGAGTCCTTGCCTGCGGAAAAACAAACCCCTGGCAGGGCAAAAATAAATGGATACCTGTTTTGCCCGAGGTTTTGACAAAGCTTTGCAGCTTGTACCGGTCAAATACTTTCTTCGCTGCCTGTGCGGTCTTGATCGCTTTTCCAAAATCTTCGTCTGATGGATCAAGATCAATGCTGATAAAATCGGGTTCTTGCGGACTGCTGATGCGCGAACTCCAGGGGTTCAGGTCAATATTGCCTAAGTTGATGAGGTAAAGCAAGGCTGCTTCGTTATTGCAGACCGCGTAATCGATCTGGTCGCGCTTCCCTTTCTTTTTATGACGACGATGGTCAGAATATATATCAAGGTAGTCGGGCTCGTGCCCTTCCATGTCCTTGATGTAAAAGCCGGGGGCATTAGCGCCATCCTGCTTGATATGCAATGACAACGGCCGTTCTTTGAGGTGGGGCAATATATGATTGCAAATGCTATGGTAATAGGTGATCAGCCGCGCTTTGGTAATACCGCGCCACAATTCCTGTTCAATATTATTGATGGTAACCGTATGCCCGCCAAACTCGAAATCACGTTCTGACTGTATTTTTTTGTTTTGGATCTTTGGCCAGTTGCTGTCACCCGTTGCCTCGACCGGTTCTTTGATTTTCGGTTCGTCTATAATTTCTTCTTCCTGCTCATCGCTTAACGGCACCTCTCTGACCACCTGGCTGGCTTTTTTATCCTTGCGAAAACCGAGGAAAGTAGCCGGTTTGCGGATGCGCCCCGTTTTTGTCCAGGTCGCGAATTCAAAGTTGGCTACTAGTTCGGGTTTGACCCAGTGGATTTTCGCGCCCTTGGTATCCAGCACCTTGTTGATAAACGGCGTTTTATCTATCTCCAGCTTTTGCAACTGCGTCAGGATGCCCGGCATCTCGCTTTGCTTATAGCCGCCGCCGGAGCGGCCGATCCATTCGAATTCCCCTTTGCTGTTATAGGCGCCGAACAATAATGAACGAAATGAACGGACTTTATCTGATTCTGCCCAGCCGCCGATCACAAATTCCTGGCGCTTGCGGGTGGGCGTTTTCAGCCAGCGGTTATCGCGGGCATCTGGTACATAATTACTGTCTTTTCTTTTGGCGACTATGCCTTCCAGGTCGAGGTCGAGCGCCTGCTGGTATAAAGCTTCGCCATCGTCGAATGATTCGCTGAAGCGCAGCACTTCACTGCCTTCCACGAGTTGTTTTAAAATGGCTTTGCGATCCGTCAGCGGCAGTCCCATTAAATTATAACCGTCCAGCCAAAGCAGGTCGAATACGCAATAATTAATCGGTGTTTCGTGGCCGTTAAAAGTTTGAAGTGCGTCAAAATCGGGTTTCCCTTCTTCATTGAAGACTACAACTTCGCCATCCAGTACGGCATCGTGGCCCAATTCCTTTAAGGCATTGGCCACGGGCGGATATTTCTTGGTGTAGTCCAGCGCGCTGCGCGAATCCATGCGGACTTTTTTATTGTCGATGTAGGAAATGATGCGGTAGCCGTCCCATTTGACCTCGTAAAGGTAGTCTTCATCCGGCACCACTTCCTTGGTCAACGTGCAAAGCATCGGTTTGACGGATGTCGGCATCGCTTTTTTGATGCCCCGTTTTTTCAGCTCATCGATACTGACAACTGTTGTTTTTTCTTTGGCTGGCTCGCGGTCGCTGTTCCAAACACTGGCACCTTCCTTTTCGGCCAACTGCTCAATGGTCAGTTTGGAGATAACCGATTTGTCTTTAAGCAAAATATCGTCTTTAGTGGCGTACTGGTCATCGGCTTTAACCAGCCGCCAGCCGCCCTCGTATTTATCTTCCTTGAATTTGATCAGGATAAAATCCCCTTTCAACTTGTGGCCGTGCAGCGTTATCTTTATCGCGTTCTTATAATAATTGGACATCATCCAATGTTCCTTCGCTGCTTTGTCTTTCAGCTTTTCATCCACGGCCGGTTCATACCAGCCCTCGTCCCAGACAAAGACCGTGCCGCCGCCGTATTGGCCTTTAGGAATGATGCCCTCAAAATCTTTATAATCGTAGGGATGGTCTTCGACCGGCATAGCCAGCCGCCTTTCTTCCGGGTCCATCGACGGCCCGCGCGGCACTGCCTAGCTTTTAAGGACGCCCTTGACTTCCAGGCGGAAATCGTAGTGTAAATGAGAAGCATCATGCTTCTGAACAACAAAAAGCAGCTTATCCGAGCCGGGCTTGCCGCCCGCCGGTTCCGCGGTTTTCTTAAAATTCCGCTTGGCTTTATATTGATCCAGTTCCGTCATGATTGATCAGGTATGCGCTTTGCGCTGGTGCTGATAAACACTGGGCTCGGCGCCGTTGTTTTTACCATCCGGCGTTTCCAGTGCGGCATGCGGCTCGTCGGTTTGTTCAAATGTTTTGATACCGGCTTTCAAATCTTCCTGGCTCAGGTGATCTTTATCCTCGGTTTCAGTGGGTTTTGTTTTTTCAGTTTTCATGGTATTGGGTTTGTTTAATTCCCGCCGCACATTCGGTGCCTCCGAACCAGCTGCCAGCACGGATGCCTTCAATTTGTGTACCGATACGCCGAATTCCCTCGTCCAGAATTCCAGGCAATAGGCATCATCGATGTCCACGGAACGGGCGTCGGGATTGTTTTTTTTAACTTTTCGGATCATGGCTTTGCAGATGAGAAAGCCCCTTGCGGGGCTTTCTTATTTCTTTCCTTCGAGTTTCTTTTCGACAGCGGCCCTTTTATTGCTGCCAGTCGCCTTTTTCGCGGCCTCCACGTTTTTAGCGGTAGTGCCTTCTTTCTTTGCTTCGTATTTCAGTTCGTGTGGTTGTTCCGATACGGAGTTCCTTTCCACTTTTGCGCCTCTTGTTGCCATATTAGTTAATTTTTTTAGTTAGAAGAATAACAAATTCTGTTTCAATGGGTTTTATGATTTAATGGAAAAATTTGAGATCAAAGTGAACGGTGCCCAGGATGTCTTTTATTTTGAGGTACAAATTTTGCGGGAGGAACACTGTACCTATCAGGTTTATGAAAATGGCACATTGGTGGCCGTTTTTGAACCGGACGAGGAGGAATACCTGCATGTTTGCGATAATCCAGGGGGGCTGGACGAAGAAGTTATCTATCAGATCGCCTTAAAGATCGAAGCACAAACGGTTTAATTATATCAACAAGAATTATGAGTTCTGCATTTGTAAAAGAAGGTGAGTACCAAAAATTGAGCGACGTCTCGCCCTCCATAAGCGCATTGTCGTTTTACCTCCGCCAAGAAAACGGTGGGCAGGTCATCCGTGAAATGAAAAGCTTTTACAGCGAAAAATGCGGACGCCATGTTTATGAAATGAGCGACGGCCTCACCTACGCGCTGAACGATGAAAACAAATGGATCATCATTCTTGAGGCCTGTTGATCATGAGCTGGACCTGCCCCAAATGCGAACGGGACCTGCCCTGGGCCGACTTCCGGCATTATTGCAAGCGGGTTAGCCTGGACACGCTTTTTGAAGGACGCTCCGATGAACTGGTATTGGTTTTTGATAAGATACTTGCCGAACTAGCCGACTGGCCCAAAGTGCTCATCAGTACCACCCCCAACTGCATTTTATTTTATCGCCGCACCGGTTTCCTGGTCATCCGCCCCATGAAAAAATGGCTCGATCTAAAATTCTATTCTAAAACCCCGCACAAGGAAAAACCCGTGATCAAAAGCGCGGCCGCAGGAAAAAAATATGAGAACCATATCCGGCTTTCAAATTTGGAAGAGCTTAAACCGGGGGTATTCATTTATCTCCGGGAATCTTACGAATTGGTTTGATAATTTATAAAGCCGGAATTTCCGGCCCATCATATGGAGTTTCGAGGGCAGTCATTATATCAGTCAGCCGGTGTTTGGCCCGGTTATCATTAGGATTGGCCAATAGATTTTCGATATTTCGCTTCACCGCATCTTGAACTTCATGCTGAGTGATGGCTCTGTTGATGCGCAATACTTTTGGAAGTTCTTTATCTTTGAACCAGGCGATCAGTTCTTCGTTAGTCATCCTGCAAAGATACCCTAAGTATCTCTGGCAGCTATAGCTCATCCAATTTTTTTTGTTCCTCATCCGAAAATTGCACATGCTCGGCTAAATCCTTAACCATCTTGCGGGCGAATACCGCACCGGAGTCATTGCTTTTCATCACATCATCATCCCCAAGATCAGCGTTTGGGCCATAAATGGCCTGCTTCAGGTCGCGGCGCTGCTCTATTTCTTTTACCTTGCCGTCTACCTTTTCTACCATCGAATCGTCGGGTGTGCCGTTTTCAGCCAGGTCTTTAAAATCCTGGTAAGGTTGCAGGTTAACCTTCATGACCTTTTGCATAACCTCTCCCCATTGCAGCAGTTCTTCCTTACTGTAATCCGGATTGTTCTTTTCCGCCATGTATTGCACCATAGCGAGGTATTGCTCCGGCGTGCCGCTAAAACGGCGGCCGAGACCGAGCAGCTTCGCGAAAAAATTCAGCAGTCCCATAGGCACTATCTTTTATGCAATTTACAAAATCTGGCGAAAACTGCCAGTTTTGTGTCGGAGAATAAGCCGCTCAATCAGCTTGCACCGCGCGATGGCCAAAAAAAGTCGATAATTTTCTGCTATGGTATATAGTTTAGCATCCGGCCAGAGCATAGGGCTTGCAGTTTTCCAGCAGGGCGTCAAGCGCAATCAATAATTCGTTTAAATCAAGTATCTCATCGCGAAATACTACGGTATCATTGAAAGCATTATAACCTCTGTGCGTGTGCATAGGGATATGACCGAATATCCCACTGTTTAGGTGAGGGTTCATCGCTAAATCTGTGTAGACGCCTTGCGAGTTAAACTTAAAATACTCATGTACGCGCTCATCGTAATGCGCGAAATGGTTACGAAATGACCGATTGGAAAGCGGGTTGCTCTCATCAACTTTGAGCAGTCGCCGTAATTCAACTCCGCACTGTTTATACTTTTTGTCAGGCCAAAGAATTTTTGAGACAATTCCTACAGATACCAGGATGGATTGAATCGAGCACCAGGTTTCTACATGGTCAAAATGGTCATGCGTTGCCCGCAAACGTTCAGCAGCTCGCTTTGCAATTTTAGATTGTAACACAATCTCTCCTATTAATATCATTTCCTGAAGGCCATTCATTTGCTTAAATTTTGATCCGTAAAAAGTTTAACATCATATTTTTATTAATGAACAAAATAAAAGCTAGGCTGCGCAGCCTATTTGCGCACTACTAATTACTTTTTTTTAGAAAAATATTATCTAACTGCCTTGTCAAGAGGAAAACGTTTATGTCATCGAAACGACGATATTAATGATGTTGCAGCAAATAGACGATGACTAGGCCTGCAACAATGGCGATGATTACGGCAATCCAATTCACATTGCTCTTTTTTTCCAGCTCAGCGATACGACGCTCGTAAAGCGTTTGCTTTTCCTGTTGCAACTGGTTTAGTCCGCTGATTTTTTCCTCATACACTTTTTGCATATCGGCAGTGCTTTGCTTTTTCAGTTCATCGAGGTTGGTGACCTGCTGCTTCAGGTTCTCAATCTCCTTCTGGTATCGCGCAGATATTTGTTTTGTAACTGATTCAACCAACTGTGCCCGCGAATGCTGTGCTTCTTCTACAGTATGGTTGTAGGTGTCGTTCAGGAATTGTCCGAACTCCGAAGGTGTAATGAACGCTTTATCCGCTACTTTTTGCAGGAGCGTTACGTCATCCTTATGGCCGATGGCGGTCACGAACAATCCCTTAAGCGCGATTGCCCGCTCCGCGATATTCAGCTTATTAAAAATCTCCAGGTTCTCGCCGCCGCCGCGCGATACCACGATTATATCCGTGCCCGTGTCGTCCAGCTGTTTTAAGGTACTCTGTATTTCAGCTTCTGAACTGAGATTAATGCGATGAAAATCTAACTGATAAAAGGCGATAGACTCCCGCAGTTGATGCTTGATGTCGTTGTCGATAATCGCTGATTTGCCAATAATGACGCCAATCTTAAATGGATGTTCCAGTAGAATTTGCTCCTTGATCCAGCCCTGTACATCCCGGAAACCGGCTGCCGCCTTTCCCTGTTGAATTTCAATACGCTCCAATTCCTCATCCGAATACTTGTTCTGCGTTTGTCCGACCAATTCCGTTACCGTCAATTGGATCTCAATCCGGCTGGCATTGTTCACCACTCTCCGCGTGATATAACCATTGATGGTTACAGTTTTATTTTGTTGCAATTCATTCCTGATCAAAGCCGGTACCACCAGCGTGATCTGCGCATCCGTAGATTCGTCACGCAGGCTGTCGTAATAGCTACCATTATAGAAAGCCCCCTTACCCAGCACGAAAATACCGCGCAGCTGAATAATGCGCTGCGTCTGCTTCAGCGAAATAGAATTATTAAAAATATTTAATACTGCTGCCGGCGAGTAAATAATCGGTTCCTGGCTTTCCATAAACTGTAAAAATACCAAAATATCGTTTAAGATTTTTAGGGTAACCCCGATGTCGACGTATCCGAGCGGGTACAGGTCACACAATAACATCACGATCAATAAGAAAAAAGAACACCGCCGATAAAATCACCCGAGAAATTTAATAACGCAAATGCTCTTCACTCATAGCGTCCCGGATTCAATTGATTATAATATATTTGATTGATGGAAAATTTATTTGCTTCAAAAAATATTCAAATCGTCCCTATTGTGGATATGTATGAGTCTGAACTGTATTTTGCCTATACACCGAAGCTGTTGCAGCTTAATGTTTTTGTCGAATTTTTTGGGGTGAGCAAAAACGATGATGATGAGGTTCCCGAGGAAGTCGGCGTTTTCGCTAATTATTATGAAAACGGCGAAGTGTATACCTATGTGATTTTTTCCAGCCCCGAACTCTTAGGCCCCTTGCCCGTGTTCAGGATCATTGTGGATGCCGTTGAATTTATCGAAAATTCTAATTCCCATTCAGTTAAGGAATTGCTGAAGGAAATCGCGACCTCATCGGAGAAGATCGATAAAAGCCATCCTAACAATAAATATTATCAAAATGCGCTGTTCAAATACAACGCTGCGGAGCAACTGATCAATCATCTTGATTAACGCGATGGAACCCGAAAAAGAATGGCTGGATTTTTTAGACAAGTTAAGCCCGGAGGACAGGAATACTGCCATCGGAATTAGGCTTGGAAAAATTAGCCCACCTCCGGGGGGTATGATGATCCGGACCGTGGTAAAAATATCAAAATTAGGCACTCCCGAGGAAATGCGGGCCAGGATCGCCGCTGCTACGGGTTTTCCAATTGAAGCCATCAACATGGATAATATGGAGGCGCAACAACAGTCGGAGGATAGTAACTGGCTGGCTGTTGCTGCATTAACGCAGCCTTACCATGATTTACTGGACGCGCAACCGCAGGTGACGCCGGATAAGTACGAGGAACTTCTCGACGTTGGCCGTTTTGTTATCGATTCCGCCCTTCCGTTAACGTTGGTTGTGCCGGAAACGCCGACGCTTTACCCGGATTTTCTGCTAATGCGGGCGAATGAACAGATCGGCCTGGAACACACACGGCTAATCCGGCGGGAAGCTATACCCACTATAAAGGCTGCGAAACAATTTGTAGCAAATGCGCACAAGCTGCTGCTGAGCGCTAATCCGGATTTTTTTGGAACCGTTAACGTATTTATCGATTATAATCACCAGGTGGCTGGCGAGCATAATTTTGAGAACCGTAAATTCACTGTATCCGAACGGAAACAGGTGACGCAGCAGATCGCTGACTATATCTACAGCGTCGGAACAGGCGGCAACTTTCCTAAGCCGGCATTTATTGAAAAAGTCAGCTTTGTGCCTAATCCTGAGCCCCGGCTCGATGTCAACCTGTCCGAAAATTATCTGGCGAAAGCGGGATTCAGCGAACTGCTGTTGGACACGATCCGCCCAAAAGAATTGCTGGCAGAAACTTATCTTTCCTCAGCAGCTGTAAAAAATTGCTGGCTGCTCATCGTAATGGATGGGGTTAGCAGCTATTCAGGCTTTGACTTACTGACCGTTGCGTTCCCTGTAATAGCGCAGTCCAATTTTGAACGTATATATCTACTCGAAGCCATCAGCCACCGGGTCCGTTTGGTTTATCAAAAAGAAGCCGGTAACTGATCAACCACCATTTTATTTAATACGGTCGTCAACTTACCAGCATGTTCAGATGGATAGCCAATGCTTCCTCCAGATCTGCCAGTGTTTTAACCAAACCTTTTAGCCGGGCACTTTCAGTGGCTATAAACTGGCCCGGAAAATCAGTGTTACTAAAAAGCAGTTCGTCTAAATAATACTGGCACAGCGAGTTGGTTTCTTCAATAATTGCCTGCGCGGGGTAAATGTCCGGGTCAATATATCTTTGCATAAATTGCAGAAAATACGTGCGCAGCTGATCCGAATGTCTTGCATCTTCAAGCAGTTCCCGGATGAGGTCGATAAGCGTCAGGTATTCTTCATATCCCGTGAACGTTCTGTTGTCCATAAAATAATTATACAATACTGTGTTCTCCTGGCTGTCATTCCGAAGCACCCTGAAAAATTTACCGAGTGTATCCCCGTCCAGGGCTAAAAAATCGTGCAGGCAATCACTTTCTATAATGAAATCATAAACATTCAGGAATTTGATCATAACGCGGTAAAACACGTAAGGAGGTACGGCGAGCTCAATTCGCGTCCGCAGCCTTTCCAGTAATTGTAAAGGCAGGGTTGAGCGGTATTCAGTCAACAGATAAGCCCGAAGACCGCCCATCGTAAGCAGCTGCTCGGCTTCGCTGCCGATTTCTTCAAGATCATCGGTTTCAACAAACCGCGATGCAGCAGCCAGTTCCAAAATACTGTAGAAATCCAAAAGCTTATCCAAGGCATCCACCTTGTTTGAAATGCTTTTCTTCGTTTCCGTATCCTTAAACAGATTCACGACAAAATCTAAGGTAAATTCATCTTCTTCATGGGTCGCCAACGCGCCTTTCAGCGTTTGCACCGCCAATGCTGTAGCAGGCGTCTGCCGATACTTGACCATTAATTCTTTTAATTTAGCTTCCATATTGCAGCACAAATTTTTTAAGCGTGTCCAAAGGGGTCAGATAGCCATCGTTAGGTTTACACACATGCTTATGATCCTGATAATCTTCAATGATCGGTTCGGCATCCTTCAGGTATTCTTCATTGTTGACTACGTAATCCTCCAATGACCAGATCACTTGCCCGGCAATGGTGAACTCACCTTCGCTTCCGGCCTGGATCATTTTTGTTTCTTCTTTCAGCTCTTTCAGCCTGCAATTAGGCGAGCTGAGATCCACATCGTCGAGTGTTGGCGTACGAAAACGCTTCCAGCCGACGACAAATGGAATGACGCTTAGCATCTGTTGAACGGGCAGTAATGCTTTTGCGCCATTATGCGCCGGGGCGATCAGCATCAGTTTGCTGATCTTATGCCACGTATGATTTTTGCTGCGCGAAGACAGCATGGCCTTCCGGCTGACGATTGCGCCAAATGAATGCGCCACAAAAAAAATCTTCTTGTATTTGAAGCCCTCGGGACGTATGCTATACTTCAAATCTTCATCACGAAAAAAGTACCCGGAGAAAAAGGCGGGTTGCTCCAAAATCTCCTCCATCAGTAAATCCAGCAATATCGCGCTGGCACTCGCTTGTACTTTTTTAGAATCATAATGGTAAAACAACAGATCGAAACCCTTAAACTGTTTATCTAAAGTTAGATAACTATGGAAATCACTCCATGTTTTTAAGGGGTCACCACCGAAACCATGCACAAAAACTAGCAATTGTTCTTCCGGCTCATTGGCCAGCATAACCATCGATTTTCTTTTATGGAATTGGGGATATCTCGGTGAAGAATGATGTGTAGTGACAGGTTCCATTAGGCATATAATTTATATTCAGCTGCTAAATTTAATAATAAGCTCGGTATTCGACTATTTGTAGCCGTTTTTTTGAGATACGGGTATTGCTAATAGCCCTTCAATTTACGGCGATAGTTTCTACCGTACCCGTTCCATCCAGATCTACCAGTTCAAACGACATTGAATGGTCTTTAACCGGCGCGGTAAAACTGAAATCGATCAGTCTTAAATGGGTGGTCCCATAGCCGTCGCGTAAATCAAAAAGGTTGGGAAGGTATGGGATTTGTTTGATCGGGATCATCTTGCCCTGGTGGAACATAGGGACTGGGACGTCGAACTGGAAATTACCGTAATTAAGCCTAAAGATCATCGGCACCAGTTCCAGATCAGTCAGTTTCTTTCTTTTCAGTAAGGCTGCGCCAATGTGCGGGAAGCGGTCGCTGCTCCCTATCGCGCCATAGGCCAGCCAAAGCTTCGAAGTAGTAAAACGGGGGTCGTTCAGCGGTGCATTGAGCCAACTCATCGTGTCCGCGAAGGTAAGCAGTTGTGCGGCGGGCATAATGGTCAGCGCCATTTTTACCAGCGCCTTAAAAACATTTGCAGGAATAAAGGAAGGTACTTTTTGCGTGGCGGTCAAAGTCCTGGTTTTTTCGTCATGGTTCAATTGTTCCATGGGTATGCCCTGCCAGTCAATCATACCGCCATCGTTCACGATCTCGGTGCCGTCGGTCGTCTTGAATTTGGGATAACCTTTCTTGCCACGCACCCCGAACATGGTATGGTTAAGGTGCATAAAGCTGGCAAAATGCACTTCCAGTTCCCGCCCGAACCATCCGTTACAATCATCGCATTCGCAATGGGTGAACAGGCTCCCGTTCCCAATGAATTCTGGAAGCGCATGCGCACGTTTTTTAAAAGTAACTTCCGGTTTCTGTTTTCCGCAGAAACGGCACACAAAGCTGTTCCTTTCCAAAATGAGCGGTTTGCGGTCATCCTCATCGATCTTAAAACTCACCAGTACATCATATTCCTGCAGGAATTTACCGAAACCAAATAGGGTTTCACGGTTCATATCTGTCGTATTGTCTCCGGTGTTAAAATACATACCCAAATTTACGCATAATCCGGTGGCTATCCTTGCTTGTGAAATTTAATCTCCTGTTCTTTATCATAGCATAAATATTCCACTTTGTAAGTTAGTCTATCCTGTAAATGTTTCAGAAATGCCAGTTCATCTGTCGTGAGTGAAGCAGGCGAAACAATGATTAATTTGCGCACCTTAATCTTGCCGGAATGAGCGGCATAATCCAATAACTGCGCAATCGCATCACGGATATTGCGTCTGCCGGAAGCGGATGTTTTCACTTCATAGATCGTAATGGCCTGATTCGAGTGTTCGGTGACCACATCGGCAGGATTGCCCCGGAACCGCATACGGTCTATGCTCAAGTTGGCTTTAGCAACACTATATTTTGGGAGCAGGTATTGTTCCAGCGCTTCGACAATTTCGATATGCAGCTTTTCTATTGTGACCGACGCGTCGCTGGTCGTTTTATTGTATACAGCCGTCTGGCTGGCTTTGCCTGCAACAAACACAGTCTCGTCATCTTCCGGCTCATTTTGAAAAACAGTTTCGATATCGCCTTCAAATTCATAAGGCTGAAAGCGTTTAAACTTTTCCAGGTCAAAATCCGGTTGTAAGACCGGCTCATCCAAAAAGTCCAGATCAGCTAGTTCGAAACGGGCCACAGCGACAAAAGGGTGATCATCCATACCCTTACGGTCGGCATTGATTCGCACAATCTCATTAAACATATCTGCCTGATAACGCCCGATGACAGGTTGAATAATATCCTGTGCAGTCTGGTCATGTTTGATAACTTCGACGTTCCGAATTTTTCCGACATAGTAAACCAAATTCGCCGTTTTTTCTTTTTTTACGGTGTAAAAGTGTACCTCCGCAAAAGCATCGGTTCCGGCTTTGGCATGCTGAATGCCCGGATATAACCATATTGATAGCCGCCAATACGATATCGCGGATTTAACAGCCATTCCTCGTGACCGAAGCCATACTGATTTTCAAAAGGTATATTTCTCTTGCCCTGGTTAGCCTTTCTCCAGCGGTGCGCGCTGGGCAGCTCCCAATGGTTTTCATTCGAGGTCAGCCGGGTAAATATCCGCGTCGTCGCTGCCGGTTTCTTTTGAAGTACCACGTACTCGTAAATGGGCAGGAGCCGGTCAAAGGCTGCAAGGATGGTTTGCAGATCGGCATCGTTCAGGCTGGAATAGGCTTTCTGGATGATCCCGCCAAGGCAAATAAAATTACCGTATTGAAACCATTGGTCATTGAGCTGGGTTGCTGCCTGGTTTGCCGAACGCTTGCCCTGGTGAAAATACCAATGCCGGAAATTTTTGAACCAGGCCGGGTGAACCATTAGACATTGGTTGAACCGCTGCTTAAAGGCTTTGAGGTCATGAACAGGATTGGTCAGACTGCGGCTGGGTTCCAGGGAAAAACAAAGGCCGTAACGGGTCACCCGTTTGGTCCCGATCCATTCTTCACCTACATTAAACTGCATTTCATCCCTGCCGCCAAAGTGAAAGAAGTATTTATCTGCGCCATCAAAAATAGTGGCCTTGGTAAACAGGTCGCCGGGCAATTGTTTTTTATGTAAGTATTGCTTGCGAAGCCCAGGGAGGTCGGCTATAGCAAAGCCACTATTCCTGGCTTTATTGTTCAAACTGGCAGCTAATTGGGCAAGCGTCATAAGGAACGGGATTTTAGGAATGCTAAAATTAGGCAATAAAAAGAGCTTTTTATAACCTGGGCATTGCCTTCGGCCCGCGCTGTCCTCTATATCTTTTTTTCCTGAAAAAGGATGCCGTTGCCATCGCTAATGCGGCACGACCTGTCCATATTTACCGGTTGCTTTTTTACACGATAAAAACGGCTTGCCAAACCATTTCACTTTTTTAACCGCAAAGGTAAAGCCCGCTGCGCCGCCGTCAAGGGTCTATGAACCCCGCACCGGCCGGTATTCTAAGACTTTTCCAAATAATATTTCTTCATCTTAACTCGACAACAAAATTCTCATTTTGGCCGGAACCCGTCAAGGGTACATAAACAGCGCAGCCGCACAAGCCCGCCCTTCGCTGCCCTTGACAGAACCCGTCCAAAATAAGGGGAGTTGTTTAAGAGTTAAGATGATAAGCCCTAAGCTGCATATTTCATCAGATCTACATAGCCCGAGCCGCGATTGACAACAGCAAACATTCTGGAAATGATCTTGTTGCGTATAACATTTAGTGTACTCATCTTATTTTTCCCCTCGCTCACTCTTCTTTTATAATAGCTTTTCATCTCTGGATTATATGCGCAAGCACATATAGCCACCATGTGGATTAATTTTTTTAGTTGCTTGTTGGATAAACTACTGACTCGTGTTCTTCCTTTTATACTCGTGCCAGATTGGTGTTCAAAAGGAGCAGTTCCCACATAGCAGGCGAACTTTCGCCAGGTAGCAAAACGGGTAAAGTTGTGCGTATAAGCAATCATATTTGCGGCCAGTACAGGTCCTACACACTTAATACTGGTCAGTAATTGATAGTTTAATTTAACTGCTTCATCACTTTCTATAACCGCCTTTATTTGTTCTTCAATCTTTTTAACTTGAACCGTTAGGTTCATTATCAGGCTTTTATAAACTTGAAATATCCCCTTGTGCTCTTTTCCTTCCAATGCCTTTTTCTGTTCTTTCCATGTGGCTTCATACCCTCCACGATCACATACCAAGCGATTTCGTAATGTAAGCAGCGACTGAAGTTTGAGAATACTTTTAGCTGGTAATAGAGTTGCCTGAATGGTTTCGCGGTGTAGCCAAGCATATTCAGCGATTCTTTGTGCATCGATCTGGTCATTCTTTCCTCTTCTGATCCCTATAGATTGTTTAATCTGAAGCGCAGGAAGCATGGCGAATGGGATTCCAATATCATTTAGATAAGTGGCAAGTTTAATTGAATACATACCGGTATGCTCGAAGCATATGATCATCTCCGCCGGTTCCGATTGTTTACTATGCTTTTTTACCCAACTTAAAAATAAAGCAAATCCTTTTTCCTCGTTACTGAATGTTTTGGAGGCACCGATTCCGTGCAGGTGGACATCAATAGTAAGCTTTGATACATCGATGCCGATAAATACTTTGTATTTCATACTAAATAAATTAATGTGATGTACTCAGACTAAAACCTTTATAAGACCTGGTGTCTAAAATTCTAACTTGTCATTGACATCGACTTGTGACTCGAAACAGGGACTAATACGGGCCATAGGTCTTTAGCCTGGGCCTTGACTTGGTTCACCCTATTCTTTGTCAGCAAGATACTTTCAATAATAATCACAAAGCAAATCTAAAGGGCCCTTGACAACAGCACACCCAGCTTTTAAAACCCTTGCATTAAAAAACTAAAATGTAATGTTATGGAAAGCCTGGTATTAAATCTTCAATCAAAAAAACAAATCACAACCTACATGAAGGACAACCACTTCATGGCTTATGAAAAGGGTATCTTTCAAGAAATGATCGCTGCTATTGAAGCAAAGGATCAAATTCAACTCGACTGGTTTCGCAGTTTTGGTGATTCATTTCGAACAATAACGATGAATGTACATGCCCATCGCAAAGGGTTAGAATTTGGATTTACCGAAATCAGTTTTGACAAATACGGATGGTTCACCAGGCCTGTATTTTTAGACAGGGAAGAATTGACATTTGGCGATACCAGCCGCTACGGCAATCACAGCCTGATCTATCTCGGCAGAGGTGAAAACCACGTTTGGACTTATGGCATGAATTATAGCTACGGTGTTGCCGGTGGTTGTTACGGACTATCTGTTTACGGCAAACAATTCAAAAGCCGCCAGGATGCTTTGAGCTTTGCGCTAAATGAACTAAAAACCATGATGACCAAAAAGATCGGCAGCACTGATACTACCAACGACAAACAACCAGTCATCTTGGCTACGTTGCGCGACATTGAAAAGCTTCTGTTTGGTTTAGTACAGCTTACTCTCTTTTGAGAGGACAGACGCATTAAAAATCGTTTAATTTGCTTTTTTTTTAGTGATTTTTAACAAGTCAAAGCTTACCCATTTATTTACCCTGTCAATAACCAGTTCCGGGTCTTCAAAAAAATTAATGAGTACCTGTCTATTTTCTTTATTAACTGCTTTAACAGGGGAGGTAACTTTATTAACGGGTGATATAAAGTCAACGATGTCGCCTTCTTCCACGTTGTCTATAGCTTCATTTTCCATAACGATGGGTTTTTAATTCACAATATCGGATTAATAGTTTAATAGGCAGTAATTAAATATTGTTGGATGAAGCGCTTTATTTATTAGTTTTAAAGTTGATACCATAATTCACTCTAATGAGCCTATTCTCCATCCATCAATACCAAAAAGAAGTCGAAAATATTATCCATTATGGTGGCACCAAAAAAGAAACTGCGATAAGAAATGCTTTTCATAGTTTATTAAATGAATACGCAAAGGCCAAAAATCTAATTTTGGTACCCGAGGTAACCATAAAGGCGAACAACAGCAATAAAAAAGTCACACCTGATGGCACACTGAAGGATATATTAAGACAAGATTGGGGGTATTGGGAAAGTAAGGATGAAATCGATAATATAGATGAGGAAATTAGGAAAAAATTTGACAAAGGCTATCCTCGGGAAAATATCATTTTTGAAGATAGTCAAACAGCGGTATTGTTCCAAAATGGCAGTGAGTTATTAAGGGTATCCATGAAGGACGGAGACGCACTCCACCAACTAATCACCACGTTTATTAGCTTTGAGCGCCCGGAAGTGAGGCATTTCCGTCAGGCCATTGAATTATTTAAACAGGATATTCCAAATGTAACTTCTGCTTTAAGAAAGATCATTGAAAAAGCGGAAAAGGAAAATAAAGAATATAAAAAGCTAAGCAGGAAATTCCTGAAGCTATGCCACGATAGCATTAATCCCAATGTCACTGAAGACGACATCCGGGAAATGATCATTCAGCATATCCTGACGGAAGATGTGTTCAACACCATTTTTGACGAAAACCAATTTCACCGCGAAAATAATATCGCGCGGGAACTAGAGAAAGTGATCCATACCTTTTTCACTGGCAGCATTCGTAAAGCGGCATTATCAGGGATTCAGCATTATTACCAGGCAATTAACGCTGCCGCTGCCGGAATAGCTGATCATCATGAAAAACAGAAATTTCTAAAAGTCATCTATGAGACTTTTTACAAAAGTTATAACCCCAAGGCTGCCGACCGTTTAGGTGTAGTTTATACGCCTAATGAGATCGTCCACTTTATGATCACAAGCACTGATTTTTTACTTCACAAACATTTCAATAAATTCCTTGAGGATAGAAATGTTGAAATATTAGATCCGGCAACCGGAACAGGTACATTTATTTGCGACATCATCGACTATATCAAAAAAGATAAGCTGGAACATAAATACAAACATGAACTCCACGCTAATGAGGTTGCTATCCTACCTTATTATATCAGCAATTTGAATATTGAATTTACTTACACCCAAAAAATGGGTAAATATGAGGAATTCAATAAACTTTGTTTTGTAGATACACTTGATAATTTGGGATTTAATTTTACAGGTAAACAGACCAGCCTCTTTGCTCCCCTGTCTGAAGAAAATAGCCTGCGGATTATCAAGCAAAATAGCCGGAAGATTTCCGTGATCATTGGCAACCCTCCTTATAATGCTAACCAGCTTAATGAAAATGAGAACAACAAAAACCGTGAGTATCCCGAAATTGACAAAAGGATAAAAGAAACCTTTATAAAATATAGCACAGCACAAAAAACTAAAGTCTACGATATGTATGCCAGGTTTTACCGGTGGGCATTCGATAGGTTACAGGACAATGGAATTGTATCATTTATAACAAATAGAAGCTTTATTGACAGCCGGACTTTTGATGGCTTCAGAAAGGTGATCCAAACAGAATTTGACTTTTGTTATGTCATTGATACAAAAAGCGATGTAAGGGCAAATCCCAAAATTGCAGGCACGACACATAATGTATTCGGCATCCAAACAGGCGTTGCTGTTATGTTTCTGGTCAAAAAAGCAGAACGGGTTAAAGGAAGCCAATGCAGCATTTTTTACACCAGCATGGAGGATGAGTGGCGTAAGGAAGATAAATTACAGTGGTTCACGGAAAATTCCTTGGTGAATATTCCTTTTATTCATATCGAACCAGACAAAAATAACAGTTGGGTGAATATATCCGAAAATGATTTTGGAACATTGATCCCCGTTTGTGATCGTGCTGTAAAAGCCGGTAAAAGTAAAAAAGCCATATTCAAAGAATTTACCATAGGATCAAATACAGCTAGGGATGAATGGGTGTATAGTATAAACCAGACAAGTTTACAGGACAAGCTGGAATACTTTATCAGGAGTTATAATTATAAACTGACTCAAAAGGGAGATCCGACCAGCGAACCAGATATTAAATGGACAAGAGGACTAAAACAAAGGTTTGAAAAAAAACTCCCCTTAAAGTTAGATGAATCGAAATTTATCACGGCATATTACCGGCCTTATATTAAACGCTTTCTCTATCATTCGCCCGATCTGATTGAAATGCCTTCGTTACTACCCAAACTTTTGTTAAGCGGGAACATATTTATTACTTTTTCGGGATCAAGTCATTCAAAACCATTCCAAACACTAATAGCTGATAACGTCTTCAGTTTTGACTTTTTAGAAAAGACCACCGGCTTACCTTTGTTTACTTACGATAGTACCGGCAATAAACAGGAAAATGTGACAGACTGGGCATTAAATCAATTTGTAAAACAGTACAAAACGAAGAAAATAAAAAAGGAAGATATTTTTAATTATACCTACGCTGCATTGTTTAATCCAACCTACCGGACAAAATATGCACTCAACTTAAAAAGAGACTTTCCAAGATTGCCTTATTACGAGGATTTTTTTCAGTGGGCGGAATGGGGCAAACAATTAATTGATCTGCATTTGAATTTTGAAAAGATCGAGCCTTATGATTTGAAGGAGGATAGTATTGACACCAAGGAATCCCCCAAACCAAAGCTGAAGGGAATTAAGGAGCAGGGGATAATTATTATTGACGAGAATACCCAAATTTCGGGTATACCAACGAGTGCCTGGGAATATAAACTTGGAAATAGAAGTGCGTTAGAATGGCTGTTAGATCAGTATAAAGAAAGCAAGTCAAAAGATGCTACTATAGCAGAAAAGTTTAGTAACTACAGGGTTATCGACTATAAGCCTCAATTAATTGATTTGATAAAAAGGGTCTGTGCGGTAAGCGTTAAAACGATGGATATTATCGACCTCATGACAAATACAGCTTCCTCTCCCGAGTATCCAGTATTGTAGGTATTGTTAGTTCCGTCATCTTAATTTAGTATTTTAGCTTATCTATTGGGGCGGTCAATTTTTCATTTGTTGTATGCGCCATATTTTTGATGTTAGTTTATGGCGAAAGACGCGAAGTATATACCCTTTCCTTTATACCTTATTTCAGGCCTTCCAGGTAACCTGGACGAGATATTTGATTACGGTATTTCTAAATTTGCCAAAATGGTAGAATATACCGACTTGTCAACAGCCTACCGGCAGGTGCTCTATACCTATTATCGCGGCAACCTGCCTGCACCCTTACTCCGTAAAATTAATTTCCTGGCTGAAGAAGAAGCTTTTATTCCTGACGAGGACTATAATGGATTTACAGGGGACGGGCAGGAATTTAATCCGGAAACGGGGATGGATGAATTTACGCAGGCGGGTGAACAGGATGAGGATTTCCGGCAGGCTTGTATCGATTACTGGCAGATGCAGCAGGCGATGAAGATATTGAAGCTGAACGGCGGTGATATGTATCCGCCCTACCAAGTACATCTGAATAGATGATTTTCAGGTTTTAGCTTTGCCTGTATGAATAATTTGAAAGAAAAGCGCAGTGCTATGTCACCGATGATCGACGATTGGCAATCCAGCGGCAAGTCAAAGAAGCAATATTGTCTGGAAAAGGGTATCATTGAGACGAAGTTTTATTATTGGTATTCTCGGAACAATGATACCGAGCGTATTCCGCGGGGATTTATTCCATAGAGAAGTCTTCAGGCACCAAGGAGATAGAAATATTTTACCCCAACGGAGTCAAACTGAAAGTTAATGGCGACCCGTTGCTTTTATCTCAGTTGATCCGTTGTACACCAATAACTGAAGTCTGAACAATCAAATAATGAGTACATTAATATCAATAATTGGGACTAGGAACACAAGTTCGGGTCCCATTTCTTTTTCTGGGTTATGATCAGAAAGACTATGCAATAATCAAAATTAGAACCTTCATTTTTTGAGACAATCTTTTTTATTGTGATTTAGTACATCAATTAATACTGATATCATAGTATAAATATATCTATAAGACTTATTGGAAATTACATACCGCTAAAAGAAAATCGAGTTAGTTATCTTCTTTTCTGAGACATTTGTTGTCTCGTTTTAACTATACGTGATTTCTGCTGGCTTTCTCATCTTTTTAGTATCCTGTATCTATTTTAAGAAAGTTCCTTATCGTCTAATTTATCGATCGCGGTCATTTTTTTTCCGAACGAATTTAACGTTTTGCTTAGGAATTAACGCTTCCAACGCAACAAATCGAAACACCTACAAGAGGTTTAAGTCCTGATCCAGTGGAAACACTGGATCAGGACTTTTTATTTTAAAGTTCATTTAACAGCTAGCAAATCTACTTTTTCAATGACTGGTGTCGCTGTAAGTAAATCTGGAGCCTGCGCCATCAACGCTTTGGCGATCGCGCCGCCCAGATGCGCTTCGCGACCGGCTTCATCGGCGAAAGTGTCAAAGATACCGAAGGTAGACGGCCCGATCTGCAGGGCATACCAGCGAATGGTGCCAGGTTCAGCTTCGGCCAAAGGCAACGCGCTTTTCAAGAATTCAGCTACTTCCTTTTCTTTACCTGGTTTGGCCTCCAGCCTTGCCAGTAATGCTAATTTTTCCATTTGACTTGTTTTTAATATAAGTGGTCGGCGGCAATTTACCGTCACCATAAAAGCCACACAAATAGTGCCACGTTCTAGCAATACCTAATTAGAACGAACCTATTCTATATTTCTAAACTGATCAGATCAGGTCATCCGTCAATCCGGTAATCTCCATGATCACTTTGTCGAGCTGTTCTGCCGATATTTTTAGCTTTGAAATGATCTCCGCATTGGGGGAATCATTTAGGTCGCAAAGCTGGACAAGCCCCAGGATACTTGCCACTGGAACGCGGACGCGGTGCGACTGTATCCAGGCGATCTCCCGCAGGCGCTTGTTCTGGTCCTCAATTTTATGCAAATGCTCCTGTGACTCGGTGATATCCCGCACCAAGCAATTTACGCCGATTACCACATCATGCAGGTCACGGATCGGGTTAAAGTTAAGTTCCTCGTAAACTTTTTTGCCTTCGATCTCCCGCTCTCGGACGAGGCTGAAGGCCTCGTCTGTAAAGGCCCGCTCATAACTTTCAAAAAAAACCTTCAGCCTTTCCTCTACAAAATCCGCATTGGTGACTTCATCTTCATTTTTATCGGTCAGCTTTTTTACACGGTCCCAGAAAGCCTGGTTACCGGTAATGATCTGGGATTGCCGGTCGACCGACCAGATCAGGTCGCGGGTATTGTTAATGATCGCCCGGAGATTCTGCCCGTCATTATAGATCTTTTCTTGTATCTTTTTTTGTTCGGTGATATCCACAAAATAGACAACGATACCGTCCTTCGTCGGGTAAACGTTCATGGAGCCCCAGACGCCCAGCGGTGCGTAGCATTCTTCAAAATGCACACTGACCCTTTCGTTCATGGCTCGCTCGTATTCTTGGTAAAAGCGCCCTTCCCGGGACCGTGGGAAAAAATCCCAGAGGTTCTTGCCCATCACCTCTTCCCTGGTACAGCACAGCGCCTGTTCGGCGGCTCTATTCATAAAAGTCACTTCCCAGTTCTTGTTCAGCGCGTAAAAGCCATCCGTAATGCTATCGAGCATGTTCTCCATCTCAGCGGATTTCTCCAGGAGGACCTGCTCGGCCGTATCCGCCCTACGAACTACATATTTGATTAACGGCTTATATTTTTAAAGTTCTGAGGATATAGCTCTTTTATGTTTTTGTGGTTTATGGACATGATGTTTTCCAAGGTGTATCTGAGCCATTGGAAGGTGTTTACTTCGTGTTTTTTGCATATGGCACAAAAAGAGTAAATCATTGCCGCCCTTTGCGCTGCCTCATGGCTTCCAGCGAAGAGGTAATTCTTTCTGCCCAGGGCGATAGGCCTGATTGCATTTTCGACCGGATTGTTGTCAATACGTAGCGAGCCGTCATACAGGTATGCAGACAAGGCATCCCATCTGGCATAAGCATAGGCCATGGCCTTGCCGACCTGGCTCTTTGGCAGCGTACTCTTTATTTCCTGGAATATCCATTTTCCCATTTCATTGATTATAGGAAGAGATTCCTTAAGGCGAAGTTCCTTGATCTGCGCAGTATCCAGCTGCCCCTCCCTGGCTATTCTTTCTACAGCATATAGTTTTTGAATCAGCAGCAGTGCTTTTTCTGCCTTGGATCTATCATTATCCAATGCTTTTTCAAACTCCCTGCGGGCATGTGCCCAACAGGCCAGATGGGTGATATCTTTGCTGCGTGCATATTTTTCGTATACAACATATCCGTCGGTTTGGAGATAACCTTTAAAGTTTCCAAGGATGGGTAATGGCGCAAGCTGGCCACGAGTGGGGCTATAGTCAAAAAGTACCGTTCCCTCCAATGGGGCATGGTAAACCCAATAATAGCCTTGATGGGCTGCACCTTTTTTATCGCTGTCCAACACCTTTATGGGTGTTTCATCAACCTGTAAATATCCTTTTGATTTCGTATCGAAGACCAGCTGCTGGTAAAGCGGTTCGAGCTTAAAGAGCGCTTCCTTTGTCCAACCTTCGATGGTCAAGGAAGCGAGCTGTATATTTTCCCTTGCAAAGCGTTGTTTTTGTCGGTATAAGGGAAGGTGGTCAACGTACTTATCCACCAGTATGGAAGCTAACAGACCAGCTCCGGGAATACCTTTGTCAATTACTCGCTCTGGAAGCTCGGCGATCTTTACGCCTTCACCGTTTTTAGCGGCATATTTATAGCGGATGTACCTTTTGATAAAGAATCGTGCGGGCTCGCATTCCAATTCTTCGGTAACTTCCTTGCCGATACACACCATAGCTGAAAGGTCACCTTCAGGGTGTATTTCGATTTCTTCAACAGGTAAATGTTCGGGCAGTTTTGCACGTCCATGGTGGTTTGGCCGTTTGCGTATGTATTCAATCTTTTCTTTGATTGATTCCTGTTGCTGGGCTACAGCTATTGCATCGGCTTCAAAGGGTAGTAGCGTTTGGTTAGGATCACCTTCAAAACGCTCACGTTTCTGTCCGAACTGCATGCGCTTGAACATTTCGACCTGTGATTTCAAATAATCCCGTTCCTGCACCAGCGAACTGTTCAGAGAAGTTAGCGAATCTATTTTTTCATCGCGACTGGAAATAACCTTTAAAAGGTCCTCTTTCGATAGATTTTCCAGTGCCGTTTCCATACGCTAAAAATACAGATTTACCAGCGATTTAACAAGAGAAAAGCCTGTTTTTACACTAATGAATAACGTTTTTTCTGAATACTCTTTACAACATGAATACCCTCTACCATCAGTACCAGATAGCTCCATGACATTTCATTTCCTCCGTCTTTTGGACTAAGAAAAGTGCCCTGTTCCAGCCGTTTGTAATAGAGAACAAAACCGCCACTTTCCCAATGTAGTAGTTTGATGTGTGTACGACTGCGGTTCAAAAAGACGAACACTTCGCAACTGGTGGGACTGCGCTGCAGGCCGGAGCTGACTAATCCGCACAGCCCATCAAAACTTTTACGCATATCACAATGCCCCGAATAAAGATAAAAACGATGCGAAGATCCTAGTGAGAACATCTTAATACAGACGGATCAACTGAGCTAAAAGCGGCAGGTCGACATTAACTTTTAGTTTTACTCCGTTTGGGTAAAAAACTTCTATCTCCCTGATCATCAATTAAGTTTTCTAAAGCAGAACCATATCACCCAAACTTATAACCAAGTTTAAAAAATGCCCTATAATAGTTTAAAGTTTGCAGTCTATAAAAAACGCCTTCCAAAGTTTGAAAAGCGTTTAAATTTGTCTTGTACTAAAAATGTTTATACTGCATCTATAGCTTCGCGCAAGGCTTTAGCTGCTGCTGCTGGATCCTTTGCTGCGTAAATGGCTGCACCTGCAACCGCTATCTGCGCGCCAGCTTTGATCACAGAGGTAATGTTGCTCAAGTTAACCCCACCCGCTACAGAAACGGGTACACCGGCTCTTGCTGCTTCATCGATCAGTACCTGGATAGAATAACCTGCTGTCCATTGTTCATCTAATCCGGCGTGTAGTTCCACAAACTCAACACCTAATTCAATTACTTCCTGTGCACGTTTCACACGGTCAGGATAACCAATGGTATCTACTACCACACCTTTGCCATGTGCCTTTGCTGCTTTAACTGCACCAATGATGGTTGCGTTACCTGCTGCGCCCATTACGGTAACCAGATCTGCACCTGCTTTAAACGCGATATCAGCTTCCAATTCACCGGCATCAGCCGTTTTCAGGTCAGCGAAAACCAATTTATCCGGATGCGCTTTTTTCATTGCTGTAATAACAGCTGATCCCATGTTCTTGATTAGTGGGGTACCCAGCTCAATAATGTCTACATAAGGTGCAACTTTTGCTGCAAGCGCTAATGCTTCGTCGGTTGTCAATAAGTCTATTGCTACTTGTAATTTTGCCATTTTATTATTTGTTATTATTAATTTATGATAATTGATTATTCTTAATTACTCGATGTTTGCATGACGTTTCCAAAGCTCTTCGGCGGGTGATCCGTCAAGTTTCCATAACTCCATGAATACCGCATCGCCAACTAAAAGGACTGACTGTTCAAAAAGGCTGCCGGCATATTGCGTTGATTTGGCCTCGTTGTGGTCTTCTTTTTCTGCCGCGGGGATCAGAATGTGTACATCTGCAATTTCGGCCAGTGTTGAGGATGCATTAGTGGTCATTGTGATAACACGTGCACCAACCTGTTTAGCCTTTTCGGCTGCTTTCACAATCGTGCCGGTCGTTCCCGATCCTGATGCAGCCCACAACAGATCCCCTGATTTAATCGCCGGGGTGGTCGTTTCGCCGACGAAGAAAACTTTCAGTCCCAGGTGCATTAGGCGCATCGTTACTGAACGCATTGCAAAGCCGGAACGGCCGGAAGCAATCAGGAAAATAGCAGATGCTTCGTATATATTTTTAATCAGTTCTCCGAAATTGCTATAGTCGATTTTCTCTGCCAAGACAGTGTTCTCCTGTAATACCTGAATCAGGTTTGCTTTTATGGCAGTGGCGGTTTCTTGTATATATTGATTAGTTAATTCCATTTCAAAGCGTTTAATTCTCCGGCAAAAGTATCGCCTCAATCAGTGCAAACGGTTATACAAACAGCCCCATTGGGTGGACTATCTGGAAATAAAATCAGCTAAAAGTCATAAATACAATAATACAAACCGGTCATTTCCGAATAGTCCACCATAATTATCTAATCATCCACCAGCCTAATGCTGAAGTAACTACCTTTACCTAATGACAAATAACACGAAAGACAATCGGCTGGAAAGTGCGATGATCTACATAAGGAATTTGAATAACTGCCCGCCCAGTTATTTGAATGATCCGGGAAGGAAAGACTTCTTTGAAATCGTATGGTTGAAAAATGAAGATCCGCTGCATGCTTTAAAAGAAACAGATTTCGAGGCTAAAGGGAACTGGATCTATCTGATCCCGCCCTACCGCGTACACCAGTTAAATAAAGCCGGTAAAAACGGAGAATTGATCTCCTTTAAAAGAGAGATCCTGGAAGAAGAAGACAAGGAATTTTTGCTGGATATTTTCAAGATATTTAATGTGCAGGGCGAGTTTTCCTGTCTGCGTTTGGATAAGGCTGCGGCAGATGATCTTAGCGGTGTTTACAATCTATTGATCAACGAATACCAGAAGTCATCTGAAGACCTGATGATCTTAAAGACGTTGCTGAAAGTATTTCTGTTAAAGCTAATTAAAGTTAAAGAGGAGGAGTTCACCACGCACGATATTCACCAGAAAAGGGTTTACGAGTTTTTGATGCTGCTGGAAGGGAACTATCTGCAGGTTCGAAATATTGACTTCTATGCGGGCAAGCTGGACATAAGTTCAAAACGGCTAAATCAAATTTTGAAAGACAAACTTGGAAAAACCGGTACGCAGATCATTCATGACAGGATCATCCTGGAATCCAAGCGGCTGATCATACACAGTGAACACACCATTAAAGAAATTGCCTTTGAACTCGGGTTTTCCGATCGGCCTTATTTCAGCCGTTTCTTTAAAAAGCAGACAGCACAAACGCCTGACGAATTTCAGAAACAAGCTCAAAATCATTTGAAATTAAAATCCAATACGTTAATTTAACGCTTAACATAGCTGTTATGGATATTGAAAATTTATCAGTTGCCGCATTATTGAAGTTCTTTGAACAATATTTCCCGCTTAATCTTGCGGAACGCAAAGAGGTTGCAGTCAGGTTTACCGAACGTAGTGTTAAACGGCGCGGTTATATCTTACAGCAAGGTGATGTAGCTAAATATTTTACTTTTGTGGTGTCAGGTTGTTTCAGGCAATACGTGGTCGATGAGACCGGGAAGGAATATAATTTACAATTTGCGGTTGAGAATGAATGGATCACTGATCTATGCAGTTTTTATTCAGAAACAGCAAGTAACACATACATTGAGGCTCTTGAACCATCGGTGATTTTGCAAATCAAACATGACGACTTACTCTTTTTATATACGCATTACCATAAATTCGACCGCAATTTTCGGATCATTGTAGAGAAAAAATACATTGATCTCCAAAACCGTGTCATGCAGAACATTAGCATAACTGCGGAGAACAGGTACACGAATTTTATGGCCCGTTATCCAAATTTGGCAAACCGCTTACCTAATGTCCATATTGCAACCTACCTTGGAATAACGCCTGAATTCCTGAGCAAGGTTCGAAAGAAAATGGTGCGCCCGGCCTGAATCTTAAACTTGTTTAAGATTATTTCTTAACAAAGGTTATTGGCCAGAAACCGATAGTCTTCCCACCTTTGCATCGTTAAAACATAAAGACGATGAACGGATTAGAATTTATAATAGGATCAAAAAAAATCACAAGGCTGGCTTTAGCGTTGATACTTATTTTATGTGGAAGTATTGCGGCGAGTGCGCAGGAATATGTGTCATTGACAAACCCTGCGAAACTTGGCAGAGCTCCAGGTGCGAAGGTTAAGCTGTTAAGTACAAACGGGAAAATGAAATCCTACCTTTTGGTGCTGGCAACGGGTGATGAAGTAACATCGGGCATTGCCGAATTTGCGCAGCAATATCAGGTGAAAAACGCCCATTATACCGCATTCGGTGACGCTACCTCGGCCAAATTTGGCTGGTATGATAAAGATCGCAAAATGTTCAAACTTTCGGATATTAATGAACCATCCGAAGTAACTGGATTGGTAGGCGATATATCACTTTATAACGGCAAATCTTTTGCCCATACACATGGCAGTGTTGCTACCAGTGACGGCATTTGTCACGGTGGACACTTGCTGGAACTGATCGTTGGTCCAACCTTCGAATTCTATATTACTGTTGAACCGACCGCAGTTTATAAAAAGATCAGCCCGGAATTTAACGCCCTGGTTGTAGATCCTGATCTGGAAAAATAATTATTAGCATCCCAAACAACAAATTAAAATGAAGTTAATAAATAAAAGACCAGGCTTTTTGCTGGTTGTCCTATCACTGATATTTTCATTGGGCGTCGATGCCCAGGACCTGAAGCACCTGAGAAGCTTTATGCAGGCTGCTCCGACACCGCCTGATGCTATTCCTTATGGCAATAATCCCAAAGCAGGGCACTATCTGAACACCGGAGATGCACGGATTTATTATGAAGTGTATGGTAAGGGCAAACCCTTTGTTATTTTGCATGGCGGAGTTTTTGGTTCGACTTATGAAATGGGAAGATTCATTGACAGTCTTTCTAAAAACTATCAGGTGATCGCTATCTCCACCCGCGGCCATGGAAAATCAGAAATGGGAAGTACAGCACCTACCTATGAGCAGAAGGCCAATGATGTGAATGCCATTCTAAACACCGTAACAAAAGACAGTGCGATTGTTTTAGGATTTAGCGACGGGGGTTACACCGGCTATTATCTTGCAGGCCTATATCCCAATAAAGTGAAAAAGCTGATTACCATAGGCGCAGGTGAATGGTTAAAGGGATCGCGATCATTTAATATTACACGTAAAGATGCTTTTGGGCTGGATAGTTTGTACTGGAAACAACAGATGGCCTTAAATCCGCATCCGGAAAAATTTGAGGAGTGGTTGGTTTCGATCAATCAATATTACAATACGGTCAATATCAGTAAAGAAGTATTTGGAAAAGTACATTGCCCTGTGCTGCTGATGGCCGGTGAGCTTGATCAGAATGCAGCATTGAAAACGGTGATTGGAGCATATTACATGTTTCCGAAGGTGCAATTGGCTATTATACCGAATGCCCCGCATCCGGCATTTCAGGTAAATTTTCCGGCAGTATGGGCTGCTATTGTTCCTTTTCTGCAGCAATAAGTGAATTAGCAATATTTATTTAAATTGATATGAGCACAACAAATGAAAAATTAGCCGCGGAGCAAGTGTTACATGGCTATGCAGAAGTATTGAACAAGGCCGACATCGCATTGATTTCATCCTTTTACGCTTTTGACGGTTTATTTATGCCTGACGGTTTCAAGACGTTATCAAAAAAAGATCTGGATGCGGTAAGCGGCAAATTTTTGAAAGACGGAAATTTTAAGATCAACTACGACATCAATAATGTTAACGTATGAGTAAAGAACCATCTAAAGATAGCTGGACTAAAGCCTTGAAAGCGTTAATGCCGATGACCATTAACCGGCTGCAAGTGAATAAAGGTAAATTTGCCTATTTAGATCTTAGTAAAAAGCCTATAACTAATTTACATATCGACGATATGCAGCTTACGGCGCTTAACCTGGCTAACGTGCAGAAAACCAATAAAGCGCTTCCGTCACATGTTTCCCTTACCGGCACATCAATTGGCGGCGGACAGCTCAAATCAGATATGGATGTAAATGTACTTAAAGAAATTCCCGACCTGGATTTAGGTATGGCTCTAAAAGGCTCTAACCTTTTAAGCCTGAATGCTTTTTTTGAAGGTAACGCTAAAATTGACGTGGAACGCGGCAATATCGATATCTTCAGCAAGTTTACCCTGAAAGACGGCGAGATGAATGGTACGTTAAGCCCTTTATCAGTAACCTAAAAGTGCTGGATGTTGAAAAAGACATTAAGAAAAAAGGCGGGGTGTTAAGGGTGATCAAAAAAGCGGTGGTGGGTTTATTTGCCAAAGCAGTAACCAACCCCAAAACCAAGAAGATTGCCACGGTGATACCTATTCATGGAAATATCAAAGACCCTAAAACAAGTGGCTGGGCTACTTTTGTGAACGTTCTTAAAAACGCGTTCATCCACGCCTTTCACGAAAGCCTAAGCAGTGAACTCAAAGCAAAACAATCAGCCAATAGCGATGAAAAATAACAATATACAACTGTGATCTATCCTTTCAGTTCAGTCATTTGTTAAAAATTCAAGAAGTATTCCCGCGAGTTTTTCAGGCGCTTCGCGGGAAGGGAAATGACCCACGCCCGGCAAAGTGATACGCTGATATGGCCCGGTAAACTTTTCCTTTACCTTTTCACCGGCCGAAAGTGTCGTAACGCCATCTGCTTCACCCTGGATATACAACGCGGGGAGTGACAGGGTTTTGGTAGCCTTCACCTTTTCTTCCAGCTCCTGACTACTTGGATCAAGCTCATCCTCACCCCAGCGGGAACGATAGGAATGCAGGGTCACATCTGCAAAGTCCGGGTTCTGCCAACTTTGGCTCACCCGCTCAAAAATGCTTTCATTGAACCAACCCTCCGGCGACCAGGTCTCCCACATGATGCGGGCAAACCCAATCGGATATTTCTTCACTGCTTCCACGCCACGCGCGGTACACTGGAACCACTGGTACCAATATAGGCGCACTGTAGAAAAAGGTGGTGTTTGGAGTCCCCCTAACAGTGATGGTGTAGATACCTGGGCTATTTTTTTTACCCGTTCCGGCCAGCCTACCACTAGTGTTTCAGCAACGGTAGAACCCCAGTCATGGCCAATAACTAAAAACTGTTCAATGCCCAGGGCATCCAGCATGGCAATCATATCCAGGGCTAGCCTTGCCGCATTACCTGTCCTGGGTGTTTTTTCATCAAGAAAACGCGTTTGACCGAAACCCCGATAAAAAGGCGCGATAGTGCGGTAGCCGGTTAAGGTTATGTCATTCCATGTTGTTGCATCGTCCGGCCAGCCATGTAGTAATAATACCACTTGCTCGCCGGCTTTGCCTGCCTCTAAATAAGCAATTTCCAGCAGGTCTGTTTTGATGTTTTTCAGTCCGCCCATTTCATTACTGTTATTTGTTAAGTCTCTTTTCTATTGCGCTATGCTAATTAGAGCAAGTGGATTTTTGGCGGCTTCTACTTTTGCGGAACTGGTACCGGTCTTTTTTAGCTTCGTAATTCAGTTCTTATGGCTGTTCCGATACGGAATGGCGCTCCACTTTGCTTCCCTTGCTCATGCTGAGTTATTTTAATTGTTTTTCAATGGTTTTAATATGTTCCAGGTGCATTTTTAAAGTCGGCAGCATTTGCTGTGCCCAGGCGCGCACCGCCGGATCTTTACCGGTGGTTGCATAATTTTCAAACATTTGCACCGTATTACCATGACCTGCAGACATCGCGTGAACATAGGCCGAATCAAAGTTTGTAGCACCTGCCAGCAATAGATCGGGTTTAATGCCGCCGGTAGCTGTGGGTGGAAGATTGATGCCACGGCTTTTTGCTAAGGCAAGCAAAGCTTGCTCAGCCTGCCCGTGATCTTTGATCATCATTTGCGCAAAGCCCTTAACTTCAGGGTGTTTGGTTTTTTGTAACGCTTGTTGGCCCGCACTAATTTCCTGCAGGTTTTTGATACTGGCTACTATCAGGAAATGTTTGGCCGTTGTATCCGGATCGGGCTGCGGAATCTGTGCCTTGGCGGCCAGGCCGCCCAGACAAAATATCATCATTAAAATTATATTTTTCATAACGCTCGTATTAAGGCATTCCCACCCCACCCGATGAACCATAAATTTGCCCAGTGGCAAAGCTGGCATCGGCCGCGGCTAATTGTACATAAATAGAAGCAAGCTCGGCGGGCTGCCCTGGTCGGCCTAACATAGTCCAACTGCCAAACATTTGCTGTTTTTCGGGTTGGGCGCCACCGCTTATCTGTAATGCCGTCCATATAGGGCCGGGCGCCACGCCGTTAACGCGGATGCCTTTCGGGCCTAATTGCTTAGCCAGCGATTTGACATAGTTCATAGTAGCGGCCTTGGTTTGCGCATAAGCATACAGATCCGGTGATGGGTCGTAAGCCTGCTCCGAGGTCGTTCCGATGATCGCCGAACCTGCCGGTAAATGCGGCAGCGCCGCTTTGATGATCCAGAAAGGTGCGTAAATATTGGTTTTCATTGTGGCATCAAATTCTTCCGTGGTTACATCGGCAATGGAATTTATAGATTGCTGACGGCCGGCATTATTAACTATAATATCCAGCCCACCTAAACCGTCAACCGCTTTTTGAACTAAAGCTTTACAGAAATCTTCGCTGCGCAGATCGCCGGGTATGGCAATGGCTTTTCGCCCTTCCTTTTTTATCAGCGCTATAACTTCTTTGGCATCCTCTTCTTCCGTAGGGTAATAATTGATCGCCACATCCGCGCCTTCACGGGCGTAAGCGATGGCAGCTGCACGGCCCATGCCTGAGTCGCCGCCTGTAATGAGCGCTTTGCGCCCCATCAGCCTACCCGATCCCTTGTAACTGGTTTCGCCGCAATCGGGCACCGGGTCCATTTTGCTTTGTAGGCCTGGCCAGGGTTGTGGCTGGCTTTTGAACGGTGGTTTCGGGTGTATTTTAGTAGGGTCGCTAATCTTAGCCGGCCCATCTGCGGCTGTCGGTACGCCGGAAGCGAATGCAGGTGATACTGCGGCCGCGGCCAGTGTGGCGCCTAACCCGGCGACCACTTGCCGCCGGGTTATTTTATCATTCTCGTTCATAAGTTTTAGTCTTTAAGCTCCAAGTTCTTTTAAAATACGGCTGGTGATGGCCACGTGCTCTTTAAAAACGGCCAGCGATAAAGTGGCCAGGTGCCTGCCCTGATTTTCGGCCGCGCCGGCCAGTTTTCCTTTACTGATATAATTTTGAGCCAAAAATCACGTAGAAATTCGTGGTTCTCCAACTGGACTTTAATATATACCTTGTCAAACTCAAGGCCGGCCGGTGTCGATTTTATCTTTTCTAACGTGGCTTTTGCCTTGGCATCCATAGGCGGTACCGACGTCCCTAAGTCTTTCAGTACACCGATTACGGCAATCGCTTCGCCCAATTCGAAGCCGGCAAACTCTTTTACATTTTTATTGGTCGCTTTACTTACCGCAATTTGGCTGGTAGCTAACGATAGTTCGGCGGGGCCTATTACGCCCATTCGAAATTCTTTTTCGTTGGCCGCCATTGGGTCACTAGCTAGCGTTTCCGCGCCTGCAGTAAAAGATTTAAACATACCCCCTGCTAATGTTAAGCCTGCGCTTAATGCCACGGATTTTTTTAAAAATCACGGCGTTCGATAGTGTTGTTTTCCATTATGTTTTATTTTTTATAAAGTGGTCGATGTGGTTTTATACTGATGTTCTTCATGTTCCGTCAGCCATTCGTTAATGTAGCTGGCCACCTCTTCCCAGCCGGCCTGTCCGCAGATCCAGTGACTACGGTTAGGGAAGGCTTTAAAGCCAGTGATGCTTACTTCATCGGTATAGGCATTCGCATTTTTCTCATTCAGATCATAAGGGATGATCTCATCTTCTTCGCCGCCGATAAATAATAAAGGTGAGTGCGGCAGTTCCAAATCGATCTGCCCGGCTTCGCCCATACAGTCGCGGAGTACGTTCCGGCTGTCATGCGTAGCAGTTCGATTATAAGCTTCATCGGTTTCTTCCATGGTCATTGTATTACAGAAAGAGCCGTGGAAACTTTCCAGATCCATCATAAAAGGCTCGTTACCTTTAAAAGGATTAGCTATCAGTGCGCTGTTTTTCATAAAGCCCCAATCGAAGGCCAGCATCGCATTAGGCGCAACTGAATCTATCGGTACACCCATTTCCACAATACCTTTTTGAGTTAGTAACTGCACAATAAGCCCGCCAACAGAGTGGCCAATAACGATCGGCTTTTCAGGCAATGCGATTATAACCCGCTCCATTTCGTCAACAATGGTTTGCAGTTCCAGATCGCCGAGACCGGCGGGTGGGTTGTTACGCAGATCAATTGGATTGCCCTCATGCAGCGGCCAGGCTGGCGCGATGCATTCATATCCTTTGTCATTAAAATAAGCAATCCATTTTTCCCAGCTCACCGGGTTTTGGAACATGCCGTGGATAAATACGATGGTCTTTTTCATGGTGATGTTTTTATATTTTGATCATGCTTCGTTTTTAATAGAATTCATATCGATAACATAGCGGAAGCGGACGTCCTCGTCCTTGATTTTTTGGTAGGCATCGTTAATATTCTGGATATTGATCATTTCCACTTGCGGCAGGATATTATGCTTGGCGCAGAAATCCAACACTTCCTGGGTTTCGGCAATACCGCCTATCAGTGATCCACCCACGCTGCGCGCCTGGCTGGCCACATCCATGTTATTAAGCGGTTTATCATATGGGGCCAGTAAGCCAACGGTTACCAGGTTGCCCCGGCGATGAATAAGGTTGATATATGGGGTGATATCGAACGGATTGGGAATAGTTACCAATATGAAATTGAAGTAGCGTTCGTACTGTTTCATTTCGTTCTCGTTGTCTGATACGATAACGTGGTCAGCACCCAATTCTCCGGCTAAAGCTCTTTTTTCTTCTTTAGATGTAATAGCGGTAACCTCGGCACCCATAGCTTTGGCTATCATCACACCCATGTGGCCTAAGCCACCAATACCTACTATAGCCACTTTATCCCCGGCCTTTACACCCCAGTGGTTCAACGGCGAATAAGTGGTAACACCCGCGCAAAGGATAGGCGCGGCTTTGGTAATATCCAGGCCTTCCGGGATGCGTAAAACGAAATCCTCTTTAACCACCAGGTTATTAGAATAACCACCAAAGGTGTTATAATCAGTTCCGTCGGCTACAAAATAGCCGTTATAGGTCATAGTTGGTCCGTGTGGGTGTTCGCAAAATTGTTCTTCGCCTTCGTAGCAGGCCGAGCAGCTTTTACAGCTATCTATCATACAGCCTACACCTACAATATCTCCAATCTTAAATTTGGTGACCGCCTCGCCGGCATAAGTTACCCGGCCGATCACCTCGTGGCCTGGTACACACGGATAGATCGTATTTTTCCAATCGTTCTCCACCTGGTGTACATCCGAGTGGCAAACACCGCAATAAAGTGTTTCTATTAAAACCTCGTTAACCTGCGGCGGCGTGCGCTCAAAGTCCATTGGTTTAAGGGTTTCCCCACCAATTAATGACCCGGACGCGCCATAGCCCTTGGTGGCGATATTTTCCAGCATTGCTGTTGTATTTTTCATAGATACCTGATGTTATTGTTTGTTTTGTTGTTGTTCCTGTTCAAACTGCTGCTGCTCATACAGCGTATGCGCAACCGAACTATCAGGCATTAGGTTGGCCATATTTACCTGCACCGTGTTTTTAAAACCTGATATTACCCGGTCATCTCCGGCCATTAAAGATTCATAACCATCTTTGGCCACGTCAGCCGGGTCGGCCATCGCCTCTTTATCCTGCACGGCTTTACTGTCGTTCATGCCGGCTTTGTTAAAGAAATCCGTATCGGTAACCCCCGGCATTAATGCTGTCAGGGTCACACCCGAATCTTTCAGCTCTTCGCGGATAGCGGTAGTGAACGATAGCACAAAAGCTTTAGTGGCATGATAAACCGCCTGCCATGGGCCAGGCAATTTGCCTGCTACTAGATTTAAGATTTTACCCTCGCCACTGGCAGCCATTTGCTGCACAAAATGCTTGGTCAGGATAACGGTGGCGCAGATGTTTAAGTGGATGATGCCTAACTCGCGTTCCAGTTCATTGTCTTTAAATAGACCATATACACCCATGCCGGCATCGTTTACCAATACGTCTACTTGTTGAGTAACTTCATTGCATAAAGCTTTGGCCTGTTCCATATCGGAAAGTCTTTAGCGATTGTCGTTACCTGGATGCCATAAGCACGAAGTTCATTGGCTGTAATGTCCAGTTCGGCCTGGTTGCGGGCAACAATGATTAAATTGTATTTATCGTTAGCGAATAGTTTCGCCAGTTCTTTGCCGATCCCGCTGGTTCCGCCGGTGATCAAAGCTGTTTTTTGTTGATTTTCCATAGGTATTATATTGATGTTTTTAATTTATCCGTTAACGACTTCCCCGCCATTTACATGAATGACCTGCCCGGTAATAAAGGAGGCATCATCCGAGGCCAGGAAAACGTAAGCCGGGGCCAGTTCCGATGGCTGTCCGGCTCGTTTCATAGCGGTTTCGCTGCCGAAGCTTTTTATTTTTTCTTCGTCAAAGGTGGAAACGATGAGCGGTGTCCAGACCGGTCCGGGCGCGACGGCATTGACCCTGATCTTTTTCTCCGTTAAATTGGTAGCCAGCGACCGGGTAAAACTGGTAATGGCACCCTTGGTGGAAGAGTAATCGATCAGGTTAGGCGAGGAGCGATAAGCGGTAACTGAAGTTGTATTGATGATGCAATCGCCCTCGTTAAGATATTCCAACGCCTCATTCGCAAAGTGGAAATAGGCGAAGATGTTGGTGCGAAAAGTATCTTCCAGTTGCTTTTCATCGATCGCCTTCGGGTTTTTCTGGGGAACCTGAATACCGGCATTGTTAACGAGGATATTGAGTTTGCCCAGTTTGTTGACCGTTTGTTCAACCGCTTTCTTGCAAAAGGCAGCTTTTTTAACATCGCCTTTTAAAAGCAGGCATTTGCGCCCTTCGGCCTCGATAAATCGTTTGGTTTCTTTTGCATCTATATCCTCGTCAAAGTAAACAATGGCGATATCCGCACCTTCGCGGGCGAAATGCACACTGACGGCACGGCCGATACCGGAATCACCGCCGGTCACCAGGGCGACTTTATCCAGCAGTTTATTTGCGTCGGTATAGGTGGACTTGATATACTCCGGTGCGGGGTCCATTTTCCCCTCGATACCCGGCTGCCTGTTTTGTTTCTTTGGTACCTGTTTCATGGCCTGTTTAATTTTCGATCTTAACCGGTTCTTTGTTTTCCGTTTCTTTACGCTGCTCCCAAGGTTTTAATACCACTTTTACGCAGTCTTCTTCTTTTTTATTAAAGATCTCATAGCCATGGGTAACCTCACTTAATGGCAGGGTGTGGGTAATGATATCATCTAATACCACTTTTTCTGTTTTCACCAGTTCGATCAGGTGATCGATATAATTTAACACGGGTGCCTGGCCCATTTTTAGAGTGATGCCCTTATCAAATACGCGGTGTAACGGGAAGTTGTCGTAAGTAGAGCCGTAAACGCCCATAATGGATACGGTACCCATGCGGCGCACGGCTTTAAAGGCCATATCCAACACCTTCATACTACCCACCTCAAAATTGAATAAGGCTTTAGCTTTATCCAGCAGGTCGCGCTCTGGTTCAAAACCAACCGCGTCCACGCAAACATCCGCGCCGCGGCCGCCAGTCATTTCCCGGATAGCTTCCACCACATCCACTTCATGTGGATTCAAAGTATCTACTTTATTCACCGCTTTAGCTTTCTCTAAACGATAGTTTAAGGGGTCTATAGCGATTACCCTGCTGGCACCATTTAGCCAGGCCGCTTTTTGTGCCATCAGGCCGACTGGCCCCGAACCGAAGATGGCAACTACTTCTCCGCCTTCAATTGCGCCCAGTCAATAGCCGACCAGCCAGTTGGGAAAATATCGGTCAGGAATAATACCTGCTCATCGCTCATGTTATCAGGCACAACTCTTGGGCTGATGTCGGCGTAGGGCACACGCACGTATTCTGCCTGCCCGCCCGAGTAACCGCCATAGAGGTCGGTATAACCAAACAGGGCAGCTCCTTTTTGGTCAGCCATATCGCCGTTAGGCCCATAATGTTTGTAATTAGAGTTTTCGCACGCAGGTGATGCATCATGTTGGCAAAAGAAGCAATGCCCGCAGGAAATGGGGAACGGCACCACCACCCGGTCGCCTTTTTTGAGATTTTTAACGCCTTTGCCTACTTCCTCTACAATACCCATAAATTCATGGCCCATCACCATGGGTTTTGGCTGCGGCACACCGCCACTTAGAATATGCAGGTCGGAACCGCAGATAGCGGTGGAGGTAACTTTTAAGATAACGTCTGTATCCTGTTCGATACGCGGATCTTCAACGGTGTCGTAACGAATGTCGCCGGGTTTGTGAAATACTGCTGCTTTCATAAGTATTTAATTATTGATGTCTATACTTAACATGAAAGAAAATTTATTGTTTAAGAATATCTTAAATTTTCAAACACAGAACCACAACTTTTTGTAGTCAAAGAATGGAAACATTTATGAAGCTTTTTGGTGAGGGCGAGCACCTCAACGGACTGCAAATGAGTAGCCGGGGTATTCTGATGTTTGTGATCGCTTTAATCCTGATCCGTATTTCGGGCCGGCGCTCTTTTGGTATACGGACGCCGTTGGACAACATCATCGTTATTTCACTGGGTGCCATCATGAGCCGGGCTGTGGTTGGCGCCTCGCCCTATGTACCGGTAATGGTTTGTTGTTTAGTGATCGTGCTGCTGCACAGGCTGGTAGGTTGGCTCGTCGCCAATAATAAAACTTTTGCCCGCCTGGTAGAAGGACAAAAGATCGTGCTCTTCGAGGACGGCCGTTTTGTAGAAGCAAATCGAAAAAAAGCGCTGGTCTGCCAGGAAGATATTTTGCAGGGTGTCCGTAAATCCGCGCTGACCGAAGATCTGACCAAAATCGATAAAGTTTATATCGAACGTAACGGTGAGATCAGTACCATCAAAAAAAATCAGTAGCTCACTGTTTTCACGGTTAATCCCCCCTTCCATACTGATAATAGCAAATGCTATTTTTTGCGCTTGGCTTTTTTCAGTTCCCGTTCTTTATTACGGGCTTCTTTTTCGGCCAATAATCGCTCTTTAACCAGTTCATCTACTGCGATGCTTGAAGGACGTTCCGCAATGGCTTGTTCAAAATCCTCGAAGGACAGGCTTTCACTTACATAATTATTTTTCTTTTTCATATAAAGGTAAACTGAAATAAAAGGTCGAGCCGTGGCCGCTTTCGCTTTTCACCCAGATCTCGCCCTCGTGGCGGTGAACGATCTCGGCGCTTAAATACAAGCCGATACCAAAACCGGAAATATGCTGCGTATTACTGCTTTCTACCCGGTAATAGCGGTCAAACACTTTGTCCTGGTCGGCCGGTTTTAGGCCGATCCCTTTATCCTTAACGCTGACCTGCGCCCAATGATCCACGACCTCACATTTGATCTCCACGTCTTTTCCCTTAGGAGAATATTTAACGGCGTTACTGATCAGGTTAGTGATCACGGAACCGATTTTGTCTTGGTCGGCGCTCACCATAACGTGATCGCATAAATCAAATTTAATGATATGGCTGGACATCGTTGCGGCGTTTTCTTTCACCACCTCATCGATGAGTTCATCCAGGTTAAATATTTTCTTGTCATTTGCAATTTAGCCGATTCCAGCCGCGAGACATTCAGGAAACTGTTGATCATATTGCTCATCCGCTTGACCTGCAAATTCGCCTTGTCCATCGCGCTGGCCAAAAAATTATCTTCATTGCTTTTGAGTTTGATATGAGCGAGTTGTACAATAGCGGTTAAAGAGGTCAATGGGGTCTTCAGTTCATGGCTGACCATGCCGATAAAGTCGTTTTTGCGCTGCTCATCCAAATGCTGCTCGGTAATGTCCATGACTACGCCGGTAAAGGCCGAGAAAGCGCCCGACGCGTCCGCTTTCAAGTTTCCGATGGCCCGGAGCCAGCGCAGCCGATTATCATGCAGGCCGATAACCGGGTAGGTGACATCGTAATCACCATTATGATAAATGGCTGTCTCTAGTTTATCCGTTACAAAGCCGCGGTATTCATCGGTGATCTGTGCCAAGGCACCTTCAATGGAAAGTTCTTCGTCGGGGTAATAACCAAACAGCTCTTTTAAACGGGTATCGGTTATAAATTCGCGGGTGACCGAATGAATGAACCAGGTACCGAAGTTAGCGGCCTCAATGGCCAAACGTAGCGTGGTCGCGCTTTCTTCTATTTGCTGGCGCGCCGCGGCCAATTCCCGGTTAACCATGGCCAGTTCATGATTCTTAGCCGTCAGTTCCTCATTGGAAGCCGCCAGTTCTTCATTGGTCGCCGCCATTTCCTCATTGATGGCCTGTAATTCTTCGGTCGTTTCGGCCAGCGCCTCTTCCATCTCCTTACGGTCGGAAACATCCCGGGTCGTGCCGGCTACGGCTGTGACTTCCCCCTGGGCATTTAACACCGGTACCAGGATATAATCGTAGACCCGTTTGCCTAAAACGGCATGCGGGAATGAAACTTCACCACGCACGGATTGTTTAGTCGCCCTGACCTGGTCGATCTCGCGTTCATGCATTTGCGCATGCCATTCCTCGTAGCCGTTTTCCCGTAAACCCTTGCCGATGGCGTTTTCCCAGGTCTTGCCCCACATATTCAGCAAGGCGCTGTTGACATAAGTAAATTTATAATCCAGGTCCCAGACATACATCAGATCGGGCGTACCCGAAGTAATAGTTTCATAAACCCTTTTTTGCTGATCCAGCTCTTGCTGTACCCGCATCATCCCGGTCACATCAAAGGCGATGACCAGTATGCCGTCTACTTTATCATTTTCATCCCGCCAGGGCTGGTAACTAAAACTAAAAAAACGGTCCGTGGCCGGCCCACCTTCATACTCGGCGATCGGTACCCGCAATTCGTTCATTTCAAAAGCTTCGCCCTCCCGATAAACCTTTAAAATGATCTCCTGCAAGGGGGTGCCTACCAGCTCAGGCAAGGCCTCAAAGATTGGCCGCCCCAACAACTTTCGTCCGGGCAAAAATTGCTGGTAGGCCGGGTTAACTAATTCATATCTCAGTTCCGATCCGCGCATGATACAGATTCCCGCGGGGGCCTGCATGAAAAAACCCTGGAGACGGTCACGCTCTTGTTTAAAGGCGAGTTTAGCCGCCACTTCTTTTTGACGTTCGGTTACCTGCTTGGTATTCTCCAAAACCCAGACGGCGACTTTGGTGACGTTGCCCGCCTCGTTTTTAATAGGCGCGTAAACAAAGGTGACAAAGATCATTTCTTCCTGCCCGTGCCGGATCAACATCAGTTCCACTTCATCGGCATAATAAGCCTCACCTGTTTTTACCGCCTCCGCTAATGCTGCTTCATAATAAGGCCGGGCCTCGACAAAAGCGTCCCAATAAAACTGCCTATAGATCGCCTCATAAGGCTTACCGGCTACTTCTAAAAATTTAGCATTGACGACCTCGGCCACCAGCGTTTCCCCGTTGAGCAGGCAAATGCCGATAGGCGCGTTCAGTATCGTTTTCTGTAGGTCTTCTCCGTCAGTTAAAAGCATAGTAAGGGCAGAGAGGGCAATCAGCAACCAAATTAACCAAAAAAGGCCGGATTTGTTTATAATACTTACTAGCGGAGTGATCCACCAGGGTTAATTTATTTTACTCTTTAGCTTTTCAAATTTTCTTTGGCCTCGCGTGCATCCCTGGCGGGTGATCCTAACCAAACGCTACTACCCTTTGAAGCCGATGCAATAGCTGTAGCCCAGCAACAGGAATCAATCAAAGAAAAGATTGAATACATACGCAAACGGCCAAACCACCATGGACGTGCAAAACTGCCCGAACATTTACCTGTTGAAGAAATCGAAATACACCCTGAAGGTGACCTTTCAGCTATGGTGTGTATCGGCAAGGAAGTTACCGAAGAATTGGAATGCGAGCCCGCACGATTCTTTATCAAAAGGTACATCCGCTATAAATATGCCGCTAAAAACGGTGAAGGCGTAAAGATCGCCGAGCTTCCAGAGCGAGTAATTGACAAAGGTATTCCCGGAGCTGGTCTGTTAGCTTCCATACTGGTGGATAAGTACGTTGACCACCTTCCCTTATACCGACAAAACAACGCTTTGCAAGGGAAAATATACAGCGCTTCAAAACGCTCACGTTTCTGTCCGAACTGCATGCGCTTGAACATTTCGACCTGTGATTTCAAATAATCCCGTTCCTGCACCAGCGAACTGTTCAGAGAAGTTAGCGAATCTATTTTTTCATCGCGACTGGAAATAACCTTTAAAAGGTCCTCTTTCGATAGATTTTCCAGTGCCGTTTCCATACGCTAAAAATACAGATTTACCAGCGATTTAACAAGAGAAAAGCCTGTTTTTACACTAATGAATAACGTTTTTTCTGAATACTCTTTACAACATGAATACCCTCTACCATCAGTACCAGATAGCTCCATGACATTTCATTTCCTCCGTCTTTTGGACTAAGAAAAGTGCCCTGTTCCAGCCGTTTGTAATAGAGAACAAAACCGCCACTTTCCCAATGTAGTAGTTTGATGTGTGTACGACTGCGGTTCAAAAAGACGAACACTTCGCAACTGGTGGGACTGCGCTGCAGGCCGGAGCTGACTAATCCGCACAGCCCATCAAAACTTTTACGCATATCACAATGCCCCGAATAAAGATAAAAACGATGCGAAGATCCTAGTGAGAACATCTTAATACAGACGGATCAACTGAGCTAAAAGCGGCAGGTCGACATTAACTTTTAGTTTTACTCCGTTTGGGTAAAAAACTTCTATCTCCCTGATACCAGAATGCCTCTCTATCGGGATAAATCCCCGGGAGTATCTTCTTTTCCATTGATCCGGGAATACCAATAATAAAACCTGGCGTCATTGATGCCTTTTTCCAGGCAATATTCTTTCTTTGACTTGCCACTAGATTGCCAATCTTCGATCATGGCTCTCATCGCACTGCGCTTTTCTTTAGAATTATTCATGCTGCCAAAGCTAAACCCAGAAAATTAGCTAATCAAGATGTACTTGGTAGGGCGGATACGGTGATATTGAGGTCATGATGGCCTCTGCCGTAAAAACGCAACAGGCCATTGATGACTGGAAGAAAAAGGGTGGCCGCGATGTCACCGTGATGATGAGCATCAATATGATGTTTGAGTTTTACGGCAAAACAAAAACACCCTACGAAATTGACCTGTTAAGAGGGTTCCTAAGCATTAAGAGTATAATCGGGAATAAGGAGCTGGTTGGTACGACCAAGGATTACATTTTAACACGTATGACCGGCGCGCGCAAAAAAGACCTCCTGCCCCAAATGCTCAAAAAGGCGGGTATCAAAGCCATGTATGATACCTACAGCAAGCGTTATCAGATGGATAAGCTGCTGAGCGAATTATTGGCGCGAGGCTTTATTACCGGTAAACTCGCGCATAATCGCCGTATCTATGTGTCAACCCACTTCAAAACAACGGAACTTCCGGAGGCCGTGCATCAATTGTTACTCAGGAATAATACCAAGATAAAAAGGGACCGAAATACGGCGATTGAACAAGATGCGCGTGCAAAGTTAAAAGCCCTTATTAAAGCAAGCGCAACAGCATCTTAATAAGGGAATCATTAGCTCCGCATTACTACATCATTATGTCAACAGATACTCGGCTGCTTTAATAATATCATTAATAATTTTGTATTAATAATATCTTTATAAAATACAAAATAGAGTACAGGCATTTATCAATACCTGATAATTATTAAATATGTCAAGTATTCTGTGCGGTTTACTTGACATTTGAAAATTAAAAAGTAACTTTATCTGCGAGAATTTTAAAAAATGAAAGTAGCCGAAAAAATTGCAGACAAGATTGCCGGGATGCCCGACGGCAGTACCTTCGGCTACCGGGAGCTGCCGATAGAGCGCGAGGAATACACCGCCGCTACGAAAGCTATCGAACGCCTAGTCAAAAACGGCCTGATAACGCGTGCATCAACCGGGCTATTTTACAAACCTAAACGCTCTGCTTTCGGCATACTGAAACCCGATGAACAGGAATTGCTGAAGCCCTATTTATTTTCAGCCGGGAAAAGGATCGCCTATATTACCGGGACGCTGTTGTATAACCGGATGGGGCTGACCACACAGGTGCCCAAGAACATTAAAATAGCAACCCGCGATAAACGGCTGGAGTTGACACTGGGTAACCGGAAAGTGACGTCCATCAAAAGTTACGCAGATATCGACGATGATAATTACCGTTACCTCGAATACCTCGACGCCATCAAAGACTTAAAAACAATTCCGGATATCAACAAGGAAGCTGCCATCAGGCTGTTGAAAGACGGTATCGGTAAACTCGAAGACCGGGCGCTTCTTAAAAGGCTTGCCTTGCAATACCCACCACGCGTAAGGGCCTTGGCAGGGGCTTTAATGGAGCTTATTAGCCCCAAGGAAGATCTTAATGCACTGCGCAAGAGCCTCAACCCTCTCAGTACTTTTGAGTTCGGGCTGAACAATAACATATTACCTAACAACATCACTTGGAACATCGCCTGAAATGACTTTACACAACAACCCGGAACTGTTTAAAGACGCGATCACGGCGACCGCTCAGCAAATGAAAATTGCCGAGATTTATGTCGAAAAAGATTATTGGGTGACCCTCGCTTTGAAAACGGTGTTTCAATCCGACCTTGCCCACGACGCTGTTTTTAAAGGCGGGACAGCACTATCAAAATGTTACCGAATAATAGAACGCTTTTCCGAAGATATTGATATTGTTGTAATACGTAGACAAGATGACACAAACGGCATGCTGAGTAAAAAAATTCGTGATATTACACAATTGGTGGGTACAGTGATACCGGAAGTACAGATTGAGGGGGTTACAACTAAGTTTGGAATGAACCGAAAAACAGCCCATGCTTATACTAAAGGTGTATTCGCCGGCGAATATGGGCAAGTTCGTGAACACATCATTGTGGAAGCCACTTGGCTGGGCAATTTCGAACCTTATACTACGGCTGAAGTAAACAGTTTTATTGCCTACATGATGGAACGCACTGGACAAAAGGCCTTGATCAGAGAATATGAATTACAAGGCTTCACTGTCAGAGTGCTGACCAAAGAGCGTACTCTATGTGAAAAAATCATGAGCCTTGTCCGGTTTTCTTATTCAGATGAACCTTACGAAGATCTGGCGAAAAAAATCAGGCATATCTATGATATAAATATGTTATTAAAAGATGCCACCGTCGCCGCTTTTTTTGTTTCCGCGGAGTTCGATAACTTATTAAATATGGTCGGTAAGGACGATATATTGACCTATAAAAATAACAATGGATGGTTGACTAATCCTCCAAACGAAGCATTAATCTTTGCAAATCCTGAAAAAACCTGGGCTGCAATTCTCCAACCATACAGAACGACATTTCGCGAACTGGTAACTGGAGAGTTGCCGGAGGAAAAGGAATTGATAAATACACTACAAAGGGTTTCAAATAGGTTAAATTCGGTATCTTGGAATATAAATTCCTAACCAACAACTATTTATAATGACAACGATAACGATGCCTTTTACCGGGAACATCAACCAACTATTAGCATATGGTAAAAATGCGGCTAAAGATTACCAGGGAACATTTGTAGGGGATACAAATAAAGGCCAATTTGCATTTAATGCACTTGGTGGCGACTTTATTGGAGAATATAAAGTTGTGAGCAACGCTATCGAAATTACGTTTTTTAAAAAGCCATTTTTGATACCAAAAATAGCAATTGAAAATTTTTTAATAATGCATATTAAGTAGCAAGAGTTTCGAAGCTATTTCGTTTTTCTTAACTATAAATTATTAACAATTAGGATGTTATTCCTTGTTTGTTTGGAAAATGGTACTGACTCTCCTAACTTAGTAGATTCATTATCAATTTAAAGACTTAAACAATATCACCATCATGCTGCAAACTTTTCTCAAAAACAATTTGATAACTCTTACTGATGACCAACAATTAGAGAAATTAAAGAAATCATCTCAAGAGTTGGTAAAACGTATTAAAAAAGAAAAGTCCCGTATTTACAGCTTTGCGCTTGCTGGTATCGACCCTAATATCCCGGCTGAAAATAATGAGATAGCGGAAGTAAAGGAAATATTTGAAAGAACATGGCCTACTTATGCTGCTATTACCAGGGATACCCCAATCCCTTTTATACGCGCAGTGATATTAAACGCACTCGTTGAACTAGCTGCCGACATGGCAATAGCAAATTTGATTTATCTCTCAACAAAAGATGTTGTCAAACATTTAACGTTTTCGCCTGTCGAAGAAGTAACTATTAAAGTATTTTTATCGGATATTGCACAAAAAATCACAATTGCAGCATATGAAAAATTCAGAATTCGTCATGCAATTAATAATACCTTAATCAGCACTGAAGGCGTAAAACGACCAATTGTTGATGAGGCAATAACCAAAAAAGTGCTGGAAGGGGATTATGGCGATGGAACCTTACCTACTTTTATCCCAAAAGTTGTTAAGAGTTATACCGCAGCCATAAATAAGGCGCATTTGGATACCCAGAACAACTTGGAGATGGTATCGGGCTCCATCAATGCTTTAGGACTAAAAACAGAATTAATATGGTGGAAAACTACAGCGTATTCGCCGATGCTGAAAAGCCCGTATGATGTAATTGCTTCTCCGGTGCTTGAAATTGCACTTGCTGCGGACTTTGCAACCTTTGTCCCTGCTATATTCCCTGAAAGCGTTGATTACTTTTTGAGCGCGACAGTCGAGGAAATTGCTGGAAATGATGACGTTACTTTAACCTCTTTTTTAAATTCTTTAAACAGCAATGCTGATGCATTGAGTGGCATATTGAAAGAACAGAGTAATGCAGAAGGCAGAATATCACTTCTAGACTTTGTTTCAGGTTTAGTTCATAAGAAGTACGAACTAAAGGATCTAAAAACTAAAGTCGGAGTTGATGAAGACCTAAAGCTTAAGCCGGGATCGCTAACAACCTGGTTGTTTCATGACTTCTTATGTAATGTAATCTTAACATCGAAATAACATTATGGCAAAATGCTCAAACAAGGATTGTGCGGCGCATAAGACATTGATGTGCCATAATGGAGATCCTGATTATCAAAAGTGCCCATATTGGCTTGCCACTAATAACCCGAAAAGTAGAAACAACACTAAAACTCCAAAAGCTTTCAAAAAAGCACTTAATTGGACTGGAGATCCACTCTCTTTTGAAGAGATTAACTCAGTTGTTGGCCGGAATTCTGCATTTACAATAGGAATTGCAGGGCGTGCTGGTGCGGGTAAGACAACGTTTTTGGCAATGGTGTTTACATTATTGCAAAAAGGATACGCATTAGACGGCTTTGACTTCGCAGGTTCCGAAACATTAATCGGTTGGGATTACCTGTATGACCGGCTAAAAGTTTATCAAACACAAGTCTCGTTCCCCGACCCTACGCCTTTGGAATATTGCCGTTTTTTTCATCTTGCCCTGAGAGATGAAAAAGGAGTACTAAAAGATGTTTTAATTAGTGATGCTTCAGGTGAAGTATTCACTATTTGGGCAACTGATCGGGATCATGTGAATGCAGGAAATGCCCGTCTAATTTATCAAACTTCATCCGCCTTTATTTTATTTATTGACTGTAATGACCTGATTGCCAGGAAAGGCCGCGCCAAAGCAGATATCATAAAGATAGCGGAGATGCTGAAATACAACTTGAGGGACCGTCCTGTGATAGCGGTTTGGTCAAAATCTGATAAAAAATCAGAGGTACATGAAAGCATTCTTTCCTCTTTGGAAGAAGAACTTTTGATGATGTTCAATAATTTCCATCAGCTTGATATAAGTAACTTTTCATCAAGTCAGCCAGATCCTCTTGTTCATGCGAATAATCTTAAAGTGATTGATTGGCTATCAAAACAGATTCCAAGGCCAATTGAGTTAGTATCGGCGACAGTGTCGCACTCGGAAAAAGATCACTTCTTAAACTTTAAAAGCCATGAATAACCCTATATTATTAATTGGCAAGCCTGGATCATCCAAAACTGTCTTTCTATCTCAGTTATACCTTCGCCTTCAAAAGCAAAAAAGCACATTGAAATTATATGATCAGGTACCGAATTTATCCCTGATTATTGACGCGTTAAATGAGCTGGCAGACGGAAAAGAGCCTACGCCAACTCATTCAGAACAGAGCCTTGACTTTATGCTGCCCATTCAATCAGATGGCCAGCGATTTGATCTTATTTGTCCGGAATATGGTGGCGAACAAGTCAATCAAATAATTATAAATCGCGAACTAGACAATCGTTGGAAGACGGCGGTTAGCAATAGCAATAATTGGTTATTTTTCATACGACTTAGCGAGATCAACAAGGCAGAAGATATTGCTGACATTACCCCGAATGCCAATAATGTGACCCCAATCCCGCGGGATGAAGACCATATCCTTTCGGACCAGGTTTTTTATATCGAATTGCTGCAGATCTTGTTATTTTATAAATTTAATGACTACCACTTTAAAAATGCTAAGGTTCGCCTAACGGTTGCACTGACGTGTTGGGATGAACTGCAAACCAAGGACAAGCCTGAAGATTATTTAAAAAAAGAGCTCCCATTATTACATTCTTTCATAAACGCAAACTGGGAGACTAACAATTGGAGCATTTTAGGTTTATCAGCACAGCAATTCAGGCTGACAGATAAAGCTAGCCAGGATAAATATGCAATTGAAGGTCCAGAAAAATTTGGTTTCCTGATAGATAAAGATGGCAATCGAACAGATGATATAACCCAATTAATTGTTAATGCGGTCCTGTGAAAATCTTAATACATCAGTCACTTTGTGGGGAAAAAGGCGGCGCTTGGGATCTTTTGAAAACTACCATAAAAGATCAAAAGATAGCCCAGGCAATCGCTTTTAAAACTGACTTACATGATACTGCCAGCGGCAAATCCTGGGGCCCTGCGGTGCGTGGATTTTGTTATGATGAATACTTTTTAGTTATAAAATCTTTCGTTGACCCCTCAACAACTGTCCGGCCTGGAAGAGCTTTTTCCCATGTGTTGATTCTGGAAAAAAAAAATCTATCTCATGTTGACAACTTAACACCTCTCTTCGATTTACTTCCCAATGAAGTAAATAAAAACGCTACGATTGAGACAATTACGATTGACATCTCAAAAGTAAAAAAGCGCCCTCAAAACGTAGATTTACCTGAACCGTTTTTTGGACGGTTCAAAAAGGTGATTACCGGGTATGTCAATTATTCGGAGTGGTTTAACACCATTGTCTGGGTTGGTGAAAATGATTACAACAAAGCAGTTGCTGAACTATGGGAAAGACTTACGGACGAAGAAAAAGAAAAATTCAATTTTGATATTTATTTTAACGCGAATGCGGTACCGAAATCAACATTAAACTTAATTAACGTTCCTGAAAAAACAGTTTCGAAATTCCAAAATTCCGGGTTCATGGTGGTGGGGGAACATGATTCTGCGGTACTCTCATCAATATCTGAGCAAATACTTGTTGGCCATAAAGAATCACATACGCTGATCAATAACTTTGCGGAGGCTATTGGCGCAGACGTTTTCCCGAGAAGTGAATGGGATACTGTGAGTATAGTGCTGAGCACATTTGAAAATTATAAGCAGGAAACAGATTTTAAAAAGCTTTCCACTTTAAGTCACATTATCGCTTCGTATTCTCCATCGCCTAAAAAGGGAGCCGCCTTTAAGGAAGCGTTTGTAAAGCATCTCGCTAAGTTAATAGACAACTCTGATTATCAAGATTTTGGAATTCTTCAAAATTTCAAAACTGAATCATTTGCAAAAAGTGTATATATTTTTGGCGAAAGCATTGCTAAGTGGCTTAAAAAAAGATTGTTCCAGTTAAATGCAGCTACGATCGAATCACTAAAGATAATTGAGCTTCTAAAAGGAACGAAAAACAAAGATTGGTTGTCCCAATCGGTCGATGAATCATTGAAGGCGTTTTTTCATTCTCCAGGAATGTTGAAGGCTCAAATATTTTATGAGTGGCTATCCATAAATCCTAAACTGCTGGAGTTACTGCAATTAATGTTAATCAATATTAAAGAAGAAGATTTTATTCAGGCATTACCCCTTAATCTCAAGCAACAATTAGTTGATGCGTTAAAAATTTATGCAGCTAAAACCGGATTATTAGTTTTCTACGCTCATTTGTTGATTAAGGACAAAGGGATCGAAGAGGCACTAACCGAGCTATTAGCAATCGATAAAAACCAGAATTCAACAAGAGGTCTTGAGGTCATTCTCGCAAAAACAGAAGGTGAAACGGCGGTGAATTGTGCTGTAAATTTGAAAGATCGACGTTTGATTCTTATCGCGGGGAAATATTGCCGGGCTACTCCTGCGTTGCTCAGTAAAATAGATGTCAGCAATACCGGTTGGCAGGATATATGGGCGGAGTCAATACGCTTGGGAAATAGCGTTGAAAAGGGCATAAAAAAATTCAATTTGGTGTTGGATCAGCTTTTCACCTTATTGATAAACGGGGAAAAAGTAAAAGTTGAGTTGATCTCTTCAATTGCAAATAGTAAATACGGAAATATTCTGTACTACGACAGGCGTAATGAATTATGGGGCAAATTAGATGATAAAAACAGATCACAATTCCTTAAAGAAACATCTGCCTATCTATTAAGTGAACTGAGCAATGGAAAGAATATCAATGTTCCAAACGACTCCATATTATCAAATTATATTTTCGATTATGCTATTAGCGATTTTCTATATTTTAATAAGGACAAGATCAAGCCCGTCATACCCATTTTCAAAAAATTTACAAATATCCCGAATCACTATTTAGAAGAGTATTTAAAGCAATTTAGAGGCATTCTTGGCGGAAACGAAGCTAAACAGTTGGGTAAACTTATCTACCAACGTAAGAGCGGGTCATCTGCACATTTAGTCTACAATCGTTCCTCAAAAAATAATAGCTGGTCAATAGCACTAAAGGAATGTTACGATTTATTATCACTTGTTGACAAAGGAAAAATTTTCTTATCTGGCCTCATTCCTAAAGTCAAGATTGGCAAAGAACAATGGTGGACCAATACTGAAGAACTTTTATGTAACTATTACCCTAACCCAGTCAGTTTGACGAGGGTTTGGGAAAGAGCGGGTGGGCATGAAAGTGATTTGGTTCTGGGAGTGCCTGCAAGGGAAACATGGGCAAAAGCCATCAAAAAACTTAAAAATAAAGAGTTTAAGAAAATCTCGATGAACTCCCTTATGAAAGAAGTAAACGATGAGTTTAGCTATGTAGATGATTTTAATTTCTTATTTAAAATTCGTAAGGATTATATATAGCAATAAAACTATGGCTTGGAATACGCGCCTTTCACAGTTAAATGACGCATTAGCGGATCTTGCTTACTCGCACGAGGCAATTGTCCGGCTGGCGCAGGAAGCTGGCTTACAGCCGAGCAAAATCAATTTCTCAGGCAATGCTATGGAGATATGGCACAGTGTTATCTCTGAATTAGATAAAAGGAACAAAACTGCTGACCTTTTCGCCGTCGCACAAAAACATTTTGCGGAAAATCCATTTTTAATGGCCGCTATTGGAAGCGAGCACATTGATTATTCCATTGCTCCGCAGCTGGACGATATCTCAACTTGGAAGAATCCAGATTATGCAGAGTTAGAGGTTCTAACGATGGAAAAGACGACATTGCTACCCATCACATTTTTAGAACTAGGAATGAGGAAAGCAATTTCAGTAGCAAAGGTCGAAGTAAAAATAGGCTCAAGTACTAATGTCGGTACTGGATTCCTGGCGAAGTTCCCGGCTAACGATAAGGTATTTTTCGTCACCAATTATCATGTTATTTCAGAAAAAACCAAAATCCCTTACACGAAAATTATATTTAATTATGAGGATGATTTGGAGGGTGGCATTAAACATACCGAAGTCTTTAAGATCAATGCAGAAGGTATTTGGATCACCTCGCCGATACATGAATTTGACGTCTCTATATTTGAAATTTCAGATGAAAAACTAACGCTAAAAAATTATGGCTTTATTGAACTTTATAATGTTGAGGCGCCAAAAAATGAATTTGTGAATATCATTCAACATCCGGGCGGTCAATCGAAACAATTAGCACTTTATCATAATATAATTACGTCTTCTTCGCAAAGAACGATTCAATATCTAACAGATACATTAAAAGGCTCTTCGGGTGCTCCAGTATTTAATTCGGCATGGGATATCGTCGCTGTACACCATAGCGGAGGAATATTAAAAAAAGACGAAGCGCCATTACCATTTGGCTTTAAATCAAGAAATGAAGGAATTAGGATTGATGCTATCATTGGTTACTTTGATAAAATGATTACTAATGGAAAATGACAATTTATATAATGGTTTTGACCCTTTATTTTTAGCAAGTGAGGAGACTGAGCATTTTATAAACATGCCAGCGTTAAGCACCTTAAAACTGGGCGATAAGCTAATAACAGATACCTTTGAAAGTGGTGTAATACCTTATTTTAATTACTCTCTTATATTATCTAAAAGTAGAAAACTGGCTTATTTTACCGCTTCCAACATAGACGGATCGCTTTTCAAGAAAGTTCCGAGAAAAGACAGTTGGAGGTTAGATCCGAGGCTCAAAGGTGCACAATGGGGATACGAACTATACTCTACCGATAATTCAAAATTTGATCGCGGACATCTCACGAAACGGGAGGATGTTCAATGGGGCGAAACAGTAGGACTAGCTTTCAAGGCCGCAGATTCAACTTTTTATTATTCTAATTCTGTACCTCAACACAAAGATTTAAACAGGGATGTGTGGCGAAGTTTAGAAGACTACATCCTTCATGCAGAAACGACAAAATGCAAACTTCGCATAACAGTATTTACTGGTCCTGTATTATTAGAAAATGACCCCTACTTAAGATCTCCCGTAAATGGTGAAAGTGTAAGAGTACCTACATTTTTTTGGAAGATCGTGTATTTTGTAAAAGATGACGGCCAATTGTACAGAGTTGGATTTCTAATGAGCCAAATTAGCTTACTACAAAACGATGAAGTTGTTGAGGAATTGGAATCAGACAACTCCCAGGAAGCGTTGTTTTTAGAATTTAAGCAGGCCGGTACTTATCAGGTTAATATTTCAACGATAGAGGAGTTAGCTGAATTAAGTTTTGAAAGTGCAATAGAACCATTTAAGGACATTCGGCCAAAAGAATTGATATTTAAGGAAATAGATATCGATCCGGATTTGGAAAGTGATTCGTTGGAACAAACCTTGGGGTTTAGAATAGATAACATCTGTTTGTAACGATTAAAGAAGTCCTAAGATTGTAGGATCTTTATTGAATGCCGCAAATTGTCAATTAGTTGTGCCCCCTAAAAACCACATCCAATCAAAGGTCAAAATTGATTAATTATTTTGATTTGATTTATTTCAGAATAAACTGTATATTAGCGTATTAACGTTCTGAAACAGCATCAAATTGATCTAAAACATTCGGTATACTTTTCGGTATACGTCTAAAATTTGATTGACATAACATACTGATAATAAGGGTTTTATCTATATAGAATTTCGAGTCCCAGCGGGATCACGAAAGGCACAAGAAATTGTGCCTTTTCTCATTTAAACCGTACCCAATATTGTTTTAACATATAGACGCCCTTCTTGCGTTCAGGTTGAGTCGCGTCGAAACTACTGAACATCTTTTTCGTTATATTGCTCCACAATTAAGCACAACCAATACTAAAAATGACCGGCGGTAATAAGAACGATAAGGTGAATATGAAAACGCTTGCGAAAGAGCTTAACCTTTCAACCGCAACTATATCCAAAGCGCTTCGCGATAGCTATGATATAAGTCCTGAAACCAAACTGAGGGTAATGGAAGCCGCCAGGCGTTTAAATTACGTACCTAACGCTTATGCCAGCAGTCTCCGCAAACAAAGCAGCAATACTATAGCCATCATTATACCCGAAATTGCCGACAGCTTTTTTAGCCAGGCCATTAACGGAATTGAAAGTATTGTCGCGCCAAAAAAATACCATGCGCTGATCTACCTTTCCCATGACAGTTATGAACGGGAAGCATCCATGTTTAACGACCTGGCCAGCGGACGCGTTGATGGCCTCATTATGTCGGTAGCAAGCAGCACCCAGGATACCGGACATATTAAAACATTACAGGAAACAGGCATCCCCATAGTTTTTTTTGACAGGGTTTGCGAGGATATTACTGCGGATAAAATAGTAACCGACGACTATAATAGCGCTTACAACGCAGCCACACACTTGTTGCAAGCCGGATGTAAAAACATCTCACTGGTTACCATCAGCGGCTATCCTTCTATTTTAACCGCCCGGGAACAAGGATATCGCAACGCTTTAACTGAAAATGGGTTTGTAGTTAAAGATGCAGGAATAGTAACCTGCTCCAACAAATATACCGACGAAAATGTAAATATAATCAAAGCGCATTTGACGACCGTTAAACCAGATGGTATCATAGCTACAGTTGAGCAGTTGGCTACCGCAACTTATCTGGCTTGCGATGAACTGAAACTACAGATCCCTCGTGATGTAAAAGTTGTTTGCTTTACCAATCAAATTACCGCGGCCATACTTAATCCATCGCTTACTACTATTTTACAACCTGCGTATGATATGGGGAAGCAGGCAGCGGAAATCCTTTTCGGCCGTCTGTCCGGGCGGCTTAATGAAGCCAAGCAGGAACTGATAATGCCATCACAATTAATAGCAAGGGCATCAACAGCCCGTTAGAGATTGTTAAATATCATTCTTAAACGTAGGAGACACTATCAGCTTACTGTTTTTCTGACGACACGATAGTTTTGATATCATCAGCAGATAATGCTGCTTTGAATACTTTCACTCTGTCCATAAAGCCGTGAAACACGCGTTCTGATGGAAACTCTTCGTTTCGGCCTAACGTCCATTTGTTATTTACCGACAGATCAGCGGTTACATTTAACAGCGTGGTTCCGGCCAAAACACTATCGATATAAACATATAGCTTTTTGCCATTGCACACGCCCGCAATGTGATGCCAATGTTGTTGCCAGTCGGCAGGAAGGTTTACAGTACAGTCGCCCCTGCCCCATCCGCCTGCAAAAAAAGTCAGGGTTCTGTTATCGGTCATTTGCAATACATGGTTATCGCCTTTGGTAATGATATCAACCAAACCTTTCTCATTGCCCATCGGGTAAACCCATCCCATCATGGTAATGGATTCATCCATATTATCCAAAGCTGGTGAGTTTGGGACTTCCACATAAGTACTATCGCTAAATAATAGTTTATCATTAGTAGTCGTTACTGAAGATGAAATAACATTTCCGTTGTTATGAAAGCCCGAACTATCAGCTACTATCTTACCACGGACTATCGATGCGAAATCAAGCAATAATGATTCTGTAGCATTTTCATAAACCTTGTAGATAGTTTTCGCCGTATCGACCCTCACATATTCAAATCCGTTTTTGGAAGCTTTTATATGATGACTAATGGTTTTAACTTCACCGGCATCAAGTTTAATATTATCGGTAAAAACAACCGAATCATTCTGGATTACAGGTATAATAAAGGTTTGCTTTAATCCGCCAGTATTTTTTATCCGGTATTTTATTTCCTGGCTTTCATTCAACCTGATCATCGGTTTTACTTCCAGCCCCGATATTTTAAAAGCTTGCTCCTGCGGTTTTGCAGGCAGATTCACTTCGACAATCAACGGTAGTGTATTATCAAGCTTCAGTACCGTTTTTCCCACAGGGTAAAGGCGAAACTCAATAGAATCCTGAACAGTTTGTCCCGGCTCAACCAGGCAGTTTTTATAACTATATGGCTTTCCGTTAACCAACAGCTTTACGGTTTTAATGCCCTTGCTATCTGTATTTTTAAGTTTAAACCTTATCACAAGCGGCTCGCCAGGCACTGCATTTTTTTTATCGACCGAATAACTCACTATACCAAAGGCAGTATTTTTTTTTGTGGCCGATAGCTCAATCGGATCTTTATCGGTTGGCCAGTTACCTGGGGCTTTCCCCATATCAAAAGTCATTGCACCACCTTTAACCACCACCGAATGTGGCAGGGCCAATTGCTGCCAAGCTTTGCCATTCACATGCAGAGCCTGTACGTAATTATTTTTTGCAGATGAATTATTACTGCCGATTATGAACTTTTTGCCATTGGGTAAATGAAGCGTTACAGATTTGAACAAAGGCGCACCGATAGCGTAAAGCGGATTACCAGGACATACCGGATATATCCCGAGCGAGCTAAAGACATACCAGCTTGATGTTGAACCGAGGTCATCATTACCGGGCAAACCGCCAGGAGTAGCCTTGAACCTATTGAGCATGATATCTCTCACCCATTTTTGTGTTAACCGTGGCTTGCCGGCCTGGTTAAACAAATAAGGTAAGTGAAAAACAGTTTCGTTATCAAAGAGGATAACATTATTGCGAAGAGCTGAATCCAAACGGGCGGCAAACTGCTCATTACCGCTCGTCATATTAATCAAGTCTTTACCATTTTGAGGCACAAAATAGGAATATACCCATTTGTCGCCTTCTTTATAACCCGATGTGCCGGGCTGAAGCTTAAACTCATCTCCATTACGCGGAAGCATAAACAGTTCGTCCTTATTTAAAAGATTGCGGTAGTTAAAACCTCTGCTTGATAATAACTGATAAGTCGGCTTATCATTCATCACCTTATCTGCGAATTGCGACAGCGCCCAGTCATCATAGGCATACTCAACCGTGCGGGTAACTGACTCGGGCCGGGTAAAGGGGACATAGGCCATTTGGTGATAAACTTCCATGTCTGACTGAACAAATGGCCCGTCAACCAAATCTTTCTTCATAGCCTTATAAGCAAAATCTTTATCAAAGCCCACAATCCCTTTCAAATAGGAATCAACAATAATTGGAACAGCATGGTTGCCCGTCATACTTTCGGTAGGCAGGTGACCGCTTTGCTTGTATACATCCAACATAGACAAGATCACATCCTGTTGCTTTTGCGGATATAACAAAGTGAGCAAAGGATGTAAGGACCGGAATGTATCCCATGGAGAAAAAGCTTCATACTGGTTTTGCCCTGTTTTTTGATAGACCTTACCATCCGTACCGCGGTAACTGCCATCAGCGTCATCAGCAACCCACGGCAGCAATAATGAATGATAAAGTGCTGTGTAAAACACCCTTTTATTCTGCTCATTATCATCGGTTATATCAACGATTGATAATAGTTTAGCCCATTCCCTATTTATTTTGGCGCGTATCTCGTCAAAACTAAGGCTACCTGTTTCCTGATTGATATTATGCTGTGCCCCGGGGTAACCAACCGATGATTTGCTTAATTGTAAAGTGATAATTGTGGCACCTGCCTGAGCTTTGCTGAAAGTAAACAGCCAGCCGCTTTTAACTTCTTTTTTATCAGTGTACCCTTGGTTAAAGTTTATTACCGCGTTAGCATTTGAAGCATGAAGCACTTTATTTGATACCACCTGAATTTCGCCGGCATTACCGATAAAGATTTGCGGATTAGCATTTCCATTAAATGTAAAACGGAACATGCCTGTTCTTGCCGTAGCGGTAGCTTCGGCGACAATCTGTTTACCGTCAAAACTTACCTTGTAATAGCCAGGAGCAGCCATTTCATTTCTGTGCGAAAAACGGAGATTTGATTTACCAGGCTCAAAAATATTGTTTCCATTAAATGGCATCACAAAGAAATGTCCGGACGAGCCTTCAGGAAAGCCACTCATGTGGCCAAAGCAACTGAAATAATAAATTGAGCTATCCATATAGTTATATCCCCTTGCTCCTGTAGTTTTTGTTTCGGGACTTAGTTGTACGCTGCCCGATGGCGCAACAGCTCCCGGATAACAACCACCATTATTACCCCATTTGGTAAGCACATTGCTCAGTGCCGTGCCGATAAACGGATCAACATCATGCAGATGGTTTATTTGCTGGGCATAAAGGTTGCTGCCCAGTAAAACTGCGGCTAAGGCGAAAACGATACGGGATAATGACTTCAATTTAAATTATGTTTTGTAGAGATGCATCACATGCGTCTTCAGCATCTGATACTAAAACGTTGACCTTTTAGTTGGAGACGCATGTGATGCGTCTCTACGTGGATGTTATATTTTTATATAGATCTTTTTCTTATCAAGCAGATATGCCACCAGCCAGCAAAGCATCATATAACAAAGCGCAAACACCAATGTACCAAACGCGCCGGGGAATATTTTTTGATAAAACGCCTGGTTTATCCATTCGTAAAAACTTAGCTGTGGTTTTACCCAAATGGTTTGGAACACGGTTAACAGCAATTCTGACAGCAGATATATGGCCAGTGAATTGCGCCCGAATATGAGAAAGAAGTTTGTGCTACTCTTTACCTTTTTTATTTCGATGGCGAACACCATAAAACCTAACAGTAAAAGATCAATCCCGATAGTAAGAAGTGTGAATGAGCTTGTCCACAATTTTTTGGCTATAGGGAAAAATTGTGCCCAGAATAATGAAGCAGCTATCAGCAATACTCCACACATGAACAAACGCGCAATCGACTCATAATTTTTACCCTTACGCTGTATAAACGCTCCGGCCAGGTACCCGCCAATCACATTAACAATGGCCGTCATGGTGCTGAGTAAACCCTCCGGGTCGAAAGCTATGGGGCCGCCTTTATCATGATATAAATGGTTGTTGCCCATCAATACAATATCCAACCGGGTACCTGCGTTGCCAAGCATGGTATACTCTTTACCCGGTTCGCCACAAAATATCAGGAATGCCCAGTAGCCAATTAAAAGTAAAACAGATATGATAACGGCCGTTTTTTGCGAGCAGTAATGAACTATCAACGCGCCAAAAAAGTAACACAAAGCAATCCGTTGTAGCACCCCCATAATACGGGTATGGCTTAGCGGATTAAATACCCAGCTACCTGCTTCACGGTGAAAGAACGGGAACCAATACATCAGGTACCCCAGCAGAAAAATGATCACAGTGCGCTTAAAAATCTTGCCTATAAAAGCGGCATCAGTTTCAAATTTCTTTTTAGAGAAACTAAGCGCATTGCCAACTGCAAAAAGGAAGGATGGAAAAACGAGATCGGTGGGTGTAAAACCAATCCAGGGTGCATGATCAAGCGGCGACCATACGTTTGCCCCCGAACCGGGGCATTAACGATGATCATGAAGCAAATGGTCATACCACGGAAAACATCAAGCGCGGTAAATCTTTCGGTTGTTGCAGCCATTTTTGCAATTATATTAATTAAGGGTATTGAAATTTCTTTGATTAACCGGCCTGCAGCTCCTTCTGCCACAATACGGGTTTTATTGATACTATTGCCGTCTTCGTCATAAACCGCCACCTGGTTTACACCCGGTTTAAGCCAGCATTCGGGATATAAAGGCTTTTCATATCCAGTTTTTCAGGGTACCTGCCTAAGTTGTGACCATTGACCCAAACGGAGCCATGTCCTAATCCCACCGGATCAAAACGCCAAATGAACGTATTTCCTGTCGATGGTGGTAAGTTGAAAGTTGTACGATAAAAGACCGGAGCATTTTTCGTTTGCTTGGCCGCACCAAGCTTTGTCCAGCCATTAACAGCTTGTACATCACCCGGACCACCTTTCAATTGCCAGTTAATTACTGCTGTGGCATCGCCAATAGCATTGATCTTTATAGGTTGGTCTATACCTCCTTCATTTGAATAATTTTCGATAAAGACCGAAAGTTCAATTGGTCGTTTTAAAGTTTCGGCATCGGTAATATTTACCTCGAATGGTTGGTTCCAGCCATCGTGATGGGCTACTTGTTTGCCGTTAATAAATACGGTGGCGTTTTCATCAACACTTTTAAACAGCACCGCTAATTTTGAAGTACCTGCAGACTGCCGAGGAATAGTAGTGTGAAACCAGGCATAACCCTCTTTCAGGTTAAAAACATCCGCGCCTATTTTATATTTTTTGTAAACCGATGTATCAAACGCCGGTGGCCCCTGTTTTACATCGTCTTTTTTGTTGGCTTTGGTGAAATACCAGTTGCCAAGCTCAGAAATGAACGGTCCGCCTTTTTTAATGAGCGCATTACCGAAAAGCCCTTTACTATCTACCTCATCTATTGGCCCAAGGTAAGCAGCTAACTTGTCCCTGCCATCGTGCGCTGCAAAAACGGCCAGTGTATGCTTCCCTTTTGTAAGGTTAAGCGTTAATTCATTATCGTTCAGCCTCCATCTTGCGGCAGGTTTGCCATCAATAAATGCCTGTCCCCGGCCGCCGCCTTTCACCTGCAGGGTATATTTTCCGTTGGATGGTATATTGGTAGTAGTCCTATACCAGGCATCCGCAGTAACATCAGCATCTGCACCCATCGGCTGTGGATCTTTTGATTTGAGCCAGCTGCTTGTGTTTACGTTTGTTGCCGCGTTAACTGCTGCATTTTTATACTGCCAGTTAGCTAAGCTGATAGTTGACTGTTGATCGCCTTTCTGCGCACCGATGCTGAATGGTATTATTTTACTATCAGTATATAATGTAGCTTTCTGAACTGCATTTTGCGTTAAAGATGATTCTGCTGTTAATTTTAACTGGCCATTTTTAACCGATGCCTCGCCAACATAGTTTAATCCGGTGATAATATAGTTTTCACCCTCGCTTTCAGTAACCCACGTTTTATCGGTTAAGGCCCGGTTCATGGCCAACACCCTTATCGTTTGCAGGCCTGACTTAAAAGTATATTCAACGGGCTTTTCGGCAGTAGCAGACATTTGGTCATCAATCAGTACATTATCGTTCTCAACTTTCACTGAAGCTGATACTGACGAAGCTTTCACTTTGGTATTAAAACGAAGCAACACTGGCTCACCGGCTTCAGCATCAACAATAATCGTTGTGGTATTAGCCTGCTTAACAATAGCAAATACACGGGTAAGCGCCCAATCAAGAGTAACTTCATCATTAAGTTTATGATTATGTACCAAAGGATAAATCTCTTTGGGCTGCAGGCTGATCTTTTTACCCGCTAACAGGTTTTCGCTACCCTTGATATTTAATGATGTACCTACCTCAGATGTACCCGGGGTATCCAGGAAGATCAAATCACCGGCTGGGCTTGTACGGGCAGATATTTTAACCGCTGTGTCAACGGCAATGCCTTTGTATGTTTCCGAAGCGTTTGTGCTGTTCTCCAATACATCCTGGAAACTACGCGAGAACCATGCAGCACGCTTAAAAGTGTAATATATTGGTCGTAAATCACCTGCCTGGCCTATACCAGTGCCATAATCGTATGAAGCTGCATCCTCATCATTGTTTGTATAGCCAAAGTTTGAACCACCGTGCGCCATATAGTAGTTATAGCCATTACCGCCATGCGCGATGATTTTCCAGGTGCGCCTGTTGTAAAGCTCAGCATCTCCCGGCTTGGCTCCATATTGTGAATACCAAACAGCCCAGAATTCGGTAGAGAACCATGGGTTTGGCCGCTTATCGTCATCCAGTTTTCCATCACCGGCCGGATCGCTGGCGTGATGTAATCCGCTGAAGAAATATGGTACCTGCATACCCATATCCAAAGCTTTTGCCTGCAGGTGTTTAAAGTAACCATCAGGCATTACTGTTCCCCAGCCGTTGGGGTGCTCATTCTCCAACTGAACCAAAATCACAGCGCCGCCTTTATTGATCTGCCTCTGGAATACCACCGGCAAAAGATGGTCAAAAAAGCGATCTACATATTGTTCAAAGGGCTTGTTATCCTCACGTACCCTCAGACCTTTTTTAAATTTAAGCCATATCGGGTATCCACCGTTATCCCATTCGGCGCAATAATACGGGCCAACACGCACAATGGCATATAAACCAAGTTGCTTTACTATGTCCAGAAATTTTCCGAGATCACGGTCACCGCTGAAGTTAAATTTACCTTCCTGCTCTTCATGAAAGTTCCAAATAGTATAGATCTCGATGCAGTTAAAACCTGCCCTTTTTATGCGCAGTAACCTGTCATACCAAAGTTCATGCGGGATACGGGCATACTCCAATCCAGCCGATGCTATAAAAGTACGTTTACCCTCAACTATAAAGCCTTTACTATCAAAATCGATATAAGGCTTAGCAACTGCTGTAGCTGGGAAGATATAATCGTTTGAGCCCTGGCTGTGGGCTGATGTAAAAGCGGTTAGCAATAAGATAAATGTTAATATGGTATAGCGTATTCTCATGATTTTTCAAAAATCCAGACTTACGAAGTTTTGAAATACTTCGTAAGTCTTTATCTGTATGTTTTTACTCCTGTCATTTCGACGAACTTGTGATGGCCTAAGCATAGCGTGAGTAGAAATCTTATACGCCATTCCATTAAACTATGCATGTGCCTTGTAGGGCGTATAGGATTTCTCTTTCGCCCCAGTTCTCGATTCCTCCCCTGCTCTATCGAAATGACATCGTTTTTATTAAACTTCTTATCGCGTCCCCAAAATCATCGCATTATACTTCGCAAACAATTGCTTTGATTTTTCAACGGCGTCGCCTTTTGCTGCGTCGGTGTAAGCATTATCATGCTTGTTTACCCATTGCCATTCCCAATCTTTTACTTGTTTGTCAAAAGCTTCGACATTAAAGTCGGTTTTGGTTGATAATGACTTATCCAGCAAACCGAAGTACATTGCCCAGCGTGGTTTGTAATAGCCTTTGATTAAACCAGCCCATTGACGGTTTGAGTATTCGCGTAAACCGCTTTCTTTATCGCCCCAAAGGGTAACAAGGTCACGTGCGTTAAACTCATACAGGTTTTTCTCTTTGTCGGTCACACCGTTAGCCCTGGCTTCGTTGATCCATTTGCCTAACAGGAAATCTCTACGGGTGCTCAACAAAGCATCCATATCATCCATCAACTCCAAAAACTGGCTACTGTATAATTTAAATTGTTGTTGATCTTTATTTTGATAGGCCTGCGCCATTTTTTGCTGCAACGGACTTGCATAGTTAGCCATAACCTGCCGGGTAACGTCAACGAGGTCATACTGAAAACCGTCGCTTTGTTTCAGGCTGTCCGCCGCATTGATAAGTAATGTCCATGCTTTAACCAGTTGCTTGGGATCATAATCCGGTTTGGTAAGCACCCTATCGATATATTTTTTCAACGTTGGCCTTGCCACAATAATCGATTCTGGGCCGCCTTCTGTTAAGCCGCCTGAGTACACCGAATTTAACAGGATGTGCCACGCTTCATCTGCCAGATTGTTAGCTTGTCCGTAACGGCGCTTCGCATAGTTAGCTACCCATTTATCGGCATCAATCGGGGTATCGTTCCAAACGTTTTCCAACATTAGTGCAAACAGTGCAGGGTTTTGTTCGATACCTTCGGGAGTAACACCAATACCACGCATATTTTTTGATTCGGGATCATGCAGGGCGATGGACGGATCGGCAGCTACGTGGCGCATACGGCCAAACAGGCTGATGTTCCCGCCGAAGTTTTGCAGCATACTCCATATCCATGGTTTGCCATAGTAAGCTTCGGTACGGTTCCAAACAGGATGGGCATCGCTGTACAGGTCAAGCACTATCATTTGTTCATTAGGTACAGCGTTAAGCAAAGCTTTAATTTGCTGCGGCTGCCAAAATTTGTTATTATAGTGAAACATCCAGCCCTGCATTACCCAGATTGCTTTAGGATCAGCAGCGGCCATGGAGTTGAATACCTTTTTACTCATGCCATCCAGGTAGGTTGAATCGTTTGTTGGCGGCACGTTTTCATTAAAAGTATCGGCCGAGTACAGGTGGTCGGTACCAAACTCTTTAGTTTGTGCTTCTATATATTTTTTACCGATGGTTTCAAACATCGGATCGTCGGGGTCAAGTATAAATACATCGGGAAAACCGGCATCCCAGTTGGTTCTTTTAACCTTAGCACCGGGGAATTTATCTTTAAATGATGGCGGCACGTGGCCGGTAAATGACGACAATACAGGTGTCATCCCAAATGAACGCTCACGCTCTAAAATCCTTTTTTGTAATATTTTGTGCGAGTCCATCCAATGCTGCGGCAGCGGACCACCCCAGGCGTCGATATTCCCCATCCAGAACCATGAAAAATAAGCGGGGCCACTAAAAAACTCATCCAGTTGTTTATCGGTAAAGCCCATGTCTTTATAAACGGTTTGCCAAACGGCTTCTTCGCCTGTTATGGCCAGCGGCATGTTAATGCCGTTCAGGGCCATCCAGTCAATTTCTTTTTGCCAGCGTTCCCAGCCCCACCAGGCCATGGTGTAGTTAAACGTACAGTAGTTTAAATAGTAGCGATATTGATAAGGCGTTGTTTTGTGGATAAGCCCTTTAACCACAGGCAAAGTGGCCGGCAAATTAAGATTAGTGCCATTCCAACCGATATCGCAAAAGCAGTAATTTTTAAGATAGTAGTTTAATGCCGATGCTATTGAAAGGCCGTTGTTACCCCTGAGCACAATTTTACCATTGCGGCTTTCCAGTTCAAATACATCTTTACCGTTTTGTTGCGGGATAGCCTCAACAGTAAACAAATTACTTTTACCGGGAATTACCCTTTCAATAAAATCGTACGAGGCCTTCTGATCAACCTGGGCACCGGCTTTAAGGCCGAATGAAATAATAGCAGCTAAAACAAGTAAACACTTTCTCATCAACAGATAATTAAACGCTGGAAATAAATACCGGCAACAGGGATATCTCCGCTGTTGCCGGTATGAGGATATTATTATTTAAAATTAGGGTTCTGTACCAACACACCTTTACTTTTATCAATCTCAACCTGTGGAATTGGGAAATAATAGTTTTTAGGGCGCACAAAGGTTACAGTTTTGTTTTGATCAAGCGGAGCTTTTGAAACAGCGAGGTTATAAATAGCCGCAATATCAACGATGTTCTTTTTGTCCCAGCGCATTAAATCCTGGTGGCGCTGGTCTTCACCAGCCAGTTCAACACGGCGTTCGTGGATCAGCTCTTTCATACCTGCGCCTGAAACCGGTTTTAATGAAGCCGAGGCACGGTGCCTGATCTGGTTAATCAGCGCATCACCTGCGCCCGCACCTTGTGTACGGATCAATGCTTCGGCAACTAACAGGTAAATATCAGCAGAACGCATTAAAGGCACAGCATAACTATGGTCAACACCGCCGCCATCAGCTTCAGTATTAAATACAGCGTACTTTTTAAATGCATAACCAGTAGCAGAAAGATCGGCGGTAAACGTTGTCAAGCCCTTGCCATCACCCAGATCAACCTTGTCGCCAACGCTTAATAAAGTAGCCTGTTTACGTGGATCACCTGCCTCAAACTCATTGGCAAGTCCCTGTAATGGCTGACTAAAGCCATAACCGTTCCATGATCTTGGAATGTAATAAACTGTAAAGTCATTTTGTACAACGGTTTGTACAGCCTGGATCGAAAAAAGCAACTCGGTGCTGGTTTCATTAGCGCGGGTAAAATTATCGGCATAGTTAGCAGCCAACGCGTAATGTGAATTGGAAATCACTTTTTGACCGGTTGTAATTGCCTCAGGAAGTTTTTCCCAATACATGTAAAGCTTGGTTAATAAGCCCAATGCAGTTCCTTTGCTTACACGGCCGCGGTCGGCAGAGCCATAGCTTTCAGGCAAAAGATCCACCGCTTTCAACAAGTCCGACTCGATCTGTTTTCGTACTTCTTCAATTGGCGATTTTGGAACATTAAAAGTTTGTTTTGAGTAATCATCTTCGGTAATGATAGGTACATCGCCATGAATGATCATTAAACGCCAGTAGCCAAAGGCACGTAAAAAATAAGCTTCGCCCATACTCCGATTTTTAATATCGGTAGATATTGCGGTGATCTTTGGGATGTTAATGATGCAATTGGTTGCCCGGTTGATGGTTTCATACCTCCATTTCCATGGATACCTGATAGCAGCATTTGAAGCATCATAAGTTAAGTTCTCAATGCCCTCATCCTCGCTATGATCACCTGAACGCCAGTAATCGTCAGATGGAACATCAAATGTAGCCTCCGCGTGGCCAACATAATCCTCTTCTTCCAAAAGGCTATAAATACCGGAAACCGCATTTACAGCATCAACTTCGTTCCTGAAATAATTATCTGAGGTATAAACACCTTGTTGTTTAAGGTCAAGTGCTTTTTTACAGGCGCTGTTGAGTAACGCCAGCCCTATAACCATATATATTGTAATTTTCGATTTCATGATTTTAAAGTTTAGCAGTTATACCGAATGTAATTGTACGTACCGTAGGGTACTGGGCCACATCAACCCCACGCTGCAGGTTGCCGTTAGTATAACCAAGTTCGGGCGTGTATCCCTTATAATTGGTTATAAAAAATATGTTTTGACCTGATGCATATAACCTTACGCTTTTCAGTGTTGCTTTTTTAGCCCAGCTTGCAGGTAAAGTATAACCTAAAGTGGCGTTTTTGAGGGCAAAGTAATTCCCGCTTTCGACAAACAGGTCGGATGTGCGATAATTGTCGTTAGCACGATCTAATGACATACGCGGGATCGAGTTGCTTGTGCCCGCCCCTGTCCAGCGGTTCATGTCTTCGGCATAAAGATTAAACGGATAGGTTGGATCAATACCTTGCATCCTATCGGCATTATAAAGGCTTACACCAAATACGCCGGTAAAGTTTGCTGCAAAGTCAAAACCTTTGTATGAAAGACTGCCTTGCAAACCAACTGTAGCATTAGGATTTGGATTGCCCAAATTGGTGCGATCATTACCATCAATCTGGCCATCGCCATTTAAATCCAGAAAGCGCACATCGCCGGGTTTGATATTAGCCTTGCGCGAATCATTTTTAAGCGCCGGATCGTTATCAATTTCTGCCTGGGTTTGGTAAAGGCCATTTGTTTTCCATCCGTAAAAAGAAGCTATCGGCTGACCCTGATATGTTCTTGAGATTTCCTGGCTTGAACGCCCGTAAACTGTCGAACCAATGAAAGTGCCTTCTCCATTAAGTTTAGTTACCTTATTTTTGATAAACGAAGCATTGGCACCGAATGAATATTTTAGTTTATCGCCGCCTTGATAGTTAATTTCAACTTCGACACCTTTGTTATTCATTGTACCGATGTTTTGATTTGGAATAGCTACCGAACCCGCTGAACCTACTACCGGCGGTGATATCAGCATATCTTTAGTATTCTTATTGAAATACGTAAGTGTGGTATTTAACCGGTTATTCAGGAAACCAGCATCAAGGGTAATGTTGGTCATAGCAGTACGCTCCCAAGTAATATCCGGATTTGCAATACTTGTAACAGCTGCACCACTTACTCCCGTGCCGCCAAAGGCATAACCACCATTTTCATAAGTACTGCCAATTTTGATCAAGCTTAGATACTGAAAAGGCAGTACATTTTGATTACCCAACTCACCATAACCACCCGTCAATTTCAAGTTATTAATCCAGGTGATATTTTTCATGAATTTTTCACTGGTAATTCTCCAGCCCAAGGAAAATGCAGGAAAGTACCCCCACTGTTTGCCGGGCGCAAATTTGGAAGAACCGTCTGCGCGAAAAGTAACGGTTGCCAGGTACCTGCTGTCAAAATCATAAAATAACCTTGCAAAGCCCGACTGTAATGAAGATGGCTGAGGCAAGATATTTGAATTGAATTGGCCATTGCCCTGGTTAAGCACCCGTTGATCGGGATCGGTATCGTCATAACCAACCCTTTGAGCGTTAAAACCGTAATCTTTAAAGTTTTGATAAGAATAACCACCCGTAAAAGTTACGTGACTTTTGCCAAACACCTTATCATACGTAAGAAAAGATTCAAGCAACTGTGACGATACTTCCTCTTCAGATTGAGTTAAGGTAGAATTTGGATTTGGCCTTGTTTGATTATTATCTGCGATACTAAAATTATAATTGCGGATAAATGTACCGTCAAAGGCATAGTTAACCTTCAATTTCAGCTCCTTTAAAAAAGTAATTTCAGCAAACGCGTTGGCCAATGCCCTGTATTTTTTAGTGTACCTGTCGGCCATTTGGATAGTAGCATAAGGACTGTTGATATCACCCAACTGATTAGCGAAAGCCTTTGATGTACCGTAAGTACCATCAGGATTTACCAGCGGTATAGCCGGGTTAAAACGCAGAGCCGAAAATATCAAACCCGTTTGCGAATTATTGTTATCAAAGCCATTGTTATTACCGTAGGTCAGTTGAACGTTCTCTCCCAGTTTTAACCACGAAGTTATCTTATGCTCGGAATTGATACGTGTACTGTATCGTTTGAAGTTGGTTTTATCAATAATACCATCCTCGTTATAAATAGAGCTTGAAAAGTAATAGTTTGAAGCATCATTACCACCCTGGATACTAACATCGCCATTGGTTACATGCCCGGTACCCATAATGGCCCTTTGCCAGTCGGTTCTTTGTGTAGCATAATAACTATCATCCCACGGCGCGTCAATAGCAACACCATCATTGGTATAACGCTCTCTTTTTAACTGATAAAGCTGCGGAGCAGTTAACAGGTTAAGGTATTTGGTTGTGTTGGAAAACCCGCTATAAAAGTTAACAGTGGTTGCCAGCTTTTGATTATAAGTACCTCTTTTCGTAGTTACCAAAACCACACCATTCGCAGCACGTGTACCGTAAATAGCGCTTGAAGAGGCGTCTTTCAAAATGTCGACGCTGGCAATATCGTTGGGGTTAATGTCACTTAACGCGTCAGGGTTACTGGTAGGTACACCGTCAATTACAATTAACGGATTGGCATCATTCACTGTACCTGTTCCACGGATCCTGATGCTCGGCGCAGCGCCAGGTGAACCATCGTTACGAACAATGCTTACACCGCTTGCACGGCCATCCAAAGCCTGAGCAGCAGTACTAACAGGAAGGTTTTGAATGTCGCTACCCTTTACACTGGCTACAGCGCCGGTAACGTCAACCTTTTTAGTGGTACCATAACCTACCACTACAACTTCGGTCAAGGCAGATGGCAGGGCTGCCAGGGTAATATTTAAAGTTTGGCTTCCGGTTATAGTAACAACCTTCTTTTCATACCCGATATAAGAGATTTCCAACACACCGTTTACAGGGGCATCGATACTGAAATTACCATTTGCATCGGTAGTGGTGCCCTGGTTAGTCCCTTGAAGCCTAATGTTTACACCAATAAGTGGTTCGCCCTTGGCATCAACAACTTTTCCTTTTATAAGGGCAAGGTTTTTGGCATCCTCCTGGTTGGCAATGATCACTACATGATCATCACTCATTTTATAGGAGAGCTTATCATCAATGATAACGGCAAGCAGCTCATCAATAGTTGCGTCTTTTACATCCACATCAACCCTGCCCAACTTTTTAACACTGGCATAATTATAAAAGAAGCGGTAATCGCTTTGTTTTTGAATTTTTGTAAGGATACTGCTTACTTCGGCCTGCTTTAAGTTTAGCGTAAATTTCTGCTGTGAGTACACTTTTGCAGAAACTTGCACACAGGTAACCATGACCAATAAAAATACTGCTTTCATCAGCAAAATAACTTTGAGACACACGGGCGCGCCACGAAGCGGGAACACCCTTCTTGTTTTTTTCATTACATTTGTTTTGAAAATAAATGGATGGAGTAAGTGCTGTGTTACAATAGCTTACTCCGTTAATAAAATCCTATTTGTTTGCGGGGAGGAGTGGCAGCTCTTCCCTTGTTTATTTGAGGATGTTTCAGGAATCTGACAGGTAAGTTTTCAATATCATAAGCTGTTAATTAAGTAGTTAGTTGGTTTATTTTGTTTTTATTTATCTTTCTTTGACAGGTACACCGTTTGTCCATCAACCCTAAAATTGAACGGCGTGGTCAATTCAATAATGCCTAAAGCTTCCTTCAACGTTTCTTTATCAAGTAAACCGCTTATCTGCTCGGTACGAAGCGCCCGATCTTCAAACACAACCTGCACGTTGTATTTGCGTTCAATTTGAGCAGCCACATCTTCAAACATCTCGTTGGTGAACAGGATGCGGTTATCAACCCAGGCTGTTTCTTTCACTTCATCCGGCTTAACATCAGGCAATTCGGTTACCTGGTATTCAATTTTACCTTCCTTGCTCTTTACACTTTTAGGCTCCCGGTTATTAACAACAATCAGCTTTTCATTAGGCAACAGGATAATCTTTTTTTCGGGATTGTTCTTTAATTCAACCTGTACCTTACCTTTTAACAGTGTAGTTTCAACTGTTTTATCATTATTATAAGCCTTAACATTAAACACCGTTCCTAATACCTTTACAACAAGCCTGGCCGTATGTACCAGAAAAGGTCTCTTGGAATTTTTAGTTACCTCAAAAAAACCTTCACCGGTAAGGCTTACATCCCGGCTGTTTTTTTCAAAAGCCTCGGGGTACGAAAAAGTACTGCCTGCATTCAGGGTAACCAGTGTTCCGTCGGGCAATTTGAGCTTTTCGGTTTTACCATAAGGCACATGAATTTCATGTAATATATTTTCGGCGGTTAAAGTATCCTGCTGTGCCGCTCTGTTATAAAATAAAACGCCTGTAGTAACAAGCACCAGTACCGCTGCAGCAACCCATTGCCACCTGAACATTGGTTTTATCTTAGTATCATTCGCCGAATTTTCGTTCAAGTTTTTAATTCGGTTCCAGATTTCCTCCAGGTTTCCGTTAATCTCTTCTGGTTTTGTTTCTGTTGCTTCAGTGCCGTTTCCTTTTAAAGCATTGGTAACATTATACTTTTTTTTATAGTCGGGAAATTGTTCAAGAAACATGTCGAGTTCGGTCAATTCTTCAGCACTGGCAGTTTGGCCCATGCTTTTGGCCATTAACTCAATAAACCTGGATTTGCTCATAGTAATTGGTATTCTGCATTAAGGACACGGCAGTTCCCGGTTTTTCCTAAAAGAAATTAAAATATTTTTTTTGAGGGGGATCAACCTATTTATTCCCCAGCGCCTCATCCAATTTCTTCAAAGCAATGGCCAACTGCGCAAATACGGTTTTGTTGGAGAGACCAAGGATATCGGCTACCTCATTGCAGGAGAGATCATCCTCTTTAACCATTTTAAAAATGAGCTTACAACGGGGCGGCAAACTGTTTACAGCTTTTAAAACTCCGGCCTGCAGCTCTTTGCTGATGAGCAATTGCGCCGGATCAACCGATAAATGAAAATAATAGGTTTCGGCAAGTTGAGCGTCGCGGTTTCTTTTTGAGGTGTTACTTCGGATATGGTTAAGACAGGCATTTTTTATAGCCACATAAAAGTATACTTTAGGGTTCGAGATCTTGTTAAGCTTGCGGCGGCCAGTCCAGATATTTACAAAAAGGTCGTTGATAATCTCCTCGCAAGCTTCCTTATCGCCCAAAAAGGACCAGGCAAACTGATTAAGATTATTGATCAGCAGCTTATACAATTCATTAAAGGCAGATTCATCATTATTATAATGAATAGAATCTATAAGTTCTTTAATCTCCAATGTTGAGCGGCTTGCTTTTAACGGGAACAGTTAACTGAAATAATGTACAATTTTAAGTAAAAAATCTTGATCAAAGCTATTTTAGGTTGATTTAGAAGCCCCGATCTGCTCATCGCCCAAAACCGATTGTCTGCAATTATATTGTCGCAATATTCGCGGTTTAAAATGTCTAATTCAGGTGATAAGATGTCCGCTTGTACCATAAACCCATATTTCCATATTGAAACCTATTATATTTTAGCAGTAAACGGAAATAATTGGGGCGTTTAGTCAAAACAGATTAAAGTTTGACGGTGGTTTTAGTAACACAACAGCAGATTTGGCCTATAGGCCATAATTAACTTTATATTTGCCTGGCGACCATTTTATTTCCGCAAACCCTTGCAATAAATGAAAGACACAACATTTAAAATCTCTCCCGGAATTATATGGAGCAGTTCAATTTTCCTTGGCCTGTTGGCCTCCGTTCCCCAAATAGCCGAACGCCATTTTAAACCCGCTGAAGCGGCAGTGAATTCGGCTGTTACCGCTTCTTTTTCACTGTTTGTATGGTACTATAATATCTATACGCTGCCAAAGCAATCGGGCAAAAAACAACTGAATAAAAGCATCTCGTATTCCCGGCTCCTTACAACACTGTTGATAGGTATGGGGGTAATGCTGGCCTTAGCCTACATACAGCAACTGATACTAACGCATTTGAATTTTGGCCCGGTAATGCTGATGATCGAAGTAAGGGGCATACTTATTAACCTGGTATTTTATATGCTTATAAACCTGTTGTACCAGAACTACCAAAACCAGCAGGTTAACGTTGAGTTGGAACGCATTAAGGCCGATAACCTTGGTGCACAATATGAACTGTTGAAACAGCAGATCAACCCGCATTTTCTGTTTAACAGTCTCAATACCTTGAAGGCGATGGTTGAGACCAATGACCAACACTCGGTAGATTTCATCCTTAAACTTTCAAATTTTTACCGTTTTACGCTTGAGAGCCGCAAGTTGGACCTTATTCATTTATCCGACGAACTGGAAATTGTAGAAGCTTACAATTTTTTACTTAAAGCCAGGTTTGAAGACGGTTTTATTTTCACTAATACTATACACGAACAATATCGCGGCACGCTAATCCCACCATTCACACTGCAGCTATTGATAGAAAACTGTATTAAACACAATGTGGTATCGCTGGATCATCCGTTGCATATTAAGCTTTATGCTGAAGGTGAAAACATCGTTATGGAAAACGAAATAAAACCAAAGCGCTTTGAAGAACCTTCAACAGGTGTTGGGCTTAAGAATATCAATTTGCGTTACGATCACCTGCTTGATAAACATATAGAGATCATATCAGAAGATAAAATATTCAAAGTTAAACTACCTATTATACATGAACATTATTATCATTGAAGACGAATTAAAAGCGGCCCGCTCGCTTGAAGGTATCATATTAGAATTAAGGCCGCACTCAAAAATAATTGCGAAGCTTCAGAGTGTTGAAAGCTCGGTTACCTATCTTTCAGAGAACAAGCAGCCCGATCTTATTTTTATGGATATCCAACTGTCGGATGGGTTGTGTTTTGAGATCTTTAAATCGGTAAAGGTGTCCTGCCCTATTATTTTCTGTACCGCGTTTGATGAATATTCGTTAGAGGCATTTAAGGCCAACAGCGTTGATTATGTACTCAAGCCTTTCTCAAAAACAGATATTGCCGATGCCTTTAAAAAGGTAGACGAGTTGCGGAATTTCTTTCAGCAGGGTTCATCTCCTGATATCAGCAGCCTGCTATCGCAGGTTACGCCCCCTGCCGGTAAAAAAAGCTTCCTGGTATTTAAAAATAATAAGTATATCACCATAGCGTCCAATAATATAGCCTTCTTCTACATCCGCAATGAACTTTCGACCATCATGACTTTTGATCAGCAGGAATATGTGGTTAACCAGTCGCTTGATCAGATCAGCGGTCAGCTCTCGCAGGAGCAGTTCTTCAGGCTCAACAGGCAATACATAGTTAACTTCAGTGCGATAAAAGAGGTGGAGCATTATTTTATGCGTAAGCTGTTTGTGAAACTAACAATTCCAACTCCCGAGAAATTACTCATCAATAAAGAAAAAGCGCCGGTATTTTTAAGCTGGCTCGAGAATAGATAGTTTTTAAGTTCGAAGTCGGAAGTGTTGAGTCAGAAGTTCTAAAAAGCTGTATAATTTTTTCAAGTAGAGACGCATAATTGCGTCTCCCGCAGGACAAGCGACTTTGCAGATCATTTGCTAAAGTAATTTGCATACGGGGGACGCAATTATGCGTCTCTACAATTAAAAACAACTGAGAACTTAAGACTAAAGACTTTCGACTCAAACAATGCCCAACTGAGCTTACAATATGTCCGGTTGGGCTTTTTTACGCTGTTTTGGCGGCCATTTCGAGGCTAATTTTGATGTAAATTAAAATCGAAAGAAATATGAAAACCTTAAAAATTTTTAGCTTTTGCGTTGGTACCGTGGCACTGGCACTTGCTACCGCAGCTTACGCTAATCGTAAAATAAATGCCCCTAAAACTGAAAACACCGCTACTCCCGGAAAAGGTTTTGCTTTGGTAGAATTGTTTACTTCAGAGGGATGCTCAAGTTGTCCCCCTGCTGATGAATTGCTGACGAGGATCCAAAAAGATTCACAGGACAAACCCGTTTACATATTGGCTTACCATGTTGATTATTGGAATAACCTCGGCTGGAAAGATGTATTCAGCAATGCCATGTTTTCAAAACGTCAAAAAGAATATAGCTACCATTTAAATGCCCAGGTTTATACACCCCAAGTTATAGTTAATGGTAAAACCGAGATGGTTGGCTCGGATGAGCCGGCACTTCGTGAAGCGATTTCGAATGCACTAACAACCGCACAAACCGCTCAGGTTTCCTTAAAAGCACAACAAACCGGCGATAAGCTTGCTGTAAATTACGAACTATCTGGCAATACTGATAACCAACAATTGCTGATAGCCGTTGTGCAAAAAACAGCCATCAGCAAAGTTGCCCGCGGCGAAAACGAAGGCAGAACTTTATCGCACGCCCAAATAGTACGCGACTTAAAAACAGTTGCCCTAAGCGAGGTAAAAACAGGCCAAACAATTATTAGCGTTCCTAAAGAATTTAACCAGCAAGAATGGGAAGTAGTAGGCTTTATACAAAACAAAGATAATGGTGAGATTTTAACCGCAACAAAAGCAGTTTTAACCAATGAAGCTGTAGCCAAAATATAACAACTATAAATTCAAAAATCATGAGCAAGTTGAAACAAGGCCGGTTATTAATGGGATTCTTGTCACTGTTCTCTTTATCATTCCTGACAAGGGCACCGTTTGAACGTAACCCGCAGGATTGTGAATTGATCTGCGTTCCGGGAAAGAGAAAAAAACCGGTGGAAAATAACTAAATCTAACATAAACAGGATCGGCCCTTCGCAGGGCCGATCCTGTTTTAAACAAATACTATCATGAAAACATTACTGCTAATTGCCATGACAACATTTTTAAGCATTAGCTCATATGCCCAGGCAAACGAACTAAATTGTACCGAGCAGGCATTTACTCTTAAACTAAACCTGCCAGCGGGCGGGCACAACTCATCCTCCCAAATAGGCCGCTTTGATGCTTCGCAAATAGCACCGGGGTTTAGGTTGCCGGGGCCTAATTCCGGTAAACAAAATCAAGCGTATAACATGCTTCCTATCGGCATTGACAAAAGACCAGATCCGCACACAACTTATTCTTCGGCCGATACCATCATGTTTAAAAAGATGACATTTCTACATCCTAAAATAAACAATGTAACAGGTAAATTTACCTACACAGCCTACGATCATTTTAAGCTATTGTCAATGCCTGTCTTAAACGCCTTAACTCCGCTCTTAAACTAATCATCATTAACATAAAAAAACAAACCAATGAAACTCAACTATTACGGTCACTCATGCTTCTCGGTGGTTGCCGGAGATAAACACATTTTATTTGATCCCTTTATTACGGGTAACGAATTGGCAAAAGAAATCAACATTGATGAAATTAAAGCTGATTACATTTTTGTATCGCACGGGCATTACGATCATATTTTGGATGTAGAAACTATAGCCAACCGTACAGGCGCTATGGTTGTGGGTATTTATGAGGTGTATGATTACTTCAGCAAAAAAGGCGTTAAAAATGTGCATCCTTTAAACCCTGGAGGCAAGATGACTTTTGATTTTGGCACTGCCAAATCATTCATTGCCCAACACTCAGCCAGCTTTCCAGATGGTAGCTATGCCGGTGTAGCCTGTGGTTATGCATTAAAGACTGATGATGGCAATTTGTATTACAGCGGCGATACCGGTCTCACCTTAGATATGGAACTGGTGGCCAAATGGGTTGATCTCGATTTCGCGGTTTTCCCTATCGGGGACATGTTAACGATGGGCGTTGAAGATGCCATTGAAGCGGCAAAGCTTGTTAAGGCCAATAAAGTTTTGGGAGTTCATTATGATACCTTTGGCTTTATTAAAATAGATAAAGACGAAGCTATTAGTGAGTTTGAAAAAGCCGGATTAAAATTATTTTTACCGGGTATTGGCGAGAGTATAGAAATTTAAACTTTAGTTTTCTTGAATACAAAGATGCCTTCCTAATTAAATTGGGAAGACATCTTTGTTACTTTTAAAGTACCCCCTTTAGGGGGACGGAGGGGGCGAATTATACTAAATTGATCTCAACATTGATATTACCGTAAGTCAATTTTGAATAAGGACATGTTTGGTGTGCTTCTTCAATCAATGCTTTGGCTACTTCAACATCCAAACCTGGCAAATTTACATTTAAACGGGCTTGAAGGAAATAAGCGCCGGTAGTGATACCCAAATCCACTTCTGCATCAATAGCCAATTCGGCAGGGAGTTCAATCCTTTTTTTAGCGGCAGCAATACCGATGGCGCCTTCAAAACATGCTGACCAGCCTGCTGCAAATAATTGCTCGGGGTTAGTGCCTGGTTTAGGGGTTCCGGGAGTTGAATGTTTGATATCCAACTGGCCATCGGTACTAATAGATGAACCACCGTCACGACCGCCAACTGTACGAACTTTACCGGTATATAATACTTTGTCAATTTTATTAGCTGAGATAGCGTTGATAACCTTGATCTTACTGATACCTGATTCTTGAATAGTTTCCATTGTGTTATTTATTAAATAATTTTTGTTTTTTGTATGCTCAAAGATACCCTGATATCGCCCGGTGCCCTATCACTAACTATGTGAACCGGACAAGCCATGTCGTGAACAAGACATTCTTTAAGCCGAAAGTTCAACCAGTACGAGAGCTATTGAAACTTTTAATCACAACCGGTAAAGAATAAGAAAACCAGCTACACATTACGCGTAATTATTCTAAATAAATTTGGATACTACATTTATAAACAGCAATTTTAAGTCACTCATTGTTCGTAAACCAATTGAAGAAGTTTATTGCCCTAATGCTGCTCGGTTTTCACCTGCTTAATATAGGCGGGCAACTGGCATTGCATCAGTTCATGGTTTACAAAAGCAATAAATACTTTGCCGAACAAACTGCCAAAGGCTTTTACAATGTGAAAGACCTTACCGAGATAGTAATACCAGTAAACATGCCTGGGATTACCGACTGGAAAAACTACGAAAATATTCATGGGCAGATCCGGTTTGACAACAACAGCTACAATTATCAAAAAATGCGTGTAACCAGTCGCGCAATTTATTTGATGTGCATCCCAAACTACGAAACCACCCGGCTGGCCGATAAAAACATTATTAACGCAAAGGATATAAAAGAAAACCCGGTACCGCAAAAAGAGCATGTACCCTTTGGTAAAATAATTATGCAGGATAACCTCAATTTCACTTTTGTACATTTTGAGTTTGGCTGCCATATAAAATATACTCAACAAATTGTTGCTCAAATAGTTCAACAGTTAATTCCTGCTCACCAGGATATCCCCGAGCAACCGCCAAAGGCCGTTTGTTAATCTTCTCCTGTTTTAATTCATTTTTAGGGTAGCGGCTGTGCCACTCTACCGCTGTGTTATTATTTATTTCTGTCGATAGTTTATTCGTGGCTCAAGAGTTATGAAAATAACAACATATCGATAAGATTAGTAATCTCCAGACGATACATCCTCTCCCCAACCTATAAACATTCAATTTATTAAAATGCCTTACATTACACTTGAAAGCCATTTGCCGGGCATTACCGGCCTGCTGGAGTATGCCAAAGAAGCGGCACAACCTATCCGTAACCTTACACAGTTTTTATTGCGCGGGCCATCAACCTTGTCTGAAGCCGATCGTGAACTGATTGCCACTGTGGTATCACACAACAACCAATGCACCTTTTGCACTACCGCTCACACCGCTGCGGCCGACCTACTTGCAGGTGAAGCCGAAACAGCGCAAAAAGTAAAGGAAAACATTGAAACCGCCCCGGTTACCGAAAAAATGAAAGCCTTGCTTACCATTGCAAAGCTAACCGCGCAAAATGGCCGGAATGTAACTACCGAAGCCATCGACCGTGCCAAAGCTGCCGGAGCTACCGATATCGAGATCCATGATACCGTGCTCATAGCTGCCTTATTTTGCTATTACAACCGCTATGTTGACGGATTGGCCACTGCCTTACCTGCTGATGCTGGCTATTACAACGTGCTGGCCGAGCGATTAGTTAACCATGGCTATACCCGTTTGCCACAAGGCTATGATCATTTAAAAAAATAACCCTAATCCTCATTAAAGTAAAACCCAATCACAATGAAAAAACTTTTATTCATCATATTACTGCTCAACTCAATAAACCTGTTTGCACAGGAAATTAAAATAACGGGCAACATTACCGATGGCGTTACAGGCAAACCTGTATCCGGCGCGAGTATCTCCGTTAAGGGAAAACTTACCGGCACAACTACCGATTCAAAAGGTAACTACACTTTAAACGCCAATAAATTAAAGCTGCCATTCACCATCGTTATATCAGCCGTTGGCTTTGAAGTGCAGGAAAGCCAGGTAACATCTGCCAATAATGACATCAGCGTAAAGCTAAGCCAAAAGGCAATTGTGCTTAACGAGGTGGTATCATCTGCCACCCGTATCAACCAAAGCATTTTACAATCGCCGGTGAGTATCGAAAAAATGAGCCTTAAGGCCATTAAGGAAAACCCTTCCTTTACTTTTTACGATGGCTTGCAAAGCTTAAAAGGCCTTGAAGCGGTAACCAGCAGTTTAACTTACAAACAGATCAACACCCGTGGTTTCAACAGCACAGGTAACAGCCGTTTTTTACAACTGGTTGATGGTGTGGATAATCAAACCCCCGGTTTAAACTTCTCGGTAGGTAACCTTTTTGGCGCTTCGGATATCGATATCGAAAGTGTGGAAGTTATTCCGGGCGCGGCTTCGGCATTGTATGGTCCGGTAGCTTTTAACGGCTTACTTTCGCTTAAAACCAAAGATCCGTTTAAATACCAGGGGTTAACCGTACAGGTAAAAAGCGGACTTAACCACTTTGGAGAATCTGTTGTTAAACCACAGGGCTTATATGACTTTGCAGCCCGCTATGCCAAAGCATTCAATGATAAATTCGCGTTTAAAATCAACGCCTCATACCTTACCGGGCGCGACTGGTATGCCGATAACTATACCGACGTAAGCGCATCAACTCCAGCCGCCCAGCGTGGCCCCAATAACCCTGGCCGCGATGCACTTAACATTTATGGAGATGAGGTTACAAAAACCTTACCGGGAATTGGCCTTGTTTCCAGAACTGGTTATGAGGAAAAAGACCTGATGAACTACAACGTTTACAGCCTTAAACTTAACGGCGCATTACAATACCGTTTCAGCAATAATCTGGAGGCAATCTACCAATACAACTACGGCCGCGGTACTGCAAGCTATACAGGTAGCAGCCGTTTCGACCTCAATAACTTTGTTTTACAAACACACAGGATTGAGTTAAAAGGCAGCAACTTCTTCGTCCGCGGCTACTCTGTTGAAGAAAACTCACACGACTCATACAATACCCGCTCCCTGGCCCAATTCATCAACCGCGACTGGGTAAAAGACCTGAACGGAAACACTGTAACACCTGATAAAGCCGATGATACCTGGTTTACCCGTTATGCGGCTGCGTTTAACGGTTCGGTAAGTGGTGTTACGCCAAACAACAATTCCGCCGCAAGGACTTTTGCCGATCAGGGTCGCTTTTTACCCGGTACATCAGAATTTAACAGTGCTAAAAACGCATCCATCCACAATTATGGCTTAAGTGGTGCCGGCGTTTTCAGTAACAGTAAATTTTACCATGCTGAAGGCCAGTATGATTTTACCAGCGCCATAAAAGTGTTTGAACTTTTGGCAGGCGGCAGTTTCCGCGATTACAGGATGTTTACCAATGGCAGTTTGTTTGATGACAAGGTAAATCGTGTAACCATTAAAGAGTACGGCTCATTTTTACAAGCCGCCAAAAAACTGTTTGATGACAACCTGAAACTAACAGCTTCTATCCGTTATGATAAAAACGAAAACTTTAAAGGCAGCTTCACTCCTCGTGTTTCGGCAGTTTATACGGTTGATAAAACCTCAAACTTTAGGGCATCATACCAAACCGGTTTCAGGAATCCAACCCTGTTGATCAGTTCATCCACCTTAACGTAGGCCCTATCACTATTTTGGGTGGTGCGCCTAATAACAGCAAGGGTTTAAATGTTTATGAAAACTCATTCACTTCATCATCGGTAAGTGCCTTTGGTGCAGCGTTTGGCAAGGCGGTGCAAAGCGGCACGCCGTTCCCTCAGGCTATCGAACAAAACAAAGGGCTGCTCCAAAAAGCAAGCGTAGCCTACATTAAACCAGAGCAGCAAAAAGCATTTGAAGTGGGCTATAAAGGCTTGATGATGGATAAATTACTGATTGACGTAAACTACTATTACAGCAGCTACACCAACTTTATTCTGAATACCGTGGTTATTCAACCCAGCAATCCAATTCTTGGTTCTGATGGCCAGGTTACCACGGCTTCGGCAACTGATATTCCCAATGGTAAAGTACACGCATTTCAGTTGTATACCAACGCACCGGATAAAGTATCAGCCCAGGGAGCAAGCGCCGGTTTAACATACCTGCTTAACGGCGGTTACGCTTTGGGTGGTAACGCAACTTTATCAGTATTTAACCTTCGCAACGCTAATCCTAACAATATTGCGGCTTTCAATACACCAAAATGGAGCACTAATGCAACATTTGGCAACAGTAACGTAATCAATGATTTCGGTTTTAACGCGGCATGGCACTGGCAAACGGCTTATGATTGGTACGGTACATTTAATGGTACCCGTCCGGGCCGTGTAGATGCCTATTCAGTTGTCGATCTGCAGTTCAGCAAAAAACTGCCAAAACTTAAATCAACCGTTAAACTGGGAGGCAGCAATATCTTCAACAACCGCATTTACCAATCATATGGTTCGCCGGCAATTGGCGCCATTTATTATGTTTCAATAGTATTTGATGACCTTTTAAAATAACCAACATGAGCACTTTAACAATTGATGAGCAGGTTGTAAAACCTCAAACAAACCTCAGCGCCGCCTATAGGGTCGTGCTGTTTGCGATCTGTTTTTTTAGTACTGCTTTAGGCGGCTCGGTTTCAACATTGATGTCGGTTTACCTGCCCGTTGTGGTAAAGGACTTGCAGGGAACTGTGCCTGCTGATGAGATCAACGCCATCAGCGGGTATATCAATGCCATTTTTATATTCGGCTGGGCCTTTGGTGGTTTTACCTGGGGGGTAATCAGCGATAAAATGGGTCGGAAAAAGACCCTGCTGCTCGCCATTGGCAGCTATGGCGTATTTACCATTTTAACCGGGTTAATGCCAACCTGGTGGGGCGTGCTGTGTTGCCGCTTTTTCAGCGGTTTTGGCGTAGGCGGCGTTTTGGTAACATCCATAACGCTGGTGAGCGAAGTCTGGCCGGCCAAAAGCAAAGCAGTGATCATAGGCATTCTTTCCATAGCTTTCCCGGTAGGTATTTTCTCTGCAGGGCTAATCAACTTTATTGTATCATCATGGCGGTCGGGCTTTTTAGTCGGGGTGATCCCTCTCGCATTGGCATTGATAGGCGCTCTTGTTTTGAATGAATCTGAAAACTGGCTCAACTACCGTAACGATATCGCCAACCGTGAAAATCCCTTGAACAAGCTCCTCTCTAAAAGCCATCGCCGCGAGCTTATTGTAGGCTCCTTAACCTTTGGTACAATGCTGATAGGTTTATGGGCCATATTTTCATGGCTGCCTACCTGGGTGCAAAGCCTGATTACCGACCATGATGCCGCAAAAGAACGCGGCTTGAGCATGATGTGTATGGGCATGGGTGGTTTAACCGGTGGTTTCTTTTCAGGATGGCTGGTTAACCTGTTATCCATCAGGCGCTCCATGATAATCTGTTTCGCGGTTTGCGCAGGTATGTCATTTATCCTGTTTAAAACTAATACTATATTCAGCACAGCAGTTTATATCGAGATAATAATACTGGCCTTATTCTTTGGGGCGAGCCAAGGCGTGTTGTCAGCCTATATTCCACAATTATTTTCAACCGGCATCAAAGCAACTGCAACTGGCTTTTGCTTCAACATCGGGCGAATATTTACAGCTACTGCGGTTTTATTTGTAGGGGTACTGGTATCAACCCTGGGTGGCTACGGTAACGCTTTATTCATCTTTTCACTGGTATTTATAATTGGCTTACTGGTAGTATTATTTGTACGGGAGAAAGCCGAAGGCGAGGAAAAAGGAAAAAGCAAAAAGCTGAAGGCTTAAAGCCGAAAGCTTAGAAGAAAATTAAAAAAATCACTAATTCAATAACTCACTAATTCACTAATTAAAAATATGGCACACATCAATGTACCCGAAGGCGTTCCGGGCATCCGTTCGCTGGTAATGTTCAGGCCCGAAACCGGTCAGTATCTATATGAACTGGCCGAAGTGTTATTACGAGGAGAATCAACCTTAAGTCCGGCCGACCGTGAGCTCATAGCCACCTATGTATCATACCGTAACAACTGCACATTCTGCTACAGCAGTCATGCCGCTGCAGCCCGTTGTTTATATGAAGACGATGCGCTTATTGTAGATGAGGTTTTACGCGATATGACCGAAGCCCCCATCAGCACCAAACTAAAAGCTTTGCTGAATATTGCCGGTAAAGTGCAGATCCTTGGTAAAGAAGTAAAACAGGAAGACGTTGACGCCGCACGCGCAGAAGGAGCTACCGACCGTGAAATTCACGACGCGGTATTGATAGCAGCCGCGTTCAGCATGTTTAACCGCTATGTTGATGGCCTTGCCAGCCTTACCCCTACCGATCCCGAAGTTTATGCCGAAATGGGTAAACGTATGGCAAAGGGTTATGTATTACCACAACCTCAACATTAATTTAACCTAACAGATATGGCACATATAGAATTAAATAACGATCTGCCCGGCATCCGTGGGTTGATGTTTTATAGTCCGGAAACAGAGGCTCCGTTAAATGCCCTTGCCGAACAACTGCTCCGCGATGATAACAATTCCTTATCACGTGGCGAAAGGGAACTGATAGCAACCTATGTATCCTACCTTAACGATTGTTTCTTTTGCCAGAATGTACACGGCGCCGTAGCCGGGCATTACCTTGGCTGCACTATTGATGAGATAGATGCTATCAAAGCTAATTTTTCTACGGCTGATCTTTCGCCCAAGATCAAAGCGCTGTTGGCTATTGCCGGCAGTGTACAAAAAGGTGGAAAACATGTAACAAATGAACAAATTGAAGCCGCCCGTGCAGAAGGTGCTGATGATAAGGAGATCCACGATACGGTATTGATTGCGGCTGCATTTTGTATGTTCAACCGCTATGTTGATGGATTGGGAACCTGGGCACCGCAAGACCGGCAGATCTATATCGACCGGGCACCTGAACGTGCCGAAGTTGGTTATACATCAAGCATTTTTAAAAAAGCTTAATACCTACTGCTTTATCACGCCCACAGCCCGGAGTTTTTAACTTCGGGCTGCTTTTTTGTTATTAAACGCTGCTCTATCCTTTGAATCGAATATACTATGAAGCTGTACCACAAATCAGGATTAGCCTCATTTTTTTCTTATTCAGTTAATAAGTGATATATAGTTTAAGTTGGATTTACTAACAAAGGGGATTAACAGGGTTAACAGAATTCAGGGTTAACATTTTCATAAATACCTAACAATCAAATAATTAATTGTTTTTTATGCAAAAAATGTGTTAACCCCTTTTTGTATAAATATTACCGGCTAATTTTCAATTCATCCAACTGTTTTTTGACGTATCCCTTGTCATCAACCGCAGGAAGAAATTATACACCCTGCTAAGCGGACTTTGCAAAACCGCTCTGCAGAGCGTACAAGGTTTCTCTTTCGCCCGGAAACACATACCTGCCCGGCTCCAAATGACAAAAAGCTTAAAAAAACCTCTATTTAAACACCACCCTGCTCCCCTCACTATGTGCATTAAATTCAGGCGCGTACATGCATTGAATACTGGTAATACCGGTTGAGAAATTGCCAGGCTGTGCTACCCGCAATTCGTATTCAAACACATAGCTGCCTTTATTTAAATTGCTGATGAAAAAGTTGGTAGCAACATCTTTAGTTACCTGATAATATGATAAACCATCCTGGTATTTATATTCCGATAAAGCCGTTACAGGCTCCGTACCTGCCGGGCGAAGATCCTTAAGCTGCACATATTCATAATCACGACCGGCTTTTACATACATCACCACTTTGAGCAAATCTCCGGTTTTAGGCTGATGCGCTGCATCAACCTCCTGCAATACGGGGCCTGCATCTGTTTGTTTTTTGATGAAGTACTTACGCTCCAAATGGATATCCGTTTGCGACGGGTTGATCTTATCCATTTGCTCCAGGTACTGCCAGTACATAGCACCATAGCTGATGGATTTTCCGTTATTTTTGACCTCCACCTTGCCCAATGCTGGTTTTACCTGCTCATCAATCCAGCTGGTTTTTATGTAGCCAATACCCGCATCAGCTTTAACATCCGGTTTTAATTCGGCGAGCGGTTTATTATCCAGCTTAATTTCAGATGCAGCGCCACCTTGCAGCCAGTCTTCCTGTTTTAATAGCAGTGCATACACGGCAGCGGCAGTTGCTTTGGTGGTTTTCCAGTTATTGGTTTGCTTGTTGCGCATAAGCCATATTTTCATTTCCTCAACCGCTTTTGCGTTATTACCAGCCTCAGTGAACAACTCTATCATTAAACTTTGCGTTTCAATTGGCGACTGGTACCAGTAATAACCCACCATGTTTTTTCCCCAGTACATACCCATTTCGTCGGAAGTTTGTGCCGTTTCCATCAATGATTTAATGATGGCCTTTGTAACCAATGGTTTGCCGTTACGCACCATGGTAAGGGCTATCATCCCCTGCTCATAGATGCTTCGCGTTACCCATTGATCTTCGGCTCGTTTCAGATAATTATTGAAGATAGATTTTAACGCCGGTTCCATTTGCTTATCAGTGTAGTAACTCCGCACGTACCACGCATGGGCTTCATCGTAACCAATCTCTCTTTTTTGATAGTCTTTTTGTTTCTTCTCTTCTTTATCCTGTTTTATCAGCCCGGCATCCATATACCCAAGCGCTTTGCCGGCAATCTCTTTTAATATTTTATTATCAGCTGTGGCTACCTTCAGATGATAAAGCTGTCCTATTCCTTCCAAAACATGGCGGGTGATGTAATCATCGGCATAATTGCCCCCAAACCAGGGGAAAGCGCCGTTCGGTAATTGCTTTTGTTTCAGTTTATCCAGGTTAGCCTTCATTTCGTAGCTCATTTTATTGAGATCAAAAAGCTGGGCTATCCTTTTCTTTTGCTCCGACTCAATAAGGGCATCCTGCAGCCATGGCGTTTCTTCGAGCAGTGTGGTTTTTAATTCCTGGTTCTTTTCGAGATTGGAGAGCAATTCTTTACTGTCACCACTTTTCCACTGATCAAATACCTGCTTGATCAGCGGCATTTTACTGATCAAATCTGTCGACAAGCTATTGGCATAATAACGGCTAAACAATTGTTCCGAACACTCATACGGAAACTCTATCATGTAAGGAATGGCCTGCACTGCATTCCAGGCCGGATTTTGACTGTATTCCAGCGTGAGGATTTTACTTTTTAACGTAGTGCTGCTGTTATTGATCAGCTTATCAAAGTTGAACGTTTTGCTTTGACCAGCCCGCACCATCATCGGCATACTTTCGGTAACCAACATGCGGTTTGGCAATACCGGGATTGTATTTTCTTCGCCATCGCTGTATTTACCGGCATCCGCTGTTAAACGATAAGTTAGGGCGTCCAATCCGGAAGAGATTGCAAGTTTGAAAGAAACAGATTTGGTTGCAGAGCCATCAATCTCAAACTTTTGTTGTGCGTCATCATTGTTCACAAATAATGATACAGGCTGCATATTAATGCCGTTGAACAGTCGCAACTCAACCTTTCCCTTCAAAGGCTCAGCTTCCAGATTAGCCAATCGGGCCGATACGGTTACCGTATCGCCTTCACGTAAAAAGCGGGGCATATTGGCATTTATACTCAATTGCTTTTGTGTAACAACCTCAGCTTCGGTATAGCCAAGCTGTAATTGTTTATTGTGTGCAAAAGCCCTGAATTTCCATTTGGTGAGTGCCTCGGGCATGGTGAACTCAATCAATACCTCTCCCTTTTCATTTGTACGGAGCTGCGGGTAAAAGAAAGCTGTTTCATTAAAGTTTTTGCGGGTGGCGATAGGTTTAAGTGCACCATAACCAACAGATAATAATTCTGTATCAAATTTCCCAACAGGCTTTACGGCTATTTCCCGCAAAACTACTTTATTGTTAGCATATTGATTTACCGATGCTACATCGTAAGCAACCTGTAGCCCGGGCGCTCTTCCCGCCAACGCGTACATTGCGTTAGGTTCACTTTCGACAACTCCTGTCATATCACTATTGCCAACCGGCTCACTAACTGCCATGTATCCATCCGTATCCGCAGACATTTTCTTCAGATAATCCTTTCCGTTAAATCTTACACGAGCGGCATTTTTCAAACCCATCCGCACATGCCCATTTACCGGCGGGTTCATATATAACGTAGCCAGGTACTTTCCGCTAAACACCAGTGTAGCATTTTTGGGTACTTTAATCTTATAAAAACCTAATGAACTGGATGTTGTACTAATATTTGTGCCTTTGATTGCGATCTTAACATCTGCTATTGGCATTTTAAACAGGTTAAGCACCCGGCCGCTTACTATTGAGCCGTTTTTTACAAGGGCTGAGTTTTTGATGAACAAAGCCTCTATCTGCCTGTCTTTAGCAGAACCATTTTTATAATTTGATACAGATGCGAGATAGTTATTGTAACCATAGTTATAACCGCCAAAGTAATTGTAGTCCGCCCAATCCAACGTTTCATAATTAAAACTTGCAACAATGGGTGTTTGATAGTATCGGGAATAATCAAAGGGCGCAGTGCTAATTAACTCTACAAATTGATCATAATTTTCCCAACTGAAATAATAGATATTGTTGCCGTCATATGTTGGTAATTGCTTATCCCAGGTTTGCGGAATTGCAACGTCATCAAGCGAGGCATCATACATACCGGCCAATAATTCGGCTTGCTCCTTTTCTTTACCAGGCGCCGATACCTGTACTTTCCATTGTTCTTTTTCGCCGGGCTGTAACTTATTTCTGAAAGTAAGCAAGCGGATCTTTAATGCCGATGCAGTATCTTTTATTTTAATATGTGTATAGCTACGATACAAGCGGTTATCGTTCAGCATTAAAAACTGAACCGCAAAATTATTTTTGGCGGTTGCCGGCACAGGGATTTTTAAACTCTGTTGATGATCGCCTCCAACGGTAAGCCACTCTGACGACAGCATTTTAGGCCCCTCATATTTTTCAACCAGGATATGGGTTTCCCTGCTTGTACCCAACCAAAATTCGGCAGTTTGCCCGGCCTTATCTATTTTATCATTAATGACAGTTGCCCAGCTATCCATATCTGGTGCCTTACCAGCCTCAGCATGAACTTTGAAAAAATATGTTTGCGATGTAGTATCGCCCTTACTGCTCCTGGCATTTATAACCAATTTATAAACGCCGGTTGGCTGTTGTTTCATTGCCGCCAGATCAAGTTGGCTATAGGTACTGTCTGCAACAGTTATGCGATCGTCGATAATAGTTTTATCTGTTTGCCAGGTTTCCTGCTTGTCCTCCTTTTTATAGGCATAGCCCGGAAACAACTTTTTAAACTCACCGGCATCCATCAGGTGTTGATCAGGCGCTTCCCATAACCGTTTTTTGAACACGCTTTCTGGTTGTCTTAACGAATACACCTTCACATTCAGCATACCGTTTTGGGGTTGGCCATTTATGTTGTTAAGCTTTACAGGTATGGTAGTTTTATCTTTCGCCGATAATTGTTCGGGTACCGATATGTCCAGGTCAAGTACGTTATTGCTTACTTTAACTCCAGTACTTGCCGATTGCGTTTCACCGCTTCCGTCAGTTACATCGGCGGTGATATTGTAATTATACATATCCGGAAGTTTCCCATCGCTTGCCGAAGCTCTAAAAGCAAAGTTAAATTCGCCATTATCATTTGCTTTGATGGTGTCTGATGCTATTTCAACATTATTGGCATCCTCAAAACTATCCCCCATCATCTTTAAATAATAAGGTCGATACGCAGCAATACGTTTAACATGATAAGCTACCTTAGCCCCTGAAAGACCGTAACCAGAAAATGCGGTAACTTTACCTTTTATACGTACAGAGTCATTGAACTTATAAGTTTCCTTAACCGGCGAAAATGTTACCTGGAAGGTTGGCCGCTTGTATTCCTCAACCCTGATCAAAGCCGAACCATGATCGGTAGTTACAGACATCATACCACCCAGCGTTTGCTGAGGTATAATAAATGAGCCTGTTACCGTACCGTGCTCATTGGTTTTGAGGTTCAGGATACCTTGCTTTTGCCTGTTGGCATCAAATAAACTAACAATAACCTGCTCATTGGGTACAATACTACTTTTATTGTTCAAGGTACTTATTTGCAAACCTTTAAAATAAACCGTTTGGCCTGGGCGATAGATTTGCCTGTCGGTAAATAAAATTGTTTGTTCAATGGTCGTGGCAGAAGGTTGCGATGTCTCTATGACACCATAAACATAGTTTTGACTGCCGGTTAGTCGATCATTGTCAGTTGAAAGATCCGCATTATAGTAATTGCCTCTACATGTAAAAGTGAATACCCCGTCAGCATCGGAGTTGCCTTTACTGATAGGGTTCCTTAACATTTTGTCTTTACCGTTATAGGTATTGTATACATCAACCTTTACACCCTTAAGCGGATTTCCGCTATCACGATCAAGTACCCTGATCTCTTTTACTCCGTTGGGCCGTTGCCGTGTAACGTAGGCTAAACCACTTACCCTAAAACGCGCCAAACCGGTTAATTCAGGCTTATTTTGCAAAGCATCATCAACTACAATAAAATAATTGCCTGGCTGCAACGGTGCTATTTTAAATTCGGCATGGTGGTTTTTATAGTCGTGCATATCAGGCAGCAAAAGTTCGCCGGTTTCCGCGGGCTTTAATTTGGTTACAAAATCATACACCTTTTTGCTGATGTTTAACTCCCATTCTTCATCCTGGTTATTGCCTTTTTTCAGCTGATTTATCTGCGCATCGGTAACACTATAAATGGCAAACTTTGCCTGTTTAATATTAGCATACTGCAAGCTTGCTAATAGTGGTTTGCCGGGAGCATATACCTCTTCAACTTGGGCTGATAGGGCTTGTTTTTCCAACTCACGAATATAGGCGGCCGCATTTTTTCCGCTTATACTGTTCGGAAATAACTCTTTAGCTTTTTCATAATAACTATGCGCTGTAACCAGGCTATCAATATTTTTATAGTAAAGCCCCATTTGTACCAAAGCCTCGGCACTTATCGGTTTAGCAGCATAATTGGCTGTTGTACGTTTTAAGCTCGCCAGATACAACGAGTCGGCAATGCTTAAAGTAGATTTTTTATGCAGAAATTTAAGACGTTGCAGTTCCAGATCAGCGAGGGCTTCTGTATTGTTTTCGTGCAGATGAAATGCTGTAACCTGCTGCAACAACTTAATTCCCTGATACCAGGATGAAGCGGTGTCGACACTATTGATGTTCAACTTAACAAATGAACGGGCATCTCCAAAAAAGGCAGGATCGTTCACCGAGAAGGCCATTTTAGGTTTGATGATTTCCGGTTCGTCAGCCAAAAAGAATTCAAAAGCCCGCTGTACCAACAGGTCATAAAGTGTGGGCCGTAAATAGCGGATGCTTTTATCGCCCTTTAAGACACCATCAAGAGTGCCGATTGGCGTGGCCTGTAACTGTTTTGTATCTGCAAGCGAGAGCCGGTATTGTTTTGCTGTTTCTGAAATGATGGTTTGCAGGTCCCACTTAGTGTAATCAGCGCCGGGTGTTTCGAGGCGACTTCGCTGGCTGTAATTGTAACGATTGTCCTTGTAATAATTCCAATACATTTCGGCCAGCATTGATTGCAGTACCGGTTTTACGGGGAATTTCGTCTTATCAATATCAGCTTTTAATCGGGCAATAATAGACACCAATGCGTCTTCCTCAATGTATGATTGAAAAGTCATCCGGTAAATTACTGCGTGTACCTGCTGCGGCGCATTACTTTCATCGTGGGCCAGCTTGTCGAGTTTATCAACCTCCTTCAATGCTGATTTAGGCAAGCCTACTGCAGCCAACGAATCGATCCGAAAATTGAGCATGTCATATTTAGTTTGTGCCGATACCGGGTTAACGAAAATACTTAAGCTTAAGACAAGCAGGCAGGCTAAGGTTTTGGCAAGTTTTGGTAACATGCTGGATAGTGGTTTGGGTTGATGTTTAAACGGCGAAACAAGATATAAAATATCCATAAGGTAAAATTTAGCATTTTTTAACTGTTGATCAATCACTCTACCCTTAAGATGCAATGACAAACCTTTTTCCATAAATAGTTTTCAGACCTTCCTATCCAGCCAATTGAAACAGCAATATTACTTTGTAAATTAATTTAAAAAGTTAATTTTAATTAATGCTTACCATCAATCATAAACCAATTAAAACCCTGCTGCTCACAGCGCTTGTTGCCTTGCAAAGCAACGCCCAAACCAAACCGGGCACAACCGAAATAACTAAATGGCAATACGGCAAAACCGGTGCTGTTTCCCTTACTTATGATGACGGCTCCATGAACCAGTTCAGGAAAGCCCTTCCTGTAATGGAACGACTTAAAATGCCGGCCACATTTTTCATCATTACGGGTTCCATTCCCGGATCCAAATACCATGGGAGATTTATTGGTCGCCCGGTAAAAGAGATCATCAAAGAATCGGCAACCGTACCAACCAACGATCAGAACTTTTTTGAGCGGTGCTCTGCCACAGGGTATTTAGGTTACAAGGGTACCATCGCTTCACATACGCAGGCCGGAAGTTTGTACGATAGCGGTAAAAAAGAAAAAGCGTTTAAAGTACTTGATGATATTTATGCCAAAGCCTGCAATGGCGAATTAAAACCCGGCTATGAACCCAACGATGAGTTTAAACAATCCGTAGGTTCAACCTGGGATGATTTCAGAAAAGATGCAGCCAAAGGATATGAGTTTGCCAGTCATTCCATTACCCACCCCAGCATGCCCGGGCTTGATGAGCAGAACCTGCTTTGGGAACTGGAAAAAAGCAAGGCAGATATTCTGGCCCAGCTTGGCCCTAAACATACATTCTCGGCAGAGTGCCCTTACGGCTTTGAAAACGACCGCGTAATGAGCTATGCCCTTAAAATATATCCGGCATTGCGTAACCGCATGCCCGAGCCATGGCTAAAGGAAATTGACCGCGCCAGCAAACAAACACCCGGCTCAACGGATAAAGATTATATTCAATGGCAGCGCGGGGCAACTACCAAAACACCGCTACCTATGATGAAACTTTGGGTTGATACTACGCTTAATCACACCAATACCTGGCTGGTACTGGTTTTCCATGGTATTGACGGTATGGGTTACGAAGCCTTGCCGAGCACCCTGCTTGATGAATATTTCCAGTACATCAAAAGCAAGAACGATAAACTTTGGGTAGCCACCTTTGGCGATGTAACCCGCTACATGCGCGAACGTGAGCACGGCAAGACTAATGCTTCAACGGAAGGAAGCATAATACAGGTAAAAGTAAGCCATAACCTTGACGGCAAAATGTATTATCTGCCATTAACGCTCAAAACCTACGTACCACCAGGCTGGACAAACGCGACAGTGACACAGGGTTCAAAAAGCAAAAAGATTAATACAGCTAAAGATCGGCAAGGCACTTATGTACTGTATCAGGCACAACCAAATGAGGCGGTAGTGACGCTAAAGAAAGGATAATTAATTTAGCTAGTTATTTCGTGCTGAAATAGCCAATGTACAAGACATTTTATTTCAGCACGAATAACCACAACATTTAGAGGCTGTTAAAAAAACAATAGTTTTTGAATGTAGAGACGCATAATTGCGTCTCCCGCTTGCAATTTACGATACCTGATAAGCTTTTGAAATTGGCATGTCCTCCGGGAGACGCAATTATGCGTCTCTACAAAAATATTTCCTTTCATTTTTAAATAGTGTTTTAATTCAGCTGCAAAGTTTGAGGGCCAAACTCTTCAAAATGGATCAGCTGTTTATCGATTCCTTTTTTAACCAGTTCGCGGTAATGCAGTTCGATAAAACCTGCGGGGCCGCAAATGTAGTATTCGGTGTTTGGCTCAAAGATCTCGTCGCCCAGTTGGTTAAGGTCAACCCAGCCTTCATAAAAATTATCAGGTGTTGCTTCCTCAATATCGTTATAGAAAATGTGCTTTTTAACCTCTTCGTTTTTACCTTCCCAATGTTCAATAACTTCTTTAAAGGCATGTACATTTTTATCACGGCAACCGTGAACCCAGGTTTTAGGTCGTTTACTGCCGCTTTTTATCAGACTTTCCATCATGCTCATTAACGGGGTTTGGCCAACGCCGCCACTTATGAAAACTATCGGGTGGTCACCATCGCCATTTAATACAAAACCACCTGCCGGCGCAGATACCTCGATGATATCACCTTCATTAACAAAATTATGCAGGCGGTTGCTGATCATGCCATCGGCAAGCAATTCAGTTCCAGCTTCGCGTTTAACCGAAATCCGGTAATACTCACCATTAGGCGCACTTGAAATACTGTACTGACGGGGTTGTAACAGGTTAAGCTCGGGCAAAAACAAACGCACGCTTAAAAACTGACCGGGCGTAAAATCCGGTACCGCTCCACCGTGCGTAGGATAAAGGTAAAAGGAAGTGATCTCTGCCGATTCTTTTACTTTCTGTTTTACCACAAATGGTCTCCAGCCTGTCCAGCCACCTTTTTTAGCCACTTGTTTACTGTAAAGGTTTTGTTCATGGCCAGTCATAATAGCCGCCAGCTGATTGTAAGCAACAGTCCATGCTTCGAGCAGCTCGGGTGTAGCGGCATCGCCCAATACTTCGCTGATTGAGGCAATCAGGTGACCGCCAACAATAGCATAATGCTCGGGCCTAATATCAAGACTTGTATGTTTTTGACCAATGCCATCAAGTACGGGCATTAACACGCCCGGATTTTCTATATGCTCGGCATAAGCCAGTACAGCCATGGCAAGAGCGGTTTGTTGTTTGCTGTTTTGCTGATTGCCCATGTTAAACACATTTTTAAGTTCGGGGTTATGAGTAAACATCCGGTTGTAAAAATGAGTTGTTAATAATACTCCATGCTCTTTCAATACAGGCACTGTGGCTTTAACCAGCTCTTTTTGTTCTTTAGTAATCATCATTTTAACAGTATATATTTATAATTAATTGCTGTGCCTGCTTAACCCTGTATCAAAAGGCAAATACTATCCTCAAGGGCCAGCAGACTGTGCAGCAATTTATTGGTATTTCGAAATCAGTATCGCGCATCAAATCAACCGAGCGCTTATGTTCTTTATACAACACGCTTCCTTCGGTTACTATCAGCGTGGCGGGTATCACGGTTTTGTGCTCCTTTAAAACCGTTCCTTTTTTAAGGCCGATTACTATTACTTTATAGCCATTGCCCTGTTTTAGTATTTTTACTACCGGCCCTGTTGCCGATGGAATTTGCTCCCGCACTTGTTCTATGATCATATTAATTAATGTGAATGTTATCAGCTTCCAGGTATTTGATCTGCGCGCCATTAGCCAGTACAATCCAGGCCTTAAAATCATTGATTATTTTAAGCATATGCTGCTCATTGGCAGGGATCAGAAAAGTTTCGCCTTTGCCAAGTTCATAGGTTTCGCCAGCGTAGATGAGCAGGGCGTTCCCCTCCTCTACAATCAGGCAGGCATCTGAAGTAGCTATGTGCCTTTTCATATTTGCACCTGCGGTAAGCTCAACCTTAACCACCTGGAAGTGTTCGTTTACTTCAAGTTGTTTCATAACATTTGATTTTTATATCTGGAAATATCGGCTACATAATAACCCTTCCTGATCCACCCTTCATATTGGCCAGCTTACTCATGAACATTACCGCCATTAAGCCCGCCCTGTTCTTGGCATCATTGGCCATAGGACCGGCAAAGTGCGCGTCAACAGTTTCTTTAAACAGATCCAGCCAGCGATCAAAATGAGCATTACCGATAGGTAGCGGCGCATGCCTGGCAAAAGGATTACCTTTAAACCCCGGAACACCAAACAAAGCGGCATTCCAGAAGGCGTACATTTTATCAAGGTGCGGCTGCCAGTCGTCTTTTATAACTTCGGCAAAAATGGGCCCCAATAATCCGTCAAGCCGCACCCTGGTATAAAATTCATCAACCAGTTGCTTGATTGATGTTATGTCTTGTATATCGTTCATTAGTGTGTATTTATCTGTTTTATTTCTACCTCCGTCGTGCCGAACTTGTTTCGGCACCTCACCTGCTATATGTCACCTGCGTTATGGAATCCCGAAACAAGTTCGGGATGACGTCGCGTTTATTATTCCTATTTCAAATACTACTGATTTACAATACAATAAATCAAAAAATCCAAAATCTAATATCCAAAATCACGGGGCGTTACCTGCGGCCCGGGCTATCCGCTCATACTGCACAGGCCTTATTCACAGGCCGGTATCCGCTACTATCCCTAACGCCGGGTATAGAGATTTGAGATCAGAGATTAGTTCACTTTAAGATTTATTCAACTCACCCAACCTCTAATCACCAACCACTAATCCCTCCACTACAGCTTCACCGCCAGCGATGTGATAATAAAATACCCCGTCCAGGCCACAAACAGAATAATTCCTACTACGAGCCACCATGGGATGCTTTGCGGGGTTTCGCTGCCCTGCAGCATAAAGGTTTTCTGATCGCCTTTGCCATAAGCGTTGATCATCAGCGGCAATACGCCTTCTACAATTTCATCTTTCTTTAAACCTTCAATGGCTATCGCCGGGCCGTTACGCACCACAAAGGGAATCAGCTTTATCCCTTCCTTACCCTGGTGATCTTTGCTTACTACTTTTAACACATGATTACCATCGGTTAATTTTCGGGTATCAAGGTCAAAGGTTACAGGCGCAGGAAATTCTCCTATCGGCTTCGGGTCCTCATCAATAAACAGGGTTACTAAACTTTGCTCTCTCATGGTTTAAGGTCGTTTAAAATCATCCGTTTAATGTGTTCTTCGTTCTTTTCGCCGGGCTTTATAAAGCATTTGATGGTCGCTACCAGCACGTACAGCGTAATTACTACCATTACAAAAACTATAACATAGTCCCAATTACTATCTGGGCCTGCACCATGGGTTGTACCGCCGAAACCGCCGGGCTGTTGCTTTTTACAGGCTTCGCAGGCTATGGCATCCAGCTTAAGGATGAGCATGAGCATGAGTATGAGTATGATATACTTTTTCATTTTGTGTGAGTCTGTTTTTACTTTTTAGCAATTACGGTTTCGGGTTTGCCAAATGTGGCTATGATCTTTTTCACGTCATCAACCGTTACTTTTTTGGAGTTATTGCCCCAGTTGCTGCGTTCATGATTTACAATGGCCGCCACTTCCTCGGGCTTAAGGTTGTTATTGGTACCCACGGCAGGCATTATTCCGTAGCCCTCGCTTACACGACCGTTATAGCCTTTCATGATAATGGTTACCTGCACCTCTGGGTTATCATCAAGCACTACCTTGCTGCCTTTAAGCGCCGGAAAAGCACCGACCAGCCCTTCGCCATTTCCCTGGTGGCACGACTGGCAATTGGTAGCGTAAAGAGCAGCACCATCAAACTCGGGTTTGGCGGTTACACCTTTGCCGGGAGTTGTAGCGGCAGCTTTTTCAGCATCACTTTTTCCATACAGGAATATCGGTACAGGTTTACCATCGGGCAGGGTAATTTCTTTTAACGATCGCAGGTAGGCCACAAGTGCCACAGCTTTATGAGTGGCCACAATTTTGCCGGTTATACCCTTTTTAAAATCATCGGGCACGTTAACAATTACATCATTTGGCCATGCGTAATCCTTTATATCAAACAGCCACTCATATGATGGCATAACTGACTCTGCCACTACCGACCTCGGGTTAAACAAATGCAGGTAATGCCAATCGTTACTTGGCTGGCGGGTGCCTACGTTGGTTAAATCGGGGCCGGTACGTTCGGAGCCCATGAGGGTTGCCGTATTGCGCCAAACATCAGTACGGGTAATGTTGGCGTAATCGGCAGCAATGTTGGGGCGTGCACCCCACACTTTGTCCATATCCACATTACGTACCTGCTGGGTATGACAGGCCACGCATCCCTCAGCAATAAATACTGCCTTACCCTCCGTTTCAAGCCGGTTTAGCGGCTTACTGCCAGGTAATGGCGCATTATTATTTTGACTGGTGAATGCCGGCCCTATCGCTACAAAAAATGTAAGCAACACAAAGAAGCATAACGCGGCAGTAAAAAGCTTTTTATGATTGTTATAGATTTCCATGGCTATCAGATTTCAGCGTTAGCGGGTATAGTATTTAGCTTCTCAAAAACTTCCTTCCTGATATCGGGATCGCTTTTATCCCCCGAAAACATCACATAAATGTTCCAGGCAAAAACCAGGTGCGATGCCCACATCAGTGAACCACCAATGGCACGCCATAGCCAGTAAGGTGCCATAAGCACTACACTATCAATAAATGGTTTCCCATCGCGCCAGGCTATACCTTTCAGTGTGCCGCCTATCATGAGCGGAATGGTGTAAAACAATAAACCAATCAAAGCCAGCCAGAAATGTGCACCAACTAAGCCCTGTTTAGGCTCGTTACCTGTAAGTCTTGGTACTATCGTATAAATACAGGCCCAAAGCATAAAGGCAATAATACCGTACATGGTAAGGTGCGAGTGTGCTGTGGTAAAATCGGTAAAGTGCCAGATAAGGTTGGTTTCCCTGAATGCTTCTGCTGTCCCCTGTGTGGAACCGGTGAAGTAAAACAGGATCCCAACGATATAAAATGGCAGTGTGTAACTCCTGCCAATCTTGTTAAAATTGCCCCTGAAGGTCATGATAAAATTGGTGGTACCAGAAAATACCGGGATCAACATCCCCATACTGCCTACAATAGCTACGGTTTGCAGCCACCATGGTATTGAGCTAAAAATAAAGTGATGTGTACCTATCAGCGTATAAAATAAAATCTGCGACCAAAAGGCCAATATTCCTAAACTGTAAGAGTAAATAGGCGTATTTAACTGCTGTGGTAAAAAGTAGTAAACCAATCCGAGGTTAAAAAACATAAACCACATGCCTACGGCCTGGTGCATATAATACCCCTGCACAATGGTTTCGCCGAGGCCGTCCTGGTAAAAGGGCAGATAGCCTACCGTTACAATCACCGTTAAAAACATCATAGCCGAAACGATATACCAGTTGGAGATATAGATCTCTTTAGTTTTGCGCTGTGCTATAGTTTGGATGTAATTAGCGAGGCTTACTACAATACCACCGGCAAAAAGCGCCATAACCGGCCATATATATTCGCGGTATTCGCCACCGCCGTTGTTAATACCGGCCATGAGCATACCGCTGCCTATGATAATAGCAGCATTCATGAGTATGAGCGAATAATATCCTCGTTTGATGCTATAAACTACCGTATTACTAACCGTGCTAACCACGTAATATCCAAGGCCCAGCATGGCCATTGACGACCAGCCCCAGAAAACCATATTGGTATGTACAGGCCTTAACCGGCCAAAACTTAACCAGCTGATATGATCTGCATCGGGCGATACAAATTTGATACCGATATACTCACCTACGGAAGTACCCAGCACCAACCACAACGTAGCGGTTCCAAGGTACCACATAATCAACTTTACCAGTTTAGGATCGGTTTGGTGCTTGGGTGCTGCTTTGCGCTTGGATGCAAAAAAACGCGGGCCATGAACTTCATCAACATTCAGCAGGATACCTTTAGAGTCTTCCGGCCCAATTGTACCGGCAAGTTCATTGTTGGTTAAACGATAGTTAAGCGCGTGCTTGCGTTTAATAAGTTCTTCATATACAGTATCGTCATTATCAACAACATCAGCCAATTCACTGGTTTCCTTTTTTACACGGCTGTAGCGGGTTTTGGCAGCCAGGTTGCGGATCTTTAAAGCCACTAAAAAAACTGTCACCACCAGCGGAATAAAGATCAACGTAAGCATAATGATCATACCGGGACTGGTTAATACATTTTTGCTTTCGGCCGGTGTTTGTGCCTGGGTGGATAATGCTGAAAGTACAAGCAATAATGCCATAACAGCTGTAAAGCCATTATTATCCCCCTTTGCTTTGTTAATAGCTTTTTTACGATGGTTTCTGCGGCTTATTAACAGATCAAGCTGGCGAGCATCCAGGCTGTTTATTTGCCTGAAAATCCATTTATCGCCGTGTTTTTCTTGTGCGGCTTCATCATATTTGAGGCTACGGGCCAAACGGATAAGCCAAAGCAACAGTAACAACAAAAAGAAAATGGTAACTGCAATCATGATGCAGGCACCGGTATTAAAAGCTGGATCGGGCTTCAATACATCGGCTGCATAGGTAGCTGTGCCGGGGATCGACAGCATGCCGATAAGGCTGAGGGTTAAGTAGATTTTGAATTTCATATAAAATATATTAATACCTTTTTATATTTTAATTATTTATTTAGATACGCCTATAATTTTATTCGTTAAAAACTTGATTGATTTTGCCTCCGCCTGTAACCTTTTTGGCGGGCCGGTTTATTTTTTCAGTACTACAATTCCCAGGTTCAGGTCTTCGTTGAACTGGCTTATGGTGATAGATTCAAGCATGTTTTGTAAACGGTTCCTTACATCTAAAAAATCATGGTGTAAGGGGCATGGATTTTTTGATGAACACTCTTTCAATCCTAAACCACAATCCCTGAATATGCCTCCGCCGTCAACTGCTTCTATTACATCTGATAGCGGGCGGGCCAGGCTTTGTGCATCAAGATAAAAACCGCCGTTGGGCCCTTTTACCGATTGAATAATACCTCTTCTACTTAAATCCTGAAGTATTTTAGCCAGGAAATGCTCGGGCGAATCAATGTTTACGGCTATTTCCTTTATGCCAACCCTACTGCCGTCGGCGGTGCGCTGGGCTATAAAAAATACCGCCCTTACCGCATACTCACATGTTTTTGAAAATATTCCCATTGCTTTATAAAGCAAAAGTAATTATTTAAATCAACAATAAAAGATATAAATATCTTTTATTGTTTCGTTTACTTAAATCTGACAGTTTATGCCATTAGTTTTATTGCTTCCTGGCTGGTGCTGTTAAATTTATTTTGCTGGTTAAGCGGCAAGCTAAAAGAAAATACAGCACCTCCATCCTTTCCGTTTTCGGCCTTCACTGTACCGCCATGTTTTTGGATAATGCTTTTCACAATATACAAACCCAGGCCTTTGCTGTTTTTTTGCCTTATCGATTTTTGATTGCACTGGTAAAACTTCTGGAACAGCGCCTGGCTGCTTTCCTCATTAATCCCTACCCCCTCATCATGCACCGATACTTCAACATCATTTTCGGTACAGTCTATATTAATGTTAATGTGTGAGCATGGCGGCGAAAATTTGGCGGCGTTAGTTAAATAATTGATCAGCACCTGGATAATCTTGTATTTATCTCCCCTAACCAAAATGCTATCGGCAGTGGGATATTTACAAAAGCGGTGGGCGGGATAAAGGATCCTCATTTCACCAAGTACAGTATCAACCAGGTCGTTAATATCAAACAGGCTATAATTGAGCTGTGCTGATCTGTCCTCGCCGGTTGATGGTGATAAATATTCATCAATCAGTTTGGTCATCCCGTTAATATGCTGATCAACCATGTTCAGCAACCTCACTGGTTGTTTATTGATGCTGAGTGCAAGATGGTTAATTAAAAACTGGGTATTGAGCTTTATAATAGTTAACGGCGCACGCAGTTCATGATTTACAATAGCCATGCTCAGGCAGTCCTCGTTAACTTTCTGGGTAACATCTTCAATGGTACCAATCATTTGCTCGGCAGTACCCCACCGGCGTGAGTATAAAACACCTGTAAGCCGGATCCATTTTTCGGTACCGGATGGGGTTACAATTTGCACCTGCTTTTCAAATTTGGTTCCATTAAAGGAGGCAACCTTAAACTCATGGATAAGTCCGCTCAACTGCCCGGGTTTAACAAGCCCAAAAAGTTCTTCGATATTTTCATCATATCCCTTTGATAGCTCAAGCATTTTGCGCATCCGCGGGCAAAAGGATACCTTATTTGACCGGAGCTGAATTTTCCAATTGCCTATGTATGCTGCTCCTATGGGGTGTTCAGGCATTAGCCCCGTCCGGCTTTCCATATTTCTGATTTCCCTGTTCATTTGGATATGTTTTTCTTAAATTTTATTTTATTACTGATAGATTTAACCTGATTACATTATTAAATTTTGACCATAAGCTTAATGACATCCCTTTAATGTACACCCCGTAATCGCTCATTAATATGCCCTTCATGTCATGGTTAATTAACCGAATGGCATACACCAAACTGCAATCATTATTCTTTCCCGATGATTTGCAGTGATAGGTTTCCAGGATATCAAAATCATCGGGCGAAATCAGCTCGTTGTATTGTAAGCACCTGATATATTCTTTCTCAATTACAAAATCGTGATTAAAGCCCCGATCCTGCAGATCAATAATGAGATTAATCAATTGTTCATCATAGTGATGCATATTGTCATTCATTAAATAGGTGATGCCATCAATTCATTTTCAATAGTATTTGCATTGACCTTATAAAGCCACAAACGACCTTGCAAAGCCATGTAAAAAAGCAGGATTAATGCCTGTATTGCAATAAGCGGCAAAGGCACGCTTATTGCCAGCCCGTTGACGCTGCCCGGCAGCACTAAAAACATATCGGCCGATATAAAACCGATGCTTATTTGCTTAAGCACAGGTTTGTCTGGCATAAGCATAATAACCAGCAAAGCAAATTTTAATGAACATATACTATAAAGCACGATTATGAAAAACCTGGCAGGCACCAGGGGTTCCATCAAACTTGTGCTAAGCTTAATAAATAAGCCTGCTGCTATAAACATCAACACACTTGTAAAGAAGGCAACTGCCAAACAAACAAACTTTTTCATAGCATGAGGGCTTTACACGTTTATCGCACAATTAATTAATGCTTAATTATTAACTGTTATTTAACAATGTAAAGTTCGGGCCGGAGATACCCGAAATCAATGTACTAATTATGGTTTCAGTAGTACAAATTACATATGGCCCAATACAAATGGGACGTTAATACTATATAGGATAGTATTAATTTTCGATATTCCCGAAATTCTTTTCGGCACGGAAAACCAGGGTTATTGCCACGCCTTCGCTATTTTCCATTTTAAAATTCCCGCCAAGCTGCTTGCTCAGGGCCTTCATCATTTCCATACCCAATGACGACGCTTCTTTAATATCAAAACCCTGTGGCAGGCCAATACCATTATCGGCAATGCTCAACATGATATTATTATCATCAAGTGTACCAAGCGAGATGTTTATATAACCACGCTTGTGTGGAAAAGCATACTTAATAGCGTTGGTAATAGCTTCATTGAGCATAAGGCCAACAGGTACGGCCTGGGCAACATCTATTTTAACACGTTCAATTTGCTGTTCAAACCTGATTCCCCGTTCATGAGCGTCGTAACAATCGGCAAGATAATTAACCAGTTCGCTGATGTAAACAGCAATATCAATAAAGGCTACGTTTGAACTGCTATATAATTTTTGATGGATGAGCGCTATAGCCTGTACGCGGTTCTGGCTTTCACGGATGGCGGCAAGCGCTGCGTTATTTTTTAAAAATGCCGATTGGGTATTAAGCAGGCTCATCACTATTTGCAGGTTATTTTTTACCCGGTGATGCACCTCTTTCAGTAACCAGTCCTTTTCATCAAGCAGACGATTTTATCCGCGGTTAAATGCTGCAGCATTTGATTTTGCTCGCTGATTTCCTTCTCCTTTAGCTGCAACCGTTTACCGTTTATTTGCTTTTGCCAATAACCAACACAAGCACCCCCAAAACGAAAAGCAACGCAACAATGCCGACAATTATAAGGTCCCATCTCATAAAAAACGAATTACTTTTTGCCCATAAAACACCCTGGGAGATATGATCGTAACGCTGCGCCGGCGAGTTTGTGGATATCAAAAGCAAAAAGCCTGTTAACGTCAGCTTGCAATAAAACCGGGATAAGCTTATATTGATATTCACTTGGTATTATTTTTATTACCGGCCTAAACCAAAAATCCTGTTCACAATGCATGCCTATACATAAATAGGCATGTCCTCAAATTCAACTTATAAAAATAATATGCTGCCCAAACCTTATCAATGTATTAAATATGGATTTTGATGTATAAATTATGTATTGTATTACCACCTTGCAATAAAAGCAAATATTAATCTATATGATTAATAATCAAATACTAAGCATCAGACTTACCAGTTTCGAGCTCTTTTATTCGTGAATGTAGGATGACTGAAGCAGAACCAAAATATCGGCATCCCTTCTCCCGAATAATAAATGTTTTTTCAATAGCTGTTATTTAGCTTGAGCATATCGGCGCGCCCCCTTTTGCCGGTGACAGTACACGGCTTAGGCGGTTAAGTATATATAAGGACGATATTTCGCTTTCCCATCAGTAATATAATGATATTTCGTTAAGAAGCGACGCTCAGAAAAACAACAAATAACTGAATATCAATAAAATAAACACAACGGCACGAAATTAGAGTTGCGGTACATGTATTACAAGCTTTAAACTAAGTACCCATGAAACAAGCTAACAATTTTGCTCCGCTACACTTTGACAAAGCATCCTGCTGCTTTCCTTTTAAGATCCATGCCATTGAGTGGATCAAAGAAAACGGCATTGACCTTCCTAACGATTATTTTATGCTGATTTGGATAACAGCCGGTAACGGTTACTACAGGCTCAATTTGCAAAAAGAGGCTGTTACCCCCAATCAATTACTATTGATCAAACCCGGCCGGCTGCATAATCTTAAATTTAGCAGCAGCTTGCAAGGGTATGTCATCTCGTTCACCGATTCGTTTTTAGATATAGAAGATTACGGCAGAGAGCCTGTATACAGCCCCATTTATCAAGTGTTTAACCAAACGCAGATCATCACCATAAGCAGTGAACTGGCCAAAGACATGATTGATATCAGCGAAATAATGCTTAAAGAATGCAGTAGGCATAACCTTTACCGATCTGAGATATTGAAGCGTTATTTCAAGATTTTCCTAATTTATCTTTCACGCCAGCTGGACTCGGAGCAAGCGCCAAAGCAATCGCGAAATACTGCCATCCTGCAAAACTTCATGACCTTGCTTGATAAAAACTTCAGGGAGAATAAAATGGTTGCCGATTATGCCAGCAGGTTAGCGGTAACCCCCAATTATCTCAACGAGGTGGTCAAAAAGCTAACAGGCCAGCCGGCCGGTCATCACATCAGGCAAAGGGTTGCCGCCGAGGCAAAACGGCAGGCCATACACCCTGATAGCTGCATGAAAAAAATTGCATACGATCTGGGCTTTTGTGACCTGGCACATTTCAGTAAGTTTTTTAAAAACACTACCGGGATCAGCTTTTCGGATTTTAAGAAAAGAGGCACAGTATTACAGCCTGTTTTTTAACAACGCATCAAAAACCTATTAATCAGCTTTATAACTAATTAAATTTATCACCATGTCAGAAACAGTACAACTAATCCCAGGCGACTCACTAATTACAGCAACACCACAGGAAGGCCGTGAACTTGCAATTAAAATGGCCCGGCTCATCATCAAGGTAACCCAGCCCGACGCCGAAATTCGTGGTAAGCTAAGAGGTGTTTATGCCGAAGACCCAGCGATGCTCATTGCCGTAGGACAAACAGTTGCAATCGAATTTGCCACCATAGCTGCAGCTAATAATTACTGGCGATAGTGCAATAATGCCTGCGCTTTGCCAATTAATTTCATATTTTTAAGCCCGGTAATACATCGTGCATACACAAGTAATTATTATCGGTGCCGGGCCAACCGGTTTAATGGCCGCCTGCCAGCTGGCCCGCTTTAACGTTGAGTTTATTATTATCGATACCAAGCCCGCACCTACTCATGAGTCGCGGGCTATGTTGGTTACAGCCCGCAGCATGGAAATTTATCAGCAAATGGGCTTGGCTGATACAGTTTTGCAACAGGGACAGGTGATTGGAAAATTCGCCATTTATATGAATGGCCGGGAAAAAGCAACACTCGAAACAACCAACGCAGGTAACGGACTCACCGATTTCCCCAACCTGCAGGCATTTGAACAGTTTAAAAACGAGGAACTGCTTTACGAGGAATTGAAAGCTACAGGCCGTGACGTTTTGTGGCGAACCAGTTTGGTTAGTTTTGAACAGCATGATGATCACGTCGTGGCCAGCCTTTACGATAAAAGTGATCCGTTCAGCAAAATAAGTATTAAAGCCTCCTACTTGCTGGCTTGCGACGGTTCATCGAGCCTGGTAAGGCAGCAACTGGAATTAAATTTTGAGGGAGGCACCTACCAAAATAAATTTTTTGTTGCCGATGTAAAGCTTAGCTGGCTGCAACCCGCAAACAAGCTCATCGCATCACTGTCGCGTGTTAATTTCTGCGCCTTTTTCCCAATGTATGGCAATGGTAATTACCGCATTTTAGGTACCCTGCCCGAAGGTTTTGAAGGCAAAGAAAATGTTAGTTTTGATGATCTTAAAGATGTGATCACGGCCAATATTAAGCTGCCGCTGAACGTAGAAAAATTAAACTGGTTTTCAGTTTATAAACTACATCACCGCTGTGTTAACAGGTTCAGGATAAACCGATGTTTTTTATTGGGCGATGCCGCACATATTCATAGTCCCGCAGGTGGACAGGGCATGAATACCGGATTGCAGGATGCACATAACCTGGCCTGGAAACTGGCCCTGGTGCTGCAAGGTGTTGCTGACGATAAACTTATTAATACATATCATGACGAACGGTACCCTTTTGCCCAATGGCTCATGAAATTTACCGATAAAATATTTGCTTTCATGACAAGCTGTAACTGGTTCTTATATCAGTTACGCACCTACGTTATGCCCAATATTTTACGCCTCGTACTGTCAACCCAATGGATCTCAAAACGGATTTTCAGGATCTTGTCCCAAATTTGGTATTCGTACAGAAAAAGCCGGCTTTCCCTGCAGTTTATTAAACAGAAGCTAAAATTTAGTGCCGGCGACAGGTGCCCCTACGTTATGACCGCTATTGACGGCAAACTACAAAGCATCTATCATTTGCTCATGGAACCCAAATTTCACCTGTTATGTATTGGCAGCATTGGGTACGACAGCCTAATTCCTGTTCACTTAATAAATTACATCAAAGTAGTTAATTTACCCCTTAATGAAAGCTGGCAAAAATTAGGGGTACAATCGGGTTTATACCTGCTAATACGGCCCGACAATTATATAGGCCTGCTTAGTGATGAAATAAGCCCAGGTTTGATAAGCGGTTATTTTGATACCTTCAAAGGTAACTGAATACTAAAAAGCCTTAACATGCATTAAGCTTCATCATATATAAAATCAATGCTCCAGCGATAAGTGGCCATACTTGCCAGTAATAAACTACCTGCGCTATCGGCCCAAACCGAATAGTTAAAAGGAGCCTTGATTCCTGAAAATATGGTCATGCAAAGGGCAAAAGTAAGCGTAAGGGCAAAACTTGCATAAGCTGCCGTACGAATCTTAAAACCTACAATAAACATGATGGCTATTGAAACCTCGGCCACTGTTGCTAAAAAACCCATAACGCCTGCCATCCACCGGCTCAAATATGGCATCAATGTATTGGTATAAACCACAAAATTATCCCAACTACCCCAGCTTACGGAATTTTGCCCTGCCGGCCCCATGAAGCCCAAGCGATCTGCCACCGGCAACGAAAAACCAATAGCTAAAGCAAAGCGCAAGTAAAGTTGTGCTATTTGAACTGTATTTTTCATCTATCAACATTTATGCATCTAAAATACAGGTTTAAAATCCCGCTTAAAAACGCAAAATCCATGTTTACACAAATAAGATAAAAGTGTCATCTTTTTGTTGAGAGTTTGGCCGGTTAATATTTATCCAGAATTCCTACAGAATGTGAGGGTAGTATCGCAACTATCTTATGCCTGCAATAAGTATAGTAAAAAGGGCTGCTGCCTATGTCACGTCGCTGATGGAAGAAAACCTACCATCAACCATGTACTTTCATAACCTTAAACATACATTGGGCGTTGTTAACGCAGCAACAGAAATTGCAGCACACTGCAAATTAAAAAAGCAGGAACTAACTATTTTAACAATAGCTGCCTGGTTTCATGATACAGGCTACCTCTATCATTATAACGGCCATGAAGACACCAGCATGATCATTGCCGGTACTTTTTTAATGCAGCACCACTATAATAATGATTTTATACAACAGGTATGGGATTGTATTGAAGCCACCAAAGTACCGCAATCGCCCCAAAACCTTATCCAGCAAATTATTTGCGATGCCGATATGCACCACCTGGCATCTGTAAACTACCTGGATTTTGCCCATGATTTAAAACAGGAATGGGAAGTACATTTGGATAGGCAGTATAGCGACAAAGAATGGCATGCTCTTAATTTAAGCCTGTTACAACGGCACCAATATTTTACGGAATACGGTAAAACGGTATTGCAAGCCATGAAAAAGAAAAACATTGAACTGATGAAGTTTCAGAATTAATGTTTCTTTAAAGTTTCTTTTCGTACACGGCTTAAGGTTTCGGGTGTAATGCCTAAGTAAGATGCAATCATCGCCTGTGGCACCCTTAGCGACAGATCGGGATATTTCTGCACAAAATCAAGATATTTTTGCTCGGCAGTAAAGGCAATGGCCGAGTGAATGCGGTTTTGACTGGTGATGAAACTTTTGTTCAGAATGGCATTAACCATATCGTTAAAAGCCGGTATATCACGGCAAAGCCTGTCGAAGTTGGCTTTGGTAATCAGTATCAGTTCTGTATCCTCAATAGCATCAATATTATTTTTAGAAGGCTCGCCGGTAAGCAGGCTGGCACGGTCGCCGGTCCACCAGTTTTCTTTGGCAAAGCTTACTATGTTTTCGCGGCCATTTTCATCAACGCTGTAAAACCGAACCAAACCTTTGGTTATAAAAGCGTTATACTTCCAAACATCGCCTTCCTGCAATAAATACTGCTTTTTACGGAGTTTTTTAAAAATACAAACTGCTTCAATTTTAGCATAGTCGGCTTCGGTGAGTGTTGCTTTCTGGCCAATGTACTCTTTAAATTGCTCAAACATATAAAAGCAAATATCTCCTTTATCCGGGGATATTTGCTTTTGTTCGGGTCATATTTTTATAATTAGGTTATGCGGTGTATTTACTTAACCATTTTGTTTTGATAGCAGCGCGGGCATCAATAAATTCCTGGTCGGTACCCTGCGCTACCGCATCAAGCGGATAACGCAGCGGGCGGGTACCCTTTTCCATTTCAACCAGCCTCAATATACCATCGGCAATAGTTTGCGGGTCCATGTTAAACTCGGCCATTTTGCTGAAAAGCGCGGTGCCCATAGCGTTAAATTGCTGTGCTGAGGCCTCGCCGTATTCGGCTATAACTTCCGGTTTATCGGCATGGATACCTGTTTTGCTGCCATTATTCATTTCGGTTGGATATACGCCCGGCTGGATACTAACGCTCTCGATGTTGAACTGCGCAAGCTCATCCTTTAAACCTTCGGTAATGCTTTCTACCCCAAATTTTGATGCAAGATAAGGAATCATGAACGGCAGGGTATGACCACTTGCACCCGATGTAATGTTGATGATAAGGCCATTTTTAGCTTTACGCATCCCCGGCAAAACAGCAAAGATGGTGCGCAGGGTTCCATAAAAATTCACTTCAAACATCTGCCTGATCTGATCGAGCGAGTAAGCCTCCAGTACGCCAAAGCCTGAAACTGCGGCATTGTTCACCAACACATCAATATGGCCGTATTTGGTTAATGTATATTCAAAAGCAGCTTTAACTGAATTATCATCAGTAATATCTACCTCAACTACTTCAACATTTGGCAAGGCTGAAAGCTCTTTGGCTACAGTTTCATTTTTGCCATTTATTCCGCGCATACCTGCTATTACGGTATGGCCTGCATTTGCAAGGGTTATAGTGGTTAATTTACCAAATCCTGTGCTTGTTCCGGTTATAAAAATTGTTTTTGACATTTTGTATCGTTCTTTTGTTGATACAAATTTACCGCGACACTATAACCTGTACATTGACATTTGATAAGAAGGAAATTGACATTTGTCAAGAAAATTGTGTGCTTATAACAAGAACGTCATTGCGAGTACCCATCAGGGTGCCCTGAAAAAAAATGAAATGACATGCATTGCGATGAGAAGTAAGATATTTGTCTTGAACATCGGGCAAACTACACACCCCGTATAACCCTTGGGGCCTTTAAGAGCCCGCTTGCGAGTTTGGGACTGTCGCTTTTTGCAAAAAACATTATAGGGAACCACCAGTTCTGACCAACTGGTGGTTTACCGCGCTTTTAAGCTTAGACTTTTTAAAGCGGCAGAGTTTGCCCTGTTTTTTAAAAATATGGGCAAAGCTAAACAAAACAAAAAGAAGAAGGGGCAGGAACTCCTGCAGGTTCAAAAAAGATGGAACGATTTGGGATTCTTTACCCCAGATCAGCCGGGATCGATGTAGGGAGTATGCTCATGGTCGTATCTTACACTGATTCCAGGGATCAGATCCACCTGAAACAGTTTGACAGTTTTACCTCCAGTCTTAATAAACTGGCCGACTTGTTACAGGGGAAAAGGTGGAGATCGTAACGATGGAATCAACCGCCAACTATTGGATGCCCCTGCATAGTATCCTTGAGTCCCGGGGCATAAAGGTGGTGATGATCAACCCAAGCCATTATCGGAATGTATCGGCACGAAAAACGGATATTAATGATGCGCAGTGGTTGCATAAGCTGCTTACCCATGGCCTTTTACGCGAATCACATATTGCGCCGGCCTTTTACCAGGACCTGCGGCAATATATCCATGAAAGGCAGATCTGCCAGGACCAGAAAAGCGATACACTCAACCGTATCCAAAACACCCTGACCAAAATGAATATCAAGTTCCAGCACCTGATCAGCGATATTGAAGGTGTATGCGGCATGAAGCTTTTGCGGATGATCTGCTCAGGGGCCTCAGATCCCGAAAAACTGCTTTGTAGCATCGATCATAAACGGCTAAAAGCAAGTCAGCAGGAATTGCTCCATTCTCTTGAAGGAGACTACCGGACAGCCGGATCAATACACTCAGGGGCAGCCTAAAGGCATACGACTTTTTTAAAGAGCAGATGCTTTATTATGAGCAGCACATCGAACAAACGCTTAAACTATTGGCACCGGAGATAAAAAGCTCAAAGAAGCAGAGCATGGTCCGCAAGAATCAATATCATATCAACTTAAAAGATTACCTAATAGCCATATTAGGCGTAGACCTGACAGCCGTGGAAGGCCTGGATGAGATCGGCCTGCTAACGATACTGGCAGTAACAGGGCCCGATATGAGCAAATGGCCTACCGCAGGCCATTTTACAAGCTGGTTAAACCTGTCGCCCGTCCTAAAATAACAGGAGGCAAGCTGGTAGGCTATGAAAAACGGATCACACACAACCCGGCTACCCAGGCTTTCAGGCTTGCGGCAAACTGCCTATGGCAAAGCAAGGGCCCGTTAGGACAGCAATACCGAAAATTAGCTGCAACCAAAGGAAAGGCTAAAGCTATTAAAGCAGTGGCCAGGAAAATAGCCGTGATATTCTATAATATGATACTCAAACAACAGGCTTACGATAGCAGTAAAGTTCAGCAGGATATCGAATTACAAAAGGCAAGAAAGATCAGCCGTCTGCAAAAAGAAGCTCAAAAACTTGGTCTTACTCTCCAAAATGCAGCTTGATTATGAATGTCTTACAGGCACGTCATTATAAGGAACGAAGCAATCGCGAACTATACAGAACGACTCCGCCTATCGGGGATTGCTTCGTTCCTCGCAATGACGATTTTTTTAACTGTGTCTTAAAGCAGTCTCCCTTTACTTAGTTCCAGACGGCACAGTCAACGACTGCCCATCTTTCATTGGCATATCAAAATTTGGCGAACCATCTTTATTCCAGGTAAATTTTTGCGCACGCGGCGAACGTTTATTACCGCAGCCTTCGTTAGGGTTTGAGTTGGCATGGTACAGGATCCAGTCTTCCCTTCCATCTGGCGATTTAAAGAATGAGTTATGACCGGGGGCGTAAACGCTGCTTTCAGGAGATTGCTTAAATACCGGCTCCTCTGTTTTGATCCATGAGGCAGGGTTCAACAGATCACTATTTTTAGAAGCGGTAAGCATGCCCAATGCATAAAAGTCAGTCCAGCAGCCACTGGCCGAATAGATCAGGAATAACTTATCTTTATGTTTCAAAATTTCCGGTCCTTCATTTACGCTTACATGTGCCGGGTTACCGGCATCATGCAGATCGCCATTGGTTTCCCATTGATAAGCCGGACTCGATATTTTCACGCGTTCGCTGCCGATGGTTATAGCGTCTTTCATTTTAGCGATGTAAATATTCTGTTGACCGTTATGGTCTCCTTCCCAGCCCGACCAAATCATATACCAACCACCGTTATTTTCAAATACCGAAGCGTCAATAGCCCATTTATCGGTGCTATCTGATATTTTTCCTTTAAACTCCCAGGTACCTTCCATTGGATCGGCCGAGCTATTTTCCAGTACATATATGCGATGGTTATTGTTATCGCCATTATCCGCGGCAAAATATACATACCATTTGCCATTTATAAAATGGAGTTCGGGCGCCCATAGGTCTTTGGAATAAGCTGTACCAGGCGGCGGCGCCCAAACAGCTTTCTTAGGTGCAGTACTCAACTTGGTAATATCTTTTGTTTTCCAAATAACAATATTGCCCCCTGTTGAATTGGTATAATAGTAAAACCCATCTTTACAGATCACCCAGGGATCGGCGCCTGATGGCAACAACGGGTTGGTAAAAGTTTTATCGCCGGTATTTTGTGCAATTGCCGCGCTGTAAAATAAAAGCAGCAGCAAACAGGCAGTGACCATTTTTTTCATAGGGCTGAAAGGTTTTAGCGTGGTTTATAATGCGCTAAAAATCTGTAAAAGTTTTCACAAAAACAACAAATGTTAAGCATACATTTATTACCAATCAGGTGTTTAATATTAAGCTTTTACCGGTTGAGAGGAACTGCGGATAAAAACCCGGGTAGGCAATACGGTAGTTTCAAACTCTGTAACAGGCCGCTTGCTCTCGATAATGCTGATCAGCATTTCGGTTGCCTTTTTTCCCATTTCAAAACCGGGCTGATAAACAGCACTTAGCGGTGGGTTTAAAACTTCGGCCAGTTGGGTATTGGTGAAGCCGAGCAAAGCAATATCAGCAGGGATCCGGAAGCCTAATTTATGAAGAAGGGACAAGGTAGTAGTCGTGATCCTGTCGGAGGCTGTAAAGATGGCATCGGGTTTACTTTCAGAAAACAATTCACTTAGCGCGTTTTCGATCTCGGCAAGGTCTTTACCACCATGCGGGCAGTACTTGATCAGTTTTTCATCAGGTATTATACCATGTTGTTCAAGTGCATCCCTGTATCCCCTCAAGCGTTCGGCGGTAATGGACACGTTTACCGAACTGGTAATATGAGCTATTTTACGGTATCCTGCCTCAAGCAATTGTCTTGTGGCTTTATATGCCCCGGCAAAATTATCGGCCACTACTTTATGCGTATCAATTTCATCGCTTACCCTATCAAAGAAAACGATAGGCAAACCTTTTTCATGCAGGTTTTTCAGGTGATCAATATTTTGGGTTTCGGTTGAGAGGGAGATCAGCAAACCATCAATGGAGCGAAAAGTCAGGTGACGTACATTTTGCATTTCAAGCTCATACGACTCATGGGTTTGTGTAATAAACACATTATATCCCTTACTGTGTGCTACTGATTCGATGCCATTGATCACCTGCGAAAAAAACTGGTTCTCAATAGTTGAAACCACAATGCCGATAGATTTGCTGTTGCCCCGTTTAAGGCTTTGGGCGTTAAGATTGGGCTGATAGTTAAGCCTTTTAGCACACTCCAGTACAAGCGCCTTAGTTTTTTCGCCAATTTCATGACTGTCTTTAAGCGCCTTGGAAACCGCTGACGGTGAGATCCCTAACTCTTTAGCAATATCCTTTATGGTAACTCCGCCAAAATTCATTTCGCCCCCTTGCTTATTATCCTAAAATTAACAATCCAATTATATAAAGGAGAGTAAACATAAGAAAAATAAGTCCTGCACAGCATAAGGATGTGTTATGCCATGTAACATTATGCTGACATCCACGAATTTAAATTCATATATGTGCTATTTATCCCCCGGGCTCGGGCGTGTTGAGTCTCCTGTCTTAATCTCTTAAAAATCCATCTATCTTCATATTCCATTCCTGTTGGTAGTATTGGTTTGTACCGTGACTGGTTTCGTTATCATACTGATCTTGTAGCTGGTTCATTTCACGGTACGAGTCAAGGTATTGTACATTAATATAGCCATCGTAGTTATCAACCGGGAGTTTCATAGTCATAAGGGCCCTCTTGAAATGCCGGGCTATTACCGCTACGATATCAAAATGCCGCTGCTCATGATTTAGAGCATAGTCTGTACGCCCCTCCGGTTTTACCCAGGCGGCACTTTTAGGCAAAAACACGCGCATACTTATCTTCACTACCACTATCGACTTCACTACTTCTACCTGTTCTGTGTAACCAAAACTTGGCTGCACCTCGGCAACATACTTTTCGCCCCGGGCTTTATCCTGAAAGTCATTCCAGGTTAAAGGCCGCCTGGCCGAGTAGTAGATGGTATCGCCTTCCGGCAGTTCTGAATAATCGGTAAAGATTAATTTTACTCCCTTAGCCAGTTTGATGTTAGTGCCCGCTTCACGATTCATCCATCTGTTAAAATACACCAGGCCGGCTTCAAGGGCCCGGCTTATCAGCGCCCCGGTATCGTACTGTTGCCCTGCGCCGCGATAGTATGTTGTAGCTGCCGGGTAATCAATCAAATGCACATTGTCCTCAGCTTTTTTCAATTCAAACCACAATTGTATATCCAGCCGGCCTTCTATCCTGCCATCGGCCATTGCCGTTTCAGTAAGCTTTAACTTCTTAATGCGGATGACCACCGGGCGTAACATCTTATTAACAGGGATAGCATTATCAGCAAATTGTTTAACAGCTGTTGCTGTACCTCCCTGTAAATCAACTTCATGTTTTACTACAGGCAAATTACCTGTGGCCGATAATAACCAGGCGACGGCACTCCGATCGGGCCGTTCATCAGTAACATTTGCGATATAAAATTCGTTCGATTTTTCATTTAACTGCCTGTTTGTTAAAACAATTTCGGCATTTGTTTTTTGTGCTTTTGAATTTAACGGACAAAACACCAACATGTACAAAATAACCGGCAACCACAATCCCCCTCTGTTAAGAACGCTATTCATAATTGGTAAAAATAATGGATGGGACACGCCGTCCCCAGGGTATTATAATGCTCAAAATACAAATAAATTGCACTGTTTAACGTGTAATTATTACTTTTGATTATCCATAGCCGGTACCACGGCAGTACTCAACAATTTTAAAGTTTTCCACATGGATATTATCTTAAGTATTACCTTCGTTAAAAGAAGTGTTATCCACAATTGTTAATTTCTAATGTGAAAAGCCTCTTTTTGGTTTAGCTATTTTCGCACTATCGTTAGTATGCGCTTTATGATCAAAACAAGATACATCACCCTGCTCATTCCCGTATTTTTAGTTACAACAGCACGAGCCCAGCAAAATCCTTCCACTCAAATTTACCGCACTTATCATGCGGCTATTGATTTGATGGACAAAGGAAAGTTTGCTTCGGCGGCCGAACAATTTCGCCTGGTTGAGGCTTACAAAATTAAAACAAGCACCCAGCCACAGTTTGAAACCGAGCTATCGCTCACTAAAGAAAACTGCCAGTATTATGAAGCATTCTGCGCCCTTAACCTGGGTAATGATGATGCCGAAAGCATGTTTCTCCGGTTTATAAAAGAACACCCTGAAAATCCGCTTACCAAACAGGCTTTTTTCCAGATTGGTAAATCGTATTTTAAACAAGGTAAATATGAAGATGCTATCCGCTGGTTTAACAAGGTTGAGGCAGGAGAGCTGAACGGCCATGACAATACCGAGTATAAGTTCCGTAAGGGTTATGCCTATTTTGAGTTAAAAGACTACAAAAATGCCCAATTGCTTTTTGGCGAGGTTAAAAACAAACGCACCGAGTTTACCGAAGATGCTACTTATTATTTTGCCTACATCGCTTACCTGAACAAGGATTATCATCTTGCCCTGGTAAACTTTGAAAAGCTTAAAAACTCAAAGAAATACGAAAACAGCTATCCGTACTATATCTCGGCAGTTTACTTTTTAGATAAGCGTTATGACGATGTGCTCAACTACGCCGTTCCTATTGTAAACAGCACACATCAGCAAAACGAAACTGAAATGCTGCGTATCATCGCCGCATCGTACTTTGCCAAGGCTGATTATGACAACGCGGTGAAGTATTATGGCCGTTTTGAAGACCGGGATCAGGGCCGTACCCAAAACACGCAGGACAGCTACCAAATGGGTTATACCTATTATAAAGTAGGCAACTACGCCAAAGCTGCCAACGAACTGGAAAAACTGGTTGAACAACACGATGTTTACAGTCAAAGCGGTAACTATACCCTGGGCGATGTGTTCCTGAAAATGAACAACAAACAGAGCGCACGTAATGCGTTCCTCAACGCCTCCAAGCTTGATTATGATAAGCAATTGCAGGAAGATGCCCTTTATGAGTATGCCAAACTATCATACGAGCTCGATTTTAACCTGCAGGCTTTAGGTGCCACAAGGTTATACCTGGCTACATACCCACGTTCAAAACGTATTGACGAGGTTAAGGTATTATTGGGTGAAGAATTACTAAACTCACGCAGCTATAAAGAAGCTGTGGAGATCCTGGAGCCCATCCCTAATAAAAGCCAGAGTGCACGTTTAGCTTATCAAAAAGTTACTTACTACCGCGGCCTGGAGTTTTATAATGAGCGTGCTTTTGAAAATGCCATAGGTATTTTCCTTCGTTCATTAAAAGATCCGGTTGATAGCAAAACTGAAGCCTTAACTACCTACTGGATGGCCGAGGCCATGTTCGAGGTTCGTAAATACGGCGAATCGGTAGAGAATTTTGAGAAATTCCTGAGCATGCCTGAAGCTAAGGAAACTGATGTTTCTAACTACGCCAACTATGCTTTAGCTTATGCAGCTTTTGGCGATGAGCAGTATAAAAAAGCAGCCAACTACTTTGAGAAGTTTTTACAGGGTGATGTTAAAGACGTTAATACCCAAAATGATGCCATCACCCGCCTGGCCGATAGCTACTTTGTAATGAAAAGCTACGGCAATGCCATGAACTACTACAACCGCATTATAGCCATGCACAACCAGGGCGAAGATTACGCCTTATTTCAGCGTGGTATGATCCAGGGGTTACAAGGCTCGTTAGATACTAAGATCAGTACCCTTAATGATGTGCTGAACAAGTTCCCTAACTCAGATTATGCCGATGATGCATCGTTTGAAATTGCCTACACCTATTTCCTGAAAACAGACGGAGATAAAGCTAAAACCGATCTGAATGCCATGATCCAGAAATATCCGCGCAGCAGTTATGTACCGCGTGCGCTGGTTACCATTGGTTTGATAGATTATAACGCAGGCAATGATGACCTTGCTGTTGAATCATTTAAAAAAGTAGTACAGGATTACTCATCAACCGATGAGGCAAAACAATCTTTAAAACAGATTGAAAAAATCTATACCGATAAAGGCGATGCCCAAACATTCATCAATTATGCTGGTACCACCCCTATTGGTAACTATACCACATCCGACCAGGAAAGCATAATGATAACCGCAGCCAACAACCTTTACCTTAAAGGCGACTGGCAGGGTACTGTAAGCGCGGTAAACGCTTATTTCGATAAGTTCCCAGGCAAACAGATCTACGAAAAACAGGCACGCTTTATCCGCGCGCAAGGTTTAGCTGCATTAGGCCGCACAGACGAAGCCGTTGTTGACTACAATGTGATCCTTAATGACTGGACCAGCGCCTACAGCGAAAAAGCATTGATCAGCATGGCTAAATTATACATGCAGCAAAAGAAATATAACGAAGCCGTAGTGTTCCTGAAACGCCTGGAAACCAACTCCGAATATAAGGCCGACTATACTTTTGCCATCACCAACCTGATGTACTGCTACTCGGAAATGTTAATGACCGACGATGCTATCAAATACGCAGAGCTTGTTAAAACCAATGATAAAACATCGCAGGAAGATAAATTTAAAACCGGTCTTTACGAAGGTAAAGCTTACCTCGCAACCGGCGATACCGCCATTGCTGTTAAGCAGTTCACTTATACTGCAACCAACACTAAAACCGTTGCTGCTGCCGAAGCCCGTTACAACCTTGCCCTTATTGAGTATGAAAAAGGCCGTTATAAAACAGCGCAAAAAATGTGTTTTGACCTGGCCAAGGAAATGCCAAACTACGATTACTGGGTAGCCAAAACATACATTTTGTTATCTGACACCTATGTGGGCTTAAAAGATACCTTTCAGGCAAAAGCAACCTTGCAAAGTATCATTGATAACTACAAAGCCGATGACGACATATTACCTACTGCTAAAGAAAAGCTGGATAAATTAAGCGGCCGCAAAACCAAAGCCCCTGCCGCAGGCACAAAAGAAACTGCCCAGCCCGATACAACTAAAAACAGTAACAAAGAGTAATATAAAAAAAGACAAGCAATGAACTCAAGATACACATATACGCTGCTTACCTTAATAATAGCATTATACTTTGTTCCTGCCCAGGCACAAACAAAGAAATCTACCAAAAAAACAACAGTAAAAACTGCGACAAAAAAAACTGCCGTTAAACCGGCACCTAAAAAGGCCGCGCCAAAACCTATAGCTAAAAAAGCTACAGACAGCAAAAGCTTGGGCGATGCTGCTGCAAAAACAGCGCAGGATACTACTAAAAAGGGAGGCGGCAATAATCCCAATAACGCTGCCAATGGCGGTAGCTTATCAGAAGAAATTGTAGTGACCACTGCCTACAAACCGGTGTTGGCCGATGCGGTAAAGATCCGTCGCAACCCTGATTTGGAAGATAAAGTGCCCTTTAAAGCACCTTTAACCTATGCCCCGCTTGATAAACGCCAGGAGCAAAACTCCGAGATCAGGCAGCTTGACCCAATGAAAAGGCCGGCAGAACAGGATTCTGTTTTAACCAACAACTTTGCTAAAGTTGGTTTTGGCAACCTGAAAACCATTTATGGCGAAGGCTATTTTGCCAACGGTCGGGATGAGGCTTTACAATTTGGCGGTTTCATAAAACATTTGTCGCAATCTGGCTCACTGCAAAAACAAACCCAAAGCCGCGATGACGTTGGTGTTTTTGGTAAAAGTATCATTGGCGATAACAATATCTCAGGCCGCATCAACTACAATCGTTTAGGCACCTATTTTTACGGTTACAACCAGGATGCTCCCGACAACAACTTTGTACCGACAAAACAGCACTTCAATACCATAAGCGGCGAGGTTGAACTGGCAAAGAATTACAAAGACGTTGAAAACGACTTTACCTATGCTGTAAAGTTAAAAGGATACGCATTTAGCAATGCTTACCAGGCTCGTGAAAACAATGTCGTTATATCGGGATTTTTAAATCAAACGGTTAAGCAGTTTTATGCAGGCTTAAGCGGATCGTTGGATCTGGCCAGCCAGAAAGACAGCCTTTACAGTCTTGGTAATAACATTGCACGTGTCAACCCTTATATTAAATTTCAGGGCGATAACTATAAAATAGATGCAGGCGTTAACATCGTAAAAGAGTTTGGCGATTTTGGTAAGTTTTACATTTTCCCAGCCGCTAAATTGGAGGTACAGGTAATCCCTAAATATGTACGCCTTTTTGTTGAAGCTAAGGGCGACGTAAACCGCTCTTCACTGCACGATTTTGCCATGATCAATCCCTTCATCGGCCAAAACATCAACATCAAAAACTCGGTTGATCAGCTGGATATCAGTGCCGGTTTAAAAGGCACCCTGGCCCCCGGCTTAAGCTTCAAAGCTTCCGTGTACCGCAACAGCATTAAAAACATGCCTTTAATGGTGAGTAACTTCAACGCCGAAGGCAACAAATTCGCTGTTATTTATGATGATGGCAAAGCCCGCGTAAACGGCTTTAATGGCGAGCTGGATTTTAAAGCAACAGACGATTTTAACATTTTCGGCCGCGTTGAAATAAAAGACTATCAAATGGCTAAAGAAAGTGAGCCATGGAATTTGCCTAAATTTTTATTAACTGCAGGTACTGCAATACATATCGACAGCAAATTGACTGTTACAGGTTCGTTGCTTATCCGCGGCTCAACAACCGACAGGTTATTGGTATTGGCACCAACTTCTACCCCGGGAAGCCCGGTTTACAACCAGATTAAACAGCCTATTAAGGGCTTTGGCGACCTGAGCGGCAGTGTAGAATACAGGATAAACAGCAGGTTTTCGGTATTTGCGCAGGCTAATAATATCCTGAGTAGTTCCTATCAAAATTGGTTATACTACCCTAACTACGGATTTAATATCTTTGGCGGGGTAGGGTACTCGTTTTAAGCCCTGTTTGATGTTTTAAAATTAACCGTATTTTTACCGGATGGATATAGCCAATTATTTAAGCGAACTACTCGGCCGGTACACCGAAATAAGTGTACCTGGCTTGGGCTGCTTTTCGCGCCTGCGCGTAAATGGCTATTATGATGATGTACAGGCAACTTTTTATCCGCCCGATCATAAGCTGCATTTTGATCAGGAGGCTAAAGACGATGAGATATTGACACGTCATATTGCCGAAAAGAAAAAGATCTCCCTGGCATCATCCAAATATTTCACCGAAAAATACATTAACAGCCTTAAGCAGGAACTGGTGTTGCATGAAGTACCTTTTGCCCAATTGGGTTGGTTTTATATGCAGGAAGGCAAAATTGCTTTCAGACCGCAGGAACAGGCACCGGGCAGCGATCCTTTGTTTTTTGGCCTTACCCCGGTAACCATTAACAATGTTAACTATGTGCCCCCGCCACCACCGCCGCCGCCTTTGCCTACGGCCATCCCTTTACAGCAAAGCTATACACCGCCGCCGACAGCCGCAACATTTGTTGAGCAGCCTGAGTATATTGATGATGAACCCGAAGTTAAGCGGGGTATCAGCATTTGGGTTATAATAGCAATTGCAGTGGTTATACTTGCCGCAGCAGCTTTTGGCGTATATAAATATAACCCCGCACTATTACGTCTTAACAATGGCAGCCCTGAAGAACAACCAAAGGTTGAAAAGCCCAAAGCTGCTCCCGTAATTAAGCCTGATAGTATCCAAAAGGATTCCACTCCAACGGTTGCTGATACGACAAAGACAATTTCTAAACCTGTTGAAGCGTTAAATAAACCGGCAGCTAAAACAGATACCGTAGCACAGCCGGAGTTTGCCATATTTTTAGGATCGTTTAAAACGGTAACCAAAAGCAATGAGGCCGTTAAAGATTATAAAAGCAAGGGAATTGACGCCCGCCTGCTGAAAGGCCCCGGAACCGGTCCGCGGATCAAGATCATAATTGGAGGGTTTTCCTCATCTGGGGAAGCAGAAGCCGTGAGAAAAAAACTCATATCACAAGGAAAAATAACTAAAGACACATACTCAAAACAAATTACTGATTCCACGAAATGACTTTATTATTAATTCAGCAAATTACAGATACCGCCAAACACCTGGCAGATACCGCAAACCACGCCGTAACAACCGCAGCACTGCCAACTGAAGAACTTCGCTTTGGCGACCTGTTGATCAAGGGTGGCTGGGTAATGATCCCGATAGGTATTTTAGCTGTACTGGGGCTGGTAATATTTTTTGAACGTTACTTTACTATCCGTAAAGCATCTCGTGATGAATCAAACCTGATGGTACAGGTACGTTCAAGTATCCACTCGGGCAATTTGGAATCGGCCATTGCTATTTGCCGTAACAACAACACACCACTTGGGCGCATGCTGCAAAAAGGCTTATTGCGCATTGGTCGCCCTATAAAAGATATCGAAGGGGCTATTGAAAACGTTGGTAAGCTTGAGGTATCGAAACTGGAAAAAAACATTGGTATTTTAGGTATCGTAGCCGGTATAGCACCGATGTTTGGTTTCCTTGGTACTATTGCCGGTGTAATCAAGATCTTTTATGATATCTCAAAAACCGATAACATCAGCATGGGTGTAATCTCTGGCGGTTTATACGTAAAAATGGTAACATCAGCCGCAGGTTTGTTTGTAGGTATCGTAGCTTATGTGTGCTACCACGTTTTAAATATGATGGTTGATAAGGTGATCCTAAAGCTGGAAACCGATGCTATTGAATTTATTGACCTGTTAGAGGAGCCGAGCAAATGAATTTAAGAAAACGACACAGGGGCGCATCGGCAGAAGTACATACGTCGGCAATGAACGATATTATGTTTTTTCTGCTGCTGTTTTTCCTTATAGCATCAACAGTTACCAACCCTAACGTTATTAAGTTGGTGCTTCCTAAGTCATCAACAGGGCAGTCGGTATCTAAAAAAACCATAACTGTTTCCGTAACCAAAGACCTGAAGTACTACGTAGATAAAAAGGAGATCCCGGTGGATGCCCTGCAAACTACACTGGCGGGTTACAAAACCCTGGCTACCGAACTTACCATAGTTTTATATGTTGATAAAACTGTAGCCATACAGGATGTGGTACAGGTAATGGACGTAGCACAAAAGTTGAACATTAAACTGGTTTTGGCGACAGAACCTAAAGGATAACCGTGGCAGTGAGTTTAAAGTTTATAGTAGATTATTGCAGTAAGTTACCGTAATCTTTTAAACAAACTGCCACTCTTTTTAGTAGCAGTTGTTCTTTAAGTAACAGTTGCAGTTTTTAGCAGTAGTTTTAACAGATTACTGATAACAATAAAAAAGTGCTACTCGCTACTGTCACTGCAACTAAGAACTGCAGCTAAGAAAATACTGCTAATTAAAAAATTGCACTAATTATAAAAATGGAGTACAGGGAAGAAAATAACTATCCGAAAGCATTTATAGCAACAGGCATTATTATGGCTGTGCTGATAGCGGCATGTTATTTTATCGTATTCAAAAATCCGCCGGTTGAAGAGAACGGAACAGGCGGCATATTGGTAAACTACGGTACGGTTGATGAAGGTATGGGCGATGATTACATGAGCACCGAAGAACCTTCGGTAGCAGAAAAAGCCAACCATACTAAACCGGATAAAGTTACCGAAAGTAAACCCACCGAAGAAAAACCAACGCCCGAAAGCAGCGAAAAAACGGTAGTTACCCAAAATAACGAGGATGCCCCAGAAGTGGCCGCGCCTACTAAAAAGCCAAGTCAAAATGTTGCCCCTACTCCACCGGTAAAAACACCGCCGGCAAAACCTACCGTTAACCAAAATGCTTTATATAAAGGCAAAGCATCGACGGGCACAGGCGAGGGTGATGGCACAGGCAAAACTCCGGGCAACCAGGGTAAAACCACAGGTACAACGCTTACCAATAACTATAACGGAACAGGATCCGGCAATGGCGGCAGCCTGAATATGGCACAGCGTAACTTTGTAAGCCGCCCCTCTGTAAGTGACGACAACCGCCAAAGTGGTAAAATTGTAGTTGATATCAGGGTTGATAAAGATGGCAACGTTACTTATGCCCGTGCCGGGGCCCGTGGTACCACGATATCAGATGCCGGCTTGCTTCAAAAATGCGAAGATGCTGTAAAAAATTCCAAACTTAACCCGCTTGATAATGCCCCCGATCAGCAACAGGGTACCGTTGTTTTTGTGTTTAAAGTAAATTAATTCGGGGAAAGCGAATGGATCATAGTTCATGGTTCATAGCGATGTCGAAATAATATTACAATTGTCAGTTGTCTTTTAGTAAGCTTCAGTACTATTTTTGCCTCGTAAAGTAGTGGTTCAAACCATGAACCATGAACCATGAACCATGAACTACGAACAATCCCTACAATACCTCTATACCCAGCTTCCCATGTTTACACGGGACGGGGCTTCGGCATTTAAGAAAGACCTTACCAATACGCTCGAGCTTTGCAGGCGGTTAGATAATCCCCAGCATAAATTTAGAAGTGTGCACGTAGGCGGTACTAATGGCAAAGGATCAACATCGCACATGCTGGCGGCCATTTTACAAACAGCGGGTTACAAAACAGGGCTTTATACTTCACCCCATCTCAAAGATTTTCGCGAGCGAATCCGCATTAACGGACAAATGATCAGCGAGCAAACCGTAGTTGATTTTGTTGAGGATCACAGGGCCGATTTTGATGAAATAGCCCCCTCCTTTTTTGAGATGACCGTTGCTCTTGCCTTTGATGTTTTCGCCAAAGAAAAGGTGGATATCGCCGTTATTGAGGTAGGTTTAGGCGGTCGGCTGGATTCAACAAATGTGATCACTCCCCTCCTCTCGGTAATTACCAACATAGGTTGGGACCACATGAATATGCTGGGTAATACCCTGCAACTAATAGCCGGCGAAAAGGCAGGCATCATCAAACCGGGCATCCCGGTGATAATTGGTGAACAACAACCGGAGGTATCAAACGTGTTTATCGATAAAGCTGCGCAAACTAACAGCAACATTCGGTTTGCATCAGAAGATTGGGTTGTTGAAAAAGTGAAAGGTGAAAGGCAAAAGGTGAAAGGTGATGCCGAATTATTGGAACTGCGCATCCAAAGTAAGGACTTTGAATTTAAGGGTTACGACTTAGCACTTGATCTCCCCGGTACCTATCAGCTTAAAAATGTAAAAACCGTTTTATCTGCCGTTGATGAATTACGCGAGCGGGGTTTTGTAATTACCGGTGAGCACCTCAAAACAGCCTTAAGGCAGGTCAAAAACCTCACCGGCTTACATGGCCGCTGGGAAACCTTAAGCCATAACCCGCTTACCATTTGCGATACAGGGCATAACCCCGATGGCATTGAGGAAGTGATGAAAAATATTGCATCTGTTAAATATAATCATCTGCATATGGTTATCGGGATGGTAAATGATAAAGATACCGGCAAAGTGTTATCACTGCTGCCTAAAGATGCTACTTATTATTTCTGCAAACCAGACATTCCAAGAGGCCTGGACGCTGAAAGCATGAAAGCACAGGGGGGGGCTCATGGTTTAATTGGTGAAGCCTACCTTTCTGTAAAAGAGGCATTGCTATCAGCACAAAAAAATGCAGCTAATGATGATCTTGTTTTTGTAGGCGGCAGCACTTTTGTGGTGGCTGAGGTTGTCTGAATCAGAATTTTAAGATTTTCAAAATTTTGATGTAGAAATAGGCGAGGTTTCCTGTTACTTCAAACTCTTTAAATCTGGGCTTGAAGTAAAACATTCTGTTAATTCTTAAATCCTGTAAATTCTGATTCAGACAGTTTCTTCCAAACCACCTCCCCTGTTATCGCTCCACCGGTAGTTGGCGCAGGTACAGTGTACTTAAAAATATCGCCCGAAATAGTAAAAGGGCGTTTTTGCTGTGTGCCCTCCCAGTTTGGGAATGATGCATGTTCTATATTGAAAATGATATTATTCCCTTCAACTTTATAGGTACCATAATGAGCGTTACACCCTTTTATCGCCACTTTGTTCTCCTGGTCGGTACCCTTAGCTTTATCACCCGATGCAAATTTTAGCCGGGCTTCACTGTAGATCTGTAAAGCATAATGCCCGATAGCGTCAATTACAAGGGTCCCCTTCGGCGAATCCCCGTAAAGATGGGTGCGGCTGCCGTCGGCGGCAATATTATCAACTGTTACCAATTCATAGGTTCCGGTCAAATTATGAACAGAGGGTTTGTTCTGTGCGGATGCTGCACACGTAGTGAACAATATTAGAATGAAAAGCAATTTATATTTCATGCAGCAAAGTTATATTTGCTATATTCTATTAGCAATAAGGCACAAAAAAGTAGCCTGATTACTAAAAAGTTACCATGCTGTAAATCAGTTATATTATTTTTAATTGATGGATAAAAAATCAAAACACGAGGCTCCAAGATGTGGTATCGACTACGCTTTTCAGCGGATAGGCGGCAAATATAAAGGTCGCATACTGTGGCGTTTACGCAATGGCACCATGCGTTATGGCGAGTTAAGGCGCACTGTAACAGGCGTAACCTCTAAAATGCTTACCCAGGCCCTGCGTGAGCTGGAAGATGATTGCCTCATCCTTCGGCAGGTGCATGTTGAAGTACCTCCAAGAGTTGAATATACCCTTACCGATACAGGCCGGGAATTACTCCCTTTTTTACAATTACTCCGCGATTGGGCCAAACATCAGATGCAGGTTAATGATATAGTGGCCATGCCATAATTTTAATTTCAGTAAAGTCAAAAACACCATTATTAATCTACATAAAATTCTATTTTTACGGCCCAATCCTTACCTGAAATATGACATATATAGCATCTGCCGATAGGTATCAAACAATGCAATATCGCCGCTGCGGTAACAGTGGCATCAAACTTCCGGCTATTTCATTAGGTCTTTGGCATAATTTCGGTCATGTTGACGTTGCCGATAATTACCGCAAAATATTACATCTCGCTTTCGACAGCGGCATCACCCATTTTGACCTGGCCAACAATTATGGCCCGCCTCCCGGCTCGGCCGAAGAGAATTTTGGAAAGATCCTGAAAGAAGATTTCCGCGATTACCGCGACGAACTTATTATATCAAGCAAAGCCGGTTACACCATGTGGCCGGGTCCATATGGTGACTGGGGCTCGAAGAAATACCTGGTAGCCAGCCTTGATCAAAGCCTTAAACGCATGGGGCTTGATTATGTGGATATCTTTTACCACCATCGCCCCGATCCAAACACGCCGCTTGAGGAAAGCATGGCTGCGTTGGATCTCATTGTTCGCCAGGGAAAAGCTTTGTATGTTGGTGTTTCCAACTACCCTGCCGAACTGGCCTCGAAAGCTATCAAAATACTCAAAGAGCTTGGCACACCGTGCCTTATTCATCAGCCCAAATACTCCATGTTTGAACGTTGGGTTGAAGGCGGTCTGCTGAATGTTTTAGGTAACGAAGGCGTAGGCTGTATCCCCTTTTCACCATTGGCGCAAGGTTTATTGACGGATAAATACCTTCATGGCATCCCCGAAGATTCAAGGGCTGCGCGACCAACCGGTTTCCTTCAAAAAAGTCACATCACCGACGAACGCCTGAGGCAAATCAGGGAGTTGAACAGTTTGGCTGTGCAACGCGGACAGTCCCTGGCCCAAATGGCACTGGCCTGGATCCTGAAAGATGAGCGCGTAACATCTGTATTGATAGGCGCAAGCAGGCCCGAACAATTATCCGATTCATTAAAAGCTTTGGATAACCTCCAGTTTTCGGCAGAGGAGTTAGCAAGGATAGAAGAAATTTTGGCCCCCTAACCCTCTAAAAGGAGGAACTATGACGGGCTTTATAATTGTAAAAATTAATTATTTTAAAGTCTCCCTTCAGGGGAGATTTAGAGGGGCTAACAATGATAAACTGGGGTATTATAGGCTGCGGCAACGTAACTGAAAAAAAGAGCGGGCCTGCATTTAAAAAAGTGGCGGGAAGTAATCTTGTGGCCGTTATGCGGCGCGATGCAGAAAAAGCGGCTGATTATGCTGCACGCCATGTTGTAGGCAAATGGTACAGCGATGCTGGTGAATTACTGAACGACCAGGAACTAAACGCAATCTACATAGCCACCCCTCCCGCATCCCATCTCGATTATGCACTTACCGCATTAAAAAAAGGGTTAAACGTTTATGTCGAGAAACCGGTAACCCGTAATTCGGCCGAAGCAAGGGCTATGGCAGCGGCAGTAAAGGAAAGCAATTCAAAACTTACAGTTGCCCATTATCGCCGGGCTTTACCTATGTTTTTAAAGGTTAAAGAATTGATTGACAACCAGCTAATTGGTGAGATCCGTACTGTACAGATCAGGATGTGGCAAAGCCGCAAACCAACTTTGATTGCCGATGTGGAAACCAACTGGCGTGTACAGCCCGAATTATCAGGCGGCGGCTACTTCCATGATCTTGCCCCGCATCAGCTCGATTTGATGCTGTATTATTTCGGCGAGCCTGAAATGTATCATGGTTTTTCGCTCAATCAATCAAACTCAACACCTGCCGACGATCATGTTTGCGGGCAGATCTTATTTAAAAATAAAGTAGTGGTTAACGGTTCGTGGTGTTTTAATGTAGCCGAAAGTGAAACCACCGATACCTGCGAGATCATCGGCACAAAAGGAAAAATCACCTTCCCGTTTTTTGGCAATTACATCAATTGGAAAACTGATAGTGAAGAAGACACCATAACTTTCACTCATCCCGAACATATCCAGCAGCCTTTCATAACCAAAATAGTAGCTTACTTTAATGGCGAAGGGCCTAACCCCTGCTCCATTGATGAAGCTGTAACGCTGATGGATATCATCGACGCGTTTACATTAAAGAAGTAAAAAAATCAGGCCAAAACCTGTCGAAGTATGGTGTTTAAATTCATCAAACTTCGACAGGTGCCGAAATTCTTTCCGGTTTATAACTAACCATTAACTTTTCTTCTTCGGCACTTTGGCACCTTCTTTTCGCGCTTCTGAAAGGCCTATAGCTACTGCCTGCTTTTTGCTGGTTACTTTTTTGCCGCTGCCGCTTTTCAGCTTGCCTTCCTTCATTTCGTGCATGGTTTTCTCAACCTTCTCTCCGGCTTTTTCTGAATACTTTGCCATAATGTTACTTTTTAAGTAAATGATAATATTACAATGCAAAATATTTGCCAAAACATAAAATCAGTAGTAGTTTTTTAATAGTAGCAGCGACAATTTTAGTAGCGGTTACTGAGCGGCAGTTGCAGCATATAGTAACAGCTTTAACGACTATAATAGCAAGTACACCAACTGTTCCTGTTGCTACTTAAAACTACAACTGCTGCTCAATCCGGCATGATTTAAACCTTTCGCATTTTTCATCCCGTCTGTTCCCGATTATTACTTATCTTCAAACTTCTGAAGTAATTACGTGTTAAGCCATCATAAATCCCCCTACATTTGCCCCATATGCCAACAAAAAAACTCATCGCTCCATTTTACGAACGTCTTGCTTTAGTACTTATTGGTTTTATGGCCCTTGGTTACCTGATTATTATGGGCAAGGATCTGCTTGATCCCATGATCTTTGGTTTTATTTTCGCCATACTGTTGCTTCCCGTTTGTAATTTTCTGGAAAATAAGCTGAGATTACCCCGCAGTATGGCATCGCTGGTTTCTATATTATTATTGGTTGGTGTTGTTGGGGGAATCCTCTACCTGGTAGGGTCACAGATCTCAAACATGGCTAACGACTGGCCGATGCTTAAAAAACAAGTTACGCAATCCATACGGGACCTGCAGGAATGGATTCAACACGCGTTTCATGTTAACGCTGCCAAGCAAATGGCTTATGTTGATGACACCGCCAAAAAACTCATGGAGTCGGGCACTGATGTACTGGGCACTACTTTTGGGGCCATCTCATCGATCATGCTGTTTTATGTGTTCATCCTGATCTTCACCTTTTTTATACTGCTATACAGGCGTTTGCTCATCCGTTTTATGGTATGGGTTTTCAGAGATGAAAATGAGCACGTGGTAATGGATATTGTTGAAAATATTCAAAGTATTTTGAGGCAGTATATATTGGGGTTACTGTTAGAAATGGTAATAGTGGCCGGAGTAGCCATTACCGTTTTTTGGATGATTGGTATAAAATATGCCGCTTTGCTGGGCATTATAGTCGGTCTTTTCAATATTATTCCATACATCGGGATCTTCACTGCCTTGCTTTTAAGTACTGTTATAACCTTTGCTACAGGCAGTATCAGCAATACTGTAGCGGTGGCTGTTAGTGTTATAGGTATTCACGCAGTTGATGCCAATTTTTTGCTGCCTACTATAGTTGGTTCAAAGGTTAGGCTCAATGCCCTCATCTCTTTTATAGGCATTATTTTAGGCGAAATGATCTGGGGCCTTTCGGGTATGTTCCTTTCTATTCCTGTTATTGCCATATTCAAGATCATATTTGACCGCATTGAAACACTTAAACCGTGGGGGTATCTGTTAGGTGGCGATTATGAATATAAAAAACCTGCTGCGAAGGCCATGAAAACAGAATAAATTCTCAAAAAAGGCAAACCCAAACCTGTAACCTTTCGTTTAAATACACTGAACTTTAATTTTGCAGAAACTGTTGCTCCCCCTAACAATGGAAATTGTAAGAGATACGCCACGCACTATTTACAGGTGTAAAAAATGTAATGAGCCTTTAAAAACCAGGCGTAAGCGCGGCCTGTTATTAAAAATCACCCTGTTTTGGCTTCCTGTTCGCAAATTTTTTTGTGAACGATGCCTTAAAACGCGTTATGTAATGTGACTGTTCATAAAAACAGGCGGCATTTTACTTTAATTATTTATGCATATCCTTAATTTAGTAGCGTAGCATACTAAAGCTAAATCTGCCTGAAATGAACCTCAAGTATAAATTACTGCCATTTTTATATATTTTCCTTTTCCCTGTAATTTTGGTTGCTCAAACTCCAAAGACCTCAACTTTCAGGCTGGTACCTTTAGGTGTGCTGGGGGGTATTGATGAAAGTAACTTATCGGCTTATATGCTTGCACCCAAAGGCAGCAATAATTACATCTGCCTTGATGCAGGCACAATCCATTATGGCATTGAAAAAGCTGTAACGTGTAAAAGCTTTAATGTACCCGGCAATGCTGTGCTCAGGCAGTATATTAAAGGCTATTTTATATCCCATCCACATCTTGACCATATTGCCGGGCTCATTATTAATTCGCCCGAGGACAGCACCAAAAACATCTATGCACTTAATGATTGTATTGAAACGATAAAGACGCACTATTTTACATGGAAAAGCTGGGCCAATTTTGCCGACCAGGGTGAAACACCGGCACTGAAAAAATATCACTATAAAGTACTGGAACCCGGTACCGAAACAGCTATCGAAAATACCGAGCTTAAGGTCCGGGCTTTCCCGCTCAGTCATTCCAATTTAACCAGTACTGCTTTTTTGGTTAATAGCAATAACAATTATTTGCTTTATTTAGGTGATACAGGCCCCGACGAGATAGAAAAAAGCAACAACATGCAAAACCTGTGGCAGGCTGCTGCTCCGCTGATAAAAAGCAAAAAATTAAAGGCTATTTTAATAGAGGTATCTTTCCCTAATGAGCAGCCGGATAAAACATTGTTTGGTCACCTTACGCCAAAATGGTTAATGGCCGAGATGGATAAACTGGCTTCGTTTACCGGCACAGATGCTATAAAAGGCTTAAACATTGTAATAACTCATTTAAAGCCGCCAATGACCAGCATCAGCAAAATCAAAACTCAGTTAAAAGCTGCCAATAAATTACAGCTAAACCTGGTATATCCGCAACAGGGGAAGGCCCTTAATTTTTAACCCTGAAACATCCATACCATGAAAATACTTAAGCCTGTTTTTTTATTCCTGTTGCTGGTAAGCGGCTTCAATTTATTTGCACAGCAGGGTAAGGTACTTGAAGAGCAAAGCCTCAAAAGCAAAATTTTAAAGCGCAATGTAAATTACGCGGTTTATCTACCTCCGGATTATGAAACGGCTAACCGCACCTACCCTGTAGTTTATCTCCTGCACGGCTATACCGATGACCATACCGGCTGGCTGCAATTTGGCGAGGTTAACCGCTATGCGGATAAAGCTATTAGCGATGGCACTATCCCGCCCATGATCATTGTAATGCCAAATGCCGATTCGAGCTGGTACATCAACTCTTATGACAGTAAGGAAAAATATGAAGACTTTTTCATCAAAGAGTTTATGCCTTATATTGAAAAGGCATTGCGCATCAAGGCCGAAAAAAAATATCGGGGCATTGCAGGCCTTTCAATGGGCGGTTATGGAACGCTGATCTATACGCTTAAACACCCCGATCTGTTTGCAGCCGGTGCAGCCTTAAGCGCCGCTGTATTTCCCGACGATCAGCTTGTAAGCACTCCTGATGATACTTATGAAAAAATATTTGCACAGCTTTATGGCCGCGGTTTAGAGGGAAGAGACAGGGTTAACAATGCATGGCAAAGTAATTCGGTTTTAAACCTGGTGCAAACCAAAACTACCGATGAGCTAAAATCCGTAAGGTACTGGATAGATTGCGGCGACGACGACTTTCTGAGCAAAGGCAACTGCCTGTTGCATATTGCCCTTACCGAAAAAAATGTACCGCATGAATTTCGCATGCGCGATGGCGCCCACACCTGGACCTACTGGCGTACAGGGATCACCAACGCACTGCAATTTATTGGTGATAGTTTCAGGCAAAAGTAGCAGATGCGCTGTTTTCATATATGCGGATGTGTAAATGACGATTAATTGAATCAATTTAGAATATGAGTATTATAAAAAGGATTTTGCTGGTTTGTTTATTGCTGATTTCGGCAAATGTATTTGCGCAAACTACCGGCAAGGTGATTGAAGAGCAATATATAAAAAGCGATATTTTAAATCATAATGTAAAATACGCAGTATACCTCCCTGCTGATTATGAAACATCAAACCGGACCTACCCCGTAGTATACCTGCTGCATGGTTATGGGGATGACCATACCGGCTGGCTGCAATTTGGTGAAGTTAACCGCTATGCCGATAAAGCTATTGCCGATGGTACCATTCCACCGATGATCATTGTAATGCCCGACGGGGGCACAAGCTTCTTTATCAATGCATACAAGGGCAAACTAAACTATGAGGACTTCTTTTTCAAGGAGTTTATACCATCTATCGAAAAAGAATACCGTATAAAAGGTACTAAACAATACCGCGGCGTGGCGGGCTTATCCATGGGAGGCTTTGGCACACTGGTATATAGCCTTAAACATCCCGATATGTTCTCAGCAGCGGCGGCTTTGAGTGCTGCGGTACGTAGCGATGATGATTTTATGGCGATACCCGACGAGCGCTGGAAGGATGTATATAGCAAGGTATTTGGCCCCGATCTTAAAGGAAAAGAACGCCTTAATGCTACCTGGCAGGCTAACTCCATACTGGGATTGGTACAAAGCAAAACAACCGATGATCTGAAAAATGTGCGCTACTGGATAGATTGCGGTGATGATGACGCGCTGAGCAAAGGGAACAGCCTGCTGCATATAGCCCTTACAGAAAAGAAAGTGCCACATAAATTCCGCATCCGCGACGGAGCCCACAACTGGACCTACTGGCGCACCGGCATCACCGATGCTCTGGCGTTTATTGGTGATAGCTTTAGGCAAAAGTAGGACGCAGGAGTATAATAAAATAGCTATTAAATCCGGAGACTTCTGAAGATTGTTTCGGGCTCCCACAGGTCAAGTCAACGCTTTGATTAGCATGCGGAGACGTAACGTGTGGGGGTGCTGAAACAAGTTACCCATGACATGTTTAAAGCAAGATCTTCGTCAGCAGGTAAGCTTCGGACGAAAACGGGCAGAACAATGGTGGCTCTGAGCGAAGGAAAGGGCATAGCAAGTTTTTGCAGAAGCATTGGGCATGCGGGGCGAAGCGGGGCAAAATAATTGCAGCCCGTGGTTTTGACCGTTTGCAGGGCAAAGGCCGGGCTGTGGGTATCTGGGCGGGGAGAGCGCAAAGAAGCCTCCCTGCTGACTTGATTTTTTGGTTACTTTTTTATCAAGAAAAAAGTAACTGGCTCCGCGCGGCCAAGAGCGCGACGATGTAAGTTCTTAGAAAAAAGACTTTTACCTGCCTGTCGGAGATTGCTTCGTGCCTCGCAATGACGTGGTAGAGATGTCATTTCCCCTTCAGAATCCAACGGGTTTTAATCACTCAGCATGACTCCGGAAGGAGTAATTTAGCGCTAATCACTCAAAATATCCTCACACTTTCCTTTCAAAATCTTTAACCGGTTATTCAGTCCAGTCAACCCGGCATCATCACCTATGTTTTTATAAAGCGTTTTGATCAGGGCTAAAGTATTGTCGTCAGCATCGCAAGCCTGTGCCTTCTCCAATTGAGGCAGGGCTTTTTTTACAGCCTTAACGTATTCGGCATCTGTAGATGGATTATTTAAAGGTTTATCAGCATCGGGGATATTTTTGAGATACAAGTATCCTAAAGCCCGGTGGGCCACATAATAATCAGGTTCGGCAGCAACAACGCGCTCATATAAGGGTATCGCATTTACACTTTGATTATCATCTTCATAAAGCCTGGCCAGTGAATTGAAAAAATTGATCTTTACTTTGGCCGATAGCTTGGCTGTATCCTGCATAATTTGCCGGGATAGGTCCATTGCCTTATCCTGTTCACCCTGTAAACGCGCCAAATTAAAGTCGAGGTATTTGTTGTAGGTATCTTCAGCAGTTTGAGCCTGTGTTAAGGTAACCGCCATTAATAAGATTACTACCGTCAGTATTTTCCTGGGCATGATTGCGGGCTTGGTTCTAAGCTATAACGCTGAAACGGAGGGTTTAATATGAAACCCATAACTATAAAACCTTAAACATCTTAACCAAAGGCAATATTACCCCGTCAGGCATCGGCTGATCAATATTTTCCGTGGCTTTGTACCCCATAGCTTCGTAAAGCGGCACGCCGGGTAGTGTAGCTCCTAATTGCAGGCTTTTAAAGCCGTTGTTTTGTGCAGCAGTTTCGCAAACCTTTATGATATAACTACCTATACCCCTCCGGGCATAATCCGGATGAACAAAGAAAGCCCTGATCCTGGCAGCATCATGATTGGGATCAAGCAATGGGTCTTCAATTTCTTTAAGCTGATCGCCACCGTAAAGAGTATTGCGTTTGCTCCAGCCGCCACAGCCTACGGTAACGCTGTTTACTTCGGCTACATAATAAGTACCATCGGTAACCAATTGGGTATCCACTCCAAAAATGTACTTAATAGCACTTTCAATTTGCTGCTGATTATAATAATTAGTGCTTAATCCGCGGACAGAAAGAGCGATTAGCCCCTGCAATTCGGGGATATCATTAAAAGTTGCTAAGCGGGCTGTAATGGCAGACATGGTGGTAAATGTAGCGTTTTAGTAAATAGCACAACCTGCACTGTTAAAGAATTACCTTATTCTGAAAATTAAATAATTCTGTAATTCTGATCCGGACAATTCCTCCAGGCGCAAAACGCTTCTTTCCTCTCACTGCAATATCATTTTACAAAAACAGTACATACACACTGCTTGTTAGTACGCATATTTGCAAAAACAAAAAACATGTCTACACTATTCTCTCCCCTTAAAATAAAAAACATTGAACTAAAAAACCGCATCGTAGTATCGCCTATGTGCGAGTATTCAAGCCAGGATGGTTTTGCCAACGACTGGCACCTGGTACACCTTGGCAGCTTTGCTACAGGCGGTGCAGGGTTAATCATCACCGAAGCCGCCGCAGTATCACCCGAAGGCCGCATTACCTTCGCCGACCTGGGTTTATATAAAGACGAACATGTTGAAAAACTAAAACAGATCACTGATTTTATAAAGGCTCAGGGGGCTGTTCCGGGCACACAGCTGGCCCATGCAGGGCGTAAGGCAAGTCACCAGGAACCGTGGAACGGCGGTAAACAGATCCCTGCCAATCAGCCAAACGGCTGGCAAAGTGTTTCGGCAAGTGCCATTTCCTTTTTTGAAAATGAAGAACCACCCATAGCTTTAGATAAAGCAGGTATTGAAAAAGTAAAAGCCGATTTTAAAGCCGCTGCTAAACGGGCTGTTGATGCCGGTTTTCAAGTGATAGAATTGCATGGTGCACACGGATACCTGATCAATCAATTTCTTTCACCGTTCAGTAACCAACGTACAGACGAATATGGCGGAAGTTTTGAAAACCGCATTCGTTTACTCCTCGAAATAATTGAAAGTGTTAAGGAAGTTTGGCCTGAAGAGAACCTGCTGTTTGTACGGATTTCGGCAACCGAATGGGTAGAAGGCGGATGGGCGGTCGGAGATTCTGTTGCATTAGCTAATATTTTGAAAGGCAGAGGCGTTGACCTGATTGACTGCTCAACAGGCGGTAACATACCAAATGTTAAAATTCCATTAACGCCGGGTTATCAAGTTGAATTTGCCGAAAAAGTTAAAAAAGAAAGCGGTATACTTACAGGTACGGTAGGTTTGATCACCAAATCGGATCAGGCTAACGAAATTATAGAAAGCGAACGTGCCGATCTTGTGTTTTTTGCAAGGGAAATGCTTCGTGATCCACATTTTGCCCTGCGCGCGGCACATGAGCTTGGCGAGGAAATAAAATGGCCTGTTCAGTATGAACGCGCTAAATGGCATTGATTGGTTAATGGCTAATAGTTTATGGTTCATAGCAGTACCCGAAACTATTTCTTAAACTAATCCAACCATGAACAATGAACCATAAACTATGAACTAATATAAAAACCACACGCTATGAAACGTACAGCAAACGCCCATTGGAACGGTACATTACAGGCAGGCCAGGGAGAGATCACTACCCAGAGCACTGTATTAAACAAAACCCAGTATTCATTTAAAACCCGCTTTGCCGATGGCATCGGTACTAACCCCGAAGAGTTATTAGCTGCCGCTCATGCAGGCTGCTTTACTATGGCCGTTGGCGCTGCTTTAACCCAGGCAGGCTTTACTCCTAATGATTTAACTACCGATGCAATTCTTGACCTTGATATGCAGGCTTTAGAAGTTACAGGCATCCATTTAGAAATAAAAGGATCAGCAATTGATGGTGTTTCTGAAGAACAATTCAAAGAAATTGCCGAAGGCGCCAAAGCTAACTGCATTATTTCAAAAGCACTGAGCGTACCAATTACTTTGAGTGTTACTTACGCTTAATTACATTTTATAAAATACAAAAGGGGGATTGTGCTGTGCACAATCCCCCTTTTGTTGACTCATCCCCTATCCACTCCTTTTTAAAACAACAAAGCCGCCAGCAAACCGGCGACTTTTCAGCACATATTAAATTAGGGGGTCAATAGCTATATTACAGCATAAATACAAGCAACATGGTAATATGTACCAAAACGCTAAATGCAAAAACGCCAAGCAATGTACGGATACCCGAGCCGCCCATGCCGGCTATAACGTTGGCAAAGAATAACACAAGAGTTACTACCAGTACTGCTATCGGAGCATTGTAATAATACAGCAGGAAAGCAGGTACAGGTAAAAAGAGCACACCTTGTGAAACAAGTGAAAACATGAACCAAACTGTTTTATTAGGGGCCTGGCTATCGGCAAAGGCCATTAACTTATTCCAGGTATTGTTGCCGGCTTGAGTATTGGCGGTGTTAACGGTATTGGTATTTTCAGCGGTCCATTCAGGAGCATTTATTTTTAAAGTTGCCATGATTGTTATCTTTTAATGATACAAAGATGGCTGGTACCGCTTACCTGTAACATGACCATAGTGCGTTAAAAAAATGATCGTGGTCACTTTTAAAAGGCTGAAAGCTGAGAGCAAAATGCACCCTAATAAAAACCGGGTTAAGACATTTGAACATTAACCAACTCACAATAGCATTACCATAAGCTATTGATCACTAAATTAAAAAGCTTTATTCAAAGAAGACTGATTACCCTCTAAATCAACCGCTCTCACTGTTAACTTGCCTTTACCCGCCGCACTCCTATCCACCACAAAATAATTTAACGGCGTAAAACCTATCCGTTTGCCATTATTGTAAATATTATAACCCAACACCCGCTTATTATCCTTAGATGCCTGCCATTTTAAGGTACCGGTAGCTTTAACCAGTATTACCTGCTTTGGCGCGGTGGGTGGTATTTTATCCGGGTCAAGTTGCATCACACAGTTCATCAGCGCGCGGAAAGTATGGTAAGTTCCCTTCCAAACCTGGCCTTTGAGAGCTGTTTTATACTGTGGTTGTTTATCTATGCCGCCCTGGTACCAGTCGCCATGTTCATGGTCAATGAGGTAGGTTTGCGTGTATTGCCACAGGGTTTTAAACTTTTCAAAGTACTGGTGCTTATCCTGCAGATACCTGGCAGCCATAATGAGCAGCGTGTTGAGCCCTTCTGCCTGCGCCCACCAGTTCTTGGTATCCTCAGTAATGGTAAGTCCGGGCTTATCTTTAAAGTAATAGCCCTCATCGTAAAAACCGCCCACTTTATTATCCCAGCCATTATCCAACGCATCATCAACCATTTTTTTGCCCACCTGCAAGGTTTTGACATCCCCTTCAATACCTAAAGCATGTGAAGCTTCGAGCATCAGATAAGCCGTTTCTACATTATGTCCGTACGAAATATGGTCAAGGCTATGATGCTGCTTATAAACGGCAAGGGTAGAATCGTGGTAAGATACCGGTGTCCAATCGGGTTGAAAAAACAGGATAAGATTTCCCTTATCATTAGTGATATTATCACGCACCAGCATTAACATTTCTTTCAGGCGGGTTTTAAGCAATTCATCCGGCCACACGCTGTATAATTCGGTAAACGCCTCCAGCAGATGGATGGATGAGTTTTGATCTTTATAACCCGTTTCGGCAGTAGATTTTATGGTTGCATCCCTCACAATTGGTGTTCCATCACGCTGCATGTGCTGATAGTAACCCTTATAAACCGGATCGTGAGCGTGTTTTTCCAACCACCAAAAACATTGCTTAGCCAAATTTAATGCGCTGGTATCGCCCGAGGCCTGGTAATATGCTGCAAGCGCGTAAATTGCAAAAGAATTACCATAAGCTTCTTTAGGAGCAAAACCACCCTGTTTGGGGTTGCCTTGTCTATCCGTAAAAATGTAAAAGCCCCCGTATTGCTTATCCCACAATTTATCACGCAAAAACTCATAGCCATGGCGGGCCCCCTCTATATAATATTTTTTTGCGGGGAAAAGTTCAGCGGCTTTGCTGTTGCTCCAAACGTGGCGTGCCTGGGTCACTATCATTTTATCCTGGTTACCTGTTGGCTTGAAATCATAGGTGAAAGCACTTAAAAAGCCACCATCGGCAGTATCAATAGCGGCCGGGTACCAGGGCTTAAGCAGTTCATCAACCATGGAGATTTGCATTTCATGGGCTATCTTTTGCTTTTCGCCCTGATTATTTTGGGCAAATACAATCGACACGGCGCTGGTTAAAGCCGATAGCAAAGTGATCTTCAATTTCATAAGCTTACTTTTTATTTAAAACATGATCGGCCGCTAAAACTAAAAACAGGTAGTCGGTTGTGCCACCGCCCAAAACGTATTCGCCCTGTTGCCATAGGTAAGGCCAGTTAAGCAGTTCCGGAAAATCAGGCCGGATAAGCGCCGTGCCGGAGGTAATACCACCGGGAATATATGAGCGGTCGGCCCGGTTAAAGCCGTAGGCTGTTGTCATTGATTTTGAACCTACGCCCGATACAAACGAAGCCGTATTAGAACCTGGATGGCAGCCCAGCACAAAATCAATGGCGTGCAGCATATAGGTGTCGCTAAAAACAGACGGAAAACCGGAGTATAAAAAGTATAGTTTATAACCAAAATTCTGGATACCCCACCCCGCTCCCCAAATATTGGGTTCATACGGAACTCCATAAGGGGTTTTACTTCCCTGCAGCTGAATTTGAGCATATAGTTTTTTTACTGCTTCGGTTATTTTATCATGATAATTTGCATCATTGATCAACCCCATGGTGCGGCCAACCAGCCAGCCGGTATTATCAATACTATTGGCTATCGCATCGGTATTGTTTACCAGGTAATCGGCATAGGTTTTATCTTTTGTGGCGATGAATAATTCTACCGCCAAAGCAACCCGATGGCGCAAAGTCTGGTCAGGTGTGTTTTTCCAAACTTCCTGTGCTATTTGCAGGCATTGCGTAGCAAGTGTATCATTATATCCCTTCATTACACGGCTTGCAGCAGCCAGGGCGGCGGCTGTTTCTAACGAACGGCCAGGGTTTTCCTCCGTAAACACCCAGCGGTCATCAGCCGCCGCGGGAGTTTTCAATACAGGGTTAATATTTGAAGCATTGGTTACAAAAGGTGTGTTATCGGTGATATTGGCGGCATCACCCAAAATGGTGTACTGCCTGATGGTTGGCTCAATAACTCCACGGTAAAAACGTCCCAAGGCCTGGTAGCCTCCTGTAATGGCTAATAAACCGTGCTCAATCTGTTGCAGCATATCCGGCTTGCCATCGGGCTGGTGAATTTCAACGATGTGGTTCTTTTGGTCGATAGTTGTGTTATCATATTTTACATCGAAAGCCTCATAAGCTAATGTAAGCCCATGTACCGTTTCTGCCTGCGATTCAACCCGCAGGTCAAAATCCCCGGCATCATGCCATGCACCGCGGTCGAGAAATGGCACGTTATCGCCCGGTTTATATTTATTGAGTGTACTATGCCCCTGAATATAGCCGTCGAAATGGTTGGAATCAACCGGTGCCATTCGGGCATCATCCATATGGCATAAGCCATGCCATACTCGGTATTTTTCGTTAACCCGCATATGGCACATCTGTGTAGGCAGGAAATATGAAAGCGTTGGCTGCCATACATCGTTTCTAAATACATCAGTGCTGATCTGGAATGGCTCAGTTTGATAATTGCCATATTTCACCAAGTACATACCCGGTGTGGTGATCTTTGTAAAATCAAATTGCAGGTAATGATACCTTAAAAAATCTCCCCAAATGGTGGGTGTAGCTTTCAAAGCGGTTATTAGTCCGCCGTTTTCATTTATCCTCATCAGCGAAACCGGCAATACTCTTTTATCATTTTTATCCAGTTCAATTACCGCAATTTTTTGCTGCGCGGGATGATAGCCTACCTGCGATACCTGAACTACCGGTTGCGATTGCCAGCCCTCTACAGCATTTGGAGTTATCAGCCATTCTACAGCATCTTTTGACACGCCTTTAGCCACTAACGAACGTACTACAAACCAGCCATTGTTATGCTTGGCCCGGCCATCTAACAATTGCAGGCTGCCGCCCAAAAGGTTTTCGATAGTCATGCGCTGCAAATCGGTTTCGGGCGTAATAGTGAGCTTTCTGCCTTCGGCCATGGGCATAACCTGGGTTTCACCTTCTTTGTCGATATAAGTTTGTCCGTCGGCCTGTTGAGGGAATACGCCAAATTGCTTATCCATGTAATAAGATTTGCCAAACAAAATCCCCGGGAATAACTCCAGGTTAAAACCAACTTTACCTATCCAATTATCGGGCAATGGTTTGTCCAAATCAATAATGATCCTGAACGCCTTTCCCGCAGGGATCACCCGAATATTATAAGCAAAATTCAGATCCGGATAGATAATAGGGTTAAAACCATGGCGGTTCATATCCGGGTTGGGGAACTCCATGCGTACGCTTACTTCGCCGGTAGCTTTATTAACCACACGCTTACCTACTTTGGGTATAGGCGACCATTGACCCGGCGTAGGCTCCAGCCTGATATCACCATTGGTAGCTACACGCTGTCCGTTTTGAATAATGCCTACCCCACCCTGGTGCCCCTCGGGGTAAAAATCATGTGCAAGCATTACATTTACGCCCTTATATTCAAGATATTCCTGCGCGTTAAGCTTCATTAAGTTAGCAGCAGGTTTAACCTGTGCATACAAAAAACAGGGCAGTAAACAACAGGCAGCAATAATCGCGCTGAAGGTAAATTTAGATCTCATCAGGATAATGGATTAACCGGTAATATGCAACAAGATATTTGCACGGCTAAAAATACCTCTGTGACAAGGGCTCAGTATAATGATATATTAACCTTTTGTTGCCGATTTTATACAATAACGGGGATTTTACATTAAAAATCACTATTAAAAAAAACCAGCCAATAACACCGCAATCAACTTATTACCAATTAATTAAAAATAAAATACCTGATATTAGGTATTCATTTTGTTCAGTATTTAATTTAAATTTGATTACCAGTAATACCTGTGTGCCGAAAAAGGGATCAAAGAGTAGGCAACAATTATTAAACCGATGGCCTTCCTGTTATGCTTAGCTGTAATAGCTTCACTGCTGTTACTGAACCCCTGTTTAAAAAAACAAGTTTTTAAACTATTTACAGCTGTTTTTTTTATTCTTACTTTCTCTGTAACAGTTCACGCTCAGCCCGCAAACCCCGATAGTGTAAAAAATAACAGGGTTAAAAAAGATTCAGTAACTAAAGCCCTTCTTCCTGATTCTATATTAAATATTTACAACCTAAGTGGAAGAAAAGATTCGGCCAGGTTAAATGAGATCATCGCTATCAGGCTCAAAACTACACTCCCAATCGATTCGTTCAAAACCCTGTATGTTGACGATATCAAAGTAGGAGAAACTGCTTTTTGGAGTAATAATGACTACGAAAAGATCGTGTATTTCAAAATAGATGAGTCGGTACAGAACCTGGCCGTGCAGTTTTTAGCCAGCAAATCCATCGATAAAGCCCGCATCCCGGTTTATTTTTCGGTGGGCTATTCAGGTGGCTACATAACCAAAGGATTAATAAAAACACAACTTGAGGTTAAACAGAAAATAAACCGGGTTTGGGTATGGATAATGGCCGCTATTATGGCCGGCTTCCTGGCTATGGGCTTAAAAAACAATATTTTAAAAGATGACAGCAATTTATACTACAGTCTGAGCCGCACGCAACTTCTTTATTGGACGGTCATTTTTTCGGTCACCTACCTGTATATATGTAATGAAACGGGGGCACTTCCTGATATCCCAGGCTCACTGCTGGCTATCCTGGGCATTAGCGCTGCAACTATGGCTACGGGCAAGGTTATCGAAAATGACCAAAAAACCAAAACGGAGATTGATCCTAAAGCACATAGTGAAGGCTTTTTTCACGATATCCTATCAGACAGGACCAGCATCAATATCCAGCGCCTTCAAAACGTGCTGTTCAATATCCTGTTCGGGCTAATTTTTATACAAAAAACCGTATCATCAAACCTGCTTCCCGATTTTGATAACAATATATTGCTGATGATGGGTATCAGTGCTGGCACTTATGCCGGGTTAAAGGCTACCGAACCAACCAAAGACCAGCCAACAGAGCAACATGATTCAACTACCGTTGGAAATGAAAAACCAACCGACCAACCCGAGGGAGTTGACAGTAAAGGAGGTAGTGGTAAAACCAAATAAAAAAGCTTTAAAGCCGTTTAATGGAAATCAGGCACAAGTCCGGTATCATTTGATGATAAACCGGGCTTGTGCCTGTTCTTTTAATTCGGGTTTAAGCTGGATTAGCTTTGTACGGTAACGGTTGGGTCCCAGTAATAGTAACCAAATAATACCGGATTATCAACGCCCCGCTGGCGCACATAAAGTGCAAACTGCACGTTGTATTGCTCGGTACCTTTGCTAATTACAGTAGCCTGGTTAAACCAAAAATTTTGAGTAGAAAAGCCAACCGGAATAGCGGTACCATTAATTGGCAAAATGCCTGTGCGCGTATATACATTGAAAGTTTCACCATCAAATACTACATCCTGCGCATACCATGCTAACTTGTAAATAACTACAGCCGAATCAAAGTTACCGTACTCTGATACTGCATACCAGCGTATAACATCACCTACATCAGCTTTGATGTTAAGGTCGGCGCCGCCAGATCCGGTCATGGTATTACCGCGGGTAGCAACCATATACATATAGTTATGCGGCAAACCTGTTGGATTGTTAGGATCCTGACTTGGGTTTGGATAATCGGTAGTAATTGCATCGGTATCGATAACTACCTGGATGTTGATGATCTCCTGCGAGGTGGAGACAAATTCACTGTTAATTGCCATGACTAAAAAGGTTATTAGGATAAATAAATGTCCCTACTCTTTAAAGGATTTTCGGGTTAGCTCCTTTGATCAGAGCGAACAGAACCGAAGCGCTTCTTAACCGGTTTTTCTTATTCGCTTATCACAATACAAACCTCCGCTTATTTAAACAGGCTTATTAGAGAAAAAATACCGAATAAAAAAAATAAGTATTTATACGTATACAAACCATAAAAACACCCTTTCACACTATTTCACACCTACTAACTTTGCGGTATAGGAAAATCAGCAGAAAACGAAGCGAACAATAAATAATTAGTGAGAAATTTTTTCACAGTAGTATAAATAATTTCTCACTTATATAATTTATTATTACCAACATAAAATACAAATAATACAACTATATTACCTGCATATTAAACCTATTATATCATGAAAAAACGACCTTTTAACTTATTCAGACCGATCGCTGCCGCGATTATTATTTGCTTGTTTTTTGCCATGACTTCATGCAGGCAGGCTACCAAATTTGCCCAGGTAAAGTACACCGCTACACAGGTTAATCACTGGCTCGACTCGGCCAAAACTGACAACTTTGTTTTTCAGTTTTACAGCCCCCAGATCGATGACGTTAAAAAGCCATATCAGCTTGTATCATATATTCTGGATACAGCCGGAGGCTATCTTAACCCGATGCATCCCGATACACTGGCTATTACAAAAGATACACTGGTTAACTTAACCGGCCCGGTGGTTTTAGGCAATACGTATCTAACCAAAAAAGCTATTATGGCGATTATCTCAACCGATAGCGGAAAAAAACGTGATTATGACTTCCTGGTTTTTACTCCTAAGATCATAGCTTCCAACCAGCACCTTGTATACGCCATCAGCCTTATAAAAAACGGTGTACCTATTGATTACCGCGACTCAGACACCGGGGATGTTGATTCAAATCCATCACCTCCGGCAAAAATGTAATAGTGTTACAAAACTGCTGCAAAGTGGAACAGCTAATAAAAGGTATATCTGACTGGTCGGAGGTTTGGGCGTTGCTCATTCCCCTGGCCATTCTTTGTTTGAAGAAAAAACAACCTGTTTTTAACAAACCTGTTGTTATATATTTATGGACAGCGCTGGCAATTAATGTAACTATTGATGTCATATGGAAGCTTAAAACAATTTTACCGCATCCATACAACACCAATAATTATCTGTATAATATACACTCCATAATCAGGGTGTTATTATTCAGCTCTTTTTTTATAAAGTTAAACCAGCAGTTTTTGTCCAAAACAAAAAGGATAGCGCCGTATATTTTTTTAGGGTTTGTACTTATCAATTTCAGCTTTTATCAAAATTTTTTTGATTACGGACAATTGAGCAGCAGATTACTATCATTTGAGGCGGTAATTATGATGTTTTATTGTATGCAGTATTACCTGTTTAAAATAACCGACGATGAAGAACCCGGTAAGAAACAGCCCGACTTTTGGATAGTAACCGGCCTGGGTATTTACTACACTGTAAATTTTTTTATTTTTTTGTTATACAATGAACTCACAATACGCCTGCACAATTTTGCCATAAACCTGTGGAATATCCACAATTTCACGTATACTATTTTATGTGTATTTATAGCGAAAGGTTTATATGAAACAAACGAATGATGATATCAGGCTCCTGCTCTTTATGGGCATTGCGGTTATGCTTTCCTTATTCGCGAGCATATTGCTCATTTTTATATTTTTTCAGCGTAAGAAATACCAGTATCAGCAAAAAATACAAAGGCTGCATCAAACCCAGCAAAACCAGTTGATAGAAGCAGCTGTGCGCAGTGAAGAAACTGAACGTCATCGTATTGCCGAAGAGCTACATGATGAAGTGGGCGCCATTTTATCGGCATCAAAGCTGCATCTACAAGGAGTAAAGATCAACGTTATTGATAAAAACAATGAGCCGAGGTATGAAAAAGGACAGGAGCTGCTTGACATGGCCATTAAACAGGTGCGTGGTATTTCGCACAATTTGCACTCCAGTATTCTGAAAGAGTTCGGGTTAAATGAAGCAATCAGGCATTTTGTTGAGAAAATAACAAATAACGACCTGATATTTATTACCACCGATCTTGATGATTCATATACAACCCAGGCTAATGAAAATGATATTAGCATATACCGCATGGTGCAGGAGTTAATGAACAATATACTTAAACATGCCAGACCTAAAAAAATACATATCACATCAACTTATAACCACGATGCTTTAAACATTAGTATTTTTCATAATGGGAAGGGGCTTAGCCATGCACAATATGAAGAACTGAAGTTTAATAAACAGGGCCTTGGCCTCAAAGCTATCCAAACCCGCATCATTTTGCTGAAAGGCAAGGTATCATTCAATCACAAGCCCGAGGGATACTACATTAATATCAGCATCCCCCGAACAATTACTATTTAACCATTATAACAATCAAAATAAGGCGATGAAACCTATTAAAATTGCCATAGCCGATGATTATACCATATACAGGGACGGCCTCAAAATTGGACTTACCCAGGATGAGAACCTGGAAGTAATGCTTGAGGCCGGCGATGGTGAAGACCTGATAAAAGGCATTGAAACCAATATGCCCGATGTAATTATCATGGACCTTAAAATGCCTGTTATGGATGGCATGGAAGCTACCAAACACATTAAAAAGAAGTATCCTGATATGAAAATTTTAGTGGTGACGATGTACGATGACGAAAAGTTCGTAATTCATTTAATGGAGATTGGCGCCAACGGATATCTGCTAAAAAACGCAGAAGCTGAAGAAATCAGGAAAGCGATATATTCGGTACACGAAACAGGCTATTACTTTAACAATATAGTAAGCAACGCACTTTTAAAGAAATTGGTGATAAAAGGCAATATCAAGCCATCTTTTAAAGAAGGTGTTGAACTTACCGAGCGGGAACAGGATGTACTGAAACTGATTTGTGCCGAAAAAACAGCCAATGAGATGGGCCAACAACTGTTCCTTAGCCCACGCTCGGTTGAAGGGATCAGGCAGCGCCTGATAGATAAGGTGGGCGTACGCAATACCGCCGGGCTGGTAATGTTTGCTGTAAAAAATGGGATAATATGAGGCTTTTTTAAAATGAACCGTCTCATTTTGCACATCCTCTTAAAACAAGATTCCGTTTATTAATAAACACACAAAATAAACGCTTAAAACAAACCTTAAAAAGCATAATTAATCTTTTCACTTAACAAAAAACATGATTTATCATTGTTAAAATCATATAAATCAATAATTATAGAAAAATTCATCGATTAAAATTCATTGTTTTGATAAAAAATACAATTTTCATTGATATTTTTACAACAAAACGTTGACTGATTGATCAAGATTTGAATGAAAAGAAATATCCAGTGCGATAATCAAACCTGTCTTTTATGTAAAGGCTGTATAAAAGAGTGGCTGCCTGCAATTGCAGCCAACAAAAAAAACTTTAATGTAAAAAAAGGACAGGTTATTTTCAGTGAAGGCGACCCGGTGAAAGGAATTTACTTTGTTTATGAAGGCAATGTAAAAGTTCATAAAAAATGGGGGCCGGATAAAGAACTTATTATTCGCTTTGCCAATAAGGGTGCCATTTTTGGTCACCGTGTGTTGGGTAAACATGCCACCCACTACCCTATTTCGGCAACAGCGTTGGAAGCAGGTATTATATGCTACATTGATATGGAGTTTTTTGAAGCTACTTTAAAAGTAAACCCTCAGTTTACCTACCAGCTAATGTTATTTTTTGCCGACGAACTGCAGGAGGCTGAACGCAAAATGCGTAATCTCGCGCATATGCCGGTAAAGGGCCGCGTTGCCCAGGCACTCATAAGCCTCAAAAATCAGTTTGGTACAAACCCGGAAGGCCATATTGATGTAGAACTTACCCGGCAGGACCTGGCCTCATACGCCGGCGCCACTTACGAAACCGTTTTCAGGGTAGTTAACGAGTTGTTACAGGAAAAACTGATTAGCACAAATGGCAAAAAGATCAGTATTATCAATCATGATAAACTTTTTCTTTTAACTCAGGATGATGAGTTGTAAATAGGATAATTACCTCGAAATATTATTATCCTTTTGCCTTAAATGGGGTTATTATTTTTTGCTTTTTTGTGATAAAAATCATCTGAGGCGTAAAGCAGAATATTGGCATCAATTGCGATATTATTCATAATCATTAGCTTCACCCCTGTCAAACCTATACCCATTATTCAAGGTAAATTCATTTAATCTGTCGTTCAAATGACCAACGTTTTTTTATATAGACTCAGTTTCTCTTTCAATTAACGACAATCATTTTTAACATTTAGATAATTATCGGCAGCCAGCCCTCACCCAACCAAATTCCGCACTTCAACCGGCGATAACGATGTTTGCTTTTTAAAGAAGTTTGAAAAATGTGATAATTGCCCGAAGCCCAGGCTATAGGCTATTTCCGAAATATTCCAGTCGGTTTGTTTAAGCAGGATGCGGGCCTCCTGGATGAGCCTGTTGGCTATATGTTCGGTGGTTGTTTTTCCAGTGCTTTCTTTTAATACCTTATTGAGATGGTTACTATGAACAGCGAGCCTGTCGGCATAGTCTTTAGCAGTACGCAGGATCACCTTTTGATCGGGTGACGCTATTGGAAATTGCCTTTCAAGCAGCTCAATAAACAGGGATGATACCCTTGCAGATGCATTATGACTGTTATTATAATTGGTAAATGGCTGCAATTTTTGGCCATAGTGAATCAATTCCAGCACATAATTTCTGATCAGATCATACTTGTACAGATAGTCTGATGCTATTTCCTGCTGCATCTTCCCAAAAACAAGTGTGATCTCCTCTGCTTGTTCATCAGTAAGCATAAACACAGGGCACCCTCCGGGACTGAAAATAGGCAATGAATCCAATATTACCCCACTTTTTGATTGCACCAAAAATTCATCAGTAAAAATACAAAAATAGCCAGACTGTTCCATATCCTGTGGTTTCCAACTGTAAGGGATTTTTGGGGTACCAAATACCAGCGCATTTTTTTCAATATTGATCACCTTATCAGCATACTCAGCTATGTTTCGGCCCCTTACCAGGTTTATCTTGTAATATAGCCTGCGATTGTAAGGCACATGGGTTGGGTCTTTTTTTACTATAGCGATGATGTCGCTAAGGTTAAATACATTAAAATGCCCTATCTCCTTGTTGATATCAGTCGGAAGCAGGTCTCCCACCGTGCTGTTGGTACGCTCGGCGGCGTTTTTATAAAAATCTTCTACTGTTACCGTTTTCATTTTTTTGCTTTGATGAGCTACACAAACTTAATGATAACTACATCACTATTTGCTTCAGGTAAATCAGTTCTTACAAAACTCAAACAAAAGTTTGCAGTAGATCAACACTTTATATTTTCCGGAGGCAAAACAAACTTAATACATAACAGAAATGTTATTTGAATTTGATAAATACCCATTAACAGATGATAAAAGAAGCCGCCTCATAATTGACTTACGAGGCGGCTTCCTTCTATATAACACCAGTATTAATAACCCGGGTTTTGGTACATCTTAACAGGGTCAAGTTTGTACTCATCAAAAGGAATTGGGTAATAACGATCTTTAGTGGTAAAGTTTGCCAATGAAGCCAAACCAAAATCAGTTTGTTTTTTTGCTTTGAAGTAAGCTACCAGATCTGCATCGTTAAAGGTACGCAACAGATCATACCAGCGGTGATGCTCAAAAGCAAGCTCAACACGGCGCTCATGCAAAATAGCCAGCTTTAATGTTGGGTATTTGGCAGCATAATCACTGTTAGTCATAGATGCCGCATAAGTTGGCATACCTGCACGTGTGCGTACCTGGTCAAGGAAGCCGATAGCAGCAGCCTGATCGCCAAGGTAGTTATTAACTTCGGCCAGGGAAAGGATCACATCAGCATAGCGCATCAGGATCCAGTCGTTACCGCCGTAGCCATTTACGCCGGCACTGGTGCTCACATCCCTGAATTTAGTAACAAACCAATCTTTCACAATAGGATCATTGGCATATTTAACAGAGAAAGTCATGCGGGGATCGTTGGTTTCATACTCATTAATCAAATCATGAGTAACATTATAACCAGCACCTGATGATTTTTTTTGCGAGTTGATAGTCTCACCCTTCGCCTGGAAATTAGCCGCAATTGAAGAGCTATAATTAACATCACCCTGAATATTTACTATCTGGAAGATTAACTCCGGACATGTTGTTTTTTTTGCGACATCAAAAACATCAGTATAAGGGATGCTGTTTAGCGTGCCAAAAGTACGCATATTATAAGCATTCATTAGATATGTTTTGGCATTGGTAAGGTTAGTTGTACGGTTAGCCTGATCCTGGGTAGTTGCCATAGTAAGATACACCTGACCCAACAGGAAATTAGCAGCCGCTTTTGAGGTTCTGCCGGTAGAAGCTTGCAGGTTAGGGAGCGGGCTGTTATTGATAACGTCTGTCAGATCGGCTACTATCTGTTGGTAAACAACGGCTTGCTTTTCGCGGAAAGTAGCTGTAGGCAATTCAGCATAAGATAATTGCTTAGTAACCAACGGTACATCCCCCCAAAGGCGCACCAATTCAAAATAAGTAAATGCACGCAAAAATTTGGCTTCGGCCATGTATTGCAACTTTACACTATTATCCGGAAACGGCACAGCATCAATATGCGACAATACCACATTAGCACGTGTAACAGTACCATAAAGCGATACCCAATGACTTTTAAGATAGGTATTGCTTGGCAGTATCGAAAAATTACCAAACTGAAAAGGTTCGCCTGCGTTTGACTGGTTATCCTGAGTACCTGTATCGTCAGACCGTTGATCGGTCCACAAGTCGCTGCTTTCGCCAACGTTATTACCACTGCGTAACGATTGATAAATACCGTTTACAGCCAGTAACACATCATTAGGGGTTTTATAGCTGGCATCAACCGTTATAGCGTTGGGGTCACTCTCATTTAAAAAGTCTTTTTTACAAGACGGGCTTATCGCCACTGCAACTGCAAGGCAGGCAATGGCTACAAATTTTTTATTCATCTCAATATCTCTTTAAAAAATTCATTAAAAAGTAACATTAACACCTAAGTTATAAGATCTAACCAGCGGGTAAGTACCATAATCGATACCTGGGGCCAGATTGGCAGGCTGAGTATTGTTTGAAGCAGCGCCTGAATAGTTATAATCCACATCGGGGTTATAACCTTTATACTTGGTGATGGTAAATGCGTTCACAACGCTGGCAAAAACGCGTGCTTTGCTCAGGCCTAAAGTTTGCTGCAGGAAGGCAGGCAAGGTATAACCTAAAGTAAGGTTGGTACAACGCAGATATGAGCCGCTTTGCAGGTAAAAAGTTGATAAACGGGTACTGTTACTTTGCGTACCGGCACGTGAAGCACGGTAAAATGAACCGTCCCCTGGTTCAGCTTCGTTACGATAACGTTGTGCAACATTAGCATACTGATTACCAGAACCCTCCCCATTGTACAAATAATAATCCTGGCCGTCAAGTATCTTATTACCATAAGAACCGTTGAATGAAGCACCGAAGTCAAAACGTTTGTAAGTGCTGTTAAGGGCGAAGCCGTAAGTAAATTTAGCATATGGTGAACCGATAATGGTTTTATCAGCATCATTCACAACACCGTCTTTATTGGTATCAACAAACCAAAGGTCGCCAATTTTGGCAGGGTTGGTTTGAGAAGCTGATGGAGCAGTTTTACCATAGTTAGAAGCGTTGATTATACCACCAACCTGGAAACCGTAGAACATACCGATAGGCTGGCCCTGGGTAGTTATACTGGTAAGGTATGAACGCTCGGCACCGTTGATGATGAGGGTATTTTGAGCAGGCAGTTTAACTACTTTGTTGCGGTTTAATGAAATATTACCGCTCGCGCCAAATGTAAAATCCTTTGTATTAATTATCTTACCATCTAACTGCAAGTCAAAACCGGTATTACGGATCCTTGAGTCGTGCAGATTAGTTAAGATAGTAGTACTGCCGGATATTGCCGAAATTGGCTGATTGTACAAAAGGTTATATGAATAACTTAAATAATAGTTGGCGATAACCTGTAAACGGCCGTTAAGTAAACCAATATCGGCACCAAAGTTATATTGTGAGGTTGTTTCCCAGCTTAGCTTAGGATCCTTTAAACCGCCGGCGTATGTAGCAGTAGCAATACCACCGTTTAACACTGCACCAACCGGGCTGGCCAGGGTTTGTGCGATAGCGTAGTTAGGGATATTGAAGTTACCACTTTTACCCCAGCTTGCACGAATCTTAACTGTTGACTGTTCGCCAAGGAAATTGTGATAGAAAGACTCGTCAGAAAGGTTCCAGCCTGCGGCCACAGAAGGGAAATAACCGTATTTATTTGCAGGTCCGAAACGAGAAGAACCATCGGCACGAAACGATGCGGTTAAGAAATATTTACCCGCATAGTTGTAGTTTGCACGACCAAGATATGACAATAATGTATAAGTACTTTTAGAAGCCGAGTTTAAACTAAAGAAGGCTGCATCGGCACCTTTACCTGAAAGTTCTGGTACATAATCACTCTGAAAACCGTTTGCTTTTACACTGATGTAATCGCTGGTTGTTTTTTGCGCAGTGTAACCGGCTAACGCATCAAAGTGGTGTTTACCAAATTGTTTGGTATAATTCAACGTAAACTCAGCCAGCCTGTCAACGTTAACAAGGTTTGATGCCTGTGCGTTGGCCGCCAGTATTGACTGCTGAGATCCCGGAGGGAACGCGCCACTGCTTATCGTGGTTGGGTAGTAGTAATCGTATTTTTCGGTATAGGTTTGTGTACCAAGGTTGGTTTTAAAATTAAAACCAGGCAAAATATTATAAGTAACGTTTGCATTATAAGTACTACGGTAACCCTTTCTATTAATTTTAATACGCTCGGCAAGTGCCACAGGATTTTCGATGCTCTGATAGCCGTATTGTGATGAACCGGCAGCTTCAACGTTTGTTTGTAAAGAACCATCAGCATTATAAGCAGGCAGGTAAGGCATATAAATCAGGGCGCCAAGGATTGGGCTATGATCAAAGCGGCCTTCCTGTGTTTCCTGGTTGGTATTTTGAGTATAAGCTATATTTGCACCAATATGGATACGTTTGCTGACATCACCATCAATATTTGTACGAAAGTTAACACGTTGCTGACCTGTTGATTGAATAATACCTGGCTGGTTTTGATACGCGCCGCTTACATAATAACGAATACCATTCGACGCTCCGGAAAAAGACAAGGTATGTTTCTGGAAAAACGTGTTGCGGTACAGCTCGTCCTGCCAATCAGTATGTACTGTTTGTTTAATAGGGGTTTGCGAAGCAAAATCATACAAGCCATTCGGAATACTTACACTGCCTGAATTACCAACGTTAGTAACGCGGGTTGCGTTGTTATCAGAGTACATGGCGTCGTTCCAGGTATGGCCTGAGTTTACCCAAAGGTCATGATAAGCGTTGTTGCGACCGTCGATAACCAGCAGTGCTGCCTGATCGGCATCAAGCAATTTCACTTTATGGGCAAGCTGATCAACGCCTGTTTGCACATCATATTCAAAGCGGCCTTTACCTTCTTTACCTTTTTTGGTAGTGATCAATACCACACCGCCCGATGCACGTGAACCGTAGATAGCAGCAGATGCAGCATCTTTCAAAATGTCGATGCTTTCGATGTCATCGGGGTTAATGAAGATATCATTACCGGCCGGGTAACCGTCAATTACATATAGGGGATCAGAGCTGGCATTGAATGAGCCAACGCCCCTTACCCTGATTTTAGTGCTTGTATATGGTGCACCGCTGGTTTGAGATACTTGTACACCTGATACTTTACCGGCAAGGGCCTGTCCTAACGAAGGAGCGGAGAGATTAAGGTCACTGGCTTTAACGCTGGCAATAGAGCCGGTAACATCACTTTTACGAATAGACTGGTAACCGATGGCTACTACCTCGTTAAGCATGTTTGACTTTGGTTTCATCTTAACGTTAATGGTTGATGAACCGCCAACAGCTATTTCCTGTTGCTCATAACCAATAAAGTTAAAAACCAGCACGGCGCCTTCATCGGCCGAGATGGTATATTTACCGTTTGTGTTAGTTGCGGTACCCTTATCAGTCCCTTTGATCCGAACTGATACGCCGGGTAACGGAAGATTAGTTTCGTCGGTAACAATACCGGTGATTTGGGTTGCGTTATATACTATATTTTTTGCCGAAGCGCCTGAGATAAAAGGTTTTAGCAAAACCAGTAAAAACAATACAGGAATTAAAAAAAACCTGCTCAAAAGATTTGGATTAATCTTTTTATTCATATTTTTAAAATTGATTGTTGAAAGAAATGACTTAAAGCCTTGGACCGCTTTTGAGTTATTTGACAATTATCCCGGACCAGGTGAGTGTTAGCGCATTCACCGGTTCTTAGTTTTATCGCCGGGCCCGATGTTAAGTTGAAGTTATGTTACATAGGCGATATTTTTAAAGACATGAGCAAAAGATTAATAATTTAATAATTATTATTGCGTTATCATTAAATAATATTAATATAGAGTTATTAATATTGTAATAATGACAGCAAAGCTAAACCTGTTATCTTAACCAAAGGATACCTTAGTGTTAAATTTACATTAAACAAAAAATAGAAAAATGCCTGCCTCTTTGCAGGCATTTTTACTTTAGTCAGTTGTTCAATACTACCATGAAGTAGTGGTAAAATTCACGTTATTTTTCCGTGATGACGTTACAGCTATCCCCTTCTCATCACCGCCAAGCAAGGAAAAGCCTTCCAGCTCATCGCCCCTGTCAATACCATCAACCTGGCTTAGCACCACCTGCTTACCAGCTTCTATTGATTTCTTAAGATCAACATAAGTAAACCGCCATTGCCTGCCTTCAAGTTTATTCTGGATCAACACTAAAATGCCTTTATCAGCCTTCCAAAACAGGTTTTGTACCCAGGGTGTACATGTAAATTTTTTGTAGAGCACACCGGGTTCCTTCGTGCTTTTGGCTTTAGCCAGTTTTTCGGGGTCGTATAAACGCACCTCGTTGCCATGATCGCCATAATCGGCAGTGGCTACATACCACTTATTATTATATTTTACATATTCCGGACGGGTGCCCTGGATACAGGCATCATCCTCAATGGTATTAATTAAGTTACCATCAAGCGTGCCGGTTTTAAGTAATCCTTTCCAGTTTACATTATAAATTACCGCCCTCCATTGGCTGCCCGCTGCATTAAGGCGGATGGAATTACCTATAAATGTCGGGCCCTTATCATTGTTATAAGCTATACCGGTTGGGTGGTTAATAATATCCTGCCCGTTTTGGGTTAGCTTATATTCCTTATGCTGATATACCAGGCTGTCATTTTCCAGCTTAAACTCCCGGATCACTCCTACTTCCCTGTCGCCATATAAAAATATGCGACCATTTTGGTATGAAATGCCCTGGCAGGCGCCCAACGAGTCGATAGTTATGGCACGGTTAAGTTTATGATCAATCGTGCCGGTGGTGATGCTGCCAACACCTAAAACAACAGCTATTATAGTTAAAGTAAGCTTTTGCATAAGTTTAAATAAAGTAATTACATTAGTGATCAGACGATAACTTTAAGCTTTTCGCGTTCTGTCTTCAGCTCCTAACGGGGGTCAAGTGGTTCGTCAGGATCAATTTGTTTGGCTTCTTCTACCGGGTAATATTCAACTTCGGTTTCGGAGTTACGCTTGGCCAATTTGTATGGCACATAATTCAATTCCTTTTGGCAGCGGGCATCCATATTCATTATAAAATCGGTTTGTGATTTATCGGTTACTACAATGCCGGGCTTATCGGCAGGGATGCCATATTTATAAATAAGCCTGGCACTGTTACGCATATTTGTTGTAGTATGACGTGCATGAGGTTCAATGATGATCACATTTTCAGGAATGTGAAGGGTTTTCATTAAATAAACCTTCATTTCCCCAGCTTCATTATACTTTGTTTTATATGGATGCACATTGCCGCCCGATACAATGATAAACGGGGCTTTGCCGGCCTTATATTCCTGTACCGCCAGCCTGCAACGCAGCATCCCCTCCCCGCTCAATGGCGATGTCAAATTATCCGGACCAGCACCGGGTACAAGAATATTTGAATAAGGATAATCGGCCCATTTAATGGTTTGTACACGTGTTACCGCGGCCTTGTTTGCGTTTAGCTCCATTGGCTCGTAATTGGCAGGATCATGCCTTTCGTTGATCTGCAGATAAAGCAGTGCTGCTTGCATAGCGGGTTCAAAAAACAGCTTTGTTCCTTTAATATCACCTAACAATGTAGCGGAGGCATCATACATCAGCGTGAAGTATGCCCTCGATTTAATATTGTAGCTGATAGAGTCTATTTGCGGATAATTAGGCTTTTTGCCTTCAGCATAAACGCCAATAGTATAATTGATGCTACCTGCGTCCTGCTCCCATGCTTTTATAAGCAATTGCTCTGGCGATAGTTTTTTATACAAGCTATAAAAGCCTGATGGGAGCAGTTTCGATTTAACCATCCTGTTAAGCGCATTGGCTGTTTTATATAACACTTCAAGCCGGTTGCTTACGGTTTTGATGTCATCATCAGTCAGTTTTACAGCAGTTACTAAGCACGCCGCGTCTTTACAATCAGTAAGAGAAGTGCTAAGGGCGCTTAGCTTTTTCTGAGTGAGTTGTACCAGTTCAGGATCGTTTTTAAGTAAATTGCTTACTTCGGCATCCTGCTCAAATAAAGTCAGCAGGCCGTAGTTTTTAATCTTTACATAATCTGTCGGGGCATTTTTAACAGGGGCCAGGGTTTGCGCTAAGACACTTATACCGCCTAATCCAAGCATAGTTAGTAGCAGGAGTTTTTTCATTTAGCTGTTTTTTAACAAGGCGCAAATAACGCCTAAGCACATAAACTCAAAGTTAACTACCGGTAACTTTCCTCTTACAAAACAGGCCAAATTTTGATTTAAATTAAGATATACCATCTTTGGGTGTAAAAAATCCATATCAAATTTGATATTTGCAAAAGCTGATAAATCTTTCAAACTTCATCTATGGAAAATGCTGCCTTATTAAAAGCCATTATTGAAAATGCTATCGATGGCATTATTACTATCGATGAACGGGGGATAGTCGAATCTATTAACCCATCGGCCTGCAAGTTATTTCAATATGAACCTCATGAAGTTATCGGAAAAAATGTATCGATGCTGATGCCCCAGCCTTACAGGCAGGAGCATGATCATTATATCAATCGATATCAAACTACCGGTAAACCGCATATCATTGGTATAGGTCGTGAAGTAACAGGCTTGCGTAAAGACGGCACCCAATTCCCGTTCAGACTTGGGGTTAGCGACGTAAATTTTTCGGGCCGTAAAATATATGCCGGCTTTATACACGACCTTAGCCGTGAGAAGGAAGCTGAAGATAAGCTGAAGGAATACACATCACACCTGGAGGAGGTGGTAGAGGAACGCACCCTCTCCTTAAAACAATTTGTTCTTGAACTGCAAAAAACCAAGGAGGAAGTAAGCCAGTCCCTCGAAAAAGAGAAAGAGCTGGGGCAATTGAAAAGCCGTTTTGTATCCATGGCATCGCATGAGTTTCGTACGCCGCTAAGCGCTGTTCAATTATCAGCCTCGCTCATCGATAAATATGCCGAGCCTTTGCACAGCCCGCAGATCAGCAAGCATGTTAATAAAATTAAAAATGCCGTTGGCAACCTCACTACCATTCTGAATGATTTTCTCTCGCTCGAAAAACTGGAAGCCGGGCGTATTGAACCTTCATACACCAGGTTTGACCTGGTCAAGCTGGCCGAAGAGCTAACTGAAGAAATGCAGATTATGGCCAAGCAAAATCAAAATATCCTTTATCAGCATACAGGTACGGATAGTATGGCTTACCTCGATATTAACCTGCTCAAAAACTGCATCATCAACCTCATCACAAACGCCATCAAATATTCGGGCGAAGACAGCTTTATTGAATTTAGTACTGAAATAAATGCTTCCGGCTGTTCCATTACCGTAAAAGATAATGGCATAGGCATTCCTGAAAGTGACCAGAAGCATTTATTTGAGGCATTTTTCAGAGCGCACAATACAGGCAATATCCCCGGCACCGGTTTGGGCCTTAATATTGTGGCCCGGTATACTGCCCTTATGAACGGCAGGGTTGATTTTCAAAGTAACGTAAACGAGGGTACTTCATTCACCATTTCATTTTCCGCATCATGAACCAAAAAATTCTGATCATCGAAGATAACAACGATATCCGCGAAAACGTGGTAGAAATACTGGGGTTGGCCGGTTACACGGTATTTGAAGCCGATAATGGTAAAACCGGTATTGAACTGGCCGTTAACAACCTGCCCGATGTAATACTTTGCGATATCATGATGCCCGAGCTTGATGGTTATGGCGTTTTATTTATGCTGAATAAAAACCCCGAAACCGCCGCCATACCTTTTATATTTTTAACCGCAAAGGCCGAACGGATTGACCAACGTAAAGGCATGGAAATGGGTGCGGATGATTACTTAACCAAGCCTTTTGATGATATTGAACTGCTGAACGCCATTGAAAGCAGGCTCAGGAAAAAAACTGCCCAGCAAAGCTTTTATAGTCAATCGCTCGAAAACCTAAACTCAATTGTATCGAAGAATAGCGGTCTCACTGAACTTAAACGTATTATTAGCGAACGCAAGGTGCGCCTGTTTAAAAAAGACCAGGTAATTTATTATGATGGTGATAAGGGGAATGGCTTGTACCTGATATTGAAAGGCAGAGTTAAAACCGTTAAACTGGCAAACGATGGCCGTGAGCTGATGACAGCCATCCACTCTGCCGAGGAATACATTGGGGTAAATGCCATGCTCTCGAACGAGGCTTACACAGATACAGCAACCACCCTGGAGGATAGCCAGCTGTGCCTGATCCCGAAAGACCAACTGGATAACCTGCTCAATTTATACCCAGATATTGCGCGTGAGTTTATCAAACTGCTTTCTAATCATATCCGCGACCGGGAAGAGCAATTATTGCAGCTTGCGTATAACTCAGTACGAAAAAGGATGGCCGATACCCTGGTGCGACTGCATAAACAGCAGGGTGGGGATTTCAAAATTTCGCGGGAAGACCTTGCTGCTATGGCCGGTGTGGCAACTGAAACTGTGAGCCGTACCCTTACCGATTTTAAAGATGAAAACCTAATCGATAAAAAAGGAAGCCAGATCACCGTGCTTTCGCCCGAACGGCTGGCTAAAATGAAAAACTGACCGCTGTCATTTTTAGATGATCCTGCTCATTCTCTGAACAATGGCTTGATTACAACAAACCATTTGCACCCCTGTGCAACCTATTTTTGTATCAACACCAACAGCTCCTGTGGCGTTTCATAAGTTGTACCTTTATAGCTGAGTGCTTTAGCGCCAACGCATACGGTATCAACGGCTTTAGTGGTGTGTGTAATATAGATCTTCCCGCGCACGTCCGGTTCTGTACCGTCACTCACCATCTTCATACCGGTTAGCAATTGCATAACACTATCAATTCCCGGCTTTTTGTTAAAGTTTTTTTCTTTCCCTTCGGGGAAGTAATAATCAAACTTATCACAGGTGATCCTGAACTGCGTTTCGCGGCCAAGCTCGGTGAACTTAAATTTGATGGATTGCACGTCATTATTTGAGCCGGATTTGCTTTTGCAGGCAACGAATGATGCTATCGCAAATAACAAAAGGATATTAAGTTTTTTCATTGGTTTATATGTTCTTCAACTTGTACTAATATCGGGGTTTTACGTATACAACGTAAATATAATCCTGATAAGCCATCCATGACTGCACCTTTTCAGTATAACAAATATCAAGGGCATTCACATATGTCCAATATTGCGATTTATTGCCAAAATGAAAGCGTATGCCAAGCGTAGTATTCCTGGTTTTTAGCATGGTACGGATTTCCATACGGGCAAAATCAAGCAATGACCTGTCACTCGCAGGATCTCCATTGAGGTTAACATCGATATAACTTCTATCGGGCGGAAAGCTAACCTTATGTTCCGCAGGCGTCAGTTTGGGCCACGAAGGATCAAACATCACCAAATCAATGCAGTTCCGCTGTGTAAACACTTTATGCTGGTGAAAGTAAAGCACGCAAAGCACAGGAAATAAAACCAGGCTAATTAATCCAGGAGCGTAGGTAATAGGTTTGCGGGGAGCTAAGGTTAATATTTTCATGATGAGGTTTATAGTATTAAGTTCACTATATAACGTCAAATCATCAAAATTATTCCTGTAAACTCTTACTACTTCAATTCATCCAACACTCTGAACATTTTCTCCTTTATACCACGGCTCGGGCCGCTGAAATTATTAACCATGATAGAAAAACAAAGCTCTCGCCCGTTTTTGGTTTGATAACCGGCATAGCACAACACATTGTTGATGCTACCGCTTTTCATTTTCATATCATTATAAACCGGCAGACTTGTATAAAAATCAGCAAACCAGCTTTCCTTCTTTGCCGATTGCAGGATGCGGGCCAGCGTTAACGTAGTTACCCTATCACCTGGCGAAAGGCCGCTGCCGTCGTAAATATTCATGCTACGGGGATCTATCCCTTTGGCCAGCCAAAACTTTTGTACCTCATCCACACCATTTGCCGTTGTAGGCTTGCGGCCCTGTTTCCAGGCTATTGTTTTGAGTAACTGCTCAGCGTAAAGGTTAATACTTTTCTGGTTAAGCCAGTAAACTATTTTGCTTAAAGTTGGTGATGATATAGTTACCAGATTTTTAGCAATTATGGGCAATGGCAGATTTTTAGCACTCAAAGTAGTGGCTGATTCCGGCTCATTACCGATAATGATACCTAAACTCCTCAGCGTATCATTAAGCCGCAACGCAGCATCATAAGCAGCATCGGGGATAGCGGCCGAAATACTTTTTTTATCCTGATCAATAGCATAAGTTCCGCGCAGATATATTACTTTACTGCCAACCGGTAAAAAAGCATAAGCATTATCGCCTGATCCGGCGGAACCATTTGCCAACTCGCTTTTGAATGAAAGATATGGCATCAGCGGAACAGTACGGGATATGCCAACCGGGCTACCAACCGCACCAGTACGCAGCTTTATATCAAACTGATTTTCGCGCCAGCAAAGGCCCGATGTGCCAGCTCCGTAATAGTTGCCGATGTCCTGCCAGATCCAGCCTTCGGGGATGGATTGTGTACCGAAGATGCTGTCATCGCCAATGATGCGGCCATTAACTTTTTTGACGCCGGCCTTTTGCAAGGCATTGGCCATAACCGCTAATACATGCCCCTCTTTGGTTTGCTCATAACGCCAGCTGCCCAGGGTTGGATCGCCGGCACCTTTAATGATGATATCGCCGGTCAGGGTGCCATCGGCCCCAATCTCGCCGGTATAACCTAATTGCGTTTGATATTGAAAATCGGGACCTAAAATATTAAAAGCCGTAATACTGGTAATGGTTTTAAGCGTTGAAGCGGTAGCCAAACCCATGTTAGGGTTACCGCTAAATACCTGCTCCCCGGTTTTGGCATCAAGTACGGTTAGTGATACTGAAGCATAATTGCACTGGCTATCCGCCTGCAACCTGCCAAAAGCATTTGATATTTTTTGCTGGAGCGTTTGCGCTCCGGCAGATCCTCCTATAAATAAAAAACTAATTACCAGTAAGCGCCTCATCCTGTTTTTTAACGTTCCGTTGCGAAATATAATATATGGGTAAACCTATAAGCACAATTCCGAGCCCGATAAGCGTAAAGCTTTGTTTATAAACCAGCAGCAAAATACAAAATGTAATCCCCATGATAATATAAAGTGCGGGTAAGACCGGATAACCTATAGCTTTATAAGGACGTTCGGCATCAGGGAGTTTAGCACGTAAAATAAAAATGCCCAATATAGTCAGTACATAAAATACCACTACCACAAATGAAATCATATCCAGCAAATCGCCATAGCGGCCGCTGAGACACAGCAAAGAAGCCACAACACATTGTATCCATAAACCAAACTGAGGTACACCGAATTTATTCAGAGTACCGGTTTGTTTAAAAAACAAGCCATCTTTAGCCATAGTATAATACACCCTTGCACCAGAAAGAATCAAGCCATTGTTACAACCAAATGTAGATACCATAATCATGAGAGCGATTATATAAGTACCTACGTTACCAAAAATAACGTGTGAGGCAGCCACTGCTACCCTATCTTTGTCCGCGACAGTAATTTCATGTAAAGAAAGCACACCAGTATAAACAACATTGGCCATCACATAGATGAAGGTTACAATAATAGTTCCCCACATCATACTTAAAGCAACGTCTCGTTTTGGATTTTTCATTTCACCGGCAACGAAAGTTACGCTATTCCAGGCATCACTGCTAAAAATCGAACCCACCATAGCCGCGGCAATAGCGCCAAGTGCTGTACCTGTGGTGAGGGTAGTAATGCTGCCGTCTTTATTTAGGTTATGCAAATCCCACGCGTTTGTCCAGTTGGCATGCCATATATCTGCTTTAAAAGCAAAAAGGCCAAAAATTATAAGACCAAAAAGACTGATAAGCTTGGTTAAAGTAAAAACGGTTTGAATAACCTTTCCGCCCTTTACCCCGCGGGTATTTACATAAGTAAGGATAATGATCAATATAATAGATACCACCTGGGCGGCACTTATAGCAAAAAACTTCGCATCACCCGTTGATGTTGCCCCGGTTTGCAACTTCCATAATATATTATCCTCGCTAAAAGCAGGTATTAAATAGGCGGTGAATTTACTGAAAGCCACCCCCACCGCCGCGATAGTGCCCGTTTGGATCACTGCAAAAAAGCTCCAACCATATAAAAAAGCGACGAGCTTGTTGTAAGCCTCCTTTAAATATACATATTGGCCACCAGCTTTGGGAAACATACCGCTCAATTCGCCATAACTTAGGGCCGCGGTAAGGGTCATGAAACCGGTGATAACCCAGATAGCTATCAGCCAGCCGGCAGAACCAACATTACGGGTAATATCTGCGCTAACAATAAAAATACCTGAGCCTATCATGGATCCTGATACCAGCATGGTACCGTCCAGCAAGCTCAGCTCATGTTTCATTTTTGGTTGCGATGAGTTTTTCGCCATATATTGTTTTAGGGTTTAAATCTCTAAACTATTCAAAAACTTTAATATTAACGATCACTATAGTAAATAAATAAAATTACTATTTTGCAATCACCAATTGTTATTAAACACTGTTAAACCAAGCAGTACTACTTTATTAAACCAAATTTTTGATATGGATTTTCTGAACAATTATTTAATTTATTTAATTCCTGTTTTGGGGCTTATCGGGATCCTTGTTATGGCTATTAAAGCCGCCTGGGTTACCAAACAAAACGCCGGTGACGGCGACATGGTCATACTTGCCGGTTACATTGCAGATGGCGCTATGGCCTTTTTACGTGCCGAATGGAAAATATTAGGCGGATTTGTTGTGGTTGCCGGTATTTTGCTGGCATGGTCGGGCACAACGGTTGCTACTTCAAGTCCTGTTATTGCCATATCATTTCTGATAGGCGCGTTTCTATCTGCCTTTGCAGGTTATCTGGGGATGCGTATTGCTACCAAAGCTAACGTACGAACCACACAGGCCGCACGGACCAGTTTGGCACAAGCTTTAAAAGTATCGTTTACCGGCGGAACCGTAATGGGCCTGGGTGTGGCCGGTTTGGCTATTATTGGTTTAGGATCGCTTTTTATTGTTTTTTATCAGTTTTATGTTGTTAAAGTAGCAGGCAGCAGTGTTAACGGCGAAGCCATGGCAAAAGCGCTTGACGTTTTAGCCGGTTTTTCATTAGGTGCAGAATCCATAGCGCTGTTTGCCCGTGTTGGCGGCGGCATTTACACAAAAGCGGCCGACGTAGGTGCCGACCTTGTTGGTAAAGTTGAAGCCGGTATCCCCGAGGATGACGTGCGTAACCCGGCCACCATTGCAGATAACGTAGGTGATAACGTAGGCGATGTTGCCGGTATGGGTGCCGACCTTTTTGGCTCATATGTAGCCACCATGCTTGCTACCATGGTATTGGGACGCGAGATTGTATCGCACGATAATTTTGGTGGTATTGCCCCCGTATTGCTGCCAATGGTAATTGCCGGCCTTGGCTTGATATTTTCAATAGTGGGCGCGGCTATGGTGAAAATCAAATCAGAAACCGACAGTGTGCAAAAAGCATTGAATATAGGTAACTGGGCATCAATTATACTAACTGCTATAGCTACATATTTTGTTGTACAATGGATGTTGCCTTCGGGCGAATTTCACATGGTGCGTGATGAAGTTAACGGGGTGGTAAAAACTGACGTGATACCTTTTACAAAAAACGGTGTTTTTGGATCGATATTGGTTGGCCTGGTGGTAGGTACTTTAATGTCGATTATAACCGAGTACTACACCGCCATGGGTAAACGTCCGGTATTGAGCATTATCAGGCAGTCGTCAACCGGTCACGCTACCAATATCATCGGCGGTTTATCTGTAGGTATGGAATCAACTGTACTGCCTATCCTTGTTTTGGCATCGGGTATTTACGGGTCATATTACTTTGCCGGTTTATATGGTGTAGCTATCGCCGCCGCCGGTATGATGGCAACAACGGCCATGCAGCTGGCGATAGATGCTTTTGGGCCTATTGCGGATAATGCCGGCGGTATTGCCGAAATGAGCCGCCTGCCCGAAGAAGTACGCCACCGTACCGATAACCTGGACGCTGTTGGTAACACTACAGCTGCTACAGGTAAAGGTTTTGCCATTGCTTCAGCAGCATTAACTTCATTAGCCTTATTTGCGGCTTTTGTGGGCGTTGCAGGCATTGAACATATTGATATTTATAAAGCCAATGTATTGGCAGGTCTGTTTGTTGGCGGAATGATTCCATTCATTTTTTCTGCCTTGGCGATAGCAGCCGTGGGCAGGGCCGCCATGGCCATGGTAGAAGAAGTTAGGCGCCAGTTCCGCGAAATTCCGGGTATCATGACTTACGAGGGTAAACCAGAATACGAAAAATGCGTGGCTATCTCCACCAAAGCGTCGATCCGCGAAATGGTTGCCCCCGGTTTAATCGCGCTGATCACCCCTATCATCATCGGTTTTGCCTTTGGTCCCGAAGTGTTAGGCGGCTTGCTGGCTGGTGTTACCGTATCGGGTGTATTGATGGGGATTTTCCAAAGCAATGCAGGTGGTGCATGGGACAATGCTAAAAAATCATTTGAGAAAGGCTGCGATATCAACGGCGAGATCTTCTACAAAAAATCAGAACCGCACAAAGCGTCAGTAACCGGTGATACTGTAGGTGACCCGTTTAAAGATACTTCAGGCCCATCCATGAACATCCTTATTAAATTAATGTCGATAGTTTCACTGGTTATTGCCCCGCACCTGAACAGCCATCCTGCTGCAACCAGCGCCAGGATTCAAAAAGAGATGAATAAACAACCTATGAGCATTCATATGATTGTTAAAGCAGAGAAAAGCGTTTAATAGCTTTAATAGTTAATGAAGAGAGCCGCCTGTTGAGGGCGGCTTTTTTTCTGAACCAGGAGTTATACGATTTGCCGGCTTATCGGTTTATTAATAAGAACGGGCCGCGGAGAACATGGACATGAGATTTGATCGTGAGATTTGAGAACCTCTATTTAACATAATCCCTTTCCCCTTTCCCCTTTCCCCTTTCCCCTTTCCCCTTTCCCCTTTCCCCTTTCACTTGTATTCCAGAATATCCCCCGGCTGGCAGTCAAGCGCCTTACATATGGCTTCGAGTGTTTCAAAACGGATGGCTTTCGCCTTGCCTGTTTTTAGGATAGAAAGGTTTGATATGGTGATCCCTACCCTGTCGCTCAGTTCATTTAATGACATTTTTCGTTTTGCCATCATCACATCAAGATTTACTATTATCGGCATGACTTAAATAGTTAAAGCTTGCTCCTCTTTAAGCCTCGCCCCTTGCTTAAATGCTTCGGCCAGGATAAATATCAAGATAGCAAATACCAGCGTGCCAAAATTAAATGCCGATGTATTGATGATTTTTAGCGGCATATGCAATTTAGCTATTAACACCTGATAGGATACCTGCTGCCCTATATAATCAGTCAATGTAAACAGTAATAACAGCATCCCTGTGCTTTTGATCAGCCTAATACATCGCTGCTCAAATAAAGTACCTTCTACAATATTTACAATAACCTTATTAATAAGATAGGCTATTCTTATTAATATCAGAGTTGTAATAAGTATCAGCCCAGCTTCAGTAGCGTTTAATGGCCCGTTTACAGATATATTATCATTATTAACTACTATATCACTATTTATAATTATATTCTTTAAAGTATAGTTTTCACCTATCTTCATTTCGCCCCTATTTTTTTGCGAAATAAAGCTTCCGTCAATAGTGGCTTGCAATGTTGGCCCGTATCTTTTAGCGCCATCTATTGCACCCATTCCATCATTGTATCCATCCTTAAACCCCTGCCAGAAATCGGCAGCCATATTCTGAAAAACAAACAAACCAAACACTATATAAACAAGTATTTGCAGGGCACGTACCTTTTTCATTACACTACAATATTAATTCAATTCAAATAAAAACAATATTTATTAAATAACAAAATAAATTCATTGTTTTACAATAAATTTTATTTGATATACATAAATTTAAAATTTTGAATATAAAATTTTACACTGGTATTGCTATTTCTGATTTATATGTTTTATTTTAGAAACAAAATATTAGCTTTGCACGTTCTATTCAGAATATAACGAATAGAGAGGTTTATTAAATAGATGAGACAACTCAAAATAACGCAATCCATTACCAATCGCGAGTCGCAATCGCTTGATAAATATCTGCACGAGATTGGTAAGGTAGACCTAATAACCGCCGAAGAAGAAGTAATTTTAGCGCAAAAGATCCGCGAGGGCGACCAGGCGGCATTGGAGCGTTTAACTAAAACTAACCTTCGCTTTGTTGTATCTGTTGCTAAACAATACCAAAACCAGGGCCTCACACTGGGCGATTTAATTAACGAGGGCAACCTCGGCCTGATTAAAGCCGCCAAGCGTTTTGATGAAACCAAAGGCTTTAAATTTATATCATATGCTGTATGGTGGATCCGCCAGTCGATATTGCAGGCTATTGCCGAGCAATCGCGTATTGTGCGTTTGCCACTTAACCAGGTAGGTTCATTAAGTAAGATCAGCAAGGCTTTTTCAAAGCTTGAACAGGAGTACGAGCGCGAACCATCGCCCGAAGAACTTGCTGATATATTGGAGACCACTGTTGATAAGATCTCCGACACACTGAGTAACTCTGGTCGCCATGTATCAATGGATGCACCGTTTGTACAGGGTGAAGAGAATACATTGCTTGATGTACTGGAAAACCAGGAACCAAACACCGATTCGATCCTGATCAATGAGTCATTATCTGAAGAGATCAAACGTTCACTATCAACCTTAACCGAGCGCGAGCGCGAGATCATTGTATTGTTCTTTGGCTTAGGCACCAACCACCCGCTTTCATTAGAGGAAATTGGTGAGAAGTTTAATTTAACCCGCGAGCGTGTGCGCCAGATCAAAGACAAAGCCTTGCAACGCTTGCGCCATACTTCAAGGAGCAAGATCCTGAAATCATACTTAGGTTAATCAAAAAATTTAAAGGAGATATTAAAAGCCACCAGTTATGTAACCGGTGGCTTTTTCTTTGGTATGGTTAGCTGCGATGTAATGACTGCCCTCAACGACTAATGACAATTTATCAAAATAACTTAATGGCTAAATAAGCCGCCTGTCAAAACTAAAAGGTTCTCTTTTTCAAAGTTTCACTCCAAAAGCATCGGGATGCAAGGGGTTAAGCAGATAGTTATATTCGGCAGGGACAATTGACGATGTTACTTTCATTAATAAATACTCCTGTTTTTTAAGAAAGGCATCGCCAAGTTGGCGCAAAATTAACGGCCCGGATAAATCACCCCAATCCGCAGGTAGCTGCTCAGTTTCAACAGTTATTATTTTACTATCGGAAACTTCTATTTCAGTAAGGCAATAATTTCCTGGAATTATTAGTGGACCTAGATGTACCAACACCTCAAGCACCGCTAATGATCTGGAGGAAGCAAGGTAAAGCATCGGTTTACCTTCGCTATTCCAGCGACCGCCATATAATCGTGCTCCGGTGCCGCTCAGATGGGCAGCGTAATTACATTTGGTAATACGGTAAAGTATCATCAGGCAAAAATACCGTGCTCAATACGGCCAAGCTCCTTGAAAACCATGTCGAAGCCGACAGATGTATCCAGAATAGTAACCGGTGCCTCACCTCTGAAAACTACCGACGGCGTTTTAATCCAGATCTTGAATTTATCCATCGATTCAAAAACCTCCTCACCACGGGTATAAAGCCGTGCAAGCTCAATAGCCTTTTCGGCATATTCGGTTTTGATGATAACATCATCCTCGTAGCGCTGTAAGGTACGCTCGGAGATATGCAGTATATTGGCAAACTCCTGGATATTTAGGGATTTTTTTTTGCGAAGGACAGCAAAGCGCTTTTAGCGATCCCTTTACGTGCAAGACTGATAATATCAAAATCACTTAAATTATTAATGTCAGACAAAGCATCTGAATTTGATTGATTTGACTTGTTTTTTACAACTACATCTTGCTCAGAGTCTATTTTGCTCGATCTATAAGCAGGTACAGCTTGTAATTCTTCAGCATTAATGGTACGCAATTTTATACTGAGGTCTTTCAACCGCATAATACGCTCTCGTGATTTAAGAAGCTGATCTTCAATGGATTATGTCGACTCATCAGCTACTTTTTTGCCAATTCGAACTTCTTTCTCTACCGTTATTTCCAAATCGCCGAAAAGCTTATCTATATGAGATTTATCCAATTTTTAGCTTCAGCTGCGTCTTGTTTATGGAAAACCTTTTTTGACATTTATCCAAATAAAACTACCATTTGTCGCATTTACAAATATCAAACCAACAAAAAAGCGATAAGTTTTTGCCTATCGCTTTTTATCACTGGGTCATTGTTCATTAATTTATTGACCTGTGATTTTAAGACTTACGAAGTTTTGGAAACTTCGTAAGTCTGGTTAAGAGTTTATTCTGCTATTATCAAAAAATAGTTCTTCTTACCTTTTTGAGCTACGATGAATTTACCGCCAATCAAAGCATCTGCATTATAAACATCATCGGCAGTACCTATTTTAACTTTATTGATAGCAACACCACCGCCTTGTATCATCTTTTTAGCCTCGCCTTTTGAGGCAAAAACAGCTGTTTTAGCAGCTAAAAGATCAGCAGCATTAATGCCTTGCTCCAGTTCACTCAACGCTATATTATAATTAGGTACACCGGCAAATAAGTCTAACACTTCCGCATCGCTAAGCTCATTCAAAAACTCAATCCCGATATTCCCAAATAAAAACTCCGACGATTTTATCGCCTTTTCATATTCGGCTTCACCGTGTACACGGATGGTGATATCCTTAGCCAGTGCTTTCTGCAATACTCGGGTATGCGGCGCCGCATCATGCTCAACCTCCATCGCTTCAATAACCTCACGATCAAGCAAGGTAAAAATACGAATGTATGATTTAGCGTCAACATCGGTAGTGTTTAACCAAAACTGGTAAAACTGGTAAGGCGAGGTACGTTCGGCATCAAGCCACACTGCCCCGCTTTCTGTTTTACCAAACTTGGTGCCGTCGGCTTTTTTGATCAGATTAGTAGTTAGGGCAAAAGCCTCACCGCTGTCTTTGCGACGGATTAGCTCAGTACCGGTAACAATGTTTCCCCATTGATCGCTGCCACCCATTTGTAATGAGCAGTTATGGTGCTTCCACAGGTAGTAAAAATCATAACCTTGTACCAACTGGTAAGTAAACTCGGTAAAAGACATACCGGTGTCGCCTTCCAAACGTTTCTTCACCGAATCTTTGGCCATCATATAATTAACCGTAATGTGTTTACCTACATCGCGGATAAAATCAAGAAAAGTAAAGTTTTTGAACCAATCGTAATTATTTACCATTTCGGCACTGTTGGCGCCGGTATTAAAATCAAGGAAACGGGTGAGCTGCTTTTTTACAGCTTCCAGGTTGTGCTGCAGCACATCTTCTGATAATAAATTACGCTCGGCCGATTTGCCCGACGGATCGCCTACCATACCGGTAGCACCACCAACCAAAGCATAAGGTTTATGGCCCGCGCGCTGAAAGTGGATCAGGGTCATGATCTGGGTAAGGTGACCAACATGCAATGAATCGGCAGTTGGATCAAACCCGATATACCCCGAAGCCATACCTTTATTTAACATATCCTCGGTTCCGGGCATTTCGGTATGCAGCATGCCGCGCCAGCGTAATTCTTCAACAAAGTTCATATCAAGTTCTGTTTCAAAAAGGTGCAAATATAAATGAAATTGATACACTAATTTTCACTAATTGAATCGAATTACACGAATTACAAAGACATCCATTTCAAATTCGTGCAATTCGATTTAATTGCTTATTACATGAAAAGATTCGTGCTTATATTATATAGGTTAACTACAGGTAAAATCTGTTTCAAATAATTACTTATATTTTGTATCTTGAGCAAAACCGGGTATTTTGCAAGGCAAGGCTTATGAATTTTTTATCGCATTTTTATTTCGACAGGGATACGACCAACTGCTATCACGTGCTGGGAACGGTGCTACCCGACTTGTTGAAAAATGCCGATAAAAACATCATCCTTCATCCCGAAAAACTGCACCACACTGATAACGAGGTTAATTCGATCATAGCAGGATGGAACAAGCACCTTGATGTCGACCGGTATTTTCACTCATCTGCTTTTTTCACCACCCGTTCGCATGAGCTTAAAAAGCTACTGGCCCCCGCCTTGATAAACTCGCCGGTAAAGCCATTTTTTTTAGGGCACATCGCACTTGAGCTAATTATTGATAACCTGCTTTTAACCACGGGCAAAATAAGCGTCACCGAATTTTACGATCATTTACAAGGTTGCCGGGACGATAAGATAAGAAGCTTTTTAACCTTTGCCGGGCTTGAGGATACTGCTGTTTTCTTTAAATTTTACGAAGGCTTTAAAAAAAGTCAGTACCTGCATACCTATGCCGAAACCCATCAGATTGCCTACGCGTTAAAACGGATCTGTATGCGCGTTTGGAAAAACCCATTCACACCAGAGCAAGAGGTGATCATGGATGAAATATTGAGCAGTTACCGCGAAGAAATGCTGAATGATTTTATGCAGATTTTTGAAGAGATAGATGGTAAATTGAGTGATAAGGCGTAAAATTTTACTTGCTATAACTCATTAATTTATAGCGCAGATAACACACCAAACGATGTTATCAAATGGTTTACTCAACGTAAAATCCCCCCTTAAGTTAACTTTCACTTGCTCAACAATCCTAAAACCCTATAAAAACACCTAAAATATAAGCAATTAACATTAAAAAATTTCTTTTTTCAATAAAATATATCCGTACCTTTGCAGTCCCAATTAACAAATTGGGAAAAGGAGAAAAATTATTTAATGGCAAAAAAACAAGAAGCAGAAAAAGAATTAAAAGCGAAAGAAGCTGAACTGGGTACAGTGAACGCGTCTGGCGAAAAGGAAACTATTGAATCAGAAGCTGATTCAATCTCTATCGAAGAGATCAAATCAAAAATTGCAGCTACACCAAGCGAAGATTTCGACTGGGATGCTGACGACAAAAAATTTGGTAACTACAGCGATGACGACCGTGAGAAATTTGAGAAATTGTATGATGGAACTTTCAGCTCTATCACCAAAGGCGAAATCATCACCGGTACTGTTGTTAACGTTAACAACAAAGATGTTGTACTTAACGTAGGTTTCAAATCAGACGGTTTAGTATCAGTATCAGAATTCCGTGACACACCTGATCTGAAGATCGGTGACAAAGTTGACGTTTTTGTTGAATCGCAGGAAGATGCTAACGGTCAGTTAGTACTTTCACGCAAACGTGCAAAAACTCAAAAATCATGGGAGCGCATTAATTCAGCCCTTGATAACGATGAAATCATCACCGGTTTTGTTAAGAGCCGTACTAAAGGTGGTTTAATTGTTGACATTATGGGCGTTGAAGCCTTCTTACCTGGCTCACAGATCGATATCAAACCTATCAGGGATTACGATGTGTATGTAGGTAAAACTATGGAATTCAAAGTTGTTAAAATCAACCACGAATTCAAGAACGTTGTGGTATCGCACAAAGTGCTTATCGAAGACGATCTGGAAAACCAAAAAACTGAAATTGTTGCTCGCCTTGAAAAAGGTCAGGTATTGGAAGGTACCGTTAAAAACATTACCGACTTTGGTGTATTCATTGACCTTGGCGGTGTTGACGGCTTACTGCACATTACAGATATTTCATGGGGCCGTATTGAGCACCCACGCGAAATTTTATCATTAGATCAAAAAATCAACGTTGTTGTGCTTGACTTTGATGACGAGAAAAAACGTATTGCTCTGGGCTTGAAACAATTAACGCCTCACCCTTGGCAAAGCCTTTCTGAAGACATTCAGGTTGGTTCAAAAGTTAAAGGTAAAATCGTTACCGTTGCTGATTACGGTGCATTCCTTGAAATCATCCCTGGTGTTGAAGGTTTGATCCACGTATCAGAAATGTCATGGTCACAAAACCTGCGCAACCCTCAGGAATTCCTGAAAGTTGGTGACGAGATCGAAGCTCAAGTATTGACTTTAGACCGCGAAGAGCGTAAAATGTCATTAGGTGTTAAACAATTAACTCCTGATCCATGGCAAAACGCTGCTGAAAGGTACGCAGTTGGTACTCAGCACGTAGCTACAGTTAAAAACATGACCAACTTTGGTGTATTTGTTGAACTGGAAGACGGCATCGACGGCTTAATCCACATCTCTGACCTTTCTTGGTCTAAAAAAGTTAACCACCCTAACGAATTCACTAAAGTTGGTGAAAAATTAAACGTGGTTGTACTTGAACTTGATGTTGAAAACCGCAAACTGAGCTTAGGCCACAAACAGCTTGAAGAAAACCCTTGGGATACTTTTGAAACTATCTTCACTATCGACTCGATCCATGAAGGTACTGTTATCAAAGTAACCGACAAAGGTGCTATCGTAGCTTTACCTTACGGTGTTGAAGGCTTCGCGCCAACCAAACACCTGGTTAAAGAAGACGGTAAGAGCTTAAAAGCTGAAGAAGCTGCTGAATTCAAAATCATTGAATTTAACAAAGAAAACAAACGTATCGTTATTTCACACTCACGTATCTGGGAAGAAGCCCGCGCTGATGCCCGCGTACAGGAATTTGAAAACCGTAAAAAAGAAGCAAAAGCTGCTACTAACGCGGTGAAAAAAGTGAAAGATTCTGTTGAAAAATCAACTTTAGGTGATCTTAGCGTATTAGCTCAGTTAAAAGAGCAAATGGAAGGTGCTGAAAACAAAGCCCGCAAGGCTGCACCTGCTGCTAACAGCTCTGAAGAAGAAGCATAATTTTAGCTTAAGCTTATATAAGCCCTCCGGTTATCCGGAGGGCTTTTTTTGCTCTATTAGTTTTATATTTATAGGATGAAAACCTTTATCATAGATACATTTACGTTTAAAATCACCCGTATCTTACTTTTATTAACGTTACTTATTATTTTTATCATGTTTGGCCTAAACTTCAATCGTATGATGATTTCTTTCGCTATTTATGTGAGTGTTATTTCATTTTCTCTTGTAATAGCCACCTTAGGCTACACAGGATTTATAGTAAGAATGATTTATTTAAGGGAATCATTTTCAAAATCGCCAATGGACGATAGTTCTATGCATCTTACGGTACTAAGCCTATTATTTGGATTTTCTGTATTCATAGCTGTAGGAATGGTTTTGCCAGCTTTGAATTACCCACGATAATATAATAAATATGGCCACCGGAGAAACCAACCTCAACGCTCTGCTCAAAAACATGACTCCTGTACTTCATGACGGTGATTATGTTTATTGTACAACTGCATCATTAAACGATATTAATACCGATGATATCATAGCTTTTTTTAAAGAACAGGAGGCGGTAACTCTCATCCTAAAAAAAGAAACAGCCGATAAGTTAAATCTTGAATACAGCTATGTTGCAGCCTGGATAACTTTAACCATCCATTCATCGCTTGAAGCAATCGGCCTTACTGCCGCATTTGCAACCGTATTAGCCAAAGAAAACATCAGCTGTAACGTAGTAGCAGCCTATTATCATGACCATATTTTTGTGGCGAAGAAAGATGCAGAAAGAGCGATAGCGACTTTGAGAAAACTTGCCGATTAACTGATTTTTAAAAAGTCTCCCCTATCGGGGGAGATTTAGAGGGGGCTTTTGAAAACAAATTATTACTTTTGCCCAAATCCACCCATACGATGCAAAATCTAACACTGCTCGACGGACAAAAGTTTCAAATTACCATACAACGTTTATGTCGCCAGTTAATTGAAAATCATAACGACTTTTCAAATACAGTATTAATTGGTATTCAGCCGCGTGGCATTTATTTAGCCAAACGCGTTGCAGAGGAACTCAGAAAAATCCTTCCGGATAAAAACATATTACAAGGCGATCTCGATATCACCTTTTACCGCGACGATTTCCGCCGCCGTGAATCACAACTGGTGCCTAATCAAACTAAAATAGATTTTATTATTGAAGGTAAAAAAGTGATCATGATGGATGATGTACTATGGACAGGCCGTACCATTCGCGCCGCAATGGATGCCATGCAGGCATTTGGCAGACCGGAAAAGATAGAGCTACTGGCTTTGGTTGACCGTCGTTACTCGCGCCACATCCCGGTCTCTGCAGATTATGTGGGCATTGAGGTTGATTCTATCGCGTCACAAAAAGTAGTGGTTAGCTGGAAAGATACAGACGGCGAGGACAAGATAGTGCTTGTTTCGGAAGTACAGGAGTAATAGAATTAATAATATGTCATTGCGAGCGATAGCGCGGCAATCGCATACTATACAGAGCAACCCGCGTAGTTCGCGATTGCTTCGTACCTCGCAATGACATAACTAATAACACAACAAGGATTAAAATATAACAGGAAAATAACTGAGATGGCAGGACTGAGCACACGACACTTATTAGGTATAAAAGATTTGAACCGGGCAGATATTGAGTTGATATTTGAAACTGCTGATACCTTTAAATCTGTTTTAAACCGGCCGATCAAGAAAGTGCCGTCGCTACGGGATGTTACCATTGCCAATATTTTCTTTGAAAACTCAACCCGTACCCGTTTATCATTTGAGCTGGCCGAAAAAAGACTTTCGGCTGATGTGATCAACTTCGCGGCATCGTCATCATCAGTAAGCAAAGGCGAAACACTGATTGATACAGTAAACAACATCCTGGCCATGAAGGTTGATATGGTTGTAATGCGCCACCCTTACGCTGGTGCGGGTATCTTCCTGTCAAAACACGTAAAAGCACAAATTGTAAATGCTGGCGACGGCGCACATGAGCATCCTACCCAGGCTTTGCTTGATGCTTTCTCTATCCGTGAAAAATACGGCGATGTAGCAGGCAAAAAAGTAGTTATTGTGGGCGATATTCTGCACTCGCGTGTAGCACTTTCCAACATTCTTTGCCTAAAACAACTTGGCGCAGAAGTAATGGTTTGCGGACCAACCACACTTATTCCAAAATACATTGGCTCATTGGGTGTAAAGGTTGAGCACAACCTCATCAAAGCACTTAACTGGTGCGATGTTGCCAATATGCTCCGCATCCAATTAGAACGTCAGGATATTAAATATTTCCCTTCTTTGAGGGAATACACCATGCTGTTCGGTCTAAATAAAACCATTTTAGATTCGTTGGATAAGGAGATTACCGTAATGCACCCCGGCCCTATCAACCGCGGCGTGGAGATCACCAGCGATGTGGCCGACAGCAAACAGTCTATCATTCTCGACCAGGTAGAAAACGGTGTTGCCGTGCGTATGGCAGTGCTTTACCTGCTGGCCGGACAAACTCCAACTATATAAATAGCATGTTTCAGGTATGAAATTCAATTTTAAAACATATCTGAAACATACTTACAAAACCGAACTGGTTTATCTTGCCGTTATTGTTGCACTGTATTTTTACGATAAAAACAATATCATCTTCCTTTTATTTTTCCCGTTCTCATTTATACAGGGTTATTATCGCTATCAATATAAATTAACCCAGACCGAAAAGCTTAAAGCCCGTGGCCTCACCGAAGAGGACATCGACAACATCAGCTTCGTGAAAAAGTGGGAGCACTCACGCAAACGCGGTATGTGGAGCTATTGTATCATCGACGGCGGGTTTATTTTCGGGTTAGCTATATCCCTTATCACAAGTATAGCCTGGCTAATTTTCAAGGGCAAAGACATGCACACATTACTTGCCGAACCCGGCGATATGTTTGCTTTTATTGGTTACAATTATATAATCGGGGCAGGTATTGCCGTTATCATATTCCGTATGAAATGGAAATACAATGAGAAACGTTTTGTGCGCCTAACCGATCCTTTGGCTGATAATTACTTTGCCAAGGATTACCAGGATATTTAAGTCAGTAGTCTTTAGTCATAAATCTATTTTTTTTTCTTCAGGCTAAAGACTAAATGATATTTAATTAAACACGAATTACTTTTCATGAAACTCAGGTTCTGTTTTATCTTACTTCTATTCACTCCGGGTATAACTTTTGCTCAAAGCCATCAGCAGTATAAAACCGATTCGGTATTCGTGCTTGTGAAAAAATTCTTCAACGCCAAACAGGCCGACTCCATTTATACCTTAACCGGGCCTAATTTCAGGCATGCCGTAAGTGCGGGCCAGTTCCGCAGTCTTACCGAACAGCAACTTTTCCCGTTAAATGATATCAGGGGTTCGTCAGTTATCAATTTTGTTAACAATAAGGTAAGTACCTACAAACTGGTATTTCAATCGGCAACATTACAACTGCTTATGAGCCTCGATGCGGGTAATAAAATAGAACTCTTCCTGTTCCAGCCTTATAAAGACATTAATGCCGATAAAACAACACAGGTACCTACATCCAACAAACTACTCAACACTATGGACAAACAGGTTGAAGAAATTGCCCGTCCTTACATTCAAAAAGTAAATACAGTAGGCCTTAGTATAGGCATATTAAAAGATGGCCAGACCAGCACCTACAATTACGGGGAAACCGCTCGCGGCAACAACCAGCTGCCAACTGCCAATACGCTGTTCGAGATCGGTTCCATCACCAAAACGTTTACAGTTACCCTGCTGGCATATTACGCCAACGAAGGCAAAGTAAAACTAACAGACCCTATCACCAAATACCTGCCAGATTCCGTAAAAACCAATGGGGCGTTGAATGATATTACGCTGAAAACCCTGAGTAATCATACATCCGGTTTGGCCCGGATCCCCGAAAATCTCCAGTTTGATTCGGCCAGCGCAGCAAATCCCTATAAAAGTTATAATAAACGGTTGCTGTATAGTTATCTGAGAACCTGCAAACTCAACAGCAAACCGGGAGAGCAATACGCATACTCCAATTTAGGGGTAGGTTTATTAGGAACGATATTGTCACAAGTAAGCGGCAAAACATTTGATCAGATGGTGCAGGAAGTGATCTGTAGCCCATTGGGGATAAAGAACACTGTACAGCATTTAAGTGCTTTGCAACTCCCCCACTTCACCAAAGTATACAGCCAGTACGGCGATGCAACAGTAGCCTGGGATTTTAACGCCCTTGCCGCCTGCGGAGCCCTTCATTCAACAGTAAACGACCTGCTGACATACACAAAGGCTAACATGGCTAATGGCACTGATAAGCTATCAGAGGCTTTTGAACTAACACACCAGATCACCTACAGCAAAGATGCCAAAATAGCCCTTGGCTGGCATATCATCTTGGTTGATGGCGTAGAATACATTTTCCATAATGGCGGCACTTACGGCAGTAGCAGCTTCCTCGCTTTTAATGCCGATAAAAAGTTTGCTGTGATTGTATTATCAAACGCTGCTGAAAGTACGGATGCTGTGGGGACGGGCATTATTAAGAAGTTGCAAGCGGAGGTTAAATAATTTAAAACCATGTCACTGCTGAGCGAAGCGCGACAATCTTGTAACCAATGCGTTTCCGCTCTGTATAGCTACGGGATTGCCGCGTCGCACCCAGGCTCATTTCCCTTTCTGCTCCTCGCAATGACATAATTTTATATAAAAAGAGCCCGAAAACTTTTCAGTTTTCGGGCTCTTTTATCCCTTCGCACTATCCATCAGGCCGAATCTAATCGACCTTCAATTTATTAATATTTCAAGGTCGATCCGTTCCTGATCTCATCTGATGCTGCTTTTACCAGCTTATCATCAGGTTTCAGGTCGCCACCGAAAATTTCGATGCTATCGCCATTGCTCAGGCCTTTTTTAACATCAACCCAAACGGCTTTGTGATCAACAACTTTAATTACAAAAACCTTTTCGGTTGAAGTCGCTACTGCTGTTTTAGGCACCACATAAGTGCTGTCGCCGGCAGGCAGTGGTACACTTACTTCTGCAAACATGTGGGGAAGCAGTTTTTTGTCTTTATTGTAAACGTCCATCTCCAGGCGTTCGGCGCGTAATTTTTCATCAAGTGCGCCTGCGATACGTTTTACCTGGGCGGTAAATTTTTGACTTGGTAATGCCCTAACAGTAAAACCAACTTCGCTTTTGTTGCTCAATGCACCTGTGTAAATTTCGGGCACCGATACCACTAAACGTAAACGGCCCTGATCCTGTATAGTAAACAACGGATCGGTACTTTTACCACCCGGACCAACATAGGCACCCAAGTTAACGTTACGGCTGGTGATCACACCGTCAAACGGGGCGCGGATCTCAAGGTAAGCCAAATTAGCTGATACTTCTTTTAAGCCGGATTTAGCAGCGTCAATATTAGCCTCATCAGCATTCTTTTTAGCTTCAGCCTGCTCCAGGTCGTTTTGAGAAACGGTACCCGGGGTTTTGCTGGTGCTTACCAGCCTGTCATAAGTAGCTTTGCTGGCAAAGTAAACCGCCTCAAATTGTTTGATGCGTGATTGCGCGGCCGCTAATTGTGAGTTGATTTCCGGTGCTTCAAGCACAGCTAATAACTGACCCTGGTGTACTTCCGAACCGATATCAACCAAAAGCTTTTTAACATAGCTGTTGGTTTTGGCATACAGGTCAACTTGTTGGTAAGGGATCAGCTCACCAGGTATGGTGATGTTGCTGCTTAACCTGCCTTTGGTTACCGGCACAATTTGTACAGTGGGCGTTTCAACAGCTTCCTGTTGCTCCTGCTCTTCCTGTTGTTCTTTCTTTTCTTTATCATCCGAGTGGCAGGCACTCAATGAGCCTATTGCCATTGCTAAAACGGCAAGCAGCAGTATTGATTTATTTTTTAGCTTATTCATGGTGGTGCAAAGGGACATAAAATTTACTTTCTTTATCTTCTGGGTCTAATGAAACAGATTGGGTAGTGGCATTACCTTGTACCCAGGCAAAAACTAATGGTAATATCAGCAGCGCAGCAAAAGTTGATGCGATAAGTCCACCAATAACGGCGCGACCAAGCGGTGAGGTTTGATCACCACCTTCACCTAAGCCGGATGCCATCGGGATCATACCCACAATCATGGCCAAACTGGTCATCAAAATAGGACGAAGACGTAATGCTACCGCTTCACGGGCTGATTTTAATGCATCGCCGTTGTGTTTACGTAACTCTTCGGCATTGGTGATCAGTAGCACTGCGTTGGAAATAGATACACCCACCGACATAATCATACCCATGTATGATTGAAGGTTAAGCGTAGCGCCGGTGATTTTCACCAGCAGCAATGAACCAAACAAAACAGCCGGCACAGTTGATAATACCACCATCGACATTTTGAACGACTGGAAGTTTGCAGCCAGCATCAAAAAGATCACCAATACGGCTACCAATAAGCCCGATTGTAAGCTATTAAGCGTATCGGTAAGGGTTTGGCTCATGCCATGCATCTCAACTGTTAAACCGCGCGGTGGTTTGCCTAATTCGTCAATGGCTTTCTGCACATCATTGGTTGCAGTACCCAAATCCTTTTTGTTGATGTTTGCCGTTACCGATAGTGTCGGCACAGCGCCTACGTTATCGTTTTCGCCAAAGGTGGTGCCTGTTTTAACATCAGCTACATCACCCAATACCGGGCGGGCCTGGTTTGCCAGCACAGGAATCTCCTTCACATCGTTTAGGCTGGCCATTTGATACTCCGGCACCTGTACCTGCACAAGGTAGCTCAAGTTTGATTTTTCATCAATCCAGTTGTTCTTTTCTGTAAATCTTGATGATGAAGTTGATGCCACAAGCGAACGGGAGATATCATTTAAACCAACGCCAAGCTGCGCAGCCCGCTGCCTGTCGATATTAATATCGATGGTTGGGTAATTAAACGACTGACCTATCTGCACATCGCGCAGGTATTTTATATCTTTCAGTTTATTGATAACCTTAAAGGCATACTCAACATTTTGCTTTTTGTTTTTACCGGTGATGGCTACTTCAATAGGAGTTGGCGAACCCTGGCTCAGGATCTTATCAGTCAATTCAATCGGCTCAAATGATAGTTTAACGTTGGGTAACTGTTTTGCCATTTCATGCCTGAATTTTTCCTTCAGATCATCAAGATTAACCTTATAATCCTCCGTTAAACTCACCTGCATCACAGACTCTTGCGGACCAGCCATAAACAGATAGATAGGGTTAGTTGAGAATGATGAAGGGTGCGAGCCAACAAATGTCGAAGTTATAGCTATATGGTTTTTACCCACAATATCGCCCAATATGTGTTGCGCCTTAACAGCTATTAGTTCTGTACGCTCTAAACGGGTACCATCAGCAGCCCGCAAACGTACCTGGAAGGTACCTGAGTTTACCTTAGGCAATACGTCACGGCCTATGATATTGAATAACAGGAAAGCAAGGCCAAAGGCAACGATTACATACACTATTACCAGTATCTTGCGGTTAGGCAGCATGCGGTCCATCAGGCGCATAAAGCTATCCCTGAATTTGTCAAAGCGAGTTACCTCGTCGCCGGTATGTTCAAGGGCAGCCTTCATGGCCTTTTCTTTTTGTTCCCATGGCTCACCTTCATCCTCCAGTGCAAAACCATCTTTATGACTGTGGTCTTCATGTTTGTTTACCATGATCCAGTTGGCCATAATTGGTACAAAGGTTTGCGCCAGGAAGTAAGATACGATCATCGAGAAACCGATAGCCAGCGCCAACGGCAGGAACAATGCTCCCGGAATCCCGTTCATGGTAAATGCAGGTGCAAACACCGCCAGGATACAGAACAGGATCAGCAATTTAGGGAACGCGATCTCCTTACAGGCATCCCAGATAGCCAAAGCTTTCGGCTTGCCCATGTCAAAGTGCTGGTGAATATTCTCAATTGTCACCGTCGACTCATCCACCAAAATACCTATTGCCAGCGAAAGCCCGCTCAGCGTCATGATATTGATGGTTTGGTGCGCCAGCGACAGGAAGAATATAGCCGAAATAATACAGGTAGGTATCGTAAGGATCACGATAAGCGCTCCGCGTTTATCACCTAAAAACAGCAATACCATTAAGCCGGTCAGTACCGCGCCTATCGCGCCCTCTTCGGCCAAACTTTTTACCGCGTTAATTACATAAACCGACTGGTCAAACACGAACGACAGCTTCACATCATCGGGTAGTAAGGCCTGGAATTTTGGCAATGCTTTTTTCAGGTTTTGCACTACTTCCCAGGTTGAGGCCGTGGCCGATTTGGTGATTGGCAGGTAAACCGAACGCTTACCATTAATAAGTGCATAGCCGTTGGTGATATCGGCGCCATCTTCTATAGTGGCAACATCCTTCATAAAAACGGTTTGGATCCCATTTTTATAAAGCGGAATATCTCCAAAATCCGGGATTTTCTTTATGGTGGTATTTGAAGGTGCAAGGTAATTGTAATCTCCTATGCGCACGTTACCTGCGGGAGTATTCTGGTTATTCTCGCGCAATGCTGCCACAATTTGATCAGGCGTTAAATTGTGCGAGCGTAACAGGTTAGGATCAACCTTGATCAGGATAGTACGCTGGTTACCGCCAAAAGGTGCAGGCGCAACAAGGCCCGGGATGGAGGTAAATGACGAACGCACATAAACCAAAGCATAATCGAGCAATTCGTTATTGCTACGAGTGGCGCTGCTCAACACCAACTGACCAACCGGCAGCGTTGAGGCATCAAAGCGTAAAATAAAGGGCGGCTGCGACCCCTGCGGGAAGCTGGCCTGCGCCCGGTTGGTATAACTCGTGACCTCCGCCGCGGCCTGGGCCATATTAGTGCCCTCGTAAAAAGTAACTTTAATTAACGTTAAACCTTGTATGTTTTTCGTTTCGATGCTTTTTACACCCGATACGAAAAGCAACAGGTTAACATATTGCTTACCGAAGTAAGCCTCCATTTGGTTGGGGGTGAAACCGCCGTATGGGTGCGATACATATATAACCGGCAGGTTTAGATCGGGAAATATATCGATCTTGATAGTCCGCACCGCATTTATACCGAAGAAGAACAGCCCGGCTACGATAACCAATATGGTAATTGGTTTTTGCAGCGCCCCTTTTATCATTCCCATTGTATATGTGTGTAACTGTTAAAAATTATTGATGAATATCCCGAAATCGCCTGTAGCTGCTGATTTGAACAGCAGTGCCTGCCATACGTTATTCAATGCTATATATTTGTCAACCTCGGCCCGGTTAAGGGTATAAAGCGCCTGTGTAAAATCAACTATGTTTGATAGTCCGTTTTTATACAGTGTATATTTTTGAATGTAAGCGTTATTAGCGGCCGAAACTTCAACCGGTACTTCGTTTACATTTTTAAGAGCGTTGCCTATGCGTGTTTCGGCAAGGCTGCGCTGTGCTTCCAGTTGCTTATCAACCAATTCGTAATCGTTTTTCAATTGCGCTGAGGTAAACTTTTGCGATTGTACCTGATAGTGGGTCCTGAAAACGCTGGTAAAATTCCATACCATACCTATTCCAAACAGGTAGTTGTAACGGGCTGGGTCAACACCTGCGCCGTAGCTGCCGGTGTAGCTATCCTGGTTAGTGCCGTAGTCCGGCTTAAAGCCTGAGCCCCTGCCCTGGTAAACACCAAAAAGGCTAAAGGTTGGCAAGGCGAAAGTGCGAAGGTATTTAGCCTGTTGATCGCTCACGTTTACCCTGTTTTGATAGAACTTCAAAGTTGGGTGATCGGTTGCGGCAACAGCGCTCAAAGTCTCCAGGTTATTGGGCTGTCTGGTAATGAAAGCACTATCCAATTGAAATTCCTGGGCGGGAATTCCTAAATAAATAGATAGCTGATTACTTTGATCCTGTACCGTTTGCTGCGAATTGGTAAGCGCGATCTTGGCGTTAGATACTTCGGCGTTGGCCAGGGATGAATCCACACCCGGATTTAAGCCGTTCTTTACGCGGGCTACGACTACTTTTTGCAATTCCATAGCACGGTTAAGGTTATCCTGCTGCGCCTTGGCAAGCTGTTGTGCAGCAAGTAGATTTAAATACGTGGCTGCAACGCGTACCTGGTGCTGAAATTGCTCCTGTGCAAGATCAGTTTCATCGCGCGATACGATGGTTTTTTGTACGCCGATCCTTTGTTTCGATCTGCCGAAGGCGAAAAAATCCCAGCTAACGTTGGTTAGATAGAGGGCACCAAAAGCGGCATTCCAGTTCTGTTTGGCCAAAGCTGGCCCCGATGAGGATACCGACAAGCCACGGTAACCATACGATGGTCCGTTTTGGCCATTCACTGTTCCGTAGTCCTGCTGCGCGGAGAAATTTACATCCGGCAGATACTCCGTTTTTGTTTCTTTGAGATATGCCTTAGAGGCGTTAAGCTGGTTTGCCTTCGACTTAATAGAAGCATAGTTAGCAAGGGCCATTTGTTCAGCATCCTTAATGGAAAGGACTTTTTGCTGAGCTTGTACGTGTAAGACATATGAAACACTCAAAAAAAACAGGAGTAATTTTTTTGAAGTTGTGTTTAACATGAGGTGTATTTTATACACAGCAAATGTATATCTATATGATTCATGAAAAAAATGAATTAATTTTGTGTAAATCATTAGCAAAACTAATAATGAATATTGCATTACATCATTTCAGGTTAATTGATACCATTTCAAAAGAGGGTTCGCTGACCAAAGCAGCAAGTGCTTTACATCTAACCCAATCGGCCCTGAGCCACCAGTTAAAAGAACTGGAAAAAGAACTGGACATAGAGGTGTTCCATCGCCAGGGAAAGAAGCTTCAGCTAACCGAAGTGGGCTATCGTTTCCTACGAAGTTCGGAAAAAATATTGGCCGAAATACGCACCCTTGAAGAAGATATTAACAACTATAAAAATGGCAAAACCGGCAAGCTTAATATTAGTATGCAATGCTATACTGCATACCATTGGTTACCCGGCGTAATTAAAGATTTCAAAAGCCAATGGCCTGATATTAATATAAATATAGTTTCAGATGCCAGTCGCCGACCACTTGAATACCTCATGCGGGGCGACCTTGACCTGGGTATTGTGCGCACCCAAATGGTGAATACTCAGATAGTGTATGAACCCATTTTTGAAGACCGCCTGATATGTATTTTACCGGCCGATCATCCCCTAGCAAAAAAGGCCGTTATTGACATCTGCGACTTCCAGGATCAGGAGCTGATCCTCGCCCTTTATGACCCCTCATACCAGGAAACTCCGGTCATCGAAACACTCATCCAGGAACAGCATGTCAAGCCCAAAACATTGAGCCGCATCCACTACACAGATGCCACTATTGAGATGGTAAATGCAGGTCTCGGAATAAGCGTTATGGCCGACTGGATTGTGAAGCCGTACCTGCCCGGTAAACACATTGTTACAAAACCGTTGCACCACAGTATTGCAAAACGCACGTGGTATGCTGCTACCTGCAAGGATACACCGGCAATTCAGAACTTTTTGAGCTGCCTTAAGAACCATTTCTGCAAAACTGAGTTATTGTGCAATGATGTTGAAGAGGTTGCTGCTTACCCCGAACTACGTGCGATATAGCCTGTTCCTATTTTCGCTATTTATACTAAACGGCCTTCATGCACAGGTTGCATTAAGGCCGTTTCCGCAACATAGCCGGTATACTGCCGGTACAATAAAACCCAATCACATCAATCAGCAACAGCTTGATAGACAGGTAACCTCTTTTTACGATCAATGGAAACACAGGTACATTAAACCCGGCTGCGATAAAAATCAATTTTATGTTTGGTTTGAAAAGCCAGGTAAAGAATGCGTATCCGAAGGACAAGGCTACGGCATGGTGATCACAGCGTTGATGGCCGGATATGATAAACAGGCAAAAAACATTTACGATGGCTTGTATAATTACTACAAATCCCATCCCGCTAAAACATCGCCCTATATAATGGCCTGGGCCCAGCTAAAGAATTGTAAAAACCACGACCGGGATGCCGCCACCGACGGCGATATAGATATAGCATACTCCCTGCTGTTAGCCGATAAGCAATGGGGAAGCAAAGGCCAAATCAACTACCTGCAGGAAGCCAGGAACGCGATGGCGGCAATTATGCACTATGAGATTAATCCGAAAACGTTTTCTGTTTTACTAAGCGATGGCAGCGACGGAGACAGCGAAGATTATTATGATATGCGCGCATCTGATTTTATGCCTGCCAACTTCAAAGCATTTGAAAACGCATCAAAAACCGGTAAATGGCAAAAAGCTATTGATAACAACTATCGCTTATTTAACTATCTGCAGAAAACCTATAGCCCAGACGCTGGCCTGGTGCCCGATTTTATTAGACGCATAAACACAAAAGCGCGGCCCGCTCAACCCAACTATATGGAATCAAAGTATGACGGTTATTATAACTATAATGCTTGTAGGGTACCGTGGCGCATAGCTACCGATTATTTATTATATGGCGATAAACGCGCTAAAGGCTTTGTTAGTCCAATAAATCAATGGATCAGGCAAACTACTGATGGCAATCCGGATAATATTTCGGCAGGATATACGCTTGAAGGTAATGATATTAAAGGCAGATACTTCGAAGCTTTAAGTTTTATAGCGCCATTTACGGTATCGGCCATGGTCGACAAAAGTAATCAGCAGTGGCTTAATAAAGTCTGGGATTACCTCATAGCCTTTAAACTGAAGGATTATGATTATTACGATAATACTATCAAAATGTTGGATATGATTATTGTGAGTGGGAATTACTGGAAGGGACAATAGCATCTACAATCATGTCATTGACATTATTTTATTCATAGTCCAACAACATCTCCGCAGCCCTCAACCCACTCGTCAAAGCCGCCTCAACAGTTCCCATTGCCGTTCCTTCATACAGATACTCGCCTGCAAAAAATAAGGTATCACCAATAGGATGGCTCAGGATCTTTCTTGCTTCGGCTGTTTCTATGGTATCATAGCTGTATGAACCTCTCGAAAACGGATCGACAGTCCAGTTGATTACATTCCAGGTGAGGAGCTTTTCCTTCAGCTTCGCGATATCTATTTTAAAAATATTGGATATGGAGCCAAGAGCTTCTATCAAAACATCCTCGTCGCTCGTATGTACGCGCGCGGCTGCAGGTGGGCCGCCCAGCCAACCGGTAAGTAGTGGGCGATGTACAGGCATCTGAGTCCACCATACAGGGATTGCCTCATTTGAAAACAGGAAACCCATATCTTCCAGATCGGCACCGGTCATTTTACGGGTTTCGTCGCTGTACCAAAATGCTTCGTCAAACTCAAGTAACACCTTGATCACCGCTCCAAAGCCAAGCGATTTTAAGGCATTGATATAATAATCAACCGGGGGGTCAAAACTCAGTGTAGCCTTCAACCCGACCTCAGCCTGTAAAATTCCAAGCGGTACGGCAATCAGCAATTGCCGAGCCTGATAGGTTATCCCTATGTCTGTGCTTACCGTAACATGATGTTGGCCCCAGTCAATGTCTTTTGCAACAGCATTAAGATAAATATGCCCACCTGCCTGTTTAAACTCATTTGCCAAATAGGTGATTAACGTATAGTAACCTCCTTCTACACGATACTGCGCATCCTCATGCTCATTTTGCCATTCTTTACGGATAGAAAAGGCACTCGCTTTTTTAGGATCGGCATTATCATATCCCGATACATAGCCCCGCACCGATTCCCGGAGCCCTCCATATCGTTCGCCCGAAAACTCCTGCTGCATGAACGCTTCAATGCTCATATCATGCTTCAGTTGCATGATGCTTTCCAGAAATTCGTCCCAATGCTCAATAACGTGCCCTTCGGCTATAAACTTTCCATCCTCATATTTCCACATAGAAGCGGAGGCATGGGTATATTTAATGTCAGCTTCATTAAGCAGGCTTTGGGTTATGGGCAAATCGCCATGAATAAACTCAGCACCCAGTTCAGCAGGCTCTAATGATGTGCCATGCTCTAGTGTGTGAATGCGACCGCCAAGCCGGTTTCGGCCTTCAAGCAGCACAACATTTTTACCTGCTTTGGCAAGCGTACGGGCGGCCATCAAACCCGCGGCTCCCCCTCCTATGATAATTACATCTGTATTTTCCATATGTAAAATGCGTTGAGCAAGATAAGCAGATTTTCAAAACAGAACCTGTATGGTAAGTCATTCTTAAACAAAATTTAACTTAAAAAAAGTTAAAAGCTGAATGCACAAAGCTTAAAGCTTACGGTTTTGTTATTAATATTATAGCAAAAAAGGCGCGAAGCCGCTAAGAAAAAACTTTGCGTCTTCGCGCCTTTGCGAACATATTAAGTTTTAAAAATTTCAGGGCAATGTAATCACCTGCTTATCCAGATTCCAGCCTTCGAGTAATACGGTTGATTTTGCCGCGCCTAATTTGGCTACCGGGGCACTTACCGATACTATAATACTTTCATGTGGTGCCAAGCTAAAGTAATTACCAGTCCAATAACTTGGCATAACCTCCTCGCCGTTTTTCATCAATTGCGGGCGGACAAAGAATGCCAGTTGATTGGAGTTATTGGTAAACTGCATAGTCCACTTATTTTCGCTTAATCCTTTTTCAGCTTTGATCACTTTTCCCTGCACCTGTGCATGTTTCATATCGTTCAATGACTTAAAGTCATCAGTGGCCGATAGCCAGTAAACATTATGTGATACGGTTTTACCTGCCGCATTAGTCAGGTTCAACACTACAAAACTTACGCCTTTGGTAGCGGCAAGTGCATCTTTGAGCTGAATCACTTCCTTAACGCCAGTTTGCGCCAATCCTACATTGCCAACCTTTTCTGATTTAATCAGCTTGCTGTTGATATCATAAATATCGGCCGTAGCAGTTAAGCTTCCGGTGGCATGGTGTGTACGGTTGATGATTGCTATTGATGAATTATCATAATTATACTGGATGTGGATAGGTTCACAGGCATTTTGCATGGTGTAGTAACCTGCGTTAGGTTCAAGGTACCAATCGTAAATTTGCCATATCACACTTGGTAAAGCCGCATTTAACTTCCAGAGCATTACGCCGCCGGTTTCGTTCAGTTTATGGCCATCAGCTTCAAAAATACCCTGGTAACCTAAGGCGTTCATGAGCTGCATCTTGTCCGAAAAATCAACGATGCTACTTGGCTTGCCATACCTTTTGGTCATTTCTTCATAATACTTATCGTATTTACCGGCTCCGGTTGCCGCGTCATGGTAGCCCCATGAATTATTAAGCGGGAATGGCAAATTGGTATCCCAAGCCAAATTAGGGATGATCTTTGGCAGCGTTGTATACGGTGGTTGTGACGGCAGGCCAGTTTCGTCTTTAAACACCCAGTCTTTAGCAGCATCGGCCAGTTTATAATAGTCTTTGGGTCTTTCCATTCATAAGGGCCACCACTATAAACGCCCGACGGCATATCATCAGGCCATGAACCTTTCCAGCCTTCTGGTAGTTTGGCGAAGCCCGATGAACTTGGAATGAATGGACGCGTACCATCTAAATTAATGATATCATTACGCATTACATCATATAACTCTTTACGGCATGCCCTTCGTTTCCTCCTGTCCACACCAATAAGCTTGGGTGGTTGCGGATGCGGTAGATGGTACTTTCTACGTTTTTGATGAATACGTTGCCTTCCAGCGGCCAATCGGGTGAGCCTTTAAATTCGCCCTGTGTATCGCCGGTGATCCAAAAGTCCGACCATACCATTTGTCCATATTTATCGGCAGCATTCCAGAAAGCATCCGGCTCAGTAACGCCGCCACCCCAGATCCGTACCAGGTTTACATTGGCGTTACGGCACAGGTGCATCTCATAATCATAACGGGCCGAATCGCGGTTCACCATCATATCCGGCACCCAGGCACCACCTACTAAATGGACTTCCCTACCGTTAACATAAAACTTACGGCGCACAAAGCCATTGGCAGTGGTTTCGGCTTTTGAAGCCACCTTGCGGATGCCAAATACAAAAGTGGTATCATCACTTACTGTATTTCCCTCGGTGTATTGCATTCGGATCCGGTACAGATTTGCTTTACCATAACCATTAGGCCACCATAATTTAGGCTGATAGATTATCAGCTGGCTTATCTTATCGGCATTTAACTCAACTGCTTTTTCTTCCCCCACCGGTATCACTATAGGCTGGCTAAACAGAACCGGCGTGCCTGCAAAATTTTCGGGCTTTATGCTGATGGTGAGTTTACCGCCATGCGTTACAGTGGTATTGTTAGTTAATGTCAGGTTTAATGAAAGCTTGGCCGTGCCGGTATCGGGTAAGTTTGGTAAATCGGTAACCAGTTTTGGCCTGCCGATAGTTACCGCACCGCTTGTACGCAGAAAAACCGGTTGCCAGATGCCCATGTTACGGTCGCGCACCGGCGGGATCCAGTCCCAGCCTGATGAGCAAAGCATGGTTACATTTTTGCCGATATCGCCTGTTGGACCACCATTTTCATAAAACGGGCCAAGGGCTTTTAGTTGTTCCTTTGCAGGATAGCCCGGATAATCGAGCGGATAGATTTTTACGGCGAGTGCGTTTTCGGCGCCTGCTTTAACCGCACCACTCACATCCAGGTTATGTTCGGCAAACATACCGGCCATTTGGGTACTGTCGGCAATTTGCTTGCCGTTAAGCCATACGGCAGCGCGGTAGTTAATCCCCTTAAATATCAATTGGAAACGACGGCCTTTATCTGCCGCCGGCACTTTAAAAGTAGTACGGTACCAGTAAGGCTTTTTCCATGGGTTAGGGTCATTGGGCAGATGACTGTATTGTTCCAGGTTATATTCTTTATTAAACTGGTCGGAGGCATCAGGGATCAGCATATTATTAAGGCCCTGGTATGGATCTGGATAAATGTGATTGGCCACCAGTCCGGTAAGTACTGTAGATGGTACTTTTACAGGAAACCAGTATACCGGCGAGTGGTATTGTGTACTGGAAAGTTCGGTGCCTGTTGCACTTACCAAGGCCGATGATTGCAGATCGAAATTGCTTAATTTAACTTGTTTTACAACTCCTGATTGTGCCGATACAACGGCAGGCAAAACGAAGGCAGCGATAACACTTAAAGCTGAGCGGATACTTGTGTTCATTTAATATATCAATAAATAAGTATGGTAAAACTACTTAACATACAAGCAGATACAACTGTACTTATTTATCAATTTGTTGTACAAATGATACGTTTTGGGGCTTTAGTAATCAATTTACCAGTTTCTTATCAAGACAACCTCTGTCCTTATTAAAACAGTTAATGAAACCCTACTTCTTGATTGTTTTATTCTGCAGTACAATAATTGGCTCATACATATCCCAGTTGGGTTTATAATCCTTTTGGTTCATGAGGCCCTGCGCTCCTACCGAAAAATTGCCCAAAACCAGATCGGTATCGCCATCGCCATCAATATCACCGGCTTCCATCGAAATCCAACGACCTAATAAATTAACGGGAACCTCGTATACTTTAAACTTGCCCGGGCTAACCTGCTCGTGATAGGTAAAACCTTCGGTAGGATGATATTTATAATCGGGAAAGAAGGCGATCACTGCCAGATCAAGATCACCATCCTTATCAAAATCGGCGGCAATAGCTTTGGAGCAACCGTTGATATGGTAAAAGTAGGTTTGTGTAAATTTCCAATTGCCTTGGTTCGTAAATATATAAACTCCATGATAGGGCTTAAATATAGGCGAGTAATCATTGTTATCACCGCAGGTATATACAATATCGAGTTTGCCGTCATTGTTAACATCTACCAACTGGAAGCTGCTTGACCCATATACAGATGGAAAACGCATGACATTTTGGGTTGTAAATCCTGCCTTTTTGTCGTTCAGAAACAGCCAGATCCCTTCATCGGCCTGGGCAAACAGGCAAGCAATATCAGGCCAGCCATCGCCGTTAAAATCGCCGGTATAAACTATTTCAGGACCAGGAACTGCACGGATGATCTTTCTTTTGAATGTATGATTAGTTTGTTGCTGTAATAGGAACAAACCACCCCGGTCGCGGCCAAAACCGCAACTTACATAATCCATCAATCCATCTTTATTAAAATCAGCCGCAGCACTTTTAACGGGGCGTGGCAGGCTATCGGCCATTTGGGTGGTATCTTCTGATTTCTTGTCGAGATTAATATGTGTTAAGGTTCCTTTGAGTTGATCATTAGGCGGAAGGATCCCGATGCAGGTAACTACGGCACTGTTAGGTTCGGTTGCCGATTGATAAAAGGTAGCATCGGTTATTGGCGAATGGAATTTTTTGACCAGGGTAGCTGTAAGGTCACTACTCCAGCGGTAAAGCTTATTGCCGGCATCTCCTGTATAAAAGTGCTTATCAACGTCATTAAACTTAACCATGGTGGTCATGGCCTCCCCTGATTTTGTGTCAGCATTAGCAGGTCTTTTTACCGAAAATATAGCCGAATCGAGCAGGGCATCCGGTTTGGGAATTTTTAGTTTTTTGGGCGAGGCGTACCTATAGTAAACAACAATCTTTGTCCAATCGGCAAGAGAGAGCGCGGCCCCTGGACCGGCTATATACTGGTCCATAAAAGGGCGCATGCCAAGTTTTGCTCCCATAGCTGGTAATATGTGCTTGTCCCAGGTGGCACTATCCAGTAAAGAAGCATCGGGCGGTTCATGGCAGCTGCCGCAATGTTTGAACGCCGTTTTTTTAGCGTCGGCCAAAAGCTCTTCGTCGCTCGGTTCATTATCGCCGCAACTATTCAATGCGGCAATAACAACAGCTGTGAATATTATAGTCAGCAACAATACGTTTCGTTTTATTATGCTCACCCCTCCTGCTTTCCTCATACAGTTCGGTATCGCTTTACTTTTTGGTGTGATTTTCAAGCATTATCAGTGGCAGGTGCTGATCCCAATTAGGTTTAAAACCATCCTGGAACATAAAACCATCTGCATAATTACCTAATACAATGTCTGGTTTGCCGTCCTTGTTCAGGTCGGTCATTTCCATACACATCCAATGGCCAAGGTTGCTAATCGGCAAAGCATGAGGTTTAAAATCTAAAGGTTTAGCCTGTTCAAAGTAAACAAACTCTTCGGCAGGCGTATTTTTCATATCGGCAAAGAAAGCTATCGTAGCAATATCGATATCGCCATCACCATCAAAATCAGCGGCAATGGCTTTTGTACAACCGTTTATAGGGTAAAACCAGCGTTGTTTAAAGTTCCAGTCGCCCGTATTGGTAAAAATGTATAAGCCGTGGTAAGGTTTCAGAATCCTCGAATCACGGTAGTTGTAGCCGCAGGTTAGTACCAGGTCAAGTTTGCCGTCATGATCCATATCAACCAATTGAAAACTGCTTGAACCATAAACCGGCGGAAAATGTAGCAGGTTCCGGGTCGTAAATCCTCCTTTTTGATCATTCAACAACAACCAAAGGCCTTCATCGCCGCTCCCGGTTAACAGCATTACATCTGTCCAGCCATCGTTGTTAAAATCGCCGGCTAAAGCTTGTGCAGCGCCCGGCTTGTCATAAATGGTTTGTTGTTCATACGTATGATCCTTATTTTGCTTAAGCACGTAAACACCTCCTTTAAACTTGCCTTGACCGCAAACTACAACATCCTGCAAACCGTCCTTATTAAAATCGCCTGTTATTGTGCCAACAGGCCGGGGCAAATCAGATGCAATATAAGTTTGTTCGTTGTTAACGTGCTGCGCATCAAGGTTCACTTTAACTACTTTACCATTCGGAAAATCAACCGGTGCCATACGCCCAATACAGGCGAAAAAGCCTATATTATTCCCGGCACTATCCTTATCAAAACTAACCCCAACTGCGGCTGATGGAAATTTGGCGAGGGAGTCCATTTTTAAATTACTGTCCCAGGCATACAATTTTTCATCCACAGCGTCGGCACTGTACATACGCCCTGTAGCTACATTGGCAGCAAGCATAGTTGTAAAAGCGGTATAACCTACCCGTGCAGGCTTTCTAAGTGTAAAACCAGCCCAATCATTTATTAATGGGATTGTTTTTTTAGCCGGCAGCAATGTATCGGGTGCAGCTTTTTTATAATATTCCAAAATGGCTGTCCATTCGGCAATAGTGGCGCCGGCAGTATCAAGCGGATTATCCTTATAGTATGACGAACCGCCATAAGTTGAAATATGCAGCAGCGGAGCCATATTAACCAGCGTGTGGTTAAGCCATACATCTTTAGGTAATGCATCAACAGGCACTAACGAGTGGCAGCGGGTACACTCTAATTGTACCAGGTTTTTACCATCAACTATCACATCGCCGGTAAATTTATAAGGTTGATATGCCGGTTTACGCTTGCAGCTATTAATGAGCGTTAAACCGGCTAATATTGCAGAAAATGAAAAAAGGTATGATATGGTTAATAAGCTTTTTTTAAAATTCATAAAATAGCTCAGCCCTTAATTTTTAAGTTTTAATTTTTTCCAAATGTATTCGCCTACCTGTTTTCCTTGTACAGCGCCCTGATTAACGCTGTTGAGGAAGTGGATACCGCCGTAAAACCTGCTTATTGAAGTTTCGTCGGCAGCTTTCAAAAATGAGTCGAAATGGCGCTGCATGCCTATGTAACGCAGATCGCTGGTATCCTGATAGGCAAAGTTATCGCCAAATAAATGCGTTAGCACAACCGCCGATGCTCCGCTGATATCGCTGTGGCCGCTCGGATACTCAGGAAATGGTGGTGTTTGCAGCATTGGCAACCAGTCGTGGTCAATTTTATCATTGATAATGGTTACCGGTCTTATATAATTAGTTTCATACTTAACCTGCCAGCCGCAAATAAAAGCATCAAACAAAGCTATTGAGGTAAGCGCATAAGCCTGCGCAGTTTTTACAACATCGGCATGGGTTTGCTTACAGGCAATTGCGGTTATGCCGATCCAGTGCCCCCCCGGGGTGATTTTTTTGTTGGCAAACATCATGTGGCCATTATGCTCAATAACAAAAGGATTATCGTCCCAAAACTTGGCAATAGTTTTTTGCTCGGGCGTAATGTTTTTGCTTTGGTTATACACCTCCATTGTTTGTCTAAGATACTCGCTGTTTTTATCCTCACTAAAAGCAGGTGGCGGAGGCAAAGGGAACATGGTTGAGGTATCAACGGCGAAAGTATGCATAGTACCCCAGCAAAACTCAACACCATCCAGGTAATCGGGAGGAGTAGGATGCCAGTTACCCGGATTATCGTTGCCTAAAAACCTTGGCTTGCCACGGGTTTGGGGATAATTATCAACTGCTGCTCTTTTTAAGATGTAATTGCCAATTTTTTCGCCAAATGCCATTGAGCGGGCGTAGGTTGAATCATCCATGTTGTCTTTATACATGGCGTAAACCTTGGCCTCATATTTTTTGAGCGAATCGATAGAGAAGGTAACCTTATGAGCTACTGCAAAAAACGCTGATGTAGCCGCAAGCGTATAATTATACTTTACCCCTGCCTTTGGTTCGGGAGGTTTACCAAAGCCCCGCAGCTGAGCTGTAATTGAATTGTATCCGGGATTAGAATAACGTATTGCCTCATAAGCAGCCAATGAGGTATATCCATAAATACGGCTTGCTACGGGAGGGCTAAAAACATCATAAATAATAACCTGCGTAAGCTGATCAATGTTGTTATGTATAACATCAGCATCTTTCATCATTGGTATCTTTTTAGGCTTACTACCGCAACCTAAAACAAGGGCACAACCCGCAACGGCTATAAATATTTTAAAGCATCTCATTTATAATAGTTTAGTTAATTGGTACATTACGTTGATGGCCATAACTATCGGTTACAGTTATCGATGCCATGTTATCATCAATATTAATGAATCTGCCCGATTGCGACAAGAAAGAATTACCATTATAAAACTCCTGTTTAGCAGTTTTACCATTTTTGTATTTTATGGTTGCAAATGCATCAAGCGGCTGCAGATTATAGGTTTTAACTGGCCGTTTCAGCTCAAACAATTTCATACTGTCACGATTTTGAGTAGCTGCCAACAGGTAGTTACCACGGGCTCCTTTAAGCTTCACCAAAGCCTTGCCATCGCCCGGAATATAAATACCGCTTTGCATAATGCTGAGCGGTTTAAAGCCTCCCTTGCCATCTCCCTTTAGTAATAAACCATTAAAAGCATCGTAACGGCCGGTTGCAACCTCAGTGCCGTAATCATTGCCGTTAAGTGCAACATCAAGGTTGCCATCTCCATCAAAATCATCAATAGTAATGCCGCATAGTTCAGACATTTGCGCTTCAACCGGCAGTGGAATAGCCGTAAACTTCCCTCCCCCGTCATTGCGTAAGTATACCGATTGCAGGTAGTTCACTTTTAAACGCAATGCCCCCTCACGCATTTTTGGGGTTATAACCGAATCCATTGTCGCCGTTGCAAATGACCTATAATTCTGGAATCTGATACGCATGCTGATCATTTGCTTCACAATATCGTCGCGCCCGAAAGCCGGAAATTCCTGCAATTGGCCCTGCTGATCTTTCAGAAAAACAGAAGGGAAAGCATCGTAGCTGCCATTCTTATCAAAATCTTTGGCAGTAATATAAATCGGGTATTGATCGGTTGCTTTATAAAAAGTATTGAGACCGGTATTGCCTACAATGTAATCTGTATCGCCGTCGTGGTCAAAATCGCCGGAGGCAATTGTATTCCACCAACCAAGCTTATTTTCAACACCGGTGCTTTGCGTTACATTTTTGTATATGCCATGATCGTTTTTAAGGAATGTGATCGGCATCCATTCGCCGGTAAGAATCAGGTCGGGCCATCCGTCATTATTAAAATCGGTAAAGGTGGCGTCGCAAACCAGGCCTATGTTATTCAGCTCTTTTGCCGATGATGCGGATACGTCGGTAAATTTGATAACGCCGTTCTTGCTATCGTTACGCAAAATAAAACTTGAAACCGGCTTAGGATAGTTCCAGGGATCCACACGACCGGATATAAACAAGTCCATTTTGCCATCGCGGTTTACATCAGCTGCTTTTACACACAGTTTGCTGGTAAAGTTTTTAGGCAAGGCATCGGGTTGCAGTTTGAAGTTGCCTTTACCATCGTTAACATAAAGCCTGTCCTGGTAATTTGATGAACCGGGCTCGCTTTCATAACCGCCGCTGGCAACGTACAGGTCAAGGTCGCCATCGCCGTCGGCATCAAAAAGCAGCATGCCTTCGTCCTTCACTCTTACAGGGGATATCATATGTGCCATATCGTTGGGATTTCCAACCGGGACTATAGTTTTAGGCTGAGGCACTAAATCGCGCTGAATAAATTTGCCATTGGCCTGCTGCAATAATAATTGAGCGGGATACTTTGTAGTACCCCCAACTACCATATCGTCAAAACCATTGCCATCTACATCGCCAACCGCTATAGCCGGCGTATATTCCGACAATTTATGCGGAAGCAGTTTCTGAACATTAAAATCGATATAATCCTGATCATTATGTTTATAGGTTATTCCTGCCGATTGAGTGACCTCTTTGAACAATGCGGTATTATCAACAGAGGGCTGTTTATTGGTATAATCAAGTTTAGCATCGCCAATTTTAACCTGGAGTGTTTGATTAGTTTTAACATTGGTAAGCACCTGCTTTTTTCCGTTATCCCAGCGGATCACCACCGAATCGAGTTGAGGTACGTTACCCAGGCCAAAGTGGGCGATATCCTGTATGGTTGATAAATAACCACGGTAAGGTGTATTTTCATAATATTGATGTTTGCCGTGATCGTAATAAATATCGGCAAAAGCACCAAGACCGTTCAGGTTTTTAGTACCGCCGTGAAACTGTATATGTAAGTAGTTACTACTTTTTGTTGCTTTATTACGGGAGGTGTTTCTGTACACCATGGCTTCATCATTAATATTGTTGATCACCATATCCATTGCGCCGTCATTATCCAGATCGGCATAGGCACATCCGTTTGAAAACGAGGGAGCACCAAGCCCCCAGCTTTGGGTTACATCCTCAAATTGCACTCCGTTGGTGTTACGGAAAGCATAGTTAGGTATTTTCACAATCGGGATTTGGTCAAGCACCTGTTGGGTTGACGCTACCGAATAGGCCATTTGCCTGAAAGTTATAAAATCATGATCGGTTACATCGCGCGGATAGCCATTGGTTATCACGATATCGCGGTAGCCATCATTGTCAAAATCGGTTATCATAGGTCCCCAGCTCCAGTCTGTTTGCCCAACGCCGCTTAAAAAAGCCACATCGCTGAATGAAGGATCGCCAATGGAATCATTGCCGCCAATTCGCGGGCCGTTGTTTAATTGTAAAGTATTACGGGTGTACTGGTACTGATATTTATACCTGTCAAAGTTTTGAAAAATCTGGTAATTATTAGGCGGCATGAACATCTTTTTCCGATAGTTATCCTCAGGGTTCATATCAACCTCAAAAACATCCGCAAGTCCATCATTGTTCACATCCTCAATATCCTGCCCCATAGAGCTGAAGGCGGTGTGCTTAAAATACTCCTTCACTTTATCGGTAAAAGTGCCGTCGCCGTTATTGATGTATAAAATGTTATCGGTTAAGAAGTCGTTGGTTACGTAAATGTCTTTCCAGCCGTCGCGGTTAATATCTACTATGGTAGCAGCATGGCCGTAGCCTTCGGTACCAATGCCAGCCTGTTTTGATACATTGGTATAAACCGGGTGTTTTAGCGCCGGATCCCAGTCGCAGCGGTAAAGCTGCCCGGTACTTCGGTGACTTCCATTGGTAATTATCGGCCTGAAAGTACTTTGATTATCGCCGGCAACAGCCTCATTAACGGTGAGGTACATATCCAGGTCGCCATCGTTATCATAATCAAAAAACGAGGCCATGGTTGAGTGAAGTTTTACATTAAGGCCGTACGCTTTAGCCATTTCTTTGAAGCGCGGTACACCGTCCTTACCTATCCCCTGGTTTACATAAAGCAGGTTAGTGCGCTTAACCGAATCATCGAGTAAAGTATAACATACATAAATATCCATAAGGCCGTCATTGTTAATATCAACAACGGCCACTCCCCTGCCCCATCCGCCGCTGCCGCCAACCCCTGCAGTTGATGTAACATCATCAAACTTCATATCACCTTTGTTAAGGTAAAGTTTGTTTGATGTGGTATTGGCAACAAAGTAAATATCCTTCAAGCCATCATTATTAAAATCGCCTATGCCCACACCGCCGCCATTGTATAGATTAAGTTTGGTAAGCGGGTTTATGGCATCATTTTCAACAATTTTATTATTGAAGGTAATACCAGAGTGCGAAGAAGGAACCTGTTCAAAAAGTGTGGCTTTTTTACAAGCACTAAGTAAAACGGCAATCAGGCATATAAGGGAAAGGGTGTACTTCATTATTGGTTAGTAAACTATAAAAAAAGGTGGAGATAATTATCTCCACCTAAAGTTAAATATTTAAAATCAATGGTTAATTAATAACCAGGGTTTTGTTTCAGCACACCTTTTCCGGTTGATGCAGATAAGTCAATCTCACTCTGTGGAATCGGATAGTACTCGTTTTTGCCTTTAGTGAAATGAGCTCCTTTTAACTGCAAATTGATGTTGATGTCATATGCAAAAAAAGCATTAATCTCATCCGCCATGCTTCCAGTGCCCTGATCCCAGCGCTGTAGGTCGAAGAAACGCTGACCTTCCATAGCCAATTCAAGTTTACGCTCAAAGTGGATAGCTTTACGAGCATAATTTTTATCGGCAAATGCACCGGCAGGATAAGGCTTAATCAGGTAATTATCAGCAGGGGTAGTTTTTACTGTATACTCAGATTTTGAAGGGTCATAAGCAGAGTTTTTGTAAACCCACCATGAACTGCCGGCAGCGCGGTTACGAACCAGGTTCACATAGTCCAAAGCTTTACCAACATCTCCAACCTCAACTTCGGCTTCAGCAGCCATTAAAAGTACGTCACTCCAACGCATCAGGTTTACGTTATTTGAAGTAACCTCGTTAGCTGCCCAATAGTTTTCGGTACTTGAATTGGTACCTTTTTCGGCAGACGAGTAAACGTTTTTACGCGGGTTAAATACACCATCTGTAGGGTCACGGATCCAGGCAGCCGGGGGATTACCCCAATCAAGATACGGAATATTTGGGCGGCCCATGGTGATATCAATACGAGGATCTACAGTACCGGTATATGGATTAGTCTTTCCACTAACTAATTGACCATCATTAAAAGTAGTAAACAATGGCAAACCACTGGCATCCGTTTTAAATGAGTTAGCCAGTGATTGAGATGGATTAAACCAGCCGCAGCAAGCGCCAGGGCCTCCGGTATACGGAAAGTTAAGCTCATCACCGGTATTACCATTGTTACCACCCGAGTTATCATTTACCGAAGCCTGTGCCGCAAAAACTGATTCGGGGCTATTTTTTTGGGCAGCCTGCGGACTAAAGTTCCTTTGAAAGTTCACGTTTAACGCAAACTTGCTACCATCACCTTTTACACCATTGGGTATTAAATTATCATACAACGCCTTAGCTTCTGCATATTTATGTTGAAACATTTTTGCTTTTGCCAAATATGCAACTGCAACCCATTTGTTAGCACGGCCTTTTTGAGCTTGTGAAACCGGAATATTATCTATACCAGCCTGTAAATCGGCCTCTATATTTGGCCATATATCCTTGTCATTAGGCAGGTTGTAATTGGTGGCAGTTTCGTCAACATAAGGAATCATGTTATACATTTTTTTAAGCTCCATATAGTAAAAAGCTCTCAAAAACTTAGCTTCGCCAGTTATCCTTTTAACATCGTCAGCACCGATATCCTTTGCAAGAGCAAGCGTACGCAAAACGTCATTTGCACGGGCCACACCATCAAAGCATAATGTATACTTTGAAGTGATATACGGATTTGAGGTTGCTAATGTAAAGTTACCCACCGGCAACGCATCGTTACCGCCGTCTGATGGTTCAGAGCCTTTATAGGCATCTCCGGCAGCCACACTACCAAATAACCAGTTAGAACCGGCCGCGTTAATACCGCCACCGCGTCCACCTACACCATCAAGCAATGAATAAGTGCCTATAAGCAAACTCTCAACACCTGTTTTATTAGCTACGATGTTTGGGCTTAACGAGCGTTGTATAGGCCTGTTCAAAATATCCTTCTGACAGGCGTAAACCATACACACTAACAATACGGCTAATGGTATAATTACTTTTATGTTTAATTTTTTCATAACTTTTATGATAATATAACTATTAGTATTAGAATGTTGCGTTTACACCAACGTTATAAATTTTCTGATTTGCAGGATAGTTACCGAAATCAATTCCGAAGCTGGTGTTATCCTGTAAGTTCGAATTTTGAAGCTCGGGATCTAAACCTTTGTATTTTGTAATAGTGAATAAGTTATTAGCTAATAAATATACTCTTATTCTATTGATACCTAAACTTTTAATTTTCGACTGAGGGATAGTATAACCTAATGTCAATGATTTAAGCCTTAAATACGATCCATTTTCAACATAGAATGAATTGAATACACCAGAAGTACTTGTACTTGCATTTCTGCTTAACTGGGGCACTGTTGCATGGCTGTTATCAGCACCTTCACGCCAAACATTAGGACCTAAAATGTCGGCACTTACGTTACCATTGAATACTTGAGGAAAATAAGTCCAGTATTTAATATAGTTAACAACTTTATTTCCATAAGTACCATAAAAGAATGCGTTAAAATCGAATCCTTTGTAGCTTGCCCCTAAAGTTAACCCTCCTGTAAATTTAGGGTTAGGATTACCAATAAAGGTTCTGTCCTGATCGTTGATTACGCCATCGTTGTTCACGTCAACATATCTGAAAGTACCGGGGGCCTTGCCATTCTGCGTTGGAGCAGCATCAACTTCAGCCTGGTTTTGGAATAAGCCTTGTACCTTGTAACCGAAGAACTCGCCTACCGGCTGACCTGGTTGTAACCTTACAAAGTTTTGTAAACGGGTTGAACCGGAACTGTTATAATCTTTATACTTTAAGTTACCGCCCAAAGAAACCATTTTGTTGCTGTAATGGCTAAAGTTTACACCGATGTCATATTTTAAGCCGTTTCCAGCTACACCATGATAACCAAAGTCGATGTCGATACCTTTGTTAGTGATGTTACCACCGTTAACATAAGGGGCAGATGCACCACCCTGAGAAGCAAAAAGTGAAGAAGGGAATAACAAACCTGAGATATCCTTTTTATACAACTCTACCGATAATGTAAACTTGTTATTGATAAATGTTGCATCGAAACCAACGTTGGTCACTTTATCCGTTTCCCAGGTTGTTGCGAGGTTACCAATTTGTGAGTTATACAAACCTGTTACAGTTGAATTACCTGTACCGGTGATGTCATAGTTTGCATTACCGTTTGATTGTGCGTACAGCGAGTAAGCGTTACTTTGTTGTTGGTTAACCCCTGATAATGAACCTAACGAACCGTAACCGCCCCTGATTTTAAAGTCATTTAACCAGCTAACGTTTTTCAGGAAGTTTTCTTTTGAGATACGCCATGCACCTGTAATAGATGTAAACGTACCATATTGGTGTCCAGGTGCAAAGAACGATGAACCGTCATGACGAACGATACCGCTTAAATAGTATTTTTCATCGTAGTTATAATTAACCTGCCCAAATTGTGAATACAAAGTATTGTTGTAAAGTTGGTCAACACCATTGGTTGGGGTACCTGTACCGTTTGCAACAGTTACGTAATTAGGATCATAGCTTAAGTTGTAGGTAGTGTTACCAGCCCTTATACCACGGCCATAATTTGTAATAGCTTCAGTTGCAACGAAAGCTTTAATACTGTGTTTGCCAAATTGCTGGTTGTAGCTTAATTGGTTAGTCCATGTGTATGAGCTGTTGTAGCCTGCAACCTCAGTGAACGAATTGTTGGTGGTATTACCTTCAGAGTTTTCATACGCGGTTGGGGTAAAGTAGTAGTAGTAGTAGTTATCTACGGTTCCGCCAAACTGGGTGCGGACAGTAAAATGTTTCAGGAAGTCAACCTCAGCAAATACGTTACCGGTAATATCCCAATTATTGTTCCTGTCGTTCTTTTTACGTTCCTGTACAGCAACCGGGTTACTTGAGTTACCTAAAGATCCCGGACGGGTACCAGCATAGTTGCCCATGATATCGTAAACCGGAATTATAGGTGGTTCGCGATAAATATATGATATGCCGTTGCCTTCATTTTGGTTGTTACTTACGTTCGGGTTCCTTTTGTAAAAGATATAAGCATTTTCGCCTACGCGGATATTTTTGCCTATGTTGAAGTTGGTGTTAACCCTTGTTGAGTAACGTTTGATATAAGTATCAATCAAGGTACCCTGTTGATTATAGTAACCTAATGAAAATAAATAGGTTGATTTATCGCTACCACCACTTGCTGTAATGTTATGGCTTTGTATAGGAGCTGGTTTAAATATTTCGTGAAACCAATCAGTACCTACTTTATTGGCCATTGTAATATTGTTAACGCCTAATTTATCAATGCCATTTGGAGCCAGACGATTAGGATCAAGAGGATTACCGTTGAGCGGGTTAAGGTTATACCAGTCAGCGGTAGTTCCGGGATCTCCTATACGTGCACCAGCTGGCTGAATGAAGTCAGGTATTGTCCAGGTTTTAGTGTTCTTTGGATCAAACTGGGTATTTGTAGTAAGCGCATTTGAATTTTTAAATGATTCATACACTGCTTGCATATAAGTTTGAGTGCCCGCAAGTTTAAAACCATCCGCAAGCGGCCTTTGGGTACCATACATGCCATCATAAGTTATAGTGGCAACACCAGATTTACCTTTTTTTGTAGTTACTACAACTACACCGTTTGAACCACGTACGCCGTAAACGGACGCAGCACCAGCATCTTTTAATACCTGGATTGATTCAATGTCGTTAGGGTTAACGTTATCAAGGTTACCCTGTGTACCGTCAATAATTACCAGCGGGGCTGTGCTGTAAATAGAACTGATACCACGAATATTAACAGATGTTCCCCCACCCGGGTTACCAGAATTGGTAACTGTTACACCGGCTGCCTGGCCCTGAAGTAAAGAGGTTGTGTTACCAGAAGGCACAGTTTTTAAACTCGCCACGTTAACAACCGCTACCGAACCTGTAATGTCCTTTTTACGTTGAGAGCCGTAACCGGTTACAACCACCTCATTCAGTGTACTGCTACCTGATTGAAGTGTAACCCGCAGGTTTACATCGGTACCTACCTTGACTTCGGTAGTTTGATAACCGATGTAAGATACTACCAGTGTATTGCCCGGGCTTAAGGTTAAGGTGAAATCACCGTTAACATCAGTTACAGTACCAGTGCTTGTACCTTTGACGCGTATGGAAGCGCCAACAACAGGTAATTTATCGTCGGAGCCGATAACTTTACCTTTGTACTTTGTTTGTGCTGTAACTACCAATGAAGATACCAGGCAGCATAACAGCAAACCCAAGTATCTTCCTTTTAGGAGTAAACTTTTAAACATGAGATTGAGATTTAGTTGATTAATATATTTGATTTAAGCTTTTGAGTCGATAATTGGTATTGCTAAGTTTTAAAATAGAAAATTGCACACTTGCGGGTATCCTGTTTGAACTGAGCGATTGTGAGATAAGCTCTGTTAAACAGATTAATGGGAGATGAAGTATTGGAAAGTAAAAAATGTAAAAGTTTTATCATATGAACTTCTCTCGTATATTTTTTTTAACTTTTTTTATCCGTGTAATCACCTTTTTTATGCTCCTGCTAATGAAGCAACATTAAAGTTAAAATGTTATAATAATATTAGATTTTGAACGATTTCTGCCAAAACAGAAATTTATATTGGCTATGGAACTAATGTAATTAGTGTGTACTGTATACACAAGTAAAATAGGTAGATTTACAAATTAATTATTTATAGGTCGATTTATCCATTAAAATTACAAATTGAGAATCTTTCATTAATACATTGCTAACACATGGCCTACTTTTTTAAAAATATCGTATTGTAAAAGTGTTGCTATTATTCTGTAACTGGTGCAAAAAAGTTGTTGAAACAATAAATATTAACGCAACCGAGCTGTTATCTCAAATATTTTGCCCTTAGTTTAATGTGCGGGCCCTCCCTGCCATAATTTACCAAAGTGTTAAAATATCATTACACTTTGCAAATACTGTCAGATCAACATTTATTATTAATTATACAATAATAAATGTTAAATATACATTTACCCAAGCAATACTTTCCAAACAATAAATGTTCAGATTACATTTATTGCAATCGATTTCACGCCATTATACAACATTTTACACATTTTTTCCAAAACAAAACGGCACCGGTGAATTTTACTTACCGGTGCCGTTCAGATATTTTCGTGCGTCAAAAAATACCTTTACCATTTTTAACAAAGTGCTAAAAATGTATTACTCTTTAAATGGCACTATTTAGCCCACCAAACCGATGCATTATGCGTATCGGCCGAGTTGGTTCCTATTTCAACTACAAATTCGCCTGGTTCCCAGTCATACTTAAGCTGCGTGTTATAAAACTTCAGTTGCTCTGGAGTAATAGTAAAACTAACCTGCTTTGATGCTCCCGGCTGAAGGCTTATTTTTTGATAACCTTTAAGTTCTTTTACCGAACGGCTGATGCTTGCCACAGGGTCACTAATATATAATTGTACTACTTCTTCGCCTGCATATTTACCGGTATTGGTAACTGTAACATTAGCTGTTAAAGTTTCATTACCTTTTAATTTGGTTTTGTTTACGCTAACAGCGCTGTAGTTAAAGGTAGTATAGCTTAAGCCGTAACCAAACGGATAAAGCGGATCGTTTGAAATATCAAGGTAATTTGACCTGAATTTTGAAGGACCGCCTTTGTATGGCCTACCCGTGTTTTTGTGGTTATAATAAATAGGTATTTGCCCTACGCTGCGCGGAAATGTAGCAGTCAATTTACCGGCCGGATTATAGTCGCCAAATAATACATCGGCGATGGCGTTACCGGCCTCGGTGCCGGGCGCCCAAACGTCAAGTATCGCGTTAGCATGTTTATCTTCCCAGGTTAAGGTAAGCGGACGACCGTTAAACAGCACAATCACCATTGGTTTGCCCAATTTTGAAAGTTCCTTCAGCATGTTTTTCTGGCTTTCGGGAATATCTATATCCGAACGGCTTGACGATTCACCCGACATACTTTGCGATTCGCCAACCACAGCCACAATCACATCCGATTTTTTGGCGGCATCAACTGCTTCCTTCAACAATTCGTTGGCCGGCTTAGCATCTAAAGAAACCATTCCGGGGCCAAAGTTCAGCCTTTTAATAAACAAACTGTCTTCGGTTATATTGGCACCCATGGCATAGTTAATGGCAACATTGTTACCTACCACATTTTTAATGCCTTCCATTACGCTTACCGATTTTTGCCATTCGCCGGCAATCACCCAGGTGCCCAGCATATCTCGGTGATTATCAGCCAACGGGCCTACCAGGGCAATACTGCCGCCTTTTTTAAGTGGAAGTGTCTGATTATCGTTCTTTAGCAATACAAAGGAGTGTTTAGTGATCTCCCGTGCAGCAGCGCGGTTCGCAGTCGATAACTCTTCTTTAGCTTCTTTATCGGCATCCATTGATTTGTAAGGGTTATCAAACAAACCTAATTTGTACTTAGCTTCCAATACACGCCGGCAGGCCAGATCAATTTCCTGCTGGGTTATTTTCTTTTGTGTAAGCGAGTTTTTCAATGTTTTCAGGAACCCCTCTCCTACCATATCCATATCCAAACCGGCTTTCAGGGCAAGGGCAGATACCGTTTGCAAATCGCCAAGGCCGTGATCTGTCACTTCGTTTACTGCGGTATAATCAGATACCACGAAACCTTTAAAACCCCATTGTTTTCTTAACAAATCGGTTAACAACCATTGGTTAACCGTTGCAGGCACACCATCAACTGTATTAAATGAACTCATAAAGCTGCCCGCACCGGCATCAACCGCTGCTTTATATGGCGGCAGATAATCCTGGTACATTTTAATGCGGCTCATATCAACTGTGTTATACTCACGACCCGCTTCTGCACCACCGTAAAGTGCAAAGTGTTTAACGCAGGCCATCACGGCATCGGCATCTTTCATACTGGTACCCTGGTAACCCTGCACCATAGCTTTTGCCACCTGCGAACCATACCATGGATCTTCGCCCGAGCCTTCAGAAATACGGCCCCAGCGCGGGTCGCGGGCAATATCAACCATTGGCGAAAACACCCAGTTCAAACCTTCGCCGGTTGCTTCTTTAGCTGCAATTTGTGCCGATTGTTTGATCAGGCCCATGTCCCACGTTGCCGACATGCCCAATGGGATAGGGAAAATAGTACGGTGACCGTGGATCACGTCCAAACCAAAAATAAGCGGAATGTGCAGCCTTGAGTTTTTAACGGCTATATCCTGAATCTGGCGGGTTTGCGTTGTACCCCAAACACCAAACACTCCACCAATTGATCCATTTTTAATATTTTCTTCAACCCCTTTATTTACTACCGATCCTGTTGTTGCTGCTCCGATGGTTACCAGGTTTAGCTGCCCTATTTTTTCATCAAGGGTCATTTTACTCATCAGGCCTTTTACATAGGCGTTCATTTTCGCATCTTCGGTTTTAGCCTGTGCCAGCACCTTGTTAAAGGGTGTCAATGCCACGCAAAATGGCATCACGGCTATGACAAGCCGGCTTGAAAAATACTTCTTCATTTTTTAAGTTATATGGGTAGTAAATAATTGGTTAACAAATATGACTAATAATCAGGGTATTTCATTGTACCCTTAAATATTTTTGATGATTTTTAAAGCGATATGCTATGGCATTCCGCATAGTGTATTAAGTACACAATTGTAAATATTATAATTAAAAAATCAAACTTTATTTGTACAATAGCACAAATGTTAAGCAAACAGCAACTTATTCAGTACAGCGAGGATGCCCGCAAAAACTATGTAAACCACATTTCTATTGATTGTGTTGTATTTGGATTTCACGAAGGGCAAATGAAAGTGCTGCTATTAAAAACCAATGACGAAGAGAAGTGGTACCTGCCCGGCGGTTTTGTACTTAAGGAAGAACCGATAGACAACGCCGCTGTAAGGATCTTGCAGGAACGTACCGGTTTAGATAAAATATTTTTACAGCAGTTTCGTGTATTTGGCGATCCCGACCGTTCAAAAGTTCATAACGATATGTATGCCGATATGCTGCCAAAAGAACAAAACTGGTTTTCAGGCCGGTTTATATCTATAGGCTATTATGCGCTGGTCGACTTTTTTGGCGTTATACCCCACCCCGATCAGTTTTCGGAGCTTTGTGCCTGGCGCGACCTGGATGACATGCCCGAGATGCAACTCGACCATGAAAATATTTATAAAAGTGCATTAGATGCCTTACGCCTGCAGCTTAACTATCAACCGATAGGTTACAACCTGATGCCGGGAGAATTCACCATGCCCGAGTTGCAAAAATTGTATGAAGCAATTTTAGGTAAAAAGTTAGACAGGCGTAACTTTCAACGCAGGATCTTAGCATTCGGCATCCTGAACCGATCTGAAGAGCCACGTAAAGGCGGCGCGCATAAGGCGCCGTACCTATACTCATTTGATATGAAAAATTACCAACACGCCTTAACCGAAGGGTTTAAAGGCGGATGGTAATTATGTTAAAATGGCGATGGCTTACGCCGCAGCTATCGCCCGTTTTAATGTAAAATAAAATGTACTGCCCGAACCTATTTCGCTGTCCACGCTAATCTTTCCAGCCTGTGCCTCAATAAAATCCTTGGCTATGGCAAGGCCTAAACCCGTTCCGCTTTGCTCGGATGTAGCATTAGGCACCTTAAAATAACGCTCAAATAAACGGGGCAGATATTGCTCTTCTATCCCCTTACCATGATCGGTTACCGAAAACTCTATCTCATCGTTCTTACGTTTTTTAACCACCAGCTCAACTGTTGATTTTTCGTGGCTGTATTTTATGGCATTGGAGAGCAGGTTGATGAGTACCCAGGTAGTTTTATCCAGGTCGGCATGTACCTTTGGCAAATTTTCATCACATTTCACTTTAATTTCCACATGCTTTTGGTCGGCTATAAACTTAATGGCTTTTACGGCATAATCCACAATATTTTGAGGGTGCGTACTGCCGAAGTTAAGCTGTAGCTTGCCGGTTTCAACCTGTGCCATGTCAAGCAGTTCGCCTGTGATGAGTAACAGGCGACGGGTATCGTCGTCAATATTACCTATCAGCTGGCGTTGTTCGGCATTTATTTCGCCTATGCGCTCATCTTCCAATAACTTCAAGCTCATTTTTATAGATGAGATGGGGGTTTTCAACTCGTGCGATATGGTAGCAATGAAATTGGTTTTGGCCTCATCCAGTTGCTGATATTCGGTAATGTTTTTCAGAATAATCACTTTACCTATCACTTTATCCCTGCTGCTTACCGATAAGGATTCGCGCGAATAAAAACCTTCGCGCTCATCAGCAAAGATACGAAGCTTTGCCTGGTCATTAACAAGCAATTTACGCATCAGATCATTTTCAATAGCAATATCTGGCGCATATTTACCATTAAGCTGGTCGGCTTTCATACCGATCAGGTTGCAGGCCACCTGGTTGGCGAAAATGATAACACCTTTTTCATCAAGGCCAATAATGGCATCATGCATGGAGTTGATAATAGTTTCAATTCGCTTTTTCTCAAACAGGATGCTGGCCAGGTTACTATTTTCAAATTCATCAAGCTTGCGCGTCATGTTATTAAAAGCCTGGCCCAGTTCGCCAAATTCATCGTCCGATTCAAAATGAATTTGCTGGTGATAATTTTTGTTTGATACCTCTTTAATGCGGGCGGTAAGCTCCTTAATTGGGTTGGCAATGTATCCCGGGAAATTAACTGCGAAACTGAATGCTACTAAAAACAAAAACGCGCCTAAAAATGCCACCAGCAACGACCCTCGTTTTGAAGTTGTATTAGCTATATCATTCTTCCGTGCGATAGCATCCATGTTGAGCTTCATTATTCCATACACCTGCTTGTGCAGGCGATTGCGTAAGTCACTTTCGGCTATTTTATTATCGTTCCCGTGCTTTAAACTCTCAAAAACAGCCCGCAAGGAATCTGTAAGTTGCAGCTCACCTGCCTCAGTGATATTGTGCTCCTGCAATACCAAATTGTCATTTATCGTTTTTTGTTGGTCGGCCGATAGTTTGTCGGTACGCGAATCAATAGCGGTAAGTATATTTTGCATATACTTTACTGTTTTATAGTTATCTTTCAATATGGCTCCTGCATCGGCAGATAACCGGTTTAGGAAATATATCGACATTCCGCAGCAAATTATTGCCAGTACAAACAGGAAACCTATCCCTGCCCGGAGTTTATTTTTTATTGTCATGGCTATGAAAGTATTACAAGGTCAATATCAGTTTTCGACATTTTATTTAGTAGCTGTGTAAACACCGCTGTTTTCATGATAAGCTGGTAAAATTTAAACCGCGGCTTGCCAATGCAAATCGTGGTGATATCATATTTTTCGGCCGTTTCCCAAATGGTACGGGCCACATTATCATCTTTTACCTTCAGCACTTCACCGCCCAATTGCGTGGCCAGCTTCATATTATTGATAAGGTGCCTTTGCGCGGCTAAGTTAATCTTATCGCTGCTCTCGCGCGAGGTTTGCACATATAGTAAATACCATTTGGAGCGATAGTATGACGATAACCTTGCTGTTTTACGGATAATAACTTTAGCCGACTCATCATTGGTACTGATGCAAGCCAAAAACAACTCGGGCCTCAGCTTAATTGTTTTGGGCACTTCAATATCAATCTTCCGCTCCACCTGGTGGGCCACCTCGCGCAGGGCCAACTCACGCAACTGCAAAATCCGCTCTACCTGGAAAAAATTACTTAGCGCTGTCGGGATCTTTTTCTCGTCGTATATCTTGCCTTCTTTCAGGCGTTCTATCAGTTCGTCGGCGGTAAGGTCGATGTTTACCACTTCATCGGCCAACTGCAAAACTTTATCGGGTACGCGTTCATTGATGGTAGCTCCGGTTATCCGCTGCACCTCTTCATTAAGGCTCTCCATGTGCTGTATATTCACCGCACTGATCACGTTAATGCCTGCATTCAGGATCTCCAGTACATCCTGCCATCGTTTTTCATTGCTGCTGCCCTCAATGTTGGTGTGGGCAAGCTCGTCAACTATAACCACCTCGGGGCGCAGGCTTATCACAGCTTTCAGGTCCATCTCCTCCAGCTCCTTCCCTTTGTAAAACAGTTTACGGCGGGGTATTACAGGCAAACCTTCCAGCAAGGCATGGGTTTCTTTACGGTTGTGGGTTTCGATGTAACCAATTTTCACGTCGATACCATTGCGCAGCAGGGTTTGGGCCTCCTGCAGCATCCGGTAGGTTTTCCCAACACCGGCGCTCATGCCAATATAAACCTTGAACTTTCCGCGGCGCGATTTTTTGATCAGCTCCAGGAAGTGCTCTACAGATTGCTCTTTAGTGTCCTCATTCATAAGTCGCCTTTGAATATTCCTTTAGTTTTTATGGTGTTCCATGCCGGTCAGGCTTTCCGCTCACTTGCACATGCTTTAGTCACGATGCCTGGATTTGCTGTAATACCTAAGCATTTAATGGCTGCTAAAACCCATAAACGGCTGCCAGCACAAACTGTGATGCGGACCTTGTCAAATCACCATTGCGTGCTTTAAACTGCTCTACCGATCCGTGATCCAATCTCACCTCGGGTATTAATGTTAACGGGCCTGCTTTAACGTTAGCAGTAAGCGTTGCCGCTGTAACCGATTTACCATTTGCCGGCCCTGCAATTGCGGTATAAGTACCTGTTTTATGCTTAAAATATTCGCCCCTTAAACCAAGTGTAACGTATTTTGAAACTGCCAGTTGCGGATACAAAGCTACGCCCGAAAAACCGCCGGTAACACCTTTGTTTGCCGAAAAGTCAGCCGCGTTCAGGCCCAGCTTAAACGCGTTTGTTATTTGATAGGCAGTTGTTAAATCAAACTCGGTGCCTACAATCCCTCCGGTAATTACGTTTAAGTAGGCGGTCCAGCCCTTAACCAGGTTTAATATTAGCTGAGCGCCAAAATTGTTTACTTGATTTGACGACCGGTAATAATTCCAATTATCATTAAACACACCGGCCATCACGTTCACTTTATCCGAAAACGAATATGCGGCTTTAAAACCAGCGTTTTGAAACGGGCCATTGGTAAACAGGTAAGAGGTTGAGTAGTTAAAATTGCCAACTGGGCTCACCACTTCATAACCTATAAAGGTAGCCATATATCCGGCAGTAAGTACAAATTTATCTGTTACATCATAAGCCACATACAAGTTTTGAATATGATACGAATCGCCATCAGATCCGTTTGGTATCGACTGGCTTTGTCCTCTCGGACCAAATGATAACTCGCCTACAAAAGCGGCCCTGCCAACCTTTTTCTTTAAACCCAGATCTATCATCCCGATAGAAATTGAATTATGATCCGTTGCAAAACTCGTCGGGATCTGCGATCCCCTGTTTGCGAAATCATATTTAAAATAGGTATCAACCGAGCCATAAACCACCAAAGGCGCATCGGATGTGGTTTTGACCGTATCCTGAGCCTTAACTATAAAAGCACAGGTTAACATCGAAAATATCAATAGCAGGAAAAATTTCATTTAAGCAGGTATTAAAATTTCCGGGTTCCTTATTGGTAACCCAAATTGTGTTTGTATCCTCGCCGTTGCTAATTATTGCCAACCCCGGCGAGGATTTGAGCTGCGCTAAAACTGCGGTAGCCTGGTTTTTACTTCTTCACCCTATCCAAAGCCACATTCAACTTCAATACATTCACTTTAGCAGGGCCAAACAAACCTAACAAAGGTTGTTCAGTATGCTCATCAACCAGTTTGTTTACGGCATCAACTGATAAACCGCGAACTTTAGCTACACGGGCAACCTGAACTTTTGCGCCTGCTGGTGAAAGATCAGGATCCAAACCGCTACCTGAAGCCGTAACCAGTTCGGCAGGAATCTGTGAGCGTGTTACGCCTGGGTTGTGTTTCAGAAAATCATCTATTCTGCCTTCAACCTGTTTCAGGTAATCAGGATTTGATGGACCTTTGTTTGAGCCGCCTGAGCCGGCAGCATTGTAATCAACTGCTGATGGACGGCCCCAGAAATATTCGTCTTTAGTAAACTTTTGACCAATGTTGGCATAACCAACTACACGGCCTTTATAAGTAATGGTTTCACCGTCGCCTTTGCCCGGGGTAAATTTACCTATACCGGCTATAGCTAAAGGATAGATGCCTGCTGTTAATACAATAAGTATTAAGGTAAGCTTGATGGATGGCAACAAATATGTTTTCATTTTATTTAATTTTTAAAAGATGAGTTTGGAAACGTGGGGCCTGTTACGGATGGTAGTTAAAGCTTATCTGTCGCCCTAAATCCATACCCCACGTCCCCGCTCATTTAGTTTATATGAATAACGAAACAGCTAAATCAATTAATTTAATACCTATAAACGGTATAACGATGCCGCCTAAACCATAAATAAGCAGGTTACGGCGTAACAAAGCGCTTGCACCTATCGGCTTGTATTCAACACCGCGCAAAGCCAACGGAATCAGCAGCGGAATAATAATAGCGTTGAATATAACTGCCGAAAGTATAGCCGATTGAGGACTGTGCAGGTCCATGATGTTCAGCGCTTTTAAGGCAGGCATTGATACCATAAACAAAGCCGGAACAATGGCGAAGTATTTAGCCACGTCATTAGCGATACTGAAAGTTGTTAAAGTACCACGAGTCATCAACAGCTGTTTACCTATCTCCACAATCTCAATCAGCTTGGTTGGGTCGTTATCCAAATCAACCATGTTACCGGCTTCTTTGGCTGCTTGAGTACCGCTGTTCATGGCCACGCCTACATCGGCCTGGGCCAGCGCAGGGGCATCGTTTGTACCATCGCCCATCATGGCTACCAGTTTACCGCCCTGTTGTTCTTTCTTAATGTAGTTCATTTTGTCCTCAGGCTTGGCCTCAGCAATAAAATCATCCACACCGGCTTTCTCGGCAATAAATTTGGCGGTAAGCGGGTTATCTCCGGTTACCATTACAGTTTTAACACCCATTTTACGCAGGCGTTCAAAACGTTCGGCAATACCGGTTTTAATGATATCCTGCAGCTCTATCACACCCATGATCTTTTCATTTTGCGATACCACCAAAGGGGTACCACCGTTTGAAGAAATCTTTTTCACATTCTCTTCCACATCGGCAGGGAATGGATTTCCAGCTTTTAAAGCGATGTTACGGATGGAATCAAATGCACCTTTGCGGATGCGCAAACCATCGGGGGTATCTAAACCGCTTGAACGGGTTTCGGCAGTAAATTTGATAAACACCGAATCGGCCGGAGCATAGATTTTTAGTTTTTGCGGGCCTTGTTCAGCAAGCTCTACAATCGACTTCCCTTCGGGGGTTTCGTCGGCCAGTGAACTTAGTACACATGCCATTACAAAGTCCTGTTCGTTTACACCGGCAGTAGGGTAAAAGCTGGTTGCTTTACGGTTACCAATAGTTATGGTACCGGTTTTATCAAGTAATAATGTGTCTAAGTCGCCCGCTGTTTCAACAGCTTTACCGCTTTTGGTGATTACATTGGCACGCAAGGCCCTGTCCATCCCGGCAATACCGATGGCCGATAAAAGGCCTCCGATAGTTGTAGGGATCAAACAAACAAACAACGATATAAAAGCGGCTATAGTGATGGGCGTATTTGAATAATCACCAAATGGCTTCAGGGTAACGCACACGATAACGAAGATCAGCGTAAAACCGGCCAGCAAAATAGTTAAGGCAATTTCGTTAGGGGTCTTCTGGCGGGATGCGCCTTCTACCAGCGCAATCATCTTATCCAAAAAGCTTTCGCCCGGCTGGGTGGTTACCAATACTTTGATCCTGTCGGATAATACTTTGGTACCACCGGTAACAGATGATTTGTCACCGCCGGCCTCACGGATCACCGGGGCAGATTCGCCGGTAATAGCCGATTCATCAATGGTAGCGATACCTTCAATAATTTCGCCATCGGTTGGGATATTATCACCGGCTTCGCAAATGAATACGTTGCCTTTTTTTAACTGTGATGACATCACCCTTTCTTCCTTACCGTTAACCAGTAATCGTGCAGGTGTTTCCTCACGGGTTTTGCGCAGGCTTTCGGCCTGAGCTTTACCACGGGCTTCGGCAATAGCCTCGGCAAAATTGGCAAACAGCACGGTTAATAATAATATGATGAATACTGTAAAGTTGTAGGCAAAACTGCCCTGCCCTTTGTTAGCCAGCGAAAAAATGCTTACAACAAGCATTACAACTGTACCAATCTCCACGGTAAACATCACCGGGTTACGGAACAGCACACGAGGGTTTAGTTTGATAAAGGATTGTTTTAAAGCATCCCTCATCTGATCGCCCTGAAATAATGTATTTTGAGTTGAGTTCATGATTATTTTAATGAAAAATGTTCAGCTATTGGGCCTAAAGCCAATGACGGGAAGAATGACAGCGCTGCAATAATTACAATCACCGCAAAGATCATCAACCCAAAAGTTGAGGTATCGCTCTTCAATGTACCGGCCGATTCAGGGATATATTTTTTGTTAGCCAACAATCCGGCAATAGCCAGCGGACCAATGATCGGCAGGAACCTGCCCAATATCATCACGATACCGGTGGTATAATTCCAGAAGATATTACCATCGCCCAAACCTTCAAAGCCCGAACCATTGTTTGCTGCCGACGAAGTATATTCATACAACATCTCCGAGAAACCATGCGTACCCGGATTATTTAACCAGGCCGAAGGTTTAACAGCCCAATCGGCGCCGGCAACATTAACCACGTAGTATGATGATATGGCCAAACCTACCAGGATAATGAAAGGGTGGAGCAATGCAATCAGCGAAGCTATCTTCATCTCCCTGGCCTCTATCTTACGACCTAAAAACTCAGGAGTACGGCCAACCATCAATCCTGAAATAAATACTGCTACTATGATAAATATGTAGAAGTTGAGGATACCAACCCCGCAACCACCATAAAAACAGTTAACCATCATGCCCAGCAGCATCATAGTACCTGATACCGGCATAGCGCTGTCATGCATGGAGTTTACCGAACCTGTAGAGATAATAGTAGTCACGATGCTCCAGTAAGCCGAGTTAGCCGGACCAAATCTTACTTCCTTACCTTCCATGGCGCCGGTTGGTTGGCTGATGCCCATTTTTGCAATGGCAGGGTTACCATTCAACTCGGCATTCATAGTCGGGATCAGCAGCATGAGCATACCCAGCGTCATTACGCCAAAAATTACGTAGGCGAATTTCTTTTTATTGAGATAGAAACCCAATGCAAACACCAAAGCGATAGGGATAGCAACCTGCGCTACCAGTTCAACGGTATTGGTTAAATAATTAGGGTTTTCGATAGGGTGGGCAGAGTTTGCACCAAACCAGCCGCCGCCATTTGTGCCTAAGTGTTTAATAGCAACCAGAGGAGCAACCGGCCCGCGGGATACGTGAACAGTATCGCCCTGCATACTGATAAAAGTATCCTTACCTGCATAACTGGTGGTCATGCCGTTAAAAGCGAAGATCACAGCTATCAAAAATGAGATAGGTAATAATATGCGGGTGATTGATTTTACAAAATACTCCCAAAAGTTGCCCAACTTATCAGTAACCTTATCCTTCATGGCCCTAAATACAACTATCAGCGCGGCAATACCTGTAGCTGCTGATACAAAGTGCAGGAACATGAATACAAAATGCTGTGTAAAGTAGGTAGCACCGCTTTCGCCAGAGTAATGCTGCAGGTTACAGTTTACCAAAAAGCTGATGGCAGTATTGAAAGCTGTATCAGGCGACTGCCCTGGGTTAGCGTCCGGGTTAAGCGGCAAATGACCTTGTGCCATTAAACAAACAAAGGCATATATCAGCCAAACGCTGTTAATGGTAAGCAGGGCCAGCAGGTGCTGTTTCCAGTTCATTTCGCGTTTGGTGTCGATACCGCTGAAACGGAAAATAAAGCGATCAAGCGGGGCGAGGAAATCGAGCCAGGTTTTTTCGCCCTTAAATACCTTAGCTATGTAGCGGCCAAGGGGAATGGCGATGGCTAAGGTGAGCAGGTAGGTGAAAATTACACCCGTTAGTTCAGGGTTCATAGTTTAATTTTAAAATTTTTCGGGTTTGAGAAGTACGTATACCATGTAAATGAACACGGCTATTGCTACGATGAATAATGCTGCCATGATTTTAGATTTTTTCGAAGTACGTTACAGATTTAAAAAAGATCCAGAACACCACTACAAATGTGGCCAGGTAAGCGATTGTGAGTAAAGCATCCATTTTTATGTGTTTTTGCAAAGGGCTTTACCAAGCGGATGCCAAGAAAATTAAAACATACATAAATAATTGACTATTAATTATTTATGTATATTCAGAAATATTATTTTATTTATTTAGGGGGAATTGAACTATCATTTTGATAGGTGATTATCAAAGTGGAATCGAGGAAGGTCTTAGCTGCCGGGGGGGGGGTTAGCTGCCGCGGGTTTAGCATAGCGTAACCCGTGGTTAAACACAACTGAAGCTTTCAGCTTCAAATTTAAGCTGAAAGCTTAAATTATACCGCATCACAGGTTACGCTATCGCTAAACCTGCGGCAGATGGGTGGCAAATATCTCCATGCCTCCGGCGTGTGTACGGCGGCCAGAGACCGCTTGATAGTCGACACCCGGCTGGAGCCGAGCGTCAGCGTAGAAAGAACTTTTTATTCAATAAATCCGAAATCGAAATTCCGAAATCCGAAATCATTCCAGATTATATTCCTTCAGCTTTCTATACAGGGTAGCCACACCAATATTCAGCAGGTGCGCTGCTTCTGCACGGTTACCGTGGGTATGGTTTAATACCCGTTGAATATGCAGTTTCTCTACCGAAGAAAGATCAAATGCCGAAATAGGAGCACCGCTTTTTACCTGTTGCTGCTGAACTTCATAAGGCAGCAAGCTCTCATCAAGCACATTGCTATCAGTCAGGATCACCGCACGTTCTACAATATTTTTTAACTCACGGATATTACCGGGCCATGGATACGCTTCCAGTTTTTCTATAAACTCGTCGCTAAGCGTATTTACCTGCTTTTTTACTTTAAGGGCAAAATGCTGCATAAAGTATTCGGCCAGTAGTTTGATATCTTTTTTACGCTCGCGTAAGGCTGGCAGCGTGATTTGAAATACAGAAAGACGATAATATAAATCGGACCGGAAATGGCCGTCATTGATTTCGTTGAGCAAATTACGGTTGGTAGCTGCCAGAATCCGTACATTAACCTGGGTGGGTTTGGTATCTCCTATTTTAATAAACTGCTGCGATTCAAGCACACGAAGCAGTTTAGCCTGCAGATCGTGATCGAGCTCACCTATTTCATCTAAAAATATAGTGCCGCCGTTGGCCTCTTCAAAAAGTCCTTTTTTATCTTTTACAGCCCCGGTAAATGAGCCTGCTTTATGGCCAAACAATTCGCTTTCCAATAATTCTTTTGTGAAAGCGCTGCAGTTTACAGCCACAAATGATTTAGCGCTGCGGTTACTGGCCTGGTGAATGGCTTCGGCAAAAATCTCCTTACCTGTGCCGGTTTCGCCCAATAATAATACAGTTGTATCAGTAAGGGCAACCTTTTGGGCAAGCTTAATTACATCGCTGATAGCCGTTGATTTACCGATAAGCCTGTCAAAACCAAACTTGTCATTCAGCTTGCTTTCCAGTTCTGCAACCTTTTGCTGCAGCAGGGCTTTATCCATGGCCTTGCTTACCAGCGGGATGATCTTTTCGTTATCATCGCCCTTGGTGATATAGTCAAACGCACCGGCTTTTATTGCCTTTACGCCATCATTGATAGTTCCGTAAGCCGTTAATACGATGATTTCGGTGTTGGGATAGTTTTTTTTGATGGTTTCAGAAAGGGTGATGCCATCAATATCAGGTAGCTTTACATCGCTTAATACCACATGTATAGTATCCTGCTGTAATTTTTTAAGGCCCTCTTTGGCTGTAGCCGCAGTAATTACCTCATGGCCTTCCAGTTGTAAAATACGCGCCAACAGGTTGCGGAGGCGTTCCTCGTCGTCAATTATTAATAGCTTACCCTTTTGCATCGTGGCAAATATGACAATTTTAAAGCATGATTTTTAGGATTTGAGGATTTCTTGGTAGAATAGTCCTAAACAACCTCAATCAAAACCTCAGGGAATCCCATAATCATGCGAATCAAGGCTACCAACGATAACGCCTTGTCGCCCGCATCAGTTGCCTGTGGCGTTTAGCCTCATAATAATCGCTGGTTACCAGGATAGAATGAATCACGCCCGGGATCCAGAAGAAAAGAGTTAAAAATATATTCAATATAAATGCACCTATCCTGCCAGTAGTAAGTATGGCAAGCGGTGGCAGTAAAAAGCACAGAAAATATCGCATGGCAGTAGTTTTAATGTTTAAACCATTTAGACGATACATCTGGAAATTTGTTACTGCTTTATTTCTTCACCAAGATTGGGTGGCAACTGATCCCCAAAAAACAAGGCTTTCAGTTCAGTAGCATCATTGGGGTTCATTTTTCCGCCTAATATTAACCTCAATTGGCGGCGGCGAAGCGCACCCTCATACAATGCGCGCTCTTTATCCGTTTCAGGTACCAGCTCGGGCACGGTTGTCTTTTGGCCATCTTTATCCAAAGCAACAAAGGTATAATAGGCCTCATTACTTTTTACTTTAGTGCCTGATGGAATGTTTTGCGCCCATACATCCATCCTTACCTCAACCGACGTAGTGAATGCGCGGGTAACCTTTGCTTCAATGCTGATCACATCACCTAACTTTATCGGCGACTGGAATGATACGTTATCTACCGACGCGGTTACCACGATCCTGTTACAGTGCTTTTGTGCCGAAATAGCAGCGGCAATATCCATCCAATGCAGCAGGCGACCACCCATCAGGTTATTTAAAGTATTGGTATCATTGGGCAATACCAGTTCGTTCATGATGGTGTATGATTCCTGCGGCGATTTTCCGGTCATATTCAGTCTGCTTTTGGGGCAAAGATAGGAAAAAACCTCACCCCAGCCCTCTCTTTTGGGGATTGGCTCAGGGCCGACGCATTAGAAATTTTTGTTAGCTATAAGTGTTAGGAGAAACTTGTGATTCCACCCAGCCATTTTTCTTTTGGCCTTTATGCTGGCTTTGCTGGTTTTGTCAGCCTTTAGAATATTTAAAGCTATCTTTCTGACTACAGCAAGATTTTGTGCAGCCTGACTATTTCGTGTGGTATTATAATCTTCGGCAAAACCAACATCCAGTTGCCAGTGCAACTGGTTTTCTATTCCCCAATGTGTGCGGATGGCTTTGTTAAAATAGGCAGCGTCTGCCTGAAGGCTGGAGATGTAATAACGATTTTGTGTAGTACGGCTGTCCCCAATTATGCGTTCGGAGGTGATTTTGATAATACTCTTTATTCCTTTCCAATTTTCCTTTTCGTCAATCCAGTTAAGTTCATGTATGACCTTGCAGGTTCTGATCTCAGACCGCCCGTGCCCTTTATCCAGATGCTGGCTGTAACTGTCTTCCCTGAAGTTAAACTGGTTGGTTACCTGGTCATAAAACGTTTCATGGTTTTGCTTCAGGGCCAGGATATAATCCCCCTGACTTTCGATAATCTTTTCAGCGATTGCTTTTTGGGTGCCCATCGCATCGATGCTGACTACTGCCCCTTAATGTTCAATAAAGATAGTAATGCCGGGATGGCACTAATCTCATTACTCTTGTCAGCCACCTTTTGTTGCCCAAGTACCAACTGATTACGGCCTGACCAGGCACTTACCAAATGTAATGCCCCCAATCCCTGATGCTTGCAGGCGCTATTGCAGACGCTCTTTCCATCGATAGCAATCAGTTCCCTTTCGCCAGATGTACCTGTTGTTTGAAGGCTCTGGCCAAGTTCCGCCGTCCAGGCGCGGAAACAGCGTTCAAAAACATCCGCATCGATCATCATAAAAACGCGATTGATCGTATCATGACTCGGTATGCCATTTTCAAGCGGTAGCAACTGTTTTAAAAAGTCTTCTTTTTCCTTGCCAAACTCCTCCATTTCGTACCAGCTTTCCGCACCGCATACAACCGCCAATACCGATAGGATTATTACTTCCAGTAAATTATGTTTCTTATTATTGCCCGTGCGCGGATCGGGTATCCATCTGAAATGATCTTGGAGTGAGGTTGTCATATTCTTTTTACAAAGAAAAAACTCTAAAAGGCTTTACCCCCCCGAACATTTAAACTTATTCCCTCTTTACCAACATTTTGTTGGTAACACTACTCATTTTTACCGTTTCTTATACGTCAGCCCTGGGGATTGGCTGAACGTACCTTGTAAATGTTTTGCCCCTGCCGAAATCCCCTTGCCCTGAAATAAAAACATGTCATTATAAGAAGAACGACGAAGCAATCGCACGCAATACAGGGCGACCATGCTTTCGTACGATTGCTTCGTACCTTATAATGACGTGTTTTTTGTTTCCTACTCCGTCTTCAAACTCTTTACCGGGTTCATAAGCGCGGCTTTCACGCTCAAAAACGAAACCGTTGCAAAGGCAACCAGCAACACCAGGAAAAATGGAATAACAAACAGGAAGGGGTTGATATCCATCCTGAAAGCATATGTTTGCAGCCATTGATGAATAGCGTACCAGCCTATTGGTGCCGAAATCACAAACGATACCACTACAAGCAGGGCAAAGTCTTTATACAACAATCTTAAAATACTGTTTACTGAAGCTCCCAGTACCTTGCGTATGCCAATTTCCTTGGTGCGCTGTACAATGGTGTATGATACGAGGCCAAATAAACCTAAACAGGCCACAAAAATGGCGATGCCGGTAAATACGCCAAACACCTGCCCAAAGCGCTGATCAGTTTTGTATTGCTCGTTAAAATGCTGATCTAAAAAGAAATAATCAAACTGGTCGCCTGGAAAAAAACTGGCCCAGGTTTTCTTTAAGTCGGCGATGGTTTGCGGCATATTGGTTGTACTTACCTTTACCGATACCGGGCCCCGAACATCAGGGATACAACGGAAGATCATGGAATCGTAGGCATCATGTAAGGATTGCTGGTGAAAATTATCGGCCACTCCTATTATCTCATAAACCTGTCCCCAAAAATCGATGCGTTTGCCAAGGGCATCGGCAGGTTTGCTAAAGCCTAACTGTTCAACCCCTTTTTTGGTGAATATCACTTTATGTGGTTCATCTCCAAACTCTTTCGAAAACTTACGACCGGCTATCAGTTTGATATCGTAGGCGTTAAGGTAATCGTAATCGGCACCGATAATGCGGTATTGTTTGCTTGTACTTTGATTTGAGCCAACCAACTTAATACCGCCAGCATTCCATTGCACAGGTTCACCGGGGATTGAGGTTGATACGGTTACACTTTTAACGGCAGATTGCGTCAGGCATTCGTGTTTAAATGAGCTCATGCTACGGTAAAACGAATCTACCTTAACCAACGGAGCTTTAATGACCAGTGTTTGATCTATTTTTACCCCTAACTTTTGGCTTTGCATGTATTTAAGTTGCTTGAACACTGTAAGCGATCCTATCAGTAAAAAGATCGAGGCAGCAAACTGGAATACCACCATTGCCTTACGTAATATCACTCCACTTGGCGATGCTAAGATTTTGCCTTTCATCACCTCAACCGGCCTGAACGCCGATAATACAATGGCCGGGTAAAAACCGCTGAAGAATGAGCCCAACACAAAGATTCCCAAAACAGCCAACCAAAAAGTTGCTTTAGCAAATAACGTAAAACCCATCTGCATGCCGGAAATATTGGCAAATGCAGGCAAACAGGCCATAATGATAAGCAATGCCAGGCCTATAGCCATGGCGTTAAGCATCATGGCCTCCAACATGAACTGGGTAATCAACTGTGCTTTTGCCGAGCCCAAAGTTTTACGCACCCCAACCTCTTTAGCCCGGCCAATGCCTCGGGCAGTAGCCAGGTTGATATAGTTGATCCATGCTATGATGATCACAAAAATAGCGATGCCCAAAAGCAGGTACACCGACTTGCCATCTCCATTGGGCTGAAACTCCAGCATCCTGTTGGAATACAAGTGGATATCCTTTACCGGCTGAAGTGTATAAATGCCGCCTTCGCCCGTGCCGGGATATTTATCATAAGCTTTTTTCACTACAGGGATAAACTTAGCTTCCAAAGCACGCGGATCAACTCCGGGTTTAAGCAGCAGATAAGTTGTGCAGCCGTCACTTAGCCAGGCATTATCGAGATTAAAATCTTTATTAGGCGGATTTTCTTTAAGCAGCGTAGCGTAGGATTGCATGATATCGAAATTCATATGCGTGTTGGCAGGCATATTTTCCATTACGCCGGTAATTTTAAGCGGCTTATCTGTATTAATATACAGGGTTTGCCCAACGGGATTTACGCCACGAAAAAGCCTGTCAGCAATTTGTCGGGTAATTACCGCGGTGTTGGGTTCTTTAAGTGCGGTATTCCCGTCGCCGTTTATCAGCGGGATAGAAAATGTTTTGAAAAATGCATCGCTTACATAGTAAACATTCCGGATCACCATTTTCTGATCCCTGTAATTGGCTATGGTTTGCCCTGCTCCTACAATTTTTACGTACTCTTCAACATCGGGCAGCGCATTTTTAAATGCTGTGCCGGGTGCAAAAGCCCCGCCGGCCCATTGAGTACTTAACTTGCCATTGTTATACCTGTCCTGATTAATCCGGAAAACGCGGTCTTTTTTGGTGTGGAAATCATCGAAACTAAGCTCAAAGCTAACATATTGCAAAATGAGCAGGCATGCCGCCATACCAATAGCCAGCCCTATTATATTAATAGCGGAGAAAGCTTTGTTTTTTGAAAGGTTTCTAAAAGCAACCAGCAGGTAATTTTTAAGCATAATTGTAATGGTTTATACCTGAATTTCAGCTAATTATATGCCTTGTTGTTAATTTACTGAATATCAATTAATTAAAGAAAAGCACAATCTACGAAACTGTTCGTTTTCGAACAGTAACTGTGCGGTTGTAGAGTGATTTGGAAATTCGCGATTGAAAATTAAAGGTGGGGGGGTATAAGTCGTTGGGACGTTTAATAAAAGCTCCTGCAAGCGAAAATTCACTATTTTAGTGGTTCAAGGTTGGCAACAACCACCGATACATCACGCCCTACAAGATACTTATCTATGACTAAAAAAACATATACGTTTATAATCCTAAGCTTGTTAACCTGCAAATTAATTGCACAACAAAACGATAGGCCAATCAAACCAACGCATCAGGATACTTTAAAAGGGTCGATAACGCCAGAACGGGCTTGGTGGGATGTTCTGCGCTATGATCTGACCATAAAACCAGATTACAATAATCAAACGATCTGCGGTAGCAATATTATTCAATATAAGATTGTTAAAAATAAACACACCGCGCTCATGCAAATAGACCTCCAATCGCCTCTTAAAATAGATAGTATCAGAACGGGAAACGCAAAGTTATCTTTTATACAAAACGGCGACGCTTGGTTTGTAAAGCCCCTACAACGGTCAAAAAATAACGTTCAAAACATTACGATTTACTATTCGGGCAAACCAAAACAATCAGTTAACCCTCCATGGGATGGTGGTTTGGTATGGCAAAAGGACTCTGTAGGCAGACCATGGATGGCTGTAGCCTGTCAATTGCCAGGCGCGAGTGCATGGTTTCCATGTAAGGTTTACATTGGCGATAAACCAGATAAAGGAGCTTCGGTTACAATAATTACACCAGATACATTAGTCGCGGTATCAAATGGAAGGCTTCAGCGGCAACTTAAAAATACAGATGGCACCTCAAGCTATACCTGGGCAGTGAACAATCCTATAAATAATTATGGGCTTACCTTTTATATAGGAAAATATGAACATGTAAGTGAAAAATTTAACGGCGAACGCGGTAACCTTGATCTGGATTTTTGGGTACTGGATTATAACCAGGGAAAGGTAAAAGATTACCTGGTTGCCGAAGTTCGAAAAACTTTAACATCATTTGAGCACTGGTTTGGCCCATACCCATTTTACAGCGACGGCTTTAAGATGGTTGAAGCATCGTATATAGGAATGGAACATCAAAGCGCTATCGGCTATGGAAACAAGTTTAGATTGGGTCGCTTTGGTCTTAATCCCAAACGGCTAACTTATTGGGATCAAAAAACCGACCGGATGGTGGTTCATGAAACAGCGCACGAATGGTTTGGCAACAATATAACGGCAAGTGATCCTGCCTACGGCTGGTTACAGGAAGGCTTTGCCGGTTATGCGGAGGAATTGGTTATCGCCGATCTTTACGGGCCAAAAGCGTCCCACGATTTCTTTTTGAGCAGGACTACCAATCGGATAGGCAACAAGACTCCGGTAATTTCTCCCGACAATATTTTTAAAGACGGAGGTGAAGACGCCTATCTGAAGGGTTGGGTTTTAATCCACATGTTACAGGCTATTATCAATAATGACGATAAATTCAGGGAAGTGTTACGAGGACTTAACAGAAGCTTTTATCACCAATCGGTAAATTCGGCACAGATCGAAAACTATATCAGTAAGGTCAGCAAAAAAGATCTCAGCAAGATATTTGACCAATATTTAAGAACCACACAGATCCCTGTATTGGAATATAAAATTGATGGAAAAAGCTTCGAATACAGATTTACAAATTGTATAGACGGTTTTACCATGCCCGTTAAAATCAAATTGATTGATCAATGTTGGATTACCCCCTCAACGAACTGGCAGTCACTGAAATTAGAAGATCTTCCTACTGTCGACTCATTAGCTATTGATCCTGATTTTTATATTCAGGCAAAAATCGTTAAGTAACTTAATTATCAACCAGGTACCTGGTCCGCCTTACAGATTATTGGGCAAAATAAACAAAAGGGATATTATTATGGGCAAAGCGTGGTAATTGCAGGAAGATAGAAATGCATTCTAATATCTAAGTTTATCTCACATCAACTCATTATCCTTTTTAACATGATAAGCCTTGTACGATAAGTAAAACAAGGCCAAAGCTGGCAGAGCACCAAGGATTACCCCAACTGTATTTGGCTTTGGATAGGTAGCCACAATTTGCGCAATAAACAATATCGTGGCAACTATACCACCTATAAGATAAAGATATTTGAATTTGGGGTTCATAGGCTATTTACAAATTTAACAACGTCATCCTGAACTTGTTTCAAGACCTCGCAAATGGCTAATGCTCTTATTTACTAAGCGCATACCTTGCATGTGGGGTCCCGAAACAAGTTCGGGATGACGCGTTTATTTTATCAGGCCAGCTTACCGTTTCAATTCATATTTAGCAGGCACATCAAGTACCAGTTTAAATACCGCAGCCGCAAGCGGCGGTATAGTAATTTTGATAGACTGGCTTTTGCCATGCCAGCTTACCTGGTCGCTATTTACAGGCTCATAATTGATGATGCCGCTGCCCCAGTATTTTTCATTATCCGAATTAAAGATCTCTTTCCACTTACCAGCAGCAGGTACGCCTATGCGATAATCACGGCGTACAACAGGGGTCATGTTCAGGATGACCATCAGATCGTTTTTACTGTCGTGTCCCATCCGACGGTAAACCAGTATGGAATCGTTGGCATTGCCGCCGTCAACCCATTCAAAGCCCTGGTGCGAAAAGGCCTTTTCATACAGCGCAGGCTCTGTACGGTATAAATGGTTCAACGCCTTAACTGTTTCGCTAATACCCTGGTGATTTGGATACTGCAGCACATGCCATTGTAACGATTTGCCGAAATCCCATTCATCGCCCTGCCCAAATTCGCCGCCCATAAAGAGTAGTTTTGAACCGGGGTGTGTGAACATATATCCGTACATCAGCCTCAGGTTGGCAAACTGCCTCCACTCATCGCCGGGCATTTTGCGCAACATACTACCTTTACCATACACAACCTCATCATGCGAGAAAGGCAGCATAAAGTTTTCGGTAAAGGCATATATGGTACTAAAAGTTATTTCGTTATGATGGTATTTACGGTGAATAGGATCCTCATGAAAGTAATCAATAGTATCATGCATCCAGCCCATCATCCATTTCATCCCAAAGCCCAGGCCGCCTAAATAAACCGGGCGACTAACGCCGGTAAATGACGTAGATTCTTCAGCTATGGTTTGTACCGATGGAAAATGGCTGTAAACAGCTTCGTTAAATTCTTTCAGAAATGATATAGCTTCGAGGTTTTCGTTACCTCCATACCTGTTAGCTTCCCATTCGCCATGCTTGCGCGAATAATCAAGGTACAGCATTGAGGCCACCGCGTCAACGCGTAAACCATCGGCATGATACCTTTCCAGCCAAAAAAGCGCGTTGCTGATCAGAAAAGCCCTTACCTCGTTTCGGCCGTAGTTAAAAATATATGATTTCCAGTCGGGGTGAAAACCTTTGCGGGCATCGGCATGCTCATAAAGGTGTGTACCGTCAAATTTATACAGCGCATGGATATCTCCCGGAAAATGCGAAGGCACCCAATCCAGGATTACGCCAATACCGGCTTTGTGAAATTCTTCAATCAGGTACATCAGTTGTTGTGGTGTACCGTAGCGTGATGCCGCTGCAAAATAACCACTTACCTGGTAACCCCAGCTCGGATAATACGGGTGTTCCATAATAGGCATAAACTCCACATGGGTGAAGCCCATTTCCTTTACATAAGGCACCATTTTTTCGGCAAGCTGAGTGTAAGTTAAAAACTCGTCCGGACTTTCGGGATTACGCGCCCATGAACCCAAATGCACTTCGTAAACCGAATATGGCCTGTCGAGCGCGTTATGTTCATGACGGTTCTGCATCCAATCCTGATCCTTCCACTCATAAAAAGTATCGGCAACTATAGAGGCAGTACGCGGCGGCAGTTCCCAGCGTAAAGCAAAGGGATCGCTTTTTTCCAGGTCTTCGCCGGTTGATGATTTGATATAGTATTTATACGTTTCGCCATTGCCAACATTTGGAATAAAACCTTCCCAAATACCCGATGAATCCCAGCGGGCATTCAAACTATGCGAACCGCGGTTCCAGCCGTTAAAGTTGCCAATTACCGCTACGTATTGTGCGTTTGGGGCCCAAACGGCAAAATAAGTCCCAACAACACCCTGATATTCCACCACGTGTGAACCCAGTTTTTCGTACAGTTTATAATGTTTGCCCGACTTAAATAAACTGATATCAAAATCAGTAAAACGGCTGTATGGTTCAACCGCTTTAAGCTTTGCAGGTTGCGGGGCTATTTCTGTCGGGGTATCGGCATTCACCGCTTTCTGCTTAGAAGGCGCAGCTTTTTTAATGGCAGCAGGCTTTTCAGCAGCAATCGATTTTGTTTTAACCGGTACAGCTTTCTCTACAGCGACAGGCTTTTCGGCAGCCGCTTTTTTTGTTTTAACTGCTTTTTTAGGTTCCGGGGCTCCTGTTTCAGGCGTTACTTTATCGGCTTTGACCTTAGTGACGGCTTTTTTTTCCTTTACAGGCTTTGTATCCGGTAAGGGGTTCTCGGTTTTAGTTGTTTTTTTGGCCATGATATAGATAACCTGTTAGAGTGTTAGTAGATAACCCAAATCACAGGAATGAGTTTGGTTTATATGTAATCAAATATAACAGGATTAATATATTATGCAGGGTTTTGGAGATTTATTTTTGGAGTGGTAGATGGAGACACTATCAGCACCGCCGGAGCGATCAGTTAACTATATCATATTTGTTTTTGGATCAGTTATCGGACTGGATTCTTTAAAATACCAAAAAAGTGATGACCGATTTCGAAAGCCATGTAATTTTTCACTATCAAAAACAATCTGGTATTTGTTGGCTTAGGGTAAATTTCAGAAAGGATAAAATTGAAAATGCATTTGGATAAAATACAAAAAGGCGCGTCAAATGACCACGCCTTTAAAAATACTTTATGAATTATTCAATATATCCCATAATACCGTCCAATGTCCATCCATTTTTAGGCCCAAGTTCATTTACATCTACAGAATAACAGTGTGCTCCTCTACTATTGCGATAACGATACAAAGGTTTTGACCCCGGTACTTGAGTAGGATTGATATATCCCTGCGTACCTTCTTGGTTAGCCTGAGAAGGGATCTCATTCACGTTACAAGTAAAAAAGTGATATCCTGCCTGGTATTGATACCATCTTAAAACAGGCACTAGCCCCCCCTTAGTATTATCGGTATAAACATTCCCTAAAACGCCTTCAACCTTCCAGCTTGGTAAATTAGATACTTCGCTTGGATTTGTTAAAATCATGTAATCTTGATTGGCAGTACTAAAGCATCGGTAAAGAGGTGCTTTATCAAATACAGCCTGTACTTGATTACCTGGCAAGAATACATTATTAATATAATCCTTAACTGCTTTTGATTTTACCGGATCGGCAATTAAATCGTAAATACCAATTAAACCAGAACTCGGGATATCAATAAGCACTGCGTTTTGCGCATTGGTAGTACTTTGCCAGGCTCCAAAATCAATAGGTGGGGTATTTTGATCAAATACGATAGTATTTGGAGTTATTCCAACAGTGGGGTCTCCACCATGAGTTACATAGTGCACATATTGATTAAAGTTACTGCTGCTTTGTGAATGCTGTGAGTTAATGCCAGCATTGATTGAAAACAAACTGCCTAAACTTTGATCTAAACCTGCGGATGCGGCTGTCTTTCTATCAGAACTTGATGTTTGCGAACGGTAGGTTATCTGTAGTTTAGCCCCCAACATAATATCCGTCAAAAAGAAGGCACCGTATTGACGAACTAATTGTTCTGGAGTAAGGATACCTATATCGGTTTTAAAATTTGATGTTAAGTATTGTTGGAGTATAACAGTCGGCGCATTAAACTTTAGCTCACGCTGTTGTAATAAAAGATTATAGCTGCCATAAATATACTTTGAATTAAAAGAGGATACATCAGAATAAGCAGAAGTGATACTTGCTTTGAATAAAGAAAAGCCAACAGTTGCATTTAAATGTGCAGACAGGTCGCTTGAGTAATGCTGTACGTTATCCCCATATGAAAATGTCGAATTCCTACTTGTACTTACATTCTTAACTACCCTGGTAGGATCTGCTGCATAAAGCTTCGCAACGTCAATAATTGGAAATGTTGTGGAAACCGAATTCCCATATTCACCTGTTACATCATAGCCAAAACCTAAAACATCCCATGCCTGGTCTCCAGCAGCATGTGCCGTCAACTTTCCAGGAGACGTTTTTGTTTGATCGGGAACTAATTGTGCATTTTTGCTGCAAGACCACAGCATCATCATCAAAGAGATAATGAATAGATTTTTTTTCATAAAACAATAAGGTATAAGTTTAATATTTTTCTCAAAGGTAATACTTAGTAATAATAAATAGCAGACTTATTTCTATAAAAAATCGTAATATACTTTTAATCAAGACATTTAGATTATAGATTTTTATATGACAGAAAATAAAGATAAGCACTACGACGATAGTTATTAAAGGGTATTTAGCACCCTCTGTTTATCATATCAGGCTATATATTAGTCAATTATATATCCTTAACAACAGAACACGCATCACAAAACTTAAAGGTATTAGTAAGGTCCAGCCTTTCGGACTGGCAAAACCGTGTCATGTAAAGTTAGTATCTTCATGACGGCAATTAGCTGTTACAGTAAGCTAAAAACAACTGATATTTTAAAATTGCACCAAAACAGGTAGGGTATGACTAAAGCAAGGTTCAGCAGGATGAACAGATCCAAGGACAAGAAAATTCAATTCAAAATAGAAATTAAAAACCTACCTAATGCTCAAAAACAACTTAATTAATTTATGAACAACTTACAGAAAAATCATCATAACGTCCGAAGCGCTTTATTGACATAATGCTTATGCAAACTCCCTGTAAAGTTAGCTTTTACTTCTTATCTTTCGATGGTGCGCGGAGGAAATAAACAATAAAGTTTGAAATAAAAAACGTTAACGCTTTAGTACTAAGCAATCCATCTATCTTAACAGGTTAGACCTGTATGGTTTGCGATTGCTTCATACCTCGCACTGGCGTTACGAAGAGGTAGTTTGGCTATATAAATACTATTTGCTTATTTCAATATGTTTAAAGTTTTTACTGTATTTAAACTCTACCGTTTTATCATCATTTAGTTGAAATTCTTTTACCTCTTTGCCATCTACTTTTATTTTTGATGGCGTAAACGGCAAACCTATCAGGTTAAAATGATAGCCGTCATAGCGTGGGGTATACAAACCTTCCAGGCTCTGATCAATGGTTAAATTTTTGCTGCTGCCATTTACCACAAACTTTTTCTCCAGGTAAATATCCTGCTCGTAAGCAAAGGTTTCGCCGTAATCTTCAAACAGGAATGAATTTACCTCATAATCGGTATAGTAAATATTCAGCTTTACTTCTTCAATCTCTTTGTGGCCAACGTATTGCATCACCGGATATTCAGGTATCACCGAACCGGCTTTTATAAATACCGGCATAGTCTCAAGCGGGGTATCTACTGATACTTCCTGGCCGCCGTCAACAACCTCGTAAGTCCAGAAGTTGTACCATTTTCCTTTTGGCAGGTACACATTACGCTTGATCTGGCCTGGCTCCATTACCGGGCAAACCAATATCTTATCGCCATAAGTAAACTCATCCTGGCGGAAATGGTTTAGCTGTGTGTCTTGCTCATGCATCACTATCGGCCTCAAAATAGGGAAACCATAGCGGTGATGCTCCCAGAAAGTTGAGTACAGATAAGGGATCAGGCGGTAACGCAGTTCAATAAACTTACGGTTGATTGCCGTGAATGGCTCGCCAAAACTCCACGGTTCACGCTCTTTGGTATCACCCGCCGAGTGTGCACGCATAAATGGCGAAAAGGTACCCATCTGAATCCAGCGGGTAAACAGTTCACCATCGGGTTCACCACTAAAACCGCCAATGTCGGTACCACAAAACGGTATACCCGATATCGACAAACGCTGACACTGGATATTACCCAGCTTAAGATGTTCCCATGAGGCTACGTTATCACCAGTCCACACCGATGAAAAGCGTTGTACACCCGAGTAACCTGCCCTTGTAATGGTAAAAGGACGTTTGTTTTTCATGATCTTGCGCAAGCCTTCGTAGGTTGAGCGCACCATCTGCATGCCATAAATATTATGTGCCTTACGGTGTGATCCACGGTAACCATCGTACTGGTGACGCACATCATCAGGGAAGGTACCGGCACCAAATACAGCAGGCTCATTCATATCGTTCCAAACACCGGCAACGCCCATTTGAACCAATTCGTCAAACAAACCGCCCCACCATTCGCGTACTTCAGGATTGGTAAAATCTGGAAACTGACAACGGCCCGGCCATACGTGGCCCTCCATAAAGTAATCATCGCTTCGGCGGCAGAAATATCGCTTCTCCTTACCCTCTCTGAATACCTCGTAGTTGTCATCCACACGGATCCCCGGGTCAATAATTACCACGGTTTTAAAGCCATCAGCCGCAAGCTCACTGATCATTTTTTTAGGATCAGGGAAATACTTACGGTTCCAGGTAAAGCAGCGGTAACCATCCATATAATCGATATCCAGGTAGATGCCATCACATGGGATCTGGTTTTCGCGGAAACCTTTAGCTATCTTCCTAACCTTAGCTTCAGGATAATAGCTCCAGCGGCATTGATGGTAACCCAGCGCCCAAAGCGGTGGCATAGGGTGTGTACCGGTTAAGGTGTGATAGCTTTTTACCACGTCCATCATGTGCGGCCCGTGGATATAGTAATATTGCAGTTCGCCGCCATCAGCCCAAAAACTTGTTTTAGTCCTGTCTTCGGCGCCAAAGTCAAATTGCGCTTTAAATGTATTATCAAAAAAGATACCGTGTGCTATACCCTCGTTTACGCTTATGTAAAAAGGGATACTGCGGTACAAAGGGTCCTGGTTCCACTGAAATGAGTAGGCATCAGTGTTCCAGTTTTTTAGCCTTTTGCCGCGTAGGTTAAATTCGGTTGGTTTATCGCCTAAGCCAAAGAAGCTTTCGTCGGGTGCGCAGGTTTTGGTGCAAAACACATAATAACCGCCAGCCTGCACGTTCTCTTCCCAATGCATTGGCACTGCATCGATGCTGGTTACATGGTTACTGCTATCTGAGAAAGAGATAAAGAAATCCTTTTTGCGGATATGGCAATTCACTTTATAAGTAGATACCCGAAATTCATTATCATCTTCATGCAAAGTGAAACCTGCCGCCTTGGTGGGCAGCTTAGGTACCCCATATGAAAAATCATCTAAAAAAACGCTATGCGGCGCAAGCCTTACACGGATAATCTCGTCGGTAACAACTATTACTTCAACTTTAGCATCGCCATCAGTAAAGTAGAACTTATTCCCCACCTGATCGGCATGATTGGGTACACCGAGATATTTTTTTACAACCGGCTTAATACCATCGGCAGGGTTATTAAGGTGGTGAAATTCCTCTTCTTCTTCAAGTAAGTTTTCTGCTTCAATTAACTTACTGGTTATCAACTCCGGATTTGGGGTATTACTTTCCATTCAAACAAATTAGTGGCTTCTGCAAAGATGTATAAAGTGTACTTACTACGCAATATACAATAATTGAATTAACGAAAAACCATTAACCGTGCCAAATCCTTAATTTTTATTCAATTTGCAGCTTCAATTATTTGAATTTTCTTACCATCCTGAACAAAAAGAACGGCTATCGCCCCCAGGAACATAAAAATACCGGCCATTACCAAAGCATAAATGGCATGACCGCTGTATGCATACTTCACTATCGGACCACCAATAATGCCATTAACTATTTGCGGAAAAGTGATAAAGAAATTAAAAATACCCATGTATACGCCTATCTTTTTAGCTGGTATTGAGCTTGATAGAATAGCATATGGCATAGCAAGGATACTACCCCAAGCCAAACCGACACCAATCATTGACAAGATCAGCAGACGGGGATCAGGAATAAAGAATACGGAGATTAACCCTAAACCGCCCATAGTTAATGAAAACGCATGCGCTTTTTTTCGGCTCAGTTTTTTAACTATGCGGGGTAATAACAAAGCATACACTGCCGATACTAAATTATATACACCAAACAATACATTTACCCAGTTGGCGGCATCATTATAGGCTGCCGAAGAAGTGTCCCCTGCCGGGATGTGGTAAACATGATCAACAACTGCCGGGGTGGTAAATACCCACATAGAGAAAAGTGCAAACCAGGAAAAGAACTGTACCAATCCCAGCTGTTTCATGGTTTTAGGCATGTTTACCAGATCGGAGAAGATCTCCAACAAACCACCATTATGCCCAGATACTGTTTCGTCCTTTTCATGAAAGGTAGCATAAACTTCGGGAGGATATTCTTTAGTGCGGACTACAGTCCATAAAATAGCGCCTATTAAAACCGCAGCACCAATGTAAAATGAATACAGCACATTATTAGGCACAATGCCCTGATCGGCTGTTTTGGCTATTCCGAACCATTCGGCAAAAACATAAGGTAACCATGAACCAATTACAGCGCCTACACCTATCAAACAGGTTTGCATAGAAAAACCGGTAGTATGCTGACTATCGGGCAGGTTATCAGCCACCAAAGCTCTGAAGGGTTCCATAGCTACGTTAAACGAGGCATCCATAATCATGAGCATACCCGCGCCTACTACTATCGGCGGGATCAGCGCTGCCAACATAGATGAGTTGGGCATAAAGAATAATGCCAAACCCGATAAAATAGCGCCTGTTAAAAAGTAAGGGCGGCGGCGACCAAGACGGTTCCAGGTCCTGTCGCTGTAATGACCTATGATAGGCTGAACAACCATACCTGTTATAGGCGCGGCCAGCCAAAACCACGACAAATGCTCCACATCTGCACCAAAGGTTTGGAGGATGCGGCTGGCGTTACCAGTTTGTAAGGCAAAACCAAACTGGATGCCCAAAAAGCCGAAGCTCATGTTAAAGATCTGCCAAAAGCTTAACCGTGGCTTTTGCGCGATGGTTGGTTTACTCATAATTGGTTTTATAATGTCAGAATCAGAATTCTCAGAATTTTAGGATTTTCAGAATATCAGGGTGTCATGCTGGGCCTGTCGAAGCATGGTGGGCAGGGCCTTTGCACGCGACCCGTCGACAAGCTCAGGGAGATAGGCCTCTGCACGGAACACCATGGTATTTTCACAACATGATAGGCATTCTGTCAATTTTAAAATTCAGTAAATTCTGATCAAAACTCCAGCAACAATCCGCCCATGGCGGGTAGGCTTACTTCAACACCATTACGTATATCATCGGTATCGAATTTAGCGCCGCTCAGCAGGTCGGTGAATTGTTTATGGCCGCTTTGGTTTAATTTTGTTAACAGGTCTTCCGGAAGCTTTACGGTTAGTTTACGCTCACTCCGGTTAAAATTGGTTATTACTAATATACGTTGATTATTGGTATAGCGGGCGTAGATATACAAACGGGTATCAAAGCCCGGCTGATGTTCATTAGCTATCATCAGCTCATAGAAAGCGCCCGATTTAAGAGCTTCACTATTGTGCACTGCAGTAAGCAGGTTGTAGTAAAAGCCACGAAGCTTTTGTTGATCTGCCGATAATTTCGCGCCATCGTACTTGTGGTTATTAACCCATTTTTGATGCTGCGGAACACCCCAGTAATCAAATATGGAAGTGCGGCCATCGTTACCACTAAACCCTTCATTACCGATAGCCGGCTCTCCTACTTCCTGCCCAAAGTAAACCATTACAGGGCCGGTGTTTAAAGTGGCTGTTACGATCATGCCAGGTACGGCTAACCATGGGTTACCTGCGAAATCATTTGAAGCGATGCGCTGCTCATCGTGGTTTTCCATAAACCGGAGCATGTGCTCGTCAATGCCTTTGCTATCGTGGTTCCAAACAGCGTTGATTTCCCAGGTTGATGAATTGTGCTCATCGCGGGTAAGGCGTTTGATAGCATCATACAGGCCTACCTTATCGTACAGATAATCAAACTTTCCTTTATTAATATAATCGCTGTATTTGCCTTTGTCGTAAGCTTCGCCAACGAAAATAATCCCAGGATGCCTAGCTTTAAGCTTAGGGATTACCCAACCCCAAAACTCAATCGGCACCATCTCAACCATGTCGCAACGGAAACCATCCACACCTTTTTCGCTCCAGTAATGCAGAATATCATAAACCTTGTTCCAAAGCGGCGGAATCGGATCAAAATGACCACGGCGATGATCCATATAGTCAACCCCGTAGTTTAGCTTTATAGTCTCGAACCAATCATTAATTGAGGGTGCAGCGCTGAAAACATCGTTACCGGTTGCTTTGGCTGGGTTTTCATCAAAATGACCATCCTTCATCAGACTTTTGAATTCATCACCTCCGGGATTATAGCCCGACGGCACAACAAAAGGCTGGCCAGGCATATAGTAAAAATCGTTAGTTGGACTAAAAGCCTTGCTCTTTTCATCATCCTCACCAAAATCACGTACCCCGGCCGGTTTAACGTCCGAACCATAGGTACGGGCTACGTGGTTTGGAACCAAATCCATCAATACTTTTAAACCATTGTTGTGGCTGCGTTTGATAAGCGCTTCGTACTCGCCGATACGGTTTTTAACATCAACTGCCAGGTCGGGATCGATATCGTAATAATCTTTAATTGCATAAGGTGAACCTGCCCTGCCCTTCACTATATCCGGATCATCGGCTTTAATACCATATTGCGAATAATCAGTCATGGTAGCGTGCTCAATTACGCCCGTGTACCAAACATAGGTAAAGCCCATTTTCTTTATCTCCTGCAGGGCCTTATCGTTGATATCGTTCAGCTTGCCTACACCGTTTTCCTCAATAGATCCATTGGTTTTATTAAGTGTGTTGGTATTGCCAAACAGGCGGGGCAATAACTGGTATATGATGAGCTTATGGTTGGTAGTTTGTTCCATGCGTTTTTTTGTATGATGTGGTTTTACCTGTGCCAACGTAATAACGGGCAACATTGTTGCAGCAATAAAACAGGTAAAAATCTTATTGCCTTTCATTACGCTTCAACCAGTAGTTCATCATTGGCTTTCACCAATTGCTCTTTACCATAAACCAGCACTGTTGTTTCCACATCCGAAGCGTTTTTGATCTGCACACCTTCTTTGCTCACTTTAATATTCAGCAAGGCACCGCGAAAACCTATGTGGAACGAAAATGACGACCATTTTTTGGGAATGAACGGCTGAAATACCAGGTTGCCATCCCTTACACGCATCCCGCCAAAACCTTCAACAACAGCCATCCAGGTGCCAGCCATTGAGGTGATATGACAGCCATCATCAGTATCGTTGTTGTAATCATCCAGATCTAAGCGAGCCGTGCGCAGGTAAAACTCATAAGCACGGGCTTCATCGCCGAGTTTGGCAGCCAAAATAGCATGCACGCATGGTGATAATGATGATTCATGTACAGTACGCGGCTCGTAAAAATCAAAGTTGCGGCGAATAGTATCTATATCGTACTGATCTTCAAAAAAGTAAATTCCCTGCAGTACGTCAGCCTGTTTAATGTAGCATGAACGCAAGATCCTGTCCCAGCTCCATTTTTGATTGATAGGACGCTCTGACGCGGGCAGATCTTTTACCAGGATCTGCTCTTTATCCAGGTAGCCGTCCTGTTGTAAAAACACCTGGCGTTTCTCGTCGTATGGGTAATACATCTTTTGGATGATATCGTTGAAACGGCCAAATTCGGTCTCCTCATCCAGGTTCAGCTTGCTTACCAACGCTGCATATTTTTCCGGATCAGCTGCTTTTATTTTATCAGCAACATCAACAGTATATTGCATACACCAGGTTGCAATAGTACTGGTGTACCAGTTATTGTTTACATTGTTCTCGTATTCGTTTGGCCCGGTTACGCCCAGCATTACGTACTGCTGCTTATCATCCGACCAGTTAACCCTTTGCGACCAAAACCTGGCTATGCCTAACAATACCTCAAAACCATAATCGCCTAAATAAGCTTCGTCGCCGGTATAACGCACATAGTTATAAATAGCAAAAGCAATAGCCCCATTACGGTGGATCTCCTCAAAAGTGATCTCCCATTCGTTATGGCATTCGGTGCCATCCATGGTAACCATTGGATATAGGGCAGCGCCATTTTTAAATCCTAATAATTGCGCGTTTTCAATGGCTTTACCCAATTGTTTATAGCGGTAAAGCAGCAAATTACGGGTAACCTTTTGTGGTGCAGTTGAGAGATAAAAAGGCACACAGTACGCCTCAGTATCCCAATAGGTAGAGCCTCCGTATTTTTCTCCTGTAAAACCTTTGGGGCCAATATTCAGGCGATCATCCTCACCGGTATAGGTTTGGTTAAGCTGGTAAATATTAAAACGGATAGCCTGTTGTGCAGATACATCGCCATCAATAATGATATCATTGTGTTTCCATTTTTCGGCCCAGGCAGCAACTTGTTCGGCCAGCATGGTTTCAAAACCTTTGGCGCTGATACGATTTAATGTAGCATTTAACTGCTCAACCAACTCTTCGGGTTTGTAGTTTTGCGATGAAAGGTTAGCAGCATATTTGATAATGGTAATACTTTCGCCCTGTTTTGCCTGCAGATCAATTTTAGAAGCTACATATTTTTCCTTTTTGATGGCTTCGGTAGCTAATTCAATAACTTCAGCATTTTGAAGGATACTAAACTTCATACCTGTAGCAACCTCAAAGCCTGTTTTTTTGGTGCGCATTACGATGTAACCGCCATCGGTTTGTGTTGCCTTGCTTACTTCGTCCCAAAACTTTTCATCATAGTTGGAATCTTTGTTCACCACATCTCCATCAATTGAAGGCGTTAAGGTGATGGCCCCACTAAAATTTAACGGCGTAAGGGTATATTTAATAGCACATGTTTCATCATCGGCCATGCTGCAAAAGCGAATAGCCTCCACTTTTACTTCTTTACCCGATGCTGTTTTAGCACTAAAATCGCGCTTCAGGTAACCTTCTTTCATGTTTAGTTCCCGGCGGAAACTGAATACTTCGCATTTAGCAAGGTCAAGTTGCTCGCCGTCAATTACCACATCAATACCAACCCAGTTGGCGGCATTGAGCACCTTAGCAAAATACTCGGGATAACCATTCTTCCACCAGCCTACACGGGTTTTATCAGGATAGTAAACCCCGGCTACGTAGTTGCCTTGCAGGGTATCGCCGCTGTAAGCTTCTTCAAAATTGGCGCGCTGGCCCATGCGGCCATTACCTAAGCTGAAGATACTTTCAGAAATTTTATTGTAATGAGGATCGAAGCCTTCTTCAATTATCTTCCACTCATCAGCTTTTATATAGTTTTTCATTTGCCCCCTCTAAATCTCTCCCTAAAGGGTGAGACTTGAATTTAATAGTTAATAGTTTAATTAATAACGCCCGTTTTAAAGCCCTCTCCCTTTAGGGGAGGGTTGGCCGGAGCTATAGTTTATACAATTTATCTAAAGTCATTTCGTCCAAACCTCTAATAACCAGGTTGGCGCCTTTAAGTACATCGGATGAGCCGATGCCTACCACTTTCATATCACCGGCAACGGCGGCCTCAACGCCCGCAATGGCATCTTCAAAAACCACGCATTCTTCAGGTAAAACGCCCAGGGCCTGTGCACCCGCCAAAAATACTTCGGGATCTGGTTTGGCTTTACTTACTTTGTTACCATCAATCACCGCATCAAACATATCGGTGATACCAATTTTCTCCAATATGGTCATTGAGTTTTTACTGGCGGAACCCAGCGCGGTTTTAAGACCTACCGCACGGCAGGTTGTTAAAAACTCTTTGGCACCAGGCAGGATCTCTTCGGGTTTCATCTGGTTTACCATTTCCATATACCAGTTGTTTTTTTGAGTAGCCAACTGCTCCTGTTCGGCTTCTGTTTTGGTAACGCCGCCCCAGCCCAGGATCAATTGCAGCGAACGTACACGGCTTACGCCCTTCAGCTGTTCGTTCTGATGTTCGGTAAAATCAAAGCCAAGCGAATTGGCCAGCCTTTTCCAGGCTTTATAATGGTAAACGGCGGTATCGACTATTACACCGTCGAGGTCAAAAATACAGGCTTTTATTGTATTCATTTTTTTGGTAAAACACAGGGAATTAGTTCCCTAAGATATTATTTTAATGGGTAACACCGGGTATTAATTCTAACACTAAAGTTGTTTTGCCCGGTATAGTGACTTTATCCAGTCCAATCATTTCATCCGTTAGTATATTCCTTGCTTTTTTGGCATCGCCAATACGCTCAAAATACCGTGCTGTAGTAGTTTCCTGTTCCTTATCGCTGCTGTTGAACATGATCATTACCGTTTTTTGGGCATCATACCTAAAATAAACATAAATACCTTTTTCGGGCACAAACTGCATCATTTTACCTATTTGCAGAGCAGTAGTGCTTTTGCGGTAATTAGCCAGCTTACTCACATAATTAAAAGCGTCATTCTCTTTTTTACTGCGGCCTTCGGCAGTAAATTTATTTTCCTTATCGCCGGCCCAGCCGCCCGGGAAGTCCTCGCGTACCAGACCATCGGGGTTCGAGTAGTTTTTCATCAGGATCTCATCGCCATAATACATTTGCGGCACGCCCCTCATGGTCAGCAGCATAGCCATAGCCGATTTGTATTTGGTAATATCCTCCCCTACCATTGATAGTAAACGGCTCATATCGTGGTTATCCATAAATATGGTATTGCGGGTGGCATCCTGGTATAGAAAGTCCTGAGCTACTACCGAATACAAGCGACCAACACCGTCTGTCCAGCCATCGTTACCATTAATAGCTTCATAAATTGCATCTTTTAAAACAGCATCGGTTACGCCCGGTAGCTGGGTATCAAAACCCCGGTTAACCGTATTGCCCTGCGTAAAAAATGCCTGGTTAGCGGCAGACCATACCAGCGTTTCGCCAAATATGGAAAGCTTCGGAAATTCGGCTTTTACATCTTTTGCCCATTTGGCCATATAAACAGGTTCATTATAAGGATAAGTATCCAGCCTGAAACCGTCGATACCCGCATACTCCACCCACCAGATGTGGTTTTGGGTAAGGTAGTTTTGTACGTAAACATTATTTTGGTTTAAATCGGCCATGCGGTGGTCAAACCAGCCGTCCTGCATCAGTTTGCGGTCCATTGGCGAGGCGTGCGGATCCATCACAGCCGCATCCCTGAAGTTTGATTTGGTGTACGCTGGCCATTGGTGTACCCAGCTTTTCATTGGCATATCCTGTATAAGGTAACCTTCGGTACCGGCATGGTTATGTACAAGGTCTTTAATAACCTTAAGCCCCATGCTGTGGCATTTTTCCACAAACTTTTTGTAAAGGTCATTAGTGCCGTACCGTGGATCTATCTTATAATAATCAGTAACGGCATACCCGTGATACGAAGCGCTTGGCTCGTCATTCTCAATTTCGGGTGTAAGCCAGATTGCAGTTACTCCTAAATTTTTCAGGTAATCCAAATGGTTCATGATCCCCTGAAGGTCACCCCCATGGCGGCTGAACATCGAATCGCGGTGGATGCCTCGCTCACGTAGGTTATCAAATGAGTCGTTGGCAACATCGCCATTGCTAAACCTGTCAGGCATAATGAGATAGATCAGATCTTTACTGGTAACGCCCTGCGCCCTGCCTGCAGATCTGTCGCGTTTGTTAAGTGTATAACTATACGTAAGGTCTTTTTCGCCTGCTTTCTTAAATTTTATCGGGAACGTTCCCGGAATAGCCGATGAAAAAATTTTCAGATCAATCAATAAATAATTCGGATTTTCAACTTTATGAACTGCTTTAAGCTTTACACCGGGGTAAGCAAGCACTACATTACGGGCGGCAATATTGTTGCCATGCACAACCAGTTGGAGGTTGGGATTACTCATGCCAACCCACCAGGACATGGGCTCAACACGCTCAAGTGCAGGCGTTTGTGCCTCTACACCCAAAGCAGCCAGCAAGCAGCATAAGGCGGATAGTAAGGTTTTTCTCATATAAAAAATGATAAAAGGATAATTGGTTTGATTTCGGATAAACCCGTAACCACGTTCCAAATTTATAATAAAATTAATTGCTTGTATGAAAAAGTTACAGATAAGTTAATTACCGTTGTACCCCATTGGCAGATAACAAATTTTATGGTTTTATAACTTACATCGTCGCCCTCTTGGCCGGGCGGGGCCAGTCACTTTTTCCTTGATGAAAAAGTAACCAAAAAATCAAGACAAAAAAATGCTTCCACCCACAGGCCATACTCCCCGGCCCGCTTTTTTGTCGGGCCGGCGCACTTTTGTTTGGGAGATTATAACAGCCTTTTCCCTTATTAAGCTCTTCTCTTTTGTCTTTCATCCTGACTCTCATTGTCTTGCTTCCTAACTCTCCCTATCTTCCTCCGTCTGCCGGTAAGCTTCGGGTGAAAGCCGACAGAACAATGGTGGCCTGTGCGGTTGCAGGGGCATAGCAAGTTTTTGCTGACATTGAGGTGTGCGCGGCCTGGGCAAAATAATTGCAGCCCGTGGTTCTGACCGATTTGCAGGGCAAAGGCCAAGGAGAGGAAGGCGGATTGGTCAGTACGGCGAAGAAGCCTGTCTGCCGACTTGACTTCTTGGTTACTTTTGTGTCAAGACAAAAGCAGCAGCCGCCCCGCGGCGATTGAGCGGGTCAATGTTTGTCGCATACAACTAAAGCTCTTACTACCTCAAACCTCTCCAAATTTGTTAAAATTTTTCTTGTATTTATTTGGATTGATTACAAATAATACCAATATTTGCAACCATTATATGATTGGGACCACCGAACTAACTTTATGGACCGACGTTTTCAGCACCAAAACAGGTGTCGTTTACCAATGCGATGCGGAGCGTTGCTGGTATATCGATTTCGCCGGTAAGGTTGCCCGGTTTGATCATCGCAATTTCTTAAAATTACGCAAAGCGGTTTATGCTATCGACATTGAGCAAAAACTGCTGAACACCACTACTGATCCCGACGTGGAGATCATTTTCATCTGCGCCTGCGATCATTGTTATGTACTTTCACTGGCTCAGATCATCAGCCTGAAAGATCTTTTAGAAGGTACTTTTGTAATGCTGGAACTCAACCACATTATCCATGACCGCCTTTACAGCAACTCACTGTAATTAGACTAATTATCAACACAATTTAGATTAATTTCATATTGTCTTTAAATTAAACTAATATGCCTTTACAGCATTATTATTGTATATAATTATCCTGCGATAAGACATATAACATTAATTTATCAAGACCATGAAAGACCTACTCCGCATAAAAAGCCTGATATCATCAGATATCGAAGCGCTTTTAAATCAGCAAGTTAAAAAAGAAGCATTTTCTTCGTCAGCATATTTGGCCATGGCATCATGGTGCAATCGCAACGGTTATGATTTTTCGTCAGAATATTTTTTCAAACAAGCCGAAGAAGAACGTCAACACCAGCTAAAATTTTATAAATATATCCTTGATATGGGCGGCAATGCTGTATCACCTGAGGTAACCGGCATTAAACAGGAATATAATTCATTCCGCGAAGTGTTTGAAGACGCCCTCGACCAGGAAATTAGCGTTACCAACGCTATCAAAAACATATATGCGCGCTGCATGAAAGAACAGGATTTTGTTACTATGGAGTTCCTAAACTGGTTCCTGAAAGAACAACGCGAAGAAGAATATAAAGCCCGCCGCGCCCTCGAACTATTCGAAGTTATCGGCGAAGAGGGTACCGGCAGATGGCAGATTGACAAGCACGTTGGTCAGATAAAATATGATAGTGAGGCTTAAGCCTCACCCTGCCCGCTCCAGAGGGAGAGGTTTCCACACGAAATGCCTTTCGATAAACGAAAGGCATTTGTTTTAACATCTTATTTTAAGGAGGCTGTATCGTAAATCAAATGATGCGATCTTTTTTGTTTTGGTGGCTCTTTCCTTTTCATATGATACCTTCGGCATTACCCTGCAAACACCAAAAAACCGGCCATTGCTGGCCGGTTTTTTATAAGGTCGAAAAAGAGCTTATTTTCTAAAATCGGTCGATTTGCTGATACTCTCGAAAGCAGCCAGGTCTTTCTGAATGGCTTCGATCTTGTTTTGCGCCATACCCAATGAATCTGAACCCAGGAATAAGTGCAGCGGACGCTCTTGCATTTCAGCCACCTCGATGAAGGCTAAAGCCGCATTTTCAGGGTCACCGGGCTGGTTGCCGATGACCTGTTCGTTGTGGATCACTTCTAGGTCGCGGGCTTCTTTATAGTCATTGATCGGCTTTGCTGCGGTGCGCAATGAGCCTTGCAGCAGAAAATTGGTCTTGAAATAGCCGGGATAAACGATGGTGGCAGTTACACCCAGTGATTTTGCTTCAGCCGAAAGCGCTTCGGTAAAGCCGGCAACCGCAAATTTGGTGGCGTTGTATATACCCCATCCGGGGAAAGTGCCCAGGAAACCGGCTATTGAAGAGATATTAAAGAACGCACCTGATTTCCTGGCGCGGAATATCGGCATTACGTTACGAATTACATTCAGCGAACCGAATACGTTAACGTCAAAGTTTTTGCGGGCTTCGTCGTCGGTTAGTTCCTCCAATGTGCCGAGCTGCCCGTAACCGGCGTTATTCACAACTACATCGATCGTGCCGAATTTGGCAACTATCGCGGTAATTACTTCAGCTACACTGGTATTGTCGGTCAGGTTCACCTGCAGCGGAAGAAAATCATCGCCGCTGTAGCCCACCTCGGTACGTAAGGCTTCTGCCTCTCTTGAAGTAGCCGCTACCTTGTAGCCTTGAGTTAACAACCGTTTTACTAAACTTAAACCTAATCCTTTTGAGGCTCCTGTAACGAACCATACTTTCTGTGTTTTCATTTTCTTGATCATTAATTGTATGGTACAAAATTGCGCAGGAAGGACTTGAAGGGACTTATTCGAATCACAGGAATATTTGTGAGTTTCAAATATGAGTGGAAACAGCCGCATTTCTGCGGAATTCTGAAGGAGAAACAAGGGCCTTTTTCTTGAATAAGGAGGTAAAGGCGGCCTGGCCGGAGAAGCCCAGACCATCGCTGATCTCATTGATACCCCAGTCGGTTTGCACGAGTAAGGATTTGGCCTCATGGATCAGACGATCCTGTATGTGTTCCCGCAGGGTTTTTCCTGTCTGATTACGAACAAGGGAATTCAGATAATTGGGGTGCACATGCAGTTGGTCTGCAAATTCAGCCGCCGTTTTAAGCTTAACTTAAGAGTCACGTTCCTGTATCTGAAAGGATGATTCCAGTAAGGATAAGAAACGGTAGATATAGCTATAACCTTCCGAAGCCTTCGTGCGCATCAGGTTCTTGCCAGCGCGCCGGCTTTCGAGCAACAGCATCTGCAACTGTAATAAAATTGCCTGCTTTTTATCGTCGCTGTTACCGCGGTCTTCCCGATGCATGGTTTCGAAATAACCGTTGATCGTGGCCGACTGTTCGTCGGTCAGTTGGATCACCGCCTTATCAGTCTCAAAGTTCGGGAACTGCCGGAACAACTGAAGCACATGGTCGGCTTCGAGCCCGAAGTAATTGGGATGAATCAGGCAGAAATGTCCGCCAGTCTCTGCTGAAGTGGTTTGCCAGGACATGATCTCGTCGGGGTGGAGAAAAGCGATCTCATTCCGCCCCATTTCGTAGCGGTGAAGGCCGATGGTCAAAACTCCGGTGCCCCGGGTCATATGGAAGATCTTGTAAAATTTACGACGGTGCGGCGGTATATAATCCTTAATCGGGTAAGTGTCCCGGTTTTGAATGACAAAGTATTGCGAATCAACCGGGTAATGCTCTACGTTGAGTAGTGGTTGCTGGTAGTTATCCGTTGCGAACGTTTCCAATGGCATACGGGGAATCGTTGAATTTTCCATGGGCCCGGTAATGTAATTTGATTCGGCGCAAAGTTAGTGAATTTTAATAGCGCTGTCCAGACCCTACAAAGCCGGGGCTTATGATACGGCACCATTGGAAGACATCACTCAATCAGATCCATCAACTTCAACACCTCTTTAGGGTGATATTCTTTCAACCAGGTGTTGCCGGGCTGGATACTGCACACAGGGGCATATTTACACCTGTCGGTGCATTCGGTTTCAATTACCTCCAACTCTTCGGGCCCGTGATGATGTTTAATGTACGATTTTGCGATCTTGTACATGTCCTTACCGCCTCGTTTTCCGCATTTGCTGCCTACGCATACGTACAACACTTTATCAGGTATGGTAAATTTGCTCATAATGGCAATTATTAAGACTATATTAATAATCAGCAAAGTTAATGCTTTAATGTTCCAATTTTATCTGAACCGGGATTTAATTGGATTTACAAGATTGAAAGGGCTTTATTACAGTGCGCCCGTCGGATTCGATACACATACATCGACATGGTGCCGATGGTAATTTGTTTCAATTGTGTATTTTAAAAGATAAATTTGAAAATCAATGCAGGGCTAAGCCAACCCGTTAGCATCAAACAAAGCTAAATATATGAAAGCAATTGAAATTATCTCCATCCCCGTAACCGACCAGCAGGCAGCCAAAGCGTTCTACCTGAAAATTGGTTTTGAAATATTAGTTGAAGCTAACTTTGAAAAACAAACCTGGATCCAGATGGCATTTCCCGGCTCACCTGCTTCCATCACCCTCGTAAACTGGTTCGCGGAAATGCCGGCGGGTAGTGTACGCGGCCTTGTAATTAAAACCGACGACCTGGATAAAGATATAGCAGACCTTAAAGCCAAAGGCCTTGAAGTAGGCAATGTTGACACAACCCCATGGGGCCGCTTTGCCACTGTTAAGGATCCTGACGGAAACGCGTTGAGCCTGCATGCGAAATAGAACCGAGATTTGAGAAGATTTCGGATTCCGGGATTTTTGCCGGTCAAATCCTTTAATGCTTTTCATTTAATCCGGGTTAATCTTCTTACTGTCAAATCCGATAAACCCTTTAATCCTGTTTCAGATACCCATATTTGCATATCTGAAATCCGCACATTAATATATGATATTTAAAAAGTACTCTGCCCTCCTCGTCCTCGTATTACTTATAATTGCCGGTTGTAATCCCAATAATACCAAACAATCCGATGCCGGTGTTTATAAAGTTGTGAAGATAAAAGACGGTGATACTTTGGGTTTGCTTACCGGCGATAACCAGCAGGTTACCGTAAGGCTTGCCGAAATTGACTGCCCTGAAAAATCGCAGGCGTTTGGACAGGCAGCTAAAAAATTCACTTCTGATCTGTGTTTTGGTAAAGAGGTAAAATTAATTGGTAACGAACATGACCGCTATGGCCGTACCGTTGCGCAGGTGGTACTTATCGATGGCACTAATATAAATTATGCGCTGGTGAAAAACGGCTACGCCTGGCAGTATAAAGCCTATTCCAAAAACACCGAACTGGCTGCTCTGGAACAACAGGCCCGTGAAGATAAACTTGGTTTATGGCAGGATGCCAACCCTACCCCACCCTGGGATTTTCGCCGGGAAAAGAAACAACCTAAGACAGACTCACTTCAAACTCCTAAACCTAAAAAACATTACCGCAAGCATAAGCCAAGACTTGAATATGCAGCCTAAATGGTTAACTTTAGGGGCATCATCACCCAAACAATGAAGTTTACTAAAGCATTCATATCCATCTTTTTCACATTACTGCTCATCTGGGCACTGCAAACTAAAATAAGCGTCGTTCCACCGTTAGGAAAATTCCTGAGCCCGGCCGATGGTTTTTGGCAAAATGCTGAAAGCAAGCACATTCTGCCAACGCTCGACCTGAAACTTAAAGGCTTACAGGGTAAGGTTACCATTAAATTTGATGAAAATCATATCCCGCACATTTTCGCACAGAACGAGCACGACCTGTACTTTGCCCAGGGATACATGACCGCAACCGACCGTCTTTGGCAAATGGATATCCAAACCCGGCAGGCAGCAGGCAGGCTGGCTGAAGTTATTGGCCCCAAAGTGCTGGATATTGATCGCTATCACCGCCGCATGGGAATGGTTTACGGCGCCGAAAAAACAATAAAGGCAATGATGGTCGATCCCGTGGTGCGCAACATGATCCTGGCGTATACCGATGGCATCAACAGTTATATCCATCAGCTAAGCCCGAGGAGTTACCCCATAGAGTTTAAACTCCTGAACTATGCCCCCGAAGACTGGAAACCTATCAACTGCGCCTTTTTGCTTAAGCTGATGTCGGAAACATTGGCCGGCGGCTCAAACGAATTTGCCATGACCAATATCCTGCGCAAATTTGGCCCGGCCGTTACAAATGATCTTTTTCCCGATTATCCTATGCACGAAGACCCCATCATCCCTACAGGGACAAAATGGGATTATTTTAAAACATTGCCCATTCCCAAACCATCTGCTAATTTTTTAGCCGGTATGGCAGATAGTACAAATACTAAACCCCGTGTTGAAGGTATCGGCAGCAATAACTGGGCGGTAGCGGGCAGTAAAACAGCAAGCGGGTATCCTATTTTAGCTAATGACCCGCATCTTAACCTCACACTACCTTCTATCTGGTACCAGGTACAGCTTTCCGCGCCGGGTATGAATGTTTATGGTGTATCATTACCGGGTGCGCCCTGTGTTATTTTAGGTTTTAACAATAACATTAGCTGGGGTATTACCAATGTTGATGCCGACGTATTGGACTGGTACCAGGAAAAATTCAGGGATACCAAAATGGAGGAATACTGGTACAATAACAAATGGAATAAAACTACCCGTCGTATTGAAAAAATTGAAGTACTCGGTCAAAAACCGGTTTATGACACAGTAGTTTATACTCACCACGGCCCGGTTGTGTATCAAAACAATACTCAAAAAGCCGATGGCCCTGATTTTGTTCCGGTTGGACACTCTTTAAGGTGGATAGCACACGAACAATCCAATGAACTGATGGCTATGTACCTGCTTAATACAGGCAAAAACTATGACGATTACCGCAAGGCGCTTACCTTTTTCAGCGCCCCTGCTTCAAATTTTGTTTTTGCCAGTAAAGACGATATCGCCATAACCCCAAACGGTAAATACCCGCTTAAATACAAAGACCAGGGGAAATTTATTTTAGATGGGACCGACCCTGCCGACGACTGGCATGGTTGGGTACCATTTGAGCAGGATCCCACCATTAAAAATCCTGCTCGTGGGTTTGTAAGCTCGGCCAATCAATCATCAACAGATCCTTCTTATCCTTATTATATCAACTGGTCATTTGCGCCCTATGAACGCGGTAAACGTATTAATGACAGACTTGCCGTTATGACTAATGCCACCGTTGATAGTATGCGTAAACTCCAAACAGATGTATACAGTATCCGGGCACAGAACATTTTACCAACCCTGCTTAAATATATCGACCCAACTAAACTTAATGCTACACAACTTAGCGCTTATGATCAAATCAATATGTGGGACAAAAATTTTGCACCGAATTCAATAGGTGCTACTGTGTTTACCAATTGGTGGTCGCAATTGTACAATGCTGTGTGGGGGGATGATTTTGCAGATAAAACCCTGCAAAACAATTTTCCTTCTGTAGATCGCACAGAAAAGCTACTGCTTAATGAGCCAACTTCCAAATGGTTTGATGACATCCGCACACCAGCAAAGGAAACCGCAGCAGATATCGTTAATAAAGCTTTTGCAGCTGCGGTAAAGGAAATTACCGACAGATGTGGTAAACCCGGAGCAAACTGGCAATGGGGTAAATTTAAAAAAATGGAGATAGCGAGCCTTTCACGTCAAACGGCTTTTGGTTCGGGTAATTTTGAATCGGGTGGCACAGCATCAACAGTTAATGCCCTTCATGACGGGCATGGCCCATCATGGCGTATGGTGGTGCAAATGGGTCCCAAAGTAAAAGGTTACGGTATTTTTCCCGGCGGCGAATCAGGTAATCCCGGTAGTTTTTTCTATAATGATATGTTCAAAACCTGGAATGAGGGAAAGTTAAAAGAACTGCTTTTCATGCAATCGGTAAGTGAACAGTCACCACGCATTAAATCAACTTATACATTAACGGGTAAATAATAGCACCATGTTGTTCTTCATCATACTTATACTTTCATTTGCCAGCGGATATTTTTTACCCTGGTGGATAGTCGCAGTCATATCATTTTTAACGGCTCTTTTTATTGGCACAACAGCAAAAAGTTCTTTCTGGCAAGCCTTTATAGCGGTTTTGATGGTGTGGATAGTACTGGCTCTCTTTAAAAGCATACCCAATGACCATATCATGGCTACAAGGATAGCCCACTTATTTCATCTGCCTGGCTGGGGTTATATATTAGCTGTAACCGGCATTTTAGGAGGCTTAGTGGGTGGAATGTCGGCACTGTCCGGACTACTGCTTAAACGGGCATTTCAAAAGCATTAAAACAAAAATACCCGGCTAGGTTCCGGGTATTTTTGTTTATCACCGCATTGTTTTTAAAACGCGGCCAATGTTTCTTTTAATGTTTTAACCGCCTCGGTATTGCTGCTTGCCTGCGCAAAAATATCCTGCGAGGTGGCTTTGGCTCCATAATAAGCAGCATTTGAATCCTTATCGATGCCAAGGTTTGAGCCATTGATGGTTATCCCGGCAAACAAACCACGGCTGCGTGAGTATGAGTAAACCTCGGCCTGCAGCTTATAATCGGTACTTGCAGTCGAACTGCGGCCAACAGGACCGGCTGCTGCGGAAATATCGCCACCAATAGTAAAATCGCCATTTTTGACTTTGGTTAATACACCTTTATGGCGGAACACCAGCACCAGATCAACGGATTGTACGCCGATTTGTAAGCCAAAGCTACCGCCTGTTAAGGTAACAAATACCGGATCACTCCATTTGCCATTATCCAGTTTCACCATGGCTACGCCTTTACCACGTTTACCGCCAATGCCAAATCCGGCATTGATGAGTTTGGGAATGATAACAATGCCTTCGTATTCTTCCAATAGCTGATGCGGGATGCTTTCCTTCATCTTGGCAAACTCTTTCAACACATTTGACGAATTATGGATGCGTTCTGTCTGCTTGCTGTCATCGGCCGGTTTTGCCGATATCATTACAAAAAAGAGACCTAACAATACCGGGAGTCTCAAGAATTTTAATGTTTTCATGGGGATGGATGATTAATATTATTAATTATATATTCAATACTTAACTAACCCCCAAAACACGTACTTGTTTTTTAATTTTATGTAATAGGAAAGTCAAACACGCTCAATTTTGCATATAAAACAACATGCCTGGGCATTTCTGGCATGCAAATATTCAACATTATCATTCTCGGCAAATATTTCGCTAATCAGTTCATCAACATCGGCATCACCAACAAGCCGGGTTAGAACCATTTGCTGCAATTTGCTGTAACCTATGAGCGATAGCGGGAAACTCTTTTTATTAACCTTAATCTCCGGCGGGAAACGATAAATGTCGCTGTATTCCTCCACATCTTCAGCGTGAATAAAAATAGGTCCCGGCTGGTTATAGGCATTTTCGATTTCAAAAGGCGAATGTTTTAGCAACAGGCGTTTATCAACGTTACGTTCAAAGGGCTTAAGTGAAACCCGGCATGGCCCAAGCCCGGTAGCCAGTTGTTCAACCACTTCGCTTCCAAACTCGTCGGTCATGGTTGTCCTTACTTTTTCGACGAATGATTTTGATAGCGGTACAATTTTAAATGTATTCATGATTATTATTTTTTAGATAGATCAAAGTTCGCGCGATAAACAAAGCCTTTCAACCCGAAACTTGCGAAGTTTATCCGAATGAACCTTGATTTATAGGATTGAAGGATTACCTTGATTGTCACGTCTGTCTCGTCCTGAAAAAAGTTTACACTTTTTTTCTTTAGTCCTGTGTCACGTCCTGATATCATGTAAATCCCATAATCAGGCAAATCATGGTTCAAATCTTGGTTTTCCTTATCTTTGCCCTCAATGGACAAACCAGGTAAACAGGAAATATTTTCTATCAGCACCGAAGAGCAATTTAACGACGCTGCCTTGCAGGTTTTCAACTACCAGGCACAGCATAACCCGGTTTACAGCCAGTTTATTGAAGGATTGAAAATTGACACCGCATCAATTACATCTTACAGTCAGATCCCATTTTTACCTATCGAATTTTTTAAGTCACATACTATATTAAGTACCGATGCGCCCGTTGAGGTAACCTTTACCAGTTCAGGTACCACCGGGATGATCACCAGCAGTCACCGGGTTACCGATATAACCTGGTATGAGGAAAGCTTTCGGCGTGCATTCAATATTTTTTATGGTGATATCAGGGATTTCACTATACTGGCTCTGCTCCCGTCGTACCTGGAGCGCGAAGGTTCGTCGCTCATTTACATGGTTGATGACCTGATTAAACAATCAAATCACCCGGATAGCGGTTTCTTTTTGTATAATCATGATGAGCTGTTTCATCAACTTAAAAAACAGCAGGATGCCAGGAAACCTACGCTTTTAATAGGTGTTACTTTCGGTCTGCTCGATTTTATTGAAAACTACCAGGTCAACTTCCCTGAACTGGTTGTAATGGAAACCGGCGGCATGAAAGGCCGTCGTAAGGAAATGATTCGCGAGGAGCTGCACGCCATTTTGGGCAAAGGCTTTGGTGTAAAGCAGATCCACTCGGAATATGGAATGACGGAGCTGCTGTCACAAGCTTACTCCAAAGGCGACGGCATTTTCAATTGCCCGCCATGGATGAAGATCATCATCCGGGATACTAACGATCCGCTCAGTACGTTACAAACTGGTAAAACAGGCGGCATCAGCGTTATTGACCTGGCCAATATCAACTCCTGCGCGTTTATTGCTACGCAGGATTTGGGCAGGATTTACCCTGATGGCTCTTTTGAAGTATTGGGCCGGTTTGACCAGTCAGACATCCGCGGATGTAATTTGTTGATTGCTTAATACCATTTGAGAATCAAGATGCCAGGAATCACGTTTCAGGAAAACTTGATTCTTAACATTTGATTCTTGACTCTTTAACAGGTATAATTGTTATTTTTGCGCGCATCATAAATGCTAAAAATATGATTGAGAAATTTTTAAACGAGGAACAGGACCCTAAAACAGTTGAAAAGGTTTATTCACGCCTTGTTGATCTGCTTTCTTCAGGCGAAGAGGTTATCTACATTGCCGTTCAGAAAAAGCCGCTGGTAAATCTTTTTCCTGATTGTATAGCTATTACCAACAAACGTGTGCTGTTTTTTACCCCGGCTAACCTGGGGCTATCTATCAAGTTTGTTGATTTTGTTTGGAAAGATATCGTTGACGTATATACCAAGGAAGAAATTATCGGCTCCATTTTCAGCGTAAAAACCACCGGTGGCGCCGAAATGGCTGTTGATTACTTGCCTAAAGTTCAGGGCCGTAAATTATACCAGTATGCCCAGGAACGTAAGGAAGTTGAGCGTGAAGCTCGCCGTCAGCGCGACCTGGAACAAAAACGTGCCGAATCAGGTGCTATCCAGCTGGAAAATTCGCCTGCCCGCGCTTTTGTATCACCGGCATCGCCTCAGCCGTTTTCTCAACCAAATGGCTATACAGCGCCTGCCGCACCGGTAACACCACCCACACCAGTCGCGGCCCCCACTCCTGTTGTACAGGAAACACCTCCGCCTGCCGCACCAAAGCCTGATGAGCTTACCGAAAAACTAAAAAAACTAAAAACCTTGTTTGATAATGGCCTTATTTCGCAGGAAGAATATAACGCCAAAAAACTTGACCTCTTAAGTGACTTGTAGTCTTTTAGGGGACATGTTACCCTATAAAAAATGAGGCTGTATCAATGTGTGATATAGCCTCCTTTTTTTATCTATAGGCTGGCAATTAATCTCTAATTACCAGCCTCTAATCTCTAAAAAGAATTAAAGCGCTAAAACCTCTTTAACACGGTCTGCAGCTTCTTTCAGCAATATTGCCGAGTAAACTTTCAAACCTGAGTTATCGATCAGTTCTTTTGCTTCGGCAGCGTTTGTGCCCTGTAAACGAACAATAATTGGCACCGGGATATTACCGATCTCTTTGTAAGCATCAATTACACCTTGCGCAACACGGTCGCAACGAACGATACCACCGAAGATGTTGATCAGGATGGCTTTTACGTTAGGATCTGAAAGAATGATATTGAAACCAGCTTTTACAGTTTGCGCGTTGGCCGTACCGCCTACGTCAAGGAAGTTGGCAGGCTCGCCCCCGGCAATTTTAATGATGTCCATAGTAGCCATAGCTAAGCCGGCGCCATTAACCATACAGCCTACGTTACCATCAAGCTTAACATAGTTAAGGTTTGATTTGCTGGCTTCAACCTCGGTTGGATCTTCCTCATCGGTATCACGCATTGCAGCGTAATCCGGATGACGGTAAAGCGCGTTATCGTCAAGGTTTACCTTAGCGTCAACAGCTAAAATTTTATTATCAGAGGTTTTTAAAACCGGGTTAATTTCAAATTGCGATGAGTCGGTACCTTCATAGGCTTTGTATAAAGCAGCAATGAATTTGGTCATGTCTTTAAATGCTTCGCCTTCAAGGCCAAGGTTAAAGGCTATTTTACGGGTCTGGAAGCCCTGTAAACCAACTTTAGGATCAATCTCTTCTTTAAATATAAGCTCAGGGGTTGAGTGTGCAACTTCCTCAATATCCATACCGCCTTCGGTGCTGTACATAATAATGTTGCGGCCACGGGCGCGGTCAAGCAATACGCTCATGTAAAACTCTTTGGTTTCACTTTCGCCCGGATAGTAAACATCCTGTGCAACTAAAACTTTCTTAACTTTTTTACCTTCAGGACCAGTTTGCGGAGTTACCAGCTGCATACCTAAAATATTGCCGGTATGTTCTTTTACCTGCTCGATGTTTTTGGCAAGCTTAACGCCGCCCCCTTTACCACGGCCACCTGCGTGAATCTGTGCTTTGATCACTACCCAGCTTGAGCCCAGGTCTTCTTTCAATTTTTGGGCAGCCTCAACAGCCTGCTCAACAGTATCGGCTACAATGCCTTCCTGAACTCTAACGCCATAGCTTTTTAATATAGCTTTACCCTGATATTCGTGAATATTCATGTTTTGAAGAATTTGCGGTAAAGCTACAATTTTGTTTGAAACGGTAAACACCTTGTTTCAGTTTATTTGCCCTTATCGGGGGTAAATAACATTGTATTTACAAAGGATGCAAAGTACGGGAAACTTAGGGAATTGAATATTAAGCACGCTAAGGCGCAACGCCGCAAAAAAATGGGAGAATTTGTTTTTAGTTGAGAGCCTCCTTAAATCATTTCATTCAGCTCTATGTCAAAATCATGATTTACAGAACTTTAATATTAATAGAATGTTCGCAAAATCAGAAAAATAGGTGTCAACATAATCAAAAATCATCAACGGTAAAAATCGGTGAAATCATAAATCAATAGGTGTAATCCCAACAAAATAAATCCAGCTAATCCGTTAACTTTGCCAAATGCTTAAAGCCAGATCTATCCATAAATCATACGGACAGTTACAAATATTAAAGGGTGTTGACCTTGAGGTACAAAAGGGCGAAATCGTGACCATCGTTGGTGCTTCAGGTGCCGGAAAAAGCTCGTTACTTAACATATTAGGTACCCTTGACCGGCCGGATTCAGGCACTTTAACCATTAATGATATTGAACTAAACAAACTAAACAACAAACAACTAAGCGATTTCCGGAACCGGCAGATTGGCTTTATATTCCAGTTTCACCATTTACTGGCCGAGTTCAGCGCTCTTGAAAATGTTTGCATCCCGGCCTTTATAGCAGGAAAATCAAAATCTGAAGCAGAAAAAAAAGCGGCCGGGTTGCTTGACCTTTTGGGTTTGAAAGACAGGCTGCACCATAAACCTAACCAGCTATCGGGCGGCGAGCAACAAAGGGTAGCTGTGGCACGTGCGTTAATCAACAATCCGGCACTTATTTTTGCCGATGAGCCTTCAGGCAACCTTGATTCGGTCAACGCGCTCGAGCTTCATGAATTATTTATTAAGCTTAAAAATGATTTCAGGCAAACCTTTGTTATTGTTACTCATAATGAAGATCTTGCAAACCTGTCAGACCGCACGGTTACAATGAGGGATGGTTTAATTGTTAACGGTCAATAGCCATATGAGCATTTTAATTACCGCCGCCACAACGGCTCAAGCCTACCAGCTCAAAAACAAACTTGAAGGAAAAAATATTATTTTGGGTGATCATATGGACCTGCCTGATTTTATGATAAAAACGGGCAAAATGATATTGTTGCCCAATCCAGCTTCGGCAAGTTATACACATGAAATGCTAACGCTTTGCCTGGATAAAAGCATCGATTCGGTTTATTTATTAAGACCTGATGAAACAATACTCTTGCTAAAGGCCGAAACCCTTTTTAATGAATACGATATAAACCTACACGTAATTGCTTAATGGACTATAAGGATATTGATAAACGTAAAACAGCTTTTATTTTTGAGTTAGATAATGTGCTTTATCCGGCAAAGGATTACTACTTTCAGGCTTATTACCTGTTTGCAAACATGCTTGAATATATTGAGCTGATAGATGCAAAGGCCGCAACCAAAGTATTAACTGATACGTATATAGCTGAAGGGAAGGATGCCGCATTTAACCGTTTGACGGAGCAGTTCCCGGTGGCCGAACAATACCGCGATAAATTTGAGAACCTGCTTTTAACTGCCAAATTACCGCTAAAACTGCTTTTATATCAAAATATACTTACCTTAATGCAGGATATTGTGGTCGACCGCAAAAAATTGTTTATTGTAACTAACGGCAATGTTCAGGAACAGGTAAATAAAATTAAACAAACCGAATGGCACGGGCTGGAAAAATATCTCCGCTGCTATTTTACCGAAGAAACCGTACCAAAACCCGAACCAGATGTAATTAACCTGCTTATTCAGGAACATGGCCTCCAGCGTAAAGAAATAGTGATGATTGAAAATTCGGAAACAGATAAGCTTTGTGCCGAAGCCAGCGGCATTGACTGTATCAGTGTTGAAGACTTTTTATAGCATTACCTATAACATACTTACTAACAAGGCGTTTTAATACTTAAACTCAAGTGTATGAGAAAAATATTTTACTTTTTAGCCCTTATTTCCGTTGCATTGATATCTGCCTGTAAAAAAAATAAACCTATTAATAACGGCGATGATGGTACTACCGGCCCGCCAAACACCGGCACCACGCTTGATCGTATAAGGGACTCGGTTTATCTGTATCCGCAGGAAACCTATTTGTGGTACAATCAGCTTCCTACTTACAAAAACTTTCAGCCCCGTAACTATGTAAGCAGCGATACCATCACCGGCTTAAGCAGCGAGGTTGACCATTTATCGCAATATGCCATAAATCCGGCAAGCTCTCAACCGTACGAATATTATGATAATACCGGTACGGCCAAATACTCGTTTATTGATGACGGCTCGGTATCGAACGAATTGAGCGGCAATGGCGGCGACTTCGGTTTTTCGGTATTCTACCCTACGCGTTCGGATCTGAGGATCAAATATGTATACCCTGGTTCACCTGCTGATAAAGTAGGTATTAAACGCGGGTATCAGATCACCAAAATAAATGGGCGCACCGACCTTGCTTACGATGACGGAGGTTCGACTACCCAATTTGTAATACAAGCCTATGCATACAGCAAAACTATCAGCATGACATTGGCCAGACCGGATAATACCACCGTTGATGTAACGCTTAATACTGCTAACTATACTATAAACCCTGTTATTACTTATAAAACACTGGACGCCGGCTCGGGCAAAAAAGCAGGCTACATGGTTTTTAATTCTTTTACTGATAAAACCAATGCCGGTCCTAAAATATTAGAGGCTTTAAACAGCTTCACGGGCATTTCCGATTTGATCGTTGATTTAAGGTACAACGGTGGCGGATCCGTAGAAACTGCGGAATACTTAGATAACCTTTTAGTACCATCGGCTAAGAACGGCACTAAGATGTATACAGCTTATTTTAATGATAAGCTTACAAACGATAACTATACCTTGTTTAAAAACCTTTACGAAATACCCAAAGGATTTTTTTCGGTAAGCAACCAAACTGTTAATTTCCAAAAGCAAGGGTCACTTAATTTAAGCCGGATATTCTTTATAGTTGGTAGCGGTACTGCCTCGGCAAGTGAGTTAACCATTAATAACCTGATCCCTGAACTGGATGTTGAATTGATCGGCTCTGTCACCTATGGCAAGCCTGTTGGTTTTTATGGTATTGATATCAATAAATACCAATTGTATATGCCAATGTTCTCCACAAGAAATTCGGCAAACAATGGCGATTATTATACCGGTATGACACCAGGGCAAGGCATTTATAAAGGTGTTAGCGCCGTCGACGATCTGACCAAAGATTTCGGCGACCCTACCGAAGGGCTATTAGCACAGGCTTTGAGCTATATCTCTACTGGCAAGTATAAAACCGGTTCAATAACAACACAAAGCCTGGCTACCTCATCAAAAAACGTGCTTTCGGCCGATCAGAAACGTGCGATGGAACAGAGGTTTACTCGCAGCAAAGTAAAAGGTTTGATGCTTAAAACACCATCGGTGTTTAAAAAGAAGAAATAAAACTTTTCCGTATCAAAGGCGAAGGGCTGAAAAGCTTTTCGCCTTTTTATTAAAAGCCTTAGGCTTTAAGCTCTAATCTGCCAACTCCCTTAAATCAACAGGTACTACACGCGAGATCCCCTGCTCAACCATGGTTACGCCGTAAATAACATCTGTACTTGCAATAGTTCGTTTGTTGTGGGATACAATGATGAATTGAGAGTCTTTGGAGAAGGTACGGATAATGTTATTGAACTTATCAATATTGGTATCATCAAGCGGCGCGTCAACCTCATCAAAAATACAGAAAGGTGCAGGCTTAAGCAGGTACAGCGAAAAAAGTATAGCGGTTGCCGTAAGGGTTTTTTCCCCTCCCGATAGTTGGTTGATGGATAATGGTCGTTTACCTTTTGGCTTCGCGATGATATCGATATCTGACTCGAGCGGATGATCAGGATCAGTCAGGATCAGATCGCATGAATCCTCTTCATTAAACAGCGAGCGGAATACTTTAATAAAGTTTTCGCGCACCATAATAAACGCGGTCATGAACTTATCTTTCGCGGTATCATCAATCTCCTGTATGGTAGCCAGCAATGATGCTTTGGCTTCACTCAGGTCTTTCTTTTGCGCCTGGATAAAAGTATAACGCTCATTCATTTCGTTATAAGCCTCTACCGCCATCGGATTTATGGCGCCAAAATCATCCAGCTGTTTTTTTAGCTTTTCGGCTTTCTCGCGCAGGTCCTGCTCATTTTCACCTTCGGGTACTTCGCTTTCGGGCAGGTCTTCAATATCTATATTAAACTCAACCGAAAGACGTTCTTTCAGCGCGTTCAGGTCTATCTTTAAATTATTTCGTTCGTCGCGCAGCTCGTTCTCAATAACTTCGCTGTTTTCTTTTTTGCGTCTTAGTGAGCTTACCTGGTTCTCATTTTCGGTTATGAGGCCTCGCCATTGATAATATTCCTGCTCCGCTTTTTGTGTGGCCTTTTCCAGGTTTTCCTTCTGCTCATACATTTCGAGCAGGTTATCGTCGGAGTTATCGGCCAGCTTCAGGTTTTCCTGTATAGCAACTTTTACTTTTTCAAGCTCGCTGCTATTTTGGCGGATACGTGTTTCAAGGCTTTCCTGCTGGGTATCCCGATAGTCAAGGTCTTTCATTAAACCCGATACCTTATTTTGTTGCTGATGAAAACGGATATTTTCCTGATTGTATGCGTTTGACTGTACGGAAACGTATTCGTTCAGCTCGTTAAAAGCCATCTGCTTATCGGCCAATAAATCACTTTGGATCTGCCGCTGGGTTTTCAGCTCGGCCAGTTGCGGCTGTAGGGCAGCCATTTCATCTTTGATCCCTGCAATTTTGCGGGCGATATCTTCTTTACGGTTAAGGCTGTTTTCAATAAAAGTTTGATATTGCTCCTGGCGGGTTTTTACAGTGATCAACTCGTTATTTAAACGGTTCAGGATCTGTTGCTGTTCATTGATCTCAGCAGCCTTGGTTGACGAACGTAAAGCTGCAAGCTTGTTCTGTAATTCTTCAGACTTCGTACGAAATGAACCCACCTGGTTCTCTATTCCCCGGATCTCTTTAGCCAAATTCTCCAGGTTTTTAGCACGCCCGATCCTTTTACCTTCAAACAAACCCACAGACCCACCGGCCATGGTATGTTTTGATTTATTGAACTTACCGCTCTTGCCGATTAACACAACGCCCTGCGGTAAAGTTTCGCTATTGATCTGGCCTTCTTTATCGTCATCAACCAGGTAAACACCTTTAAGCAGGTAATTACAAAGCGGCAGGTAACGTTTTTCAACCTCAATAACACTCAATGCCGGGATAGCCCCCTCCTTTTCGAAGCTGATTTGTGCAGGCGATTCATCAGCGTAGTTATTCAGCACAAAGAAATTTGCTCTGCCCTTTGCCGAATTGCTCAACAGGCTTATAGCCTTTACTGCATCGTCATAGCTTTCAACTACGTAATAATTCATGAGCGGTTCAAGGTAGTTTTCAATAGCTACCCGATATTCCTCCTTACAAAAAAGCACATCGCTAAACAGCGGCGCATTTTTAGCCCAATCGGTATTCTTTTTCAGGAACCTGATTGACTCCGGGAAACCTTCCAAACTATCAACCATACTTTTGGTAAGGTTGTATTCGTTTTGCTTGGCATCAAGGCGACGGCTCTCTTTTATAATGGTATCCTTAACCGAGTTCAACTCAACATCGGTTTCGGCAATTTGTTCTTTTAGCTTATTTTCAAACTCAACAGCCTGCTGAAATTCATCATCAAGTGTTTCCTTGCGGTATTGCAGCTCGGCAACCACCTGGTTAAAGTGCGAAAGCTCCACCTCTTTATTGGTGGTATCTTCCATATTACGCTGGCTTTCCTGCTCCAAAGCCTGTTGCTGAATTTGTAATATATCCAGGTCTTTTTCTGCCTTATAAGCCTGGTTTTGCAGGCGGGTATTGATATTATTAAGCTCGTTGAGCTCATTACGGGCTTCGGTTTGTTGTGCACGTAATTCATCAACGGCTTCTTTTAAATCAGAAAGTTTGCTTTGGATGGTTTGCAGCGCTTCATCCTCGGTGGCCTTTTCCTCATTTAAGCGTTTAATGTTATATAAAACGTGGTTCAGCTGGTTTTTATCGCGTTCTAACTCTTCAGTCAGTCGCGATTCTTTATCTTGTTGAAACTTCAACTGTTCATTCTTGATCTTCTTTTCGCTTTCGTAAGCCCGGATCTTTGAAACAAACTCATTGGTTGTTTTCTGCTGAACAGAAAGGTTCTTTTCTTTGGTGATGCTATCCAGCTTTTGTTGTTGTAAAGTCGCTTCCAAAGTATCAATCTGGGCTACGATATCTCCCTTCTCGGCCTTATGCTTTAGCTCCTGCTCCTCTATCTTTTTCAATGATTCGCTGAAAGCCACGATCCTGAACGAAGCCAGCATAATGCTCAGCGTTTTATACTGTTCTTTGAGACGATAGTATCGTTCAGTTTTCTTCGCCTGGTTCTCCAGTGATTTCAGGTTCTTCTCAATCTCAAACAGCAGGTCATCAACACGGGCCAAATCGGCCTCTGTCTCTTTCAGCTTACTGAAAGTTTGCTTTTTGCGGAGCTTATATTTAGAGATGCCCGATGCTTCCTCAAACAGGTTACGGCGTGAGCCCTCCTTATTGGTGATGATCTCGTCGATCATCCGGAGCTCGATGATAGAATAGGAGTCGGAGCCGATACCCGTATCCAAAAAAAGATCGGTAATATCCTTTAAACGGCACTGTACATCGTTAAGTCGGTATTCGCTTTCGCCCGTGCGGTAAAGCTTACGGGTAAGTGTTACCTGCGAATAATCGGTTGGCAGTACGTTTTTTGTATTATCAAAAGTGAGGGAAACTTCGGCAAGGTTAGCCGATTTACGGCTTTTGGTACCGTTAAAAATAACGTTATCCATTTTCTCCGAACGGAGCATCCGGGTGCTTTGCTCACCCAAAACCCAGCGGATACTGTCAACAACGTTCGATTTACCACAACCGTTAGGCCCCACAATAGCGGTAACACCCTCATTAAAATTGATGGTTATTTTATCGCCAAAACTCTTGAAGCCCTTGATTTCTAAACGGGTAAGCTGCATTTAATTTATTAAGTACCTTGCAAAGTCCAAACCCCCAAAGTAATTATAAATAATTGAGTTTTGAAAGTATATTTTGATTTGAGGCGAAAGGAAAAAGGCTAAAGGTGAAAGGTTACTGGCAGGGTTTGTATAACGTCCCTGCTTTGTTCCTACCGATGACAACACAAAAAAGGGTGTCATACTGAGTTCATCGAAGTATGGTGGACAGGCCCCTGCACACGACCGTTCGGCAATTCAGGGTGACAACTCCTTTTTTGCCATTTACCTTTAGCGGCCCGGACTTTTACATATTCGCAATGACAATTTATAATTTAAACCCTTATCTCCCCTTCAAATAAGTAACCGCTTTGCCACTCATCAACACGCGGTCACCTTTAAGCTCGCACCAAAGCTCGCCGCGGCGGGCCGAAAGCTGGTAGGCATGGAGGTTATCTTTACCAAGGCGTTTTGCCCAATACGGGATCAGATTGCAATGTGCCGAACCGGTAACCGGGTCTTCGGGATGCCTGCGCCGGGGGCAAAAAAGCGTGAAACAAAATCAGAGTTATCGCCAGGAGCGGTGGCTATGATCCCTACCGTATCCATTTTTGACATGGCGAAGAAATCAGGCGTAAGCTCCCTGATATCCTGTTCAGTTTCATAAACAATGAAGTAATCACGCGAGCGCAAAAATGCTACCGGCTGCTTTTCACCAAGCGCTTCGGCCAATCCGTTTGGAGCCTCAATTGGGATAGGTGGCCTCGACGGAAAATCCATAGTATATTTATCGCCATCGAGCTTTACAATTAGCGTTCCGGCCTTTACGGTTTCAAAATGAATTACATCTCCCTCATATCCCAGCTCCGAAAATAGGATATGAGCAGATGCCAGGGTAGCATGCCCGCAAAGATCTATCTCATACTCGGGCGTAAACCAGCGAAGCTTATAACCATCGTCGTTTTTCACAAAAAAAGCGGTTTCGGCAAGGTTGTTTTCAATGGCTATCATTTGCATGGTAACATCGGGCAACCATTCATTAAGCGGACAAATTGCCGCCGGGTTACCGCCAAAAAGCTTATCGGTAAATGCGTCGGCCTGGTATATGGGGATGGTCATAAAAATATTGTATTTTAGCTAATATAACGAGGTGAGAGTCAAAATGCAAGAATATAAGAATCAAGATTCAAGAATACCAGAACCATGATGCAAGACTGTGAGAATCAAGATACAATACTGAAAGAATCAACATCTTTATTAATATTTTCCCGCTTCTTAATTCTTTTCTCTTGATCCTGACTTCTTGGTTCTTATCTCTTGGTTCTTATCTCTCGATTCTTTTCTCACTCGATCCATAAAACGGAATTACCCGAATTATATTGGTTAGGTTCGTAAAGTTTATTGCCCGGGTCTATCATCCATTTATCATCCACAATAAACTTGTACAGTTGCTTGCCTGGTTTCAGGTAAACACTTACCGTCCACTCTTTACCGTTAAAAGCAAGTGTGTAACCAAAATCATCAAAGTTATTAAAACTGCCCGCTAAATGAACCTTTTTAGCATTATTGAAACCGCTTAGCTTAAACGTATAATTGGGCTTCACCGAAATATATGAATTAACAACGCCACCCTCCATCATATTACGAGGGTTTTTGGGGTCGGTGATCCAGTTATCATCCACAACAAACTTATAGCCATAATTGCCCGGCGGAATAATTAAGGACGATGCCCAGCCCGTTTTGGTTTTGGTAAGCGGGATCAGGCCATGCTCCCAATTATTGAAGCTTCCGCCAACGTACACTTTCTTTGCATTGGTATAACCATCAAGCTTAAATACAACCGTTTCGCCAAGGTTCAGCACTGAGTTGGTATATCCATCAGCGCCCTGGATCTTATTAGGATTAGCTGGATCGGTGATCCATTTGCCATCAACCAGGAAACGATACGCCTGTGTGCCTTCCTGCAGGTAAAGCTGTTTTTGCCAGCCTTTGGGACTTTTCTCGAGGACGATATTGTTAGCGTCCCAATCATTAAAACTCGCTGCCAGTGTTATTTTATGGACATTGGCGTATCCGTTCAGCTTAAAAGTGTAGTTATAACGAAAGTATATTGAATTATCGTCATGATTGCTCACCAGGTTGTTATAACGGTCACTGGTCCAATGGCCATCCACAATAAACTTATACTCATACTTGCCAGGTTTCAGCTTTATGTCGGCAATCCAACCGCTGTCGGTTTTGGCCATGATACCTTTAAGAGTGCTCCAGTTATTAAAGTTACCTGATAACAGTACCCTTTTACTTTGGGCATAACCGGGCAAAAAGAAACGGGTTAATCCAGATGGTAGTTCATGAACGGTGATTTTAGCAAAGTTATTGATACCGAAGCTAACATCAGCCGGATACCCCGGCGACTCATTATCATTGTTATCTATTTTAGTAGTTATCAGGTAAGGAGTAACTTGCGGGTTCAGGTTAACGGCCTCAAGCGGCCTGTCGAACTCTATTACATTTCCCTGTTTTTCGGCCATTGTCCAGCCGTCTTTTTTCAGAGCGGTAAAATCTCCCTTCAAAATAGCAGCGGCATTTGCACCTTTTAACCCGGCTTTTTTGAGCAAGCTATCTACCTCCGTTTTAGTCGACCGCATATCAATGAGCAGCCTCAGGTTATCGCCGCCCATAACCAGCTTACCGCGTTTTTGCGCGCTTGCAGACAAAGCCATGCAAACCATCGCAAAAAAAACAATAACTATATAGGCCCCTCTTTTCATTACTGATTATTGTAAATGTACATTTCAAATTCTTTTTTAACAAAGTTGATGGTGAATATGCCCCTTACAAAGAAATCGTAACCCAATACACCATCTATTGTGTAACCATAAGCGTTCCCCATTTTTTCGAGATTGGTGATCAGGATCCGGTTTTTCATATACTTGCGGTCGCCCACAACCAGGTTATCAAAACGGGTATAGATCACCTCGATAGAAGTACCGCCAATCCCCATAATTTTTGAGCGGCTAACTACCTCCATATCGGGCATTAGCTTTTTTGATCTCCTGTAATCGAGCAAGCTGGTTTCTGCGGCGCTGTCAAAAGCGAACCAAAGCGAATTATCATTAACAGTGCCCTTCATTAAAATAACATCATTAAGCATGCGGAAAGGGCTTACCATAAACCGGTCATGAAATACTTTCTCAGCCGGAGGGATATTGCTGTTTTCGTCAAGCTTTTGAATATATAGTGTATTACGGAACAGATCGACTGTAATGGCAAAATCTGAAAATAACCGGGTACCCAGCAATCCCAATATTTTGATCCCTTTACTGTTTTCGATAAAGGACAGATCGGTAACATCGGCCCTGAGCCTTGGATAATGTAGGTCAAGAATGTTAAAATTACGGATATAAGTAGTAAAAGAACTGCCGGCAACGCCATTGATTCCTGCAGATTCCTGCTCAGCTACGTGTGGCAGATCCCTAAAATAGGTTTCATTTAAAACCAGGTACGGCGCGCCGGTATCCAGCACAAAATTACCTTCAAGGGTATCGATCTGGGCTTCAATAACAATCAGGTTACCAGCTCTTTTTATGGGAATGACCAAGGTTTTAAAATCGCCGGTTGGTGAAGGATCCGGGTTTGGCTGTACGTTTTTAAAGGTGATGCCTTTAATGGTCGTTTTCCCGCTTCCTGCTGCACCCAAACAGCAGAAAGTTAAAAAAGCGAACAATAAGTAAACCCTGAACATGGTATGAAGTATATACCTGTCAGACCCTCGTTTTACACTTTAAGTTACACCTCCCGGCATTTAAATAATGTGATTAATATAGCCGTGCCTGATCAGATCATCAGGGCTGTTGATGGCTTTGGTGCTCCCGTCGGTAATTAGTACTATTCTATCGGCCACGTCAAGGATATTATAATACTGATGATCGGTAACAATGATACCTTTTACCTTAGCGCATTTACGAATGATACCCTTAAACATTTCCGCCTGCACCGGCGAAACATGAGTAAATGGCTCATCGAGCAATATAAAATCTGCCCGGCTGTAAATACACATCAGGGTTTCCAATTGCCTGAGTTCTCCGCCGGATAGCTGGCCGGGCTTTTTGTGATGATGATCCTGGTAAATTGACAATGAGGTAAATTCATCAGTAAATTGAGGGTCGATAATGGTACCAGCAAGGCTTTGGATCTTTATATTTTGCGGCAGATAATTGTGCTGGGGCAAATAAGCTACCCGACCATCGTCATAACCTTTATAAATGTGTTTATCGTCGATGCTGACGTGCTTGTAAGTTGGCTTCAGGCTACCGAAAATAACCCGCAGCAGCGATGACTTGCCACAGCCGTTGCGGCCAAGCAAACCTACCACCTCGCCCTGGCGGCAATCGAGATAAATATCCTGTAAAATCTTGCGCCCATCAAACTCAAGATGAACGCTGTCGGCTTTTAAAATATGCTGACTCAATATCTTACCAATTTTAAGAGTGATAGCAATATACCGTAGGCCAGGGCATCGCATGTAAGGGCATACAGGTATAATCTGTCAATCCCATAACCCGCATTACGGAAGTAGAAGAAAGTTTTATTTGAATTGTAATTATAATACCGGAAGCCAATGATTAACCCATAGCTCATTATTTTTAATATATATGCCCCTGCAACGTTGACCTCTCCGCGAAGCAAATAGTAGATACAGATCATGTTGATAGACATGCACCATAACAACATCGACTTATAAAAATACCACGTAATTTTTATGGTGTTATGCATTCAGCTAATCATGACATGTAAGCTAAAATAACGCAAATTGTGGATTAAAATTTTCTTTGCAGGCAATTCTATTTTGTTCGCCCGCTGGCTCTCCTGGCGGACAGGTTCGGAGATGCGGTAACTGCAGACACAGTTTTTGATGAGCCCGGCACTTTACTCCACACTGATGTGTTGTTCCAGTGATCTGTAAAACGGGACATACTCATTTTTATGTTTACGTCCACGCTTACTTTAGCGTTGCTATGTAAGCGCGGACGCTTGAGGGCAATTGCATATCCCCCTTGCTCACAAACCTTATTCAACCCGCTCCTTTAGCGCTGCTTCCCAGCCTATTATTGCATTTTTACGGGTACTGCCCCAATGATACTGGCCGATTTCGCCGGTTGATTTGATTACCCGGTGGCAAGGGATCAGGAATGCGACGGGGTTACTACCCACCGCTGAGCCGACTGCTCGGTAAGCATTTTCGCTGCCTGCTTTTTTGGCAAGTGAGGCATAAGTGGTTAATCCGCCGGGAGGTACTTTCAATAACGTCTCCCACACCTTGATCTGGAAATCGGTCCCTTTTAAATGCAGCTTGATCTCATCCAAACGGCTCCAATCCTGCGTAAAAATAAACAAAGCGTTCTGCTGGATCCTGTCAACTAACTGATTGAATACCGCATTAGGAAAACTTATCTTCAGTTGCTCCAATGCTTTCTCTTCGCCCTCATCAACAAACGCCATGTGGCAAATCCCTTTAGCAGTGGATGCTACAACCACTTTACCAAAAGGTGTATCTGCAAACGAATAGTTGATATGCAGCATGGCTCCGCCGTTACGGTATTCGCCAGGGGTCATACCTTCTACCTTAATAAAAAGGTCATGCAGCCGGCCGCCTCCCGAAAGACCTGTTTGCAGCGCGGTATTAAAAACATTCGCGTCTTCATGTTTCAATATTTCCTTGGCATGCTCCGCACTCAAATACTGCAGGAATTGTTTTGGGTTACCCCTGCCCAATCCTTAAACATCCGTTGAAAATGAAAGGGGCTTAAATTAACATGTTCCGCAACTTCGTCCAGTTTAGGCTGTGCCTTAAAATTCTCCCTGAAAAAGCCAATCGCGTCGGCTATGCGGGTATAATCTATCTCTTGTTGAGTTTTCATAAAGCCTTTTTTTAATAAATTCAATTGTGTTTTTTGTATTTATAACACAAAAGTACCAGCCTCGTCTATACTCAACAATCCGATTCTTGCGGAGTTTTCAGGCGATATGCTCTTCGATTATCTTGCTTAAAACTACCGCATTATTTAATTTCGGCTCTTTTGAAGAAAACACCAGCGTCACTGTTTTATGCTGCCTGATATAATCTACCAATTCATCCAAAGCCTTTGCACCCTCAATTTCGGCGCGGTATTTTTGGTTAAAGGCTTCAAATTTTTCAGGATCATGGTTGTACCATTTTCTTAGTTCGTTAGATGGAGCTACATCTTTAAACCACTTGTCAATCCGTTGGTCTTCCTTTTTTATCCCCCGCGGCCAAAGGCGGTCCACCAAAACCCTAACACCATCTACCTCGGTATAAGGCTCATAAACCCGTTTAAGTTTAATCTTCACGATAATGTATTTTAATACTTTTTCTTCGATGGAACCGGCAGTATAAATTCCGCAAGAATCGGATTGCCCACCAATCTTACTAACGATAGTTTTGATACTATTCAAAATAACAAAAATGACACCGGAACAAACACTTAAAGATCGCATCAAAAATCTTCGCTGGGATCAAATTAATAAAACATTACATGACAAGGGTTTTGCAATTGTTAAACAGGTTTTAGGTGAACGCTGCTGCGATACATTAATCAGCGATTATGACGCAGATGCTTACCGCAAAACCGTCAACATGGAGCGCTACAGATTTGGATATGGCGAATACAAATATTATAATTACCCGCTTCCTGCAATTATAACCGATTTAAGGGAGAGCGTTTATCCGTACATCGTACCTGTGGCCAATAAATGGATGAACGAGCTTGGTATTGACAAACAATTCCCCGGTACCCATGAAGAAATGAAACAATTAAGCCATGAGGCCGGGCAAACCAAACCCACAGCCCTGATATTGCAATACACAGCAGGCGGATTTAACACCCTGCACCAGGACCTTTACGGCGAGGTATATTTCCCCATCCAAATGGTTTTCATGCTCGATCAATACAACAGAGACTATACCGGCGGCGAATTTGTAATCACCGAGCAAATTCCGCGGGCGCAATCAAAAGTTAATGTACTTACCCCTGGCATGGGTGATATGGTTTTATTTACCACTAACTTTAGGCCAGTAAAGGGAAGTAAAGGTTATTACAGGGTAAATATGAAGCACGGCGTAAGCCCGGTTCACAGCGGTAAGCGCCATAGCCTGGGCATTATATTTCATGACGCGCTGTCTTAAACAGATTGATGTGACTTTGATCCTGACCATTGAAAACAACGTATAACATGTTGCAGAACCGTGTAAATCCATTTGGACAACTTATTAAAACAACAGCGCGGGGTGCCTGGCTTGGTAACCGGGGCGTAATCCATAATGAGGACAAGGAAATTGTACGTGCTTTCAAAATTAAAGCCTGGATAACTTGCGCTTTGGAGTTCAGGGGCCGACACAGGGAAATCATGCAGCCCGACCGCTGGACTGAACTCTTCTTCCTTGATGAAGCCACGGCATTTTCAGCAGGGCACCGGCCTTGTTTTCAATGCAGGTATAAGGATCATCAACGATTTAAAGAGTTTTGGCTAAAAGGCAACCCTCAATACGGTTTTGACATGAAAACACCTGTAGCCAAAATTGATGATATTTTGCAGTCAGAGCGCATCACAGCTGATAAGTCAAAAGTTACCTATCAAGAAAAACTAACAGCCCTGCCCAACGGCACATTTGTAATTTATGATGGCAAATCACATTTACTCAAAGATAACCTGTTGTATTTATGGAGCCCTGCCGGATACCAAAAAGGAATAAAACTCCCCAATGTCGATATAATCACAGTACTAACTCCCCGGTCAATTGTGAACATGTTCAGTGCGGGGTATGTGCCTCAAACAGGGATTTATTAAATATTTTTTAGCGGCCTGCCATAATCTCAGGGAGTAAATAATTTCCAATGCCCCTCAGAAATAACCTCGACCGCTCCATCAATCACTTTAATTGCGGTTTGATCGTCAATAGCGTATGATGGTACCGATATGGAAGCAGCCAGTTTCTCAATATTGTCCAGCGAATTATTCGGGAACCACTCATGATCCAAATGCGGGTGGATAGCAAAGTCAACAAAACTTAATGACTTATCGCTATCAGCCGGCAGGATATGGTTGCCATAGGTAGTACCAAAGCAGGTCATGATCATACTACCGGCACTCAAGCCAACATATACCATCTTTTGTAAAAGCGAGGGCAGCAGATACGCCAGCCCGGATTGCTGCATCCAATAGGTCAGGTACTGGCAGTCGCCGCCACCTACCAGTAAAGCATCGGTTTCCCGGAGCATATCAATCCATAACTCTTTTTTGATACTGGGTAAGGCGGTAAGTTCCAATAAGCCCAGCGACTTCCAACCCAATTGGCAAAAGGGATCACCTAAGGACCCGCAAATAACCCTTCGTGCTATGTCGCCGCCATTGGGTATAGCGTATATCGCGGTAGGGATAAAAAGGGCGTTCGCTTCGGCAACCGGTTTGCCCAACAGCTCTACCAAAGCATTTTGAATACTCATGTTGCTGATTCCGGCAGATGTAAGAAGTAGCTTCATAATTTGTTGGATTATAATCAATGTTAATAAAAACGCTGGATTAAATTCATAAAATATCCAAAACTCCCCTCCATCCATTCAATTACCCCGTTCGTCGGTACAAAATTTCAGATTAAAACCTCAGGGCTACCTTTACACCATCAAATAATAATTTGATCAGTGATAAGGTTTAGGTGACAGCCCCCAAGCAGCGAGTGCAAGGGGCTTTCTTATCTAATCTACGCATCCCTATTTTAGGTAAAACACGCCGCTCCCCCCGTTCATCTATACAATTTCCCGGTTCACCGACACATGGTTGTTAAAACTCCCGCTCATCTTCACCTTTGATTTATAATTCAGAAGCAGGGACACTGAATTATAGTTTTTTTCGTATAAGATGAAGCACCTGTGCAATGTACAGGTGCTTTTTTTAAATTAGATGCTAAAATATGTGCCAGCCAGTAGCTCCGGCATTGATGAATAAAAGAATCTTAAAATAAAATGATCCGCTCAAAAGCAACCACTTTTTTCATTCATGCTGCAGGCTGGCTTGTGTTTTTAGGGTTCCCGCTATTATTCATGAACCGCACACAGCAAAGCAGCGCCGGCACCTATACCGTCCTGTTTTCGCCTTACTACTGGCTGTTTTGTCTCACCTATATATTTATGTTTTACCTGAACGCCTGGTACCTGGTGCCAAAGTTCGTGTTCCGTAAAAGATACCTCTGGTATGGGATTATTGTGCTATTACTTTCAGGCTGTGTTTACTTTTTGCAGCCTTTTGATAACCTGCTTCTTCACAATCTCATTAAAGGGAATAAACCAGTAGCAACAACCGCCCCCAATCCGCAGCCTATAGGACCGCAAATTACGCCTACAGGCATTGACAGCTCAGCACCTAATCAGCAAAACATGCCTTTTGGCCCGTTGCCGCATGAGGATCTGCGGATGCAGGACCCCAGCCTTAAACCCACCAACCGAATTATCTTCATTCATCAATCCGGTAATATTGATATGGTAGGCTTATTTATTTTTATCATTGTGATGGGGTTGAGCGTTGCCATTGCCACGGTTAAAAAATGGCAGCTTACCGAGCAGATGGTTACCCGTGCCGAAGCCGAAAAAGCCCATGCCGAACTCTCTTTTCTTAAAGCCCAGATCAATCCTCATTTTTTATTCAACACGCTGAATAATATTTATGCCTTATCGGTTACCAATAGCGCGCATACTTCCGAGAGCATCATGAAACTCTCTAACATCATGCGCTATGTAACCGATGAGGTAACGGAGGATTTTGTTTTGCTGCAAAATGAAATTGATTGTATCAATGATTATATCGATCTGCAACGCCTGCGCCTCGGCAAAAAAACAAAGCTCGATTTTGAAGTTTCGGGCAAGATTGACAATCAAAAAATTCCGCCCCTGATACTGATGACCTTTATTGAAAACGTTTTTAAATATGGCGTAAGTAAACACCAGCCATCAGTTATCAATATTTGCTTAAGGGTAAACGGCACCCAAATGCTGTTCATCTGTAAAAATACCATTTTCGAAAAACGACCTGCCACCGAACGGAAAGGGATCGGCATAGCCAATAACCGCCAGCGCCTGCAACATATTTATCCTAACAAACACCGGCTTGACATTAGCGTGGCAGATGGTAATTACATTGTTGAACTGGAGATTAACGCTTAAACTGTTTATTATGCAATTAACTGGAGATTAACGCTTAAACTGTTTATTATGCAATTAAAATGTGTAGCCATTGATGATGAGCCGCTGGCCCTTCAAATAATTGAAAAATATGTAGCCGAATATCCTGCGCTAACATTGGTTAATACTTTTGAGGATGCCATATCGGGCGGGGAATACCTGAAAATGAACAAGGTGGATGTGCTGTTCATAGACATTAACATGCCTGATATTACCGGTATCGACCTGGTAAAATCATTGACTGATAAGCCAATGATTATTTTTACCACTGCCTACAAAAATTATGCGTATGAAGGTTACGAACTGGAAGCGGTTGATTACCTGCTGAAACCGATCAATAACCTGCGCTTTGGCACAGCGGTTCAAAAGGCAATTGGCTATTACCAGTACAAACATACCGATACCCCAAATGAAAGCGATTTCCTGTATGTGCATTCAGAATACAGACTGATCAAGATCAACATTAAAGACATTGAATACATTGAAAGCATGCAGGATTACATCAAGATCCATATGTTGGGCGTAGCCAAACCCATACTAACACTGATGCCCCTGAAAAGTGCAATTGAAAAACTGCCTGCATCAAAATTTATCCGCATCCACCGCAGCTTCGTGGTAGCGCGTGATCAGATCAGGTCTATCCACAACCGCAAGGTAAAACTAACCAACGTAGAGCTTCCTGTAGGTACAAACTATACCGATTTTATCAAAGACTGGCACAAATAATCAATTCATCGGCACATTAAAGGCGTTGAACGACACATTATTTTACAGCCCCTTAAATAGCCTCAACTTTATATTATTAAAATTGATACTAATCCCTAAAGTCATGAAAACAGCAGGCGATAAAAAAACCATCTTAGTACTTGATAAAAACAGCCGGATGTTATCGGTAATTGATGACATTATGTACTATGGTGATTTTAATGTGCATTTAACTTTTGACCCTAATGCTATATATGATAAAGCTAAAATGATTAATCCGGATTTGATCATTTTGGATTATTTGTTAGTAGATAACGATTGTGAAGTGGTTTGCCGGGACTTTAAGGACGATAAGCAGCTATGCAATGTACCTATCATTATTGTAACCGCTTTTAAAACAAAAAAAGCACAGGCCGACTCTTATAAATGCGATGCCTTGTTTGTAAAACCGCTGGATATGGAAGTGCTTGCATCAAGGATTGAATACCTGATGGCATCCTGAAGCTGGTTTTGTAAACTCATATAAACCTGCTAAGTTTAGCTTTTATTAATTAAACAACCCTGCACTTATAAAATGAAACTCAAGAGCAACATAGCCACCAGCGAAAACGGGTTTATTTTTAACCCTGCCACCGGCGATTCATTTTCCGGTAACGGTATGGCGGCAAAACTGCTTGAGGCTATGAAAAGCGGCAAAACCGAAGATGATATCAAGCAGGATATTCTGTGCAGGTATGAAGTGAGCGAAAGCCAGCTTAACAGGGATTGGGATAATTGGATGCTGCAGCTAAAAGAAGCAAACCTACTCGAAATTTAAGGATGATGGCAAACATGTACGCTAATTTATGTATTGCTGTTACCGGGCTTAATGCAAACGACAATCCGGGGCCGGGGATGGCAGTCATCCGTTGTTTAAAAGAGTGTTTTGGAGATGGTTTGCGCATAATTGGCCTGTCGTACGAATCGCTGGAGCCCGGGATTTATCTGCGGGATTGGGTAAATAAAACTTACCAGGTCCCCTATCCAACCGAAGGTACGGCAGCCCTTGTTGAACGTTTGGCATATATAAACGGACAAGAAAAGCTTGATCTCATTATCCCTAACTTTGATTCGGAGCTGTTCAATTTTATAAAGATAGCGCCGCAATTGCAGCAAATGGGCATAGCAACTTATCTCCCAACACACCAGCAACTGGCGTTAAGAGATAAGGTGAACCTAAAAAATTTCGGCACAAAAAATGGCTTTTATGTGCCCGCCGATCATAAGCTTTACACAACCGATGATATTAAAAAAGCGGGGGATGAGTTCAACTTTCCTATGGTAATAAAAGGTAAGTTTTACGATGCTTATGTTGTATACACGATGGATCAGGCATTGAAAGCCTTTCATCAATTGTATGCAGCCTGGGGCGTACCGATAATAGCGCAGCAATACATCAAGGGCAACGAAATCAACATCTCAGCCCTTGGGGATGGTAATGGCAGCAATATCAGTTTGGTAGCTATGCGCAAGCTTTATATTACCGATAAAGGGAAAGCCTGGGCGGGTGTTACCATTAAAGATGACAAGCTTACCCAACTGGCCAACAACTTTGCCCGCGCAAGCAACTGGAAAGGGGGCTACGAAATGGAGGTCATGAGCGATGCAGAAGGACGTTTATACATATTGGAAATTAACCCCCGGTTTCCGGCATGGGTTTATTTAACTGCCGCCGCAGGCCTAAACCAGCCTGCGGCATTAGCTAAAATAGCGATGGGTGAAACCGTTGAGCCTTATGCCGATTACCAGGCCGGCAAACTGTTTGTCCGGTATTCGTGGGACCATATCGCCGACATCGCCGATTTTCAGCAGATCTCGGCGTTTGGCGAATTATAATTTATAACGATGGAAAAGCTGCCATACGAGAAACCATATATAAAAAAACTACAGGCCGGTGCCCTTAACAAATTCGGCTCCCGCACTGGTTTGCAGCCCGTTAAAAGTATCGATGGCGTTTCGGTTAAAAGCCTGATCGAAAACTACGGTTCGCCGGTGTTCGTATTATCCGAAAAACAGATCCGCAAAAACTACCGGGCTGCATACCGCGCTTTTAGCACCCGCTACCCAAAAGTACAATTTGCATGGAGCTACAAAACCAATTACCTCAACGCCGTTTGTCAGATTTTTCACCAGGAAGGCAGTTGGGCCGAGGTAGTTTCGGGCTTTGAATATCGTAAAGCTTTAGGTAATGGCGTACCTGGCAACAAGATCATTTTTAACGGACCGGGCAAGTCCATCAATGATTTACAGCTGGCCATCGAACATAATTCGCTGATCCATATTGATCATTTCGATGAGCTTAACCTACTGCTTACATTAAGTAAAAACCTGGTCAATAAACCGCGTGTGGCCATTCGTATAAATATGGATACCGGCGTTTACCCACTTTGGGACCGCTTTGGTTTTAACTATGAAAATGGAGAAGCCTGGTCGGCTGTTACAAAGATCACAGGCTCGGGAAGTCTGCAATTGGTGGGCTTGCATTGCCACATCGGTACCTATATGCTCTCTGCCGATGCTTATGGTATAGCGGCTAATAAACTGGCAGAACTGGCTGTTCGCTGCCAGACCGAGCTTAATCATAAAATAGAATATCTTGATCTGGGAGGCGGCTTCCCCTCAACCAATACGTTGAAAGGTGCTTACCTGCCGGGAAATGATACCGTGCCGACGATTGATGACTTTGCTGAAGTCATAACTTCGGCTTTGCTCAATTTTGGCTTTGCCAATGATGATCTGCCGCTGCTGATATTGGAAAGTGGGCGTGTTTTGATAGATGATGCCGGTTACCTGCTGGGCACTGTTATCGCCAACAAACGTTTAGCCAATGGCAAAGGCGCCGCCATTGTTGATTTTGGGGTCAATATCCTGTTTACATCTTTTTGGTATGAACACCAGGTAAGCCCAGCCCAGGATTTTGCTGCACATACCGAAAACATGGTGATATACGGACCGCTTTGCATGAACATTGATGTGATCAGGGAAAGCATTAACCTGCCCCTACTAAATCCCGGCGACCAGGTAGTAGTGCACAAGGTTGGCGCTTACAACATGACCCAATGGATGCAATTCATCACTTTAAGGCCTGCTGTTGTGTTGATAGACGAGAAGTTGCGTACGCATCTCATCCGCAAAAACGAAACATTGGAATATACTGCCGAACCAGAGTTAGTACCCGCTCATTTAAATAACAACAAGTGAAGCAAATTCCAGCATTCATAAAAACCGTCATCAATTCCTATTCGGTTCTGTTTTTTTCTCAAAACCGGGTATTGGGGATTATTTTGCTGCTGGTATCATTTTTCAATCCGGTATCCGGCTTTGCAGGGTTGAGTTGTGTCATTTTCTCTTTGCTGATAACAAAATTGTTAAAACAGGATAACGAAGATTACCGGGTAGGAATTTACAGCTTTAACTGTTTATTATTAGGGATAGCATTTGGTGCTTTTTTCCAGGTTAATCTCATGTTTGTGACCTGGCTGGCGGTTGCCTGTTGCCTGGTAGTGCTTGCTACCATTATTATGTCAAAGCGCATGGGTAAACCGGGTTTACCTATACTTTCACTGCCCTTTATCCTGGTTTTCTGGCTTGTATTGCTGGCATCCAACAGCATCTTCAACACAGGTTTATTACAAAAAAGCAGCTCCCTGCTCGAAGAAATTTACACCGGCCCGGGTAACCTGGCCGGCGCCGAAGGTTATCTTGCCACAACGTTGCCCAAACTGATGAGCTTATTTTTCCGTTCATTGAGCGCAATTCTGTTTCAGCATAATATCATAACCGGAATGCTTATTGCTATGGGGATACTTGTGCATTCGCGCATTGCATTCAGCCTGCTTATCATTAGTTTTTTAACGGCCTGCGGGTTTAACAACATCACACATACCTACCCCGAGGGTATCAGCTATTACCACCTGGGTGCTAATTTAATGATGGCCTCAATGGCTATAAGCAGTTTTTTCACCATCCCATCGTTACGCTCTTACCTGCTGGCAATTCTTTGCATCCCCCTGGGTTTCATGCTCATTAATGCCTTTACCACACTCATGGCCTTGCATGCGCTGCCTGTTTTTTCGTTACCGTTTTGCGTGCTTAATATCAGCCTGCTTTATTTTTTAAAGTTAACCGGTCATCACCCCAAATTGCAGTTAACCATAGCACAGCATTACTCGCCCGAAAAAAATCTTTACCATGTTTTAAACCTGCAAAACAGGCTGAACGATCTGAAATACATGAGGCTCAATTTGCCGTTTATGGGCTATTGGACGGTTTCGCAGGGTTATAATGGTAGCATTACCCACAAAGGCGAATGGGGCCAGGCGCTTGATTTTGTGATTACGGATGATGAACAAAAAACATTTCAGCATCCCGGTACCCTTCCTGAACATTTTTATTGTTTCAATAAGCCGGTACTGGCCTGCGGCGATGGCGTTGTAGAACTGGTTGTAAACCATGTAGAAGACAATGATATTGGCGAAGAAAACCTGAAAGAAAACTGGGGCAATACGGTAGTGGTCCGTCATGCCGCAGGACTTTATTCCAAACTATCGCACCTCAAAAAAAACTCGATAAAAGTTAAGCCTGGCGATGTTGTAAAACAAGGTGATCTGCTGGGGTTTTGCGGTAATTCGGGGCGTTCGCCAGAGCCGCATTTGCATTTCCAGTTGCAGGCTACCCCTTATATAGGATCTAAAACACTGCCTTATCCGCTCGCCTATTATTTTACCAAAAAAGCTGATCAAACCATCTTTGTAAGCTACAATATCCCAAATGAAAACGAATTAATAAGCAACCCCGAAATCAATACGCCACTCAAAAAAGCATTCGACCTGCAACCGGGCTTCGTATCTAAATTAGTTAACGGAAACGGCTCAACCGAAGAATGGGAAGTTTTTAAAGATGAGTTAGGACAGTCATACATCTACTGCAAAACAACAGGTGCCGTTGCTTATTTTATTAACAATGGAACTATGTTTTACTTCACCAGCTTTTATGGCGATAAAACGTCGCTCCTCTACTATTTTTACCTTGCCGCATATAAAGTTATTTTTAACGATGCAGGATATATCCAGGCTAATGATGAGTTTCCGGTACCGCTTACCGACAATAAAATACTGCTTTGGCTGCAGGATCTTATTGCGCCGTTTTACCGGTTTATCAGCATAAAATATAAAAGTGGCATTCAGGTAAAAAAAATGGGGCTTAATATTGTATCAAAACAATACCAGGAAATTGCAGGGACAACAGTACCACTTGCCGAATCAACAGTTTTTGTTGATCATGGCAGCCTGCAGGCCTTCGTCATAAATATAAACGAACAGCCTATTGAAGCACAATGGAGTACAGAAAATTAACCATGCTTTTTGCCCTGCTATTTGCTGCTCTTGTAACCCGCGCACAAGATAATAAACTTGCCATAGCCGATAGTACCGCCGAACAACTATACAATGCCGGCAACTGGAAACAACTTATCAGGTTTGTAAACCAATCGGTTGCTGAAAGTGTAGACTCTCCTACCTTGCGCTTTAAGGCCGGGTATGCTTATATGCTTACCGGTAACTATAAAGCGGCCATTTATCAGTTTAACCGGGTTTTACTTAAAGAGCCCCAAAATGCCACTGCATATTTGTATGGCTACTACTGCAATACCTATATCAACAACAATAACGCTGCGTTTTATAATGCATCGCATTTAGACACCGCAACCCTGCGTGCTATCAAGTTATCAACCTTTGGTTTAACTGATGCGGTTTTGGAAAGCGGCATAAAATTGCCTAATAGCAACGAACGCGACAACGGCTTTTTTGAACGCGCGGGTATCGGTTTAAGATTATCGTGGCGTTTGCAGTTGGATCAATCATTTATGTTTTTCAAACAGAATATATTCAGATCGGGCTATATTGATTACTTTAATCAAACAGGCAAAACCGACCGTCAGTTTGAATATTATGCCAAAGCGAAATATTCTTTGACTAAAAACATAAGTTTGCTTGGCGCATACCATTATTTGCACACCAGCTACCGGAGCAATATTTACCAAAGTAACCTTGGGCTGTTAGGAATAAAATATGATACCCGTTACATTGATTTGCAGGGCGATATTAACTTTGGCAAACTCATTAATAAAACTTTAAAACAATATGATGCCAAAGTGGATTTTTACCCATTGGGAAACCTGAATCTATACACCACAAGCAGGGCATCGATACTGAATTTAAGCGGAGTAACTCATTTCATTTATAGCCAGTCAGTGGGATTTAAAGTATTAAACAAAACGTGGCTGGAAACAGCCGCTACATTTGGCAACCAGGACGATTACCTGGATGCAAACGGGCTTTATGTGTATAACGCCATCGATCCTACAAAATTTAAATGCGGTGAAAGCGTTTTTTATCAGTTAGGTAACCATGCCTTATTGAATTTAAATTACTTTTATGAAAAGAAAACAGACATTTACCGTGCTGTTAACTATAACCAAAACTCTGTTACGTTAGGTATAACATGGAAATTTTAAAGAAGACGTTTATTCCCATTTTTTTATTTGTATTTGCAGCACAATTGCAGGCACAGACAAATGTGGTGCTTCAAAAAGCTTTTCACAACAGTTATACCAATGAATTAAACAGAAACTACGTTGCTGCCATTGCAGATATTTACCCCTACTATTCGGAAAATAATTATGAGATAACTATCAGGCTGGGTTGGCTCCATTACCTCAATAAAAACTACACTGCTTCGCAAACTTATTATCAAAAAGCAGTTAACCTGAAGCCTGGCGCTATTGAGGCTAAGTTTGGTTATATAAAGCCGCTCTCCTTTTTGCAAAACTGGGATAAAGTGCTGGAACAATATCTTGCTATCCTGAAAATAGACCCACAAAACACACAGGCGAATTATTGGGGCGGCGTGATTTATTATAACCGCAAGCAATACGAACCCGCTATTAAGCTTTTCAGGGTAGTAGTAATGCTTTACCCTTTTGATTATGACGGCAACCATATGCTGGCCTGGTCGATGCTTATGGCTGGAAAAAAAGCTGAAGCGAAACCTTTTTTTGAAAAAGCGCTGATCATTAAACCTGCAGATGCCTCGAGTACGGATGGCTTAGCAAGGTGTAATTAACCCGTGTTTAAATTTTTCGCGTAGAGACGCATCACATGCGTCTTCGGCAGCAAATTTGCGCATTAAATACCTTCATGCGCAAGACGCATGTGATGCGTCTCTACAACAAAAAACATATTCCTCATACATCGATTTAAATCCGCTGTTTGTCGACACATTTCCCGACGACCCGATTTTCCAAATTAATTTTAATTAAACCTGTCCGAAAAAAGGCAGCGCTAATTATCAATTTAAATTAATTCTATGAAAATGAAATCATTTTACGCCTCACTATTGATGGTCGGCACAGTAATCGGCCTGGCATCATGTAAAAAGGAGAACGCTTCAAAATCAGCTTCGGCCGGCAGCGTTTCGTCATCAGCCGTCACATCAACCGGCGCCATCGCTATTAGCCTTGCATCGTCCGGAACTACTACCGACAGCGTTTATATGGTTGGCTGCTACGGCAAGCATGATACCAAAGACTCCGTTGCTTTTAGCACATTACCTACAGCTATTGGCACTTACCTTACAGCTAATTACAGCGGTTATACATTCAAAAAAGCATACTCCATTACTGATAGTACTAAAACAGTTATTAACTACATTGTAGTTATCAAATACAACAGCGCTTTGGTTGGCCTCAAATTCACCGCTGCGGGTACGTTTGTAAGTATCCTTGAGCAACGCGAAGGTGTTGACCTTAAAGGACCAGGATGGCACTTAGGCGGATTCTTTGATAATCGTGACAGTAAACACCGCGATACCATTGCTATTTCGGCCCTTCCTACTGCTGTGAGCAGCTATTTTTCAACAACCTATCCAACAGATACTTTGTTGCATGCTTCTATCGCACCTGATAACGTATACATTTTGATAAGCCAGAACGGCGTACTTTACTCAACAACGGTAACCGCGGCAGGCAAACTTGTAAAACGTATTCAGATAGAAAAACACGATTTAAAACATGCTGTAGTAGCTGAAGCTAACTTACCGGCTGCTATTACCACTTATCTTACTGCTACTTATCCGGGTTACGTATTTGATAAAGCATTTTCTGAAAGCCCCGGCGGAACCCTGCAAGGTTACGTTGTATTGATTACATCAAACAATACCAAATACGCTTTAATTTTTAATGCGTCGGGTACATTTGTCAGAGTCCTGCCTATCCACTAAACAATCGAGATTATAGCGCTGTTGGTAAGCCATGTTTTTAATTAAACATGGCTTACTTGCTTAGTTTCGGAGCCAAAAACAACCGGTTACATATTTATTTCCGGGTGATGAGTTTAAATTTAGAGAATTTAACATATGAACGGTGCGGGCCATAGGTACTGTGATAAAGCCCTATTTGTAAATCGCCGCCGTTTAAATCAGGTCTCGATACCGGACTTCCTGGCAGATCAGTCCAATGTATGCCGTCGTTACTGCTCCTGATGTAAAACACATCACCCGATTTTTGGATCTGCAGGTAGCGGTTATAATTCCAGCCGGTTTGGGTATTGGTTTGCATCCGGTCGCCGGTTTTAAAATTGGTGAGCATATTGCCACAGTTCCAGGCCGGAAAAATACTGTTCTGGATCAGGTTTTCGCTCCCTTCCGTACCGTGTTGTTTCGCTTTGCGTACCATCAGGCCCATATCACTGTTGCCTGCTACCTTTTTTTCTTTAAGGCCACTGACGTCAGTTACCTCGACCTCTGCTACGAAATCATCTGAAACATTACTGTATAAAAATGGCCCGTAAGGCAGGTTGCCATCCCAGTTCGAACCTTTTGATTCCAGGGTTAGCACGCCGTCTCCTATAAATACCTTATCATCCGGCTTATCTCCACCTATCAAACCATTCCATATAGTGCCGGTTGTGCTATTGATTACAAAATCTTTATTAACCGTAAACCCATCTGCAATAACATTAAATAATGCTGATGATGTGCTCACCGGCAATGCGGCAGTTTTTGAACTTACATTACCATAGTTGTCTTTAACTTTAAAAGAGTAGCTATAATTTTTATCGGCCGCAAGCCCATAACTGATATAATGCGGATCAGCCTGCCAGCCGCTTGATTTGCTGTTGTCTGTCTCGTTAATAAAATCATATTGGAGGTTTGATTTTACAGAAGCATATGCAGGCGCCTCCATTTCAACCATGCCGGGTGTTACAGCAGTCGGAGCAGCTTTAAATGCAAACGAACCTGCTATAGGCGGATGATAGTTCTGTTTCCAACCCAGGCTTAATTGTTTAATTTCTGCTGATGATAAGCTATGTTTATAGACCACAAGATTAGATACCGCACCATTAAAACCACCGCCCAGTAAAAGCTTGCCGGTGAGCTTATCTGTATTTGATATTATTGCTATTATAGCACCATCTACATATAATTTAGCGGCATTGCCACTAACAGTTTTTATGACATAGTGCCATTGGTCCGCACTCAGATATTTACCGGCATTGATGAAAGCCCCTTTCAACGATTGTGATTTCAGTATCGCGCCGCTTTGCGTTGATGCGTTTTGGTAAACACTTAAGACTACACTATAACCTTTTTTGTTATTAATATCAACAAAATTATTAAATACAAGCGGGCTGTTGCCATTAAAACTAACAGCAATTTTTCCTTTTATATCCGTTACTTCTGCTCCCTGTCCTTCAGCAGATAAGAAAGCCCCGCCTGCATCGCCGTTATTTGTCCATTTTTGAAGCCGGCCATAATTAAGTTTTGCGGCATCGAGGTAAAGGGCAATATCAGATTTTGTAGGATGCAGAGCCCATTGTTTTATGACACTATCGGCCATTGGCCTGTTATAAACTTTAAGCGACGAAATAGCGCCTGAAAAATATGCTGAACGATTTGTTTTTGCCCCGATAATAAATTTATCTGCAAGCTGTAAGAACAGCATCTTGTTCTCTGTATTGTTCAGCTCGCCATCGACAAATAGTTTTTCAACTGAGCCATCAAACGTAACAACTACCTGGTGCCATTTGCCGGCTGCAGGCATTGTTTTATATTGAAAGTCGGAAACGCCAAGATGTTGTACGGCACCGGCTGTTTTATTGCTCCCTAAACCGAAAGCCGCGCTGCGATGATCCGATTCGCCGTTTGTCCAGCTTAATACCGGGTTTTCATCTTTGATCAGATCGGCGTAAACCTCATACAATACAGTATAACTGTTGTTGCCGGCAAGCGACCGGGGTACAGCCACCGTTGATTCGAGCGACTGCGTACCATTAAACATCAAAGCCTTTTTTCCCGCAATAATATCAATAACCGGAGGTTTACCAGTTGCAGTAAAACTACCGCCCAACTCGCCGTTGTTAGTCCATTGAGATAGAGCTTCGCCCGCCTGAAGATTATCGGCGTTTAGGTTTACCAATAAACCTTCTTTCTCGTTTGGAGCTACAGCTTTTGATATTTCTTTTTTATCTGCAGAAGTAACATCTCCGGTTACTACCCGTTCGCCATAAACTTTCACGTTCCAAATCGCTTTATATAGCCCCGGATATTCCGTCCCGGTAATTGTTAAGCGGATAAAGCGGGCCTGGGAATTTCCTGAATCTACCATCGGCGAACCATGTTGTTTGTTCTCCCTCCTGTCAGCAAACAACTTCCAAGTTTTACCATCTACCGATGATTCTACCAGGTATTGATAGTACCATGTTGCATATTCAAATTGCGTCAAAACCTGTTGTACCGTTTTTACCGAACCTAAATCGATGGTGATCCAGGCAGGGCTACGACTGTTATCGGCAGGTTTCCATAAGGTGCCATTATTATTATCAACCGCAAATGAGGATTTATAATTTTCGTTGTAAAAAGATGAGGCAGTGACCTTTTTTTGATAAGCTTCGTCGGGAGCATTAATGGTGCTTTTTCCTAATAGCCCAACGCCAAGATGGGTAGGAACAATCTTTTCAATATTGCCTTCAGCATCAAACACGATCTTATCTGCGCAAACCTGCCGGTGATAGCCCCCGTTGGAGTGCGGGTTATTATGCCGGTGATATGCCATATAAAAATCATCCCCAACCTGCACTACCGACTCATGGCCCGGTCCGTGGATAGTTCCGTCATGATTAGTACTTAGCACCGGGTTGTTTTTGCCGAACTCAAACGGCCCCATCGGCCCGGTTTTGCTGATGGCGTATTGTACCCGATAAGTAGAATCCTCACAAAGACCGGATGAATAGGTAAAGTAGTAGATGCCCTTGCGTTTAAACATAAAAGGCGCTTCAAAAAAATCTTTGGCAATAGTATTGGGGATCTTTGCTGTTTTGGCAAAGGTGTGCATATCAGGGTTTAGCAAACCTACACCGCAGCCATGATCGGGGTAAATGCCCCAGGTGCCCCAAAACATATAGATCTTGCCGTCGTCATCTTTAAAGGTTTGTCCATCCAGCGTAATCACCCCTGGGATAAAGTAATTGGGGATCATTGATTTGCCATCGGGCAGTAAGGGCGTCCAGGGCCCGGTAGGGCTTGCTGACGACGCGCCATAGATATCAACAGGCTGGCAATAGTACATGTAATACTTGCCGTCATTTCCATTAATTACATCGGGAGCCCAATAATAATTGGAAGTTGGCCAGTTCATATCATGCATAGTCCAGTTCACAAAATCTTTGGATGTCCAAACTTGTGATGGGCCATGCCCCCCGCCGTTGCCATCGGTGGTAGCATAAATGTAGTAGGTATCGCCAAACTTGCGTACAGTTGGGTCGGCAAAGTAGCCGGGAATAATGGGATTGCCATTACCCGGTCCTGTTGCTGACTGCTGCTGTTGCGAATAGCAGGTTAATGCCGCTATGCATAAACACCATGAAAGAAATACTGTTAGCTGAAATTTACGCATTTTACTACTCTGCCTAATATGATTTAATTATGCGCCAGTTCATCTGTATTTCTTGCAGGCGGCTCGGCGTTAAGCAGGTGCTTTACAAAAAAGTCGCGTTTCTTTTTACGACCATAAGGGCCGCCATCGCTATGGCCCATACCGGGCACCACCAGCAGATCAAACATTTTATTGTTTTTGATCAATGCATCCGCAAAACGGAAAGTTGACTCAGGAGGAACATTGTTATCGGCCTCGCCTACTATCAGCATCAAATCGCCTTGTAGTTTACCGGCATTGGTGATATTTGACTGCTGCTCATAATGCGGCCCAACAGGGTAACCCATCCACTGCTCGTTCCACCATTGTTTATCTATTCGATTATCATGACAGCCACAGGCAGATACCGCAGCTTTATAAAATTCAGGGTGGAACAGCAATGCCCCTGCCGAATTTTGCCCGCCTGCAGATGTGCCGTAAACGCCTATCCTGCTGATATCAACCTGCGGATATTTGGCAGCAAGCGCCTGCATCCATAAAATACGGTCGGCAAAACCGGCATCGGCAAGGTTGTGCCAGCATACATCATGAAAAGCTTTTGAGCGGTTGGCTGTGCCCATGCCATCCATTTGTACCACAATAAAACCCAGCTGGGCTATGCTTTGCATCTCATTCACAGCGGAAAAACTTTTAGGCACAAATGAGTCCTGCGGACCGGCATAAATATTTTCAATCACAGGATAGCTCTTGTTAGGATCCATATTGGCCGGGCGATAAACCACACCCCAGATATCGGTTTTACCGTCCCTCGCTTTCGCTACAAACACTTCGGGAAGTTTAAGGCCGGTGGCCAAAAGCGCGCTCAGATCGGCATGCTCCAGTTCCATTACTGTCTTTAGATCGGCAGTGTTTTTAATTACAATCCGAGGAGCAACGTTAACTTCCGAATAGGTATCGATGTAATATTTTCTGTCTGGCGAAAAGCTTAAGCTGTGGTTACCTTTTTCCGGCGTAAGGTCAACCAGGTTTTTACCGTCAAAGCCAATGCGGCAATAGTGCATAAAGTAAGGGTCTTCGCCAGCATTTTTACCGCTTCCCTTAAACCAGATCTGCCTTTTCTTAACATCCACACTATCAATATCACGTACTACCCAATCGCCTTTGGTTACCAATTTTTCTTTACCACTCAATTCATCAACCAGGTAAATATGACGCCATCCATCTTTCTCGGTGATCCACACTATCTCATGCGTTTTGGAGGCGTAATAAGTAAAGATTCTTTGCTCGTAAATAAAAGTGTTTGTTTTTTCATCAATGATGTTTCGGGTTTTACCGGTGGTAACATCTACCTCAATAACCCTGAAACGCTGGTGACCACGATCAGCCTTTTCATAAGTAAAATAGCGGCTGTCACCATCGCGCCAATGCAATCGAGGGGCACCAAAAAAATCTATCTTTTCGGCATCGGTTTTTATCGCGCTTTTATCGGTGATATTGAATATATACTGCTGATACGAGGTAAACTCATCGCCCGGCTGATCATATTCATGTGATTTCAGCACCGCTCTTGTGGTACCTGGTACTGAACTGAGCAAGTAATAAACTTCTTTTGTTTTCTTAGGGTCAATGCGATAACCTACGATATGTTTACTATCCGGCGACCATGTAAGCTCGCCGTAAGGTTTATCTAAATTACCATCTGTGGTTAACTTGATCTCCGTTGAGTTTTTTAACGATTTAACAATGATGTTTCCGCCTTTTACAAAAGCAGCCCATTGTTTGTCGGGCGATACAGAATCGGCGCTAACACCTTCCCAACGGTAATGGCGTTCCTGTAGCGGCTTCTCGTTATCATAACTTTGATGTACCGTATCTGTAGTTTTAATGCATTGCAATGTGCCCAAATCGCACATAAGCCAGGTACCGCCTGTTTTAAATGTTGCCTGCTTTTTATCGGCACTAAAAAACATATCTTCAATACGGAAGCCGCCATCTTTCACAGGTTTGCCTGTTGCTTTGCTTACCTCATTACTTAACTGGCTGCTTTCAAAAATGGTTTTCTTAGTTCCTTTTTCAGGGTCAACCAAAACATAAGCTGTTTGATTACTGGCAATTTTCTTACCGTACCAAAATTCATTACCTCCGCCCTGCCAGTAAGGCCTGATACCCGTAACAAGCGGAATCTTCTTTAAGGCTGAATCAAGGGCATCGGCTGCTTTATAGTTTTGCAGTACTTCTGCATGCGTAGGATAATATGGAGTAGCTTTAGTTTGAGCTTTGGCTGATTGACCTGCAGCTGCTAAAAAAAACGTTAACAGTAAATATTGGTGGTACCTTGTCATAAGTTATAGTGTTGCGTAAAGTTACCTAACACCACCAGTTTATATTTACATAAATTAACACATCATAGCAGGCATTTAACAAAAGGGCCTGCATCAAAAAGATGCGGGCCCTTTTGTTTCGTTATTGAAATCGCTTTAAGACAGGAGGCTCCTATGGAGCCAAATACAAATTTTATTTTTGCTATAAACACGATACCCCTACGGGGTGTAAAAAGCAAAAGATAAAACTCCGTAGGAGTACCATGTTTATAGTCAAACGACAACACATAAAAGGCTCCAGCGGAGCCTCCTGTTATCGTTTGAATTACCCTCTCAAAGCTTCAATCTCCTCCCGGGTTTTAGGCAAATATTTACCTAATAACTGGCTGCCGGTATCGGTTATTAAAAAGTTATCTTCAATACGGATCCCGCCGAAATCACGATAGGTATTCAACACATCGTAATTAATAAACTCAGCGAATTTCTTTTCGGCCTGCCAGCGGTCTATCAGTTCCGGAATAATATAGATACCCGGCTCTACGGTAAGCACATACCCGGCTTCCAGTTCGCGGCCTAACCTTAATGATTTCAGGCCGAAAACAGCAGTTTCCTTTTTCAAGGTATCGGTATAACCCACATATTGCTCGCCCAAATCTTCCATATCGTGCGTATCCATACCCAGCATGTGGCCTAAGCCGCATTGAAAAAACATGGCGTGCGCTCCGGCTGCAACAGCTTCGGCCGGGTCACCTTTCATCAGGTTTACGGCTTTCAGGCCTTCGGCCAGTTTCTGGCAGGCTTGCAGGTGCACATCTTTATAGCGTACACCTGGTTTCAGCATACTGATAGCATGATCCATTGATTTTAAAACCACATCATACAACTCCCTTTGGCGGGTACTGAACTGCTTACCTACCGGGAAAGTTCGGGTTAAATCGCCACCATAGTGCATGGCATTTTCGGCACCGATATCGCTCAGTACCATATCACCCTCTTCCAGGATATTGCCGTAATAGTGCGTGTGCAATGTTTGACCGTGTTTGGTGATGATTGCCGGGTAACCTAAACGTGAATCGTTAGCTATAGCCACTTCATGCGCTTTGGCAACCAGTTCATACTCCCTGATACCTGGGCGGGCATACTTCATTACCGCCAGTTCCATATCAACGCTTATGGATACGGCTTTCTCTATCTCGGCAACCTCCAACGGTGTTTTGATCACCCTTTGGGCTATTACCGCTTTCACCAGTTGCAACGAAACGCGACCAGCCACATCTTCCAGACTGGTGTTTAACCAATCGGCCAGTTTGATTTTATTTTCGGGGCGATAAGGCGGCAAAATATGAACCGGGCGACTGCCGGTAACCGCTTTATGAATGTAATGCTTTATATCGGCATAAGGCCTTGTTTGCGAAACGCCAACCAGCGCGGCCATTTCACTAACAGATGGCAGAGTACCTGTCCAGACAATATCATCAATAGTGAGATCATTGCCAAAGATCACTTCTTCGCCGGTATCGGTGTCAATGATAGCTGCTAAACCAGCTACATCAAGTCCGAAATAATATAAAAAGCTGCTATCCTGTCTAAACAGGTAGGTATTGTCTTTATAGTTCATGCTGCTCTCCTCGTTCCCTAACAAAACGATGATACCGTTGGCGCCCATGCTCTGTTTTAAAACATTGCGGCGCTGTACGTAAACCTGCTGATCAAAAAGTTGAAGTTTCATAATGCAAAATTAAACATGCCGGCCCTGTTGAGGAACCGGCATGTGCAAGTATAATTTAAATTTGATTATCTGTTGATGTTTAACGCCGTACTATTTCTTCCATTCGCCGTCAAACAAGCGCCAGATATTTGTTGGGTTGGCCTGTTGCAAAGCTAAAGGCAACAAAGCATCCGGGCAGTTTTGGTAGCAAACCGGGCGTACCCAACGTTTAGCTGAATTAACACCTACCGCTGTAAAACGACTATCGGTAGTGGCCGGAAACGGGCCACCGTGCACCATGCTCGCGCAAACCTCAACACCAGTCGGCACACCGTTGAACAATACCCTGCCTGCTATGGTCGGCAATAATTGCAACAAGTTGGAATGACCTGCAAAATCCTCGTCGGTACCCATTACTGTAGTAGTGAGTTGTCCCGATACCGATTTTAAAACTTTGATTAGTTCCTGCTCGTCTTTACAGCTTACCATTAATGAGTATGGACCAAACACCTCTTCATGTAACAGGTGGTTTTCAAGAAAAGTTTCGGCACTTACCAAGGCGATGGTTGGTTGAGCTTCAATGTCAACAGCTTCGGTAGCTGATTTTACCACACTTGTTATACCTTCCTGTTCCAAAGCCGCATGGCTCTTTTTCTCATAAGCCGAATGGATGCCGGCATGCAGCATTTTGGCCGGTTTAATAGCTTCAATACCACTACCCAAAAGTTTATAGAAATTATCAAGGCCTTCACCTTCAATAGCAAGCATTAAGCCCGGATTGGTACAAAACTGACCAACGCCCAAAGTAATTGAACCTGCATATTGTACGGCCAAATCAGCAGCGTTTTTATCTAAAGTATCCGGTAAAAATATAACCGGGTTGATGCTGCCCATTTCTGAAAATACAGGGATAGGCTTTTTACGCTCAGACGAATACTGCAGCAGGGCTAAACCGCCAACAGTTGAACCGGTGAAGCCAACTGCAGCGGTATCATCTGCCTGAACCAATGCTTTACCGCTTTCAAAGGATGTACCATGTACATGTTGAAAAACATGCTCAGGCATATTGCTGCTTACAATAGCTTTTTTGATAGCCTGATAAACCATTTCAGAAGTTTCGGCATGGGCAGGGTGTGCTTTTACTACTACCGAACAGCCTGCACCCAAAGCACTTGCAGTATCGCCACCTGCGGTTGAATACGCAAATGGGAAATTGCTTGCGCCAAAAACAACAACCGGTCCCAGTGGGACAAGCATTTTGCGGAGATCGGGACGCGGTAACGGTTTCCTGTCGGGCAAAGCGGTATCGATACTGGCCTCAACCCAGCTTCCTTCGCGCAGCATCCCGGCAAACATGCGCAACTGACCAGTAGTACGTGCGCGCTCGCCGGTTAAACGTGGCAACGGAAGATTAGTTTCTTCGGATGCTTTTTGCAGCAGGGCATCGCCCAGTGCTTCTATTTCATCAGCAATAGCTTCTATAAACAGGGCCTTTTGTTCGGCACTTGTTTTTTGGTAAGCCTCAAACGCGCTTTGCGATTGCTGCATAATGATATTTATTTCTTTGGTGCTTTCTTCTTTAAAGTTGTTAGCCATGGCAGGTATTTTAGTAAAAAACGAGGGCTTACGCCATTATTTTGCGCAAGCAAATATATTTAACCTTTTATGATATGTACTGAAGATTCCTAACCAGTTATAGCAGGATTTTATCTTATTTATACAACACAATCTCAAAACAGATTAAAAAACGGTCAAGCGATACAGTACTCAACGCGTGGGCAACGGTCTTGTTTACATCAATTTATAAAACCTTACCCCATGCGGCGGAATGTTGCAGGAAACAGCGACAACATTTTTAGCGAGATCTTTTTGCTGCCAGAGATCCCGCACTGTTTTGGCCTTACCCTGTTTTATACTTTTAAACTGCAGATCATACTTTGCGTATTTTTCACCAAGATTAAAGATGCCTATGGCTTTGCTGCCATTTGCCAGCTGTTTAACCCAAACCTGGATTTGCTTATCATTGATCATCCTCTCGGCCTGCTTGCCTGCTACATCCTGATCAATGGCAATTACTTCACAGTTTTTTAACAGGTTGAGGGTAAAATCATCAAGCTTATCCATATCACAACCAATAAGCAGCGGTGCCGATAAAAGGCTCCACAGGCTCATGTGGGTATATTGCTCATAAGGTGTCAGATTGGTTTGGTGCAGATTTTCGCCCCAACCAACACGTCCTAAAATAAGCATATCCGGGTCGTTCCAGCCTCCCGGTCCGGCATAGGCCGCGTTATTGGTTTGACTGAAGCCGATGCCATACAAGCTTTCCCAGGTATCGGTAATATCCTCGGTTGTACGCCATAGGTTGCCATTCATTTTAGCGCCCCATTTCCAAACATCTTTGATACCGTACTGGCAAATGCTGTAAATAATATCCCGTGGTTGCTTTGCCAGTTCATCGCGCATGACCATGTATGGCTTTTGCTGGGCGAACAGTGTTGTGTCGCCTGCCGTTTGGTCGGAATAGCTGCACAGATCGTATTTTAAATAGTCAACGCCCCAGTTAAAGTAAGTGCTGGCATCCTGCCCTTCATGCCCTAACGAGCCCAGGTATCCGCCACAGGTTTTAGCTCCAGGCGATGAATAAATACCAAATTTCAATCCCTGTTGATGCAGGTGCACGCCAAGTGTTTTCATGTCGGGAAACTTTTCGTTCGCGGCTATTTCGCCGCTTTGCAACCTTGCAGGCGCCTGCCAGCCATCATCCACATTAATAAAATTCCAACCGTAATCGATAAGGCCTTTATCAACCATGGCTTTAGCCGAAAGCCTTACCTTTTCATCGCTTACATTTAATCCCCAGCAATTCCAACTGTTCCAGCCCATGGGCGGGGTAAGCGCTAATAGCTTACCCGACTTAATGGTAAGGACTCTTTCATCTTTTCCTAAAGTATTACTAACGGAAACAGATATTTTGTAATCTCCGGCTTTAGGAACTTCCCCTGTTATAATACCTGTTTTATGATCAAGGACTAAACCATCTGGCAAATTCTTAACTGCATATTTCAGCGGCTTTTGCCCGCTTGCTGCAATTTTGTAAAGTATGGGTGAACCGGGATGAACGCCTAAAACCGAAGCGCCATTAATCATTGGCTTTAAGGATGCTTTAGGAGTAAGCAAGTAAGGCGCTATTTCGGCAAATGTTTTGGTCTTGCCGGATGCTGTTTCGGTAAACTCGTAAAGCAGTTTGATACCTTCGCGGTGCGGGAAGGTAAGCGTATAAGTTTCTTTGCCCAGGGATGAAAGGTTAGCAGCTATTGTTTTTTCGGCGATTGTCTTTTCGGTCACTTCGTCAACTATCCTGTAATGAAACTTACCACTGATATTACTTTTAAAACTATTGCCCACAGTTAATCTCCTAACAGACTGCGCGTTGGGTAGAAAACTGATATCGGTTTGGGCAAAAACGATCCCGTCAAACTTTTCCAGCATATCAATATAAGGGCTTCCCATAAAAATGCCGCCCGAGCCGCCGCCGTCATAAACTTTAATGGCTATGATATTTTCTCCGTCCCACTTAATAGCCGGATCATTTGCTGCAACGCAATAATTGCGTACGGCAGGCCACTTGCTTATATAACCGCCTTTATCTTCAGGAAATGCACCCGTTTTACCAATCAGTTTGCCGTTAAAATAAGTTTCATCAACATCATTAACATGCGCAAGAAACACCCGCAAACTATCGCCCCAAACTGCTTGCTTTTTTAATGAAGATGGGATAACTACATGGATGCGGTACCAGGCAAAGCCATGATAATCCGGGTAGCCCTGCTCCTGCCATACATCGCCAACTTTGATACTTTTCCACTGCGTATCGTTGAAAGCAGCGTCTTTCCAGGCAGCATCATTCCCGGTAGAGAATTTTGCAGTGCTCAGCTTAATAAAATTTCCGTTTTGAGCGAAAGCTGCTATGGCGATAGTTAAAAGCCATAGCAGCGATAAGACCTTTTTCATGAATTAAGATAATAGAATGTCCCTGGTCTATAAACTTTCAACCGGGAGTTCAGCAGCCTTGCGTTGCTTGCTGCCGCCTATCAGGTAATATACCGGGATGCCTGTTAAAGTAATGATTAAGCCAGGGTAAGTATAAGCAGGCTTATATTTGATGAGTAACAGGCAAAATGCAATGCCCATAATGATATAAATAACCGGCAGTACCGGGTAGCCGAAAGCTTTGTAAGGCCGCTCGGCATTGGGCATTTTTTTTCGGAGGATAAAGATCCCGATGATGGTAAGCACATAAAAAACCACCACCACAAAGGAAATCATATCCAGCAAATCGCCATATTTACCACTCAGGCTCCACAAACAGGCGAACACGCCCTGCAACCACAAACCAAAACCCGGTACCGAGTTTTTATTAAGCGTCCCCACTTTTTTGAAGAAAAGCCCGTCCTTAGCCATAGAGTAATAAACCCTTGCACCCGACATGATAAGCCCGTTATTACAGCCAAAGGTTGAGACCATGATGAGCAGCGCAATGATCACCGTACCCGAACTGCCAAAAATGTGCTGCGAAGCAACTACGCCCACCCTGTCCTTATCGGCACTGGCAATGTCATGCAAGGAAAGCACGCCTGTATACATCACATTGGTTAAAATATAGATCACTGTCACAATCAATGTACCCAGCGCCAGACTTAAACCGATATTTCTTTTCGGATTTTTGATCTCGCCGGCAATAAATGTTACATTATTCCACGAATCGCTGCTGAATATGGAGCCAACCATGGCCGACGCTATTGCGCCCAGCGCAGCAATGGTGGTATACGAAGCGATGGAACCATTAGCGCTGAGGCTATGCATGCTCCAGGCATTTTTCCAGTTCTCGTTCCATACCGAAGCTTTCAGGGAAAATAATCCAAACACAATTAAACCCAGCAAGCTCAGCAGCTTGGCCATGGTGAAAATAGTTTGCACAATTTTGCCGCTGTTTACTCCGCGTGTATTGATATAAGTTAAAAACACGATCACCAAAATTGAAAGCAGTTGCGCAGGTGATATGGTCACGAAACCCATATCAATAGCAACCAAACTTTCACTAAATTGAGGGATCAGGTAGGCCGTAAACTTAGCGAAGGCCACGCCCACGGCCGCAATAGTAGCTGTTTGGATCACCGTAAAAAAGCTCCATCCGTATAAAAAGCCCACCAAAGGACTGTAAGCTTCCTTCAGGTAAACATACTGGCCTCCCGCCCTTGGAAACATGGCGCTCAGTTCGCCATAACTTAAGGCAGCAGTAAGAGTCATAAAACCGGTAATAAGCCACACAAATAGCAGCCAGCCTGCGCTGCCCACATTGCGGGTAATATCCGCGCTCACAATAAAAATACCGGAGCCAATCATACTGCCCGCCACCAGCATGGTGGCATCCATCAACCGTAACGAAGGCTTAAAAGAAGTGCTGTTCTCCATAATTTTTTTTAGCTAAAAGCTGAAAGCATAACGCTTAAAGCTTGCCATTAATGCTGTTTTATTAACTATTTGCCTCCGAAGTCGTAGAACTTCCAGCTTGTTGTAAAATCTTTAGTTAATGCTTGATTGGTTAATGTTGCCCGAAGCATCTCAACAGGGATCAGGTTTTCTTTAATGGCAGCATCGTGGAATTGCTTATAGGTCATTTTTCCACTGTCAACGAGTTCTTTTCTCAATTCTGTCAACTGCAAACCACCTAACAGGTATGCTACCTGATAAAGCGGACTATAGCCGCCTTCAAACGAGCGCCTAACTTCGCCCTCGGCATTAGCGCGTTCATGACCAACACGGTCAACCAAAAAGTCGATGCATTGCTGAGGTGTCCAGTTACCTAAATGATAGTTAAGTGAAAATATGATCCTCGCACAACGGTGCATACGCCAAAACAGCATACCTACACGTTCTTCCGGGCTTTTAGCAAAGCCTTTATCATATAATAATAGTTCCCAGTATAAAGCCCAGCCTTCAACCGCGAATGGGGTACCGAAGTCTTGACGATAAGCTTTGTAACGGCTGTTCATAAAATATTGCAGGTTATGACCGGGAATCAATTCATGCTGCACCGTACCTCTTGAAAAGTAAGGATTGTTACCGCGCATGCTCATCAGCCTGTCTTCATACTGCATGGTATTGGTTGGGTACGAGATGCTGATCTCCTTGCCACCGGTAAAAAACGGGTTAACCAACTGCCTTTGCGGCGACATCATCACCATGCCCCAGGTCTCCTCGGCCAATGGCGGTATCGTGATCAAATCGCGCTCTTTTATGAAGCTTAGTGCATCATTATATAGTTTAACAATTAGTTCGGGCTGATGGCCTACCGGCACATAACTGTTTTTTACTTTTTCGAGGGCCTTTTTCCAATCGCTGCCAAAACCCATTTCCTGCGATGCTTTCAGCATTTCCTTATCGCACCAGGCAAACTCCTTATTGGCAAGCTTGATAAGCTCTTCGGGCGTGTAAGGGATCATCTCGGCCTGTAATTGGCTAATCAACTCTTCCCTGCCGATTTGCACGCCTTTGATTCCGCTGCTATCGCTTTTTTGACTGGTGTTCAGCTTTCCTTTGCTTATGGCCAGCTCGCTGTACCTTTCCAACGCATTGTCAACGGCTTTATGAGGTTCAGGTACCCACCAGGTAAACGAAGGATCGTATTTATTATAGAAACCAAAAAAGTCCTTTAAACGGCCTTTCAAACCCAGTAATGCAGCTTTGGTTACTTTAGCCACCGGCATATCCACAAATGGAAGTTTACGATACGCCGTGGTATCCGCTTTGAGTTCTTTCAAGATCTTATTCAGATCCCCTGCAACCTTTTCGCCATCAACAAATGTTCCGCGGCGGCGTTTTTGCTCAAGCGCATAGATTTCATCGGCAAATGAAATGTATTTAGCTGCCTGGCTGTACAGGTCTTCTTCTTTCTTCAGGTCTTTCAGATCAAAGTTGATGCGCTTTTTCAGCAGGATATAATCAACCTTGCCGTAAATACTCAGGGCATTAAAGTCGGTTTGCTCCAGTTGTTTTAGGTAGTCATTATCAACTTCAATAAGCCTTTTGCGCTGCTCGGGGGAATTAATGACATCTTGTTTGTACTGTTCTTCAGCACGGTCATTAACATTATAGGGCGAATAAAAATCGTGGATGGCATTCATGTCCTGCCCGTACCTGATTATGGTACCGGCTACTTCGCTGCTTTGCTCATACAAATTGCCGGCGGGAGCAGTTTGTGCATTTGCAGTCAGGACACCAAAAGTAAGGGCATAAAGGGCTAAACCTTTTATGGTTGTTTTAGTATTAATAAGCACGATATATTTGGTTTGAGGTAAAGAAAATTAAGTAGCAATTAGCTTGCAGCCCTGTTAAGGCTGATAAGATTGTTGTTGTATGAGTCGAGATAGCCTCGCGGCGAGTTGCCTATGACACATTTAAACACCCGGTTAAAGTTGGTGATACTTTTGAAGCCGCATTTATAGGCCACCGTGTTGATACTTTCAAATTTATGGGCGATCAATTTTTTGCAGGCCTCGTTGATCCTGATCTCGTTCAGGAATGAAATAAAAGTATGACCAGTATGCTTTTTGAAATATCTGCAAAACGACTCCGGCGTCATGTAGGCCACCTTAGCAACATCCTCAAGTGTAATGGGCTCACTATAGTGCTGCATAATGTAGTTATAGATATTACCAATCCTGATCCCTTCATTTTCGGTTATGCCAGGCAAGTTACCATAGGTTGATAAAGGATCGAGCTTGGTTTTGATATTGGTAAGTCCCTTAAGCAGGTGAAAAAACTGGATCAGCTGATCAGGGCCGGATGCCTTTTGCAGGGCGATCATGATCTGCGATACTTTGTCAACAACAGAATGAGGCAATTTGAAGCCCTGCTGGTGCTGCTGCATAAATATGAGGCTTGGCTTTAACTCGGGTAAATTAAACAGCGGTGCCAGCGCACCTTCAGGGTTAAAGAATATGGTAAGCGCTTCTATTTGCTTGTTGGCATTGGGCGCAAAGTATTCGGGGTTACTTTTAAACACATGCGGCAGGTTTGCACCAATTAAAAACAAATCGCCTGCAGAGTAATCATGCATGTTATTTCCTGCAATCAAAGTCCCCTCACCCTGCTGGATCCAGGTGAGCTGAATTTCTTTATGACGGTGCAGGTAGGGGTAATGGTAAGGCAAGCTAACCTTTTCTGCTATCACACTTTTATCGTGCGGAACCGGGATAGTAAATTGTAAAACTTTCATCTGCTACTTGATTATCACTTGTTGAATTTACAATTACTTAACTTAATTTACTAACAAATGAACTTAAAAGGATAAAATACGGGCAATATTTGATAATTTATGGTTGATACAGGTGCCAAAATTGACCGAAAAACCCATTTTTATCCAACAAATAGAAAGTAAATTAAATGTTATATAAACAATTAAAATCGAAATTATAGCCACAACAGCCACCATTTGACCGAATAAAATATTTTTAATTGTACAGAATACAACTATTATACATTTTACACTAACCATGCATTTTACGCAGAAAACCCGTTTTTTAATCTGTTTTTTATGATACAAGTAATAAAACAGACTCTTATTAACGCAAAAAACCGTTCATCAGGGGTAAATGAACGGTTCCGTTTTCCGGCATGCCAGAAGAGTTATCAATTGTTTAAATTAAGATCTTTCAGGGGCAAATTCTTTAATATCAATAGAGGTTGGTTTGCCAGATATGATTTCGTTTGCCAGTAAACCCGTTGCCGCGCCAAGGCTCAAGCCCATCATACCATGCCCGGTAGCCACAGTAAGGTTGTTATATTGTTTGCTCCTGCCGATGTATGGTAATCCATCTGCAGATGAAGGCCGGAAACCGAACCAGATATCCTTTTGTTCAGGGACAGCAGGTTTTAAACCCGGGAAGTATTTTGGCACTGATTCTACAATACCTTTTACACGGTTCATGTTGATGCGGTCGTTGATCTTGTCAAGCTCCATTGTACCACCATAGCGTAAACCACCGTTCATTGGCGTAATGGCAACCCTTGCTTCGGCCAACAACGCAGGGATATGCATGGTTTCGCTGCTATCCTTTACATTGAAAGAATAACCTTTGCCCGGCATCAGTAATATCTTTAAACCCAACAACCGGCCAATGGCCGGCGACCACGAGCCGCCTGCAATAATGTATTCATCGGCAGTGAACTCCTCATTACCTGATAATACACTGCTTACCTTACCGCCTTTGGTTTCAATTTTGGTAACCTCTTTATTGGTAAGCAATTTTACACCGACAGCTTTTAAATGTTTGATTAAAGCGGCCATCAGTTTATTTGGCGAAAGGTGTGCATCGCAACGGTAATGCACCGCACCTAATACATCAAGCTCGAGCTTTGGTTGCAACTTCTTACAGTCTTCAACGCTAAGTACAGCCATATCCAAGCCTAATTCCCTGCCCTTTTCGGCCATATGCGCTTCTTCTTCACCAGCCTTTTCGGTTTTATAAAACATCAGGATGCCTTTTTCAACCAGGTCAAAATCAAAACCGGGCTCTTTGCTCAGGTCCTCATAAAGCTTTTTGCTAAGCAGAGAAAGTTCCGTTAAAGGAACAGCCGATTTTTCAACGTGTGCTGCATTGGCTTTCTTTAAGAATTTCAATCCCCATGAAATAAGTTCGGGGTTTAAGGATGGCTTTACGTAGAACGGGCTTTTGCTGTTAAACATCCACTTAATCCCCTGCGAAACCATGCCCGGCGTTGCCAGCGGGATAAAATGGCTTGGCACTATCATACCAGCGTTACCATATGAGCAACTGTCGGTCATATCGCCCTTATCCAGCACAGTAACCTCGTGTCCGGCCTTTTGTAAATAATAAGCCGAACTAAGCCCTACTATCCCACCTCCTATTATCAGCACCTTTGCCATTTTTATTTTAAGCTGAAAGCTTAAGGCGAAAAGCCGAAAGCTTTATTTAGAAAATTATTTAATTAAAAAATCAGGGCTATAAACTTAAGCAATAAAAGGGAGGATTGTGCGATTCCCCTCTCGAGAGGGGTGGAGGAGTGTGTTTCTGCTTCGATAAATCAATCGCATAAACACACCCCTGCCAACACGCTTTCCTCCGCTCCCCCTCTCAAGAGGGGATTTTGAAAGCCTTTTGTTTACTACTCCAGTTATATCACCTGAAAACCGTGAGCATAGGGATCATCATCATCTATCTTGATGGTATTGTAGCCATATACTTTAGCCCAGCCTTCTACACTTGGTATAATAGCATCAATATCATTGATCTTAACTACATCTTCAACCTTGCCAATAAATTTACTGCCGATGATACTTTCGTGAACAAAAGACTCACCGACCTTCAATTTACCTTTAGCAAACCACTGCGCCATGCGGGCCGAAGTACCGGTTCCGCAAGGCGACCTGTCGATAGCTTTATCACCATAAAATACCGCGTTACGTGCAGTTGCATCTTCAGATAAGGTAGCACCTGCCCAAAGGATGTGCGTACAGGTATTGATAGTAGGATCCTGCGGATGTACAAATTGGTACTTTTCGTTAATACGTTTGCGCAACACCTGGCTCCAGGCAATCAGCTGACCGGCTGTATAATGCTCGATACCTTTAAAATTAGGCTGAGGATCAACAATGGCGTAATAGTTACCACCATACGAAACGTCGATAGTAAGTGTACCTAAGTCAGGGCATTCAACCTCTAAATCAGTTGCAGCCAAGTAGGCTGCAACATTCCTTAACTTTACAGAGGTTACTTTTTTGCCCTCCTGTTTATACTCAATCAATACAAGACCGGCAGGAGCTTCCATGCGCACAATACCCTGAGTTTTAGGCTGGATCAGCCCTTCCTCAATAGCTATGGTGATTGTGCCGATAGTTCCGTGCCCGCACATTGGTAAACAACCGCTGGTTTCAATAAACAAAACAGCAACATCGTTTTCCGGATCATGAGGCGGATACAGGATACTGCCCGACATCATATCATGACCGCGGGGTTCAAACATCAGGCCCGTCCTGATCCAATCATACTCTTTTAAAAAGTGCTGACGTTTCTGGCTCATGTTATCGCCTTTAAGCTCAGGGCCACCGCCTGCAACCAGCCTTACCGGATTGCCGCAGGTATGGGCGTCAACACAAAAGAAAGTTTTACTTGCCATATGTTATTATAACGCTACTTCGGTTAATTTCCCCCAGCTACCTACAGGCAACTCAGGCCTTGCGGCAAGTGCATCGTTGATAATTTTCTGAACTTTTTCGCGCTCTGCACCAATTAATGGTAAACGTGGTGCGCGTACATTTTCGGTACCAATACCGGTTGCAACCTCGGCCAGTTTAATATATTGCACCAACTTAGGGTGGATATCCAGCTCAAGTACCGGTAAAAACCAACGGTAAATAGCCAAAGCCTCGTCGTAACGTTTTGCTTTAACCAAACGGTAAATAGCAACAGTTTCTTTAGGGAAGGCATCAACCAAACCGGCAACCCAACCATCAGCACCCATCACAAGGCTTTCCATAGCCAGAGGATCAACGCCGGTAAAAATCTTGAACCTTTCGCCAAAACGGTTGATCATGCGGGTAACGTTTGATATATCACGGGTTGATTCTTTTACCGCCTGGATATTTTCGTAAGCAGCAAGCTCTTCAAACATATCTAAAGTAACCTCAACTTTGTAATCAACAGGATTGTTATAGATCATGATTGGCAATTCGGTACTTTTTGCAATAGTAGTAAGGTAAGCGACCGTTTCGCGGGCTTCACTATTATAACGCATCGGCGGCAACAGCATCAGGCCATCAGCACCTTTATCAAATGCTTTTTGGGCGTAAGCAACAGCCGCTTTGGTAGTTTGCTCGGCAATGTTCAGTATAACAGGTACTTTTCCTTTTACAAACTCAACAGTATGTGTAAGCAGCGCGAATTTTTCGTCATCGCTTAAAACGCTTGCTTCGCCTAATGAGCCGCCTAATATAAATCCGTCAACGCCGGCCTCAAGCTGGGCGTTCAGGTTTATATCAAAAGCATCAAAATCAAGTTCGTCATTATCTGTAAATTTTGTAGTTACTGCAGGGAGTACACCTTTCCAATCAAAAGTTATCATTGTATATTATTTTTCACAAAACTAAAAATAGTATTAAATAAGTTTATTTAACAATTTAGCAGACAATAACCGTATTTTAACCAATAATGTCAAAATCGCGCGTATTGCCTGCTAAATAACGCCTATTGCGCATCCCACCAAACCCTGTCGGTAAGCTTGGCGTTTTGCTGCGGCTGCGGGTTTGAAGTCATTTCTGACTGAGGATACAACACCCTGCGTGGAATATCCGACAAGGCGTTTTTCACCTTGGTTAACGCCGGGAAGCCTGTACGCCTCCAATCAGTATAGTTCTCCATCGACAGGAAGTTAGCAACAACCTTTTCCTCAATGATAAGCTTCATGGCGTTGGCACTGGTAAGCGCTCCCCTTGAATTTAAATAATTATCCGCAACGGCATCAGCGATACCCAATTTTGACATATGCGATTTAACAGCCAGCGTGTAAACCGGCTGTGCAGCAGCAGCACCGGATATTATAAACGTAGCTTCAGCTTTTAAAAATAATGCCTCCGAATAAGTAACAATATAGTTATTTGAACTTGTACTTGCATAAAAAGAGCCACCTAATGAGTAGGCCTCCAAACTGCCAATATCGTCCGAGCCGATCACTCTTCCGGTATATAACCCTGTTTCAATTGCAGGCGCTACCATTTTTGATACCCTGGGATCTTTTCTGCTTGCAAAACCATCAACAAATGTTGAGGCCAATACCAGCGTTGAGCCCGGTAAAAAGTTTTGCTGCCATGGGTTTTCGGCTCCGGCCCCGCCAGCGAAAGGCATTTTCATATCATCATCGTTACTTGCCATGCCATTTTGAAGGGTAGTGAGTGCCAACTGTGCCTGCGCTGCTGCCGTATGGCCGGGTGCTTTAGTGAGGTGCATATAATAACGCGCCTTTAATGTATAAGCCGCCTTTTTCCATTTGCTCATATCACCGGCGTAGTAAAAATCATCGCCAGTTGGCACGGTAGCGCTGCTTTTGGTGATATCGGCAATAGCATTATCGAGCAGGGTTTGGATCTGCGCATAAACAGATTCCTGGCTGTCATAAGTTGGTGTAACGTTGGCGATACCCTGAAAACCTTTTGAAAAGGGAACATCGCCCCAAACATCAGTAGCCGAGCCAAGTGTATAAGCCAGCAAGATCTTTGATATAGCGGCGTAATTCGCATTACCATCGGCTTCCGCTTTTTTGTTTAACAGTACAAGGTTATTCATCACTTGCGTGTAAAAATTATACCAGTCACCGTCCATATCCTGATGATACATGAGATAAGTGCCAAAATTTGGCGGCACCTGGTTCAGGGCAATTACCTGCAGGTATTGTTGCAGTACTACAGCAAGGTTACCACCACCCGCAGCGGTAATATTTTGTGATATAGCAGCTTCAACCGGCGCAAGAATTAGGGACTCTTTAACATCTATAGGCCTGTTGGGATCGTGGTTTACATCAATGTATTTTTTACAGCCCGTAAAGCTTACCAACGCGCATGTTATTAACGTGATATATTTATTTTTCATGACAATTTCTTATTAATGATTTAAATTATAGGGTAACTTTCAAGCTAAAATCAACTGATTTTGAGGTTGGGGTTGAGAATGAATAGATCCCCTGTGAACCATTTGATGAACCAAATGAGCTAACTTCCGGGTCGCCGCCGGTAAAGTGCGGTGCATGGATCCAAAGGTTGCGGCCCGTTACACTAAATGTTGCCGATTTGAAAGGGCTTTTACTTAACCATGATGGTTTTAAAGTGTAACCTAAACTCACATTACGCAGTTTAACATAGCTGCCGTCCTGAATAACAGACTCCAGCACTCCGTTTGCGCGCTGATAATACGCCTGACCGTTAACTGCTACTGTGTTTGGTTGTCCGGTAGTTGCATTTACACCATCAACCACTCTTAAACCGCGGTTTTCGGTAACTTTTGGCGTACCATAGAAATAGCCGTAGCCGTCAACATTGTTTTGGATGTCGCCGCCGCGTTTGATATCAAAGAAGAAACTGAAGTTAAATTGTTTGTACCTGAAGTTGTTGTTGATACCGCCAAGCCAGTTAGGGTTAATGTTACCCACTATACCCTGGTTATCATCGGCATATGGAAGCCCCGAATCATCAATCAATAACTTACCAGCGGCGTTACGAGCATAACGGGTACCATATATCACGCCGTAAGGCTGCCCAATAACGACATTGGTAAAGCCAATGTTAATCAATGACAGGTCTTTATAAATAGATAATACCTTATTCCTGTTACGTGTAAAATTTAAAGTAAAGTCCCAGTTAAAGTCACGGCTTTTTATTGGGTTTACATTTAACAATACTTCGATACCCTTGTTACGCATTACTGCAGAGTTTACACTTGTTGCAGAATACCCCGTTGAGGGCGGAAGCGCCACAGTAGGTATGATACCACCATTTGTTTTTTTATTGTAGAATGAAGCCTCAAGACTGATCCTGTTATTAAAGAAACCCGCCTCAAACCCTGCTTCAAACTCGTTGATACGCTCGTTTTTAAGATTAGGATTGCCCAGTACATCGCTGATTAAGAAACCAGCCTGCTGGTTATAAGGGAAAGCGAGGTTCCGGATAGTTGCTTTGTTATATGGGGTTAACAAGCTATAGGCACCAATGCTGCCATCGTTACCAACGGTACCATATGAAACCCTTACCTTGCCCAGATTCATGACCTTTGAAAATTCGGGGCTAAAAAACTCCGAGAATATGAAGCTACCGGCAGCAGAACCATATGGATAAAAGCTGTGGTCTATTGAAAGTACAGAGTTACCATCGTACCGCCCGGTTAATGACAATAGCAGGAAGCGTTTATATTCGATATTTGATTGCAGGTAGAAACCAACTTTTCGCTGCAATGATGAGCCTTCACTATAATTAACTGTTGATGCGGAAGACATATTATACAAACCAGGTACAGTCAAACCAACACCATTGGCGTAAGTATTTTCATTATAGGTGGAGATCAGGTTATTACCCAATACAACATCTACATTAAAATCACCAAATTGCTTATTGGCACTAATCAATAAATCATTATTGTACTGGCGGTAAGTAAGGTTCTGATCAACCAGTCGGCCATTGGGATTTGACACCGATTGGGTTGATTCATGGTACCTGTCCATTTCAGCATAAACATCGGCACCAAACCTTTCGGTGATGGTTAGCCATGAAAAGGGTTTATAATCGGCAGTAAAGGTTGGTAAAAACCTGTTAACACCAGAGTGATTTTTGATGTTATCTAAAACCCAATATGGATTATTACGCGAGAAACGATACAGCCTCTGGGTGCCATCGGCATTTAAATAAGGCTGCAGATTGTATGATACCGGTGCTGTAAAAATTGTCCAAACAGGACTTTCGAGCGCATAACCTTCCGGCAACCTGTCATTTTGTGAATTGGAGTAATTTAGCTGAAATGTAGTAGTCAGGTTTTTGAGCACTTGCGCACTGTATTTAGCGAAGAAAGTATTGCGCAAAAATTTAGTTGTTGGCACTGTACCCTGCTGGTTAAAATTAGAGTATGAAACCAGGTAGGTAGAATTGTTACCGCCACCGCCGATGTTAACGGTATTATTATAAGTGTGGCCGGTTTTAAAAAACAGGTCAGACTGATTGTAAACTTTTGCGGGTTGCCCGTTAATTTTCAGGGTATCCATACGCGCCCCCCATGATGTACTTGTTTTTTGATTTACACCATCATAGTAAATGCCGTTTGTACCTTGCGAATACTTATTTTGAATTTGTGGCAATAATGGGTTTTCGAAAGAAAAATCAGAAGAAAAAGTTATAAGTGGCTTTTGATTTAAGGCGCCGGTTTTTGTGGTAATGATAACCACACCATTGGCACCCTTTGAACCATATAAGGCTGTAGCTGCCGCACCTTTCAATACGTTCATACTGGTAATAATAGATGGATCAATATCAGCTATCCTGTTCGTGCCCGGCCCGGAATTGAGGTTACCTGTTTCAGCGTTATCAACAGGAACCCCGTCAATAACCATTAGGGGCCCATTTTCACCATAAAATGACGTTGCCCCCCTGATCACGATCCTCGCCGAGCTGCCAGGCGTACCTGATGAGCTTGTTACCTGCACACCTGATACCTTACCCGCAAGAGCATTTACCAGGTTGGGCTCTTTTGATTGCGCAATCGATTCGGCTTTTACCTCCTGTGAGCTGTAAGTTAAGATCCTTTTGTCGCGTTTTATACCTAAAGCGGTAACAACAACCTCGTTCAGCACTTTGTTATCCTCGGCCAGCGCCACGTTAATTTGCACCTGACCGGTTAACTTAACTTCTTGCGATGTAAAACCAATAGCGGTTACCATAAGTGTACCCTGCCCGGTATAGTTGAGGCTAAACACACCGCTGCCATTGGTAACAGAACCTGCGCTTGTATTTTTTATTTTAACGGAAGCGCCAACTATGGGCTCGCCCTTCTCGTCGGTTACCTTTCCTTTTAATGATACTGTTTGCGCGTAGGTGCTGTAACAAAACACAAACACACTCAGTAAAGGCAAAATGAACCTCTTTAGTAATTGTTTAAACTTCATAAATTAAATTTTGGGGTTAAAAACTATGTATTACATGCTGTATTTCAGACACGTAAAACTATCTGCGTGCCGCCCCTTGTTTTTTTATGAAATTTGCCAATACTGCCCGTATCTTAACATTACTGTTACAATAGCATTAATTTGATATTATATTTATGCAAAAACCCGTTAAAACGTTAATATATTGATAGTTAATTCGCAATATCATTAATAAACTTACTGTAAATAACCTGCACGTTAAAAAAACGGATAAAATCCTGCTATCAACTGCAAAATATTATTCAAAATAATTGTGCAAAGCACACTAATTTAGTTGAAAGTTATTCTTACCGTTACACAAACATATCATGCTAATAAAAAAGTGGTTTAAATTGAACTTATGCCTCGTAGCCTGCTTAGCAGGGGCACAAACTATCCAGGCACAATCCTACGTACCCGAATTGAACGATACCCGGGTAAAGATAAAACCGGTAGTTCCGGTTAAAGCCTATTCTTTTAATTTAAAGGACGTTCAATTATTGGAGAGCCCTTTTAAAACGGCAATGGATGCTGATGTTAAATATCTGCTATCTATAGAGCCCGACAGGTTACTTTCGGCTTTCCGCTCGCATTCCGGGCTTACACCTAAAGGTAAAATGTACGAAGGCTGGGAATCGTCAGGTTTAGCAGGGCATACATTAGGACATTACCTGTCGGCCATTTCCATGCACTACGCATCAACCCGGGATCCTGAATTTTTGAAACGCGTAAACTATATAGTTAAAGAACTTGACGAATGCCAGGTAGCCCGTAAAACAGGTTACGTGGGTGCAATCCCCAAAGAAGACACCATCTGGGCCGAGGTTGCCAAAGGCGAGATCCGCTCCCGTGGCTTCGATTTGAACGGTGGCTGGTCGCCATGGTATACTGTGCATAAAATTATGGCCGGTTTACTTGATGCCTATTTATATTGCAACAATGCCGAAGCCTTAAAAGTATGCAAAGGTATGGCTAACTGGACAGGCGAAACCATCAAAAACCTTGATGACGAGAAACTGCAAAAAATGCTGCTGTGTGAATATGGAGGTATGGCAGAAACATTAACTAACCTTTATGCTATTAATGGAGATAAAAAATACCTGGAGCTATCATATAAATTCTATGATAAAAAGATCCTCGATCCCCTATCTCAAAAGCAGGATATATTGCCGGGCAAGCATTCAAACACCCAAATCCCCAAAATCATTGCCAGTGCACGCAGGTACGAGCTTACCGGCGATAAAAAGGACAAAGCTATTGCCGATTTCTTTTGGGAAACCATTGTTAACCATCACTCCTACGCTACAGGAGGCAACAGCAATTATGAATATCTGAGCGATGCAGACAAACTGAACGATAAGCTAACAGAAAACACTACCGAAACCTGCAATACCTACAATATGCTGAAATTAACCCGGCATTTGTTTGCGGTTGAGCCTTCGGCCATGCTGATGGATTACTACGAGAAAGCGCTGTATAACCATATCCTTGCATCGCAAAACCACACTGATGGGATGATGTGCTACTTTGTACCGTTGCGTATGGGCGGCACCAAGCATTATAGTACGCCATTTGATGATTTTACCTGCTGCGTTGGTTCAGGCATGGAAAACCATGTTAAATACAACGAAAGTATTTATTTTAAAGGTACCGACGGCAGCTTATATGTAAACCTGTTCATCCCCTCAGTACTTAACTGGGCATCAAAAGGTTTGTCGGTGAAGCAGCAAAGCAGTTTCCCTAATGATGATCATATCACATTTACGGTGAACACCAAAAAGCCGCTTACCATGGCTATCCGCATCCGTAAACCAAAATGGACTGCCAACCCAACCATCAGCATTAACGGGAAAACTCAAAATGCTGCCACTGATGATCAGGGATATATTGTGCTAAACCGCAAATGGAGCAACAACGATAAAATTGAATTTACAACACCCGAAAAACTTTATACCGAAGCCATGCCCGACAATGCCAACAGGCGCGCGGTATTTTACGGCCCGGTATTATTGGCTGGTGTTTTAGGCAATACAGAGCCCGATCCGTTGAAAGGTGTTCCGGTTTTTGTGACCAGCGAAACTGACCCTAACCAATGGCTGCAAATGGTTGATAAAAAACAGCTAAGTTTCCGCACGGTGAATATCTCAAAACCCGAAGAAGTTACTTTGATCCCTTTTAATCAAACCCAAAATCAATACTATTCTGTTTACTGGGACGTATTTACACCACAGGCCTGGGTTGTGCAGCAAAAAGCGTATGATGAACAAAGGAAAAAACAACAGGAACTGGAAGCCCGCACCATGGATATTTTGCGTGTAGGCGAAATGCAGCCCGAGCGCGATCATAATTTCAGCAGTGAAAACGCCACTACAGGCGAAGATCACCAAAAGAAATGGCGGTCGACAGAGAACGGAGGATACCTGCAATACGAAATGAAGGTTGATGCCAATGCACAAAACACGCTGATTAACAGCTATTGGGGTATGGATAACCGCGGCAGAAAATTTGACATCCTGATTGATGGCGTTAAATTGGCTTCTGAAGATTTGAACCAGTACAAAGAAAGCCGCTTTTATGATATCAGCTACACCTTACCTATTGAGCTAACAAAAGGCAAACAAAAAGTAACCGTAAAACTGCTGCCGCAAAAAGAAAACAGCGCAGGCCCGGTTTACGGCAGCCGTATGGTTAAAAACTAATTTTAAAAGTAAAAGAACTTGAATATCATGATCAATAAACAAAAAGCTGTCGGTGTGCTTGCCCTTTCATGGGCTGCACTTACAAGTCCGGTATTGGCACAACAAAAAGATTACCCTATTCAACCTGTTGCCTTTACCAGCGTACACGTGAACGACAACTTCTGGCAGCCAAAAATGGAAGTAAATGCCACAGTTACCATTCCGTATGTACTGGCGCAATGTAAGGCAAACGGGCGTATGGATAACTTTTTACGTGCGGCAAAAAAACTGGATGGCGATAAACTAAGTGAGTTTCCGTTTGATGATACAGACGTATATAAGGCCATTGAAGGTGCATCTTATTCCATGCAGAATAAAAGGAACCCGCAGCTTGATAAATCCATTGATAGCCTCATCTCCATTATTGGCGCGGCCCAGGAGCCGGATGGCTATCTATACACTTTCAGGACTGTTAACGCTAAAAAGCCTCATGAGTGGATAGGTTCCAAACGATGGGAAAAGGAAGAAGATCTAAGTCATGAGCTATATAACGCAGGCCACCTTTATGAAGCCGCTGTAGCACATTACCAGGCAACCGGTAAGCGCACACTGCTCAACATTGCCATAAAAAATGCCGACCTGCTGGTTAAAACTTTTGGGCCGGGCAAAATTGAGGAATATCCTGGCCACCAGATTGTGGAGATCGGCTTATCAAAAATGTACCGGGTTACCGGCAACAAACAATACCTTGACCTGGCCAAATTCTTTTTAGATGTGCGCGGCCCTAAAGGTGATGCCTACAACCAGGCTGATAAAAAAGTGGTTGACCAGCACGAGGCCGAAGGCCACGCTGTACGCGCCGCTTATATGTACACCGGCATGGCCGATATTGCCGCCCTCACAGGCAACACCCAATATCTTGCAGCCATCGATGATATCTGGAGCGATGTAGTAACCAAAAAATTATACATCACCGGCGGCATCGGTGCAACCGGGGCAGGTGAAGCTTTTGGCGAGGCATATCAATTGCCTAATATGTCGGCCTATGCAGAAACCTGCGCGGCCATTGGCAACGTTTACTGGAACAACAGGATGTTCCTGCTGCATGGCGATTCAAAATATATTGATGTGCTTGAACGTACGCTTTATAATGGCCTGTTATCGGGCGTCTCGTTGAGTGGTAACAGATTTTTCTACCCAAACCCGCTGGCTTCCATGTTTCAGCACCAGCGCAGCGCATGGATCAGTTGTGCCTGCTGTATCAGCAACATGACCCGATTTTTACCTTCATTACCGGGTTACGTCTATGCCAAAAACAAAAACGACCTGTACGTTAACCTGTTCATGAGCAACTCAAGTAACATCAAACTTACTTCGGGTAATGTAAACATTGTACAACAAACAGATTATCCATGGAAAGGCAGGGTTGACATTACCGTTAACCCCGATAAAGCCGGCGAATTTACTTTAAGGGTACGCATCCCGGGCTGGGCAAAACAACAGCCTGTACCCGGCGACCTCTACACCTTCATGGATAAGAAGTCTTTCCCGCTTACATTGATGATCAACGGGCAAGCAAAATCATTTGAAACTGAAAAAGGCTATGCCGTGCTCAAACGCACCTGGAAAAAAGGCGATAAAGTGTCGCTTTTATTACCGATGGAAACCGAAAAGGTATTAGCTAACCCACAGGTTAAGGATGATAGGGGCAGGTTTGCCTTTGAGCGTGGCCCCATTGTTTATTGCCTTGAAGGCCCTGATAATAAAGACAGCCTGGTACAAAACATATTAATTGATAAAAATGCCATTGCCGATGCCAACTATCATGCCGACCTGCTTAACGGTGTTGATGTAATCAGTGCAGAAGGAAAAAGCGCCAAACGCCAACTAAAAACCGACAGCATTTTACAAACCGACCAAATGGTGAAGGCTATCCCCTACTATGCCTGGGCCAATCGCGGTCCCAGCGAAATGACCGTTTGGATCCCTTATGAAACTTCGGCAGTGCGGCCAAAACCGGCACCTACCATTGCCAGCACCAGCAAAGTAAGCGCGTCGTTAAAAAACGTAAGGATGTTTGCTGCCATAAAAGACCAGTATGAACCCGCCAATTCCAAAGATACCAACTACCCATACCTGCACTGGTGGCCTGCCAAAAACACCAATGAGTTTGTGCAATATGATTTTGATGCCGAACATACCGTAAACGAATCGAAAGTTTACTGGTACGATGACGGCCCATGGGGTGGCTGCCGTATCCCGGTATCGTACAAGATCCTGTATAAAAAAGACGGGCAGTGGGTTCCTGTTAAAAATACTACACCCTACGCCATAAGTAAAGATAGCTTTAACGTAGTTACTTTTGAGCCGGTTGTTACTACAGCCTTACGGATGGAAATTCAGTTACCGGTTGATAATTCTTCCGGGATCCACGAATGGGCGGTTAAATAACCTCCTGCTATCCATAATAACAGTAAAGCCTTTCCGTTTATGCGAAAGGCTTTACTATTTTAATTACACCGCAACGGAATACTTTAAGTATGAAAAAGCCAATTTTACCTATAAACTTATATTCCCTACATTTGCGGCCTTAAAAAATAAAAAAATGATAAATTTCGAAAAAGTGAAAGAAGTAATCGCAGCAGCTGAAGCTGATGCGGCGAGCTTTTATGAAAAAGGCAACAAAGCTGCCGGTACAAGGTTGCGTAACGCTATGCAACAGTTAAAAGTATTAGCTACGGATATCCGTAAAGAAGTTACTGAAAAGAAAAACGCAGCAGCTTAATCACTGTTAAAAATGTTTTTAGTTAAAGCGGGGCTGGTTTTCCATGTACCCGCTTTATTTTTTTTCGATGCCACTGCCATTTCAATCACTCACTCCCTTGTTGGGTTTTTCCACGCCGGCGAACTGCCTAGCATAGCAAGTACAACCTACTGCCGGACACACAGGTTTAAAATGTAACGAACCAGAAAGTATTTGTAACAAACTCAAAAGTATCTACACTCCCGTTGATCTTTCTTTGTAAACCTTCTGAAAAAACATTCATAATCAAAACAACCCGATATGAAACGGAATACATTTTTACGCGCTTTGATGGGCGCTGCCACATTTTTAGCCATTCCATTTGATGGAGTTGCCAATAACCTCTTCAAAACCAGGGAAAAGAAAGGCTATAAAACCGATGCAGGAGCTGATCGCGCTGAAAATCCAATGCACTTATTTGATGGTGATACTTTCTATACCAAAGTTTCAACCAGGGATACTGATGGTGATATGTATGTTTATGAATCAACCCGGGTAAAAAAAGGCGGGCCTAACCTGCATGTACATTATGAGCAGGACGAATGGTGGTATATTTTGGAAGGCGAATTTCAAATTAAAGTAGGCGACCAGCTATTCCATGCCAAACCGGGCGACAGCGTATTTGGCCCAAGGGGCGTTCCGCATGCTTTTACGAAAATAGGCGATGATACGCCTGCCAAAATGATTACCACGTTTCAGCCGGCCGGTAAAATGGAAGCTTGTTTCCAGGCACTGAGCGATGGTTTGATGAAAGGTAAATCCGAAGCCGAGCTTGATGCATTCAGAAAGCAACATGGCTTTGAACGTGTAGGCCCCCCGCTTGATTACTATAAAAAGTTTTAGCCGGCCCAACCATCATTTTTACCAAATAATTTATTTCTGATGTTAATTTATATACCTTTTTACTTATCATGAAGTGGCTTGCTTTTAAACAAAAACTGAGCCTGGTTTACTTATGCCTTATACCTTTAGCAGTTGTAGCTATAGGATTTGGGATAGGCCATGTGAGTTATAAAATTTATTTGCCAATCTGGGTTGTTAACGCCTGTTTAATGGTAGCAGCAACGTGGCATTTAGGTGGTTATCAACTCCGAAACAATAACCAGGAGATAAAGAAGCAGGTAATCACAGCTTTATTACTATTTGCGCCCTGGCTATTCTTTTCCATTTTCGCGGGGATGGGGCCACCTCCTGCAACCTTGCAAGGTTGGGTTAATTCCGCTGCCGAGCAGCAGATCCGGTATACTATACTCATTGCCGGCGGTATTTTATTCGCGCTGGGTTCTGCATTATTGAAAGTAAAATTACAGGCGGCAGGCGAAAATCTATATTCGGTAATGGCTTCAGCAGCGATTAATCTTTCATTGTCACTCTTTATCATCAACATGGCTTTTTGGGGATATTACCTAACCGATGCATTCCGGGTGTTTATACAATTAAGTGTTTCAAAACGTCCGGACTTGCATGGACCGATAAAAAGCTTGTTTTATGTGATCAGTATAGCCGAAGTATTACTGATGTACCTTGGTACAGTATTTTTTGCTGTTTCCCTTAAAGTCACCGGGCTTTTTAACCCGGTTTCGTGCCGGTATTATATCATCTTCGGCTTAATCGGCATGGTGCTGGTTGTATTGCCATCCTACTGGCCCGAGCCATTCGGTACCGCCGGTTATCTTTTTGCTATACCCGCCATTCCTTTCATAATGCCGTACCTTATTGGTGTACACCTGTTAAAGCATGCTAAAGCTGATTAGCTCAAAACTTATAATGTAATAAAAAAGGGAGCTGCTACTTTTTCTTAAAGTAACAGCGCCCTCTTTTTAATTGACTAACCTGACCCTATTTCCCTAAAACATCCAAAATAGGGTGATCAATAGCATTTAAAGTATTTTCTGATGGTTTTATCAGTTCAAGTACGGTAATTTCATTATTACCTTTTTTGAGCCATTCAACCGGCACATACAAGGTTTGCTGAGGACCGCAATTCCAGTAGCGGCCTAAGTTGTGTCCGTTGAGCCAAACAATACCCTTACCCCATGTACTCATATCAAGATAGGTATCGGCCAATTTATCAACCTTGAAAACTGCTTTTTTCAATTGCGGTGTGTTGTTAGCTGCAACCTTTTTAATTGCCGGATTTGTTTTCACTTTATTGATATCATCAAAAGGCAGTGAATACATTTTCCAGTTTTTCAGCTCAGTACCGGCAAAAAGTACCTTTTCGGTAATACCCTTTTTGTTTTTAAGCAGATAAGGCCCAAAATTGATACGGCCAAGGTTTTCAACCAAAATATCCAGTGTCACCTTTCCTTTTGGTAAGCTGATCATCAAGCTGTCCTGGTATTTGCGCCTGTCGAGTATTCCTACACGTTTACCGTTTACGAAGATCATGCCATAATCGCGCAGGTCTTTCAATTTAAGCAGACCAGATTTGCCGCCGTTAATGGTTGTACGATACAATACAAAACCGTAAGCCTGGTTCAGGTCTTCAAAGGTAAGCGGAGTATTGTTGGCCTTTGCGAGCGGCAACACATTAAACAAACTGGTTGATTTGGTAAATTTAATTGCAGGCAAACCCATAGCAGGCTTAGCAGCAGGAACATCGGGCAGGGTTACACCTGCCGGAAGGTGTTTACTAATCACCTCTCTAAACTTCATGAACTTATCTGTAGCGTTACCTGCCTCGTCAAGCGGGGCATCATAATCATAACTACTGATTTGCGGTTCATAAGGATTTTGATCATTATAGTTTGCACCATTCATGAAACCGCGCGTTGTGCCGCCATGAAACATATACATGTTAATGGAAATACCTGCTGCCAATACAGAATCAAGCTTTGGGATAAATTTAGCCGCCGGTACAGTATGATGCGCGGTTCCCCACCAGTCGAACCAGGCCGGGTACCATTCGGCAATAAAATAAGGGCCCTTGCCATTATAATTTTCGCCGATCAATTTTTTAACTTTTGTTACATCATCAACACCGTTTATAGCAGGCAGCAAGCCCGGTAAATGACCATCCTTTATAGCTGGTTCAGGGTCGCAGGTGTAAAGCTGTCCATCAAAACCGGCATCTATAAACATTTTGCGGTTAAGGGCCAGGTAATCTTTATCGCTGCCGTATGAGCCGTATTCATTCTCTATCTGTACCATTAAAATATTGCCGCCGTGGTTCACCAGCAGGGGTGACAATTGCTTACCTACCTGGGTAAGATATTTTTTATAAGCTTCCAGGTATTTGGGTTCTTTGCTGCGTACCACTAAACCCTCCTCTTTTTCAAGCCAGTAAGGATAGCCACCAAACTCCCATTCGGCGCAAACGTATGGGCTTGGGCGTAGTATCACCCAAAGGCCTTCCTCCTTTGCTATTTTAACAAACTCAGCAATATCATGATTGCCTGTAAAATCATAATGTCCTTTTTGTGGCTCGTGAACATTCCAGAAAACATAAGTGCCAATAGTGTTCAAACCCATTGCTTTGGCCATTTTCATGCGCTGGCGCCAGGCCTCGCGCGGAACGCGGGTATAGTGCATTTCGCCTGAAATGATCTGCAGCGGTTTACCATCAAGCAGAAATGTGGTATCGCCAAGAGCAAAAGTATGCTTGGCATTTTGCGCCTGCAGCTTTGTGGATGCAAACAGGATAACAAAGAGGAACAGTAGTTTTATAAGTTTCATAAATTGAAAAAATGCAGGGTTTTAGTTTGTATTTGTATAAGGGGGTTGACTATTTTACGGTTAATGTTATAGTTGATGATTTAAGATTACCGGCACTAAACCGAACCTGTACCACGCCAGGTTTACCTGTAGTTTGTACATAGGCTAATAAGCGCCCATGCAATGCTTTGCGTTTGTTTGATTGATAGCTTTCATGGCTGCTGTTGCTGCCACTTTCAAGGCCTAATAGTTTAACCGCGCCGTTAATTGTTACTGTTATCTCATCGGTAGCAGTTAATACAGGGTTGCCTTTTTTATCGGTAATGTAAACCTCGATCTGGCTCAGTCCTTTTGTGTTATGGCTAAATAGGGTATTATCAGCCACCGCTTTAAGTTGATAAGCATCGCCGGCTGTTTTGATAGTGTTAGTGCATACTTCAATACCGTTGTTGTACCCTTTAACAACCAGCTCGCCGGGCTCATAGTCAACCTGCCATGATGGAACCTGCCCTCTTGCGGTGCTCCGTATTTGTTTGCCAAGGGATTTGCCGTTCAGGAACAATTCTGTTTCCTGGCAATTGGTAAAGCAATCAACTTTTACTTTACTGCCAGATTGCCAATTCCAAACAGGCTCGGCAGTACGGTGGCTCCAGATCCCCCTGTCATCAGTTCCGGTAATAGGGCGTGCACCTATATAAGCCATGGGTTTGTCCGACCAAAGACTTTGCCTGAAGAAATATTCCGGCTTTTTAAAGCCGGCCAGGTCAATAAGCCCTGCTCCGTTACTTCGCTGCGGCCATTTGCCGGCCTCACCCAGGTAATCTATACCAGTCCAAAGGTATTGGGCCGAAATATATTCGTTACTGTCAACAGCGTTCCAGGCTTGTTTTTGCATGCCGTTCTCACTGCCGTAAATGATCCGGTTGGGATATTTTTTATGATCTTCGGGGTACCGGTATTCCTGGTAATTATAGCCCACAACATCTAATACATCAGGGTAGCCTACTTCGTTCGACATCACCACACCGGCCAGCGCGGCAGTTACCGGGCGGGTTTGATCAACCGCTTTTACAGCTTTAACCAGTTGTTTGGCTATCGGTGTTAGCCCGCTTGCCGGGGGATGATCAGGCAGGTAGCCCTTACCATAGATCTGCGGATTGCGGCCGGTGTTTAACACCTCATGGGTATATGGGTCGTTGGGGTAATCTATTTCGTTACCAATGCTCCACATAATGATAGATGGATGGTTACGCGCTCGCAGTACCATATCAGCTACATCCCGATCTGCCCATTCTTTAAAATATTCGTGGTATCCGTTTTTGGATGGCGTACCAACATTCCAGCCTGCTACCCATTTGTTTTTTCCTACCTCCCATTCGTCAAAAGCTTCGTCCATTACTAAAAAGCCCATCTTATCGCACAAATCGTATAAATAATCGGCATGGGGGTTATGGCTTAACCTGAGCGAGTTTACTCCTGCATCCTTCAATAATTTCAACCTGCGTACCCAAACTTCCTGCGGAACGGCTACACCCAGGGCGCCTGCATCATCATGGATACAAACGCCTTTAAGTTTGGTGCTTTTATCATTTAAAAAGAAACCTTTATCCTTGTCAAAACGGATACTGCGGATCCCTACAGATTGCGTTACCTCATCAAATGCCCTACCATTGCTGTTAAGAGAAATCTTCAGCTTATAAAGATTAGGCTCTTCGGTATCCCATAGTTTTGGGGACGATAATTCTTTCTCAAACTCAACCTCGTGTACTCCCGGTCTTGCTTTTATTTGTTTTTGGAGGGAAATAGGCACTTTTCCTTTCCCATCAAGCAGGTTTACTTTCACTAATACAGAAGCATCAACCTTGTTGCTGTTGGTAACACTCACCTTAACTTTTACGGTAGCTTTCTCTGCCGAAACTTCAGGCGTTGTAAATGCTACATCCCAGGGGGCAATGTGTACCGGATCTTTAACAATAAGGTGCACATTGCGGTAAATGCCCGAACCAGTGTACCAGCGCGAATCGGCAAATTCGCTGTGATCTACCCTTACTGCTATCGTATTTTTTCCAGTTAAATTTAGATACTTGGTCAGCTCATACTGAAACGAGATAAAACCATTTGGGCGCTTGCCCAGCGAATGCCCATTGATCCAAACTTCGCTGTTTTTATATACCCCATCAAAATAAATATATACCTGCTTCGCTTTCCAGGCTGCATTACCGGCGAAACTCTTTTTATACCAGCCAATCCCTCCGGGCAAATAACCGGTAGCACTTGCCCATTCATCGCTAAAAGGCCCTTCAATACTCCAGTCATGCGGCAGATCGACAGTTCTCCATTGCGTTTCGGAAGCGATCCCGCTGATCCCTGTACTGATCTCGCCCTTGTGGAAAGACCATGACGCATTAAATAAAACCGGATTGCCGGCGCCCTGGGCCTTAAGTAAGCCGGGCAGCATTAGCATGCCAAGTACGAAAAGAAGCAGATGTTTTTTATTTTTCATTTGATGATAGAGAGATAAAATGCTATTTGATGACACCTGTAAACGTGACAATGGAACGTGCCGGAACAACATTCTTATCGCCGGTTATTTTACCGGCTTTAAGCTCATCAACCTGCGATGTTAAATAGGATGATGTAAACTGAACTTTAGCATTATCCATATGGAATGCCGCGCTTACCTCATTTGCGCCCTGGTTGACTATAACCACGGTTAAGTTTTTTCCATTTTTAAATGCCGACACCAGCAAGGGCTTTCCTTCGGCTACTGATGAAACTTCGGCATCAACCCTCACAGCCCCGGGTTTAACAAACCTGCTGTAGTTACCCATGGCCCAAAGCATTTTACTGCCGTAAAAATTGCCGTCGGTTTTATTTTTGTCGATGTAGATGAGGCCATCCTTATAATCATAGGCCGAAATGGCTGTCCACCATTGCCAGGCCGACGCGTTGGCCGCTGTAAGATCGGTATGGATCACCGATGCTAAATATAGTGCGGCATCAATACCCAGATCACGTTTGTTACCATCAATCTCCCCCGCGTTATCGCCTAAGATGCAATACTCCGACTGCCAGAGGTCAAGTCCCTTAACAGCCGATACACTATCGGCCAATGCCCTACGAGCTTTTATTGACGATGTCATTGGCGATGTAGTGAAATAACTGTGCGCCGCGATAGTTTTGGCTACCGAAGGCAGGTCGCCTACGTAATTAGCCGATCCCAGCTTAAAAAAATCGGTTATCTGACTGCCTTTACCCGGCTTATCACCTTTAGTAAATAAATAGTTGATGCTCCCAGCCTCACCAACCAAGATCTTTGAGCTAATCTTATTACTTACGAATTCTTTATTGATGGCCCGTATCAATCCTGCTACCTCGGCATTATTATATGGGGCACCCTCCTGACCGCCATCGCTCCAATCCCACTGAGGTTCGTTTACCGGGCTTATGTAATCAAATTTTACTTTGCTTACCTGCTCAACTCCCTTTACAACTTTAGCCAGGAACACGGCATAAGCATCATACTTATCGGGTGCTATATTAACTTTGCCACCGGTAGCGTAAGCCTTTCCATTAACAGTAAACTGCACTGGCGGACTGTTGTTAAACCCTAAAAATTGCTTAACCCCGCGCTTTTTGGCAGCCTCAAGAAACCACAACTGCCCGGCCTGGTTTTGCCAGTTATAGCTGCCATCGCTGTTTAAAAACGATTCAGCACGACGCCACTCGTCCTTAATGCCACTTTCGTTTCCCTGCTGGGTACTGCCTGCACCAATGTTAAACCTCCATAATGATAAGCCTATGCCTATAGGCGAACCATCGGCATAGGTATCCCGGCTAAAAAGCAGGTCGGCAATTTTATTGCGCTTATCATCAGGCCAGTTACCCACAAACTGGCAGGCCCACGCATCTGATGCACCAAAATTGCTGATCGTTTGGTGCGTTTTTGAAAAATTGATATCAATAGTTACTTCTTTGCCCTGGCCGCTTACCAAAGGAATATTAATTCCCAAAACAGCTACAGCCAGCAGTATTTTTTTTATAGTAGTTTTTATTATCATCGCGTTTAAATCAACAAATAAAACAGCACTGTTTAGCGCTGTTTTATTGCAATATTATTGTTGCACTATTTGCCATTGCTGGTTAGTAGCGCCGCCATAAGGCCACTGAATAATGCCTGCACCATTTGTGGTTGAAGCGCCGTTAACATCAAGCGCAAGCCCGCTGTTACGGTTAAGTACTTTATAAATACCATCGCTGGTAGCAGTAAGCTGCCATTGCTGGTTGTTGCCACCGTTCCACGGCCATTGTATAATGCCCGCGCCATTGGCTGTTGAGCTCATGTTAACATCAAGAGCTTGTGTGCTGTTACGGTTAGTTATTTTGTAATAGCCACCGCCGTTGGCAGCAATAACCCATTGCTGGTTATTGCCCCCGTTTTGAGGCCATTGTATGATGCCAGCGCCGTTGGCAGTTGAGCCGCCATTAACATCAAGCGCCTGGCCGCTGTTAACATTTAAAAACCTATAGTATGCACCGGTATAAAATGTATCGGTACCGCCGGCACCCACGCCCCAGGCATATTTGACACGGCTTAACCCCGATGCATTTGTGGTTGATACAGTAAGGCTTGTACCTGTGCCGCTCAGTTGTTGAATAGCATAGCTATCGCCGGTACGTACGCCCGGCCAGTAAACCGCGCCCATGCCGTAGGCACGTGCCTGGTTGGTCAAGCCCTGCAGGTAAGCTATTTCCTGATCGCCGCCAATAGCGCCGGTGTAATTTTTACCACCTGTCATCGGGATACCAAATTCGGTAAGCACCGCGCGGCTGCTATAGGCGCCGATATTGCCTTTCAATCGATTTTCCCATTGCAAAGCGGTTGTAAGTGTGCCATTGCTAAAAAAGGTGTAATCATGTATTGACAGCAGGCAACCCGAAAAACGGCTGTCGGCTCCAACACCGGTAATATCCTGCGAATAGGAAGTACCGCTGATCAGGATCCTTCCCTGCGGAATGGAAGGATAATTGCTTAACCACTGGGCACAGATGGTTGTCCAGTCGGTTAAAGTATAGCCATGTGGCTCGTTAAATATTTCAAAGTACACGTGGGCATTGCTGCCGTATTTGTTTACAATGGTTTGCCACATTGACCAAAACTCGGTGGTATTATCTATCTTACCATCTTCGGATGATTTGGCTTCCCAGTAGCCCAGTATCACATTCATTCCCTTGCTCAATGCTTTATCAATAACACCTGTGTAAGAGTTCCACCAGGTTTGTGATACGGTTGAATAATTTACCGGCAGCCTTACCGTGTTTGCACCTGTATTGGCTTGGATCCCTGTTAATACGGCATCAGCTTTAGCCGATACCGTGGCATAACTATCAGCAGAGGTTAAGCCGCTTAATACCAGTATCCCGTCGCTAAAGTTATCGCCATCGGCAGCCCAGTTCACGCCTTTCAGCGCGCTTGCCGGTGTTGAATCTGTAGTTACTGTTTTATCTCCTGTTTTTACTTCATCCTGGTTTGATGTTTTTTTTACTGATACGATATCCTTTTTACACCCGGCCACCAAACAACACATCGCTATTAATGCAATACTTAAGTTCTTCATAATTTGCTATAGGTTATAATTGGGGAGAAAAAAGGGGGAAGAAAGAAGCTCCTCCCCCGGAATATTTAGTTCTTAGTAACCTGGGTTTTGTTGTAGCTGCCCACCTGAAGCCTGAATTTCGGCCCTTGGTATTGGTAACCAGTAATGCTGAGGCAAAAACTTACGGCCATCTAAGGCCACTTTTGGCGTATAAGTAAATGTACCATTTGCATTTTTAGTGATGATCACACCACCGGCAGGTTTATTTTCCGTAACGTCGGCAATTTTCCAACGGCGTACGTCGTAAAAACGGTGTTCTTCAAACGCCAGCTCTACACGGCGCTCGTAACGTATGGCATCGCGCATTTGCGATTGTGAAAGCCCTCCGGCCAAATTAGGCATCTCAACACTTGGACGTGAACGGATCAGGTTAATAGCGGTACGTGCAGATAACGATGAACCTGAAGGTACAACATCCGGTCCGTAAGCCTCATTAGCTGCTTCAGCAAAGTTTAACAGGATCTCAGCATAGCGGAAATAGATCCATGGCTGGAAACCCGCGTTACCCCACGGGTTTTGCAGCGGATAAGCATCGTTCATGTATTTTTTAAGATAGTAACCAGTTTTGGTAGTGTTCCAGTTATCGGCACCATCTTTACTGTCTTTTCCGCCCGGAGTGAAGGCCTCAATAGATCTCTCGCGGTATGGGGCACCATTGTACAACACGGTGGCAGCAAACCTTGGGTCGCGGTGATCATATGGATGTGTTGGATCATAGCCCGAAGTTGGATCAGTAATGACCTTCCCATTATCCATTTCATAATCATCAACCAGGTTTTGGAGAGGCGTATTCCCAGCCCAACCGCCGTAACCGTTTGGCCCATTGGCTATTTCAAGGTGAGTATGGTTGGCATTTTTGGTGTATAAACGTTCAAAAATGGTTTCGTTGGTTATATTGGTTAAAAACAGGTTACGATAACCACCTGTATAAATGCCATACTTATTAAGGCTAATAACAGCTTGCGCGGCTGTAACCGCATCGGCCCAGGTACCTGCGGCATACAACGGACTTGCGGCATAAAGTGTTAATCTTGATTTTAAAGCCAATGCAGCGCCTTTGGTTGCACGGCCTAATATCCATGAACCATCATTGTCTAACGGAAGCTTCGAAGCGGCATCATCAAGCTGTGCAACAACGTAATCAATACTTTCTTTAATTGAAGCGCGCTTAAACAAAGCCGGATCCTGTAAATTATCGGTAAGGTTAACCACCTTATCACCCATTAATACAGCACGGCCATAATTGCGGATTATGTCCTGGTAACGGAAAGCCCTGATAAACTTCAACTCGCCCTCAAGACGCATTTTGTGCCCGGCACTAAAAGGCATTTTTGGCAAAATACTTAATGCATAGTTACACTCCCTGATACTCCTGTAGCTACGCCCCCAAAGAACACCGGCACCTCCTAAATTTTCGGGAGCAAGCTGCCCTCTTTGTATTAACCAGGTAGCATCGTCATTGTTATAGATAGATTCGTCGGTCAGTGAGCTCCACATGCTATATTCAAAGCCACGGCCAAAGCCCGGGTTTGAGCCATCGCCCTCTTTATCCTGTAACCTTTCGCCGATGTACCGATTGGTTACAAAAGCTTCATATACTGCCGTATCTGATTCGATAGCAGTTGTAGAGATCCTGTCGGTTGCCTGCACATTCAACAGATCTTTTTTACATGCTGTGACACTCAGCATTGCGCCGCATATCATCACATATAATGGGGTTTTATATTGTAGTTTCATTATTGATTACTGATTAAAATTTCACGTTAACACCTAAGTTTATAATTCTCTGCTGCGGATAAAACTGGCCGCTGCCGCTGTTACCTTCAGGATCATAATCTTTTACTTTGGTAATGGTAAACAGGTTAAACGCACTTGCATAAACCCTTAAGCCGCCAAGTTTAATTTTCGAAAGGAATGGTGCACTGAAATTATAGCCTAATTGAACGTTCTTTAACCTGAAGAACGAAGCATCGTTAAGCCAAAACGTATTTTGATACGAGCCGTTTACCGAGTTCGACGCGCGATCTGCAACCTTTGGATAAGTGCCGTTTGGATTTGAAGGGCTAAATCTGTTATCGGCCCAGCTGCTGTAAAAGTTGCCTATGCTGCCGGCTTCGGGCAATACATATTGACTAACCTGTGCCTGACCGGAAAACAAAAGCGAAAGGTCGAAGTTTTTATATGCCGCATTTACATTTACACCATAAGTAATTTGCGGGATGTTACCATATTTAGAACGCATTTGATCGTCTGCAGTAAGCTTACCATCTACTTTACCATCTGGCCCGCTTAAATCTTGATATTTCAGGTCGCCAACCTGCGCTCCTGGCACATGCGGGTAACTATCCAACTCTGCCTGGGTGCGGAAAATGCCGATAGCGTTGTAAAGCAGATAAGTATTTAATGGCCTGCCGGTTTTACGTTGATGAGCTAAAGTTCCGGGAGCTTCGTCTATAAATACAATCTTGCTTTTAGCGTAAGTGAAGTTACCACTTATCCCCCAGCTAAATTTATCGCCGGTGTGGTTATAACCTAAAGTAGCTTCAAAACCCTGGCTATTTACTTTACCAATATTTTCAGAAGGAACTAAAGGAGTATAATTAGTGCTTCCATCGTCATAAGGGTTTACGATACCAGATGAGCCGGGCAACGAAGCATTGCGCGATGTTAAAATATCAGTCCTTTTTTGTTTGAAATAAATCGCCTCGACAGTAAAATTGTGCAGGAAGGTGGCGTTGATACCAATATCCAGTTTTCTTGAAACTTCCCAGGTGATGTTAGGATTAGCAAGCTTTACAAGCTTTACATTTGGCTGAATTGTATTTGAATTGGCTTGGGAATCAAAAGCTACAAAAGCATTGTTAACCAAAACATAGTTATCAAAATATTGGAAGCCCTTAACATTGTCGTTACCCAGCGAACCGTATGATGCCCTTACCTTCAAATCATCAAAAAAACCAACGCTGTTTTTAAACCAGTTTTCTTTCGAGATTCTCCATCCTACCGAAGCAGATGGGAAATAGCCCCATTGTTTGCCTGACGGAAATATTGAGCTCCCATCGGCCCTCAACTGGCCTTCAAAGAGATATTTTTCGTCATATGCATAAGCCAAACGGCTGATTACGCTACGACGGTTGTAATTTGAGCTATAACCCGAGTTAAGGTAGTCAGTAGCTGCACCACCACCTTGCGATAGCTCAGGTAATTGATTTGATAAATAGTTATAACGGGTAGCATCAAAATATTCCAGATGATTTTTACTTTGCTCATAACCAACAAACGCGTTAATATCATGCGAACCAAACTTCCTTGCAAAATTTAGCTTGATGTTTGAGGTAATAAGCGACTCGTTATTTTGAGACTCAAATAACATAGCCTTATTGTTATTTCCACCAACTATTGATTGGTTATAGATTTTCTGTGATGGATCATAGCTGTATAAAACATATGGTTTGCTAAAGTTTTTATCAAACGTGTATGATTTATCTACAGAAAAGAAACCATCAAGAGATAAACCTTCTATACCCGGAATAGCGTAACTGCCTCGTAAAATACCGTTAAAAACCTGTTTAGGATTGTTATTAGTGCCTCCAATATCTGTTACAGCAACAGCAGGATTGCTACCTTCAATACCCCTGGTAGGTAAGCCGTTTGGATAGTAAGCGGCTACAATAGGTTTAGCCCTATATACCGAACGGAATACGTCACCAGCGCCTATCTGCGGAAAAATCCTGTCTTCCTGGCGGCCGGATAGCGATAAACCAACTTTTAAACGTTTGGTTACGTTGGCATCAATATTTGAACGGAAATTATATTGATGGTATTTGGTAACACCATTCTTGTATATACCATCCTGATAAATAGTACCAAGGGATACAAAATACTTTACATCTTCACTTCCCCCAGCAACAGAAAGGCTGTGTTGGTTTTGCAAAGCAGTCCCTTTAAGTGTCTGTTTTTCCCAGTCGGTATTTGGATAATTAAGCGGATCAGAACCATCCTTAAACTTTTGGATCTGCTCGGCCGAGTAAGACTGATTTAAACCCTGCGTTGGACTTGCATAATAATTGATCTCATTCATGATCTGAGCATAGGTTGCCGCGTCGGCCATTTTTGGCAAACGGGTTGGCGAACTGAAGCCCTGATTGAAGCTATAATTAATAGTTGGCTTGCCCGTTTTACCGCGTTTGGTAGTAACCAAAATAACGCCGTTTGCCGCCCTGTTACCATAAATAGCCGCAGATGCGTCTTTTAATACCGACATGCTTTCGATATCATTAGGATCAAGCCTTTCCAAACCACCTATCTGACCTGGCACACCATCAACTACAATAAGTACATCGTTGCTGCCCGTAGTAGCCTGACCACGAATAGTAATACTTGAACCATCGTAACCAGGTTCGCCGCTACGGTTGTTTACAATTACGCCAGAAAAACGACCGGCTAAAGAGTTTGATAAGTTGGGCTGAGGGCTTTTTACCAATTCAGCACCTTTTACCTGCGAAATGGAGCCTGTTAAAGTTGCCTTTTTCTGGGTACCGTAACCTACAACTACTACCTCATTCAATGACTTTGAATCTGCAGTTAATTGCACGTTGATAGTGGTTTGTCCGTTCAGTGCAACCTCTTGTGAGGTGTAACCGATGTAGCTAAACACCAGTGTGCCCGATGAAGCATTGGGGACGTTAAGGCTAAAGTTACCTTTAATATCGGTTACCACGCCGGTTGAAGTCCCTTTTAACGAAACGCTTACTCCGGGTAATGTTTCGCCTTTTTCGTCGGTTACTTTACCCGTTATCCTGGCATCAGGTAAACGCTGCTCGTTAATAGTACCCGCAAAAGCCATTACCGGCATTTGAACTGTAGCTAAACAAGCTACGGCCATGCCGGCCGCAACAACGAAAAAGCGGGGTGACCTTTTCCGATGGGGAGAATCCTTTACATGTAAATTTAGTTTCATATGGTTTTAAAAAATTGGTTTTTTAATCGGCTCAAACCTTACAAAGCGAGGCGCATAAAAACAAGAAAGTGGATTCGGCATCGATAAACTACCGCCCCATTTTGACCTTATTGTTTATACACAGCACAAAAGTTTGGTTTAAACCTTGGTTATTGGTAGGGCTAAATTGCGTTTTAAAGCAAAAATGAGTGAGGGGTAAATTCTGAATAAGACAGGGGGTATTTCATAAAAAATGCTTAAAAACAGCGTTTGGGGCACTTTTTAAAGAGGGGGTAAATCAATACTGGCAGGGGGACAAAAATAAGTTGTAGTATTTAGCCCCCAAACATTGCTGCGCTTATCGTCACCTCGTTACTTTGTAAAGAAGGGCCACAAAAACCACTCTTAGCTCTTTGCTGTGAACCTGAAGCCGAAGGGAAGTTGGTCCGGCGAGGTATAAACCAGGTGAATCAGCCAACCGATAAACGCGATTAATTCTCCTTAATTACATCCCGGTTCACGTTGTAATTGTTGTGAAATGGCTTACGATATTTCTTAATGTAATCGGACGGATTAATGCCGAACACCTTATTAAACTGCTCCCTGAAGTATTTCAAATCATTTAAGCCCACCTTATAAGCTGTTTCGTACACAGTGCTATCGGTTGTAAGCAAGATTTCGGCGGCCTTACGCAAGCGGATAAAACGGATAAAACTATTGGCAGATTGCCCGGAAATAGATTTGATCCGCTTGTATAAGTTAGAGTGGCTCATGCCTATTTCGGCAGCCAGTGTTTTAATGCTGAAATCCGGGTCGGTTAAGTGCTGTTCAACTATCTGGAGGCATTTTTCCAAAAACTCCTTGTACTCCTGCGAGATCTTCAGATCGTTTGATTTGTTAAGGGTTATTTCATTATAGAAATACTTCTGCAGGTTGTTCCTGCTTTTCAGGATCCCGTTAACACGGGCCACCAGGATCTCTTTTTCAAAAGGCTTGCTAATATAATCATCCGCCCCTCCCTCAATACCTTTAAGCTTTATTTCGGGTGAGGAACTGGCGGTAAGCAATATCACGGGGATGTGGTTCAGCACAGGATCTTCCTTAATACGGCTGCATACTTCAATACCGCTTAATCCCTGCATCATTACGTCGCTTATCACAATATCGGGTACCAGGTGATAAACAAGGTCAAGCCCATCTGTACCATTATCAGCCTCAAAAATCTCAAACTCATCGCTAAAAATTTGTTTAAGGTAAGTACGGATCTGCTGGTTATCATCAATCAGCAACATGGTTTTGGTATCGGAGCTTAAAGCCTCAGAACTTTTGGCTGCGACGGCGTTTTCAGCTTCAACGGCGACTAATTCACCCTTATTCTCCATCAGCTCATCCAGGAATACCGAAGTTTCGGCAACGTCTTCAAACACAAACTGCTGCCCAAAATGTTCTCTGCCTTTTAACAACGATACATGAAACACCGTACCCTGCCCCTGCTGGCTGCTATAACCGATGCTGCCTTTATGATTTTCAATAAACGCTTTAACCAAATATAGCCCAATACCAAAACCGCCTGCCATTGGCGCCGAATTTTGCAACTGGTAAAACTTGCCGAATAACTGATCGCCGGTACCCTCCGCTATTCCACAGCCGCTATCCTTTATCTCAATGGTAATTTTATCGTTAAAATCGGCTATTGTACAAGTTACTATGCCATACTCCGGTGTAAACTTTAACGCATTCGAGATGAGATTAAACAGGGCTATTTCCATTTTCTCCCTGTCTGCGTAAATCTCTATAGCATCTTTTTCACTAATAAAATCAAACTGGATGTGTTTGGTGCGCGCCTGATGGTTAAAACACAAAAACACCTCATGACAAAGCGATACGATATTAAGCCTTACTATTTTAAGCTTATCAGTGTCGCTTTCGGCTTTCCTGAACAGTAAAAGCTGATCAACCAAACTCAAAAGACGCCGTGCGTTGCGATAAATGATATGCAAATTGCCGGCGTCATCAGTAACCTCGCCCTTCCCGAACAACATATCCTTTACCGGGTTGATGATGAGCGTTAATGGTGTACGGAACTCATGCGAAATATTGGTAAAAAAAGAAAGTTTACGCTCGTTAAGCTCCTTATCTTTTTCGGCCGAAAGCTGGGCTACTTTAACCTCGTATTTAAGCCTGGTTTGGCGGTTTCTGTAAAGTATATAGTAATAAGTTACAACCCCTGCTGCTGCTATATAAATTAAATAAGCCCACCAGGTTTTATACCAGGGCGGCAGGATCTTAACCTGTAAGGTGGCATAATTATCAAACCACAAGCCATCCTGGTTAGATGCTTTTACCCTGAACGTATATTCTCCGGGTTCAAGGTAGCGGTAGGTCGCAAGCCGCTGATCGCCAACATAGTTCCAGGTTTTATCAAGGCCATCCAGTTTATAAGCAAAACCGCCTTTATCCGGATAGGTATAATTTAACGAGGCATACTGGATAGAAAATACCGACTGATCGGGCTGTAATACGATCTGCCTTGCCTGGTTAATGGCTTCGGGCAATACGGTACGATCCTTGTCAAGCCCGCCAACTTCAACCTGCTTACCAAAAATTTGTAATCCGGTTATAATAACTTTTGGTTTATAGTCGCTTTGATTTACTTTTTCAGGGTCAAAAAAGTTAAGCCCTTCTGTTCCCCCAAAATACATCAATCCATTAGCAGAATCAAACAAAACAGACCCCGCGTTAAACTGCCCGGCCTGTAACCCGTCCGACTGATCATAATTTAAGATCTTGTTATTCCGTACATCAAGGTTTGATAAGCCTTTATTGGTACTTAGCCACAATGAACCATCGGATGATTCCTTAATGGCCGATACTGTATTGTTAGCGAGACCATTAGTTTCATTAAACTTTTTAAAAACCCGGTTTTGAAGATCGTATGAAATTAGTCCATCGCCTTCAGTTCCTATCCATAACCTGTGTTGTTTGTCGGGATGGAGTGAAAATATCACCTGACCTGGTAAATTGCTTTTTTCATCGGCGGGTTTAAAATACCTGCTGAATTTCTTTTGCCCGGCGTTATAAAAATCAAGTCCCCCACCATAAGTACCAACCCATAAATTACCTTTATCGTCTTCGGCAATTGATCTTACATCGTATGAAGTAAGGCCGCTATTGGCAGGTGTATAGTTGGTGAAAGTTTTTGTAACGGCATTAAACAGACACAAGCCGCCGCCATTGGTGCCAATCCATAAATTTTTATACTTGTCCTGGTATATAACCCGTACGTCGTTACCCCCCAGGCTTTTGTTATTTGCCTGGCTGTGTACGTAGTTGACAAACGAATCCGTTTTCTTGTTATACTGCAAAAGCCCCTTCGCATAAGTACCAAACCATAAATTACCATCCTGATCGGTATAGCCGAATAAAATGGCATTATCGGTAATACTGCCGGGTTGCCCATCTGCTTTGTATTGCTTTATCAGGGTGCCGTTGCGGCTGGTTTTGTAAATCCCCTCGCCATCAGTGCCCAGCCATAAAAAGCCGTCGCTATCCTGGCACAGGCCATAAAACCTTACCAAGCTTTCGCCGCTGGCCCCATATCGCTTTTTAGCAATCTTTGAAAATTTCTCCTTAATGCTGCTCACCATGTAAATGCCATCGCCATAGGTACCTACCCAAACATTTTTATCCTTATCTATATAAAGCGTTTGAACAGAGCGCTGTGTAAGGTAATATCCGTCATCGCCGGTTACCGGCTGAAGAAAAAAGTTATTAATGTTGTAGTTGGGACTTGTGCCAATGTTAACTTTAAACAAACCGCCATCCTGCAGGCCTACAAGCAATTGCTTATCACTATCCTCAATAACTGATATGTATCGTTTACTTTTAATACCCTGCTGACCGGTTTGTAGTAAGGTAAATTTATTTGATTGCCTGTTGTAGTAGCCGAGCCCGCCTCCGGTTGCTATCCACATGTTGTGAAAATGATCTTCAAAAATGTCATTGATCCGGGTACCCGGCAGGTTGGCTATTGGAGGGCCTATGCCCGCAAGGTTGGCTATTACACCATCCTTATGACTAAAAACATTGATGCTGCCCTCCTGTGTACCCACCCATACCAGGCCCCTTGAATCTTCGTACAAACAGAGCACCCTGTTACTTGACAACCGGGATAAATTGGCCTGGGTGTAATTAACAACCTTTGCCGATTTGGTATTGAAATAAGAAAAGCCCTGCCCATAAGATGTGATCCATAAATTACCATCATGGCTTTGAATGATATTACTGATATCGTTTTTGACGGCCCTGTTAGAGGTGAATTTATAATGGATAAACTTTTCTGTACGGCTATCAAATTTGCTGAGGCCGTTTCTTGACGATACCCAGATGCTGCCATGAACATCGCACAAAACCTTTTGTACATAGTTACTGGCCAGCGCAGTTGAATCGCCCAGGCGCGATTTAAAAATCTTAAAAGTTGTACCGTCAAAACGATTGAGGCCATCATTGGTGGCAAACCACATAAAACCCTTATCATCCTGTGTAATGCTATTTACAATACCAAAAGAAAGACCATTTTTTAAAGAATAATTGAGGATCTTATTTTTGATGGGCGACTGGGCATAGACCGAGGAAATGATCAAACAAAGAACAATGCAGCAGAAGGATCCCTTTTTCATTAACACGTTGCAGGCTGTGAATTACACAAATAATTGGAAGATTAAAGCTACCTAATTAATTGTAAAGTAAACAATAATATTGCAAAAATGTAAAATACCCGTTACAATAAGAAGTAATGGCTCACCCTTATCATATAGAAAAATTGTAAGGACAGCATTATTTTACAGCAACTATTACTGCATATCGGCGATCTGTAATTGCTGATAATGATCCATTACCTCGTCGAAACATATGGCGAGCCACCTGGTATAATCGCCCGGGTTTTCTTTCAGGTCGACTGCCAGCCGGGCCATGGTTATGTATTTAAATGAGGAGACCTCGCCATGGTCAGGGATCGGCAAAGCATCGGTGATGCCAAAAAACACATGATCGTATTCATTTTCAACCAGATCGTCCTGGATAGCTGCACAGTAAACAAAAGAAAATACAAAGTTAAGTTCGGCGGCCATTCCCATCTCCTCCTGTAACCTGCGATGGGCTGCTGCAAATGTGGGTTCGCCGGGCCTTGGATGGCTGCAGCAGGTGTTTGTCCATTTACCACCCGAGTGATATTTGCCTTCGGCGCGTCGCTGTAACAGGAGCTCTCCTTTTTTATTAAAAATAAAAACTGAAAACGCACGGTGTAGCTTCCCCTGAAGATGCGCCTCCATTTTTTCCATAGTGCCAATTTCCTGATCATCGCGATCAACCAAAATCACGGTTTCTTCTATCTTCACTCGCTATAATTTGTTGTAATCTTCCTGATGAGACACGCAGATCTCCGGAATTTCTTGTTATTTTTTGTTAATCCTAAAAACAGGGCCAAAGCCATACCGCAAATTTCAGCTTTATTTTCAATAAAAAACGGATTTCCTTTTGGAGAAATCCGTTTTATTTTACGAAGTGACACTTGTTTAGTTTACATCAAACCAAAGCTTGGTAGTAAGCGCATCGGCTCCCTGTGCTGCTACTGCCGACTGGTAATTAGTTTTGTTCAGCGATTGCTCTGTTCCCGGATAAATAAACCTTACCGGTATTTTACCATTAAGTGTACCTGCAACTGCCGGCTGTAATTGCGGATAATCAAGCCTGCGCCATTCGGTCCAGCCTTCCAATCCCTGGCCAAACAGCGCTAACCACTTTTGCTCGCCTATTGATTTTTTATAATTAGAGGCATCATATTGCACTGCCGGCTGCGCTATATAAGTAGCGATATCAGCCGAAGCAATACTGTACTGTGCCAACGCAGCAGTAACCGCCTGACCGTATAATGAAGCGGCATCTTCGGTAGTAAAACCGCGAGCGGCAGCCTCTGCCCTGTCAAACAAGCTCTCCGCATAGCTTAATATTACAGCAGGGGCATGTGGTGCACGAAAATAAGTGCCTGGTTTAGAAGTTTTGGTGAAGCCGTAATTGCTGGCATCGCCCACCAACAAACCGTTTGGCAAGCCAACATAGGTTTGAGGCGTTACATCCTGTGTTTTAGCGGCATATATTGATAAGCGGGGATCATTAAGTGCAAACAGCTTATCCACTATAGTTTTGCTGATACGGTAATCGTCACGGGTATCAAACAGGTTGCTTATCGGATTTTGGTTAGGCGAATCTAAATAAACCAACTGCGCGGTTTCGACATTCGAACTGATGTATAAACCGCCTTCGGTCTTAATATCATCTAATACTTGCTTAGCTTTTGCAGGTTCCCTATCGGCAATGCGCAAGGCGATGCGAAGCCTTAACGAGTTGGCAAACTTTTTCCATGAAGCAATATTGTTGCTATAGATCACATCTCCTGCTATAGCTTTGCCTGATGGATCAAGCGCCGTTTGAGCTGCTTTAAGGTCATCCAGCAAAGCAAAATAAACATCCTTTTGGGTGTCATAAGCCGGGGTAAGGTACTGATCAATATTGGTGGCCTGCCTGTAAGGAATATCCCCATAAGCCTCTGTTAATAAGCTAAATGCCCATGAACGAAGTACCAGTGCAACGCCTTTATAATTGGTATTACCCTGGGCATCGGCAAGTTTGATGATCTGGTTAAGGTTTACAATGCTTTTTGAATAGCCCGTGCTCCACAGCTCCTCAAACGCACTACTGGCGTAAATATACCTGTCGGGGTCGGTGTATTGAATTTTAGACCAATACTGCACAAAAAGCAGACTGGCATCCATGTTATTGGCTACACCCCAATAGGTATCTGCCGTTGCTTTGGTGGCTGCAGTTAATAAATAGTCGGGCTGTGCTGTTTGTGAGCCGTTAGGGTTTTGATTGATCTTTAACAGATCCTTTTTGCACGATGTTACCGATAATAAAACCGCGGCAGATAATATGCTGATATATTTAAGTTTCATGATGTTTTAAAATTTAAGGTTTACGTTGAAACCGATGTTACGCACGGTAGGCAGGGTAAGATCTTCGAGGCCCTGTCCGTTTCCTGCATTAAAGGCTGTTTCCGGATCAATATTCGGTGCGTTTTTATGGATGATCCACAAGTTACGGCCAACTACCGAAAATGTAGCTCCCTGGAAACCAATCTTATTCACCCATTTAGCAGGTAAAGAGTATCCCAGTTTTACTTCGCGAAGCTTGATGTATGAGGCATCGTAAACAAATGCTTCGTCAATATTGGTAAAGCCTTTGTAATATGATTGCGCAGGGATAATAGTGGTATTTGGCGAACCATCGGCCTTAACGCCTTTAAATATCATCCCATCATTATAAACAGTTACACCTGCCGGGGCTGCACCGGTAACCTGCACAGCAGCAGCCGAAGTATTGTTGCCCGGGTAATAGTAACTTAAGCCTCCGTTAGCAGCGCCACGGCCCGGTAAGGTAGAAGCCAACACGCCGGTATAAGTACCTGTACGGTTGGTGTTTGAATAAATGGATCCGCCAAAACGTGCATCAACCAAAAAGCTCAGGTTAATCCCTTTGTAGGAGAAGCTGTTATTGATGCTTCCCAACCAATTTGGAGTGAATTTACCTAAATAACGTTTGGTGGTATTAAATACAGGTGTACCATTAGCGTCGATAATAATCTGACCTGAAGCATTACGTGTGTATGCGGTACCATACAGCGCGCCGTAAGGCTGGCCAACGGCCGCTAAAACCTGTACAGTACGATCTGTACCCAAAACTACGTTTTGCAGGCGGCCGTCAGCATCAAGCGAGGCTACCTTACCCCGGTTTAACGAATAGTTGGTTGTTATATCCCAGGTAAAGCTATTCGACTTAATTGGAGTGATACCCAACTGGACCTCGACGCCTTTATTGTTGATGCGCCCCCCATTTATTACTTTATAGCCATAACCTGTTGATGAACTTACCTGTACTGTAAGAATCTGATTAACGCTGTTAGTATTATAGCCACTTAGGTCTAAGTGCACCCTATCGTGGAAAAATCCCAATTCAAAACCAGCCTCTGCTGATCTTGTGGTTTCTGGCTTAAGGCGAGAATTCTGATAAGTAGACCCTGAACTTTGTTGTGGATTTGAGCCAAAAAGGTTTGAAGACGTGAAAACATTGAACAACTGATAAGGATCAGCGGGCTTACCTACTTTTGACCAACCGCCTCTTATTTTTGCATAAGTAAGTACGTCACTTTTAATGTCCAATGCTTCTGACAGTACTAAACTTCCATTAACTGAAGGATAGAAATATGACAGTGCATCTGCCGGTAAAGTCGATGACCAATCATTACGGGTTGTAAAATTGATGAAAGCGTAATTTCTGAAACCAAGCTGGGCCGAGCCAAAATAACTATAGGTTTTTAATTTATAATACTCGTTGGTGGAAACCAACGGATCGCGTGAATTGCTCAAGGTATATAAACCTGCAACTGCAAGTTTGGGTGCCAGTTGGTCATTACGTTCATTTGTTCTGACGGATATGTTACCGCCACCAAATACATCAAGCGAGAAATCGTTATTCAGCTTTTTAGTGTATTGTAACCTGGCTTCGGTGTTGTTTTCATTTACACTATAAGCATCCTCTTCGTATGAGCCAAACGGCGTTCCGTTGGTACCATACGCCACCCTAATTTTACGACGATCATTATAATAATCAGTCCCCGTGCGGAAGTTGGCCGATAGACCATCAATGATCTTATAATTCAATTCGATACTACCTATCAGGTGATTCTTATGCTGCCCAACCGTATTTTCATAAGCCAGCCAGTAAGGGTTGCTATAGTAACTATTATTCCAGTTAAAGGTATTGCCGTTAGCATCTTTGTAATTTTTAAGCCTGTTGATATCAACCTGACGACCAAACCAGGTAAACTGCAGCATGGTGCTGGTTGCACGTTTTCCATATGCGCCAGGAAGGTTATCAGCGTCATCCTTACTGTAATCAATAATAGTATTTACTGTTAATTTATTATTGATACGGTAGCTTGAGTTTAAAGCAAAAGAGTTACGGCCTTGTGAGGTATTAGGCACAATGCCAGTTTGGTGCAGGTTGTTATAGGATAACCTAAAATCGCTTTTATCGCTGCTACTCGCTATCGCGATGCCATTATTGAGCGTTACACCGGTTTTAAAAAAATCTTTTACGTTATCAGGATGCGCCACGAAAGGTACGGCCTGGCCATTTGAATAAAACTGAGGGATCAATGAGCCATCCAATGCGGGGCCCCAGCTTTCGTCAACACCATCGTTAACGCCACCACCTTTACCATCTACATAGCTAAATTTGCCGTTTGACCCCTGACCATATTGATTCTGATAATTGGGCAGCACCTGTACATTTGAAAAACTTGTATTAGAATTTATGGTAACACCTAATCCTTTTGCGCCCTTGCCTGTTTTAGTACGAATAAGGATAACGCCAGCGGCGGCACGTGAGCCGTAAAGCGCTGCTGCATTCGGGCCTTTTAATACGCTTACAGATTCAATGTCTTCAGAATTCAGATCTGAAATGGCATTGGAGAAATCCCTTGAACCATTAGTGCCCAAAAATTGGCTGTTATCAACAATAACTCCGTCAACTACAAATAAAGGTTGATTTTCCCGTGAGATAGACGTTTCTCCACGGATAATGATACGGGATGAGCCCATATCGCCCTGGCTGTTGGTAACCTGCACACCGGCAATTTTACCCGCCAACGCGTTTACAAAGTTGGTTTCTTTAGCTTCAGAGATATCTTTCGATTTAAGCCCTTGTACCGCGTAACCCAGCGATTTTTTATCCTTTGAGATATTGAGGGCCGTTATAACAACCTCGTTCAGCGAATTTGGTGCTTCAACCAAGACTACGTTTAAGGTAGTTGTACCTTGCGTAACGGCGATTTCCTGGGTTGTAAAGCCAATGTAGCTAACCCTGATCACATCATTAACATTGGCGTTGATGATAAACTTACCATCGACATTGGTTTGTGCACCCGTGGTTTTACCTTTAACAGATACGCTAACGCCCGGCAACGGTAGGCCGTCCGACTTGGCGGTTACCACTCCGCTAATTTTAACGGATTGTCCTGCAACCGTCTGGACGAGAATAAAAGGCAATATAATTGCCAGTAATAGCTTGTAAATTTTTAACATGATAATTAATAATTGAGATTAATTTTTGATGCCCTTACCGGTACAAAAGACGTGGCTATCGCCTTAGCGGACATAATTTGCCCGGCTCATAAGCCTATCGTAACTGTAAAGAATTGATTAGGGGATGGTAATTATTAAGCTAAGACAAGCTGCAGCAAGCCCGCATTTAAATACCATACATGCTGTAAAGAATTAACAGCAACAACGCATGCTTTGCATACCTGAATAGATGGACTTGCAGGTTAACTGGCTTACCGAAACGAAAGCATTTTCGTGTAAGGGGGTAGTGTTTGTTTTCATAAAAACGGGTATTAAATAAGTGCAGATAGATTCTTTATTATTGATGACAGCAAACAGGGCTGCCTCCGTATTTTTAGTTGATAGATGCTGTTTTATTGTTGACTAAAGCGTCAACAGATTTTAGCATCGATGCAAATTCCTGTTTATCATATAAACGGGTAAGGTAAACTATCTTCCCGTCGCGGTCGATAACTACATTACGCGTGACACCGCTCTTTTTGTTGGCAAACCGTCCGAAGATATCGGCCCCCGGATCAAGCGCCAGCGGATAGCTGATGTTCATGGTTTGGTGAAAGCCTTGTACTTTTTCAAGCGGTTCATCGCGGTCAACACCTATCAAAACAAGGCCTTTATCTTTGTAAGCCTGCCAGATCTCTTTTTCCAGATGTGGCATTTCCTCACGACATACGCTGCACCAGCTTGCAGTAAACTGCAGGATAACTACTTTACCACGAAGTTGCTTTAACGATGTTTTGGTACCGTCGTTTAATACAAGTTCAAAATCTGTTGGGGCAACATCGCCTGTTTTTACGATATAACCGCAGTCAACATTAGGATCAGCAACATTTGTTGTTTGCGCAGCGGCAAGCAGCGTTGTTATAGAAAGCAGGCAGGTAATAAGTAAATGTTTAATATTCATTGCTACACACGTTAAAATTGTGATATCAACTCAATAATATTTTTTAGCAAGAAAAAGAAAGGAGAAAAAGAATTGTGCTTATAGCCCGAACTATGCAAGCCAATAGCTTATTACATTATCTTTTCCACCCCTATTTGGGCAGACAGGAATTAGCACCTTTATAACAGTGGGCTTACAGGTTGCTAAGACATCACAGGGCCTTTCCCTCAGTCTTTCTTGATAATAAAATATTCAAAGAAACGATTTGATGATGCAAATATATATAAATTCTACTAAAACCATAGACTTTATATAATTATTGCAATAAAATGAATTAACACCTCAAAATTCTGCAGGCTTATTTACAGAATTTGTTTACTGATTAGATTAGCTGAAACTTGTTGAAAGCATTTCCGTAAAAACAAAAGTCCCTAACGTTCGCTGCCGGGACTTTAACCTAAACTTATTTTGCGGATTATTAAACTACCTTATAATAAGGTAAAACAAGGCAATTAATTAGGTTTTTAATTATTTAGCACTTTTATTCACCTGTTAACTGGCAGCCCCGTTAAAAAGGGCTGCAAAGCTATTTTCGGCCGTTATTTTTTCAATCAAATTTTCCAGTGACCGGTAGATGTTCATATTCAAAAATGGGCCTGCGCTAATCCTTTTAATGCCCGCATTTTGCAACGCTGTAAAATCCAGAAGGCCGGGCATACACATTACGCTAACCGGGAGGCGCGATAAGGCCGTTATTTTTTCAATATCTGCTATTTGGGTAATGCACGGAAAAAACAAACTATGCACACCTGCATCCTGGTAAAGTTTAGTACGGGTCAAAGCGTCTTCCAGTGCGTTAGGTAAACCAAGCAGAAAGGAATCGGTCCTTACATTTATAAATACCTCTACCCCTGTGGCGCTTAACAATGAAGTTATCTGTTTAAGTTTTGTGGCAAAGCCTAAGGCATCAACAATACTTCGCTGGCCATTCACCACTATCGAATCCTCTATATTGATACCCACAACACCGATATTATATAGTTTGGTGATGTTACTGCAGATAGCCTCCGGTGTTTCGCCATAACCACCTTCAAGGTCGACTGTTAGCATGGCTGATGTTGTTGCAGCTATGCGTTTAACAACAAAAAGGTAATCCTCAAAACTCATCTCTTCGCCATCTGCAAAGCCTAATGAGCTGGCAACAGCGGCGCTTGATGTGCCGATTGCTTTAAAATTTAATTTATCATAAACCTGTGCGCTTTGTGCATTCCACACATTGCCAATTTGCAAAGGTTTGGTTTGATGATGCAGGGCTAAAAATTCTTTGAATCTATTTTTCATGTTCTTGTTTTTATTTTATGCTCAAAATTAGCTTGAGCATTTTTCTAAAAATTGTATAAAACGGAAGAGATTAGTGAAAGGTGAAAGGTGAAAGGTGAAAGGTGAAAGGTGAAAGGTGAAAGGTGAAAGGTGAAAGGTGAAACAAAAAATGGCCGGGTAAATCCGGCCATTTTTTGTTTCAGATAGAGAAAATCAGGCTACGAGATTAGCCTCAGCTCCGAATGCATGATCGATGACAATTTTCCAGTTGCCGTCGGATTGTTGTTTCATTAACTCTATCCCTTTTGCGGCAATCTGTGTTTTGCCATTGTCGGTAATGCTCCACTCCGATCGGCCGACCGCTACATCGCCTGATTGCAGACAGTAAACTGTTTTGATTTCCATTACTCCGGGCACAGCGCAGATGCTTTTAACAGCCTCTTCAAACTGGTCCCTGCCTGATACTTCTTTTCCCGGTTCCGGAAAAATAATACCGTTGGCATCATACACATTCATAACTACATTTACATCTTTGGTGTTAAAAGCGGCCGCAAGTACTGCGTGCACTTCCTGTGGTGTTTTTGCTGATTTCATTTTGTTGTTTTTTTTATATCAGCAAAACTATGTAGCTCGAATAGCCCAAAATTGTATAAAACGGAAGAGTATTAACTGCCCGCCAGGGCCTGGTTTATAGGCGACGCCTGAGCAGCAAATGAGTTAGGTGTAAAACCTGTAAAAAGCTTAAATTCCTTTATAAAATGTGCCTGGTCAAAATAACCGGCGCTGTAGGCTACATTCGTTAGCTTTTCTTCATTAGCGCTAACCAGGTTAAGGCTATGCTGAAAGCGGTTTATTTTGTAAAATAATTTTGGCGGCAAACCTGTATACTGCGAAAAAAGGGTATTGAGGTGCCGTGAGGAAATGTTATAACGGCTGGAAATTGACAGGATATTATCGTCGCTGTAATTCTTTTTAAGACTACTGACAATATCCCCGATAAATTTGATCTTCGAATGCTTTTTTTCGGTTGCCGATAAACGGCTCCGCAAATAATCTTCAATCATGGCCACCTTCGCATTCAGGTCGGCGGTCTCCAATAATTTTAAATAAAGCGTTCTTAATTTAGGTCCGAATACGTGCGTGGCATCAACAATTTCGTTGTTAAATTCTGATACATTTTCATCAAAAAAGTAAGCAGCCGAATGCGGGTAAAAACGGAAGCCGAGCATAATATTGCGCCCTACAGATTGAATGGGCAAAGGTTTAGTGATCTGGCCCCAAAGTTCAACTGGAGGAGTGGTAAAAAATGTATCACCTTTCTTTGATTTCCAATTTCCGGCACCGAGGTTAAAGATTACCTCCATGGTACCGCTCGGGAACACAATATCATCGTAGCTTCTGTCCGAATCAGATTCATACAGATAGAAGCACTTGATGTAAGGCTGTAGCCTTGGCTCCGGAAGCATCTCTTTGAAAACCATGATTACAAATATAGGACACAACCAAGTTCCCAAATTGTAAAAAACGGAACATATTTTAGGAGCTTAAAGCGGAAGGCATAAAGCTTAAAGGCAATATCTGTTTAATTGATCTGCATAGATTTTATGTAAATCAAAGCCGCCATGTAAGTTGCTAAAGACCCGTTAAAAACAGATAAACTTATTTACTTTTCATAAAGATCATTGCCGTTGACTTTAGTCAACGGAATAGTAATTGTAAAAAAAATGGCTTTAGCCAAATGTCGCGCGTACATTGTGGCTAAAGCCCGGTTATTTGCTTCTTTAACCGTTGACTAAAGTCAAAGGCAATGAATAGAAATCTAATTTACGAAAGCTTCAAAGTAGCTCGCGTGGCGGCTTAAAAAACTTAAAGTTACTCAATAATCCGCTTTTACTTTTTTACATGCACAGGTCTTATACCTTCATGTGTAGGCGTCACTTGTTTAATCAATCCATTCCCATCAAATTCCATTTTATCAATACATACCTCACGGTTGTATCCTGCGGCATCGCCCATGGTAATGCCTTTGGGGTAGTTGAACCGGTGATAAACAATATACCATTCATCGGTACCCGGGATCTGGATCACTGAGTTATGGCCGGTACCGTAAATACCTTTTGCTGCATCTTTGGCGATAACTGTATTTTGCTCCGGAACCTCTATTGGCCCAAGTGGAGATTTAGAAGTACCATAATGCACACTATAATTAGGGCTCCGGGTATCATTTTCAGACCACATGAAGTAATAAGTTCCATTGCGGTAAAACACGTATGTACCTTCGTTATAATGCGAGTAAGGAGTAAGGATTTTGGTAGTACCCGGTTTTAATGAAATCATATCATCGTTTAACTCGGCCACTGCCATATAGCCATTGCCCCAGTACAAATAGTTTTTACCTGTTTGCGGATCGGCAAAAACATCGGCGTCAATCTGCTGTCCGCCTTTAACACCTTCAGGCAATTGTGCTATCAAAGGTTTACCCGAGTCAGTAAACGGCCCTGCCGGATCATTTGCCGTCGCCACTCCTATTTTTTGAGCGGCGGCAAAATAGTAGAAATATTTATACTCATTGCCGATCTTTTTTTCGATGATACAAGGAGCCCAGGCATTCTTTTTTGCCCAGCTCACATCCTGCGGTAAATCAAGAATCTTACCCTCGTCTTTCCAGTTCACCATATCATATGAAGAAAAAGTCTTAAAATACTTGCCCGACCAACCATCAAAGCCGTCGCTGGTAGGATAAATATAGAATTTGCCTGTTTTTTCGGCGTACAGGATCTCCGGATCGGCATAGTATCCTGCAATAGCCGGGTTATGGGTTTCCTGGGCAGTAACCTCAAAAACCTGCGCTCTTTTACCTGCTATAGTTACAGAATATTTAACAGGGCCTTTGGTAAAGTCCTGCGGTTTCAGCGGGCTGACAGTAACGCCGGGAAATAGGGTAAACCGGGGATCAAATGATTTTAAACTTGTACCTGGCTTTACAGGCAGGTGAACTTTATGGTTCGCCGTATCTAAAACAATATTGATGATTTTAATCTGCTTATTTAACGGCGAAAGTATGACATCTTCAGCCGTTTCCCATTTTGTTGTTAATGCCGCCGCTTCTTTTGAAGTTATTGACATCACGGTACCATGGCGCGGATGAAAATTCATGGACACCTCATCGTCAATCAGTTTAAAATTTTCGAGATCGGTTGTCCTCGTAAACTGGTATTTACCTTGTGTATATAGGTCATACATCAAAATATAACCGCTGCCATCGTTTAATTTAAAGGTGCCGGCTCCCTCTACCGGGTCTTTAGTTTGCTGTACGTATTTATCGCGCAACACATAGCCTGAAGTTAGTTTATCGGATACGGCAATTTTGATTCCTGCACCCGATCCTTCTGTTTTGAAAAACAAGTAGTATTTATTGTTTTTATAAACAATATCTCCATCGATACAGGCACCACCATCCGGTTTGAAGAAAAGCTGTTTAGGCTCGGTTGTAAGACCTGTAAAATCCTTATTGGCATAAGCATAATAGATCTTGTCGGCCTCTTCGCCAAAGCGCATCGACCAGTAGATCATATATTGTTTTTTCTGCGGATCATAAATAGTTTGTGGTGCCCAAACCCTGTTTACACCAGCAAACTTTTCAAAGGTTTTGGCGATATCAATGGTTTTTGAGGTCCAGTGTACCAGGTCGGTTGATTTTAGCAATACCATGGAATAATCCGGTCCCCAGCCATATTTTTCGGTGTTCATGTCTGTGGCAACCATATAAAAAGTTTTACCGTCGGCAGCACGCATAATATGCGGGTCACGTACACCACCTGTAGCGCTGATATCAGCCGAATTTAAAACGGGATGATTGTTATTCAAGGCACGGAAATGATAACCATCATTACTCAAGGCAAAACGAATTTCTTCACCGCCTTTGCCACCTGTAAAATATGTAAAAAGATAGGCGCTGAATTTTTGCCGCGGCTGCGCTATGACTACTGTGTAAAAGCCAACTAAAACGCCCAGTAAAACTATTTTTCTCATGTATAATTGGTTTGTTTTTTTCGAATGTTCAGGATAATTATTTGTGCTTTTCCATCCCTTTGCTGCTAATTCTGACAACTGTCAATGAATAGGCAGGTACAGTGAAAGCCCACTTCTTTTGCAATTTTATTACTGACGATTGCGGCACGATAGCTTGCGGGTTATCGGCGGAATTCTTTACCTCCGGATTGCCTGTAATAACAATAAGCGTCGCCGATTGGGGTAGTTGACCAATTTTTGACAGATCCGCCTCTCCCGAAACGGCCGCATTACCGGCATTGGCAATTTTCAGGATCAGATCACCCGTCGCAGAGTCGCGTACTGTTGAAACACCTGCCGTAGTGTCAAGAGCCGCTTTTTCCCCTTTCAGCTTTATTACACCCGGCAAATACTCATTGCCCGAGTTAGCAGCAAACTGCTGCTGAACATAATAGTTTACCGTTGGGAAAACCTTGCTACCATTAAAATATATCAAATTGGGATTCCATGAAGTATGGCCTATCCTGGCAATGAGTGGCGCGTATGATGCCATCCTTACCACATCTCCGTTACGTTCTAAATTGGTCATGTAAACAGCTTCAGCCAAGGCGTTAAACAGCGTATTGCCCCATGAGGCATATTCGCCTATATAAACTTTTGACCTAAGCCTGTTGTATGCATCATAACGCTGGGTATTTTTTAAAAACCATTGTGGTTTTTCATAATAATGCTCATCAACAATACCAACCGAAAGTTGATCGGCCAGTTTCCAGCCTTTCTCAAAATCTTCGCCGCTTGGACTTGGCCCTACTGTGCCGATGATTTTAATTTCGGGATGCGCCTTATGCAAGGCATCATAAATCATCCTGAAACGTTTTTCAAATACACCGGTGATCTTATCTTCATTACCTATACCAACGTATTCCAGGTTAAAAGGCGCGGGATGGCCTGCAGCGGCGCGTTTTGCCCCCCACGTAGAAGTGACCGACCCGTTAGCATATTCTACCAGATCAAGTACATCCTGCACATAAGCTTTCATTTCTTCCATCGGAATGCCTTTTTGCCCGGTAGAACCTATCCTCCAGGTACCGCCAGAATTTTGACAGCTTACGCCGGCCGCAAGTACAGGAACCGGCTTTGCACCGATATCCTCACAAAACTGAAAATATTCAAAATAACCTAAACCTGCTGTTTGATGATAGTTCCAGATATTACGTTGCTCAACCCTTTGCTCAACCGGGCCGATGGTATTTTTCCAGCGGTAAATGTTGGCTATGCCATCACCATGAGTAAGGCAGCCGCCGGGGAAACGCATAAACTTTGGTCTTATATCGGCAATAACCTGCGCCAGGTCTGCCCTCAATCCATTTTTATGATTTTTAAAAGTTTCTTCCGGGAACAATGACACCATATCTATCCCGATTTTTCCTTTCGCTTTAATCAACAATACCAGTTTGGCACTGTCATTATCAAAATTCACATGAATCTGTTCGGCGTATTTTTTCCAGCCTTTACCAGACGTTGTAAATGAAGAAGAACCTAATTCTTTACCCTTCCGATCAACAAGAGCTACTTTTACAGGTAAAGACTGATCTGAAAGCACATTTAAAAAAACCGAAAAATTATAGTTTTTACCAGCCTTTACAGGGATCCCATCAAAGCCTGAATTTTCAAGCCCCACTCCTTTTTGCCCTTCATCCTGGATATCAAGCAAAATATAATGCGGGTTATTAGGATGAACCGGAGCAGCCGTTTCTACCGAAATGGTACCATAGCCAAAACCATCCGTCTCATATTTCCACGCGGTCATCGAATTCCAGTCGCGGTTATCGGCCGGGTTATACTCAAACGAGCGGTTCTGGATAAGTTCGGCATAAAGGCCTCCATCAGCCGCATAACTTAAATCTTCAAAAAAGATCCCGAAAAGGTCAGGACTGATCTTTTTAATCTTTGTGGCATCGGCTTTTTGCTGCGCAGAAGCTCCAAACCAGGTAAATACCATAATTGTTAACAGCGCAGTGCTGGCTATTTTTTTCATCATAACAGGTTATAAGGTTAATTGAACTTTTGTACTCCTTTGGTACTTACCTTTTTAATATTGCCATCCACATCAAAATTTAAACTATCAAGGCACAGCTGTCGCAACACAAAAGATTCCTTTTGCGGAAAAATGCGGTGGTATAAAATATAGCGCTGTCCTTTTTCAACGAAGGTAGTATGGTGACCGGGACCAATCACGGTACTATCCGCAGAAGTATTTAATATAATCCGGTGCTCATCCTCCTGAAATGGGCCAAGCGGACTGCTTCCCTTTGCATAGCCTACCTGGTAAGTGGCATCAATCGCTTTACCCTCTGAAAACATGAGGTAATAGGTTTGATTGCGTTTAACCATATGCGCGCCTTCAAAAAAATGAGGTGTGGTGATATCTTTCGGAGTTCCGTCAAACGAAACCATATCACTCTTTAGCTTTACAGCCATACAATGCCCGTTGATCCATTTATATCCCGATCCCCAATACAAATAAGCGCTGCCATCGGCATCAATAAAACAATCCGGATCGATATTATGCACTTGCGGGTAATCTGTAGATTTTACCATAGGCGTATTATCACTCTTTAAATTTTTCCAGGGCCCAAGCGGTGTATTGCTTACGCCTCCCCAAACTTCACCGCCTACGGCTACATACATGTAAAATTTGTTGTCCTTTCCTTTTACTACAGATGGCGCCCAAACCATTTCGTTGAGCGAGGTTGGAGTGGTGCAGGCTTGTTTAGTAGGCCAGTTGATATGATGCCTCGTAAACTTAATAAAATCGGTAGTCTCCAATACGGCCAGCTCTTTATCGCCCCAGGGATCAATTGTGGCATAAATAAAATAGCGGCCTTTATCTTTCACAATAGTTGGATCGGCGAAGTATCCCCCGGTTATTGGATTTGGGATCATTTGCTTTTGTGCACGCGAAGCTGCGCCAATCAAAACAAGTGTAAAAAAGAAAAGTATGCGCTTGATCATAATGAAGGTAAAAACAATTCAATATTAAGTGTTATTTTAACAATTAACGAATTAAATACGATTTTATCTCAATTATTTTTTTCCAATCGCCTTGCGATTAAAAGTGATTCTGAGTAACTGGATAATTTGGTTAAAATATTTTTATGTAGAGACGCATAATTGCGTCTCCCAAAGGACGAGCCACCTTGCAACGGAGTAAATCGCCCTAACTTGCATGCGGGAGACGCAATTATGCGTCTCTACATTCAAAAAACTACTTTATATTTATATTTTCAGGAAGATCTTATTACGATATAAAAAGTACAACAAAGCAAGCTGTACAACCACAATGGATATTGCTGCCCATACCGGTTGCCAGCTTTGTGCGAGATGGCTAATAATTCCCCCGAAGAAAAAATTGGCTGTATGCTGAAAATCAACCATCCCTTCTGATGCCAGATAGATCAGGATAGAGTTTACACCAATAAGCACAAAAGGAAATGCCCATTTTTTGTATCCGGCGACATCAATCACCAGGTAAAATACCGACAGGAAAACCAGGCTCCACCCACCTACAAACATCACGAATGAACTTGTCCATAAGCGTTTATTAATAGGGAAAGCAAGATTCCAAAGTATCCCTAAGCCAATAAATAAAACACCGACTGCAAATAAACAAACTCCCTTTTTCCACATCGGCCATTTTGCAGATTCAAACTTCAGAAACTGGCCTGTAAAAATCCCCAGCATAGCAGTGCCAATAGCCGGAATGGTAGATAATACACCCTCGGGATCATGTACCTTATCGTGCAGGCGTCCGGGAAGCAATAAACGATCTATGTAAGATTCCAGGCTACCGTCCATGGTTAAAACCCCAGCCCCGTAGCCAGGCACCGGAATTAGCTCCATTACTGCCCAATAACCAAACAGCAAAATACCAAACCATAAAATTTGTCCACGAGTACCAAAATTGAGATAAATTACACCTGCAAAAAACCAAGCCAGACCAATGCGCCCCAGCACACTTGCAAAACGTGTATTCTCCAAACCGTTAAACTTAAACAAGCCGTTAACAACCACCCCTAAAAACAGCAGGATAATGGTACGCCTGAGCATAGTGCGATAAATTTCTCCTTTGGATGAGGACGGCAACAGATATGGGTGAGCTACCCCATGTTTAGCAACTTTATTGCCCATTGAATAAGGCATGGAAACCCCGGCAATAAACAAAAACAAAGGAAAGATCATATCATAAAAGGTGATGCCATTCCATTCGGTATGATGTAGTTGCCCCGACATCCATACCAGCAGTGGCCAGCCGGTGGCTTTAGCAAGGGCATGCACCACCCCTTCCCCGCTCATTATCCAAAACATATCAAAACCACGAAGGGCATCTAACGATAACAATCTTGCAGGCTTTGCCGCAGAATTTCCAGGTTTAGCTGTTAATGTATCCATTATTTAAGATCCTTATCCATGTTTGTTCTGTATTTTTCATAAAGCTGTTTTGCAACAGCAGCGCTGCTTCCGGCAGGAGCAACCGGGTACGTTTTGGACGAATTAACCCATTGCCATTCCCAATTGCTTATTGATTTGTCAAATTGTTTAAAATCGGGTTCTTTACCGGTTTTAAACGATCCTTTCAATAAATCGAAAAATTTTCGCCAGCGCACTTTATAAAAGTCATTGAGCAATCCACTCCACTGCCTGCATGAATATTCATGCAGCGGACTATTGGCATCGCCCCAAAGCGTTATCAGGTTGCGGGCGTTTTTCTCATAAAGCACTTTTTCGGCCGGGGTAGTTCCCCTGTTTCGGGCATCGGCTATCCATGGGCCCAGCATAAAATCTTTGCGGGTGGCCAGCAGCCTGTCCATATCGGTAATCAGGGTGAGGTATTCGGCAGCATACTTATCAAAAGCCTTTTCATCTTTATCATGGTATGCCTTGATCCATTTCAACTGTAGCGGCCGGCCATAGTTAGCCAGCATCTGGCGGGTAATATCAACCAGGTCGTAATTAAAACCACTACTTTTTTTACATGTGGGTATAGCTGCAACTATTTTATCCCAGGCCGGCAGCAGATCTTTACGTTTATAATTTAAACGTGTACGGGTCCATACTGCGGCCGAATCAAGTGTTGGCCTTCCGGTGATGATCGACTCGGCCCCATCACGGATATCCTTGCCATTAAAAACGGTAGCCCTGAGTGTTTGCCAGGCGTCAAGCGCATCCTTACTTTTTACACCATAACGATTAAATAAGTACTCCGGCAACCATTGATCAAGATCAATTGGCTTATTTTGCCAGGTATGTTGCGTCATTAATTCATAAAGCACAGGAGTTTGTTCAATAGCTTCCATAGTTAAACCTATGCCCACCATTTTTCCTGATTTAGGGTCGTTAAGAGCCTGTGCGGGTTGGGTTGCGACGGCCTCTATCCTGCCAAACAAGCTATTGTTACCGCCATAGTTATGCAGCATATTCCAGATCCAGGGTTTACCGTAAAATGCTTCGGTGCGCTTCCATATCGGTTCATAATCGGTATTGAGGTCAAGCACAATCATATGATCATCAGGCACAGCATTCAGCAATGCCTTAATCTGCTCGTTTTGCCAAAATTTACGATCGCTGAAAAACAACCAGCCCTGCATCACCCAAACAGCTTTCGGATCGGCCCCTTTCATGCCGTCATAAACCCTTGCGCTTAGTTCCGAAAGGAATTTAGGATCGTTTGATGGAGGCTCATTCTCATTAAATGTATCGGCAGAGTATAAATGATCCGTGCCATAAACCTTGGTTTGTTCCTGTATAAATTTTTTACCGATCTCTGCAAATAGCGGGTCTTCCGAATCAAGGATATAGGTATCGGCAAAGCCGTTGTTCCAGTTGGTTTGCTTTAGCTTAGCATTCGGGAAATGTTTTTTAAACGATGCCGGCACGTGACCTGTAAATGCCGGAAGTACTGGTTTTATCCCCAGTTCGCGTTCGCGCTGCAATATTTTGATCTGCAAATCCCGGTGACTGGTTATCCAGCTTGCGGGCAGCGGGCCGTCCCATTTATCTATATTGCCCATATAAAACCAGCCAAAATATGCGGGGCCGGTAAAAAAGTCCTGCATATCTTTATTGTTAAAGCCCATGCCTTTATAAACTTTATCCCATACGTATTCCTGCCCGGTTATGGCCAGCGGCATATTGATGCCGTGCAAGGCCATCCAGTCAATTTCCTTTTCCCACCGTTTCCAGTCCCACCAGCTCATACTGTAGCTATAGGTGCAATAGTTAAGGTAGTACCGGTATTGGTAAGGCGTAGTTTTATGAACCCTTTGAGCTGGTATAGGTAACTTTACGGGAAGGTTCAAATTTGTACCGTTCCAGGTGATTTGGCAATGTGCATATTCGGTAAGGTAATAATATAATGCCGACGCCACTGCGATACCATTATTGCCCCTGAGTACAATTTTGCCTTTAGCACCTTCTACTTCAAAAACATCTTTGCCTTCATTTTCAGAAAGCGGTTGAACAACAAAATTTTGTGCATAACCGGGCACCACCCGTTTAATTAAAGCATAAGAAGCCGGCACTTGCAACTGTGCCTGAGCGCTGATCATCCCACCGCATATGCCACACAGCAGCATACAAATGAAAACCTTCGTTTTATAAACCATTTACTTTAGATGTTTTTATGATTATTGAGTTAAGAACGTCAATCGATGAATTCCGAATCGTTGTCGCACCGATCATATCCTTCATGTCCCCTCAGGGTCTCTCGCAGAGGACCCTGAGGTTCAGCCGCGTTCTATACTTCTTCGAGGGCATTCAGAACGGAGAATTTACTCGGTGTATACATCAGGGTCCTCTGCGAGAGACCCTGAGGGCACGTTATTATCGCACGCTTACACGATGTTCAGAAACTCAAGGCAATAAAAACAAAAAAAGGCATATTTCATTGAAAATAAATCAAAAAGGGAAAATTGCTTTAAAACTTACATTTCGCCCGATATTATAAATGCCAAGATGCCCGTTTGGCGACGACTGGTAATACTCAAAATATTTTAAACGGTTAAGGTTGGACTGGTAGGCCTTATCAAACAAATTATCAATTTGCAAAAAAAGCTCACAAATGGCTTTGTCCGATTTATTTTTGATAGTGGCGCCAGCTCCGATATTAAACAGGGCATAACCCGGCGTAGCTGTTTCTGTATTATCCAAAGCATAAAAGCGATTTTGGGTAGCATAAGCATCCATTTCGGCCTTAAAGTAAATCTTCGAAAAAGGGCCATAAGCCTTCTGCAAACTCGCCTTAAACTCCGACCGGATATGCAGCGGCGGGATGAATGGCAGATATTTAGCTGCACCGTTAGATTCATCAACAAGCTGTTTGTTGCCGTTGATGCCGGTTACATAAGCCAAGCTATTGTTAAAAGCCAGCCATTTAACATTTTGAGGATGCACATTCAGCGTAAACTCGGCCCCATACAGGCGGGCACTACTTTGCTGGTATTGATAAGTGCTGTTACCCGGTACAATCACCACAGGATTGCCATCGGCATCAGTAAGTTTAGCCTGGTAAATGTAATTATTGATGTGGTTATTAAACAGCTCTGCAATCAGGTCGACATCCTTCAAGTAGGCGATGAAGCCCAGATCCTCCTGTAAACTAAACTCAGGGTTAAAACTGCGGTTACCTAAATACACGATATGCGCCCCGGGGTCGAGGCCGTTTGAACCTATTTCGGTGATATTAGGTGCACGGTATCCGCGCGCGATGTTGGCTTTAAACAATAAGCGTTCGCTGATATTATAAGTTATCCCCAAACTCCCCGAAACACCCTGATATACATGTTTAAAAGCTGGAAACTGTAAATGAGCGCCCGCCGTATCCGGTAATTTCACATGTTGCTCAAACCTGTTTTTGGAGTTAGGCCCCACATAAAAATCGTTCCAATGGATGTGCCGGTTATCATATCTGAGCCCTCCTGAGATATCAACTTTCCCAATTGTTTTTTTGGCGAAGAAAAAAGTCCCGGCATCAAACAGGTTATAATCCGGAATCGGAAAATCTGTTGCAGCCTTGCTCCGGTTAGTTTGGTACATGCCATTTACACCAAAGCTACTTTCTATACCCGCGATAGATGGCAGGTTATATTTAAAATCGTAATTAAGGGTATTAAGTACTACATACAAGCCCGGCTGATCGGCCAAGGTAGGGTGGTTATATTCTCTGCGGATACTTTGTTGCAAACCGATTGAAGCATTGATACTGCTGCCTTCGCCAAGTTTAAACTCATTGTGCGAGTAAATACGATAATGCTGAATGCGCTGGTGCAGCGGGGTAATACTGTATGATCTTAACTCATCATCACTCACAATTGGCCGGTTCCTGATATTGTCAGTACTGCTTTCGGCTATTTGTTTGGTAAACTGCCTTGTAAGCGAGTCCCTGCTCCCATCGGGGATCTCCTGCCGGTTATCGTAAACTGTTGCTGCGATTTGCGAGTACCCCCAATTTTTATCAACCCTGGCCATACCCGATAAATTGAACTCCCGGAAACCTGTGTTATACACATAACCATCAACACTATTATGATAATCATGCGCCGCTTTCGCAGTTGCCCGGAAGGCGTATCGCCAATCGTTCTTTTTGTATGACAGTCCTAACGAGGTACCTATCATGCCGTTATTGGTATGATAATCGGCAGTATAGTCAGCTCTCAAAACATTATTTTCGCCAACCGGCAGATATGGGATCATGTTGATCACGCCTGCCAATGCATCTGAGCCATAAGTTAAACTTGCCGGCCCTTTCACTACTTCGGCCCGGCCAATGCCATACTGGTCTATCTCAATACCGTGTTCATCGCCCCATTGCTGCCCTTCCTGGCGTACGCCATCATACAAAGTTAAAACGCGGTTGTAGCCTAATCCCCTGATAAACGGTTTTGAAATATTGGGCCCGGTAGTAACCGAATTAACACCCGGTACTCCTTTCACAATGGCGTCAATAATGTTATTATTCACATTCTGATCCATTTCCTTCTTGGTCATTACTGCGATGGGAATGGGGTTACTCCTCAACTCAGTTTTGCGTGAAACGCCGGTTACCGTCACCTCATTTAATTTGGAGCTGCTTTCCTTAAGATTGCCATCCAATAAAATTGCTTCATCGGGTTTTACACTCACGCTATGGCGCTCAGTAACATACCCAATGTTAGAGAATACTATTGTGTATGTGCCTGCCGGAACATTTTTTAAATGGTAATAGCCTTTATCATTGGTAGTAGCCCCGATAGAAGTTCCTGAAAGTGCAACAGTAGCAAAAGAGAGCGGTTCGCTGCCGGCTGTTAATCTTCCTTTGAGCGAACCATGCTGGGCAAAAACCGCTATCGGCATTAATAAAAAGCATAGTAAAAATATTTTTCTCATTCGTTTCAGCATATCATAAATAATATACAAAACAAATAAAAAAAATTAGCCTTATCTAATTTTAATAATAAAGCATGCAAATTACTCCACTTATCAATCTCAATAACAGCTACGCTATAAAAATGAAATCTTTAGATAACTAAATAACCTGTTTATGCTGATTTATAGATGGCTGATGCGAAGAAAAAGCCAGCATGAAATCTTCGGCCCGCTTAACCATATTCTCCGAACCGATAAAAATAGCCGAACGCTGATGAAGTTCATTAACATCTAAATCCAGGATGCGCTCATAACCGGTAGAAGCTGTACCGCCCGCCTGTTCAACAATAAAAGCCATTGGGTTACATTCATAAACCAATCGTAATTTTCCGTTAGGATATTGGGCCGTAGTTGGATACAGGAATATGCCCCCTTTAATCAGGTTACGATGAATATCGGCAATCATTGACCCGGTGTAGCGTGAGGTGTAGGGGCGGTTAGTTGTCTCATCTTCAACCTGACAGTATTTGATATATTTTTTTACCCCCAGAGGAAAATGCGCATAATACCCCTCATTAATAGAATAGATATAGCCATCTTTAGGCATTTTAATATCAGGATGCGACAGGCAAAACTCGCCTATTGATGGATCAAGTGTAAAGCCGTTAACTCCTTTGCCAGTTGTATAAACCAGCATGGTTGACGAACCGTAAATTACATAACCGGCCGCTACCTGCTCAGTACCTTTTTGCAATACATCTTCCAGTTTAGCTGCACCTTCGGTTGATTTACGGCGATAGATAGAAAATATGGTGCCCACACTTACATTCACATCAATATTTGATGAGCCATCAAGCGGGTCAATCGCCACAATATATTTGGCATGTTTTGAGATCTCTGATTCTATCAGGATATGTTCATCATTTTCCTCAGAAGCCACAACACAGCATTCGCCGCCGCTACGCAATGCCGAAATGAATTGCTCATTGGCATAAACGTCCATCTTTTTCTGACGTTCACCATGGGAGTTCACAGAATCGGTTTCGCCTATGATATCGATAAGTCCCGCTTTACTAATCTCGCGGTTAACAATTTTAGCGGCAATGCCTATATCCCGCAAAAGCCTTGACAGTTCGCCTTTGGCAAAAGGGAAATCTGCTTGTTTCTCTATAATAAATTGTCCTAACGTTTTTACTACTTTCATGGAGATATGTATTTAATTGGTTAACAGAAATATTAAAAAATACCGGAGTTTAGCCGGATGGTTTATAATTAGGAAGTGGAAGTTTAACCACCGGTGATTAAAAGCATTAAAAATAAACAGCCGATATAAACTTGGCCCTATATCCTCATATTCAACTTTTTGCTAAGTTACCGGCCTTTAATTGCCGAACTGTCATGCCCCGTCTCCTTATATTTTAGCGATTATTTACTACTCCAACTACCTATTAAAGCCAATTACAGGCAGATCATATCATAATAACTTACCGGCAGATATCCCTTTTGATAATATCGTATAATAATTGGATAACGGTTGGATAAAAATGGGAGGCGGCATTATCCATCTTTGTTTTATATCAAAACCAATTAACCAGGGCCAGCTATTATTAATATATAAGTATATGCCGCAAACTGTACATCCTTATCGCGACATCACTATCCGGTTTCCGGGCCAGGTAATTGTTGGCAAAAACTCGCTTTTTAAATTAACCGGTGATGTTATCAGCGGCGGGTATAAATCAGCTTTAATTATTACCATCAGTCCGCTATTAAATAAACTTGAACCACTTTTGGCTCAATTTAAAGAAGCAGGGATTAACGCTCGTGTTGATACCTCCATAGTACGGGAGCCTTCGTTCAAGGATTTTGGAGATTTGCTTGCATCTGTAAAACATACTGAAGTAGATGTGATCATAGGTATTGGTGGTGGCAGTGTGCTTGATGTGGCTAAACTCATAGCTGCGCAGTTTGATAATGACCAAACCCTGGCAGATATCACGGGAATTGGCTTGCTTAAAAACCGCAATAAAAAACTCATTTGTGTGCCTACAACGGCGGGTACAGGCAGCGAAGCATCACCCAACGCTATATTAATAGATGATGCAGACAACCAGAAGAAAGGTATTATCAGCCCTTACCTGGTTCCGGATATAGTGATCATTGATCCGGCTTTGATGATCAGCCTGCCGGCAGAAGTTACTGCAGCTACAGGTCTTGATGCTTTAACTCATTGCCTTGAAGCATATACCAATCTATACGCACATCCTTTTATAGATATGTATGCACTTGAAGGGATCAGGCTTATAGCCGGCAACCTGGTTAAAGCAGTAAATGATAGTACTGATGAAGATGCCCGTACACAATTGTCTATTGGCAGTTTGATGGGTGGCTTTTGTTTAGGCCCGGTAAATACGGCTGGAGTGCATGCGCTCTCCTATCCGTTGGGGAGCTTATACCATATTGCCCACGGCTTATCCAATGCCTTACTGCTACCTTTTGTAATGGAGTATAATATCCCTGCCGCACCTGAGCGATATGCTGCCGTTGCCCGTGCATTGGGTTGTAACAGTAGTATCAATGATTTTGAAACCGCTTATGCCGGGGTTGAAAAGATCAAGCAGCTGATCAGCGAATGCGGAATCCCTGCAAGCTTAAAAGAAATAGACATAGATAAAAATACCATACCGCAAATGGCTGCTGATGCCATGAAAATTACGCGCTTGCTTAAAAACAACCCGCGACCGATAAACATAGATGATGCCGTTAACATTTACGAGGCTGCTTATTAAAACATACTAATGAAACTAAAAAAGAAATATAATGGCCTGGTAGTGCCATCAATTACGCCACTTACCGACAACTACAAACTTGACCACGAAGCAGTTGAAAAAATATTCGACAGCATCTTTAACTACGGAGGCGTACCTTTCATATTGGGAACTACCGGCGAGTCAGCGTCGTTATCAAACGAGCTCAAGCTCGATTTCATTAAATGTGCTGTTTCTATAAGGCAACCTGGCCGCTTGCTTTATGCAGGCATTTCATCCAATTGCCTGGCCGATTCAATTGATCTTGCCAAACGCTGTGCCGACGAAGGTATTGACGTTGCAGTAGCACACTTACCTGCCTATTTCACTTTAACTGAATACGAAATTAAAACATACTTTGAAACGCTGGCCAATGAAATACCTATCCCGCTGATAGTTTACAACATTCCGGCTACCACCAATGTATCAATAAACCTAAATCTTCTCGACGAATTAAGTCACCATGAAAATATTGTTGGGACTAAAGATTCGGAACGGAATCACGAGCGTTTAAAGGATTCATTGAAGTTATGGGCGCACAGACAAGATTTCAGCCACTTTTTGGGTTGGGGTGCGCAATCTGCCCATGCGCTGTTTACCGGCAGCGACGGCCTGGTGCCGAGTACAGGAAACCTGTTCCCGGATATTTATTACAAAATGATAGTTGCTGCAGATAATAACGACGAAGCCGCCGCGCTGCAACTACAAAGGCATTCCAACCTGATAGGTGATATTTACCAGGGCAAACGCCTGCTGGGCGAGTCATTGGCAGCATTAAAATCACTGATGCAAAGCGCGGGATTGTGCCGAACTTACATGATGGCGCCTTTATTGCAAGTTACTGAAGCCGAAGCCGAAGACCTGCAAAGAAAACTACAGCGCATGCTTAACGTTGAAAACCTCAGCTTACCAATATACCAATGACAGCCGAAAAACCGATCATAGCCATAACCATGGGCGATCCGGCCAGTATTGGCCCTGAAATAGCCGTTAAAGCATTGTTAACGGAAAGATTATACGACATCTGCCGCCCGGTAATTATAGGTGATACAGGGGTGTTTTTTGACATCGTAAAACGGTTGGGTTTCAATGCGCGCATCAACTCCATAAAAGATATCCGCAATGCAAATTTTGAGTTTGGCAAGCCCGACGTTTATGATCTGCAAAATGTAGATATGGAACAGCTGCGCTTTGGCGAGATCTCGGCTATGGCAGGCAATGCCTCATTTGAAGCCGTTAAAAAAGCGATTGAACTGGCGCTTGCCGGCGATGTTGATGCAACGGTGACCGGACCTATCAACAAAAAATCCGTTAACGAAGCCGGTCATCATTTTGCCGGGCATACCGAAATCTACGCGCATTACACCGGCACAAAAAAGTATGCCATGTTATTGGTTGAGCATAATATGAAGGTGATCCATGTATCAACCCATGTTTCGCTAAGGCAGGCCTGTGACCTGGTTAAAAAAGATCGGATCATTGAAGTAATTGAATTATTGCATGAGGGCCTTATTTCTCTGGGCGAGAAAAACCTGAAGATAGGTGTAGCCGGGCTTAACCCCCATGCAGGTGACTCAGGCTTGTTTGGTACCGAAGATGATTTTGAGATCCTCCCTGCTGTACAGGAAGCTCTAAAATCAGGCTATGATGTGGAAGGTCCCGTACCTGCCGACACTTTATTTTCAAAAGCATCAACCGGGTATTATGGTGGCGTAGTGGCTATGTACCATGATCAGGGCCACATCCCCTTTAAGCTTACCGGCTTTAAATGGAACGCCGAACAGCAGCAAATGGACAGTGTAAAAGGTGTTAACATCACTATGGGACTGCCGATTATCCGCACCTCGGTTGATCATGGAACCGCCTTTGAAATTGCAGGCAAAGGCGTGGCGAGCAGCGATGCCATGATATTGGCCATCGAATCAGCGGTGCAGTTGAGCAAAAACCGGATAAAAGCATAGGCTATGATAGCTGTAATTGCAGATGATTTAACAGGAGCCGCCGAGCTGGCGGGCATAGGTCTTAACCACGGATTAAGAACCGAGGTGAGCACCACTGTTGATGAACACTGCGATGCCGACCTGTTGGTTATAGCTACCGACACCCGTTCACTCGCTGTAAATGAAGCGAAGAATATTGTTCATGATCTTACCGTCCAATTACAGCAACTAAAACCCCGGTTTCTTTTCAAGAAGATAGATTCCGTTTTAAGAGGACATATCATTGAGGAGTTACAGAGTGAGCTTTCAGCTTCAGGGTTAAAACGGGCACTTATTGTACCCGGCAACCCCCATCATTCAAAAAAACTTATCGGCGATACGTTCCATTACAATGGTGCGCCAATCCACCTCAGTGATTTTGCTAACGATCCGACCTTCCCGGCCTTAAGCTCAAATATTGTTGAGTTATTAAGGGCTGATGGAAGTATCAAATTAGTAAACAATGGAGACAAGCTACCATCGACAGGAATTATCATAGGAGCGGCCGAAGACGAGGATGATCTTAAATACTGGATCAGTAAAACAGATGGCAATACCCTTTTAGCGGGTTCGGCCAATCTGTTTACTACACTGCTTGAATACTTAACAACTCCGCAAAGGATCGAAATCCCTGACCCGGAAACCACAGGCAGGCGGCTGTTTGTATTTGGCAGCACCTTTTATCAGGGTAAGCTGAATCTTCAAGATGGCAAGCATAACAATATCCCGGTACATTATGTACCTGCGGCAACCATCTGTGCCGAAACCAGCGGTGATCATGTACATGGCCTTTTCGCAAGTCATGTAGCATCAAGCATTGTAGCCGGCAATAATGCAATCATTGCCATAAACCCCGATTTCATCAAGGATATAAAGGTAGACCCGGTATTACTCAGTCACAAGATGGCAGATATTGTAAAACAGGTTATTGACCACACCTCGCTTCACGAATTGCTGATTGAAGGCGGGGCAACAGCCTGGGCTATACTTGAGCGTTTAAACATTGAAAAATTATATCCCTCAAAACTAATAGCTCCCGGAGTTATTCATATGCGCATAGCCGGCAATAACCAATTATGTTTAACTTTAAAACCTGGCAGCTACCCCTGGCCTGCCCCCATTTGGGCAACCAATAATTATACCTGCATATGAAACATGAAACCCTGCACCTGGCAGATTATATCATCATAGCCCTGGCACTGGCCATTTCATTAACCATCGGTCTTAAGTTTTCAAAAGGACAAAATTCTACCAAAAAATATTTTGTGTCCCGCGGTTCTATCCCGGCCTGGGCTATAGGCATGTCATTAATGGCAACGCTCATCAGCAGCGTAACGTTTTTGGCCTACCCCGGCGAAGGATTTGCCTCCAACTGGATCTTGCTGGTCCAGGGCTTAATGGTTCCGGTAGTTTTATTGCTGATGGTTTGGTTTATAGTGCCCCTGTACCGCGAGGTGATAGGCGTAAGCACGTATGAATATTTTGAAAAGCGTTTTGGCCTGTTTGCCCGCTTTTACAGCTCTATCAGTTTCTTATTAACCCATTTTTCAAAAATGGGTACTGTGTTTTTTCTGTTGGCACTGGCACTCTCCAACATGACCAATACCAATACGTTCGCCATTATCTGGGTGATAGGGTTTGTGATCATCGTCATCACACTTATCGGTGGTATCGAAGCCGTAATCTGGGCTGATGTAGTACAGGGTTTCCTGCTGATAGGCGGCGGCATCGCATCGTTCATCATCCTCATCTGTTCGATAAAAGGCGGCTTCCCCGAACTCTGGCATATTGCCAGCATAAACCACAAAAACAATTTCGGCCCCTATTCCTGGGATTTCAAAAAGCTTACGTTCATTGTAATGGCCATTAATGGTGTTTTTTATGCCATCCAAAAATATGGCACCGATCAAACCATGGTGCAACGTTATCTTACAGCCAAAACCGATAAGGCAGCCATAAAAGCATCCATATTAGGTGTAGCACTCACCGTACCGCTATGGGCATTATTCATGTTCATAGGCACGGCTTTATTCGCCTTCTACCAACAAAATCCCCTACCAGCAGGCATTAAAGCCGACGCCGTTTTCCCCTATTTTATCATGAGTAAATTGCCTACCGGGGTTGTAGGATTGATATTGGCGGCATTAATTTCAGCGGCTATCTCAAGCCTGGGCGCCGATCTTAACTGCCTTTCTGCGATTGGTGTGGAAGACTATTACAAAAAATTCAGGCCCAATAAATCGGATAAAGAATATTTAAAAGCTGGTCGTTGGATAGTGATCCTGGCGGGTTTGGGCGCAATGGGTATAGCCACCCTCTACCTGCTTGCCGGCGACGAAGGTGCGCTGGGCATTGTTTTTACCCTTTACGCGATATTTTCAGGCGGTATTGCCGGGATATTTTTATTGGGCTTGTTCAGCAGCCGCGCCAATCGCCAAGGGGTGAACATTGGTATTATTGCCTGTATCCTGTTTACGGGCTATGCTTTTTTAACATCAACTAAAATTGGTTTGGGTACGGACAAACACATCTTGCTTGATTTAGGCAGGTACAATTTCAATCAGCATAAATACATGCTCGGGTGTATAGTCACCTGGTGGTAATCATAGTAGGCTATGTGGCCAGCTTGTTTTTCCCTAAACCCGAGTTGAATAAAAACCTCCTTTTCAGCGGATGGCTTGAGGCTAAGCGCGCCGGAAAGCTAACTAAATAATTTACAGCAATGAAACAGTTACTGGCATCAGGCTTGGGTTTGTGCCTGTTTATATCCACACAGGCGCAAGTAAAACTGGCATCCATTTTTACCGATAACATGGTGTTGCAGCAACAAAGCGAGGCGCCAATCTGGGGCTGGGACAAGGCAGGCTCAACGGTTACCGTTAACACCTCATGGAACAAAAAAAACTACAAAGCCAAAGTAAATGCCAACGGCAAATGGCTTGTTAAAGTAAGCACCCCGGTTTACGGCGGCCCGTATACCGTTACCATCAGCGATGGTAATACCATCAAACTAAACAACGTGCTTATTGGCGAAGTTTGGCTGTGCACCGGACAATCAAATATGGAGATCCCTATGAAGGGGTATAAAAGCCAGCCAATAAGCGGTTCTGTTGATGCTATACTTAAATCATCTAACGCCAACATCCATATTTACACCGTTCCCCACTCATCAGTAACCGAAGTACAGGACAATAGCAAACCATCAGAATGGCATGTCGCCTCCCCCGAATTTGTCTCCAACTTTAGTGCTACAGGTTATTATTTCGGCAGATTATTAAACGAGATACTGCATGTACCTATCGGTTTAATCAGTGATTGTTACGCGGGCTCGAATGCCGAAGCCTGGATGGATGCTGATGGACTGAAAGATTTTCCGGAGATCAAGATCCCGGCCAAAACAGACTCCATCAAAGCAGTATCGCGCACACCTACTACCCTGTTCAATGGCATGCTGAACCCGGTGATTGGTTACGGCATCAAAGGCTGCATCTGGTACCAGGGTGAATCGAACTACGACCGGCCTGATCAATACGAAAAACTATTTCCGGCCCTGGTAAAACGCTGGCGTGAGCTTTGGCAGCAAGGTGTTTTCCCTTTTTATTATATGCAGATAGCCCCGTATGATTACGCACAGCTTCCGCCTTATAATAGCGGGGGTAAATACAATTCGGCCTATCTGCGCGATGCTCAACGACAATCGCTAAAAACGATACCTAACAGCGGTATGGCAGTATCGCTTGATGTGGGCGAACAGACACTCATCCACCCTCCGCGCAAAGAACCTATCGGCACGCGGTTAGCCTACCTGGCCTTGGCGCAAACGTATGGTATTAAAGGTTTCGATTATGCGAGTCCGTTATATAAAGAAATGACGGTTGACGGCAACCGGGCTACCATCAGGTTTGAACATGCAGAAAATGGATTGACCTCATTCAACAAGCCCATTCAAAACTTTGAGATAGCCGGTAAAGACAAAATGTTTTATCCTGCGCAAGCAATGATATCGGGCAGCGTAATAATTGTATCTTCACCCTTGGTAAAAGAGCCTGTGGCCGTGCGTTACGCCTTCAAAGATTTTGTTGTGGGCGACCTGTTCGGCACCAACGGGCTCCCCGTTTCCTCATTCAGAACCGACGACTGGTAATTATGAAAAAACTCCTGCTGCTCTGCTTCCTGTACTGCAATATCGCGTTAGCTCAAAATAAAGGCATCGAACAATACAATGAAGTTTGGACCAGCCAAAGTCAAAACTCAGGCCAATCCATGCCATGCGGCGGAGGCGATATCGGACTGAACGTTTGGGTTGAAAAAGGTGAACTCCTTTTTTACATAGCCCGGAGCGGCACCTTTGACGAAAACAACGCCATGCTCAAACCGGGCCGGGTAAGGGTCAAATTATCGCCCAATCCTTTTGAAGGCAATGATTTTAAACAGGAGCTCAAGCTTCAAGATGGCTCTGTGCTTATCAGCGGAAAAAATGGCGATTTAAACGCCGAAATAAAACTTTGGGTTGATGTTTACCGCCCGGTGATCCACATCAACATCAACAGCAATAAAGCCATTAAAACTGACGCTATTTTTGAAAGCTGGCGTTACCGCAACAGGGAAGTTAAAGGCCTCGAAAAAAATGAAGGCTCGTGGAAATTTGCCCCGCGTAATGATGTTAAAACACTGAAAGATAACATCGACTTCAAAGGCAATGCTATCCAGTTCTATCATCATAACCTTGATTCCACCATATTTGATGTTACCATAAAACAGCAGGGTATGGATGCGGTTAAGGAGCAGATGTACAATCCGCTTAAAAATTTAACTTTCGGTGGGTTGATGCAGGGCAAAAATCTAAAGCCTGCAGGCACTACCAAAGGACAATATCTCAACACCGATTTTGAGGGCTGGAAACTGGAGAGCGTTAAACCGGCCACCAACCAGGATCTTAAAATCTGCCTGTATACCCAACAAACTGCTTCGGTAAACGAATGGCAGCAAGGACTCGAAAAAGTACTTAAAGAAGCCGAAAACAGCACTAAAGATGCTTGGCAAAAAACTGCCGACTGGTGGAAACAATATTGGGATAGGGGCTTTATTAACATCAATACCAACAAGCCGACTAATGATACTTTGGCCTGGCAAACCGGCAAAAACTACCAGTTGTTCAGGTATATGTTAGGCTGCAATGCTTACGGACAAGCGCCCACCAAATTTAACGGCGGGTTATTCACTTACGATCCAGTTTTCGTCAATCCTCAATACGCTTTTACACCCGATTTTCGTAACTGGGGAGGTGGCTTAATGACGGCCCAAAACCAGCGGTTGGTTTATTTCCCGATGCTCAAAAGCGGAGATATTGATATGATGAAACCGGAGTTTGATTTCTATCTCCGCTCCCTAAAAAACGCCGAATTGCGCAGCAAGGTCTATTGGGGCCATAACGGTGCCTGCTTTACCGAGCAGGTGGAGAATTTCGGTCTGCCCAATAGTGCCGAGTACACCTGGAAACGCCCTGCCAACTTTGACAAGGGCATAGAATATAACGCCTGGCTGGAATATACCTGGGATACCGTCTTTGAGTTTTGCCTCATGATGCTGGAAACGGAACGATACAAAAGCGATGATATCCATCAATACATTCCCTTTATTGAAAGCTGTTTAACCTTCTTCGATGAGCATTACCAATACCTCTCCCGCAAGCGCAGCGCCAAAGCGCTTGATGGCAATGGGCATCTTGTGCTATATCCGGGCTCGTCTGCCGAGACTTTCAAAATGGCCTATAATTCCAACTCGACTATCGCTGCCCTGCAAACCATCACCAAACGGATGCTGGCCCTGCCGGATAGTTATTTCAATAAAGAAGAGCGTACCAAACTGGAAGGCCTATTAAAACGCATCCCTCCTATTACATTTGCAGAGATTGATGGCCATAAAACCCTTACCCCTGCAAAATCATGGGAGCGGGTTAATAACGAAGAAAACACTCAATTTTACCCGGTGTTCCCCTGGGGTATATTCGGCTTGGGCAAACCGGGATTGGATGTTGCCATAAACACCTGGAAACTCGACACCCTTGTAGCCAAATTCAGAAGTGGCATTGGCTGGAAACAGGATAATATTTTTGCGGCCCGCTTAGGTCTGACAGATGAGGCTGCCAAATTAACCACCTTCAAGCTCAAAAACTCAGGCAGGCGTTTCCCGGCATTTTGGGGGCCGGGTTTCGACTGGACTCCCGATCATAACTGGGGAGGATCAGGCATGATCGGCTTACAGGAAATGCTGATGCAGGTGGATGATAAAAAGATCCTGCTGTTCCCCGCCTGGCCGAAGGACTGGGATGTGCATTTTAAACTTCATGCGCCTTATAATACCACTGTTGAAGCCACACTGAAGGATGGAAAGATGGTTGATTTAAAAGTTCTCCCCGAAGATAGAAGGAAGGATATTACAATGATGTTAGCCCAATAATTCCCTCGTTCATTTGTAACAAAAAGGGTGTCCCATTTTTTTGATTCTCAAAAAAAAATTGAAAAAACTCCCGCTGCTCTTTTTTGTAAAAAGAGACTGTTCCATTTTTTGAGAGTGAAAACGCGGAGCACCTTAAAAATGAAACACACTGATAATCAAAGAGATATTAATCCACTCGAAACACTGCTAAGTAACTGATTATCAAATATTAAAACTTTAAAGAGTAAACTTTCCTTATTTCAAAGGCAGGTAAAAAAGCCTTTCTTATTTCGTGTTTTTTTAGTGGTTTTTAGGCTTTTTTGAAATTGATCACATCAGTTATAAATGGTACTGACAAAATAATGCCACCAAAATTGTGGGGATGAATACCGATATTTCATGCCATCCGGTTACTATCATATTGGGACGAAAAAACAACCGCCGCCGCTCGGCTCCAGCCGAGTGGCAATTATCAGGGCGGCCTCTGGCCGTCGGGACTAACCTTTGATTAATAATAGGCTTTTACACTTGCGCTTCGGCGGCCAGAGGCCGTGTAATAGTTGCCACCCGGCAGGGAGCCGAGCGGCGGCTTTTTTTCATTCCAACCTTTTACCTTTGGCCTTTTACCTTTCGCCTCGAAACTACCTATCCAACGGCATCCAGGTCTCCATATCTACATGTCCCCGGTTACCCCATGCATAATACGGGATCAGCCTGATATCAACAGCGTTTTGTTTTGGGGTAGATACCTCTTTGTAAAGCCGGTTAATCCAGTTATTTTCATCACGCAAGTCAGCTTTACCGGCTAAGCTCATGATCTCACTGTTATCTATCCTGATCATTTCGGGTTTGAGTTGACTATTGGCAGATAAAGCCACATTGAAAACCTTTTGCCCTTTGGCCAAATCGGCCGATTCCAGGCAATACACCACCGGGCCACGTTTTACGGCTACCTGGTTGCGGGTTTCCTCAACCAGCGGGTTTGCTTCCATTAGGGTTACCGGCATCGGCAGGTCGAGATCAATCGTCATTCCTTTGCGCCAAACGGCATTAATTTGAGCGTAGGTTCCTGGCGTAGCATCCAACTGCGGCACCGGCTGACCTTCGAGTTTGATACTTGCGCCCTTACACCAGCCAGGGATCCTCAAAAATACCGAGAATGCTTTATTGCCCGGTACTTCATCAAACCTGATATGGATCTTCCCATCCCAGGGGTAATTTGTAGTTTGAGTCATTTTTACCGGGGTGCCATCTTTCAATTTAGCGGTTATGGTGTTGCTGCCGTACAGATTAAACCACAACCCTTTATCAGAGGCACTGTAGGCATAGTCGCTTACCTCAGCAATGGTTCGCACCACATTGGGCGGACAACAGTTAGAAAGTTTGATATACCCTATCCTATCCTTAGACCAACGCTGCTTAAAGGGCAAACTATCCGAATAAGCCAGTGGATTGGTATATAAAAAATTACGACCATTAAGACTAATACCCGAAAGCACACTGTTGTACAACGCAAGTTCCATTACATCCGCATATTTGGCATCGCCGGTTACCTGCAGCATGCGCCAGTTCCAGAGTACCTTGCCTATGTTGGCGCAGGTTTCGTTGTGGGCTGTAAAACTTGGCAACTGGTAATCGCGGCCGTAAGCCTGATGTACCTTTTGCACCTCGTTAGGATTGTAAGATGTACCATCAGGCGAAACACCATCATAGAGCGAGCCGCAGCCACCGGTGATATACATTTTGCGGTTAACCACATCGTTCCACATTAAATTTAAAGTGTGCATAAGTGTGGTATCCCCGGTTTCGGCATAAACATCGGCAGCACCAGCGAAAAGATAATTGGCCCTCACCGCGTGCCCCATCGCCTGTGTTTGCTGCCGGAAAGGTGTTCTGTCCTGGTTATCGTCGGTACCGTCCTTCATCAACCCGCGGATATCGATCAGGTTTTTAGCCAGTTCCAGGTATCGGGGATCGCGGGTGGTACGGTACATCTCCACTACGCCCATGTAATGCGAAGGGCAAATGGCATTCCGCGCCAGTTCGGGCGAGGCCGTTTTATAAAATTTATAGAGATAGTCTGTAGCCTTGATAGCCACTTTCAACAAAGTGGTTTTGCCTGTAACCCGATAGTGTACACAGGCCGCTGTCATGAGGTGACCAAGATTATACGTTTCAAAATTAAGACGATCGTTAAAAGCTTTTTCCTTGCCGCTGTTCTTGCGTTCTTCAATAAGGGTTGGTGTATGGATATAACCATCGGCCCGCTGCGCTTTAGCAATAACGGCTATGGTTTTGTCCATCAGTTCATCCAGTTTGGGATCATGCGTATTAGCGTACATGCTGGCTACAGCTTCAAACAGCTTGTAAAAATCACCATCATGAAATGGCGGCCCTTCGTGCGAACCGGTATCCAACCCGGCGGCTATCTCAAAGTTGCGATAAGCATGACTGATCTTCGGATCGGTATAAACCCGCCACAGGTTAGGGATCATGGTATCACGGCAAACCTTGAACCTGTCGGCCCAGAAGCCGCCTGTCCATTGTACCGCGCCCATATCAAGACTGCTGAGTTTGGCGTAATTGCTTTTGCTGGTATTTACCAGTGCCTTGTTTTGGGCCGATAGTTCATTGCCGGCAATCATCAATATTAGGATGATAAAGTACTTATACAATGTTTTCATTTCGGGAGCAAGCGAAGGCCTCAGGGTCCTCTGCGAGAGACCCTGATGGGACGCGGGCGAGGTTATTCCAATATATTTAAAAATCGTTTTCATATCATTAAGGGATATCAATGAGCAACTTTACGGGGCTCAGCAAACCAGCCGATAACAGCGAACGGCCCTCCAAACGGTAAGGCGCGTTTGTCCAGGTAATACGTTTATTTTCGGGCAGGGCATGATCACCCATCAGGCGGTTAGCCCAGGTGTTGGTTACTTTGATCACAAGTTTGTTTTCACCGGTTTTAATGGCCTTGCTGAGATCTAACCGGTAAGGAAATGTCCAGGCTGTGCCGCAATTGATGCCGTTTAAATATACTTCGGCCAGGTTGGCTACATTTCCCAGATCAAGATAGGTTTTGGCCCCTGCTTTTGCCGTAAACTGGAAAGTGCGAATGTAAACCGCAGTTCCCGAATAATACTTTATACTATCGTTGGCGTTGCGCGACCAATCATCACCTTTATCGAACATTACCGGTTTCGCAGGGCCACCAAATTTAGGATCAAATTGTACCTGCCAGTTTGTAAAAGTTTGTGCCGTTTTAAAATGAGCAGGTTTATCATTCACATTTTTTACAACAGAAACTCCATTTCTGAAAACGATAAAAGCAGAACCATCGGCAGCCAAATCAAGCGTAATATTTGTACGCCCGGATTTACTAATGCCGCCCAACTGTTTTATCTCCCCTGTTAAAGGATCCCATAGTTCAGGAACTCGATCTGTTACTCTCAATGACAGTTTGATGGTTCGGTTTAAAGCCTGTTGATTGGAAATGAAATAAATATCAAAGCCATCAGCGCTACGATGTGTCCATGCAATATCTTTTGCCGTTTGATTAGCTGAATCTATAGCTATCAGATCGCGGGAGAGGCCTACCTCATCAAACGTATCTTTTTGATACGGGCCAATGAGTACCTTTCCTGCAGAACCATTAGATAAAAGCGCTTTCATCCGCTTATCGCCGAATAAAACCGTAGCGCCTTCATTTACCAATTGCTGAAGCTTTTTTATTACTTCTGCCGATAACTGCCATGGCTGAGGCGACATCTGGCTTACACCGGGTATTACCAGCATGGCATAACTTGCCCCGCCGGGCAGAATGATCCTGCCTTTTTTTACTGTAGCTAAACGCAGTAAAGCGTCTTTGTTAAAAGAATCGTAGTTATATCCTCTCAGCGGGTCTGTCCAATTTTCGGGCAGTGCCATATTAGCCGAATGGCTTGCATCCTCAATCGAATTGATAATTGGCACACCTTTGTTGGCTAAGCGCTCCTTTTCCTGCTTCACACGTTCGGTGCCGAAGATACCGGGAAGGGTATTAACCAACCTGTCGGGCAAAATTGTGCGGCGTGGTGTTTCTTCGCCGGTAAAAACAGCGATATCGGCAACGGGATGCCCCTGTTGCAGCATAGCCTGGCAACGGCTGATATAATCAAACCAGGCCTTGCCCGGCTCCCACCAGGTTTGATCCCGCTGAAAAAACAGACCGATACCATCAAGCGTCATACCCGGCTTACGGTCAAGCCATGGGTTATGCACATTTACGTGGAAAACATAGCGGTTGATGCCCAGGGCGAAATTCCGGTCAGCCGCGGTTTTAAGCATGCCAGGGTGTTCGTCCCATAATAATCGTAATTCGGTAAATGCCTCGGCCTGGATAATATTTTTCCCATAGATATGCCCTCCTGAAATGGCATCCAGCATATCGTTGGGCTTATCATGCGTAGGGCTCCTAAACCAAAACTCCCCCATCGGAATATCGGCCTTTTGGTAATGCAACATGCCATCGCTCATCATAGTTGGGGCTACGCTTTCGGCGGTAAAAGTGCAGCCTTTTTCATGCGCCAGTTTGGCCATCGTACCGTAGAAATTATCTACCAATAACTCGGCTATGGTTTGCCTCACATCTGCTAATACTTTTTCAGATTTTTCGGCGCTTTCCATCGGCACACCGGCCATTAACGGAAGATATGGCAGCAGGTCATATCCCCTTCGCTTTTGAAATTCAGCAGCAAAAACCGGCGACCAGTTTTGGCTGCCGCACTCCCAACTATCCACATGAAAGATTTTCAGAACCCGTTTAGCCAAATCCGGGCCAACCTGTTTTACAGCCTCGCCAAACCAGTTCTCAAACTGTATTTTGGCAGCCTCCGGGTTAAACTTATCGCACTCCAAACCAATGCCCCCACCGCCGGTAGCATTAGTATGCCCGGTTGAAGTATGCCCGATACGGATAATTGTCCAGTTACCAGCGGGTGCCTGCCAGTTCAGTTTGCCATCTACTCCTAATTTATCAGTAAGGTTGATGACCTTCTTTTTATCTACACAAAGATCGGTTGGCAATTGGGCATCAGTAGTTTTTTTGCTTAAACGCCAAACCTCACCGGTTTTACTTTCATACTGATGGATACGTGGTTCGCCCAGCAACTCAATACCAGATAGTTTCAGTGTAGGTTTCCATTTGGCAAAATCCAGATCCTCGGCTCCCGGTTCGGAACCTTCTTTATCGTACGTAAACCTGAAATATTTTGCAGTTGTCGGGGTAATGGCATTTGTGATCTCCGCATCGCCATCCTGCCAGCCATGGCGTGGAGGTTCCAACCTACCTACCGAACGGAAGTTTTTGCCATCATCACTTACCTCAAGCATCAACCGTTGCGACTGGTAATTGCTTGCCGAGGTATGGATAACAAGCGAGCGGCAGGTAAAGGGCTTTTCAAATTCAAGCTGCAGCCAGCAACGCTCGTTGCTGGTGAAGCTTTTTGTATTTCCTTTTTCAGCGAGATATTGTACATCGGTATTAGGCAGGCTGGCGGTAACCTTCGGATGCTCGTCGTAGCTACTCTGTCCCTCACCGGGCAACGACGGATAAGCCAATATCTCGATGTCCTTGTAGTAGTTTTTATAGTGCTTTGGAACAGGCAAAGTATCATGGTAAGCTTTGCCACCCTCAAGCTCAACTTTTGACCATACCACCTTTTGCATAGAAAGTTCCGGTGTTATCCACGGGCCACCAGCCAGCGCAAAGCCATCGCTATCATGCATAGCCAGTTTTAGGCCTATCCTGTCGGCTTCCTGCATGGTAAATTTTACCATTGCCCACCACTCCGGGCTTAACTGGTTAATTGATGTCGTGATAAACGGTGGATTAGCAGGGCCTTTGATGGGCATTAAATAAGCACCCGCTATTCCGGCCTGCTTCATAGCCTGCAGATCAGCAGTGATGCCCTCTCGGCTTACAGCACCCTGCATCCAGTACCAAAATACCCAGGGCTTTGCAGATTCGGGCGGATGCAGGAAAGCCTCCTTCAAATCATCATTTTTAAGAGGTAGTTTACGCTGTTGGGCTATCCCCGGTAACAACAGACAGCAAAGGCAAATTATACAAATGACCTTCCTCATGGCTTCCTGTTAAATTTTATTTGGTACGCCGCGTTTCCAGCGCCTTCCGGCTTACCCTCATAAGGTTTCAGGTAAAAGCTGTATTGATACTTTTTGGCGGGGATCCGGTATTGCTCCAATGGCTCGGCCACTTCCGACCAGCTATCGTTACCACCTACGCCCATTTGTATCAGATCGATATTCAGCGTGATAAAACCGGCATCTTTTAGTTTATTGGTGTGCTTTGCCGTCTGAATATTCTCTTCGGTATAAGGCCAGGCACTCATGCTCAGCAGGCTATCGGCGGTGATCAGCAAACCACCTGTTGTATGGTGCAGCAGCATCCAGCGTACATCGGTACGGTTGCCGTTTTCCTGGGGAACTACGTAAGGTTCCATGAATTGGTTAATGCTTTGCGAATATATGCCCGCTTCCGAGCCTGTACGCCTGTCGATATAGTTTTCATAAGGACCGCGGCCATAATAACTGACATTGCTATCGGCCTGCGCAATACCCATTTGCATACCAACCTTTGGCAGGTTTGGCAAACCCGGTTTAGCATCAAACACATACGCAACTTTTAGCAAGCCATCGCCGCAAATGGTGTAGTTCACCTGTACCGAAGCACTATCATTAAGCATGGAATAAATACTTGTTATTACAACCGCACCATCTTCAGTTTTTTGGCTCGAGAGTTTTTTCAAAACAGGTGACGCTTTAAACCAGGCCGCCAGTTTCTTTTCCATCTTCCAGCCGCGATGATCATTATCGGTAACTGATCGGGTGAAATGTGGCAATAAAGGCGCAAATATCTGCTGATTACCTTTGTACAGGTATGAGCTTAAAGCACCGTTACTTTTACTGATGCCTATCTCAAAATCTTTACCGCTGATATGATAAGCCTTATCATCTTCGGATAGTTTTGTTTCCGGAGATTGCTTATGGTCAGCTTTTACAGCCGATGTTTCAAGCTTAGTTAATTGAAACTGATCGCTGGCTATTTCGTAGCCTTTACTTGCCCAGGGCTTATCTTCGGCAAGAGTAAAATGGATATCGGCCAGGTATTCGTGGTTTGCTTTTAAATTGGGCAGGTATTGTTTAATACTGATGATTGTATCGTGCCCGGCAGCAAGATTGATCCGGGAAATTTGCTTTTTCAGGATCATATTGCCGTCTTCCCTCAACTGCAGGGTAACCTCATAATCAGCCAATGAAGCTACACCATGCCAGTTTTTGATGTGGATAGTGGCCTTATCGGCATCAACCAATTCACAAACCGCCGGCTGAAAAACATGCTTGCATTCGTAAATAGCAGGTTTCGGGCGACCATCAGATGCTACAATGCCTTTGATGGTGAAATTATCAAAATAACGTTCGCTATAATCGCCGCCGTAGGCATAGTATGCCTTACCTGTTGAATCATGTTTTAATAGTCCCTGGTCTTTAAACTCCCATATAGCCCCGCCAATTACTCGTTTTGTTGATCGCCACTGATCCCAAAACTCCTTTAGGTTTCCATTGGAGTTGCCCATTGCGTGCGAATACTCCACGAAAAATATCGGCCGGTTATCGCCGTTTTGCTGATTGGCCAGCAAGGGCGCAGTATAAATGCCGGGATACATCCGGCTTACAATATCTACATAAGGCTGATCTATAGGGTTCTGTAGCCTGTGCGAATGATCGTTTGTTTTAGGATACCGCGGATCAGTTGGATCAATATAACCCTCGGCCTGTGGCGTACCCTGCGCCGGTTCATAATGAACCGGACGGGTGATATCAAAATCATGGATCCAACCGGCCATTGCCGCGTGGTTTGGCCCCCTGCCGGCCTCGTTACCCAAACTCCAGATAACTACACTCGGATGGTTTTTATCGCGCATCACCATACGGGTAGCCCTGTCGAGGTAAGCGCCGGTCCACATGGGGTCATTACTTAATTTTGAGCCCAGGCCGTGGGTTTCCAGGTTAGCTTCGTCTATAACCAGTATCCCATACTTATCGCACAGGTCATACAGGTACGGATCCATAGGGTAATGACTGGTGCGGATACAATTAAAATTGAAACGTTTAATGGTGCGCACGTCGTTCAGGATATCTTCGCGAGATAGCGCCTTTCCTTTTACCGGGTCATGATCGGGTCGGTTTACGCCGTACAGGTAGGTTACTTTACCATTGATCAGCAGCTTGCTATTTTCCTTGCTAAACTCAATGCTCCTGATGCCTACCTTGCAACTTTTAACCTCCAGCGTTTGGCCGGTGCTATCCACTAATGATAAAGTAAGCGTATACAGATTTGGTTTTTCATCGCTCCATTTTTCCGGGCTTTTCAGTTTGGTTTCCAGTAAGCCAAATTTCACGTTATCCAACCTTGGGTAAATTTCGTTGATGATACTTTCAACGCTTCGCTCCAAAGGCTTTTGCAATACTTCTTTATTATTGCTGTCGAAAAGCCTTGCTTCAATTTTATAACCGGGAACAGCCTTGCCTGTGAGGTTTTCAATCCGCGGACGGATACTGAAAATGGCATCTTTATATTGCTTGTCCAATTTGGCCTGCCATTGAAAATCGGCTATGCGTAATTTAGGCTCTGCCAAAAGCATTACTTCACGGTGAATGCCGCTCATACGCCACTGATCCTGGTCTTCCAAAAAATAGCCATCACTCCAGCGGATCACCTGTACAGATACTACGTTTTCACCGGCTTGCAGATATGGAGTAATATTAAACTCCGACGGCAGAAAGCTATCCTCGCCATAACCTAAAAACTTACCATTCAACCAAACCTTAAAGCCCGAACTTACCCCGCCGAAATGCAACGTAATGTTCATGTCCTTCCAATTAGTTGGCAGGGTAAAAGTGCGCTGATAACTGCCAACACCATTATAATCCTGCGGCACATGAGGCGGATTGACCGGCCGGAATGGGTAAACCGCACTTTTATAAATGGGTTTATCATAACCCTGCATCTCAATGCTTGAGGGCACAATGATCTTTTTCCAGCCGCTTACCCTGCTTTTATAAAAGTCTTTTGGGGCATCGGCAGGTTTAGCAGCGTAGCTAAAATCCCAGTAACCGTTCAGGGATAACATCCTGCCGGATTTTTCCCTGTCGCCAGCCAAAGCGTCTTTGATATTGCTATACGAATAAGCTGTAGCGCGTGCCTCATCCCGGTTTATACCATCAACCAATGGGTTTTCCCAGGGCTCGGCATCATAAACCGATGGCGCGTTGGGTATGGCAGCAGGCGTTTTATCAACCAGTTGCGCGTAAAGCCCCGTTGATGAAAATGCTGTTAAAAGCAGGATATTAATGAGCCGTTTCATCATTTTTTTGCGCTGTAGTTTATGGTGTATTGTTTTTGTTTTTGGATGCTAAGCTCATAGGAGCCGTTGCCTTTAGCAATTACTTCACCCTCCTTACAAACAGGTTTTGAAGTACTTATAAACCGTAAGAGGCCAATCCCGGTGTTACTGCTTACTTTAATTTGTTTGGTGCTGCATGATACTTTGATATCGCCATCAGCTGTCGGTACACTACCTTCCATCCATTGCAGGCCACCCAATTTAGGCTCGATAATATACTGCTGATAACCCGGTGCCGTTGGTTTTACACCAAGATAATATTTACCCAGCAAGTATATCGGGCTTGCACCCCAGGCATGGCACAGGCTTTTACCAAACGGGCGTCCGTACATGGCATAGCGGTCGGTGCCTGTTTTAGCCGGGTTGTATTCTTCCCAAAAAGATTTGGCGCCGAGGTTCAACATCCCGCCCCAATAATCCTTCATCTCTTTGAGTACATAGCTTTGCTCACCCATGGCGCAAAGGGCTTCCAGTTCATAAAACCTCATGTATGGGGTGGTTATCTTCTGGATATTATCGTTCAGCAGCACGTACTTTTTTATTTCCTGCTGCTGACCGGGGTTCAGGTAATTGAAAAATATCGAGAACATGTTGGTGTACCGGGTCACGTTATCGCTTTGCTTTCCATCAACCAGGCTGTGTACAAAGGCATGCTCATCACTGTTCCAGTACAGGGAGAAGATCTTTGATTTCAGATCGGCGGACAGTTTTTGATATTGATCGTTGCCCATTTTATCATCCATGATATTGGCACACAGGGCCATGGTTTCCAGGCTTCGGCAAAGCAATAGCTGCTCAAAACTTACCTCGCCTTTTTTACTGAGTTTATCGGCCCAGTCGATAAATACCCAATCACCGGGCAGGCCTTCCATCAGGCCGTTTTTATCACGGCGTTGCAGGCAATAGCTCATCAGGCTTTGCATGCGCGGGTACATTTGTTTGATGAAACTTTTATCGCCGGTATATTGGTAGTAATCATAAATACCCATGAACCAGTAAAATGTATAATCCATAATGGTATTGATATGGCTGGTTACCGGGTCTTTACCGCGGAGGGCATACAGGGTGCGGGTTACCGTGGGTGAATCAAAGTACAGGTAATAATTCATGAGGTAGCTTTGATAAGCATCACCCGACCAGATCCACCTATCCCTCTTAATACCGTCGATAAAAAATTCGCGGGTATTCAGGTGCAGGGTATAGGCCGAAACATCCCAGATCTTGTTGATCAACTCATCCGAACATTTGAAACTCCCCCGCTGCTCAACCGGCGAATATTCGTAAAGCATGGATACATCATCGGCGCTCACATGATCATCAAACAATACATTGATGTAACGGAATGCACGTGAGCCCTCCATGGTATGATCTGCTTTCTGAAGCTGATCGATATAAACACTATCCAACAGTTCGCAATTGGTTAGGGATAAAGCTTCTTCTTTTGATTCTCCGTAACAGAATTTAATATTGCCCTTGCCTTTTAGGCCGATAAGCTTGGCGTAGCCAAATGTTTCCTTGCCAAAATCAACCAAAATGGAATGTTCTTTTCGTTCAATCTTTTCCGGGTTATGCTCTTCAGTAGGTAAACGAAATGCAGAAGGCAACTTATCCGCCGAATCAAAGTTCCAGTTACCGGCGTTCACATATTTGGTGGCCGATACATCCGAAGTTTTACCCGACTCATCAATCCATTCTTTATCTTCATAAGTTACCAGCCATGAAGTATCTGACACCAGTTGCTGCCCCTTGACAAATATGGCGGGGGCAGCAGCCTGATTATAAACTTTGAGACTAAGCCTGTGCCTGCCAGCCGGCACATGAATATTTTTAGGGTAACCTGCCAATGCCTTACCATCAAGCTTTACATTGTATTGTCCTTCAACAGCCAGTTCAACAGTTTCGGGGTTGGCAAGCGTAAAATCCTTATGAAAATCAACCAGTACATAATGGCTGTCCAATTTCCAAAATGGCGGGAAGAATGCCCCGCGCTCCGTACGGCGGTTTTGCATTCGGTTGCTGAGCCACACTTCATAATCGCCGGGATACCAGATCCAGGTAGCTTTTTGCGCTTTTGTCATGTCGGCAAAAAGCATGAAGGTTAGCAGCATGATAAATACATGAAGCTTATTCAATTTTATATAGGTAGATATTTTATGCATTTTAATGTCCGTTAAAAATGAGGTATAAAGCGATCATAACTATTGTGAGCAGTACCCAGGCCACTTTTACACGCCGGGTAGGTTTTGAAGTATTTTCTGTTTCGGATTGCTCTGCAATGTAAACAGCCGGCGTTTTATCAAGCAGCGAAATCAAGACGGCAGATGCCGCCAGAAACACAAATATGAAAAACGACAGCATGAGATAATGCGGCCAAAAGCTATACTTATCGGGCGGTAATACCCACAGGTACACCACACCAGTCCCCAAACTAAAAGCCGAACCTGCCGAAAGAATAATATTCACCGCTTTGCGGGTGGTACGTTTCCAATAAACGGTAAGCAAAAAAACTACAGCCAATGGCGGCGCGATAAAGCCCAATACCGATTGAAATACATCAAAAAGGTTCAGCCCTTTAATGCTGTCGATAGCCAATGCCATACCTATGGCAAACAGGCAGCCGCCAATTACGGTGTATCGCCCTACTCTGATGAGATCTTTGTTCGTAGCGTTGGGGTTGATCTTTTCGGCATAGATATCCATGGTGAATACCGTACTCAGCGAGTTGAGCGACGAGCCGATGGTGCCAACCAATACCGCTATCAGTACTACGATAACCAATCCGTTCATCCCCGGGGGGAAAAGATTGGTAACCATGGTCATATAAGCCAATGCCGGATCGCTCAGATGCGGAAACAGGATGAAACACAAAATGCCCGTGAGAATAAACAAGGGCAGCGATAGTATTTTAAGCCAGCCAATGAAATTAACGCCAAGTTGCCCCTGCTCCAGATTTTTGGCGCCCAATACCGATTGTACCATAGCCTGATCTGTACAGAAAAAAGCCACAGCCGATACCGGGTAACCCAGCAAAATAGCATACCATGGATATTTAACATCACTTGCTGGGTGAATAAGGTTCCAGTAATTTGCTGGTGTCTGATGAAAAACCGCAGATAAGCCACCAGCTTTGCTTATACCTAAAACGGTTAAAGTGAGCGACACGCCGATAAGCAGTAACATCTGGAAAACATTTACTTTGGCGATGGCCTTCAAGCCACCAGTAAACGCGAATAAGCCTGCAAATGAAACAAGTACAATAACCGATTGCCACATGGGGATGCCCAATATTTGCCTTACTAAAAACCCACCTGCAAATAAACCCAGCGACAGCCACGAGATGAGCATTTTGATGAGCGCGTACCAGGCCAGGATATTACGGGTTGAATCTCCGTAACGGTTCCCCATAAACTCGGGCATGGTTGATACTTTGGCAGCAATATATTTGGGCGCGAATACCAGCGCCAGCAGCATCAGAAAAACAAAAGCATACCAGTCGAAATTGACGGCCACGATACCCGTACTATAGCCAATACTGGCAAAGGCCAGCAACATGGATGGCCCCACATTGGTACCCCACATATTAAAGCCAATGCTCGCCCAACCCAATGATTTATTGGCGAGGAAAAGCGTTTCGTCTGTTTTGTTTTTATTACTAAAGCTGGCGCGAAACCCGATTATCATCAAGACAATCAGGTACACAGCCACAACCGAGTAATCCAACAGCGTGAGGCGCGATACTATATTGCTCATGCCCAGGATCATGCGCTTAACTCATTTACGGTTAAATTAAACTCAGTAAGAATGTCATCAACCTTTACAGGCTTACCAGTTTGCAATGAACGGTCCATAGCCTGAAGCAGGGCAATTGTGCCTATTCCCTCTTTAATATCAGGGTAAGCGGTAAAGCCCTCGGTGATACTATCAGCAAAGTATTCGAGGTAGTTTTGATATTCCCCTGCATGGTGGCTTTTGCCCTCAAACCTGAAATAATGTTTCAATTTATGCTCCCAGGTAATGATGCGTTCCTCGCCGGTATTATCTGTAATGGCGTAGCGCAAATCCATGTAATCGCCCTGGCTACAGCCTTCGGTACCACGTAAAATACAGCTCATCTCACTGTCGCGGGTAACGGGTTGCACCGGACCAGTGTAACAACCGCTCACCCGCGCAATGCGTCCATCCTTAGCTTTGAAAATAAAGTGCATGGTATCCGGGTTTTTCAAACCGCCTTTGGCACCGTTAGCGCTCAGCATACCGTAGCCCATTACCTCTTCAATTTCCGGCAAATACCAGCGGATAAAATCAACCGGGTGACTTAAGCCGCCGTACAGCCATTTAAAAGCTTGCTGCAACGACCATGGTTTCTCTAAAAACCAGCGATGATCTGCATGATAATAAGCCTCTACAGTGATCAAATCCCCTATCAAACCTGCTTCATAATCCTTACGCTGCTTTTTCATCGGCTCAAAAAAACGTGAGCTTTGGCCTACAAATACCTTTTTGCCGCTTTGCTCAACCAGTTCGAGCAGTTCGGCAGCTTTGCTCAAATCATCAATAAAAGGCTTGGTACATACCACATGTTTGCCGTGCAATAAAGCCAGCTTAACGTGTTCGGCGTGTAAATGATCGGGCGTATAAATGGCAACGATGTCTATTTCGGCATCATTGAGCATATCCTGGTAATTGGTGGTATATTTATGAAAGTTAAACTCCTCCGCGCGGCGCTTGCACATTTCAATATTCATATCACATACCATTTTCAGTTCAAGCTTATCGCTTTTCAATACTGCCGACATGGTGCTGCGCCCTTCGCCTAATCCTATTATTCCTATTTTCATTTTATATCTGATTGCTGATGCTTTAGTTAGTATGAACAGGTTTAAATTCAACCCAAACCTCACCCGGTTTCGCACCGTAGATGCCTTCCTGGTATTTCTTCATCAGGCTGTTCCATTCGTTTACCCTTGGGTTGTTTTCGGTGGTTTTAGAGTTCAGTTTATCGAGGCTTTCTCCTTTAGGGATACTGATGACCAGCATTAACTGCCTACCGTTTTTGAACACGAGCAGTTGCTGGAAATTAGCGTTACAAAAACCTTTGGCTACCTCGGGCCAGTTTTTAAATTGCGTGGTATGGTAGTTTAAATATTCCCGCTGAAGCTTGGGATCATTAACCAGGTTGGCGGTCATGACTATATTTTCCCATTGTTTTGAGCTAACAGTATCAGCGCACATTCTCCTGTTAAATGCGTAGAAAGGTTTTTCGTAGTATTTGATCGAATCATCAGGGTACGCTTTTTTTATTTCTTTAAGTGCATCTTCGGGATTGGGAATGTGCAGATACATTATTGCATGGTTTTTCCATTGTTTAATGTCATCAGCATCCCCATCTACACTTTTTTCAATATCATACAATGCATCAGGATCAAGTTTTACCTTATCATGCGCAATTATTTCAATAACAGCCGGCCGCGCAATCAAACGCGGTTTTGCCTTGGTTACGGTATCTGTTTGAGGTGGGTTACTTTGGGGCGGAAGATCACAACCGCTTAGAACCCATGTAAGGCAAGCCCCAAAGGACATCGTGAACAATAAATATTTTCTCAACTGCTTCATTCTGTTTTATGATTAATGGGCCAATTTTCCCGGTTTACCGATTTATACTTAAGCAGATATTGGTAGTTTACCTCCAATCCCGCGGCATTCTTTACACCCGCGCCAACCTGCGGACCGTTATTTTCCCAAACATTACCGGGACCGTTGGCATTTTTCAGGAATTTATCTGCCGGGCACCAATTGTTTTTGATAGTGATGTATGACGAACCTTCGTCGGTATACAGGTAAAACCAGTGCTGTGGGTCATGCGCGTAAGGCGCTTTATAAATGCTATCCACGTAATTATTGCTGATAACCGAGCCGGGCTGTGCCGATAGCGTGTAGATGGCCGCCACATCATACATATTGCGAGCGTAATGATGGATTTTGTTAGCGATGATGTGGTTATCGCTCATGGCGTTAGCGGTCTTTGTCCAGCCCCAGCCCATGCTGATGCCGGTGTAGTTTACGTCGCAAACCTCGTTATGCGTTATGTTGATGCCTTTAACGTAGCCAGCGCCTATGCCTACGCTACCCCAATCTTCATTGGTAACGTAGGTGATCAAATTATTGGTGATGGTATCATTAGTGCAGATCTCCCGTTTATCGCCTGGGTTATAGGGCATGTGAACTTCCTGTGCCTCGTCGGAGTAAACACCGTCAAGGATCGCCGTGCCACCGATATCTTTAAACAAGCTGCCTTTAACCACATCATTATGTGTGCCGCGCTGAAAATCCAAGCCGGTTGAAGCCATATGTTCAAAACCGCATCCATCAAATGCAATGTGTGAAGCATAAGCCACCTCAACAGCAGCCTTTGGCCGGCCTACCCATGCCTGGTTTTCCAATCCTTTTTTATCCGGCGTACCGGGAATTTTCAGCTTGTAGGCATCCAGCATATACATCCCCGCCTGGTGCGGAACCAAGCCTTCTCTTGATGGGCGAAGCCAGCTGCTATGCTCAAAACTGATATTTTTAAAGTTGATATAGTTTACCGGGTTATCAACAGTACCCTGCATTTTCACCAATGTTTCCAATTGGGGAATGGTTACTGTGGCCGTTTGCAGATCTTCGCCCTTACGAGGGATATAATAGATTTTATTGGCCTTCCGGTCATGATACCACTCCCCAGGTTTATTCAAAAAGTTGATAGCATTGCTGAGATAAAACGCTGAGTTACCCGTTTTTTTTGAGATCCAGGGCGCAGGCCAGGGGTGCTCTGACTGGATGCGGCTTTCGGGCTGATAAAATGATAAGCGCGCGCTATCACCCATTACCTTAACTGCTTTAACCCGCAAAATGGCAATAGCCCACCACTGGTGAATAAACATCTCCATACCCTTAAGGTGAGAGGTATCCGCAGAGGTAGACCACGGGATTACACAGGTCTGGGTTTTATGATCCCAGGAAAGGATGCGGTTCATGAGCGGGTCTTCGATGTCGCGGGCGCGAACTGCCTTTTCATTATTCACCCAAAGCTGCCGGAATTGCAATGGCTCATCGCCAATAACAGGGGCATCGGCAACCCAAACTTTACCTTTGGCTTCCGCAGGCAAACCGGGTACGGCGGTACTTACCCTATGCCAGCCACCAACCTTAATACCGCCGCTTAAAACAGTTTTACCAATGCCATCGCCCTCAATAATAGTCGGGCTATCGGCAGTACCGGAATCTTCCGGGCGGATAAATAATTGTTCTTCCAGGTAATAAATCCCAGCAGCTACCTTGATATAAATGCCGCCTTTTATCGATGCGTCATTCAACCGCCTCAGTTCGCGGGCTTTCCTGATAGCCATGGCTACGGTGGCCAGCGGCTGTTCACGGGTGCCGGCATTTATATCAGAGCCTTTAGGTGATACCCAGATTTCGGCCGCAAAGAGGCTACCTGTCAAAATAACATTTAACAGCAATACCAAAACAACTATGCGGCGGATGTTCATTTGCGTTTATTAGTTAGCCTGAAAAATTGATTTCACATAGGTGGTATTCGCGCTGAAATTCCACTTCACGTTCCGTGGGTCTTTGGCATCGCGCGAGCGTTCAATCACCAGCCAGCCCGCCCAGCCCATTTTATCTAAAGTGGCTTTTACATGCTCCATGTTGATTTTAGGATCGTTTTGCAGCCAAACACCATCATCATTGGTACAATGGATCTGAACAATGTATTTTTTACCCAATATTTGAAGCTCCTTATCCAGGTCGCGGCCGTTCCTGATGGCGTTTTCAAAATTGAAATAGCTTTTGATGGCCGGCGAGCCTATATCCTTCAATAGCTGCAACTCGCCTTTGGCGTCCAGCGCCGTTTCTATACCAATCACCACGCCGGCCTTTTCGGCTATTTTGCCAACCTCCTTCAGGCGGGAAACTATAGCCGGGCGCAATTCAGGAAATTTCACCAGGTCGCCTTTTATCCCCATCGATAAAAAGCCAATTTTAACACCCATTTGCTTCATGGTGTTGATACAATCGGTAACAGCTTTGACCGCTGTTGGCCGTTCGGCGAATGATTGGGCGAAAAAGCCGGTCATCCCCATAGATGGGATTTCGAGGCTCAGTTCTTTCGCCTTGTTCAAAAACACTTTTCTGATCGAATCATTGGCCAGCTGGTTATCAAAAGTCTCACGGTCGCCGAGGCCACCCATATCTACTTCAACGCCATCGGCGCCAATCTCTTTAGCTAACTGAAATGCACCTAACTTTTGCCGTTTTAGGATCATCAAATCAACTACCGCTACTTTATAGCGCTGTTTTGAGGTTGTTTGAGCAACCGATGACGCACCAAAGGCACACACCATCAACCCTATCCAAAAACCCGATATCAACCTGTTTTTCATAACTTATTTTTTTGTGGCCTGCGCGAATACTTTCTCTAACTGATCAAAACCTTTTATGGCATTGGCAGGAAGTTTTTCGCCCTTATTGCCAAATACGTACATGGCAGGTTCTTTTTCGATAGTGACTTTTTGATCATCGAAGTTGCCGCTGCTGCCTTTAATTTTATTAAGATTCAAGTGGAAATTTTTAGCTACGAAAGCATACAACGCAGCCCTTTTTGACGGACCGAAATCATGGCCTTCATTGGGCAGGTGCACATTTTCTACCTTATCGGCAACTCCGTAGTAGCCATACATTTTTTGGAGATAAGGAAAATCATGCTCCGGCATGTTGGCTGTCCAGTCCTGCCCGTCGGATATCAGGAGTTGAGGCCGGGGTGCTGCCATGGCCGCCAGTTCTACATTATCAGTTCCGTTGCCGCATTGGTGGATAGGCATGCCGCTTTCGCAAGGGCATCCACCATAAAAATAAGATGACACTGACACCACCGGGGCGCTAAGCTTGATCCGGTCATCCAGGGCAGTCATTAAAACAGTATGGCTTCCGCCACCCGAGCCGCCGCTAATACCTACCCGTTCAGGATCGGTTTCTTTAAGTGAAAGCACATAATCCAATATCCTGATAGCGCCAAGTGCCTGGATAGTTTGCGCCAGGCTACGGCGATGATCTTCATCTTTAAATTGCAGCAATGATTCGCCCCAGGCAAAAAGGTCATAACTGTAAGCCATCGCCCCCATCCGCGCCAGTGATGCACAACGGATCTGGCAATCGGCACGGTAACGCTGGTGTTCCCAATGTCCATCCGGACTTAAAATCACCGGAATTTTACCTTTAATTTTGGATGGTTTATACAGCGAACCATTGATGTACAAGCCAGGCAAAATTTCAATAGCGATGTTCTCAACAGTATAGCCATCAAAAGTCCTTTTAGGGGTAATGATTGGTTTTGACGCTGGTTTCGCAGGCAGGGGCGATAATTCTAAAGCTTTATAAAGCTCAGGTTTTAACATGGCTTTGCGTTGTTCCCAGGTATCACGGTCGTGGTATTGGGAGGCTATCCTGTCAAGCTCCTTCCAGCCGTCGCTTACCGACCAGCGGAAGTATTCATATTCTTTAAGCTTATACCTGCCGGGAGCTTCTTTATTCACCTTCAGATCAAGCGGGGTAAGAACGTTGGCCAGGGTCGTATCCACATTGGGCCTGAAACGCCATTGGGCATAGTTAACCCATTTACCCTCAACCTGGGCAGCGGTGTATTTGATCTTTACATGATATTTATCCTGCACTTCATCAAGCACCTCCTTCAGGGTTTTCCTGAACATGGCATCGGTAGTTTGCTGCGCGTGGGCAGTGAAACTCATGGCGATGAGGCAGGTTACCAGTATATAGATCAGTTTTTTCATTGTTTTATTTATTTTGTAGAGACGCATAATTGCGTCTCCCGCATGCAAATCAGGCGTTCCCCCCTTTTAACCGGCCTGTCCTACGAGAGACGCAATTATGCGTCTCTACATTTAAACAATTAACCAAATTATGGTCATGCTGAACTTGTTTCAGCACCTCACTCGCTAAGCGATCATGCTAAGCAAATTGACTACCCGTCCTGTGGGGTGCCGAAACAAGTTCGGCATGATGCTTTTTTTGCCCCTCAAGGTCTATTTCACTTACAAATCCTTAGTCTCCCCAACCGGTACCGGCGGCGTATAACCATCCACCTTTGGCCAAATACCATCCTTTATTTGTTTCAGCTCTAATTTCGACGGATCGATAACCACATGTTTTATTTTTTGCCGGCGCCAGGTGTAAACCACATGCACCATCCCATCCGAAGTTTGAATCACCGATGGATAAGAATACTGGCTGATAGGCGAATCCTCCAGGACCGACGCTGCGTACCAGGCAACACCATCTTTAGAAACAGCAACATTCAGCGGCGTACGGGCTCCTTTAGCCAGGTTTCCTGGCGGCAAAACATGGTTATAAACCAATAACTGGCGGCCATCTTTCAAAGTCACAGCATCGGTACCGGAATTGTTATTGGGCAGACTGGTCTTTTCCAAAGGCGACCATGTTTGGCCACCATCTTTAGACCATGTGCTTAATATCGCCCTGTTCTGACTGCGGCAAAGCGCCTGCAGCCTGCCATCTTTATAAGTTAAAATACTTGGCTGGATCGCTTTCAAATCCTTACCATCGCTGATTGGGCCGATCATTGTCCAGTTTTCGCCGAAATCTTTGGTGGCTTCAAAATGCACCTGCCAGGCTTTGCCTTCGGTACTTACCGGACTTAACAACGTGCCGTTTTTAAGCAGTACCGGTTTGTTTTTGATCGGCCCTAAAAAGCCATCGGGCAAAGCCTTTTGCTCCGACCAGGTGATGCCGCCATCTTTAGATGTTTTTACAAAGCCTTTCCATTTTGCCGGACTTGGGCCTATTTTGTAATAGAGTTGCAGCTCACCTTTAGGCACTTGATAAAGCACCGGGTTCCAGCAGGCGTAGCGCAAAGTATCGTTCTGGATGCCGTTGGCTACGTTGATACCCTCTGTCCATTTGCCCTTAACAAACCGGCTCACCCAAATACATACATCGGGGTTGCGCTCCTTGGTGCCGCCAAACCATGAGACTACAAGGCCGGTCGGTGTTTCGGCTATGGTTGCTGCATGGCACTCCGGGTATGGCGCTTTATCGTATATAAACTCATCCTTCACAATCCCCTTACGCCATGGATTTTGGGCAAAGGCGTTGATTATAAATAAGCAGCTTACTGCACCGGCGAACAAGATCTTTTTTAGCATAGTACAATTATTTTTGAGTGGCAGCCTTATCCTTTGCGGCTTTATCAGCAGCTTTTTTTGCGATGATGGCCTTGGTATAATCGCCATATAGCTTGTGCCAGTTTCGGCCGTTGCTGTTGAGATATTGCTCGTTTTTGGTTTTGTAGATCTCAAAAATGGCCGATACCTGTTTGATATTCTTAAAATCGACAGCCTGTTCGCGGGCCTGCTTCAGGTTAGCGAGGATCGCTGCTTCTTCAACTGGTGTCAGGTCGGGGATGATAGATTTATAACCAGCCAGCGTAAAGGCCACTTTGCCGATGGTGTATTTATCAAGTACGGCTTCAACCTGTTCTTCGGTAAGGTCGTTACGCAAACCGGTCATCAGGTTTTCGTGTACCGATTTTGGCAACGACGAATTAATGATAATCTGCCTGTCCATAGTGCTTAAAACTTTGCCTGTTGCCGGGTCAATGCCAGCCGGAACTGATTCATAAGAATGGGTGTTATTCCAATCACGGATGGCTTTGAGATGGGTTGCTATTACATTTTTTACGCGGGTAGCCTTTGCAGTATCAGTAAGCGATAATGAGGCAACCCAATCCGTAGCTTTTTTTTCCACTTCGGCATCGGCTTTGGCCTGTGCCTCGGGAGATGGAGCTGCTTTAGTTGCCTGTTGTTCCTGGGCCTTCAACGTACCTGATAGCGATAATAGTGCTATCAGCATAGCACCCGCCATGTTTAATTTTTTCATATCAATGTTGCTTTAATATTTTACTTCAAAATCATAATCGCCCGAACCAATGCTGAGCACCGCTTTTCCGTTTTCCATTTTCACCGGTTTAACATCTTTTATGGCAGATACTTTCCTTCCGTTCCCGGTTACTTCATCCATAGCTTTTGCAGGCACATAAACCAGTGCCGAACTGTTTGGCGGTATGGTAACATGCCAGTTAAAACTGCTCGTAGTATTGTTATAACTGCTTTTCACAAGGCCATAGGCCGTTTGGTACGAAGCGTTAACACTATCCAGCCCTTTGATAATTGCCGGTTGCATCACCAGTTGCATAAAGCCTGCATTAACCGTTTTTATCCCGGCTATGTCCTGGTAAAACCAGGCAATCAGATCGCCCAGCAGCATGATATGGTTACGTGAATTCATTGCCGGGTTAGCAGTATCGCCATTCCATAATTCCCAAATGGTAGTTGCTCCCCTTTCGGCCATATAGCCCCAGCTTGGGTAAGTGGTATTAGATGCAATTTTCCAGGCCAAGTCAGGGCGGCCAAATTCGGTAAGGCCACGCATGAGCCATTGGGTACCGATAACACCAGTACTAATATGGTCATGCGCTTCATTGATCTTAGCCACTATATTTTTAAATACTGCTTGTTTATTGGCTAAAGGTGTGATCCCAAAATATAACGGCAGCAGGTTGGCGGTAACCGTATTGTTGCTATATTTAGATGTAGCTTTATCAAAATACTTGTCGTTAAAAGCCATGGCTACATTCAGCTGCATGGTAGCAAAAAACTGTGCATCAGCAGGTTTGTGCAGCATTGCTGCAAACTTTCCCATCAAGCCAGATAAGTGATAGTAATAGGCTGTAGCTATCAATTGCCCGTCGGTATTCAATGATGAATCTTTGGCATGGATCAGTTCCAATGATTCGGGAGGTACGCACCAATCGCCATATTTATCTTTGGTGACGATGTTATTTTTCATGTACTTCACCCGCATATAATCCATCCACTTTTTCATGGAGGCATAGTGCTTTTCAATAGGCGCTTTATCGGCAAACTGACGGTAAAGCATATCGGCCACCAGGATATAAGTACCAGGCCAGGTCATGTTATCGCTGTAATAATTCCAGTAAGCGGGTGCCACATCAGGGATAGCACCATCAGGCTTTTGCGATTGGGCTATATCATCCAGCCATTTAGCGTAGAAATTGCCGTTGGCAAACACAAAACTTTCGCCAAGCGAACCTACTGCCCTATCGCCCAGCCATGGCATACGTTCGTTACGCTGAGGGCAATCTACCGGCATACCTTTGTAGTTGCTCAGTATCCCCCAATAAGCATTGTGATAGATTTTATTGACGATGGGATTGGAGGTTTCAAAATGGCCGATGGTTGGCAAGGCATCGTAAACCACCTGTCCCTCAAAATCGGCTAATTCGGGTTTGCCGGGATAACCGCTAATCTCCACATACCTGAAACCGTGATATACAAATACCGGATGCCAGGTTTCTTCTGATCCTCCTTTGAGTGTATACATATCGGTTACTTTGGCATCACGGAGGTTAGCTACATAAAGTTCATTATTGGGCTGCAGTGTCTCGGCATAACGAAGTGTTACTTTATCCCCCCGGTTTCCTTTTACCCGCATCTGTACCCAACCCGCCATATTTTGCCCCATATCCAGGATCCATACATCTTTTTTAAGCTGACTGATACTTACAGGTTTGATGGTATCCATTACCCAGATCGATTCGTTCATCTGCGCGTCAAGCTTGCCTCCGGGAGCCTGCACCAATTCAGCTTTAAGCCATTGGCTGTCGTCAAAACCCGCACTGTTCCATCCCGGAAACTCTTTGGTGGCATCATATTCCTCACCATCATATTCGTTGTTGGTACGGATAGGACCGGCGGCTGTGAAATGCCAGCTGTTATCGCTTACGATGGTTTGTTTTGATCCATCGGTATACTCTACCTCCAATTGCAGCAGCATTTTGGGGAAACCAAATTCCTTGATCTTTTTAGGCTTGTATTTTGGCCGCATGGTAAAATACCGACCGTTACCCAATACCGTTCCGATAGCATTATCACCTCTTTTCAGACAAGCAGTAACATCAAAAGTATTATACTTAACCGATTGGGTATAGTCGGTAGGAGCTTCGGCCAATACCTGGTCGCCGATAGCCTCGCCGTTCAGGTATAGTTCATAATGGCCTAAACCAACTACGTAGGCTGTGGCGCGTTTGATGGCTTTATTTAAATTGAATCCGCGACGATAATAACGTGCCGAAAGCCGCGAAAATTTGGAAACGCTATCCCAGGCAAAACCACGGTCACAACCTATCCATTTTGCTTTCCAATCCGCCGGATTTAAAAGTCCTACACTCCATTTAGCCAGTTGGCTCCAGGCGCTTGCTCCATTGTCTGTCCATACCCTAACTTTCCAATAACATTCGGCGCGACTGCTCAACGGTTTGCCCGCATAGTCGACCATGATGGATTCGGCTGAGTTTATTCGATGTGAATCCCACAGATCTCCCTGCCCTGCTGTTAGTTTTTCGGGAGACGAAGCAACTAAAATTTGATAAGCAACCTGGTTGGTATTCCGCGTATCGCTGGTAATCTGCCAGCTAAGCCGGGGTTTAGCGGTGCCGATGCCTAAAGGATTGTTCAGCATTTCGCATTTCAGGTTTTGTAAACCGATACGCGCATCTGCATAGCAATTGCCCAGGCAAGTTAGAACAACCACCACAGCCAAACCTATATGTGAACACACGTTTCTCATTTGATTATTTACCCGAAAAGTCGAAATACAGGTTCAGCGAAAGCGCGTCTTCTATATTTCTGTCGTAATTAAAATATTGGTTTCTTTGTCCGCCCGGACCAAGTTTTTCAGGCTTTTGTGATTTGGTGCCGATAGGTGTAATACCATGCATAAACGAAATATCACCCGAAGGGAAGGGCGGGGCCGTATTGTAAACCTTTGCAGGATTTGCCGGCGTAAACAGGCGCATAAAAACATCGCGGCTGTTGCAAACTATAGTTACCGGTTGACCGGTGGTTTGCAATTTCATCCAGTACAGGTTAGAGTAATAGCCTTTAAACTCGGGATAAACAACCTTACCCTGCCCGGTTATGGTATTGTTGTAGGTTTTATCCCATACCCCCAGTGATGTACCTTTCATACGGTTTTTCCATACCCGGTAAGGACCATCGCCCATGTAGGTAACACCTTTGATATCTTTTTCGGGGAAAGAGAAATTAACGCCCATCAATGTTGCGTCCTCGCCAATTGGCCAGTATTTTACCTCAAGCTGCACCCAGCCCGATGGGTAGATCGTCCACTTCAGTAAAGGTTCTGATTTTTTGGGCGGGAATACGGCTTCAACCACCAGGTTATCGCCTTCGTAATGATAGTTGAGCTTTTCAAAACCGGTTTGATCCTGCCCTTCAACCAACATAGGGCCATTGTTGAAAGGGATATCGCCCTTAGTGTTTTTCACACTAACCAATATGCCCGAATTACGGTTAAACGCCAGCTCGATGCCGTTGCCTGTTTTTATTTTGTACAGCGAATCTGTCTCCGCAATTACAGCTTTGCTTCCACCGGTTTTGGTAATGATTTGGTTTGTGATCTTATCATGGCTGCTCAGCGGGAAACTCCAGGTAAACAGTTCGTGCTTGTTTAAGTCAAAGGCAGATACATATAGCACATCGAAATTTTGCCAGTCCTTTGGTAATTGTAACTGCAGGTTTCCGTACTGGCCCGGCGCAACGTCCGGTGATGCGATGGTACCGGTTTTATTTGTTGATCCCGTACCGTTGATTGTGACCAGCTTATAGCTAAATGTACATTGTTTAAGGTTAGTATAGCTATACCTGTTCTCTAAACGCAAGGTGCCGTTAAACGCCGGAGTTATTTCTCTGGGTTCAAGATAAACCGGGCTCCAGATTTCTTTGATGGCATAATAGCTGCCTTCTTTTTCGTGGTATGGGCCTACTATACCGTCCGGGCCATGATCACCATCGCTGTCAAGCTGACCGCTTTTATCCGTACGAACCACAGCTTCATCGGCAAAGTCCCAGATAAAACCACCTGCCGAAATTGGTGTATGCCACATCTGTTTCCAGAAATCATCCAGCCCTGCACCTGCGCCACCATCGTACAAACCATGTAAAAACTCGGTCGGGAAAAATACGTCGTGTCCGTTGATACCTGTATTGGTACCGTAGTCATAATTGATATAATGCTGCGTATTTGTTCCGCGGAAGATTCCCCATGGATGGATCAGCGGGCGTTTTTGAAGATCCAGCTCATCAAACCAATGATCGAGGTTAAAGTTAAACCCACCTTCGTTGCCATTGTCCCATAGTACGATGGATGGGTGATTGATATCTTTTTCGATAAGCTCTTTTGCTAACTTTGAGCCTACCACATCGTCATAGGCATGGTGCCAGCCGGTAAGCTCATCCAATACAAACAGGCCTAATGAATCGCATACGTCCAGGAAATGATCATCGGGCGGATAATGCGACATCCGTACCGCATTCATGTTCATATCCTTCATCAACTGAACATCCCCGATACTTACTTTTTTATTTAACGCCCTGCCTGTGGTTGGCCAAAACGAGTGACGGTTTACGCCTTTAAATTTGATTTTTGCGTTGTTTACATAAATGCCATCATGCTCCCTCAATTCAACCGTACGGAAGCCAACGCGTTGTTTTACAGTATGAATAGCTTTACCATTCTCACTCAGCGTAAACACCACATTATACAAGTTAGGAAACTCGGGCGACCATAATTTTGGCGAAACAACATGTGTGCTGATATTGGCAATGGTATCACCCGCGTTAACTTTTACAGAAAAAGGAGCGCCAAACTTCTGTCCGGTCAAGGTATATACCTGTCCTGTTATTGTACCACTTTTTACAGATACCAGTTTCAGTTGGGCTTTTAAATTCCCATTGGCTTTGGCATCAATAGCATAATAATTGATGTGTGATTTAGGGGCGGCCTCCAGAAATACCGGCCTGAAAATCCCGCCGAAGATCCAGAAATCGCCTTTACGCTCAGCGGCGTTTACCGATGCATTGGCCGAATGCTTGGATACCGTAACTTCAAGCAAGTTTGATTTACCGTAGTTGAGCAAAGCGCTTACATCGTACTTAAAACGGTAAAATGATCCCTGGTGAATTGGGCCAGCCGATTTACCATTCAGCTTCACCTCGGTATCGGTCATGGAGCCATCAAAAACAATGTTGATATCCTTACCCTGCCATGATGTCGGCACGTTAAACTCGTATTTATAAAGCCCTTGCTCCTTGCCTCTTAAACTATCTTTCGAAAGCCCATAATTGTACTTGCCAAAACCCTGAAACTCCCAGTTTGATGGCACCGGAATGGTTGTCCATTTCCCTGAATTATTGCCCGCGGTACAGTAAAATTGCCAGTTTATGGTATGGTCGCTCCCTGTACCCGATAAGAATAACTTTTGTGTTTCCTGGGCATGGCTTACCGACCAGTTGATAACAAACAGTAAAGCAATCCATATTTTAAAGCAGGCAGATTTCATTGGTATATTCAGTTAGCAGTTAAAGTAAACTTCAAAGGGTTATCCGTACGGAATGGGGCAGCAGGCAAACCATCTTTATTATAAAAATTTGGCTGTGCGGTTTCCGACCAGGCAAAACGCGCGGCTATAGGTTTGGCAACCGATTGGGCCGATACCTCAACCGTGTTTGCTTTTATTATGGCCTTGGCGGTTACAAAATTTCCATCGGCACCAGCAATGGTGAAATCGGTGAGCGGTTTACCGTCGTGGCTTACCAAGCCGGCACCCAGATGATCAAACTCAAGGATGATCTTGTCGCCATTTATTTTCATGTGTTTGTACACCGGGCCCGAAAAAACTACCCGTTGTTTGTAGGTATTGGCAAGCGCCTGCAGTTCAAGCCTCCTGCCTATCTCCCATTTAAATGGCGGGTGAATATTTTTAAGGTCATCATTCAAATCGGTAGTGATGATCATCCCCGTATTTGGGATCTGCAAAGCAGCGGCCTGGGCTTCGCGCAATTCAGGTTCGGTAAAGGGCGTATAGGTTACAGGGCCTTTTCCCAGGGTGTAGTAATATGGCGCTATTTGTACGTAATAAAATGGCAGCTTTTTATCGCCCCATAGCTTACGCCAGTTGTTGATAAGCGCTTCCATTTTGTAGGTATAACTGATGGTTTCGCCTAAAAAACAAGCACTTTCGCCCTGGTACCACAAAAAACCTTTCAGCGCGAACGGAGCGACAGGCTCGATCATTTTGGCATAAAACTTACCGGGATCGCCATCAATCTTAATATTGTTGGCCTTGAAATATGGGATGGCATCAAAACTTTCCTGCGATACCCAGGGCTCAATCCTGCTGCCGCTTACTGCCGATGAAATAATACCTACCGGCACTTTCAGATCATGCTGCAGATTTTTAGCGAAGAAATACCCCGCCGCCGAAAATGCCCTCAAAGCGGAATCTTCGGCCACGCTCCATCCCGAATGGGTTGAATCGGGCTTTAACAAATTTTTCTGCGTAACCAGGAAAATCCTGATCTGTGGGTTATGCGCGCGGTCCAGCTCATCAACAGGCGAATTTGCCGTACTGGTATCCGGCTTTTTTACCTTGCTATTTTTGCGCATTTCGTACTGCATGTTTGATTGGCCTGAGCAAAGCCATACTTCACCTACCAGTATATTTTGCAGTTGAATAGTGTTGATACCGGATATTGCTAATGTTGAGGGTTTGGCAGATGCAGGCATTGCGTCAAGCTTTACCATCCATTTGCCTGATGCATCGGCTATAGCTGTTTTTGTTTGCTTATTGAACTTTACCGTAACCTTTTCACCCGGCGACGCGGTACCCCAGACGGGCACTGGAGCATTACGCTGTAATACCATATTGTTGCCTAATACTTTGGGCAAAACAACCTGCGCCCCGGCAATTCCGGAGCTTAGCAGGCAGATCGTCAACCAACAATATTTTATAAAGCGTAACATTAGTAATTACTTGTTTTGAATGATTTGATATAGAAAACAGCTTGCTTCGCTGCTTCTCCCGCATTTGGCCGATCGTAATCCTGATCGGTAGGCGTATCAGCATCCGGGAACCTCCTGATATCCCCGGTACGGAACACTATCCGGTTTACGCTTAGCATCGGGGCAAAAAACAAGCCGGTAAGTACATCCTTGCCGTTTACATTCACGGTGTAAAAACGGGTATCAGTATTTAGCTTTATCACAATATGATATTGCGTACCTGCTTCATAATTCATGAAATTTTTGTTGCGATACCCGGCCTTGGTCCTGAACTGACCGGCAGAATCAAGCGTAAGCCTGATAGCAGCTGTACCTTTTTCATCCTGAAATTCGATATCCATCATACCGGTATTATTTTGCCCTGCTGTGATGGTAAAATCGGTCATCAGCTTTTTTGAAACAGGCACAACACGTTCAGCTTTGGCAAAATCAAATGGGTCGCTGTCTTTTAGGGTCAACGCGCGTTCACCATCGGGCGATTTGTCGATAGCCGCGGGTGCCCATTGCGGGCTGTAGGTGTTCCATTTTTCCAGCTCTTTACCGGCAGGTAGTTGGTTAAAAACTTCATTAGCATGCACATCCGCTTTTTCGGTAATCGGCACTGGGATAGATGATACCCAGATATCCTCCTTGTTCATGCTGTAAGTAACCCAAAGCTTGCCATCCGGCGGGATACCGTTACCCTCTTCAATGCCACGCGTATATTGCGGACCGTATGATTTATAAGCACCGCCATAACGCATAGTGGTGATCTCGCCGTTAACTAACAGCAGGTTGGTATAATCCAATCCGTCTTTACTTACAGACAACGCCAGCGGCCAGCGGAACTCCGAAGGATTATAAACCGTAGCATATTTACCATCAGATGTACGCTGCCCCCAGATTTTGGCATTAGCGGTTACAAAACGCGGTGCGCGGGCAGCGTTTGTTGGCCAGGTTTTGCCGTTATCTGTACTGATAGCGGTAAGCGCGTATTTCCATAAGCCGACCACCCGGCCATCTGGCAGATGATAAAAGTTAAATGCTTTATAATCCTTATGCAGCGGGATCAGCGGATCTTTCCTGTCGGTTTCCTCAACCCATTGCATCATCATTAACGGGTTGGCCATTAATTCATCGCAAGCCTGCACAAAACCTTTGTCTCTACTGGTTTTGTAAAAAGGATATGAGGTATTCTTTTCGTTCCATTTAGGGTTGTAGTGGATAAAATAGATCGGTCCGAATTTGCCGTTTGGCAATACTTCCCGCACTACGCGACCAATACCCAAGCCATCATTCGGATCATCATGCCCATCCAAACAAATCCCATAAAAACCAAGCACCAGTAAGCGTTTTGATTTGGAAGTATAAAAGCCCATGCGCTGGTGCATTACCGAATACAGGTCCTTTGCCACACCGGCGTGCCCCTCTTTGGTAGTGCCATCGGGTATTTTATACTGAGGAAAAACTACCGTAGGTTTTGACCATGCTTCACCATCTTTCGAGGTCATGAGCAGGGTTTGGCCTGGCGGCAGGCTTTCGCCTACCTTATCGCTCAGGTATTCTACATAAAAAGTATTGTTCCAGTAGGCCAGCATAGGCGCATGGTTATAGGTAAAACCGAAGTCATCGGCCAGTTCCGGATGTTCACGGTTAGCCCTGAAGATCTGCTTGCTGTGCACACCTATCACCGGAGTTAATTGCCCATGATGATAATCAACGTTGGCAACGGTATTGCCGCTGTAATGCACGGTATCCTGCGCACTGGCTATGCCAGCCATCGATATAAAAAACAATATGATGATGAACTTATTCATGTTTAGCTGCTTTGCTTTGCCCGGCTGCCTGTAAAAGCTGCGCAAGCTGTTTTTTGGTAACCTTAAATATGGTGCCGTGCTTGTGCCCTATCGGTACGCTCACGCTATCGGCCAGGTCGGTAAAAGTTTTAAAGTTGGCTGTGCGCATGGCGCCATATCTTTTTAAACGGTACGAATCATAATAGACCAGCCAGTTATCGCCCGCTTTGGTCATGCTGGGGCCTTCACTGAAAGGCTCGGTAAATCGTGGGGTATAGTTGCTATACGGTCCTAACGGATTATTACTGAACGCCACGAGGATATTGCGATTAGGCCGGGTATTATCCTTCATCACCAGCGCATAATCATTTTTGGCCCGCTTTACAATCTCGGCATCAATTACACTAAAACCCGGATCAAGGAAAAGTTTTGAGGGACTGAAAGTTTTAAAATCTTTAGTTGTGGTATAGTAAAGCCGGTGATTATTATTCTCATCTTCCTGCCCTTTCGGAAAACGGAACGGCACAGTTGAAGCCCAAACGATGATGAAATATTTGTTCTCCTCATCATAAAACAACTCGGGCGCCCAGGCATTCACCGCGGTAGGTTCGTTGGCCATCACCTCAATGTGCTGCTCGGCCGACCAGTGGACCAAATCTTTTGAGTTGGCATAACCGATACCTTTATCATTTTTCCAGCCGGTTGTCCATACCAAATGGTAAACCCCGTCGGGGCCCTGGACTATGGATGGGTCGCGCATGATCTTAGCATCGCCAACTTCCGGTTTAATGAAAATGTGGTCGATAGCATTCCAGTGGTAAGCATCATTACTGTACAAAAAGCGCAAACCTTCATTGGCCGGCTCGTGAAACGACGTAAAAAGGTACACGCTTTTACCGGCCTTGCATGAAAACACCAGCACAATGGCAAATAGTAAAGTGATATGTTTAATTCCTTTGTTCACTGTTATATCGCGTCAATAACGAGCACCCAGTCGTTACCATTTGATACTTTGCCGGGTGGCTTAAATTTTATTGTTTTAGCTTTCGCGAAGGTTCCGATAGCCGTAGTTTGCCCGTTGCGCGGGTTAAACCATGATGCTTTCAGCTTCGTGCCCTCCAGTTTATCAGCGTTGATATTCATCTCCCGGCCGGTATAGGTATAAATAAAAGCATAGTTTTTACTTCGGGTTGCGATCAGCCTGTTGTACTTTACGCCGTTGTTACCGGCGATCAATGATTGATCCGGCACACGATCAAGATACGGGCGCGACAGCATCAGCTTTTTCAAATAAACCATCTGCATAGCTCCCGGATCATTAACCGAATTATACCAATATCCTTTGGAACCATAAGCGCTGCCTTTATCTGTTGGCTTGTGCATCTGCATCACGTCGTTATCACCATAGGTGTAACCGCAGGCGCCTGCAAAAACCGACCAGTAGCCATAGCGCCTAACGTCGGCGGCTGTCCAGCGGGGTAGTTTAATATCATGTAATCCGTAAGGGATTTTTTCGTAGGATGGTTCGGCATCAAGCGTTGGCTTTCCAGGCGAGAGATTATAATCTGTTTGCACATAGCGCCAGTTATCTTCGCCGTATCTTAAATCTTTTTTAGAAGTATCCTGTGCATATGTACGATGGCCGGATTGAAAGCAATTGAAGCTTAACCAGTTTTCATTATGAAACCATTTTGATGATTGCGTACGGCCCCGTGGGTGATAAGTTATCAGGTGCGTTCCGTCCTGATCATGCAACGTATTGCCTATCGCATTCCAGGTTTTTAATGAATCTGAACCTGCAATGTCGCCCCCATTCATCCAGATCACATTTGGGCGGTCGCGGTATCTTTTGGCTAAAAATTCGGCATAGGCTTTTGCTTTATCAGCGCCAATATTACTTTCCTTAACAACCGATCCCCAAACAGGAACCAAGGCAACATATAATCCTTTTTCGGCAGCTTTGGTGATGATCCAGTCGATATGATCCCAGTAATCATATTCGTTGCCTTTACCGAAAGTATTGCCGGGGGTTGTTTTTGGCAAAGCGATATTTTTTTTGCTCAGCGCCGAATCGCCGTAGGCGTTGGTTTCTTTAATGCTGTGCACTACCATTACCTGAATCACATTAAAACCCTGTTTGCTGCGGATCTCCAGATATTGCTCAGCTTCTTCCCTTTTCAGCTTAGAGAATAGCAGCCAGCCTGTATCACCCAGCCAGAAAAATGGTTTATCACCGGTCATAAAATAGCGGTGGTTGGTGGATATGCTTAAACGCGGCATTACATCATCGCTTTTGAATGAAAAAAGCAATAAAGCAATGGCAATTAATATGGTAGATTTTTTAAGCATAATTTAGTTCTTTAAAAGCTCCCCTCTTGAGAGGGGAATCGCACAAGCCCCCTTTTAATTCTTTTATTTAATTACTGCTCAACCACAAAATGGCAGCCTCATTCCCATGCGTTTTAATTTCTGTATTAGCAGCACCTTTTATCGTTTCTGTAGCAGGCAAAAGCTCGCCTGTTTTAGGATCTATCCATCGCGCTTTGTAACTAACACCGGCCGATAAATCAAGGTGAATCCCACCGCCGTTACTATAAACTATATACCCTTTTGATGAAGCTAACGCCCATTGATCTTTAGGCGAACCCGGCAGCTCGGCAGGTTTCATACCGCTCGCATCGGCTAAAAAAGCTTTATTGGTATTGGCAGGAAGGACCGGCAATGATCCGCCTGCAATAAATACCGCCCAGCCAAAATGATCATAACCATCGGCAGAATAAAGCACAGCTTTATCCGGGTATTTGGTACGGTACTCATGTACCGCACGATAAACCTGCTCAAATGATGAAGCCTTGGGTTTAAAGATGCGGGCTTGCTGGCGCGGGGCCAGGCTTTGGCCGCCAATAGGTTCATAAGCCGTTCCATTGGCCTGGTAGTACCAATAACGGATATCGATCACGTTAATAACAGAAGCAGTTGCCGGGTTGGCAAGGATAGCGTCCTGTACATCCTTGGTGGCGCTCAGACCTATGATCTGCTTCTTTTTATGCGTGGTTTCCCATTGCTTAATGGTTTCTACCCAAAACTTCATGAAATGCAGCGGACCGGTAAATTCCGCTCCAATCTGTTGGATCACCCCGGTATTACCTGCAAAGTTGTCCATACATTTATTGATGTAGGCAATGTGAAGCTTACGCCTTGCCGGGTCGGTTTCGTCATAAAACTGCTCAGCCATAAACTGGCGTTTGTCGCCGGCATAAGGTACAGGCTCCGGGAAACCGGTGCCATTGATATTATTTGCCGTGCGCCATGGAAAATCGGTATAGTGCGCCCCAGCCTCAATAATATTGTGCTGAAAATAATTTGGTGAACCAATACCAAACCTTTCTCATCGGCCAAGTCAGCAAATTGTTTCAGGCGGTTCCAGTACCAGGTATTGTATTTGGTCAGGTCGTATTTGCTTAAGCCGTCGTAGGCCAGTTCTTTTCCGCTCCGGGCAAAAGGCAGTTCATAAAACGGAGCCCAAACGTCGCCGTCCATCCGGCGGATACGCTCGTGATCATCGCGGCGGCGATCATACCACAAGCCGTAGTTATGTTCAAAAACTACAATATTACCTTTCTGCATCCAGTCGGTTACCGCGTTCAGATCATCCGTTAAACCGGTGCCGGTTTGGCCGGGTACCCAACGGGAGATTGCTGGTTTGGCCACCGTTTCTGTATAATCGGGATGAACAGTACCGTTCCACCATGGGGTTTCAAAATGCCTGCCTGTTAACACCACGTTACCACGTGTTAACCAGCCGTTCGTGACACTCATTTTGGGTGCCAATGCAGCAACAACCGGGCGTTTATATCCTATTTCATCAATAGTTTTGGCGTTTGCCGATGAAATGCTGATAGAATTTCTTTTGGGCGATTGATCTATCCAATCCTTCATGGTAACAGCCGGTTTGCGGGCAGCGGCCATCAGTTCGGCTGCCTGCTCAACTGTCGGGCTGCTTGATGGTTCAGTAGCCGGATACAGGATATCAGCCTGTTTAGTTATATCCTTATTCAACCGGTTAGCCAGTTGCGTATAATAAAAGCTTCTTGGGCTGATAGTGCTGTTTGACGTGCTCCAGTAGCCATCACCGGCAAATTGCGCCCAGGTACCAAAAGCCCAGTTTTGAGCCGTTGGCGGCTGATAACAATCCACACGGGCTGCGGTACAATTCCAGAACAGACTGTTGGCCGCACTCCATCCGGCACCTTGTCCGTCCTGCCCCCGGTTCATATAACTTAAAGGCTGTCCATCGATATTAGCGATATCAAACAAAACGCCTGAGGCCCAACTGTCGATGCCACCGCTAAAGCCCAGCGAACCTACCGACATACATTGAACAAAAGCGTTTGGCCCCGGCGCGCAATACCCGGTAGCAAAATCATGAAAGCCCTGTTCGGAATATAAACGCTGAAAAAGGTTTTGCCCGCCCATAGTCAGGAATGTGTTACGGCGCTGCCCCCCTATTTCTGAAACAGGCGCGAGCGATTTACAATCCTCAACCGTTACCCGGTTTCCAGTAACACCAACAAATACTGCCGAACCTGCAAAATGCTCAAATGTTACCTGTCGCACCCAGGCATCACTCAGGTTTTCCATGGTGATGGCCATCCAACGGTGAGCTTCATCTTTTGCGTTTGAAGCATCGTAAGCTGATTGCAGTTTTAAGTTTTCGATCCCCACTTGCACAATTCTGCCGGACCATTGGTAAGAGGCTATCAAACCACCGCCGTATGCAGTATCCAATGCTGTTGTTAAAGGTGCGTCAAGGGTTATGGCATTGCCATCTATTGCTGTTACCTTGCGGTCCCAGTAAATATCCCGTTCGCCGGGTTTCCAGGCCAGGGCGGTTAAATCGCCACCAAAATGATCGGTTTTGATGGTACTGATCCAGGCTTGTGTGCTCGGGCGATGGATCAACACCATGTCGCCGGTTTTTAGGCCTGCGCCTTCAGCAATGTGCAAAGTATTGGCATTTACCGGTACATAAGCATCGGTAATTTTAATTTCTTTGGATGTTTGCCGGTCATTTTTACCGGTAACATGAATAAAGGTTTCCCTGTCGGTACCGGCTGCGAATAATGTGGTGCCGTTGGCGCCCATGCCGCTCCCGCGCAAAACAACGCCGGATGCGTTAATTTTGAGACTACCATTAACCTGGTACCCCCCTTTGTTAAGCAATACTGCTCCGCGAAAACCGTCTTTATCAACAGGTAATCCGGCAACATAATCTAAAGCGGCCTGGATCCTCAGCGTAGCGTCACCTGCTTTTACAGGCACCACAACTTTTACAGGCACAAAAGGGATAGGCTTTTCAGAAGCCATGTATCCGCAGTACGAATAATCAGGAATACGGTCACCATTAGGGGCTACCGCATAATTTAGTTTGCCGTTTTTATCGGCAGCAACAGGCGGTTGTGGTTTAGGTGCTTTTTTCTTATCCTGTGCAAATAAGGGGGAATGCATAAACATCCCCCCAGTCATTAAACCAACCCAAAAATAAATCCTTATAAACCTCAATCCCCGCATTATTAGCAGTTGTTAAAAATGTAATTTATTCATTGCCGTTGGTTTTAACCAACGGTAACAGAAACTGAAGAACCTGGGCTTTAGCCTAATTATGCATTTGAGCTAAAGCTCTCTTTATTCCATTTTATTATCCGTTGGTTAAAACCAACGGCAATGGTCTATACAAATGGAACAAATGGTTTTAATATTTCTGATATATCTTTATTTTAACGAAGCCAATTTCTTTTCGCCTTTAGCGGCTACTGTATTTAAATATACTTCGATATTGGTATAACCACCACCATTTTTTGCAGGCAGGGCCGAGTCGTTACCATCTTTAGGGTTTAAGCCATGAGCTGTTTCCCAACTATCGGGCAAACCGTCATTGTCCGAATCTTTGTAAGGCGTACCTTTATATTCAGGATAGCCACCAACCTGCCATGGAGCAGTGATGATACCCAGTTTGTACGAGTCCTTAGGTAATTTACGCACTTTAAACTGGTAAGCAGTATCGGTGTTCATTTCTTTATAAGTTATTTTACCGGTACGTACCTGCTCGGTAATGCGCACATCAACCGGATCACGTTTTGGAAGCGTTGCTCCCGCATTTGCTATAACAAATTTAAAGGCGTCTTTTGCCGATAGGATAGTCATCGGAGGCATAGGGAACGGAACATCCGATTTCATGTAGTCCTTGTACTGACCGGCGTCAGGCAATTCTTTGCCACCAGGGCCTTCAACCTGGATGCCACCGTTCCACGCATCTTTGGTAACTTCGGGATAACCTTCCATAATGTTACCTGATGCATAAACACGACCAAATACTTTTTCTTTCAACTTGCTCCTGCCCGATTCCGGTTTCAGGATACGGTGACCAACCGGCTCATCTTTAGGTGTAACTGGCCCCGGTTTAAAGTAGTTATTGATCACATTGTAATTGGTGGTATAATCGCCTCCATCCATCGAACGGTGGTGCCAGTTAAATACTACGTTATTTACAAAGTTGTATACGCCATTCCAGCCAACAGATGGGTTACGGCCGGTATTATCTGCCCAAAGGTTCCGCATTAATGAGCTGTTTTCGCCACCTGTTGTTGAACCGAAAGCGTGGTTCCAGTAATCCAATGATTCGGAATAGATACAGTTCTGAATAGTGATGTTCACGGTACCCAGCTTCTCTTCTTTCGAGCCATCACCCGGATCAAACATATGGCGGTACATGGAAAAGTTTTCGTCCAGTCCCCAGCTTGCAGATACGTGATCGGCAATGATGTTACCCACCGGGTTGCCACCCAAAGCATCATCACGGCGGCCAACATTGGTCTCGCCGCGACGGAAACGCATATAACGGATCACAACATCATGTGTATTCACCCAAAATGATTCGCCTGCAATACAAACGCCATCACCCGGAGCAGTTTGGCCTTCAATAGTAATGTACGGAGCCCTCACGATAATCGGTGTTTTTATGCGGATAATGCCCGCAACATTAAATACCACGATACGCGCGCCGCCTTTTTCGCAAGCTTCACGCAAAGTACCAGGGCCATTATCTGCCAAACTGGTAACTACATACACCTTACCGCCACGGCCGCCAAAGGTAAACTTACCACCACCTTCGGCACCCGGAAAAGCCGGGATCTTGGCCTGCGGCAAATCGGTCGGGCGTGCAGCCCATGGTACGTATACTTTGCCACGGCGCTGATCGGCCTGGATAATGGGCAGGGCAACCGCCCATGCTGAATCTGAACGACGGGTAGCCTCTTTCATCAAAGCTTCACTCTCTGCTTTAACCTTCTCCGGCACTTCAGGGTATTGGGCAAAAGCTGGTTTAGCTAAACCCAATGCCGCTGCTACTAAAAATAAAGCTGTGTGTTTTTTCATATTTGTATTCGTAATCTTCTTTTGTTAAATGGTTAGCAGGCACCCATCGTTCAATTAATTTATTATTGAAGCGGATCAAACGGCCCACCCCAGGTGTTATTTTGCTGTAAATTGATATTATTTAACAATGCCGCCGAAGGGATACCGAAAAAGTAATCGCCCGACTGAACCGCAATGTTATAAGAATCCATAGTTTTAGTTTTAACGGTGAAAGATGTGCTGTACAAGGCATCCAATGATGCAGCTGCTAAAGCATCTCTTGTACCGGTAAGATAATCTTTACCGCTTGCGTTGTTATTAAGGGTAACTGTCAAACCTGTTCTTTTTGAGCCATTCAATGTGCTTTCGAGCAGTTTACGGCGGCGAAGGTCCCAATAGCGTTTACCTTCAAAGGCAAATTCAATTTTACGTTCATTCATAATAGCGTTGATCATCTGATCAGGGCTCATGCCTGCGTCTAAACCGTAAAGGTTATCGGCACCTGCTTCAATACCGGCACGTTTCCTGATAGCTGTTATATTGGTATAACCGGTAGTTACGTTACCTAACGCTGCGGCACACTCGGCCTGGTTCAATAAAACTTCGGCATAACGGATCTCCATCCAATCTGTACCAACATATGGTGTATTTGCCACACTGACGTTAGGGTCAATAGCTTTGCGCAGGTAGAAACCTGAGCCTGTTGCCGATGCCGGTTCAGTGGTTTTAACACCGGAGCCATCCGCTTTATTGTAATAAAAGTAAGTCCACAGGCGATAAGAGCTATTGCCGTTTATAGGCCAGTTACAACCGTTGTAGGCAATAGTTTTGTTAAACCTTGGATCGCGGTTATCAAAAAACTTTGCATCATCATATGTATACTTTAACGAGGTACCTGGTGCTTTTCCGTCAAGCATCGGGTATGATTTTACAATATCCCAGGTAGGTTGATTGGAACCGCCTTTAGTACCTAAATAGGCAGGACGAGTGGCGTTATCATAGGTATTGTTATTCTGGTTTTGATCGGTTGATGATGTGTTAAAACCTGTTATCAAAATTGCCTCCGGATTGCTGCTGTTTTCGGTAAACCACATATTATCATAAGATGGGTTTAAACCGTAATTATTAGCAGACAATATCTGCATTGCCTTATCATTGGCGTCTGCAGCTGTTTGCCAGCGGGCTGCATCGTTGCTGGGGTTAAATTGAGGACTTGCATAAGTTAGCAACACCCTTCCTTTAAACGCAGCCGCAGCAGCCGATGAAATGCGACCGTAATCGCTGCCGCTCCATTTGGCGGGCAGGTATTTTATACAGCTGTCCAGATCGCTCACAATTTGTTTAAAGCATTCTGAGGTTTTGTTACGAGGTAAAAGCGCCGCGTTTTTGGCATCCTGGCCAATAGCATCAAGCGGTTTTAATACCAATGGAACACCGCCATATAACCTTACCAGGTCAAAATACCTGAAAGCCCTCCAAAAATAAGCCTGTGCTTTATACCTGTTTTTGGTAGAGGCAGGCAGGGTGCTGGCGTCGAGATCCTGCAGGGTTTGGTTAATGTTACGGATGCGGCCGTAGTTATTACTGATATTCACCGAGGTACCGATGTCACCAACAGTTTCGATGGTAACCGTACCTTTTACGTACGCGTTATCGCTGTAAAATTCGTCGCATTTGTCGCCCCCGCTGCCAATAGCGCCGCCGGTATCGCCAAACCAGCCGGGCTGGTTTGCTGTATACAGGTAATTGATGTTTAAAATAGCCACCGTTGAGTCATTAAAAATCTGACCGGGGGTGCTGTGTGTAAGATCTTCCTTATCAAGCACTTTTTTACAGTTTGTAAACAGGGCTGATACGATCAAAGCTGCAAATATGGTTTTAAATAATTTCATGTCTTTCAAAGTTTAGAAGCCTAAGTTTAAACCAAAAGATACTGTGCGTAAGTTGGGATATGCCCCAAATGGTGATGAAATATCACGATAATGTTCGGGGAACGGGTTTACAAAGTTGATTGGATTTGTAGCTACCACATACGCCCTTATGCTTGACATTCCAAGTCTTTTTGTGATGGAAGCAGGCAGGGTATAGCTTAAGTTAGCACTGGAGATATTCCAGGTGAAGGGGCTAACAAACCAAAAATCACTTGTAGCACTCACATCGTCTGAGTAATAAGGGTCGGGATATTTAGCATTTGGATTAGATGGGGTCCAGTGATCGGCCCAGAATACAGGCCTGTTCTGGTTAGCAGTAGCTTGTTTAATGGCGGCGCTCTCAATTGATTGGTTGCCACCCCAGCTCATTCCCATAACCACATTTAAGCTTAATGTTTTATACGCACCGCCAAAGTTCAGACCAAGATTGTAGTGGTTTGATGATTTCTTACCTAAATAAAACTGGTCGTTGAGATCGTTTTGTTTGATAACACCGTCGCCGTTTTTGTCAACGTAATTGATCATACCAGGTGAAGGCACGTAACCAAAAATCTTAACGTTTTGCGCGCCTCCGGCTGCTGCGGCCCTTTCTGCAATGATCGCATCAGCATCGGCTTGTGTACGGATGATACCGAGTGATTTGTACCCCAGTGTTCCCTGGTCGCTTGATTTACCGGTCAAATCCTGAATGGTACCCACCTGCGCTGCAGCGATATCGTATTTAATGTATTTATTATCGCTCCAGGAAAAGAACGGGCTAAAATTATAGCTAAAATTAGAACCAATTTTGTCTTTCCAGCTTACAGAGATCTCGTATCCGAAAGTATTGACGATACCATAATTTTCGGCAGATGGCGCTGCACCTATAGTTACAGGAACTGAAGTGTTCAGCGATGCAAGCATATCATAGCGGTGCTCCCAGAAATAATCGGCCGAAACTGATAAGCGGTTACCCAAAAAAGCGGCATCTAAACCGTAGTTTGTTTTCAGGTCATGGTCCCAGGTTAAATTAGCATTAGGGATAGCTATATTTAGCAATGCGCCGAGGCCCCTGTCGCCATTGCCGCCAAAAACAGCACCACCTTTGTTGCCGGTACCAAACTGGTAGTTAACCGCGTATAAGAATGACGGTGTATTATCAGAGCCCAACAAACCTACCGAACCCCTGAATTTCAGAAGATCAACAAAGCTCACTGATTTAAAGAAGTTTTCTTTTGAAACTACCCAGCCTGCTGAAGCCGAAGGGAAATATCCCCACTGGTGGCCCGGTGCAAAGTTGGTATTAGCATCAGCCCTCATGGCCAATTCAACCAGGTATTTATCGGCGTAGGCATAATTTACCCTGCCTGCAACAGCTTTACGGCCATATTCCTTCACCATTGTGGCCTGGTTTGACGATTGATCGCCGATGGTGAATGTCTGGTTATCTTTTCCGCCTACAATTACACCGTCGGCCTCAGCCGCCACACCTTCGCTGTATGATTCATATTGCTCATACAAGGCAAGGGCTGTAATTTCATGCGCGCCAAACCTTTTATGGTAAGTAAGATTTGCATTGAACTGGTAGTTATCGGCCATTGTTGGTGTAAGGCGCACCCTATCCCCATTTTTTATCGCTTTTACGCCTACCACCGTTCCTCCGGGAATATGGTTATTGTCGCCTTCGCCCGAATATTGATTATAATAAAATGTTGAGCCATATTGCTTGTTAAAGGCATTATTAAGATTACGGTTGTAGCTTACATTGGCTGTTAAGCCGCTAATGCCCGGAATTTCGTAACTCAAATTGGCTAAACCATTAAATACAGTATTATTGTTACTTGTATAGTTATTGGAATTTTGAACAGCAAAGAAGTTAAGGTTATCATTATTACTGGTTCCTAAGTATACAGGGTGTCCGTCGATAAAATATTTTTGCCATGGTGGTGCCTGGTTAAGCGACAGGAAGTCGTTATCCGGGCTTTCGCTGGTGCTTGAAAGTTTGTACCAGTAAATTTTGCTTTTAGCAAGGTCTTCGCTCAATGACAAAGATAGTTTTAAACCTTTAGCAACTTTTGCATCAACACTGGCCCTAAACCCGAAGCGATTGGTATTTACCCCTTTAAAGTTAGAGTTTTGGTTTACATAGTTGGCACCTGCAAAATAGGTAACCTTATCATTACCGCCGGTTATGCTCAACGCGTTCCTGCTGGTTACTGCCGGTTTAAACGCCTGCTCCAGGAAATTTTGGTTATTAGCTTTAAAATACTCAAGCTCATCAGGCGTATAATATTTTAAGTCTTTATTGCTTAAATCGCCGTTGATATAACCTTCGGGTGTTATGGTGTGGTTATACCTGGTTTGCTCAACATCATTCAAATAAGTAGCCATCTGAAAGCCCGACATCATTTTTGGCAATTGGATTGCATCGGCTATACCCACTGATGAACTGAAGCTTACCTTTGGCCCGCCTGCCTGGCCGCGTTTGGTTGTTACAACGATAACGCCATTCGCGCCTAAAATACCGTATATGGCAGCGGCTGCATCTTTTAATATCGAAATATTTTCAACCTCGCTTTGATCAAGCAGGTTGAAATCTGCTTCACTGCGTTGTACGCCATCAATAATGTATAATGGTGTTGTACTACCGCCATTCTTTGCCAGGAAAACAGGGTTACGAATGGTGATAGTTCCGCTTTGGCCCGGCCTTGCAATACCACCGGTAACACTTACCGCGGCATTGGTTCCGCGTAACGCGGCAGCAAGATTAGTGGTTGGGATATCCTGGATGGTTTTCATATCCACCGCGGCAACAGCACCTGTTAAGTGTACCTTCTTTTGAGTACCGTAACCTACTACCACAACCTCATCGAGAGCATTTTGTGATGGTAGCATTTTAAAGTCGGCATTCATTTCGCCAATCTTCAGTGTTTTTTCCTGGTAGTTGTATCCAAGAAATTTAGCCCCAACCACAATGGCCTGCAGGTTAGTAGCCTTAATTGAATATTTACCATCGGCATTGGTGATAGTACCTGTAGTACTGCCCTTTACCTGGATGGCAACCCCTGGCAGGGGAGCACCTTTTTCGTCCGTAACCGTACCTGTTATATTACGGTCCTGGGCTTTTAGCGCGCTGCCTAAGCACAGCAACACCGAAAGTAAGAGGAAAAGTTTTCTCATAAACTTGATAATTTAATTTTCATGATCAGGTTAATTAATTGGTATAATTGGTTTGCCCGGCTAAAGCTTATTTCATGATACCGGGATATTTAGGTTAGTTCAAAAATTATTGTTTTGCTGCCTGCCGCTCTTTGATCCGTTTTTGCCACTCTTCACCCTCCTTTTTCATATCGTAGCCCTGTGCGGATAGGTAATTATTAATGCGGCCCTTAAACTTGCCGAACCAGGCGTGCTTTTTTTCTGATGATTCAGCATCTATAGCGTTTTCCCGCGCCTCCAGCAGCCATCCCTTAATTTTGCTTTTTTGTTCTTCGGTGAGGTTAGGTATTTCATCCTGGTAAGCGGTGTAAGTGATTGGATAAATGCGGTAGGTCATGCCGTCTTTTATTTTATCAACCTCATCAGCGCTTAATTCCTTATTCAGCTTATTGATATATGAGGTATGTAAAACCTTAACCTGCTTAGCCACATTACTATCTACAAGGGCGATTTTGGCATTGGCACCTGCCTTATCATCGGGCATCTGGGTTTTAATATCATTTACTTTTGCTTTACGCGCATCATAAATGGTGTTCAAATCACTGTACTGGGCAACTACAATATCACGCACTTTCTTAAATTTTACCGAGTCGGAGATGCCTGCTCCTGTAACAATTTTGTTTGAACGTTCGGTTATAACTTTTATGTAGTTGTTATCCACTGGTGCCTGCGCGAAAGCCTCACTGACTGCAACTGATAATAACAATATCACTATGTATTTAAAGTGCTTCATGGTTGTTTCAATTGGTTAAATTCTTTACAATTTTTATAAAAGCCTTAAAAAAAGTATATAGTATCCTGCCGTTTTTTACGCAATTAATTGTTCATATCACAATTAATTAACGGTTAAAATCTTGTCAGTTCTAAAAGCCTGATAAAAAGTATAATTAATTTTATTGGTTTATATTTCCTGGTATCCTGCAGCCTGATTTACAAGTTGCTTTAACAAATATCAATGGTTAGCCTTTGCCTTTCCTATTTGTATTTATCTATTTATTATACAATCTTACCATAACCCGCTTTTCGTGTTAGGCTAATTTTTTGTCAAAAGAAAATTACATTCGTGCAAATTGGGTTTGATTAAAAATTACTACTTTTAAAATATAAACCAGCGCGACGCATACTTATTTGTCCGCTTACCTGCTAATCTTTATTGATTTTTACAAAATGAAGCCCCATTTTCTCAAGGTTGCGGTTAAACCGCAAAATTCATTCAGTATCAGGCATGATATTTTGCCCACCTTCCGGGGTATCTGGCACTACCATCCCGAGCTTGAATTACACTACGTAATAAAGGGCGAAGGGGTTAGGTTTATTGGTGATAATATCAGCAATTTTTCGCCGGGCGAAATTACTTTGCTGGGTGAGGCCCTACCACACTGCTGGCGCTGCAAGGATGAATATTTTTTGCCCGAATCCGGATTGAATGTTGAGGTGATCGTGATCCATTTCTTGCCCGACTGCCTTGGCCGTTATTTGTTAAATTTACCTGAAGCGTTCATGCTGCCCAAGCTTTTTGAAAAAGCAAAAAGTGGTATGGTAATTAAGGGTGAAGCAAGAACCGAGCTGGCCAAACTGATGCGGCAGGCGGCTGAAGCCACCAATCTCGACAGGATCATTATCCTGCTATCGATACTGAAAGTGCTGGCCGAAAACGAGGACTTTGAACCGATAACATTATCGCACAGCGACTTCCACCAATCAAACGAATCGGATACTATCCGCCTCAATAAAGTATGTTCATATACGCTGGCCAACTACAAACAGGAGATCAGCCTGGAAAAAATAGCAGCCATCGGCAACCTCAGTGTCACCTCCTTTTGCCGGTATTTTAAACTGATGACCAAGAAAACGTATTTTGATTTTTTAACCGAGATCAGGATCAGTCATGCCTGCCGTTTTTTGATTGAGGACAAATTACCCACCGAAGTTTTGTGCTTTGAATGCGGTTACAACAACATCTCTAATTTTTACCGACACTTTAAAAGGGTTACCGGCATGACCCCGCTTGAGTATAAACGCCGTTATATTAAAGGACAAAAGCAGGCAATTTCTGCTTGATTTTGTTAAGTCTCAAGTCCTTAGTCGAAAGTATTGAGTCAAATCATGACTTCTTACTTAGAACTTAAAGCTTTCGACTTAAGACTAATCAATACCTATCTCACTTTGCAACATAGTATAACTACTATACAGATCCTCGATCTTATTGCGGATGGCTGGCGAAAAGTAGCCAACATCGCGCCGGGTGGTGGTAGATATTTTCAAACCGCGTTTGGTAAGATAATATTTAGCAATTACCGGGTAAACATTGTGCATCACATCCATATTTTCGGTTAGAAATTCCTGTACCATGGCAACCTCATGCTGGCGGGATGCATCGGCATAATGATTGCATAACCAAACAATAAGCTCAGGGAAGAAATTCCCCTGGATACATGACAATCCCGCCGAACCTGCTTTAAGCGATTCAACCGCGTGAACCATGTAAGCATCATACAAACCAAAAGCTGAGTTAATTTTACTTGCCTCCAATTTCTGTTTTACCACGTCAATTTTAAGACAGGTATCTTTATGATATATTACCCTGCCTGTTGCTGCAAAATGATGAAGCTGTTCTGCCGATAATAACCTTTTGTATGGCACGGGACATTCGTAAAATCCTAAAGGAATATTTTCTGTTTGATCAAAAAGATCAAAAACGCGATCATTAAGTGCAATATCCGGCTCATTTGCATCGGCCAGTAAACTGGTAATGGCAATTACCGCTGAAGTGCCGGTATCATACACCCTCTTTATGAAATCAGCTTGTTTTTCAACCGGGCCACCAAAGGTACCGGTAGCTACCACAGGAACAGCACCGTCAACAGTTTCAACCACGTGTTTGATAATTGCTAACCGCTCCTCACCGCTCAGTTCAAACATTTCGCTCGAGAGGCAATTGGCAAACACACCGGCCGCACCCGCGCGCAGGTACATTTCGGTTAAGCGGGTAAGCGCTGAATAATCAATAGCACCGTTATCTTTAAAAGGCGTTAACATTACCGGGATAAAACCCTTTTTTGATTGTTCCATTTGTGATGATTATTAAACTGTTAATTGCCTTGTTTTGGTTAAAAAAATTCCTGTTAAAAAAATAGCCAATGTACCGGCTACAATGATCATATTGGTATTCAATGTGCTGCGAAGGGCCGCGTATTGCTCGGGGATAAGGGCGGGAAAAGTAAGCCAGATGATCACCAAAACACCTATAATACTGGCAATGATAGCCTCATGGTTACCGGTTTGCCTGCTGATAATGCCCAGCAAAAACAAACCGAGCATGCCTGCTGCAAAAATCCCCGAAAGCTGCCACCATAAATCAAGGATGCTTTTTACGCCTATCATGGCTATCCCGGCGGCCATACCCGCAAAGCCAAAAAGTACGGTACCAATGTGCAGGGCGTTCAATGTATTTTTATCATTAAGTTGCGGCTTAAAGTACCGTTTGTAAATGTCGATGGTAAAAACGGTAGCTGATGAGTTCATGCCCGAGCTGATGGTGCTCATGGCAGCTGATAAAATTGCGGCAACGATAATACCCACCAATCCTGCCGGAATTTTGGTAACCATAAAATTCGGCATGATCTTATCTCCGTAATCGGCAGGGGTTAATTTGTTCATAAATGCCGAAACATCGGTTGCCGAAGCCTTTGCAGGCAGGCGCTCTATAGCTACCTGGTGCTTAAGGCTTAAGATCAGATCGGGATGCTGACTGTAGTAAGCATATAAGCATGAACCTATTACAAAAAACAGGAAAGATGCCGGAACATAAATGCCAACACAAAGCCACACTGATTTGGCAGCCTGCTTGGTTGATGTGGCCGCGTGATAACGCTGGATATAATTTTGATCCATTCCAAAATTGTTGAGATTGATGAAGAAACCGTAGAACAGGATCACCCAAAAAGTTGGTTCGGTAAGGTTCAATGAAAAACTGCCCAGGCTGAATTTGTGATCAGCTCTACCAATTTCTACGATCTTATCAAAGCCGCCGGGGATGCTGTTTACCACCAAATAAATAATCAGCAGGGCTCCTAAAGTTTTGATGATAGCCTGCACAACTTCTGTCCAGATCACAGCTTTGATCCCTCCTGATACTGTGTACAGGATAATAGAGATTCCCATTACCACCATAATGGTCTTCATAGACAGACCGGTAAGCGCCTGCAGACTTAACGCTATACCAAAAAATACAGATCCCATGCGGGCTATCTGCGTAAGCAAAAAACAAATAACCGCATAAACCCTGGCCCATGGACCAAAGCGTTTTTCGAAATGTGTATAGGCTGAAATATTGCCGGTATTACGATAAAATGGTATAAAATATTTTACGGCTATCCAGGCCGCTATTGGCATAGATAAGCTAAAAACGAAAGCGTTCCAGTTGCCGCCGTAGGCTTTGCCGGGTACACCTAAAAAGGTGTTACTACTTAAAAAAGTAGCATAAATTGATAAACCGATAGCCCAGCCCGGTATTAAACCAGATGCAACGGTGAACTGTTCGGCATTTTTATTTTTACGCGAAAAATAAAAACCCACCAGCACCATAGCTATAAGGTAAATACCTATAATGGTAAAATCTAACACGGGCAACACTTTCATGCGTTAATCGGGTAGTACAGTAAAAATTAGTATTGTGGTTTAAAATTGTATAACAAATTTAACGTCCAGCAGTTAACCTTTACTGTAATATTTTCTCCTGCTACTGTAGGATATTAGCACAAACAAATAAATATACAAACAAAAAACGCCGCCGCTTGGCTCCAGCCGAGTGGCAACTATTCTCTGGCCTCCGGCCGGTATACACAACACTTGTTTACGGCGGCCAGAGGCCGCTTGATAGCTGCCACTCGGCCGGAGCCAAGCGGCGGCTGGAATTTTTTTTACTTTTTTTTAAAGAATAAAATAATCAGACCTATTGTTATGGGGATAAGGGAAATGAAATATGTGTCTAAACCGATCCTTCCAGATTCACCTTCAATTTCCGGGTCATTCAGCATTCTTAAAAAGATAAAGAAAAGAACTCCTATAATTATAAAAACTACACCTGAAACTATTTTTAAGGACTTCATATTCACTCTTTATTTTTGTAATTGTAATTTAAAAGCGATACGGTTACTTTCAATAATTAAGTGAGCCGGTTTCAGTCCACCAGCCGTAGCAGTAATGGTAATTTTCCCGGCAAAAGCTTTAGATTGAATAATAGCCAATCCCAAACCATTAAACAGGTGATGCTGATCAGATACAAAAGCTTCCAGATCTGTTTGTGAGCCATTATCCACACCTTTTAGTATTCCCCGCCCCGTTACTTTAAACTTCACCAATTGATTAGCATGGGGCACCAGAACGTTGTTTTTATCCAAAACAGATACGGTAATGTACGAAAGGTCTTTACCATCGGCTTTGATTTTATCGCGATCTGCTTTTAGCTGTATTTTATAAGGCTCGCCCGCCGTAACCACCTGCGTGGTCATCACCACTTTGCCTTTACGGCGCGATACTGCTATTAATACTCCCGGTTCATATTTAACATGCCACATTACATGTAGATCATCGCCGGCTTTCTTCCTTATACCAATCGACTTGCCATTCAAAAATGCTTCTACCTCATCGGCGTTATTGTAATAAGCCCAAACATCAATCATCTGTCCCGGCTTCCAGTTCCAGTGTGGTAACAGGTGCAGAACCGGCTTATTTGTCCACTCGCTTTGGTACATGTAATAAACATCTTTGGGGAAACCGGCCAAATCAACAATGCCGAAGTACGAGCTACGGGCAGGCCACAGGTACGGAGTTGGTTCGCCGATGTAATCAAAGCCCGTCCAAACGAAAAGCCCCGAAAGAAAATCGTGTTTTTTAATGATCTTCCAGGTTTCCTCGTGCGTTGAGCCCCAATAGGCCGAAACATTATCATACGATGATACGGTGAAGTCGGCATTACCATCCTTCAAAGGTGTTTTACCATCCTTTGGCCAGCGCCTGATACTATCCGAGGGCATATCATAATGCCCTCTTGTTGCCAGTGCCGACATATTTTCGGTACCGATAAACTTTTGACCGGGATAGTTTCTTTGAAAATCGGCATATACTTCCTGATGGTAGTTCAACCCAACCAGGTCAAGCGCACCCGACTGGTAAATAAAGTTCTTTTTAGGATCAGCATCGCTCAAAGCTGATGTAACCGGCCTGGTATTATCCAGTTGCTTTACAATTTTAACCAGCTCGCGACCAATACTTACACCTGTACCATCAAACTGTTCCCTTATTTCGTTACCAATACTCCATGCAAAAACAGATGGATGGTTCCGGTCGCGTAAAACCTGGTCTTTCAGGTCTTTCACATGCCACTTGTCCCAATCCTCGTGGTAATCGTGTTTGCTCTTTTTCTTCTTCCACATATCAAAAGCCTCGTCCATCACCAGGAAACCCATTTTATCACATAGGTCGAGTAATTCCGGCGCGGGAGGATTATGCGATGTACGGATAGCATTGCAACCCATGTCTTTCAAGATCTGTAATTGACGTTCGATAGCGCGGGTATTAACAGCCGTACCCAAAGCTCCCTGATCATGGTGCAGGCATACACCAAGAATTTTCATCGGCTCACCATTTAAGCTGAAACCTTTATCTGCATCGAAATTAAAATACCTGATACCTGTAGTGGCGATATAATCATCAATAACCTGATCACCAGCCATCATTTGCAGCTTTACTTTGTACAGATAAGGATGTTTTACCGACCATAGTTGAGGATTATTTACCCGGATGCTTTGCTGAATTACAGTGTCCTTTATTGCAGCGGCAGCAGATCCAACAACCCTACCTTTATCATCCCAAACAGAAGCTTTGAGCTTAAACTTTGAGTTAATTAAACCCGGCAAAACCGTACGAATATTGATCTCTGCCTTTTGATGATCAACCTGCGGTGTAGTTATAAATGACGACCATTGCGGCAGATGGGTTTTATTAACGGTTGTTAGCCACACATTACGATAAATACCCGAACCTGTATACCAGCGTGAGTTGGGCTGATCGCTGTTATCTACCCGAACGGCAATCACATTTTGTTGTGTACCGAATTTAAGGTAAGGCGTTAAATCATACCTGAACGAGATATAGCCGTTTGGCCGTTTGGCTAAATAATGGCCATTTATCCAAACTTCGCTGTTATGAAAAACGCCGTCGAAATCAATCAAAATAGATTTAGTTTTTGATGATGCAGGGATCAAAAAGCTTTTACGATACCAGCCAATGCCTGCTGGCAATCCGCCCTCGGCCTGCGTGGTAGGATTTTTACTGTCGAATTTACCTTCAATGCTCCAGTCATGCGGCAAATCAAGCTTTCGCCAGCGGCTATCATCATATTTTACATTGTTCGCCGTCGAATCGTCACCTAAAAAAAACTTCCAGTTGGAGTTAAAGTTTTCCGTTTTGCGTACGCTTTGCGCAGATACAAAACCAACCACGAAAAATATTAAACACAGTGTATATAGATAACGGAACCTCATTACGTTTTGCTTTTCTTAACAGGAGGAGCAACAAAGTTCAGCTCGCTTTTACCCAGATCTTTTGAAACAGCTACTGCTATACCACGCTGATCGGCTTTATTTACGGCACAATAAAAGTGATAAACCACGCCTTTATATTTTACCACACACGATTTATGGGCAAACATATTATCATAAGGCTCGGACGATTGGATGAGCTTCTCCCCTGTCCAATCAGTCCAGTGCACCAGGTCGTACGAGCAGGCAAAGCGGTTAAACACGCCTGAGTCGCCGGTTTTCCAGAAAGCGCCGAAATAAAACATAACATATACATTTCCTATTTGCTGAATGTACGGGTCGCCGGTAATACCGTCGCCGTGATTCAATACCGGGTCTTTGCCAAAACGTTTCCAGTGCAGCATATCGTCAGACACAGCCATGCCAATGCGCTCGGCACCACGTTTTTTATTAACGCTGTCGCCATTGGCGTTGTAGTACATAATGAACGGGTGACCGGTTAGCTTCTTTTTATCCCAGATCACGGTTTGTTTGTATTGCGTATGATTATCCCACCAGCTTACATCTTTATCAATGCTTGATAATACGGGATGATCTAAACCCTGCCACTCATGTGCCATACCCGGATCTTTATCGGTAGAAGCTACGCTTATGGATAGCAAACCTTTTTCGTACCCTTTGCTTTGCCCGCCGAAGTACGACAACCAGTATTTGCCGTTATACTGCTGCAATTTGTACGAACCACCCCATTTATAATCCTGCAAGCCGACATAACCGGCTTTTTGGTTATTGTCCCATTTGGTAGTATCGTCCGAAAATGAAAGGATGCGGCCCCGTGTTTTCCAGTGCAGCAGGTCTTTACTATCGGCCAGCCAGGTTTCATAACCGCGACCGTTAAAAATAATATAGCTCATATACCAGTTGTCACCGTGGCGAAAAACCGTGGGGCAATCAGCCTTTTGGCTATTATCTTCAGGTGCTATCACCAGGCCATATTTGTAAGGCGTTTTTACCTGCTCGTAAATATCTTTCATCACCTTTTCGGGTACTTCCTGGGCATGTGCCCTAAGTAGTAACAAAGTACAGATAAGGAGTGCAGATGATTTAAAAATGTGTTTCATTTTAGTTTCAATATTATTTGGCGATGAATGTATAGTTGCCTGAACCAGCCTTGATCTCTGCCTTCCCATCGTGATAGCCGATAAATTTAAGATCACGGTGGGTTTTGATATTTTGCCCATCTACCATAATAACTGCGTTATTTTTTACTGGCAGAAAAATACTTGCGATAGTATTTGCGGGGATTTTCACCTCCAGTTTAAACTGATTTTTGTCCTTCGCCCAGTTACTAGAAATATTGCCATAGGGCGATTGATAATTAGCCTTAGCCCAGGTAACGTTTCCTACTGTTTCGGGCCTGATCTCAATTTTGTTAAACGCAATAGCATTATCGGCCGGGCGGATTCCCGCAAGGCCACTGTAAAGCCACTCCATCAGGTGCCCTAACATAAAGTGGTTATTGGATACCGAAGGCAATGCCGCCCATGACTCGGTTAAGGCTGTGGCACCATGGGCCAACTGATAACCATAGCCCGGTACATCGGCACGACTGTTCATATCATAGATCACATCCGAAAGGCCTTCATCATCCAGCACACGCAACAGGTAGCGATAACCGATGTCCCCCGCGGTAAGGGCATTCCCTCTGCCGCGGATATCTTTTACGATATTATTTACTACAGCTGCTTTATATTGTGGCTCAACCAAACCGGCATAAACCGACATAGCATTGGCCGTCTGACTACCTGTGCCGTATTGTTTAGTGTCAGCATTAAAAAACTTTTGATTGTACGCCTGTTTAACTTCGGCAGCGAGCCTTTTGTATGATGCGGCATCATCACTTTTACCAAGCAGCGTAGCTATTTTGCCCGCTATATCAAGATCATAATAGTAAAGCGAAGTAGCCGTAATGCCCTGCGGCGTTAACTGCGAAACGCCGGGAGGATTTGGGCCGAGGTCATACCAGTCACCAAGCCCCTGATAAAGCAAATGATTTTGTGATTTTTTGTCGAGATACGCCAGGTACCGTTTAATCATATCATAATTTTGAGCAAGAACCTCTTTATCTCCATACCATTGGTATACATACCAGGGTAAGATCACTGCATTGCTCCCCCACTCAGGCGAATCGCGAAAAGGCTCATCAAACTTTACATATTCGGGTGAGATCTCGGGGATTAATCCGTCTTCCGTTTGGGAAATGCGCATATCGTTAATACACTTACGCGCCAGGCCCACAATGTCATAATTATAATGCAGGGAGCTGCCAACTAAATGCGCTTCCTCCAGCCAACCCAGTTTTTCGCGGTGAGGGCAATCGGTAAATACGCTGGCCATATTACTTTTCATGGCCCAGTCAATTAGTTTAAACGTTTTGTTAAACAGCTCATTTGAACAGGCGAAATTGCCCACGGTTTCGGCACTGTTACGGGTATGCAATCCTTTAATCTCTACAATTACGGGCAACAGGTGAGGGTTGGTTTCACCTTGATTTACAGCACCCTGTACCTGCAAATACCTGAAACCGTAATAAGTAAACAAGGGATGCCAGGTTTCAACAACGTTGCCCTTCAACACATAATCGTAATAATGTGGACTGCCGGAAGCTTTCTGATTAGCGCTGCCATCCTCATTTACCAATTCGGCGGGGATAATACGTACAGTATCTCCTTTTTTGCCTTGCACACTAATTTGCGGGATTCCTGAAAAGTTCTGGCCCAAATCATAGATCCATGCACCATTAGCAAGTTGCTTTTTATTTTGAGGCTTCAACACCTGCATAATTTTCAAAGGCTCCGCCATTTGCACGCTCAGCTCAGGTATGCCATCTACCTTAACCACATTGCGCCATTTTAAGTCGTCAAAATTGTTGGTATTCCAACCCGGTTGCTCAAGGTTAGCGTTATAATCCTCGCCACCATAAATGCTGCTGAAAGTAACCGGCGAAGGTGCCGTTTTCCATGAGCCATCACTAACAACATTTTCTACCTTGCCGTTATCATATTCTAGCATCAACCGGCAAATCATTTTAGGATAACCAAAGGCACCGGTGAGCTTGCGATAACGTTTATCCCGCGGAATGTAATAAAATCCATTGCCGAGCATTACGCCAATAGTATTTTTTCCCGAAAGAAGTTGACTGGTTACATCAAAAGGCACATATAAGGCCTGTTTATTATATTTTGTCCATCCGGGATCAAGGAAATGATCACCAACTTTTTTACCGTTCAAACTCAACTCAAAATGGCCTAACCCGCATAAAAAAAGTGTAGCTTTTTTTAACTTCTGTTCCACATTAAATGCCTTCCTAATCAAAGGCAAAACATCATTAGCAGCACCCAATTTTTTAGGTCCTTTACCATGATAAAAGGGAACGATAGCCGATGAATCGGGTAATTTATCATAGGCAATCCAATCGGCACCATGCCAGTCGGCTTTAGTAAGCAGGCCCATTTGCCAGCTGGCAGTATTACTCCATGCCGATGCTTTGCCATGGTTGTCCCAAACCATTACTTTCCAGTAATATGTTTTTGCGGCTTGCATAGGCTTACCATTGCATGAAACCTGTAACGAGGCACCGGATGGTACCTTTCCCGAATCCCATATATCGGCAATATTACTTTTGAGCTTAGCAGCGTCACCAGCAACCAAAACCCGGTAAGCGATTTGCATGGTGTTGCGGGCATCGCTTTGCATTTGCCAGCTCAGCTTCGGCTTAAGCGATTCGATACCCAACGGATTGGTTTTGTACTCGCATTGCAGGTTTAACACCTTCAGGCTTTGCGCAAAAAGGCCGAAGGGTAGTAACAAAAACAACAGGCTGATCCTTTCTTTCATGTTAATATTTTATTGCATTTCGATACCCGAAACAGCCAAACCATCAGCTTTTATGCCCGTGATCACCAGCTTATAATTCCCCGCGTTGATACTTGTGCCCGTATTAGTTGCAACCGTGCCCGATTTATTTTTGGCAACCGGTTTAAAACTCAATTCTTCCTCCTTCATCACCGTACCGTCAGCGGCCAGTAATTGCATTTTTGCCGTTAAAGTTTGATTGCTCAGGTTATAATATTTTATGCGCAAGGCATACAAATCGGCAACACCAGGTGTTAACGCGAATGATACACTGCCGCCTGCCCCGCTGCTAAATTTAATTACTTTTTTTCCGTTCAGGGTGTCGGCTTTTATGCCATCGCCTTTTATCTCAGCCGTCTCCGCTTTATAGCTTACGGTTTTACGAAGATCGGTAGCAGGTTGCAGCGAAGTAACAGGCAGCACCACCACAGTGTACATGAACCTGCTTTTATTTTCACCTAACTTAACTACATCAGCCCTTTTAAAACGCTTCCTGTAAACAGCCAGTCGACTCCCTCCATTGGAATCATTTTTTACAAATAAACCGGTGTTTTCATAATTGGCAACCCAGGATGGTCTTTGCAAAGCGGATACGTCCATAGCAACATATACATCGGCATCAGCATTCAGAGTAAATGAACCAAAAGCCCCCTCTAAATCTCCCCCGGTAGGGGAGACTTTTAAAGCCCTCCCTTCCGGGGAGGGTTGGAAGGGGCTACTTATCCAATCTGCACCATAAAATATTGGCGGCAGATCATTAAAAGTTACCCCGGCATCGGTGTATTGTTTTTGGCCGATATCCATCCAGCTTTTTATTATCCATTTATTATTGCCCCGTAATTGGCCGATTATTCCATTACCTGCCTGTTGTGATTTTACTGTTTTATTTAAAGTACTGATGGCTATAGCTGATATGATCGCCTCGCCGGCCGCGGCATTTGGAAAAGATATGCTTAGCATCCCGCCTGTAACATGCGCGGTGATACTTTTTTTAAGTGCCTTTGCATACCCGGCTTCCTTCCAGATATCCAGATTACGGATCATGGTTTTGCCGTTCACAGCTATATCAAATAAACGCCACGCTGAACAATCCATTCCGCCGCCTGTACCATACCAGGGTTCGGTAAAATATAGTTCGACATGATAATCACCGTCCGGCACCGGGAAGTTGAATTTCAATTTATTCAAACCATACCTAAAAGTCTGGAACAAGGTATCATCAGCCGTATTACCAATTCTATCGAAAGTGCGTTGCTGACTGGCAAAAAACTGGGGCATACCCGGATCATCATCCGTCCATGATGTGGAGCCGGGTTGGTGTTGATTATCCTGATGTTTATCGGCCATCCAGGTATTGCCGAAGGTATCGGTGTAATCCGGCCCGCCGCAATTGAGGCGGTACAAATAGTTATAACCAGTTTCCGGTTTCAGGATAGCAGGATCCTCTTTAGGCAAATGAGGTGCTGATGGTAAATGGTTCAGCATGATCTCATCATGCGCTACCGGCTTGCCATTAACATATCCTACGGCGTACAACACATTGTATTTGATATCCGCGCTATCCCATTGAAAATGCGTGCCTATGCCCTTCCGCTTTCTTTTGCCTAAAGATTCGTGGTTAATATCATTGAAAAGCTCAACCTCGTCGCAGTTGGAGTAAACAATGATACTATCCTTCTTACCCGGAGCCAGCCAGCGGTTTGGCCAGGTGTGCGATACGATGTAAACCATAGGCTCGCTACCTTTAGGCGCATAATTGGCTCTGTACATGTAAAAAGCATCAGTTGGTTGGCCCCATGGCGTAAACAAGCCTTTGTAATTAATTGGTCCTACCCTATCAAGCTCCCGTTCCCCTTCGCCGCCTTGTATGCGACCAGGGTTTTCATGCGAATAGAGCAGCCATTGAAAATGCCCTGCCACCTGATTTTTTACAGACTCAGCCAGGCGAACTTTAGTTTCCATCAGTTGGGTCATGCGGTCTTCACTCAGGGGGCCGTTTGCATTGAAAGGGCCTTCGGTATGTAAACCGAGGCTTCGCCATGCGCCATACTCGCCTACTAATATTTGCTTTTTCAGGTCTTCGTCATAGCTAAGCGGATTACCGCCGTAAGTGCCTGTCCAGTTTTGGGGCACGTCCCAATCAGTCCCTTCGCCGCCATTGCAGGTTGTAATTTTGCGTTGCGATGAGGCCGTAGGGTCAAGCTTACGGATGATAGCGCTGCATTCACGGGCAAAATCGGCAGGTAGTTTACTTTCATTCTGTAAGCCCCATAATATCACCGAAGGGCTGTTGCGCCGTTCCTTCACCCAGTCAACCAGTAAGGCTTTGTAATTGGCCCTAAACTCCGGCGAATCATACCAGATATGCGCCGAATACTGTGGCCACCATAAAATGCCCAGTTTATCCCAATATTGCTGATAAGCGAGGTTATGAGGCTGGTGCGCATCTCTAAATGCATTAAATCCGGCAGCTTTTACCTGCATTACCCTTGCTTTGATTTCCTGCGCTTCAAAAGCCTGGCTTTTGCCCATCAGGTGCTCATACTCCGCAATGCCATTGATAAAAACAGGTTTACCGTTGAGATAGAAACGATTGTTGTTATTATTTCTGCCGATGGGCCAGCTGATCCACCGGACCCCATACGGCGTTTGCGTTCTGTCGATCAGTTTTCCATCGGCCCAAACCTCTGTTATTACATGATACAGGTAAGGTTTCTCCAACGACCATAGCTGCACGCTTTTAACATCGGCAAACTGCTGACTTACCGTATTAACTTCACCGGTTTTCAATATTTTGTTTGATTTTGCTTGCGCGATAGTTTTGCCAGCGGCATCAACCAGGTTGTTTGTCACGGTTATTGCAGATGGCTTTCCGCTATAGTTTTTAACTTCAGTTTCGAGATTAAGCGTAGCCGATTTTTCACGAACGGTAGTATCGTTCCAGATGTGGATACCAAAAGGCTCCACCCTGATAGCATTCGTGACGATCAAATGAACCGGCCTGAAAATACCCATCGGCTGCGAACCCTCCGAAAAACCCGGATCATCTGAGCAGGCACCGCAAACCCATGGCAAATCTTTGATAAACGAAGGGTGATCGGCCCTAACACACAACAGGTTTTGTTTACCTGCTTTGATAGCATCTGTTACATCAATGGTAAATGATGTGCGCCCGCCCGCATGATAGCCAACCTGTTTGCCATTAAGCCATATTGTTGCGTAAGAACCAACTCCCTCAAACCACAGGAAGTAACGCTTAGCATTTTGCTTATTTTCAAGCGGAAATATTTTACGATACCATGCGGTGCCGTGCCTGTTGCCATGTTTCAGGCGACGATAGCCTCCGTAGGTGTCCCAGTTATGGGGTACACTAACCGTTTCCCATTTGGCATCATTAAAACCGGCTTGCTCAAAACCGGCGTTTGCCTTTGGATTGTTATCATCTGCAATACTTTTCCAGTTGGTATTTAGCGGGATATCATTACGGATATTTTGTTGAGCAACAACCTTCAGGTTAACCAGACAAACCAATAATACAAAAGCGATCCGGTCGATCATCCTATAATTTTGCTTATGATAGATTTTCCCCGCGCCCATCTTTTATAATTGTTTCAGATCGGCATCAAAGCGATAACTTTTACCTTTTTGAGTTTCGATATCGGTGGTCTTTCCACCATAACACAAGCGACAGGTATTACCCAATTTGGAAAACACCCCCACATTTTTCAACCGCCCGTTTTGCCATTCAAAATCCAGCACAAAACCGCCTCTTGCACAAATACCTTTAATGCTGCCCTGCGGTAATGCCGTTGGTAAGGCAGGGAGCAGTTCAATAGCATCACCCGGGCTTTGTAAAAGCATTTCGGCTAAACCTGCTGCGCCGCCAAAATTGCCATCAATTTGAAACGGTGGGTGTGCATCAAAAAGGTTATGGTAAACTCCACCCTTCTCCTTGCCGGAAGTTACATCCGCAGGTGATAGCAGTTTGCTCAGCATCAGATAAGCATGATTACCCTCGTGCATCCGCGCCCAGATATTTACCTTCCAGGCAATGCTCCAGCCGGTGCCTTCATCTCCACGGTATTTCATAGATTGTTCAGCCGCTTTCAGCAGTTCGGGAGTTTTTAAGTTGATCTCCGTGCCGGGATAAACACCCCACATGTGCGAAACATGACGATGGGTATCCGTAGTATCGTCCTTGTCTTCCAACCACTCCTGCAGCTGACCGTACCTGCCGATTTTATTGGGTGCTATCTGGCTATATTTGAGTTTGAGTGTATCGGCAAAAGCTTTATCCGTGTTCAGCACTTTAGCTGCTTCGATACAGCTTTTAAACAGGTCGCGAATGATCTGGTGATCCATCGTTGGCCCCGCAACCAAACCCCCATGCTCCGGCGAGTTAGATGGCGTGCTGATGAGGAAGCCAGTTTTCGGATCTTTCACCAAAGAATGCACAAAGAACTCGGCTGCACCCTTCATTTCGGGATAAGCCCGTTTTTGCAGAAAATCCTTATCGCCGGCATACAAATAATGTTCCCATAACTGATGGCAAAGCCAGGCAGCGCCGCTAACCCAAATGCCATGATTGGAAGCGTTAACAGGTGCCGCCCCCCGCCACAGATCAGTATTGTGATGCAGCACCCAACCCGGAGCACCATAATGCTCAGCTGCGGTTTCATGCCCGGTTTTGGAAAGGTCATCAACGATACTAAAAAACGGCTGACTGCAAGCCGATAAGTTAAGTACTTCGGCTGGCCAGTAATTCATTTGGAGGTTGATATTGGTAGTAAACTTACTACCCCATGGCGGTGTAAGCAGGTTATTCCACAAACCCTGCAAATTCGCCGGGCCACCGCCCGGTCGGGATGAGGAGATCAGTAAATACCTGCCATATTGCGCGTACAAACTAATAAACGAAGGATCGGGCGACTGGCTAAACTTCAGGATTCGCTCATCTGTTGGCAGCTCGGCAGTTTCGCCTTTACCTAAATCAATGGAAAACTTATTGAAATACTTTTGATAATCTTTAATATGAGCAGCTTTAATGACGGCATAGCTTTTATGCCATAGAGCTGCAATCTGGGCCTTACAGATAGCCTCGGGATTGCCCGATACATCATGATAGTTTTTAAAATTGGTTGCCGCCGTAAGGTAAAATGTGGCTTCATTAGCTCCGGTAACCGATATGTTTTTTGAATCCACTACAACCTTACCACCCGCCGCCTGTACATGCAGATAACTTACGCCACGCAAAACACCACTTTTTACTTTTAAAGACAGCGCGAGTGTATGGTTATCAACTTTGCGGCTAATGTAGTTTTTGTGCAGACTACTTAGCAAAGCTTTGAGTGTAATTTTACCGGGCTTATCAGCCGCTAAATGTACAGCCATCACCTGATCGGGAGCACTGCTGAAATATTCGCGGGCATAGGTAACACCATCCGCTTTATAACTCACATGAGCAATGGCGTTTGTAAGATCGAGATCACGCTTGTAATCAGTTACATCCTGTTTTGGAAATTGCAGGTACAGATCGGCAAAAGGTTGGTAATCGGCATTGTAACGGGGATATGCAGGTGGATTATCGTCCTGTATAAAATATTTCCACTGACCGGCCAAACTAATCGCATCACTTTCACTTCCTTCGGGATAAACCGATAAAGTTTTAGCGTTGCTTGTAAATCCACCTTTATCGTAAAAATTAACTACCTGTACAGCAAGCCTGTTTTTGCCGATATGTACCTTATCAGAAGGGATAATGTATTTCCTGTAAGCGTTACCCGATGTTGTGCCGATGTAATCTCCGTTAAGCCAGGTTCGGTCTATATCACGTATCCTGCCTAAACTAATCACGATATTTTTCCCTTTCCAACCGGAAGGAATATTAAAATGCTTAATAAACCAAACTGCTCCATCCAAACCTTCAAAACCGGGTGTTATTTCCCAACCCTGTTCAATTGGCAAATTGATAGTTCTAAGGTTATTATCATGAAATAGCACGTCCTGCGGTAAATGGTATGAGCTCATCATATTGAACCATTTCGCCGAATCAACCGCATAAGTGGCTTCATTACTCTTCATCCCCATAAAATGCTGCTGGGCCATGGCTTCTGCTTCGGTCTGCTTACCTTCGGCGAGGAGTTTGCGGATAGGTTCCAGATATTTCACGGCACCTTTACGGTTATAATCGCGGGGGCCTCCAGTCCATAGCGTTTGTTCGTTGTATTGGATATGGTCTTCGGCAACGGCACCGTAAATCATTCCCCCTATCCGGCCATTGCCAATGGGTAGGGCATCCGTCCATTTTTGGGCCGGCTGTTTATACCAAAGTTTCAAGGGTTGCTGGGCAAAAGCCTGTACAACTCCAAACAATAAAATCGTAATACATAAACCCTTCCTGCTATTCATAAATATCAGTTAAAAAGCCATCGTAAGTCCTTGATATTACCTTCGTTGCTCAGTCCGGCGTCGTAAACCGGCACATTGGCGTCAGCATCAACAATGCCTAAAACCAGTGCCGCACCTTTACCTAAGGTAAGCGTATTTGAACCGGTTTTAAAGGTATAGGTATGAATATTTACGGGTGGCAGGCCATCAATTTGAATGGCATTGGCAATCTTAATATCGGCCTGACCGTAATCATTGGCGCTGGCATCCGTTTCCAACTGTGGTTCGGGCAGGTATTGAGGCATTTTGCTATTGAAAAAGCCAACCAGCACCTTTACCGGCCTATCATTTTTAAAACTGATTGTTGTACCGTTCTTCTGCTGATCTCCTTTAGATAGTTTTACACCTTTTAAACCCGTCAATTCTTTTGCGATATTTTTTATCAGAGCGGTCGTATCTGCATAAACCGCTTCGCCGAAATTTACCTGATAGCTGCCACTGCCACTATTTTCAAACTTCACCTGCGCATCTTTCAAAACTACAACCTCCTTTTTCTTTTGCTGTGTTTGAGGCAATTTCAATGAATCGATATTACGCTTAAAATTTTCCAGTTCCTTTTGATAAACCGGCAAAAGTTCGGCCCAGGTTTTCATTTTGGCATCATTACCCCCCACCGGAATTTTGCGTTGTTTGGTTTGCATGCTGTTGGCATACAGGTAAGTATTTTCGGTTAGCTTCACCAATTGCTTATAATAATCCAGACTGGTTTGCAACCCGGGTAAAGCCTTTTCCAGATCCGCAACATTATCTGAATATTTATAGCGCAACACCCATAAAGCCGCTTTTGCCTTGTAGGCGTAGCTATCGCCCATTGCGTTATAGCAATACATATCATTTTTTAAGCGGGCAAACTCGGCTTTATCTTTAGTTACTTGTGCAGATGCTTCGTCGATGGCCTCAACCGCTTTTTTCCCTTGCACTATTACACTATCGATAACTTTAACCGGTGTTTCGCCTATGTGCGGCTGGTGCTTCCACTCTTTTTCGGCATACTCGCTCATCATTTCACCAACAGGACCTTCGGAGTTATACAGCAGCGAAAACAAACCATACTTTTCAGGATTAACCAGCTGGCTTATCAGCATCCCTAAAGTCATTGTTTGGCGGTTACCATCGGTGATCCCGAAACGACGCAACAACTCGGGCGAGATATTGCCTGATTGTTCATAAGCTTTTAAGATGGCTTCGCCATGCGCCTGGTCGCATCCATATTTATCAGCCAGTTGCTTTGACCAATAGTTTATTTCGCTGGCCCTGTCCCGCTTGCTGTTCCAGGCGTAGCGCGACCATGCTTTGTACCAGATCCAATCCCTGTCCAACTGCAGCAGGCGTTTGCCATCCGTTTTATCTGCTGTATAAGGCCAATCCCAGTAGGATGCCTGCGGATACAGGTGCAGGGCATTTGCCCCATAAACGGTATGCATGGCCTGCACACATTTCTGGATAAAATCGGCCGATCCATAGCGGAAAGGCTCCAGGTTGGCAAGGATATGGACGTTTTCTATTTGTACGGTACCGATATTACTCAAAGTGCGATGCAGATCTGCCCATGGACCATGTGGTTCATAAGTAGTAAGCGCTTCGCCGTTGTATTTGGCCATGGTGTACAGGTTATGATATAAAGGTTTGGCGTATTCCATCACTGTAGGCGCATCGGTATCATGCGCGCGAAGTACGATCGGCGGCTCATCTGTACGGCCCAATGCTTTTAACCCGTCCTTTACCCCAGGAATAATGGTTTGCGTAAACCAATCGATATCATCCTGACCTACACCTTCCATGGCTTCGCCCAGTGTAATCAACAATCCAACGTGAGGGTATTTTTGTACAAAAGCAGCTATTGATTTACGGGTATAATCGGCGATGACGGGTACGATATGCCGGTTCCTGTCCTGCGTTTTCAGGTTATTTTTTTCGGCGAAGGGTTTGGATACGATGATGTTATAAAAACCCTGAATAAGCCAGATACCGCGTTTATCAGCCTCTTCGGCCAAAAAACTGTAGATCTCTTCGTTTTTCTTAAAAGTAGCATCATCAACCTCAACAGCATACGGATAATCTTTTACCCTCACCAATGAAGCAAAAGGATGACCATTCCACAAATACAAAGAGTTCATACGGTTATGCGCCAGCGAATCCAGGTAACGAATCCACAGAGCCTTATCATAAAACCATGGAAAATTCTGCGGCGTGTAAGGATACTCATAAGTACCGCGACCGGGTAATAAAGCAGGCTTCTGTACGCCGATGCAAGCACCCCGCAAAACCATTTCGGGCTGATCATGTAGTTTGATGTTTACGGGGAGTTTTTTATTTAAATTGACCCTGTCCGCCAGTTCAAGACAGCCATAAAGCACGCCTGAGTTATCGGCACCGGCTATCAGCAATTTATTTTTAAGACCGTTATCACTGATGATAAAACCCTCTTTTCCAGGTTGATTATTTGGACTACCCGCCAATTTCTTAATCGAAGCATCGGTAAGCAGACCAACAAGTATGGTATTACCTGAAGGGAACGCACCTTTGTAAGATTGTTCAACAACCGAATAACCTGCGTTTTTTAAAGCAAACGTTAACTTTTGCACACCATAACTTATCCTTGCATGGTGCTTGGGTAAAGTAACAATGGTTATTTTTTTTGATTGAACTTGTGCTTGTAAGGGAGAATGAAAACAAGAGATCAATATGAGCAACAGCAGCAGGCAACGGTTAAACAGCTTCATTTTCATTGGTATTTAGACAGGCATACGCAGAGCCGGTTTTCAACGCTTGAAGCGAATTAGCTTCTGAAATCAGCTCTCGGGTTTTGAACTTAATTGGTTGTATAGTATTCAAAAATATCAGTACACTGCTGCAATTTCATCTGATATTTTCTCTATCTACTATACGATATTACCATCATTAAACCCAACAGGCCAATAAAAGAGAGAAAATGAGTCAGGATTTAACCCGGAAGTTTCACAAGTACATGCTTCAGTTGCGTACTACGGGATATCATCTTTCCATCGGCATAAATGATAAAACCTTTGCCTTTGTGATATTTAGCGCCGTTTTTATCCCATACAACACTTATGATGCGTCCATGATAAAGCACATTATCCAGCGCAAACCATTTCCATTGGTTTTGAGGGATCAGCGGGAAAACCTCCAGCATATTATCTTCACGAGGTTTCAGGCCAACAAGATCGCTGATGATCAAATCGCAAAAACCGGAGTGGTTGTAATAACTGCTTCTTGGGTTATCCCCTTTAAGCCAGTAACCTGTTTTTTCATCCTGGTACTCGCCAAGGTAAGGCTGTCCCCGTTTAACGTGCGAAAGGGCGTATTTATGCAGTTCATTATAAAAAATACCAGATGTCATCGCGCCTTTATTTTGATAAGCCGTAAGCAGGGTAGCCAATCCTTTCAATGTTTGCGTAGTGGCGAAAGGCCATACGGCGCCGTCCCACTCGCAGCCGTGCCCGGTACCATGGGTGCGGAACAATGGGTGCCTGCGCTCGGCAGTAGTAATTCCCCATGGGGCGTTAAAACCTTTGGTGTCGGTTAGCTGATCCCATTGTTTGGCATAAGCTGGTTTATCATCGGGAAGCTTAAAATACCAGGGGATAAAACCCAATTCTTCGCGGGCATTGGCAAAATGCCCGTCGGGTTTACGTACTTCAAAAAAGGACGCGCTATCGTTCCACAAGCTGTCCTGCACCAGTTTTTTAAGGTCGATAGCTTTTTGAGTGTATTTTGTTTTCAGTGAATCATTGCCGGTTAGGGCCGCCATTTTTGATAACGCCACAGCATTGCCGTACATGTAACTGTTAATAGTAGGACGGATGTTTTTGACTTTACGGCCCCCGCTGATACTTTCCTCCATCGCGTCGCGTACATCAAACTGCCAGAACAGTTTGGAAGGCAGCTGCTTTTCCGCTTCCCAAACGTGATAATCAGTATTGAGTAAAGGCAAAGCCTGTTCAACAAAATGTTTATCGAGATTTACGAGGTAGTAATTATAAACCGCATCATCAATCCAACTGCTAAAAGCGTGCAAATGTGGTTTCTTTTGTTTGGGATCAACATACAGCCAAAAATTGATGTACTGATTAATGTATTGCGGATCATGCAGCCAGCGTCCCTCATAAACCTGGTGACCAAGGGCACTGCTTGAACTATTATAAACGCCGGTAAAGCTAACCGGCGTTATAAATTCGGTAAAAATGAAGCCATCGGGTGTTTGTTTCAAGTGTTTCCTGAATGTCCACCAGCGGTAGTAATAGATTTTTTGAATAGCCGAGTCCGGACAATCAAATAAAGGTACATTTTTGGCCAGCCATTCGTAAGCATGGTCGTTAGTGATGTAATTTTTAACCGTTTCGGTATCGATTTTATTAAAGCTGTTCACATAGATTTTCAACTTATCAAAACTCAATACATGCTTTTGTTGCGCAAAAGCACTTCCTATCACGCAAAAAAAGAACCCGGTAAAAAACGTCTTCTTTATCATCATTTAATTTTTTTCTGTAGAGACGCATAATTGCGTCTCCCGGAGGACGAGCCCATTTCAAAAGCGTCTCAGCTCCCGTAAATTGCAAGCGCGAGACGCAATTATGCGTCTCTACATTTATTTAAACAGCTTCCTATACTTCCACAATTGCTTTTATAACGCCATTCGCCGGGTTAAGCCAACTTTCAAACTGATCTTTAACTTCATCAAAAGTTACCCGGTGGGTGATATAGGTCTGCGGGTTTACCAAACCATTTTTCATGGAACGGATCACGTGTTCAAAATCCTCGCGGGTAGCGTTGCGACTGCTCATCAATGTGCTTTCACGTTTGTGAAACTCGGGGTGACTTACAATAAGTTCGTCTCGTTGTAAACCAACCAACACATACCTGCCGCCATGCGCCAGGTACAAAAACGCACCGTTTATAGCCTTTTGATTGCCGGTAGCATCAATCACCACAGTAGGCATATCGCCATTGGTGATCTCTTTCAGGCGCTCATTCACATCTTCGTTTTTTACGTTGATGGTATAATCAACCTTCAAATTTTCGCTGCAAAAATTAAGACGCTGTTCGTTCACATCGGCAGCAATGACTTTTGCTCCTGCAATGCGGGCAAATTCCATAATACCCAAACCTATCGGGCCGGCGCCAATAACCAGTACAAATTCGCCCGGCTTTACATCGGCCCGTCGTACCCCGTGGGCACCAATAGCAAGGGGCTCAACCAAGGCCAGTTCGTCAAAGCTCAAACCTTCGCCATGAACCAATAAATGTGATGGTACCTGCAGGTATTCGGCCATGCCGCCATCGGTATGTACACCGCAAACCTGGATATTTACACAACAGTTTGGTTTGCCCGAGCGACAAGCGATACAATGCCCGCAATTGAAATACGGGATAAAAGTAACAGCCTCACCTTTTTTAAAGCCTTCGGCATCTCCGGCTTCAATCAGTTCGGCCGCAAGTTCGTGGCCTAAAATTCGTGGATAGCTAAAAAAGGGCTGGGTACCTTCAAATGCATGCAGATCGGTACCGCAAATGCCTATACGTTTTATTTTGAGCAGTGCATTACCCGGTTTTAATTGGGGTACATCAGCAGTGCCATAATCCAATTGACCGGGCGTTGTACAGGTTAGTATTTTCATTAGTGTTAAGTTAGTAGTCCTAAGTCTGAAGTTAAATTCAACGTTTTTATACTTAGAAACTATTTTAAAATATATTTATTGCCGTTGGTTTTAACCAACGGTAATAAGCTAAAAAGCCCTGGCTTTAGCCCAATTATACAAGCGATTTTAGGCTAAAGCCCTCTTATTGCTGCATATTATTCCGTTGGTTAAAACCAACGGCAATGATTTTATCTGTCTGTAAACTATATTCAATAAATTCAAGCCACTCTCAGAACTTATGAATTGAGACTTTTATCTTTTTACAACGAAACCCCTCTTTTCCATGGGATAAAATCATCCTGACCGTGGCGCACAGCATGAACTTCAATTTCGCCGCTGGCTACTTTTACCACATAATCCAGTATGCGTTCGCCCGCCTGTTCAATGGTTTCGTCACCTTCTACAATAGTACCGGTATTGATATCAATAATATCGCTCATCCGGTTAAATAATGCAGTATTAGTAGCGATTTTTACAACCGGGACTATCGGGTTGCCGGTTGGCGTACCTAAACCGGTAGTAAACAATACGATATTAGCTCCCGACCCAACCTCGGCCGTGGTCGATTCCACGTCGTTACCCGGGGTACACAACAGGTTTAGCCCCGGCTGTGTTACTTTTTCGGGATAATCCAGCACATCCGCAACCGGTGATGTACCTCCTTTTTTGGCTGCCCCGGCAGATTTGATGGCATCAGTGATCAGGCCATCCTTAATATTACCGGCGACGGGTTCATATAAAAACCAGAACCGGCCTCTTCGGCCCGTTGGCTGTAGGTACGTACCAGATCGGCAAAGCGCTCGGCTTTAGTTTTATCCAAACAGCGGTCAATCAGGTTTTGTTCAACCCGCAAAGCTCAGGGAACTCAGCCAAAATAACTGAACCGCCCATGGCCACCAACAAATCAGAAGTATAACCAATAGCCGGGTTTGCCGAAATACCGGAGAAGCCATCCGACCCGCCGCACTCCAAACCGATGGTCAGCTTACTTAAAGGGGCCGGTTTACGGGTATATTGGTTAGCCTGCATCAAACCGGCAAGTGTTTGCCTGATAGCCAGCTCCATTAAATCGGCTTCTTTACCTGTTTTCTGCTGATCTAAAATGTAAAGTGGTTTGTTAAACTCCGGCGAGCGTTTATTGATCTCCTCCTGCAAGGTCTTCACTTCGGCATTCTGACAGCCAAGGCTTAATACTGTTGCCCCTGCAACGTTAGGGTGCGTAATATAACCGGCCAGCAAACCGCAAAGCGCAGTTGAATCCTGGCGGGTCCCCCCGCAACCGCCTGTATGCGTTAGAAATTTAATCCCATCAACATTAGGGAAAACTTTATTACCGGCATTTTGAGCGGTGTCGCTGCCTATTTCGGTGTATAAAACCTCATCTATCTCCGCCCCTGCTTTGATTTTACCTATCAACTCCTGCGCTTTGATCTCATATGTTTTTTTGCGGCCATAACCCAAAGGTTTTACCAGGGCCTCCTGCAATACTTCAATATTTCGGTTTTCGCAAAAAACCATCGGTATTACCAGCCAATAGTTCGCAGTGCCCACACTGCCGTCTCCGCGGTGATAGCCGTTGAATGTTTTGCCTTCCCATTTACTGATATCAGGCCTGTGCCAATCAGTATGGCTTTGGCCTGTTAAAAAGCTGTTTGCCGCATGTTTTACATTGGCGGTACTTAGCAACCCTCCTACCGGGATCAGGCTTTGCGCCTTGCCCACCAGTACGCCATACATGATAATTTCGCCACCTTCGGGAATTTCCACTATAGCGAATTTATGTTTTGCCGGGATCAACTCTTTTACTATATAAGTTTCACCTTTGTAAGCAACCTGTTCATTAGCCTGCAAATCGGTTAGTGCTACAAGCACATTATCGGCAGGGTGTACTTTTAATATATTCTGTTTCATCTGTCCTCCTATTTAAATAGCGCTTATTTGCAGTTTTCCCTGTTCATTAATAAGCTTAAACTGTTCGGTCACTGCTTCTGTAAAGCCGGGTAACGCTGTCAGATCGGTATCCCAAAGGCTTTTATTTTTAAGGATAGCTGCAATCGCTGTTTCTGCATCAGCGCCGTTCCATGCTTTGCTTAAATTAGGTGCCTGGTCGTCGGTTACCGCGTAATTATCCGAATGTGCTGTTCCGGTATATTTACCATCAGCCGTCTTGGTAATCTGCATAAAGCGGATAAAAGCTGCAAAACCCAGGGCCATCATTTGAGGCGCCTTATTGTTTTGTTTGTAATAGTTCAATAATAACGGAATAACCCGCATTTTAATTTTAGTAGCGTACTGCACCGAAATGCTAAGCCACTCGTGCCTGATGTTGGGGTTGCGGAACCTGTCGAGCACCTTGTTACCAAAGTCACGGGCTACATCTTCATCAATCTGGTATGGGATAGATGGCATGATCTCGGTAAACATCAGTTGGGTGATGAATTTGGTGAAATGCGCATCGTCCATGGCTCCCTTAACTGTTTGAAAGCCTGAAAGATAAGCTACGGCGCAACTCAAGGTGTGCGTACCATTAAGCAGGCGGAGTTTCAATTCCCTGAACAGTTCAATATCAGGCGTAATTACAACACCGTTATCAGCCTGGGCAAAAGATAGCACTTCGGCTATTTTCTCATCGCCCTGAATAGCCCAAAGACTATAGGTTTCGGACATGATGCTGAGGTTATCGGTATAACCGCGCTCGGTTTCCATGGCATCACTTAACTGCTGATCCGGCCTGCCGGGCACAATCCTATCCACCAACGAATTGCAGAAACTATTGCTACTCTCCAGCCAGTCCATAAAAGCTGGCTCCAGTTTATTTAAATGGGCAAGCTCTAAAACAATGGCTTCCAGTTTTTTACCGTTATCAATAATCAGTTCCGTTGGGATAATCACCAAACCGGTATCCGCTCTGCCGTTGAAAGCCCTGTAACGCTCATATAAAATAGCCAGCAATTTGCCGGGGAATGATGCCGGCGGGTGTTTACGTACATCTTCCTTTACCAACTGGATCCCAACTTCTGTGGTGTTTGAAATCACCACCTGTAAATTCTTGCTTCGTGCTATCTCCAGGATCTCTTCCCACTCGCTTGAGGCAGAAAGCACCCGGCTGATCGCCGAACAGATTACCTGCTCATTAACTTCTCCGCCGTTTTCAATGCCTTTTGAATAAATGGTGTACAAACCATCCTGCATATCGAAATCCGTCGTTGAACCTTTATCGGTGGATTTAACAACCGCCACCCTGCCATTGAAAATGCCGGCGCGGTTAGCCTTGTCGATAAAGTAATCGGGCAAGCCACGCAACAGTACGCCGGTACCAAATTGCAGCACCTTTTCAGGCAGGTCAAATACATTGGCAGGAGGTAATTCTGCCGCCGGTACAGTTGTTTTGTTGAGGTTATATCTTGATAATATCATGTTCTTTTGAATTGTAATAAGTTACTATTTTTTTGTTTGAGGAAGCTGCTTCACCAGCCAGCCTACCAAATCGTTGGCTGCTTTAAAGTTGTCATAGTCGGGCGGCAGCTTTCGGCCATCTGTATATTCGTTATAAAACCAAGGGTCGCCAACGGCAAACACAGTGCCTTTACCATATTTGGCGGTAGCTACGATGATGTCTTTGCCATTAGTTAACCGCGGCACAGCGGGCTTGGTTAGCTGCAGGGTACTCAACTCTTTGATATAAATCTTACGCGCTGTTTTAAAGATGGAATTATCCGAAGGGATGTTTATAGCTCCCTGCTCAAAATTGCGGCCGACAACCCTGTTAACACTATTTAGGTTAAAGCTGATACCAAACTTGGCCATCAGTTTGTTAAGGTGCGTAAATTCGGCATTACCGGTATCGTTGTTTAAAACCACCAGTACGCCGCCATTTTTCACCCAATTACTGATGGCTTTAATATGTGGTTCTTCGATATATTTAGCGTCCGGGTTTTCTTTAGGAATATCAGGATCAACAATAATATAAGCTGCCGCTTTTTTCAGATTGACATCATCAGGTGCTTCGTTTAAAGTTTTGGTATGTAATCCGTAATTATTAAAGATCCGCCCAAAAAGCGAAAATCCGTTATTGTCCTGTTCCTCCCACTTGTAGTGGAACGAGATGTTTTTGCCGGTAACATCTTTATGATATTCGTTATTGAAATAGCTATCTAAAAGTACGGTTTTGCCTTTACCGGCATTCAGATTGGCTAAACGTTCCATCTCTACACTGGCCAGCATAAATGAACCAACACCTTTGGTTTCATTGGTGACAGTCTTTACTCCGGTATAGTATTCGTAACTGCCATCGCGATATGGTTCACCGCCTACGCCTACAGCACCTGCCGTGCCTTTCAGGTTTACCTGTCCATCGGCATCGGTTTCAATAAAGCTTTTGATGACACCATCATAAGCCTTTCGGGCAGCAGGCAAATAGTGTTGAGGCAGATAGCCTTCCCTTACACCTTTAGCTAACGTATACACAAACATGCACGAAGCCGATGCTTCCAGGTAATTACCTTTTTTGTTACCCTTGTCGAGCACCTGGTACCACAAACCTGTGCCCTGGTCCTGGCAAGCTTGTATAGCCACCGCAAGGCGCTTTAAAATGGCAACGAGTGCCGCTCGTTTAGGATGATTGGCCGGGAAATACGACAGCACATCAACCAGTGCCATAGCGTACCAGCCATCGGCACGGGCCCATAAACTGGCCGAAAGACCGGTTTGCGGGTTAGCCCAGCGTTCTTTTTTGCTCTGGTCCCAGGCATGATACAACAAACCTTTTTTAGCATCGCGCGCATGCTGCTCCATCCAGATAAACTGATCGGCTATCTGATCAAAGTCCGCATCTTCATGGTAAACGGAAGCATATTCGGCATAAAAAGGCTCGGCCATGTATAAGCCATCGAGCCACATTTGGTTAGTGTATCTTTTTTTATGCCAGAAACCGCCTTCAGGAGTTTTTGGCTGTTCGTCCAACTGTTTGCGAAGTAATGAAGCAGCTTTGTAGTATTTTTCAGTACCTAATACCTGGTGTAGAAATAACAGGCTCCTGCCTGATAAAATATTATCCAACGTATAATCTTTGGCTTTATAGGTACGGATGGATCCATCTGCCCCCACATACCTGTCCATCGATTTCTGGATGTAAGTAAAATATTCACTCCGGGCCGATTGCTGCCAAACGCTTTGCAGCCCTTGTAACACAATCCCCTGGTCGTACGACCAGTTAGTGCCCGGCAGCGAATCCTTCCAGATCTGAATAGCGGTATTCGCCATTCGCTGCGACCAGGGCTGTGTTTGAGCCCTGAGCGCTAAGCCTGCAAACAGGAAAGTACATACTAATAGTATTCTCTTCATTCCACAATTCATTTTATCAGTGTTACATCCCAGTTATCGTTCCCGGCAAGGATGTTATTTAACGTATATTTTTTCACTTCAGCTTCGGTTAACTGGCGCGACCAAGGCGCACGCTTGCTTATGTCTGTTCCCTTGCTTTTATATTCGGCAAAAAAGGCGGTCTTTTCATTTTCCGGGTTACGCCAGTTGTCCCATCCAACGGCATAAATGTGTTTATCCATTGTTGTGTTAATGAAAACAGATTTGGCATACGGCCTCCAGGGCCTGCCCAGAAAAACTTTTATAACAGAAGTATCTGCAGGAATAAGCCTGCAATCAAAAAACACAAAGCCAAATCGCTGTCGCGGTGTAGTTGCAGGAGCTGTAATAAAAGAGTTTCGGAGACTTTTGATTACACAGTTTTGGAAAACCGCAGTGGCTTCGCCGAAAATAAAATCGGTTGTACCTTCCATATAACAGTCGTTATAAAACTGGCGGCTGTTTTCGGTACCGGCATAAAGCGTATCCTGGTTGCCAAGCAGCCGGCAATTGATTATGGCACACCTGTCGCCCTCAACATGTAAAGCCACGGCCTGTCCTACGGGGCCTGCGGCGTTTGCTATGGTTAAATTCCGGGCGATAAAATCGTTACCCTGCACCAAAACCGTGTAGGAAGTATAGGTTGTAAACTCGGCTTTTCCGAAGGCATCCTTACCCTCCGGGTTTGCTTTGCCCGAGAAATCGCTGTTAGTGATGATGGTGTTATTTTGGCCATCGCCTATCAGTTCGATATTACATTTCCAGGAGGGGATCACCAGTTTTTCGTGGTATACTCCGGCTTTTATGTAAATGCTAACCCTTTGCTGCGACAGGTCACGCACAGCATTTACAGCCTGTTGAATGGTTTTGAAATCGCCACTACCATCCAGTGCTACGGTAAAACGCTTTGGATATACAACCGCCTGCGCCAGCAATAGTGCCGGAGCAAAAACAATCCATATCAATAGCGCCGCTCTCTTCATTATTTTGAACCGGTTATTGCATTTTCGGCTGCTCCTGAAGCAAACTCAGCTTTGTTCTTAGCCTTGGCGGTATCGGTATTCAGCAATTTTATTTGCTGCGATTTTTTACCGCTGATCTTAAACAACAACTCTGTATTGCCATAGGTAATATGATCAAACGTAAGGTTGTTGCTATTTTGAATATTGATGAGTGGGTTGGTTTCTTTGCTTTCGAGGTGGATATTTTTCAGGAAGATGTTCTGTGCTTCTATTACATCTGCTCCTTTAACAGTTTTGAAAGTACTGTTTTCTATATGGATGTCCTTAATCCCCATCTCGGGTAGCCCCCGAATCATGAGCGCTTTTTCAGCACCGTTGCATACTACATTATCTACATAAAACTTGCGAAATGAAGGTGTAGCTTCGGTTACCGGCACAACAGCCTGGTCATTTATATCATCCGCTTCGCCGGGCGATTTACCTCCGTAGTACATATCAAAAAGAATAGCCTCATGAAGAATATCCTTCATGGCAATATCCTTGATAAAAATATTTTCTACCACGCCTCCCCTGCCGCGGGTGGTTTTAAAACGCAGGCCAATGTCAGTACCAATAAACGTACAGTTTGATACGAAAATATTACGCGCCCCGCCCGACATTTCACTGCCTATCACAAAACCACCGTGGGCACGGTAAACTACGTTATTCCGTACAATTACATTTTCAGTGGGCTTACCGCGTTTGCGGCCTTCCTCATCCCTACCCGATTTGATGCATATGCCGTCATCGCCGGCATCGAAAGTGCTGCCTTCAATTAGCACATTCCGGCACGATTCTACATCGATGCCGTCACCGTTCTGGGCATTCCAGGGATTCCTGACCCTTGCGCCCTGTACGGTAAGGTCTTCGCATAGTAAAATATGGATATTCCATGCGGGCGAATTTTGAAGTGTAACGCCCTGCAGCAATACTTTTTTACAATTGGTAAGCACCAGCATATTAGGCCTGAAAAAATCTTTAAAAGGTTCGTTATCCTTTATAGTTTTCCCATTGCCAACAACACCTGCCCCAGGTGCTTTAAGTCCATTAACATAACTTTCAGAAGGGTACCATGACCTGCCATTTTCGCTCACTACGCCTCCCGATGCTACCAGTTTTTTCCATTCAGCTTCAGTAAGCCTGTCTTTGCTGATGGCCCGCCAAACCTCGCCGTGCCCATCAATGATCCCTTCACCGGTGATGGCGATATTGGTAAGGTTGGTGCCGGATATTGGCGATTCATTACGCACAGCGGCATGGCCTTCATAATTGCCTTCAACCAGTTTATATTGCGTTTTATCATCAGTAAACTGGAGCAGCGCCGCCCGGCTTACATGCAGGTTTACATTACTCTTCATCACCAGCGGCCCGGTTAGCCACAAGCCTTGCGGAATAAGCACTACCCCGCCCCCTTTGGCGCTGCAGGCGCTTATTGCTTTATTGATACTTGTTGTATTTAACGTAATACCATCAGCTTTGGCGCCATATTTTAAAATGTTGATGGTATCCTTTTTAAATACAGGTTTATTTACCTGCGGCAAATGTTGCCAGGAATACTGCTGACACTGTACTCGCGATGTGAAGCAACCCGCCAAAAGCAAAACCGCTATCCCTATCCTTGTTTTTACTACCGACATGTTTTTATTTTAAAACAGCTGTTTATCGCCCTATAATTGGTGAAGGAACATTAAATCCTAAACAAGATTAAAGGCTGACGGCAATAAAAAAAAGAATTTGCCCAACAAAAACCGCGCAAACGTTCCCAGAAACGTTTGCGTAAGTTTTAGCGGCTAAAAAGAGAGACCGGATTCCTTCAGTTAAACTCAAAGCAACTCCGGTTTATGGTGATTTTATTTGATACCGCGCAATTACGAAGTCGACCAGTGCACCATATCATAAGGATAATTCGGATGATTAGCGTAACCGCTATCATCAAGTCCCAATATCTTAGTTACCGCGCCCGCCTCCCAGCTCCAGTAGCCTTTATATGAGCCTTCTTTTTTGTGGTTTTCATACCATGAATCGTCTTTATGCAACCTGTACCATTTGTCGAGGTAAAGTTTCATTTCGCGCTCCGCATCGGCTTTAGGCATTTTTGTTAAATCATAAATATCCCGGTAAGCTTCGGTAATAAGCGTATCCGGCTGCGGGCCGCTCCCCGGCTTTTTGGTGTTGATGATATACCATAATAAGGCATCCGGTGTCCAGGTTGGGTAACTGGAACCACTATCCGACTGGCGGATATAATTAATAACCGGCTCATATACTTCATCAGGTACATTCAGTAAGCTGCCTAAAGCTACCATATCAATCATATCGGCATAAAACGCATCGGCATCCCAACCTTCTCCGTAGTATCCGGCAGCTGTTATATATTCATTATAACACAGGCTGATATCATTCCCGGCAGAATAGTTTAAATAAACCAGGTCAAGATGTTCCATAGCAAGCACCCAGTTGTTTATCGGGCGAAACTTTTCCTGCTGCTTCAGGGTGACATTTTGTTCCTGGTACATTTTTATTATCGACTGCTTCTTATCAAACATTTTTTTAAAGAAAGCAACGTCTTTATATTCTGCTCTTAGCTGCGTTTCGGGTGTTGCCGTAGTTCCACCTCCGCCAAATAATTTATCAAAAAAACCCATTTTATAAGCTGTTTAAATTTATGAGAACCATCCTGCAATTGATTTACCAATGCCGCTTCCGGCCAGGCCTCCTATAACCCCGCCAACAATACCACCAACCACCGTACCAACCCCGGGGCATATAGCAGTACCTATCATTGCACCTATTTCGGCACCTGCTATACCGCCGGCAAGGCCACCGGCAGCACCGCCTACCGCTTCTTTTGTTTTTTTGCCAAAACCACCCTCTTCTTCATACGCCGAATAGATACTTACTGCATCAAGGGCGATACCAACAACTATAAGTCCGCGGCCGGCAACTTTCCCCGCCACACTTAAAGCCGGAGAACGTGCAATTGCCTGGCTTGCCTTAAACAGGCCGTCATTTGCGCCAGTGGCAATTCTGCTATTACGTACCGCCTGCGAAAAATTAGATTCGGACAAGGCTGTAAGAGGTTTTGAATTGAGCATGGACGACCTGACACCATTCATAAAATTGCCTGCCCTGCTGGTTTTTATTTCCAGGGCCTCACTTTGCCCGCGGGTAGCTTTAAAGCCGTTGGAGTTTATAGTTTCTGACTGCATGGATCCGTCGGGCTTAACCCTGATCACCTCGCGGTTCAGGCTGCCATCTGTATTTGCCAGTCTAACCCCTGCTTCGTCTGCCGGGTTTATCGCCCCGTTATTGTCGATGTGATTTCGCGTCCATCGCTCACTTAACTCTCGGCCGGTTGTCGTATTTTGTATAGATGCTGTATTGTATTTACCGTCTGTAATTTTATACCCATTATCTTTGGCGTAAGCTCCGTCAATGCCCGAAGCCGTAGGTTTATCAATATCAATTACAGGGTGCTCGCTTCTTACATCGCGAAAACCTTCCTGCCGATGATAAACGTTGTCCTTCATCTCCCCGTAATTACCATGCCTGCGGTAATCACTTTCGCTGTTGCTCCGTACCAGGCTTATCTTGCCGTTTTCAACATCATAAATGGTACCGCGCTGCAATATATCAAGAGTGTTGGTGTACGAACCATAGTTGAACGTTCCGGCACCGGCACCCGTAACAAGCGCCCCGGCTGTGCTCATACCGCCTGGCGCATTAAAGTCAACACTTATTTTGCCGCCTTGTTTGCACAACAGGTTCGCATCTTCAAATAATAATTTGTAGCCGTTAACCTTAACACCTTTATTGGTCTTGTCCCAGTAAATTGGGTCAAATTTGCAGCTGCCACCCGTCACCGAACACCTGCCCATAGGCAATATATTTTCACCCGGCACCATATCGGCCTCGCTGGCCAGGAACTCACCATAAATTTTCGTGTTGTTATGATGCGTTACCTTTAACCGCACAGGAGCCGACCCTTTATCGCACTTAAGGCAGCTATTGTTTGGAATATATTTTTTTGACATCGGATATTACTTTTTGTGAGTACTAAACCTTCAGCCTTATACATGCAGTACGCTGTTGCTCAGCTCGTGCTTATCAACGCGTTCCTTCGGAAGCTCATGCTGTTCAATCCGCCTGCATTGATGTGCCGTTACAACGGTATAAAATGAGGGCACATGTAATTGCAAAAACAAATCGGCCTCCTGTAGTATGTTGTTTTCAAATTTATAAATCTCTTCCATCTCGGTCTGCAGGTCAACCTTCAGGTTATAGGTGTTTGTAAGGTCTTTTAGCATCCTCACTAAAACAGGTCTTTCAAACCTTTCTTCGTCAACCTCAGCTTCGTTAGTTATGGTTACGGTGTTGCCATGTTGTTCGGTAAAACTGTAGATGACGAGCGGCAGGTCAATTGTGCCGAAAAAACCTTTCAGTATCAGGGAAGAGCTTTCATTGGCTTGCCATTCCCTGTAAAACGGTTGAAAAAAGCACCGGTAATGGCTGTATCCCATAAATGATTGCAGAAAGCGTTTAGGATCCTGCAGCAATTTGTCTGTTTCGGACAGCATTACATCGATACCATCCTGCTGACGATATTTTTTGGCGATTTTTGACCGGAAGCCCTGCTGCCAGCAATTAGCGATACTATTAAAATTATTGATGCCTATAAATTTCCCTTCCAGATCTGTTATGATCTGTACCGGCGACTGGAACCATTCCATATCTGCTGCCCATTCATGTATCAGCGCAGAACCATCCATATTTTGATCAAGCAGGGTATATTCATAAACCCGTTGCTTATCGTCATGGCTAATGAGTTTTATTTCAATCCACCTGTCCTGCACAAATTCAAGTACTTTTGTGCCAATTATGGTCCGGTTGGATGAGCTAAGCTGGTACCATGAATTTTGAGCTGTATTTACCGGTAATATATTCATGATCATGATTGGTTAATTTCAACATCGCCTGCTATAATATGCGCCAGACTGCCGCCGTTGAGATGCATTTTGTCGGTCGAGCTGATCTCGGCCGATTTGCTGCTTGATGAAAGTTTGCCGGCCCCAGCATCAAAGGTGATGTCTTTGGCCGATGCGGAGAGTTTGATACTTTCGGTTTCGCTGGTGAAGGCAATATCTTTTTTCGCATTTGTAGTAATACCTTCATCCTGCGCCGCTACCGCTATCGATTTTTTGGCTGTAACATTGATAACACCGTCACCCCCGCCTTCTTTCGCCGGCGATGATGTTATATTAATGCTATTGCCCGCATTGATGTTAATATCTTTTGATACCAGCGTTAAGGTGTTTGGCGCATAAATGGTTACCGTACCATCGCCATTAAGGGTTACCACGTTACCGCTGGGATCTTTAACATTAATGCTGCCATTGCTATCGTCCAGTATCACGGTGTTGCCGCTTCGGGTAGTAAGCGCTTTGGTTTTATTGGTTTGATTGCCGCCTGTGCCTGTTTTACCACTAAACATGCTGCCAATAATAACTGGGCGGGCAATATTACCCTCCTCAAATGCTACCAGCACCTGGTCGCCAACTTCGGGGATAAAAACAAACCCGCGGTTCTTGCTTACTTTATCCGAGCTGCCTGCATCAGGAGAAACTACCCTGAGCCACTCGGTAACATCATTCGCGGTACATTGCCATTTAAATTTTACTTTAACGCGGCCATGCCCATCCGGGTCGGCATTGTCGGTAACATCGGCCAGCTGCATATCCGGGTTGGGTTTTTCGGCTTCAGCAACCGGGATACGCTCCGTATCGGCAGTAACGCCTTCAAACGTATTTTGGTAATGGCCAACACCGTCGATCTGGTGATAAACCGCCGTAACCAGGAACTTGCCAAAATCCTGCAATTCAAAAGCCCCTGTACCCCTTACACTCATGCTTACATTAAGTATTTTGCCCAGGCCTACCATGGGGTTGTCGCCATTGCCTACAATGGTAACCAATTCGGATATCAGCGCTTTTTGCTGGTTATTAACATAATCATCTATTTCTTTTTTGTTATTTACCCTAACAGCCAATGGTTCATTATAAACTTTGCTGAAAACTTTGTTTGATGCGCTGATGGCATGCGAAAGGTCCGGCGTGCTGCCCGAAGAGCCTTGCGGCTCTGACGAAAGCAGTTCATCCTGCCTGGGGTTGTAAGCAAATTTATTATGCTTTAAGGGGGCTATCTGCATTGCATATTGCAGGCTGTGCAGATCACGACCGTAAATAAGAGCAACCTCCTCCAGCTTATCGGGCTTACCGAAATTCAGTTTAGCACCATCGTAATAAAACCATTCGTAATACTCGGCCGAAAGACGGTTGATGAACTCAAAATCGCTTTCACGATATTGAATGATATAATCAATAGGCGAAGTATTGGTTGGCTTGATATTGAGGTTCAGATCGTTTGCCGGTGCATCCTGGGTAGCTAACTGAATAATGCTGCTCAGGCTTTTGTTAAGATACGAGCCGAGGTCGGGACCCCGGTCAATCAGGATGGTCGGACTAAAGCCACTCACCAGGATATCGCCATGAAACCCATGGCTTTGCGAAAGCTCTACCTTGGTAACAATACCGCTAAATTTATTTTCGCCGCTATCGGCTGTGCCAAATTGCACGGTAATGTTTTTACCAATAAAGTCCTTTGAGTTTTCGAGCGTAACAGCGTTGTACTCTTCAACCATATCATGATTAAACCTGAGCTGAAAAGTATGATGCTCATTAAAACGCTGGTCAAGGTTAAAGGTAGAGAAATGGGTGATCTGGGTACCTTCAATATTGATATCTACTTTTAGTTTCTTTTCCATAATTCGGCTATAAAATCCATTAACCTTTAACAGGCCATGGGCTGTAGTAACTTATAATTTTATATTGCCCGTTAACTTTGCCAAAAACAAACCCGTACGATGTTTCCCTGCCATTTTTTTGCTCATATTGTTGCTGCAACTCGTAAAGCTTACTGCCTTTATCTGTAACCTTTGCAATAACTTTATAATAGTTTTCGTCGTTAGCGGCGTCAATCTCCGACAGATCGTCTTCCGTGCTTTTGGGTATAAGACGAAGCGCGTCAGCACTCAATATAGCAGGCTCATACTGTGGATATTCTGCCCCGCTCACCAGTCCCTCAGCAGGGTTAACCGTAGCAGATCGTAAATCTTCGTTTGACCATTGGGGTGTTGTTTGCAACGGAAAGTAAAACATGGCGGCCAGCTGCTTTTTATTTTTTTGCAGGGCAGCAGCTTTAAACTGTTTCAGGCAGGCCCTGAACAACTGCTCATCGGTGAGGGGCGACTTATGCACGGTTCGGGAGGCCGACTTAGCTATGGTTTTGACAGTATCAGCAACCGGAGCTTTAGGGCTACCGCTGCAGCCAACAGCCGAACCTGCCAACCCGGTAGCAAGCAGTAACAATACCATATGTTTATTAATCCTGTTCATTGGTTAATTTCTGGGAATACTGATCAGTGCCCTGTCTTCCATGCGTTTAAGAATAACTGCCGCGCCCATTTGCTGGGATACCGCCTCGGCATCAAAAACACCGTCTTTGACATATTTGCCCTTAACATACTGGTTCGAAAAACTCCAGAGGTAAGGTGTATGAATGCCCTTTTTGTTATAACCGAAACCGTTATATCCCTCCAGCTTTTGCAAAATAAACGGCAGGCTCCAATTGGTTACCTTATCATACTTCATCAGTTTAATAGCATCAACAGCACTCTCCTCAAAAGTAAACGGAGGGCCGTGACCTACCTTTGGGCGATTGGCCGGCACCTGTACCGTATAACCGGTAAGCGGATCGCCGTTGTGCAGGTGTTTTTTGAAACTGAACGAGCACTCCATATAATGTACGCAGGCTATAAAATACCAGGGGATAGCTCCGCCGCCGCCAAAAAGGTTCATAAACGAAAACGGATCGTTCGGGGTAAACCTCCCGGTGTCAAAAAAATTACCTCCCAAAAGGCTGGTTGTCATCTGCGGTTTGGTCATCATATCCAAAACACTTTCGGGTTTGGCATTGGCCGCGGTTGGGTTTAATGATAGCGGTGTGGTGTTATAACGATCAAAAAAAGGGGTATACACCGATGCGAAAAGATTTTTATTTCCGGCAGCCGACGGCGCATTAGTACCAAGGCGTACCAGGTTTGAAATACTTTCGTAACGGGGGCGGTTTACGGTTACCTTTTCATCGATGATCTTATCGACAGCAGCAATTTTTTCCTTTTTAATAACACAGGTATTAAAAAGCTGCACGTATTCCATGGGGGTTGGAACCGACGATTTTTTCACCTTTTTCTTTGTAGTGGGTAAGGCTGGGTTTATTATTCTCTTCTTTCTTTTCATAAGGTTTATAACTGAACCTAAATAAAACCTGTAAAAAGAACACGGAGGAAAATATGTTACTATCTCCTCCGTATCTTTTTAAAAGACAGTACAAATCAATTGTACTGAGATATTATTTAGGCCAGTCGTTTTCGTGCTCGGCGTTGCCTATTTTCAGCTTACGCGCCGATATCACAAAGCTTAACGACATTGGGTTGTTACCAATAATCGATATCCCCTCGTTATATTGAATGATATAACCATCCTCAAAATTAAGCTCCTTCATTTTGGCATCTTCTTCGGATTTTTTGAAGGTGATAGTGCCATGAATTGGTTTGTACTGGCTGTTCACCATCGATTCGATAACCGAAGTATCTTCGGTTGATTCAACCTCAACCTGGATAGTACCACCATATACACCTGATGACGGACGGCCTTTTGAGTCAACGTCCCTGTTTAATGAATAGCTGCATTGCAGCACGTCGAATTCTTTCGATCCTAAACTAATTCTTGCTTTGAAAGCCATGATCAATAAAGTTTTAAGTAGATAAATAAATTAAGTGCCCCTTCGGCACAAACAGATAACAAAATCGGCCGGGCTTAGTTTTTACCTGGCCAGTCGTTCACGTGCTCGGCGCTTCCCAGTTTCAACTTGCGGGCCGAGATCACAAACTTCAAACTCATGGGAGTCGCGCCTGTAATGTCGATACCTTCAGAATACTTCACGATGTAGCCATCTTCAAAAGACAACTCTTTCATTTTAGCGTCTTCCTCAGATTTTTTGATCAGCAAAGTTCCGGCAATCGGTTTGTACTGGTTGTTAACCATTGATTCGATAATGGAGGTGTCTTCAGTCGACTCGATCTCGATATCGATAGTACCGCCGTAAATACCTGAGGACGGGCGTCCTTTTGAGTCTACATCGCGGTTTAATGCATAGGAGCAAGTGAGCACATCGTAGTCCTTGCCCGAAAAATTTAATCTTGCTTTGAAAGCCATAATGATAAATTTTAAGAGGTTAATAATTTAAAGTAGATGCTTTGCGCATTACTTTAATAACTACAATGTAATTAATTTATTGTTTGGAGAAAATATTAAATATTTATTTAAATAAGTTTTAACCCAAAAGAATATAATTTTTGAATCCACTTTTTGCTATACTCATTATCGAGGTTGTATAGATGCCCGATGGTACTGGTGTGCACAGGCTTGATGCCGCGCTTTTCGAGGGTTAGTTTTTTTACTGCCAGGTAGGTTGGCTTCATATCAACCTGCCAGTCCTGCCAGGCAGCTTCATCCAATATAGAAACCACACGTCCTGACCGGCCATTGAAATTAACCGACGAGCCGCTGATAAAAACCTGGTCGGGCATAAAAACGCGATCAAAAAAACCTTTAATTTTCGAGTTGATCGAATCTTTATAAACCGGGCAAAATATCACCACGTGCGATGCCCATTTTATTGCGTTTACAGCCTGCACAAGGTCGGGTTCGGGCTCGTTATTGCTTAGCGTGAATTGCTTGTTGGGATTAAATTTAAGGTCGGCGATGGCTATCTCTTTTACTACAGCTTCGGCGGCCTGGGCCCCTTCTTTGTAGGCATTGATCAATGTCGCTGTGGTTGGTGTTTTATCTATATCTGCATTAATGATCAATAGCTGCCTCATCAATGCAAACATAAACCTTATTTAACAATAAATAAAGTTAGGCCTTCGGTTAAATTAACCTAAAATGCACACAGCGCTGGTTTAACGTGAATATCGCTTTTAAAACCCGCCTCCTAACAGGAAGCACCTACGGAGCCAATATATTGTTTTGCACATATCCGATATCGCTCCAGTAGGTGCTTCCTTATTTTAAAAGGGGATTCATTACCACTTCACAACGTTGTGTACCGCGATATTACTGCTGTTTATATTCGCTGTTCCAGGTCGGGCTTGCATCCTCACCTTTTTGCCCGTCAAGCTTTACCACAAAGCTTTTAGCCGGGAAATATGGCGTGATATTGATATCAAGGTGAATGCGGTCCTTTTGCTGTTCATCGCGCTCAAACCTGATTATTTTAAAGCGTTCGATAAGCCTGTCGGGCCCCTGGATGTTATCCAAAAACTTCACAATTTGCGAGCGCAGGTCCTGCTCTGTTTTTGATGTCCAGTTTTCAAAAGCACGGCGGTTCAAAAAGTCAAATAATACTTTGGTGATATAATCAAATACCCTCACTACCGAATAGGTTTGCAAACCGATATTATCGCCATTAAACAAAGTTTTGGCCGAGAATGCCATTACCTTGCCGTACTCATTCACCATAGGTATCAGGCCAATGCGCTCCAGGTGTGAGATCTCGCTCTTTTTGAGGTCAAAACGTACACCATCCACCTCGTTAACCGCACCGTGTTTTTTACCGGCGGTAACCTGCGACATCAGCGTATAATACATTTTACCCGCCAATGCTGCTGAACCGGGGATATACAGGTCATCCTCTTCACCCGCTTCGGCAACTTTGCCTCGGCCTACCAGCCAGTTACAGGTCATGATGGTATTTGATTTAAAGGCATCGCCGCCGGTTAAATTAGCAGATGTAAACAGGTCTATCACATCATCCGGTTGTTCAAGATCCGCAAAATCGGTCACCAGCATTACTTTATTATCATAGGCTATTTTTGACCAGCGTTCAACTACCTTGTTTGAGCCAAGGTAGCCGGGCACAACCAGGATTGAGTAATTTTGACGAAGATCCAGCCTGTCATAATTCTGCTTAAGCTCATTTGCAGCATATTCAATAAAGCGCGGGTTATCAAGCTCTTTCAACTGATCGATCGTGGCATTCATTAATACCACATTCTTCAGCTTATCCTGTTCGGTGTTTTTATAAAACAAATGCACTGTACGGTAAGCCTGTTCCAGCTCGCGGGTGCTTTCCAATACATTGAGTAAATTTTTGTTCAGGTTTTCTTCAACGCTTTGCAGTTTTTCGGCGCTTTTCTGAATAGTATCGCTAACCGATTCGCCGCTTTCCAAAGCTTCTATCCATTGATTAAGCTTCAGCTTAAGCTCTTCGCGCTCCCCTTTCTTCTCATCATCAGTTAAAAAGATCTGTTTACGGGCTTTGCGTTCGGGGTTCAGGTTTTGAAGGCCATCAATAGTAGCTTCCAGCAAATCAAAACCACCAACTTTTGATAGTTTATCTAAACTGGTTGATAAGGATGCCGCGCCGCTTCTTTCTTTTATTTTAAGAGCCTGGTCTGTTGAATTTTCATTCAGGATCTGCTCGTTTGGTGTTGCCATGATCGTGTTGTTAAATGTTTAGGATTAGCTAATTATTGGTCAAGCTCGGTTACTATATTTTTTAACGCCTCAATAAAGGCCTGTTTGGTTTCGGCGTTATCAAGGGTTGACTTAAGCGTTTTGTTGGTTTTCAGCTGCTTCATGATATTGAGGTACATCTCGCGCTGGATATTAAGCTTATGCAGGTATTTGCTTTGTTGTACCAGGTTTTTGGGGGCAAAATCGCCAAGATTGTTAAAGTACAGGGTTTCGGTAACATTTGATCCGTTTTCTCTTTCAAGCTCAACACTTACTTTTGGCTTGTAATGAGCAAAAACCTCTTCAACATTTTTAAGTCCTTCAACCTTCTCCGGTCTCAGCGGCTCATTATCAGTTAATTTTTGAATAAACAAAGTTTTATTGGGAGCTATCTCACCAAATGCTTCTGAGGAATCAACTTTTGTTTCGTTTCCCCCTATTTCGTAATTAAACATAGCTTTATTTAATAAATGATAAGTATGAAAGTGTTTATGTTATAATGCAATAACTATAAAATTGTTTTTAACAGTATGTATTTCAGTTAAATTACTTAACTAATGCTCCACAATAATTCAATATCATCACTTTTTTTATCTATAGCGATAGTATTTCCTTTTTTCAGTTCGCCCGAAATAATATACCGTGATATTGGCCTGCGCAATTGGTTACGGATCACCGCCGATAGCTGCCGGGCACCATATTTGGGTGTAAAACCGCTTAAGGCCAGCATATTTTTGGCTTCGGCACTTAACTGCATGTTTATGCCCATTTTATCAAGCGCCTGTGTAAGGCTTTTGAGCTGGATCTCAAAGATGCGTACTACATTTTCTTCATGTATAGGTGCAAAGGGTACTATCTCTGATAACCGCGCCAAAAACTCCGGCCTGAACTTATTGGCCATCACCTCCATCAATTGGTTTGATGTAGGCATATGCCCCCGGCTAATTTGCTCAGATACCCACTCGCTGCCAATGTTTGAGGTAAATAGCACCAGCGCGTTTGAAAAATCGCCTTGCTTGCCCAGCCTGTCGTGCATATGCCCTTCATCCAGGATCTGTAAAAAGATATCAAATACCGATGGGTGAGCCTTTTCAATTTCATCAAACAGCACAACCGAGTAAGGTTGCTGCCTTATTTTGTTCACGAGCAAGCCGCCCTCTTCATACCCCACATAGCCCGGCGGCGCGCCATACAGCAATGCGGCCGAATGTTCCTCTTTAAACTCAGACATATCAAAGCGGATCATCGCTTTTTCGTCATTAAATAAAAACTCGGCTATTGATTTGGCCAGCTCCGTTTTACCGGTGCCTGTTGGGCCAAGCAAAAAGAATGAGCCGATGGGCTGCCCTTTTTTGTTCAGTCCGCTCCGCGATTCGAGTATGGCATCAGATACGGCTTTCAACGCTTGGTCCTGCCCAACAACCCGTTTTTTTAGGAAGCCTTCCATGCCCAAAAGCCTTTCTTTCTCTTGTGCCTGGATCTTGCCTAAGGGAATGCCTGTTTTATAGGAGATAATAGCGGCAATATCATGTTTATTCACCACCTCGGTTTTATTTTGAGCCAATTCTTCAAGCCGGCTCAAATTGCGTTCAAAGTAAGCGATGTATTCATCGGGCGTTTCAAAAGTATCAACTTGGGTTTCATCTTCCAGCTGGCCTAACAACACCGCGCTTATTTTATTGCGATACAAGGTGTAAAGCCATTTGTAGGCTCCGATCAAATCGCCTGCATCATCCTGAGCTTTCAATTCGTCCAGTTCGGTGCGGAGTTCGGAAAGGGCTGTATCGGTGGTATCGTTCATTAAACGGATAGCAGCCATGGTACGGTCGAGCAGGTCGAAGGCAGAGTCGGGCAGGCGACGGTCTTTCATATACCGCTGCGCCAGTCTAACGCATTCTTCGGCTGTGTTAGCATCTATCTTTAAGCTGTGGTGCTCCTCATATTGGGGCACCAGTTTTTTAAGCATTTTAATAGCTGTAGGTGTATCGGGCTCATTTACCTGCAGCACCTCAAACCGGCGGCTGAAAGCCTGTTCGGGCTCAATCACTTTGCGGTATTCGTCGATGGTAGTGGCACCAATCACCGTTATTTCGCCCCGGGCAAGCTCCGGTTTCAGCAGGTTGCCAACACCGCCGCCTATCGGCCCTTTATTATCGAGCAGGGTATGGATCTCATCAATGAACAGGATCGCTTTTTCAAACTGCTTTATCTCGCGCAGGATGTTTTTTAACCTGTCTTCAATTTCTCCTTTGTAAGATGCCCCCGCGATCAATGAACCCAGATCAAGTTCAAAAAGCTGTACATTTTTAAGCGACGCCGGTACCTGTCCGTTTACAATGCTAAGCGCGAACCCGTCAACCAGGGCTGTTTTGCCAACGCCCGCGTCGCCGGTGATCATTACATTGGGCTTGGTACGCCGGCTCAGGATCTCCATCACCATCCGTGTTTCGCGCTCCCGGCCTATGATAGGATCTACCTTACCCTGTTTGGCCAGGCTTGTGCGGTCTACACAGTATTTGAGTAATGCTATTGTTTGTTTGGGTGCATCGCTGCCGTTTGTGGCCTGCACAGAGGGATTTACCGCATGGTTAACATCCTCATTACTCAAATAAATATCCAGTAACTCGCGTTCTTTTACCGGGAAAGATTTTAGCTGGTTAGCATCAAAACCCACATTGGGCTTTATTAACGCAATCAATACACAAACAGGCGTAATCAAATCCTGGCCTAATTTTATGCGCATGTTATCGGCTTCTTCAAATACCTGCTTTACCTGGCTGTTACCTAACATCTCGTCGGGCACGGTTAACGCGGCCGAATAGTCTTCAATGCGCACTTCGGCCCAATCGCTTATGTAAGCCGTGTCCTTCCCAATGGATTGAAGCAGGTTCTTCAACCCAACTTCCTGGTGCATCAAGCCTTTTAAAAGGTGCGCCGGACCAAATTCCTTATGGTGATATTCTTTGGCTAATGACTGCGCTACCCGCACCGCCGTTTTCACCGACTCGCTTAAATTAACTATATTCATATGCTATTGCAGGTTAGCCTGGGTTATATAATAATAGGTTTTGCCGTTTGACGTAAAGTGTTGGTTGGTAATAGCAGCCTGTTTAATAACATCACTGCTATGGATCAAATAGTGGATATATGCCTCAAACTGCGCCTGCGGCATATCATCGTTGTGTTTAAGATCATTCACCTTTTTATTATAGAAATCTTTTTTGCCGGGTAAGGGCAAACTGGTAACCCGCAGAAAATAATCGGCCAGGGTCATGTCTTTAATATCACCGCCAGATAAGTTAAGTCCTAAATGCTTGGCAGCGATATCAACGTAGTTATCAACCAATTTTGAGCGGTAATCGGACGCGTCCCGCTGCAGGTTTTCGCCTATCATGAGCGACAGCAGATCTGTCAGCTGCTTATAATCCTGCTCGTTCAATATCAGCAGGTATTGCAGCTGCCCCTTGCTTTCATTTACCAGGTTCCTGGGTGCTTCGGCGCTGAGGTAATATTTGAAAGCGTTATGCGGCATATTGTTTCCCAAATCGGTTGATGGCTGCCCCTGCTGCTGCATAACCAGCGGCTGTACATAACGGTTTTCGCGCCCGGTAAGCCTGAATGCGCTGTCGAGCGTATGGATCTGGTTACGGATATCATAATCTGTTTCGCGCATCAGGCGTTCAACTGCCAAACTCATGGCCTGGTTTGATTTTACTACTCTCTTGGGCGGAAATACCACAGCGCCCTGGATCAGGCTCTTTTTGGGATAATCGAGGTAAAAGGAAACCGAATCAGACAGTGATGTATTGAATTGCTGCACGTTGGTAAGGCCTTCTCCATTCACCATGCGCTGTTTTTTATAATCGGCCAGCTTTACCGCAGATTGTGATACAATTTGTCTTGCCTGGATTACAAAATCATTGTAGATAGGGTTGTAATCGCTAAATACCTGGATAGCTAACAAGCGGGCGTTGGCGGCCGCTATCTGACTGGCCACCGTATTAACCCCTACCGAATTACGATCTAAAGCACCGGTGGCACCAATTAGGATGACCAGGTTGGTTTCGTCGGGATGATTGCCAAAAAGGCTTAAGCCCGTGCGGATACCGTCAAAAACAGGTTGGGAACTTATCACCGGGGCACAGTTACCTGTTACTGTTGACTGTGATTCGAGGTATTTTACCAGGTTACGATAATCGGCGTTAAGCGGGGTTGACTGGATGCCCCCGGTTTGACAGCCGGACGCGTTACGGTAAACTACAGCCCCATATCTAACCTGGTTACCCCTGGCATGCGCATCAAAAATATCTTCAAATGATTGAATAGTGCTGGTAATACCCGAAAAATAATTGCGCATAGGGCTGCCGCCATCAACCACAAACACAATGTTAACGTGGTGAACATTGCTGCGGATCTTGAGATAATCCTTATATGCTAAATGCCCGCCTTTGATATTAAGCACACTGTTATGGCTTTTATCATAAACATCGGTTGCGAAGCCGAGGCTAAGATTACCCGAAGCAGATGAGCTTACAGGCATGCTCAATAACAAGGGAGCATTATCGACCAGTAAGGGGTCAAAAGCAAAATAGCCCGTGCCTCCCTTACTATTATTGGTTTTCAGGGAACTGTTGATATACCTTGCAATAGAATCATTGATCAATGGCTGGTTTTCCCTTGCCGACCCGACATATAGCCTATCGCCCCAGCTATGAACGGCGTCGGCGGCTATCCAGCCATAAACACTGCCAGCTGCATTATCGGCAATTAACTGCGGATCGGATCCAACCAATACTTTTTTCCCGTCGTCAGATTTTTTGTATACATAAACCACGTTGTGCAGTGCCACTTTGGTTTTTTTCTGGCTTTGATCGGGCCCGGCAAAAATGTAAGCGGAATCAGTTTTGTCATAATAATAATCGGGCATAGTGAGCGGACCGGCACCACTTATAATGGTGATATATTTTTCGGGATAACCATTTGTGCTGGTAAAAGCCGACTGCCAGGGCAACACCTTTGAAATGCTGATCCATCCGTAACTTTGCGAGCCTTTTTTATTGGTAAGCTTTTTACCTTGTACCATGCCGGCCTGGTACTTAATTAGTTTTATAAACCCGTTTTTTTGTTCACTTACATAAAAAGGCTCCATGAAACTTATTTTTTTCATTACCAGCGTTCCGCCCGGCGAGGTATATGTATAATTTTCGGCCCTGTCCGAAAATACGATCCATGGCAGGGAAGTGCGGTCGTCGGTATTGTAAATGCTGGTACGCTCATCAGGTTTTTCAAAAGCTTTGGGTAGCGTTACCACCGTTTTGCCAAGCGATACCGGCGATTGCGCCCGGGCCGCAATTACTATACAGGTTAAAAAAAAGAAGCTTAATATATTTTTCATGTTGGTTGATGCAAATAGGTTTTAAAATGGATTATCTGGGCCTCTTTTCGGGAGCGGCAGTGGTTGCATGCTGCCTTACCGAAAGCATACTTGAGCAGTTTGATTTTGGCTTTAGGGTAACCTGTGCTTCGTCGACACTGATGCCACCTCCAAAAGTTAGCCGCATACAGTAGGAGTAAAAATCAGTCCGTTTGCTTTCGCCGTTATCTTCAAGATTTACGGTAACTTTCTCATCTCCGCAGAAATATCTCCTAACGAGGTAATAATAATGGCGGTTAAAATCACGGCCGTTGGCTATGGCCTGCAGGTGTGCCCTAATATCATCGATTACACGGCGCTCGCTTTCACCAGGGTTTACGATCTGGTTGGCAAATGTTGAATCGGGATTGGTAATACGCATGCGGTGATAGACCGGGCGCCTGCTTTTATCCGTGCTCAGTTTGATAAAATAGGTACCGGGATTGTGAAAGGTGTAGAGTGCAGTTGGTCCTTTAACATCCACCCGGCCGGTTTCTCCAAACGACCATTCAAAAATCCGGGCATTACCCTGCGCCTCAAGCCTTACCTGTTCATTTACAATCCCCTGTGTGGGGCCGTTAATTGTAATCAGGGTATCGGCGGCTATGGTTGGGGTACTATCTTTTACGCTAACCGGGAATTGCTGCGTCAAATTGCCGTCAACGGTAAGCCGTATAATATAGTCGCCTGTTTTTTTAAAGCGGTAGCTCCCGTTTTGTTGAATTGATTTATCGCCATTGCCAAACTCCCAAAGCCAGTTTTTTGCATTGGCCGTATTATCCGAGTAAACCAGGTGCTCGTTCAGGGCTATCTCATCCTTCAGGATACGGGCGTTGATCACTCTCTTTTCAAACAATGAACTCCGCAGCAGGAAAATGATACCCGCAATAACAACTACACCAGTAAAAATGTATAAAAAGGTGTAGGTGTTCCGGTTAGTATCGACGGGCCTCCCGTCGTTGTAATCGTTTTTCATTTTGCTTAGGTTATATATGGTAGATGTATGATGATGCTTACCGGGCCATGCTCATGTTTTGCTGCAATTGCCGCTGTGCAATGTGGCAGTCATCAACCGATCCTTTTATGTTCCTGATATCGTTATAATTGCCCGTTAGTTCGCGCTTATCATAAAAAAGTGCCTGCAACAGTTTTGAAGCGTGGATAAAGCATTTATACCGCGCATCATATGGGCGGCGGTTGTAATATGATTTTACAGCACCTATTGAACCGCTGATGTCATTTTCCAAAAAAACGGCCTGCACGTTGGGGTTAAACTTTACTATTTTATGATACGTGGTATCAACGGTTGGTAACGCTTCGGTAACAAGGCTTTCAAACTGCTCTTCTTCGTTTACTTTTTTAGCAAACTCGCTTTTTGATACTAACCCTTCGTTGCCATAATTATAAAATATAGCCACGCACAATATCACCGACGTCACTAAAAACATCCCCATGAAAAACAAGAATTTTTCTCTCCGTTCTTTTAAACTAAATTTTAACATATGGCTTATTAATGCGGATAGTGATGGTTTAACTGATTAATAGCCGATTTATTTACCCGGCTGCACGACTCTAACTGTGAGCGAAGGCTTTCAATCTGGAAACGTGTGGTAAAAAGCGAATCTTTGATGCTGGCAATGGTTTCAATATCGTTGCTGAGCTTTTTATACAACTCAAAACTTTTAAGCGGGTAAGGGTTACTTTGCAGCCGCTCCCGGATATGCTGATTGCTCTCCTGGATATCATTAAGCAGTACCGTTTGGTTATTAAGCTCCTGCGAGTTCATTTTTGCATACTGCGATAGTTGCTGCATGCGCAGCAGGATCAATTCAAAGCTGTTATTGATATCAGTACGGAGCGCTATCAGCTGATCTGTCTTTTTAACGCGGGCATTTAATAATTCAAGCTCACGGCCCGAGGTTGCAAAAAAGAAGTAAACGATAATGATGGCAAAACCCAGTAATGTAATAAGGTACATCATGAATTTGCGATAAGCCCGGTTTAGGTCGCTATTGTTTACAGGTTTCATCTAATATTATAGTATCGGTTCGGTTTATTTACAGCTAAAAAAGCTCCATTTATAATATTTAACTCATATCTATTAATTAACCAATAGTGTAATAATTATCAAAAAATCAATGCTTTATCAACTATTTGTAACCAATAAAACATATCTACAACTATTTTTGAAAATAAATGTTTATAAAAAGTTAAAATTTAACATAAGCGAAATCCAATAATATCATTTATGCTAAACCCGCTTTATTCAAAACCGATCCGCTTTAGCCATATCAATAATGGCCAGGACCTTGATAAACAAGACCTTGGCGCGTCTATATCGCAATACATCGAACTCATTATTTTTACCCGTTTTGGTGAACACCGCTACAACCCCAAATTTGGCTGCGAGATCTGGGATATGGATTTTGAACTTATTATGAGTGAGACTATTTGGGAAGAAAAGCTGAGGCAATCGTTGTTGCGTTCTATCAGCAAATTTGAAAACAGGATCTATGATATTGATATCGGCGTGAACATTACCGAGATCAACAAATTTTACCCCTTGCGCAATGTGAGCGAAATAAAAAAGAAAGTAGATATTACTATTAAAGGCAAACTGAACAAGACCGGCGAAACATATTTGTTCAAAACTGCTTTATTCCTAAGCCCGCTATCAGCATAAACCTATGAGCACTATATTTTATAACTCAAAAGAAGAGATCAGGAACCGCATGCTGAAGAACGCTACCGAGTTTTGGGGCGTTCAAAACGTAAATGATGTTGATCCGCTGGTAAAGCTTTTGATTGAAGCCCTGAGCACCGAGTTGTTCAACTTAAACAACGATGTTAAAAACCTGGAACATCGCATCCTGAACAAAATATCCAGGATCCTGGCTTCCGACTATTTAACGGCTCCCCTGCCCGCCCATGCCATATTAAAAGGTAAACCCATCGAGGCTTCAGAAATATTGAACATCGGCAACCATTTTTATTTCCGGAAACAGTTGGCAGCGGAGGTTGGTAAAACCAGCCCGGAACAACTAGACATTTATTTTACACCTGCAGGTGCCAACACTGTATTTAATGCCGAAATAAAATACAGCTTCAACGCGGGCAGACTGCAGGAGCATGTTGAAAATGGGCAGAAGAATGCATTGCTAAACGTTCGCACCGGTGCTTTTGGCGAACCTAACACCCTTTGGATAGGCATTGAAACAGCAGCATCATTGAATACTTTTAAAAACGCGGGAATCTATTTCGACTGGCCTGTTTACATCAGCAATACCGATTTTTACAGCCTGCTGCAGGTAACCAAATTTTACCTCGATGGTTCACAGCTTGATACTGAACCTGGCCTCATTTACGTTGATGAACAAGCCGACGATCAGAAACCTGTTTTTTATGATCAGCATATCATTAACCTTATAACCCGCGACGTCAGGACCTATTACAACAATCATTTTATTTCGCTAACCGATGAGCGGCTAAGCAATATTACCGCCTTCAAAGCAAACTATCCGGTTGAGTTACAGTCGTTTTTTAACGAGCAGGATTTGAAAACACTTAAGCCCTGCCTGTGGTTCAAGATCGTATTCCCGGCAGCAATCCCGGCAAATGCCATTGATGAACTACAGTTACATTTAAACTGTTTCCCGGTAATGAGCAGGCGGCTTCACCAACAAAAATTCAGGATCAAGGAGATCAGCGATATCATCCCTATAAAACCAGGCGCTTATGATCACTTTTTATCAATCCATGAGCTGCATGACGACAATGACGTTCGGTATAACGAGATCCCGTATAGCCAGGCCGGTATTAATTATGAGGGCAGTTACTCTATCAGGAACGGCGGCGCCGAGCGTTTTGACGCACGTAACGCCCGACAAACCATCGAATATTTGTTTGAGTTGCTTCGCGACGAAAAAGCGGCCTTTGCCGCATACGGAAGCGACTTTTTAACAACGGCCCTAAAAACACTGGAGCAGAATATCTCCGTTATCGAAAAAAAGTCCAAAAGTTCAAAAGATAATCATGAACTGGTAAATTACCTGGTACTAAAACCGGCAAACAAAGCGGCCATGTTATACCTCAGTTTTTGGACAACACTTGCCGATAATGCCAATAACATCCGCAAAGGCTCAAAGCTGCAACAGGCGGAAACCATTAAACTTAAGCCGGATAGTTTAAGGCTCCTTACCACGACCACCGGCGGCCGGAACAGCCTTGGGGCTTCCGAGCGGATCCAGGCTTATAAATATGGCCTCACCACTAAAGACCGCATAGTTACCCTTGCCGATCTAACAAGTTTCTGCAGATATGAGCTTGGAGCAAAAATGAAAAACATCCGCGTAAGCAAAGGGGTAAGTATCTCAGCCAATCCCAGAGAAGGTTTTATTAAAACAACCGATATTTATATAACCCCGGCCGATCATGAACTTTCGGCACCGGAATGGGCCACGCTGCTTGAGCTGCTAAAATCGAAGCTGCAAAGCCGGAGCGTAATGGATGTTAATTATAGGGTGTTTACGGAATAAGGTATACATATCGATACCGTCATCGCCCTTGTGTTCTTTTGTTATTAAGCGACGGGCCCTGCAAATCGGGCAGAATCACGGGCTGCATTATTTTGGCCCGCTTGCCCACCCTGCTCTATCGCAACATTGTAAATAACCAATAAAGCGGGATAATTTTAAAATATCCCGCTTTTTGCGTTTTATAGAAAATCTTACAACGCTTTCTCTTTCGGCACAAAATCATTCATCACCGCCTCGCGGATTAATGCCGGCGGCAGGATCCCTTGCGACAGGATGAAATCATGGAAATGCAAAGCGTTGAATTTGTTGCCTAACGCAGCCTCGGTATCTTTGCGCAGGGCAATCATTTTGGTAAAACCATAAAAATAGCTATTGGCCTGGCCGGGAGCGTTAATGGTATAACGCTCAACTTCCTGGCGGGCAAATGCACGCGATTGTACTACATCGTTCATCAATACATCAAGCGCCTGTTGCTGGGTTATCTTACCAGCCTGCAATTCAGGATCAAGGAACGCGCGCGCGGCCCTGAGTAAGCGATAATCTAACGATACCAACTGTCCTTCTAAAGGCATATAGGGGCGGGTAATGTATTCGGAATATAAGCCCCAGCCTTCCACATTAGTTGAGTTAAAAGCGTACAGGGCGCGTGCCTGTGATACCCCTTCTTCCACCATTTTATCAAACTGTAATTCGTGGCCCGGCCTTGCTTCGTGGGCAATGATGGTCCACGAGGCGGCATCAAAAGTAAAGTCATCGTACTTGTCTGTAGCTTTTTCGCCGGGTGATGCGGGCATGTTTAATGGCAGTACAAAAACACCGCGCTGGCCGGTATTGTTCAGGAACGGAGGTGGCACCATATGCGGGGCGGGGCTCTGCGCGGTTTCGGCAGCGGTTGCTAAACGGATAATAGCCGGGCGGTTAGGCAGCGTTACCAGTTGATGATCGCGAATGATGCCTTCAATATCTTTTAAATGCTGCTCGTACAGCGGAATAATAGAATCTCCGTGGATTTGCTCTTTTTTAAGTTCACGAATTACAGCCCGATAATCACTTGATGGCAGGTTCCTTTTTTTTGCTATCTGCCCGGCAATAGGCTTCATCTCGTCCTGGATCTGGTTGAACAGGGCATGTGCCATTTCAGCTACTTTCGCAGGGGGAATATCTATACCATAAGCTTCGAGGTTCATAGCATACTCTTCGGGTGGGAGCCTGAAATCTGTACGGGCTTTTACCAGTACATTTGCTTTTACCCATTTGTCATAATTTTCCAGTTGTTTTTTCAGGGTTGCATAAGGTTGTTCCCATCCGGTCACCTTGTATTTGGTACAAAGCTCGGCGATGCCGATTACGATACTCGCATTGCGTGACAGATCGGTTTCCATGCGTTGTTTTGACGGATAGATCATGTTTTTACCGCCCATCTGGTGCTGCAGGCGTTCCCTGTAAATGGTTGTCAATGGTTTATAGCCTTTTTCCAGTCCTGCATATTTACGGATACGCATTACCGCTGCCTCGCGACGGGCTTCGGGGGTTTGATCGTCAAGCAGTGTTTCCAGTCCGCTGTAAATGGTTGAGGACGCATTTAAAAAAGGGACCTGGCGGCTCAACTCAAAGTCCTGCTGGCGAAAACCCAGTTTGAGGTGGGTTATAATGATATTAATATCCTGTTGAATAAAAGTATTTTTTTCAGTCTTAAGGGCTTCGGTAAGTTTAGCGACAACGGCCTCTTCATCCTTGCGTTCGGCCATGATGTTTTGGAGGGTTGGTACAGCGATGTCGCTGTCATATTCTGCAAGGCCTTGCGATGATCCGTATTCGGGCGAGTATTTTTTATCCAGATCGATGATGATTTTGGTATACTCATTTGATTTGGCTACCCAGGCTTTTGTTTCGGCCGATTGCTGCGCCCGGGCATTGATGCCGATGCCTGTCAATAGCACTAACAAACCGGTGCTTTTAAGTAGATTTTTGTTCATGGTCAATTTAAATTATGAATGGCAAGTTACTTAATTTGACCGTTGATATTTTTGATTACGTTGATTTTGACCACTGATTTATTTGATTACGCTGATTTCGCTGATAATAGCACATTTTGACTTTCTCGGCATTGTTGGCGACAACATCAACAAAGGCACAACAATGAGCGTTAATGAAACAGCCTGGCTTTCCGTAACAGAAAGCCAGGCTGAACAGATCAACGCAATCAGCGTAATCAAAATAAATCAACGGTTAAAAGCGGTACCCTAAAGTAAGGAATGCATTGTTGTTTGTTTTTTTCAAATCGGCAAAAGGACTGGTTGCACCTACCTCATAAGGGAAAATGGTTTGTTTACCGGTTACCCTCGCGTAAGTAGCGTCAACAAAATAAGCACCAAAGTGGAAGCCTATGCCGCCGCTAACTGTTTTAATATCGCTGCCAAGGTCTTTCATCGGGTTGCCCTGCTGGCTGTAACCGCCGCGCAGATAAACGAGGCTGTTCACGTTTACTTCGGCGCCCACATGAAGGTTTACTGTTGAGCGGTAAAGTGATTTGATATCGCTGTTGTCACCATCGGCAGTATAACTGTCATTACTGCTTAAATGAGTAGTGGTATAATCAATATATTCAACATCGCCGCTTATGAAACCATATTTGCCTATGAAAACAGACGCGCCACCTGCCAATTTTAACGGCGTACGCAGATTGTAGCTTAGCTGATATGGCTCGGATACGTTTTGATAACTCTTGCCACCAGTGTATTGTGTGGCAAGCCCTTCGGCATATGAATCATCAATATTATAAAACGTAGGAGAGGTAAACACAAAGCCCAGGCGTAAGGCCTGTATAGGTTTATAAATAATACCCAATTTGGCGTTGAAGCCCGAGCCTTTGGTGCTTTGGTCCTGCGCAAAAGTGGATGAAAAGTCGGTAGGGTTGCCGCCGTTGGTTATAATGGCATTGCCATTTTCGGTAAACCTGGCATGCGAATTATACCTGATATCAGTAATAGCCAGTCCCAAACCTATATAAAGCTTATTACTGTAATTGGCGCCAAATGAAAGGTTAAACTCCGACTGGCCACCGGTACGGGTAATCCCTGCCAACTGCCTTACCGGAACGTTCACTGTGCTTGAATACGAATTTGGGTCAGTTGCAGGGCCAAAATTATCGATCAGGACATGATCATATGCCCATCCATCAAGGCCATTGGGGTTAACACTGCCATATTGAGATACTTCGCGCTTGGCGATGCCGGCATAGTAATCAGAAATAGAACTGGTTTGGTTTGTACCGCCGTAAGCAACATTTTCATAAAAGTTATTGGTACGGCTGTAGCCCGCGCCATAGTTAATACTCAACCATCCTTTGCTTTTGTCGCGCCCACGGGTGGTTAGCTGCTGATAAAATACGATGGCAGCGTTGCTCATGTTCACATCGTTCCGGTTCGCGCTTCCTGCCTGCCCAAAAAAGCTGGAGCTTATTTTGGAGTTATCATACTCAGGGGTAATACTAACCTCCGAGTGTGTAAAAAAGCCTAAGCCGGCGGGATTGCCGCTAACTGAGCTCAAATCGCCGCCTACAGCTGTGCCGGCGTTGCCAATAGCTTTGATACGTGAGGTTGACCCGGTTTGAAAGGTTGAAAACCTGATGGCATCCTGTGAGTATTGCGCAAAACTATCTTTAGTAATTGCTACTATAGCAATTATGCTTAGTAAATACTTGATTTTCATAAAATTCAGGTAAATAAAATATAAGATTTAGGTTTATGGTCTTGATGGTCTGCCGCCACCGCCGCCACTGCTGCTGCCTGTGCTGCGTGAACTGCCGCCGCTTGAGCTTGGTGATGGCGTATAGGATGGTTGCTGTGATGTACGTTCAACCTGTGGCTGTCTGTAAACCGGCTGTGCATCACGGGTAGGCGCCGCGTCCGTACGGGCCGGGCGTGCATAGCGGGTGCCGTTGTTATTATTATAACTGTTATTTCCGCTATTGCTGCTGCTGTTACTGTAAGTGTTCGTTCTGCTGCCCAATGGTCTGTTACGGCCTCCGGGAATGTAGCCTATACCGGAAGCGGCACTGCTAACAGGGCGGCGCCCGCTGCCTGCAAAAGGATTGCCATTACCACGATAAGGACGTGCTGTACCTGACGAGGCATAGCCTCCACCATAGTAACCGCCATATCCGCCGTATCCGTAACCGCCGCCGTAATAACCGCCGTATCCATAGCCGCCATAACCCCAGCCGCCATATCCATAGCCTAATCCCCAACCACCATATCCCCAGCCAAGGCCGTATGCGTATCCTGGCCCCCAGCCGCCGTAGCCTCCATAACCGAGGCCACCGTAATAGCCGCCTAAGCCGCCATATCCATAACCAAGGCCGTAATTGTAATAAGGATAGCTATTATATGCTGAATAAAAATCATCGTAATAACCAAATGGGGAAAAATAACTGAAACGGTTTATACGTGCCGAATAATCATCGTAGTAAAAGTAATCATCGTCGTCATCACTATACCCATCCTCTGCAACCGGGGTTTGGTTGTAAGCCGGCTGTTGTGCATAAACAGGTTCATCGCCCGCTCGTGCATCAGAAAAATAAACGTTGTCATTACTTTGGTTTGATGCAAGCTTGGTTGTAGAGCAGGAACTCAATGCCATGGCACCGATAATAAACATTCCTATCGCGATGTTCCGTTTCATATACAGGTAAGTAAAAAGTGCAAGGTCAAATAAGTTTTAAATTTATAAATTTGGCAGCAATATACAACAATTACACAAGTCCAAATTCTATCCAATCAATATGAGCAAAGGTGTTATTAGTAAAGACGAAGATTATTCGCAATGGTTTAACGACTTAGTAATTAAATCTGACATGGCCGAGTATTCGCCGGTTAGAGGCTGTATGATCATTAAACCGTACGGTTATTCGATATGGGAAAAGATCCAGGCGGTGCTTGACGAGATGTTTAAAGACACCGGCCACAGTAATGCTTACTTCCCGCTTTTAATACCCAAGTCGTTCTTTAGTAAAGAAGCCAGCCATGTTGACGGTTTTGCCAAAGAATGTGCTGTTGTAACTCATTACCGCCTCAAAAATGATGGCGAAGGAAATATTATTGTTGACGAGGAAGCCAAGCTTGAAGAGGAGCTCATCATCCGTCCGACATCAGAGACTATTATCTGGAACACTTACAAGGGTTGGATCCAATCGTACCGCGACCTGCCTATCCTGGTTAACCAATGGGCCAACGTAATGCGCTGGGAAATGCGCACCCGTTTGTTTTTGCGTACCAGCGAGTTTTTATGGCAGGAAGGCCACACCGCGCATGCAACGGCTGAAGAAGCAGTAGCCGAAACAGAGCAAATGCTGAACGTATACGCCGATTTTGCCGAAAACTGGATGGCATTGCCAGTAGTAAAAGGCCGTAAAACTGCTAATGAGCGTTTTGCCGGTGCTTTGGATACCTATTGTATTGAAGCCTTGATGCAGGACGGTAAAGCTTTACAGGCTGGTACATCGCACTTTTTAGGGCAAAACTTTGCCAAAGCGTTTGATGTAAAGTTCACCAACAAAGAGAATAAAATTGAACACGTTTGGGCCACTTCATGGGGCGTTTCAACCCGTTTAATAGGGGCATTGATCATGGCCCATAGCGATGACGCAGGCCTTGTATTGCCTCCAAAACTTGCACCAATTCAGGTTGTAGTTGTGCCTATCTATAAACACCAGGAAGAGCTTGATAACATCAGCGCTTATGTTAACTCGTTAAAAAAGGAACTTAAGGCTAAAGGTATTTCGGTTAAGTTTGATAACCGCGATACTCATCGCCCGGGAGCTAAATTTGCTGAATACGAACTGAAAGGTGTTCCATTACGCGTAGCCATAGGCAGCCGTGATATGCAGAACGGAACTGTTGAGCTGGCCCGCCGAGATACCAAGACTAAAGAAACCGTTAACCAGGAAGGCCTTGCTCAGGTTATAGAAAACCTGCTTGAAGAGATCCAACAAAATATCTATAAAAAAGCGTTTGATTTCCGTGCCGAAAACACCACCGAGGTGGATACCTGGGACGAGTTTAAACACATGCTTGATGAGCAACCCGGCTTTATCAGTGCACACTGGGACGGCACATCCGAAACCGAACAAAAAATAAAAGAGGAAACTAAGGCGACAATCCGTTGCATACCTTTGGATAATAAACAGGAAGAAGGTAAGTGTATTTTTACCGGTAAGCCGTCAACACAGAGAGTGTTATTCGCGAGGGCGTATTAGTCGCCCCCGGCCCCTAAAGGGGAGTTATTGGCGTAGAACGATATCCGTCCCTAAAAGGATATGTTAAATATTAACAGGTTTCATTGTAGGGGATGAGACGCATTCCAAATTCCCCCTTTAGGGGTTAGGGGCATGAAATTCGCAACTAAAGCAATACACGCAGGGCAGGAGCCCGATCCAACTACCGGCGCTATTATGACGCCGATATATCAAACATCAACCTACTGGCAAAAATCGCCGGGGGATAATAAGGGCTATGAGTACTCGCGTGGTACTAACCCTACCCGTAGGGCTTTGGAAGATTGTTTGGCTGCTTTGGAAAACGCAAAATTTGGCCTGGCGTTTTCGAGCGGTATGGGTGCTACTGATGCGGTGATGAAATTGCTTGCGCCCGGCGATGAGGTTATTACCGGTAACGATCTTTACGGTGGTTCATACCGGATTTTCACCAAGATATTTGCTAACTACGGCATTAAGTTCCATTTTTTAGATCTGTCTGATCCGGAGCTTGTTCGCGCTCATGTGAATGATAAAACCAAGTTGGTTTGGATTGAAACACCAACTAATCCTACGATGCGGATTGTAGATGTGGAAGCCATTGGTAAGATCACGAAAGAAAAGAATTTACTTTTTGTGGTAGATAATACTTTTGCATCGCCATACCTGCAAAATCCAATTGATCTGGGTGCTGATATCGTAATGCACTCTGTAACCAAGTACATAGGTGGTCACAGCGACGTGGTAATGGGCGCATTGATGCTGAACGATGAAGAGCTTTACAAAAAGCTATGGTTCATCTACAATGCCTGCGGTGCTACACCAGGACCTATGGATAGCTTTTTAGTATTGCGTGGTATCAAAACTCTGCACCTACGCATGAAAGCTCATTGCGAAAACGGCAGGCAAATTGCCGAATTTTTGAAAGATCATCCTAAAGTTGAAAAGATCTACTGGCCTGGCTTTACCGATCACCCTAACCATGACATCGCCAAAAAGCAAATGCGTGATTTTGGTGGCATGATCTCCATTGTATTGAAAGACGCCGATCTGAAGGAGACTTTCCGCATTGCATCGTCATTTAAGGTATTCTCGCTGGCCGAGTCATTAGGAGGAGTTGAATCATTGATCAATCACCCGGTAAGCATGACCCACGGTTCAATCCCCAAAGCCGAACGCGAAAAAGCCGGCGTTGTTGATAACCTGTTACGCCTGAGTGTAGGTGTGGAAGATATAGAAGATTTGCTGGAGGATATTAAACAAGCTTTGAGTTAAAAAGGAGCCTTTAATCAAAACTTTCTTATGGAGGATTGGATAAAGGAAGCTATTGCGTTTTGGGATGAATGTGAGGTGAAAATGAACCCACCAGCAACTGCCACGGATTTTGAGAAAGCTGAAACTATTTTAAGTTTTAGCTTTCCCGATGATTTTAAAGCGCTTTATTCTGTTGTAAACGGGTTTGATGATTATGGATGGCAGGAGTATATGTTTTCTTTTTGGTCACTCAATAGGATTATAGAAGAATTTGTCGAAAGCGAGAATAAGAATATTATAGGCTTTTGTGATTTTTTAATAATGAGCCACGTTATTGGCTTTAAGCGAAATGCAGTGGGCATTTTTAATGATTACTCAACCGACTACGAACCTATTGCTCTTACTTTTATGGAAGCAATAGGTATGATAAACAGTGGTTCAGGTGAAATATATTAAATGTGAACATTTCGGCACATGGATATAGGATACAATAAGAACAGTTCGCCCTTTAGGGGGATAGGGGGCGAAGCTCTCAAATCCTTCCTCGACGCGAAAGTTGCCCAATACAATCGCCCTGAATTTATTGAGAATGATCCGGTAACCATCCCGCACATGTTTAGCCAAAAGCAGGATATCGAGATCATGGGTTTTTGGGCTGCCACACTGGCCTGGGGACAACGGCTTACCATTATCAAAAAATGCAAAGAACTTATTACGTTGATGGATGGCGCGCCTTATGATTTCATCATAAATCATGAAGAGCCTGATCTGAAAAAGCTGTTAAAGTTCAAGCACCGCACTTTTAATGATGTGGATACTTTATATTTCATCGCTTTTTTTCGGCAGCATTATGAAAGGTTTGAATCGTTGGAAGATGCGTTTATGCCCCCGCCCCTTGAAGGGGAGGGAAAGTTTCAAGCTATTGAGGCTGCTTTAAATCATTTTCGCTCATACTTTTTTTCTTTGCCCGATTTTCCGCATCGTACTAAAAAACATGTGTCATCACCATCGCAAAAATCAACCTGCAAAAGGCTGAATATGTTTTTACGCTGGATGGTGCGGAAGGACGATAACGGCGTTGATTTTGGCATCTGGAACCGCATTAAACCGACCGACCTGATCTGCCCGCTTGATTTGCATGTTGACAGGGTATCGCGTAAACTCAATCTTATCACCCGAAAACAAACCGACTGGCAAACGGCCGTTGAACTGACCGAAAGACTCCGCGGGTTCGATCCTAACGATCCGGTTAAATATGATTTTGCCTTGTTTGGTTTGGGGATAGAAGAACGCTGGGGCGTACAGTTTTAAAATATTCGCATTCTACTTACCCAAAACTACAATACCTGGTTTAGGGGCATCAACAAGTTCTGTGCGCACCAATGTACCGTTATTGAAATAATAATAATGATATGATAGTGGTTTTGATTGTGCATCTGCAGAAGCTATTCGCCTGTAAACTGCATGTTTTGAGGTTTCTTCAACTAACTCCAGGTTATACTTTTCTGAATTTTTAAATTCGCTTTCACTCATCCCTATGGTATAGTGTTTTACACTACAACCGGAAAGAATCAGTAGAATGGACAGAATAATGAGCGTGTTTTTTAGAGCAGACATGTGACTTAGTTTATTTTTCTTGTGTTGCAGGTATGACTCACGCGAGAAACAAAGGTTTATTCACTATCTGTTGTTTTTTGCCATTACGCCTCTTCCCTAAAATAAACTTTATAATAGTTCATCGCCCGGCCGTCGTCAAAACCTTTCTCAATCAGTTCTTTATCGCCGTGGATATAGATGTGGAAGTTTTTATCAAGCTTTAAAACGCTTTTGTAAACACGGGCCTGCTTCTTTACCGCGTTTTCTGATATAATAAAATTATCGGCAATAGGGCTGTCAAATTCCTGCTCGTACTGGTTTTTGAAAGTTTTGAATGATTCAATGGCCTGTTCGTTACCAATTACTTCGTTCGAAAACTCCTCCATATCAAAGGCTTCCTTCTCCTTAAAGTATTTCATGGATCGGTTCAGCAGGTCGATCTTGTCGGCCTTGCTCATCTCAAATTCTTCATCGATTTTATCGGTGATGAAGTTTTTGTAAATGCCCAGGGTATTGTTGGTTTGATTGAAGCTGTCGTTGCGGATCTTTAATTGCAGGAAATCATCCTTCCAAAATCGCGCCGCTTCCTGTCCGCCGTTGGTTTTATCGACAACAACTACCTTGTAGCCGTTCTCTTTTTCGATATTGAAGATTAGTACACCTTTATCCAGTTTATTAATATTGATGGCATCCTGTTCATAATCAACCTGGAAACCACCCTTGTCGGGATAAACTTTAAGGTAAGTTTCCTTGTTTTCCGACTTGAAGATACCGATGGCATCCAGTGGGTTGCCTTCAATTTGTACTTTATTAAAGTAAACCACATAAAGTTCACCGCCTTTAATGTTAGGGTGATTGGTAACCTTGTACAAATGCTTCGCTATTTTCTCAGATGCCTCATGAAACTTAGTGTTGTTATCAAATACCTGTGTGGCAAAGTGATGGAGTTCGTTTAGTTCCAGGTCGCCACTGCTGTGCATCAGGTGATAAACCTCGTTAGCCTTTTCAAAAGGTTTCAGAAAATACTGCATAAGCAGGTTGGGAATAATCTCATCCTTCAATTCTAACGGCTGTTCGGAAAGGGCATACATCTCTTCCTGCGACTGATTACCAACATGATGTACCGAAATAGTATCGAGCGAAGCTTCAAAAAAAGTTACCATAATTGCCTGCGAAGGTAAAGATTTTAGTTAATGGTTCATGGATCATAGTTCATGGTATGCCCGCGTTTTTCATGTTCAAGTCATATGGAGATGGATTAGAAGGAGCAGGTGAGAAAAATCACCACGAAATAACGACCTTTGCACTTTGGTAAATTAGGCTGGCTTAGGCTATGATCTATGAACCATTAACTATCAACTAAAAAATGACAGATAATACCGATACCATAGTTGCCCTTGCCACACCAAACGGTGTGGGCGCCATTGCTGTGATCCGCCTTTCGGGCCCTGATGCCATAAACATAGCCAACAGTGTATTTAAAGGTAAGGACCTGAGCAAACAGGCATCGCATACTATTCATTTCGGCAGTATTGCCGATGGTGATTTGATTTTGGACGAGGTGCTGGTATCGTTGTTTGTTGGTCCGCGGTCATACACCCGCGAAAATGTAGTTGAGATTTCATGCCATGCTTCGGGTTATATTATTGAAAGTATCATTAAGCTGTTCATCAAAAAAGGAGCACGGTCGGCCAAACCCGGCGAATTTACCCTAAGGGCATTCCTCAATGGTCAGCTCGACCTGAGCCAGGCCGAGGCTGTGGCCGATCTGATCGCCTCCAATTCCAAAGCATCGCAGCAGGTGGCCTTGCAACAACTTCGCGGAGGCTTCAGCACTCAGTTACAGGCCCTACGCGAGCAACTGGTAAACTTTGCTTCGCTCATTGAATTGGAACTCGATTTTGCTGAGGAAGATGTAGAGTTTGCCAACCGAGACCAACTGAAACAGTTGATCCACGAGATTACCAAAATTGTTGGCCGGCTAATTAATTCATTTGAGTTGGGTAATGCCATTAAAAATGGTGTAAACACGGTAATAGCAGGCAGGCCAAATGCCGGTAAATCAACGTTGTTGAACGCGCTGCTCAATGAGGAGCGTGCTATTGTAAGCCACATCCCCGGTACTACAAGAGATACCATAGAAGAAGTGCTGAATATTCAGGGCATTAATTTCAGGCTGATTGATACTGCCGGTATTCGCGAAGCTACCGACGCCATTGAACAGATAGGCGTACAGCGCACCATGGAAAAGATCAGCCAGTCGGCCCTGTTGGTTTATGTTTTTGATGCTGCGGAGATTACTATCGAAGAACTGAACAATGATATCGCCAGCCTGCAAAAACCCGGGGTTACCATGTTAGTGGTAGCCAATAAAGCAGATTTGTTAAATAAGTCAGAAAGCCAGAAAGTCGAAAAGTCCGAAAGAAGCTTCGCTGATTTATTTGCTAATCAGAATTTTGATAAGCGGGATCCATCCACTTCTGCTACCTCCCTCCTCCAGCCTTTCGGACTTCCGGACATAATTTTTATCTCCGCCAAAGAAAAACATCATATTGACGAATTGAAACACAAGATCTACTCGTCTGCCGTAAAAGACCAGCTCAGTGGCGATGAAACGCTGGTAACCAATATCCGCCACCTCGAAGCCTTACAAAAAACTGGAGAGGCGCTTGTAAGGGTATTGGGCGGTATTGATGGCAGTATAACTTCCGATTTTTTGTCGATGGATATTAAACAGGCGCTTCACTATCTCGGTGAGATCACTGGTGTTGTTACTACGGATGATTTACTGGAGAATATATTTAGTAAGTTTTGTATCGGAAAATAAACACGCAAATTGACAAATGCTTACTACTTAAACATTAATTCATAAATAAGGTATTATTCCTCTTACTAATATTGAAGGCGTTCACCTGCTCTTGTACCTTACGCTAACCAACCCTGCCAATAAATTGGTCAAGATCCTAATTTAAGTTTTTGTTTAAGCCTGTACCTGGCCATGCGGATACTTTTTGGCTCAACGCCAAGCGGTTAGTTATTTCCCTGGTATCAAGCCCCATTAAAATATATGAGCAATATTTTAGGCCAGGGCTGGTAAGGCTGTTTTCGGCCTGTTGCTGCAGGGCATTGAAAAAACCGGGACGACTTTGGCTTATGATCTGCTGCTCATCAATACTTTTATCCATCTGCAGATTTTGGTTAATGATGCGGCCTACGCCAGTGAGCGCGGTTATACCGAAATATTCGAACAACTGTTAATGGCGGGTACCGAAAGTCGGTAATAAAACAATACTGGTTTATGATGAGTGCCTGCCGCAATATATGGAACCGGAAGGCATCTATTTTATTGAAACCTTTAACGGCACTTAGTCAAGCAATGTCCAGGTACGTTTAGTTTGTATGGTTTGTATGGCTTGCTGCTCGGCAACTACAATGTTCTCTTTGCGCTGGCCTATGTATTCTAACGTACTGAGCTTATTCCACAGGGCAACAATTACCCGCATAAACTCATCAATCGCTGTCATTGACGAGTTTATTTCATGATGATTATAAATTATTTCGATCAAACGGGCTAACAGCTCTTCAAAATTGCCGGGTGTTACATCTTTCCATTCATAAAAATATTTAAGCAATTCTTCCCGTTCTGCTCCCGGCATGCTTTTAACGGTACTGAAAAAGAGGTGTGCCATTTCTGAAAAGCAGGAAACCAGTTGGATAGGTGGTTGAAGATAGATCAGGTTTCGGTATGAAAAATAAATCCTCGCGATATAATCAAGCATTTTATCGCACAGCAGCTTTACATTTTTACCAATAGTAGATACCGAATCTTTCGACGTGATCTTGTCAATAATACGGAACGAAAGCAGCTGAAGGTTGTTGATCTGTGCCCCAAAATTTTCATAATAGGTCATCAGGCCGGCATGGCTTATCAGCGAGGTACATGGCGGGATATAGCTTACATTGGCCTGAAAGGTGCTCCCGCTTCGTACAAATTTACCAACCTCCATAAACTGCGCTCCCATGCCGTTCAGTTGTGACGCCGGCAAAACAGTGATACTGTAATGTTTGCTGATATCGGGATAGCGGATGGGCTGTTCTTCCGGGTCGGGTGTGCCTGAGGGTACACGTTCAAAGGGGTTTACGGTAAGCAGCACATAATAGGTTTCTGATGCTTCATTGATAGTTTCCTGGCCAAAGTAATGACTAAATGTTAGCGGTTGTTCGGCACGGGTAATATCAATCCTGAAACCGTCGGCGGTGATGGCGTTACACTGGTTTAAAGTTACCTGCACCTGGCCTGATGCCCGTTCGGTGATCTGGATATCCAGCGATGAGCTTTGCCCTTGTGCGGGTGGAAGCAGCCCGAAATTATTATTGTTGAGCGGCAGCGAATTGGCATCGCGTACTATATCATGAATAAAATTATCAGTATTAACAAAATGTGCGCTGGAAATTTTCATTCCATCTATCCAGTTCACAGGTTTATGTTTTAATGGGCTGATCATTTTTTTTTGTTTTAATAAAGTTTACAGGTAAATGGCCTGGTCGCCGGTATGGGCGGGTTCACTTACCACTTCCGATACACGTTTGGCAAATATGGTAACCGATTCGGTTATCCGGTTTTCTGTAATGTTAAGGTCGGGGTCTATAAAGTGGCGTTGCTTAAAAAACGATGGCTTAATATAAAAGATCCACTTATAGCTCTCATTATTATTAAGCTTATACTGCACCGTTGATTTTGGAAATTTAAGATTATAATCATCAATAAACTTTTGAAACCACTGGCCAAAGTTCATATTTGCGGTGCTTTGGCCTTTACTTTAAGCGGTTCAGGATCGTCGGTGTTTTTATACAGATCAAGTTCGAGCACCATCAGTCTGTCAAAATCCAGGTGTTCCATACTGATCTCTTCAGGCGTGCGGGATATTGCCAAACCTTGTAAATTTCGAGCGGGATGCTTAAAAAGGCAATATACCCCCACCAAAAAACCGGCGGTAATAAAAATATCAGGATACTGGTTGAAGCCCACAGGCCATATTGCATATCATTAAGCCAGTTAAATGCCAGCTTGAAAAGAAACATCCCCAGCAAGCATGATATTAAAGAAGCCACCAGGAAAAACCATTTTTTTTCAAGAAACTGATCTTCATGGTATTTGCCTGCAAGCCAGGTGTAAAATACACCCATACCTAAATATATCAGTTGACAAAATAAGTACCCCCACGGCATAAACTGCATACCTAAAAAGCCCAAAAAACCCGGAACTCCCAATATAACAGCCGTTAAAAGTAAAGTGATGATAAGGCGCCTGTTGCTTAGGTATTTGTTTTTCTTGTTCACCACCGACATGACCAGCGCGGCAATGAAGAACAGGACAGGAGCTATCAGATAACTTATAAAAAACGATTTAAGGTTCATGAGTATTAAATATGTAGGCCGGGCAGCTATCTTATATTAATTTCACTTTAGTATAATCAATTACCGATAATATTGGTTATTGTTTTGGATAGCATCAATTATTTAAATCACAAATGAGAATAAAAAAGCCTAATCAAATTGATACCGACTTTAAAGCAGCAACTATAGCGGCCGAAATTATTGAAAATGAAATGGTTATTACCGGTGATGTAATAATACTGCCCAAAGGCCCTGAAAAGCGAGCCTATGATAAGGAGATAGCAGGCATAACCGTTGATAAAAAAAGTGAAGGTAAAAAACAGGAAACCACCATTTGGGTTAACCGCGACGGCTTTTATGATATGCTGCCCGAGGGATTGTTTCACCGGCCGCCTGCTTCGAGTGTGATGATCACCGAGGAGGATATGATCAAAGATATTAAAGCCCGCCGCGAAGAAGAAAAACAAACCCGCCGCTTTTTTGCCCCATTTGAGGCCGAGCTTAACTATTTCAGAACACTGGTCGAGCTTTATGAAAACCGGCTCGACAAAAAAAATGAATACGATGAGCTGATCAATATATTTTTAAAGGAATGGCAGGAGTTTGAGTGTTTTACAAAAAAGCAGATGCTTATTTTGATACATGTTTTACCTGTAATACATGAGCAGCGCAATAATATAAATTTTGTGAGCAGTATTATTAATATGATGTTCAATGTACCTTTATCATTGCATTACAAAACGGTATACCCGAAGCAAAAAAACGATACCACTGTAAATGGCGGAACAGCCCTTGGCGCCGGTACTTTAGGTGTAAACTTTATTGCCGGGCAGGTTATTGAGGCTGAGCGAAAATTAATCATGAACATAGGCCCCGTGAGCGCCACCCGGATGCTGGAGTTTTTACCCGGCACATCTGCTGCAAAAGCTATTGACGTATTGTTATCCTACTTTATACCGTTAGGCACCGGCGTACAATTTAACCTCCTTGCCGATCCTGCCTCGCAAAAATTGGTTATAGGCGAGGAAGGGGCCAATGCTACGCTTGGCTATACTACTTATTTGGGGTGATGATGATACCAATCTCAATTTTACACCCCAGAGTATGTACGCGTCTTTTTCACAAAATAAAAATTGTCATTTAGATATAGCAGGGAAGGAACAAGCATAGGGTGAAAGAGAAATCTTCTACACCCCACAATGCAGACGTACAACAAATTTCTCACTCGTTCTTCGTTTTGAAATAACTTTCATATATAGTTACTTCTTAGCCTGCTTCAACAGCCAATTGGCAACATCATTCACTGCTTTATCATTCTCATATCCGGCAGGTAGCCTGCCGTTTACATATTCATTGTAAAGCCATGGATCGCCAACCGCTATTACTGTACCCTTACCATATTTGGCAGATGCTACGATCGTAGCACCTTCTTTGTTTTTAAGCACAGGTACGGCAGTCCCCGTTAAACCTATCGAACAGGCATCTTTCATAAAAACCTTAGTAGCTGTTTTCAATACCGGATTGTTTTTTACGTAGACAGCACCATCCTCAAAATGAGCATCATCAATTACATGGTTTTGCAGATCGTTATTGAAATGCATCCCGAATTTTGCAGCAAGGTTATTGAAATGAGGCAGCTCCACATTAACGCTGTCGTTAGCCATCATCAGCAGCACACCACCTTTTTTTACCCAGGCAGCAATTTGCTCAATATCATCTTCCTGGATATAGTTTGGGTTCGGGCTCTCCTTTTTAGTATCAGGGTCAACAATGATATAAACAGATGAACCTTTCAGGTTTTCCAATGTCGGCGCTGTGCCAAGGGTATCCAGCTTAGCGCCGCGGCTTGTAAAAGCCTCGCCAAAAATCTTGAAACCGTTATTATCCGCTTCATCCCACAGGTAATGGAACCGCTCCGACTGCCCGTTGGCACCTTTATGTACCTCATGGTTAAAATAATAATCGAGCGTTACAGTTTGGCCGCTTGCGGCAAAGCCTGCAAGGATAAATAGCGTGATGAGCGATAATCTTAGTTTCATAGTAGGTTTATTATTTGGTTAGCCTGTGGTAGATGTTATCACCATACATTTAACTTTTTTATCTATTTTCCAGGTGTTCAATTTTTTTAGGTGTAAACACTTTCACCTGTTTTCAAAAAAAAATACTGATAATCAACAAGTTAACTTTAGTAAAAATTACCTTTTTAGCAAAAATAAACACATTTCCATTGATACTCAACAAGTTAATATTTTACAAGATCAAAAATTGAACACCGTGTTTTTTTAAAAATTGAACACTTGTGTTTGTGCCCAATTTTACGGCCATATATTTCAGCGGTCATGCTGAGTGTTTAAATCCGGGGCCTCTAAAGGTGAAATGACATTTACACTACCCGTCATCCCGAATTTATTTCGGGATTCCACGCGCTGAGCGGCTATGCAAGCGGTCTTGCATGTGGGGTGCTGAAACAAGTTCAGCATGACTGTATTTTTTATTATGTCATGGGTAACTTGTTTCAGTACCCCACTCGCCAAGTAACTGTCATGTATGAAGCTGACCTTAGTTATCTTATTCCCCTAAACTCCTCCAAAAATCGAGAACCCGCCGTCGACGCAGATCATCGAACCGGTTACAAATACAGAGGCATCGCTCAGCAACCATACCAGTGCTCCTTTCAGTTCATCGGCATGGCCAAAGCGTTTAAACGGCGTTTGTTTGATCACCAGCTCGCCCCTTTGGGTATAACCGCCTTCGGGTTTGGTGAGCAGGTAACGGTTTTGTTCGGTAAGGAAAAAACCCGGTGCCAACGCGTTCATCCTTATTGCATCACCATAACGGTTAGCCAGCTCAACCGCAAACCATTGGTTATAGCAATCAACAGCGGCCTTGCCTATATTATAGCCTAATACCTTGGTTATGGCGCGTTTTGAGTTCATTGACGATATATTAACAATGCTGCCTCTACCCGTTTTCGCAATGGCTTCGCCGAAAACCTGTGTAGGGATCAGTGTACCCCAAAGGTTCAACTCCATTACTTTTTTCATGCCATCGATATTCATTTTAAAAATATCCTCGTCGGGCTGTAAAACACCTTCGGGCATGTTACCGCCCGCACCGTTCACCAGGCCATCTATCCTGCCAAAAGCTGCCAGCAATTTATCTTTGGCGGCTACCAATTCGGCCTCGTTCATTACATCGGCTACCAGTGCTATGGCTTTGCCCCCGGCTGCATTTATGGCGTTGGCACGTTCTTCTGCTACCTGGGCATTACGGCCAAGAATGCCTACCGCGCCCCCCGCCTCGACAATACCGTCTATAAATGCTTTGCCTAATATGCCGGTTCCGCCGGTTACTACAATTACTTTACCGGCTAATGAAAATTGATTCTCCACTTAAACTATATTTTTAAGGTTGATGTATAATTATTTCAGATCTGTTATAGCTATGGCGTCCATATCGGTGTAATCGAGGTTTTCGCCTGCCATACCCCAAATAAAGCTATAATTTGCCGTGCCGCTGCCCGAGTGGATGCTCCACGGCGGCGACACTACAGCATCGTAATTATCCATGGTGATATGCCTTGTTTCCTGTCCTTCGCCCATGTAATGAAAAATCTTCTGGCCTGCTGGTACATCGAAATAAAAATATGCCTCCATACGCCTGTCGTGAACGTGGGCCGGCATGGTATTCCAAACACTGCCTTCATGTAATATGGTAAGACCCATTACCAGCTGGCAGCTCCGTACACCTTCCAGGTGGATATATTTATTGATAGTGCGTTTGTTTGCCGTTGCTACCGAACCCAGTTCAACCTTAACCGCATCGGCGTGGCTAAGCAGGGTTGTTGGGTATACCGCGTGTGCCGGTGATGACAGCAGGTAAAATACAGCCGGCACTGATGGATCGGCACTTTCAAAAGTCACGCTTTTTGTCCCTTTACCAATGTACAGGCAATCAAGCTTATTCATTTCAAAGGCTTGTCCGTCGGCTCTTACTACACCGGCACCGGCTACGTTAATGATCCCGATCTCGCGTCGCTCTAAAAAATATCCGGCGCGTAGGTTCGGGTAATTTGGCAGCTCAAGTGTTTTACTTACCGGGTTGGCCATGCCAACAATCACCCTGTCGTAATGGGTATAGGTACAATTGATCTGATCGGGCTGAACCTGTTTATCTATCAAAAATCTTTCGCGTATGGTAGTGGTATCGTAGCTTTTAAAATCCGTTGGGTGGACGCTGTGTATTGTTTTCAAAGCAAATGTTGTTTTAGAAAATCTTTTGTTAATAAATACAATTCTACAATCTTATAAACGATTTCAAAAGTCATTTAAGCCTTATTTTCACTCCAACGTTATAGTGATAACACGATTACTAAACCATTTAAAAGCTAAACTATAACGTTAAAGTAAATATTTAACAGATCATATATCATTTTAATTAATTAAGCTTGTATTATTGGTACTTAATGAGCTGCCGAACCAGGGCAACGCCAATTCAATAACCGGTAAACTAATAAACTATGAAACAATTAGCAGCCTATAAAAACATCGCGCTACTAACCGTCTTTTTACTTATTGCAGGCATTGCTAATGCCCAGCAGCAGGAGTTTACAGCTAAAAGCGCAAAAACATGGGTAAAAAGCCGCATCTGGGCTAATGGGTTAAAGCTTAAATTAAACTCCTCAACCAATAACCTCGAATTTGCAAAACAATATGCCGCAAATAAAGCGGTATGGGATAAGGCTTTTGAATTTCTGCGCGAACGCAATCTTGATCAGATAGCTCCCGGTAAATATCCTATAGATGGCGATAATGTTTATGCATCCGTTACAGAAGGCCCTTCCAAAGAGTTTGAACAATCGGCCTGGGAATCGCACCAAAACTATATCGACCTGCAATATGTGATCACAGGCAAGGAAAAGATCGGTGTCGCCCCTATTGAAAGCCTTACCGTTACCAAACCCTATGACCCGGCTAAAGACGGTGCCAACTATAGCGGCGAGGGTAAATACTACACCGCCACTCCCAACGAGTTTTTCCTGTTTTTCCCCAGCGATGGTCACCGGCCTAATATCAAGGTTGATGGTTATGATAAGGTGAAGAAATTGGTTGTTAAGATAAAAGTGGTGAAGTAAATTTTTTCATGTCATTGCGAGGAGGAACGACGAAGCAATCGCATGCTATACAGAGTGGCCCTGCTTCCGCGCGATTGCCGCGCTACGCTCGATGACACTTTTTTGCCTACCTACACCTGCACCGTTTTCACCAGCTTTCGCACATCAAATCCCTGATTGGCAGCCTGTACCACCAACTGATTATAGATCTGTTCATCAAGTGTTGAACGGCGGCTCAGGATCCATAAGTAATTTCTATTCGGATGCCCCACCATGGCATAGCTGTAATCATCAGCCAAAGCAATGATCCAGTATTTACCTTTAAATGGCCACTGAAATTGTACTTCCAACTTTGCGTTACTTGTCTTATCAACAACAACAGCACTGCCCTCGGCAATTTTTATCTTATTATCTTTTATACAACGGTTTTTAACAATGATACTACCATCTTTTGCTAAACCATACGCTGCCGAAGTAAAACTGCAACCCGACTCAAACCATTGCGGGAAAGCGGCAATTTCAAACCAGGAACCAACATATTTTTTCAAATCAACATAAGGAACAGTTTCAAGCGGTTTGCAGCGGGCTGCCTGTAAAGCTAAAGCAGTTAAACCTAATGCTACAGAGGTTGCAATGATCTCTTTCTTCATAAACCAATAACGCCTGTTATGCCCAAAAAGTTTAAAACAAAAGCATATTAACGACAGCCAAACGCCATATCATTATTTAATTACCTTTGCGCCAAAGCATTATTTTAATAACATGCCCGGTAAAACAAAGATCAGTATTTTAGGCTGCGGCTGGTACGGCAGCGCATTGGCTAAAGCGTTAATTGCCGATGGCATGCAGGTAAAAGGCTCAACCACTTCTACCGCAAAAATGGATAACCTGGCTGCTTTGGGCATCCGGCCCTATGTAGTTAACTTTTCGCCGGGTGAGGAAATATATGATGCCGATTTTTTTGATTGCGATGTTTTGTGGATAGCCATTCCGCCCAAAAGCCGCAGCGGTGAGGGTGATATTTTTTTACAGAAGGTTAAAGGCATTGTCCATGCCATAAAAAGGTTTGCTATACAGCAAGTGATTTTCGTCAGCTCCACAGGGGTTTATGCCGATAACAACAGGCACGTGAATGAACAAACCGATCCACAGCCCAATACGGAAGCCGGCAGGATATTATTTGAAGCTGAGAACCTTTTCCGTGCTGAGGATGGCTTTAAAACAACCATCATCCGTTTTGCAGGGTTGATTGGCCCCGGACGCAATCCCGGCAGATTTTTTGCCGGTAAAAAGGAGATCCCTAACGGTGACGCGCCAGTGAACCTCATCCATCTTGATGATTGTATCGGCATTAGCAAAGCGATATTGGCGAAAGAGGCATTCGGTTATCTTTTTAACGGATGCTCGCCGGTTCACCCTGCTAAGGCTGATTTTTACACACAGGCTGCTCTTGACTCGGGCTTTGAAAAGCCGGAGTTTATAAGGGAGTTGAAGGAATGGAAAGTTGTGGAGAGTATAAACGTTGGACCGGTATTAGCTTATCAATACCAGGTCTTGATTTAATGACGCAGGTTTAAGCGTCCACGCTTGAACCATCTCAAAGCGTGAGCGTCCACGCTCACATCTAACAAATAGTAAGCGTGGACGCTTGAACTCAAAAGCCTTAAAACACCGGCGCTTTCGCCTTATTACCCATCACAAATACCGCCTTCCCCCCTTTCATAATATCCTTATGTGTAATATATTCTTTGGGGTAAGGTTTACCATTTAAGCTGATGTTTTGCACATATTTATTCTCTTCGGATAGCCCCTTTGCTTCTATCACAAAACTTTTGCCGCCAGGTAAAGCAATGCTAACCCTATCTAATAGCGGCGCACCAAAAACATAACGGCCATCTGCCGGATTAACGGGATAAAAACCCATAGCAGTAAAGATATACCAGGCCGACATTTGTCCGCAGTCATCATTCCCAGAGAGGCCATCGGGTTTGTTTATATAAAACTGGTCGGCAATTTGCCTTACCAGTTCCTGTGTTTTGGCAGGGTTCCCGGCAAGCGTGTACAAATAAGCCACATGATGGTTAGGTTCGTTGCCATGTGCATACTGGCCTATTAACCCGGTAACATCAAGCGTTGAGCCTTTTCCAAACACTTTTGAATCCATAGTAAACAATGAATCCAGCTTGCCCGAAAATGATTTTTTGCCGCCCATAAGTTTAATCAAACCCGGAATATCATGCTGAACCTGCCAGGTATATTGCCAGGCATTGCCTTCGGTATAGTCACCACCAATGGCCAGTTGGCCACTATCTAAATTGGCAAAAGGCTGTACCCATTCGCCATTTGATTTTCGGCCACGCATCAAACGCGTGCTTTTATCAAACAGGCTATTATAAAACAGAGATCGTTTGATGAAATAATTGTAGTCACTTTGTTTGTTCAGCGCCTTGGCTAATTGAGCGGCGCACCAATCGTCGTAAGCGGCCTCCAGTGTACGGGAAACAGCTTCGCGTTTTACAGTATCTGATGGCAGGTAGCCATAACGCAGATATAGGCTCCAATCGTATTTTGGATTTTTATTATGTGTGAGCGTGTTTTTAATGGCAGCAAATGCCTTTTGCCGATCAAAACCTTTAATCCCTTTCAGCGCGGCATCTACAATTACCGGTACGGCATGGTTACCGATCATGGCGTAGCTTTCCTTACCCCACAGCGTCCAGATTGGCAGCATACCTGCCACGTCGTTGTGTTGTAACATGCTCTCTACCATTTGCCCGTCTTTTTCAGGACAAATAATAGTATACAGTGGATGGGCGGCCCTGTAAGTATCCCATAATGAAAGCGTAGAATAGAAAACTTTATCAGCGGGTCGGTGCACCAGGCTGTTGGCCCCGCGATATTGACCGTCAACATCCGCAATGTTGTTAGGCTGGATCAAGGCGTGGTACAGGCTGGTATAAAATGCTATTTTCTCTTTTTTGCTGCCTTCGGCTTTAAGTTTACCAAGATTATTTTCCCATGTACGGGCTGCTTCCGTTTTTACCTGTTCAAATGTTTTGTGCTGTGTTTCGGCCAGCAGGTTTTTACGCGCACCGGCAATACTTACGCCCGATACCCCAACTTTAGCTTCAATAGTTTCACCGGGTTTCAGATCGAAATCCAATATTAAGCGGCGTTTATTATCGCCATCAATAAAATGCTGTCCGGTAAACGGGCGGTTAAAAACAGCCGTGAAATATACTTTTTTATCTACCCATTGGCTGGTGAAGGCATAACCACTGATAGTTATTTTGCTATCGATAGTGATCTCCCCGTCAGAAACATGCTCAGCCAATTGCTCCGGGCTATCAACCAGTCCGCTTTGCATATCAACAAGCAAATGTGCTTTACCGGCTTTTGTAAAAGTATACCGGTGCAAACCAGTATGGGCAGAAGCAGTTAGTTGAGCCTTAATATTGTTATCGCCCAAAATCACTTCATAATAACCGGGCGATGCTTTTTCTTCCTGATGAGAAAATTTGCTTTGAAACTTTTGAGGTTGATCGCCCTGAAAGGGAAAAAACAGCACATCTCCTAAATCAACACCACCTGTACCGCTTAAATGGGTATGCGCGAAACCGGTGATCACGTTATCTTCGTAACGATATCCCGAGCAGTAGTTCCAACCAAAATTCCCGGTCTCAGGACTAAGCTGAACCATACCAAAAGGCACCGTAGCGCCCGGAAAGGTATGCCCTGTTGCGGAAGTGCCAATGAAGGTGTTTACGTATTTATTATACGATTGCGCATTAACCTCAACAGCCAAAGTCAACACTAATAAAACGGCAATCAGCTTTTTCATGACCTTTTACTATTTATATTCAATTGTCTTTTTTAACACAACATCTTCGGCCGAGCGTGCTATCATCACATCAAATGTACCGGGTTCGGTTACCTGTTTCATTTGATTATTCCAGATAGCGATATCTTCGGGCTTTACCGTAAATTTAACTGTTTTGGTTTCGCCGGGTTTAAGGTTGATCTTGTCAAAACCCTTGAGGGCCATTACAGGCGTAGTTACCGAATTTACCTTATTGCCCAGGTACATTTGTACCACTTCCTTACCGGCCATGCTGCCGCTGTTGGTTACATCTACCGAAACCGTTATAGTCTCATTTTTTCCGAACGACGCTGCCGATACCTTCAGATTACTGTATTTAAATGAAGTATAGCTCAACCCATAACCAAAGGGAAACAGCGCATCCGGCGATGAAAAAACATAGTCTTGTCCCGGTTTTTCGGTTGAACCCGGATTATGATAAAAACCTTTGTTGGATGCCACATGATTATAAAAAACCGGGATATGCCCGGTTGACTGCGGGATAGATACCGTAAGCCTGCCTGATGGGTTTACCTTTCCGAACAGGACATTGGCAATGGCATTTCCTCCCCTTTCGCCGGGATACCAGGCCTCCACAATAGCCGGGATATTTTCTTTTTCCCAACTGATGCTTTGCGGCCGGCCGTGTACCAGTACCAAAATTACGGGTTTACCTGTTTTATAAACAGCCTGCAACAGTTCACGTTGTACACCATCGGGATCAATGTCGGTTACATCATAACCTTCGCCGCAGGTGAATGGGTCTTTAGGCTCGCTTTCGGGTGCATGCCCGTTCCAGCCAACACCGGAGAATACCACGCTGGTGGTGCCCAAAACTACTATTACGGCATCACTGTTTTTTGCAGCCGTGATGGCTTCGGCAAAGCCGCTTTTGTCCGGGCCCGACAGGGCACAGCCTTTAGCATAATTGATCTTTATTTTATTGCCGGTCAACTGTTTTATGCCAGCAAGCACTGTTGTGCCCGAGCGGCTGTCGCGGGTTGAACTGTAATCGCCATACTGAACCTGGTTGGCATTAGGGCCGATTACCGCCAGCGATTTCAGGCTGTTCATATTGAGCGGTAAAAGCTGCTTATCGTTTTTGAGCAGGATGATCGATTCCTCTGCTATTTGCTGCGACAGGGCGATATGAGCAGGCGTGTGTACCCGTTTCTTTAGCGCTGATGTATCGGGCAATGCCTTTTCAAACAAACCTGCTTTAAATTTTATAGTAAGGATACGGGCAACAGCGCTATCAACCAACGCTTCTTTTACTTTTCCGCTTTTCACCAGGCCAATCAGTTTATTATACACATCGGGGCTTGGCGCTTCCAGGTCAACTCCGGCGTTCAGGCCAATTGGAGCAGCGCCTTCGGCGTCCTTAGCAATATGATGAAAAGTGTATAAATGTTTTAAACCTTCATAGTCCGAAAATACATAGCCTTTAAAACCCCACTCCTCCCGCAATATGGTTTGCAGCAGGAAATGGTTGGCATGTGCAGGCACACCGTCAATTTCGTTGTAGGCCGGCATCACGGCATAAATATTTGCCTTTAGCACGGCATCTTTAAAAGGCGGCAAAAACATCGACCGTAGCTCCCTTTCCCCTACTAATGCCGGGGCTAAATTGATACCTGCCACAGGGATGCTGTAGGCCGCGAAATGCTTGGCCGTGCACATCACTTTGTCTTTACCAATACCGTTTATTGTTTGCGAAGGATCACCCTGCATCCCAATTACAAACGATGTACCCATCCTGCTTACGAGATATGGATCTTCGGCATAACATTCCTCATTACGGCCATAACGCGGGTCGCGGATGAGATCGAACAAAGGCGAAAGCGCCTGGTCAACTCCTGACGAGGACGCTTCATAAGCGATTACCGAACCCATTTTTTCAATCAGCGCCGGGTTCCAGGTGCTGCCCTGTGCTATAGCCTGCGGAAAAATGGTTGCCCCTGCGGCCAGTTGCCCGTGCAGACATTCTCCTATTTGGATGGGTGGGATACCAAGTCTTGTTTTTTCTTTAGCATATTTTTTTGCAGCGATTGAGAGCGATGCTATATCATTGATATTGGTAAAAGGGCTTTCGCAAACACCGTAAGCAATTGGGTTTTGCATGGAGCCTTTTAACGAATTCATGCTCATCTGGCCCACTTTTTCTTCCAGCGTCATGCGGCTTAGCAAGTCTTTTACCCGCTCGGCTACAGGCGCTTCAGGCTTTTTGTAAATCTGCGCGCTGGCAATATTTATTACAAAAGCAAACGCGGTAAACAGGCATAATTTCTTTTGCATAGTATCCAGATATTTAATTTTCAAATGTAGAGACGCATCACATGCGTCCCCAACATGCAAAGCATCGTTGCTTGTCCTCCTCGCCGTTGTTGGTGTTGTCACCAACAACTTTTCATGCGGCATTTCAGAAAATAAAAATCATAGGAGTTGTTGGTGACAACACCAACAACGGCATATTTTCATCATGTTCCCTCAGGGTCTCTCGCAGAGGACCCTGAGGTCCTTTGCGTTCTAAACATTTACCAGGATAAAGAACATGTCATTGCGAGCGTAGCGCGGCAATCTCGTAGCCAATGCATGTCCGCTCTGTATAACTACGAGATTGCTTCGTCGTTCCCCCTCGCAATGACATGGTTTTTTAAACCAATAATTTCAACTGATCTGCATCTTCCGTACACTTATGATGTTGTCACCAACAACGGCATAGAAACCGATTTTATCCCCTCAATGCATCAAATAAAACTTAGGATAAAGCTTCTCCCCTCCGGCTACCTTCAATTCTATCAGGGTTTGATTCTCATTAGCTTTATCAGCCATGTAATGTCCGCTTAAAGCATAGATGCCTTTTTTCAAATGTAATAGAGCTTTTTGCGGTTCTACATAAGTGTTCAGCCCGGGTTTAATTACCGGTACTTCATCCAAAAACAAAGCAGGACTAACCTCAAAACCGGTAGTTAATTCATAATCCGCTTCCTTGCCTATTTTGATAAAGCCTTTAATTTTAACCCAATTGATAAAACCTTCGGTTGCAATTTTAACGGGTACAATCAGGCTTGTTTCGCCGGTTTCCGTTGGCTTTTCATTTCCCAGCTTATCTATATCGCGTTCCCTCGTTTTAAAAACCTCGTAAGCCATACTGGTTTTGAGGTTAGCAACTTTTTCATGTGCATGCTTGATATTCACCCGCCTAATGCTGGCCATTTGGCGAATGTGCTGATCATTCAATGTCCAGGTGGTGAAGGTTCTTAAACCGATGCTGTCTTTTAAGGGTACATTGATATTTACCGGGAAAGGTACAGCCGGGCTATGGGCATCCGGCATTTTACCGTTTAACGCGTACCGAACTTTAGCTCCTTTCAGCGGGTAGCTCAGCGTTAGTTTAAACCGGCTTTTATTGGTAATTACGTTGTCTACGCCGTCAATATCAGGCAGGCGGGCATTGAAATCCCACAACTTAAACAGGCCATACTGGTTTTTCATTTTCCTGCCAAAGCGCTCCGGGTCTTTTTCATTTTTCGGGCTCCAGGTGAGTTCGGCTACGGCGAGGGCACGGGGGTAAACCATGTATTGCAGGTGCTGCGCGTTGGGCACCTTTTCGTTCCAGATATTGCCCTGGGCACCTAAGATATACTCGGCTTCGGCATTAGTGAGTTCTTTTGATTGCGGCTCATAATTGTACACCATTTGCCAGGTAACCGGCGGGTTCCAGCCTATAGGCTCCAGGTCCTCGTTGGCCTGCGGGGCATCAAAGTACATGTATGGCAGCGGCGTCATTACTACGTGATGATGCATCCTGGCGGCAGCTATCCCTCCTGCTTCGCCCTGCCAGCTCATTACTGTCGCTGACTCGGCAAGGCCACCCTCCAAAATCTCGTCCCAACCAACCAATTTCTTATTTCTCGACAGCAGGAACCTTTCTATCCGTTTAATAAAATAACTCTGTACTTCTTTTTCGCTTTTCAGGTGCTCACGTTTCATGAGTGCGACTGCTGTAGGGCTTTTGAGCCAATCGGCCATTTCAGCCTCATCACCGCCAATGTGAATGTATTGGTTCGGGAACAGTGCTATCACCTCGCTTAACACATCTTCCATAAATTTGAAAGTATATTCACTCGGGTCAAGCATCCGCACACGGTGTTTAGCCCCTGTCGAATCCTGGCAGCCCAGTTGCGGGTAAGCAAAAATAGCAGCCTCGCTATGGCCCGGCATTTCAATTTCGGGCAGGATGGTCACAAATCTGTCCTGCGCATATTTAATCACATCCTTAATTTCATCCTTGGTATAAAAACCATCGCGACCGTCATCTATCAGGTTGTCCAGTTTGCGGAATTCGCCGCGTTTGGCATAGTAGCTGATCCTGGCGCCAACTTCGGTAAGGCGCGGATATTTATCAATCTGGATACGCCAACCTTCATCATCAGTTAAATGCCAGTGAAAAGTATTGAGTTTGTAATGTGCCATTACGTCAATGTATTTTTTTACTTCATCAACTGTAAAAAAATGGCGGCTTACATCAAGGCTCAGACCACGCCAGCCAAAACGTGGCTGATCGGCTATGGTACAGGCGGCAACTTTTAGGGGCGCTGCTTTATCTGTCGGCAACAATTGAATTAGTGATTGTACCCCGTAAAAAACACCAGCTCCGCTGCCGCTGATACTTACCGATGCGGGATTTACATTCATGGTGTAGGCACTCTCAGCATTTGACCAAACATTGTTTAACCTGATGGCTGTTTTGGCAGGGATCTTTTCAAAAACTTTTACAGTTGTTTGCAGGCCGTAATTTAGATTAAGGTAATCCTTCAGGTATTTGCCTATTGGTTCGGTCTCTTTATTAACCCCGATCACCGCATTGTTACTTAAAATAAAACTACCCTTACCTGCCTTTAAACTTACCGGCTGCGGGATGATATGAAACTGTGCGTTTACCGTTATTGCCAATAAAAGCAGTGAGGTGAATAGTAAAATATGTTTAAAAGATAGTGTTTTCTTCATTTCGGCAGATGATGGATAAAGATTATACCTTAATGGTAATATTCCTTTTGTAAAGGATCCAGACCGGGATAAAAATGATCAGCACAGTCAGGATAGCCCCGGCCAGTGAAGCGTTTTCGGGCGAGAGATATGGCACAAATAACTGATTATAAGTGAACGACCATAAATTGGTTTTACCTACCGGGATGGCAGCTATTAAAGCCGGGATAATATCGGCCAAAACATAGGCAGCAATGGCATTACGCCCGAACGCTAAAAATGGCGGCAGCAGGACTTTATTCCCTTTGATATCGATAAACCAGTATGATAATGCAAGAATATTAATAGCCAGCCCGGCAGTAAGCAACACGAATGAGCTTGTCCACAATTGCTTGTTGATGGGAAAGAATGGATTCCAGATCAAAGCCAGTATGATCAATACGATGCCGGCTCCCATTATTTTAAGCAGATCAGCACGGGTTGCAAGTTTGCCCAGTTTGAGCCAGGTACCAGTGAATACACCTAACAAACAGGTAGCAACAGATGGGATTGTCCCAAGCAAACCTTCCGGGTCCCAGGTTTTGGATGAGCCCCAGAGGTGGTTTTCGGTAAATACCGATCTGTCAATCCAGGCGCCCAAATTGGTTGCCGGTTCAAGGTTAGGTGTACCAAAACCCGGTACAGGTACCAGCGTCATCAATAAAAAATAACCTATTAAACAGCTTAAAGCGATAATTACCTGTGTACGGATGCCGGTTTTAACGTACAGCAGGGCAATTATGCCAAATACAAGCCCGATGCGCTGCAACACACCGGGAAAACGCAGATGCGCGAATTGAAAATCGTTGATCAATGGTAAACAAACGCCAAGGGCTATGATAATCAGCGTACGGCGCAGGATGGATAACAGCAATTTGTTATGATTAGCTATATCCGCTTTTTTACTTTCCATGGCATATACGATAGATACGCCTACCATAAACAGAAAAAAGGGAAACACCAGATCGGTTGGGGTACAGCCGTTCCATTTGGAGTGTTCAAGCGGCCAGTAAATATGCCCCCAATCGCCGGGATCATTTACCAGGATCATGGCAGCTACGGTAAATCCCCTGAAAAAATCAAGCGACAAAAGTCTTGGGCGGCTTGTCTTTGTTGTGCCTGTGTTTTTAAGCGCTTCCTGCTGATTGATTACCATAGTTGCTATGTATTACAGTACTATTAGCTATTTTTTTTATGGGTTTTTAAAATGTATTTGAACTGGTAAGTACCCGAGCCTACATCCATCTGCATATCGCCGCCGGCCGGTTTGATGTTGGCGATATCTTTATTGTTGTTAATGTCGATATTACTTTCTGTCACCGGGCCATCAACCGCCGGTAGGGTGACCATAGCAGTAGTATTTGGCGGCACAATTACATCAAGGGTAAAAATACCGTTATCAATACTCCAGGCCGATTTTACTTTGCCGTATAATGTTTCCAGTTCGGCATTGGCATTGGTCAATTTACCGCCGGGATGCGGGAAGATATTTATTTTATGAAAGCCAGGGCTACCCTCATCAGTGTTGATCCCTGCTATAACACGGTACATCCAATCGCCAATTGCGCCGTAAGCATAATGGTTAAAGGAGTTCATTTCCGGATCTTCAAAAGTACCATTGGGTTTTATGCCATCCCAGCGCTCCCATATGGTAGTTGCCCCGTTTTTTACGGGATAAAGCCATGAAGGGTATGACTCTTTCATCAACAGGTCATAGGCAATATCGGTATGACCGAAACGACTTAGCACATGGCAGATATAGGGGGTGCCTAAAAAGCCTGTTGTAATGTGTTCATCATAATCTTCAATATTGTTTACCAGCCTTTTGGCGGCAGATTCGCGCAGGTTTTCGGGCAGCAGGTCGAAGTTAAGGGCCAGTACATAGGATGTTTGCGTACCCGAGATCATACGTCCGTTAGGTGTAACATATTCTGCCTGGAAAGCCTTTTTGATATCAGCTAACAGCGCGGTATATTTTTTAACATCATCTTCCTTACCCAATATAGTGGCGGCATTGATAACCAGTTGAGTTGAATAAGCATAAAATGCCTGCGCTATCAGGTTTTTATCGGTAAGGGCGGCGCCATCCTCATAATCGGTGCCTGCGTAAAACAGCCAGTCGCCAAAGTGGTTGCCGGTGTCCCAAAGGCCGTTTCGGGTATGCCGGGTAATGTAGCCCACCCAGGCGGTCATGCTTGGGTACTGGTTTTCCAATACCTTTTTGTCGCCGTAAGCCAGGTAAATATTCCAGGGGACAATAGTTGCCACATCGCTCCATCCTGAGGCTGCTGCCGAAGCGCTATCCAGCATGTTAGGGATCACATAGGGTACCGCGCCGTTTTTATGCTGGTCGGCCGAAAGATCTTTTAGCCATTTGGTAAAAAATCCGGCCACATCCATATTGAAGGTAGCGGTGCGGGAAAAAGCCTGGGCATCGCCCGTCCAGCCCATACGCTCGTCCCGCTGAGGGCAGTCGGTAGGTACATCAATAAAATTGCCCTTTTGCCCCCATTGAATATTATGCTGCAACTGGTTAATGAGTGGATTAGAGGTAGAGAACATACCCGTTTGCACCATATCCGAGTACAAGGCAAAGGCAGCCACATTGGTAGAATCCAACTGGCCTTCATATCCTTCAACCTTCAGGTACCTGAACCCCTGGAAGGTAAAATGAGGTTCGAATGTTTCAACGCTATCGCCCTTAAAAACATATACGTTTTCCTGCTTGGCTGTACGCAGGTTTTTTGTGTAGAAGTTCCCTTTCTGATCCAAAACCTCGGCATGGAACAGCTTTACCGTATCGCCTGCTTTTGCATTTAATTTAAACTGCACCCAGCCAACCAGGTTTTGCCCAAAATCAACCACATGCTCGCCCGCAGGAGTGGTAAACACTTTAATCGGCTTAAACATTTCGTGCTTGCGCACCGGCGGACCAAATGTGGCCACTAAATTTTCTTTAACGGTATCGATGGTGCGTACAGAATCCCAGTTTAAATCTTTATAAGCAATGGTCGACCAGCCTTTCTTCTCCTTGCGGGCATCATAAACTTCGCCATCAAAAAATGATGATGAACGGATCGGCCCATAAGCAACCTTCCAGGTTTTATCCGAATTAATGAGTATCCGTTTACCGTTAGTGTACACAACCTCTAACTGAAAAAGCAAACCAAGCTTGGTGCCGTACACATTCTTTTTTCGATTATAGGTGTAACCACGGTACCAGCCATCGCCAAGGGTTACGCCAACAGCGTTATCGCCTTTTAGCAGGTCGGCAGTTACATCATAAACCTGGTACTGCAGCCGTTTATTGTAACTCGTCCAGCCGGGGGCAAAGTAGTCGCTGCTAATTCGTTTACCATTAAATTGCGCCTCATATAAACCGTGGGCAGTAATGTATAAATGCGCCGCACGTACCTTATGATCAAGCTTAAATGTTTTCCTGAACATGGGGCATGGGCCACCGGTAGTGTCCGACAGGTAATTATTTTCTATCCATTTGGCACTCCAGTCGGCGGGTTTAAGCAGGCCCATTTTCCATGAGTTAACCATGCTCCATGGGGTAACCTGCTGCCTGTTGTTCCAGACGCGTACCTGCCAGTAAACTTTCTGACGTGAAGCGAGCGCGGGGCCGCCATAGTAAACATGCAGCGATTCGTTGGAGTTAACTTTTCCCGAGGTCCAAAGCAGGTCTTTACCTTTCAGTAAGGATACGGCATTACTGCCTACCCTTATTTCATAGGCAATTTGCTGAATGTTGCGATCCCGGGTTATTAGTTTCCAGCCAAGACGGGGAGCGGCTTCGTCGACAGAGATGGGGTTTATTTTGTATTCACAAACCAGGTTATCAACCCGGAACGGCGGAGGAACAGGCGGCACTTTTTGTGCTTGTACAATTAATGGCAGAAAAGAAAAAAACAATATAATAACGCGTGTGCATACCTTTTTACACATACCTTTTTTGGGGTTTTAATAGTTCATGCTATTAAATAAACTTTAATAGCAATATTGTTTTGATATGCACCTGAAATTTTTCATCGAGCCTGCCCACAAAATGTGCGTTCATCGCAATATACACCTATAAACGTAATATAGCCGGGTAAAAGTTTCACCCTGGCTATGTAACATTATTAATGTTCGAGGTTAGCCTCTTCAACCGGATATTGGAAAAGCAAACGGATATTGCTGTAAGCCGCCGAGTTAATTTGCCATGAACTGTTTTTGTAAGCCCGTTCGCGGGTAGCATGCGCTTTCATTACCTCTGTCGCTTTACCTGTACGCAAAAGATCAAACCAGCGGTGATTTTCAAAGGCAAGTTCAACCTGGCGTTCGTGAGCTATCGCCGCGCGAAACCCATCCTGACTGGTAACATTTAAATCGGGATTAGCATTGCCCATTGATTTAGGTTCAAGACCCGCGCGCTGCCTAACCAGGTTCAGGTATTTGAAAGCATCGCCACCTGCTGCAAAGCCTTGTTCGTTTAAACACTCGGCTAGCATCAGGTAAACATCTGCATAACGATAAACCGGGAAGTTGTTGCCGGTAATACCTTTAACAGCCCCAATACTTTGATACTTTTTAATAAATGGCAAATCGATGCCATATTCGTCTGATGTAAAATCAGTCAATGAAGCATCCCTTCTTTTATCTCCTCCCTCGTAGGCATTTACCAGGTCCTGTGTTGGGATATTCCAGCCATTTTGTGCGCCGTTAGCTATTTCGTAACCGGTAATATCAGTATCGTAATAATCCCAGGGAATAAAAGTATCAACGAAATCGCTGCCCAAACCATTCGGGCCTTCTATGTATTGGATCTCAAAAATTGACTCGGGGCCATTTTCTTTATGGATATTAAAATTATCGGCATAATCGGCATTCAAGCTATAAACACCCGACGCGATAATTGCGCGTAACAGCGGTATGGCCAAATCAAATTTCTTTTGGGTCATATAAACTTCGGCCAGCATGGTCTCGGCGGTACCTTTGGTTACACGCCCTTTATCGCCGGTAGCTGTATACCTTACCGGTAACTTGGCAATGGCAGTTTGCGCATCGGCTATTATCTGGGTGTAAATTTTAGCGGCCGGGCTTTTAGTGGCAACTTTATAAGCATCAGCCACAGATTGCGCTTCTGTGAGTACCAAAGGGGCATCGCCAAACATACGCACAATATTAAAATAGTTAAACGCCCTTAAAAATGATGCCTGTCCGGCGATAGTGTCTGCAACTCCAACATCAAGTTTAGCAGCGGGCAAACGCTCAAGAATAACATTACACCGGCCAATATCTTTATAACTTGCACTAAAAAACGATTCTACAATGCCATTGTTATTTAGCTCCCGGAATTCATCTATTTCTTCGTTACCTGTACCCGAACGATCATAAGGATCATACTCGTATGAGGTATTATCAGAACGCATTTCGGCCATGGCCCAAAATGAACCATTATATAAGCCCTGAAGCGGGGCATATGCACCATTAGTGGCCTGAATGAACTGAGATTTGGTTTTAAAAAAGTTAATACCATTTTGAGTATCGGTGGGTTGAAGACTCAGATAATCTTTTTTACAGTTGCTTAACATCGCAACACAAAGAAAAACTAAAAGGTATATGTATTTTTTCATGCTTTTCAGTTGTTAAAGTTTGAACTTATCAATTGATCCGTTAAAAGCTTTTATACTTTAAAATGTTACGTTACATCCCAATGTGTAAACAGCCGAGACCGGATAACCTGTAAAGTTTACATTGGGCGATAAAGAGCGGTTGCCATCCTGTCCCTCAATCCCAACTTCGGGGCTTCCGCCTCTGTAGCCTGTAATCAGGATAGCATTTTGAGCACTAAAATAAACCCTGAAATTCTTGCTGAATTTGGTTTTGAAATTATATCCAAGGTCAATATTTTTAACCATCAGGTATGAGTTACTTTCAACCCAATATGAAGGGTAATAATCACGTGCAAGGTTAGTGTTAGATACCGTTGTTGGCAATATGCCAGCCCCCGGTTGCTGAGGCGAACGCCAGCGTTGTATAACCGATTGCTCAACATTAAATACCCCATCAAGGTTGGTAGTAAACTGCTTATACATATCAAATACGTGCCCACCAACAGATCCTGCCGAAATGATATTCATGTCAAAGCCTTTATACGATAGGTGGTTGTTGAAACCAAAAGTAAACTTTGGCCATGGATTACCAATAGGCACCTGATCATGCCCGTCAATGATACCATCATTATTAACGTCCTTATACCTGATATTACCAACCTGTTCACCGTCAAAATGCGGGTATTTGTCAAGTTCGGCCTGGTTTTGGAATATTCCTTCAAAAATATAACCATAAAATTGCCCCAATGGTAACCCCACCTGCGTTATGCTGGTAGGGTTATCGTTAATTGGTGCATCATATATGTAGGGTGTAGGGCCCAGGCTAATTACTTTATTACGGTTGAACGAAATGTTCATATCGGTACTCCAGTTAAACCCTTTGCCAACTATATTTTTGGTTGTAAGGGTAAATTCCCAGCCCCGGTTACGCACATTGCCCACGTTTGTTAAGGCACCGCTGTAGCCTGAAACTATCGGTACAGGAATATATTGAAGCATCCTTTCGGTATAACGGTTATAATACTCGGCGATTAAATAAACACGGCCCTTTAACAATGAAATATCAACCCCCAAATCAAACTGTTTAGTGGTTTCCCAGCCAAGTTCCTGGTTGCCAAGATCTGTTAAAGACTTACCCGGCGCAAGTGCGCCGCCAAATGTATAATTGGTATCATCAACCTGCGATACCCACATGTAACTGGCTACGTTGTTATTACCGGCATGGCCGTAACTGCCCGAAAACTTAACCTGGTCAATAAAAGATGTCTTAGGAAAGAACGATTCATCTGAAATACGCCATCCGCCCGAAACCGATGGAAACGTACCCCATCTGTGCCCGGGGGCAAATCTTGATGAACCATCGCGCCTAATAGAGGCACTCAGCAGGTATTTATCTTTATAAGCGTAGTTAACCCTCCCTATTACGGATAGCAATCTCCATTCTTCATTAATAGTGTTTGCGGTTATAGTTGTTGCAGAGCTTAAGGATTGGATCGCATCATCAGGAAAATCTGTACCATATGTTAAGCGGTAACGATTGGTTTCCTGCTGGATCGAATAATCGCCTAAAACAGTCAATGTATGATTGCCCCAAGTTTTTTTATAGGTAGCTGAATTTTCATTAAGCCAGTTAAATGTGTTTGATGAGTTAAATGAACCAACAGCTTTTACTTGTTTACCATCGCGGTTAGGTGCATTAAAGCCTCCTAAAAACGACGGCCGGAAATAATCACCGTTACTATTTTGATAGTCAACACCAAAGGTCGACCGTAGGGTAAGCCCGTCAACTACTTTCCACTCCACATAAGCATTGGCCAGCGTACGGAATTGCTTATACATGTTTGTGGTATTAACCAGCGCGCTTACCGGGTTCACGTTCTGGAATGTACCGGGTGATCCTATAACATTGGTATATGAGCCATCGGGTTGTTTTACGGGGGTAAGCGGGCTTTCAAGGTAAGCCTGGCTTAATGCTGCCGACAGAAAATGCCCATCTGTTTGCTGCTGGTTACGTAAACTGTACGTGGGCGCTATACTTAAGCCAACAATAACATTTTTTGCCACATCAGCATCCATTGTGCCTTTTAAAGAATAGCGCTGAAACCCGGTATTGAGTACCGTTCCACGTTGGTCGAAATAGCCCATCGAAAACAAGGAGCGTGCTTTTTCAGTACCGTTAGATACCGTTACATCATAATTCTGTATCGGCGCCACCCTGGTTACTGCGTCAAACCAATCCGTTCCCTTGCCTAAAGCTGCCGGATTTTGATACTCAACGGGAATCGGGTTACTTGTTCCGTTAACAGCATTAGCATCCTGTATAGCCTCCTTACGCCACTGTGCAAATTGCTCGGCTGTCATCATTTTAAGCTTGCTTCGCGACAAAATATGCTGAACACCTGTTGAAGTATTTACCGTTACTGACGACTCGCCTTTTTTCGCCCTCCTGGTAGTGACCAAAATGACACCGTTTGACCCGCGCGAACCGTAAATCGCTGTAGAAGCAGCATCTTTCAATACACTGATATTTTCAATATCGTCGGGATTGATGGTACTTAAAGGATTTTGATATTGATCAAACCCCGGAGAAATGGGGAATCCATCAATTACATATAAAGGATCATCACCGGCACCTACTGAACCGGCGCCGCGTATATTTACAGAAACACCACCACCCGGAGTACCGGTTACCTGGTTTACGGTTACGCCCGCAAGCTGGCCGGCCAGTTTCAAATCAAGACTCGCCGTTTTGATCTCTTTGATGTTGCCCATTTTTACCGAACCTACAGCGCCCGTTACATCCTTACGCTCCTGGTTGCCGTAGCCTACAACAACTACCTCCTTTAATTCCTTGTTATCTTCACTTAAAACAACGTTGATAGTTGTTCTTTTATTAACCGGTTCTTCTTTGGTTTGAAAACCGATAAATGTAAATACCAAAACTGCGTTATCTTCGGCATTTAGGGTATACTTACCGTCCACCCCGGTTATGGCACCAACATTGGTACCTTTTACTTTAACATTAACACCCGGTAACGGCTGATTTTTATCATCTACCACAATACCGCTTATGGTTATGGGTACCTGGGCAGTGCTTACATCGGGCGTTTTCTTTTTATTTACAATAATATTTTTATCATCAATCACATACGTTAAAGGCTCATCCTTAAAGCATTGCTGCAGCGCTTCCTGTAATGAAGCATTAGTTAGTGAAAGATTAACAGGTTTGGTTTTTGAAATATCTTTATACCTGTAAAAGAAATAATAGCCGCTTTGCTTTTCAATTGCTTTAAAAGCTTTATCTAGTGCTATCCCCCTCGCATTCAGGGTTATGGATTGTGAAAAACTTTTAGCACTTAGCTGCAGGCAGCCGAGAGTTAGTAATAAGACGGTTAATCTCATCGTCAAAAACAGTTTTGAATGTGTACCAAAGGCACTAAATACTTTACCAGTAAAGTTTAAATGCATAACTTCGTGATGTTTGGGTTAAAAAAATCTGTTATTGAAAACTCAGGAAAGCTTGATCCAATTCATTATGCCGGAAGCGTTGCAGCGCTTCCGGCTTTTCTTTGATTTAGATAAGGGGAGCTTAGGTTGGAATATTTTGAGATTATATCGTCAGTGTTTCTTCATAGTTTGGGTTTAGCAGTTAAAAATCAGCTGCCGGTATTTAAGGCGTAACAATTATTTTTTTGTTCTCAATCCTAAAACGCACGTGGCTTAATTCAAGGATGTGCAATACCTGTGATAGTTTTACATCCCTGCTGATCTTACCTACAAACTCATCATCAGGTATTTTACCTTCGTATATTACTTCGGTACCATACCACCTCGAAAGCTGCTTCATAATATCTTGTATGTTTGCCCGTTCAAAGTCAAAGAAGCCATTTTTCCAGGCCACCGCCTCGTCGGTATCAACATCAATAATTTTAATGTTTTCATCATTTATAATGCCCTGCTGACCGGGCTTTAGTAAATTGCTCGTATTACCTTGTGTTAATTTCACCGATCCTTCAAGAAGAGTGGTTTTAACAGCGGACTCATCGTTGTAAGCCATGATATTGAAATGTGTGCCCAATACGGCCACGTTAATATCTTTAACCTTTACATTAAAAGGCTTCGCCTTATTTTTGGCCACCTCAAAATATCCTTCACCGGTGAGTTCAACATCACGTTCGGTACCTGTAAATGCCGTAGGGAATTTCAGTGAAGAGGCAGAGTTAAGCCAAACTTTTGAACCATCAGGAAGCACTACCCGATACTGGCCACCCCTGGGGGTGCTAATGGTGTTATAGGCAACCGGGCCATTTTGCTGTTGGTCCTTATCTGCGGTGTAAACCACCTGCCCATCCTGCGTTTTATTAATACTGGTGTTACCCGATTGATTCAGCAAGCCGATCTTAGCCGAGTCCAGTATCAGTTTGGAGCCATTGGCAAGGGTTAAAACAGCCCGGTTATCGCCCGGATCAACGTCATGTTTTACAACTGCTTTGTTTTGAGCCACCAGTTTTTGCTGTTCATGTTTAATACACCAATGATAAACAGCAATGCCCGACACGGCCAACAGGATAACAGCAGCGGCAACATTTCTGAAAAAATGCAACCTTATAACTTTTGGGCCCTTGTTAGCCACCGGTTCGGCTATCGCCTGCCTGATGTTGCTTAACATGCGATCTTCCAGTTCCTGTTTTACACCAATTATTTTTTCATCCCATTCGTCGGTATCACCCTGAAAGCTTTCAAAAAAATTCAACAACTGTTCCTTGTCCGCAGCAGTTGCCTGCCCGGCCAGGTATTTATCTATCAGTTGTAAAAATTCTTCCTTTTGCACAAATGTGGTTTTGATAAGGAGAGTAAAAAAACGGGGGTATCCCCTACGTCGAAATGAAAAAAAATTAAAATATTTTATGAATAAGCTTTAACAAACGAATGTTAGCCGAAAAATCAATTATTCCCCCAAAAAAATCCAGCAAAAAGCTGTTTAAAAACAATCAGAATATCTAATCATTCAATAGAATTTTCATTGCCGTTGGTTCTAACCAACGGAATATTAAATAGCGATAAAGAGGGCTTTAGCCTAAACCCGCCTGCATAATTGGGCTAAAGCCAGATTTTTCGAATTATTTCACCGTTGGTTAAAACCAAAGGCAATAAATATCTTACATTTTTAAATAGCTAAGATTTCATTTGATGCTATTTATCTAAAAAAAACATCAACGCTTCCAGGATAAAAGCGGAGCCTAACGAGCCGCGCAACTGGCGAAGCGCTTTGGTTAAATGATTTTCGACGGTTTTAGTGGATATATTTAGCTGCAGGGCTATTTCCTTATGACTAAGGCATTCTTCGCGGCTCAGTTTGTAAACTTCCCGGCATTTTTCGGGCAGAGTATCAATCACCTGGTTTATTTGCAGTAGCAGTTCTTTGTGCTCAATGGTGTTGTGGGTAGCTGGGGTATGCAGGCGCTCAATCAGATCGTCAAAAATCTCGCTTCTTACAGGGGTACCTGTGCGGATTTGCCTGTAAACTCCGTAACGTACCGATGCATACAGATAAGCTTTAAGCGATATATTGATCTCCACTTCGGCCCGGCAATCCCAAAGCTTAATAAACAGTTCCTGGATAATATCTTCGCATGCCTGTCTGTCTTTTAAGATATTATAAGCCGCTTTAAAAAGTGAAGCCCAATATCTCCTGTAAATCATGGTAAGCGCCGCTTCATCATCAGCCTTTAACAGGCTAATGAGCTGCATATCGCTCATCACAATTTTGTCGGGCATAGTTTACTAATTAAGTTGGTCCGGGAAACAAAGGCTAAAATTACTTAAATATTAATTTAATATATTTAAAAAGTAAAAATAAGCTTATACGCTAATTATGAATCACTTAACCATCATTTCAAACTACCGGTTATTAATATAAAATAACCCAAAGGTTATCAAAAGCATAGGCATAACTTATTTATTATACAGGTTGGTCAATGCTATCCGGCAAAAAAAAGAGAGCCGCCCCTCCGGGCAGCTCTCCACTCTTAAACACTCAACTTTGAAAACAATCAATTCTTCAGTATCTCGTTTGCCAACACAATTTCTTCATGAGAAATAGTATGTTGACGGCCTTTATATATTTTGAGGGTTAAATCCGCATTTAATTCTTTTAATATTTCAACACTGTCATTAACCCTGCTAACCGGTACATGCGGGTCGGGGTCGCCGGTGGTGATCAGTACCGGGGTATTGTTAAAATCGCCTTTATAGTTTTCCTTAACCAATTCCTCTCCTATCAATCCGCCGGTGAAAGCGATAATCCCCCCGTACCTGCCGGCATTTCGGCCGGTATATTCAAGCGTTAAACATGCCCCCTGCGAAAAACCAAGGAAATAGATATTTTCCTTTGCTATTCCTTTTTGCCTGAGGTCCTCAACCAGTTCGTCAATCACTTCAAGTGCCGAATCAAGTGCCGGTTGGTTATTTTGCACCGGGGCCATAAAACTGTAGGGATACCAGCTATGTTGATTGGCCTCTGGTGCATAGATAGCGTACCCATCTAATTCAAGATGATCTTTAAGTGAGATCATGCTGCTTGCCGATGCGCCGCGGCCATGCAGCATAATGATGGCTTTTTTGGCCTGTTCGGCGGGAACTCCCGCCGAAACAACCTGTTTTGTGTGCCTGTACATCTGTTTGATTAAACTAATGATGGTAATGTTTTTTCCAACTCGCCGCGCAGGTTTTCATACTGTGCAGGTAATTTTAAACCTGTGCCCAATAATTCAGCTGGTTCATCAACCGCGAAGCCTGGGTTGTCGGTTGCTATCTCAAACAAAACACCACCTGGTTCGCGGAAGTATAATGAGTAGAAATAGTTTCTGTCTATTTTGTCGGTTATATGCAAGCCAAGGTTGGCTATCTTTTCACGGTATTCCATCAATACTTTTTCGTTTGGTACACGGAATGCTACGTGGTGAACAGAACCACCTGCTACATGACCTGCAACTTCTCCCGGAACTTCCACCAAATCAACTATAGCTGCATTGTCGACAGCATCGGTAATAAACCTGTAGCGGTTAACATGCTGTTCCAGTAAGCGATAGCCTAATACACCGGTTAATATTTTGGCAGTAGCCTCAATTTTATTTGATGTAATGGTAATGCTGTGAAAACCTTTGGTTGCATTGGCAGCGGTTACTTCGGCAGTTTCCCATGGTGTGCGGTTATCGGCTTTTTTAGGAACGATAAGCTCAAATTTCAAACCATCAGGATCAAGGAATGTAAGATACTGCTCACCAAATTTTTCGGCCGGTTTGTTGTAGATCACATTGTTATCCTCAAACCTTTTCAACCAGAAATCCAAACTACCTTCAGGTACTGAATAACCAATTTCAGTTACCTGCCTTGCACCACGGCGACCAGTTGCAATTCCTTCCCATGGGAAGAAAGTAAGGATAGAACCGGGAGTACCGTTTCCATCGCCATAATATAAGTGATATGTACCGGGGTCATCAAAGTTTACTGTTTTTTTAACCAACCTTAAGCCCAATACACGGGTATAAAAATCATAGTTTTTTTTGGCATTACCTGCAATTGCTGTGATGTGGTGAATGCCGTTTATAGTGTTTTCCATTGTTTTCCTTGTTTTAAATATTTTAATACTTGCTGTGTTATTATGATTCAAAATTACGGTCAAAATCGCCGGCGACACTTGATGTAGGATAAGAAAAATGGGGTTGCTATTTTTTGATGTTAAACGATTTCATTACCCTCCTTTACGCAAAAAAAGTATATTCGGCTTTACATTTACTTTGATGAGCAGTTATAACCTATTCTTCTCCAGACCCATAAAAATTATTGTTTTTATTTTGTGTGTTGCCTTTGCCTTGCCGGGTAAAGCTCAGATCTATAAACAGGGTGTGATACCTCAGCCGGTTAAAATAAAAAGTAACGATATAACCTATGCCTTTCCCCGGGAATTTGTCATTGGTTTAGGCCCAAGTATCAAAGCAAGTAACGTCACCTTTTTTAGGCATTACATAAATTTGGCGAGAGACATCCACGAAACCGAACCTTTTGTAAATCACAAGATGGCTGCGTCAAATTTATGGCTTCAGCTCGATCCAAAAAGCATTAGCCAACCCGAAGGGTATACTTTAGTGGTTAAACCCCATCAAATAACCATCACCGGGCATGATGAGGCCGGTGTTTTTTACGGCTTGCAATCGCTTATTCAATTGTTGGATATAGGTAAAGATAAAATAACAGTTAAAGGTTACACTATTACCGATTACCCCCGTTTTGCTTACCGGGGCATGCACCTTGATGTAAGCCGTCATTTTTTCAAGCCTGAAGCCATCAAAAAATGGATAGACCTGCTGGCGCTGTACAAGATCAATACCTTCCACTGGCACCTTACTGATGATCAGGGATGGCGCATTGAAATAAAAAAATATCCTTTACTGCAAAGCATTTCGGCTTACCGCGATGAAACTATTATCGGTCATAAAAAGGATAGTCCGCATAAGTTTGATGGCGTACGCTATGGCGGCTATTATACCCAGGATGAGGTTAAAGAAATTGTAAAGTATGCCACCCAAAGGCACATTACCGTAATACCGGAAATTGAAATGCCGGGCCATGCGTTGGCGGCGCTGGCTGCTTACCCGCAATTGGGCTGTACAGACGGGCCGTATAAAACCGCAACATTTTGGGGCATTTTTGATGATGTGTATTGCGCCGGCAATGACGAAACGTTTGCCTTTTTACAAAATGTGATGGATGAGGTACTGCCGTTGTTCCCTTCAAAATATATTCACATCGGTGGTGATGAGTGCCCTAAAACCAAATGGAAGGTCTGCCCTAAATGCCAGCAGCGCATTAAGGACGAACACCTGAAAGATGAGAAGGAACTGCAAAGTTATTTCATCGGCCGCATGGAAAAATACCTGAACAGTAAAGGCCGGCAGATCATAGGCTGGGACGAGATCCTGGAAGGCGGGCTTACCTCCGGAGCAACCGTAATGAGCTGGACTGGCGAAGAGGGCGGCATAGCCGCTGCCAAACAGCATCACGATGCCATCATGACGCCCGAAAAATATGTATACCTTGACTATTACCAATCGCTTTACCCCGCAGAGCCATTAGCAGGCGGAGGTTATACACCACTAAGCAAGGTCTATAATTATGAACCAATAACCGGCGACCTGAGCGGTGAAGAGGCAAAATACATTAAAGGCGTACAAGCCAATGCCTGGAGCGAATACATGACCAGCCCCGCACAGGCCGAGCGGCAATTGTTCCCGCGAATGCTGGCTTTGGCTGAGGTAGCATGGAGCCCTAAGCAAAGCAAAAACTATGATGATTTTTTAAAACGATTGAGGTATCATCAACCTTTAAGCAATCTGGATATAAATGCTGCTAAGGTATTTGACGAGATCACCGATTCTGTAATCGAAACAGCTAATCATCAGGTAGCGTTAAATCTCCAAACAACATTACCCGGCGCCAAAATATTTTATACAACAGATGGTACCGAGCCGGGCTTAAACAGTAAAGGTTACATAAGTGCAATTACAATAGCATCATCAGGCATTATTAAAGCAGCTGTTTTTAATAATGGCAGGCAGCAGGGCCGAACCTATGAAAAATCATTTAGCATTCATAAAGCCATTGGCAAAACTGTGGCGCTTAAAAATCAGCCGCAGGGAGGGTTTAATCCGGGCAATACCTTTAGTTTAGTGAACGGCATCTTCGGCAGCAAACTTTATAATGATGGGCAATGGTATGGCTTTGCCGGAGATGACCTTGAAGCGGTAGTTGACCTGGGATCGATGCAAAATGTATCCAAATTAGGGATCAATATCTTGAAATACCACTGGCAAAAAATGTGGGAACCAACGTTGCTAACCTTTGAGGTATCGGCAGATGGCAGCAATTATACCGAAGTTTACCGCCAGACTGATTTCCCGGATAACGGCATCAACGCTGTAAGGGCAAACATCAAAACACAGCAGGCAAGATATATCAGGGTAAAAGCAACCAACAAAGAGATTATTCCGCCGGGTGAGTATATTGCCGGGGCAAAGGCATGGTTAATGGTGGATGAGATAGTGATACAATAATGAACCTTGATTCGCTTGATTAAAGGATTTCCTGATGACCAGTTGCATAATTTAACCCTTTAATCAAATAAATCAGGGTTCAGATAACTATTTGCATCGCATAATCCTTTAATCAGGCAAATCATGGTTCAAATTTGCCGAACTTTTTTTTATATTTTTATACCAAACACTAATGCCTGCGTTATGTTGAGTAAAAAGTTTTTAATATTTGTCACGAATACTCATTCCCCAAGTATAACTCAATGAGCAAAGTATTTACTATTACCGAAGGTTTGGAAAACATGGGGGCTTTACGAACGGGCGGTCAGGGCTCTGTTTATAAAGGTCGCCGTTATGGGCCTATTATCACAGCGGTAAAGCTCCTGCCCACTCCCATTCACACCGAAAGCACCGACGATAAAAATTTTCGCAATTTCCAGAACGAGGTCGAAAAACTAAAAAAGGTAAACGAAGAGCCTAACCCAAATGTGGTTAAGATCCTTAATTCGGGCATTACCGAAAGTGGTTCCTTCCCGTTTATCGAAATGGAATATATTGATGGCCCCGATCTGGAAGACCTGCTGAAACCACCCCATGAGGCTATCTTCAGCATTAAAGAGATCATCAAACTGGCCGATCAGCTGGCAAACGCGTTATCACACTGCCACAAAGTTTCGGTAAAGCATGGCGACATCAAAAGCAACAATGTAAAGTTCAACGTACATACCGGAAACTACGTGCTGCTTGACTTTGGTCTTTCGGCCATGTCTGATGATCAGCGCCGTACCAGTATCCGTCATGCGGGCGCTATTGAATTTATGGCACCCGAGCAAAATGAAGGCCTGATGTATTTCCAAACAGATGTGTACAGCTACGGCATCATCCTGTATGAATTGATTGGCGGGCAGGTGCCTTTCCCGCTAAAAGATAATGGCGAAACAGCACGCAACGCCGTGATGCTGGCCCATATGGAGTCGGAGATACCTGATGTAATGGAGCTGCGCCGCAAAAACCTGCCCGAAAGCTGGTCTGACGAGAAAAAGGAAATGCAGATGCAGGTTCCGGCCTGGTTATTACAGATTGTAGCTAAATGCCTGCAAAAAGACATCAATAACCGGTATGCCAACGGTATTGAACTGCAGGAAGCTTTGATGCAGGGCAGTATCGGCGCTATCAGCCCAACGCACCCCGATGAATCGTGGAACACCGAAGTTTTATTGAAGGAAAATGAACGCCTGCAAGGGCTGGTGCTATATTACCAGGAAAACGAGAACAAGCAACCGGCACAGGTAGTTAACAGCGAACCTGTGGACAATAAAGCGGTGCGCATGTCAAAACCAATTTTTGTTTTGTTCATGATATTGCTTTGCGGTTTCACCGTTTTCTCTGCAGTGGTGATGGATAAGTTTGGCGGGCGTATTTATAATGGGGTGGTTAGCAGGCTGTTTAAGCCTTCAAAAAAAGCAACCGACTCGGCCGCAAGTAATAAAATTATCCTACCCCAAAAAAAAGACTCTGTACAGCAGCCTAAGGCCAGTGATTACAAAGATGAGAGCAATATTCCGCCTGAAGTTGATTCAACCGCCGATTCGATATTGCGTAACATACAACGGGCAAAACAACAAAAGGAAGATACGCAGTTTTATCGCGATAGCGTGAAAAAAGCGGATACCTCTAATTTAAACTTTTAATGATTTAGCATATACAGAATGGAACCTAAATCAACATTTTGGAAACGGATAGGCCTTCAGGACTGGTTTTTACCAAACGGGAAACCAGTAAACGAAGAGGCTGTAAAAATAAAAGCGCTAACGCCCGATGACGTGTATTTATACATCATCGAAAAATTCAAGGAATCGATCAAGCAGCTTTCTTTTGCCGACAGGATAGTTTTTTACCACGAATTTATCATCAGCTTTAACGAGGAAGATTACCAGGATTTTGTAAATAACCGCTCTGGCTTGTTCGGCATTATCGTTAACGAATCTGTTAAAAAATTCTATGAGCTGCTGCGCGAACACCAGGAAGTAGGCAAAAAGGTGGAGCCTTCAAGCTCAAAATGGGTATTCAGGCTGGTATCGCACCCGGATTATAAACGCGGCGATAAGGGTTTTATAGGCAAACTGCTGCCCGGCACAAGCGCTAAAAAAGAAGAGAACCTCCGGGTTACTTTCATTCCACGCCAAACGGGTGTTGCCCAAACGCTGGATATCAGTAACGAGGTTTTAAAGGGCTTTACTTATTACAGCGAAGGTTATTATGAATTGCCTTACGCCAATGATCTACATTATAACGAAAAGGACGTAGCAAAACCCGGTACAAAAGTACTGGCCCGGCTGGAAACCATTATGCCCGATAAGCAGTTTGTTGGCCGCAAGGTGGAGTACCTGATCAAGGATGATGATATTGTTGTATCGGGCAGTGATGAGGAAAGGGAGGAACAGGCCGTGTTTAAGGTACCGTCTGAATGGGTGAACACCCCGCACCTGCGCATCCGGTTAAATAAAGCCGATGGTAAGTTTTACATGGCATCTTTTGGCGAGCGCACCCTGATCAACGAACTGGAAGTAGCCGGGAGCGACGTGAACTCGCCGCAATGGGTTGAGCTGCCGTTCAACTCCAGGATCCTGCTCAATGGCATAGTAGGTATTAACATATTTAAACCCGAACCATAAATGTCACAGGTATTATCAATAGGGCTGCTGGCAATATGTGTGCTGTTATTGGTAGCTCATTTTATCGACATAAAAAAATCCAGTTAAAACCATGGCAAATAATTTTTTCGGGATAACAGATACCGGTAGGCAAAGGCAAAACAACGAGGACGTTTTTATTGCCGAAAAATCTGGTGATGGTAATTTTATCATTGCCTGTGTGGTTGATGGGGTTGGCGGTTATGCCGGCGGCGAAATAGCTGCCGAAATTGCCCGCGCCACCATCCTGGAGCAATTGCAATATATAGCCGGCGATATTGTACCGCTATTGGTAAATACGTTTACCATTGCCAATCAACGGATCTACGACGAAAAAGTACAGAACAAAGATCTTGAAAACATGGCCTGTGTGCTAACCCTGGCCGTGGTTGATATGATCAACAATAAATTTTATTACGCCCACGTTGGGGACACCCGCCTGTACCTGCTGCGCGATTATTCGCTGATCAAGATCTCGAAAGATCACTCTTTTGTAGGCTTCCTGGAAGATTCGGGCCGGCTGACCGAGGAAGCGGCCATGGACCATCCCAAACGCAATGAAATTAATAAAGCACTTGGCTTTGCCGGGCAGATAGGCCAGGACCCCGATTTTGTGGAGACTGGTAACTCGCCCTTTTTGCCGGGCGATATCCTGCTCATTTGCAGCGACGGCTTAACCGACCTGGTTGATAAAAGCAAGATCACCAATATCCTTACCAGCAGCGATAACCTTCCCGAAAAAGGTAAAAAACTGATTGATGCAGCCAATAACCGCGGTGGAAAAGATAATGTGACCGTTGTACTGGTACATAACGATAAGGAGCGCAAGCAACACAGCGCCACGAAACCAGTGGTGGCTGCTGTAAAAGCTGCCGAACAGCCGGAAGCGATTACGCCCGCCCCGGCAAAAAGGCAGGAAGAACCTAATCCTGTGGTGAAAACCAAAGGCAATGGCGGCACAGTAGCTGTACTTACCCTGCTTTGTTTTATTTTTTTGGGTGGATTTATCTGGCAATTTAAAAAGAATGCAGATCAGGCTGCTGTTCCTAAAAAAACAGATACATTGATAGCTCAGCATATTAAAAATGCGGTGGAGCTCAAGCTTCAGGATACTATTAACAAATTAAAAGGCCATACGCTGTTACTTTCGGCAGCTGATTTTCAGCAGCCTATTGTGCTGAGCGATACGCTGCATATCAATAAGGATAGCCTGTATATTAAAACAAAGGGTGCCGTCGTATTTAAAAAAGATTCTACCTATTCGGGCCCGGCTATCGCGCTGGCTGCTAATTGTAAATATGTAGTATTGGATAGCGTTGCTTTTGACGGCTTTGGTACGGCTATCGTAACACATAACGATGCCCTGGTGCTAAAAAATGTGCAGTTTAATAACTGCTTAACGCCGGTCCAGGCATTGTACATGTTCCCTAATAAAAAATACATCTCGGGCAGGTTGTTTGGCAGCATGTTCAAAACTGATTCTGTTCCAACTAAAGCTACCCACTGATAAATGGCCCAGGAAAATCCCAAAGTACCCGGCAGGAGAATGGAACGGCTGTTCCTGTTGCTTACAGGCATATTGCTGGCCGTTTTATTTGTGAAGCTTTTCGGCGTATTGCAACTTAAGTTCACTGATGTTGATAAGCGCCTGAAGGACGGGACCATCGTAAACCTTAACTCGCCCAATACTGCTCAAAACGTAAAGGCACTGCTAAAAAAGGGTTATTATTTTGATGATCCGAAGGATATTGATTACATTGAATCGGTCATAGCATCGCGTAAAACAACCGGCGAACAGGTTGATAATACCGGCGAACTTAACAAACGCAAATACTACGTAAATGCCGACGAGGCCTTTGAAAAAGGTGGCGAAACGTTCAAGAAACGCGTACTTACCTCCCGCACACTTTTAGGCTATACCGGCGATGATTCCATCCGCTTTGAACAGGAATTGAAAAATCCTCCTGCTTTGGGCGCTCAAACAGACCTTAACCTTGGCGAATACAGCATTAAAGGTACAATAGCCCACAAAGGCGAACCAGTACCCGGTGTACTGGTAAAGCTCACCATGATTTTGCCCCGCGACAGCATTTTCAGCGATGAGGAGACCGGGGCTAAAACCTCTTATTCGGAAAATGCCTCATCATACAAAAAGCTGTATGTACTTAACGATCAGAAAAAGAAGGTGCTGCAGTCACTAACAGCTTTTGCCCGTACCGATGAGCAAGGGCGCTTTGTATTTGCCAAATTGCCAACCGGTAAAGCATTTTCGGTATTGCCCATGCAGCCCGGCTTTGAGTTTGGCCGCTCGCAGGGCGTTGACGAGCTGGACAAAGATGTAAGTTTTAAATTTAGCCAGGCACCCCATAGCATCAAGCTGCTCTCTACCCGCGACTTTAACATCCTGAAAAAAGAGGGTGCCTTTATCGTGCGCTACCAGGAGGAGTTTAATATGTGGTACTGGATCATAGCTGGCAGTTTTTTTGCCGGTTTTATCATTGTACACCTGTTACTAAGCGCCCGGTACCCCGATGCCGATCAGATCATTTTACCCCTGATCATGATGCTTACCGGTATCTCATTCCTTACGCTTTTAAGCCTGCAAGACCCCCTGCGCGATAGGTTCCTGGCTAAAGATACGCTTGTTTATTTGGGCATCGGTATGGCGGGGATCTGCATCATTCAGCTATTTAACCTTCGCCGCCTTAACCCCGACTCGGGCTTTTACCGGCTGCTTGTTTTTAAATGGAGCAGGAGCGCCGCCAACGGCTGGCCCTGGGCTATTGTTGCCATGGGCATCCTGTTTTCCACCATCTTGTTTGGTACCGGTCCCGAGGGTAGCGGTGTAAAAGTTAACCTGCTGGGTTTTCAGCCAAGCGAAATTGTAAAATACCTCATTGTTATTTTCCTTGCCGGATTTTTTGCCACCAACGAAAAATTCATCAGTCAATACGCCAGCTGGAGCAAGCGCTGGTCGTTCTTTTCTTTTGCACTTATCGCCACAATAATAACCCTGCTGCTGTTTTTGGTTTTAGGCGATTTAGGCCCGGCCATGGTGATCTGTTTTACGTTCATCATCCTGTTCTCTTTTTCACGCGGCGATTTCCTTTATATGGCGGGCTTTGTGGTGCTATTTGTGCTCACTACCTGGTTTTTTGATAATATATGGCTTAGCGCGGGCATCACATTTTTTTCGCTTGGGAGCGTAGTATTTTTCAGGCGGAGGAGGTTGAGTGAATCGGCCATTATGGCGCTCGTAGTGATCACTGCTTTTTTAACCATCGATAAAATTCCGGGGCTCGATAAAATTATCCCCGGTCCGGTGGAACGCCTGGTTGAGCGTAAGGCCATTTGGCAGGACGCCTGGAATAATGAAGTTTACGGCGGCGACCAGGTAGCTAACGGACTTTGGGCCATGGCCAGTGGAGGGGTAAACGGACAAGGTGTTGGGCAGGGCTTTGCCAAAACTATCCCCGAAGCACATACTGATATGATATTGCCATCAATCGGCGAAGAGTTTGGCTGGGCCGGCATGGCCGCGGTGTTCATCTTGTTTTTGTTGTACCTGCACCGCTCCATCATCATAGGCAGGCAAACGGGGATGCCCCTGCTGTTTTATCTAAGTGCAGGTATCGGGGTATGTACCTTTGTGCAGTTTTTGCTGATTGCGGGCGGCTCTATCGGGGCATTGCCATTATCCGGCGTTTCCCTTCCTTTTGAAAGTTATGGCGGCTCATCATTGGTAATAAATCTGCTGGCTGCGGGCTTCCTGCTGTCGGTTTCATCAGTAAGGGGCACAGCAGTGCAAATGGATTATATCACCAAACAGCAAGATAAAAACCTGGTACCTGCATTGGCAGCCGCGCTTGCCGGGGTGGTATTATTGGTGGTGAATGTATCGCGCTATACAACAGATAATAAGCAATGGGTTGTAAAGCCTGCTTTGGTTGCCGATAAAAGCGGTCTGCGGATGTTTAGCTACAACCCGCGTATCGCTATATTAATGAACAGGTTGCAGGCCGGTACTATATATGACCGTAACGGCCTTATCCTGGCTACCAGCAAACCCGAGCTTATCGAAAAACAAAAGAACAAATTAAGCGCTTCGGGCATGCTGCATTATGACCTGGATTCGGCTATGCACAAGCGCCTGGACAGGTTTTATCCTTTTGAAGAGCAAACGTTTTTTTGGACGGGCGATCAAAACACCGGGGTATTTAATGGCAGCACCAACGGTTATTTTGCCGAGTATGAGCATGCCGCCGAACTTCGCGGGTTTCATATGCCTATCACCAATTATAATGTGAAGGCATCACGTTACCAGGAAGACCGGTTCCTGCCCCGCGGAATGAAAGAAATGACCGTAGCTAAAAAAGACTACAGCGCTTTAGCCAATCTCCTTGTAAGTGATATCAACGGCCCCGAAGTAGAAGCTTTCAAAAACAAAAACCGCGATGTAAAGCTTACGATGGATGCCGATCTGCAAACCAGTATACAGCAATCTATCGCTTCCGATACTTCGCTGTATGATAACCGGGTTTCGGTAGTTATCATGGAATCCAACACCGGCGATGTGCTTACATCGGCACAATACCCGCTGCCTCCTGTGCACAACTGGGACCAGCTGACTATGCCACTGGCCGATCAGAATAAACTGGCTACCTGGTTAACCACTACCGATCTGGGTTTTACCTATGCCAGTCAGCCCGGTTCAACGGCTAAAGTTTTAACGGCGATGTCGGCATTTAATAAATTAGGCATCGCTGCATCTGCAATACAATATCATGTAAGCACTCAGGAGCGGATCCGTACCAAGGGCATCGAGCCCGACGAGACAGGGATGATCACCATGGAGCGCGCCATTGCCAAATCAAACAACGTATATTTTATTAAACTGGCCAACCAGGAACACCTGGAAGAGTACATGGCAACGCTTTACCTTAAAACAGGGATGTTTTTGCATGGCGTAGGCGGTTATTATTATAATAAACCGGTATTGAATGCCACCCAGGAAGATAAATGGCGCACCTTATGGCGTAAAACCGAATTTAATACCAAACCACGGTACGATCCTAACAATATCCATAAAACAAGGGCTAAAGGTATTTCGGGTATGGCCTGGGGGCAGGGCGAGCTGATTGCTACCCCTGCGGCGGTAGCGAGGCTGGTATCAGGTGTGGCTAATGACGGTATATTACTGCCCAACAGGTACGCGCTAAAAATTGCCGATTCAACAGTGGCTGTAAAAAGCGGTATCAAGCTGGCCGAAGATCCGCGTTATGCTGCTTTGTTAAAACAATATATGATTGAGCAAAGTGCGCCTAAAACGCCTATATTAGGCATCAAGGTAGCGGGCAAAACCGGTACGCCGGAACGTATTGTAAGGAACCAGAGCGTTAACGATGGCTGGTATGTTTTCTTTGCACCAAAAGAAAAAGGCAGCGGCTATTTGGTGGTTTGTATCCGGGTAGAATCAACCCGCGGATCATCAGACGCGGTACACCTGGCCGGCAATCATGTGATCCCTTTCCTGCTGAAAAAAGGTTATATAAAAAGCATGGAAACGGAAACCACTACCGAAGAATAGTGTTTAAGCAGAAAGGAAGAGCAAATGGCATTTAGTTTATTTAAAAGAAGCGGCGAAAAACAACCCTGGGATGTAAAAAGCCTACGTGAGGCTATATTACGTTTCATTAAAGAATCGTTACAAAAGATAGAAGGTGGAGAGGGCGGCCATATCAAAGAGCTGAAGCTTTTTATAGTTGCCGATGCCGAGGATAAGCCTATTTATGAGGGCGCGGTTTATGTACATGATAAAGCGTTGTTCAAAAACGAGGTTCAAAAAATAGCCGACGATTTTGACATCAATTTGCCCCCCGACTGGACGCTGGATGTTGAGTTTACTGAAGAGCTCCCGGCGGAAGCGAAAAGGATTCCTGACCTGGATGCAGCCTTTATCATGAATACCCGCAAGCAGGTTGCACACAATGCGGCTTCCTTTACAGCCTATTTGCGCATCCTGAGCGGTGAGGCCGAAAAAGAAGAATACCTGATCAAAGCTACTGACCCCAAACTCTACATCGGGAGGGATAAAAAGTCTGTTACCGAAAATGGATCGTTCAGGCTAAATCAATTTGTTTTTCCGGGAGAGAGCAGGGACGAAAGTAATAAATACATCAGCAGGCAACATGCCCATATTGAATGGGACGGCGAAAGCGAGCGCTTCATGATTTTTGCTGATGAAGGCGGCGTGCCCCCGCGCAATAAAACCAAGATCCATATCGCGGCTGATGGTAAGATGATCAAACTCAATTCCACTCAAATTGGCCACCCCCTAAGTGAAGGCGACCAGGTAATATTGGGAGAATCGGCGGTGTTTTTATATACTACGATAGCAAACCGATAGAGCTAAGAAAAGGACGAGCGTTAGGAAGCGAAAGAAAAGTCCCTAACCATGCGCTGTCGAAATGACCTTCCTACCGGCATATGGTTAAAGGGAACTTATTTCCTGTACTTTAATCGCTTCCAAAATCCCATCCCAAAGTGCAATGCGCGCCCGTAATGCTTCTTTAACAGCAACAGTCGCTTCGGCCCATTTGCTGTCATCATTGCCGCAAAGTTCGGCGGTCATTTGATAGGCCAGTTGGGAATGATGATCGCCGTCAACTTCTATATGGCGCTCAAGATAGTATAACAATATATCAACCTTACCCGGCAATTGTTGGCTCAGCTCTTTTACTATGCTTACAAACATATCCGGAATCAAATCTTCGCGGCCAAAGGTGAATACCGCAGCTTGCAGATGATCTTTATTGGTATCGATAACATCAAATGTGTGCTGCACAAAATTGCGGGCGGCAACAGGAATATTGGCAATGATCAGCGCTTCATCAATATGCTTACCGAAGTTTAATTCATTAAACAGATTGTTGATCCCTTCGGCCTGGCTGCCGGCTTGCTGCATAGCACGCAGGTAAAGCTCAAAATGGCTTGCACGGTTACCTCGCTCATCGATATCGCTTTCCTCACCGGCAACAATTTCATTGATGAGGTAGCGGGTATTGGCATTGCCTGTAGGCATCCATGGCGTAACGGTACAGGTAAGCTTTTGCTGCAAAGCTTTTAACAACGACATAAAATCCCAAACAGCAAACACATGATGCTCCATAAAAACAGTAAGCTCATCAAGCGATGTAATATTTTTATAAAGCTCGTGGTTGATAAGCTGATCGCGTAAAGGATGGATCTCGTTTTTTAACTGTGCAATGCGGTTGCTGTAATTTGCCATGTATCAAAAATTGTATGGGTGGCAAAAATAGCAAACAACGTGATTATTAATGAACTGATTATTTTTTTTGACGACGGGGTAATGGGGGATTATTTAATTATAGTTATTTTAATAAGGATTTAAAGCATATCCGACTGTAAAATTGCCGCCTATGAGTGAATTAAGAAATTGACAGGCCGCCCCAGAGGGGCAAAAGGTTTGTAGAAAAATAATGTAAATTTGATTAGAGCACCAGAGGTGCTCAACTTAACGAACCTGATCACAACGTATGGCAAGTAATAACACTTATTCTCAGTTATATATCCACATCGTTTTCGCCGTAAAATATCGTATGGCATTAATTGAAGATACCTGGGCTGAGCGGTTAAGAATGTATATAACTTCGATTATTCAAAACCAAGGGCACAAATTAATAGCTATTAATAACATGCCCGATCATCTACATTTATTTATCGGATTAAATCCCAATCAGTCTATTTCTGAAATTGTGCGCATCATGAAAAGCGACTCATCCGAATGGATTAATAAACAAAAATTAGCCAATGGCGGATTTCAGTGGCAGGAAGGATATGGAGCTTTTAGTAATAGCAGGTCGCAAATTGATAAAGTGGTAAACTACATAGCAAACCAGCAAGAGCATCATCGAAAAATTACATTTTTAGACGAATACAGGAAAATGCTAAATGATTTCAATATCGAATTTGACGAACAATATATCTTTAAATTGCCTCAATAATTAACTTATTGGCTTTGTTCAGCCCCTCTGGGGCTGTAAAAGCAGGGGCATTTATTTTTCTACAAACCTTTTGCCCCTCTGGGGCAGCTCAGGCTTGCCCAATAATTCCCCTTCCAAATATTATTAATTTATCAAAAGCTACTAACTTCTACAAATCTTTTGCCCCTCTGGGGCAACTCAAATATGCCCGACAATTCACCTTTTCAATATTAATTTATCAAAAGTTCAAAACTTTTCAAACTGCAGATATTGGAATTCCCCCTCCTACCTTTATTTCCCCACCACAATCTTCTCTCCCATCCGCACTACAATATCCGAACCAAGCGCATAAAAAGCAGAAACCGGCTCTTTTTCCAAAAACGGCCTAAATGCTTCACCATAGAGTGCGGCAACATCAGCATCAAAAACATACTCGCGCACCAAACCCGTTTGCCATGAAACATGCTCAACCTGGTACTCCATGGTTTTTATGGGGCTTAAGCTATTATATCCCCAGTAATGTTCCAAAATGAATTCTTCTGCGCTACCGGCTTTAATATCTACTAACTCATTACTGGCGGTGGCACCAAGTTTATTCCAGCGGCCGTTTAGCTTCCACTCATATAAAAATTGGGTGTGATTATCTGCAGCTGAAGTGATAGAACTACGCATAGGCAGGGCACGGTAATGCTCTTTGTAAAGATTGTTGGCAATAAGCACTATCATGCTTTTCGGTACTATTTCGCTTATAAAAACAGCTCCGCGCTTCCATTCGGTACCATTAAAGTATCGCACGTAAAATCGCAGGTTAACTTCTTCAAAGTTTACATGCCAGGGCCATTTAATACCCAGTACCCGGGTATCCGAAAACATGAAACCAACCATACTTACCAGCGCTTTTCCTTCCCAAAGGTCGAGCACCGTGCCTGCCGGCGTATAAGGTTTTAATATTGCCGCATCAACCTCGTAATTGATCATTACAAGGTTTTTCCACTGGGCTTTTAAAAATTCGCTTTTAGCCATAAAAAGAAAATCCCGCCTTTTTTACGAGCGGGATCTACTAAAATGATTAATATTTTTTATAATATTTCATAGCCTCGGGTATGAGGTTCTGGATATCGGCAATACGTGTAGCATCGGCAGGGTGAGTGCTTAAAAATTCAGGCGGTGACCCACCTTTGTTTTGGGCTGCCATACGTTGCCAAAAGGCAATAGCATTGTGCGGGTCATAACCGGCCATAGCCATAAAAGTTAAACCTAAACGATCGGCTTCTGATTCCTGTTTACGGGAATACGCCAACAATTTCAGCTGGCTTCCAACACCATATAAAGTACTTATGGCGGTTTGTGTAGCCTGCGACTGCTGGCTTGTCGCTGCTCCTACCAGTTGTCCGCCCCCTTGTACCAACATCTCCTGCGAGATCCGTTCGGCCGAGTGGCGGGCAATGGCATGCCCAATTTCATGGCCCATAACTACAGCAAGATAGGCATCGGTATTCGCTACAGGTAATAACCCGCTGTAAACCGCAACTTTACCGCCAGGCATACACCATGCGTTAACTTCACTGCTCTGGATCAGGTTAAACTCCCAATTAAAGCTATACTGATCGCCATAACCGTTTTCTTTGAGGTATTTTTCAATGGCTACAGCCAGTCTGTTACCAATGGTTTTAACACGTTGCGCATCGGCACCGCTGGCCACCACTTTAGTTTTAGGGTCGGAAAGCAGTTGCTTATAGCTTGCCGCTGCCGACTGGTTCACTTCGGCATCGCCAACCAGGCTTAATTGTTTACGGCCGGTTAGCGGCACAGTTGAACAGGAAAAGACAGCCATGATGGCTATCAGGACTAATAAAGGTTTAAACTTTTTCATGGTGATTAGGCAGCTGTTGTTTTCTTCTTAAAAAAATTAACTTTCGATTCTTTGCCTCTTATTAAGCGTTCAATGTTTTTTTGGTGGGTTACCAGCACAAGTACGCAAATACACATGCCATAAATTACTATAGACCGTATAGGTGTCGGAAAAACAAATGTAACGCCTATAGGGTAAGTAAAGGCAGCTGCAATTGAGCTAAGCGACACATATTTTGAGATCAGTAACACCGTTATAAAAACCACTATACATAATAAAGCAGCATGAAAATGTATAGCCAAAATCATTCCAAACAAAGTTGCTACGCCCTTGCCGCCTCTGAAACCTGCAAAAATAGGGAACAGGTGGCCCATAACTGCCGCTATGCCTAAGGCCAGTTCATAATTAGTGTATGCGGTTGAATTGATGGCACCAGTAGCAGATGCACCAATGAAATAAGCGAAGTTTGTTGCTGCCCAGCCTTTAAATATATCAAGCAGCATCACGGGGATGCCCGCCTTTTTACCAAGCACACGAAAAGTATTTGTAGCACCTGCATTACCGCTTCCGTACTCGCGTACATCCACATTGTAAAAAGCCATACCAATCCAAACAGCCGTAGGTATTGAGCCGCACAGATAAGCCATTATAAGTGCTGTAACAGAGTAAACGGTTATCATTCTCCTGCAATATTACAAAATTGAAGCGGTAAAAGCGTTTTAATCACAGCGCTTTTACCACTAAACTTTGTTTAACAATGTGTTATTTGATATTTTAATTACCCTATTTTACGGCTTTCAGGCTAAGGTCAAGGCTTTTAACCGAATGAGTAAGCGCCCCGACAGAAATATAATCGACCCCGCAATCGGCATATTCACGTATATTATCAATGGTGATACCGCCCGAAGCTTCGGTAATATAACGACCTTGTATTATACCAACAGCCTGCCGCAGGTCATCAAAATTGAAATTATCAAGCAGTATGCGGTTAACCCGGCCGGTTTGTAAAACCTGCTCCAGTTCATCAAGATTACGTACCTCAATTTCAATGGCAAGTTTTTTTCCACTGTCGGTTAAATATTGATTAGCGCTTTCAATAGCTTGTCTTATTCCACCGGCATAGTCTACATGGTTATCCTTAATCAGGATCATATCGTACAAACCAAACCTGTGGTTTACGCCTCCGCCTATGCGTACCGCCCATTTTTCGAGATAACGAAGCCCCGGTGTGGTTTTACGGGTATCTAAAACTTTAGTATTAGTCCCTTTCAGCAAATCAACTATCTGCCGGGTTTTTGTAGCAATTCCCGACATACGTTGCATACAATTTAGTACCAAACGCTCGGCGGTCAAAATACTGCGCGAATTGCCCTCAACCTCAAAAGCTATGTCGTTATATTTAACCGGGGCTCCGTCCTGCAAAAACACGTTAAGTTTAAGGTTTGGATCAACCACATGAAATATTTCGGCGGCCAGCTCAATACCGGCCAATATTCCTTCATCCTTAACTAAAAGTTTTGCTTTACCGGTAGCGTCGGCCGGGATGGTTGATAGCGAGGTATGATCGCCATCGCCCACATCCTCACTTAAAGCATTATTTATAAACTGGTGTATTAGTTCTTTATCCAATTGTGTACTTTTTGAGTGTCAAAAGTAACAACAATTTTTAAATGGAGGGGTTTGACGGCGATGTATGATAAAATGAATTTGAAAATGTGCCGATTTGAAAATTTGATAATATCAAAACACTTTTATTTTCAAATTAACCGATCCTCAAATTTTCAAATTAATTATTTCACCTTTTCATCCTCAATCTTCAGCTCAACAACGTTAGTACCTTTACCCGCGTCTTTAAGGGTGATTGCAACCCGAAATTCGCCCTTATCTGTATTCAAAATATAAACACCAAAATGATAATTACCCCCCGAATTTATTTTATGTAACAGCTTAATACTTTTAGGCTTATTCCGGGCGAAGAACTTATCCAGTATAACTGTAGCCTGGTTTTGCGAGTAAACATTCTCGTCTTCCATAATGGTGATCTCAACATTATTGGCAAATAGCTTGGAAAGCTCTTTGGTATTACCTGTTTTTAAAAGATTGGCCACGTTATCTATAGCATCTGCCGATGAGACATATGGGAGCAGCAGTAAAAAAATAAACGACGGCAGGTATATTAATTTCATACAATAATAACGTACTAATGGGTGCTAAAGTTACAAAGAGCGGTTAAGTGTTTACTCGTTTTTTAATAAACTAAAAAGCTGTGTTCATTAAAACTGTATAATAAACACTAACAGTATAATTTAAGTTTTATTTCAGGCTGCTAACCTAAATTAAAAAATTATATATAAAGTACCCAGTTGCCTTTATATTTGCATTGTGGAAAACAAAAAGAAACTCGCACTAATAATACTTGATGGCTGGGGTTATGGCCGCAACGATCAATCAAACGCTATACTGGCTGCCAATACTCCTTTTGTTGATGGCCTGCTTAAGCAATATCCAAATTCAAAGCTTGAAGCTTCAGGAACAGCAGTAGGCTTACCTGCCGGACAAATGGGCAATTCGGAAGTTGGTCACATGAACCTTGGTGCAGGCCGCGTGGTTTACCAGGAACTTGGCCGCATTCATAAGGCAGTTGATGACAATGAGCTGCCAACTATCCCCGTATTGAAAGATGCGTTTGAATACGCTAAACAAAACAATAAAGATGTACACTTTATCGGTTTAGTATCTGACGGTGGTGTACATTCGCACATTCGTCACGTGAAAGGCCTTTGCGACACCGCAAAACAGCTGGACGTTAACAATGTATATATCCATGCCTTTTTAGATGGCCGCGATACCGATCCTAAATCGGGTTTGGGCTTTGTTACCGAACTTGAAGAGCATATTGCAGGTGCCGGCGCTAAGATAGCTTCGGCGATAGGCCGTTACTATGCTATGGACCGTGATAACCGTTGGGAGCGTGTTAAACTGGCTTACGACCTGATGGTTAACGGCATTGGCACACCAACCCAAAACGTTACCGATTTAATCAAGCATTCATACCTTGAGGATGTTACCGATGAGTTTGTAAAACCTATAGTTGCTGTTGATGACGCAGGAAAACCTTTAGCCGTGATTAAAGATGGCGACGTGGTGATCTGCTTTAACTTCCGGACCGACAGGGGCCGCGAGATCAGTATCGCGTTAACTCAAAAGTCGTTCCCCGAATACAACATGCACCCGCTGGCTATCCGTTACATCACCATGACACCATATGATGAAACGTTTAAGAATGTTCAGGTTGTTTTCAATAAAGAAGATCTGACCAAAACTTTGGGCGAGATCCTGCAAAATGCAGGTAAATCACAGATCAGGATTGCCGAAACCGAAAAATACCCTCACGTAACCTTCTTCTTTTCGGGCGGCAGGGAAAAAGAGTTTGCCAACGAAAAAAGGTTATTAGTACCATCACCAAAGGTTGCCACCTACGATTTGCAGCCTGAGATGAGTGCTGCCGGTATCCGTGATGCCATTATCCCGGAACTGGAAACCGGCTGGCCTGATTTTGTTTGCCTTAACTTTGCCAATACCGATATGGTTGGCCATACCGGTGTTTTTAGCGCGGTGGTTAAAGCAGCAGAAACTGCCGACAGCTGCACCAAAGCTGTTGTTGAAGCAGGTTTAGCCAATGGCTATTCGTTTATTATCCTGGCTGACCATGGCAATGCCGATTACATGATCAACGAAGACGGGTCGCCCAATACGGCACATACTACCAACCTGGTACCATGTATCGTGATTGACAAGGATGTTAAAGAGGTAAAAGACGGAAAACTGGGCGATGTGGCGCCAACCATATTAAGTATATTAGGTGTTGCCATCCCTCCCGAAATGACTGGTAATGTATTGGTGTAATCCAAAAAATATAAGCAAAGCCGCCCTGATGGGCGGCTTTTTATTGTTAATAGCAAATTTATTTTCCTGCCGGCCCGATAACAGGCAAAGCGGTGCCAAACTGGTTTACTTTGACCTGAAAGAATTTTTCAGGGCCGATTCGGCACGGCTTACCAGGCTAAACCCCGCGGTAAACAAAACGGTTACCCACAATGGCGTTACCGAAACCAAAGTAGTACATATTGGCAACTGGAACCAGGAGCTTAATTTGTTTATCCAGTCGGACATTAACCGCCCGGCCTGGAAAAACAGTTATACAGTTAGCACAAGCGATAGCGCTATTATTTATAAGGCCCGCACCCCCGAGCTTAAAACCCGCCGCATCATCATCAAAAAAGCCGGCGATAAAGTGGCGTGGATCCTGATCTATAACCACACCAAAAACCTGCTGTACGAAACCAACGAAAAATTGAGTTATTTTCCCGATTCACTTTACCTTATCCAAAAAACACAACACGTGAAATTGATGGGCCGGAACGATTACAAGGTGCAGGGAACGTTGCCCAAAAGATAAAAGAGAAAGTTTGACCGAATTTTAGTGCTGCTTCACTAAAGTATTAACACCTGTAGTAGCCTGGATGAGTTTCTCTTTTGACTGATCGATCAGTGCGGAAATGTCCATGCGGCCCGGGTTATCTGCCAGTACCTTTTCCAGATCGGCAACTGAAGCTTTTAACGAGTTTATTCCCCTTGCTTTGTCATAAAAACGAGATGTCGCCTGCAATTTAAACATACCGTAGTCGCGGTAAGCTATGCCCCTGTTTTGGTAGTATTTGTTATCCCTGAGATCGCTGTTAATAGAAATGGCCTTTGTAAGATCCACAATAGCGCCTAACAGGTACAATTCCTTATCCGCCGCTGAAGCCTGGCTGTCTCTCCCGAGATAGCTTTTTGCCCTTGCCCTGTAATAATAAGCTGTTGCATCTGCCGGCTTTACGGCAATTACCTTGGTATATGCCAGTATCGATTTTTTGTAGTTATCGCTGTGGTAGTATGAGTAGCCCAGCATCCACATAGCGTTTGCATTTGTTGAATCAGTTATGCACGCCTTTTCCAGGTGTGACACCGCCGAACGGAAATCGCCATCCATAAGCGCCTGCTGGCCGAGCCGCACATAAGCGTTTTGCGCTATAGCCGACTCGAGCGAAGACATGATCAGAAGGGGCAGGATAACTGATAACTTCATTAAACGGATTACTGGTAAAACAAAAATGGTATAATATTAACTATTAATACCCTAAATTATTATGCCATATTGTGGTTTTGTGTAAAAATTTTTACACGTACAAATAATTTAAGCACAGCGATACTATGACTTTTTTTCATCTTTACCAATAAAATCTTATTTATTTACAATTCGTTTTACAAATTTGTAACAAACATGTAACCAGTACGTTAAATCACCAGATTAATTGTTGCTATTTATTATCTTAACTTGGCACAGCTCTTGAACCATTGTTATGTGCGATTGATAATCGCAATTTAACCTGTAATTGAAGTGAAAACTATCTTACGGGCTGACAACATGACGTTTTATTCTACTAAAATATAATAATGAATTTCGATCCGTTTGATTTTAAAAATGCTTTACCAGTTATAAACGAGGATTCAGAATTTTTCCCGCTAATGTCATCGGAAGATGAGGAGGAGATGAATAATGAGGAACTGCCCGATGTAATGCCTATTTTACCCTTGCGCAATACTGTACTTTTCCCGGGTGTTGTGATCCCAATTACAGTTGGCAGGGATAAATCAATAAAACTAATCCGCGATGCCAATAAAGGCAGCCGCATGATTGGGGTGGTTTCGCAACAGGATGTGGGGATTGAAGACCCTACTTTTAACCAGCTTAACAAAGTTGGCACTATAGCACTCATTATAAAAATGCTGCAAATGCCTGATGGTAACACCACCGTTATCATCCAGGGCAAAAAACGTTTTTATTTAAAAGAAGAAGTACAGAGCGAACCCTATATAAAAGCCACAGTTGAACCCTTTCATGAGATAAAAATCAAGGAAGATAAAGAGTTTAAAGCTATGGTATCATCCATTAAGGATATGGCCATGAATATTATCCAGCTTTCGCCAAACATCCCGAGTGAAGCGGGGATCGCAATCCGCAATATCGAAAGCACATCGTTCCTGATCAACTTCATATCATCAAATATGAACGCTGATATGACCGCTAAACAACACCTGCTTGAAATTGCCAACCTGCGCGAACGTGCCAACCTTGTGCTTGAGCATTTAACGCTCGACCTGCAAATGCTGGAATTAAAAAACCAGATCCAGACCAAAGTACGTGTCGATTTGGATAAACAGCAAAGGGATTATTTCCTTAACCAGCAGCTAAAAACTATACAGGAAGAGCTGGGCGGCAATACGCCCGACCTGGAAATTGAGAGCCTGCGCCAGCGTGGCATCAAAAAGAAATGGGCAAAGGAAGTTAAAGATCATTTTAACAAAGAGCTTGAAAAACTGAGCCGTACCAATCCCGCAGCAGCCGATTACTCGGTTCAGATCAATTACCTTGAACTGTTGCTTGATTTACCATGGAACGAGTTTACCAAAGATAACTTCGACCTTAAGCGTGCGCAAAGAATCCTTGATAAAGATCACTTTGGTTTGGATAAGGTAAAACAACGTATTATTGAATACCTGGCTGTGCTTAAGTTGAAGCATGACATGAAAGCGCCTATTCTTTGTTTGGTTGGCCCTCCGGGGGTTGGCAAAACATCGCTGGGTAAATCAATAGCCAAAGCTTTGGGCCGTAAATATGTGCGCATGGCATTAGGCGGAATCCGCGATGAAGCGGAAATCCGCGGTCACCGTAAAACATATATTGGTGCTATGCCTGGCCGCATTATCCAGTCGATAAAAAAGGCGGGCGCATCAAACCCGGTATTTATTTTGGATGAGATAGATAAAGTAGGCAACGATTTCAGGGGCGATCCATCATCGGCCCTGCTTGAAGTACTTGACCCCGAGCAAAACGGCACTTTCTCTGATCATTATGTTGAAATGGACTACGACCTTTCAAACGTAATGTTTATCGCTACTGCCAACTCACTGAGCACTATCCAACCTGCCTTGTTAGACAGGATGGAGATCATTGAAGTGAACGGCTATACCATTGAAGAAAAAATTGAGATAGCAAAGCAACACCTCGTACCTAAACAGCGCGAAGCACATGGCTTAAAAATAAAAGATGTAAGCCTTAAAGCAGATGTTATCGAAAAGGTGATAGTTGATTACACCCGCGAATCGGGGGTACGTTCACTGGAGAAAAAGATTGGATCGGTTGTGCGTGGCGTGGCTAAGAACATAGCTATGGAAGAGCCTTACAACAGTGTTGTAAGTAAAAAAGATATCGAAAAGATACTGGGTGCACCTATTTTTGATAAAGACCTTTATGAAGGCAATGACGTAGCAGGCGTTGTAACGGGCCTGGCCTGGACTTCTGTAGGCGGCGACATTCTGTTCATTGAAGCCAGTTTAAGCCCCGGAAAAGGCCGCTTAACACTTACAGGCAGCCTTGGCGATGTAATGAAAGAGTCGGTAACTATAGCCCTAGCTTACCTGCGCGCTCATGCTGCCGATTTTGACATCAACCCTAAACTGTTTGATCAGTGGGATGTGCATGTACACGTACCGGCAGGCGCTACCCCTAAAGATGGCCCCTCGGCGGGTGTTACCATGCTTACAGCACTGGTTTCGGCATTTACACAGCGTAAAGTAAAACCCAATTTGGCCATGACGGGCGAGATCACCCTCCGGGGTCGGGTTTTGCCTGTAGGCGGTATCAAAGAAAAGATCCTGGCTGCAAAACGCGCCAACATAAAAGAGATCATCCTGTGCAAATCGAACCAAAAAGATATTCTGGAAATTAAGGAAGATTACATCAAAGACCTTAGCTTTCATTACGTTACCGATATGAGGGACGTGATAACGCTGGCCCTGCTTAATGAAAAGGTTAAAAATCCAATAAATCTTACCGTTAAAGAAGACGAGAAAGCAGCAATTAATTAAAGCAGGACTATTTTCTGGCATAAAACAAAAGTTTTACAGTTATGCGCTGTAAAACTTTTTTGTTTTAGAAGTTCTTCATGACAAGGTATCGAAACATAATGCCCAACTTAAAATAGTGTTCGCGGCTCGAAGTTTAATTTTCATTTGTAATCTCAACCCCATCCCTTATTGCCGCTTCAAGTATATCAATGTTTATATCTTTTAAATTATTGAACTTAATACAATACCCTGTCACGTTCGCTTTGCCTATTTCTTTTCCATAGGTTTGGGCTAAATATTTTTTATCCTTAATACCAAGTATGTAGATAGAGATCCCAGTGGTGTTGGCGCTCATACCAACCTGAAAAAACTCCCGGGTTGTTCCGTTAGCATATTTTATAGTGTAAGATCCATATCCTACGTTAGGGTTGCTAACAATCCGGCCTTCAGCGTTTCTACCATCCTCAAACCATAATTTACATCCCGGTAATATTTGAAGTATATGTCTATGTAAAGTTTGCATATCACCACGTTTTGGTTCAGGTTGGCTGGCAATATACTCTTCGGTTTGTTGCTGCACGTTCATATAAAATATGGGATTATGGGTTGCTTGCTTTGCTTTTTAAATTTCGTTTTATTTTTAGTAAAACACTAATTCATTTCTTTTTACCTTTTACCGTTATACTTTTCTCTTTGTTTTAACTCATCAATCAAATTTCAAACCGTAATATTCCTAAATTTATAACTGCTTTATTTGCATCGGGTTTTTTATATATTAGCGCACATATATACTATTATACTATATAAACCCCAATGCCTAATAAACTATTTTTAACACTGGTATGCCTGCTAAGCGCTACCTGCTTATTTGCACAAACCCGCGGTCATGAATTTGGTATTCAAACTGACAATGACTCATTCCTTGGTCAGGGATCTGACAGGTATTACACCAATGGTATTTTCTTTTACTACCGAAAGGCGTTAACCGTAAAACCGTCCGAAAATTCACTCCAAAACAAAGTTTTAGGATTTGAGTTAGGGCAAAAAATGTTCAACCCCCAATCGGGCTATGTTCGCGGCCCCTTTGATATTGACAGGCCGTTTGCTGCATATACTTATATAGGCTCAACACTTAACTTGCTGTACAAAAACGAAAGTAATCTGAAGCTTGGCGCCCAGATAGGCTTGGTAGGCCCGGCCGCGGGCGGCGAACCTGTGCAGAAACTTATTCACAATACTTTCGGTTTTTACAAACTCAACGGCTGGCAATACCAGATCAAAAATGATGTAGAGCTCAATCTTTCGGCCGAGTATAATAAGCTGCTGGCCCGTTCCTCATGGATTGACCTGAGCTTTAGCTCATATGCCAACCTGGGTAACGGCTTTACCGGCGCTGGCGCCGGGGGTATGGTACGCTTGGGAAATTTCAACCAGCTGTTCAATTCCATCAGTACCCAAAGTACGGTATCAACCGGCGGTGAGGAAAAATTACTGCACAAGCACGAGATCTTTTTTTACTACAAGCCTTTAGCCAATTTGGTTGGTTATGATGCAACCATCCAGGGCAGCCTGTTCCGCAAACATGACGACCCAAACAGCCTGGAAGTTGTTTCAGAAAAGAAACCGTTTATATTTAGCCAGCAGGTAGGTGTAGCTTTTACAACCAGCCGTTTCGCGTTTGATATAGCGGCAATATTCCACACCAAAGACACTAAGGAAATGCTCCGCTCGCATCAATGGGGATCAATTACCGGGTTTTACAGGTTTAAATAAAGAGATTAGAGGTTGGAGGTTAGTGATTAGAAGAACCACTACCTGAACCATCATGTCATTGCGAGGAACGAAGCAATCGCACGGAAGCATTGCCACTCTGTAGAGTATGCGATTGCCACGCTGCGCAATGACATAGCTTTAGAGAGTTCGCTTAACTACTCCCCAAAATCATTTTTCCTATTCTCCTTCTTTACCGATTGCATTTTCTTGCTGTCCAGTCTTGCGGCTTTGGCGGCCTTACTTACTTTGGTGGGTTTACGCACTTTAGGCTTTTGAAGGGCTTTTGTTAGCAGCGATGTTAACCTTTCCATTGCTTTTTCTTTATTAAGATACTGGCTTCGCTCTTCATCACATATTACCTGCACGTAACCATCTTTGTTAAGCCTATTCTGCAGTTTTTCGGTTAGCAGCAGCTTTTCCTCATCGTTAAACAAAGCGGACGAACCTATTGAAAATAACAGTTCAACCTTGCTCGAAACCTTATTTACGTTTTGCCCGCCCTTTCCCCCGCTTCTTGATGTTTTGTAACTTGTTTCCTTTTGAAGATCTGCTTTAGTAAAATTCATCTTCAAAAATAAGCCTTATTGAGTTACCGCTATCAGGCCATTTGCTAATAATTTGCTATTTTAGCAGCTCTATGAACAACAATATCGTAGTAGCCATTGATGGTTATTCTTCGTGCGGGAAAAGCACCCTGGCAAAAGCTTTAGCAAAAGAGCTTCATTTTATCTATGTTGATAGCGGCGCTATGTACCGTGCCGTAACCTTATACTTTTTAAGGCATAACATTGATCTTGAAAATCATGCCCAGATAGCGGACGCCTTGCATAATATCCATCTTAATTTTCATACGCAAAATTATAAAACCTTTATTACCTTAAATGAAGAGGACGTGTCTGAAGAGATCCGCCAGATGCACGTAGCTGATAAAGTTAGCTCGGTAGCAGCTATAAAAGAAGTGCGCGCAGCCATGGTAAGGCAGCAGCAGCGTTTAGGCCGCTCCAAAAACATTATTATGGATGGTAGGGATATTGGTACCGTTGTGTTCCCTGACGCGCAGGTGAAACTGTTCATGACTGCCGATCCAAAGATTCGCGCCGAACGCCGTTATAAAGAGTTATTACCAACCAACCCTAACATTACTTTAGAAGAGGTTTTTGATAACCTGGCACACCGTGACTACCAGGATACCACGCGCGAGGAAAGCCCCCTTACCCGCGCCGAAGATGCCATTATATTAGACAACACCGACCTGAGCCAGGATGAGCAATTGATGTTTGCCATAAGCCATATTGAACCGTTTATTGCGGAGTAGCGGTTAGTGATTGGAGGTTAGAGATTGGAGATTAGTTTCTTTTCAGAGATAAGAGATTACTTACCCTTGAATAAAAAAGCGTCATAAGCAAAAACCTTATGACGCTTTTTTATTCATAAACTGATGATTATATCAGAAACCAATCCCCCAATTAATCAGTGTAATCAAAAATCAATCGGTGAAATCCCGGAAAAAATCAGCGAAATCAACGTAATCAAAAAAATCAACGGTTAAACTTCTCCGCTTTCACCCCAAACCTGTTTAAAAAATCTACCCCCTCGTCGCTTGCTAAGCCTTTATATTCGGCATATGATTTATCATAATAAACCTGGGTGATCCCGGCCGAATAAATGAGCCTTGCGCAAGGCAAACATGGCGACAGCGTAGTATACAACGTAGCGCCTTCAAGTCGTGCCCCATTTTTTACTGCATAAAGTATCGCGTTTTCTTCGGCATGCAGGGCAAGTGAACAGCTGCCTTTTGAATCGCGCGCACAACCTGTTTCGGGCCATTCAACATCGCAATTATGTGTTCCAGCCGGCGGACCGTTATAGCCTATGGAAATAATCCGCGTATCACGCGTTAAAACCGCCCCCACATGCGCCTTAACACAATGCGACCGCTCGGCCAGATCAGTGGCCAGGTTCATGAAAATTTGATCGAAGCTGGGTTTTGTCATCGGTGATCGGAGGTTAAAGAGTTGAGATTAGTTAAAATTATTATAAAAAGAAAAGAGGTTGAAAATTAAAGGCTTAACCTCTAATCTCCAACCTCTAATTTCAAAAAAGATTAATGTCCGCCTTTAACTTCAACGTGGTCAAGGTCGATACCCTGATGACGGAGCTCACGGCTAACTTTCCATGCAAAATAAGCAAGGTATGCGAAACCTATTACAGGTACGATGTATGAGAAGTGGATACCGCTCATACCCGGAACAACATTACCAGCACCATCGGCAATTTTACCTTGCAGCGGCGGGATGATCGAACCGCCCAAAATCATCATGATCAAAAACGCCGAGCCCTGGCTGGTGTATTTGCCTAAACCGGTAATAGCTAACGAGAAGATTGACGGCCACATGATTGAGCAACATAATCCACCGCTAATAAACGCGAAAGTAGCTACCTTGCCTGTAGTAAATAAACCTGCAAGCATGAACGCTACGCCCAACAAACCGAGTACCGATAAAGTACGGGTTGGTTTTTGCTGACCGATAAAGAAAGCAACGATTAGGATGGCCACGCAAATTGCATAAGCGTACAGGTGGCTTACGTTAGCGCCCGAGAAAACATTTACCAGCAGCACTATGCCGAATGCGAGGAACGGGATTAAAATATATAAAACGTATTTAACCGATTTTGAAAGATTAAACGCATCAATAGATCCCGCAAAACGCCCGATCATTAAACTACCCCAGTATAATGAGATATATGGAGCAATGTCCGACTCAGCAAAAGAACCAAATTCAGGGGTCTTTAATAATGACCCCATATTACTTTGAATAGTAACCTCAGTACCTACATAGGTAAATATAGCCAGCATACCCAATATTAACTGCGGGTATTGCATAGCGCCCCAGCCTTCTTTACTCTTTTTAGCGGCGAAAATGGTACCTATCAGTGTAAATACGATTATAGCTAACGAAGCATATACAAAATATTGGCTTGGTATGCCTATAGCTTTGCTGATAGGGTCGGCTGCAAGTATCAAACAAAATGCTACAAACATCACCAGCAACGGTGTATTTGCTTTTGAGCTTGATTCGATCTTTTCATCGCTGGTAACCTTTGGCAGGTTCGAAAACCAAAAGAACAAAGCAACAGCAATGAACAAGCCAGCCAACAAATAATAGAGGTTATTGATTGATGATATTTTAACATCAGCGGCAGCAGTTTTAGCAGTTGCCGAGCCAAATAATACCACACTTACAACTACAGGGCCTAATAAAGCGCCTATGTTGTTGATACTGCCTGCAAAGTTTAAACGGTTTGAACCGGTTTCAGGAGGTCCTAATGCAACAACAAATGGGTTTGCAGCTGTTTGCTGTAACGAAAAACCAACAGCTATAATAAAGAATACAGCCAAAATGAATCCAAACGCCCCCGAAGCTACAGCAGGGATCATAGCCAATGCACCAACCGCCGAAACAACAAGGCCTAAAATGATACCATTTTTGTAACCTAACTTGTTCATAATATCAACTTTACTGGCTTGTGATGCGAAATAAAGTATCAATGAACCAATGAAATATCCACCATAAAAGGTAAAGTCAATTAATTGGGATTCAAATTGGGTAAGGTGAAAGTGCTCTTTACAGAAGGGTATGAAAATACCGTTGGAGGCGGCTAAAAAGCCCCAAAAGAAAAACACGGTGATCAGCGTATACAAAGCTGTGCCGTAGTTCTTAGCATTGTTTTGTTCCATTTTAAAATAGGTTGTACAGATTTGATTTTTGAATCTCTAAACATAATTCAATTTTGGTAAAACTCTCCGGTCTTTTTTAAATAAATTAAATCACAATTTTAACTTTCGTTGTTTATGAGATAAAATTGCATATTCGCAATGTTCAAAAAAGAACAAAGCTTAACTTAATGATAAAAGCCATTGTTTCGGGTATCGGGTTTGGATTAGTGCTTACATTTATTACCGGCCCGGTTTTTTTTGCGCTTATTAAAACCAGTATCGAAAAAGGGTTTCATGCCGGCGTTTCGCTTGCCCTTGGCGTGGTTTGCAGCGATGTGGTTTTTGTGGGCGCAATCCTGTTTGGTTCGCAATATATCGATGTATCTGACCATACCAAAGTTATAGCAGGCGTTGTAGGCAGCGCCATATTATTCGCGCTTGGCCTATATTACATGTTCAAGAAAAGCGAGATCAATTATGAAAACAAAGTACCATCAGGCGCCGACCGCTTTGGTTACGTACTTAAAGGTTTCCTGATGTGTATTTTTAACCCTACCCTCCTCTTCCACTGGACGGTAGTGATCGGTGCAGCCAGTACCACATTTCTGGTAGGTACACCGCACAGGTCCTTTCATATAGCTGTCATGTTCCTTACCATACTCATCATCCAGTTTGGTATGGATACCCTCAAAGCTTTTTATGCCAATAAACTCCGGGCACGTATTTCGGTTAAGTTTATTCACCGTTTAAATGAGGTTGCCGGTATTGCTCTGATTATCGCCTCGCTGGTGTTGATTGATAAGCTGGTTACCCATTTTGTATTTGCGGCACCGGCAGGATCATAGGTTATCTATCAATCACAGTCATGCCGAACTTGTTTCGGCACCCCACACACTTAGTCTCCTCTATGTTAAGCAACCGACGACTTTTCTTATGGGATCCCGAAACAAGTTCGGGATGACGGAAGATGAGCATAACATCACACATCTAATAAAAAATCCTAAAACACAAAAAAGGCGATGAAAAACTCATCGCCTCGTATATCATTCCCCCTTTAGGGGGTTAGGGGGCATTACATATAAGCTCTTTGGTTTTTACCTTCCATCCAGTTAACAAAGGCGCGGTTAACAACCTTGTTACCACCCGGGGTTGGGTAATCACCACTGAAATACCAATCACCAAGGTTATCAGGACAAGCGATGTGCAGGTTATCTAATGTTTGATAAATTACCTGTACCTCACAATTCACATTTTTAGGTGTGATGATCTGCGCAATACGGTCAGATATCTGCTGATCGGTAAACATGGCATAAATCTCTTTCACATAATTTTCAACTTCTTCCTTCGGCAGTTTCTGGCTGTCTTTACATTTTTGATAAACATCCAGGATCACATCTTCCCTGCCCATCTCTTTTAACAAACTGATTGCTGCTTCAAATGCCACAAATTCACCCATACGTGACATGTCGATCCCATAACAATCGGGGTAACGGATCTGCGGAGCAGACGAAACCACAACAACTTTTTTAGGGCCAAGCCTGTCAAGAATTTTCAGGATACTTTGTTTTAGTGTAGTACCACGAACTATTGAGTCATCCAATACCACTAAGGTATCGGTGCCTTTTCTGATCAATCCGTAAGTAGTATCGTATACGTGGGCCACCATTTCGCTGCGATCCGCGTCCTGGGTGATGAAAGTACGCAGTTTAACATCCTTAATGGCTATCTTTTCAACCCTTGGGGCTACCTGTAATATTTCGGTAAGCTTTTCTTCGGTAATGTCGCTTCCAATCTCAAGCAGTTTTTCGTGCTGATATTTCTTTACATACTTGTGCATACCCTCAACCATACCATAAAAGGCAACTTCGGCGGTGTTGGGTATGTAGGAGAATACCGTATTTTTAATGTCATGATTAACAAAATCCAATATCTGCGGGCTAAGCAGGCGACCTAATTGCTTACGCTCACGGTAAATGGCCGAGTCACTGCCGCGCGAAAAGTAGATCCGCTCAAAAGAGCAGGCTTTCTTTTCTTTTGGCTCGCTGAACATATCCTCGGTTATTTTACCATTCTTTTTAACGATCAACGCATGGCCGGGGCGAATTTCCCTGATCTCCTCCATCGGCACGTTAAATGCTGTTTGGATAGCAGGGCGTTCAGATGCCGCAACAACGATCTCATCATTATAATAATAAAATGCCGGACGGATACCCACCGGATCGCGCATTACAAAGGCATCTCCGTGGCCAAGGATCCCGGCAATAGTATAGCCGCCATCCCAGTTCTTGGCCGATTTACGGAGGATCTTGGCAACATCCATATCATTAGCTATAAGCTTACTGATCTCCATGTTATCATCTAATCCCTCACGTTTGTACTGATCGAACAAGCCCTGGTTTTCAGTATCGATGAAGTGGCCTATTTTTTCAAGCACAGTAACTGTGTCGGCCTTTTCCTTTGGATGCTGACCTAATGCATAAAGTTGTTGCAGTAATTCATCAACATTGGTCATGTTAAAATTACCGGCAATAACCAGGTTACGGGTCATCCAGTTGTTTTGCCTCAAAAACGGGTGGCAGCTTTCAATGCTGTTTTTGCCATGGGTACCATAACGCAGGTGCCCTAACAAAACCTCGCCGGTAAAGCTAACATGTTCTTTAAGCCACTCAGCGTCTGCCATTTTTTCGGGGGTCTCTTTCTGAATGTCCGCAAATTTCTTTTGGATATATTCAAAAATGTCGGCAACGGCATTTGAGGCCATTGAGCGGTGACGGCTGATGTATCTTTTGCCCGGTTCAATATCCAGTTTAATGGTAGCAACACCTGCGCCATCCTGGCCGCGGTTGTGTTGTTTTTCCATTAAGAGATAAAGTTTGTTCAGGCCGTACAGTGCAGTTCCGTACTTTTTCTGATAATAAGATAGTGGCTTTAGTAAGCGGATAAATGCCACACCGCATTCATGTTTAATCTGATCGCTCATGATTCGGAATGAGGCTGCAAAGGTATCATTTTAAAATGAAGTATCGGTAAAATCTATTGTCATAACATTGCATTTATTTACAACACTGTTTAATCTGCTTTATCGGGGTAAAAAGAACGCGTAACCTCAATATATCCAACTATATGACCGTTGAACTCTTCAAGTTCTTCGGCCGGAACCCAAAGCTCATCGTGTACAACACCACCCACATTTTGCACATCATAGCGTTTCAAATATTCAGCAGGCAAACTAAATTTAGTCACAAAACCCGAACCTGATGCAGGCACGTTCCAATCTCTTGCTATTTGAATAGCATACTCCTCGTTCATCACCGGATAAAAAATGGGTTGTTCTGCCAAACGTTTCGGAAAACGTTTAAATCCCGATTCCTCTATAAGCTTTAATTCCCGTGGCCCTACAGGCCTGTAAAGCGTTGTTAATTCTTCCATTATTCACCTATTTCTTAAACCCAACCATTTGGTGCAGCTTAACCGGGTCATAGATCCGGCCCTCTTTTACTACTACCGATACTTTCCTGATCTCCCTGATATTGCGCAGCGGATCACCATCGATAATAACAAGGTCGGCTTGCTTTCCCGCTTCAACCGAACCTGTTGTTTTATCAAGCCCCATCACCATTGCCGGTGTTATCGTTGCTGTTTTGATAGCCTGCGCCGGGGTAAGACCGGCTTCAACATATAATTCAAGTTCGCGGTCAAGACTATAGCCGGGGAAGCCCATATCTGTGCCTGCAACAATAGTAACTCCGGCATCATGCAATACCTTAACGGTTTTCTTCATGCTTTCATACAAGGGTTTCAGCTTAGCGGCCTTCTCCGGTTCTTCGCCCATGTTTTTAAACAGTGCCTGAAGCGGCAGCGGCAGGGTATAATAATTAGGCTCCAGTTTGGTTATATCATCCTTAACATTACGGAAGGCGAGCTCGAAAACACCTACGGTAGGATCAATTACTACATGATGGTCTTTTATAAACTTAATAGCCGCGATACTTACCGAATCATCGAAAATAACCGACCTGTCCTTATCCCGTTTCATGATGGCATACACATACTGCACGTGGTTAACCATATTCATCCCCGAATCAACCCCTTGCTGAAGGGTCATCCCCTGCGGGATATGGCCTGTTACAGTTAAACCCAACCGGTGTGCCTCATCACAAATAACTTTAACTATGGCCGGTTTAACCGAGCTATAGATCTTGATCTGCTGAAAGCCATTTTCTTTATAACGGTCTACTGCCTTTATAGCCTCTTCCTTAGTATCCGCCTGGATAATCCCCAATGCATAAGGCCCTTTGCCGTCAATAATGCCGGCTTTAATAATATTGGGCCCCACACCTTTGCCGCCATCAATAGCGGCTTTTATAGCGTTGATATAACCAAATTCGTTACCGCAATCGCGCACGGTAGTTACACCTGCTGCAAGATAGGCCGGCCCCCATTCGGCCTGTTCAAAGTGCGAGTGCATATCCCACAGGCCAGGTAAAATAGATTTTCCTTTGGCATCGATGAGCTTAGCACCTGCCGGTATTTTAACCTCACCAACCTTGCCCGTTTGTTTGATAATGCCATTTTCAATCAACACAACAGCATTGGGGGTGTTTGTACCGGTATTTACGTCAACCAGGTTACCACCGGTAATAACTATTATCTTATCTGCTTTACCTGTTGGTGCGGCCGCTTTCGCAAATAGCTCCATACCATAGGTAGCCGCCTTACTGATGAGCTGCGGTAACAGTTCTTCGTAAGGTACCCGCATCATTTCCAGTTTGTCGCCTTCCGCGTCATTAGTTATCAGGCATATGAGTTTACCTTCATTATCAGTCCAAACCAGTTCGTTACCCCAAACCAGTCCGCTTATGGTGAGCCGGTTAAGCGTGAGCGGTTTACCGTTAAACTTAAGCTGATCAATACCTGCTTTTTTGATCTGTACCGCGCCAAATGGCAGTGTATGGATAATTGCAGGTTGTTTATGTTTATTCCAATATTGAATGAGCACCTGCTGCACAGTGCCCGGCGAATAGCCCGCTACCGGGAAGCTGAGCGGCAGTACTTTTTGTGTATAAGATGAATCGTTAACCCTGATTGCAGCTTCGCCTCCGCGAATAGTCATTTTATCATCAATGGTCGAAAATCTTGAAGTATTGCCTTTTATAGTCAATTCCAGCGGATCGGCTACGGGGTTCACCTTCAACTCGGCAGTAAGCGGCACCGGCGAACCGCGGTCAACAAACTTAAAATTGATATTGTAATGAACGGCATCTTTATACTTTTGCACATAATAGGTTTCCTTACCAATGTGTTGCTCAAACTTATGCAGAAAAAAGGTACCGCTATCGGTTGGCAAATCGGCTTGTGCATTGGCGTTTGTTATTAAGGCCGAAAAGGCGGCAAATAATAATAAAGATGTTTTCATAAGGTCAGTAATGTTAATGTAAGATAGCGGTTTGTTTGGGATGTTACAAAACAGTTTTTTTGTGCAGAGACACATAATTACGCCTTCTGACCAACCACATCATCAAAGCAAAAAATCTTCACCCAATACTTCTAAAAGTTATATTAATCCTTGCCCCCTGCATCCTGCTTGTTTTGGGTACCTGGTGAAGCCAGTGATGCTGCGTTTGCCCCTGCATGATCAGCAGATCGCCGTTGTTAAGTACGACAGAGACTTTAGCATTCTTTTGCCGCTTATGCTTAAACTGAAAAACCCGCGAAGCGCCAAATGATACCGAAGCGATTACAGGGTTACCGCCAAGCTCGCTTTCATCATCACTATGCCATCCCATACTGTCGCTGCCGTCACGGTAATAATTAAGCAGCGCTGTATTAAACCGGTGACCGCATTGCTGCTCCGCCGCCTGCTTAATGCTATTAAGCAGCGGACTAAACTTAACCGGCACATTTACCACACCCGAATATACATATACTTCATCGCGCTCTCCATACCAGGCCGTAAGCCGTGGGAAGTTCACTTCCTTGCCATAGATTTTCATTTTATCCTGCTTCCATGGTGTTTCCTCAACCAGTCGCATAAATACATCGTCCTTATAAAAATGGGGATAAAGCAATACCTCTCCATCAAAAGGTAATAAGTTTTTTGGTGCGCCAAACAGGTTCAGTTGGTCATTATTGAATAGATCCATGTTCAAATATCCGTATTACATACCATAAAACACGATGGGCCACTCTGCTATCAGAATGATAAAACCTATCATTTTGATAGCTTTTCCTCATATTGAGAAAATCTTTCTCATTTTGATAAACTCCTATAACACAAGCCTGTAAATAAAGCAAAAAACGTTGTGGCATGTTTATTGGCCATGCGGCCTCACAATACAAAATAAATTTACGATGGCATTGTTTATCGCTGCTACAGCAAAATTTACAAAACGGACAATAAGTTCCTTCATTGCAGCTGGTATCATCTCCTCTTTTCCCCTAACAATTTATACACTTCATGAATTCGCACGTTAAGCAACTCACTTTCGCGGGTATGATCGTTACCCTCGGCATTATTTTTGGCGATATCGGTACCTCTCCCCTTTATGTTTTTCAAACCCTGTTGGTTGAAGGCGGTAAGGTGAACCCCGCGCTGGTATTAGGCTCTATCTCCTGTATCTTCTGGACACTCACACTGCAAACCACTTTCAAGTATATCGTTATTACGCTGCAGGCTGATAACAAAGGCGAGGGCGGCATTTTTTCATTATACGCCCTGGTAAGGCGTTACGGTAAATGGCTGGCCATTCCTGCTATAATTGGCGCAGGTACTTTGCTTGCCGATGGTATCATTACCCCGCCCATCTCTGTAACCTCGGCCATTGAGGGCCTAAATTTAGTACCGGCATTTTCAACCGTTATTGTCCCTGGTAATAACCTGATCCTCATTATTGTAATTAGCATCATTTTATTGCTGTTCTTTTTTCAGCAGTTTGGCACCAAGGTGGTCGGTTCGGCATTCGGGCCGGTTATGCTGCTGTGGTTTATTATGCTGGGCGTATTAGGCACTATACAAATAACACATTTCCCCTCTATTTTTAAAGCTCTCAATCCGTATTATGGCGCCCATTTACTGATGGACCACCCTAAAGGTTTCTGGTTGTTAGGCGCGGTATTTTTATGTACCACTGGTGCCGAAGCCCTATACTCCGACCTGGGCCATTGCGGCAGGCGCAATATCCAGGTAAGCTGGATCTTTGTGAAAACAACCCTGATATTAAACTACCTGGGGCAGGGCGCCTGGGTGCTGTCACAAGCACCGGGTAAGAACTTTACCGGCGTTAACCCTTTCTTTGAAATCGTTCCCCATTTCTTCCTGCTACCTGCGATAGCTTTGGCTACACTGGCAACCATTATTGCCAGCCAGGCTTTAATCAGTGGTTCATTTACGCTAATCAGTGAGGCGGTAAGCATGAATTTTTGGCCAAGGATCACCATCAAATACCCGTCAAATATCCGCGGGCAGATCTATATTCCAAGCATCAACTGGATACTATGTATCGGCTGCATCCTGGTATCGCTCTATTTCCGTACCTCAAGCGCAATGACGGCTGCTTACGGATTCAGCATCACCATTGCTATGCTTAGCACTACCATTTTAATGTATTACTTTATGCGCTATGTAAAGCACTGGCCGGTATGGCTGGTTACCATTATCCTGTGCTTATTTGTAACCGTCGAATTCTCCTTTTTTGTAGCTAACGCGGTTAAAATACTAAAACGTTTGTTTTTTGTGGGATTTGAAGTTGGCCTGATCTTTACGATGTACACATGGTTTAAGGCCCGTAAAATCAATAACCGCTTCCTTCATTTTACCGACATCAAGGAGAAACTGCCTTTACTAAACGCACTGAGCAATGATACCACCATAAACAAATACGCTACGCACCTGATCTATCTTACCAAAGCCAATAATGGCAAACAAATTGAAGAAAAGATCATCTACTCCATCATGAGCCGCCGTCCTAAACGGGCCGATACTTATTGGTTTGTGCACATTGAACGTACCGACGAGCCATACACTATGGAGTACAGTGTTGACCAGATTGAGCCGGGCAAAGTCATCCGCGTAGAATTCCGTTTGGGCTTCAGGATCCAGCCGCGGGTAAACGTATTGTTCCGTAAAGTAGTTGAAGATATGGTTGAACGTGGCGAGATTGATATCTCCAGCAATTACCCATCATTAAAACAATACAATATGGCTGCCGATTTCAGGTTTGTGATCATGGAGAAATTCCTGTCGTACAATAACCTTTTCAACGTATCGGAGAGCTTTATCCTCAACAGCTATTTTGCCATTAAAAAACTGGCCCAGTCAGAAGCTAAAGCTTTTGGGCTTGATACCAGTGAAACACGCATTGAAAAGATCCCGCTGGTGGTAAAACCGGTTAATAATATCCACATAAAAAGGGTTGACCCGGTTACGCATAAAGCGGTTGAAGTTATGGGTAAGAAAGTTTTTGCGTAGCGCTAACCGCTATGTATTAGCTCCCCCTACATCGCTGAACGTGTTGCCCCTTTTTGCTTCGCAAAAAGGGGTTTTATTTCTCTCCCTTTTGCGCTCATGACATCCTTGTTTATGGAGGAGATTCGTTTGTATCATCTTTAATTCAACATGATTTGGTTGATGAGTTTTATTTGCTTGTAAACCCTGTGCCGAGATTGGTAACGGACAGCCAACCTTTAACCCTTTAAAAAATGATTTAGAATTAAAGTTGATGAGTTGTAAACCATTTGCCTGTGGTGCGGCTTTGCTTTGTTATACCAGGGCGTAAAAAGAGGCCTCTCCTCCGCGCCCTCTCTCAAGAGGAGATTTTTAAGTTTTTCTCCCCAATGGCTTCACGCTTACCATAAGATCAGGGAGCGTTACGCTCCTGTTAAAAAGCCATTCAATCACGGGCGCTTAAACCCGCGTTAATATTTTTAATTACCCCTTAAAACAAAAAACCCGGCCTTGCGGCCGGGAATTTCATTAGATTTATTGGATTGGTTGGAAATACGTGATTATAATTTTTCGCCGTGCTGGCTGATATCAAGACCTTGCTCCTCTTCTTCGGCCGATACCCTCAACGGCGAGATCATGTCGGTGATCTTTAACAATAATAATGAACCAAAGAATGCGAATATCGATACGCACACTAATGCTACCAACTGTACGAGGAACAGGTGTGTCTCGCCAAAAAACAAACCGTTGCCTGTTGTATTATTAGCATTTACATGCTGACTGGCAAATACGCCGGTTAACAGCATCCCGACCATACCGCCAACGCCGTGACAAGGGAATACATCAAGCGTGTCATCAATAGAAGTACGGGTACGCCATTCCACAACCAGGTTACTCACCACAGCCGATATGATACCGATAGCCAGCGAGTGCGGCACCGATACAAAGCCGGCGGCTGGTGTAATAGCCACCAAGCCTACAACAGCGCCTATACAGGTACCCATTGCAGATGGTTTGCGGCCAAGCAGCATATCAAAAAAGATCCAGGTAACACCTGCAGCTGCCGAAGCAGTGGTACTGGTTGCCAAAGCGGTAACCGCCAAGGCGTTTGCGCCAAAAGCCGAGCCGGCATTGAAACCAAACCAACCGAACCACAACAAGCCCGTACCTATCATTACGTAGGTAATCCGCGCTGGGGAATGATTAGCCTCATTACGGCGTTTTAAATATAAGGCCGATGCCAAGGCAGCCCATCCGGCCGACATGTGTACTACCGTACCACCTGCAAAGTCAAGCACACCAAATTTGGCCAAAATGCCATCCGGGTGCCAGGTGCAATGCGCCAAAGGCGAGAATATGAAAATAGAAAACAGTACAAGGAAAATAATGTACGAGTTAAAACGGATCCGCTCGGCAAATGCACCGGTGATCAGCGCCGGGGTAATAATGGCGAATTTTAACTGGTACATAGCAAAAAGCAGTAAAGGAATAGTTGGCGCCGCTTTCCAGGTGGCGTTACCCAGCATGCCCTTCATCATGAAATAAGTTCCGGGGTTACCGATAAGGCCATAAAAGCTATCGCCGAAGGCCAGGCTGAAACCAAAGATCCCCCACATTACTGTAATGATCACCATACAAATAATACTTTGCAGCATGGTGGAGATCACGTTCTTTTTATTAACCATTCCCCCGTAAAAAAAAGCCAGACCGGGTGTCATGATCAAAACCAGCGCCGTCGACATCAGCATCCAGGCTATATCGCCCGTATTAAAATTGGGATGACCGGAATCCTTAAAATCAACCGACGGAAAAATGAAAGTAAGGGAAAGTATAATTAAGATCAGGAAAAAAGGGAAATACCTCTTCATTTATTCAGAAAAAATATGTTTTAAATCGGCATGAAAGTTAGTGTTTTTTCTAAAAACAAAAGAAAATAATTGACTTTTGTTTAAAAAAACAACAACTACAGATATTTCAGGATAGAATTCGGGAAAATCCCCAATAAAACGAGCAGAAAACTAATAATAATAGCTAAAACAAGTAAATTATAAGATCTTTCACTGGCAACTTCAGCATTTTCCGTTCTTTTCAGAAATAAATACAAAGGAATTTTAAGGTAATAAAACAACGATACCACCGTGGTTATAGCGCCCGTTATCATCAGCGACAACAGCCAGATACTGCGTGTTTGCTCATAAGCGCTGTAAGCCGCCGAAAACACAAACAGTTTACCCGTAAACCCTGCAGTAACCGGAATTCCGGTAAGGGAAATAAGAATAATTACAAAACAAACCGAAGCTGCCGGGTATTTTAAGCCCAAACCTTTGTAATTTTCTACATCTTCGGCATCAACAACGTTACTGAAATACGATGCAAGTGCTAATGCGCCGATATTTGCCAGAGCATATACTGCAAGATAATATGTAAGTGACGATAATCCCTGAACATTAAAGGTAACTACTGCCATTAAAGCAAAACCGGTGTGGCCAATGCTTGAATAAGCCAGCATCCTTTTCACATTGCTTTGCAAAACGGCAGCAAAATTTCCGGCTATCATGGTAACGATACCAATGGCTGATAAAACAATGCTAAAATCAATCCCCTTCCTGTCGGCCGAAAAAAGGAACAAAGGCATCACATTTACCAGCAATGCAAAAGCTGCTATCTTGGGTACGGTTGACAGGTATGCAGTAACCGGCGTGGGCGCTCCCTGGTAAACATCGGGTACCCAAAAATGCATCGGCATAAATGATAATTTAAACCCTATGCCAATCATCACCAGTACTAAAGCAAATGAAGCACTCACCGGGTTTACATTGGGCAACTGGGCTACAATACCCGGCAGATCAAGCGAGCCACTGAAGCCATACAGTAACGAGATCCCGTATAGCATAACAGCCGATGATGCCGCGCCGAATAGTACGTACTTTAAACCGGCTTCGGTACTTAAAGCAGTTTCGGACCGGTAAGCCACCATCAGATATGAAGCTATGGATACCATCTCGATGGCAAGATAAACAGAAAGCAGGTTAATAGCCATGGCCATTAAATGCAGACCTAAAATAGATGCTATGGAAATGGTATACAGGTCTGATAAGCCTTTTGGATGCGCCTTCAGCTTATCATCCCAGGTAAAATTCAATAGCAGGATAGACGATAACAGATCGGTAATGATCTTGAAAAATACCGCCGACCTGCGCAGCAGTAACATACTGCCGAAAATAACATGGTCGCCGTCAAGGATCAGGGCTACCTGCTGCAGGTCTTTAAACAGCACCAGTAACAAGCCCGTACAGGCTATAATTTTACAAAGCTTTACAGATCTGCGCCCAAATATCAGGTCGGTTATCAGCACTACCAAAAACAGCCCGGTTAAATAAATTTCGGGCATAAAATAGGGTATACTGCCAAAAACATTGGTTAACTGAACTGATATATGGGGGAGCAGATCGTGCATTTATATTTTATTGTACTATTACTGATTGATTTTTTGGGTATTTAACCTGGTATTTAAGTTTCACCTTCTTTTCATCGAGCGAATTTAGCATGAAATTCCATGAAACCTTACCTGTTGTTGCATCAGGTTTCGCTCCTGAAGTTTCCTGTGCCTCTACTTCGATATCCTTATTTTGTGAAACCGGTACCTGGTCTTCCACCAATAAATTAACCGACTGACTTTTCCTATTTTTTACGTCGATAAGCCAATTGCGGGTTTCCTTTTGGTTGGAACCTGATGACTGGCGCATGGCCAAACCTTTCTCCAATGTGCGGGTAACCACAATGTTTTTATCCGTACCTAACGATAGGTTCAGCGTATCGGTAGTAGCATCAGTATTAATCAGCGACTTGCCAATGTAGGTCCCTTCAAAAAACAGATTGGCCTCGCCCGAAAGAAAACTGTATTTATTCCAATTGGTAAGCTGCGCTGTCAGATACACATCAGTACTCAGTTTAGGCGCTACATAATACTGATAAGTAGCATCGATATTATATTGGCTAATTTCAACGGCATATTGTTTGCCATCGCTTGGCACCGTATAAGGGTTGGCGATATTAAACTCAATATTGGTTTGGTTTTCTTCTTTTTTTACTTCGATAGGAACCGTGTTAATTATATTTTTATCTTGTATTTTCGCAACAGCACCAGTCAAATCTCTTTTATGTTCAACTTCACCATAACCAACCACAACAACTTCATTCAATTGGTTTGAAGCCGACATTAGCGACACGTTGATCATTGGCGCATTGGCCTGCCTTTCTAATGTCTCATATCCAATAAAACTGTAAGTAAGCACAGCATTGGCGTTAGGTATCTGGATACTGTAATTTCCACCGGCATCACTTACGGCCCCTATTGATGTACCTTTTACCCTGACGCTTACACCAGGGATAGGGCTGTTATCATCCCTACTCACTACTCTACCCATTACTTTAGTTATTGGAACACCAGTACCTGAATAGTACATACCAAAGTTAAGATAGGTAGGCGTAAGCTCGGGCTTCGCCCCATTTACGCTTGGGTTACCGGTTGATAAGGTAAGCTTTGCGCTTTTCCAGTCCTCACCCGTTTTTTGCGACACATTGGCTTTGTAAACGATAGTTATTGGACTGTTCACATTTTTAGCACGGATATCGTAGGTAGGGAACCAGCTGGCGTTTCGCACCAGATAACTTAAAGTAAAATTTGCCTGCAAGGCTATTTTTGCCGATACGGTGACCAAAACATTACTGGTTGTTTTAACACCCGCTTTGTTAATCTCTGCAATTTGTTTGTTATAATCTTCCAACTGGTCGTTAAACAAATCTATCTGATCATTTACGGCTTGCTGATTCTTTTTGATCTCATTTAAGCGAGCTGTCTGAAAGTCGAGTGTCTGTTTCAGCTTAACCGGATCCAGCGCAACATTAGTACCATTGCTCACCGGGTTTTTAGCCAGTGTATTAGCTTCTTCCTGGTAAATAGAGAGCATGTTATTTTGCAAGGCTATTTTGTTTCTTACCATTTTTACCTTCGCCTCAATAGCCTGTATGTTTTTTTGCCTGATGTCATTATCGGCAAAATCAAGTTCGTGATTAACCGAAAGAATGGTAAAATCGCCGCCTGCATTTACCTGGATGCTCTGCACATCAATTCCAGGCGACAGGTTTTCAAACACCAGCGTTGATGTGCCGGGGCTGATATTGACCAATGCGGTACGACTTACCTGTGCTCCGTTCAAAAACACGGTTACTTTTTGAACTTTGGAGGCTACTTTCTGGCCTTCAACGGCCCTGGTTGCCGCAGTGATAAAAAGTAATGCTGCGGCAATGGATAATTTTTTAAACATAATTCCTTCGGTTAAATACATACCATCTGTTATTTCGCTTAAGCCCGGGTTGCCGGGGACAGCGTAAATAAAAGATGCAGGTGTATGCACTTTTCCATAAATGAATTTATGTTGAAACACTATTTTTTTATTTAGCCTGTAAAAACTGTATCAATGCCAGTACCGAATCATTGATTTTTCCAAATACTAACGATGGCATCAAACCTAAAGCAAGTGCCGCGGCAGCCATTGGTATCAATGCCAGCTTTTCGCGAATGCTTACATCGGTAAGTGCTATTTTCCAAACCTCACCTCCTTTAAGTGATACTTTTCCGAAGAACATACGCTGCAATGTCCACAGGAAATAAGCTGCTCCCAACAGGATACCAACCGAACCGCAAACAGCCATCCAGTATGGCAGCAAACCGTTAACCGTTGGCGATTTAAATGTACCCGCCAGTGTAAATGCTTCGGCCACAAATGCTGAAAAGCCCGGCAAGCCCAAGGAAGCAAAGAATGCTACCATAACAAAGGCCGTATATTGAGGCATCTGGGTGCCCAACCCGCGGAAATGATAAATATCCCTGTCGTGCACGCGGTTATAAACTACACCAACCAAAAAGAACAGCATTGATGATAAAAAGCCATGGCTTACCATCTGCATTACCGCACCGCTTACACCTTCGGCAGTTTGCGAAGCAATGCCCAGTAACACAAAACCCATGTGCGATACCGATGAGTAAGCGATCATCCGCTTCAGATCGCGCTGGGCCAGGGCGTTGCAGGCACCATATAATATCGAAACAACGCCTATTAAACCGAGCCAAAAAGCTCCGGATGATGCTATCTCCGGGAAAATTCCCAGGCAGATCCGAATAATACCGTAACCACCAATTTTAAGGAGTACACCGGCAAGAATAATGGATACCGGCGTTGGCGCCTCCACGTGGGCATCGGGCAGCCAGGTATGTAAAGGCACAACCGGCACTTTAATAGCGAATGCAATAAATAGCACTACAAAACCAACCGTACGTGCAGGCATGCCTAATATAGTTTGATGCGCCACTGCCGAAAATATTGAACCCTGGGCATAATTAGCCGGGTTCATCATCTGGATGATATTAAAAGTATGGCTTCCTGTTGCCGGATCGCTCACTGAAAGATATAAACCTACCATCACCAGTAACATAAACACCGAACCAAACAGGGTATACAAGAAAAACTTAATAGCCGCATATTCCCGGCGCACACCACCCCACATCCCTATCAGGAAATAAAGCGGCAGTAACATCAACTCATAAAACAGGTAAAACAGGAAGAAATCCAAAGCGCAGAATACACCCATCACGGCCATATCCAACAGCAAAAACAAAAGGAAGAAACCTTTGAGATTGCTCTTGATTTCCCAGGAGGCCAGCGTAGCAACCACCATCACCAGTGCCGACATTACCAATAGGGTTACCGAAATGCCATCTATCCCTACAAAATAATCTATTTGCATTTTGCCCATGCTGCCCAGGTTAAGGGCAATCCATGGCAGTTTCTGTACAAACTGAAACTGGTCTTCATGGTTAATACCTGCAGTTGCCGCACCTGTTTTAAAGTTAAGGTAGATCGCGATGCTGATACCCAGCTGCAAAAGCGTAGCCAGCAGGGTAATATATTTAAAACTCCCCCGAACCGACGATGGCAGCAATACGATCACCAACGCAAACAGTACAGGTATAAATATGAGTAGGGTTAGTAGGTTCATTAAATTCAGATCAGTATTTTTAAAATAAAGAGTACCAACACAATGAGCAGCATGCTATATAGATAGTACTGCACTTTTCCGTTTTGAAATTTACGTGCAAAATTGCCAATACTTTGCACTAATGCAGCCATTGAATGCAAAAATCCGTCGACAATATATTTATCACACCAGGCGGTAAGGTCTGCCACCATCCTGCTGAGCCGTACAATTGAATAGATGAGTCCGTCAACAATATTCCTGTCGAACCAGAAGCAGGTTTTACCCAGGCCAAGTATAGGTTTTACGATTAGTTTTTTATAGATCTTATCCAAATACCATTGATTATAGGATAAGCGGTAAAAGAAGCCGGTTTGCGGAAACGAGAACGTATTTCTTTTTACATAGATGGCATAGGCCGCGTACATTACAAAAACGCTTAAGATATTCACCCCTATCGGAATAATGGTATGGTATATATTTTCGCGGGCCATGAATTCGGCAGGTTTTAAGCTTTCGAATAGCCAGGCTTTTTCATAAAAGAAAGGATTAAGCGAAAATAAGGGGAACAAACTGCAAACCGCCAGCAGGATCAATGGCACACGATATTGCCAACCACCATCGCTGATATGTAGTTTAATGTCAGGGTGATGTTTCAACAAGCGAAACTCTCCGAAAAATATTTTCACTATTAACCTTGATACGTAAAAGGCAGTAAGCCAACTGGTAAATAATGCACCTGCCGGGATCAGTTTAAGCCATGCGCTTCTACCCTCGCTCCATTCAAACGCCTGGATCAGGATGCCATCTTTTGACAGATAGCCAGAAGTAAGGGGAATACCTATAAGCGCCAGTGAACCAACAATTGCCACAATAAAAGTTAATGGCAGCTTTTTACGCAAGCCACCCATGTACTGAATATTTTGCGGGTCGATATCCAGGTTATTTTCCTCCTTGATATGCTGCATTTCGTGGATCACAACCCCGGCCACCAAAAACAGTAAACATTTAAAGAAAGCGTGCGTAGCCAAATGGAATAGCGAAGAGCCATAAGCCCCAACCCCCATCGCCAGGATCATATAACCCAATTGCGATATGGTTGAATAAGCAAGCACCCGTTTCAAATCGTTTTGCGTAAGCGCGATAGTGGCGGCCATGAAAGCGGTAAAGCAACCTATTACAGCAAGAACCGTTAACTCCGTATCGGTAAACAAAGGATAAACCCTGCCCAGCAGAAATACACCGGCAGCCACCATAGTAGCCGCGTGGATCAGCGCCGAAACTGACGTCGGCCCTTCCATGGCATCAGGTAGCCAGGTATGCAAAGGGAATTGTGCCGATTTTGCGGCCACAGCAAGGAAGATCCCGGCGCAGGCTATATACTGCCATATCGCGGGTAATGTAGTCATTGCCCCCCGTGTCCAAACAGAGCCATAATTAGAAGGCATCCTATCAGGAGCAAAAGCCCATTGCCCGTTATCAGGCGCCATAAACTTAACAAGTCCATGTTGTCCAAATAAGGCATCAATATCAAACGTATGAAACTGGGCAAAAATGATAATGATAGCACTTAGCAAACCGATATCGCCGATACGGTTCATGATAAAGGCTTTTTTATTGGCCTGTACGGCTTTATCCTTAGTGAACCAGAAACCGATAAGCAGATATGATGAAAAGCCCACCAGCTCCCAGAAAGCATAGAACAATACCATGCTATCCGCCACCACCAAAGCCAGCATGCTGAAACAAAAGAAACTTAAGTAGGTAAAATAACGACTGTACCTATCGTCATGCTTCATGTAAGCAGTGGAATAGATGTGAACTGGCAAGGCAATCAGCGATACCAACAGCAGCATCAGCGCTGACAGATTATTAAGCAGGATGCCTGCGAAGACTTTGGTGTTGCCAATGGTAAACCATAGTTTTTGGGTGTGCAGCGGTTGCTGGTTCCACACCCTTGCAAACACAATGGCTGATAATACGCAACCCACCAAAATGGCCAACGTTGAGATCCAGCCCGCTGCTTTACTTTTTACCGGCAGGCAAAAGTTAATGAGCGAGGCCGTCAACGGTAAGGCCACAGCTGCAATGGTGTAGCTGATGATAGTTTGATCGGTATGTAAAAGCGCGGTGCCCAATTAGTTTTTTATCTTCTCTGTAGAGACGCATAATTGCGTCTCCGAATGTACATTTCCGCTTGTCCTGCGGGAGACGCAATTATGCGTCTCTACAATATTTTAATCCCTCAAATTTTTAATCTCATCCGGGTCAATGGTTTTATATCTCCGGTAAACATTCAGGATGATTGCCAGTGCTACTGCTGTTGTTGCCGCAGCCAGCACGATGGCAAATAAGGCGAAGACCTGTCCGCCATTATTTAGCTTATCATATTTACCAAAAGCCACCAGGTTTAAAATGGCAGCATTCAGCATCAGTTCAATACCTATCAACACCTGTATGGAGTTACGTTTAGATACAATCATGTACATGCCCGTACAAAACAGCAATGCACCTACCAGTAAAAAATCGGTTAGCGTGATCATGCCCTGCCCTCCTTACGTGATAAATGCGCTGCACCCACCAAAGCCATTAGCAATAAAACAGAAATAGCCTCAAATGGCAGCAAGTAAGTGGTCATGAGGTTAATACCTATATTATCGATAGTTGAAGAGGTTGGCATTATTTCATTTTTTTGCGCGATGGCCTGCTTTACCCATGGCAGGTTATCAGCATCGGCTTTAAGGATAATGTTTACAATCACCGCTAAAAACAGCGCCGCCAGTATAACCGCCGGTACTTTAGCCATATTAATGAATTTCCCTTTCTGCTGTTGGATCACATTCAATGTTTCACGACCAGAAAGCATAAATGCAAAAAGAATGAGCACCAGGATGCCCCCTACATAAATCACCACCTGGGTTACCGCCACAAAATCTGCAAGGGCCAATACATACAGGCCAGCTAATGCAAACAAGGTCACAAAAAATATAAAAATACTCCTGACCAGGTTTTTACTTAAAGCAGCATATAGCGCCGAGCCAATGGCAATAAAACTCATTGTATAAAACAGTAAGCGAACCAAGGTCATGCCCCACCCTCCTTTTGTTTCATGGCGGCTAATTTGGCAGCCTGTTTTTCGGCCTGTTGTTTATCAAAAAGGGCACGCTTTTCGGCGGCATCTTCGGGTGTCATATCCGAAAACTGGTAAACCAGATCGCTTAGCTGAAAAACGGTTTTATCATACTGGTTGGTCATGGTGATGCATTCGGTTGGGCACACAATAGTACACAAACCACAATACATACACTTGGCCATATCAATATCAAACTTGGCTGCATACAAACGTTTGGTTGTACCGTCGGATGTTTGGCCGATAGCTTCCGTAGCCTTGATCGATTCAATATCAATACAATTAACCGGGCAAACCTTGGCGCACAGATCACATACGATACAGTCATCCATTTCCACATCCAACTGGTAGCGGCCCACTTCAGGTACGGGCAGTTGTTGCTTAGGATATTGAATAGTGTTGGTGCCATGCTCCAGTTGCTTAAAGTAATTGCTATCGCTCACGGTTACAATCTCCCTTTTGCCGTTACCCGCAAAAAGGTGGCGTATGGTAAGGCTTAAACCTTTCCATGCCGTTGTAAACACTTTTATTACTTTCTGCACCATGATTTTTAGGATTTTAGGATTGCCAGGATATTGCCTTTCTCTCCGTTAAATCCATTATTTTATATTTTAATAAATTCTATATTTCAACTTTTCCAAATCCGAAATCGAACATCCGACATCCGAAATCGAAAAGCTACATCACCCACAACCTCCATACACCCGATACCAACATGCAGGCGAAAGCCACCGGGGTCAATACCTTCCAGCAAAGGTTCATGAGCTGGTCAACCCGCAGGCGGGCAATGTCCACCTGATCCACATTTGAACACCCACCAGGCCTAATGTTTTTAATACTACCCATAATATCCCCCAGGCTACTCCGGTTGTCCATGTTGCCAATTTAACGCCGCCTATGTTTGGCAGCGGCGTATTCCAGGCACCTAAAAACAATATTACTGCTATCATGGATACCAGGAACATCATCGAATATTCGGCCAAAAATACCAGCGCAAAACGGATGCCCGTAAACTCGGTATGAAAACCGGCTACCAGTTCCGATTCCGCCTCCGGAATATCAAAAGGCGCGCGGTTACTTTCGGCCAGTGAAGCTATAAAATAGATCACAAATGCGATGAGTAAATGTGGCGCTCGGAATACATTCCAGCTAAATAAACCACCTATCTGAGATACATCCCAAAAACCGGCAAATTTTATCTTTTCAGCAGCCAAAATACCCTGCTGAGCAGAGATCACCTGCAAGTCGAGCGTTTGAGCAATCATTACAACAGATATGATGGCAAAGCCCGCGGGGATTTCGTACGAAATGATCTGAGCCGCCGAACGCATAGCACCCAGGATAGAGTATTTGTTATTTGATCCCCAGCCTGCCATCAGGATGCCCAGTGTTTCGATGGAAATAATGGCGAAGATATAATACAGGCCGATATTAGTCTTTGAAGGGATAAGCCCGGGAGCCCAGGGTAGCGCGGCGAAACCGAGGTATACGGCTATGAATATTACAGCCGGAGCCAGCATAAACAACCATCTATCGGCAGCTGCCGGGACGATCAGCTCTTTCTGAAGCATTTTTAAAATATCGGCCAGCGTTTGCAGCGAACCGTATTTTCCTGTTTCCGTTGGGCCAAGCCTGTCTTGTATAAAAGCTGATATTTTACGCTCGGCATATACACCGAATAAAGCGAAGAAGGCCGAAAAACTGAACAACCCAATTGCTGCAATAAAATATGTAAAATAATAGTTCAACAGGAATATTTGCTTAAGGGTGCAAACTTACTAAATGTTGAGTTATTTAGAATGATTAAATTATATATTAAGTTGATAGGAGAACCATGATTTATCTGATTTAAGGATTGCCAGATATATCAACGCCTGAAGCTCTGTATCATGATCATCCTATAATTATAGAAATCACGGTTCAACACTTCACCAAATCATTTGCCGATATAAACGTTGATTTTACCGGGGCCGAGAAGAACAACGAAGCATGATGATCAAAATCGGCAGTATCATCGGTAGTGGTGTAAAACTTATTTTCGCCGTTCCGGCTAAGTTTTTGCTCAATTTCGGAGTGGCGGTTTAAATAACTAACAAGGCTTTTAGCCACGATATCACCCTGCCCTATAACATTAATGCGTTCGGGCAAATGTGCTTTTATTTTGTCCTGGATAATAGGATAATGTGTGCAGGCCAACAAAATGGTATCGATGTTGGGCGATTGTGCCATGATTTGGTCCAGGTACAGCTGCACAAAAAAATCCGCACCGGGTTTATCATATTCGCCGTTTTCAATTAACGGCACCCAAAGCGGACAGGCCTGCTGGTAAACTTTTATGTCGGGGAAAAAATTCTGGATCTCGAGCAGGTATGAGCCAGACTGTACGGTGCCCTTTGTACCAAGCACCCCAATCTCTTTGGTTTTAGTATAATCGCCAATAACCTCGGCCGTAGGGCGGATAACGCCCAATACCCTTTTCGACGGATCATCTATCTGTTTAAGGTCCTGCTGCTGAATGGTACGTAATGCCTTGGCCGATGCCGTATTACACGCCAGGATCACTAAGGGGCATCCCTGGTCAAACATCCATTGCACACATTCCCAGGTATACTGGTGTATGGTGCTGAATGAGCGGTTACCATAGGGAGCACGGGCATTATCGCCCATATAAATATAATCATAGCCGGGCAGTTGTTCAATGATAGAACGGAACACTGTTAGCCCGCCATAACCCGAATCAAAAATACCAATTGGTTGATTTGACATATACAAACATAAAAAAAGCGCCCCGTAATTACGGGGCGCTTTTGTATAATTTACTTAAAGGTGATTTTATTTTAAACCCAATTTCAATTTCACGGCAGCCATCAGATCGTCGCCTGCAGGAGATACGATCATGCTAACCTGTGATGAATCCAATACATAAGCATAACCTTTTTCTTTAGCTACCGCTTGTACAGCCTGGCTAACTTTATCAATAATGGGTTTGCCTAATTCTTGTTTTTTAGCATCAACTTGTTGCTGAGCATTGTTTTGGTAATCGTTCATGCGTTTCTGTATATCCTGCAATTCAGAAGTTTTTGCAGAACGGGCGGCATCTGTCAAAGTTGAACCGTTTTTCTCCAAATCGGCACCCTTGGTTTGTAACTCATTGTTCATAGTGGTTAACTGATCAATGAATGTTTTTTGATAGGCCTGTAATGTTGTAGAAACAGTTTTAGTTTCAGGCATCTGGTCAATAACCTGGCTAAAATTAACATAACCTATTTTTGTTTGCGCTTTAGCAAAACTACCCACGAACAACATACCTGCTGCAACTAAGGCGACTTTAAATAGTTTTTTCATTTTGTTTTGTGTCCTGTGTTTAATAATGGATAATAATTATCTGTTTGTTTTTGTAACGTGTATCAGCAAATTACTCATGAACTAACCTCGGGAGAGCTTACAATGAACAGGAACATTTGACAGCTATCCTTACCCGGCTAAAATAACAATGGGGTAATTTAAATGGCAAACATAAAAAAAGCGTCCCGTTTAATCAGGGCGCTTTTTTTATGTCTTTTGTATTCTTATTTCAAACCTAATTTTAATTTTACAGCTGCCATCAGGTCATCAGCATCAGGAGATACCAATAAGGTGATCTGTGACGAATCTAATACATAAGCATAGCCTTTTTCTTTAGCTACAGCCTGTACTGCCTGGGTAGCTTTATCAATAAGCGGTTTACCTAATTCCTGCCTTTTTGCATCAACCTGTTGCTGGGCATTGTTTTGGTAATCATTCATACGTTTTTGAATATCGGTAAGCTCGTTTTCTTTAGCAGTACGTACAGCATCGGTCATGCTTGCCCTTTTTGACTGGTAGTCCTGGCCTTTTGTCTGGTACTCATTATTCATTGTAGTAAGCTGATCAATAAATGTTTTTTGATAAGCCTGTATCGAAGCAGTTACAGTTTTAGTTTCGGGCATCATATCAATCAATTGATTGAAGTTGATGTGGCCGATCTTAGTCTGAGCATTTGCAAAGCTGCCCGCAAATAACAAACCTACTGCAACTAAGGCAACTTTAAATAGTTTTTTCATTTTCCTTTTTCTGTGTTTAAATAATAGTTCGATTTATTTTAATTCAAATTATTTAGCAAATACCCCGGGTTTTAGTCCCAATCTGGTTATAACATCCGCGCTTTTATCATACCGCGGGTTAGCATATAACATAATAACCTCGCTGTTTTTATCAAAAATCATATCCAGGTTATCGCCTTCGGCAATTGCTTGTACAGCTTTAGACACCCTATCCTGAATTGGTTTAATCAGCGCTGTGCTTCTTTGTGAAAGCTCGCCATCCGGACCAAACTTCTGACGTTGAAAATCTTTCGCGGCCTTTTCTTTATCAACAATTTCGGCCTCACGGCGTTTTTTCATATCAGGGGTCATCAGCACCTGATCGGCCTGATAAGCTTTATACAAGCGGTCGATTTCCTGGAAACGGCCATCAACTTCCTTCTGCCACTGATCAGATAATGCAGCTAATTGCTTTTGTGATGAAGCATATTCGGGCATGTGCTTTAATATATACTCCGAATCAACATAAGCAAAACGTTGCGCATAAGCGCCTGCAAAAGCAGTTAACGTTAAAAAGGCTACTAAAATTATCTTCTTCATATATTCGGTACGCAAATTAATTAAATCCGCCGGATAAACTCTGAGAAATTGTAAAATGGAACTGGCCTTTATTTGCATCCGGTTGCCCCGGTATTTTATCAAAGCCATAACCATAATCTAACCCCAGTAAGCCAAATATAGGCAAAAATATCCTTGCGCCCACACCTACCGAACGCCTTACATTAAACGGATTAAACTGGCTAAACTGGTTCCACGCGTTACCGCCTTCGGCAAAGGCCAGCAAGAAAATTGTTGCCGACTGGCTTGCAATAACCGGGTGGCGAAGCTCCAGCGTGTATTTATTATAAATAGCGCTACCGGTGTTTGTATTTTGAGTTTCGTTTGAGCCCTCGGGTACAATCGAGAAGTTTTGGTAACCACGTAAGCCGATGATCTCACTACCCTGTAAAAACTGGTAGCTCTGCATACCGTCGCCACCTAATTTAAAGCGTTCAAACGGTGATGGGCCAACTTGGTGATTGTACTGGCCAAGGAAACCAAACCTAACCTGCGACATCAATACAAATTTGCCTACCAGTTTCGAGAACCACTGTGCATCGTATTTAAACTTATAGTACTCAACAAAATGGTAACGATCTTCGGGGGTGGCTATTTTATAATTGATGTTATTAAATAATGAGTAAGGCGGCGTAGCCTGTATCGTAAATTTAATATTTGAACCCTGGGTTGGGAAAATAGGCGCATCTATTGAGTTACGTGTCAACTCCTGGGTTAACTTAATGTTATAAGAGGTACCGTTGGTAAACAGGTAACCGGTGTAGTTATCAAGGCTGTAATGATCAAAGTTAAGTGAGTAGTTTAACTGGAAATAGTTATCAGGCCATTTTAAACGTTTACCCAACGTAACGCCCAAACCGTTAATACGCAATTTGTTATAGTATGGGCTTGTTTTTGGATAATACTGCCCTGTTGAACTTCCCTGTGTATAAGCAGACAATGCAAAGTAAATTGGTTTTTTTCCACCTAACCATGGCTCGGAGAATGTGAACGAGAAGTTTTGATAGGTACGGCCGCTCGACTGCCCCCTTAAGCTCAGTTTCTGACCATCGCCTTTTGGCAGTGGCTTGTAAGCTTTAAGGTGGAAGATATTACGGATAGAAAAGTTATTAAAGGTTAAACCCAATGTACCTACCAACTGGCCGCCACCAAAACCACCCGAAAGCTCGATCTGGTCTGAAGGTTTTTCAACTACGTTATAAACCAAGTCAACCGTACCATCCTGCGGATTGATGTTGGTTGGTTTAGGTTCGGTTTTTTGCTCGTCGAAGTTGCCCAACTGGCCAATTTCACGAGCACTGCGAATTAGTAACTCTTTATTGAATTTTTGACCCGGTTTTGTCTGGATCTCACGCATTACTACCTTATCGTTGGTAACGTCGTTACCTTTTAACATAACGCGGTTAATAGTATACTGAGGGCCTTCATAAATCCTAACATCAACATCTACAGTATCGTTATAAACCCTTGTTTGTACCGGATCGGCATTAAAGGTTAAGTAGCCATCATTAAGGTAAAGCGATGAAATGTCATCGTTACCCGGAGTCGGGCCACTTAAACGCTTGTTCAGCTCATCTTCGCTAAATACGTCACCTTTTTTAACGTGAAGGATCCTGTTTAACAAATCGGTGGTATACTTGGCATTACCCGAAAACTTAACATTACCGAAGTAATATTTAGGGCCTTCATATACTTTCAGCTTTACGTTTACGGTTTCATCGTCATGTTTCCATACAGAATCGCTCAGGATCTCGGCATCACGGTATCCCCTGGCCTGCATTTTTTCAACCAGGCTTTGTTTATCCTCTTCGTATTTGTCCTGTTTAAATTTCTTTGAGCCAAACAGGTTATACCATTTACGTTTACGGGTCTTACTTAAAAAACCACGCAGGGTTCCGGTGCTAAATGCCTTGTTGCCCTCAAAAATAACATCGTTGATTTTAACCTTGGTCTTTTTATCAATGGCAACATCCAGTATAACGCTGTTAACATCACCCTGGTCTTTACGCTGGGTAATGGTAACTGTAGTGTTTAAGAAACCTTTCTCGTTAAAATGCTTTTTTATGATAGCAGTTGTTGTGCTGATGAGGTTTTCATTTACGATCTTGCCTACACGGTCGTTCAATTTTTTCTGAACATCTTCAATTTCGCCTTTGCGAATACCGGTTAAGTGCATGCGTGATAAACGCGGACGCTCCAACACGGCAATCTCCAGGTAAATGGTATCCATATTAATTTTGGTGATGTTCAATTGCACATCATCAAATAAGCCTTGTTGATATAAGGTTTTAATTACCTCGGCATTACGTTCGCCCGGCAGGTTGATACGATCGCCTTTGGTTAATTTGGATAGCTGGATCAGGATGTCTTTATCAAGATATTTTGCGCCACTAACAGAAATACCACCAATAATATAATCTTTAGGATTAAGATAACTTAAACTATCAGCAGGTATCGATTTTGTAAGCGTAGGCCTCGGCCCATTGGATATCTGGGCGAAAGCCGTAGTAGCCAAAACCGAGAAAAGAATAGCAAAAAGAAATTTATACATTCGAATATTTTAGTGGGCTAAAAATAATTTATACAGTTGTTAAAATTTGTTAAAAGTAAAAATTTAGTTCACCTGCTCACTTGTTAAGCCAAAACGGCGCTCACGTTTCTGAAAATCAATCACTGCTTCATACAGGTCTTCTTTCCTGAAATCGGGCCATAATTTGGTTGTAAAATACAACTCGGCGTAAGCAATTTGCCATAATAAATAATTACTTATACGGTATTCACCGCTGGTTCTGATCAGCAGTTCGGGGTTTGGCATATCGCCTGTAAAAAGGTTTTGTTCAAAAACCTCTTCATTAATATCTTCCGCATTCAACTCGCCGTTTTTTACCTTTACGGCTATATTTTTTGCAGCCCGTACAATTTCGCGGCGCGAGCTATAGCTTAAAGCCAGCGTAAGCACAACACCGGTATTACCTGCTGTTGTTTCAATAGCATTATTAAGTTCACGAAGGCATTTTTCGGGCAGTGTGTCCAGATCGCCAATGGCATTTAGCCTGATGTTGTTTTTCATAAAGCCGGGAACCTCTTTATGAATAGTGGTTACCATTAACTCCATAATAGCCATAACCTCCAGCTTGGGGCGGTTCCAGTTTTCGGACGAAAATGTATATAAGGTGACATATTTAATACCCAATTTATCGGCCCCCTCAACAACATCCCTAACAGATGTTACACCGTTGTGATGGCCAAATATCCTTAATTTGCCTTTCCCTTTTGCCCAGCGCCCGTTGCCATCCATAATAATAGCTACGTGCTGTGGTAGTCTCGACAAATCAATCTGATCCAAATAATCCATATTACTCCTTATCAAAAGCCACCCTGTACAAACACACTTGTGTAAAATTTTTCATCAATACTATGGTCTGCGATATTCGGTTGTTAGACTAATCAATTATTAATTACCTGCATCCGCCGTTTTGCCACGCAAATTGACGGATTTTTCAGGGTACAAAGGTAAAACTTACTTTGTATTTTTTTAGTATCCCTCGCTAAAAGAAAATGTTATTGCGAATAATATACTAAAACTGCCTAAACAGCTATCAAAACCATGATTTTTCATAATATTTGGTTTAAAGCTCAAAAAAATAAAAAAGCCGGCAGCCATTATCTGCCTGATAATGAAAGCTGCCGGCCTTAAAAACCGCGCGTAAATTTGCTTACAATTGCGTTACAATTTTATATTCCTTTTTGTTTAAGCGCGTCAACATCGGCGGGCATAATATCAACTATAGCGTATTGCTGGATACCGGTAATAGCCAGTTCATCAAGCGTACTCACCAAATTGCTGTACTGTGATTTATCGCTTGGTTTTACCAATACTATCATGGATTTGCCGGTGTTATCATGTACCTTTTTATTGGTTTCAATGATTGCCTTTCGAATGCCATTGGCACTAAAATCAGTAACTGATGGCGATATAACCGGGTTCTTTAATTCGCCGAGGAAATAAACAACTTTATTATTTTTGCCCAAAACAACACTTAGTGTACGGCTTGCCGGAACCGGCATTACTTCGCCGCCGTCATCTGGCATAGCCAAATCCATCGCTTTTGGTTTAGCCAGCGTGGTGGTCATGATAAAAAAGGTAATAAGCAGGAATGCCAGATCGACCATTGCAGTAAGATCAACGCGGGCGTTTATTTTTTTGCGTTTGTGCTTTCCGCCGCCATTTTGGGGAGATGAGTTTAATTCGGCCATGACTTTAAAGATTTTAGGTTAATAATCAGTACAATACTAAATTACAAAATTCAATATAAAAACAGAATTAAATATTGTATTTTGAATTTAAAACGAATTAAATATTGAATTATTATCTAAAGAGACGCAATAAATCCACAACACTTGTTAGGCCTGATGTAATTAGAAGTAGCAGTTTGCTGTTACAAAAGTAAATGAGATTGTAAAGTTAAGGAAGAAGTAGGTATCATGCGATTTAAAGTCGCCGCGCTGGGAACCAACGGTGCCAATATAATTGCCGGTTTTTTCGCCCGAACGATCAGAAAGTAAAGCGCCGGTCGTGGTCATTTTGCTTTTATCGGCATATACACCGCTTACATCATCCAGGTAATCTGTAAATGCATAGCGGTAACCCATATCGGCCATAACTGTAAACTTACCGGATAAATTATACTTGATACCTAAACCATATGGAATTACGACAGTGTTATTACCATAAGGCTTAGCCTGGCCTTCGGTTTTTAGCTGTCTTAACCCAATCTCGTGCCCATCAAAATCCTGTGCACGCGGCGCGTAAGATGCAACACCAATACCTGTAAATATATAAGGGGTGTATTTGTTTCGTCCGGCATCGGGGATATAGTTCATAAAGTTAAACTCGCCAATAACACTTACCTCCCGCAATTGATCTTTAAAATTGAGGTTACGATCACGAAACTGCTGATAGCCGGACCGATTGTCATAAGCTGATATATTACCAACGTCGATATTCAGTTTAGCCGAAAAATAGCCATCAAAATTTCTTTTACCAAAGATACCCGCCGAAACGCCGCTTACTTTAACAGGGTTATTGGGGTTAAGATCACCTATGTACCCCGCACCGCCTATCGATCCGCCTATTTCCCAGGTTTGGGCCCGCAGCTGATAAGTTAAAAACAAGAATATGGCAAAAAGTAGAAATTTAGGCATTAATCAAATTTAGTAATTACGGGCATCAAGGCCCCAAAGCAGTTTATTTCTTAACGTAGTTAAATAGCTTTCATTACTAAGACGAATTAAATTTAACTGAAAACTGGCTTTTTGAACATGAAACTTAACTGTTTGATCTAAAACTTCCGTCCGCGAATCGCAGGAGATGATATAATTGGCACTACGGCTTTCCACCTCAAAACAAAGTTTGCTGGTATCAGGGATCACTATAGGCCGCACGTTAAGGTTATGGGGCGATACCGGGGTTACTACTATGCTATTTGATTGCGGAAAAATAATAGGCCCTCCGCAGCTTAATGAATAAGCTGTTGAGCCGGTTGATGTTGAGATGATAATACCATCGCCCCAGTATGAATTTAAAAACTCATCGTTCAAAAATACATGGGTTATGATCATGGCGGCATCATCGCGCTTATGGATGGTTACATCATTAAGGGCAAAATTATTGCTGCCAAAAACATTAGGGTTCGAGTCAACGGTAAGCAATTCGCGGCAATCGCAGGTAAACTGCCTGTTCACCACGGCATGAATGGCTGCCGTAATATCACTTTTATTAACACTGGCCAAAAAGCCCAGGCGGCCAAAGTTTATACCAATAACAGGGATTCCCGAATCGCGAATCAAGGTAACCGTATCAAGCAGGGTACCATCGCCTCCAAGCGTTATAAAAATATCAATAAAGTCTTTTAAGGTTTCGGCGGGGCGCAACACTTTATATTGCACTGTGGTTAGTTTATCCTGCAAATATTCGTGGAGTTGCTGGTGTACATAAATATCAACACCATGCTGTGCAAGGTTATCAAAAACCTGCTGTATAAAAGGTAAAACAGATGGCTCATTAAACGGCCTGCCGTAAACTGCTATTTTCATTTTTTAAAAAAGCGAATATCGAACTTTGAAAGTACATTAATGCAGCAAGGCATAAATAATTAATACCGCATAAACTAAATACTACAATCCATCCATCATCATACATTTTTATTATAATGGCAAATTGTGCACTATTGTTTGCTTATATTTCCTAATAAAGTCATTTTAATTGCTTTAACAGATAAATAACTTCAAAGTAAAATAATTAAGTTTAACTATTTTGGCCTACCTTACCAATATTTAAACAACGGTTATTTTATTGATGGATAAAACTTTTACCCAAAAACTATCGGATATACAGTCAATAGCTGATGACCTTCCTTCTGCATTAATAATTCATGAGGTTGAAACGCTACAGATAGTGTATATGAACAGTGTAGGTCTCGATATACTGGGCACCACACTTGATGAACTGCAGGCCATGGGCCCTGAAACATATCACGTTAAATATTTTAACACTGAAGACAGCAACGAATACGTACCCAAAATTTTGCATCTGATAAAAAGCAAAACACAGGAGCAGGTATCCTACTTTCAGCAGGTACGTGTACCTGATAACCCCGAATGGCAGTTATTTGTGAGCAATACCAAAGTTTTTGCACGCAATGAAGCGGGCGATGCTGCATATCTGTTAACCATTGCCAGCAGGCTTGATCCTGTGCATCATATTACAACCAAGGTAAACAGGCTTATGAATGAGAACGCTTTTTTACGCCATAATAACCTGTTATTTTTAACGCTTACCCGGCGCGAAAAAGAAATTCTGAAATATATTGCCATGGGTATGAGTTCTGCGGAGATAAGTGCGAAACTGTTCATAGCCCCGGCTACGGCCGAAACGCACCGTAAAAACATCAAGAACAAACTGCACCTGAAAAATAATTATGATGCAGTGATGTTTGCGCAGGCTTATAATTTGGTTTAAGTTTTAAATCAGTAGTCTTAGGTTTTAAGTCTCAATATTTGGTAAAATAATCCACGATATCGACTTAAGACTTTAGGCTCAGGACTTAAAACTTCCGACTTAATACTACAAATTAAGGTAATTCATGAGCGAATCATACCTGTCGCGGGTGGCATCGCTGATATCGGTGTGATTAAACGTAGCTTTGATGTCATACTCGTATCGAAGGAAACTGGCAGTTATAGCCGAAATATCCTGCTTGTTGATTTTAAGCGTTACTTCCATCCGGGTTGAATCGGGAAAGGACTGAACATAGGAGCTCAGGACCTGCGCGTTGTCTGACTCAACTATCTGCGCCATGTGCGCAAGCGAATTATTTTTATTGTTGATCTCCAGTACAATAATACCTCCCGGTTGCGATACAGAAGTTATTTGAGCAAAATATTCTGTAATGGCGTTAATAGATATCAACCCAAGATAGTTTTTTTTGGCATCAAGCACAGGCACAACAGAGAGCTGCTGCTCATAAAACAGGCGGATAACATCATAAATATGCTGATCTTCCAGCACGTAGGGATTAACCAACGAAAGGGCCAGCGCACCTATGGGTGTTTGATAATCACTTTCGGCTATCAGGTCATCCTCGGCAAGCAAACCTAAAAACTGCTCTTCATTTACAATAGGCAAATGCCTGAGGCGAAACTCAATCATACGGTCAAGCACTTTCTGAATGGTATCAGAAGTGTGTACCGGCGGTATCGAGTCAGCTATCAGGTCAAGTGCTATCATCTATGCATTTACTTTGGTTTCTAATTTAGCTAAAAACTGTTTAAGTAATGTATTAAATTCTTCCGGGTGCTCCATCATAGGTGCATGACCGCATTTGTCAATCCAATGAAGTTCCGAGTCGGGCAGCAGCTCATGAAATTCAACAGCTACCTCAGGCGGGGTGATCTTGTCATTTCGTCCCCATATCAAAGATACCGGGATGGTGATCTTATGCAGATCTTTTTTCATGTTGTGCCTGATGGCCGATTTTGCCATGGCCAGCAAGCGGATCACCTTATGCCTGTCGTTAATGGTCTGAAAAACATCAAGCACCAACTCATCGGTGGCAATAGCCGGATCGTAAAATGTAAATTGCACTTTTTCGCGCACAAAATCAATACTCTCCCTGCGCGGAAAAGAGCCGCCGAAAGCATTTTCATATAAGCCCGAGCTACCAGTTAAAACAAGGGCCCTGATGTTTTCGGGATGCGTGGTTAAATAAACTAATGCCACATGCCCGCCAAGCGAGTTACCCAATAAGGTAATATTGCTAAGCTTTTTAAACTTTATAAACTTATGTACAAATTTCGATAAACTTTTTACCCCGGTACTGATCAGCGGCATGTCATAAACAGGCAGCATGGGGATAATAACCCTGTACTTTGATTTAAACTCATTAATAACACCATCCCAATTGCTCAACGCCCCCATTAAACCATGCAACAGTAACAGCACCTCTCCTTCGCCCTCATCGATGTAACTAAAACCGTGTTCCTCTTTAAGCACGAACTCCATATAAAATATTAAAAATTAATTTTTCAAACTTATCTTATACCAAAATCGCTTTCAGTACAATTTCCTGTTATTCCGCTGTAAAATTAGTTTATTACGAACGACATTTAGCAAGTATAGTAATTATTTACCAATGTAGTAATGTTAAGCTTTTATTAATAAGATTAACATTAACACAACATTGCACAAAAAAACGCTGTACTATTAAATGGTAAAAACTTAACCTAATAACTGTTTAACCACCTCTGATATTGTTTTACCATCGGCCTTGCCTGCAAGCTCTTTACTGGCCATACCCATTACGCGGCCCATATCTTTTACGGATGTAGCGCCTATCCTGCCAATAAGCTCTTCAAGGTAGCCTTCAATTTCAAACTTGCTCATTTGTTGCGGAAGGTATTCTTCAATAACCAGCATTTCGGCTATTTCCACCTGGTACAAGTCGTCGCGATTTTGCTCCTTATAAATATCGGCCGATTCCTTACGCTGTTTTACCAGCTTTTGCAATACTTTAATTTCAGCATCCTCGGTTAGTTCATCTGCAGCGCCTTTTTCGGTTTTAGCCAAAAGCAACGCCGATTTGATGGCACGCAACCCCTGTAAACGATCTGCCTGCTTGGCAAGCATGGCCAGTTTAATGTCCTGGTCTATTTGTGTAATTAACGACATATGTTTTATGTTAGTCCGGAATTCCGATGTCGGAAAGTCCGGAATTTTTTCTTTTTAGTCCGGAAATCCGATGTCCGGAAGTCCGAAGGATTTGTTTGGTTAATAAAGCAGCCTTGTCTTACTTTCGGACTTTACTGACTTTCCGACTTCAGACTTCCCTCCTACCCTCTGAATATCGTACCTGCGTTGGCTTGTGCTGTAGGCATGATAACCAGGTCATTAATGTTAACATGTGCCGGTCGTGATGCAATGAACCAGATGGTTTCGGCCACATCTTCGGCCACCAATGGTTTAAAACCATCATAAACTTTTTTGGCCCTTTCCTTATCACCCTTAAAGCGCACCTCCGAAAACTCGGTTTCCACAGCTCCCGGATGTATCGCCGTTACCTTAATACCATGGGGTAAAAGATCAATCCGCATACCTTTATTTAAAGCATCAACTGCATGTTTGGTAGCGCAATATACATTTCCGTTAGCATAAACTTCCTTACCGGCAATCGAGCCAAGATTTATAATGTGCCCCTTACCATTTTCTATCATCCAGTTTGATACCACCCGGCTTACATACAGCAGGCCCTTGATATTGGTATCAATCATGGTTTCCCAATCATCAATACTGCCTTTTTGAATAGGATCAAGCCCCTGGCTTAAACCGGCGTTGTTAACCAATACCGTCACTTTCCTCCATTCGGCCGGCAAAGCTTCCAGGTTGTTAATGGTATCTTCGCGGTTACGCACATCAAATGACGAAACCGCAACTTCTACGTTATACTTATCATTCAGGTGTTTGGCCAGTTTCTCCAACCTATCTAACCGGCGACCGGTTAATACCAGGTCATAGCCTTCGCGGGCAAAAACGTGTGCACATGCCTCGCCAATGCCGGCGGTAGCTCCTGTAATTAAGGCAATCTTACTCATAGATATTGATAACTATAAACAGCGAAATTATGTTTTTTACTTTAAAATATTGTCGGTTGGGAGTAAGGATGTTTTTTGAAAGGGAGGATTTTACCCACCCCAATATCGGGTTGAAAACGCAAGTCTATTTTACGCTCTCATTATAAATGAGCGCGAGATTTAGGAAAATTACATTCTACTCAAAAATCAAGCTAAACATAATGGTGTGTAAGCCCAACCTGCTGAGGGGCGCCGAGTAGGGGTTATACTCGCGCATCAACACGTTGCCTAACGAATTGGAGATCTTAATCTCGGGCGAAAGCTTAAAAAATTCAAAATAAATATCACAACCCACGCCCGCCTCATACGAGGCAAAGCCACCTACGTTTTTAACCAGCTTCTCCGAAAGGTCAAGATTCGCATCCGCGTTTTTCTTAGATCCTATGGCCTGGGTGTATTTCAGGCCGCCTACAACATAAGCCCTGAAATCGCCCAACCTGTCTGATTTTAATTTCAATTGCAGGGGAACGTCCACCGAAGTGGTTTGTATTTTTTTATCCACATCTTCCGACGGATCGACATAAGAATAATGCAAAGCCCTGTCGGCAAAAATTAATGACGGTGTGGTGCGTACCTCAAGGTGCTCGGTGATCCTGTACCGGGTCAAAAAACCTACTCCGAAAGCCGGTGAACTTTTTGAGCTGATGCTGTTAAGCGGCCCTTTAACCTGCACACCGTTCTCATCTAAAAACGCGTTGCGAAAATTGGGCTGGTTAACAATTTTAAAATCGATGCTTACGTAAGTAAAACTGAAACCAAAGCTCAGATCCTGCTGATCGGCGCCGCCACCCCATGCCGGTACATGCTGCGCAAACAATAAATTGCTGCTAAAAATAAGTACAACTACAAGCAGGTAACGGTTTATAATCATTTAATACCGGTGTATATTGAACAGATACCAAACGTTAAAGGCCTGCATTTGGTATTCTTAAAGCCTACTTTATCCATCAAACCCACAAAAGCCTGCCCATCCGGAAAAGCAGCTACCGACTCCGGTAAATAGCTGTATGCTCTTGCATCTTTGCTGAACAATTTACCAATACCCGGGTAATATAGCTGAAGTAAAAATTATATAACTGCTTTACCGGAAATACTTTAGGCTTTGAAAACTCAAGCACCACCACCTTTCCTCCGGGTTTTAGCACCCGAATTATATCAGCAAGGCCTTTTTCCAGGTTTTCAAAATTACGTACACCGTAGGCAACCGTAACAGCGTCAAACTCCGCGCCCTCAAACGGCAGTTTTTCCGAATCGCCCAGTTTTACAGCAAATTTATCGCTAAAACCCCGTTTCGCTATTTTTTGCTCCGCGATGTCAAGCATCCCCCTTGAAATATCAACACCAATAATTTTTTCAGGTTTCAGGATAGATAAAGCCTCAAAAGCAAAATCGCCGGTGCCGGTAGCAACGTCCAGTATCAGCTTTGGTTTATCCTTTTTTAATTCGTTGATGGCTTTTTTACGCCAAATGATATCAATACCAAGTGACAGGAAATGGTTAAGGAAATCATAGGTTTTTGATATATTGTTGAACATATCTGCTACCTGTTCTTTTTTGGTAGCCTGCTCGTCATGGTACGGTGTTATGGTTTTGCTCATCGCAGCAAAGATAATGATTGTATAGTGAATGCTTTAATATTAAGAAAGCTGAAAGTGAATACTGAAACAGGGCTGACAAGTTAACTCATCCCTACTTCGCTGCGCCCGTCACTCCTCTCTGCTTCGCAAAGCGTGGTTTTCGTTCTTCAGCTAAGTGTAGACCAGCTGAGTTGCCTATGCTCCTCGCTGTTACTAAATCGATATTAAGTTGCGCTAATTATGTAAATGTTAAGTCAATTCACTATTTTTAGAAACCAATTTCGGCCGGTAGTCCCGGCAAATCACATTTAAAATTTGTTTCCTTATCCTTATGAAAGACGAACAAGAATCCTCGCGCCGCAGTTTTATTAAAAAACTAACCACAGCAACCGCGGCCGTAGCGGCCGGATCGGGCTTTTTAGCCAGCCAAAGCCAGGCCAAATCTTTTTCCATCCAAAAACGCCTCATCGGCAACAGCCCTAACGACCAGGTAAACATCGCCCTCATTGGCGCCGGTGGTATGGGTACCCAGGATACCATCACCGCCCTGCAGGTGCCCGGTGTTAAACTGGTAGCCGTATGCGATTTGTATGACGGTCGCTTAAAAGATGCCAAGACCCGCTGGGGAACCGACATTTTTACTACCCGGGTTTACAAAGAGATCCTGAACCGTAAAGACATTGACGCCGTAATCATTGCCACACCAGATCACTGGCACCAGCAAATTTCTGTTGATGCGATGCATGCCGGTAAACATGTGTATTGCGAAAAACCGATGGTTCATGCCATTACCGAAGGGCCGGCGGTGATCAAAGCGCAAAAAGAAACAGGAATGATATTCCAGGTAGGCAGCCAGGGGGTATCATCATTAGGCAATGAAAAAGCACACGAGTTATTAAAAAGCGGTGCTATTGGCGAATTAAACTATGCCGAAGGTTTCTGGGCCCGCCGCGCGCCGCTTGAGGTCTGGCAATACCCTATCCCTGAAGATGCCTCGCCTCAAACTGTTGATTGGGAAACTTATATCAGCAATACTAAAAATCGTCCGTTTGATGAAAAACGCTTTTTCCGCTGGAGAAATTATACCGACTATGGTACAGGCATGGCGGGCGACCTTTTTGTTCACCTTTTTTCAAGCCTCCATTTTATAACCGATTCAGTTGGCCCTAACAAAATTTATGCATCCGGCGGCTTACGTTTCTGGAATGATGGCCGCGAAGTACCTGATGTACTTTTAGGCACTTTTGATTATGGTAAAACACAGGCACACCCGGCCTTTAACCTTTCGTTACGGTGTAACTTTGTGGATGGCACCAGCGGCACAACTTACCTTAAACTGGTAGGCAGCGAAGGCTCAATGGATATAACATGGGATAAAGTGACGCTTAAACGCAATAAAGTGATGGATTCTGATGACCCATTCTATCTTGATAAACTAAAAAAAGCAGGTAGCGGTTATGCCGAACGCAAAAAAATGCTACCGCCCGAAGAGATCACATATGATGCCGAAAAAGGATACAAAGGCGGGCCGTATGATCATATGGTGAACTTTTTTACCGCTATCCGCAATAAAGGCAAGGTAACTGAAGATGCGATATTTGGCTATCGTGCGGCAGCCCCTGCCCTGCTGTGTAATGACAGCTATTACAATAACAGCCCCATGTTCTGGGATCCGGAAAAAATGCAGGTTGTCAAAAAATAACAGATCACAGCAAATACCTTATTATGAAACAAAGGTTTAAAAAATTGGGTTTGGCACTGGCTGCTGCAGGCTTAGTTTGCGTACAAACGTCAGGGATTCCGGTTCATAAGGCTAAACTTCCTAAACAGGCTACTCCTGCAAAAGGTACCTGGATAAATTTATTTGATGGCAAAACGTTAAAAGGCTGGCATGGCTTCAACAAAAAGGGTCCGGTAAAAAACTGGACCATTGTTGACGGTGCCCTGGTTTGTCTTGGTGCAGCGCAGGGTGATACCGGCGGAGATATAGTAACCGATAAAGCTTATACCAATTTTGAGCTTTCATGGGAATGGAAAATAGAAAAAGGCAGTAACAGCGGTGTAATATACCATGTGGTTGAAGATCCGAAATACCACGGCCCTTATGAAACCGGCCCCGAATACCAGATCATTGACGATGCCGGCTGGCCCGAAAAATTGGAAGACTGGCAAAAGACAGGCTGTGATTATGCCATGTACCTGCCAAACGCCTCAAAAAAAGTAGCCCCGGTTGGCACCTGGAACACCAGTAAAATTATTTTCAACAACGGGCATGTTGAACACTGGCTCAACGGCAAAAAGATTTTAGCTTTTGAAGCCTGGACCAGCGACTGGAAAAGGAAAAAAGCCGAAGGTAAATGGAAAGATTATCCCGACTATGGCAACGCCAAAACCGGCTTAATCGCTCTGCAGGACCATGGCATAAAGCTTATTTCAGGAGCATTAAAATAAAGGAATTATAAAATTTATAGTTTTTGCTTCGTACCTTCGCGCAACGGTTTTATCTTTATCAAAAAACTCATTGGGGTACGAAGCAATCCTTAACAGCAGGCAACCATGCAATATCGCCGGCAGAGGACTGCTTCGCCGTTCCGCCTCCCAATGACCGGGAAAGATTGATTATCTTTTGATCCCCCGTTGAATATATAACCCACAATGAGTTTTTTTGTTTGCTTTTTATCTGTTAATTAGCCAGTTGCAGTAAATTTTCTATATCCAGCCTGCGGGTAAACATGGTCAAATTCCCTTCCTGATCTACAGGCCATTGTTCTTTGGGGCGATCCCAGTAGAGCTCAACCCCGTTTTGATCGGGATCGTTAAGATAGATGGCTTCAGATACACCATGATCAGATGCTCCTGTAATATTGTAACGGGCATCAATCAGCCTTTTAAGTATAATGGCCAGGTCTTTTCTTTCGGGATATAAGATGGCAGTATGGTATAAGCCCGGTGCGTATTCCGGGGCTGGTGAAGCGCCTTTGCTATGCCAGGTATTTAAGCCAATATGATGGTGATAACCACCTGCAGATATAAATGCAGCCTGATCGCCGTACATCACCATTTTTTCAAAGCCTAACAAACCACAGTAAAAATCAAGAGATTTTTGCAGGTCGCTTACTTTTAAGTGTACGTGACCAATGCGGGTTTGGGCGGGTATTTTATAATCGTTCATATAATTACATGTTCAAACATCAAATTTAATTATTATTGCGCTACTTTTTGTTTTCCTATTGTAAAACAAGCTTATAAATAAGCAATGGCTATTTATTCCATACTATTACCGCAATGAACGCATTAAGTAAAAATACTACCTTTGCAGAATGATCGTAAAATCGGCCGAATTTATTTGCAGCAATAGCCAGGTAAGCAAGTTACCTCCACCCGTTAAAGCGGAGTACGCTTTTATCGGGCGCTCAAATGTGGGCAAATCATCCCTTATCAATACATTAACTGGTAAAAAGGGTCTTGCTAAAACGTCGCAAACTCCCGGCAAAACGCAGCTGATCAATCATTTCCTGATCAACGAGGGCTGGTACATTGTCGATTTACCCGGTTATGGCTATGCCCGCGCATCAAAAACGGAAAAAGCCAAATGGGATAAGTTCATCCATACTTACCTGGACAAGCGCGAAAGCCTGCAATGTGTAATGGTGTTGATAGACAGTCGTCTCGAGCCACAAAAGATCGACCTTGAATTTTGCAACTGGCTGGGCGAAAAAGGCCTTTCATTTGTGCTGGTATTTACCAAGGCCGATAAACAATCGAGCATTAAAACAGACCAAAGCATTGCCAAATTCAGGAAAGCCCTGCTGGCTACATTTGATGAAATGCCGCAGTTTTTCATCACATCGTCGGAAACACAGCAAGGCCGCGAAGAGATACTTGAGTTTATTGATGCAGTAAATCAAAATTTTGAAGTACCGCAGTTTTTTAGTTCCCCTCTTGAGAATAATAAACAATGAAAAAATACTTATCCTTAGTAACCTTCGCCCATACCATTTTTGCCATGCCGTTTGCATTTATCGGCTTCTTTTTGGCAGTAACCACAACCCAGTATCATTTCGACTGGCTTAAGCTGGTTTTGATGGTTTTATGTATGGTATTTGCCCGTAATTCGGCAATGGCCTTTAACCGCTACCTTGACAGGGATATCGACATTCAAAACCCACGTACCAAACAGCGCGATATCCCAGCCGGCCGGATCAGCCCAAAAGCTGCTTTAACATTTGTTATTATCAACTGCCTGCTGTTTATTACAGCTACCTGGTTCATCAACAGGCTTTGTTTCTTTTTATCGCCGGTAGCTTTATTTGTGGTAATGGGCTACAGCGCAACCAAACGTTTTACCGCACTCTGCCATCTGGTATTGGGATTGGGTTTATCGCTTGCTCCTATCGGCGCTTACTTAGTGGTTACCGGTCAGTTTGCCCTTACACCTATATTCTTTTCACTATCCGTACTTTGCTGGGTAAGCGGCTTTGATATTATTTACGCCCTGCAGGATGAAGATTTTGACCGAAGCCAAAACCTGCACTCTATCCCGGCGTATTTAGGTAAAGTGAACGCCTTAAGACTATCTACCTTTTTACATGTGCTTTCGGCCGTTTTCATTATGATGCCGGCATTTGAAACTCAGGTAGGCTTCCTGTACTACATTGGTATCGCGTTTTTTTGCGCCATGCTTGTTTACCAGCACCTGCTTGTAAAACCAAACGACCTGAGCCGCGTTAACTTTGCTTTTATGACTACCAATGGCATTGCCAGCGTAGTATTTGCTGTATTGTTTTTGCTCGACAGGATATGGATTCACTAACCGCCCTCCAAAAGTTTCGGCAGTATTTTGAAAGATATGTTCCGCTTACTGATGAAGAGTGGCAAGCTTTATCGCAATACCTAACGGTAGATGCCTTAAAAAAGAAAAGGTTTTATGTAGAGGCCGGTAAAGTATGCGATCATATCGGCCTGGTGGTAAAAGGATCTGTACGCTATTATCATGTTAAAGACGGCGAGGAAATAACCGGCTATTTCAGCTTTGAAGATGAAATGCTAAGCTCATACAAAAGTTTCCTTACCCGCACACCGGCGGCAAATTATATCCAGGCGCTTGAAGATTCGGTGATAGTGAATTTAAGCCACAATAATCTGAAACAAGCTTGCATGAATGAGCTGCTCGGTTTTAAGATGGAGCGTTTTGGGAGATTAACAGCCGAACACTATCTTATCTGTTACGAAGAACGTATTACTTCCTTTATCACTCAATCGCCCGAAGAACGTTATGCCGATCTTTTACAAACAGGTGGCGAAGCCTTGTACCGCATCCCCCAGCATTATATTGCCAATTATTTAGGGATCACTCCGGTTTCGCTCTCGCGGATCAGGAGAAGGATCATGAAGATAAGCGCCTGACCTCACCCCAACCCTCTCCAAAGGAGAGGGAGAAAAGCATACATTTTAAAGTCCTCTCCTTTGGAGAGGATTTAGGAGAGGTGAAATTCCTTATCTTTTGTTAACGTTTTGATTTACAAAGGCGGCCTACCTTTGTAATACACAAAACGAAAAAAGATCATGCATACTATATTAGGAGCCGGCGGTCCGGTAGCAAACATCCTCACCAAAGAATTAATCAACCATAACGAAACCATCCGTTTAGTTAGCCGCAAACCGGTTAACACAAATAATAATGATAAAGTAACCTGGCAAAAAGCCGACCTGCTCAATTACGATGAAGTACTGTCGGCAGCAAAAGGATCGACAGTAATTTATCTCGTGGCCGGCCTGGTTTATGATAAAGACATCTGGCGGGCGCAATGGCCGGTGATCATGCAAAATGTGATCAATGTTACCAAAGCCACCGGTGCCCGTTTAATATTTTTTGATAACGTTTACATGTACGGACTGGTTAACGGCTCCATGACCGAAGATACCCCGTATAAACCCAGCAGCGTTAAAGGCGAAATAAGAGCGGGCATCGCCGAAATGCTCATGAATGAAGTTAAAGCCGGCAATATCAACGCAACCATAGCCCGCGCACCTGATTTTTATGGCGCCCCGGTCAACAGCTTTATTGATATGATGGTGCTGAGCAATTACGCCAAAAAACAAAACGCGCAATGGATAGGCAATCCGGATTGTAAACACAATTTTATTTATGTGCCCGATGCAGGTAAAGCTATGTTCATGCTTGGTCAAAATCCCAATAGCGGCAATCAGATCTGGCACCTCCCTACTCCGCCGGCCATCACCGGTAAACAGTTTTTGGATATTGCCGCCAAGATTTATAAAGTTGAACCAAAATATACACGCGTTAATAAAGTAATGCTGTGGCTGTTCGGTTTATTTAAAAAGGTGGTAATGGGTACTGTAGAAATGTATTACCAGTACGATCACGATTATATTTTCGACAGCAGCAAATTTGAGAAAGCGTTCAACTTTAAACCAACAAGCTACGAGGATGCGATAACTGAGATATCGAAAACGCTTCATAAGTCTTAAGTCAAAAGCCTTTAGTCTTAAGTTTTTTTAATTTATTAAAGTCCGCAAGTTGCTGTTGCTCCTTGCGGACTTTTTACTTTTCTTTTATCAAATAAAACACATTTAAACGTGTATTATTTGCACTTCTCCAACCATAATCTGCACATTTGCACATACGCATATCTGCACATCTAAAAATCATGATCCACAAAAAAACAAGAACATATATCCCGGCTTCCCTTGATATTAAATGGGAAACCCTTGAGCCTTTTTATAAAGAATTATTAGATCGTCCAATCCACTCAGTTGAAGAACTGGAGAAATGGCTGCGCGATAAAAGTGAGCTGGAAGCAGCTTTGGAAGAAGATTTTGCATGGCGCTATATCCGCATGACCTGCGATACCACCAGCGAAGACCTGCTTCAAAAGTTCCAGTACTTTGCTACCGAAATTGAGCCCAAAATTGCTCCATATAGTAACGAACTGAACAAAAAGCTGGTTGCCAGCGCGTTTGTTGATAAACTGGATGGCGAAAAATATTTTATTTTTTTACGGGCCGTAAAAAAAGCATTGGAACTTTTCCGCGAGGAAAATATCCCGGTACAAACCGAAATCCAGGTGGAACAGCAGAAGTACCAATCTATAACCGGTTCCATGTCTGTTCATGTTGATGATAAGGAATTTACTTTAGAACAAGCCTCCGTATTTTTAAAAGGCACTGATCGTGCTAAACGCCAGGAAGTTTGGGAAAAGATCACCAGCCGCCGTTTACAGGATAAAGACAAACTCGATGAACTTTTCGACCATTTGCGTAAGCTTCGTCACACAGTAGCAACAAACGCCAATTTTGAAAACTTCCGCGATTATATGTTCCAGGCTTTAGGCCGTTTCGATTATACCCCGCAGGATTGTTATGCTTTTCATGCAGCTATCGAAACCGAAATAGTGCCTATTCTAAGAACCCAAGCCGAAAAGCGCCGCGAGGCTTTGCACTTACCTGCCCTTAAGCCATGGGATATGGATGTGGATATTTCAGGCAAACCAGCCCTTAAACCATTTCAGAATGGCGAAGACCTGATCGAAAAATCTATCCAGTGCTTCAGCAACATCAATCGTTATTTAGGCGAACGTTTGGAGATCATGAAAGATAACGGCTTGTTTGATGTGGAAAGCCGTAAAGGCAAAGCCCCGGGTGGTTACAACTATCCACTGGCCGAAACCGGCGCACCTTTTATTTTTATGAATTCGGCCAATACCTTCCGCGATTTAACTACTATGGTACATGAAGGCGGTCACGCGGTACACACTTTCCTTACTGCCGATCTGGAACTGAATGATTTTAAACATTGCCCATCCGAAGTTGCCGAATTAGCCTCCATGTCGATGGAGCTGATCTCGATGGATAACTGGAATGTGTATTTTGATAATGAAGAAGATCTTAAACGCGCTAAACGTGATCAATTAGTTGACGTATTGAAAACCCTGCCCTGGGTGGCCGTTGTCGATCAGTTTCAGCATTGGATCTATACCAACCCTGACCATACCGATGCCGACCGCACAACCGCCTGGATCGAGATCTTTGAGCCATTCGGCGCAGGTTTTGCCGATTGGAGCGAACATCGCGAAGCATTGGCAAATCTTTGGCAAAAACAGCTGCACATCTTCGAGGTGCCATTTTACTATATCGAATACGGCATGGCCCAGTTAGGCGCTATCGCTGTATGGAAAAACTACAAAGAAAATCCGGAAAAGGGCTTGCAACAATATTTAGACGCCCTTAAACTCGGTTACACTAAAACTATTAAAGAGATTTACGAAACCGCAGGGATCAAGTTTGACTTTAGCGCTGCCTATGTAAAAGAGCTGGCTGAGTTTGTTAAAGCAGAGTTGGATAAATTGAATTAAAATTTTCTTTCATAAATAACAAAAGCGCCAATGGCGCTTTTGTTATTTTATACCTGTCTGCCGCGGCAGTTTTTGCTTTTAATCCAATACCCTATTATACAACTCCCAATAATCCTTCACCATTTTATCGCTCGAAAACTGCGAATTTGCCCAGTTATAACAATCAGCCCTGCTAATCTGACGGAGCCAGCCAACTGCTTCGGCGGCTTCATCAACCGTATTAACCAAAAAGCCGGTCTGTGCGTTTTTGATTAATTCTGGCATCGAGCCTCGGTTAAAAGCAATGACTGGCGTACCGCACAGCATTGCTTCAGCCACACTCAAGCCAAAAGGTTCATCAAAGCTGATGGGATGCAACAGTGCATAAGCTCTGCCTAAAAGCTCCCGGCGCTTATCAGGCCCGGCATGGCCTATATACTCCACATCAGCACAAAACAATGGCTCTATCTTTTCCTTAAAGTAGTTTGTATCCTGAACTATACCGGCTATCAGTAATTTCCGTTTACTTTTTTTGGCGATATCGATAGCTTCGGCAGTTCCTTTATCGGGATGGATACGACCGAAGTACAACAGGTAATCATGCGGCTGTTCATAAAACTGAAAATCACGGGTATCGAGGCCGTTGTATACCGTGGCTAAATAATCAAGCTCAGGACTACGGTCGGCATTGCTGATAGAAACGTAATGCCCCCGGCTATTATATTTTTTATAAACAGGGATGATCTTTGATGATGAAAACCCGTGAATGGTAGTGAGTAACGGCGTTTTAATCAGGCCTGAGTATGTAAGCGGCAAAAAGTCAAAGTTATTATGAATAATGTCGAACTGACCGGCCTTTTCCATCAGGTTACTGATATGCAGGCATTCCAGCACTTTGGCATCCTGCGTTCTGTCTTCCTCGTAACCCGTCTCGCAAATAGCATCAAGTTTACCCGCGGTTATCGAATCGCCCGTGGCGAAGAGTGTTACCTCCGCCCCCATTTTGATGATCCCTTCGGTTATGTTTGATGCTATTTGCTCCCAGGGCCCGTAGTGCCTGGGCGGCGTACGCCAGGCAACAGGGGCTAATACAGCTACCTTCATTTAACAGATCTGCATTTTTTGGCCGTATTTATTGTACTCATATTCCAGCTCAAAGGCTTTCAACACCGTAAGGTGCGATATCAGATAAGCCAGTGTACTTTCAGCTCCCTGGTTACGGTTAATGCCGCCAGGCAGCAAACCATCGCAGCAGCCTTTTGTTTCATGGTCATACAGTGGTGCCCGCAAAGTATTTTCGCCCAGGAACCACTTATAGCTCAGGAACATTTTTTCAATGTATTGCGGTATCCTGAAGATCTGGTATGCCTGGAAATGCATCAGCACCATAGCCATAGTTTCAATAGCCTGTTGATCAAATGTAGGGAATGTGCCGCCACGGTAATACCAGCCATCATTACCAACAGGACTTAAATATCCGTTTGATAATGTAAGCTGATCAAGGAAAGCCATGGTTGCCAAAGCTATTTTCCTGGCTTCTTCATTACCGGTAATCTCGCATGAGTGCAGTAAGGCCAGCGGAAGGATGGCGTTATCGTAAGTCATCTTTTCCTCAAACCATTGCCAATCATCAGACTGGGTGTTGTTATAAGCATCAATTAATGGCTGGGTAAGGTTGGCCAATATTTTAACCATACCCTCATCTGTAGGGTAAACCTGCAGGTAAAGACTGATACCAATTATAGTATTTGCCACACCCCTTAAATGTTTCAGCGCTGAAAAATGCGGCACCGATTTATGGAAGATCTCCAGGGCGAATTCACGATATGAATTGCTGGCCGCACAGCCAATCAAATGACCAAGAGCCCAAATGGTACGGCCAAATGAATCTTCCGACCCAACCTCGTCCAGGTAGCGCCTGTCAAAACTCAGGAAGTTGCGGAAGTTACCATCATCAGTTTGCATATAGTGGATATAGCTCAGGTAAATAGGCAGCAGTTCAAATGCTTCCCTGCTTCCGTTACGCTGATAAGCCATTAGTGCCATAATGAGCGCACGGGCGTTATCATCCAAACAATACCCTTCTTTTAAATTCGGGATCCCATACTTGGCATGTTGTACAATCCCGGTATCGTCGGTAAGCCGTAACACGTGTGTCAAGCTGAACTTTGGCAGGATCTCCGGATCAACAATGCTGTTACGCAGAATCTTGTCACTAAAGTCATACCGAACCATTGATTCCTGCGCCACCTTAATAAATTCGGCACCGATAACCGGCCATCGTAAATGCAGGCCATATTGGTAAGCGTTTTCTTTCAGTTCGTTCAGCACACGGTCCTGATCAAGCAATTCAATAACGATATCGGCCAGCGCTTCCGAATTTTTAAAATCAAATAACCTGCCGCGCTTTTCCGCCAGCAATTCTGTAGCATGCCAGTACGGAGTTGAAACTACTGCTGCACCTGCACCAACAGCGTATGATAGCGTACCGCTGGTGATCTGTGCTTCGTTTAAATATGGTGTTACGTAAATTTCGCAGGCAGTTAAATAATTTACCAATTCCTCTTCCGACACAAATTTGGCAATAAATGCCAGGTTCTTTGACACCCCTAACTGCGCTGCAAGCGATTTCAAATGATCGCGATACTCCTCGCCCGAACTTTTGATAACCCCGGGATGTGTATTACCCAATACCACGTACATCACATCAGGATGTTTCGCTACTATTTTAGGCAATGCTTTTATTACGGTTTCCAAACCTTTGTTGCGGCTTAGCAAACCGAAGGTTAACATCACCCTTTTGTTTTTAAAAGACGACAAGCTTTTAACCGGGTTCTCGGCAGGGGCCTCCACATCAGGTACGCCATGCTCTATGATCTGGATCTTATCGGCAGGGATCTCATAAATATCGGTCAGGAAATCTACAGCACGTTTACTCATCACCACAACCTTTGATGATTGCTCGGCAATTTCGCGGATAATGATGCGCTGCACATAACTCGGGTCTTTCAATACCGTGTGTAAAATGGATATCAGCGGCTTTTCAAGACGATTGATCAGCGGTAAAATATAAATGCCGCTTTCGCCGCCGTAAATGCCAAACTCATGCTCCATAATACATACATCGGCATTACTGGTGTTGATATAATTGGCCGCACGGATATAATCTTTCTGGTGATTTTGGCGAATGATATATTTAACTTCCTCCGGATATTCATATTCCTGCAGGTTTTCCGAATCATTAAGTGCCACAACAAAGCCATTTTGTGCTAAGGTGTGCCTTTCAGGAAAATTTGAACTGATGGCACGCATCAAATTATTATTAAATGTTGCAAGACCGCATTCGCGGGGGGGATAGGTTGATATATATGCTATTTTCATATGTTGATTGTGTATAGATGCTTTGTATTGATCCGTTTTACAAAAAATTTAATTAATTGTAAAAACTGAATGACTACAAAAAAGTGCAATAAGTGACCTTAATTATTGCTTTTGACACATTCAAAGCAGCATTTTCATAGACATCTGTACAAATGCATAAACTATACCAATTTAATTCAAACTTAAATCCAGCAACATTATTAGCCGGTTGTAACAGGCAAGTTACAGGGATAAAGCATTTGTTGTAAATGTTATCAGTTCGATAAAGGGATGAGGTTACATTTCAGGAGGAATAGCAAATTATACAGCTGAGATCGGATTGCGCGCCGGGGCGAAAGCGAAAATTTATACGCCACGCAAATTCAACCTGCATAGTTCGCTTAGCATATCATACAAGGTTTCTCCTCGTTCGTATGACAACGAGGCATTATATTTTATTTATTAGTATAGAAATCAATCGCTTCTATAATTACATCGCAAGCTTTCCTGATCTCGTCGTGGGTAATGATCAAAGGAGGCGCCAAACGCATAGAGTTGCTGCAATGTAAAAACCAGTCGGTTATTACCCCGTTTTCAATACAACGGTCAATTATCTTTTTATTGAGCTCGAAGTTTTCCAGTTCGATAGCCATCATAAGGCCTTTACCGCGTACCTGTTGTATAGCGGTGTGTACAAGCAAGTTCCGAAACAAAGCTTCCTTTTCGGCCACGGCAGCTGCCAGATTGTTATCCAGCAGAAACTCCAGCGCAGCCAAGCCTGCCGCGCAACATACCGGGTGCCCGCCAAAGGTAGTGATATGGCCAAGGATCGGGTTTTCTTTCAACGCGTCCATAATCTGGTTTGATGAAATAAACGCCCCTATCGGCATCCCACCGCCTAAAGCTTTTGCCAGTAACAGGATATCTGGTACGATATCAAAATGCTCAAATGCGAAAAGCTTGCCTGTGCGTCCAAACGCCGCCTGGATCTCATCGAGGATCAACAGCGTACCGGTTTCGGTACAACGGGCACGTAAGGCCTGTATATAGGTAAGATCCGGCACACGGATGCCGGCCTCACCCTGGATGGTTTCGATAATCACGCAGGCGGTTTCTTCAGTTATCAGCATAAGATCTTCCGGATTATTAAAACGGATAAAATTTACGCCCGGTAATAAAGGACGATAAGCCTGTTTAAACTCCTCATTGCCCATAACACTCAATGCGCCATGTGTGCTGCCATGATATGAGTTAAGACAAGCCACAATCTGCTGCCTGCCTGTAAAACGCTTGGCAAGCTTTAATGCCCCCTCGACGGCCTCGGCACCCGAGTTGGTAAAATATACCGATTGGAGGGGCGCCGGTAATACCGAAACAAGCTTTTCGGCAAAGCGCACCTGCGGGGTTTGTACATACTCGCCGTACACCATCAGGTGCATGTATTTATCAACCTGCTGTTTAATAGCCTCAATAACATAAGGGTTGCTGTGGCCTAAGCTACTTACACCGATGCCTGAGATCAGATCGATAAATGCTTTGCCTTCGCTATTATACATGTAAATACCTTCGGCACGCTCAAATTCAAGCAATAAGGGAAAGTTGGTAGTTTGGGCGTTATTGGCAAGAAAGAGTTGGCGAAGAGTTGGCATGTTTTTAAGTTGTATTCAAAATTGTTAAAATCCAAACCGTCATTGCGAGAGCTCTGCTAATCGGGGATTGCTTCGTACCTCGCAATGACGAGTAATAGAACCCAGACTTACGAAGTTTTAAAAACTGCTATGTAGAAAAGCATAGCAAAGATGTATGAGATTTTTCGATTCACATAAAGTTATAGTTTTATTTTCAGTAATTAAAAAGACTCAAACTGCTATGTGCGATCAATGCCGCCAGTAATTGTGTGAATTTAAAAGAGGTACGAATACTTCGTAATGTAATTAAATACAGTTTTCAAATGTGCGTTTTCCTCTTTAATGTTGATCTGAGATGCTTTTTGTTACTGAAACTCTTTTTTAATAAATTTAGTATGCTGTAAGAAACGGAAGCGGGCTCTGCTGAGGAGCAACCTGCCAGGGATATTACAGCCGGATAAAGCATATCAGCCAGGCATTTCTATTCGTAGTCCACTGCCTGGCTGTTTGTTTATATGCTGTTCTGTCATGCCTAAAGAAAACCTTTCAGCTTTCAGGCCCTTTTCGTTTTGTTTATTCTTTAAATAATCTTCTTTGTAGGGCTGTCCGCTTGTGGCAACCCCTTTGGCTATCATAGCCAGTTTACGTGCTACTTTAATGATCGCCTTTTTACCACTTTTGTTTGCATGTTTGCTGTAATAAGCAAACAATGAGCGGGATTTAGCTATCGCTTTCCATGATGCTTCTACCAGTAATGGACGCAAGTGACCATTGCAGCGTGGCTGCACACCTTTGGTTTTAATAACCGGACCTGAACTATCCTCCCATGGGCATAAACCAAGAAAGCTGGCGTATTTGTCCGGCGCTTCGAAACGACTGAAATCAGCTATCTCTACCAGTAATCCCATTGCTGTAATTGCACCGATGCCCGGAACTGTCAACAGGTTCGTATAAGTTTCCTTATGCAAGGACTGAATCTGCAACCGCAGGGATTTCGTTATTTGGAATAATTGCTTCCGCTGATATTTTAACTCTTCTATATATTGCTGTAAGGTAAACGTGCCAGGCGAACTACCCAGCTCAATGTTCAGCCAGGCCAGCGCCTTACCCGATAAAAACTCGTTTTTTGAGATGGTCTCGGGTAGCTTTATACTATAATACATCAAAAAGCTTTTGAGCCTGTTGTTTGCCCTGGTTACGTCAATAACCTTGCTTTCCGTCATCCGAAACAGGCTCCTTAATTCCTGTTGATCCTGGTTGAGTACATAGATCCCTTTTAAATTGCCCCGCTCCAAATGGTCTGCAAGTGCCCGGCTGTCGTGAAGATCTGTTTTATTCTTCTTTTGCTTGTCTGTTGTGGGAATATCCGCTGCGTGTACAATGATGTTCTTTATTCCGAGCTTACATAGTTGCCCGTGGGCTTCCGTGCCACAAAAGCCCGCTTCATACGCTGAATAATAATCCCCTCCGGGAAACTCCCGCTGTAAATAAGCATCCAATCGCTCTGCTCCCGGATCCTGGCTAAAATGGGATACCTCAATCCCAAGGCTCCGGATCGTTACTGCCCATGATTTTTTGTGAACATCAAGTCCAACATAAAATTTCTGACCACTAAAGTCATTCCCATTTTGCAATTTTGTTTTTGGCATAGCGCGGTTATTTAATTGTTATTTTGCGAAACTTAAAGTTATCGCCTCTAAATTAAATTTCGGCCCTCCAAAAGAGGATGACCGCATACTCTGCGCTATGCTTTTCTTACATAATTACTTCGTAAGTCTTAGGTCCGCAATGATGACCTACTTAGATTTACCGACAAAGATAAACTAAAACAGATGGACGAAAATCCATCTGTAAACGTATTTTTAAAATGATCTTGATTTATTAGGAAGAAAAGAAACCTAATCTCTAAACTCCAACCTCTAATCACTACCCCTAATTCCCCGCTCTCTCGCTGCGTTCGCTGAGTTGTTTGATGAGCTCATCGTTAAATTCCTGTTCGCTTTTGTACAGGACACTCACCTTTTCGGGCGGAAGGATCTTGGCAAAGGAATCGCGGTAGCGTTTACGGATCCCAACCAGCTGGCTTTCGTAATAGATCTCCTTATCTATTTGCTCGGTGCCGTTGGTTGATGAAGTAGAGTTATTTAAACGCTTCAGAATGCGCACAGCAGTAAGTTCCTGCTGGTACTGATTATAAAGCGGCCAAAATTTGTTAGCCTCTTCATCGGTAAGATCAAGCTGGCGGCTGATATACCTGTTACGGGCAGCCTCAAGCCTCTTACCCATAGCGCCCTTTTTGTTGCCATTAGGACGTACCGGGTTAAGTTGGGGCCTTGAGGGCGTTTGAGCCGGAACAAAGCGGTTAACCTGCCCCACAGCTTCATAGCCTATTGCCATAACAAATAACACAATACAAATATGCCTGATCAATTTACTCATTAAATTTTTTCCTCTGTTTAATTATCTATATAATCCGACAGATCTTCGTCTGCATTACTTGCGTTGCTTTTTTGGTTTGCATCTATCAGTGTACGGGTATCGCCTGCATCCATATGTAACTGAAGATAGCTTTTTATTTCATCAACCGGTACCGATGATACCTGCTCATGCAAGTAAGAATGGTTATGATCCGGCGCCTGGATATCTCCCCTGAAAATAACACCCACACCTAATATTAAAGCAAAGCAGGCCGCTGTAGCATACCTGATGGTTGGCGACAACCAAAGCCTCCTCACCATTCCTTTTTTCTGTACAGGTTTTGCTTTGTTAATGCTTATAACATTATCAATCTCCTGCTCCTCTTCAACTTCAGCATTAACTGTTTTATCCAGGATACGCTGGTTAAGCTTATCAAAGTAATCTATCGGTACAACAAAGCCTTCGTGCTCGGCATTTACTGCTTCCTCAACTGCTATGCGGCTTTGAATATTGGCACTTAGCTCCTCAAAATAATTTTCAGGAACAGTAAACCCTTCATCGCCCATGGCTTCCTCAACCGCTATACGGATTTGGATGTTGCTGCTCAGTTCATCAAAGTAATTTTCGGGTACGGTGAAGCCTTCATCAGCCAGGTTCATGACCTCCTCCACCGCTATGCGGCTTTGGATATTGCTGCTTAACTCGTCAAAATAGTTTTCGGGCACCGTGAAGCCCTCTCCCGCATTCATGGCTTCATCCACCACAATACGGCTTTGAATATTGCTGCTCAGCTCATCAAAATAATTTTCGGGAACGGTAAACCCCGAATCACCGGCGCTAAAAGCACGCTCAATATTTATACGGCTCCGGATGTTGCTGCTTAGCTCGTCAAAGTAATTTTCGGGTATGGTATACCCTGCAGATGGATAGTTTTTTAATCCCTCAAGCCTTATACGTGTTGTAATGTGCTGCGCTAACTCATGGAAATAGCCTTCAGGCACTGTGAACGGGTTAGTTTTGCTAACCTGTTTCAGTGCGATGAAATCATCCAGCCATTCCCTATTGTCCATATCGCTTTTCATACACAACTATAGATTGGTATAGTGCTAAAAGGTTTAACGTAAATTAAAAAATTAATCCCTGCCAAGCAAATGAGCTTCTATCTTCTTGACTGCCAGATGAAACGAAGCCTTTAAAGCCCCCACGCTGGTACCCAAAACCTGCGACATTTCTTCATACTTCATGTCTTCATAATATTTCATATTGAAAACAAGCCGTTGTTTTTCGGGCAGGGTAAGCAGTGCTTCCTGTAGCTTACGCTGCGCCGCATCGCCGTTAAAATAGGTTGAGTCGGCCAGTGTATCGGCCAGCTCATAAGCAACATCATCCAACGAAACATTATTTTTTTGTTTTTTCTTATTCAAAAAAGTAATGCATTCGTTGGATGCTATCCTGTACATCCAGGTGTACAGTTGCGCGTCGTTTCTGAAACCAGCCAGGTTTTTCCAAACCTTTACAAAAACATCCTGAACCAAATCATCAGCATCGTCATGATCAACAACCATGCGCCTGATGTGCCAGTATATTTTTTGCTGGTACTTTTTCAACAACAGGTTAAATGCCTCATTCCGGGTTTTTTCGTCCTGAAACTTGCTTAATATCTCTGAATCTTCAACCTGTACCGACATTTTTAGAATTTTATTAATGTTAAAGGTTTAATTAACCTTTTTTGTTTTTTCTTTCTATCACCTTTTTCACCGCTGCCACAATATGATCTGCATCCAGGCCGTATTTGGTCATCAGCTGTTCAGGTGTACCGCTTTCGCCAAAGCTGTCATTTACAGCTACGTACTCCTGTGGTGATGGATTGTGCACTGCAAGCACCTGGGCAACGCTATCGCCTAAGCCACCCAAACGGTTATGCTCTTCGGCAGTAACTACGCAGCCTGTTTTGGCAACCGATTTCAAAATAGCCTCTTCATCCAACGGTTTAATGGTGTGGATGTTGATGATTTCGGCATCGATACCCTGCTCAGCTAAAATTTCGCCTGCAAGGATAGCCTGCCATACCAGGTGACCTGTAGCAAAGATACTTACATCAGCGCCTTCGTTCACCATCCATGCTTTACCAATTTCAAATTTTTGATCGGGATCGGTAAAGATCGGAACAACCGGGCGGCCGAAACGTAAGTAAACCGGGCCGTCATACTCAGCTATAGCAACAGTAGCAGCTTTAGTTTGGTTGTAATCGCAGGTGTTGATAACAGTCATGCCTGGTAACATTTTCATCAGGCCTATATCTTCCAAAATCTGGTGGGTAGCACCGTCTTCGCCCAAAGTTAAACCGGCGTGTGAAGCGCAAATTTTAACGTTTTTGTTTGAATAAGCTACCGACTGGCGGATCTGATCATAAACCCTGCCAGTTGAAAAGTTGGCAAAAGTACCGGTAAAAGGGATTTTACCGCCGATGGTCATACCCGCAGCAATACCGATCATGTTAGCTTCGGCAATACCTACCTGTACAAAACGCTCAGGGAATGCTTTAATAAAATCGTTCATTTTTAACGAACCAATAAGGTCGGCGCAAAGTGCAACAACCTGGTCATTTTTCTGGCCTGCTTCCAGCAACCCGGCGCCAAAGCCCGAGCGGGTATCTTTTTTATCTGTGTAAGTGTATTTTTTCATTGTTCAAATTCCCCCTGCAATCGAGAGGGATTGGCATTAAATCGTAATAATAAAATTGATGTCTTTAACTCTCCCCCTTTGGGGGAGCCGGAGGGGGTGAATTAATAATCGCCCAGTGTTTCCTCTAACTGATCTAACGCCAGTTTAAGCTGCTCATCATTTGGCGCAACACCGTGCCATTTGTGGCTGCCTACCATAAAATCGACACCGTAGCCCATTTCGGTATGCATCAGGATCATGATCGGTTTACCCTGACCTGTGCGGCTTTTTGCTTCTTCAAGCACTCTAACCACATCGGCCATATCGTTACCTTTCATATCCAATACATCCCAGCCAAAAGCTTCCCATTTAGCGCGAAGATCGCCTAATGAAAGTACCTGTTTGGTTGGACCATCAATTTGCTGACCGTTAACATCGATAGTTGAGATCAGGTTATCAACATGATTGTGCGGGGCAAACATCGCAGCTTCCCAAATCTGGCCTTCCTGGATTTCGCCATCGCCATGCAGGGTAAACACCAATGATTTATCACCGTTTAATTTTTTTGCCAATGCAGCGCCGATAGCTACCGATAAACCCTGGCCTAATGAACCCGAAGCAATACGGATGCCCGGAAGATGCTCATGTGTGGTTGGGTGACCTTGTAAACGCGCGTTCAGTTTACGGAAAGTTGCCAGTTCGGCTTTATCAAAATAACCGGCATGTGCCAATGTGCTGTAAAACACGGGGGAAATATGGCCGTTTGACAGGAAGAAAATATCTTCGCCAACTGCATCCATATTAAATTTAGGATCGTGGTCCATTACCGAAAAATACAATGCGGTAAAGAAATCGGTACAGCCCAATGAGCCGCCCGGGTGGCCTGATTGACAGCCATGTACCATGCGTACAATGTCGCGCCTGATTTGTGACGCGGTTTTTTCTAATGTTTGTAAGTCTGCTTTCATTAATGGAATTTAGGAACTGCTAAAGTAGCTATTTTGATTGTGTTTTTAACACTTATTTTACAAGATCGAGCACCTGTTGTGACGAGGCCTTAGTATCAACCTTACTGATCACATGCGTAATAACCCCTTCTGCATCAATTATAAATGTGGTACGGGCTGTACCCATATATTTTTTGCCATACATGTTTTTTTCAACCCATACACCGTAAGTTTCAACAATTTTAAGCTCATTATCGGCTATCAGGGTAAATGGCAGGCTATATTTAGTTTCAAATTTTTTGTGTGATTTTTCATCGTCGGTACTTACCCCTATCACCTCAAAACCTTTGCTTAAAAGCGATTGATAGTTATCCCTGAAATCGCATGATTCGGCAGTACAGCCGGGGGTATCATCTTTAGGATAAAAGTAAAGGATCACATTTTTCCCTTTGTAATCGGCAAGGGATACTTCTTTGCCGTTTTGATCTTTAGCGGTAAAAGCAGGAGCTTTATCGCCTTCTTTTAATGTTGTCATGGCTTATTTAGGTACTTATCTGGAAAAATCGGCGGAAAATTCCGAAAAATTATTCTTGTTATCAACTAAAGTCAACTTAAACACGTGTTTACCGGGTGCAATATCGCTATTAAAGGTGTAACTTAATATTTTACTTTTATAATCGTGCTCCATCAGCACCCATTTGCCATCAATTGTTCCTGTATAGCTCTTAATTCCTGATAAATTATCACTCATCCTGAAATTAATACTGCGGGCAGCCTTCATATTGCTCTCATTTTTGATATTGAGCGGGCGAATAACCGGGGCTACCGTATCTACCTTGATATAATAGTCGCCAAAGGCGCTCACCTGCGATATCACATAGCCATCTTTAAAGTAACCGCCCTGGCAGCCGCCCCATGAACTTACAATAACCGCCTTATCAGTGTACTTACCCAGGTCAACATCGGGTTTGATCCAAATTTCATAGCTGTCATGAATAGGGGTTAAACGGTTATGGATATGGTGCATAGCCGAATAAGCCCCTGCAGGTTTAGCCGAAGTCGAATATTGAAAATCCAGATCATCATACAAATTGCCCGGCATAATGATCACTTTCACTTTGTCGTTGCTAAACTCACTCCGCTTGTCATAGTAAAACATAGTACCGGTAGGTTTTACAGGCTGTGGGTTTGTAAACGGAGATGATTTAACCTTCAGGTTAAGCGATGCTGTATTGCCAGCCACATCCTTTACAATATACTCCACATCATGCGTCGCGTTATCATCAAACGTAATGATGCCGTTATTTACCGATTGCGGATATAATGAAATCCGGCTGCCGGGCAAAATGAAACATTTCTGCATCCACCTGTGGGATGATTCAAATGCAGGGTAATCTATATACGCATTGATAGCATGGGTCTGATCAAACGCGAAACGTTCAACCGCAAAGGTATACACGGTTTTGCCATCCAGTTTTAGCTCTATTGAATAAACGCCGTTATGATTAAACGACGTGCTGTTCATATCGCTGGTATTAATCCCGAATCCGATATTGCCGCTTAGTTCCAGCGTTTGTGGTTTAAGGAGATGATAATTACCTGCTGAGCCCGTAACGCCTAAAAACTCCCTGGGTGTTTTTTCACTGAACGGTTTTCCGTTGAGGTGATAGATACCAATAGCGGTAATTGTAGGCGGCACTTTATCAGGAATGGTTAAACCAAATAGCTGTGCATTGATAGTTTCCACTGTTTTACTGTCCCTGATCTCAAAGTGCACATGCGGCCCGGCCGATGCACCGGCATTTCCTGAAATAGCTACAACCTCATCCTTTTTTACCGGCACCTGTGTTGGTGTAAGATTAAAATCAGCCTCAAAGGTTTGGTGCTCGTACTGGTATTTCTTTACCAGATCAATAACCGCCGGGCTAAAGCTTTGCAAATGGCCGTAAACCGTAGTATACCCATTGGGATGGGTAATATAAATAGCCCTCCCAAACCCACCAAACTGTACACGTACCCTTGATATGTAACCTTCGGCAGCTGCATATACAGGGTAGCCTGTCCGCTGGTTGGTTTTAAAATCGAGCCCGGAGTGGAAATGTGACGGCCTTAACTCGCCAAATGAACCGGCTGTAGTGGGCGGCATAAGATCAAGCGGATACCTGAAATAGTTTTGCGGGTAAGCCCTGCTTTGTATAATATTTTGAGCAAATGCGTTTGAATAAATCGCCAAACACATTGCGCCTGTAACCAATATTTTTTTTATCATGCTTACTTAACGTAAAAATCGAGCATTTTCTCATCTTCGAGGTATCCCTCAAGTCTGTCGCCGATTTTTACTTTTGATACACCTGGTGGGGTGCCGGTAAATATTAGGTCGCCCTTTTTTAGGGTAATGTATTTTGAAACAAAGGCGATGATGCTCTCAAAAGAGAAAAGCAGGTCGCGGGTGTTGCCCTGCTGACGGGTTTCACCGTTAATATCCAGCTTAAAGTTGATATCATAAACAGATTCAAACTTGGTTTTAGGCACAAAAGTGCTGACGGGCGCCGAGCCATCAAAGGCTTTAGCCAGTTCCCAGGGAAGGCCTTTTTCTTTGTGGCGTGCCTGAACATCACGCGCGGTAAAATCAATACCTAAGCCAATTTCTTCATAATAATTAGCGGCAAATTTTTCGCTGATGTGCTTGCCCTCTTTACTGATCTTCAAAACCAATTCAATTTCATGGTGTACATCTTCCGAAAAATCGGGATGGTAAAAAGGTTTGTTCTCTTTTAATAAGGCCGTATCGGGCTTCATGAAGATAACCGGCGTTGTGGGTACCGGGTTATTGAGTTCTTTGGCGTGTTCGGCGTAGTTGCGGCCAATGGCAATAATTTTCATAAATGAACGCTATAATCGCCAAAGCTAAAAAATTTGATGGGTTTGGGAGGAAGGTTTATAATGTTGTATTAATAATTTGACTTTCCCCTCAAGTAAAACTTACGCAGGCAAGTTGCGTACCTCTGGCACGCCCAAAATGGGGTTCATTCAATTGCTACAAACCTTATGCCCCGCTGGGGCAGTCAAAAATGAAAAAATTAAGTTTAATCGAATTTAATTAATAACCGAAATCCTTTTGATAACAGATTCGGTGCCGGCAACAACGCGGACAAAGTAAAAACCACGGACCAGCTTATTGCTGATCGGGTAATTCAGATTATGATCGCCGGATTCAACCCTTTGAGAAAACAGGGTAGAAATATCGTTGCCCAGCACATCCATTATTTTAATGGTTACGTTGGCATTGCGCGAAATGGAATATTTAAGATTGATCTGGTCGGTTACCGGGTTGGGGTACAATTGCACATCGCTTAGTAGTTTATCGTCGGGCCGGGATACATTCAATTTTACACTTGAAGTAACAGCGGGTTTTAATGGAGGAAGCGAAAGGTGCAAGCCATTCTTTAAATAAGACGTTTTGGCGGCTTTAGTTTTACCCCTAAGATACACGGTATCAGACTTTAGCGAATGACCATCGGCAACAAAGGCGAAGTTCACGAAAATTGCCATCGCAATTATCACGACCCATGTATAGGTATAAACATAAGAATATGTAAAATTTCGCCTCATTATTTAGTATGATTCTACAAAAGTATAAATAATGCCCTCATCCCATTAAATATTAGTGTTTTTGTAAAACTTTTTAACAAATTTTAACAAAATGCACAGCCTTATTGTATAATAGACACATAATTTCCTTATACGTTTAATCATTGTAATGGTTTAACCAAAAAAATTAATATTTTTGCCATCTCTAAATCATAAAAGTGTCAAATCATAAAGATCTGCATAAACTGTCGGCCGCGGGCTTTCTAATCAGTTTAGGAATAATTTACGGTGATATTGGTACCTCCCCATTATACGTATTCAAGGCTATAGTTGGCCAGCGTCAAATTTCAGAAACATTAATTCTTGGAGGTGTTTCGCTCATTTTTTGGACATTAACCCTGCAAACTACTTTAAAGTATGTGGTGATAACCCTAAGGGCCGATAACAAGGGCGAAGGCGGCATTTTCTCGCTGTTTTCATTAGTACGGCGTAAAGCAAAATGGCTTATTATACCGGCGGTTGTAGGTGGCTGCGCCCTTTTGGCCGATGGTATTATCACCCCACCAATTACCATATCATCGGCTATTGAAGGTTTGCAGACCTATTACCCTAACTTGCCTACTGTATATGTGGTAATGGCTATTATTACTGCTTTATTTATCATACAGCAATTTGGCACATCGCTGGTAGGTAAGGCATTCGGGCCTATCATGTTCGTCTGGTTTACGATGATGGGTTTTTTAGGTGTTACCTATATTGTACATGATCCATGGGTTATCCGCTCGTTAAACCCGTACTATGCCATTAAATTGCTTACGTCGAGTTCAAGCGATGGCGCCTTCATTATATTGGGTGCCGTGTTTCTGTGTACCACAGGTGCCGAAGCATTGTACTCCGATCTTGGCCACTGCGGTAAAGCCAATATCCGCGTAAGCTGGGTGTATGTAAAAATTTGTCTTATCCTAAACTATTTAGGCCAGGCAGTTTGGTTGCTACAGCGTAACGGCCACGTTATGGACCTTAATGCTCAAAACCCCTTTTACCAAATCATGCCAACATGGTTCCTGATATATGGCATCGGCATAGCTACAGTAGCGGCTATCATTGCCAGCCAGGCGCTGATATCAGGTTCGTTTACGCTCATTGCCGAAGCTGTAAGGCTTAATCTTTGGCCAAAAGTTAGGATCAACTATCCATCCGAGCAAAAAGGACAGTTATATGTACCCAGCGTTAACTGGCTCCTTTGGGCCGGTTGTTTAGGTGTGGTGCTAATATTCAAACACTCGGATAAAATGGAGGCTGCTTACGGTTTAAGTATCACCGTAGCCATGCTCATGACCACCATACTGGTATCCAAATTCCTGAAACGCAAAAAAGTACCTAACTATATCATCAATACGTTTTTGGCGGTTTACCTGCTTATTGAAGGAACCTTCCTTACCGGTAACCTGCACAAGTTTTTAGATGGTGGTTGGTTTACCCTCTCCATCGGTTTTGTGCTGTTCACCGTAATGTGGACATGGCATACCGCCCGCAAAATCAGGAACCGATATGTGAAGTTTGTTGAGATAGAAGATTATTTTGATATAATAAAGGAGCTAAGCTCTGATGAAAGTGTGCCTAAATATGCTTCGCAGTTGGTTTATTTAACCAGCGCCAACTTCAATTCAGAAATTGAATCAAAAATTGTTTATTCCATACTTCAAAAGCAGCCTAAACGTGCCGATGTTTACTGGCTGGTACACGTTGACGTAGTGGACGAACCTTACAAACGCGAATACGAAGTTGACCATTTAGTGCCAAACAAACTCATCCGGATTGACTTTAAGCTCGGTTTCCGCGTTGAACAGCAAATAAACCTGCTATTCAGGAAAGTAGTAGAAGATCTGGTTAAAAAAGGCGAGGTTGATATTACCAGTACCTACAAGTCACTGAACAGGCATAAAATTGTCGGCGATTTCCGTTTTGTGGTGATCGAAAAGATCTTCTCACGCTCACACAACCTGTCATTCATCGAAAGATTTATAATGGATTACTACAAGCAGCTTAAAAAAGTGAGCTTATCCGAAGAGCGCGGTTTTGGCCTCGACCTGAGTTTTGTAACAGTAGAGAAAGTACCGCTGGTACTTGCTATACCTGAGGCGATAGAGATCCACCGGGTTAATTAAGAGAACCCTTTTAAATATTGAAAGCCTTCCGGAAACGGGAGGCTTTTGTTTTTCAATCTACTACGGGCTTTCAACTCAAGGGTGTGAGCTGAAAGCTTATACTATGCCACCCACAGGCTGAAAGACTGCGATAGTTATATAGTTATCTACTTTTTTCCCAGGCCATCCGCATATATTTCCGCACTTCATCATTAATATCTTCCTTAAAATACATCCTGAAGTAGTGATTATACTGATCGGTGCCGGGCACTTGTTTTATTTTGCTGAAGCACAGGTTATCGTCATAAACCTGTTTAAAGGGAAATACCACATCAATAAAGTTTTTACCTAATTGTGTAACATAAGCAAAGTTTATCCTTGCTCCCAATGCTATCATGCTTTTGGTAGGATAAACTTTAATTTTGGCAATTTGCAGGTACTCGTCAACCAAATGATCAAACAGCGCTATGGTATGGGCCGTTTTGCCGCTTAGCGCTTCCGATAGCTCCCTGTCGCGGCATGAATGCACCTGGTTGGTAGCGGTAAATTCACGTTCGCATAAGGGGCAGTTCCACATAGGTTTTAAGCGGCTTTGGTTTCTTTACCCAGCACGCTGTTTTTATAACTGTAGGTAGCATAAATCACTAAGCCAATCACCAGCCATATCAAAAACCTAAGCCAGTTGGTATAGCCAAGCTCGGTCATGAGGTAAAAGCAGCTCATCAGCCCCAAAACAGGGATAAGCGAGAAGTTTTTAATAAAACTATAAACCGCAATTACGATGATCAGGATAAAGAAAAGATAGTTAGGGAAATTATACAGGAAGCCGTCAAAACCAAGATAATATTTCTTAGCATCGCTGATATCGTTAGTTTGCCTTAGCGCGGTATTGAATTTATCCTCCTCTATATCTTTAAAATATTTTTTAGCCGAGTCGGGCTGGGCAGTTACATTAGCGTTATAAAGCTGATTGGTAGTTTTAAGCAGGCTCAGCTCGTCATTGTTGTCCATATTATCAATGATGTCGCTACGGTCTTTTAGCTTCTTAAACTGCATCATTTCAACCTGCGCGGCCGGTTTAAACCAGGCTACCGAACCCAAAATCACCAGTGTGATAATTGGTATAATAAATTTACCGTTCACGTATGGTAAATGGAATTTGCCTTTAACAGCCTCTTCACGCGGCAGCAACAGCACACCGCCGCAAACCAGTACAAATGCAAACAGGGTACCTATACTGGTCAAATCGGTTACTTCGGTAAGGTTCATGAACAAAGCAGGTATCGCCACCACAAAACCGGTCACCACGGTGGCAAAGGCAGGTGTTTGATATTTTGGATGGATACGTGAAAATGCTTTAGGCAATAAACCATCGCGGCTCATGCTCATCCAGATCCTGGGCTGGCCTAACTGGAATATCAGCAATACACTCGCTGTAGCAACAACTGCACTAATGGAGATCACATAGCTAATCTTATTTAAGCCCACCTTTGCAAAAACAAAGGCCAGTGGGTCACCAACCTGCAGGTCTTTATAGCTCACCATGCCGGTAAGCACCAATGCTATCAGGATATACAATACTGTACAAATCACCAGCGAATAGATCATGCCGCGGGGCAGGTCGCGCTGGGGCCTTTCACATTCTTCGGCTGTGGTTGAGATCGCATCAAAGCCGATATAAGCAAAAAACACCCCTGATACGCCTTTCATAACGCCACTGAAACCGTTAGGCATAAACGGGTGCCAGTTGGCAGGTGTTACATAAAAAAAGCCAACTACTATAACTGCTATAACAATCACTATCTTTAAAACCACCATCGCATTGGTGGCCTTTTTTGTTTCGCGGATGCCCACATAAACCAGGTAAGTGATGATGATAACAATTAAAAGGGCCGGTAAATTGGCAATGAGCTTAAAACCGCCTATGCCCGGCGCCTGATCCCAGGCCAGTGCTTCTGCTTTTACTTTATCACTGATATCAGCCAGATTTGTACCGGCTGCCTGAACCTGCTCATGCCCGCGCAGGGCCGAAACATAGTCCATAGTCAGAAACTTGGGCATGTGGATATGAAAGCCTTCCAGCAGGTTTACAAAGTATTCGCTCCAGGAAATGGCTACCGCGATGTTACCAATGGCGTATTCCATTAACAGGTCCCAGCCAATGATCCATGCTATCAATTCACCAAAAGAGGCATAAGCGTAGGTATACGCACTACCCGCAACCGGGATGCGCGAGGCAAACTCGGCATAACAAAGGGCCGAAAAGCCGCAGGTAACAGCGGTTAAAATAAACAGGATGGAAACCGCAGGGCCGCCGTGGAAAGAGGCTTCGCCAATTGTAGAAAATATACCTGCCCCCACAACGGCGGCTATCCCCATGAGGGTGAGGTCTTTTACGTTAAGTTCTTTTTTGAGTTGGGATGACGTTGTACCGGGATGCTCACTATCACTAAAACCACATTCAACATCATTTAAAATTTTTGCTACCGACTTTTTACGAAAGATACTTTTCGACATGTAGTTTAATTAATAAGTGCTAACCAATCTCAAAATTAATCATTTTTTTGCATTGAATAAGTATATGCTTACTTTGCAGCATGAAGATAGGAATAAAAGACGTGTTGCACCGGATCCGCCCTTTTTTTATCCTTTACCTTATCCTTTTAGCCACCTGCCTGACTATCAAACTGCTATTTACCCGTGAAGCTATTTTTTTTACGGTTAATGGTTGGCACCACCCCTGGCTTGATACCATTGAGCCTTATGTTACAGATATCGGCGACGGCACCACAGCGGTGATAGTATCACTTGCTATGCTTTTATTCAGCTACCGCAGCTGGCTGTTAATGGCCTCCAGCTATGCCATAACATCCATCGCGGCACAAATCCTTAAATACATTTATATCGCTCCCCGGCCAAAGCTATACTTTGCCAGCCAGTGGAGCAGGGTACATACCGTAGAAGGAGTTTATATATTGGAGAAATACAGTTTTCCGTCCGGACATACGGTGAGTGCTTTTTCTGCCGCGCTGGTCATAACGTACCTTTGTAAAAACAAAGGCTGGGGAATCCCAGCCTTGTTTGTTGCCATAATGGTTGGCTATTCAAGAATTTATTTAACCGAGCACTTTTATGAAGACGTGCTTGCCGGCTCGGCTATTGGTGTGTTTGTTACTATATTTTGGCTAACATGGCTTGACGGTAAGCAGTTCATCAATTCGGCCAAATGGAACCGGGGCCTGCTCGATAACGTATTCAAAAAAGCCCCTGTCGCTAATTAAACTCCAGCTTCCAACTGACTGTTTTTACGTTTGATCACGGTTAACACGATAATCAGTATTATAACGGCGCCGCCGCCATAAATACCTATTTTGGCCGGGGCAGACATGCCTTTTGCGTCAGACAAATACTGATCGCGGCGATCTAAAGTAGGTGCGATTTTGATAGAACTGGAAAATTGTTTCAGTTCGGCCTTTGCCAGATCAAGTCTTTGCTCCGGATAGTTATATTCAAAAGTGTAGGTTACGTCCTGGGTATATAACAGGATAAAATTTCTTAACTCCGGAGATTCACCGGTTGAGCCGCTGTTATCAATCCTGAGGGTGAATACCTTTCCTTCCAGTTTACCGATAGTGGTATCACGCGGATACATTACACTGCCATTAACAGATTGTTTTTGAATACCTTTGATGTAGGTTTTAAATACATCTTTCAAGTCGCTCTCCTTGTTTAAAGGTTTTGTGTTAGCGTTTGGCACGCGTAAAACAAGAATATTACCTAATGATGCACTACCCTGGTATATCTGCTGGCCTAATGTATCCTTTTTAGTAAAGCCTTCGGGTAATGAAACCGTGACAAGGCTATCTATCTTTACAGGTTTAAGTGCCTGGCTAAAACCTGTAAGCGAAAACAGTATTATGCTTAAGCTTAAAATTATCTTTTTCATATTTATTTAACTTGAAAAAGAAGAATAAGTTTTAACTAATAATACATTATGAGATTTACATGAAAGTTAAATGACTTATAATCAACAATATAAATACGAGCTAAAAGCTGAAAGCTCAAGGCTGAAAGCTTTTCAAATACAAAGTTTTTCGCTTTCAACCTTCGGCTTTGCGCTTAAATAACGGCTTTAAGCTTTTTCAAAAGCTCATCCAGGCATACTTCGGCAAAGGCAGTTGACGAGTCGGAAACACCGTATGGAATAATGAGTTTATTGTTGTGTACAATTACCCCACATGAATAAAGCACGTTAGGTACATAGCCTTCCCGCTCATCACTGTTGGGGATTAGCAAAGGCTCGCGCAGGCGGCCAATTTCAACCGTTGGGTCATCCAGTTTAAGCAGACTTGCACCCAGCACATAACGGCGCATGGGACCAACGCCATGGGTTATCATGATCCATCCATCGGGTGTTTCAATCGGCGAGCCGCAATTACCTATCTGCACAAACTCCCAGCTAAATTTAGGCTGTTGCAGCATTACCGGCTTTTCCCAGATATTGATCTTATCCGAATACATGATATAGTTATTGCAGCCGTCTATCCGCGATATCATCACATACTTGCCGTTCACCTTGCGCGGAAACAAGGCCAGGTTTTTATTCTGTGCGCCCGCGCCGTACAAAGGCATGATCTTAAAGTTATAAAAATCAGTTGTTTGCAGCAGCTTAGGCATAATGAGGGAGCCATCATAGGCGGTATAAGTAGCATAGTACAGTTTACTGCCGTCATCGTTGGTAAACTGTACAAAACGGGCATCCTCAATACCCTTACGTTCATATTCGGATATCGGGAAGATCACCCTGTCGGAAATATCGGTATCCAGTGAAAAAACAATTTCATAATAGGAATCTGCAAGCCAAAGCACTTTATCATACTCCAGCCGCTTCATGTCGTCTTCCTGCAGTTTTTGCGAATCCATGATGATCCGGCGCAGGTTGGCGTACTCAAAATGATGATCGAGTTTTGATTCCAGCTCGCTTATAACATCAATATTAATTTGGGTGATGGCAGCTTTTTCAAAAAAAAGCTTTTTATTATAAATGGCATTCCTCACAATTTCGGCCTCATCAATATAACTGCCCGCAGGTTGTATGCTGATGTTGTTATCCTTATCTATCAAGGCCCGGCGAAAAGTTATGGAAGAGATATGCCCCTCGCCTACCGCCCGGAAGCTGATGATCACCCTGCGCTGGCCGTCTTCAAGCTCAGTTTGGTCGGGATCTTCAACTATCGAGGGATTAAAGAAGGCGGCCGATTCAATAGAATACTCATGCGTAAAATAAGACCCAATGAGCAGCTTGCGGTAAACGGTAAGCGTATCAAAATCAATATTGAGCTCTAAAAACAAAGGCTTAAGCTTGCTGCAATGCCTGTTGAGCACCCGGGTAATATTACGGTGTCTTTTGGAATATTCCTGCAGCAAGGGCGATACAATGCCAAAAGCATCATCTTCGCTGATTAACATTACACGCTCAATAACCTCTTTGGCGCGATCGTTCCCATTAAAAAAAAATCTTGCTATTACACGTTTCGGATCTGGATTTACCCGGATGGGTTTGCGTTCGATAGAAAGTCTCATACGATGAAGTGGTAGCTTTTAGTTTGTAACACCAATCGGCGCAAATTGATTTGCGCTTTTTTAATTTAAACGCAAGATTTAAAAAATGACACTTTACAGGCCGCTATAAAAGCCTATCTTCATACTTTATTAATCTTCGGTACGGTACTTTGCCTGCCGTGAATAATCTTGATCCTGTAACCCTTATTGATAGTTCCTGTAAATGCACAATTATGAACGTACTAATTGTTGAAGACGAAAAAGGCCTTGCGCTTGAGGTTGATGAATTTTTAAGCCACGAAGGTTTTACGGTTGAACATGCCCGCACCAAAAAATCGGCATCTGAAAAAATTTTCGTAAACAATTATGACTTTATCCTGCTTGACCTCGGCTTGCCCGACGGTGACGGCTTTGACCTGCTTAAAATGCTGAAAGGCATGAACGAGCGCGAAGATGCTGTAATTATCCTCACCGCACGCGGCGCTGTTGACGACCGGGTATCGGGCCTTGAACAGGGTGCCGACGATTACCTGGCAAAGCCGTTTTCATTAAACGAGCTATTAGCCCGCATGCACGCCATCACCCGCCGCAAACACCGCCTGGAGAGTAATGACATCAATGTTAAAGGCCTAAAGATCAACATTCAAAACCGTACCGTTACTTACAACGATGAGCGCATAACCCTCACCAAAAAAGAGTTCGAGATCTTCAACTACCTGGTGCTAAACAAAAACAGGGTAATATCGCGCACCAACCTCACCGAACATGTTTGGGGCGATGTATTGGAAATAAATTCCGACTCTAACTTTGTGGATGTGCACGTTAAAAACCTGCGTAAAAAGCTATCGGCATATATTCCTATAGATTGGTTTGAAACCGTAAGGAGCATCGGCTACCGTATCAACATCTGAAAATTAACAGCCTCATGAAATTACAGGTAAAACTGGCCCTTTATAATACGTTAACCAAGTTAGCCATTATACTTTTCACTGGCCTGCTTATCCTGCTTTCTATCGAAAAAATTTCTTATGACCATGTTGAGCTTAGATTGGAGGATGATGAAAAGGAAATACTCAAAAACCTAAGTTCAAAAGAGATCAATGGCTATCTATCAACTCAAAGAACGTATAAGGACTACAATATTTTAAAAGAGGAATTTATTATTATAAAACCGGTTAAGTTTGAACCCACAGTTACCGAAGAAGCAAAGTTTACTACAGAAATCCGAACTAATGAAAGTGTAACGCAAACTTATCGCATACTTACTCATCAGTTTAATTTTAATAACCATACCTATTTACTTGAAATTGGCGTAGCGGTTACCTCTGTTGAGGAATTAAAATCCATCATTAAAAGGTTTACCCTTTTGACATTGATAATAGCACTCGCCCTCACGCTGGTAAGCGATCTGGTGTTTACCAAATTTTTGCTTGCCCCCTTTTATAAGATCATCGACCGCAAGCTGATCAAAGTAAATGATCCTATGAACTTTGATTATGAAAAGATCCAGACCACCACACAGGATTTCGAACTGCTTGATGACAGTATCAGCACACTCATGAAAAAGATCAGTAACCTGTTTGCTCTGGAAAAACAGTTTATTGCCAATGTATCGCATGAGTTACTTACGCCCATATCAATTATCAGCTCGCGGCTGGAGAATATTTTATTGCAGGAAGAACTCAGCGAAGCCAGCGAAAACAAAATGCACGCTTCGCTGAAAACATTAAACCGGCTTAAATCTATCATTAATAGCCTGCTGCTAATATCAAAAGTTGAAAATAACCAGTATGCCAAGACCGATGTGGTGATGATAGCAGGCGTAATTATGGAGATACAGGAAGAACTGGAAGACCGTTTGGAAGAAAAGCATCTCACCTTCAACAATAACATTAAATACATCTACTCCATTATGGGTAACCGCCCCCTAATGCATACCCTATTGTTCAATTTGATAAACAATGCAATTAAATACAATAAACCCAAAGGCAGTATTACCGTTGCCGATGAATTGAAGGAAGATGTTTATATACTGGAAATTACAGATACAGGTGCGGGGATGAACCAACAACAAATAGAAAACGCTTTTAACCGTTTTGAAAAATTTGAGACTGAAGAAAAGGAAAGCTATGGCCTTGGTTTAGCTATTGTGAAAAGTATTACCGCTTTTCATGGCATCCGGGTAAAAATAGATTCGGTAAAAGACAGGGGTACCAGTATCTATCTCATATTTAACCGCGAGCTTGACTTCACTTAATCTTCACCTTGTATCAATACCTTTACAAAGTTTATTTTGTAAGTAGATCCCCTATTTAACTATAGAGGCCGTTTTCCAGATGGGAATGGCCTTTTTTTGTTTTCAAGAAAACCCAATCAAAAAACTACCGTCATTGCGAGGTACGAAGCAATCCCAAACTATACAGAGCGGCCCGGCGTATTGGGGATTGCTTCGTACCTCGCAATGACGCCTTTTTTACAAAATAATCTCTTATATCATCTTATTCCGCTTAACCAGGTAGGTATTCAGGATATGATGATAGCCTTCATGAATATCAGCATCAACCAGGTCAATATGATACTGCGCACATTTTAGCTCCAACTGGTGCCGGTATTCTTTTAACGACGCCTTGTAGGCATCGCGGATGCGGGCCGGGTTTACCTTCAGTTCGTCGCCGCTTTCAATATCAACAAAGTGATGAGGGCGGTTATCAAAATTAAACTCAAGTTCTTTTTGCTTATCAGTAACATTAAAAATTATTACCTCATGCTTATTAAACTTTAAATGCTGAATTGCCGCAAATAAAGCCTGCTGCTTTTCGGCATTCAGATTATTCTCCAGCATATCGCTAAAAATGATCACCAACGAACGCTGATGAATTTCCTGGGCTATATGATGCAGCACATTGGTAATATTGGTTTGCGTATTTACTTTTGGACTGGCGTACATTTTTTCCAGCTCGGCATATAAATAAAACAGGTGCGTAGTGGTTGATTTCGCCGCGCTGATCCAGTCTATTTTATCCGAAAAAAGACAAAGTCCAAAAGCGTCGCGTTGTTTTTTAAACAGGTACATGAGCGATGCTATGGCATAAACAGAAAACTGGAGCTTATTGATACCCGTTTCAGGAAAGTTCATGGATGATGAAGTATCCAGCAGCAAAAAACAGCGAAGATTGGTTTCTTCCTCAAACTGCTTTACAAACAATTTATCGGTACGGGCCAGCAGCTTCCAGTCGATATTTTTTACCGATTCGCCGTTGTTATACAATCGGTGTTCGGCAAACTCAACCGAAAAACCATGAAAGGGGCTTTGGTGTAAACCGGTAATAAAACCTTCAACCACCTGCCGGGCCAGCAATTCAAGATTGGCCAGTTGCCTTATTTGCTGATCATCATTTAATTTGGGCATAGGCTAATATAGGCATAAAAAAAGCGCTGCAAAATTGCAACGCTTTTTCACTAATATATGTTGTGTTAATGCTACAATGTGTAGCATTAAATACGCTTAAGGGTTATGCTAACTGTTTTACCAGTTTATCAGTTAATACTGATTTTGGCACAGCACCAATTTGTTTATCCACAATTTCACCATTTTTGAAGAACAATAAGGCAGGGATGTTACGGATACCATATTTTACAGATATACCTGGGTTGTTGTCAACGTCTACTTTACCAACAACAGCTTTGCCTTCATATTCTTTAGCAATATCTTCAACTACCGGACCTACCATCCTACACGGACCGCACCATTCTGCCCAAAAGTCAATTAATACCGGTTTGTCTGATTTCAGGACAAGCTCGTCAAAGTTTGCATCAGTTATTTCTAAAGCCATGATTTCTATTTTTTAAATTTTGTACTTACAAATATATGCTATTCAAATTGCTTGCCACAAGTGTACTACTGACAATGTGACAATTATATTATTATAATACACAGCCTTAACGCAGGCATGACCATTTGTCGCATTTACACCCTTAAATACCACCTTGCGACATAACGTATTAACACAAATAACCTGTTTATAGCGGATATTTACAACTACGATAATGGGTTACTTTTTAACACTGGGGTATTAATCAACATAACAACTATAAATTATGATTTTGGTAATTTTCTCACTCGTGCTCATTATAGCAGCTCCGGTGTTGCAAATCATATTTTCGGTGTTGAGGATAAAGGGGAAATCCGATCGCCGCTCATCGTTATCATGACTTTATCAATAGTAATCGGAATAGCGTTTTCCGTGTTCACAGCTTATATTGACGATTTAGCGTCAATCCCTGCAACAGCGCTTCACTGTTCTCCAATGATGATATTTTCCTTGGGTGGGATTCTTTTAATTGCGATCACATCTCCCATAACTTTCATCATTAGTTATGTTATATACATCATTAAACAGAAAACCATCGCTACTATCGCTTAGTTAAAAAAGTCATAAACCGGGTTACCTTTAAATAATTAGTGTATTAAGTATTGATCATCAACCTGAAGTAATGCAAATTATACCGCTGTTAATGTTGCTTATAGCGCCCGCTTTACAGATATTGCTTTCCGCGAAACGCGCCAACGGTTTGTTATCGTTACGGCTGGGAGTTATCGCTTTCCTGATGTTTATGTTAGGAATGATAATTTCAGCGCCAGCAGTATTTATTTCAATGTCATTACTTCCTTCTAATATCAAATGCGCAACGGGTTGTGTTGGCCTGCTACCATTGGAATTTTTGTTATTGATATTTACCACGCCCGCTATTTATACCATTTACGTAGCTAAACTTAACAATAAAAAACGATCGGCAGTTAAACCACCGATCGTTTAATATATTACTCCGATTCACATTATCTCATCCAATTTATTCCGGGAGCAATTTTAAAGTCTCACCTTCAGGGGAGATTATTCGCAATTAATTTATTTTTAGCGCTCATGAAGGCTACACCGTTTAGAGAGGTTTATGCACCTTTCAAAGTAGCCATACCGCCGTCAGCAATCAATTCGGCACCGGTTATAAATGTTGAATCGTCAGAAGCGAAGAAGGTTACTGTTTTGGCAATCTCTTCAGCCAAACCAAACCGGCCCATTGGGATCTGTTTTATCAGTTCGGAACCCATGCCTTCCAATTGTTCCTGGGTTAAGCCTAATTTATCGGCAGTGTGTAAAGGTGTTACAACCGGACCAGGGCTTACAGAGTTAACCCTGATGCGACGTGGCAACAACTCGGCCGAAATGTTTTTAGCTAATGAAAGCAATGCTGCTTTACTTGCTGCATAAACAGTTGCTCCGGCCATACCAATATGTGCGTTAATTGAAGTATTAAGGATAATTGAACCACCATCATTAATTAATGGCAACAATTGCTGAATACTGAAGTAGGCACCTTTAAAGTTGATGTTCATGATATCATCAAACATCTGCTCGCTCATTTGCTCAGTTGAATTGAACTGGCCAATACCTGCATTAACAAATACGATGTCAATTTTTTCGGCAATAGCTTTTACTTTTTCGCCCAATTGCTTAACCTGGTTGATGTCGCCGCTATCTGCAATTACACCTTGAGCATCAGCACCAAGTGTTTCAAGTGCTTCGTTGATTGATTTTTGGTTCCTGCCGGTGATGATCACTTTTGCACCTTGTGCGATGAATTCTTGTGCTGTGGCCAGGCCTATACCACTGTTGCCGCCTGTTATTACTGCTGTTTTTCCTTGTAACTTTTTCATTATCTTTGTTATTGATACATCAAAGGTACAGTGAGTTATAGCTCCCCACAAGAATGCACCATTTTGTGTGCAACTTACTTTTTGGTAGGTTATGGACCGGTTTGATGCAATCGACATATCGCCTTTTTCATTATGACAAAAAACAGACATTCCGATCACTCCTGCACTATGGCAGCAGCCCTAAGCGTGATTAGTGGTAAGTGGAAACTGAGTATAATAAACCAATTATTATCCGGACAGAAGCGCTACAGCGAAATAAACCGGGCCATTCTCGGCATGACCGAAAAGATGCTTTCACAACAGATCCGCGAACTGGAAGAAGACGGCATAGTATCCCGCCATATTTTTCCCGAAGTACCACCAAGGGTTGAATATTCCCTCACTCCTATCGGCCAGGAATTATCATCTATATTTTACACTCTCGAAAGATGGGGCAGCCATTACATGACCGTTACTAACGCCAACGGCGAAGTAATTCAGCCCGATTATACTTGTTATACCTTGGTGAAGGATAATGAGGTGGTGAAGGAAAGCGTATAAGCTCTTGTGCTCGTTTGCAACGAGCGCGAGTTTAGGACCTTGTTTTATTATGTCATTGCGAGCGCAGCGTGGCAATCGCATACTATACAGGGCGGCAATGCTTCCGTGCGATTGCCACGCTGCGCTTATAATGACGTGCCTGTAAGACATTCATAATCAAGCTGCATTTTGGAGAGTAAGACCAAGTTTTTGAGCTTCTTTTTGCAGACGGCTGATCTTTCTTGCCTTTTGTAATTCGATATCCTGTTGAACTTTACTGCTATCGTAAGCCTGTTGTTTGAGTATCATATTATAGAATATCACGGCTATTTTCCTGGCCACTGCTTTAATAGCTTTAGCCTTTCCTTTGGTTGCAGCTAATTTTCGGTATTGCTGTCCTAACGGGCCCTTGCTTTGCCATAGGCAGTTTGCCGCAAGCCTGAAAGCCTGGGTAGCCGGGTTGTGTGTGATCCGTTTTTCATAGCCTACCAGCTTGCCTCCTGTTATTTTAGGACGGGGTGACAGGTTTAACCAGCTTGTAAAATGGCCTGCGGTAGGCCATTTGCTCATATCGGGCCCTGTTACTGCCAGTATCGTTAGCAGGCCGATCTCATCCAGGCCTTCCACTGCTGTCAGGTCTACGCCTAATATGGCTATTAGGTAATCTTTTAAGTTGATATGATATTGATTCTTGCGGACCATGCTCTGCTTCTTTGAGCTTTTTATCTCCGGTGCCAATAGTTTAAGCGTTTGTTCGATGTGCTGCTCATAATAAAGCATCTGCTCTTTAAAAAAGTCGTATGCCTTTAGGCTGCCCCTGAGTGTATTGATCCGGCTGTCCCGGTAGTCTCCTTCAAGAGAATGGAGCAATTCCTGCTGACTTGCTTTTAGCCGTTTATGATCGATGCTACAAAGCAGTTTTTCGGGATCTGAGATCCCTGAGCAGATCATCCGCAAAAGCTTCATACCGCATACACCTTCAATATCGCTGATCAGGTGCTGGAACTTGATATTCATTTTGGTCAGGGTGTTTTGGATACGGTTGAGTGTATCGCTTTTCTGGTCCTGGCAGATCTGCCTTTCATGGATATATTGCCGCAGGTCCTGGTAAAAGGCCGGCGCAATATGTGATTCGCGTAAAAGGCCATGGGTAAGCAGCTTATGCAACCACTGCGCATCATTAATATCCGTTTTTCGTGCCGATACATTCCGATAATGGCTTGGGTTGATCATCACCACCTTTATGCCCGGGACTCAAGGATACTATGCAGGGGCATCCAATAGTTGGCGGTTGATTCCATCGTTACGATCTCCACCTTTTCCCCCTGTAGCAAGTCGGCCAGTTTATTAAGACTGGAGGTAAAACTGTCAAACTGTTTCAGGTGGATCTGATCCCTGGAATCAGTGTAAGATACGACCATGAGCATACTCCCTACATCGATCCCGGCTGATCTGGGGTAAAGAATCCCAAATCGTTCCATCTTTTTTGAACCTGCAGGAGTTCCTGCCCCTTCTTCTTTTTGTTTTGTTTAGCTTTGCCCATATTTTTAAAAAACAGGGCAAACTCTGCCGCTTTAAAAAGTCTAAGCTTAAAAGCGCGGTAAACCACCAGTTGGTCAGAACTGGTGGTTCCCTATAATGTTTTTTGCAAAAAGCGACAGTCCCAAACTCGCAAGCGGGCTCTTAAAGGCCCCAAGGTTATACGGGGTGTGTAGTTTGCCCGATGTTCAAGACAAATATCTTACTTCTCATCGCAATGCATGTCATTTCATTTTTTTTCAGGGCTCCCTGATGGTTACTCGCAATGACATGTTTTTTTTAGTCTTGAAATTAACTCAGCACCGGCTCTTCATTTGTCAAACTATGTATCCCAGCCATAAAATCATCACTTGGGTTTACTTTGAATGATTTGGATGAAAGCTCAACAAGCATAACTTCTTCCCTGTCTTTGATCTGGAAACGGAGCTTACAGTTTTTGACAGGGTATTTTTCGTTGTTATCATCTATCATGTGCTGGATATCATCCAGCAGTTTACTGTTGAGCATTTGCACATCAATACAAACAGTTAATGATTTAGTAAGCTTATCGCGCATTTCTGATAGCAGGTCCATCACCATGATCCGCAGGTCCCAGTTATCTTTTTGGCGGAATTTCTCCTCTATGGTTCCTTTAATATGCAGGAAGTAGCCCTCCATCATCATATTACGGAATTTCACATAATCATCACCAAACAAAGCAAACTCGTACGATTCATTATAATCCTCAAACACAAACGTGCCGAATGGCTTACCCGTTTTGGTCATTTTATGCTGAACGCTTGATACCAGGCCACCTATCCTTAACTCTCCGCGACGACGCAGTTCATTAAACGCCGCAGTTACATCTTCGCCGCCTTCGCCCGAGCGGGCTTTTTGCATCAGTTTCAGATCGCTAATATTTGCGTTACAAAAACGTTTAAGTTCAACCTTATAATTATCCAAGGGGTGACCGGTCAAATAAATTCCGATAACCATTTTTTCGTACTTCAGCTTTTCTATCAGCGGCCATTCTTCAACATCGGGCATAGCAGGCTCCGGTACATATGATGCCACCGAACCGCCAAATAATGACGATTGCGAACTGCTTTGTACATTCTGATAATCGTTAGCATATTTGATCAGGCGTTCAACACCTGTTAATGTACCCAACTCAGTTTTGGCAAAAAACTGCGCACGCGGAATCCCAAAGCCATCAAACGCACCACCATAAACAAGGTTCTCGTACGATTTACGGTTGACGCTACGGGTGTTGGAGCGCCTTGCGAAATCATATACTGTTTCAAACGGGCCGTTGGCGTTGCGTTCTTCAATGATACTTTCCACCGCTTTATCACCCACACCTTTTACACCGGTTAAACCGAAACGTACCTGGCCACGTTTGTTCACCGCGAAAGCCATGTCCGACTCGTTGATATCCGGACCTAATACCTCAACACCCATACGGCGGCACTCCTCCATAAAGAAGGTAATTTTTTCAATGTTATTCTGGTTATTCAAAACCGCCGCCATATACTCTGATGGGTAGTGCGCCTTTAAATAAGCCGTTTGGTATGCCACGAAAGCATAACATGTAGAGTGCGATTTGTTGAACGCGTACTGGGCAAATGCTTTCCAGTCGGTCCAGATTTTGGTAAGTTTATCTTTTGGATGGCCTTTAGCTATCGCCCCGTCCATGAACTGGGCTTCCATCTTGTTCAGTACCTCAATCTGCTTTTTACCCATCGCCTTACGCAAAACGTCGGCATCACCTTTACTAAAGCCTGCTAACTTTTGCGACAGAAGCATCACCTGTTCCTGGTATACGGTAATACCGTAAGTTTCGCCCAGGTATTCCTCCATGTCGGGTAAGTCGAACACAATTGGTTCGCGGCCGTGCTTACGGGAAATAAAGTTTGGAATGTACTCTATCGGGCCCGGGCGGTAAAGGGCGTTCATGGCAATTAAGTCTTCAAACTTATCAGGCTTAAGCTCGCGCAGGTACATTTGCATACCGTCACTTTCAAACTGGAAAGTGCCATTGGTATCGCCACGCTGATAAAGCTCATAAGTTTTTAGGTCATCAAGCGGAATGTAGTCGATATCTATTACCACCCCGTGATTTTGTTTGATCATGCGCAGGGCATCCTTAATAATGGTAAGGGTCTTCAAACCCAAAAAGTCCATCTTAATTACACCTGCGTCTTCGATTACTCGTCCGTCATATTGGGTAACCAGCAGGTCCGAATCTTTAGCCGTAGCTACCGGTACAATATCGGTTAAGTCATATGGCGCAATAATGATCCCCGCGGCGTGTACACCGGTATTACGTACCGAGCCTTCCAACTTTTCGGCCTCGCGAAGTACCTGGGCTTTAAGGTCGTTACCGTTCAGGATCTCTTTTAGCTCCGGTACTTGCTCAATAGCATCCTTCAGGGTGATACCCAGTGTTTCGGGTACCAGCTTTTTCATGGCGCTTACATCAGCCAGCGGCATATCAAGCACGCGGCCTACGTCCTGGATACTGGTACGGGCAGCCATAGAACCGTAGGTGATGATCTGGGCTACCTGGTTTTTACCATATTTATCAACCACATAGTCAATAACACGCTGGCGGCCAGCATCGTCAAAGTCCGTATCAATATCGGGCATCGATTTACGATCGGGGTTCAGGAACCTCTCAAACAGTAGGTTATATTTTATAGGATCGATATTGGTGATACCGATACAATACGCTACCACCGATCCCGCTGCCGAACCACGGCCCGGACCAATGAACACCCCCATATCACGGCCGGCTCTGATGAAGTCGGCAACGATCAAAAAGTATCCAGCAAAACCCATAGTACGGATGGTGAACAACTCAAAGTTGATACGCTCTTCGGCTTCCGGGCTTATATCCCTGTAGCGTTCCTTAGCACCCATAAAGGTGAGGTGCTTCAGGTATTCCCACTGGTTCAGGGTATCAGCATCGGGCGTGTTGTGAATTTTAAATTCATCGGGGATAACGTAGTTGGGCAGCAGAATATCACGTTTCAGTTTTAGCGTCTCTACCTTGTCAACAATTTCATTGGTATTATCCAGTGACTCGGGCAGGTCATGGAACAACTTGCCCATTTCCTCCTGTGTTTTAAAGTAAAACTGATCGTTAGGGAAACCGAAACGATAGCCTTTACCACCTTCCTCGTCGGTAGCTATTGGGGTGCTTTGCATATCGCCTGTGTTTACGCAAAGCAAAATATCGTGCGCGTTTGAGTCTTGCTGATCTACGTAATGCGAATCGTTTGAACAAATCACTTTTACGTTATACTTTTTAGCATAAGTGAGCAGCACATTATTGATAATTTGCTGCTCCGGGATTTCGTGACGCTGTAACTCGATATAAAAGTCCTCACCAAACAAATCCAGCCACCATTTAAACTCCTTTTCGGCATTTTCGGGCGTATCCCTTAAAATAGCTTGTGGTACCGAAGCCCCAATACAACAGGTAGTAGCAATGATACCTTCGTGGTATTTTAAGATCAGTTCCTTATCAATACGAGGCCATTTGCTATACAGCCCTTCCATATACCCCAATGAGCATAGCTTAACCAGGTTTTTGTAGCCCGTAGGGTTTTTAGCCAGCATCAGTTGATGGCGGCGAATATCCTTATTTTCTTTAGTAAATTGCTTTTTATGCCTGTCTTCAACCACGTAAAACTCGCAACCTACAATGGGTTTTACATTGTGTTTGCCGGCTTCGGCTACAAACTTAAATACGCCGAACATATTACCATGATCTGTAATAGCGAGGGCCTTCATTCCGTCCTTAGCGGCTTTTTTATACAGCTTGGATATATCGGCTGCCCCATCAAGCAATGAGAACTGGGTATGTACGTGGAGGTGAGAAAAATCAGGCATAGTTAATCCGTTTCGACAAAATCTTTATGAAGTACAAAGTTAAAACAAGTTAGGGATGTAGACTGTTAAAAAGTAGCGCTGTGGAAATTTAATTAAAGTCGCCCCATTTTGTAAATTATACAACAACACACAGCAAACTGCTATACTTAGCATGTTATTTGTTTATATTGATCAACAGCATCTTCACCTTTGAAATACAAATACAATTGAAAAAAATACTACGAATAACCCTTAAAACAATACTTTGGATACTGGTAAGTGTAGTTCTGCTGGTTATCCTTGTAGTAATTTTGATACAGGTTCCTGCTGTTCAAAACTTCGCGAAAGACAAAGCCGTAACTTTTTTACAGAATAAAATCCACACCAAAGTTAAGATTGGCCATATCAGCCTTGGCCTGCCTAAACTGTTAGTTTTGGAGGACGTGTATTTTGAAGATCAGAAAAAAGACACCCTCATAGCCGGCGAAAAATTAAAGGTTGATATCAGCATGCTCAAGCTGCTGCACAGCCAGGTTGAAGTAAACGAGGTAAACCTGCAGGGCATTACGGCCAATGTAAACCGTGGGGCCGACAGTGTGTTCAACTTCGATTACATTATCAAGGCTTTTGTTGGCGAACAAAAGAAAGAAGTAAAACCTACCGATACTACATCAACCATGAAGTTTTCTGTTGATAAGATCGTTCTCGATAAGATCAACATAAAATACAAGGATGCCATTACAGGCAACGATGTAAAGTTTTTGCTTGGCCATTTTGACACCCGCGTTAAGGATTTTGATATGGATAAGATGAAGTTCACCATACCGAAAATTACCCTGAGCGATGTAAATGCTAAGATCATCCAATCGCCGACCAACGCCATCCCACCACCTGATACCGCTACCACACCTTTGAATATGGATTTGAATTTAGGGGTGATCGATATCTCTAAAATCAAAGTCGATTACCAAAGTGCCGAAATGGGTGCCAAGGTAGATTTGAGCAAATTTTTGGTGGAGATGGATAAGATCGACCTGAAAAACCAAAAAGTTGGAATCAAAAACATTGAATTGAGCAATACCAACGCCGGATTGACCCTCGCCAAACCAAAAACAGTAGTTAAAGAAGTTGTTAAAACCATTAAAAAACTGGATACGCTGGTATCCTCTCCTACCAAATCTGCCTGGCGGGCAACAATTGGAAAAGTAACTTTTACTAACGATAATATTAAGTTCGATAATGAAGCGCAGAAGGCTATCCTTAAAGGTCTCGATTTTGGCCATATGGACATCCGAAGTCTTAATGCCGAAGCTGAAAATATTTCCTATAGCCCTGATACCATTTCGGGCAAAATTAACTCCTTTACCTTTACCGAAAAAAGCGGCTTAAAGATCAACAAGTTCCATACTGCCTTCCTGTACGGGCCAACTAACACTTATATGAATGACCTGTTGCTGGAAACGCCGAATACCACACTACAAAAGTCGGTACAGGTACGTTACCCTTCTATTGATGCCATCACCAAAAACATTGGCGCGCTGGGTATCAATGCCAATTTAGATGGCAGCCGTTTGGGTCTAAAGGATGTTTTACTGCTGATGCCAACCATGGCCAGCATGGAACCCTTTAAATCGTCACCGGGTACGGTATTCAAAATCAACGGCCGGGTGAGTGGGCAGGTAAACAACCTCGAGATCCCTAACCTGGAAGTAACCGGCTTAAGCAGTACGCATATCAAGGCCTCGGCCAAAATGAAAGGCCTGCCCGATGTAAATAAGGCAACGTTTGATGTTAACATTGCCGATTTCAGCACGAGTCGCAATGACATCGCTAAGCTCGCTCCGGCGGGCAGCATTCCGCCAAATGTGAGCATTCCCGAAAAAATGAACCTGAAAGGTACTTTTAAAGGCAGCATGTACAGCTTTAATACCAAAATGGGCTTGCGCTCGAGTTATGGCGCAGTTGATCTGGTAGCTGCTTTAAAAAACGGGAAAAACAAAAACGCGGCAACTTATACCGCCAACATTAAGGCGAATGAACTTAATGTGGGCGCGCTTACCAAACAGCCGCAAATGGTTGGCCGCATAACCATGAGCGCCAACGTGAAAGGCACAAGCCTCGATCCTAAAAAAGCCAGCATCGCTTTTAACGGCAATATTGCAAAAGCTTATGTTAAAGGCTACACTTACCAAAACCTGGTAATGAAAGGTACATCAAGCAATGGGGCCTATACAGCAGTTGCTACCATGAAAGATCCTAACATTAATTTCAGCCTGGATGCTAAAGCCAATCTCAACAAAAAATACCCGGCAGTTAAAGCCACGTTAAGTGTGGATAGCATAAACCTCAAAAACCTGAACTTTGTGAAGGATGATATGCGTTTTCATGGCAAGATTGTGGCCGATGTACCAACTGCCGATCCCGATTACCTGAACGCCGATATTAAAGCAACCGACCTGTTGGTAGTAAACAAAGGCCAGCGTATCCGGATGGATACCATCAGCCTCATCTCTACAGCCAGTGCCGACAGCAGTACACTTAGTTTAAAAACTGCTGTCATGAGCGCTCACATGGCCGGTAAATACAAGCTTACCCAAATTGCCCCAGCCTTGCAGGATGTGATCAATAAATATTTTAACACTGCTATCGCCGGTGGTCAACAAGTGGCAGTAAAAACCAAAGGCGGTAAACCCGTCAAAACCAAGCCAGCACCAGCAGTTAAATACGATGCCCAGCAATTTAAGTTTGAAGCCCGGCTGGTTAAAACCCCGCTGCTTACCCAGTTCGCCCCCGACCTGAAACAGCTTGACCCTGTTTTACTGAACGGCAGCTTTAATAGTCAAACCGGCGAACTTGTTGTTAAAGGCTCCATACCAAAAGTTGTTTACGGCACCAACACAGTTAACAAAGCATCGCTTAATATTAACACTGCTAATAATGCGCTCAATTATAATTTTTCTGTTGATGAAGTGAAGGTTGGAAGTTCTGTCGATCTGTTGTATACCAGCATCTCAGGTTCCGCACAGGATAACAAAGCAGGCTTGAGCGTTCAAATCCGCGACGCAGCTAAAAAAGAACGTTTCCGAGTAGCAGGTACTTTCAGTTTGCTACCAAACGAATACCAGTTTAGCTTTAATAAAGATGGCTTACTACTGGATTATTTGCCATGGGCCGTTAGTGACGATAACTTTTTACAATACGGGCCAAAAGGGATCCTGGCGCATAACTTCACTATTAGCAACAACAACCAAATCTTTAGCGTTAACAGCAGCACACAAGAGTTTAACAGCCCGCTGAATATCAAGTTCAATAATTTCCATATTGAGGCGCTTACTAAAATGGCCAAACAGGACTCGTTACAGGTGGGTGGTATCATTAATGGAGATGCTACCGTAAGCAACTTCCAAACCAGTCCTGTATTTACCGCTGCCATAAACGTTGATAATTTTAATTTTAAGGGCGATACGGTGGGCAATGTAGCCCTCAAAGTAAATAACCAAACGCAGAATGCCTACGTCGCCCAAATGAGCATTACCGGCAAAGGCAATCAGGTTGACCTGAACGGCACTTACTACACCTCCCCCGAAAGCCGTTTTGATCTCGACCTGAATATCGTGAACCTGAGCATGAAGAGCATCGAGGGCTTTAGCTTCGGTAATTTGCGTAATGCTACGGGTAATATTACCGGGGCGCTCAAAATATCTGGGACAACAGATGCACCATCGGTTCGGGGCGATATCAATTTTAACAAGGTGGGCTTTAATGTGGCTATGCTCAACTCCTATTTCAGGATGCCGCAGGAAAGCATTACGTTTAACAACGAAGGCATCCGCTTTAATGACTTTACGTTGGTTGATTCGACCGGCAATAAGGCTGTGGTTAGCGGCAGCATCTACACCAAAACCTATACCGATTTCGCCTTCGGTATGGATATCAACGCTAACAACTTTAAGGTTACCAACTCAACCGAGGCTGATAACAAGCTTTATTATGGTAAGCTTTATGTAGATACCCGCATCAAGATCCGTGGCAATATGGCCAAGCCGGTGGTTGATGCAAACCTGACTGTTAATGATAAAACAGACATGACCTTTGTACTGCCAACCAATGACCCGGCGATAGAAGACCGCAAAGGCGTGGTTGACTTTATTGATAAGGATGCCCCAAAAATGGATTCCATCCTGCTGGCAAGGCAATTGGATTCGCTTAAAAAATCGGATGTTACAGGGTTGGATGTTTCTGCAACTATCAACGTAAATAAAAATGCTGCGTTTACTATTGTAGTTGATGAGCGAAACGGCGATATCGTACACCTTAAAGGCGAGGCCAGCCTGAATGGCGGCATTGATCCAAGCGGCAAAATAAACCTTACCGGTACTTATGTGGTTAACTCGGGCTCGTACAACCTGGCCTATGCAACTGTCAAGCGCACTTTTAATTTTAAAAAAGGCAGCACCATTGTTTGGACCGGCGACCCAACCAGTGCCAATATTGATCTTACCGCTATTTACGTAGCCAATGTACCACCTATTGACCTGGTTTCAAATCAGCTTTCGGACGCGCAAAACAGTACCATGTACAAGCAGAAACTGCCTTTCAATGTTAACCTTAACCTAAAAGATCAACTGCTTACACCTAATATCAGCTTTGACATTGTATTGCCCGATAGCTCGTATTCCGTATCATCAGATGTGGTAAGCACGGTTAATACCCGCCTTACCCAAATACGCCAGGATCCTAACGAGCTTAATAAACAGGTTTTGGGGGTATTGGTATTGGGCCACTTTATAGGCGATAACCCGTTGCAAAGCCAGGGTGCTGGTACTACCGTTGAAGGCACCATCCGTAACAGCGTAAGCAGTTTACTATCCGATCAGTTGAACCGGCTGGCAGGTAGCCTGATCTCGGGTGTTGACCTTAATTTCGGTCTTACATCCGGCGAGGATTATTCGTCGGGAACGGCTACAAACCGGACAGACCTGAATGTTGGCCTGTCTAAACGGTTCCTGAACGACAGGCTTACCGTAAGTGTTGGCAATAATTTTAACCTGGAAGGCAATCAACCCGGTCAAAAAGCATCAAACATCGCGGGCGATGTATCCATAGCCTATAAACTAAGTAAAGATGGCCGTTACACCCTGCGCGCTTATCGCCGCGATGAATTTATAGTGATACAGGGCCAGATCATAGAAACCGGTGTGGGCTTTACCCTAACAGTTGATTATAACCGTTTCAGAGAGATCTTCCGCAAGCGTACTCCTGAAGAACGCAGGTTGCGCCGCGAGTATCAGCAGAAGCAAAAAGAGGAAAAACAAAAACAACAGGAAGCAGACAAGGCGCTGGAGCAGAAGAATATGCAACAGCAACAGGACAACAAACCGCAAACTACTTCAAACTAAGCCCATGACCAAACATTTAAAATATATACTGCTATCATCATCTATTTTACTGAGTGCCTGCAGTACCACTAAATTTCTGGCTCCCGGCCAAAAGCTTTACACTGGCGGCGAAGTAGTGATAAAAGACTCCGTTTTAAAAAAGAGCGAGAAAAAAGCTTTAAGTGAGGAACTTGGGGCTTTATTAAGGCCCGTGCCTAACAGTACTATATTAGGCATGCGTTTTAAACTTTGGCTGTATTTTAAAACCAAAACCAATAAAACCAAGGGGCTGGCCCACTGGCTTAATAAAAAGGGTGAGCCTCCTGTACTTGTAAGTTCAGTAAACCTTGAGCAAAACAGCAAGATCCTTCAAAACAGGCTGCAAAACGAAAGCTACTTCCAGGCGCAGGTAAGCGGCGATACAATAAGCAAAAAACCAACCTCAAAAGTTGCCAAAGCGGTTTATACAGCAGTAACCGGGCCGGGCTATAAAATCCGGAAGGTAGTATTTCCGCAGGGTAACCGCACTATCGATACCGCCGTAGCCGGAACATCGGCAAAAACACTGCTTAAAGTTGGCGATAAATACAACCTTGATGTTATTAAAACCGAACGCCTGCGTATTGATGCCCGGTTGAAAGAAGAAGGCTTTTATTATTTCTCACCCGAACATTTGATCATGCACGTGGATAGCACTATAGCCGGGCATCAGGTTGATATTTTTGTGGCTGTTAAAAATGAAACACCTGGTCGCGCCCAAAACATTTATACCATCAACAATATTTATGTGTATCCGAGTTACTCGTTAAGGGATACTTCGCTGATGAAGGATAAAGCTGTTTTTTATAAATGGTATAACATTGTTGAACGCCGTAACACTGTACATACTTATACTTTTGCCAATACGGTGCTGATGCGCCCGGGCCAGGTTTACAACCGTACCGCACATAACAACTCGCTTAACCGCTTCATTAATCTGGGTCCGTATAAATTTGTTAAAAACAGGTTTGAAGATGTATCTGCCGATTCATCAAAGCTGGATGTTTATTATTTTTTAACCCAGTATAAAAAGAAATCACTATCGCTTGATATCCTGGGCCGTACAACATCGGCCAACTATACGGGTACACAGGTTAACCTCAACTGGCTTAATCGCAACGCCTTTAAAGGTGCCGAAGCTTTAAAAGTAACCCTGTTTGGTAGTACCGACGTGCAGGCAGGGGGGCAAAATGCTGGCTATAATGTGTACCAGGCCGGTATTCAAACCACACTGTCGTGGCCACGCTTTATAGGGCCTATTTACCCGAAGGCTGCCGATGCTTATATCCCGCATACTAACCTGAGCCTGGGATATTCTATTGTAAACCGCCAAAAACTGTACAACTTAAATTCGTTTAACTTATCATTTGGTTATCAATGGCGCGAAACAGAACATCGTTCGCATGAGCTCAACCTCATCAATTTTCAATTTGTAAATCCGTTGAGTGTTTCTGACGAATATAAGGCAAGTATCAATCCGGCTAATGGCCCTGTTAATCCGGCCTTAAAGCATGTAATTGATAAGCAGTTTATATTAGGCCCAAGCTACAGCTATACCTTTACCAATACCAACGAAGATTACCGCACCAATACGTTTTATTACAATGGCAAAGTAACCCTCTCAAATAACATATATGGTTTGGTAACCGGTGCCGATAGTGCCGGTGGAAAACCTAAAAAACTTTTCGGCGCGATATTTAACCAGTTTGTAAAGTTCGAAAACGAGATCAGGTATTTCCATAAAACCGCACCCAACAGCACTATTGCCACAAGGTTCATAGTGGGTGTTGGTTTACCTTATGGTAACTCAAGCCAGTTGCCATACAGCCAGCAGTTTTTTATTGGCGGACCAAACAGTTTACGTGGATTTCGGGCAAGGGCTATTGGGCCGGGCTCATTTAATCCACAAACCGGCTTAGGTGCCGGAGGTTTCCTTGCAGATGAATCGGGCGATATCAAAATAGAAGCTAATATCGAATACCGCCCAAAATTGTTCAGCATTGTGCGTGGCGCATTATTTGTTGACGCAGGCAATATCTGGCTGCTGCACTCAAACAGCTTACAACCAGGAGCAGTGTTCGGCAATAAATTTTATAACGATTTTGCCGTTGATGCCGGCTTCGGCTTAAGGTTTGATTTAACCGTACTGGTATTGCGCACAGATTTAGGTATCCCTCTTCGTACACCATATGTACGTGTTAATGAGCCACGCTGGGATTTCAACTTTAACCGGAGTGTGTTTAACCTGGCAATCGGGTATCCGTTTTAATTTTACAGTCTAAATATAACGAAAATTAAGCTTAGCATATAGCATAGCGTCAAACAGCACAATTAGCCAAAAACTATTGTGCTGTTTGCTTTAATAGGCAATCAATCATACATATACGCGTCTGTCTTACACTGGATCGGCTCCCTCGCCATTTTCAAACCGTATTTCAATACAAATCATTTCTTTTTAAATTTATCGGTGATACAACAAAACAAAGCCATACACCGTATCATTGCATATTGATAAAAGCAGCGATGTATACAAATTATAGAATGCCGCTAAAAAGCCTTTTTTTTAAACTTTTAATATTAGCACTATTTCTATTCCCGGGCCGGGTATATGCCGACATTCCATATCAGTTAGTTTACCTGAAAAATTATAGCGCGCCTGATGGCCTGCCCAGTTCAAGGGTTAACTATTTAATGCAGGACAGCAGGGGTTTTATCTGGCTGGCCACCGATAAAGGCGTGAGCAGGTTTGACGGCCAGCACTTTAAAAACTTCACATCGGCCGATGGGCTGGAAAACAATGAGTGTTTCCGGATTGCCGAGGATAATTATCACCGGATCTTTTTTTACTGTAATAACTACCGGGTTTGTTATTATGAAAACGGACTTATACATAAGCTTAACTCATCTCAAAAAGTAATCGTTTTACCCTTCGCCAATTTCTTTTTTAACCGCTATAATGAGCTCTGTGTAAATTACAGGCTTAGTACCAAAGTATATCATTTTGAAGAGTTAAAATCGAAAAGACATGCTATCCGGTATTTGAACGGGTACATTTATGGTTCTGACGGAGAAGAGATCACCCTATCTGAAAACGACCTTGACATCCTCGAAGAAGAGCTTAAGGCCGGCCAGTTAAGTTTTCAAACCGCCAATAACAATATCAAACCTTACCGGTTGGCTTTACATCAAAATTATTTACTATTGATAACTAAAGACTGGGTACATGTTTATCGGTATCAAAAAACCGGGATCATCCCGCTCAATAAAATCTTTTTTACCGGGAATGTAACTTCAGTGTATCTTACCGGCAAAAATACGTTTGCCGTTACAACGGTAAAACAGGGCACCTACATTATTAACTACCTTACCGGCGAACGGAAAAATTACCTTAATAATAACATCACTACCGCCACGGTTATTGACCGGGAAAATAATTTATGGTTTGGCAGCTATGACAAAGGCTTTTTTCTATGTACCAATCCCGAAATAAAAATCATTAACAAAGAAAGCGGGCTGGCCAATGAAGATGTTTTAAAACTGGGTATTGCAGGAGGTTACCTGTTTACCGGGCATGTTTTAAGCACACTGAGTTATATGAAACTTGGGACAAATCAATCGTCATTAACAGGCACCATATCCATTAATCAAAACCGGTCTGACTTTAACCGGATAACCAGCCTGCTTACAATTCCGGGTAACAGGCTCATGATTGGTACCGATAATGGCTTATTCAGATTAGATATTTCCAACAAGAACCCGGCGTTATGGCATTCTGTAAAATACTTCTTTGGCCCTATAAAAGGAATTGCTCAACGGCCCGATAAAGAAATCTGTTTTATTTCACAAAATTCCGTTCTTGCATCGTCAGGTCAGCTCAAGCATAAACAAGGCTATGCTTTTGAAAATCTGCGTTTGACATCTCTTGCATGGTATAAAAATAACATGCTAATAGGTTCACTTTACGGATTATATAAGTTTACACCTAACACAAGCAAAACTCCCTATTACGCCAAAATACTGCCCAATAAAGGGATTGATGTTGTTAAATGCCTGGCATCAAATAATGAAGTATGTGCGATAGGCACCGAGGCAAAGGGGGTGTTTTTGCTGGCCGGCGAAAAAATTGTTCAATTTAGATCTCCTGCTATTTTTTCAGGCGATATCCGTAAACTGGTATGGACAGATGACAATACTTTATGGGTCTGTACCGCAAACGGTGTAAGCATTATCAGTTTCTATAATCATTATCAAAATTACCGCATAAGTTTGCTCAATACCAGTAACGGGCTACCCTCTGATAACGTTGCTGATGTAGTGCAGAACGGGCATGATTATTATATAGCCACCGATCAGGGCATAGCCGTCACTCAAAATTTAGGAAATACGAGCTTGCCTAAACCTGTGTTGATTAACGACGGGATACCCGGAACTCAAAGCAGCTTTACTTACGGCAGGCCTGTTGTTTTTAACTGCGTTGCCCTATCCTACAAAAGCATGGGTAAAATACAATACCGCTTCAGGCTTAAGGGGGTTGACAAAAATTGGAGCGTCGCGCCTTCCGGCGAAAAACGGTTCGACCTGCTGCCCCCCGGAAACTATGAGTTAGAAGCCGTGGCTGCCGACCGTTTTAACCAGTTAAGCCAGCCGCTCATTTTTAAATTTGACGTTATGCCTTTATGGTACCAACAGTTATGGCTACAGGTGGTGGCTGTATTAAGTGCCATAATCATCGCTTTCCTGCTGGTACGGAAATATTATCAATCCATCATCGGCTTACAAAAAAAGGACTATGAAAATGCCCTTGCCCTGCAGCGCGAACGACAGCGGATCAGCAGCGAGGTGCATGATGATTTAGGGGCAAGCATCTCCGGCATTAAGCTCAGGACCGAATTGCTCAGCCGCAAAACGGCCGATCAACCCGCTTTTAAGGAGATAGACGCTATTCATGAAGCCATCACCGATATATCTACCCAGGTAAGATTAATTATCTGGAGCCTTGATGCCGAAAACGACGAAGTAAGCAACCTGGCCGGCTTTATTCATAAACAAGCCATTAAAATATTTGAATACAGCAATATTGACCTTCATGTAAATACCTCCGTTAGCGAAACCCCGGTTACCATCAGCGGCGAAAAAAGGCGACAGGTATACCTCCTTGTTAAGGAAGTATTAAACAATATTGTCAAACATTCGGAGGCACAAAACGCGTTTCTGGAAATCAACCTTTACAAAAACCGGCTGCAGATCAGCATACGTGATGACGGGCGCGGATTTGACCCTGATGTGCGCAAACACGAAACCATGGGCATCCGGAATATTTACGCCCGGGCAAAAAGATTGAACGCCGAACTCAAAATTGATACCGCCCACGGTAAAGGCACATCCATCAGCCTTAAACTAAACCTTTAGCGTATACCCCATAATAGGTATTAAGAAACCCGGGATAATTTAGGAAATTAGCATTTTATATTTACCGCAAAGCATGCTCCAGATAATTTTGTTAGAGGATAATTTACACTACCGGCGTGGGCTGGAACAGATTATTCATGATATGAGCGGCGTAACTTTAATTGGTTCTTATCCCAATGCCGAAGCCGTATTAAAAAAAATTGATCTGCTTAAACCGGATATCTTTATAGTGGATATAAACCTCGAAGGCATGTCGGGCATTGAATTTATAAGGCGGGCCAAGCCATTTGTCCCGGATGCCGAATTTTTGATGTGCACCATCAACGACGACAACACCAATATTTTTGAATCCTTAAAGAGCGGCGCAACTGGCTATATGCTCAAAGAATCTTCGGCCGATGAGATCAGGAATGCCATTATCGAAATCGCGGCCGGCGGCTCGCCCATGAGCGCCTATATCTCGAGAAGGGTCATAGCATCATTCAATGCCGACGCCGATAAACCGCCTGCCCCTGCTGCCGAAAGCCTTACGGACCGCGAGGTTGAAGTACTTAACCACCTGGCCCGCGGCCTCCAGTACAAGGAAATCGCCGATCGCCTTGATATCTCTACCGGAACCGTTAAAAAACACATCCGCAATACCTACATCAAACTGCAGGTACAAAATAAAGTAGAAGCTATTAATAAATTTCGCGCAATCTGATATACCACTTTTTCAGTATTGCAGGGCTTAATGGTTAACGCTAATTTAGCGCTATAAAGAAACTAAAAGGCCTTGTTAAAATTAACTTCCCTGTTGGTGATCTTTAAAGCCTAAACCTTATCACAATTGAAAGATCACACCGTGAAAGATGTCATCTAATTAAATCCTAAAACTACTGCCGGATTTTTTTTCTAACAGGACCAATAATAATCACTGCTTTAATCTGCACATTTGCACATCTGTAATTGGCATACCTGCAATGATTATATCTGTCCCGCTCCGTATTATCGACCTGCATGACGACGGTTTCCACCCGCTGGTTGAAGTCGTATTGTTTGAAAAAACTTTTATCATGGTGCTGGACACCGGCGCGTCAAAAACTGCTTTTGATCAAACGGTGCTTTCCGAAGCCAATGAAACCATGAACATCTTAGCCAGCGATAAACTCTCCACGGGCCTCGGCACCAATACCATGGAATCTTTTACCGCAACAGTAAGTGACCTCCACATCGGCGACTTGCCTATAGCCGAATTTGAAGTAGCTGTACTTGATCTTTCCACTATTAATGCCGCATACGGCCAAATGGGGCACCCGCAGGTACTGGGTGTTTTGGGCGGAGATATTTTAATGAAATATAAAGCCGTTATTGATTATGGGAAACGGGTGCTAAAACTAAAAAAAGTCTGTCAAGCAAACGCGGTACCTTATCTATCCGAAGGTAAATTTTAATTGATTAACAGGGTTTGTTCCCAAAAACACCCGCTCGGTTAAACAAAGCTATAATTGCCATAATAGTCAAAATGACAATTATAATTTCGATATTAATCAAATAAAAAGATAATAATTCCTAAAAAGAATATTTTTTTGTTATTTTCTATTATTAAATCCATAACATTTTATTTATATATTGCGTATAAGTTAAAAGCGCTGGCCGGCTGCTGAAATTAATTCTTCTTTTACATCTAAAACGTAACGAAAACAATGAAAAGAAAACTATTATTAGGGATCGGACTAAGCGTGCTTGTCGGAATCTCTGTACTATTCTCCTGTTCAAAAGACAAGGCTGCAAAAACTACAACTACCAGCCCAACCGCTATCCCGGATGATGTACTGAAAAGCATTACAAACTTAGGGTTCAGCACAGATGAAGTGCGCAGGCAGGGCGATGGCTATCTTGTTGAAGGTGATATCCTGCTCACTAAAGCCAATTTAGCCGAAGCAAGCACCAGCCCTACTTTAAGAATTGCCGATGTTGAGCAGTACCGTACCACAAACCTGGTTAAAAATCTGCCCAGAACAGTAACCGTCTCAGTTACAAACCTGCCTACTGTTTACCTTAACGCGGCTACCGCGGCAGTTGCACGTTACAATGCTTTAAACCTCACGCTTAAATTTCAAATGGTTAGCAGCGGCGGCACAATCGACATCATCGGCTTTAACGAGGGGCCAAGCGGTGGTTATATCACCTTAGGTTCATCAGGCTTCCCGACTTCATCTGGCGACCCGTATAACCAGATCCAGATGAACACCAACGAACAAGCTTATGGCACAAACCCTGATCTGGGTTATGTAACATCAGTTATTCAACACGAGTTGGGCCATTGTATCGGTTTCCGTCATACCGACTATATGAACCGCGCGTTCAGCTGCGGCGGCCGACATGTAAACGAAGGTTCGGCAGGCATAGGCGCTATCAACATTCCGGGCACACCAACCAAGGCGGATGCCGGCTCTTGGATGTTAGCCTGCTCAAGCGGTACCGACCGTACGTTTAATGCCAACGATCAGATAGCTTTAAATTATTTATACTAATAACGCCTATAGTTGTTTTTACATTTCAACTAAATAGCTTTATCAATAAAGGGGATGCTGCAGCTCCCCTTTATTGGTTTGATCACATTACCGCCTATGACAAAAAGAATACCTGTTACCGTATTACTCCTTTTTTTATGCTTTAAAGTGTCATGGTCACAAAAACACATGAGCGACGAGGCAATTGCTTCACTTTATAAGGCAACATCTTTATCTCCGCAAAAAAATCCCAACCAGTATTACCTTGTAAAATTTAAAGATCCAGCACATATCGATAACCGGAAATACAATATCATCAAACGGGTTTCCTATAACTATTATGTAGTATCATCAGCCTCGGCTGTCAAAAGCGATGCTAATATTATAGATAACAGCGCCGCTTCCCCCATCTGGAAAGCTTCGGATAAACTTGCGAAGAACTGGAAGCAGCATCCGGCACGCACACAAGCCGTCGAGGTTGCCGTTACCGCTGTCAATGACACGGTTATCAACCACATCCAACAATCCGGAGCCATTACAGGTCAAACCGGCAACCTAATACGTCTTAACATTAAATTAGAAAACCTGCCTGCCTTACTTCAGCAGGACTATATTTTATTTGCCAATGAAGTGCGCCAACCTCATGCAGAACTTGCCATTAGCGATATTGATCTTGGTTTAAATACCATGTCGTCCATAGGGGCTAATTTTCCGGGCATAACCGGATCCGGCATTAACATTTCGGTAAAAGAAGACCGCTATGATAATGATCTCGACCTGTTAGGCCGTAGCTTTACATCCTTTAAAGCCTCTGATATCACATCGGGCCATGCTACCACCATGGCAACACTCATAGGCGGCAACGGCAACTCATATATCAAAGGCTTGGGAGTTGCTCCTAAGGTAAATTTCACCTCATCATCTTTTGCGCAATTAATGCCCGACAGCACTACCATTTTTAAATCATTCAGAATTTCGGTACAAAACCACTCGTACGGTACCGGCATTGAAAATTATTATGGGGCCGAAAGTGCCGCTTATGATCAGCAGATTTTTGAAAATGATTCGCTGGTGCATGTATTTTCATCGGGCAATATCGGCAATTCGGCACCTGAAAGCGGAGTTTACAGCGGTATAAGCGGGGTAGCCAATCTCTCCGGCGACTTTAAGCAGGCTAAAAATGTATTGGTGGTTGGCGGTACCGGCAGGACGGGTGTCCCCGAATCCTTAAGCTCGGCCGGCCCAGCATACGATGGCCGCATCAAACCCGAATTGATCGCGGATGGTGAAGATGGCACGTCTGGCGCGGCAGCCCTGGTATCAGGCACGGTAGCTTTGCTGCAACAAGCTTATAAAACACAATATAAACAACTGCCATCTACCGCGCTTATAAAAAGCGTGCTCATTAACTCGGCCGATGAAACAGGCTCATCCGGCCCCAACCATAAAACAGGCTATGGTTCGTTGAATGCATTGGAAGCATTACGCACCATCAATGAAAAACGCATTTTTACCGGCTCGGTTAGCAATGCTACACAAACAGACTATTCCATAACTGTCCCAGTAAATTGCAGGGAGCTTAAAGTTTCGTTAGCCTGGAATGACCCCGCAGCAGCTGTTAATGCACCATGGGCATTGGTAAATGATCTCGATCTTACTGTCACCACACCATCCGGGCAGCAAATTTTACCATGGGTGCTCAGCAGCTTCCCCTCTGCCGATTCGTTATCTGCCCCGGCAAAAAGACGAACAGATACCTTAAACAATGCAGAACAGGTAATTTTACAAAACCCGGCAGCCGGCACATACATAGTGCATGTTAAAGGCAGAAGGATTACTAACAGTGCTCAAAAATTTCATATTGCTCATCAGGAGACTATATCAAACCGGTTCGAATGGATCTACCCCTCGGTTGGCGACCAGCTTTTTGCCGGCGAGGATAATTACCTGAGATGGCAAAGCTCTTTCAATACCGCATCGGGTACAATAAGCGTTAGCTATGATCATGGCCAAACCTGGCAGGCCATTAATAATGCCACCCTTAAAAACCGCTATTATACCTGGACAACGCCCGATGTTTTTACCAAAACTATGCTTAAAATGGATATCGGGAGTCAAACTTTTACCAGCGCGGAATTCAGTATTTCAAAACCTTTAACACTTGATATAGGGTATAATTGCGTCAGTGGCACACTCCTGCAATGGAAACCCCAGCCAGGAAGCACAGGCTACAACATTTATACAATTAAAGATAACCTGCTTCAAAAACTTGTATCAACAGCCGATACCAGCATCATTATACCCGCGCAACAACAAACTTCAACTTATTTTGCGGTGAGCGCCACAGGTAATAGCTTTGAAGGCCTAAAAAGTTATACCATTAATGCTACCACGCAGGGAGTTGGCTGCTATGTAAAAACACTACTGGCAAACGTGGTTAACAATACCATTGTGCTCAACCTGCAGTTGGGCAGCGTTTATAATCTTAAATCCATCACCTGGGAAAAAACAACAGCTGCGGGCCAATACGTTACTTTAGATACCATCCCGCTTAGTACAGCGGTGGATTACATATACGCCGACAATAATCCCCGACGGGGCAAACAATATTACCGGGCAAAACTCACCACAATTAACGGCAATATCATTTACTCCAACATAGCCGATGCTGTTTATTTACAGCCCAACCAATTTGTTATATACCCCAACCCTGTTGCCGGCCAAATCCATATCATCAGCGGCGATATCAATAATTACGAATTTAAACTATACAGCATCGATGGTAAGTTAACCCTGGTTAAAAGCATCAATGAACTACAAAACACCATCCCCGTAAATCTCGTGGCAGGCGTGTATGTTTATACCATCGAACTAAATGGCAAAGTAGTTTATAACGGTAAGCTGATAAGTAAAAAGCCCTCCGGTTAACCGGAGGGCTTTATATACTTGTTTATTGAAAATTATTGATTAACAAACCTTTTAGCGTTTACTTTACGCTCGTTTTCGGTTAAGTAGATTTTACGTAAACGCATGCTTTGCGGCGTAACTTCGATGTATTCGTCAGCCTGGATATACTCCATCGATTCTTCTAACGAGAATTTGATAGCCGGTGCAATACGAACGTTGTCATCACTACCTGATGCACGCATGTTGGTTAACTGTTTACCTTTAACAACGTTGATCACCAAATCGTTATCGCGGATGTGCTCACCCAGGATCTGACCTTCGTAAATATCAACACCCGGATCAACGAAGAAACGGCCACGGTCTTGCAATTTGTCAATCGCATAAGCAGTTGTGTTGCCTTTTTCCATCGAGATCAATACACCGTTTGAACGGCCAGGGATTGGCCCTTTCCATGGTTCGTAAGCTTTAAAGCGGTGCGCCATGATAGCTTCACCGGCAGTAGCAGTTAATACGTTGTTACGTAAACCGATGATACCGCGTGAAGGAATTTCAAACTCTAAGTGCTGTAAATCACCTTTTGGCTCCATGATCAACAGGTCACCTTTACGTTGTGTTACCAGTTCAATTACTTTACCGGCAACTTCGCCAGGTACGTCAACTATCAGGGTTTCAACCGGCTCACATTTAACGCCGTCAATGTGTTTAACGATAACCTGCGGCTGACCTACCTGTAACTCGTAACCTTCACGGCGCATAGTTTCGATCAATACCGACAAGTGAAGGATACCACGGCCATAAACCAGGTATGAATCAGGCGATTCAGTTTCAACAACCTTAAGTGCCAGGTTTTTCTCCATCTCTTTGTACAGACGGTCGCGTACGTGGCGTGAGGTAACAAATTTACCTTCTTTACCAAAGAAAGGTGAGTTATTGATGGTGAACAACATGTTCATGGTTGGCTCATCAATTTTGATAACCTCTAATTGCTCAGGGTTTTCAAAATCAGCAATGGTATCACCGATATCAAAACCGTCGATACCAACTACAGCACAGATATCGCCCGATTTTACTTCGGTAGCTTTTACTTTACCCAAACCTTCGAAAGTGTAAAGTTCTTTGATCCTTGATTTCTGGATAGTGCCATCACGTTTTACCAACGACACCGGCATGTTTTCTTTGATAGTACCGCGGGCAACACGGCCGATAGCAATACGACCTACGAAAGATGAATAATCTAACGAAGTGATCTGCATTTGCAGTGTTCCTTCAGCGATAGGTGCAGGCGGAATGTTTTCCAGGATAGCATCCATCAACGGGAATATATCTTCCGTTGTTTTTTTCCAATCTGTGCTCATCCAGCCTTGTTTTGATGAACCGTAGATAACCGGAAAATCCAGCTGCTCTTCGGTAGCTTCAAGGTTGAAGAATAATTCAAAAATCTGTTCGTAAACTTCTTCAGGGCGGCAGTTCTCTTTATCAACTTTGTTTACAACCACAATTGGCTTAAGGCCTAAAGCCAAAGCTTTTTGAGTTACGAAACGAGTTTGAGGCATGGCACCTTCAAAAGCGTCGCAAAGTAATAATACACCATCGGCCATTTTCAATACACGCTCAACCTCGCCACCAAAATCGGCGTGACCAGGGGTATCAATAATGTTGATCTTAACATCTTTATACCTTACAGATACGTTTTTTGAAACGATGGTAATACCACGCTCACGTTCAAGGTCATTGTTGTCAAGGATTAACTCTCCGGTTTGCTCATTGTCCCTGAAAATGGCACAGCTGTGCAGGATTTTATCAACCAAAGTAGTTTTACCGTGGTCAACGTGCGCGATGATCGCAATATTTCTGATTTTTTGCATGAAAATGCCTCTCTAAATTTGGCGCAAAGGTAAGGTTAAATTATGAGATTATAAAGCATTTAGCGGTTATTGTTTACAATTAACATTGAGTTTACCAAAGTACGCTTGCAGGGCAGGCTTTGAAGTGTTGATCAGCCGAAATGATCGTAAGATTTTCAGAGATAGCCTGCGAGATAATAAGGCGGTCAAAAGGATCTCCGTGATGATGAGGCAGAGATATTAATTTACTTAAATGATAATGTGCTATATCAAGAACCTCAAATTGCTTCCCTATCAAATAGCTATAAAAATTCCCATAACCAATTTCGATATTAAGCTTTTTTAAAGAAACATTGATAGCCATCTCCCATAGTGATGCCATGCTTATATATCATTGGTTATCGGGGTTTTCAATTAATTGCTTGGCTGTTTTAGATAGTCTGTCATCAGAAGCTTGAAACCAAAGAATTGCTTGTTTATCTATAAGCAATTGCATTACATATAATCTTTAAAATCCTCAAGCGGTTCGTCAAAGTCTTCCGACACCCAAATTTTCCCTTTTAAACTTCCATATCCTCTTATAGTTTGATCACTGTTTACCAAATCAGCATTAGTAATTTTTTTCAAAAGCCTATCCACATCTTTCTCTATCTGAGTTTGTAAATCAGGGGGCAATTGATCAAGCTTTTTTATAAGTGCAGCACTAACCATGTTCTTAAACTTAATTAAGCTGATTTAAAAAAACTATACGTTATCTCCCAAAAGCCCAAACCAAGAACCTGGCCATCGCCTTGCCCCAGGTAGCAGTGTCATGGGTACCTCCTACTACTTCAACATATTGAATTTCTTCCGGGCGTTTAAGACCTTTGGCTTCCATTTCTTTGATCAGGTCTATGGTATCGTCAATGGCATCAATAATGCCATTTTTATTACGGTCGCTGGTTTCATCTTTGGTACCGGTTTGCAGCCAGGCGCTGATAGCCGGTTTGGTTTTGGTTTCCCGTATTACCTGGTGCATCAACCTGTCGGCATCAGTGTAGCCTTTGGCAAGGTCCTTTCCCCTCCACCAAAACGAGCCCGAAAAAACGCCCGCTTTATCAAATAACACCGGGTTATTCCAAACAATATCAAATGCAGATAAACCACCAAGCGAAAAGCCTGCAAAGGCCGTTGTATCAAATTCGTTAAAACCGGTTAGCTGTTGTAGCTGCGGCAGCAATTCTTCTTTTATAAATTGAGTATATAAACCAGCCTTGGCACCCCGGCCTTTAAAATCGGGTTTACCGGCAATGCCATATTCATCCAGGCGGCTATCTCCGGCATGGATAGCTACGATCAGCACCGGCTTAAGGCGATTGGTATTATATAACGTTTCGAGCGTGGTTTTTAATCCGAGGTTTTCAAGCTCCTGTCCGTCATTAAGCAGCAGCAGGTTTAGCGGTTCGGCGATATCACTGTCTTCCGGCTTCAGGATGGTTAAGGTCACTTCCCGCTCAAGCAGTGTAGAGGTTATATTTATTTCTTGTTCGGTTATTGTCATTTCAGTATCAAGCCAGCCCGGGTACATCTCTTTCTAAATTAAAATTAAGGGCGCAAAAATAAGCTATCCATTTTACTTTTTGGCGGCTAAGGATTAATATTATCAGGCTGTTGCCTTTTTCAAACAAACCTCCTAACTTACAGTCATTATAAAAACTACAAGCTTTGACCGAAAAATTTCACCGCTGGCATTCACCCAACACCAACACCGACCTCGAAATGCTGGTATTCGGCGACCGCGGTTATCCTGTGATCGTTTTCCCTACTACCAAAGGCCGCTACTATCAAAACAAAGATTTTGGCCTGATCGGGAGTGTAAAATGGTTTGTTGACAATGGCCTGGTGAAGATCTATTGCCCCGATACCATCGACGACCGCAGTTGGTACAACAAAAGCATTCACCCGGCCGACAGGGCCAAAACTTATGCAGGGTACGATCGCATGTTGGTAAACGAGCTCATCCCCTGGGCCATGCACGAAACAGGCGTTGGCAACGTAGCTCTCGCCGGCTGTAGTTTTGGGGGCTATCATGCCGCCAATTTCGCATTCAAACATCCTGAAAAGGTTAGGCATTTGTTTACCATGGGCGGCGCTTTTGATATCAAAATGTTTACTGATGGTTATTATGATGATAACATTTTTTATAACAACCCGGTCGATTTTTTGCCGGGCAGCAACCATCATGACCTTTGGCAAATGAACATTGTTCTCGGCACATCCGACTATGACATATGCAAAGGATATAACATCCAGCTCTCAAACATTTTAAAACAAAAAAACATTAAACACTGGCTGGATATCCGCCCGTTTGCCAATCACGACTGGCCCATCTGGCGCGAAATGTTCCCGCATTATTTATCAACGATTAAATAGAAACAAGAGAGTAAGAAGCAAGAGTTTAAAATGGGAAAATAAAGAGCAAGATTTACATCAACCTGAAACCCAAAGAAAAACAAACATATAAACACCTACTATCATGAAAAAAATCGGTATCTTATTCGGCCAGGAAGATTCGTTTCCGCAGGCATTTGTTGACCGTGTAAACCAAAAAGCAGAAAAAGGCATCAGTGCCGAGTTTGTACGGCTCGATAAAATAATGCAGGCCGAACCGCTTGACTATGCTGTGATCATCGACCGGATTTCGCAGGATGTGCCTTACTATCGCGCAGCCCTAAAAAATGCGGCTATTTGCGGTACAGCGGTAATCAACAACCCTTTTTGGTGGAGTGCCGACGAAAAGTTTTTTAACAACGCTCTTGCTGTAAAAATCGGAGTGCCTGTACCTAAAACCGTAATTCTGCCATCAAAGGAACTGCCTGATGATACCACCAATAAATCATTCCGCAACCTGGCCTACCCCTTAGATTGGAATGGTATTTTCAACTATGTAGGTTTCCCTGCCTATATGAAACCTTTTGACGGCGGCGGTTGGAAAGAAGTTTATAAACTGGAAAATGAGAAAGATTTTTTCAGCAAATACGATAAAACCAAACAGTATGTAATGATGCTGCAGGAAGAGATTGTTTTTGACGATTACTTTCGCTGCTATTGCATTGGCGGCAAGCATGTGCGCATCATGCAGTATGAGCCGCGCAACCCGCACCACCTGCGCTATGAGCATGGTAAAGCACCTGCATCTAAAAAGCTATTGGACACCATTAAGGATTATGTGATAAAACTAAACCAATACTTAGGTTACGACTTCAATACAGTGGAGTTTGCTGTTCGCGATGGCATACCTTACGCTATTGATTTTTGTAACCCTGCCCCCGACGCCGAAGTTACCAGCGTAGGCCAGGAAAACTTTGAATGGGTGGTTGAAACAGCCGCCGATTATGCCATTGAACGCGCAAAAAAACAAAAAGACGGCTTAGACAACCTTACCTGGGGCGAATTTGTAAAAACTTCGGCAGCAAAAATGCCGTTGGTAGCAGTTGCAAAAAAAGCGGCTGTTAAAGCAGATGTTTCCGTGGCTGTGGTTGACCATGCTATTGAAGACGAGGGCAAACCGAAGAAAACCAAAACAACCAAAGCACCCGCAGCAAAAGCAGCTGTGGCAAAAAAACCGGCGGTAAAAGCTGCCGCAGTGAACGAAACGGCAGTAAAAACCGCTGTGGTAAAAGAGCCTGTTGCGAAAGCAACAGCAATAAAAGAAAAAGCAGCGCCTAAGCCTAAAAAGGCAGCTAAGAAATAATTTTAAGTCATGCCGAACTTGTTTCGGCATGACGCTTTTATTACTAACCCTAACCAATTATGAACGAATTTACCTTAGGTGTTGAAGAAGAATTTATGGTGACTGACCCGGTATCGCGGGAGCTAAAATCGCATGAGCAAAAAATTGTGGATGCAGCCCAAAAAATCCATGAAGACCAGGTAAAAGCCGAAATGCACCAGGCTGTAGTTGAGGTGGGTACCCATATTTGCCGCAATACCCAGGAAGCCCGCAAGGAGGTAAGTAAGCTTCGTACCACGGTAGCGCAACTGGCAGGTGATATTGGTCTGCGGATTGGCGCCGCGGGTACACACCCGTTTTCGCACTGGCAGCATCAATTGATTACCGATAACCCCAGGTATTTTGAAATTGTGGATGAGATGCAGGAGGCGGCCCGCTCCAATCTCATTTTTGGTTTGCATGTGCATGTTGGCATCCAGTCCCGCGATATGGCTATTCACATTGCCAACCAGGTGCGCTATTTTTTGCCGCATGTGTATGCCCTTTCAACCAATTCACCATTTTGGGAAGGGCGGAACACAGGCTTCAAATCATTCCGTACCAAGGTTTTTGATAAGTTTCCGCGCACCGGTATCCCCGATTATTTTAGCAGTATCGAGGAGTATGACCGCTACATAAAGCTGCTCGTAAAAACCAATTGCATTGATAACGCCAAAAAAATCTGGTGGGATATCCGGGTACATCCTTTCTTTGAAACTATTGAGTTCCGCATTTGCGACTGCCCTATGCTGGTTGATGAAACCATTGCGTTTACCGCTTTATTCCAGGCTTTATGTGCCAAGTTGTACAAGCTCAGGGCGCAAAACATGAAGTTTATTAACTATTCGCGCGCGCTCATTAACGAAAATAAATGGCGTGCAGCCCGGTACGGTATCGACGGCAAAATGATAGATTTTGGTAAGGAAATGGAGGTAAACACCCGTTCGCTGATTTTGGAGCTACTTGATTTTGTAGATGATGTAGTTGATGAGCTTGGCTCACGCGATGACCTTCAATATGTACACAATATCCTGGAGCATGGCACCGGAGCCGACAGGCAGCTGGCTATTTATCAGCAAAACAATAACTTTGCCGACGTGGTGGATTATATCACCTCACAAACATTGAAGGGGTTGTAAGCCCCCTCAGCGACTATATAACAACGTCATTTCGATAAAGCAACCGTGGCTGAGCCGATGGGGAAAAAGAGAAATCTTATACACCATACAAATACATAATTGCTCAGCGCATATTGTATAAGATTTCTCCTCACAACCAACGCTTAATCCCAACTGGTTCGTCGAAATGACAATTATTTTAAATTGGTAAATACGGAATCCTAAAGCAAGGATAATATTAGAAAGATGCAGCAGATGACTGAGAAACCGGAAATAAAAGTAGCCATACTTGACTTGTATGATGGGATAGCGAACGAGGGAATGCGTGGTTTCCAGGATATTTTAAAACGTTACAGGGCTGAACACAATTTAAATTTAAGTTACCAGATCTTTGATGTACGCCGTAAATGCGAGATGCCGGGCACCGGTTTTGATATTTATATTTCAAGCGGAGGCCCGGGTAACCCATTGGAAACAGAAGGTACCGAATGGGAGAAGAAATACTTTAACCTGGTTGATAAGCTGGAAGATTATAACCTGTCCAACAACAGCAATAAAAAGCATGTTTTCTTTGTGTGCCACTCGTTTCAGTTAATGTGCCGCCATTACAAGCTGGGCGATATCAATATGCGGCGCTCCCCGTCATTTGGCGTACTGCCGGTAAATAAAACTGAGCCTGGGTTAAATGAGCCATTATTTGAAGGTTTAGCCGAACCTTTTTACACTGTTGATTCGCGCAGCTGGCAGGTGATCAACCCGGATGAAAAACGCTTTAAAGAGCTGGGCATGCAACTGGTAGCGATAGAAAAAGAACGCCCGCATGTTGATTTACCAAGGGCAATGATGGCCATCAGGTATAATGATTATTTCTTTGCTACACAATTTCACCCCGAAGCCGATGCCGGAGGGATGAAGGGGATGTTGCTTCGCGAAGAAAAAAAAGACGAAGTCATCAGCGAACACGGAGAAGTTAAATATCATGAGATGCTTGAACGCCTCGACGATCCGGATAAAATAACGTATACCCAGCGTACACTGATCCCTAATTTTTTGGATATGGCGGTTAGCCCCACCCAACCCTCCCTAAAAGCAGAGGGCTTTTAGAGGTTAAAGAAGAATAAATAGTTTATTTAAATCATAATAAGAGAATCGCCCATGAAGGGGAGATTTAGAGGGCTAATCATGAATCCATCAATCAGAAAAGTATTCAACGAAAAGTTTAGCACAGAAAAGTACAGCCAGTTTCTTAGCAAACTCAATAGTGACTTAAAAGAACCCGTTCCTTTCCGTGTTGCGGAAACCCCCGTTTTTTTAACTGCTGATTTCCGTGATAAGCTTATCTCCGCCGGCAATGATATTGTTCATACTATCCTCAAGCCCAATTTCAAAGAACTTACAGAACGGGCCATCCCTGATTTTTGGCGGGTATCCAATGAAAATGATCATCCTCATTTTATCGCACTTGATTTTGGGATCTGTAAAGATGAGCAGGGTAATATCGTGCCAAAACTTATTGAATTGCAGGGATTTCCTTCACTTTACAGTTTCCAGGTGCATCTGGGAGATACTTATCAGGAGGTTTATGATACCCCCGCGGATGAAACCATCTTTTTTGGGGGACTGAAGGAGGAAAGTTACCTCGATCTGCTCAAAAAAACTATTCTTGGCCCTTACCAGTCCGATGAAGTTGTATTAATGGACGTAAACGCCCCAGAACAAAAAACAGCAGTTGATTTTTATCTCACACAAAAATACATTGGTACGCCGGTGGTATCGTTGAGCGACCTGATCCAGGATGGCAAAAAGCTTTATTACATGGCAGGCGATCAAAAGAAGCTAATTAAGCGCATCTACAATCGCCTTATTTTTGATGAAATAGCCGGTGATCCGGATATTTTTACCAAAGTGGCAGATATCAGGCAGCCCCTTGAGGTTGAATGGATCACACACCCCAACTGGTTTTATCGGGTCAGTAAATTCACCATGCCTTTTTTAACAGGCAATTACATTCCCAAAACTCAGTTTTTGCACCTATTAAAGCAAATCCCTGCTAATTTGGAAAACTATGTGCTTAAACCATTGTTCTCCTTTGCAGGTCAGGGTGTGATTATCGATATTAGTAAGGAAGACATAGAAACCATTACAGATCCTGAAAACTGGATCTTACAGGAAAAGGTGAATTACGAGGCTGTTGTGCAATCGCCGGAAGGCGGTGTAAAGGCCGAGATCAGGTTGCTTTATCTCTGGCCCGATGGGGATAAAAAACCCACACTTGCAATAAACCTTGCACGGTTAAGCCGTGGAAAAATGATAGGCGTACGTTATAATAAAGATTACAACTGGGTTGGCGGCACGGTTGCTTTTATGCCCCGTTAAACTTTGTACTAATTACCCTGTCTGTACGTATATATTAAATAATGCTTAATTTTGTCTTTATGAATATGCAGATCATCATTATCGCGATACTTTTTGCAGGCGCTGTTTTTTACATTGGCCGTATGATGTACAGGGCGCTTACTACAAAAAAAAGCTGCGGCGGCAATTGCAAATGCGGTGTTGATTTTTCAGGTATCGAACCCGGAAAAACCACCAAATAATGCCCAATTCTTATTTCATACAATCTTCATAAGTAACCTATACTTTTAATAAAGTAATTTTTCTTAATGTCATCAAGCAAGCAAGTTTTTCAGGCTGATAATCCCGGTAGGTGGAACCGTTTTAAATGGTTGAGCCGTGTACTACTGGCTGCATTGATTATTGGTATAATAGCCGTTATTGTTACCATCCGCTCAACCTATTACCCGAGCTTCCCAATCTTAACCCTGCTCCCAAAAAAATGACCAGGGAGGAGCTCGAGCAATTAAAAAAGTCAACGAAGTTCAAATCGTTCAAAATTCAAAAATCTGAAATAGAAGCACTTGAGAGGGCTAAAAAATTACATCAGCTTAAACAACCTAACAATAAAGACCGTATAAACGCCGCTTTTTATCGTGCGTGGGAACCTCAGGCTTATAACTCGCTGGTGGTGAATATTGGCCACCTGGATATGGTAGTGAGCGAAGGCTTTTCTATATTACCTAAAACTGATACCGTTGTAACCAAGCTCGATACCGGGCTGATGAACCTCAATAAAAAATACAACAAGCCGATTATTGTATCACTGTCAAACTACGTAAACTACAACAACACACATGGCGGCTATGATACTAAAGATGTAGACCGTATTGTTAACAATAAAACACTTCGTAGTAATTTTATTAACAGCATAGCTAACTCGCTTACCAAAAACAAGTTGAAGGGTGTCAATGTTGATTTTGATGAGCTAAGGGACCGAAACAGTAAAAATTACATAGCCTTTCAAAATGAGCTTTATACAACCTTGCATGCCAAAGGTTTCCTGGTTACTCAAAACGTAGTGCCGGAGGATGAAAGTTTTGATATCACAAAGCTCCAGCATGTAAACGATTTCCTGTTCATCATGGCTATTGATGAACATTATGAAGCAACTAATGCCGGCGATCTTTCAAATCAGCGCTGGGTTGAGCAAATCCTCGATGATGTATGTTCGAAAGTTCCGTCAGAAAAAATAATTTTAACATTCGCAGGCGGCGCCTATGACTGGCCCGAAGGCAGTGTAGGTAAAACTATAGGTTATCAGCAGGCTATCAGTACGGCCGAAGAGCAAAAAAGCAAAATCACCTTTGATCCAAATTCGGCAAATTTACACTTCACTTATATGGACAAGGACAGCCTTGACCATACCATTTACTTTACAGACGCGGCAACAAACTTTAACGTAATCCGCATGGCCGACGACTGGGCCACCGGTGGCGTGGCTTTATGGCGTTTAGGTGCCGAAGATCCGCGTTTGTGGACATTTTTCCAGAAAAACCTGTCGATAGACTCATTAAAAAAAACAGGTGTGGATATGCGGAAACTTACATCTGTAGGGTTAAACAATCGTGTAAATGTTGACTACGATGGTGATGGCGAGGTGCTTGACCTCATTACCACGCCTACCACCGGGGTAATTAATGTAAAAATGGATACATCTACGTTTACCATTCTCGATCAGCATTATATAAAACTTCCCACTAAATATGTGATCCGCAGGTATGGTTATGCTCCCAAGAAAGTAGTTTTAACTTTTGATGATGGCCCCGACCCCGATTTTACCCCACGTATTTTAGATATCCTTAAAGCCGAAAAGGTACCGGCAGCATTCTTTGTTGTGGGTTCCATGGCCGAAAAAAACATACAGTTGCTGCGGCGCGAATACGAAGAAGGCTATGAAATAGGCAATCACACGTTTTTCCACCCCGATATTTCAACCATCAGCTTAAAAAGGGTGATCCTGGAGCTTAACTCCACGCGTAAACTTATTGAATCGGTAACCGGCCGAAGCACTATCCTGTTCCGCCCGCCATTTAATGCCGATGCCGAGCCGCAAACCCTTGCCGAGGTTATTCCGGTTGCAGAAAGCCGCCGTCAAAGCTATATCACCATCGGCGAATCTATCGATCCGTGGGATTGGCAGCCCGGCGTAACTGCCGATAGTATTATTGCCCGCACCATAAGGCAAAAAGATAACGGATCGATGATATTGCTGCATGATGCAGGCGGTGATACCCGTGAAGAGACTGTTAAAGCCCTTCCTGCAATCATTCATTACTTTAAATCGCAAGGATACCAGTTTACCACTATTGCCGATGTGCTGGGCAAAACTAAGGATGACCTGATGCCGCCGATTAAACCGGATCCAAGCACAGGCATTTTCGGGCCCGCCTATGATGTTTTTATTCATGGTTATTACTATGTAAACTGGGCGCTGATCTATATATTCCTGTCGGCCATATTCCTGGCTATTGGCCGCATTGTGCTTATTGGCATTTTGGCTGTAAGGCAGCGAAGTGTGGATAAAAAATCCAAAAAGCTTGATCGCAATACCGATGTGATGCCCGCCGTGAGCATTATTGTGCCGGCCTACAACGAAGAGGTGAATGCAGTAGCAACTATACAAAGCTTGCTTAAAACCGATTATCCATCATTCGAGATTATTTTTGTTGATGACGGATCAAAAGATAAAACATTTGAGGTTGTAGAATCCGCCTATAAAGGTAATCCGCTCATCAAGATCCTAACCAAACCAAACGGAGGTAAGGCATCAGCATTAAACTTTGGTATAACCCATGCCCAAAATGATTTTGTGGTTTGTATTGATGCCGATACCCAACTTAAAACGGATGCCGTGTACCAGCTCATGACCTACTTTACCGATGAGGAAATTGGCGCTGTAGCCGGAACGGTTAAAGTTGGCAACGAAACCAATATCATCACCCGCTGGCAGTCGATAGAATATATCACCGCGCAAAACATGGACCGCCGGGCGTTTGACCTCATCAATAGTATTACGGTTGTACCGGGGGCTATTGGTGCATTCCGTAAATCGGCTATTTTCCGGGCCGGCGGGTTCACCTATGATACTCTTGCCGAGGATTGCGACCTTACCATGCGTATCCTGAAACAAGGCTACGTAGTGCGTAACTGCGCCGAAGCCATTGCTTATACCGAAGCGCCGGAGACGATAAACATGCTGCTTAAACAGCGTTTCCGTTGGAGTTTTGGCGTAATGCAAAGCTTCTGGAAAAACCGGGATGCATTGTTTAACAAAAAGTACAAGTTTTTTGGAATGGTGGGGATGCCTAACATCCTGATTTTCCAAATCATATTACCGCTGTTCTCCCCTCTGGCAGACTTGATGATGCTATTCGCCCTGTTCGGTGAGAAACCCGAAAAGATGCTGCTTTATTACGTAGCATTTGTGGTGGTTGATTTTATAGTGGGTATCATCGCTTTCCGGATGGAAAAGGAAGACTACAAGAAACTCATCTATATCATTCCGCAGCGTTTTATGTGGCGGCAGTTAATGTATTACGTGCTGTTTAAATCGCTACGAAAAGCATTGAAAGGCGAATTGAGCGGATGGGGAGTGCTTAAGCGCACCGGTAATGTGAAAGTTGATGGCTCGGGAAACAAAAAAGCACAGCCGATATATATGGTAATCGGCGTGGCGATAGTTGCGGTTATTGTGTATTTGTTGTATAAACATTACAGTTAAACAAACAGCCTGTGGCTTACAAATACATAGACTGAGTTTTGCTGCGTGCAAACTCATCAAAATTGGTAACCAACTAAAAACTTTAGTTCGCTACCAGTTGTTTATATCTGTGAGAAAAGACGTTATAACACAGTTAAAACCTTATACCGATTTTACTGATCTGATTTTTGATTGCCTCGGACAATCAAAAATCAGACATTGTTAATCTGAATAAAGTCAATGAGCTGGAAAAATTTTTTGAAGAGCTAAAACACAATATAGTGGTAAAAAAAGCTATAATAAAGGTATAACCATGGAGAACAGCTTCATTAATGACCTTATTTAAGTGCCTTACCCCCTTTCAATCAAACAAACTGCATAAGCCACAACACCTTCTTCACGGCCTATAAAACCCATTTGCTCGTTAGTAGTAGCTTTAATGGAAATATCCTCTTCATTAATAGCGGCCGCTTCGGCTATATAGGTTTTCATTTCCGGAATATGCGGATTGATCTTTGGCGCTTCAAGGCATACCATAGCATCAATATTGCCGATAGTGAAACCCTTTTCTTTGATCAGGGCAACCACATGCTGCAAAAGGACCAGGCTGCTGATGCCTTTCCAGCGGTCGTCTTTATTTGAAAAGTGAAAGCCTATATCGCGCAGGTTTGCTGCACCCAGCAGGGCATCACAAATGGCGTGTAACAATACATCGGCATCAGAGTGGCCGTAGGCACCAGCGTGGTGCTCAAGTTTAACCCCGCCTAAAACAAACGGATGATCTTTTTTTAACTGGTGTACATCAAACCCAAAACCTACCTTAATTTTACCCATTATCTTTTAGAAGCATTTGTTGTACCGCCAAAATTTGCCGACAAAGTGAAGCGCAAAGTATTGGCCAGGGCACTATTTTGCTGGCTGGCTGCCAGGTACGAAAAATCAAAATCAAAAACACTGTACTTAAACCCAATACCCATGGTAACATAATGCCTGTCGCCTTTGTTAGGGTTTTCATAAAAATAGCCTGCCCGTACAGCAAACTGTTTGTTGTACCAATATTCAACACCCGGCGAAAAGCTGATCTCTTTCAACTCTTCACTGAAACCACCCGGTGCATCGCCAAATGATTGAAAAAGACCCGCCGGCACCGATACATTATCATCCTTGCCTTTAATGATCTTACCATCCTTGTCGCGCAGGGGCGGGGTTGGTACCAGCAGTTTGTTGATGTCAAAGGTTGCTGTAAACTCATTAACATCATCTAACTGCCAGGTGTTAGCCACACCTAATTTCAAGTTGGCCGGCAAAAAATACTTGTTGCCCACATCGCTGTAACTGATTTTTGTACCAATATTTGAAATGTGTGTTCCAAATGCAAAAGTGTTGCCATCACCATAAGGCGCTGTATAGTACAATGAAACATCTGCAGCAAAGGCATTCCCCGCCTTTGCTGCCTGGCTTGAGCCGGTAGCGAATGAGATACTTGATATATTAGAATGAATGTATCTCGCAGTAAGGCCTAACGAAAAATTATCCCCAAACTTACGGGCAAATGAAACATCTAACGAATACTCGTTTGGTGTGTAAGTACCCTGGTCGTTTGTATTATCGTCGGTAAGCTGAATGGAACCATAATTAAAATACCTGAGCGAAGCGCCTATTGTATTCCGCTCATCAATTTTATGGGCATAACTCAGGTATGATAAGCTGATATCAGGAACAAGGTGCCTTAACCAGGGGCTATATGATACAGATAAGGCATCATTACTTTCTAAAAATGCAAGCTTTGACGGATTCCAAAAATTCGCATTTACATCCGGCGACAAAGCCACGCCCGCATCCCCCATAGCCCCCGAACGCGAATCAGGTGAAATATTTAAAAAAGGCACTTCGGTGGGAATTGCATTGATATTACTTCCGTTAGGATTTGTTTGCGCAGTTGCATCAAGTGGCAATAAAAATGGGGTAATGATAGCAAGGCCTCGAAATGTAAAAAACTTCATTTGTCGGAGTTAGGTTTTAACAATTTGTATTTTATAAATATAGGACCATGACTTGCTTCACATTTTCAAGTCCGCACTTTTGCTGAAAGTTAAATCAAAAATTTAAATCAACGCAACTAATTTCATTAATTTTTCGTTAAAACCCCTGATAATTGTAGTATTTATTTCTAAATAATGGTTCATTAGCATAAGCACTGTATCCATTTTTTTATAAATTTACCACTTAATATAACTGTAAAAATATGAAAATACTTTTTACTAAAACTGCTCTGGGATTGTTGGCTTTAGGTGCCGTGATGAGTAGCTGCAGTAAACGCGAGCAATCGCAAAAAACGGGTATAACTTATAACGATAAAAACAACGGCGGTTATGAGCGTTTCAGGCAAAGCCATCCATCTCCGGGACCCGGACTGGTGCCTATTGAGGGTGGTACTTTTGTTATGGGAGGCAGTGCCGACCAGGACATAACTTACGATTATAATAATGTACGCCGCAGGGTTACCGTACCCTCTTTTTACATGGATGAAACCGAAGTATCAAATCAGGATTGGCTTGATTACCTGCATTGGATAAACATTACGTTCCCGCAGGATCGCGAGTTATATTACAATGCGGTGCCTGATACATTGGTTTGGCGCCATCCTTTATCTTATAATGAGCCATATGTAGATAACTACCTGCGTCACCCTGCTTTTCAGGATTATCCTGTTGTAGGCGTAACCTGGGACCAGGCACAGGATTATTGCTCATGGCGAACCGACCGTACCAACGAAAATATTTTACGCGAAACCGGAAAAATGGTAGCGTGGAAAGATATGGGCAAAAAAGGTGGTGGCGGTGACGCCGGCATTGCAGCGAACGGACAGCCTTTTAATACTGATATTTACCTGAACGGCCAGATGACCGGGGCAGGCATAGATGGTAAAAAAATGATGCCTAACCTGAGCCCTAATGCCCAGGCAGGTACAGGAAAGGGCGGCAAAGCCGTCAGGCCTGTACGTATGGAAGACGGGATCCTTAAACAAGCGTATCGCCTGCCATCAGAAGCCGAATGGGAATATGCAGCATTGGCCCTTGCAGGAAACACCCAGTTTGAAAACATCGATGATGGCAAAATATATACATGGAACGGTATGGGTGTACGTTCGGCAAAAAAGAAAACACGCGGCCTGATCATGGCAAACTTTAAACGCGGCAACGGTGACAATGCCGGTGTTGGCGGTTACCTGAACGATAAGGCAGACATTACCGCCCCTGTACGTTCATATGCACCTAATGATTTTGGCTTATATAACATGGCGGGTAATGTTAACGAATGGGTTGCTGATACTTACCGCCAAACGTCATTTGAGGAGTTTGAAGATTTTAACCCTTTCCGCGGTAATGAGTTTTCAAACAAACGCCTTGCAGATCCAAGCAAAGGACTTTATGCAAAAGATAAATACGGCAAGCCAATTAAAGATCCGGCACATGCTAATAAGAAACTAAAATACAGCGAACTTTTAGCTTTACAGCAACAGAATACCGTCGCGCAAAGCGCCAATCCAAACGCGCCCCTTGCAACTACTCCTCAAACAGGTTCATTGCCGGCTGATTCATTGCTACCTAAAAACTCGGGCAAAGCTTACAACCCGGATGCGAGGGGCGAAAAAGACGAAGTTAATAAAGCTCTTTACGGAACAACCACCCTGGTTAACGACCATTCTAAAGTATACAAAGGTGGATCATGGAACGATATGGCGTTTTGGCTAAACCCTGCTACCCGTCGTTTTATGGATCAGGACGAGGCGAGTGCGGAGGTTGGTTTCCGCTGTGCAATGACCTTAGTTGGCGCTCCTGAAATTAACCCTAATGGCAAACCACATTACCCGGTTAAAAAAGCTAAGCCGTTTAAAACAAGATAATTTTCATAACAGAAATTTGAAATAAGGCCTATCAGCAATGAGAGGCCTTATTTGTTTTAAGTTGTATCTATCCATCGATCGGCTCAACCCATTGGCTTCGCCAGGCCGGGGCTTCGAAGGGATCTGCGAAATACTGTGTTTCATGTATTACCTTATTCTCACGAAACTCCATAATGCTTACCGTGTAAGCCTGCTGCTCCTGATAGTCAATAGTATATTCCGTGACCCAGGTATCGCCTTTTCCTAGAATCCTCCTGACACGGAAACCCGATGGCTTACCCGGATGATGTCCGCGCAAGGCCTGTAAATTACTTCGTCCAAAAATTCGTTCGCCCGACTGGGGATAATCATAGATCACATCATCATCGTAAATGTCATGCTCCGCGTTGATATCCCCGGCTGCCGAGGCTTGCCAATGAGCATTCAGGGCGGCAAGGATTTGTTCATGGTTTATTTTTATTTTTAATTTAGGTTTCATTGGGTTTAGCTTATTGCATCTACAACAATCTAATCATATTTTAACATTTTACGTTTTACTACTTAATACAAATCTACAATCAAAAAATCCCGGAAAACAATGCGTTATCCGGGATTTTATTTAATAAATATCTATTAACAATTAATAACCTTCATTTTGAACTAACTTTGGATTAGCCAAAATTTCGCGCTGAGGGATAGGGAACACCAGTTTTGGTGAATTGTAAGGAAGCCCGCCTGCACTTTGTTTAAGCCTTTTCGCATCATGCAGAAAAAACCCTCCTTCAAAACATAACTCATGCCTGCGTTCTGCTAATATTGTAGCAAGATTTACAGTTACTAAAGGGTCAAGGCCTGCCCTCTCCCTGATGGTGTTAACGTCACTTGCCGGCGTTGCACCTGTGGATGTTCCACCACGGAGGTTAGCTTCGGCACGGATAAGATACATCTCTGCAAGGCGCACGACATGTACGTTTCCATATTGATTATCGAACTTTTTAGTTCTGTTAACCGATGTAACAGTATAAAACTGGCCTCTTACGTCGTTGGCTTCAAATTCTGCCAAAAAATCATCTGTTATTTTAATATCTCCGCGCCCTCCGTTTGCAGATGAGGCATAAAATTCATTCAAGCTATTTATACCTTGCTGTTGAGTAACCTGTATAGCAAAGATATCTTCAGTAGTATTTTCCTGATGCGATGGTTTGCTTGACAGTAAAAACTCCTTGGTGTAATCAGGCACAAGAGAAAACGCGCCGGATGTAATAACAGTATTGGCCTCCTTTAAGGCATTGGTATAATCGCCTTTTTGCAGATAAAGCCTTGCAAGGATTGCCGAGGCGGAATATTTATTGGCATAGAAATCATTATCCTCCGGCAGCTTGCTTTTGGCAGCCGTCAAATCGCTGATCGCCTGATCATAAACCTGCTTTACTGTAGACCGGCCAACTTTAGCCCCTTCGCTATCAGCAGAAGTAGTTGGACTTGATACGATAGCGGCTGCTAAGTTAGTTGACGGATCGCCATCATTCCATGGCTTTCCAAACAAGCGGGCTAAGTCAAAATACATCAAACCCCTTATAAATTTAGCTTCCCCCTCCCATCTTGCTTTATCATCCGCGTTATCAGCTTTATCTAAATTGGCAAGCACAGTATTGGCCTGATTTATTACCTGGTAGGCATCCAACCATGTGTTTTCAACAAAACTATTATCTCTCGTTATAGCCTGTACAGTAATTTGCGTTAAACCTGTATAAGTGCCAGTCCAGGTAATTTCAGCCTGTGCAGCTAACAAATCGGGCTCCATAAATATACGCCCGCCATAAAGGTCAACCTGCCCCAACCGGTTATAAGTGCCTACCAAAACGCCCTGAACATCTTTGGCTGTTTTAATAGCCTGGTTTTGATCAACAGATTCAACCGGCTTTATATTAAGTTGTTTATTACATGCACTTAAGAAAAGTGCCAATGCTGTTGCCGATATATATATAAACTTTATCTTTTTCATTTTTGTAATTTTTTAATATTATAAGCCTATATTAATACCAAATATTATAGTACGGGGCTGCGGGGCCGAGTAAAAGTCATTACTCAGATCAACATTACTTGGCAACTCGTCTGAATTTACTTCAGGATCCCATCCTTTGTACTTGGTAATTAAAAACAGGTTATAGGCGCTAGCATATACCCTTATTTTTTGCAGCCTCAATTTGCTAACTACAGCTTTTGGCAATGTATAACCTAACGTTACTGTTTTACAACGAACGTAGCTGGCTCCTGAAAGGTACCTGCTTGAAGTACTGATGCCATTTCCATAAAATAAACGAGGCTCAGGTATATCGGTTATGTCACCGGGCTTATTCCAGTATTTTAACTGGTCGATAGTTTGGTTATCGAAGCCATTGCCTGCACTTGTGCTCATATATTGGCCTCCATTGTTATACACTTTGTAGCCAAATGCACCCTGGAAGGTTACCGCCAATTCAATTCCATTATAACCAAATGTATTTGTAATACCTCCGTAGTATTTAGGTGTTGGCGAGCCTACTACAACATTTTGTGCCTGGGTAGGATCGTTTGTTTTAGTACGATCCAGCTTTCCGTCGGTTCCCTTTGCGTTTTTGTAATATAAAGCATCTCCATTGGCAGGATCTACTCCTGCATATTCGGGCATGTAGAATACACCTATCGGCTGACCGGCCATTACATAATTGATATTATTATCAGTTATAACCTGGCCTTTTATATCGGTAATTAAATTTTTTTGGTATGAAGCATTCAAACTTGTTGACCATTTGAACTTACCCACAAAATTATCTGATGATAACTCCAACTCAAACCCTTTATTAGATAGTTTACCAAGATTTTGCAATTGCCTTGAAATGCCTAACGTGCCAGGAAGGTTCACGTTTAATAGCAGATCGCGGGTGTTTTTCTTATAATAATCAAAACTACCCGATAACCTGTTGTTAAAGAAACCAAAATCAACAGCTAAATCAAGTGCTGCGGTTGTTTCCCACTTTAAGTTTGGATTAACTATTTGTGAAAAGCGCTGACCGCCTACACCATTATAATTTGCTGCGGAAAATAAACCCAATGACGAAAAATTTCCAATATTGGCGTTACCCGTTAAACCATAACTTGCCCTAACTTTTAAATTACTTAGCAGATTATTGTTTTTCAAAAAGTCCTCTTCTGTTAGTATCCAGCCTACCGAGCCTGATGGATAAAATCCATACCGATTGTTCACACCAAACCTTGACGATCCATCTCTACGGATACTTCCCGAAAACAGGTATTTTCCTTTATAGGCATAATTGGCCCTGAAGAAATAGGCTAAAAAGCTGTACGGGCTATCATACGATGCACCTGAAACAATTACTGCTGCCGCGGTTAGTTTTTTATAAGCATCAGAGGCAAACTCCTGCCCCTGTACATCGTTACCAACAGTACGGGATTTTTGATAGGTTGTTCCCAACGTTAAATCCAGTGAATGATCCTGACCAAAAATAGTTTTATAACTAAAATAGTTATTGGTATTATAGTTCAATACTTGTGTGGTTGTATTTTGACCAAAACCATTATTAGTACCTGTATTACGGAAAGTAGCACTTCCATAGTAGCTATCTTCAGCCTGGTTTAATTGATCAATACCAAATTCCGACCGGAAGGTTAGGCCTTTTACAATTTCCCAATTGGCATATACATTACCGATAGTGCGGTAAACTGTCGCCTGATAAAACGCATTGTTCTTGCTGATCAGCGGGTTATAATACAATGGAAAATCTTCTGATTCGCCCGGAGGGGTACCGCTTATTAAACCGCTGCGAGGGTCAATTAATGGTGTTATTGGCGATAAAGCCACTGATTGCAAAGGTGTACTGAAAGCATTATCGTTTGAAACCCTGTTATTAATGGTATTAGCAAAACTTAGGTTCATACCGATACTCAAGTTTTTATCTACCTTGCTATCCAAATTTAAACGCCCCGAGTACCTTTTAAAGCTGTTACCAATCAATATACCCGTTTGATCAAGATATTGCCCCCCCATATAATAGGTAGTTTTGTCGTTACCTCCAGATATGTTTAAATCATATTGCTGTTGTGGAGCACTTTGATATGCAGCCCTTTCCCAGTTTGTATTGATCTTGCCTGTTTTCCAATCATCAGTACCAGCCGAAAGGGAGGTAAAATTATCTTCAACATATGATTTATAATCGGCAAGTGCGTCGTCGAGTGTATCGTAAGCCCCGGCAGCAAAGTCCTGCTTGGCTGCACCCTCACCCGCACGTTCCATTATCTGTACAAATTGTTTGGCGTTCAGGAACTCGCGGTGCCTTGACGGTGTACTTTTACCATATGATGCTGAAAAATTAACTTTAGGAGTACCTGCCTTGCCTTTTTTGGTAGTAATTACAACTACACCATTAGAAGCCCTAGCACCGTAAATTGCAGCTGCCGATGCATCTTTTAAAATCTGTACAGATTCGATATCATTGAAGTTAATGTCCGCCAGCGGATTGGTTGGCGCATCGGTGCTTGATAAGTTATCAGTGGTAATTGGCATACCATCCAAAATATATAATGGCTCCGAACCGGCAGATATTGAAGATGAGCCGCGTACCCTAACCTGGATCCCTTGCCCAAGTTTACCATTTCCTGACTGAATATATACACCAGCTGTTTTACCCTGTATAGCCTGCTCAATAGAAGTGGTTGGGGTGCCTTCAATTTCCTTTGCAGATACTGAAGATATTGAACCTGTAATATTGGCCTTCTTCTGCGTACCATAACCCACTACTACAACTTCCGTCAGCTGTTTCGAATCACTTGTTAACTGAACATCAACAATGCTACCATTAATTGATTGTTCGGCAAGTTTATATCCCAAAAAGTTAAAAGCCAAAACTTTGGCGGTAGCAGGTACACTTAATTTGTAACTGCCATTAATGTCGGTTTGGGTGCCCACCCCTGTTAGGCCTTTTACGGTTACGCTTACTCCCGGTAAGGGCGAGCCGTCTTTCTGGTCGGTTACTTTACCTGTAATAACCCGGTTTTGAGCAAAAACCATAGCCATACAAGAAAACAGTAACATGACTGTTAGTAGATGTTTCTTCATAAAAGTTAATATTGTTAATTAAGAAAGTAAGTTCGTAAAAAAAATGTGCAGAAACAACAAAAGCCTTAAAATTACGTTCAGTTCATTGCAAAAATGTTATTATCGCATATTTAAGCTATAACACTCAGTTAAAACGACATTAAGATCTGCCCTTTTTCAACTTTATCCCCTGATTTTATTAATATTTTTTCTACCACAACATCGGCCGGCGATTTGATAATATTTTCCATTTTCATGGCTTCAAGCACAAAAAGATTATCACCTTTTTTTATGGTATCTCCTTTATTTACAAATACTTTTAAAACCAAACCCGGCATGGGGGCTTTTATTTCACTAATCCTGGCACTGTTTAAATCACTAAATCCAAGCTTATCAAGTAATATATCAAACTGATCTTTAGCGGTGATATGATAAATATGATTATTAACCTTTATTTCAGCAATTTTTTCGTCACCGTTAAAATTAACTATCTCGACGTTGTATGAGCGGTTGTTTTCAATAACATGATAGATTCCCGGCCTTAACTGTTTAATATCGGCTTCACTTTTAACCCCGTTAATAAGTAAGCCTGCCGCAACGGTTCTTTCAGCTTCAATACTGTAGCGTTCATTAATACTCAATTTATACATAGGATTTGGATTTGAGGATAAGCGGTTTATATTAGGGGATTGATATAAAGCTAAACATATTATATAAAAGCTGAAAGTAAAATTCAAAAAGCTTATAGCTTAATATTAATATTATTCAATTGCTTTACATAAAACCTTTAATAAACCCTGTATAATTTCACTTGCAATACAGCAACGAGTAAATTCCATCTCCGATAGCGTTAAAAGAATTGAAAGCTGCGGATAAGAGCAGCTCCTATTGAGTAAAAATATACTGAATTAAATTCGCGCCCATTTTGAGGGCCTTTTGGCGGGCTTCCTGGGTATCGCCGGCATAAGTACCATAATCCTCCCAACCATTGCCTAAATCGCACTCATAGGTGTAAAAACAAACCAGCCTGCCCTTATATATCAAACCAAAGCCCTGGGCACGTTTGCCGTCATGCTCATGAATTTTAGGCAAGCCATTGGGAAAGTCATATTTTTGGTGGTAAATGGGGTGATTAACCGGCAACTCCACAAAATCAAGCTCGGGAAATACCTTTTTCATTTGCGGGCGGATGTATTGATCCAAACCATAGTTATCATCAATATGCAAAAAGCCCCCCCCGGTCAGGTATTTACGGAGGTTACGGGCTTCCTGATCGGAAAAGATTACGTTACCATGCCCTGTCATAAAAGTGAAAGGATAATTAAATAAAGAAGCACTGCCTACTTCAACCACCTCATCGTCATCATCAAAATTGGTTTTGAGGTTTTCATTACAAAATTTGATGAGGTTAGGCAGCGCTGTGCGGTCGCCATACCAGTCGCCGCCACCGCTGTATTTGAGGCGGGCAATTTTATAGGCAGGGGCATTAAAGCTGCTCATTGCTATAGCCGCAAACACAACAATTAATGCTAACCTGATCTTTTTCATACCCTGTTTAAAAAATTAACCTCAAAACAAGCCTCCAGCGCGGCCGTTTCCGTACGCAGGCGGCTTGTACCTAAAGATATTGGTTTAAACCCGTTATGCAAAGCCTTATCTATCTCAGCAGGGGTAAAATCCCCTTCGGGACCTATCAATATTAAATAACGGCCCTGTGGGTTATTTCGTCTTTCAGGTTAAATTTCTCTCCGGGCTCGCAATGGGCAATAAACTTTTGCCCCTCAAAAGGTTTATCGAATAGTTGATTTAGCGTTAAAGGCTCATTTAATAACGGATGATAGGCTTTAAGGGATTGCTTGATAGCCGCCGTAATAATTTTATTTAAACGCTCTGTCTTGGCTTCCTTACGTTCCGATCGCTGGGTGATAATTAATGACACCTCATCAATACCTATTTCTGTAGCTTTCTCTAAAAACCACTCCAGGCGTTCGATATTTTTGGTCGGAGCTACCGCGAGGTGCAGGTAATGGTTGCGTTTTTCAAATTCGGTAGATACGGATGTAATTTTAAGAATGGTACGCTTGGGGTGCGCGTCATGGATCAGGGCTGTGTATAAACTGCCCCTGCCGTCAATCAATTGTACCTCGTTGCCTGCTTCAAGGCGCAGCACACGTATAGCATGTTTGCTTTCTTCTTCGCTCAGGAAGTATTGTGGATTCGAGGCGTCAATATCAGGTGTATAAAAAAGTTGCATTATGAATGGGCAGATTAATGTAAATCTACTGCATCTTCTTCATTTATCAGTAATTCGAGTTTAACTGATTCAATATTCTGGTCGGATTTTTTCAGTACAGTGATATTGTACCCGTTCGATTCTTTCTGCTCACCCACATCGGGGATCTTTCCGAAGATATCACCAAGCCAGCCCGATACGGTATCAAAGTCGCCATCTTCAGGTAAATCATGCGGTAAATGTTCGTTCACATCGTAAATAGATGCAAGCGCATTAACTATAAACTCACGCTCATTTACCTTTTCAACAATTGGCTTTTCCTCATCATACTCATCCTGGATCTCGCCTACCAATTCTTCTACAATATCCTCCAGCGTAACCATGCCGGCCGTGCCGCCAAACTCGTCAAGTACAATAGCTATCTGGATACGTTTTTGCTGCAATTCGGCCATCAGATCGTTGATCTTTTTGGTTTCGGGGATGAAATACGGTTTGCGGATAATATCTTTCAGTACGATCTCTTCATTACGGGCCAGTAGTGGCAAAATATCTTTGGCGTGTACAATACCGATGATCTTATCTATCACATCGTCATAAACCGGCATCCGCGAATAACCTTCGTTGATGATCATATCCAGCAACTCTTCTTTGGTTGAAGCGATATCGACTCCCGAGATTTTGGTACGCGGTACCATGATGTTTTTTACCACACGCTCGTTAAAATCAAACACGTTCTGGATCAGTTCGTGCTCATTTGAGTCAAGTGCGCCGGTCTCTTTACCTTGCTCCAACAAGTATTGCAGTTCTTCCGAACTATGATGGGTTTCACTGCCTTCAACGGTGCTTATACCCAATAATTTCAGAATGAAATTTGCGAAATTATTAAGTACCCATATAAATGGCCTGAAAACTACAAAGAAGAACCTGAGTGGCAATGAAACAGCCATCACTGTACGTACCGATTTTTGGATAGCTAACGATTTAGGCGCAAGCTCACCAAAAACAATGTGCATGATGGTAATAAAGCTAAAAGCCAAGATATGACTGGCCGTGATATAACCGGGAGAAAGGGTTATGCCCACGCTCAGGAAAGCGCGGATAACGATGTTAGTAGCAACCTCCTCACCCACAACACCGAGCGCCAGCGACGCAATGGTAATACCCAGCTGTGTGGCAGCCAGGTAACCATCTAAATTATGCAATATGCCCCGGGCAACTTTGGCTATGCCACTGCCGCCTTTGGCCCTAATTTCAATTTGCGAACCCCGAACCCTTACCATGGCAAACTCCGCGGCTACAAAAAAGCCATTGAGTAAAACCAAAAACATGGTAGCGAAAATGTAAAATAAACTAATCTCGTAATGTGCGGGGTCCATTTATTTATGATTGATACACAGGGAACGTAGACTTGTACAGCTCCAAACTCTCGGTTATCACTTTATGGGCATAACGTACACCTAACAAATGTTCGATGGTTACGTTTTTGCCTTCCAATTTTTTGTAGTCTTTAAAAAAGCGAACAATTTCGGTCATGGCATGTGGAGGCAATTCGTTTAAGTCGTTAATATAATTTACCGACATGTCATTTTTAGCCACTGCAATGATCTTATCATCCTGCTCACCATTATCAACCATATGCATTACACCTACAACCTTAGCTTCGATGATAGACATTGGGAACACATCAATTGAGCAAAGTACAAGGATATCCAAAGGATCTTTATCATCGCAATAGGTTTGAGGGATAAAGCCGTAGTTGGCCGGGTACATTACAGATGAAAATAATACACGATCAAGCTTCAACAAGCCTGATTCTTTATCAATTTCATATTTCGCTTTTGATCCTTTTGGGATTTCAATAATAGCGTTTACTATTTCAGGGATATTATCACCTGGTGAAACCTGGTGCCATGGATGCAGAGTACTCATTTATCTTTATTATATAGTAAATAAAATTATTAACTAATCTATTTTTTCGTTTTTTTCACGAAGTTTCTTTTTAACATAAGCAACAACAAGCGGAATTGTTGTAATTACAATTAATCCCAGTACAATGTATTGCAGATAATCCTGCAGTTGAGGAAACCTTCGCCCTAAAAAAAAACCGCCCAGCGTAAATACACATACCCAGGCCACGCTGCCAATAAGGTTATAAACCGAAAATCTTTTAATATCAACCTTAACAACACCTGCAAATATAGGAGCAAATGTTCTAACAATAGGGAAAAATCTCCCTAAAATAAGCGCCATCCCTCCATGTTTGTTGTAAAACTCACTGGCCAGTACTACGTAGCGCCGCTTAAAAAATAGTGAGTCGTTTTTATTGAATAATACCGGCCCCGTTCGGTAACCAAACCAATACCCCGTAAAATTGCCTAATACTCCGGCGCCTATCAATGACAATACCAGCGTAGTTATAGAAACATCAACTTTACCAGCGGCACACAATAAACCGGCCATAAACAGCAGGTAATCGCCGGGCAGAAAGAAACCAAAGAATAAACCGGTTTCAGCAAAAACAACAATAAGCAAGAGATAAAAACCACCCCTGCTTATTATGGATTGTGCGTCAGTTAAATTTTGAAGGTATTCCCAGAAACTTTCCATTCACTATATCTGTAAAACTACAAATATTATATCAATTTGCAGTTATCAATACCGATTATATGAAACGGGCTATAAGATCGGGATAAACACCAATAAGGATTGTGGCGAGAGCTGAAAGTGCGAATACTACTTTATAATAAACCGGCACAGTAAGCTCTGCGCGTTCGTCGGTACGGAAGTACATGGCGATGATGACCCTGAAATAGTAAAAGATACTAATGATAGCGTTAATCACAGCTATAATAACTAAACCGATATGATAACGGCTTACCGCTCCCGAAAACATGAAGAATTTACCGATGAAGCCTGCAGTAAGCGGAATCCCCGCCAATGAAAGCATGGCTACAGTTAATACAAAGGCAAGGAACGGGTTCTTCTTACCCAAACCATTAAAGCTTTCAAAGTTATCACTTCCACCTTGTTGCTGTACTAATATTAAACCGCCAAACGCAATGATTGAAGCTATCGAGTATGCTGTCGCATATACAAATACCGAATTACCTGAGGCAGCGCCTAATGACACGATTGCAAATAACAGGTAGCCGGCGTGAGAGATACTTGAAAATGCAAGCATCCTCTTAAAGCTTTGCTGATACAGCGCGGTGATATTGCCTATAAATAAGGTAATAATAGTAATTACAAGTATTATTGGTGTCCAGAAGTCAGACAATGGCTGGAAACAGGCAGAGAACAAACGCAGGAAGGCTGCGAACCCCGCTGTTTTAACTACTGTAGACATGAAAGCCGTGATCAGCGTAGGCGCACCTTCGTATACATCCGGTGTCCAGAAATGAAAGGGGGCTGCACCTACTTTAAAACATAAACCTACAATGATCAGGGCTATGCCTGTATAAAACATAGGGTCGATATGTGGATGGTTAATTACATACTCCCTGATAGTATCGATATTGAATGAACCCGACGATCCGTACAACAGCGCCATACCAAACAGCAGGAAACCGGTTGAAAAAGCACCCATCAAAAAGTATTTCAAAGCTGCTTCATTTGAAGCGAAATCGCTCTTTTTAATACCCGCCAGGATGTATAAGCTCACCGACATGATTTCGATGCCGATAAACAGCATAACCAAATTATTGAAAGATACCATTACAATTATACCTGTCAGCGAAAACAGAATGATGGCATAATATTCGGCGGTATGCCTGCTGATGCGTTCAAAGTATCCTTTTGACAGTAACAGGATCAGTATGGTAGATATAATGGTAACACTTGAAAATACAACTGAAAAATTGTTGAACAACAGCATGCCGGTATAGAGCGGTTCGGCTGTATCTTTTGAAGTCCATTGGCAAATTGCAAAACCCAAGGCAGCCAGCAATCCTATAACAGTAACGGGCAGCAAAGCCTTTTGCGCTTTATATAGCCCTAAATACAGCAGCACTATAGGTAAAACAGATATGATGATTATAGTATTCATTCTTTTCTTTAAAATCTTAAACCTACATTGTAAACTTTGAACCTATCTGATTTACCAGTTGCGTTACCGCAGCTTCAGAGATATGCAGAATAGGCTGAGGATAAATGCCCAATACAATAACCAGGGCACAAATGATACACAACGTTAACTTTTCAGTACCGCTAACATCAGCAAAAGTCGCTGTAAGCGGGTTGGTTTCGCCCTGCATTACGTTTTTATAAAGGCGTAACATGTAAACCGCACCAAAAATGATGGTAAGGCCCGCAACGGCAGCCAGTACCAGGTTTACATAGTGCAGTACGCTAAAATCAAATACACCTTTCAGCAACAGGAACTCGCCAATAAAACCATTAGTAAGTGGTAATCCCACTGTACCTAATAATATGATCAGGAAACCTATTGCAAATTTAGGGGCTACCTTCGCGATACCGCCAAGCTGATCTATCTCACGGGTGTTCAGCCTGCGGCTGATGATGTCCCAGATAAAGAACATACCAACAACGTTAATACCGTGGTTAAGCATCTGAATCATGGCGCCCTGAACACCGGCAATATTCCAGGCAAAAATACCCGCAGCAATCAAGCCAACGTGTGCTATTGATGAATAAGCTACCAGGCGTTTTCCGTCTTTTTGTTTAAAGGCGATAATAGAAGCATAAACTACACCTATAACCCCAAGGATCATGGCCAACGCCTGGAAATGATAAAAGCCAAGCGGGGCATTAGGGATCATCCAGCGGATAGCACCGTAAATACCCATTTTAAGCATGATACCTGATAACATCATGGTACCCCCAGATGGAGCTTCGGTATAAGTATCAGGCTGCCAGGTATGGAAAGGGAACAAAGGCATCTTGATGGCAAAGGCCAGAAAAAACGCCCAGAAGATCCAGCTCTGATGTTTAACATCCAAAGTCATTTTATAGAAATTATGGATGTCGAAAGTTTTGTCGGGAGATTGGAGGTACAGGTAGATAATGCCTACCAGCATGAACAACGAACCGGCAAAGGTGTAGATGAAAAATTTAATGGTAATACGGATGCGGTTTCCCCCCCCCCAAAGGGCGCAAATGAAGTAGATCGGGATCAATGCCGCTTCCCATCCAACGTAAAACAAAAATCCGTCGAGGGCGGTAAATACAACCAGCATACCAGCCTGCATAAATAAAATGAGGCCATAAAAAGCACCTTCGTTTTTGTATTGATGCTGATAGGTTGTTAAAATAATTAATGGTACAAGCACAGTGGTCAACAAAACCAGGATCATACTGATCCCGTCGATACCGGCACTGAAGTAAATTCCAAAACTGCTGATCCATGGCACATCAATTACAAACTGGGTTGATGCATCCGGAACAAACTTGCTTAAAAATATAAGCGCTATTACCAGTTGGGCAACAGAGAAAAATAATGCAGCATGTTTAGCTATCCCGTTTTTTAGCAGGGCAGTTATAACAGCGGCAACTATTGGCAAAAAAAGTAATATACTAACGGTCATTTTTATGTTGCTAAACGCTTATCGTTTATATTTTAGTTAATCCAAATACGCTATACACTAATACCGCGATAATTCCCAGTACCATTACAAATATGTAGAACCCTACGTTACCGGTTTGCAGCAGGCGCAGGCCTTTACTGGTTTCAATCATTCCTCTGCCAATCCCGTTCACCAAACCATCGATACCTAAACGCTCTATGATGTTATAGAAGAAGGTTGAAAGCCAGTCGAGTGGTTTGCGAACAATCAGGTCATAAAGTTCATCAAGGTAAAACTTGTGGTATGATAAGCTGGTCAACGCCGGACGCTCTTCAGTATCAGCAACAGGTACACTGCCATTTTTAGCATATTTCATATAGGCATAAGCCATAGCAGCTAAAGCCAATGCTACCGAAGTGCCCATTAACGCGTATTCAAGTGATTCGGACAAATGATGCTCGCCCAAAATTTCGTTTGATTTATGGAAAACAGGCTCAAGGAAATGTGCCAGTTCATGATGTCCGTGTAATACTTCCGGCACACCTATAAAGCCTCCTAAAATTGAAAGAATAGCTAATACAATAAGCGGAATAGTCATTGTTGGAGGCGACTCATGCAAATGATGCTCCTGCTCATGAGTACCACGGAATTTTCCGTAAAATGTAAGGTACATCATCCTGAACATATAGAATGAGGTTAACATAGCGGTTAATACACCTACAGCCCAAAATATAGGGCTATGTGCGAAAGCATGTGCCAGGATCTCATCTTTCGAAAAGAAACCAGCCAATGGCGGGATACCGGCAATAGCTACAGTACCAATCATCATGGTGGTGAAAGTAGTTTTGATCTTGCCTTTCAAGCCGCCCATTTTACGCATATCCTGCTCACCACTCATAGCATGGATCACTGACCCTGCGCCAAGGAATAATAAAGCTTTAAAGAAAGCGTGTGTTAACACGTGGAAGAAAGCACCTGTATAAGCACCAACACCCAAACCTAAAAACATATACCCTAATTGTGATACAGTTGAATAAGCCAATACTTTTTTAATATCAGTTTGAGTTAATGCGATAAGAGCCGCGATAAGCGCCGTTGCCAAACCTACATAAGCAATAATCTCCATTGTATCCGGAGATAAAGTGTAGAATATGTTTGAACGGGCAATCATATAGATACCGGCTGTAACCATGGTAGCAGCGTGGATCAAAGCCGAAACCGGAGTAGGGCCAGCCATCGCATCTGGCAACCAGGTAAACAACGGCAACTGCGCAGATTTACCGCAGGCACCAATGAATAGTAAAATGGTAATGATAAACAGTGGACCAGCGCCTGATTTCATAACAGCTGCTTTCGGGAAGATCTCTGCAAACTGGATGCTACCGAAAACATAAATAATGGTGAAGATGCCTAATAAGAAACCAAGGTCACCGATACGGTTCATTACAAACGCTTTCTTCGCTGCATCTGCATAATCAGGGTTGGTAAACCAGAAACCGATCAGCAGGTATGAGCACAAGCCTACACCCTCCCATCCAATAAACATGATGAGGTAGTTTGAACCTAAAACCAGCAGCAGCATGAAAAAAACGAACAGGTTGAGATAAGCGAAAAATTTCCCGAAACCTTCGTCGTCATGCATGTAGCCAATAGAATACAGGTGGATCAGGAAGCCAACACCTGTAATGATCAGCAGCATGATAGCGCTTAACTGATCTATAAGGAATGCGAAAGGAAATTTTAATGCCCCAACCGCAAACCAGGTAAAGTAGTTGACATTAATAGGAACTCCGGTTGATTTTACCTGGAAAAAAGCTGCAATGCTTAAACCAAATGATACCAGTACAAGCAAACTGCCAATAAAGCCAATTACACTTTTTGATAATGAATTACGGCCAAGTCCGTTTATAACAAAACCGGCTAACGGTAGTATTGGAATAAGCCAGATATATTTATCCATGTTCGATGTTGTACGTTTTACGCGTTACGTTATACGTTTTTAATTATCTAATCGCTATTGCGGGAAAGAGGCAACAACGTTTGTTTTATTACTAATCAGCTATTACAATTCCGAAATTGAAACTCCGAAATCCGAAATAACTGTTACCACTTCAACCTGTTCAGTACGTTGATATCAATTGAGTTTGTATTACGATAGATCATCACGATAATAGCCAAACCTACTGCAACTTCAGCAGCGGCCAGCGCCATGATAAAAAACACGAATACCTGCCCGGTTGCATCACCCCTGTATACCGAAAACGCGGTAAGCAAAAGGTTAACCGAATTAAGCATCAACTCAACCGACATGAAGATCACGATGGCATTACGGCGGATCAATACGCCCATTACGCCTATAGCAAAAATGATTGTGCTTAACAATATATAATGATTAAGCGGCACGGCGTGCATAGTATTTGTTAAACTTTCCATTATGCTGCTTTAGGTTCTTTTTCTTTAGTAGCCAATAATACCGCGCCTACCATAGCTGATAAAAGCAATACAGATGATACTTCAAATGGCAATAAAAATTCGTTGAACAATACTTTACCCAAGTTTTTTACAAGGCCCAGATCAGGGTTTTGTAACAATACCGGGTTAGATGCGCCCATCAGTTTAAGTGAAGATGCAACAGCTACAGCCAAGATGCCGCCGCCAAAAACACCAGCTATTTTAACCATGAAAGGCTTTACAGGTTCCGACTCCTTGTTAAGGTTGATGAGCATCAGCGTATACAGGAACAATACCAATATAGCGCCCATGTACACGATGAAGTTTACTATCGCCAAAAATTGAGCGTTAAGCAAAATGTAGTGAATGGTGAAAGTAAAAAAAGTAAGGATTAGATAAAGGATACTATGTACCGGATTTTTGGCCGAGATTACCAATATCGAAAAGAATATGGACAAAAATGCGATGAAGTAAAATGTACTCATGTTTTTATTTACAAAATACCTTTACCCTTTTAGGCAGGGCAAAGGTATAAAACTTCTTTATTGATTTAAGGGTGCTTCTACTAATTTGTCTTTACCGTAAATAAAATCCTTCCTTAAGTAGTCGGCAGGTACGATATCACCGTCAAGATAAATAGCTTCCTTAGGGCAGGCCTCTTCACATAAACCGCAAAAAATGCAGCGCAGCATGTTGATTTCATAAACAGCAGCGTATTTCTCTTCGCGGTACAGGTGCTCCTCGCCTTTCTGGCGTTCGGCAGCTGTCATGGTAATAGCTTCTGCCGGGCACGATAATGCGCAAAGGCCGCAGGCTGTGCAACGCTCCCTGCCATCCTCATCGCGTTTAAGCGAGTGCATGCCACGGAAATTTTCTGAAAATTCACGCTTTTCTTCAGGATAGCTGATGGTTACCGGCTTTTTGAAAAAGTGTTTCATTGTAGTGGATAAACCGCCCACAATGGCCGGCAGGTAAGCACGCTCTAAAAAATTGAGTGGCTTAACTTCCAGTACTTTTCGTTTATTGCTTAATGATTCCATTTTTTAAAAACTCCAATCTATTTAAGTAATGTACTAATCACGCCTGTCAGCACGATGTTGGTGATGGCCAATGGAATTAATATTTTCCAGCCAAGGTCCATCAACTGGTCATAACGGAAACGCGGGATAGTCCAACGCACCCACATGAAAAAGAAGATAGAGAAGAATATCTTACCAAATAATACAACAACGCCAATAAGCGGTGCAATGGTTGGTCCGGCATGAGCCGCAACCCAATCCATACCAGGGTAATTGTAACCACCCCAGTACAGGGTAGCCATTACTGCCGATGAAATGAACATGTTGATATACTCGGCAAACAGGTAAAAACCTAATTTCATTGATGAATACTCGGTGTGGTAACCACCTACAAGCTCGGTTTCGCACTCAGGTAAATCGAATGGTGAACGGTTAGTTTCGGCAAAAGCACACACCAGGAACAGCAGGAAGCCAAGTGGCTGTCTCCAAACATTCCAGGCAAAACCATGTTGTTGCTCTGCGATTTCCTTAAGGCTTAAAGTACCGGTAAGCATCAGCAATGCGATGATGGATAAACCCATCGAAATTTCGTAGCTGATATTTTGTGATGCCGCGCGGATAGCGCCTAATAATGAGTATTTATTATTGGAAGCCCAGCCGCCAATCATAATACCATAAACGCCTAATGATACCACACCAAAAATGTAAAGTACACCTACGTTAATATCGGTAACCTGCAGATCAAACGTACGACCGCCAATTTGGATAGCCGATCCCCATGGAATAACAGCCGAACCGATGCAAGCAGTTAAAATAGCCAGTGAAGGGCCCACAATGAACAGGAAGCCGGTTGCATTGGTAGGGATGATCTCTTCTTTCAAAAACATCTTGCCACCATCGGCAAGGGGTTGTAAAATACCCCAGGGACCGGCACGGTTAGGGCCTATCCTATCCTGGAAAAATGCAGCAACTTTACGTTCGGCATAGGTTGAATACATAGCCACAACCAGGCTGATAGCGAAAATCACAACGATCAGTACGATCCTGAATATTAAATCGGTAGTTTCCATTATAAGCGGGTCTCCCTTTCAAATTGTTCTTTATTAGCTTCCATCAGTACCGGGTTGGTTTTAACAACCGGCAGCGGTGTAAACTCGTAATGGTTAGCGCTGATCACAGAGTGGTGAGATACTTTACGTGGGCCTTCAATAACCCAATCGGCAGTTTTCTTTTTATCGAATCGGCAGGTATTGCAGATAAATTCCTCAACTTCACCATAAACATCTTTACGGCCAGTTACCCTGATCACATCTTCGCCTTTATACCAAAGTGTTACTTTACCGCAGCATTTATCGCAATCGCGGTGTGCTTCAACAGGCTTGGTAAACCAAACACGGTTTTTAAAGCGGAAAGTTTTATCAGTTAAAGCACCTACTGGGCATACGTCAATCATGTTACCCGAAAAATCGTTATCAACAGCTTTGCTGATGTAAGTGGAAATTTCAGAATGATCGCCCCTGTTCAGGATGCCATGTAAACGGGTATTGGTAATTTGATCGGCAGTAAACACACAACGGTAGCAAAGGATGCAGCGGGTCATATGCAGCTGAATTTTGTCACCTATGTCGATCTTTTCAAATGTACGGCGGTCAAATTCATAGCGAGTTTTAGCTGCTCCATGCTCAAAGCCCAGATCCTGCAAGTGGCATTCGCCGGCCTGGTCGCAAACAGGGCAATCAAGCGGATGATTGATCAGCAGCATTTCTACCACGCCTTTACGGGCTTCAATAACTTCTGGCGAAGTAATATTCTGTACCTCCATCCCATCCATAACACCGGTACGGCATGAAGCCACCAGTTTAGGCATAGGGCGCGGATCTTTTTCTGATCCTTTGGTAACCTTAACCAAACAGGTACGGCATTTACCGCCGCTACCCTGCAGCTTAGAGTAATAGCACATTGCAGGCGGAACAATATCACCTCCTATTTGCCTTGCAGCGTTCAGGATGCTTGTTCCGGGTTCTACATCAACGGTTATTCCGTCTATTGTTACTTTCATTGACATTTAATAATAACGTCGTTTGTTAATTTCTAAAATTCTTCGCCTCTAAATCAATTTTAAAAGCTAAACCACTATGTCATTGCGAGGCACGAAGCAATCTCGTAGCTATTCTTTTCATGCGACGAGATTGCCACGCTCCGCTCACAATGACATATAGTTATATATTTACGCTGTCTCTGCAACTTTCAACGGATCAGCATAATGTGCCAAACCGTAGTTTCTTGAAGTTGCTTCGCTGGCGTTAGTTACGTGCCATTCAAACTCATCCCTGAAATGGCGAATAGCACTGGCCACAGGCCATGCTGCCGCGTCACCCAGCGGACAAATGGTATTTCCCTCTATTTTCTTAGATACATCTACCAGCAAGTCCATGTCGCTCATTTTGCCATGACCATACTCAAGGCGATGTAACACTTTTTCCATCCAGCCGGTACCTTCACGACAAGGCGAACATTGTCCGCAACTCTCGTGGTGATAAAAACGCGCGAAGTTCCAGGTATTACGTACAATACAGGCATCTTCATCATAAGCGATGAAACCACCCGACCCCAACATAGTACCGCTTACGAAACCGCCATCTGACAATGACTCGTAGCTCATCAAGCGGGCTTCGTTATTGATAGTTTTCAGGATGAGGTTAGCCGGTAAAATTGGCACTGATGAACCACCCGCAACAACCGCTTTTAAACGCTTGCCATTGGCGATACCACCGCAATACTCATCAGAATATATAAATTCTTCAACAGGTACACCAAGTTCAATTTCATAAACCCCCGGTTTTTTCAGGTTACCACCTGCAGAGATCAATTTGGTACCTGTACTACGACCGATACCTATTTTAGCATATTCGTCGCCACCTTCGTTAATAATAGGTACAACCGCCGCTATAGATTCAACGTTGTTTACAACGGTAGGGCAACCGTATAGACCTGCGATAGCCGGGAATGGCGGTTTGATGCGCGGGTTACCACGTTTACCTTCCAATGATTCCAATAAAGCGGTTTCTTCACCGCAGATATAAGCGCCACCGCCTGGCTGAACGTAAAGCTCAAGATCGTAACCGGTACCTAAGATATTTTTACCTAAAAAGCCTTTTGCTTTTGCTTCAGCGATAGCTCTTTCCAGGATCCTTACCTGTGGCATCATTTCGCCGCGCAGGTAGATGTATGATGTATTAGCACCAAGCGCAAAACTTGATACAATCATGCCCTCAATCAGCAAATGAGGGATATAAGTCATCAGGTAGCGGTCTTTAAAAGTACCAGGTTCCGATTCGTCACCATTACAAACCAGGTAACGCGCAACGCCTTCGGGCTTAGCCAAAAAGCTCCATTTCATACCGGTAGGGAAACCCGCACCGCCACGACCGCGTAAGCCCGATTTTTTAACCTCCTCAACAATCGCCTCAGGCGACATGGTTTTCAATGCTTTCTCCACAGAAGCATAGCCACCTTTTGAACGGTAAACATCAAATGTGTTGATGCCGGGTACGTTTATATGTTCTAAAAGTAATTTCCGTCCCATAACTTAATTCTTAGCTTTCGCTTTTAAATCACTGATCAATTTATCTACCGACTCGTTGGTCAGGTTTTCATAAAAAGTATATTCAGGGCCAATTTGCAATACGGGGCCAAAACCACAGGCGGCAAGGCACTCTACCCCTCTCCAGCTGAATAAGCCGTCGGGAGTAACTTCACCTTCTTTTACACCAAGGGTTTCCTCTATATGATCCATGATCTTTTCGGCACCTACCAGGCAGCAACCGCTTGTGCGGCAAACTTCCAGCACGTACTTGCCCTGCGGGCGTAAAAAGTACATGGTATAAAATGTAGCAACCTCGTATACCTCAATAGGCAGGATGCTTAAATATTCGGCAACCTTATCCATCGCGGGCGCGCTTACCCAGCCAAACTCAGCCTGTACCAGGTGAAGGATTGGCAGTAAGCCAGATTTTTGCTTCCCCTGCGGATAACGGCTAACTATTTCATCAAATTTGCTGATCAGTGCCGGCGAAAATTCAACCGGTTCCTGAGCTTCGTCAACTCTAAGCATCTAACTCTCCGGCTATAACGTTTAAACTACTCATGTTAATAATAGCATCTGATAATAACATACCGCGGCTCATTGGTGCATACATCTGGTAATTGATGAAACTTGGCCTGCGGAAATGTAAACGGTACGGTGAGCGGCCACCATCATTAACCAGGTAAAAGCCCAGCTCGCCGTTAGCACCTTCAACCGAATGATAAACCTCGGTTTTGGGGGTTGGAATTTCGCCCATCACAATTTTAAAGTGATAGATCAAAGCTTCCATGTTATTATATACTTCCTCTTTTGGAGGCAGGTAAAATTCAGGTACATCAGCGTGGAAAATATCGCTTGGTTCTTTATCAAGTTTGGCTAAAGCCTGTTCAATGATCCTTAAGCTTTGCCACATTTCTTCGTTGCGAACCAAAAAACGGCTGTAAACATCACCATTGTCGCCTACCGGCACTTCAAATTCAAAGTCTTCGTATGATGAATATGGGTTCATAGCCCTTACGTCGTAATCAACACCGGCAGCACGTAAAAGCGGCCCGGTCCAGCTGTAGCTCAAAGCGGTTTCAGCGCTAACAGCAGCTACGTCCCTGGTACGGTCAACAAAGATCCTGTTACGGTTAAACAGGCTTTCAAACTCTTTAAGGGTTTTAGGGAAGTTCTTTAAAAATGCGCGCAGCTTATCGAATGCACGGCTGTTGAAGTTACGCTCAAAACCACCGATACGGCCAATGTTGGTTGTAAGGCGCGATCCGCACACTTCTTCATATATTTCATAAATAGCCTCACGGTGCTCCATCATGTACAGGAAGCCTGTAAACGCGCCGGTATCCACACCCAATACACCGTTACAAATGATATGATCGGCTATACGGGCAAGCTCCATCACAATTACGCGCAAGTAATCAACGCGCTTTGGAGTTTGGATATTTAACAACTTTTCAACTGTCATATGCCAGCCCATGTTATTGATGGGTGATGAGCAATAGTTTAAACGGTCGGTAAGCGGGGTTATCTGGTAAAAAGGCCTGTGCTCGGCAATTTTTTCAAATGCGCGGTGTATATAACCAATGGTTGATACACCGCTAACGATGCGTTCGCCATCAAGCTGAAGCACATTTTGAAACACCCCGTGGGTAGCAGGGTGAGTTGGCCCCAGGTTAAGGGTTGATAGTTCGCTTTGCGGATCGTTATCTGTATATACAGGATGATTTTGCATCAGTATTATTAATTAGAGTCAGGAATTTTTAGAGTCAAGAATCAAGAAATAAAGAGTCAAGACGGAAAACTTCTCCCCCCTTTCTTACTTTCCTATTTCTTGTTTCTTATGTCTCAATTTCTTGTTTCTATCTATGTATTATCTTCCGAAATAGAAATCCTTCTTGTCAACACGGTTAGGATCTTCCAGCGGAAACTCCTTACGCATTGGGAAAGCGGTCATATCATCTACGTTCAAAATCCTGCGCAAATCCGGGTGACCGTCAAATAGCACCCCGAAAAGGTCATAAGTTTCGCGTTCCATCCAGTTTGCACCATCCCAAAGCACCGTAGCAGTTGGGATATGCACATCAGCATCGGCCAAAAATACCTTGATCCTGATACGGGCATTAGTAGTGAGGCTATGCAGGTGATAAATAACGCCTATCGGCTTTTCCTGTTCAGGGTAATGAATACCTGTAATATCTGTCAGGAAAATGAATTTAAGGGCCGGATCCGTTTTCAGGAAAGTAAGCAGATCGATGATTGTTTCACGGTCAGTTTCAACTGTAAGCAGTTCATACGGTTCACCAACAACCGTTACTGAAGTATCAAATCTATCGGCTATAGCTTTAATAAGCTCTTCGTTAGGTATTTTAGCCATTATTGAATTCCGTATTTAGCTAATAACTCCTGGTATTTAGGCTCGCTCCTGCGGCGCAGGGATTCCGTTTTTACCAGCTCCTGAATATTCATAAAACCATCTATAATAGCCTCTGGCCTCGGTGGGCAACCAGGTACGTAAACGTCAACCGGGATAACTTCGTCAATACCCTGCAAAACGGAGTAAGTATCAAATATGCCACCGCTTGAAGCGCACGCGCCAACAGCCATTACCCAACGCGGTTCGGCCATTTGCAGGTATACCTGGCGCAATACAGGAGCCATTTTCTTGGCTATGGTACCCATAACCATTAACAAATCGGCCTGTCGTGGTGAAAAACTCAAACGCTCGGCACCAAAACGTGAAAGATCATAGTGAGATGCCATGGTGGCCATAAACTCAATACCGCAGCACGAAGTAGCAAATGGTAAAGGCCATAATGAATTTGAGCGTGCTATGCCTATTACTTTATCAAGCGAGGTAGCAAAAAACCCGGCGCCTTCAACTCCGGCAGGGGCATCAACTAATTGAATATCACTCATTGAACTAAATTGATAGAAAAACCATCACCACTAAATGTGGATAATAGCAGCAAATTTACAATAATAACGATGTAAAAAGTACACTACAGGTATAGAGCGGGTATATTTAGAATCAATCTAAACTTAATCCCAGTCTAAAGCTCCCTTTTTTATTACGTAGATAAAACCCAGCAGAAGTGTCGCCATGAAAATAAACATTTCAATAAGACCGGTAGTACCTAAAGCCTTGAAATTTACCGCCCAGGGGTACATAAAAATAACCTCCACATCAAACAGCACAAATAAGATGGCCACCAGGAAATATTTAATGGAGATTGGTGTACGGGCATTACCCACCACCTCAATACCCGACTCAAAAGGGGTCAGCTTATCTTTTGTTTTTCTTTTGGGCCCTATTTTATGCGTTACAAACATTGTTGTTACCACAAACCCTAAAGCAACCACCATTTGAAATATGATGGGTAAATAATTAACCGGTAAACTTTGTGCTTCCATGCTGCAAATATACTAATGCCTTAATAATAAAAAAGTGTGATTTATAAGGTTGTTAATCATTTCTGCAATTCAGTACTAATCTTGATAACAAATTATCGTTCCAGGTCAATTTTTCAAATTGGGTAAACAAAAAAGGCCTCTTTTAAAAGAGGCCTTTCATATCAATTAAAGTTTATTTATTTGCTTTTACCGGCTCCACCTTTGCGTTGGAAGAAAGCTACCGCCTGTTTGTTGGTCGGATCATTTTCTCTGGCTTTAGTAAAGTTTTCGGTCGCTTTAGCATCGTCTTTTTCTTTGTACTCATAGTAAGTACCTAAGTAAGCATAAGCATTGGCAAGGCTCTTTTTAGCTTTTTCGTCCGGGGCACCTTTAGCAGTTACCAGCTCAATGTATTTTTCATAGAAAGGTTTAGCGTATCCGTTAATGTTATTACGATCTTTTTCTTTCATATCGTTGACATAAGCACGGTACAAGTAGCCATCAGCTGTAGTTGGGCTTTTTTGGTTTACGTAGCTGAAGGCTGAATCTGCCCTTACAAGCAGTGAATCGGCATTTGGTTTCTTTTCGTCATAACCAAAGTAGTAGCTGATACCTTCGTAAAAATAGTCAGTCAATTTTACGTTACGGCCGGCTTTCAAAGTAACCTGGCGATACGCATCACCTGCCTGCTCATATTTTTTCTGGTGATATAATGCTTTGGCAATTTCGCCGTAAACATCAGTTTGAGTGCTGTCAAGCTCTAAAGCTTTTTTCAAAGTATTGATACCAACTGAATCCTGACCTGTAGCCATTTGCAAACGACCCTGATATAAATAGTCACGCGGGATGATACGTTTTGGGTCAGCTTTCTGGAACCAGGTGTTGATTGCAGTTAAACCGTTTTGATAATCTTTGTTTTCGTAAGCGGCATAAGCCAGGTAACGATAAACCCTTGCATTGGTGCTTGCTGATTTTGACAAATCAGTAGCTACCTGTTGTAAGGTTTTATAATCACCAGCCAGAATCAAGAAGTCGGCATAACGCATTTGAGATTCTACCGATTGATCTGTTAAGCTCAGGTATTGTTTGTAGTGATCAACAGCTTCTTTAATTTTAGCAGAAGCCATTTTAGGATCTGTTAAAGACCAGCGCAAATCGGTTTCAGCCCATTCGCGGTAAGCCGGGCCGTAATTTGCATTAATAGCCAATGCATCTTTAAATTGCTGCTCAGAGCCATCAAAGTTATTAGCAAATTTATACAATACACCGGTTGCTACCTTGGCCGCTGGGTTCTTAGGGTCAAGCGTAGAAGCGTCAGAATAGTTTGAGTACGCTTCGTTACTTTTTAACACAGAGCGGTAAGCATCACCTAAAGCGATAAGCAAATCAACATCTTTTGCATTGATAGCTTTTCCTTTAGTCAGTACTGCAATAGCAGCATCTGCATCAGCGGGCGCAACTTTTTTATCGGTAGTAGTAGGCAGCAAATATGATAAACCTACATACGTGTAAGGTTTTGCGTCCTTACCTGCCAAAGCTACAGCCTGATTAAAGTTGGTTGTTGCTCCGGAATTATCCTTATCCAAACGAGCGACAGCACCTAAACCGGCATAATTTAATGCTGATTTTGGATTTGCAGCAATACCTTTATTGAAAACGACTTTCGCCGAATCAGCATAGTCCTGTTTAATGTACACCCAACCCAGATAAAAAAAGTTTTCATCTTTAGTTGGCTGAGTAGTAGTAAGCGTTTTGAGCATCGACTCTGCTTTCTGATATTGTTCGGCGTCAATAGCTTTTTTGGCGTCGGCAAGACTTTGCGCAAAAACTGATGATGAACCTAAAAATACCAGTCCTAATGAAGCCTTAGCTATTTTACTGATCATTTTCATCTTTATTTAGTTATAGTTTACTTTTTTAAAATTATCTCTCTCGGGGGAATTGAATCAGGTAGTAAACCCGATTTCAATATTATCCGTTGCCCCACATCACTGGCCAGGAACGTAACAAATCCCGCTGCCAAACCATTCTTACTTGAGCAATTGATCAAATATAAACTCCTGCTCAAGGGATACTGTTTTAAGACAAGTGATTCTTGTGAAGGTTTAAAATATTCATTAGGATACTGTTTGTTTCCTTCATCTCTAACCCCTACAACTTTCACTTTTTCAACATAATCCGCATACTCTTTTTCCGGGTTATTAATCCAGCTAAAGCCTATAATGCCTAATGCGTCAGGATGTTCGCTTACGTACTTAATAACTTCGATATTTGATTTAAGCGCGTATATATTCTTCTGCTTAAACTCCTTATTACCAGAGAAGTCCTTCAAATACCTTACCAAACTTGAGTTCGGATTGTCAAAAACTATAGTTTTATTTCCGTTCCCCTGGCCTTTAAGCTCCTTTTTTAATTGAGCGACAGTAATAGCGGTATCATTCGATGCCTTATTAACTATCAATGTAATTGCATCAACTGCAAAAGGTACTTCCTCAACACTCAATGTACGGCGCGTTATTATATTACGCTCCGCGGTATCAAGCGTGCGCGATAATACCGCAAGCCTGACACTGTCGTTTAACAACATATTTACAGCCTGGTTTTCTGTTTTATAAATAAATACCGGGTCGGCGTTGGGGTACCGGCTTCTGTAAACATATTCTTCCTGTGCTACTATAGGCGAAAAAGATTCATCGGCTACGAAAGTTGCTCTTCCGGCGTTGAAGCTGTCGGTTGGTACGGATTTTACTTGTTTTTGCTTACAAGCCTGTAAACCGGCTATTAAAACAATTAAAACCAATACATATACAACCCCTAATTTAATCTTCATACTGATCCTTCTTAAACAATCTCGAAAACCTCAAAATCGCGTATCCTATAATAAACGCACCGAAAAGTAAACGTTGATAATGTTGCAGTTGCAGCGGGAGCGCGTCCCAAAACATGATCATGAGACCTAAAACCACAAAGCAAATAAATGCAGCAGTTCCTAAAATAAGCAAAAACCGCCTTTTGGGCGATTTTTGCTCTTTATTGTAATTAAATGGCATTACTTATTCTTCAGATGCTAAAGTAAAGCTGATTGGAACACTGTATTGTACACGAACCGGACGACCGTTTTGTATACCCGGTTTCCATTTTGGTGAATTTTTCAATACACGAACTGCCTCTTCGTCGCAACCGCTGCCGATGCCTCTTACAACCTTAATATCGGTTAAAGAACCATCCTTTTCCACAACGAATGTACAAATTACACGTCCTTGTGTATTGTTTTCGCGGGCTACGGCCGGGTACCTAATGTTTTTGCTCAAATACTGACCAAATTTCTCCAAACCGCCGGCAAATTCTGGAACCTGCTCAACTGAAGTAAAGATCTGGTTAGGATCAGCTTCTACCACTTGTTTAACGTCTGAGTTACCTACCGGCTCATCAATTCTGATATCGGCGTTAGGGTCACCTTTTTGGTCTTTTTGACCCGGATCGGCAACAGCAAGCTCTTTTACTGTTGGTGGATCTTTCTCCTTAACCTCGTTATCTGGTTTTACAACCGGAGGAGGGAAACGAACCTGGTCTACCTTTGGTTTTGGTGGTTCAGGTGGCGGCGGAGGTGGTTTTTTGGTTTGGTCAACCGGTGGCGGAGGTAACAGAACCACGTCTGTTATCTTCACTTTTTCGTCTTTCGCTGGGATAAGACCTTTGATCTTGTTGATGATAGTTGGCAAAGAAACTATAAATACAAAAACCACTATAGCAATGATCAACGACCTGCTGGTGTTTTTTGAATTCTCTTTCCTTAGCTCGTAAGCGCCATAGGCTTTATTACGATTACTAAAAACAACGTCGATCCATTCCTGCTTTAGTATGTCTAATTTTGATCCTAACATCTGTTAAGGCTTTAATGGAAGTTTATAACGTTATTTAATATTATTTATTATCGTTGTACAAGCCGTCTTTTTTAAGCAACTCAATCTCCGGTGCTGTTATATCAACGATACCATAGCTTTGGATATTGGCGATATTGATCTCATCAAGCGTGCTAACCATATTTTTATATTTTGATTTATCGCTTGGTTTAATCACAACAAACATGTATTTGCCTGTTTTTTGCTGTACTTCTTTGCTTTTTTCAATTAACGTTTTACGCAACCCGTTAGGGCCAAAATTGTCAATTGTGGGCGCTGATTTTCCCGGCTCGCCGATGTACCACTCCAATTTATCGTCGCTTCCCAATAAAATGGTCATCGAACGTGAAGCGGCAATATCCATCTGATCTTTTGTTTTCTCATCCTTATCAGGCATGGCCAAGTCCATCGCTTTTGGTTTAGCGAGTGTAGTGGTCATGATGAAGAAGGTGATCAACAAGAAAGCCAGGTCAACCATTGCGGTTAAATCTACACGGGTCGATTGCTTCTTACTGCGAACCTTACCGCCTTTATGTTTGCCTCCCCCGGAGGTATCTAATTCTGCCATGGTCTTTTATTTTTTTGGAGCACCACCGGCGCTGCCCAAATCCGTAATTAAACTAAACTTGTTAACTTTTTGCTTTTGCAAAATACCGATAACATCCTTTATAACCGGATATTCTTCTTTGCTATCACCTTTAATAGCTAAACGAAGTTCCTTGTTGTGTAAGGCTTTGGTAGCTATACGGGCCTGGCGAATCCAGTTGGTAAGCTCTGCCGAAACAGAGTCTCTCGGGATACCCGGCTGTGCATATTTCTTTTGCTGATCGGCAGATAAAGCAATAAACTGTTTCAACTGGTTCATTGGCACGCCAAATGAATTGATAGAAGAAAAACGTGTTTGCTCTTCAGGGGTAAAGGTCATATGATATATCGAACCCATCTGGTTCAACATTTCCTTACGGATATCAACACCTTCAACACCAAAGAAAGCTTTTTGATTACCTACAGATACTGTAGCAAAATCAGACTCAGGCACTGGCTGCTGGATTGAAGACTTTGGTATATCAATAGGTACCGGATCCTCGGTTTTTACTTTTGCGGTCATGATGAAGAAAGTAAGCAGCAGAAACGCCACGTCGCACATAGCGGTCATGTCAATTGCGGTGCTCTTTCTTGGAACTTTTATCCTTGCCATGTTAAATTTCTTAAAAATATATAGTGTTTCAGTATTAACTATCTTGCCCCTAACTTATTGTGCATGAGGCATAGCACTAATATATTCTTATTTGTTTTTGTGAGATGAAGCAAATGTTTGTACAATGCTAAATCCGGTTTCGTCAATAGCGTAAGTCAACTTATCAATTTTTGATGTAAATACGTTGTACATAACAATTGAAATAGCTGAAGTACTGATACCGAATGCAGTGTTGATCAAGGCTTCAGAAATGTGAGCTGATAGTTCAACCTGGTTAGGTACACCGGCAGTTGCTAATGAAGAGAACGCTTTGATCATACCCACAACCGTACCTAACAGACCGGTTAATGTACCAATAGATACCAAAGTAGCGATGATAGTTAAGTTTTGCTCAAGCATTGGCATTTCTAAAGCTGTAGCTTCTTCTATATCTTTTTGGATAGCTAAAGTTTTTTGGTCAACGTCAAGGTTTGGTTCAGCTTCCATTTCGCCATATTTTTTCAGTGCTGATTTGATAACGTTAGCAACAGAACCTTTTTGTTTGTCGCACTCTGCAGAAGCACCTGCAATGTTACCGGCATTTAAAAGAGATTGGATTTTCCTTACGAAGCTATCAACACTACCAGTACCTGAAGCTTTGCTGATAACAATGAAACGCTCGATAGAGAAAACGATAACCATTAATAAGAAACCCATGATCACCGGTACGATAACACCACCACTGTGAACTGTGCCGAAAATGTCTGTTGGGTAAGCGTTAACATCACCACCTTTAAAGTGACTTGGATCACCTAAAATGAATATAAAGATACAAGTTGTAACAATAAGACAGATTGGAATGGTTAAAGAAGCAAACATGCCAGATGCACTTGAGCTTTCTTTCTTAACAGGAGTAGTTGGTTTTGTTGGTGCGTTTGCCATTACTTTTGAATTTTTAGTTTTTGTTTTTGTTTATTTTATAAGTTAGTTAAAATGCGCTGTTTGTTGGGAATAACAAAAATAGAATTTTATTGAATTAAAAAAACCATTTATGTTATTCTTTACAATTTTTTAATACAGAATATCATTCTGTGTATTGTTGGTGAATATAAACGCAACATTACAATTTTATTGTGTGTTACCAACACAATTATATGCAATGAAAACCATTTTTTTTAAAAATAGCAAGTGATAACACATAAAATTTGTGTTACCAAGCTAAAATAGCCCGTTTTTTTTAAGTTTATAAAAGGTATCTGTACCTTTTAACTATGATGCAAGCTTTGTAACAGATAGTTGTGCACTTTGTTTAAAAATGCTTCTTTCAAATAAGTTTGTTAAACTACCGGTTTATAATTGTTTATTTTTTTTTCAGATCACCCGCCGGCTTTTTTAGCTTTATAACCGGCGGTTTGTAATAACAGCAGTATTTTATCCCTGAAATCGCCCTGGATCAGTATTTCGCCGTCTTTAATCGAGCCACCAACCCCGCATTTCGATTTCAATTTTTTCCCCAACGCTTCCAGGTCAGCATCGGCGCCAATAAACCCCGCAATGCGCGTAACCAGTTTGCTGCCTCCTTTACGGTCAAGATATATTTTAAGATTTTGCTGCTGTGGCGGCAATGTTTCGGCCCCTCCCCCACCGGTTTCCTGGTATTGAAAATTGGGGTCGGTTGAGTAAACTACGCCTGTAAAATTTTTCTTAGCCATATTGATCAATTTTTAAATGACGGGCCAACTATAACCTTTAATGATTTTGGCAATATATTAATATCTATGCCTGTACCCGCCACCTGGGGTTCGCCATCCAGGTGAATAGGGCCGGTATGCTCCCTTTTGATCAGGATTTGCTTACCGCGGATAATTTCTACATATTTGGAGCTTTCGGTAGCTTTAATGAGCATGCGCACACTCATTTCCGGAAACCTCCACAACGGAAAAGGCTTTATCACGCAAACATCCAGCAAGCCATCCTGCAGGCTTGCCTTGGGCGATATATGCACATTATTGCCATATTGCGAAGAATTGGCTATACTAAGCATGAATGCTTTATAATCATATTTCTTTCCGTCGATATCCAGGTGATAGTTTTGCGGCTGGTAGCCAACCACTTCTTTTATCGACGATTTTATATAACTGATAAAACCACGCTTTTTACCATGCGAAAAAATCTCGCTGATGTGAGCGTCAAACCCCATGCCTGCCATATTAAAAAATGGCTGCCCGTTAATCCTGGCCGAATCAATAATTTCGGTACGGCCCGAGGCAAGGTTTTTAATAGCATCCCTTGTATCCATAGGGATCCCCAAAAATCTTGAAAGCCCGTTGCCTGAGCCAAATGGCACTATGCCAAGCGATGTATCCGTATCTACAATGGCCGAAGCCACTTCATTAACCGTGCCATCGCCGCCAACGGCCACTACGGTATCAAATTTGCCTACAGCCTCGGCCGCTATTACCCGCGCATGGGCTACGCCATCGCTAAACGCTATAACCGGCTCCATTACACCGGCATCAACAGTATCTTTAATCAGTTCAGGCACCCCGTCCTTCTTCTTCCCGCCCGAAATTGGGTTTATTATAAATAACGCTTTCCGTTTCAACTATATATATTATTTCAATCGTCAAAAGTAAATGTATTTTCGGCTTTGTGAAATTTGTTTTATTTTTACCGCCCGAATGTGGACTGATTTAATGCTCCCTTTTACACCGGAGCTGGATTGCAACCACGTAAAAAAGTGCTAAAACCATGCTTCTTTTTACTGCCCGATCCGTCTTAAAACCCTCCCAGTCGATTTTTACTTTACTTATTTAAATTTTATGTCATATTTATTTACTTCAGAGTCTGTATCAGAAGGTCACCCGGATAAAGTGGCCGATCAGATCTCGGACGCGCTGATTGATCATTTTTTAGCATTTGATGCCGAATCGAAAGTTGCCTGCGAAACGCTGGTAACCACAGGCCAGGTTTTTTTAGCCGGCGAAGTAAAATCAAAAGCCTATCTCGATGTACAAAAGATTGCCCGCGAGGTGATTAACAGGATCGGGTATACCAAAGGCGAATATATGTTTGACGGCAGTTCATGCGGTGTGCTATCGGCCATCCACGAACAATCGCCCGATATTAACCAGGGGGTTGACCGCACCGCCAAAGAAGAACAAGGTGCCGGCGACCAGGGTATGATGTTTGGCTATGCCACTGTTGAAACCGACAACTATATGCCGCTTGCCCTTGATATAGCCCACGCTTTATTAATTGAGCTTGCAGCTATCCGCCGCGAAAACAATGAGATCAAATACCTTCGCCCGGATGCAAAATCGCAAGTTACGCTTGAGTACAGCGACGATAACAAGCCACAGCGTATTGATGCCATCGTTATATCAACTCAACACGATGATTTTGACGACGAACCGGCCATGCTCGCCAAAATCAGTGCCGATATCATTAGTATCCTGATTCCGCGTGTTAAAGCTAAATATCCTAAATACGCCCACTTTTTTAACGACGATATTAAGTACCACATTAACCCAACCGGTAAATTTGTTATCGGCGGGCCGCATGGCGATACCGGCTTAACCGGCCGCAAAATTATTGTGGATACCTACGGTGGTAAAGGTGCACATGGTGGCGGCGCTTTCTCGGGTAAAGATCCTTCAAAGGTCGACCGCTCGGCTGCTTACGCTACCCGCCACATTGCTAAAAACCTGGTTGCCGCCGGTTTGTGCGATGAAGTGCTTGTACAGGTATCCTATGCAATCGGCGTAGCGCAACCAATGGGTATTTACGTAAATACTTACGGCACCGCCAAGGTCGACCTGCACGACGGCGACATTGCCAAAAAAGTAGAAGGCATTTTCAATATGACCCCATACGCCATTGAAACCCGCTTTAAACTACGTAACCCTATTTACAGCGAAACCGCGGCTTACGGCCATTTCGGCAGGCCTAACGAAATAGTTACCAAAACTTTTGTTGGCCACGACGGCAGCAAGTTGGAACGCGAAGTTGAGCTGTTTACCTGGGAAAAGCTTGATCATGTTGATAAGGTTAAAGCAGCCTTCGGGTTGTAATTAATTACACCTATATAATATACGCAATAGCGACGGGCTTACCTGTCGCTATTGTTGTTTAAGCCTCCTCTATATCTCCCCCGGTTGGGGAGAATTGAAGCCCCTCTCCGCCGGAGGGGGATTTAGGGTGAGGCTCCTTCCTAATTAAATTATAAATACATACATTTATCACCCAAAATCCCCCGAACCTAATTAATGCCCACTAATACCCGTAATGCCGTAACCGCTATCATTTATTTTGCTGTATCAGTTATGATAACGGCATGGTTCATTGAACAAAAGTTTGGCTATGTGGTAACTCCAGATGCTATATTGCTATCCAACATTGTTGCAGCCATTAAATGGGTAGTGATGACGATTGCGGCAATGGTTTTACTTAAAGAAAACAAATGGTTATTTATCAGGCGGACGGCGTTTGCCAGCCTGGCGGGAAGCTGCGCCATGTTTTCTGTTTATGCGTTCAGATATATGCCCGTAAGCAGCTGGCAGCAATTCACCTACGCCATGGCTTTTTCCCTGCTGGTAATGACGATATTCTTTTTTAAGGCCATTATAAGTACCCGGCTATCGCTTAAATGGTTTGCGGCATGGTTGTTTTGCCTTGTTATAAGTGTGGTATTACAAGTTAAAGTGGTGTTTAGCCTGCACCCCGGAATTGTAACAAATGAGGTGTCCCATTTTTTTGATTCCCGAAAAAAAAGTGAAATTTCCTGATCCCTTCTTTTTTTAAAAAACCGGGTGTCCCATTTTTTGAGATCCGAACGCGAAACAGGCGTTTAATGAAACACCTTAAAAATCAACCATTTAGCATTTTTAGCGAAACAGATTTAAATATTTGATTATCAACAATTAAAGCTTTTTACCAGTAAATTTAACTACTCATTAAAGCAGCGGTTCAACGCGTTTTTCACCTTGTATTTTTAATGTATTTTTGCTGTTTCTTGGGTTTTTTATTTGAACCCTCCATTTTACCGAAAGGTACTGACAAAACAGCGCCACCAATATTGCAAAAACCTACAGCTAAATTTGCCCCTCACACACCCCTCTCCAAAGGAGAGGGCTTATGAAAATTTCCCCGGGGGCATTAAGTCAATATTTCTAAGCCGGAAGCCATAAGTCGGAGTTCTTCCCGTTATGCCGTAAATATTCGGAAGGTTTTTAATTCCCTCCGCTGGGAGCATAGCCGTTAACTTAAGAGTTTAATTCAGCTTAAACGCATCAAACTCCCCTCTCGAGAGGGGGCGCGTTGGAAAAAAGCGGGAGCAGGGGGTGTGTTATACAAGCAATAAGTCGCGCGTAGAGTAACACACCCCTCCACCCCTCTCAAGAGGGGAATCGCTCAATCCCTCGCTTTTTTTACTTCTTCCGAACACTTATGCCGCTTTACCCGGGACTTACGACTTTGCCCTAAACACCAAGCATTAATTTATCAACGACATAACGCTATGATTGAAAAAAATGGACGACCACTGGTTGTGGAAATGATCCGCGCCGATGTGCGCGAGGCGGCGCGAAGAGACGCTAAAAGAGGGATCCGACCAAGGGTTTATGACCCTGACGCTATCCCTCCCGATGCTTTTATTATTCACCAGGCCAGTACATGGATGGCGATGGAACGCGAACGCCAAACGCCCCGGATGCTGTTTGGCGAGTTTTGGCTTGAGGGTGAGCTGTGCATCCTGTTTGCCGATACCAATATGGGCAAAAGTTTGCTGGCTGTACAACTGGGCGACAGCATTACCCGCGGCAAAGCCATCACACCGTTTAAAATGGACGCCGAACCCTGCCCGGTCCTCTACATTGATTTTGAACTAACCGGCAAACAATTTGAACAGCGCTATACCGACGGCAGCGCCACCCACACCTTTCACGAAAATTTTTACCGGGGTGAGTTTAACCAGATGACCGGCCTGCCGCATGATTTTAAAACGTTTGATGAGTTTATTACCCATGCGCTTAGTCGCGCTATTAAACGTACCGACGCCAGGGTGCTCATTATTGATAATATTACCTGCCTGCGCAACGGTACCGAGCGTAGCAGCCAGGCCCTCTCGCTCATGAAACAGCTCAAATTGCTTAAAACCCGGCATGGCCTCAGCATCCTGGTGCTGGCCCACACGCCCAAGCGCAACCCTTCACTGCCTATTACCCGCAACGACCTGCAAGGCAGCAAAATGCTCATCAACTTTGCCGACAGCGCTTTCGCCATGGCCGAAAGCCAGACCCTGCCCGGCTACCGCTACCTGAAACAGGTAAAACAACGCAGCACGGCCGAAATGTATGGCAGCCATAACGTATGCCTCGGCAAACTGGAAAGGCAAAAGGGCTTTTTAAAATTTGTATTTTCCCATACCGATAACGAGGTTAAACATCTGCGCCGCTACAGCCAGGTAGAGCGCCAGCGCCGGGCGGCCGATGTGCTGGCGCTTCATAAACAGGGTTTGAGCCAAAGGCAGATTGCCGGGCGGTTGGAGATGAGCTTATCGGCAGTGAACAGGGTGTTGGGGGTTGCGGAAGGAAGATGAATTTTTCTAATTACGCTCCCGCAAGCGTCCTCGCTTGTGGGCTTCATGCTAAGCTATGCTTTTCACATTGCAGACCTAAACGCGGGCCACAAGCGAGGACGCTTGCGGCAGCGAGTGCGGGGGGATGATTGGTTTGATGTATTACTAAGTTATTTATTAATAACTGAATTATAGGTTCTTCAACACAAAGAAAATACCTATAATTGTAAACAATATACGATTTGCAAATTGTCGCCAAACAATAGCCAACCTAAATCATATTTAAAAATGTCATTCTTATTAACAAGTTTTAATATTTTGGATCTTCATGGAGACATGGATGTCAAAATAAAAGTCCGTGATAACAAACTCATTATCGTAGCTGAAAATGGCCTTGGCAAAACCACGATAGTAAATATTATTTATTACACTTTATCGCAGCAATGGTATAAATTGAGCGAATATACTTTTAGTAAAATAGAATTCACTATAAACGGCACTAATCTTGTCATATCACGAGATGAATTAACTGAGTATATTAAATATCGAAGGCTTAAAGGCCGTACTGTTTATAGAAAAAACTTAAGTCCGAGGTATTCCAGAGTTGCGGATTACCTTGTTGAAAATAACCTTCTCCCACATTTACTCAATAGCCCAACAGAATTAGAATTAATAGCTAAAAAATTTGAAGTCCCTTCAGGTTTTATATATGACTTATCACACGAAATATATTTTTCTAAAGATGAATTGTTTAAAGAAGCATTACTTGAGGTGGATACTTTTTTATCTAAAGAGATAAGTGCTCAAATATTGTATTTACCGACTTATAGGCGCATCGAAAAAGATCTAAAAAACATTTTTCCGGATCTTGAAACGAATCTTGATACTCTAAGAAATCGAAGAATGACTCAAACCGGTGAGAACAACAAGAAATATATTGAACTTGTCGAGTTTGGAATGGATGATGTACAAATTAAGGTAGATCAAAAGCTAAATTCACTTTATATAAACTTTACAAATAACCTCCGACAGTCCTTGATGGGAGGCTATCTCAAAGACATCTTAAATAAAAATTATGGACAATATAACTATGCCTCTATACAAAATATTAGTTCGGAGAAATTAACAGAAATACTTAGTCGCATAGACAATAGTATTCTACAGACTAAAGAGAAAGATAGCCTTACCCGATTTGTAGACAACTATAAAAGTAATCCAACAGCCATAAATAATGAAGATAAAATCATTGCATATTTTATTCAAAAACTCGTGGATATCTATCAAAAACAGTCTGTTGAAGAGGCGGATGTAATAAGTTTTGTTAATATCTGCAATACTTATTGTATTAATAAGGATTTTATCTATTCAAGAGAAGAACGAAAAATCAAAGTATTCTTAAAGGACCTTAATAAAGAAATTAGTTTTGCTAAATTAAGTTCCGGCGAAAAACAAATTGTATCGCTGTTCAGTCACCTTTATTTATCGGAAACAAAAAACTTCTTTGTAATCATAGATGAGCCTGAATTGTCATTGTCAGTAAGCTGGCAAGAGCGATTTCTAACTGACATACAAAACGCTTATAATTCCGGCATTATAGCGGTTACGCATTCCCCTTACATCTTCAGTAATGAACTTGACCTTTATACAAAAGGATTTAACGAATTCATCACTGTTAAAAGCTAATTGATGGAATTATGAATATTACGTCTTTGAAGCAAAATGCTTTCGGTCCGAATTATATTTATTTAAAAATCTTGCAGAAATATAAATTCAATTCAGATGAATCACACTTTATTTTTGAAGGGTACGAAGATCAATCATTTTATTTCAACTTTTTCCAAAATTGGGCATCGAACTCTGTAACATATATAAGTATGGGAAAGAAACATTCAATTGAACTTTATAATAAGTTGGATTGGACTGTTTATGATAAGAGGAGAATCATTATTTTTATTGACAGAGATTATTCTCGGATATTGCAGGAAACTGTTCCTTCTGATATCAACATTTATGAAACCACCTACTATTCAATTGAAAATTACATTGTTAATTCCTTCATTCTTAGAAGGCTTATTAACGAAATTTTACATTTCCACGAGGAAGAAGTTATTAACCGTATACTTCAAAAATTCGAACAAGGATATCATCAGTTTTTCAAGTCAATAAAACCAATTCTCGCTTGGATATTGATAATTAGAAGTCACAATTTAAAAGCGAATCTTAACCAAATTGATCTTTCAAGATTATTTAGCATTAATAACCAATTGTTTTTTCTTGACCAAAAAGTTAATAGAATCGAATATTTAGAACGTGTTACAAATACGCAGACCCCTGTAATAGGGCTATCAATTTTTAAAAATTGGTATAATATAATTGACGACCAATCATCAACAAAACTCGTAATAAGAGGTAAATTTGATTCTTGGTATTTAATTACTTTTTTCAACAAGTTAAATCAATATTTGCGGGATAGTGAAGGCTTTGAATCTAAAGTCAGAACCAATGTAAATTTGGCAAATGCAATAGAAATAATAGGCCCTCGAACAATCATTCCTGAGCGTTTGGATAGCTTTATAAAACGATTAAATATAAATTTGTAGCCCCTGCTACCGCAAGCCAAATTCGAGACATAGCATATTTACCACAAGGCACAGCCTTGCGGTAGCAAAAAAATCGGGAACGCTGCCGCAAGGCTGTGCCTTGTGGCCCGCATGCAAGGTATAAATCATGCATCTGCATTACATAAAGTATCAGCCATGCCTCCCCGCCACCGCAAGCAAATCCTGACATACGCAATAAATATACGTCGCTAAACCGGCGGCTGGTAAACTGCCCAAAAGGTATATTGTCCCGGGCAGGCCCTTTGGCAACATATCAAAATCAGCAGGCTTTATTCCATTCGCATCGGCAGAGATATTTAGCTGCTGCCTACCGAAGATGGCGTTACGCCAAAACGTTGCTTAAATGATCTGCTGAAGTGGGCTGTGGTTTCAAATCCGCTTTCAAAAGCCACGTCGCTTATCGTTTTTTCACTGTACATGCTCAGCAGGCTCCTGGCGTATTGCAGGCGCTTTTCTAATAACCACTTGCCGGGCGTACTGTTAAAGGTTGCCTGAAAATCTCTTTTAAATGCCGAAAGACTGCGGTTGGCTAATTGGGCAAATTGCTCCAGTTTTAAATTGTAACGGTAATTGTCTGTCATTACCCTTTCCAGGCTTACTGCGCGGGGCTCATTCACCAATGAGCAAAAGTAGGAGAGCAATTCGCTGTTAACGGGATTATCCGCTATAGTTAGGATCAGCTCCTTAAATTTTAATTCTAAAAGGGATTGCGCAGGTTCCCTGGCTTCGGCAAAGTAAGAAGCCATGGAATGAAAGAAACCCGCCAGGGTTTCGCTGGAATTCAAAGTGATCACCTGCCTGTGCCCGGCGCTTTTTACAGGCGCGCTAAATTTTTGGCCGAGGGTTTGGCAAATAAAGTCGTCGGGAATAAAGAAGAGTACCAGGCAAAATCCTTCGTCAAAAAATTGTTCAAGTACGAATGCCCCTTTCCTGATAAACACGCAGCTACCTGCACCAATATCGTACGACCCTTCGGCGGTATGCCAAATCTTCCTGCCCTCCACTACGTAAAATAGGTAATTGTATTGGGTCCAGAGCGGCGAAAATTTGTTCTTCATCAGGCGTGCTTCGGCGGGGCAGCTGAATATAGTGATCAGCGACTCGTTGCAGTTAAACTGACGATAATAGTTGGGGTGTTGCAGCACCCTGTCGTACAAATTATTCATAACGCAATACTATAAGCTAATTTAATTATTTTGAACTTTCAGATCATTATTCTGGGCTTTTCAGACAAAAATATTCTTACCGCTTTCATTAACTTTGTTTCAATATCATAAACATAACACAATACAAATCAAAAACTTAAACCCATGAAAAATATGAACCCAAACAAAGCACTATGGGAAAAGGGTGATTTCACCCAGGTAGCAGCTACCATGCGCGAAAGCGGCGAGGAACTGGTTAATAAACTGGGAATAACCAAAGGGATGAAGGTACTTGACCTGGGTTGCGGTGATGGTACAACCGCTATACCGGAAGCCAGGCTTGGCGCAGATGTTACCGGCGTTGATATAGCCGCTAACCTTGTTGCAGCAGGTAACGCAAGGGCAAAGGCCGAAGGACTGGGTCAATGCAGGTTTTATGAGGGAGACGCGACCGACCTTCACGAATTAAAAAATGGTTCGTTTGACGCTGTGGTTAGCATTTTCGGAGCAATGTTTGCTCCAAAGCCTTTTGACGTAGCTAAAGAAATGGTGCGCGTAACCCGGCCCGGCGGCAAAATAATCATGGGTAACTGGATACCCGGCGACCCTACCCTGGTAGCACAGATCCTTAAGATAAGTTCGGCCTATACGCCGCCACCGCCCGAAGGTTTTGTAAGCCCGATGTTATGGGGTATTGAAGCAAACGTTACAGAACGTTTTAAAAGTGCCGGTATAAATGAAGAAAATATTTCTTTTACCAAAGAATCCTTTACGTTTAAGGCTCCTTACGCCCCGGCCAACTTTGTTCAGGTTTTCAAAAACTATTATGGCCCAACCATGAACGCGTTTGAAGCTGCCGAAAAAAACAACAAAAGCGACGAACTGCAACATGAACTGGAAGCTTTGTTCAATGACCAAAATACGGGTGGGGAGCAAAATACTAACATAAAGGCTACCTTTTTGAAAGTTACGGTAGTTAAGTAGCATGGCTAAGCTTAATTTAAAGGCATCACATTTTTGTGTTGCCTTTTTTGCTGGTGAGAAGTTGAAATGATTTTACGACACTCAGCACCCTTTCGCTGGCGCACGCGTGTCGCGTGTGTCCCGCATGCTAAGTAACACCTCATGCTTGCCTATATATGTGCCTGCATGCTCGATAATCCATTATCCCTCGTCATCTGCATATCTTTTATAAGCAAATTAGGTACACGCGGCACGCGTGCACCAGCCATAAAACTCAGTTTCAACAAATCAATTATGTGTATTAATATTTGAACCTTATTATTGTAGCTTTATACACCTAAAACACATCCATGAGTCGCAAATACAAGTTTTTGAACAAAGAAGGATTATACTTTGTAAGTTTTGCCACAGTTTATTGGATTGATGTATTTATCCGACCTATATACAATCAAATTATTATTGAAAGCCTTACCTATTGTCAAAAGAATTTAGGCATGGAACTATACTGCTGGTGTATTATGCCAAGTCATATCCATTTAATTTACAGCGCAAAGAACAACAATCCTGAAATTATATTAGGTCGGTTTAAAGAATACACGGCTAAACAACTTATAGCAACAATTACATCAAACATCCAGGAATCACGAAGAGACTGGATGTTGTGGATGTTTAAACGCGCTGCTTCAAAAAGTAGTAATGTTAAACAGAATCAATTTGGCAACATCATAATAAGCCTATCGAACTTTGGACTGTAGCGGTAATTGAACAAAAGGCCGATTATATTCATAATAACCCTGTGGAAGCCGGTTTTGTTACCGAACCTTCATATTGGCAATATTCAAGCGCGATAGATTATGCAGATGGCAAGGGTTTAATTGATATTGAGTTTTTATAAATAGTACATGCTTGCAGTCAGGATACAGTTCGTAGCGAAAGAAGCCCTCAACAAAAAAGGCTAACCATCTCTGATTAGCCTCTTCACATAATTACCCGTTTAACTTATTATTTTTAACATTCATTCTCCTTTGTACTGTGCGCAACAAAAAAACCGCATAATGCACTTGCGCTTAATGCCAATAATAACGTAATCATAGTGTTTAATTTTAGGTGAATAATTAATTAATACTATAATTAGTACGGATAAAACTGGCTATAGTTTTATTAAATAACCGTTTTTTGATACTGAGAAAGCACTTTTACAATTATTATTTCTTTCAGGTTAAAAAATTAGGATATTATTAGCAATAAAGGCAAACCAGCAATAAAATCGAAATCCTTTTGTCCTATTTATTTCCCTCGCCCGGGCCGAAATAGCACTGCTTTGAGCGGCAAAGGCAATAACCGCAACGAAAAAAGGCATAAAACCGGGTATTTAAGCCATCAACAAAAAACATATCTTTAAAATAATTAATTTACCTGGACTTATCTGCCTGCTATGGAACCTATTGCACCAGCTCAAACTATTAACCAGATTATTGAACAGTTAGAAGCCATTATTGCCGATGCAATAAAAACCGATAGCCGCGCCGGATATTTTGCGGCCCTATATCATAAGGTTACCTGCAAGGTAAGGGAAGGCATCCAGAACGGTGAGTTTGAAAACCCTGCCCGCATGGAACAGCTGGACGTCATTTTCGCCAACAGGTACATTATGGCTTACCATTGCTGGCAGCAAAAGCAACCCTGCTCACAGTCGTGGGAGCTGGCTTTTAGCATTTTTGATAAATCGTCGAGACTGGTATTACAGCACCTGCTCATTGGCATGAACGCGCATATCAACCTTGATTTGGGTGTTGCCGTTGTTGAAGTAGCCCGCAACCTTAACCAACCGCTAACCGAGGTCCATAATGATTTTAATTCCATCAATACTATACTTTCGGCACTTACTTATGAGGTGATCAGCGAGCTGAACCGGATCTCGCCGCTGCTGTCACTGGCGGGCCTGCACGCGCAAAATAATTCTATCCTCATCCAGTTTGCCCTTGGCAATGCCCGCGATGGCGCCTGGTGCTTTGCCGAAGACCTGTTTACCCGTAACGGGGATGCTTACCCTAAGCAGATTGCCAGCAGGGATAGTGATATCAATAAACTGGGACTTGGCATTGTTAACCCCGTTGGGATGCTGCGTATTACCGTATGGATCATTCACCTGTTTGAAAAACGGGACCCATCCAAAATAACTGAGATTTTGAGTACTTATAAAAAGACTTATTTGAAGGTGAATTAGATGTTTAGCGCTGGGTAAACGCTAAATTGCAAGAAGAAGCGGGAGATCCTATTTGTAAATTGCAATCAGCACAAAAAACAATACCAGTATTCCTGCTCCAAAAAACTTTACATAATTGTTAAGCCATTGAGGTATATAAAAGAGATGCCGATAGCCGGGAAGGTGTTGCCCTGTAAACACTGCACGCAGTATTTTATAAATATATAGCGGAATATTACACAGATATACACCAAGTAAACCAATTGTTTCGAGCGTTGAGCCTTGTGTAACACGCTTTGGAATTTAGATTATTTATAATACAATAATAATTAATATTGTGTATCGCCGGGCAGTCAATTAAATATAAAGTACATAACGTGCTATATAAGCCTTCCTAACAATAAACCTCTCCCTCATCAAAATTCATTATCTTTGCCCCCTGATCGGTGAAAGCAGCTGTTAATCGGTGCCTTCATCCAAAAATCGGTGAAATCATAAATGCAAACAATAACAACCTGGGAAAAAGGCTATAACAATTACGGGCCATGGCTTAAGGAAAAATACAAAGGCCATCGCGTGTTTAAAGTAATTGTTGATGGCGGTTTTACCTGTCCCAACCGGGATGGCTCAAAAGGCTATGGTGGTTGCACCTATTGTAATGTTGATTCCTTTACCCCTTCGGTTAGCCGCAACGCCCCCACAGTACGCCAACAGGTTGAGGAAGGTATGGAACGTGCCCGTAAAGGTAACAAGGCTGATAAGTTTATCATTTACTTTCAGCCCAATACCAATACCTACGCGCCGGCTCATTACCTTAAAATGCTGTACGACGAAGCCCTGAGCTACGGCACCGAAGATATTGTAGGCCTATCGGTAGGTACCCGTCCCGATTGTATTGATGCCGAAAAGATTGCCCTGCTGGAAAGCTATACCGATCGTTTCGATGTGGACCTGGAAATGGGTATGGAAAGTATCTACAATGATACCCTAAATCAGATTAACCGCGGCTGCAGCCATGAAGAGCTGGTGAAAGCCCTGAGCCTGGTCGAAAATTCAAAACTGGATATTTGCGTACATACGATTTTCGGTTTCCCCTGGGAAACTAAAGAAATGATGCTGAAATATGCCGACGAGATCAACCGCTTTAAACAGATCAAGTTTGTAAAATTCCACCACCTGCATATTGTTGAAGGCTCGGTAATGGGCGTAAAATACAAACGCGAACCGTTCCACCTGTTCGGTATTGATGAATATGCCGATTTTCTGTGCGAGTTACTCCCCCTCGTTCGCCCTGATATCGTGATCCAGCGCCTCTTCGGTCTCAGCGACCGCGAACTGCTCATCGCTCCCAACTGGGGATTGAAAAAATCAGAAATCCAGTATTATATTGATCAAAGGATTTTGAGCAAGGGCGTGGTGCAGGGAAGTGGCCTGAACCTTGATTTATAGGATTTTAGGATTGTGAGGATTTTTTAATACCTGCTCGATGCCCCTTCCTTTCTGCCAACACGACCTGTGAGGACACAGATCGAGGGAAAGGAAATTATAATAATAAAAATCTACTAATCCGGCAAATCTCCCCAAATCCCGGTTCAGGGTTAACGAATAAGCAAATCAATACTCTTCTCCCTACAACTAAAAACTGCCACTGCAACTTAAAATATCACCACTTGTTGGCTGTTACTTCCTAAACATTGGTATCCCTTTTGCAAACATTTACGTATAATTAAATTGATCTGAAAGTTAAATACGTCTATTTTGTCACAAAGAGCACAATCCAATTATATCCCGGCATTAACCGGTGTAAGGGCCATGGCGGCTTACCTGGTTTTCATCTCGCATTTTGCCTATGTGTTTGATGAGAAATTTCCCCACTCTGTGCAACGTTTCTTTAACGAGTTCCATATCGGGGTTACCATTTTCTTTGTGCTTTCGGGCTTTTTGATCGCATTTCGTTATTTTGATAGTTTTAAATTAACAAAAGCCTGGTTTCTGCAATACCTTAAAAACCGGGTGGCGCGCATCTATCCCATGTATGCCTTGCTTACCATTGGCGCGTTCATAGCTTATCATTTTACCCAAAACCAAACAGTAACGGCAGGACAAAACCCTGTGGTTATGTTTTTCATGAACATCATTTTTGTGCGCGGCTTTTTTGACCAGTTTAAGTTTACGGGCATTGCACAGGGCTGGTCGCTCACGGTTGAAGAATGTTTTTACTTTTCGGCGCCATTTATTTTCCTTATCGCCACTAAATACAAAAAGTTTTATATCCAGCCTATCGCGGTTACCGGTTTAGGGGCTTTGCTTGTGCTCATCTTTAGTCATGTAAACTGGTTCGGTTTCTTCGGCAACTTTACTTTCATGATGCTGTACACCTTTTTAGGCCGATGTTTTGAGTTTTATGCGGGCATTCAGCTGGCGCTTATAGTACGCAAACAAAAACTGGATGGCACAAGCAAAAAGAAGTTCACTTACCTGGGCTTTTTCCTGATCTTTTTTTGCGTGTGGATCATGTCTGCGTTAACTATCCCGAAAGGATATGAGGCCGGTTTGCATAATCCCTGGGGCATTGTAACCAATAACTATCTGCTGGCTACCTCGATTGCCATTTTCTTTTATGGTCTGCTCACCGAAACTACCCTCCTTAAAAAGTTTTTAGCACACCCCTTTATTGAACTGCTGGGCAAAAGCTCCTACATATTTTACCTGATCCACTTAGGCTTTATATACAATTTTATCCATCAGGGCATGAACAATCTTAACGATTATGTTTTTGAGCTTTATGATAAATGGGGTGTCGACTGGCATTCGCCTTTTGAGTATGATAGTTTAAACCTTTTTTACGCCTTTATCGTTTTAAATGTCGTTTCCATAACGTTGTTTAAATTAATTGAAGAACCGCTTAATCATTATATCCGTAAGTCTGATTTCCTGATTAAAAACAAAGCACGCAATCCCGAAAATGAATCAGCTAAGATCAAAGCCTAATTACAACATGCTAAAAAACGCCAACAAATTACTGATTATTGCTTTCGCTTTACTGACCTGGTGCGCCGCCCTGCCGGCCTTGGCACAGGAAACCGAAAAAGACCCGGCGGAGAATACCGACAAAAGCGGTGGTGATGATGAAGTATCAACGGTATTAACTATCAATAATAAGGATGGTATATTCAGTTCAACAGCCTCGTTCAGCTTTGAAATTAAAAACACTTATGATACTAACCAGGAAGGCAGCATATCATACAATATCACTACCGAAAATGGACAAATTGTTAAAACCCTGTCAAAGCCGGTAAACCTGGGCAAAAAAAGCACTTCCAAATATGATTTTGAGGTACCCAACCTAAAAACAGGTTTTTACAAGGTTAACATGATGATCAATGTGAGCGATTATGACGATACCACCCGTCGCGCTTTTGGGATCAGGCCGGAGGAAATCCGGTCGCAATATGCCAGGCCGGCCGATTTTGACCAGTTTTGGCAAACCGCCAAAGATGAGCTGGCCAAAGTGAAACCCAATTACAAAATCACCGAAGTACCATCCATGAACACCGAAAACCGCAAGGTTTACGAAATAGAAATGAAATCGCTGGATAACCTTACCATCCGCGGTTACATGACGGTACCCATCAGCAAAAATAAAAACAAGAAGTTTTCGGTATTGCTTGGCTTACCCGGCTACCAGGTAAAGCTATACCCCATAGTAGGCCTCGACCCCGACCTGGTGATCATTACCCTGAACACTCGCGGACAAGGCACCAGTCGCGATGTGATCCACACCGACCGCGATGCCTTTATCTCCTACCATATTGAGGATAAAAACAAATACGTAATGCGCGGTGTAATTATGGATTGCGTACGCGCTGTTGATTTCATTTACGCGCAGCCCAATTTAAGGCATGACCAGATCATGGCAACCGGCGGCAGTATGGGCGGATATTTATCCATTGCCCTTGCTGGGCTTGACCACCGCGTTACCCTTTGCTCTGCACAAAACCCCATCATGAGCGATATCCGCAATTTGGTTGGCGCTGTAGAGTGGCCTATCAACGATATTAAAAAATATACTTTAAGCAAACCCGGTGTAACGTTTGACCAGGTGTTGAACAACCTTGATTATTACGATACCAAAAACTTTGCAACAACCATAAAATGCCCAACCATTTTGGGTTTAGGCCTTTTGGACCCATATGTACCACCAGGCAATGGTTACGCGGTGTTCAATTCAATGCATGGCGATAAGCACTTAATGGTATTTAAAAACCTTGGGCACGAGGTAAGCCAGGTATATAAGGATTATGAAGGCCGTTGGATGCGCGACACCTTTGGTTTATTTTAAAACGACTAAAATCTACACACATGACCTTGAAAAATACTTTATCAAAATATTTACTTGCGGGGATAGTAATATTTGCCTTAGCCACGGGTAAAAGTTATGCCGGAGGTTTCCCGGTAAGGCCGGGCAGGATCTCGCTGTCGCCCTCGGCAACTTACTTTTTTGCCAATAAAGCCTGGGATGCCGACAGCCATAAAGGGGCCTTTGCCAATAACGGCAAGTTCAGTTCATGGAGCTATTCTTTATATTCGGAGGTTGGTTTAAATCGCAGGTTTACCCTGTCGGTGCTGGCACCGTATGTGATGAACACCTTTAGTACAGATCTGGGCACCAGCAGAAGCTCAGGCTTCCAGGATCTGGAAGTGGGTATCAGGTATTACCTGGCCAATATCAACTATAAATATTATTTCAGCCTGCAGGGTACAGCTATTGTACCTATGTATACCAACACCGCGCTGGGCTATAACCAAAAAGGAGCCGAACTTAAACTGGCCTTTGCCGGTAGCGGGCATTTATTCGGGAAAAACTCATTCTTTATCCTTGAAAACGGTGTACGCGAATACTTTGGTTACGAAAGTGTATTCCAGGACAGGTACAATGCCACATACGGCTTAACGCTTGATAAAAAATTCCGCGAGCAGATTTCCCTAAGTGTAGGCGGCTTTTATGCCACCAGTATCAATAAAGATTTTAACGTAAACCCAAGCGCCAGTAAAAACTTTGCGTTTAACCAGGTATCGCTAAGCTACGGGCATGCATTTGCCAAAAGCCTGTCGCTGTTTTTAACCGGCGGCACCTTTGTTACCGGGCGAAATACCGGCGCGGGCACCAGCTTTTCGGCATCACTTAATTACCGGATAGATACGAAATAGCCTTATAAAAAGCTAAAAGCGGAAGGCATAAAGCTTAAAGCAATAGTATCGTTATCAAAAAACTTCTTTAGATTCTGCTATGCTAAATCTGCAGAAGTTTTTTCCATTTCAAACAGGTTCAATATTTCATCCCAATTGTAAACCCGCACATGCTGGTGTTCGTGCTTATTGTGGTGCGCATTAAACATGATGGCTTTGCCACTGCAATAGTCGAGGTTTTTACAATGGTCATCTATCATGTAATCGGTATGGATGATACTTTTATCGCCGCACAGCACAATATTACGCCAGCTGATAAACGGAAAATGCTCCTGAAGCCATTCCAACTTTTCGAATAACGACAGCGGAAATTCCGTAGCGGCCGATACGATGTATATCTCGTAATCTTCCATCAGCTTTTTAATTGCCTCAATAGCGCCCGGCATAACGGGCAGTGTGCGGAAAAATCCGGGTAAATTCAACGAAGCCTTCGTTGTAGCATCCAATGGGAAAGCCTCGGCATGTGATAAGCCATCAATAGCCTCAAGGGTTGTAGTGATGCCGTACAACCGTTCATAATATTTGATCAGCTGCGGCTCGACATCGGCCATAACGCCATCCATATCGATGGCGATAGTTTTTCTTGTTTGCAATTTCATGCAGCAAAATAAAAAATTATTGCAATATTTTGCAAATAAATTATAACTTTGCATTATATTGCAAACATGGTAAGAGAAGAAAGACTCCAGATCATTTTAGATCACGTATCAAAAGATAACAAAGTTATGCTTGCCGAACTGAGCGAAAAACTCAATGTTTCGGAAGATACTGTACGCCGCGACATTAAAGTATTGGCCGATCAGAAGTTATTAACAGCAGTAAGGGGCGGCGCGGTCGCCCACTCTCCCATTCCGCACCATTACCGCGCGAGGGAAAAGCATGACATTGCCTCTAAGAAAGTCATCGCATCAAAAGTGTTGAGCTTTTTAAAAGACGGACAGGTTGTACTTTTTGACGGCGGTACATCAACCTTAGCTGTGGCAGAAAGCCTGCCGGCTGACTTGAGGATCACCGTAGTTACCAACAGCTTTCCGGTTGCAAGTGCACTTGAAGACCATCCAACGGTTGAAGTAATATTTGCCGGTGGTCGTTTGTACAAATCATCCTTTACCACTATCGGTCACGAAACCATCAACGCCTTCAGGAATATCCGGGCCGATCTTTGCATTTTCGGGATTTGCAGTGTGCACCCTGCCATCGGCATCACCACCAGGGATTATGAAGAGGCCGAGATCAAGAAAACCATGATAGAAGTATCGAAAGAAACTATCGCCTTATCCACCTTAGAAAAAATAAATAAAGCCGATTCTTATTATATAGGCCCGGTAACAGAACTGGATACCATCATTACCGATGTATCTCCCGACAATGAAGAGCTTTCGGCATACAGGGGAATAGGCATCAATATCATTTAATACAAAACAACAACGTGAAAAAGAGTTTACTACCGTTAACTTTAGGCGGCCTCGGCATAGGCACTACCGAATTTGTAATGATGGGGATGCTGCCAGATATTGCCAATGATTTTCACACCAGCATTCCGGTTGCAGGACACCTTATTTCGGCCTATGCATTAGGCGTAGTCATCGGAGCACCGCTACTGGTTGCCTTTACCAGCAGTTATCCGCCTAAAAAGATTTTAACAGTATTGATGATCATTTTTACGGTATTCAACGCATGTTCGGCATTTGCCCCTAATCATTACGTTTTGCTGTTTTCGAGGCTATTGGCCGGATTGCCCCACGGGGCGTTTTTTGGTGTGGGCTCGGTAGTGGCCACCCGCCTTGCCGAAAAAGGAAAACAAGCCCAGGCCATATCCATTATGTTTGCCGGGCTTACCATCGCCAATCTGCTCACCGTTCCGCTGGGCACTTATATTGGTCACCATTATTCATGGCGTTATACTTTTGGGATGATTGCAGCGATAGGCTTATTAACGTTAACATTTATCCAACTTTGGTTGCCACAGCTGGCTCCAAATAATGCTGGAAACATCCGCTCGGAGCTTTCATTTTTCAGAAAAAAACAGGCATGGCTTATCATCGGTCTTACTGCTATTGGTACCGGTGGTCTTTTTGCATGGATAAGCTACATAGCCCCGCTCATGACCGAAGTTTCCAAATTTTCGGCAAGTAGCGTGCCTTATGTTTTGATTTTGGCAGGCCTTGGGATGGTTGTAGGGAATTTCGTTGGCGGTAAACTGGCGGATAAAGCTTCCCCCGTAAAAGCCTGCTTAATACTGATGATCACTATGGCCATATCGCTGGTTGTAATCTTCTTTGTTTCGCAAAATCAAATCCTGTCGCTCGTTATGACATTCATAACAGGTGGTCTTTCAATGGCAGTTGGTTCACCGATACAAACACTAATGATCAATACCGCCAAAGGCGCCGAAATGCTTGGCGCAGCTGCTACACAAGCTGCTTTTAATATCGGTAATGCATTAGGAGCTTTCCTTGGCGGCTTACCCATAGCCTGGGGACTGGGATTTACCTCGCCCGAAATTGTTGGCGTGATCATGGCTACAACCGGTGCATTCTTTGCGTTAACACTCAGCAGGCAAAAGGTTGAGATTGCTGAAGAGGAAGCTGTGTTGGTTGGGGATTAATTGAGGATTAAATTATAAATCTACCGCGGGCTTTCAGCCCGTGGTTACCATGATTCCGGCTTTCAGCCGGAGAGTGGTAAGCTGAAAGCTTACACCATGCTATACCACGGGTTACGTTGCGCTAAACCCGCGGCAGTTACTTATAATTTCCCAAACATCTCCTCAATCACCTTGGTACGATAATCAAATATCTGCTCCACCTTCCCTTTAACAAAAACAGTGTTTGCAAATCTTCCTATTGCGCCAAAAGGAATAGCATAATGTAAAAGATCAGTCATGTGTACACCGCCATCTATTGCTTTAAAATGATGCTGATGATGCCATAATGCATAAGGGCCAAAACGCTGTTCATCAACAAAATATTTTTTTTCATCAACATGCGTGATCTCTGTCATCCAGTCCATTTTAATACCTAATAACGGCGAGATCTTATAAGTAATGATCATTCCGGGGTACATTTTCGTCTCGGCGGTATAATCAGATGTTACTACGAAGTTCATATCACTGGGTGTGATTTTGGCTAAATTTAATGGCGACGAAAAAAAATCCCAGGCTTGATCAAGGCTGATCGGAATGGATTGTTCTTTTTTTAAAACGTATGTTCTCACTATGGGATAAAAAATAGTTATAAGTTGAGTTTTGATTTAAAGCTGCTATGTTCTGTGCGATCGCGTCATTCCTAACAGCAATCGCATTTTATTTTAATTTACCTTTCTTCCTTCCCTATCGGCAAATCCCTTCTTGACCATTCGCTCCATGAGCCCACGTAAAGCTTTGGGCCGCTGATGCCCGCGTAATCCATGCCCAGCAGAGTATGGCAGGCTGTAACACCCGATCCGCAGTGAACTATCACTTCGCTGTGCGCTACATCGCCAATTGCGGCATCGTAGGCCTTACGCAACTCATCGGCGGGTAAATACTTTCCGTCGGCACCGAGGTTGTTGATATAAGGCAGATTTAAAGCACCGGGGATATGGCCGGCTATCAAATCCAAAGGTTCTGTCTGGCCCAGGTAGCGTGGTGTTTCGCGTACGTCAATTACCAGTCGTGAGGGATCCTGTGCAGCTTCTCCAGCCTCCGCTATCTCAACAGTATTTGCATATTCGTGTGTCACCGGGTACGGATCAACGGCAACCGGGGCATAAACTTCAGTGCTCAATGCTATACCTGCATCTTTAGCAGCCTGTAAGCCGCCATTTACGACCTGTACGTTTTCATGACCAATTGCCCGCAGCATCCACCACAAACGCGATGCGCTAAACGCTCCCGACTTGTCGTCATAAACCACTACGTGGCTCTTAGGTGTGATGCCCCAGTTGCCCAGCAATACAGCAAACTCCTGTATATTAGGCAACGGATGCCTGCCGCCAAAGGCCGGGTCATCGGGTTTAGTGGTAAGGTGCTGATCAAGGTCGGCGTAGATGGCGTGGTTTAAATGGCCTGCCAGGTAACGCTGGTAAGAGTCCTGCCCTCCGCGGGCATCAATAAGAATAGTATCCTGTGCGGCTAAAGCCGGGTCGTTGATTTCAATAAGTGGCGACATAGGTATATCTGATATGTTTTAATATCAAATATAGATACACGCTTTGGGTTTCGGCAAATTTACTGCACTATTTTATTGGCGCAGTATGAGCTTGCAAAAGCCTCGGGCTTGGCCTTAAACACAAAACCCATGCTCAGGATGTAACCCATAGCCTCGTGCAGGGCCGCGTTACTTTTAAACATCGGGTTGGTGTTTATGTCGGCATGTACCTCAAGCTCCACATCATACAGGTCGAGCAAATCACAAAGCTTGTAAGCAATGTCGATAGACTTTTGCACTTCGCTCAGCATCCTTTCTTTAATGCTCATTTTTTGCGAAGTGCGTTCCTGGTGTATGAACATAAAAGCGCCGCGTTTTTCGCGCAGAAACACGATCACCGTCGCAAAATCCGTTATGGATCCTTTAACTTGTGAATCGGTGCCGATGCATACTTTTAGCTTGTTACCGAGGAGGGCTTCGCGTTCAATTGCCTTTTCAACCTCTTCCATAATGGGCGATTGGATTACTTCGCCGCTGAATTTTCTCCAGGTCATAAAAATTATTTTAGGTAAATTTTAGGCGACCTCTTTTATGGGTCTATAAAAATAAGCGATAACGTTTCATATTAACGTAAATAACATGTGATTTATTTGTTAACATTTAGCTGATTATTAACAGGTTGGTTGTATTTCCAATATCGGATTTGGGATTTCGGATTTGGGGGAATATTTTTTGCTGGCCGAAGTTCCGTCCCCACAGGGTCTTTTACTGGTCGAAGTTTAGCGACAGCGTAACTTCGTCCCAAAACAAGGCAAGCATTCTGCTTGCGGAAGCGGAAAAGTAAATTGATGGTATAGTTAAGCTGAAAGCTTAACACATTTTTCGTCCCCTCAGGGTCTCTCGCAGAGGACCCTGAGGTTGGCAATCATCTTTAGATTCATAAATATCTTTATATTTAACTATGGCTACCCGAACTTTACACAATGATCCCGGCGAGACCTGGTTTATAACTTTTACCTGTTATAATTGGATTCCTTTATTCGAAATCACAAAATCGTATAAAATGCTATATGATTGGCTTCGATTTATAGCAGAGAATTACAAGGTGCAAACTCATGCTTTTGTATTGATGCCTAATCATGTTCATCTGATTATTAAAATGCCCGATACAGAAGTAGGGATTAACAAGATAATTAGTAATGGCAAAAGATTTATGGCTTATGAACTTGTAAAAAAGCTAACAGCATCAGGCAAAATCGACCTTCTTAATCAACTTTCGGCGGCATGTACCGAAAAAGAAAAAAACAAAGGACAAAAGCATAAAGTTTTTGAACTGTCATTTGATGCCAAGCCCATATACTCTACGGCCTTTCTCTATCAAAAAATAGATTATATTCATCATAATCCGGTATCCGGAAAATGGTTATTATGCGATGATTTTATTAAATACCCACATAGCAGTGCAGCCTTTTATCATTCTGCAAAGCCTCATGAATTTTTAACCATAATAGATTATCGGGATTTTTGGACAGACATAAACCATGTGAGACCGGTGAGGCTACTTTAAACATAGCAGCTGGCATGGCGTAGATCATCAGGGTCCTCTGCGAGAGACCCAGATGGGACGGAAGCTTGTTAAAAAAGTAGAAATACGCCCCTCCGCCCCTCTCAAGAGGGGAATCGCACATTCCCACGCTTTTTATCCGCGCGAGGCAAAAAATAAAAAACCCGAAATCGAAACTCTGAATTCCGAAATCAGGACAGCGCAGCCTTGATCCTGTTCTCGGCTTCCAATACCAGGTCGCCAATCGGGGTTTTACCGGGCTCAATGGGTTCAAGTACCGTCCAGGTCATGGATATAAAAGTATTAAGCGGATAAAAGCCATATTGTACAACTTTCCAGCTATTTTTTATGGCGATAGGCACCAGCAATGCCTCAGGGCATTTTTTTAGCAGCATGGCAACACCTCCCGGCTGAAAAGACCGTACTACGCCATCTTTGGAGCGGGTGCCTTCCGGAAAGATCACTGCCGACCAGTTATTGGCTTTCATCCGCTCACCTAAACTTGTCATTTCGGTCATGGACTGACGGGAGTCTTTCCTGTCGATATTAGCACCACCGCCGTGTTTCAGATTATAACTGATAGAAGGGATCCCTTTGGTAAGCTCTATTTTAGAAACAAACTTGGCGTGATACTTACGCAGGTAATAAATAAGCGGGGGGATATCGAGCAGGCTTTGATGATTGGCCACAAATATAATTGGCCTGCCCATCGGCAAATTTTGTTTATTGATGAAAGTTACCGTATCGCCAATGATATAAAAAGTGCGAAACAGGCATAAGTTCAGGATATCAACCGAACGTTTGTGCGCGGCATAGCCAAAAAAACGAAAGCAGATCCACTGGATGGGCTGAAAAATAACCAGGGCTAAAAAAAAGGCAATTATAGCAATAGGCGACAGGATATATCCTAATAACTTTTTCATCAGTAGGCGAAGTTATATTTTTTTCGGCAAAGCGGTAACTTACAAACGGTTTTCTGTTAGTAACAACTGTACTTTAAGCACTGCGGCTACAGTCATGGCATCGGTAATTTCGCCATTACAAACCATGCGGTACATTTCAGCAAAAGGCACTTTTTTGATAATCAACTGCTCGGTTTCTTCAGGCTCGGCTTCAAACTGCTCAAGACCGCGGGCCAGGTACAATATACTGAGTTCATCGCTTACCGAATTACTGAGGTGCAAGCGCTGGATCTCTGTCCACCGTGAAGCTTTCAAACCGGTTTCTTCCAGTAACTCACGTTTGGCCGACTCAAGCGGATCCGTCCCCTCAGGGCCGCCGCCTTCGGGCATTTCCCAGCTGTACTGGTTTAACGGGAAACGGTATTGGCCCACGAGGTAGGTATTTAATTCTTCATCTAAAGGTAAAACACCTATGGCCAGGTTTTTATAGCGTACTTTGCCATAAATACCGGGATTACCGGCTGGGTTAATCACCTGGTATTCGGTAACGTTGATCCAGGGGTTATCGTAAATGTCTTTTTGAGATGTTATTTTCCAGGGATTATCTTCAGGATGATGCATGGCCTAAAAATAGACATCTTTTTATTAAAAAAATGTCATTTCAACAGAGCAGCGCAGGTTGTGAGTAATGGCGCGAAACAGAAATCTTCTACATCGGGCTTTACAACTAAACCTGTAAAAGCCGGGCGTAGAAGATTTCCCCTCACCTCCTGACACACAAAACCCATCCCTGGTTTGTTCGATTTTTTATCTACTCTGCTACATACTCCAGTTTCACCTGCACGTTCAGGTCTTCATGCATCCGGGCAAACTGGCGCGGGTTGCGGGTAAAGTCAGGATCAGTGTCCATATAAATGTTGGTGATCTTAACCATTTCGGGATGCTTATCAGTACCTATATTATAGGTAAGCCCCTCGCCGCTTTCTAAACTTTGTTTAAGCTCAAGGTATTGCTTACCGGTTACAATGATCATTTTTTCGGCAGTCATGGATGCTATTTATATAAATGGATAAACTACTCAAAACCGTGAGTTGATTTGCCCTGTAACATACCGGCGATACAAAATTATCGCTTACCGGGTTCTGTAACGGTTTATTATATTTACATCAAATATAACTTATATATATCCGCATAAATGATCAGTATTAAAAAATTATTGCCTTTTGTTTTATTATTTAGCAGTACTGCAGCATTAGCCCAGCAAAGCTTACCCATAGCTGTAAACCTGCAAAAAACATACACCAAAGGAACACGCACAACAACCGGGGCACCCGGCAAAAATTACTGGCAAAACACGGCCGACTATAAGATAAAAGTAAATTTCGACCCTAAAACCCGCCTGTTAAGTGGTACGGTTGGTATTGATTATGTTAACAACAGCCCCGATACGTTAAAGCGGGTACAATTTAAACTTTACCCTAACTTATATAAAAAAGGCTCGGTACGCCAAATGCAGGTTTCGGCCGCTGACTTGACCGATGGGGTACAGATCAAAAGCCTTAGCATAGATAATAAAACACCCGACAGCGCTAAAACCCGCCGCATCAACGGCACAAACATGACGCAGCGTGTTCCCCCTATTGCTCCAAAGCAAAAAGTACATTTTGATATCAGCTATGCTTATACATTAAACAAGGGCTCACATATCCGTACTGGTCAAGTTGATACCGGTGCATTCTTCATTGCCTATTTCTTCCCGCGCGTAGCAGTTTATGACGATATTGATGGATGGAACGATTATCCATACGTTGGCTCACAGGAATTTTATAACGATTTTTGCCATTTCAGCGCGGAGATCACCATACCCGGCGACTATAAAGTTTGGGCGACAGGCGATCTAAAAAACGCCGACGACGTTTACGACAGCAGGATCATTAAACGCATCGCCAATGCCGGCGTAAGTGATAAGGTAACGGATATAATTACCGAAGATGATATCAAAGCGGGCAACATCACCAAAAACAATCCAACTAACACCTGGAAGTTTGAGGCTGATAGCGTTACCGATTTTGTTTTTGCTGCCAGCAACCATTATTTATGGAAAGCATCGAGCCTGGTGGTTGATCCGAAAACCGGCAGGCGTACCCGCGTTGATGCGGTGTTTAACGAAAAGCATAAAGACTATTATGCAGTAGTTGATTACGCCCGTAAAACGGTGGAAGTGATGAGCTACAAATTCCCGAAATGGCCGTATCCATACCAGCATGAAACCGTTTTTGATGGTTTAGACCAAATGGAGTACCCGATGATGGTGAATGATAATCCGCTGGAAGATAAGGCCGATGCCATTGAGCTTACCGATCATGAGATCTTTCATACCATGTTTCCGTTTTACATGGGCATTAACGAAACCAAATACGGCTGGATGGACGAAGGCTGGGCAACCATCGGCGAATGGCTGGTAAGTCCGGAGATTGATCCCTCCATAGTGGATCCATATGGTGTTGCCGCTGTTGAACAAAGCGCCGGCCACGAGGTTGATGTGCCGGTAATGACACTTACACCAATGCTCACAGGCCCTGCCGGTTTTACCGACAGCTATCCCAAACCAGGCCTGGGCTATTTATATGTAAAAGATATGCTTGGCGATGAACTGTTTACCAAAGCCCTGCATTACTATATTACACAATGGCATGGCAAACACCCTATGCCTTACGATTTTTTTAATTGTATGAACACCGGTTCGGGCGTAAACCTTAACTGGTTTTGGAAAGCCTGGTTTTTTGATAATGGCGTAACGGATCTGGCCATCAGCAAAGTGACTAACGCCGGGTTAAAATATGCTGCCACAATTACTAAAGTTGGCAGTAAGCCCATCCCCGTTAACCTAACCATTAGTTATACCGATGGCACTACCGAACTGATACACAAAAGTATTGCTGTTTGGTGTACCGGTAACAAAACAACCACAGTTAATTTCACTGCAAAAAAAGCGGTTAAAAAGATTGTACTTGGTACTACCTATGATCCCGACAGCAATAAAAAGGATAATGTGTGGGTAAGTGCTAAATAATTGAAAGCTAAATGCCGAAAGCCGAAAGCTAATAATGTGATAACCCAAAAAACGTCCCATCAGGATCCTCTGCGAGAGATCCTGATTTATACGCTATGCAGGCTCGCTGTTCAATAGCACGCGGTGAACCCCTCCCGGGTTCGGGTAAGGGGTGTGACCTTATTTCTACAAACCTTTTTCCCCTCCGGAGGATCTTTACAATTTAATAAACATGTATTAATTGCCCAAGGACAGGTGCACCAGAGGTGCAAAAGGTTTGTAGCTTGTTCAGTTATAAAATATCCTTGCCCCAGAGGGGCAAAACACGACGACTTTTCAAACCACAAGCAATTTTAAACTCGCAGAGCACCCTGATGCATGCGCCATACACATTCACTATTCCCCCTGCTTCTGATACGCCTTCAGCAGTTCATCTACATCGATACCGTTAATTTTCATACCGCTTAAATTACAGTCGGCAATATTGACGCCGCTTAAGTTGCAATCAGTTATTGTGCTGCCCTGCAGGTCGCAGCTTTCAAATTTAAGAGGGCGTTGTTTGGCAGCAGGATCATAAGCCGGGTGCCCTTCGGGCGGCATGCCGATATCGTGGATGTAAGCTCCTCCAAGTTGGGCATATTTTATTTCCAGATCGCTTAGGTTGGCATCTTCAATTTTAAGCCCGGTTATACAAACATCCTTAAAGCTTGCATTGTTCATCATCATTTGCTCAAAGCTTGAACCATTCAGTATAGCGCATTTAACATCAAGTACCTTTTGAGTTTCTTTTATAACAATGACTTCGGGGTTGTTAGCTGTTGAGTTTTCCATGATTCATATTGATTTATTCAAAGATGCTGAAAACGAATACCAAAGCAAGGTTATACCCGCGACAAATAACGGGTGTATTTGCGACAAATGAATACTCACTATCTCGTTTAAAATTTAGGCTAAAGCCAGCTTCACTAAATACCCGTTGGTTAAAACCAACGGCAATGAATCAAAAACAGACATAAAATATCATTACAACTTCATTGCCGTAACTTTTAAGTGACGGAGAATTAAAATGAAGCTTCGGCTTTAGCCGAACCCGTCACTCAGGCGTTGGATTTCCTCCTTTCAATTTGTAACTTCAATTACTTATTTACCACTCATGACCCTGCTCCACCAATTCAAATTGCAGTTACTTATTGTATTATGCATTACTTCTGCTCATAGCATTTTTGGCCAGCAAAAAAAACAGCCTATCACGCATGCTAAATGGTTGATCGGCAGCTGGAAAAATCAATCGGCAAAAACAGTGGATATTGAAACATGGAAAAAGCTTAACGACAGCACCTTTATCGGCAGAAGCTATTCGTTGACTGGTGCAGATACGGTATCATCCGAACATATCCGTATGGAGCAACATAAAGGCAAGCTTTACTATATCCCAACGGTAAAAAATCAAAATGGCGGCAAAGCGGTAACTTTTACGCTTACCTCATCTAACAACAAACACCTCGTTTTTGAAAATCCGGAGCATGATTTCCCGCAAAAAATAACCTATACCCAAATCACTAACGACTCGTTGGTGGCCGAAATATCGGGGACAAGGAAAGGCAGGCAAAAGGCAATACAATTCCCGATGAAAAGAGTCAAATAAGAGAGGAGCGGCTTTATATCTATTGCAAAAATTCGGCTATATCACGACCATAAAATTCTTTAAACAGTTTCCGGAAATAAGCCGGGGTTTCAAACCCTGCTATATAGGATATTTCGGCCACGGTACGGTATTTACCACTATTAATTGCCTCCATCGACATCAGTAAACGGATTCGCCGGATATAATTATTTGGCGTAATACCCGTGGTGTTTTTTATGCGCCGGTGCAGTTGCCTTTCACTTAAACCCATTTCGTTACTTAACAATACAATGATTAAATCAACTTTTCCAATATATTTTCTTACCAGCGTTTCAAGCTCATAAAGCCAAAGCTGATCGGCAATAGAAAGTTCACTGATTGGCTTTAGATTATGTGTACTTAACTCCGCCCCTCTTTCAATTTCGTTATTTTTTACCGATACGAGTGATACTTTGCTAAATTCTTCCAGTTTCTTTTTGTCGGTAATATTCCTGGCAATAGCAAAAACCAGCTGCTGTTTTTGTACTGGCATCGAGATCCATGAAAGCCATACTATTTCTCCGCTTTTGGTTACATACCTGTTTTCAAAATTATACAGCGGATTGTTTTTCTTTATACTCTCACGTTTACTTGCGGTGATACTTCTGTCTTCGGGATAAACAAATGAATCAATAGGCCTTGCAAACAGTTCGCTTTCGGTATAACCTAAAGTTTTGGAAACAGCCGGGTTAATTTTTTTAAAGTAACCATCAAACCCGGCAACACATAACCAATCGGGCGACAAGCGAAAGAAGTATTCCAGATCAAAAATCTCATTGAAGTTTTCCATATAAATTTCAGTTCCCCTTGTAAGGGAACGCAACACATTTGGTAATTAAAAGCAATATAGCCACAGGTTGTGAAAAGCCAAATTCAAAAGAAACCATTTTTTATGACACCCATAAATATTTAACATAAACTGGCAGGATTCTTTAGCAAAATGTCAGTAATGTTAACTTTTCCAAACCGGATTTTATCTGCTTAAAGTGAAACAGCCGCTATATCCCATTATGCAAAACCTTTGTTATTCATAAACCGGTAGCAATAGTACAATTGAGTGTTTTTTCATATTATTACGGGTAATATGAAAACCCTATACCAAAACACAATTAAACTCATCCCCTTCGCTTTACTGGCTATATCATTACAAAGCTGTATTAAACAGCCGGGAGCATGGCGAAACGACCAGATTCCCGGCGGTAAACGCGACGATTTCCACAAACTTAACCAACAACTGCTCCATGATCTCCGCACCGGCAACAGTGATGATATCAGCAATATGGAATCGCGGGAGATGCTGGACGACAAGTCAAATCTAAGGCAAATAGAGTTAGTAGGCAACGCTGTTAAAACTACCGACTATGATATTTACGATGAATATTACATTGTAAATAAGCACCGCAGTACAGATACCATAGGCAATCCGTCGGCAGGCATTAACAGCTACAAAATGATCTATAATGGCATTACCCATGAAATGTACATGGCGCTTTTTTTGCCGAAGGATAAGAACCAGCCAAACCAGGAAATGATCACCGCACTGTATGCCAAATACGATTACGGCTGGAAGCTAACCTCGGTAAATGTAAATACTTACAAAATTAACGGTAAAACAGCCCCGGAGCTTTATGAGCTGGGAAAAAAGAAATACAATAACCGGCACTTTGCCGATGCCCGTTTAACACTTGAACTTGCTTTACAATGTACCGCCCCTAACGACTACTGGCAATACATACACGATACGGATGCAGGCAAATTGTTCCAAGATGCTGCCGAGGCAACAGTAAAACAATACCGTTTCCCGGTAGTAATTGATGGTGTTGCAGGCGAACCACGGGTATTCCGGATAGGCAATCAAAAAAACAGCCACGGGTGGTTCCCGGTAATTTATTATACAACCAAAGTAAACATTGCCGATACCAACGCAGTAAAAAGCGAGAATGTGCAGATCGGGAAAGTTATTGACAAACTACTACCGGGTATTACTGAGGATAAGGACTATATTTTCTACTCCGCCTGCAGCAAACTACCGCTGGGTGCCGCAACACATGTTGAGCATTTTGATATGACAGATAAGCTGCGGTAACAGGCTATAAATCCCCGTCGTGATGCCGAACTTGTTTCGGCACCCCACAGCATAAGTAGCCGATTTGCTCAGCGCGATTGCTTAGCGAGTGAGGTGTTGAAACAAGTTCAACATGACAAACAAAAAAGGGGGCACCAGGCAAAGCCTTGCTGCAGCGATGGATGACATATCTTTGAGCAACCCCCTAAATAAAAGAAGCCCCGGAACAATTAATGCTCCGGGGCTTCTTTATAATATCAAATCGATTTTATCAAATCGCTTCCAACTGCAGCACTACACTGGTGTGATAAGCGCTGTTTCCGGGGTTAATACCCACATTCATCAGGAAATCGCCGGTAAAAGTTAAATCCTCTTTGCCTAAAACCGAACCCGCGCCCGGATAAAGGTTAATTTCTTTAACACGGTATTTTTTATTAGGGTCGAGGCCTTTCAGGCGCACGGGCACTTTGGTACCCGAGCCGTATCGGTTATTCACCAGGTAGTTGAACATTACTGCCTTTGATTTATCGTCGCTTACATACATGATAGATGCCGCGTCGTTGTCCCATGGCGAAGCTAAGCGGTACTGGTCGCCATGCCAGATCACATCTTTTAAAGCATCATAGTTTTTCAACGCAGACTGACAGAAACTCAGCTCGCTTTCACTTAATTTGCCGATCACAATATCAAAACCCATTTTACCCATCATGGCCACATCCACACGGAATTTGATGGGTTGTTTGCCCCAATCGGTAACGTGGTTTGAGCTGGTGATTGCCGGGTAGAAGAATGAATACTCCCACTGGATAAATACACGCTCCAGCGGATCGGTGTTATCGCTTGGCCAAAACTCTGTAAAGTATTGCAGTGCACCATAGTCAACCCTGCCGCCGCCGCCCGAGCAAAGCATCAAAGGCACTTTAGGATATTTGGCACGAACGCGTTTCAATACATTGTATAAACCATTCACATAATCAACATAAATGTGCGACTGATCTTTTTTCAGGTATGCTGAATACGCGTTATAGATTACCGCGTTACAATCCCATTTGATATAAGCCAGGTCGGGGTTTTTGGTGAACAGACCGTCAACCACGCCAAATACAAAATCCTGCACTTTAGGGTTAGCCAGATCAAGCACCAACTGGTTACGGAAGTATTTTTCAGGACGGTTGGGTTGTTTAATCACCCAATCAGGATGGGCTTTGTACAGGTCGCTGGCAGGATTAACCATTTCCGGTTCAATCCAGATGCCGAATTTTACACCGTTGGCCTGCGCTTCTTTCACGAGCGAGCTGATACCGTTAGGCAGTTTTTGTTTATTCTCCTGCCAGTCGCCAAGGCCGGCGTTATCACCGTTACGCGGGTGGCTGTTACCAAACCAGCCATCATCCAATAAAAACAGGTCGACACCCAGCTTTTTTGTATCTTTTAACAAGCCTGCAAGCTTGCTCTCATTAAAATCAAAATAGGTTGATTCCCAGTTATTTAGCAACGTAAGCCTTGAACCATTACCATCAACAATTTTGTATTGGCGTGCCCAGCTTTGCAGCTTACGGCTGGCATCACCCTTACCGTGGTCGGAGTAAGTGTAAAGGAAAGCTGGCGTAGTAAATTCAACACCTGGTTTCAAATGATACTCGGAAGCAGCATTGTTAATACCTGCAATAATTTTCAGGTTATTGGCCACATCCAGTTCAAAATCAATCCTGAAATTGCCCGACCATTCCATGGCGCCGTATAATACTTTGCCTTCATCTTCGGTAGCAGGTTTATCCATTGATATGGCGAACATCGAATGCTCATACAGGTTGGCACGGGTACCCAGTTTGCTGTCGATTGTTTTAATACCGTGGGTTAAACGGGCTTCTTCGGGCTGCATTTCCATAGCCCAGTTGCCGTGGTATTGCTTCAGCCAGAAACCGCCGGTAGTATTGCCCTTCAGGTTTAAATTGGCCGACGCATATTTATCAAGCGTTACTATCCCCTTTTCGTTATGTTTAATAACTGACCATTGCTCGGTTACATCTTCTTTAAAATAGGTTTTGTAGTATAGCTTCACCTCAAAATCATAAGCAGGATCTTTCATGGTTACTACCAGTAATGAAATATCATCATCAACCTTGCTTACCGTATGGCTTACGTAAGTTAGGTTTAATGATTTATTACCATCCGCATGGGTAACTGTAATAGCCGGCTCACCAAGACTGGCTGAACCTGATGGTGTGTAAGCATCGTTTTGTACGCCCGAATCATCGGCTTGTTTGTACATTTTTGAGATGCCTGCATACTCGGCTGTATTGGCAAGCTTTGCCCCCAGGTATACCATGTTCAGGTGCTTTTCGGCATCGGTTTGTAATACAATAGCGTTGTGCTGTGTTTCAACAGGAATGGTTACTTGCTGCGCTGCTGCCCTGCCGGCAAACAGCATTGAGCCTGCGAAAAGCAGGCCCAGTGGTAAAGTTTTTGTTTGAGTAGTTCTCACGTGTGATTTTTGGGTTTAACCGGCTGCTTCGGTAATTTGGTTTATCATGTTTTGATGTATCCTCGCCCCAAAATGCCCGGCATCCAGTTTCAGAACCTCGGTAAAGGCCTTTTGTGCCTGCTCAGAATCACGTAAACCGAGGTATCCCAGTCCCTGTAAAAAATAGCAGTGCACGCGGTTCCTTACCTGCAGATCATCTTCAAAAATGAGCAAATTTGGCAGCGAGACGGCAAAGTAATCAATTTTTACGTTATCATCCATGTGCCCGATACCATAATTAAGCAGTTTTTTGAAGATTCGTTCGGCCGATGTACTGTCACCCAGACATTTTTTTGCCAAACCCTGATAAAAGATCTTATCCGGCTGCTGATCGTTATAAAAAACAGCCGCTGTCGGGTCTTCCAAACCTATGGTTGCCTGCTCAAAATAAGCCTTAGCCTGTTCAGTTTGCTGCAGCCCTTCGTGGGCCTGGCCCAGCCAGTAAAAGATATCATTTTCCTGTGTGCCGAATAGTTTACCCTCGCCTAAATTATGTGGGTAGGTTTGTGCCTGTGTTAACTGTTCAATGGCTTCATTGTATTTGCCATCGCGGATGTTTTGCTTGGCCATTTCAACCAGCGCGGCAACGTATTGCCCCGAAGCTTTGCCTTCGCCGCCCTCCCATGGGTGGAATGTTCTTTGCATCACCTGTTCAAACGCGGTTTGGTGCTCGCCTAAAAAGTTATACAGCGTTGCACGCTCTAAATAAACATCATCACGAAGTTTGGCAGTCTCCAGGTTAGCTTCAACAAAATTCAGTCGTGCTTCTGCAGGATAGTTCAGCTTTTTGTAAAGCTGGTCAAGTTCCATCAGTACGCGGGCATCTGTTCCATCCAGCGCAAAGGCTTTTTCAAAACAAATTAAAGCTTTTGCCGGGTTATTACGTTTATTATAATAGGCTATACCCAGATTCCTGAATACAGTTGGGAACGTATCGTCCAGTTTTGCCGATGTTTCCCAGGCCGCGATGGCATCATCATATTGCAGTTTATCATAAAACAGGTTACCTAAATAATAAGGTGCTTTGGCATCGGTGGGCACAAGCTCAGCGGCCAGTTTCAGTATGCTGATCTCTTCCAGCCTATCGGGGAAGCACAGGTACGAATCGGCAGCTGAGGCCTGTTTAAAACATGCAGAAGCCTGTTCATTATTGCCTAACCTGTACGCAAAGTAGCCCAGGTAATAATACACCATCGGACTGGTAGCATCACCGTTCACCGCATAATTCAACAAATCTGCAGCTTCCTGGTACAGGCCGGCATTGGCGTAATCAAGTGCGTATTCAATGTAATTTTGGTAATAACCGCGCGATAGTTTAATGAGTTCATTAAGGGTGGCAGTGCCTTTTTCTTCATCACCCAAAGCTTTGTAAGCATAAACCAGCTCAAACAGAGCGCCCAGGTTAAACGCATCCCTTTTTATTGCCGCTGTAGCTACCTCGACAGCATCTTCAAAACGCCCGAGCTTACGGAAAGCCGCCGAGCGCAAAACATAGGCTTTACTGTTATTGGCATTTCTATCTAATGACGACAGCGAGTGATCAAGCGCCAGTTCGTAATCGCCGTTTTCCAGGTCGATCTGTGCTACCGAAAAATAGCCGCTATCTTTCCAGGCATTGCTCCAGGTAGCTTTATAAAACGCTTTGTACGCATCCTCTTTTTTGCCGAGGAATTTCAACGCCAAACCTAAATTGTAATAACACTCGCTATCGTAAGGATTAGGGTTACGCTGGGTGATGGTTTCAACCGCCTTGCGGAAATAAGGTTCGCTTTTAGCAAACTGTCCGCGGCGCAGGTACCATAAACCTAAAGCATTATTATTGCGGATATCTTTTGGATCACGGCGTAAAGCTTCCTCATAATAAGGCACCGGGCTATAAGTAGCATGGCGGTACTGCTCCAAATGCTGCGCGGTTAAAAACAACTGCTCGTTATTTTCCACATCGGCAGGCAATAAAGCTGGTTTAGCTGCTTCAGGGATATTGCTCAACTTATTGCTTGCCGCATCATATTTGACGAGTTCCTTGCCCGCTTCTGAGTGTACAGTAAGCAGCAAAAGGTTCTCGTTAATATCCTTAGCGGCTATCTCGCGGGTATAAACCTGTTCTGGTACAATGGAAACTTTTTCGCTCAATAATACTTTTCCATCATGCTGCAGTTTGATGTTCAGGTTGTTTTGTTCGCCGGTTACGTAAACTTTCAATAGTAGTTTGCCCTCTTTATAATCAAGTGCCAGCAGGATATCTTTGGTAGCATTTTTTACTACGCCAAGCTCGCGGTATGGCATAAAGTATTGCGTAAAATGCTTTTCCTCGTGCGGCATCAGCCAGGTAAAATCGGGTTGGTTATCGGTAAACATACCTGTCATGAGCTCAATGTACGGGCCATCCTCGTCGGTTAGGTTCCTGTCCCAGGCCAGGCCGAAATCGCTGTGGCCCCAGGTCCACTGTTTTTTTCCGGGCGATACATGATGATTAGCTACGTGCAGCAAACCAGCCTGACTGTCATGCTCATAACCGCCTACAAAATCGTAATTGGAGTTGATAGCCATGTACGACGTTGGCACCGGAATGTTTTTATACCTTGAGATATCTGTACCCGGCGAATAATCAACCTTATAATAGGTACCGGTAGCAATTGGGAATGTTGATACGTCACGCTTACCATGATCAAACACCGCGTTCACATCAGGCGGGAAAACCGACTGGTAATCGTCATTAACTTTCACCGCCGGGTTTGCCCACCATAAAAAAGTTTGCGGCAGGGCCGAGCGGTTATAGAGTTTTGCTTTTATTTCGATGTAAGCCCTATCCGGGTGCAGCGTAAAACCGGCCATGCCCTTGGTATGGAACATGCGCTCAACCTCGTTAACCCAAACAGTTTTGCTGCCATCGGCATTTTCTTCAATTTTATAATCAACCGGCTCAAAAGTACTTGGGCGGTGGTGCTGTGGCCAGTTAAATTCAATACCGCCCGAAATCCAGGGGCCGGTTAACCCTACCAGTGCCGGCTTAATCACCTGGTTATAATAGATGAAATGGCGGTCCCTGATCTTGTCATAAGCCATCTGGATACGGCCGCCAAGCTCGGGCAGGATGAGTACTTTGAGGTATTTATTTTCGAGGTAAAGGCCTGCGTATTCTTTATCTTCTTTTTCGTCGTAAATTTTTTCGATAACCGGGTTAGGGTACACCTTGCCGCTGCTACCCTGGTAAACGCGCTTTTCAAAAAACATGGGGTTTTTATCGGGCTTCCCTATACCGTAGGTTGGGATAACTACCTTCTCTTCCCAAACATTTACATACAAATTATTCATGTGGCTTATGATTATTAATGTCTTACTAAATTTTCTTCTAACTCTTCAAGGGTTTGGCCTTTGGTTTCTCTCACTTTTTTAAGCACAAACAAAAAGCCTAAAAAGCAGATCACCGCGTACATATAAAATGGCCCGTAAGTGCCCAGCACCTTAGCCAGTATAGGGAAGGTGAACACCAATATAAAATAGGCAGCCCATAACGATACAATGGCCACTGTTGATGCAGCGCCACGGATCTTATTAGGGAAGATCTCTGAAATAAGTACCCAGGTTACAGGCGCAAGCGAAAGCGCGTAAGTGCTGATGGCCAGCAACACAAATATGGATACCAGCCCGGCCGCTAAGTGATTTTGCAGCAGGTAAGCCAATACAATATAAAATATGGATAAGCCCAATGAACCAATGAGCATCAATGGCTTACGGCCGAGCTTATCAACCTGCCACATAGCCAGCAGGGTAAAAACCAGGTTAACAATACCAATAGAAACAGTTTCAAACAGCTGCTGGTTTAAGCTTGAACCCACCGAGGCAAAAATGGTTGAAGTATAGTTAAACACCACATTGATGCCACAAAACTGTTGAAACACAGCCAGCGTAATACCTATCAATACGGCAGGGCGTACGCTTTTTTCAAATACGGCGCGGTACGATTGCTTTTTTGCGCCGGTAAGCGATTTTTCAATAGCCTGCTGTGTTGAAGTAACAAACTCTTCGGAGCCTATTTTGTAAAGCACTTTTTCGGCATCGGCGCGGCGACCAACCTTGATCAGCCACCGGGGGCTTTCGGGCAGGGCAATAACCCCTAATAAAAATACCGCGGCAGGTACCGTGCCCAAACCAAACATCCACCGCCAGGCATTATCGCCGCTGTCGGCCAAAAAATAGTTGCACAGGTTGGTGATCAGGATGCCCAATACCACGGTAAGCTGGTTGATAGCTACATTACGCCCCCGAACCTGTGCCGGGGAAATTTCGGCAATGTACATGGGGCAAAGCATTGATGCCATCCCTACCCCTATGCCCGCTGCAAAACGCAGAATGATAAAATAAGTGAGCCCAGTTGAAAAGGCAATACCCAGTGACGATACCGCGAAAATAAACGCCGCAACCATGAGACCGGGTTTACGGCCGTATTTTTCGGCAATGCGGCCGGCTATGATACAGCCCACGATACAGCCCAGCGCCAGGGAACCGGTAAGGAAGCCCTCCCAAACAGGGTCAAGCGCAAACTCCTTGCGGAGGAACGGCAGCGCACCCGATATTACGGCAAAATCAAAGCCGAACAGGTAACCGCCCAGTGCCGATATAAAGGAGATCCCTATAATATAGCCGCTGTTAAATTTTACTTCTTTTTTAAAATCGATGGTCATTTGATATTGGTTAGTTTCTTCTCTCTGTATAAATTTACTTTAATTAAAGTCGGTTATTAAATAAGCTTTGGGCTTTCTGCCTTTTGCTTTCAGCTTCATAGGGTGCCAAACTTGTATAAAATACTTTGATTGTATACATCGCCTGCCCGCAGTACAGCCTGCGGAAAATCAGGATGATTGATACTATCCGGATAATGCTGACACTCCAGGCACAGCGCGTCAAAAGGTTTTGCAGGTTTACCTGTATGTATAGGTTCGGTGCTGCTTAAATAATCACCGGTATAAAGGAACACGCCGGGATAATCCGTATAAACTTTAAGGGCACGGCCCGATGCTTCGTCGGTTAAAAGAGCGGCATAAGTTAAGCCGTTCTTCCCGGCTCCCCTGTTGATAATGTAAAACAGGTTAAGGCCCTCAACATGGTTTTCATCTATATTAAATTTATCGCCCAGCTTGTTATTATTGAAAGCCTTTTGCCCTGCTGGTATAATTGCCCCGCTCGGCGTATAGTCTTCGTGTAAATCCACAATACTATCCGATAGCAGGGTAAGTTTGTGGTTATAGATCTTACTTTTAAATGCCGATAAATTAAAGTAAGCGTGATTGGTAAAATTTGCTATCGTAGCTTTGTCGGTAGTAGCTTTATAATTGATCAGCAGCTCATTATCATCGTTCCAGGTATAGATAACCATAAGCTCCAACTTACCGGGATAACCTCCATCGCCATCAGGACTGGTCAGGGTCATCACTACACCATTATCAAAAGCTTCGGCAGTAAACACCCTATAGTTAAAACCGCTTTTACCGGCATGGTTGGAATTTTTACCTTCATTGGCATCCAGGTGAAAAGTTTCGCCTTCGATCTGAAATTTTACCCTGCTGATACGGTTGGCGTACCGGCCTATGGTTGAGCCGATGTAGCAGCTATCGGTTAAATACCCGTTCAGCTCAGGAAAACCAACCACCACGTTTTCAAAGTGCTGCAGCCTGTCGGGCACCACAACTGATACAATGGCCGCGCCGTAATTGGTAAGTTCAACATAGGCCCCGCTCTCGTTTTCAATTTTGAAAAGATAAACGTTATGACCGTTATGCTGCCCCCATAAACGGGTTGTGGTGTTAACAGCCATGTACGTTCAGATATTTAAATTGTTTGTTCATAAGTTATCAGCTTCATTAAACAGCCAGGTAATTTGCCTGACTTGTTTTAGCCCTAATTGGTTTTGGTAAACCTACTATGAAACAGGTGTTAAAAAAATGGATATTCTTTAAAAAGTGATGGATAATACTATCATTTACTGGCAGCTATTAAAATCTTGCCGGGATAAAAAAAATAAATACCTTTAATCGCCAGTTATACAGCAGCGTTATGAATGTGATAGCCGAACCTAAAAAACGGATCAAAGAAGGTTTTATCGGTCAAAAAATGATCGTATTGCCACCAAACATAAAAAAAGCCATCACCAGCAATGCTTTGATCAAAGGCTTTTACCTTACCGCTATCGGCTATTATCCCAAAGCGGCCTTTCATGACCGTGAACGCCGTACAGGCAGTAACGAATATATTTTTCTTTATTGTGTTGATGGAGAAGGCTATGTTTATTTGGAGGGCCAGGGCCACACCCTTAAACCCAATACTTTTTTCATTATCCCCCGTAATGTGGCACACCGTTATAAAAGCTCGGAAATCAATCCCTGGAGCATTTACTGGGTACACTTCAGCGGGCTAAATTCGCACCTGATCTATGAGCGCTCGCTCGAAAACGGGCAGCCTGCAGTACAATCCGTTCCCTACGACAGCAGCCGGATTAAGCTGTACGAACAGGTCTACGCCGTGCTTGAACACAGCTATCATGAAAAAGAAATGGAGATTGTTAACATCAACCTGCTCAATTTTATCTCCTCGATGGTGTATTATAAGCAAACCAACCCGGTTGATTATGATAACGATTTTGTGAGCAACTCCATCGCTTATATGAAAAAACACATTAGTCAAAAGTTTGAAGTGATGCATTTGGCGAAACAGCAGGGAATTTCGGCATCACATTATTTGCGGCTGTTTAAACAAAAAACGGGCTCATCACCTATTAACTATTTTAACCTGCTTAAGATTCAAACCTCCTGCCAGTACCTGTACTTTACCGACAGGAGCATTAAGGAAATTTGCTCAGAACTGGGCTTTGACGACCCTTATTATTTTTCAAGGCTATTTACCAAGCTGATTGGTATGTCGCCGTCAAAGTACAGGAAAACACATAAGCGGTAGGCCGACGCAGGTTCGGGTTAAAGCCGGTGGCGAGGAATGCCAGGGAATAAAACAGATGACTTAGTTACTCCTCATCCTTTCACTCTCCTCTTTTGAACCGCTTTCCGGTTTCCCCCGGCCGGCCGGTCTTGTGCTGCCAAACGACTTTGAATAAGTAAGCTTAATTACCGGGAAACGTCTGGTTTCGGTATTGACAAGTACGTTGCTCTTTATGTCAAAAGCCTCACGTGTAAGTGTGCCATACCGCACATGGATCTGCGCGGCACTAAACACATCGGCCACTGATAACTGCAGGCTGCCCCCGTTATTTTTCAGCTCTTTTTTGATCCCTGCATTGATCAGCCCAAAACCATCAACCCTTGTTGTGCCATTATACGACAGGGAATTGTATTGCCCCGATACCTCTGCCGAAAAGCTGCCGGACAGCTTAAACAACTGATTAAAATTAAAGGAATATCCGAAGTATGATTTGGTTAATGGATGTAAAGTATAATCCTCCTTAAACTGCCTTAGGCCGCCAACCAGGCTATAGGTCATTTCCCACCAGTTGCTCACTTTAACCGGCACATTGGCCTGCAAGGTAAAGTAGTTTTGATACGGCAGATTTTGTGGCGAAATGAACAAAATATCGTGCGCGGGGCTTTCGCTGAGCTGATAGCGGGCTATGGCATTATCATCTCGGCTATAAAGCAGGGAAAAGCTATAGTCGCCATAGTTATAGCCCAGTTTTATATTATTGGTGATGGTTGGTTTAAGAAAAGGATTGCCGGTGTAAACCGCCGTAGGGTCGCTGTATGCAAAGTATGAGGCCAGGTCGTCATATGATGGACGGCTGATCCTTTTGGTATAGGATAGCTGCAGTTCGGACCGGTTGCTCAGCTTTTTGGTAAACAGCACTGTGGGGAACAGCTTTCCAAGTTTACGGTCTACAATATTGCTGCGGGTTTGTGGGTTATCCATATTGGTATAGGAATATTCATAACGTACTCCTGTGTTAAGGCTTATGCTTTTACCAAGCTGCCAGTTAAGGGACAGATAAGCCGCGCCAATATCTTCCTTCATGTATATGTTCGCGGCGGTCTGCATATTGCGTTCCCAGGCCCCATTGTTAAAACTTTCGATACCTGATGAGCTTGAACTGCCGGTATGCGTTCCTTTAATACCTGTTTCCAGTTTTAGTAAGGGTGATAGCTGGTTGGCATAATCGGCTTTAAACACGCCTACGTTGATGGCCGTATTGGCAAATCCGCGTTGCCTTTGCGCGCTTACACTGTTGTTGGCGTACACCTGCTCACCGTATTTGTTTACAAAGGAAGTATTAACTTCGCTTGGACTGTTATTTCCATAATGGATATAATCGGCTTCCACGCTTATCTTCTCCCCTTCCTTCAGCACATGTTCAATATTGAGCGAACTGGTGAGGTTATCCCAGTGCCCGTTCCCATTAATATGCCCAATGTACCTGAGCAGTGAATCGGGCAGGATCTTATACCCCGCGTTACTGTATGTATAAGTGGGCGAATGGCTGTTGTTATAGCTCAGGTTACCGCTTATGGTAGTTTTAGGATCAAGCTTAATATCAGTACCCAGGGTGGCATTGTGATTATTGCTGATCCGTTTTGTTTTGGTATAAAATTCTACCTCGGCATTACCTCCGATAAAAGGCATGTACTGACTTCCGGTAATAAAAAGATCGGTATAGGTCCGGTCATGCTGAAACGTGTAGGAGCCGTACAGATTGATATTCTTAGTATTATGACTGAGGTTGATGCCCGCAGTGCCTTTTTCGCCCATGCCGTAACCGCCAGTTAAGGAATAAGAGCCGTTTGTTCCCTGCTTTTTGCTTTTCTTCATTACAATATTGATGATGCCGGCACTGCCTTCAGCATCGTATCCGGCGGGCGGGTGCTCAGCAGCTCTATTTTTTCAATATTATCGGCACTGGTACCATTAAGCAAATTCATAACCTGGGCAAGCGGCATACGCACCAGCTTGCCGTTGATCATTACTGTAGCCCCGCTTTTACCGTTCAGGGCAATACCATTATCCCGGTGATCGATAGTTACTCCAGGCGAACGTTCCAGCACCTGCAGGGCCGTACTGCCTTTGGTAAGTACACTGCTCTCAACATTTACCACTAAGCCATCGCTACGCTGCTGATACAGTGGCTTGGTAGCCCGCACTACCACCTCGCCCAATTGCCGGGTGTCCTCCTTCATCACAATAACAGCAAGATATTTTGCATCCTTGCTCCCGCTGATTTCAAAAGGTGATGAAAACCAGGTTTGATAGCCGATACTGCTTAACCGCAGCCGGTAATTTCCGGAAGGGGCATCCGCAATATTATAGCCCCCCTGCTCATTGGTAAGCATACTTTTAACTGAAGATGAATCTGCAGTTCTGACAAGCGATACAGTGACATATGGCAAGGGCTGGCTGCCGGCCGTGGTAACCCTGCCCGACACCTGGGCATTTACTATTTGTGTCAGGCAAATAAGTAACAGGCTGATGCATAAAGTTTTCATATGGCGTGTGTAACCTTTTTGGAGGTTATGCCGGCAAATAAAAACAGTGCTTTAAACTTTAAAAAACATGAATGATGAGTGACGTGAGATAATTGATGAGATACACAGAAGCGGGTTAATCGGTTTAAAACCAAAACTATATTGCCTTTTTTACGGCTTATATGTTAAAGCCTGCATTTGGTCAATTATTTGTGCAGGTTGATACAATAACGAAATATAAATCAGTGCAATTGCTGTATCTTTAGATATGATGTCGAAAAAAAATAACGTTCCCTCAGGGTCTCTCGCAGAGGATCCTGAGGGGACAGGGCTCTCCCGGCGTCATGCCGAACTTGTTTCGGCAGCCCACAGGACAAGTAGTCGATTTGCTCAGCGTGGTTGCTTAGCAAATGGGGTGTTGAAACAAGTTCAACATGACCTTATTTATTGTTAACGTTCCATCAGGGCCTCTGCGAGAAACCCCCTGCAGGGAAAGGAATGACATGCATCTCAACAATTAAAGGAAATGAACAGTTTATCCGTTGATACATTAAACCAAAACTGGCTGTTTAAATACAAGCTGTACCACATCCCATTTTGGTGTGTATACCATTATTTTTGGTTCACCATAGCGGTGGCTAACCCTGTGGCAGCGGCTAAATCGATGTTCTTTTCGGCTTATAGTGTCAAGATCCTGGCTTATGTAGTTTTCCAGGCACTGGCAGTATATTTTAACCTTTACTTCTTAATGCCGCGGTTTATGAAAAAAGAGCGGCTTACCCAATATGTAATTTATCTTTCGCTAACCATCATCGGCACATCATCGCTTATTAACGGCGGCTATTATTTAAGTGCTTTTTTTGCAGGCTGCTCAGTAAAAAAAATGTTTGGCGTTGATCCGGGCAATTTCATGAGCTTCTATAATACCTCCTTCCCTTCTACCGTAGCCAGTATGACTTTGGGAATGAGTATCAAACTCACCAAAAACTGGCTGCAAACCCAGCACCGCCAGCAGCTGCTCGAAAAAGAGAAACTGGAAACCGAACTTAAATTCCTGAAATACCAGTTTAACCCACATTTTCTGTTCAACAGCATCAACTCCATATTTTTCCTGATCCATAAAAACCCCGGTATGGCATCGGCATCATTGGCCAAATTTTCCGAATTGCTGCGGTACCAGTTGTACGAGTGCAACGACCAGCAAATCTCTTTAGGAAAAGAGCTTAGCTATCTCGAAAACTTTATCGAGCTGGAAAAGCTTCGGCAAAACAATAATATGCATGTTACCTTTGAGGCAGATGAACCGATGCCCGGTCATTTAGGCATAGCCCCCTTTATATTGATGACCTTTGTAGAAAACGCGTTTAAGCATGTATCCAAAGACGCGGAACACCCTAACTGGATTGCGATTAGATTGGGACTGAAAAACGATCAGCTCGATTTTTATGTTGCCAACAGCGCATCAAACGACCCGGGAACCGGGCTTGTGAACTATGGGGGTATCGGCCTGAAAAACGTAAAGCGCCGGCTCGACCTGATTTACCCCGGCCTCTATAAGCTGGAGATCCAAAATACCGGAGACCGCTTTGAGGTACACCTGCAATTAACTTTAACCGAACTGGAACAATCATCCGCAGCCTTTCAAATGGCCTCACTATGATGAACTGTGTAATAATAGATGATGAGCCCTTAGCCCGCGAAGGATTAGCCAGCTATGTACGCGAGGTTGATTTTCTGAACTTGACAGGAACCTGCGAAAACCCGCTCGAGCTGATCAAGCTACTTGACCACCAGGCTATCGACCTGATATTTTTGGATATCCAGATGCCGAAAATGAACGGTATTGATTTTTTAAAGATCATGCAGAAACCGCCGATGGTGATCATCACTACAGCCTACCCCAGCTATGCGCTTGAAGGCTTCCAGCTCAATGTGCTCGATTACCTGCTGAAACCCATCACGTTCGACCGCTTTTTCAAATCGGCCAATAAGGCTAAAGATTATCACCGCCTGCTTAACAATTGGTCCCAACCCGGCACACCAAAAACGGACGCGGATGAAGGCAACTTCTTTATCAAATGCGGTAATAAATACGAAAAGATTTACTTTGATGAGATCCTGTACGTGGAGGGAATGCAAAATTACGTTACCATATTTACTGCCAAAGGCAAATATATCACGCTGCTTAACCTCAAAAGCCTTGAACAAAATTTAGATAGCAAGCTCTTTATCCGCGTACACAAATCATACATCGTATCAACCGGCAAAATTGATGGTATTGAGGGGAATGATATTTTTATCGGGCAGCACCGCATCCCTATCAGCCGCAATTACCGCGAGCAGGTGATCCGGCAGGTTGTTGCTAATAAACTGTGGGATAAAATAAAATTTTCGTGATATATTTATATATCCGTTTTTAACCTTTATCCTGCTTAAGCCATGGCCAAAAACACCAATAAAACCACGGAAACCGTAGCAAGCGTAAGCAATTTCATCAACACCATTACGGATGAGACCAAACGCGCCGACAGTTTTAAACTTAGCGAATTGATGGAAGAAGCCAGCGGTCACAAAGCAAAAATGTGGGGGCCGGCCATTGTAGGCTTTGGCAGTTATCATTACAAATATGAAAGCGGCCGTGAAGGTGACGCTCCGCTCATAGCCTTCTCGCCCCGTAAAAGTTCTTTAACACTCTATCTTCCAGGCTTTGAGAGCAAGGAACAGTTGCTGCAAAAATTAGGCAAGCACAAGCAAAGCGGCGGCTGTACACATATTGTTAAACTGACCGATGTAGATAATACTGTGCTCAGGCAATTACTCAACGAATCATTTAAAAACGCGGAAACAACACGTTGCAAATAAAGATCATTATAAGAAATTGCTTTCTAACTCGCTATGGTGCCTTACTTTCTCAATTTTAAATTCAACACTGATAGTAACACCCGACTTATTTTGAACTTTAAAAGTGCCACCCAGTTGTTTACTTAAGGCCTTCATCATTTCCATGCCTAATGAGGTTACTGTTTTAAGATCAAAGCCTGCCGGCAGCCCTTTTCCGTTGTCGGCAATGGTTAGTATCACTCCGTCTTCGCCTACGCGGTTCAACGCGACGACGATCTGCCCGCCTTCACTGCTAAACGCGTACTTGATAGCGTTGGTTATGGCCTCATTAAGTATCAGGCCGAACGGAACAGCCTGGGTTAGATCGAGATAAATGGGTTCAACCACCTGCTCAAACCTGATACGACGGGTAACCGAGTCAAAACAATCGGTGAGGTTGCGGATCAGATCGGTTACGTATGATGGCATATAAATGCTGGCCACATTATCAGCACTATACAATTTATGGTGTATAAGCGCTATGGCCTGCACCCGGTTTTGACTTTCAGTGATGGCTTCGATGGCCGCGTTGTTTTCCAGGTATGCCGATTGCGTGCTTAACAGGCTCATCACAATTTGCAGGTTATTTTTAACCCTGTGATGTACCTCTTTGAGCAACCATTCTTTTTCATTAAGTAATTTTTCCTGTTTGCTGTTCAACAACTGCAATGATTGGTTTTGCTTGTTAATTTCGTTTTGCTGAGCATGTAACCGTACATTGCTGCGCTGCTTTAACCGATAACGATTATAACCAACCCCCAGCGAAAGCAACAACATTACCGAGCCTCCAATAAGCAAATTACGATCGGCCTGTGCCGCTAAAAACCGGCTGCGCTGCAACTGCTCATTGTTTTTAAGCAGTTGTATATCCTTAGCCTGCAGTTGCAGGTCTTTATTCTTCTTATCCGTATCAAACTCAATTTGCAAAAAGGAGGTGTGCTTGTTATTGTTAACCAGGTAAACCGAATCGGTAAGCGTTTTGTAGCGCTGGTAATGCTTAATAGCACTTTGGTACCTGCCCATCCCCGAATCGGCCTTAAACCAGTTGAGCTGGTTCTGTGCCAAAAAAGGCAGCACCTTTGTTTTTTGATAAAAACTTTCATTTTCCTGCAAGTAGGGATACGCTTTATTATACTGCCCTATGGCTATATAATAATTAATATATGACCTTAACATTTCGGTATAATTTGCCCCTGCATCTTTTTTTAACGCCTCCATTTTGTCGATGTACATTTTGGCCATTTTATATTGTTTAAGCCTCATGTAAACCAGGCAAAAATCATAGTAGTTTTCAAATCTTTCCTGCGTTGATGTAAACAGGTTCATATTTTTGAGCAATTGCAGCCGTGCAAGCGCTTTTTCGGGCTGTTCCATTTTATAGTAGCTCATGGCCAGGTTACCGTTTATTACAACTATTGAAGCTGTGTCATTATATTTTTGGGCAATTTTTACAGCCTTATCAAAATAAATTATGGCATCGCCAAATTTATGCAGCGTATAGTACGAAAGGGCAAACCGATTGTATATTGTACACATTTGCAAACTGGTATCACCGCGACCTTCGGCAAGCCTCACCGCTTTCAGCTGATACTTCAGGGCGTTATCAGCATCTCCCTGGAAGGTAAGGCAGCCGCCAAGCAGGTTATACAAACCGTCCAGGTCTTTTTTCCCTATCGATTGGTATATTGCCAATGCCGTGCGCAGGTTTTTAACAGCAATATCATATGATCCTTTTATGCTTTGCAGATCGGCCATATCTACGATAGCTGTAGCTTCCCTGTCCTTTAAACCCGCTTGCCGAAAAATATCAATGGCTTTTTGATAATAGGCTATTTTTTTATCCAGGTCCTGGCCTTCATTTCCATAATGCTGCCCAATAATGACATAAGCTTCGGCCATACCCGGCAAATCATCTATCGACTTAAAAAAATCAAACCCCCTCTGGGCCAATGCAGCACCGGCTTTATGATCGCCTTTTTTATTGCTGATCATTGCTGCCATCAACGCAGTGTTCCCCTGCCCTTTAACATCATTAAGCTGAATGCTTAATTGTTCGGCTTGTTTCATAAACCGGTAAGAACTATCTGTTTCCTTTGCTCCCGCGCCCGACTTGAGCAGGATAACACGGCTTAAAGCAAGCAACAGCTTCACTTTGCCGGTATCAGCTTTGCTTTTTTGAATTTGCGATTGCAACGAGGCTGAAGATTGCGCACGCAGCTGTCCTGTCACGCACACAACAGCAACACATAGCAGTAAAAATTTAAATTTCATGATAAAGGGGATAACCATTAAAACGTGCTGCCGTCTTTTAAAAACAGAACTTAAAATACAATAAAAAATTCAATAAATGCCTTATAGATAACTATTTGGCATAACCATAGATAAAATACTAATTTATTACTAATCAGCCATTCAGAAAAAATTAAGTTTATTTGGTGATGTTGTAGTTCAGAATATAAGGCCATTCACTAATTTCCCCAACACCTTAAAACTTTCTTCAACCATCTCATCAAAAGCTAAACCAAAACTAATGCGGATAAAATTGGCAAACCGCCCGTCCACGCTAAAGATCTGGCCGGGAGCTATGCTGATGTTTTGCTCTATTGCCAATTGATACAATTCAAAGGCATTTACCTTTTTATCCAGCTCGACCCAAAGCGCATAGCCGCCTTGTGGCCTGCTGATCTTTGTACCTGCCGGGAAGTGTGTTGCGATAGCCTGGGTATATCGCAGGCACTGGGTATATAACGCCTTCCGCAAATGCCTCATGTGCAGGTCATATCGCCCGGTTTCAAAAAAATGACCAATGGCTGCCTGTGTAGGTGTGGCCGAGGCTATGGAATGCATCATTTTAATATTCAGCACCTGTTCTTTAAACCTGCCTGGAATGCACCAACCTACCCGGTAACCGGGCGCTATTGATTTGGATACCGATGAACAAAGGATCACCCAGCCATCCTTATCATAACTTTTGCAGGTGCGCGGACGGCTTTTTCCAAAATAGATCTCACCATAAATATCATCCTCAATTAAGGGAACTTGCTTTTCAGCAAGCAGGCGCACCAGTTGCTGCTTACGCTCATCGGACATGCAAACCCCTATCGGGTTACTAAAATTGGTAACAAACAGGCATACTTTTACTGGCACTTCATTCATAGCCCGTTCCAGATATTCCAGGTCGAGGCCCGTATCGGGATTAACCGGAATTTCCAATACTTTCAAATCCAGACTAAGCATCACATTGAAGATCCCGAAATAGGTGGGACTTTCAATGGCAATGGTATCGCCGGGCTTGGTAAGCGCCCTTAAGCAAAATATTAAAGCTTCCAGGCAGCCCTGCGTTGTGATCACATCATCTTCGGTAATATAACCACCCCAGTTAAAGGCGTTTTTAGCCACCTGTTTGCGCAAAGCAATATTACCCTGCGGGTTTTCATAAGTGATATTACCCGATGGACTATTACGGATAGATTCCATCATGGATTTACTGAGCTTTGCCAGCGGGATCAGGCTGAGCGGCGGCGATGAGCGCGAGAGCTGCAAAACGCTGTCTTCCGACATGTTGCGGTAAACCATCGCAATCATTTCGGCAACGCTGGCCTGTTTAACCTTTTTAAGCGGTGGTTTGGTTTCGGGCACGCTGGTAAAACGGGCGGGCAGGTATTTTACATAGTAGCCCGATTTGGTACGTGCCTCTATCAAACCCAGGTTTTCCAGCTCAACATAGGACTTATAAGCTGTACTCATGCTAATACCCTGCTCCTGGCTCAGCATCCTTACCGACGGCAGCTTGTCGCCGGGTTTCAGCAGGTTTTGTTTAATCTGCTTTTCAATCCGGGCTGCAATTTGTGCGTATAAAAACTCGTAATCCGCGGTATGAGCAATGCTTTCCATGCAAAATCTGTTATGCTCAAAATTAATAAAACTGCATCTGTTTTTCTATTGCCGGATGTTTTTATTTTGTAATGATCAAATAATTAAGCACATGGAACTACAGATTATCGATTATCAGCCACAACATGCCCCCTATTTTGAAAAGTTTAACAAAGCATGGCTTGAAGAGTATTTTACCGTTGAGCCTTTTGACAAATGGGTGCTGGAAAACCCCGACGAGGCCATCATTAAAACAGGCGGCAGCATTTACTTTATCACTTCGAACCAAAAAATTATTGGCACCGTAGCACTGCGATATATAGAAGACGGTGTTTACGAGCTTACCAAAATGGCGGTGGATAAAGCCAGTCGCGGAGCTGGCGCCGGTCAGTTTCTATGTCAAACCGGTATTGATAAAGCGCGTGAACTGGGTGTAAAAAAGCTGGTACTATTTTCAAACAGAGTGCTTGAAAATGCCATCCACATTTACCGTAAGCTGGGCTTTACCGAAATCCCAGTTGAGCCGGGCACCTACAAACGGGCGGATATCATGATGGAAATAAACTTTACAAATAACTAAGCCTAATGGAAAATATACTAAGCGAACAGGAAGTACAGCAACTAAGGGCCGAAACCCGGGGCACAACAAAAACCATCCACTTCAATAATGCAGGCTCGTCCCTGCACCCCGATGTGGTGGTTGATACCGTGATAGATTACCTGTACGAAGAAGCGCAAAACGGCGGCTACGAAACCGAGTACACATACCGCGAAGAGCTTGAAAACACCTACAACCTCATAGCCCGACTCATCAACGCCCGCAAGGATGAAATTGCCATTGTTGAAAACGCCAGTATCGGCTGGTGGTTTGCCTTTAACGGCATTGATTTTAAACCCGGCGATGAGATCATTACCTGCGAAATGGAATATGTAACCAACCTGATAGGTTTGCTGCACGCTAAAAAAACACTGGGTGTTGAGTTTAAAGTAATCCCCAATGATGATCAGGGTAATTTCCGGCTGCAGGCTTTGGAAGATGCTATTTCTGACCGGACAAAGCTGATAGCCGTAACCCATATCCCCTCAACCGCAGGTGGCATGATCCCGGTAGCAGAGATAGGCAAAATAGCGCGCAGGCATAATATTTTGTACCTGCTTGATGCCTGCCAGAGCGTGGGCCATGTGCCACTGGATGTACAGGCCATTGGCTGCGATATGCTGGCAGTAACCGGCAGGAAGTATTTGCGGGCGCCGAGGGGTACCGGCTTTCTGTATGTCCGCAAAGAAATTCAGGATAAGCTGAAGTTGTTTTTCCTGGATGGCTTTACTACCCACTGGGTAACCGAAACTGATTTTAAACCGCGCAATGATGCCCGCCGTTTTGAGGTGTATGAAAAAAGCCGCGCCTTAACACTTGGTCTTGGCAAAGCGGTTGAATATGCACTCAACATTGGTGTTGACCGTACCTGGCAGCGGGTGCAATATTTAGCCGGCTTACTACGCGAAAAACTAAAAAATATTAACGGCGTAACCGTTCTTGATTTTGGCGATGAGTTATGCGGCATCGTAACTTTTTCGGTTGATGGCATGGAGGCCGCAACGGTAAAAAACAAGCTGGCCGAAAAGCACATCAACGTATCGGTTGGCAAGGCGGTTTCAACCCTCATCTATATGAACAAAAACAAACTGGGCAATATTGTAAGGGCTTCAGTACATTATTATAATACAGAGGAGGAGATTGATACCTTATACGGAGTTTTAGAGGAGTTGGTTAGAGTGAGTGTTTAACATTCGCACGATTAAGCGCCCCGGCTATTGTTGGTGTTGTCACCAACAATAGCGGGGTTACAGTTCAAGCGAAAAACGCTTAAACTCGCTTGATAAAAGCTGTCAACAAACGGCAGCATCTATTGATGTTTTGTAATTTTTGAGCGCAAACTCGGCCTCATAAAAGTCGTTGTCGCTATAAAAAGCAGAGTATATTTATATTAGTGCCATAAATCATTGGCCATTGAAAGCAATCCGCGATAAAGCAGGCGAATTTTTACTTGGGTTACAGGATGTACGGGAAGATATTTTATGTACGCCTGCCCAGTTTTCTGAATATACCGTTTACCTCGTTCCTGAAGGGTCGGGTATCTTTCATGCAGATTTTGGGGCATTCCCTTTTACAGGCCCGGTGTTGTTGTTTTCAACCCCGCTGCAGATTATTTATGTAGATGAGTGCCGCGCCATAAAAAGCAATATCTTACAATTTCACAGTGATTTTTATTGTATCGAGTACCACCGTGAAGAAGTAGCCTGCAATGGGTTATTATTTAACAACATCTATATTGATCCAATAGTTGCGCTTACCCCGCAGGATGTAAAAGTGTTTGAGCTGTTACTGATGCAGATGAACGACGAATTTATGCAGCCGCAACCATCCGAAATTGTATTGCGGGCCTACCTGCAGCTTTTTTTGGCCAAGGCCAGCAGCATAAAAATAAATGGCATCAGTACCGGTGAGGATAAACCCCAAAAAGATGAAATAATGGAAAAGTTCCGGACGTTGCTTAACCAGCATTATCTTGACCTGCATAAACCATCAGATTATGCCTCGTTACTCGCCATATCTTCTGATAATTTAACCCGGCGTTGTACCAAATACTTTCGCAAATCACCATCACAGCTTATCCAGGAACGGCTTATCCTCGAAGCAAAGAAACAGCTTCATTTAACCCGGCAAAGCATCAAAGAAATTGCCTATAACCTTAAATTCCAGGATGAGTTTTATTTTAGCCGGGTATTTAAAAAGTTCACCAAAGTATCGCCCCAAACTTTTCGCGATAAAACAGGCATCTCCATCGTCGCGGATTTGTACAAATAAAACCCCGTTTCGTCCATGTTTGCGGGGCTCATAGCGTTGTAGTTTTGCTTTATCAAAAAACAACAACATGAAAACTTCAATCATAAATACCATAGCAGGCCTTGATCAGCTTGGTAAAAAAGCAGTCCGTTTCGGCATCGTAGTCGTATTCCTTTGGATAGGCGGGCTTAAATTTTTCACTTACGAAGCCGATGGCGTTGTACCCTTTGTGGCCAACAGTCCGGTGATGTCATTCTTTTACAATCATCCAACAGAATACAAAAAACACATCAATAAAGAAGGCGAACTGATTGCTGCCAACCACCAATGGCATATCGAAAATAATACTTATGGCTTTTCTGTTGGTCTGGGTATTTTCCTGGTAACACTGGGCATATTGGTTGCGCTTTATAAAGTTGCACCAATACCAAGCATGATTGCCAGTATCCTGGTATTTATCATGACTTTGGGCACGCTTTCCTTCCTGGTCACCACGCCCGAAAGCTGGGTACCACATTTAACCGATAACCAATGGGGCTTCCCATACCTGTCAGGCCGCGGTCGTTTGGTTATTAAAGATATCGTGATCCTTGGCGGTGCCATCATCACTATGAGCGAAACCGCGCAACTTTATCTAAAACGTAAAACAACAAGTAAATAATATTAAACCATAATATAATCATGAAAACTATAAATGTTCCCACCCGCGAACAGGTAAGTGCCGAAGCGCAGGTAATGTTTGATACCTTCACAAAACGCGTTGGTAAAGTACCTAACCTTTATGCCACCATGGGTTATTCGGCACCTGCACTTAAAATGTTTATGGATATGGAAGATGACATGAGCAAAAGCGTGTTTACCCCCAAAGAAAGGGAAGCCATTGCCCTCATTGTTTCTGAGTTAAACGGTTGTGCCTATTGCTTAGCCGGTCATAGTATGCTGGCCATGAAACGCGGCTTTACTAAAGAACAAACCCTTGATATCAGGAGAGGCCATACAGCTGATGACAGATTGAATGCCATTATCGGTTTAGCCAAATCAATTGTTGAAAATAAAGGTAAAGGCGATGAAACCATAGTAAATAACTTTTACGAAGCCGGTTTTGATGAAGCCGCTTTGATGGACCTTATAGCCTTTATTACCATACGTGTGTACACTAACTACGTATTTGCCAACACCGAAGTTCCGGTAGATTTTCCTGCCGCTGAGCCTCTTAACTAATATCTAAAACATTTCATCATGAAAACCACAGAAGAAGTAAAAGGACAGTTAGCCAATAAGTTTTTAACAGGCCTAAAAAATCGTGATTGGGAGCTCATGCGCTCGGCCCTTGCCAATGATGTTACCTGGACCCTGCCGGGAACAAGTTTGCTTTCGGGTCCTGCTGTTGGTGCCGATGCCGTGATTAAACGTGCCGGTCAGCTGCGTGATTTTGGGGTAATGGTTCAATTTAACCATATTTTATACGGATTGGATAGTGTAGTCCTGTCGCTTCACAATACTGCCAGCCGTGGCGATTTGATCCTGGATGAGCAGGTAGCCATAGTTTGCGATATTACTGACAATAAGATTAGCCGGATAACTACCCATTTGAGTGATGTTGAAGGGATCAATAAGTTTTTTATTGAAGGGGTGATTTAACGTCATACAGCATATCATAAACTCATTTGTGTTCCATCAGGATCTCTCGCAGATTTAAGTTTACCCATAAAATCAATAGTCAAATTGGGTAATCCTGATAAGTTGAACCACTCTCGGGTTCGGGTAAGGGCTGTGACGTTTTGTACAAACCTGTTCTCCTTCTGGGGGATTTTACAATTTAATAAACATGTATTAATTGCCCAAGGACAGATGCACCAGAGGTGCAAAAGGTTTGTAGCTCGTAAAGTTACGTTCCATCAGGGTCTCTCGTAGAGGATCCTGATGTCTTCGCCAAGCAAGTACGCCTGTTTGGCGCATGTTATGTTATTGTCTCCCGTCACAGTCAGGAACATCAGGGTCCTCTGCGAGAGACCCTGATGGGACAGAAGCTTGGAATTGCTTCGTGCTTCGCAAATGACGCTTTTTTTTGAATTGTATCTAAGTTATCTTTGAGCCTAATCCCTGCACCACACATGAAATATTTCATTGTTCTTCTATTTATCTTTTTCATTGGCCAACACAGTTTTGCACAAACTCATAAAGAACAAATTGCTGCCTTCAGGCAAAATTATAAGGATGATTTTTTAAAAGACCCGCGATCTCCGCTTAAACAGGATGACCTGCAATTTTTAAGGTTTTATGATGCCGATAGTATCTACCGCGTAACTGCTAAAGCTGAATTATTGACTAATCAATCAACTTTTATTATACCTACCTTCAGCGGTGCAGGTAGCCAATATGTACGTTATGCACAACTTTCGTTTACGCTTAAGGGTAAACCAATGCAGTTAACCATTTACAAAAGCATAGCCCTGTCGCAAAACCCTGCTTTCAGCAATTACCTGTTCCTGCCTTTTACCGATGCTACAAACGGCTCTGAAACCTATGGCGGAGGCCGCTATATCGACCTTACCACCAAAGACATTAAAAACGGCTCGATTGTTATAGATTTCAATAAAGCCTACAACCCATACTGCGCTTTCAGCAGCGGCTATTCATGCCCTAAACCTCCCGACGAAAACCGGGTTGATATGGCTGTTGAAGCGGGTGAAAAAAACTTTGGGAAAGGGCATTGATCTAAATCTGCATTAAACAAGCACATTATTTGTTTTTACCTTATAAAGATACCTGCATCGATGTGCGCTCCCGGTGATGAAGATGAAAGGTTCAGGTAATCTTTTGGTATGCCTCTGGTTTGTACTTCGCTCAGGGCTACTTTTCCAACTTTTTGGATATTTTGTTCTATAGGTTTATTTAGCCGGTCGGGCTTTACATCCTCTTCGTTAAAGCCCAAATAAAAAGCGTTTTGGGAGATGAGCGAATTGGCAAACTTATAGTTAGCATGTGCACCACGGTAACCTATCCAAAAATAATTGCAATTGGTAACGATATTATCACTGAACGTAAACGGCATATTGGAACTCGGGCCGTAGCCGTACCAAACAGCACCTTCATAGGCCCCGTAAATGATAGAATGAGTGAGCGAAAAATCCCTGATCCCGAGGAATACCATAACGGCGTTTTTTACCCCATAAAATATACAGTGATCTACGCGGATACCGGCACCCTGGGCAAAGAACCCTCCTTGTATAGGTGCAGAATTCTTTTCCCCGACAAAATAGCACTGGGAAATTTCCAGCCCGGTCAATGTGCTGTCCCTCCTTTCTATAACGTAATAATACTCTGATGCGGGGTTTGGGTTACCGGTGAACTTAAGTCCTTTAATTACTACATGATTACGGGCGACCTGGAAAGCGGAACTGGCATGCTTTAATTTACCAGCCCTATTGGAATCGGCCACGCATTGGATAACCGGCATTTTGGCCGGTGCCCAGTCGGGATCACCGGGCATGACCATCGCTTCGAAAGTGTATTTTTCAGCAACCTGCCGGTTACTTTCATCACGAATTGCCAATGCACTTTTAATGAGATAAAGGCCGGGCGCAATCTTAATGGTAACGGGCTCTTCACCGCTAAACGTATTTGCCTTGATAACCGCTTTTTCCAGGCTTGCCAGCGGTTCACTTTGCGTACCCGGGGCATCATCCCTGCCCCGGCTTGCATCTACATATAGTGTTTGTGCACTCAGCGGAATGCTCCAAATCAATAATATTATAAAGCTTAAGAATTTTAATGCAGTGGGTTTCATGAGTTAAACTACAAGGCATGCTGCCTGGTAAACAAATGTAAAAGAGCGGAAGGAGCCCGCATATTCATAACAGGTTCAAGTTTGTTCAAGTTTCATCACGCCGGAATCAAAAATATAATCAAACATTACCTCTGAAAACAAAAAGCAGCCCGGCGGTTAAAATAAGCTTTCAAAGTCTGTGGTTACCGGTCTGATAGTTTCAGGTTGTAAGGAAATAAAAACATACCATGTAGAAACTCTCGCAATCCAACACAAAAAACATTACCGGTAACGAGACTGTTACACCCTAAACAAAACCTAACCGGTAAATTTGAACAAAGCCTCCGGAAATATGAACCAAATCAGCAAAGAAGATATCAAACAGGAAGTGTTCGACCTGTATGATGATTACGCACATAGCCGCCTCGACAGGCGCTCATTTGTGCAAAAGCTCTCCATGTATGCAGTGGGCGGCCTTACCGTAACCGCATTAATGAGTTTCCTGATGCCCGATTACCAGGGTGCCATACAGGTAAAATCCGACGATCCACGTTTAAAATCGGGCTATATTAATTACCCTTCGCCCAAAGGCGGCGGTACAATTAAAGGCCTGTTATCAGAGCCCGCAGATGCAAAGAAGAAACTGGGTGGCATAGTGGTAGTTCATGAAAACCGGGGCTTAAACCCTTATATTGAAGATGTGGCGAGAAGAGCTGCCCTTGCAGGGTTTATTACCCTTGCACCCGACGCGCTAACACCGCTTGGCGGCTATCCCGGCAATGATGACGAAGGACGTACCATGCAGGCCAAACGAAATAAAGGCGAAATGGAGGAAGATTTTATAGCTGCCTATGAATACCTGAAAAACCATAAGGATTGCAATGGTAAGGTAGGTGTTGTAGGCTTTTGTTTTGGCGGAGGAATTGCCAATATGATGGCTGTACGTGTTCCCGATTTGGCTGCCGCCGTTCCATTTTATGGAAGTCAGCCGGCTGTTGAGGATGTCCCTAAAATTAAAGCGCCGCTGTTGCTACATTACGCGGCCCTGGATACCCGGATTACAGATGGCTGGCCGGCATACGAAAAAGCGCTTAAAGAGAATGGCAAAAAATACCAGGCTTATATCTATGAAAACGCGAACCACGGCTTTCATAATAATACAACTCCACGTTATGACAAAGCCGCGGCAGAACTGGCCTGGAAAAGGACTATAGATTTTTTTAATGAGAATTTAAACTAAAGACCTGAAATTTCAGGTCTTTAGTTTCGCAGGATCATATTGTGAAGATACCTTATTCTTTGGGGGTATCTTCTTTGTCTTCCTCTTCCCGTTCTACCGTTATAGTACATTCTGTAACCAGTGCGGCCAGGGTACCTACGGCAGCAAAAACCGGTGCCAGGATCATCCCGAAAAGGCCAACACTTAACGGAAAAGTCATTAGCTCTTTACCGTGCTTGTCTGAAATGGTGATCCTGCTGGCTTTACCTTCGTTAATTATCTCTTTTATCTTTCCCAATAACGCTTCACCGTTAATTGAAAATGTTTCTTTGGTGCTCATGTTTTTTCTAAGTTTTTATATTTAGATGAGCATACCAGCAGCTTGTTACAGGTTTGGCTAAATATGCCAATAGCAGGTGGAATATTAATTTCCTTACTGCAAAGGCTTCTCAATGGGTTACAAAAAAAGCAAAACCGTCATGCCGAATTTATTTCGGCCCCCCATTTCCAAAGTAAGCGATGGACAGGTCTGCAAGAATTAATTGTAAAACCTGGCAAGCGTGAATATCCAGTGAGGTGCCGAAATAATTCGGCACATACGTATGTTTTTACCTTCGAACAATATTAAACACTTATCTCCACCTTCTTCCCGGTTTTAACAGCAAGGTAAATGGCATCAATAATTTTAAGGTCTTTCACTCCTTCTTCGCCGTTTACCGGTACAACGGGCTTTTTATTATTAAATATAATCTCGCACATTTCATCCATCTGTACGGTTTGGTGTGTGGTAACAGGCTGATTAAGTTCGCCCAAATGGGTGCGGCCTTTAATTGGCCCGTAGCCGGTAGAAGGCTGCATTTCGGCAAAGCCTTTTTCTCCATCAAGAAAAAATCGGTCGAGATTGTTCATATTGTAGGTTGACAGGCAGGACGCAACGGCCCCGCTTGGGAAGCCGAACTGGAACTGGATGGTTTCATCAACCCCTTCTTTAAATTTCACCGTATCGGTTTTAGTTTCCTGGGCGGTAACCCATATCGGTTCTTCACCAGTCATATAGCGTGATCCGTTGATGGCATAGATGCCAATATCCATCATAGAGCCGCCACCGGCAAGCTTTTTATTCAACCGCCATTGTGTGGGATCGCCGATGGTAAACCCGCATTGCCCCTGAAAAAACCTGATCTTCCCAAACTCGCCGGTTTGCCTCATCCTGATCACTTCAAGTGTTTTTGGTTCAAAATGCATCCGGTAGCCAACCAACAGCTTTACATCGGCCTTTTTACAGGCATCAACCATCTCCTGCCCCTCTTTGGCATTCACGGCCATTGGCTTTTCGCATATAGCGTGTTTACCGGCTGCAGCTACCCTGATCACAAAATCGTGGTGCAAGCCATTGGGTGTAATAACGTATACCGCGTCGATATCGGGGTTATTTTTGATGTTGTCGAAATTCTCATAGTTGTAGCAATTTTTTTCGGGGATGCCATATTTGCTTTGCCACGCTTTAACTTTTGATGGGGTTCCGCTAATTACCCCAACCAGTTTAGCTTTGGTACATTTACGCATAGCTTCTGCAACTATGGTTCCATAGCCTCCAAGTCCCATAATAGCCACGCGCAATACCGGGCCGTCATAAACCTGTTCAGTTTTATCTGTTCCTGCCGCCCATCCTGAGTATGGTACAAGTTGCAGGGCCAGGGCCGATAAGCCCAACTTTTGTAAAAAATCACGACGAGAATTCATAGGTATGTTTTTTGGTTTATGACAATTTACATATTTCCGGGTAAACTGCACCTACGTCATCTGATTTTTACTTAATCTGCCCAATGAACATTTCTGGGTTAAGGAATAAAAAACGCGGGATTGCGCATTTATCACATCCCCTTAGGTTGATTTAATGGTTTAACTGCCCAGTTATTTCCCGGTTGATCGTTCAGATATATGTCGAGCTTACCGCCGTTGCTGATATCACTATAACGGATAAAATTATTGGGCATCATTTTACCATTCAATTTTACCGAGCGGATATACATTGATCTGGGGCCCGGTTTATGACAGATGATCTCGAACTTTTTGCCATTTTGAAGCGTGATAGCAATTCTATCAAACAAAGGTGAACACAACAGGTACTCACCCGAAACCGGGTTTACCGGGTAAAAACCCATCGCGGCGAACAGATACCAGGCCGACATTTGGCCGGCATCATCATTTCCTCCCAAACCACCCGGACCATCACTGTATTCTGTCGCCAGGATCTTGCGTACGGCGGCTTGCGTTTTCCATGGCGATGGTGTGTAATTATACATAAAAGGGATCTGGTGCCCCGGCTCATTGCCATGCCAGTATTCGCCTTTTTCAAACAGGCTATCTAACGACTGTTCCAGTTTCTTCGCACCACCCATCAACTTTGCCAAACCGGGTACATCCTGCGGTACATAAAAGGTGTATTGACGTGCGGTACCTTCTGTAATATAAGTCGCCTTTTTATCAGGATCAAAGGGGGATATCCACGTACCATCAGCATGTTTACCGCGAACAAAGCCACTTGTAGCATCAAATACATTGGCATAATATTTTGCCCGTTTGGTGAGTGTGGTATAATCGGCAGATTTTTTTAAAGCTTTTGCAAATTGCGCCAGCGCGTAATCATCATAAGCATACTCCATTGTGCGGCTTACCTGTTCCATTTTATGAAAGGCATCGCGTACGCTATCTTCCAAGGGGATGTATCGGTATTTTAAATAACTATCCAATGCCCTGCGGCCCTTGCCTTCTACATAATCGGCGCGATTGGCGGGTAGTTCAAAAGCGTTATGCCTTAAAATTTGGTAAGCTTCTTTAGCGTCAAGATCAGTGATCCCCTTTAAATATGCCGAACTGATTACAGAAGCCGTATGATCGCCGATCATTTCGGATGTATAGCTATTCCAGCAGGGGAAAACAGGCATCCACCCGCCTTGTTTACCTTTCAAAATCAGTGATTTTGCCAGGTTATTGATTAAAGATGGGTTCAGGATCTCAAACAGCGGCAACTGTGCCCGGTAAATATCCCACATCGAAAAATCATCATAATAATTGCCGCCTGATAATTGTTCAATTTGATAATCGCCGGCAAAACGGGGGTATCTGCCATCAACATCATTAAAAAGACGCGGATGCTGCATGGCATGGTAAAATGACGTATAAAAGATCCGTTTATCCTGCTCATTTTTAGTTGAAATATTGATTTGTCCTAAAGCCTTTTCCCATTTTAACCTGCTGCTTTCTACCATCTTATGAAAATCAAACCCCGGCATCTCGGCCTGCAGGTTTTTGCGGGCGCCTTCCAAACTGGTAAACGAAGTGCCTATCCTGATGGTTAGTTTTTCGCCTTTATTGAGCTTAAATCCGGCATAAATGCCGGTACCTGCGTCGTTTTTGATGCTATCTGCAATAAATATTTTATCGCCAGCAAAAGTGCCCGTTTTACCTAAACTCCGTTCAAACCTGATCACAAAGAAACCGCTGAAACCTGCGCTTTTTCCCCATCCCTGGTAAATACGGTGAGCAGGATTATAACCCGATATTTCGCCTTTTTGTTGATCCACTTTTACAAAGCCTTCATGATAATCGCTATTAGCTTTGATCAATAAATAAAGGCTGTCGGCCTGCTGCATGGTAAACTGCATCATGCCGCAACGCTCTGTGGATGTTACCGCGGCATTCACTTTATATTGATTAAGATTGATGCTATAAAGGTACGGCGACGATAGTTCATCAACATGTTTAAATGCAGCACTATAATTAGCTGTTGTTAGCTTGCCTGTGATGGGCATAATGGTAAAGCTGCCATAGTCCTGCGTACATGAACCACTTAACCAGTGCGAACCACGGAGGCCGTTGAACAGGCTGTTTTTATAATAATATGGAGGTACGCACTTGGTTTCGCCGCTCTCGGTTTCGGGTGTCCATTGTGTCATGGCAAAGGGGGCAGCAACCGCGGGAATAGTGTTGGCAAACCGTGTATCAGCCGCCTGTCCATGTTTTAGTGCGGAAGCTGTAGTGGCAATAGCTGTACCGGCCATAGGCTGTACATATTTAACCAGGTTTTGGGCAAAAACCGGCCACGGAAACAACAAGAAAATTATATAAATAAACCGGTTTGCAATTTTGGAGATGAACTTCATTTTCAGACAGCGTATTAACAAAAAAATTTCAGCAAAATACAGCAATCATTGCTAATTGTTACACGCATGAGCAAAATAATGAGGTATAAACAACCTGGCCATACTGTAAAACGTAAGGATTAGTCGTTACTGCGCTCCAACCAGCACTGCCACTTCCAACTAATTTCAGATAATGGCAAATCTGGCGGTGAATATGTCCAACTGAAGTCACCATTTGTCCGGTTCATGCATCAACCACTTTCATAATCCTGGTGCTGGTGTACTTTTGTTATGCCCGACGATGAGCAAAGCATCTGAAAGCGAATTATTAACCAAACTAATCCGAAAAACATGAACAACGAAACAACATTCAGCCGTCGCCGCTTTCTTGGTATCTCCGCATTAACAGTTGCAGCAGCAGAGTTAGGCGGTCTCGGTATACTTAAAGCCGAAACCAAACAGGCAGATTCACCGGCACGGCAAAACAATACTCTTTTTTCTACAGCTTCTTTCGACTCGATCAAACAGATAAATGCAGGCCTGCTTAATATTGGCTACGCAGAAAGCGGCCCGGCAAACGGACAGCCTATTATCCTGCTTCATGGATGGCCATATGATATACATAGCTATACTGAGGTATCAGCCATACTTGCCAAAGCCGGTTACAGGGTTATTGTGCCTCATTTGCGCGGCCACGGCACAACGCAATTTCTTTCGGCACAAACTTTCAGGAACGGGCAGCAGGCAGCAATAGCTACTGATGTTATCGCACTAATGGACGCCCTGAAAATAGACCGTGCAATTATTGGCGGGTTTGACTGGGGCGCTCGTACAGCAAATATCGTGGCGGCATTATGGCCCGAGCGCTGCAAAGCAATGGTTTCGGTAAGCGGGTACCTGATAGGCAGCCAGGAAGCAAATAAAAAACCATTGCCGCCCAAAGCAGAACTATCATGGTGGTACCAGTTTTATTTTAGTACCGAGCGCGGCCAATTGGGCTACGAGGCAAACAGGCGTGACTTTAACAGGCTCATTTGGGAAACAGCATCACCTAAGTGGAAATTTGACGACGCTACTTTCGCGCAAACCGCCCCGTCTTTTGACAACCCCGACCATGTTGCTATCGTGATCCATAATTATCGCTGGCGCCTGGGCCTTGCCCAAGGTGAGGCAAAATATGATGACATGGAAATAAAATTAGCAACCGCGCCTCCTATAACTGTACCTTCCGTAACCCTTGAAGGCGATGCCAACGGTGCTCCTCATCCTAAGCCTGCTGATTATGCTGCCCGCTTTAAAGGTAAATATGCACATCATACTATTACCGGGGGCGTAGGCCACAACCTACCGCAGGAAGCCCCTAAAGCTTTTGCTGACGCCATTATAGAAGCCGAAAGTTTTGCCAGATAAATAATCCCTCTTTTTAAATAACACAGTAACCAGGATAGGAAATGTTAAAAACGCATCTCCTATCCTGGTTTTTTTGTTTACTTAAAAGCAGATGCTCACACCTGTCTGCCTTTCTAAAACCCTTTTGCACCTCTGGTGCAATCATCGTTGAGCCCAAGTGCTTTAACCCGACAAAGAAGTGCCTGACCCGGGCATTTCAAACATTGAAAAAATTAGGGCCGGGCATTGCATGTTAATCCATTTAACAGCAGGATAAAACCCGTCTTTCCGCCCCCGTCGTGTTGGGTTTATACGCCTATCACCAGGATCGCTGCAACCATTATCGACAGGACAAAAAGCTTTATGGCAGGCTTCAATTAGCATATTGAAGCAGTTTGTATCAATGACATATGCAAGTTGGGGCCCGGATTGTCCGGCCGGCAGCTCGGTTTGTCTGCTTCATCCCGAAAGTGGTTAGATCTCCGTTGATTTTGCCACAATTTTGAGCCATCAAACAACTCAAAACTACATATCATGACAACAAAAACAGTAAAAACAATCTATTGGATAGGAACAGCAATGACTTCATTATGGTTTGCAGCAAGCGGATTTGGCGAGCTGACCAAAAACCAGTTTGTGTGGGATATCACCTTAAAACTGGGCTATCCTCCGCACTTTATTTACATCCTTGGTGTCGCTAAACTATCGGGAGTAGCAGTTCTTTTAACACCTAACAGATTGCTTAGATTAAAAGAATGGGTATTTGCAGGTATTTTCTTCGATATTATATTTGCTTTTTTGTCTAAAATCGCTGTACTCGGTTTTCCCGCCACCATAGATGCCATTGTTGCATTTATCATGGTAACGGTAACCTACATGATGTTCCGTAAACTTTATCCGGCCACACACACGGCCCTTTCCCTTGCATAAAATGCTAAGTTGCAGCGGGCCGGTTTATAATACATCGATAATTTCAGGCTTTAAGCAATCCCAAAAGAGGCTATCCCACAGGTAGCCTCTTTTGTATAATATTACCCTGCCGCATAATTATCCGGCAGGGACAGGTGCTCTGCCGGTCGCTTAATCTTCAAGAACAGGGGCATCCTTTATTTTTTCTAATACCGAGGCCGGTAAATACGGTCTGCCGCCTGTTGCCGGCACACAGGTGCCCGTAAATACAGCTTTGGTCATAACCTTATTGTTGCATATTATAGATTGTTTAAAGTGCAGCTTTGGCAAGCCCCCTTTATCAGTATACAAGGTGCAGGTAACTTTAAATTCATCGCCCTTTTTTAGTGATCTGAGAAAGCTGATGCTATAGTTTGACAGTACCATGTAAATGCCGTTTTTAGCTTCGGTTTCAAAATCAAACCCCAATATTTCCCTGATATAATCATGCCTGCAATATTCCATATAAAACGGATAATATAAGCCATCCATGATCTCCTGTACATCTATATGCTCATCTTTTGCAATATAGGTTTTCGAGTATTCCATAATAATTAACCTTTTTGTTGGATTGCAAAGCTATTGAACCTTTTGGTTTCAGGAAACGAGAGATCTGAATTTTAATGGATCAGTCCGGGCTGTGTCAATGTAAAAAGCCCCAAATGTTTGTGAGGCTTTGCTCCCCTAACTGGGCGATTTTCGAACTCTCTTTTGAATTTAACCTTTATCCGTGGTTTTGAGCGCATATGCAACAAGAACTGACTGAAAAACGGTCTTGCCGATCTTTTGCTATCCGAATCCAGCCTAAGGACATTACGATCCTTGAGAATGGGGTAAAATGCAAAATTTATCTCTATTGGTATAAAGTGTAACTAATTGTGATTAGTGTATGTCTTTTATAATGGTATCTTAGTTTTAACAAGCAATGACAGTATATTTAGCCTTAGATGATATGCAATTGATCAATCTTTTAAAAAAAGATGATGAGAATGCCTTTTCCGAAATTTACAGTCGATATGCGGATGCGTTGGCAGGTTTTGCAAGTTCTAAATTTTTTGACTTGGAGGACGGCAGGGATATAATCCATGATGTATTTATTAAGCTCTGGCAGGAAAGAACACAATTAAAAGTTGACCGGGATGTAAAAGCTTACCTCTTTAAGCTAACCCGCGACCGGATAGTTGATAAAATTAGAAAGAATATTACGCGCCGTGAATATGCGGCTATGTTAGACTCGTTGGCTGTTAGCTACGAAGCGACAATTGAGCAAAAAATAGCTGCAAAAGAAATAACCCAAAGCATTGAAACATCGCTTGATGAATTGTCACCCCGGGTGAAAGAAATTTACTTATTAAGCAGGGAGGAAAATTTAAGTATAACAGAAATCGCCGACAAATTGCGACTTTCTGAACAAACTGTAAAAAACCAGCTTTCTACCGCGTTAAAACATTTACGAGCTTCACTGGCAATGGTTTCTACCGCTGCATTATTGTTATGGCTGTCCTAAATCCGGTATCCCTGGCATTTATATTCTCCTTATTTCAAAGTGTACTTCTTATAATTGGCTAAACTTGCACCTGTAAAAAATATTTCATTTCCCTATAGTACCAAATGGCATCTCATACGGCTACTGTGAAATGGATTACAAATGAGCCGTCATCAAATAGCCGCCTTACTGGATCGTTATCTTAAGGGTGAAACCACAAATGAAGAAAATGAGCTGGTGGAACGCTGGCTGGAAGAAAATAACAATATTAACGCTCAGTGGGATAATTTAGATCATTTAGCAAAAGATAAATGGCTTTCCAGCCTTTTTAGCGAAATTAAAAACACAATCCACCAAACGGAGGCTAAAGTAATGCCGCTGCCGCAAAGAAAGCCTGGGTTATGGCGAAGCATTGCAGCTGTCGCAGCAGCGGTATTATTAATATCTTTTACTTTGTACCTGGAATGGCCATCATTGCAAAGCCGTTTACATCCTGTTGAACTTACAGTCATCCGGGTACCTATTAATCAGAAAAGCGAGATAACGCTGACTGATGGCAGCCGGGTATGGTTAAATGCTGGCTCAGAGTTAAAATATCCAAAGGCATTCAATGGTAAAACACGGGAAGTTTATCTTTCCGGCGAAGCTTTTTTTGATGTTCGGCATGACACAGGCAAACCTTTTATTATTCATACAGGAACTGTGCTGACCACAGTGCTGGGTACAGCATTCAATATCAAAGAGGATAAATACAAACACACCATTCAGGTCACAGTCGCCCGTGGCAAGGTAAGTGTTGCCAATGGCAATAAACTATTAGGTGTAATTATCCCTAACCAGCAGATCAGCTTTAATACTTTAAAAGCAGAAGTTGTACAAGCAACTGTTAATGCAAATGCTGTAGCTGCCTGGCAGCAAAGCGATCTGCATTTTGAAGATGTGAGCTTTGGTGATGCTGTTGTGCAATTGCAACAACACTTCAATGTTGAGATCAGTTTCAGAAATATAAAATTGAAAGACTGCCATTTTACGGGCACTTCTTTAAGAGGTGAAGAATTGGACAAAATATTAAAAGTAATGTGTGCTTTCAACAACGCCATTTATGAGATCAAGCCAGACGGCAGCATCGTGATAGATGGGCCGGGTTGTAATACTAAAAATTAAGAAAATAAAAAATGAACAATAGCTAAGCCTTGTAAATACTTTCGTCCTCCAGGCAGGATAATAAGTCATAACAACCTGTAAACCGACGGTCATCGGCTCACAGGCGTCCCGGAAAACCGGGGTTTTAAATAATTGCGTCACTTAAAACATTTAAAAATATGAATATTTCTGCAAAAATGCGGAAGCCGGGAGGCGTATGTGCTGGCCTCAGCGGTGGAATAAAATTAAACCAGTCATTTATTTTTCAGTTAATGCGCCTAAGCTTTGTCACTACCTTAATTATATTAACCACTTTCCAGTTATTACTGGCTACTACCACCAAGGGCCAAAATATGCAATCGGACATGGTTACTATCGGCCTGCGGAATGAAAGTCTTGCCAGTGGTCTCAAAAAAATCGAACAACAAACCTCGCTTCGTTTTTATTACCGCAAGGCGGAAATTAAAGCACTTATCGGGCTTAACCTGGCTTTGGAGAACAGAACTATAGAACAAACCTTGCAGGAACTATTACAAAATACATTTCTTTCGTATCGACAGGTCGAAGGTAATATATTGATCGAACGTAATACCGTGCAAACCACCTATGAGATCAAAGGCCGTGTAGTAGATGTAAATCATAAATCAATAGCTTTTGCGAACGTGATCATAAAGCAGGTTGCTACTGATAAAATAATCCAGTCTGCACAAACCGATACCGGGGGATATTTCAGGCTCACAGCAACAGAAAAAGGGGATTATCTGATCGGAATTTCGGAAGTTAGTAAGGATAGTTTGTCTCTTGCACTAACTTTGGGAGACATGAAAACGGTTCAATTACCGGATATCATATTAAATGCATCAATCAAACAACTTAAACAAGTAACCATAACCAGCAAAACCCCCATTCTTGAACGGAAGGTTGACCGGCTAATATTTAACCTGAACAACACAATGGCAGCAAGTGGCGCTTCCCTTTTTGACGCTTTGCGGGTGACGCCTCTTTTAACAGTGTCTGAGAATGGCAACATTTCTATGGTTGGCAAAGGCAGTATGGCGGTTATGGTAAATGAAAAAATAATCTATTTAAGCGGAACTGACCTGGCCAATTACCTGAAAACGTTAAGGGCTGAAAATGTAGAAAAAATTGAGATTATCACCACGCCGCCGGCAAAATATGAAGCCGAGGGAAATGCCGGTCTGATCAATATTGTTTTAAAGAAAAACGAATCGTTAGGCTGGCGAGGGTCGGTTAGTTCCACCTATTATCAGAACACCTACTCATCCTTAAATAATAGTATGGCTCTTTTTTTCCGGTCAAAAAAAGTGAGCAGCTCTTTTACTTTTAATCAGTCACATTATCGCTTTATTCTTAAAGAATCGAGAGATATAACCGGGCAGCCGAGCCAAATCCTTAGTGACGAGCGTCGTTTAGGCAGCTCGCCGGGTTTGCAATCCGGTTTAAGTATAGATTACGAGTTAAATAAACACAATAACATCGGTTTTATTTATAATATTTCAGACTATAAATCGAATACAACGTTTAGTAACAACTATAGCTTTGTTACCGGTAATGCTATCGATTCTGTTTTAAACACTACAGGAAAAATTTCAAGGCCGGTATTTACACAAACCTTCAATTTATATCACGATTTGAAGCTTGATTCGGCCGGAAAAAAATTGAGTAGCTCCTTCAACTTTTTCACGAATAAACCTGAAATGAGAAATGATTTTGTTTCTGAATCTGAAAACACCTATGCTTCAGTTCAAAATAATAACTTGTCAAAATACCATATCTGGTCCGTTCAATCAGATTTAACATTACCTTATAAATGGGCTAAAATAGAAACAGGTGCCAAGTTTGCTACCTATAATAACAGTGCCAGCATAGCATATTATAATCAAATCCTCGATAACCTCGTGTTGGACCAAACGCGCAGTAATGATTTCGACTATACCGAAAATAACCTGGCCGCGTATTACAGTATGGAAGCTGACCTATCGAAAAAATGGACAGCCAAAGCAGGGTTGCGTTATGAGTATACCCTGATGGATGGTTATTCGCCTACTTTAAATCAGCGTAATAAACGTGATTATGGTGCCTTATTCCCTACGGCTTACATTGTTTATAAGGCTGATAAAAACAATGTTTTTTCTTTAAATTATTCAAAGAGGATCAACCGTCCGAGCCTTAATTCCCTCAATCCATTTGCCTATTATACAAATATTTATACTTATTTTACCGGCAACCCATCGCTCTTGCCATCCTATAGTAACAATTTTGAGTTTAACTACCTCTATAAAGGCATGTTTTCTTTTACTGTCTATACACAACATACCAGTGATATGATCTCGCACCTCATAACCGTTAATGGCCCGGAGGTTCATACAAGCACAGAAAACTTTTTGTCGCAGGATAATCTGGGGGCTTATGCATCCTTTAACCGGTCATTATTTAAATGGTGGGACAACAGCATCTCCGCCTCTTTTTCCTATGCATCGCCAAAATCTAAAATAACAGCTATCAGCACTCCGAACGGAATTTCCGGCTCGTTTAGTTTCAATAATGCTTTCAAGACAACTAAACAGCTAAGTTTTTATCTGAATTACAACCAGAACCTTCCATCAACTTATGGCAATATTTATACCTATAGCCAGCGTAGTTTTAGAGTGGGAGCCACATTAAAGTTATTGAATAACAATTTGATCATCAGCCCGGGTTATTTTTTAGGTAACACAACGAAATATGAATACCGTTATAGTGGGTTTATACAAACAGACAAAACAGACTATAATTATAACACCTTTAGCCTTGGCCTTACCTATTTATTTGGAAGATCAAAGGTTTCGGGAAACAACAAGACCATATCTTTTGATGAGAAAAGAAGAGCTCAATAGTAGGATAAGTTAAAAACATAAAAATGGAGGTGCTCTTTTATTTTCTTCCTTTCAATAATATCTTATATGAAAGCAAAATCAATAATAACTTTCGACCCATAAAGAAAAATAAAGGAATCCGGCTCATGATAATCTACTGATAATTAAACTCATAAAGCAACGTCAAATAATACATGACTGCATTTTAATTATGCGAAATTCGAACCACCTTTTAGATCGGATACTCGTATTAAACGAATTAAAACTTTTTATGATCCTGAGACTGGGCCCGAGCCAACGACCCTCTGATTAATTGAGCTATTCCAGCTTTTTTTTGCAAATTGTGTGAGAAACAAAAAACCCCACTCGCCAGAGTGGGGATAAATCATTGACTATGAGGCTCCTGAGGCTGGGCTCGAACCAGCGACCCTCTGATTAACAGTCTATGGAGGCACTTTTCTATGTTTTGTTTTTTTAATTAAATTATTATATATCAATAATTTATGAAAATGTCATTATGTGCTACTTTGCTGTTTTTTGCCATTTTTTGCCCATTTGTGTGAGAAATGTGTGAGAGCAAAATAGGTGATTTTATTGGAAATTTGCGTAATTTCGCATGTTCTAAAAAATTTGTGTGAGAGAAACGGGCATTTTACCTAATTTTAATGAAAATGGCAGTAAAAGTTAACTTATATTTAGATGAACGGAAGGTTGAAACCGGTAAAAAAGCGCCGGTAAAAATCAGGTTATATATCTCCCGTACCGATATTAGGCACTACCATACTGACATGCACCTAACGGCTCAACAGTTCCAACAATCGTATCTAACCGAAAAACCTAAGAAAGCATTTCAGGAGATTAAAATATGTTTAGATGCCATAGAAGCAAAGGCGAATGGAATTATCACTAAAATGGCTGGCTTGTTTATCCTTGATAAATTTGAGCGGGAAATGTTTCGCTCTCAAGCCGCCACTACAGACGTGTGCGCCTACTATCAGGACTATATAGATGAACTGACGAGAAATGGCCGTGCCGGAACGGCTTCGAATTACCGCTTAAGCTTAAAGTCTCTATTGGAGTTTGCCGGAAAGGATAATAAGCCAGCTTCAAGTCTCTCATTTTCTCGCATTACAGTTGATTTTTTAAACAGATATGAAAATTGGATGGTAGCCGCCGACAAATCCAAGACAACTGTAGGTATTTACTTACGACCATTAAGGGCTATATTCAATAAAGCTATAGAAGAAGGCAGTATTGCTGCTGAACTCTATCCTTTCAAAAAATACAAGATACCTACAGGCCAAAATATAAAGAAGGCGTTAAGTAAGGAAGAATTAAAGAAACTATATACTGCGCCGATAGAGCCGGGCAGTCCTAAAGAAAAAGCAAGGGATTTTTGGTTTTTCAGTTATCAGTGCAATGGGATGAATTTTCGCGACATTGCGGAATTGAAGTATAAGAATATCAATAAAAAGTCAATTTCTTTTTTACGGCATAAAACGCTTCACACTACAAAAGACAAGCCCCAACCTATTATTATTCCTTTGACCGAAAATATTAAGGCAATTATTGAACGCTACGGTACCCGTCCTTTTTTGCCAGACAATTATGTATTCCCAATTCTAACGAAAAAGATGGATGAAGCTGAAAAACTAAGGGTTAACCAAAATTTTATCCGCTTTGTTAATCAGCATATCCAGAAGTTGGCAAAAGACCTGGACTTGGATGGCGATATATCTACCTATTACGCACGGCATTCGTTCACAACTGCTGCGATCCGTAATGGTGCTAAAATGGAATTGATACAGGAAAGTTTAGGCCATCGTAGTTTAAATACTACTCAAAACTACTGGGCAGGATTCGAGGATAACGTTAAGCAGGAAATAGCTGATAAGTTGATGGATTTTGGATAAATCAAATTCGCACTCGCGTTTTTGCGAGCTATTATTTTTCAAGTTTGTAGATCAACTGCCTAAATCCGTTAGTCAGGAAATGAACACACCACTCCATATTTACCTCTTAAGCCACCAACAACGCGAGCCGGGTAAATAGTCAAGGCCCCTTTAGATTTGCTTTGTGATTATTATTGAAAGTATCTTGCTGACAAAGAATAGGGTGAACCAAGTCAAGGCCCAGGCTAAAGACCTATGGCCCGTATTAGTCCCTGTTTCGAGTCACAAGTCGATGTCAATGACAAGTTAGAATTTTAGACACCAGGTCTTATAAAGGTTTTAGTCTGAGTACATCACATTAATTTATTTAGTATGAAATACAAAGTATTTATCGGCATCGATGTATCAAAGCTTACTATTGATGTCCACCTGCACGGAATCGGTGCCTCCAAAACATTCAGTAACGAGGAAAAAGGATTTGCTTTATTTTTAAGTTGGGTAAAAAAGCATAGTAAACAATCGGAACCGGCGGAGATGATCATATGCTTCGAGCATACCGGTATGTATTCAATTAAACTTGCCACTTATCTAAATGATATTGGAATCCCATTCGCCATGCTTCCTGCGCTTCAGATTAAACAATCTATAGGGATCAGAAGAGGAAAGAATGACCAGATCGATGCACAAAGAATCGCTGAATATGCTTGGCTACACCGCGAAACCATTCAGGCAACTCTATTACCAGCTAAAAGTATTCTCAAACTTCAGTCGCTGCTTACATTACGAAATCGCTTGGTATGTGATCGTGGAGGGTATGAAGCCACATGGAAAGAACAGAAAAAGGCATTGGAAGGAAAAGAGCACAAGGGATATTTCAAGTTTATAAAAGCCTGATAATGAACCTAACGGTTCAAGTTAAAAAGATTGAAGAACAAATAAAGGCGGTTATAGAAAGTGATGAAGCAGTTAAATTAAACTATCAATTACTGACCAGTATTAAGTGTGTAGGACCTGTACTGGCCGCAAATATGATTGCTTATACGCACAACTTTACCCGTTTTGCTACCTGGCGAAAGTTCGCCTGCTATGTGGGAACTGCTCCTTTTGAACACCAATCTGGCACGAGTATAAAAGGAAGAACACGAGTCAGTAGTTTATCCAACAAGCAACTAAAAAAATTAATCCACATGGTGGCTATATGTGCTTGCGCATATAATCCAGAGATGAAAAGCTATTATAAAAGAAGAGTGAGCGAGGGGAAAAATAAGATGAGTACACTAAATGTTATACGCAACAAGATCATTTCCAGAATGTTTGCTGTTGTCAATCGCGGCTCGGGCTATGTAGATCTGATGAAATATGCAGCTTAGGGCTTATCATCTTAACTCTTAAACAACTCCCCTTATTTTGGACGGGTTCTGTCAAGGGCAGCGAAGGGCGGGCTTGTGCGGCTGCGCTGTTTATGTACCCTTGACGGGTTCCGGCCAAAATGAGAATTTTGTTGTCGAGTTAAGATGAAGAAATATTATTTGGAAAAGTCTTAGAATACGGGCCACCGCTGGAAGAAAACAAAACGGCCTGCTCTGCGTGGCCTTTACTTTTTATCCCGGCGGTGGGCTATATTCGCGGATGTGGTGAATATGGGCGGTTATTAGGCTCTACCTTTAATAAACGATGTAACTGTTAATCTGTGAACACCAAGTATCCTTGATATGGCGCTATATGAAACTTTGTCTTTCAAAAGCCTTTCAATTTGTTTTTCTTTTCCAGTAAGTTTGGTTTTCAAAGATTTTCGACCTTTTGGACGCCCCAAAATCACACCCTCCGCTTTTTTACGAGCAAGTGCTTCCTTGGTACGTTGTGATATTAGGTTTCGTTCAATTTCTGCGGAAAGGCCAAATGCAAAAGCGAGAACTTTAGAGTTTATGTCACTACCTAAACGATAGTTATCTTTAATCGTCCATACTTGTACATCTTTTTTCATACAATGATTTAGGATACCCATTATCATTAGTAAATTTCTTCCAAGTCGAGACAATTCACTACATATTAAAATGTCATCTTTTTTCATTTTTTTTAGAAGTTTACCCAACCTACGGTCTTCAAGATCCTTGGTACCCGAAATGGTTTCTTCGATCCATTTACCTACTAGAATTTGTTGTTGTTGGCAGAACCCATTAATTTCAAACTTTTGATTTTCTACTGTCTGTTTATCTGTGCTTACTCGAATATATCCGTAAATCATGATTAATAATAAGTTAGAATGTGTATAATTTAAAAGCACTAAAACTACCGACAATTTTAGTTGATATTTTCGGGTGGTTTTTTTGATATAGTAATAGGAAATCCACCATACATTAAAGAATATACGGATAAAAGCGTATTTAACGGTTTAAGGCAATCTAGTTACTATCAAGGGAAGATGGACCTTTGGTATTTTTTTACATGTATCGGAATTGATATGCTAAAAGACAATGCAAGCTTGAGTTACATAGCACCAAATAATTGGGTTACCAATTCAGGAGCGTATAAACTCAGAAATAAAATTATTTCTGAAACGAAAATCAATAAGATATTGGATTTCGGTAGTTACATGATTTTTGAAAGTGCCGATATACAAACAATGATTTTCTTGCTGTCAAAAACTAAAAATAACTTTCAATACAATTTTGATTTAAAGCGAATTAAAACTGAAGGTGCTACTATAAATAATGTTTTAGAATTGCTGAAAGATATTAAATCTAAAGACAACGAGTTTTTATCACCTATAATTTCAAAAGAAGAGTTTCTAAATAAAACATTTTCCTTTAGTAACACTAATAACGAAGATTTGCTATTAAAGATTAATAATAAAAGGAACTTCGTCCTTAACGAGAAAAGCGAAGTAGCCCAAGGAATAGTTCATCCTCAAGATTATTTAAATAAAAAGAACCAGTCAATTTTGGGGGCTAACTTTCAAGTTGGACAGGGCGTTTTTGTAATAAATGCAGATGAAAAGGAAAGTTTACAATTAAATGCGATTGAACTTAATTTAATTAAACCTTATTACACCACCGAGAAAATCAAAAGGTGGAATGCAAATCCAATCACAAATGAATGGATAATATATACAGGCTCAAAGTTTAAAAACGCCGAAAACATAAAATCTTATCCTAATATTAAAAAGCATTTGGATAAATTTCATTCGATAATAACTTCTGATAATAGTCCATATGGCTTGCATCGAAGTCGGGATGAGAAGTTTTTTAAAGGAGAAAAAATTATAGTCTTACGAAAATGTGTTGATCATCCAAAATTCACATATACTGATTTCGAATGTTACGTATCTGCGACTTTTTACATAATAAAAACAGATAGAGTTAGCCAAAAATATTTAACAGCGTTTTTTAATTCAAAACTGACAGCGTTTTGGTTGAAAAATAAGGGGAAGATGCAAGGCAATAATTATCAATTAGATAAAGAACCATTGTTGCAAATTCCAATATATATACCTGAAAATATGGTCATAGAAAAAATTGTTGCCATTGTGGATAAGATATTGTGGACTTCCCATACCGAAACTCTTGAAGATGAAATAAATAAGATATTTTATAGTTTATATGAACTTACAGATTCAGAAATTGATTTAATAGAACAATAAATAATTTATTGTCCTGAATGCAAATAGAGCTTAGCCTAATATGAGGTAACAAATATTCATATCAAATAAACTTCACTTTACCTCTTCTTCTACAAGCTCTAGGAAATTAGGCTCAACTAATTTAATTTCATCAAATGTTAAGTTATATAATTTAAATATAAATTCATCAAGTTTCCACTCTATGTGATTCACATCTGCTGTGGAATTAGAGCCTCTCGTATCTAGCAATCTGTTGACCAAGGATGTTAATTTTGATTGATCCTGTTCTGTTATTTCAGGTAAGGGGAAATTTTTAATGTCCTCGACCAAAATTTTGGGAAATGCTCCTTTTGTCGCTTTAGGAGAAGAATTAAAATGATAATAAGTTGCAAGTTTCGAATTAAGAATTGCTAACAATACTTTCAAACTATAAGATCCACCTTTTAATATAACAATGTTCGCCGGATCGTGGTATAACTCCTGATCTGTAAATCCACAAAAAATTGACGGATTGGTTATTTCTCTTACTAATAAACGTTCGTTCTTAAAGAACTTAGGATTTCTGGGGTTTGCAATACCATCACAATAATCAATCCATTCCCTTTCGTTCCACACAACTGAGAATCTGTTAACATCGCTTCCCCATAACCATTTTTTTAAATTTGGTTTGATGTTGGACTGATAATGATACGCCCGTGATTTTATAATCTCGTCGGTTTGACCCTGGTACTTATCATATGCTATTAAACCTTGGCTTATTTCAGGAAAATATTGTTGTAGCTTTCTTTTTCCTTTTTTAATTTTTGAAATTAGATTTAAAACGTTCGTATTTAATTTAAAAACTAAACACCAATTTTGGTTATTTTCTATTAAGTAAGATTTCGAAATAATACCATTACCGCTTTTTATCAAATCTGAAAAGGTATTAGAATCACTTGTGATTTTATATTTTAAGAAGTCATTAAATGTTGATTTTTTGAAGATAGTAATTGCATTAAAAACAGTAGCACCCTCAAAAATTTTAAATGCCGTGCAGTCAATAATAAATATATCCCAATTATTTAATAATCTTTTTCTGTATTCTGAGGCGAATACATTGAATAAAAAAGTATTGGGATAATATAGGCCTTGATTCCATCCGTTTTTAACAGAGTATTAGCAAGTTCAATAAAGTAATAATATATTTCAAAATCTGGCACCTTACCCAAAGATTCTGAAATCGTTTTTCTCGAAGATCCTTTAATCGACACGCCATATGGTGGATTTCCTATTACTATATCAAAAAAACCACCATTTTTTTTAGACAAGCCAAACATCCACTCGGTGTCATAAAATGGCGAAGAAATATTCTGGTCATACGGATCCCAAGAAGCAAGCAACTTAGCGGTATCATTTCCATAGTCCGCAATCAATAAATCTCCAATTTGCTCACGTAATATTCTATCTTGTTCTCTTAATTCCCTCTTTCGCCCAGGGCTTTTTATGCTGAAGATTTTATGTCTTATATTTTTTAGCTGTTTTTCTAATACATCTATCTCTTTTTTATCAAATAAAGAGCCTGTAAATTTTCCCTTAACGGGTTTATCTATCCCAATTAACGTATTTGCTGCAACAAATTTAGCTTCAAGATTAGGTAGTGGTCGAATACCAAAATTTTCATGTTCGGCATCTACTTTTTGATCAACTACGAGTGATATGAAAAACCTCAGCTTTGAAATTTGTGTCGCAATTGGCTGAATATCCACACCATAGATGCAGTTTTCAATTAAAAAAAGTTTTCTCGCATAATCTAATTCATTATTATTAAACGCTCCCTCTATGTCCTTTATTTGTTTTTGGAGTTCCGTTATACTGCTTTTATTGCTTGGAGTGTCTTCCAATAATTCGATTGCTTGTTCAACTTTGTCAATTTGACGTTGCTTCCATTCATTGTTATTTGGATCAATTTTATGCAAAATATGCACCATTTTTTGTAAAATGCCCATTGGGTAGGCACCTGAGCCACACGCGGGGTCAAGTATTTTGCAATCATCTAACGCTTCTATAATGTATCTTTGAAATTCAGGTTCATCATCAAAGGGATTGCTATCACCAAATGATACCAACTCGTGTAACTTCTCCTCCAAATTTCCATCATATGATTTGTTTTCTAATTCATTTTTAAGGTATGCTACCAGACTTTCATCCACCATATAATTGACAATTTCACGTGGTGTATAAAAAGAGCCGGTTTGCTTACGTGCGGTGGTCTTTGTTTCCGGGTTATAACTTGCCAATAAATTTTCGAACACTTTACCAAGAAGTTCTGGGTCTAGGGCTACTTCTTCATCTATAGGAGTATTTTCGGTAATAGTAAATTTATATGACTTTAAGATATTGATAAGTCCTTTGGTATTGGCGGTTTTAAATTTTTTATCATTGTAATCATCACTTAAATCAACAGTTTCTTCCGCATCAAAAAACAAAAAATCAGGCACTTGCAATACATTGTCAGCTTTGTCCGAAAATCCATCTACATAAATTATTCTATCGCCACCTTGCTTACCCTTTGCTGTTGGGTGTGGCTTATCTAAACACTCGAATAAGCCTCCATTCATAAAGGGTACAGTTTTTTCCATTAAATTTATAAAGGCTTTAGGGTTTTTCAAATAACTCTGATAACGCATCAATTGCGTAATATTTTGGTGTTGATGCCCCTCCTTTCTAAATTCACGTTTGCCCCTTGTTTGATTTAATGTGGCAAAAAATAAATTTTGTAAAATCGCGCGATAATATTGACTATTATGTTTTCCTGTAGCAAATACTCCATGTGGTTTTTGTGGCGTAAAGTCCGCAATAAAATCTTCGGCAATAATCTTTTCATCAAAGATCTCTTCAGGAATTAGGTTCTTTTCTTTGATAAACCATATAAATAATATACGAGTAAGTAGGCGTATTACATTTTTTCCTTTATGTTCCTTTAATGCCTCTTCATAAGCTTCATCTGAAGGTGAATCAATACGTAAAGGATTATTAGGGAAATTGACTTCTTTTATCGCCCAGAAATACCAATTCGATAATTCTTTATAAAAGCTCTTATTAAGTATTGATACGCTGAAAACCTCTTTCCAATACTTATGTAACTCCTTAAACGAATTGACACCATTTTTCCCGGAGCGTGTAATGGCCAGCTGCTGCAGAATGCGGTTATGCCCTTCATGTACCTGTTTAAGATTAATATCCCTTAGGATAGTGACCTTACCAACCTTTTCGCCAGAGCGCCACGCTTGTTGATATTGTGTACGCTCCGAGTTAGAAAGAGCGATGTAATGCTGATACTTGAAAACCAAGGTTACTGGTAAATAAGGATAAGCCTTATTGAACGCTCTTGTTATTTCGGCCAGTTGACTACGTGTGGGTAATAAGCTATTTGACCGTTCCTTCAATATAACGCCGAAAACCAAAATCCCATTGTAGTCCGCTTTCTATTTTATCAAATGCAGTACCAACACTGTTTTCAAATGCTGCATCGTCTATAATTCCTAAAGCGTATACATTGTCTATTAGTTTAAAAGTGTCATTGTCTTTGTAGTGAGGTGCCTTTAAAAGCTCCTTTGCACTAGTAGGTTCTTCTGTAATATAGTTTATTGGGATATTCAAGCTAGTAAAAAAGGATTTTAAAGCTTTGATAAACGGTTCTGTGGTGAATAAGGTAAGGTTCATATTATATGATAAGACTTTTTAACTAACAATAAGCCATGTAATTAAATCAAATTTTTCGAAATCATACTTTTCAGATAAGGCCCCTTCTGACTTAAGCTGTTGAGTGATTTTTCCAGCAGAAGTTTTCAACTGCTGCATAAAATCTAAAACCGCGGTTGACATAACGGTTTTTACGCTTCCATCCTCTAATTCAATTTCTGTCCTAGCTTGCCCGTCTACCCATTTTCTTAAAGCACTACTAAGCCTTTGAATAGTTTCTTCATCGCCACTTTCAACCTTAGGCTCTACAAATCTCGGCTTTAAATAGTGTAGTTGTAATTGTTCTAGAATGATCTTTTGATTACTGGAAATCGGATTACCGTCCATATCTATATGAATTAATTCATAAGATGAGTAGCCATTTTCCGGAGAATATTTTTTTTGAGCTGGATAACCTAATAATGCAATTAAGCCCGTTCGAAGAACTTCATTTTCGCCAACAATAAAACCTGAAAATATACCATTTGGCATTTTTTCAACGACATCTCGTTTAGTATTCAACATTCTATTTAATAACTCTCTGTAGCTGTCGAAAGAAAAACTGTCGAAACCCAATGTCTTTTCACCTTCAATGTTCTCCAAACTATGTTCCATTTGCCTTAACATATTAGCATTTTGCCGATCCTCTAGGCTTTCATCTGCGGACATTGCATTAAAGTCGTCCGTAAAATCGTTAATTACTTCTGAGCCGGCCAACTTCATCATCGCCATTCTTTTCTCGACACGTGCCTTTAAGTTAATGTAATCGTCAATATCAGACGCTGGCCAAAAGTTTATGCTTTGGATCTCTGTATTCGGAGACCCAATTCTATCTATACGCCCAACACGTTGTACTACACGTACAGGATTCCAGTGTATATCATAATTAATGACTAAATCAGCATCCTGTAGGTTTTGTCCCTCGCTTAAAACATCTGTAGCAATTAAGATATTTAATGGCTTTTGAAGTTTATCGGCAGTATCGGAATCAATATTCTTTACCCAAGCCTTCCATTCTTCAAAACATTCGATTGAATCAACATTTTTAACTGTTGGTCTAAAATTTAACCAATTTTTGTCTCTAAAAAGTTTGGTATATGGGGCAAACCTTTGTAATATATATTCATGATTCTTATTGCTTTGGGTTTCATTCCATGCCTTGCTCTCGTCACCCGTGATCATAGCAAATTGTTCAAACCCTCTATTTAGCAACTGTTCGAACAAATATTCTGCTGTATCCTTATATGCAGTAAATATCACTAACTTTTTGCTGATTGATTCTTCCTTTTCTTTAAGAATTTGAAGTAGGGCCTCTAATTTATTATCATCAGATTTTAGCGTTTTTTCAGGATTGATTTTACTTTCAAAAGCAAAAACATTATCCAATATGTATTTCAGGTTCTTCTTATCTGTTTTAATAGCACTTTTAAAATCATCAAGATTCCCAGCTATATCGATTAATCTTAGTGATATTGGATTTTTTTTACCAAATGTAAAGCTGTCTAAAACACCACCTTCGTCATCAATCATAGTTTCCTCTTCTAACCCAGCATTCAAATCAATTGAAATTTCCGCCTTCGTATCTTGATATTGATTAATTTTTAATAAGGCATTATCATGATGTTCATAAATTCTTTCAACTGTTATTTTAAAAGAGAACCAGGATGATTCTAAGCGTTTAAGCATTAAAATCATCATCATTTTAACCAAGAAAAATTCACGTTGTACATCATCTTTCAAGATAGCATCCTTTTCTCCTTTTTCTCCTTTTCTTTCTCTGAATTTCTTTTCCTTAATTTTTTTTAAGCGTGTTTCTTTTGAAATAGTATAGTAAGAAGGTTGATAAGCGGATAAATTTAGTTTTAAATTCTCCATTAGCTCAGCAAAGCTTTCTACATCTCCAAAACGTAATGGCGTTTTGAAAATATTAATAGGCTTTTTATGCTTAGGAAAGGACAAAGAAGAATTAAAGTGACTTTGAATTCTTTTTCGTGTTCTTGCAACCAACAAATGATCTGTTAACCTAAAAAAGTTACTGTCTTTAATCCTCTGATGAAAATCAGCCAGTTTTGGTTCATCTTCCTGGCTCCAATCATTAAATACCTTTTGGACATCCTTAAAAGTATGCTCAATATTGTTAACGTCTAAACTCTCCTTAAACCCACTATTATCACCCTTAGTCATCAGTTTAAATTGATTTCTGACGTCCTTAAATGAATTATTAATTGGTGTCGCTGATAGTAATAATACCTTAACTTCACCTTGTGACTTTTGTAAAACTTCAGCAATTAGATATTGATACCTACTTGATTTGTCATTTCTTAAATTGTGGCTCTCGTCGATAACAATTAGTTTCTTTTTATCATCAGAAAAAAAGTTGGCTTTAATATCTCTTGATCTCATTCCTCCATCTCTTAAATCCGTGTGAAAGCGAATTAAATATTCAAATTTATCAGCCTCTAAACTTGAATTATTCCCCTCTAAATATTGCTGCCAATTCTGTTCCAATTTTTTGGGGCAAAACAAAATGATCTTATGATCATTTTGAAAGGCTTTCATAACTGCCAATGCGCTCCATGTTTTACCTAAACCAACAGCATCTGCTAAGATTGCTCCGTTGTATTTATTTAACATTTTAATTAAACTAGTTACTCCCCCTTTTTGAAAGTCATATAATCTATTAAAGATCGTAGTGTCTTCCAGTTTAACTAATTTTTTTTCTGCTTCAGGGTCATTTATCTCTTTATTAAATAATTCATAAAGTATCTTAAAATAGATTTGCTCAGGAGAATAGATTGAGAACAGACGCGAGATTTCTTCAATAAGATAAATTTTAAAATCTTTTTTTATGACTTTACCTTCGGGATTTATCAAAGTTTTTTTCGAATGTGCTTGGGGCCTATTCCATAAGCCCTCAAACCATTTGATTAACTCATTATATTGATTGCCATCGCCCGTTTCAGCAATATTAAGTTCAACGTTGCTTGTTGATTTCATTCCTATACCCGCCTCGGTTAAGTTCGAACTTCCAGAAATAAAATAATGATTTCTTTCGTCAGCCGTTGCGGTTTTCAGGTATAATTTTGCGTGGCAAAAATTAGGCTCTAATGTTTTAACAACAACATTATCCAATTTCAAAAAAGCAACCGCTTCTTTTGCTAAAGCATTCAATTTTAGGGATGTATCAATACTTATGTTTTCATTAAGTAAATTAAGGGCATCTACTTTATCGTCAAAGCTTACTATATCACCGAGAATAAAACGATAGTCTTTAATTTTTTCCTTGGTTATTTTGGAAAGATATGCCAAAGCACCGATAGTAAAATATCCGGTTACAACATCCAAGTTTCCCTCTTCGTTATATTTCGCGATCCATTCATAAACTTTAAGTTTTGAATTATCATTGTCTATTATCATATAATCGGTATAAGATAGGTTGGGCTTTCAACTTTTATAATATCCCAAAGTATGGAAATATTGCCAATATTTATTATTATTTCCGCATTCACTAACTCCTAAGCTATTAATTTACGCAATGCAAAAAACACTCCGCTTCAAATCCTTTGATGTTATTTTGGTAACCCTGTGATCGGGAGCCTTTAACCGCGGATGTATAAGTCTAATTGGTATTAAATATTATTTTGAACAACTCTAATAATTCTTCTTTCACGTGGCCATAAGGTGGTAATTGTTCATGAGGTATCTGATGCGCAAGGCTATTTTTCCATGCTCCCGTAAGCTTTTTATCTACATCATCATTTAAAAATTGGTCTATGCCAGTAAATACCAAGTTCTTAAATTTCATTTTCTCGTGAAACGCTTTTACTATTATCGGCCATTCTATAGCTGTAAGCTTATGGGATAGATACCATATATCAAAGTAGTCCCTCGGTGCAGAATAGGAACGTTGTATTAATGCTCTCAATTTCTCTGACATTACTTCTTGCAAATCATAACAAGGGATGGTTTGACCCGCTAAAGCCAGTTTATCAGAATACGCATGCGTTATAGATCTCGAACTAACCGGGAATAGCATTTTTTCATAAAGAATGATTTCTACTTTTACGCTTGTTGCCCATCTTTCCGGGGGAGGAGGCACCTGATTCTTTAAATGATCTGCACCCCAAAACTTAATGACTGCCGCATACCCGGTAAGCATGTCCTTATGCTTCAATTCTTTTATGGAATCAATAAACAAAGGAATTTCTGTTCTTTGCGTTATGAGTGTTGTTATTTCCTGTAATAATTCCCGGTCTAATGAAAAGTCAGGGTTTACAGAGGTAAAATCCAGGTCTTCTGAAAATCGGTAATCAGCTATATAACACTTTTTCAAACAGATGCCGCCTTTAAATACGAGACTATCCCGGCATAATGGAATAGAGAATATGGCATCAATAAAATGACCTAATACCCAATCCTTATCCACCGTACTACGTGATACATTCTCATGCAGTGCAATTTTTTCTATTTCCTTCTTTAGTATCATTAATATTGTTTGTCTTTTAGATTAAGTAATTCATCTTTGCTGATATTTAATCTCAGCCTCCAACTTGCTACAAATTCGCCTTTTTCTGCTCCCTGCGGATCAAAAAGGTTATACTTATCATTGATTTGTTCTTTTGCGAAATCAATAAATTTATCCATCGATGGCTTTTCAAATAGCTTTGCCAAAAAACCTATTCTTTTAGTAGCAGCGTTATTGCCAACTTGTCGGCAATAATTGATCATCTTATCAGCGGTAATTTCTGCCTGAGATAAAGCCCTTATTAGTTCAGCATAACCTCCGGAATATTGTGGTTGATCGAAACAGTCTATGATGGTCTTTTCAATATCCGTTATAGGATATTTTGTATTGCCATAGCCGTTGTACATAATGCCAGTACGCTTACCAGGATTTATAGTGACAAATTTATAAGGGGTTCCAAAAAGGGCCTTATCGGTTTTCCTCTGCGTGGTCTGGATAAATATTGTGTTAGAAAATTGCTCGGTTAACCCGTGTAGATTTAAAGCCGACCAATAAGCAACTGCACTGTTTTTTACCACAAACGTGCCGATCACATTTTCATCACGGAAATTAGCTTTGCAAAACTTCCCCCGTTCTATTCGGGAAAGCAGTTCTTTATGAACTAAATTTTCAAGAACCTCATTGAGGTTATCAAACTTTCTATTGATTTGACCTTCAATTTCATCAAATTGAAATAGCTCAATTTCATAGTCATCCAGCAACTTCATAAATTCAAGTTGTTGTTGCGTAAGGTTGGATGATATGTAAACGCTATGTGCCATATTACTTCAAGTGTAATGATAAGACCTAAAAAATGGGTCTTATCATTACATTAAAAGTAAATATACAAAGTTCTTTTAAATACCCAACATTATTTAGAGCAGTCCTTGATAAATAAGCTGCCGCTTTTGTGACTGCTTGTTACCAGGCAATATATTACACCTTGTATAGAGGCAAAGAAACCTTATAGGGGCGATATATAGGCAATTGCCAAATAGCCAGTGAGTATAGTTACAAAACAACCATGGCTAAAAAGTCCGATTTAGTTTTTTTAGCATCTGACACCATTGCTATCAGATATGCTTCGCTGCCATCCCAATCCTTACGAACTTCCAAATGCATAATTTAAAGTTCGATACATTTATCACTATTAAAAAATAGATTTTCATTTTGTTGAACATATCCAAGTTGATTGGTCAACATTTTTGTATGCCCTATTTTAAATTCAGGAATATTCCGGTGGTGATGTCCATAAATCCAATAATCCGGCGTGGTATCCAAAATCAAATCATCCAGCACGGTTGCAAAAGCTTCATTTAGATAGTCGCTTTTATATTCAGGCGGATAATGTTTAAAAGTAGGGAGATGATGTGTGATCACTACTTTTTTGCCCTTTGTATCTGCTTCTAAAGCATCGCGCAGAAACGTAAGACAGTTTTCGTGAAAGTTATTATAATCAGGAATTTGAAAACGTTTCCCATTATAGTTAATTTGATAAAAATCATTCAAGCCACGTTCTATCCGCCAGCCATTTAACAGGCTGATGGAAGACCACAACGTGGAAAATATAAGCTGATTTGTGCCAAAATTTTTAACTACGTTATTTACCAGATATACATTATTTCTGATTTTTTCTTCAAATGAACCCGATCTATTTGAAATATCGCTTTGATAATATTCGTGATTTCCAGGTATCCAATACGTTTCCTTAAAATGATTACTGACATAATTAAAGAAGTCTTTTTGGTGGTCTATCTGGGTAAACAAAGTAATGTCACCTGCTAACACCAAAATTTCTCCGACAGGTTGAATTGGGTGGGCTTTTATATAAGCTTCATTTTGGGAAAACTCTAAATGTAGGTCGGAGCAGTATTGTAGAATCATAACGTTTCAAAATTAGAAAAGGTACTTTAAAACTATTAGACATGCCTATTATTTGACCTGTCTTTTTAAAATAACTTATTTATATCGGTTTTAAATTGGAATGATATTAAAATAAATTGACACAAAATTTACCATTACAATAATTTTTACTGAAATTTATTGGTAATCTATTATTATATTTGCAATATAATTTGCCGCCCGCAAGATAGCAAACTTTGTAAAGTTTGTTTTGGGCCTTACAGAAAAGACTGGCTGTGATAATGCCATAATCTTGCCTTCTGTATTGTTTCGATGACCCAACTCCGAAGCAATTTTTTCAATATTTTGCCTCAATTAACCCCTTTATTTTGGTTTGGAGATTATGATGAATGAGACCACACCATTTCGGCGCAAGCTGACCCACTGTTTCGGGGCAAACTGACCATGGTATTTCGGGGCAAACTGACCCACCAAAACGCATAGCAAATGCTGTAGAAGCAACCATCTTTTGAGGGCAAAAGACCCGTTCTAAGATGGCCAATTTGACAATCAGCATGAGTAAGATTAGAAAGATTTTAAGGATGAACAGCCAGGGTCGCAGCACGCGATTTATAGCTGCCCAGATTGAATCATCCCGGAATACCGTAAGAAAGTACCTGGCGGTCCTTAAGAAGAGCGGCTTTACCTTTGAAGAAGTTAATAACCTGAATGATAAGGAACTGGAAGACCTTTTCGGCAAGACCAGAGAAAACAACCAGCCAAGCAGCCGTATGCAATCCATGCTGCGCTGCTTTCCACACGTTGATAAAGAGCTCAAAAAGACCGGGATGAACCGGCAGCTCCTGTGGGAAGCTTATATCAAAGAGTTTCCCGACGGCTATAAGTATACCCAGTTTTGCACGTATTACAACCAATGGAAGACCAGGGTCAACCCGACCATGCACATGGATCACAAGGCCGGGGACAAGCTATACGTCGATTTTGCGGGTGAAAAGATGAACTATACGGACAAGGAAACCGGTGAAGTCATTGAAGTAGAAGTCTTTGTAGCAATCCTTGGTGCCAGCCAGCTCACCTACGTAGAGGCTGTTATGAGCCAGCAAAAGGAAGACTTTATAGCGGCCTGCGAGAATACTTTGCACTTTATCGGCGGCGTTCCTGCCGCCATTGTACCGGATAACCTGAAAGCGGCTGTAACCAAAAGCAGCCGCTATGAACCAACCCTTAACGAAACGTTTGAGGACTTCGCCGACCATTATGGGACTACCATTCTACCAGCGCGGGCGTACCGCCCGCGTGACAAGGCATTAGTAGAAGGCGCCGTTAAGATCATTTATACCAAGGTATACGCCCCTTTAAACAAGCATATCTATCATTCTTTATCAGAACTCAATACGGCGATCCGGCAAGCTCTGGAAGTCCATAACAGCCAGTTGCTCAAGGGGCGCAATTACAGCAGGAAACTACAGTTTGAAGAGATCGAGCGCCAGACCCTGGCACCGCTGCCGGTATTGCGTTACCAGTTCAAAAAGCACTTCTATGCCAGGGTGATCAAAAACGGCCATGTCAATCTCGGCCCTGATAAGCACTATTACAGTGTGCCTTACCGCTTTATTGGCAAGCGGGTTAAGCTGTTATATTCCCGTACCATTGTAGAGATCTACTCCAATTATGAGCGTATCGCTTTGCACCCGCGCGAAAAGAACCCCTATGGTTATACGACCGACAAAGAACACATGGCCAGTGCCCACCGCTTCAAAAGCGACTGGACGCCAGATATGTTCCTCAATTGGGCGGCCTCCATCCACGAGGATGTCAGGTTATATATCCTTCAGATACTGGAGCGTAAACAACACCCCGAACAGGCTTACAAGTCCTGCCTGGGAGTACTTGGCTTTGCAAAAAAAGCAGGGAACGACCGGTTAATAATGGCCTGTCAGCGAGGGCTCAGTTATGGCCTTTATAGCTATAAAACGATACAAACCATATTGGAAAACAAGATGGACAACTATGAGGAAAGCATATTTGCCGATGAGCTGCCCATGCCTGATCATGGTAATATCCGGGGAAAAGACTATTACAAATAACCATTTAAAACAACAATAACATGAACACAAGCACCTTAGACAAACTGCGGAAGATGAAGTTCTTCGGCATGTTCCATGCCTTTAAAAGCAGCATGGAAACCGGTAAAACAAACGATTACACGGCAGATGAACTGCTGGCCCACCTGGTAGATGCAGAATGGGACGACCGGCAGAACAGGCGTATTGAACGCACCATCCTATATGCCCGGTTCCGCTATAAAGCTTCAATTGAAGATGTTCACTATCATGCTGACCGAAGTATTGACCGCAACCAGATCATGCGCCTGGCGGATTGTACGTTTGTTGACCGCTTCGAGAACCTGCTGATCACCGGGAGTACAGGTATCGGTAAAAGCTATATTGCTTCTGCTGTGGGCTACCAGGCCTGTGTATTGGGCTACCGGGTATTGTACACCAGTACGCCCAAACTATTTGCCAAGCTCAAGATGGCCAAGGCCGACGGCTCCTATATGAAAGAGCTGGCTAAGATCGAACGCCAGCAACTGCTCATACTCGACGACTTTGGTATCCAGCCATTTGATGCACAAAGCAGGGCGGCACTAATGGAGATCATTGAAGACAGGCACGGAAAGACCTCGCTGATCATTACTTCGCAGCTGCCGGTCAGTAAATGGTTTGAGGTGATCGGTGAAAAAACGATTGCTGATGCTATCCTGGACCGGATCGTTCATGATGCACACCGTATCGAGCTAAAGGGGGAATCTATGAGAAGAAAACGTAACGTAGAACCGGAAAACAGCCACTAATGAAATTACCTTTTAAATAACTATTTTTGTACGTGCTTTTATAGCATTTGCTGCAACCCAAAAGTCAGCTAACCCCTGGGTCAATTTGGCCCGAAACAGGGTGGTCACTATCTCCATAATATACAACACCTAAAATCACGATTTTTACCCTTAAAAGTCAGCCAACTGACCCCGCCGTTCCTTATTTGCCACCTAAGCAAACAACAGCGCGAGCCGGGTAAAAAGTCAAGGCAAGCCACTAAAATACAAAACACAATTGTCCGCTTATATAGCTTTACTTTTTATCAGGCGGTGGCTATCGCTGTACCGGTGAATGAAGGATGTCCAAAAAGAAAGTGGGTTTGTATAGCCGTTTTATTCCTAGCGATTTAAATATTGGGAATATTCAAATAGATCATCAATTAGATGAGTTATAAAATCATAAAACAACAGCATATCTTTTATATCGTCCTGCTGTACCCACTCGGCGGAATTGTAAACCCATCCCCGATACAATTGCCATATTATTTCTTTAAGCTTCTCGGGTGGGTAATTGATAAAAATGTACCTTATTCCCAAAAGCATTTCCTTAATCTCTCCCGGTGATAATTCTTTAAATTCGATATCATCGTTTTCCATAGATACTTCATTTAACTATTTCATTGGAAATCGTTTCAAAATTGTAAGTGACAGCCTTTTGAGATTTAGGATCGACAAATAGTACCGGGTAAAATGAACTAACCTTAACAAGAAAGGTGTCATGAAACTCTTTAAAATGCGTTTTAAGCACTGTTAACCTTTTGTTATTGGATAATACCCACATCAGCAAATCATCGTCCTGAACCGATGGCATAAGGTAACAAAGCCCGGTTTTGTTGTCAAATACAAAAAAATGCGGCTTATAGTCAAATTGCAGGGGGCTACCGTTTACTGAAACTACCGCAACAAATGAAAAATGATCCTCGTGGAATTTTAAGAGGAAACTTAAAACAGGGCTTTCCAAACTGTATTTACAATCCCGCATGTCTGCTTTACGTGGTTTATCCTTTAGATATTTAAGCCAGTAGGTATAATAGCGATAATTGTATTTTTCGTTCAACAGCAAAGGAATGGCCTGCTGCCATAATGCAAACATAGCTTGCTTTGCATTCGGCAATCCAGTTCTTTTTTCCTCATTAGGAAGATCGTCATGTCTTTTAGCAATGGCATATTGATTAAAACTGATTTCATTAAGTTGCTGCTGGTTGGAAGTATAAACGATTTGGTTTACCGGCTTATCCTTTCTGCTAAACTGCTGAAAGCTTACCACAAACTTGTCGTCCTTACTGGTTAGTCCTAAACATGGTATCAAAGTAGGTAAATGAGCACCGAAATAACCGCCAAAACTGTAAGCTAAACAATATGCTATAACGGGCCTGTTACCCATAAGCTCCTTTTCAGGCGAAACTGGCTTTTCCTGTATGGTCAGATGTTTATTATCAGTAAACCCGATGTCGGGCCGGAATATATTGCCATACCTTAATTTCGGCTCAACAAATATCCGCTCCTTGCTAACGTCTACTTTGAGAAACTTTTTCCTGATGCTTTCATCGGATTCATATCCCGGCCAGTAATACATCTGAAAATCCAAGTAATCCCGCCACATGATTCTGTTTAACCCCATATAAGCATGATAACAAAGCTTTTCATCCGGCATTCCGCAGGTACAGGCTATATGCAATTCGTTTAACCCGGTATGCAGGTAAAGCATATTTTCGGAACCATCGTTTAGATTTAGTTTGACTGATACCATACCATTTACATAGCTTTTAAATTCATAGTGATTCCCCATAAAAGCTTTTCTCCCCTTTGGTACAGGATAGTATTTATCCAATATCTCCCTTGTTAAACGCTGGCTGCCTCGTTCAAATGGAATAGTATAAAAGAAAGTGCCGGGAGATAAGATCGTACCCAATCTTGTTTTTTTAGCTGGCATGATTTGATATTTAAGTTTAAAGTTCAATCCTGTTTAGAAACATCAATAACCGCCGTCCGTAAGTCATTTATCCTGTCAATGCAAAGTTTCTCGGTCAGTTCGATAAGTGCCCTTACCTGTGTACAAAGCATACCCGCATCCTGGCTGGTCACTTTGTATTCATCCCGGTATCGGGCATCTGTGTAGCTTTTAAGTAACAGTTGGAACAAACGCTGGTCTTCCGTAGTCTTGCGTGGAAATAAGGCGGCGGGTTCGTCTGAAAAACAATGACATAGATTCAGCAGGCGGGAAAGATTGTGTATATCTGACCGATAAGCCATAAATACCCGGATCATGGCGATACAAGCCTGTTCCACGGCCTGATGCAGCATAAAAATGGTATTGTTGTAATATTCCTTTTCAAAACATTCACCTGCCGCTTCCATGAAGCCTAAAGCCATACAATACCGGTGATAATAATGCTTTTCCGCTTTTGCCAGCGTGGTGGCAGGGTTCAAATTCGGATAGTCAATATTTAGGCGCAGGCCACTGGCGGTATATAATTGCATCCCGTCACGGCAAGCAGCGGTAAAAAAACGGCTGCCCTGGCTTATCGCATTGGTTATCGTTTCGAGGCCATGCACGATGATGGTAATACCTGCCTTATCAAAATGGCTGTTTACATAGTCCTGTACTTCGTGCTCTATACGGGTGACCGCTGTCGTAATCATGAGCAAAAAGTAATGCGTATTACTTTGCTTTACGTCTTCAATAAAACAGCTCGTTGTCGCCTTAGTATCATTCAGGCAGCCAAAGCAAATGATATATTCTGTTTTATATTGGCTTACCAATGGGATAATGAGCCCTTGCAGTTCCCTCCACTGCAAAGGAGAGAGATTGACATGCTTTCTTTCCATAGCATTTATTGGTTTTTTGCGCTATGCTTTTCCAGAAATTCTTTTACTTCTTGTTCACTTTGGGTAAGGCGTTCCTTTAGGCGTTCAAGAAATGCGCTATCATCGGTTACAACGCCATCGTTTACGACGATATGAGGGGAGAAATCCTGTAAATCCGGTACAGTTGTTCTTTCTGTACCTATATTAATAGTGCTTTTATACCCGGTGTTAAAGTAGATATTGATATTATTAATAATGACTTTCATGGTGAATTTGCTTTACGTTATATTCAAATTTCGGCACGTGTAAAGCGGTACCGAACCCATAGCGCGTGTATTTTACTTATACGACCGTGTTGTTTACCGCCAATGCTCGGCCGCGTTCAGTTGAGTCGAAAGAGGTTATGAACACGCAGGCCATACTCAACTGTTAAGCAACCAACAGCGCGTAGCCGGGTAAAAAGTCAAGGCCAGGCAAGCCGCTAAAAAACAACACTGCTGCCTGCTCCTTATAGCCTTTACTTTTTATCCCGGCGTGGGCTATCTTCGCTGTACAGGTGAATATGGAATGTGTCCCGTCAAAGGGCGGTGGCCGGGCGCAAATCTGTTATGAGGAACGAATTTCAGTTTTGCGGTGCGGCGGAGAGGCGGACGGCGGAATGGAACCCGGCACGTGGTGCGTGGTGCAATGAAGCCGTCTGCCGAAACGCATGGTATTCTATTGGGTGCCGATATATACAGTGCCCCTATTATTATCAAAAAGAAAACTTTGTATATTTGAAACTATGGAAACATCTACCAAACCAACCAATACCCATATCGGAAGAAAAATAAGCCGCATCCGTGAACTGCGGGGTATTAAACAGGAAACCCTCGCCTCTGAATTGGGTGTGAGCCAGCAAACTGTGTCCCGCATGGAGCAAAGCGAAACTATCGAGGATGATGTTTTAGCTAAAGTGGCCGGGGTACTAGGGGTTTCAGCCGAAGCTATAAAAAATTACAGCGATGAAGCGGTGATCTACAATATTCAGAATAATTATGAAGGCTCGCATAATCAAGGTGCTAATGTGGGTCATCAATTTAATTTCAATCCAATAGAAAAATTGGTTGAACTCTTTGAAGAAAATAAGAAGCTTTACGAGCGTTTGTTACAAGCTGAAAAGGAAAAGAACGAAATCTTAAAGGGGAAATAATCATCTCCCAGTTCAACTTTTATTTCTCAAAAAGCACTTTTTTAAATAAAGTCTAAGGTCTTTCTAATTACTTCTGTTTACCAAAACGCCTCATAATTGATAGTGCTGGGCTTAAACACATGCCAAGCATCATCTTTTAATCATACACATCAAAATCCTTACTAATTTCCTCCCACACACCGCTATCCCCATTTGATATACTCTGGTACGTGCAGTTGTACTGCCCTTTACATAAATATAATGGTTACTATAGCGGTTACAAAACTCGACAATAGTGTTTGCCACGGTAGCCTTGGGTCTTGATCGCCAAACCCTAAATTATAAATTGGCGGTGCCGAATTGGGAATTTTTGTAAACATGACAATTTTTTTAATCCATCCTTTGGGCCCGTCACTATAAAATTCATAGTCTTGAAAGTCATTACTGTTAATATATGGATAGCGTTCTAAATCATGGTATTCCATTCAGGAAATAACCAGTTTTCAAAAATAGCAATTTGTATTAGTCGTGTCGCTGATAAACTATTTAGTATGCTTTTTACTTCCTTTTCATTTCCTTTTAATCTTTCAGGCTTATCATTTCAGGGTTTCCGCCTCAGCGCTTTCAAGCTGTCTGCCTCCCTTTCCAACTGCTTAATCCTCAATTCCGTTGTCTGTATTTCGAGGTAACGTTCTATACTGTCAGTTCGGTATTGATTGATCGCTGATATATTCAGACTGTCCAGTTGGCTTTGTAATTTCTGCCTTTTAGCGCTGTCTGCAATCAAATAGTTCCAGTACCAGGCTTTACGGTAGCGGCTGTTCTGGCTGTCCTTATACAAATTGTGAAAGCCGAACCAACTAACCAAGCCAATGATGATCGCTAAAGCAGTTAAGTACATACTACGCTTAGCCATCGTCTTTAAAAAGCCTTTCCCGGCATCCTCCGGTAATACCAAAATTCTGTTTTTGGAAAACAGCTCATGCAATACCTGTAAGACGGCTGTTCTTGTGGCGGTCAAACCGTCACTGGCAATTTTGGAAATGGCTAAAGTACTTGGTGGGGGTACGGTGACCTCGATCTTCTGATATTTCTGTTCAAAGCTGCTGATCAGCTTTTGCGTATGATTATCCATTGCTGCAATAAGCGCATTCTTTTGATCGATCTGCTGTTGTTGCTCTTTTATAAAATTTTTGATCTCCTTTAAGTCTGTGGCATGCTCGTTCAACACGGATGTTAAGGTGATCTCATCAATTGGGGTTTCTTCATTTGGTTTCATGATGTCATCATTAAATGGTTCATAATTCTGTTCATTGTAGATTAAGCATAGTTTACCGGCCTATACTTGGGGTATGCTGATGTACTTGTTGTTGCTGTTCCTTTTCCTGCTGTTGCTGTTTCTTTAATTCCTCCTGCTGTTGTCTTAGTAGCTGCACCTGCCTGTTTTGCTCCTGTTGCTGTCGTAAAAGCTGTTCCTGCTTCAGTTTCTTCTCAATATCCATCAGCGCGTAGCCGACCTGGCTGCCTTTAAAGCGTACATGCTGTGCATCCGTAAAAGCGATACCCCGGCCTAATTCTACTTCGTAGCCGCGCTGCTCCATGTACTTTTTGACCTGCTGCACATCTTTACTTTGTTTGATCGCTGTTTGCAGATGCTTCCTCAGGGTTTCCTTACGGTTGTCAACACGCTGGCTTTGTGCAACCCTTTGCTCCGGCTTTAAAAACTTGTTCGGACTTAACACCTGCTCTAATTTGTATTCCAGTTCCATCTTCCGGGCGAACTCGGCAAAATGCTTATAGCTGTTGCTGTCACTGGCTGTCTTGCCGTCAAAGCCGATGCGGTTAGCGACGATATGCAGATGCTCATGATCGGTATCTTTGTGCGCCACCACCACATACTGGTGATCTTTAAAATCAAATTTTTCTGCCAGCATTTCCACCATGTCGATTTTATCCTGTAAGCCTAACTTCCCGGCATCGCTGTGGGCGAAGCTTAATGAAAAGTGAAACACCGGCTTTGATTGGTCAGGGTTTAACTTGGCTACTTCGATCATTTCCCGCACCAGTTCAAGCCGGGTGCCAAAGCATTGGTTATAGGCGATGACCTCGACCTGCTTCTTTTCAAGTTCCTGCATTTGTAGTTCTTTGCTTTCTTGCCGCCTGCCCTCAAAGAGGTAATGCAATACGCCCCGGAAACTTTTACCTGTACCTACTTTTCCGATCATGATACATAAGCGTTAATGTTCTTCACCAATGCCCGCAAGCTTCGTACGTCCTGGTCGAGCATAGCTCTTTCCAATGTGCTCAGGTCGTCGCCCCGGTTGCGCCTCCTGGCAATTTGATTGAGGTTGGCGGCAATGTGATTGAGCCTACCGCGCATTTCTAAAACGGGCTTGGGCAGGGTTTTGACCCTGACTTCTATCCGCGTATTCAAGCCCAGGTTCCGCAGGAAGACCGATGGGTTCATGCCCCCCCGTTTAGCGTTTGCTTCAATAATTCTTTTCTCGATGAGCGTACACATTACGCTCACGGCGGTGCGCCGTTTATGCGGCACTTTCGGCCTGCCGCCTTTATTAACCCGGCCCGTAACGGCCGGGCCTTTGGTGTTTGTTATCTTTTTAACCGTACTTTCCATAATCTTTAATTCGTTAAAAAATCCTTAAAAAAATCCCCCGAATGCGATAGCATGAGCGGGGGCCAGCAAGTTTCGGCATGGCCGAAACATAGCTGGCTCCGCTTACAGGCCAAAGGCCTGTTCCGCTGCCCGGCTGTTGATGCAGCACCCAAAGGTGCTGCCCCACCAAAAGCGGCCTGCTGCTTTCGGTGTTCTTCGATAATCGCTGTTGCGATTATCCGGCTGTTAAAACGGTGGCACGAAAGGTGCCGCTCGTTTTCTCCGGCGACTTGTCGCCGGTCTATTTGTACTCCCACTTCTGATTGACCGATTGTTTTTTGCCAATGACACCGTTGGTGCCTCGACGGTACGCCGCCCCATCAGGGCGGGTGTATCGGTGCGGTCCAAAAGACGTTGGCTTTTTGATGGGCTTTTTATCGTTTGTGATGCCGTCAATTCAATGGCATAGCCATTGATGACCAGGCGGTTTTAATGCGCTCCATCGGCCTTAAAATACTTTGGTTTTTTTATTGCTGATTGCCAGATGCTGTACCGCCTCTTCCCTGATTTCTTCTGCTGTTTTTTTGCGGCCTGACTTGATCCATTCCGTTAATTCTGAACGATAGAAATACAGGCGCTTTCCTCGCTTATTCACTGGGATTTCTTTGCGGCATACTTTGCTATAAACGGTCGGGATGGCCAAGTCTAAAAATGCTGCTGCCTGTGTTATGGGCATAAGCTCTTCCTGCTCCGGCGACTGTTCTTGTCGCTGAAGTAAAAGCTGTTCTATGTTGTCCAGCTTTTCTTGCATCTTAGTTACCGCCTCGGGTAACTGGTCAAAGGTGAGTGTATCTTTCATTGCGCATTAATTTTGTTTAATGCTGCAATTGTAGGGAGTTGTTTTGCAGGGTTACAAGGGGTTACTGATAACCCCACTGCTCCCCCTCGTTTTTTTGTTATTTTTTGTTCCGGGGAACCGGTAGGATGAGAAATTTATCTTCTTTCTGCTCGATTTTTAGAATTGGAGATTTGCAAGGCCGCATGTTGGTCGAGATCAGGTCATTCAAATAGCCCTCTGTAAATTCACTGGTTTTACCCTTTGGGGACAAATATAGGAATTTGGGGGCTAACCATTTTTCGAGGTCGGCTTGCTGGCATCCTACGATTAAATTGGCATCATAAAGTTGTTTAAAGGCATCTGCCAGCTGATTACCATTGCCACGGAATATAAGGGGAGATTCTGACGTTTGATCGTTAAGTAACAGTTTTTTTAACTTGACATGATCTTCTGTAACAAAGTAGTCTTTAAGTACCTCATAAAATTGGCTTGACATGCCGGCAGCAAAAGTTGGATAACGTATGGCACTTTTATTTGGTTCTGCGTTTGTCTGATCTTCATCAGAAAGGCGGTCATTTTCATTTCCCTCTACAGGAAAGCCATTGGCCTTGCGAAACTCTTCATAGGTTATTTTAGGCTTAGGAGGATTCAATCGTAATTCGATATCACGGATCAGTTCTCTTAAAAACTTTTCACGGAGCTTGATCGAATCAGCCAGGTCTTCGACAAACGCGCCGGTTATTCCAATGTCAGAGCTACTGCTTTGAAGATTGTGGACAATAAACAATTTGTCAAGGTCAATGGAAAAAATATAGTCGTCTTTGTAATCTTGCAGCCATTCACTATGATGGCTGTGCCAATTCTTCCAAAGGAGTTTAATACGCTCCAAAACCTTCTGTAATTGTTCCAGTTGCAAGCTCATTAGACCCTCTTCCAATGTCAACAGGTCGATTAGCGCCATGTCTTTGAGTACCCTTAATTCGCTTTTATAAGAGAAAGAATCATAATAATTCGTTTCACGGGTAATATCGTAAGCATTCCCTTGCTGTCTTTTGATTTTATTAAAATCACTTGCGTCAACAACCTCCTGCTTGATTACTCTAAGATTAAAAGTTTGTATGCGGGTTAGAAATTCTTTTAGATGCTGCATAATTTGATAACTAAAATTAGCCTTTTACTTCAGTCACATCAATTATATTCTCTCACGAATACGTTGTTGAAGCCTTAATCGTATTTCCTCATAGATCATGGTATGTACATTTTCCCTGATTTCGAGCGTAACCGTTAAGGCGTATTTGATTGATTCCTGCCTTGACAGCCCAGAAGCGTCTTCTCTGCAACTTACTTTTATATTGATCGTATCACCGTCCTGAAATACATCCGCATATTCCCCCGTCAGTACATCGTGTTGAACGGTGCCCTTGCGACCCAACTTAAAATCATGGCTATTTCTTGAAAGTGCCAGATGCCCATTATTTTCCAGGTTATCAAAAAATAAATGGGCTTTCCTGTATTGTGCAGTTTTAAAATTCAATGGGCTTATCCAGGCCAATGAAATAGCTAACCTCTTGTCAATATTCACCGTTCCCAAAGAAGGGGGTAACGGAAAAGAATAGGTGTGGGCATCCTGACCAGTACGGGTAGTTAACTCGCCAAAACCAATTAATGTGACACGGTGGTCGGTGCAATACAATATCTTTTCGCTGTCAACGGTGCCATAACCTAAATAGGGATATATATTTCTCTTGACGGTTTGCGGCGAAATTCCAGGCAAGGTGCGAATGATCTGTGTGATTATTTCTTGTGCTTCCCCCCAGCTCGATCCGTGTACAAGCAATGCTTTAAGAATGACAGTAAAATATCTTTCGGGTATTTTCTGATCGTTGGGGAGTTCTTCATTTAGCTCCAGCAACATTTCATAAAGCTTTGCACCAAGATTTGAGGTTAATGCTGCAGCATTGCTGGTTCCTGTTAAATACCCAACTTTCTGCATATCACCCGGCGCGCCGGGCATCGCTGCTAAATTCCCGGGCGGGTGCACGATAGATTCTCCTGTTTCAATTTTCAAATGTGTTTTTTCAGGATCTGTCTGTCGAATATGTTTTCTATACAAGTGTCTGCCCCCAGCCATTAATATTTCCGGCTTTATGGAGTTGTTATAGCCAAATCCAATTCTACTAATCGGACTTAACAGAAAGGGGCTTGTAATCAGATTTTTTCGTTGCGGGAAATTAAACGGCCCATGACTATCATGATGCGAAGAGCCGACAGTTATGGAATTAATCGACTCTGCCGGAGTTAAAATTTTACGGTCAAAGTTGCCTTCGATCATTTTTCTCAGCGTGGCTATTTGCACATCCGCCGCACTTGTTTGATCAAAATCGGCCTCCGGAATATCCAATACAATATCATCAACCTTATTACCTGCACTTATTATAAATAACACGTTGTACCTATAAGACAGCCAGTCAATTAATTTTGCCCAAGTACTGATATTGTGATGAAAGGGGCGAAAAGGGTCACCAATAGAGAAATTAATCAGTTTTATTTGCGGCGCTGTCGGTGGGTTACCGTCTTCACCCTCAAACATCCGCTTTACTGCCCGGTGTATAAGATCAATAGGTAATTTATCATCTGGCAGAAATTCCCCCCGGACTGGTTATTTGCAATTGGCTTTAAGATGGGCCTTACATAAATAGGCCGACTTAAAGGAGCTGAATCTTCGCTTAAATCGCCATTTATAATCAGTGAGGCCATAGCAGTTCCATGAACCCGGTTTTGTGCTAAATAATTATGTGCAAAATCATCGGGATCGTCAACGTTTATCTTTCCAACCAATAGTGCATGGTTTTCAAGCGGCAGGCCATCCAGCAAAGCTACAATCGGAGTTAATCCGGGCTGAATTCCAGCCACTTCTTCGTTATAATTGAAAAGTTGAGTTTCTTCGGACAGATCAAAAATGGATTGACCTACCGGACGAAAAAACAAAATTTGCTGTGATTTTAGAAAGGTAATGTTCGTATTTTCAGTTAGATCGTCGAAACTGCCGATAGGTGCCTCGGCAATAAAAGCATGGTAAGCTATTTCCGGTATTATAACCCGGGAGTTTTCAATAATTCTTCCATTGTTTTGCTGTAGCAGGCTGTTCACTTCATCATAAGCCCGCTCATCTTTTGCTGCATCATTTTTAAAAGCTAACTCGATTTCAAATTTTACCGGGTCAACCTCAAGCAGGCGCATTTCATATAAATAATTTTCAAGCCCCGTATCGTAAATTCGATCAGCAATACTATATGGTCGCAAATCTTTTAGCCGATCAAACAAGATTCTAAATTTACTTGTTCCATGAACAAAATTTTGCTCATCCCTATTTAACTTGTATTTCTCCCAATAAGCTCGCAGTTCCCTAAGCGCGGCTTGATTAGTCATGGTAAGAAATAACCTTGCACCAAAACGTTTATCTACACGTTCACCATCCCCATTTACGGTATAAAAATTTTCATCCGGGTCAATTTCTGACTGTAATTCACCCAAAAATTCCATGCCCGGAGTAGCAGCCACTGCTTTAAAAAAATCCTTTAGGTCACCAGCGACTTCCAATACCAAAATCATTTCTGCAATCAGGTTAGCCGGGTTGGCCCCTAAGTATGCGGTTTGATTTTCAAGTACCCGGTCTAATTCCGAAATTCGATTTTCAAATTTTTGAACTTGGGTTTCTTTTTCAGGGTATTTGATATTACCGGTAAAAGGTTGTAAAGTGTCACGGGAACCGGATGATGCCCGTGGAAAGATAAGGAGCGGTTTTTTAGCCATTTCGCAGTTGGTACTTATTGGATATTTGGTTTAGGGATTCATCAACTATTTTTTTAACGTCAACTTCTGGAAGCGACAATATATATTTCCGTTGAATATCCAATACAAATTCCTCTATTTCAGAGAAACTTAAACCCTCCAATTTTCCCGATATAGTTTTATGCGAATGCTGTAAGCTATATTTTACACGAGATTCAAATTTTTTAAGCCAGTTTTCAATCATTAACCGGTCCGGCTTTTCAAGTTCCATTCGGATTTGGAAACGCCGCCAAACTGCCCTATCCAATAACTCAGGATGGTTAGTTGCGGCGACAACTACCACATAACTTGGTAAGCGATCTATTTGCAATAGTAATGAGCTCACCACACGTTTAATCTCTCCTGTTTCGTGCGTATCGCCTCTTTCTTTACCTATCGCATCAAATTCATCAAAAAACAGCACACATTCCTGTGTCCTGATAAAATCAAACATGGCCTTTAGCCTTGATGCTGTTTCCCCTAAATAACTGCCAATTATACCGTCATATCTGATGACATAAAACGGCACCATCAGCGATTGCGCAATACCTTCAGCTAATGAAGTTTTACCATTCCCCGGAGCGCCTGCCAATAAAACACGGTTTCTTGGTTCTAAATTATATGACCGAAGCAGGTCGCTTCTATGATGCTCCTGAACCATTTCGTCAATAATTCCCCGGTTTTCCCTTTTTAATACAATATCATCAAGAGATTTACTGGGATAAATCCTAAAAAGAAAACTCTCCAGCTTTTCATCGAGTAATGTTTTGGGGACAACTTTAGAGCTTTGATCTTTTGAAAATTGCTGATTTTTGAGAATATCTGCCAACTGATCTGCAACGATATGGTGCTGCTTGTTCCGCTCTTCTGCAATTAGAGATTCCACGACTTTGGTAAAGAGGTTTTTATCTCCAACACTTCCAGCTTTAACCAGTTTCAATAATAGATCAGCTCTTGCCATTAAGGGTTTGATTATAAGTGTTAGGCTTTAGCCAATTTCGTAAATAATCTGCAAATGTTAAAATATTCACCCAATAAAGTAACATTATTTTAACGAATTCCTTAGTAAAATGTTATTAACAAATTAACCTTAGGTGTCTGTGTGATGACTTAATAAATACCTGCACCACTTGCTTGGCTTATTACGAAGATCTTTTAGAAAATTAAAAACGCCTCTAATCTACGCTTTGAATCATGCCAAATTGCTTTATATAGTATCTCACTTATTTTTTGACCGAAATGAAAAAAGTTAAAAAATGTGTGAGAAATGTGTGAGAATAAAAAAACCCAACTCGCCAGAGTTGGGTTAAATCATTGATTTTCAGGCTCCTGAGGCTGGGCTCGAACCAGCGACCCTCTGATTAACAGTCAGATGCTCTAACCGGCTGAGCTACTCAGGAGTGTTGTCCGGCTGGGGATTGCAAAAGTATAATTTTCATTGATATTTCGCAATTTTATTCAACTTGTTATATCCTGCTGTTTCAGCGTTACGTGGTACTTGTATTCTTCCCTGCCCATTTTACAAGTTTTTTAACCAGGTCATCCAATTTAAATGGTTTGCTTATATAATCGTCCATACCTGCATCTATACAAATTTGCAGATCGGATTGGAGGGCGTTGGCCGTCATCGCAATAATAAATGGCCGTTCGGGGAAACGCTTCTTTATTATTCGCGTGGCTTCCAGGCCATCCATTTTGGGCATTTGTACATCCATTAAAATAACATCGAACGTTTTTTTATTAACCAAATCCAATACCTCCAGGCCGTCTGCTGCCAAAGCGGCTTCATATCCTAACTTACTCAATATCTTCATGATCAGTTTTTGGTTCATTTGGTTGTCTTCGGCAACCAAAATCCTCAATGGGTAACTTTCCGAAAAATTATCGGGCAATTTATGATTTGCAGTATCGCTGTGCAGCGGCTCATGAGTGGCAGAATCTACATGCTTCCCAAGTTCCTTTATAATGTGCTTATATAAGTTATGCTGTTTTGCAGGCTTGGTTAATATAGAACAAAACAAACCGGGGTTATCTTTGTGGAAAACATAGCTGATGGAACTCAACAGCATTATAGGTAATTCGGGGTATTTGGCCCGTATTAAGGTTGCCAGTTCAATCCCATCCATAAAGGGCATTTGCATATCGGTAATAACCAGCTTAAAATCATGCTGCTGCTGCGCCAGGATCTCAAGAGCCTGTTCGCCCGATTTGGCTACTACCGGGCTTAGTTGCCACTGCTCCAGCTGAGCTTTTAAAATCCGGCAATTGGTATCATTATCATCAACAACCAAAATTTCACTCTTTTCAAAACCCTGCATGGTGTGGTTTATTTGTACAGGGTCCTGCAGTAAACTTTTTTGCGAGTGAATAGAGAACCTGAACGTACTTCCTTTATCAACTTCACTTTCTACGCTGATTTTGCCGCCCATTAATTTTACAAGTTGTTCACTTATAACCAGGCCAAGGCCTGTACCTCCGTATTGCCGGGTGGTTGATGAGTCGACCTGCGAAAATGCTTTAAATAAACGGTGCAGCTTATCGGCAGAAATACCAATGCCGGTATCTTTTATCTCAAAACCTAATTCGATGTGGTTATCATCTGATATGCTGAGCAAATGCACGGCTACATAAATTTCACCCTTTTTGGTAAACTTGATAGCGTTACTGATTAAATTGATCAGGATCTGGCGAAGCCTTAAACTGTCGCCAATAATTTGCGCCGGTACATCATAGTCAATCTGGTAAACCAGGTCCAGCTTTAGGTGGGCCGCTTTTAAGGCAAAAACATCAAAAACTTCTTCAATACAGGTGCGCAGGCTAAAATCCTTTTCCTCCAGCTCCATATTGCCCGATTCTATTTTCGAAAAATCTAAAATATCGTTGATCACCGCCAGCAGATCTTCACCGCAGGTTTGTATAGATTCGGCAAAAGTTCGCTGCTCCTCGTCCAAAGGAGTTTCGGCAAGTAAGGAAGCCATCCCGATTACCCCATTCATAGGTGTGCGGATCTCATGGCTCATCGTAGCCAAAAATATGCTTTTAGCCTTGTTAGCCTCCTCGGCCTCGAGGGCTAATTTTTTTTCAACTTCTATGGCACGGGCCAGCTGCCCGGTGCGTTCTTTTACCTGGCGCTCAAGCTCGGCCTTTTGCTTTAATATAGAACGTGTACGGATAAGATAAAATGCCGGGCCGCTGATTATAAAAATTAACGCTACAATTAATTTAAACCACCAGGTAAGCCAAAAAGGAGGCTTAATATTAATGATGATAAATGTGCCTTTGTTATTCCATTTGCAATCATTATTTGATGCCTTAACCCTGAATGTATAACTACCCGGATCAAGGTTGGTATAAGTGGCCGTTCTTTTATTGCCAACATCATTCCAATCTTTATCAAATCCTTCCAGCTTGTAGGCATATTGGTTTTTTTCGGGGATGGTATAATTCAGGGCCGCAAACTCAAATGTAAGTACCGATTGTTTGTACGATAGGTTTATGGAGTCTGTTACGCTGATATCTTTTTGAAGCGGGGAGTTCTTAGCACCGGCGTTTACCTCCTTATTGAAAATCTGCAGCCCGGTAATATAAACAGGAGGTACGAAGTCATTATCTTTTAAACTATCGGGATAAAAAGTACTGAAGCCGTTTACGCCGCCAAAAAACATTTCCCCGTCGGCAGTTTGAAAACACGAATGGCCTTTAAATTCATCTCCCTGCAACCCGTCAGAAATGTCATAGTTTCTGATGGCTTTTGTTTTGGGATTAAACCGGGAGATCCCCTTGTTGGTGCTTAACCAGAGGTTACCTTTGCGGTCTTTCAAAATCGCATAGATCACATTATTGGGCAAACCCTCTCTTTCGGTGTATATAGTAAATGTTTGGTTATGCTTGTTAAACAGGTTAAGGCCGCCGCCGTTGGTACCTATCCATATATCATCGTTATCGGTTTCGATAATCGACTCGACAGTGTTGTTTGATAAGCTGTGTTTATCCCGCTCATCGTGCATGTAGTGCGTAAAGCGGCCTGTTTTAGGGTTAAATACATTCAACCCGTTGTCATCAGTGCCTATCCACATATCGCCATGTTTATCCTGAAACACCGATGTAACAATATCACTGCTTATGCTGTTATTATCCGCGGGGCTGTTTCTGTATTGTGTAAAGAGGCCCGTTTTCACGTTATAATGATTAAGCCCTCCTTTCCAGGTTGCTAACCATATATTTCCGTCACGGTCTTTATACATATTGTTGATATCTGAAAGGGAAAGACCGTGAGGGTTGTTTGCCTGGGGCATGTGATGTATAAAGGTCCCCTTTTTTTTATCAAACAGGTCAAACCCGCCAATGTGATAGCCAATACCAATAACATCTTTATTTATTGGCACTATGGCCATTACATAATTATTACTTATGCTGTTGCTGTTATTATCACTATGCAGGTAATGAACAAAGGTCTTTTTCTTGCGATTAAATAAATTAAGGCCGCCTCCATCGGTGCCTATCCAAATATTTTCGTCACTATCATCGCCGGAGATGGCCAGTACATTATTATTGCTCAAACTATTCGGATTGTTTGGGTTTTGGCTGTACGAACTGAATTTATCGCCAAAACCCGGCAAAAAATCAACACCGCCCGAATAAGTGCCTATCCAGGTATTCCCTGTATCATCTTTATATAAACAATAAACCGAGTTACTGCTCAGGCTGTGATGATCGTTTGCGTCAACTTTGTAGCAAGTAAATTTATTGGCCGGATAGTCGAGCACACTTATGCCGCCATTTTCGGTCCCAATCCAGAGCTTCCCGTCGCTGTTTTCAAGTATCGAAAGAATATCGTTATGGCAAATACTGTTGCTGTTATTAGGGTTGTGTTTGAAATTTATAAATGAATTGTTTTTACTGTTATATAATGCCAGGCCTCCTCCATGTGTACCCACCCAAATATTGCCCTTGCTATCTTTGTATACCGCTTTTATCCAGCTGGCGCCGATGCTGTTTTGATTTGCAGGATCATGAACATAACCAATAAACTTACCGTTTTGTGGATTAAAATGGTAAAGCCCGTCATCGGTACCTATCCATAACCAACCATTATTATCCTCAGTAACCTGGTAAATAAAATCGTTAGCTATACTGTTTGTGCCATTTGCAGCATGTGTAAATTTTTTAAATGAGCCATTTGCAGCATTAAACAGATATAAACCTTTGCTGGTTCCCAGCCACATCCTTTTTTTGCTATCCAAAAAAACAGACTGTATAGCAAAAGTTAAGTGATTGGAATAGTGGATAAATGTATTTGTGGCCCGGTCAAATCTGTCAAGCCCACTTTCGGTTCCAATCCATAAATTATGATAACTGTCTTCCGTTATAGCTAATACATAGTTATCATTGATGGTTGTTTTATTATTCTGGTCGTGCTTATAATGGGTAAACTTATAACCGTCGTATTTATTAAGGCCATCTTCGGTGCCAAACCACATAAAGCCGCGACTATCTTTAATAATGGTTACTACATGGCTTTGGGAAAGGCCTTCGTTTGTACTAAGCTGTTTAAATTTAAGGGCGGATGTTTGCGAATAGGATAATCCGGAAAAAAGCAGGTATAAACACCAGATAAAAAGCAATATTGGCCTCATTATTATTTTGCTGGTAGTTTTATCGTATTTCTATTCCGTTTGATGTTATAAGCCAAAACAAGCATTGCAGCGGCTAAATAAATGCCTCTTAAGTTGCGGAATTTTTTAGTTGGGTTTCAGGAGTTTAGTCTTAATAAGTTCTATCGGGCAAGAATTTATATTGACAAAACCGCCTTTAACGTTCATAATAATTCCGGGTTAACAGGAGATTGTTTTAAGTTAGTCCTGCTTGCCAGTGATACGGTATTTACGGGAAATAGTTTCGTATAACGTGTTATTTTCGCCCAATTAACGGCTGTTGTTAACTAAGGAGAAATATTAACAAGCCTGGCTTTCGTTTACATCCTACCGGTCAGAATCCGGCAGCTGTTTAATCTCGATATTCCTGAAATCGACGGGCTGCCCTTCACTTTGCAGAGCGATAAATCCGCTGCTTAGTAATTTGCCATCCTGCTTGTATTTAGGATCATAGCCATGTGCCACGCCGCCGCCAATGGTAGGCTTTGAATATTGAAGTACGGTATCGCCGTTGATAATATGGGTAATTAATTTGTTGCCCTGAACAATCAGCTCGCCTTTTACCCACTGGTCACCGTCATAGGTTTTTGAAGTAGAGTTGATACAATGGTCGGGCGAAACTTTTCCTTTATAAACAACATCGGTGCCGGGCGAGCACATGTTTCCTGTTGGCCTTGGTTTCCCGTCGCCCAGGCCGCCTAATAACTGCATTTCTATCGATATCGGCCAATCCTGGTCCTTTAACATAGTTCGGGGATCCTGTGAATGAAACATGACACCGCTGTTAAGGAGTGTATAGTCTGGCGCGCCTTTTTGCTGTTTACCAACAAAGCGGTATTCAAACCGCAGGTGATAGTTCGAGAATGGGGTTTTGTAATACAAATGACCAAACTGATCGTTGAAATCGCCGTACTGATCATAGCTAACCCTGATCATGCCGTCTTCTACCCGGAAGGTATTGCCATAATTTTCGCCAACCAGGTGATGATTGATCTTTACAAACCAATCGTTAATGTCGGTCCCGTTAAACAGCTTCGTCCAACCTTTTTCGGCATTGCCGGCGTCAGCCAGCTTTTTTGGCCCGGCGCAGCCCAATATGATGAGGCAGGAAAACATAAAAACGCGTGTTATTTTCATAGGTGGTAAGGTATTATGCTTTTATAGATAAATTGAATGCTTTTGTTCACTAACACTTTGCTAACCGGTATTTCGAAAGTTAGCTCAATATTAATTTGCTGATCCAGCCTTACAGGAAGTTTTATCTCCTGTGCTACGAATTTAAGAAATTCAGGCCATGTTTTAATGCTTTAATGCTTTGCCTGTCAAGGTACGCTGAGGCCGCTTTTGTTCAAGATCTCTTTTTAGCCAAGTTTTTTTCGCAGCCAGTTACGAACCGGCTCATCATACCATTTCAAAGTAATATATGCCAGGAAAATTGCACCAATCAAAATAGCTAAGGCATAAGGCCAGGCCTGCACTATGGTTACGCCTTTATGATTGCTGATCCATGCTACGTAAAAATAAACCAACGGATAATGCACCAGGTAAAGAGGATAGGATATATCGCCAAGAAACCTGCATACCCTGTTCTCCGTTTGGGTATGGACATTACCGCCGGCACCAAGATAAACGATAAGCGGAAAAATGATAATGATGCAAACGGACTCATAGACCCCGTTCATCCAAAGATGGGCAGCACCGCCGATGCGCGGCATATACAATATTATTGCTATTAAAACACTGCACCATAAAAATGCGTGCCTGATGCGGGCAGGTTTAGCAACACGCGAAAGCAACAGGCCGGCAAAGAATGGGTATATGGTGCGGGTAATGCCAACGCGCACCTGTTCCACGTTAAGTGTCCAGCCGCCGCTGACATCTCCATTGGTGATAGCCAGGTGCGCAAGTGCTACAGCTGCAACGCATACCAATACCGACAATGTAGTTTTTGAAAATTTCCTTATCCAAACCGCATAAAGAATGTTGGCGATGTATTCAAAGAACAATGACCATCCTACACTGTTAAGAGGATGCATTTCCTGCCAGCCGCGTATATCCAGGGATAGCGGTACCGGCAGGATGGTATAACCGATCAGCATTACCAGCAGCATCTTCCAAATTGGTACAGTATGAATGAGCGGCCACAACGTAGAATCTGTAAAATAAAAACCTATGGCACCCAATGTCATCCCGAGAATTACCATTGGCTGAAGTCGCTCGATACGGCGTTTAAAAAAACTGCCGATTGTCATTTTATGCCAGCGGTCGTCATAAGCATAGCCAATAACAAAACCCGACAGCAGGAAAAAGAAATCGACAGCCAGGTACCCGTGGTTAACTATGATATCCAGGTGACCGCTTCCCAATGGTTCGGTTAGGTGAAAGGTAACTACAATAATGGCTGCAACGCCGCGTAAGCCATCCAGTATCGGATAATGCGGTTTGGTGATCAGTTTATTATTGTCCATATATAAGATTAGAATTGGTAGATATTTGGCCGGATGCTAAAGCAGGCGTTGCCGATGTTCAGCGGGTGTTTTTCTTTCCTGTGCATATACAGGCCGGTAAGACCAATGACTTAAGTCGGTTAGATTGGTTCATGAACAGTATATAATTGAAGTCATATTCAGATCGTAAAAATAAGTGAAAGTGATGCCAGGATATCTTCATATCGTGTCAAAATAGACGCATATCGTCTCATTTTCGCATGTTTTGTGGATCATTGCCTGCAAAGTAATCTACAGAATATCAGATATAAAAAAAGCCTCACAGACATGTGAGGCTTTTGCTCCTGAGGCTGGGCTCGAACCAGCGACCCTCTGATTAACAGTCAGATGCTCTAACCGGCTGAGCTACTCAGGAATCTAATCCGGTTTGGAGTGGGGCAAAGGTAAAAACTCAACGGATATTTCACAATTTTTATTAAAAAAAATTTAAAATATTTTTCACAGGCTTTTTTTGCCTCTGATTATGTGCTACTTAAAACCCAAAGACACATTATAGTTTTTTTTAGTTCCCGCATTTTTTTCCGCAGAGCCCCTTTTTTCTGCCGCCAGGTTTCTGAAACTGCTTAAATTATGTTTTCTCAAATGAAAATTGGCATCGCAAACAGGCATCAATGAATGATTATCCCTTAATTTTCACAATATTTGCGGCAAAAAAAATATAAATATCTTTACATGAGTTTGTTAGTTATTGGCACTGTGGCGTTTGATGCCATTGAAACCCCTTTTGGTAAAACCGATAAAATAGTAGGCGGCTCTGCAACCTTTGCAAGTTTGGGCGCTTCTTACTTTTATGATAAAATAAAAATTGTTGCGGTTGTTGGCGATGATTTCCCGCAGCACGAGATTGAGGACCTGCAAAAGCACAACGTTAATACCGAAGGCCTGCAGGTAAAACAGGGCGAAAAATCATTTTTCTGGAGCGGGCGTTACCATAACGACATGAACAGCCGCGATACCCTGGTAACTGAGCTTAATGTATTGGAAGCTTTCGATCCAATTATCCCTGATAGTTACCAGGATTGCGAATACCTGATGCTGGGCAACCTTTCTCCACAAGTGCAGCAAACTGTTATAGCGCGCCTTAAAAACCGCCCTAAGCTTATTGTAATGGACACCATGAACTTTTGGATGGATATTGCCCTTGATGAGCTTTTAAAAACCATCCAGCTGGTGGATGTGCTAACCATTAACGATGCCGAAGCCCGCCAATTATCCGGCGAATTCTCATTAGTTAAGGCCGCCCGCAAAATATTAACCATGGGCCCTAAATACATCATCATTAAAAAAGGTGAGCACGGTGCATTGCTGTTCCATGAAGATAAGATTTTTAGTGCCCCCGCCCTTCCATTGGCCGAAGTATTTGACCCCACAGGCGCGGGCGATACTTTTGCAGGCGGCTTTATTGGCTACATGGCCAAAGTAGGCACCATTAATTTCAACAACATGAAAAACGCCATCATTTTTGGCTCGGCCCTGGCTTCATTCTGTGTTGAAAAATTTGGTTCAGAAAGATTAAGAAACCTTAGCGAAGAGGAAATAGCCGCCCGGATCCAGGAGTTTGTAGGCTTATCTAAATTTGAATTGTAAGATAGCTGCTTAAAAACATCAATTTTTTAATGTAGAGACGCATCACACGCGTCTCCCGTTTGCAATTCAAGATGAATAGTAACGCTCTTAAAAGCAGCTTGCCCTATGAGAAACGCATGTGATACGTCTCTACAAAAAAAAAACTTTTATAAAGCATTTTAGGGTATGTTCAGAAGAATCTCTAAAATACAAAAAATAAACCCTCTATATGTTTTACATACAGAGGGTTTACAAATAATATAATTGTAAATCAATAACACGCAGAATAACCGGGTTCCTTATCCTTTCAACACTTCCCTGCTAATCACTATCTTCTGGATCTCACTCGTACCTTCGCCTATGGTACAAAGTTTGGCATCGCGATAAAACTTCTCAACAGGGAAATCCTTGGTATAACCATACCCACCGAAGATCTGAACAGCCTCGGTGGCCGTACGCACTGCCGTTTCCGAGGCAAAATATTTGGCCATGGCCGATTGTTTTGTGACCGGCAAGTGGCGGTTTTTCAGATCGGCAGCCTGCATGATCAGTAGTTCGGCTGCTTCAATTTCGGTAGCCATATTGGCCAGCTTAAATGCTATCCCCTGGAAATTACCAATGGGTTGTCCAAACTGGCGGCGTTCTTTGGCGTAAGCAACCGCCGCTTCAAAAGCACCTTTTGCAATTCCTAATGAAAGTGCAGCTATCGAGATCCTGCCGCCATCTAAAACCTTCATAGCCTGTTTAAAGCCTTCTCCCTCAACACCCAGCAAATTTTCCCTTGGCACACGGCAATTATCAAAAATAAGCTCCGTAGTTTCTGAAGCACGCATACCCAGTTTATTTTCTTTTTTGCCATGGGTAAAACCCGGTGTACCTTTTTCAATCACCAGTGCCGAGATCCCGTGCGAATCGCCTTTGTTGCCTGTACGCACCATCACTACCGCCACATCGCCCGACTTACCATGGGTTATCCAGTTTTTTGAGCCGTTCACTACATAATGGTCGCCATCCAAAACGGCGGTGGTGTTCATACCCAGCGCGTCCGAACCTGTGTTGGCCTCGGTTAATCCCCAGGCGCCAAGCCATTCGGCAGTGGCCAGTTTGGGCAGCCATTTAAGCTTTTGCTCTTCATTGCCAAAGGCAAGGATATGTCCCGTACAAAGCGAATTATGAGCGGCAACCGACAAACCTATAGCACCGCAAACTTTGGCTATTTCGCTGATCACGGTTACATATTCAAAATAGCCGAAACCGGAGCCGCCATATTGTTCGGGCACAAAAACACCCATCATGCCAAGCTCGCCCAATTGTTTAAATAAGTCGATAGGGAAAACCTGGGCTTCGTCCCATTCCATTACATGAGGTTTGATATAACGTTCGGCAAAGTCTTTGGCCATCTGGCCAACCATTTGCTGATTTTCGTTCATAGCAAAATCATACCCATCTGTTGAGGGGGTATCGGTTAACAAAGTATCCATACATTTATAATTGGTTACTACAAAATAACGTATAAAAAACGAGATTGGTTTGCCCGTAAAAGCCTGCAAATCAAGAACAGTTTGGTATTGGGTATGAATTATAGGTTTAGTTAAAATAGAGTGGTTTTGGGGGAGAGAAAACTGATGAAAAATATTTTTCAGGAATTGTTGGAGCAGGGACTAACCTGACAGTCCCATCGGGTTTTTTGAAGCTTTAAGTCAGCCGATAGGCCAGGCGGTAAATCACTTTACAGGTGAAATACCATCAATTTTTATGAGCTAACCTAATCTCCAAACCTCTGATGAAACACGGGAAGCCTGATAAAAATGACTGGACAATTTTTTCTTTCATCCTTATCAGGCTTTTCTTATGTTAATCATCATCGTCTGCTTTTTGAACAGCTTTTACAAAGGCTGCCCGTACCGGCGTGGGCACAATTGTATTTTCTCCTTTAATCGCTTTCCATATCATGTTGTTCATGATCTCGTCGGGTACCCGGTCAACTGCCGAAAAATCAAGCCCCCTGGCCATTGCTGCAAGCTTTGTGCCCTTAGGGTTAAGTTCATTAAGGTTAATATTTGAACGCAGGCTGTTAAATGGTTTGGTATCGGGCGTTTTATTAAAACAACGCCACATGGCTGTAGCCGATGCATCATACTGGGTCATAGGCGGCAGCCCGAGAATCAGCTCGATAGTACGCAGCACCGACGAAGTGGAATACATAGTATGATCAACAAAATTACGTTTTACAAATCCCCCGGCCATGTATGCAGGCGAACGATGGGCGTCAACGTGATCAGGACCATTCTGTGCATCATCTTCAAGTATAAAAATCACGCTGTTTTCCCATATCGGGCTTTTACTAATATGCTCTACCAGCCTGCCAACAGCAAGATCATTATCCGCCACATGGGCAAAGGGTGTAGGCCTGCCCGGGGTGGTGCCCTCCGTATGATCTGATAGCATCCGGATAGTATTTAGCCGCGGCAAGGCATTGTTGCGCATCAGCGAGTCAAAATCATGTTCCCAGGCCTGGTACCGCAGGGTATCAGGGTCACGCAAGTCGCGGGTTGGATAGGCTTTTGCAAAATGGTCTTTCAGGATAGGTATCTGTGGCGTATTATCGGCATTGATAAACTCGCCGTAAGTACGGAAAGTTACGTTGAACCGGTTGGCCTGGTCCCAGATGTAGAGCTTATTTTTTGCAGTGAGGTCTACAGCGCCCGGACCGCGGCCGCCATAACTGGTAGGCCAGTTTTTTTCCATATAATCGGTAGCGTACGCGCCCAGGCTCCAGTTATGCCCATCGGCGCTAACCTCGCCGTCTACATAAAAATTATCCAGCAGCACAAAGTTTTCGGCCAAAGCGTGATGATTGGGCGTAATCCGTTTGCCAAACAGCAGCAGGCTGGTATCACCATTGCCCTTCGGCATATCTGACAGTACCTGGTCATAGGTCCGGTTTTCCTGGATAACATAAAAAACATATTTTATTGGCGATGCAGCCCCTACTTTAGCCGGAATGGGATTGCCTTCTTCGCTATAAGTCCCTGTTTCCTGTTCCCGGTGATAAGGCGTATTACGAACTACTGCCTGCGAATAAACCGTCAGCTGCTTTTCTGTTGGCGTGGGGATGATGCTCAAAGTACCTATTAATAAGCCGCCGCCGATATATTCTGTACGCGCGGGCCTGAATGGATCGCCTCCATGCAGTACAACGGTTTGACTTTTGGCTGCCGGGTTAGGCCCGCGCGGATTAGGCAGCGACGAAAAGCCTTTAGCATTGGCTACGTATAATTTATCATCTATAACACGCACAACGCTGGGATACCAGCCCGTGGGCACAAAACCAAGCGACTGACTGGCACCTGGCTTTGTTACATTAAACACGGCCAGGCAGTTATTATCGGCATTGGCAATGTATAATGTTTTACCATCCTTACTCAGGGCTACCGAGTTACTGGTAGTACCGCTAAGCGGCGTAGGCGATACTGCCGTGTTCAGGGTTTCCAGTACTTTACTTTTGCGCACGTCAATTACCGATACTGTATTGTCGTTGCCGTTGGCTACATACAGGTATTTTCCATTCCGGGAAATGCACAGGTCATTGGGGTTATCCCCTACCGCAATTGCATCTGTGAGTTTATTTTCTTTTGTATCAAATACAGCTACCTTATCGCCACCCCAAAGACTGATGTATAATTTTGACATATCGGGCGATAACAGGCAGGTATAAGCCTCTGTGCCCAATTTAACCTGCCGCATGATTGTTTTTGTTTTGAGATCGATAAGGTACAGGCTGTTATCCAGTTTGGTAACCACGTATAAAACACCGCGCTTATCGTCAAGCGCCAGCCCGGCAGGTGAAATGGACGCCGAATTAGGCTTTTTGCTCCATGCTTCTCCCAGTTTTATGGTATCAGCTGCAATCAGCTTATCATTATTGATGGCATAACGAATAATCCAGTTATTGTCACCCCCCGAAGCGTAGAGTGATTGTTCGTCTGCACTAAAAACCAGGCCTCCCCAGCCTTTGCTGATCAGTACTTTGTCCAGTTCACGATCTGTACGTGCGTCTAAAAGCTGAATGGTTTGAACACTTTGCCCATTATTGGTAACCGCAGCATAATGATGGCTTTTGCTCACAGCGATATTCAGGGGCAGATCGCCCAGGGGAAGGCTTTTGCCCACGGGCGTTAATGACCACCCATTGGGCAATTTTACCCGTTTATTTTCAATAGCGGCAAGATCTTGCGCCCGAACGAACTTGCTGCAGATAAGCAGCAAAACGATTAGGCATAGCATTTTTTTCGGTGACATAAAACAAGGATATGCCGGTAAAAGTAGACCACCAATATTAATACATTATTAAATCATGGGCGAAGATCACCAGTTTGATTGTAACAAAATGAATGGAAATCAGCGGGCGCTAACCGATACCTACTTTACGATCAAAAAACGGCGCGTTATTAGCACCGCGGTAATGTGAAGTCCATTTAAATCTGCGAGACACCCTGATGGAACGAAAAAAGAGGCACGGCTGCCCCTTAATCTATTAACCGACCTTATCAAGAATGAATTGTATAAAAATGCTGATTAATTTGCAGTACCGTTTTTCACGTCGATCTTAAACGGAGCAGGTTCCGGAAGCCAAAGCTCGCCATCCCCGATCTGAACAGGCATCCATAAATACCGGGAATCCCATTGTTCTTTCGGTTTCCAGATATCCCCCAGGAACAATACCGTTGTATCCTTCTTCCCGCTAACTTTAAGCAATAAGGTAGATTGCGAATCATATGTATTTTTTTCCTTAGGTGCTATGTCTTTAAACTCCGACCACGGGCCTTTCAGGGTTTTTGCTGTGGCATACCGGTTAGGATTGGGCTTCCAGCCGGTAAGCGCGGAGCCTATTGCGTAATAAAGGCCCTTATAATGCACTATAGCTCCGCCTTCCATATGCTCGGCTATCAGGCACATTTCGCGGTCAATACTGAGGCAATCTTCCGAAAGCCGGACGATATGAAACCCAAGCGGACGGTCTTCGAAAACAAGATATGGCGTACCATCATCATCTATAAACTGGCCAATGTCCCGGCTTTCATGCTCCAGGGGCCTGAAGCTTTTCAGGTATTTAAAATCACCATCAGGGCGGTCGCTTACGGCAATACCAACCCGGGCAAACTTATAAGTTGCATTGTCAAGATGGAAATACATGACATATTGCCGGCTCTTTTTGCTGTAGAAAACTTTGGGCCTTTCCAGCACCCAGCGCTGCCCCAGGTTTTCAGGATCGGTCATCTGAACAACATCACCTTTGAATGTCCAGTTCGTCAGGTCTTTTGACGCATAACAGCTAACATAACGTTTATTTGAATCCAGTCCCCGACGTCTTTCTTCTCCATACCAGTAGTATGTGTTCTTTATTTTTATAATCCCTCCTCCATGCGCCTGGATATGTTCTCCCCGGTTATCGGGCCAAACTGCTCCGGGGTTTATGATTTTTTGATGCTGTGCATATGCCTTGCCTGTAATCAGCAAAGTCATGACAGCCATGGTTATTCTTTTTAAAAGTATTTTTTTAATCATTCGGTGTTTTTTGAAGGTCAGGAAATCTTATATACCGTTTTTATGAAAGCACCAGTTCGGTTGTGACTATCTTACTGCCTTCAGAAAGTTTAATACGCAGTTGATTGATTCCCCTGTGTACATGATTAACTACCGACTGATATTGTAACCCCGTTACTTCAGCAATCTGATCGTAATTCCAATTATCAAAATATCTTAAAAAGATCATCTCCTTTTGGCGCTTTGGCAAGGTATTCAAGGCAAGGGCAAGCATGTGCTCCACTTCTCTCCCGGTTTCTTCCAAAACAAGCACATCTTCCCTCGAAAAAACAATATCGATATCATGACTTGCGGATAAGCCTACAAACTCCGGCCGCGAGGCCTTTAAAAAGTTAATGGCAAGTGACCGTGCCGATTTAAAGAAATAGTATTTAACATTTTTAATAGGTCCAAATGTTATCCTCCGCTCCCACATTTTTATAAACAGTTCCTGTAAAACATCCTGGGCTGCATCCTCATCTTTAATAATTTTATAGAGGTAGAAATACAAACCGGAATACAGTTCGTCATGTATCCTGCCAAAAGATTTGACATTTCCGTGGAGGGCTTCTTCCCACCATGTAGTTAGCTGGTTACAATTGTTCATATTGGCTTTAAAAACTGGTTTCTCTTTAAATTGGTCGTTACCGACTTTAGGAACCTAAGCTGAAAACCGATTTACATAATCGATTAAGTAAGTTTGCCTATGGTTCTAATAACTGGTTTATATAAGCTAATATGAATAGATTTTATTCGGCAGATGGGACTCAAATTGGTCATTTATGCGGTATAAATTCGGCAATTTATCAATTTACTCAATTGATTAAGCAATGGAGAGAACACACACAAATAACTCAATATCAATTAATTATGTTTTTATTTTTCTTAAATACAGGTCTTTTTTGCTTAAGAAAGTCTGATGGGTTAGCGCCGAACAGTTTAAAAAACTGATCGCGGAAGTATTTGATGCTGTTAAAGCCTGTTTCAATGGCTACTTCATTAACATTCATGTCCGACTGGATCAGCAGCTCAGCCGCCTTTCTGAGGCGTATGTAGCGGATGAAGCTATTAACGGTATGACCCGACAGCGATTTAATTTTGCGGTAAAGATTTGAATGGCTCATGCCGATCTCTGAAGCCAATATTTTGATGTTGAAGTTTTCGTCGGTAATGTGCTGCTCAACAATTTCGATACATTTTTCCAGGAAGTTTTTATACTCATCCGAAATAGTGACGTTAACCGATTTCAGGGTAATGGTATTATAAAAATAGCTTTGAAGGTTACTCCTGTTTTGCAGCAGATTGGCAATGCGCGCTACCAGCACATCTTTATTAAAAGGTTTGGATATATAGTCATCCGCGCCGCTTTCCAGCCCTTTGATCTTATTTTCGGCAGATGAGCTGGCTGTCAGTAAAATCATCGGGATATAGCTCAATTGCTGGTCCTGCTTAATGGTTGAGCAAAGTTCAATGCCATTTAAACCAGGCATCATTACATCGCAGATAATAAGATCAGGCTGCTTTTCTTTCGCTTTCTGTAAACCGGTCAAACCATTGTCTGCCTCGTAAACCCTGTAACGGCTTTCAAGAATGGAACGAATGTAAGATCTGATCTCGCTGTCATCATCAATAACCAGGATCCTTTGCTTGTCGGTAAAAATCTTATCCGCTTCAAAATCAATATCATTAATTTGGCTGGCTTCAGCTATCGCCGGCTGGTCTTCAACCATTTCACTAAGCAAGGGCGATAAATCAGCAGCATCGGCTGCCGCTGCCATATCCAGCGAATAATGAGCTGTCCCTTTTAACAGGGTTAAACAAAAATCAGAGCCCTTACCCGGCCCACTTTCAAACGTTAATGAGCCGCCGTGATCTATGGTAAACTGGCGGGCCAGGAATAAGCCGATCCCAAAGCCCCCTTTTGCCGCGTGGCCATGCGTATTTGACCTGTAAAACTTTTCGAAGATATGCTTACCCGCTTCCGGGGATATTCCCGGGCCATTATCGGTCACATTGATCACCACCTCACCCGGCCCCGATTGCAGGCCAACGCACACGGCTTTCCCGGCCGGCGTATATTTAATAGCATTGGATATGAGGTTAAACAGGATAATCTCAATCTTTTCCCTGTCTCCGTAAATCAGTACCGGCTCTTCCGGTACCTTTAATTCAAAACTGATACCCGAAAGCCTGGCCTGCTGCACAAAACATAAAAATACCTCCCGGCAAACAAGGGTAATGTCCATTGGCGCAATTTGCAGGACCCCGGCGCCAGAATCGGCCTTACGAAACAGCAGCAGCTGATCAACAAGGCTTAACAGCCGCCTTGAATTACGATAAACAATATTAAGTTCCGCACGGTTCTCAGGGCCAATTTTTGCAAGCAGATCCCTTAACGGGTTGATGATGAGAGAAAGGGGGGTACGAAACTCATGAGAAACGCCCGTGAAAAACTCTACGCGCCGGTCATTCAATTCGCGTTCCTTTTCCTGCAGGTCGCGCTGGTGTGCAGCGGCGGCATTGGCCAGTTGTACTTCATATTTAAGCCGCGTTTCCCTGAACCTATAACGCAGGTACCAATAAACAACCCCCGCAAGCAACATCGCGTAAATGAGGTAAGCCCAGATGGTACGATACCAGGGCGGCAAAATAATGACATGAAGGTGGACTTCACGGCTGATCCATTGCCCTTCGGCATTGGTACAGTTAATTTTTAATGTATACGTACCGGGCGCTAAACGGGTATAAAGCGCATTACGCTGATGCGCTGCATACACCCATCCCCTGTCCCAGCCCTGGAGCGTATAACGGTAACCGATCCTATCCTGCGCGGTAAATTCGATAGCTGCGAAACTAACGGCTATTGATGCCTGATCGTAAGGAACTTCTAACGACCGGATAACATTCCCTGCATCCGTCTTCACATAGTCCGGATAAGTACTTATGGGCTTATTGTTAATTTTAATATCAGTTATAACAATGTTGGGGATATCATGCAGGGGCAGGATTGCCTGCGGATGAAACATCGTGACACCATTGATCCCCCCAAACGCAAGCTGACCATTGTTTAGCCTTAAGCCAGCGTTAAAGTTAAACTCATTGCTCGCCAAGCCATCGCTTTCAAAAAAATTGGTAAAACTAACGGCTTTGGGATCAAAGCGGCAAAGCCCATTGTAAGTGCTTAGCCACAAACGCTTTTGCGCGTCTTCCAAAATGGCCAGTACCGTATTATTACTAAGTCCGTTACTGGTGGTATAGTGACGAATTATTTTTTCCTTAGATGCTGAAAAATACAACAAGCCGGCCTCTGTACCTAACCACATATCGCCGTTGCCTGCTTTCTGCATTGATCTTACCGCTTTACCTACCGGATAAAACTTACGTGAGTTGCTTTTTTGATCAATCTTATAAACCCCTTCGAAATTTCCAGCCCAAAGGTTTCCAAAATGATCTTCGCCCATTGAAAGGATATTGGTCAGAGCCGCGTCATACAACCTGAATTGGTTATTATGCTTATCATATAGAAACAGCCCGTCCTGTAAGCCGCTGGCCCAAAGATTTCCAGCATGGTCCAGGTACAGGCACCAGAACACTATCCGGCTGGCAGCTCCCTGCCTGTCTACACCCCGAAATGTAGTGAATGTATTGGAACCCGGCTGGAACAGGTTAATACCGCCCCCATAAGTGGCAATCCAGGTCCTGCCTTCCCTATCCCCGGCAATACTGGTTACAAAGTTTGAGCTTAGGGTGCCCGGCTGTGAGGCATCATGGCGAAAATTAGTGAAGCGATGGGCCTGCCGGTCCCAAATGCTCAATCCGCCGCCGTCGGTGCCTATCCACAGCCTGCCATCGGGTGCTTCATATAACGATTTAACAAAGTTACTGATAAGACTATTGGCGTTCAGTTCATTATGCCTGATATTTATAAAACGTTCTTTTACCTCATCAATAACATTTACTCCGCCCCGTAATGTACCTATCCACTTTCTGCCTTCCCGGTCTAAAAATAAAGCATAAACAGCATCACTTGAAAGGGAGTGCTCGTCACTCCCCGCAGGCAGATAGGTAATCTTGTCGCGTCCTTTATCCATGATCTGGATCCCGCCGCCATCGGTACTCACCCAAAGTGTACTATCGGGCATGACTTGCAGGCTCGTTATCCTGCCCGATTTGAAAGACCCGTTAAACTCATCAAAAAGACAGTCATATTGCCCAGTTTTGAAATCATAATGGTGCAGGCCCTGGGTTGTGCCTACCCATAAACCATTGCCTTCCGGATAAATGCAGGTAGCGCCGGTGACCGAAGTGTTCAGTAACTTCAAAGTACCGTGTACCGCATCATATGTAAAAAGGCCCGCGCCGCTGATTAGCGCATAGATTTGGTCGCCTGGCCCCACATACAACGCACCAACATTATAACGCTGTACAGCTTTTCCGTTATCATAGTATGGTATAACACGGCCCGTCCGCTTACCTTTATCCATAATGATAAGGCCGTTGGAAAGGGTGGCAATGAAAATACGCCCGGAGCGGTCCGTTTTGATATCCCTGATAAAGGATGTCACCGGCGTTTCTTTGCCGGCCAAAATTGCATATGCCGGAGAAAACTCTTCTGTTACCGGGTTTAAAATACTTATGCCCTGGCGTGTACCTACCCATAAATTATTGGCTGCATCCTCTGCAATACAATTAATAAAATTATGAATAATTGAATGTTGCTTTTCGGGCTGATTGCGGTAAATACGGAAGTCATATCCGTCAAAACGGTTCAGGCCATCATAAGTGCCAAACCACATATAGCCCGAATGGTCCTGGAAAATACATCGTACTTCGCTGTTGGAAAGCCCGTCTTTGAGGCCAAGCCGCTGAATATTGGGCAAAGCAAGCGCTGCGGCATTGCTGTTTAAAATCAGTGCTCCTAAAATAATTACACAACACCACCGTGCAGCTGCTCTAAATGGCCGCATACAGGAGGACGCCGGTTGTTGAATACTGCTCAATTTGAATATAAGTGCCGCGAAACGTTTGGTTTGTGTTTCAAAAACTGTCCCTTCAGGTTAAACATTACTCCTGGCGCTTCTTTTTAGGTTCCTGATTTATTTTCTGAACAATTGAATCCCAGCTTTTTTTGATCGTTTGTTCGTCTGCTTTCGGATTCTTTATCTGAAATAGCTCTAAGGGTTCCGCTTCGTTTCGCTTTTTTTTCATAAATCGATACACTATCATGTCTGCACCCTGTAACATTTACTCAAAACAAAAATATAACTATCTGACAAATAATGAGCAGGTAATGTTCGTGAAAACATAGCCGTGAAAGCCATCACGTATATTGACTCACCCCGACATCGCTACGCTTGTCACCCCTCTCTACGCAAGCGTAACGAGGGAATTCTCTTATTCTTATTTTCCCTTACCCTCTTTCCGCCAAAGGTGGAGAGAGGGTGGTCCAGCGTAGCGTAGACCGGGTGAGTCAGCTATGCCGATATGTCACCCAATCCCCCTTTACATTTTATCATTAATAAAAAGGGCTTCCTTTCGAAAGCCTTATTATAACCAACTTAATATAAACCGAACGGTTTATTAGGGGAAGAGATACTATAAAGACAAGCTCCTGTAGATCTTATACTCATTTTTTTCTGCTTTTTTTTTCGGATAAATTAAACCGGTAACCTTGCTGATGAATCCCTTATGATCAGTTTTGTTTTCAATAAAATATTTTGCGAATCGATTATGTGGTTATCCTGAAGCTCTTCCAATAAAATTTTGGTAACCCTTAGCCCGATCTCTTTAATTGGCTGGGCTACAGCGGTTATGGCCGGGTTAAAAAGGGCAAAATTGTTAATATCATCAAATACAGCAACACCGATATCTTTGGTAATAATCAGTCCTGATTCTTTCAGGGCCTGCAGGCCACTTAAGGCGAGATAGTTGGTTGCAAAGAAAATGGCATCTATATCCTTTTTACTTTTCAGCAGGCTTTTAAGGGTCTGGATGGTTTTGTGCGAATCTTCATTATAGATAATTTCTTTTAGGATAGGCGGCAACCCGTGTTTTTGGAGGGCCGCGTGATAACCGTTAACACGTTCGTTCATTTGATCCTGCCCGGCCGCAAGCGTAACCATGGCAATGTTACGGAAGCCGTTATCTATCAAATGTAAAACCGCAGTCTCGCTGCCGCGAAAGTTATCGACAAGTACTTTGGAACATTGCAGATCAGGCGAGGCGCGGTCGAACACCACTACCGGGTAACCTTCCTTTACAAGCTGGTTGATGTCATCTTCCAAACCTGCAGTAGGCGCCAGGATGTACCCATCTACCTGGTAATTTTTAAAGGTTTGCAGCAGGTCACGGGCAATAACGGTCGAATTTTCTGAGCTGCCATAAATAACGCGGTAACCTTCTTTATAAATATGCTCTTCCACAACCCTGGCGATGGCCGAAAAAAAAGGATCGCTGATATCTTCCACAATCATGCCCACCGTTTTACTTTTTCCTGTCCGCAGGCTGGCTGCCAGCCGGTTTGGCCGGTAACCTACCTTTTCAACAAACCTCAGTATTTTATTTTCCAGCGCCACGCTGATGCCATATTGCCTCGCCTTGCCATTAAGAACATAGGAAACAGATGCTTCCGACACTTTTAACGCGGCAGCAATATCTTTCAAAGCCAATTTTTTTTTCATTTCGCCCAAAGCTGGATCCTCCTTAAGTCAAACTAATACAATCGTTAATAATACCGCACAACAAAAGCCCCGCCCTCTATTTTATTTGAGGTCTTATGATAACGGCCTGGCCCCCTTTTGCATCCAGGTCAACAACAAAATCATCATTGTGCCTGAGCTCAATCTTTTTTACCTGTATGCCGCCCTGTCCGTCATCGTCATAAACAGTAGCGGTGTATACCTGATTTTTCTCCAGGAAATCGAGCTTGAAGTTTGCTCCCCATTTCTGAAGACCGGCAGCGCTGCCCAGGTACCAGGTACGGCCTTTACGGCGTGCTACGGTAATGCCATCGCCTATCTCTCCCTGCACATATTTACTTTCATCCCATACCGTGGGCACGTATTTAAAAAAGTCGATATCCGCCTCATCCTTGTAATCCTGCGACCGCCCGTACCAGAAAATTGCCTGCAACGGGTCAAAATATACAATAGTCAGGGCCATTTGCTGAGCTTTGCTTACCCGGATATTTTTACTGTAATCATTCACCCTGTTGGGGTAGCAAAAGGTAAAATCGGCAGGGCCGGCCAGGTAACGCGTAAACGGCAATACGGTATTATGGAAAGCATCGGGACTGTTTTCATCGCCCCTGATCCCTTCCTGGCTCAGCACATACGGGTACCGGCGACTCAAACCTGTGGGTTTATAATGATCATGTACGTTAAGTACCATGCCATAATCACTTACTTTTTTCATGGCCGAATCAAGCCAGGCAAGGCCTTTCTGCGTGCCGCCATCTACAAACCCAAACTTTAGTCCGCTAACTCCCCACTTTTTATAAAGCGGCAATATGGTATCTATCTTAGCTTTGAGCCCCACATAATTTACATATAAAATAACGCCGATGCCTTTTTGCCGGGCATGGGCAATGATATCCGGCAAGTGGAAATCAGGTAAGTATCTGGTAGGATCAGAAGTAGTTCGAAATTCGGCACCGTACCAGCCTGCATCAACCAAAATGTATTGAAAGTTCATTTTTTGAGCAAAATCAATTCCATCAAGGGCGCCCTGCGTATTGATAGGTACCCTGAAAACCTTTCCGGGTTTTACATAATCAGGTACCTCATTACTAAGCGGTTTAACCAGTTTAAGATTAAGCTGACTAAACACATGCAAACCTATGGCAGTATTACTGCAACTGATGGTTCGCCAGGGAGTAAAGAGACTATCAGTAAACCGGATTAATGAATCCTTCCGAACGGACTGAACGCGGCGGTCGCGGTAAAGGGTATCCGTATAAAATTGTAGCGCCAGGCTATTGGAACGGCTGCCGTGAACCAATACGCATTTGGTATAATTGCGGTTATCGGCTTCGCCGATACTTATATATGACTGTGCGGCCGTAAGCGTTGAAGGAAGGTCACTGGTACCCGGCAATGAGTCGACCGTAACCGGCCGGAAAACAGATTCTTCATGATATTGGTAAATACGGTAGTTCGCTGCAAGGTTAAACTCCGTCAGCTCCGATTTAAGTTGTACAATACTATCCCCAAGCTGCTTACAGACATACCTAAACGCCAGGCTTCCATCATATACCCTTACGATAATATTATAATTACCCCTGCCAGAGGTGCAATGAAGCGTGAGCTCGTTACAATGGTTGACTAGGCTGGCATCCTCCCCCAGAGGCCACAAAAACTTTTCATTGATTTCTTTTTTGGTCGATCCCTTTAACGTGATACCCTGAACTAATGAAGAACCGGTAGTTTCGATCCCCAAACGCGACCAGTTAACAACTAACCGTGTGTTGAAAATTAACCGATAATACAGCTGCCCTTGCTCATCCAGTGAAAATTGCGCCCGCGTACGGTTATCTGGTGAATAAAGCAGCGCAACAACCTTTTGCTTTGTGGACACAGCATTATTGCAAAAGGGAGAAAGGGCTAAAAAAAAGGCTAAAAAAAGGTATTTATTCTTCATTGTTCAGGATACAGGGCAACAACAGTAATAAGGACAAGCAATGCTCTTAAATATACTCAAAGAGGTCAGTGATTTAGTTCAAATTGTTCAAGGTATCTCATTAGGGCACATTATCTCCGGCAAATGCAGTTATTTTTTCGATATAGTTTTTTTATTGAGTATAAGAATCCGCCTTTATTGTCTTCCTCTATACACTATAAAAACTTCTATGAACAAATTCCTGGCACTGGCATGTGCAGTCGTATTTTTATTAAAAACAGTCAAGGCAGAAATCATAACTTATAAGGCACCCGAAAGTAACTTAGTTAATCATACAATTAAAGTAGATGTGCGGCAGGGCACAGGCAACTGGCAGCCCGTAGATGTATATACCGCCGATGTCGCGGCTCGTTTTGACGCGCAGCGCATTATTAAAAAAACCGCTTTTACTTATTTTGATTGTTCCGGTTCGGTAAAGCTTCGGGTTAAGCTAAACCAGGGGAATATCAAAGAAGTAAGGATCAGGCCTACCGCATACGGCATTAAGCCCGAGGTTAAAGGCAACATTGTCGAGTTTGAATTAAGCGCTTCGCAATATGTTTCGTTAGAGGTAAACGGTAACATTTTTGAGAACCTGCAGATTTTTGCAAACCCTATAGAAAGCAGCCGTCCCACAAAAGCTGATGCGCAAACGCTTTATTTCGGCCCGGGCATCCATAAAATAGGCCGGATGGTGATCCCCTCGGGTAAAACCGTATATGTGGCCGGCGGTGCTATTGTTGAAGGCTCATTTGTTATAGATCATGCGGAGAATGTCAGGATCTGTGGCCGTGGAATCCTTACACAGCACCCGGTACAGAGCGACAGCGTTAAACCCCAAAATACTACAGGAACATTCTCGAAATTCAGAAACGATCATTTGATCATCCAGAACAGCAATAACATCAGTGTCGACGGGATTATTGAGCTTCCAACGGGTTATTCTATTTTGATGGGCGAATCAAAGCATGTGAGTATAAGTAATTTCAAAGCTTTCAGTGCAACCGGTAATGCCGATGGTATCGACATTTTTTGCAGCCAGGATGTTAAAATCGATCACATCTATATGCGAAATTCTGACGATTGTATCGCTATTTATGGTCACCGCTGGAACTATTACGGCAACACCTCTGATATCAAAGTTGATAACGCCGTTTTATGGGCAGATGTGGCCCACCCGCTGTTGATAGGCACACATGGAGATACTGACCATCCGGATACCTTACAAAATATCCGGGTTCAGAATATGACTGTGCTTGACCACAATGAAAACCAGCTTGATTACCAGGGCTGCATAGCACTTAATGCCGGCGACAGCAACCTGATCAGGAACGCCAGTTTTGAAAATGTGGAGATTGAGGATATCCGCAAAGGGCAACTGTTTAATTTAAGGGTGATGTATAACCGGAAATATAACACTTCTCCCGGGCTGGGGATCGAGAACATACTGTTCAGGAATGTTAATTATAACGGGAAGCGGGCTAATATGTCTGTTATAGCCGGCTACGATGACAAGCGCGGCATCAGGAACGTTATATTTGAAAACCTGAAGATAAACGGCGCCCTGATCTATGATAAGATGCCGGGCAAACCCGGCTTTTATAAAACAAGCGATATGGCTAACATATTTGTGGGTGAACATGTGGACGGGGTCCAGTTTCTGCGCAAGGATTGAGGGTAAGATTGACTACCTGTCCTTGTGTGCAATCTTTTATATCTCCACTAATATTTTTAAGGTATTAAATTGTGCGATTCCCTTCTTGGGAAACTACTTTTGTGTACACTTCTTTTCAACTAAAAGAAAATGTCATTTCGATAGAGCTGTGGAGGCCTGAGCGAGCGAAAGAGAAATCTTATACGATATGCCAAGTAACGTGAAAAGCTCGCGGACATGTTGTAGAAGATTTCTCCTCCCCCAGCACACTTTCCCGACGCTACGTTCGTCGAAATGACATCGTTTTTCAATTGATAATAAATCATTGAAGGAGTGTACAGACAATAGCTCAAGAAAGGAATTGAAAGAATCTTTAATTACTTCTACAATACTTACCCATACACAAAGCAGCTTATTCCAAGCGCTTTAACGTCATAAAAATTTCAAAAAACACCACGTTGCTGTGAGTATCATTTACAGCAGTCATTGTCTTTGGTGTGTCCGATTATAAAACTGTTTTGTTCCACGCCCTTACACGACTTCCAAACATGCCGGAACGGCAGTAAATATGTTTACCTAAACAATTAAACCATGAAAAAACTTTTTACGCTTTGTAATTATTTGACAGGTACGCACCGGCAGATAAGGCTGCTGTTGTTTTCGCTGTCGATGTTTGTCACGATGGGTGTATGCGCCCAACCTTTTGTCCATCCTGGCGTGGCCTTTAACCGGGCCGATTTGGATCAATTGAAAGCCAACATTGGCCGCGAACCATGGCTATCCGGTTATAATGCATTTAAAAACGACTCGCATTCACAATTAGGTTATGGGCAAAAGGGGCCTTTTGCAACGGTTACGAGAGCGCCCAATCTCAACAACAGCGCCTGGATTGATGATATGCAGGCTATTCACAACCTGGCCTGGATGTGGTGGTTTACGGGCGACTCTACTTACGCCCGCAAAGCTACCAATATGTTGGATGCCTGGGCAGTAACCAATACTACCTGGGGTGGCGGAGAATCAATGCTGGATATTGGCGACTATGCACAGTATTGGGGCGTAGGTGCTGAAATCCTTCGTTGTACTTTTCCCGGTTGGACCGCAGCCAACACACAGCACGTAAAAAATTATTTTGCTAATGTTTTATTCCCTACTTCCTGGGTGCCAAGCCCCTTGCGCGACGCGAATAAAGGAGCTCTCCAGTTAAAAATAGCTCTTGCCGCATCAGTTTTTTGTGATGATGTAACCCGGTTTAACCAGGCGGTGGAAGTGTACCGGATGGATGCCGGAGGTGGGATGCGCAATTCATTGCCCGGTGGCGAAGTTGGGGATTCGGGCCGCGACGACCATTGGCGCGTACAGGCAGCCGCACTGGCCTGGGGCGCAGAAGTTGCCTACAAGCAAGGTGCAGATATGTTTGCCGAATTGGATAACCGTGTATTGGCTATCGGTGAGTTGTATCATAAATACGCTTTTGACGGAGCAACAATGACCTTTATCCCGTTGGGGGGCTATGCAAGTTATTGGACCGGCTGGGGGATTCAGCCCGGAGCAAGGGTCGGCGACATGACTAATCTTATTTACAGCGCTTATGCTGTACGCAAAGGAATCCCTACCCCTAATACCGACAGGATGAGAGCCGCATTAATGCAGCCTGGTGCCACCAATTATTCTCCTGCCGGCGGCAATTTCTTATACCTGAAATCATCAGATACATCTACCGCGGTAAAGTTGCCCCAGGTATATTATCCTGCTGATCATGTGCAGCCGGTGAGCAATCTCACCAATATTGATATCGGTAATACCGGGTTGGCGGGCAGCGCTGCCTACAATAACGGGGTTTGGACACTTCAAAGTGCCGGAACTTCCACCAGTAATGCTTTTAGCTTTAATTTTAAGAAAATTAGCGGCGATGCCGGACTGGTAGTAAAAGTTGAGAATATGTCGTTAAATACCGGTGGTTGCGGGGTCATGCTACGCCAATCGCTGGCGCCCGGTTCGGCTTTTTATGATATTTTCCTTAAAGCGACAGGCGGTGCCGGAAACCACTACCAACCCAAAGCCCCCTGGTGGTTAAAAATTGAGCGTGTAGGCACCCGCATATTTACATACCATTCGCAGGATGGCATTAGTTGGACCGGTCTCGGTTGCTGGTATTCTGCAACAGGTTTCCCCACTGATTTGTATGCCGGATTTTATACCCTTTCCAGTAATAACTCGGCGCTAAATATAGCCACGTTCAGTAATGTGGCCTATAGTCAATCCGCACCTACTGGGTCTCCTGAGATTAGCAGTGCTACCACCGCCACAGCTACCAGTGGTGCGCCTTTCAGTTATAACATCATAGCCAGTGCTAGTCCATCTTCTTATAGTGCCAGCGGCTTGCCTGCAGGGCTTAGCATTGATGCGGCCACCGGTATCATCTCGGGCACACCTACCGCGTTAGGGCAAAACGAAATTACCATAGCCGCCACTAATGCCAGCGGCACCGGCACGGCAACCCTCATGCTGAATGTGGTCAATAACCAGGCGCCGGCAGCGCCCGCTTCAGCTGCGGCAGCGGTTGTTAACGCTACACAAATTAATATTTCCTGGGCAGCTTCGGCCAATGCTACCAGCTATTCGGTAAAACGGTCGTCGTCATCCACCGGGCCATTTACCACTATACAATCAGGCATAACCAACACATCATATATTGATGCCAGCCCTGTACCCGAGGTAAACAATTATTATGTAGTGACCGCGCTTGCCGGAACATTGGAAAGCGGAAACTCAAATGTTATTTTTTCATCAGTACCACCGGCTGCCCCGGCGCAGCCTGCAGCTGTTAATAAAAACAAGGAGGTTGACTTGAGCTGGAATGCAGCAGCAGGGGCGGCTACTTTTAATGTAAAACGCGCTACCATAAGCGGCGGTCCTTATACTACTGTAGCCAATGTTTCAACTACGGCATACGCGGATCTGAATGTAAGCAACGGAAGCCCATACTATTATGTTGTTTCATCTGTTGGCCAAACCAAAGAAAGCTCCAATTCGGCCGAAACATTTGGCGTGCCCGGCTCAAGCACTTCAACATGGAGCCAGCAGCCCGAGTCCGACTCGCTTACCCTGGCCAGCAACTGGCAGGAAAACGCGACACCTGTTAATCCAGCCATTATTACTTTTCAAAACAGTGCAGATACCGTACTGACCAACGACATCCCAAACCTCGTAGCCTCGAGGATCCAGTTTAATGCAAACGCGAGCAGTTATACGATTGACGGCGCAGCAATTCATTTGCGAAATGACCTGGTTAATAACAGCTCGGGGTATCAAAACCTGAAGATGCCTGTAACGCTCGATACGTTGCTTAATGTAAATACTCCCGGCGTAAGCGGCACCGTATCATTAACCGGGCAAATAACAGGCACAGGCAGCCTGCTCAAGAACGGTATCGGGTTCCTGTATGCAGGGGGCAATAACACCTACTCCGGCGGTACTATCCTCAACGGAAACGGGCAAAGCTGGCCGCCGGTTTATGGGATGGAAATATCCGGAACAAGTACAGGAGCGCCCTCCGCCCCTACATCAGGCCCGCTCGGTACCGGAAAAATAACCATGAACGGCGGCGCGCTTTTTTCGGCGAACGGTGATGCTACCTTATACAACGATATTGAAATCGCTGCCGGAAAAACCAGTTATTTTTACCAAACCAGCAACGCATTGAACCTTTACGGGCGGCTTACCGGCAGCGGAACAATTATTCAGGATGGTAACGTATATGCCGGTTTACATTTGTTTGCCGATAACAGCAGCTTTACCGGGTACTTTGTATCCAAATTACGCAGCGGCAACTCACGTACCCGTTTTGAAGTGCCGCAATCAGGCAGCGCGAATGCTTCATGGAACCTTGACGCCAACGGTAATGATTGCCAGGGCATTATGTTCCCAACCGGTACCATCAGTTTTGGTGCGTTAAGCGGCCGCGGTGCTATCCGTACAGATGGTGGCGGCAGCCCAACCATCAGCATCGGTGCACTGAACATAACTACCACCTACGGCGGAACGATGACCGGCAGTATGAACGTAGAGAAAGTTGGTACAGCTATTCTGGCATTTACCGGTAACCAGGCTTATTCCGGAACAACGACGATAAAAAACGGCACTTATTTGCTCAATAACGATCCTAACAGCGGCACATTCACCAGTCCGGTGGTTGCAACGGCCGGCACGTTTGGCGGCAGTGGCAAAAGCACATCATCGGTTACTATTGGTACAGGCTCAGGTTCAGGCGCGGTACTGGCACCCGGTAACCAGGCCATAGGCACCATAAAAGTGGGCACCCTCACCATGAATGCCGATGCCACCTATAAAGCAGAGTTAAGCACCAGTTCGGCCACCAGTGATAAGGTAAGTACAGCCGTTGTTAATTTAGTGAACCAGCCTAAACTGCAGATCACGGCTATCGACTCGACAAGCCTGGCCCAGGGAAGTTCGTTCACTATCATTGACAACACCGGAAGTGCGGCAATATCCGGTACATTTAAAGGCTTGCCTGAACTTGCTCCGGTAACCGTTGGTAGTTTTACACTGCGCATCAGCTATAAAGGCGGTACGGGCAATGATATTGTGCTGCTGGACGACCGACCATTACCGGTAATTATCACCAGCGCGCCAACGGATACCACGCTGATAGGAAAACCTATGACTTATACCGTAACCGGAATTAAGTCGCCCAACCATTTTTCGGCCAGCGGATTGCCGGCTGGGTTACAAATTGATTCTTTATCAGGCAAAATTTCAGGAACACCAACAGAATCAGGCACCTTTAATGTAAGCCTGTCGGCAGGCAACGGCAGTACAACAGGTACTTCGACATTGGCACTCACAGTGCTTAGCAGTGCTGTAAACTCTTTGACAGTTGCCGCGGGCGATGCCAAAAACATCCTTGAATGGCAATCACTTCCCGGCTACAGTTATAACGTTAAACGTTCAACAACTTCCGGCGGGCCATATACCGCACTTGGCTCAGTAAGTAACCTTACCTTCACCGACAGCAATGTGAGCAATGGCACAACCTATTTTTATGTGATAGCTCCTGCAGACAGTACCGGCGAAGGTACCCAAAGCACAGAAGCGGTTGCTAAACCCAATGCCGGGCAACGCGACTTTTATCAATTTGATGAGGAAAGCAGCAGTAAAGGCATTGATGCCTGGGGCGCCAACCATGCTGCACTCGCGGCAACAGCAAGTCGTGCTGCGGGTAAATATGGAAAATCTTTGCTGCTTGATGGTTCGGCGAACGCGTATTCAACATTGCCTGCCGGTATTTTCAGTACCCTGAACGATTTTACCATATCTGCGTGGGTGCGGATGGACGCCATAAGTACCTGGATGCGTGTTTTTGACTTTGGCTCAAGCACCACCCAATACATGTTCCTTACTGTACAGGCCGGTGTTACCAACGGGCAGTCAACCATTCGTTATGCTACTAAAAATGGCTCGGCTGCAGAACAGAATATCAATTACAATTACACCTTCCCACTAAATACCTGGACCTACCTGGCGGTAACGCGGGCGGGCACTACTACCACACTTTATGTAAATGGTACATCAGTTACCTCCTCAACAAATATTACCATCAAGCCATCGGCACTCGGGAGCACCACACAAAATTACCTGGGCAAATCGCAGTTTGCCGATCCGATGTTCAAAGGCTCCATTGATAATTTCAAGATCTACGGCAGGGCGTTAAGCAGCACCGAAATTGCTGCCGATGTATTGGGCGATCAAACAATAACCTTCGCCTCCATCGATGGAAAAACATTTGGCGATGCCGATTTTGTGCCCGTTGCAACAGCTTCATCAGGTTTAGCGGTTTCTTACAGCAGTTCAGATACTACTGTTGCCAGTGTGATCAATGGCGCCATCCACATTAAAGCGGCCGGAACAACAACCATCACTGCTTCCCAGGCCGGAAACAGCAGTTTTAAAGCAGCTACTTCTATTAATCAAAACCTCACCGTTAGCCAAAAAGCACAAACTATTACGTTTAATGCGATCCCTGCAAAAACAGTTGCCGACAGCGATTTTGTGGCCGGTGCTGTAGCCAGTTCTGGCCTTGCGGTAAGTTACAGCAGTTCCGACAGTACGGTAGTTCAGATAGCGGGCACAAAGTTGCACATCACCGGTGCGGGTACAGCCGTGATCACCGCCTCGCAGGGTGGGAATGCTAATTACCTTGCGGCACCACCGGTTACACAAACCTTAACTGTTAACAAACTGAGCCAAAGCATAAGTTTTGCCGCTTTGCCTTTAAGCAGGCCTGGCGATGCAGATGTCAACCTGAATGCTACAGCTACTTCCGGGCTTACGGTTGTTTACACCAGCTCAAACCTAAACGTAGCTACGGTAATCAATAACAAGCTGCATATTGTAGGTGCGGGCAGCAGTACTATCATAGCGCAGCAAGGTGGCAACGCTCGTTTTGATACGACAGCCTCAAGCAAAACCTTCATCGTATTGCCATACAATATCCAGGTACAATCCTCCGACGGTGATAACAACCAGCCTGTAAACAATCTCATTAAGCCATTTCTGAAAATTGTTAACCAGGATTCTGTCGCCATTAATTTAAACGAACTGACCATGAGATATTGGTTTACCGCGGAAAATTATGCCGGGATCAATTCGTGGATTGATTATGCCCAAATAGGGAATAGTAACGTTACCATGAAATACGTTCAGTTACCCAACCCGCACACCGGGGCATTTGGATATATAGAATATGGTTTCCTAACAAACGGCCAACTCAGCGCAGGCGGCAATTCCGGGGTTATTCAGTCGAGGTTTGCCAACCAGGACTGGTCAAACTTTTCGGAGGCCGATGATTATTCGTACCTGCCATACACAGGGAGCTATGCCGCAAACAGCCATATCACCCTTTACCGCAACGGGCAGTTAATTTACGGTACTGTGCCGGCTGCAGTTACAGCTACCACGGCTTTTACTGTGTCTTATCAAAACCAAAATCAAAGCACTTCCGGAAATACGATCAGTACCTACCTGGCGCTTAACAATACCGGAAACGTGCCTGTCAATTACAGCGATCTTTCCGTTCGTTATTGGTTTAGCCGCGAAGGCACAGCAGGATTGAATTTCTCGGTAAGCTATGCCAAACTGGGCAACAGCAAAATCAACAACCGGTTTGTTACTTTAAGTCCCCCTTTAACCGGGGCAGACACCTATCTTGAATTAACCATCGATCCATCGGCAGGTTCATTTTACCCCCTAAGTAATACCGGTAACATTCAATACCAGGTTAATAAAACAGACTGGTCGGCATTTAACGAGGCCAATGATTATTCGTTTGCTGCTAAAGCTGCTATGGCGCTTAACAGCCATATCACCGTTTATTATAAAGATCAGCTGATTTATGGAACGGAACCTACATTGCTCAGCAGCAATTCGCTGGCTTCAACCATAGGTCAAGAAACCGGTATTGTACAAGATAACAGCACACCTATCGGTACCATTCAAAACAATGTGATCTATCCAAACCCGGTGGCTGCACGCAGCTTCAACATTAAACTAACGCCCGACCTGGAGCAGAAAGAGATCAACCTGGTTATCCGGGATAATTTTGGCAAGGTTATGCAAAGCGGCAGGTATCGTGGTTTTGGTGGTAACCTTGGGGTTCAGTTAACCCGCTCGTATATGACCGGTGTATACTTTGTTCAGATCAACAATCTGGCACCATTGCGCATGATAGTAAGCCCCTGATTTTAGCTAAAAGCCTAATGCACATAGCTTAAGGCTAAAACTTTAAAACGTAAAAAGGGATGGCAGTGCTACCGTCCCTTTTTACGTTTACAGGAATTCCCTTTACTCCAGACAGAGAAAACGCTTGATGTACTGCATATTAATACTCGGTAGCCCCAATATCAAAAGCCGTACCCGATGGGCGTACAGCATCATAATAATCAAATTTTATGCCGTATGATAAAACGTTTGCCCCCTGATCGATAAGCGGCGATGACGGTTGTAAATGGAAATCATCTCCGGCATAATTTACAAACCCGCAAACACTTACATCTGTGTTTACATAATTATTTGATTCGGTAAGTTTAACGCTGGTGCTTTTTAAAATTATCGACTGTACTGATGCCGATTGTATGATAGCATTATTAATAACGGTATTCATGGGGATAGTTTCGGAGTTTAACTTTATGCCACCTAAAACAGAACCCACAATGGTATTATTGATAAACTGAAAATTCGGGCCCGGCGTATACCGTGAATCAGCAAAAATGCCGTAAGCTTTTGAGTCAATAATATAATTATTGAATACCTGGTTATCCCCAAGGCCAAGAACAATGATGCCGTTGCCGGGCGCATTCTTAACCAGGTTGTTATAGCATTGGCCGCCGGTACCTTCTCCTATTTGTATACCATTATTTTGATAAGAAGCAAACGGACTTATCCCCGGATTTTTAACGGTGTTACTATAGATCATGCATCCCGACGTAGCACTGCCAACCTGGATACCTTCGGCACCGGTTGAGTCAACAAGGTTTTTGTAGATCCTGGCATTTACGATATCATGAGGTAAAACTGTACCGCAGGAAGTTGAAACGCCATTCTGATAAAAAGAATTTCCTATATAAAGGCCTTCCCCTCCTGTTTTGTGAACGTAGTTATCATGAATTATTACATTACTCATCGTAAAATTGCCCCGCCAGGTCGCAGCGTCGCATGTTGGATCGGTTTTTGCCATGATCCCCGCAAACCCGCTGTTACGCACCTCAACATTCGCGATCTCAAAATCCGAGCTCAGATAGTCCATCGTCATACCGATGTTGCCGCCATTTATATCAAACCCGTACTTAATTGAGGAAACGCCATTTCCCATTACCTTAAAGTACTGGCAGTTTTGTGTCTTAAATACATACGAGGCGGTAGTTTCAGCAGTGAATGACACCCTGCCACCCTGGTTAACAATTAAGATTGGAGCGGCGGCTGTACCCTTAAAGTTTTTAAGCAGCAAAGCCCCACGTTCACCGGCGGGGATATATATTATAGCCCCCGCGGGGATATTTGTACCGTCAACCATCCACTCGGTAGTTTTAACGGTGTAAGTATAGGTAGTTACCGGCCTGGTTTTCAAACTTTGCAGTTTTCCACCCTGCTCCGGAATTGAACTTGCCGGTGTCTCAATTTTGTCTATACTTTTTGAACACGCGAAGCATGATATTACCAGCATACCAGCTATCATGCTTAGTAAGTAATTGTTATTTCTCATTTATTAATCTGAAAGAGTTTTGATAATCAACCATTCCCTGTTGTGTGGAACCGGCAGTTCTACGTTATTTTTTCAGATATTGTTGCCCGCACAATTAAATCGCACACTTACGGTATTCAGGGACTTCGGTAATAAACAAGAATTGTAAAAAAGAGGGTTGTTTTAATAGTACATGGGTTGCATGGGCTATCGCCGATGCAAAAGGCTTGCAGCTTGTAACTGAGTGGAATTACCCTCCCGGACGCCCGTATTATTATATAAAGACCATTGCTGCTGACTTAGCCTGATAGTCCATCCTGGTAAGATTAAACCTGTTTTACTTTACTGCGCTTAGCCTGCTGGTATTCAGTTGGTGTTGTACCAAATTGTTTCAGGAAGTTACGGCCCAGGTGTGATTGAGAACTGTAACCTACCATGTTGGCTACTTCATAGATCTTATAATCACCTTCTTCCAGTAATTGCGCGGCAGCCTTGAGGCGGGTGATATTGATAAGCTCATTAATAGTAAGATTGGATATAGCTTTAACTTTGCGGTACAGCGTTGGCTTACTCATGTTCATGAGGTTGGCTATCTGCTCTACATCAAGCTCGGCGTTTTGGATGTTTTTGTAGATAACACCATTTAGCTTATCCAGAAAACTTTCATCAGGTTTTGAGTACGCCATCGACTTGATATGCGCCAGCGGCGAACTCGCAAAATGCTCCTTAATTTTATTACGGTTGATAAGCAGGTTAGCTATCTGCACCTGCAAATGTTCGGGCGAAAACGGTTTTTCGATATAGGCATCGGCGCCAACTTCCAGTCCTTCAATTTTACTTTGCAGGGTATTTTTAGCAGTGAGCAATATGATAGGGATGTGGCTGTAATCGAAATTGGTTTTAATGGTTTTGCACAGCTCAAACCCATCTATTCCGGGCATCATTACGTCGCTTATAATAAGCTGGATGTTCTCGATGGCTATCATATCCAACGCTTCCTGTCCGTTAAGGGCTTTAATAACCGAATATTTGTCGCTCAGATCATCCGAAATAAAATCAAGTATTTCCGGGTTATCATCTACTAAAAGTATAACTGGTTTCATAAAGTCAATATTCTCCTCTCTGTTACTTAGGTCAGCCTGCTCATATTCATCGGGGGTAATATACAGGTCGAATTCTTTTTCCTGGTGAACAGGCAAAGTAAGGTTAAATATATTAAAATCGTTAATAGATTTATTCAACACTAATAAACCTTTATGCAATTCGGCCAGCGAGCGGGACAGGGAAAGCCCTATTCCTGTGCCAATTTGCTTTTCAGATTCCTTCATCCTAAAGAAAGGTTCAAAGATCTTTTCACGCATTTCATAAGGGATCAGATGCCCGCTGTTCCTTATTTCGATGGTAAAGGTGGGGTCGTTTTCCGCATGATCGAGCAGTTCGATCTCTACAACCGATGTACTGTATTTAATAGCGTTGTTGATGAGGTTACTTATAATTTTGGTGAATGCCTCAATATCAACATAAGCATACACGGTTTTAACCGGATGTATAAAGGTATAGCTGAGGTTCTTTTGTTCGGCCATAGGTTTAAACCGCAAAAAGATATCAGCAAGCAGATCCATAATATCGGTTTTAACAAAGCTTAGGCTGAAGCCATTGGTTTCGGTCTTTCTGAAGTCAAGCAATTGGTTAGTAAGATCAAGCAGCCGGTTGGTATTCTTTTCCATGATCTTCAGGTTGTTCTGAATATCCGGGACTTGCTCCGCCCGCCTGATCACTTTTTCCATTGGCCCTTTAATAAGCGTTAAAGGTGTACGGATTTCATGGGCCACATTAGTGAAAAATTCGATCTTGGCATTATAGATCTGCTTCTCCTTGTCGTTTTCAAGGGTTTCGATAATACGTTTGTTTTTCTCGCGGGTTTTACGGTGATAGCTTCTGAGCAGGTAGTAACCTGTTAATAAAAATAACAGGCAGTAAGCAATGTATGCCCAAACGCTTTCCCAAAAAGGTGGCGCTATATCAATTTCAATACTTGTTTCTTTTTGGGTCCAGGTGCCGTTATTGTTTGCCGCTTTTACTACAAAGGTGTAATGACCGGGCTGCAGTTGCGTAAAATAAACTTTTCGGTTGCGTTTAAGTTCAGTCCAGCCTTTATCCAAACCTTTCATCGTATATTTATATTGGGTCATTTCGGGCGATGGAAAACTAAGCGCCGCGAAATCAATACTAAATGATGACTGGTTATAATTAAGGTTGATTTTTTTTGTGCTGATGAGAGATTGTTTTAAGATGGAATCGGCACCATTGACAGAGATTTCTTTATTATGTACCTGGAAACCGGTGATATAAACCGGAGCAATAAAATAGTTTTCCTTGAAATTTGCAGGGTTAAAGCTAATCATACCGCGTACGCAGCCAAAATACATGGTACCATCTGCATCTTTAAAGGATGAGTTATAATTAAACTGGTCGCTTAGCAAACCATTTGCCTTGGTGTAAATTTTTATGGCCTCTGTAGCCGGGCTGAAACAAACAAGTCCACGTGTGGTGCTGATCCACAGGTTTTTACGACTATCTTCTTCCACCCTGAAAATGTAGTTGCTCGGAAAGCCCTTGTTGCTGTCATAAAACTTATAACTGTCGGCCTCCGGGTCATATTTCCATAAACCCAAACCTTCGGTGGCAAACCATAACTTGTGATTGCTATCTTCAAAAACACCGTTTACCGTAGTGGTATTAAGTACGTTTTTAACGGGATACCGGTAGTTTAATTTAGTGCTGGTATTACCGGCCGGATTGTAACAGTAAATACCATCGCGCACGGTACCAACCCATAGTTTACCATTATGATCTTCGGTTATGGCGTAAATAAAATCATATGGGGGTAATTTATCTATCAGGGTAAAATCCTTACTTAATAAATTGTACCTGTACATGCCGCGGGTGGTACCAATAAAGATTTGGCCGTTACGGGTTTTACAAAAGCAAATTATAAAGTTACTTTTGAGGTCATTACTACGGTTACCTGTCAGGTAAACACGTTCAACTTTGCCGGTTTTAATGTTCATGACATCCAGCCCGCGTTCAAAAGTGCCTATAAAGAGTTCATTACCTATAGGTAATATTCCATGGATGTTGGTATTAGAGATACTGGCGTTGCCACCAGGAGCGTAATGCGTCCAGGTGTGTTTATCGGGTGCTAATTTATTAAGCCCGTTATCTTCAGTCCCCATCCAAAGGTTGCCGTACATGTCTTTATTAATTTCACGCACCACGTTCCCCTTAAGCGAATTTGGCTCGGGCTCGGGATAAAATTTGTTAAAGGTTGAATATTGCCTGGGGTAATAATTAAGGCCGCCAAAATAGGTACCTACCCAAACCCCTCCTTCCGAATCTTTAAAAAGACAATAAACAGCATTATCTGATATAGAGTAAGGATCATTGAAATGCTTTCGCAGGTTAAGGAATGTTCCCTTTACCGAATTATAAATAAACACGCCAGATTCTGTTGCTATCCAATATTCGGTATCGCTGTATTTTAAAAAATCGCGTACATAAATAGCTGTTTTATCAGGGTTGTAGTTAAGCAGGTCAATGTATGCACCAGTTTTAGAATCAAATTCCTTAAAGCCATGACTGTTAGTAGCTATAAATATTTTGTTGTTACCGGCGTAAAAAATCTTTTCTATAAACTTTGAGGTAACATTATCGGTTGGCTTAAAAACGCTATAGGCGGTAAAAGTACGACTGGCGAGGTCCAGCTTTTCCATAACTCCCCATGAAGTTGATACCCAAACTGTACCATTAATGATAATTACAGATGTAGCTTCAAAGTGCTGCCATGGCCAGTAATCAATTTTTTCGCCGGATTGTGTATTATATTTTATCAATGAAGCGCCTTCTACAAACCAGCAGTTATTATGCTCATCAAAGGTAATGCTGCGTACACCGTTAATGTTTGCTGTATTTATATGCGTAAATGTTTCAGATAGTGGGTCATATTTATCGAGCCCTTCGTCGGTGCCTATCCAAAGCGAACCTTCTTTATCAAGACATAGCGTATGTACCATGTTGTTGGATATAGTACCCTTATCGGCAGGGTTATGCCTGAATGTTTTAAAGGTATAGCCATCAAAGCGGTTAAGCCCATCCTTGGTACCAAACCACAAAAAACCGTGCTTATCCTGCAGGCTGCAGTAAACGGTATTATGCGATAAACCATGCTCAACCTGGTAATGCTTGAAGTAGTAGGTCTGGGCATTGCAAATGCCCCATGATACTGTAAAAAATAATAGAAATATGTATAGTGGTTTCAAAATAATCAGCTTAACGCAAATATAACCAATCTGTTGCAGCGTTTCCCCTCTCCCGAAAATTGATACTTTTTGACTAAGTATTGATATGATTTGGTTAAGCGCCGGGCCCAAAATCCTTTTTCTTTACAACATAATTTTAGATATGTCAATTGTACATTTTTAAAATCAAAACTTAACCAATTAATAGATCATTTATGAGAAAATTTTTACTACTCAGGCATGGGGGGAACCCTCATGTGCAGTGGCCGCCCAGTAAATGGAGCCCCAAAGTAATGCTAATCGCTTTTTTCATCATGACCGGTTTCCTTTTTTCATTTAGTGCATCCGCACAAAATAAAATTAAGGTTACAGGTAACGTGACAGACACCACCGGCCTGGCCCTGACAGGCGTAGCGGTAAGGGTGCAAGGCACGCAGGGTGGAACAACGACAGATGCGCAGGGTAACTTTTCAATCAATGTACCTAATGCAAACAGTACATTAACGTTTACTTACATCGGGTTCGTCAAACAGGAGATTGCCCTGCAAGGCAGAACAACATTGAAAGTTCGGCTTCGCGAAACAAATTCTTCCTTACAGGAAGTTGTTGTTACCGGTTACGGATCGCAGAAAAAAGCCTCTATTACTGGCGCTATCTCCAGTGTAACCAGTAAGGACATTGATCGTGTGCACGCGGGTTCAACCGTTAGTACCACGCTTGCCGGTAAAATTCCGGGTGTAACCTTCAGGCAGTCAGAAGGCAGGCCGGGTGCCAGCGCCGCCATCCAGATCCGTAATATGGGGGCGCCTTTATTTGTAATTGATGGTATCCAGCAGGACGAGGGTCAATTTAACAACCTTGCCCCTAACGACGTAGAAAGCATCGCGGTACTAAAAGACGCATCTGCTGCGATTTACGGTGTACGTGCGGCAAACGGTGTTGTTGTGGTAACAACCAAAAAAGGTTCGGGCGAATCAAGGATCAACATCGATGCCTATACCGGTTACCAAAATTTTTATCGTTTCCCTAACGTATTGACCAATTCGTATGATTACATGCGTTATTTAGCTGATGCACAGGTTAACAGCAACGGTTCAACTACTATTACCCAGGCCGATCTTGACAAATATAAAGCCGGTACCGAAAAAGGTTACCAAAGCTTTAACTGGCGCGATTATGTTTTGAAAGCCAATAATAATGCTCCTCAAAACTCAGCCAATATTAACTTTACCGGTGGTACCGATAAATTAAACTACTATGTATCGGCAACTAACCTGCATCAAAACTCTCAGTTAGGTAAAGAATACCTTTTTAATCGTTCAAATATTCAATCTAACATATCGCTGAAAGTAGCCAACGGTTTAAAGGTTAGCATGGACGTTAACGGTCGTATCGAAACCCGCGAAAATCCTGGCGTACCGGGAGGTGATGATTACTTCCTTGCCCGCTTTGCCGTTTTAAGAAATACGCCGCTTGAGCGCCCTTATGCCAATGATAACCCGGCTTACTTGAATGATATCGGTCACACCGAGTCAAACTATGCTTTCCTTAACAAAAAGCTATCGGGTTTATATCACAGTGATTGGCGCGTTTTACAAACCAATTTTGGTGCGGAATACCAGGTGCCTGGTGTTAAAGGCTTATTGGTAAAAGGTTTGTACTCATATTATATTGCTGATTATTTGTTAAATAACCAGGAATATACTTATAACGCGTATACTTACCGCCCTGCAACTGATACTTATGATGTAACCGGTGGTAGTACCAACCCTTGGCGCGAACGTGAACAGAAAAAAGAATTTGCTAAAACTTACCAATGGCAAATTAACTACAACAATACTTTTGGTAAACACACCATAGGTGCTACGTTTGTTTCTGAACGTATTGAGCTACAGCACCTGCGTAACTGGATCCACGCTTCACCGGTATCAAACAACCTGCCGCTTATTTACTTCCCAACCGCGGATCAGTACCAGGACAGCGACAACAAAGAAGCCCGTACAGGTTATATCGGCCGAATTGATTATAACTACGATAACAAATATTATCTGCAATTATCTGGCAGAAGGGATGCTTCGTACCTGTTTGCTCCTGATAAACGTGTAGGTTACTTCCCAGGTGGATCTATCGGTTGGCGTATTACCCAGGAAGGTTTCATGAAGAAGCTTCTTGGTGAAAACAGCTTCCTGAACGATTTGAAAATCCGTGCATCGTATGGTGTATTGGGTGATGACCGCGATCCTAATAACGCTAATAACCCGATCGTAACCCCTTATGCTTACCTGCCGGGTTACAATTATAACGCAGGTACCGCTATTATTGACGGTAATGCTATCGTTACTTCAACTGATAAAGGTTTAGTAACAACCAATATTTCATGGTCAAAAAGTAAAATGACCGATGTGGGTATGGACTTCACCATGCTTAACAACAGGTTGAGTGGTGTTGTTGATTATTTCTACCGTAAACGTACTGGCTTGGCTGGCCCACCATCTAAATTGGTGTTGCCGCTGGAAGTAGGTTATACATTACCTGCAGAAAACTCAAGCAGTGATTCACAATCAGGTGGTGAGTTTTCGTTGAACTGGAACGACAGGATTGGAAAAGTAAGCTATAACATCGGTGGCAACATTTCTTACTCCCGTCAGAAATCAATATTCAGGAACGAATATTTTGGTAACTCTTTAGAACAATATTTTGGTTCGGCAATAAACCGTTACGCCAATATTGATTGGGGTTATACAGTTGTTGGTCAGTTCTCATCTATCGAGCAGATTAACAATTACAAAATCAATAACGATGGCCAGGGTAACAGGACAATGCTTCCCGGCGATTTAATGTACAAAGACTGGAACGGTGATGGTAAAATTGATGGATATGATACGCGTCCTATTGGTTATGGTTACGGTAAACAGCCAAATATCAACTTTGGTTTAACATTGGGTGCTGCATATCATGGCTTTGATTTCCACGCAGATTTTTCAGGCGGTGCAGGTTATACCTGGTTCCAGAACTGGGAAACAAGGTGGGCATTCCAAAACAACGGTAACTTAAATACCATATTTGAAGACAGGTACCACCGTACAGATCCATTTGATATAAACAGTGCATGGGTACCAGGTAAATATCCTGCCAACAGGGTTAACCCGGGTACAACCAACAGCGATTATGACCGTAACTCAACTTTCTGGTTGCACAGTGTAAGATACCTGAGGGTACGTACACTGGAGTTAGGCTACTCATTGCCTACCCAACTGCTGGCTAAAGTGAAGATCAAGAGAGCGCGATTTTATGTTAACGCCTACAATATGTTCTCGTTTGATAACCTGAAACAGTTTGGCGTTGACCCTGAAACAACGGATGATAACGGGTTACAATTCCCACAGAGCAAGGTGCTCAACTTTGGTGTTAATTTAACCTTTTAATTGATTCCTCAAGTTTAAACCAAATGAAAAAAACAACCATTATATCAACATTTGCACTCCTGTTAGTTACAGGTGCCTGCAAAAAAGACAGTGCCTTTTTGGATGTACCGCCCAAGCAGGTGGTAACTTCAGATGTCGCATTCTCCGACCCTAACCTTGTACTTTCCATTCTTGCTGACCTATATAACCGCGTTTATGATTTCTCTGGCCTGGATAACGGCTGGGCATCATTTGCTGATTTCAGCGAGTCGTTCCCTTCAGAAAATGGTAGCTATTATATAGTACAGCGTACAGGCTGGGATTTTGGCTCATGGGGTACATGGGATTATAAATATGTTCGTGATCTGAACTTATTTATTGAGCGCGCTACTGCCGCTACCAAGTTAACGGATGCGCAGAAAAACCAGTTTATTGCCGAAGGCCGTTTTTTACGCGCTCAATATTACTTTGAGCTGGTAAAAAGAATGGGCGGTGTTCCATTGATCACCAAATCGCTTAACTACGATTTCTCTGGCAACGTTGAAGCTTTACAGATCCCACGTGCAAAAGAGTCGGAAGTTTATGACTTTATCATCAGCGAGGCAGAAGCAATAAAAGGTTTATTACCGGTTAACGTTTCTGAAAAATCAAGGGCTACCCCTGCTGCTGTATTGGCTATGGAATCAAGGGCTGCTTTATATGCTGCTTCAATAGCTAAGTATGGTGCCACAACACCTCAGGTTTCATTGCCTGGTGGAGAAGTAGGTATCCCGGCCAGCGCTGCTACTGGTTATTACACTAAAGCTCTTGCTGCTGCTAAAGAGATCATATCAGGCACAGCAGGTAATTATTCGCTTTACAAACAATTACCTGATTTAAGCGATAACTTTGCCAACTTGTTCCTTGATAAAAGCAGCTCGGAGTCCATCTGGGTTGAGGATTTCAAGGCCAACGGTGGTAAAACACACGGCTTCACCACTAACGATCAGCCTTTCTCAATTTCAGACGAAGGTTTGGACGCAGGCAGGTTAAACCCATCATTAAACCTGGTTGAAGCATTTGAAAAGCTTGACAATACTTATGCCCCAATGGCAACTAAAGACGGATCAGGTAACCCTATTTACTATACCGACCAGTTAGATATGTTTGCCGGCCGCGATGCAAGGCTTGCCGGTACTGTATTATTGCCTAATGGATTGTTTAAAGGTAAACGCACCGAGGTATATGCAGGTTATCAATTAGGCAACGGTACTGTGATTTCAAGCAGCGATGCTACTATTACACAGGATGTTCCAGGCTTAGGTAAAGTACAGGTAGTAGGTAAAGATGGCCCGGTTAACGGCGCAGAATTCCGTACTCAAACCGGTTTTTATATCCGCAAATACCTTGATCCAACTGTAGGTTCTGGTCGCCGCGGCCGTGGTAGTGATGTTAACTTTATCCGTTACCGCTACGCCGAAGTATTGCTGAACGCTGCCGAAGCAGATGCCGAATTAGGTAATTATGCAGAAGCTTCAAGCTACATTAACCAGGTACGTTTAAGGGCCGGCCTTACTACTCCATTGGTGCTAAGCGCAGCTAATTATTTTGACCGCATTGTTCATGAGCGCCGTGTTGAACTTGCTTTTGAAGGCCATACTTTATTTGATATGAAACGCTGGAGAATTGCCGATGCCGTTTGGGATGGTAACTCAATGTCAGTTACCGATCTGGTGGCTAATATTGGCAAAGCAACTAAACGTAACACGCAGCCGTTCGGTTTGTGGCCATATAAATATTACAATCCGGGTAATGTTAACAACGGAAAGTGGATATTTAAAGAAACAAAACCTTCGCCGGTTACAGGTTCAAACAGGTTCCTGTTGGGTAACTACTATTCACGCATTGGTGATGATGTGATAGCAGCAAACCCAAAAATTGTTAAACAACCAAATCAATAAGAGTTAAAGAAAAGTGTTTATGAAAATCAAGTTTCATTATATTTTAATAGGGCTTTTTCTTGCTGCCTCGGGCTGTAAGAAAGACAATTACGATGCGCCCACATCAAGACTGAGCGGCAGGTTGGTTTACAAAGGCGAAGCTATAAACGTTGAGTATAACGCTGTCCCTTACCAAATATATCAACCAGGTTTTGCAACAAAATCGGCCATACAGGGAACCTTTGATCCCGATGGTAACTATGCGCAGTTATTGTTTGATGGTACCTACAAATTCACTATCCCTGCAAACCAGGGCCCCTTTATGTGGAAAGAGTTACCGGCCGGCACCCGCGATAGTTTAACCGTAAACCTAAAAGGCAGCCAAACAGTTGATATTGAGGTAACCCCTTATTACCTGGTGCAAAATGCCAAGTTTACAGCAACCGGCAGAAAAGTAACTGCTACTTTTGATATACAGAAAATAATCACTGATGCTAATGCAAAAAACATCGATCGTGTTTATTTATATGTTAACAAAACACAGTTTGTGTCAGGTGGTTACCGTATAGGTGATGGCGATCCGCCATCAATTGCAGGTTCTGCCATTACAAGTATGAGCAACCTGAGTTTGAGCTTTGACGTGCCTACTATAACTCCTACTCAGAATTATGTATTTGCACGTATAGGTTTAAAAATTGCCGGTGTTGAAGATCTTGTTTTCTCACCAGTATCAAAAATAACCATACAATAAATTACCGGCCCCTGCCGTTGCGGTGGGGGCCATTTTTATATCCCTGCATAATTTAAATTAACATAATATCCTTACACACCATTTAACTGATGAAGAAACTATCGCTTTGCCTGTCTCTTTTTATTACTACTTATCTATCTGCCAATGCACAGCAAGGCGAATGGCATTTGATAAAAGACAGGATCACAACCCCCTGGGCCGAAAAGGTTGACCCTAAGGCGCCGCTACCCGAATATCCGCGCCCGCAATTGGTACGCGGCAACTGGCAAAACCTCAATGGTTTATGGAACTATGCCATAGTGCCTAAAGCAACCACAGGGCCTGCCAAATATGAAGGAAAAATATTGGTTCCTTTCGCGGTTGAATCTGCCCTGTCGGGAGTGGGTAAAACGGTGGGCAAGGATAGCATGTTGTGGTATAAAACAACCATCAGCTTAAACAAAACATTAAAAGGTAAAGACGTACTGCTGCATTTTGGTGCGGTTGACTGGCGTACCGAAGTATTTGTAAACGGTAAAAGTGCCGGTATCCATGAAGGCGGCTTTGATCCTTTTACATTTAATATTACCCCTTTCTTAAAAGGCGGTTCAAAGCAAGAAATTACCGTAAGCGTATGGGACCCAACAGACGATGGTCCGCAGCCGCGTGGTAAACAAGTTAAAAAGCCCGAAGGGATCTGGTACACTCCTGTTACCGGTATCTGGCAAACTGTTTGGTTGGAAGGTGTAGCTAAAACACACATTGAAGCCACCAAACAAACCCCTAACATTGACGATCACACACTATCGGTATCTGCCGAAGTTTCAAATAGCCAGCCGGGCGATAAACTGAAGATCAGCGCCTGGAACGGCAAAACCCTTGTATCCGAAAAAACAATTGACGCCAGCGAAACTGCCGTGCTGGATATTAAAGACCAGCACTTATGGTCAACTACCGATCCGTTTTTGTATGACCTGAAAGTTGCCCTTATCCGCAACAACAAAGCGGTTGACGAAATAGGCAGCTACTTTGCTATGCGTAAAATTTCGCTTGGTGCCGATGCTAATGGTATCCAGCGTATGTTGCTGAACAACAAATTTGTATTTCAATATGGCCCGCTTGATCAGGGTTGGTGGCCTGATGGTTTATACACCCCGCCGACATATGAGGCCATGAGCTTTGACATTGATAAGCTTAAGGAAATGGGCTTTAACATGATCCGTAAGCACATTAAAGTTGAACCTGCACGTTACTATGCTTACTGCGATAAAACAGGTATGCTGCTTTGGCAGGATATGCCGAGCGGCGATTTAGGTAACCATTGGGAAAATCGCCCGGGTGTGCTTGACGGCGCTACCGATCAGCAGCGTACTCCCGAATCTGAAGGCTACTACCGTAAAGAGTGGAATGCAATCATGAACTCATTATACAACTACCCATGCATTGTGGTATGGACTCCGTTTAACGAAGCATGGGGCCAGTTTAAAACCGTGGAGATCACCGAATGGACGATGAAAAAAGACCCATCACGTTTGGTGAACAGTGCCAGCGGTGGCAACTTCTATGATACCGGTAACATTGTCGATTTGCATAACTATCCGCACCCTGCTATGCCGCGTCCCGAGATTTTCGGTAAAACCAAAGCCGTGGTACTTGGCGAGTTTGGTGGTTTGGGCTGGCCGGTTGACGGCCATACCTGGCAGGCTAACAAAAACTGGGGGTATCAAAACTTCAAAAACGGCGACGACCTGTTTAAAAGATATTCAACCTTTACCGACAGGTTACAGGAGTTGATTAAGGTTGGTCTTTCGGCAGCAGTATATACACAAACAACAGATGTGGAGGGCGAAGTGAACGGCTTCATGACTTATGACCGTAAGGTTATTAAAATGCCTGTTGAATTGTTACAAAAAGCCAATAGCAAATTGTATGATCCTGCCCTGGTGAAATAATATCTTTACGTAATGACTATAAAAAACAGTATAAAATTAATACGGAGGGAAGTTTGTCTTTCTGTGGCGATGATCTGTGCGGGCTTTGCAACTGTGGATGCGCAGGGTGTGAAAGCAACTACGGTTGCAACGGTTGATAACAAAGGCGCAAATGCTTTTTATGTAAATAATCGTGCCCCTTTGCAAAGACAATATTTTACCAAATTGCCTACAGGTAGTATTGAAGCAGGCGGCTGGCTCAAAAAAATGATGGAGTTGCAGCGCGACGGCTTAACCGGTAACCTTGGCGAGATCAGCGTATGGCTTTCAAAAACAAATAATGCCTGGCTTAATAAAGAGGGCAAAGGCGAATATGGCTGGGAGGAGCTGCCTTATTGGCTAAAAGGTTATGCCGATATAGCTTACACGCTGAAGGATAAAAAGATGATTGCCGAAACCAAATTTTGGATTGATGCAGTATTGAATAATCAGCGTGACAACGGTGATTTTGGTCCGGCGGTTGAACATAACGGCAACCGTGACCTTTGGACTAATATGCCGATGCTTTGGTGCCTGCAATCATATTACGAATACACCAAAGATCCCCGCGTAATCCCTTTCATGACCAAGTATTTTAAGTATGAGTTAGCTACACCGGATAACAAGTTTTTGGAGGACTACTGGGAAAACAGTCGCGGCGGTGACAATATGCTGAGTGTTTACTGGTTGTACAACCGTACCGGCGATAAGTTTTTGCTTGACTTAGCTACCAAACTTGACAAAAATACAGCCGACTGGCGCCAGGCTAATAACCTGCCCAACTGGCATAATGTTAACGTAGCGCAATGTTTCCGCGAGCCGGCAACTTATTATCTGCAAAGCCACGATAAAAAAGATCTGGATGCTACCTACAATGATTTTAAACTGATCCGTGATATTTACGGCCAGGTTCCGGGCGGTATGTTCGGTGCCGATGAAAATGCCCGTAAAGGTTATGATGATCCGCGTCAGGCAGTAGAAACCTGTGGTTTGGTAGAGCAAATGACATCCGACCAGATGTTATTGGGCAATACCGGCGACCGTTTCTGGGCAGAGAATTGCGAGGACGTAGCTTTCAATACCTTCCCGGCTGCCTTTATGCCCGATTATCGTGCTTTACGTTATCTAACTGCACCTAACATGGTGGTGAGTGATGGTAAAAACCACCATCCGGGCATTGCCAATGAAGGTCCGTTTTTAATGATGAATCCTTTTGGTAGCCGCTGTTGCCAGCATAACCATGCCGCAGGCTGGGTATATTATGCCGAAAACAGCTGGATGGCTACTCCTGATAATGGCGTTGCTGCCTTGCTTTATACCGAAGGTAAGGTGAACGCAAAAGTTGGTAATGGCACTGCGGTAAGCATCGCAGAAACAAGCCACTATCCTTTCCAGGATCAGATCAACTTTACGGTTACTACACCTAAAGCAGTTGATTTTCCGCTTTACCTGCGCATACCTGAATGGTGCAAAGGCGCATCGGTAAAAGTTAATGGCGTAGCTGTAGATGTAAATACCTCAACAGGCGATTATATCCGCTTAACTAAAAACTGGAAAAATGGCGATAAAGTAACGCTTCAGTTGCCAATGCAGCTTAAGGTGAAGGAATGGGCTAAAAACAAAAATAGCGTAAGTGTTAGCTATGGCCCGCTTACCTATTCTTTGAAAATAGAAGAGCAATATACCAAAGGAGATAACCTGAAAGATGCTCAGGGCGATTCGCACTGGCAGCAGGGCGCCGATCCTCAAAAATGGCCTTCTTACAATATCTACGCTGCATCGCCATGGAACTATGGTTTGCTGATAGATGAGCAACACCCTGAAAAATCAATAGAGGTTATTCACCGCGCATGGCCAAAGGATAATAACCCTTTTTCCAACGCTAATGCGCCTATTGAATTAAAAGCTAAGGGAAAACAGCTACCCGGTTGGAAAATTGATGAAACGGGCTTATGCGGTGTATTGCCGCAAAGTCCGGTGAAAACAGCAGAACCTGCTAAAGAGCTTACGCTGGTGCCTATGGGAGGCGCAAGGTTAAGGATTTCGGCTTTCCCGGTTGCTGAATAATGAAAAGCATATCAATGATAAAAGGAATAATATGCGGCTTAATGATGATGGCTGGTTTTACTGCCGTAGCACAGGATGCTGTGGTTAAAAACCAGCCGCCGTCGCCGCTTTATCGTGATCCGATTTACGATGGCGCTGCCGACCCGGTATTAGTTTATAACAAGGGCGAAAAGGAATGGACAATGCTGTATACCCAACGCCGGGCCAATGTACAATCGCCGGGAGTGGCATTTTGTTATGGTACTGCCATCGGTGTTGCCACTTCTAAGGATCATGGGCATAGCTGGGTTTACAGAGGAGCGTTAAACCTGGAGCATGAGCGAGGTCAAAACACTTTTTGGGCACCCGATGTGGTTTTTGATAAAGGCGTATACCACATGTTTGTAGTATATATCCCCGGAGTGTACAGCCAGTGGGGTGGCGATTCGCACCTGGTACATTACACCAGTAAAAACCTATGGGACTGGAAATATGAGGGGCCACTGAACTTGCCTGATCATAACATCATAGACCCAACACTCATGAAACTGCCAGATGGCAAATGGCATATGTGGTACAAGGATCAAAAGTTGGGCAGCATCACCATGACTGCCGAAAGTAATGATCTGGTGAACTGGAAAGCAGACGATAAACCTGCTATTGAAGGACGCGCACATGAAGGTCCAAAGATCTTTAGGTTTAAAGATTACTACTGGATGATAACCGACGAGTGGCAAGGTCAACGTGTCTACAGATCAAAAGATGCCAAAACCTGGGAGCATCAGGGTTTGGTGCTGGATAAGCCTGGTCATCGGCCGGAAGATACACCAACAGGAGCTCACGCCGATGTGGTAGTAAGTGAAGGCCATGCTTATATCATTTACTTTACCCACCCCGGTCGTAAAAAGCATTTTGAAGATGGTGGGCTTGATGCCGATGGTGCTTACAGCTATACAACCAAGCGCACATCCATCCATGCTGCCGAATTGGAGTTTAACGGCGAAACATTGATTTGCGACAGGGATAAGCCATTTGGTTTTTGGTTGGCCGATGTCAAATAACTATCAACAAAAATATAGAAAATATAATTGGTTATGCGGCAGATATTCATTTGGTTAATGGGTGTGTTTGCCCCGGTGATGGTTCTGGGGCAACACTATGCCGTTAATAATAAAACCATTGCCTGGGATCAAGCCACCTTAAAACAGGTGGGGAGCAAAAACGGCAATTACGCCCGCATGATCCAGTTAAGTAATGGCAACCTGTTTTGTGTTTATGAAAGCGCCGGAGGTATTGAATGTATTACAAGCAATGATCTTGGTAAAAGCTGGAATCAACCTGTTGTAATTGCAAAACCGGTGCTTGGCGTAAATATGGCGGTGCCCGAGATACTGGAGTTGAAAGATCATTCATTACTGGCATCATACAACCCTCGCCCACATAAAGTAAACGGTGCTTGGGATACAACCAAACACTTTGCCATCTGCACAAAAAAGAGCTACGATAAAGGCAAAACCTGGACGGATGAACGCCTGATTTATCAGGCTCGTTATAATTTTGATGATGGCTGCTGGGAGCCATCGCAGATTCAATTGCCATCGGGCGAGATCCAGTTGTTCTTTTCAAACGAGGGTGTCTACACCAAATCAAACGAGCAAAATATTTCCATATTCCGGTCGAAGGATAACGGCTTAAGCTGGACAAAACAACCTCAAATTGTATCTTTCAGGCCGGGCCATAGAGATGGTATGCCGGTACCCGTCATCCTGAAAGGAAAAAATGAAATTGCTTTTTCGATAGAGGATAATGCCGGTGCAACTTTTAAACCGTCTATCATCCGCAACAGCATCGGCCAAAATTGGAAAAAAACGGTTGGCCCCAATGATACCGAACGCACATACGCACTCTCACCCAAATTGCAGGATACAGTTTACGCCGGAGCGCCTTATTTAAGGCAACTGTTCAGCGGCGAAACAGTACTATCCTATCAAAGTACGCAAAACCGAAATCATAATTGGGAACAGGCTTGTATGCAGGTAGCTTTAGGGAATAGCGACGCTGAAAATTTTATGAGTGTACCAGCACCGTTCAATATTCCGGTTGATAAACACGGGCTTTGGAACTCGTTATGTGTGCTTAATGATGACACCATCATTGCACTTACATCAACCAATGCCTTTGGGAAAGGGACGGAGATATGGATGATAAAGGGAAGAGTGATAAAGAATAAATAAGCAAATCTTAGCCGCCGGTCGGCTCCAGCCGAGTGGCAGTTATTAAGCGGCCTCTGGCCGCCGAATTTGGAGCAGCAGGCCAGAGGCCTTGGGATAATTGCCACTCGGCTGGAGCCGAGCGGCGGCGTGTGTAATAAAAAGGTAAAAGGCAAGGGAATGTGCGATTCCCCTCTTGAGAGGGGCGGAGGGGTGTGTTTAACAAAGCGACGAATAAACGCTGAAGAAACACACCTCTGCCATCACACTATCCTATGCGCCCCCTCTCAAGAGGGGAATTAAAAAATAGGAAGAATTAAACTATTAAACACTTATAGATGCAAACAAAACTAAAAGTATTGGCGCTTGCTTTGGCAATGCCATTGGGGATGAGGGTAATGGCGCAGCAAAAAGCGCCGGCACAGGTATGGTCGCAGGAGAAGGCAAAAACATGGTATGCACAGCAGCAATGGTTGGTTGGTGCCGATTTTATTCCAAGTACGGCCATTAACCAGTTGGAAATGTGGCAGGCTGATACCTTCGATCCAAAAACGATAGATAGGGAATTAGGCTATGCACAGGGCATCGGCATGAATGTGATGCGCGTATTCCTGCACCATTTAGCCTGGAAACAGGATCCGGAAGGTTTCAAAAAACGCATGGACGAATACCTGGCTATTTCAAGTAAACACGGCGTAAAAACCATGTTTGTATTTTTTGATGACTGCTGGAATAAAGTACCTAAAATAGGTAAACAACCAGAGCCAAAACCGGGTATTCACAATTCGGGATGGATGCAAGATCCGGGACAGCCTGCATCTGATAACGCAGCCAACTCTCCTGTGCTTGAAAAATATGTAAAGGATGTATTGAAGCGCTTCGCTAATGATAAACGCATTTTGCTTTGGGACCTGTACAACGAACCGGGCAACTCGGATAAAGGGAACAAAACCTTACCGTTACTTAAAAGTGTGTTTAAATGGGCAAGACAGGTAAATCCAAGCCAACCAATTAGCGCCGGTGTTTGGCGTTGGGACCTGGAGGATTTGAACAAGTTTCAGATAGCTAATTCGGATGTTGTAACCTATCATGATTATACGCCTGAAGGAGATCACCTAAAAACAGTGCAATTTTTGAAAATGAACGGTCGCCCTTTAATTTGTACCGAATACATGGCCCGTCCGCGCAATAGTCTGTTTGGCACGGTATTGCCAATGCTTAAAAAAGAAAACGTGGGCGCTATAAACTGGGGTTTTGTAAGCGGCAAAACCAACACCATTTACGCCTGGGATACCCCAATGCCTGATGGCAAAGAACCTAAATTGTGGTTCCATGATATTTTCCGTAAGGATGGTACTGCCTACATCCCTGAAGAAACAAACCTAATCAAGAAATTGACCGAAAGATAGTTTCAGATGTGCGGATATGCAGCTGATTTCCGAATGCTGAGACCACCGTTTTAAATAGAGACGCGTCCATTCCTGTTCATCTCCCGCGTTAACTTATCACACAAATCTGCTTATCACGTGAAATGCGGGTTTATTACAGACTTACGAAGTTTTAAAAACTTCGTAAGTCTTGTTCCGAGTTATAAACCAATTACACCTATGAAGAAGTTTTTTAATTATCTGATGCTGGGCCTGTTCGGCACTATAACCGCCTGCCGCAGCCATGCACAGCAAATTGAGCCAACTAAGCAGCCAGCGCCCTATAGTGGGCTTATCCATGTTGTGCTTGACAGGGATTTCCCCGATCCTACAGTGATCAGTCACAATGGCAAGTATTATGCCTACGCAACCCAATCGCCGGGTGGTGATGGAAAGATGATCAATATCCAGGTGGCCTGGTCAACCGATCATGAACACTGGACATATGCGGGTGACGCTTTGCCTCAAAAACCTTCATGGGCTTCTAATACCCAAAACTTTTGGGCACCGGATGTTTTCTTCGATGCCAAACTCAACAAATTCGTCATGTTCTTTTCTGCCGATCCAAATGAATTAACCGGCAAATGGATGGGGATAGCCTATGCTGATAACCCGCTTGGGCCTTTTATCGATAGAGGCACACCATTTATGAAAGGCCCAAGTTTTCACTGTATAGATCCTAAAGCTTTTGTTGATCCTAAAACCGGGAAGCATTTTCTTTACTGGGGATCGGACTTTCAGCCGTTGCGGGTACAGGAAATGAAAGATGACTGGTCGGACTTTAAAGATGGTTCACAGCCAACAGTTGCTGTAGAACCGGGCAAGGATAAAAGCTACAGCAACCTGATTGAAGGCTCATGGCTCGATTATGATAACGGCACTTATTACCTGTATTACTCGGGTGATAACTGTTGTGGAGTGGGTGCCAATTATGCGGTAATGATAGCGAAGGCCGATAATCCGCTTGGCCCGTTTTTAAGGTTGGGTGAAAGTGATAAAACCCTCAATAGCGCTATATTGGTTAAAGATGCTGTTTACACGGCTCCTGGTCATAATTCTATTTTTACCGACGAAGAGGGAAACAAGTTTATAGCTTATCACGCTATCGAAATAGTCCGCAAGGAAAAAGGGAGGGTAATGTGTATCAGCCCTATCAAATATCAAAACGGCTGGCCGGTGGTAACTAAATAACGTGAGTTCGGGATAACGAAAAGAAGATTATGGAAAAGATTTAGATATATAATAAATTGAATATCAATAAGTAAGCATATTTTATTATATTTAAGTGTCGAATCTAAATGATAACAATCTATGCTTACTTCTGATAAAATTATTGAAATTTTCGTTAAAGTGGATGACTTCTGCAAAGAATGTGAAGAACAAATCGCTAAACACAAGCTTGATGCAGGGAATTACAAGGTCAGAGATAGAAAAGCATCACTTGCGGACAGCGAGATCATTACTATCGTAATCGCTTTTCACAGTGGGCACTTCACCAACCTCAAGCATTTCTATATAACGCATATCTGCTCGCACTATAAAGATTTCTTTCCCGGGCTGGTGTCATATAATCGTTTTGTTGAATTGCAGCAACGGGTAGCTGTTCCGATGATGTTATTCCTGAAAACGCACTGCCTTGGACGTTCCAGGGGCATCAATTTTATAGATTCCACGCATATCAAAGTATGTCATAACCGGCGCATTCATAACCATAAAGTCTTTGCAGCGACAGCAGAAAGGGGCAATGTTCCATAGGTTGGTTCTACGGGTTTAAACTACACCTCATCATTAATGATAAAGGGGAAATACTGTCTTTTTATCTTACCAAAGGCAATGTAGATGACCGCAATGTCAAATTGATGACTTCAATGACAGAAGAAATATTCGGGAAACTGTTTGGTGACAAGGGCTATATATCTAAAGCGCTGGCCGATCTGCTTTGGGGAAATGGTATCCAGATGATTACTAAGCCGCGCAAAAACATGAAGGACTTCAATATTTCACAAGCCGATAAGATCATGCTCAGAAAAAGAGCGATCATCGAATGTGTCTATGATGAATTAAAGAATATCTGCAAACTTCAGCATACCCGACACCGCTCCGTCAACAACTTCTTAATGAACATAATGGGGTCCCTTTGCGCTTACCACTTCTTCCCTAAAAAACCTTCCTTAAATATTGTTTTCGAGGAACAAGACAATCAATTGCTTTTAGCTGCTTAAACCGAACTCACGTTAAATAACAAAACAACATGGCTCATCAATTAAAACATCTTGTAGTTTGCGGATTACTGTCGCTGGCTTTTTTTAAAGTTCAGGCGCAGGTATCAGGCTATAAAAACTTTAAACCGGCGGCCGGCGTAAGTGTAATGGCAAATACCGCAAACGTAACGGTAACCTGGCCGGCAGGGGTTAACAGCAAGGCTAAACTTGTTTTAAATTTAAAAAATGGCCAACCGCTATTTACCAGCGTACAGTTAAGTAAAGGAGGTATTTACAAGCCGGTAATTGAAAATGTTGATCCGCAGTTTATCCTTACAGAAGGCCAGCGCGACCTTATCTCTCAAAACGGCTGGAACATCTTTTTTGATAAAGTACCGCTGAAGCCACACCATTCCTATAAGGTAAATTTTCATAAAAAGTCAATCAATGTAAGCGGTAAAGGCACCCGAACAGTAATTACCATACCCGGATTAGAAGCTCCCAATTTTAAGGGCGATCTGGAAATTACACTTTACAACGGGCAACCCTTATTTAACGTTGCAGCAGTTGTATCAACCCAAATTGATTCGACGGCTATTTTGTATGATGCAGGTTTGGTAGCGAAAACCAACCCGGTTAAAGCTGTCAATTACAGTGATGTGTATGAACACCTGCAAACCAATGATGTTAATAAGCCTGATACAGCTAAAAGCCTCGCTGTAAAATACCGCACCATCATAGGCGCAAATGATAATGCCGGTATAGCCATATTCCCCGCGCCGCACCAGTATTTTTATCCTTTGGATGAAGCTTTCAATCTCAAATTTGTATGGTACGGTAACAATTACCGTAATCTGCTTCCTGGCTATGGTCTTGGCATAAGGCAGGAGTTACAGGGCGATAAGCGTTTCGTGCCCTGGTTTAATGCCCCTCCGGGAACCAAACAACGGCTCAACTTTTTTTGCCTGCTGGGTAATGATGGTGCCGATAATCTGCTGAATAAAGTAAAGCAATTCACCCATAATGATAGTTACAAGCCGCTTCCCGGCTATAAAACCATGGCAAGCCATTTTCATAACGAATTTATCATGAGTGTTGTACTGTCGGGTAAGCCTGTGCCTGATAGCCCATCGTTTGTAAAAGTATTAAAGCGTCAAGGCATCAACATAGTTCATTTGGCTGAGTTTCATTACACAGCGCACCCTAAAGGACCGGACGAGCAGCGCCTTAAAGAATTAAAAGCGCTGTTTGATCAGTGTAACCGTTTGTCTGATTCTAATTTTTTACTGCTGCCCGGCGAAGAGCCTAATGAATTTTTCGGCGGGCACTGGCTGGCATTTTTCCCTAAGCCGGTTTACTGGATCATGTCGCGCAAGGCGGGTACGCCTTTTGAAAGTACCGATGCCGAACATGGCAAAGTTTACCACATTGGTGACAAAGCCGATATGCTGAACCTGCTTAAAGCGGAAAATGGTTTGGCGTGGACAGCGCATGCCCGTACAAAGGGATCAACCGGTTTCCCGGATGCTTATAAGAAGGAAGATTTTTGCCTGTCCGACAGATTTTTAGGAGCTGCCTGGAAAGCCCTACCGGCCGATCTGTCAGAACCGCGTTTGGGTAAACGGGTATTTGACCTGATGGATGATATGAATAATTGGGGGCTGAAAAAGAAAATACTCTCTGAAGCCGACCTCTTCAGTATCGAGCCAGAAAACGAAATGTATGCCCATCTCAACGTAAACTACCTGAAACTTGCCAAACAGCCGCAATATACAAATGGCTGGCAGCCGGTACTCGATGCGCTCGAACAAGGCAAATTCTTTTCAACCACGGGCGAAGTTTTAATAGAAGACTTTACAGTAAATGGCCATTCATCAGGAGAAACTATTGCCCTCCCGGCTGACGGCAAGTGCACGGTGAATTTTAAAACCAGCTGGACATTCCCGCTCAATTTTGCCGAAATCATTTCGGGCGATGGTAAAAAAGTTTACCGGGAGCGGATCGATCTTACTTCAACCCAAGCCTTCGGCACAAAAACTTTTAACAAAGTGTTGAACATGAAAGGCCGCAAATGGGTACGACTTGAAGTTTGGGATGCCGCCGTTGATGGTGCTTATACACAGACGGTGTGGTTAAAGTAAAGAATCAAATAAAAAAATGTCATTGCGAGCACAGCGTGGCAATCTCGTAGCCATGCGTATCCGATCTGTATAGCTACGAGATTGCCACGTCGCGCCAGATGCTCTTTACCCATGCGGCGCCTCGCAATGACATCGCTTTTATAGTCTACGCCGTTGTTGGTGACAACACCAACAACGGCGTAGGTAATAACTCAAGCCTGAACCGCTGTTTCTCTTCTTAAATATTTCGGTGCATATTTTACAGGGACTTTAACCAACGCCCGTTCTGTAAAGAAACTTTTAAGGGCGGCTATTTTCCCGGTGCGGATGAGATAGCTGATGAATAAGGCAATTAACATAAATTTTTACTTAACAATACTTGCAAAACGTTGATAAAAGGCGGTAGGGCTGTCGGCATGCTTTGGCTCATATTTGCCTGCAATAATGGGGATATATATTACCCTGCGGCGGCTTGCTTCACCAATTACGGTTGACTGGGCTACGCGGTGCCATAAACGGCCATCATGTATGGTCAGGTCGCCCGCAGTGGGGATAATAGCTACCTCATTTTCGTCGGTATCATGATCAAGGAAGTACTTTTTACGGAAAAGCATCTGGTAAAGGTTTTGCTTATGTGTGCCGGGCAGGATGCGTAAACCGCCGTTCTCTGGTTTCAATGTGCTCAGATGGATGCCAACATTCAACATCGGGTTTAGCTTTTGGCCGTGAAAAATATCACGCAAGCCATCGGTATGCCAGCCCATTTTAGTAAAACTGCTTTCGGGGCCATTTACATAGTGGTTAAATACCATGCCGTCTTTTTCGTCGGTGCCCAGGCGCGAACCTTCACCTATCAGGTTAAGCAACACCTCGAAACGTGGATCTTTGGTGAATTCATTTAACAGGTTATGGTGCTGATTGATAAAAGCAAAACGCTGCACAATAGGCGACCCGTCAAGATCTTTGCCGTATTTAATAGGTACGCCATTCACCTTCTCAGTTTTGTTGCTGATCCAGGCATTTTCAACCTGTTTTGATGCATTGATGATGTCGGTAACTGTTTCGGGCTTAATGAAGTTTTTAAAATGGATAAAGCCGTGCTGATTAAAAAAAGCTTGTTGTTCGGGCGTAATTGTTGAGCCTAATGTGAATTTTTGATATGACGTTGCCATGTGGTGGAAAGATATTATTGTAACCTGAAAATGAATTTGTAAACGCTTTTACCGCTTAAGCGGTAGGGTAGGAAAGGAGCTGATCCTTTTAAGGGAAATTAACAACAACAGCTGCACATGACCCTTGTTATCAAGGGCATTCGCATTGGGGATGCAAATAATATGTTATGCGTATTGTTCAATGTATATAAAATCTATCTTTTTAGTAGACTATTGCAAATGTAAACAAATTGTTAATCACACCAAATATTTATGAAAATAATTTTAACGCTTGTAAAGTCCGGCAGCGATACGCTCGATGATGCTTTTAGGGAGATGGACAGAGCCTGTTACCGAAAGTTTATTTAATAAGCCTGGAACTATTTCGGCTTTTTTGTTGAACATTCCTTTTACTCCCATTGCCGCTACATCGTCGGCAGTCATACTGAATTTCGCCGCCAGATCTGCGATGGCATCCATCCCCGCGCGGTGAACGAACCCGGTATCGGTAGGGCCAGGGCATAAACAGCTTACTGCTATTGTAGTGTCTTTAAGTTCATATCGTAAAGCCCGGCTGAATGACAAAACAAATGCCTTTGTTGCCGCATATAAGGCAAGTGTTGGTACCGCCTGGTACGCCGCCGTACTGCCAACGTTAAGTATAAAGGCCTGTTGCTGTAGTTTTAAAATCGGGATAAAATAATACGACAGTTCGGTAAGTGCGTTCATGTTAACCTGCATCATGCCGGTTTGCGCTGCCAAATCCAACTCATGAAAATTTCCCCACACACCATGCCCCGCGTTATTTATTAATATCGATAAAGGTACATTTAAGTTTTTAGCCCAGTCAAAAATCCGGAGGGATGCACCGGCGGCCGAAAGATCAATCGCGACATAATCAGCCTCAACCTTATAGTCGGCTTTTATTTGAGCGGATAATGCTATGAGGTCACTTTCTGTCCGGGAAACCAGCAACAGGTTATATCCTTTTTGCGCCAGCAATATGGCGAGTGACCGTCCTATGCCTTTACCGGCCCCCGTAACTAATGCGTATTGATCCATCGTTTTTATGAGTTATATCTGCGATGCAAGTTTAATAAAATAGTCTACTAAACTTGTAGACTATTTAAAATATTGTTACGTTTGTATTGATATGAAAACTATGCTGCCCCGTTTTCGTTTTTTAAGCTATAACCAGCAAGGTTATTGTTGTTGCCGGTAAATCGTAACCGCTCCCCTACCCGTTATTATATCTGTAACACAACAATTATCACAAGCTTAAAATTGATCATGACCGCTTATCGTACAAAATATTTATTCAGCGCCCTTGTAATCATTAGTTATATGTTATCTGTACTTCCGGCATCCGCCCAACTCTCGGCTTCGGTGCGATACAAGCTTAACCTGTTGCCCGACACATCTGCCCATAGTATAATAGATGATAGTTATTCGTCCAAACTGCTTGCGGGGGTATCAAACAATCCTGTTATTGGCAAAGCCGATGCCGCTTTTGAGACAGACCTGGAAAGTGAGCTGGATACCCATGCCGGCCGTAAAAAGGTTTTGAGCTATTTAAAAGAGCTATCGGCCAACAATACCGGCGAAAGTAGTTATAACCAGGCTAAAGTTAAATCATATTATAAGCTTGCCAATGTATTTGCCAGGCTGCATTTGTATCCTTTGGCCATGAAGTGCTTTTTTAAGGCGATGGTATCCAAAAAAGCGGGGAGTGATCTTGTACCCGCTGCGCCAGATTCTCTTATTCCTGATACAACCAGCCGGCAGTTACATTTAAACAGCGGATTGCTGGCTATCAGTGCAAATGACGATTCAGTATTTGTAAACACCCCGGTTCAATTAAAAGATAAAAAAGAAAAGAAGAGCAAGTCTATCACTTATAACCGCATTCTGAATACCTTTAACGATGGTAAAAAAGCGGCTGCTTACGCGCTGTTATTTCATGTAAAACAACCAAAACCGGGTAAACCGACTGTATTTGTACGGGCTAACACCGGTCATACTTTTATAACACTCATCAAGTATAATACCGATTCAACTACGGTTTCTGTTTCGTTCGGGTTCTATCCAAAAAAAGATAATATATTTTCGGCCACCCCATGGGAGCCGGAAACTTCGGGTACTTTTAAAAACGACGAGGCGCACAAATGGGATGAAGTAATGGGCAAGTTTATAACCGAACGCCGGTTTAAAAGGATCCTGAAGCTTACCCAGCAATATGATGGCCTGGAGTATCATTTATCGAAAAATAACTGTACCGATTTTGCATTGCAGGCAGCTTCATATGCCGGTTTTGGTGTTACCAATTCAAAAGGTTCATGGCCATTGGGGCGTGGCAATAACCCCGGAACAACCGGGCAAAGTATTATTGCCGGGGGCGTTTATGATAATGATAAAGCCGACCTGTTTATTGATTTTGATGAAAACCTGAAATAAGATCAGAGCGATTTAAGCATACAGCCATCTGTACCAACCTTAAGTATATGCCTTGCCCCGCATTTAAGGGCGAAGTTGTTTTTTTGATGCCCCACCGGAAAATCAAAGCAAACGGGGTAGTTATAGTCTTTCACCTTTTCGGTAACAATCTCATAAATGGTGCGACCAAATTCTTCGCTCTCTATATCCGGCTTCAGTTGAAAACCACCTATAACTAATCCGGCCAGCTGCGAAAGTTTACCAGTTTGTTTCAGGTTCCAGAACATACGGTCGATATTGTAGAGATATTCATGTGTGTCTTCTACAAACAAAATTTTTCCATCAGTATCCAGGTCTGATGGGGTGCCCGAAAGCGTAGTAACTAAACTCAAGTTTCCTCCTACTAAAATGGCTTCGGCTGTTCCTGGGCGGTTTTGTGCTACAGCAGGCGACGAATAATCCATATTTTCGCCCATAAGTGCCTGCCTTATGGATTGAATGGTAGCTATTTGTACGGCATCGGCCTTTGCCCAATCATCCGGGAAACTGTTGCACATTTTCGAGTGTAAGGTAACAATGCCAAAATTGCGGTTGATATGGCAATGCAGCGCGGTAATGTCGCTGAAGCCGATGATCCATTTAGGATTTTTCTTAAACTGTTTGAAATTGAGTCGGTCAATGATCCTCACCAATCCGTAACCCCCTCTTGCACACATAATGGCTTTAATCTCGGGGTTATCCAGCATCTGCTGCAGGTCTGCCACGCGTTCTTCATCTGTTCCTCCGTATATAAAATCCTTTTTGCCGGTGTTATCGCCAATCTGCACCTTAAAGCCCCAGTTTTGTATAAGTTGTACAGCCGGCATAAGGTCGGCCAGGCTCATATATCCCGATGGACTTACGATGCCTATTGTATCTCCGGCTTGTAAATAGGGTGGGATTTTATGATGGGTATTTGTATGAGGAACTTCAGGTGTATTTGCCCATGCTCCCGTTGTTGATAACGCAGCTCCGGCAGTTACTAAGGAGGATATGAAGCGTTTTCGGTTCATTTTAATTGCCGCATTTATGATGTAACATGACTTATAAAAATATGAAAAAACGGATTGTTAATAACCCGCTTTAAATTATTGTGTTGATAATAAATTATTCATTATAATAGCTGTAAGTCGTGGCTATTTAATCAATACCACTAATAAGGATGCTTAAATATATTTTGCTTTTAATAACGGTAATGATTTTTACATGTTCTTGTATCAACAACAAAAAATCAGACGCCCCCCAAAATAGTCCGAAATTGGCTAATACGGCAAAAACAGATACTTTGAAAATTGCCCTTGAACAGAATGAGAGTTTTTTCGCCGATAGTTTATTAAAAACAGGCAGAGCTGTTATGAAAACCTATATGGCAAAATATCAAACGGATAGCTGTGGGATAATTGTGTACAAGGATAGTATTTTAAAGGCAGGGTTTGAAGGTGTAAAGGAAATAAAAGGTATAAGAGAGAATGAAGTAACCGATAGCGTTTTTGTTATGCCTCCTTTCAATCACTGCGATGACGGACAATCATATTGCTTTTATAACAAAACATTACCGCGGCTATATACCGGTTCATATTGCTGTCACCCTGATAATTTATTTGTGGTCGGAGATATTGATGAAGACGGCGTAAAAGAAATAGGGATTTATTATTCTTCCTGTGCAAGTAGGTATAAAGTATTAAAAATCTTTAGTCTTAAAAATGGACTATGGGAGCAGATTGGAGATTCAGACTTCGATATTTTTACGCAAGATCCTTCTAAAGTTAAATTTGATCAATTAGTTAAGAAAATATCCAAAGGTAAATTTACGATCTGTAACTTCCTTGATGGCAAAACAAGTTGGCAAACAATAAGTATGAAATAATTGCTAAACTATTCAATTAAAAAGCACAACCACACTTTGCGTAAAGATCATTAAGTTTGAATTTGATGAAAATTAAGCCTCCCCATATTCCCCGAATTACATTGGCGATTGCGCCTGTCCTCATGCTATTATCCTTCGCCTTTGAGGGGTGTCACACTGCTGATCGTAAAAAAGCTGATAGCACAAGCTCAAGACCGATAGCCGCATCAGCAGTTGGGTTTAAAATTAAAGCTGCTATTTCCTGTACAAAAAACGGGATGTTCAAAGAGGACAGCATTTTATACATGCACCAGGGAGGGGAGGCATTTAAACCTACGGTAATTAATTTGGCTAACACAACAACCGGAAAATCTAATGCAGATATGGCCTGGCTCCCCGGTGGTACTTTTAGCATGGGTGGGGTTAATCCAACCGGAATGACTGATGGCGGTACGGAAGCTATGGACGATGCCCGGCCTGTTCACCGGGTATTTGTTGATGGTTTTTACATGGATAAAACCGAGGTGACCAACGCCCAGTTTGCCAAATTTGTAAAAGCCACCGGTTATGTAACCGTAGCCGAGCAAAAGCCTACGGCCGAAGAATTTCCCGGTGTTGCCGCCGAAGATCTGGTTGCCGGATCGGTTGTTTTTACCCCGCCCAATCATAAAGTGCAGTTAGATGATATTTCGCAATGGTGGTCGTACCAAAACGGGGCCGACTGGAAACACCCGCTCGGGCCGGGCTCCGACTTAAAAGGGAAGGAAAATTACCCGGTGGTACAGGTAGCCTGGGAAGATGCTGTTGCCTATGCCAAATGGGCCGGAAAACGCCTGCCCACAGAGGCCGAATGGGAGTTTGCTGCAAGAGGAGGTAAAGCCGGTGAGCTATATCCCTGGGGCAACCAGTTAAAACAGGACGGACGCTGGAGGGCCAACACATTCCAGGGGTCTTTTCCTGATCATGATAATGCCGAAGATGGTGAAACTGGCCTTGGCCCTGTAAAAAAATACCCGGCGAACGCTTACGGTTTGTATGATATGGCCGGCAATGCCTGGGAGTGGTGTGCCGACTGGTACCGTAATGATTATTATAATAGCTTTAATCTCAATATGGTTGCGCGCAATCCTAAAGGGCCTTCTGATTCTTCAGATCCTCAGGAGCCGGGGCAAAAAAAGAAAGTTCAAAGAGGAGGTTCATTTTTATGTACCGACCAGTACTGCACCCGCTATATGGTAGGCTCAAGAGGCAAGGGCGAATATCGCTCGGCAACAAACCACGTTGGCTTTAGGTGTGTAAAGGATGTTAAGCATGGTAATAATACGACACAGGTTATCCAAAAATCACTTTAATATTTTCAAATTTGTTACATATGGGTAGGTAAATAATCAACATTGATAAATATTTCAATAAGCTTTGAGTATTCGGCTTTAAGCCTTCCGCTTCAAAAGGTTATAAAAAAAGAAGCACTCCTGATGGGCAGGAATGCGTTCTAACCAATTATAAACCTAAATTATGAGAAGAGATGTAAACCCGGAGTCGAACCGGTGGCGCTGCCTGCCAGCTATTCACATGATGTTACAAATATACGTGTAATATTTACATTTATTGTCATCTTAATATGAAAATTTTATTTTTATTGGTATATTTTTATAGATAACGATTGGTTTATAGATAATTGGCAATGAATTGCAATAATTTTAAAACTGCCGGTTTTTTTTGCAAAATATAGTACAGCTCTAACGTCTCTTCCGTTTAGTTAGTATGCCAATGCTGTTAAATTTAAGTGACAGGTGGCTGTACCCCTCCTGGCTATTGAGTTCATCTAATAAAAACAATTGTCATTTCGAAACGAGGAACGAGTGAGAAATCTCATACGAGCGATAAACTTTGCATGGCAGCTTAGCACAATGTAGAAGATTTCTCCTCACTCTTGCGCGCTGCCCCACCAGTGTTCGCTCAAAATGACATCTTCTTCGATTCTCAATTAATATTTAAAAGATATACATACATCAACTGATTCTAAAGAGGGTTTCTCGGTTCTATGTCGCTGCCAATAAGCCTTCAGGATCAGGTCCTGCGGCTTTCAACGGTGTATATGAAGCTTTCGGCTTTGTAATAGCCAAGGTTATACTCCATGGGGCGCTCGCCCTGATCGTAAACAAATCTTTTTCTGAACAATACGGGGCTGCCGGTTTCAATTTCAAGCTTGGCGGCAATAAACTTATTAGCTTCCAGTGCACTGATTTCTTCTTTTGACAGATTTGCTATCGTAGAATATTCGTCCTCAAGCATTTCATAAAGCGGGCGTTTAAAATCTTCTTCGCCGGTAAGGCCTATCCGCGGGTGAAAATAAGATATGAAATAAACAAAAGGATTATCGCTGCTACCCCGTAAGCGCTCCATTTTCACAATTTTTTTCTCTGTACTGATATCGAAAAAGCTGGCTGTGCTTTCATCAGGAAACACCCAGCTTACATGCAGCTCATAATTTTTTACGGCAATACCTCTCGCTTTCATTTCCTGCGAAAAGCTGAGCCAGTTCATTGATTTTGAACTGATCCTCGAGTTGGCAACTTTAGTACCAAAACCCTTTTTGCGGATCAACAGTTCTTCATAAACCAGTTTATTAATAGCCTGGCGCAGTGTTGTACGGGATATAGCCAACTTTTTTGCCAGCTCTACCTCGTTAGGTAATAATTTACCAGCCTGGTAAACCGGGTCTTTGATCAGTTCGCGAAGCAATTGCTCGGCCTGTATATGGAGTGGAATAGGGCTTTTATGGTCGATGGCTAATTTCATAACGGCTTTTACTAACCTTAATGAGGAAATAAGTATGGCTAAAGATAGTAAAAAGGTTAATTATGTATTTACATGGTTTAAGCGTGTGTTTTAATTCGCCAAACAGGATAGTTATATATTGTATGGAACGTTAATGATGCAGTGACTTACTCTATTTTTAATAACCTAACTATGCAGCAATTATTGGTATCGATTATTTACTTTCAGGGCTTCATAACTTAAATGTTCATACAAAAAGTTATTTCATTGTTTAATATTATAAATTATCCCATAATTACCCCTCGACTAAAGGTTCAACTGATGGAAAATAACCTTTTAATTACTTATAAATTCGCCTTGATTATGCCTTTATGAATTTGCTAAAAAAGTTACTTCCCATACTTCCGGCTACCTCTTAGTATGTAGTTTAGTTAATGCAAATTGCCCTATCCTATCGCCCTCATCTACACCGTTAGTTATAGATGGCATATAATGGATACCACCATAAAACCTGCTGATAGCAGCCTCTTCGGCCGCGGCTTTAAAGGATTTGAAATTCCGCGCGGGGATAGCAAACTCCATTTCTGTAGAGTCAATGAACGAAAATTCATCGCCAAATAATTTGCTTAACACGGCTGCTGATGCGGTAGATACAACACTATGCCCGCTGGTATACTCAGGGAAGGGCGGCGTTTGCAGCAATGGCATCCAGCTTTGATCAATATACTGGTTAATGTAGGTTTCGGGCCTGATCACCTTGCTCCGGTATTTTTCGTCCCAGCAGTTTATAAAACTATCTGCAATAACTACAGCTATACAGGCATAAGCTTCCGAGCTTTTCACGTAACCGGCCTTAGCCTTACGACAAGCCAGCGCCGTGATATTGATCCAATGCCCTCCCGGCGAGATCTTTTTTGTGGCGAACATGGTGTGCCCGTTGGTATTCACTTTAAAGGGGTTATCATCCCAAAAGGTGGCGATAGTTGCCTCATCATCGGTGAGGTGCTTGCCGGTATCATATACTTCCATAGCCAGTTTATAGAAATTACTGCCGGGGATATTGCTGAAGGTAAAGGGATGGGCCGGTTTAAATTGCTGCGCCGAATCAAGCAAAAACGGGCGGATCTCGTTCCAGTGCGGTTCAATACCTTTCATGTAGGCCGGCGGGGTAGGCTTCCAGCTTGCGTCATCTGTTTGCACATCATATTTTGATAATGAGCGGGTATGTTTATAGTTATCCTTGCCTGCCCATTTAATGATCCTGTCGGCAATAAGCTTACCATATCCTATCGAGTTATCATACACACTATCGGGCATGCCGGTATTTTTAAACTCCTGCATCAGTTTGTCATGAAAACCCTCTATCCTGCCCTCACTCATCACCAGTATTTTACCAACGGTTAAAATAGCATGCGATGCGGATAACGTAAAGCAGTATTTTTTACCGGCTATAGGCTTAGGCACCGAGTCGAGCCCTTTTAGTTGTCCTTCAAGCGATTGGTAATGATTATCACCATTTCGCGCAGCCTCGTATGCAGCCACACTGATATAAGCATAAATACGACTGGCAACCGGCGGCGAATAAATATCATGCCTTACCACATCAGTAACATCCTTGATAGACCGGTGGATAAAATCCGGATTTTCCGCTGGTTTTTCCCAGCTTTTTTTACCGCATGATGAGCAGGTTATAATAACGATAAATGCAAAATATAGTCTTTTCATCATGATGAACAGCAACGGCTTGATCAGTTTAATTGGTCTGCCCCTCAAATCAGGGGTTCAGATCAAAGCTAACAGATAATCAATATTTAAGTATGGGCCGATAGTAATTAACTAACTTTTGATACAATTTGCAGAAACCGGAATTGTAAAATCCGTTTTCTTTACAATGGCTTATTGCATTATAACCAATAAGTTAAAGCTTAACCAAAGCATAAACCATCAATCAATTATTAACCATATCTGCATGATAAAAAGTTTACCCCAGGCGTTTAAACTATCTACCTTATTGTTACTTTTTTTGGGTGCCGGATGTTCAAAAAAGTCATCGGGCCCAACGCTCTTTAAGCTGCTCGACGCTTCACAAACCGGTATCGATTTTAAAAATACCATTACCGAAAGTGACAGCATCAACATCCTTAACCACCCCTACCTGTATAATGGCGCCGGTGTTGGCATCGGCGATTTTAACCATGACGGCCTGCCCGATGTTTACTTTGCCGGTAACATGGTTGCCAATAAATTATATATCAACAAGGGCTCACTTACTTTTAAAGATGTTACCGATGCGGCGGGTTTAGGCGGTAATGGCGACTGGTACGCAGGTGTATCAGTAGTTGATATCAATAACGATGGCTGGCCGGACATATATGTCTGCTCATCATTTAAAAGCGATCCCAGCCATCGCAAAAACCTGCTTTTCATCAACCAGGCAACTAATAAAGATGGCATGCCAACCTTCAAAGAATCGGCAGCAGCTTATGGACTGCAGGATACCGGCTACAGCACACAAGCCGTATTTTTTGATTACGACCATGACGGCGACCTTGACATGTACCTGCTCACCAACTTTTTAGGTAAAGAAACTCCGGTGGCCTATCGCCCCAAATTAACCGATGGCAGCGCCCAGAATAACGACCGGCTTTACCGCAACAATGGTAATGGTACCTTCACCAATGTAACCAAAGAAGCCGGGATATTGATAGAAGGTTTTGGCAACTCGGTTTCTATATGCGATGTCAATAACGATGGCTGGCCGGATGTTTATGTTGGTAACGACTTTATATCGAATGATATACTGTGGGTGAACAATAAAAACGGCACATTCAGCAACCGCGCGGGCGAATATTTTAAACACACGGGCTGGTCGGTAATGGGATCGGATATGGTTGATATCAATAACGATGGCAAGGCCGACCTGGTATCGTTAGAGATGCTGCCCGAAGAAAACGTACGTAAAAAAACCATGCTTGTTGGCGATAATTACATTACCTATATCAACAACAACAAGTTTAAATACGAGCACCAGTACATCCGCAATGTGCTGCAGCTTAATCAGGGGCAAACACCCGCCGGTCATCCGCAATACAGCGAAATAGCTTACCAGGCCGGTGTTTATCAAACCGACTGGAGCTGGACACCCCTTGTGGCCGATTTTGATAACGACGGTTATCGTGACATGATGATCACCAACGGCTATCCCCGCGACGTTACAGATCTTGATCACGCCCTGTACAGTAACGATCAGGGCCGTACCGTTAAAGAGAACACTACTTTAGCTGCTGCCGATTCATTTCCGGTTGTAAAAACACCGAGTTATGCTTTCAGGAATGCAGGCGGGTATTTGTTTAAAGATCAGTCGAAAGATTGGGGAATTGTAAAACCTACCTTTTCAACCGGCGGTGTTTATGCCGACCTGGACAATGACGGCGATCTTGACCTCGTGATCAATAATATTGACGACGATGCTTTTGTTTATGAAAACACAGCTAACAGCAAAACGCAGGTTGCCAAAGATCACAACTACCTAACTGTTGCACTACAGGGCGACAGCAAAAACATTGGCGGTATTGGTGCTACCATCCGTATCTATTGCAAAGGCAAGCAGCAGTTTTATGACCAGCAACCCTGTCGCGGCTATATGAGTACGGATGATGCCCGCGGGCATTTCGGCATAGGGGCCACTACATTTGTCGATTCATTGCGTGTACGCTGGCCCGATGGTAAAACCCAGTTGCTTACCAATGTTAAGGGAAACCAAACACTTACATTACAATATAAAAACGCGTCGGGCTATTTCCCGCCAGAGGCACCCGGCAAAATCATCCCGGTGTTTCAGGAGGCTAACAACCAAACAGGCATAAAATACGTGCACCAGGAAAAAGACGCTATCGATTATAATATACAGCCTACCCTGCCGCACAAGCTAAGCCAGTATGGCCCGGCTATTGCCGTTGGCGATGTGGATGGCAATGGTTACGATGACCTTTTTATAGGAGGTTCAGCAGGTAACAAAGGGGTATTTTTTATGCAGGATGCAACCGGTCATTTCGCTATGGATAACAACCGTTTTATGCACGAAGATTTTAAAGAAGAGGAAGACATGGGTGCATTATTGTTTGATGCCAATGGCGATGGCTTCCCTGATCTGTATATCGCAAGTGGTAGTTACGAATTCCAGAAAGGGCATACCACGGCTCAGGACAGGCTTTACATCAACGATAAAAAAGGCCATTTCACCCGCGACCTTGCCGCGGTGCCAGTGGAATACGATAACGGTTCATGCGTTCGCGCCGCCGATTTTGACGGCGATGGAGACCTTGACCTTTTTGTAGGTTCAAGATCGGTTTCAGGCGCTTACCCTTCATCACCCGTTAGCCATTTGCTCAGGAACGATGATGGTAAATTTACCGATGTTACCAGCCAGTTTTGCCCCGACCTGATACATGGCGGCATGATCACCGACGCGCTTTGGTCGGATTTTGACAAGGATGGCAAGGCGGACCTGGTGGTGGTTGGCGAATGGATGCCGGTTACCTTTTACAAAAACACCGGCCATGGCCTTAGCAAGATCAAATCGGGAATTGATGATCATGTGGGCTGGTGGAACAGCATAGTTGCAGGTGACTTTAACAACGATGGTAATATCGATTATGTGGCCGGCAACCTGGGCCAAAACTCAAACTACAAAGCATCATTTGAACAGCCCATGACCATTATGGGTAAAGACCTGGATGGTAACGGCTCCTTCGATGCCATGATATTTTGCTTTATGAAGGATGAGGACGGCTCACAGAAACCCTTCCCCATGCATACCCGCGATGACCTCATCAGCCAGGTGATCTCCATCCGCAAAAAATATCCAAGCTATCGCGGCTTTGGTCATGCGACAATGAATGATCTTTGGAGCGAAAAAGACAAAGCAGGTGCTGTGGTACTTAAAGCTACAGATATGAACACCAGCCTTATCACCGGCAAAGGCACTGGTACTTTTAGTATCAGTGCATTACCGCAAGATGTACAAATGGCCCCGGTGTACGGCATGATAGCCGAAGATGTTGACCACGATGGCAATCTCGACCTGGTAATGACTGGTAACGACTTTGGTATGGAACCTTTTACCGGGAGGCATGATGCTTTTATGGGTTTATATATGAAAGGCAATGGAAAAGGCAGCTTTGCTCCGCTATCAGTAGCTAATAGCGGTATTTATATTGCGGGCGACGGTAAAGGGCTGGCAAGTGTGCAATCGGCAAAAGGAGGCGGGGTTTTAGTAGCTACCCAAAATCAGGATAGCATTAAAGTATTCCGCAAAACGGGCGTTAATTCTGCCAGGCGATATATTAAATTAAAGGCCGATGATTTTTATGCTGATATTACGCTCAAGAACGGAGGCAAAAAGCATATTGAATTTTATTATGGATCAACCTATCTATCGCAATCGTCAAGGATATTGGAATTGGATGCCAATACAGCAGAGGTAACCATAACAAGCTATAACGGGAGGAAAAGGAAAGGGAGCTGATAGTTATAAATCCATGCATATCCGTCATGTCTTACTGAGTGTTAAATCCGGTGGCCGGTGAAGGAAAAATGACAAAGAGGGCTTGTCAGTCAGCCTGTCGAAGACTCGTGCGCAGAGGCCTGCCCGCCATGCTTCGAGGGCCTACCCATGACAAGATAAAAAATGTATTTTTTCGCAGCAGATTAGCTTCGGGTGAAAACGAACAGAACGATGCTGGGCGGTGCGGCTGCAGGGGCATAGCAAGTTTTTGCAGAAGTGGTGGCATTGTGTGCGAAGCGGGGCAAAATAATTGCAGCCGTGGTTCTGTTCGTTTTGCAGGGTGAAGGCCGCGCCGATGGCTATGGGGCCAGGTTGTGCGCAAAGAAGCCTCTCTGCTGCAAGCCTTTTTGGTTACTTTTGTGGCGACAAAAGTAACTGGCCCGCGCGGCCAGGAGCGCGACGATGTAAGTCAAATACTAATGAAGCCCGTTACCATCCTGTCGGGGATTGCTTCATTCCTTACAGCAATGACGTGACGCAGATGTCATTTTACCTTCACCGGCCACCGGATTAAATCACTCAGCGTGACACCCCTTTTATTATATCATGGGAAAGTCTTGGATCCGATGGATGCTAAAAAAGCAGTTGAAGATTTACGAAGCTTTTAACTTCCCAAGTCTGGACATCTATTATATTAAACTTACTGACACTTTCATTTAATAGAAACTGTCATACATAATAGCCAAAAGGGGGGAATATTGGTAACTTAAACTCCAATCTTCCTCCCTTAACCAGCCAACTCACCCACAATTTTTGCCGACAGCAAACACAAAGGGATCCCTCCTCCCGGGTGTACGCTTCCCCCGCAAAAATATAAACCTTTTAGTTTAGACGATTTATTGGCATGCCGTAAAAATGCTGCAAACTGGGTGTTGGAGCTGGTACCATAAAGGGAGCCCTGGTACGAGGACGTGCGGCTTTCGATACTCCGCGGATCAAGGATGCTTTCATTAGCAATAAGTTTGCGGATGTCTTTATTTAGCAAACGGCTTAACTTATTTAATACATTTTCCCTCGCTCCGGCTATCAGTGCATCCCAATCCTGCCCGGTATTAGCAGGTACGTTGATCATCACAAACCAGTTTTCGCAACTCTCAGGAGCATCGTCTGGTTTATATTTGGAGCTGATGTTAAGGTAAACGGTAGGGTCATGATAAATCTCCTTTTCCTTCCAAATGTGATTAAACTCCGCCTCATAATCAGCACTGAAAAAAATATTATGCAGGTCAAGTTCCCTGAACTGATCCCGGATCCCCCAATAAAATATCAGGGCCGAACTGCTTCGCTCCTGGTTTAATATTTTTTGAGGATGAAGTTTGGGATAATTGCTTAGCAGCTTGTGATAGGTGAACCAGATATCCATATTGGATACCACAAGATCCCCATCAATTACTCCATCATTCGTCTTGATCCCCCTTACTGTGTGACCTTGCAATACAATTTCTGCTACCGGGTTATTGTAGTAAAACTTTACACTTAATGATTCGGCCAGCGCCACTAAGCAAGAAGTTATGTCATACATCCCACCCTCCGGAAAATAAGCGCCGAAATGCTGCTCCAGGTGCGGGATTACGTTCAGCGTGGCTGGTGCGCTATAAGGGTTTGAACCATTATAGGTTGCATACCTGTCGAAAAATTGCACTATCCTTTTATCCTTGAAAAAGACCTCATTGGCCTTGTGCATAGTGCGAAAGGCATCTATCTTACCAAACTGAAATATTGATTTGACGGTATCCCAGCGCAGATAGGTTTTAAGCCGATGCAGGGAGCGCTCTAAAAAAACGTGGTTGGTAACGTTATAGACCGTACTGCTGTTATCAAGGTAATGCTTTACAGCTGCGGCAGGTTCTCCTGTCTTTTCCTGTATCTCATCACTAAACTTGCCTGCATTAGCGTAAGCGGTTAAACGCGTACCATCTTCATAAAAATATCTGCAAACAACATCCAGCTTTTGATACCTGAAATAATCAGACGGGTTTTTTCCGGCCAGCTTAAAAAGCTCGTTAACATATTGCGGCATGGTAAACAGGCTCGGCCCGGCGTCAAAGCGGTAACCATCCTGCTCAAACTGGCTCAGCTTACCACCGGGGTAACTATTAGCTTCATAAACTTCAACCTGATATCCTTTTACCGCCAGGCGGATAGCTGTCGCAATGCCCGCTATACCGGCACCAATAATTAAAGCTTTTTTGGGGAGAGGCATGGGTAAAGATAACCGGGATTCGGGGATTTTTAGGATTAACAGGATTTTTTCTGACCTGATTAGAAAAATCCAACTAATGTCAAATGTTATAAACTGCAATCACATTGATCGGATCTCTTTAAACCAGAGAAAAATCCTGTACTCCCAAAAATCCTATAAAAATCCCGGCTTAAAAACTACACATGATGAACGCCTTCGCCAATCTCTTCAATAGCTTTGCGGTTAAATGCTTCAAGGTCGTCAGGGCGGCGACTTGTTACCAGGCCATTATCAACCACCACCTCTTCATCAACCCAATCAGCACCGGCGTTTTTAAGATCGGTTTGTAAAGATGGATATGACGTTAACCTTCTGCCGTTGATCATGCCTGTTTCTATCAGCAATTGCGGGCCGTGGCATATTGCCGCTACCGGCTTGCCCTCATCCAAAAACGCAGATGCAAAGGCAACGGCATCTTTATTTTGTCTCAACTTATCGGGATTAAGCACACCGCCAGGTAAAACCAGCGCATCGTAATCATCAGGGTTTACTTCATTAAGCTGTTTATCAACATTAATTTCGATACCCCAGTTAGTTTTATCCCAAGCTTTGATTTTTCCGCTTTTGGGTGATATCACATGTACTGTTGCACCTGCCTGCTCAAGGGCTTGTTTTGGGCTTGTTAATTCAACCTGCTCAAATCCTTCTTCGGTAAGGATTGCCACCTTACGACCATTTAAACTTGCCATAATTTATAATTTATTAATTAATGATTATAAAAATTAAATACAATATAAATACAGACCAGAACAGGGATAGTTTCGGAATTTTTAAAAGAGGTTATAACAGCTTGATTAGTACCTATCTTGATTAGGCTCCATAAATTTGTTCCCGGAAACGAAAAAACACAACTTTCTTTCCTTGTGTTTTTGTGTACTTAATTATTCAGACGATTGTCCGATATGTTGCAATGCGTAGTTTATAAAATTGCTCGTCAATCCATAATCCTCAGTCCCTTTGCGGCGGATAAAAAAGAAATCACGCTTAATTTTCAAACCTTCAATAGGCACTTCAACCAAATCACCTTCGGCCAACTGCCGGATGATAGATGGGCGCGGCATAAAGCCGAGGCATTGATCGGCCAGCAGGAAGTTTTTCAAAGCCTCGGTACCACCAAGGCGGATCTTTACCGACAGATCAGCCGGTTTAATATGCAAAGCAGACAAGGCTTTTAATACGGCATTCAACGTGCCCGAACCACGCTCTCTCACGGCCAGAGGTGTTTTTACAAACTGCTTTAATGTTAATGACTTGCCTGCCAGCGGACTTTTAGCAGAGCAAACGGGGATCACCTCATCGCTCATAAAAGGCTTGTATGATACGGTAGTGAGTTTATTATCAACCTCAATTATACCAATATCAACCTCATGATTTAACAAAGCGTTCAGGATGTACTCGCTGTTACGGTTTACAAGCTGTACATCAACATTGGCGTACTCGCGCTGAAAACCAGAAAGTATCGAAGGTAAAATATACAAGGCAATAGTTGTACTTGCGCCCAAACGCAAATGCCCGGCAGCCTGCGAAAGATTGCTTAACACCGAAAGATCATACTCTACCTTCCGCTCTATCTCTGTTGCCTGTTGTAAATACTCATTTAGCTTATTTCCGGCTTCGGTTAATAAAATACTGTTGCCCTTACGCTCAAACAGGGGCACTTTATATTGATCTTCAAGCGCTTTAACATGCTTACTGATGGCCGGCTGGGTAATAAACAGCACCTGGGCAGCCTTACTGAAACTCAGGTTGGCGGCAACTTCCATAAATACACGATGGGCGAAAGAGATCATGGGGCAAAGTTAATTTTTTACCCGTTCAAAGTACTTACCTGTAAATTTATATACGATATAGTCGCGGGTAACCTCTCGTTTTGCATTAACTAACGGACTATGGATGCTTTGTGTTTTCGCGTCATAATAAATAGTCGGGATCACTTTCATATTAACTACCGAAAGGAAGTTATAATCAAAATATAACTTACTATGCATGCCGGTTTGGGTTTTAACCAGTAACACGGTACCGTTTAACTTCCCGTTTTCGATAGTAAAAAACTGGATGCCCTGGGTAGCATCAACACTTGAACGTACCGAATTATATGCGGCCAGGTAATAAACTTTGTTATTCGCCTTAAGGGTATAAATTTTGGAGTACCAGTAAACCGGGTTATGCTTTTTGCCAACGGAATCCATTTTAAGCGATGACGATACTTTGCCGCTAACCTTGTATTGCAAAACATTATCAAAATCATAGCCGGTGCTGCCCAACCTGGTATCCCACGAATAAGTACGGAACAAACCATCAGCAGATGTGGCTATCACAACCCGCTCTTTCACCAGTTCGGTAAAGGGATAGTTTATTGTTCCGGGATATTTGGAGGTATAGTACTTCAGCTTAAAGCCAAAGATCTTGTTCATTTTTTCTAATGAATCAATTGCTTTCCACTCTTTTTTGTGGGAGCCGTAATAGTTTACCCTTTTAAAAATCCGTAACAGATCGGCCTCAATAGCCTGCGGACTTTGAGCAAACAAATTTGCTGAGTAAAAGCAGCAGCAGAAAACAATTATTAACTTAAAGGTTTTCATCGGTAAACAAGATACACAAAAAAAGCAAATCCGGCAGACATTCTGTTGCGATGATTACCAGTTAGCTGTTTTTTAGCTTTTTATTTTTTCAAAATACTGTCCGTTGAATTTGTAATTGATAAATTTTGCGGTAACCTGTCCTTTGGCATTTACCAAAGGTATACGTATTGTTTGTGTCCTTTGATCAAAAGTGATAGTCGGCCGTTTTTCAAACGGCAGATCAACCACTGATCCAAAATCATATTCATAAAAAATTTCATTATGAAAACCCGATTGCGTTTTAATGATCTTTACATCATTATTCAAAACACCGTTTTGAATGGCAAATAACCTGATCCCGGTACCGGCATATCTTGATGATTCAATAACTCCATAAATGCCAAAATAGTAAGTTTTATCGCCGGCTTTGAAAGTATATAAGTTTGAATAAAAAGGAGCGCCGCCGTCCCCTGGGTTGTTCATCAAAGATGACTTTGTTTTATCGCCGGCTTTGTATTGTAACACGTTGGCACAAATGTGCATAGTGCCTCCAGTCCATGTATCCCACGAGTAGATCCTGAACAATCCATCCGCCGAAGTGAAAATATCAAGTTGCGCTTTTTTTAGCGAGTTAAAAGGTAAGTTTATAGTATAAGGATAGGTTTCTGTATAACGTTTTAATTTATTACTAAAAGCATCATTGGCTTTAATAAGGGAATCGCCCGCATTTTCATTCCCTTTGCCTTGCTGCTCGTCCCAATATTCAATCTTTTTAAATGATTTGAGTAAGTCGGCTTCAATAGCTTGCGGTGTTTGCGCGAAGAGTTTAACCGATGTGATAAAACATAAAATAACAATCAGGTTCAAGGCTTTCATACCCAAATATTACAGCATAAAAATAGGGATAATCAAACGACTATCCCTATCCTATAATTTATTGATAATATCTTCTTTATTAATTTTCAGCTGTTCCGCAACGTCATTGATGATCGCCATAAGTGTTCCTAACTTTATAGGATCGTGATTTGGGATGGTAATATTCTTTACGCCATCATTAAGCGTAATCGATAACCTGATATGGCTTCCGGTTTGTCTTATAACCTCGTAACCATATTTCAATAAAACTTTGATCAGATCTTTTCCTGAAACATCACGGGGAGCTCTTGGAGACATAGCTATTTTCAGAAAAATTAAACGGTTATCACTTCCTCCTTAACCAAATGGAGCCGAATGATTTTAGGAAGTTTATCTTCATCAAAATGACAATGGACAGCATCGCGAATATTGGCTTTTAGCTCATCAAGCGTATCTCCTTCTGTAAAAATCGACTCGCCGATTGCCCTCGCGTTATAACCGCCCTCTATCGCTTCTTCAACAAGGAAAAATATTTCGTTCATATTCAAATTTAAGAAATATTCTTCACAAAAAAACCCATAGCATATGTGCTATGGGGCCTATATTTTCTCATTTACTTATGCCTCAACCGGCTGACCGATCAGGTGCTGAGCAGCAAGGTACTCGGCAATTTGTACTGCATTGGTAGCTGCACCTTTACGCAGGTTATCAGATACTATCCAGCAGTTAAGCGTATTGTCCTGGGTTTCGTCACGACGGATGCGGCCTACAAATACCTCATCTTTATCATGCGCGTCAAGCGGCATAGGGTATTTCAGGTTAGCAGTATCGTCAACCACAACAATGCCCGGCGCGTTAGCTAACAGTTCACGAACTTCCGCCAGGTCAAAATCTTTCGCAAACTCAATGTTAACTGATTCCGAGTGGCCACCCATAACCGGGATCCGCACTGTTGTAGCAGTTACTTTGATGCTGTCATCACCCATGATCTTTTTGGTTTCAAGGATCATTTTCATTTCCTCTTTAGTATAACCGTTTTCGGTAAATACATCAATCTGCGGGATCACGTTTAAATCGATAGTGTAAGGGTAAACTTTAGGGCCGTCGATACCTTTACGCTCGTTAAATAACTGATCAACAGCTTTAACACCGGTACCGGTAACAGATTGGTAGGTTGAAACTACCACCCTTTTAATTTTATATTTATCGTGCAGTGGTTTTAAAGCCACTACCATTTGTATGGTTGAGCAATTTGGATTGGCAATGATCTTATCTTCGGCTGTAAGTACATCAGCATTTACTTCAGGAACAACCAATTTTTTGGTTGGGTCCATACGCCATGCCGATGAGTTATCAATAACAGTTGTACCAGCAGCTGCAAATAAAGGAGCCTGCTGTAATGAAGTGCTTCCGCCGGCCGAGAAAATTGCTACGTCCGGCTTCATCTTAATCGCATCCTCAACAGAAACCACCTTAAACTGCTTACCCTTAAAAGTAATTTCTTTACCAATACTTTTTTCTGAAGCTACGGGAATTAATTCTGTAACGGGGAAGTTGCGTTCTGCAAGAACCTGCAACATTTTGGTGCCTACTAATCCTGTAGCACCTACTACTGCGACTTTCATTTTTTAAATTGTTTTTGAAATGTATCAGGCTGCTTCACAGCGCCTGTTTTTAATTAATTATGTGTTTTAAAAGTTAAACCCTCAAATATGCACATTTTTTTGCTATCCTGAAAATATAAAGTCTATGGTTTTTATGGACATTGGTTGATTGGGTTGATTAAGTGAGTGGTTTGTTTGTCTGAATCAAAATTTTCCCTTACTGGCGCAAGTCTTGAGCGAAGGCCTAATGGGTGGCTGACTTGTGACTTCTAAAAAACGATTAATTTGTCTGAACCGGAATTTTTAGAATTAAGTGAATACCATGCAAAATTTCAGAAATTCAAACAATTCGTTTAATTCGAGTTTCAGATCACATCCTGACAATCCTTAAATCGTAAAAATCCAGGTTCAGAATAATGGCGTTGCCTGCGGCCCGTGCTATACGCTCATACTGCACAGGCATTAGCCACAGGCCGGTATCCGCTACTATCGCTAACGCAGCACCCGTAAGCATTAAACCAACAGGCAACACAAACAAAAAATCTACGTAATCAATCCCCTAATCGGCGTAATCTCAAAAAACAAAACAACCACTCACCTAATCAACTTAATTAACCACTCACCTAAAAACCCTACCTTTGCGCGGTAAACTCAATATTGCATGAGCGAAAAGATCTTAGTGATAGGCGCCAACGGCCAGATCGGTACCGAACTGGTAATGGCTTTGAGAAATATACACGGGGCCGAAGCGGTTATAGCTTCGGATATTAACAGCCCTACCTATGCTATGCGTGGCAGCAGCGGACCGTTTGAATTGATCAATGTACTTGATAAAGACAACCTGCACCATATATTTGATAAGCACCGCCCAACACAAGTTTACCTGTTAGCTGCCATTCTTTCGGCAGTAGGCGAGCAAAAACCCAAAATGGCCTGGGACCTGAATATGACCGGTTTGCTGCATGTGCTTGATTTTGCAGTTGAGTTTAAAGTAAGTAAAGTTTTTTGGCCAAGTTCTATAGCGGTTTTCGGGCCGCATTCACCGCAGCATAATACACCGCAGTATTGTGTAATGGATCCTAACACGGTTTATGGTTTTAGTAAATTGGCCGGCGAGCGCTGGTGCGAATATTATTTTAATAAATACAGTCTTGATGTACGCAGTATCCGTTACCCGGGCCTGATCGGCTGGAAAGCCAATCCGGGCGGCGGCACTACAGATTATGCCGTACATATATTTCACCAGGCATTAAAAACGGGCAGCTATGAAAGCTTTCTGGCCGAAGGGACTGCCCTGCCGATGATGTATATGGATGATGCCATCAGGGCTACCATCAGTTTGATGGATGCACCTGCCGAACAGATCAGCATCCGCTCATCATATAACCTGGCTGGCATTAGCTTTACGCCCGAACAACTGGCGGCTGAAATCAAAAAGCTGATCCCTAAATTTGAAATCAGTTACAGTAATAACGACCCGCGGCAAGCCATCGCCAATAGCTGGCCGAAATCAATAGATGACAGTTACGCGCAAAACGACTGGGGCTGGAAACTGGAATATGACTTACCAAAAATGGTGGCCGACATGTTGACCAATTTGAAAACGATAATTTAAGGTTAAAGGCGAAAGGATAAAGGTTTTTATCCGTCATTATATAAACAAATATTATATTTACCGCCTTGTCTTTATAAGGCAAAGCTTTGTAATACAACAAGGTTGATCTATCACTATCAACCATGAACAATGAACTAAAAAAACATGGGAAGAGCATTTGAATTCCGCAAAGAAAGAAAGTTTAAGCGCTGGGCCAAAATGGCAGTGCAGTTTACCCGTTTAGGTAAGGAAATTGTAATGGCTGTAAAAGCCGGCGGCGGCGATGTTAACACCAATTCGCGCTTACGTACCGCTGTGCAAAACGCCAAAGCTGTAAACATGCCTAAAGACCGTGTTGAAGCCGCCATTAAACGCGCCAGCAGCCGCGACGAAAAAGATTACGAAGAGCTTGTTTACGAAGGTTACGCGCCTTACGGGGTTGCCGTGTTGGTTGAAACCGCTACCGATAACACTAACCGTACCGTTGCCAACGTACGCAGCTATTTTACCAAATACGGTGGCTCATTAGGAAAAACCGGCTCGCTTGATTTTATCTTTACCCGTAAATCAGTTTTCACTTTTGAGCCAGGCGATCGCGACCTGGAAGAGCTTGAACTTGAATTGATAGACGCAGGTTTGGAAGAAATATTTGTTGAAGCCGATGAAAATGGCAACGATATTGCGGTAATCCATACAGCTTTTGAAGATTTTGGTAAAATGCAAAAAGCGTTGGAAGAAATGGGTATCGAAGTAAAATCGGCCAAGCTGGAGCGTATCCCGCAGTCATTCCATGCTGTAAGCGAAGAGCAGGTGCCTGAAATTATGAAACTGATTGACCGTTTGGAAGAAGACGACGACGTGCAGGCTGTTTACCATAATATGGCGGAGTAATCCAAGTATCGGATTCCGGAATTTCGATTTCGATTTAGTTCCACTCAAACAATAAACACCATGTCATTGCGAGCGATAGCGTAGCAATCGCACAGAAGCATCATCGCTCTGTACAGCATGCGATTGCTTCGTCGTTCCTCCTCGCAATGACATAAAGAAGAAACATCATGCCACTATTCAACACACGTAAAGGAGAGAAAAAAGTAAAGGTTACCTTTGCTAACGGCCTTCTTTTTGTGGAAACTGATGGTGGCAAGCCGCAGGCTTTCCCGTTGGAATGGTTTCCACAGTTATTAAACGCTACCGATGAGGAACGTGAAGACTGGAGCCAAACCGAAAAAGGCATCCGTTTTAACAAGCTGGGTGTAGATGTAACATTATAAGAGACGTGAGATATGAGACAAGGCTCTAAACCTTCAATTATCTCAAATCTCATATCTAACATCTCATATCTAAACAAAAATGGTTTTTGAAGAATTTTTAAAGAAGAAAAGAATTGATCTTGCTGCTCTGCAACAGGGCGAACCTGCTTTGTTTTCTGAATTTAAAGATCACTTTGAACAAATGGGCGAAAAAAGTTTCGACCATACCAAAAAATACTGGTTTAATAAACTAAGGCGGCGGTTCCCGGTTCCGCTTGAAGTTAAAACCGAAAAAGCACATATCAAAAACCCGCTTGCCGAACAAACCATAACCGAAAGTTTAACAGAACCCGCTACGCCGGCCAAAGTTGGCTTTACGCCTAAGTTCCGTCCGGCTGCACCAAAACCTGCAGCTCCTGCTGAAGAATTTAAACAACAGGCAGTTGAGCCCCCAACGTCAGAACCTTCATCCCCTGAAACTGCCCCCAAACCAACGTTCAAGCCTCGCTTTAACCCGGCTATGGCAAAAGCTAAACCAGCAGTGAGCGAAGCATCACCTGAAAACGAAAAGGAACAAAAAGCTGGGGCTCCTGCTACAGAAACACCTGCACCAACTGCCAAACCTGGCTTTAAACCACGTTTCAATGCTGCCATGGTAAAACCGAAACCAGCTGAAACAGAAACACAGGCAGAAGACAAAAAGGAAGAAACTCCGACAACTCCACCTGCGGATGCACCGGCACCTAAAATAGGCTTTAAACCACGCTTTAATGCCGGTATGGTAAAACCCAAACCGGTAGAAAATGAAGCGCCTGCTGAAGAGAAAAACGAGAATGCTCCGCCTGAAGAGCCTCAAACGCCGGTAACCGAAGCACCTGCCCCTAAAGTGGGATTCAAGCCACGCTTCAACGCGGCTATGATGAAACCTAAACCGGTTGAATCGGAACAACCAGTTGAAGAGGCAAAACCATCAGCCGAGATTCCGCAACCAACAATTGAAGAAGCAAAACAGGGTTCTGAACCTCCCGCACCAAAACTTGGCTTTAAACCACGCTTTAATGCAGCTGCAATGAAGCCGACAATTACTGAGGCCGAAGCATCCTCAGAAGATAAAAAAGAGGATACGCCAACTGAAGAACCTCAGTCGCCGGCTAAAGAAACTCCGGCACCTAAATTGGGATTCAAGCCACGTTTTAACGCCAAAAATCTTCCCAAGAAATCAGAAGAGGACGAATAGGTTAATAACTTTCAACAAATTTATTGTCATTTCGATAGAGGAACGAGTGAGAAATCTTATACTCCCTGCTGAGCCGACATGCTTATCGGACTTGCGTGGTGTATAAGATTTCTCTATCGCCCCAGCGCTATTGCCCACCTCTGCTCAATCGAAAGGACATTTTTTATTTAAAGCAATTTTCATTTTGTTTAGCGTGACCGCCCTGTATAGCATGCGATTGATTCGCCTTCCCTCCTCAATGATATGATTTTTATGTTACCCGCCTCTACTTACTATGCGAAAACAACCAATGCAACAGATCAGGCTCGTTGAACGCATTATCCCAGCTGTTGTGCCCTACACCTGGATATAGCGTAAACCTCGGCTTGCCTCCCGCCTCTTTAATAGCATCAACCATTACCTGCGAGTGATCGGCAGGTACTACCGGGTCATTATTACCGTGAAAGATCCAGAGCGGAACTTTTTTAGCGTATTTCTTCGCGTTCAGCGTATTATCGCCGCCGCAAATGGCAAAGGCTGCTGCAAATACATTAGGTTCGCGGCCAATGATTTCAAATGTCCCCATACCACCCATGCTAAGGCCTCCCATATAAACTTTGTGCTTATCAACAAATGGCTTATCTAAAAACTGGTCAACCAGTCCCATCAACATGATCATCGCCATTGTTGGCGGCGCATTTTCCTGGAAAATAAATTTGCGCTTATTGGTTGCCGAATCGGTAACCTGCTTTACATTGCTCCAGTAACTTTTTGCCGGGCATTGCGGAAAAACAATGATAGACTCATATAACTCCCTGCAGCTGTCCTGTAAGAACCGTTGTGCCCCATAAGCCAGTTGCGACTCATTATTGTTTCCCCGTTCGCCCGAACCGTGTAATACAAACAATAAAGGGTACTTTTGACCCGGATTAAAATGTTTCGGAAATAAAATTCGGTATGGCAGTGTGTCTACTTTAAAAATAAAGCTGCCCCTGTCAAACGAGGTCAAATTTTGGGATCTGGCTAAAAAAGAGAATGCTAAGAGCAAGCTTAGCATTCCTGTAATTCGTATTACTTTAATCATGGGTTAAATACTTCTTTGTTTTACAACCGGCGTGATTGCCACCCGGGCTTCAAAACAAATTTAACCTCTTTAACGGCCTTTTGTTTATTTTTTATATCGATTTAATTTTTGGCGATAGCAGGGCTTTCAAAACCAAGCTTTTTCAAGCCTCCCTGTACTTCAGGGCAACTCATGAAAAGTTTCCAGAGCAAGCCGGTCCGGTAGTTTTCAATCATCACAATGATCGGGCCCTGGTCGATGGCCAAATAGGAGTTGGCGTACCAGTTATGCGATTCGCTGAAGGCATCGGTAAAGCCATATTCGCCCCAAATCTTATCGCCCAGGTCATAATAAAAATGGCGCAACGCTTTCATCGAATATTCCGGCGTATATGGGAACGCAGATAGCGCCGCCGTTGGCGTAATTACGCCGAGGTCGTTAGTTGGAGAATGTGCGTTATATCCTTCAAAGTTATCGCTGGCAGTTAGTCCCCAGCAGTTTTCGCCATAGCCTTTAAACTTTTTAGGATTATCAACGCAGTAAGCGTGATTGATCAGCGTATGATTTTTATTTTGTTCCCAATAGTCGGCATACTCGTCCTTTAAACCTTTAGGATTAAGGCCAAGGAAAGAATATTGAGAAAAGAACAACGGACCGCCATAATCAAAACCAAGCGGTAGTTTAAAACCGTAAAAAGTTTTCCCGTTTTTAAAGAAATCGCTTTGAGCCCAGCCATTATGGTAAACATTGGCACTAACGGGGTAACGTTCAGCAGATGCGGCAAGCACATAAGTGATCAAACATTCGTTAAAACCGTGGATCGGGAAATTCATGGCCCAGCCATTGTTGGGGCTCCAGTGCCAGTAAAGGTAGTCGCGGCCATCGCGGGTAAACCAGCTCCATTCCATTTCGCCCCACATCCAGTTAATCACATCCCGGATCCGGCGTTCTTTCGGATCATCGGCAGTAAAATACTGCCTCGCGCACAATAAACCCTGAAAAAGATAAGCCGATTCCACAATGTCAGCCCCATCATCCTTACGGCCAAAACGGATCACTTTACCGGTTTCGCCGTTTAACCAGTGCGGGAAAGCGCCATGAAAAGCATCGGCCTTGTATAAAAAGTTAACGATCTTCACCATACGGTCAACCGCCTGCTCATGGCTGATCCATTTGCGGCTATCGGCCACGATGAGCGACATGATACCGAAGCCCGAACCACCTGTTGTTACCACCTCGTTACCGTAATCAAAAGAAGTATTACTGCGCTCACGGGCCAGGCCGCTAACCGGGTGGCCAAAATCCCAGAAATAACGGAAGGTTTGTCGCTGCACCACATCAAGCAAAGCACTATCCGTAAGGTTTTTGATAATACCTACAGGCTTAATGCCGTCTTCTGTTTTTTTTGTTTGCTTTTGGGCGAAGGCGCTCAATACAAGCATCATTAACAAGGAGAATAATATTAGTTTTTTCATTTAATATATCATTAATCACATTATAAGTTTGGTCCGCTAAAGCCTAAATTCTTCATTCCCGTTTTTATTTCCGGCGCGCTCATGAAAAGTCTCCAGAGTAACCCGCTTCTGTAGTTTTCGGTCATAACCACGATAGGACCCTGGTCAATAGCCAGGTACGAATTGGCAAACCAGGGGTTGGTTAAGTTAAAAGCATCATAAAAGCCATATTGGCCCCATAACTTATCACCAAGGGTATAATAAAAAAAGCGTAAGGCAGCCATCGATTGGGTTGGCGTATAAGGCAATGACGCAATTGCGGCAGTAGGCGCAATCACCCCTACATCATTAGTTGGTGAGCTTGCCGTATACCCTCCCTCAATATCGCTCGCTGTTAATCCCCAGCAGTTGGCGCTATAACCGCCATTACCCAGAGGATTAGCCACACAATAGTTGTAATTGATCATGGCGTGAGCTTTGGTTTGCGTTTCGTAGTTGGCATAAGCATCTGTTAAACCTGTTGGGTTAATACCCAAAAATGAGTAATGCTCAAAAAACAATGGTCCTCCCCTGTCAGGCCCAAGCGGAAGGGTTACGCCATAAAAGGTTTTACCATTTTTAATACCGCCGTTACCTGCCCATCCCTGGTCATAAACTGTCTTTGGGATGTTGTGTGTTGTTGACGACGCGCCGAGTACATAAACAATAAGAGCCTCATTCCAACCGGTTATTTTCATGTTGATAGCCCAGCCCTGATCTGGGCTCCAATGCCAGTACAGCACATTCTGATCATTTTGCCTAAACCAATCCCACTCCACACCATTCCATAAAGTATTGATGTCTGCACGCAATTGAGTTTCGGCTGCATTGGCCGAGCTGAAATATTGTCGGGCAGTGATTAATCCCTGCATCAGGTATGATGTTTCAACCAGGTCGGCACCGTTATCCTGCGTGCTGAATGACACTATCGCACCTGTAGCGCCGTTTAGCCAATGCGGAAACGCGCCATGAAACTTTTGAGCTTTGGTATTTAAAAAGCTCACTATTTTTTGAATCCGGGCCAGGCCGTCGGCGTAAGAGATATAGCCGCGGCTTATACCTGCAACAATAGCCATAATGCCAAAACCCGACCCTCCCGAAGTAACTACATCGCCCGATGAGTTACGTTCGCGGGCAAGGCCGCTGGTGGGATGGCCAAAATCATAAAAATATTTAAGTGTTTGCCTTTCAACCAGATCAAGCAATTGTTCATCGGTTATGGTCGGAAACTTTGCAGTACTGTCTATTGCGGTAGTAAGCTGTACCTCAAGTGCCGATTGCAGATTACTGCCTTTTGCAGATTTTAAAGCCGTTGAAACTTTAAGTGAGTATTGCGTAATGGGCAAAAGCCCCGTAGGTGTTATCACAACTGTACTATCATGATGCTGAAAAGCCACGCTATAAGCTGCAGCTGCTCCGGCTTTAGTAGCAAGACTAACACTTCCCGTTACCGAAGCCTGGCCAAGCGGGGTGGAAAATGAAATAGCTATAGCCGGCTTTGCATTTACGTTTGTATAAATGAAACCGCTGGCCTGTCCATTAACTTTAAGTGTGCTGAAAGTAAATGACGATGACACAGGGGTAACCGGATCGGGATTGCTTTTTGAGCTTTTACCGCAGGCAAAAAACAAAACGATGGCTCCAAATACCAAATTGCTTTTAGTATTCATCATTGTAGAGAGGGTGTAAAAAGGTTGCCTGCCCCAAGGGCAGGGCAACCCAAATCAATCAACTGTGTGTTATCTTCCGGCAGCTTCGAGGTTGTACAGGGCCGAAACCTGCGATGCTGTAAGCGCTTTATTATAAAACCTGATATTATCTAAAGTACCTGTAACATAGCCTGCCCAACCCTGCGCACCTGTATTTGCGGTAAGCGAAGGCGTGGTTTGAAACTGTAAAGTACCGAATACCATTTTCGCAGCCTTGCTCCAATCCATCGGTGCAAAACCGGTAACTGTGTTTTTACCAGCCTGCGCGCCGTTGTAATAAACATAAATGGTTGAGCTTGCCGCATCAAACGAAACGGTTACGTTGATCCATTTATTCCATGGATCATCTACGCTGTAGCCACCCTCCCAGCCATCAACACCGGCCGAGCTGCCTGCTACGTTAAAGGCATGCACCTTAAGTACACCTTTTGATGCCGAGCCGCCATTATCGAAAAATATGGCGAGGCTGCCCCAAAAACCGGCACCGCCGGGCTGATCATTTTGAATATCCATTAAACCTATGGCGGCGTTGTTCTGAGGCATATTCACCCAGATACTGGCAGTAAAACTTTTCAACGCTTTAATGCCGGCAGGGGTATCATAAAGCGCGTAAGCGCTGGCTGCTCCTTTTAAGCCGTTACCGTTTAAACCTTTGGCAAAACTGGTTCCGGTGGCAACACCGGTACCACCTGCAATGCTATCGGCCAGGTTGGTTGTGAATGGGTAATATGCCACAAGGCTGGCCGGCTCGATATCTTTACTGCTGCTGTAACCGCCATAAGTTGGCAACGGTTTTGACGGCGCGTACGATTTAGCGTCAAAGCTTTTTTGGCACGATGTAATCCCGGCACACGCTACAGCACCGGCCAGCAGAATTGCTTTTATTTTATTGTTAAGTAGTAATTTCATTGTTGCTGAATTTTTGATGATCAATAACCCGGATTTTGTGTTAAGGTGCCGCCACTAATGTCAATTTCATTTTGCGGCACAGGCCATACCTCATTTTTGCCAGCCTTCCAGCCTCGTGAACCAAATACGGCAGCGCCTCGTCCCTGGCGGATCACGTCAAAATAGCGGTCAAACTCCATAGCAAATTCAACACGGCGCTCTTTGTAAATAGCGGCGCGTAAATCGGCCTGTCCTGTAACTGTTACCTTAGGCAATATAGCCGCGTTGCCAGCCCTTGCGCGGGCGCGAACCAACTCAAGCGATGCTAAGGCAGGTGCTGAGTTACCTAACTCATTATTGGCTTCGGCATTCATCAGCAACACATCAGCATAGCGCAAAACAATTTTATTTTGCTGACAGCCTTCGTTAAAACCAGATACATACAGGCTAAATGGCACGTACGATTTCTGATTGTACATCGGGTTATCGCCATCGGCCGGGATCTTATCACCTTCGGGCGTAGTTTCACCGCGGAAGATGATGGTAGCATCACGGCGTGGATCGCCTGTTTCATAGGCAGCCGCCAGATCGGCAGTTGGTACATTAAAGCCCCAGCCGCCGCCTGTTGAGCCACGTACGCCTTGTACCTGCGAATACTGTGAATTAGAAGCATCCGGGTTATTAGGTACCAGCATGCACTGTACCTCGAAAATAGATTCCTGATTATTCTTGTGCGTAGTACGGAACAACTGCTCATAATCAGGATACAGCGAGTAACCCAATCCCATTACCTGGGTAGTATAGGTAACCACATCGGTCCATTTTTTTTGATACAGGGCTGCTTTTGCATGTAAAGCAAGCGCGGCGCCTTTGGTGGCATGTCCTATATCGGCCGAAGCGTATGATTGCGGTAAAACCGCCGCCGCATCATTCAAATCGCTTTCAATAGCTGCCCAAACCTGCGCCTTTGCAGTACGTGGAAGGTTGTAATCAGAAGCATTTTTGGGTAACGATAAACGCAGTGGCACATCACCGAAAGCGCGTACCAGCCTGAAATAAGCATAAGCGCGGATAAATTTGGCTTCGGCAAGGTATCTTGCTTTCAGGCCCTGATCCATAGTTATGCCGGGCACGTTGCCCAGTATTTGGTTGGCGAAGTTGATGGTTTGATACTGACCTGCCCAAAAATCGGAAACCTGGCCTTCGCCCGCTGTAACCGTAAAATTGTGAAAGTTGTTCATAAAGGTAGCATCGGTAGGGCTGCTGCCTTTTTCTGCATCGTCCGATCCCATGCTTTCAACAGCTATCGGGGCAAAGGCGATGTTTTTCCACTCGCGCAGGTTTGCGTACATGGCATTTACGGCCTTGGTAGCATCATCCTGCGTTTTCCAAAACTGTGTGGCAGATTGATTACCCGCCGGAGCCACATTTAAGAAGCTTTTTTTACAAGCCTGAAATGATATTGCGGATGCAACGAGGCCTAAAATAACAGCCTTTTGCAATAAAGTTTTTTTACTGTTTTTCATCTTTATATTGATTAAAAAGTAACGTTAACACCAAAATTGTAGGTTGCGTATAATGGATATACATTAGCATCGATACCCATATTGCCTATAGAGCCGCCAACTTCGGGGCTGAAGCCTTTGTAGCCGAAAAAGTTAAGGGCGTTTTGAGCGTTGGCAAACAGCCTGACTTTTTGAATTTTCCATTTGCTTAAGATGCTGCCCGACAAGGTATAACCCAACTGCGCATTTCTGAGCCTGAAGTACGCACCGCTTTCTACATAAAATGAGTTAGGTTTTGCATTGTCTGTCGAGCCCACGTTTACTGATGGATAGGTATTTGAAGTACCCGGGCCATGCCAGCGATGATCAAAAAAATCTTTGGTGAAGTTTTCGTTACCAAAACGGTAAGCAATATTGGCGTTATAAACACTTACATCTGCAGTACCCTGAAAATCCAGAGCCAGGTCAAAGTTTCGGTAAGTGAACGAGGTATTGATACCGTAGTTATATTTTGGCAGCGGGCTACCTAAAACTACGCGGTCTTTGCTATCAATCACACCATCATTATTGGTGTCCTGGTATTTAAAGTCGCCAGGTTTGGCGCTGGTTTGTTTTGATGCCGCAACTTCCTGTGGCGTTTGGAAAATACCGGTTACCTGGTAACCATAAAACTCGCCGATGGGCTGACCAACCACAGTACGGGTAGCCAACTGACCATTGGCAATGCCATTACCGCCCTGGTAAATAGGAATATTCCCTGATAATACATTTAACACTTTATTGGTGTTAATGCCAAGGTTAGCGCTGATGCTGTAATAAAAATCCTTGGTAGCCTGGTCTTTCCAGCTTAATAAGAACTCGACGCCGCGGTTTTGGATGGTAGCCTGGTTGCCAAGCACTACGCCGCCATTTGTACCCAACGATCCAAGTATTGGAAGAGGATAGATGGCATCTTTGGTTTTACGATCATAATAATCGGCCTCAAACGATAATTTGCTATTAAGAATAGCACCCTCTATACCAAAATCGGTCGATTGGGTTTTTTCCCAAAATATAGTTGGCGGTACTACTGTGTTAACGCTTGCACCAGGGAACGTTGTTTGAGGTGTGCCAAATATCGCTGTTAAATAAGGATCGGCAGATACGGTTAGGATGCTCGGGTTAATAGGTACACCTGAGTTACCCACTTTACCCCAGCTGGCACGTAGTTTTAAAGTGTTAAACACCTTCTGATCTTTCATAAAATCCTCGTTGGTGATAACCCAGCCACCGCCTACCGACGGAAAGTACCCGTAGGTATGGTCGCCGTAAAACTGCGATGCACCATCGCGGCGTATAGAGGCGTTTAAGAGGTATTTATCTTTAAACGAATAGTTAACACGCGCAAATTGCGACAAAGCGCGGGTATATACCTGCGAGCCCGGAGTAGCGTAATAAGTTACCTTAGCCGTATCAGGGAACGAACCGCGCTGGCTGCCGCTACTAACGTAAGGTACATTTTGCGCATGCGCATCTAACTGTTTGGTACGATAATTTTGCGCGCTGTAACCTAATAAAGCGGTTATTTTATGATCCTTGATTTTCACATCGTAGGTAAGTGTGTTTTCCCAGATCCAGTTACGGGTTTCGCTGTGGTTAACGTCCAGGTTTGATACAAGGCTTTTTTGTGCAAATGTGGCGGCATAAACCGGAGTGTATCCTCTAACTTCGGCCTGACCTATATCGCCGCCAAAGCTTGTTTTAAATTTAAAGTTTTTGAGAAAAGATACTTCACCATACCCATTGTAAGTAAAGCGCATGTTTCTTGATTTCTGATTGAAAAAATCAAGTGTAGCCTGCGGGTTATAGTTATTACCATCACCTGTATGGTAATCGTTAGGATCGCCATAAGCACCATCTTTATAATAAACAGGTAAGGTTGGGGCCACACCAAACAACTGATGGAAAATTCCACCGTTTACATCGGCCGATTTCCCGGATAAACCACTTAACGTATATCCTAATTTAAGCCCTTTTACAGGTTTAAAATCGTTTGATAAGTGAAGTGTGTAACGCCTGTAATTGTTTGTTTTAGCCAAACCATCCTGGTCAAGGTAACCGAATGAAAGGTGGTATGTTACCTTTTCGGTGCCGCCGCTTACTGAAAGTTCATGATTTGTTACAAAAGCATTGCGTAAGATTTGCCCATACCAATCAGTACCTTTTCCGTAGCTTGCCGGATCGCTGAATAATACCGGGCTTACGTTATTAGAAGTATAAAGCTCATTAATAGCCGTTGCGTACTCGGTAGCATTAGCCATTTTTACCTGGTTGGTAACCGACTGCCAGCCTGCATAACCGTTATAATTGATAACAGGTTTGCCTTTGGCCCCGCGCTTGGTTGTAACCAGTACAACACCATTGGCTGCACGGATACCATAAATAGCAGTACTTGAGGCATCTTTTAAAATAGAGATATTTTCGATATCCTGCGGGTTAAGAAAACTGATATCATCATACCAAACCCCGTCAACCACAAACAATGGGCTTACATTACCAAATACAGTACCTAAACCGCGGATACTTACCGCAGGTGAAGCGCCCGGAGAACCGCTGTTGGTGATCTGCACACCGGCAACCTTACCCTGTAAACCACTTATTGGGTTTACCGAAGCCTGTTTTGAAATTTCGGTACCTTTTACCGATGCTACCGAACCGGTAACATCAAGCTTACGCTGGGTGCCGTAACCAACCACAACAACCTGTGCCAATTCGTTTGCTTGTGCCTGCAGCGTTACATTCAATGTGGTTTGTTCGTTTACCGGTACAGACTTGGTTGCATAACCGATATAGGTAATGGTTAAGATTCCATTTTTTGATGCCTTAATTGAGTAAAGGCCGTTAACATCTGTTTGGGTGCCGTTAGTTGTTCCTTTTTCTTGTACCGATACGCCTATCAAGGCTTCGCCGGTAGCAGCGTCGGTTATTTTTCCTTTTACTGTAACGTTTTGTGCAAACGCAGCGTCAAAAGAAAAAAGAAGCAATAACATCAACCCTGAAATAGTAAAAATTCTTTTCATAGTGGTTAATTAAATAAAAAGCGGATTAGAAATAATTGGTTTATTATTCTACAAAGCTGAACAGATAATGTTTTTTTAACAAATATTGATACTCAACATTAATACATCATCATAAAAATACTTTCTCAAAAGCTATTTTACTATTTTATAATATACTGATAATTAAATACATGCATACGCAAAGTATATACCGTACATACTACACAACCGGCTACACCGGATTGATGTATTAATGACACCATGAGAGGTAATGATGTAGTGTTAAAGCTCGATGAGAAACTCGGTGAGATTCTTATCATGCTCCAAATTGAGCTTTTTACGCAGCCTGTATCGCCTAATTTCAACACCGCGTAATGAAATATTAAGCAATGAAGCCATCTCCTTACTGCTCATGTTCATGCGCAGGTACGCGCATAGCTTAAGGTCATTTGGCACCAGGTCGGGGTGACCGGCTTTTAATTTTTTAAAGAAATTTTCGTGCGCTTCGTTAAAACTGGTTTCAAAAATGTTCCAGTCACGCTCATCGCTCATACCTTCATCAATCACTTTCTGGATGCGGCGCAATTGTTCGTCGGCAAGTTTCTTACCATCGCCCCCTTTCAGGTGGGTTAACTCGTCGCTTATTTTTTGCAGCAGTTCATTTTTGTAAACTATGTTCATGGCCGAATTCGCCAGTTCACGGCTTTTGCTGGCGAGGTCGGCTTGCAGCTGTTCATTTTTTATGTTGATGATATGCTGTTCATTAGCTATAGCCTCCTGCTTCAAAAATTCTTCCTTCTCTTTCTGCAGCTTTTGTTGGATCTGCTGCTGATGTTTTTTCAATTTAAGCCCGTAGTAATACCTGATCACATAAAATAGCAATACAGCCAGCAATACATAAAACACCAGCGCTATTTTGCCGGCATACCATGGCGGCAATACCGTAAAAGTTATTGTTGAAACGGCAGATTGGTACTGATCATTGATCTTAGCCCTCACCTTAAAATTATAGGTACCCTGGTTAAGATTGGTAAACTCCTTTTGGCTTTGCGGCATCCACTCACTCCATTGATGCGAATAGCCTTCCAGATAATACTGAAACCTTATTTTGGCTTGCGTATAATAGGGCAAAGAATAACTTATGCGAATGTTGTTTTCGGCGTAAGGTATTTCAATGTTATTGCTCTGTTCTGCTGCTTCAGTTATCAACGATACCTTATCGGTAACATTCTCTATCCTCCTGATCAAAACATCAGGTATTTTGATCCTATTGGGCAGTTGAGCATCTGCATCGTTTAATATCACAAACCCGTCATCAACACTTATCAAATAGGTTGAGTTGTTGATACGGTTAATAGTTTCATAATGCTGTACCATCTGTCCGTTCAGGATTGAAAACCTGTTGGTATCGATGGTTAGCTTCCCGGTAACAGACATATCGGCCAAACCTACCCTGCCCTGGTTAATAAACCAGTATTTTTTGCCTATGGCCTTAATGATCTTACTTGAGGTGGCAAATGTGCCCAGTTTGCTATTAAGTTGCTGATATTTATAAAACCTGTCGGTAATATCATCATACACATAAAAACCCAAATCTGACGAGAAAACCGTGCGGTTATCGAGATCAAATACATTAATGTTGTAACTACCCGGCAAACCCTGTTTTTGGTCGTAATAAACGTGAGATACCACAGTGCGCTGATCGGCGCTTAAAGTGAGTTTATAAATACCCTTATAAGCGTGGCTTACCCAAATTTGACCTTTGGCATCACGTTCAACATAGCGTGAAGGTTCACTGAAACCCGCTAATTTATGGCTGAATTGCCAATTGCCCGCGGCATCTTTCCGGTAGATCACCAGGCCGGTATAAGTACCCTGCATGAGCATATCGGGGGCCATTTTCTTAATGGTCCAACCGCCTGTTACATCCGAGATCTTTTTTAACGAAGCTCCGTTTACCTGGTAGGTTCCGTCGTTATGGCCGCAAAGCAACCTATTATCCTGTAACGACAAATCCCACACCTGCCCCTGCGAACCGGGGATCAGTTTAAAGTCGAATGTTTGAAAGGGGCTGTTATGATTATCGGGCAGCCAATCGCTGTAAAATAGCCCCTGGTTAGTGCCGAGATAGATCTTTTTATCAAAAATGATACTTGAATAAACCGTACCGAATTTCCCGGTTTTATCGAAATAAAAATACAAAGGCGAGTTAACCTCAATTCTATCGATACCATTATCCAGTCCGGCCCAAAGGTTTTGGCTGGCATCAGTATAAAGGCTTAACACCGTATTGTTTTGCATACCGCTGGCTTTATTGATATGCTGCACTACACGACCGGCAGTATCAACGATCACAATACCATTAAGAATGGTACCATAGGCGAAATACTTATCGGCGATGGCCGCGCCATTATTCAACTGGTAGGTTTTTAAAAAATCATTTGCCTGGCTCACCCATGGCTTAACTGTTTTACCATCGTAGATAAATAAACCATTTTTTGCCGTACCAATGAGATATTTCCCCTGTTGAAATGGCAAAATAGATAACACACCACTTGCACCTAAAATATTGCTGCCTTCAATATATTCAAGCCTTGAACCTTTAAGCTCAAAAAGCCCTTTTGTTAATTGCTCTGCAAAATAGCGGCTGCCACATTTAAAAAGGAACAAATACGGCTCATGTGTTTTTACCACTTCAATTTTACCAGCCGAATAAATATAGATAGCACCAAATGATTGGAAAAGCACCCTGTTGTTATCGCAATATATTTTCCAGATCTCTTCGGTTACCGGTAAAAAGTTTTTCGGTACCAAGCTAATCAGCGAGGTGTATTTTAAAATGCCCTTACCATCGTTATGCCAATAGCCAAATTCACCATATCCGCCGGCATACACCCTGCCCTTGCCATCAGCACTAACTGAGCGTACAATTAAGCCATTGGGCATGTGGTACTGCTGCCAGTATTTACCATCAAAGGTGAGCAGGCCTTCGGCATTACCAAAGTACATGATATCGTGCTCATCGCGCGTTACCGACCAGTTTTGGTTACCAAACTGGTAAAGGGCCTTTGTATAATTTTGCACATACGGAACACCTACGCTCTTAATATCTACCGACCACGCGGGCCAAACCGATATAAAAGCAAGAACGATAATAATACACAAGGTTTTACGCATAGGATGTAGCGGCTCAATTTGCTAAAGTAGTGTTTGTACCCGACAAAATAAAAAAGCCTACCCTTGAGGGTAAGCCTTATATAATTAATTGTGCCACAGCTGTTATGCTATTGGCTGCAGTTTGTTTTTACTCACATTTACCGGTTGAGGTACTTTTACATAATACCCGGTACCATCATAAACCCGTTTACGCGGATGCTCTTTACAAGCATCGCTGCAGCAGCCGTCCATAGCGGTTCCGCATTCATCGCACTGGGTAAAATGTTCGTTGCACTCGGGGTTGGCGCAATTGATCATTTTTGGTGTGGTTTTGCCGCAATTTAAACAGGTTGAAATAACAACCGGGTTAACGCTGTTCACATCAACCGAAAGGCGGTTATCAAACACATAGCATTTGCCTTCAAAATCCTCGCCGCCCGCTTCTTTACCATATTTAATAATGCCGCCATGCAACTGGTACACTTCGGGGAAACCTTCGTGCAACAACAAGGCCGATGCCTTTTCGCATTTGATGCCACCGGTGCAATAAGTCAGGATCTTTTTATCCTTATATTGCGCCAACTCATTGATCATTGCCGGAAAATCACGGAAGTTTTCAATATCAAGGGTTACCGCGTTTTTGAATTTGCCTAATGAGTGTTCATAGTTTGAGCGCACATCCAAAACAACAACATCGTCCCTGTCTTTCATAGCCAAAAACTCTTTTGGCTCCAGGTGTTTGCCGGTTTTTTGTTTCGGGTCGATAACGTTAGGGTCACGCAGTCCAGAGTGTACGATCTCTGATTTATAACGCACGTGCATTTTTACAAAGGAAGGCGTATCTACTTCATCAATTTTAAAGTCGATACCGGCAAAACGCTCGTCGGCGTGTACGGTATCCATATAGGTTTTACATGCCTCAACGGTACCAGAAACAGTACCGTTAAGCCCTTCATCGGCCACAATAATGCGCCCGGTTAAACCTAAGCTTTTACAAAATTTTAAATGATCGGCAGCAAATTGCTCCGCATTAGCTATTGTCGAATAACAATAGTATAGTAGGGTATTGTACATTTTCATAAAATCATTGATACTGCTGCAAACAGTGTTAAATGAGCGACGCAAAGATACGAAATTGAGCTCAAAGCTCAAAGCAAAAGGCTTAAAGCTAAAAAAACCGAGCGCTTCTAAAAAGCTTTTTGCTTTCAGCTTTCGGCTTTAAGCTTACCTTATCCCGTAAAAGATCCTGAAGCCCTGGATGTATTTTTTATCGCCGGCGTAGGAGATACCGTAGTCAACACGGAAAATTAGGCGCTGTACACCTACGTAAAACTCGCGGTAATTGCGGTTATTTTTTGTGGTGAGGTAGTTGGCACCGATAATTTCTTCAAGCTTCCACTTTCTTAACAACGGGATATGATTAAATAGTGAACCTGCAAAATTATGTTGGTAATGCGCCTCTAAAAACGCACCGTTGGTACTATAGGTATAAAAAGGCAGGAAGTGGAAACTACCTACATAGGTAGGATCAAAAGTGGTACCCTGGTTACCTAAAAAGTGGTTATAATCCATGTAGTACAGGTTGTTGTTATTGAAAAAGCCTCCGCCCGATACTTTAAATGATGAATAGCCCGAAAGGCCTACGCGGATATGGTCCTGCGAGAGATCGACAGAAGCAAAATCGTAATCTACATCCGAGCCGATGATATTTTTAAACCCTTTACGGTAGTTTACCGTTAAGGTTGGATATTTTGAAGGCAGATTAAACTTGCCGGTGGGGCGGGTTTCATACCGCTGATCAAAAGTAAAAGTAGCCGATGCGTTAAATACCAGCGCCTGGTTATCCGGAAACAAAAAGGAATGATCATCTGCCGGAGTACCCGGAGGGGCTAATGGATTATTTGATGTAAACTGGCGATCTTTAATATCCTTTATCTTGCTAAAAGACGTATTGTAAAGCTGCGAGCGACTTGAATACGACAAACCTCCTTTTAAAAACACGCCATTTAACACTTCGCGCTGATAGCCGAAATCGCCATAATGGCTTCGGTAATATTTAACATAGTTATTTTCGCTCAGAAGCGTACTCAGCGTGTTGAAATATAAGGAACGCGTGCCTACATTGTTAAGATCAAGCACATCGCTGCCAAAATCAGCATAAAACTTAGCGTTATGGAAAGGATCGTTCTTATACTCAAAACCCATGTTGGCGCTGAAGATTTTGTTAGAGAAACCATAACGCAAGGCGGGTGTAATTGTCAATGAATGAAAATCATCAATGGTACGGATATAGCTTACCTTTGCGTTAATACCAAAACCCTCAACCGTGTTGTAATAAAAGGTTTGTATGAACGGGAAGATGTATAATGAATCCCTGTTGCTTTTATTGCTGGCGGCATAACCAAAAATCAGGTAGCCAGGATAGTTGATATGATTTTTATGATGCTGAAGCGAATCCAGATAAGTATCCGTCTTTTTATATTCTTCAAAGGCATCCTTTTTTTTGTAATCACGATCCTCAAAAGCGGTTAAAGGTATGGGCCTTGCATCGGCCCAGTAGCCCGGTTTTTTTATATTAGCTACCGTATCAATTTTCAGTATCTCACCGGTAAAAAAATTATCAGGAAATGTCGGGTTGATTTTGTAGTTATTATAAACAGCGGCGTAATATCCGCCAAATTTAAATCCGAAAACGGCCCCTTTAAAACTGTATTGGGTTGATGCAGGCATCCATACGCTATCGGTTATGGCTACGTATTGCTGCCTGATCTTTAATGTATCAACCAGGTTGAGGTTACTTGTTTTATTTTCAATAAACAGGTCAACGCTATAAATACGCCAGTCGCCGTCAACAATATAAATATCGCCCTGAAAATACTGACCATGCCCGCGTTTCGGAATCACCTGGATTTTGTGGATGGTATGGCCATTTTCAACAGAAGTTCCCAGCAATTTGTAATTATAAAACCTGGGACCATATGAAGCAACCGGAGAAACAAAGCCACGGGTAGCTAACCCGTTTATAGTAAATACATTCTGGTAAAAATTAGCCTGTAGATCAGATGCCTTTTTGTAGCCAAATGCTGTATTCTGGCCAGCCATCCGGTTGGCAATGGTAATCTCCCGTACCTTGTTGGGCTTTTGAAAATTATATTCAGATAGTGACTCGGATTGATAAAGGATTCCCCGGCCATTGGTATCCAGGTCGAGGGTTTTTCTTACCTCCTGCCCCAACAATGATTTAGGTACGCTCAGTAATTTTTGCACTCCTTTGATGTAAACCGCGCAGGAGTACGAAGTAGCTTCCTCAATATAGTACTTACGTTTTTTTAGCACCTGCTTCATGATGGTATCGGCAGCATCCCGGTTTTTACGATAGGTTTCGGCTACCCTGTTGGTGGCAAATACTTCATCGGCCATTTGTACATTATGCTCCTGGTCATGATCAGCTATGGTAACCTCTTCAATCTTTTCAGTATAACCAACATAGCGATATATGACGTTATAGGTACCGGGGGCAAGTTTAAACTGGTAAATTCCGTTTTCGTTGGCCGTTGTACCATAGGTGGAATTGCGGATATAAATAGAAACAAATGGAATAACCTGCCCGTTTTTATCGGTTATCTTCCCTGTTAAAAGGGATTGCTGTGCGGAGGCGGTTATTACACTGAAAGCCGTGATTAATAGTAGTATATATTTTCTCATATGTTACTTATGTGTAATGCATTAGGGCTTAAAAATGTTTTATTATTCACTTAATAATTATTTAAGGTTTAATAAACCCTATCAAATGCCCGCGAATGCTTAATTTTGCCCTCTTTAAACACGCATGCTATGTACAACACACTAAAGCCGGTTTTACAACAGGAGTTAACCGAAATTGAAAACGCCGGGTTATACAAAAAGGAACGGATCATTACTTCGCCCCAGGGCGCCGATATTACTGTTCAGGGCGGTGCCGAAGTAATTAACTTTTGCGCCAATAACTACCTCGGCCTATCGGGTAATGCCAAAGTAGTACAGGCCGCCAAAGATGCCATGGATACGCATGGTTACGGTTTATCGTCTGTACGGTTTATATGTGGTACACAGGACATACACAAAGAGCTTGAAAAAAAGATAGCTGAATTTTTGGGCACTGAAGATACCATACTTTACGCTGCGGCTTTTGATGCCAACGGCGGCGTGTTTGAACCTTTATTTAACGATCAGGACGCTATCATATCTGACGAACTGAACCATGCTTCGATCATTGACGGCGTGCGCCTTTGCAAGGCCCAACGCTACCGTTACAAGCACGATGATATGGCCGACCTGGAAGAAAAATTAAAAGCAACACAGGAGTTACGCCACCGCATCATCGTAACCGACGGTGCTTTCAGCATGGACGGCACCATTGCCCAGTTAGATAAAATCTGCGACCTGGCCGATAAATACAACGCGCTGGTAATGATAGATGAGAGCCATTGTTCGGGCTTTATGGGCAAAAATGGTCGTGGTACGCATGAACATCATAATGTGATGGGCAGGATTGATATCATCACCGGTACATTAGGTAAAGCTTTGGGTGGCGCATCGGGTGGTTTTACATCTGGTCGTAAAGAAATTATTGATATGCTACGTCAACGCTCGCGTCCGTATTTGTTCTCTAATACTTTGGCACCAGCAATTACCGGCGCTTCAATTGCGGTACTGGATATGCTAAGCGAAACCACAGAGCTTCGCGATAAACTGGAAAGCAATACGCAATACTTCCGTCAAAAAATGACCGAAGCTGGTTTTGACATTAAACCCGGCGTGCATCCTATAGTCCCGGTTATGTTATATGATGCCAAGCTGGCCCAGGAATTTGCAGCCAAAATGCTTGACGAAGGTATTTATGTAATAGGCTTTTACTATCCGGTTGTACCGCAGGGTAAAGCAAGGATCAGGGTACAGATCTCGGCAGCGCATGATATGCACCACCTTGATAAAGCTATCGCAGCGTTTACTAAGGTTGGGAAGCAACTGGGAGTGCTTAAATAACACGCGTAGTTTTTTTATATTTGTAGATATAATTCCTTTTTATGGAAAGTACAAAGTTAACTTTGAGTGTCAAGGCCGATTCGCTATCTCTTGTTAAGGAGTATGCCAAACGGCAGCACACCAGTGTATCCAAACTGGTGCAGGAATTTCTTGATGGCATAGCAGAGCAGGAAAAAAAGGACGATCCGATAAAAGAGAAGTATAAAAATGTGGAAATACCTGAATGGATAACACAACTTACAGGTATAGTGAAAGATCCTAATCCGGATATGAGCTACGACGATATGAAACAGGAATACTTCAAAGAGAAATATGGCTTATAAACGCCTCTTTCTGGATAGCGATGTTTTACTGGACATGTTTTTGAAAAGGGAACCTTTTTTCTTTCACACTCAGATACTGCTAATTGAGTGCATAAAAAGAAATATCGAATTGCGAACCTCCTCATTGGTAATAGCAAACATAGTTTACGTGTTGAGGAAACAGGCTGGGATATTGAAAGCCAAGGAGAATTTAAAGAATCTGTTTAATTCTGCAAAAGTGTTGCCTTTCGAATTCGATGCAATAGAAACAGCAATATTAAGTGATATCACAGATTTTGAAGATGCCATCCAATTTCACATTGCCCAAAAACATAATTGCGATGCCATCATCACCCGAAATATAAAAGACTATAAAAATTCAACAATACCGGTTTTAACAGCCGAACAATTTTTAAATACATTATAATGCAAGCTCAGATAGACCAATATACCGCCGAGATCAATGCTTTTTCGCCAGCCAATGCCGACGAACTGGAAGCGTTCCGTATTAAATTTTTAGGCACCAAGGGTATTATTAAAGACCTTTTTGAGCAGTTTAAAAGCGTTAGTCCGGAAGAGAAACGCACCTTTGGCAAGGTACTTAACGAGTTTAAGCAACTGACCGAGGCTAAGTATAACGAACTAAAAGAAAACATTGTTACAGGCACTCAAAGCAAAGGCAATGACCTTGACCTTACTTTACCCGGTGATGGCTTTACTGTTGGCTCACGCCATCCGCTGTCGTTGGTTCGTAACGAGATCATCGATATTTTTAAGCGCTTAGGTTTCGTTGTTGCCGAAGGACCGGAAATTGAAGACGACTGGCATAATTTCTCGGCCCTGAACTTTCCCGAAGAGCACCCTGCACGTGATATGCAGGATACCTTCTTTATTAAAAAGAATAATGGTAAAGATGATATTGCGCTGCGTACCCATACATCATCGGTACAAGTACGGATGATGGAAGCAGGCAAACCACCATTCCGTGCAATTATGCCGGGCAGGGTTTATCGTAATGAGGCTATTTCAGCCCGTGCACATTGCTTTTTCCACCAGGTTGAAGGTTTATATGTTGATGAGAATGTATCTTTTTCCGATCTGAAACAAACCCTTTACCACTTTGTACAGGAGCTTTATGGCGAAGGTACAAGGGTACGTTTCCGTCCGTCATACTTCCCGTTCACCGAGCCATCAGCCGAGATGGATATTTCGTGTACCATTTGCGGTGGTGCCGGTTGTAACATGTGTAAACACAGCGGTTGGGTAGAGATTTTAGGCTGCGGCATGGTTGACCCTAACGTTTTGGAAAACTGCGGTATCGACAGTAAAAAATATACAGGTTTTGCCTTTGGTATGGGTATGGAGCGTATCGCCAACCTAAAATATGTGATCCGCGACCTGCGCCTGTTTTCAGAAAACGATGTACGTTTCCTTAAACAGTTCCAAACTGAAATGTTATGAGGAAACTCACTATAATATTATTGGTAGTTATCGGTTGCTTTTCGTGCGGAAAAGCAACCGATAATGTACCGAGCGTACCTGTTAATTTCCAGGCCGCGTTGGGCACACCGGCATTGAGCCCCCTTAACGTTGCGGGCGGCGCGGTGGCCATTAATGGTTATGGTGTGTCCGGATTGATCATTTACCGTAAAGTGAATGGCACTTATGCCGCCTACGACAGGTGCAGCAGCTATCAGCCCGAAAAAAAATGCGCCGTAACAATTGACAATACAGGCTTTACGGTAACCGATCCCTGCAGCGGTTCAAAGTTTAGCCTTGAAGATGGCACACCGGTAAAAGCCCCGGCAACAAAGGCATTAAGAACCTATAGGGTAGCTGTTACCCAGTTTGAAATTCAAGTAACTAATTAATGGAAGCCGATAAAATAAAAGATAGTATTAAGCGGGCGGCACAGGAACTTTTCCGCAAATTCGGGTACCATAAAACCAGTGTTAATGAAATTGCCAAAAAGGCAAAAATTGCCAAGGCAACCATCTATAAATACTTCGACAGCAAAGAGGCAGTATTACACGTACTGCTGATGGACTACATTAAAGCCAGTGTTGACGACCTGGTACAAGTCAACGCCAACGATATTGATGAAGAGGCCTATCTCAACAACCTCATCATGAAAACCTGCCGCCTCTCCTACACCGTTTGTAACGAGTTTATTGGCTGGGACTTTATCCGAGAATCAACCAATTCCCAGGATTTTTTAAAAAATCTCTCTAATGAGCTGGAAGAATTGCTTATGGCATCGTTTATCCAGCTGCCAGGTATCCGCAAGCACGAAACCTACCAGCAGCGCTTACGCTTCCTGATCAAGTGCAGTAAAAGCATTGTGTTCAGTTTCGCCTTTACCTCGGTAAGCGATTCGGATGTGAGGAAAAATTTTGTTTCTTTTCAGAAAGAGATTTTACCTTATCTGGTTAAGGCTGCGGTTTCGGTGTAAGAATACCTTTCAATTAAAAACTACCTAAAGGAAGACCTACTTATTGCCGTTGATTTTAGTCAACGGATTAAAGAAGTCGACAGCCGGGCTTCAGCCCAAATCCAAGCTGTATTTCGGCTAAAGCCTTCTGTCTTTCGGCAATAATTCCGTCGACTAAAGTCAACGGCAATGAATTTATTTGATAGCTATCTGACCGGCCTTCAAACAGTTTTTAACTATTTGAGTAAAAATCTCCATTATTTACTTTGAAATACAAAGTACTTTATACTATATTTGTCACAGGCTTAACAAAGAGCCCTTTCTTTTTAATTATAAACTTTGAAATACAAAGTACTTCATATTTAAACAATCATGATAGAGGAACAATCACCAAAACAAACAACATTGGGCTGGCTCAGGGAGTCGGCAACATTTAAATTGATCTTTATCGGGCTATTGGCGCTTTTACTCTTAATTCCATCAGCGTTCGTCCAAAACCTGGTAACCGAACGTGCAGTCAGACAGGGTGAAACGGCCAAAGAGGTATCAGAAAGCTGGTCGGCCAGCCAGATCATCAAAGGCCCTATATTGGTTATCCCTTATAAAAAAGGAATAAATATGACCGATACCGCTAAGCAGGCGCCTATAGAAAACCTGTACATTTTGCCCGACAACCTTCACATTAAGGCAGGCCTTACAACACAGCTTAGGCACCGGGGCATTTTTGACGTGGCGGTGTACAATACGCAGGTAAAAGTAAGCGGTAATTTTGCCAGGCTTGATCTCTCCTCACTCGGTATAAATATAAACCAGCTTCTTTTAAACAAAGCCAGGTTTGAATTTAGTGTGAGCGATCTGAAAGGTTTGAAAAGTAACCCAGTTATAAAAACAACTCAACCCATACTTGGCGCCGAACCTTCACTTGAATCCGTATTTGGCAATGGTTTGCAAGCCGGTGTTAATCTTTCAGCAATAAACAATAACGAAATTCCATTTGATTTCACGCTTGATTTGAAAGGCAGTGAAGGATTAAGCTTTTTACAAATGGGTAAAACTACCGATGTGCGGGTAAATGGCAACTGGAGCAGCCCGAGCTTTGATGGCAATTTCCTCCCCGATGATGCTAAAGTTGACACCGGCGGCTTTAGCGCCAGCTGGCGTATGATGTATTACAACCGGCCATTCCCGCAACAGTGGACCGGTCAGCAAAAAACGTTGGATAACGACAAAAAACTGGAAGAGGCCACTTTTGGTGTAAAACTTCGTCTCCCGGTTGACCAGTATCAGAAAACCATGCGTACCAGTAAGTATGCGATATTCATTATCCTGCTCACCTTTATCTCCTTGTTTTTAACCGAGGTTATCCGCAAGCAACCGATACATATGTTCAATTACATACTGATTGGTGCGGCTATGGTTATTTATTATACGTTGCTATTATCGTTTTCAGAGCAGGTTGGCTACAACATGGCTTATCTAATTGCTTCTGTATCAACCATAGCGCTTATATCGGTATTTATATCATCCCTGCTCAAAAACGGGAAGGCGGCGTTACTGTTCGCCTTTATTTTGGCTGTCTTTTATACCTTCATCTTTGTGATCATTCAACTGGAAGATCTTGCCTTAATGGTTGGCAGTATCGCGCTGTTTATCATTATAGCTGTATTGATGTACTTTTCGCGCAAGATAAACTGGGATAAAAATTAGTTATTGTATGCGTTAATCAGCAAAGGTTTCGGAAATCTTTGCTGATTATTAATTAAACTTTATACCGATTTGGTTTTTAGTTTAAAATTTACTATGTTAGCATAGTAAATTTTTTGTTTTATGAGCCGCGAACTAACAGAGCTTTCCGACCTGATTGATGAGCAATTTGAGATAGAAGATATCGATACCACTGATATGGTTAAATATTTGCTAAGCTTATTTGTTTAAAAAGCTTGTTTTAGTATCGTAACGTCTTTTAAAGGCGACCGGCTTTCTTTTGTCCCTCCTCTCCCATTTTCAGGATTAAATAAATAGGGTTAACTTTGCAGCCTGATGAGTAAAGCTAACAAACCAAAGTTTTTTGAGAATGTACAGATCATTGACATTGCCGAAGAAGGCAAAGGGGTAGGCAAAGCCGATGACTTTGTGCTTTTTGTAGATAAGGCCGTACCCGGCGATGTGGCAGATGTACAGCTATACCGTAGTAAGAAAAACTTCGGCGAAGGCAAGATCACCGAATTAAAACAAGCTTCTGAATACCGCACGCAAGCTTTTTGCGAACACTTCGGCACCTGTGGTGGCTGCAAATGGCAGCACATGACCTACGAGGCCCAGCTTAAATTCAAACAAAAATCGGTTGTCGATGCTTTAAGTCGCCTGGCTAAGATCAACGTTGAAGGCATTATGCCTATCGTACCTTCGCCTGCCGACAGGTATTACCGTAACAAGCTTGAGTTTACCTTCTCCAACAAACGCTGGCTTTATGATGGTGAAAACAAGGAAGACGGCACGTTAAATATGAATGCCCTGGGTTTCCACATTCCGGGCAGGTTTGATAAAATATTAGATGTAAACCATTGCTACCTGCAGGCCGAGCCCTCCAACAGTCTGCGTAATGAGATCCGTGATTTTACCATTCAACAGGGTTATACGTATTACGATCTGCGTAATCACAGCGGTATGCTCCGCAATCTGGTTGTACGTACCTCATCAACCGGCGAGATCATGGTGATTGTAGTTTTCGCTTACGCAGAACAAAGCGAGATCGATAGCCTGATGAGCCATATTGACGCCCGTTTCCCGGAAATAACTTCATTGTTATATATCGTAAACCAGAAAAAGAACGATACTATTTTTGACCAGGATGTTGTAGCCTTTAAAGGCCCCGAATATATCCACGAGGAAATGAATGGCATCAAGTTCCGTATAGGGCCTAAGTCATTTTACCAGACCAACTCCATCCAGGCACTTCGTCTGTATGAAATAACCCGTGATTTCGCTGATTTTAAAGGCGATGAACTGGTTTATGACCTTTACACGGGCGCCGGCACCATTGCCAACTTTGTTGCCGGTCACGTGCGCGAAGTTGTTGGTGTTGAGTATGTACCTACTGCCATTGAAGATGCTAAGGTAAATTCGGCCATTAATAATATCACCAACACCAAGTTTTATGCCGGTGATATGAAAGATGTATTGGTGGCCGATTTCGTAGCTGAGCATGGCAAACCGGATGTGATCATTACCGACCCACCACGTGCCGGCATGCACCCTGATGTAGTAGCCCGCTTAATGGAAATTGAAGCCCCTAAAATTGTTTATGTAAGCTGCAATGCCGCCACCCAGGCCCGTGACCTGCTGGTGCTAAAAGAAAAATATGATACGGTTAAAATTCAGCCGGTAGATATGTTTCCGCATACCCAGCACGTGGAGAATGTGGTGTTACTTTTGTTAAGAGATTAGAGGTTGGAGGTTAGAGATTAGTTGTTCTTAGCGCATGGCTCATGGTTGATAGTTCATAGCTATGATGTTTAAGAATCGGTACGATCACAAAAACAAATCGGTTTAATCATCTAATAATCAGTGAAATACCAAAAAATCAACGAAATCAGCGTAATCAAAAAAATCAACGGTCATGAACCCTGAAGAACTGCTTAACGAAGGAAATGAACGCAACAAACCGGCGGCTGAGAGTCCGCTGATAAGTTTGGAGCGTGACCTGAAATATTTTAACGACTCAATTAAAGAGATAGCCGAAGAGATCATTAACGAAGGACTCTCTTCCTACCCTATTTTCATAGCTCATCAGCACGAACTTAGTTTAGGCGAATTAATCCTTGATCGTCATGATTTAAACTCGGAATGGAGCATTCATGCTTCTACATTGGAAGAATTTGTAGAACGAGACGTTATAAAGCCTGTACTGAAAGAGCGCTTTGTTAACAGCTACAAAGATCCGTACCAATTTATGTGCGTATTTGTAGTGGTTCCCGAAGGCGCAAACTTTGTGTTTTTCCCTTACGCTAAGTAAGTTTTATTTATATAAATTTGAGACGTGCGGGAAATAAACCTAATGTAGTTTTATCACCATTCCGCATAAAAGCTCTTTTAAAAAGAGCAACAAATAATGCTGATAAAAATGCCTGAAAAAAAGCTTCTCATATTAAATAAGCAACAGATCCAGCAAAAGCTCGACAGGATGGCCTACCAGATACTGGAGGATAATTTTGACGAGGATGAAATATTGATAGCCGGTATTCTGCCGCGCGGTAACCACATTGCCGAACGCCTGAAAACCATACTTGACGGCATTGCGCCTTTCAAAAGCCGTATCATCACCATCGAGCTGGAAAAACAAAGCAGCAGCCTGAGCGCCAATATTGATTTTGAGGTTGAAGAGTGCAGCAATAAAGTAGTGATCCTGGTTGATGATGTGCTGAACAGCGGTAAAACCCTTGCTTATGGCTTTGGTGTGTTTTTAGATGTTCCGCTAAAAAAGCTCCGTACCGCGGTACTGGTAGACCGCAATCATAAAAGTTTCCCTATCACTACTGACTTTGCAGGTGTAGCCCTTTCAACCGTTATTAAAGAACATGTTGATGTAGTGCTTGACGAAGAAGATGGTGAAGAGGATGCGGTTTATTTGAGGTAAGATACAGAATATATAAAATTCATGCCATTGCGAGCGATAGCGTGGCAATCGCACATAAGCAGATCCGCCCTGCACAGCATGCGATTGCTTCGTACCTCGCAATGACATCGTAGAGGTTAATTATACCCCAACGCCTCTTCCAGCTTCTCAACCGACATATCTATCCCTTCAACGATGTTGCTTGCCTGCAGATAAAAGCCTTCGCGCTCGGCCAGTTTGCCGGTTATAAATTCAATTAGTTCATCACCTTTTTTCCCTTGCAATACCGGACGAATGGTTTTGCTGTTCTCCAACCTGTCGGCCAGGGTTTTGGGAGATAGTTTTATGTAGAGGGTTTTACCGTTGGCATTCATCCAATCCATGTTATCAAAAAAACAAGGCAATCCTCCACCGGTTGATACCACCGTATTTTCGGCATATTCAGTTTCTTTCAATACCTGCGATTCCAGTTTACGGAATGCATCTTCACCAAATGAGGAAAAATATTCGGCTATGCTCATGCCTGCTTTGGCTTCGAGCACATGGTCAAGATCAATAAATTCATAGCCCCATTTGGCGGCCAGTTTGCGGCCCCAGGTTGTTTTGCCACACCCCATAAAGCCCACAATAAAATATTTCATAAAAATTCCTTCAGCTTAATTTTACTCGCGGGTCTATCCAAACATAGATAACATCCACCAGGATACTGATCACCACAAATATAAACGCGATAAACAATATAGAGCCCATCACCACCGGAAAATCCGACATTTCCAAAGCGTCAACCGTGGCTTTGCCCAATCCGTTATAACCAAAAATGTATTCCACAAAAAACGAACCTGCCAATAGCGACGCAAACCAGTTGGCAATGGCGGTAATTACGGGGTTCATGGCATTTTTAAGTGCATGACGGTAAATAATCGTCCGGTTACTTAATCCTTTCGCTTTGGCAGTTCGGATGTAATCCTGCCCCAAAACATCAAGCATCGCATTGCGTGTAAGCTGTACAATAATGGCCAACGGACGCAAACCCAAAGTAATTACCGGCAGTACAAGGTTTTTCAGTGTGATCACTTCGCCTTTAAACGGGTCATAGCTATACAAACTGCCCGACATATTTAAGTGCGTGTAGTTACTTAGCACAAAACCAAAGGTCCAGGCAATGATAATCCCGGCAAAAAAAGAGGGGGCAGAAATGCCCAGTGTTGAAAAACTAATAGCCAGCTTATCAATCCAGGTATCTTTGTTCACCGCGCTTGCCACGCCCAAAAAAACACCGATAATGATAGCGAAGATCATAGCGGCAGCTGCAAGCACCAGTGTATTCGGGATCACTTCCATCAATAATGAAGCTACATCTTTACGGGTTTGGTATGAACGCCTTAAATAAGGCCATTTCAACGCCAGCACTTTGCTTTTGCTCACCGGGAATAGTTTTACATAGCCGTAGCGCTGTTGCTCGTCAGCCGTATTAAGATGGATACCTAATGGGGAAAGATCATTCAGATAATAGGCAAATTGCACCGGCACCGGTTTATCCAGCCCAAACTCTTTGCGTACGGCCTGAAGCGATTGTACGTCGGCACGCTGTCCCTGGGTCATGCGGGCAGGATCCACAGGCAGGATATTGAACAGAAAAAAAACAACAAACACTACCCCCAGCATTACTGCCAGCCCGTACATTAATTTGCGGAGCAGGTAAGGGATCATTTGGTTATTTCTGTAAGTATTCCTTTACTATGTCTTCGTATTTAGGCACCGAATGATAATGCCACTTATTAATAACGGTGCCATTCTTAATTAACAAAACGCCCGGATTGGAACGCACCATTGATTTCAGCGGAACACCGTCTGCATAAAAGATCTCGCTGATCAGCTTATGCTCTTTGGCAAACGCTTTGGCATCGGCTGCGGAATTTGAAGTGAGCAGTACGGTACGGATATTATAATTATCAGTCAAATTAATGGCCAATGCGTTTAAGCGATTGATCGCATCTTTATCTGTTTCGCTCAAATCATAGGCTACAATGAACAGGCTATAAAAAGGGCTCGAAAGTAATTCTTTGGTATAATCGTTCCGCTGTTCATCCTGGATAGCCAGGTCACGAATTTTAGGCTCATATCCCTTTTTCACCAGGCGGTTTTCCGGGTCACCAACAACTTCCCAACTGGCGTCCTTCCAGATATTACTTTTAAGGTATTCCTTATCGTTCATCACCTTGGTAGCGCCAGTCTTTTTGTTTTTGAGGTGATAGGTAAGTTCAAACTCGTCAAGAGGTGCACCGGGCGGAATCTTCATTTCATCGGGTAGGTTAGCACCTATTTTGTATGGCAAAAAATCAATGACCGGCGAAAAGTTGTAAGTGTATACGCCGAAGCCAACCGAAACTACGGCAGCGCAGATCAGCCACTTATCGCCAACCTTCGCGCTAAATAATGGCTTAATTTCTTTGCGCTTTACAAACAATACCAGCACCAAAGCAAGCAGAACCATATCCTTACTGAAGGACTGCCATGGTGTTAAGGGAATGGCATCGCCAAAGCAGCCGCAGGTTTGCACCACTTTAAAAAAGGCCGAGTAAAAAGTTAAAAAGCCAAAAAAGATAATCAGCAATAACAAGCCCCAGGCAACTTTAACAGCTCGCGCACCTATCAACAAAGCAAAACCCAATAGCATTTCAAGCGCGCAAAGCACAATCGCCATCGTTAGCGCCAGGCCGTTAAGGAACGTGATATGAAATACCTCGAAATACTCAACCAGCTTATACGAAAAGCCCAACGGATCATTGGCTTTGATCGCTCCCGAAAATATAAACAACAAGCCCACCAATAAGCGTGGGATCCATATTACAGCGCTATTTGATGATGTATTTTTCATAAGCTTTATTTGCCCAGATGTATATTAAGCTTGATCAGCGCGAAAACGGCATAGTTCAGCATATCCTGGTAGTTGGCTTTTACACCTTCTGAAGCTTCTGTAAGGCCTTGATTATCTTCTATCTGTTTTACGCGGAGCAGTTTCATCAGTATCAGATCTGTCAATGAACTGATGCGCATATCGCGCCATGCTTCGCCGTAATCATGATTTTTGGCAAACATCAGCTCTTTGGTTTCATTCACCTTCTCGTCAAACATCTGGCTCACATGATCAGGGTTAAGCTCGGTCGACATTTCGGGGCCGCATTCCAGCTGCATCATGGCTATCACACAATAGTTAACAATGCCGATGTATTCGCCGGTGATATCATCGCCCACTTTTGAAATTTTCTTCTCTTCTAAAGTGCGGATTCGCTGGGCCTTGATAAAAATCTGATCAGTAATGGATTGCGGACGGAGGATGCGCCATGCGGTGCCATAATCGCGGGTCTTTTTCATGAATAGGCCCTTACATATATTAATAACGCCTTCGTATTCTGCTGCTGTATTAGTCAAAAGATGATGTGTTTTGTTTGTTGTAACGTTGTAAAGCTTAAATGTTGGAAGGTTTTGAAGCCTGCGCCTGTAAAGTTAGTTAACTTTGCCGTATTATAACTTTGTAACACTTAACTAACCGTGACTAAAAATACATTTTTCCGTAAAAAAGTTACACTTAATGCCGGGGGCCGATTGATTGATCTTTCATCGCCAAAAGTGATGGGCATTATCAATATCACACCCGATTCGTTTTTTGCCGACAGCCGCAAACCCGGCGTTGATGAAGCCTTACAACAAGCAGAAAAAATGCTGACCGATGGTGCAACATTTCTGGATATCGGCGCATACTCATCACGCCCCGGAGCGGTTGATATTTCAGCACAGGAAGAGACGGACAGGTTATTGCCTGTTGTTGAAGCTATTGCTGCCCAATTCCCGGAGGTTATTATGTCGATAGATACCTTCCGGGCGAATGTTGCCGAAGCAGCTGTAAAGGGCGGCGCACATATTATCAATGATATATCAGGCGGCATGCTTGATGCTGACATGTTTGCTACTGTTGCCCGCCTGCAGGTGCCATATATTTTGATGCATATGAAAGGCACCCCGCAAACCATGAACCAACTAGCCAAATATGATGATGTATTTGGTGAGGTGTTTGATTATTTTATCTCGAAATACAGCGAATTAAAACGCCTTGGGGTACATGATGTGATCCTTGACCCAGGTTTCGGCTTTGCTAAAAAAGCGGAGCATAGTTATGAACTGATGAGCCGGATGAATGAATTTAATATATTGGGTTTACCGGTGCTTACTGGTATCTCCCGTAAAAGGATGATCTACGGTTTATTGGGGAATACGGCGGAAGAGGCGTTGAATGGTACTACAGCTTTAAATACTATTGCATTGACGAAAGGTACCAATATTTTGAGGGTGCATGACGTGAAGGAGGCTGCGGAAGCGGTGCAAATTTGGGAGGCTTGCCAATAATTCTTACTTATGGAGATATTACCTGCGACAACAAACGATATTGATGAGATCACCAACGTGGAGATTAGGAGCAAAATGGCTTCATTTCCGAGCTTGGTTGAACCTCATGATATTGATTTTGAAACCCGGCAATACCGCTGGAAAACATGGTTCGCAGCGCAATCACCAGCCACTTCCAAACCGCAGCGGGTTTTGTTTAAAGCTGTAGCAGATAATTCTATAATTGGCTATATCGCTGTTCATTTAACTACCCGGTATGAAAAAGATGCAGAGATCCAATCGTTTTATGTACTTAAGGAATATCAGCGAAAAGGGATAGGAACAGGCCTATTACTTAATGCAGTAAACTGGCTTGAAACGCAGCACACGAAAAGCTTATGCGTTGGCATTGCAAAAAATACCCCCTACCGGGCATTTTATATAAAATATGGCGGCGGGCATTTAAATGAGCATTGGATTTGCTGGGAGGATGTTGCGGCTATAATTATGAGCTGACGCTCGGTTATATAGCAGAACAGAGTATTCTAATCTTTCTTGTCGCTTGACTTTTACAATCCTGATTCTAATTCCCGCTGACGCTCGGCTCCTGCCGAGTGAGTGGTAACTATCACCAGGCGTCTGGCCTGTTAATTCGTTTTTTCTTGCTTCTTAATTCTTAAAGTCCTGATTCTGAAAAGCCCCGTCCATCATTTTCAAAATAGCATCAACATATTCCCTGTCATTAGCCAGGCGTGGTACCTTATGCTGACCGCCTAATTTTCCTTTTTCCCTCATCCAGTTAAAGAAAGTACCATCAGGTGCGCGGCGTACTATCGGGCGGCGCAGTGCAAGGTCTTTAAAACGCTTGGCGTCGTAGTCAGAATTGATGCGGCGCAGGGTTTCATCCAACAGGTCAACAAAACGCTCAAACTCGGCCGGTTTCTTTTCAAACTCAATGATCCACTCATGGGCACCGCATTCATCGCCGTTAAAATAAACTGGGGCAGCGGTGTATTCCCTGATCACAGCTCCTGTTTGAAGGCATGCTTCTTCCAAAGCACGTTCAGCATTATCAATGATCACCTCCTCGCCAAAGGCATTAATAAAATGCTTTGTGCGACCGGTAATCTGGATCCTGAACGGCGAAAGTGACGAAAACTTAATGGTATCCCCTATCATGTAGCGCCACAGGCCTGCATTGGTTGATATAATGAGCGCGTAGTTTTTGTTTAGTTCCACCTCATCAAGGGTAAGTGTTTCAGGGTTTTCATCGTGAAGGTTTTCGATCGGTAAAAACTCGTAAAAAACACCGTAATCAAGCATCAGCAGCATATCGCCGGGTTCTTTGGTATCCTGTATGCCGAAGAAGCCTTCGGAAGCGTTATAATTCTCGAGGTAATACATATCCTCGTGAGGGATCAGCTTTTTAAACTGCTCGCGGTAAGGTGTAAAATTCACCGCGCCATGGAAATACATTTCCAGGTTGGGCCAAATTTCAAGCAGGTTATTTTTGCCGGTGATCTCCAGGATGCGTTTAAACAACACCAGGTTCCAGGTGGGTACGCCGCTGATACTGGTAACATTAACATCCTTGGTAGCATGGGCTATCTTCTCAATTTTTTCCTCAAAGTTTTCGAGCAGGGCGATGTCTAAATGCGGTGTACGGTGAAACTCGGCCCACATGGGCAGGTTTTTCATGATCACCGCCGAAAGATCTCCAAAGGAAGTATCCGGACTTAACTGACTGATCTGGTGGCTGCCCCCGAGCGTCAGGATTTTCCCTGTAAACATACGCGCGTTAGGCTGATTATTAAAATAAATGGTAAGCAGATCCTTACCGCCTTTAAAGTGGCATTCTTCCAACGCTTCCTCACTTACCGGGATAAATTTGCTCCTGTCGCTGGTAGTGCCCGATGATTTGGCAAACCAGCGGATCTCTGAAGGCCACAGCACATTTTTTTCGCCTTTGAGCATCCGCTCGATGTAAGGCTTTAACGTATCATAATTTTGTATAGGTACCCGCTCCTTAAACTGGCCCAGATTTTCGATACTTTTATAATGGTGTTTTTTGCCCCACTCCGTGTTTTCAGCAACCGATACCAGTTGCTCAAACCATTCTTCCTGCACTTCATTAGGGTACTTCATAAAAAGCTCTATCTGGTGGATACGCTTTTTCATGAACCAGGTAAATACGGAGTTAAAGAGGGTCATAGGGCTATTATTGAGGAAAAACCTTTCTTTTAAGCACAAAGTTTGCCCCAAGATACACTTTCCTCACCATTTCATTCTCAGCCAATACCTCGGGTACGCCTGATTCTAATATTTTACCTTCAAAAAGCAGGTATGCGCGGTCGGTGATCGACAGCGTTTCCTGCACGTTGTGGTCGGTTATTAATATCCCGATGTTGCGGGTACGCAGTTTGGCCACCATCGCCTGGATCTCCTCTACCGCAATCGGGTCAACCCCGGCAAAGGGCTCATCCAGCAGGATAAAATTAGGCTCGGCAGCAAGCGCTCGGGCTATTTCTGTACGACGGCGCTCACCACCCGATAATAGGTCGCCCCGGTTTTTACGCACTTTGTGCAAACTAAACTCATCGATCAGCTCTTCCAGCTTGTCTTTTTGCTTATCCTTTGACATATCGCCCATTTCCAGCACGGCTTTGATGTTATCCTCAACCGAAAGTTTGCGGAATACCGAGGCTTCCTGCGCCAGGTAGCCTATCCCTTTTTGGGCACGGCGGTACATGGGGTCCTGGGTTATGTTTTCATCATCCAGGTGAATAGTACCTTCATTAGGTTTTATCAAACCTACTATCATATAAAATGATGTGGTTTTACCCGCGCCATTAGGCCCAAGTAAACCAACAATTTCGCCCTGTGCCACATCAAAAGACACGTCGTTAACAACGGTACGCTGCTTGTATTTCTTAACTAAATTATCTGCTCTTAGTATCATTTTTTTACCGGGATTACACCGATTGTTTATTTTGATTTCACCGATTAGTTTTAACCGTTGATTCTTTTGATTTCGCTGATAAAAACTTTCAACTATGAACTATGATCCATGAACTATTTGCCAGCCCAACTAATCTCCAATCACCAACCTCTAATCACTAAACCTTATCCCCTTCACATTCAACTGTATGGTTCTTCTTTCGCGCCAAACATTTTCTTCTATCGAATAGCACATTTCGAACGGAACACCCGGCCTTAATTGTTCCAGGTACTGGCCGTGGTTAAAGGCTATGCAATCAAACGCTGCCGATCCTTCCTGCATTACGCTCATTTTAATGTGCGAGCCGCCAACCAAACCGGCGTTACCACTAACATACACATTTTTACTTATGAAAACCGGCGCCATATTTTCAGGTCCGAAAGGAGCAAATTGACTCAGGATCCTGAAAAATTTTGGTTCTATCTGGCTTAAACGTAATTCGGCGTCAATTTGTATTTGCTGTATCAATTGTTCGGGTTTTATGGTAGAGCTTACCACCTCTTCAAACCTTTCAATAAAAGCTTCAAGATTTTCGGGGGCCATGGTAAGGCCCGCTGCATACTTATGCCCTCCAAACTGGATCAGCAGATCTTTGCAGCCACAAAGCGCTTCATACAAATCATATCCTAAAACCGAACGTGCCGACCCGGCTACATGCCCGTTTGAACGGGTAAGCACAATGGTTGGTCGGTAATATTTTTCGGTTAGTCTTGAGGCAACAATACCAATAACTCCCTTGTGCCAATCTTCATTAAACACCACGGTTGATTTACGGGCTATAAGCACCTCATCACTTTCTATCATGCCAAGCGCTTCGTCGGTAATGTTAAGATCGTGCCCTTTTCGCTCGGTATTGCGCACGTTGATCATGGCGCTTTTTTCTTTGGCAACGTCTTTATCGGTAGCTATCAGTAATTCAACCGCATGTTTGGCGTCGTCTATCCTGCCGGCTGCATTAATCCGCGGACCAAGCGAAAATACAACATCCGATATAGTATATGTCCCTGTCTTGCCCGCTATCTCCATCAAGGCTTTAACGCCTATACATGGGTCAGTATTTATTTTTTGCAGGCCGAAATGAGCTAGCACCCTGTTCTCTCCTGTGATATGAACAATATCACAGGAGATGCTGATCACCACCAGGTCGAGATAGCAGTTTACTTCTTCAATTGGAATATTATTTTTTTCGGCATAGGCCTGGATCAGCTTGAAGCCAATGCCGCAGCCGGATAATTCTTTATATGGATATTCACAATCTTCGCGTTTGGGATCAAGCACCGCTACCGCTGCCGGAATAGATGTGCCTGGCAAATGGTGATCACAGATGATAAAATCAATGCCTTTTTCATTGGCGTAGTCAATTTTATCAACTGATTTAATGCCGCAGTCCAGCGCTATGATCAGGGTGATTCCGTGCTCAGCAGCATAGTCAATTCCCTGGGTAGATATCCCATAACCTTCTTTGTAGCGGTCGGGGATATAATATTCAATATTGGTATACAGCTTTTTGAAAAAACTGTAGGTTAGCGCGACAGCTGTGGTGCCATCCACATCGTAATCACCGTAGATCATGATCTTTTCGCCTGCTGCTATGGCTTGCTCAATACGGAGGATGGCCTTTTCCATATCCTTCATCAGGAATGGATCGTGCAGATGCCGGTGATCGGGCCTGAAAAAATAGCGGGCATCTTCAAAGGTGGTAATACCACGCTGCACAAGCATAGCGCTTAGTACGGTATCAATGTTGAGTTGGGCGGCTAATTTTATTACATCATCATGGTTTGTATTATCCTTTAGCGCCCAACGTTTATTCATATCTTTGCAGCTTGAAACAGTAAATATACTTATGCTCTGTTAAAGAGCCAAAGGTACATTCAAAATCTGATACTACGTTTACTATGGAATTTTTTGCTTTAGGTGAGGGCTCATATTCGGTTGATGCAACCAAGAAATTTATCCCGTTTAACCCGGAAACTGATAACCCCAAAGACCGCCCGGCTTCGTTGTTTATTCACGTTAACCCCTTCCTCATCAAAACAAAAACCGATCTGATTGTATTGGATACCGGCCTCGGCTTTAAAGATACCCGCGACGAGCTCATGCTGCACCAAAACATCCGTAATGCGGGTTTCGATCCGGATGATGTAACCCTGGTGATGATGTCTCACCTGCATTATGACCACTCTGGCGGTTTGGTAGTTGAACGGAATGGTAAATTAGTACCCAGCTTTCCGCAGGCCGAGCACGTGATCAATAAACAGGAATGGGAGTTTGGGATCAGCGGCAAAGGCTCATCATACCATGTTGAAATATTTGAAGCGTTACAGGCCGAAGGAGCTAAGATAACTTTCGTTGAAGGCAGCGGTGAGTTTAAACCGGGTATCAGGTATGAACATTCGGGTGGTCATTGCCCGGCGCATCAGGTATTTTGGTTTGATATAGAAGGCGAAAAAGTATTTTTTGGCGGTGATGAGCTTCCCGAACCAGAGCAACTGTTGAGGAAATTCATAGCCAAGTACGACATGGACGGCCGCAAGGCTATGATGCTGCGCGAAGAATATGGTAAAAAGGCTGCCGCCGAAGGATGGAAATGCCTGTTTTACCATGCTAAATCATTCACTATCGGAACCGTTGAAACAGAAGGAGACCATTTTAAGGTTAAACCGGTTTAATTTTCGGCAGCTACCTCAAAAAGTTCTTTTATCTTTTCAACGTTGAGCGGCTTGGAGATAAAATCTTTAACCAACGGATATGAACGCGCTTTGTTAATATCGTTGCTAAAAACTGATGATGATATAATATAGATCTTGCTTTTGCCCAGGGGATCAAGGTTGAGGCGCTTATACTCATCCAAAAATTCCCAGCCATTCATAATGGGCATATTAATATCAAGCAAAATATAATCGGGCAGTTTATTAGGGTCTTTTCTCTGGATATCAGAAAGTTGCTCAATCGCATATTTTCCGTTCAGGCAGGCCATAATTTCTGTATTAAGTAAAGCTTTCTTTATCAGTTTTATGGAGATAAAGTTATTTATCTCATCATCATCAACCAGTAATACACTTATGGCTTTATTGTTAATATTCATATCTAAAATTTAAGCGCGTTGTTTTATACGAGACCACGATTCAAAAAGTTATATTCCTTATAGTTGTAAATTATAAAAAACAATACATTTAAACGGCTCTGCAGCGTGAATATTTCATTTGATCTGGCCACTTAAATAAAGTTCAAAAAAATACGGGACAGAAATTAGCCATTGAATTTAAAAGGCGTAGTCATGCTCCACCCGGCAAATGCGTACTTTATAATTCAGGTACCATTTATCGCGCCCCTGCTGCTGGGCAAACAGGTGCCGGGCATTAGCTTTCCAATTCTTAATAGCTTCAACCGACTGCCAATAAGACACCGTAATTCCAACATTGTTACGCGCCGATTCAACGCCCAGAAAACCTTCCTGCTGCCGCGCCAATTCAACCATTTCATTAGCCATATCGCCATAGCCTTCCTCTACACCGGTACGTACCGATGTGAATATTACCGCATAATAAGGGGGCTGTGGTGTTTGGGCGATAAGCCCCTCTAAATCTCCCCTAAAGGGGGAGACTTTTGTATTGCCTTCGGGATTAGCTAAACTCATAATATATATTTGTGTGAAAAATAAAAACCCTCCTTGTTTAGGGGAGGGTTGATTTAAAAGCTATTCAATCACGCTTTCTTCAAACTCATACTCTTCCAGCGGAGGGCATGAGCAGATCAGCGTTCTGTCGCCATAAGTGTCATTAACCCTGCCCACCGAAGGCCAGAATTTATTGGCAGCAACGTAAGGCAGCGGGAATGCCGCTTTTTGACGGGTATAAGGATGCTCCCACTCGTTGCCGGTAATTACAGCTACGGTATGAGGTGCATTTTTTAACGGATTGTTTGTTTTATCAGATAAACCATCTACCACATCGGCAATTTCATGGCGGATGGAGATCATGGCATCGCAAAAACGGTCGAGCTCATGTTTAGGCTCTGATTCGGTTGGCTCAACCATTACCGTACCCGCAACCGGGAACGAAACAGTTGGCGCATGGAAACCATAATCCATTAAACGTTTGGCAATATCCGTAACCTCAATACCTGCCGATTTAAATGAGCGGCAATCCAGGATCATTTCATGCGCACAACGGCCATTAGCACCAGCATATAGTACAGGGTAATGCTCCTGTAACCTGGCTTTAATGTAGTTGGCATTCAGGATAGCATAACGGGTAGCGTTAGTCAAGCCTTCGGCACCCATCATGGCAATGTAAGCATGTGATATGATGAGGATAGATGCAGAGCCCCATGGCGCTGCAGATACTGCATGGATTGATTTCCCCCTGTCGATATCAACTACAGCATGACCAGGCAAGTAAGGAACCAAATGTTTAGCAACACCAATTGGGCCCATGCCGGGGCCACCGCCACCGTGAGGGATACAGAATGTTTTATGCAGGTTAAGGTGACAAACGTCGGCACCGATATTGGCCGGACTGGTTAAACCTACCTGCGCGTTCATGTTAGCACCGTCCATATAAACCTGGCCGCCGTTTTCATGAATGATCTCACAAATTTCGATAATGCTTTCTTCAAACACACCATGCGTTGATGGATAAGTAACCATCAGGCATGAAAGCTCGTTTTTGTATTGCTCAGCTTTGGCGCGCATGTCGGCAACATCAATGTTTCCGTTATCATCGCACTTAACCACCACTATCTTCATGCCGGCCATAGCTGCAGATGCAGGGTTGGTACCGTGTGCCGATGAAGGGATCAGAGCAATATTACGGTGGCTATCGCCCCTGTCATTGTGATAAGCGCGGATTACCATTAAACCGGCATACTCGCCTTGCGCACCGGCATTTGGCTGCAGGCTCATGGCTGCAAAACCGGTGATTTCGCTTAGCCAATTGTTGATCTCATCAAACAACTGCATGTAACCGCCAACCTGGTCGGTTGGGGCAAATGGATGGATTTTACTGAACTCGGCCCAGGTAACAGGTACCATTTCGGTGGTAGCGTTCAGTTTCATGGTACAAGAGCCTAAAGCTATCATAGAGTGGCAAAGCGAAAGATCTTTCGCCTCCAATGATTTGATATAACGCAGCATTTCATGTTCAGACCGGTGGGTATTGAACAGGCTGTGCGTTAAATATGCAGAGGTACGCTGAAGTTCTGTAGGAATAACCGTTTCAAGGCTTGCATTAACGCCATCGAAATCAACATCGTTAAATGTTTTACCTTTAACTTTGGCAAAGAACCTTACTATGGTTTTGATATCCTCAACCGAAGTTGTTTCATCAATTGCTATAGTTACTATTGAACCTTCGTAGTTAAGGTTCATTTCGTTATTTAATGCTTCCGAATGGATAGGCCCAACAAGGTTGCCCACATCAAACTTAACAGTATCAAAGTAAGCTTCGTTCAATTGCTCATAGCCAAGCTGCCCTAAGGTTTTGGCTAATAATACTGCTAAGCCGTGAATGCGCTCTGCTATAAGCTTAATACCATCCGGACCATGATATACGGCGTACATACCAGCCATAATAGCTAACAGTGCCTGTGCGGTGCAGATATTTGAGGTAGCTTTATCGCGGCGGATATGCTGCTCGCGGGTTTGCAGGGCCATGCGCAGGGCATAATTATTGGCGCTGTCGATAGTAACACCGATGATGCGGCCCGGGATAGAACGTTTATACTCTTCTTTAGTAGCGAAGAAAGCGGCATGCGGGCCGCCAAAGCCCATCGGTACGCCAAAACGTTGCGATGAACCAACAACGATATCGGCGCCCCATTCGCCCGGAGGGGTTAATAGCGCAAGGCTCATGATATCGGCAACAACGGTAAGCTTAATACCTTTTTCATGACCTTTTGCAGCAAAATCGGCGTAGTTATAAACCGCGCCATTGCCGGCAGGATATTGTACAATAGCGCCAAACATATCGTCGGTTAACTCAACGGTACGGTGGTCGCCTATTCTCAGCTCAATGCCATAAGGCTCTGAACGGGTTTTTAAGATATCAATAGTTTGCGGGAACACTTCTTCAGAAACGAAGAAAACATTGGCGCTGTTGTTTTTACGCAAGGTATATTGCATAAACATAGCCTCGGCAGCGGCAGTACCTTCATCAAGCAAAGAAGCATTGGCAATTTCCATACCGGTAAGGTCAATAACCATGGTTTGGAAATTTAGCAAAGCCTGCAGGCGGCCCTGTGCAATTTCGGCCTGGTATGGGGTGTACTGCGTGTACCATCCGGGGTTTTCAAGAATATTGCGCTGAATAACGCCCGGTACAATTACATCATAGTAACCTTTGCCGATGAATGACTTGAAAACTTTGTTTTTTGAAGCCGTTTGCTTTAAGGTGTTCAGGTAATCGAACTCGCTTTTTGCCGCGGGCAGGTTAAGCGGTTTGGCAAGCCTGATCTTTTGCGGTATGGTTTGCTCTATTAATTCATCAAGCGTACTTACACCGATGGTTTTTAACATTTTGGCCGTGTCGGCCGCGCTTGGAGCAATGTGCCTCGACTGAAACTGCTCCTGATAGGTTGTATTCAACTTCATGAATTAATCGTCCCTCTTAAATTTACCGCAAAGGTACGATTTTGCAACATGAGTAACAATTAGCTAATATGATATTGACAATGCATTTACAGGAAAAAAATGTATTTTGGCTCTTGAATACCTAAACATGACGGGCAGGCGAGTTTTACTTTTTATCACTGGTTTTCTTTTTATCAGCTTTAGAAGCTTTTCAGCTGTTTTCACGGTAACCAGCAATGCAGATTCGGGGCCGGGTACTTTGCGCGAAGCATTAACGCTTGCCGCGGCCAATGGCAGTGTTACCAAAGATTATATTTATTTTAATTTACCAGATTTAAGCGAGGTTGGGAGAACGATATCGGTGTTGACACAATTGCCTGATGTTTCATCAAATTTGGCAATTGATGGAACAACCCAACTGGGAAGCAGCTTTGGAGTTACTCATACTAAAGTTAAAGTAAGAAGCTTCTATATACCTGGTAGTAACCAATATACTTTTGGTGGCAAGAATATCGATGAACTTGAAATATATGGTATATGGTTAAACGGCGACGCCGACGCCTTTTCCTTTAATGATTACGGTAATATTACGATAGGCGCAGCATCAAAAGGAAACTATGTAGAAACCGCATATATCGGGTTCAATAAAGGGAAAACACTAACGTTTCAAGATAATATTTGCTGGAGCAGCCTTGATGGTCAGCAAGTGTATAATGGAGGCATGGATATTAACAGCTGCGATAAAATTACTATTGGAGGCAGCGCCAGCACTGGAAATATGATAGGTGGTTTTATGCAAATCGTTATAGACAATCCGGTTAACAACGATTTCAATATTAGTTATAACAAAATGGGGACTAACATTGAAGGCACAAATGCACCGGCGGGTGTAGTGCAAAATCCAAGAATCAGTATATACCCCAGCTCACTCTCAACCGGAGCAGCAAAAAACACACCTGTAAATGGCAGCATCAGCAATAACTTATTGGCCAATACTTATCAAACAGCTGTTTTACTTGTAAATGCACCAAGCGGCAATCTTACTATTCAGGGTAATGGTATCAACACCAACCAGGCTGGGACAATCAACTTAAATACAAATAACCAGGGTATTGCAACAAGTGGCATTGCTTTTTCTGGTGGTGCAAAGGTATTGATAGGCGGCACTAACACCGCACAAAGAAACGCTATCGCTTATTGCTCCGATGCCATTATAAGTACCCCAACTAACGGTTTTATTGTTTCAAGGAACAGCATATTTTGCTATAATGATCATGCATTGTTTTACAGCAACAGATCCGGCAATCCTTTTATTAAAATACAAACCGTAAGTACAACAAACGTTAGTGGCATTGCCACGCCGGGGGCAATTATCGAACTCTTTATAGCCGACTGCGATTGCGGCCCTCCTGCTCCTAAAACTTATTTTGGTACCACCACTGCCGACAATGCCGGTAACTGGGTTTACAATGGTCCGGTTAACGGTAGCGTAATAGCTTCAGCAACGGCAAATACCTATACTTCAACCTTTTCAGACCCGTATGGCTTTTTAAATCTTGATGATTCCAATCCCGTTAAAATGTTGCCCGGCTGTAATATGAGCAACGGCTCTATTAAAAATATAAAAATCACAAACCTTAGTGGAACTAACGATACTTATTCCTACACGTGGACAAATGAAAACAGTATTGAGGTAGGACACGACCTTGATTTAACCGGTGTACCAAGCGGCACCTATACGCTCGAGGTTAAGGGAAGTGGATGCGGCTCAGCATTTTCAAAACCAATTCAGCTTCAATCACTTACTATCAACCTTGACCTTTCTAATTTAAAAACAACCAATGCGGGCTGTAATGGATCTACTGGTTCAATTACCGGCATAACCGCATCAAACGCAACACGTTATCAGTGGATAAATAAAATCAACAACCAAATTGCAGGCAATTCAAGCGATCTTAGAGATGTTGGACCAGGTACTTATCAGCTGACTGCAAACAATGATTTCGGATGTAGCGAAAAAAGCATAGAGTATACCATAAACACCACCCGACCCACCACCTACCCTGTTTATCCCTTCTCCATTACCAACAGTTGTTCCGGCCAAAACAGTGGCTCCATCACTCTTACAACCGATCCCCTGGTTAAAACCATGCGCTGGATTGATGGCAACGGGCAGCCCGCAGGCACGGATGCAAATCCACACGGCCTTAAACCCGACACTTATAAAGTTTACTTTACCGATGCCAGCGGCTGTGAAACGCTTTATCCGCATGATTTTACCGTTAACGAAATTGATCCCCTGCAAATAGTGGCAAACTCAGAAACCCGTACCGATGATCAATGCGGATTAAATACGGGGGGTATAAAAAACATTCAGGTTAAAGGCGGCACACAACCCTACACCTATTTATGGCTTAATGTAGCCGGTGAGCATTTGGTTACATCGCAAGATCTTACAGGCGTCGGTGCCGGGGATTACACGCTGCAGGTTCAGGACGCCAGTGGTTGCGGCGTTATGGCAAGTCGCATTTATACCGTTTTAAATGAAAACAGCAGCATAGATGCGCCGCTAATCGCCCCCTTGCAATTATGCGCCCCGGGCGAAGCTTTGCTATCCGTCAGTTCCCCATCTGCCGGGAATACCTATCGTCTTTATGATTCGCAAACAAGCACTCAGTACCAGGATGAACAAACCAATGGCATCTTCAAAATCAAAGCAAACCCCAATAGCACTTATTATATAAGCCGGGTTAGCGGCCAGTGCGAAAGCGAACGAACTCAGGCGCAAATAACCATCAGCTTATCTGCTATTGATATCCCAAACGCGTTCACACCTAATGGCGACGGTAAAAATGACTACTGGAAAATAAACAATGCTCAAAACTATCCGCAGGCAATAGTCCAGATATTTACCAGGTACGGGCAAAAAGTATTTGAATCAAAAGGTTATAGCGTACCATTTGACGGAACTTATAATGGCACCAAACTTCCTTCGGGAGTGTACTATTATATTTTAAATCTCGGTAAAAGCTGCAATTTGCTTTCAGGCAGTTTGTCAATCATCAGGTAACTATACAGCATTTCACCATTTTGATGTTGTTTATTGTATAAGCACCACCTGATCAATATAATATTCACAGTGTACTTACAGCAAAAAAGTGTATTTTGCAGCTGATTACCTAAATCATGTTTATCAAAAAATTATCACTCTTAGTACTACTCATATCGATCTTGTGTTGCAATGTGGCTCTCGGTGCTACATTTATAGTAACCAGCAATATAGATGCCGGTCCCGGAACACTTCGCGAAGCCTTAACAAATGCAGCAGCTAACGGTACCGCAACACAGGACATCATCCAGTTTAAATTACCGGGAACACTCGTATCTGATAGAACCATCAGGCTAAGAAGCCAGTTGCCTGCCATTACATCTAACGTTGTTATTGATGGAACAAGTCAGCCCGGTATAGCCTTCGGCGTGTCTGATGCAAGGGTTATCATCGAGCCTGAAACAACGCCTGTAAATTTCAGCGGTCTTTTTATTAACGGCGATCCAAACTCGGGAGGGGCGGTAGCAAAAAGCATTGAGATCTACGGCCTGTATATCCGCAACTTTGCCAAGATCACCAATTTCTCCAATCCCGATTTTAACCAGGGTTCGGGTATTTATATTTTAGGTGATGCCTCAAATATCATAATAGGCGCGCCGGGCAAAGGCAACGTTATATGCGGAAACCTTAATGGTATTGTTAATTATTCAAACTACTATAACGTTAACGGCCTTGCCGATGCAAGCATTCAAAGCAATATAATCGGTTTACTTGACGACGGCTATACAGCCGCCAGCAATTTTGACGGATTGAACCTTTTTATCAGCAAAACTGTTAACATAGGTGGTGCAAATGCCAATATGGGCAACATCATATCGGCCAACGCTGTAAACATCGGTATCGGCAACACGTCCAATTTTACTGTGGTGCCAGGGACTATCAATATTCAAAATAACAAAATAGGCACTGATTATACCGGCAAAAAGGATTTTAAAAACATCCCGATATTTCAGCAGAACGCGTTTATGAAGGCTTATGGCATCAGTATCAATGCTACTAATACTACGGCGAATATCAGCGCCAATATTATTTCGGGGCAACGTTTTGCAGGGATCGCTATTGAGCAGGCTACATTTAACATTACAGGTAATAAGATAGGTACTGATATAACCGGCACGGCCGATCTGGGAAACGGCGAAGGCATCAGGGTTGGCGAAAGTTCGTCGGGCACCATTGGAGGGCCGAATGCAGCAAATAAAAACTACATTGGTTATAATCAGTATGGCATTGAATCCCTTAACAGCAGGCATACACTCATAACCCGGAACAGCATTTTTTGTAATAAAGATTATGGCATAAGCGTCATAAGTAATTATTACACCGTTCCTTTTGTGCAGGTGCTCAATTTTAGCAGTACAGCGGTATCGGGAGTAGCTACACCAAACTCGGCTATCGAACTTTTCTTCTCAGACGATTGCGGAACTATATGTCAGGGCAAAACCTATATTACCACCGTTCAGTCGGGTGCGAGCGGCAAATGGACATATTCAGGCAGTATCGCCAAAGCAGTAATAGCCACTGCTACCGATGGCAGTAACAACACTTCTCCGTTTTCATCGTTGGTAATACGTGATGATGATATAGTTGTTAAACATTATACCTGTACCCCCGGCAGCATCACTATAAAGCAAGACAGAAGCGGGTTATTATTTCACTGGGATAAAAAGGAGCAGAACGGCAGCCTTACAGCAATAAAAGATGGTCAGAATGTTTCGGGCCTTTTACCCGGCACCTATCAGCTCACGGTTCAATACCCGGGTGGCTGCCAGAAGGTAACACAACTTTTTGAAATAAAAGATCTTCGGATCAAGATCCAAAACGTAATTGTTCCGGTTCCGGAATGCCGCCAAAAACTGTTCCCTTTTAACGTAAACTTTACCGGTGGTGCAGGCAATCTCACTTTTACATGGAAGGACAAGAACGGCAACGTAGTGGCCAATACCCAGACCCCCTACCTACCCGAAGGCTCATTTACTGTAACTATTCAGGACGAGGCCGGGTGTTCGGCAACGTCAACCCTTACGCCACCTATAAAAGCCAAACCGGGCCCCGATTATGACTTATCTACAATGGCTGTGACCCCTGCCCGTTGCGGTATAGCCGACGGCAGCATAAAAAATATTACAACCAAAGTTGGTATTGGTACGCTTACCTACAAATGGCTCGACGCTGCAGGCAACACCGTCAGTACTTCGAAAGACCTGGTAGGTGTAAAAGGCGGTTTGTATACCCTGGTGCTGATGGACCAAAGTGAATGTAGCCCCTATGCCACTTCACCATTATTTATCTCAGAAACAAATTCGGTAATCATTTACGATGGCTTTATTACCCCTGCCAAATGTGGTGAAAATAATGGTTCGATAACCGGTGTTGGATATCAAAATGCCAATCAACTACAATGGTATGATCCTCAGGGTAATCCCATCCCTACCAATCCTGCAAACCTCGACATTTTTAATCTTGCTGATGGCTTATACCGGCTAAGTGCGATAAATTCTATTACGCATTGTAGTAATGATAAATATTTTCCGGTTGGCCGTTTGGCTCCGGAAGTATTTACAATCAAGAACCTTATTAACGTTCCCACAACCTGCGGGCTCAACAATGGCAGCCTCCATATTGATTTTGAGGGAAGTATAAAGCCAAGTTCTTATCAATGGGTTGATGCAGCCGGTACAACAGTAAGTTACGGTACCGATGTTCCAAACGCCGCCCCCGGTTCATATACGCTTCATGTAACCGATAAAAATGGCTGTGCTTCTGTATTGGGTACCTGGGTAATACAGGCAACCCCTTTGCTACAATTTTCGGCGAATAATGCCCCGGTAGCCAAGCCCGATGAGTGCGACCAGCTATTGGGCAGCATTACGGGCATCGATGTTTCCGGCGGTGTGCCTCCATATAAATTTATCTGGACCGACGCCACCGGCAATACCGTAGGAAACGAAAAAGATTTAATAAACGTGGGTAAAGGCACTTACTCGTTAATAGTTACTGATGCTACCACCTGTGCAATTCCGTTACCATTCAGCAAGGAGGTTGGCAACCAAAAATTTATCCCAGACGCTCCTGTATTAAACGACCAACGGATCTGCCTGCCCGGAAAAGTGGGCCTGTCTGTTTTAAACAAAACTACAGGCATGTATAATTTATATGCCGATGCTACATCAACAACGCCGCTTCAAACCAGTAATACCGGTAATTTTGAAGTATTAATAACCGAAACCAGTGATTATTATATCTCATACAGCATAGGGTCATGCGAAAGCCCGCGCACCAAAACACATATCGAAGTTGTATTGGTCGACGTAAAATTCTCCAATACCATAACCCCCAACGGCGATGGTGTAAATGATTACTGGAAGATAGAAGGCCTTGAAAAATTCCCCGGCACCTTAGTTCAGATCTTTAACCGTTACGGAAAAAGGGTATTCGAATCAAAAGAATACGCCACGCCATTTTCCGGGCAGTTTAATGGCTGGCTGCTGCCTTCGGGGGTGTATTATTACATCATTAACCTCAATACTCCTTGTAAGCTGCTATCGGGCAATCTTACATTGATCAGGTAAATTTTAACAACATCATGAATAACCTGCCGCTCCCCTTTGCGGCGGGTATATTACATACAATATATCAACAAAAATCGTAACTTACTGGCAGGCAATATCAACCAATACTAACGAACCGGTTTATTGCCCAAATCAATTTATAAACTAACATTCCAGATTGTGTTGCCGCCATGAAACACAAGTTGTTTCTGTTTACGCTATTTCTATTGCTGACCTGTTTAAATGCAGAGGCCACGGTATTTACCGTTACGAGTAATGCCGATGCAGGAACAGGCACACTGCGTGAGGCCCTTACTAATGCAGCCGCTAACGGCACAATTCAGCAGGATATTATTAATTTTAACCTGCCGGGCAGCGTGACCATCACACTTTTTACGCAGCTCCCCGAGGTTACCTCTAATTTAATTATCGACGGCAGCACACAGCCAACACCCAAACTCGGCAGAAGTGACGCCAGGGTTTATATCATACCTGATGTTAGCTATACTTTTCCGGGGACTAAGGCAGCAGCCCTGATCATGACCGAAGTTACCAATGTGGAAATATATGGCTTATGCATAAAAGGTTACAGCAGCAAACTCACAAACTTTAACGGCAACCTGCTTTTCACCGCTATATCCGCTTACGATTGTACCAATATTACCATAGGCGCACCGGATAAAGGAAATGTTTTTTGCGATAACATCTACGGTGTGTATTGCGGCACCAACTCACTAACCGACTCAAAGAATAATGATAATATCAATATCCAATCAAATTTTATTGGTTATGATGAATCGGGAACAAATGTTGTTGAATTAGGGTATGCACTTGATATAACCGCCGATAACTCATTAGTGGGTGGCCCTACCTCCAAAGAAAGAAACTATTTTGCTACCGCGATAGCCCTGAACGGAATTGATAATAAGTTTATCAACAACTCGCTTTCACTTGATGTGAACGGGCAGGACAACCGCGTAAACGGGGCATCCATACTTGTACGGTTTCAGGGAAGCAATACGCAGGTAGCCGACAATGATTTTTGTTCTACACAATTTCAGTTTATATCTGTAAACAGCTTCACTTTTATGCGTAATAAGCAAAGCAGTATACCGGGTAATTCGGGTATGTACTTATTTAAATGCAATAATGCTTTTATTGGCGATGATAATGATAACGATATCAATATCTTTAGTAATGACGGCGGCGCTTTCTATGCGGTCGAATCAAACAATATTACTATTGCCAAAAACAGTATCTCATGTAATACAACACCATACCTGATATCAAGTGGCACAGCCATTCCCAACATTAATATAGTTGTAAACAGTGCCGCCGAATTTTCAGGAACGGCATCGCCGGGAGCCGCAATTTATATTTATAATGACAATACAGATTGTTCTGTTTGCAACCCGGTACAGTACCTGGTTACGGTTGTTGCAGATGCAGCGGGTAACTGGAAGTTTACCGGCGATCTGCATAACAAAAAACTGGTGGCAAATGCTACACTTAACAATAGCTCATCCGAATTTACCCAACCGGTGATTTCGACATCGGCCGCCGATTATGTGAAGGCTAATCCTACTTGTTTTAAAAACAACGGATCAATCACCCTGCAAAACTTAAAGAACGTTATCGGGGTTGACTGGTATAATGACCAGGATCAATTAGTACAATCCGGTGGCCCTAAACTGGAGGGTGTTGGCGTTGGCACCTATTACGCCAAATGCTATAACGGAAATTGTTTTGCCAAATCTATCCCCATAACCTTAACCAGTTCAAATCCCGGTATAGATGATTCAGGGCTTCAAAAAGTGAATGCTTCCTGCGATGCAGCAAATGGCAGCATCAGTAATTTAAAGCTTATCAATACAAACGGCGGTACACCACCATTAAGGTGGACAAATGAAGCCGGAGATGTAATACGCAACACACTGGATATCGACGGGCTTCCCGGCGGAACATATACATTAACCATCGATCCGGACGGTTGCGCCGTGCCCTATCACATTACCCTGCTTAACCAGGAGCTTGTTATCGATCCGCCTGTGATAAGCAGCTTTCAATTGTGCGGTCCGGGCGAAACAATAATACCAGTAAAAAACCCCGTAGCAACGTCAACCTACAGGCTTTATGATAGTGAAACCAGTACTACTCCGCTTGATGAAGAGCCCAATGGCAAATTTAAAGTGAACGTTACCGCCAACCGGAGTTATTATATAAGCCGTTTTAGCAACGCTTGTGAAAGCACCCGCACAAAGGTTGATGTAAATGTAGGCCTTTCAAACCTTAATATTGCCAATGTAATTACCCCCAATAACGATGGTATCAATGATTACTGGCAGATAGCAGGAATGGAAAACTATCCATTGGCCACCATAAAAATATTTAACCGGTATGGCAAAAATATTTTTAACTCCATAGGATACAGCCACCCGTTTAACGGCACCTATAATGGCAAACCATTACCTACGGGCAGCTATTATTATATCATTAACCTCAGCTCGGGCTGTGGCTTATTATCGGGCAGTTTAAGCATTATCCGTTAGCGATAATTGCCTCAGGTACATTTGGATAGTGTTTTCCAAACCATAATACAAGGCATCGCTTACCAGGGCATGGCCAATGCTTACCTCAAGCAGGCCGGGTATATTTTCTGCAAAATATTTCAGGTTATGTAAATCCAGATCATGACCGGCATTAAGACCCAGACCAGCCTGCTGAGCCGCTTTTGCTGCCTCGATATAAGGAGCAATAGCAAGTTCTTTCCCCTGCGGAAAATGAGTAGCATAGCCTTCGGTATAAAGTTCTACACGGTCGGTACCGGTATTGGCTGCGCCCTCAACCATTGCAGGTATTGGATCAACAAAAATAGATACCCTGATCCCGGCTTCTTTAAATACCGCTATCATATCTTTTAAATAATGATAGTTAGTGATGGTATCCCAGCCATGATTAGAGGTGATCTGCCCTAATACATCAGGTACCAGGGTAACCTGGTCGGGTTTATTGGCAAGCACCAGATCGATAAATTTTTGTTCCTGGCAATTACCTTCAATATTAAACTCGGTAGTAACAATTTTCTTAAGCTCAAACACATCGCTATAACGAATGTGGCGCTCATCGGGCCGGGGGTGCACCGTTATTCCCTGCGCGCCAAAACGTTCACAGTCTTTAGCAACCTGGATCAGGTCGGGATTATTGCCGCCACGCGAATTACGAAGGGTGGCTATTTTGTTGATGTTGACAGATAGACGGGTCATACTTCAAAGTTATAGATCATTTAGATAAGTTGGCAGATATATTTAACTTTAAACCATGAAGCCTAAACAAGTCATTATCGAACTGTGCGTACTGTTTGCCATATATGCGCTGGCCTTTTTTTGTTGGCCTGTTTTGTCAGGAACAATATACGGCAATATGACACTTGATATAAACATGCACGATACCTATTTTGTGATGTCAGCATCCTCTTTTCAGCTCCTGGTATTGGGGACTTTTTCCATTTTGACTACGCTAATCTATTTTATCCGTGCTATTGTCAAACGATATAAAAACAAAATAGTCAATATCGTTTTAATAACAAGCGACTTTTTGTTGATTATTATGCTGATAAGGATATATCGGATGATTTTGCTTTTAGAGCAAACACTGGATGTAAACACCAAAGGCGGCTGGACGATATATCCCCCGCTTTCGGCTTTAGGCCATCAATCTCCATCTGCCGAAATAACCAGACATCAACATTTTGATAATTACATGTTTATTCCAATAACCATTTTTATGTTGATATTAGTTGTAAGCAGTATACTTACCGGTAAAAACTGGCAAACAAATACCCATGAACAAACAATTTCTTAAGATATCTCTACCGCTCTTTATTCTTGCACTTCTTTGTACCGGTACTTTTGCACAAACCGTTTATCGCAAAATAGAAAACTACAAGGTTTACTATGGCTGGGCGCGCAACTATCCGCAAGACTGGATGATCCTTCGCTGCTTTGATAATGAGGGGCGCAATTATCTGTTGATGGTGAACCCGCAAACACTGGAAACCAAAATAAACGAAAGCAGCTTTTACCAGATCAAACCCATGACGGTGGGGCAGGCGCGTGAGTTTTTTAAAAGTACACCTTATCAAAAAGCGCTCAGTAAAGCCGAAAAACAATCTGTCAACATTCAGGACGCAGGCATCGAAAGCGGAATCCCCAAACAAACCGGCATCAGCCTTACCGCCGACCTTTGCCCATCGCACCGCCCGCTGGATAAGCGCATCTTCACCGACATTTTCACCGAATTTAAAAAAGTAGAACGACCAGTACCAATAGCGCTTTCCATAACCGGCATCTGGATGCGCCAGCACCCGCAGGACCTGGCCTGGCTAAAACAAATGCAGGCCAACCGTGAGATCTACATTACCTGGATCAATCATTCCTTCAATCACCGGGTTAGCCTGAAAGCCCCGCTTAAAGAAAACTTTTTACTTGAACCAGGAACAGATATTAGTTATGAAGTACTGGAAACGGAACAGGCCATGCTGCGTAATGGCCTGTTGCCGTCGGTATTTTTCAGGTTTCCCGGCCTGGTATCTGATCAGCAGTTAGTATACCGGATTACCGGTTTCGGCTTGATCCCGGTTGGCACCGATGCATGGCTGGCTAAAGGCCAACAACCCCAAAATGGCAGTATTGTGCTCATACACGGAAACGGCAATGAACCTGTAGGCGTTAACGATTTCATTAAACTACTGCAGTCAAAAACACGATCAATTGCCGGTAAGCAATGGTTACTGTATGATTTACGCGAAAGTGTGGATGAAGAGTTTAGTGAAGCGCCATGAGGTAAGCCGGCAGTGCGCAGTGGCAGTTAGCAGTGCAAATGCGCAGACTTACCAAGTTTAGTTTTTAAGTTTTTTGAGTATGATACCCTAAAATAAAAGCCCCATAGCACTCGCTGCATGGGGCTTTAAACCTAAACCTTATCACAAATCCGGGTTTGGATACCCGTAATTGAATTGTAAATATAAAAATGATTTTTAATAATTTTATGGGGTTTGTTACAATTTAATTCTTTTGCACCATATAACATCCATTTATATAAATCTCATATTTTTTTCATCTTAATTTAACAGTATATTCAGAATGGTGTCTGCATCGTTCTATCCGGATACCGAAAACATATGTCTCTCGGCTTTCTCTCAAGACTTTACGCTAAAAGAAGCAGCAATGCCTTGTAATTATTTACTCATTCAACATAAACTTGTCAACTCCTTGTGCAGGTTGCCATTTATCTCCAGGTTCAAAATAATGCCAAAGCAGGGCCGATACTTTTTTGATCAGCAATCCGGCTTCATTGTCGGGTGTCCAGCTGGTATCCTTGTTATGATTAGTAATGATCGAAAACACATAATCTCCATGCGGGGCATTTACCAGCACAGTTTCCGACCTTGATTCATCAACCGCTCCCTGTTTGGAAATGGTATGTACATAAGGCGGAATTTGCGACAACGCGTGCTCATCCCAGTAAATGCGGCCCATGTTACGGTACATCCGCTCGCTGGCTGCCGGGCTTACCGCCTTACCTTCGCGGATCATAGCGAACAGGCGGCACATTTCGCGGGGGGTGCTTACTCCCCAACCATAGACCTTGCGGATAGCTTCCCTGCCCGCCACACGTGAATTTACCCGCATTACCTTAAAGTCATTTTGATTGAGCCAGTTGTTGATATATTCGCCGCCCACCAGCTTTTGCAGCCACAAACTTGCGGTATTATCGCTCATGGTGATCATGAGCATAGCCACTTTACTCAATTGTACAGTGTCTTTATCTTTGAACGAGCCCAGCAAATCCTCGCCGGCATAAAGCAATGAATCGCGGTAAACTAATTTTTGATTATACCTTAGCTCACCTTTCTCTATCTTATCCATCACCCCGCATTGGATACTTACTTTGATCATACTGGCTGTAGGGAACAGCGTATCTGCATTGATCTCCGCCGTTTTGCCGTTTTTTAAATTATGTACATAAATGCCAACCTGGCCCTGAAAATCTTTGACAGCTTCATTCAATTTAGCGGTGAGTTTACTGTCGGTTTGTGCAAATGCCGGTGCTGCTAACAATGTCAACAACAGTAAGGTAAGTTTATGTTTCATGTGATAGCAATTTAAAAAATGAAAATACAAATTTTAATATAACAGGCAATCACTCGTTTATATTTGCTAAAACATCCGTTAGCCCATGAACCATTTTGTTGATATTACCAACCGCAAAGTGCTGTACCGCTTAATGGTCAACCTGCGGCCCGAAGCAGCGCCACTTTGGGGCAAAATGAAACCGCAGCAAATGATCGAACACCTTATTGACCAGGTTCAGTATACCAACGGTGTAAAAATACCAGCCTGGGATGGCCCGGATGATAATACAGCTGTACGTAAACACGCCGCCATTTATACCGATGCAGAAATACCCCGTAATATTTTTGTGGAAGAATTGGCGGATACCTTAATCTACCCCAATTTGGAAACAGCTATTAATCAGCTAATGAAAGAACTTGACACTTTCGACAGGTATTTTAATACCCCCGATGTTAAAGTGATCCACGGCGCCTTTGGCCCTATGGATTATTATGAGTGGACCATATGGCACGGAAAGCATTTTACACATCATTTGAAGCAGTTTGGGGTGATAGACTGATAGTAAATCGGCATCAAATATTAACTTTGTTGTTCTTCAGAAATTTAAAAGAAGAAAGACGTCATTGCGAGGTACGAAGCAATCCCAAACTATACAGAGGGGCTTGCACTGCCGACCTGCACATCGGGGATTGCTTCGTACCTCGCAATGACGGCCCGCAAAATCATTTATGAAATTCTTCCGCTGGCTTTTAATTCCATTTTCGCTGATCTATGGCCTGGTTACGGCTATTCGCAACTGGTGTTACGACCGGGAAATTTTCAAAAGCACAGGTTTTGACATGCCGCTGATCGTAGTCGGCAACCTGGATGTTGGCGGCGCCGGTAAAAGCCCCATGACCGAATATCTGATCAGGCTGTTGAAGGACAATTATAAAATTGCCACGCTTAGCCGGGGCTACGGTCGTATTACCAAAGGTTTTTTGCTGGCATCTAGCGAAAGTAAAGCCTCGGATATCGGTGACGAACCTGCGCAGTTCAAACATAAATTCCCGGGTCTTGATGTTGCCGTTTGCGAAAAACGGGTTGATGGCGTTGAGCAGTTAAAAGACGATCATGATGTTATTATTTTGGATGATGCGTACCAGCACCGCGCGCTTGAACCGGGCATGAGCATTTTGCTTTTTGATTACAGCCGTGTTAACGAACCTCATTTCCTGCTCCCGGCGGGTAACCTGCGCGAGCCATTCGGCGGGCGTAAAAGGGCGGATGTCATCATCATCAGTAAATGTCCGGCTTCGCTTACCGATCTGGAACAAGGCTGCGTGATTAAACGAGTCAAACCGTATCCGCACCAGTCGCTATTTTTTACCACCATAAACTATCTGCCGGCCCAAACTCTCTATGGTGCCCCGGTTACAAATGCCATCGACGATCAAACCACGGTTTTCCTGCTTACGGGAATAGCTAATCCAAAACCTTTATTGTCGCATCTGAAAAAGCAAACACCCCTGGTTGTTCATCATAATTATCCCGACCATCACCGTTTTAGCTTAAAAAATATCACTAAACTTGCCGATGAATTTTCGGCCTGTGCATCACAAAAAAAAGTGATCATCACAACAGAAAAGGATGCACAGCGTTTAGGGGAACAGGACCTGCTTGCGATGGTTAAAAAACTGCCCATTTTGGTGCTGCCCATAGGCATTAGTTTTTTAAATAACGGGCAACAACAATTTGACGAATTAGTACAAACATATGTTAGACAATATTGAAGGCACCGCCCGGTACATCAAAAACCGGATAGGCGATTTTGAACCCGAAGTGGGTATAATTTTAGGTACCGGCCTTGGTGGCCTGGTAAAAGAAATTGAGGTTGAAAAACAGCTCATGTATTCCAACATTCCTGATTTCCCTATCTCAACATTGGAGTTCCACTCGGGTAAGCTGATTTTTGGTACCCTTGCAGGTGTTAAAGTTGTGGCCATGCAGGGCCGTTTGCATTATTACGAAGGTTACAATATGCAGCAGATCACCTTCCCGGTTAGGGTGATGAAATACCTGGGCATTAAAACGCTGTATGTTTCAAACGCCAGCGGCTCGCTTAACCCCGATTTTAAAAAGGGCGACCTGATGATCATTGAAGATCATATTAACCTGCAGCCTCAAAACCCGCTGGTTGGCCGCAATTATGAAGAGCTTGGCCCACGGTTCCCGGATATGAGCGAACCTTACCGTCATGATATGATCGAAAAGGGTTTAGCCATCGCTCAGAAAAATAACATCACCTGCCATAAAGGGGTATACGTAGCCGTAACCGGTCCTAACCTGGAAACCCGTGCCGAATACAAATACCTGCGTATCATTGGCGGCGATGCCGTTGGTATGAGCACCGTACCCGAAGTTATTGTTGCTAACCATATGGGGATCCCGACTTTTGCTATTTCGGTATTAACAGATGAAGGCTTCCCGGAAGTGCTTAAGCCCATAACATTGGAGGAGATTATTGCTATTGCGCAGGAAGCCGAGCCCAAAATGACCCTGATACTTAAAGAACTGATAGCCGGTAATTAATGCGCCAAAAGCTCAAATATATTTTTTTATTACTGATGTGCTTATCAGTACAGGCCGCTTTTGCGCAGTATGGTACCCGTACAAATCCGCGTAACCTGCCTACCCGTGATACCGCGCGCCGGCAGGAAAAACAAATGACCGACGATCAGCTGCTGGACAGTTTAAGGCGAAAGGAAGAAAACAAAAAGGATTCGGTAGTTTTTAGCTCCAAATTTATCCGCGTTACCAACGAGCGTTTGCTGAATGATAGTACACAACTGTTTCCGATTGATACTGGTATCACCAACTTTGAGATTTATAGCCCGCTCATTGATCCGCGCAGTCCCCGAATTCATTTGGGTAATATTGGTTTGTCACAACGGCCTTTGCTTTTTGAGCCCAGCAGAACCATAGGCTTTGACCTGGGCTTGCATGCGCTTGATATTTACGCTTTAAAGCCCCAGGATATTAATTACTATAACACGCGTGTACCTTATACCAAACTAACATTGTATAATGCCTTTGGTGGTTCGGCCATCCAACTGTTTAATATCGTTCATACCCAAAACATAAAGCCCAACTGGAACATCGGTTTTAACCTTAATTTCAACGGATCAAGGGGTTTCTACAATTTTAACAATGTGCTTGGCCAAAACGTGAGTGATTTGAATGCCTCTATTTTTACCTGGTACGAATCAAAAAGCAAACGATATAACCTGCTGGCCAACCTTTTGTTCAACAATCTTAAGGCCCCCGAAACCGGCAGCATTCTCAACGATTCGGTATTTACCAGTACCAATGTAAACAACGCCTTTTCAAAAGACAGGGCAGCGGTACGTTTACCGTATAGTTATGAAAACTGGAACGATAAGGGCCTTTACATTAAACAGTTTTATTATTTAGGCCGGATAGATAGTTTGAATAAGGGGAAAGACAATTCAAAGATCCTCCCTACCCAACGTGTATCGCATACCCTTCATGTATCAAACAGCAGGTACCTTTATAAGCAAAGCGGTGTTGATACCTATAATGTGTTCCCCGATTATTATTACAGCAATAACCGGTCAAGGGATTCAACAGTCGTCACGCATATTCAAAATGAGTTTTCGTATAGCTTTTATCTGCGAAGTAAATCAGTAAAATTTGTAAAGAACGAGCTTAAGCTTGACTTAGGGCTTGTACACGATTTTTATTCGTATAACCAATATGTTAGCGATACCACCCTAAACGAGTATGGTGTAAAATACGTTCACCAGGACAAGGTACAGCACAACACTTTCCAGGATATTACGCTGAAAGCCAAACTGGGTTATCGCTTTAGCGACCGCATTGCGCTCGACGCCGATTTCAGGCAGATTGCCCAGGGCCGTGATTTTGGTAATTACTTATATGATGCCAAACTTACCCTGGCAGGCGGCAAAAAAACCGGCAAGATCGTTTTAGAAGCCTATTCACAAAACAGCTCGCCTCCGCTGGTTTATAATAACTGGATCTCTAATCATTATATTTTTCATAATGATTTCAGTAATCAAAAAACAACCAGCGCTTCGTTCAACTACATTAACAATGCCCTGCAAATTGATTTAAAAGCCGAATACTTTTTGATCAGCAATTACCTGTATTTTACAGCCCAGGATGGCGGTACCGATGCGCGCCCGGCTCAGCTTAACAACTCTATCAACCTGTTAAAAGTAAGTTTGGGTAAAAACTTCACTTACCGGAGCCTGCACTTTGATAATTACGTGGTATACCAAAAAACCGATTATCAAAACACGCTTCGTACCCCGGAAGTATATGCTTACAGCAGCTTATATATTAACAGGGTTTTACTTAATGTACTGCATGCCAGTATGGGTATAAATGGAAGGTATAATACAGAATATGTTGCCCCTTCATATGCCCCGGGATTGGGCCAGTTTTATAACGGCGCAAACGTAACGTTTTCGTCCTATCCAATATTTGGTGTATTTTTCAAAGCAACCCTGCAGCGTACCAACCTGTTTGTTGCTTATGATTACATCAACCAGCGGGCCTGGAGTAAAGGCTATTACACGGTTAACCGTTACCCACAACAGGATGCCATCCTGAAGTTCGGCGTTTCATGGACGTTTTATAATTAGACTAACCTTATATAATACAAAGCCCGAAACAAATTAAGTTAGTTTCGGGCTTTTATTATCATTTCTGGCGCAAGTCTTGTGTGGCTGGCATTGGGGGTGGATGACTTGTGCCTTTTGGCTTTAGACAGCAAGACATATTGTCGAAGCACAAAGTCTCCAACTACGCATCTCCGGGGGCTCAAGACTTGCGCTAAAACTCAAAAAAAATCTAAATCAATATGCTACTTCAACTTCCAACAAAACCCCACCCTTTTCTTCATAATTAGCGGCGCTACTATAAACATATGCTGAAGGTTCGTTAACCCATCCTGCTTTAACAGGATTTTGGTGAATGTAATTCAACTTTTGATCAAACATATTTGAGTGTGGCTCAATTTCTATCGGATGATTTTCTTGTTGCCATAACTGATAATGGGTATTATTTGTATTTGCTTTTCCTGTGTCAGCAAAGAGTTTAAGCATCCAGAGTTTTCGGCTTTCTACCGGATTTTCTATGATTTCCCTGATAATCTTAACAGATGAAAACTTTTTCATATCCCGCATAATGGCTGATAGACTTTGATCCCCTTTTTTGCCTATGAGCAAATGAACATGATTGTTCATAATAACAAACCCATAAATAATTAAACCTTTTTCCTTTATACAATAACGAAAACTATCATGTAAGATATCACGATAGATATTTCTTGTAAAAACATCGACCCAATGAACAATGGCGAAAGTCACGAAGTATATCCCCTCCGGATTAGCGAATTTGTATTTAGTACTCACGCACTGAAAATAGTTAAATACAATTATAAAAGCATAAAGAAAGCACAAGTGAGCGCCCCTCCAGCCAACCACACAACACTTGCGCTAAAAAAGGAAGGAATCAACAGCCTTACCCCTTCAATTCTTCACTAAAGGTTAACCGGTTACCAAACGGGTCGTGAACCGTCATCATAATAGCCTTGTCATTCCATTCGGGCACTTCCAAACCGGGGCGGTTGTATTTATATTTTTTGGCGATGAGGTGGGCGTGGTAATCCCTTAGCTCACTAAAGTCATCGATCGCTATATGGCTGCCCGGACTGGCATCGCCATGATGTTCGGAGAGGTAAAGCACTACATCGCGCAGGGAAATTTGGATGTATACCGGCACACCTTCGGGTTTGTGTTCCCAATCAGTTTTAAAGCCAAGCCAGTTGATATAAAATTCAATGGCTTTATCATAATCAAAAATTCGGAGGATGGGTTTTGTTATTGACATAGGTAATTAGTTGTTAAACAAATTTAACGGAAAATGCCACCTTTTTTATACAGCGAAACCGCTTGTTTTCAATTAGCTGCCTTCAAATGTTAATAGATGTTAAATATGCCTTGTGCAGCACCTGAAGTTAGGTTTCCGTACAACAGATACTGTACTTTCGTCGGCACATTTTGCCCCATCGTCTATTACATTGAGTGCGGGTTTAAAATGAGGCTACCTTAGCATGATATGTTTAAACGGATAAAGCCAGCGTTGATTATCGAAATTTGTATCCACCTGTTATTTTGGGCATTGATCATTTTTACGCCCATCATTTCCAGGCCGGATATGCGCGGCTTTCCGCAGCCTGCTTTTTCGCTGGGGCACATTATCAGTTTTAACCTGGTGCTCGCGGCCGAATTCTACCTGAATGCGTTTTTTCTTATTCCCAGGATCTTAAAAAATAATATCTGGCTTTACTTTTTTGCCTTGCTTGCCTCCTTTGTGGTGTTCAATGTAATACTAATGGAAGTACGACATTATTTCCCTGTGCCTCATTTTCCCTGGATGGGGCATCATCGTCGCCCGCCGGGGCCGTTCCTGGTTATTTTCCCCTTATTATCTGTTACCGCCGGCAGCTTTGCTTATCACTACCTGGCCGATCAGTTTAAAGCCATCAATAAAAAAAAGGACATTGATAATGCTTCGCTGATCTCTGAACTGGCATTTTTACGTTCGCAGATCAGTCCGCATTTTATTTTCAATGTGATTAACAGTGCGGTGGCGCTTTCACGTTTAAACCCTTCGGCAGTTGAGCCTACACTCATCCAGCTTTCTAAATTGCTCCGTTATATGCTTTATGTAACCGATGCCGAAAAAGTTATGCTGTGCCAAAAAGAAGACTACCTCCGCAGCTATATCGAACTCCAGCAGCTCCGTTTTCGCGACCAGGTAAAGATCAGCTTCAGCTCGGATATCAAAGCTCCCGAAAAAAGTATTGAACCCATGCTGCTGATCCCCTTTGTTGAAAATGCCTTTAAACATGGCACGGGCGATATTGAGTCGCCGGCTATAGCCATCACACTTTTTACCGACGAAAAGAACCTGCGTTTCAGCGTACAAAACGTGTACAACCCAACCGAAGAAAGTAAAGATAACGCCTCGGGTATTGGTCTGGCTAATGTTAAACGCCGGCTTGAGCTGTTATACCCCGGCAAACACAATCTATATATCAACAAAAACGAGCAGGCTTATATAGTTATGCTGCAACTGGAACTTAAATGATGCGATGTTTAATAATTGACGATGAGCCGCTTGCGCTCGACTTGCTGGAAGACAACCTGAAGCATGTAAACACCATACAGGTAGTGGCGCGTTGCCGCAACGCGGGCGAGGCGATCATTGCCATGCAAAAAGAACAGATAGACCTTATCTTCAGCGATATATACATGCCGGGTATTAACGGTTTACAACTCATCAGGAGCTTGACACAGAAGCCCATGGTGATATTTGTAACCGCTTATGAAAAATTTGCGGTTGAAGGTTTTGAACTTGATGTGGTTGACTACCTGGTTAAGCCCGTACCCTTAGACCGTTTTTTAAAAGCCTGCCATAAAGCGCTCGACTTATATGAGCTTCGCCGCAGTTATGTGCCGCAGCCAACCACTAAAAACTATTTCTTTTTGCATGCTGATTATAACCTCGTTAAGATCAGTTTTGACCAGGTTGAATACATTGAAGGGCTTAAAGATTATATAAAAGTTCACCTCATCAATCAGCAAAAACCGGTATTATCCCGCATCAGCCTCAAAGCTATTGAGCTGCAATTACCGCCAGACCAGTTTTTCCGGGTACATAAATCATACCTCGTTAACCTCGACCATGTATCCCAAATGCGCCGTGCCCGTATCAAACTCATCAACACCGAGATACCATTAAGTGATGGATATCGTGATGTGATAAACAGGATGATTGGGAAGGTGTAGGCCTTCAATACAAAAAATATGTCATTGCTTAATCGTTACTGCTTCGAATGACATTCCCTATAATTTAATCGATATTTTCAAATTCCCCTCTTGAGAGGGGGCGCGATAGAAAGTGCGGTAGCAGGGGTGTGTTTCTACAATAGGCATATCAAAGCAGATACACACCCCTCCGCCCCTCTCAAGAGGGGAATCGTATATTCCCCCCTCTTTTTATAGCACAACAACTGCTACTAAGCAAAATCCCCCTGCCACACATCCGGGCATCTGGTCTACACAAAGCCTCCCATGGTCGATTTTATTTGAGGCGCTTCAAAACATGGTGCATTTTCGGCATCGAAGAAAATATACCCCTACATGAAGAAATTTTCCCTAATGTTAATAAGCTCCCTGATTTTGTGCGGTACGGTGGCCCATAGTCAGCAAACCCAACAAAAGCTAAAAAAGATTGTAGTTAACCATTTTTTTTCGTGCCCGCTTGATGAGCTCTTTGATACACTGGCCATGAACTATAAAGTCCGCATAGTATTTGAACGGGAGCCTTTACATGAAATGGACGTTGTGGAGCACTTTTTTGAAGAACCGCTTAAAAATGTAATTGCCAAGGTTTGCAATGAAAACAGTCTGCATTACTGGATAGAATCAACCGGCACTATCTACATCCTCCAAAACACCGACGATCTGGCGCGGCTGCAAAAACTCAACAAGTTGTCATTGCAGGCAGCCAATGCGGTAAAGGCTAAAGAGATTGAAGCGCCCAAAGCCAAACCCAAACATTTTTTGGTGAGTATTAACGGGCGGGTAATTGATCAGCAAACAGGCGAGTCGCTGCCATCGGCTACGGTGAAGATCAGGGGGACCGACCTCAACGTTATGACCAATGCTGATGGTTATTTTACGATGTTCAGGGTACCTTCAGATACATCGGTAGTGGAGGTCTCCTATACAGGTTACCAAACGGACTATTTTAGGCTGAGCAGCGAAAAGCTGAATTCGCCGCTGATCTGTGGGTTATATTCATCGCTCAATAGCTTAAACGAGGTTACTATTACGGGTAAAAAAAGCGGCGTTATGAATACCGATAGCAGGCAGGTTGGCGTGTTACAGCTTTCGCCGGCCAATTTAGATAAGCTGCCAACCATGGGCGATAAGGACGTGCTGCGGGCTTTCCAGCTGATGCCCGGCGTAAGCGGTACCAACGAGTCATCATCAGGTGCATACGTACGCGGCGGTACCCCCGACCAAAATTTGGTTGTACTGGATGGTTTTACCATTTACCAGGTTGATCACCTGTATGGCTTTTTCAGTGCTTTCAATGCCAGTGCCATTAAGGATGTGCAATTATATAAAGGCGGCTTTACGGCCAAATATGGCGGCAGGCTTTCGAGCGTTACCGAACTCAACGGCAAAGAGGGTAACAAGAACGAAACCAACATCGGTACCGATTTGAGTTTGCTGAGCGCAAGCGGTTACCTGGAAACGCCGCTTTCTGATAAATCGACCTTGCTGTTAGCAGTAAGGCGCTCATACCAGGGGCCGTTTTATAACAAGATCTTTAACCAGTTTAATCAAACATCAACCACGCAGGGGGGCGGTCCGGGTGGCGGCGGCCGGGGAGGCTTTGGCGGCGGCGGTTTTGCTAACCAGATAACCCCAAGCTCCTACTTTTATGATTTTGATGCCAAGTACACGTACAGCATCAGTCAAAAAGATAAAGTATCATGGACTTTGTACACAGGTACCGATAAAACAGATAACAGCAGGGAACTGGGCCTGCCATCGTTCCTGTCGTCGGGCAGCAGCGGTATCAACATAACCGATTATACTAAATACGGTAACCTGGGCAGCAGTATCAAATGGTTCAGGCAATGGAATAAGAAACTATACTCCAATAACTACATCACCTACTCGTCCTATTTCAACGACAGGAACCGCAGTACTTCGGGCTTTTCACAAATTGATACCAACGGTATCTCACATACGCTGAGCAACGGCACGCTTGAAACCAACAACCTGAAGGATGCAAGCTATAAATCTGAGTGGGAATGGACAGTTAGTAACAAGTATAAGCTGCTCTTCGGCGGTTTTGCATCCTACAAAAAAATAGATTACGAGTATACCCAAAACGATACCAGCAAGCTCATCAACCAGCATAACAATGCCATGTTAGCGGGTTTCTACACCGAGCTGGCTATCGACCCAAACAATAAATTTCATATTCAGCCTGGTTTGCGGGCCAGTTATTTCGGCCCTACATCCAAACCGTACTTTGAACCCCGGCTGTCGGCAAGTTATAGTCTTACCGATAAATTTACCATAAAAGGCGCAACCGGGCAGTTTTACCAGTTTGAAAACCAGGTGATCCGCGAGGATATACTGGCGGGGAACCGTAATTTCTGGGTACTATCAAACAACAGCAATATCCCCGTTGGCGGGTCAAGACATTTCATATTGGGCACCAGCTACGAAACAGACGAGCTTTTATTTAGCGTTGAAGGATACTACAAAACGCTTAGCGGCCTTACCCAGTATACCGTAAGGCAAACACAGCCCGCAGGAGGTGGTTTCAGGATGGAGGCTAACCAAAATCAAACACAAACCGTAACTGAAAACTTTTACGAGGGAACCGGTCGTGCCAAAGGCGTTGAATTTTTGGTGCAGAAAAAAATGGGGCGTTATACCGGGTGGATCAGCTATACCCTTGCCCAGGCGCAGAATAAATTCTCAGCTTTTGGCACTGATTATTACGCCGCCGACCAGGATGTGCGCCATGAGTTTAAATCCATCAACATGTATCATTATGAGCGCTGGAATTTTGCTGCTACTTTCCTGTTCAGCACCGGGCATCCTTATACTGCCCCCTTATCCAGCTATACCATTAGAACGGTCGACGGCAACAGCATCACTTACCTCAACATCAGCGATAAAAACGCCGAACGTTTGCCGGCTTATCACCGGCTGGACATGTCGGTGTCATATGACCTGCTGAAGATAGACGGGCATAAAATAGGGTCTATAGGCTTGTCGCTGTTTAACGTTTACAATCATACCAACACCTGGTACCGCGAATACCAAATGCAGAACAACCAGGTTATTACCACCGACGTTAACTACCTCGGCTTTACCCCTAACGTTACATTAAGCTTAAGATGGAAATAAAAACATACATACGATTTTTTGCACTGATAGCCGGCTGCCTGATGATGGCATCGGCCTGCAAAAAAAACTCTTCTGATACGGATGCGGTGAACAAACCTGTTGTTGAAGCATACCTGGTTGCCGGCCAACCGCTTTCAGTAAAAGTTTATCAGCAAAAAGACCTGACGGATACTGCTACTTATGGATCAGGCATTACCGGGCTAACAATTAATGTAAGCAATGGTACACAGACCGTAAAACTTACCGAAGGAACAAACGGAACTTACACTTACAGCGATGCCTCGTTCGTAACTGCCGGTAAAACTTACTCCATGCAGTTTACTTATAATAATGTGGCTGTGAGCGCGTCAACAGTGATGCCGGGCAAACCAGTTGGATTTAAACTAACCGACAGTGTATTCCATGAGCCTAATACGCTTGATCAGGCTTATAACGATAAGGTGCGCGCTACCATTACCTGGACCAACCCCGATTCGCTACAGCATATGTTGCTTTTCAAAAACACCGATAGTAATCCTTTTGAGATTATAGCGGTAAGGAACAACAGGAACCCAAGCTTCGAGATCAATACCGAAAGAGCCTCTACATACAGCATAACGCAAACCACTTTCAAATACTACGGGGCTTATAAAGTAATATTGCTAAGGGTAAACGACGAATACATTAATATATTAACCAGCAATACCCGCGGCAGCTCACAAAACCTGGTAAATACCCCAACCAATGTTGTTAACGGCCTCGGTATTTTTACCGCTATGCAAGCCGATACCTTGAATTTGAGGGTAACGACAGAGTAAAATCTGATAATTGGTATTGAATATTCTACTGGCACAAGTTGCCCCGGTCCGGGCTTACTTGTGCCTTTCCTAAAAAACGGTTGAATCCAGATTTACCAAGTTTCAAAACTTCGTAAATCTTCCCTAAGTTTTATCACTCCTAATTGACATGGTTTTTATATCATTGTCACCTCATTGCAAATCCCTCTTTTTAATCCCCCATTGTAAAATCCCCGGTTACATCATAATAGTGTAACTTATACATTACAAATGCACTATTTGTAAAAAAATAAAAATTCAGCATGTAACATTTAAAGTATTTTCGCCTCCAATTACCAAAATAATACTAAATGAAACGTTTTTACATACTTATTGCATTATTCTGCTTCGCGTTATCGGCTCAGGCCCAGTTTGGTGTGGGCGGCGGCGGACCTACAACAACAGGCAGAATATCAGGCACTATCATTGATTCGCTAACCAAAAAACCAATGGACTACGCCTCGGTTGGTTTATATCGCAGCGGAGGCAAATCGCCAATTACCGGTGTTGTAACCGATGAAAAAGGTAACTTTAAATTGGACAATGTAAAGCCGGGCGTATACAAGCTGGCTATCTCTTTTATAGGTTACCCAACTAAATATATTGATCAGGTAACCACTACCCCATCAAAACCAGATGCTAAACTTGGCCAGGTACTGTTGGCCCCAAGCTCACACGCGCTTAAAGAAGTTTCGGTAGTTGGCCAGGCCGCATTAATCGAAAATAAGATCGATAAGATAGTTTATAACGCGGAGAAAGATCTTACTGCCGCTGGCGGCAACGCTACCGATGTGTTACAGAAAGTGCCTTTGGTTGCTGTCGACTTAAATGGTAACGTATCCATCCGCGGCGACCAGAACGTACGTGTATTGATCAATGGCAAGCCATCCGGTGCTACATCTGCCAGCTTATCGGATGTATTGAAAACCATCCCCGCCGACCAGATCAAGAGTATCGAGGTGGTAACTTCACCATCTGCCAAATATGATGCAGAAGGTTCGGCCGGTATTTTGAACATCATTACCAAGCAAAAAAATGTTTCAGGTATCAGCGGTTCAATCAGCGGTGGTGTTGGTACACGTCAAAACAACGGCAACGCCAATATCAACTATAACCACAACAGGTTTAGCTTATCGGCAAACGCAGGTGGTAACGCAACATGGCCTCAAACCTCGCTTACCTCAAGTGATCAGAATTTTAATTATAACGATCCTACCAAACACTATGAGCAAACATCTACCGGAACCAGCCGCGTTAAACGTCACGGCGTAATAGGTTCTGTTTCGGCTGGCTATGATTTTAACGCGTACAACAACTTACGTACTTCTATCCGTTTAAATCAGGGTGGTTTTGATCCGCATTCGCTGTCAACCACAAATCAAACTTATTATTTTGATCACACCAAAGACCAGTCTTACACTTCTGATGGTCGCGGTCACAATAGTTTTGGTGGCTTTGACTGGAACATTGATTACACACACAAATTTAAAAAAGAAGGTCATGAATTGGACCTGTCTGCACAATGGAGCCATAGCAAAATTGTTACCGATTATACTAACCTGTATTCGGCGGTGTTTGATTCCCTTGAAAACAATATTAATGGTAAAAACAACGAGTATACCATACAAGCCGACTATACTTTACCCGTAAGCAAACTACTTAAGCTGGAAGCCGGTGGTAAAAACATCATCAGGAGGATAAAAAGTATTTCGGATTATTTTGTACCGGACGGAAACGGCGGTTTTGTATTCAGCGATCCAAACTCAAACAGGTATAATTATAATCAAACCGTTTGGGCCGGTTACACCGTATTAACTTTCTCTCTGCCTAAAGGCTACTCCATTATGACAGGTGCAAGGCTTGAAAATACGGATATTCACGGCGAGCCAATCAATAGCGCTCAAAACCTTAGCCCTTTTGATCAAAACTATAATACGTTTATACCGAGCTTAACTTTTCAAAAGGCGCTTACACCTACTCAAACTATCAAATTATCATATAGCAAGCGTATAACACGCCCAAGCTTACAGTTTTTGAACCCGTTTGTTAACAGGAGCAATATTACAGCGCAAACAGTTGGTAACCCCGACTTAGCGCCCGAAATATCGCAAACAGTTGAATTGGGTTACAACACATTCATAAAATCGTCTGTGATCAACCTGTCTGCTTATTATAAGCATACATCAGGCTTAATTGAAGGTATAGTTGAAAACCTGCCACCTAATGGTGATCAGAACGCTACTTTAACTACCTATCAAAACATTGGTGTAAATAACTCATATGGCGCAAGCTTTTTTGGGTCGGTAACCCCGTTCAAAATCCTGACCATACGCGGGCAAATCAACGCTTACACCTATAAGCCAACCGCTATTGACCAGTTTACGCACCAGCAAACACAAACCAATACTTATGTGCAGTACAACGCATTTTTAAGTGCTCAGCTTACACTGCCAAACAACTTTATAGCTGAGGCATTTGCTGTTGAAAATTCGGCACGCCGCACCATTCAGGGCTCAAACCCATCGTTCAGCATTATGGGCTTTGGCTTTAAAAAACAGTTTATGCAAAAGAAACTTGCATTGGGTATTAATGCCATTGAGCCATTCAATACTTACAAAAACTTTAATACCGACATAAAAACGCCAACATTTACACAAAGCAGCAAATTCGCGTTCCCATTCCGTTCGTTTGGTGTAACGTTTAGCTACAGCTTCGGTAAATTAAGCTTCAGCAACCCTAATCAACAGAAAAAAGGCATCAACAATGATGACATGAAACAAGGCGACCAGGGTGCCGGCGGTTCACCTACAGGAGGCCGATAATCTTTAAGAGTCAAGACTGTTAGAGTCAGGATATAAGAAAAAACTAAAGAGCCGGGAGCGTAAATGCTTCCGGCTCTTTTTCTGAACCAGGATTTGGGAGGATTTTTCTGATTTTTGGATTTTCTCTTTTGGTTGACAAAACCATTCCATAATCCAGCAAATCCATAAATCAAGGGGCAGGCTAAATCCTATAATCCCGTAAATCCCCTAAAATCCCGGTTCTACTCCGCGTCCACCTCAATCCCTATCTGTTTAAGCAATAGCGAGGCATTGAAAGTTTTGCACTCGCCGTGCTTGATCTTGTAATCAAACAGCATTTCGCCGTTCATTACCTGGATATCAAAATAAAAATTACGTACGTAATCAGGATATTTGGTTTCGAGATGGGCTATCTGCAAATCATGAGTGGCTACCATACCCACCGCATTTTTGCGGATGAGCTGCTCGATAACCGCCTTTGAGCCGAGGTATTTATCAACCGAATTGGTACCCCGCAGCATTTCATCTATCAGGAAAAATACTTTTGGCTCATTTTCAACGGCAGCCAACAGCATTTGCAGACGGTCGAGCTCGGCCTTAAAGGTTGAGGTGCTTTCATTGAGCGAATCTTTGATGCGCATATAACTGATCATGGTGATCACCGATACCTGCATACTTTTGGCGCACACAGGTGCACCGCTTAAGGCCAGCACGGTATTAATACCCACGGTACGCAAAAAGGTGCTCTTACCGGCCATGTTTGATCCGGTTATGATATCAACCTTAAAGGTATTATCCAGTTCGTAGTCATTTTCGATACGTTTGGTGGCGTCAATAAGCGGATGGGCAATGGCTTTAGCTGTAAGGGTATAGCCCGGCCTGTCGTCAATAACAGGGAAACTCCAATCCGGATAGTTTACTACTAAACCGGCCAGGCTCAGGAGTGATTCAAATTCAGCAATGGCATCAAAAGAAGCTTCAAGGCTGTCCTGGTTTTGACGTTTCCAGTTTTCAATGGCAATAATCTGGCGGATATCCCATAAGAAAAACAGGTTAAGCACAAAGCCGATTAATAGGTTAAGATGATAATTAAGTTTATTGATCAGTTGCCCCAGTTCTTTTATTTTAGCCGATGTTTTATCTGTTTTAAGCTGTTGTGCTAATATATTGTTATAGGGAGCTTGCCATTGCTGGTCTTCAATGCACTTAAATACATTTGCATAGTTGGATAAAGTATCGCCTATTTTACCGGCAATAAGATCGGCTTTGCTGATGTAGGCTGCTTTTGAAAACACCACCCCCATATTAAACAAGCCAACCACGATGGCCGCAAGCTTAGTCGGCAAATAAAAATAAGCGACTACCAGCAACGCCGTAAACAGGTAAGGCGCTATTTTGGTATAGGCGGCGAGCCATTTTTCGCCTGGCATATCGAGCGGAATGTGCAGGTATTTAAACAAGTTTTTAAGCTGGTTAACATCCTGCTTAATGGCGAAAATGAGCCGTGTTTGCAGGTCGAGCTTCCAGCTGTTCCTGGCGGCTATTTCTTTAACGGCGTCCTGACGTTGTAACACCGTTTGTTTGCTTGCCGGGCATTGAGCCAACCCGCCAGTTTACTATTACCCGGCGTGGTGGCGGTGCGGTTGATGAGTTGGTATAAGGAGGCATTGCCGTAAATATCCAGGTCGGAAGTGTAAAAGTGTTTGTCGTTAGCGTAGCGCGCGCCATCGTTGTAGATATTGCCGTGGGTTTGGATACTAACTATCTCGTTTTCATTTACCTGCTGCAGATCGTCATAATACTGTTTCTGCTTTTCAAACGCACTTTGGCGCGCTACCAGCCAGGCAAAGGCAAAAACCAGCAGTACAAAGGCAATGGCGATGATGCTAAAATTGTCGAAATGAATGGCAAAGGCTATAGTTACAGCCACCATGGCAAAAATGCCGAGCCTCAGCAGTGAATAGGTATTGGCAAGCTTTTTATATTTGGCCGCTTCTGCAGCGGCGAGGCTTGCCCTTTGGGTATAATCGTTTATAATTGTTTGTTCCATGTGCAGATAAATTCAACCAAAATAAACACATATATTTTAAATAAACGTTTATTTGTTTCAGATATGAAGATCACGTTCCTTACCGTTGGAAAAACAGAGGATGCCTACCTGAAGGAAGGCATTAATAAATATGTAAAACGGCTAAAACACTATACCAAACTGGAGCTTGCCGAAATCCCCGAGCTGAAGAACACCAAAGCCCTGAGCCCCGAGCAGCAAAAGGCCAAAGAAGCCGAGTTGATTCTCAAGAAAATCACCCCGCTTGATTTTGTGATCCTGATGGATGAAAAAGGGACGGAATTTACATCAAGCCAGTTTGCAGCCTATATCAATAAAAAAGAAGTTACCACATCTGCCAATTTAATATTCATCATAGGCGGGCCTTATGGTTTTGATACTTCCGTTTACCAGCGGGCTAACGACAAGCTCTCTCTCTCGCGCATGACATTTTCGCACCAAATGGTACGCCTGTTTTTTGTGGAGCAACTGTACAGGGCATATACTATTATGAAGGGAGAGCCTTATCATCATGAGTAAAACCGGGATTTGGGGAGATTTTCCGGATCACAGGATTTTTTCAATACTTGCTACTAAAGCTGAAAATAAAGTCCTGTAAATCCTTACATCCGTTTAATCCGGGTTCAGAAAATGAACAATAGATGAATCTGCATATTTGCACATCCTCACATCTGAAATTTTCCCCTACCTTTGCTAAATGTCAGCAGGTCACGATCATTCACACTCACATTCGCACGGGCACCATCATCACGACCATGCCCCTAAGCTTGGTCATTTAAATTCGGCTTTTATTTGGGGCATCGTACTTAACTCGGTGTTTGTGGTGGTTGAGGCTATTACAGGTTTTATTACCCACTCTTTGTCACTGTTAACCGACGCAGGTCATAACCTGAGCGATGTGGCCTCGCTCGCATTAGCCTTACTTGCTTTTAAACTCACCAAAGTAAGCGCTAATAGTAAGTATACCTACGGCTATAAGCGGTCGACTATCATCGTATCTTTTTTTAACGCGGTAATATTATTTGCAGCCGTTGGTTTTATTATTTATGAGGCTATTACGCGCTTCATGAACCCCGAAATAGTATCGGGCGGCACCATGGCCTGGGTTGCTTTTATAGGCATTGGCATTAACGCTTTTACAGCCTGGCTGTTTGTGAAAGATAAAGATACCGACCTCAATATTAAAGGCGCTTACCTGCACATGGCTGTTGATGCCATAGTATCCTTTGGAGTGGTGATATCTGGTATTATCATATACTTTACCAAACTGTACTGGATTGACAGCGCAGTGAGCCTGATAATTGGTTTTGTGATATTACGCGGCACCTGGAGCCTGCTTACAGCCAGCCTGCGTTTGGAAATGGACGGCGTACCTGCCGAAATGGACCTTGACAAGATCAAAGCCGAACTTAAAAAAGCCAAAGGTGTGGTTGATGTTCACCACATGCACGTTTGGGCACTCAGCACCACCGAAAACGCACTTACTGCCCACCTGGTGATCAAACCCGAAGCAATGCCCGATTTTGATAATATCAAGCATGATCTCCGTCATCGGCTGGAGCATCTTGATATCAGCCACAGTACCTTTGAACCCGAATTTTCGGAAGAAGGGTGTAAGCAGCCGGAGTGTTTATAGGCTACTTCTTCATATTTCATAAAACCCCTCAGTTTTCTTATTTTTAAGGTAAACAATTACCTTAAAATGAGCAAAGCCCAAACCTTAAAAGTACTATCCGTTATCACCTTTCTTGAAATCGTCGGAATGGTGGTATGGCCAATTATATTGGGCTGGGGCCAGCTTATGAGCTCGGCGGGACTGCTGCTTTCCGTAATATTCGTTTTTCCGCTTATTTACTATGTGGTTTTTATCATATTCCTGTCCCGTTATGCGCAAAGAGACGTGCAGGATCAGAACATAGGGCTTGTAATATTTTTAAATGTGCTGCCTGTTATTGCGCTGCTTTATGTTTTGGATGTGTTTTGATTGAAACAACTTATAAACCTTTTAAATAATTCTTACTACCTTGAAAGCGATTATTTAACCTGTCATGAAATCAACCCGAAGAAAATTTATAACCACAACAGCGGCACTGGCTGCAGGTACAGTTACAGCATCGGCAATATCGCTGAAAGAGCAAAAAGAGGAATGGCCAATAGTTCACCATGTATTTTTCTGGCTTAAAAATCCGGGATCAACAGAAGACCGCGATAAACTGGTAGCGGGTGTTAAAACCCTTGCCAAAATTGAAACCGTGCGCAAACTTCGTGTAGGTATTGTAGCCAGTACCGAAAAACGCGACGTAGTAGATAACTCCTGGGCGGTATCCGAGCTGATGTTTTTCAGCGACCTGGCCGGACAGGCAACCTATCAAACCCACCCTATCCACCTGGAGTTTATTAAAAACTGCAGCCACCTTTGGGAAAAGGTTATTGTTTATGATGCGATGGATGTTTAATTTCAAAAACCTATTTACCGCGAAACAAGTCTGCGCCGACATTATTACTCCGGAGGAAACACCACTTTTAAAAAGAAGGCCAGCGCCCGGCGCAATAAAAGAAGCGTTGAATCATGCTAACGGTTGGGTGTATGAAATAGACGCCACATTTGAGCATGATGTAAACGTGCCGCCGCAAGCTATCAAAGGCGCCTGGAAAGTGGATTCAAGTGGAATAATTGAAGGAGATTTTATCCCCAATCCTAATTATTTAGCTAAGAAGTAAAATATATCTTAAACTAAAAAAAGCCGATTATTCGGCTTTTTTTGTGGCTTTTTTAGCTTTTGCTTTTGGAGTTGCTGGTTCAGCTTCCGGTTCAGCTGTTACAGCTTCGGCAACGGGTTCTTCTGCAACCGGGGCAGGTGCCTGGGTAGGATCGGCCTCTTCAAAAATTGGAAGCGGCTTTAATATCTGGAACCAGGCTATTACCTTTTTAATATCCGATGAGTAAACTTTCTCTTCGTCATGATCAGGCGCTACTTCATAAAAGAAGGTACGCAATGCTTTTCCATCGGCTTTAACATCAGGTATGTTTGATGCTGATTTCATGCGCTCAAGCACATCAGTTAACCTGATATCATCCTCAACACCAAAAATGGTGATCTCACTTAAAGCAGCTAATTTGGCTGTAGAAAGGTTGGCTATCAGCTTTGTTTTCTGTGCATCTAAACTTTCCAGCACATAGCCGGTTTTATTTTGTGCCAAAGCTTTCCATAAACCCGGTTTTCCTGATACCGATACAATTCCCTGTAAATTCATATATTTTTTGTTGGGGCTGATTAGATGAGTAGTTTATTATGTTTAACCAATAAACTACTCACCTCATCAACTACTCACTTAATCTTCAATAACTTCGATTCCTAAAATTTTATCTCCCTGGCGAATAGCGTCAACAACGTCAACATTTTCAATCACTTTACCAAAAACGGTGTGGTTACGGTCAAGGTGGGCAGTGTTTGTGCGGTTGTGGCAAATGAAAAACTGTGAGCCACCAGTGTTGCGGCCTGCATGTGCCATTGAAAGCACACCACGGTCATGGTATTGGTTGTTGCCGGTAAGCTCGCAATCAATTTTGTAGCCTGGACCACCAGCACCGGTACCGGTTGGATCGCCGCCCTGAATCATAAAATTAGGGATAACACGGTGAAATATCACGTTATCATAAAAGTTTGATTTTGCTAATTTTTTAAAGTTAGCAACGGTATTAGGGGCATCCTGATCGTAAAACTCTACGGTCATGTCGCCTTTTTCGGTTTTGATTATTGCTTTGCTCATGTTTTTGTTTTTTTGAAAACAGTTGGCAAAGGTAATAAAATAGAAGGTTAAAGGCGAAAGGTAAAAAGCGAAAGGTTTGCAATATTTATTGGTTACCAGGGTGTAAAAGTTATGGTAAGTACTTTTTCTTTTGGCGAATAACTAATCTCGCCTTTGCTTTTTGAATCAAACATTTTAATTTCCAAAAGCGGCTTTTTATAATCTTTACCCAATTCGGCCAATTGGGCAAAAAACCAGTCGAGTCCTTCCTGATCACCTAAAGTATTAGCAAACCAGGCCAGTTTTTGCAGTTCGGCAAGGTTCACTTTTTCGTCGGCCGTAAAAACGTAAGTCCACTTAACTATTGCCAGCTCATCGGGCTTGCCAATTAGTTGGGCCCGGCTTCCATTGGCATCTGTTGCGACAAAATTTGGTAGCAGGCTGATATCTGTGTCCTGCTTAAAAACAAGACTACTATCGGCTTCTGTAAGCTTTTTAATCAACACATTACGATTGAGGCGCATACCCTTACTTCCATTCTGCGCGTACGCGGCCAAACAGGATATTGATAAAATACCGACAAGGAAAATATTTCTGATAGTAACAGATAAACTCATTTAAGGACCGGATTTAACAACGCCATAAAACTAAAACAACATGCATAAAGCCAGAAGCCCTTATGTGTTAAAAATGGTTAAAATACATTAGCCCTTTATTCGTTACATTTGATAACCCGGCAGTAAACAAATCAACAAGGATCGTGAATAATTCATCAGGCAATAACTTTTCACCTCTTACATTTCGTCTTTTACTTATAAAGCTAAAGTTCCTTTTACCTTTCGCCTTTTACCTTTTACCTTTTACGTCGAGGGCTGCATCTATATTAATTCCTATGGATGATGAGCAAAAGGACCATCTCAAATCGTACGGGATAGCTTTCTGGGTGCTCAAAAACGGCGAAGAAGTCGACTGGCTGCTCAACTATCGTGGTGGCAGTTTCATGATGAAGTACGGCCAAAAAGTTGAGGAAGAATGCAAGATTCGCGGGGTGAGCTACGAAGTTATTGCCGATGCCAAAGCCACCGAAATTATTACCGAAGTAAGCGATCCATCGGTAAATATGGACCTGGTTAAACTGGAGAAAGCCCCCCGCATGGCGGTTTACTCCCCCAAAAACAAGCTGCCCTGGGATGATGCAGTTACCTTGGTTTTAAAATATGCCGAAATTCCGTACGACGTAGTTTACGACGAAGAGGTGATCCACGGCGAATTACCCAAGTATGACTGGCTGCACCTGCACCATGAGGATTTTACGGGGCAATACAGCAAGTTTTACGGTGCGTTCCGTTATGCGCAATGGTATACCGATGATATCAAGATCCAGGAGGCCATGGCCCATAAACTGGGCTTTAGCAAGGTATCAAAAATGAAGCTGGCCGTAGCCCAAAACATCCGCGATTTTTGCGCAGGCGGCGGCTTCCTGTTTGCCATGTGCTCAGGTACCGATACTTTTGACATTGCACTATCGGCTGCTAACACAGATATCTGCGAACGTATGTTCGACGGTGATGCTGCCGACCAGGACGCGCAATCCAAACTCGATTTTAGTCAAACGTTCGCCTTTCAGAATTTTACGCTGGATATGAACCCCATTTCACATTCCTTCAGCAATATCGACGTTACCACCACCCGCCAGGTTGATCGTACCCGGGATTTCTTTACGTTGTTTGATTTTTCGGCCAAATGGGATGTTGTGCCGAGCATGCTTACGCAGGATCATGACAAAGTAATAAAAGGTTTTATGGGCTTAACTACGGCCTACAACAAAAGCATGCTCAAACCCGGCGTTACCATCATGGGCGAAATGAAAACCGCCAACGAGGCCCGCTATATTCACGGCGAATACGGCAAAGGCCAATGGACCTTTTACGGCGGCCACGACCCAGAAGACTACCAGCATGCTGTAAATGATCCGCCGACAGATCTTAAGCTTCATCCCAATTCTCCTGGCTACAGGCTGATATTAAACAATGTGCTTTTCCCGGCGGCGAAGAAGAAAAAGCAGAAGACGTGATTGCTTTTAAAAGATGTATAATAAAAATGTCATTGCGAGCGAAGCGTGGCAACCGCACGGAGGCATAGCCGCTCTGTATAGCATGCGATTGCTTCGTCGTTCCTTCTCGCAATGACATTTTTTTGAGATTCCTACTTGCACTCATTTGCAAACAAGCTTTATACTCGAGCCCGTTTGTAACGAGTGCGCAACCTGGGTTTGCGTTTGTAACGCAAGAGGCAATGCAATCACCAAACCATATTAAGCGCGCTCGTCACAAACGAGCCCAAGATTTTAACAATTATTACTGCACCACATCAAAATGAAACTCCTGCACCAATGGCGGGTTTTCGGGTGTAAGTGTAAAACTCACTTTGATATTTCCAGTTTCACATTTGATTATAAAATAACCGCGCAACTGGTTCTCGGCAACAATATCACCGGCGCTTATTATTCTGCCCGTTTTTGCAAAAGCTTCCGTTGCGGCTGCTTGAAGTTTATCGGGGAAATAATCCATAAAAAAGTTATCAGCAAAAATGCCACTTTCTTTAGCCTTGCTCCAATCAGCGATGACTTTAAGCAGATCATTTTTACGTTGCTCTAATATGGCTGATGACGGCAATTGCCGTGGTTTTATACCCGAAAGAGCCAATAAAGTATCCAGAGCCTGGTTATTGGGATAACCAGCACGGGCATAAGTCAGGTTGGCAAACGAAACAACGCCCACACCGTACTCCGGCAAGATATTCCACTGACTGCCGAAACCCGGTAAGCCCCCTGTATGACCAATGTATACGCGGTTATCACAATCCTTTGCCCAACGTAAACCGTAGGCATAGGCACTTACATTGGGACATGGCCTTCCTGTGGTTGTTTTAGCATTTACAGTTAAATAATTCACATCCCAGGGGTATTGCATTTCCCGGATAGAACTGCGTTTTACAGGCAGGGCTTCGGCATCATCGCGCGGGGGCCAGGCATCCATATGTACAGCCATGTATTTGCTAAAATCCTCAATAGTGGTTATCAGGCCGCCCATCGCACCGTAAGCCCCGTCATGCAGCAGAGGCTGTTCAATCCATTTACCATCAAGCCAGCGATAGCCATGCGCCAGTTTATCTTTGGGCACTTTGGTATATTCCCAATAGGTATGTATCATACCTAACGGTTTAAGGATATTTTCTGTGATGTATTGCTCGTAAGTTTTGCCCGATACTTTTTTGATGATATATCCCAGCGTAGCAAAACCAAGGTTGCTGTACTCATAGCCCTGACCAGGATTATTGGAAAATGAAATGCCTTTTTTGTATAGCGCCAGGAGTTCTTCATCGCTAACTGCAAGTTGCCTGTCGCCCCATGGGTTATCTTCCGGGTAACCTGCTGTATGCGTAAGCAGATGCCTTACGGTTACAGGGACAGCATCTTTGGTCAAATATTTCAACCCCTTCATCTCGGGGATATAAATATAAGCCGGATCATCCAGTTTTAGCTTGCCCTCATCCCTGAGTTTTAGGATAGCCATAGCGGTAAGGCTTTTGGTCATGGAGGCGATCCGAAAATCCGACGATGAATCGGCCTTGATCCTAGCATCAATATCGGTATACCCTAAACCACCGCTGTGCACCAGTTTACCATCAACCACAATGCCATACACCAATCCCGGCCAGTGATTATCTTCAGCATATTTTTTATAAAGCTGATCGATGACAGGGAACGTAGCCCGGATTTTTTTTAACCTGTCGGGATCAGTAAACGTTGCGGGCTTGTAGGGTTGGGCAGTGGAGGTGTAACTTACTGTAGCCAACAAGAGGGCAAAAGCGGATTTAAGTAGATTTTTGACCATATACATAGATACGGAAAAATTGTCTGAATCTGAATTGCAGAATCCTATCGCTTTGAGCTATTTCATCCATTTGAATACTGTTAATAAAATATGTCATTGCAAACGCAGCGTGGCTAGGCATAACCGCCCTGTATAGCATGCGATTGCTTCGTCGTTCCTCCTCGCAATGACATATTTTTTGAGATTTAAGAAGTAATCATCTTAAACTAAAAAATCCCGGCCAAATCATGACCGGGATCTTCAATATTAAAAAGCTTTTCGCTTTCGGCTTTTCGCCTTAAGCTTTACGCTAACTTAGCCAATTCTTCTGCCATGGCAGCGCCAATTTCAGCCGGCGACTCAACCACGCGGATCCCGCACTCGGCCATGATCTTCATTTTAGCAGCAGCTGTATCATCAGCACCACCTACTATAGCACCAGCGTGGCCCATACGGCGGCCCGGAGGCGCTGTTTGGCCAGCAATGAAACCAACAACCGGTTTAGTACCGTTTGCTTTGATCCAGCGGGCAGCATCAGCTTCCATGTTTCCGCCAATTTCACCAATCATAATGATACCATGAGTTTCCGGATCGTTCATTAATAACTCAACAGCTTCTTTCGTTGGTGTACCAATGATCGGGTCGCCACCGATACCGATAGCTGTAGTGATACCCAAACCGGCTTTAACCACCTGGTCAACCGCTTCATAAGTTAAAGTACCTGATTTTGAAACCACGCCAACGTTACCTTTTTTGAAAATAAAGCCAGGCATGATACCAATTTTGCTCTCATCAGCAGTAATGATGCCCGGACAGTTAGGACCAATCAGGCGTGCATCCTTATCTGTAAGATATTCTTTTACTGCAATCATATCCTTTGTAGGGATACCTTCAGTGATACAAACAATAACCTTAATGCCGGCTTCAGCAGCTTCCATAATAGCATCTGCACCAAAAGCAGGAGGTACAAAAATGATGGATACATCGGCACCGGTTGCAACAACGGCATCTTTAACCGTGTTAAAAACCGGCCTGTCTAAATGGGTCTGACCACCTTTACCTGGTGTAACACCACCAACTAACTGAGTGCCATAAGCAATCATTTGCTCGGCATGGTATGAACCCTCTTTACCGGTGAAACCTTGTACAATAACTTTTGAATCTTTATTTACGAGTACACTCATTGGTTTTTTCGTTTTAGTACGGCAAAGCTAAAGTTTTTGCCCGAATGTCAAACCCTATTGTAATCTAAATTTATATGTTAACATAAAAGTGACTTTTAGAGAGGAATGGATGTGGTTACAGGGTGTTTACGTGTTTTAAGTTTTTTATGATTATAAAGTTCCCGTTGAATAAAACTGCCAACTGAAAACTATCTACTGCCAACTAAATTAGGGCGTTGCCTGCGGCCCAGGCTATTTGTCTGAACTCGAATTAAATTAATTTTAGCAATTTATTGAATTTGCTTTTCATTCTGGTAGATTCGGGTTCAGACAAAAAAAACCGTAAATCAAAAAAATCCTTCAAATCCCGGTTCAGACAAAACCCGAACTCGAACATCCGAATTCCGAAATCATTCTCTTGGGGCAAACTCCCCCTCACTCTTCGCAATCACAATTGTCGCCACACCATTGCCAATTACATTGGTAATGGCCCGCGCTTCCGACATAAACCTGTCGACCCCTATTAATATCGCCAAACCTTCAACCGGGATTATTTTGATGGCTGTGAGCGTGCTGGTGAGCACAATAAAACCGCTTCCGGTTACACCTGCTGCTCCTTTGGAAGTGATCATCAGGATCCCGATAATCGTTAACTCCTGCCCTAATGAAAGCGGGATATTAAACACCTGCGCCAGGAATATCACGCACATGGACAAGTAAATCGTAGTGCCATCCAAATTAAAAGAATACCCCGTGGGGATCACCAAACCAACAACCGATTTTGAACAGCCAAACTTCTCCATTTTCTCCATCATAGCAGGTAAAGCAGATTCGGATGAGGATGTACCAAGCACGATCAGGATCTCTTGCCTGATGTATTTCAGATATTCCCAAAGGCTGAACTTAAACAGCCGGCAAATAATATTCAATACTACAAATATGAACAGGAACATGGTCAGATAAACCGAGCCCATCAACAAAGCCAGCGGTTTAAGGGTTTGGATACCATATTTGCTTACCGTAAAAGCCATCCCTGCAAAGGCCCCTATCGGCGCCACCTTCATCACTATTTTCATGATATTAAAAAACACTTTCGAAAGTTTATCAAATAGCTGGATAACCGCTTCGCCACTTTTACCCATCCGGCTTAACCCAAAACCAAACAGTATCGCAAAAAACAAGATCTGCAAAATATCGCCTTCAGCAAAAGCTTTAAACATATTTGAGGGGACTATATGGGCAATAAAATCGCCCCAGTGCATTTCGGCGGCAGCTTTTTCGTAAACGGCTAATTTGCCGGTATCCATTTTTGCAGCATGGTTTTCAAAACCTGCACCAGGCTTAATAATATTGGCTACGGTAACGCCGATGACAAGCGCGAAGGTGGTTACGATCTCGAAATACAACAAAGCTTTACCACCTACCCTGCCCACTTTTTTCATATCGCTCATGCCGGCAATGCCCAGCACAATGGTTAAAAATATGATAGGCGCAATTAACATGGTGATCAGACTGATAAACGTTTTGCTGATGAGTTCGGCAGTTGGGGCAAAGCCTTTAACGTATAAGCCGGCCACTACCCCAAGGGCAATGGCAATAAGTACCTGGAAAGTTAGGTTTGATAAGAGGCGTTTCATGATTGATCCCCCGGCGCCCTAAAGGGGGAGCAACAGGATGGGACGGCAATATAATAAGTTATTGTTTCAGGCACAAAAAAGCCCCGTACCGGAAACCGGCACAGGGCATAATTTATTGATTGAAAGATCGTGATTATGCAGGTGTTGATTTACCGGTTAGTAAATCAATTAAGAAAATTTTATTAAGGAAAGTTAGCTTTGCCTTGTGGTTGCCCAGGAAAACAATGGTGCCGCTGTAATCCCAGCCCCCGCCGTTTGTTTTTCCTTCCGAACGGAAAGTAGCTGTACCGCTGGTGATATCAAACTTATCGTTGCCATGTACATACAGGTTAGTGAACACGTAGGTATTATGCACCCTGCTAAACGTTTTGTATTTTGTGTATTCGTTATCAACATAGGCTTTCATCGGACCATCAAGCGAGAAGTTTGAGTTATTGGTGTTAAGGCCCCTAACCTTATATTTCTGAACAATATTGTAAACGAATGAATAACCCGGGCCACTGCCTACCGTATTTAATGAATCAACCGAATCGTAACCAACAGTTTTGTTGCCGTCACAAATAAAATAATATTTGGTACCGCCTGTTTTGGTTGCTTTTAAGGTGTCACCTTGATTAAATACTCGGTTCAGGCTGGTATCAATATAAAAACCGCAACTATACGTACTCTGTACTTTAAGCTTTGATGAGGCATTGGTTGAGGGGGTAACACCGTCGTCAAGGCTGGCCCCTCCAAAAGAACCGGCCAATGATTTTGCCAGGTTATCTGCGATTGCCGAACTGGCTACATTATCGCTTGCTTTTACAGTTGATGGATCGGATTTTACATTAATTCCTGTTTTTGTACAGGCCGAATAAAGAATAGCCACACCCGCTAATAAAGGTAATACACTGCGTAGATTTAGTTTCATAAACGTATAAGATAAAGTTTAGATCTCTTTGCCTCAATTGGCAATAAGCATACCACCAGGTAAAAAATTCGCCAAAAAACGGCCGGGATATGTGTTTTTAGGCTCATTTTCCTTTTTTATAAAACAGTTAACGATTTATACTACTGATAGCAACGGAACACAAAACACACCCACTACCTGCTTTCCCCGCTTCGGGGAAAAATACGTGGAAAATAATCCCCATTTTTTTGTCAAGTATGTCGGCTATAAAAAGCATGCCGCATTTAAAAAACCATAGCATATAAAAAACCCTGCATCCGGTTAGGGAGCAGGGCTTTTCATATATTTTAAAACCTGGTTAGTTAACTTCGCCGGTCATCAGATCGGCGGTGTAAACCGTACCGTCTATAGTGATCGTTGCTTTGTGTCCCCCTAAAAATGTTATCGTCCCTTTATAGTTCCAGACATTTTTTCCAATACTTCCTTTACTCGAAAAGGCAGCACTTCCGCTTAAAATAAAATCGGGGGCTTTTGTTGGATCAACAACAATTGATTTAAAATTGTAGTTAAACGTGCCTTCAACATTTGGCTGGTCTGTTGTAGGTTTGGTGTAGTTAACCCTGGCATAATAATTCACAGGGCCATCAAAAGAGTATTGCGCATGTTCAACACCCGGATTAAGGCTTCTGAGTATCAGGTTTTCACCCATTTTTAAAACCATTGTAAAACCGCTGCCTGCCATAGTCATATTTAAGCTATCGTTAGCAGTAACACCTGAAGGCACTCCATTGGTACAGGTAAGCTCATATTTAACCTTAGCCCAGATATCAATTTTAGAGGTATCGCTTTGATCTAAATTAAATGCTATCGTGGTATCCATTTTGGCGCCGCACTGTGGCTGAGGGTCAACAGATTGTACTTTGATCTTACCTTTTTTGTTCAAGGAAAGATCGGTTGGCATACTTAAACCGCTCTTAAAATCAAACCCGCCGTTTTCGGGGTTAAAAATACCAACAAGGCTTTGCGCAATTTGCACACTCGCTTCTTTTTTACTTACTGTACTTTGATTGTTAGGCGCCATGTTAAGCTTATGGCACGAGGTGTAAATGGCAGTAATACCGGCAAGCAGTAATACTATAATTATGTACTTGTGTTTCATGTTTAGGATTTTAATTCCGCACAAATTTACTTATTATCAATTAATTAAAGAAATTTTGAAAATATTTAAGGACAGAAAAAACTATAATGTTGTTTATACCCATTTTGAACGATGAGTACCGGCAAAAGGTTAGCCAATGTTTAGCCCACGATTTGGAGACTCCGCTGAAGCCCGCCATTCTTTAAATTTTCTATGACTATCATACCTCTCTGAGGCCGAATGGCAGGCCAGCCTGTTTTGGGCGCCTGAGCCCTTCCCGCCGCATATTACAAACCATGAGACTGGTTCAATCACTACTCAAACAAATGAAACAACAATTACAATTTCACTTCAATCTCTCCGTTTTTATTCTCTACTATTTCTTCCTGCAGCTTAACCCCATCAAAACCATGCAAAACAAATCTCAACTGCATAAACCTCGATTTAAATGAGCCTTCAACTAACGATAAACTGAGGCTCTTTTCTATGGGATTGAAACTGATAACACGTTTGTAATAAACACCCTGCTCATAATCATATGATACGCCATCATCTTCGTAATAAATAAAACTATTTGCTTCCCTGCCATTCCAGATGTGGATTCTCAAAATACCATCGCCTTTTTCATTGGTGCTTTGTACAACACTTTGCATGGGGATAATACCGCCGGCCTTAACAAATACCGGCAAATCTGTTAGCGGCGCCTGAACATTAACAATCTGTTCTCCCTCATAAAACTTATCGCTGCTTAACCTATACCACGAGCCCTGGGGCAGATAAACATCTTCGGTTAGTTTAGTGCTTTCAACAGGAGTAACCAGTATCGCGTCGCCAAACATAAATTCATTTTGAAAGCGCTCATCAAAAACATTCCCGTCAAAACTGTGCTCAATAGCTAATGTACGGCTTACCGGCAGGCCGGTTTGGGTTGATTGATAAAAGCTGCTGTAGAGGTAGGGCAGGAGTTTATACCGTTGTTCAATGTCCTTCTTAATGATCTGTTCATTATTTTTACCCCATTCCCATGGTTCGCGCATTTTACTGCCTTGTATGGCATGGTTGCGGAACATTGGGGTATATACGCCCAATGAGTTCCAGCGTACCATGAGCTCGGGCGTAGGGTTGCCGCTGAAGCCGCCGATATCCACCCCGATAAAACTCATACCTGTAATACCCAAACTATTTACCAGTCGTTGTCCTAAAAGCATATGGGCATCGGTGCCGGTGTTGTCGCCCGTCCACACGGCCGAATAGCGCTGCGTGCCCGAATAGGCGGCGCGGGTAAGTACAAACGGCCGTTTGTTTCCCATGATCTTTCTTGTGCCATCATAAGTGGCGCGGGCCATTTGCATACCATAGGCATTACGCACTTCCGGCATAAACTTATCTCCAAATTTTACTATCCAGGGGATATTTTGCCCCAGGCGGCAGGCTCGTTCATATCATTCCAGAAACCTTCAACGCCGGGTTGGGTAAGAGCGGTGAAGGCTGCTCCCCACCATTCGCGTACCTCTTCCCTGAAAAAATCCGGAAAGTGACAGCGGCCCGGCCACACATAGCCGGTATAATTTTCGCCGTCGGGATATTTGGCAAAATAATCCTGCTCAATACCCTCATCGTATTCCTTATAACCTTCTTCTACCTTAATTCCCGGATCAACAATGGTAACCAGCTTAAAGTCCATCGCCTTTAGTTTATCAAGCATTTGCTTGGGCTTAGGGAAAGTTTTTTTGTTCCAGGTGAAGATCTTGAAATCGTCCATATAGTCGATATCGCAGTACACTACATCGGCAGGGATCTGTTTTTTGCGGAAGGTTTGGGCGATGTTCAACACTTCATCGGCACTCATATAACTCCATCGGCATTGCTGGTAGCCCAGGCTCCAGAGCGGCGGCATTTCCATCCTGCCGGTAAGCCAGGTATAATCTTCAATTATTTTCGCAACACCTTGTGCCCCGAAAAAGTAGTAATTCAAATCGCCGCCATCTGCACCGAACCAGCTTGTTTCCTCATCTGTGGATGCACCAAAGTCGAAGTAGCTTTTATGGGTATTGTCGAGAAACAAACCGTAAGTTAACCCGCTGTGTAATCCTATAAAAAACGGAAAGGTTTTATACAGCGGATCGGATTCTGGCGTGTGGTTTGGCGCATCGGTATTCCAATTTACATAGGCCGCGCTACGCCTGTCGAGGTTACCGGTTTTTTCGCCCAGGCCAATAAACCGTTCACCCTCAAACAACCGGCGATAACAGATCACCCGTTCGCCCTGCCAGTTTGTACCAAAGCGGGCGTCATCTTCACTCAGCGAGTTACCTGCAGCCGTAAAAAAATTGAACCTTAAAGGCGATTTCTGAATACTGAGCTTCAAGGCTGGTGTAGTAATATCAATATTGGCCGATGACTCATCAAAATCAAAATCGGCCAGTGGCTGCCTGATTACCGCAAAGGAAGGATCATCCGGGTTGAAATTTTTACTGATGCTTACCCTGATAATTGTAGGGCTATAGATATAAACCCTTGCTTCGGCTTCGGCGGTTTTAATTGTTAAAATACCATCCTGTTGTTTAAAGCCCTGTACGTTACCTGCAATTTCTAAATTCATGCCTGTGGTGTACCCGGAATAGATAAAGGTACTTAAAGGCAACGCCGTTTGTTATGCTTGGTTTTGTAAAATGTGAGTTTGAGATAAAACGTCAACGGATTTTCCTCTTTCATTTAGCTCTCGCTCGTTTGTAACCATAGGTATTGGGAAGAAGAAAGTTGCTTTGGAAAACAAATAGAAACAATGTCATTACGTTTAAATCCGGAGGCCTCTGAAGGTGAAATGACAAAAGAGGGCCAGTCAGTCTGAGCCTGTCGAAGACTCGCGCGCAGAGGCTTACCCACCATGCTTCGACAGGCTACCCATGACAAGATAAAAAATGTGGTTTTTCGCAGCAGATCAGCTTCGGGTGAAAACGAGCAGAACGATGCTAGGCGGTGCGGCTGCAGGGCATAGCAAGTTTTTGCAGAAGTGGTGGCATTGTGTGCGAAGCGGGGCAAAATAATTGCAGCCGTGGTTCTGTTCGTTTTGCAGGGTGAAGGCCGCGCCGATGGCTATGGGGCCAGGTTGTGCGCAAAGAAGCCTCTCTGCTGCAAGCCTTTTTGGTTACTTTTGTGGCGACAAAAGTAACTGGCCCGCGCGGCCAGGAGCGCGACGATGTAAGTCAAATACTAATGAAGCCCGTTACCATCCTGTCGGGGATTGCTTCGTAACTCAGCAATGACGTGGTGGATTTGTCATTTCACCTTCAGAAGCCCCGGATTTAAACACTCAGCATGACACCCGTTTTAAGTTGTCATTGCAGCGCAGCGCGGCAATCTCGTAGCCAATGCAAGTCCGATCTGTATAGCTACGAGATTGCCACGTCGCCCCAGGGGCTTCTTCCCCTGCGGCTCCTCGCAACGACATGGTTGTTAATTGAGCTTCAAAAACGTTGCATAGATTTTTCTATTTCATCCCCGAAAACGACCAACCCGCTTTCCTGCCCGATAAACGCCCTTTAATTTTCGACCAACTTGTAAAATACTGATAATTAATGAGTTTTTGGTGTTTGCCGAATGCTTTCGGGTATTGGTCTATATCTTTTCGGTGCTGGTATAACACTTTTTAGCAGTTAAAATTAATGTTGTTCATTTGATCATTGAAAATAACAAACACAAAATATTTAACATACTTAAAAGCTCAAAATCATGAAAACTTCAATAAAATTATCAGCATTATTCTTCTTATTAAGCGCAGGTGTATTTGCTACTACAGCAGCTAAAGCCGTCGATGTAACTCCTAAAGCTAAAGAGGTTGTTACCTTTAAAGCTCTTGACCACGACCGCGGTGTTAAGTTAACGCTTGCAAAATCAGAAAACGGCCGTTCATTTGTACGCGTTTACAGCAAACAAAATGAACTTTTGCTGAAAGACGTTGTATCAACCAAAACCGATGTTGAAAGGGGTTATGTTTTAACCAACCTTGAAGATGGTGATTACATTATGGAAGTTAAAACCAATAACCAGGTAGTTAAGAAAACCCTGCACGTTTATGAAGACGGTGATCAAAAAACATTCTTTATTTACCAGGACTAATTAAGGAAGCCATATCAAACAAAAAGCTCCCGTTCGGTTGGAACGGGAGCTTTTTGTTTGAAGGAGCAAATATTAATTAGTCCCAAAGTTTTTCGGGGTAAACGCCGCCTGTAACCAGGTCGGAGATACATTTTTGCACTATTGGTTTATCTTCCTTGTAAGTAACTCCAAACCATTTTGCACCGGTTGGGATCACCTTAAAAGAGGCTGTACCATTTTTGATCAGCTTATCGGCAACCAGGGGAATAAAGAACTCCGATTTCGGGTTGTTTTCGTTAGCAGCAACAAACTCCCTGAACATATCCTCACTTTGCTTGAAAATAGCCGGTGTAAATCCCCAGAAATTCATCGATACACGTGTTTCATTATCAAGCGGATGTTCGCCGGTTGCATCTTTATAAGCTACGCTGCCGTCCTCTTTAAAATAAACTTCAGTGCGTTCGTTAATTTCAACCATGTTACCATTATCATCAACGCTGCAAACACCACGCGATACCGAGCCATAGTCAGATAATGTACGGTCAATCTGGTATCCTATTATTGAATACTGGTCGTCTTTAACGTCGGTGGTTAAAAATTTAGCCATTTTTTCAAATGAATCATAGCCGTAAAAGTCATCAGCATTGATCACACAAAAAGGCTCGTTGATCTGGTTGCGGGCTGCTAACACAGCATGGGCTGTTCCCCATGGTTTGGCACGTTCAATCTCTTTATCAATACCGAATGGCTTAAGATCAAAGCTTTGATATACATAGTCTGTTTCAATGCGGCCGGCAAGCTTAGGCTCAAAAATCGCCTTGAAGTTTTCGGCAAACTCTTCGCGTATAATAAAACTCACCTTGCCAAAGCCAGCTTTTATAGCATCATATATTGAGTAATCAATAATTGTTTCGCCGTTGGGGCCAAAGCCGTCAACTTGTTTCATACTGCCATAACGGCTGGCCATCCCTGCGGCCAATATCAGTAAGGTTGGTTTCATAGATAGTATCGGGGGTATTTGTTAAAAGCTATTTTATAATTAATGTTAATAAGGAATGGATTTTTGCCCTTATTGTTTTACAAATTGTACTTTTTGTTATTTGATGTACCTAAAGTCCTGACCGGCCTGGATATTCAGCAGAGACTCGTATATCAAACGGATCACGTTATCAACATCTTCTTTGTGGATCATCTCGACGGTAGTGTGCATATAACGTAAAGGTAATGAGATCAATGCAGATGGTACGCCGTCGTTTGAGTAAGCAAAGGCGTCGGTATCAGTCCCTGTTGACCGTGATGATGCCTGACGCTGGAACGGTATGCCCGCTTTTTGAGCACTTTCAATAAGCAGCTTATTCAGGTTGTTTTGTACTGCCGGAGCATATGATACAACAGGGCCTTTACCGCAGGCTAAGTCGCCCTGGGTAATTTTGTTGATCATTGGCGTTTGAGTGTCATGCGTAACATCGGTAACAATAGCCACATTGGGTTTAATTTTATGCGCTATCATTTCGGCACCGCGTAAACCTATCTCCTCCTGTACCGCGTTAACTATATATAAACCGAAAGGAAGTTTTACATTGTTTTCTTTAAGTAAACGGGCAACCTCGGCAATCATGAAGCCGCCTGCACGGTTATCAAGCGCACGGCCAACATAATAACGGTCGTTAAGCACCATAAATTCATCTTCGTAAGTGATAACACAACCTACGTGGATACCCAGTTTTTCAACTTCTTCTTTTGAGGTGCAACCGCAATCTAAAAAGATATTTTTAAGGGTAGGCGCTTCTTCTTTATCACCGCCCAGGCGGGTGTGGATAGCAGGCCAGCCGAAAACAGCTTTAACCACGCCACTATCAGTATGGATATTTACACGTTTTGAAGGCGCTATCTGATGATCGGAGCCGCCATTGCGGATAACATATATTAAGCCATCGTTAGTGATGTAATTCACAAACCATGAAATTTCATCGGCATGAGCTTCAATAACTACTTTGTAATCGGCTTTGGGATTGATGATGCCAACCGCGGTGCCATAATTATCAACATAATGGGTGTCAATATAGGGCTTCAGGTATTCGAGCCAAAGCTCCTGGCCTTTCCATTCAAAACCTGTAGGTGAGGGGTTGTTGATATATTTTTCAAAAAACGCGAGGGAAGTTTCGTTTACAACGGAAGTATGCTGCGGGGCGTCAGGTTTCTTTTTAGCCATATTGAATTAATGTTTTCAATCTAAATGTAGTAATACAGCAAATATAATAAAGCTCATGACATTGCACTAAAATTAAACCGGATATAAGCGGTATATCAATTATATAAAATCAATATTAAACGTTTTTGAAAATATTTAGTCACAATGAAGGCACTGGTTTGTTTTGATACAAAAATGACCGGTTATTTCATAAAGCTTTCATGCTTATGTTATACCTTTCCGCGATATTTAATTTTTAATAAGGTGAAACTATTCAGGCTAACTTGTATCCTATTTGCGGCATGTTTTTTAACGGCATGCAGCGTACCTCAATATGTAAATGTTCCGGTTGATTACGCGCCGAAGCTGAATTTCAACAGGGCAAAAACAACCATCGTGGTCATTAACCACTACATGCCCGATTCGGCCCGTAACCGCAATAAACGCGTATTAACTACATTTAAAGCCGCCGCTTATACCGCTATAAACCATGCAGCGGTACAGCTGCATGCGCTGCCCGGTGTAAAAGTTGTACAACTGGTTGATTCGGTTAACTTTACCGCCAATACCGATTCGGTGAAGTTTCTGGCAAAAAAATACAACGCTTCTTATGTGCTCGCGTTTGAGGATTTTAAAGGCGAAACCAAATTGCAGCAGGAGTATTATAACGGCGTACCGTCGGTTTACCGGGTATCGGTGGTTAAAACCAGCTTTACCCTTTATGAAGCCAATGGCATCTACTTTAAAAGGCTAAACGGCGAGGCTGAAATAAATGATAATAATCCTTATGGTAATGCATCCAGCTTACTTGCCCATGGCGGACCTTTATTTGATGCTATCCGTAATTCGGCATTGGATGCCCTAAAGGATTACCTGCCGTACACCGACTATCATGACAGGCCCCTGTATACCAATGGCGACCAGCTAAGCAGCTCGGTAGAATTGATCAAAGCAGGAAAATTTGATCAGGCTTTCAAGGTACTAAACCCGCTTATTGACGGCCCCGATCTAAAACTGGCCAGCAGGGCTGCTTACAACCTTGCGGTGGTTTATGAGGCGCAGGGCGATATCGAGGCCGCACTTGAGGTGGCTAAGATCTCGAACCAGAAACAGCCCAATGATTTTGCCAAAGCTATTATTGTTGATTTGATGAAAGAGTAATTATAAAGCGGAAAGCAAAATGCACAAAGCCTAAAACAGTTGTGCGCTCGATAGCTTACCACTCTTGTTATTGCTGGCCTGGGGAAGGAATAAGTTGTTTTTCGAGGATCTCGTAGTCGAAGCCGTTTTTTGAAAAAAGCTTGCCGGTATGTGTGAAGCCATGTTTTAAATAGAAACCAATGGCCGATACCCTGGCATTGCACCATAATAACGCGCCTCCATTGGTAAGGGCAAAATCGGTTATATGCTCCAGCATTGCTTTACCGATGCCCATTTTCTGAACTGTTTCATCAACAGCAAATTTGCGAAACTGCCAATCGTTCCCTTTATTAAAAAGGGATACTACCGCTATGATATGATTATCTTTAAAAGCAGCAAAGTGATACCCATGGTTATCCTCCTCCATCTCCATTTCATAAAGTTTGCTTTCGGGATATAAGATACGTTGCCTTAACCGCCAGGTAAGCTCCGGACGGATTTGTTCGATAGAAATGTTTTTCATTTTTTTTGAGGCGAAAGGTAAAGGCGAAAGGTAAAAGGTTTTTTTCAAATTCGCCAAACGCAAAGCTTTTAATGGCACCGGATAGGCTAAAAGGCACAAGTAATCCCTGCACTGGCAGCCCTACAATACTTGAGCCAGAAAAAACGGACATGCAAACCTTTGGCCTTTTACCTTTCGCCTTTAACCTACAAAGGAATATTCCCGTGCTTCTTCCTCGGGTTGTTTACTACTTTATTTTCCAGCATTTTAAATGCCTGGATCAGTTTAATGCGCGTTTCGGCGGGTTCAATAACTTCATCAATAAATCCGCGTTCGGCAGCGCGGTAGGGATTGGCAAAGGTATCGGAATATAATTGTTCCATCTCCAGCCACTTGGCTTCATGGTCTTCGGCCTTCGTGATCTCCCGTTTAAAAATGATTTCGGCGGCACCTTTGGCTCCCATTACCGCAATCTCGGCCGATGGCCAGGCGAAGTTCATATCGGCACCAATATGTTTGGAATTCATTACATCATAAGCACCTCCATAAGCCTTGCGCGTAATTACAGTAACACGCGGAACGGTGGCTTCACAAAAAGCATATAATAGTTTAGCGCCATTGGTGATAATAGCATTCCATTCCTGGTCGGTACCGGGTAAAAAGCCGGGAACATCTTCAAACACCAGCAGCGGAATGTTGAAGGAATCGCAAAAGCGCACAAAACGGGCAGCCTTGGTTGATGAATGGATATCCAATACTCCGGCTAAAAAAGCGGGCTGATTGGCGACTATGCCAATGCTGCGGCCTGCCAGGCGCGCGAAGCCCACCACAATGTTTTCGGCAAAATCTTTATGCACTTCCAAAAACGAAGCTTTATCGATGATATGATCAATAACCTCGCGGATATCATAGGGTTGTGAGGCTATTGATGGCAGGATGGTGTTTAACTCGGGCCTAAGCTCGTCGCCGTTTTCGTAGGGAGCGGCAGGAGCTTTATCCTCACAATTTTGAGGCATATAGCTCAGCAGGCTTTTGATATGCTGAATGGCGGCTATTTCATTGGCACAGGCAAAATGAGTAACACCCGATTTGCTGGCGTGGGTGTTGGCGCCGCCCAGTTCTTCGGAGGTTACCACTTCATGCGTAACCGTTTTTACTACGTTAGGCCCGGTAACAAACATGTATGAGGTATGCTCAACCATTAAAATAAAATCGGTAATGGCGGGCGAGTAAACAGCACCGCCTGCGCATGGCCCCATAATAGCCGAGATTTGCGGAATAACGCCCGATGCCATGGTATTGCGGTAAAAAATATCGGCATAACCGCCAAGGGATACCACACCCTCCTGGATGCGCGCACCGCCCGAGTCATTAAGGCCGATAAGGGGAGCGCCATTCTTTAGGGCGAGATCCATGATCTTACAGATCTTTTCGGCATGGGTTTCGGAAAGCGAGCCACCAAACACTGTAAAATCCTGGGAAAATACGTAGGTAAGCCGTCCGTTTATGGTGCCATAACCTGTAACAACACCGTCGCCAGGATATTTTTCTTTCTCCATACCAAAATCAATGGAGCGGTGGGTAACCAGCATCCCTATCTCCTGGAACGAGCCTTCATCCAATAAAAAATGCAAACGTTCACGTGCCGTTAATTTTCCTTTTTTATGCTGACTTTCAATACGTACCGGGCCTCCGCCCTGCATGGCTTCATGACGTTTTAGCCTTAACAGATCAAGCTTTTTATCCACAATTCAGGTTGTTAGTAATTGTCTAAAAATAGTAATTATATTGTAAGAATAGCTTTTGCTTACTTATTCTGGTGGTTTAATAACGGATTTTTATATATTTGTGTTGATGAAGATCAGGAATAATAAGATATGGGTAGTGGCGCTGTTCATGACCGTCTTTGTAATAAAGATGGGCATCTCGCTTGCACCTGTTTTTTTATATCTTGATAATAAAACGGTAAGTGCGGTGATCCTACAGTTGGAGCAGGAAAGCAAAACTGAAAAAGACAGCCCCGAAAAAGACCTTGTGAAGGAGAAAAAAATCTTCGATGAGTATGACCTTCATACCATAAACTTCATCACATTTATTGCCGAAACCAAAGTTCTCCACAACCAGGAAAACGCCTTATATAAACAGGTTTATCACCCTGTAGTTCCTACACCCCCTCCAAACGCATAAGGTGAATTTAACCGGATACTTCCCTATCCGGATAGCAATGCTTTTTAATTCATTTTAACAATCTTACTCAACTTTCATTCTTATGCAAATCAAGCAAGGTGAGGCTGCTATGGGCAATCTCAACCTAAAAAAATATTTTCTGCCCAAAAATTTAAAAAGGGATATTCCTTCAAGTGTCGTTGTATTCCTGGTGGCTTTGCCGCTATGTTTAGGTATAGCGCTGGCATCAGGCGCACCGCTCTTCGCGGGCGTATTAACAGGCATTATTGGCGGTATAGTAGTAGGTACGCTTAGCGGCTCGCAACTGAGTGTGGCCGGTCCTGCGGCTGGTTTAACAGTAATTGTACTTAATGCCATTACTACGCTTGGCGCTTACGAAACCTTTTTAATGGCCCTGGTACTGGCGGGTGTTTTCCAGATCATACTTGGAATTGTTAAAGCCGGCACCATTGCCAATTACTTCCCGTCATCGGTTATTGAGGGGATGCTGGCAGCGATAGGTATTATTTTGATCATGAAGCAGTTTCCGCACGCAGTTGGCTATGATGCCGATTTTGAGGGCGATGAGGGCTTTCGCCAAATTGATGAACATAACACTTTTTCGGGTATAACACGCGCTTTCGCCAGGATAAACTATGGCGCAGTGATCATCAGCGTGGTATCCCTGGCTTTTATGATCTACTGGCCTAAGTTCAAAAAGCTGGCTATAGTTCCGGCTCCTTTATTGGTGGTACTGGCCGGTATCGGGCTAAGCCTCGCGTTTTCCGGAACAGGCCTTGCCTTGCTTGATAAGCAGTTTGTACGCATACCGCTGGTAAACAGCAGTGCCGAATTTTTTGCGCTGTTTAAATCAGCTGATTTTAGCCAGATAGGCAACAAGCAGGTTTGGATAACGGCTTTCACCATTGCGGTGGTTGCCAGTTTAGAAACACTGCTGAGCCTGGAGGCTGTAGATAAAATAGATCCAATCAAACGTATCTCGCCCACCAACCGCGAACTGCTTGCACAGGGAACCGCCAATATCGTTAGCGGTATGCTTGGCGGCTTACCCATGACGGCAGTAATTGTTCGTTCGTCGGCAAACGTAAATGCCGGTGCCCGCACTAAAGTGAGCGCCATACTGCATGGTATATTGTTATTGGTTGCTTTACTGGCGATACCGTCTTTAATTAACCATATCCCGCTGTCGTGTTTGGCAGCGATCCTGCTTATGACTGGGTATAAACTGGCCCGGATAAGCCTTTTCAAACACATGTGGCACCAAGGCTTGAGCCAGTTTATCCCTTTCGTAGTTACCATTGTGGCCGTTGTTATGACCGATTTGCTTATTGGTGTGGGCATAGGCATGCTGGTGGGGATCTTTTATATTCTGCGTACCAACCTGCGAAATCCTTATTTCTATCATCTGGAAAAAAACGGCAGCAAAAAAGTTATCAGGATTAAGCTGGCCGAGGAAGTATCCTTCCTGAACAAGGCTGCCATACAGGTAACGCTTACCAGCTTACCTCAAGGCGCCGAAGTGGTGATCGACGGATCGAACTCAAGGTACATCGATCCGGATGTGCTGGAGATCATCCACAATTACAAGCACAATGCCTATACCAAGGGCATTATTGTGCAACTGAACGAAGTAAAGGACAAGTACGATGTACCTCCTTTAAAAGAACTGGTTTATAACCCTAACTAAAAAATCGAAAAACAATGTCAACACAAGAAAAAACAAACGGCAAAGCCGTAATAGATACAAACAATATTAAACTGGCCCAATCAAGCAGTTACAGTACTTTAATTAAAAACAACGCCGCCTGGGTTGAGCGTAAACTTGCCGAGGATGGTGAGTACTTTAAGAACCTGGCCAAAGGTCAGAGCCCTGAAGTGCTGTGGATAGGCTGCTCAGACAGTCGTGTACCGGCTAACGAAGTAACCGGAACCAAACCCGGCGAAGTATTTGTGCACCGCAATATTGCCAACGTATGCGTACACTCGGACATGAACATGCTGAGCGTACTTGACTATGCCGTTAACGTACTGAAAGTAAAACACGTTATTGTTGCCGGCCATTACGGTTGCGGCGGTGTTGCCGCTGCTATGAGCAGCAAACAATTTGGCTTAATTGATAACTGGCTGCGCCATATTAAGGATGTGTACCGTTTGCATAGCCATGAACTTGACCGTATAACCGACGAGGCCACCAAAGTTAACCGCCTGGTTGAGCTTAACGTTACCGAGCAGGTATATAACCTGTGTAAAACCACCATTATCCAAAACGCGTGGAAAGAACGTCATGACCTTGAAGTACACGGTTGGGTAATTGACCTGGGCAGCGGCCTGGTTAAAGATCTGAAAGTTAGCAGCAGCAGCCCTCATAATTTAGGCTACGTATACGAGCTTGACGTTGAAGCTGTAGCAGCACACTAAAATATAATTTGATCAGTGCTTCCGACGCCGTAAGGGGCGTAGGGAGGTTTGATTGTTAAGTTGATCCCGGCTCTTAGGAAGTGGCCGGGATTTTTTTTACCACCCCACCCAAACCCTCCCCGGAAGGGAGGGCTTAAAAATCTTTAATAAAAAATGTCATTTCGATAGAGCAGCGTGGGGATAGAGCGCAGGTGCGAAAGAGAAATCTTCTACGCCCTGTAAAGCGGATGCGCATAGTTCAATATACCAGGCGTACAAGATTTCTCCTCGCTCTCACCCACTTCTCCCCAGCACTGTTCGTCGAAATGACATTTTTTTATATTATTCCCAATTCGTTTAAATTATTATCCGTTGTATCAAACAAGCGGGCATAAACGCGGTTAAGTTTTTTGTAATTTTAACAGAAACCCCTGCAGTGAAATATCTATGCTTAAAGCTGTAAAAGAACAACGTACCCTTAAAGAAAACCTGATGCTGGCCTCATCAACGGCATTTGTAGCAGGCGTTACCAATGTGGCGGGCATGCTGGCTTTTTTGGCTTTTACCTCAAATATTACCGGGCATGTGGCTAACCTCGCCAAACACATCATTGAACAAAACTACCGCCAGATGATCATATTTTTAGTTTGGCTGCTAATGTTCTTTGCCGGGGCTTTTGTATCCAGTTTTATTGTACGCTCATTTGATGATAAAAGCAGGTGGCGGGCAAACTCCACCCCAATGGTAATTGAAGCTGTTATTTTACTGGGAGTTGCCATTTACGGGCATAATTTTTACCGGGAAACACAGATGGAGCGCGAAATTGTGATCAGCGCTATTTTGTTTTCGATGGGATTGCAGAATAGCCTGGTTTCCAATATCTCGGGCGGCCTGATCAAATCGAGTCATTTAACCGGTTTATTTACCGACCTGGGCAGTGAGGTGGCCGAATGGTTCCATCCGCGTACCAAAAATACGGAAGCCGCCGGTAATAAAATACTGATCAGGTTTACGGTGCTTGGCTTTTACCTGTTTGGTGCACTGGCAGGCGGATACTTTTTTAACCTGTATGAGTTTGCCATTTTTTATTTTATCCCTGTTATTTTGCTCACCATTATGTATTATGATGTTTCGCCGCTTGCTTTGCATAAACTTAGCCGTATGTTTGCATCAGGCAGAAAACGTCAAACCGCATCTTAAAACATCAATTTTTTAAATATATGTGTGCTCAAATTCATGATACCAGTCATATCACCTATGAAGGCTTACTGGAAGGAAACAAAAAATTTATTGAAGGTGCTTTAGCCGAAGATCCGCAATATTTTGATAAACTGGCTAACGGGCAAAAGCCCCCTATACTTTGGATAGGCTGCGCCGACAGTCGCGTGCCTGCCAACCAGATCACCAATACCGCCCCGGGCGAGATCTTTGTGCACCGTAACATCGCCAACATGGTTATCCACTCGGATATGAACATGTTGAGCGTACTTGACTATGCCGTGAACGTATTAAAAGTAAAACACGTAATTGTTACCGGTCACTACGGTTGCGGTGGTGTTAATGCCGCTATGAGTAACAACCAATTCGGCCTGATTGATAACTGGCTGCGCCACATTAAAGACGTTTACCGTTTACACGCCGATGAGCTTGACGCTATTACGGATGAAACCGAGCGCAGTAACCGCCTGGTTGAACTAAACGTGATAGAAAACGTAAACAACCTTTGCAAAACATCCATAGTGCAAAATGCCTGGAAAAACGGCCAGGAACTTTCGGTACACGGCTGGGTTTACAGCCTCAGCACCGGCCTTATCAACGATATGAAAGTAAGCACATCCAGCAATGAGAAAATGGATGCTGTGTTTAAATTTAAATAGTCGCCCCCGGCCCCCTAAAGGGGGAGGAATAGAGGATAAATAGAAAAGCGATGAGTCTGTCGACTCATCGCTTTTCTATTTAAAAAAATGTCATTTCCTTTAAACCAAAGGAAATGACAAGTTGTTTTTGAGTTTTTTGCACAAAAAAAGCGATGAATTAATAAACTCATCGCTTTTTTATATCGTTGTCCATTGCTCCCCTTTAGGGGGCCGGGGGGCTATACTTCCTTCGCCAAAAACGGGTACCTGTAATCCTTTGGCGGATCAAAGGTCTCTTTGATAGTTCGTGGGGATACCCAACGTAACAGGTTGATCATTGAACCGGCTTTATCATTAGTGCCCGATCCCCTGGCGCCGCCAAATGGCTGCTGACCAACTACCGCTCCTGTAGGTTTATCATTAATGTAGAAGTTACCTGCCGCGTTGCGTAAACGGGTAGTAGCTTTTTCAATAGCATATCTGTCCTGCGAGATGATTGAGCCTGTAAGCGCGTAGATAGATGTTTTATCTACAACCTCAAGGATCTCATCAAATTTATCGTCTTCGTAAACATATACGGTTAATACCGGGCCGAAAAGCTCCTCGCACATGGTTACGTAATATGGGTCTTCAACTTTTAACACGGTTGGCTCAATGAACCAACCTTTGGTTTTATCGTAGTTACCGCCGGCAACAATTTCAACACCCTCGTCGGTTTTGGCAGCGTCGATGTATTTGGCCAGTTTATCAAATGATACTTCGGTGATTACCGCGTTGATGAAGTTTTCAAAATCTTCTACCGGGCCAATTTTAAACGAAGTAATGTCACGCTGCATGTTTGCTTTTACCGCAGGCCACAATGAAGCCGGGATATAAGCCCTTGAAGCAGCCGAACATTTTTGTCCCTGGTATTCAAAAGCGCCGCGAACAAGGGCAGTGCTTACCACATCGGCGTTGGCACTCGGATGGGCAAGCACAAAGTCTTTACCACCTGTTTCGCCTACAATACGCGGGTAGGTTTTGTATTTGTGGATGTTAGTACCAATTGTTTGCCAGATGTTCTGGAACACTTTGGTTGAACCTGTAAAGTGGATGCCAGCAAAATCAGGGTGGTTAAAGATCACCTCGCCTGCAACCGGGCCATCAACATAAATCAGGTTGATAACGCCATCGGGTACGCCGGCTTCTTTAAAAATCTTCATGATCACGTTAGCAGCGTAGATTTGCGTATAAGCAGGTTTCCAAACCACTACGTTGCCCATCATGGCTGCAGATGCCGGCAGGTTCCCGGCAATAGCCGTAAAGTTGAACGGCGTAAGCGCGAACACAAAGCCTTCAAGCGGGCGTTGTTCTACACGGTTCCAAACACCTTTGCCCGATACCGGCGGCTGTTGTTTGTAGATCTCGGTCATGTATTCCACGTTGAAACGCAGGAAGTCGATCAGCTCGCAAGCCGAATCGATCTCGGCCTGGTAAGCGTTCTTTGACTGACCAAGCATGGTGGCTGCATTGATTTCGGCACGGTATGGGCCGGCAATCAGTTCGGCAGCTTTCAGGAATATGGCAGCACGTTGTTCCCAGGCCAGGTTTTCCCAGTCGGCTTTGGCTGCAAGGGCAGCATCAATGGCTGCGGTAACGTGGCTTGCATCACCTTCGCTGAAGGTAGCCAGCAAATGTTTATGATCATGCGGCGGACGAATTTCCAACTTGGTGTTGGTACGTACTTCCTTGCCGCCAATGTACATAGGTATATCTAATTGTTGGGCACGACCGGCTTCTAAAGCTGCCTTAAGCGCCACACGCTCCAAACTCCGCGGACCGTAATTTAAAACGGGCTCATTTACCGGTGCCGGAACATTAAAAAATCCTTTAAGCATAGATGATAATTTATGTTGCCGCAAAGATAGGGATTTTGCAGGGGAAGGTTGGGTAGGCGAATGTCAAAATAATGGTGGAGGAAACCCGTAGTTGTAGTTAATTTATTTGTGGATGGAAAAAAGTTCGGCATCTTTAACATAAAATCCTAAATATGTTTTCCTTTTTTAAATGCCATCGTAATAATGTTGTAGCACCCCAATGGGCTTCTTTTTTTAGTGACGCTGAATACCGGGATTTTATTAAGGCAATTGATAAGTTTTTTTACAAGAAGAACATCAGTTACAAGATAGAAGATGATGCTTCAATAAAGGTTGGGCCTAACGATTTTGGATTGAATATTTTAGGTTTAACAAATGTTGCACAATTATGCAAGCAAGACGAGAGGCGAAACTACTATGAATTAATTTCCGGCCATTTTGATGCACTGATAAGGACTTATCTGTTCGATAAGGATTTTAACGCGATCGTTGACGATTACGAAGCAGTAGAGAAATATCTTGCCACCCGCCTTTATCCTTTAGGCTACCTGGAATACGGAGGCGAAGAAAATAAGATCTATAGCATGATTGCAGGCGAAATAGCTAAGGTGTTAGTATTTGATTTGCCGAATGCAATTCAGACAATAACACCTGAGCAAGCGGAAAAATGGAATAAAACCTACGATGAGCTGTTTGAAAAAGGCGTTGAAAATGTAAGGCAGAAATATCCGTGCAGTATTTCGAGGGAGAAAATAGGCGAATTTGAAGTCTTACTTGCCCAGGGCGATCATTTTTTCGCACCGAATATTGTATTTGACCTGGAGAAACAAAGTCTTGTTGGCAATTGGGGAGCGATTATCGGGGTACCTCACAGGCATGCTGCAATTATATATCCGCTTGAAACATTAGCGGTTGTCAATGCTGTTACTTCGATTATCCCCATCGTTGATAATATGAGTAAACAGGGGCCCGGAGGGGTTAGCAATAATCTGATCTGGTATAAAGATGGTGTTTTTGAACAACTACGGTATAAAATAGAAAATAATAATATCGAGATTTATCCATCGGAAAAGTTTTTGGAAGTGCTGAACAATATGGCTGAATGATAACTCCTATTTTGTTAATTACAACCTGATTTATCGATTGAGCGAGCAAGGTTGCGCGCAGGTGCGAAAGAGAATCTTGTACGCCATGCAAATCCGGTAAGCATGGCGGTTGATCATCTTTATTAATTTAAAGAGACCGGAAACCATCCCATTCCCTTTAACCTTTACATTTGCCCCCATGCAATCCCTACTCTTCGAAGATCAAACTTTTACCAAAATAACCGCCGGCCAGCTCAACGGCACCACTTACGAAAACTGCAAATTCATCAACTGCGACCTCGCCCATGCCCACCTCACGGGCATTACTTTTGTCGACTGCCTGTTTGATACCTGCAACCTGCTCCTTGCAGAGTTAGGCAATACCGGTTTGCAGAACATTCGTTTTAAGCACTGCAAAATAAGCGGCGTAAACTTTGGCAAGGCCAATGATTTTTTATTCGAAGTACATTTTGAAGACTGTATTTTAGATAACGCCATATTTTATAAAAAGAAGAATAAGAAAGCCTCTTACACCGACTGCTCTATGATCGAGACCGATCTGACCGAAGCCGATCTGACCGATTGTAAATTCAATAACTGCAATCTGAAAAACGCCTTTTTTAGTCGTACTGTATTAAAAAACGCAGATTTGAGCACCTCCTTTAATTTCATCATCGACCCGGATGATAACATCATCAAAAAGGCCAAATTTTCCCTTCATGGTTTACCAGGGTTGCTTGCTAAATATGATATCCGGTTAGGATAATATTTTCATACAAAATTCAAACTATGCAGATATCAGTAATTTAATTCTATTAGTATAAATAAACCACCCCAAAGTAGCTTATTCACATTTTAATTTAGGTTTAGTTTTCGGCGTTAATTCTTTTTAATTTATATTCGTTTTGTTAAAGTCTAAAAATGTCACAACCACAACCTAACTTCGAAGATATTCTCGCAGAAGTAAAAAAAAACCGAAAATCAATTAGAACCTTCCCATATGTTGCTACACAATACTTAGGCGTTGCCCGCCGTGGTTGGCGTGTGATTCAAGAAATCAATGAATTGTTGGATGAATACGATTGTATTTGCGAACCAGAATTTGGTCGTGCTTGGTTTTATGGAGAAATAGAGATAATACCTAAACCTAAACTAAGCGCGGGCAAAACTGATGACAGTGCAATGGATTGGGATCCCACCCCTCGCTTGAGTTCATTAAAAGCCGCAAACCTAAGTAAATTGAAAGATGGAGGTGAGGGTGTAGGACTTATATCTGTCAACCGCGATACTCCACTTGCTGCTGCAACTACATTAATGATTATGCATGACTTTTCACAGTTACCGATTATGAATACCCCCAGGGAAGTTGAGGGCATCATAAGTTGGAGATCAATTGGTCGAGCTTTATCATTAGGCAGGGCCTGTAAAACAGTAAACGATTGCAAAGAAGAGGTTGTTATCTTGGAGGAAGATGAGTTACTATTTAACGCGGCTAAAATCGTACTTGAAAAAGAGGTTATTCTGGTTCGGCAAAAAGATAAAACTATAAGCGGTATCGTCACAGCAACAGACATTGGGCAGCAATTTATTTCTATGGCGGAACCGTTCTTAATGATAGAACAAATCGAAAATCATATACGGAAAATGCTAAACAACATTTTTGGCCCAGAGGATCTTGTCTTTACTGATAAGCAAGTGGAGAAACCCAAGGAAATTAAAAATCTTTCTGACCTTACATTCGGCCAATATGTTAAATTAGTAGAAGATCCTAAGAAATTCGAAAAATTAAAGTTAAACGTTGATCGAAGTGTGTTGGCGAAACAATTAGAAGAGGTTCGTAAAATCCGAAATGATGTAATGCATTTTGCAACCGATGAAATTACCCCACAAAATCGCGAACTGCTTAGGCAAACGCTGAATTTTTTACATATAATCACAGCAACGTTAAAGGGAGCGAATTAACGTCCCATCAGGGTCTCTCACAGATTTAAGTTAACAGATAAACAACCAACCTGAAATTCCGATAGGAGGTACCTACGGAGCCCCAAATTTGCTCTTTTAAAGCTATAAACATGTGGCCCCGCTGGAGCCAGCATGGTTTTATAACATAATCAAGTATTACTTATGGATGCCTAAGGGAGGGCAAGAAGGTTGTCGTAAAAGGTGCAACGCTCCCAAAAACGCCGACCTGAACACTTCTTACAATTTTATTATCGACCCGGATGATAACATTATCAAAAAAGCAAAGTTCTCACTTCATGGTTTACCTGGGTTGCTCAATAAATATGATATCCGGATAGGATAATATTTTGGCGGCTTATTAGTTAATGTTATTGATTATAAACCTTATGCAAAAACTTATCCTGTTTTTTTCTTTTGTACTGATAGGCTCCGGGGCTTTGGCTCAGCGCGATACGGCTGCTTTTACCAAATTCAACAGCTTTAATAATTCGGTTTTAAATGGCGGCATAAAAAAAGCAGAGGCTCAAAAGCAATTCGATATGGTGTTAAAACGAATTAATTTACTGGAAATGTTGCGGGCCGAACGCATTCAGCCAAAACTACAATGGGTATTTCCATTAAAGGGATATAAAAGCGGCGCCATCGGCGGTACTCATGGTAATGGTTACTTTGATAAGGGTTACCGCTACCTTGATGGCAACAAACATGGTGCCCATCCTGCACACGATATTTTCATCAACGACCGCAATCAGGATTGCATTGACGACCATACTCAAAAACCGGTTGATGTTATTGCAGTTGACGATGGCTGGGTAATAGCCTGTACCAATCAATGGGAACCCAACAGCAATATGCGTGGCGGCAAATTTATCTGGATCTATCATCCGGCAACTCATATTTTTACGTACTATGCGCACAATAACCAGATTTTTGTAAAACCGGGCGGCTATGTTACGCAGGGACAAAAAATAGCCGAGGTTGGCAGAACAGGGTACAACGCTTATAAAAAACGCTCCCCTACTCACCTGCATTTTTCAGCATTCAAGCTTGCGGATGGCATCCCGGTACCTTATAACCCTTATGAACAGCTAAAAAAAGCCAAAACGTTATGAAAATCCTGATCACCTGCCTGCTCTTATTTTTGAATATTAACATTGCTCCTCCGGATAACGTGATTAAAAGATTCGCGGTACCGGCAGGTTATCAGCGTATAGCAGCGTCGCCCGGCAGTTTCGGGGCATGGCTGCAGACTTTACCTTTAAAGCCGGCGGGCACACCAACCAAAACTTATAGAGGCGATATTGCCCGTACCGATGTTTACACCGCTGCGGTTATTGACATGAGCATAGGCAACCAGGACTTACAGCAATGCGCCGACGCGGTGATGCGCCTCCGTGCCGAATACCTTTATCAGCAAAAAAAATACAACGAAATTTCTTTCAACTTTACCAGTGGTTTTAAATGCGACTATGCCCATTATGCTAAAGGCTATCGCTACAAAAATGACCATTGGGTATTGAAAGCCAAACCCGATTATTCGTACCCGGCATTTTTAAATTACATGAATTTGGTATTCGGTTATGCGGGCACCCTGTCCCTGCAAAAAGAATTAAAACCTGTAACTAACCCCAAGGATGTAAAACCAGGTGATGTGTTCATCCGTGGGGGCTCGCCCGGGCATTGTTTTATTGTGCTCGATATTGTAGAAAATACCGCTCATCAAAAGCAATTTTTGTTAGCGCAGAGTTTTATGCCGGCCCAAAATATCCAGGTGCTAAAATATGATTCACCCTGGTTTGCTATGGACCAGCACAGCGGGATCATGTATGGCGAGCTGATCAGTAAAAATTATCTGAAGCGGTTTTAGATGAAGTGTATAAAAGAGCGTCATTGCGAGGAACGAAGCAATCCCCTATTAGCAGGTCCGCTCTGCATAGTTTGGGATTGCTTCGTTCCTCGCAATGACGTTGCAATGGATAGGTAGAGGCAGGCTACCTTTTTTCAACCCTATCATAAAACCCGCCGAAGCTGTTCATTTTCACGGCATCCTCATTAAAAAAATCGCCGGGGAAACCTAATTCAATAGCGCTAACTTCATTGAGCTTTTTGAAATGTTCGGGAGCTAATTTGGTATCTATGGCCTTAAGGTTATCATTTAACTGGTCAATTTTGGTAGCACCCACAATAGGGATGCAACTGAAATCCCTGTCCATCATCCATTGCAAGGCAACATTACTTTCGGATACCCCTAATTCAGCGGCGAGGCCAACAACCACTTCAGTAATAGTTTTAGCCCTGTCGTTACGACGGTTGCTTTCCGGTTTTACACGTCCCTGTTCGCCGCGCAGGTATTTACCGGTTAAAGCACCACCGGCCAGCGGGGCCCAGGGGGTAACTGTCATGCCATAGTGTTTTGCCATTGGTATCAGCTCCCGCTCGGCAGTCCGGGCCAGCAGACTGTACTCCACCTGTAAAGCGATGAATTGGCTCCAACCCATCAGCCCGGCAAGGGTATTCCCTTTTGATACCACCCAGGCGGGTGTATCGCTGATAGCGGCGTAGTTTACTTTGCCCTGTTTTATCAGGTCGTCCAACCCGCGCAGAACCTCATCAATAGGGGTAATATTATCCCAGATGTGCAGGTACAGCACATCAATAAAATCAGTTTTGAGGCGTTTAAGGCTTTCTTCCACGCTCCGCATCATGTTTTTGCGGTTATTGCCCGATGCATTAGGATTGGTGGTATTATCTTTCAGCGTATACTTGGTAGCCAGCACAAAATAATCGCGGTCATGATTACCCAGGTATTCGCCAATGATTTTCTCGCTGGTACCCAGTTTGTACACGTTGGCGGTATCAATAAAATTGCCGCCAGCATTGGCAAAGGCATCCATAATGGCAAAGCTGGTATCTTTTTCGGCGCCCCAGCCGCCTTCGGTACCGAAGCCCATAGTGCCCAGGCATAATTCAGAAACTTTAAGGCCCGAGCGGCCTAATAATTTGTAGTTCATATATGGTGATGTTTTATGTAACGTTTTTAAAATATGTTATTGGCGAAGCGTGGCAATCTTGTAACCAATGCATTGTGACTATGCAGATCAATCATACCAGTCTACACTTAAATCTCCCCACGATGGATTAGTTGCCACTATCAAATCAATCTTCTTTTGTCTTGATCCTGCTTTCAATTGTTTTTCTCTGGCTATGGCATCGTCTATCAATTGAAATTGTTCAAAGTATACCCATTTATCGCACGCGTACTTTGCCGTATAACCTTTATAGATCTTTTTCTTATGCTCTGATATCCTGTTATGTAAATCACTCGATACTCCTACGTACAACACTGTGTTAGCTTTGTTTGTTAAAATATAAACGAAGTATTGGTGTATTTTCAATAGACAAGGTTTGGCGCTAATCTAAAAGAATTAATATTAAACTACACCATTTTTAAACATCCATCTCATTGCGGGGAGGTAGATTGGCGCATGCATAATCCTACCATTAAAAGTTATGTCATTGCGAGGAGCAGCACGGGCAAAAGAGCATCCGGGCGACGTGGCAATCTCGTCGTTATGCCTCTACGATATGCAAAGCCGCTGAGCATAGCTACGAGATTGCCGCGCTTCGCTCGCAATGACATATTGGATTGGCACATCTATAATCCTACCATTAAAAGTTATGTCATTGCGAGGAGCAGCAAGGGCAAAAGAGCGTCCGGGCGACGTGGCAATCTCTTCGTTATGCCTCTGTGATATGCAAAGCCGCTGAGCATAGCTACGAGATTGCCGCGCTTCGCTACCCATGACATATTGGATTGGCACATATATAATCCTACCATTAAAAGTTATGTCATTGCGAGGAGCAGCACGGGCAAAAGAGCATCCGGGCGACGTGGCAATCTCGTCGTTATGCCTCTACGATATGCAAAGCCGCTGAACATAGCTACGAGATTGCCGCGCTTCGCTCGCAATGACATATTGGATTGGCACATATATAATCCTACCATTAAAAGTTATGTCATTGCGAGGAGCAGAACGGGCAAAAGAGCATCCGGGCGACGTGGCAATCTCGTCGTTATGCCTCTACGATATGCAAAGCCGCTGAGTATAGCTACGAGATTGCCGCGCTTCGCTACCCATGACATATTGGATTGGCACATATATAATCCTACCATTAAAAGTTATGTCATTGCGAGGAGCAGCACGGGCAAAAGAGCATCCGGGCGACGTGGCAATCTCTTCGTTATGCCTCTGTGATATGCAAAGTCGCGGAGCATAGCTACGAGATTGCCGCGCTTCGCAATGACATATTGTTTTTATAATCAGAGGAAAGTCGAGTACAAACAATCCCTCCTTCAACTTTGTACTAATTAATACATCGCTAATATACCAAATTATGAAAATCATCACCCTCCATACCAATACCGACATCAACCAGTTATACCAGTTACTGCACGAAAAACTTAACCCGCTGTTTCATAAGCAACGAAAAAGCGAATTAAATTTCACAGTTGAGCGCAAAGACGGGGCGGTTGAAATTTCGTTGCCTGCTGTTTATGAAGGTGCGCTGTTCAGCATCGCGATTAACGGTAACGAACTTTGGATTACCCGGAATGAACATTATGTTGATGATGTAAACTCGCTCACTGTGGAATCGATCCTGAACGATCTGTTCAGCAATATTGCAGGTAATTTGGGGACGGATCTGGTACAGGAGGGGTGAAAAGTTTTGATTTACCAAGGAATAATACGTTAAAAAGAGAGACGACGAAGTAATCGCTTGTTATACAATGCGCTTTTCATGTGCGGTTATTTCGTTCGCAAAAACACGGTTTCTGTTCCATTTGTTAAATAGGATGATAGCCCTAAGCCTTACGCAGTTTAAAAATGCAAAATATTCATTGCCGTTGGTTAAAACCAACGGCAAAAAAGCTAAAGGTCCTGGCTTTAGCCCCAATTAGGCAAGCAGATTTAGGCTGAAGCCCTTTTATCGCTACTCATTATTCCGTTGGTTAAAACCAACGGCAATGAAGTTTTATCTATCCGTAAATGATATTCATCAACTTTAAACCGCTTCTTTTTTCCGCCAAATAATTTTTAGCTTTAACAGAAAAACATCCCTATGCCTAAAATTTATAGCCTGCTCATCCTTTTTCTGTTTGCTGCATTTACCACACGGGCACAAAAACTCCCTGAACAAAAAGGCGAACCGGTGATCATTAACCGGGATACCCTGTTTAAATTTTATGCCCCGCAGGGATTGTTTGATCCTAAAGAGCGCGCCGGGATTGTTACCCAACGCATTAAGGCCCTGATGAGCCGGTTAGATTTTAACCCGGATTCGTTAACACTTAAAAACGATACGTCTGTATCGGTAATAACCTACAACGGCCAGATGATCATGGGAGTTAATAATACCGATGCCTCTTACTCCGAACTGAACCGACCGCAGCTGGCAGCAAGCTACTTATCCATACTAAAAAACAAACTGGGCAATGTTTTTGAAAGCAACAGCCCTAAACAACTAATCACCAACGTGCTCGAAGCCGTGGCGGTTGTTATTTTACTGATTTTACTGATCTGGATTGTTAACAAGGGCTTCAGGTGGATAAAATTAAAGATTATACTTGGTTGGGAGCGCCGTGTTGAAAAGCTGGCAGCCAAAGGGGCGCCCGTGGCTTACGCCTCACGCCTGCTTCCTTTTATCAGCGGACTTGTAAATATTGGCCGGCTGCTCGTTATCCTGCTGCTGGTTTACCTGGCTTTACCCGTGTTGTTTTATATTTTCCCTTCCTCGCAGCCTATTGCCACACAGTTAATCGGTTTTGTGGTTAACCCCTTGAAAAGTATCCTGCTGGCCATTGTTCACTTTATACCCAACCTGCTTACCATAACGGTTATTTATTTGGTTACCCGCTACATTGTAAAACTGGTAAAATTTATAGCTACCGAAATAGCAAACGGCGCCATCGCTTTAAAGGGCTTTTACCCTGAATGGGCTATCCCAACTTACAATATCATCCGGGTACTGATGTACGCGTTTATGTTTGTGGTGATATTTCCATATTTGCCGGGGTCGCAGTCTAAAGTGTTCCAGGGGGTTACAGTGTTTATAGGTGTGCTGTTTTCTTTAGGTTCCTCGTCGGCTATTGCCAATATGGTATCGGGTATTGTGCTTACCTATATGCGCCCCTTTAAAATTGGCGACCGCATAAAAGTTGGCGAAATTATGGGCGATGTAATTGAAAAAAACCTGCTGGTTACCCGCGTGCGCACCATTAAAAACGAAGACGTAACCGTGCCCAACGCTACCATTTTAAGCGGTGCTACGGTTAACTATACTTCATCGTCAAAAACATTGGGTTTGATACTGAATACCAGTGTTACTATAGGCTACGATGCCCCCTGGGAAACCATCCACAATCTGCTCATCAGTGCGGCCGAAGCAACAGAGGGGATCCTTGCCAATCCAAAACCGTTTGTACTGCAAACCGCTTTGAATGATTTTAATGTGAGTTACCAGATAAACGCCTATACAGATCAGCCCGGCAAAATGGCCATGATCTATTCGGTATTGTATCAAAACATACAGGATAAATTTAATGAAGCAGGCATGGAGATCATGTCGCCGCACTTTACCGCTGTGCGCGATGGAAGCCATATCCAGATCCCGGAAAACTATGTTGCCGATGGATATAAAAAACCGGGGTATAAAATAGAACGGGAAGAAAGCTAAAAGCAGAATGCTTAAAGCTAAAAGCTTAAGGCTAAAAGCAATGAAAAATCTCCCTTAGCGCAAGTCTTGAGCGGAGAAATGTGTAATGGGAGACTTGTGCTTTATCGGAAAGGGCAAGTCATCAACCCTCATGCCAGCCACACAAGACTTGCGCCAGAAAAGTAAAAAAGAAGCTTATCAAACCGATTGCAAAGCAAAGCTTTAAGCCTTCGGCTTTCCGCTTTAAGCTAAAATCAACCGTTAATCCAGGTAAACTTATACTCGAGCATTGGGTTTTTCATGCGCTCGGCTACACGCAGTAAGCGGGCCGGAAGGTTTACCACGTAATCGCGTGCCTTTTCACCGGCTTCGTCCAAACCTGTGATACTTTCGATATGCCAGTCGGTCAAAAGCTCTTTCAGGATATCCACATAGTCGATAGCGGTATAAATACCCAAACGCTGTGCGGCATCGGTAAAGTGGCCAAAAGTTTGACCAACCTTTAAACCAACCTCACGCAGGAAGTGGGCAGGCATTACAATCTTTTTACGCATCATATCCTCAAAAGCTACCATAGCCTCACTTGGATCTACCTCAAATATTTTTTCGATAAAGTATTTGTAAGCTTTAGCATGGCGGGCTTCATCAGATGCGATAACACCACACATTTTTGAAAGCAGCGGATCGCCGTATTTTTTGGCCTGTGATGCTACACGGCGGTGCGAAACATTGGTTGCCAACTCCTGGAAAGAGGTATATATAAAGTTACGGTAAGGATCATGACCGGTACCTATGTCAAAACCATCAGAGATGAGGTATTGGGTAGAGATCTCCATCATGCGCATATCCACACGACCAGACAGGTACAGGTATTTGTTAAGCAGGTCGCCATGGCGGTTTTCTTCACCGGTCCAGTGGCGGGTCCATTTCATCCAGCCGCCTTCTTCATTGTCAGATACGCCTTCAACCATGGTAAGCCATGATTCGTAAGTAGGCAAAGCCTCTTCGGTAATAGTATCGCCAATTAAAACAGCAATCAGATCATATGAAAGGCCCGCGGCGCTTTCCTGCAATTCCTTAATTTCAGTAAAGAACGAGTCCCTTGAAGAATCGGGCAAAAAATCAGACGGCTGCCAGATGGTATCAATCGGTTTCAGGTATTCATGTATCTTTTCTAACATGAACTTTTCGATATGCACCATTACTTCTCTGCGCTTTTCTTCAAAAAATCTCATAACTGTATATTAGTGAGCAAAGGTAATAAAATTGTAACATTAATGTTTAAAATTTCACTGTACGGCGCTAATTGCGTCTTTCATACACAAGGATAATTTTCTCGTAACCGGCCTGCCGTTAAACATTGAAAAACTACTGTTATAATCCCAACGTATGCCAGGAATATCAAGCTCTTTTAAAGCCTTGTGTACTGCCCTGATATACCCGCGGCGGTAGTTATCATTTATGGATTGATCGTTGCCATCGCAGGAGCACATAGGGTATTGCTTTCGCCGGAGGTGTTTTTTGCTTTTGGATTAAGTGCAGGAAAATTTTCCGCATTGTATGGAAATGATACCCCGGTGGTTGAAACCTGATCGCCTACCTTGCTTGCACCCTGGTAAATAAAAAAGAAAGGTTCGTAAAAGTGAAAAGTGCAGATGATATGGTCATCGGTTAGCCTTACCAACCTGCTTAGCTCATAGATGGTGGTATATAGTTTGATGCACTTACAATCAGGGTTTGTTGTTTATCAATTCTACGGATGGCAGTTACAATATTATAAGCAGCATACTTCCACACTTTGGGGTTGATATGGGGCAGCTCGTTGTAGATCTCAAAAAAAATTGTCGTGGCTTGCGTTTTTGTACCTTTTGGCTATTTTTAGCCACGAATCAATTATTGGGATGTTTCTGAAAGGGAATTATTATCATTTAAGCGTCCAATGATAATCTATAACTACCCTAAATCCGTAAGTATTGCATTGCTCAACAACTTTATCAATATAGGTAAAGAGTTGTGCAGTAGTTGCAGGGCCAAAAGAAGTAAAAGTCACGGGCAGCCTGATGCTTTTGAAGCCCAGCTGTTAAGCAGCATAAAATCGGATTTTTTTAATGGCCTTTGGGCCGCTGAGCTTTCGTTTCGGATTTGTGCAAGCCATAAAATACTGACGCCCTTGCTTAAACTTTAGCATGGTTTAAAAGCAACTTCCCGAACTTGCCGGGGAATTGGACGGCTTTTTGCAACGGCAATTATTACTGTTGGCAACAGTAACAACAAACCTGTTTAAATTATCGTATAACGAATATTTTTCGTCTATCAATATTAAACAGAGTTAATTTAAACAGCGGCCTTAATTTTTAATTACAATTCAAGATAACAAATAATGTTTGTTCAAATTACCAACGAAGAATTAATTAGAGAGACCTCCAAAAAAGCATGGTACCAAACCAATAATATAATCTGGACAATTATATTCCTGTACCCTCTTTTTAGTATTGTTGATTTTATTTACGCTACAAACTACTGGCTGCAGTTTTTTATTATCCGCATTATAACTATCCTTATTATATACGGCCTGTTCAGCTATTTTCAGCATAAACAATTTAGTTACCGCATATTATTGCACATCAGTTTCTTTATGCTTTCGGTAACGGCAGCTATATTATGTAACCTGGTAAACATTCAGTTCCTGACCATTTACTTTATGCTGTTTGCTACCACCCTGCTGTTTTTTAACCTGCAGGTTTTTTGGGAGCCCTTAAACTCCATCATACAAACCTTAATGGCGCTATTGTTACTGGCCATTTTCTTTAACCTGTTAAGCGAATACAACCTCGACCTGGTATTAAGTAACGGCGGGCAGATCTTTTTTATCATCTCGGGCATCTCCTGCTTAATACCCGGGGCGCGCTACAAGGTGATCCAGCGTGAAGTACGTGCGCAGATCATGATCGAAAAATCAAACGAACAGCTTAAACAGCAAAACAAGGATATCAACGAAAAAAATAACCTCATCGACCATCAGTATGAGCAGCTCCGTAAGCTCGACAGCCAGAAGAACAGCTTTATCAATATTGCCGGGCACGACCTTAAAAACCTCATCGGCTCTATTATAATGAGCAACAACATGATCAGGGAAGAGGATTTTAGGCTGAGCACCGACCAGAAAGAATTTGTGGGCTACATCGCCGAATCGGCTGATAAGATGCAGTATATGCTCAACAAGCTGATGGATGTTAAGGAGATCGAATCGCCGGATATGAAATTCAACATGGAGATCTTTGACATCAACGTTGAAGTAATGCATGTTTTTAAAGGTCTGTACGAAACTGCCCTGATGAAAAACATCCACCTGGTTGATAATATCCTGAAGCTGCCCCTCAACGTACGGCTCGACAAAGTATTTGCCGGCCAGGTGTTTCAAAACCTGCTATCAAACGCCATTAAATTTTCGCAAACCAATAACAGCATTAAGGTAGTAACCAGCCTGCAGCGCCAGCGTTTTGTTTTCGAGATCATTGACGAAGGTATAGCCATAGGCCAGCAGGAGCTGGACATGATGTTCAACAAGCTTAAAACCCTTAACGATACATCGGGCGTTACCGAAAGCCGCCTGGGTTTGGGCTTATCAATTGCCAAGCTGATGACCCAGGAAATGGGCGGCGAGCTCAGCTACCGCAGTGATGACAACGGTAATTATTTCAGAGTAGAATTTTACGTAATAAATTAATATTGATATCAATGAATAAGTTTTTTACCTTATTAGCCTTTATCCTATTATTCAACACGGCTTCGCAGGCCCAGGGCAACAGCATTGCATCCTTTAAAGCCTACGGCCATGACGATGAGGTGGTATACGGCATGAGCGGCGCTATTTCATTTTACTTCAAGGTCACCCCTTTGATTGAAATGAATGGCAGTAAACTGGTTTTATTTTTTGAACCGTCGCAGGCATTGATAAAATCGCATTCGTACATTAACCTGGTTATTAATAACAAACCGGCATACAGCGGCCACCTGGGCCCCGATTCTATCCAGAAAATCATCCTTAACCTGAGCCGTGCCGATCTGAGCCCCGATAAGTTCCTCAAGATCCAGATCAAAACCCTGCTCACCATTACCGACGATCAGTGTAAAGACCTGGATAACCCGGCTATGTGGTTAAAGATCAAAAACTACTCATACCTGTCGCTGGTTAAAAGCAATAAAAACTTTTTTGATAACGTAAATATCAGCAACTGCTTCGACTCCAAAAAAGCTATCGTTTACCCGTCAAACCCAAGCCTGCATGACCTTAAGGCCGTAGCATGGGCCTATTCAAGGTTAAAAAAGACCCAAACACGTGAAATAGCCGTTTACGAAGAAAGCAAACTGCCCGATAGCGTTCGTAACTACATCAGGGTAGGCGCCATTGATAAATTACCTGCCGATGCGCGCGCATTGGTAAAAGTTACCCCGCAAAATACACAGGGTTTATTCTACCTGCATAAATCAGTAAGCCTGCTTACTGATACCATTGTGCACATGGTTGATGTAAAAGGCCGGTTGGTGCCGGTTAAAACCGTAACACAGGAGCAATCGCCTAAAGAGGTGCTGTTTGTTACCGGCGGCGATGATACAGGTTATGAAAAGGCCATTACCGCCCTGGGTAACATGAACATCTTGAACTCAACCTATGGCGATTACCTGCTGATCAATAAGGCCGAGAACACTTTCTTTAAAACTATCGACGAAAACCGTTCAAAGCTATCCTTAAAACAGATTGGCGGCGTGAGCGACTTCCTGTCGGGCATTGGATCATTAAAGAGCGCTTACAGCTTTAAAAACAGTGATTTCAGCTTCACCCCTAAAGAAGTGGAGATCCGTTTTGTTGCCAATTACAGCGGCCTTGCCCCCGGCGACCGTGGTTTCTTCAACATATACCTTAACGGTTTGCTCATCAGCAGCGAAAAGCTGGATGCATCGGGCAAGCTGAACAGCTCTATCACCATTAACCGTTATCAGCACCATAAATACAACACGCTGGAGGCCGAATTCAGGTTTTACCCAACCAACGGCAACTGTAAAAACAGTTTCACCAACTTTTTTGCCGAAGTTGATGTTGACAAATCATACCTCGAATCAAAAAACCCCTTCATCACCAGCGACCTGAGTTTTTACCAATATCCCGAGGCTTTTAACAACGGCACTACCAAAATTGTAGTAAGCGAGGAATACGCCAAATATGCCGCCGGTGCTATGGGCGAGATCATTTATGAGCTTAACAATAACATCAACGCCAATAACTTCCCCGAGTTTGTTTACTCGAAAGATTTGAAGCCAACTGATCTGAAGCAATACAATATCATAGCCCTGCTATCAAAAGATGATAAAGTACTTAAGGAGTTCCGCGATGCCCCTATCCAGTTTGACAGGAACTTCAGGCTGTACAACACCGATAATAATAGCCCGGTTTACTCGCTTTCGGATACGGTATCAAACGGCCTGGCGCAAATCTTTTACGGCGTAAGCAACAATGCTACCCTGGTGCTTACCGCTACCGGCACACATGTTTCCGAAGCTTTCCTGGCGGTATCCAAATCCATTACCGAGCAGCTTTCAACCCTGTCGAGCAATGTTTGTATCTCGGATGTTAACTCCAACAAGTACCTGTTCAACATCAACAAATCCAGCGAAAACCTGGAATACATCGATACCAAGAGCGGCCTTACCCGTTTCTGGGACAGCTATAACCTGTACATTTTGCTGGGCATCCTGATCCTGATCCTGCTTTCGTTCCTGTATGTGCGGTCAAAAGTTCAAAAATCGCAGGATCTGTTTAACGATTAATGCCGCTGCACATCGCGTGTCAAAATACATCACATATCAGTTATCAAACCGGCTTATCCCCGGTTTGATAACTGATATTTATATAGGGTCATTTAATTAATTTCACACCAAGCAATTAAATGATATTAATAATCAGGATGCCGCTTTAGGCTTTATGCATTCTGCTTTCAGCTTTTATATATGGATACATTGAGTATTTCTGTTCCTGAAATTTTGGTTGCCCACGGATTTATTTCGCCGGCCGACCAGGAAAAGATCCATGCTTTTTCGGAAAGATCGGGTATGTCATACCTCAAAATAGCCCTTAACTTCGGCTATGTTTCCCGCAAAAACTATGAACGCGCCTTGGGCAACGCGGGCTACCACTTTGCCGAAATCCGCCAGGAAGCCTTCGACCAAAAGATCCTCGACCAGGTTGACCTTAAATTTGCCAACGACCAGCTGGGCCTCCCCCTTCGCATCGAAAACAATAAGGTGGTTACCGTTATGGCCGACCCCGGCAATGAACTTTTCCTTGATTTTGTAAGGTTTACCTATGACCTGGAACCCGAAATCATCGTAGCATCCGATCTGGAGATCACCTGGCTAAGCCACAAGCTTACCGGGCAAAAATATGTGAAGGCATCTGTTTTTGAGCTCCTTAAGCGCGACCCAAAAAGCTCGGCCTCAACAACGTTCACCACATCGCAGCTTGTTTTCATTTTTGCCTTGTGGGGCATTACCGCCATCGGCCTGTTCCTCAACTTTAAAAACGTATCCATCACCATTAACTTAATCATCAGTTCGTTTTTCCTGATAGCTATCATCTTCAAACTGTTTTTGGCACTGGTAGGCTCCCGGTTTGAGCTGCACCAGGCTGTCACCAAAGACGACCTGCGCACTATCGTAAACGAGGAGCTGCCGGTTTATACCATCCTGCTACCCGTTTACAAGGAAGATAAGCTGATCAAAAAACTCATCTGGAACCTGCAAAGCCTCGACTATCCGCGCCAGCAGCTGGATATCAAACTGCTTATTGAAGAAGATGATGATAAAACATTAAACGCCGTAAAAAACCTCGATTTCCCCTCCGTGTTTGAAGTTATTGTGGTGCCTTTCCACATGCCTAAAACCAAGCCCAAGGCCTGTAACTACGGTCTGCATTTTTCGAGGGGACAATACCTCACCATTTATGATGCCGAGGACATCCCCGATACCGATCAGCTTAAAAAAGTGGTGGCCCTGTTTCATAAGCTGCCCGAAAATTATATCTGCATTCAAAGCGCGCTCAATTACTTTAACCGCAACGAAAACTTCCTTACCCGGATGTTCACCCTCGAGTATTCGTACTGGTTTGATTATATGCTGCCCGGTTTGGATACGCTGGATATCCCCATCCCGCTTGGCGGCACCAGCAACCACTTTAAAATGGACGCGCTGATTGAGCTTGGCGCCTGGGACCCCTTTAACGTAACCGAAGATGCCGACCTTGGCGTACGCGCCTATGCCAAAGGCTATAAGGTGGCTATAGTAAACTCCACCACGTATGAGGAAGCCAACAACAACTTCTGGAACTGGATCCGCCAGCGCTCGCGCTGGATCAAGGGCTACATGCAAACCTACCTGGTGCACATGCGCAACCCGCCGGCCCTCATCCGTAAAATAGGCTTTCGCGGCTTCCTGGGTTTTAACTTTTTCATCGGCGCCACATCAGCCACCTTTTTAATTTACCCGGTGCTGCTCATCATCTTTATCTGTTACCTCATATTTGATTTTTCAACCATCCGCAATTTGTTTCCGGACTGGGTGCTGTTCATGTCGATATTTAACCTCATGGTGGGTAATATTCTCATGATCTATATCAATATGATGGCCGTGTTTAAACGCCGCTATTTCGAGCTCATTTTGTTTGCCATGGCCAACCCGGTTTACTGGCTCATGCACTCGGTAGCAGCTTATATGGGCCTGTACCAGCTCATCACCAATCCGTTTTACTGGGAAAAAACCAACCACGGTTTAAGTAAGGTTAATAACCCCACAAACGTTATTAAATGAAAATTGCCAAAAGTACATACCTGTTTATATTTACCCTGGTGCTGGCAGCCTGGTACCTGGTTATCGGCGTATACCTTAACCACTTAGGCTATTATAACCAGGAAAGCCTTTTTTATGTCGAAAAAACAAAGATCGTGTTTGAGGGGCTGGGCAACCGCCTTAAGGTAATGGGCTTAACCGCCCCGCTGCTGCCCTTTTACTCCACCTTTATATTTTCAACTATAAACGGTTACCTCGCCCCGGTCATCGCATCAGCGCTGGGTACGGCTGGCTTCTTCTATCTTATTTCGCGCTCGTTTGTTATCAGGGTGAAGGATGATTTTTACCTCATCATGGTAGCCATCCTGTTCCTGCTGCACCCCGGCATCATTTACATGGCCTGCTCGGGCAAAGCCATTTACCTGGTAGTGATCTTCGTGTACCTGTTTTTCCTTAACCTGCTTAAGTTTTACCGCTCAAACACCACGTTCCACGTATCCATAGCCAGTATGTGTTTGGTAATGCTCATTTTTTGCGATTACCGCTTCATCTGGCTTACGCTGTTCTTTATACCGCTGGTGCTGTCCATAACGCTGGCCAGCCTTAACCTGGGCGAAAAGGAATCCATTTTCAGGCTGTTCATGAGCTTTAACAGTCCGTCGTTAAGGCGTAAGCTTATTAATAAAACTTTTGCCATTTACGTGATCCTGTTCATCCTGCCCGTGGTATCCCTCGTTTGCTATAAACTGCTTAACCAAACCCACGCCAGCGACTATAACTACTTTATGGAAAGCCCCCTGGCCACCTGGAACGTACTGGTCGACAAGCTGAATTACGACACTGCCGCTACCGCCGTAAACTACCAGCTGCCTGAGCTCAGCATCCTGGTATCATTAAGGGTGATTTATTTTTGTCCGCTGATATTGTTTGGCCTGTACCTGCTGCGCGAAAGCACTTATCATGTGCTAACCGTGCTCACCCTGTTTGCCTTTGTGGAGTTTTTGCACATTAAGTATGATAAGCTTTTCCTCACCTACCAGTACTACCTTATATTTTTATTTGTGGCGCTGCTGTGTATTATATTTAAGGTACATACCATCAAAAATAAACTGGCCGTTAAACTGGGCCTGGCCTTTGTAATTGTACTGCAGCTATATACTGGCTACACCTTTTTAACCAACTCGCTCATTACCGACGAGCGCCGCTTCATCACCACCCTTAGCCGGCTGGAACCCAATACCGATCAAAACGAAAGCAAAGAAATAGCAGCCTACATCAACAGCCTGCCCGATGGTACGCACATCCTCATGGACGATGCCGTATCATACCCCATTGTGGCCTTTACCAACAACATCAAAAAGCTAACCCTGCCCTACCAGCTCAACTCGTTCCTGTCGGCCATTGAAACCCCTTACAAATACGACGACTATATCCTGATAGCCACCCCAAAAAATCCATTCACCGGCTACACCCAGCTCAGCGACAGGTACATCCCCGAAATCCGCCGCCTCAACAGCGGTGTAAACTACAAACGCGCCTACGAAACCGACGGCTGGATTTTGTACAAGGTGGTAACGTTGCAATAATCAGTTGGCAGTTTTTGGTGGGCAGTTTGCAGTTAGTTTTTTAGTAGCAGTGGCAGCAGCAGTTGCAGTGATAGCGGCCTGTCACCCTGAGCCTGTCGAAGGGTCGCGCGCAGAGGCCTGCCTCACCATGAAATAATAAAATTAAGGTCATGCTAAGTAAATTTAATCCGGAGCGGATTCTGAAGGTGAAATGACATCTCCGCCATCCGTCATGCTGAACTTGTTTCAGCACCTCACATGCTAAGTATACTTCATGCGGCTTGTCCTGTGGGTTCCCGAAACAAGTTCGGGATGACGTCATTTTATAAACTTGTCATGGGTAACTTGTTTCAGCACCCCACTCGCTAAGCAACATGCTAATCAAATTTGCCACTTTTCTTGTGAGGTGCCGAAACAAGTTCGGAATGACTAAGGAGAGATGTCATACTACCTTCAGAGGCCGCCGGATTTAAACACTCAGCATGACATAATAAAATTAAGGTCATGCTGAACTTGTTTCAGCACCCCACTCGCTAAGCAACCATGCTAATCAAATTTGCCACTTTTCTTGGGAGGTGCCGAAACAAGTTCGGCATGACTAAGGAGAGATGTCTTACTACCTTCAGAGGCCGCCGGATTTAAACACTCAGCATGACATAATAAAATTAAGGTCATGCTGAACTTGTTTCAGCACCCCACTCGCTAAGCAACCATGCTAATCAAATTTGCCACTTTTCTTGTGAGGTGCCGAAACAAGTTCGGCATGACTAAGGAGAGATGTCATACTACCTTCAGAGGCCACCGGATTTAAACACTCAGCATGACATAATAAAATTAAGGTCATGCTGAACTTGTTTCAGCACCCCACTCGCTAAGCAACTATGCTAATCAAATTTGCCACTTTTCTTGTGAGGTGCCGAAACAAGTTCGGCATGACTAAGGAGAGATGTCATACTACCTTCAGAGGCCGCCGGATTTAAACACTCAGCATGACATAATAAAATTAAGGTCATGCTGAACTTGTTTCAGCACCCCACTCGCTAAGCAACCATGCTAATCAAATTTGCCACTTTTCTTGGAGGTGCCGAAACAAGTTCGGCATGACTAAGGAGAGATGTCATACTACCTTCAGAGGCCGCCGGATTTAAACGCTACCCATGACAAGATAAAAAAGGTGGTTTTTCGCAGCAGATCAGCTTCGGGTGAAAACGAGCAGAACGATGCCGGGCGGTGCGGCTGCAGGGGCATAGCAAGTTTTTGCAGAAGCGGAGGCATTGCGTGCGAATCGGGGCAAAATAATTGCAGCCCGTGGTTCTGCTCGTTTTGCAGGGTGAAGGCCGCGCCGATGGCTGTGGGGCCAGGTTGTGCGCAAAGAAGCCTCTCTGCTGCAAGCCTTTTTGGTTACTTTTGTGGCGACAAATTAACTGGCCCCGCGCGGCCAGGAGCGCGACAAGGTAAGTTTATAGAATAAAGTCTTTTATCTGCCTGCTGGGGATTGCTTCGTAACTCAGCAATGACGTGGTGGATTTGTCATTCTCCTTCAGAAGCCCCGGATTTAATCCCCCGGCATAACAGCCGTTTCTTAATGCCTTGAAATCCGAAATCGAAAATCCCAATTCCGAAATCAAAATAATGGCGTTGCCTGCGGCCCGGGCTTTACGCTGCAAATCCTCGCCTTGCCCCTGTGCGCGAAGGCCTGCGCAAGGCTGTGGGTTTTCCACTGCAATCCCTAACGCGGGCGGAGGCGCAGGGCTGTATTATTTTCAATATAGCTATTTATAAAAATGATACTATATTTATAAATCCTAATTTAGCTGATGAACCAAAACCCTGAACAGATAGCCCGCGATCATATTGATAAGCAATTGGAAGCTTGCGGCTGGATAGTGCAGGGTAAAAAACAAAGCAATATTAGTGCAGGCATTGGCGTAGCCATAAGGGAATACCAAACAGAAACCGGCCCTGCCGATTATATATTATTTGTAGATAAAAAACCAGTTGGCGTTATTGAAGCCAAACGCGAAGACGAAGGCTACAAACTGATTGTTGCAGAAGAGCAATCTGCCGAATACGCCCAGGCCAAACTTAAATACCTTAATAATGATCCCCTGCCTTTTGTTTACGAAAGCACAGGCGAACTAACCCGCTTTACCGATTATCGTGATCCGAAACCCCGGTCGAGGCCCGTGTTTACATTTCACCGTCCCGAAACTTTTCAGCAATGGATAAAAGAAGGCCGCACATTGCGCAGCCGTTTACATGATACGCCGACTTTGGAAACTGATGGCCTGCGCGATTGCCAGGTAACTGCCATTACCGGGGTTGAAAAATCATTTAAAGAAAACCGCCCCAGGGCACTGATACAAATGGCAACGGGTTCGGGTAAAACATTTACGGCGATATCATTTATTTACCGGCTGCTAAAATATGCTAAAGCCAAAAGGATTTTATTTTTGGTTGATACCAAAAACCTTGGCGAACAGGCCGAGCAAGAATTTAAGCGTTACCAACCACAGGACGATAACCGTTTATTTCCCGAGTTGTACGGTGTTACCCGCTTAAGCAGTTCGTTTATCCCCAACGATAGCCAGGTTTACATCAGTACCATACAGCGCCTATACTCCATTTTAAAAGGAAGCGAACTGGATGAGCGCGACGAAGAACAAAACCCCAATGAAAAAAAATGGGTTACTAAAGAACCATTACCTGTGGTTTACAATCAGAAAACGCCGATGGAGTTTTTTGATTTTGTAGTTATTGACGAATGCCACCGCAGTATTTATAACCTTTGGAAACAGGTGTTGGATTACTTTGATGCTTTTCAAATAGGTTTAACTGCTACACCCGATAACCGCACCTTTGGCTATTTTAACCAAAACCTGGTTTGCGATTATGGGTATCAAAAAGCAGTGGAAGATGGTGTACTGGTGCCATACAATGTATTTGAAATTGTAACCAAAATTACGCAGCAGGGCTCAAAAATTGAACTTGGCGAATATATTGGCAGGCGCGAAAAGCTTACCCGCAAACAATTTTGGAATACACTTGATGAGGATGTAGAGTATAGCGCCAAACAGCTGGACGATAAGGTAGTGAACCCGAACCAGCTTAGGTTAATTATTAAAGCAGTAAAAGAACAATTGCCGGTGATGTTTCCCGACAGAATTACCCCGGCTACTGCAACTATACCCGAAAGCTTCGAGGTACCCAAAATGCTCATATTTGCCAAAAGTGATAGCCATGCCGATGATATTATCAATATAGTACGCGAGGAGTTTGCCGAGGAAAATAAGTTTTGCAAAAAAATAACCTACCGGAGCGAGGAAGATCCGAAAAGCATTTTGCAGCAATTCCGCAACAGTTATTATCCACGGGTAGCCGTTACTGTTGATATGATTGCAACCGGTACCGACATTCGCCCGCTGGAAGTTTTACTGTTTATGCGCGATGTAAAAAGCAAAAGCTATTACGAGCAGATGAAAGGTCGTGGTACACGTACCTGTAGTATTGAAGAATTAAAATTAACCGGTACACCGGCAGCCAAATTCACTAAAGATCACTTTGTAATTATAGATGCCATTGGCGTTGAAAAAAGCCAAAAAACCGATAGCCGCCCTTTGGAGAAAAAGCCGGGTTTATCACTTAAAGAAGTGATTGAAAGTGTACACATGGGCAATACCGACGAGGATATGTTGACCACGCTGGCTAACCGCCTCATCCGTTTGGATAAACTGATTAACGAAAAAGAAAAAACTGCTTTCGCCGAAAAAGCAGAAGGCCAAACTATTACTCACGTAGTTAAACAATTGCTTAATGCGCATGATGCCGACACATTAGATAATATACGTCGCGAAATTGACAGGCAAATGCCCGGCGCTGCTCCTGCCGATAAAGAGGCGGCTTTTAACATACAGCATAACGCATTGATCGAACAAGCCACACAGGTATTTAACAGTTTTGAACTCCGTAACTATATAATTGATATCCGGAAACAATACGACCAGGTTATTGACCACATTAATCCCGACGAGCTATTAAATATAGGTTGGGTAAAAGACAATACCGCCATTGCCGAAGGCCTGGTGCAGGATTTCAAAACATGGATAGCAGATAATAAAACCGAAATAACTGCTCTGCAATTATTTTACGGACAGCCTTATCAAAGGCGAACGCTAACCTATAAAATGATCAGAGATTTAGCTGAGACAATAAAGGTTAGCAAACCGCTATTAGCGCCATTGAATATATGGCGAGCCTATGCCCAACTGGAAAAAGTAAATGACCAGCCAAAAAATGAATTAATAGCTTTAGTTTCGCTACTCCGTAAAATAAGCGGGATTGATGAAAAATTAACCACCTATGATAAAATGGTTGATATTAACTTTC